>OZ245033.1:0-1397500 GCA_965224025.1 Candidatus Multivorans sp.
GTTCCCCGGCGTCGCGACGAGCGAGGGGGCGGACAGCGTGCTGATCTCGATCACCGCGGAGGCCACGTCCGCGCCGTAGCCGACGACGGCCGCCCCATCCCTCCTCACGCCCTGGATCCGGGCGTAGAGCCTCTTGTCGAGCTGCGAGCCGGAATAGATCGCGGCCAGAAACGCCGATGTCGGCGGCGCGGCTCCCGAGACCACCGGATCCCCGCTGGCCAGCCGGGTTTTGGCACCGTCCACGTAGGATGGCTGCCCTGCGTAGTTGACGCCGCCGCCGGGCGCGGGCAGCCCCAGCTGGATCTTCCACAAGTCCGGCTTCGTCGCAACGGCGGCCCACCCCAGGACCATCCCCGGGTCCGCGGGGCTCAGCGTAAACGACGCGATGGTCGCCAGGTCCGGGCCGTCGAGGCCTGACGGAAAGAAACGCACCGACAGCGGCCCGGCCGACGGCTGGGCGCCCTTGCTCCGCACGTGCTCGAGCGCGATCGCCGCGTTCCGGGCCGCGCCTGCGCCGCTGAACGCAGGCGCCGCCGGCGCCGCCGCCTGGAGCCAGTTGTCCAGGTCGTCGAACAGCGCCAGCAGGCTGCCCGGAGCGAGCCGTTTCAGTCGCGCCTCCTCAGTCGACGACACCCCGCCGATGATCACCGTGCGCGAGCCGCCCCAGCCGCCCGCGGCGCCGGACAGGTGCCACTCCGTCGCCAGGTCCACGGCCGCCGCGGTCGGCGCCCTGACGGTGCGGTCGATCACCATCGCCCACTGCGGCACCGTGGGGTCGCCGCCCAGCACGTCGCCAGGGCCGTCGGCATGCAGAACGGCCGACTCGCGCCACCCGGAGCGCGTGCCGCCGCCGACCCACCGCCCGCGGGCCTGATACCAGCCCACCCTCGAAGGCGCGACCTCGCGGGTCCGCAGGCGTCTCCACGGAGTGTCCGCGACAGCCGCCGCCGAGGTCGGCGCGTACCGGATCTGGATGTCGAGCGCCCTCTGCCGCGGATCGGCCTCCGCCGACTCGACCCCGACGACCACCTTGGCCAGCGTCCCGAGCGCGCCGTCCTCGTAGTCCTCCTCGCGCAGGGTGACTGCCTTCAGCGGCTTGAGCCCCGTGGAAATTCGTTTCTCCGGAGACCCCAGGGCGCGCCGGCTCTCCACCACGCCGTACTTGCCGGGCTGGTGGCGGTGGCCCGAGATCCGGTAGCGGATCGTGTCGACGCGCCGCACCTCCGTCACGCGGTACAGCAGGGGCTTGCGGCCGGCCGTCGCCAGCTCGATCTGGACGACGCCCTGCACCTTGCGCAGCGGCACAGCCGTGCCGCCCGCCCGCGAGACGCTCAGCCCCCACGTCGCCCCCCCGGCGCCAAACCGGTAGCCGTCAGCCGTGCGGTACTGCGCGAGGCCGGCCTTGCGGCCCCTGGCATCCCCGGACGCCTCGCCCTCGAGGCGACGCACCCACAGGGACCGGATAAGCGCCGCGTCGGCGGCGCTCACGGCCTGATCGAGCACGAGCCGGCCGTCGACGGCTGCAGCCTCCACCACGCGCCGCGTCGTCCGCGACGTCGTGACGTCGGAGTCCGCGACCTGGACGACCTGGCCGGGGCGCACAAGGGCGTTGTCCCACGTGGCGGTGCAGGAGAACGTCTCCGCCTCGTGCTCCTGCTCGTAGAGCAGCAGCCGGCCTATCCGGTGCGCCTGGCCGCGGGAGGTGCAGCCCATCGCCGTCACGTCGCGCTGGCGCCAGCCGTACTTCTCGATCAGGTTCCGGGAGATCACCAGCTCCACCGAGGCCCGGAACCCGTCGTCCGGATCGTTGAACGTGACCGCGACCACCGACGCCCGCTCGTGCCACTCCGGCGCCCGCGACCCGTACTCGAACTCGCCGTCCTGCACGTTCGCGTCGCCGAGCATGGCCGCCGGGTCCGCGTCGGCGTCCCAGTACAGGCTCAGCTGGCCGCCCTGGAACTCGATCCCGCACCGGCAGGCGCTCTCGATCAGCTTCAGCAACCGCCTGGCCTTCATCCGGCGGCTGAACGCCGCGTTGAAGCGCCAGCGCGGCTCCATCGCCGACTCGGCGCCGAGCGCCACGCTCTGGTCGCACCACCGGCCGAACTCGTAGAACGCGTCCCGCGCCGCCCACGCCGCCGCGCGCATGCCCGGCTCGGCGCCGATGCCCCAATCGACGTTGCGCAGCAGCCCGAAAAGGATCCAGGCCGGATTGTCGACCGCGGCCGGGTCCGCCGCCATGGTCCGGCTCCAGACCGGCGGATAGGCTCGGGTGCGCCGATTCCAGCCGGACGGAATTCCCACTTCCAGGCCGGCGATCTCATAGCTCCGCGCCGGCAACCGGCCGCCCATCCGGTCCGCGTCCAGCGTCAGGCCCACGAGGGCCGACGACTGGTAGGTCTGGCGCACATGCCTGATCCAGGTGACCGACGCCCAGCGCACCTCGTCGCGCACCGTGTCCGGGTCCGCCGCCGGAACGGTGGTCCGCCGCACCTTGACGCTGGTCTCCGACCCCAGCGGCAGCACCACGCTCACCTCGCCGGGCGACGTGCGCTTCTCCTGCAGTCGGTAGCCCCAGGTCTTCGAACCGATCGTGATCTCGACCAGGACCCGCGCCGGCGCGATGTCCCCGTCGAGCTCGCGCCACAGCGCGGCGGCGCGGAGCGTCACCCGGACCGCGTCTGCCTGGCCGGCCCTGTTCCGCGACGTCGCGGCCGTTCCCAGCGCGACGTCGACCTGCTGCTGCGTCTCGACTGCGTCGATCGTGTCCAGGCCCGTCTGGCCAGCGCCGCCGCGCAGCAACTCCAGGTCGACCACGCCGCTGAAATTGTATTGGCCCGCCGCCGTCCTCAGGGGCGTGCCGTCCAGGAACACGCTGGCCAGGCGATTCTCCTCATCCGGGAACGAGATCGCCGCTCCGGCGCCCGCGGTGAGCGCGCCGGCGCCGCCCTCCCTGAGGAACCGGATCTTCCCCGCCGCAGTGACCGATTGGACCGCGCCGGCAAGCCACGCGGCCCCTCGGTCGATGCGGACCTTGCAGCCGGCGCACGCCGCTGTCTCCAGGACGTCTCCGTCGTCGTCCGCGGAGACATCCAGGTCGTACAGATCGTCATCAGGCGATCCGAACACCTTCAGCACCGCCTCGCCGGCGGCCGCGGCGCCGCTCAGGATCAGCGACCTGGTCAGCACCACGCCCGGGTCGCGCAAGCCCTCGATCTTCCCCTCGCCCAGCATCTCCACGATCCGGACCCGGCTCACGCCGTCCAGCTTCGCCGGCGCGTAGCGGTCCGGAGTCGGCGGGTCGCCCGGCTGCCGGTCGCCGGGGCCCGGGGGATCCGTACCGGTGTCGTCGTCGTCCGGATCCGGCAAGTCCGGACCCTGGGGGCCGGGGTCGGGTGGCTCCTCGGTGCGCACGGTCGAGAGCACGGCGCCGAACACGGAGTGCGTCTCCGGCCGGCCGGCGCCACCCCCGATCTGCCGACTCGGCTGCGGAAGCTGAATGATGCCGCCGTCGCCGCCGCCGCCCGTCTCGTCCAGGTCGGACGACGTCGAGGCCGAGACGACCACCGACCCCACCCGGACCCGCGTGCCGAAGACGAGCGGCACGGGGCCGCCCTGTTCGACCGAGTTCACCGGCCCACTGAACAGGTGCCGCTGCCGGTTGCCGGGCTCCTCCCGGTCCGCGTAGTCGCGGACCGAGGGCAGCGTGGCGATGGAGTAGGCGGTCGCGGCCAGGGTCGCGCCGACGATCGTCCAGTACACCCACGGCGCCACCGCCGCCGGACCCTCGAACCTCGCGGTCGGCGCCGCGCGCAGCTCGAGCGACCGCGCCGGGCGGGCCAGGGCAGCGCCGAGGGCGGCCTCCTGGACCTCCAGGCCGTCGACGCGGACCGACCAGGCCCCGGCGCGCACCAGGTCCTCGGCGCCGGGCACCTCGAACAGCGCCCGCAGACCGGCGCCGGCGGACGGCGCCTCCCCGACGTCGACCTCGTCTGCGCCCAGCAGCTCCCGGAGTTCGGGCGCGCCCTGGACACGGACGATCATGCCGGCCGCGGCCTCACCGCCAGTGCCACGTGGCGGCCCCACCGCCCCAGCGGCTCACGCCGGGACAGCGCGCACGGGGCGTCCGGCGCCGGGGAGCCCGGGTGGTGCAGGATGCGGCCGCCCTCCAGCAGCACCGCGCAGTGCTCCACGACGGGCGCGCGCAGCCGCATGAGCAGCAGATCCCCGGGTCGCTCCGTGCCGCGCGCCAGCACCCCCCAGCCGGCCTCCGCCAGGCCGGCCAGGAACAGGTCCTTCCCGCGCCGCTGCCAGCCCCAGCCGTAGGCCATGGGCGGCACGTCGAAGCCTTGCGCGCGCAGCCAGTGGCCGGCCAGCGTCCAGCAGTCGGAGACTCCGTGCAGCCACGGGCGGCCCTGCCAGGGCGGACTCGCGGCCGGCAGCTTCGCCGCCGCCGGCCCCTGGGCGAACAGCGACGGGCCACCGGCGCGCGGAGAGCCGGCGCGGCGCGCCGCGTACGCGGCCGCGAGATCGATCGGCGGCCGGCTGCCGGGATCGGCGCCGCCCAGGGCTTCCTCGGCGAGCTCCGGGCCGACCACCGGCACGACGCCGCACGGCAGGCCCATCGCCACCTGCGCCGTCATGTCGGCCTTGGACGGGAACCGCTCGCCTCCGGGATGCGAATGCAGGACGACCGCCGCTTCGTCCCGGGGCGGCCAGACGTGCTCCACGTGGCCGCCTCCGGAGGTCAACGCGGAGAGCGGCCGGAAGCCGCCGCCGGCTGCCACGTAGCCCGCAGCTTCGTCGGGCCAGGCCGCCTCGAAGTACCGCCGCGCCTCGCTGTCGGCGGCCGCCGGCACCAGGTGGCTCACCGCGGCCTCGCGGCGCCGCCGACGCCCAGGAAACCACCGAAGGGCAGCGCCGCCGGATCCGGGAAACGCAGCCGGCAGCCGGCAGGCGTGCCGCTGCAGTTGTCCTGGCTGCTGTCCGACGTCGGATTGTCCGAGACGTCGAACCGCGCCGCGCCCCGGTACGGGCACTGCGCCTTCGCGTAGTCCCACGACGCGCCGGTCCAGAGGCGGTACCGCCAGGGGCAGTACTCGCGGAGCACCTGCCGCCGGGGCAGGTGCAGGTGGACCAGCTCGAGCGGCGTGGTGAGTTCGAACTCGACCTCGGCGCGGGTCCGGGAGCGCTCCCGGCCAATCCACAGCATCTCCTCGTGGTACGCCGCGCTGTCCGCGTCGGCCGCTCCGTCGAG
Source organism: Candidatus Multivorans sp. (assembly GCA_965224025.1). Classification (GTDB taxonomy): domain Bacteria; phylum Acidobacteriota; class Thermoanaerobaculia; order Multivoradales; family Multivoraceae; genus Multivorans. The sequence goes on from OZ245033.1 coordinate 5,258, forward strand.
ATGCCGGGCCAGTGTCTGTCGCCAGCGCAGGCGGTAGCCCAGCCAGTCGTCGCCGCGCGGATCGCCGGTGATCACCGGGTCGAGCCGGCCCAGGGTGAGCCGGGGAGAGCCGCCGCTCGAGCGCGCGCCGCCGCCGAAGCCGAGCCCGGACACGGCGATCGGCACGGGGTCGTAGCGCTCGCCGCCGAAGAGGATCGCCGTGCCGTCGGCCCGCGGACCGGGCGAGAACCGGAACAGGATCGCGTTCGCGTCGGTCTGGATCTCGAACAGGTCGACCACCGCGCCGGCGTCGAGGTCGAGGCGGGTGGCGAGATCAGGCATATCGCCGCTCCAGCGTCGCCTGGACGTTGTACACGCCGCTGCTGACGATCTCCGTCGACCACGAGACGCAGACCCACTTGCGCTGCGCGCTGTCCAGCGGCGACTGCCACAGGAACCGCTCGTGGCCGGCGCGGGCGGCGAAGAAGTCCACCAGGGTGTCGTGCGCCGCCTGGTCGAGCGCCTTCCACACCGCCCGCCACGAGCGCGCCAGGGCGTTCACGCCCTGGGCGGCGTCCTGGACGTGGCCGTCGCCCAGGCGCAGGCGGTCCACGAGCGGCTCGACCTGGACCGACGAGCCGACGGACAGCGGCGCGGTGGGCAGCGACGGCGTGGCCATCAGACGGAGTCTCCGTCCGGGTCGAGCGCGCCCAGCGGGCGGCGCTCCTCGCGCACGAACTCGAGGAACAGCGGGCGCAGGCCCGTCGCCACGCCGCGGCCCGCCTCGCGGCCCCACAGGGCGGCGTCGTCCGGGCGGCCGCCCATCGGCGCCTGGACGACCACCTCGACGCGCGGCGCGAAGACGGGCGCGCGGCCGCCGGCGGCGGCGCCGACGCCCAGGCGGCCGCTCGGCAGCCGGCGCAGGGGAAGGATCGCCTCGGGGCCCGCCTCGCCCGCCAGGCCGCGGCGGCCGCCGCCGAACGAGAACTCCGCGCGGCGGTCGATCACGCCGCCGTAGGCGAACGCCTGGGGGGGCCTCTGTGAACGGATCGCCGCGATCTGCGCCGCGCCGGCGGCCAGGATCAGGCCCATCATCACCGGCCGCAGCCACGTCGGCTGGATCGTCGTGTCTGCCAGGACGTCCGTCGCGCCCTTGGCCGTTGAAACCGCCGCGCTCGCCAACGCCGCGGCCTGGTGCAGCCGGAAAGCCTTGGCGTTCGCGTTCGCGAACTGCCCGAGGCCGCCCGTGATTCGGCGCAGGGCCTCGTCCGCCACGCCGAGCGATCCCGCCAGGTCGGCCTGCTCGCCCGCGGCCTCACCGGACGCGGCCGACCCGGCGGACATCCAGCCCACGAACGCCTGCATCCTGGCGTTTCGCGACTCCGCCTGGGCCTCCAACTCTTTCGTCAGCTTCCGCTCCGCCAGCGCCTCGGCCTCCAGGCCGGCGAGCACCTGCGGCGTGGCGTCCGCGTGCGCCCGGCGGACCTGCGCCAGCAGTTCGCGGGCCTCGCGCTCCTCCTCGATCACCTTCAGGGCTTCCAGTCCTCCCTGCCGCAGCCGCTCGTTCTCCTCGCGCAACAGCACGAGCGCGGCGGCCGACGCCTGCGCCGAGTCGGCGCGTTCGCGGTCCGCGGCCGCGGCGCGCTCCTGGGCCTCGCGTTCGCGGTCAGCGATTTTCCCCAGCCTGGCGATGCCCTCGCTCCGGATCGTCTCCGCGCGCCGGAGCAATCGCTCGCGCTGCTCGCCATCCGCCACCGCTTCGATCTTTCTCACGCGGTCCTGGTAGTCGAGCTGAATCCGTTCGCGCGCAGTCGCGAACTCGCGCTCGAGACGCAACATCTCGCGCAGGCGTTCCGGATCCGGCTCCGCGGACGGATCCGGCGGCGCCGCGGCGCCGGACGGATCGATCTCGCCGGCGCGCTGCAGTTCCTCCCGCAGAATGTCGATCCGCGGCTGCAGCAGCGCGGCCAGCCGGCGGCCGATGATGGAGTCGGCGGTCACGCCGGCCCCCTCGGCCACGGCCTCCAGCTCGCGCACAAAGCCGCCAACCAGGTCGCGCATCTCCTGCTCGTCCATGCCGATCAGGTCACGGGCCGTCAGCGGATCCGAGTCCAGCTCGTACACCCTGACCGTCTGGCTCCGAATCCGCCTGGCCCGCGACATACCCTCCGTCATCCGCTGCACCGTCGCGGCCACGAACCCCGACGTCTCCTCCAGCCCCTCGCGGAAGCTCTCCCGGATCTCGTTGCGCAGGGCCCTGAAGCTCGACCTGATGCCCGCTTCGACGCTCTCGTACGTCCTGTCCGTCCACTCACCCGACGCCAGGACCGCGTCAATCAGCCGCTCGGCGGTGATCTCGCCCTCGGACGCCAACTCACGCAAATTGGCCCTCGTCACGTCGATGTCGATCTGGCCCGATTCCCTGAGCTTCCGGAAGCCGATGATCAGCCCCTGCTGCACGCCCAGAAGATTTTCCATCACCGACCTCAGCTCGTCGCCCTGCAGCCTGCCCGAGGCCAGGCCCTGGGCAAACTGAATCAGGCCGGCCTGCGCCTCGCTGCCCACGCTGCCGCCGATCGCGAGCTGCTTGTTCAGCAGCTCGACCACGCGGACGCTCTGTGACGCGGGGCGGTCGAGATGTTCGAGCGCAAGCGCCAGCCGGCTGTATGTCACCACCGTGCCGTCGATCGCCGTCCGCGTGCGCACCGAGACGTCCAGGAGCTGGGACCGCACCGCCGCGAGTTCAGCCTCCGACTCCGTCACCAGGCGCAGGCGGTTGTCGAGCTCCCGGTTCGCTTCCGCCGCGTCCAGCGCCGCGCCCCCCAGCTGCCGAAGGGACACGAGCAGGCCGCCGCCCAGACCCAGGCCGTAGGCGATCGCCCGCCCATGCGCGGCGAGAAACGCCGAAGCAAGGCCCCGGGTGCGCCGCGCCGCTCCCGCGGAGGCCCTGCCTGCCCTGTCGGCGGCCCGGGCCGCTCTGTCGACCGCGGCCGCCTGACGCGTCGACACCGTCGACACCACCTGGCCCTGGGCGCCGTACAGCTTCAGGGCGCCGGCCGCCTGTTTTGTCTCGCTGCTGGACCGCCGTACCGTCCCGGCGAGCCGGCCGACTCGCTTGTCCGCCGCGGTCACCGCGCCGACGAACCCCTTGGCGTCGGCCGTCAGGCGCAGCGCGAGGCGGTACTCAGCGGGCATTTGCTAGGGTTCCCCCATGTGGGGGTTTGTCATCATGACGCTGTACGCGGCAGTAATCGGCGGCACCGCCTGCGCGCTGGTGATCCGGGCCGTCATCGCCGCCCTCTCGTTCGCCGCCGACCAGCAACGCTGAGGCGGGCGGGCTCGGTCACCGCCACCGCGGCTGCGCGTCGAGCGCCGCGGCCTCCATCTCGCGCAGCAGCTCGAATACCCGCCGCCAGCGCAGCGAGCGGCCCGACGCCTCCTTGCCCAGGCCGTCCGCGGTCACGCCCCGCACCGCGGCCCGGGCGCCCGCGTAGTCCAGGCCCAGCAGCCCGCCGGCAGGGCCGATCCGCCACTGGGTCGCGCAGGCCGAGAACGCTCGCGCGGCGTCCCACGCCGAAGGTAGCACCCAGCACGCCGGCTCCTCGCGGACAACAGCCCCTACGTCGATGCCGAACGCCCGCGCGTCTTCCTGTCGGTCGTCGCGGCCGCGGCGAGCGACGAACCGCCGGCCGACCGCGCGGGCGTTTTTCCCGGCAGCCCGAGCGAGAAGCGCTCGAAAGCGGCGGCCACGCCGCGCGCGAAGTAGGCGATCCCGGCCAGCTTCTCGACGTTCGCGGGCGAGAAATCGAGCGGCTTGCCGTCGTGGCCCTCGATGCCGTCCCAGCCGGCGAGGACGCAGAGCATGAACTGCGGGTCGCCTTCGAGAGCCGCGGCCCGGACGGCCGCGGGGGCCGGCAGCCGGAAGTGCGCCGTGAATTCCCGCTCCTCCGGTCCGCCGGAAGCGGGCACCGAGATCGTGACCGCCGTCTCGTAGACGGCGTCGGGGTCGGCCAGCCTGAACGTCATGCGATTCCTCCTCGACCAGGGGGTCCGCTCACTGGAACGTCAACTTCACTTCGTCGTTGCCGCTTTCCGGCACCATCGTCAGCGTCGCCTCGATCGTGGCCACGCCCTGGTCGTCGCCGTAGCGCGGCTCGGAGAGCACGACCTGCGGGGCGTCGAGCACCACGATCTTGCCGCGGTTCCCGGCCGCGAGCATGCTCTTCGCCGAGTCGGTGAAGCCGTGCGCGAGCTGCAGCGCGTCCTTGGTCGCCTTCTGCGCCAGGCGGAACGGGTTCCAGGCCAGCAGCTTCTCGGCGTCCATCGTCACGCTGCCCGTCGTCTCGCGGCCGGTGATCGGCACGTCGTTGTCGGCGCCCACCACCTCGCGGTGCACCGGTTGCGCGCCGAGGGCGACGGACAGCCGGTGGAGCGCCAGGTCGTGCGTGCCGTGGATCAAAAACGTGGACGCCGCGTTCGAGCCCGCGACGGCCTCCTGCCAGCCGACGTAGCCCCCCGGGTCGATCTGGGTTATGGAGCTCGGCGAGGCCCATAGCCCCGTGAACTCGAACCGGATCCGGGGGATTTCCTTGCTGGCGAACTCCAGCGTCCAGGTGCCGCGGGCGCCGAGCAGCCTGTGCTGCTGGCCGTCCATGTTCCAGATCAGCGTCACCGAGGAGCCGGAGGCGTTCGTCTCCGGCGCGTACTCGACTTTCGAGTTGTTGGTGTCGGCCACGGCCGCCTTGCCGGTCGTCTCCTTCATCCCGCACGCCTTGAGCAGGCCCCCGAACTTCGGCGCCGAGATCGCCTCGGTGGCGGGCGTGAAGCCGCCCCCGCTCGTCAGCTCCACGCTGAAGGCCAGCCGCACGTGCGAGTCGACCTGGACCGGGTCGCTGGCCCCGAAATACGGCCACATCAGCTCCCGGCTCACGGTGCCGCCGTCGAGCGCCGTCAGATCCGGCTCGTGCACCTCGATCGCGTCGGCGCCGGTGAAGGCGGCGGGCGCCACGCCGTAGGCCGCCTCCGGCTTGTAGAGCAACACCTTCTTCATCGCCAACAACGTCATCGCATCCTCCTCCTCATGCTCCGTCCGCGGAAACTAGGCGGTCGGCGGCGTAGGCGTCGGCCCACCAGGCGGCGCCGTCCTTGCCCGGCGCCAGGGCTGCGCCGCGCACGAAATCGACGGGCGTCATCGCGCCCGGAGGGATCCAGCCGAGCAGCGCGGCGTCCACTCGCGCCCGCAGCCGGTCCAGGGCATCCTGGGCCGAGAACGGCGCGCCGGCGCGGCGATCGGCCACGCGGGACAGCACGACCACCTCGGCGCGGCGCAACTGCCTCGTCCTGCCGATGATGTCGCTCGACGGCCCGGTCTCCGCAGACCAGACCAGCCACAGGCCGTCGCGGCGGGCGCCGGCGCGGGCGGCCTCGTCGACCGTCGTCGCGTCGATGTCCACGTCCTCGCCGAGCGGCGGCGGCGCCTCGCCGTCCACCGTGAGGCTCCGGGGCTGGAACGTCTCGAGACGCTCGCGCCAGGCGTCCAGGGACATGCGGCCCTCGCTCATCCGATCGCCCCGCGGAAGCCGCGCAGGCCGGCGCGCGTCAGCGTCGGAGTCGCCGGCGCGATCAGCGGCACGGGCTGCTCGTCCGTGGTGGTCACGCACGAAGACGCGGACCGCATCCGGGCCGATTTCCACGAGCGCTACCAGGCCGCCAAGGACTACCAGGCCAAGCGCGAAGCCATCCGGCGACGTCAAGCCGAGCGCTACCGCGCCTACCTCGAGCAGCGGGCCAAAAAGGACCGGGAATGGGTCCGCCGACGACGCATCCGCGACCTCGAACGCGAGCGCGGCGAGGCGAGAAGTGCCGCCGCGGCAAAGTACCGAGCAGACGAGCTCGCCTTCACCCACCAGTGGAACCGAAACCGCGGCAAAGCGATCGCCGGCGTCCGTTCCGAATGGAATGAGCGGTGGACCGCGGGCAAGGCGGCGCTCGGCGGCGCCTACGAGGAAGCGGTAACCCGGATCGATGTCGCACACCAGGCAAAGCTCGACGCGCTTGACGAGAGCGAGGCGGGCGACAGCGAGGCAACACGGGAAGGGTGAGATGACCGCCCCGATCACGGCGTCGCAGGTTCGCGCCATCCACACCGCCAGGAGCGCCGCCGGCGTCGACAGGGAGACCTACGAACGGATGCTCGACGAGGGGTGGGGCGCGAAGAGCTGCACGGATCTGAACATCCGCGACGCCAGCGAACTGCTGCGCCGCCTGGGCGTGCCCAAGCCGAAGCGCCGGCCGAGGGGCCGGCCGCCGGCCCGACTCCCGGCCGGCGTCGTCCGTATGGTAACCGCTTCTCAGCGGCGCCTGATCGACGACCTGCGCGCCGAGCTTGGTTTGACCGAGGCGGCGCTCGCGACGTGGCTGGAGCGCAGCCAACGGCTGACAAGCGTCCGCACGAGCGCAGAGGCGACCAGGGTCATCGAAGGCTTGCGTGCCTGGAAGGGGCGGCGGTGAGGCACGGGTCAGACTTGGTGCTCCTGTTCGACGGGACCTGGAACGAGGCGGACGCGGTGCGGCCGACGAACGTCTGCCGCACCTGGCATGCGGTCAAGCAAGGCGTCAAGACGTACTACGACCCCGGCGTCGGCACGGGTCGATGGGACCGTTTCCGCGGCGGCGCGTTCGGCCTCGGGCTGCAAAAAAACGTCGAGGATGCGTATGCCTGGCTTGTTGAAGTCTGGGATCCGGACGACAGGATCTGGGCTCTCGGCTACAGCCGCGGCGCCTATACCGCCCGCAGCCTCGCCGGCCTGATCGGACTGTGCGGCATCCCCTCCGTCCCCGAGTGGGACAGGGCGACGAGGAAGCGAGCGGCCGACTCTCGGCGAGTCGCCCGGCAGGCGATGGCGGTATATCGATCCGGCAAACAGCGAATGGCGGTCGCCGAACAATTGCTCGGCCGGCACGCCCCGATTCGATTTGTCGGAGTCTGGGACACTGTCGGAGCTCTGGGCGTCCCCGAGCCGCTGGACTGGCTGTCTGCTGGACGCCACCGCTTCCACGACGTCTCTTTGGGCGACCACGTCGAGATCGCATGCCACGCCCTCGCGATCGACGAAGCCCGTCGCCCGTTCCGTCCGACACTCTGGCGCAACGCGCCGGGGGCGCGACAGCAACTGCACCAGGTCTGGTTTCCCGGCGTGCACAGCGACGTCGGCGGCGGCCGGGCCGTGCGGGGGCTGTCGGACATTGCCCTGAACTGGATGTGGCAGCACATCGCGGCGGCCGGCCTGTCTGTCCACCCTCGAGAGGGTGACCATCCCGACCCAGACCCGCTGGCGCCGATCGGCGTTTCGCGGGGCGGCCTCTATCGGGTGTGGCCGCCGTTCTGTCGCCCTGTGCCGCACACCGGCGCCGCCGTTCAGTCGCTACACCCGAGCTGCGTCGAGCGGCTCGATGCGGACCCGGACTGGGACCCCCGCCTCGCGGCCATGCTCGATGCCGGCGCAGTGGCGATCAGCGCTAGACCCCTTTCAGTCGCCTCGCGTGGCGCCGACTGATTCCCGCCGCGTCCTCCAGCTCCTCGGCGCTCCCCACGCATCGCGCCAGCTCTGACCGCTCGGCCGCCGTCACGGTGCGCTCCACAGCCGCCTCGGTTGGCACGCGCATGCCGGCGCACCGTCGTCCGAGCTCCTGCGCCACCCGTCCCGGGTCCACCACTCCTGCGTCGCTGAGCGCCGCCACGAGCCGCGCCACACTCACCCGCATTTACCCGCATCCACCCGCATCTACCCGTCCCTTTCTCGCACTAACTCTCGCACAACTCGCACGGTTTCTCGCACTAACCGACTATGTCCAAGGAGCCAGTCGGCCATGGCGGCAAGTCCCTTGCCGCTGTGGTCGAACGCCCGCTCCCCCCTCACCTTGCCGTCCCGACCCAGCAAACACACACGTGGTGGGTTTCGGACCCCCAGTCCACGCCGGCGAACCACGTCCTGATCATCTCGTCCTCCTTCTCCCTTGCGGTAGTGTTGCCTGGTCGGCATGCCGCGTTGCCTGCCCGTACCTGTACTGGTGCTCTAAGGCACTGACTCTCCACTGGGCGTCCAACGCGGCAAAGCAGCCAGGGCACGGGTCCCAGCCAGGTGCTCGAAGCACAGTGCGCCGGTGGTCGCTCCTGGCTGCTTGCCGACTTTCCTTCAGTGACTCCGGCAGGCCGGAGACGCAACCGACCGGCGGTCTCGGCTGCGGAAGCTGCCGGTCCGGCGGAAAACGGCAGACCGTTTCCCGCCGGACCTTGGAAAACCGGCAAGCCGGTTTCCCACAGCTACCGCAGCCACGACGGCTACTGGTCCATTCCACCTCTCTCAACGACACGCCAGAATGCATCCCGGAAAGGTACAGGTGCGCCGGCCTTCCAAGCGGCGCGCCAAGTTCCTGCTCTTCAAGCCTCCCATCGGGCCGCGGAGAGTGCTACGCTCGCCGGCCCTTGCCGACTCGTGGGTGAGGCCGTCCCGGCTGGATCGCCCAAGTTCCCCCGGACCGCCCCTCGGGTGTCTCCGCTCCTCCTTCTTGGAGCGGAAAGATGAACCCAAAAACCAATGAATATCAGTGCGAGGAGTCGCAGGAGTTTCCAGTCCTCTGGCGCGGCTGCGCAGCCCGCGACGGCGACTGGGCGCCCCTGGTCCAGCGAGTCGAACCGGCGCTGCGCTGCACGCTCGCCGGGTTGGGGCGGAGCTACGGCCTGCGCTTGACCCGCGACCTCGTGGACGAAGTCATCCAGGAGACCTACGTCCGCCTGCTGCAGAACAACCGCCGGGTGCTGCGCGGATGCAAGGGGCGCACGGAGGCGACGATCATGTCCTACCTGCGCAGCGTCGCGCGCAGCGCTCTGGTCGACTGGTTGCGCGCCCGCCGGGCGCTCAAGCGCGACCCCGCCGCCGAGTTGAGCCTCGATCTCCGGGAAGGGCTGACCGACGAAGCCGACCGGTTGGAGTTGCCGAGGGCGGCCACAAACCCGTTCAACGACATCTACGCCCAGCAACTCCGGTACCGGTTCCGGCGCGAATGCTGGTGCGTCGCGAGTGAGCGCGCCACAGGCCTCCGCGACACCTGGATCACCGAGCGCATGGTGGTGGACGGCTGGAGTTCGCACGAGGCCGCCAGCGTGGTCGAGCTGGCGCCGGCTACCGTCGCGATGGTGATCAGCCGCATGCGGCGGGAACTGCGGAGCAGGGGTCTGGAGGTGCCCGGAAGGCTGAACTCACGGGCCTGAAACCGGTCCTCCGCCGGTGCGTGGTTGAGGCGGGATCCGAACCGAGTACCCGACGCCGCCGGCGTCGAGAACCAGGAGTTCGCGGAGCATCGGACCTGTTTCCACGAGACGGGGAGCGGAACTTATGTCATAATGGGCAACTGTTCATTAGCCGCTTTGGTCCGCGCCCCGTGGCCCAGCCGTCTGCCGGACCCCCCGGGTACGGAAAGGGCGGCGCCAGGCCAGGACCGAATTGACTGGAGATCTGAGACCGTGGAACACAGCACAGAACCTCGACCCTTACGCCTCGGCGGTTCGCTGAGCGGACTTGAACCCCGGCGCCGTCGCTCCCGGAGAATGACGAAGGTCTTCAAGGCGCTCTCGGACTCGACGCGGCAGGAAATACTGCGCCTGCTCGAAGACGAGCAACGTTGCGTCGGTGACATCGTCGGCGAGTTCGAACTCTCCCAGCCGACCATTTCCAGGCACCTCTCGGTGCTCAAGGAGGCCGACCTGGTGGTCGACCAGCGGCGCGGCCAGAATGTGATCTACCGGTTGAACGACGAGGCGCTCTCCGAGTCGATGCGCAGTTTCTTCGGCCAGTTCCGGAGCTGCCAGAACTCGCTGCGCAAACGGTCGCCCTGAGCGGCTATCGCTTGCCTGTCGCGATCCGGCGCTCCTTGGTCGCGCGCGGTCAGGGGCGGGGCCGGAATGCGGACAGCGGGACGGATTCAAGTAGGGTGCAGCAGACGTTGGGCGGTGTAGCTCAGCCGGTTAGAGCAAGCGGCTCATATCCGCTGCGTCGGGGGTTCGAGTCCCTCCACCGCCACTATCCCTCGCACGCCGTCGAGCGGGCAGTTGCCCGGTTCTTCGCGCGGCGTCCCGAATTGACCCGTGCGATCCGCGGATCCGCGCTCGTCGTCGCCTTCTCCGGGGGCCCGGATTCGTCTGCGCTGCTGCTCGCCCTGCGGGCCTGCGCCTCCCGATTCGCCTTCAGGCCCTGCGCCGTCCACGTCGACCACCGCCTCGACCAGGGATCGGGACGGCGGGCCCGGGCGGCGCGGGGGATCGCCCGGGATCTCGGGGTTGCCTTCGAACTCCGCGTCGCTAGAGCGATGCCGCCGGGCTGGAGCATCGAGGAGTGGGCCCGCGCCGAGCGCTACCGGCTCCTGACCGCTGCCGCGCGGCCCTTGGACGCCGCGGCTATCGTCGCCGCGCATCACCGGCTGGACCAGGCCGAGACCGTGTTGCTGCGCATTCTCTTCGGTAGCGGCGCCGCCGGTCTCGCCGCGATGCGCCCGGCATCGAACCGGCTGGGGCTGCCGTTGCTCCGTCCCTTCCTCGACATCGAGCCGGGGCATCTCCGCCAATACGTGATCGACCAGGGGACGCACCCGGTGGACGACCCGACGAACCGCGCCCCGGGACCGCGCCGCAACTTCGTGCGCCGCCGCCTCCTGCCGCTTCTCGTGGCCGAGACGCCGGACTTGGGCGCCCGTCTGAGCCGTCTGGCCCAGGCCGCCCAGGGCACCGAGCCGATCGTCCGCCGTCTGCTCGACGAGGCTCTCGAACCGCGGCCCGGCCGCCAGTGCTGTGAGATCGACACCTGTGCCCTGACCCGGCTGCCGCCAACGCTCTGGCCGGCCGCGCTCGCCCGTCTCCACCGTCTGGCCGGTGCTCCCTACCCGCCGCCGAGCGCCGCTCGGCGCGAGCTGCGACGGCAGCTCGGGCGGCGCCGCGAGAACGGCGCGCCGGTCGGCTGCGACTGCGGCGACGGCTGGCGCTGGGAGCAGCGCCGGGACCGGCTCAGAGTGCTGCGGCGCCGTTCGTTCGCCCTGGATCAAAGAATTGAATTGCTTGAAGAACCGGGGACGGAGTGACAGTCTTGTTGCAGTCCGGCAGCTCGCGGGACAGGAATCTCGCTGGCCGGAGCATGGTTGTCTCTTCGCGATGGGGACGACCTGACGTGGATGGGCTGGACCGAAACGTCGACAGGCAGGACTGAAGGTAGATGAGCAGGCTTGGAAGTAGATGAACGCGACACTCAAGAATCTTCTGCTCTGGGCCGCCATCTTCGTGATGGTGATCCTGCTGTACAACCTGTTCAGCCAGGGCGCTGCGAGGCGGGGGGAGATCAGCTTCAGCGAGTTCGTCGAGGACGTCAAGAAGGACCGTGTCGAGGAGGTGACGATCTCCGCGAACAGGACAGAAGCGGAAGGCACTTACAAGAACGCGCCCCGCGACGGCGTCGGCGACGGCAGCTTCACGGCCATTCTCCCGGAGAACTACCCCGAACTCCCGACGTTGCTCCTCGACCACGAAGTGCGGACCGTGTACAAGCGCCAGAAAGAGAACACACTGACTACGGTGCTGTTCACCTATGGTCCACTGCTCCTGATCGTCGGTCTCTGGGTGTTCTTCATGCGCCAGATGCAGAGCGGCGGCAACCGGGCGCTCTCCTTCGGCAAGAGCAAGGCCAAGCTGCTGAACGCCAGCGGCAAGAAGGTCACGTTCAAGGACGTGGCCGGGATCGAGGAGGCGAAGGAGGAGCTCTCCGAGATCGTCGAGTTCCTGAAGGAGCCGCAGAAGTTCCAGAAACTCGGCGGCCGCATTCCCAAGGGCGTGCTGCTGATGGGCCCTCCGGGCACCGGCAAGACCCTGCTGGCGCGTGCGATCGCGGGTGAGGCGAGCGTGCCGTTCTTCTCCATCTCGGGTTCCGACTTCGTCGAGATGTTCGTCGGCGTCGGCGCCAGCCGGGTGCGCGATCTCTTCGAGCAGGGCAAGAAGAACGCCCCCTGCATCATCTTCATCGACGAGATCGACGCCGTCGGCCGCCACCGCGGCGCCGGCCTCGGCGGCGGGCACGACGAACGCGAGCAGACCCTGAACCAGTTGCTGGTCGAGATGGACGGCTTCGAAACCAACGAGGGCGTGATCCTGATCGCCGCCACGAACCGTCCCGACGTCCTCGACCCGGCGCTGCTCAGGCCGGGCCGCTTCGACCGCCGGGTCGTGGTCGACCGCCCCGACATTGGCGGCCGGCTCGGCATCCTCCAGGTCCACAGCCGCAACATCCCGCTCGATCCCGACGTCGATCTCCATGTGCTGGCGCGCGGCACGCCCGGCTTCTCCGGCGCCGATCTGGCGAACCTCGTCAACGAGGCGGCCCTGATCGCGGCCCGGCGCAACCACAAGAAGGTCGACATGGCCTCCTTCGAGTTCGCCAAGGACAAGGTGATCATGGGCGCCGAGCGCAAGACGATGATGCTCACCGAGGAGGAGAAGGAGGTCACCGCCTACCACGAGGCCGGTCACGCCCTGGTCGCCGCCTTCGTGCCCGAGGCCGACCCCCTGCACAAGATCACGATCATCCCTCGCGGCCGCGCCCTGGGCTTGACGATGCAGCTCCCGACCGAGGACAAGCACACCTACCGCCGGAAGTACGTCGATGCCCAGATCGCGATCCTGATGGGCGGCCGAGTCGCCGAGGAACTCTCCCAGGACGACATCACGACCGGCGCCGGCAACGACATCGAACGCGCCACGGAAATCGCGCGGCAGATGGTCTGCGAGTGGGGCATGTCGGATTTGGGGCCGCTCAACTACGGCGAGAAGAACGAGCCGGTGTTCCTCGGCCGCGACTTCTCGCAGCGCTCCGACTACTCCGACAGCACTGCGCAGTCGATCGACGGCCAGGTCCACGCCATCGTTCAGCGCGGCTACGAGAAGGCCCGGGAGATCCTCTCCGAGCACCGGAACCTGCTCGAGCAGTTGGCGAAGGAGTTGCTCGAGCTCGAATCGCTCGAAGGTGGGCGCGTGTACGAGATGATCCTCGAGGCCACGGGCCAGGACCTGACCCCGGTGCGCGAGCCGACACCGATCCCCGATCTCGAGCCGCCCGATGAGGGCGCGGCGGCGCCCGCGAAGAAGGACGCTCCGGTTCCCGACGTGACGGGCGCGCCCGAACCGGCGACCATCGCCGAGCGGCAGGAACCCGAGACGGTACCCCTGCCGCTGCCGAAGCCGGAGCGGTAGAGACCGGCTAGCACGCGTAGCAAGGCCCAGCGATCGGAGCACGATGGACTTGGCACAGCCGCTCGGGCTTCTAGGTTGGAGGGATCTGGTCGACCTCCTGATCGTCGGCCTCGTCGTCTACAACCTGCTGCTGCTGATCCGGGGCACCGGGGGCATGCGGGTTGTGCTCGGCATCCTGGTGCTGCTCGGCACGGCGTGGATCGCCGCGTCCCTGAGGCTGCGGACGCTGGAGGCTTCGCTGAGCTACCTGCTGCCCGTGCTGCCGGTGGTCATCGTGGTCCTGTTCCAGAACCAGATCCGAAGGGTCCTCGGCCGGGTTGGCCGCAACCCGCTGCTGCGCCTGATGAGCGATCGAACGCCGGAGTCCGGAATCGACGAGATCGTGCTCGCATCGCAGGCGCTGTCCGTGCGACGGCTGGGCGCCCTGATCGTCATCGAGCGGCTGGACGGCCTGCGGAACTACGTGCAGAACGGCATCGTGCTCGACGCCTCGATCTCCCACGACCTGCTGCTGACGATCTTCGCCCGCGGCACGCCGCTCCACGACGGCGCCGCGATCGTGCAGAAGGACCGGGTCGCCGCCGCCGCGTGCTTCTTGCCCCTGACCACCAGTGCCGCGCTTTCGATCCAGCACGGCACGCGGCACCGGGCGGCGATCGGGATCGCCGAAGAGACCGATGCGGTGGTGGTCGTCGTCTCGGAGGAGAGCGGCAAGATATCGATCGCGCATGAGGGTCGCCTCACCGGCGATCTGACGAGGCGCGAACTGCGCAACCAACTCTTCGAGTTGCTGCTGGCTCAGGGGGCTACGGGATGAGCGAGAACAGCAACCGCTGGGCCTTTCGGGCTCTTGCAGTCTCGATCGCGGTCGGCATCTGGCTGCCGGCCTCGTACTGTCCCCGCCTGCGGGAGATGACCGTGCCGCCGATCGAGGAGAGTGTTCAGGCGCGGGTGACGACGGAGGATCACGACCAGATGGTGGTCCTGGGTCAGCCGGTCCTCGGCTCGCCCGAAGATCCCAGAGAGGAGCTCTTCGTTCTGATCCGGGGCAGCGAGGACGCAATCGCCTCCCTGAACCGGGATCAGATCCGGGTCCGGGTGCCGCTCGGAGAGAACCTCTTCGGCGGCGCGACGTACGGCGGCCCGCGACAGGTCGAGGTCATTCTGAGTACGGAGAACGTCGTGCTCCCGGAGGACGCGAAAGGCATCGAAGTGGTGTCGCTCACGCCCGAGCAGTTGACCCTGACCCTCGACGAGGAGGTTTCGGTTCAGGTGCCGGTGCAGGTCAACACGAGAGGCGAACCGATCGGCGGCTTCAGCGTCGACTACGACAATGTCCGCATCGTGCCGGCCCTGGCCACGGTCCGCGGGTCGCGCTCGGAGATCAACCGGTTGGGGTATGCGGCGGCGGGGCCGATCGACATCGATGGCCGTGGTCTCGGCTTCGTCGAAGAGCAGGCGCGCGTGCGCTTCGAGAGCGAACACGTCGTGGTCGAGTTCCCGACCTTCGTCAGCGTCGAAGTGCCGATGATCGAGGGACGCCAGCCGCAGTCCGGCGCGGGTTCTTGAGCCTCTTCGGAACGGACGGCATGCGCGCCGTCTTCGGCACGCCGCCGCTCGACCGGTCCACCGTCCAGGCGGTCGGCTACTGGTTCGCTCGCCTGGGCAGGCCGCCGGACCCGCCGGCGGGCTCGCGGCCGCTGCTGATCCTCGGCGGCGACACCCGCGACAGCCGGGAGGAGATCGCGGGTTGGCTGGCCGCCGCCGCCCGCGCCGCGGGCGCCGATGTGCGTTCGGCCGGCATAGTGCCCACGCCGGCGGTCGCCTTCCTGGTCGCGGAACTGGGCGCGATGGGCGGCATCGTCGTCTCCGCCAGCCACAATCCCTACACGGACAACGGCGTCAAGTTGATCGGGGCCGACGGCTTCAAGGTCGATCCGTCGGTCGAGCGGGCGATCGAAGACCGGATCGCGGCCGGTGGGGACGCGGGCGTCCCGTGGGAGGATCACGGCCACTCCGCGAGGCTCGCGGAAGAAGCCGGCCTCGCGGACCGGTACCTGGACCACCTGTGGGCCTCGCTGCCGGGAGGCCGTCCTCTCGATGGCCTTCGCGTGGCCGTCGATGCCGCGAACGGCGCCGCGGCGCCGCACGCCGGACGGTTTTTCCGAACTCTGGGGGCGGACTGCCGCGTCATCTGCGACCGTCCCGACGGCCGCGACATCAACCGGGACTGCGGTTCGACCTGCACCGACCGGATCGTCGCCTTCACCGGCGAAACCGGCAGCGACCTCGGCGTGGCCCTCGACGGCGACGCGGATCGGGCCATTCTCTGCGATCACCTCGGCCACATCTGCGACGGCGACGTTCTGCTGTACGTGTGGGCGTCCCACCTCGCGGCCCTGGACGACCTCCCCGGCCGGCGGATCGTCGCGACGACGATGTCGAACATGGGGCTGGAGCGGGCGCTTGAGCGCCACGGCGTCGAGGTGCTGCGCTGCGGCATCGGCGACCGCGAGGTCGCCGGGACCATGCGTGGTGAGGGAGTCCGGCTCGGCGGCGAGCAATCCGGCCACCTGCTCGACCTGGACCTCGCGACCACGGGCGACGGCCTGCTGACGGCCGCCGCCGTGGCCGGGATCGTCGCCTCATCCGGCCGCTCGCTCTCCGATCTGGCAGCCCGCTTCCAGCGCTTCCCGCAGACCCTGAAGAGCGTCGCCGTGCGCGAGAAGCTGCCGCTCGACACCGTGCCCGGCCTGTCCGACGCGGTCGCCTCCGCGGAACGGGAACTCGGATCCTCCGGCCGCGTCCTGTTGCGCTACAGCGGCACCGAACCGCTCGCCCGGGTGATGATCGAGGGCCCCGACAAGCAGCAGATCGAGGGCCTCTGCGACCGCATAGCGAGCGTCATCGAAGCCGAACTGGGGGCCGACTGAGGCGGGCGGCTGCGGGTGCCGCGGTTGTATGTGTTCGCGGCGGTTGCGGTCGCCGCTTCGCGGCGGCGTTGTTTTGGCGGAAGCGGGCCAGAAGGCCCGCGCACCCAGCGACAAGGCGTCGGGGAGGGTCGAGGTTGTGCTGCAAGCGTGGCGGTGTCGCGGCGGTTGCGGTCGCCGCTTCGCGGCGGCGTTGTTTTGGCGGAAGCGGGCCGGAAGGCCCGCGCACCCAGAGCGCCATCTTTCCCGGGGTGTCAGTCTCTACTGCAAGTCCGTCGCTCGCAGTGACGTCGCGACGGTTGCAGAACAGAGGCGAGCCGTCACCACCGCCGTATCGCTGGGTGCGCGGGCCTTCTGGCCCGCTTTCAGGAGACACTTGCCGGCGCGCAGCGCCGACCATCCCGGCGCGCAGCGCCGACCATCCCGGCGCGTAGCGCCGACCATCCCGGCGCGCAGCGCCGTCCATCTCGCCGCGCAGCGCCGACCATCCCGCCGCGCAGCGCCGACCATCCCGCCGCGCAGCGCCGTCCATCCCGCCGCGCCCCGCCGTCCACCCCGCCGCGTAGCGCCGTCTGCCTTCAGCCCGACTCGCGCAGTGCCGTCCGCATCGCCTCCAGCATCTCCTCCACCGCCGCGGTCATGCCGATCAGCACGGCCCGCGACACGATCGAGTGGCCGATGTTCAACTCGCTGATGTCGGCGAGCGCGGCCACCGGGCCGACATTGGCCACCGTCAGGCCGTGTCCGGCGTACGCCTCCCGGCCGGCGGCCAGGCCGCGCTCGGCGGCGGCCTCGATCTTCGCGAACTCGGCGGTCGCGGCGGCGCCCGAGGCCCGGGTGTAGGCGTCGGTGTTCAACTCGAAGCCGGTGACGTCGTCCTGGTCGTCGAGCGCCGCGATCTGGTCGAGAGCGGGGTCGACGAAGACGGAGACCCGGATGCCGGCGGCGACGAGACGCTTCGCGGCGCTCCGCACCTGGTCGCCGCGTCCGATCAGGTCGAGGCCGCCCTCGGTGGTAACCTCGTCCGGCCGCTCCGGAACCAGCGTGACCTGATCGGGGCCGACGCGCTCGGCGAGTTCGAGCATCGGTTGTTCGGACGCGATCTCGAGGTTGAGCCGGCCGCCGACCGTCCGCCGGAGAAGGGCGACGTCCTGATCCTGAATGTGGCGGCGGTCCTGGCGGAGATGCACCGTGATGCCGAACGCTCCCGCCTCTTCGGCGAGCCGCGCCGCCTCGACCGGGTCCGGATAGCCCGCCAGGCGCGCCTGCCGCACGGTGGCGACATGGTCGATGTTCACCGACAGCGCGGGCGGCGGCGGCGGCGGAGTGCGACCCTTGGATGTCTCGATCATCGAGCCATCCTAGCCATAGGCGGCACCCGCAGGTTCAGGCGTCAATAGCAGTTGTGCTATATGTCGCGCATGTCCAGGCCAGAATCAGCAGTTGCCCGGAATCCGCGGAGTGTGTGGCTAGGGGAAGCGTGAGATGAGAAAACGTGAAGGAGTCGCATCGGAGAGTCTTGGGAACTCGTGCTCGGCCCCGGCACCCTCTGGGACCTCTTGTTGGCCTCCGCACCTAACCCGGTTGGTGATCGCCCAGGGAATGCGGCGCATCATGGCGGGTGTTGCTCCATGCCGAGTGGCAGCCATCACCCATGGACGTTGACGCACGTAGCCCACCGAGACTGAAGGCGGACTTGCAACGGGCGGTGTCTACCAAGAGCGGGCCCCTGAAGACGTCGCCTAGGGTAGTGTGCGCAGCCTTGTTCCACCGCGTCGCCACTCCAATCCCATCCTTCGCGTCGATTCGTACCGACGTCCAGTTCGCCCGTCCCCAGAAATTGGAGCCGCTAGCTAGTTCCTGCCACCTAGGGCTTCAACAGAAAGGAAGGTCGTCTCAGCGTTGCTACCGCAGGGTTGCCCCACTCCAGCCGGTTGGCTGGCGGCCCTTAGGGTCCTGCCGGATCCATGGCATCGAAGTCTTCTGGAGGAGAGACCCATGGTAGAGCACCGTCGCTATAGGAATCCCCCCATCGAAGAAGCACTTTGCGAGTTCAGATTCGAGCCAAGCCAAGAATGGGATCTGACCTTGCCTGGGAGACTCCACGTAAAACTCGGAGAGGAATACGCCGGTAAACCACGGGAGCAGAGGGTTGTGGAAGCGAACCTTGAGGTTCCCGGAGGAGACCGGCCGCCCAACCTTAAGCTTGGCCAGCACCTGGCGAAGGTCCAGTTCTTGACGGAAGCTGGCAACAGGTTGGTCGGTGTCGGGCCCGATGCCCTCAGTATCCATATGCTGCGGCCCTATCAAGATCCGGCGAGGGATGCCAAGAGTGGTTGGCTTGAGTTTGAACCCCGGATTCAACGTGCCCTTTCGGCATATTGGGACGTCGCGCAACCCAAAGGCGTGTCTAGGATCGGCGTACGCTACATAAACAAGATCGTCGTTCCATCAGGGGATTTGGCAGAAATGGGCGAGTATCTGAAGAGTTCTATGCCTGTTGTTGCGGGCCTCCCGGAGGAGGCGAGGGCAACCATCAGCCGCGCCGAATACGTCTACAGCGATGATGTGCGAATGATCCTGACTCAAGGGTCAGCGGACACAGCACCGGGTCAAGTCGGCTTGATGCTCGATATCGACGTCATTTGGGAGAAGACGGAACCCCTCGAGCGGCCAGAGGCTCTGCTCTTGGCGCGCGATCTGCGGGTACGCGAGCGTGAGGCATTTGAAGTCATTATTACTGACAAAGCCAGGGAGCTTTTCGATGCCACTTGAGACAAGAGAGCAGGTCGCAGGGGGGGCTGGCGAGGGGGCGCGTCCTCTTGCCAGCGAGTCGGTTCAGTCGAGTATCGTGCAGAACCTCACCCGAGCGCGGGCGGACGGAAGGGAGTCGTTGGCGGCATCCCTTGAGGCTGCTTCGCTGCAGAAATCATGGTTGGAGCTGGCGCGACGGCTGTACGTCGACAGAACGCTCGGCGCGGTTAGTTACGTGGCGTCACGGGCTAACCCCTTTCCCGTGCTTGTCGACGTGGCGGGCTTTGCCTCTCCGCGGGCTTCGGCCTCGGCGGGCGACGAGAGAGAGCGGCGGCAGTTCAGAGCGCGGTTGTGGTCGGCATTTGACGCCGAACCTCTTGTAGCCGGTTTGGCGCATCCCGCGGAGTCGATCGTGAGCGAGTTCCTAGCTTCTGCGGAGCGGGAGAGATTGCTCGGGTGGTTGCGAAACGTTTGCCTTGATGCGAGTCGGCCGAACTTCGCGGCGTCGGTCTTGCGCTGTCTTGGTAGGCAGGAAGAAGCCCCGGGGAGCCACCGGTGGCGCTTGGACCTGGTGCGCGACGGCTTGGGAGCCAGCAACGCTGAGATAAGAGAAGCCGCCGTGCAACTGGCGGAGGTCTGGGACGAAGTTGGTATGTGGGCGATCCTCGAAGGCCACGTCGAGAGGGAGTCGTGGCTCCGGGAGTACATTGAGGATGTGATCGAGGACGCGGACGAGTAGGCGATGTTCTTGGCTCGTAAGATCAGTGAGGCGAAGTGGAGGACGAGCCAGGAGCCTGAGTGGTCGGACGGGGAGATTCCTGCCGATGCCGTTACGATCGATCTCAAGACTCGAGAAAACACTCTGTCGTTCTGGCGGTGTGGAGACGGCTCCGATTCGGAGGTCGAGGAAGCGGCGCTGGCAATGGCTGCAAGTGGAGACCACATAGAGACTGTAGTCATTGTCTGGCTCTCCGAGGAGGATCTGGAATCAGCCGGTCTGCGTCTAGCTGCGAGTGAAGGAGAGACGACGATAGAAGATCTTGTCTCTCGGCATGTGGATACTCTCCACCTTGACTACGTGCGTCTCGGGGAAGTCGCGCGGTTCGTTGCGAGCGCAATAGCTGAGGGAAGGCTTCGGCGGATCAAGCGCAAAAACGTCAAGGGACTGCTGCTACGTGCACTGAGGGACGGTCGAGCTAGGTTGGACGACTTCGAAGATCGTGTGCGAGAGGAACTACGGAAAGCCCTTTGACGCTCATGAATTCAGGCACTGCCAATGAGGGGCAGTTCGGCTTGACGAAGACGCAGCTTCCGAGTTTCTCGGAACGTAGCGATTTGCGCTTCGGTCTTGCGAACGGCGATCAAGGCGTCCTCGTAACGAGGCTAGAGGAGCGGAGCTCGATTGGGCCTGCGCCCTTAGCCTCGGACTGTTAGCAGAGTTCTTCCTGGCCCGACGGGCGCATCAGCAGCGATGGGCGGAAGCGAGCTGCGACAGTACTGTGCCGTGGCGATCAGGACGCTCGGGAGGCGGTCACGCTTCGCCCTCACCGAGCAGGCCCCGCTCGCGATAGACCTTCAGCTTCCGCTGCAGGGTGCGCACGCCGATGCCGAGCACCCGCGCCGCCTGGGCGCGCCTGCCGCCGGTGCGGCCCAGGGTCTCGAGGATCGCCTGACGCTCGATCTCGGCCATCGTCCGGGGCGCCCCGAAGGGGCTCTGGACCGGAGCGTCCGCCGGCGCCTCGGCGGCGCTCCGAACATCGTCAGGCAGATCGCCGATCTTGATCGGGCCGCCGTCGTGGAAGACGGCGACGGTCTCGAGCACGTTGCGCAGCTCGCGCACGTTGCCCTGCCAGCGATGCCCGGACAGACACTTCAGCGCCCTGCCGGAGAGCTGCATTTCCGGCTTGCCCTCGCGGGCCGCGAACTCGCGCAGGAAGTGGTTCGCGAGCATCGGCAGGTCGTCGAGCCGTTCGCGCAACGGCGGGATGCTCAAGGTGACGACCTTCAGCCGGTAGTAGAGATCCTCCCGGAAGGCGCCTTCCGCCACCGCCTGCTCCAGGTTGCGGTTGGTGGCCGCGAGCAGCCGGAAGTCGACGTCGATCATGCGGCTGCCGCCGACCCGCATGACCTGCCGCTCCTCGAGCACGCGCAGCAGCTTCACCTGGAGTTCGGGAACCAGCTCGCTGATCTCGTCCAGCAAAAGGGTGCCTCGGGCGGCGAGTTCGAGCTTGCCGATCTTGCGCCCGACCGCGCCCGTGAACGACCCCTTTTCGTGGCCGAACAGCTCGCTTTCCAGGATCTCGTTCGGGATCGCGCCGCAATTCAGAGCCAGGAAACGCTCCTGCCGGCGGGGGCTGGCCTGGTGCAGGGCCTTGGCAACGAGTTCCTTGCCCGTACCGCTCTCGCCCAGGATCAGCACCGAAGCACGGCTCGGGGCGACCTGGCGCATCTGCTGGAACAGGTGCTCCATCGCCGCCGACTGGCCCACGATGGCGTCGAAGCCGAAGCGCTCGTCGAGCATCTCGCGCAGGTTCATCACCTCGTCGCGCAACTGCCAGTTCTCGATCAGCTTGAGCACCCGGCTCCGCAGCTCGTAGAGGTCGACCGGCTTGGTCAGGTAGTCGTCGGCGCCGACGCGCATCGCCTCGACCGCCGACTCGATGGTGCCGAAGCCCGTCACCAGGATCACCGCCAGGTCGAGCTCCTGGGCCCGCACCCGGTTCAGGAACGCCAATCCGTCCATCCCCGGCATCCGCAGATCGCACACCGCCAGGCGCACCCGAGACTCCCGCTCAACGAACGCGAGAGCCGGCTCCGCGTCGTCGAACACGCGCACCCCGAGGCCGGCCCGTTCGAGCGCGATCGCCATCGACTGGCGTGACCCGGCCTCGTCATCGATCACGATGACCCATGGGGCGGCGGACATGGCGGGCATCCTAGCCCGCATATCTCGCGGGGTGATTTGAGATCGGGCCTCTTCCGACGGATAATCCAAGTTCCGCAACCGTCGCGACGCCACTGCGGGCGTTGGGCCCGCGGTAGAGATCCCCGCGACGGAGACGGCTTGTCGCTGGGTGCGCGGGCCTTCTGGCCCGCATCCAGGCGCGCCGCCGCGAAGCGGCGCGCACGAGTCTCAGGAGCGATCCGTCGCCAGCAACTCCGCGAACCCGGCCTGGTCGAGCACCTCGACGCCCAACTGTTCGGCCTTCCGGAGCTTCGAGCCCGCCTTCTCGCCCGCGACGAGAAAGTCCGTTCGGCTGCTGACGGAGCCGGTGACCTTGCCGCCGAGCGCCTGGATCCGGGCCGCGGCTTCGTTGCGGGTCATCTCCTGCAGTGAACCGGTGAGGACGAAGACCTTGCCCTCGAGGGGCCGGGCCGTGCCGTCCCCTTCCGCCGCTTCCTCCTCGAACTGGAGGCCTTCCCCCCGGAGCCGGTCGAGGAGCTGCCGGTTCTGCTCCGACGCGAAGAACGCCCGCACCGATCCGGCAATCCGTGCGCCGACCTCGTCGACCTCTTCAAGTTCCTTCGCGGTCGCCACGGCGAGCGCGTCGACGCTGCGGAAACGGCGCGCAAGCAAGGCGGCCGTGCTGTCGCCCACGAAACGGATGCCGAGCGCGTAGATCAGGCGCGCCAGCGGCCTCTGGTTCGAGTCCTTGAGACTCGCCACGATTCGCTCCGCCGACCGTTCGCCGAGGCGCGCCTCGTTGGCCTTCTTGAGATCCGCAAGCTGCTCTGCCTTCAAGCCGTACAGATCCGCCGGGTTGCGGACCAGGCCGCTGCTCACCAGTTCGCTGACCAGCCAGTCGCCCAGGCCCTCGATGTCCATCGCGTTGCGCGACGCGAAGTGGCGGATCCTCTCGCGGACCACGGCCGGGCAGGCGGTGTTGACGCAGCGGAGCAACACCTCTTCCTCGGAGCGATGCAGCTCTTCGTCGCACACGGGGCAGAGCTTGGGTGGCTCGAAGGGCTTGGACTCCGGGACCCGCCGCTCCAGGATGACCTCCACCACCTTGGGGATGATGTCGCCGCCCTTCTCGATCACGACCGCGTCGCCGACCCGCACATCCTTGCGCGCCAGGTCCTCGTAGTTGTGGAGCGTGGCGCGCTTGACCGTGGTGCCGGCGACCAGCACCGGTTCGAGCTCGGCCACCGGAGTCACCGCGCCGGTGCGGCCGACCTGGGCGTTGATCGCCAGCACGACCGTCTCGGCCTGCTCGGCCTCGAACTTGAACGCCACCGCCCAGCGCGGCGCCTTGGCGGTCGCGCCGAGTCGGTCCCGGAGCTCCGGATCGTCCACCTTCACGACGACGCCGTCGATCTCGAAGTCCAGTTCGGCGCGGCGCTCCCGCCACTCCGTGCAGTAGGCGACGACTTCCTCGAGGCCCTTGCAGCGGCGCCACGAGTCGTTGACCGGCAGACCGAGATCGGCCAGGGCAGCGAGACACTCGCCGTGCGATCGGCGCTGCTCTCTTGCGTCGCCGCCGGCGGGCTGAACCCACTCGTAGCAGGCCAGGTCGAGCCGCCGCCGCGCGACGTCCCGGCTGTCGAGCAGCCGCACCGTTCCGGCGGTCGTGTTGCGGGGGTTCGCGTAGAGTTCTTGGCTGGCCGCGCCGCGCTCCTTGTTCAGAGCCGCGAACACGCTCCGGCGCATGTAGGTCTCGGCGCGTACCAGCAACCGGGCCGGCGTCCCGGCCGGCAACCGCAGCGGCAGCGTGCGGATCGTGCGCGCGTTGGCCGTGACGAGGTCGCCGACCCGCCCGTTGCCGCGGGTCGCCGCCTGGGTCAGGACGCCGTCGTGGTAGAGCAACGACAGCGAGACGCCGTCGACCTTGAGTTCGCACACGAACTCGATGTCGGTATCGGGCAGCAACCGGGTCAGCCGGCCGAACCACTCATCGAGTTCGTCGTGGTCGTACGTGTTGTCGAGCGACAGCATCGGCGGTTTGTGCTCGACCTGCTCGAAGCCCTCCGTGGGCTCGCCTCCGACCCGCTGGGTCGGGCTGTCCGCGGTGCGAAGCGCCGGGTGCTCCGCTTCGAGCGCCTGCAGCTCGGCCATCAGCCGGTCGAAACCGCGATCGCTGATCTCGGGCTTCGCGTCCTGGTAGTAGAGCCGCTCGTGGCGCTGGAGCTCTTCGCGCAGGAAAGCGGCCCGGGCTTCGGGGGAGTCCGTCATCGGCGACATTCTGGCGCGTTTGGGGGATGGGTGTGAAATGACTCGCGCACGCCGCTGCGCGACGGCGCCCCGATGCGGGTCAGTAGCCGCGGGTCTTCCGACCCGCGGGCAACATGCGCCGAAGGCGCCTCTCGGGCGCGGCCGCTTTCCCGGAACTGGGGCCCGCCGTTCCGCGGCACCGCCTCTGTGAACGCCCCGGCCCCCCACCGGAGTATGCTGCTCCTCCATGGAGTTGGTCGGCTTCTTCCTCCGCTACGCCCGCCGTTATCTTCACTGGGGGCTGCTGGCCCTGGCGGCGATCGCGGTCTTCGGCGTCGCCACCTTGGCCTTCATTGGGCTGATCAATCCGATGTTCGGCGAGGTGCTGCTCGCCAGCGAGGACGAGATCCCGGACGTCTCGATCGGCGGCCTTGCCGCCGCCGGTGGCGAAGCGGACGACGGGGCGATCTCGCGCCTGTTTCAGCCTATTGAGAGCTTTACCGCGAACCTGAGAGCGGCAGCGGGCGATCTTTACGACGATCTGAAGCGGTGGGTGGGCATCGAGGGCCGGAGCGAGGTGTTCTTCACCCCGGCCCTGCTCGTGTTCGTCGTGCTCCTGCGCAGCCTGATGGCCTTCCTGTCGGGCTATTCGTTCCAGCGCGCCGGGCTGGGCATCACCACCGACATCCGCAACGACCTGTACCGCCACATCATCCACCAGTCGAGCCGGTTCCATCAGCGCTACACCTCGGGCGAGCTCTACAGCCGGGTGGTCAGCGACGTCTCCAAGCTCCAGAACGCGGTCGCGGCGCGGCTCTTCGACATCTTCATGTCGATCGCGATGCTCCTGTTCTACGGAGCGACGCTGCTCACGATCCACTTCACCCTGGCGGTCGTGTCGCTGTTCGCGGTACCGCTGTTCGGCTTCCTGCTGCTCCGCTTCGGCAAGGGGATGCGGAAGGTCACCTACCGCAGCCAGGAGCGCATGGCCGACCTGTCCGGGCTTCTGACCGAAGGCATCCGGGGCAACCGGGTGGTCAAGGCGTTCGGCATGGAGGAATTCGAGTGCGGGCGGTTCGAGCGGGCCACCCGCGGCCACCTGCTCGCCAACCTGCGGGCGCAGTTCCTGTCGACCCTCTCGAGTCCCGTGATCGAGTCGACCGCGGCGGTCGGCGGCGCGGCTCTGATCGTCTCCGCCGGCCTGATGATCCGGGACGGGCGCCTGGCCTTCGAGGGGTTCTTCCAGTTCCTGCTCGTGCTCTTGCTGATGTACGACCCGATCCGCAAGCTGAACAAGGTCAACCTGGTGCTGCAGGAGGCGGTGGCGTGCAGCCACCGGATTCACGGGCTGATGCAGGTCGAGAGCGAGATCGTCGATCGCCCGACCGCGCGGCCGATAGACGGGTTCGAACAGGGTGTCCGCTTCGACAACGTCTCCTTCGACTACGCAGAGACGGGACACGGCAAGTCCGTTCTCTCCGGCATCGACCTCGACCTGAATCGGGGCGAGGTGGTCGCCCTGGTCGGCCCCTCCGGCGCCGGCAAGTCGACGATGGTCAACTTGCTGCCGCGCTTCTTCGACCCGGCTTCGGGCCGGGTCAGCATCGACGGCACGGACATCCGCGAGCTGCCACTGGCTAACCTTCGCTCGCTGATCGGCATCGTCACCCAGGAGACGGTGCTGTTCAACGACACGGTGCGCAACAACATCGCCTACGGCCGCGACGATCTGCCCCTGGACAAGGTGCGGATGGCGGCGGCCGCCGCCTACGCCGACGACTTCATCATGGCGATGCCCGACGGCTACGACACGGTGATCGGCGAGGGCGGCCAGAACCTGTCCGGCGGTCAGCGCCAGAGACTCGCGATCGCCCGGGCACTGCTCAAGAACGCTCCGATCCTGATCCTCGACGAGGCGACATCCCATCTCGACACGGAGTCGGAGGCGGTCGTGCAGAGCGCGATCTACAACCTGATGGAGGGCCGCACCGCGCTCGTCATCGCCCACCGGCTGTCGACGGTCGTGCGCGCCGACCGCATCCTGGTCCTGGACCGCGGCGTCCTGGTCGAGGAGGGCACCCACGAACAACTGCTCGAGTTGGGCGGCGCCTACAAGCGCCTCTACGACCTGCAGTTCCATGGTTGATCCAGGCTTGGCACCGAACCGCGAGCACCACCCCGAGACCCTGCTGGAGGCGCTGCAACGAGCGGCGTCGCTGTGGCCGCATCGCGGCATCATGCTGATCGACAGCCGCGGCCGGGTGGAGGGACGGCGCACGTGGCCCTTCCTGCTGAACGAGATCGAGGCTGCGGCCGGTCGTCTGGTGACTCTCGGCGTCCGCCCGGGCGACCGCATCCTGGTGTGTCTGCCGACCTCGTGGCCCTGGTTCGAGGTCTGGTTCGGCGCGGTTCGCCTCGGCGCCCTGCCGGCGGCGGTCGCGCCCCCGCGCGCGCTCGGCTCGCCGCGCAACCAGATGGAAAAGGCGCTCGCGGTGAACGAGCTGCTCGACGCCCGCTACATTGTTTGCACCGATCTGGTCAGCGATCAGGTCCAGGAGATCGCCTCCTGCGGCCCCCCTGGAGGGTCGCGCCCCAATCTGCTCTCGCAGTCCGCCCTGGCCGCGACGAGTCCGTCGCCGGTACCGGCCGGCCGGCCGCCGCGAGGCGACGATCCGGCCTTCTTGCAGATGACCAGCGGCTCGACCGGTCATCAGCGGGCGGTGGTCGTGGGACACTCTGCTTCGACCTGGAGCGCCCGCGCCAGCATGGAAGCGGTGGCGATTCCGCGCGGCGGACAACTGATGGACGCCCTCGTCGGCTGGTTGCCGCTCTACCACGACATGGGGTTGGGAGGCTGCCTGCTCGGCTCGCTGCTCACCGGCGCCGACCTGATCATGCTCAACCCGCGCGCTTTCCTGGCCCGGCCGTGGGTATGGCTGGAGCAGTTCAAGCGCACGAAGACCGCGATGTCGGCGGCCCCGAACTTCTCCTTCCGGCAGTGCGTCGAACGGGTCGGCGACGATCGCCTCAAGACGCTCGACCTGAGCGGTTGGCGCGACGTGTGCAGCGGTTCCGAGATGGTACGGCCAGAGACCATGGCCGGGTTCAGCCGCCGCTTCGAGGCCGCGGGCCTCGATCCGGGAGCGCTGCGCGCCGCCTACGGCATGGCCGAGAACACCCTGCTCATCTCGATCAGCCAGAGCGTCGACGGCCTGCACACCGCGGCGCCGTCGGGCGGCGGCCCCGAAGTGACGTCGAACGGCCCGCCGATGGACCGCACGGATATCGAGATCGCGGCGCCCGACGGGCGCGCGCTGCCGGCGGGCGAAGTGGGCGAGATCCGGCTGCGCTCGCCGTCCCTCATGCTGGGGTACTGGAACGACCCCGAAGCGACCGCCGAGGTGCTGCGCGACGGCTGGCTCTACACCGGCGACCTCGGCTTCCTGAGCGCCGCTGGCGAGGTCCACATCACCGGCCGCACCAAGGAGCTGCTCATCCTGGGCGGCTCGAACGTGATGCCCCACGAGATCGAATGGGTCGCCGAGTCCGTTCTTGGCGCGGGGGGAAGGGAGCGCGCCGCCGCCTTCTCCGTCGACGCGCCGCACGGCGAGCGGGCCATCCTGGTGATGGAGACCGGCGGCGCCCGCGCCGGCGCCGCGCTGCTGCGCAGCGAAGTCGGCCGCGGCGTCGGCCGCGCCCTGGGCATCCGGCTCGCCGATCTGCTCCTCGTGCGCCGGGGTAGGATCCCCCGCACGAGCAGCGGCAAGGTCCGGCGCCGGTCGCTCCGCGAGCAGTATCTACGCGGCGAACTCGCGGCCGACTTCTGACCCGGCCTCGCCGGACTTGGCAGCAACGGTTGGCGGAGGAGCAGAGGAGCAATGGACCTACGTGCAGCGGCGAGCAAGATACTCGCTCGCGCCAGCGGCCGGGACGAAGGCGAACTGCGCCCCGAGTTCGACCTGGTGGCCGACCTCGGCATCGACTCTCCCAAGCAACTCGAACTGCTGATCGAGCTCGAAGAGGCCCTGGACACCGAAATCAGCGACGAAGACGCCGCCGCCATGGAGACCGTCGGCGATGTCCTCGACTACGCCGCCGGCGTCGGTGCGACTGCCTAGGCGACGCTGGGCGCCACTGGGCGCCCCGGCCGTGGCGCGGGCCTTCTGGCCCGCGTTTACGGCATCCGGCGCGGCGGCGCGAGGCGGCACCGTCCCATGAAAGTCCGCGGCGCCGCCCTGCCCGCGGCCGCCGTGGCGGTCCGCCTCCTCTCCCAGACCCTCACCGCCTCCTACCGCCTGCACCGCCTGGAAGGCGCCGGGCACCTCGACCGCGTCCTCGACCCGCCGGCCATGCTCGCGTGCTGGCACGAGCAGTTGGCGCTCTCCCTGCTCCTCGTCCGCCGGCGGCTGCTGCCGGCCGGCGGACCAGTGTCCATCCTCTCCAGCCACTCCGCCGACGGGGCACTGGCGGCGCGGGTCGCCCATGCCTGGGGCATCCGCGTCACCCGCGGCTCGACCTCCCGGGGCGGCCGGGAGGCGGCGCTCACCCTCTACCGCGAGCTCGTCAAACACCGGTCGACGCTGCTGCTCATGCCCGACGGTCCGCGTGGACCGGCGCGTACGCCGAAGGCCGGGAGCATCGTCCTGGCGGCCATGTCCGGCGCGCCGATCGTCCCCGCCGGCCTCGCCGCGTCACGCAGCCTGAGGTTGAGGAGCTGGGACCGCATGATCGTCGGCGCCCCGTTCACGCGAGTGGCGGTCGCGGTCGGGGAACCGATCGTGCTCGATCGCGGGTCTACCGACGACCAGCGGGAAGAGGCCCGGCTCGAACTCGGCGCCCGGCTCGACGACCTGACCGCGCGGGCCGGCCGTCTGCTCCCTTAGAGCAGGACTGGGTGCGCCCACTGGGACTCTCCACCCTTTAGCAAGTGTGTTTTGGGGAGGCTGCTGCGGGTCAGGGAGGTCATGCGACCTGGGCATGGCATCGCTTGTTGGGGTCGAAGAGAGTTCGGTCTCGGAGCATGGCGCAGGCGACGCCGAGGAGTCGGTCGACGAGTTGTCTGATGGCGCGTCCGTGCGTCTTTCCCTGGGCTTTCATGGCGTCGTACTTGGCGCGGCTGATCGGGTCATGCTCGATGGCGACTCGTCCCCAGTGATAGACGGCGTCGCTGAGGTGTTCGTTGGCGGCGAGTCGTCGCATGACGATGAGCTTCTTGCCGGACTTGACGGTCACCGGCGCCACTCCGCAGAGGCAACGCAGTGCCTCGTGGTCTCTGCGGCCCAGGCTTTGATCGGCCTCGGAGAGCAGGGTGGCGAGGCCGACCTTGCCGAGTCCGGGCAGCGACCTGAGGATGGCGGCGTCGCTCGGCTTAGGGGAGTCGTCGTCGTTTTCCCGTTGGGCCGGGGCCTCGAGTGCGCGGGTCATCCGCTCCAGCCGCTTGTCGGCGTCGGCGAGTTGGCGGCAGACGGTGTCGAGCACCGGCCGGAGGAGTCCTATGTGTTCGACGGCGGCCTTAACGGTGTCCGGGGAAACGGCGATCGGCTCGGCCCGCAGTTGATCGCGCAGTTGGGCGGAGGTCAGGCGCCGGATGCGGTGTTCCTTGAGCAGTTTGGCGAGCGTGGCTTCGCGCAGCCGTCGAGCCTTGCCGGGGGTCGGCGCCAGTCGCCACAAGGCCAGCGCGAAGGGCGCCGACACCTCGTTCTTGACCACGGCGAGAAACTGCGGGTAGTAGCGCCAGAGCTGGTCGCGGACCTGGTTCTCCAGGCGGTTCTTCTGGTTGACCAACTGCTTGCGGGCGCGGGACACCTCGCGCAGCATGACGATGGCGGCATCGGATGGTTGCACGCGGTTCAGGCACTCGGGGTCGGTGCGAAGCGCGGCGGCGAGCACCCGTGCATCGCGGCGGTCATCCTTGGCGCCGGCGACGGAGAAGCGGTCCCTGAAGCGGTCGAGCTGCTTGGGGTTGATCGAATGGACGGCGAAACCCCGCTCCAGGAGAGTCTCGACCACCGGTCCGTGCGGCACCTCGATGGCGACGCCGATCTCGTCCGGAGACGTCGGTCGGGTATGTCCAAGGAGCCAGTCGGCCATGGCGGCAAGTCCCTTGCCGCTGTGGTCGAACGCCCGCTCCCCCCTCACCTTGCCGTCCCGATCCAGCACACACACGTGGTGGGTCTCGGACCCCCAGTCCACGCCGACGAACCACGTCCTGGTCATCTCGTCCTCCTTCTCCCTTGCGGTAGTGTTGCCTGGTCGGCATGCCGCGTTGCCTGCCCGTACCTGTACTGGTGCTCTAAGGCACTGACTCTCCACTGGGCGTCCAACGCGGCGAAGCAGCCAGGGCACGGGTCCCAGCCAGGTGCTCGAAGCACAGTGCGCCGGTGGTCGCTCCTGGCTGCTTGCCGACCTTCCTTCAGTGACTCCGGCAGGCCGGAAACGAAACCGACCGGCGGTCCCGGCTGCGGAAGCTGCCGGTCCCGCGGAAAACGGCAGACCGTTTCCCGCCGGACCTTGGAAAACCGGCAAGCCGGTTTCCCACAGCTACCGCAGCCGCGACGGCTACTAGTCGATTCCACCTCTCTCAACGACCCACCAGAATCCACCCGAGAAAGGTACAGGTGCGCCGGCCGTTGCGCGGGCCTTCTGGCCCGCGACTGGGTGCGGCCCTCTGGCCGGCATCCGGCGCGAAGCGCCGGCGTCTGGCTCACCGTGAAACCCGCGACAATGCTAGAATCCGACGGCTTTCGCCTTGCCTTCCGTGCTGGGCGGGGTCTTGAACCATGTCCAGGCATCGTCTCTAATCGCCATGTCTCTCCGCTCCGGGCTTACCGCGCTGCTCATCGCGGCCGCGCTGATCGCCGCGCCCGGGGAGGCGATCGTCTACGTCACGCCGACCGACGAGTCGTTGGTGGACCGGTCGCCGGTGATCGTCTTCGGCGAGATTCTGGCCGCGGAACCGGCGCCGGTCGACGGACTGCTGTCGACCGACTTCATGTTCCAGGTCGAAGACGTGCTGAAGGGGTTCGTCCCGGGCAGCATCATCGTCGTTCGCCAGCCGGGCGGCCGCAGGTCGGACGGGCTGGTCGGTTCGGTCATGGGCTTGCCGACTCTGGCCGAGGGCGACCGCGTGCTGCTCTTCCTCGATCCGGCGAACGCCGTGTACCGGACGGTCGAGTTGTCCCTCGGCATGTTCTTCGAGGTGCCGGTGCGCGGCGGCACGGTGCTGCTGCGCGAGGCGTCGCTGCGCGAAGACATGTCCCCGCCCGGCAGCCCGGCGGCTCGGCGGCAGCCAAACCAGCCACGCGAGGCGGAGCGCTTCCGGCGCTGGATCGCCGACCGGGCCAGCGGCCTCGAGCGGGCGGCCGACTACTTCGCGCCTGAACTGGGCGAGAACCCGGCGGCCGTCGCCGAGGCGTTCCGGCTCACCGTGTCACCGGGCGAGTGCGACCGCGTGGGCGTGCCCGTCCGCTGGCGGGAGTTCGACCGCAACCGCGGCGTCGGTCTGGTGGTGCAGGCCGGAGGTCAGCCCGGTGTGCCGGGCGGCGGCATGGCCCAGGTACTTGCCGGTATGCGGGCCTGGAACGGCGATCCGCGGAGCCGCACGCGACTGATCAGCCTGGGCAGGTCGAACGAGGAGTTCTCGCTCAAGGTCGACGAGCAGAACTCGATCAGCTTCGAGGATCCGCACGACGAGATTGCGGGTTCCTTCAATCCGCGGCTCGGCGGCATTCTGGCCATCAACTGGGTGTTCTTCTACTGCGGCCAGGTGACCGAGCCGCACCGGATTCCGGGAGGCGGATCGCGGCAGGCTCTGCCGATCGTGGAGTCGAACATCACGACGCAGGACGGGTTCGAGGACTGGTTGGCCGCCAGTGCGGACCCCCGCCGCGACTTCGAGGAGATCATCGGCCACGAACTCGGCCACGCGCTGGGGATCAACCACGCCTGCGACCCGTCGGGGGGCTCGCCTTGCGATGAGGTGACGAACGAGGCCCTGATGCGCGCGAATGTCCACGGGGACGGGCGCGGCGCCGCGCTGAGCCGGGACGACCGGAACGCCGTGCGCGCCCTCTACCCGGAGATCGGCCCGGTGGGCCCGGTGGCGCCGGCGGCGGCGACCGACCTGACGGTCTCCGCGATCAGCCAGAACGAACTCGAACTCCGGTGGCGGGACCGCTCCGGCGACGAGACCGGCTTCGACATCTACGAGCGGATGGTCGACAGCGACTTCGAGCGCATCGCCACCCTGGAGCGGAACAGCACTTCGGTCGTGATCCAGAACATCCCGCCCGCGACCTACCGCGCCTACCAGGTCGTGGCGCGGAACAACCGCGGCAGCTCCGAGCCGACACCGGAAGCGGGCGCCACGACTCTCGCTGGAGTGGCCGCCTGCGTGGAGGACGGCGACACGTTGTGTCTGAATGAGGGTCGCTTTCGGGTCGAAGTGCAATGGGAGACCGACAAGGAAAGCGACCGGGGCGATGCCGAGCCCTTGACCAACGACTCGGGCGATTTCTGGTTTTTCTCTCCGGACAACATCGAACTCGTGGTCAAGGTCCTGGACGGGTGCGCCTTCAACGAACGCTTCTGGGTGTCCGCCGGCGGCTTGACCGACGTGAAGGTCATCATGACCGTGATCGACTCCGCGACCGGAGTCGCCGCGACGTACTACAACCCGCCGGGCACTCCCTTCCTGCCGGTTCAGGACAACGAGTCCTTCGCCGTCTGCTCCCAGGGACAGAACCTGTACGGTCAAAGCCGGTACCTGCTGCCGGCTGGAGAGATGGAGTCCGTGCGCGGCGGCATGAACCGGGCGTCCCGGTTTGGTGAGCCGCTTACCGGATCGCTCCGTCCCGGTTGGGCCGGGCTGCCCCAGGAAGAAGGCGGCGCCTGCGAGGTCGACGATCTCACGCTCTGCCTCGAAGGCGGCCGCTTCGCGGTCCACGCGCGCTGGGAAACGGAAGACGGCCGCGGTGACGCCACGGCCTGGCCGCTCACCCGGGACACCGGCCTCTATTGGTTCTTCGGTCCGAACAACGTCGAGATGGTGATCAAGGTGCTCGACGGGTGCGCGCTCAACGGCCACCGCTGGGTGTTCGCGGCTGGACTGACGGACGTGGCCGTGACGATGACGGTCATCGACAGTGAGACCGGCGAGAAGAGGGCCTACGAGAACCCCGCCGGCACCCTGTTCCAGCCGATCCAGGACGCGAAGGCGTTTTCCTGTTCGGCGCCGGCGCCGACGGCTGCGGCAGGCGCTCGAGATCCTGGTCCGCATCCACGCGAAGCAGCGCGGTAGCGGCAGCAGCGGAGGCCTTCCACGACGGCGCGGCCACCCTCAGGCGCTAGGATTGGGAGGCGCGATCCGGCGTACTGTCTGAAGGGGCGCCTGCCTGCCGCGTGAAATGTTTCTTTGTCAGTGACCAAGAGGAGGTTGGATGATGTTTCGAATCTGGGTTTGTTTGTGTTCTGTGTTCCTCGCATTCTTGCTCGTTCCGGCGTCGGCGCCGCTCGCGGCCCAGGAAGGGCGCGACCTGCTGGTCCCGGAAAGGACCGGGAAGGCTCATTTGAGCTTCGTTGACCGCGTGGACGCTGAACCGGTCTTGGCGCGAGACCGCCGGGTGTCGTCGGTTGGCTACCCTGCAGTCCGCGTCGCGCAACCCGCGACGGAGGTCTACGAGTACGACGACGGCGATCTCGATGAAGGTGTGTACCTCGTCGACGATGAAACCGAGGAGGTGTCCTTCGGGTTCGAGTTCGCTCAGCAGTTTCGTCTACGGCGAGCCGGAACGGTGCAATACGCGGTTGTTTGCCTGGGGAGGGGACCCGACGACACGAGCAGCGACGCGGCATTCTCGCTGCACTTCTACTCGGGCGCCGGAAGTGTGCCGGGAGCGCTGTTGGCCGAGTACGACGCGCCCGACGCGCGACTTGACGAGCCCGGAACCTACAATTGCTTCGAAGTCGGAGGCGACGTGGAGGGTCTGCGGCTGGCTGGCGCCCAGGTCTGGGTTTCCGTGTCGTGGCAGCGCGGATCGCCGCCGGAGAACACGAAGTTCATGATGATCGACGAGAATGGCCCGGGCGGCGGCAGGCGAGCCTTCCGTGGTCGTTCGGAGGAGGGTGGCGAGTGGGACGAGTGGCTGGCCGACACGGATCAGGACACGAAGGCCTACGGCATTCGACTGGCGGTAGACCATCTGGACGAACCGGACCCCGACCCGGATCCCCCCGACCCCGATCCCGATCCCGATCCGCCGCCGACCGATGAGGGCTACACCGACTGCGTGCCCGAGACGACGCCGCTCGTCTTCGGCGACTACAAGGTCAGCATGTGTTACGAGACGCAAGAAGCGAAGATCGGCGAGGGCAAGGCGGGTATCTGGGCGTCGGAGGAATCGGGCCTGCTCTGGTTCTTCAGCCGGAGCAACGCGGAAGTCCTGATCAAGGTGCTGAACGGTTGCTCCTACAACGGCCACCGCTGGGTGTTCGTGGCGCCGGTGACCGACCTCGCCTTCAACCTCTACGTGACGGACAGCGGAGACAGCGGAGGCCGTAGGTGGTCCCATCGCAATCGGCTGGGCGATCCGGCCACAAACAGGGTCGATACGTCGGCGTTCCGGTGCCGCGAGTAGTTCGAGCGCTCTCTCTGGTTGCAACGGCACTCGCGGCGGTGCCCGCGGCGGCGATCGTATACGTCTTTCCAACCGACGAGTCGATCGTGGCGCGGTCGGAAGTGATCGTGTTCGCCGAGGTGCGGTCCGCCGCGCCGGCGGCTGACGCGAGCCAGCCGTCCACGGACTACGCGGTCGAGGTCGTGGAGGTGCTGAAGGGCTTCGTACCCGGCGGCACGATCATCGTCCGTCAACCTGGGGGCGTCGGCGCCAACGGCGTGGCGATGAAGGTCCTCGGCGTGCCCATGTTGGCCGACGGAGATCGGGTCCTCCTCTTTCTCGATCCGGTGGACGATGTGTACCGTCCGGTCGAATTCGCGCTGGGCATGTTCTTCGAGGTCCGCGTCGGGGAACGTGTCCTGCTGGTTCGCGAACCCTCGCTTCGGGGCGAGGCGCCGGCCCCGGGCGACCCGGCGGCCGCCGAGCGGGTCCGGCGCCGCCGGCCCCGCGACGCGGCCCGTTTCCGCCGTTGGATCGTGGACCAGGCTTCCGGTGTCGAGCGGCCGGCCGACTACTTCGACGCCGGCTGGCCGGATTGGCCTCTCGCGGTCGCCGAGCCGTTCCGGGTCACCCGCAGTCCTTCGGTCTGCCTCCACGAGGGCCTCCCAATCCGGTGGCGAGAGTTCGACCGCGGCGAGAGAGTGGGCTTGACCGTCCAGGCGGGCGATCAGCCGGGGGTGCCCGGCGGCGGCCTGTCCCAGGTGCGCGCAGCCATCCGCGCGTGGAACGAGGATCCCGAGAGCCGCGTGAACCTGGTCCTTGACGGCACATCGAGCAAGGAGTTCCTGATCGACGATGTCGACGGAGTGAACTCGATCTCCTACGAAGATCCGTTCGACGAGATCCCGGGATCCTACGAGCACGGCGGTGGCGGCGTGATCGCGATCACGTACGCGTTCTTCTTCTGCGACGCGTCGGTCACGCCGCACGGCATTCCGGGCAACGAATCGATCGAGGCGCTTGTGATCGTCGAGGCGAACGTGACCACCCAGGACGGCTACGAGGAGTGGGTGAGCTCGAACTCGAATCCGCGCAAAGCGCACGAGGAGGTCATGGCCCACGAGTTCGGCCATGTACTGGGGATATCCCACCCCTGCGGCGATCGCGCCAGCGGCAACTGCGACAGCGTGACCGCGGAGGCGCTGATGCGCGCCAGGGTCCACGGCGACGGCCGCGGCGCCGCGCTCAACAGCGACGACCGGGCCGCCGTGCGCCACCTGTATCCGGTTCCGCGCGATCCGTATCCCGACCCGCCGCAGGGACCTGGATACACGAGTTGCCGTCCGGAGACCACGCCGCTCGTTTTCGACGGGGGCTATGAGGTGCGCATGTGCTACGAGACGCCGGCCGGCGAGGTCGGCGAGGCGAAGTCCGGCATCTGGGCCTCGTCCGAGTCGGGCCTGCTCTGGTTCTTCAGCCGCACCAATGCGGAGGTCCTGATCAAGGTGCTGGACGGGTGTCGTTTCAACGGTCACCGCTGGGTCTTCGCGGCCCCGGTCACCGACGTGGCCTTCAATCTGTACGTCACGGACGGCAACGGGCACTATTGGCGCCACTTCAACCGGCAGGGTGAGAAGGCGGCGACGAAGACGGACACCATGGCCTTCAGGTGCAACTGAAGCTCCCTGGGAACGCGGGCGCGCCGCCGCGCGGCGGCGTGCGCGAGTCGTTGGAAGCCCCACGTCCGTAGCGACACGTTCCCCGCCACATCCCCGTCCTGTAGCGTCGCGCATCATGCGGATCGCCGTCGTCTGGAACCACGGCACGCCCCTGAGCCGGTGCTCGTTCCGGTTCGAGGAGTACATCCGCGGCCTCGAAGAACTCGGCCACGAGGCGTTCGTCGTCTGCCCGCAGTCCTCTGACGACGGCTTCCCCGTGCCGACCTTCTGCCCACCAGTCGGCGAGGGGCTGGCGAACCGGGACTTCTGGTTCGATCTCAAGGTCCACGTCGCGATTCTGCCGTCTTTCCACCAGATGTCCGGCCTGCTCGAGTTGCTGGTGGGTATCGGTGTGCGCACGATCGCCATGGGGGACTCGGACGGGCAGATGGGGTTGCGGGCCTTTCCGCTCGCGACGATGAGACGGACGGTCTACGCCGGCGCCTTCGACCGGAGGCAGCGGCGCCGGCAGTTGGCCAGGCTCGGGCTTCGCTACCTGCGCTCGTTCCAGCGCCGCGATCCGCAGGACGCCGAGTTCCTGCGCAGCGCCAGGTTCTCCGACCTGCTGATCCTGGGCAACGCGGAGTCGCGCGACCACTTCCGTCGTTTCCTGCGCAAGGCCGGCGCCGGCGACCATGCCGAACGGGTCCACGTGGCGCCGCTCGCGATCAACAGGGTCTTTTGCGAGTTCCCCGGCCTCGAACGGGAGCGCCGCGGCCTGGTGGCGATCGGCCGCTGGGACGACCCCCAGAAGAACGCGCCTCTGTTGGCCGGGGCGCTGACCCGCTATCTCGCCACCGCCGGCGACGAGGAAGAACAGCCGGTCCACATCTTCGGCGACGGCGGCGAAGAGCACTTCCGAGACCTGTGCGGGCGGTTCCCCGGTGTCGTCTACAGGGGTCCTCGGCACCCGCCGGTGCTGGCCGAGGCGCTCGCCGGCAGCCGCTCCATCGTCTTTTCCTCGCGCTGGGAGGGCTCCCCGCACGCCGGCTGCGAGGCCCTCTCCATGGGCGCGACGATCATCGGCACGCCGATCCCGAGCTTCCGGAGCTGGTCCGAAGACGGCGCTTACGGCCGGGTCGCATCCGCCCACCGCGCCGGTCCCCTGGCCAATGCGATCGCGGCGGAGCAGGCCGCCTGGCGCCGCGGCGAGCGAGACCCGGTTAGCATCGCCGCGGTGTGGCGCGAAAGGAGTTCCGGCCGCGGCGTCTGCAAGGCGATGCTGGCGGCCCTGTCGTGACCGCCCGACCGCTCGAGGTCATCCTCGACACCACCGAGCGCTGCAACCTGAAGTGCAAGATGTGCTACTTCTCCGCGGTCGACCGGCTGCAGTTCCTGCCCTTCGACCGGAACCTGTCGCGCACCGGCATGATGCCGCTCGATACCTTCGGCCAAGTCGCGGCCGACCTGTTCCCGCGCGCCCACCGCGTCGCCCTCGGATGCGCCGCCGAGCCCCTGGTGCATCCGAAGTTCATCGACATCGTCCGCGAGGCGGGGAGCTACCGCATCCCGGACCTCTGGTTCCCCACCAATCTGCTGCCGCTCACTCCGCCCAAGGCGGAGGCGATCTGCGAGGCGGGGGTCAAGACGGTCGGCGTGTCGATGGACGGCACCCGACCTGAGACCTACGAGACGATCCGGGTCGGCGCCACGTTCGCCCGGCTGATGCGCTCGCTCGATCTTCTGAACGAGGTTCGGCGGGGCGCCGCCACCCGCCTGCGGCTCATCTTCGTCTGGATGCAAACGAACCGCGCCGACCTCGCCGATCTGCCGCGCTTCGCCGAGGAGGTCGGCGCCAGCGAGCTCGACGTCCGGTTCGTCGCGCCGACCGCCCACGTCACTGCCGAGGACGAACTGCTCGACGGCGAGGATCCGGGCGCCCTGCGGGCCGAGCTGGCCGCGGCCGCCGAAGACGCGGCCGCCCGGGGCCTCCGGCTCGTGTCCTACCCCGACTTCGACGACGGCGGCGCGATCGGGCTCCGCGGCCACCTGCTGCGCTGGCGCGCCGGGCTCTACGACCGCCGGCGCCTGCGCGGTCGCGTCCGGACCGCGGTCGCCGGCTGCGCCTGGCCCCGCCACACCGTCGTCGTGCGGCCGAACGGCGCCGTCTCGCCGTGCATTTTCTGGGAAGAGCAGCCGATTGGCCTCTACCCCGAGACGACGCTCGCCGAAGTCGAGCGCTCACCGCTCCTTTCCTCGATCACCGACGGCCTGCGCACCGGCAACCCCTGCGGCACCTGCCGCACCTGCTCCGAACGCAAGCACGCCCTGTACTTCCGGCTCCAGTGGCGGCAGCAGGTCGAAGAACGCCTCGAACAACTCGGCCCCGGCCCCGGGACCGCCGGCCTTGTCCCCGCTTCGTCCCCTTCCAGGGACGCCCGCGGCGACACGAGGTCGGTTGCAGTAGAGCACCCCGGTCCCTCTGACGCCGTATCTCTGCGCGCGCGGGCCTTCGGGCCCGCCGGTAACGCGGGTCTTCTGACCCGCGAGGCAACCAGGGCGCGAAGCGGCGAGCGCGAGCCGCCCACCCCCACATGGGGCCTGCCCGCCCCCGTCCGCGCCGCCTCCTCCGCCTCCGCCCCCGGCGACTGGATCGCCGAGCACGCCCCCGACGCACCGCACGACCGCGTCCTCCTCGTCGGCGACGCCGCCTGGGCCCCCGAGCTCCTCCGCACCGGCTTCGCCGCCCATGTCGACATCGTCGCACCCCCTGGGACCGCGGGCGTCCCGTCCGCATCAAGCGCGCCGCCGCGCAACGGCGCGCCCGAGCCGCGGTCCGATCCCCCCATCCAGCACCTCCTCCTCGACCCCCGCCGCCCCGAACTCCCCGCGGCCGCCTACGAGGCCGTGTGCTGCATCGGCGGCTTCTCCGCCCACCTGCGGCTTGAGCGCCTCCTGATCGCCGTGCTCGAGGCCCTCGAACCCGGCGGCAAGTTGATCGTCGACGACTACGTCGGTCCGGCCCGGCACCAGTGGAACGGCCGCGCCGCCGCCGCCGCCGCCGCGGCCTTTCGCCGCCTCCCGGCTACCGCCCGCCGATTCGGCCGGCTGCCCCTGCCCCCGATCGAGGGCGACTGCGCCCACGCCATCCGTTCCCGGGACCTGGGTCGCCTGATCCGCACCGGCTTCCGGGTCGAATCCGTCCGCCCCTACGGCGGCGATCTGGTCGCCCCCCTTGGTTCCTGCGTGGACTGGCGTCGACTTTCCGCGGACGAGCTGCGCCGCCTGGCGCGGGGCTCCGGCCGCTTGAGAGCCCACTACGCGCTGACCGTCGCGAGACCGCATAGCGGCTTGGCCAGACGGCTCGCGCGACTGCGCTACCAGGTCGGGCCGAAGGTGCGCCGCGTGTTGATCTACGAGCCGCGCCGCGCCCGCGACCTGGTCCTCCAGGCGCTGCGGGGGCAGGTGTAGCCGTGGGCTCAGCCGTTCGTTGGGGCATCCTCGGCCCCGGCGCCATCGCGCGCTCCTTCGCCACCGCCGTCGACGCGCTGGACGGTCACGAAGTGACCGCCACCGGCAGCCGCGACCCGGACCGCGCCCGCGCCTTCAACGCTGAGCGCGGTTACGCCGCCGCCGGGGCGGGGACCTACCCTCAGCTCGCGCGGAGCGAGGCGGTCGATGCCGTCTACGTGGCCACGCCCCAT
Organism: Candidatus Multivorans sp.; assembly: GCA_965224025.1. GTDB lineage: Bacteria > Acidobacteriota > Thermoanaerobaculia > Multivoradales > Multivoraceae > Multivorans. The sequence goes on from OZ245033.1 coordinate 45,333, forward strand.
CCCGGCCATCTCGAGCACGCGGCGCTGGCGCTTCGGCAGGGCAAGGCGGTCCTGTGCGAAAAGCCGCTCACCGTGAACGCCTCGGAGGCCCGCGCGATGTGCGGCATCGCCCGGCGGCACGGCGTCCTGCTCATGGAGGCCATGTGGAGCCGCTTTCTGCCGGCGACCCGCCACGTCGCGCGCTGGCTGGCCGAGGGTGCGATCGGCGAACCCCGGCGGCTCGCCTGCTCCTTCGGCTTCAGGGCCCCGTTCGACCCGAAGAGCCGGTTGTTCGCACCCGAACTCGCCGGCGGCAGCCTGCTCGACATCGGCTGCTACACCCTCTCGCTCGCCGCGCTCGTCTTCGGTGACGCGGTCACCGGCGCCGAATCGCCGGCCCTCGACGTCGACGCGGAACTCGCGCCGACCGGTGTCGACCAGCACTGCCGCACGACCCTGCGGTTTTCCTCCGGCGCCGAGGCGCACCTCGAAAGCTCCGTCAGCCGTCACACCGATCACACCGCCGTGATCGAGGGAAGCGAAGGCCGCATCGAGATCCTCCGGTTCTGGCGCGCCCAGCGCGCGGTGCTCCACCGCGGCGCCCGCCGCGCTGCGACCGCCGAGTTTCCCTTCCTCGCCAACGGTTACGAGTACCAGGCCCTGGAGGTCGAACGTCTGCTGGGTGAAGGCGCGCTCGAGAGCCCCCTGCTGCCCCACGCCGAATCGATCGCGCTGGTTGAACTGATGGACGAGATCCGCCGGCGGATGGGAGTCCGGTACCCGTTCGAGACCGCCATCGGCGTGACGGAGGGGGCGTAGGAGTGCGGCGCCGGCGGCGGGTGGAGCCGGCCTTCGGCCGGCCGGTAACGCGGGTCTTCTGACCCGCGAGGCAACCAGAGCGCGAAGCGGCGCGCGCGAGCTGTACTCAGCCGTCGGTGACGCAGCCGGTCGACGCGGAACTCACCGTCTTGATGTAGCGGTGGAGCGTGCCGCGCTTCGCCTTGAGCGGCGGCGCCTCCCAGGCTTCCCTTCGGGCCTCCAGATCGGCCTCGTCGAGCACGACATCGATCGTGTTGCGGACCGCGTCGATCTCGATCCGGTCGCCGTCGCGCACCAGGGCGAGCGGGCCGCCCTCCTGCGCCTCGGGCGCCACGTGGCCGATCAGGAAGCCGTGGGAGCCGCCTGAGAAGCGGCCGTCGGTGACCAACGCCACCTGGTCGCCGAGTCCGGCCCCCATCAACGCCGAGGTCGGCTTGAGCATCTCGGGCATCCCTGGACCGCCCTTCGGCCCCTCGAAGCGGATGACGATCACCGAACCCGCGCGGATCTCGCCTCGCTCCAGCGCCTGGACCATCGCCTCCTCCGAGTCGTAGACCTGGGCCGTACCGGCGAACCGCTCGCCCTCCTTGCCGGTGATCTTCGCCACCGAGCCTTCCGGCGCCAGGTTGCCGCGCAGGATCTGGAGGTGGCCGGTGGACTTGATCGGTTCGTCGAAAGGCAGCACGACATCCTGCCCCTCGGCGAGATCCGGCAGCGAGGCCAGGTTCTCGGCCAGAGTCCGGCCGGTGACGGTCAGGCAGTCGCCGTCGATCAACCCCCGGTCGAGCAGCATCCGCAGCACGGCCGGGGTACCGCCGGCGTCGTGCAGGTCCTCCATCAGGTAGCGGCCCGAGGGCTTCAGGTCGGCCAGGAAGGGAATCCGGTCGCTGACCTTCTGGAAGTCGTCTACCTTGAGGTCGATGCCGGCCGAATGGGCGATCGCCAGCAGGTGGAGGACCGCGTTCGTCGAGCCGCCGAGCGCGGTGATCAGCACCATTGCGTTCTCGAACGCTGCCCTGGTCATGATCGCGCTCGGGCGGAGGTCCCGTTCGAGCAGGTTCTTCACCGCGGCGCCGGCGCGACGGCACTCTTCCAGCTTCTCTTCCGCCACGGCGGGCGTCGACGAGCTGTAGGGCAGGGACATGCCGAGCGCTTCGATCGCCGCCGCCATCGTGTTCGCGGTGTACATGCCGCCGCAGGCGCCGGCGCCGGGGCAGGCGCGGCGGACAATTCGTTGGCGGTCCTCCTCGGTCAAGGCGCCGCTCAACGCCTCGCCGTAGCTCTGGAAGGCGGAGATGATGTCGATCTTGCGGCCGCGAAACTCGCCGGAGCGGATCGTGCCGCCGTAGATCACGAGCGACGGGCGGTCGAGCCGCGCGATCGCCATCAGGCAGCCGGGCATGTTCTTGTCGCAGCCGGGGATCGAGATGTTCGCGTCATACCACTGCGCCGCCATCACCGTCTCGATCGAGTCGGCGATCAGATCCCGCGACTGGAGCGAGTAGCTCATCCCGTCGGTGCCCATCGAAATGCCGTCCGAGACGCCGACGGTGTTGAACCGCAGGCCGAGACAGCCCGTTCCGTCGACGCCCTCCTTGGCCGCCGCGGCGAGCTCCAGGAGGTGCATGTTGCAGGTGTTGCCCTCGTACCAGACGCTGGCGATCCCGACCTGCGGCTTCGCCATGTCCTCTGGCGTCAGGCCGGCCCCGTAGAGCATCGCCTGCGACGCTCCCTGGGATTTATCCTGGGTGATGCGAGCGGAGTAGCGGTTCAACTGGATCATGGCCGCGGACTATGGCATGGGGCGCCTGCTCCTTCCTCTCAGGCGGCGCACCCGAGCCGCTTGCCCGCTCTCTGCCGTGCTAGTCTGTTCGGTATGACCGTTTCCAACACCCGCCTTGAAGCAACTGGAGGATTTCGCATGAAGAAGGCACTGTTTGCGGTACTGGCTCTTTCGTTGATGGTCGGTGCCCCGGCGCTGGCTGGTGACACCTGGACCGGCGAGGTCCTCGACATGGTCTGCTTCGGGGACGGTCGGAAGGGCGCCGGTCACGCCGGCTGCGCCGTGACCTGCCTGAAAAAGGGCAACGACATGGGTCTCCTGGTCGGCGATGAGGTCGTCAAGATCGACCGCGCCGGCTCCGACGCCGATGCGATCAAGACCCTCGAGGGTCTCGGCGGCAAGGCCGCCAAGGTCACCGGCAAGGCCATGACGGCCGACGACGGCGGCGTCACCGTGACCGTCAGCGCCGCCGAAGCCGCCTGACCGCCGCGTCAGCGACTTTTCTGAGAGCGGGCCTCCGGGCCCGCTTTCGTCCGCCCCAGTTCAGAACCAGAACCACGCCGCCACCGCTGCCGCGGTCAACAGCAGCGCCAGCAGCGGACCGATCAGCACTCGCCACAGTGCCGGTGCCGGGCGCTCGCGGGCGAGGCGGCGGCGTTGGTCCCTGATCCGCGAGATCCCGGACTGCCATTCGGGCTCGGCCGGGCTGGCGGCGGAGCGATCGGCGGCGGCCGCCGCCTTCCGGGCCTGCGTACGAGCCACGCTGTCGATCGCCGGCCGAACGCTCGGGCGGAGTTCCGCGCTTGTCTGCCGCAACCGGCCGATCACGTCGTCCAGGGCCGCGCGGCGACGGTCCACGTCCCGGTCGAAAGCGGCGGCGAACACAGCCTCGAAGGCGTCGGGCGCGCTGCCCGGAAGGGCGCCGGTCAGGTCCAGGGGCTGGGCCTTGATGGCACGCCTCATCGCCGGGTAGGTATTCGCGATGAAGGGGAACTCGCCGGTGAGCAACTCGTAGAGCACGACTCCGAGGGTCCAGACATCGTCCGCGGTCGTGAAGTCCGCCGGGGCGCCGGTGATCGCCGCCTCCGCCCCGTCGACCTGCTCGGGCGAAAGGTAGGCCGCGGTCCACAGGTTCGGCGATTCGACGGCCTCGTTGGCCACGGCCAGCGTCACCGGCCCCAGGCTCGCCGGCGCCAGCAGGACGACCTTGCCGGCGTCCTGCAGTTGGACGTTCGCCGGACGCAGGCCGCCGTGAACCACCCCGGCCCGGTGCAGAGCGCGCACCGCGCGGGCCAGCGTGAGGCCAACGTCGGCGGTTTGCTCGGGGCTGAGCGGCGACCGCTGGAGGCGACGACGAATCGTCTCACCCCCGCCCAGGGACCAGGCGAGGAGCGCGGGCGGATCGAACGATCGATCGACAAGGCGCGAAGAGCCCAGTTCCCCTTCCTCGGCAGCGGCCGCCAGGACCTCCGCCCGCTCCGCCGCTGCCTCCACCTCCGCCCGCGGCGCGTCCTCGGGGAAGCGCTGGACCAGCACCCACGACCTGGCGCCGATGTCCTGGGCGCGGTAGAGCGGCAACGGCAACTCGCCCGGCAGGCAGGGAAGCGAGCCGTGCACGCGGAACCGCGAGACGATGTCGCCGGCCTTCATGGCCGTGGATGTTGGCACGAGCCGGCGCCCGCAGCGAGAACGCTTCGGTTGCAGTAGAGAGTTGCGTCACGTGGCGGTGGTTCTCTGGGTGCGCGGGCCTTCTGGCCCGCGTCAAGCGCGCTGCCGCGAAGCGGCGCGCGAGTCGTCAACCCACGCCTGCCGCCCCCCCGAGACGGAATCTCCCATGGCCCGTCGACGTTGCCGCCATCCGAACGCCACCCTCCGAACGCCTCCATCAGTTAGTCTTCTCCCCCGCTGACGACGTAACCAAGTTGGAAACCGAACCCATGACGAAGCTCCGACGAACCTTCGCCAAGCCCTGGACTCTCGCCGCGGCGGCCCTGGTGCTGCTTGCGGCCATGGCGCCGGCCCCGGCGCCGGCCCAGCAAGAGGACCTGCCGGCCGTGTTCTCCGAAGTGATCGATGTCCGGGTCGTGAACGTCGAGGTCGTGGTCACCGACAAGCAGGGCAACCGCGTCCACGGTTTGAAGGCGTCGGACTTCGAACTCCTGGTCGACCGCGAGCCGACGCCGATCAACTACTTCACGGAGATCGACGAGGGTCTGGCCAGGGAGACGGCCGGCGCCGACGTGGCGGGCGTGCCGAACCTGGACCCGAACGCGCCGGTGGGCACGAGCTTCCTCCTCTTCATCGACGACTTCTTCTCGATCAGCCGCGACCGCGACCGGGTGCTCGACCGCCTGGAGAACGATCTGACGCAGCTTGGGCCTGCCGACCGGGTGGCGGCCGTCGCCTTCGACGGCAAGACGGTCACCATGCTCACCACCTGGACCAACTCGCCGACCCAGTTGTCGGATGCGCTGCGGCAGGCCCGCCGGCGCAAGACCCATGGCCTGATGCGCCTCGCCGAACTGCGCACGAATGACCAGGAACGGACCGAGCAGGCGAACCTGCGTGCCATCGCCAACCGGTTCGCCGAGGAGGGCGGCGTCCAACTGCCCGAGGACGTGCTGCGCAACAGCCTGCGCGGCACCGAGCTGCGCTACGCGACGAACCTGGAGAGCCAGTTGGAGCGCTCCGTGCTGGCGGCCGTGGCGACCCTGCGCAGCTTCGCCAACCGGCCGGGGCGCAAGGTAATGCTCCTGCTCGCGGGCGGCTGGCCCGAATCGCCGGCGCTCTACACGATCGCCGACCGCGGCATAGGCCCCGAGAGCCTCGGCGCCTCGTCCGACTCCCGGCTCATGAGCCAGGACGACCTCTACGGCCCCCTCGTCTCCGCCGCAAACCTGATCGGCTACACCCTCTACCCGGTCGACGTGCCGGGATTCCGCCCGGAGTTCTCGCTGGATGCGTCGGTGGGGTTCGACGGCAACTCGGCGGCCGACCCGTCCCGGGGCGCCGGCGCGTTCCAGGAGCGCGAGCTGCTCCAGCACAGCACGCTCCAACTGCTGGCCCATTCGACCGGCGGCGTGCCGATGATCAACTCCGGACGCGACACGGCCCTGGCCGACGCGGTGGCTGACACCCGCTCCTACTACTGGCTCGGTTTCGAGCCGCGGCGGCGCGAGGACGACGAGGTCCACGACATCGACGTGCGCCTGGTGGGCTATCCGGAGTACAGGGTGCGTTCGCGCGAGGGCTATGTGGACATGTCGCGCGGCTCCGAGGTCACGATGATGGTCGAGGGCTCGCTGCTGTTCGGCAATCCGCCCTCCGCCAAGCCTCTCGGCGTCCGCTTCGGCAAGCCGCGGCGGGCCGGGCGGGGCAAGATGATCGTGCCCATCGCCGTCGCGATCCCCCTCGACGAAGTGACGCTCCTGCCCGTGGCGGGCGTGTGGCAGAACGAGCTGGAGTTCCGCGTCACGGTGATGGACGAGAACGGCAACCGCTCGGAAACGCCGGTCGAGACGATTCGCATCGCCGGTAGCCAGCAACCGCAGCCGGGCCAGTACTTCACCTACGAGAGCGGCCTGGAACTCCGCCGCCGCGAGCATACCTTCGTCATCGCCGTCTACGACCCGCTCACCGGCGCGATCCTGTCCTCGAGCGGGGACATCGGCCCGCGGTAGGCCGAGCGAGTTCCATTGCAGTAGAGGACTCCGCCACGGCACCGCCGTACCGCTGGGTGCGCGGGCCTTCTGGCCCGCATCAGGCGCGCTGCCGCGCAGCGGCGCGCGCGAGCTGTACTCAACGACGCACTCCGGCCCTGGCGGCGCCGGCCCGCGGCCGGCGCCTTTCCTGGCCGCCACCGGCGGCAGCGGGCCAGAAGGCCCGCGCACCCAGAAACACGCCGTCGTGTTGCTTCCAGGCCATGCCGCGGTTGAAATGCCGCCGCGCGCGAGTCCACCGCGTTACAGTCCGCGGATGCCCGACGACGCCTCATCCCACCGCGAGCCGACGCCCTACGGCGCCTGGACGTCGCCGATCACGGCCCGGGACGTCGCGGAGGGCGCACGGCGCATCGACGACATCGCCGCTGCCGGCGACCGCGTCTGCTGGATCGAGCGGCGGCCCGACGAAGGCGGCCGCAACGTCCTCGTCTGCCGCGGACCGGACGGCGAAACCCACACCCTGACGCCAGTCGGCTACGATGTCCGCAGCCGCGTTCACGAGTACGGCGGCGGGGCCTTCTGCCTCTTCTCTCCGGTCCGTCCGCGGCTCGGCGACACGGCCCCGGTTCCAGCACGGGGTTCCGCCAACGCCGCCGATGGTGCTCTGGGTGCGCGGGCCTTCTGGCCCGCGTCAAGTGCGATGCCGCGAAGCGGCGAGCACGAGTCGCCCGGCTCCGTTGCCCACGCCTTCGTCAACTTCAACGACCAGCGCGTCTACCTCGCCGGCGCCGGCTCGCCGATCCCCCTGACCCCTGCCGACGGCGCCCACTACGCCGACCTCACGTCCGACCCGCACCGCCGCCGCCTGATCGCCGTCCAGGAGCGTCCCGACACCGCCGGCGGTGAGGAGATCGCCGCCCTGGTCGCGATCCCCTTGCCCACGGCCGCGCCCGACCCGCTCCCGCCGCCCACCGACCCGCCCTCGCCCACCGAACTCGTCTCCGGCGCCGACTTCTACAGCAGTCCCCGGCTCTCGCCCGACGGCTCGAAGCTCGCCTGGCTGAGCTGGAACCACCCCGACATGCCCTGGGACGCCACCGAACTCCGGCTGGCCGACCTCGACGAACGCGGGCTCCCGGTAACGCCGCGCCTCGTTGCCGGCGGCGCCGCCGCCGCGCCCGAGGCGATCCAGCAACCGAGCTTCGACGCCCACGGCCGGCTCACCTTCATCTCCGACCGCAGCGGCTGGTGGAACCTCTACCGCCTGGATCTCGCATCCGCCCGCAGCGACGCCGCGCCGATTCCAGAAGAGAGCTCCACCGACACCAACGCCCGCGCTCTGGGTGCGCGGGCCTGTAGCCGCGGGTCTTCCGACCCGCGGAGAAGAACGGGCGCGACGCCGCGAAGCGGCTCCCACGAGTCGCCGCCACCCCCTGAGCCTCCCGCCACGCCTCGAACCCACCCCCACCACCCCCTCCTCCCCCGGAACGCCGAGTTCGGCGTCCCGCCCTGGCTGTTCGGCATGTCGACCTACGCCCACACCGCCTCGGGCATCGTCGCCGCCTGCTGCGACCAGGGCGCGTGGCGCCTCCTCTTCCTCCCCGCCGCCGCGACCGGACCCGACGCCGCGACCGGGCCCGCCGCCGCCGCCACCGACACCGCACCACCGCAGCCCGTCGCCATCCCGTCGCCCTACGCCTCGATCTCCTGGCTGCGCCCCGTCGACGGCGCCACGCCCACCGACGCCGCCCTCTTCCTCGGCGCCGCCCCCGACCGGCACGCCGAGCTCGTTCGGCTCAGCCTGCCCGGCGGCGCCGCCGACTCCGCCGCCGGCGCCACCAACCCCGAAGCCCCCGAACTCGAAGCCCCCGAACTCGAAGTCCTCGCCACCACCGGCCCGGCCCCGGACCCCCGCTACCTCTCCCGCGGCCGGCCGATCGAATTCCCCTCCGCCGCCGGCCGCCGCGCCTTCGCGTTCTTCTACCCGCCCAAGAATGACGACGCGCAGGCCCCGGACGGCGCCAGGCCGCCCCTGATCGTCAAGAGCCACGGCGGTCCGACCTCCGCCGCCGAGCACGTCTACGACCCCGGCGTGCAGTACTGGACCTCCCGCGGCTTCGCGGTCGTCGACGTGAACTACGGCGGCAGCACCGGCCACGGCCGCGCCTACCGCGAGTCCCTGCGCGACCGCTGGGGGATCGTCGACGTCGAGGACTGCGCCGCCGCCGCCGAGGCGCTCGCGGCCCGCGGCGCGGTCGACCAGCGGAAACTCGTGATCCGCGGCGGCAGCGCCGGCGGCTACACCACCCTCGCCGCGCTCGCGTTCAAAGACACCTTCGCCGCCGGCGCCAGCCACTACGGCGTCGCCGACCTCGCGGCCCTCGCCCGCGACACGCACAAGTTCGAGTCGCGCTACCTCGACCGCCTGGTCGGTCCGTACCCGGAACGGAGCGACCTCTACGACGAGCGCTCGCCGATCAGCGCCCGCGACGGTTTCTCCCGCCCGGTCATTTTCTTCCAGGGCGCGGAAGACCGGATCGTGCCGCCCAACCAGGCCGAGTCCATGGTCGAGGCGCTGCGCGCCAAGGGCGTCCCCGTCGCCTACGTCCTGTTCGAGGGCGAGCAGCACGGCTTCCGCCGCGCCGAGAACATCCTCCGCGCCCTGGAGGCCGAGCTCAGCTTCTACGGCCAGGTCCTCGGCTTCGAGCCCGCCGGCGGCATCGAGCCCGTGACCCTCCTGGGGATTCTGTAGGAGCCTGTCTGGTGGAGGATCGAAGTCCAGCCCAGAATTCTCGAGGAGTACCCATGACCGACACCGCCGCCGCCGTCAGCGACATCTTCGCGCAGATGCCCGGCCGTCTCGACCCGGAAGCCGCCGCCGGTCTCGACGCCGTGATCCAGTTCGACCTCTCGGGCGATGGCGGCGGCGTCTGGCACTGCGCGATCAAGGACGGCGCCTGCGCGGTGGGCGAGGGCGCCCACGAGGCGCCGACGATGACCGTGTCGATGGAAGCGGCCGACTACGTCGAGCTCACCGCCGGCAGCCTGGACGGCATGACCGCCTTCATGACCGGCCGCCTGCGCATCGCCGGCGACATGGGCCTGGCGATGCGGATGCAGAACCTGTTCAGCATGGGCTGAGGCCGCCGGTACGCCGGCAGGGTGCGCCGACCTTCCGGCCGGCATCAGGCGCGCTGCCGCGTAGCGGCGAGCGCGGAACTCAGTAGTCGTCTCTCTTGAAGTCCCCAGGGTGGAAGGTCTGGATGCCTTCGAGCCGCTGGACGTACAACCCGTACGACTCGGCGCTCCCGTCCGGGTCGGGACGGGTCACGCAGTTGACCGCACCACGCGCGTCAAGGCGGCCCGCCCCCACCCCGCCGTCAAACGTCCTTGCCCGTTGCCCTCTCCCCGCCGCACCCGCTACGCTCCCCGCGCCCCGCCTGCCCCCAAGTCCCACTTGGCCGGCCCGCGCAACATCGCACTCTGCTTCGACGGCACCTGGAACAGCGACGACCGGGCGTCGCCCACGAACGTCGTCAAGACGAGCCAGGCGCTCGCGCCGCGGACCGCGGCGGGCACGCCGCAGCTCCGCTACTACGACCGCGGCGTCGGTACCGGGCGCTTCGACCGCGTGCGGGGCGGGGTGGTGGGTCTCGGCCTCGCCCGCAACGTGGAACTGGCCTACGCCTGGCTGAGCTCCCACTATCGCCCCGGCGACCGGCTCTTCCTGTTCGGCTACAGCCGCGGGGCCTATACCGCGCGCAGCCTGGCCGGGCTGCTCGGCCTCTGCGGCGTCCCCGACCCGCAGCGCTGCGCCGCCGCCGGCCTCCGGGTGGCCGATGTCGCGCTGCGGGGCATGGCGATCTACCGGCTGCGGCCCGGCGCCGCGCGCAGCGAGCGCGCCGCCTGCCACGTCGAGACCTTCGCCGTGACCCGCGGCGCCGGCGGCCGCCGGCAGGGGCCGCCCGCCGCCGGGCCCCCGTGCACGGTCCACTTCATCGGCGTGTGGGACACCGTGGGCGCCCTCGGCGTGCCGGTCACCTGGTTGAACTGGATCGGCGCCCGCCGCCACCGCTTCCACGACGTGCGCCTAGACCGCCACATCCGGCACGCCTGCCACGCGGTGGCGATCGACGAGGCCCGCCGCCCCTTCGCCCCCACCCTGTGGACCAACCGGCCGGCGCCGGGCCAGAACGTCGAGCAGCTCTGGTTCCCGGGCGTTCACAGCGATGTCGGCGGCGGGCGTCCGAACACCGGGCTCTCCGACCGCGCGCTGCTCTGGATCTGGGCAAGGGCCCACGCCGCCGGCCTCGCGCTGCGGCCCGATGCCGCCCGCGCCGGCATGGCGCCCGACGAACTCGGCCCGCAGGGCGACTCGATGTCGCTGGTCTACCGGCTCTGGGGCCGTTACGACCGGCCGGTCGGCGAGCGCGGCGAGGACGGCCGGCCCCTGGCGACGGGCGAACGCGTCCACTTCTCCGCCATGCGGCGCCTGGAGGCCCGGGAAACCAGCGCCTACCGCGAGGGAACCGCCGGCCGCACCCTGCTTCCGGCCCTGGAGCGCGACCTGGTCCGCGCGGCGCCGCCGGCGCCGGGCGAGGAAAACCCCGAGGAAGTCTCTTGGGACGGCCCCTAACCCCAACCCCATCAACAATTTGACTTCCACACCCCTACCTCTTGACGAATCCCCTTGAAGGGCCTATAGTGGCGGTGCTCGGAGGAACTTGATTCGGCAGGAGGCTGCATTCGATCCACCCGCGCCCCGACGCTTTGCGACATTCCGTGCAACGCTGGGCGCCACTGGATCTATTCGGTCGTTTCGGCTAAGGTTCCACCTACGTTTGGACAGACGGCCTTGAAGTCTTTTATCGGGAGGTGATGCGCAGCATCAGCGTAGGACGGTCGGCGGCTCGGTTCTGCCGGGGTCTGATCGTCCAGACAGAAACGTCAGCGGCCAGGGCAGCGCGGAACGTCCGCATCGCAGTGGCCTGATCTTCGGATCAAACGAAACTCCCGGTCCGGCAAACGGCCGGTCCGGCAAATGAACGGCGGTTTGAAAGCCGCTCAAGGAGAAAACAAACTGATGAAGCTGATGAAGCACATCACTATCGCGCTGGTGCTCAGCGTGATCCCGGCGATGGCCTTCGGTCAGGTCGGCGCAATCGATCCGGCCATGGTCGACGTCCTGTGTCCGGCGGACGAATGCCACACCGCCACCTACTTCCAGGGTTCGGGCGGCTTCGTGGGCATGGCCACGGCCGACAACCCGAAGACGATGGACACGGACGAGAGCGAAGTCGCGTTCATCGTGTCCTGCGGCAACGTGACCACCAGGGCGGTCGCCGCGAAGGACGCCATGGGCGTCGTCCGGCAGGTGTTCAGCGAGGAGAACGGTCTGGCCTGCGCGGCCGACGGCGAGATCAACATTCATCGCCTGATGCCCGGAGGCTGGTACTGGATCAACGACGACATGAACTCGGCGGTGGCCAGCCTGATGCCGAAGACGGTTCTGAACAACGCCAAGACCACTCCGATCGATCCGGGCGGCTTGGTGTTCAACACGGGCGACAGCGAGAGGGCGACCTACGTCAAGCACGAGATGACCGGCCGGGTCGGCATCCTCCAGCACATCCAGCCGGTTGAGCCGAAGAGGCCCTGCGGTGGCGAGCTCAACAGAGACAACGACTGTGTCCTGGATGCTACGTACCACATCACGATGATGGTCGGCGCCAAGCCAGTCGGCGCCAGTGTCGAACGGGGCGCGGCCGACATCGTAGTCACTCTCGGCCTCGGTGGCAGCGGTTTCATCGACAACACCGCTAGCGGCACCGATCCGGGTGCGACCTGGATGATCGGCGGACCGGGCGGAGTCAGCATGCCGGGCGTGATCGCCAATGCGGGTGACGGGATGTTTACGATCACTGCCTCGACCGACGCTCGTTGTGCGGCCACCAACGCGGACCGGGCGTCGCCCGTCATGGTCAAGGTCGATGCCGCGGATTCGACGGGCGTAGTTCCTGGCTTCGGCGCCATGGGGGGCCCAAGCAGGACAATCGGTGTCACCTGCCCCAAGGCGTCGGCGGCGGCGAACCAGGGCCTGGAGCTCGTGCCGGACAACCCGTTCCCGGTCAGCCAGTAAGGGAACATACGAGAGGTGTCTTGTGGCCTGAGGGTCTTGAAGAAGCCTCCCAGGACATAGAGAACCACTCTTGAGCGGCGCTTCCGCGTCGGGCCCTTGCCCGGCGCGGAGGTTGCCGCTCCTTTCGTTGGGGCGGGGGTCTTGCGCCGCCGGGCTGGAGGAAACGTGTGCGGAAGCTGCTCCAGACTGGATCTTGTGGCCGGCTTCTTCTAGGGTTGTGCCTTGTGGACTTGGCCGCGGCCGTTGGATCCCGCGTGCGACCGGAGGAGTTGAGAGGAAGTTCGAAGCGATGAAACGCTTGATCCTTGCCTTGGCGGTCGTTCCGCCGGCCTCGGTCGTATCTGGCCAGACCGGTACGGCGGACGCGGCGGAGGTCCGGGTCACCTGTTCGGCTCCGTGCTATGTGGCGCCTTTCTTCGCGGGACGGGGTGGTTTCGTGGCGGAGGCCGTGAGAGGAGGCCCGTTCGGTCCCGTAGACTTCGCGCTCACCTGCGGCTCGACGGTGACCACGGGCACCGTCGAGCCGGACGAGGACCGCATCGTCCGCCAGGTGTTCACCCGCGCCAACGGCCTGGCTTGCGACGCGGAGAGCGGCAAGATCGAGATCTCTGGACTCAAGGCTGGCGGCTGGTACTGGATCAACGACGACCGAAACTCGGCGGTGTCTTCCCTTGTCAACGGCAATGTACTGGGCGAAGGCCACGTGAGGGTTCGGCCCCTCGCTCCGGGCGGCGTCACGATCACATCTATGGAGGGCGGCGACGCGAGCTTCGTCAAGCACGAGATGAGCGGCCGCGTGGGGATCATCTCCCACATCTTGCCGGTGCCGGAAATGCCGCCCTGCGCCGATCAGGAGAACCTGAGGAACAACTGCGAGCTTCGCGGGTCCTACGAGATCGTTCTGAAGTCGGGCGATGCCGTTGTCGGTTCGGACGTCGTGCGCGGCGGCGACGACGGCGAGACGTACTTCATCGTTACCGCCTCGCTTGCCGGGAGCGGCTACATCCCTATCGACCCGGCGACGCCTCCGGTCGCCGCCTACCGGATCGCCGGCCCGGGCGGTACGGAGGAGAATCCGGTCGGCACGCCCGGCGTGAACCATGCCTTTCCGTCGGCGGATATCGGCATTGAGGCGAAGGCTGGTTCGGGGGAACGGTGCGGTGAGACGAGTTCGCTCCGGGACGTTCCGGTCACGGTGGTCATTGCGGCGATCAATCCGGAGGCCGGGCTCGGCGCGGTGCCGCGGCTGCCGGAGGAAGGGATCAGGAGGACCGTCACCGTCTCCTGCCCCGAATAGGCATGACCCGGAGTCTGGCGCTTGTCGGGCCCTCGTGGCCTGGTCGCAGCCGGGTCCCGGGTCGGGCGGCGGCCGCGAACGGGGCGGTGACGCGGTTGAAGTTCATCTTCGCCTATCTCCTGGCCGGCGCGGTTCCCGCACTGGCGTTGGGCCAGAGCGTCAACATCGTGTGCTCTGCCGAGAGCTGCCACTTCGCGCCCTACTTCCGGGGTGAAGGCGGCTTCGTTGGCGAGCGGGCGCCGACCCACGTGGACGACCGAGGCGCGCCGCTGCCGATCCGATTCGTGCTGGAATGTGGGCGCGTGACGGTGTCCGGCGAGGTCGAGCCGGACGCGGACGGAATCATCCGGCAGCTACTGACCGGGCGAGAAGGTCTGGCCTGTTGGGGGGACGGCGGCACCTTCGAGCTTCGAGGTCTCCGCGACGGGGGTTGGTACTGGATCAACGACAGGAGGAACTCCGCGGTCTCTCCCCTGGTCAGGCTGGGCGCCCGCGCCAATCCGGAGACGAAGCCGTTCGATCCCGGCGGCGTGACGATGACGACGATCCGTAGGGGCGCCGCGACCTACGTGAAGCACGAGCCGACCGGCCGGGTCGGCATCATCCCGAACATCCTGCCCGTGGCGGCGACCCCGGACTGCAGCGGTGAGGCGCCCAACGGTGAAGCTTGCCTCCTGGGGTCGCCGGAGGATTGGTCTCTCGTACTGACCACGGGCGATGGCGACGCGCCCGTCGGCGCCGGGGCGATCGAGCGCGGGGCCGACGTGTCGGTCAAGGTCAGCCTCGTGGGACGGAACTTCGTCAGGACGGGGACCGTGGCGACCGACATCTCTCTCTCCGGCGGCACGCGCGGCGAGACGATCCTGAGCGCCCCGGCCGAAGTGACGATCTCGGGCACGCCGCCGGACGCCGCCGAGGGCGGCGAGCTGGCGTGGACGATCCTGGTGGCCGACGACCCGGACCTCTGCGCCGCGACGCACCCGGACCGGCTGCTCGAGCAGACCGTCGTGGTTACCGCTTCCGCCGCGCTGGCGGGCGCGGTCCCGGCCTACGCCGCCGGTGAGGGTCCATCGGCCAGCTTCACGATCAATTGCCCGGATTCGGGGTAGCCGGTAGCCGCATCCTCGGTGCGAGCTCACCAGTAGACGCCACGCCGTGGGAAAGACAGCTCCCGCACGCCGCTTCCCGGCGGCGCGGCGGACGCGGGCCGGAAGGCCCGCGCAACGGCCGGCGCGCCCGGTCTCTTCGACGGCCCCAGAATCGATGAAAACAAACGGCTTCCAGAAGCGATATAAGAACTGGGACGGTTTTCCGTCTTAGTCTATGGAAGCGCTACTTCCATGCAGACCTGCAGGTCACAGAACGCCGGTTTGGCTTCTCCGGGGTTCACCGAACGGCCGCGGCGAGTGGGCGGGCGCTTCGGGGGGGTCGGCCTGCTCCGGAGAAAAGGGGCACCTCCAAGGGCCGGCGCCCCCATCTCCCCGATCGGGGATAATCGGCTCTTGACTACCCACGCAAGACTCGGCGAGCGTCGCACGGTGGTGGAGATCCGCCGTGGTTGATTCCGCATTGGACCGTCGCCGCTTCTCGCAGTCCATGTTCCTGCTGCGGGAGCTGGTGGCGCGGAACCTGCGGTCGCGTTACGCGGGCTCGCTGCTGGGTCTCGCGTGGTCGCTGCTCAACCCGCTGTGGCAACTCCTGCTGTTCACGTTCGTCTTTTCTCTCCTGCTCCGCGTTCCGCTCGAAGGCGAGCAGACGCAGAACTTCGGCGTCTTCCTGTTCTGCGGCCTGCTGCCCTGGATCGCGGTCCACGAGGGACTGAGCCGCTCGGCATCGGCAGTCACGGACAACGCCGACCTGGTCAAGAAGATGCTCCTGCCGGTCGAACTCCTGGTGGCGTCCCTGGTGATCGGCGCGCTGCTCCACGCCGGCGTCGGCGCGCTGGCGTTCATCGTCGTCCTGGCCGTGATGGGCGAACTCTCCGTCGCCAGCCTTCCTCTTCTGATGGTCGCGGCGCCCCTGCAGGCGGCGCTGACGTTCGGCCTGGGAGTGGGTTTGGCGGGGGCCAACGTCTATTTCCGGGATGTTGCACAGGCCGCGGGCCTGATCCTGAACACCTGGTTCTACGTGACGCCGATCATCTACCCGGTGAACTTCATCCAGAAGGAGACCCTCCGGCAGGTGCTGGAACTCAACCCACTGACGGGCCTGGTCTACCTCTACCGAGCCGCGTTCCTGGGCGGAGGGATTCAGGTCAGCCTGGTCCCGCTGCTCGCCTGCGCCGCCGCCTCCGTGGTCCTGGGCGGGGCGCTGTTTGCCCGGTTGAAGGACGGTCTCGCGGACGAAATATGAAGCCGTGCTTCGGCATCACGGCGGTTATCGTCCACTACCGCACACCGGACCTCCTCGAGGCCGCGGTGGATGCCCTCAAGGCGAACGCGCGGGCTTCGGGGTTGGCGCTCCAGGTCATTGTCGTGGACAACGGCGCGGACTCGGCCAAGGGGAATCATCTCGACTTGGCGCGTCTGAAGACGTGGGTCCTCGAGCCGTCCTCGAATCTGGGCTACGCGGGCGGGATCAATCTCGGCGCCCGCAAGCCGGCAGGCGATGTCGTGCTGCTGATGAACGCGGATGTCGTTGTGGAACCGGGGTGCCTGCGGGCGCTCGTCGATGCGCTCGGCGAGGCCGACATCGCCGGGCCGCGGTTGTTCTGGGATCGGGACTGCCGGCTGATGCTGCCGCCGCAGCAGGTCCGCACGCGCGCCGCCGAGCTGGACGCGCTCTGTGCCGAGCGGTCGGTGGTCTGGGGGCGTTCCTACCGCCGCCGGTGGCGGCGCCGCGCCCGTGCTCTCTGGTCGGCTCGGGAACCCGTGCCCTGCTTCGAGCTGACGGGCGCCTGCCTGGCCATGACAAGGGACTGCTGGCACCGGGTTGGACCGTTCGACGAAGGCTACCGGCTCTACTTCGAGGAGACCGACTGGCTGCTTCGCGCGCGGGCGCTGGGCGCGCGGGCGGTCCTGGTTCCGGCCGCGCGCGCGGTTCACGCCTACGACCAGAGCGGGAAGCTTGAACCTCGCGCGCAGATGTGGTTCGAGCAGTCGATGGCGCGCTTCCGCCGGCGCCGTTACGGCGCCTGGTTCGCGGCGCTGCTCCGGTTCCTCGAACGCGTGCCTCGGCGCTTCGCCGATCCGCCGCCGCTTCCCGCCGGGCCGGTGGACGGCGAGGCGTGGGTCGAGGTCACGCCGCTGCCGCTGGGCGTTCCCGCCGCCGGTTGCCGCCTCGACGGTGGCGGTGTGCGGGATTTCGAGTTGCCGCCGGATGTCGCGCAGGGCGCCGGGTCCGACCTGCGGATTCGCGTCAGCGACGGCGCCCGCCGGGATCTCGGCGGGCCGAAGTAGCATCGGCGGCGTGAACGCGGAGCGCGGCGCAGAGACAGCCGCCGCGGCGGTCGCGGCCTGGCATCGTTGCCTCGAACGCCGCCGCGCGGGGGTGGCGCCGGAGGGCGGTCTCGACCAGGCGGTAACGGCGGTGCTGCGCCGGGGCGGTGTGGAGGCCGTGCAACCGGACGGCTTTCGCCTAGTGCTCGGCTCGGAGTCGGTCGGCGCCGCGGAGGAACTGCCGGACGAGGTGGTGATCGGGTGGGCGTACGATGCCGCCACTTGCGAGTCCGAGCCGAGCGGCTACGATCGGCTGATCGTGGATCTGTTCGGGGCGGGGTTCCGGCCGGTCGCCGAGCGGGCCGGTCTGCCGGAGTCGGTAGCGGGGTACGAGGCGGCGCCGCCGTTCCGCGTGGTGCGCGCGCGCCGCGACGGCTACCGCATCCGCAGCTACCGGCCGGGTGACGAGCAGGCGATTCTCGACCTGTTCCGGCACAGTTTCCGGAGCGACCTTTGCCTGGAGCGCTGGACCTGGAAGTACCTCGACAACCCGCGGGGCGGTCCCCGGATCTCGCTCGCGTTCTCGCCCGGCGGCGAACTTGTCTGCCAGTACTGCGCGTACCCGGTGCGCTGGCACGGCCTGCCGCCGACGAGCCCGGCCGACAGCCACCAGGTCGGCGACACGATGACGCGCCGGAGCGCCCGCGCCGTCGGCCGCGGGCCGACCAGTCTGCTCGCGCGGTCGGCGAGGCACTTCTGTCTCGTGAACTGCAAGGGCCGGATCGCGTTCAACTACGGCTTCAACACCGGCAACATCCAGAAGTTCTCCAGCCGTTTCCTGGATGTGCGGCAGGTGGAGGACGTGCCGTACCGGGAACTGCCGCCCGCGGCGCGGCTCGGCCGCAACGCCCGGCTCGGGCGCCGCTACGAGCTGCGGCGGATCACGGACCGTTCAGAGGTCGACGCCGGGTTCGATGCCCTGTTCGCGCGCGTGAGCGACCGCTACGGATTGCTCGTCGAGCGCTCCGCCGAGTACCTGCGCTGGCGCTATGTCGACTGCCCGCCCGAAGGCCCCGAGTTGATCGCCGCCTACCGGCGGGGACGTCTGGCGGCGTGGGCGGCGGCGGCGCATCTTCCCGATCGGGTGGAATGGGGCGATGCCCTGGTCGATCCGGCCGAGCGGCCGGCCCTGCGCGCGCTGCTCGTCGAGATGCGGGCGCCCGGCCTCCCGATCGTCGGTTGGTTCAGCGACCGGCCCCGCTGGTTGTCAAGGGAACTGAACGCTCTCGGCCTGGTCCGTCGCCCCGAGCCGCAGGGGCTGGTGACGGGGCTGTCGCCCTTCGTCCGCGGCGATGCCGTGTCGC
Source organism: Candidatus Multivorans sp. (assembly GCA_965224025.1). Lineage (GTDB taxonomy): Bacteria > Acidobacteriota > Thermoanaerobaculia > Multivoradales > Multivoraceae > Multivorans. Next base: position 63,753 of record OZ245033.1, read on the forward strand.
TGCTGCGCCGGGGTTACTACACGAAGGGTGACAGCGATCTGTTCTAGGAGTCGAGTCGCGGCCTCCGCGCCGAAGCGAGTTCTGCGACGCTGACGTGCGCCGGGCGCGAGGGCCCGGGTTCGGCGGTGAAACGCGATCTTCATCGGTACGTTAGAATCGATCCGCTTCGACAGTTACGGCAGACAGTTTCGGAAACCGTCGCTCGCGGGCCGCTAGAACGAAGGGGTCGGTGCGGCCTTCGGCGGGCAGCTTGGGGAGTAGGTTGTGGCCGTCAGGATGAACGATACGCTGCTCGAACTGATCGAGGGCGACATCACTGAACTGCAAGTCGACGCGATCGTCAATCCGGCAAACCAGGATTTGCAGCTTGGCGGCGGTGTCGCCGGCGCCGTCCGCGAGAAAGGCGGCGCCTCGATCCAGGACGAGTGCAACCGCATCGGCGGCACGGCGGTCGGCACCGCGGTGATGACCGGCGCCGGCACGCTGAAGGCGAAGCAGGTGATCCACGCCGTCGGTCCCCGCATGGGCGAGGGCGACGAGGACCGCAAGCTGGCCGCCGCGGTGCGGGCGTCGCTGGCCCTCGCCGATCGCAACGGCCAGCGCACCATCGCCATCCCGGCGATCTCCACCGGCGTGTTCGGCTACCCGGTCGACCGCTGCGCCCGCATCCTGCTGACGGAGGTTCACCGCTACCTTCAGGGCGGCACGAAGCTGGAGCGCGTCGTCGTCTGTCTGCACGGCGACCAGAACTACCGGACGTTCCGCAACGAACTCCGCCGCGGCTTCCGCTAAGCCGCGCGCCGTGGCGGCGCACGCGGGCTGATAGCCTGCATCGCTTCGCTGGCGGCGACCCCGAATGAGCCCGAACGTACAGCCGCTCCACATGGCCTTCACCGCCACGCCGGAGATCTTCGCGACCGACAGCAAGGGGGCCTTCGTCTATCCGTTGACGCACGAGCTGGGTGAGCGCGTGGACACGCTCCGCTACGACGAGATGCGGTTCGTCGTCTCGGTCTGGCACCCGCGGGAAGGCAAGAACATCGACCTCGACAAGGCGTACCTCGAACTGCGGGCGAACCTCGTCGAGGACGGTCACTGGACGCGGCTGGCCGAGCTCGAACCGGTCGTGTCGCCTTACCAGCGGGGCGAGACGTTCGACGGCTGGATCGTCCTGCCCGTGCTGTCCGGGGACACGGCGTTTCGGCTTCACGGCGGCGGCTTCCAGCCCCGGACGCGGGTGCAGATCCGCGCTTCGGCCTACTTCGTAGCCTGAACGGACCTGCCGTGAGGCGTCAAGAACTCTTGGCACGCCTGGCGCGGCGGAACGAGCGCCGGATCGTCCTGCTGGTGCTCGACGGCATAGGCGACCTGCGAACCGCCGTCCAGCCGCGGACGGCCCTGGACGAGGCCCGCACCCCGAACCTCGACCGGCTGGCGGCGCGGTCGGCGCTGGGCCGCCTGGCGCCGTGCGGCACCGGCATCACGCCGGGCAGCGGGCCCGGCCACCTGGCCCTGTTCGGGTACGAGCCGACCGCGCGGGATGCGGACATCGGCCGCGGCGTGCTGGAGGCGCTCGGCCTCGGTCTGGATTTGCCGCCCGAAGTGGTTGCGGCGCGTGGCAACTTCGCCACTGTCGACGAGGGCGGACTGCTCCTGGACCGGCGCGCCGGGCGCATCCCGACCGCGGAGGGCGAGCGGATCTGTGCGCTCCTCGCCCGCCGGATCGAGGCCGCCGGCGGGGTGCTCGGCGACGGCGTCCGGGTCGAGGTCCACCCGGGCGAGGCGTATCGCTTCGTGCTCCTGTTCCGGGCGGCCTCTGGTACGCCGCCGCTCGATCCCGGGCTGTTGGACACGGACCCGCAGCAGCTCGGCATGCCGCCGCTGCCGCTCGAGGCGGCCGCGGGCTCGGGCGGCGCCGGGGAGGCGGCTCGGGAAACGGCCCGCCGCATGGCGCCTGCCGTCGAGACGCTTCAGCGGGAGCTGCGGGCTGATGAGCGCGCGAACACGTTCCTGCTCCGGGGCTTCTCCAAGCTGCCGGCGTTGCCCGGCGTGGGCGAGCTCTACCGTCTGCGCCCGGCCGCCCTGGCGGGCTATTCCCTCTACCGCGGCGTGGCGAAGGTCTGCGGCATGGAGGTCATCGATTGCGGCAAGCCCTTCGAGCAGGTGCTGGACCGCCTCGAGGAGCGCTGGCGTGACTTCGACTTCTTCTTCCTCCACGTCAAGGGCACGGACATGGCCGGCGAGGACGGCAACCTCGCCGAGAAGGCGGAGGTCATCGAGACCGTGGACGCCCTGCTGCCGCGCCTGCTCGACCTGGGCCCGGACGTGCTGGCCATCACCGGCGACCACTCGACTCCGGCGCCGATGAAGGCCCACAGTTGGCACCCCGTGCCGCTTCTTGTGTGGTCGGAGCGGTGCTTCGTCGACGACTGCCAGCGGTTCAGCGAGGTCGAAGCGATCCGCGGCGCCGTGGGCACGATCCCGGCGAGCGAGTTGATGGGGCTGTTGCTGGCGAACGCGGGGAAGCTGGCGAAGTTCGGGGCCTGACACCGCTCGCAGGGTGCGCCGGCCTCCGGCCGGCTACCCGGTATCGATGAGGGCGTCTCCCCGGACCGCGGCGGAGTGGACTCCAAGAACTCCCTGCTCTCGTTGCAGATCCCGGGGAAGTCGAAGCTCTACCTGGACGATGGCGCCGAAGTGCTCACTAAGTTGGATTCTCGGCATCGGAGGGCGAGAGGGTTCTCGTCACGATAGGCATCTCCACGGTAGGCAACGCTGGTTCGCCGGCCTTCTTCACCAGGTAGCCGCGACCTTCGGTTCCGGTTCGCCACACCTGCCGGTAGCCGTCGTAGTCGGCCTCCAACTCGTCCTCGTAGACGCCGATCAACTCGGCACCGTGAATCAGGAGGAACAGGCCGGCGTACTGTCGGCGGTATTCCTCCAAGTGCTTCTCGTAGAAAGCGATCTCTTCCGCTAGCGCGGGAGCTCCGCCATGTGGACTTCCCGGGATACGGCGAAGGGCAGCGCCTAGGTTGGGACGGTCGTGTGGAGGCCAGAGCGGCGACGCCTTGGGTCCCGGAGGGCCGGTCGGGCTGGGAGCTGAGTACATCAAAGGACCCGGCGAGAAAGGCCACCTCCGACTTCAGGAATCGGCTGGCTCTGCCGGCCGAGGAGAGAGCCCAGACCACGTTCGTTTACGTCTCGTCGCGCAACTGGGCGAAGAAGAACCAGTGGGCAGAGAAACGAAGGTCGGAGGACCACTGGAAGGACGTTAAGGTTCTGGACGCGAGCGATCTGGAGCAGTGGCTGGAGGAGTCCATCGAGGGCCAGGTCTGGCTTGCCGAGCAGCTCGATCTACCGTCGATCGAAGACTGCATGACTCTCGACCGGGCTTGGGAGCGATGGGCTGAAGTCACGCAGCCTCGGCTCTCAGAAGCCATCTTCGAGCCAGCCGTTCGCGCACATCGCAGAGAGTTCGTCTCCTGGCTCAGGAGGCCGGACCCGGAAGGGCCGTTCGCGGTCGCGGCGGACTCCACGGACGAGGCAATCGCCTTCCTCGCTTGCTTGTTCAGGGACGAGGGCGTTCTAGCAGAGTCCGGCGATCGTGCTGTCGTCGTCAGCGCGGCGCAGACACTGAGGACCTTGGTAGGTGCCACCTCGTCGTTCATCCCGATCGTCAGCGACGCCCAGGCAGAGCCTGAACTGGCTCACTGGCGGCGTCACGCAATCGTCGTCCGACCACGTAATGCGGTAGGCCCGAAGCCGAACATCGACCTCGGACTGCTGGGGCACGAGGCGTTCGGGAAATCGCTCATGGCCATGGGGTTTAGTCGAGCGCGGGTCGACCGGTTGGCCCGGGAGTCGGGCCGCTCTCCGACGATTCTGAGACGCCGTCTCTCGGAGAACGCCGCGCTCAGGAAGCCGCGATGGGCCGGCGAGTTTGAGACGGCGCGAAAGATCGTTCCGATGGCCCTCGTCGGGTCATGGCACGTTGATTCGAAGGCTGATCGCGAGGTTTTCTCCACTCTCGCCGACCGGCCGTTTCGCGAGGTCGAAGTGGACTTGGCGGCTCTGCGGACGTGGAACGACAGTCCGGTTTGGTCCGCTGGCAGGTACCGGGGCGTCGTCTCCAAGATCGATGCGTTGTTTGCCGTCGCACGGCACATGACGCCGGAAGACCTGGACGACTTCCTCCTTCTTTCCGAGTACGTCCTGTCTGAAGCCGACCCTGCTTTGGAGCTCGCCCCCGATCGGAGATGGGCGGCTGCCCTCTACGACAAACCGCGCGACCATTCGGACGCACTCAGGACGGGGATCAGCGAAACGCTCGTTCTGCTGTCCGTGCATGGGAATGACCTGTTCCAGACGCGGCTGGGGATCGACCTTGAAGCCCAGGTCTCGGACCTCGTCAGGCGGCTCTTGGCGCCTGACGGAGTGGAGGCGCCGTTGACGGTTGAGACGCTGATGTCCTATGACCGCGACCTTCCGAGGCTTGCGGAAGCGGCTCCGAACGCCTTCCTTGAGCTCCTTGAAAGGGACCTCGGGCGGGACGACTCGGCACTGTTCGAACTCCTGAAGTCGGCTCCTCCGGGTCCCTTCGCGGACTGCCCGCGTACCGGTCTTCTCTGGGCGCTGGAGTGTCTGGCCTGGAACCCGCGGAATCTCTCGCGCGTGGTTCTAATCCTGGGACAGCTCTCGAAGACGCCGGTAGACGACAACTGGGTCAATCGGCCGATCAACAGCCTGAAGGCGATCTTCCGGTCCTGGATGCCGCAGACGGCGGCGTCCCTCGACGATCGGTTTCGGGCGCTTGAGTTGTTGTGCGGGCGCACCCCGGAGGTGGGTTGGCAGATCTGCATGGGGCAGTGCCGCGGCGGCCCGCGGACAGGCGACTACAGCTATCGGCCGAGGTGGCGGGGCGATGCCGCGGACGCGGGCGAGCCGATTCTCGTCGACGACCGCCTTGAGTTTGAGCGTAAGGCGCTTGAGCTGCTCCTGGAATGGCCAGAGGAGCTGGATGCCCGGAGACTGGGCGACCTGGTCGATCTGCTCGGCGGCATGGCGGGCGAGAACGTGGAGCGGGTATGGGCGCTCATCGAAGGTTGGCTGGAAGGGAGACCTGAGGAGGCAGAGCGGGGAGCACTGCGGGAGCGCCTCCGGCGCTTCGGTTACGCGAATGCCCATCCTGCTCGCGCGGTCAAGCCTGCCCTGAGAGAGCGGGCGAAGGACCTGTACGAGCAGCTCGCGCCGCGGGATCCGGCGAGTCGGCACGCTTGGTTGTTCGCGGAACATTGGATTCGCGAATGGCCCGAGGACCGCGACGAGGCGATGGACTTCTCCAAGCGTGAGGAACGCATCAGAGCACGGCGCACCCAAGCGATGAAGGAGATCTGGTCCAGCAAGGGTCTGGGCGGTGCCTTGACGCTTCTCTCTTCAAGCAACGCGCCCGACACGGTCGGCATCTTCGCTTCCAGGTGCGTCCCTGACCGGCGCGCTCAAGCCGATGTTCTCCGGGCCTGTCTTTCGGGCGACTTGCCGCGTTCGTTCGGGGTGGACGAGACCAAGCTGGACGGGTTCCTTCAAGGCTTCGTGTCGGCAGGTGTTGAAGAGTCTCGGGAGGAGTTGCTTCGCGGCTTGGCGGAGGAACTGCCTTCAGAGCAGGTTGCTCGTCTGCTGCGCAGCGCACCGTTCAGCTCGGAGACGCGGCGCCTCGTCAGCGAACAGGACGGTGACATCCGGAAGAAGTACTGGCGCGAGGTCTGGCCCTATCCTCTCGTCCGCGTACACACCGACGAACTCACGGACTTGGTCGACCGTCTCCTCGCTGCGGGTCGGCCCCGTGCCGCGCTCCTGGCCCTGCACCTTGATTGGGATGCGGTCGAGACATCGCGGCTCAGACGGCTGCTGAACGGGATCGTCCTCGGCCCGGAGCCGGATCGTAGTATCCAGATTGACGGGTACGACGTTTGCCGGGCGATCGAATCCCTGAGCAAGAGAAGCGGAGTCGCCGCCGATGAGATGGCGGACTTCGAATTCGTGTTCTTCGACCGGTTGGAGTACGACGACTACGGCGTCCCCAGCCTTGAGCGCCGAGTTGCCGAGGACCCCAGCTACTTCGTCTGGCTTGTGGCTCTTCTGCACAAGCGCAAAGACGGGCGAGAGGATCCGGATGACTGGCCCGTAGCGAACCCGGACAAGAGAGCGTACCTGGGTCAACTGGCCTTCTCCGTGCTTCAAAGAGTGGCGCGAATTCCTGGCGCGAAGTCGGGAAACGGCGAGATCGATGTCGAGGCTCTCCAAGGCTGGGTGTCCGAAGTGAGGCGGCAGGGCGGCCAGTGTGGTAGAGCTAGCGCAGTTGACGAGTGCGTCGGCCAGCTTCTCTCCAAGGGGCCGCCCGACGGCAATGGTTCATGGCCGAGCCGACAGGTGTGCGAGGCGATGGAGGCGCTAGCGACCAAAGCGTTGGCGGGCGGCTTCCATGTCGGCGTCCTGAACTCCCGCGGCACCGTAACCCGTGCGGAAGGCGGCGGGCAGGAACGAGAACTCGCAGCCAGGTACCGGGCTTGGGCGGAACCCCTGGCTTTCGAGTTTCCCTTCGTGAGCCAGGTCCTGGAGCGAATCGCCAGGTCTTACGACCGGAACGCGACGTACTGGGACTCGGAAGCGGCCCGACGGCAGCGGTTGGAACTCTGAACTCCGCGGGCGTGACCCTCCGGGACGTTACACGAACCCAGAACGGGAGTCCTTGGCCACCGGCACATGCCGGCGCCGCCGGGAGGTTGCGCCCGCGGCCACACCCGACCTACTTCTTCTTCGGAGGCGATGGCGGAGGCTTGACAGGCTTGATCTTCGCCTGTCTCGTCGGCTTCCCCGAGGAGCCTTGCAGCGGTTCGCCGCGGCCTTCGAGGGCGGTGCCGGCCCGCGGCCGGCGCACCCACTGGCGCACCCAGTGACTACCGCCGGAACGCCCTCACGTCACTCCCCGCTCCTTCGAACAACTGCCGCACCGTCGGCAGCGGCAGGCCGACGACGTTGCTGTAGTTGCCGTCGATCTCGGAGACGAACAGAGCGCCGAGCCCCTGCACGGCGTAGGCGCCGGCCTTGTCGTCGGGCTCGCCGGTGGCGGCGTACCAGGCGATCTGCTCGGGGGTCAGTTCGGCGAACAGGACGCGGGTGCTCTCGACGGCGTGCAGGGTGTCGCCGTCGGGCGGCCGGAGAGCGACGCCGGTGAGCACCAGGTGCCAGCGGCCCTGGAGACGCTCCAGCATGTTGCGGGCTTCGGTCCGGTCGGCCGGTTTGCCCAGCACGTCGCCGTCCTTGACGACGATGGTGTCGGCGGCCAGGACCCACTCGCCGTCTTGGGCCCCGGCCTCGGCCTTCTCGCGGGCGAGACGCCGCACCAGGTCGCGGGGCCGCTCGCCGGGGTTGGGCGTTTCGTCGACGGTGGCGGGGCGAACGGTGAAGTCGAGGTCGAGGGAGGCGAGGAGCTCGCGGCGGCGTGGGGAGGCGGAGGCGAGAATGAGGGGCCCCGGGGTCGCCCGCTCGTGCGTGCCGCTTCGCAGCGCGCTTGATGCCGGCGGGGACGCCGGCGCACCCAGTGGGGCGGCCCTGGTCACTGAAAGTAGCCCGGAATCGTCTGGATCGTCAGGCGGCGTTTGCCGCGGCCGGCGCGGGGATTGGCGAGTTTCACGTCGACCTTGCGGAAGGTGTCGGGTTCGCCCTCGGGCGATTCGAACACGAGCAGGTACTGGGAGCGGACTTCGGTCTCGATCCGCTCGTAGACGCGCGGCAACTCGGCGACCGAGGAGATGAAGAAGCAGCGGCCGCCGGTTGCGTCGCAGAGCTGCTTCAGCCGGCCGCGGAACAGCAGCTCGCGCGGGTCGATGTCGATGCCGATGCTGTAGATCGCCACCTGGGAACGGCGGGCGAACTCCAGCACGTCCTCGAAGCGGTACTCGCTGCTCGAGTCTCCGCCGTCCGTGAGCAGGATCAGAGCCCGCTTTCCGCGCAGTCCGCCGAAGTAGTAGAGGGCGTAGAGGACGCTGTCGTAGAGCGCGGTCTCGCCTTCCGCGACGAGGTCGGCGAGACCACCGGCGAGGGCTTCGCTCGAACCGGTGAAGCCGACGGCCAGCTCGGGCCGGTCGTTGAAGGTGATCAGGCAGGCGCGGTCGCGCGGCCCGAGGACGAGTTCGAAGAAATGGAGCGCCGCCTCCTCGGCCGCGTCGAGGCGGTCGGTCATGGAGGTCGAGGTGTCGAAAAGGATGCCGGCGTGGACGGGCAGGTTGGCGGCGTTGTCGAATCGCCGCAGTTCCTGCCGCTCACCGTCGACGAAGACCTCGAAGCCCTCGCTGCCGAACCCCCGAGCCGGATCTCCGGAACGGTCGGTGACGGAAACGTAGAGCTCGATGAGGGCGACCTCGACCTCCTCCACCAGGTTGCGGGAGTTGACGAAGACCAGGTCCTCGGCCCACGCGCCGCTCGCGAGGTGCGCCACGGCGCGAACGTAGGAGAGGGGCTCGCCGGGATCGATCTGGATCGGCTGTTCGAACGGCGGCTGGTAGAGGGTGGCGGTGCGAGTGTCGTTGAGAAAGAACTCGACCCGGTCCAGCCGCTCATGGCGAGGCGCCTGAACCTCGGCGACCGCGCGCACGCTTCGGGTCTCGGCGGCGCCGCGCTGGGGCGATGTGAGGCGGACGGCGAAGCGGTGCGGACCCGAGTTGAGGGTCACCTGGTCCGTGGCCAGGACGCTGCCCTGCTCATCGTAGGCGTCGACTCGCAGGGTGTGGGCCCGCGGCGCAGGCCCGATGTCGATCTCGACCTCGTAGGGCGGCCGCCGCTTGCTGAGCAGCTCGCGACCGTCGACCGAGAAGGCCAAGTGATGGATATTGGAACCCTCGGCGTCGGCGCCGACCCGAACCCGACCCGTGATCAGACGTTCGGGCGGGGGGCGGATGCGGACGAGATGGTCGGGCGCGTCGAGCACGCGGGGGCTGACGGCGTTCGCTTCGGCCAACCAGTCCGGTAGGCCCGGAACGGCTCTTTCCCGGTCCGGTGCGGCGCCGCCATGGCCGCCGCTGGCGGCGGCCGCGACCACGCCGGCGACGGAGGCGGAGTCGGTCCGTGCCGCCCTCATCGGCACGAGCGGTACCTCGATGTCGGCGTCGGCGGCGAAGTAGCGGTCGGCGTCCAGGTCGCGCACCTTGACCACCAGGCGGTAGGCGCCCGGCCGCAGGTAGCGCTGCATGACCAGGGGGACCGCCCCGCCGTCCGCGGCGCCGGCACGGGTCTGGGCCCGCGGCTCGAACCGGTAGCGGAAGTTCTCGAACAGCTCGCCCTGCCGCAGCACCTCGCCGTCGAGCACGAAGCGCCGGCGGTCGTCCTCGGCCGCAGGCAACAGGGCCGGGTCGATGCCGACGATCGCCTGGACCACGGTGCGGCTGCCCCGGCGGCCCGGGTAGCGCATGGCGATCTCGGCCGGTAGCTGCTCGGCGCCGGCGGGCGCCTCCGTGCTGCGGTCGAGGAAGGCGAGCGCCCATTCGTCGTTCGCCCTCCCGGGCTCGGGCCCGCCCATCGCCTCCCAGTCGAGCGCCAGCCCCAAGGCGGCCAGCACGTCGCCGCCGTGCGCGCACTCGCGGCCGATCTCCGCGATCTGCGACGTGCGGTCGGTCAGCGAACCGGTGAAGAGCAGGATGCCGGACAGCCCGTCCGCCGCCGTCCACGGCCGGTAGCGGCCGCCCTGGCGGAGGAAGACGAGATAGAACTCGCCGCGCACGACCGGGCTGTGCGGGTAGTGCCAGATCTCGAGCGTGCGGAGCAGAGAGCAGGTGGTGCGAAACGTGCGCTCCGGCTTCCCGTGCAGCAGCAGCGCCTCGAAACGTGCGCCCCGGGCGCCGCCGAAGCGCTCTTCGGCCGTCTCTCGCGCGCGGTCGAAATGCTCCCGGAACTCGTTCTGCGGCGTCTCGGGATAGGGGTCGCGGACGCTCCAGAAGCGCTTGATGAAGGAGTCGCGCTGGTAGCCGTGCCGCAGCTCGCCGAACACCCGGCGCTCGGTGTCGGTCAGGATCGCTTCGACCGCCTCGAGGAAGTCGGCGTGCCGCCGGTCCAGCCCGGGGGCGGCGGTGGTTTGGGCGAGGGCGGCGGTGGCGAGGAGGGTGAGGACGGTGAGAAGGAGACTCGCGCACGCCGCTGCTGCGAAGGTGCCGGCCTCCGGCCGGCGCGTGACCTGGCCGCCTTCGGCGGCGAGCGGGTCAGAAGACCCGCGCACCCAGAGCGCAACCTCTCCCGGAGCGAAAGTCTCTACCGTAAACCACCGCTCGCAGTGAGGTCGTGACGGTTGCAGAAGAGAAGCGCGTTCGCATTGACGCCGTGTCCCTGGGTGCGCGGGCCTTCTGGCCCGCATCCGGGCGTCGCCGCGTAGCGGCGTGCGCTCTGCTCTTCCGCATCCGTGCGGCCCGCACGTCACGGGTAGTACCCCTTCAGCGTCCGGATCGACACCCCCGGCGCCCGGGCGTCGACCTCGATTTCGCGGAAGCGGCGGTCGCCGCTGGTGTTCGTCGACTGGTAGGTGATCAGGTACCGGGAGCGCAGTTCGCCGAGGATCTGCCGGTAGACGCCGGCGAGTTCACCGACGTTGCTGATGAAGAAGGACTGGCCGCCTGTCTGGGCGGCGAGGCGCGAGAGCGCCCGCTTGGCCGGACCCGTCTGGCGGCCCAGTCCGATCGAATAGATCGCGACCCCGGAGCGCTGCGCGTACTCGAGCGCCTGCTCGAAGCTGAAGCGGCTGCTCTCGTCCTTGCCGTCGGAGAGCAGCAGCAGGGCCCGCTGGCCCTTGATTCCGTTCAGGTAGTAGAGGCCGAAGACGAGCGCGTCGTAGAGCGCGGTGCCGCGCTCGGCCTTGAGCCCGGCGAGCGACCCGGCGAGCTTCACGGGGTCGTTCGTGAAGTCGGCGGCGAGGTACGGGTGGTCGTTGAAGGTGACCAGGGCCGCCCGGTCGCGGGGGGTGATCTCGGACTGGAACAGGCCGAGGGCGGCCTTGCGGGCGGTGCCCAGGCGGTCGACCATGGAAGCCGAGACGTCGAGCATCACCTGGAGGTGGACCGGCAGGTCGGTGACCCGCTGGAAGCGCAGGATCTCCTGCGGCGCGCCGTCTTCGAGGATGGTGACCTGGTCGGCCTGGAGATCCTCATGCGGCCGGCCCGACCGGTCGAGCGCCGTCGCGTAGAGCTCGACGTACTGGATGTCGACGATCTCCAGGTAGTCCGGCGCGTTGACGTAAACGACGGCGTCGGTGGAGTTGCCGTCGACGAGGAAGGCGGCGGCGCGCAGGTAGGTGATCGCGTCTCCGGGCGGCAGGTCGACCCGGTGGCTGAAGGGCTCCTGGTAGAGGGTGGCGATCGGTTCGTCGCCCAAGAAGAGCTCCAGGCGCTCGACCAGGCTGCCGTCCGGGACCGCGAGATCGACCTCGACCTGGACCTCGCCCTCGTACTTGACGCCCTCGCGCGGTTCGGCGAAGCGGAGCGCGAAGCGGTTGCGGCCGGAGTTCATGGAGATCTCGTCCGAGGCGATCTCGGCGCCGTCCTCATCGTGCGCGGTGGCGCGCAGAAGGTGGACCCGGGGCACCGATCCCAGGTCGAGCTCGACCGAGAACGGGGCCCGGCGCTTGCGGGCGACCTGGTTGCCGTCGAGCCAGAAGCGCATCTCGGCGATGTCGCCGGTGGCCAGGGTGTCGAAGCGCACCAGGCCGGTCTGGAGTTCGCCGGGCGGTTCGAGGAGCTGCACCGTGGGCACGTCGCTGGCGAGCACCGCCTCCGCCTGGTCGATGATCTTCTGCACCGCCGGGTCGAGCTGGCGGGCGGCGGGCGCCTCCAGGGTCGGCACCTCGAGCGGCTGCTCCAGACGGGCGAAACGGGCCCCGTTCAGATCCTCGATCTTGAGCACGAGCCGGTAGTTGCCCGGTCGCAGCCGCCGTTCGAAGGAGAGCAGGATCGGCGGGCCGTCTGTGCCGTCCGCGTCGCCGGCTTCGCCGGCGCTGCCTGTGTTGCCCAGCGGCAGGTCGAACTTGTAGCGGAAGTTCTCGAACAGCGCGTCTTCGCGCAGCACCTCGCCGGTGAGGAAGAAGTTGTAGCTCGACTGCCCGCCCAGCGTGTCGCGGCTGGCCGAGGACGGGTCGACCTCGACCAGGGCCTCCACCACGGTGCGCGCCTGGTAGCGGGCCGGGTAGCGGACCTCGAGAGTGGCGCCCAAGGGCTCGGCGTCCGCGGGCAGGTCCGTGGTGTAGGCCTCGAAGGTGAGCGTCCATTCCGCCGAGGGCGCCTCCGGCGCTTCGATCAGGCGCCCCATCAGCATGGCGAACTCCATGCCGCCCGAGCGCAGCAGCCAGTTGATCGCGGACGCGGCGACATCGCCGTCCTTGCAGCTCTGGATGTCGAAGCCCGCGCCCTGAGCGCTGACGCCGAAGTCCAGCAGCCGGTCGATGCCGTCCGAGGGGTGCCAGAGTTCGTAGTGGGGCTGGTTGGCGCGCCGGTAGAACAGCAGGAAGAACTCGTGGCCGACCCGGTCGCTGCGTTGGTAGAACCAGATCTCGATCGGCCAGGTGACCATCGTGCACTGGAACTTGAGTCGCCCCGAGGGTTCGCCGTTGAGCAGGAACATCCGGGCCCGGTCCGAGCGCGGGCCCTCGAACTCCTGCTGGACGTAGAGCAGCCGCTCCTCCCAGCGGGCGCGCATCTCGTTGCGCGGCGTGTCGGCGTAGGGGTCGCGCACCCGCCAGAAGCGCTCGATCCAGGCGCGCCGCTGGTAGTCCTGCGTGATCTCGAGGAACGCCTCGCGTTCTCCGTCGGTGATGAGAAAGTGGACGTCGTCGAGGAACTTCTTGAACTCGAGCGGCAGCGCCGCTTCGACCGCCTCGAGGGCGGCGCGGCGTTCCCGCCTCTCCTTGCGGGTCTCCTTCCGCTCTTCCCGTGCGGCTTCCGGCGTGACGAGTGCAGGCGCAGCCGAGAGGAGAAACCCTGTCGCCAGGGCCAGGATCGTGGCGCGGCTTGCGGCTTTCATCGGCAACGGGGGGTCCTTGAGCGGGCGGGGGAACTCAGCGGTCAAGCGTAGCGTGCCGACGGCGAAGTAAGGTGCCGGCCTTCGGCCGGCGCCTTTCTTGTGAACACCGCGTGCCCCAGTCTCTGAACGTACAATCCCCACCACCATGCCCATGTCCGTCTACCTCGACCACAACGCCACGACGCCGCTTGATCCGCGGGTCGCTGAGGCGATGGCGCCGTGGCTCGGGGCGAGGCACGGCAACCCGTCGTCGGTCCACGCCTTCGGACGGGCGGCGCGGGCCGCGGTCGAGCTGGCGCGGGAGCAGGTGGCGGAGCTCGTCGGCGGGGAACCGGCGGAGGTGGTCTTCACCGCCTCGGGCACGGAGGCGAACAACGCGGTTCTGCTGTCGGCCTTTGCCGGCGCGGTCGGCGCCGGGGGTGGCCACCTGGTGATCTCGGAGCTCGAGCATCCGTCGATCCAGGCCGCCGCGGACCGGCTTGAGAGCCTCGGTGTCGAGGTGACGCGGCTCTGCCCAGGCGCCGACGGCGTGGTCGCGGCCGACGCGGTGGCGGCGGCGCTCCGCCCGGACACGCGGCTGGCGTGCCTCATGCTGGCGAACAACGAGCTGGGTACGGTGCAGCCGGTTGCGGAGGCGTCGGCGGCGTGCCGGGCCCGCGGCGTACCGCTTCTGTGCGACGCGGTGCAGGCGGCGGGCAAGCTCGCTATCGATGCCGGCGCCCTGGGCGCCGACTACCTCGTCGTCGCGGCGCATAAGTTCACCGGACCGGTGGGCGCGGCCGCGCTCTGGATCCGCGAGGGCGCCGCCTTTGAACCGCTCATCCTCGGCGGCGGCCAGGAGCGCCGGCGGCGGGCCGGTACCGAGAACGTCGCGGCCCTGGTGGGTTTCGGCGCCTGCGCGGCGCTGGCGTCAGAGGAACTGGACGTTCGCATCGAGCGGCTGAGCCGGCTGCGGGACGGGCTGGAGGCGGGTCTGGCCGGCATCCCCGACGCCCGGCTGCACTGTGCGTCGTCGCCGCGGCTGCCCCATGTGACCCACGTCGCCTTGCCGGGCTTGATCGGCGAGGAACTCGTCGTTCGCCTCGATCTGGCCGGCTTCGCGGTCTCGACCGGGGCCGCGTGCGCTTCGGGCGTCGTCGAGCCGAGCCGGACGCTCCTCGCGATGGGTGTCGAAGCGGCCGAAGCCATGGCGTCGATCCGGATCAGCTTGGGGACGACGAACGACGAGGCGGAGATCGCTCGCTTCCTGCCGGCGCTGGAGCGCGAAGTGGCGGCGCTGCGCGCCCTGTCCGGGGAGCCGGCGGCCCGGGCGGTGGCAGGGTGAGCGCGGGCGTCTCGCCCGCCCCTGGGAACGCGGGCGTCTCGCCCGCATCCGGGGCCGCTCCCCTGACCGCGGTGGCGATGAGCGGCGGTCTCGACTCCTCGGTCGCGGCGCTGCTCCTGGAACGCCAGGGGACGCCGGTCGTCGGCCTGTCGATGCTGCTCTGGGACCGTTCGCAGCAGGTTCGGCATGGCCGCTGCTGCGGTTCGCTCGACCTCGGCGACGCGCGGCGGGTGGCCGAGCAGATCGGCCTGCCCCACTACACGCTGCGCATGGACGGGGAGTTCCGCCGGCACGTGGTCGATCCGTTCGTGGACAGCTACGTTGACGGCCGCACGCCGAGTCCGTGCATCTCCTGCAACACGGAGATCAAGTTCGAGGCCTTCTGGGAGCGGGCGCGGCGGCTGGGCGCCGGCCGCATCGCCACCGGCCACTACGCTCGCATCCGGCGCGGCGTGAACGGGAGCTACGAACTCCATACCGCGGCCGACCGGTCGAAGGATCAGAGCTACTTCCTGTTCGAACTGACCCAGGAGCAACTGGCCCGCGCCGTGTTCCCGCTGGGCGAACTGACCAAGACGGAAGTGCGTGAGATCGCCCGCGAGGCTGGGCTGGCGGTGGCGGAGAAGGGCGAGAGCATGGAGATCTGCTTCGTCGACCGCGGCGTGCGGCAGTTCATCGAGAGCGAGCGGCCGGACCTGCCGAAGGAGCCAGCCCGAGTGACGGCGAGCGACGGCGCAGAACTGGGCGCCGCCGCGCCGTACTACCGCTACACCGTGGGGCAGAGACGGGGCCTGGGCGTTGCCGCCGGCCGCCGGCTCTACGTGCTCGACGTGCAGCCGGAGGAGAACAGGGTCGTGGTCGGCGGACGCGACGAACTCCTGGCGCCGGGTCTGATCGGCCGCGGCCTGCACTGGATCGCCGGGGCCGCCGCCGGCTCGGGGGTCGAGGTCGAGGTGCGGATCCGTTCGCGCCATCCGGGGGTCGCGGCGACGGTCGAGAGCGTGCGCAGCACGGACGACGGACCCGGCGTCTGCCGGGTTGGCTTCGCGGAACCCCAGGCCGGGGTCGCGCCGGGCCAGGCGGCGGTCTTCTACCGCGGCACGAAGGTGCTCGGCGGCTGCTGGATCGAGCGGGCGTTGAACGCCCGTTGTTGAGTTGAGCTCGCGCGCGCCGCTTCGCGGCGGCGCGCTTGGTGCGGGCCAGAAGGCCCGCGCACCCAGAGCACGGCCTTTCCCGGAGCGAGAGTCTCTACTGCAAGCCCACCGCTCGCAGTGACGCCGTGCCGGTTGCAGAACAGAGGCGCGCTCGTGTCGTGTACGAGGGTCAAGGACCGCCGGGCCTTCGCCGTATGGGTGCTCTTCGATAAGCCCCGAGACTGACGGGCCTGCTGCTTGGAGCTTACGGCCATCAAGGGAAGCCACATCAGGCGATTGCTAGCGCCGGCCACACCCGCCGACCACGACCGTCACCTCGCCGCGCAGCTTCGGGAGCTCCCCGACCTCGCCCGCGAGTTCGTCGAGCGGACCGCGCAGCACCTCCTCGTGCAGCTTGGTCAACTCCCGGGCCAGCGCCGCGTCGCGGTCGGGGCCGAAGGCGTCGGCGGCATCGGCGAGCGAGGCGGCGGCGCGCTGCGGCGACTCGAAGAACACGACGGTGTGGGCGAATTTGGCGTGGGAGGCGAAGAAGCGCCGTCGTTTGCCCTTCTTTCTAGGCGGAAAGCCGAGGAAGGTGAACGGGTAGGGCGGCAGCCCGGAGACCACCAGCGCGGCCAGGATCGCCGAGGGGCCGGGCAACGCTTCGACCGCGAAGCCCTGCCGCACCGCGGCCCGCACGAGGCGGAATCCGGGGTCGGAGACGAGGGGTGTGCCGGCGTCGGAGACCAGGGTCACGGCGCCGCCGTCTTCGAGCGTGCGCAGCACGCGGCCGATCTGCCGATCCTCGTTGTGGTCGTGAAGCGGCAGCAGAGGCGGCCGGTAGGCCGGGCCGCCGGCGCCGAGGCTCTGGAACAGCCGGCCGGTGCGGCGGGTGTCTTCGCAGGCGACGAGGTCGGCGGAGAGCAGCGCCTCCCGCGCGCGGGGGGAGAGGTCGGCCAAGTTGCCGATCGGCGTGGCCACGATCCGCAGCCGGCCCGCGGCGGCCGGCGGTTTCGGGGCGCTCACGGCGTCAGCCTGCGGGGCCGGCGCCGTAGAGGTCGTGGTACTGGGCCACGTTGTGGAACACGCGCTCCAGGTAGTTCCTGGTCTCGCTGAAGCCGACTTTCGTGAAGTACTCGTCGGCGCCGCTGGTGTAGCAGTGACGGCGCCAGAGGCCGGCCTGCGCTTCACCGGCGTTGTAGGCGGCGATCATCATGTGCTGCTCGTTGCCGAACAGGGCGCGCAACTCTGCCAGGTGCGCGGCGCCGAGTTCGATCGCAAGCGAGGGATCTTCCAGGTCGCGCGGCGTTCGCAGGGGCCGGCCGGTGCTGGCCGCAAGCCGTGCCGCGGTGGGGTAGACGAACTGCATCAGGCCCCGCGCCGAGGCCGCCGACACCGCCTGGTGGTCGAAGCGGCTCTCCTGGCGCATGATCGCCGCCATCAGGAAGGGATCCAGACCGCGTCGCGCCGCGGCGGATTCGATCATGTCGCCGTAGGCTCTGGGGTAGAGCGCTCGGCGGAGGGTGAGCGGGTGGAGCGGCGCCGGGACCCGGCTCGGCGCGCGCTCAGCGAGGATCTCGGCGATCAGGAGCGCGCGTCGCGGCCGGCTCTCGGCGAGGCCCTCGGCTGCGGTCAGGGCGAGACGCGGGCTCGCCACCGGGAAGTGCCGGTTCACGACCTCGACTGCGTCTCCCCACAGGCCGAGCGCCAGCATCAGTTCCTGTGGACGTGTGGCGGACTGGGTCCACAGCGGCCAGGTGTCGGGCGGCATGCTGCGCAGTGTCAGGAAAGAACGCACGCCCGAGTCGGAGACCAGCCGGCCCTGGAGGAGCTGCCGCGCGCCTTCGGCCTTGTCGCCGCGCCGACCATGGAGCAGCCAGGCGCGGTAGAGCAGGGAGGGGTTCTGGGAACGCGCCATCTCGCCCGCGAGCCGCTGGGCGTGAACCCGGAGCGGCTCGGCGGCAAGACGATTCGCGGCTTCCTGCGCCAGGGGGTGGTGCGGGTCGGCCGCGAGCACGTCGGCGTAGTTCTCGATCGCGCGGTCCAGACCGCCGCGGGCTTCGAGCAGCCGGCCCCGCCAGTAGCGCACTTCGAGGGCCACGCTGCGACTCGCGCGCTCGGCGTCGGCCAACCAGTCGCCGGCGCGGTCGAGGCGTCCCTGGACGAGGTCCGAAACGGCGAGGAAGAGGCTGCCGCGGGCGACCACGGCGCGGTCGCCCTGGAGCTGAAGCAGCACGGGATAGAGCTTGAGCGCTTCGTCCTCGAGCCCGCGCCGCCAGTCGAGGCGCATCGCGCCGAGCAGCGCCGCGGCCGCGAAGTTGCCCTGGGGATGGGCCAGGTAGGTGCGCCGGAAGGTGTTGGAGGCGGCGCTCCAGTCGCCGGACAGCTCTTCCGACTTCGCCTTGTGGTAGAGCGCCTGGGCCGAGTAGCGCGCCGAGTTCACGTTCGTGGCCAGCACTTCGTAGTGCCGGGCCGCGTCCTCGAGGCGGCCCTGCCAGAAGTGGCTGCGCGCCCACCGGTAGTGGATCTCGAAGTCGGAGTTCGTCCGCACCTCCAGGTCGATGACGATCCGGCCCAGCAGTTGATTGGAGCGGTCGAAAGCGCGATGTTCGTGAAACGTCGTGCCGAGCAGCAGCAGTTCCTGCGGGTTCTCGAGTTCCGGGCGCAGGCCGTGCAGCCGTTCGGCGGCCTCGAAGGCCACGACGTCGTTCGACCGCTCCTCGAGCAGGGCGACCAGGTCGAGAGCCCCTTCGTCCAGCTCGCCGGCCGCGAGCCGGCACTTGGCGCGGCTCAGGCTCAGGAGGCGGCGTTCGGTTGCGGGCAGGCGGGAAACGGTGATTCCGGCCAGCAGCCGGCAGTCTCCGCCCAGATCGAGACTCGACGCGAGCAGTTCAGCTGCCGGACGCACCAGGACCCGCGGCGGCCGGTTGCCGAGTAGCGTCGCCGTGACGCCGGCCGCGATCTCCGGGGCGCCGAGCCGGGTCTGGGCGACCGCCAGGCGGTGGCGTGCCCAGGGTTCGAGCGCCGGAGTCTCGGACAGGCAGGTGGCGAAGGCCTCGGAGGCGTCTTCGAGCCGTCCGAGTTCTTCCAGCAGCCTTCCCTGCAGGTAGCACATGCCGTACCCGGCCGCGAGGTCCGGTTGCTCGCTGCGAATCCGTTGCGTCTCTTCGAGGGCGGCCTCGTGCTGCCCGTCGGACTGGAGCTCGACCAGGCGGATACGCGGATCGTCGTCGGCCGCCAGCACCAGCAGCGGCAGCGTCCAGGCGATCATGGCTAACGAGGCCATACGAAACGATAACCGGAAAGCAGGATCCGGCATTCCGGCGGCCGCCGCCCGTGGCAGGATACGGAACCAACTGGAGGATCTCGGGCCATGCTCGACAAGCTCGAACAGATAGAGCAGACCTTCGACGAGCTGACGGCCAAGCTCGCCGATCCGGACGTGCTCGCCAACCCCGGAATCTTTCGCGACACGAGCCGGGCGCTGGCGGAGCTGAACCCGGTCGTCGAGCTCTTCCACCGGTACAAGAGGACCCGGGAGGAACTCGATCAGACCGCGGAGCTCCTCGGCGAACTGGACCGCGACGACGATCTGTTCCCCATGGCGACCGAGGAGCAGCGACTGCTGCGGGCGACGCTCGACGCGCTCGCGGAGAAGGTGAAGCAGGAGCTGGCGCCCAAGGACCCGGACGAGAAGCGCAACGCGGTGCTCGAGATCCGCGCCGGGACCGGCGGCGACGAGGCGACCTTGTTCGCCGCGGAGCTCTTCCGCATGTACAGCCGCTTCGCCGATGCGCACGGCTGGAAGGTCGACATCCTCGACCTGTCCGAGTCCGGCATTCGCGGCGTCAAGGAGGTGTCGGCGATCGTCGAGGGCCGGGGCGCCTTCGCCACCCTGCGTTACGAGGCGGGCGTCCACCGCGTCCAGCGCGTGCCGGAGACGGAGGCCTCCGGGCGCATCCACACCTCGGCGGTTACGGTCGCCGTGTTGCCCGAGGCGGAGGACATCGAGATCGAGATCGAACCCTCGGACCTGCGGGTGGACACCTACTGCGCGTCCGGCCCCGGCGGCCAGGGCGTCAACACGACCTACTCGGCGGTGCGCCTGACGCACCAGCCTACCGGCGTGGTCGTCACCTGCCAGGACGAACGGAGCCAGATCAAGAACAAGGCGAAGGCGATGCGGGTGCTCAAGAGCCGCCTGCTCGAGATCGAACAGGCGCGGGCCGAATCCGAGATCGGCGCGGAGCGCCGCCGGATGGTCGGCAGCGGCGACCGCTCCGAGAAGATCCGGACCTACAACTTCCCGCAGAACCGGGTCACCGACCACCGCGCCAGGCTGTCGATCCACAAGTTGCCTTCCATCCTCGAAGGGAATCTCGACCCGCTGATCGTCCCGCTGCACCGGCACTTCGAAGCGGAGCGGCTGCGGCAGTCGGGCGACAGCGGGGCGATCTGACGGGGCTGCCTCCCGGTGCCGGAGGGCCGCAGGCCTCAGCAGGGGGCCGCTCGAATCATCGATCTGCTTGACCTGGGCTCAAGTCACCTGAGCGGTTCGGTGGACATGCCGCGCCGGGAGGCGGCGCGGCTGCTGGGCGAGGTCCTGGGGCTCGCGGAGGCGCAGGTGTACGCGCGCTCTGACGAGGATGTGTCCGAGCGCGCCGGGGTGAGCTACGGGCAGTTGATCCGGCGCCGGGCGGATCGGGTGCCGATGGCCTACCTGGTGGGCCGGCGCGAGTTCTACGGTCGCAGCTTCGAAGTCGATCCGCGGGCGCTCATTCCGCGGCCGGAGACGGAACATCTGGTGGAGGCGGCGCTGGAGTGCATCGGCGCCGGCGCCGGCGCCAGAGTGCTCGACCTGGGGACGGGGTGCGGCTGCATCGCGATCACGATGGCGCTGGAGCGCCCGGAGGCGTCGGTGGTCGCGACGGATCTTTCGCTCGGTGCGCTGGCAGTGGCGGCGTCGAACTGCCGCCGGCACGATGTAGACGGTCGGGTGCTTCTCGTCCGCGCGGACCTGCTGTCGTCTCTTCGGCTGCAGGCGTTCGACGTGGTCGTTTCGAACCCGCCCTACATCGACACAGGCGAATGGCACTCGCTCATGCCGGAGGTGCGTGACCACGAGCCGCCGGAAGCGCTGTTCGCCGGTGACGGGCTCGATTTCTACCGCCGGTTGTTGGGTGCGGGCGAGTCGTTCGCGGCGGGTCAGCGGTTGCTGGTCGAGATCGGGAAGGGGCAGCTCGACGGGGTGCGGGAACTGGCGGAGCGCGGCGGGTTCGAGGTGGAGGCTGTTGTTCTTGACCTGGCGGCGCTTGCGCGGGTTGTGCGGTTGCGGCGGTGATCTACTTGCGTCCCACCACGACCGCAATCCCCGCCTCCCGCCATACGCACTCGGCCTCGAAGCCCGCCGCGGCCATGGCCGCCAACTCGTCCTCGAGCGGGAAGTACGTGTCCTCCTCCGACCACTCCTCGAAGTGCTCGAAGGCGCGCCGCTCGTCGATGCCGTGACTCACCAGGTGGTCGGCCCACGCGCGCCATGCCGCCTCCGCCGCGGCGGGTTCCGCCGGCATGGTGGCGTCGGCGTTGACGAACACGCCGCCCGGCCCGAGTGCCTCGTGGATGCGCCGGTAGAGGCGCCGCTTCTCCTCCAGAGTGGGCACATGGTGCAACGCCAGCGACGCCGCCACACCGTCGCAGCCCGGCAGGTCTCCCAGGAACGAGCCCTCCGCGAAGCGCGCGCGGCCGCCGAACCGCGCGAGCCGGGTCCTGGCCTGCTCGAGCATCTCCGTATCGACGTCGATGAGTTCGACCGTCCCGGCGTCGGTCGACCCCAGGATCGCATCGGAGAGGGCGCCGGCGCCGGCGCCGAGGTCGAGCACCAGGCCGGGTGCGACCGGCGCGAGTTCCCGCGCCGCGATGCGGAGCATCTCCTCGTAGCCGGGAATGAACCGCCGGATCGTGGCGTCGTAGGCGTCTATCGCGACCCGCAGATGGCGGCGAACGGAGTGAGGCTCGGCGCCGGTCATGGTGCTAGGCCGAAGTTCTGAGGCTCCTGGGGCCTCCTCGTCGTCGAGAGGCGTTGCAGTGCTTGGGTTTTCGGGTGTTGGGCCGCCCCTGTTTTCTGCCATTGGTAGCCATGTAATGATCTCGTGGCATGTAGATATTCTGAATGGTTTCGTCTACAATGAGAAGCCATGTACATCGAACGGGTACCCAACCGAAACTCACCACCAGCCGTCCTGCTGAGAGAGTCCTACCGACAGGACGGAAAGGTCAAGAAACGCACTCTCGCCAACCTCTCCAAGTGGCCCGACCAACTCGTCGAAGGACTCAGAACCCTGCTCAAGGGAGGAGTCGCCCTGCCTTCGCTCGAGGCAGCCTTCGAGATCCTGCGCGCCAGACCGCACGGCCACGTCGCCGCCGTCCTCGGCGCGGCCCGAAGCCTCGGCCTCGAACGGCTCCTCGATCGACGGCCCTCGCGGGCGCTGGCGCTGGCCATGATCGCGGCCCGCATCCTCGAGCCGCGATCCAAGCTCGCCACCGCCCGCGGACTCGCAAGCGAGACCATGAGCCACACCCTCGGCGAGGAACTCGGCGTGCAGGAGGCCTCGGCCGACGAACTCTACGGCGCCATGGACTGGCTGCTCGAAAGACAGCCGCGCATCGAGCGGACTCTTGCCCGGCGGCATCTGGAAGACGGCTCGCTGGTGCTCTGCGACGTGACCTCGGTCTACTTTGAGGGCAGGAAGTGCACGCTGGCCAGGCACGGCTACTCCAGGGACAAGAAGAGAGGCAAGGTCCAGATCGTCTTCGGCCTGCTCTGCAGCCGGGACGGATGCCCGGTCGCGGTCGAGGTATTCGAGGGCAACACGGCCGATCCGACGACCCTGAACGCCCAGGTGCAGAAGCTCCGCGACCGCTTCTCGCTGGAGAGGATCGTGATGGTCTCAGACCGGGGCCTGATCACCGACGCGCGCATCCGCGAGGACCTCGACCCCGCGGGCCTGTCCTGGATCAGCGCCCTGCGCGCGCCGGCGATCAGGACGCTGGCCCAGGAAGGCCACCTGCAACTGTCGCTCTTCGACCAGCGGAAGATGGCCGAGATCAGGGTCCCGGAGCTGTACCCGAAGGAGCGCCTCGTGGTGTGCCGGAACCCGCTTCTGGCGGAGGAACGCGGCCGCAAGCGCCAGGAGCTTCTCGAAGCCACCGAGCGCAAGCTCGACGCCGTCGTTGCGGCGACGCGGCGCAAGAAGAACCCCCTGCGCGGCAAGGACGCCATCGCCGTGCGCGCGGACCGCGCCCGGGGCGCCTACAAGGTCGGCAAGCACTTCGAGGTCGAGATCGAAGAGGACGGCTTCCAATACCGCCGCAACGAGGCGCGCATCGCCGAGGAAGCCGCTCTCGACGGCTTCTACGTCATCCGCACCAACGTCCCCGAAAACGAACTGCCGGCAGCCGATGCGGTCCGCGCCTACAAGAGCCTCAGCCGCGTCGAACGCGCCTTCCGCTCCTTCAAGAGCGTCGACCTCAAGGTGCGCCCCGTCCACCATCGCCTGGCCTCGAGGGTGCGCGCCCACGTCTTCCTCTGCATGCTCGCTTACTACGTCGAGTGGCACATGCGCCGGACCCTGGCGCCCATCCTCTTCGACGACCAACGCCGCGACGACCAACGCGAGTCGCCAGTCGATCCCGCGCGCAGGTCGCCCGAGGCGATGGCCAAGGCCAACTCCCGGAGCACCCCCGACGGACTCCCCGTCCACAGCTTCCAGACCTTGCTCGCCGACCTGGCCACGCTGACCCGAAACCGGGTGCGGATGCACGGCGACGCCGACTCCACAGCCGACGTCCTCGCACGGCCCACTCCACTCCAGAACGAAGCCTTCAAACTACTCGGCATCCGCCCCTGAAGCCGACGTACCCAGTACAAGACACCGCCGAACAACTGAAAACGCCCACCACTACAGGCGATTTCACGACTTGAAGCTCAGAACTTCGGGCTAGAGTGTACGGATCCCATACACGGGAGTATTCGGACAGGAGAGGAACAGGAAGCTCACGCTCCATGTCTAGGATTCCAGTCACTGTGCTCCCTGGAGGCAGTGTCAAGCGGACGAAGTTGTTCGTCGTTGCGCTGGTGCTGCTCGCGGCGCCGGCCGCATCTTTGACCTACGCTCCGGTGACGGACGCCGAACTGGTGGACGGCGCCGCGGCGATCGTCTTCGGCGAGGTGGTTTCGGTGCGTGAGACTCCGCGCTACCGTTACCTGACGGTCGCCGTCGATGGCGTGCTCAAGGGCGGCGCGGGAGCCACGGTGACGGTCGAGCAGGTCGGCGGTACGGAGTGGATCGTGCCCGGAGCGCCGCAGGCCGTGCTTGGCGACCGCGGCATCTGGTTCCTCGACGCCGACGGCCGCGCCGACCCCGCGCTCGGATGGATGCAGCGGGTAGGTGCGCGCTACGTCTCGACCGACGGGGAGGCCCGTGAGGCGGGGCGATTCCGGGCGTGGGTCGAGGACCGCCGCGCCGGGCGCCGGCGACCGGCGGACTACGAAGCCGTCGGTCCGGTCGCGGTCGTGCAGCCATACAAGTTGTACGACCGCCGATGCGGTGGCGGGCGGGTCTTGCGGTGGCGGACGTTCCCCACATGGTCGGCCAACAGCATGGAACTGTCCGGCACGGACGGTTCGGTCGGCTGGTCCGATCTTGTGGCGTCGGCGGCGCGTTGGGAGGCGGCCTCGGCGGCGTCGCTGCCGTTGTCGCGCACGGAGGAGCGAGTGACGGGCGTCCTGAGAGTCTCTCTCAACGCCGCCGGCCTTGGCCTCGGCTACACCGATCCGCCGACGGTGACGTTCTCGGAGCCTCCCGAGGGTGGGCGGAGAGCGGCGGGCACCGCGGTCCTGGGCCAGCGGCGGATGGTCGGACAGGGGAGTACCGACCTTGAATTGGGCACCGTGAGCCGCGTCGACGTTTCCGACTCCGGCGACTACGGCCTTCTCGGCAACCCTCGGGTGACGTTCAGCGCGCCCGTCGACAAGGGCTCGCTCTCCCGGCTCAAGTGGAGCCACGGCAGCGGCTACGTGGAAGCCCCTGCGGTCACGGTCTCGGACGCGCCGGCCGGCGGCACGACGGCGCGCCTGCAAGCGCTGATCCTCAACGGCGAGGTGGTTGAGATCGTGCCGAACGACCGCGGCGCCGGCTACACGTCCGCTCCCACGGTCTCGATCGCGGCGCCGCCGGCGGGTGGAACGCAGGCGGAAGTCCTCGCGGTGGAAACGGCCCTTCGCACCGCTGCCGCCCCGGTGGACGGGGAACCAGACTTCGATGCGCTGCCGACTCCGACGCACATCAGCGATACGGGGATCGGCGTTCGTCCCCTTAGGTTCGGGATCACTCTCGGCCGAGCCTGGCTGTTCTGCGGCACCTCCTATGACGCCGCGAACCTGGGGCCGGCAACGGAACCGTCCCGCGCCTATGTCACCGTGGTCCGCAACTTCCTTGACAACTACCCGCCTGACGACTGGCGGCAGGTGATGACCCATGAGTTGGGTCACGCGCTGGGCCTGCACCATTCGTCGGATCGGGAAGCGATCATGTGGTCGGCCAATATCAGTGGTCGCGGCTACCACCTGAACGACGACGACATCGCCGGGATCCGGGCGCTCTACGGCGTCGAGAGCCCGGATCCGCCACCACCTCCGCCTCCTCCACCTCCGCCGCCACCTCCTCCGCCTCCTCCACCTCCTCCGCCTCCTCCGCCTCCTCCGCCTCCGCCTCCGCCACCTCCACCTCCACCTCCACCTCCGCCGCCACCGGAGCCGGAGCCCGAGCCGCCGCCACTGGTGGCGAGTCTGGCCGTGCCTTCGTCCCTGGAGACGGGATTGGCGGTGATGTTCGACGGCAGCGGTTCCGTGGGCGCCGAGAGCTACAGTTGGGACTTCGGCGACGGCACGGCGATCGCTCATCCGAGCACGGAGTCCATGCCGTCGCACACCTACGTTGAGCCGGGTTCGTACGAGGTCCGTTTGGAAGTGGGGGCCGCGGGCGACTGCGGCGAGGAGTTGTGCCGGCACGATTCGGTGACGGCATCGGTCGAAGTGGGAGCGGGCGCCCTGCCGGCGGCGCGGTTCGACCTGGATGCCGAATGCCGCGACGATTTGTGCAGCGTGCGGACCGGCGTCGAAGTCGCGCTACGCGACATGAGCAGCGGCACGGTGGCCACGACAAGCTGGGACTTCGGCGACGGGACCGTGTCGAGCGAGCGGGACCCGACGCACTCCTGGTCGTCGCCGGGCTTCTACAGGGTGGCGCTCGGCGCTTCCGGTCTGGGCGCCACGTCCACTGTGAGCCGGGACATCCTGGTCCTGGCCAGCGACCCGGCCGGTACGTGCGAGCCGGACCGCGGGACGCTGTGTTTGCGGGATTCACGGTACATGATCCGTGTGACGTGGTGGACCGATGACGGAAGAAGCGGCGCGGGGAGCGTGGCGTACGCGGGAACGAACGACTCCGGCCTGTTCTGGTTCTTCGACAGGCAAAACTGGGAGGTGCTGGTCAAGGTGCTGGACGGCTGCGCGCTGAACGGCCGCATGTGGGTGTTCGGCGCGTCGACTACGGACCTGGGCTACTTGATCCACGTCACCGATACCGTGACGGGCACGTTCAAGGAGTACCGCAACGAGCCGGGCCGGCCGGCGGCGGCGATCACGGATCCGACCGCGTTCCCCGGCGGCTGCGGGCGCTGATCGTCGACGCTTGGGGGCTTCACCCCTACGTCTCCATGAGGTAGTGCGGGCGTCGTTCGTCTAGTCTAGAGTCGTTCGTGTCTGGAGCCCGCTGCCGGGAGGAGGAACGCCATGTCGCTGTTGATTCGTAACGGTCGCGTAGTCACGGCGGTCGATGACTATCGTGCCGACATCTTCGTCGAGGACGAGACGGTCTCCCTGATCGGCCGCGACCTCGACGTCGAGGCGGACCGGACGATCGACGCCGCGGGGCGGCTGGTCCTTCCGGGCGGCGTCGATCCCCACACCCACATGGACATGCCCTTCGGCGGCACGACCAGCGCCGACGACTTCGAGACCGGCACCCGGGCTGCCGCCTTCGGCGGCACGACGACGATCGTCGACTTCGCGATCCAGACCAAGGGCCAGTCGACGCTTCAGGGGCTCGAGACCTGGCACGAGAAAGCGGCCGGCAAGGCGGGCCTCGACTACGGCTTCCACATGATCGTCACCGACATGGAGGACGACCGGCTGTGGGAGATGCGGCGGCTGGCCGACGAGGGCGTGACCTCCTACAAGATGTTCATGGCCTACCCGGGCGTCCTCTACGTGGACGACGGCACGCTGTTCCGCGCCATGCGCAAGGCCGGCGAGGACGGCACCCTGGTCTGCATGCACGCCGAGAACGGGATCGTCATCGACGAGATCGTCAAGCTGGCTGTCGCCTCTGGCAACACGTCGCCGAAGTACCACGCCCTGACCCGCCCAACCCGCATGGAGGCGGAGGGCGTGCATCGCTCGATTGCGATCGCCGAAGTGGCGGGAGTGCCCGTCTACATCGTCCACCTGAGCTGCGCGGACGCGCTGGAGCAGGTGACCCTGGCACGGAATCGCGGCGCCCAGGTGTTCGCGGAGACCTGTCCGCAGTACCTGTTCCTGGACCTGAGCCACTACGACCAGGAGAACTTCGAGGGCGCCAAGTACGTCATGACGCCGCCGCTGCGGGAGAAGTGGAACCAGGACCACCTTTGGCGGGGGCTCGGCTTCGGCGACCTGCAGAGCATCTCGACCGACCACTGCCCCTTCTGCTTCAAGGATCAGAAAGTCCTGGGGATCGACGATTTCAGCAAGATCCCGAACGGCGCCCCGGGGGTCGAGAACCGGATGAGCATGGTCTACAACGGCGGCGTGGCGGGTGGCCGGCTGTCGGTAAACAAGTTCGTCGAGCTGACTTCGACCGCGGCCGCCAAACTGTTCGGGCTGTTCCCGAAGAAGGGGACCATCGCCGTCGGCAGCGACGCCGACCTGGTGGTCTTCAACCCGGACCGCCGGGAAGTGATCAGCGTGAACAACCCGCACACGCACCACATGCGGGTGGACTACAACACCTACGAGGGCGCCGAGGTTCAGGGCGTCGCCGAGATCGTGATCAGCCGCGGCCGGGTGGTGGTCGAGGACAACATCTGGCACGGGCGTTCCGGCGGCGGCAACTTCATCAAGCGGGCCTTGTTCAGCGGCCCCTTCTAGGAGATGACATGAGCAGAATGTTGAAATCCGGTCTGATCCAGATGTCGCTGCCGGAGGGCACCTGCGGGGACGGCGCGTCCGCGGACGAGGTCGCCGCGACGGTCGAGGCGATGACGGCCAAGCACATCCCGTACATCGAGGATGCGGGCCGGCAGGGCGTCCAGGTTCTCTGCCTGCAGGAGGTGTTCAACACGCCGTACTTCTGCCCCGGCCAGGACTTGAGCTGGTTCGCGGCCGCGGAGCCGGTTCCCGGCCCGACCACCGAGCGGATGGCGGAGTACGCGCGTCGCCACGCGATGGTCATCGTCGTGCCGATCTACGAGCGGGAGACGGCGGGCATCCTCTACAACACGGCGGCGGTAGTCGACGCCGACGGCAGCTACCTGGGCAAGTACCGGAAGACGCACATTCCTCAGGTGGCCGGCTTCTGGGAGAAGTTCTTCTTCCGCCCGGGCAACCTCGGCTACCCGGTGTTCGACACCGCGTACGGCAGGGTCGGCGTCTACATCTGCTACGACCGCCACTTCCCCGAGGGCGCCCGGGCCCTGGGCTTGGCCGGCGCCGAGATCGTCTACAACCCGTCGGCCACGGTGGCGGGTCTCTCCGACCACCTGTGGACGATCGAGCAGCCCGCCCACGCGGTGGCGAACGGCTACTTCATGGGCTGCATCAACCGGGTCGGCACCGAAGAGCCGTGGGATCTCGGTTCGTTCTACGGCAGCAGCTACTTCGTCAGCCCGAGGGGGCAGATCGTCGCCCAGGCGTCAAAGGACGAAGACGAACTCCTGGTCGCGGACCTCGACCTCGGCATGATCGACGAGGTGCGGTCGGTCTGGCAGTTCTACCGCGACCGGCGACCGGAGGCCTACGACGGGCTCGTCAAGCCGTAGCGCGGCACTGGAACCCTGCCGGCGCGGATTCCGCCTGCGGCGGATGCGGACCAGAACCCGGGCGGCGCGATCCGCGCCACCCGCGAACCAGTCCGTGTGCCCGTCATCGGGCGCACGGATGGCAGGTCCGCGCACCCAGAGACAAGTCGGTGCCATGCCTTGCGCGTCAGCCCCCCTCGGCACCGACCTCAGCCCAGTCGGGGTTAGGAGGGGTCAGCTCCCAGGTGCCTCTGAACGAGCGACGCCCGACGACGTCGCACTCACCGACGACCAACCGGAGCGAGTGAAGCGGAGTGGGCGCCATCCCCTCCCATCTCTTCTCAAGCGCTCACGCCACCTGGGAGCTGACCCCTCCTGCCCCAAGACGGGCGGGTGCGTCCTCCGCCGCCGCGGTGCACCTCCGTTCCTCGACGCAAGCGGCTAGCCCTAGCTCGCCCGGCTCTCGACCGTGACGCGCAGGCGCTTCATCATCTCGTGGAGTGTCGTCGGCTTGACATTCAGACGCTCGGCGGCGCGCTTCTGGACGCCGCCGCAGGCCTGGAGCGCCTTGACGATCAACTGCCGTTCGTAGGCGCTGACCGCTTCCTTGAAGGAGATGCCCCGCGACGGGAGCGTGTCCGGGGCCGGCAGCGTCGCGTCCTGATTGCGGATGTTGCCCGGCAGCAGATCGACTCCGATCTCTTCAGTGGTCGAGAGCACGACGGCTCGTTCGATCACGTTTTCGAGTTCGCGCACGTTGCCGGGCCAGTGGTAGGCCATCAACCGGTCCATCGCCTCGGAGGTCAGCCGTCGCGGCTGCTTCTCGTTCTCGCTCGAATAGGTGCGGAGGAAGTGCTGGGAGATCAACGGGATGTCCTCGACGCGCCGCGACAGGGGCGGTAGCTGGATCGTGATCACGTTCAGCCGGTAGTAGAGGTCCTCGCGGAATTCGCCGCCGGCCACCCGCGTCTCCAGATCGGCGTTCGTGGCCGCCACCAGCCGTACATCGGCCCGCAGCGTCTCGAGTCCGCCGAGGCGCATGAACTCCTTCTCCTGGATCACGCGCAGCAGCTTGGACTGGGTGTCGGGCGGGATGTTCCCGATCTCGTCGAAGAAGATCGTGCCGCCGTGGGCGACCTCGAACAGGCCCTTCTTGTGCGAGACGGCGCCGGTGAAGGCCCCCTTGACGTGGCCGAAGAGCGTGCTCTCCAGAAGGTCGCTGGGCATGGAACCCGAGTTCACGGTGACGAAGGGCCCGTTCTTGCGCTTCGAGTTGCCATGGATCGACTTGGCGACCAGCTCCTTGCCGGTGCCGCTCTCGCCGCGGATCAGGATGTTGCTCTTCGAGGGCGCCGCTCTGCGGATGAGGTCGAAGACCTGGCGGATCGACCGGCTCTTGCCGATGATGCGGTCGAAGCCCTGTCGTTCCCGCAGTTGCTCCTTCAGGTCGCGATTCTCGGCAGTCAGCCGGCGGCGTTCGAGACCCTGGCGGATGGTGAGCCGCACCTCTTCGTTCTTGAACGGCTTGGGCAGGTAGTGGAAGGCGCCCTCGCGCATCGCCTCGATCGCCCCTTCGATCGAGGAGTAGGCGGTGATCACGACCACGACCTGGTCAGGCTCGCTCTGCCGGATCCGGCGCATGACTTCCTTGCCGTTCATGTCCGGCAGCATCAGGTCGAGCAGCACCAGGTCGATCTCCTCCTGGGCAAGGACGGTCATTGCCTCCTGACCCGAGGCGCAGCAGATCGGATGGTGCCCCTCCTGCCGGATCAGGGCCGTGAGAACGTCCTGCAGGACTTCTTCGTCGTCGACGACGAGTATGTTCATGGCCCTTGCTCCCGCGGCGCTAGCGGCGGCGAGACCATCCGCGGCAGGCGGACGATGAACCGGCAGCCCGCAGGATCGAGGTTGGCGGCGGAGAGGTCACCGCCGTGGCGGCGCACGATCTCCTTGCTGATGGAGAGACCGAGGCCGGTACCGCCGCTGGCCTTGCGAGTGGAGAAGAAAGGCTCGAATACACGTTCGAGGTGCTGTTCGCGAATGCCGGGGCCCGTGTCGTCGATAAGTACGTTGATCTGGCCGTCCAGGTTTCGCACCGTGAGCGTGAGGCATCTCGGTCCCGAGCCTTCTTCCGTCATCGCGTCGACCGCGTTCGCGAGCAGGTTGGCGAGCACCTGGCCCAGCTCGGTGTCGTTGCCGAGCACCCAGACCGTGTCGTCATGGTCGAGGTCGACGTGGACTTCGACGCCCGCCTCGGCGAAACGCTCGGCGAGCATGTCGCAGCTCTCCTGGATGACGGCGCCCAGGTCGACGGCGGCGGGCTCGTGCCGGCCACGGCGCGCGAAGTCCAGCAGCGTGTTCACGATGCGGGCGGCGCGGAAGGTCTGGCGCTCGACCTTGCGCAGCAGGCGCCGGCGCGGATCCCGGTCGGAGGTCTCGGCGAGGAGCATCTGGGCGTAGCTCGAGATGCCGGTCAGCGGCGTGTTCACCTCGTGGGCGACGCCGGCGGCCATGGCGCCGATCGCCACCAGGCGCTGGTTCTCGGCCAGTTTCCGCTTCATCGCTTCGCGTTCGGTGATGTCGAGGGCGACAACGACCCGGTGACCGTGGACGGCGCCCAGAAACTCGGCGGCCGACAACTGCAACTGCTGCTCGCGCCCCTGCGAGTCCTCGAACCGGACCTCGACCGGCGGGTCGCCCTGCTTGGGGAAGAGCCGGAGAGGGATCAGGTCGTCGAGGGCCTGGCCCTCGAGATCGCTCCGGGTGAGCGCGACGAGGGCCGCGAAGGCGCCGTTCGCGGTCACGATCCGATTCGCGGAGTCGACGACGGCGATGCCGGCGGGGGAGGACTCGATGATCTCGTCGCTGAACTGCTTGAGTTCGGAGACGCGGTCCAACTGCCGCCGTCTCTGTTCGAGCAGTTGCGCGTTCTCGATCGCCAGCGCCGCCTGGTTCAGCAATTGGCGAATCAATGCCAGGTCGTCCCTGGACAGCGGTGCGCCGCCTGTGTGGTGGCCGACGTACAGGAGGCCGACCCGGCGATCGCGCACCTCCAGCGGGAAGACGTAGTGATAGCCGAGGACCGAGAGCCGCATCGGGGTGCTCTTCGCGGCGTCGGCGAGCGGTGCCGGCGCCAGCAGGAAGTGGGGCTCGCTCCAGACGAGAACGTCCACTTCACTGAGTTCGAGGGCGTGCGCCTCCGGTTCCTCCCTGACCGCGACGAGCTGATCGCCCTCGACCAGGAACAGGTTGCTCTGCTCGAGGTCCAGCCCCTCTTCCAGCTCCTTCAGCATGATCGAGGCGAGCCGGCCGAGATCCCGTTCGTGGAGCAGTTCTTCGCCCAGCCGCTCGAGGGCGCGCCGGCTCTGCTGCGCCCGGTACTGGAGCCGCTGGAGGCCGGTGCCGATGCCCCGCTTGACCGGGATCGAGAGGGTGCCGATGACCAGAAGAGCGCTGGCGTTGAGAAAGCCCCTGGCGACGACCATGTCTTGGGACACGCCGCGGCGGATGAGCAGGCTGAGCAGGGAGAACCCGAGCACGGCCAGCAGCACGGTGAGAGCGTAGGTCGCGACATCGCGGGCGATCACGGCCACGTCCCAGAGCCGGTAGCGCAGCAGGGCGTAGGCGAAGCTCAACGGCACCAGCGCCAGGGGCGCCGTGGCGGCGACGCTCAGCCAGGCGGGCGCCGGGAGCTCGAGGGAGAAGGGCACGACGTAGAGCAGCAGGAACGGCAGGTAGCCGCCGGCAACGCCGAACGCGATCCACTGCGTCTGGCGGCCCTGTTCCCAGCCGCGACGGGACAGCAGACTGCGACCGAGGACCGCGGCCGCCGCCAGCGCGTAGACGACGAGCAGGACGAGTTCGATGCGGTCCTGCTGCTCCATGGTGGCTGCGTTCAACCCGCCGGTGAGCATTCCGTTGCCGAAGATCTGGTCGAACTGCACGACCAGGAGTGCCGTGGCCGGCAGGTAGAGCCAGGGCACGGCGCGCCGCAGCCAGCGGGACCGCGGCCGCGCCGGGAACACGAGGAAGAAGTGCAGGGTGAGGGGCGGCAGCAGGAGGCGGCAGACGCTGTCGACCAGGTAGAAGATGCGGTCGATGCCGTCGTAGGGCGCGGCCGGCGTCAGCAAGTAGACGGCGGCCGACGTCAACGTCCAGAGGTGGAAGAGCAGGATGGGCCGGCTGCGCTGCCGGCTCAGCGTGTAGAGGCCGATCAGCAGGTAGGCGATCCCGGTCAGGGCCAGCACGAGGTAGGACCAGTCCAGGGTCACCCCGGGCAGGCTGTGGCGGGCCGAAACCAGTTCGTCGTCCCGAAGCACCTGCAGGTCGCTCTCGCTGCAACAGCGCAGCAACCGGTCCAGTTCGTCGGCGGAGAGCGCCCGTTCCCCGTTGACCAGGACGACGATGTCGCCGGTCTCCAGGCCGGATGCCTCGTCTGCCGACGCCACGCGCAGTCCGCTGTCGGTCGCCTCGGCCACGAGGCCGATCGTCTGGAAGGAGGCCACCTTGCGGCCGACCGAGAACCCGCCCAGCCCGACGACCAGAATGGTCAGCAGGAGCAACGCCGCGGTGAGGCCGAGTCGGGCCGGTCGGGACTCGATGCGCATCCGGGATCTGCTTCTTGTGGGGTGTGGCTTCTTAGTCTCAGGCGCGGCCCGGGGCTACCCTTGTGGGGGCCTAATCAGTATGTCCTATAGCACGTGCTGTGCCACCGGACATCGGCGCTTGGCCCTTGATTCTACGGCAGGTTAGCTGCGCGTGGGTTGGCGGATGTTCAATCTATTGATTGCGGAACGGTCTGTTGAAGTTCTTGGGCGCATGGCACGGACTCTTGGATTCAAGATCCGGAGCTTCTCAACAGAAGCAGCGCGGGAGCTTCGCCAAGTCGACGCCGTCCAGCCCGTTCGGTTCCGGCGGGGGCCAGTGACTCGCCTAGAAGCGGACCGCGATCCCAGCCACGATGCGGCGGCGGAGCTGGTCGGGGTCGTGGCTGGAACTGATCGGCACGTGTCCGCGGCTGAGTTGCATCTCGAGCTGCAGGGCCCAGTTCTGCGGTCCCGTGACCCAGGGCAGGCCCTGGGTCAGCACGACCTGGATGCGCTCCACGGAGAGCACGGTGTCCCGACCGCCGGCGGGCCGGAAGTCGGCGGCGTCGTGGGTCACGGGCGAGAGTCCCTGTTCGACCCAGCGGTAGGCGACCAGGACGCCGGTCGAGCTGCGCTCGAACTGGGTGTCGGCGCTGGCGACGAGGTAGCGGACCTCGTTGCGGAAACTGCCGCTGCCGCCTCTGGCGCGCAGCAGACCGCCGCCGCCGGCGGCCGCCGAGGAACTGACGCGGGTCAGGATCTTCTCGCCCAGGCGCTGCTGCAGACCGAACTGAAGTTCCTCGACCTGGTCGCCGTCGACCAGCAGCAGGCTCTCCAGCCGGTCGAAGATGTCGCGGCTGAAGTACAACCGGACGTTGTCGGCGAACTGCCGCCGGTTGGCGCCGAACTCGAAGCGATGGTCCTGGTCCGATGCGCCGAGCCGGCGGCTGAGCTTGACCCGGTAGCAGTGCTCGTAGGCCGTGCCGCAGGCTTCGTCGTCCTGGTACTGCACCGGCAGGAAGTCGCGGAAGAGAAGCTCTTCGGAGTCGACCCGCTGGCTGGCCGCGATCCTGGCCAGCCAGCGCGAACCGAGTTCGACCACGAAGCCGGCCTGAGGCGTGAACGAGAGACTGCCGTCGCTCAGGGTGCTGAACATCCCGTACTCGAGGACGACGGTGGGCTGGATCTCCCAGTCGCCCTGACCGAAGACGTCGAAGCGCTGGTGGGAATCCTCGCCCCAACTGGAAAACCGGCCGTTGCCGTAGGCCTGCCGTTCGCGGTAGCTGACGCCGGTCTCAAGCGACGTGGTGGCGGTGATCTGCCGCTCGTAGGCGCCGCGAAACTCCAGGGTGGTCGACGACATCGGTGAATCGATCGCGGCCAGCGCCTGGCTGTGTACCCCGCTGGGGCCGGCGTAGAGATCGCCGAAGCCGTGATGGAAGTTGTTGTCCGCGGTGTAGCGGGCCTCGAAGTGCGAGGCGCCGCCGCCGGCCGCCTGTTCCAGGCGCACGCCGTAGCTCTCCAGACCGGCGCCCGCGGCGGAGTCCCAGTCGTCCAAGGCCCCGGCCTGGGCGCCTTGGAAGCGGTGACGCTGCGACGTGAACTGGATGTTGGAGCCCCGGCGGTTCACGTTGAGCGCGAAGGCATGGCTGTCGCCGAGCGGCTGCTGGGCCGTATCGGTACGGAAGGCCTGACGCTTGAACTCGCGCAGATCGGAGCGGAGGGCGAGCTGCGTTTCGCCGAACTGGCTGCGGAGATCGAGCTGGCTGCCCAGAACCCGGGCGCCGGCCCCGCCGGCCTCTTCGATGCCGGAAAGGGTCCGTAGCTCCGCCTCGAATCGCTCCCGCTGAATCGCCGTCTCTAGCGCCCAGCCCTGGTCGTCGGCAATCGCCTCGGCGATCTGGATCTGGCGCAGCACGTCGCTGGGGATGCGCGCGCGGACCGACCAGAAGTCCTCTTCGTCCTCCTCGCCGCCCTTGCCGGAGCGGTGCCCCCGGGCGCCCAGCTCGAAGTCGAGCGACTGGACCGATTCGCTCGTGGTCCGGGTCAGTTCCACCACCGCGGGAACGTATCCCGGCCGGTGGGCGATCACCCGGTAGATACCCGCGGACAGGGGCTGGAAGGCATAGCGCCCGAATCGATCGGTCGTCGTCCGGAGCTTGCTGCTGTCGGCGACGTCGTAGACGTAGACCTGGGCCGCGGGCAGCGGCGCCTTGCCGGCATTGACGCGGCCGACCAGCCGCCCCGATGTCGGATCGCCGAGGCTGGGCACGTCGAGGCCCGCCCGGAGCGGCGCGGCGGCGAACAGCGCGACCGCGGCGACCGGCGCCAGGACTCCAGCCGAGAGCAGGCGCGCGCGCGCCAGGGTCGACCCGGAGTCGCCGGGATGGTTCCGGCAATTCATGTCAGCCACTGACTATAGCGGATGAGTCGGCCGGTAGACCGAGTGTCCGCGCCGGCACAAAGACGATGACCTCCGCCGCGCCCGCGGCCCGCAGGCACCGGGCGGCCCGACCGGCCGTGGCGCCCGTGGTGACGACATCGTCGACCAGGAGCACGACGCGGTCACGGACGTCGGCGGGGCGGGGGCAGTGGAACACGACGGTCGGGTTGGCGAGCCGCTGGCGCCGGCTCCGGCCGACCTGCGGCCGGCCCAGGGTCCGCCGTCGCAGCGCGGAGCGCAGGGGGCGCTCGAGCTGCCCGGCCAGCGGGCGGGCGATCGACTCGGCATGGTTTCGGCCGCGGACGAGGCGGCGGCGCCAGTGCATCGGCATCGGGACGATCAACTCCGCGCGGCGCAGTTCCATTCCCAGCGCGCCCACCGCCTCGGCCGCGATGTGGCGGCCCAGGTAGTCGAGGCGCTGGTGCTTCAGTCCCAGGATCACCTTGTCGATCGGCGGCCGGTACACCCAGAGCCAGAAGAAGGCGTCGCAGCCCTCCAGCCGGTCACCGGCCGCGGCGCCGCGCGGAGGCGGCGCCAGCAGGCGGCGGCAGTTCGGGCACAGGCTGAGCTCCCGCTGCGCCGGAGCGGAGCAGGCGAGACAGACCCGGGGCAGGAGCAGGTGAAGGGCGAGGGCAAGGACGCGTCGCGCGCAGTTCCCCGCGCTCCGGCCAAGGCGTAGCGCCGCGGCCCGGATCCGCGCCACTCGCGAACCAGTCCGGGCGCGAGTCATCGAGCGCACGGAGGGACGTTCTGGCGCCGGGATCCGTAGAACGAAGTAGGCAGTCTTCCGGTGGGTGGGCCGTTTTCGGTCATTCCTGCCGACAAGGACGAATTCCGCCCGCCCTTCGTGGTGCCGGGTGTCGTGGGGTGCTGGTTGCTAGAGTCCCGGCGCGCCTATAAGGAGATTCACTTGACCGCATCGGATCCTCAGTCCCGTCCCGGCTGCGCGCGCCCGTGGGCGCCGCGACGCGTTTACCGTCCCGTCGTTCTGTTGATGGCGACGGTCCTCCTGCTGCTCGTCGGCGCGGGCACGGCCGCGGCCCAGGAGCGGTACAGCTACACCGTCACGCTCAGCCCCACGGTCGGCGGCAGTTTCAGCGAGGGAACGGACGAAGGAGGCGTCCAGGCCGCGTTCTCCTGGCGTACGCAGCCTCGCACCGCGGTCGGGATTCGTTTCGGCAGCATCGGTCTCAGCGGCGATCAGTTGGGCGCCCTGGCGAGCCCGACCTTCCGCTACGCGACGATCGCGGGTGAGTACCGCTTCCAGGAGCTCTACTACCAGTCCGGTGTGTTCTTCGGCCTCGGTCTCTACCAACTCGGCAGCGGCGTGGACTCGGAAGAGGGCCCCGGTCTGACCCTCGGCGTCTCCGGCGACTTCCCGATCAACGAGCGTCTGTCCGTGGTCGTCGAGCTCTCGGGCCACTACGCGGACATCGATGTCGCCAGCACCTACGCCGCCGTCCATGTGGGCGTGGCGTACCAGTTCTAGCTGCCAGGGGCCGCGGGGAGCCGGATCGTCCTTGCTGGCAGCTGGTGCCGGAGACTGCTGCCAATTGATATATTCCGCCGCTGTCATGCCTCTCTACGAGTACCGCTGCACGGAGTGCGAGGCCACGCTGGAGGCGATCCAGGCGTTCGCCGCGCCGCCGCTGGAGGAGTGTCCGGAGTGCGGCCGGAGCAGCCTGAAGAAGCTGCTCTCCGCGCCCGCATTCCAGTTCAAGGGCAGCGGCTGGTACGTGAACGACTACGCGCGCAAGGACAAGAGCCGGGCCGGGGACGCCAAGTCCGACGGCGCAGCGGCGAATGGCAACGGCTCGGGCGGCAACGGCAAGTCCGAGGCGAAGGAGCCGTCGGACACGGGCAAGACGGACGGCGCCTCGACCTCCTCCGCCAAGCCCAAGAGTTCCAAATCCGCCGCCTCGTAGCGGCGTCCGCCGCGCCGTCCCCCAGGCTGCGGGGCGCGGTGAGGCATCACGCCCCGGACCAGCGACTTGTGAAGACGCCGGTGGCGGAAGCGCATGGGAATCGAACCCACCCCCGGTGACGCATCACGCTCCGGACAACGGTTTTGAAGACCGCGGGAGGCACCAGCCCCCGAGCGCTTCCACCGGGCAGCATATCCTCGGCCCACCGGTCCAGCGCCGGACTCCATGACCGAAACAGGAGCCCTACGATGACGACGAGGAGCGCAGCGATGAGGATCTCGACCGTCCACCTGCTGCCCCGCGTGCCGGCGCTCGGCCTGGCGCTCCTGCTCCTTGCCTGCGGCCCCGATGCGCCCGCCCAGGGAAACGCCGGCGCCGAGGAAGCAGCCCAGGCCGTCGAGCTGTCGGCGCCGGTCAGCGCCAACGGCGTGTCGATAGCGCTGCCGGCGGCGTGGAACCGGGTCGAACCCCGGTCGAGGATGCGCATGCTGGAGGCCGAGATTCCCGGTACGGGCGGCGTGGGCGAGATCTCGATGTACTACTTCGGGCCCGGCGGCGGCGGCGGCGCGGCGGCGAACGTCGAACGCTGGAAGAGCCAGGTCGTCCTCGAAGCCGGCGCTCCCGAGCCCATCACCCGGAGCCGGGAGAGCAATGGCGTCCGCCGCATCTGGATCGAGCTCGAGGGCACGGTCGAGGCGAGCACGATCGGCAGCTTTCCGACCACGGACCAGCCGGACTTCGCGCTCTACGGCGCGGTCATCGAAGCGCCCGGCGGCCCCTGGTTCCTGCGCGCCGTCGGCCCAGCAGCGACGATGCGAGAGCAGCGCCAGGCGTTCCTGGCCATGCTCGACAGCGCCCGCCCGGAGGGCTAGCCAAGGAGGCTGAGCCGCCCACGCGGGGATCGGAGGGGCTTCTGGCGCCGGCGTGGCGAGTGGCGGGGAAGCGGGCTTTGCCGAGGCAAGGCCGCGAGGTTTCGAGCCGACCGGAATGGTGGAGCCGATGGGAGTCGAACCCACGACCTCTTGAATGCCATTCAAGCGCTCTCCCAACTGAGCTACGGCCCCACGGGTCGGCGGCGCGTGAGTGTAGCAGCAGGCTGACGCTACAGCGGCAGGACCTCGCACGGCTCTTCGGCCCCGGCCGGGCTGCTGAACTTCGGTACCCGCACGAGCCCGCAGCCGGCGCCGTACGCCACCAGGTCGTGGGAACCGAGGGGCGGCCGCGGGTCGGCCAGCACCATCCCGGACTCGACCCGGAGCCGGCAGGGAAGGAAGCGGTCACGCCACTTCGCGCCGGGCAGCTCCCCGGTGAGCCGTGCGCTGAGTGCTCCCCGCCAGTAACTGTCTTCGACTCCCGTCATGCGTCGCAACAGGGGACGCACCAGCAACCAGTACGTGACCATGGCCGAGGCGGGGTTGCCGGGCAAGCCGAACACCCATCCCCGGTCGTGGCGAGCGGCCACCAGGGGCTTCCCAGGCTGGATCGCAACCGCGTCGAACAGGATGCGGCAGCCGAGAGCGGTGTCGCCGAGAACCTGTTCCACGAAGTCGAACTCGCCCATGGAGACGCCGCCGGAGATCAGCAGCACGTCCGATTCCAGGCCGCGTTCGACCTTGGCCTGGAGTTCGGCGGGATCGTCCCGCGCAATACCGAGCGAGCGGGCCTCGATGCCCAATTGCGAGAGGGCGGCTCGCAGGAAGTCCCGGTGCGAGTCGCGAAGTTGACCGGGTCCCGGTTCCGCTTCGGCAGGCACGACCTCGTCTCCAGTCGAGAGCGTGGCGACCGTGGGCCGGCGGTACACCGGCGCCTCGCTAATGCCATGGGTCGCCAGCACGCCCGCTCCGCCGGGTGTCAGCAGTTCCCCCGCCGCCAGCAGCGGCCCGCCGGACGCGGTGACCTCGGCTTGCCGGCGGATGTGGCTGTCCGCCGGCACCGGCTCCGCGATGCGGACAGCGCCCGTTGGGGCGTCCGTGGCGTCGCCGGGCTCGAACTCCGCCTGTTCGATCGGGATCACCCGGTCCGCCCCGGCCGGCGCGGGCGCTCCGGTCATGATCCGCAGGGCGGCGCCGGGTCGAAGTTCCGCTCCCGGCGGATCGCCGGCGGCGACGGTTCCCTCGACCGGCAGGACGGTACCCGGCTCGACGTCGGCGCCGAGAGCGAAGCCGTCCATCGCCGAGACGTCGTGCGCGGGAACGTCGACGGTGGCGGTCAGGGCCTCTGCCAGAACGCGGCCGATCGCATCGGCCCGGGTTGCGCGTTCGACTTCGAGCGTTTCGGCTTCGGCGGCGATGGCGGCCCAGGCTTCCTCAGGCGAGAGCATGGCGTGTTGTTACCTGAGGCACCGGGCTGTCGTCAATCGCTTCACCCGATCTGCGTCAAGGCCGAGTACATCGGCAGGTACATCGAGATCACGATGGCGCCGATGACGATGCCGAGGATGCTGATCAGCGCGGGTTCGAGGAGCTTCATCATGGAGTCGACGTCGTTGTCGACCTCTTCCTCGTAGAAGTCGGCGATGCGGGTGAGCATGGGGCTCAGGGTGCCGGTCTGTTCGCCGACGTAGACGATCTGGCAGAGCATGGCGGGGAAGATCTTCGTGCGGCGCAGCGACTGGTTGATCGGGCGGCCCTGTTCGACTTCGCGGCGCACCTTGCGAAGGGCGTCCGTGACGACGACGTTGCCGGCGGCGTCGGCGGCAATGGACAGCGCGCTCAGGATGGGGATGCCCGAGGAGAGCAGGATGGACAGGGTGCGGCAGGTCCGGCCGGTGACGATGCGCAGCATGAGTTTGCCGACGACGGGCAGCCGCAGCAGGAGACGGTCGGCCGATTGCCGGCCGCGCCGGGTACGGAGCAGCCGGTTCGCCGCGAACCCGCCCGCCGCGGCGAGCGCGAACAGGACGAGCACGTAGGCGCCGATGAACTCGCTGACGCCGACCACGAGCCGGGTCAGGAGCGGCAGGTCGCCGCCGATGTCGTCGAAGAGGTGCTGAAACACCGGGATCACCTTCCACAGGATGAGGAACACGACCGCGGCTGCGACGGTGAGGATGGCGGCCGGATAGGTCAGTGCGGAGCGCACCTGGTTGCGTAGCTTGGCGACCTTCTCGATGTGGGTCGCCAGCCGATCCATCACCGTGTTCAGAGCGCCGCTGGCCTCGCCCGATGCGACCAGGTTGACGTAGAGATCGCCGAAGGCGCGTGGGCGCCGCTTCATCGCGCCGGCGAGGCCGGCGCCCGCTTCGACCTCCGAGCGGACTTCGAGCAGGATCGAGCGCAGGCCGGGGTGCTGGCCCTCGACGCTGAGAATCTCCAGGCTCTGGAGCAGAGGCAGGCCGGCGTCGAGCAGCACCGCGAACTGGCGGCTGAAGACGGCGAGTGTCTTGGGGCCGACTCGGCGGCCCGGCCGCCACCAGGCTGGGCGGCGGTCGTGCCGGGGTTCGCCCTCGTCGGCCTTCGGGTCGGGTCCGGGGGCGTCGTCGTCGTCGAGCCAGCGCGGGAGCATCGGTCAACCTCTCCGGGAGGTGGGACCGGGTCCGGGAAGCGCGCGCCTCCGCGCGCGCTCCCGCGCACCGGCCCGCGCCGCTCCCGCCGCGCTGCCGGGTTCCTCTATTCGGGCTGGGTTTCGTCCGCTGGCGCCGGGGTGCTGGCCACGTCCATTTCGCCGAGCAGTACGAGCATGTGATTGTTGATCCGGGCGGCGCTGTCCGCGTCGCTGCCGGCGGGGTGCTCGTAAGCCAGGGTGACCAGGCGGTTCTCGATCGGATGCAGCATGAACAGACGGATCTGCTGGCGGGTCGTGCCGTCGTCGGCCAGGAAGCGGCCGCGGGTGTACTGGGCGGGTCCGAGCGGACCGATGATCTGCCGGCCGCCGAGGGAATCGCCCTCCGGCAACCCCTCGTAGTACGGCGCGTGGCTCTTCGCCACGTCGTTGAGCTCGATGCCGAAATCGCTGGGCTCGCCGAGTTCCAGCCACAGGCTTCCTGCCGGTCCGGCGGGCGCCTGGGTGGTCTCGATGAGGTCGCACGTGAGTTCGAACGGCAACTCGCTCGGCTCGACGCGGGTGCAGCCGTCCGGCAGGAGGTTGAAGGCGAGCGCCTCCTCCTCCAGGACGATGCGCTCCAGACCGGTTTCCTCCGGTTCCGCCGCGCTCTGGCAGCCGATGGGAATGGTCCAGACACCTGTACAGACCAAGACGAAAAGCGCGGCGCGGAATGCGGTGCCGAGCCGTTCGCGGCCGAGCGGAGCAGGGGTCACGAGGCACCGGGCATCGCGGGGACAGTACCATGCGGCCAGCGGGCAACGACGGTTGGTCGGCGCAGGCAAGACGGTAGGTCGGCGCAGGCAGCCCGTGGTGAACGGCGCCGGATGCCCGCGTCTTCAGAATCGGAATCGATGGGAGGAAGTCACGGTGGACAAACCGATCGCACGCGTTCTCAATCTGATCGACGACAGCGAGCAGCGCCTGTGGAACCTGACGCCGGACGAGGCCCGGCAACGGCTGCCGCGAGGCCCCGAGGCGGTGCTCGGCATCGACGGGTCGTTCGCGCTCGCCGCCCGCCGCGGAGTGGACGTCGTCATGGCCCGCAGCCTCGACCGGCCGATGCGCTACTTCCTGGCCAAGGAGTCCTCCGGGCCGATGCTGGTCATCGCCCAGCGCATCGACGAGATCAGGGACCGCCTCGAGGCGGAGGGCTACCTCGACCAGTTCCACCCCACCTACACGCGGATGGTCCCGGCGCATCACGCCACGACGCTGCGCCTGATCGGCTGCCCCGACCCGAACCCGATTCACGAGCGCTTCTTCGATCCGCCGCGAGGCACGTTGCCGCCCGACCTCGATCTGGTCGGCGAACGGTACGTCGAGGCGCTGATGTTCGAGCTCCGCCGCTGGCTGGCCGCGATGCCGGAGGACAGGGCGCGCGAGCCGATCGGGGTCTGCTTCTCCGGCGGCATCGACAGCGGCGCCGTGCTGGTGGCCTTGAGCCGCGCGTTGCTCGAGGCCAACTCAAGCGCCGTCCGGCTCAAGGCGTTCACGCTTCGGGTCGGCGACGGCGCCGGCGACGCCGCCCAGGCGCGCGAGTTCCTCCGGCGCATGGACCTCGAGATGCTGGGCGAGGAGGTCGCGGCCGGCGCCGAGGCGGTCGATCCGCTGCGGGCGGTCGAGGTGATCGAGGACTACAAGGCGCTCGACGTCGAGTGCGCCGCGGTCGGTCTGGCGCTGCTGCGCGGCATCCGGGCGCGCTATCCCGACTGGCGGCTCCTGGTGGACGGCGACGGCGGCGACGAGAACCTGAAGGACTACCCGCTGGAGGAGAACCACGAGCTCACGATCACCAGCGTGGTCGGCAACTCGATGCTCTACCAGGAGGGTTGGGGCATAGGCATGATCAAGCACTCCCAGACCTACTCGGGCGGCCTGGGGCGGGCCGCCGTCCGCACCCACGCGCCGGCCCGGCTGCTCGGCTTCGAGGGTTTCAGTCCGTTCACAAGGCCGGCGGTGATCGCCGTGGCCGAGGCGATCCCCTTCGACACGCTGGTCGGCGGCTCGCACGAGGCCCTGTACGAGCTCAAGGGCGAGGTCGTGCGGCGGGGCATGAAGCGGGTGCTCGGCATCGACTTCCCGGTCTTCCCCAAGCGCCGCTTCCAGGAGGGCGCGGCGTCGGAGGACGTGTTCGCCGCCGCCTTCGACCGTCCGCCCGAGCAGTACCGCCGCCACTTCCAGTCGCTCTACACCTAGGTCAAGAACCTGCGCGGACGTTCCTTGCATCGCTCCGATCTTTGGAGACCCGGGCGGCGCGATCCGCGCCACTCGCGAACCACTCCGTGCGCCCGTCATCGGACGCACGGAAGGGACGCGGGCATCTTGCCCGCATCCGGCGTGTAGCGCCGGCTTCGTGGGCTCTATCGTGGGGTTCGACCTGGTCGACAGTTCACGGGCCGCTGAGGTCCGGGCGCTTCGTCCGCCGCGGCCGGTGCTCGACCCCTGGCGGCCCCAGGGGGTGACGGTCGAGCTGGAGCGGGCGCCCGGCGGTGAGCTCCGTCCGTCGGCGACCGTGTTCCTGACCGGGGCCGAGTGTCCGTTCACTTGCGTCTTCTGCGACCTGTGGCGGTACACGGTCGACGGACCGACGCCGAAGGGCGCCCTGCCGGCGCAGTTGCGATCGGCCCTCAAGAGCCTGCCCGGTCTGCTCAGCGAGGCGGGACTCGACCGCTGCGACCGGCTCAAGCTCTACAACGCGAGCAACTTCTTCGAGCCGCGCGCGGTGCCGGAGGCGGACCTGGAGCCGATCGCGCGCCTCGCCGACGGGTTCGAACGGGTGATCGTCGAGTGCCACCCGCGGCTGGTGGACGAGCGGGTGCGCCGTTTCGCCGACCGGCTCCAGGGTCGCCTGGAGGTGGCGATGGGGCTGGAGACGGTGCACCCGCAAGCCCTGCCGCGGCTCGGCAAGCAGTTGACCCTGGACCAGTTCGACCGGGCCGCTTCGCGACTCGTGGCGGACGGCGTCGACCTGCGGGCGTTCGTGCTCGTGGGCGTGCCGTTCGTGCCGGCGGCGGAGCAGGCCCATTGGGCGGCAGCGAGCGTGCGACACGCGGCTGCGGCCGGCGCTCGGTCGGTGGCGCTGATTCCGGTGCGGGGCGGCAACGGCGAACT
The DNA here is from genome assembly GCA_965224025.1 of Candidatus Multivorans sp. Lineage (GTDB taxonomy): Bacteria > Acidobacteriota > Thermoanaerobaculia > Multivoradales > Multivoraceae > Multivorans. The sequence continues at coordinate 107,984 of OZ245033.1, forward strand.
GGAGCGGCTTGAGCGGCTCGGAGAGTTTCAGCCCCCCGGACCTGGCCCTGGTTGAGGAGTCGTTGGCGTTGGGGCTTGAGGTCGCCGCTTCGCGGCGGCGCGTTGCCCGCGGGTCGGAAGACCCGCGTCACCTGGCGGCAGTCCAGGTCGACCCGTGGGACCTCGAACGCGTCGCTTCGGCGTGCGGCGCCTGCCGGGCTTCCCGCACTCAGGCGATCCGGGAGATGAACGGCACCGCCGAACCGCGGCGGACGGCGTGCGATGACTGCGGCGGCTGAACGCCGCGAAGAGGGTCGTTGCGCGGCCGCAACCGCCGCGCTGGTCAGAAGACCCGTCACATGGGGATGGTTTGGAGCGGCGTGAAGTAGTTGTTGCCGGCGGGGGCTTCGCCGGGTCGATTCTGGCGCGCGCGCTTCACGCCGACGGCCGCGACGTGCTGCTGCTCGAGCGCGGACGCCATCCGCGGTTCGCGCTCGGCGAGTCGTCGACGCCGCTCGCCAACCTGGCCCTGGAGCGGCTGGCGGTGCGCTACGGGTTCGAGGACCTGTGGACGCTGGCCGCCCACGGCCGCTGGCGGCGCAAGCTGCCCGAGGTCGGCGGGGGATTGAAGCGGGGCTTCTGCTTCTACTCCCACCGTCCGGGTCAGGCCTTCGCGCCGGATGCCGCCGGCGGTCGCCGCCTGGTCGTGGCCGCGTCGCCGGACGACGATGCCGCCGACAACCAGTGGCTGCGCGCCGACGTGGACCGTTTCCTGTTCGAGCGTGCGCGAGCCGAGGGCGTGGACTGCCGGGAGGAAACGGCGGTCGAGGGGGTTTCCGTTCCGGGTGGTCCGGACGCCGAGCCGGTTCGGCTCCAAGCCGGCGGCCGCGTCGTCGAGGCCGGCCTCCTGGTCGACGCGACCGGCGGCTCGCCACTCGCCGAACAGCTTGGCGCATGCTCGCTGCCGCCGCGGCTGCAGACGACCCTCGTGTACTCGCATTTCGACGGTATCGCTCCCTTCGACCGCGACGGCTGCTGGCCGGATTCGCCCTTTGGCGAGCGCTGGAGCGCCGCCCACCACCTGCTGGAGGAGGGCTGGATGTACCAGCTCCGCTTCAACGACGGTTCGGTGAGCGCGGGCGTCCTGCTTCCGGACGACCGGCCCGCGGCGGCCGCGGCCATCGAGAGGCTCGCCGGCAAGGGCGGCGCGGCTGCGTCCGAGGCCAGCGCCACCTTTGCCGGGCTGCTCGGTCGTTACCCGTCGCTGGCGAACCAGTTCGCCGGCCACCGGGCTCTGCGGCCGGTGGCTGCGCGCTCCGGCGTGGCCTACCGCCGCGACCGGGCCGTGGGGCCGGGCTGGCTGCTTCTGCCCCACAGCTACGCCTTCGCCGACCCCATGTTCTCGACCGGCATCGCCTGGAGCCTGCTCGCCGTCGAGCGGATCGCCGGGCTGTGCCGGTACGGGCCGCCGGCGCCGGCGGCAGTCGAAACGTATGGCCGGCTACTCGCCGCGGAGGCGGACCACATCGACCGGCTGCTGGCCGCCGCCTACCGGCTGATGTGTGACTTCGAGAGCTTCACCGCCGTCGCCATGGCCTACTTTGCGGCAGCGAGCTTCGACGAACTGCGCCAGCGGCTGCTCGACCCCCCGGACGAAGGCTGGTGCTGGCAGGGCTTCCTGGGCGCGGACGAAGAGGTTCGCCGCGGGCTGTTCGAGGGACTGGACGAGCGCTCCGCTGGACCCGGGATGGCTCCGAAGCTGACGGACTGGATCGGGCCGGCGATCGAACCCCGCAATCTGATCGGCCTCGACGACCCGCGTCGGCGGAATGTCTACCCGGTCGACCTGGCGGACATCGAGCGCCGACACGACCAGATCGCGGCCCGTCTGGGAGTGGGGGCGGATGAGGTGCGGCGGCGGTGGCGCCGGCTGCGGAGCCCGGAGCGGATGCCGGGATAGGGCGGTTGTGTTGTTGTGCGCAAGTCTCCGCCCTCCTCAGGGCGGCCCGATCAGCTCGTTCACCGAGCTCTCGAAGCCGGTCTCGGGCCGGTCCCGCCGCAGGCGGCGAGCGGCCAAGCCTTCGATGATGCGCTGAGGCTGGATCGAGCGCTGCCGCAATCGGTGGGCATCCAGCAGGTCGGCGGACAGGGCCAGCGCGGCGGCCCGGTCGGCCCGGTCGTCCAGGTCGCGGGCTGCCGCGGCCAGCGCGCCGGCAATTCGGGTCCAGCACCGGCGCGCGCGGATGTCCTCGAAGCCTCCTGCCTGGACCAGGCGGCCGGCGAGGGCCGAGACCCACAGGGCGAAGGCGTCGTCGCCGGGCCGCTGTCGCCAGAGGTCGACCAGATCGGATGCGAGGTCCTCGTCGACATCGTCGCTCACGGCCTGGCCGGCGCCCAGGTAGACGGCCAGCGACCGGCTGCGCAGGGTGGGCAGCAGCTCGTTGGCCGACGAGGCCAGCAGCAGGAAGTTCCTGGGCGACCTGTCGGCCGGCTCCTCAAGGGTCTTGAGCAGCACGTTCGCTCCGGCCGGATGCAACGTCTCCGCTTCGACGATGACGAACACCTGGCCCCGGGCCTCGAATGGCGACACCTGGGCCGTCCGCAGGAGGGTTCGGACCTTGTCGACGGCGATGACCGTCTCCCTCTTCTTCGGGTCGCGGCGCACGAACACGAAGTCGGGATGGAAGACCTTGTCGGCCTCGAGGTCGATCCGCCGGCAATGCCTGCAGGCGCCGCAGGGGCGCTCTTCCGGCGCCCGTTCGCACAGCAGTGCCCGGGCGATCTGGTTGGCAAGGGCAAGCCGCTCCTTCGCCTCGCCCCCGTGGAGGATCACCGATGGATACAGCCGGCCCGCGGCAGCGAGTTCGGGTAGTTGCTCCGGGGTCCGAGTCATGCGTCGGTCGTCCAGTTGCTCCGCAGCGGATCGAGGATGTCGCTCAGCGCTTCCTCGACAGTTTCCGCGACGGTTTCGATCGGCGCCGCCGCGTCGATGACGCGAAAGCGATCCGGCTCGCCGGCGATCCGTTCCTGGAACGCTGCATGGACCCGGCGGTAGAAGGCCAGGCTCTCCCGGTCGATGCGGTCGGCGGTGCGACCGCGCCGCCGCCGCCGCGCCTCCTCCGGCGGCAACTCGAAGAAGAGGGTGCGGTCTGGCGCGCGGCAGCCGGTGACGAGCCTGTCCGCCTCGGCGATCAACTCCGCCTGCACGCCCCGGCCACCGCCCTGGTACGCGTAAGTGGAATCCGTGAAGCGATCGCACAGGACGACCGCGCCCCCGGCCAGGGCCGGGTCGATCACTTCGATCAGGTGCTGGCGGCGGCTGGCGAACACGAGCATGAGCTCGACCACGCCGTCGACCTGAGCCGCCTCCCTTCTCAGGAACAACTCGCGCAAGAGGTCGGCGAAGGGCGTGCCACCGGGCTCCCGGGTGACCACGTGGGCGACTCCATGGCGTTCGAGGCGCGCCGCCACGCGTTCGAGCTGCGTCGACTTGCCGCTGCCGTCGAGGCCCTCGAAGGTGATGAACTGGCCGGGCATCCGGTGGCCATGCTAGGAGTGTCCGCAGCGTTGTCGCTGCGCTGTCGCGCAGGGAACAGGCAGCGAGTAGCCAACGTTACAGCGGCGTCGTGGGTTCATAGAGTTGGCCGCGCTGGGCAGCGAGGCCGCGCAGGCACTGGTGTGTTGGCGCCCGACTAGGAGTTTGGCCCGGACCGTGATCGGCGCTCTGACGCTGGCGGCGCGGCTTGTGTCGCGACCCCGTATGCAAGATTGAGCTTTTCGCCGCGGTCTCTGCCCAGCGCGACGATTGGATTCTACATCTACGGGAGGCAGGGGATGGCAAAGCGGAAGGCGGAGCGTCTGGAAGTCGTTCACCCGGATTGCGCCGGTGTGGACGTAGGCAAGCGCAAGCACTACGTGGCGGTGGCCCCGTCGCGTTTCGAGCGGCCGGTGCGCAATTTCTCGTCGTTCACGGAGGACCTCGAGGCGATGGCCTCGTGGCTTCAGGAGTGCGGCGTGCGTGAGGTGGCGCTGGAGTCGACGGGGGTGTACTGGATTCCGGTGTTCGAGGTGCTGGACCGGGCGGGGTTCGAGGTGCATCTGGTGAATCCTCGGGCGACCAAGCAGGTGAGTGGCCGCAAGAGTGACGTTCTGGACTGCCAGTGGATCCGGCAGTTGATGAGCTACGGGCTCCTGCGCGGTGCGTTTCGCGCGCCGGACGAGTTGTGTCCGCTGCGTTCGTACACGCGGCAGCGCGCCCAGTTGGTCCGCGACCGCAGCCGCGCGGTGCAGCACATCCAGAAGGCTCTGGTGCAGATGAACGTGCAGTTGGACAACGTGCTGAGCGACATCATGGGCAAGACCGGCCAGTTGATCGTGCGCGCGATCGTCGCCGGCGAGCGCGACGGCGCGGCGCTGGCCCGTCACCGGGACGGTCGCTGCAAGGCTGGTCCGGCTGTGATCGCGGCGAGTTTGCAAGGCAACTGGCGAGACGAGCACCTGTTCGCTCTGGGCCAGGCGCTGGCCCGCTACGACATGCTGCAAGGCCAGATCGAGATGTGCGAGAAGCGCATCGACGCCGAGCTCGACGGCCTGGCCCAAGACGGCGTCGAGGACGCGCCGCCGCCCGGTTCGAAGGCGCGCGAGCGCGCCCTGCGGAAGCGGCTGCATCGCATGCTCGGCGTGGACCTGGTCGCCATTCCGACGGTCGGCGTCGAAACCGCGCTGACCTTCGCCGCTGAGATCGGCCCGGACCTGTCCCGGTTTCCCTCGCAGGGCAACTTCTGCTCGTGGCTGTGTCTGGCTCCACCGACCAACATCAGCGGCGACAAACGGCTGAACGGCCCTCCCGTGAAGCAGACCAACCGGGTCGGCCAGACGCTGCGCCAAGCCGCCACCACAGCCCGCAACAGCAAGACCGCCATCGGAGCCTCTCACCGCCGGCGTCTCCAGCACATGGAGAAGGCGAAGGCCATCAAGGCCACCGCTCATCAACTCGGCCGACTGATCTACGCCATGCTGACCCACGGCGAAGAGTACGTCGAGCGCGACCTCGCCGAAATGGAGGCCGTCCGACGCGAACGACAAATCAGAAACCTGCAGCGTCAGGCCCGCCGCCTGAATCTGGCTCTCGTGCCGACCGAACATGCCGCCTGAATCGCGCAACCTGCGCTGCCAACAAGGAACCCCTACCCGTTTGTTCCATGCAAGACTGCGCTGCGTCCGCGCAGCGCAGGGAGTTTGCGGCACAAGGTCATGGCAAGGACGGGATGGGCCGAAACTCCGAGCCTGCGAGGCGTTTCGGGGCGGTATGGGCGACGGTGTACTATGCCCGCTCTTGAGCAATCAACCCGACCCGTCCGCCTACTGGCGAGCGAACCTGCGACTGATGGCGATCCTCCTCGCCGTCTGGTTCTCCTGTTCCTACGTGCTCGGCATCTTCCTGGTCGAGCCGCTGAACGGCGCCCGGGTGGGCGGTTTCCCGCTCGGATTCTGGTTTGCGCACCAGGGATCGATCTACGTCTTCGTCGTTCTGATTCTGGTCTACGCGGCGGTCATGGACCGTCTCGACCGCCGCTACGGAGTCGACTGAGGCGCTCGGGCGAGCCTCGTCGAACCGACCCATCTGACCGCGAGCGAATGACGACGCACGGGCGCTGCCAGCACCGCCAGGCACGTTCTCGGCGTCGACACGGCCGAGGGCAACGACCAGGGCGACACTCATGAACGTTCAGGCCTGGACGTACCTGATCGTCACCGCGACCTTCGCGCTCTACATCGGCATCGCCTGGTGGAGCCGGGTCAGGTCGACCTCCGGTTTCTACGTCGCCGGCCGCGGCGTTCCGGCGGTCGCCAACGGCATGGCGACCGGCGCCGACTGGATGAGCGCGGCCTCCTTCATCTCGATGGCGGGCCTCGTCTCCTTCATGGGCTACACCGGCACCATCTACCTGATGGGCTGGACCGGCGGCTACGTCCTGCTGGCGCTGCTGCTCGCGCCCTATCTCCGCAAGTACGGCAAGTTCACGACCTCCGAGTTCGTCGGCGACCGCTACTACTCGGACGCCGCTCGGCTGGTCGCCGCGGGCTGCACGATCTTCGTCTCCTTCACCTACATCGCCGGCCAGATGCGGGGCGTCGGCGTCGTGTTCTCGCGCTTCCTGGAGGTCGAGATCCACTGGGGCGTGGTGATCGGCGTGGTCATCGTCTTCTTCTACGCCGTGCTCGGCGGCATGAAGGGAATCACCTACACCCAGGTCGCCCAGTACTGTGTCCTGATCGTCGCGTACCTGATTCCGGCAGCGGCGATCTCGTGGAAGATCACCGGCAACCCGATCCCGCAGTTCGGATTCGGGGGCGCGGTCCAGGAAGGCCAGGCGGCGGGCGTTTTCCTGCTCGAAACCCTGGACGCCCTGCACCGGGAACTGCGGCTGCCCGAGTACACCGCGGCCTTCGTGCCGGGCAAGAAGAGCATGATCGACGTCACCGCGATCACGCTCGCCCTGATGGTCGGCACCGCCGGCCTGCCGCACGTGCTGGTCCGCTTCTACACCGTGCGCAGCGCGAGAGCCGCCCGCTGGAGCGCACTGTGGGCGCTGGTCTTCATCGGCCTCCTCTACACCACCGCGCCCGCGGTCGCCGCCTTCGCCCGCGTCAACCTGATCTCCACCCTGCACGGCGCGAACTACAGCGAGGTGCCGGAGTGGTTCAAGAGTTGGGAAACCACCGGCCTGATCGCCTTCGACGACAAGAACGGCGACGGCATGATCGACATGGCCGACGGGGCCAACGAGTTGACCGTCGACCAGGACATCATGGTCCTCGCCAACCCCGAGATCGCGGAACTTCCCGCCTGGGTCGTCGCCCTGGTCGCCGCCGGCGGCCTGGCGGCGGCGCTATCCACAGCCGCCGGTCTGCTGCTCGTGATCGCATCGGCGATCTCGCACGACGTCGGCAAATCGGTCCTGTGGAAGGACATGAGTTCGCGCAGGGAACTCCTGCTGGCGCGGACCACCGCCGCCGCCGCAGTGGTCGTGGCCGCCTACTTCGGCATCTCGCCGCCGGGCTTCGTTGCCCAGGTCGTCGCCTTCGCCTTCGGCCTCGCCGCGGCCAGCTTCTTCCCCATCCTCGTGCTCGGCATCTTTACCCGCACCACGACGAAGGAGGGGGCGATCGCCGGCATGAGCACCGGCATCCTGTTCACCGGCTCGTACATCGTCTACTTCCGCCTGATCCGGCCCGAAGCGACGGCGGAGGACTGGCTGTTCGGCATCAGCCCCGAGGGCATCGGCGCGGTCGGGATGCTCATCAACTTCGCCCTGGCGATCACCGTGAGCCGCTTCACCAAGCCGCCGCCGGAAGAAGTGCAGCAGTTGGTCAGCGAGATCCGGTTGCCCCGCGAGCGCGCGGCGGAGTCGCCGTAACGCGCGACGGCGTCGGGACATGCAGAGCGGCGTCGCACAAGCAGAGCGGCGGTGGACGCACCCGCCCGTCTTGGGTCAGGAGGGGTCAGCTTCCAGGTGACGTGAGCGCTTGAGAGGAGATGGGAGGGGGTGGCGCTCACTCCGCTTCACTCGCTCCGGTTGGGCGTCGGTGAGTGCAAGGTCGTCGGCCGTCGCTCGTTCAGAGGCACCTGCGAGCTGACCCCTCCTGACCCGACTGGGCTGGCGGTCGTTGCCGAGAGAGCCGGCCGGCTGCTTCAGTCAGCGCGCGGCCGACGGTTCGCGTGGCGACCGGCCATGGCGGTCGCAGGCGGTTTCGCCGACCAGTCGTGCGCGACTGTGATATACACACGCCCCATGGGGATATCATCGAGAGGCTGATCATGCGCGTCGCCAAGTGGGGCAACAGTCTGGCCGTCCGTCTTCCCAAGGCGCTGGTCGACAACCTTGATCTCAGGGCCGGCGACGAGGTCCAGGTCGTGGCCAAGGCGCCGGGAGAGTTGGTCGTCGGGAGAGACCTGCGTCGGCAACGGGCCGTCGAACGGATGCGACGGCGGGCATGGGCGCTGCCGGACGGCTACGCCTTCGACCGAAACGCGGCGAACGAGAGATAGCGGGCGCGGTGAGGCCCTTCCTCGACACGAATCTGCTCGTCTACGCCCAGACCTCGGACCCCAGGAGCGCGGCGGCACGGCAGGCCATCCTTGCGGGCGGCGTCATCAGCGTGCAGGTGCTCAACGAGTTCGCCGCCGTTCTCCGCCGCAAGTTCAAGCGCGACTGGGACGAGATTGCGGAAGCGGTGGCCGACGTACGGATCACCCTCGACCCCGTCCGGCCGATCAGCATCGAGACGCACGCGGCCGCCGTCGATCTGGCGAGGCAGCACGGGTTCAGCTTCTACGACTCTCTGATCGTGGCCTCCGCGCTCGAAGCGAAGTGCGACACGTTGTTGACGGAAGACCTCCCGGCTGGCCGCAGCATCCAGGGCCTCACCATCGTCAATCCGCTGCCAAGCCCCCGCGGCGGTTGAGGGCCTCGCGGGCGGAACCTGGGAAGAGCAGCACTCAGACAAGCGACGCCAGTTGCTCGCGGAGAGTCGAGTAGCGGCGCAGGTCGGAGGCCTCCTCGACGGCCTTCTGGAGCGCCCACTTCTGGCCGACGATGACGACGAGCTTCCGGCCCCTGGTGATTGCGGTGTAGAGGAGGTTGCGGCGGAGCATGACGTAGTGGTGGGTCGTGACCGGTATGACGACCGCCGGGTACTCGGAACCCTGGGACTTGTGGACGGTGACGGCGTAGGCGAGCATGAGCCGGTCCAGGTCGCTGAAGCGGTACTGAACGGGCCGGCCGTCGAACGCGATCGTCATCTGTTCGGCGCCGGGGTCGATCGACACGATCCGGCCGACATCGCCGTTGAACACGTCTCGTTCGTAATCGTTCTCAGTCTGCATCACCTTGTCGCCGGCGCGGTACTTCCAGCCGAAGCGCTCGACCTCGACGGCGCCGGACTCCGGCGCCGGGTTCAGCACCGCCTGCAGGGTCACGTTCAAGAACCGCACGCCGAGGGGACCGCGGTTCATCGGCGACAGGACCTGGACGTCCCGGACCGGATCGAGGCCGAAGCGGCGGCCGATCCGCCCGGCGACGATCTCCACCACCTTGCGCTGGCCGTCCTCCGCATCCTCGGCCGGCACGAAGTAGAAGTCGCTGAGTTCTCCCTGCACGGGTTCCAGCTCCGGCAGGTAGCCGCGGTTCACCCGGTGGGCGTTCCTTACGATCCGGCTGTTGTCGGCTTGGCGGAAGATCTCCCGCAGGCGCGCCACCGGCAGGGCGCCGGAGTCGATCAGGTCCCGCAGCACCTGGCCGGGGCCCACGGACGGCAACTGGTCCGCGTCGCCGATCAGCAGCAGCGATCCCTCCGCCGGCAGAGCCTGGAGCAGCGCCGCCATCAATTCCACGTCGACCATCGACGCCTCGTCGACCACCAGCAGACCGCAGTCGACCGGTCGCAGGCGGCCGCGGCGGAAGGTCCCGTTCGACGGGTCGATCTCGAGCAGACGGTGGATCGTCTTCGCGGTGTGGCCGGTGCTCTCGCCGAGCCGCTTCGCCGCGCGGCCGGTCGGGGCGCAGAGAGCGCAGCGCACGTCGCGGGCGCGGAGGATCCGCAGCACCGCGTTGACCAGGGTCGTCTTGCCGACGCCCGGACCGCCGGTGATCACGGCAACACGCGAGCGCAGGCTGGTCTCGACCGCGGCGCGTTGGGTCGGCGCCAGGGTCACGTCCAGCCGCTTCTCCACCCAGGCCAGGGCCTTCGCGGCGTCGATGTCCGCCCAGGGTGGCGGGTCTGCCTGGATGAGTTCGCCGAGACGGCGGGCGATGGCCCTCTCCGCCGACAGCAGCAGCGGCAGGAAGATCGCCTCCTCGCCTCCCAGACGCGTTGCAACCAGCCGCCCCGCGTGAAGCTCATCCGCCAGGGCGGTGACGAGGATCTCCTCCGGGATCTTCAGCAGCTCCCGTGCCTGCTCGAGGAGTTCGCTCCGGGGCAGGCCGCAGTGTCCGGCGCCCCGGGCCTGCTCCAGGGTGTAGCCGAGGCCTGCGCGCGCCCGCGGCAAACCTTCGGGGTCCTTGCCCAGACTCGCGCCGATGCCGTCAGCGATCCTGAAGCCGATGCCCCGGATGTCCCGCGCCAGCCGGTAGGGGTCGTCGGTCAGCAGCGTCGCCGCGTCGGCGCCATACGCGCGGTAGATGCGAGCCGCCCGCGACGATCCGAGTCCGTGGGTCTGCAGGAAGACCATGATGTCGCGTACGGCCTTCTGGTCCTTGAAGCCCTCGCTCAGGCTCTTCGCGCGCTTCTGGCCGATGCCGGGGACCTCCACCAGGCGTTCCGGCTCGTTCTCGATGACCTCGAAGACATCCTCGCCGAACGCCTTCACCAGGCGTTTCGCCATCTTGGGCCCGACGCCGTGCACTCTTCCCGACCCCAGGTAGCGCCGGATTCCTTCGAGCGAGTCCGGAGGCGATACGGCGAGCCGCCGAGCCTGGAACTGGCGCCCGTGGTTGGGGTCGTTTCGCCAGGCGCCGGACGCCTGGATGGTCTCCCCCTGCGAGACCACCGGCAGCCGCCCCACCACCGCCACGGGTTGACCGCGGCCCCGGACCCGAACGCGCATCACGGCGAACCCGTTCTCCTGATTGTGGAAGACGACCCGCTCGACGACCCCGGACAGCGCCTCGCGGTCTTCCGCCGAAGCGGTCAAGGGTGCGGAGCCCTCACGCCCGTCGGCATCTCTCTCACGAGATAGAGCTTACGCCGCCATGCCGAAACGCCGACACGCCACGGTTCATCGGTGTCACAATCACCGGCTTTCCGACCGTCCCCAGAATGTTCGAGGAGTTCCGTCCATGACCGACACGTGCCGATTCAACCACCTGGCGCTCAACGCCGACGACCCCGCCGGCGCGGCCGCCTGGTACGCGCGACACTTCGACGGCGCTCTGATCGACGGCGACGCGACCGAAGGCAACCGCGGCATGGTCGCCGCCCGGTTCCAGGCCGGTACCGGCACGGCGGAGCTTCGCTGGCGAGATGGCGAGACACCCGGCCCCAGCATCGGAACCGGGCTCGACCACTCCGGCTGGTCGGTCGAGAACCTCGATGAGCTCCACGCCGCGATGCTCAACGATGGGGCCACGGAGTTCTGGGAACCGAGACACTTCGGACCGGCGAAGCTCTACATCTCCTTCGTGACCGATCCCTGGGGCGCGAAGATCGAACTCCTGGAAGACGCGAACCACGCGGGTTTCCACCATGTGCACATCCTCGGTCCCGACTGCGAGGAGGACCGCGCCTGGTTGCTGGAGCACGCGCCGGGACAGGCCGAGACCTTCAAGGGCATGCTGCTGGCCGTGAACTACGGCTCGATGCGCGTGCTGTTCCGGCAGACGGACGACGAGTTGGAACCGACCGCGGGCCGGGCGATCGATCATCTCGCGTGGACCTCCGCCACTGCCGGTGGCGGACTTCACACGGGCCCGACCGGCGTCAGCATCAGGGTGGACCCGGCCTGACGGGTTGCCAATGACTCTCTGGCCGCCGGCGCGGCGGGTCGAGCAACCTGTCGCCGCCCATCCCCTGGTCGTCCCCGAGGGCGCGGCGGTTCGGCTCGAGATGACTGTTGCCAGCGCTGCGGTGGACCTGGAGACACCCGCCGGTGAACTGCAGTCTGCGGTCTCCGGTCTGCGACGCGCCCTGGCGAGTGTAGACGGGGAGTTGGTCGTTTCGGATGCCGGGAGCGGGGTCACTGGGAACACTGCCGACATCGCCTGCCGTGTCACCGTCGACTCCGTCACCTCCGTAGCCGAAGCGCCAGTCGCCGTTCCCACGGACGAGAGTTACCGCCTGCGGATCGACCGCGACGGCATCGCGATCCAGGCCGCAACACCGACCGGGCTGTTCCGCGCCGCCGCGACGTTGAAACAGAGCCTCGCGTCGAAAAGCCGGCAAACCGACCGCGGACTCGAGGTAGCGGCCGTCGAGATCGACGATCGGCCCGACTTCCCCATCCGCGGCGCGATGCTCGACGTGTCCCGGAACCGCGTCCCGACGATGGCGTACCTGGAGCGCCTGATCGACCGGCTGGCGGAGTGGAAGGTGAACCACCTCCAGCTCTACGTCGAACACACCTACGCCTACGAAGGCCACGAGGACGTCTGGCAACACGCCTCCCCCTTTACCGCCGCCGAGATCCGCTCGCTCGACACCTACTGCCGCGAGCGATTCATCGAACTGGCGCCGAACCAGAACAGCTTCGGCCATTTCCACCGCTGGCTCGTCCACGACCAGTACCGGCCGCTGGCGGAGGTGCCCGAGGGCTTCAAACACCCCTTCTCCGTCGCCCCCGAGCCGTTCAGCCTCTGCGCGACCGACCCCCGGGTCCTTGAACTGCTCGCGGGTCTCTACGACGAACTGCTGCCGCAGTTCGGCAGCCGGCGCTTCAACGTCGGTCTGGACGAGACCTTCGACCTGGGCCGCGGCCGTTCCGCCGAGACGTGCGAGGAGCGGGGCAAGCCGGCCGTGTACCTGGACTTCCTGCGCCAGGTTCACGGTCTCGTCACGGAGCGCGGCCGGCAGATGCTGTTCTGGGGCGACATCATCCTCGAGCACTCCGAAGTGATCGATCGCATCCCCGAAGACGCGGTCGCGCTGTGCTGGGGCTACGAGGCCGACCACCCGTTCGTCGACCAGTGCGCCCGGCTGGCGGCCTCGGGCCGCCAGTTCTGGGTGTGCCCGGGAACGAGCAGTTGGAACAGCTTCGGCGGCCGCCTGCAGAATGCGATCGGCAACCTCGCGCTGGCCGCCACGGCCGGTCGGGACGCTGGTGCTCAGGGATTCCTCATCACCGACTGGGGCGATCACGGACACCTGCAGCCCACCCCGATCGCCGAGCTGCCGCTGTCGATCGGCGCCGGCTTCGCCTGGTCTGTCGACGCAGCGCGGGAGGCCGCAAGCGCCACCGAACGGAACGAAGAGGTCTGGCTCGACCACGCCAGCCGCTTCGTCTACGACGGCGACGACACGCTGGCGCGCACCGTGGTCGACCTCGGCGCCATCGACCTCGACTGCGGCGGCCCGGCGATGAACGGGACCACCCTCTTCTACCTGCTGCGGTTCATCGACGACGACCTCACCCACCGGCGCTTCCGGCGGCTCAGCATCGCCGGACTGCAGAGGACGTACGCGCGGCTGGCCCCCATCCGTGAGCGGCTGGCCCCAGGCGGCGCCGACTCGAACCACGCCTCGCTGGACTGGACCTGCCGGCTCATGGCGTGGTGCTGCAGCCTCGGCATCGAGCGTCTCGGCGCCGGTCGGGGCGGGAAACTCGACGAACTCGCCCTGAGAGTCCGCGCCAGCCTGGCGGCGGACCTGCGGCGCATCGCCGACGACCTCCCCGACGTGTGGCTCGCCACTAGTCGCGAGGGCGGCTTGAGGGAATCCCACGCTCTGCTGTTGCGAGCCGCCGCCGAGCTGGAGAGGATCCACACCGAGACGGCCTCGGAAGACGATGCGGCAAACTCGTAGCAGCCAAGTCCCAGCCGATCTGTTGATTGCAGTGCAATCACGGCATAGACTCGCACGAGTCTGATCGGAGGCGCGAGACGATGGCGAGCATCACGGTCCGCAATCTAGACGACGAGGTCAAGGCGGGGCTCCGGATGCGAGCCGCCGAGAACGGTCGTTCGATGGAAGAGGAAGCGCGGATCATCTTGCGTGATGCCATTGAGCGAGACGACTCGCCACGAAACCTCGCCGCCGCCATTCGCGCCCGCTTCGCACCCTTGGGCGGCGTGGAGCTCGAGCTTCCCCCGCGCGAACCGATGCGTGAACCGCCCAAGTTCGACTGAGCGGGCCATGTTTGTTCTCGACACGAACGTCGTCTCCGAACTCATGCGTCCGAGACCCGAACCTGCCGTGGAGAGGTGGGTGAGTCAGCATCCCCTATCGGGTCTCTACTTCACCGCGATCGGCGAAGCGGAGCTCCGCTACGGCGTCGCCACGATGCCGATGGGAGCACGCCGGGAAGCTCTGGCCGCCGAGATCGAAGGCGTCCTCCGCGATGACCTGCGGAATCGCGTGCTGCCCTTCGACAGTCAGGCCGCACGCAACTACGCCAAGATCGCGGCCAAACGGCGTGCAGAGGGTCGGCCGGCATCTCACGCGGATTGCCAGATCGCGGCAATCGCCAGTTCCCGGAACGCAGCGATCGTTACCAGGAACATCCGAGACTTCGAAGGAACGGGGATCGAAGTCGTCGATCCATGGACCCACGAGGACGAAACACAATGACCGCGATCACCGTCGTCACCGTCGAAGAACAGTCCCTCCTCACGGCGCGGACAAGCGCCAACTTCACCGAGATCCCGGCAAAGCGCCGGACCGACATGTACCACCTGCTCGCCTGACGAAAGAGGCTCTCGAGTGAAGGTCGACGTTCTCGTCGACGCGTTCCGCGCTCGCTTCGACACCGAGCCCGAGGTCGTCGCCCGGGCGCCCGGACGGGTCAACCTGCTCGGCGCGCACGTCGACTACAGCGAAGGCTGGGTGCTGCCGGCGGCGATCGACCGCGCGGTGTGGGTCGCGGTGCGGCGCGCGCCGGGCGAGCGGACGCGCCTCATCGCCACCGACTTCGGCGAAGAAGCGTCATTCGCTTCCGGCGAACCCGAGCCGCCGGTCGCCGAGCGCGACGGACAGGCGTCCTGGATCGACTACCCGCGGGGCCTGGCCTGGGCGCTCAAGCAGCGTGGCATCGACGTGCCGGCGATCGACGCTGTCTTCGGCGGCGACCTGCCGATCGGCGCCGGCGTCAGTTCCTCGGCGGCCGTCGAGATGGCGTTCCTGCTCGCCTGGGAGCAGCTTGCCGGGTTCGAGCTGTCCGGCATCGAGCGGGCGCAGGTTGGACGAACCGTCGAGAACGACTACGTCGGCGTCCAGTCCGGGATCATGGACCAGTTCGCCTCGGTGCACGGCCGCCCGGGGCACGCCCTGCTGCTCGACTGCCGCTCGCTCGAGCACGAACTGATCCCCACGCCCGACGACCTCGTCTTCCTGGTCGCCGACACCGGCGTCCGCCGAGCGCTGGCGTCGGGCACCGGCTTCAACGACCGCAAGTCCGAGTGTTTCCACGCCGCGGACCTGCTACGGCCCCACCTGCCGCGACTCTCCACGCTTCGCGACCTGGGGCCGGCGAACTTCAAGCGGCTACGACACCTTCTCGAACCGCCTCTCGATGGCCGGGCCCGCCACGTGATGACCGAGTGTCGCCGCGTCCTGGACGGCGCCGAGGCCCTCCGCAGCGGCGACCTGAACGTGCTAGGGGAGTTGATGGGTCAGTCCCACCATAGTTCCCGCAACGACTACGACGTCAGCATCGAGGCACTCGATGTGCTCGCCGAAGCCGCCGCCGCCGCCGACGGCTGCTACGGCGCCCGGCTGACCGGGGCCGGCTTCGGCGGTTGCGTTACCGCGATCACGGCCGAGGCAGCCGCCGGACACGTGCGCGAGCAGACCGGCCTCGCCTTCGAACGGCGCTTCGGCCGCCGGCCCGAGATCCACACATGCCGCGTCGGGGACGGTGCGAGCCTCGTCGAGACCGGCACCCACCCAAGGTAGTGAACTCCCGAGACCAGATCCGCGTCGGCGACACGACGATTCAGTTCGACGTTCGGCGCAGCCGTCGCCGGCGAAAGACGATTCAACTCACCGTCGACAGGGACGGTGTCCACGTCGCCGCGCCGGCGAGAACTTCCGACGGGAAGGTCCGCGCCATGGTCCAGGAGCGGGCGGCCTGGATCAGAAAACAACAGGCTGCCCTCCGGAACGCCCCCGAACAGCGTTTCGCCGACGGCAAGACGATCGCCTGGCTCGGCCGTGACGTCCTCATGGTCTTCAATCGGACGCGGGCCAGGCGAATCGCCCTACGATTCGACGGATCAGGGTTCCGCGTCTCGGTTCCGTACGACCTGCCCGACGCGGAGCATGACGAGAAGGTACGGCTTGCCTTCATCGACTGGTACCGCAACCGGGCGGCGGAACACTTGCCGGCCGTCGTCGACCGCTGGCGGCCCGAACTCGGCCGCGACGGCACGCCGAAGATCCTGATCCGCAACCAGCGCCGCCGCTGGGGAAGCTGCGCCGCCGACGGCACCTTGCGCTTCAACTGGCGCGTCATGCTGCTGGACCCGTCCCTCATCGACTACATCGTCGTGCACGAGCTGGCCCATCTGACGCACATGAACCACTCACCGGCATTCTGGGAGCTCGTGTGCCGGACGATTCCGGACGCTCAGGACCGCCGGAAACGGCTACGGGAGACGAGCCGGGCGTTGCCGTTCTAGCTCACTGGTCGACTGCTCCGAAGCAACGAACGGCTTCGAGCAGGTCTTCGCCGGGCCGGCCGAGGAAGGTCGCCCTCCAGCCCACCAGATCGGGCCGCGGCCCGAACAGGACGATCGTGTCGCCGGACCGCTCCTCGCCGGGCACGAGCCCGCCGTCATCGACCCTCAGGCCGCGCGCCATGCCCGGCTTGAGCGCGGCGGACCGCGCTCTCAGACCGGTCGCGCCGGCGGCTCGCAGACGGCGGGCCTCCTGGCGGCAGTTCTCCCAGGTCTCGGGACCGCCGGTCAGGATGCCGAGCGGCAGTCGTGGCGTGGCGAGTTCTTCGGTTCCGATGTCGACGGCCCACAGCGTCCGCCGCACGGCCCGAAGGTCGGCGACATCGCGCGCGTTCATGGAGAAGAGGGCGCCGCGGTTCGGGGAGTGATCGGACGGCCGAGGCACAGCGCCGGATGCGGGCGAGACGCCCGCGTTCCCAGGTCGGGATGCGGGCAGGATGCCCGCGTTCCCAGGCCAGAACCTCCAGCCTTACTCCCCGTCCACGACGCCAGACCGTATCCCCCGGCCGGGCAGAGGTCCTTCGACCAGTTCGCCGTCCCGGACCACGAACACGCCGTCGACGAGCACGTGGGGAATCCCCGCCGAGGGCACGGCCGGCTCGGCGAAGGTGGCCCGGTCGGCCACGCTCCCCGGGTCGAAGACGGTGATGTCCGCGTCCGCTCCGACCGATACCCGGCCCTTCTTGCGCATAGCCGGCGCCACCGCTTCCAGCCGGCGGGCCGGGTCCAGGGTCATCTTGCGGATCGCAGCCATCAGGCTGAGCCGTCTCTGGTCCCGGACGTACCGCCCCAGCACGCGCGCGAATGTCCCCGCGCCGCGCGGATGGGCTCGGCCGTCGATGTAGCCGACGCCGTCGCTCGCGATCATCACCGCGGGGTGCGCGATCGCGTCCCCGAGTTCCTGCTCGGGGATGATGTGGGCGATGACGATCGCGGGCGCCGCGTCCGGAGTCTCCATTCGCCGGTGCATGAAGCCGGCCTCGTCCAGCCGCTCGCCGGTGGCGACCCATTCGATGTCGCGGTAGTGCGCGCCCATGCGCTCTCTCCAGCCCGGATCGAAGATCGCGGAGCGAATGTCCGTCGACGCGGCGGTGTACGGATAGACCTCGGTGGTCACGTCGATCCCGGCCGCGGCGGCGGTGGCGATCATGTCGATGACCATGGGCATCTGCTCCAGGCCGGTCGAGCCGATGTGGACGATGTGAACCGAGCCGCCGGCGCCCGCGGCGTCGGCGATCATCTCCTGGACGGCGGAGATCGCGCTCTCCGGCTCCTTCATGCCCGCGTAGCGGATATGGGCGAAGACGGTGACGCCGGCTTCCGCGGCGGTCCCGAACATGCGGAAGATCTCGGTCCGCGAGGCGCCAGGCTGGTACTGGAGCGGCAGACCGACTCCGAGAGCGCCGTCGGCGAGTCCCTCCCGCAACGTTTCCTGGATGGCTTCGATCTGCTCGGGACTCGCCTCCTCGTTGCGCGCGGCCTGCTCATCTTCGCCGAACGCCAGCACCCGCGCTGCACCGTATGCCGTGGTGGCGCCGAAGTGGATGCGCCAGGAACCCTCGCGCTCCTCGTACCACTCGTCGACGGGAAACGCCCCGCCCTCGAGCTCGAACGCCGCGGTCACGCCGTCGCGCACCTGCAGGTCGCGGCTGAAGGGATCGTGGCCGTGGGCATGCAGATCGATGAACCCGGGGGCCACCACGAGTCCCGAGACGTCGACGACCTCGGTTCCGTCCAGAGGCTCTGGCGAGATGGCTGCGACCGTGCCGCCATCGATCCCGACGTCCATCACGGCCTCGAGACCCGACTCCGGATCCATGACGCGGCCGCCGCGAAGCACCAGGTCGTACTGGACCGGCTCGGGCGCGCAGGCGATCAGCAGCAGAACCACGAACGGAAACGCGAGCGCGGACCGCCTGGCGCGCAGCCAAAGCCAATCAGACTGCATCGAGAGCCTCCTCCATCGCGGCCTCGGCAGGGGGCTCGGGCGGCGGCTTCACACCGTGAACGGCGATCTGGGACCGGAAGTCGTTCAGGATCGCGTAGAGCGACGGCACGAGCAACAGCGTGATCGCCGTCGCGAACAGGACGCCGAAGGCCAGCGAGACGGCCATCGGCACCAGGAACTGAGCCTGGAAGCTCCGCTCCAGGAGCAGCGGCAGCAGGCCGACGAAGGTGGTCAGAGACGTCAGAACGATGGGTCGGAAGCGGGCGGCGCCCGCATCCCGGATCGCTTCGTGGACCCTCATGCCGGCCGCAAGCCTCCGGTTGATGAAGTCGACCATGACCAGGGAATCGTTGACGACGACGCCGGTCAGGGCGATCAGGCCGAGCAGCGAGAGCATGGTCAGGTTGAGTCCGACCACCCGGTGGCCGATCACGGCGCCGATCAGGCCGAACGGGATCGCGCTCATCACGATCATGGGCTGCAGATAGGAACGGAACGGAATCGCCAGCAGGGCGTAGATGACGATCAGCGCCACCCCCAGCGCTTCGAACAGCCCCTCGAAGGTCTGACGCTGCTCCTCCTGTTCGCCCGCGAACGAGGAGTTGATCCCGGGGTAGCCGGCCAGTAGTTCGGGCAGCACGTTGGCCCGGAGGTCGCCGACGACTTCGTTCGCGGTCACCACCGCCGGATCGACGTCCGCCGTGATGTTCAGCACCCGCCGCCGGTCGATCCGTTGAATGGTCGCGAAGCCGCGGCCGAAGTCAGCACGGCCGGCGAACGAAAACGGAACCTCGGCCCCGGTCGGCGTCCGGATCCGCATGTCTTCGAGCGACGCCAGGGTCTCCCGCTCCTCCAGCGGGTAGCGCACCATGACCCGCACGTCGTCGCGCCCGCGCTGGATCCGCTGCGCTTCGGCGCCGTAGAAGCCCTGCCGTACCTGGCGGCCGAGGGCCTCGAGGCTCAGGCCCAGGGATTCCGCCCGCGGGTCGAGCTCCAGCCGGATCTCCCGCTTGCCGGCCCGGAAGGAGTCCGAGATATCGAACACGCCGGGATAGTCGGCCAGCCGGGCCTTGATCTCCTCCCCCGCCGCCCTAAGCTCATTGAGATTCGTCCCCGTGAGTTGCACATCGACCGCCGCGCCGAAGCTGACCAGACTCGCCGTGTACTCGACCTGGACCGCGTCGGGCACGATGCCCACCTTGTCGCGCCACAGCCGAACGACCTCGGTGGCCCGAATCGTCCGCTCCCGGGACGACTGGAGTTCAACGTTCACCTCACCCTGGTGCGGCGCCGCGACCGCCACCTGAAAGGCGGCCGTCGGCCCGCTCTGCTGCTGCAGCGCCGCGTAGGGCTGCGAGCCGACGGTCGCCATCACGTGGCGAAACACGTCGCCGTGGCCCTCGCTCCGCAGTTCCTCCGAGAGTTCGAAGGCCGCCGCCTCGATGCGCGTGACCGCCGCGAGAGTCGTCTCCGCCGGCGTCCCCTGGGGCATGGTCAACAGCACGACCGCGTTGTCCGCCTCGACGTCCGGGAAGAACTCGAACTTCATCCGACCGGAAAAGATGTACCCGGCCGTGATCAGGAACACGGCCACCGCGATCGCCACGGTCGAATACCGGTACTCGAGCGCCCGCTCGATCAGGGGCCGGTAGCCGCGTTCGATCACCCACTTCATCCGATTGCTGAAGAAGCCCTGGAAGATGGACCAACCCCAGTGGATGCCCCGGCGCCGCACTTCCCCATGCCGGTGGGTGAGGTGGGAAAGGTGGTTCGGCAGCACCAGCATGGACTCGATCAACGAGAACGCCAGGCAGCCGATGACGACCAGGGGAATCGTCCGCGCGATCGCCGCCGAGGGGCCCTCCATCGAGTAGATCAGCGGCGAGAAGGCGGCCACCGTGGTGAGGATCGAGAACGTGACCGGCGTCGCCACCTGCCGCGCGCCGTCGACCGCCGCGCGCATGCCCCGCTTGCCCATCTCGAAGTGGCGGTAGATGTTCTCGCCCACCACGATCGCGTCGTCAACCACGATCCCGAGTACCAGGATGAACGCGAACAGCGACATCACGTTGATCGTGACGTCGACGTACGGCAGCACGGCGAGCGCGCCCATGAACGAGACCGCGATGCCGACGGAGACCCACAGGGCGAGCCGGAGCTTCAGGAACAGCGCCAGCACCAGAAACACGAGCAGGAGGCCCAACCGTCCGCTCTCGAGCAGCACCCGCAGCCGGTCCTGGAGCGGCACCGAATCGTCGAGCCAAGTCGTCATCCGCAGGCCCGGCGGCAGGGCCGCCGACCGCTCCGCGATGAAGCCCCTGACCTGGCGGGAAATGCGCAGGGCGCTCTGATCGCCGACCCGGTAGACCTGGACCAGGGCGACCGGCTGGCCGTCGAACCGCGATGTCACGTCCGTCTCGGCGAAGCCGTCCGTCACCCGCGCAATGTCGCCCAGTACGAGCCGGCTACCGTCGGGCCGCGCCCTCAGCACGATGCCCCCGTACTCGGCGCCCCGGTATGCCTGCCCCATCGTGCGCAGGAGGATCTCGCCCTCGCGCGCTCTGACCGCGCCGCCCGGAAGATCGAGCGATGACCGCCGCACCGCCAGCACGACCTCGTCGAAGGTGAGGCCGTACTGCCGGAGCGTGTCCTCCGAGACCTCGATCGAGATCTCGTAGGGCCGCACCGCGTCGAGTTCCACCTGGGTGATGTCGGGGAGTTCCGAGAGGCCCTCGCGCACCTGTTCCGCGACCGCCTTGAGGGCGCGTTCCTCCACATCGCCGTAGACCGCCACCGTGATCACCCGGCGACGAATGAGCGCCTCCTGGATGATCGGCTTCTCGGTCTCTTCGGGAAAGGTCGTGATCGCATCGATCCGGGACTTGACCTTGTCCAGCACCTCGCGGGTGTCGGCGTCGCTTTCCAGTTCGATGACCACGGTGGCGACTCCCTCCGCCGCCGTGGACCGGACCGTGTCCACGCCTTCCAGGTCCTGCACCGCCTCCTCGACGCGCAGGCAGACGCCCTGCTCGACCTCCTCCGGCGCCGCGCCCAGGTAGGGCACGGTCACCGTGATGCTCTGGGTCTCCAGGCTCGGGAAGACCTCGATCGGCATACCCGTCATGGCGAGCAGACCCCAGACCACGATGAAGACCATCAACAGGTTCGCCGCCACGCCGTTGCGGGCAAACCAACCGATCACGGCGCTCACGGCGCGCCGCCGCGCAAGCGCAGCCGCAGCCCCGCAGGATCCGCGATCGGCGCCACGTCGCCCGCGGCGGCGCCGTCGATGACCACGCGGGTGACCGGGTCCGCGCCGCCGCGGAACTGGCCGACACGGACCGAGCGCGCCGGCGAGCCGCCGGTTGCGCCTCCGTCACCGCCCTGATCCACGCCGACCAGGGTGTTCGAGACGCGCATCACGCAACCCGAAAGGTCCACCACGTAGCGCGGTGGATCGTCCAGCCAGAACGTCCGGTAGACGGGTTCGCCGCCGGCGCGGAGCAGCAGGTCGACGTACCCCGCGCCACGCTCCAACTCGACGCCGGTGAGGACGCACCGGTCAGTCTTCGGCTCGTCGGCGACGGCGCGCACAGCCAGGGCTGCGGGCGTCGACTCCACGGAGCCGGTCGCCGACGAAGCGGCCGCGGGCGCGGGCGCTGCCACGGGTACCGGCTCCAACTCCGGCGTCACCAGCATGCCGTCCACGGCCGTTTCAAGAATCGTCAAGCTGATCCGATCCCCGCTCACCAGGCCGTCGGAGACGATCGCGACGTCCGGGTCCGAGCGCAGAATCCCGACCTGACGCAGGGCCAGCCGATCGTCCTCGACCAACCACAACCGGTCCGCTCCGACCAGCGCCCCGCGCGGCACCTCGAACACGGAGTCGACCGAACGGCCGACCACGTCCGCGTCCACGAACAGACCCACCGACAACGGCGGGCGGCCGGAGGCAGCCCGGTACGGGTCCTCGACGCGGGCGATCAAGTTCACCATGCGCGTCGCCGGGTCGATCTCGCCGCCGACGCGGACGATCCGGGCCTCCCACTCATGCCGTCCGCCGGCGAACTGCGCCTGCAACAGGACCCGCGGCCCGGCGCCCCGCAGTTCCGCGCCCAGCGGCAGGTCGAGAAAGGCGAGTTCCGAGTCGGGTACCGGCAGCGTGACCTCCGCAGCGTCGACGGAGTAGATCGTTGCCAGGGGCACGCCGCGGTTCACGAACTCGCCGCGGTCGACCCGCTTGGCGCGCAGCCGGCCCGCGAACGGCGCCCGGATCGCCGTTCGCGAAAGATCCAGCTCGGCGCGCGCCTGGTTCGCCAGCGCGGCCTCCACGCGAGCCCTCGCCTCGTCCAACTGGGGCTCGCGGAGCACCAGGGGTCCGGGTTCGCCGGGCTCCTCGAGATCCTCCCATTCCTCCCGCGCGACTTCGGCCTCCGCCTCTTCCCGTGTCAGCGCGACCCGCGCCTGCGCCACGGACGCCCGGGCACTCGCGACCGCCAGTTCGTAGTCGCGGCGGTCCAGGCGCAGCAGCACGTCGCCGGTGTCGAAGAAGCCGCCAACCTCGAAACTCTCCGCCACCCAGACGATGTTGCCGGCGACCTCCGACACCAGGTCCGCCTCGGTCGCCGGGATCACCGATCCCTGCGAACGCACCCGCAACTCGACCCGGGTCGGCTCCACGGTCACCACCCGAACGGGAGGCGGCGCGATCTGGCGCGGCGCGGTCTCCACCGCCGGCCGCGACCCGACCAGAGCCACGACGATCACTACGGCGACGGCCAGGATCGCGACAGGCAGGATCCACTTCAGCACGTCTAGCCTCCGCCGCCCGTGGCTGCGGCCGCCGCGACCGGTTCCGGATAGACGCCCCCACCCAACGCCAGAATCAGGTCCGTCCGCGATTCGAGTTGCTGCCGGCGAGCGGCGAGCAACTGGCTCTCCGACTGAAACGACGTCCGTTGACTGTCGAGTACCTGCAGATAACCGACAAGGCCCTGCCGGTAGCGGCCCTCGGTCAGGCGTTCCGCCTCCCGGCTCTCGGTAGCCGCCCGCTCCAGCGCCCCCGCCCGCTCCGCCAGCATCCGTTCCGCCACGAGACCCGACTCCACTTCGGCGAAGGCCGCGAGCGCCGTCTGCAACCAGTTCGCCTCCGCCGCGTCGAGACCGGCAGTCACCAGATCCAGCCCGGCCCGTAGGCGGCCGCCCGAAAGCAGGGGTTGCAGCAGTCCGGCGGCGAGACTCCAGACCGAGAAGTCGCCATCCAGCAGGTCGCTCAGAGAACCACTCGACGTGCCTGACGATCCGTCCAGTCTGAAGGTCGGGTAGAGAGAACGGCGGGCGGCGCGAATCCGCTGCGACGAGGCGATCGCGCGGTACTCCGCGGCCCGCAGGTCCGGACGGCGCGCCAGCAGGTCGGCCGGCACACCGGTCTCGGGCAGCGGCGGCAGATCGGGAAGGCCCGCGGCCGCCTCGATCTCGCCGGCCGGATAGCGGCCCAGCAGCACCTCCATCTGCCGGCGCAGGCCGTCGAGCGTCTGCTTCTGCGCCGCCAGCGAGGCCTCGACGGTCGCTATCTGAGTCCGTGCCTGCCGCACCTCGAGCGCGGTCGCCACGCCCCGCCGGTAGCGGGCCTCGACCCGATCGCGCGTCCGCTCGCGGCTCGCCAGAGTGCGCTCCAGGAGTTCCACCTGTTGCATGGCCTCAACGACGCCGAAGTACACCTTCGCGACCTGGCCGGCGATCGAGAGGCGCGCCCCGGCGAAGTCGGCTTCGCCCGCCGCCGCCTCAGCCAGCGAGGCTGCCGTGAGGGCGCGGAGCCTCCCCCACAGGTCGACCTCCCAGCGGATGTTCAGGGACAAACCGTAGCTGGTGAAGGCGAAGCTGCGCACGCCGCCGGGCTCGAAGCCCGGAATCGGGATCGCCTCGGTCAGGCCGCTCTGGGCGGTGTTCTGCTTGCGCCGCCCAGGGTCGAGCGCCGCCTCCAGCTCCGGTCGCCGAGCCGCGCCGTCGAGCCGGGCCTGAGCGAAGGCCGCCTCGACATTCGCGGCCGCGGCACGCAGGCTCGCGTTGTGCTCCAACCCCTCTACGATCAACCCCGACAGCAACGGATCGCCGAAGTCGCTCCACCAGTCCGATGCGACCTGCGAAGAACCGGCCGGCGCCTTTGCCGCGCCCGCTACCTCGCCGTACTCGGCCGTCGCAGGCGCTTCCAGGGCCGGCGGACCCGTGCCCACGGCGCTGCAACCGAGCCAGAGGATCGGGGCGGCAACCAGCGGCAGCGACCAGCGCATCCGGCCCTGGACGCCACCATGAAGGGGAACCATCATCGTTTGTTGTGGGTACGGACAATCGACCCGGGAGTTCGACGCCGAGCCGAGACTACTAGCCGGCCGCCGGCCGGGAATCAGTTAGCGTCATCGCGATGGTTACCGAGGATCGCGCCGGCAACCCGCCTTCCGGACACCGCCGCGTCGACCGGCAGCTCAAGCTCGACCTGATCGAGGCCGCGGTGCGCGAGAACGAGGCCCAGCTTGGCCGGCAAAGCCCCGAGCACGCGGAGAACGACAGCCCGAAACACCGCCGGCGGCGCCGTTTCTCGCCCTGGAGCCTGCTCCTGCTGGCGCCGATCGCCGGTACCGCCGGACTCGGCTACCTGGAGCTGAAGCGTCCCGGAGCGGACATCCAACCCGATCGGCCCGTCGAGGCAACACAGCCGGCGCCCGAAGTGCTCTTCACCGAGCCACCGGAGCCTCTCGACCTCAGCGTCTTCCCTCTGCCCATCAAGAGGATCGTGCTCGATCCGGGCCACGGTGGCGCCGCCTCCGGCACGGTGGCCGGAGGCCTGACCGAGAAAGACCTCGCGCTCGACATCGCCCGTCGGGTGCGCGAGCTGCTGTCCGACCGGTACCGCGTCGCGATGACCCGCGAGGCGGACATCGACGTCGAACTCGATCGCCGGTCCGGCATCGCCAACCGGGCCGGGGCCGACCTGTTCGTCTCGATTCACGTGAACTGGCTGACGCGGAATCAGAGCTGCGGCGTCGAGACCTACTTCCTCGGCCCCACAGACGACCCCGAGCTGACCGCACTCGCCGAACGGGAGAATGCCGAGGCGCACGGCTACTCTCTGGCCGACCTGCGCCGCCTCCTCGACGGCGTCTACGCACAGGCCATGCAGGACGAAAGCCGGACTCTCGCCAACGCGGTTCAGGACGCCCTGTTCGAACAACTGCGGACATCGAATCCGGGCCTGCGGAATCGCGGCGTGAAGTCAGCGCCCTTCGTGGTCCTGATCGACGCCGAGATGCCGGCCATCCTGGCCGAGGTGTCCTGCCTTTCGGACGCCGGCGAGATCGACCGGCTGCGCGAGAGCGACTACCTCCAGTCGATCGCCGAAGCCCTCGACACGGGCATCCGGAGCTACGCCGACTCGCTTCGCCTGCGGGCCGAGCCGCCGGCAGAGGACGCGGCGCTAAGCTCCGCGGCTTTGGAGATCAGGGAAGAGCAGTGAGCAACACCACATCCAACGGAGGAGTCCTCAAGGTCGGAATCGACCTGGGGACCTCGCGGAGTTCGATCTCGGCCGCGAACGGCCAGCGCCACATGGTGCAGAGCTACGTTGGCTGGCCCCGCGACATGGTGGCGAGGAAGGTGCTCGGACGCGACGTGCTGGTCGGCGCCGATGCACTGGAGCACCGCCCCATGCTCAACCTGCGCCGGCCCCTGGAGCGGGGTCTGATCAAGGAGGGATCGGTCGAGGACGAGAAGGCAGTGCGCGAACTCGTTCGCCGGCTGCTGGAACTCGCGGCGCCCGGCGGGCCCGGGCCGGCGCCCGCGATCCACGCCGTCGTCGGCGTTCCCGCCGAGACGCTCAGGGTCAACCGCCAGAACCTGCGGCGCATTCTGACCGGCCAGGTCGCCAACACGATGATCGTCTCCGAACCGTTCGCCGTCGCCTACGGACTGGATGCCCTGCTTCACACGATGGTCATCGACATCGGCGCCGGCACGACCGACTTCTGTGTCTTGATGGGCCGCTTCCCGACCGAGGACGATCAGCGCACCCTGAGCGCCGCCGGCGACGCGGTGGACCGTCACCTGCACGGCCTGATCGAAGAGCGCTACCCCGACGCCTCGGTGTCCATCCACATGGTGCGGGCCTGGAAGGAACGTCACTCCTTCGTCGGCGAGGGCGCCCCGGTGGTGGTCGCCGCGCCTGTGCGCGGCAAGCCGACGCGCATCGACATCACCGAGCCCATGCGGCGCGCCTGCGAGAGCCTGCTGGAGCCCTTGCGCGAGACGATGCTGGACCTCATCGCAAGGGTCGAACCCGAGTACCAGAGCCGGATCCGCAACAACGTGATCCTCACTGGCGGCTCCGGCCTGATCCGCGGCCTCGGCGCCGAGCTGCAGCAGGCCCTCGGCGAACTCGGCGGCGGCCGCGTACGCGTGGTCAAGGATCCGGTCTTCGTCGGCTCGGACGGCGGCCTGAGCCTGGCCAGGGACGTCGACGACGAGTACTGGAAGCGCCTCTCCGCCTAGCTTCGGTTGCACCCGCCCGCTTCGGGGCTCCGGGGGAGGTCTCCCAGGTGCCGTGCCATCCGTGCGCCCGATGACGGGCGCACGGACTGGTTCACGGGTGGCGCGGATCGCGCCACCCGGGTTCGCGCTTGGTCGGCTTGCGAACGGGGGTGCGCTCACTGCACTACGCTCGCTCCGGCTGGGCGTCCGTTGACGTCAGGTCGTCGGGCGTCGCTCGCTCCGAGCCACCTGGGAGCCTCCCCCGGAGCCCCCGTGCTGGCTGGACACCGTCGTTCCACCGTTACCACCGCGCGGAACCCATGGCGGTGGGGACGGACCTCAGCGCTTCACTTTGTCGCGCCGTTCGGCCTGCGGGCGGGCGGGCCTGGCAGCAACGTCGCCAGCTCGGTCAGGTCGGCCACCTTGGGGCAGTCGACCTCCGGCCAGTCGTTCCATGGATCGAGCAGAACGGCGTGAACGCCAGCGGCCCGAGCGCCTACTACGTCGGCCGCATAGAGGTCGCCAACGTGAACGGTGCGCTCCGGCCGGGCGCCGATCGTCTTGAGAGCGGCTTCGAAGACTCGCGGATCGGGCTTCTCGAAACCGACCGTCTTCGAGTCGATCAGAGCGTCGAAGAGCGGGCCGAGCCCAATCGACTCAACGTTTCGCTTCATGCTGCCGTCGGAGTTGCTGACCACGGCCATGCGATAGCCGAGCGAGCGGATCCGCTCCAGCGCCTCCTTCCTTCCTGGCAGTCGCCGGTTCCAGAGTAGTTCGTTCCGGCCGGGCACGTAGAGGCGCTGCGCAAGCCCGGAGGCCATGCCGGCAAGCTCGACGCCATCGAAGCAGGCAGCCGGCAGTCGGTCCAGGATCGCCTCCAGATAGAAGCGGAAGGTGGACCCGCCCTCAGTCGACTGCAACTCCGCCGACAGGGCCGCCGAGATATCGGGCCGGGCCGCCGCTTCCGCGCGCTCCAACTGGCGCCCGGAGCAATCGAGGCCCAGGTCCGACGCGACCTCGGCGATGCGCTCGAAGTTCATGGACAGGAAGGTGTTTCCCGCGTCGAAGAAGATCGTGTCCAGTTCTACCCAGGGCACGTCGCGCGGCGGCGTCATGTTCGTCACGGCGTCGTAGTCTGCCATCAGGCGCGATCGTCTATTCTCAGCACCCACACGGGCGGGACGCGCGTGCCGCCGGACCGGCACACCGGAGGACGATCATGAAGGGAAGAAGGATCACGCGAAGGACGCCGTGGGCCGCCGCCGGGGCACTCCTCTTGGCGACGGCAGCAGCCGCCCAGGACCAGCCGGAAGCGCTGGAACGGCTCGGTACCGACCTGTTCGCTGAACTCCTGTTCAACAACCAGGGCACGGACTACGCGATCGCGTGTTCGGTGTGCCACGCGCTCGGCGAGTCGGTGGCCGGCAAGCCGGAGCGGTTCTACGCCGACCACACGCCGACCAGCCTGACCGCCGGCCGCGAGACCACCGCTCGCAACGCCCAGACCCTGGCCGGCGTTCACCGGGCCGAAGTGTTCGGCTGGGACGGCGCCTACGACTCGATGGAGGACATGATCCTCGAGAAGCTGATCGGCATCCAGTATGGCTGGAAACCCGACGCCCGCGAAGAGGCGATCGACAACGCCGCCTACGTGCTGCTGGACGAGGGCCACAATGCGATCTCGGGCGTGCCCTACGTCGAGCAGTTCCAGGAGGTCTACGGACTCGATCTGGAATCGCTGGAACGGCCGGAACTCGCGGCGGCGGCCGCCCGCGCCCTGGCCGACTACACGCGCACCTTCGATTTCTCGATGACCTCGCGCTGGGATGCGTTCACCGAACAGAACCGCTTCCGCACGGCGCCGAACGCGGGCGAAGACATCATGAACTACGCCGCGAGCATCGAGAGCCGAATCTACAACCAGGAGGGCCGCGGCCTGATCCGGCGGCCGGAGGGGTTCACCGAAGCCGCGTACGAAGGCTTCAAGACCTTCTTCCGCGTGTTCGACGTGGAGTCGGTGGGAAACTGTGTCCGCTGCCATGTGCCGCCGACCTTCAGCGACTACGCCCTCCACGGCGCCGGCGGCGGCAGCTTCAAGACCCCGCCGCTGAGGAACCTGCCGCGCACCGACCCTTACCTCCACGACGGCAGCGCCGCCACGCTGGGGGAGGTACTCCAGGGCCACATGGCGCTGGCCGAAGCGGCCCGTGGCGAAGAGGAAGGCGTCGACGCGCTATTCGGCGAAATCCGAATCTCGGAGGCCGACATCGGACCGCTGGTCCAGTACCTCAGGATGCTGGACGAGGTGGATCCCGCGAACTTCCGCTACTACCTGATCAACTTCGAGTGAGCGCGGCAAGGCGGGCAACCGGCCCGCATCCGGTTGGCCTGCTCCTCGTCGCCCTCCTCTTGGCGGCGCCGCTCGCCGCCGCCCCGACGATGGAACGCACGGACGCTCTGCCGCCCGACCTGCCGGACTGGCTTGTCACCCTGCTCGATCCGTCCGGCTACCGGGTGATCCGCGATGAAGGCGAGCCAATCGAGTTCTGGTTCCCTCCCGCGCTGCCGATGCAGGACCCCTCAGCCGAGCTCGGCGTCGAGTACCCCACCCTGCCGCCGGGCGGTCTGATCGGGATCGTCCGTACGACCGGTGAGTGGAGCACCTACAAGGCGCAGATCGTGCCGCCGGGCACCTACACGCTCCGCTACGCGGTGCAGCCCGCCGACGGCGATCACACCGGGCAAACCTGGTTCCGCGACTTCCTGCTGCTCATTCCGCTGGCGCTCGACAGTTTCGACCCCTACGGCGTCCCCGAGCAGGAACCGCTGGTCGAAGCCAGCAACACGATCATCGAGGGCGGCACCCATCCGATGACCATGGCGCTGTTCCAGAACTACGACGACACGGGCGCCGCCGGCATGTTCTGGAACGACCTCGACCAGCCCACCCTGGCGGTGCCACTCGGCGACGTCACCTTGGGGCTGGTGATCGAAGGCCAGGGCGAAGAAGTGCCGCTCTAGCCGACTCCACCCCTGGGACCCCGGGTGGCGCGACTCGCCCGCGTCCGGCCCCGAGGCCGCTCAACGATTCCGCGTCAACGGCACAAACCGCACCGGGATCACGCGGGTTCGCTCCACCTCTCCGTCGGCCTTCTTCTCCAGCACCTGGAGTTCCTGGCGGCCGCCCCGCGGTCCCATCGGCAGAACGAGCCGGCCGCCGGTCGCCAACTGCTCGATCAGCGGCCGCGGCACGTGGTCCGGCGCCGCCGTGACGACGATCGCGTCGAACGGCGCCTCGTCGGGCCAACCGGCGTAGCCGTCGCCGATCCGGGTCGTCACGTTCTCGTACCCGCCCATATCGAGCGCCGCCGCCGCCCGCAGCCCCAGGGGCTCCACGATCTCGATCGTGTACACGTGATCCACGATCTCGGCCAGCACGGCGGCCTGGTAACCCGAGCCGGTGCCGATCTCGAGCACCTTGTCCCCCGCGTCGGGCACCGCAAGCTCGGTCATCAGCGCCACGATGTACGGCTGCGAGATCGTCTGCTGCCAGCCGATTCCAAGCGGCGAATCGCGATAGGCCCAGTCGCGTATCTCCTCGGGAACGAACAGGTGACGCTCTACCTTCTCCATCGCGCCGATCACCCGGACGTCAAGCACCGGCGGGCGGCCGTCGCGGGGCTCGGCGATCGTGTCGCGCACCATGCGCCGCCGGAGTTCGGCGAAGTCCACCCGTTCCTGGGCCGACACGGTCGAGCCCGCGAACCCCATGACTGCTGCTGCCGCAACCCCGAGCCGCCAAGCCGGGCTCGAACCGCGCCGGAAGCCCGCGTGTAGCCTTCGCAGGCTCTTGCCGACACCGCCGCCAACCGAGATCCGCGTCATCGTCTCTCCCGTCACTCCCGCCGTCAGTCTGTGGAACCGACCGGGCCTCCAAGCGTACATGGGGTCATGGGCCTGCTCGAGCGCCGGCTTCGCCATGCAGCAGCTCCTGCAGGTCTGGCTGCTGGCGGGCGTACTTCCAGCATCTTCAACGCCGGCGCCTTCCTGACCGTGTTCCCCTTCATCGTCCTTCGCGTCTACGAGGGCGACGCGGAACTCCTGTCCTGGCTGATGATCGTCTTCTTCGCGGGCGCTGTCGTCTCCAATCTCCGGCCGCGTCATGTCCGTCTTCGGCCTCGGCCTGCTCGGCGGCTCGCTGATCGGCGCCCTCGCCGGCCTCGTCCCCGGCATGGCTGCCTCGGTGCTGCTGTTCGTGTACAGCATGGCGGCAACCGGGCTGTGGCGGTATCGGAGTTCACCGTAGCCTGGCCAGCGCCTGCGCGGCAGAAACCGGGTGCGCCGACGTTCTGACCGGCATTCGGCGAGGTAGCGCCCGGCCTCGGGAGTTCCGGCGCGCTAGTGGTTGGGCAGATCTCCGCGCAACCGAGCCTTGAGACTCGCCACCTCGCGCTCCAACCGGGCGACGGCTGCCCGGCCTGCATCTGCCGCGGCTCTGGCTTCCTCTGCCGCGGCTCTGGCTTCCCCGACCTGATCGCTGCGCTCGAAGGCCTCCTCGCACGTCGGCAGGTACTTTCCCGGCGCTTGGTCGAAGAATCGGAGTTCGCCGCGCTCGAGCCGCAGCTCCAGGCCCAGGAGGCTGCGGAAACGGAGGCTGCCGTCGACCTGGACGACCGGGGCGACAGGCAGGTACCCGCCATCGACGAGCCGCGAACCCTTGAGCACCGGGTCCAGGTAGTCGCCCGTGGGGTCGTACTGCCAGTACTCGTCCACCCCAAGTTGCCGGTACAGCCGGCGTTTCCGGCCCTCGTCCACCGTCCTCGTGTGCCTGGACGTGATCTCCAGCACGAAGTCGGGCGTCCTGCCTCCTTCCGCCCATACCAGCCAGGTGCTCCTCGGCGGCAACTTGGGCGCGCCGAGGACCACGAAGATGTCCGGCGCCACCGACCGCTTCGGATCGCCCTCCTCGTAGTAGAGGAGCATGTCGACGCCAACGTAGACGTCCGGCCGGCCGCTGAAGTGCCGGCCGATGGCTTGACGCGCGTCCATCGTGACCACGGCGTGGCGTTCTGTTTCGGCCATGGGGATGCCGTCCGAATGCGGATACTCGACCGAAGCGATAGCGACCTGGCTCTTCATTTGAACCATCGGCAAGGACCCTCCATGGCCAGCGGCGGCCGGGCGCCGTCCTGGAACCCGGGCGCCGCTCACGGCAAAACGTCCTCTTGACTATAGACGGATTGGCGGCCGCAAACCCGGTCACTCGCTGCCGATCAACGGCGGAAAACGCACTTCCCCCACCCGGGTCCGCTCCACAGAACCGTCGGCCCGCTTCTCCAGTACCTGGAGTACCTGCATTCCGTTCTCAGGACCCACCGGCGCCACGAGCTTCCCGCCCACTGCAAGCTGATCGATCAACGTCCGCGGCACGGACTCCACCGGCGCCTTGATGACGATCGAGTCGAACGGCGCGAGCTCTGGCCACCCCTGGTTGCCGTCGTCGATCCGGATCGTCACGTTGCCGTAGCCAAGGTCGCCCAGAGTGGCGGCCGCCCGTACGGCCAGGGGCTCAACGGGCTCGATCGTGTAGACGTGGCCGGCCATCTCGGACAGCACGGCGGCCGAGTAGCCGGAGCCGGTACCGACCTCCAGCACCTTGCGGTCGGGAACAGGCACCGTGAATGCGGTGAACACGGAGGCCTCTTTGCCGGCGCCGATCTCCACTTCGCGGGTGAGGACGGGCACTGCAAGTTCGGCCATCAGCAGAACGGTGTATGCATCTGGAATCGTCCGCCCCCAGCCGATCGGCAGCGCAGTGGGTCGATAGGCCCTGTCTTGCTGGGTCTCCGACACGAAGCGGTGCCGGGGCACCCGCATGATGACGTTCAGAGCGCGGTCGACGCTGATGTCGGTCGGAGGTCCCGACCGGCCAAACAGGAACTCCATCCGCTCACGCTCTTCAAGCCGCTCGTAGCGGGCGAGGCCGGCCACGCTGCTGGCCACCTGGACTGCGAAGTACGATACCGCGAAGAGCGTGAACACGCCGGCCGCCCACACGACGACAGGACCGAACGCAAGCGGGCGAGCGGCCGAACGATCCGCCAGTCGCCCCTTCAGCACAGCCGCGAGAGGACGGTCAAGCCGAATCCCCTGACGGCCGAACAGCCCATGCCCCCGCGCCTGGTCGCCGATTCGCGGCTGGAAAGCCAAGGGTCGCCAGATCTTCACCCTAGCCTTAGAAGTCGGGTTCTGCCGGACAGTCCTCGTCGCTGCCTTCGATCAGCGTGTACCCGCCGTCAGAGTTCGGAAAATAGTCGCATGTCATGGATGACCCGCAACCTGGGGTGTTCGGGTGGTCAACGCACTGATCGCTTCCGCCGCCGGGACCGGGATCGGTTCCGCCGCCGGGGTTGGTGCCTCCGGGGTTGGGGCCACCGCCACCGCCGGGGTTGGGATTGGGGAGGCCCCTGGCGCGGCGCACATCTCCACAAGTTTGGGAAGTAATGGCGCGGGGCCTACGCGGCCTCCCCACCCACATGATGCTCCCTGCGTTGCCATTGCGCGGCCCGCACATCACCATTGTCGTGTTCCTCAATCCGAGCACGTGTCCTAGTTCGTGCGTGTAGACGTCATTTTGCGGGCAAGGCACGTCCTTGTTGATCCTGAAAACGTTGCGATTGGCCTCCGCGCAGGCCCCACGATTGACCATCTGACTGTCAGACACAACAGATACCTGTACGACGTGCGCACCCGAAACTGCGCCAGCTTGTCCTCCGAAGGCGAAACTCGGAATGACGGACGCGGCGCGGCACGAGTTCCTCCAAGCGGAAGTGGCGGACCCAAGTTTGCCCCAATCTACATCCGAGCCTACAAAATGGATCTTCGCCGAAGTGGTGCCCGAGAAGCGATTGAGCGTACAGCCGACTTGCCCCCAGACATCGCCAGTAGAGCTGCGCCGAGAACAAAGGCGGCGCAGCAAGACAGTTTGAGCTTTCTCATTTCTGGTCCGTCCTGGGGCAGACGAAGCGGCTCGGAACCAACCCTTCCCCGGGTCTCTCTGCAACCGCCGCAATCCGACAGCCATTGGATTCGTAGGCCCGCCACGTCTCGACGAACTCCCTACGGTCAGGCGAGCCGAACTCCTGGGATACGAGGTGCCTTGTCATGTCGAACAAGCCTCCGGCTACCGCTTCGTCCGCTCGTGCTTGCAGTCCCGTTAGTGTGGTGGGACCGCCGGACGTCACCGTGACATCCCACTGCAGAGTTCCTTGATCGCGCACCTGGGCCAAGGTTCCACCATGGGTCCACCACTGCTTCACCCGCACCACGTCTTCAGCGGGCCAGTTCCCCAGGACCACCACGCGGTCGCCGACTTCCGGCTGGGCTGTACCTCCCCAGACTATGTCCGATGGGTTTACCGCACAGAAGACGCGGCTGTGCACCACCAGTCGGTCGACCGGAACCACAATGTAGCCAACGGTCCTCGCCCGCTGATGCAGTGGCACAATGTCGGACAACTCGAACAGCAGTCCAGGGTTGCCGTTCGTGAGGAAGCCAGGAATCGCCTCGTTGAGCGTAGCGGCAACTGCCACCTCCGACAGCAGTAGCACGGAGATGAATCGTCCGTCGTGCTCGGTCTCCGGATAGGAGCCGAGTTCCATTACATCCGGGGCACACCATTGATCGGTCGATGGGACATCGCCGTTCTCTAGCCCGTGATCGACGGCGCTTCGCTGAAGCTGCCACTCAAGTCCTTCTCGAAGCCGATCATGGACGCCTGTAGACTTCACGAATCCATCGGCGGTCAGCACACGCGAGGCGGCCACCCATTCGTAGCCGAAGTCTATGTCGCGGTTCCCCAGGGTCGTGGGGTGTCCTTCGGCAAAGGCAGCCGATGCCAGTTGTGGCACCAACAACGCGCCGAGAACGATCCCGTGTCTCTTCATCCTGTCCTCCTTGGTCTGAGACGCTTCAGTCCGCCGTCCGCGGCACACCCGTAGGCCACAGGGGGGTGATGACCGAACATGCTAGCCGGTTAGGCCATCACTGAGCTTCGCTCCGCCGACGCAGCCACTCCACCGTACTCAACGCCAGCAGCGCGAACCCGATGAGGAAGGTGGCGACGGCCAGCAGCGTGGGGCTGATTTCCTCCCTGATGCCGGACCACATCTGGCGCGGCAAGGTGCGCTGCTCCAGGCCGCCCATGAAGAGGACGATCACGAGTTCGTCGAACGAAGCGGCGAAGGCGAACAGCGAGCCGGAGATGACGCCCGGCAGGATCAACGGCAGTTGCACCCGGCGGAACGCGACCAGGGGGTTCGCCCCCAGGTTCGCCGCGGCGCGCATGACCGTCCAGTCGAAACCGGCCAGGGTCGCGCTCACGGTGATCACGACAAAGGGCGCTCCGAACACGGCGTGCGCGAGGATGATCCCGATGTAGGTCTGCGAAAGCCCCAGGCTCGAGTAGAAGAAGAACATTCCGACGCCGGCGATGATCACCGGCGTGATCATGGGCGAGATGAGGAGCGACGAGACCATTCGGCGACCGGGCATCGCCGGATGCGCCAGGCCCAACGCCGCGGCCGCGCCCAGCACGGTGGCGACGACGGTCGCCGAGATGCCGATGATCAGGCTGTTCACGATCGGGCGCGTCCACTCGTCGCCGTCGAAGACGCTCCGGTACCAGCGGAGCGAGTACGCCTCCGGGTCGAGCCGCAGCATGCCCTCGGTGAAGGTGAAGTACGGTTCGGCGTTGAAGCTGAGCGGAACGAGGACCAGGATCGGCGCGATCAGGAACACGAACGCGGCGACGCAGAACGCCAGGTAGCCCCAGCGAGCGGCGCGGTACCCGGGACTCAGGGCCGCGTGAGTTCTCATGACCCGAGTCCGATCCGGTCGATGCCGACCAGGCGGTCGTAGACGACGTACAGCGTGGTGACGCCGGCCAGAAGAAGCGCGGCCAACGCTGCCGCCAGACCCCAGTTGAGGGACGTCTGGACGTGGTAGGCGATCATGTTGGAGATCAACTGCCCGCTCTGACCGCCGACCAGTGCGGGAGTGATGTAGTAGCCGATCGCCAGGATGAAGGTGAGCAGGCAACCGGCGCCGACGCCGGGCAGCGTTTGCGGCCAGTAGACCCGGCGGAGCGCCTGGATCGGATTCGCCCCGAGCGAAGCGGCCGCATTCATGTACGCCGGCGGAATCGAACGCATCACCGAGTAGAGCGGCAGCACCAGGAACGGCAGCAGCACGTGCGTCATCGCGATGAAGGTGCCAGTCATGTTGTAGATCATCGCGATCCGGCCCTCGTCGCCGATCAGACCGATGGCGACCAGGAAGTCGTTGATCACGCCCTGGGTCTGGAGCAGCACGATCCACGACGTCGTCCGCACCAGCAGCGAGGTCCAGAACGGCAGCAGGACGAGCACCAGCAGCACATTCGCGCGTCGCGGCGGCGAGTTGGCGATCAAGTGCGCGATGGGATAACCGATCACCAGGCACAGCAACGTGACGCCGAGGCTCACTTTCAGGGTGCGCCAGAACAGGGGCACGTAGATGCGCCACTCCTCGGCCTGGCGGACGTAGCCGCCGTCGGGATTCCGCTCGAAGTCGAGCGCCTTCATGTAGTGGCGAGCCGTCAACCGTTGTCCGGCAGCGCGGAGCGCGCGCCACGGCTCGGGCGTTCCCCAACGGGGATCGATGTCGTTCATCGTTTGACGCCAGAACGCGCCGTCCATCCTCGTACCCGCCGCCTCCGCGGCGGCCGCCGCCTCGACCATCTGCCGCGACCCGCCCATGATCACGCTGCGCATGCCGCTCACGACGCGGTTGACCCGGTTCGCCGTACGGCCGAGTGTGCGCGCCGTCCGCGCCGCGACGAACTCGCGAGCTGTCGTCGCAAAGACCTCGTCGGGAGGGGCGCCGTCGCCTTCCCACTGACGCAGCGCCGCCATCGTCTCCGGCAGAGCATCGGCGACCTCGGGATCGTAGAAGCTCTTCGCCAGCAGGCTGACCATGGGGCCGACGAAGGTCACCGTCACGAACGCAACCAGCGGCAGAGCCAATCCGACCGCCCGCAGCCGCGGCCCGAGCGCCCGCCGCCACGGCGGCCGAGCAGCCGGCGTGCTGCCTGTCGAAGATCCTTCTGATGTCACGGCTTCACGCCGCCCCTCACCGCGCCAGCCACGCGGCGAACCGTTCCTGCATCTCGTCGCTGTGATCCGCCCACCACTCCCAGTCGGCCATCAGGAAGTTCTTCATGTTCTCCGGATTCGTCGGCATATGTGGCCACATGTCCGTGCCGGTTTCCGCCTGCCGGTCGATCAGCGGTTGGCCGGAGTGCCGCGCCGGGCTGTACGAGATGTAGCGCCCCACACCTGCCATCGACTCGGAACGGGCGGCGTGCCTCACGAACCGGAGCGCGTCTTCGAGCTTCGGCGTGCCGGCAACGACGACGAGTTGGCCGCGGTCCATGATCTGGCCATCCCAGACGATCACGAAGGGCTGCCCCTCGAGCACCTGGGCGTTGAAGATACGCCCGTTCCAGGCCGTGCTCATGACCACTTCGCCGTCCGCGAGGAGCTGGGGCGGCTGAGCGCCCGCTTCCCACCACACGACTTCGTCCTTGATCGTGTCCAGCTTGCGGAAGGCACGGTCGAGGCCCTCCGGGGTCGACAGCAGCTCGTAGACCCGCTGCTTGGCCACACCGTCCGCCAGGAGCGCGAACTCCAGGTTCGCGTCGGGCCTCCGGTTCATTCCCCGCCGACCTGGAAAGCGCTCCAGGTCGAAGAAGTCGGCGATCGTCGTCGGTGGCGGCCCGCGCAGGGTCTCCGGGTTGTAGGCGTAGATCGTCGAGAACAGCAGCGTGCCCACGCCGCATTCCGTGTTCGTCTCGGGCAGGAAGTCCTCCGCCGGCGGTTCACCGTTCGGGCCGGGCGGCAAGATCGAAGGGTCGATCAGTTCCAGGATGCCTTCGTCGCAGCCGGTCACGGACTCGGACACGTTCATATCGACCACGTCCCAGTGGACCGATCCCGCCTCGACCTGCGCCCGGATCTGGGCGAGACCGCCGTTGTAGTCCTCCAGGTTCGC
This sequence comes from Candidatus Multivorans sp., assembly GCA_965224025.1. Taxonomy (GTDB): domain Bacteria; phylum Acidobacteriota; class Thermoanaerobaculia; order Multivoradales; family Multivoraceae; genus Multivorans. The sequence continues at coordinate 145,910 of OZ245033.1, forward strand.
CCTGATGCCCGTTTCGGCGGTGAACGACTCGTGATAGCCCTTGACGCAGGCGCGGGCATAGGAACCTCCGAACGAGACGACGGTGATCGATCGATCGTCCGTGACCTCGTCCGCGACCGGCGCCTGGATGTCCGACGGGCCTCCGGAGGGCCCGCAGCCAGCCATCAGGGCGGCCGCTGCCGCGGCTACGAAGCCCACCGCGAGAATGCGGCCGGCGGCCGTTCTCACCACTCTTCCTCGTCCTCGCCGAGCTCCTCGGGCACGAGCGCCCGGCAGTCCAGGGCCGCCCAGCCGACTGTCACCGTGTCGCCCGGCAGCACGGCGCCGTGGCCCACGATGTTCGGGATCTTGGCGATGAAGCCGGAGCAGCCGCCAACCGTCATGCGAACCCGCAGGTGGTCGCCGAGGAAGATCATGTCGTCGATCCGCGTCTCGACCTCGTTCCGATAGCGGCCAGGGCGCGCCGAAACCGCTACCCGCTCCGGCCGGATGACCACGGTCGCCCGCGCGCCCGGCGGACACAGGCCGAGGCTCATCGCCCTGACTTGGAACCCTCCGACATCGACTTCGCAGACGCCGTCGCCCTCGCTCACGACGACGCCGTCCAGGCGGTTGTTCTCGCCGATGAACCGGGCGACGAAGGCCCGCTCGGGTTCCTCGTAGAGAACCTCAGGCGCCGCCGCCTGCTCGATCATGCCGTTGTGGAACACCGCCACCCGATCGGACAGCGTCATCGCCTCCTGCTGGTCGTGGGTCACGTAGACGACGGTCACGCCCAGGGCCGAGTGGATGCGCCGGATCTCGTACTGCATCTCTTCGCGCAGGCGCCGGTCGAGGGCGCCCAGGGGTTCGTCCATCAGTACGAGTTCCGGCTCGAAGACCAGGGCACGGGCGATCGCCACGCGCTGCTGCTGGCCGCCCGAGAGTTGCGACGGCTTCCGGTCCTCCAGCCCCTCGAGCTGCACCAGGCTCAGCGCCCGCGCGACCCGCTCCCTGCGCAGCGCCGGCTCGACCCCGCGGACCTCGAGCGGGAAGGCCAGGTTGCCGCCCACCGTCATGTGCGGAAACAGCGCGTAGTTCTGGAACACCATGCCGATGCCGCGCTTGTGCGGCGGCTGATCCTGAATTGGCTGGCCGCCGATCAGGATCGTTCCGGCGGTCGTCGCCTCGAATCCGGCGAGCATCATCAGGCAGGTCGTCTTGCCGGAGCCGGAAGGCCCGAGCAGGGTCAGGAACTCGCCCCTCTCGACCGCAAGGTCCAGGCCCAGCACGACCAGGTTGCGGCCATCGTAGCTCTTGTCTACGCCCACGAACTCGACGTGGGGAACGGCGCTCTCGGCGCGCTCGTCAGAGGGCGGGACGTCCACGAGGCCGCGACTATACTTGCCACTTGCCGTTTCCGGTCCGTCAGATCAGCAGATGACCACCCAAGCCGCCGCGGACGACCCCTCGTCCGGCAGCACTGGAACCGGGACACCCGCGGATGAACTCATCGATTTCCGCACGGCCCCGGACCGTTACCGGCACTGGCGACTCGATATCGCACCGCCGCTCGCCTTCCTGACTCTCGAAGTCGACGAGCAGGCGGGGCTCAGGCCCGGCTACCAGCTCAAGCAGAACTCCTACGACCTCGGCGTCGACTTCGAGCTCTACGACGCGACCCAGCGGCTGCGCTTCGAGCACCCGGAGGTCCACGCCGTGGTGCTCCGCTCCGGCCGGGAGCGAATCTTCTGCGCCGGCGCGAACATCGGCATGCTCGGCGGCTCTTCCCACCAGTTGAAGGTCAACTTCTGCAAGTTCACGAACGAGACTCGGCTGGGGATCGAGGACGCCAGCCGGTACTCGGGCCAGCGCTACCTGTGCGCCGTCAAGGGCACGGCGGCCGGCGGCGGCTACGAACTGGCACTCGCCTGCGACCGCATCCTGCTCGCCGACGACGGCAGTTCCGCGGTCTCCCTGCCGGAGGTGCCTCTGTTGGGCGTCCTGCCCGGCACCGGCGGACTGACTCGCCTGCTCGACAAGCGCCGGGTGCGCCGCGACCTGGCCGACCTCTTCTGCACGCTCGAAGAAGGCGTGAAGGGCCGGCGGGCGGTGGACTGGAACCTGGTCGACGAGTTGCTTCCGCGGTCTTCCTTCGACGACGACGCCGCGGCCCGCGCGCAGCAGTTGGCCGCACAGAGCGACCGCCCCACGGAGGCCGGCGGGACGGCCTGGCCCGCGATCGAACCGGCGTTGGGAACCGACACGCTCACCTACTCCACGCTGAGGATCGAGTTCGACCGCGCCCTCGGCGTGGCCCACCTGACCGTCCTCGGGCCGACCGAACCGCCGCCCACGGCCGGCGCCGCGGCACTCGCCGAGGGCGCCGGCTTCTGGCCCCTCACCCTGGCGCGCGAACTCGACGACGCCCTGCTCCACCTGCGGCTCAACGAGACCCGGCTCGGTCAACTCGTGATCCACTCCCGCGGCGAACTGGAAGCGGTCGCCGCGTTCGACGAACTCCTGCACCGGGACCGCGGCGACTGGTTCCTGCGCGAAGTCCTGCTGTACTGGAAGCGGGTGCTCAAGCGGATCGATCTCACCGCCCGCAGCGTCTTCACCCTGATCGAGCCCGGAAGCTGCTTCGCCGGCTTCCTGCTGGAGCTGGCGCTGGCCGCGGACCGCTCATACATGTTCGAGGGCGAGGCCGAGGACGGCGCCCCCGCGCCACACGTCCAACTCGGCGAGTTGAGCTTCGCCGCGCTCCCGATGCCGAACGGCCTGAGCCGGCTCGAGACCCGGTTTCTGGGCCAGCCGGAAGCCGCGGACCGGCTGCGCGAGCTGATCGGGAAGCCACTGGACGCCGAGGTCGCCGAACGGGCCGGCCTGGTCACCGAAGTGCTCGACGATCTGGACTGGGACGACGAGGTCCGCATCGCTCTCGAGGAGCGGGCCAGCTTCTCACCCGACGCGCTGACCGCGATGGAAGCCAACCTCCGCTTCCCCGGCCCAGAGACCCTCGAGAGCAAGATCTTCGGCCGCTTGAGCGCGTGGCAGAACTGGATCTTCCAGCGTCCGAACGCGGTCGGCGATCAGGGAGCGCTCCGCCTCTACGGCACCGGCCGCCGGCCCCGCTTCGACCGCGAGCGCGTCTGACCAGGACCCCGCAATCTCCCCCGGAGCACCCGACTCGATGACGATTACAGGCAGCACCGTCGACTACGATTTCCTGATTCCGAACAACGTCGCCCTCGCGTCGGACGCCCGCGTCCGTCGCGGCCTCGAGCGCTGGCATCCAGGCTACATCGACTGGTGGATGGACATGGGGCCCGACGGCTTCCAGACATCGGACGTCTACCTGCGCACCGCGGTGCGGGTCGAGTCCAAAGGCCGGGAGAAGTGGGCCGTGTTCGACTACGTGAAGATGCCCGACTACCGCTGGGGCATCCTGCTGGCGCCCCAGGCCCCGGACCGAAAGATCCCCTTCGGCCGGCACTGCGGCGAGCCGGCCTGGCAGGAGATCCCGGGCGAGTACCGGGCCATGCTGCGACGCCTGATCGTGATTCAGGGCGACACCGAGCCGGCGTCCGTCGAGCAGCAGCGCTTCCTGGGCAAGACGGCCCCCTCGCTCTACGACATGCGCAACCTGTTCCAGGTCAACGTCGAAGAGGGCCGCCACCTGTGGGCGATGGTCTACCTGCTGCAGAAGTACTTCGGCCGCGACGGCCGCGAGGAGGCTGGCGAACTGCTTCGGCGGCGCTCCGGCTCGGACGACGCGCCGCGCATGCTCGGCGCCTTCAACGAGGAGACGCCGGACTGGCTCTCCTTCTTCCTGTTCACCTTCTTCACCGACCGCGACGGCAGGATGCAGCTTGAGTCGCTCGCCCAGTCCGGCTTCGACCCGCTGTCGCGGACCTGCCGTTTCATGCTCACCGAGGAGGCGTTCCACATGTTCGTCGGCGAGACCGGCGTCACCCGGATCGTGCAGTGCACCTGCGAGGCGATGCAAGCGGCCGGCATCGACGATCCGGCCGACATCGAGGCGGTGCGGGCCCTGGGCGTGATCGACCTGCCGACGATCCAGAAGAAGGTGAACCTGCACTACTCGCTGACCCTCGACCTGTTCGGCTCCGAGCTGTCCACGAACTCGGCGAACTTCTTCAACGCCGGCCTCAAGGGCCGTTTCCGCGAGCACCGGCTGGAGGACGACCACCGGCTGCACGAGGCCACGTACGGCATCCCCGAACCGGCCAACGGCGGCTGGACCGTCGTCCAGCATCCGGCCTTGAACGCGCTGAACGCGCGGCTGCGCGACGACTTCACGGAGGACTGCAACCTCGGCGTCGGCCGATGGAACAAGGCGATCAGCCAGTCCGGCGTCGACTTCGAGCTCAAGCTTCCCCACGTCGCCTTCCACCGGCAGATCGGCGTCTACCGCGACCTGCACGCGACGCCCGCGGGCGAACTGATCACCGAGGACGACTGGCAGGGTCAACGAGGCGACTGGCTGCCCGACGACAGCGACCGCGCCTTCATCGAGTCGTTGATGAAGGCGGAGTTCCGGCCCGGCCGCTACGCCTCCTGGATCGCGGAACCCAGGATCCGGATCAACCACAAGCCCGGCGACTTCGAGTGGGTCAAACTGGCTGAGGCATAGAGACCAACGGCCTGGCGACCTGATGAGCAGCCCAAGCGATGGCACCGACCTGGTGCGCGAGGCGGAGCAGGAACTCGAGCGGCTGATCGCATCCTCGGCGGCCGACACCGCAGCACGAGCCTGCGACACCGCTGCACGAACCTGGCAGGCGGCCGCCGTGGCCATTCGCCATGCTCGAAGATGGTCGCGTCGCTTCGGGGATGACGACGATTGGGAGGCCCTTGCCGACGTACGTCTCGATTGGCCGGATGTCCTCGAGGAACGGCACGGGAGCAGCCAATGGCACTGCCTCAGAACCAAACTGAGACACTAACGGTGCGGCCAGCAGCTTGACCGACGATGAGCCGTGCTGCAGACTAAGAGGCTTGCTGCTCGCCGACGGCCCTCCAACTGCTAGGCCGCAGCCGCTTCGCCCCAGGAGATGACATGACCGAGTACGCACTGTTCTTCGAGAGTGGCGGTCCCGTCCTCGGCGAGGGCTACATCGTCTCGGTTCGCGTGCGCGGCCGGGCCTTGGCGATCCGCGATGACGAAGACGGCGAGTTCCAGCTCAGCGGAGTGAATCCGGGTAGCCTCCTAGGGTTCGGGCGAACGCTGAACGAGGCTTACCAGGAGTTCGTCGAGTCGCTACGATGCGTACTCATCGACATCGCGTCAGATGCGCCGAGCTTCGAGGACTTTCGTCGGGAAGCCCAGGACTTCTTCCATACGGAGGATCCTCGATCCGAGACAAGGTGGGATGCAGCGCGGGAGCGGGTTCGGAGAGGAGAAACGCCGAACGAGCTGAATCTCAGGCTGGAGAGTTCGACGCCTGATCTTGGCATCGACGTTCAGCACGTAGAGGTGCCATCGCTTTCCGCCAACGCTCCCGCGCAGCAACTGTCGCCAAGCGCGGTCGCCGCCTGAAGCGACCCAGCGGGTTCGATGGCTACCAGGGGATTCGTACGCCTGAGCGCGATCTGGCGCATGCTCGACCTGTGTGCTCCTGGTCACGAACGGGTTCTGAAGACCCACCGATGGTGGGTCACATGGCACGGACGGACCTTCCGGGGCCTCCCCAAGGGACCCGGGCGCAACCAGAACGCTGAGGTTCGCTTTCAGTACGTCCAGAAACTGGTCGCCGTCCTCGAGATCGACCCCGATTGCGCGGCCGGGTCCTTCCGTCAGACGCTCTGAACTCGACGCGCTACGGGTACAGCAGGCCCATCCGCCACGAGTCACCCTCCCGCTCGTAGTAAGTCCGGTCGTGGAGCCGGTGCTCCCGGGCGACCCAGAACTCAAAGCGCCGGGGCACGACTCTGAGCCCCGTCCAGTGCAGCGGACGGGGCACCTCGAGGCCGGAAAAGCGCTCGCTCACGCGCTCGAAATCAGCGAGAAGCTGTTCCCGGCTCGCCAGGGGCCGGCTCTGCCGGGATGCCCACGCGCCGACCTGGCTGTTCCGGCTGCGAGTCGCGAAGTAGGCGTCGGCCTCGGCGTCGCCGACCCGCTCGGCGCGGCCGAAGATCGACACCTGTTCCTTCGGCTCACGCCAGAAGAAGTTCAGGCTCACGTCCGGCCGCGCGAGAATCTCCCGGCCCTTGCGGCTCTCCAGGTTCGTGTAGAAGACGAAGCCCTCGCGGTCGAAGTGCTTGAGCAGCACGACCCGTGACGACGGGCGGCCCTGCTCGTCGGCACTTGATACGACCATCGCGTTCGGCTCGGCGAGGCCGGTGGCCGAGGCGCGCTCGAAGAGGCCGCGGAAGCGGTCGAAGGGGTCGCTCACAGTCACGATCGAACTCTCACCGATCAGGCGGCTGGAGCCAAGCCTCCGCCAGCCCGGCGCCTGCTCAGATGCGCGGCAGGACCTCGTCCGTAAAGAGAACGAACGAGCCGTGACTGAGCGGGGCGCAAAGGAGATAGTCGAGGAACATCTCTTCCTTCAGCCGGGCGATCTCGTCCACCAGTTCGTTCGGCGTGCCGTAGAGGATGACGCCGTTCAGATACCGGTCGACCGCGGACTGTTCCTCGGCGCTCTGACTGAAGGCAGGGGCCGCCAGTTCCGGCCGCTCGAGGTTTCGCCTCGTATCGGTCGCAACCGGCCGGGTCCCCTTCTGCTTGTGTGACCTGATGGTCCACAAGGCGCCGGCGCGAGCGATCTCCTCCGCTTCGGCCCGGGTACGTGCACAGGCGATCAGACGCGCCATCGGGATCTCCCGGCCCTCGATCGCGTGGCCGTGCGACTCGAGGATCTCCCGGTACAGCTCTCGCTTCTCGGCGATCCGGTCGTGCGCCGAGTGCGGGTCGAGCATGATCGAGAAGCCGTTCTCGGCAGCCCAGGTCATCGACTCCGGCGACGACGATGCAAGCCACACCGGAGGGTGCGGCTTCTGCGCCGGCTTCGGCAGCACCTCGACATCGCGGCACTGGAAGTGCTCGCCCTCGAAGGTGAGGCTCTCATTCGTCCAGGCGCCGACCACCGCCTGCACGTGTTCCCGGAACACCGGATAGCTGTGCCGCGGGTCAACGCCGAACGCCCTGAACTCGCCCTCCGCGTATCCACGGCCGACGCCCCAGTTGACCCGACCGCCGGAGAGCACGTCGAGCAGCGCCACCTCCTCCGCCAAGCGCAGCGGGTTGTAGAACGGCGCCAGGGAGACGCCGGTGCCGATCCGCAGGTTCTTCGTCCTCGCCGCCACCTCGATACCCATCATGTGGATCGAGGGACAGATGCTGAACGAGCTGAAGTGATGCTCGGCCAACCACACCGCGTCGTAGCCGTTCCGGTCCATGATGTCGATGCGCTGGAACGCTCGGCGGTAGACCTCTTCCAGCGGAATCCGCCGGTCGGGCCAGGAGAAGAACTGGAGGACTGCGGCCTTCATCGGCCGGCAATCGTCTCACAGTTGCCGAACGACTATTGGCGGCGGCGCTTGTAGACGTAGGACAGGCCCTCCTCGGCGAAGGCGCGGCAGGCCTTGTCCTTGAACTCAACCGCCTTGTCCCACTCCTCGATGTCGTAGTAGTCGCGCTCGGCGACGACGCGGATCTCGCGTACCGTCCGCTCGTCGAGGTCGAGACGCTCGGCGATCTCGCGGTCGGAGAGACCCCGGCGCCGCTTCTCTCCCGGCAGGTGCTCGTGGATGTCGACCTGGATCGAGTTCGAGAGTTCCAGGATCTCGTCGCGGTGACGGCGGTAGGTCTCCGGATCGATGAAGAAGAAAGCCATGTTCCGCCCTCGCCTTCTACGCCTTCTCCCGATACCCGGCGCCGACCGGGCAGACACGCATGCACTCCCAGCACTGGCCCTGACTCTGGGCGGCATAGGTCATCGACCAGAGAGTCTTCGTGAAGTGGCTTGAGTAGAGCACCATCTTGCGGGCCTCCGGATCCTCCTGGTCGAGGGCCAGTTCGAGCCCTTTCTGAAAGCCCGGAATCCAGTGCGTGTAGACCCGGGACGTGCAGCGCGCTGCGTCGTACCGGCGTTCGACGAGCCGGCCGTTCTCGATCCGCCCGTCCAGGCAACCGCCGTCACCCAGGGGACACACGCGGGTGCACGGCGTCGCGCCTTCAGCCTCCCACATCTCGACGCAGGCCGGCGCCGGGCAGGCCGGTTCGGCCGGTTGCTCTGTGACCGGAAAGGGATACGTAGTGATGATCGCCGAGTAGAAGAGCAGGCCGTACTCGGGATGCAGCACGGGCCCGGCCAGACTGCGGGAGCCGCAACCGGCGAGTTCCGCCGCCAGCGCCACGCTCAAGAAAGGCTGGTTGCCGCGACGCACGCCCGGCGGCACGAACAGCGCGTAGTAGCCGAATTCGGCCTCGATGAACTTCGCCGTCTTGAGTCCGAGCGAGTTGATCCGGTCGCTGGTGCCCATCGTCTCCAGGTGCTCGTGAACCGGACTCGCCCAGTCGGCGGCCCGCGGCGGACTGCCGCCGACCACCACGACGCGGCGGGCCGAGGGCAAGAGGTCGCCGGGTCGGAAGCCCTCCGGCGCGTCCTCGAAGGCGTCGGCGTCGGCGTCGGCGACGCCCCAGGCAAGCGCGCCGCCGCGCTCGACCATCGCGGCCAGACGTCCGCGGGCAGCCGAGGTCTCCGACGCGGTCGGCGCCGCCGGCACGGCCTCGGTCACTGGAGCCGCCTCTCGTGCATGCCGACCGGGCACACCCGCATGCACTCGAAGCACTGCGCCACGCTCTCCTTGTAGTGGCTGAGCGACGAAAGCGACTGGGTGAAGAAGTCCGAATAGACCATCGACCGGCGCCGCTCCCGGTCCTCCTCCGTAGTGATCTGCACCAGCGACTTCTGAATCGAACCGATGCCGAAGTTCATCGCCCGCGAGGTGCAGCGTTCGCGGTCGTAGTACGAATAGCTGATACGGCCATCCTCGTCGATGGCGCCGTCCAGGCAACCGCCCTCGTCCTTCGGACACGACGCGAGGCACGGCGTGGTGCCCAGCTTCTCGTACATCTGGATGCAGGGCTTCGACGGGCAGACATCCTCCTCAAGCGGATGGTCCGGCTCAAGATCGAGGGTCGTGACCAGGGCGGCGTAGTACAGCAGGCCGTACTTCGGATGCAGGATGATGTTCGCGGCCAGCGAGCGTGTGCCGAGCCCCGCGAGCACCGCCGCCAGCATCATGCTCATCGGCGGGTTGTGGCCCGCGGTGGGCAGCGACGGCGCCTGGAGCGCGCGGTGGCCGTGCTCACGCTCGATGTAGTCGCACATCACGTGGATCGCCACGTTCTCCCGGAAGTCGTAGCCTGTGATCTCCATCACCCGGTGATCGGGACTTCGCCAGGCGCCAGCCGTCGGTCCCTGGTTGCCGGCGACGACGACGCTCCGGGCGCCGGGCAAGACGTCTTCCGGCCGATGTCCCTCCGGCACGAAATCGTTGAAGGCGTTCGCCGCCGCAACGCCGACCACGAGGGCCCCGGCGCCGGCGCCCACATCGCGCACAGCCGCCGTTCTCTGCTGTCGGGCGTCCGCCATCGGGGGATCCGTCAGGTAGTGTGCTCCTCGTGAACTCCGGCGACGATAGCACCGGCACAGGGAACAACGCCGAGGTAGTCAACCCCTGGGAGGAACGGAAGGACCGCGGCAGAGTGTCGGCCCTCGTCGCTTCTCTGGTTCTCCTGGCCACTTCTCCTCGGAGGTTCTTCGAGGGGACTCGGGCCGATGCAGGCATCTGGGGTCCGCTCCTCTTCCTGGGCGTGGTCGCCGTGCTCCTTGTCCTGCTGAACAGCGTGGTTCTCACGATCCTCGCCTTCACTCTTCCGGAACCGGCACTTGACCTCGTCTACCGAATGGAACTCTCGGGCGACCCGTCCGAGTCCGCCGGCTCGGAGGAGCTGCCGTTCGGGCCCGTCGTGAGCGCCATCATCTTTCTGCAGGTTCTCCTGCTCTTCCTACCCGTCATCTTTGCCTTCACGCTGATCGTGGCGCCGGTGTTCGGCGCACTCGTCCACCTTCTTCTCATCGTCACCCGCACACCGAGACCACACGGGTTCCGCGGTACCTGGGCCGTGATTTGCTACGCGAACGGAGCCAGCCTCCTGGGCATCGTTCCCATCGCGGGCGACATCCTGGGGGTCGTCTGCAGCGCGGCGCTGTTCGGGCTCGGTCTCCACGTCGTCCAGGGAGTCGGAGTCATCAGAGCCGCGGTTCTGGCCTCGATCCTGCCCCTGTTGCTGCTCTTGAACGTGCTGTTCCTTCGCGGCATGGAGGCCGCCACCCTCTGAGGTGCGGGCGGGCGCCGAACCAAGACCCGCCTGACGCCGCCATGATCGACCAGCTCGACCAAATCGACGCGCGGGTTTCAGCGGCGCTGGACGCTGCCGGCGATCTCGAACAACTCGAAGAGTGGCGCCGTGCGACCATCGGCCGCAAGGGAGAAGTCCAGCTCCTGACCCGGCGTATGGGCGAACTCGAACCTGCCGACCGACCCGCGTTCGGCAAGCGGATCAACGAGTTGAAGACGACGCTCCAGACCGCCTACGAAGCACGGAAGGCCGCTCTGGAGAGCGCCGCCGCGGAGGCCGACGCCGACGCCGACCGGCTCGACGTGACCCTGCCCGGCCGCAGGCCGGAGCTCGGCGGCCTGCATCCGTCGACCCTGGTCATGCGCCGTATTACGCGCATCTTCGGCGACATGGGGTTCCAGACCTACCGCAGCCCTGACGTGGTCACGGACCAGTTGAACTTCGGCGACCTGAACATGCCGCCCGATCACCCCGCGCGCGACATGCAGGACACCTTCTACACGACCGATCCGGGCGTCGTGCTGCGCACCCACACGAGCGGCGGACAGATCCTGGCCATGCAGGAGCGTCACCCCGAGCCGCTGCGCGTCATCCTGCCGGGCATGTGCTACCGCAACGAGCAGATCACCGCCCGCAGCGAGATCCAGTTCCACCAGATAGAGGGGCTGGCGGTGGGCCGGGCGATCACCTTCGCCGACCTCAAGGGCACCCTGACCCAGTTCGCCAACCGGCTGTTCGGCGCCGGCCGCGGCGCCCGCTTCCGGGCCAGCTACTTCCCTTTCACCGAACCGAGCGCGGAGATGGACATCGCCTGCCTGCTCTGCGACGGCCGGGGTTGCCAGTTGTGCAAGGAGACGGGATGGCTCGAGATCCTCGGCTGCGGCATGGTCCACCCCACCGTGCTCCGGAACGGCGGCTACGACCCGGACGAATGGAGCGGCTTCGCCTTCGGCATGGGACCCGAACGGATCGCCATGCTGCGGCACGGCATCCGCGACATCCGCTACTTCTGGTCCAACGACCTGCGCTTCCTGCGCCAGTTCCAGCGCTTCGTCTGATGCGCGTTCCGCTCAGTTGGCTCGGCGATTTCGTCGAGCTCGAAGGCTCGCCCGAGGAGCTCGCCGAACTGCTCACCAACGCCGGCCTGGAAGTCAAGGCGATCGAGCGCTTCGGCGTCCACGGCGCCGAGTTGCCGTGGCCGGCGGACCTGGTCATGGCCGCGAAGGTCCTCCGCGTCGATCCGGCGCCGGACGCCGACCGCCTGGTGCTGGCAACCGTCGACTACGGCGCGGACTCGACGCGCCAGGTGGTCACCGGAGCGCCAAACCTCTTCCCGTACCTCGGCCAGGATCTTGCGGATGCCGACCTCTGGGGCGCCCTCCTGCTCGCCGGCGCCAGCTACCGCAACCCCTACCGCGACCTGAAGATCACACGCCTCAAGGCGAAGAAGCTCCGCGGCATCACGAGCGACGCGATGCTGTGTTCGGCGGCGGAACTCGGGCTCGGCGACGAACACGAGGGCATCATCCTGTTCGAGCCGGCCGATGAGTTGCCGGCGCTCCGGCCCGGCCGGCCTCTGACCGAAGTGCTCGGGAACGTCGTCCTCGACATCGACGTGATCCCGAACATCGCCCGCTGCGCCTCGATCGTGGGGGTCGCGCGCGAGGTCGCCGCGCTCACCCGCGCCGCGTTCAAGCCGCCGGCCGTCCCGGTCACCATGACGGGAGCGCCGATCGAGGGTCGCATCGAGATCGCCACCGAGAACCCGGAACTCAATCCCCGCTTCGCCGCCCTGCTCATCGAAGGCATGGAACAGGGGCCTTCGCCCTGGTGGATGCAGCACCGGCTGCAGCTCGCCGGCCAGCGCCCGATCAGCAACGTCGTCGACATCAGCAACTACGTGATGCTCGAGGTCGGTCAGCCGAACCACACCTTCGACTACGACCTGCTGCGGCAGCGCGCCGACGGGTACGCCCTGGACGGCCCGGTCCGGATCGTTACCCGTTTGGCCCACGCGGGCGAACGACTGACCACGCTCGACGGCGCCGAGCAGAAGCTGCGCCCGAACCAGATCCTGGTCACGGACCCGGCCGGCGCCTTGAGCGTCGGCGGCGTGATGGGCGGCCGGGACAGCGAGATCGGCGCGGAAACCCGCAACGTCCTGCTCGAAGCGGCGGCCTGGGCGCCCCGGAGCATCCGGCGCACCCAGCGCCAGCTCGGCGTTCACACCGAGGCGGGTTTCCGCTTCAGCCGCGGCGTCCACCCCAGCCAGGCGCTGCTCGGCGCCAAGCGCGCGGCCGAACTGCTGCGGCGCCACGCCGGCGGCGCCGTCGCTCACGGCATCATCGACCACCACCCGCAGCCCGCGCCGACCGTAACCGTCGATTTCGACCTCGGCTACCTGCGTCGCATCAGCGGCCTGGACCTCGGCGCAGAGGAGACTGCGGATTTGTTGCGGCGCCTGAAGTTCGAGGTCGAGGCGACGGACGACTCCACCGCCCTGCGCGTCACCGTTCCAGACCACCGCCTCGACATCGAAGGTCCGCACGACCTGGTCGAGGAGGTCTGCCGCATCTACGGCTACGACCGCATCCCCTCCACCGTCCTCAGCGACGTGCTGCCGCCCCAGCGCGGCAACCGCGAGCAGGCGTTCGAGGATCGGGTCAAGGACACCTTCGCCGACCTGGGGCTCCAGGAGATCGTGAGCTACCGGCTGACCACGCCGGAGGCGGAAGCGAGACTGCGACTCGAGGACGCCGAGCCGCCGCTCTACATCCAGCTCGCCAAGCCCTCGACCCTCGACCGCGTGGTCATGCGCCGTAACCTGCTGGCGTCGGTGCTGGAGGCGGCGGCATCGAACAGCCGCTTCGCGGACCGGCTTGCCCTGTTCGAGGTCGGCCGCGTGTTCCCGGTGAACGAGGGCGATTCGCTTCCGGAGGAGCGGCAGTGGGCCGCCGTCGTGCTCATCGGCCCGCGCCGGGGGAACCACTGGCAGGCGCCTGGCGACAACGACGAGTTCTTCGATTTCTTCGACGTCAAGGGCGTCGTCGAGGCCGTCTTCGACCGGCTCGGCCTGGAAGTTCAGTACACGACGACGCCGGAAGGCACGGCAGCAGCATTCCGCTCAGGTCGCTCGGCTGCGGTCCTGCTCGGCGGAGACGCAGAGCCCGTCGGTTGGCTCGGCGAAGTCCACCCGACCGTAGCCGCCAACTTCGGCCTCGAACCCGCGCCTGAACGACCCGTCCTGGCTGCCGAACTCGAACTCGACCGGATCATCGAACGCCTCCCCGATTCGCTCCAGCTCGCTCCCGTGCCCGTCTATCCCGAGGTGCGCGAGGACCTTGCGCTAATCGTCGACGAAGCGACACCGGCCGCCGCCGTCGAGAGAGCCCTGCTCGGGGCCGGCAAACCTCTGCTGTGCGCCGTCGACCTGTTCGACGTGTTCCGCGGCGAGGCGATCGGGGAAGGCTCGAAGAGCCTCGCCTACCACCTGACCTTCCGAGCGCCGAACCGGACCCTGCGCGACCGGGACGTGAAAAAGCTTCGCAGGCGGATCCTGGGCCAGATCGGCCGAACGGTCGGCGCGAGGCTGCGGGAATAGGCACTCAGGCTCGGACGCTCAGCCGCGACAGCAGCGCAATGACGGCATGCTCCACGCGGAGGGCCCGCCGCCCCAGGCTGACGGTACGGGCGCCGCCCCGCACAAACGAGGCGAGTTCCTCACTGAAGAAGCCACCCTCGGGGCCGACGAGCAGGGCCGTCGGACCGTCGACGCCGAGCGGACATGGTTCGTCGCCTGCCGCGTCGGCAACCAGCACGTCATCTTGGTTCAGCACCAGGCCGGGCAGGGCTTCGATCAGGTCCCGCGACCGCACAAGGCATTCGATCTCCGGGAGCACCGTGTCCCGCGCCTGCGCCAGGCCCAGCATCAGGTGGCGCCGCAACGCCCCCGGCCGCATCACCGAGCTCTGCCAGTAGCTCTTCTCGACCCGCGCCGTGTGGACGAGCAGGATCCGCTTGACGCCCATCGCCGTCGCGCTTTGCAGGATGCGGCCCACGAACTTGGGCCTGGGCAGCGCGAGCACCAGGGTCACGGGCAAGGGCGCCGGGGGCTCCTGATCGAGCGGTCCGAGTTCCACCACGACGCGCTCGCGGTTCAGCTCAACGATCCGCCCGCGACCGACGCCGACGCCGAGGCGGCCCACTTCCAGCGTGTCGCCGACCTCCGCCCGCAGCACCTTCCGCACATGCAGGAGCCGTTCGCCCCGGACGACCGCACGCGCTGCCGGCCGCCGGCCGGAATCGGCTGCAAGATCGAGGTCGCGATCCTCCAAGAGGAGCAGGTTCATGCTGCTAGAGTCACGCGCTCAAACGACGCAGAGAGTTGCCTTCCAGAGACCACTGGCAGAGGAGGACGGAACCGTATGGCAGCAGAGAAGTTCCCGATCGAGGCCGGACACATCATGATGTTCGCCCGCGCGGTCGGCGACCCGAACCCCATCTATCACGACGCGGAGGCGGCGGCGGACACCGAGCCCGGCAACGTGATCGCCCCGCCAACCTTCTATCAGGCCTCGGCGCAGTTCGACCCGAACTACTTCCTGCGCCCCAAGATCGGCGAACCGTGGTTCGGCTCCGGCAAGGAACCCACAGGCGTGCCGCCCACCCGCACCGGCGGCGACGGCGGCACGGGCCTGCACGCGGAGCAGCGCTTCGAGTACTTCCGGCACGTGAACCCGGGCGAGACGCTGACCATCAAGACGCGCCCCGGCAAGACCTGGGAACGGCAGGGCAAGCGCGGCGGCAAGCTCACCTTCAGCGAGAACATCACCGAGTACTTCGACGAATCCGGCGAACTCGTCGTGCGCGCCACCGGCGTGGGCGTGCGCACCGAGAAGGTCGTCGAGAGCGACTGAGGAGAGAACAGATGGCACTTCAGGCAAGCAAGGTCCAGGTCGGCGACACCTACACCCAGAAGCTCACGGAAGACCTCTCCCGCACGCAGATCGTCCAGTACGCGGGCGCCTCGGGCGACTACAACCCGCTCCACTCGGACGAGATCTTCACCACCAAGGTGGCGAAGTACCCCACCGTCTTCGCCCACGGCATGCTCACGATGGGCATGACCGGCCGCATGGTCACCGACTTCGTCGGCGACGGCAGGCTGACGGCCTACGGCGTCCGCTTCACGCGCCAGGTCTGGCCCGGCGACAGCCTGAGCGCGACCGCGACCATCGATGCCGTGCGCGAAGAGGACGGCCAGCACCTCGTCGACCTGTCGGTCACGACGGTGAACCAGGACGGCGAGGTGGTCGTGATGGGGAAGGCGACGGCTCGGGTCGATCCGTAGGACGCAGAAGGTCGCCGCTGCGCGGCGGCGCTTTCCTCCCCGGGTCAGAAGACCCGGGGACACTGCAGGGCGGCGGCGCGGATCGACCCGTAGGCGGAGGCGCGCCCCTAGTCGCGCACCACCTGTTGGCGCAGGGCGTGGTCGGCCAGCGCCAGCGCCACCATCGCCTCGCCCATGGGGACGAAGCGCGGCAGCAGGCAGGGGTCGTGGCGGCCCTTGGTGGCGATGGTCGTCGGCTCGCCGGCACGGGTCACCGTGTCCTGGGGCTGCGGCAGGCTGCTGGTCGGCTTGACCGCGCAGCGGAGCACGATCGGCTGGCCTGAGGAGATACCGCCCAGCATGCCGCCGTGGCGGTTGCCGCGGGTGGCCACCCGGCCTGCCCGCATCTCGAACGGATCGTTGTTCTCGCTGCCGCGGGCGCGCGCGACCCCGAAGCCGGCACCGTACTCGACGCCCAGCACCGCCGGCAGGCTGAACAGCGCCTTGCCCAGGTCCGCCTTGAGCTTGTCGAACACCGGTTCGCCCCAGCCCGGCGGCACGCCGGTGGCCACGAGTTCCGAGATGCCGCCGACCGAGTCGCGCTCCGAGCGCATCCGCTCGATCAGTTCCGCCATCCGCGCCGCGGCCTCCTGGTCCGGGCAACGCACCGGGTTCGCCTCGACCTGGTCGAGCGTGACCGCGGCCGGATCCTCGATCCGAGCCTCGATGTTGCCGATCCGCCTCACGTAGCCGACGATCCCGACCCCCCAACGCTCCCGCAACAGCTTCTTCGCCACCGCCGCCGCCGCCACCCGCACCGATGTCTCGCGGGCACTGGAGCGTCCGCCGCCCCGGTAGTCGCGAAAGCCGTACTTCGCGTCGAACGTGTAGTCGGCGTGGCCCGGGCGGTACTTGTCCTTGATCTCGCTGTAGTCCTTCGGACGCTGGTCCCGGTTCTCGATCAGAAAGGCGATCGACGTGCCGGTCGTCTTGCCCTCGAACACGCCGGACAGGATGCGGCACTGGTCCGGTTCGTTCCGCTGCGTCGTCAATCTCGACTGACCCGGCCGGCGGCGGTCGAGGTCCGGCTGCAGATCGGCCTCCGACAACTTGAGACCGGGCGGAATGCCGTCGAGGATGCCGAGGTAGCCCGGCCCGTGGCTCTCGCCGGCCGTGGTGAGCCGCAGGGAGGATCCGAACGTGTTTCCGGCCATGACAGGGGCACTCTGCCACAGCCGTGCCGCGGAGCGGCGACCGCCTTACCGGCCGGGGACGATCTCGCCCGCTTCGATCTCCAGATCGAGGCCGGGAACGGATAGACGGTCGCTGCCGGAGTGAGTGGACGACTCGACGTAGCCGTCCGGCCCGGGCAAGCGGTAGACATCGACCGTGTCCGCACGCAGGTCGACGACCCAGACCTCGGCGACGCCGTTGCGGGCGTACAGCCCCAGCTTCTCTCCGCGGTCGTAGTCGAGGCTCGAGTCCGCCAACTCGATGACGACCAGCGTGTCCCGCGGGCCGGGATGCTGGCTGGCATACCCGTCACTCCGCCAACGAAGCAGGGCGATATCCGGCTGCGGCTCGGACGAATCGTCCAACCGCAACGGGTTCTGGGGTGCAACGGTCACCCGGCCCCGCGCGGCGGGGACGAGAAGTTCATTGAGCCGGTTCAGGCAGCCGGCATGGCGGCTGCCGACAGGTGACATCAATACGATTTCTCCCGCGATCAGTTCCACACGGTCGTCCTCGCCAAGGATGCCGGCCTCCGCCATGGCGTAGTACTCGTCTACGTTGAACAATCGTGGTGCGGGCGGCGCAGCGTGCTTCCGGATGATCGTCCCCTCGATCAGCTCCAGCTTCTCTTCGTGATGCAGGATGTCCGCCCGCGCCATCGCGTAGTACTCGCGCACGTTGAACCGTCGCCTCGCCGGCCCCTCGCCGGTCAGGCCCTTCTCCAATTCACGCGCCGCGATGGTCATCATCAGGGATCATACCGGCCGGAACGGGCCGGATCGGGCGTAGACTCGTACGGATGGAGCTTCACGCGCAGGCCATGCACAGCGGACCTCAAGCCGCTTCATTCGACTCGCCGCCCATCGACGCGGTCGGTGTCGAGGAACGGGTGGCGAGGCTCTGCTCGCGCTCCATCAAGAAGGACGCCAAACTCCAGGCGCTGCACCTGACCCTGTCGATGATCGACCTGACGACGCTCGAGGGCGCCGACTCGGAGGGCAAGGTCGGGCAGCTCTGCGCCAAGGCGCTGCAGCTTCACGCGGCGCTGCCGGATCTGCCGCACGTCGCCGCGGTCTGCGTCTACCCGGCCCTGGTCGGCGTCGCCAGGCGGGCGCTCGAAGGCAGCGGCATCCACGTCGCCTCGGTCGCCACCAGCTTCCCCGCCGGGCAGGCGCCACTGGAGATCAAGTTGCTGGAGGTGCGGAAAGCCGTCGAGGCCGGCGCGGACGAGGTCGACATGGTCATCTCCCGCGGGCGCTTCCTGGCCGGCGACTTCGCCTACACGGCGGACGAGATCGCCTCGGTCAAGGAGGCCTGCGGCGACGCCCACCTCAAGGTGATCCTCGAGACCGGCGAACTCGGCACCCTCGACGCGGTGCGCCGCGCCTCGGACCTGGCGATGCGCTCCGGCGCCGACTTCATCAAGACCTCGACCGGCAAGATCAAGCCCGCCGCCACGATGCCGGTGGTGCTCGTCATGCTGGAGGCGATCCGCGACCACTACCTCAAGACGGGCCAGCGAATCGGAATGAAGCCCGCCGGCGGAATCTCCACCGCCAAGGACGCGATCCGGCACCTGGTCATGGTGCGGGAAACGCTGGGCCAGGACTGGCTCGACCCGGACCTCTACCGGTTCGGAGCGAGTTCGCTCGCAAACGACGTCCTGCGGCAGATCGTCAAGCAGCGGAGCGGCATCTACCAGTCCTTCGACGACTTCTCCCTCTGAAGGAAAGGTGACGAGAGTTCATGGCCAGCAGCGCAACATCCGCAGGAATCGCCCCGTTACGGCTCGGCGGCGACGACGGCTGGGCCTACGCGCCAGCACCCGAATCGACCGACCACGTCGAGCTGCGGGACCGCTACGGCCTGTTCATCGACGGTGAGTTCACGGACGCGGCCGACGGCCAGACCTTCGAGACGACGAACCCGGCCACCGAGCAGAAGATCGCCGACGTGGCGCTGGCCTCCGATGTCGATGTCGACACCGCGGTGGCCGCGGCACGGCGCGCCTACGAGGACGTCTGGTCGAAGCTGGCGCCGCGGGAGCGCGGCAAGTACGTCTACCGCATCGCGCGGGTGCTCCAGGAACGCGGCCGCGAACTCGCGATCACCGAGTCCCTCGACGGCGGCAAGCCGATCCGCGAATCGCGGGATGTCGACATTCCGCTCGCGGCAGCGCATTTCTTCTACTACGCCGGCTGGGCCGACAAGGTCGACTACGCCTTCCCCGGCCGGGGCGCCCGTTCCCTCGGCGTCGCCGGCCAGGTCATCCCGTGGAACTTCCCGCTGCTCATGGCGGCCTGGAAGATCGCGCCGGCGCTGGCTGCCGGAAACACGGTGGTGCTCAAGCCGGCCGAGACCACGCCGCTCACGGCGCTCAAGCTGGCTGAGATCGTCCGCGACGCCGGGCTGCCGCCCGGGGTCGTCAACATCGTCACCGGCGCCGGCGAGACCGGCGCCTCCGTGGTCCAGCACGACGACGTCGACAAAGTCGCCTTCACCGGCTCCACCGAGGTCGGCAAACTGATCCGGCACGCGCTCGCCGGTACCGGCAAGCACTACACCCTGGAACTCGGCGGCAAGGCGGCGAACCTGGTGTTCGAGGACGCCGCCATCGACCAGGCGGTCGAGGGCATCGTCAACGGCATCTTCTTCAACCAGGGGCACGTCTGTTGCGCCGGTTCGCGCCTCCTGGTCCAGGAATCGGTCGCCGACGAGGTGATCGCCAAGCTGAAGGACCGGATGGAGACCCTGATCGTCGGCGATCCGCTGGACAAGAACACCGACATCGGCGCGATCAACTCGCGCGCCCAGCTCGACAAGATCGAGGAGTACCTGGGGATAGGCGAGAACGAAGGCGCCGAGCCGTTTCAGACCTCGTGCCCGGTACCCGAACGCGGCTACTGGTGCCGTCCCACGCTGTTCCTGCGCGCCTCGCAGTCCCACCGCGTCGTCCAGGAGGAAATCTTCGGCCCCGTGCTCGCGGTGCAGACGTTCCGCACGGTGGACGAGGGCATCGCGATGGCGAACAACACGCCCTACGGCCTCTCCGGCGGCGTCTGGAGCGACAAGGGCGCCAAGGCCTTCCGGGTCACGAGCCGGATCCGCGCCGGCGTCCTGTGGGCCAACACGTACAACAAGTTCGATCCGACCGCGCCGTTCGGCGGCTACAAGGAGAGCGGCATCGGCCGCGAGGGCGGGCTGAGCGGCCTGCAGGCCTATCTGCGGCCGGAGGAGGCGGCATGAGCGACCCGCGACCCGCCACCGCGACCGACCGGCTGCCGGTGCTCAAGACCCACAAGGTCTACGTCGGCGGCAAGTTCCCGCGCTCCGAGTCCGGGCGCTTCGACCGCGCGCTGGCGCCGGACGGTCGACCGATCGCGAACATATGCCGCTGCTCGCGCAAGGACGTGCGCGACGCGGTGACGGCGGCGCGCGCCGCCCAGGCGGGCTGGGCCGCACGCACGGCGTACAACCGCGGCCAGATCCTCTACCGGATCGCCGAGATGCTCGAGGGACGGAGCGCCCAATTCGAGGCTCTGCTCGGGGCGGGCGGCGCGACCCCGGAGAGCGCGGCGGCCGAGGTCCAGGCCGCGGTCGACCGGCTCGTCCACTACGCCGGATGGACGGACAAGTTCCAGCAGATCTTCTCGAGCGTCAACCCCGTCGCAACGAAGCACTTCAACTTCTCGATCCTCGAGCCCATGGGCGTGGTCGGCGTGCTGGCGCCCGAATCGCCCCTGCTCGGCCTGGTGTCGGCCACCGCGCCCGCAATCGCCGGCGGCAACACGACGGTGGTGCTGATCACCGGCAGTCAGCCGCTTCCGGCAGTGACCTTCGGCGAGGTCCTCAACTCCTCCGACGTACCCGGCGGCGTCGTCAACCTCCTGACCGGCCGGCGCGGGGAGATGCTCGCCCCGCTCGCCGCCCATCGCGACGTCGACGCACTGCTCCTCTGTACCTCCGACCCGGAGATCGCCAAGGCCGCCGAGATCGAGGCCGTCCACAACCTCAAGCGCGTCCTGCATCGCCGCTACGAGGACTGGGCGGACGTCCAGAACCCTTACGAAATCACCGGCCTGCAGGAAGTGAAGACGACATGGCATCCGATCGGGAGTTGAACGGCGGCGCCATCGAGACGGCGTCCCCCGTGGAACCAACTGAACCGCCCGAAGCCGGTGAGATGGAACTCCCGCTCCACGCCCGCAACCGCGCCGCGGAGATCGTCAAGTCGCCGGAGAAGCTCCGGGACATGGTTGCGGAGGCGAGGGCGAAGGCGTACACGGCGGGCAGTTCGTCCAACCCCCTCAGCGGTGTGATCGAGGACCTGAAGACCCTGTTCGAGATGCTGAGGGCGGTCGCCAGGGGCTCCTACCGCCTCCGAAAGGAGACTCTGATCCTCGTCGCCGGCGCGGTCCTCTACTTCGTGATTCCGATCGACGTCATTCCTGATTTCATCCCGGTGGCAGGTTTCCTCGACGACGCCGCGGTGATCGCCTGGGTGGTCAAGACCTGCAAGGGCGAGATCGATCTCTTCAGGGCTCTGACGGTAAATGGCGGAGGCTCCGCGGCGGCCTCCGCCGAGCCGGCCGAGCCGAGAGCCGAGTCTCCCCAAGCGACGTCCTAGCGGTACCAGCCGAACTGCCTTGAAGCTGATGGCGGCGATTCCCGGAATTCCTACGCCGGCTCTTCCGATTTCAGAATGTTGACTCCCACGAACGGAGCCGTAGCACCAACCGCCGAAGGCCCGCGAGGCCATTCGCCGGAAAGACGGGAGGGGGATCGACTCGTCGAGGCACAAGCGAGGCGGCAAGTGCAGACGTTCTTCGACGAACTGAAGAACGGGACCCGGAACTACCGGACAGTCGCCAGCCTGAGCGGCCAGATCACGCAGGAGTATCGAGGCCGCTGCGTCCTGGAACTCCTGCAGAACGCCCACGACGCGCTCGCCGGCGCCCGGCCGGACGACCCACGCAGGATCTCCTTCGTGCTCGCTACCGAGCCCGAACCGGTGCTCCTGATCGCCAACAGCGGCCGCCCGTTCCGCCATGAGGATTTTGAGGGAATCTGCCAACTCGGCCAAAGCCCCAAGGATCCCAACGAGAGCGTCGGCAACAAGGGCCTCGGCTTCCAGAGCGTGCTCGAAGTCTCGACGCGGCCCCAGATCTGGTCCATGACGGCCGAAGCGGGCGACCCGGAGTTCGTCTTCGGTTTCGACCCCGCCGGGACGGAGCGCCTCGTAGAGCAGGCTCTCGCCGAGATCGAGAGTGGTCTCTCGCCTCCACATGCCGCTACCGGTCGACGAATCATCAACTGGTCGGAAGAACAAGTGCACGACTACCAGAACGGCGATGGGTCCGGCGGAGCGGTCGACGCCGCTCGCGAAGCCCGGAAGTACGTGTCGCCATACTCGATCCCACTGCCGATCGAAGAAACGCCCCCGGAGGTAGCCGAGCTTCTCGATGCGGGTCACGCAACGGTCATCCGGCTGCGGCTCGACGGTGGCAGAACCGGCGCATTGGACAAGGCTGTCGAGTCCATCGGGGACTCTGATCGGGCTGCAGGTGCTTCTGCCGACCGGCGGCGCGCAGTGGACGAGGCGGTCGAGTCGATTAGGGACCAACTCAACCGACTGGACGCCCGCTCGGCTGTCTTCCTGCCGGACCTCGAGAGACTGACCATAGACGTGGACGGAGAGAGCCGCATCCTCGAGCGCATCGTCGACTCCAGCGCTGACCTGCCGGGATCGCGACCTGCACGCGAGCAAGTGCTGCTGGTCGGTCGTTCAGCCGGAAGCGCCCTCGACGAAACGACGCGGGAGTTCCGCGTATGGTCGCGCGGCCTGGGAGGCGACCGCGATCCCGCGGAAGCGCGACGAATCCGGGACGCCGTCAAACACCTGCCGAACCGTTGGCCCGAGGTTCGACAAGTCAAGGTCGGTGTAGCGGTCGAGGACAGCAGTACCCCAGAACCCGGCGCGTTCGTCATCTTTCTGCCCACTGAAGTCGGCACCGGCACCGGAGCGCACATCAACGCCCCGTTCTACGGCTCGCTCGACCGCCGCCAGATCAACTTCAACGACGAATACAACGCGCTGCTCATCGAGTACGTGAAGGATCTGGCGCTCGACGTGGCCACCGAACTCGCGGCGGGACCGACCGAAGGCTGGCGCGCGCGAGCGGTCATCGACTTGCTGGCCTCCGCCGGCCCGAGACCCGCAGACGGGCGACCGCCCCTCATGGACCAGATGCGCCAGCGGGCGGAGGACACGCAACGGGATCTCGACAAGGCCGCCCTGCTTCTTTGCGACGACGGTTGGCGGAGGGCCGAAAGCGCGAGGACCATGCCCGACGTTCCCGGCGACGGCGCGCTGGGCGCGGCCCGATGGCGCGAGAGCGCGGCGTTCGATGTCGTCTCTTCCGAGCTCGACGGCCGCCGCAAGAAGGTCGAAGCGCTTCTTGACTGTCTCGGCGGATCGTCTGCACCGACGCCGGCCGAGTGGGCGCATACGGTCGAGCGGCTCGCGGATCGCATTCACCGCGGCGAGATAGACGCCTCCTGGGACGCGTTTCTGAGGAGTCTGCAAACCGTCCTGCCCCGGGAGGTCCGATCCGAACCCAAGGCCGGGGCGGCCGACCCGCTCGCAACCGCGAAGTTCCTTCCCACCCGTGACAGCCGCGTCCTCTCCGCCTCCGGCGACCTCCAGATCTTCTTCCGGCCGCGTAGGGGATTCGACGACGCGACGGAGTTCGCCGCCCTGGTTCCCGAGTCGCTCGCGGACCGCATCGCGTTCCTTCACGACGGCGTGAGGACCCATGAGGGTCCGCAGCGGCGGACCGAAGTCCAGGCCTTCCTCAGCGGACGGAACGGACGCTTTGTCCAGAGCTTCCGACGAGAAGACCTTCTCCGGGATGTGGTCCTTCCGGCACTCCCCGAGTTGCCCGTGGAACACGGTACACCAGAGGCCGGGCGCTGCTCCGAGATCCTGGGATGGACCCTCTTGCTGCTTGGCGGTGAAGAGCTGGAAGCGGTCGAGGACCTACTGAGACGTCTGCCCGTAGCCTGCTACGGCGGTTGGTTGGCGGCCGGCAGAGCCGTCTTCGGCCGGGGGTGGCAAGGTCAGCATGGCGAGTGCCTCCAGACTCTGGTCGACGGTCTGCCCGACGGTAGGCGCCGTCTACTCGACCAAGCACTCCTGCCGCCACAGGACCGGCGGTGGGGCCTCTCCGCCGCAGCTCCGAACGGACTGCTCGAAAGAGCCGGGGTCGTCGACGGACTCCCGATGGAAACCGCGGAACCAGTTCTCTTCGCGATGTCCGCGAAGTATCGGGAGTTGCCGCGGAACGCGCCCCAAGGCATTCCCCAAGACGCATGGGACGACTGGCTCGACGCCGTGGAGACGGAGTTGAAGCCAGAGATCAAGAGTCGGACCGCCTACCGGCTCGACAACGTCCACGTGACGTCCGAGATCCACTACCTGCACGATCTCCAGGACCGAGCGCGAGAAGCTCTCTCCGACCTGATCCTCTCTTCTCTCGACAAGTGGGACGATGACTGGGAGTCCGCGAGGTTCCTGAGACCGCGCTATCCGGCCGCCGCGAAGCGCGTCGCTTCTCCCCTGCGCCACTGGCTAACGACCCTCCCGTGGCTCCACGACAACCAGGTCGAGCCGCGACCTCTGTGCCAACGGTGGTTCGTGCCGGAGTCTCTCCTCCGAGGTCAAGGCGGCCGGTTCGCCCATCTGGCGCCCTTGTCGCTGAAGCTGGCCCGCCGCCTGGGCGAGAGCCCCGATCTGCTCGCGACGCTCACCCGGCTCGGCCTGAACGTCTATCCGACGGAGGGCGACCGGACGGGGCCCGAGTTGCTCGAAGCGCTGGCGGACGCGCATGAGAAGAACGAGATGCCCGCCGGCGGATTCGACGTCTTTCTGGGTCAGGTGCGTCACGCCTGGAGCCACCTCGACCCTGACGACGAACTGCCGAAACGTTTCCTCGTCCGGACAGCGGCGCGCAGGTTCGAGATCAGGAGCGCAAGCCAACTGGCCGACGTGTACCTGCCCGATCACAACCTCCGCAGCCGCTCCCTCAAGAGCCACCGGAAGCCGCTCCTCGAAATGCTCCTCAAGGAGGCGCGTGGCCCGGCCGGCGATCGTCTCGACGCGCTCGACTTGAGACGCGCGTCGAATCTGCGCGAACGCTGCCTCGTCGACGGCCAGCCCCTCCTTGACGACGCGACCGCCGGGGCAGCGCCGATTGAAGACACGGAACTGAGCTGGCTGCCCCTCGTGCTGCTCACTCTCGCCGCACATGGAGGCGGCGATCCCAGGGGCCCGGCTACCGCCCCCTGGCGGAACGCCATGGGGCGGCTCCGCGGCGCCCTCGTGCGCCGCTGCGGCTCGCTCGCGGTGGAACTGATGGACGCCGACCAGGTCGTTGACTACAGCGAGCCCCGCGTCCACTGGCTCCCGAACGAACGAGTGCTTCTGCTCTGCCACGGCGCGAGATACGACGACCTGGCATCCGCTAGCCAGGCGCTGCTCGAACGTCAGGATCTTCTGAAGGACCTCCGCCTCGTCCTGGGAACCCTGACAGGCGCGGCGCCGGAACCGACCCGCCAACAGATCGAGTCCGCGCTCGACCGAGCCGAAATCGATGGCGAAGCGGTGGCCGACATACGCCATCGGTGGTTCGGCGCCACCGCGCTCCTCGTCGACCGCATTCGGCCCGTGCTGAAGCTGCTCGGGCTGCCTGACGCGGGGCTCGAGGCGGCGGTGAGCGATACCAAGGCCCTGGAGGCATGGCTGGCGTCGCACCTGCCGGAAGGCACGACCGACTGCTGGTCGCCAGAAGAAACTCGTCTCGGCCGCCAGAAGAAGTCGCGACGACATCGAGATGGGACGAGCTGCCTTCAGGCACCTCGGCGAGAAAGCTCAACTTCCAGGCTGGAACAACGCCTTGGCCCAGCTTGGCGACCGCTGCGCGCCAGTGGCGAACGTCGACGCAGCCGAGCAGACGAAGCGGCACGTCAAGGAAGCCGCGCCGTGTCTGCGGGCGCTGGCTCGGCACCTCGCCATCGAGAAAGACAGGCCAGAACTGTTCCGAAAGCTCGAACAGGTAGCCGAGAACTTCGAAGCTCCAGACGACTGGTCAGCCAAGTGGTGGGAAGTGCCCTTCCGCGCCGTGACCGCGAAACTACGCACCGGCTACGCGGGCGTAGTTGGCACAGACTCAGGCTTGGTGGAGGCCCTTGAAGACGCTGGTTCGCCCAAAGACCTTCGCGCGGCACTCGAACAGCGAGGCGTGGTCCTTGACTGCGACCCGTACGAGACCTTCCGGCGGAACGAGAACCGGCTCGAAAAGGAGATCGGCCAAGTGAGCGATCTCCACCGAGCATGGCTGGAGGTTTCGGAAGCAGGACCGGCCCCTCCCCGGCACGAGGCGTCCGGGTCGCCCCGAATGGACTCCTCGGAATACCTTCGGAACTGGTCTGACGCGGAGGTCTTCGAGCAAGCGCTTGAGGCGTTGGACGATGCGGAGTTCAGCAGACGATGCGACGGGTGCCGAGCCGTCGACGAGGCGCGGGCGAAGCTCGGAGTCACTTCACAAGTCGTCGAACAAGTACGGCGGAAGCGTCTTGAGCGGCAGCGGGAAGAGGAGCGGGCGAAGAGGACCTTCACGATCGCCGGCAGGCCGTTCGAGGTGGGCGGCCGCGAGAGCTACGGCGATCTCCTGGCTCGTCTCGGCACCCTGCCCGAACCGAAGGGGCCCAGCGTCAAGGGCGACGAGTCGACGCGGCTGGTCCCACCGGGCCGCGGTCCAGCCCCAAGGCATCGTCCCGCCCCAGCCTCACCCGGCAGAACCTCCCACCTGTACTCGCGGCCCCACCTTCCCGGCCTGGTCGGAATCGTCGGCGAGATGCACGCCTACCGCTACCTTCGGTCTGAATTCGGCAGCGACATCGTCACGGCTGCCGCCTGGGTGTCCGAGAACGGCCTCGAGGTCCTGCCGCTGGCAGGAGGCGAGAAGCGTGACGCACGCGACAACCACGGCTTCGACTTCCGGTTCGCCAGCGACGGCATCACGTGGCGCTTCGAGGTCAAGGCGACCACGGAGGACGACACGAGCTTCTCGCTCCCGCCGAGCGAAATTCGCGCGGCCACGAGCCTCGCGAACAGGCGTCGCGACCGCTGGCGCATCCTGCGCATCAGGCATGCGCTCTCCGACACACCGGAGATCGACTTGCTTCCCAATCCCTTCGAGACCGGCTTCTCGGACCTCTTCCGGCTCAGCAGCGGCGGGCTGAACGTCCGCTACGCACTGGACGCCGCTACGTAGCTGCCGCGACCAACCGCGCAATCACCGGTACGGAAACAGCCTCCGTACTTCGAGATCGATCTCCACACCCGGCACTCTCAGGCAATCGCCGCCGTCGTGGACCGAGCGCTCCCCATAGCCCTCCGGCCCAGGTGCGCGGTGCACTTCGACGGTGCGACTGCGCAGATCGATCAGCCAGAACTGCCGTATGCCATGGCGGGCATAGAGCAGCGCCTTGACTCGGCGATCGTAGTCGAGCGTCGTGTCCGAGACCTCGATGGCCAGGAGCACGTCCTCGGGCTGTGGGAGACGTTCGCTGTACGCGTCGTCGCGTCTGACGAGCACGCATACGTCGGGCTCCGGCTCCGTGGAGTCGTCGAGACGGACCGGGCTCTGAACCCGGATGGCGGTGCGGTGGTCGGCCGCACGGATGAGCAACTCGGCAAGGATGTCGACACAGGCCGCGTGGCGGCTGCCGACGGGGGACGTCACGACGATTTCTCCTTCGATGAGCTCGACCCGGTCGTCTTCGCCCAGGATTCCCGCCCGCGCCATCGCGTGGTAGTCGTCCACCGTGAACAACCGTCTGGCGGGCGTGGTCGGCGGCGTCCCCTCCGCACTCGTTCTTCGCGCGGCCACCGTCATGCGGACGATCTTATCCGCCGAAGCGAATCGCACCGTCGTCGGTGAGGCGGATCCGACCTCGCCGCCGAATGAAGCTACAACGACGCCGCGCCGTGGTAGGCCCGAGCCACCCACGCCATGAGCTGAGCGCACAGGAGACCCAGCGGCGTGCCGACCAGGTTGCCGAGCACGCCCATCAGCACACCGACCGCGGCCAGGGCGGGCTGGAAGACGCCCGCGACGACGGGCGTCGAGATCACGCCGCCGACGTTGCCCATGCTGCCCGTGGCGAACAGGAACAGCGGCGCCCGCAGCAGGCGCATGGCCACGTACAGACAGGCGACGTGGATGCCGATCCACACGGCGCCGACCGCGAGTACCTGAGGCGCCTCGGCGACCGCGGCCAGGTTGCCGCCGGCGCCCATCGTCGCGACCATCAGGTAGAGGCCGCCGTAGGCCACCGGCGTCGCGCCCCGGTGGTCGAGGCGGCGAATCGGCGTGAACGACAGTCCCAGGCCGACGGCCACGACGAGCAGGATGCCCCAGGTGAAGTGCGAGAGCACGGAGCCTACCCGCGGCAACAGCTCCCCGCCCCGCATGCAGAGCCAACTCCCCACCAGGCCGACGCCGAGCATGGTGGCGAAGGCCGGCAGAGTGATCGGCCGGGCCTTTTCCTTCTGGACCTTCTGCAGCCGCTCGTTCAGCCGGTCGAGTTCTTCGCGGCGCGCCCGGTGGCGGCGGTCGATCCGGTTCTGGTGGCCGCTCAGCAGAATGATGATCGACATCCAGCCGTAACCGACGACCGAGTCGACGATGATCATCGGAGCGAAGATGTTGTCCGGAGCGCCGACGCCCTCCTTGATCGCGATCATGTTCGAGAGGCCGCCGATCCAGGAGCCGGATAGCGCCGCCAGGCCCTTCCAGGCCTGCGGATCGAGGAAGGGCTGGAAGATCGCCAGGGCGATCGGGCCGCCGATCACGATGCCGGCGGAGCCGGCGAGGAGCATCGCCGCCGCCAGCGGCCCCAGCCGCTTGATCGCCGGCACGTCGGTCGCCAGGACCAGGAGCAGCAGGGCGCACGGCATCAGGTAGTCCGTGCACCAGTCGTAGAACGGCGACTCGGCCGGCGTGATGCCAAGCGTGGTCAGGACCACGGGCAGCAGGTAGATCCAGACGATCGGCGGCAGCGTCCTGAACAGCCGCTCGAACGCCGGGGTCCGCGCGAGGGCGAAGATCAGCGCCACGAAGCCGGCGAAGAAGACGAGTAGCGCGGTCGGATCGTTGATCAGCGCCTGCTCCGTCATCGCGGGCGAGTCTATGAGCTTGCGTCACAGCACGCGGCGGAGCGAGTGTTGCTATCTTCCGACGCCACTTTCACCTGGCGTTGCACCCTCCGAAAGGCTGACCACATGAGACCCACGCGCCACTCCGCCGCGACCATCCTGTCCGCCGCGGCCGCGGCCTGCCTTGTGTTCGCATCGGCCGTCGAGGCTCAGTTCGGGACCCGGCCGCCCAACCGTTCGTCCCTGCTCGACGACGGCGCCCTCCACGTCGTCATCTGCGGCAGCGGATCGCCGCTGCCGAGCGTCGAGCGCGCCGGCCCGTGCACGGCGGTGATCGCAGGGGGCCGGATGTTCCTGATCGACGTCGGCGCCGGCTCGACGGAGAACCTGCGCCTCTGGGGACTTCCCGTCGGCAGCCTGACCGGCGTGCTACTGACCCACTTCCATTCGGATCACATCGGAGAGCTCGGCGAGGTGACCTTCAGGAGTTGGACCGGCGGACGGGCCGTGCCCCTCGACGTCTACGGTCCGGACGGCGTCGAGCGCGTCGTTGCCGGCTTCCAGGCCGCGTACGAACTCGACGTCTCCTACCGGGTCGCCCACCACGGCGCCAACCTGCTGCCGCCGGACGGCGGCAAGGCGGCAGCGCACCCGATCGAACTCAACGAAGACGCCTCATCGCGCGTCGTCTACGACGAGGACGGCCTCAAGATCACGGCGTTCCTGGTCGAACACGAGCCGATTTCGCCGGCGGTCGGCTACCGGATCGACTTCGGCGGCCGCTCGGTCGTCGTCAGCGGCGACACGATCCGTTCGGCGAACCTGGAGGCCGCGAGCCAGGGCGTCGACGTCCTGGTCCACGAGGTCCTCTCCGACGCCCTGATCGGCGGGGCGGCGCAGGCTCTCGAGAGCGGCGGCAACGAACGAACCGGACAGATGCTCCGGGACACGCTCGACTACCACACCTTCCCAGCCGACGTACATGCGCTGGCCGCCGACGCCAAGGTCAAGCTCCTGGTCCTGAGCCACCTCGTGCCGCCCCTGCCCGCGGCACAGGCGGAGACCGTGTTCATGCGCGGCCGGGTGGAGGACGCGCCGAACGAGGCCGTGGTAGCCGTCGACGGCATGCACATCGTTCTGCCTGCCAACAGCGACGAACGGACGATCGAGAGCTTCTAGAGTCTCTTTCGGCTCGGACCGCCAGTCTGCCGCGTAAGCTCTCACCGTGACGAGCTACGAAGCCGAACTCGACTTCGCGGTCGAGACCGCGTGGATCGCCGGTCAGTTGACGCTCGAGTTCTTCCGGCTCGGCGTCGAGGCCGAAGTCAAGAGCGACATGACACCGGTCACCGAGGCCGACCGGGGCGCCGAGGAACTGATCCGTGCGCGGATCAAGGAGACCTTCCCCGGCGACTCGATCGTCGGCGAGGAGTTCGGAACGAGCGACGGCTCGGCGGACGCGGAAGGCGCCTGTGGACGCCACTGGTACGTCGATCCGATCGACGGCACCCGCTCCTTTGTCCGCGGCGTGCCTCTCTACGGCATCCTGATCGGCCTGGAGGTCAACGGACGGGTCGAGGTCGGCGTCGCCCACTTCCCGGGCATCGGCGAGACGGTGGCGGCCGCCTCCGGCCACGGCTGCACGCTGAACGGCGAGCCGGCCCGAGTGTGCGGAACAAGCAGCCTGGCAGAGGGTTACGTCTCGTTCGGCGACCCCGGGCTCTTCGTTGACGCCAGGCACAAGAGGGCCTGGAAGCGCATGATGGAGAGCACCGCCTACCGCGTCGGCTGGTCCGACGCGTACGGCCACGCCCTGGTGGCCTCGGGCCGGCTCGAACTGATGGTCGATCCGCGGATGAGCGCCTGGGACTGCGGACCGTTCCCGCTCATCCTACGCGAAGCGGGCGGCTACTTCGGCGACTGGGACGGCAACGAGACGATCCACTGCGAGCGGGCGGTTAGCACCAGCCGCCGGCTGCTGCCCGAAGTTCTGGAACTGCTCGGCGACTGATCATCAGCCGCCCGGAGGCTCCTCGCCGTCCTCGACCGGACCGGCCACGCAGCTCAGCAGCTCCCGGACCTCGTCGAGCCGGTTGTCCGGCACGCACAACGACACGGGCACCGGCGACTTCCCCATCATCCCCATACCGAACATGCCGACCCCGGCGCTCTGCACCAGGAACGGAATGTCGTACTGGTCCAGGGCATGGCCGATCGACTCGGCCTCCAGCCTGGAATCGAAGGTGGCAAGTTTGACGAACTTCATGGCGAACCTCACGGGCAGCCTACTGTACTGCCCGTGAGCGGGCTTCCTCACAGAGGCTGCCCACAGGCAGCTGCGGCAAGACGTCCAGACGTCTATAGTCCGCGACATGGAACCGCACCGTCGTCCACCGGGCCAGGTCCGAGACGCAGTCGTTGCCGTGCTCCGCACCTATCCGGACGGAGCGTCACCGAGCCAGATTGAGCAGGGCGTGCAACAGCGCATCGGACCCGTGGCAGGTTCGAGCATTCGCTCCTACCTCCGGCTCAACACGCCCAGCCTCTTCGAGAGGCCCGCCCGGGGCCTCTATCGGCTTCGCAACGGCGAGACTCGATGGTGTCCGCCGAGCAGTGAACTCCGGGACGCGCTGCCGGCCTTTGACCACGGCCGGGCATCGATCGTCCATGCCGACTGCCTGGACTGGCTAAGGACGTGCGAACCCAACACGATTCACGCCGTGATTACCGACCCTCCCTACGGCCTCGTCGAGTACTCCAGTCTCGAACAGGAGAAGCTCCGGGCCGGGCGCGGCGGCGTGTGGCGCATCCCGCCTTCCTTCGACGGCGCGAAGCGGTCTCCTCTACCGCGGTTCACGACGCTCTCGGACAAGGACAAAGAGGCCCTGGGCGCGTTCTTCGAAACTTGGGCGAGACTACTGCTGCCGGCACTCGTTCCCGGCGCCAACGTCGTCGTCGCCACCAACCCCCTGCTCTCCTACCTGGTCTCGGGCGCGCTCGCACGGGGTGGTTTGGAACGGCGCGGCGAACTCGTGCGGCTAGTCACTACGATGCGCGGTGGAGACCGTCCAAAGGGAGCCCACGTCGAATTCGAGGATGTGAGCGTGATGCCCAGGTCCATGTGGGAGCCGTGGCTGCTGTTCCGCAAACCTCCGGAGGGCAGGATCCAGGACAACCTGCGGAAGTGGGGCACTGGCGGATTCCGCCGTCCTGAGAGCGGTCGACCATTCGGCGACGTCATCCGCTCAGCGCCAACTCAAGCTTCCGAACGAAAGCTGGCCCCACACCCGAGCCTGAAACCACAACGCTTCCTCCGACCGCTTGTGCGGGCGGTCTTGCCGCTGGGCAAGGGCGTCGTGCTCGACCCGTTCTGCGGTGCCGCTTCCACACTGGCCGGGGCGAACGCCGTCGGCTACGGGAGCGTCGGCATCGAGAAGGACCCGCACTACTACCGCATGGCCTGCGAGGCTCTTCCGCGGCTCACCGCCCTACAAGGGCAACACCAACTCTCTTGGCCACGACCGCCGACTACTCGATGCAGGCCCACTGCCCGAAGACCCTCTCGAAGCACATGAACACTAGGCCGGAGAGCCTGGAGCTTCGGGCAACCTTCAGAAGGACGCACCGTCAGGAGTGGCGACGAAATGGATGAAGTGGATGACACCAAGCGAGACCCTGCCGTCACGTTCTGGGTCGGCTTCCTTATGGGGAGGATCACAGGTCAGTAGCTCATCTCGATGCCTGCAGGGCGGAGCGCCACGAGGCCCTTGGAGAGACCGGCACGCGTCGTGGTTCACGCCCAGCTACTTCGCCAGACCCGAAACGCGGGCCGCCTCGCGAAAGTGCCGTTTCTTCTTGGGCGAACCCTCCCCCCCCACACCTAAGAACGGAGTCGGTACAGCCAGTTCTGGCGGAACTTCCGAATTCCGTCTCGATCGAGCGTCGCCGTCCGCGTTCCCAACTCACCCCGCTCGTTTCGACGGAAGTCGTCCACCGTGACGTAGCCGAGGTAGACTTCGGTGAAAACCATCGGCCTTCGAGCACGGGCCGGCTCGGTCACGTGATCGGTCTCGTACACGAAGACGCAGAGCCACTGCTCCCGGGCACCGTGGAAGTCGACGGCGCCGCCCTTCTTTCGGGTCGTCTTGATCTCAAGGCCCTCTTCCCCCGCCGCAACGCTGTTGTCGGGATAGACGCCCTCGACGAGAAGATCCGGATGGCCATTGTGGTAGCGGTTCTCGGTCAGGCTTCGCGCGTGGTTCGCAAGACTCGCCGTCAGCATGTCCGAGACGAATCCGGACATCGCGGCCGGCCGCAGTAGATCGTCGAGGCGCTTCAACCCTCGCCCGAGCAGGTTGCTGTTGACGTCGAAGAAGAAGTCGTAGACATCCTGCATCGCCAGGTCGAAGTCCTTGATGCGCGGTTCGTACGGGAGCCGCAGTTCCCGGTTGAAGCCAGCAGGGGCGACGTGGCTTCGATCCATCGGCTTCATCCGCCGGAGTCCCTCTTGCTCTCCTTCTCCGGCACCTTCAGCATCAGCCCCAGCCGGATGCAGCGGGCAACCAGCTCGTCGTGCTGGTTGTAGGCCCGGTGCTCGAAGGTCACGATCCCGGCGTTGGGCCGCGAACGGCTCTCCCGCTTGTCCTTGACCTCGGTCTCGATCCGCAGCGTGTCGCCATGGAAGACGGGGCGTGGAAACACGACATCGTTCCAGCCCAGGTTGGCGATCGTCGTGCCGAGCGTCGTGTCGCCCACCGAAACCCCGACCATGAGACTCAGGGTGAAGCAACTGTTGACAATCCGCTGTCCGAACTCGCTGTTCTTCATCGCCTCGGCGTCGAGGTGGAGCGCCGCCGGGTTGTGGGTCATCGCGGTGAAGAAGACGTTGTCCGCCTCGGTGACCGTCCTCCGCAAGGCGTGGTCGAAGAGTTGCCCGACTTCGAACTGCTCGTAGTAGAGCCCTGCCATGAAGACAACCCTACAGCCACTACCGCCTTCGGCGGATGCGGGCGGGATGCCCGCGTTCCCAAGGCCGGATACCGGCGGGTGCCGCTTGCTAGCCGACGCGTTCGATGTCGGCGCCGAGCGAGCGCAGCCGCTCGTCGATCCGCTCGTAGCCGCGGTCGATCTGCTGCACGTTGTCGATCACGCTGCGGCCCTCGGCGCACAGCGCGGCGATCAGCATCGCCATGCCGGCGCGGATGTCGGGGCTCACCATGTCCCGCCCGTAGAGCTTCGACGGCCCGCTGACGACCACCCGGTGCGGGTCGCAGAGCACGATCTGGGCGCCCATCGCGACCAACCGGTCGACGAAGAACATGCGCGACTCGAACAGCTTCTCGTGGATCAGCACCGAGCCGCGGCTCTGGGTCGCACCGACCACCGCGATCGAGGTCAGATCGGCAGGAAAACCGGGCCAAGGCGCGTCCTCGATCTTCGGAATCGCGCCTTGGAGATCTGTACGCACGCACAGCTCCTGGCCGCCCGGAACGAACAGGTCACGGCCGTCGACGGAGACCTCGAAGTCGATCCCCAGACGCCCGAACGCAAGCCGCGTCGCGCGGTGCTCCCGCGGCCGCGCGTTGGGAATGCGCAGTTCGCCGCCGGTCACCGCGGCCAGCGTGATGAGCGACCCGACCTCGATGTAGTCGGGCCCGATCTCGAACTCGGCGCCGCCGAGCCGTTCCGCACCCTCGATGGTCAGCGCGTTCGTCCCGATCCCGTCGATCGGCACCCCCATCGACCGCAGCAGCCGGCAGAGGTCCTGGATGTGCGGCTCGCTCGCAGCGTTGAGAATCCGTGTCTGGCCCCCAGCGAGAGACGCCGCCATCACCGCGTTCTCGGTAGCCGTCACCGACGCCTCGTCGAGAAAGATCTCGGCGCCGCACAGCCGGCCGTCGGCGGCCTTGACGCGGCACTCGAGGCCGCCGCGGGGACAGAGCGTGATTTCGGCGCCCAGGGCCTCGAGTGCCAGCACATGGGTGTCGAGTCGCCGCCGGCCGATCACGTCGCCGCCCGGAGGCGGCATGCTCACCCGGCCCCGCCGTGCGAGCAACGGCCCCGCAAGCAGGATCGAGGCCCGGATCGCCCGGCACAGGTCCGGGTCCGGATCCGCGTCACCGAGAGCGGCGGCGCAGACACGGACCGTGTCCGCGCCCACGAACCGGGCCGCGGCCCCGAGCTGACGGAGCAACTCGATCTGCGCTTCGACATCGCGGATTCGCGGCACGTTGCGCAGCGTCACCTCGTCGTCGGTGAGCAGCGCGGCAGCCAGAATCGGCAGCGCCGCGTTCTTGTTGCCGCGCGCTTCCAGGGTACCCGAGATCGGTCGGCCGCCCTCGATCACGAACTGGGAGCGGGGCATGTGTCCGGCGGTGTCCATCGGATGTCAAGTTGACCACAGGAACGTCGTGACGGGTCCTCCGTCTTCCGATACCGGCCGATCCTGAAACTTCGACGGCGCTCTCGCGTCCTAAAGAAGTACAGCGCAAACAGGCCGCCCTGCCCCCCGGCCTGCCCCGGAACAAGGAGAACCGACATGAAGAACCGTCACCACCCGTGGACAGCCCTGGCGTTCGCACTGCTCATCGCCATCGTGCCCGCCGCCGCCATCGCGCAGGCGGATGACGACCACGGCCACGACGAGCGATGGGAGGAACTCGGCCAACGCTGGCAGGAGTGGGGCGAGCGATTCGGCCGCAGCTTCGAGGAAGCCGACTGGGAGTCCCAGCACAAGAGCTGGGAGGAGTACGGCAAGCGCTGGGAGGTGTGGGGCGAACAGTTCGCCGCGTCCTTCGAGAGCGCTTTCAACGAAGAAGAGTGGGAAGCCTGGGCCGAGCAGTTCGAGGACATGGAGCACGAAGACGGCGAAGTCGACTGGGATCGCTTCGGCGAGTTCTGGGAGCAGTTCGGCGAGCGGTTCGGCAACTCCCTCGGCGAAGCGCTCGAAGGCGCTGACTGGGAGACCTTCGGTGAAGCCCTGGGCGCGCTTGGCGAGCAGATGGGCGAGCTGGCGGAGCTGATCGCGGCCAGCGTCGAGAACGCCGATTGGGATGGCTTCGCCGACCTCGTCGGCGAGACGGTGGACCAGGCGGTCGAGAACGCCGAGGAAGCTGTCGAGGCGGCCGAGGAAGCGGCCGAAGCAGCAGCAGACGCCGCCGAAGAAGCCGCCGAGCACGCCGCGGAGGCAGCCGAGGAGATCGACGCCTAAGGGCCACACGCAATGCCGTAGGCTACGCACTCCGTTTCACCAGCCACGGAGTGCCCCACATGCCCGTCGACCCCCAGGTACAGGCCTTCCTCGAAGTTCAGGCGCGGGCCGCGATCGAAAACCAGGTTCCGCCCATCACGGAACAGACCGTGGCGATGGCCCGGGCCGGCTATCTCGCGGTCGCCGAGATGCTCGGCCAAGGGCCCGATGTCGACACCGAGGACTGCGCCGTGCCCGGCCCGGCCGGCGACATCCCGGTCCGCATCTACAGGCCGAAGGACGCCGGCGCCGGCCTGCCCATCCTCGTCTACTACCACGGCGGCGGCTGGGTGATCGGCGATCTCGACACCCACGACTACGCGTGCCGCGAGCTCTGCGTAGGCGCCGTCTGCGTCGTCGTCGCGGTCGACTACCGGCTCGCCCCCGAAGCCCAGTTCCCGGCCGCGGTCGACGATTCCTGGGCCGCCCTCCAGTGGGTCGCGGACAACGCGGAAGCTCTCCGCGGCGACCCGAACCGGATCGCGGTCGGCGGCGACAGCGCCGGCGGCAGCCTCTCCGCCGTGATGAGCCTCCTCGCCCGCGACGCCGGCGGCCCGAACCTCGCCTTCCAACTCCTGATCTACCCGGCCGTGGACATGGAGTTCAGCCGCGCCTCGATCGACGAGAACGCGGACGGCTACGTCCTCACCAAGGACCACATGATCTGGTTCCGCGGCCACTACCTCCGCTCTGACGCCGACCGCGCCGACTTCCGCGCCTCGCCGCTCTTAGCCTCCGACCACAGCGGCCTGCCGCCCGCGCTCGTCATCACGGCCGAGTTCGACCCGCTCCGTGACGAAGGCCGTGACTACGCCGAGACCCTCCAGGCCGGCGGCGTCCAGACCACGCTCTCGAACTACGAAGGCCAGGTCCACGTGTTCTTCCAGCTCTCCCCGATCCTCGACGGCGGCCGCAACGCGGTCGACGAGGCATGCGCCGCACTTCGAAAGGCGTTCGGCGACGCGTCATAGAAGTTGCCCCCGCAGGCCGTTACCGCCCGGCGGCGCGGTTGGAGCGGCTGCGCTCCAGAAGCCAGGCGCGCGGTAGGATCGCATGTAGTGAGCGTCCCCGCTATCCGGCCTACAGACGCCGCCGAGTCTCTCCAGACCGAACGGGAACTCGGCGCCGTGGCGGCGGAACTGGCCGGCACAAAGGGACCACTGGCAGCCAGGCCGCCGGAACACGGGGTCGTCGAGACCCTCCGAGACCAGATCCGAGCCGGTGGCGATCCTCTCGGCGAGGCTTTCTGCAGAATCCGAACCCCGCGGGAACGCCGCGACAAGGGAGCCACCTACACGCCGGCAGCGATCGTCGACAACATGCTCGCATGGACGGTGAAGCACAAGTCGCCGGCGCGCGTCGTCGATCCGGGAGCCGGATCCGGGCGCTTCATTCTCGCGGCGGGACATCGGTTCCCGGGTGCCGCCCTGGTCGCAGTCGAGACCGACCCGCTCGCGATTCTGATCCTCAGGGCCAACGCGGCGGTTCTGGGACTTTCCGATCGTTTGATGATCGAAGAGACCGACTACCGAGACTTGTCACTGCCGGCGATCGATGGACCGACACTATTCATCGGCAATCCGCCCTACGTTCGCCACCATCGGATCAACGCGAAGCGAAAGGACTGGTTCGTCAACATAGCCGCGAAGCACGGCCTTCGCGCGAGCAAGCTGGCCGGTCTCCACATCCACTTCTTCCTCAAGAGTCTGGAACTGGCCCAGCCCGGCGACTACGGCGCATTCATCACCGCGGCCGAGTGGCTGGACGTGAACTACGGCTCGGTGCTTCGCCATGCCCTCGCTGACGGGCTAGGCGGACTGGCCCTCCACCTCCTCTCGCCGACTGCCGAACCCTTCCCCGACGCGCTGACCTCGGCCGCCATCACATGCTGGGAAGCCGGCCATCACGGATCGTCGGTCGGGATACGCATGATCGAAGGTCCGGACCAGCTAGACGGCCTGCGATCGGGCCGCTCGGTGCCTTGGAGCACCCTCAGAAAGGCGCATCGGTGGTCAACAGTCATCAGACCCTGCAGCCGCAAACGCGCCGGCGCCATCGAGCTTGGTGAGCTCTGCCGCGTTCACCGCGGCCAGGTGACCGGCAACAACGGGGTGTGGGTCGCTGGGAAGTACGAGGGTGACTTGCCGCCCAGAGTCCTCTTTCCGGCTATCACACGCGCTCGAGAGCTGTTCTCGGCAGGCCCTGTTCTTGCTCACGCGGACCATCTGCGCCGCATCGTGGACCTGCCACGCGACCTCGACTGCCTTGAAGGTTCGGACCGCGACCTGCTCGACGAGTTCCTGCGCTGGGCACAACAGCAAGGCGCCCACAAGTCCTACATCGCCCGCCACCGACGACCCTGGTGGACGGTCGGCCTTCGAGCGCCCGCGCCGGTTCTCTGCACCTACATGGCACGTCGTCCACCCGCTTTCGTGCGGAACCCATGCGGCGCCCGGCACATCAATGTCGCCCACGGGCTCTACCCCCGGCAAGAACTCTCCGAGGACCAGCTTGCGGCGCTCACCGAATGGTTGAACGGCCACGTCGGCACCGACCAAGGTCGCACCTACGCCGAAGGCCTGACGAAGTTCGAGCCCAAGGAAGTCGAGCGGCTCCTGATCCCAAGGCTTGAAGACCTCGGATGATCGAACCGAGGCGTTGGACCCTCGCCGAGCTTGAACGAAGCGCGGAAGAGGCCACGTCCGTGTTTCGCGAAGGACGCCTCAAGGAGTCCCTGAACCAATACTCCAACTTCTTCGAACACTTCTCGAGCGTCTTCCGCGAACTCATCGACCGCCTGCCGGCCCTTGCGCGTGCCGAGGACTCCGCGGACACTGTCATCGAGATCCTCAGCGAGGACGATGCGCGAACCGCTCTCCGCTATCTGGCGGCGCCGCCCGTGTCCGACGACGACCTCAAAACTCTCGCCGAGACCAAGCTCTCCGCCTCCGCCCTCCGAAGCACACCCGAGAACGCCCACCGCATAGCCGCCCTCGTCTTCCATCTCCTCGATCCCCACCGCTTTCCCTGGATCACCGAGAGCCGCCCACCGACGAGCGATGAACTCGAACGAGCCGTCATCGCCTCCGCCGCTCTCGTAGCGGCACAGAAGGTGTCCACCTCCCGCCGGAGCGCGAGCAAGGTCCAAGAAGATGCGGTCAAGGAGGTGCTCCGCTCCTGCGGCTTCATCCAAGACGCTTCCCGGCCCGACATCGAGACTCTCGTGGATGCCCCGGCGCCGAACCACTTCCGAGGCGAGAGCAAACTAGGCCGAACGAAGGCCGACATCGTGGCCCGTCTGGCCGATCAGCGCCTCTTGGCGATCGAATGCAAGGTGTCGAACAGCGCCGTCAACTCGTACAAGCGCGTGAACCACGAGGCCGTCGGCAAGGCACGATCGTGGCTGTCCGACTTCGGAAGACGCCAGATCGTCCCTGCGGCCGTCCTCAGCGGCGTGTTCAAGCCCGCTAACCTCGCAACAGCTCAAGACGAGGGTCTCGCTCTCTTCTGGGCCTTTCGGCTCGACGACTTGGCAGCCTTCGTTCAGACCACCAGCGGCGAGCGTTAGGACATCCAGACCGCGGACTGCTTCTTCGGCCGTTCAGTGGCGAACGCCTCCTCCACTTCGTCTGGACATCACCGCAGTGCAGCTCACGAGACAATCCACCCTGTCATCTCAGGGCGCCGAAACGGCCGCCCGCACTCAGTGGCCTCCACCATGGCTACGGAATTCCCAATCACGAATTCGCGGGAGGCCTCTGCGATCCAGACGTTCAAGTCCTTCACCATATCTGCACACACTGGTTTCATCGCGCACCCAACAACTTTGGGCAACAACAAGAAGGCGCTGCGGGGCGAAAGCGGATAGCAAGGACAGTGACGTGGCCCCGTCTCACTTCTTCGACAATAGAGTCGGCCCGGCTCTCGACCTGACTGAAATACGCCTCCCCCACGCTCTTGGCGGCACGCCGCATCCTCTCCTTCGTGCACTCAGATGTAAGCGGGAGCCCATCTACACACGACTCGGTGCGAGAGAACGAAACGTACGCTTGCAAGATGCTCTTCGCATGGGCTCTCACGTTCGGATTCGCGAACGACAGTTCCACATACTGGCCGAGAGAGTCTATGTCACGCTCGTTCAGCAGGGGCATCCGATAGAAATCCCTCTTCGCGAGAACGTTCGCCGGATTGGTGGGCTGAGGGTTCACGACGCCATTCCGTGAGAAGAACACCTGGCCGTTCGTATTCCCCCACTTCTCCAGATAGGCCCTCGGTACATAGTGGTGCCTCCTGGCGATCGACTGCCGAGACTTGGGTTTCTTCATGCTTGGTGCCACCGTTCTCGGGTCGAGTTCATACGGTCGCGTACATTACTGGAACTAGAAGGAGCGACGGCGTCCATCGTGGTCGGGCTTGGCGAGTGCCACCATCGCCGCTGGAGCGCCTACACCGCCGGCAGCAGACGGCTGACGCGGTAGCCGTCGGAGTCCTTCTCGAAGCCGCAGGCGTCGAGGGTCGGAGCCCAGCGCGATTCAGGGGCAGGCCGGCCGTCGATCCGCAGGAGGCGGATCGACCGGCGCTTGCGCCGGCCGGCAAGGTCCCGCAGGGCGGACCAGGCTTCCCGTGGATCGGGGTCGTCGCCGAGCGCCGAGAACGTCCAGACGCCCTGACCGCCGGCTTCGAGATACAGGCACGGCGTGCCGGCGCGCAGCACGAGCCAGGCGCGGGGAATGCGCCGGGGACCGGAACGGGCCGACTCGACTTCGCTCCCGAGCTGGGGCCACGGCAACACCGCGCCCCAGGGATTGGCCGGATCGACCGCGGCCAGGCTCTCGATCGGCCCTCGCCTTCCCGGCGTCCGGCGCGCCCGCCGCAGGCGCTCGACCGCGACCGGCAGGGCGAACTGGCGGCCAGCCAGACCGTGAACGAAGTAGCCGCGGCGCAGATGGCCGACCTCCTCCATCTCGCGCAGCACCGGGTAGAGCGCCTCGAACCCGCCAGGCACGTTCTCGGCACGGGCCGTCTCGGCCGCGACGACGCCGTAGCGGTCGAGCAGAAGCGTGGCCGTCGCGTGAGCCCACTCGGTGTCGCTGACCGCGGCGTCCGGCGCCGCGAGACCGGCGACCAGGGACCAGCGTCCGCCGGCCAGGGTCGCGGCGCGGCTGCGCCGGACGCCGGCGGGTGGCCGGCCCCGTGCCGGTCGACGAGGCCAGCCTCGCGGGATTCCCCGAGGCTGAGGTCCGGCGGAAGGTGTCCTGCGGCGCTTGTCCAGCGACTCGAGCGGTAGAAACGTGTCGTTCGTGATCCGGCCCGCCCACACGAGGTCCCAGATCGCCGCCTCGACTTCCGTTTCGCCCCAGTCGCCGGCACCGACCACGCCGCGCACGAGGTCGAAAGTGAAGCAGGCGCCGCGGGTCTCGAGCCGCTGGAGGATCGCCCGGTGCAAACCGCCCGTCCACTGTGCCTCCGGTCCGGCCGCCTGGCCCCCATCTCCGGCGTCCGCGGCCTCGGAGGCCTGCTCTGCCAGGCCGTGGGCCAGAACGCCGAAGCGATCGCGTCCGTAGACGCCCACCCGGCCGTCCCGCGGTCCGAGCCGCCCGCGGCCCACCCACAGCAAGTCGCCCGCCATCGCCAGCCGGTCCAGCATCTCCACCCGGAAGCCAGGAATCCGGGCCGGCAGGATGTGATCGACGAGAGTCCGCCAGGACAGCGGAAGGCCTTCGAGCTGAGACACCGTTTCCTCGAGCCGTCCGAGCGTCCGGTCCGGCACCGTGGAAGCCGCCGGCGCGGCCCGGGCACGGCTCCGCGGCGCCGGCGGGCTGGCCGACGCGACCCCCTGATCCACGCCCTGCCACCGCCCGAGAAAGCGCGCCAGCGCCGCCCCGTCGACCGGCTCCGCTTCCCGGCGCAGCTTGGCCAGGGTGCGGCGCTTGATCTGCCGGAGCACCTCCCGGTCGCACCATTCGAACCCGTCGACGCCCGACCGGAATTCACCGCGAACGAGCGAACCGGCATCTTCGAGCGCCTCGAGCAAGGGTTCGACCGCTCCCTGCGGCAGACCGAAGCGGCCGGCGGCGCCGCCGCTCGCGAACGGTCCCCGGCTGCGCGCGAAGCGCCCGACCAGCGCCTTGAGCGGCGCCGGCCGGGTCGCCAGCAAATCGCGCGGCAGGCCTTCGGGCAGGTCCGCGTCGAGGCCGTCGCGGTAGAGCGCCGCATCCTCGACCGCCACCCAGAACCGCGTGCCATCGCCTGACTCGACCTCGACCGCGCGTTTCTGGCGTTCCAGTTCGGACAGCCAGTCGTCCGCGTCGGCCGGCGCGCGTGCGCCGACTTCAGCCCTCGTCAGCCCGCCGGTACTCCGCAGCAGGTCGTAGAGATCGTCCTCGTGCCGCGGACCCCGGCCCGTCGCCAGCCCCTGCAGTTCCTCGCCTACGGCCTGGATCACGTCCTCGTCCAGCAACTCCTTCAGACTGGACGTGCCGAGCAGCTCGCGCAGCAGTTCGCGGTCCAGCGTCAGCGCCTGCGCGCGGCGCTCCGCCGCCGGCGCGTCGTCGTCGTAGAGAAACCGCTCCTCGTAGGCGAAGACCAGGGAGCGGGCGAACGGCGACGGCCCCGGGGTCTCCACGTCGTCGACCCGGATCGCGCCGTCTTCGATGTTCCTCATCAGGTCCACGAGGCCGGACAGGTCGAAGAGATCGCTCATGCACTCGCGGTAGGTCTCGAGCAGCACCGGAAAGTCCGGGTAGCGGCGCGCCACGGAAAGCAGGTTCTTCGAGCGTTGGCGCTGCTGCCAGAGGGGCGTTCGCCGACCCGGCCGGTTGCGTGGCAGAAGCAGGGCGCGGGCGGCGTTCTCCCGAAAGCGGCTCGCGAACATCGGCGTCGACGCGACCTGGTCCGTGACCAGATCCTCGACCTCGTCCGGATCGAG
This sequence comes from Candidatus Multivorans sp., assembly GCA_965224025.1. Classification (GTDB taxonomy): domain Bacteria; phylum Acidobacteriota; class Thermoanaerobaculia; order Multivoradales; family Multivoraceae; genus Multivorans. The sequence goes on from OZ245033.1 coordinate 189,244, forward strand.
CAGGAACGTCCGCGCCGGCGGCAGGCTGTCCACGTCGGCGAACCGGAGGGCTATGCCGTCGTCCGTCCAGTGCGTCTGGACCTGGACGCCGGTGCGCTCGCTGAAGCGGCGCTCCAGGGCCATCGCCCAGGGGGCGTGGATGCGAGAGCCGAAGGGGGTCAGGATGCACACCCTCCAGTCGCCGATCTCGTCCCGGAACCGCTCGATTGTCAACGCGCGGTCGGTGGGCAGGGTGCCCGTCTGGTCGCGCTGTTCGTCGACGTAGGCGAAGAGGTTCGCCGCGGCGTAGCGGTCTAGCGGAGCCTCCTCGGCCAGGAAGCGCCGGGCGTCGTCGCGGTCGCGGCGGCCGAGTTCGCGCAGGAACGCGCCGAGGGCCTCGCCGAGTTCCACCGGCCGGCCCGGACCGTCGCCGTGCCAGAAGGGCATGCGGCCCGGTTCGCCGGGAGCCGGCCGCACGATGACCCGGTCCCGGGTGATCTCGGTCACCCGCCAGGCAGCGGCGCCGAGCAGGAACGTGTCGCCGGCGCGGGACTCGTAGACCATCTCCTCGTCGAGCTCGCCCAACCGTGGCCCGTCGGGACCGAGGTGGACGGTGAACAGCCCGCGGTCGGGAATCGTGCCGGCGTTCATCCGTACGAGCAGGGCGGCACCGCGGCGAGCGGTCAGCACTCCGCGACCGTGATCCCAGGAGAGTCGCGGGCGCAGGTCGGCGAACTCCTCCGAGGGATAGCGGCCGACCAGCATGTGGAGCACCGTGGTCAGCACGCCGCGGGTCAGGCCGCGGTATGGCCGCGCGCGCCGGGCCACGTTCAGCAGGTCCTCGATCGTCCGCTCCCGGTCGCAGCACATCGCGACGATCTGCTGCGCCAGCACGTCGAGCGGGTTCTCCGGCAGCCGCATGGACTCGATGGAACCCCGCTGCATCTGGATCGCGGTGACCGTGCACTCCAGCAGATCGCCCCGGAACTTGGGGAACATCAGGCCGCGGCTGCGCTCGCCGACCGCGTGGCCGGCACGGCCGACGCGCTGCAGACCGCGGACGGCGGAACCGGGCGCCTCGACCAGCAGCACCAGATCGACGCTGCCCATGTCGATCCCGAGCTCCAGCGAGCTCGTAGCGACGATGCAGCGCAGGCGCCCCGCCTTGAGGGACTCCTCGATCTCCCGCCGCTGCTCGTGGGAGATGCTGCCGTGGTGGGCCCGGACCAGCGGTCCCATCTCCGCGTCCTCCGCGGCGCCGTCCATGTCGCCGCCGTCGCCGACCGCCAGGTCGTTCAGCCGCTGGGCGAGCCGCTCGCACAGGGAACGGCTGTTGACGAAGACGATCGTCGACCGGTGGTTGCTGACCGCCTCCAGGATGCGCGGGTACACCGAGGGCCACAAACCGGCCGTCTCTGACCCGGGCGGCGGTTCCTCACCGTCTCCGAGTGCCTCCGCCGCGGGCGGCGCCTCCATGTCCGCCACGGGCACGACGACCTCGATATCGATGTGCGGCGGCTCGGAAGCATCCACGACCTCCACCGGCCGGTCGCCGCCGAGGAACTCGGCCGCCAGCGCCATCGGCCGCACGGTCGCCGAAAGGCCGATCCGTTGCGGCTCCCGGTCACCCGTCAACTCGGCCAGACGCTCCAGCGACAGGGCGAGATGAGCGCCGCGCTTGGTCGCCGCCATCGCATGGACCTCGTCGACGATCACGGTCTCGACCGTGCGCAGGTTCGCCGCCGCCCGTGACCCCAGGATGAGAAACAGCGACTCCGGCGTGGTGACCAGGATCTCGCCCGGCCGCCGCAGTTGACGGCGGCGCTCGTGGGGCGTCGTGTCGCCGGTCCGCACGTCGACGGTGACTGGACGCACCGGCCGCCCGAGCTTCCGAGCCGCGCGACGAACACCGGCCAGCGGCGCGTCGAGATTGCGCTCGATGTCGTAGACCAGGGCCTTCAGCGGCGAGACGTAGAGCACACGGACGCCCGACTCAGGCGCCGTAGCGTCGGCATCCTCAGCCGCCGCGGCGGCGCCATTGGTCTGGAACGCGCCGAAACTGAGGCGGTCGATCGCCCACAGGAACGCCGCCAGCGTCTTGCCGCTGCCGGTCGGTGCAACGAGCAGGGCGTTCCTGCCCCGGGTGAGCACGGGCCAGCCCAACTCCTGCACCCGGGTCGGCCCCGGGAACGTGTCGTCGAACCACCGGCGTACCGGCTGGGAGAACGAGTCCATGAGGCATCCTACGCACGGATCGGGATGTCGATCCCGCCGGCACCCGACTGTTACTCTCGACCACCTTCAAAGCAGCCCGAAGCCACGTTCAGAGCAACCGAAACGTCGACGATCGAGATCGGATTGGCCCACCACGACCACAGGAAGCACGGCGGCAAGAGGTACTGGCTCGACAGCAAGCGAAACGTCGCCAAGGTCTTCTACGCGCTGATCGCCATCGACGCTCTGTGGCTGGCGTCGGACTTCTTCTACGACAAGCACGCCGAGTTCGAGGCGCTCGGCGGCTGGGCGGACGGCGGGATCGGGTTCTACCCGGTCTACGGCTTCGTCGGCGCCTTCCTTCTGGTGCTGGCGGCCAAGCAGATGCGTCGGGTCCTGATGCGGCCCGAGGACTACTACGACCGCGAAGAGCGGTCCGGGAGCTCCTGAGTTTCCGATGGTCGAGTTGCTGCTCTCGCCGCCCCTGCTCCTGATGGTCGGCAGCCTCGCGCTCGCCGCGGCGCCGCGTTCCGTCCTGCCCCGGAGCGTGCTGCGCGCGCTGCTCCTGGCCCTGCCGGTCTATTCGTTGTGGAGGTTCTGGGGCCTCGATCTCGGCAACTACATCCAGTTCGACCTCTTCGGGCAGACCCTCACACTGATGCGGATCGACCGCCTGAGCCGGATCTTCGCCGTCATCTTCCACCTCGCGGCGCTGATCGGCAGCATCTACTCCTTCTACGTCAGGGACAACTTCCAGCCGCTCGTGGGCGTGTTCTACGCCGGTTCCGCCCTTGGCGTCGTCCTGGCCGGCGATCTATGGACGCTGTTCCTGTTCTGGGAGGTCGCGGCGGTGTCGTCGGCGCTCCTGGTCTGGGTTCGCCGGGACGGCCGGGCTCTCGCCGCCGGTCTGCGCTATCTCGGCATGCAGATGGTGTCGGGGGTGCTGCTGCTGGCGGGCATCGTCCTGCTGCGCCACGAGCTCGGCGCCGCGCCAGGCTGGGCCGAGTTCCGCAATCTCACCGGCCTACTCGAGGACGGCGGACTCGGCTTCTCGAACCTGGCGCCGACACTGATCCTACTCGCCTTCGGCCTCAAGGCGGCCTTCCCGTTTCTCCACAGTTGGCTGATCGACGCCTACCCCGAGTCGACGCCGGCGGGGGCCGTGTTTCTGTCGGCCTTCACGACCAAGTTCGCGATCTACGCCCTGGCGCGCGCCTTTCCCGGCCAGTCCGAGCTGATCTGGATCGGCGGGCTGATGACCGCCTTCCCGATCTTCTTCGCGGTGATCGAGAACGACCTGCGCCGCGTGCTCGCCTACAGCATGACGAACCAGCTCGGCTTCATGGTCGTCGGCATCGGTATCGGCACCGAGCTGGCAGTCAACGGCGCCGTCGCCCACGCGTTCGCCGACATCCTGTTCAAGGGCCTCCTGTTCATGGCGATGGGCGCCGTGCTCTACCGGGTCGGCCACGTCAACGGATCGGACCTGGGCGGCCTCTACAAGTCGATGCCGATCACGACCGGGCTCTGCATCATCGGCGCCGCCTCGATCTCGGCCTTCCCGCTGTTCTCGGCCTTCGCCACAAAGTCGTTGATCATGAGCGCGGCCGCCCACGAGCACTACTTCTGGCTGTGGCTCGTCCTGCTGTTCGCCTCCGCCGGCGTCTTCCACCACGCGGGGATCAAGATCCCGTTCTTCGCCTTCTTCCACCACGATTCCGGCATCCGCTGCAAAGAGGCGCCGCGGTCGATGCTCGTCGCGATGGTGCTGGCCGCCGCAGCGAGCATGACGATCGGGCTGTTCCCGAATCTGCTCTACGGGCTTCTGCCCTACGCAGTCGACTACGTGCCGTACACGAGCACCCACGTCATCACCCAGAGCCAGCTCCTGTTCTTCTCGGCCCTCGCCTTCGCCACCCTGATGCGCACCGGCCTCTACCCACCCGAACTGCGCTCGGTGAACCTGGACGCCGACTGGTTCTACCGGCGTGTCGGGTATCGCCTCTGGGAGAACGCGGCCACGGCGTTCGCCGCGCTGCACCGGACCGGCTACGCCGCAACCGGGCGCCTCGCCGCGACCGCGCTGGCCCTCGCCCAGCGTCATCTGGGCCCGCAGGGCCTGCTCGGCCGCTCGTGGCTGACCGCGTCGATGGCCCTCTGGGTCGCCGTGCTGCTCGCCGCGTATCTCGTCGTCTTCTACTGGCGTCTGGGGTAGCGGCGCTACACCTCTCGCTCGCGGCTGGCTGAGCCCATTTGGCGGTGCCTCACGCGCCGACCACCAACGGCTGTTCCGGCCCGCGAGGAGCCCCGATGAAGAAGGGCGGAACGATGCTAGCCTCGCGCGCAGCATGAGAACGGCGTTTGATGTCTTCAGCGGCTGCGGCGGCCTGACACTCGGCCTAAGGCAGGCTGGTTTCCGTGTCTTAGGTGCCGTCGATCTGGATCGTCTGGCCGTCGCCGCGTACAGGTCCAACCACCAAGGGGTCGTGACTTGGCGGCGAGACGTCAGGGACCTCGATGGGCGGACCATCCGGGAGCGTCTAGCCTTCACGAAGGGGCAACTCGATCTTCTGGCGGGCTGCCCCCCGTGTCAGGGCTTTTCGACTCTGAGAACTTTGAACGGCGCGCGGGAAGTGGGCGACAAGCGGAACGACCTCGTCTTCGAGTTGCTCCGCCTAGTGAGGGACCTAGAGCCCAAAGCCATCATGCTCGAGAACGTGCCCGGGCTTGGTACTGACGGCAGGATGGCCCGGCTCAGCGACCAACTTACCGGCTTGGGCTACATGCACGCCTGGCGCGTCCTCAACGCTGCCGACTACGGCGTGCCGCAGAATCGCCGCCGCCTCATCCTCCTCGGCTCAAGGCTGGGTCCCATCGACTTCGCGGAGCCGCTAGCCGGGCGCGCCACGGTCCGATCAGCAATCGGGAAGCTAACGCCACCCGGCCAAAGCGGCGATGCTCTCCATGACCTCCCCGAGCAACGCTCGCCCAGAGTACGCGCGCTGATCCGGAAGATCCCGAAGGACGGGGGCGGGAGGCTGGATCTTGAGGCATCTGATCAACTTCCCTGCCACCAAGGCTTCACCGGATTCAAGGACGTCTACGGGCGAATGGCCTGGGACCTACCCGCTCCCACCATCACGAGCGGCTGCCACAACCCGTCCAAAGGGCGCTTCCTCCATCCAGCCGAGAACAGGGCCATCACGCTGCGAGAAGCTGCCCTCCTTCAGGGGTTTCCAGCCTCCTACTGTTTCCCCCCTGGCGGAGGGAAACTGGCTCTTGCCGCCCTGATCGGAAACGCTTTGCCACCGGCCTTCGTGTGCAGCCACGCTCTCAAGGTGGCGAAGCGCCTCACGCAACAGTAGAGGGGAGAAACTCGCTGGCAGTGTCGACGCCTACCAGTAAGAAGGCCCGCCAATTCTCTCTGAGGGTCCTCGGACGAACTCTTGAGCACCTCGGCGTTCAGACCTACAAACGCAGGGATACGGCCATAGCGGAGTTGGTCGCGAACTGTTGGGATGCGGGTGCCGAGAACGTCAGCATCACGGTCCCCGACGAGAGCTCTTACGACCCCGGGACGAGCCGAATCACCATCCGGGACGACGGCTGTGGAATGGCCGAAGACGAGGTCCAGGACGCCTACTTGGTCATCGGCAGAGACCGTCGCAAGTCGGGCTCTACCGCCATCGAGTCCCGCAAGGTCATGGGGCGCAAGGGCATAGGCAAACTGGCTGGTTTCGGCATCGCGTCACGCATGGTGGTACGAACTTGGCGCAACGGAGCGCTCACCGAGTTCACTCTCAACGTGGACGACCTGAAGAAGCCTGACAACGAAGTCGGCAACGTGGCAATCGACGCCAGTGTAGGCAGCCCCCCTGCTGACTTTGGTGAGCATGGCACGGAGCTTGAGCTGAAGACCCTCAAGCACCTCACCCCACTCGACATCGACGGCCTCCGGGAGGCGTTGGCAAGACGCTTCAGTCGAACCGCGCGAGGCGAGATGACAATCCTCGTCAATGACCTTCGGATTCAGGAGCCGGCGCTGGAGATGACCGACCGGTTCCCCGGCGAAGCAGACTCCTACCTCGAAGACGAGATAGAGCTGGCAGATGGACGAAACGGGCACGTTCGGTACTACTACGGCTTTGCGAAGAAGCCGATTCGTTCCCGGGAGCTACGCGGATTCACGATCTATGTGCATGAGAAGACCGCACAGGCTCCGCCGTTCTTCTTCGACGTCGAAGCCACGGCCACGGGCCAGCATGGCACCAAGTACGTCACCGGTGCTATTGAAGTCGACTTTCTTGACGACGGTCCGGCGGATCTGATTTCGACCGACCGGCAAGAGATCGACTGGGAGGCCGACGAAGTACAGCCGTTCAAGAGGTGGGGAGACGACTTGAGTCGGCGAGTACTCCGAGAGTGGAGGGACCGCAAGGAGGAACGCGCCGAAGCTTGGATTCTCGAAGAAACCGACATCCGTAGCCGCATCGAGGCTCTGGACCCCCCTTCTCAGAAGCAGGTCAAGCGGTTCCTGCGAACACTCGGCCGTGTAGAAGGGGACAGCGAGGAGAACGTGCGGTCGCTCGCCGATTCGCTAGTGCAAGCGTACGAGTTCCGCCACTTCTATGACGTGGTTCAGGAGATCGAGGCAACTGAGGACGATCCGGACTCACTCCGAGTGCTCTTGGAACACTTGAGAGACTGGCAAGTTCTCGAGAGCCGCGCGATCCTCGAGGTCGTTCACGGACGTCTGCAGATCGTAGACAAGTTCCACAACATGATCGCGAACAATGTTCCAGAGACCGCGCCCCGGGTGGGCACCGACAACCTCCATGATCTCTTGGCTGGCTATCCGTGGTTGCTCAGTCCAGAGTGGCAGGTCCTGGCTGAGGAGAGGACGATCTCAAGACAGCTCATGGAGTGGATGTACGAAGACGTAGCGGAACAGGATCGCCGGCGTCGTTACGACTTCATGGCGCTTGGCGATGAGCGGCGACTGGTCGTCGTTGAGATTAAGAGGTCCGGCCACCCGGTCGAACACGAGGAGTTGCAGCGGCTAGAAGACTACAAGGAGCGACTGAGCCGGGCCCAAACACGGGACTTGGCCATGGTCATGGTCTGTAGCGGCAACCTGAATCTCTCTGAAAGCGGCAAGGAGAACTGGAAGACCAGAAGAGACGGCGAGATCCTGCAGTGGAGCCGCGTCTACGACCGCGCCAAGGCGCACTACGAACACTACCGCGCGATCCTGGAGAAGCACATTAGCGACCCTTCCTTTGCCCGCAAGACCGAAGAGGTTCGGCAGACTCGACGCGTCCTGGAGAGCGGGACGTCGTATCGAGGAACTGAAGCTCGAGCTCGCGGCCTTGGCCCGCAGGACGTTACGCTGGAAGACGACACGAAGGACTGACAGACGGCCATCTTGGCAAAGACGGCCAAGCGGGTCTACGCGGAGGCACGGGCACACCTGTGGATCACTTGACAGCAGTAGAGCGATCAGCCTTGATGGGCCGCGTCCGTGGAAAGAACACGTCTCCGGAGAGGGTCGTTCGTCGCCTCGCCCATGCCATGGGAGGTAGGTTCCGCCTGCACAGGCGCGATCTTCCTGGGTGTCCTGATCTTGTCTTCCCCTCCAGGCGCAAGGTCGTACTCGTCCACGGCTGCTACTGGCACCGGCACACCTGTCGTCGCGGCCGCAGCACTCCTCGAACGAACTCGGCTTTCTGGCTGGCGAAGTTCGCGGCCAACGTCAAGAGGGACCGCCTGAACAAGAGGGCACTGCGTCGACTCGGCTGGGAGATTCTGGTCGTTTGGGAGTGTGAGACGCGCCCTGTGGCCCGGGATGGTCTCGCTACGAAGCTACGTAGTTTCCTGGAGGCGTAGACGGTTGGACGCCAGTCGTCCAATCTCGTGAGGGAGTGCTTTCGCACTGGGGCTTGTTGCCCCGGCTACCCACGCGGAAACGGCGGGAGCGTAGCTACGGAGGTGGCCGTGCGAACCCTCAAATCCGGTGTGCGGGTCGAACGCCGCACAGGACCGCCTCCAGATCAACCGGCGTTCTTCTACGTGTCCTGTGAGGGCTGCGACATCTTGATTCCGTGACGCTTTTCCCAGAGTTCCCGATAACGTCTGCACCCTGCGTCTGTCAGATGGAGGTCGTGGTACCTGTAGTACTGGCAGTCTTGAGTGGGTCCCTGAACGATACCCGGTCTGATCAAGCCCGTTCGTCCATCTTTCCAATCTTGGCGTGGAGCACGGCATCGTCGGCGTCGTTCAGCGTGGAGGGCCGGTCTCCTTCCGTGCCGCCTCCCTCTGCCCATGCCAGGATTTCGTACTCAAGGTCTAGCTTCATAGCGAACTCCGCGGTAATCCTGCCTGAAGTTGCTTCGGATCGCCCGTTTCCCCATTCGAGCTGCCCTCGGCATGAGCCGACGATGGCCGGCATAGTAGTCGACCACCGTGCGAGGCACGAGGCGAGGGCGGGTCTCGGCATCTCACCTGCTTCGAGAACCGGATGCCCCAGGGGATGCGAGATGCCGCCGCCAACTACGTCCGTCGATGCCCTTGTCGCCCCTCACACTCCGCTCGATGTCTACGTCACCGGATTGTCGAGGAAACTGCCTTGTCCTTCGTTTGAGCGCCTTGGGCGTACGGTGACGGACCCGTCGAACGCACCATTGGCGCGGAGATCGTCGGCGCTCAGAAGGGGGCCGTCGCAGATTCGGCGGAGGAGATCGGCCTGGCGAGGTTCGAGCGCGACCAGACGACCGAGCACATGCAGCACGTGCATCAGCTCCGTGGTGTACTCGGCGAGCCAGCCGCCGGGCTGGATCGACGCGAGCGGGGACGGCGGGCGTCGATGGGCCGGGAGCGGTCACGACGGCGATAGCTGAACCACTGGACGAGCACCTGCTTGCCCGAGACTTCGTACTCCCACACCGCTGGAGGCACGTTGTCGATGAAGCCGTCGCCGACCTTCAAACGGCGGAGCGCGTCAAAGTAGTCGATACTGCCAGGGAAGTGGTCCGGGCGGGTCGAGATAGAGCCCGCCGTCGGGATGATGGGCCGCTCGCCCTGCGGCATGCGCGGCGGGCCGCCGGGGTGTCCCGCCCCGGGATCCGCGAAGCGCTCCCCGAAGCAGTGGAGCCAGATGACCTCTCGCCCGATCTCGAACGCCTCGGCGAACAACGAGGCGTCGGCGGTCATTGGGAAGCGAAGTCCCGGCTGCAGTAGATCGGGCCGGAAACGCTCGGTGTAGGCGGGGTGCGCCGCGACCGCCGCGAAGTAGGCCATGAGGTCAGTGGCGCCGACGGCAATCCCCAGGACTTCGGTCAACTCGCGGAGTAGCTCAGCCTTGAGGTTCGGCGTCCGGTGCTCGCGGTCGGCCCAGAGTGGGAACACGCGACCGCCTCGGCCGTTGTAATGGTGCAGATCCGGTATCGTCGCAGAGAAGGTGACGGCCGGACCTGCCGAAGGCGGGTGTGCTTGCACCGCCGTCATGTACACCTGCCGGCTCGAATGGGTCTCCCAAAGGGTCGGATTCGGCTGATTGATGAGCCGCCCATCGGGGATGATCCACTGTCGATCGAAGGAGCGGTAGCCGTAGCGGACAGGCCGGATGACGGCTCCGGCGTCGGACACGACGGGTCCGGGGCGAAACTCATGGCCATGTAGCCCGTCTCGTAGCGATTTGTGGACGTGCTTGTCGCCCGGCTTGCCATTCCGAATATGCGGATGGAACAGAGTCTCCTTCTTCCCGGCATCGGATTCTGATTGCAGCACCTGCCAGCGTCGTTCCAGCGAGACGGGGTCCGGCGCGATTACCCAAGTCCGTCCCGGCATCACGCCGGAGCCGTCGTAGTCGAACAGGTCTTCCAGGGCCGCGAACTCACGCCACGCCCCGGCCGATCGGGGGAGGAACGAGGCGCGAGGATCCGACGGCGATTCGGTCCACCCGTCGTCGTCCAGCGCAATCCGACCAAGCGCCGCGAACTTTTCGGTTCGGTGTCCAGGCGGCAGAGCGCGATAGCGGACTCGCGCTGGCCCGGGCGCGCCCGCTTCGGTGCTGCGAAGCGCCATGACGATGCACACGGGCTGCTGCACGTCCTGGAAGATGCGCGTCCGCACTTCCGGTTGATGCCCCTCCGGCGAGCAGTCGATGACCCAAATCTCGTCCGCGTCCCGGCGGAGCTCCGCCCGCATCTTCTGAAAGCCGGGTCCGTTCAGAAAGCCTGCCACCGTGATGAAGCACACGATGCCACGGCGGTCGGCCAGCCGGGTGCCTTCGGTCCGTGACCGGTCGTCGTCTCGGCTGCGGTTCTGCCCATGGCCCTCGCTGCCCGGCCTGCCACCATCCCCAAAGACTTTCCACGCCGCCCAGCGCCAGAAGTAGACGTAGAGATTGCGCAGATGCTTCGTATGGGCGCCGACATCCCAGTCCGCCGGCGGCATCCACTGGCGGAGCGGAGCGCCGACTTCATTGCCTGGCGATCCGCTCTCGACCCAGCCGCCGAGGCCCTTCGCCTTCTCCCCGTAGGGCGGGTTGCCGATGACGACGGTGATCTTCTCCTCCCGTTTGATGGCGTTGGCGCGCCGGCGGGACTCGCCGAGAGGCATGAGGATGTTCGGAAGGTACTCCTCCTCGGCGTAAGGGTTGCCGAGCGTGTCGGTCACGAACAACCGCGTCGCGGGCACCGCGTCCGGGTCGCCGAGGAGCAATCGCAACTCCGCGAGGAGACGTAGCTGCGCCACCGCGAAGGGGCCGAACTGCATCTCGAATCCGATGAGGCGGGACACGGCCTGCTCGACTACCGCAGGCGGCCCCCCGGGCCCCTGATCGGCCGCGGTCGTCTGCGCGATGCGTCGGAGAACCCCCAGCAGAAAGGTGCCGGTCCCGGTCGCCGGATCGGCGATGGTCACTTCCTGCGAGGCGAGACCACCCGGCAGCGCGAATCGTTGCCCGGAACTTAGCGCCTCGTCGACCAGCCGCACCATGGCGTAGACCACTTCCGGCGGCGTGTAGTACGAGCCCGTCTTCTTGCGAAGCTCGTTGTCGTACACGCTCAGGAAGTCCTCGTAGAAGTACAACCAGGCTTCCGGTTTGCCCTTGCTGACGGCGAGCCAGTGAACCGCGTTGAGCACTCGCGTCAGGGTGGCGAGCGAGGTCTTGAGCGCCATCTCATTGTCGGCGTCGTCAGTGAGGATGCGGAGCGCGGTACCGATGAGTGTGTTGGTGTCGCGCAGCTCGCCGGCCGCTCGATCTAGACCGTCGGCGAGCCGGATGTCGCGCGCCCGAGCCATCAAGAGCCCGAAGGTGACCGCTTGGGCGTATCCGTCCGCGAAGGCTTCGTCCGTTGCCCTCGGAAACAGGAGTTTGCGCCAGTCCGCCGCGAGGTTCGTGAGCGAGGGCGAGCCCCGGCCCAACTGCTCGGTCACCTCTTCACGCAGCAGCCGGCAGAGGCGAGCCGTCGTGTCGGCGAGCTCCTTGGCCGAACGGGGCGGCAGCGGCTCCCACTGGAAGAAGTCGGCGAAGACGGACAAGAGGTCATCGGAGGCGGACAGCCTTGCACCGGAGGTCTCTACATCACCCTCCAACTGAACGACCTGTTCCACCAACTCGCCATTTCGCCAGAGGCTGAATCCGTTGCCATCCGTATAGATGAGATTCGGGAGGGTCTGGAGCTTTGCCCACTGCTCCTGGTCGTGCGGATCGCGAAAGCGACGGGGGTCGGCGCCTTTCCCGGGCGCCTTGACCTCGATGAAGCCGATCAGGGCGTCCCTGCGGGTGACGGCGTAGTCGGGCCGCGTCTTGATGTCGGCAAGCGACGTCTCGCCAACCATGACCACCGTGCCGGGACGCAGCCCCAGCAACTCGGCCAAGTTCCCGACGAGGGTCTCCAGCGGGGCGCGCAACTGATCCTCCGGCGCACCGCTCGCGACGGGGTTCGAGAGCTTGGCTTTGGCTTCACGTCCGAATGCGGACATGGCTCGCTGAAGTGACATGCGCAGCGTACTTCCGGTGAAAGCACTATCGTCGCACAGTCAAGCACGAGCCTCCCGGCCCAAACTCACACTACACCGCAGCCGCATGGAGAACCTGCACGGAGACCCGAGGGCGCACGGAGTCGCATCGGTTCTCTGCCCTAGTGGAAGCCGTGGTCTGGACGCCCCGTCAACATCAGCTTCTCTAATGCTCCACGGTTGCTCCATGAGACGGGCCTAATGTAAGATTCCGCCCTTACGATGCAAGGGCTCAGGATCTTCTGCGATGTCGCCGATCTGCGCAGCTTCAGCCGTGCGGCCGAGCTTCACGGCATCACCCAGTCGGCGGTCAGTCAGCGCATCCATCACCTCGAAGAACGGCTCGGCACGAAGCTGCTCGACCGCTCGAAGCGCCCGTTCGTGCTCACGCCGGCCGGCGACCTCGTGGCCCGCGAAGGGCACGAGCTGGTGGCCCGCTACGACGCGCTGGCGCGCAGCGTCGCGCGACTCGACCCCGAGCGGGGCGGATCCGTCCGCGTCCACGCGATCTACTCCGCGGGAATCGCGCTGCTGAACCAGTTGCGGAGGGAGTTCCAGCGCCGGCGGCCCGAGCTGGACATCCAGATCGAGTACGAACCGCCCTCCGCGGTCGCCGAATCCGCGCGGACCGGCCGCTGCGACTTCGGCATCGTCTCCTACCCGGAACAGTGGCCCGGTCTGCAATCGCGGCCGTTGCGCGAGGAGCCGATGTGCCTCGCCTGCGGAGTGCACCACGAACTGGCGAGCGAAGAGCGGGTCCTGGCAGCCGACCTCGACGGCCGGGAGTTGATCCACTTCACGCACGAACTCCCAGCGGCGCGTCACATCCGGAGTTACCTGGTCGAGCACGGGGCCGACGCAGTGTTCGCCCAGCGCCTCGACAACATCGACACCTTCAAGAGCATGCTCCAGGCGACCGACTACGCGGCGATCCTGCCGCTGCGGACCTTCCTCGCCGAAGTCCGCGCCGGGCTGCTCGCCGCCGTGCCTCTCGAACCGTCGCTCGAGCGGCCGATGGGCATCGTCTACGCGCGCCGCAGACTGCGGCCGGCGGCACAGGACTTCGCCGCGTTCCTGGTCGAGAACGCCGGGCCGCTGACCGCCGACGGCGAGCTGAGGGCGCAGCGCGGAGAAGCCGCATGAAGCTCCGTCCCGGCAAGACAGGGCTCTACGACCCGGCATACGAACATGACGCCTGCGGCGTCGGGTTCATCGCCCATGTCCGCGGCGAGCGCAGCCACCGCCTGATGAAGCAGGCGGCGCACATGCTGACCCAGATGGATCATCGCGGCGCCTGCGGCTGCGAGCCGAACACCGGCGACGGGGCCGGCATGCTGACCGCGCTTCCCCACGCCCTGCTCCGGCGCGTCGCGGCGGCCGAGTTCGGCGCCGAACTCGGAGCGCCCGGCACCTTCTCGGCCGGTCTCTTCTTCCTGCCCCAGGACGACGGCGAGCGCGCCCTGTGCCGGCGGACGGTCGAGGAGATCGTCGCCGAACGCGGACAGCGTCTCATCGGCTGGCGCAAGGTGCCGACGCTGCCCGAGGTCGCCGACATCGGCGCCACCGCCCTCGACTCGATGCCGGTCATCGAGCAGCTCTTCGTGGGAGCCGGCCCGACTTCGGACCCGGATGCGGGCGAGACGCCCGCGTTCCCAGGGAACGAGGGGCTCGACCAGGACGCCTTTGAACGCGAGCTGTACCTGATCCGCAAGCAGGCGACGAACCGGCTGCGCGGCAGCGACGCCCTCACGCAGGCACAGATGTTCTACGTCTGCTCCCTGTCGACCCGGGTGATCATCTACAAGGGCATGCTGACCTCGGGCCAGCTCGTGCCGTTCTTCCCGGACCTCGCCGAGCCGGACTACGAATCGCACCTTGCGATGGTCCACTCCCGCTTCGCCACCAACACGTTCCCCTCCTGGGACCGCGCCCAGCCGAACCGCTTCATGAGCCACAACGGCGAGATCAACACGCTGCGCGGCAACATGAACTGGATGCATGCCCGCGAGGGCGTCCTTCAGAGCGACCTGTTCGGCGACGATCTGCCGCTCGCCTTCCCGGTCGTCGAGCCGGATTGCTCCGATTCCGGCAGTTTCGACAACGTGCTCGAGTTCCTGCTGCTCACGGGCCGCACCCTGCAGGAAGCGGTCATGATGATGATCCCGGAGGCATGGCAGAACGACGCGCAGATGGACGCCGCCAAGAAGGCGTTCTACGACTACCACTCGTGCCTGATGGAACCCTGGGACGGGCCGGCGTCGATCGCCTTCACTGACGGCCGCTACATCGGCGCCGTTCTCGACCGCAACGGCCTCCGCCCGAGCCGCTACTACGTCACCGACGATGACCTGGTCATCATGGCCTCCGAGGCCGGTGTGGTCCCGGTGGAGCCCGAACGCGTGCTCACCAAGGGACGGCTGAAGCCGGGGCGGATGTTCCTGGTCGACTTCGAGAACGGCCGCATCGTCGCCGACGAGGAACTCAAGAGCAGCATCGCTCGCCAACGCCCCTACGCCGAATGGCTCGAACGGCGCACCGACCTCGCGGACCTCGCCGAGGCGGCCCGGAACAACGGCAACGCTCCCGCAACTCAGGCCAAGAGGGGCGGCGACGACCTGACCCGCAGCCTGCAGGCGTTCGGCTACACCGCCGAGACCCACCGCTTCATGCTCCGGCCCCTGATCGAGGAGCAACGCGATCCGGTCGGCTCGATGGGCAACGATGCCGCGCTCGCCGTCCTCTCCGATCAGGATCGCCCGGTCTATGACTTCTTCAAGCAGCTCTTCGCCCAGGTGACGAACCCCGCGATCGACTCGATCCGCGAGGAAGTCGTCATGTCGCTCGACTGCACGATCGGCCCTGAGCGGAACCTGCTCGAGACGACGGCGGAGCACTGCCAGCGCGTCCGCCTGCCGCACCCGATCCTGAGCAACCGCGAGTTCGCGGCCCTCGCCGGCGCCGAGCAGGCCGGCTTCTCCTGCCGCACGCTCGACGCCACCTGGCTTCGCGACGAGGGCGCCGAAGGCCTTGGCGGCGCGCTCGACCAGCTGTGCAGGGAGGCCGAACAGGCCGTCGACGACGGCTGCAGCTTCGTCGCTCTGTCCGACCGGGCGGCCGGCCCCGACCGGGTTGCCGTGCCCACCCTGCTCGCCTGCGGCGCCGTCCACCATCACCTCCTGAAGACGATCAAGCGCACCCGGGTCGGCCTGCTGCTCGAAACCGGCGAGGCACGGGAGGTCCACCACCACTGCCTGCTCGTGGGCTACGGCGCGGACGCGATCAACCCCTACCTGACCTTTGAAGCGCTCTGGCAGGCGCGCCGCCAGGGCCGGCTGCCAGCGGCACCGGATAACCAGGCGGTCGTCGACCGCTATCGCAAGGGGGTCGGGAAGGGGATGCTCAAGGTGATGGCCAAGATGGGCATCTCCACGCTGCAGAGCTACAAGGGCGCGCAGATCTTCGAGGCCGTCGGCCTGTCGAGCGAGGTCATCGATCGCTGCTTCGTCGGCACCGCGAGCCGGATCGAAGGCGCCGGTCTCATGCGGCTGGCCAAGGACGCTCTACGCCGCCACGCGAAGGGCTTCCCTGCCTGTGACCACGACCGGGTTGCCGATCTGCCGAATCCGGGTGACTACCACTGGCGCGCCGGCGGCGAGCGCCACATGTGGGACCCGCCGATGATCTCCCGGCTCCAGCACGCGGCCCGCGCGAACAGCACCGAGGCGTACGAGCAGTTCGCACGGCTAGCCAACGAGGACACGACGAGGACGTGCTCGCTCCGCGGCCTGCTCCAGTTCCGCACCGACACCGCGCCGCTGCCGCTCGATGCGGTGGAACCCGCGAGCGAGATCGTCAAGCGCTTCTGCACCGGCGCGATGAGCTTCGGCTCGATCTCAGCCGAGAGCCACGAGATGCTGGCGGTGGCGATGAACCGCCTCGGCGGCAAGAGCAATACCGGCGAAGGCGGCGAGGACCCGTCCCGCTTCACACCCGACGCGAACGGCGACAGCCGGCGCTCCGCGATCAAGCAGGTCGCCTCGGGCCGGTTCGGCGTCACCTCGTGGTACCTGACCAACTCGGACGAACTGCAGATCAAGATCGCCCAGGGCGCCAAGCCGGGTGAGGGCGGCGAACTGCCGGGACACAAGGTCGACGAGATCATCGCCCGGACCCGGTACTCGACGCCGGGGGTGGGTCTGATCTCGCCGCCGCCCCACCACGACATCTACTCGATCGAGGATCTGAAGCAGCTCATCCACGATCTGAAGAACTCGAACCCCAGCTCCCGCATCAGCGTCAAGCTGGTGTCCGAGGTGGGAGTCGGCACGGTCGCGGCCGGCGTCGCCAAGGCCCACGCCGACCACATCCTGATCTCGGGCCACGACGGCGGCACCGGCGCCTCGCCGCTCACCAGCATCAAGCACGCCGGCCTGCCCTGGGAACTAGGCATCGCCGAGACCCACCAGACGCTCGTGCTCAGCGACCTGCGCTCGCGGGTCACGCTCCAGACCGACGGCCAACTCAAGACCGGGCGCGATGTCGTCGTCGCCTGCATGCTGGGCGCCGAAGAATTCGGCTTCTCCACCGCGCCGCTGATCACGCTCGGCTGCATCATGATGCGCAAGTGCCACCTGAACACCTGTCCGGTCGGCATCGCCACCCAGGATCCGGAGTTGCGGGCCAAGTTCGAGGGCACTCCGGAGTCGGTTGTCAACTACCTGTTCCTGGTCGCCGAGGAAGCGCGGGGGATCATGGCCCGCCTCGGCGTGGCGACGATCGAGGAACTCGTCGGACGCACCGACCTGTTCCGCTCCGAACTGGCGGTACAGAACGAGAAGACGGAGGGTCTCGACCTGTCGGCGATGCTGCAGCCCGCGGTCAGGAGGCATGAGGGCGTCGGCGTAACCAAGACGATCGAGCAGGACCACGCGCTCGAGTACGCCCTCGACAACGAACTGATCGAGCGTGCACGCCCGGCGCTTAAGAGCGGGTCCCGCGTGCGGATCGATCTACCGATCGAAAACACCCAGCGCACGGTGGGCACGATGCTCAGCCACGAGCTGATGAAGGCACGCGGCCAGCACGGCCTGGCCGACGACACGATCCACATCTCGCTGGTCGGCAGCGCCGGCCAGAGCCTGGGCGCCTTCCTGGCCCCCGGCATCACGATCGAGCTCGAGGGCGACGGCAACGACTACGTCGGCAAGGGGCTGTCCGGCGGACGGCTCATCCTCTACGCGCCCCGACGGTCCCGTTTCGCCGCCGAGGAGAACGTGCTGATCGGCAACGTGGCGCTCTACGGCGCCACCGGCGGCGAGGCGTTCTTCCGCGGCCGCGCCGCCGAGCGATTCTGCGTCCGCAACTCGGGCGCCAGCGCGGTGATCGAAGGGATCGGCGATCACGGCTGCGAGTACATGACCGGCGGCCGGGCGGTGATCCTCGGGCCAACGGGCCGCAACTTCGCCGCGGGCATGAGCGGCGGCATCGCCTGGGTTCACGATCCGGGCGGAGCGCTGGCGGAGAACTGCAACAGCGAAATGGTGGGGCTCGAACCCGTCGGCGACGAGTACCTGAGTGAGTTGCGGGAGCTGGTCGCCCGGCACGCCCGGTTCACCGGCTCGACCGTCGCGCGCCGGTTGCTGGAGCGCTGGAGCGAGGCGCGGCGCCAGTTCATCCAGGTCATGCCGCACGACTACCGGCGCGTGCTGGAAGCGCAGCGCGAGGCGCAAGCCGAGGTTCAGACCGAGCAGAAGGCCGAGGCCGCGGCCTGAGGCCGCGGCCTGAGGCCGCCGGCGGCATACCATTCGCAGCATCGCAAGCCAGGCGCGGCAGAACCATGCAGACTCCGATCCTGGGAACGCGGGCATCCTGCCCGCATCCGGCGCGCGGCGCCGGCCTGTCCGGCGCCTAGGAGGGCACGCGGCAACCCATGGGCAAGGACACCGGCTTCAAGGAGTACGCGCGCGCGTCGATCCCCTACCAGGATCCGCTCATCCGCCTCACCCACTACGGCGAGTTCCTGCAACCTGTACGCGAGGAACATCTCGCCAGCCAGGGCGCCCGCTGCATGGATTGCGGCGTGCCGTTCTGCCAGTCCGACGACGGCTGCCCGATCGACAACCTGATCCCGGAGTGGAACGACCTCGTTTACCAGGGGCGCTGGCGCGAGGCGCTGCGGAGGCTGGAGCGGACGAACAACTTCCCCGAGTTCACGGGACGCGTGTGTCCGGCGCCCTGCGAGGGCGCCTGCGTGCTGGGGATCACCGACCCGGCGGTCACGATCAAGAACATCGAGAACGCGATCGTCGACCGCGGGTTCGAGGAGGGCTGGATCGTCCCCCGGTTGCCCGCGACACGGACAGGCAAGAAAGTCGCGGTCATCGGCTCGGGCCCGGCCGGCCTCGCCGCGGCCGCCCAGTTGAACAGTGTCGGCCATTCCGTCACCGTGTTCGAGCGCGAGGACCGTATCGGCGGTCTGCTCATGTACGGCATCCCGAACATGAAGCTGGACAAGCGCCAGGTCGTCGATCGCCGGATCGACCTGATGCGTGCGGAGGGGATCGAGTTCGTCACCGGGGCCCACGTCGGCCACAACGTCGACATCGCCGACCTGCGGCGGGACCACGACGCCATCCTGCTCGCCTGCGGCGCCACCCGGCCGCGCGATCTTCCGATCCCGGGGCGCCAACTCTCAGGGATCCACTTCGCGATGGACTTCCTGACGGAACACACGCGGGCGCTGCTTGACGCCGAACTGCCAAGCGACGGCGTGGGCGTCGTCATGCCCCCGATCACGGCCGAGGGCAAGAACGTGATCGTGATCGGCGGCGGCGACACCGGCGCCGACTGCATCGCGACCGCAACCCGGCACGGCTGCGCCTCGATGGTCAACTTCGAACTGCTCGACCGGCCGCCCGACGGGCGCGCGCCGGACAACCCCTGGCCGGAATGGCCGCGCATCTTCCGCGTCGAGTACGCCCACGCCGAGGCCGCGGCCCGGTTCGGCGCCGACCCGCGCGTGTTCTCCGTCCTCTCGAAGCGCTTCGTGGATGACGGCGCCGGCAACGTCGCGGGCATCGAGACCGTGCGCATCACCTGGCGCAGGAACTCCGACGGCCGCTTCACGATGGAGAAGCTGCCGGGCACCGAGGAGACCTTCGAGGCCGACCTGATGCTGCTGGCGACGGGTTTCCTCGGGCCCGAGGCCGCGCTCGGCGAGCAGTTGGGGCTCGATACCGACCCCCGCAGCAACTTCGCCGCAGCGCCCGGAGAGTACGCCACGTCGGCCGAAGGCGTGTTCGCGGCCGGCGACTGCCGCCGCGGCCAGAGCCTGATCGTGTGGGCGATCAACGAGGGCCGCGGCGCCGCGGCCCGGATCGACGAGTACCTCACCGGCGCGACGGATCTGCCGCTGCCGTCGGCCTACTGAGGCAGCCTTCACGAACGCTTCGAGCCGCTCGCAGACACTGCCCGCGCCATGCTGCGAATGGCCTCGCCAATTCAACTTTTTGGACCAGACCGGCCATTCATTGACGGGCGGCGAAGCGGCCTCTATAGTGCTCCCAATTCGTGGCCTTGCGCCGACGCGCCCCACCACTCGCCACAACCAACGGACAAGCCTTCGACGCGTGAACCGCACGCTGGCGGATTCTCAATTGAGTTCGGCGGCATTCAACCAGCAACAGAGGAGAACACCTACCATGCAGTGGACCCGCCCCTGGGCACGTCTTCTTGCGATCCTCCTGGCAACGACCTGCGCCTTCCTCATGGCCGGCGCCGGTGTGGCCCAAACCATCAACGGCACCGTCCAGGGCTACATCTCCGATGTCGCCGGTGACCCGATTCCCGGCGCGACGGTTACGGCGACCAACCAGGACACCGGCATCGACCGGGCCGTCATCTCCGATGCGAACGGCTTCTACAGCGCCAAGGCGCTGCAGGTCGGCGCCTACACCGTGTCCGCCGAACTCGCCGGCATGCAGACGACCCAGCAGACCGACATCTCGGTGCTTGTCGGCCAGATCAAGGACGTCAACCTGACCCTTGAGGTCGAGTCGTCCTCCGAGGTGATCACGGTCACTTCCGAGGCGCCGATCATCGAAGTCAGCCGCTCCGGCGCCGCCAACTACATCGACGAGGTGGCGATCGAAAGCCTGCCGATCGTGGGCCGCGACTTCACCGACTTCGCGATTCTGACTCCCGGCGTCCAGGCCGACCGGCAACGCGGCTTCCTGACCGTCGCCGGCCAGCGCGGCATGTACACCGGCCTCTCGGTCGACGGCGCGGACAACAAGAGCACCTTCTTCGGCTACGGCCGCGGCGGCGAGGCGACCGAGAACGACGGGCTGATCGTCGCTCAGGACACGGTGCGCCAGTTCCAGGTGGTCACCAACGGCTTCTCGGCCGAGTACGGCCGCCACGGCGGCGCCTTCATCAACGTGGTCACGAAGTCCGGCACCAACGAGATGAAGGGTTCAGCCTTCGCCTTCTTCCGCGACGACAGCATGGCCGAGGATCTGCCCTCGTCGCCGCTCGACGACCACTTCGGCAACGACGGCTCCCGATCCGTGGACGAGTTCGACACCCAGAACTACGGTTTCTCGATGGGCGGTCCGTTCAAGCGCGACCGTACCCACTACTACTTCGGCATCGACCAAGTTGACCGGGAGATCCCGTTCACCCGTTCGCTGCGTTCGACGGGCGCCAACAGCACCTACGACCTGGTCATGCAGCGGGCCCAGAACGAGCCTGCCTTCGCTGCCTTGGTCGACGGGTTCACCCGTAACTCGGACGGATCGGCCACCGGCCTGTTCCTGCGCTCGGTGAGCAACCAGATCCTGTTCGGCAAGCTGGACCACCAGATGAACGCCTCGAACCTGATCACGCTGCGAGTGAATCTCACCGACTTTGAGCGGGAAAGCAGCTATCTCGACGAAGAGTCGCTGAAGACGGAGGACACCCTCTCCTTCATCGCGTCGATGACATCGGTGATCGGCAGCCGCGGCGTGAACGAGTTCCGCATCCAGTCGGCCGACGACAACCTGGACCGTCTATCCCTGCGCGTCGGAACCCCGATCGAGGCTCAGGTCCGGTTCCGGTTCGGCTCCTTCGACAGCGTCGGCAAGTTCGACTTCCTGCCGATCTTCGTCGAGGAATCGCAGCTCCAGATCAAGGACGACTTCTCCTACCTGTTCGGCGCCCACGACATGAAGTTCGGCGTCGACTACTCGAAGGACGATCTGGCGCAGCTCTTCGCGGGTAGCCGCGACGGCCGCTACGACTTCAACTCGCCGGAAGACTTCCTGGCCAACGAAGCGAACCGGGCGCGGATCTGGTTCGGCGATTCGACCTACCCGAACTACGACGAGACCCAGGCCGCGCTCGCGTTCTACGGCCAGGACAGCCTGAAGCGGGACAACCTGACCCTCAACTACGGTCTCCGCTACACCTCGACCGACAACCCCGACGGCCTGGACCACAGTGAGGAGGACGGTCGGCAGATCCCGGATACGCAGAACCTGGCGCCCCGCTTCGGCTTCGCGCTGTCCTCGGACGAGGGCCGGCAGGTTCTCCGTGGCGGCATCGGCCTCTTCTTCGGACGCACGCCGACGCTGCTGTTCGCCAACCAGGTTCAGGCAAACGGCGTACCGCCGAACTACGGCCGCATCACGGTGAGGCCGGGCCAGAACGGCTACGTGTCGCTCGGCACGCCGATCGACAACGAGAACCCTCCGCCGGGCATCATTCCGGCAATCTCCTACGTGGATCCGGCGTTCGACGATGCCCAGACGCTGCGCATGAGCGCCGGCTGGGAGCGGGAACTCGGCTCCGGCTGGAGCACCGGCGTAGACGTCGTGTACGCCGAGGCGACTGGCCTGCAGCGCAACACGGACTGGAACCGCCAGTTCGCCGGCTACGACGAGTACGGCCGTCCAATGTGGAGTGGCCGCCCCCGAGACGACGTCGCCGAGATCCTGGTCCGCCAGTCTCGTGGCGAGTCCGAGTACCAGGCGGTCACGTTGAAAGTGAACCGCCGCTTCACTGGCCGCTACCAGTTCAACGCCCACTACACCTGGGGCAAGGATCGCGACACCGACTCGAACGAACGTTCGGCGACCGGCGTCACGATCTCCGACCTGGGGAACCTGGACTACGACTGGGGTCTCTCGAACCGTGACGTGAAGCACCGCCTGGTAGCCACCGGAATGATCCAACTGCCCGCCGACTTCCAGATTTCGGGCATCCTGAACTACCAGTCGGGCAACCCGTACACGCTGGTCGACGTAGGCAGAGGGTCCTTTGACGACAGAGCCTGCGGCTTCCCCATCTTCAACTGCCCCGATCCCTATGCGGTGGTGGACGGCCAGCTTGTGGGCCGGAACACGGAGCGCAACGAGTCGATTCAGACGATCGATGTCCGGATCGGCAAGTTTTTCCGCTTCGGCAACGGCTTGCGTCTCGACGTGTTCGCCGAGGCCTTCAACCTGTTCGACCAGAACAGCTTCGGCGTGGGTACGAGTCAGCGCAACATCCGCAACGGAGTTGTCCCCGACACTCTCGGAATCCCGTCGTTCCTGGTCACGCGCCCGCGACAGTTGCAGATTGGAGGCCGGTTCAGCTTCTAGGCTGACCCAGCACCGCAGGCTGCGGCGTCTGACGCAGCGGCACCGACTACTTGAGGGCCTCCCTGGCAACGGGGAGGCCCTTCTCCGATTCCCGCAATCGGCTGTCTGGCCGACCGGGCCGCGGACGCCGAGTCCGCAGCTACTGCCCGGGACACCCAGCCTCGGACACCAGAGCTCGCGCCCAAAGCAGCATCTCGCCGTGGCCGCCGCCTTCGCGGGCCGCCGCGCGACGCGCGTTGCCGTCGCCGCGGACGACACTTCCAACAAACGGCCCTCCCACCGCGAAGAGGCTGGAACGTGCCCGAATCTGGCCGGTCTTGCCCGGATCTGACCCAAGTTCGCTATCAGGCGTCCGCTTTCTCTCCCCGAGGGCTTGTACCGTAGTTTGAGGTGGTCCCGGTCCTTTGGACAGTTTCGAGGCCGGGCTAAGGTGTACTCCATGTGTTGATTACGCCGCAGCCGCCGTCGCCGGGGCTGTGGAAAACTCTCGATTCTGCGGAATGCCCATTAGTCCGCGGTGGGCTTCGGCAGGTGTCCTGCCGCCGAGCGCCGTGTGTGGCCGCTCCTCATTGTAGAAGGCGAGCCACCCATCGATCACCCGCCGCGCCTCGATGCCGTCGACGAGTTCGTTCAGGTAGACCGCCTCGTACTTCAGCGAGCGCCACAGGCGCTCGATGAAGATGTTGTCGAGGAAGCGACCCCGGCCGTCCATCGAGATCTTCACCGTCGCGTTCTCGAGAAGACCGGTGAAGTCGCCGCTCGTGAACTGGCTCCCCTGATCCGTGTTGAAGATGTCCGGCTTGCCGTACCGGTCGAGGGCTTCGGCGAAGGCCTCGACGCAGAACGATGCGTCCAGGCTGTTCGACAGCCGCCAGGACAACACCCGACGGCTCGCCCAGTCCATGACCGCCACCAGGTACAGGAACCCGCCGCGCACCGGAATGTACGTTATGTCCGAGCACCAGACTTGATCCGGACGCTCGATGGAAAGCCCCCTGAGCAGATAGGGATAGACCTTGTGCTCCGGGTGAGGCTTGCTGGTCCGCGGCGCCCGGTAGATCGCCGCGATACCCATCAACCGCATCAGACGCCGCACCCGGTGACGACCGACCCGAACGCCCTCTCGGCGAAGGTGGCGGACCATCTGACGCGAACCGTAGAACGGGTACAGCAGGAACAGCTCGTCGATCCTGCGCATCAGGGCCAGCGTCTCGGCGCTCTCGCCCTTGGGCCGGTAGTACAGCGAGGAACGGCTGATCTCGAGCAGACGGCACTGCCGACTCAAGCTCACGTCACCCGTCTCCCGCTCGATCATCCGCAGGCGCTCGGTCCGGCTCAGTGCCCGAGCCCCCTGGACAAGAAATCCCGCTCGATCGTCAGCTCCCCGATCTTCGCGTGCAGGTCCCTGATCTCCTCCTCGTGGTCCCGGCGCCGCTCCGGCCCGGCCGAGAAGGTCTCACTCATCCCCTCGATCGCCTTCCGCTTCCAACTGCTCACCTGATTCGGGTGAATCCGGTGCCGCGATGCGATCGCCGCGAGCGGCTTCTCCTCACGCAGCGCCTCAAGCGCCACCTTCGACTTGAAAGCCGCAGTGAACTTCCGACGCTTCCTCTTCATCCTGGCTCCTCCTCTAGGTCGAGGAGTACACCTTAGCCACCTGTCCAGTTTTCCGGGACCACCTCATCGGACGAGCGTCGAGAGCGCCAGTCGTTGGGGGTGGGGAGGATCGGGATGGAGGCCGTGTTCCCCCTCTGGGGGCGCGACTCTCGTGAGCACGCGAGGGACTTGACCGCTGCTGGCATGTCCTCTTGGGTGTGCTCGGTCGATACGGGAACCGTTCCGGCGGAGCTCTCTGGCAAGCGCTACGACGAGATCTTCGTGGGTGACCTGCCGGATGGCGTCGACCCTGTGGGCGAGAACGGCGAGTTCCACACGTTCGTGGAGCGGGCACCGGGTTGGCACCGCCGGGTTCCGGTGGCCGCCACACGGCGGATCGAGGTCTACGACTTCGTTTTCACCGAGATGGAACTCGCCCACTCAGACGAGAAAAGCCCAATCGGTGATGATGCTGATCCTACAAACAGCACCGTTCCGGACGGCACCGACCCATTTAGCTACTTTGAACGGCTGGCCCGTGTACGACGCTACGTAGATGAGCACCTTGTTGAGCACTTGGACAGCGAGTCTGTAGCCAACGTTGCCGCGATGTCACCAACGGGCTTCTCGAGATACTTCCGCCAACATGTCGGAACAACCTTCGTCGTATGGTTGGCCCACCGTCGGGTGGAATGGGCCTGCCGCCTCCTGCGGGAACACAACGACGCCGTCGGTCAAGTTGCATTTGCCGTGGGGTTCCACAGCGAACGGACCTTCCGCCGGGTCTTCCACGAACAGGTCGGCTGCAGCCCGTCGGAGTACCGGAAGCGGTTGATCGAGAAGAAGATGCCGACGGAGCCAGCGTAATGGGGTCAGATGCCCGTCTCGACTGCATCGTGGGACAACGCGTAGGCGGTCTCGCTAGCCAACTGCACACTCGTTCCGGTGCGGTAGCAGCTGGGGCAGGCGTCCGGAGAAGCACCACGGGGCTCCGGTGTCGGCCGCAGGGAGCGAAGCGACCGGAGGCCGACACCGGACGCGCCGAGCGGAGGGGGCTGGTTGTCATGGTCCGTCTTCCCGGCGGTGATCGTCGGTCGCGGTCCGGAGCAGGTCCTGGTGCGCCCTCATCCGGTAGCTGTTGCCCCGGATGTTGACGATGTGGCAGTCGTGCAGCAGGCGGTCGATGAGCGCCGCGGCCATGATCTCGTCGCCGAGCACGCCGCCCCATTCCTCGAAGCCCTTCTTGGAGGTAAGCACCGTGGACGCCCGCTCGTGGCGGGCGTTGATCAACTGGAAGAAGAGCACGGCGCCGTCCTGGCTGATCGGCAGGTAGTCGATCTCGTCCACGACCAGCAAGGCGGGATGGGAAAGTACCCGCAGCCGCCGCGAGAGGTTGCCGGCGGCCTGGGCTGCGGTCAGCGACTCGATCAGCGCCGCCAGCGTGCCGTGGTAGACGCGGCGTCCGTACCCGGCGGTCGCTTCTCGTCCGCCGCACGCAGCAAGTGAACGTACTCCTCAAACCGTTTCATGCGGTCTCGCATCCAGCAGCGCGAGGAACTCGGTCTGGCTCGAGCAGGTCTGCGCGGCCTGGATCAGTTCATCGGCCGACAGCCGGTCGAGCCTCGCCAATCGGTCCGTCAGGTCCGTACTCACGCCGATCCCACGCGCCTGCAGGATCCCCATGACGGCCCGCAGCATCCCGGCACGGTCCTCCGCGCGGCCCTCGGCGCGACCCTCGGCGCGCTCGCTCCGCAGCCACGGGTCGTCGTCCGGCCCGGTGCCTTCGGCGGTGCCCAGAGCGCGTCCGACGCGCCGCAGCGCGGCCAGTGTCTCCTCGGAGGTCGCCGATTCGTTGAGCGCGCGGTGGATCTCCTCAGCCGTCCAGCCTGGAAACGCCCGGCTGCTCGACGCCGTCCGGAACTTGCCGCCTTCCAGAACGTGGATCGTCAAGCCGGAGAGGCGAGACTTCGGACGGCTCGACGACGGCGCGTCTGGCACGTCCACCCAGACCTCCGGAAAACCCCACGCCTCGTAGATTCGGAGCTTCCGCCGCCTGACGTCGGTCGAGTAGTCCACTTCGAGCACGACATCCGGGCGCTCTCGGCTGTCGATATCGACATCCCGTTCCCAGACGGTGAACTCAAGTGGATGCAGATAGAGAATCTGGTCCGCCTGCATCAGCACCTTGCGCTCGCCCTGTGCGTCGTAGCGCACCAGGTCCGTGGCCCCGAACGTCTCGATCGGCGAACCCCTCGACGCGGCAATCCGCTCCGCAAGCCGCGCCAGCCGCTGCGAGGGTTGCTCGTGAAACCGCGTCGTCGGTTCGCACACGACGACCGCCGTCTCGGTGCGGGCCTCCCAGTACTCGACCCGGCCGTCGTAGTCCCCGATCTCCTCCCGAGAGATGCGCTCCGCCCGGCAACCGGGGAAGTCGGCCAGATCGAGCGGCGCTTCCTCGGGATCGCCCAGACTCTCGGATCTCGCCCTGGATACGGCTGTCTGGACCGGCTCAGCCATCGTCCCGAAGCTATCACCGCGCTCGGCGCCGAAAGCCCATGGCCGGTCGTCGATGATCCGCACCGGAGGGCTCCTTCAGCGCTCAGAAGTCGAACAAGCTCCGCTTCGTCCAGGCATCGCTGCGCCGAGAGCACGGCCAACCCGGCGAAGCACCGCCAACGTGTCCGCCGGCGGCAGGCGGCGACTCCACGCGACGTGAATCCCCTCGGCGGTTCAGCCCGAGGCGCTCGAAAGGCGGCCCGCCATGCTCGGAACATCTCCCACCGGCAGAACGGAAATCCGCTCGTCCAGTTCATAGGGCCTTTCTCCGGGATAGATCACCCAGAGGTGATCGAGCCGAAGGTCGGCGAGCGCCAACCTCATCGACTTCGTCGTTCCCGGCGCGTCGCTGTACTTGAACTCGAACCCGTGTCGGCGGCCGCCGGACACGATCATCAAGTCCAACTCGGCCCCGCCGTGGGTAGCCCAGAAGTGTGCGTTCAGGGGCTGCAGGCAGGACAGGACCTGCTCGACGGCAAAGCCTTCAAACGATGCTCCGACTTTCGGATGTCCCGCCAGGCGGTCCGCCGACGGAAGATCGAGGAGTGTGTGTAGGAGGCCACTGTCGCGAATGTAGACCTTTGGCGCGCGGACCTGCCGCTTCTTGAGGTTCTCGTGCCATGGCGGAAGGACCCGCACGACCTGCGCAGCGACGAGTATGTCGAGATAGCGGCGGGCGGCAGCCTGACCCGAGCCGATCGCTCGAGCGAACTCCGCCGCGTTCCACACCTGGCCGTGATAGTGCGCGACCATCATCCAGAAGCGACGCAGCGCCTCCGCCGGCAGCGAGAAGCCGAACTGCGGAATGTCGCGATCGAGAAAGGTCTCCACGAAACTCTCGCGCCACAAGGCGGACAGGTCATCGTCGTCGGCCAGAAAGCTGCGCGGGAAGCCGCCCCGCAACCAGAGCCTCCGCCAACCGCCTGGCGTCGCGCCGCCCACCTCGGTCAGATCGAAACCCGAGAGCCGAATCTGCCCGGCGCGGCCCGCCAGAGTCTCCGAGGCGCCGCGAGCGAGAGCCGGGGATGCGCTGCCGAGGACGAGGAAGCGAGCCGGCTCCTCCCGCCGATCGCACAGGACCCGCAGAATTTCGAACACCTCGGGCTGTCGCTGAATCTCGTCGATCACGACGAAGCCACGCAGAGGCTCCAGAGTCTGCATCGGCAGCGCGAGGCGCCTCCGATCGACCGGATCCTCCAGATCGAAGTAGCGGCCTCTCTCCGGCGCCTCGTCGAAGAGGGCTCGGGCAAGGGTCGTCTTCCCGCATTGTCGCGGCCCGACGACCGCGACCGCTGGATGCACCAGAAACGAGCGTTTGATCCGTTGGGCAGCGAACTCGCGGTCAACATTCACCGCCCAAGCCTACTTTCTTGAAAATCACTCGGTCAAGAGACGATTTTCATGGAAAGATGGAGAAGTCGAGACGTCTGTCGGCCCGCCACCAGCAGAGCGGCAACGGTTCGTCTTGACCGCCCCCTCCGACGAAGGACGTCAGGCGACTACGTAGGGAATCGTCTGCGGCCCCTCGGGCAGCACGCAGACGCGTGCGTCGGGCCGGCCGGCGAGGCATTCGGCGATTGCCTCATCGAGGTCGGACGCCGGCTCGAAGTGGGCGGCTGCAAGCTGCTCCGCGGTCAGACCGCCGGCCTTGACCAGAACCCGAGCGCGGCGCTGGATCAGCGCCTGCACCTGCACCTGCCACTGGTCCGGCTCGGTCACGGGCCGAGCCTCGATCTGCTGAAGCAGCTCCTCGGGCGAGCCGCCGCGGCCAAGCAGTTCCGCGTAACGGCCATGGTCCGGGATGCCGTCGCTGCACTCCGCCGCGCAGAGGATCGTGCCGCCGTCCGCGACCACTTGCGCCGCCGCGGACATCCCCTTGACCGCCTGGTACAGGTTCTGGTCGAGGGGATAGCCGGAGTTCGTCGTCACCACGACCTCGAACCGACGTCCGGTCTCCCGCATGGCGATCAGCCGCGCCGCTTCACACGGCTGGGCGTGCCGCTCGGACAGCTCGCAAGCGAGACAATCCTTGCTTCCCAGTTCTCAGGGCGGCCTTCTGGAGCGGGGCCGACTCGAAGCCGGAGGATCAGCGCCTGAGGCGCCGCAGAAGCTCGGCTTCGTCGGCGCATGTCTGCGCCGCCTGGACCATCTCGACCTCGGACCAGCCGCGGAGGCCGGCCAGGCGTTCGGTCAGGCCCGGGCTCGCGGGAACGCCGCGCGCCTGGAGTACCGCGACCACCATGCGGACACGCCCTCGGGCAAGACCCTCCGCGCGGCCCTCGGCATGGGCCTCCCCGCGCACCTCGGCACGCTCCACCCGCAGCCACGGCTCGTCGTCCGGGCCGGTCCCCTCCGCAGCGCCCAGAGTCCGGCCGATGCGACGCAGAACGGCCAGGGTCTCCGGCGACGGCAGACGCCGGCTCAGTGCGACATGGATCTCCTCGGCCGTCCAGCCCGGGAACGAGCGGCTGGAGGACGCTTCCTGGAAACGCTCGCCGTCATGGACGTGAATCGTCAGCCCGCAAAGCCGCGACTTCGGACGCGAACGTTCGTCCGGCACGTCGACCCAGACCTCCGGGAAACCCCACCCCTCGTAGAGCGGCAGCTTCCACACCCGCACATCGCTCGAGTAGTCGACCTCTGTCAATGGCAACCGAAACTGCACACTTTCTCCGAGGGAGCGGTGGCGGGGCCGGTAGCGGTCGGTGGGCGGGTTCGGTCCGTCCGGAGTCGGCCGTAGGGAGCGGTGCGACCGGAGGCCGAGCCTGGACGCGCGGCGCCACCGTAGGTCACCGGAACGCTCCACGCGCTGCTCCTCCTCCTCGCCCATCAGGACCAGCTCGCCCGGCACCCGAAGGTCGGCGCCTCGTTCGAGGGCTTTGCGATCGAGCAGATCATCTCTTGCCTCGCGCTGACCAACGTCCACTTCTGGGGTACCCAGGGCGGTGCCGAACTGGACCCGTTGGTTGTGGTGGGAGGGCGCCGCTACGGCTTTGAAGCGAAGTACAGCGACGCGCCCGGCTACTCCTCAGCGCCGCCAAAGCGACGATCTTTTGGGTCCTCCTTCATGCGAGGAGCCGAAGCAGATCGGCTTCGTCGGCGCAGGTCTGCGCCGCCTGGACCATCTCGACCTCGGACCGGTCGCCGATGCCGGCGAGACGTTCGGTCAAGCCCGGGCTCGTGGGGACGCTGCGCGCCTGGAGTACTGCGACGACCATCCGGGCGCGCCCCTCAACACGCCCCTCAGCACGGCCCTCTTCGCGGCCCTCTTCGCGGCTCTCGGCGCGCTCCGCCCGCAACCACGGATCGTCGTCGGGAACGGTCCCGGCCGCAGCGCCCAGGGCGCGGCCGACGCGACGCAGGACCGCCAAGGTCTCGGGCGACGGCACGGGCCGGCTCAACGCGACGTGAATCTCCCTCGCGGTCCAGCCCGGGAAGGCGCGGCTGGAAGGCACCTCCTGGTAGCGCTCGCCGTCGTGGACGTGAATCGTCAGGCCCGAGGACCGCGACCGCGGATGCGAGCGCTCATCCGGCACGTCGATCCAGACCTCAGGGAAGCCCCACGTTTCGTACAGCCGCAGCTTCCACACGCGAATGTCGGTCGAATAGTCGACCTCCAGGACCACGTCCGGCAACACGTGGCCGTCCACGTCCACCACCGGCGAGTCGGCAGGCGCCACGCTCGTGTCGAGGTAGAGAATCTGATCCGCCTGCATGAGGACCCTGCGCTCGCCGGCAGCGCCCGACCGCACGAGGTCCGCAGAGCCGAACGCCTCGATGGGCGCGCCTCGCGACGCTCCGATCAGCCGCACCAGGCCCGCCAAGCGGTGCGAAGGCCGCTCGTGATACACAGTGGTCGGCTCGCAGACGACCATCGCCGTTTCGGTCAGGGCTTCCCAGTACTCGACCCGGCCGTCGTAGTCCTCGATCTCCTCCCGCGGGACGCGGACCGTCTCGCAGCCCGACTCGCCGGCGAGGGCAAGCGGGGACTTCTCAGGGTCGATCAGTTCCGCTTTCGGCGCCTGGGAACTCGCGGCTTCGACCGTCTCAGCCATGACGGCGAGCGTACCACTGACAAGGCCGTACAGACCGCGGGCCAAGCACCGGCGGTCATTCGAACAGGTCCGCGTGCGAGCCGGCCCGGGCAAAGTAGATCGACCCGCTCGGTCGGTCCGTGTCGTCGATGCGATAGATCAGAAGGAAGTCACCGCCGATGTGGCATTCCCGGTAGCGCGCCCACGAGCCCTTGAGCGCGTGGTCCCTCCGTTCGGGGTCGAGCGAGACATCGCTGGCAATGAGGAGGAGCATGACCGCCTTCAGCCGGTTCATGTCGTATCGGCCGGAGCGCGACAGCCGCTTCCAGTCCCTGAGGAACTGCCGGGCGTAGTCGACTCGCCGCGGCAGCTTGGCCCGTTTACTGGCCGCCGGCTTCTTCAAGCTCCGCAAACACCTCCTCCGCGCTGGCGAACCGCGCGCTGCGCTTCTTCACCATCCCGTCCACTTCGGCCATGGCGTGGCGGGTCTGCGCGTTCGGCACTTTGAGCTCGATCGGGAAGGCCTGATCGACGGCAATGCGGTGAAACAGTAGCCGCACGGCCTCCGAAGCCGTCAGTCCCATCGCCGCGAGCGCTGCGGTCGCCTTCTGCTTCATCTCGGTCTCCATGCGGACGTGCAGCATCGAACTCTCCGTCGTCATCCGAGCCTCCTGTATCTCATTTGCGAGATACACTGCCATGCAGGCGTGACCAGGTCAACCCGAGCCGATCGGACAACAGGACCACCCCGCATCCGACGCTTCGCGTCGAATGCGGGCAGGATGCCCGCGTTCCCAGGCTCGGAGAGCCGGTCCGGCACCGCTTCAAGGCCGCGAAGGCCGGAGCAGGCGAACCAGTACCTCGAGGGTTTCCCGGGACACGAGCGACTCGTTCAGCGCCCGGTGGATCTCCTCCGCCGTTCAGCCCGGAAAGGTCCGGCTGGCGGACACTGTCCGATACCGGTCGTCCTCCAGGACGTGGATAGTCAGTCCCGGATGCCGCGACCGCGGACGCGACCGCTCGTCCGGCACGTCCACCCAGACCTCCGGGAAACCCCACGCCTCGGAGAGCCTCAACTTGCGCACGCGAACGTCGGTCGAATAGTCGACCTCCACGGTCACGTCGGGCAACTTGTCGCCATCGACGTCGACCCCCGGTCCCAAGCCCAACACCTCAAGCGGGTCCAGGTACAGAATCTGGTCCGCCTGCATCAACACCTTGCGCTTGCCGCCACTCTCGAAACGCACCAGATCCGAGGCGCCGAATATCTCGATCGGCGAACCTCTCGATGCCGCGATGAGCCGCGCCAAACCAGCCAGCCGTTGCGATGGCCATTCGTGGTAGATGGTCGTCGGCTCGCACACGACGATCGCGGTCTCGGTACGGGCTTCCCGGTACTCGAGACGGCCGTCGTAGTCCTCGATGTCGTCGCACGGTATGCGGACCGCCTTGCAGCCTGGGAAGTCGGCCGGATCCAGCGGCGCCTCCTCGGTGTCGCTCAGCCTCGTTTCCTGCGCCTGGGGAGGACTGACAACGGTCTGGACAGGCTCAGCCATGACCGCGAGCGTAACGCGGGCAACCGGTTCCGGCCAGCGAACGTGCGGACCCCAACCGCTCTCAGGCAGCGGCCGCCACATAGGGGATCGTCCGCGGACCTTCCGGCAGCACGCAGATGCGGGCCTCGGGCCGGGCGGCAAGGCATCCGGCAAGGGTCGCATCGAGGTCCGGGGCCGGCTCGAAGTGAGCGGCGGCGAGTTGCTCCTCGGTCAGTCCGTCCGCCTTGACCAGCACCCGGGCGCGGCGCTGAATCAACGCCTGGGCCTGGACCTGCCACTGGTCCGGTTCGGTCACAGGCTGGGCCTCGATCTGGGCCAGAAGTTCGCCGGGCGAGTTGCCCCGGGCGAGCAGTTCGGCGTAGCGGCCGTGGTCGGGGATGCCGTCGCTGCACTCGGCGGCGCAGAGGATCGTGCCGCCATCGGCCACGACCTGCGCCGCCGCCGACATGCCCTTGACCGCCTGGTAGAGGTTCTGGTCGAGCGGGTAGCCCGAGTTCGTCGTCACCACGACCTCGAACCGGCGGCCGGTCTCCTGCATGGCGATCGGCCGCGCCGCTTCGCAAGCTCGGGCGTGCATCGCGAACAGTTCGCCTCCGAAGACGTGCGTGATCCTCTGCGTGCGGTCGAGCAGCACATCGACACTGAAGTGAGGCCGCGCCTCGGGCCGCGCCGCGATCGCGCGGATGTCGCTGTGGAGCGGGTTGTCGTCGATGATTCCCCAGGTCGAGCGCGGATCCCCGACGCGGGCGGCGTCGTGCAGAGTCAGCACGGCATCGAGGCCGGCAAGGCCGGGAGCGACCATCTTCGGCCCGCCGGAGAAGCCGGCGAAGAAGTGCGGTTCCACGAAGCCGGTCGTGATCCGGAGATCCGCCTCCAACCAATAGCGGCAGAGCCGGGTCGGGACGCCTTGGCCGCTCTCCCCCAGGTCGACCAGGGACGAGTCGTCGCGGGCGTCGTGGTTGATCACGCGGCACGAGCAGAGGATCTCCTCGCCGAGCATCGACCGGAGTTCGGCCGGCGTGTTCGCGCGGTGGGTGCCGGTGGCGATCAGGATCGTCACGTCTTCCGGCCGGACGAGGCCGTCGAGTTCACGAAGAACCGCGCCGACCATCTCCCGGCGCGGCTGCGCCCGGGTGATGTCGCACACCGAGATCGCCATCGTCTGGCCGGGCTTCGCCAACTCCCGGAGCGGCGGTCCGGCGACCGGCTGGCGCAGCGCCGCGGTGAGAGCCGCGTCCGGGTCTCGGAGCGCCGGCGCCTGATACGGCTCGATCACGGTCGTCCGCTCCCGCGGTACGTCGATCTCCAGGCCGCTCCGACCGTAGGCAAGGCGAACGCGCATGAACCACTTCGAGCGGCGCTACTCCGCCTCGTCCAAGCGGCGCACCTTGATGCTCCGGAACGCGACCTCGTCGCCGTGGTCCTGGAGCAGGATGCGGCCTTCGGGCCACTGCCCGAACCCTTCGAGGCCGGCGAACTTGCTTGCCGCGATCGCCTCCGCGAGTTGCTGCGAGTTGCGGTCGAACTCCAGCACCAGCACGTGGTTCAGCCAGTGCTCGACGCGGCCGTCGGCGCGGACGACGATCCGGGCGTGATTGAAGCGTCCCGGAGCCTTGACGAATCGACGAATCTTGGTCGCCGGCAGCACGTCGTAAAGGGATGCCAGGGTGCGATTGCCAGTGAGGCCGGCCTGAGCGTCCGGGTGGCGCAGGTCGTCCAGGAGCTGATACTCGAACGCGACCGCCGAGCCGGGGGCCGCTCCGTAGCCTTCGGTGACCAGGTACTTGATGCCGCTGTTCGCGCCCTCCGTGAGCCGAGATTCCAGTTGGAGTTCGAAGGCCGAGAACGACTCCCGCGTCACGATGCCGCCGCCGCGCTCTCCGCCTGGCTCCGAGGCGAGCACCGTCAACTCGCCGTCCCGCACCTCCCAGCCCGTCGCCGGGAAGTCCTCGCGGTGAGCGCCTCGCCAGGCCTCCGTGCTCTCGCCGTCGAAGAGCAGCTCCCAGCCCAGCGCCGCCTCCGCCTCCGAGAGCTGGTTCGGGCGCGTATCGACGATGTAGGGGAACGGCCTGCCGCTCGGCGCCAGGTTCTCCGTGCGCAGCAAGACGCGGCGGTAGCGCACCTGCCGGCCGCCGCCGTCCGCCCCGACCGAGTGGACCTGGAGCGCGATGAACCCGCTCGCCGTCAACTCGTCGATCAGGAAGGTGGCCGGCACATTGTTCAGCCAGGTCCGGATGGTGGGGCCGATCGCCTCGATGTAAAGGTGGTTCCAGCCACCGGGCCGGAGAGCCCGGCTCGCCTCCGTGTTCGCCGCCAGCGGGAACAACCAGCCGCGCCGGGCCTCGTCGTAGATGCCGGCTGTCCAGGCGCGTTCGCTCGGATCGATCTCTACCTGGTAGCCATGCACCGTGCCGTTGCGGTAGTCGCGATCGCTGTGGCTCCGGATCTGGACGCCCGCGTTGAGACCGTCGTCGATCTTGAACTCCAACTGGAGCGCGAAGTCGCCGTACTCCTCCTCGGTGGCCAGGAAGGAGTTCGGCGTCTCGATGACCGCCGTACCCACGACCACACCGTCCTCCAGCGTGTACACCGCGGCGCCTCCGAGTTGCCGCCATCCCTCCTCGAGGCCGCCGGCGGTCAGATCGATCCAGCCGGAGTCGGGATCGGGTTGGGCGAACCCAGGCAGCGCTACACCAATAAAGAGCAGCACCAAGGACGGCACAGCGGAAGACGCTGAGTAGGGGCGCATCGGTGCGTCAGCTTACCGCCCCCCTGCTCAACCACGTTGCCGACGGCTCGGCATCTACGATGTTCTGTTGTTGACATCGTGATGCCTGACTCCTAGCATCCCACACATGAGAACGACACTCACTCTGGACGACGACGTCGCCGCCAAGGTGCGCGACGAGATGGTGCGCACAGGCGCCACGATGAAGCAGATCGTGAACGGAACGCTCCGGCAGGGCTTTGAGGCGCCGACCGAAGAGGAAATGGCGAGTCCCTTCAAGTTGGAAGCACGCAGGATTGGCCTCCGTCCGGAGTTCGACCTCAACGACATCAGCGGTCTGCTCGATCACCTGGACGGCCCTTCGCGGCGATGACCCTGATCGACGCCAACATCCTTCTCTACGCCCACGACACCGCAAGCCCCCACCACCTTGCAGCGGGCCGCTGGTTCGAGTCGGAGCTCGCCTCCGGGCGTGCCGTGAGCTTTGCGCTCGTCACTCTGCTGGCCTTCGTCCGCATCGCATCCGACCGTCGCATCTGTACTCATCCGATCAAACCGGCCGTCGCCTGCTCGATGATCGAGAAGTGGCTGGCCCTGCCGAACTCTCGCCTGCTTCAGCCAGGACCGCGAACCTGGCAGATCCTGAGCAGGCTCTGTGAACGCGGTCAGGCCAGAGGCGCGATGGTGATGGACGCACACCTCGCCGCGCTGGCTCTGGAACACGGAGCGATGATCGCGACTAGCGACCGGGACTTCACCCGGTTCCCGGGGATCGACCTTGTGAACCCGGTTGGCGCGCGCTAGGAGTGTCCGCAGCGTTGTCGCTGCGCTGTCGCGCAGGGAACAGGCAGCGAGTAGCCAACGTTACAGCGGCGTCGTGGGTTCATAGAGTTGGCCGCGCTGGGCAGCGAGGCCGCGCAGGCACTGGTGTGTTGGCGCCCGACTAGGAGTTTGGCCCGGACCGTGATCGGCGCTCTGACGCTGGCGGCGCGGCTTGTGTCGCGACCCCGTATGCAAGATTGAGCTTTTCGCCGCGGTCTCTGCCCAGCGCGACGATTGGATTCCACATCTACGGGAGGCAGGGGATGGCAAAGCGGAAGGCGGAGCGTCTGGAAGTCGTTCACCCGGATTGCGCCGGTGTGGACGTAGGCAAGCGCAAGCACTACGTGGCGGTGGCCCCGTCGCGTTTCGAGCGGCCGGTGCGCAATTTCTCGTCGTTCACGGAGGACCTCGAGGCGATGGCCTCGTGGCTTCAGGAGTGCGGCGTGCGTGAGGTGGCGCTGGAGTCGACGGGGGTGTACTGGATTCCGGTGTTCGAGGTGCTGGACCGGGCGGGGTTCGAGGTGCATCTGGTGAATCCTCGGGCGACCAAGCAGGTGAGTGGCCGCAAGAGTGACGTTCTGGACTGCCAGTGGATCCGGCAGTTGATGAGCTACGGGCTCCTGCGCGGTGCGTTTCGCGCGCCGGACGAGTTGTGTCCGCTGCGTTCGTACACGCGGCAGCGCGCCCAGTTGGTCCGCGACCGCAGCCGCGCGGTGCAGCACATCCAGAAGGCTCTGGTGCAGATGAACGTGCAGTTGGACAACGTGCTGAGCGACATCATGGGCAAGACCGGCCAGTTGATCGTGCGCGCGATCGTCGCCGGCGAGCGCGACGGCGCGGCGCTGGCCCGTCACCGGGACGGTCGCTGCAAGGCTGGTCCGGCTGTGATCGCGGCGAGTTTGCAAGGCAACTGGCGAGACGAGCACCTGTTCGCTCTGGGCCAGGCGCTGGCCCGCTACGACATGCTGCAAGGCCAGATCGAGATGTGCGAGAAGCGCATCGACGCCGAGCTCGACGGCCTGGCCCAAGACGGCGTCGAGGACGCGCCGCCGCCCGGTTCGAAGGCGCGCGAGCGCGCCCTGCGGAAGCGGCTGCATCGCATGCTCGGCGTGGACCTGGTCGCCATTCCGACGGTCGGCGTCGAAACCGCGCTGACCTTCGCCGCTGAGATCGGCCCGGACCTGTCCCGGTTTCCCTCGCAGGGCAACTTCTGCTCGTGGCTGTGTCTGGCTCCACCGACCAACATCAGCGGCGACAAACGGCTGAACGGCCCTCCCGTGAAGCAGACCAACCGGGTCGGCCAGGCGCTGCGCCAAGCCGCCACCACAGCCCGCAACAGCAAGACCGCCATCGGAGCCTCTCACCGCCGGCGTCTCCAGCACATGGAGAAGGCGAAGGCCATCAAGGCCACCGCTCATCAACTCGGCCGACTGATCTACGCCATGCTGACCCACGGCGAAGAGTACGTCGAGCGCGACCTCGTCGAAATGGAGGCCGTCCGACGCGAACGACAAATCAGAAACCTGCAGCGTCAGGCCCGCCGCCTGAATCTGGCTCTCGTGCCGACCGAACATGCCGCCTGAATCGCGCAACCTGCGCTGCCAACAAGGAACCCCTACCCGTTTGTTCCATGCAAGACTGCGCGGCAGAAACTGGGTGCGCGGGCCTTCTGGCCGCATCCGGCGCGAAGCGCCGGTCTCTGGGAGTTCCGCCGCGCTAGCGTCAACCGTGAACCACTCCGAGCGCCCGTCACCGGGTGCTCGGATGCACACCCGGTAGCGGGAGCGCGGGGAGCTAGGATCGCCGCTTCCGGCGCCGCTGGACGGTAGAGGAGACCACAACCTTGGAATCGATCGACATCCGGCCTCAGGCGCTGCGGGAAGCAGCAGTCATGATCCTTGAAGCCGGCGGCAGCGGGCCCGATGAGGCCCGGATCGTCGCCGACCACTTGGTGCTGGCCAACCTCTCGGGGCACGACAGCCACGGCATCGGCATGTTGCCCGCCTACGAGCGGAGCCTCGGCAACGGAACCCTGAATCCGAACCGGAGGGTCGAACTGGTTCGCGACGACGGCGCGATCATGATGTTCGATGGCGGCATGGGCTACGGCCAGGTCGTCGGGCGCGAGGCGACCGCGGCCACGATCGAACGCTGCCGGAGCACGGGCGTGGTCCTGGCGTCGGTCCGCTACTGCCATCACTTGGGGCGCATCGGCACGTACGGCGAGCAGGTGGCGGACGCTGGCCTCGCCTCGCTCCATTTCGCCAACGTGGTCGGCCACCAGGCTCTGGTCGCGCCCTACCGCGGCACGGACGCCCGCTACTCCACGAACCCGATGTGCCTATCGCTTCCGGGCAGCGACAGCCAGCCCGCGATTCTCCTCGACATGGCGACCAGCCGGATCGCCCACGGCAAGGCCCGCGTGGCCCACAACAAGGGCGAAGAGGTTCCCGCGGGCTCCCTGATCGACCATCGCGGACGCCAGACACGCGACCCGAGCGTGCTTTTCAAGCAGCCGGTCGGCGCCCTCACCTCCTTCGGAGACCACAAGGGCTACGGCTTGGCGATCTTCTGCGAGCTCCTCGGCGGCATGATGAGCGGCGGCCGCACCGCCCAGCCCGAACACGGGATGGAGGGCACGATCATCAACAACATGTTCATGGTCGTGTTCGATCCGGACCGTCTGATCGAACGTTCGGCGATGGACCACGAACTCGCAGCCCTGGTCGCCCACGTCAAGGCGTCACCCGCAGCCGACCCGGATGAGCCGGTGCTCGTGCCCGGGGACCCGGAGCGGGCAATAAGGATCGAGCGCGCCGATGCGATCCCCGTCGACGCCGAATCCTGGCGCCAGATCGTCGCCACCGGAGAGCGGCTGGGGGTGGCGCCGGGCCGGCTGGAAGCGCTGGCCGGTTAGCGCCCCGCCTCGCTGAAGAACCTCCAAAGCAACTCGCCGCCGAAGTTGGCGGCATCGTCGCGCGGCCAAACGTGGGCGCCGTCCCAGGAACAACTGCGAACCGCTCGGCCGGCGGCGCAGCCCGGATACTCGACGCAGGTCAACTCGCGTCGTCCGTCCCACGGCGTCTCAACCGGCACCGGGTCCGCGGCACAGGACTGGGCCTCGGCCCACTTCTCCGCCACTCCCTGCTGCGACGTGTAGATGTAGCCGTCGCTCGCGAATGAGCCGTCGATCGGCACGGTGCGGTCGGTGGCGCCGCCGACGAGCAGCATCGACGGGCCGGGCGCCTCGGCCGCGCAGTTGAAGCCGGGCGCCAGGTAACCGTGCATCGGCGCGACCGCGGCCAGACGGTCGCCCAGGGCGCAACCGAGCCGGTGGACGAACATCCCGCCGTTGCTGTAGCCGGACGCGAAGACGCGGTCCACATCTAGGCAGAGCTCCGCCGACAGGTGGTCGATCAGGGCGGCGATGTAGCCGACGTCGTCGTGGCAGGAACACCAGTTGCACGGCCCGCACTCGCCGCACTCGGGCGGACAGGGATACGGGTTCGCGTCCTCCCGGCAGGCGGGTTCCTCAGGCTTCAAAGGCGCACTGCAGGCTAGGTCGTTCCAGGACGTGATGGTGGCGTTCCGGCTCTGGCCCGGCGGGCCCACGGCCGCCTCGAACGAAGTGCCCTGCGGAAACACGAGCACGAAGCCTTCCCGGTCGGAGAACTCCGACAGGCCCGTCCAGCCGTCGCTGTGGCGGGCGCTGCCGGTGTAGCCGTGGACGTGCAGCCACAGCGGTAGCGGTTCGGCGCGGTCGTAGCCGGATGGCAGGTGGAGGCGGTAGCCGCGGGTCAGGCCGTCGTGGGCGAGTTCGAGGTCGACGCTGGTTCCGGGTTCGGCGGCCACGCTGGATGCGGCACCGGCTGAGCAGCCTGGACTGTCGGTGGCGGCGAGCGGGACGGCGACGGCTAGTAGCGCGACGATAGTCGCGAGGGTGGGCAGTCGCTGTGCGGGCATTCGCGGGCATCGTAGCGCGTTCGGAGCAGTAAGGTCCGGCCTGCGGCCGGCGCGTTCAAGGCCGCCTTCGGCGGCAGCCGGCGGGAACCCGGGTGGCGCGATCCCGCGCCACCCGCGAACCAGTCCGTGCGCCCGTCATCGGGCGCACGGATGGCACGCCGGCGCACCCAGTGTGTGATCTCGGCGCGGCTAGTAGGCGGGCAGTACCTGGAACCAACCGTCTCGCTCCACCAACCGCACGCCTACCTCGAACAGCTCGGACAAGGCCGCGCCGGTGAGCATCTCGTCCTTCGACCCATCCCCGAACACCCGACCCGCCTTGAGCAGCACGACCCGCTCGACTTCCGGCGGGATCTGATCGACGTAGTGAGTGACGATGATCAGCGTCGTTCCCGCCGCCGCGAGGGCGCGCAACCGCTCCATCAGGCCGAACGCGGCCCGCAGGTCGAGCCCGGTCGCCGGCTCGTCGAGCAACAGGGTATGCGGCTCATGGACCAGAGCCCGTGCAAGAAGGAGGCGGCGCTGCTCGCCGGAGGACAACGTATCGAACCGGCGTTCCAACAGGTTGCCGGCACCCTGAGTCGCCGCGGCGGCGATGCCCCGACGCCGCTGCGCGTCGGTCAGCCCTGGTGCCGGTAGATGCCGACGCTAGCGACGAACCCCGAGCACACGACGTCCAGGCCCGACAGCCACCCGTGGTGCGTCGCCTGCAACTCGTGCGACACGACGCCGAGCTGGCGCCGGACGTCGAACACGTTCCAACGCTCCCGGCCGAGCAACCGCATGCGAACCCCCGGCCGCCGCACGGGAAAGAACTCGCCGTTCAGCATCCGCAGCAGGGTCGACTTGCCTGCGCCGTTCGGACCGAGCACGGCCGTGTTCTGCCTCCGGGGGATCGAGAGCGTCACGCGGTCGAGCGCCGGCCGGCCGCCGCGAATAACGGTGACGTTGGCGAGTTCCAGCAGGGCTTCGTTCATGGCGCTCGGCGCGCAGCCCGTTTCGGGGCCGCACATCGTGGGGAGCTCTACCGACCCTGGAACCGCGGTGGCCGCTTCTCGAGGAAGGCCTTGCGTCCCTCGACGTAGTCGTCGGAGCGGAAGCAGGCCTCCACGAGTTGCTTCACCCGATCCAGATCGCGGCGGTCCGGGTCCTTCGTGGCTTCCTTGATCGCGCGCTTGGACGCGCGAAGGGTGAGCGGGGCGTTCGCCGCCATCCTGCCGGCCAGATCGCGGACTGTGCCCTCCAGTTCATCAGCCGACGTCACACGATCGATCAGCCCCATGTGGTGAGCCTCGCCGGCGGTGAACCGCCGCGCGGTGAGCAGGATCTCGCTGGTGCGCTAGGGGCCCACGAGATCAACCAGCACCTTGATGCCAGAGAAGCCGTAACCCACGCCCAGGCGGCCTGCCGGGATCCCGAAGGTCGAGTCGTCCGAGGCGATCCGCAGGTCCGCGTTGAGCGCGGTCGCCAGGCCGCCGCCCAGGCAGAAACCCCGGATCATCGCGATC
Organism: Candidatus Multivorans sp.; assembly: GCA_965224025.1. GTDB lineage: Bacteria > Acidobacteriota > Thermoanaerobaculia > Multivoradales > Multivoraceae > Multivorans. The sequence goes on from OZ245033.1 coordinate 230,848, forward strand.
AGCGGCTTCTCGAGAGCGGCGAAGGCGCGGCCGGTCTCGCGGCCCGCCGCGTCGTAGCGCTCTCGCGCTTCCACCGTGGTGCGCAGCTTCTCGAACTCCGAGATGTCGGCGCCCGAGACGAACGCCCGGTCCCCAGCACCACGCAGCACGACGACCCGAACGGCGTCGTCCTCCTGAAACCGGCGAAGAGTCATCGCCGAGGCGACCTGCATCTCGAACGACAAGGCGTTGCGCCGCGCCGGGTTGTTGTACGTCAGCCAACCGACGCCGTCCTCGATCTGGGCGACGATCTTCGTGGTCGGCAGTTCGATCGCGTTCACGACACCACCCCCGCGCCCCGCAGCGCCTCGATCTCCGAAGTTCCGAGACCCGCCTCGGCAAGAATCTCGTCCGTATGCTGCCCTGCCCCCGGCGCAGGGCTGCGCAGTTCGAACGGAGTCCGACGAAGCCGGACCGGTTGACCGACGAGACGAACGTCGCCAAGCTCCGGGTGCTCCAGCGGCACCGCGATCCCGCAGTGTTCCACTTGCGGATCGGCGAAGGTCTGCCCCAGGTCGTAGACCGGACCGCAGGGCAGCCCCGTGTCGTTCAGGAGTTCGACAATCTCATCCACCCTGAAGCGGCGCGTCAGTTCGGCGACTTCGCCTTCGAGTTGCTCCCGGTTGGCGACGCGCCCGGCCGAGTTCCGGTACTCCGGACGCTCGAGAAGTTCCTCGCCGCCGAGCGCCTGGCACATGGCCCGGAAGTGCTTGCCGCTCGTGGCCGCGATGTTGACCCAACCGTCGGCGGAAGGGAACGTCCCCATCGGCGAGATCGTCGGGTGGTGGTTGCCCCGCTGGCCCGGAACCTCACCCTCGACCAGGTAGCGCGCGGCCTGGAAGTCGAGCATCCCGATCATCGCCTTGAGCAGGGAGGTGGTCACCCACTGTCCCTCGCCCGAGCGCTCCCGCTCGTGGAGGGCCGCCAGGATGCCGAAGGCGAGATAGAGGCCGGCCGCCAGGTCCGAGATCGCGGTGCCGACCCGCACCGGCCCCTGGCCGGGCAGGCCGGTCACCGACATCAGTCCGCCCAGACCCTGGGCGATCTGGTCCACGCCGCCACGCTCGCGATACGGACCGGTCTGCCCGAAGCCCGACACGCTGCCGAAGACGATGCGCGGGTTGATCGCGCGCACCGTCTTGTAGTCGAAGCCGAGCCGGTGCTTCACGTCGGCGCGGTAGTTCTCCACCAGCACGTCCGCGTCCCGGGCCAGACGCAGAAGGACCTCGCGGCCGGCTTCGCTCTTCAGGTCGAGCGTCAGGCAGCGCTTGTTGCGGTGCAGGTTCTGGTAGTCGTGGCCGAGCCGGCGCGAGATGCCGATCTCGCGGCCGGGCGCCGCCGGGCGCTCGATGCGCACCACGTCCGCGCCCCAATCGGCGAGTTGCCGCACCGCCGTCGGCCCGGCGCGGGCGATCGTCAGGTCCAGGACCCGCAGGTCGGCGAGCGGGAGGGACACGGGATCGAGAATCAGACCTCGGGCAACGCCCCGGCGGGCGTCGGCTCGGGAGGTGTTTCGAAGTCCTTGAAGATCCAGGAAATCGCGGCCTCGACCTGCTGCTTTGCGCCTTCTTCGACGACATCGCCGTGGCACGGAATCAGGCGGTCGAACGGGTGCCGCAACAGGCGCAGACAACTCGCGGCGCAGGCCGCGCGATCCCTAATCGCGAACCGGAACATCCGGCTCATGGCGACGCGGCGGTGGACTCCGGTGAGTCGGAAGTACATCGACGGAATCAAGCCCTGCCGCTGTTGCAGGTTGAACAGCAGGTCGGCCACCAGCAACGACCCGCTCGGACGGTGGCAGAACGCGACTTCGTTGAAGGCCGGCATCCCGTCGATCGGAATCGGCTGCAGTTCGCCGGCCCAGGGCGACGCGAAGCCGAGGGAGCCCGCGAAGGTCACGTCCTTGCGCTTGTCCTCGAGGCCGGGGGCGCCCAAGACATCCGCTTCAGGGAAGCGCGCGGCCGCGGCCGGCAGGTGAAGGTGGTGGAAGCGGTTCGGCGCGATCAGATACTGCACCGGCCCGAGACTCTCGAGTTGCTCCGCCGTCCTGTCGTCAATCGGTCCCGGCGAGTACAACCACAGGCCGCCGTCGGCCAGGCGCACGACGATCATGCGAGCCGGCGACGTGAAGCCGATGGCGATCTTCTGCACATGGTCAACGACCCAGACGTCGCGGCATACCTCCCTCAACGGCATGGCGGCAAGTATAGGTCCGTCAGCGAATTGCGCGATCGGATCCCCAGCCCCCATCCCGATGTCCGTACACGGCGTAGAATCCCCCAGCCATGCACCCAACGCCCATCCGTCCCCGCCGCAATCGGCGCTCGGCCGCTATCCGCGACCTGGTCCGTGAGACCGATCTCGGACCGGACCGGCTGATCTACCCGCTCTTCGTCATGGAGGGTTCGGACACGGCCCAACCGATCCCCTCGATGCCGGGCCAGGCCAGGCTCACCATCGACCGCCTGGTCGAGGAGTGTCGCGCCGCACATGCTCTCGGCGTGCCCGCCGTGGCGCTGTTCCCGGCTGTTGAGGACAAACTCAAGGACCGCACCGCGAGCGGCGCCCTGGACCCCGACGGGCTGGTCCAGCGCACGGTCCGTGAGCTGAAGTCCGCTCTCCCCGACATGCTGGTCATCACCGACGTGGCGATGGACCCGTACTCGAGCGACGGCCACGACGGGCTGGTCGAGGACGGCGAGATCCTGAACGACCCGACACTTGAGATCCTGGCCGCGACCGCCGTCTCCCAGGCCGATGCCGGCGCCGACGTCATCGCCCCGTCCGACATGATGGACGGCCGCGTCGGGGCGATCCGCACCGCCCTCGATGCCGCCGGCCACGACCAGGTCGGCATTCTGAGCTACACCTCGAAGTACGCCTCGAACTTCTACGGCCCGTTCCGCGACGCACTCGACTCCGCGCCCCGCGCCGGCGACAAGAAGACGTACCAGATGGACCCGGCGAACGTCCGCGAGGCGGTGCGGGAGGCGCGGCTGGACGTCGGAGAGGGCGCCGACATCGTCATGGTCAAGCCCGCCCTTCCCTACCTGGACGTTGTCCGCGCTCTTCGGGAGGCGGTCGATCTGCCGGTCGCGGCCTACCAGGTCAGCGGCGAGTACGCGATGATCCAGGCGGTCAGCGCGAACTGCTGGATGGACGGCGACGCGCTGATGATGGAGACCCTGACGTCCATCCGCCGAGCCGGCGCCGACATGATCCTGACCTACTTCGCCCGCCGCTGCGCCGAGGTTCTGAACCAGTGAAGCGCCGCCTGCTCGCCGCGTGTCTCGTCGCACTGAGCGTTCCGGCCGCTCTCGCCGCCGCGGAAAGGCCGCCGAGTTGCGGGCCCAGCTTCAGGCCTGGCGCGAGTCCGTGTCGGCTGCGATGACGACGGCCCGCTGAGGCGGCGACCGCAAGCTCAGGGACCCGCGGCGCGGAACAGGAACAGGTGCTGGGTCGGCAGCGAGTCGACCCGTTCGACGAGTTCGTAGCCCGCGGGCAGCCACTCCTTCATCACCTGCTCGATCGACATGCGGTGCTCGAGCTTGATGTGCCGCGCCGAGCGGCCCTCGAGCCGGAACTCCGCGAGGGCGATCACCCCGTCCGGCGCGAGCGCCTCCCGCATGGACCGGAGCATCGCCTCCGGCTCGGAGAACTCGTGGTACACGTCGACGAGCAGCATCAGATCGACCTCCCCTTCAGGCAGCCGGGCATCGCTTTCCGTGCCGAGCACCGTGCTCATGTTCACAACACCGGCGTCAGCGGCGAGTTCCGTGGCGATGCGGAGCATCTGGGGCTGAATATCGTTGCACAGCACGCTGCCCTCCGGCCCCACGGCGGCCGCCAGGCGCCGCGAGTAGTAGCCCGAGCCGCAGCCGATGTCGACGACCAGCATGCCTGTCTCGATCGGCAGCGCCGCCATCAGTTCGTCCGGATGCTCCTCTTCGATTCGCGTCGCCCGCTCCAGCCAGGGAGCGCCGCGGTAGGACATCACCTCGGCGATCTTCCGGCCCTTGAAGACGCCGGGTTCCTCCGGCGCCTGCGCCGCGGCCGCCGCCAATGGCGCCAAGGCAGCCAGCGCCACCACCGCTGGAGTGATTCCCCGCCACCTCAAGGCCGCGGCTCGAGCCAGCGCGCGAGCCATCCCAGCACCTCCTCGTGCCACTGAATGCTGTTCGCCGGGCTGAGCACCCAGTGGTTCTCATCCGGGAAGTAGAGCAACCGGGCCGGCACCCCTCGTCGCTTGAGCGCCGTGAAGGCCGCAAGCCCCTGGGTTTCGGGGACGCGGAAGTCGAGCGCGCCGTGAATCACCAGCATCGGGGTCTGCCAGCGATCGATCAGGAGCGCCGGATTGTGACTCTCGAAGCCGTCCGGGTTCTCGAAGTAGCTGCCCCGGTGATCCCACTCGACGAACCACAACTCCTCGGTCGTGTAGTACATCGAGCGCAGATCGAAGACTCCGTCGTGGTTGACCAGGCAGCGGAACCGATCCGGCCAGGCGCCCGCCATCCAGTTCACCATGTAGCCACCGTAGGAGGCGCCCAGCGCGCACACCCGATCGCCGTCGAGGAACGAGTAGCGATCGAGCGCGGCGGCCAGTCCCTTCTGCAGGTCCTCCAGCGGCTTGCCGCCCCAATCGCCCCCGATCGAGTCGGTGAAGTCCTGGCCGTAACCCACCGAACCATGGAAGTCGATCATCACCGCGGCGTAGCCGGCGCCGGCGTAGGCTTGAGGGTTCCACCGGTAGTGGAACGAGTTGCCGAACGAGCCCTGCGGTCCGCCGTGGATCAGGAAGGCGACCGGGTAGCGGCGGTCCGGGTCGAAGTCGACCGGTCGCACGACGTAGCCGTGCACCGTCTCGTCGTTCCAGCCGGCGAACGTGAACTGCTCGTAGTCCCCCACCCGCGCCGCCGCCCGCTGGTCGGCGTTGAAGGCCGTCAGGGCCCGCCGGTCGCCGCCGGAGAGATCGCTGACGAACAGCTCCGACGGACCGGCGAGATCGTTGTGGAGAGTGACAAGACGGTCCTTCGACACCGCCAGACCCGCTACCGATCCCTCGCCGTGCAGGCGCGTCACCGAGCCGTCCGCCACATCCACCGCGAACAAGCTCCGCTGCCCGAGGTCCGCCGCGGTGGCGAACAGCGTTTCCCCGTCGGCCGAAAAGGCAAGGCCCGAGACGGAGCGGTCCCAGTCCCCGGTGAGGTCCCGCTCGTCCTCCAGCCGGGAACCGTCGAGGCGCGCGAGCCGGATCCGGAAACGGTCGGATTCGTAGCCGGGGCGCTCCATGGCCAGCCAGGCCAGCGCGCCGCCGTCCGGCGACAGCACCGGGTGACTGTCCCAGGCCGGGTTTGCGGCGGTCAGGTTGACGGGCGGCGAACCGCCGTCCGCCGGCGCCAGGTACAGATCGAAGTTCGTCGACCACGCCTCCGGCGTACCGCCGGTGCGCGAGGCGAAGATCACCGCGTCGCCCCCATGCCCAAAGGCGATCTCCTCCGCGCCGCCGAAGGGCTTGGGAGGCGCGTCCTGGTCGAGTCCGCGCATCAGATCGACCGGCTCCCCTGACGGCGAGCGGACGTCGTCGAGTTCCAGGACGAAGACGTGCGACCGGCGGCCGTCCTTCCAGACGTCCCAGTGGCGAACGAAGAGATCGTCGTACGCGACCCCCGACGTCGGCCTCGACGACCGGTCCTCGAGGCGTTCCGCAGTGCAGTCGAGCGTCTCGCACGAAGCGAAGACGTCCATCGTCAGCGCGATCCGGCGACCGTCGGGCGACACGACCAGGTTGCCGACATCGAGCGGCAGGTCGGTCACCTGGCGCGGTTCGCCCCCGGCAAGGGGCAGGCGCCAGACCTGGGAACTCCCCGAACGCGTGGACAGGAAGAAGAGGTCTCGGCCGTCCGGCGCCCAGCGCGGATGAAAGTCCGCCGCCTCGTGCGTGGTCAACCGGCGTGGCGCGCCGCCGTCCACCGGCGCCGACCAGAGATCCGTTCGACCCCGGTTGGCGGCCAGGTCCGTCGTGCGCACGGCAAGGGCAACGACCGACCCGTCCGGCGCTATCTGAGGGTCCGAAAGCCGCTCCATCGCCAGCATGTCGTGGACCGAGAACGGGTGCGTCTCCTGCGCTTGCGGAATCGCCCACGGCGGAACGATCAGAGCGGCAAGAGCGACGATCCCGAAACGGCCCATGGCTGCGGCACAGAGTATCGCAAGGGCCGGGTGGTAGGATGCGGCCTCCAGAAACTCCAGGATCCACGATGCGCACCCTGATCTGCCTCGTTTCGGCCCTCCTCAGTTCGACGGTCGTAGCCCAGGACCACCGCCTGACGGCCGCGCGGCTCGACGGCGACGTGCTGCACCTGCAAGCAACCAACGGCCTGCAGGTGGTGCGGCACTTTCAACTGCCGAATCCACCCCGCGTGGTGCTCGACCTGTTCGGACTCGACGGGTCCCTCGCCGAAATGCCGGTGCTGCCCTCCACGAGCCCCGCAGTGGAGGTGCGTACCGGGGAGCATCCCGAGTTCCTGCGCGTGGTCGTCGATCTCAAGGAGGCCTTGCCGACCTATCAGGTCCGCCAACAGGACAACTCCATCAAAGTCGGACTCGGCAGCGGGGCGCTACCGCCATCGAGCCTCGGCGTCATGATCGAAGGGGCGCCGGATCCTGGTACGCCGGCCGCCCCACGCTCGAGGCCGGCACCCGTCGTGGCAGTGGGTGTGGAGGCTTCTCCCGGCGACCAGGCGGTCGCGCCTGCAGCCACCCAACAGTCCGCGACGACTCCCTCCGCGACGGCGGCGACCGCGAACGGCGCGGAGAGCTTCGACGATCTGTCCACGGACGAACTCCTTGCGCTGATCGAAGCCGAACTCGAGGCCGCGGGGCTCGACCAGGAGCAGTCCGCGGAGGAACTCATCGAGCAGGTCGAGGCCGAACTGGGCGCGAACAACCGTAGACCGGCCACGAGCAGCCCACCACCGGCCCGCGAACCGCCGTCCGCAGCAGAACGGCGCCTGCGCCGAACTCCGCGACGAGTCCAGCCGCCTCCGCCCGCAGACGGCGAAGAGCGGCCGCCCTTCCAGTTCGTCGACGAAGAAACGGCCGAGACGCCGCCAGCCGCCGACGACGGCGACGACGGCGACGACGGCGACGACGACAACTAGCGCGGCAGAACTCCCCGAGGCCGGCGTTTCGCGCCGGATGCCGGCGGGAACCCGTGTGGCGCGAAAGTCCCCACACGTGCCGTAAACACCCATGAACCTTACACTTACGAGACCCACCGGTCTGCGTGTCCCACGTTCCGGCCCACCTGATTCTACCGTCGCGGGGCGGCTTCCGGGCGCTGGACTTGGCGTTCAGTCGCTCCGACAGGCGTTCGGGAACGCGCTCAGGTCGACGACCGGCGGCGAGCTCGCCTGGGATTATCGCATCCTAGACTCCAGGCTAGCACCCGCTCGGGCACCCACAAGCGCCGCAGGGCACGTTATCCATCCGCATCGCCCGCACCGCGCAGGTCGCCGACTCGAGCAGCAGTGGCGGCCGAACGAAGGCTACGCCTTCGGCACCGGCGTGATCCGCGGCTCGCTGGTCGGCGAGGCGGGAGGTCGGCGTCATGGCGAGCTTCCCCCGGCGGCCGGAAGACGCTCTACGGCCTTGGTGGAGGAATGTGCCCGTCGGTCGGCGGGAAGTAGCGGTCCAAAGCGTCTAGAATCTCTTCGTGGCGACTCCTTCGCCGACTCGAAATCGAAGAGGAATGTCCAGTGAGCGAGAGACGAGCGAGGCGTGTCAGTTTGGTGGCGGTGATGGTAGTGCAGGCGGCAGCGGCGGTAGGCCAAACGGAAGAGCCGGTAGACGTGGAGGACTGGGTCTGCTGTCCGTGCGAGCGCCTGGCTTCCTACACTGGCGATCTCGCCGAAGCTGCGCTATGGGCGGCCAGTCTAGAGGGGAGTTTGGAGGAGTCGGGGCCTGAGGCTTTCGACGAAGGGACGGCGGCTATCAAGGCGATCTCCTACACCCTAAACAAGGGCATGGGGTTTACCGCTGCCCGGCTGGCGGTCTGCTTGGAGGAGGAGAATCAGCCGTACTACGACGCTGGCGCAGCAGAAGCGGATATGAAGCACCTCGGATCGGTTCTCGATTTCTCCGCAGACCCGAGCTTTGGGAAGATCCGGCTTCGCGCAGGCTTTGCGCCCGACCCGCACACATCCGAACTTGTGGCCGGTGGCGTAGTGGATGCCTCCTCTCTCGGCGGGAACTGCATCGGCTACGTTTCGACTGCCCCCGATATCCGGTTGGAGTGGGAGGGGCGCAGCGACGGACTGGCGATCGCCTTTCTCGCGGAAGAGGACGGGGACGCCACGTTGATCGTCAACACTCCGGAAGACTCATGGGTCTGCAACGACGACGCGGATACAACCACTAACGATCCGCTCGTTACCTTGCCGGAGCCGAGTGAAGGCCAGTACTACATCTGGGTCGGTACCTATGAGGGCAAGAGGCGGATTCCCGGCGAACTGGTGATCGGCGAACGGTTCGCTGGTCTCTAGCCCCAGGTCCGTCGGGAGCTTCCGACAAGACCAAGGAGGAAGGCGCAGCCCAAGCACAGAAACGGCTGTAGGACACCTTCAATAGCCACCTCCACTGTGACGCAGCGCGCCCTCGAAATGACCTGAGCGAACCGCCTGCCAAACGCCGCGTACTCTCGGCGGAGCAAGCTCTTGGGCACCATCCCCCGCACGAGATCGAATCACGATGTCCCCGTTGCTCGACAATGCGATCCAGTCAATACGCATCGGCGTGGAGGACTACGAGGCCCACGACCCGGCCCGGGCACTCTCGGCGATACGCAACCTGCACGCCGGTCTGTTGCTCTTGGCGAAGGAAGTCCTCGTACAGGCGGTTCCGAATGCCGATGAGGACGACCTGATTGGGGCCGAGTACAAGCCGATGCCGGATGACAACGGCGGTGTGACATATGAGAAGCGTTCCGCACGGACTATCGGCCTCGCCGGGATTGGAGAGCGTTTCAAGGACTTCAGGATTCCCGTAGATCGGGCAGCTCTTGAGAAGCTCAGCCAGCTCCGGAACGACGTCGAACACCGATACACCGAGAAGGCACCTGGCGTTCTGCGACAGACTGTCGCGGGCACGTTTCCGCTAGCGGCGCGGATGTTCCGACGTGTCGGCGTCGACCCCGTTGAGAGGCTGGGAGATGCTTGGAAGACGATGCTTGACGTACATGAAGTCTACGAGCAGGAGCTACGAACGTGCCGCGAGACGTTCGACCGCGTGGAGTGGCGGCATGAGGTCGTGGGCAGGCACCCGAGAGAATGTCCCAAGTGCCGCTCGGAGCTACTGGAACAGATTGGACCAGAGAACCGGGAACAGGAGTGTGCAGACTCGGCCTGCCGTTTGTGCGGGGCAAGGGTGAGCGCGGAAACTCTGGTCGAGAGCGCCATCGCAGCCCACTACTCGGCTGCCGAGTTCCTGGACTACAAGCACGGCGGCGACGGCGTCGTGTTCGACTGTCCCGAGTGCGGGCTTCACACGTATGTCGTGGACTCAGAACCTGAGGACGGAGGTTCAGAATTCGTCGGATGCATGGCGTGCGACCACCGAGTACAGGGCCGATGTGCGCGATGTCAAGAGGACTTGACGCCGGGCAACCTCGGAGCGAACCGCTCTGGCTGTTGCGACTACTGCGAGCACATGCTATTCAAGGACGACTGACCGCGAGCTAGCCGGCTGGCCGGAAGCGGCGTCCGCGTCTCGCTCATGGACTTGCAATCGGCAAGCCCATGAGCGACCGAGGCCCTCTCAGCGGTAGCGTTGCCTCGCTGCGGCGGCCGTCTCATCCTGGATCCTGGGGAGCGCCGGGACCTCGACTCTTTTCCGCTCCCTGTAGTCCCTGACGGCCTGACGGGGCCGCACCAGGATCCGCTCCAGTACCGAAAAGGGTCGGCACCCCCCTCGTATAGGGGATTATGTCGAATAGTGCCCAAGCGTCACGGGATACCGGCGGCGTGGAAGAAGAACCGTTCGAGGTTCTCGCGCACGAAGACATCGAGAGCGATTCGTGTGCCTGCCGATCCGGGCTTGTGGAGGTGACAACGCATCTCTACCGCGCTCCATCGAGGCGTGACGATCACATCTGACTGCTCCGCCATCAAGAACCGCAGTTGTAGGCCGGTCGACTGGAACGATACGGCAGCAACCGACTCTCCGTCTCGTTTTTGCGCGACTCGCAACGTGAGTTCTTCTTTGACGACCTCGTACCGATACTTCTCGCCCCGGCACTCCAAGAGCTTGTTCATGTCCGCGGTATCGCGCTCGACAAGCTGCCGAACCTCGTTCTCCAAGAGAGAATCCGAGTTGCAAGCCGCACGTCGAAAGACCCATCGCGGAGCTTCTGTGGCGTTATCTCGTTGGGGTTCTTCGCTCATTGGCACTGCGGCGGCAGTAGTTCTTCGATCTTCCGTTCGATGTCGGCGGCGGCATGGAGGTTCTTCGTGTACTGCTCTATGGCGCGGAGTGCTTCGGCGTAGTCCACGTAGCGCGCATCTCGCATCTCGACCGGATAGCCGCCAGTCATTCGGACGTTCTGATCCGCGTCTCCGATGGCGCTCAGCATTGACGCGGCGGCTTGTGTCAGAGACCGAGCGATCCCCTTCGCCTTGGTGCGGTAGCAGGCTGCTGAATTCTCGGCTTGCCGCCGCTTCAGCATGAGGTCGCCGAGGCGTTCACTGTCCGACATGGAGGCCATCTTACCACTTGACAGGACGGGCACTATCCTGTAATCTTCTGGGCATGACGACGACACTGCAAGACGCACCCGGTAAGCACTACCGGAAGGGCATGAGCCTGATCGACGCGATCCGCCTGTTCCCCGACGATGCGGCGGCGGAAGCGTGGTTCACGTGCATCCGCTGGCCCGAAGGTCCATCGTGCCCGCACTGCGGCTCCGAGAACGTCCAAAGTGGCGCGAAGCACAAGACGATGCCGTACCGCTGCCGGACGTGCCGCAAGCGCTTCAGCCTCAAGACTGGCACCGTCATGGAGGCGAGCAACCTCGGCTACCAAGTGTGGGCGATGGCGCTGTACCTGCTCCTGACGGGTCTCAAGGGCGTATCGAGCATGAAGCTGCACCGTGACTTGGACGTGACGCAGAAGACCGCGTGGCACCTCGCTCACCGTCTCCGCAAGGCGTTTGAGGCCGAAGGGCCGCGAGTCGTCTTCGAGGGGCCGGTAGAGGTCGATGAGACGTACATCGGCGGTCTGCGGAAGAACATGCACGCGAAGAAGCGGAAGACCCTTGAAGGCCGCGGCACCGTGGGCAAGACCGCCGTGGTCGGCATCAAGGATCGGGAGACCAAGAAGGTCGCGGCGCGGGTCGTCCGCTCGACTGACGGCGGGACGCTTCAAGGTTTCGTGCGCGAGCACGTCGAACCCGGCGCGACGGTGTACAGCGACGATACCGGGGCGTACAGCGGTCTGACCGAGTACGAGCGCGGCACCGTCCGGCACTCGGTCGGCGAGTACGTGGACGGCAAGATCCACACGAACAGCATCGAGTCGCTTTGGTCGATGCTCAAGCGCGCCCACAAGGGCGTCTACCACAAGCTCTCGCCGAAGCACCTACAGCGCTATGTCGATGAATTCGCGGGGCGGCAGAACATTCGGGAGTTCGACACCATCGACCAAATGACGGTCGTATCAGCGTGGCTGGTCGGCAAGCGACTCCGCTACCGCGAGTTGATCGCCGACAACGGTCTGCCGTCCGGCGCACGTTCGGCATGACGGCGGACGGCCAGCGCGCCAGCGCGCCAGCGCGCCAGCGCGCCAGCGCGCCAGCGCGCCAGCGCCGGAATTGTCCACTGCAACTTCCGAGCCCAACTGGAAGAACCGGACTTTGTTCCACCGGGACAACCTAGAGGTCTTGCGCGGCATGAACAGTGAGACGGTGGACCTGATCGCCACAGACCCGCCGTTCAACAAAGGGCGGGACTTCCACGCGACGCCCGACAGCCTCGCGGCAGGCGCGTCCTTCAAGGACCGCTGGACGTGGGAGAACGACGTCCAACAAGAGTGGGTGGACAAGATCGCCGATGACTGGCCTGCGATCAAGGAACTGGTCGAGTCAGCCGGGGCGTGCTACGGCGAGGACATGGCGGCATTCCTGGTCTGGATGGGGATTCGGTTACTCGAAATGCGGCGGGTACTCAAGCCGACCGGGGCGATCTACTTGCACTGCGACCACACGGCGGGCGCGTATCTCAAGATGCTCATGGACGCGATCTTCGGGCGCAGGCAACTCAAGAACGAGATCGTGTGGCACTTCCGCACATCGTCAGGAGCACCCAAGAAGCACTTCATCAAGAACACGAACACGATCTTCTTCTACGTGAAGTCTAGGAACTCCGTGTTCAATCTCCAGAGAGAACCGTGGCCGGAGTCCACACTGAAGAAGTGGCAGCGCGACTCCAAGGGGAGGGTCTACCGAACCAACAACGGCAAGCGGTACTACATCGACCCTAAGGGCAAGCGGATGGACAACGTGTGGGAGATCACGCTGTCTTCACGATCTCGGGAGCGTGTCGGGTACCCGACGCAGAAACCGATAGCGCTCTACGAGCGCATCGTCCAGGCATCGTCCAACGAAGGCGACATCGTTCTTGACCCATTCTGCGGTTGCGCGACTACATGCGTGGTGGCGGAGAAACTCGGCCGACAGTGGGTTGGGATCGACATTTGGGACAAGGCGCACGAGACGGTTCTGGACCGCCTACGGAAAGAAGAACTGTCGGTAGGGGGTGACCAGGGCGACCGGCTCTTCACCGTTGGTGACGTGGCCTACCGGAGAGACGTTCCGGTGCGAACTGACGATGCCCAGGTCGCCGCTCCCAAGATGCGTCGCCGTAAGTACTTCTTCGAGGACCCGCCAGACGGTTACACGAACCGCGAGCGGAAGCAGTTGCTCGTCGAGACCAACGCCCGCGACGGACTCGTGTACTGTGATGGCTGTGACCGCGGATTCGACTCGCCCGAGTACCTGCAACTCGACCACAACACGCCGCGATCAAGTGGCGGCAGCAACAACATCTCGAACCGTCGCCTGCTCTGCGGCCCGTGCAATCGCCGCAAGTCGAACACACTGACGCTCATCGGACTGCGGAGGAAGAACAAGAAGGACGGATTCATGGCGAATCAGACCGTAACCTGATAAGGATGGAGTCCTCAATCGCAATGCTCGGCGACCAGATCGTCCCACGCGGCGCACTTGCTCCGGTCATCGTCCGAGCAGTGCCCAAGGCCCTTCGGGCAGAGGTTCGCTTGGGCGCGGTACAGATCGCACTGAGCCTCCGTAGGCTTGTTGGCCTCGTGAATCGTCTGAAGGCCCTCGACGGAGACAGCGATGCTCGCCGCCGCGCTCTTGCAACTGGCGTCTTGAAGGTCTTGCAGGTCGCTCGTTGCGCCCCTTACGGCGGCGCAATCAGTACCGGCCAAGAACGACCCGACATCGACCCGATCAGCTTCCAACGTGCCTTTGAGGTTCGGGACGAGTGGCCGCCCGTTCTCGCGCTTCTGATGGATCTCCGCTGCGGTCGCGTCCAGTACGTGCAGCCTCGAAGACCCGTCGGGGTGCGTGAGACTCGCGGCCCACGCGGCACCGGGATTCCTAGCGATCATCTTCTCCCAGAACGCCGAGACGCACCCCACGTCGTAGCCCGCCCGCGCGGCCAAGTAGACCCCCGCATAGTCGGCCTCGACCTCGAACTTCGGCGCGTGGTAGAGCGCCCCGAGGGCGCTGTAGTCCTGGTAGACGCCAGTCGCGACCGTCACGACGGCTCCCAGCAGAGCGCCGAGGATCTGGTTCTGCTTCACGGCCGCGAGATGCCCGTAGGCATTGTGCGCGAGTTCGTGGCCGAGCAGGTACGCGAGTTCGTCGTCGGTCTTGATGAAGTCCATCGCGGCGGTCGTGACCGCCACCGACTTCCCGTCCGCGAATGCGTTCACGGTCGCGTGTTCGAGCAGGCCAGCCGGGTAGTTGCAGTGCCGAGTGCTCGCCATGTAGAGCGTGGCTTCGCCTCCGTCTCGAAGAACGGTCAGCCTGTAGTGAAGCGACTGCGGGCTACGCTTCATCCGTCGCTCGGCTCGTCGTCCAGTGCCGAGATCCTTCCCGTCGCGGGCCACGATCCGGTCGCCCGCTCGCAGGCCCGCCTTTTCGGCCGGGGATCCTGCAGCTACGTGGGTCACGGTCACGTACTCGCTCGGGCCGTACTTCGCCGTCCATGCACTGCGATAGGGCTGCGCGGCTGTCGCGAGGTCGGCGAACCAGAAACCCGACATCAACCGCGTCTTCGTGCATCGGCCCGAGTTGGCGCTTGTGAGTCGGAACCAGACGCTCTGGAGCCTCTCGAACTGCTCCATGTGCTTCTTCGCCGCTTCCGCGACCGTGGCGTTGTAGGCGGTCGGGTTGACGGTTGGTGCCGACGTGGTGGTCGATACGCAGCCGAGCGCGGTCAACGCCAGTGCGGCGGCGAGTCTCTTCATGGGGGCCTCCTCCAGTTGAGGCACCAGCCCCTGGATTGGCGCCGGGCCGTTGCAACCGCCATGCAGCGAGCACGGACAAGGCTCCCGCCTATTCGCCCGGCTTCGGGAGCTACCCGCAGCCTCAGAACAGGCTGTTGTATTCAGCGGATAACCCGACTCAGGTCCCGCTGCTGACGATTGCAAGCCGCTACTGTAGCAGCACCAGTTCTAGGAGAACGGAGGCAACGTGAGCAAGAAGAAGCGGAAGATCGAACTGGTCAAGGCGGACTACCAGCCGTCACGGGCCGAACAGCGCGACGAAGTAGCGCCGCCAGCGGACTTGATGGAGTTGCCGCTGATGGAACGGCTTGCCGAAGGTGCGCGGCGACTGCTTCAGCCCGTTGAGATCACCTACACCAAGCGCCCGCGCCGGTGAGCGGCTTGGGCACTATTCGACATAATCCCCTTTCGGATGGTGCGGGCGACGGCCTTCATGGGTTCGACCTTGGAGCGGTTCACGTTGGTGCACCACTGATGGAGCATTCGCAGCACGACGTTGATCTGCTTGCGGTTGAGAATTTCGCGGAGTTGCTCCCGATAGAGCCAGGCGCGTGCGGTGCGTCGGCTGGCGACCCTCTTGACGAAGCGGTCGAGGTCGGCCCGTTGGGCCGGCGTCAGGGAGTCGCGGTTCTTGAGCAGCGTCCAGCGCAGGCCCTTCAGCGACGGATCGAGGCGCTGTTCGAGGCGCCGGGTCTCGTCCACCGCCTTCGAGGCCAGGGCCATGACGTGGAACTTGTCGAGGGTCACCTCGGCGTTGGGGAGATTCTCGGCGACGCCCTTGAGGAAGGCGGCCGACATGTCGATGGACGCCCGGCTGATCGCGGCGGGATCGCCGCCGCGCCTTTGCAGATCGTCGGCGAACTCCTCGATCGTGCCGGACTTGCGTCCCTCGGCGAGGAACACCACGCGCCGGCGCTCGCTGTCGGCGACCGCGGTCACGTAGTCGTGCCCCTTGGCGCGGGAAGTCTCGTCAATGGCCACGTGGCGCAGTTCGGAGAGGTCGTCCCGGTCGACCGCCAGCTCGACGTAGCGCTTGCAGATCGCGTGCACCCGATGCCACGACACCCCGGTCAACCGGGCCACCGCAGCGAAGGTCATGTCTCGGCACATGGCCAGAATCAAGGCTTCGAACAGCAGCGTGAAGCCGGACAATCTGCCCGACCAGGGCGGAGTCACCAACGCCACCCGCTGGTCGGGGAGTCGCACACGGGGCACTCGCGCCTCGAGCAGGCACTCGTGCTGGAAGAAGTTGAGGTGCCGATAGCGCTTGATCTGCGTGTCGTGCACCGGATGAGAACCGCCGTCCCCCTCGTGGGCGAATCGGCTGCCCTTCCTGAAGTCGATCCGTATCGTCAACCGACGCTCCCTCTCACAGAAGTCCACGCCGTCAACGAACCACGGCGCCGACACGCCCAGCGCTCTCGCGAACAATTCCCTCTGCATCTCTCGTCCTCCTTCAGTCGGAACAGGAGAGACGAGTCTTGCTCATTCCGATCGCCCGCGACTACAGCCGCCACCCGAAATCGCCGCGAACGCCCTCCCCACCGGACAGCTTGCGCCCTCGCCGCTACCGGTCTTCCGCAGATTCCACAGCCCGACGGCGGCGGCTACGGCGGCGGAGGCCGCTATCCCAAGACCCCCTCAGCATCTGCACTCGCCCGCGCCCTACCCACTCGCAACTCGAAAGAGGCATAACAATTCGTACACACAGCCGGGCACGAGCCACCCGATCGACCCCAACGCCAGCCCGGACGATCCACTCGGAAACAACTTCCAATATTTTGACCTTGGCGCGCGCAAATTCTACAACTCCTTCTCATCGTTTGGAGGAGAGGGATTCTCAGAGCTTCCGCGGAAACAAGGTAACGCCTCGATGAGCCTGTTCCGTGGCAGTAACGAGATCAAGTTCGGCATCGACTACCAGGACATCGAGTTGACGAGCTTCAATAGCATCGGCGAGAAATTCACTGGAAGAGGCTTCAACAACGCTCTACCCGGCGGCTTCGCGACGCCGCTCTTCAAGGACATCTTCGTCCCGGCGGAGCCGCGCACGACCACCACACAGGTAGTCTCCGCTTACGCCCAGGACCGCCTCGATGTCGGCGACCGTTGGACCGTACATTTCGGCCTGCGTCTCGACAGCCAGACGGCCGACAACGACGGCGGTGAGGAAGCCGTCTCGTGGACCAGGGTCGCGCCCCGCTTCGGTGCGGTATACGACCTCAAGGGCGACGGCCGCCTGCTGCTCAAGGCCTCGGCCGGGCGCTACTACCAGACCTTCCCCCAAGTCCTGATCGAGACTGAGTTCGCCCGCGCGCCCACGGGCACCAATATCTTCGACCGATTCGGGTGGAATCCCGCGACCCAGCGCTACAACATCTTCCAGCGTCGTTCGAATACCGTTGGGGACAATGCGATCCAGGAGCTCGATCCCTACTTCAAGGACGAGGTCACGGTCGGTACGCAATGGCAGTTCTCGAACAACTGGGTGTTCGAGGCGCAGGCGATCTGGTGGCAGCTCGAGGATCTCCTCTGGGCCTCCGACCAGTTCGACGCGGCCGGCGCGGTCTATCGCGACGTGCGCAACTGGGACGGGGGCTTCCGTGACTACGTCGGGCTGCGTCTCGAGATCAACCGCGCTTTTCGCGACGGCTGGACCCTGCGCACCAACTACACCCTGAGCAAGAACGAGGGCAACAACTTCGGCCGCAATGACAACAGCTTTACCCTGGACGACGACCTCTTCGAGGGTCTGGGGGGGATCGAGGTCGGCACCGGCGCTAGCAACGCCACCTCGGTCAACCGCAATGGGCGCGGCTTTCTCGATCGCACCCACAACCTGAACGTCGTCGCGCTCAAGCAGTTCACAGTTGGGGAGCAGACCTTCTCGATCGGGGGCCACCTGGCCTTCCGCAGCGGCGAGCCCTGGGGCCTGCGTCAATCGACCACCGTCGTGCACCCGCAGTCGGGCCAGAGGATCCGCACCACCGCTTATCGTGAGCCACGCGACGCCAACAAGCTGGAGGACACCATCGAGCTGAGCTTGACCGGCTCCTGGGACTTCCCGATCACAGGGCGCGTCCAGGGCCGCGTGGCGATCGAGGCTGTGAACCTCAACAACGAGCAGGAGCTGGTCGCCATCAACCGGGCGAACGGCCGGCCGATACCGGGCGTCACGGCCTACCAGATGCCGAGGGAGATCAGGGGGCAGATCGGCATCCAGTTCTAGAAGGGCTCTGCTTACAGCGCCCCATAAACTTCACTCGATGAAGCAAACGTCCGGCGTCGTAACTCGGCGCGATCTGCTCCGCAATCTCGGCCTGGTAGCCGGGACGGGCTTGTTGACCCCTGGTTGTAGCCGTCGTGATGCCGGTTCGCCCGGCGAGCGGCCCAACATCGTCATGATCATGTCCGACGACATGGGTTACTCCGACCTGGGCTGTTACGGAGGCGAAATCCGCACCCCGCACCTGAACCGGTTGGGTTTCGGTGGGATGCGCTTCACACGCTTCTACACAAACAACGTGTGCTCGCCGTCGCGAGCGTCCCTGATGACGGGGATTCAAAGCGACCTCTCGCTTGAATTGGGAGAAGGGCCGGGGCTGCAACAGGCGCACATCAGCCACCATGCACCGACCCTTGCCGAGGCGCTCCGAGGCGCCGGTTACGGAACGTACATGAGCGGCAAATGGCATTTGGCCTCGGCCACGGACGATTTCGCGAACCTTCCTTGTCAACGAGGCTTCGATCGATTCTATGGTGGCATTATCGGGGCCTACAGCTACTTTGCGCCGTACTCGTTGATGCGAGACAACCAAACTTGTCCCGAGGAGTACGAAGACCCCGCCTACTATTTCACTGACGCGATATCCGACAATGCCGTCGATTTCCTGGAAGAGGCAGATGACAAGGACGAACCCTTCTTTCTCTACGTGGCTTATAACGCCCCCCACTGGCCGCTTCATGCCCGCGAGAGCGACGTCGCGAAGTACAGGGGGAACTACGCGCTCGGCTGGGACGAGCTTCGCGATCAGCGACACGCCCGAATGAAGAAGTTGGGAGTCATCGATCCGGATTGGCAGCTCTCCCCAAGGAACCCTGACGTGCCGGCGTGGGAAGACGAGCCGCACAAAGATTGGCAGCAACGGCGCATGGAAGTCTATGCCGCCCAAGTCGAGGTCATGGACGAAGGGATCGGACGCATCCTCGCGGAGCTCGAGCGTCAGGGCAAGCTCGACAATACCCTGGTCTGCTTCCAGCACGACAATGGCGGCTGCCGCGTCGAATACACGACCGATCACCCACATGAGAAATTCCAGTTCGAGGGGACACGTGACGGCCGTCCGCTCCACGCCGGAAATGATCCGGGGATTCTGCCCGGGCCCGAAGACACGTTTCAGAGCTACGGCTACGGCTGGGCGAACGCGTCCAACACACCGTTTCGACTCTACAAATCGCACGACCACGAGGGCGGGATCTGTGTTCCGTTGATTGCTCACTGGCCAGGGGTCATCAAGCCCGGCGCGATCAACGAGCAAACAGCCCACGTCACGGACCTGATGCCGACGTTTCTTGACGTTGCCCGCGCGGAGCGTCCGCCTGCTGCTGGGGACGAGCCGCCCATGCCCATGGAGGGCCATACCCTGGGCCCCGTGTTGCGGGGGCGCAGACGCGAGCCGCCCGAGGCACTTTTCTGGCAAGGGAGCGCGAGCCGTAGCCGCGCCGTCCGCCAGGGCAAGTGGAAGCTCGTGGCGGTCGGTGGTCAGCCGTGGGAGCTCTACGATGTCGAGGCCGATGGGACGGAGCTGAGCGACCTCGCGCCCCAGATGAGCGGAAAAGTCGCGGAACTGGCAGCCCTGTGGGACGAGTGGGCTTCGCGTAGATGATCGCCCCCCACCCCTTCGACGTACCGATCCATCTCTTCGGGGCTCTGCGATCACCGAAGCAGATGCTCGCCGACCAGGAGGAGGACGGCCATGCCTCGGTGCACGACGACCAAACGGCGAAGCAACTAGGCTTTCGTGCCGGCCCGATCGAAGGGCCGACCCACTTCAGCCAGTTCGAGCCGTTGCTTGCCGAGATCTGGGGCAAAGAGTGGTTCGAGAGCGGCTGCCTGAGCGCCCACTACCGCAATATGGTGATTGAAGGGGAGGAGGTGCGGGCATTCGTGGAGCGGCCGACCGAAGGTGAGATCCAGGTCCGGATCCGAGCGGAGAAGGCCGATGGCACGGAGGTTCTGGTCGGTACCGCCTCGATCGGCAGCGATCCGCCACAGTCCGAGCTGGAGACCCGCCTCGCCAATCTTCGCCCACCTGGGCAGCTGGTGATCCTGCGTGATCTCGAGGTCGGCATGCGGGGGGCCGTGGTCGAAGAGGTGCGGATGGACTTCGACCAAAATATGGGTAAGTTGTACCCCTTCTCGCTCAACCAGAAGCTGGAGAAGATGACCGAGCGATCGCCCTGGTTCACCGAGGAGGGTGGCGGCGGCTCGCCCTGGGGTCGAGCGATCATTCCGCTCGAGATGGTCAGTGTGCTGCTCTGCTATAGCGGCGATCTTGCCTGCTTCCCCAGGCGCGGTCCGGCCGTCGGTCTCATTGCAGGCCAGCAGATCCGGATGATCAAAGGTCCGCTCTTCGTCAGCGAGGACTACTTCGTCGATCGCGAGATCATCGCGCTGAGCGAGAGTCGGCGAACCGAGTCGACCTGGACTCGGGTGTCTGTCCGTGAGCCGGGGTCGAAGGATCTGGTGGCCGAGATGATCGTCGGCGGAGCCACTCTCAAGGACTCGTACGCCAACTACCAGCAGGAGTTGGCGGCGTTGACTCGATAGTGGAGCCTGGGGCTGTCGCGCCCTTTGTGGGACGAGTGGGCTTCGCGTAGAAACTAGTAGTGCACGCCCTTGACGGGCCTCGGCACCGGGGTCGTGCGTGGGGCCTCGATACGACGGTGCATCTCTTCGTAGGACGCGCCGCCGCGTACCTTGTCGACCATCTCGTCGGGGTCGAAGTCGATGCCGGTGGGGTTGCGGGCGAAGTCGGCGCCTCTGATGTAGGCCAGCCCCTCCGCCTTGGTGGGGTAGTTGTCTACCTGCGTCTCGACCCTGTTGCCGTCGGGATCGGTGTAGTAGATCGAGGTGGTCATGCCGTGGTTGGTGCACCAGTAAGGTGGTTTGACGCCGCTCTCTTTCAGTCTGGCATAGGTATCGACGGCGAGTTCGTCCATGGTCTTGTACTCGAAGGCGAAGTGGTCGTAGCCCTGGTCTCCGGCGCCGCGCTCCAGCTTCCTGTCCTCGACGAGCAGGATGCGCAGAAGTCGGTGGTCGAAGCGCAGCAGGGCCAGACTCTCACTGCGCTCGGCAGCGTCACAGCCCAGCACCTGCACGTACCAGTCGACCATCGGCTCCAACTGCCTGGTGCGGATGACGGTGTGGACGAGTTCGGAGGGCGCGACGGTTTCCTTCTCCGCGGACGCCGCATCGCCTGGGGCAGGCAGACTGTGCAGATCGAAGTCGACTCCGGCGGCGGATTCCTCCGAGCCTGCCGCCTCCCCCAGATAGGGCTCGAGATCTTCGATTCGATCGAAGCGGTCGAGGAGCATCTCGATCCGATTGCCGCTGGGGTCGGCATAGAGGAGTGAAACGCTGTCGCCGTAGCGTCTGGCTGCGCGCGGCTCGATTCCCCCGAGTTTCAGAGCGTGATAGTTGGCGCCGAGCTCGGTGAGCGAGTCGTAGCTGAAGGTGAAGCGATCCCAACCGAGAAGGCCGGCTTCAGGCACAGGTCGACCGCCTCGCGCGAAGATCGAGATGCGGTGATGCTCGGTGTCGTAGGAGCACCAGGCGCCTCCACGAGCGCCTTGACGAGCGACGTGGTGGGGACGGCAACGAAGGAGGGTCTCGTAGAAGGTCAGTGCCTCGTTCAGGTCGGTGGTATTCACCGCCAGGTGGGCGAAGGCGGAGGGCGACACGATGTCAGCGCCTTTCGCCCCCCGCGCCGAGCCCACTCCCAGGCAAGCCCCGGCCGCCACCATGGCTCCCTCCAGGAAGCGGCGCCGATCCATCGAGGGACCGGAGTGATCCGTTTGGGTGGCTCGCATTGTGGGCACCTCCTGCCGAGTTTTCACGAAATCATTTGCTAGCTTGCCACATCGCTGCCCCAGACTCCAGTCGACCTAAGGAGTGCTGGTCCACTCTGCTTCGGCGTACGGCGTCTTGGTTGGCGGTGTCTCGTCAGGCAGAGGATGCGTGGGGCTGCCCGGAGCGCCTCTCACCGGCCCAGGGGCTGCGTGTCTGCCGTGCGTTTCCGCTTTCGGAAGCGCCTCGAATGCACTGACGAGCCGTTCCAGGATCTCCGGGTGGTCCGCCGCCAGATCGGTCGACTCGGTCGGGTCCTGGACGATGTTGAAGAGCTGCCGCTCGAATTCCTGAGTTTCCGGGTTCGGCATCTGGACCAGTTTCCACTCGCCATCCAGGTAGCCGAAGTAGTAGTCCTGTTCCGGAGGCCCGCGCCAGATCTGGATGAACGGCTTATCGCTGAGTTCGGCTTCGCCGCGGACCGCGGGCCAGAGATTTCGACCATCCAGCGGCTTTGGCGACTCCGCCGAAATTCCTGTGGCGGCCAGCAGCGTCGGCAACACGTCTTCCACCGACGTGGCCCCGGCAATGGATGATCCGCCCGGCACTTCGGCCGGCCAGTGCATGAGGGCCGGAACGCGGATACCTCCCTCCCACCCGGTGAATTTCTCACCCCGCAGCGGGCCGTTGTCCGCCCCGACACTCTCCAAACCTCCGTTGTCGCTCATGAAGAAGATGAGTGTGTTCTCAGAACGCCCGGCTTCGTCGAGTGCCGCCCGGAGCTCGCCGATCCCGGAGTCGACTTCCGTCACCATCGCCGCAAAGATCCTGCGATGCTCATCCTCGATCGCGGAGTACGCATCGATCGCTTCTTGCGGCGCCTGCAGAGGCGAATGAGGCGCGTTGTAAGACAGGTAGAGGAACACCGGTCTCTCTGGATCGCTCTCGCCGATCAGGCGGACGGCCTCCCGGGTCTGTAGGTGCGTGGCGTAGCCCTCTTCCATCACGGTCGACCCGTTGCGCTGCCAATCGATCGCGCCCCAGACCGTGTGCTGGTAGTAGTTCATGAAGCCAACCAATCCGCCGTAGAAATGATCGAAGCCGCGGTTCTGCGGATAGTACGGCTTCTTGTTCGGTCCGAGGTGCCACTTGCCGACCGCGAAGGTCTGGTAGCCGGCGTCCTGGAAGTACTCCGCCAGGAGCTTCTCGTCGAGCGGCAGTCCGGTATCGAACCAGGGCTCGAGCGCCCTCAGGACTCCCGTGTTCAGTGGCGAGCGACCCGTCATCAGCGCGGCGCGCGTCGGAGAACAGATCGGGTGGACGTAGAAGCGATCGAACGTCACTCCCTCCCTTGCGAGCGCGTCAATCTGCGGCGTTCGGATCTCGCTTCCGTTGTAACCCACGTCCCCGAAACCAAGGTCATCCGTCACGATCACGACAACGTTGGGGGGTGCCAGCGCTTCTTCCTCGTCGGCAGCGCAGCCCCCCATTCCCACAACGGCTAGTGCGATCGCGAGGCTCAGATACCGTTCTGTTCGATTCATGGTTGGTTGGACACGACAGGACTTGATCCTGGGGCATCGACGTCAACGCCGGTCATGAGCTTGAGGTTACGACCATTGCCCTCGTGACACGCGTACTCGTACAGGATGTGATCCTCGGGAGCCCGCTTGAACGCGTCGAGCGCGATCGTCCAGGGTCGTGTAAACACTTTCGGATCTTCGATTGTGGCCTCGTAGTGGATCGTGTCGGCGTCCGTCAGCGTGAAGCGTTCCACTACGTGCAAGGCGTCGCTATGGAAGACGCCGTGACCCGTCGAGAGCGCGCTTGCAGGAGCGCCCTCCAAGGCTACCCCACGCGCAACCACCCAGGTCTTCTCGGTGAAGTTCGTGACATCGACGACCAGCGTATCGCCTTCCCAGTGGCCACGCGAATCACCCAACCCCAGGCGTATCTCCGAGCTGACATGCGGAGGCCCGTCCAGGGGAATGTAACGGTACTCGTGGTTCGCCTCGTAGAGGATCACAACGTACCCAGGCACCTGCAGAATCTGATACGTGTTGAACCCATACGGCAAGTTCGCGCGCGGTAGCCCGGCCGACAGACACTTCACTCGCGGATCGAGCTGCGCGAGCTTGTCCTGGTTGGCCATGATCTCTTCCCGTTTCGCCGCCGCCCACGGTTGCAACGGGATCTTCCCGTCCGGGGGATCCACGACCAGCGGCGTTTGATTGGGAGCGGCCCGCGGTGGAGTGTTTGGGTCTGGTTCGAGAAGACTCGCAGGGGGTTGCGAATCGATATTGGCACCTTCCTGACGCCACAGTTCGTCCACCGGCGTCTCCACGGGCCGGCGCTCGCCGGGAAGCCAGTGACCCCGCAGGTCCGGGTCGCCCCACGGTGTGCGTGGAGACGTATACGTCTCGTGTTGGGCACCTTTGCCGGAGGCTTCAGCGGCGGCAAGCGGCACTAGCGCCGCGAACGCCGCGGCGGTGAGGAGACCGGGCGGAGCGAAGGACCGACGGTTCACCTCGAACTCCTTGCCGGCGAGTTGTGTCCTCGGCACGTCACCTACTGACCCTCCAGCGATTGCAGGATGAAATCGACGCAGTCGTATTCCAGGAGCTGGAGTCCCTGTTCCACGCGCCGATACAGCGGCATCCTCATCTTCCAGGGGCGCGTGAACACTTTCGGATCCTCGATGGTGACCTCGTAGTCGATGTGGTACGGGCTGGTGGGCGTGAAGCGTTCAACCACATGCAAGGCATCGCTGTGGAAATTCCCGGCCGCGTCGAACCACGTCCGGTCGTTGAAATGGGTGGTGTCGACGACCAGGGTGTCTCCCTCCCAGTGGCCGCGGGAGTCGCCCATCCAGAAGTCATTCGGCAGCGGATGCGGGCTGCCATCCGTGTAGATGATCCGAACCGCGTGCGCGAACTCGTAGGTCATCACCACGTGGTCCGGCGTCTGAAGGATCTGAAAAGGGAACGGCATGTACGTGATACGGGACACCGGGCAGATAGCACTTGCGAACCGGGTCGGCCGTGAGCCGATTCTCGTAGTTCTCCTGTTTTCGCGCCTCCGCCCAGGGCTGATACGGGATGTCGTTGCCCTCCACCACGCTCAGACCGGCGGGAACGCCATCCTGCGCATTGTGGTGCTGAAGGTCCCACGCGGCCGTCGTGAGGACCTGCCAGATCCCGCTCAGGTCGGGTCTGCCGTCGCTCGTGCGCGGTCCTTCGTAGCCTGACGCCTGGGCCCACGCCGCATGAAGACCCAGGCACGCGGTGAGACCGTAGGCGAGCACGAAACGCATCGTTCCCTCCCCACTCTAGGGCAGCCTGAGCGCGATCAATGCCGGCGTCTTTCCGCCGACGGTGAGTGCTAAGTATTGCCGGCCGTCCAGCATGTAGGTCATCGGCGTACCGACTGCGCCCCCCACGTCTCGAACTTCGTCACGAGCCGCTCCAACGTTCAGCGTGTAGGTCCTCGGCGTCCCGATTGCGGCTCCAGGCAGGTCGACCGCGGCAAGGACTTCTCCCGACCCCTTGTCGTAGGCCACCAGTTGGGGACCATCGTCGGTGCCACCGGAAGACAACGCGTAGATGAGCAGCGTCTTCGTCAAGAGTGGCCCGAAATTGTTGACCTCACCTCCCAATGGCGGCAGATCGAGATGGCGCAGCAGGGGGTGGTTACGAATTGGGTCGCCGTTGCCGGTCGGCGTCATCCAGAGGTGCTCGCCCGTGTTCATGTCGATGGCCGTCATCCGCGAATAGGGCGGCTTCCAGAGCGGCAGCCCCGGTGGCATCGGCGGCTGGCGTTGGGGGTTCCCCCCGTCCAGAAACGGCCCGGCGCCCGCGACGACGTATCGCAAGTTCGACCCCTCGTCCGGCTCGGGCTCGCGAAAGCGCACGACGGAGTGCACACCTTTTGACGGCACGTAGAGAATGCCCGTCTCCGGGTCTACCGCCGCGCCGCCCCAACTGGCACCGCCCGCGCCGCCTGGACGGTAGATCGTGCCGCGCAACGAGTGCGGGGTGTACAGCGGGCCGAGCCGGAACCCCTCGACCGCCTTGACCGCCATCTGGCGGATCTCGGGGGTGAAGTCGACCAGGTCGTCTATCGAAGTGCCCTGATGCTCGAAGGGCGCCGGCTTGGTCGGGAACGGCTGGGTCGGTGACAGGACCTCTCCCTCCAGGTCAGTGTCGGTCGGCACGGGCCGCTCTTCAATCGGCCAGACCGGTTCGCCCGTCACGCGGTCGAAGGTGTAGACGAACCCCTGCTTGGTCACCTGGGCGGCCGCCTTCACCCGGCGGCCGTCAACGGTGATGTCGAGCAGGTTCGGTCCCGCCGGGATGTCGTAGTTCCACAGGCCGTGGTGCACGATCTGGAAGTGCCAGACGCGCTCGCCCGTCTCTACATCCACACAAACCAGACTCTGCGCAAAGAGGTTGTCGCCAGGCCGCTCGCCGCCCCAACTGTCGGAGGTCGGGGCGCTCGTCGGCAGATAGACGTAGCCGAGCTCGGGGTCCGCCGTGATGTTCCCCCAGGTATTCGTGTGGCCCGAGTAGCGCCACGACTCGTTCTGCCACGTGTCGGCCCCGAACTCATCGGCGCTCTGCGGCACGTTGTGGAAGTCCCACTTGTGCCGCCCGGTGCGCGCGTCGTAGGCGCGCACGAACCCCGGCGTGCCCTCTTTCGTGACGCCAAGGTCGTGGATTGTCGAGGGTGCGCCGATGATGATCGTGTCACCCACGATCAGCGGAGCTGACCGCGACGGGGAAGGCAGCCCGCTGGGGTTCTCGCGAGGCCGCGGCAGACCCTCCTCCAGACTGACGCGCCCGTTGTCGCCGAACCCGGTGGCGAGGAGGCCGGTCTTCGCGTCGACGGCCGTCAGATAGCCGTCGCCCGTGCCCCAAATGATCCGCGCCTCGCCCCCGTTCTCCCAGTAGGCCACCCCGCGGTGTTTCCAGGGCGCAGGGACCGGCGGGCTGGCGGCCTCGTAGACTCGCGGGTTGTAGACCCAGCGCGTCTCACCCGTCCGGGCATCGATCGCCGCCGCCTGATAGAACGGGGTGCTCAGATACAGCACGCCGTCGACCATGAGCGGGACCGCCTCGAAGAAGATTGATTGCAATGAAACATTCGGCCGCGTCGCGAAGCGGTAGAACGTCCGCGTCGGCCAGCGGCCTGGCTCGGCCGCCTCGAGCCGGTCGAAGAGTGCCTCGGAGGGGATGAGCGAGATCCCGTGCTCATCCTCGAACGGGAGATGGGAGTCGGCGATGCGCCAGCGCCAGGCCACCTCGAGGTCGCCGAAGTTCTCGCCGGTGATCTGATCGAGCGGCGCGTACTTCGTGCCCCACATGTCGCCGGCGTAGGTGCGCCACTCGCCGCCTGCCGCGCCCTGCTGCGCGTCGACCGACGCCGCCCAGAGCCACGTGAGGGTCAGCGTCGCGGCCACCAGGACCCGTGTGCGCCGTCTCATCCTGCGCAGCACCCGCTGGATGTCGACCACCGGCGATTCACCCGCGGCCCTCTCAACCCTGCTTATCGCCCATCGGGAGCGCCAGTGCCAGAGGACCCCGCAAAGAACCTTGACCCATCGGGCAACGTGATGTCCCTGGCGTTCGCTGTGTTCGATCCGTTCTTGGCACCAAAGCCATCGATGACCAGTTCCGTGCCAATCGGGACCGAATACTTGTTCAGGCCCCGCCTGATCAACGCGTTCGGGGCGCCCAATTCAATGGCCCAACTCACCTCCTGGCCGTCTGGACCTTCCACATCGATGTGTATCCAGCAGTGGGGGTTTATCCACTCCGTTTTCGTGACGGTGCCGCGTAGCTGAAGCGGCCTGTCCACGTCGAATTCGGCCGAAAACGCATGGTGCGCCAGCACGGGTCCCGCGGCCAGCAGCATGCCGAAGCCGACAACCGCCAAGAAGAGCCTTGTTCCCATGAAAGTCACCTCGCCGTAGATCTCAGAGATTCTGCCACTAATCCTCGCCGTGCGCTCCCGCCCCTGTCCAGGAGACGGGGCGGATTCTTTCGGAGAACTCCTAACCGCTGCGCCGTTGATGGCGCCGAGAGCCACGTGAGTGTCAGCGTCGCGGGCTGTTCTAGTTCGCGACGTACTTCGTGATGCCGCCGCCGGCGGTGGGACGGGAATCCGGCCCTTCCGCCGCATAGATGTTGCCGTCCTCATCCACGGCGACACCCTCACCGGCGACCCCTTGCACGCGATCGTCGTGAGGGTGCGGCGGCACGAAGCCGGTCAGCCGGTCCTCGCCGGCCGGTCCGATCCGCACACCGTTCTTCCAGGCGGGGTGGTTGTTTGGGCCCGAGTCCGAATCGATCGCATAGAGCGTGTCGTCGGCGGTGATGAACAGCCCACTGACCTTGCTGTACTGCATGTAGGTGTCGAGGAGGTTGCCGTCCTGGTCGAAGATTTGGATCCGGCTATTGCCACGGTCCGCGACATACAGACGGCCTTGCGAGTCGAACGCCAGTCCGTGCGGCGTGCGAAACTGCCCGGGACGGAAGCCGATTTCACCCCACTCCTTGATGAAGTTGCCCTCGCTGTCGAACTTGAGGATCCGTCCGGTCGCGCCCGGAGGCGGATCAGGCGCCTGGCCGCTATGTCCGTCAGACACGAAGATGTCGCCGTTGGGCGCCGTAGTGACATCGCACGGCTGGTAGAGCTGGCCAGGGCCGCTTCCGGGCACCCCCGCCTCGCCGAGTCGCAGCAGGATCTCGCCCTCCGGGCTGAACTTGATCACCTGATGCCCCTTGGTCGCGGCCTCGTTCCCTGCGAAGTCGGTCACCCAGACGTTGCCGTCGCTGTCCACGTGGAGACCGTGCGGTACCACGAACAGTCCGGCCCCGAAGCTGGTCAGGATCTCACCAGTGTTCCTGTCGAACTTGAAGATCGGATCGAGCTCCGGGTTGGCCTCGCACCCACCGTCCAGACCGCCACCGCACCGGTCATAGGCCCAGACATGCCCGTCGGGACCGATATCGATGCCCGCGGTCGAACCCCAAACCCGCCCGACGGGGAGCGGCGCCCAGTTCAAGATCACGTCGCCGGTCGGATTCGGCAGCGACCGATCCACCCGGTCGCTCATCTTCCCGTCGTCCATCGCGCCCGTCTCCTCCTCCACCGCCGGAGCGCCACCGCCACAGGCCACGAGAGCCACCAGCGGTAGGGACAGGAGCGCCAGCCCGCCTCGGCTCGCCAGGATCGATCGGAATTCACGCATGTTGCCCACCTTTCTCTGGGTGACGCCAGGAAGCAAAAAGATAGCTCTAGCGGCTCGCGTGATGAGCATCGCGCTCCTCCCTAGTTTACTCAGTACGGCAGCCTGACCATCAGCGTAGACGCCAAGCTGATTCGCCGAGCGAAGCGCCATGCGGCGGCGCGCGGCGTCTCCTTGTCGTCCCTCATGTCACAGCCGGCTGCCACAGCTTGTCGCAGCTTGTGCGTTAACTGGCTTCGGCTCAGCGGGGTTCCAGGAGGGGCAGGTCGATCTCCTGGAAGTCTCGCGTGTTCAGCGTAGCCAAGGAGTAGTCGCGACTCTTCGCGGTGCCCGCGATCTGCGAGTCGGCCAGGCTCATCGGCGAGCCTTCGAGTCGTCGTTGCGCCCGGAGCTTTGCGCTCTCCGTGGCGGCGTCCGAATCGAACGGGACGAGGCGGTCCGAGAAGGCATCGACGATCCGCGCAAACAAGCGGGTCAAACGCAGCCGCTTCCGCCCGCGTGGCAGCAATTCGATGCCGAAAGTGATCTCGTCCACGGTGACGGCCGAGACGAACAGGCTTGAAGGGGCGTGGCTGTCCAGCCAATTCATCACGTGCTCGTCCGGTTCGATGCGCATGGCCTCCGACAGGACATTGGTGTCCAGGAGGATCATCGCGACTCGTTCTCGCCGTAGTCGGGCGAGGTGAAGTCGATCGGGTCGTCCACTTCGCGTGCCGGCAATTCGAGATCGAAGCCGTCGTCGCCGACGATCCGGCGGATCATGGCGCCGACCGGCTCTTCGTCGACGACCGCGCTGCGGAGGATTCGCCGAACCGTCTCCTCCAGGGACAAAGACTCCCGCTCCGCACGAATCTTCAGGCGATGGACGACCTCACTGTCCAGGCGACGTACACTCAGGCTTGCCATGGGTTTCACTCCATCAGTTACACGGTCGGATGCTAGCACGACATGCCGAAGTGCTGGCAGTCAGTTGACCACACCATGAACGACGTCACACCATCCCGGACCGTCGGCTACATGACGCCGGAGCGCGAGATGCTCCGCCGGATCGCGCGGGACTTCACGGACAAGGAAGTCCTGCCGGTCGCCAACGAGCTCGACCCGAAGAAGGGGACGATCCCGCAGTCGCTGATCGACCAGATGGGCGAGCTGGGCTTCTTCGGCATCGTGATCCCGGAGGAGTACGGCGGCGCCGGGCTGGGGGCGTTCGAGTACTGCCTGGTCGCCGAGGAGCTGGCGCGGGGTTGGATGAGCGTGGCGAGCATCATCGCCCGCGGCAACGGCTTCTACAGGTCGATCCCCTTCGAGGGCGAAGAGCGCCGGAAGCGGATCAGGCTGATGGCACAGGGCAAGTACCTCGGCGCGCTCGCGATGTCGGAGCCGGAGGTCGGCTCGGACATCTCGTCGATCACCTGCCGGGCGCGGATGGAGGACGACCATTGGGTGATCACCGGCAACAAGTACTGGTGCACCTTCGCCGACGGCGCGAACTTCATCCAGGTCATCGCGCGGACGGAGGGGGATCCGTCGAAGCGCCACGCCGCCCTGACCGGGATCGGGATCGAGAAGCCGCCCGGCGAGCTGCCCGAAGGCGTCACCGGTTCGCCGATCCCGAAGATCGGCTACCACGGGTGGAAGACCTGGGAGCTCCACTTCGACAACGTGCGGGTGCCGATCACGAAGCGCCAGAAGGAGGCGAAGGGCCAGGCGTTCTACGGCATGGCGCGGGGGCTTGAGAGCGCCCGGGCCCACACCGCGGCGCGGTCGATCGGCCTCGCCCAGGGCGCGCTCGAGCAGGCGATCGCGTACTCGAAGGAGCGCATCCAGTTCCGGCGTCCGATCGCCGACTTCCAGGCGATCCGCTTCAAGATCGCGAACATGGCGGCCGAGGTCGAGGCGGCCCGGCAGTTGAACTACTCGGTCTGCGCGAAGATCGACACTGGCGTGTCGGCCGCCAAGGAGGCGGCGATGGTCAAGTACTACGCCGCCGAGATGTCGGAGCGGGTGTGCTCCGACGCGCTGCAGGTGCTGGCCGGCGCCGGCTACACGACGGACTACCCGGTGGAGCGCTACTGGCGCGACGCGCGGCTGACGAAGATCTTCGAGGGGACGTCTGAGATCATGCTGAAGATCGTGTCGGACGCGTTGCTTGGAAAGCCGTCGAGGAGGAGTTGACGGGCGCGTCCATTCAGAGGGCGATCGCGGAATGGTCTTGACTATTCCACGATAGTAAGAAGAATGGTCGCGTGGACTTGGAGTCGCCGCGGATCTATGACCCGATCCTGACGGAGCATCTCGGCCGGAATCGGCAGATGGCCTTCGTCAGCGGCCCGCGGCAGGTCGGCAAGACGACCACCTGTCGCGCCAGGGCCGACGCAACCCTCAACTGGGACGATCTCGACCATCGGGAACTCGTGCTCGCCGGTCCCCGTCGGGTCGTCGATGCGTTGGGGCTGGACCGCCTGTCCGAGACGCCGCCCGTCGTGCTGTTCGACGAGCTCCACAAGTTCGCGCGCTGGAAGTCCTTCCTCAAGGGACTCTTCGACAGCTACGGGGGCCGGATGCGGATTCTGGTCACCGGGAGCAGTCGGCTGGACGTCTACCGGCGCGGTGGCGACAGCCTGATGGGGCGCTACTTCCTCTACCGGATGCACCCCTTTTCGGTGGCTGAAGTTGCGCTGCGGGATCCGGCCGAGCCGCTTGGCCTGCTGCGCTCGCCCCGGGCGATTGGCGACGGCGACTTCGAGGCGCTCTGGAGGCACGGCGGTTTTCCCGAGCCGTACCTCAGGCGTGACATCCGCTTCACCCGTCGCTGGCGGACTCTCCGGTTCGGGCAACTGGTCCGTGAGGAGGTGCGAGACCTGACCCGAATCCAGCAACTGGACCAGTTGGAGGTCCTGGTGCGTGTGCTCTCCGACCGTTCCGGACAGCAGGTGGTCTACGACAATCTCGCAAGGCAGGTCCAGGTGGCGGCCGACACCGTTCGCCGCTGGGTCGCGGCGCTTGTCGACCTTCACCTGGGTTTCCTGGTGCGCCCCTGGTTTCGCAACCTCTCTCGGTCGCTGCGCAAGGAGCCCAAGTGGTACCTGCGGGACTGGTCAGGCGTCGAGGACACTGGCCAGCGCGCAGAGACATTCGTTGCCTGCCACCTCGCCAAGGCCGTCGACGGCTGGAACGACCTCGGCTTGGGCGACTTCGAACTCGCCTATCTGCGGGACAAGGAGAAGCGCGAAGTCGATCTGCTCGTCGTGCGGGATGGCGACCCCTGGATCCTCGCCGAAATCAAGCACGGCGGCGACTCGCTGAGCCCTCACCTCCGCTACTACCAGGACCGCCTGCGGGCGCCCTTCGCCTTCCAGGTCTCGGTCGCGGCTGACTACGTCGACCGGAGCTGCTTCGAGGATCCTGGAAGGCCCTTGATCGTCCCGGCGCGAACGTTGCTGTCGCAGCTCCTGTGACTGGGGGTGCCGCGAGTCATCGCCGGTGATCAGAGTGCCGGTGACCTACACTCCGAAGGCGTAGCGTCGGTTCTCGGCGGCATCTGGGGCTCTAGGGAGTCCGGAAAGTGGAGGAAACACGATGAGACTTGCGAACCATCTCTGGGACCGCTTTGGCCGCTTGACCCTCGACGACATCCCGGTGGAGGCCCGCACCGTGGCCGGCCAGTGTGTGCTCGACTGGTTCGGCTGTGCGCTGGCCGGCAGCCGCGAGCCGCTGTCCGGGATCTTGCGCGATGAGCTGGCCGGCCAGGCCGGTCCGTGCTCGATCGTCGGCACGGAGCTGCACTGCGCGCCGGGCGTCGCCGCCCTGCTGAACGGCGCCGCCGGCCACGCGCTCGATTTCGACGACACGCACAGCATGATGGGCGGTCATCCAACGGTGCCGGTCTTCCCGGCCGCCCTGGCGCAGGCCCAGGAGATGGGCGCGCGCGGCGAGCGGCTGCTCGTCGCCTTCATTGTCGGCGTGGAGGTCGAGTCGCGCGTCGGCGCGCTGATCGGAGGCGCCGCCTACGCCAAGGGCTGGCACTCGACGTCGACGATCGGCGTCCACGGCGCCGCGGCCGCGGCCTGCCACCTGCTCGGTGCGAGCAACGAGCAGTTCGCGCACGCCCTGGGCCTCGCGGCCTCGCAGGCCAGCGGTCTCAAGGCGAACTTCGGCACGATGACCAAGCCGTTCCACGCCGGGCACGCCGCCGAGCGCGGCCTGCTCTCGGCGCGGCTGGCGATGCGCGGCTTCACCTCGAACCCGGAGGCCGTTGACGGCCGGCAGGGCTACGCCGACGCCGCGGCTACCGGCCACGAAGCGGTCAAGTGGCAGCGACTGGAGGAACAGGACGGCCGCTTCCTGATCGAGGACACGCTGTTCAAGTACCACGCCGCCTGCTACCTGACCCACGCGGCGATCGAGTCGGTTGGGCGGCTGCGGCCCCAGTTGGCGGCGGAGGGGATCTCGGCAAGGGACGTCGAGAAGGCGATCGTCACGGTGCATCCGGGCCTGCTCGACGTGTGCGGCATTCCCGAACCGAAGACCGGCCTGGAGGCGAAGTTCAGCCTGGTCGCCACGACGTCGTTGGCGATGCTCGGAATCGACACGACGGACACCGGGACCTTCGTCGACGAGACGCTGGACGATCCGGAGGTTGCGCGGATGATCGACAAGGTCGAGGTGCGGACCGACCGCTTGCTCGGCCACACTCAGGCCCGGGTGGAGCTACGGGCGAACGGGCATCGGCTGGAGGAGTTCCATGACACCGGCATCCCGGCGACGGACCTGGAGGCGCAGGGGGCGAAGCTGGCGGCGAAGATGACTGGTTTGGCGGCGCCGCTGCTGGGGACGGAGGCGAGCGAGCGGCTGCGGGAGTTGTCGTTGCGGTTGGAGACGGTTACGGACGTTCGCGACCTCGCTGGGCTTGCCGCCGGTTCGCGCGAAGCCGCATGAGGGACTACGCCGCCACGAGGTGGCTTCCCGAACTCAAATCCGTCCTGTAGGGTTCTCCGTTCGCTACACTGCCGCCATCGCGGCTGTGGTGAATCGAGTAACTAGCGCCACGGAGGTACTCCGACATGAGTAGACCGCCTGGGTGGCGAATCACGGTTGGGATTGAGGCGCATCAAGAGGACGGTGAGTGGGTCGCCACCTGCCCGGACCTCGGCTTGGCCAGTCAGGGAGCTACGCTCGACGAGGCCTTGGAGATGCTGCAAGAGGCGACGGTCCTCTTCTTTGAAACGAGCGACGAACTGGGGATCCTGGCCGAGGAACTGGTCAAGAAGGGACTCCTGACGCGCGATCTGGCCCCCCACTTCAGGTTCGAGGTCACGACATCGGCGCTGCCGCGCCGCGCGACCGATGGCGGGCCCCCGACGCTTCTCGAGTTGCCACTGAATGGCCAGGTTGCCGTCACTTAAGCCGCGAGAAGTTGTACGCGCCTTCGAGCGACTCGGTTACAAGACGATCCGGCAGAAGGGGTCGCACCTGTGGACCCCGGGACGTTCACCGGTGGTGGTGCCGATGCACCGGAAGGACGTGAAGCTTGGAACTCTGTCCAGCTTGCTCCGGGGAGCCGGGATCGAACGCGACGAGTTCCTGGTGGCGCTGAAGAAAGAAACGGAAGTGATGGGCACGGGCACCTAAGCGGAGCCGGCCTTGCGGCCGGCGCACCCAGTGATTTGCGGCCAGCTTTCCGAGCTACCCCTCAATCCCCCCAATGCACATGTACTTGATCTCGAGGTAGTCGTCGAGTCCGTACTTCGACCCTTCGCGGCCGTGGCCGGATTCCTTCATGCCGCCGAAGGGGGCCATTTCGTTGGGGGATTATATCCGTAGGTTGACAGAAACCGATCACGCCTCGGCCTTCTTGGTGGCCTTGACCGGCTTCGCCCGGTCCTTCATCAGCAGCCAGTGCGCCACCTGCTTCGGAGTCGCGCCGTTGTAGTTGGCCTTCAATCCCTTGCGGCGAGGCTTCTTGATCTTCATAACAGCGCCGCTCACCTAGGCCCGCCGTAGATGGAATGCTCCCTCAGAACAGTTCCTGCTGCGCCATCGGCTTGCCGCTGTACGGATCGTTCATCGTCGGCAAGCGTGGCAGTCTCCCGTCGAAGTACTCGCTGATCGGCCATAGCTGCATTCTCCTGTAGGGCTGACCGGACACGCTGATCGTGCCAGCCTCTGCCGCTTCCGCCCGCGCTGCACGCGAGCCGACTGGTTCCAGTGTGACGAAGCAGCCGAGAGCCGCTTCGTCGCGGTCTGTGACATGGCGGAAGTCCCGCAACGCTCCGAGATGGAATCCACCGCCCTTGATCTGCGCCAGCGCGAGACGGGAATCGTAGTCGTCCGGCTGAGCGGCGATCACGGCGCGACCGTCCACGCCGCCGTCCGCAACCTGCTTCATGTTCGGCGCGAAACCGGGGAGCCGCGTCACCGCCCACGATTCAAAGCTGAACGGCTGCTCGGTTGCCAGCTTGCGCGCCGATGCGAGATCGACCGGGATCCCCTTCGTCGGGATCGTCCGGTTCTTCAGCCGCTTCTCACGGATCAGGTCGATAGCGAATGACGAAATGTCGATCCCGGCCCACTGTCGGCCGAGACGCTGCGCCGCTTCAATGGTCGTACCGCAACCGCAGAACGGATCGAGAATCAGGTCGTCAGGGTTACTGCTCGCTTCGATGATCCGCTCCAGCAACGCGCGGGGCTTCTGGGTCGGGTAACCCATCCGTTCCTTCGCCTGGGCGCCGATCGGCCCTATGTCCGTCCATAGGTCCTGCAACGGCCGGCCCTTGGCCTCGTCCAAATAGCGCTTGTAGGCCGGGACGCGGCCCGGCGCTGTTTGTACAACCCGTCCTTCGTCGATCATCCGCTGCATCCGCTCGCGGGAGTAGGCCCAATAGCGCGTTACGCCCAGTACCTCGTACTGCGGGTTGCCCTTCGCTGCACCGCCGCGCCCAGTCATATCGCTGAGTCGATAGCGCCGTCCAGTGTCTTCTTCGACATAGCGGTAGAAACCGTCGACGTATTGGTCATCGTATGGCGTGTACAGCGGATTCCAAGCCCAACCGTCGCCCCTCGAGTAGTAGAGGACGCGATCCAGTACACGTCCAAATTGTCGTCTTCCCTGCGCGCCGTCGTTGTGGCTGCTGGTTCGCTTCCATCCGATTTCGGATCGGAAATTCGGCACACCGAAGATCGCGTCCATGACGATTTTGAGATAGTGGCTCGCGGTCGGGTCACAGTGCAAGTAGATCGAACCTGTTGGCTTGAGGAGCCGGTGCATGTGCTCCAAGCGCTCCGCCATGTAGGTCAGGTAGGCGAGCATCCCGGACGGGCCGATGGCGTGCCGTAGGCCCACTATCGCGTCGTGGGCGCGTCGTGCGGGCGCACCCTCGTAGGCCGCGTAGCGGTCCGCCGCGGCTTCGTCCCACGCCCATGTGTCGCTGAACGCCCGGTACTGCGCGTCAGCGCCGCCGCGAGCCGAGTAGAGGATGTTGTAGTCGGCCTTCGAGTTGAATGGCGGATCGAGGTAAATCAGGTCTACGGACTGATCGTCCCATCGCTGCATCCAGTCGAGGCAGTCACCGTAGTACAGCGTGCCCGCGTCCGGTGGGTTCATGCCGAGCGAGCGCCGGACGGCAGGCCGTTGTCGGCGATCAGGTCACGGTACTGGAGCCGCTTGCCCGCCAGCCCCTCGGTGACGGACGCCATTTGCGCCAGCGTGTCGAGATCGCGGAAGTTGTGACGGCCCGCGAACTGGTTGACGTAGCGCTGTAGATGCTTCGGTGAGAGCTTGTGGTACACGCCCTTGTGGGCGCGCTTGAGCATCGACCAGAAGCTCTCGATCGAGTTCGTGTGAACCTTGCCCGCAACGTACTCGCCGACCGAGTGCTTGACGGTGCCGCGCTCGTACTCGGTCAAACCGCTGTACGCCCCCGTATCGTCCGTGTAGACCGTTGCGCCGGGTTCGACGTGCTCACGGACGAACGCTTGCAGGGTCTCGCCGTCGGTCGAACGGACGACACGCGCCGCCACCATGCCGGTCTCGCGGTCCTTGACGCCCACCACCGCTGTCTTGCCGACAGAGCCACGGCCTTCGAGGGTCTTGCGCTTCTTCGCGTGCATATTCTTCCGCAGACCGCCGAAGTACGCCTCATCGGCTTCTGCCGGTCCCTCGAAGCGCACGGTCGGCCCCGAGTCGCTGAACTCGCGGATGCGCTGGAGCATGAACCACGCGGTCTTCTGAGTGACGCCCAGGTCACGGTGGATCTTCATCGACGACACGCCCTTGAGGCTCGTTGTGTCGAGGTAGATCGCGTACAGCCACTTGAGCAGAGGCAGCTTCGACCGCGCCATCACGGTGCCGGTCTTCACCGAGAAGTACCGCTTGCAGTCG
Organism: Candidatus Multivorans sp.; assembly: GCA_965224025.1. Taxonomy (GTDB): domain Bacteria; phylum Acidobacteriota; class Thermoanaerobaculia; order Multivoradales; family Multivoraceae; genus Multivorans. The sequence goes on from OZ245033.1 coordinate 268,174, forward strand.
CGGCAGCGGTACGGCATCTTCGCGTGGCTGCACTCGTGGTTGTTGTCGGTGCCGCAGTGCGGGCAGTAGCGCTCGCCGTCCGGCCAGACGATCGCCTCGAACCACTGCCGCGCCGCTTCCTCATCGGGGAACATCCGCTGCAAGTCGAACAGCGTGATGCCCTTCCGGTGAGCCTTGCCGGGTGCCTTGAGTTCTGTGTCGTTCATCGCTTCTCCCTCCGTCAACCGTGAGGTATACCCTACCGGACGGAGAGCCAGTTTGTCAACCTAGAGATATAATCCCCTTTCGTTGGAAATGATGCCTTCGTTGATGCCGACGATGCCGTATTCGAGCGCTTCGCTGACGCGCCAGATGCGGCCCACGTCGCGGGCGTAGAAATAGCTGGCTAGGCCGAACTCGGTGTCGTTGGCCATGGCGATCGCTTCTTCTTCAGTGCTGAACTTCATCAGCGGCGCGATGGGTCCGAAGATTTCTTCGCGGAACACCCGCATGTCGTCCGTCACGCCGGTGAGGATGGTGGGTTGGACGAAGCACCCGCCCAGATCCGACGGAACGCCGCCCATCTCGACCGTGGCGCCCCGGTCCACCGCGTCGGTGACGCGACTGGTCACGTTCGCCACTGCCTCGGTGCTGATCAGCGGGCCCACGGTGACGCCATCCTCGGTGCCGTCGCCCATCTTGATCCCGGCCACGGCCGCGGCGAGTCTTTCGGCGAACTCGTCGTAGACGCCTTCCTGGACCAGGATGCGGTTGGCGCACACGCAGGTCTGGCCCGCGTTGCGGAACTTGCAGATCATGGCGCCGGTCACCGCCGCATCCAGGTCGGCGTCGTCGAACACGATGAAGGGCGCGTTGCCGCCCAGTTCCATGGACATCCGCTTCATCGTGCCCGCGCATTGAGCCATGAGCAGCTTTCCCACCGCGGTGGAGCCCGTGAAGGTGAGCTTGCGGACCGTGGGGTTGGACGTCAGTTCCTCGCCGATCTCCTCGGTCTGGCCGCAGAGGATGTTGATCACTCCGGGCGGGATGCCCGCGCGCGTCGCCAGCTCGGCCAGGGCATTGGCCGACAGTGGCGTCTCGTTGGCCGGCTTGCAGACCACCGTACAGCCGGCCGCGAGGGCCGGTGCGATCTTGCGCGCGAGCATGGCGTTGGGGAAGTTCCAGGGTGTGATGCAGGCCACCACTCCGACCGGCTGCTTGATGCAGACGACGCGCTTGTCGTTGGAAGGCTGGGGGATCGTGTCGCCGTACACCCGCTTGGCCTCTTCCGCGAACCACTCGATGTAGCTGGCGCCGTAGGCGATCTCCCCGCGGGCTTCAAAGAGGGGCTTGCCCTGTTCCGCCGTCATCATCTGAGCCAGGTCTTCCTGGCTCTCCATCATCAGGTCGAACCAGCGCCGCAGCAGCGCGGCGCGCTCCTTGGCCGTGGTGTGCCGCCACTGCTCGAAGGCCCTTCCGGCCGCCTCGATGGCGCGCCGGGTTTCGGCCGCGCCGCAGCAGGCGACCTCAGCCAGGACCTCGCCCGTGGCGGGGTTCTCGACGGCGAAGGTCTCGCCGGAATCGGCGTCGACCCACTGGCCGTCGATGCAGGCCTGGGCTCGAAGTAGGCCGGGGTCGGCCAGGTCGATGCGGTCGGCCGGGACTCGGGTGGCTACGGAGGCGGCAATGCTCATGAACGTCACTCCCTGCGGGTCGTTGGCGTAGCCGGGTCAATTGGCTCTGTCGATCAATCCTAAGATGTATCAGCCCCCCGGACGGGGTCGCAAGGAGACCCGCGTCCGCGGCTTAGGCGCCCGCGGGCGGCGGTTCGGCCGACAGCAGCGCGATCATCGCGTCGATCTGCTGCAGCGACTCGGCCAGTACGGTCCGGTGCTCCTCGGATTCGACCTCTTCGAGGGACTCCATCCGTCGCTCGCGCCGGTCGCGGAGGATGTCGAGTGCGGTCTGTCCCTGCTGCGTCTTCGCGGCGGTGTCGATTCCGCGCTCCAGGAGCAGGCGTGCGCCGTCGACCATGGCGTAGACGCCGGCCCAGTGGAGCGTGTTGTACCCCTCCTCGTTCGTCGACTCGGCGTCCATGCCGCGGTCGAGGAACTCGCGGAGCAGGTCGACGTCCTCCTGGAGGATCAGCGGGCGGGCGAGGTGGAACCGGTCCGCCTGCTCTCTCGACGGATCGGCGCCCGCATCCAGCAGGGTGCGGAGGCAGCTACGGTCTCCCAGCCGGTGTGAGCGCATCAGGGACACCCACAGGGGCGACGCGCCGTCCGGGTCCGGTCGGCTGGCGGTCTCGGGATCGTCGGCAAGGGCGGCCTGAAGCTCGTCGCAGCGGCCCAGGCCGACCAGGTCAGCCGCGGAGATGACCGGCGCCTGCGTCAGCGCGAGGTCGATCTGGGCGTTCTGCCGAATGCTGGGCGAGAGCAGGATCAGCGACAGCGGCGTCTGGCCGTTCTCGAACGGTTCGACGAGCAGATCCGGCCGTTCCGGGAGCGCCTTCTCGAGGTCCTCCACGGGCCTTGAGACCACGAAGTGCCTCCGGAACGCGTCGTCGTCGAGGAAGGCCAGCGAAGCGTCGAACGCCGACCTCCCGGCGATCATGGCTTCCAGGTAGTCGACGTAGGTTTCCCGGCTCTGGACGCCCACGATCCGGTCCTGCTCCTCGCCGTTCCGGAAGAAGAGGACGTGCGGTACGCCGTTGACGCCCAGCCCCCGATAGATGTCCGGCGACTCGTCGATGTCCAGCTTGCCGATCTTTGCTCGTCCCGCCATCTCGGGCGCCAGACTTTCGACGATCGGGTCGACGACCTTGCAGGGGACGCACCAGGTGGCGGTGAAGTCCACCAGGACGGGCACGTCCGCCTGGTAGACCTCCTGGTCGAAGTTGTCGCTGTTCAGGAGGACAACCCGGGCATCGGATGAGGCCGATTGCGCCGCGTCGTCGCCGGTGGCGCAGGCAGCCAAGATGGCTGCGAGCGGTAGGCAGAGGAATAGACCAACTCTCATCGTGGCTGCCTCGCGGGTTGGATGCGCTGGTGGCTGGCGCTTGCGGTTACTCGCCCCCGACGGTTTCGGTCGCCCGCCCCGGCGTTCGCGCCTTGGGCCGCTCCTCGTCGCTCGGCCCCTTGACGAAGATGTTGAAGTGGTGGACGAGTTCGCTGCCGCGCCGGAACTCGATCTCCTGCACCCACTTGTCGTCGGGCAGGATGTCCGGGGTCAGGACCAGGCGGTGCTTGGTGTAGATGTCCTTGATGTCGTCCTCGACGTAGTAGGGCTCGGGCATCTTGAGCACCAGGTCGGGATCGGGGAACAGCCAGCCCTCGTCGTCGGACCAGTCGATCGGCTCGGGCCCGTCCTCGGGCCGTCCGGGCTGGGCGCCAGCCTCGGCCCAGCGCTTGAACGTCGCGATCTCGGCGTCGGTCAAGCCGCGCTCGTTCCTGAACACGCCGTCGAAGTGCTCGGAGGCGTCCCACGGCGGCATCTCCTTCGAGGTCGTCATGCGCACGATCGAGCGCGCCCAGGGCCGGGCCTCTTCGTAGGTCGTGAGCGACATCGGCACGCCGCCACGGTAGATCTTGCCGCCGGACGGGCGGTGACACTCCTGGCAGTTCTCCTGCAGGATGGGCAGGACGTGCTCGTAGAACGTCGGTCCCGTGGCGTCTGCGGCTCCCTGGGCTGCCGTGGCCAGAGCCAGGCAGAGGAGAAAACCAAGCAGGCGTCGACTCGTCATCGCTGCGTCCCCGTTTCAAGAATCTGGATCGAGGCAGTGTACAGGAGGCGTTGCGGCCGGCGGTGCGATCCGCGCCTGGCGCCATTCACCGGCGCTGCCTGTACTCTTCGGCGACCGATGAGCCACGGCTCGCCAGCGGAACCCTCGCGCCGGCCGCGGATCGGCATCGTCGCCGACATGGGCCGCGCAGTTGTGGGCCCTTGGGACGAAGTCGTATCGATGGCCGGGCTTTCGTTTCCCGGTGTTCGTCAGCCTGAGGTTCCTGGGAACGCGGGCATTTTGCCCGCATCCGGCGCGAAGCACCGGTCTGTAAACCGTTTGGCGCTGTCCCGTCCCTTGGTCAGGGCGCGAGTGGGTAGTGGCAGTTCACTCCCGGGAAGCGCCGGAAGTCGTGATCCGCGGTATGCACTTCGCCTCGGTGGGCCCGAGCGAGCGCGGCGATCTGCGCGTCCGTGACGAGGTCGCCGCCCGCGGATCCGGCGGCGGCCAGCAGTTCGACGACGTGTCTCACATGGTCTTCACCCGGTAGGAGGAGGCGCGTCACGGGGTGGGCAGCCCATTCGTCCACCAAGTCGCCCGCTACTTCAAGCGAGAGCGGCGCCCGGAAGATGCGCCGGTTCGTGCTGACCCGCAGGAACGCGAAGAGGACTGGTTGGCAGAGTCCAACCGGAACGGCGCCGCTCAGACAGCCAGTCCACCACTTCGCCGCAGAAGAGTGGAACGGACTGGCTGAATCAACCGAGTACAGGAGGAGGTTCGCGTCGGGGACGATCACTTCGGCTTGTCGGTTTCCTCGACAAGGCGACCGGTCACTTCAAGAAACGCCTCTGCATCCAGATCTGCTTCGAGGGCCGAGAGGTTGCCGAGGTCGTAACCGGTTCTGAGGCGCATCGGGAAGGCGCGCTGGACGAAAGGCGGCCGCTCCTGACTGGCGGCGACTCCGGCGAGGCTTCGCCGGACGGCGTCGTTCAAGGCCTGCTTGAAGGTCTGTCCCCGTTGCCGCATCGCTTCGCGCAGCAGTGATTCCGTGTCGGCGTCGAGCGTTACGGTGGTTCGCATCTCTGCATCATGATGCCTGGCGCCTATGCTGTCAAGGCACCATTCCACCAGCCTGGTAGAGTTGCCGCCTGTCGCCTGGCCATCCCGAGGACACGCTCGAACGCGTCACGGCGCCCCAGTTCCGGGCGCGCGTCAATGCGCGCCGCGATGCGGCCCAGGTGGTCGAAGTAGCCGGCCAGGCGTTCTCCGCTCGCCTCGTCGACCAGATCGGACAGCACCAGCCCCTCTACCCACTCGGAGACACCGATCAGGCGCGACTCGCTCGTTCCCACCTGTACCTGCACGTAGCGCCGGCCGTCCAGCACACGAACCGGCACCGGCGCGCCGACTCCGGCGGCGTTCAGGGCCGCTGTTCCTCGAGGTCGTGAGCGGCTTGGCGGCTCTAGCCGCGGAGCTGCCGCGCCAGAGCCGCGGCTTCGTCCAGCAGCGTTCGCAGACCGCCGTGCTCCAGCCAGTCAAGACGGAACGACTGGTAGCTGGCGTCCGCCCGAGCCGCGTTGAGTCGCCACAACGACAGCACTCCGGACTTCCTCGCAGACGAGGCGCCGTCGAGGTAGCCCCTCAGCAGATCGTCGAACACGTTCGCATCGTTCAGAGTGCCGAGCACGTCCTGCAGGCGCTTGCAGCGATCAACCAGGGACGCCGCAACCTCGCTTTCCGCGCGTACCGGTTCGACCAGGTAGCGGAGGCGCTTGCAGGCGATGCGCACCCTGTGCGGGCCCTGCTCACGGTCGCCGCCAAGGCCGTCAACGCGAGCCGCCAGCCTGTGAGCGATCCGATCCAGCCGCTCGGAAAGCACCTGGGCGTACGGCGGGCCAACGCCTTGTCCTTGCATCTGGTGGGCCAGGCGTGACTCAAGGCCGTCCGCCCAGTCGGCGAACTGGGACTCGAACTCCAGGTGGGTGCCTGTGGGCGCGGCTGAGCCGCCCGGATGCGGGCGAGACTTCCGTGGTCCGTGGGCGGAACCCGGATGCGGGCGAGACGCCCGCGTTCCCAGGTCTGCTACCAGCCACTCGAGACTGGGCAAGTGCTCGGGGCACAGTTCCGAGCGCTGTTCCTCCAGCCACTCGAGCGCCACCTCGGCATCGCGGCTGGAGCCGGTCCGTTTCTGGAACCCGGCGAGCGTCCGCCGGTCCCGCTTCTCCACGACGCCTCGGAGCAGCCCTTTCCAGGCGCTCATGGTGCTCCGCAGCCGCCGGATCGAGACCCTGAAATCGTGGAGGCCCTCGGCGTCCTCCGGATCGAGGGTGCGCGGCGCGGCTGTGCGGGCCTGGGAGACCAACTCCTTCACGATCAGACGCACAGCCTCTTCCCCGTCCCGGCGCAACAGATCACCGGCAAGCGGCATGTCGTCAGTACGTCGTGCGCTCAGCTATCAGCGCCGAACTCTCTTTCCAGGAAAAGTCTTTCAATAAAGAACAGGAAGGCCGGATCGACTTCCCCGGCATCAAGCTGGCTGAGCGCTCGTTCGCCAACCTCAGTCAACTCGTCGTACTTGATGCCAACGAAGTGCCGGTCGTAATAGTCGCCGACCACGGGGTCCGTAAACACGTTCAAGTCCATCAACTTGCAGGGGCCGCACCAGTCGGTATACACATCGACGATATCGAGCTTGTCTTCGGCAGCCGCCTTTGCAGAGCTTGCGAATAGCTTCCAGGGAAGAACTCGATGCCGGAACCCTGAAGTCCCTTGTCGGGTGCGGCGCACGCGGCGATCGCCAGAATCACCACTGAAGCGACCAGCGATGTCTTATTGCCGTGCCCAGCCATGAAGAAGCCGAGACTCCCGATCCCAGGCTCTCTTGTTGCCGGGGTGACAAAGTTGGTTCAGCCTATCCTAGGCGCGGCAGAACGACCGCGTGCCATCCGTGCGCCCGATGACGGGCGCACGGAGTGGTTCGCGTGTGGCGCGGGTCGCGCCACACGGGTTCCCAGGTCAGATCGTTCTGCCGCGCAAGCTCCCAAGCTCTTGCCGTCAGTAGAGGAACGTTGCACCTCGGAGGAGCAGCCTCCGGATTTGACGCATCCGGCGTTCCGCTCGAGCCGCCAGGTGCGGTAGGATGGGCATTGAGCCCGGCGCACGCCCCAGCGCGCGTCCGTCTGCCAGTGAAGACCATCATCGAGCCCTTCCGGATCAAGGCTGTCGAGCCGATCCGGCTACCCAGCGCGGAGCGCCGCGAGGAGTTGCTCCGCGCGGCCGGCTTCAACCTGTTCAAGATCGAAGCGGCGCACGTGCTGATCGATCTGCTCACCGACAGCGGCACGGGCGCAATGAGTGCACAGCAGTGGGCCGCGATCATGCGCGCGGACGAGAGCTACGCCGGCTCGACCAGCTTCCACCGCCTGCGGGAGACCGTCGAGGAGATCATGGGGTTCGAGCGGATGCTGCCTACCCATCAAGGGCGCGCCAGCGAGCGGATTCTCTTCGACCTGATCGGCGGCGCCGGGAAGATCGTGCCGAACAACGCCCATTTCGACACGACCCGCGCGAACATCGAACACAGCGGCGCCCGGGCGGTGGACCTCGCCATTCCCGAAGCGACGGATCCAACGAACCGCCATCCCTTCAAGGGCAACCTCGATCTGGACCGGCTGGAGTCACTGCTTGCGGCCGAGAGTGTGCATGTACCGGTGGTGATGTGTACGGTCACCAGCAACACGAGCGGAGGCCAGCCCGTGAGCCTGGAGAACCTCCGCGCGACGCGGCAGTCGTGCCGCCGCTACGGCGTGCCCCTGTTCCTCGATGCCTGCCGGTTCGCGGAGAACGCCTGGTTCATCAAGGAGCGGGAGACCGGACAACAGGAACGGTCCGCGCACGCGATCGCGCGCGACATGTTCGACCTCGCGGACGGCGCCACGATCAGCGCCAAGAAGGACGGGATCGTCAACATCGGCGGACTTCTGCTCCTGCGCGACGCGGAGCTGTTCCGCCGCGCCAGCGACCTGACCATCCTGACCGAGGGCTACGTCACCTACGGTGGGCTTGCGGGCAGGGACCTGGAGGCGATGGCTCTCGGTTTCCGCGAGGTGCTCGACGAGGATTACCTCCGCTACCGGATCCGCAGTACCGCTTACGTCGGAGAGCGATTGCTGGCGGCCGGCATTCAGATCGTCGAGCCGCCGGGCGGACACGCCATCTACATCGACGCGTGCCGGTTCTGCCCGCACCTGTCTCGCGAACAGCTCCCGGGCCAGGCCCTGGTCGTCGCCCTCTACCGGCATGCCGGCGTCCGCGCCTGCGAGGTGGGTACCGTCATGTTCGGCGCCCGCAAGGCGCCGCCGCTCGACCTCGTGCGCCTGGCGGTGCCGAGGCGGGTCTACACGCAGTCCCACATGGACTACGTCGTGGAGGCGATGATCGAGTTGTTCGGCGAGCGCGATCGGATTCGCGGGCTGCGGATCGTCGAGGCGCCGGAAGCCTTGCCGCACTTCAGCGCGCGGTTCGAGGAGGTGTAGCCCGGAGTACTCGCAGCGCTTTCCACCCGCTTGCAGCAGGACATTTCATCCCGCCGAGGCGCAACTCTCTACTGCATCCATGCCGGTCCCGCTGCGGGCGATGCGGGCGAGACGCCCGCGTTCCCAGGCTCGCTCCGCGACTACCCGGTCGTGCGGGGCAACAGGCGGAACAGGCCGTAGCCCGCCAGCAGGGCCGCAGCCCCGAATGCAACGGCCTCCAGCCCACGCCCGTAGAGCGCCATTCCCGTCCCGAACAAGGCCGCATACACCGCGACGCAACCGAACAGCCAGGCCAGCAGCGCGGCCGTCGCGCTGCCGGGCTCATCCGGCCGCGTCTCCACGACCCGCCGCCAGCCGCACGCGAACGGGCGCACCCGGTCGTAGAACGCCTGGAGAACGGCCGTCTCCGTCGGCCGCGTGGCCATGGTCACACCAAACCAGACCACGGTCGTGAGGCCGACGCCGAAGAGAAGTTGCGCGGCGGTCGAAGGCAGCGCCAACCCGACCCCTTCGTGGCCGAACTGGAACCACACCGCGACCCCGAACGACACGACCATCGCCGAGATCTCGGACCAGGCGTTGATCCGCCACCAGAACCAGCGCAGCAGGAAGATCAGCCCGGTGCCGGCGCCGATCTGGAGCAGGATCTGAAACGCCTGCATCGCGTTCTCGAGCCATAGCGCGACCACCGCCGCCAGGGCGACCAGGCCGATCGTCGACAGGCGGGCCACCAAAATGTAGTGCGACTCGCCGCGGCCGGGCCGTACGAACCGCCGGTACACGTCGTCGACGATGTAAGAGGCGCCCCAGTTGAGATGCGTCGAAATCGTCGACATCAATGCCGCCGCCAGCGACGCGACGACCAGCCCGAGCAGGCCGTGCGGCAGGAAGACGAGCATTGCCGGGTAGGCGAGGTCGTGCCGGATGATCGACGGATCGAGATGCGGGAAGGCGGCGGCGATCGAGTCCAGGGTCGGGTAGACGACGATCGACGCCAGCGCGACCAGGATCCACGGCCACGGCCGCAGCGCGTAGTGGGCGATGTTGAACCACAGCGTCGCGCCCATCGAGTCCCGCTCGCTGCGCGCGGCGAGCATGCGCTGGGCCGCGTAGCCGCCGCCGCCCGGCTCGGCGCCGGGGTACCAGGTGGACCACCACTGGACGGCGACCGGGATCAGGAAGACGGTCGCCGCGGTCTCCCAGTCCCCGAAGTCCGGCAGCAGAGCGAGGCGCGAAGCGATGTCGGGGTTCGAGACCAGGCCCGACAGCCCGCCGACGGCGGGGTGCGCCAGCGCGTACCAGGCGGCCGCCACGGACCCCACCATCGCGATGACGAACAGCATGAGGTCCGTGACCACGACCCCCCAGAGGCCGGAGGTGGCCGAGTACGCAGCCGTGACGGCCGCCGCCACGAGCACCGTCGTGTACTTGTCGACGCCGAGCAGGACGCCGCCGATCTTGATCCCGGCGAGCAGCACCGCCGCCATGATCATCACGTTGAAGAACACACCCAGGTACACCGCCCGGAAGCCGCGCAGAAACACCGCCGCCCGTCCCGAGTAGCGCAGTTCGTAGAAGCCGATGTCGGTGAAGACGCCGGACCGCCGCCAGAGCTTCGCGTAGAAGAACGTCGTGCACATGCCGGTGATCAGGAACGCCCACCACATCCAGTTGCCGGAGACGCCGCCGTTCCGCACCAGGTCCGTGACCAAGTTCGGCGTGTCCGTCGAGAAGGTCGTGGCGACCATGGACGTGCCGAGCAGCCACCACGGCAGGTTCCGACCGGCGAGGAAGAACTGGCCGGTGCCGGCGCCCGCGCGCCGGGCGAAGACGAGGCCGACTGCAAGGGCGAGCGCGCCGTACGCGGCGAGGACGGTCCAGTCGAGGTTGTTCAGGCGCATGGCTGGCTCGGCTTTGAGCACACCCGCGAGGGGACGGCACCGTCCGCAGCGGCGTGAATCCGGTTGCAGTAGAGAACCGCGCAAGGGCAACGCACCCAGAGACAAGTCGTCGCTTCGATTGAGCTACCGTGCTGCAACCCGACGGTCCCGGGGAGCGTCAAGCGGGTCTCCGGGACGATCGCTCTCCGAACCACTCGCCCAAGTCATCCGGGTAGTCGCCGGCTGCCACGGCATCGCTCAGGGTCGAAGCAACCGGGGGCAGGTCGCCGGGGTAGGTCAGTCCCGCGGTGCTCTGGGTCATCGGCAGGAGTCGGACGCTCGCCGATTCCTGCCCGATCAGTTGGCCGACGGTCTCGCTGAGCAGGAACTCGCTCGTGACCGGATTGTCGAGGTTCGCGTGGAAGTCCGCGAAGGCGGCTTTGAGGAGGCCGAAGATCGAGGGCTGGAAGGCCCACAGGTTCATCGAGCAGAGGGTGTCCGCGGCCAACGACCGAGCCTCCCCTTCGCCGTCGCGGCCAACGAGGCCAGAATCGGTCAGCAGCACATCGTAGACCTCGTCAAGCCGTTCCAGGAACGCGGATGCGGGCGAGACGCCCGCGTTCCCAGGGCCGGCGGCCACGATCCCCCGGTTGACGCCGCTGGTACGGGAAACGCCGGTGCGGTGGAGTTCGTACGCGCCGAGGAAGTGCGAATCGTCGCCCGCCGCCAGCCCGTCAGCCGCACGCCGCCCGAACGACTCGATCGCCCGGGCGCCGTAGAAATCGTCCGCGTTGACGACCAGGAACGGCTCCTCCACTTTCTGCCGCAGCGCGAACACCGCATGGCCTGTGCCCCACGGTTTGGCCCTTCCCACCGGCGGTAGGGCGCCGCCGGGCAAGTCGTCCAAATCCTGGGCCACGAAGTCGACGGGAACCGCCCGGCCAGCATGCGCCGCGGCGCGGCTCATGATCTGCTCCGTCCGGTCCGCCGAGGTCACGAACACGACCTTTCCGCAGCCGGCGCGGAGCGCGTCGCAGATCGCGTACTCGAACAGCACCTCGCCGCTCGGACCGACCGGTTCCAGCGTCTTCGGGCGCCCGAACCTCGCCGAGCGGCCAGCGGCGAGCATGGCCAAGGTGAGTCCGCTCAAGCGGCTCGATGCCTCTCGATGACCGCCATGTCGAGCTCGACGCCCAAGCCGGGCCCCGTCGGCGGTTCGATGAACCGCGGGACTACTCGCTGAAGACGATCCGCCACGTGGCGACGATCTTCCGGGTGCCCGATCGGCGGGTCGATGTTGTCGATCAGGATCGTCTCGAGTTCAGTGATCTTCATGTTCGACGCCTCGGAGTGTTGAGCCAGCGCGACCGCCGCCTCGCGAGCCGCGGTCAGGCCGGCGCCCAGGCCAGCCGCCGCGATCCCCGCACCGGAGATGAAGCCGCGTCTCGTGATCATGACAGGCGGTCTGACTCTATGCCGGTTCGGCGAAGGGCGGCGCCTCTACGCAAGCGGACGGCCATCTCTGTGTTTGATGCCGGCCCCTGAGTGCGCCGGCCGTAGACCGGATGGGCCCCACTGCGTAACCGGGGAGTCATCGTAGCGGCGGCCGTGGCGCTCCTTTTGCTACTGCACAAGGAACGCATCCCCTTTGGTCCTGATTCGCTCCACGCTCCCAAGCCGCGACTTACTCGCAATCATCGGTCGGCTCCAATAGATTGGCTTCCTCCTCCATCGTGTTGAATATTCTTGTGTTCTCAATCCTCTGGTGATAGGTTCATTGTCCTCGACGTAGGCCCCTAGCGGCCGGTTTCGCGGCCTACGATACATGTCAACTGGACCGTCAGGCCCCAGCATTGAGCGACACAAATGATTGACAAACAAGCCGGCATGAGCGCAAAGGAACGCATGGGCGAAGACGCCGCGGGCGAGACGCTCTACGACAAGAACGACGAGGACCGGCCACCTGTTGGCAAGCAGCGCGCGAACGCCCTTGCGCTGGTAGCCGCGAGCGCACTCAAGGGCGGTCTCGATCCAGGGTCCAAGGGCGACCGCTATACAGCCCGTCGCATCGTCTGCGACGCCGGCAAGGTCCGGATGACCCACCGCAACGGCCAGATCCTGAGCGTCGGCCGCAAGACGCGCACGATTCCGCCGCCGATCCGCCGTGCACTGGAGTTCCGCGACCAGGGTTGCCGCTTCCCGGGCTGCACATCGAAGCACTGCGACGCCCACCACATCGAACACTGGGCCGACGGCGGCGAAACGAAGCTCTCGAACCTCGTGCTTCTCTGCCGGCGGCACCACCGCCTGCTCCACGAGGGCGGTTTCCATGTCCGAATGAACAAGGAAGGCGCCGTGCAGTTCGTTCATCCCCGCGGACGGCCGCTGCAGCAGAGTCCGGCGCCGCCGCCGGTCGGCCTCCGCGCCGCCCGAGACCTGGTCGAGCACCTGGAGAACGCCGGCATTCTGGTCACGCGCAAGGAATCGATGCCGGCCTGGGACGGCCGGCCGATGGACCTGCCCTACGTCATGGAGTGCCTCTGGCGACCGCCACCCCACCTGAAGGCGGCGGTGGACCGGGAACGGGCGTCATCGCGGGCCGCATAACAGCGGACCTGGAGCAGCAGAACTCGCGCCGCCTGCTAGGCCACTCTGTCTTCGACCACGAGACTGCGCCCGACGGCTCGAAGGGCGTTCGTGACTCTTCTGATGTGCGAGTAGCGGTCCGGATCGAGCAGCTTACCGACGGAGGCCTCGTCCAACCCGAGCTGCTTGGCCAGGGACGCCTCGTCAAGGCCCTGTTCCCGCATCGCCGAATAGAGCGCCAGCTTTGCGGCGGGAACGGGTGGAACAGCCACGACTTCCTGACCCTCCACGACGGAGCTTGGGGGCGGAAGGTCCTCGCCGTTGTGGACGTAGGTCGCGAGTATGGCTACAAGGGCGTCCGCCGCCATTTCCAGAGCTTCGGCTCGGTCGTCGCCGCACGTCAGCGCGCCCGGAACGTCGGGGAAGACGACGAAGAAGCCGCCGTCTTCCTCCGGGTTGAGAACACACGGATAGGCATAGCGCATCGGTCAAAAGTCTCCTCTGTCGACCTTCAGATCTCTCAACATGGATGCCAGCAGCCCTCGGCCGATCTCCTTCTGCGGAACGAAGACCGTGCGGCAGTAGATGGCCGGATGCGGGCAGGATGCCCGCGTTCCCAAGGGCGGATGCGGGCGAGACGTCGGCGCACCCAGTGACGGAGCGGATCAGGGTCGACTCAGGTCTCGACCCTGCTCATCAGCCGGGCATCGGTCACCGGGTAGTGGCAGAGCGTTTCGTCGCATGCCTGGTAGTCGATCAGGACCGTCGCCACGCCGCCCTCGCCCTCTAGCGGCACCTCGACGCGGAAGTCGCCGTGGATTCGGCCCTCGCCGTCGGCTTCGGGCAGCACGGGGTCGGCGGCCACCTGGTAGGCGAAGCCGGATGGGGCACGGACGCCGAACTTGAACTCCGCGTCGGAACCGGGGGCGTAGATCCAGAACCCGGGTTCGAGCTTGAAGTCGAGAACGGCCAAGGTTGATTCGCCGTCGGTCGTCGTCGACATGGTCACCTCGACCGCGGGGCTCACGGTGACGGAGAGATCGTCCAGTTCGTCGCCGTCCGCCGCGAACCGGGAGGAACTGAGCAAGTCCGACCCTCCGGGGCCCTGGGCGGCCCGGAATCGGTAGCCGGCCCAGTCGGAGGCGAAGAGCGAGGGCCCGTTCTCATCGAGCCAGCCCTGCCAGCCGTCCGCGGAGTCATGGCTCACGCCGGCGTAGCGGGCCAGCAACCGCTCGGCCCGCTCGGGCTCGACACCTTCACGCAGGTCGGCGACCGCGCGTTCGAGCAGGGCCGGGTCGTTGTTGGCGATCCCGAGCGCTCTGGCGTCCGCGTCGACCTGGAACTGTCCTTCGAGCCGGAAGAACGCCTTGCCGTCGTACTCGCTGCCGATCCGCCCGCCGTCCCAGTAGAGATACGGCTCGTTCTCTTCGTACCAGGCCTGCCGCTCTTCGCGGGAGCCGCGCGCCGCCGCCGGAATCGCCTCACCGAAGCTGTACGTGAGGCCCCGATCCTGGGCCTCCTTCACCTTCTCCGGCGTGTCGTAGAACTCCTTCATGTCCTCCGTCTCGTAGAGATCGAGGAGAGCGAGGGAGGTGGCGAGCCCCTCGCGCGGACGCGCTTCGCGAGTGGCCAGGATCGGATGGTCCCTGAAGCCGTGGATGTAGTGGACGGCGTTGATCAGGAGGCGCTGGCCGGTCTCCGTCATCTCGTCCGGGGTGCCGTAGAACCCCCACTGCAGCAGCCGCCCCTGGCGGCCGATCGCGAAGTAGTCCGGCCCCTTCAGGTGCATGCCGCCGGCGATCCACTCGGTGTCGGGCGAATCGAGAAAACCGTCGCCCGTCGTCACCACGCCCGCTTCGCTCTTGTCCGGCCGCTCGCCGACGGGGAGGTTCAGGGTGTCCCATTCCTTCTTGAGGATCTTGACCGTGGTCATCGTGTCCGGGACGTCGTCCGTCAGTTCGTAGTACTTGTACTTGGGTGGGGTCGGCACCTCCTCGAGCTCCAGCTCGATCGGCAGAGGTCCGTGGAAGATCGGATGGCCAGAGGTCGGATCGGACGTGGACTGTGGCACGACAGCCCTGGAGAACAAGCACAGTCACCCGTATCGCCAGCCCAGCAGCAGGTTCAGGTCGTCCGAGATGCGAGCGCCCTGGCCGCCGATCAGGACGGTGGGCATGGACAGGGTCTCCAGATCGACTCCCTCCGCTCCCGGGATCGTCTTGATCCGCTCTTCCGACCGGTCGATCGTCTGGCCGTCGACGATCAGGACGTCGGCGTCGCTGAGGTCGGCCTTCGCCAGGTCGTTGCGGGCGATGCTCCGCACCTCGAAGTGCTCGGCCAGCAGCGCGTGGTAGCCCTCCGCGTGCGGCGTGCCGGCGTCGCCGGCGTAGACGACGCGCAGTTGCGGCGCCGGTTCGGCGCTGCATGCCAGCGTGAGCAGCGCTGCGGTTGTCGCCAGGAAGCCAAGCCACTTACTCTGTTTCATGGGTACATCCTCATCGCGTTTGAACGTCAGGCAGTCTAGCTGGCGGTCCAGAAACCGGCGCTGCGCGCCAGATGCCGGCCAGAACCCGGGTGGCGCGACCCGCGTCACCCGTGAACCAGTCCGTGCGCCCGTCAGCGGGCGCACGGATGGCAGCCCGGCGCACCCAGTGGGCGGCCAGCTCCATGCGAATCAGCACCCAGTTCTTCGCATCGCACGCTACGCGCAGCAGCCGCGCCGCCGCTGATCCGAAGCCGTCGGTGTGTCCAGCGAGTACACGTTGAACTGCCGCAGCGGCGGCGAGTAGATGTGGAGCGTGATCAGGTCCTCGCCCGACGGCTGCGTGTTCGCGACCTGGTGGCAGTCGTCCTCCTCCGACGCGCAGACGCGGCCGGCTCCGTGCTCACGGCGGCCGCAGGGGCAGATGAGGCCGGATGCCGTCGGCTCGAACTCGGTCTCGGTCGCCACGCCTTCGACGACGCGGAAGGCGCAGCTCGAACCCCGGTGGTCGTGGATCGGGGTCCGCTGGCCGCTGGACCAGCACAGGCAGACCAGCTCGTACCAGTCCGACTCGGCGATCCGGTTGCGCTGGTACTTGTCCTCGCCGAAGCGGCAGGCGGCGCCGAGGTCGGCGCGCGTCACCGCGATGTCGCCCAGGAGCCGGCTCAAGACCTCCAGGTCGGCGCGGCCGTCGAGCGAACCCAAGTAGTCCAGCAGCGGACCGAGCCGGCCCGCGGACGACCCCGAGTTCACCAGCCTCCCTACATCGACCACCGGATCCCGAACTGAGCCGAACGCTGCGGTCCGCGGCTCCGGATTCCTGGAAAGTCATCGATAGTAACAGTGCCGGGCTCGCCGATACGGCCGCTGTTGTTGTAGCTGCGCAGACCGTTCATCTCGATCGCGTTCGTCCGGTCGGTGGCGTTGAAGACGTCGAGAAAGACGTGAAGGTCGTGCCGTTCTCTGACGGTGAACGTCTTGGCCAGACGCACATCAGCCGAGAAGTAGTCCGGCGCGTTCCTGCTGTTGAAGCCCTCGAAGAGATCCTGCGGATAGGCGGCGAAGCCCCCAGGTGAGCGTATGAACTCTGAGTCCCGGACGGTGAAGGGAGTGCCGGACCGGTAGTCCAGGAAACCAGACAGTTGGAGGCCCCAGGGCAGGTTCCCCACCGCTGAGAGCTTGTAGCTGTGCTCCACCGCGGTGTTGAGCGGCCCATTGAAGAGCGCGGGCGGGTTGTCCAGACCCTCGTATTGAGCTGCCCGATTGAGGGTGGAGTTGCCCGAGATCAAGTCGAAGTACGAACTGCCGACGGCGTCCTGATTCGTGTAGCTCACATGCACCAGGGAGCCGTTGGCAAAGCGGCGCTTGAACTCGACATCGACATCGAGGACCTCGCTGTATCCCGTGTTGGTGTAGAAGAGGATTTGTCCCCTGGTGGGATCGGGACGCGCTCCGTCGTGCTCGAACGACACCCTGTTCTGGAAGTCCGTAAAGAAGAGGCCATCGCTGTCGGAGCCGAAGACGTGGATGCTCAACGTATTGCGCTCACCGAGCTGGCGCTCGTAGCCCACGTTCCACTTGACGATCTCGGGTAGGTGGAGGTTCGGGTCGACGATTAGCTCGCGAGGGGTCGAGCCCGGTCTCGTCGGGTCCATTTCGAGAGTCACGGGATCGATCGGCACGTTGAAGAGGAGCGGCGGCCGGCCAGCCCCCGTATGGCCGATCAGGTTCGTCCGATCGTGATACAGCCCGGCGCCGAAGCGGAGGACGGAACGGCCGTTCCTCCCGACATCGACGGCAGCGCCCAGCCGCGCCTCGACGGTCTGGTCGTCGACCAGGTTGTTCCGGTCGTAGCGCCCGCCGAGGTTGAACGTCCAGCGGTCGTTCACGAACCAGTCGTCCTGGATGAAGAGATGGCTGTTCGTGACCGAGACGTCGATGTCGGTCGCGAATTGGTACACCCCACTGGCCGGAGGGACGGAGAAGTCGTCGACAAACCCATAGCTCCAGTTGCGCCACGCCGGCTGCTCGGTTCGCTGACCGAAGCGCTCCACGCCGACGCCGGCGCGCAAGGAATGATCCCCACGGAGCCAGGACAGGCGTTCCTTCCACTGGAAGCTCTCGAGCGTGTTGTCGACTTCGGGGCCGATGGAGCCCTCGAGGTGAAAAACGAGGCCGCCATCCTCGTGGAAGTAAAGACGCAATCGCCGCAACGGATCCGAGGAGGTTTCCATGCTCCGGTCGGCCTGAATCTGCCCCAGCACCGATTCAAGCGTCATGTCCGATCCCACGGCGGCGACATGGCGCGCGGACAGGCCCAGGGAGTCGTTGGCATGATCCTGATGCTCTATGTCTTGCTGGCGGGAGCGGAAGAGCGAGTGCCCGATGGCGGCCTGCTCGCTAACCCAGTTCCCCGACACCGTCAGGTCGTTCGAGTCCGAGAACTGGTGGGTCAGCTTGCCGGTCAGGCGGTCGCGGTTGGTGACGTTGGCGGTCAGCCCCAACTCGACCGGCACGGAGCGCGTGAAGACGTGGCTCTGGTTGTAGTCGTAACCCATCTCATAGTCGTCGTGCTCGTAGCTGGTGAAGAAGTGGGTCGTGCCCCGGTTGACGGGGCCTCCCAGGGTCAGCGAGGCCTGCCTGATTGTGAAGTCCTGGCCCTCCAACTGTTCCGCGTCGTCCGCCGTCGCCCCGGTGAACCCCGCTTCCACCACGCCGTCGTGCTGTTGCTGAACCGTCGCCGAGGCGTTGTACTGGTCGGCCCCGGAGCGGGTGATGATGTTGATCACACCTCCGGACGCGTTGCCGTACTCGGCCGAGAACATCGAGGTCGACACCTGGACCTCCTGGATGGCGTCCAGGTTGTAGGTCTGCAGCGCCGTTCCCGTCGAGAAGGTCGATCCCCTCTGGCCGCCGCCGGAAGAACTCCGGGGGCCAGCCCGGGTCTCGGACGTGGCCAGGTCGTCGTAGTTCAGGTCGCTCAGGTCGTTGTTGGCTACGCCGTCGATCAGGAACTGGTTCTGGTTCATGCGCGCCCCGTGAACGCTGAAGCTGTTGTTGGGGGCGCTGTTCTCGAGCCCGCCGACCGCAAGCCCCCCGTGGACCCCCGGGAGGATCTTCAGCACGTCCAGGAAGCTCCGGTTCGGGAGCGGCAGGCTCTGGATCTCCTCGAAGGTGATGTACTTGTTCACCCGGGAATCGACCGACTCGATCTGCGGTCGCTCGGAGACGACGGTGATCTCCTCGCTCACTTCCTCGGCGGCCGCGAGTTCGAAGTTCACGCGCTGAATGCTGCCGACCCGCACCGCCAGCGACGCGGGGGCGCCGGCATAGCCGGTGGCCTCCACCGAAACCTGGTAGGTCGCGGGGCGCACGTTGGTCGCGTTGTAGAACCCGTCGGCGTCGGTGGTGACGACGAGCGGCTCCTCGATCTCCTGCGACTGCAGGATGACGGTCGCGCCGGAGACGGCAGCCCCCTCGCTGTCCGTCACGTGGCCGAGCACCTGGCCGGTGGGACCCTGGCCGGCGGCCGGCGCAGCTACCAGCAGCAGCACGGCCAGCATCATGGCCCAGCCCACCGCCTGCGCGTGTCGAGTTCTCGTCTCGTTGAACATGTCCTTCGCTCCCTTTCGGTTCCCGGCCTTCGCGATCTCGAAGCTGCCTGCACCGGAGGTCGTCCGACCCCCGGCCACCGGGCACACTTCAAACGGCTTGGACAGACTATGGGCAGGGCATACCCGATAGCTTGATCCAATCCCGAGCCGAAGTTGATCGGACTTGAAGCGATAAGCAACCAGAACGTGAGCCGGTCCGCTAGAATCCGTCGATGATCTTCTACTTCGGCCCCTTCGTGCTGAAGCCGGAGCAGTACGGCCTTGAGGTCGCCGGAGAGCCCCGCCAGCTTCAGCCCAAGGTGTTCGAGCTGCTGACCTTCCTGGTCGCGAACCGGGACCGGGTGGTGTCCAAGGAGGAGTTGCTCGGGAACATCTGGGACGGCGCCTACGTGACGGAGGCGGCGATCAGCCGGGCGGTCAGCGAGGCGCGCAAGGTCCTCGCCGACGGCGGCGGAAGCGCCGAGTGGATCACCACCGTGTACGGGCGCGGATTCCGCTTCACCGGCCCGGTGATCGAGGATCTGGCCGCGCCGGAAGGCGACCCTTCGGTCGCCGTGCCGCCGCCCGAAGAGGAACGGGGACTCTCGATCGCCGTCCTGCCGTTCGCCGACCGCAGCCCGCAGCGCGATCAGGCGCACCTCTGCGAAGGGATGGCCGAGGAGATCCTCCACCGGCTCGCGCACGTCGTCGGCCTGCGGGTCACGGCCCGCGGCGTGTCCTTCCAGTACGACGCGCTGGCCGATCCCCGGGTAGTAGGGCGGCAGATCGGCGCCAACCTGGTGTTGGCGGGCACGGTCCGCAAGGACGGCGACGAACTCCGCATCGACGTCGAGGTGACGGACGCCCGCACCGGCATCCAGGTCTGGTCGGAGCAGTGGCAGCGGCATTCGCAGCAGATCTTCGCGCTGCAGGACGAGACCGCAACGCTGATCGCCGAGACCCTGGAGCTGCGTCTGGCGCCGGACGCGGCGCGGCACGAGGCCCGGCGCACGGCGTCCAGCCAGGCCTACGACCTCTACCTGCGCGGCCGGAGTCTCTACCACCAGGCGCGCAAGAGGACTTACTACGAGGCGCGGCGGCTGTTCGCGGAGGCGATCGAGCTCGATCCGGCGTACGCCCTGGCTCACGCGGCGTCCGCGCACTGCTCCGCGTATCTCTACCTGTTCCACGAACCGAGCGAGGACAACCTCAGACTCGCCGACGAGTCGAGTTCGCGAGCCCTGGAGCTGGCGCCCGAGGTCGCGGAGGCGCACTCGGCGAGGGCGATGACACTCAGCACCAACGGCCGGCTGGAGGAGGCCGAAGTCCACTTCCGGCGCGCCTTGGAACTCGACCCGCTGAGCTTCGAGGCGAACCACAACTTTGCCCGTCACCGCTTCGCCCAGGGCCGGATGGAGGAAGCGGTCACGTTCTTCTTCCGGGCCATCGAAGCCGATCCGACGGCTTACGCCCCCTGCTCCATCTGCACCGCGGCTCTGGCGGCGCTCGGCCGGACTTCTGAAACGGCTCGGCTCCAGGAGCTCACGCAGGCCAGGGTGCAAAGGCGCCTGTTGCGCTACCCCGACGACCAGCGCGCGCTCTACCTGGGCGCGGTCAATCTCGCCCGCGACGGTCGGACGGACGAGGCCCTGGAGTGGGCCGCGCGGGCGGAGGCCCTGGATCCCCAGGATGCCGTGGCGCTCTACAACCTGGCCTGCGTGGCGGCCGTGTGCGGCGATGCGGATGCCGGGCTCCGGTACCTGGAATCGGCAGTGAGGCATGGTTACCCGCACCTGCGCTGGATCGAGAACGATGCCGACTTGGCGGCGCTGCGGGCGGATCCGCGGTTTGGGGAGGTGGTGGCGGGGCTGCGGGGGGCGGCGCGGGCTGCTGGCTGACTGTCGGTGCGCCGGCCACTGGATGCGCCGCCCACTGGGCGCGCCGGCCTTCTGGCCGGCTGCCGCCGGAGGCGGCCAAGCGACAGCACCGGCCGCAGGCCGGTTCCATCCGGCAAACGGCCCCAACGAACTTCGGGCTCGCCGCTTCGCGGCATCGCGCCCAATGCCGGCCAGAAGGCCGGCGCACCTGTACCTTTCTCGGGTGGATTCTGGTGGGTCGTTGAGAGAGGTGGAATCGACCAGTAGCCGTCGCGGCTGCGGTAGCTGTGGGAAACCGGCTTGCCGGTTTTCCAAGGTCCGGCGGGAAACGGTCTGCCGTTTTCCGCGGGACCGGCAGCTTCCGCAGCCGGGACCGCCGGTCGGTTTCGTTTCCGGCCTGCCGGAGTCACTGAAGGAAGGTCGGCAAGCAGCCAGGAGCGACCACCGGCGCACTGTGCTTCGAGCACCTGGCTGGGACCCGTGCCCTGGCTGCTTCGCCGCGTTGGACGCCCAGTGGAGAGTCAGTGCCTTAGAGCACCAGTACAGGTACGGGCAGGCAACGCGGCATGCCGACCAGGCAACACTACCGCAAGGGAGAAGGAGGACGAGATGACCAGGACGTGGTTCGTCGGCGTGGACTGGGGGTCCGAGACCCACCACGTGTGTGTGCTGGATCGGGACGGCAAGGTGAGGGGGGAGCGGGCGTTCGACCACAGCGGCAAGGGACTTGCCGCCATGGCCGACTGGCTCCTTGGACATACCCGACCGACGTCTCCGGACGAGATCGGCGTCGCCATCGAGGTGCCGCACGGACCGGTGGTCGAGACTCTCCTGGAGCGGGGTTTCGCCGTCCATTCGATCAACCCCAAGCAGCTCGACCGCTTCAGGGACCGCTTCTCCGTCGCCGGCGCCAAGGATGACCGCCGCGATGCACGGGTGCTCGCCGCCGCGCTTCGCACCGACCCCGAGTGCCTGAACCGCGTGCAACCATCCGATGCCGCCATCGTCATGCTGCGCGAGGTGTCCCGCGCCCGCAAGCAGTTGGTCAACCAGAAGAACCGCCTGGAGAACCAGGTCCGCGACCAGCTCTGGCGCTACTACCCGCAGTTTCTCGCCGTGGTCAAGAACGAGGTGTCGGCGCCCTTCGCGCTGGCCTTGTGGCGACTGGCGCCGACCCCCGGCAAGGCTCGACGGCTGCGCGAAGCCACGCTCGCCAAACTGCTCAAGGAACACCGCATCCGGCGCCTGACCTCCGCCCAACTGCGCGATCAACTGCGGGCCGAGCCGATCGCCGTTTCCCCGGACACCGTTAAGGCCGCCGTCGAACACATAGGACTCCTCCGGCCGGTGCTCGACACCGTCTGCCGCCAACTCGCCGACGCCGACAAGCGGCTGGAGCGGATGACCCGCGCACTCGAGGCCCCGGCCCAACGGGAAAACGACGACGACTCCCCTAAGCCGAGCGACGCCGCCATCCTCAGGTCGCTGCCCGGACTCGGCAAGGTCGGCCTCGCCACCCTGCTCTCCGAGGCCGATCAAAGCCTGGGCCGCAGAGACCACGAGGCACTGCGTTGCCTCTGCGGAGTGGCGCCGGTGACCGTCAAGTCCGGCAAGAAGCTCATCGTCATGCGACGACTCGCCGCCAACGAACACCTCAGCGACGCCGTCTATCACTGGGGACGAGTCGCCATCGAGCATGACCCGATCAGCCGCGCCAAGTACGACGCCATGAAAGCCCAGGGAAAGACGCACGGACGCGCCATCAGACAACTCGTCGACCGACTCCTCGGCGTCGCCTGCGCCATGCTCCGAGACCGAACTCTCTTCGACCCCAACAAGCGATGCCATGCCCAGGTCGCATGACCTCCCTGACCCGCAGCAGCCTCCCCAAAACACACTTGCTAAAGGGTGGAGAGTCCCAGTGGGCGGAGCTTGCGCACCCTGCCTCGTCACAGGCACACTCACGCTTCACACGAACAGCTCGGGGGGCGGAGCGGATGCTGGAACTTGGACTTGAGGGCAGGGTGGCGATCGTCACCGGCGGCAGCGAGGGGATGGGGCTCGCGACGGCGCGCCGCCTCGTTGGCGAGGGCGCGCGCGTCGCGATCTGCGCGCGGCGGGCGGAGAACCTGGAGCGGGCCGCCGACGAGTTGCGCGCGGCGGGCGGCGGCGAGGTCTTCGCCCAGCCCGCCGACGTGACCTCCGCGGCCGACGTCGACCGCTTCATCGACGCGGTGACCGCCGAGTTCGGCGGCGTCGACATCCTCGTCAACAACGCCGGCGCGTCGGCCGCGCAGGGCCTCGAATCGCTCGACGACGACGCCTGGCTCGCGGACATCCAGCTCAAGGTGATGGGTGCGGTGCGTTTCTGCCGGGGCGTCGTGCCCTCGATGCGCAAGCGCGGCGGCGGTTCGATCGTCAACGCGACGATCGGGGGCGGCAAGGCGGCGCCGGCGCGGGCGCTGCCGACCAGCGTCACCCGGGCCGCCGGCATCAACCTGACCAAGTCGCTCGCCAACGAACTGGCCGCCGACAACATCCGCGTCAACACGATCTGCATCGGCCTGATCAAGAGCGACCAGTGGGTGCGCCGGGCGACGGGCCAGGGCGTCGAGGTCGAGTCGATCTACGAGGCGATGGGCAAGCGCGTCCCCCTGGGCCGCGTCGGCGAGGCGGAGGAGTACGCCGACCTGATCGCGTTCCTGGTCTCGGAGCGCGGCGCCTACATCACCGGCGCGTCGATCAACCTGGACGGCGGGCTGTGTCCCGTCGTGTGACCTGCCGGCGGAGCCAAACAAGGAGCCGAACGTGAAAGTAGCGATGCAGAAGAACCCCTTCAATCGCGGGGATCTGATCGAGGCGCAGGGGTTCGAGACCGTGGAGGGCGTCTGCCGCAACGAGGACGACCTGGCCGACCTGATGTCCGACGCCGACGGCGCCCTGGTCGGCGTCATGCCGCTGACCTCGCGCTCCGTGCTCGAGCGGTGCCCGAAGCTCAAGGTGGTCAGCCGGCTGGGGGTCGGCGTCGACTCGATCGACCTCGACGCGGCGACCGAACTCGGCATTTTGGCGACCAACGTGCCGGGTTCCAACACGACCGAGGTCGCCGACCACGCGATGGCGCTGATGCTGGCGCTCACCCGGTGTGTGGTCGACGCCGCCGGCACTACCCGCGAGGGCCGCTGGGGCCATCGGGAATCGATGATCGGGCTCCTCACCCGTGCCCGGCGGATCGCCGGCCATACGGTCGGCATCATCGGCTTCGGCAACATCGGCCGCGCCTTCGCCACCCGGGCCCGCGGCTTCGGGCCGGCCCGGATCATCGCCGCCGACCCGTACGTCGACCAGGTCACCGCCGACCTCTACGGCGTCCAGCTCGTGCCGCTCGAGGAGCTGCTGGCCGAAGCCGACTACGTGACGATCCACTGCTCGGCGACCGAGGAAACGCGGCACCTGATCAACGCCGACACGCTCGCCCTGATGAAGCCCACGGCCCTGCTGGTCAACGCGGCCCGGGGGCCGATCATCGACGGTGCGGCACTGGCCGAAGCGCTCGCCGAAGGCCGGATCGAAGCCGCCGCGCTCGACGTGACCGAGAAGGAACCGATCGACCCGGACGATCCGCTGCTGAAGCTGCCCAACTGCCTCGTCACCCCGCACATCGCCGGGTTCTCGCCGGTGTTCCTGGGCGAGTGCCCGATCCGCCAGGCCGAGAACGTGATCCGGGTGCTGACGGGCGAGATGCCGCATGGCATCGCGAACCCCGAGGCGATCAAGACGATCGCGGTGATGCGGGCGAGCGACCCGGGGCGCTGGGAGGGGGTACCGGACTTCTCGACCGCGCTGGCGTTGTAGCAGCCACGCCCCGGAGCCAACAGGAGAGAACCATGAAGCGACCACAGGACCACCTCTCCCGCCCTGGCAAAGCGCACGTCCTACTGGGTGCGCCGGCCTTCTGGCCGGCTTCTGAAAGAACGCCGCCGCGAAGCGGCGTCCGCGGTCGGCCGCGGCGCGAAGGACAACCAAGCGTTCCGGGTAGCGGATTCCGCCTAAGGGCGGATGCCGGCCAGAAGGCCGGCGCACCCAGTGGCGGAATGGCGGCTTTCCTCCTGCTCTGCCTCACCTGCCCGCTCCTAGTCGCCGCCTGCGCCGCCCCGCCGCCCGAGGGAGCGGCCGCTCCCGTCACCCCCGACGACGTCGCCAACTGGCGCGCAATCGACCTCAGCCACTCCTACGGCGACACCACGCTCTACTGGCCGACCGACACCAGGGGCTTCGACCTCGAGACCCTCGCCGAGGGCCACACGGACGCCGGCTACTTCTACGCCGCCAAACAGTTCGCGACCACCGAGCACGGCGGCACCCACCTCGACGCCCCCGTCCACTTCGCCGAAGGCGGCGACGACGTCGCCTCGATCCCGCTCGACCGGCTGATCCTGCCCGGCATCGTCGTCGACGTCACCGCACAGGCGGCCGCCGACCCCGACTACCTGGTGACCGCCGCGGATATCGGCGCCTGGGAAGAGCAGCACGGCCCGGTGCCGGCCGGCGCCGCCGTCCTCATCCGCACCGGCTGGCCGGACCGCTGGCCCGACGTCCTCGCCTACCTCGGCGACGACACTCCGGGAGACGCGAGCAACCTCCACTTCCCCGGGGTCGGCGAGGACGCAGCCCGCCTGCTGATCGAAGAGCGGGGCATCGGCATGCTCGGCATCGACACCGCCAGCGTCGACTACGGCCAGTCGACCGACTTCATCGTCCACCAGATCGGCGGCGCCGCCGGCGTCCCCAACCTGGAGAACGTCGGCGACCTGTCGGAACTGCCGGAGACCGGCTTCCTGCTCGTCGCCCTGCCGATGAAGATCGAGGGCGGCACCGGCGCACCGGTGCGGATCGTGGCGCTGGTTCCGCGGTAGGACCGAAGCTCAGGTCCCGGCGGGTTCCCCGCCCGACAGCCGGCCCTCGTCATCGATCAGGACGATCCTGCTCGGTCGATCGGATCCCCACTTCCACAGCACCAGGTTCAGATCGTTCGGCCCCGCGCCGTGAGCGAAGCTCGGGACCACCATCCCCACCTGGCCGGCGGCGACCAAACGATCGGCCAGAGCCTGCGAGCGCGGAACAGCCCGGGCCAGCATCTCGGCCTCCCAGGTCGGACACGCCAGGTCCGCTTCGCTGACGCTCAACTCTGCCCGCTCACGGTCATCTCTCGTGTCGCAGACCGGTTCCGCGTCCACTTCGTAGGCGCAGAGCACGAGCGGCTGCATCGGTCTGCCCAGGGGTTGCGCTTCGCGGATTGCCGTCAGTGGGCTGAGCGAGGTGTAGAGCGCCGCAACACCGCTCCGGTTGAAGCGTCCGCCGTGCCGGCGCGCGCCCTCACCCGAAAGCGGCGTCCAGGACCATTGGGAGTTGTGCGCCCGGTAGACGACGCCGCGGAATCGCACTGGCGGAACGCAGCCTACGCGTAGCCGCCGGCCACGATCCGGTCGAGATACGCGTGGACCTGGTCCGCCTGGCCTGCCCGCAGCAGGGAATCCGCCGTGGCGCCGCCAAACCCGGGCAGCGGCTCGGCCCGAAACCAGGCGTAGGCGGCAAGCGGCGAGCCCGTCTGTTCTTCGACCCGGTTCAGGATCTCCAGCATCTGGCGGAGCCGGACCTGAGTCTTGCGAGCCCGGACCCGGGACGACCGCGAGAAGGCGTCTCGTCCCAGACCAAGGGTACCGGCGATCTCCGCCTTGGTCGTGCGCAACTCGGATGCGATGAGCACCGGGGAGAAGACCTGATCTTTGACGAACTCCTGGAAACGCATGACGGCGACCTCGTGGTTAGTCACGCAGTATAGCGTGACTCTGTGTGTCAACCGCAAACCGCCCAAGTGCTGACTTGCGCTCTGTTCCGCCGAGGTCACGATCCATCTTCCTTGGTCGCAACGGTCAGTCCATCGCCGCAAGCTGCGTCATCACCGTCTGCAGCGGCACGGCGGTCGTCGTCTTCGACACGGGGAACTCCTCGTCTCCCGAGTACACCACCATGCGTCTTGCCGCATTCAGGTCATAGGCGGCGAGTTCGAAGCCGCGGCTCGTGCGCGGCGCCGACGATCTCTTGACCTCGATCGCCCACAGTTGTTGGTCGGGCAACTGCAGCAGGAGATCGATCTCCGCTCCAGCTCGCGTCCGGTAGAACCAGGGGATCGTCCCGAAGGGCGCGGAGGCGATCAGATTCTCGATCGCGAAGCCCTCCCAGCTCGGCCCGACGACGGGATGCGAGAGCACGTCGTCGAAGGTGGCGAGGCCGAGAAGGGTGTGCAGAAGACCGCTGTCCCGGATGTACACCTTCGGCGACTTGACGAGCCGCTTGCCGACGTTCGCGAAGTACGGCTGAAGTCTCCGCACGAGCATCAGGTCGACCAGGAGGTCGACATAGCGACCAATCGCCGGCACGGAGACATCCATGCTGCGGGCTAACTGGGAGGCGTTGAACACGCCGCCCTGGCGGTGGGCGAGCATGGTCCAGAACCTCCTCAGGGTCTCGGCAGGAATGCGGATGCCGAACTGCGGGATG
Organism: Candidatus Multivorans sp.; assembly: GCA_965224025.1. Classification (GTDB taxonomy): domain Bacteria; phylum Acidobacteriota; class Thermoanaerobaculia; order Multivoradales; family Multivoraceae; genus Multivorans. The sequence goes on from OZ245033.1 coordinate 295,388, forward strand.
TCCCGTTCGAGGTAGGTACGGATGAAGCTGAGTCTCCAACGGGCCGCGGCCGCGTCGCTCTTGGCCAGGAACGGATCCGGGAAACCTCCGCGTATCCAGAGCCGGTCCCGTTCGGAAGCGGTCTCAAGGACGTCGAGTCCGGGAAGCTCGTCGTAGACAACGCGTCCTGCCAACGACTCAGCCGATTGCCTGAGGAGGGTATGGGACGCAGAACCGAGAAGCAGGAACTGCCCGATGCGGCGACCGTGGCGGCGACGCCGGTCGATCTGCCCTCGCAGTACCTCGAAAAGGCCCGGCACGCGCTGGATCTCGTCCAGAATGACGAGCCGTCCAGCCTGATGCTCCAGGTAGGCGGCAGGATTGGCAAGCCGGGCCGCATGGTCCGGGTTCTCCAGGTCGAGGTAGATGCTGTCGGACACCTGATCCGCTATGGCGCGGGCCAGGGTCGTCTTGCCGATCTGGCGTGGACCCAGGAGCACCACCGCCGGCGCTTCCTCCAGCGCACGGAGGATTCTCTGCTTGGAACGACGCTCGATCATCCTCGCTAATCTAACGGTTACCGTTAAAAAAGCAAGGCTGGCGGCTCCAGCTACGTTGCCCCGCGACCGCCCGGGCACCGTAGTAGAGTCCGCTATCCCACCCACAACACAACCCAAGGAACCGGCACGCCGGGGCCTACGATGCGCGCAACCGCGTCACACTACGAGGAGACACTCATGCGGTACACCACTTCCCTTCTTGCGGCGACAGCGCTACTGGCGCTGGCGGCCATGCCCGCGGCGGCCGGCTCGATGGACGTCGATCTCAAGGCGGCCGACGGCACGATGCTCAAGGCGACCTACATGTCGCCCGGCAAGCCGGGTCCGGCGATGCTGCTGATCCACCAGTGCAACATGGACCGGAAGTCCTGGTCGGGCATCGCGTCGCAGTTGGTTGACGCGGGAGTGCATGTGTTGACGATGGACCTGCGCGGCTTCGGCGAGAGCGGCGGCGCCGGCATTCGCGAGGCCGGCGGGTTCCCGCCGTTCCTGCAGACGGCGACTGGCGACGTGGACATGGCGTTCGACTACCTGAGCAAGCAGGAAGGCGTCGACACGGACCGGATGGCGGCCGGGGGCGCCAGTTGCGGCGCGATGCTGACGGCCGATCTGGCCGCGCGCCGGCCGGTGAAGGCGCTGATGCTGCTGTCAGGGCCGCCGAGCGCGGCAGCGGTGGAGAACATGGCCGCGAAGCCCGACCTGGCGGTCTTCGCTGCCGCGGCGACCGGCGACACGATCACGGCCGGCGTCGACAAGCAGCTCAAGGGCGCGGTCGACGGGTCGAAGCACCCGAACTCAACGGCGAAGATCTACGACGGGACCGAGCACGGCCTGCCGATGTTCGCGAAGAATGCGGATCTGGAGCCGGCGCTGGTCGGCTGGCTGAAGATGGAGTTGGTGGGGAAGTAGGCGGCTGCCGCTGGTGCGGCGGCGCCCGGAATGCCGGCCAGAAGGCCGGCGCACCTGTACCTTTCCGGGATGCATTCTGGCGTGTCGTTGAGAGAGGTGGAATGGACCAGTAGCCGTCGTGGCTGCGGTAGCTGTGGGAAACCGGCTTGCCGGTTTTCCAAGGTCCGGCGGGAAACGGTCTGCCGTTTTCCGCCGGGCCGGCAGCTTCCGCAGCCGAGACCGCCGGTCGGTTGCGTCTCCGGCCTGCCGGAGTCACTGAAGGAAAGTCGGCAAGCAGCCAGGAGCAACCACCGGCGTACTGTGCTTCGAGCACCTGGCTGGGACCCGTGCCCTGGCTGCTTCGCCGCGTTGGACGCCCAGTGGAGAGTCAGTGCCTTAGAGCACCAGTACAGGTACGGGCAGGCAACGCGGCATGCCGACCAGGCAACACTACCGCAAGGGAGAAGGAGGACGAGATGACCAGGACGTGGTTCGTCGGCGTGGACTGGGGGTCCGAGACCCACCACGTGTGTGTGCTGGATCGGGACGGCAAGGTGAGGGGGGAGCGGGCGTTCGACCACAGCGGCAAGGGACTTGCCGCCATGGCCGACTGGCTCCTTGGACATACCCGACCGACGTCTCCGGACGAGATCGGCGTCGCCATCGAGGTGCCGCACGGACCGGTGGTCGAGACTCTCCTGGAGCGGGGCTTCGCCGTGCATTCGATCAACCCCAAGCAGCTCGACCGCTTCAGGGACCGCTTCTCCGTCGCCGGCGCCAAGGATGACCGCCGCGATGCACGGGCGCTCGCCGCCGCGCTTCGCACCGACCCCGAGTGCCTGAACCGCGTGCAACCATCCGATGCAGCCATCGTGATGCTGCGCGAGGTGTCCCGCGGCCGCAAGCAGTTGGTCGGCCAGAAGAACCGCCTGGAGAACCAGGTCCGCGACCAGCTCTGGCGCTACTACCCGCAGTTTCTCGCCGTGGTCAAGAACGAGGTGTCGGCGCCCTTCGCGCTGGCCTTGTGGCGACTGGCGCCGACCCCCGACAAGGCTCGACGGCTGCGCGAAGACACGCTCGCCAAACTGCTCAAGGAACACCGCATCCGGCGCCTGACTGCCGCCCAACTGCGCGATCAACTGCGGGCCGAGCCGATCGCCGTTTCCCCGGACACCGTTAAGGCCGCCGTCGAACACATAGGACTCCTCCGGCCGGTGCTCGACACCGTCTGCCGCCAACTCGCCGACGCCGAAAGGCGGCTGGAGCGGATGACCCGCGCACTCGAAGCCGACCTCTCCCGGGAAAACGACGACGACACGCCCAAGCCGAGCGACGCCGCCATCCTCAGGTCGCTGCCCGGACTCGGCAAGGTCGGCCTCGCCACCCTGCTCTCCGAGGCCGATCAAAGCCTGGGCCGCAGAGACTACGAGGCACTGCGTTGCCTCTGCGGAGTGGCGCCGGTGACCGTCAAGTCCGGCAAGAAGCTCATCGTCATGCGACGACTCGCCGCCAACGAACACCTCAGCGACGCCGTCTATCACTGGGGACGAGTCGCCATCCAGCACGACCCGATCAGCCGCGCCAAGTACGACGCCATGAAAGCCGAAGGCAAGACACACGGACGAGCCATCAGACAACTCGTCGATCGACTCCTCGGCGTCGCCTGCGCCATGCTCCGAGACCGCACTCTCTTCGACCCCAACAAGAGAAGCCATGCCCAGGTCGCATGACCTCCCTGACCCGCAGCAGCCTCCCCAAAACACACTTGCTAAAGGGTGGAGAGTCCCAGTGCCGGAATGCCGGCCGGAAGGCCGGCGCACCCAGTGCCGGAATGCCGGCCGGAATGCCGGCGTACCCAGTGATCTACCGCAGTTCGGCGGTCTTGTTGCGCTCGATCAGGTCGAAGTCGATCTCGACTCCGAGGCCCGGGGCCATCGGGGCGTGGACGTAGCCCTCTGAATCGACCTCGATGTCTTCGACGAGGCCGTACTTCTGCGCGGCCGCCGGCAGCAGGACCTCGAACCACTCGCAGTTGCGGATCGCGGCGCTGATGTGCAGGTGGGCGACGTTGTTCAGCGAGTTGCCGCCGTGGTGGATCTCGAAGTTCATCCCGAAGCCCTCGGCCAGGTGGGCCGCCTTGAGGCAGCCGGTGATGCCGCCCTTGAGCGCGACGTCGCCGCGCAGGTAGTCGGTCGCCTGGTTGTAGATCCACGGCGCGAACGAGTCGTACCAGGCGCCGGGGAACTCGGTCGCCATGATCGGAATGCGAAGCTGCTGGCGCAGCTTCGTGTAGTTGTAGATGTCCTGGTCGCCCAGGGGATCCTCGTACCACTCGAAGTCGAGATCCTCGATCAGCTTGCCGACCCGTAGCGCCGAGGGGTAGTCGTAGCCCCAGGTCGAATCGAGCATCAACGGGAAACCGTCGCCGACCGCCTCGCGGACGGCCTTGCAGATCCGCATGTCGTCCCGCCAGACGCGGAACGGGTGGATCTTGTAGCCCTGCCAGCCCGCGGCCTGGTACGACTTGGCCTGCTCGACGTAGGCCTCGACATCAGGCTGCTGCTCGGAGCTGGCGTACGCGGGCAGCTTCTCCCGGTACGTCCCGAGCAGCCGGTGAACAGGCTCCCCCGCCGCCTTGCCGGCGATGTCCCAGAGCGCCACGTCGACGGCGCCGACCACCCAGGGCTGGACGACCAGCCGCCGCTCCAGCATCTCCTGGTAGAGCTGCTCACGGGCCAGCGGGTCGCGGCCCATCACGATCGGTTTGAGCATCCGCAGCAGGGTCCGTGCGGTCATGCTCGTCCCCATGCCGAGGAACGAATGGCCCTCGACTCCGTCGTCGGTACGGATCGTCACCAGGCCGAGTTCGCCTGTGCGGTTCGGCTGGCCGGCCGGGTCGAACGGCCCGCGTCCCAGGTAGGAGTGCGGCGGAATGTCGTTCCAGGCGAAGAGGGTGATGCTGAGGTCGTCGATCTTCATGGATGCGTGATCTCCCTTGAAATCCCGGCGGTCACCGCCGAATCTTCAAGCTAGCAGCGCCGCTACACTTCGCTATGTCGTTCCGGCCGCCATGGAATCTCATACCAAGACACGCGCCGTGGGCAAAGCACTGCTCGCTGTGTTGATCGGCATTCTCGCCGGTGCTGGGTTCAATGCTGCGCTCGGTGAGAAAGGCGCGGACACGCCGGCGCTCGCGTTGATCGGCGGTGCAGTGGCGCTCGTCGTCGTGGTCGTGCGGGCTCGACGGCGAGCGCGAGAGTCACAGCCCTAGGGCGTGTACCAGATCGGCGACGACCAGGCGCGTTCCTGGATGGTTGCCGGGAAGTCCTGGCGGGGAGTTGTACCGGCTCGGATCGCGTCCCAGGACGACCAGCGGCAGGTGGGGTTCTCCAGGACCCGGGCGTAGTAGAAGGCGCGCTGGCCCGGATCGAAGTCGGCGTCGGTCCAGATGGTCTTCAGTTCCGCGGCGCCGACCCCGGTGCTGGTCGAGCAGTCGCTGAGATCGACGGTGGCGCCGTTGTCGGGGCAACGGTTGGTGGCCGGGTCGACTTCGAGGCCGTCGGAGCAGGCGACGTCGTAGACTATCTCCGCGGTTTCGCCCCCGGATTCCCAGCCCTTGACGATCTGCATGCGCTGGAGCGGGGCGGCCATGGTGTCCTGCATGGCCCAGACGAGGAAGCTGGGTGCTGAGTCGCCGTCGTCACCGGTGAGGTCGCCGCCCATCGCGACGCCGGCCTCGTACGCACCCGCGACGAGGTCCGGGTCGTCGAGGTCGAGGCCGGCCAGGGCCGACCCGCCGAAGAAACGGACCTGGATCCGGGTACCGCTGGTGGCGAAGGTCTCCTTGCGCCGGAAGGCGTCGAAGATCGACTCTCGGGTGTTCTCGTCGGCCCACGCGGCGGCGAGGCCGGAGGCGCCGTTGGTGATCGCGGTCGTGAAGGGATAGATGCGGCCGGTGCCGTCGTCGATCGGCTGTGCGGCGGCAGTGGGGTTCTGCAGGTCGGCCCCGGCCCCGGGCTGGCTGGGAACCGAGCCGCGCTGCTCGGCGGTCTGCTGCATGAGGCCCGAAGCGCCCCAGTAGTTCTCTTCGTCGAAGGAGCCGGCGGCGACGTGGGTGTCGGACGAGCCGATCACGCCGACCTTGTAGGGGTTCGACACGCCGCCCGCTTCGATCGTCAGGCCGCGGCGAAGGGCGTCGCGCACGTAGCTGCCCGGCGGCTCGCTCAGGATGCTGGTCGAGACGCGGTAGGGCATGATCTCGAAGCCCGCCCACTCGTCGTTCGGCGACAGGGCCGGGTGGGTCTCGGAGGTGCCCTTGGTCTGGGTGATCTCGACGATCGGCTCGTTGCGGCTGCGGAGGTCGGAGTAGGCCTGGTCGATCGCGCCGCCCTCGAAGTACTCGTATTCGAACATCCGCCCGCCGGACCCGTTCGTGTTGTGGGGAATCGCGATCGCCTCGTAGCCGTCGGCGCGCCACTCGTCCATCCGCGCCCAGAGGTCCTCCGGGTTGTACGAGTCGAGCCGGGAGAACGGGATGTCCGGCGCCTCGGCGCCGCGGAAGACGACATTGCGGTGCAGGTTCTCGTAGATGCCGCCGGCGCCGGCCGACGTGTACTCGTAGGCGATGAAGGTCGTGAACACGCCGGGCTCGTAGTGGCGGTTCGCGGAGGCCGCGATCTCGCTCCAGGCGGAGCGCACGACATCCTTGTCGAGATGCTCGCGGATACTCGGATCGGCGTCGGCCATGTAGCGCACGTAGGGCTGCATGGCGGCGAAGATGCCCCGCCGCTCCTGGACGGTTTCGGCGTTGCGGACTGTCTCGGCCGCGGGGTGGTTGTACGCCGGCTGGTCGGGGTCGGTCATCGCGGGCAGCATGCCGAGGTAGTTCGCGTGGTCCGCGACGCCCTGGAAGTCGAGCGGCCGGTCGAGCTGGAGGTCGAAACCGGCCGGGTGCTTGATCGGGTTCCCCTTGGCGAACTCGTAGGCCTCGTCCGGGCCGGCCCGGGTCGCGAACACGAAGGCGTCGTAGGAGTACTTCGTGTGGACGTGCAGGTCGCCGAAGAACGCCTGGCGGTCGGCGGGCGGTCCGGCATCGGCCGCGGAGGCGCCGGCAGGCGTGGCGGACGTGCCCGACGAGTCCGAATCGCCGGCGGCGCAACCAAGGGTCAGGAGTACGGTCAGGCTCAGGATCAGAACGGCTATTCGGCGCACGGCGGGCCTCCCCTCGGCCAGTGGGATCTCGGATTGGTTGCCAGTGTAGCGACCTGCGGCGGCGCTAGGATGAACGGCCAACCCGTTTCCTGTCCGCCTCGTCTGGAGGAGCCATGGCTCGACAACTCGTCCTGCGCGCCGCCCCTCTCTGTTGTCTCACTGGCCTGCTCTTTGCGGCAGGCTCGCTCACCGCACAGGCGATTCCGCCGCTCGCCGGCGACGACGTGGTCTCGGTCCGGGTCCAGTTCGGCATCACGGACACGGAACCGCGGTCGTGGGACGGTTCGGTCGAGGCCAGCGGCGGCGAGGTGCTGGCCGTTCGCAACTGGAGCGTGCACCCGTCGGAGTCGGTCCAGGGCAACAGTTGGACGATGGCAACCCGGGAGGGCATGAACTACCCGCGGCGCGTGTACCAGTGGGAGGACCCGCAGGGCACGGTGACCTACCTGCATCAGCCCGGAGTGGTCGTCGACGTGGCGGACAGCGGTGGGACGCGGCTTGCGTTCACGACGCCCCAGGGCGACTTCGACCTGCGGCCGGCGGACCTTCGCGTTGGCGAGGAGCTCTCCTTCCTCGACGGCGCCGTGCTGGCCGACCGGGTGGCGCCGGCGGAACCGCTGTCGTCACCGGACCATGAGAACGACTTCGCGACGTTGGCAAGCGGCGAGAACGGCGAGGTGTGGGCCGCCTGGACCGCCTACCGGGACGGCGGCGTCTCGATCATGGCGCGACGCTTCGACGGCTCGACCTGGCTGGCGGCCACCGCCGTGACCAGCGAGCCGGGCGACCGGCTGATGCCGAAACTGGGCCGCGACGGCCAGGGTAGGCCCTGGGTGGTCTGGTCCGAGCAGGTCGACGGCAACTTCGACCTCTACGGCCGCCACCTCGAGGACGCGGACACCGGCGACTGGTCGGCAACCGAGCGCCTGACCTCGGCGCCCCAGGCAGACATCGAACACGAACTCGCCACCGACTCGAACGGCGACCTGTGGCTCGTGTGGCAGGGCTTCCGCGACGGGCGGTCCGACATCCTCGCCCGCCGCTACGAGGGCGCCGGCTGGTCGGCCGAGGAGACCGTCTCGACCTCGCCCGCCAACGACTGGACGCCGGCGGTTGCGGCCTGCGGTGACGGTTCCGTCTACATCGCCTGGGACACCTACGATGAGGGCAACTACGACGTGCTGCTGCGCCGCTTCTCGGGTGGCCGCTGGGGCGACGCGGCCCCGGTAGCCGACACGCCGAAGTTCGAGGCCCACGTGTCGATCGCCTGCGACGGCCAGAACCGGCTGTGGGCGGCCTGGAACGAGAGCGGCTTCCAGTGGGGCAAGGACTCGGGCTTCGAGATCTACAAGGAGGCGACCCGCATCTACGAGTGGCGCTCGCTGGCCGTCGCGGTCTGGGACGGCGTCAGGTGGCAGGTTCCCGCGGACGACGTGAACGAACTGCTCGAACGGGAACTCCCCGAGTACATCCCGGGGTTCAACGACCTGCCGGTGCTCCAGGCCGACGCCGACGGTCGGATGTGGCTGTTCTTCCGCCACCGCACGATCCGGGCCCGCGACACGCCGGCCCACCGCGCGGTCTGGCAGCTCCACGGCACGGCCTACGTCGGCGGCGAGTGGACCCGGCCGCTTCACCTGCCGTTCAGCCGCGGGCGCCAGGACGTGCGCTGGGGTCTCGCCTCGGACGGCCAGGGCAACCTGTTCGCGGCCTGGCCGACGGACAACCGCGACTCGGAGGAGTACCTCTTCAACCACTCCCAGATCAACGCGGCGAAGCTCCCCGCGCTGGGCGGTGAGGCCACGCCGCCGCGGCTGGTCGACCCGGCAGAGCGCGAGTACCACACCTACCCGGTCCACCCCAACGAGGCCGAGGACGTGGCCCGCATTCGCGCCTACACGATCGAATCGGAAGGCCGCACCTACAAGATCTACCGTGGCGACACGCACCGCCACACGGAGTTCTCGCACGACGGCCTGAACGACGGCTCGTTGATGGAGGCGTACCGCTACGCCCTCGACGCCGCCGAACTCGACTTCCTGGGCGTCAGCGAGCACAACAACCGGGGCGGCCAGGACATCGAGTACGTGAACTGGCTGCACCCGCAGATCGCCGATATCTTCCGCCTGCCCGGGAGCTTCGTGCCCGTCTACACCTACGAGCGCAGCATCAGCTACCCGGACGGCCACCGCAACATCCTCTCGGCCAAGCGCGGCATCCCGACCCTGCCGATCACCGAGGCGGAGCAACAGCACGAGGAAGGCGCGGCGAGGCTGTTCGCGTACCTCCGGGAGCACGACGCGATCTCGATCCCCCACACCTCGGCCACCGGCATGGGTACCGACTGGCGCGACAACGACCCCGAAGTCGAGCCGCTGGTCGAGATCTACCAGGGCGACCGCACGTCGGCCGAGTACGAGGGCGCCCCGCGCGCGCCGACGGCCGAGAAACCGTACGGCCAGCAGGGCGGCTTCGAGCCCGCCGGGTTCGTCTGGAACGCCTGGGCCAAGGGGTACAAGATCGGCGTGCAGGCGGCGTCGGACCACATCTCGACGCATATCTCCTACGCCGCCACGATCGCCGAGGACTTCAGCGCCGAGGGCCTGCTCGATGCGATGAAGAAGCGCCACTCCTACGCAGCGACGGACAACATCGTCCTCGACTACCGGATGCGCGCGAACGGCAGGGAGTACCTGCAGGGCGACATCGCCGAGGTCTCGGGCCGCTTCGAACTGGTGGTCAACGTGATCGGCACCGCCCGCATCGAGCAGATCGACATCATTCGCGACCAGACGTTCCTCTACAACAGACAGAACCTCGACCAGGAGGTCGAGCTGACCTTCGTGGACAGCGACGTTACACCCGGCGAGCACTACTACTATGTGCGGGTGATCCAGAAGAACCGGGAGATCGCCTGGTCGTCGCCGATCTGGGTGACGGTCGAGTAGATGGACACAGTCTGGGTCCTGGTCTCGGCCGCGGTCGGCATCGGCTTCGTGCATACGCTGATCGGCATCGATCACACGCTGCCGTTCGTGGTGCTCGGCAAAGCGCGCGGCTGGTCGCTGCGCCGGACGCTGTGGATCACCGGACTGTGCGGCGGCGGCCATGTCGCGTCGTCGGTTGTGCTCGGCGGCGCGGGTATCGGGCTGGCGATCTTCGCTACCGGTCTCGACACGCGAGAGGGTTACCACTGGATGCAGGGGCGGGTGGGCGCTTTCGAGTCCATCGAAGCGGTCCGCGGCGACCTCGCGGCGTGGGCGCTGGTGGCTTTCGGCCTGACCTACGCGGCCTGGTCCCTGGCGCGGAGGCGAAGGCAGCAGCGCCACGTGCACGAACACGCCGGCGGCCTCGTTCATTCGCATGACCATCCAGCCACCGGCGGCCACGAGCACCCGTCCGGCAAGGCCGCCGGGGTTGCCGGCCTGACCGCCTGGAGCCTGTTCGTCATCTTCGTGCTCGGGCCCTGCGAGCCGCTGATCCCGATCCTCATGGTGCCGGCCTTCCAGATCGGCCTGTGGGCGGTCATCCCGGTGACCGTGGCGTTCGGCGTGACGACGATCGCGACGATGGCGGCGGTCGTGGCCCTCGCCTACCGGGGTCTCGAGTTCGCGCGGTTCCCCCGCCTGCAGGCCCATGTCCACACGCTGAGCGGGCTCGCGATCGCGAGTTCGGGGCTGGCCATGTTGTTGTTTGCGATGTGAGCGGCGCACCCTCCTGATGGGCCCAACCTTCCACGACGACGGGCACGGCCATAGCCACGGCCACAGCCACGGGCTGCTGCAGCGGATCGGCTACATCGCGCTCTGCGGCGCGGTCGGCGTCCTGCTGCTGCTGTACCTGACCGGTGCGCTCCGCACCGTCGCCGGCATCGACCTGGCGCTGATCCTGACCCTGGTCGCGGGCTATCCGCTCATCCGCCACGCGATCCTCGACCTGCTCCAGGGGCACTTCTCGTCCCACCTGACGATCGCCATCGCGGCCGGCGCGGCGGTGTGGATCGGCGAGTACTTCGCCGCCGCCGAGGTCATGTTCATCATGCTGATCGGCGAGGGAATCGAGCACTGGACGGTCGATCGCGCCAAGGGGGCGATCGCCGGCTTCGTCGCCAGCCAGCCGGACCAGGTGCGGGTGCTGCGAGACGGCGGCGAGGAACTCGTTGGCCTGGACCAGGTCGAGATCGGCGACCTCGTGCGGGTGCTCGCGGGGGAACGGGTGCCGGTGGACGGGATGATCGAGCGCGGCGATTCGTCCGTCGACCAGAGCAGCGTGACCGGCGAACCGTTGCCCGCCGAACTCGGCGTCGGCGACGCGGTGTGGAGCGGCAGTCTGAACGAGTACGGCGTTCTCGACATCCGCTCCGAACGCACCGGCAGCGACACCACCGTCGCCCGCATCGCGAACCTGATCGAGGACGCGCAGAGCCGGCGGGCACGGGTCGTGCGCACCGCGGACAAGCTGGCGCGGTACTTCCTGCCTGCCGTGCTCGTCGCAGCCGCCGCCATCTATTTCTTCACCGGCGAGATGATGCGCACGGTGGCGGCCCTGATCGTCGCCTGCCCGTGCGCGCTGGTGTTGGCAACGCCGGCGGCGATGGCTTCGGCGATCGCCCGGCTGGCGCGCGAGGGCGCCCTGGTCAAGGGCGGCGACGTGATCGAGTCGCTCTCGCGGATCGATGCCTGCGTACTCGACAAGACGGGCACGTTGACCTGCGGGCGTCCGGCACTGACCGCGATCGCGCCGGTCGCGGGCATGGACGAGGCTCGCATGCTCCAACTCGCGGCGAGCGCCGAACTGACCTCGGAGCACCTGCTCGGCCGGGCGCTGGTGACCGAGGCCAGGGAGCGCCGGCTCGACCTCTCGGAGCCGGACGACTTCAAGCTCCACCCCGGCCGCGGTGTCACGGCATCCGTGGACGGCCACCAGATCGCGGTCGGCAACCAGGCGCTGCTGGCCGGAGTCATCGCCGAAGACGATCTCGATGCCGTGGCCGAAAGCCTCGTCCCGACACCGGGTACCGGCGAGACCCGGCTGGCGGTCACGGTCGACGGCGCCTTCGCCGGCGCCATCGCCCTCGCCGATCCGCTGCGCGACGAGGCCGCGGAAGCGGTCGCCGACCTGCGGCAAACGGGCGTCGACCCGATCGTCATGCTGACCGGCGACGCCGAGGCCACGGCGCGCGCGATCGGCCGCCGGACACGCATCGACCAGGTCCACGCGGAGCTCCTGCCCGAAGAGAAGGTGCGCAAGCTCAGGGACCTCTCCCGCGGCGACCGCAACGTCCTGATGGTCGGCGACGGGATCAACGACGCGCCCTCGCTGGCGGCCGCGTCCGTCGGCGTCGCGATCGGCCACGGCGCCGCGGATCTCTCGGCCGAGGCGGCGCAGGTCGTCCTGATGCCCGACCGGCTCGACTACCTGGCGCCTCTGGTGCGGTACTCCCGCCGGGTGGTGGCGCGAATCCGGAGCAGCATCCTGATCTTCGCCTTCGGGATCAACTTCGTCGCCGTCGGGTTCGCCGCCTTCGGCTGGCTGCCTCCGGCCGCCGCGGCGATCGTCCACCAGGCCGCTTCCCTGCTGGTCATCCTGAACTGCGTTCGCCTGCTCTACGAGGGCCGGGCAGTGGCCGAGCGTCCCGGCGGCCGCCTGGGCCGCTTCCCCGCTCTCGCCGGAGCGGCGGAGGGGATGGCTGCCGGCTGGAGATCCCTGCACGCCGGCCGGCGCGAAGCGGTTCACCGCATCGAGCACGCGCTCGAAGAGAGCCCGGCGCGGCTCCGTGCGGCGGCGCCGCGGCTACTGCGCGCGGCGCCGTTCGTGCTCTTCGCGGTCTGGGCGGCAAGCGGAGTACGGATGATCGCACCGCAGGAAGTCGGTCTGGTGCAGCGCTTCGGCCGGCACGTCGGCGCCGAGCTCGGTCCGGGCCTGCACTGGCGTTTGCCCTGGCCCGTGGATCGGGTGACCCGCGTGGAGCCGCAGCGCCTGCGGGTGGCCGCCGTCGGCTCGCCGCGAGCGGCTGCACCCACCGAAGCCGGCGCGAGGCCGAACTACGAGTGGAACGTGCGCCACGCCGGCTTCGACGACACGCCGCCGCTCGAACGACTCATGCTGACCGGGGACGAGAACCTGGTCGAGGTCGCCGCTCGCATCCACTACCGCATCGCCGACTCCGCCGCCTTCGCCTTCGGCGCCGCCGATCCGGCACTCGTGGTCGATTCGTCGGCGGAGCGGTCGCTGCGTACCGTTCTCGCGGGTCACACGCTGGACGACGTGCTGACCGGCAAGCGGGAGGGGATCGAGCGCGCCTGGAGTGAGCACCTCGCCGCCCTGCTCGACCGCCTCGGCATCGGTGTCGAAGTGGTCGGCGCCACAGTCCAGGACGCCCATCCGCCGCTCGATGTCGTCGATGCCTTCCGGGACGCGGCGAGCGCCCTGGAGGAGCGGGAGACCCTGATCGACAAGGCGGAGGGTTACGCCCTGGAACGCCTGCCCGTAGCGCGCGGCGAAGCGCAACGGCAACTTCTCGAGGCCGAGGGCTACCGGAATGAGCGGATCGAGGCCGGTCGGGGCGAGAGCCAGCGCTTTGAACTGCGCGCCGGAGGGTACCGGCGCGATCTCAACCTGCACCGCTTCCGCCTCCAGTTGGAGACGCTGGAGAGTTCGCTCGCCGGCAAGCCGAAACTGATCACCGACGCCGACGCCGGCCGCAAGCGTTTCGTCTTCGTGGACGAAACGAGCGACCGCCTTCTCGATGTGTACGTTCCTCCACCGGGTGCTCCCCAAAACGAGGTCAACCAGTGAGCGACCAAGGCCATGAACATCACCACGAATCTAATCATCACGGTCAGCGTGAGGTAGACCAATGACCAACCACAGCCACGAGCATCACCACGACCATCACGGTCACCACGACGAGGCGCACCGCCACGACGGCGGCGACGGGCACGAGCATTCGCCGGGCCGTGGCACGTCCTGGTGGCGCGCCGGCCTGGCCGTGCTGGCGATCGTCGCGCTGGCGCGGTGCGTGTTCGTCGTGCCCGAAACCGAAAGCGCGATCGTCACCCGGTTCGGCAAGCCGGTCCGGACGATCGAAGCGCCGGGCCTCCGGTTCAAGTGGCCGATCGACCGCCGGCTCCGCTTCGACAACCGCGTGCTCCTCTACGATCCGGCGCCGGCCGAGTTTCTGACCCAGGACAAGAAGAACCTGGTCGTCGATACGGCGGTCGTCTGGCGGATCGCCGACCCGGCCCGGTTCCTCGAGACGATCGGCGACATCTCGGGCGCCGAGATGCGGCTGCACGACGTGGTGTGGGCGGGTCTGGCGGCCGCCCTCGGCCGCACGGAGCTCTCGCAACTCGTGTCCACCGAGCCGAAGACACTGCGGATCGAAGAGGTCTCCGCGGAGGTCCGCGAGTCCGCCGGCGCGGTGTCCGGCCCACAGCTCGGAGTCGAGATCCTGGAAGTGCAGCTCACCCGCGTGAGCTTCCCCGAGCAGAACCTGGAGTCCGTCTTCGCCCGCATGCGGGCCGAGCGCGAGCGGATCGCCAAGGAGTACCGTGCCCAGGGCGAGGAACAGGCGATGGTCATCCGCGCCGAGGCCGACCGCGACCGTGAGCTGATCCTGGCGGCCGCCTACCGCGACGCCGAGATTCTGCGCGGCAAGGGCGACGCCGAGGCAGCCGGCATCTACGGCGCCGCCTACCGGCAGGACCCGGCTCTCTACCGGTTCCTGCGCACTCTCGAGTCCTACGAGTCGATCCTGGACGACCAGACCACAGTCATCCTGTCGGCGGACTCGGAGCTCTTCTCGCTGCTGGGCGGAGGATCCGAATGAGGCTTCGCGGCCTCCCGACCGCGGCGCTGGCGCTGGCCCTGATGTGGGCGGGCTGGGGCGTGTACTTCGTCGCGCCGGACGAGGAGGCGGTGGTGCGGGTACTCGGCCGCGCCAGGGTGACTCCCGCCGGACCCGGACTGCACTGGAACTGGCCGCGGCCGGTGGGTCGGGTCGACAAGCTGAAGGTGCGGGAAGCCAAGCGCCTGACCCTGGGCTTCGCAGCCGCGGACCGCGTGCTGGGCGGCGATTTGGGCCCGGCCGAAGCGCGCTGGTTGACTGGCGACCGGAACGTGGTCCATGTCCGGCTGGTGATCCTGTACTCGATCCACGATCCGCTCGCCTACTCGCTGCGTTTCGCCGATGTCGAGGCCTTGCTGCAGGCGACCGGGCGCAGCGCCCTGCTCGAGGTGATCGCCGGCATGAGCGTCGACGAACTGCTGACCACCGGCAAGGTGGCGGTGCAGCAGAACGTCCAGGCCGCCTCGCAGGGTCTGTTCGACCGCTTCAAGACCGGCGCGACCGTGCTCTCGGTGAGTCTGGAAGGCGTGAGCCCGCCGAGCCCCGTGCGCGAGGCCTTCAACGACGTGGCCAGCGCGCGCGAGGATCGCGACCGCCTGGTCCGCGAGGCCGAGAGTTACCGCAACGAGGTCGTCCCGGTGGCCCGTGGCGAGGCGCGCACGCTCGTAGCTCAGGCCGAGGGCTTCCGGACGGCTGAGGTCGAACGGGCCACGGGTGAAGCCGACCGTTTCCGCCGGGTCGCCGGCGCCGACCAGGGTGCGCGCAACGAGATTCGCACCCGCACCTACCTGGAGACGATGGAACGTGTCTTCCCGCGCATGAAGAAGACGATCCTGGAGCCGGGCCAGAGCACGATCGACATCGACTTCCTGCGCAGCGAGTTGACCAACGGGTCGAGAGGCCCGCAGTGAGGATCACGCGCAACCTGGGGGCGACGGCGCTGACCGTGGTGGTGCTCCTGGCCGGCCTGGCCGTGGCTCTTCGGGACCGCCTGCCGGAGCGCTCGGGCAACACGGGCGACGCGGGTGCCCCCAGGGAGATCTTCTGGCAGATGGTCGAAGCGAGCCGCGAAGGCGCGGTGGCGGTCTACCTCGATCTCTTTGCCGGGGAGGTCCGCGAACAGCTCGACACGGTCCGCGACGAGATGGGAGACGCCGCGTTCGAGCAGTATCTCCGGCAACGGTTCGCGGATGTGAAGGGCGTCGCAGTGATCGATGAAGAGGATCGCGGCGAGACCGTGCGGCTCCAAGTCGAGTACGTCCGGGCCGCGAGCTACGACACCCAGAGCCTCGATCTCCGTTCGTCACGGGGGCGCTGGCGCATCGTCGCCGTCGGCCCGACCCAGGAACGCGAACCGCCGGTTCCCTACGGCACGCCCGTCGGCCCCGCCGACTGACGGCGGCAGGAAAGGCACGATGAGGAAGCTCGCCATCGCTTTACTTGCGCTCTTCCGCCGCGTCTCGCTGGCGAGCTCCGTGGGCAATCCGAGGACGACGTCGCCGCGCAGCGCGTGGTCAGCGGCCGCGCCTGGGACGAGTTCTGCGACACGCTGAAGGCGGCCGGTGCGGCGCTCAACTTCCCGGGCACGCCCCGCGACGCGTTCAACCAGGCCGAGGGCTACCGGTACCTGAGCCGTCTGACACGCGCCGGTCTGATGGCCTTCCTCGAGCACGCCGACCCGAGAGCGCCGGTCCTCCACCGGGTCGCCCACGAAACGGTCAAGCTCGGTTCTGACAACCCGGACAACCACTACCTGACGGCCGCCCTCTCGGGCGCGTACGAGTACCGGATCACGGGGCGCCGCAACACCGTCGCCTACCTCGGGTTCGGCACCCAGACCGGGCACTACGGCCAGGGAGGCGGCATGCCGCCGACCGGCTACGTCGAGGCCGCGGAACTCGAGATCGACGCGGAAGGCCGTTTCGAGTTGTTCCTCAGTTGCGAGCGCCAGGACGGGAACTGGCTGCCCATGGCGCCCGAGACCGGCATGTTGATCGTGCGCCAGACCTTCCTCGACCGCCGCACGGAGATCCCGGCAGAACTGCACATCGAGCGGATCAACTGCGCTCCCAAAGAGAAGAGTCCCGCGCCCCTGACGCCGACTCAGGTCGACGAAGGGCTGCGCTCGGCGAGCACCCTGGTCGCCGGCGCATCGCTCCTGTTCGCGAAGTGGGCCCGCGACTTCCAGAAGCACTCGAACAGACTGCCCCGCTTCGACCAGGAGACGTCGAACCAGGCCGGGGGCGACCCCAACATCGCCTACTACCACTCGCACTGGCGGCTGGCCGAGGACGAAGCGCTGGTGATCGAGGCCACGCCGCCGGAGTGCGAACACTGGAACTTCCAGCTCAACAACCACTGGATGGAGTCGCTCGACTACCGCTACCACACGATCCACACCAACAAGCATCTCGCCGACTACGAGAGCGACGGCTCCGTGCGCCTGATCGTCGCGCACGAGGACCCCGGGCTTCCGAACTGGCTCGAGACCGCCGGCCACACCTCCGGGACCATGTGCTTCCGTTGGATCCGGGCCGAGGAGCACCCGGAGCCGGCAACCCGGGTCGTCAAGCTGAGCGAGCTTCGGGCGCTTCGCCGGTAAGCGGATGCCGAAGCGGGTTACCGAGACGCCGACGAACTACGAGCGGCCGTACCGGCCGCTTCCGGTCGCGCTGCTGAATGCCGCCGGGCGGGCGGGCGGCCATCTTGGCCTGCGCGGAGAGCTGGACGTCGGCTCGATGATCGCAAGGGCGCGGAGGAGGACGGGGCTCGCCAGCTTCGGCGACGAGTGGTTCATGGAACCGCTGTCCGTGCTCGTCCGTTCGATCAACGAGGAGGCCGGCCTCACGACCCTGGGCCGCTTCATCCAGAAGCGGCGGATCGAAGGTCTGCTGGCAACGCGCCTGCGGGTCGAGGAGCTGATCCGCAGGCACCCGGAGATACGCGACATCGACCTCGGCAGCGTCGTCGTGATCGCCGGCCTCCAGCGGACGGGCACGACCACGCTGCACCGGCTGATCGCGTCCCACCCGGACATGCGCGCCGTCACGGCCTGGGAAGGACTGAATCCGATGCCCCTGCCGCGCGAGGAACCGGGAGACCCTCACGCCCGGATCCGGCAGGCCCTCCTCGCCGAACGCGCAATCGCCTACCTGGCCCCCGCCTTCTTCGCCGTGCATCCCGCCGAACACGACGCCCCCGAGGAGGACGTGCTTCTGCTCGACGTGTCCTTCATGAGCCAGTCGGCCGAGGCGACGATGCATGTGCCGACCTACGCGCGCTGGCTCGAAGAACACGACCACACGAGAACGTATGAGGAGTTCCGCACCCTGCTCCAGGTCCTGCACTGGCAACGTCCACGCCGTCACTCGGTGCTCAAGACACCGCACCACATGGAGTACCTGGACACCGTCCTCGCGGTGTTCCCGACCGCCACGATCGTGCAGACGCACCGCGATCCCCTGAAGACCATCCCCTCCTTCTGCAGCATGGTCGCCCACGGCCGGGGGATGTTCAGCGACCGCGTGGAACCGGGGGAAATCGGCGCGCACTGGCTGGCCAAGACCTGCCGCCTGATCGAGCGCACCGCCGGCGCCCGGGAAGCGGCGGACCCGCGCCGTTTCGTCGACGTCTCTTACTACGACCTCGTCAGCGACCCCATGGCGCAGCTATGCCGGGTCTACGAACGGGCCGGCATCCCCTTCGGCCCGAACGCGGTGAGCGCCGCCGAGCGCACCGCGGGCCGCAACGTCCAGCACCGCTACGGACGGCATGTCTACGATGCGGAGAGCTTCGGCCTGACCCGCGAGGCAATCGAGCGCGCCATCAAGTCCTACCGGCGCAGGCACAGCATTCCCTACGAGTAGGCTGCCCACCCATCGTGAAAAAGCTCTTCAAGGTTCTCCGCAAGGCGGTCACGGACCGCGCAGCCGAGCGCGCCGAGATCGAGCCGCTGCCGGCTTCCGCGCGAATCGACGGCAAGACCTGCCTGCTGACGGGGGCCAACAGCGGTCTCGGCAAGGCCGTCGCCATCGATCTGGCCCGGCGCGGCGGCCACGTCCTGATGGCCTGCCGGAGCGGCCACCCCGACGCGGGCGAAGACGTCAAGGCCGCCTCCGGCTCCGACCGGGTCGAGATGCTGCGGGTCGATCTCTCCGACATGCGTTCGGTGCACCGCCTCTGCGACGAACTGCGCGACCGGGGAACAGTTCTCGACATCGCGGTCCTCAACGCCGGCGTCGTGCCGCGCCGCGCGCGCCGGACACCGCAGGGCTTCGAACTCATGTTCGCCGTCCACTTCCTGGCCAACCGCCTCCTCGTCGACCGCTGGTTGGGAGACGGAACGGTCCGCCCGGCGGCCAGGATCGAGGACGCACCCCGCATCGTCCTCGTCTCTTCCGACGCTCACCGCTCCGCCGAGCCGATCGACTTCGACCGTTTCGGCGAGTTCACGGACTACGGTGTCCGGGACGGGATCAAGCACTACGGCGCCAGCAAGCTCGTCCTCTGCACGTACGCGACCGAACTTTCGCGCCGCCTGAACGGCGACGGCGAGGACCACGTCGTGGTGCACTCGCTCTGTCCCGGCCCCGTCAACACCGCCATCGCGCGCGAAGCGCCGTGGTTCCTGAAGCCCCTGGTGGTTCCGATGATGAAGCTCTTCTTCCTGGCGCCGGAGAAGGCCGCCCTGCCCGTGAGCTACCTCTGCTGCGCCGACGACGCCGGCGAACGCACCGGCATCTACCTTCACATGCTGCGCGAGAAGCGCCCGTCCGAGCACGCGACCGACCGTTCCAACGGCGCACGACTCTGGCAGGCGAGCACCGAATTCGTACGCAGCCACAGCCCCCAAGCATGACCGCGGAGAGACTAAGGGCTCGGGGCCGACACACTCTTCGTCAAAGTAAGGTGATTCCAGGCGCCCTGCCGAGAGTACTCGACGTGATCCGCAAACTCGAGCACCAACTGGACGCCGACGCCGCCACCCTCGACACGATCCGCGAGAAACGCCTCCAGGTCTGCCTCCAGCGATCGGGCGAGAGGATCGAACTCCCGGCCGTCGTCGAAAATGTGAACAACGAGCGTCCGGGTGGCCTCCTTGAACACAAGGTCGACATGGATCTCGTGTTCCGCCGCGTCGTTGAATCCATAGTTGATGGTATTCATCACCCACTCTTCCAGAGCCAATTGGATCTGGAACAGGGGCCTGTCAGCGCACCTGTGGCCTGCCGCGAAGGTACTTAGGTCACTTGCCAGACGTTCGAGCTCGGAACTGTCGTTCTTCAGTACAAGGCACAGAGCCTCCGTCGAACCGTCTCCTTCGACTTTCACCGGCGCGTGGACCCGCACCGGCGGTGGAGGCGCACCACTGACGATTCCCCTCAATTCGGCCACATCAATGACCGTCCTCACAGAGTGCATCGCGCTCTTCGGCGGCCAGGACTCTTCGGGGTCATTCAGGATGACTTGCTTTATCTGCTTGAAGAGATCGGCGACCAGCGGCGTACTCCTGATCGCGCCGAAGGCCGACTCCTTCTCCCGCAGCATCATGTGACGGTAGAGCGTCATGTACGACACGGCGCCATCGCCGGCCAGATCGAAAACGTCCATGAGCGTATCGGCCCCGTCCGGCGGCAGATTCGCCGTGCGCTGCAGTTCCGCAAGCACTTCAGGACCGATGGAGTTCTCATCCAGGTCCTCCTCGATCCGGTGAAGCGCTCCCAGGATGGCGTAGTAGTCCGGCCGCGGCGGCTGCGTGAAACTCCAGAGAGGTCTTACTGGATTCTTAAGGTAGTGGGGTTCACCCGGCTTGTGCTCACGGCCCAGGATGGCGTTGCGATGGGGAAAACGCCCGTAAACCATCAAGGCGTCCGAATGCTCGATAAAGGCCTTGATGAAGTACCAACCGATGTATTGGTTGATTTTGCGGCGGCCCGACGAAACGCCGGCCACCAGCTCCTCGCTCCACCGAACGGATTCTCTGACACACATCTCCTGCAACTCGAGCTCCTCGGGATGCGAAAGCGGCAAGAACGCCCAGAAACGCTCGATGCTGTTGTACTCGCTCGAGTACCAATGCGAGGCGCATAGATGCTCGGCCAGGCGCCCCGTGATGGAGTCAGTCGCATAGGCCGCAGGCGTGCCCCGGTAAACGCTGCGCGGGAACTGGTCGAGCACGATGAGCTTCGCCAACATGCCCTTGGGGGTCTCCCACACCGGATCGAAGAAGAACCTGTCGATGCCTTCTCGATGGATCTGCTCGCACCAGTCACGCTGTGCGTTGAAGAATCCCCTATCCTCCGCGCTACGGGCGAATGGACCGACCCTCCACTTCAACATCCGGTCGCGCCAACTGTCCCGGCTGGCGGCAGCTTCAGAGCGCAGCGGCCCCAACCAGAAGTCAAGAACCGCTTCGGGCGTCCTTGCCTGTATCGTCGTCAACGGTGCTCGCGGCGCATCAAGGTTCCAGTACCGGCGGATGACGCTAGCCTTGACTCAAACCGGGCACAATCGCAATTTTACGGGGCCACCTGCAGATCGGCCTGGCCATTCCCCACCCCCGACGAAGGCACACCGATCGCTTCCTGAAGCTGACGCCATGACCCACCGATCGACATCCGCGCTCTCCAAGGCGCTCCACCACATGGTCGAGCTCTGCTCGCGCAAGCCGATGGCAGAGCAGGTCGACATGTTGGGCAGAAAGGTGATCGTCACCGGCGCGACGCCCGCGTCGATCGGTTACGAGGTCGCGAAGACGCTGGCCGCCTGGGGCGCCGATGTCGCGGTTACCTGCCCGCGCGACAGCACCGCCGCGAAGGAGGCCCTGCTGCGGGACCTGCGGGAAGCCGGACACCGCCCGAACGGAATCGAGGCCCACGGCCTGGATCTAGCCGACGCCCGAAGCGTCGCGGAATTCGCCGCCTGGTACCGGGAGAAGTCCGGCGGCCGCCTGGACGTGCTGATCAACAACGCCGGCATCCTCCGGGATGTGCTCTGGCGCTGGCGCGAGCGCAGGGTCTCCGCCGACGGGTTCGAGATCCACTGGCGGACAAACTACCTCGGCACGTTCCACCTGACGCGCCTCCTGCTGCCGATGCTTCGCGGGTCCGGCCGGCAGAGCGGCGACGCGCGGGTGATCAACGTCTCCTCGCACCAGCACGACAAGGGCAGCAACGACCGCCTCTTCGGGGATTCCGGCAGGTTGGACTCCTGGACCGCCTACGGCCAGTCCAAGCTGGCGCTGATCCACCACAGTTTCGAGTTGCACCGCCGCTACGCCGCGAACTACAACCTCCGAACCGCCGCCCTGCATCCGGGGTCGGCCTACTCGAACATGACCTTCGGCTGGCAGGACGAACCCCGCTGGCTCAGACGGACAAAGCGTCTGGCCACCCCACTGGCGCCGCTGATTCTCCTGACCCCGGCCCAGGCCGCTCAGACCACGATCCACTGCGCGACCGATCCTCACCTGGAAGGCGGCCACTACTATGAGCGCTGCGCCAGGGCCGAGCCCATCCCTGACGCTCGGGACGAAGCAGCGTCACGACGCCTTTGGGAGGAATCGGACCGCTGGTTCCGGTCGCTCGGCCAGGAGTAGACACGACGAGGAGGCCCCCGGATGTTCAAGCGCTCCATCGATTCGGAACCGGTAGAGATCGACGCTCCCATCGAGGTGGCCTGGGAGCTCCTGGTCGATCTCGACCGCTACCACGAGTGGAATCCCTTCGCCCGGACCTACACCAAGACCGATGTCCGCGTGGGCTCCCCCATCCACTTCGACGTCAAGCTGGACCGCTACAACCGGAAGCAGACCGAGCGCATCGCGATCATCGAACCGCCGACCCGTCTGGCCTGGAGCACGAACGTCGCCCTCGGGCTCGTGAAGGCGCTGCGCGTACAGCGACTCGAGAAGCGAAGCGAGACGAGCTGCACCTACTTCAACACCGACGCCCTCGAAGGGCCACTGGCGCCGATGGCCCGGCTCCTGTTCGGCGGCGCCATGCACCGTGGCTTCGCAACCGTCGGCAGGGCGCTCAAGCAGACGGCGGAGGAACGGCACAGCCGCTAGCGGCCCACGACGTCGCGGCGCGCCGGCGTCACCCGCCCGCGTTGGGTCCGGACTCGGCCGGGGCTGCAGCCTGCTTTCCCAGAGGCTTCGGACCAGTGCGATACTGCGGGATGCGTGTCCCGCAGGACCGGAACGAAACCGAGTCTTCGACGAAGAAGGGGCTGAGCCGGCGAGGTCTGCTCGGACTGTTGGCGGCGGTCGTTTCGCTCCCGAAGCGGATTGGACGGGCCGGGGCAGCGCAGCAGGAAGCGGGTGGTCGCGGCGAAGGCAACCAAGTCGACCGGTGGCACCGAACACATGATCGGGTGTGGCTCGGGGAGTCGTTCTGGGCCAATCCGATGGAGGACTGGCTGGTTGTAGACGGTGCGGCGGAGGTGCAGACGTCGGGTGGCGACCGGAATGTGCACTTGATCACGCATCGACTGACGGGCGAGCAGGGGCGGTTTCGGATGTCGGTGCGCTGCCGGCGGGTGGAAGCTGGGGAGCGCGACGGAGGCGCAGGGTTCCGGATCGGAGTCCGCAACCTGATCGACGACCACCGCAGCAACTGCTTTGCCCGTGGCGTTGGGGTCGATGGCGGACTGGTCGATGGACGGCTGGTGCTGGGTGGAGCGGACGCAGAGGTAGTCGTCGGTGACGCGGTCGCAATGGAAGGCCTCACGTTGCTGCTCGAAGGGCGGACGGAAGGCGGCGACTGTCAACTCAGCCTGAAGGCGCGGAGCGCCTCCGGAGCCGAGTTGGGCAGCGTCACCCACACCCTTCCGGCAGCCGACATCGCAGGCAACGTCGCCATCGTCAGCAACTTCGACCGGGACATCCCGAAGGGTGAGGGCGCCCGCTACCGGTTCAGCGAGTGGACGGCGGACGGGGATGCGTTCGCGGTCGAGGAGGACCGCCGGTTCGGGCCGATCCTGTGGTCGATGTACTCGATGAGCGACTCCCGCGGTGACGAAGGGTTCGTGGTCAAGTTGACGGCGCTGGTGCCGCCGCTGGGCGCCAACGACGACCGGCGGGTCGAGCTGCTGACGGAGCACGATGGGGAATGGCGGTCCCAAGGCTTCGCCGAGCTCGACCCGGACGCCTGGACGGCGACGTTCCGTCTCTCTAACTGGAACGAGCGAGAGGCCACGCCGTTCCGGGTCGTCTACCGGGAACGCCACACCGACGGCGGCGAGACGGCGCACGAATGGCTCGGGTCGATCCGGGCCAATCCCGCCGGCCGGCCGCTGCGGCTGGCGGGTCTCACCTGCCAGAACGACTACTCGTTCCCCTACGCGCCGATCGCCGACCACGTCCTTGAGCTCGATCCCGACCTGCTCTTCTTCTCCGGCGACCAGCTTTACGAGAACCACGGCGGCTACGGGCTGATCCGCGACCCGGCCGGACCGGCGATCCTCAACTACCTGCGCAAGTACTACCAGTTCGGCTGGGCGTTCCGCGAGGCGATGCGCGACCGGCCGACGCTGTGCATCCCGGACGACCACGACGTGTTCCAGGGCAACATCTGGGGTGAGAGCGGCAAGGCGATGGACACCGGCCGGGGCACGTCCTCGCTCGGCGGGTACCGGAACCGGCGCGGATGGTCAACGTGGTCCACCGCACGAACGCGTCGCACCACCCGGACCCGTTCGACCCGGCGCCGGTCGAGCAGGACATCAGCGTCTACTACGGCGACATGGTCTACGGCGGCGTGGGGTTCGCGATCCTCGCCGACCGGCAGTTCAAGAGCGGGCCTGAGCACGTGGACACCGGTCCCGGGCGGGCGGACCATGTGCTCGACGCCGACCTGGACACCTCGACTCTCGACCAGCCCGGCCTCGCCCTGCTCGGCGCGCGGCAGGAAGAGTTCCTGGAGCAGTGGGCCGGCGACTGGCGCGGCCACACGATGAAGGTGCTGCTCAGCCAGACCGTCTTCGCGGGCGTTGCCACCCATCACGGCGGCTACGACGACTACCTGATCGCGGATCTCGACTGCGGCGGCTGGCCGCAGACTCCGCGCAACCGGCTCCTCCGCATTCTCAGGGAGGCGAAGTGCCTGCACGTCTGCGGCGACCAGCATCTGCCTTCCCTCGTCCAGTACGGCGCCGACGCGCAGCGCGACGGCAGTTGGGCCTTCTGCACCCCCGCGATCAGCGCCGGCTACCCGCGCTGGTGGCGACCCGGCGAAGTGGGCATGCCGCACCGGAACCGGCCGCGGCACGGGCTCGCCGACACCGGTGAGTTCCGCGACGGCCTGGGCAACCGGGTCTACGTCTACGCGGTCGGCAACCCCGAGGTCGGCACGGAGCCCGATCCCTACCGCCTCGCTCACCAGAAGAGCAGCGGCTTCGGCCTGGTAACGATCGACCCGGAGGCGAAGACCTACCGGATCGAGGCGTACCGATTCCTGGCCGCGGCCCGCAGCGGCGATGCGGCCCAGTTCCCGGGCTGGCCGGTTACCCTGCACCAGGACGAGAACGCGGGCGAGAACCGGATCGGCTGACCGGACTCCGCCCCTATACTCAACCGAAACCAGCGAACCAGGGAGGGCTCACCATGAAGCTGAGAGCATGCATACTGTTCACCGCCGTCGCCTTGCTGATCCTCGTCGCGCCCGTCTCCGCGCAGGACGGCGACATGAGCTTCTTCATCACCAGCACGGGTCCCGGCGACGGCGCCAACCTCGGCGGCCTGGAGGGCGCGGACATGCACTGCGCGGCGCTCGCCGAAGCGGCCGGCAGTTCGGGCAAGACTTGGCGCGCCTACCTCAGCACCGATGGCGAGGACGGAGTGAACGCCGGCGACCGGATCGGCTCGGGACCGTGGTTCAACGCGAAGGGCGCTGAGATCGCCCGCAACCTGGACGCGCTCCACTACTCGAACGTAGGCCTGACCAAGGAGACACAACTCACCGAGAAGGGCGACATGGTCAAGGGCCGGGGCGAGACTCCCAACGAGCACGACATCCTCACCGGGTCGAAGCTCGACGGCGCCCGCTTCACCGACGGCAACGACCACACCTGCGGCAACTGGACCAGCAACGACGAGGGCAGCGCCCAGGTCGGCCACCACGACCGCACCGGCGGCGGCCCCGTCCCGTCGTCATGGAACTCGGCCCACGGTAGTCGCGGCTGCTCGCAGTCCAACCTCCAGGGCACGGGCGGCAACGGCTACTTCTACTGCTTCGCGATCGACTAGCGGATCGACCAAGGAGATTGCGCGGCAGAAACTGAGTGCGCCGGCGCGAAGCGTCGGCCTCCGGGAGTGCCGCGCCAGGACATTGCACAGCGCAGCAGGCTGCCTGCTCATCATCGGCGGCCTCTTTCTGGCCCAAGCCGCCGAGGCCCGCCAAGAGGCTCAGGCCGCCTCCCCGCCCGCTTCGCCCGGCACGCCGGCCCAGGTGGACACGCCGGCTGATCTCCCCTTCTCCTTCGACGGTCCACCTCCACCCGTGCCGCCCGCCGTGGTGAACCGGGACGACTCGAGCAAGGCCACGGTCCGAGCCGTGCGCCTCGCCACGCCGCTCCGGATCGACGGCCGGCTCGACGAGGTCCTCTACGACACCGTGCCCCCGATCTCGGACTTCCTTCAGGTCGAACCCCGGCCGGGAGAGCCGGCCACCGACAGGACGGACGTCTGGATCACGTTCGACGAAACCACGGTCTTCGTGTCGCTCCGCTGCTGGCAGGACCCCGACCGGATCGCCGCCAACGACATGAGGCGGGACTCGTACAGCCGGGACGACTATGTCGATGTCGCTCTCGACACGTTCTTCGACGGCCGCAACGCCTCCGTCTTCACCATCTACGCCTCGGGCGGCCGCTTCGACGCGCAGATCACCGACGAGCGCCAGATGAACATGGACTGGAATCCCGTCTGGGATCTCCGAACGGGCAGGTTCGAGGGCGGCTGGACGGCCGAAGCCGCGATCCCGTTCAGATCGCTCCGGTACCGCCCCGGCCGCGCGCAGATCTGGGGCGTCAACCTGCAGCGCTACACGCAGTGGAAGAACGAGAGTTCGACCCTGAACCGCAT
Organism: Candidatus Multivorans sp.; assembly: GCA_965224025.1. Classification (GTDB taxonomy): domain Bacteria; phylum Acidobacteriota; class Thermoanaerobaculia; order Multivoradales; family Multivoraceae; genus Multivorans. The sequence continues at coordinate 321,957 of OZ245033.1, forward strand.
CCCGGTCGGACTGGGCTCAATGGGCATCATGCAGATGTCGCTGGCCGGACCCCTGGTCGGACTGGAAGCGCCGCCGGCCTCGAGGAACCTGGAGATCAAGCCCTATCTGGTCGCCGACATGGTGAGCGACCGCCTGACAACCCCGGAGATTTCGGACGAGACGGACGCCGACATCGGCGTCGACATCAAGTACGGGCTCAGCCAGAACTTCACGGCCGACTTCACCTACAACACCGACTTCGCCCAGGTCGAAGCCGACCAGCAGCAGGTCGACCTGACGCGCTTCAGTCTCTTCTTCCCCGAGAAGCGCGACTTCTTCCTCGAGAACCAGGGGACCTTCGGCTTCGGCGGGGCCGGGGGCGGCGGATTCGGGGGGTCTTTCGACACGCCGTCCCTGTTCTACAGCCGGCGCATCGGCCTGCACGAGGGACGCGTCGTACCCATCGAGGCCGGCGCCCGGCTGACCGGACGGACGGGCCGCTACACGCTCGGGATGCTGAACATCCAGTCGGAAGACGAACCGTTGTCCGGTGCAATGGCAACGAACTTCGGCGTGATGAGACTCAAGCGGGACATCCTGCGCCGGAGCAGCGTCGGCGTCATCTACACGCGACGCTCGATCGACCAGACCGGCGGGGGACGCAACGAGGCCTACGGCGTCGACGGGACGTTCGCCTTCTTCGACCACCTCACGTTCAACACCTACTGGGCCGAAACGAGCACGCCCGGGCTCACGGACGACAACGCCAGCTATCGCCTGGAGATGGACTACAACGGCGACCGCTACGGAGTCCAACTGGAGCGCTTGCGGGTCGGCAGCCACTTCAATCCCGGCATCGGATTCGTCCGCCGCCACGACATGCGCCGTTCCTTCGGCGAGTTTCGGTTCAGCCCTCGACCAGCCGACAGCAAGCTGGTGCGCAAGTACTCCTGGACCGGGTCGATGGCCTACGTCGAGAACGGCGCCGGCCTGGTCGAGACGCGGGAGGCCGAGGGCGAGTTCGGCATCGAGTTCCACAGCGGGGATGAACTCGAACTGAAGGTCGTGCGGTCCTACGAGTTTCTCCCGTTTCCTTTCCCCATCGCCTCGGACATCACGCTCGGCGTCGGCGGTTACGAATTCGACTACGTGCAAGCCGAGTTGCAACTGGGCCAGCAGCGGCGGCTATCGGGCCAGTTCTTCCTCGAGTACGGCGACTTCTACAGCGGCCGCAAGACGTCCTTCGGCTGGGGCTGGGGGCTCGTGAATCTGACCTCGCAGTTCCTGCTCGAACCCAGCATCTCGTTCAACCGCGTGGAGTTGCCGGAGGGCGACTTCGACGTGGAGCTCATCGACCTGCGCGCCGTCTACACGGTGACCCCGCGCATGTTCGTGAGCGCGCTGTTTCAGTACGACTCCGAGAGCCGGGGACTGGCGGCGAACGTGCGGCTGCGCTGGGAGTACCGGCCCGGCAGCGAGCTGTTCGTCGTCTACAACGAGCAGCGCGACACGCTGACGCAGGGCTTCCCGGGGCTCAACAACAGCGCCCTGATCGTCAAGGTGACTCGCCTGTTCCAACTGTAGCTACTGCGACATCAGCACCGTCAGCCGATGAGGTTCCACCGGCGACGGATGGTGCATCAGCACGTCCTGCTTGCCGTCCCGGTTCAGATCAGCCAGCCAGGTGTACTCCTCGTCCTCGGGGACCGGGATCATGATCCGCTGAGGCTTCTTCGCGAACACGTCCGGCCCTGGTACGCCGAGGTGGACGTCGAGCCTCTTGCGGTTTCGGGCCACGAGCACGTCGGAGCGACCGTCCCCGTTCAGGTCCCCCAGCCGGACGGCCGGCCAGAAGGCCCTCTCCCCGGTCTTCCTGGGCGTCCTGGGCCTGATCTCGCGTACCGCGTTCGGGCGGTCGCCGTAGCGGCCGTCCTCCATGCGGAAGAACTCGAGGTCGAACGACCCGGCACCCGTCAGAATCGACATGACGAGCACCCGGATGGCAGAGAAGACCGTCGGCTCGAAAGCGGTCACCACCACGTCGACGTGGCCGTCCCGGTCGAAGTCATGTCGATCGATTCCCGAGATGATGCCCTCGGACTCGACCGCGGCGCCCGGCTCGCGTGAGAACTCCACACTTCCACCGGGGCCGGGGGCGCCGAAGTACAGCTCGTACGAGGAGTGCATTTTCCACAGGCTCGAGCCCTTGAGCGAGAACACGACGAGGTCGGTCACACCGTCGCCGTTCATGTCGGTCAGGGAGTGCAGCACTCTGCCCGTGCTTTCTCCCTCGGGCATGTGGTCCATGCGCCGACTGCGGATTCCCCCCGGCGCGGCGAGCGAGGCGATCTGGTCGGAGTCGAAGGGAATCGCGGTCGTGAACGTCGTGCTGGCCTTCGCGGGGAACAGACCGCCCTCGTCCTGTAGATGGACCGCGAAGTGGTCCTGGTTCCAGAACACGAGATCGGTCCGCCCGTCCAGGTCGTAGTCCATGTCGTGAACACGGCCACCCTCTTCCCAGGGCCGGTAGCGGTAGCCGTCGGCGCCGTAGACCCGGTCGAGCCCGGTTGTTGGCCCTACCGTCACCGGATCGGCGAACCGCCCGCCCGGCATCTGGACCAGCACCTGGAAGCCGTGGCCCTGCACCAGCACGAGGTCGTCGCGGCCGTCTCCGTTCACGTCGCGTGTCATGTCTATGTGGAGAACTTCGCCCCTCTCGGACGCCCTGAAGTCGGACTTCACCGCAACCAGATCCCGTTCCGTAGCCGACTCCGGATCGAACCAGGTCAACCGGCCGCCTCCGTAGGCGATCAACCGGTCCCGGCCATCGATGCCCGCAACGTCGACCAAGGACACTTCCGGGCGCAGCGTGGCTTCGGTTGCCGTCGACCAGTTGCCCTCGGCAAACGAGAGAACGCGCAGGCGGCGGTATCCGTCACCGTCCAGGTGCACGGCGGCGAGGTCCGCGACCGACCGGCCCGTCAGGAACCCCGTCAGAACGGTCACGCGTTCCGCGACGCCCACGACGACCTCGTGGCGGGTGGGTGCGAACGCCGCGGGTGGCTCGGAACTCGCGTGGACGGCAACCGGCATCATGCACCCTGACAGGCACACCCGAACCGCCAGCAGGCTGATCCGGGTCGGCCGGTACCGGCTCCCGTCGCGGACTGTCGATCGTCTCTTCATCGTGGTTCTCCTTGCCTTCGGGGCATGTTGACCACGTCAACATGCAGCCTCTTGTTGACGTTGTCAACACCGAATCGTCCCGCCGCGAGAAACCGAGCACCAGCGGTCGCGATCCGCTCTTGCCATAATCGGCCATGGCCGAACGGGCTCGCACCTACCACCATGGAGACCTTCGGGCCTCGCTCGTCGAGGTTGCCGCCGCGATGATCTCGGAGGGCGGCGCCGCGAGCGTGACGATGAGGGCGATAGGCAGCCGCCTCGGCGTATCGCGGGGCGCGCCCTACCGCCACTTCCCCGACAAGACGGCGCTCCTGGTCGCGGTCGCGGTCGAGGGGTTCAAACGTCTCAACCGCCGTCTGGGGGCCAGCGACACCGGTGTCTCTGCATCGAGTGTCGAGCGACTCCGACACATGGGCGAGCAGTACGTGCGCTTCGCCCTGGAGCATCCGGCCCACTATCGCCTGATGTACGGCAAGGAGGCCCTTGAGCGCCAGGATCAACCGGAACTGAGAAAGGCCGCCGGCGCCCTGCTCGAGAACCTGGTCGATGTGATCCGGGTCCACCAGCAGCGCGGCGAGATCGAGGGAGGGGATCCGCGGGCGCAGGCCTACGTCGCATGGAGCGCCGTCCACGGTCTGGCTTCCCTGCTGATCGAGAGGCAGATCGACCCGAATGTCGACGTGGATGAGCTGATCAGGCAAACCACCGAAACCCTCCTGGACGGCATGCGAGATCACAGCCCGGTCTAGCGCGGCAGAACTACCGGAGACCGGCGCTTGGCGCCGGATGCGGGCCAGAAGGCCCGCGCACCCAGTCTCTGCCGCGCAGTCTCCTAGCGCCGCTCACCGGGCGATCGGCATCGTCACCCGATGGGGCTCCGTCGTGGACACATGATGCATGAGGATGTCCTGCTTGCCGTCTCTGTTGAGGTCCACCAGCCAGGTGTACTCCTCGTCGTTGGGGATGGCGACCGACACTCTTTGAGGCTGCCGGGCGAACAGGTCCGGTCCCGAGACACCGGCGAAGACGAGCAGTTGCCTGTGGGTCTCCTCGATCAGCAGGTCCGGGCGACCGTCGCCCGTCACGTCCCCGATCAGCAAGGTCGTGTTGAACGCGCGCAGGTGACGCTTCTGTGTCTTCCGCTCCTCGTGCGTGGCCCCTCGAAGCACGATGTCCAGCGGCACCCACCCGAACTCCCTGACGCTGGGGTGGCCATCCAATTGCATTCTGCGGATGGCGTCGGGTTTGTCGGAATGGACGCCTGCTGTCATGGCATGGAACTCGAGATCCAACCAGACGTCATCGCCCATGAAGCCCTTGAGTCTCTTCCAGAGACTGCTCTCGAGGTAAGCGACCTCGATCGTCGTGAACATCAAGTCGAGGTCGCCGTCGCCATCGAAGTCGTGCCGGTTCATTCCGAGTTGAATCCTGCCGTCCGACCGGAAGGCGAAGTCGACGCTCCTCGTGAACAGGGTTCCGCCATCGGGTGCTGGCGCGCCGAGATGCACCTCGTAGGTTGAACGCTTGCGCGAGATGCTCTGGCCTTCCAGCGAGAAGACCACGAGATCACCGACACCGTCGCCGTTCATATCGGCCAGCGAGTGAAGCACCCTCCCCGTCATGCCTCCCGTGGCGAGCGAGGAAAGCTCGTCGGAGTCGAACGTGACATCGGTCGTGAAGGTCTCGGCCACCGGGGCAAACAGACCATCCTCGTCCTGGAGATGAACCGCGAAGTGGTTCTCGTTCCAGAACACCAGGTCCTCGCGTCCGTCCTGGTCGTAGTCCATCTCGTGGACACGGCTTTCACCCCAGGGGTTGTACCGGTATCCGTCGGCTCCGTAGATCCTGCTCAAGTCCGGGGACCGGCCGATCTTCACCGGATCCGCGAACTCGCCGGCGCTCGTCTGGATGAACACCCGGAAGCCATCGACGCCCGGCACGACCAGGTCGTCGCGGCCGTCGCCGTTCACGTCCCGACTGATGTCTACATGGGGGATCTCGCCTCCGCGAGGCGGCTTGAAGTTGGCAGTGACCGCGACCAGGGCGTGCTCCGTCTCCGACTCGGGATCGAACCAGTTCAGGTGACCGGGCTCGTAGGTGACCAGCCGGTCACGTCCTCCGACGTTGGCCACATCGACGAACTGCACGTCGGGACCGAGTGTTGCGTCCGCTCCCGGCGCCCAGGTGCTGTCTCCCAGCTCGTAGATTCGCAGGCGGCGTTCGTCGCTGTCGTCGACGTCCACCACCGCGAGCTCCGCGCTTGCGCCTCCAAGAAGGAATCCCGTCAGGACGGTCTGCCGTTTCGCGGAGCCGGTGACGACTTCGTACTGCGTGAACGTGAATTCCGCGGGCGGCTCGGCAGTGGACTGCGCGGCGGCAGGCCCGATCCATCCCGACAGGAACACACCAAGAAACAGTAGGGGCGACATGCTTCCTCGATACCGCATCGTGCGGTCGGTTGCCGGAGTGATCACTGTGTTCATCGGGCGACCAGCATCGTCACCCGATGCGGCTCGGTAGTGGACGCGTGGTGCATGAGGATGTCCTGCTTGCCGTCCCTGTTGAGGTCCACCAGCCAGGTGTACTCCTCGTCGGGCATCGCGACCGGGACCTCCTCAGGCTTCCTGGCGAACAGCTCGGGCCCCGGCACGCCAGGAAAGACGTGCAGCCCCTTCCGACCCTTCTGCACGAGCAGGTCCAGGCGGCTGTCGCCGTTCACGTCCCCGATCAGAACCGACGGATGGAAGATGCCCTTCTCCCCTGAAACGCCGGGGGCGCGGCCCTTGATTCTGCGGGTGGCGCTCGGTTTGTCGGAGTAGATGCCGCCTTCCATGCGGTAGAAGTCGAGACGCATCGGCACGGAACGAGTCAGCAACCCCTGTCCAATCATGCGGATCGTCTTGAAGACGCCGAACTTCATGGTGGTGTACACCACGTCAACCTGACCGTCGTGGTCGAAGTCGTACCGCCCGATCCCGTACGGGAGGCCGTCCGACAGAATCGCGGCGCCGGCATCAGGCGCGAACACGGTGCCGCCCTCGGGTGTGGGCTCGCCCGGGTGGACCTCGTACGTGGAGTGGACGTTCCACATGCTCTTGATCTCCAAGGAGAAGACCACGAGGTCGGCGACGCCGTCGCCGTTCAGGTCGGTCAGCGAATACAGCACCCTCCCCGTCGGGGCTCCGGTCAGGCCGTCGTCAATACGCCGGTGGCGGACCTCCCGCGGAGCGGCGAGCGAGGCCGGATCGTCCGAGTCGAACGCGACCTCGGTCGTGAAGGTCGTGCTGGCCTCGGCGGCGAACAGACCCCGCTCGTCCTGGAGATGCACCGCGAAGTGGTCCTGGTTCCAGAACACCAGGTCGCTCCGTCCGTCCAGGTCGTAGTCCATCTCGTGGACGCGGCCGCCCTCGACCCAGGGCCGGTACCGGTAGCCGTCGACGCCGTAGACTCGGTCCCGCCCGGTCGAGGGGCCGATGGTCACCGGATCGGCGAACGCGCCGGCACTCAACTGGACCAGCACCTGGAAGCCGTGGCCGTGCGGCACGACCAGGTCGTCGCGGCCGTCTCCGTTCAGGTCGCGCGTGATGTCCACGTGGAGAACTGCGCCCCGCGGAGGCGGACTGAAGTCGGAGGTCACCGCCGCGAGTTCCCGTTCCGTTCCGGTGTCGGGATCAAACCAGGTCAGGCGGCCGTCGCCGTAGGCGATCAACCGGTCCCGGCCGTCGATGTCGGCCACGTCGACGAAGGAGATCACGGGACGCAATGTGGTGTCGACTTCCGGCGCCCAGTCGCCGTCCGTGAACGTGAAGATGCGCAGCCGGCGGTCATCGTTTCCGTCCACATGGACCACGGCGAGGTCCGCGACCGAGCCGCCGGACAAGAACCCGGTCAGCACCGTCTGGCGTTCCGCGGCGCCGATAGCGACTTCGTAGCGCTCGAACCCGTACGCCGCGGCCGGCTCGGAACCCGAGTGCATGGCGGCCGGCATCATGCACCCCGACAGACACACTCGAACAACGAGCATGGCAATCCGGCTCGATGGATGGCCCCTCCGGCGGCGGGTCGTCTGTGGCTTGGTCACGGTGCCTCTCCTTGCTCCAAGTGTTGTTGACGGCGTCAACATACACAGCTTTGTTGACATTGTCAACACCCTCGTGTCCCCCGAAAGGCGAGGCCACTGTTCCCTGCGACACCTCTAGCCGAGACTGGCTGCTCCGTCTTTCCCCAGCAGAGAGTCCCGCACGGCGCGCTTCTGCAGCTTGCCCGTGGCGTTCTTCGGAATCTCGTCCAGCACGAAGAGTCGTGCCGGAACCTTGAAGCGCGTGACGTAGCTCGCCAGGTGCCGCAGGAGATCCTGCTCGCTCGCCTGGACGTCGCCGCTGAGCGACACCGCCGCCCAGATGTTCTCGCCGAACCGAGAGTCCGGCACGCCGAAGACCACGGCTTCGGCAACGGCTTCGTGCTTGTAGAGCGCTTCCTCGATCTCGCGCGGCGAGATGTTCTCGCCGCCCTTGATGATCAGGTCCTTCTTGCGATCGGTCAGGTAGAGGTAGCCGTCCTCGTCGAGATAGCCGATGTCGCCCGAATGGAGCCAGCCGTCGACCAGCGTCTCTTCAGTGGCCCCCGGATTGCGCCAGTAGCCCGCCATCAGAGTCGGTCCGGAGAGCAGGATCTCGCCGCGCACGCCGGCGGGCACGTCGGCGCCTTCGTCGTCGACCACCCGAATCGACATGGCGGGCTGCGCGCGGCCGACGGAGCCGGGCCGAAAGGCATCTTCGTCGTAGTAGGCGGCGCCTGCCCCTCCCGACTCGGTCATGCCGTAGCCGTCCCGCACGCGGCACGAGAACACCTGCTCGAACTCGCGCCGCACCGGGTCAGGAAGGGGGGCGCCGCCGGTCCACACGCCATCGAGGCTCGATGTGTCGTAGCGGTCCCGTTCGGGGAACTCCAGCATGTAGGTCAGCATCGTGGGGACCATGGAGAAACGAACCACCCGCAGGTGCTGAACGGCCTCGAAGACGCCGCGAGTATCCCAATGCACAAGAAGGCCCGCCTGCATGCCCTTGATGAATCCCAGGTTCATCATCAGAACCCCGAACGAATGCGACAGAGGGAGCACGTGCAGGGTCGGCATGAAGGGCGGCAGGTCGACCATCCTCGGGTGCGGAACGGACACGACGCTCTCGTGAGTCAGCATCACGCCCTTCGGCTTGCCGGTGGTGCCGGAGGTGTAGAGGAGAAGCGCGAGATCGTCGCCTGACCGGTCCGTCATCTCCACCAGGGGCTCGGCGCCGGCTACCTCCAGAGACAGGTCGATCGCCTCGTTCCCAGCCGGACCGCCGGCGGCGAAGAGCAACTGCAGCTCGGGGCAGGCCCGGCGGATCAACGGCACGAGTTCGCCGACGGTGATCACTGCACGGGCCCCGGAGTCCCGCAGCATGTGCTCAATCTCCGGGACCGTGAGTTGAGGCCTGAGCGGGAGGATGACGGCGCCGATCTTCCACACCGCCTGGAATGCCTCGAAGACTTCCGGGCCGTTGGGCATCACCACGGCAACGCGATCACCGGCCAGGACACCGCGATCCCGCAGCACCCTCGCCAGCCTGCGCGCCCGCGCGTCCAGTTCGACGTTCGAGATCGTCTCGCCCCGCCAATGGAGGATCGGGTATTCGCCGAACTGCTCGATGTTGGCGAGGGCCAGATTGGCTGCATTCAAGTCGACGGTCCTCCGTGCTGATCGACTATCGCCCAGCCCATTCTCACCTACGCCGTATCGGAGCAACGATCCAGCGCCCGAGACAGCGCCGTTTGGCGTCAGCCGCCGAACTGAACCACCCGGGCTCCGCGCCGGATGCGGGCAGGATGCCCGCGTGCCATCCGCGCCCCCGGCGACGGGCGCGCGGAGTGGTTCTCGGGCGGTGCGAATCGCGCCACACCGGGTTCCCAGCCGCTGCGGTAGTGTGCCGCCGGGAGGGCAGTCCATGGAGAAGCGCCTTCGCTGGTTGGGGTTGACTTCGGCGATCGTGCTGGCGACAGTGCTGGTCTGGCGCCCGGCGCAAGTTCAGGAAACGACACGCCCGCTGCTCTCTTCCGGCAACGCTCCGGCGCCCGAGCCACGGGTGTTTCCGCCTCTGCGTTCCGAACAGAGCCCGGAAGACAGGCACTTCGATGCTCCGGGGCGCAATCCCGGATCGGCCGCGCACCCCATGGCGCCGGGGAGGGTGCGCAGCGACGCACCGGCGTGGCACGAACTCAACCACGTCGATCCGCCGTTGCCCTCCTGGGCCGGTCCGCTGCTCCATCCCCGGCAGACCGATCCCGAACCTCCGGTGGACTCGAGGTTCCACGACCCGATCCGTCTGTCCGACGACTTCCGCAACGACGACTACCCGTTCATCCTCTCCGACCCCGACGACCGCGACGATGTTTGGATGGTCTGGACCAGCTACTCGGGCCGTCGGGACCGGCTCCAACTGGCTCGCCGCGACCCGGCCACAGGCACGTGGGGGCCGTGGAACCCGGTTCCCGGCGTCAACGGAGACGTCTGGCGCCCCAGCCTTGCCTTCGACGCGCACAAGCGGCTATGGGTCGTATGGGCACAGCCGCAACGGCTGTTCGAGGACGAGCCGAACTTCGACCTCTACGGACGCTGGTTCGACGGCGAACGCTGGGGCCGCCTGGTGCGGCTGACATCGGCGCCCGGAACCGACTTCAACCATCGCCTGCTCGGCGCGTCGGACGGCTCGCTGCACCTGGTCTGGCAGGGGTTTCGCCAGGGACAGACCGACATCCTCTACATGAGCTACGACGGCGACTCGTGGTCGAGCGAACGCCGGATATCCGAGAGCCCGCGCAATGACTGGACTCCGGCCCTGGCGCTCGACTCGGAGGGCGCCGTGTGGATCGCCTGGGACAGCTACGACCGCGGCGACTACGACGTCTTCGCCCGCCGTCTGCGTCGAGGCCGCCTCGGACCGGTACGAACGATCGCGGCGACGCCCTTCTTCGAGGCGAGGCCGACCGTCGCAGTCGATGGCGCTGATCGTGTCTGGATCGCCTACGAGGTCGGCGAGGCCGGTTGGGGCAAGGACCAGGGCCTCCTGGTCGACCGCGAGCGCCAGCCGGGCTCGATGCTCAACCGGGAGCGCACGGTCGCGGTCCGCATCCTCGACGGCGGAGAAATCACCGCCGCCGCCGCGGAACTCGGCACGCTCTTCCCGGGGCGCAAGCGACTGCACTACACGAAGACGCCCAATCCCTCCCTCAGCAACCCGGAGCTGGCCGTCGACGACCGGGGGCGGGTCAGCCTTCTGGTGCGGGCGATGGAGAGTTCCGGCGCCTACGCCCAATACTGGCGGCTCTACGTCACGACGATGGAAGAAGGCGGCTGGAGCGCCCCCGCCGCGGTGCCTTGGAGCGTCGGCCGCCTCTCGATGTCGGCCTCGGCGACGCCCTCGGCCGACGGCGGCTTGTGGCTCGGCTGGGCGCGCGACAACTATCCCACCTTCTCGGCCATGCTGACGCTCCCCGAGGAAACCGTGGTCGAGAACGTCTACGCGGCGAGATGGGAGCCAACGAGCGGGCCCGGCCTGAAGGCGGTATCGCCGCGGCCGCCGCCCTTCCCCGAGCGGCCCGCGGGCCACGAACGGGAGGACGAGGACGTCGCGCGCATCCGCGCCTGGAGAACCCGGGTCGACGGCGAGGATTTGCAGATCCTGCGCGGCGACACCCATCGCCACACTGAGCTGTCACCGGATCTCCGCGGCGTTCCGGACGGGTCCGTCATGGACTTCTACCGCTACATGATCGACGCGGCGGCGATGGACTTCGGGCTCATCAGCGACCACCAGTACGGCGGCGAACTCGAGTACTGGTGGTGGCTGGAAGAGAAACTGGCCGATCTCTTCCACGCGCCGCAGAGCTACGTCGCGCTGTTCGGCTATGAACGTTCGATCAACTTCCCGATGGGGCACCGCAACGTCCTCCACGCCGACCGCGGCCACATGCCGGTGCCTTTCTTCCAGAAGACGGGCTACGTCGAGTACCCGAACATCCGCTACCACAACGGCGCCGGCATCGTTCAGGACGACGACACGAAGATGCTCTACGAGGAGGTGCGACGTTCGGGGGGCATCACCATCCCCCACACCAGCGCCACCACCATGGGCACCGATTGGCGCGACAACGATCCCGAGATCGAGCCAGTCGTCGAGATCTTTCAGGGCGACCGGTACAGCTACGAGGCTCCCGGCGCCCCGCTGACCGACAGCGGCGCCTCGATCCAGTCGGAACTCACGCGCCCGCACGACCAGGGCTTCGTGTCCAACGCCTGGGAGAAGGGCTACCGGCTCGGCGTCATCGCCAGCTCCGACCACCTGTCGACCCACATCTCCTACGCGATGGTGTTCGTGAACGAGCGGTCGCGCCACGCCGTCCTCGACGCGATGCGCCAGCGACGAACCTACGGCGCCACCGACAACATCGTGCTCGAGTTCTGGATGGGCGAGCACTTCATGGGGGCCGAGTTGAGGGGAGTGGACGAAGTGCCCGAAATGAGGATCGTCGCGGTGGGCACGAGACCCTTCTCGATCGTCGAGATTCTCCGGAACGGAACAACGCTCTACCAGAACGACCCGGACGGCGCCGAGATCGATCTCCGCTACGCAGACCTCGCACCCGAGCCGGGACGAAACACCTACTATGCTCGGCTCATTCAGGAAGACGGTCAGATGGCCTGGAGTTCGCCGATCTGGGTTGAGATCGACTAGCGAGCCGTCGGCCAATCACGGAGTCCGCGGGGCGGCAGGAAGGAGCGGCCATGGATCTCAAGGACATGACCTGGCAGCGCGACGGTGGCGTGGTCACTCTGACCATGAACCGCCCGGAGAAGCTCAACGCCCAGTCGATGGACATGATGGATTCGTTGATCGCGGCCTTCGAGGAGATCGAGCGCGACGACGACATCAAGTGCGCGATCTGGACCGGCGCCGGCCGGGGTTGGTCGTCGGGGCGCGACTTCTCGGACCCGAAGCTCGCCGGAGTGGCGCCCTACGGCCCCGAGTTCCCCCGCGGTACCCGTCTGCTGCCGCTGTCTCTCGGCGGGCGCCTGCAGTACGCCCTCTGGCGCTGTCGCAAGCCGATCATCGCCGCGGTCAACGGGCACATGCTGGGCGGCGCCTTCTCGGCCGGGCTCATGACGGACTTCCGGATCGCTTCGGACCGCGCAAAGTTCGGCGCCCTCTTCGTCAAGCGCGGCCGGGTGCCCGACAACGGCGGCGTCTACATGCTGGTCAAGATCATGGGGTTGGGACCGGCGCTCGAGTTCATGTACTCCGGCGAGATCATCGACGCGCACCGGGCTGTCGAACTCGGTCTGGCGAACCGGGTCGTTCCCCATGACGAGCTGATGCCGACCTGCATGGAGATTGCCCGGAGCATCGCGAGCGGACCGTCGCTCGCGATCGAGTTCATGAAGAAGATGGCCTACCGCACCTTCGAGGGCGACAGCATGGAGAGCCTGACCGCCTACGAGGCGTTCGCCCAGAGCGTCTGCGAGGCGAGCGAAGACGGCGAGGAGGGCGTGCGCTCCTTCGCCGAGAGGCGGGAACCGGTGTTCACGGGGCGTTGACCCTCACTGCTGGTAGTTCAGGCGCAGGCCCGGCCGCGGCCAGTCGGCCGCAACCAGGGCGCCGATCCCCGACAACGTGATGTAGGCGGTCCTGAGGTCGCCTCCGCCAAAGCAGATGTTCGTGGTCAGTGGATCGGGAGCGGACACGCGATCGACGATCTCGCCCTCGGGCGAAACGACGGTGATGCAACCGGTGATCAGGGTGCCGAGACAGATGTTGCCGCCCGCCTCGACCGCCAGGGAGTCCCAGAGCCCGAGGCCGGGCGGGTCGACGACCAGGCGGCCGCTGATGGGCAGGACCGTCGTGTCCTGGACCACGGATCCGGGTGACGGAATCGGCCAGCTCCACAGCCGCGTCGGATAGGTCTCGGCGACGTAGAGCAGGTCGCCGTCAGGCCCGAGCCCGATGCCGTTCGGCCCGTCGAGCGGAAAGATGACCTCCTCGATGAGCGAGCCGTCCGCCCTGGCGTAGAAGACGCCGGTGCGGTCGCGGTCCCGCTCCCGGGTCTGGCCGTGGTCCGTGAACCAGAAGCCGCCGCGGTCGTCGAAGACGATGTCGTTCGGCGCCCGTAGCGGCCTGCCGTCGCACTCGGTGTAGAGATCCTCGACCTTGCCGGTGTGGATGTCGACCCGCTGGATGCGGCCCCCGATGTAGTCCGAATGCTGGAGCCCGGGGACGTGCAACTCGCCGCCAGGAAAACCGGCGATGGGCAGCGGCCCGACGTTCAAGCGCTGGTAGTCAAAGCCGCCGTTGTTGCACACGTAGACGCTGCCGTCGGGCCCGAAGGCGGCTCCGTTCGGCCCGCCGCCGCACCGCGCCAGGACCTGGTGACGGCCGTTCGCCTTGACCCGCTTGAGGTTTCCACCGGCTATCTCCACGACGATGACGCTGCCGTCATCCATGGCGATCGGCCCTTCCGGGAAATCCAGACCGGTCGTGATCTCGCGCAGGACCGGCATGCTCACTTGTGCTCAGACGGTCGCATCGAAGGTCTCCGTCACACCCAGCCATGGAAGGAAGACATCGATCGGCCCCCTGTTGACCGGGGTCCACAAGGGTTCCTTCATTCCCGCCTCCCAGCCTCGGTAGAGCTCCAGGAGGGCTTCGACGCGCGCCGGTTCGCGGCGAGAAAGGTCCTCGACCTCGCCCGGTGAAGTCCGTAGATCGAAGAGGAAGAGGTGGCGCTCGTTGACGCTCACCAGTTTCCATGGACCACTTCGCACCGCGAAGTTCTCGGCGTTGCGCCAGAACAGCGGCCTTGTCGCAGGCGGCTCGGCGGCTGTCAGCAGGCCTGTCAGGTCGACGCCATCGAGCGTCAAGCTACCCGGCGGAGAAATACCCGCAAGCCGGAGCACCGTGGGCAGGATGTCGAGAGAGCTCACCGGTGTCGACTCGACTCTTCCAGCCTCGATCCGGCCGGGCCACGAGGCCAGGAACGGCACCCGCACGCCGCCCTCGAAGTGCAACAGCTTGCCGCCCAGAAACGGATCGTTGGAACAGGCCTCCACATAGGTGGCGCAGCCATTGTCCGACAGGAAGAGCACCAGGGTGCGTTCCTCCACCCCGGTCGAGCGCAGCTTGGACATGATCGCGCCGACGCCGTCATCGAGGGCGCCGACCATGGCCGCGAAGACGCGCTTGCGCTCGTCGCCGATCTCGGGGAAGCGGTCGTAGTACTCGTCCGTCACCTGCAGAGGCGTGTGCGGCGCGTTGTACGCGACGTAGAGGAAGAACGGCCCGCCCTGGTGGCGGTCAATGAAATCGACCGCCTCCCGGGTGAAGGCGTCGGTTAAGTACTCCGTCTCCTGGACCGGCTCGCCGCCGCGCTGAATGGGGTTGATCCCGGGTCGATGCCGGAATTCGTGAGGTCGGCGGCCACCGGCGATCGACGCTGAGGCGACGGTGCGGACGCCCGGCTGATCCGCGGGGTCCATGTAGAGGTTGCCACCATGCAGAAAACCGAAGAACTCGTCGAAGCCGCGTTGCCGCGGCTGAAACCGCGGTTGCGAGCCGAGGTGCCACTTTCCCACCATGCCGGTGGCGTAGCCGGCGCTCTTGAGCAGCTCCGGCAGCATGACCTCGGAAGTCGGCGCGCCGAGTCCCGCGTCCTCGACGCGTTGCATGGAGCCGGCGCCGAACTCGTGGCCGAAACGCTGCTGATAGCGACCGGTGAGCAAACCGGCTCGAGTCGGGCTGCACAGCGGAGCGCTGACGTAGCCGTCGGTGAAGCGAATGCCCGCGGCCGCCAGCGCGTCCATATGGGGCGTGCGCCCGTTCTCGCAACCGTAGGAACAGACATCGCCATAGCCGAGATCGTCAGCGACGATGAGCACGACGTTGGGTGGCGACGGAGGGTCAACCGGCGAAGGCGCTCCATCCCCCCTCTCGCAGGCCGCAAACAGGACCGCGAGAGACAGCAGACAGATCCCCGAACCCGCGCCCTTCATTGCCCCGGTCCACCCGGCGCCTTTTCGAGCTCGTCCAGCAGGGACCCCCGCAGCCGGAACTTCTGGATCTTGTTGGTCGGGGTCCTGGGCAGATCGTCCAGCAACCGAACGTGACCGGGCCGCATGTGGCGGGGCAGGTTCCGGTGCAGCCACTCTTTGAACTCTTCCGCGCCGACCTCGGCGCCGGGCCTCATCACGGCGAACACCGCAACCTCCTCCTCGTCACCCTCGCTGGCCGGCACTCCCACGGCCGCGCAAAGGCGGACATCGGGATGCTCGCCGACCAGTTCCTCGACTTCGTACGAGGAGATGTTCTCGCCCTTGCTGCGGATGAAGTTCCCCATGCGGTCCGCGAAATAGAGCAGCCCGTCGCCATCCATGACCGCGGCGTCACCCGTGTGGAGCCAGCCGTTCGCGAGGAGTTCAGCGGTGGCTTCCGGCCGGCCCCAGTAGCCCGCGGTAAAGAGGTCGGGCAGCCGTCCTCGGAACGCGAGCTGGCCATACCGTTCCGGCGGCAATGCCTCGTCGTCGGGACCGAGGATCCCGGCTTCAACGAACACGCTGGGCGCGCCCATCAGACCCTTGCGGATCTTGCGGTCGCCCCGGTAGATCGGGTACCCCGAGCGGCGCGCGAACTCGAGCATCTCCTCCTTGGGGCGGCCGCGATACAGGTCCGGTGGCGTTCCGCCGCCGTCCGGGAATTGGTCGATCAGGGCGAGGGCGCCGAGTCCCGTCTCCGTCTGGCCGTAGGCGGTCGCGCAGATGTCCAGGCCGAAGCGTCGGGCCAGACCGTGGTGGCTCTCGGGCAGCGGCGTCAGGTTGACGCAGCGGAGGGTGTTTCGCGCGTCGTCCGCCCTCTCGGCAGCCGCGACCAGCCTTGAGATCATGAC
Organism: Candidatus Multivorans sp.; assembly: GCA_965224025.1. Taxonomy (GTDB): domain Bacteria; phylum Acidobacteriota; class Thermoanaerobaculia; order Multivoradales; family Multivoraceae; genus Multivorans. Next base: position 338,089 of record OZ245033.1, read on the forward strand.
GTCGATCAGGATCGCCGTCGTGGCGCCCCGGCGGGCGATCCGCCGCCAGTAGTCGCGGGCGCTGAAGCGGTCCCACATCGCCACCTCGCACCCCACCCAGGCGGCGCGTACGACATTGCTGATCGCGCCCGCGGCGTGGTACAGCGGCAGATCGTTGTAGACCACGTCGTCGCGGTCGATCAGGCAGCGGGGAGCGTAGCTGAACTGGTTCATCCAGCGATGGGACTGGAGCACTCCCTTGCTCGGCCCCGTGGTACCCGACGTGTAGAGGATGTTCGCTAGGTCGGCCGGCTCCTGCGGTGCGCGCGAACCGTCACCGCCGGCCTCCAGCAACTCGGCGAAGTCGCCGACGGTCCGGCAGCCCTCGGCTGTAGCGCCCGACACGGCCGGATCGAAGTCGTGGTCGTCCCGAGCCGGTCGATGGACCACGAGATCCGGCTCAGCCAGAACGTCGGCGGCGGCCGCCAACCGGGGCAGCAGGCTCTCCTCGCTGATCACGAGCCGGGGCTGCAGGTCGCGCAGTTGATGCCCCAGAAGGCGGCCGGTCAGGCTGTAGTTGATCGGACAGTAAACGGCGCCGAGGCGCCACAGGGAGAACATCGACAGCGCGCAAACGAGAGGGTTGGTCAGGAACAGGGCGACCCGGTCCCCGGCCCCGACTCCGAGCCGGCGCAGCCCGCCGGCGATTCCTGAACACAGGCGCTCCATCTCGACGAACGAGATCGAGCGGTCCTCCTCGCCGTAGTAGATGAAGGTCCGATCGCCCCGGCTGGCCGCCCACTCCTCGAGCCGGTCGAGGACGAGATCGCCGTCGCGGGCGAGTTCAGCCTCCAGGCGTCCGACGTCTTCAGGCGAAGTCATCTTCGATCAACGCCCGCCCCTGAGTGAGCACCGGCAACTCCCCGGTGGAAGCGGTGAACAGCACCTCTCCGCCGCCGGCCCGCCATGCCTCGATGGTCAACGTGTCACCCGGCACGACCGGCGCTGAGAACCGGACCTCGATCTCGGTCAACCGCTCCGGGTTGCCGTCGCAGAACTCCCGAACGAGGGCGACCGCCGCGTAGCCGAGGGTCGCCGGACCCTGCAGGACGGGCCGCTCGAAACCGCGGCTGCGCGCGAACTCCTCTTCGACGTGGATCGGATCGGCGACGCCGTTGAGTTGGTAGAGAAGCGCCTGGGTTTCGGGAACCGCCGCGGACCAGCGCAGATCCGGCGGTCGATCCGGCGCTCGACGCTTCGGCGGCGACGCGAGTCCCGGATCGCCCCCGAATCCGCCCGACCCGAGCAGCGCGGAGCTGGCGATCAGCTCGAAGACCAGGTCGCCTTCGTCGCCCCGGCCCTCGACCCGGGTTCGCATGATCGCGAGCGACCCCTTGTCCCAGATGTCGGTGACCTCCGCCGACACGTGCAATCGGCCGGAGGCCGCCAGCGGGCGACGCATGCGCAGGTGCTCGCCGGCCTCGACGCGATGGTAGTTCCGCACCAGGTCCTCAAAGTGCGGGCTCAGCGAGTGCATGGCGACCAGGCAGAACGTCGGCAGGACGCGCAGCCCTCCATTCGGATCCTCGGCGAACCGGGCGAGGTCCCCGGCGCCCGCGCCCACGCTCAGCGCGTAGAGACCGACATCCCGCTGGTCGTAGGCGAACACCTGGGGGCCGGCCCGGCGACCGATGTCGGCGAGATCGGCCTTGGGAGGCCTCGCCGCCATCAGTCGGTGACGGCGTAGGCGTTGCTGATGACGACTCCCCGGGGAGTCGAAACCTGAATCAGGGTGCGGCCGTTCTCCTTCCAACCCCGCGTGGTGAGGTCCTCGCCCGGAAACACGACATCCGAGAAGCGGGCCTTGAACTCGCGGAAGCGACCCACGTCGCCGTCGCACAGCCCCTCGACGATCGCTCGCACGGCGAAGCCGTACGTGCACAGACCATGCAGGATCGGCCGGTCGAAACCGGCCGTCCTGGCGAACTCCGGATCGATGTGCAGCGGGTTGTAGTCGCCGCTCAGACGGTACAGGGCCGCCTGACCTCGCGGGATCGTGTACGTGATGTCGAGATCGGGCCGCACGCCGGCGGGCGGATCCAGGGCCTCGGCCTTTGGACCGGGGTCGCCGCCGAATCCACCGCCGCCCCGGTAGAAGCCGACCTTGAGGGTTTCGAAGACCTTCTCGCCCTCCACCGTTGCGCCGGCTGCACTCGTGTGGATGACCGCCGCCTTGCCCTTGTCGAAGATGTTGACGACCCTTGCGGTCACGACCAACGGCCCCTCGGGCGGAATCGGACGGAACGTGCGAATCAGTTGCTCGCCGTGCAGCATGCGCGTCTGATCGAACCGCCCTTCCAGATCCCCCATCGCCTCGTACTCGGGAATCACGCAGTAGCTCGGCAGCACCTGGAGGCCGCCCGAGGCGCCCTCATAGAGAAGCCCAAGGTCGTCGACCGGCACTCCCACGCCAAGGGCGTAGAGAACAACGTCCTTCCAGCCGTAATCGACGGACCTCGCGGCGGTCTCCAGACCGATGAGATCTGCAAGGCCCGGTTCCGGCATCTGCTCCTCCGCGGCGGCGGCTTCCCTGATCGGTTGGACTACGATAACAGCCCCCCGCGAGGCCCCGTCAATCGACTCCCGGTACGAGTCGGAATGCAGGAGACCACCCCATGTACAGTCTAACCGACGAAGTGCGTGAACACCGCCAGCTCTTTCGGACCTTCATCAACGAGCACGTGATTCCGGCGGAGGCCGATCTGGCGGCGGAGTACGACCCGACCGGACCGACCTTCACGCGCCTCAAGGAAGAGGCCAAGCGCCAAGGCCTGTGGGCAATCGGCCATCCAAGGGACCTCGGCGGCGGCGGTCTGGGCTTCATGCCCTTCGTTTACCTGAACGAGATCATCGGTCGCTCCTATTGGGGCCAAGTCTGCGTCGGCAGCGTCTCGATGCAGGACTCGATCATGCTCAACCTCTACGCCAGCGACGAGCAGCGGGAGCGGTTTCTCAAGCCATTGGTCGCGGGAGACATGTATCCCTCGGTCGGCCTGACCGAGCCCGAGGTCGCGGGTTCGGACCCGACCCTGATGCAGACGACGGCCGTCCTCGACGGCGACGACTGGGTGATCAACGGCCACAAGTGGTTCACGTCGAGCGCCGACATCGCGGCGTTCACCACCGTCTTCTGCATCACCGAGCCCGAAGCGGACCGCTACGCGAAGTTCTCTTCGATCATCGTCCCGACCGATACGCCGGGCTACAACATCGTGCGCGTCATCCCGACCATGGGCAACGTTCACAGCGGCCACTGCGAGGTCCGGCTCGAAGACGTGCGAGTCCCCAGGGCCAACCTGCTCGGCAACCGTGGCGAGGGATTCGTGATCGCTCAGAAGCGCCTGGGACCGGGGCGGATCTTCCACTGCATGAGATGGCTGGGTCAGGCCCAGCGAGCCTTCGAGCTGATGTGCGAACGGGCATCGAGCCGCTGGGCCCACGGTTCGCTGCTCTCCGAGAAGGGGGAGATTCAGCGCTTCATCGCGGAATCGGCGGCCGAAATCCAGGCGGCGAGGATGATGACCCTGAACGCGGCCCAGGTGCTCGATCAGGGAGGCGAAGCGCGGGTGGAGATCTCACTGATCAAGTTCTGGGGCGCGCGCATGCTCCACAACGTGATCGACCGCGCCATCCAGGTCCACGGCGCCCTCGGCGTCACCGGCGATACGCCGCTCGAGCACATGTACCGCGAGGCCCGCTACGCGCGCATCTACGACGGACCCGACGAAGTCCACCGCATGGTGGTGGCGCGGCGCCTGTGCCGGGATCCCCACGGCGCGCCGCCCTGGGCCTAAGCCTGAACGGACGGCAGCCCTACTCAGAAGCGGATGCCGACGTGTACGCGGTACTCGCGCGGCGATTGCAGGGCCGCCGTGCCCGGAAGCTGGCGGCCGTTGGCGCGGTTGATACCGATGATCTCCTGCTCGTTCGTGATGTTCACCAATTCGAGGCCCACCCTGCCGTGCGTCCCGCCTCCGAGAGGAAAGTCCCACATTCCGGTCAGGTTGACGGTGTGGGTGTCCTCGAGCTGGTTGACGTCTCGCGGTTCCCGGTAGGACGACGTGTTGATCCTGGCGCCCGTGACCGGGTGGACGAGCCGGGTCGCTTGCCGGCGCCCCCAGCGCTCGCCGCTGCGGAAACCGTAGTAGCCGCCGATTGAGATGTTGTGGCTCCCCAGAACGAAGTTCCGCAGAGCCACGACATTCAGGTTGTGGGTGCGATCGAGGAACCCGTGGCCTTCGCGGAAGACGACGGTCGCGTCGGTGGCGCCGGTGCCGAGTTCGACTCCGCCCAGACCTTCACCGAGATCGTCGTCGTAGATGACGGCGTTGTCGTTGCGGCCGAAGTTGTTGCCGTTGTTGTTCGACCAGGTGTAGTTCGCCTGCATCGTCCAGTCGTTGCGCATGGCGCGGCGAAGCGTCAGGCGCAGGCCTTCGTACTCGCGGAAGGCGTCGGGTCGATTCCGCACTTCACGGAAGATCCGCCCCGCGTCGTCGTACTGATGGGTTGCCAGGTAAAGGTCATTCAGCTCCCAGGTGATGCCCGTGGCCTCGAAGAGCCATATGTCGCCGAACTGGGCCGCGATTCCGATCGTGAACTCGTCCTTGTAGTACGGGTCCACCGCCTGCACCGCGTTCGGATTGGCCGGAGTCGCCCGCCGCGCGAAACGGTCGTAGCGCTGAGTCGCCGGGTTCCAGTTGTACTGGTTGTAGAGGTTGCGGCCATTGGGCAGGGTGCTGAACTCCCGGGTCACCAGATCGCCTTGAAGAATCTGGTAGTAGCGCCCGGCGTTCAACCTGAAGACCAGCGTGCCGTCACGCCTGATGTCGTAGTTGGCCGCCAGCCGCGGCGCCACCTCGGTCCAGTCATTGATCTTGGTACCGACATCGTTGTTCTGTTTCTGGCTGTCCAGGCGCAGGCCGTAGTAGATGTTCCACTGGTCGGACGCCGCCACGCGATCGTCGGCATAGACGGAGAGGATCTCGTCGGCGTTGACGGTCGGACTCGGCGGATCGAAGACGTTGAGGAACTGCGGTCGAGCGAAGCCCCCAGGCAGGCTCGGGTCATAGCCGATGCCGTAGAAGCGATGGCCGATCTCGTTCACGGCCTCGATCGAAAGGTCCTGGTAGTCGGCGCCGAACTTGAACTGGTGATTGCCGCGGAACGTGCCGATCGACACATTCGCCTGCTCGCGCGGAATCGTGATGTAGCCCTCTCCCGCGGGGTGACCGATCGTGTTGTAACGAATGCGCGATCCCCGGTCCTCGTACGAGAAGTTGTTGCCCAGCGGAGTGTGGGAGTCGGCGCCCGGGCTGGGAGTTCGTGAACGGATGATGCCCCGGTTGACCGTGTTCTCCTGCGATGCGATCTTGAGCTCCAGGAAGGACGATGAACTGAGACTCGCGCTCCACGTACCGGAGAAGAACTCGCCCGGCAGGTCGCACTTGCAGACGGCGAACTCGTCGCCGGTCGAGACGTTGGCGTGGTTCTTGTCGATCGGGCTGTCCACGCCGGTGACAGTGAAGTAGTGGCGCTCGTTGGGCTGGAAGCTGAGCTTCAGCGTCGCCACGTTGGCCTTGAAGCTGATGTCCTCAAAACTGCCGTCCCCGAGAATGTCGAGACTGTTGGTGTTCTGCTTCGAGTGGGCGGCGAAGAACCAGGCCTTGTCGCGCTTCAGGTAGCCGCCGAGGTTGGCCTCGTAGCTGTTCTCGACATCGCTCGATCGCGGATGTCCGGGCGCCACATCCGAGGTCGCCTTCCACTTCTGGCTTTGCGGGATCAGCAAGGCCTGACCGTGAAAGTCGTTGGTGCCCGACTTGATCACCGCGTTGGTGACGCCGCCGACCACCCGGCCGTACTCGGCGCCGAAGCCGGCGTCCTCCAGCCGCACCTCTTCCAGCGAACTCGATGGCAGCATCGCTCGCGGGCTGCCGCCGAAGCGCATGAAGCTGATGTCGACGCCGTCGACGAACCCGGCCATCTCGACATCCTGGCCGCCGTTGACGGCGAACTTGATGTCGCCCTGAAAGCGGGACGTGGCGTCATGAACCACGCCCGGCAGCACCTCCATCGACGCCTGGTAGTTGCGGCCCTTGAAGCTCAACTGCTCCGCGACCTCGGCCTCCAGACTGGTCTGCGAACCGACGGCGTACTTGTCGATGGTCACCGCATCCGAGACCACCGTGATCGTCTCTTCAGTCGCCGAAATCAGAGTCATGTCGAGCGTTCGGCGGCCGCCGGATTCGACCTGTACGGCCGCCTCCGCGGTTCCCATGCCCTCCAGGTCCGCGCTGAGCCGGTAAGAACCCGGAGCAACCAGGAGGAACCTGAACCTTCCTTCTGCGTCAGTGATGCCGGCCATGTCGCCGCGGTCACCGCCGAGTGTCACGGTCGCGCCGGGAACCCCGGCGCCGGCGTTGTTGCGAACGACGCCGTCCACGGTGCCGGTCTGGACACCGTCCGCCCACAACGACAAGGGGCAACAGAGGGCGATCGCAAGGATCCAGGGCAGCAGGTGAAACGTCCGATCCTTCATGGCTCGCCTCCGAACTGGTTCTTGATAGGGGATCTTGGGAGCCTATGACAACGTGGTTCGAATCTCAAACGCTGATTGGGGTCCGAGATTCCCGGCTGCTAGCGCCGAACGCGGGCCAGTCCGCCAAGTCGGATTCCGCCCGCGGCGGATGCGGGCCAGAACCCGGGTGGCGCGATCCGCGCCACCCGCGAACCACTCTGTGCGCCCGTCATCGGGCGCACAGATGGCAGGCCCGCGCACCCAGAGACAAGTCGGTGCCCGCCTAGAGCGCGCCAAGCAACCAGCCAACATGCACAGCCACCGTTCCCTGCGCGTCAGCGCAGCGCACGCGCTGCGCTGACGCCTAGCCGACGCGGTAGCTGCCCCCGCGCATCATGGCTTCCAGCTCGCGGCAACGGCGTGGATGATCGGCGCTCAGATCGACCTCCTCCCGGGGATCATCCTGGAGATCGTAGAGGCGCCGGTCCGCGCCCTCGAAGCCCGTGATCAGCTTGTAGCGGCCGTCGTAGACCATCCTCCAGTCGTAGAGGCCTGACAGCACGTATTCGCGATGCCGGTCAATCTCCCCGGCAAGCAGCCCACGCAGCGAGATACCGTCCATGTCCTCGGGACCGCCGACGCCGCCGAGGTCGAGAAACGTGGCCGTGAGATCGATCAGGCTGACCATGGCGCGGGTTCGCCGGCCCGGCGCCACCCCGGGTCCGGCGATCACCAGGGGTACCGCCGCCGAAGCCTCGAAGGGCACCGTCTTGCCCCAGCGCGAGCGGTCGCCCAGCATCTCGCCGTGATCGCTCGAGTAGACGACGATGGTGTTCTCGAGCTCGCCGCGTTCCTCCAGGCGCTCGACGAAGAAGCCGATCCAGCGGTCGATGTTCTCGATCATCGCGGCGTAGTTCTGGCGAATGCGGATGTGATGGTCCGCGTCCCAAGGGCCGTCGTAGTCGTGCGGCTGCGGGAAGTCGTCGATCACGCGATCCGGCCCCCTGTAGAGGCGCTCCATCCGCGTCGTGATGTCCATCGGCGGGTGGGGGCCGGCGAAGTTGACGGCCATGAACCAAGGCTCGCCGGCCGGAACGGCGTCGAGCAGCGACATGCCGTTGCGACCGATCCAGTTGTCGCAGTAGTCGGCGTCGGCGAGCGGTGAGACGCGGGTCTTCCCCCACTGCTCGACCGTCTCAGGGCTCCGCCGCTCGAGCATGTCCTCGGCGCAAATCTTCCCCTGACCCGGGTCGAGCGCGTCGAGATAGGCATAGTACGGGTCCTTCGCTCCCCGCGGCTGCGCGCTGTAGATCATCGCACCGGCGCCCTTGCCGGCGTTGTTGATCGCGTCGCTGAAGCCCCACTGTTCCGCGAAGCGACGCCCGTCGAGGCCCAGCCCAAGCGGCTCTCCGGCTCGGTCGCTCCGCCCGCTCTGCTCGATGACCTGGAACAACGCGCCCGAAGCCAAGTCCAGCTTGCCGCAGCCGAGCACGTGGTAGCCGCCGTCACGGAGCCGGCGGTAGAACGTCGTCCGGTCCAGGGGCAGGCTCTGTCTGTTCGTCGGCACACCGCAATCGTCGTACTCGCGTCCGAACGCCAGGCAGGCGCGCGAAGGCCCGCACACCGGGGCCGCGCAGTAGGTCCGCTCCAACGTCAGCCCCCGTGCCGCCAGCGCCTCGAGATGGGGCATCGGCACGGGGACAGCCGGGTTCCCGGGCATCCAGTCCCAACGATGCTGGTCGGGGAACAGGAGCAGGATGTTGGGCCGCGAAGGCGGCTCGGCCGCCGGCTCCTGCGGACCGCACCCGTAGGCCGCTGACAGCACTCCGGTCGCCAGGGAACCCGTGAGGAACTCGCGTCGCGTCGGTCGGGACATCTCCTATCCCCCTTCAGTCTCCTAGCGCCCCGAAACGCCTCGCAAGCTCGGAGTTTCGGCCCGTCCCGTCCTCACCATGACCTTGCGCCCCAGAACTCGCTTCGCTGCGTTCTGCGGCGCAAGCTCCTAGACTATGCCCACTTATGAACCAACGCCGAAGTCTCCGGGGCTCGGCCTTCCTGCAGGCCGGGTTGGTCGCCGTCCTCTTGCTGGGCTGTGAGGCCGCCCCCACGGTCGGCGGCGACTACCTCTCGCCCGACCTCCGCGCAAAGGTGGAACAACTGAAGGTCGACCGCGCGGCGGCGCCAACCAGTCCTGCCAACGTCTACGAACGCGTAGACATCCTCTGGGAATGGGCGAACGCGTACGCCCTGACCGGAGGTCCTCTGCCGGTGAACTTCGCTCTCGATACCGCGATCATGCGCTGGGCGGAGGCCGACGGCTCGCCTCCGGACGAGCGCCTGGTCACCGATGTCGAACTGAACACCGTCGAGGACTACGTTCCCTACATCGATCGCTACCTCGAAGAGCTGCAGATCAAGGACGAGGATCCGGGCGCCCTGGGCAGCCTCCGCGTCGTGCCCGACGAACCGCTGACCGCGGGAACGAAGGCGACCGTCGAGCTCGTCTACGAAGTCGGCAACATGCCGATGCACGTCGGCGGCGGCGTGCTGGCCGGACGCCAGTGGCTGGCGGATGTCAACGACTTCCAGAACCAGGATCCGGCCGCTCCGAACTACCTCACCGCCCGAACGTCGAGGCCCGACGCCCGGCTCGAAGCGGTCATGGTTCCCCTCGTGGGGCCGCATGGTTCGCAGCGCTTCCCCAAGCCGACGCCGGCCTTCCGCCTTGTCGGCGCCCCCCTCGAACCCGGCGACACGATTACCGTTACCTACGGCGATCAATCCGGCGGCTCGGAAGGAATCGGAGTCCAGGCCTTCGAAACCGACGCTCTGCTCCTCCCGCTCTACATCGATCCTCAGGGCAACGGGAACTGGCTGACACCGGAGTGGCCGCGCCTGACCGTGATCGGAGGCGCCGTGGCGGGGGCGAGAGTGCTGGCGCCGTCGGTGGTGGCGGCCGGAGAGTCCTTCGACCTTACCGTCCGCAGCGAGGACGGCGCCTTCAACCGCGCCAGCGGGGCATTGCCGGGATACGAGATCCTCCTGAACGGCGAAGTAGTGGCAACGGTCGCGGAGCCCGAAGGCGCCGTCGCCATCGCCGGCGGGCTGACGATTCAAGAGCCGGGAACGTACCGCCTCGTCGCACGTTCGAGCGACGGCGCGCTCGAGGCCACGAGCAACCCGGTGTGGGTCGAGAACGAGCCCCAGCGCAGGATCCTGTGGGGGGAGACCCACGGCCACACAGGCTTCGCCGAGGGCCAGGGATCGCTTGAGGGGTACTTCCGCTACGGCGTCGAGGACGCGCGTCTCGACTTCCTGACCCTCTCGGAGCATGACTTCTGGCTCGACGACTACGAGTGGCAACAGTTGCGGGAGATCAGCCGCCGCACCACGGAGGCCGGCCGGGCGGTCGCCTTCCTGGGCTACGAATGGACCCCGACCCGAAAACGCGGCGGCCATCACAACGTGCTCTTCCGCAGCCCCGACCGGGAGCGGGTACCGGTCCAGGAAGCGCATCGCCTGCCGCTGCTGTGGGAGGGGCTTCGCGCCGCCAACGCACCGGCCGACGTCCTGGTCATCCCGCACGCGCACTCCGCGGGAGACTGGACGCAGAGTGACGGCGAGCTGGAGCGCGTCGTCGAGATCCACAGCGAGCACGGCACCTTCGAGTGGTACGGCAACATGTTCCTGCGCAATGGTTTCGAGGTCGGCTTCCTGGCGGCCTCGGACGACCATCGCGCCAAGCCCGGCGCTCCCCAGGGACACTTCCAGGCCTCGCTGATCGGAGTTCCGGGACTGGCCGCCGTGCGCGCCGCCGAGAAGACCGCCGACGCCATCTTCGACGCCCTCCGCGAGCGCTCGGTCTACGCCGTCTCCGGACCGCGCATCCTTCTCGACGCCGAGTTGAACGGCTATCCGATGGGGGTCCGCCAGCCGCAGGCCGAACAGCGCCGCATCGTGGCCCGGGTATCCGGCACCTCCCCCATCGACCGCATGGAGGTGATCAAGAACGGCGAAGTCGCCTTCAGCCGCAGCTACCTGTCGGCGCCGCTTGGCGACCGGTCCTGGCTGCAACTCGGCTTCGAGTCCTCCTCGGAGGTCTTCACGCTGGACGCGGTCGACAACCCACGCCCTTACCGCGTCTGGCGCGGGGAGCTGCGGGTGCGGGGCGCGCGGGTCCTGGGCGTCGTTCCTGTCGGCCTCGACAACCGGGTACTCGACTGGATCGAGACCGAAGACGCCGGCGTGTTTCGCTTCGACATTCGTACCCGCGGCCGCGGCGACACCGTTCTGTTGGACGTCGCCGGCGCCACGGCGTCGACCACACTTGAGATCGAACTCGAGCCGAGCCGCGAGTACGGCATCGGCCAGGGGCACGAACGTCCGGCGATGGACATTCCCGGCGCCCGCGTCGAACTCCGTCTGGACGCGCTTCGAAACAACCGGCTCGAGCACGAGGTTCCGTTCGGCGAGCACGTCGATCGCCTGACCCTGCACGTCGTTGTGCCCGACGCCCCGCTCGACCGCGAGTTCGAATACCTGGACATGGGGCCGGCAGCGCCCGGCGACTACTACTACGTCCGCGTCACCCAGCTCGACGGCGGTCAGGCCTGGTCGAGCCCGTTCTGGGTAAGCACGAGAACCGCCGCCTCGCAGTCCGCCGCCGGAGACGATCCGTGAGGACGATCCGCTTCGACGACATCGACGCCCTACGCGGCGAGATCAGCGAGGAGTTCGGCCCCTGGAGCGAGCCCCTGGAAGTGAAGCAGGCGATGATCGACGCGTTCGCCGACCTCTCCGGGGATCACAACTGGATCCACGTCGATGTCGAGCGGGCTCGGCGCGAGAGTCCCTTCGGTCGACCGATCGCCCACGGCATGCTCACCCTGAGCCTGTTCGCCAACCTCCCGGACGGCGCCGACTTCCGGCTCACCGGATTCGGCAATTCGACGAACTACGGCATCGACCGGGTTCGTTTCCTCGCCCCGGTGCCGGCCGGCGCCCGCCTGCAGGCCAGCGTCCGGTTGGTCGACGTTCAGCAGAAGAGCCGCGGAACCCTGCTGGCGCGAGAGGTGCGTGTACGCCTGACCGGAGAGGACCGCCTCGTCTTCCTCGCCCGGCCCCTGGTTCTCTTCATGCCACCGGCCGCGGGAGGCACGAGCTAGAGCCGCCAAACTCGTCGCAGACTCCGTGTTCGACCCCAGCCCCCACGTCACTATGACGCTGCAAACTCCTGGAAAGGAAGACAATGCACGAGAGCGAGAACAGCTCCGACGCGAACCGTTCGACTCCGGCCGGGGGGCGGGCGTTCAGCGGCTACTCCTGGTACGTCCTCGCCATTCTCATCCTCTGCTATCTCTTCAACTACGTCGACCGCAACATCCTCTCGATCCTCGCCGAGGAAGTGAAGCGTGACCTCGGCCTCGACGACGCCCAGATCGGCTTTCTCTACGGCACCGCGTTCGCGGTGTTCTACGCCGTCTTCGGCATACCTTTCGGACGTCTGGCCGATGCCTGGATCCGCAAGAACCTGATCGCCATCGGGCTCTTCTTCTGGAGCCTGATGACCGCCCTCACCGGCACCGCCAGGACCTTCGGGATGCTTGGCGCCTACCGCGTCGGAGTCGGCGTCGGAGAAGCCAGCCTCAGTCCGTCGGCGTACTCGTTGATCGTCGACTACTTCCCCCAGAGGCTGCGAGCCACGGCCCTGGCTCTCTACTCCAGCGGCATCTACCTCGGCGCCGCCGTCGGTTTCGCCCTCGGCGGCTGGATCGTCGACTTCTGGAATGCAAGGTATCCCGACGGGTCGAGTCCACTCGGCCTGGCCGCCTGGCAGGCTGCCTTCCTCGCCGTCGGCGTCCCGGGGCTGCTCATGGCCGTCTGGGTGTGGACCCTGCGGGAGCCCGCCAAGGGCCAGCAGGAGGGAGTGACGGTCGAGCCCACGGGCCGTCCCGAGCCGCTCAAGGAGTTCGGAGCGGTCATACCGCCCTTCACGGTCCTGAGCCTGTGGCGCTCGGGATGCGATCGGAATGGGTTGCTGCTCCACGCCGGCTGCACCGCCGCGCTCGCCCTCCTGGCGTGGGCGATGGTCGCCTCGGTCGGCGAGCCGGCCCAGTGGATCGCCCTGGCGATCGGCATCTACGCCGCCTTCTCCTGGGGCCAGGGGCTGGCCTATCGCGACCCCGACACCTTCGGTTCCATCCTCGGCAGCCGCGCCTTCATGTACACCTGTGTGGGTTTCGCCAGCCTGTCCTTCGTCACCAACGGTCTCGCCTTCTGGACGGCGCCGCTCCTGATCCGCAGCTTCGACGCCAGCCCGACCCGGGTGGGGGCGCTGATGGGGGTAGGAGTCGCGGTCGGCGGCTGGATCGGCGTCACGGCCGGCGGCCTCATCTCCGATCGCCTCAAGCAGAGGACGCCGAACGGCCGGGTCATCCTCGGCCTGGCGACGGTCGTCCTGTCCGTGCCCGCGATGGTCCTGATGCTCACCGCCACGAGCCTCACGGCGGCCTTCGTCTACTTCCTCTTCACCGTTGCCCTGGTGTCTCTGTGGATCGGTCCAGGAGCGGCCGCGGCCAACGAACTGGTGCCGCCGCGAATGCGCTCGACGGCATCCGCGGTCTACCTGCTGCTCAACACCCTGATCGGTTTCGCCCTCGGGCCGTTCGCGGTCGGCAAGATCAGCGATGTCCTGGCCGCTGCCGGCCAGTCGCCGGCCGACTCGCTGCGCTACGCGATGATGCTCAGCATGCTGTTCTGGGCGGTTTCGGCGGCGTTCCTGTGGCGCGCCCGCGCCTACGTCGGGCCGGCCGAGGCTGCGCTCGCGTCTACCGACGCCGGGTCATAGTCTCAACCAGATCCGTCTTGAGGATCTTGCCCGACGCGTTGAGCGGGAACTCGTCGACGAAGCGCCACACCCTTGGCGCCTTGTAGGCCGCCACGCGCTCCCGCACGTACAGGGAGAGTTCCTCCTCACTGGGCCTTTTCTCTCTGGCAGGTCGAATGACCGCCGCCACCTGCTCGCCCCACTCCGGATCGGGAACGCCGATGACCGCCACTTCCGCGACATCCGCCCGTTCCAGAAGCAGGTCCTCGATCTCCTTGGGGTAGATGTTCTCTCCGCCGCGGATGATCATCTCCTTGAGCCGGCCATGAATCCGGCAGTAGCCGCGCTCGTCCATCGATCCGACGTCGCCGGTGTGGAGCCACCCGTCCTCGTCGATCGCCGCCGCCGTCGCTTCCGGCATCTCGAAGTAGCCGTGCATGACCAGGTAGCCGCGGGCGCGGATCTCGCCGGCCTCGCCGATGGGCAGGACGTCCCCCGTTTCGCGGTCCGCGATCTTGACTTCGGTCTGGGGCAGCGGCGGCCCGGCCGTTGACGCCTTGTCCTCGATCGAGTCGTCCGGGTAGTTCTGCGTGACTCCCGGCGACGCCTCGGTCTGGCCGTAGGAGATCGAGAAGCTGACTCCGAGCGAGTCTTCGATGCGGCGCACCAGTTCCGGCGGCACGGAGGTGCCGCCCGAGCACACGCTGGTCAGCGACGAGAGGTCGCGGCGCTCGAAGTCCGCGTGCTCGATGATCCGAAGCAACATCGTCGGCACGCCGGGAAGGAAGGTCACCCGCTCGCTCTCGATCAACTCCAGGATCAGACCCGGGTCGAACTGTTCGACGAGCACCACCGTCGACTGCTCGAAGAGCGGACCGAAGATCGCCAGACCGCCGCCGCTCGAGTGGAAGAGCGGCACCGCGTTGACCCACACGTCGCCCATCCGGCCGCGCTCGGCGACGAACCGGGCGTTGTTCACCATGCCGCGGTGGTGCAGGACGACCCCCTTGGGAACTCCTGTCGTGCCCGAGGTGTACTGGATCTGGACCGGCGCGTCGGGACTCACCTCCGGGAGTTCGCCCGCGACCGGATCGCCGTCGATGAAGTCGCCCCACTCATCGAAGAAGAAGGCGTGCCTCAGGTGTTCGAGTTGCGGTCGAGCTTCATTGAGCGCGGCGGCCATCGAGTTGCCCCGATAGTCGCGCACCAGAAACAGACCCGCGGCCCGGGACTGGCCGAGTACGTACCGGAGCTCGGCGCTCCGGTAGGCCGGGTTGACGGTGACCAGGGTCAGCCCGGCAAGGGCGGCGCCGAGTTCGACCAGCACCCATTCCGGCAGATTCGGCGCCCAGACGGCGACGCGTTCTCCGGGCTCGAAGTACCGCAGGAGCCGCCCGGCCACGCGTTCGGCATCAGCGCGGAGCTGTTCGAAGGTCCAGCGGCGGCGCGAAGCCGGATCGGCTACGCCTTCTACCAGGGCAGTCGCCTCGGGAGCCGCCGACGCGGCCTCCCGCAGCAGCCTGCCCACGGTCCACTCGAGCACCGGCTGACTCGTATCGGCCGGCCAATAGGACTCGGTCAGAGGCATCCGTACTGTGCCGATTCGCCTCGCGCTGCCGCTAGCGTCGCGGCGCGCCGGATGCGGGCAGGATGCCCGCGTTCCCAGGGTCGGAGGCACGGGTCGCGCCGGTCGGGTTCCCAGGATCGGAGTCACGGGTCGCTCCGCGCTGCATGCTCCTGGCGCTCTCGCCGGTGTCGCGGCGGCCGACCCAGAAGGGGCTCGACCAGGCCTGGCCGCCGTCGAGCTGGGTCGCGCGCAGATAGTAGTAGTCGCCGGACGCCGGCTCCTCGAGGTCCACGAACTCGAACTCACGGTCCAGCGCGGCGCCGGCGTCGATCACCTGCAGACGGACGCGGTCGAGGTGGCGGCCGACCGGCAACACCCGCTCGATGCGGCTCTCCTGGAGCTCGTCGAGTCCGAAGGCCACCACGGCGGCTGGGATGTCCACCGGCCGCCGCACCAGCGGCGGAGCGAAGCCATTCTCCCGCGCCGCGTCGAGGTGCAGGGTAACTCGCGTCGAGCTGCTGGCGCCGGCGAGGCGAAGCAACAGCGTGTTCATCCGGCCGCGGGTCTCGGTGTAGAAGCGCACCCGCTGCGGCTGGTCCGGATCGACCTCGGCCCACTCGAGGTAGGGGTTCTTGAAGCCAGGGGACTCGATGCCGAGAAGCCGCGCCCCCGTGACCTCGAGCACACCCGTCCACACCCTGTAGACGCGCGGATTGTCGCGGTCGGGGGCGAACACCTCCGAAGACGACTCGAAGCCGATCTGCAGCCACGCGCTCGATTCCAGCGGCGCCGACAGGTAGCCGCGGCTGCGCAGGACGCGTCCGTTCTTGATCAGGTCGATGCGGTCGATCGGCGACGTGCCGGAGACGCGGCAGAAGAACGCCCGCCGCTCCGCGTGTGGCTGCCGCGTTCCCATCGGCTCGCCATTCAGGGTGGCGGAGAGCAGGATTCGCTGGCCCGAGGTCGCGTAGGCGCGCCGTGCACGCAACGCGTCGAAGACCGCGTCCGTCGTCTTCTCCGGCGCCACAGCCGCCGCCAGGCCGGGGCCCTGAACGTGAGGCGAAAAGAAGAGCCCCGGGTTGTAGCCGGGCTTGGCGCGGTGATCGTCCGAGGCCGAGATGAAGCCGATCTCGAAGCCGTTCTGCAGGTAGCGGTTGCCGAACCACTCGAAGGTCCCATGCTGTGACGTGATCTCCACCAGCGTCTCGAGATCGCCCGCGCTCTGGTTCCAGTCGCCGGCCTGATGGGCGTGAGGAATGACCAGAACCGCAGACGGATCGTTCTCGGCCCGCAGACGTTCGTACATCTCGGCCAGGGTCGGCGCCTCCTGGTTCGGCACCCGGGGACGGTCGCGGGAGCGGAAGAAGACGTTGTGGTGACCGCCCAGATCCCGCCTGGCGCTCCATTCGTAACCGAGGATGGCCAGGAACTCTCTCTCTTCGGTGAAGTCGCGGCTGAGTTCCTGGAGATGGCTCCACTCCAGGTCGTCCATCGACGAGTCGTGATCGGTCAGGGCGACGAAGTCGAGCCGCGCGTCGTCGCGCGCATAGCGATAGAACTGCTCGCCGCCGCCCTGGCCCTCGGCGAAGCCAGCGTGTCCGTGCAGCTCGCCCCAGTAGATCCGCTCTGCCGGCGCCGCCTCGACCCAGACCGGGTTGCTCTCGGCCTCGAGCCGGCCGTCCGCGGAACGCACGACGAACCGAGCGACTCCCGAATCGCTCACCGTCACCCCCTCGACCCGGGCAGCCGACTCCGAACCCGCCGGCACCGTGGCGACCGTTTCGCCGTCGAGCAAAACGATGTACTCCTGGCCGGTGACGCCGCGCGAGCGGTTGAAGTAGCGGTCCTCGCTGCGCACGACCAGACCGATCTCCTCGCCCGCCGCGACCACCGACGGGGCGAAGACCGCCAGGGACTCCACCTCGTCCAGGCTGACGACTTCGTGGTGCGGCCAATTCGGCGTGAAGTAGACACCGGCGCCTTCAAGATCGACGTAGACGGGCAGCACCAGGGCTTCAGTGGTCAGCGTCTGCAGCCTGAGTCCGCCCGACCCCTGCGACCGGTCGCCATAGGTGAAGGTGACGGTGTCGCCCTGCTCGAGATTGCCTTCGGCGAGCCGGAACACCACCATCGGCTCCTCGTCCTGGAAGCCGCCGTGCTTCCCCGACAGCGGAGTGCGGTCCTTCTCCCAGCGCGCATCGGGGTTCGAGGAACGAAGCGATACGTAGTTGTCAGCGGCCGGATCCTCGTGTTGCATCGACTCCTGGTCCGACATGATCTGGGCGCCGAGCAGGAAGGAACCGCCGGTCGCCATGCTCATCGAACCGACGGTGTACGTCTGTTCGATTTCGGCCCGCTCGCCGGCGATCAGCAACCCGCCGGTCCTGGCCGTCACGTCGCCGATGGCGTCCGGGCGCTCGTCCCGAATCGCCAGTTCACCGATCTTGTCGTCGAGAGTTCCGAGGATCCGTTCGGAGATGCCGCGGCCAAGTTCATGCTGGCTGACGACCCGCATGACCGTCGTCGTGCTGTCCATGGGCAGCGTTCGACCCGTGACCGCATAGGCGTTCAGCCACTCCCAGAACACGCCGGCGCGCTCGGTCGCGTTGTCCTGAGTCGACGGCCCCGCCTCGACCTCCTGCTTGAGCGTCTCCACGCGGGACCGCAGGTCCGCCTCGAGGTAATCGTCACCGGGCGCCGGCGCACAGCCGACAACAACGGCGAGCGCGGGCAGGGCCCTCCTGAGTGGAACGCTCAACACTCGAATCCGACGCTCCTTCGAGCCTGAATGGCCGCAATCAAGGTAGCACGGCCGGCCGACCACGCCCGCGACGGCCCCGGTCCGGGCCGGTAGTATGTGCCGTTCCAACACGAAACAGGACAACCGGAGGGGCCATGGGACTGCTGGACGGCAAGGTGGCCATCGTTACCGGCGCGGGCAACGGCCTGGGCAGATCGCACGCCCTGCTCCTCGCCGCCGAGGGCGCACGGGTACTGGTCAACGACCCGGGCTGTGCGCGGGACGGTTCTGGCGAAAGCGACGTTGCGGACGAGGTCGTCGACCTGATCCGCGCCGAAGGCGGAGATGCCGCCGCAAGCAAGGTCGCGGTCGGACCGTTCGAAGCCGCCGCGGAGCTCGTCCAGCAGGCGGTGGACACCTTCGGCGGAGTCGACGTCCTGGTCAACAACGCCGGCATCCTGCGCGATCGCACGGCCCTCAAGATGAGTGAAAAGGAGTGGGACTCCGTTCTCACCGTGCATCTGAGCGGCACCTTCTCCTGCCTGCAGGCCGCCGCCCGCGTGATGCGCGAGCAGGGCCGGGGTGGCCGGATCATCAACACCACGTCCGTTGCCGGCATGCAGGGCAACTTCGGCCAGAGCAACTACTCCGCCGCCAAGGCCGGCATCTACGCGGTGACGCGCACCGCCGCCATGGAACTCCAGCGCTACAAGATCACCGTCAACACGATCTCGCCCACCGCCTACACGCGGATGACCGCGGACAATCCCGGCGTCACCGAGAGCTTCGGGGACCGCTATGGACCCCAACACGCCTCGCCCCTGGTCGTGTTTCTGGCCTCGGACCACGCCGCTCACATCACCGGTCAGACGCTGGGAGTCGAAGGCACGCACATCTTCGCCTACCGCATGATGAGCACCGTGGGCGTCAAGCAGTACGTGGGCGACGACCCCTGGAAGCCGGCCGCGATCCGGCACGTGATCGACCAGGTGATCGGCCACTGATGCCGCTCCCCAGCCGTGCCGCGGCCGGAGTGGTCGCGTCGCTGGCGGTGCTGTGGATCGGCTGCGGCCTCGGGTCCGAGTCGGTCCCGCGCGACAGGGATCTGCGCCACCGGGTCGAGAAGCTGATCGCGGACGTCGAGCGGAAGCCCACCTCGGCGGCCACCGTCTTTCGCCGGACCGACACGCTGTGGGACTGGGGCAACCGCTTCGCCATGGACGGCGGCGTTCTGCCGGCCGACCTGCCTCTGGCGGTGGCTCTGATTCGCTTCGCCGAGGCGGACGGCGGTGAAGTCGACCTGCCGCCGGCCATCGACCTGTACCTCGAGACGCACCTGGAGCGCTTCGACCAGTACGTGCGCGAACTCGCGTTGAAGGAGTCCGAGCCCCACGCTGTCGGCGAGCTGCGCATGTCGACGCCCGGCCCCCTGATCGCCGGCGCCACGGCCACCGTCGAGCAGACATACATCGTCGGGTCCCGCGGTCTCGCACCGGGCGGTGGATTCCTGGTCGGCAAGTCGGGAACCGGCAACGAGACGCGACCCCAGAACCTGAATCCGGCCGGGGACAACTTCGTGTCGCTGCGCAGTTCCAACCCGGCGGCGACCTTCGAGCCCCTCCAGGTCGAATGGAACGGGGTCCATTCGCACGTCCCGGGCAAGCGACCGCTGCCCGGTTTTCGGCTTGAAGGAGCCGCGCTCGAGTCTGGCGAAACGGTCACGTTCATCTACGGCGGCGAATCGAGCCGTCTCACGGTGCCGGCATTCAGCAACGACGAGTTGGTGCTTCCGGTCTACGTGGACATCGACGGCAGCGGGACCTACCTGACTCCCGCGCTGCCCGGAATCGAGGTCGTCGGCGAGCCGGAAGTCCACGCGGTTCGGCTCCTGGCGCCCTCGGTCGTTGCCGCGGGCGAGCCCTTCGAGATCACGGTGCGCAGCGAGGACCGGGCGATCAACCGGTCCAGCGGCGCGATTCCCGCCTACGAGGTCCTCCTGGAAGGCGACGCGATCGCCAGGATCGAGGCCGCGCACGGCGCCCTGTCGGTGGTGCAGGGACTGACGATCGAGACGCCCGGCGTCCATCGCCTCGAGGTGCGCTCAGTCGACGGCAACCTGAATGCCACCAGCAACCCGATCCGCGTCGAGCTCGAGCCGGAGGTACGCATCTACTGGGGCGACACGCACGGCCACACCGGACTGGCCGAGGGCACCGGCTCGGCGCGGGCCTTCTTCGAGTACGCCAGCCGGGACGCCCGCCTCGACTTCGCCACGCTCTCGGAGCACGACATCTGGATGGACGACGGTGAGTGGCTCGACCTCCAGGAGTTGACCCGCGACTTCAGCGAAGACGGCCGCTTTGTCGGCATCCCGGGCTATGAATGGACGGCGTTCCGCAACCGCGGCGGGCACCACAACGTCTTCTTTCGGGATCCAGGAAGCCGTCGAGTTCCGGTTCAGGAAGCGACGCGGCTGCCCGATCTCTACCGGCAACTGCACGCCATCTACGAGCCCGACGAGGTCCTCGTCATTCCGCACGCCCACCGCGCCGCCGACTGGACTCGGAGCGATCCCGAACTGGAGAAGCTGGTCGAGCTGTACTCCGTTCACGGCAGTTTCGAGTGGTTCGCCAACCGTTACCTGCAGAGCGGCTTCGAACTCGGCTTCGTCGCCGCCTCGGATGACCACCACGCCAAGCCGGGACTCGCGCCGGGCCCCGTCTCGAGCGTTTCCCAGCCCGGCGGCCTGGCCGCTGTCCTGGCGCCGGAGCTCAGCCGAGACGCCCTCTTCTCGGCGCTGCGCAATCTCTCGTCCTACGCCACCTCGGGACAGCGCATGCTCCTCGAAGCGACCGTCAACGGAGCCGGAATGGGCACTCGGCAGGAGAGCGCGGAGCGGCGTGAGATCCGGGTCAACGTGAGCGGCACGGCCCCGATCGACAGCATCGACGTGGTGCGCAACGGCGAGATCATTCTCAGCAGACGGTACGTGGCCGCACCGCTTGGCGCGCGCAGTTGGCTGCAGGTGTCCTTCGAGTCATCCTCCCAGGTATTCGGCCAGCAAGTCGACAACCCACGCGGCTACAGGCTCTGGGAGGGAACCCTCGAGGTGCGGGGAGCCCGGGTCCCGCAGGTGGTTCCGGCCGGCCTCGACAACCCCCTTCGCGACCAGGTCTCACGGCTCGATCCGGGCGCCGGTCACGGCGCCAGGTTCCGCATCCTGACTCGGGGCCGCGCCGACTCCTTCCTGGTCGAACTCGATGGCGCGGGCCCCCATACGCTGCTGAGTTTCCATCTGAACGAGAGCGCCGAGTCCGGTTTCGCGCCGGGAATCCGGCCCGCCGCCCGGATTCCCGCCGCCGACTTCGCCATCCGGCTGGGCGAACTCGAAGCTGGCCGCCTCGACCATGAGCTGCCGGTCGGGCCCCATCCGGATCGCCTGAGTCTGCAGGTGATCGATCCCGCCGCCGCCCTCGATCGGGAGTTCCAGTTCGTCGACCTCGACGGCGTCCGAGACGGCGACTACTACTATGTCCGCGTGACCCAACTCGACGGCGGCCGTGCCTGGTCGAGCCCGTTCTGGGTCGGAAGTCGACCCGCCGGCAACGGAGGACAGTAAGAACTTGGCTGGAATCGTCACCTACGGCTCCTACGTGCCGTACAACCGGCTGGACCGCTCCGCGCTCGGCGGCCGCGGCGAACGGGCCGCGGCGAGCTACGACGAGAACTCGGTGTCGATGGCCGTCGAAGCGGCGCGCGAAGCTCTGCGCGGCGACGCCCGAATCGACACGCTGTGCTTCGCGACGACCACCCCGGGCTACGCCGAGAAGCTCGACGCGGCCACGATCCACGCGGCGCTCGATATACCGGCCAACGTCGGAAGCCACGACCTCGGCGGGTCGGGTCGGGCAGGCCTCTCTTCCCTGGCGCTGGGAAACGACCTGGCGCTGGCCGGACGCCGGCCCCTCGTGTGCCTGAGCGAAGTGATGGTCGGCGCCCCCGGCGGCGCGCGCGAAGCGACTGCCGGCGACGGGGCCGCGGCCTTCACCTTCGGTCCCAGCTCCGAAGCTTGCGCCGAAGTCCTGGGCCGCGGCTCGACGACCGACGAGTTCATGGACGTCTGGCGTGCGCCGAACGAGCCCTTCGCCAATCAATGGGAAGAGCGTTTCGGGACCCGGATCATCGTTCCGCTCATGCTCGGCGCGCTTGAAGAGGCCCTCACTGGCGCCGGCGTCACCGCCGAGAGCCTGACCAGGGTCATCGTGGACAGCACGAACCCGCGCGCGGTTCGGAGCTTCGCCGCCCGAGCCGCTATTCCCGCCGACCGCTTCGCCGACGATCTTGCGGCCTCCGTCGGGCGAACCGGCACGGCGCACGCGGGCCTCGCCCTGGCGAACGCTCTCGACCAGGCCGCTCCCGGCGACCGGATCGCGGTCATCACCGGCATCGACGGCGCCGACGCGGTCATCTTCGAGGTGACCGACGCGATCGCGGCCAACCGCCCCGAGCGCAGCGTCGAACGCTGGGTCGAAGCCAAGCGCAATGATCTGGAATACAACACCTACCTCAAGTGGCGCGGCGTGCTCCCCTTCGAGAAGCCCCGGCGGCCGGACCCCAAGCGCCCGGCCGCGCCGCCCTCGTATCGGGCCGAGCGCTGGAAGTTCGCCTTCGTCGGATCGCGCTGCACGAACTGCGGCACGGCGAACCTGCCACCCCAGAGAGTGTGCGTCGAATGCGACTCGATCGACGAGACCGAGCCCGAGTCCTTCGCCGACAGCGCGGCACGGGTCGCCACCTACACACAGGACAATCTCGCCTACTCCCTGCAGCCGCCGGTGGTCGTCGCCATGCTCGACTTCGATCGAGGCGGCAGGCTACCCTGCCAACTCACTGACATCGACCCGCACAACGTACGGATCGGAGACCGGGTCGAGATGACGTTTCGCTGCCTGCACACCGCCGAGGGCATCCACAACTACTTCTGGAAAGCGAGACCGCGGCGGTGAAACCAGAAGGCCGGTCTCAGTGAAGAGAGGAAGGAACTCATGCCTAGTCATGGAATCAAGGATCGGGTCGCCATCATTGGCATGGGATGCACCTCCTTCGGAGAGCATTGGGATCAGAGCATCGGCGATCTTTCGCTGACAGCGTCGCAGGAAGCGGTCCGCTCGGCGGGGCTCGATCTCGCCGAGATCGACGCCTTCTGGCTCGGCAACGCCGGCACGCTCGCCTCCGGACTGCTCATCGCCGAGCCGCTCAAGATCCGCTACAAGCCTGTCACCCACGTCGAGAACTTCTGCGCCACCGGCAGCGAAGCGCTGCGCAACGCCGCCTACGCGGTCGCCAGCGGCGCCTACGACATCGTCATGGCCCTCGGCGTCGAGAAGCTGAAGGACTCGGGTTACTCAGGACTGTTCGACCTGAATCCGACGACCGACGGCACGGAACTCGAGATGACGCCGCCGGCGGCGTTCTCCATGATCGTGCCCGCCTACGCGGAGAAGTACGGCGTCGGCGAAGACACGCTGAAGGACGTGATGTCCCGAATCGCGCACAAGAATCACGCCAACGGGGCCAAGAACCCCAAGGCCCAGTTCCAGCGTGAGGTGCCGCTGGAGCGGATCAAATCCGCTCCCCCCATCGCCGGCAAGCTCGGACTCTTCGACTGCTCGGGAGTGAGCGACGGCGCCGCTGCCGCGATCCTGTGCAGAGCGGAGGACGCCCACCGCTACTGCGACGATCCGGTCATCCTCAAGGGAGTCGGATTCGTCGTCGGGCCGGCGGAAGGGGTCAAGAAACCGGACTACGACTTCACCACCTTCCCCGAAGTCGTGGCGAGCGCCGAGGACGCCTACCGGCAGGCCGGCATCACGGACCCGCGCGAAGAGATCAGCGTAGCGGAGGTGCATGACTGCTTTACACCGACCGAGCTGGTGCTGATGGAGGATCTTGGATTCTCCGAACGCGGAAAGGCCTGGCAGGACTGCCTGGACGGCCGCTTCCAGCTCGACGGCCGCCAGCCGGTCAACCCCGACGGCGGCCTCAAGAGCTTCGGCCATCCCATCGGCGCCAGCGGTCTGCGCATGATGTACGAGATCTGGCTGCAGCTACGCGGTGAGGCAGGTGTGCGCCAGATCGCCGATGCCCGGATTGGACTGACCCACAACCTCGGCGGCCTCCCCGGCAACTGCGTGAGCTGCGTCTCCGTGGTCGGAAAGGCGGCGTGAAGCGATCGGCGTCCACTGTGCTGGAGCCTGCACTGCTATAGTGGATTCACGATATCTTGAGGAGGATCCGTCATGAACCGCTGGATCAAGATCGCCGCTTGCGGTGTCGTCGTCGCCGGTGTCCTGGGATGGGGCGGTTTCAAGACCTACCGCTTCCTGCTGGAGAGCGGGCTCATCCGGTTCAACGAGTACGACATTCGGACCGAGGGCATCCTTCAGGTCGGCGAGCCTGCTCCGGACCTGCCGTTGACTCTGGTCGGCGGCGGCGACGCGCGTCTCTCGGACCTGTGGGCCACCAAGCCTCTGGTCCTGGTCTTCGGCAGCTACACGTGACCGCCCTTCCGAGCCCGTGTGGCTCGGCTCGAGGAGATGAGGGAAGAGTGGAGTCCGGCCATCGAATTCAGCTACGTCTACATCAAGGAGGCCCACCCGGAGGACGAGTGGCAGGCGCCCAGGAACGAAGCGACGAACCTGATCTTCAATCAGCCAAAGACGATGGTTGACCGCATGGATCTCGCCAGAGAGTTCGTCGAAGCGATGGATGTCAAGACACGGACCCTGGTGGACGACATCGCCAACACGGCCAACGCCTGCTATGCCGGCTGGCCCGAGCGCATCTACGTGATCGACAAGGGCGGCACGATCGCCTACAAGGGCGGCATGGGGCCCTTCAACTTCGATACGGACGAGCTCGAGGAGTTCCTCGCGGACAACTACGTCGGGCTGCGCACCGCGAGCGAAGCCACAGCCGGCTAGCCATAGAGGCGTTTCGCGCGCTAGGAGTGTCCGCAGCGTTGTCGCTGCGCTGTCGCGCAGGGAACAGGCAGCGAGTAGCCAACGTTACAGCGGCGTCGTGGGTTCGTAGAGTTGGCCGCGCTGGGCAGCGAGGCCGCGCAGGCACTGGTGTGTTGGCGCCCGACTAGGAGTTTGGCCCGGACCGTGATCGGCGCTCTGACGCTGGCGGCGCGGCTTGTGTCGCGACCCCGTATGCAAGATTGAGCTTTTCGCCGCGGTCTCTGCCCAGCGCGACGATTGGATTCCACATCTACGGGAGGCAGGGGATGGCAAAGCGGAAGGCGGAGCGTCTGGAAGTCGTTCACCCGGATTGCGCCGGTGTGGACGTAGGCAAGCGCAAGCACTACGTGGCGGTGGCCCCGTCGCGTTTCGAGCGGCCGGTGCGCAATTTCTCGTCGTTCACGGAGGACCTCGAGGCGATGGCCTCGTGGCTTCAGGAGTGCGGCGTGCGTGAGGTGGCGCTGGAGTCGACGGGGGTGTACTGGATTCCGGTGTTCGAGGTGCTGGACCGGGCGGGGTTCGAGGTGCATCTGGTGAATCCTCGGGCGACCAAGCAGGTGAGTGGCCGCAAGAGTGACGTTCTGGACTGCCAGTGGATCCGGCAGTTGATGAGCTACGGGCTCCTGCGCGGTGCGTTTCGCGCGCCGGACGAGTTGTGTCCGCTGCGTTCGTACACGCGGCAGCGCGCCCAGTTGGTCCGCGACCGCAGCCGCGCGGTGCAGCACATCCAGAAGGCTCTGGTGCAGATGAACGTGCAGTTGGACAACGTGCTGAGCGACATCATGGGCAAGACCGGCCAGTTGATCGTGCGCGCGATCGTCGCCGGCGAGCGCGACGGCGCGGCGCTGGCCCGTCACCGGGACGGTCGCTGCAAGGCTGGTCCGGCTGTGATCGCGGCGAGTTTGCAAGGCAACTGGCGAGACGAGCACCTGTTCGCTCTGGGCCAGGCGCTGGCCCGCTACGACATGCTGCAAGGCCAGATCGAGATGTGCGAGAAGCGCATCGACGCCGAGCTCGACGGCCTGGCCCAAGACGGCGTCGAGGACGCGCCGCCGCCCGGTTCGAAGGCGCGCGAGCGCGCCCTGCGGAAGCGGCTGCATCGCATGCTCGGCGTGGACCTGGTCGCCATTCCGACGGTCGGCGTCGAAACCGCGCTGACCTTCGCCGCTGAGATCGGCCCGGACCTGTCCCGGTTTCCCTCGCAGGGCAACTTCTGCTCGTGGCTGTGTCTGGCTCCACCGACCAACATCAGCGGCGACAAACGGCTGAACGGCCCTCCCGTGAAGCAGACCAACCGGGTCGGCCAGACGCTGCGCCAAGCCGCCACCACAGCCCGCAACAGCAAGACCGCCATCGGAGCCTCTCACCGCCGGCGTCTCCAGCACATGGAGAAGGCGAAGGCCATCAAGGCCACCGCTCATCAACTCGGCCGACTGATCTACGCCATGCTGACCCACGGCGAAGAGTACGTCGAGCGCGACCTCGCCGAAATGGAGGCCGTCCGACGCGAACGACAAATCAGAAACCTGCAGCGTCAGGCCCGCCGCCTGAATCTGGCTCTCGTGCCGACCGAACATGCCGCCTGAATCGCGCAACCTGCGCTGCCAACAAGGAACCCCTACCCGTTTGTTCCATGCAAGCCTGCGCGGCAAAACGATCTGACTTGGGAACGCGGGCGTCTCGCCCGCATCCGGCGCCAAGCGCCGGCCTCCCGGGAGTTCTGTCGCCCTAGCCGGATTGGCCGGCCGGGTTGTTGACCCGATAGGTCAGGCGCGCCGCCGCGCGCCGCGTCAGGATGCGCATCAGGAAGATGACGGCGCGGTTGCGCCAGCCCGGTACGACCGAGGGGGCGCGACCGAGCCCTCGCAGGCTGGCGTCCACCACCTGCTCGGGGCTCGTCCAACCGGTCATCGGCTCGGGCGCCCCCATGCCGGCCTTCTTCTGGTACTCGGTCGGCGTGAATCCCGGCGACAGCACGATGACGTCGATTCCGTGCTCCGAGAGCTCCGCCCAGAGCGCTTCGCCGAACATCAGGTTGAACGCCTTCGACGCGCCGTAGACGGCCTCGAACGCCACCGGCTGGTAGGCCGCCGTGCTCGACAGGAAGATCAGCGCGCCGCGACCGCGCTCGACGAGCCGCGGAGCGAGAATCGTCGCCAGCCCGACGGCCGCCCGGTTGTTGACCTCGACGATCTGAAGTTGAAGCTCGGGATCCTGCTCGACAAAGGGCCCGTAGGTGCCGAAGCCGGCGTTCGACACCAGCATGCCGACCTCGATCCCGAGATCGTCGACGGCCTTGAAGACGAGCCGCGGGCCGTCGCGCTCCCCAAGGTCCTGGGGAACGACATGGACCGTCACACCCGAGGCCGAGCGCAATTCCCGCGCCAACTTCTCGAGCCGGTCGGTGCGCCGTGCGACAAGCACCAGTTCCATGCCCTCATCGGCAAGCCGCCGCGCGTAGGCCTCCCCGATACCGCTGGAGGCGCCCGTAATCAGGGCGGCGCCGCCGTAGCGTTGCGGGATTCGCGGGCTCATCGCGTCCGGACGTTCCTCGCAGCGCCGCGCGCGACGCCTGCGGGTCGTGGTCCTACTCGTAGCGTAGCTGCTAGCGGGCTACGCAACCGCGCCGGGCGTCGCGACCCGGGGATCGTTTACGCCCATGCGATCCACCAACTCCTGAAAGCGTGGTTCGCCGTGCAGGCAGTCGAAGGCTGGATGCACCTTGGTCCAGAGAACAGGCCCGAACTTCGCCCTCACAGCATTTTCCAACCAGACCAGAGCCGTTTCCTTTTCGTCGAGCCAGGCGTAGAGGATCGCCAGGGAGGCAGAGCGGCTATCCCCATTGTTCACCCGCTTCAAGAGCTGATCCACCATCCAGCGAAACGCTCCCGGTTCGCCTCCCTTCGCGTAGGCGCTCCCGAGCGCCTCCGCTTCCTCCTCGCGGTCAGTGTTCCGCAGTTGCACCTGACGTTCATGGATCGCCTCGTCCGTGCGGCCCATGGCGCTGTAGCAAGCCGCCAGCAGCGAGCGCACTATCGGATAGTCCTCTTCCAGCGCGAGCATGTGACGAGCCTGCACCGCCGCCTCTTCGTAACGTCGCGTGTAGTAGAGGATCTGAGACAACCCCTGGCCAAACGTCGGCGACAGGGGATCCAGCTCCAGCGCAGTCCTGATTTCCCGTTCCGCTTCCTCGACACGGCCAACCGGCGACAGAAAGTGGTTTCCGTAGGAGTAGTGGGCAGTCGAATTGCCAGAATCGAGCTGCAGAGCCCGCAGGAAGGCCCGTTGCGCCGTTGACCACTCCCACCGGAACGTGCTCACAAGACCCAAGGCCCGGTACGCGAGCACACTCGAGTCGTTGAGTTCCAGCGCCCGGTGGACCGCTTCCTCCGCCTTGGCCACCATCTCGTTCACGGGCACGAAGCCATAGGCCAGGAGATTCGCGTAGCACGCCCCGAGCAGTGCGTGGCCGCGCGCGAAGTCCGGTTGCAACTCGAGCGCCCGATTCAAGAGGCTGATCGCCTGTCGTAGGC
Organism: Candidatus Multivorans sp.; assembly: GCA_965224025.1. Lineage (GTDB taxonomy): Bacteria > Acidobacteriota > Thermoanaerobaculia > Multivoradales > Multivoraceae > Multivorans. The sequence goes on from OZ245033.1 coordinate 366,330, forward strand.
GGCCCTCCGTCTGGTAGGGAATGCAGTACCGCGCCTCCAGGTAGAGGCGATAGACCTCCTGGTTGTCCGTATGACGCGCCACCACCGGACCCGGGTGCGGATCCAACAGCTTCGTGCACACGTGATCCACGATCGCGCGGGCGATCTCCTCCTGGATCTCGAAGACGTCTCCCAGTTCCCGATCGTAGTGCTCGGACCAGAGCTGCGTGCTATCCGACGTCCGTATCAGTTGCGCCGAGATCCGCAGCCGGTCGCCCGCCTTCCGCAAGCTACCCTCAAGAATCGCCGATACACCCAGCTCTTGGCCAACCGCGGAAGCGCTGAGATCCCTCAGTCGGAGGTCAAAGGAAGATGTTCGGCCCACAACCCTCAGGCCCTCGACCGCGGCCAACGTGTCAATCAGCTCTTCCGCCACCCCGTCGCAGAAGAAGGCCCGGTCCGGGTCGGCGCTCATGTTGGCGAAGGGCCGGACAGCGATCGACCCTTCAAGAGAGACCTCGACCGGAGCGGTGAACCGGTAGCCGCGACCCGGAACCGTAACGACGTACTGGGTCTCCTTGCTCTGCCCCAAGGTCTTCCGCAGCACGGAGAGGTTGTGCATGAGGTTGCTCTCGTCCACCGTCGTATCCGGCCACACCATCGCCATCAACTCCTCCTTGTGGAGGAGGCGGTTGTTGTTCTCGACTAGCGCCCGCAGAGTGTCGAAGATCTTCGGGCGCACCCCTATCAGGCGCCCGTCCCGGAGCAGCCGGCGCTGACCCACATCGAGCAGGTACGGGCCGAAGGCGTAAGAGCGGCGGTGAGGAAGCGAGGACATGCAACCGGTGATCCAGAGGCCGAATCCTAACGCTTCAAAGGAAATCTGGCGCTTCAGCGGCGCTGGGGAACCGAGAAGACGTACAGGTATCGCCCGCACCGGCCTTCCAAGTGACATCATCGACCATCGGACCTCGCCACCGAGATCTTCACGGGCTTCGTCGCAGCCAACACATCGGAGCATCCGCCATGAGCCAGCACGACGCCGCCGGGCCTGGACGATCGAGCCGCCGAGACTTCCTCAGCCGCAGCACTGGTCTGGTCGCGGTCGCGGCATCCTCGGGGTTGGCCGGCCCGTCCACTCCGGCAGCGGGGGTCGCGCGTGCTCGCACAACACGGCAGGAAGACGCCGACCCAAGCCGGATCCAGATCAGCTCCGTCGACGCCTACCACATCCGCATCAACCAGCGCTCGGAAGGCCTGCTCGACCCGCCCGTCTTCTTCGGCGACGACGACCCGCGGCGCTGGCGCTACGGCGGACCCTTCGAACAGCTCCCCTCGGCGATCATCGCGATCGTCAAGACGAACACCGGCGTCACGGGCTTCGGGATGGGGGCCGGGGGCAGCGCGGCGGTCGAGATCATCGACGGCCATCTGCGTCACCTTCTGGTCGGCGCCAATCCGCTCAACGTCGAGCAACTCTGGGACCAGATGTACAGCTCGGCCCTGCTCTACGGCCGGCGCGGCCTCTTCGCAATGGCGCTCTCCGCCGTCGACAACGCCCTCTGGGACATCGCCGGCAAGCACGCGGGCAAGTCGGTTCATGCGTTGCTCGGCGGTCAACCCGACGATCGCGTCGCCGTCTACCAGACCGGCGGCGACATCGACGCGGGCAAGAGCCAGGGCATCCGCCACTTCAAGCGCATCCTGCCGATCGGGCCGTACAGCACGAAGGCCGACACGGACCGCGGCATCGACGACGTGCTGGCCGCCCGCGAGGCGATGGGGCCGGAAGGCAATCTGATGACCGACTGCGTCTCGCGCAACGGCACGGTCGACTGGGCGGTCGGCATCGCGGAACGTCTGCGACCGGCGAACCTCTACTTCATGGAGGAGCTGCTCTCCCCGGACAACGTGTTCGGCTACGCCGAACTGGTCGAGAAGATCGGCGGCGGCGGTCCCGGCTGGACGAAGGTCGCCTGCGGCGAACACGAGTACACGGAGCACGGCTTCGAGGTCCTGGTGCGCGTCGGATCCGCCGAGGTGCTGCAACCGGACATCACCTGGTGCGGCGGCCTCACGGCGGCGAAACGCATCGCCGACCTCGTGGAGGCCGCCGCCCTCGAGCTCATTCCCCATCGCGGCGGCAGCCTGTGGGGGTTGCCGATCTCGCTGACGGCCCCGAGCTGCACGATGGCCGAGAGCTTCGCCACCGGCTCCGCCATCCTCGACGCGATGCAGGCGCCGTTCGCCGACGGCGATTTCCTGGCGCCCGAGGAACCGGGCTTCAGTACCGCGCTCACCGAGGAGATGGTCCTCGACCACCGGTTCCGGCGGTGAAGCAGCGGTGAAGTAGCATTCGCGCCTTCCGAATGAAGTGCTCAAGCCGCCTGACCTGCGCCCGGCTCGGGGTGCTGCTCCTCGGTGCCGGCGTCGGCGCCCAGGAAACCGGTTTCGAGCCGGTCACCCAGGAGATGCTGCGCAACCCGGAACCGGGCCAGTGGCTCCACTGGCGGGGGACGCAGAACGCATGGGGCTACAGCCCGCTCGACCAGATCACCACCGAGAACGTCGGGCAGCTTCAATTGGTCTGGGCGTGGGCGATGGACGACACCGGCCCGCAGGAGGCGGCGCCCCTCATCCACGGCGGCGTCATGTACGTGCCGAATCCGGGCAACGTCGTCCAGGCCCTGCACGCGGCGAACGGCGACCTGATCTGGGAGTACCGCCCGGAACAGGTCGGCGACGGTAGCGGCGCCTTCGGCCGCGGGGTGCAGAAGAACATCGCGATCTACGGCGACCGGATCTTCGGCGCCAGTTCGCGAGCAACGATCTTCGCCCTCGACGCCCGCAACGGGAAGCTGATCTGGGAGACCCGGACCGCCGACACGAGCCTCGGCTACCGCTACTCCGCCGGCCCGATCGTCGCCAACGGCAAGCTGGTCACCGGCATCACCGGCTGCGGCCGCTACAAGGACGACGTCTGCTTCATCACCGGCCACGATCCGGCGACCGGCGAGGAACTCTGGCGCACCTCCACGATCGCTCGTCCCGGAGAGCCGGGCGGCGACACCTGGGGCGACCTGCCCTTGCGCTTCCGCGCCGGCAGCGACGCCTGGATCGCCGGCAGCTACGACCCGGACCTGAACATCGTCTACTGGGCCACGTCCCAAGCCAAGCCCTGGGCCCGGTCCGTGCGCGGCACGGACGGCGACGCGCTGTACACGAACTCGAGCCTCGCGCTCGACCCCGACACCGGGAAACTGCTCTGGTACTACCAGTACCTCCCCGGCGAGACCCACGACATGGACGAGGTATTCGAGTCGCTCCTCATCGATGTCGACGGCCGCAAGCAGCTCTTCAAGATGGGCAAGCTCGGCATCCTCTGGCAGCTCGACCGGGAAACCGGCGAGTTCCTGAACGCCACCGACATCGGCTACCAGAACCTCGTCGACGTGGACCGGGAAACGGGCGAGGTGACCTACCGCCCGGAGCTGATCCCGGAGATCGGCGTCGAGATCAACATGTGCCCGAGCACGTCCGGCTTCAAGGGCTGGCGGGCGATGTCCTACAACCCGAACACCCGGGCGCTCTACATCCCGGTCACCCTGAACTGCGAGCTGGCGACGTTCGGCCCGGTCGAGCGCGTCCTCGGCGGCGGCGGTGCGGGGCCGGTCAAGCGGATCAACACCCTGCACCCGTACTCGGACGGCAACCTCGGCGAGCTGCTCGTGATCGACGTCAAGGAGGGGGACATCATGTGGCGGCACCGCACGGAGTCGCCGATCAACACCGCCGCCCTGTCTACCGGGGGAGGCGTGGTCTTCGCCGGCGACTACGACCGCTACGTGTACGCCTACGAAGCGCGGACCGGCGCGATCCTCTGGCAGACGCGGCTACCCACGTCCGCCCAGGGATTCCCGGTGACCTACCTCGCCGGCGGTCGCCAGTACGTGGCGATTCCGGTTGGAACCGGCGGCGCCAGTTGGGCGACGATGGTGCCGAGGGATCTCATCCCCCACATTCGCCGTCCGACCAACGGCAACTCGATCCACGTATTCGCGCTGCCGGCGGACATGCCGGTTGAGACCGCCCGGACCCGCACCACGACGGCGGACCGCGACACCACGGAGGCGACCGCCGCCTCCCGGACCGTCTGGGACGGCGTCTACACCGCCGAGCAGGCCGAGCGCGGCCTCGGGCCGTACCTTGCGAACTGCGCGACCTGCCACGGCGAGGACCTCGGCGGAGGCAGCAACTCGCCGGGCCTGACCGGCGTCAGCTTCCAGTTCCTGTGGGGCGACAAGACCCTCCACGAGCTGTTCGAGGCAATCCGCACGACGATGCCGACCGACAACCCGGCCAGCTTGCCCCGGGACACCTACCTCGACATCCTGACCTACATGCTGCAGGTCAACGAGTTCCCAACGGGCGACGCCGAACTCGACGTCGATCCCGCGGCCCTCGGCAACGTCCTGATCACCGGCAAGCCCGACGCGTAACACTGCGTGCGCGGGTCTCGGCACGGCCTCCACCAGCAGCGCCAGCGCGCCCTGCAACGCCGCCCCGGAATGGCCGCTAAACGACGGTGATCAATAGCTTAGGCGAAAGTCCGCCAGTGGCGTTAGGGAGGCATCTCAAGATGCGCGTGAGGCACCTCTTCTGGTCCCCCACCGAGGGCCGGGACGTCAACGAGTTCGCAGGCTGACGCAACATCCGAGCAACGGATACGCTCGATCAAACGCGCTCTTTGCCCGCCCCATGATCGGAAACACACAATGTTACAAACAACTGCTCGCCCCACTATACCCTAGTCAATCTTCCCTCGGTTTTCGGCAAGCTCTCTCAGTCTCTCCAAGCGGCCAGGGGTCTCGTAGAGTTCTCTTGCCACTTCCTCTAGAAAAGCAAAGAGGCCGGAGGCTTCTTCGCGGCTCCACTCTTCGTCAAAGTCGTGGGCCGCATCGTTTCCGCTGTCCTTCAGCCGCCCGAAGATCTCGATCAGCATCGGTCGCAGTTCGTCTTTCATGCTCCTTATGCGGTCATAAAGAGTTTTTCCCGATGCACCTTTGTCGATCAAAGCCGCGTCCAGACCTGCCCGCGTCATCACAACCGACGCCCGAAAGCAGCCCGCTGCTAGGCACTGCGCTGCTTCTCGATACAGCCCCTTGATCTCGGATGGAAGATAGCTCGGCACCTTGACCCTCGCTGTCGGCCACATCGCAACCACGCGCCACTCGAGTCTGCTTCTTTCCCGTGGCGACCGCTCGTAGGACTGCACCACTAAACTCTGTTGCTGACATGCTTGGCAAACACATACTAGGAAGCGTTCATCGTGCGTTTGCGGGGGACTAAGGTCGAAGCCAGGGCGTTCGCCAACGTCAAACTTGAATTCCGCATAAGCGCCACAACGCCGACACGTTCCGCCAGCGTCTTCGATTGTCGGCACTTTAAGCTTCCGTTTGCGGTCGTCGAGCATTCTAAGTCACTTCCGTAAGTAATCAAGTGTACGTGGTCAATAACTATAGTGTGCAAGGGACAACATCGCCCAATCAGAGCCTCTTCTCCCACAGCGCCAAGCCGCGCTCAATCGCCTCGTCCAGCCACTTGCGGAAGCGCGGCTCGATCTCTTCGACCTCCTCCTTGTAGTTGATCCGGAACACGTCAGCGCAAAGTGGTCGCTCCTCAGTTGACTCCATTCGGTCGTCGTCACTCAGAATCTGTCGAAACCAAGTCGCGGAGCAGGCCAGTACGCCCCGGAACTCGTGACCGATCGAGTGAAAGGAGATAAGGACGTTGGCCTGGGTTCCCTTCTGGTTCGCCTCCGCGATGCCTAGACGCACCCAGGAACAATGTTGGTCCGTGTTTGCGAAGTAGCCAAGCTCCTTGGCTGTCGAGATGACCTGGCGTCTGAACCAGTGGCTCCGCTCCCCTTGGTCGATCTCGCTGATACCAAAGAACTGGAAGTCGGTAGTAGCGGACAAAGCCGCGTCGAGTTCCGCTCGAACTTCGAGTATCCGCCGGTCGGCCCTCTCGTGAAGCCTGTCTGCGATTGAGACGGCCGTGTTCCACTCCCTCGCGATCTCCTTCCTTCTCCGGGCGAGCCGCCGGCCGATGCCCCGAATGCGGAGATCGACCCGCGCTTCCTTCTCGACCTCTCTCGCTAGGCTGATTGCGTTCAGAAATTCCTTCTTCTGGAGGGCGGAGAAGAACCCGACAAGCGGCCCCAGATCTCCTCCGTCCGCGTCTTCCAAAGTCTGGATGTAGTCTGCTCGCCTAGCATCGCGAACGACTAGGGGTAGCCAGTCGGCCTGGATGAAGACAAGCGTCGCGAGCGCCCTTGCCACCCGCCCGTTTCCGTCCTGGAACGGATGAATCTGCGCGAAGCGATGGTGGAGCCAAGCCGCTTCAACCTCCGGCGCGGCTTCACCGTGTCGCTGGTGCAACTCCATGAGGCGGTCCATCTCTGCCGTGACGTGCTCGGGCGGGCAGTACTCGTGAACGCTTCCGTCTTCTCGGGTCGGGTTGTTGGGTCGCCTCTTGTAGTCGCCCTTTCGCAACACGATCGTCGTCTTGCGGCCAAACTGGTCACGGCCTTCGGCGAAGTCCTGGTGACGCGTGAACAGATGATGGAGTTCCTTGACGTAGCTTGTGGAGAGGGCCCGATCCCTCTTCACGAACGAGAAGAGGCTCTCGATGGCGTTCTTCTGGTCGCCGATCATCGCGACCTTCTCCTCCCCTAGGCCCGACCGATGAGGGATCAGAGCGGCGTCGATTCCACGCTCGATCAGGAGTTCAGTCACGCCCCGGTCGAGATCGTAGAGCCGCTCTATCAGTCCCGTCTCGACCGCCCATTCCCGCTTAAGACGTTCGGTGAACTGCTCAAGACCCTCGAGTCCTGACTTCTGTTCCTTCCAGACGGCCGACAGAGCAGCCAATTCGGGATCGGCTAGATCGCCTGGATGAACCTCGTAGTCGCTGATCGGTTTCCACTGATGAGCCATTCAACCTCCGTACCGTGTGTTCGCCAGGAGCGACGGCTCCCGGATGCCATCCTTTCTAGTTCCGGCCGAGTCCGCAAGCGCCGAGACTTCTGGCGAGGACACTAGCTCGGGCTCCTAAGCGCCTGTCTTCTCGCCAATCTGAGACGCCACGTCCTTGCCCTGGACCGACTTCTCGGCCATGAGGAACAGCCCCTTACCACCGCTCGAGCGTTCCCAGAGCTCACCAATGGCTCGTTTCTCGCGTGCGTCCTCCAACATGTGAGCGCCCTTGTACTCGACGACCAGGAGCCGCCCGTCGTCCAACAGCGCCAGGAAATCAGGATAGAACTTGCCGGTTGCGGTGGGCAACCAGAAGGACTCGGCGTGCCTCGCGACGTTACGGACCCATAACCGAACACCGGCCAAGCTGTCGATCGCCTGGGCACACTGGAACTCCTCGCCATCAAGCGCCCCGTCGAAGGCGGGAACCCTGTCGGGGCCGAGGAAGTGCCGATTCGGCCTCCACGGACCTCGATAGACGCGTTGGCCCTCGTACATGCCATCCCGAAACTCGAAGGCATGGTCAAACGACACCTCGACCTTGGCACCCGGCTCGAACAGGAATCGAGCGTACACGCGCTCCCGCTCCATTCTGCGAATTTCTGCGATCTTGCCACTCACCTTCCGCGCAAGGATGAACTTGCACCGCATCAAGGCAGCGATGCTCATTCCGCGAGCGCCCGTCAGGTGGCCAACAAGTTTGCTCAGCCAGCGGATCAACTCGCCCTGGCCGATGTCTGGCTGGCGGACTTGACGGTCGAGCCACAGGACCAGCGCGGTGTCGGTCCATCCCTCAACGTCTACGTCGAGAGCCAACTGCTCCTCCACGGCCGTTAGTTGATAGGTGAGGCGTCTGCCGTCCAAGTCGATCTTGAAGCTGCGAGCGGTCTCCCGGATGGCGAACTCGGCCTCGCCGAGCATAGCCGTGTGCCCCTGCAGCCCCCAGTCGTGGCTCTCCACGAACAGGTCCGTGTCGGCGAAGTCGAGCCTGCCTTGGACGACTGACATCAACCGTGGAACCTCCAGAACTTCTCCGCGCTCGGCAGGCGATAGCAAACGCTCGATTCGCAGCCGGTGGGTCGCGACTTCCCGAGCGAACCTCCCACGCTCCGCTCTGGGCAGCGCATCGAGCATCGCCTTCTCCCGTTCGCCATCTACTTCACCTACCGCCACGAGTTCCGCCCGGCCCCCGCCCCGCCGGTTGATCTCGAATCCCAGCCCCCTCAACCCTTCAAGCTCACCTTCCGTGACTTCGACAACATGGTTGAACGTCGGCGCCGGGGCCGGCGCCGGTGGCGTGAACAGGTCGCCGTTCCGGTCGAACTCGCCCTGCACCGGCTCAATACTGTCCCAGGCCTCCTCTTCGTCGAACCCCATCTTCTTCACCAGCTTGTCGACCAGAGCCCGCGCCGCTTCGCCGGCAACCGGCTCCGAGAAAAAGGCGTAGGCCCTGTTGAGTGCGTCCGCTTCGCGCTTTCTGGCGTAGGGCATGCGGAGCACACGCCCCAGGAGTTGTTCGACATCGGTGGCGCTTCGAAGACGGCAGACGGAACAGAACGCGTAGGCGAAGGAACAATCCCAGCCTTCCTTGAGCGCCTCGACCGTGATCACGTGCTCGATCAGGCAGGTGGGGTCGAACAGATCGATGCCGTCCAGTTCCCGCTGAGTGCCGGTTGCGACAGCGATTCGCTCTTCCGGCACCCTCTCGACGTCGATCAGGTGCTGCTTCAACGCGTCAACCGTGACCTCCTGGTTCTTCGGCTGAGCCTGAAACAACACAATGGGCCGGATCAGGTCCTTCTCGCCCGCGGCATCAGCGGCCAGGGACGCACGCATCTGAACCGCGCCGTTGACCGCGTTCTGCCAGGAGTCGTGCTCCGAAAGCATGACCGGCAGCTTGATCATCTCCTCGGCCTTGAGCTCCCTCGCCGTAACGCTGTGGAGGATGTTCGACTTCTCTCGCGGAGTGGCCGTGAACTCCACGATCGCACAGGGTTTCACACGCGCCTGCATCTCCTGGCTCAAGCCGGTGACCGCGTTGTGGGCCTCGTCGACGATCAGCAACGGCCGGTGCAAGTGCATCAGGTTGGCGAAAGAAAACCTGGGGCTGCCGTCAGCCAGCGTCTCAAGACCCTCCTGCGACCCTGCGATGCGGCTGAAGTGCGTCTCCAGGTTCTCGTTGTGGGCGTAGACCTTGCGCCCCTCCGTACTCTTGACGCGCAGTGTCTGGATGGTTCCGACCACGATGCAGCAGTGGTCACGGAGGTCGTGCGGGCGGATGTGGGTGAAGTCGGCGATGTCGAAGATCCGCACCCGGCCATCGAACGCGTCGTCCAGGGCCTGCCGATAGGGGTGCGCGGGATCCTTAAGGGCTTCCGCCGTCTGGTGCCGGATTGTCTTCGTCGGAACCAGCCATAGCACCATCGGCCAGTCCCTCTCAATCCAGGCATCACGCGCCACGGCGACTGCGTGAGCTGCCAGGATCGTCTTACCCCCTCCAGTCGGCAGACGCAAGCAGACGTACGGCACCCCCGGCAGGCCCGCGCGAGGCTGGTACGCGTCCTGGTAGCGGCCGAGCCGTTCGGCCTGCTCCGCCTCCCGCGTGATCTCTCCGTAGGCTGCTTCCGCGCCGGCAACACGCGCCTCCTCAAGGAAACGGCGCAGGATGGCCAACGTCTCGGCCTGATACAGCTTGAGCTTCACGCGGAGCTGACGCTAAGCCCGCGCCTTCACGTCGTAGGGCGTCTGCTTGAACGTGATGCGTTCGCGCTCCAGCGTCGGCAACTGCAACCGGCAGCTCTCGCCGTAGACGGTGAGCCGCCCATCGAAACCCGGAGCAGTCCGGGCGGCCTCTTTGCGAATGAAGTCAAGCGTCGCCCGGGTCAAGACGTTGCCACCACCTGGCCGGCGGTCTCCCAACACGCCATTGTAGAGCAGCGCCCAACCCTCGCCCTCGTGAATGCCCAGGAGGGGTGACTGGCCGCCACCGCTCCACGGCCGCCCCGTCTCCGAGAACCAGACATGCGCCGCCAGAACACGAAACGAAATGTCGGCCCGGATCCGGCCCTCGGCGTCGAACGCGCGCGGTCCGAGCCGGTAGAAGCGAAAGCCGCCGCCGCCTTGCCACTCGACGCTCTTCGAGATGCCACCCTGCTCTCCCTCGATCACCTTGCGCAGCCGCGGCGCGCAGTGCGTGACGGCGTGCTCCCCCATCTCCACGCCAATCCAGCGACGACCCATCTTGTGCGCCACAGCGGCGGTCGTTCCGGAGCCGAGGAACGAGTCGAGCACCAGGTCGCCCGGGTCCGTCGCTGCCTCAAGCACGTACCGGATAAGACCCTCTGGCTTTGGGAAGTTGAACTTGTCCGCTAGACCAAAGAGCGCCATGCTCTCAAGCGTGCCGTGCTGAGTGTAGTGACCCTCAATCAGAGTCATCGGCTTGCGTTTTCTCTCCTCTCCAGTCTCGTCTCGAAGGTAATGTTTGTATGAGACGACCGTCCGTTCTCCCCTCCTGCGGAAGACCAGCCCGTCATTCTCCAGAGCTCGATACGTCCTCTCCTTCGACCACTGCCATTGCTTCTCCGGCCACACGCAGGAACCATCCGGCAGGTTTATGCCATATCGCAAGTTGGGCCGATCATCCATGCTGGTCGTTGCCAAGGGCTGCAAGCGGTACGGCCCGCGGACACCGAATCGCTCATCCTGGTACTTGTAGTACTTCTTGATCGTTTCGGGGGAGGGAGGCAGGAACATATGTGGAAGGAGATCCTTCGACCTCGCGAAACAAAGCACGTGCTCATGAAGGCCAACGAACCACTTCGACTTCGCTCCTCCGCCGTAACTTTTCCGCCTCTTTCGAGTTGCGAGTGGGTAGGGCGCGGGCGAGTGCAGATGCTGAGGGGGTCTTGGGATAGCGGCCTCCGCCGCCGTAGCCGCCGCCGTCGGGCTGTGGAATCTGCGGAAGACCGGTAGCGGCGAGGGCGCAAGCTGTCCGGTGGGGAGGGCGTTCGCGGCGATTTCGGGTGGTGGCGGTAGTCGCGGGCGATCGGAATGAGCAAGACTCGTCTCTCCTGTTCCGACTGAAGGAGGACGAGAGATGCAGAGGGAATTGTTCGCGAGAGCGCTGGGCGTGTCGGCGCCGTGGTTCGTTGACGGCGTGGACTTCTGTGAGAGGGAGCGTCGGTTGACGATACGGATCGACTTCAGGAAGGGCAGCCGATTCGCCCACGAGGGGGACGGCGGTTCTCATCCGGTGCACGACACGCAGATCAAGCGCTATCGGCACCTCAACTTCTTCCAGCACGAGTGCCTGCTCGAGGCGCGAGTGCCCCGTGTGCGACTCCCCGACCAGCGGGTGGCGTTGGTGACTCCGCCCTGGTCGGGCAGATTGTCCGGCTTCACGCTGCTGTTCGAAGCCTTGATTCTGGCCATGTGCCGAGACATGACCTTCGCTGCGGTGGCCCGGTTGACCGGGGTGTCGTGGCATCGGGTGCACGCGATCTGCAAGCGCTACGTCGAGCTGGCGGTCGACCGGGACGACCTCTCCGAACTGCGCCACGTGGCCATTGACGAGACTTCCCGCGCCAAGGGGCACGACTACGTGACCGCGGTCGCCGACAGCGAGCGCCGGCGCGTGGTGTTCCTCGCCGAGGGACGCAAGTCCGGCACGATCGAGGAGTTCGCCGACGATCTGCAAAGGCGCGGCGGCGATCCCGCCGCGATCAGCCGGGCGTCCATCGACATGTCGGCCGCCTTCCTCAAGGGCGTCGCCGAGAATCTCCCCAACGCCGAGGTGACCCTCGACAAGTTCCACGTCATGGCCCTGGCCTCGAAGGCGGTGGACGAGACCCGGCGCCTCGAACAGCGCCTCGATCCGTCGCTGAAGGGCCTGCGCTGGACGCTGCTCAAGAACCGCGACTCCCTGACGCCGGCCCAACGGGCCGACCTCGACCGCTTCGTCAAGAGGGTCGCCAGCCGACGCACCGCACGCGCCTGGCTCTATCGGGAGCAACTCCGCGAAATTCTCAACCGCAAGCAGATCAACGTCGTGCTGCGAATGCTCCATCAGTGGTGCACCAACGTGAACCGCTCCAAGGTCGAACCCATGAAGGCCGTCGCCCGCACCATCCGAAAGCACCTGCAAGCGATCGCTGCCTGGGCGCGAACCCGGCAGACCAACGGCTTCCTCGAAGCCCTCAACGGACTCTTCCAGTCCGCCAAACGCAAGGCCAGAGGCTACAAGCGATTCGACACCATACGCATCGCCTTCTTCCTCATCGCCGGCAAACTCGACTTCCACACGCTCAACCCGCACACCGCTTGACCCACTCGTAATTCAAAAGAGCCTTCCAAGTTCGCGCACATATCTCGGACCCTTCAGCATGGACCTCATCGGTCGATCACCCCAACTCGCACAACATCTCTTTCGTGTGCTCGCCATGGGCCGGCGGGTGCCCGCGAATTTTGGCCGGGCGATAGAAGAAAGTCCAAAGGAGAAGAGATGACGATCGAGATCCGAGATCCACGCTTTCTGGACATCGTCGACGACGGCCTGGAGCTCGAGACCCTGGCCGACGGCTTTCGCTTCACCGAGGGACCGATCTGGCATCCACGAGAAAAGCACCTCATCTTCAGCGACATTCCGTCCAATCGAACGCACCGCTGGAGCGAGAGTGAAGGGCTCTCCGTCCATCGCGAGCCGAGCGAGCGGAGCAACGGCAACACCTACGATCGCCAGGGAAGGATGCTCTCTTGCGAGCACGGCACCTCAAGCGTCACTCGGGAAGAGGCGGACGGCTCACGAAGCATCCTCGCCTCCCACTATCAGGGTAAGGAGCTCAACAGCCCCAACGACATCGTGGTCCGAGAGAACGGAGACATCTTCTTCACCGACCCGACCTACGGCCGTCGGGCGAAGGGGGATCCCGAGCTCGACTTCCAAGGTGTGTACAAGATCGACGGGGCAAATGGGGCCCTGACGCTACTGCGAAGCGACTTCGAGCAACCGAACGGGCTCGCCTTCACCGTCGATGATCACGAGCTCTACGTCGCCGACTCGCCCCGCATACACATTCGAAAGTTCCAGGTCGCCGACGACGGCTCACTCTCCGGCGGCGAGGTCTTCGCTGAATCGACCGGTGAGGGTACCGGTGCGCCCGACGGTCTCAAGGTGGCCTCGACCGGGCACGTCTTCTGTGCCGGCCCCGGTGGCGTCCACGTCTACGATCCAGATGACGGCATCTGTCTCGGCGTCATCCGCACCCCCGCCTTCTGCGCCAACTTCACCTGGGGCGGGGACGACTTTCTGACCTTCTTTATGACCTCCTCGCAGCATCTCTACCGTACGCGAGTGAAGGTGGCCGGCATCCCTCTGTTCTGACCTGCGAGTGGGATCATGCGGGCTCGGCGAAGCACGTACTCCTCGGAGTATTTGATCCGCTAGCCTTTGCGTCCGGGGACCTTGAAAGCGTGGATATTCGTCGTTTCTGCGCCGATGGCGGAGCTGCGCCTGTGGAAGCCGAGTTGTACATGAAGTCGGCGGTCGAGGCTTGTCTAGTGGCGTCGCCGCCGTTGGGGACGATGGAACGGGACGGCCATTACGGCGCGAAGCTCGAACGGCCGCTAATTCCCCACTTTTCGTTCTCTTTCGTCACCAGGTACAGGGTATTGAAGGTCGAGATCACTTCGCCGGCGGCGTTGTAGCGACTGAAGGTGAGCGCCACGTTGGCGGCGTTCTCGGCGACCTGGATGGCCTCGATCTCATCCCAGGCGCTGTGGTCCCAGCCGAAGCGCTCGGCGAAGGCGTCGAAGTCCATGTTGGCGACGAACTCTTCTTCGGTTTCGGTCACGACCACTTCGCCGCTCGCGAGGCGAAGGTGGGGGAAGTGGAGGGTCGATGCCCAGGCTTGCGGGTCGCGTGCGTTGAACGCCGTCATGTACTCCTCGACCTTGGCGATGGCGATGGCGGCGTTCGATTCCTGGAGCTCCGCCTCGACCGGTGTACCGGCGTGGAAGCGAGCTTGGACGCCCCAGTGGCCGTCAACCTGGTAGCGACGTAGGTGACGAGGTTGCGGTGTGTCTTGTTGCCCTCCGCATCGACCCGGACCCAGCGACCGGCGATGTGCGCTTTGCTGTCGCCATGGTGGATCGTCCGCAGCTCTTCGACCTCGGTTCGCTCCCAGCCGGTGGCGATGACTCTCGCGTAGTCGACGCCGGCGACGTAGTCGTCTTGGGTCTGCCAGATCCGATGCGGGCGCAGGTCGTCAAACTTCCAGCTCGACGGACGGGTGTGAGGGTAATTGAGCGAGCTCGCATAGGCGTCGGGATCGCGGGCGTTCCAGGTCTCCATGAACTTCTCGGTGGCGCGCAGACCCGGGGAGTCAGACGCCGCTGGGGCGGCTTGCACGGGCGGCTCGAGCGCCGGGGGCGCGTCTGATGCGCAGCCGGCGGCGGTCATTGCGATGGCGGTGAGGCAGAGGAATCTCTCCGTACGTTGAGTCTTGAGCTTCATTCGTCTCTCCCGAGAGCAGAGCGCGTTCCGTTTGGGTGGGGTGGTCTGACCCATGGGTGAGTCGTCGGGCGGGTATGCCGCCCGCGGCAGGACGCACTCGCTTCACGGTCAGACCGTGCAGCTCTCCTTCTGAGGCTCCGCGGCTTACCTTCCGGAGTTCCCCAGCGCGTCCGCCTCGAGCACGCGAGCGCCGCGCAGGATGTTCCCCATGGAGTAGTTCCCCTCGTGGCAGGCGTACTCGAAGACCCGGTCGGTCGTCGAACGCAACACATACTCGCCGGTCCAGGGCGCTGTCCACGATGAGGGATCGTCCACCGTGAAGCGGTAGAGCACGTCGCCGTCCTCGAGCTTGGTAAAGCGCTCGACAACGTGCATCTCCGTGGACCCGCCGCGGAAAAACGCTTCGGGATGGAAGTTCGTCGTGTCGACGACCAACGTGTCGCCCTCCCACCACCCGATCGAATCGCCGGCCCACTTCTTGATCTCTGACGGCAGATGCGCCACGGCGCGCCCCTCGGACTTCATTCGCACCACCCGGGCGTCGTGGACCATCTCGATCAGGATCATGACGTGGTCCTCGGTCTGGACGATGGTCTTGTAGTTGTTGTAGCCGCTCGGGAGCGTCGGCGTGGCGCCGGTGAACCCCACGATGCAACGCTCCTGGGCCAGCAGCGACTCCGGACCGTCGAAGGGTCCGGGCTCGTCGCTCTCGAGCCAGAATGCCGTGCCGTCGTTGTCGCCGCGCACGATCTTGGCCTGGGTCGCCGCCGCACGCCTGGCCGCGCTCTCGGTCATCGGTGGAAAACGACCGTTCGGTGGATCGATCAGAATCGAGGTACGAAACCTGCCGTCCACCGCGAAGGCCTCGGTGCCCCGGTCGAGCCAGAAGAAGTTGTAGCCGCCGACATTGCCAGCACCGCCGTCCGATCCGTCGCCACCCTCGGGTGGCGCCTCGCGATCCGGATCGCTGGCCTGGGATGTCTCCTCGATTCGCGCAGCCATGTTGCCCTCGATCCGCGCGGCCTCCTCCTTGCTGAGATAGAGGTTGTCGCCGTAGCGTTCCGGGCGCTGGAGCGGGGTCACGGTCGCGGCGTTGTAGTTACCCGTGAGATCGGGACGGCCACTGGCCGTGCGCGGCACCCCGTCGCCGGCGGCGGCGATTCCGGGATTGAGGCCGAGCATGAGCGCGACGGGCAACAGGGATCGGATGACTCTCTTCATACGCGCCCCACAAGCCTAACACCGGGGCCGACGTCACTCAGCCCGCCACCCCCTCCAAGAATTTGATTTCTCGCATGGTGTTTGAGAGAATCCGATCCGAACGGTGAACTAGACGCTGGAGAACAGGCGTATCTGGAGGACAGGAACGTGAAAGCAATCGCCCGCAAGTCACTCATTGGAATCTGCGCTATCGCCCTTTGCGCCTTGCCGCTATCGGCAGACGGTCCGCAGACAGGAACCATCGACGGAACCGTGACCGATGCCGAGGGCGACGGCCTGCCCGGCGTCACCGTCATCCTTACCGGACCTCAGAATACGAGGACCGAAATGACCGACGCCGAGGGCAAGTACCGCTTCGCCCTGCTCCAGGCTGGGGCCTACACGGTCAACGCAGCCCTCGAGGGCCTGGGCACGGCCGAGCGGGCAGTCGCCCTCGAAATGGGGCAGCGCCACGACGTCGCGCTCACTCTGCAGACAGCCACTTCCGAGACCATCACCGTCACCGCCGAGGCGGCACTGATCTCCAAGTACGACATCGGCGCCACCTCTGCGATCCAGGAGGAGGCACTCGAGAACGTCACCTTCGCCACGCGCAACTACAACACGAGCGTCCAAATGATGCCGGGCTTGGTAACCCGCAGAAAGCAGGACTATGCCCGCGTTTCAGTTAACGGAGGCATCAGCACCGAGCTCGGCGTCTTCATCGACGGCGTCGACGTCAGCATGCCCCGTCGTGGCGGCGAGCTGCGCTTTCAGATCCCGTCGACCGCAATCACCAATACCCGGATGGAAACGTCGGGTTTCGCCCCCGAGTACGGCCGCGCGACCAGCGGTGTCATGAACTCGACGATCAAGACCGGCACCAACACCCTCCACGGCGATTTTCTCTATATCGGCCAGAACCCGAAGTGGCGGTCCGAGGACTGGCTCGGGATCGAGCGTCCTGACGATCAGATCAGCAGCTTCGAGGCCGGCCTCGGTGGGCCGCTCTGGCGCGACAAGGCCTGGTTCTTCGCTTCCTACAACCAACTGAATGACAACCGGCTCGACCGAACGCGGTCTGGCGAAACATTCAATGTCACTCGCACATCAGAACCGCTCATCGGCAAGGTGAACTTCCAGCCCGGGAGCCGCCATCAGGTCGCGCTGACGTTGATCGACTCGCCGTCCTCAGCGATCGGTGCCGCGGCAGTCGGCGACCAGTACGCCGTCATGACCTTTCCGATCAACAACAGGCTCCAGACCGGGACCTGGAGCTACGCCATGACCAGCTCCGCGTTCCTCGAAGCCAAGCTGGCCAACCGCGAAGAGTTTGTGGGACGCGTTGCTGCCCCCCCCGCCCCGATCATGCCCGACGTGTCTTTTGACGATCCCAACGGCAACGACTTCCGCTACCAAGATCTCAACGACGGTTTGCGATACAACGGTCCCTCGATACGCCTGGGCGCCGGGTTCAACGACTATCCCCGCGATCAGGCGAATGTCTCGGTGACCCTGTTCCAGGGAAATCACGAGCTCAAGGGCGGCGTCGACTTCCAGGACGTCACTTTCGAAAACCTGACCAGCATCGGGACCGAGTATCGCGGCCGCGGTTTCTGCCGAGAGTGCACCGGAGGCTTCCTCACGCCATCCACCAAGCGGGTCTTCGAGCTCGGCCCGCCGATCTCGATGAATACCCTTATGAGTGCAGCCTATGTCCAGGACCGGTTCGAGGTCGGTGACAAGCTGACCTTCAACGTGGGGCTGCGCTACGACGAACAGTCGATCGACAACGACCGCAACGAGCGAGTCAACGAGTACAGCGTGTGGGCGCCGCGCGCAACCGTGGTCTACGACATCAACGCCGACGGCACGCTGCTGGTGCGCGGCAGCTTGGGGCGCTACTACCACAACGTCGGCCTCGGTGTCGTCTTCACGGAATTCACCCGCGGCAACAACGGTGAGAACATCTACGAGCAGTTCCTCTTCAACCGTGCGACGGGGTTTTACGACCGCTTTCAGCGCCGTGTCGAGCCGTCCCCCAGTGACGCTATCGCGGGCATCGAGCCCCACTACAAAGACGAGGCCTCGTTGGGCTTCGACTGGCAGTTCGCCGATAACTGGATCTTCACCTCGCGCTTCACCGTAAGCGAGATTGACAACATCTTCAGCGCCAGCCTTCAGTACGACGAGGCCGGCGCCGTCGTCCGCGATCTGCGCAACTGGCCCAACAACACACGTGAGCATCAGGGTCTCACGATGGCGGTCAACCGAGCGTTTCGTAACAACTGGTCGGTGAACGCCAACGTGAGTTTTCTCCCCACCAACGGCACCATCGATTCCATCACAGACAATTCCGATCACAATGAAGCCATGGGTGGCTGCACGCTGCCGGGAGGAGGTGGCCTTTGCAACATCACCAGCACATCCTCTTGGGACGGAGCGCTCGCGGTGGACAGGGACTACTTGGTCAACCTAGTCGGCATGAAGCGTTGGGTGTTGGGCAAGGGTGACGTCATGACCAGTGCCTTCTTCCACTATTCCGCCGGTGAAGCCTGGGGATTGGGGCCCAGCGCGAATGTCTTTCACCCGGTCTCCGGACAGAGAATCCGTACTACGGGTCGCACCGAACCGAGGGACGCCAATACCCTCGAGGACTACTACACCCTCAGCTTGAATGCGACCTACCAGTTCCCGATCGGCGGCGGTAGGTTTCAGGGCATTATCGGCGCTGAGGCCTCCAACGTCACCGACGAGTCGCACCAGGTCCGCGTCAACACACGGAACGGCAACCTGACCACTGGGGTCGATGCTTTCACTCTTCCGCGGGAGTTCCGCCTCAAGCTCGGTTTCAGATTCTAACCACGCCCGGCGCGACGCTCGTGCGATCAGAATCGCCATGAAAGAGAACTCGACCCGCTCGGGTATCAACCTGTCACCCGTCTACGGGCCCTCCGATTCCAACGGGGACTACAGCAAGCGCTTCGGCAATCCGGGCGAGTACCCGTTTACCCGCGGAACCCGAGCCTATTCCGGGCGGGGCTGGATTCAGCGCGAGTTGTCAGGCGAGGGCGATCCCAAACGCTCGAACGAGCAGTTCAAGTACCTGATGACTCTCGGCCAGACCGGTCTCGATGTGATCGGTGACAGTCCCACCATGTCGCTGATGGATCCCGATCATCCACTCGCGCGATATACCGTTGGCACGCAGGGCGTCTCGCTCTGTCGTCATGATGATTACCGCGAATTGCTCGACGATATCCCGCTCGACCAGATGTCGATGTCGAGTTCCGGTCCGTCGATGTTCACGGTGGCGAGCCTCTATCTGCTCGCGAAGGAACGCGGTGTCTCGCCAGGCGTGCTCCGCGGCTCCGTGATCGAGTGGCCGTTCTATTCCGAACATTGCTCCTATGCGTACAAGATGCCCTTCGATCTCCACCTGCGGATGTCCTGCGACGTCATCGAGTTCTGCAGCAACGAGATGCCGAGATTTCACGGCTATCTCGAAGACACTTATTTCTTCAGTGAAGCGGGCCTGAACGCAGTCGAGGAGGCGGCCCTCGGCTTTGTCGAAATCCGCCACATCGTGCGCACGCTTCTCGCACGCGGTCTCGACGTCGACAGCTTCGCCCCGCGCATCGCCATCCTCACGAATTGCTCGATGGACTTCTACGAGGAGATCGCGAAAATCCGCGCCATGCGTCGCATCTTCGCGCGCATGATGAAAGACGAATTCGGCGCCAGGGACCCGCGCTCGCAGGCGGTCAACATCGCAGTGCACACCTCGGGACTTTCGCTGACGACCGAGCAGCCGGCCAATAACATCGTGCGTGGCGCGGTGCAGACGGTCGCACTCGGATTGGCCGGGGTCAGCGCGCTCGAGATCTCGACCTTTGATGAGGGCTACCGAACCCCCAGCAAGGAGGCGCATCTAGTCGGGCTGCGCACGCAGCAGGTGATTGACCTCGAGACGAATATCAACAGCGTGCAGGATCCCTTCGGGGGATCGTGGTTCATGGAGTCGCTCACCGATGAGGTCGAGGCCAGGATTCTGGATATGGTCAACGACATCGAGTCGCGCGGAGATCCGGCCGAGCTGGTCAGCAGTGGTTACTTCAAACAGTTCTTCCACGGCACGATGGGCCGCTACCACCACCAGGTGCGCGACGGGGAAGTGTTGAAGGTCGGAATGAACGTGCACCAGATGCCCGCGGAGCAGGACACGCTGCTGCGCGATATCAGCGAAGAGAAGATCGAACCGCTGTTCGATCGAGTCAAGGAGATAGCGGCTTACCGCGACAAGCGCGATCAGAAACCGTTGCTGGACTCCTTTCAGCGATTGCACGACGTCGTGCAGACCGACGAGAACATGCTTGAAGCGGTGCTCGAATGCACGCTGGCCGGGGCAACCATGGGTGAGATTGCCGGCATTCTCCGTCAGGCCTGGGGCACCCCCTACGACCCCTACGGTCATCTCGAGTCGCCCATCGGAAGTGCGCAATGAGTCCGATTCGCGTGCTGGTCGGCGTGCTGGGCATGGACCAGCACGAACTGGGCGCAGTCGGCATCGCCAGGATGCTTCGCGACCAGGGTATGGAGGTGATCTATACCGGTTGTTTCAATACCCCGGAGACCATCGTGCAGACTGCCATTGAAGAGGACGCGGATGTCATCGGCATCAGCTCTCATTCCTGGGAGTATCTGTACTACACACCCGAACTACTCGAGCTGCTGAAACAGAACGACCTCGATGTGCCCGTGGTCCTCGGTGGTTCGGTCATTACCGAGGAGGACGCCGAGAAGATGCTTGACAAGGGTGTCGCGGCGGTATTCGGATCCGGTAGCGTAGTGACCGACATGATCGATACCGTCAGAAATCTGGCGGCCAGTGCCGCGACATCCTGAGCCCACAGTCGACGAGTTGGTTGCCGGCACGATTCGCGGCGACCTTCGGTCGGCGTCGCGGCTCATCCGGATTATTGACGACGGCGGCGCGCTCGCGTGGGACGCGCTGAAGCGACTGTTCCCGCACTCCGGGTCGGCGCTCGTCCTTGGTATCACCGGTCCTCCCGGCGCAGGGAAAAGCACTCTTGCTGATTGCCTGATCCAAAGTGCGCGGCAGTCCGGGAAGACCGTCGGCGTGCTCGCTGTCGATCCCAGCAGCCCCATTTCTGGCGGCGCGATTCTGGGCGATCGCATTCGCATGAATCGCTTCGCGCTCGATCAGGAAGTATTCATCCGTTCGCTCGCCAGCCGGGGTCATTTTGGCGGGATCACACCGGCTACTCGCGGTGCCATACGCGTCATGGATGCGATGGGGAAAGATTTAGTTCTGGTCGAGACAGTCGGCGTCGGGCAAGACGAGGTCGACATCGCCCGCCTTGCGCACACGACGCTCGTCGTCACAGTTCCGGGGCTCGGCGACGAGATCCAGGCAATGAAGGCCGGCATCCTCGAAGTCGGCGACGTCTTTATCGTGAACAAGGCGGACCGTCCAGACGCGGACAAGACGGTCGCCTATCTCGAGAACGTCTTCCGTCGGATCCCGGCAGGTCATTGGCGCCCCCCGGTGATCGAGGCCCAGGCGTTGCACAACAAGGGCATCGAGGACATCTGGCAGGCGATCGTTCAACATCAGAACCACCGCGAGGAAGCCGGCCCGGAACAGCGCGCGCGCGAGCGCGCCAACTGCGAGGTTGAGTTAAGGGCCTTTCTTCAACAAGGGCTTCAGCGCGAACTGGCAAGACAACTCGACAACGAGCCCGAGATCCAGAAGTCGGTGCAGAGCATCCTCGATGGACAGGCCGACATCTATGCGGCCACGGACGACATCCTCGGCAAACTCGGGTTGTTACCTTGATGCCGCCAACGCCGCCTCTTCTGCGCGCGCCCCGGCGAGGATCCCCTCCAGGCCGTAGTTGCCCTCGTGACAGGCGAACTCGAAGAGATCGTCGGGCGACTTCTTGAGCGGGATCATCACGGTCCACGGCTCCGTCCAGGTCTTTGGATCGTCGAGCGTGACCACGTACTCCAGGGTCTCGGGCCCCACCCGAGTCAGCCGTTCCACAAGCTGCAAGTTGCCGGTCGCTCCCCGGTAGCCACCGGCGTCCGAGAAGTTGCGGGTCTCGATGACCAGAGTCTCACCTTCCCAGTGACCCCTCGAGTCGCCGTGCCAAAGCCGGACGTCCTCCGGCAGGTGGGGCCTGCCGTCGATCGGGACGACGCGCGCGTCGTGAATCATCTCCATGAGCAGGACGACATGGTCCTCGCCCTGAAAAATCTGGGTGTAGCTGTTGTAGGCGGCGCGGAGCCGAGGTACGCCGAAGGAGATGCAGCGCTCGGTGAGGCTGCGATCCTCCGGACCCGCTGCCGGTTGATTCCTGGCCGCACGGAACCCGGCGGCACGCTTCTCGCCTTCGTCCGTCAGGGCGGGCAGGCGGCCGTTTGGAGGGTCGACGATCAGCGACGTACGCTTGTCCCAGTCGCGCTCGGCGACCCAGAACTGGTTGTAGTTGCCGGTGGCGGCGTCCGTCGACGTGAACGACTCTGTTCCGTTCAGAGCGGCGTTGAAGACGCTGTCGCCAAACGCGGCATCGTCACTATCGAGAGCGAAGAGCGACTCCGCCCTCTGCTGGATCGCGGCCAGTTCGGCGTCGGTGAGGGTCTCCCGACCAGCCAGGGCCTCGGGCCGCTCGAGCGGAGTAGCGTTGTTGTTGGCCCAGACCCCCTGGAGATCAGGCTGACCGAAGACGTTGCGCGGCGCCTTCCAGCCGCTGTCGGCGGCCGCCCCGGCTGCGGCGACGGCCGGCACGACCCCTACGATTCCTACGAGAGCCAGGGCGAACGGCAGCCGGGTCAGCGGCGTTGCTGCGCAGCGGCAAGTCATCGCGATCTCCTTTCACGGAAGTATTCTAGTCGGCGATAACGCGCGCCAGAAAGCCGCGGATTACCTCGTAGGCCGCCCGCGTCTGCTCGGCGCTGAAACGGCCGTGGCCGCCTCCGGGGATGGTGTGCAGCTTGTTCGCGACTCCGGCTTCCTCGAGCTTTGCGTGCAGCCGGACGGCGTGGTCGTAAGGCACGTTCGGGTCGGCGTCGCCGTGAATGGTGAGGATCGGCGGCAGGTCGTCGCGCACCATGTTGAGCGGCGAGAGCTGTTTGCCGAGCTCGCTTCTGTTCGGCAGGCTTCCCATCCACGCCACTGCGTAGGTCCTGGCGTTCTCCCCCTCGACAAGGTCCGGCACGTCGGTGATGCCGTACCAATTGACGATCGCCGCGACAGGCATCTCCTCCACCACCGCGTCGGCGGAGGTGGGGGAGCGCTGCGGACACCGATTGTCGAAGCCGTCGCCGGCAGTCAGCATGCCGGTGGTCAGCGATAGATGGCCTCCTGCCGAGTGACCGGTAACGACGAGCCGATCGACGTCGAGGTCGTACTGCTCGGCGTTATTGCGGATCCATCGCAGCGCGCAGCGGCAGTCCTCTACCGCACCGGGGGCGAGAGCGACGCGGCCAAGCCGGTACTCGACGTTGACCACGGCCCACCCCATGCTGAGATAGGGCATTAGACGCATGAGGTTGCTCTCCTTCGTGCCGCTGACCCAGCCACCGCCGTGGATGTATACCAACGTCGGGGTGAGCGCCGGGTCTTCTCCCTGAAGCGGCAGGATCAGATCGAGCTTCAACTCGTAGCCGTCGGCAACCAGGTAGGTCTGGTTCGGGATCACTCGGAAGTAACTCTCGGCCTCCGCCGCCCAGTTGGCGGGAACGCTCGGCTGCGCCGCTGTACCTCCGGCCGCAAGAGCCAAGGCAAGTAGTGGCAAAGAAACGCTTCGCATGGGTCCTCCCTTCGCTGCTGCGGCAGCGGTTCTCGATCGTGCTTTCGACGAGAATGCGTAGCCTATACGTCTCAGGGTCAGCCTACGGCCGACGTAAGGCCGTAGCCAGCCAATATCGTGCGCGGAGTTCCAGCCCGACTTCGCCAAGCTAGCCGAGGAGTCACCATGGCGAGTGTAGAGTTCATCGCTGGAGGTTGACATGAAGTGTCGCGCATTAGTCACAGCCTACATATGCGCCGCCTTCGCCATGGCGACGGCGAATCTCGCCCAGGCCCAGGGCCGGGACTTCACCCCGGTCACCGATGCGATGCTCCAGAATCCCGACCCGGCGGACTGGTTGAGCTGGAGGCGCACCCTGAACGCATGGGGGTACAGCCCGCTTGAACAGATCGACCGGAGCAATGTCGATGAGCTCCGGCTCGCTTGGTCCTGGGGCCTCGAACCCGGAGTGTCGCAGACGACGCCGATCGTGCACGACGACGTCATGTATGTCGCGAACCCAGGCAATGTGGTCCAGGCGCTCGACGCGCGCACCGGCGACTTCATCTGGGAGTACCGCCGTGAGCTGGACGTGCGACGCCGAAGCGCGGCGCAGACACGCAGCATGGCCGTCTACCAGGATCTGGTGATCCTGAACACGGTCGATGCGCACATCGTCGGGCTGGATGCCCGGACGGGCGAGGCGCGTTGGGATACGCCGGTCGGGGGCGATCAGGAGGGCTTTACCTTTTCGAACGGACCGATCGTCGCCGATGGGACGATCGTCGCCGGGCTGACGGGCTGCGGGCGTTACCGTGACGACACCTGCTACGTCGTCGGCGTCGACGGCCGCACCGGCCGGTTGCTCTGGCGAACCTCGACCATCGCCCGGCCCGGCGAGAGCGGCGGCGACACCTGGGGCGATCTGCCGCTCATGTTTCGCGCGGGGAGCGACGCGTGGATGACCGGGAGCTATGACCCGGTCACCGGGCTCGTCTACTGGGGTACGTCGCAGCCCAAGCCGCACAACCGGGACGCACGCGGCACCGACGGTGACGCCCTGTACAGCAACTCGACGCTCGCGCTCGACCCTGGGACCGGTGAGATGAGGTGGTACTACCAGCACATCCCGGGCGATGCGCACGATATGGACGAGTCGTTCGAGCGCATCCTGATCGACTACGACGGCAAGCGTTCGCTGTTCACGATGGGCAAGCTCGGGATTCTCTGGGAAATCGACCGCGTCACGGGCGAATTCGGGCGCGCGATCGACCTCGGCTATCAGAACATCCTGGATGTCGACTCGCAGACCGGTGAGGTGACTTACCGGGACGGGATGCTAACGGATGTCGGCGAGGAGCTCTCCTTCTGCCCCAGTACTGCCGGCTTCAAGAGCCTGCGGGCGATGGCGTATCACCCCGGGACCGAGGCGTTGTACGTGCCGCTCAATCTCAGCTGTCAGACCGTCACCTTCGGCCCGGTCGAGAAACGCGCCGGGGGCGGCGGTGGCGGCAGCAGGCCCGGAAGGACGAATCACTTTCATCCGCAGGCGCCGAACCAACTGGGCGAGTTTCGAGCGCTGGACTTGCGGACCGGCGAGACCCTCTGGCGCCATCGCCTCCGGGTGCCCTACAACACGGCGGCGCTGACGACCGGCGGGGACCTGGTGTTCATCGGCGACTGGGGCCGGCACGTCTTCGCCTACGACGTGCGGAACGGCGAGCCGCTCTGGCAGAGCCGTCTCCCGACGATGGCGAACGGATTCCCGATCACTTATGCCGTCGACGGCAAGCAGTTCGTCGCGTTCGTGGCCGGCCCGTCGATCAGCCGCTCGAGCTGGGCGACAGTTCTCCCGGCCGACCTCATACCTGAAGAGCACAACCCGCGGGGCGGTAGCGGCGTCTTCGTGTTCGCGTTGCCCTAGGTCTGAGGCGAGGAGAGCGCCATGCCGAGACTCCTGCGTCCTTCGTTGATGATGGCTGTGATCCTGACGCCCGCGGCTGGATGGGCCCAGCCAGGCGGTTCATTGTTCGAGCAGCACTGCGCGCCCTGTCATGGAAACCCGGAGCCCGGCTCCCGAGCCCCGGATCGGGAGGCGCTGCGGCAGTTCACGCCGGAGCGGGTGCTCGAGTCGCTGACGACCGGCGCGATGTCGGTGGAGGTGCCAGGGCTGACCGACGACGAGAGGCGGGAGGTGGCTCAGTGGGCCGCGGGCCGTGCGCTTGGGACGACTGGTGGGGATGCCTCCTCGATGCCCAATCAGTGTCCGAGCAAACCGTTCGGCGACCCGTTCGCTGGCGCGGGGTGGAACGGCTGGAGCCCGGACGTTGGCAACTCGCGCTTCCAGCCGGCCGCGGCCGCCGGGTTGACCCCGGACCAGGTCCCGCGCCTGACGTTGAAGTGGGCGTTCGGATACCCGGGCGGGGTCAGAGCCGCCGCTGGTTCGCCGACGGTCGTGGGGGGAAGGCTCTACGCGGGATCCGACACGGGCTATGTCTACTCGCTGGATGCGGCGAGCGGCTGTGTCTACTGGTCCTTCGAGTCGCAATGGGTCGTCCGCTCCTCCGTCACCATCGGACCCGTCACGGGCGCGGGGACGGCGCGCTATGCCGCGTACTTCGGGGACGCCAGGGCGAACGTGTACGCCGTCAATGCCGAAACCGGTGAGTTGCTGTGGAAGCAACGTGCCGACACCCATCCGATCGCGCGCATCACCGCCGCCCCCATGCTGCACGCCGGCCGGCTCTACGTGCCCGTTTCCTCACTGGAAGAACTGGCAGGCCGCCACCTCTGGTACGAGTGCTGCACGTTCCGGGGCAGCGTGGTGGCGTATGACGCGAACACGGGCGAGCAGATCTGGAAGAGCTACGCGATTGCCGAAGAACCCAGGCCCACGACGAAGAACGCGCAGGGCACTCAACAGTGGGCCCCGGCCGGGGGGGCGGTCTGGGGCGCGCCGGTCATCGATGCTGCTCGAGGGGCCTTGTACATCGGTAGTGGAACGGCTACACCGCGCCCGCGGCCAGTGACACCGACGCCGTCATCGCCTTCGATCTCGAGACCGGGAAGCGGCTGTGGCTGAACCAGTTGACGGCCCTGGATGCCTACCTCAGCAGGTGTCCCGGCCGGATCGATGTGCAAGGCCGCCCGAGGGATCCCAAGCGAGCGGATCCCCAGCGCATCGCATCCCTCAACTGCCCCGACCCCGAGAAAGTTGCCGAAAACGTCGATGTCGATGTTGTGGCGGTCATGCTTCACATGCTGCCGGACGGGCGGACGATTCTCGTCGTCGGGCAGCAGAACGGCCGGGTCTATGCGCTCGACCCTGACCGCGAGGGGGCGGTGCTGTGGGAACTCTACGCGGGCGCGGACACGGAGAAGCGCGCGAACATCACGTTTGGCGGCGCCACCGACGGGCGGCTGGCCTACTTCCCCCTCCTATACCAGCCGTCGGAGCACCGCGGAATCGCTGCGCCGTCGCGGTCGAAGGGCGGCCTGGCCGCGATTCGCGTGGAGACGGGCGAGCAGGTGTGGTACACGCCGACGCCGGCGGCCAACTGTCCCGACCCCTCCCCGCAACGGTGCAGCTCCGGGCAGGACGCGGCGGCGACGGCGATCCCGGGCGTGGTCTTCGCCGGCGCGATGGACGGCATGCTTCGCGCGTACTCGACCACCGACGGCCGCATCCTCTGGGAGTACGACACGGCCCAGGAGTTCGAGACCGTCAATGATGTGCCGGCCAAGGGTGGCATGCTGAACGGCCCGGGGCCAACCGTCGTCGATGGCATGCTGTTCATGGGGTCGGGCTACGCGTCAGGGCCGGGCAACGTGCTGCTGGCGTTCGGACTCGAATAGGGTGATGCGAGCGAGGCGCCATGCGTTGTGCAACTGATAGTGCACGCCGGAGGCGTAGCGGTGATGGCGTTCAACTCGTAGGCTAAGGGACGTACCAGATGGGCGACGACCAGGCACGCTCCTGGAGGGTGGGAGGCAGGCCGGGGTTCGGTGGCGTTCCCGCCCGGATAGCATCCCAGGTCGACCAGCGACAGGTGGGATTCTGCAACACGCGAACGTAGTAGAACGCGCGTTGGCCAGGATCGAAGTCCGGGTCCTGCCAGAGCGCTTCGAGCTCCGCAGCCCCCTGACCTTCAGTCGTCGCGCAGGTGCTCAGATCGACCGTGGCTCCGTTGTCGGGGCAGCGGTGGGTGTCGTCCGGGGTCGAGCCATCGGAGCAGGCTGCGTCGTAGACCCGCTCGTGCTTCGCACCGTCTTCGGTCCATCCCTTGATCACTTGCAGTCGAGCAAGGGGAGCCGCGGCCGGATCCCTGGTAGCCCACAACAGAAAGCGCGGAGCTCGTTGCTCGCCATCGGCCATCAGGTCTCCTCCCATGGAGACGCCGTCGGCGTAGGCCCTGGTGAGCCCGTCTGATCCAGCCAGCGTCGTCTGGTCGAGGTCGTAGCCGGCGAAGAAGCGGACCCGCATGCGAGGGCCGGTGGTGGCAAAGGTCTCCTTCCGTTGGAGGGCGCGAAAGATGTCCTCCCTGGTGTTCGATTCGGCCCACACTGCGGCCAGGCCCGAGGCACCCCAGTACTGACTGGACCCGTCGTCGTACTCGCCGGTTTCGGCCCGAGGAACCGACCCTCGCTGCTCCGGCGTTATGTCCAACAGGCCGGCCTTGCTCCAGTAATCCTCTTCCCGAAACGATCCGGCCGCATTGTGGGTATCCGAGGAGCCGATGAGGCCGAAGCGAAAGGGATTGAAGCCCTGCTCCTCTTCCATGGCCAGGCCGTTCAGGTAGGCATCGCGTACGTAGCTGCCCTGCGGCTTGCTCGGAGAGTCATTGCCGATGGTCCCTTCGATGATCCCGAAGTCAGCCCACTCGTCGTTCGGAGACAAGAGCGGATGCGTGTCAGAGGTGCCCTTGACCTGGGTTACCTCGACCAGCGGCTCGTTTCGCATCCGCTGCTCGGCGTAGGCCTGGTCGATTGCATTGCCTTCTCTGTCGGTCAACTGGAACATCCATCCGTCTGAGCCGTTGGAGTTGTGGGGGATCGCCAGAGAGTCGATGCCCTGCTCGCGCTGCCGGTCCATCCAGTCCCACAGCTTCTCCGGGTTGTTCCTGGCGTCCAGTCGACTGAAAGGAATGCTCGGCACATTCGAGCCAGGGAAGATCACGTTTCGATGCAGGTTCTCCCCACCGGGGCCGCTGCCAGTGAACTCGTAGGCGATGAGGGTGGTGAAAGTGCCTGGATCGTTGTGGCGCTCAGCGGCCGCGATGATCTCCCGCCATGCGCTCCCTACGATGCCGAGATCGAGCAGGTCGTCCTGATCGACATATCCTCTCTGACGCGGCAGCACTTCTCGAAAAACGGCCGCGCGATCGCCGGGTGTTTCGGCGCTTCGGAGTGCGATCGACAGCGGATGTCGGCCAACCTCGGAATCGGGATTGTCCATCTGCTCGAACATGCCCAGGTAGGTGGCATGGTCGGCGACCGCGAGGAAGTCGAGCGGGGCCTCGAGGCGCATCTCGATTCCGGCTGCGTGGGTCAGCGCTTCTCCCTTGGCGAACCTGTAGGCGTCGTCCGGATCGTTGCGGGTGCCGTAGATGTAGGCGTCGAAGGAGTACTTGGTGTGGACGTGAAGGTCGCCGAAGTAGGCGTCTCGAGTCGATGATCTCTGCTCCATCGGAGCGGCCTCTTCGCTGGCTCGAGCCGGGACCTCGGCAGGTTCATCCGCACAACCGAGAGACAGGAGAAGAAAAGCTGTCAGCCAGACACCGCTACGCGCACACATGGTCTTCTCGTTTCTCTTCGGTTCCATGACCGGAGTGGATGCGATCCGTTCTCGGAGCCCCCATCCTAACGCGGTCTGCACGCTACAGTAGGCACCGAACGACTACCGGCGTTTCGAGCCTGTCGAACCGAGGCGTCGCTGAAGGCAACAAAGGAGATACGATGACGCGCACCTTCAAGAGATTCCCGTTGGTTCTAGCGCTGGCGATGGGCGCGATCGGAGTCGGGGCCGGCAGCTTGCGCGCCGGTACGCTCCCGGACTGCGAGGCGCTGCCGACGATGGACTTCACGAGCATTCAGGATGCGCCGACGCAGGTGACGGCGACCCGAATGGTGGAGGCCGCCGGCGAGGTGCCCGCCCATTGCCGGGTGGAGGGGTATGTCGCGCCCAATGTCCGGATCGTGCTACGCCTGCCGAACAGCGCCGCGTGGAGCGGCAGGTTCCTGGAGGCGAGCCCTGGTGGCTATGGCGGCTCGACGGAATCGATGGCCGCCTGGTGCGATGAGGCCTTGCGGAGAGGCTATGCCTGTCTCTCACACGATACGGGGCATTTCGGAAGAACAAGAAGGGCCTCGTGGGCCTACAACAATCTCCAGGCGGAGTTCGACTACGGCATCCGCGGTCACCATGTCGCCGCCCTGGCGGGCAAGGCAATCACCGAACACTTCTACGGCCGGGTGCCGGCGTTCTCCTATCACGTGGGCTGTTCCGCCGGCGGGAAGCAGGGGATGGTCCAAGCGAATCGCTTTCCCTGGAACTTCGACGGCATTCTCGTCCAGGAGCCCGCGAATGTAACGGCCACGGGTGTGGTGATCCTGTGGAACGCCTTGGCAACGCATGACGCGGACGGCCAGCCGCTGTTCACACCCGCCGATCTGGACGTGCTGCACGCGGGGGCCATTGCCGCCTGCGATGCGGACGATGGCCTCGAGGATGGGATCATCGGTGGCGATCCCCGGACCTGCCAATTCGATCCGGCCGACCTGACCTGCGCGTCGGGGCAGACATCGGGCTGTCTATCGCCGATCCAGGTGGAGGCGGCCAGGAAAGTGGACAGCGGGCCGGTGACATCGACCGGGGAGAAGCTCAGAAAGTACTTCCCGTGGTACCCCGCCATGCGCGGCTCGGAGAAGGGCAACTACTTCTCCATGGATCTCGAGTCCAGGACCTCGTGGGGGCGGTTCATGGGGTTCAACCCGGATCCGGGACCGAGCTGGACGGCGACCGACTTCGATTTCGACCACGATTACAAGCGCACCGGGATGATGGATGCGCTGGTGAATGGTTACAGCAATCCCGATCTGCGCAATTTCAAGGCTGCGGGTGGCAAGCTGCTGATCATCCAGGGTTGGGAGGACTCTGGTCTGCCCTCACCGCAAGTCACTGTCGACTACTATGAGATGGCGGAACGCATCATGGGCGGGCGGGCCAGCACCCAAGAGGCGGTTCGGCTGTTCATGATTCCGGGACGTACGCATTGCTATGGCGGCGTTGGCGCGGACCGGGCAGCGTTTGAGTAGAATCCCCATGTTCGCCCATCTGGTCGGATGAGTGGTCGTTCAGCTTAGGGTGATGGGGAGCAGGGACGCAATGGGCAGAGCGGCAGCGAACGGTGCATCAAGGGAGGGCCTTCTCCTCGACCGCCTGCTTGATCCAACTGTTCAGGCTGACGCCGAGCGCGCTTGCCGAGAGCGCGGCTTGTTGGTGCAGGTCTGGGCCCAGCCGCAGGTTGAGGACGCCGGAGAACGGCATGCGCGGCTCGACATCGTCCTCCTCGCACGATGCAAGATACTCGTCGATGGAGACTTCAAATTCACGCCGAATCCCATCAACGTCCGTCGCTTCGAACGTCGCAATGGGATACGGGCCGCTGTTGACGACCCAGCCTTGAAGGCGACCCACCGAGTCGTCAAACTCGACGGCGGCGACGTAGCCCTTGTACTTCATCATGGCTTCACTCCTGCAGCTTCGAGAAAGGCAACGATGGCTCGCAACGTCCCACGTCCCAGAACCGGTGCCGGGTGCGGCCGATGCACGACCATCCTTTCCGCGTCCTTCTTGAGGAGCAGTCTCGACCCGGAACGTTCCGAAACCTCCACGCCGGCTGCTTGAAGCATGGCGACGGCGTCCGCCCAACGGATGCCCGCTGGTGTAGGCCGCGCGCGCATGCTCTCCAAAGTTCGCCGGTGCTTGCTCCTCATGGTACCGTCCGTAGTATCTTACAGGCCAAACGATGACCAGGCGAGATCGAGGCCGGTCAGGTCCAGCCGGCGGCCGATGTGTTTGCACGGCTCCGGAAGCGACACCAGACTGAGCGCGGTGCTACGACACCGAGCTGTGACATGCCCGCATCGCGCCGGACGATGGGACCGCTGCGGAACGTCCTAGCCGCCCGCCGCGTCAACCGGCGAGAACCCGAGTGGCGCGATCCGCGTCTGATCCCCAACAATCTCCGCCAGCACCGGCTCGATGTACCCGTAGAACCGCTCCGGGTCCTCGGACATCGGGAAGTGGCCCAACCCCTTCATTGTCCGGTCATCCGGGAATCGTAGCGCGGCGCCGAGACGGTGTAAGCCGGCGCCCTCGCCAGCTTCCGGAAAAGCGCGCTGCGGTTTCGGCTGCGGTAGAGAGTTGGCCGAGATGACGCCGGTGCTCTGGGTGCGCGGGTCTTCTGACCCGCTGCCGCCGTAGGCGGCCAACAAACCGCGCCGCGAAGCGGCGACCGCTCTCCGCCGGGCGCGACGGCGACACCAAGTGGAATCAAGAACGTCGGTCAAACGTTTGGCCTACACACAGAGCGAAAGGAGTCCCTCGATGATCTGGAGAGCCTTGCTACTCGCGGCCTCAGCGGCAGTGCCGGCAGCGACCGCCCAGCAGAACGACGAATCCAAGCCGACCCCTGTGGATCTCGTCGAGGAAGAGATGCAGGTCGTGGGAGAGCTACTCGGGCCGCCCCTCTGGAAGGTCACCAAGGACGACCATGTCCTGTGGATCCTGGGTACTCCGGAACTGGTACCGGACGATCTCTGGCGATCGGACTTCGTCGAACACGTCCTGGCCCACTCCAGCGAGTACCTGACGTCCCCGGACGTGCGCATCACGGCGTCGAACCCCGTAAGAGTGATGCAAGGGCTCAGGAAGTACAGGCGCACACGACGAATCCCGGACCGCGGAACCCTGGAGAACCTGCTGCCAGAGGACCTGTACCAGCTCTTCTCCGAGACCAGACTCAGCTACGCGCCGAAGCGAGACGACCTCGAGAGATTGCGGCCTAGCGTCGCGGCCAAGGAACTCGTCGACTCTGCGGCGGAATCCGCAGGCCTCCAATCGGGCCTTGTGATTTGTCGGGCAATCGAGCAAAGAGCCAAGAAGCACAACGTCAAGAAGGTGCCAACGGTTCTCTCCGAGCGCTTCAAGGACTCCTCTCTCCTCGATTCGATGGAAGGAAATGTCCGCAGTTGCGGAGCAAGCCTGTCTGCAGGCACGTCTTCAAGGGCTCGATGCCCAGCTAGAGGCGCACACGCGTCTGGCGGCTGCCTGGGCCGAAGGCGATCTGGCCTCGCTTAGAGCCCATCCGGCCGGTTCGGCCACAGAGGTCTGCGATCCCTGGCGACTCGCCCCCTACCCAGAGGAGCTGAACCTGGCGGAATCGCGTCGCTGGGCACTCTGGCTCGAGAACGCCGATCGCGCATTGCGCGACAACGACTCCACTTTCGCCACCCTGCCTCTCAGCGACCTGCTGCGGCCCGACGGACCCCTGGCGTGGCTCCGACAGAGAGGCTACGAAGTCCTGGAGCCAGACGAAGCTCCTCCGGAGGGGCAGCAAGGCTAAGGCCAGTCCGGTTGCAGTAGAGAATCTCGCTGCCCGGCGCCCGTTCTCTGGGTGCGCGGACCTTCTGGTCCGCATCGAGCGCGATGCTGCGAAGCAGCGAGCACGAGCTTGTTCCATGCAAGTAGGAACAGCGCCCCGCTGCGCTTGCACGCAGGGAACTGGGCCGCGGACTGGCGCGCAGGCGCAGAACTGTCGCCGGCCTTCGGCCAGCGGCAGTTTTCTCCGGACTTCGCCGCTTCGCGGCTTCGCCCGGAAGCGGACCAGAAGGTCCGCGCACCCAGAGAACCGCCGTCGACGCGTTGTGGTTCCCTGCTGCAGTTGACATCGCCGTGGGCGCCTTTGGCGGCCAGTTCCATGCAAGCATGCGCCTCCGACTCGCTCCCGCTACCTTCGGCGGCGCAAGCTCCTAGAATCCTCCCTGCAATGCCCGACCCCGACTTCTCCACCTTCCCCCTCAAGAAGAAGGGCAACCGCTACCAGGACTTTGAGGAAGGCCGGACCTTCGACCACCACTGGGGCCGCACCCTCAGCGAAGCGGACAACGCGCTCTTCGCCACCGCCACGATGCGGTTCACCCCGCTCTACTTCAACGCCGAGTACGCGCGCGCCCACGGCCACGACTCGGTGGTCATCGACCCGCTGCTCGTGCTCTGCACCGTGGTCGGCATGTCCGTCGAGGACCTCTCCGAAGGCGGCGGACCGTTCCTCGGCGTGAACGACGTGAAGTTCCACCAGCCCGTCTACCCAGGCGACACGATCACCGGCAAGAGCCGCGTCGTGAAACGCCGCGAGTCCGGCTCCAGACCCCACTTCGGCATCGTCACCTGGGAGACGGAGGCCCGCAACCAGCACGGCAACGTCGTGCTGACCTACCAGCGCACCAACCTCGTCGCCAAGCGCCGGGAGCCCGCGCCATGACCACAGCCCTCACCTCCCCCTCCACCTACTTCGAAGACTTCGCCGCCGGCCAGAAGATGCGCCACGCCCGCGGCACCACGATCGACGAAGTCGAAAGCCAGCTCCTCACCAAGCTCGTCCTGAACACCGCCGACGGCCACTTCGACGAGCACAAGATGAAGGCGTCCCCCTTCGGCCAGCGCCTCGTGTTCGGCCTCGTCACCGGCTCGACGGTCATCGGCCTGGCGACCCAGGACACGGCCGAGAACGCGCTCGCCGAGCTCGGCCTCGACAGGATGCGCTTCCGCGCGCCCGTCTTCCTCGGCGACTCGCTAACCGCCTACACCGAGGTGCTCGAGACCCGCGACGCCGACCGCGACGACGCCGGCGTCGTCCGCTTCAAGCACTGGGGCACGAAGCAGGACGGCACGATCGTCTTCGAGGGCGAGCGCGAGGTCCTCATCAAGCGCCGCTCGCACTGGGGGTCGTAGTGGGCGGCGGGTCAGGCCCCCTCTCCGACCTCGTCATCATCGACTGCACGATGGCGCTCGCCGGGCCGTTCGGCTCGGCGATCCTCGCCGACCTCGGCGCCGACGTGATCAAGGTGGAGCCGCCGACGGGCGACATGTCGCGCCCCTCGCCGCCGACGCCGCCGGATTTCATCCACCCCGCCCAGGGCAAGGCCGGGGTCGACGGCGGCTGCGACTTCGGCGGCTACTTCGGCAGCATCAACCGAAACAAGCGCAGCATCTCGCTCAACCTGAAGGACGAGGCCGACCGCGAGACCTTCCTCCGCCTGTGCGAGCAGGCCGACGCCGTGCTCGAGAACATGCGCGCCGGCGTGATGGACCGGCTCGGGCTGAGCTACGAGACGATCCGCGAGCGCAACCCGCGGATCGTCTACGCGGCGCTGCGCGGCTTCGGCGACCCGCGGACCGGCGAGAGCCCCCACGCCGACTGGCCCGCCTTCGACATCGTGGCCCAGGCGATGGGCGGCTTCGCCCACATCAACGGCCCCGCGGGCGACGGCGGGTCTGGAGGCGGCTACCCCGGGGGCGCCTCCGTCGGCGACCTGTTTCCCGGGACGCTGATGGCGCTCGGCGTCGTCGCCGGGGTCCACCACGCGCGGCGCACCGGCA
The DNA here is from genome assembly GCA_965224025.1 of Candidatus Multivorans sp. Classification (GTDB taxonomy): domain Bacteria; phylum Acidobacteriota; class Thermoanaerobaculia; order Multivoradales; family Multivoraceae; genus Multivorans. The sequence continues at coordinate 401,532 of OZ245033.1, forward strand.
AGGGCCAGTTCATGGACGTCGCGATGGTCGACGGCGTCAACCTGCTGTGCGAGTCCCTCTTCGCGAACTACGGCGCCGCGAAGTCCAATCAGCTCGGGCCGCGCGGCAGGCACCACCACAGCCTGTGCCCGTTCGGCATCTTCGACGCGAAGGACGGCGGCGTGGCGATCGCAGCGCCCATGCCGGCCCAGTGGGAGATCCTCTGCCACGAGATGGGGCGGCCCGAACTCGTCGACGACGAACGCACGAAGGACTTCGCGGCCCGCCGCAAGCACCGGGAGTTCGTGGAAGGCGCCGTCTCCGAGTGGACCGGCGGGCGTACCCGCGACCAGGTCACAGACGCGCTCGCCGGCCGGGTCCCCTGCGGCCCGGTGCAGACCGCGGCCGACATCTTCGAGAGCCCCCACACCGCGGTCCGCGAGATGGTCGCCGAAGTCGAGCTGCCGGGCGACAACGAACCGGTCAGGATCGTCGGCAGCCCGATCAAGTACACCGAAACGAAGACCGGCGTGCGCAGCAGGGCGCCACTGCTCGACGAGCACCGCGAAGAGATCCTCGCCCAATTCGGGATCAACGCCGGGATCGACCGGGAAGACCCGCCCAAGGAGAGTTAGCCATGCGACTGAGACGTTCCGAGCTGGCGGTGCCGGCCAGCAACCCCAGGATGGTCGAGAAGTCGGCCGGAAGCTCTGCCGACCTCGTCTTCCTCGACCTGGAGGACGCCGTCTCTCCCGACAAGAAGGAGGGCGCGCGCCAGATCGCCATCGACGGCCTGAACGATCTCGACTGGGGCAGCAAGGTGCGCTCCGTGCGCGTGAACGACCACACCACCCGCTGGGCCGTCGACGACGTGATCAGCGTCGTCGAAGGCACCGGCCAGAACCTCGACATCATCATCCTGCCCAAGGTCAAGCAGCCCCGCGACATCTGGTTCTTCGAAACGATGCTCGACGGCCTCGAGCTCAAGCTCGGCCTTGACCGCAAGATCGGCCTGGAGGCCCTGATCGAGGAGGCCGAGGGCCTCGCCAACGTCGAGGCCATCGCCACCTCCTCGCCCCGCCTCGAAGCGCTCATCCTCGGCTTCGGCGACCTCTCCGGCAGCATGGGCATGCGCTTCGGCCACGAACTCGACAAGGACTACCGCTATCCCGGCGACATGTGGTCCGCCCACCGCGTCCGCATGATCGCCGCCTGCCGCGCCGCCGGCATCGACGCCATCGACGGCCCCTTCGGCGACTTCAAGAACGACAGGGCCTACATGAAGCAGGCCACCTACGCCGCCACCCTCGGCGCCGTCGGCAAGTGGTGCATCCACCCCAACCAGATTCCCCTCGCCAACGACGTCTTCGCCCCGTCGCCCAGGGAGATCAAGCAGGCGCAGAAGATGGTCGACCTGTACAACGAGTCGGTGGCGAAGGGAGCCGGGGCCGGCGGCAAGGGCGGGCAGTTGGTGGATGCGGCGACCTTGCGGATCTATGAGCCGGTGTTGGAGCGGGCGAGGGCTACGGGGCGGTTGTAGGGGCAAGCTGGCGGAAGACACGCGGCTGGTCCCTACCCTGACCCAAACTCAACGATCGCCTGAGAACCGCAACCGATACGCTAACGACCTCGACCTGCTTAGGAGAACATCAATGAGAAGGTTCTTCGTTGCTCTTGCCATATCGTCGATCGGGGTGAACGTCGCATTCGCCCAAGACCGACCCGTTCTTGGCCTGGACGATCTGGTTCCCAAGACGCTCCAGGCACAGATGGGACTTCAGAAACTGACGTCCCGCGAACGGGAGAAGATCCGCACTTTGTTGGTCGATACGTACTTGAGAGGCGTGGAGGAAGGTAAGCGGCTGTCAGCCGCGCTAACTCCCGGCAGCAATTCGAGGTGTGACGTCGAAAGCAGCGTCGATGGTGAGTTCGAGGGGTGGGAAGGCGATACGGTTATCAGGCTGATGAATGGCCAGATATGGGAGCAATCAGAGTACTACTATGAGTACTCGTACAGCTACATGCCACGTGTGACGATCTTCCAGTCAAGAGGGCAATGCAAGATGCTTGTCGACGGGACCGATGAGCCAGTAGGTGTCAGACAGATTAGGTGACGAAGTAAGACTCGACGTCCTCTCTGCTCGCTAGACCGGCCCTTCACAGTGCTCCCGATACGCACACTTCTAGTTCCGTTTAGTGACGCTGAATGAGCCACTGTCCGACACGGTGCAGTTGACTGTGGACCAAGTGCCCCGCAACGACGAACCACGGAGCGTCGCCGCCACTGCCTGCAGACAGCTGGTCGGATCTGCTGGGTACAACGTCACTGAAACCGCGGAGCCGGTGACCGTACCACTGAGCGTACCCGAGTTGGTGCCCACCGATGGGTAGTTGACGGACCACGTACCCGAAAGGGACGAGCCAACCTGAGTGATGGTCGCCCTTACCGATCCGACGACGGAAGTCTGCGTGCTTGTCGCCGAGCCGGTCCATGTACCAGTGAGCGGCGGAGCCAAGATGACCACGCGTACACCGGTGGAGCAGTTGTTGTTCGTATCGGACTCGCCCGACACGGAATCGACACAGGCACCGAGGTACGACGTACCGGGGCGTGACGACACGAGTTGAATCGTCTTTCGGCTCGTACCCGAGGCGGGGAGGGCCGCCACGACATCGCTGCTGATGAACTCATCCGAATCGCTGATCGTAGAGTTACTCGAGGAGTAGTAGCGTATCGTGGTGGATGAAGCAGCCCCGTCACCCGCGTTTCGCACCGTGGCACGAAAGGAGAAGGACTGGTCGGTGACGGGACTCGGGTCGCTGACCGACGGGGACTGAACTACCAGGTCCGGAGCACCGCCCGCGCCGCCGTTGTCGTCGTCGCCGTTGCCGCCCCCGGTCTCGTCGGAGCAACTGAACGCTCTGAGGTCGCTCTTAGTCGCAGCCGTCCGGCCCTGCTCATTGCTGTGCGTCCAGCGTCGGCCGCCGGGGCCTATGATCCAGAGATTGAACTCGAGGGTCGTGACCGGCGCGACAAAGGCCCAACGATGGCCGTTGTTGGAACAGCCGTTCAGCACCTTGACCAGCACCTCAGCGTTGCCCCGATCGAAGAACCAGAGGATGCCGGACTGACCTGAGGCCCAGACGCCGGACTTAGCCTGGCCCACCTGCCCTTCCGGCGTGCGGTAGCACATGCTGACCCGGTAGCCGCCGTCAAACTCCAGCGCTGTCGTCGTCGGCGTGCAGTTGGAAACGGTGGCCTGCGGAATGGAGGTTCTTGCCTCCTCCGTATCGGTACGGAGGCCAGCGTCGCGGATGGGTGACTGGTGCTCGTGAACGGTCTCTCGCGAGCCGTTCGCTGCATCGGTTTATGCAGAGGCGACGGCCACAAAAGTGGCGAGAGAAGCGGGCAGTATGGTGAAGACGGCGATGGCAATCGGGCGCACGAGGAACACTCCTCCGAATCGGAAAGCACCGACTCCGGGATTGGAGTCGAGCTGTTGTGATCCCCGCGCGGTCTGACGAGAGCACGAAGTTCTCTCCTATTGGTCCTAGGTTCGGGGAGCTACGCCAACCCGCAAGGTGAGGTGGTCCCGGAAAACTGGACAGGTGGCTAAGGTGTACTCCTCGACCTAGAGGAGGAGCCAGGATGAAGAGGAAGCGTCGGAAGTTCACTGCGGCTTTCAAGTCGAAGGTGGCGCTTGAGGCGCTGCGTGAGGAGAAGCCGCTCGCGGCGATCGCATCGCGGCACCGGATTCACCCGAATCAGGTGAGCAGTTGGAAGCGGAAGGCGATCGAGGGGATGAGTGAGACCTTCTCGGCCGGGCCGGAGCGGCGCCGGGACCACGAGGAGGAGATCAGGGACCTGCACGCGAAGATCGGGGAGCTGACGATCGAGCGGGATTTCTTGTCCAGGGGGCTCGGGCACTGAGCCGGACCGAGCGCCTGCGGATGATCGAGCGGGAGACGGGTGACGTGAGCTTGAGTCGGCAGTGCCGTCTGCTCGAGATCAGCCGTTCCTCGCTGTACTACCGGCCCAAGGGCGAGAGCGCCGAGACGCTGGCCCTGATGCGCAGGATCGACGAGCTGTTCCTGCTGTACCCGTTCTACGGTTCGCGTCAGATGGTCCGCCACCTTCGCCGAGAGGGCGTTCGGGTCGGTCGTCACCGGGTGCGGCGTCTGATGCGGTTGATGGGTATCGCGGCGATCTACCGGGCGCCGCGGACCAGCAAGCCTCACCCGGAGCACAAGGTCTATCCCTATCTGCTCAGGGGGCTTTCCATCGAGCGTCCGGATCAAGTCTGGTGCTCGGACATAACGTACATTCCGGTGCGCGGCGGGTTCCTGTACCTGGTGGCGGTCATGGACTGGGCGAGCCGTCGGGTGTTGTCCTGGCGGCTGTCGAACAGCCTGGACGCATCGTTCTGCGTCGAGGCCTTCGCCGAAGCCCTCGACCGGTACGGCAAGCCGGACATCTTCAACACGGATCAGGGGAGCCAGTTCACGAGCGGCGACTTCACCGGTCTTCTCGAGAACGCGACGGTGAAGATCTCGATGGACGGCCGGGGTCGCTTCCTCGACAACATCTTCATCGAGCGCCTGTGGCGCTCGCTGAAGTACGAGGCGGTCTACCTGAACGAACTCGTCGACGGCATCGAGGCGCGGCGGGTGATCGATGGGTGGCTCGCCTTCTACAATGAGGAGCGGCCACACACGGCGCTCGGCGGCAGGACACCTGCCGAAGCCCACCGCGGACTAATGGGCATTCCGCAGAATCGAGAGTTTTCCACAGCCCCGGCGACGGCGGCTGCGGCGTAATCAACACATGGAGTACACCTTAGCCCGGCCTCGAAACTGTCCAAAGGACCGGGACCACCTCACTCACCCGGCTGTACCCGCCCTCGTAGCCCGCCGCCCGCACCTCGTCGAACAGGCGCTTCGCCGACAGCTTGGGGAACTCCTCCAGCCGAACCACGATCAACTCCTTGTACGGGTCCAGCTTGTGCGGAGCCCGAGGCCGCGGCGAGTACCGCGCCACGCCCGACGACAGGTCCAGGTCCAACTGGCCCGACTCGATCCATCTGTGCATCGTCCGTCGGCTGACGCCGAAGCGCCTCGACAACTCCACCTTCGAGATCCCCTGCTCCAGGTAGTGCCTCAGCAGCATCCTCGTCTCCCATCCGTGCATCTGCGCGTCGCTCCATGGCTGTTGGCGAAGCCAGCAGTATCGAACGACGAACGACCTCCGACAAACCGCAGAGTGTGCCGTTTTCGGTTGCCACGAACAGGACATTTACAGTTGCCCCCAACAACTCTCTCACAGTCCCCACCGGACCCTCCGTTCGGCCCGTCGCAATCATCACGCCGCGGTCGATCTGCTGCTCGATGTGCTCGGTTAGCACGCTATCCGGGCGGAATGCCCCTCACTCCTTCGTCAACTACAGCACCATGTCGCCGGCAGCGACGACCACGGGCGGAAGCGGCGGGCCGGCGCGGTAGCCATAGGACGGGCCGAGGTAGCGGAGGCCGTGCTCGGTGAAGGCGAGCCCGGCGGACGGAGAGGGTTCGCCAACCGCCGAGGCGTTCGCCCACGACGTCGATTGCCTGCTACTACGGCTCCCCCGCAAACCGCCCAACAATCGCCCGCCCCGGCGCAACCCCCTCCACCGTCTCACCATCCCGCACCACGAACACACCGTTCACCATCGTGTGGAGGATCCCCTCCGAGAACGACAGCCCGCCCTCGAACGTGGCGGTGTCGATCACCGTGTCCGGGTCGAAGACGACGATGTCCGCGTCGGCGCCGACCTGGATCCGGCCCTTGCGCCTCATCTGCTCGGACATCGAGGCCACGCGGTCGGCCGGCAGGAGGGTCATCTTCAACAGGGCGGTCATCAGGTCGAGCGTGCCCCTTTCGCGGACGTAGCGGCCCAGGACCCGTGAGTAGGTGCCGGCCGTTCGGGGGTGCGCCTTCGGGGCGTAGGGCATGCCGTCGGAGGCGACGATCACCCAGTCGTTCCCGAGCGCCGTCTCGATCCACTCTTCCTTCATGAAGTGCAGGATGACCGTGCCCCGCTCGCGGCGGTAGCGCTCGAAGGTCTCCCTGGTCAGCCTCTCCCCCGTCGCCTCCCACTGGAGGCCGCCGTAGTCGATGCCCAGGCAGCCTTGCCAGCCCTCGTCGAAGATCGAGCTGTGGAGGCTGGTCGAGCCGGCCGTGTAGGGGTAGGCCTCCGTCGTCACGTCGAGCCCCAGGCGGCGCGCGCCGCCGATCAGGTCGAGCACCGTGTCGATCTCGCCGAGGGCCATGCTGTTCACGTGCACGATGTGCAGGGGCGCCCCGGTAGCGACCGCGTTGGCCAGGACTTCCTGCATCGCCTCGATCGTCATCGAACGGACGTGGGTGTGGATGGTGGCCCGCTTCTCGCCGGCGAACCGGAACACCTCGACGATCTCCCGGCGGCTCGCGCCGGGGTAGTACTGGACGGCGAGGCCGATCCCCAGGGCGCCTTCCTCGAGTCCCTGGTCCAGACGCTCCAGCATGGCGGGGAAGCGGTCGGGCGGCAGCTCGGAGTAGTACGTCCTGTCCGCGGCGTCGCGCTCGGCGCTGAGCGGCTCGTCGGCGGAGCTGGCCGCCGTGAAGGCCGCCTCGAGGTCCGCCCGTTCGTCCTGCGGGACGATCTCCAGGCCCCTCAACGCGCCGTGGTTGACCGTGGCGCCGTAGTTGACGAGCGACTTCCCCCGCCTGGCGTCCAGGAACGCCCCCACGTCGGCGACGCCCCACTCCAGCTCGAGCGCGGTGGTCACGCCGTCCCTTGCCTGGTACTCGCGCGACGCCGGGCCCTGGCCGTGGGCGTGGAGGTCCACGAAGCCCGGCGCCAGGACCAGCCCGGCAGCGTCGATGAGGACGCCTCCGTCGGCGAGGGACCCGGCGAGGGGTTCCTCCGTCAGGGCGGTGATGACGCCGCCGCGGATGCCCACGTTTCTGATCTCGTCGAGTCTTCGCTCGGGGTCGATGACGCGGGCGCCCTGGAAGACGATGTCGAACTGCTGGGTCGCGGCTTCGTCCGTCCCGTCGGTCGCTCCGTTGCAACCCGCGACGAGGACCGCCGCGACGAGCCCCGACACGATGAAACCGCTCCTCATCCCGACGTCTCTCGCAGGGGGTTCTTCCATCGAAGGCCCTCGAAGCGCGCGAAGTCGCCGTCACAGGACACCAGCGTCGCGTCGTGGGTGATGGCGCACGCCGCGAGGTGCGCATCGGTTGTCAGATTCCCGGCCGTTCCCGTGTAGTCGAGCAGACCCCGTAGCGCGGGCCAGTGGTCGGCTTTCTCCGTGACGACCGTGACGACATGCGCGTCCAACCACTGTTCCACTCTGTCGAGCGCCTCGTCGACCGGCAACGGCGCCGGGAACACCCGCGGGTTTGTCGCTATCCGGACAAAGCCCAGCAAGACGATCCACGGCAGACCCACCGTCTCGTCCCCGTCCAGCGCATCCTCCAACCAGGAGCGGACCGGCTCGTGGTTCTCGGCGTCCTCGTTGACGGAGTACAGAAGGACGTTGACGTCGACGATCATCATGGGGCTGTCATTTCCTCACGGAGAGCTTGCGGACGATCTCTTCATCCTCGAGCGCAGCGGCGAGCGAGAGCGCCTTGTCCAGATCGACCCGGGCCCGGCCCATGCGCGCGGTTGCCTGTCGAAACCTCGGCCGGCGGGCGGCCGCCGTCTCCGCGGCCAGGCCGGACCGCAACAGCCGGTTCAGCATGCGAGTCATGCTCAGGCCCTCCTCCTCGGAGCGAGTGCGCAGTGCCTCCATGAGGTTGTCGTCTATCCGCACCGTACTCCGCATGATGTCATCGCCTCCATGCTTGTGATGCCGTGACATCACCAGTTGTTCGCCAGATTGTCAAGCGTGGCGCATGGAACTGGCCGTGGGCATGGATGTCCAACCCCCAATCCGCCCGATGGTATACACGACCTCACGGAAGGCCTCATCCGGCGGGGTTACTCCGATGCCGACATCCGAGGCATCCTGGGCGGCAACTTCCGCCGCGTTCTTGAGGAGATCTGGGGATGAGACAACTGCACATCGCGGCGGGGTTGTAGCTCGACATGCGCAAGGCAGTCGTTCCCCTTGTCGGCTTCCTGGGCCTGGCGGCTCTGGGCTGCGGCACCGTGCAGTTCGCGCGAGCGCTCGCGCAGGCAGGCCAGGCGGCCCCCGATGCCGCCGGCGCCGTCCACACCGTCTACTACCGGGCCGGCGAGGGGTTCGTCCCGGCCCGCGTCGACTTGGAGACCGGGGACCGGGTCGTCCTGGTCAACGAATCCGGCGAACCGCTGACTCCCCTGTTCGCCGGCCGGCACGACCACGGCCACTCCGGGGGCGCAACGGACGCTGACGCCGACCACGGCGCTCACAACGACCACAACGACCACGCCCCGACCACGGATCCCGGCGTGCCTGCCTGGGAAGCCCGCCCCGGTGAATCGGGCAGCGGCCGATGGGAGCACTCGTTCGATGTCAGCGGCTACTGGCGCTTCCACAACGAGTTGAATCCCGACCACGCCGGCCTGGTCGTGGCGCTCTCGGGGTCGGACGCTCAACTCGAACCCCTGGTCATGGAACACCACGAGCACTCCTTTCCCGACCCGCCCCAGCCGACCGTCCAGGAGTACGCGGAGATCCTCCAGGATCGCGAGGCCCTGCGGAAGTACATGGTGACGTACGGCCCGGAGAACGCGCTGGAGGCGCTGCGGCGAGCGAAGATCCAGACCGGCATGGACTGCCACCACAGTGCTCATCACCTGGGGCGGATGGCTTTCGCCGAGTACGGGCCGCCGGCTTCCGCCGCCGTGGCGGATGCCTGCCAGTCCGGGATGCGCCACGGCCTGATCGAGCAGCTCTTCGTGACTCGCGGCATAGCCAACCTCGCGGAAGACGTCGACTCGATCTGCCCCCCGGAGGGTCAGGCGTTCTCCCGCTACCAATGTCTCCACGGGGTCGGCCACGGCGTGATGGCCTGGACCGCCTACGAACTCGAGGACGCGCTCGAACTCTGCGAACTTCTCGACGACGACTGGAGCCAGCGTTCCTGCTACACCGGCGTGTTCATGGAGAACGTGGCCGGGGGCCTCTCCGCTAGTGGTCGGTCCTCCCCCTACGTGGATCGGGAGGACCCCCACTATCCCTGCAACAGCCTGCCCGAGCGCCATGTCGATGACTGCTACTGGTACCAGACGTCACAGATGCTCCGCGTCTTCAACCATGATCTGACGCGGGGCGCGCGAGCCTGTGCGGAGGCCCCTCCGGCCGGCCGCAGGGCATGTTTCGGAAGCTACGGGCGGGACGTGAGCGGCATCTACCGGACCAGCCCGCACCGCATCGTCCAGTTCTGCGACGAGGCCCCCAGCAGCCTGTTCCGGGGTGACTGCATCGACGGGGCCGCGCGAACGCTGTTCTGGGATGCGACCCAGCAGGGAATCGGCCTCATGCTGTGCGAAACCGTTGAGGACCGGGTGATCGCCGACACCTGCTACGAGTCCATCCTCCTCCAGGCCCACTCGGTTCTCCCGAGAGCGGAGCTCGAACCGTTCTGCCGCCAGGTGCCTGACCATTGGCAGGACCGGTGCCGGCAGCCGCTGGCCAGTCCCTAGGGACGCATCTCGATGAACCACTCCCCCACAACACCGCTCCGGCGCGCGCCGCTCGGGCCTGCCCAGGCACGACCTGTACTGGCTGGCCACGGGCAAGAGCCGCGCCGAGCTGATGGCCGGTCTCCACCGCCTGGAGCCGTCCGCCTCCTTCAGGAGCAAGTACCAGTACCAGAACCTGATGTTCCTCACCGCCGGCGTGGTCGCTGAACGGATCGGCGGCAAGTCCTGGGAGGAGCTCGTCGAGGAGCGGATCTTCCGCCCCCTCGGCATGGAGCGGGCCAACTTCTCCGTCGACCGGATGCAGCAGGACGACGACTTCTCCTACGGCTACGGCGCGGAGCAGGAGATCGAGCGGGTGCGCCGCGTACGCCGAGTGCCGTTCCGCAACATCGACGCCATCGGGCCCGCCGGTTCGATCAACACGTCCGCCCGGGAGCTCGCCCGCTACGTGCTGTTCCACCTCGCCTACGGGAAGGTCGGCGACACGCAGCTCCTGAAGGAGGAGTCGGCGAGGCTCATGCAGCTACCGCAGATGGTGATGACCGGGCCGCTCCGGGAGCGGCTGAAGGATGGCCCGGAGATCAGCGATCCCACCTACGGGCTGGGCCTCATGGTGGGCGGCTACCGGGGCCGCAAGCACATCAGCCACGGGGGCGGCATCGACGGCTTCATCTCCGCGATGGAGTGGCTGCCCGACGAGCAGATCGGCGTCGTCGCGCTCTCCAACACGTCGCACACCGGGACGGTGCCCGCGCTCGTCGTGCGCAACGCGTTCGACCGGTTGCTCGGCCTCGAGCCCATCGACTGGGCCGCCAGGGCGCGCAAGCGCGAAGCCGAAGCGAAGGCGAAAGTCGAGGAGGCGAAGAAGGCCGATCTCGCGGCGGCGGTGGCGGACACCAGTCCGTCGCACGCGCTCGCCGACTACGCCGGCGACTACGAGCACCCCGGCTACGGCAAGGCCTCCGTGCGAGTCGCCTCCGTCCGAGGCGATGATGACGGCCTGGTCCTCGACGTCGTCGGCATCGAGATTCCGCTCCAGCACTACCACTACGACGTGTGGAGCGTCCCCTACGGCCTTCCCGACGACCGGCTCGCCTCGGGATTCGGCGGGCTCAAGGTCCGCTTCGACTACGACGACGCCGGGGCGATCAACGCCGTTTCGGCGCCGCTCGAGCCGGCCATCCCGCCCATCCGCTTCGAGCGCGCCGGCGACTGACCCCCGAGGCACCCACGATGCCGGACCGGGCGCCGACTCGCTTCCACACCCTCGTCCTGCCGGCGATCATCGCCCAGTCGATGATCATCGGCGGCGGCTACGCCACGGGCCGGGAGGTCGTCGAGTACGCCGGCCGCTTCGGCAACCGGGGATGGCTGGCCGTCGCGATCATCACCGTCTGCTTCGCCGTCGTCATGGCGCTGTCCTTCGAGCTGGCGCGGCTCGCCGGGGCGTACGACTACAAGACGTGGAGCCGGAACCTGGTCGGCCCGTTCTGGTGGCTCGTCGACCTGTTGATTCTGAGCATGATGATGCTCGTGATCGCGGTGATGACCGCGGCGATCGGTGAGGTGCTGCAGCAGACGGTCGGGCTTCCGAAGCTGCTGAGCCTGGCGATCGCACTTGTGTGCGTCGGGTTTCTGTCGTGGCGGGGGTCCGGCTTCATCGAGAAGGCGAAGACCTGGGGGAGTGCGGCTCTGTATCTGGGGTATTGCGCGTTCGCGGTGCTGGTGTTGACGGCGCCGGGTGAGGCGGCGGGTGCGCGGCCGGTGGCGGAGGCGGTCGCGCAGCCGGTGGCGGAGGCGGTCGCGCAGCCGGTGGCGGAGGCGGCGACGGCCGCGGCCGCCACGGCCGCGACGACCGAAGGAGGCGTACTGGAGGTGATCGTCGCGGCTGTCTTGTACGTCGCCTACAACGTCGCCGTTGTGCCGGCTGTGCTCTTCTGCCTCCACCGCCAGACCCGGAGGAGCGAGACCTTCTCGTCAGGGGCTCTTGCCGGGGTTGCGATGACGGTGCCGTTCGCGCTGACCCTGGCGTGCCTTCTCCGGTCTCCGCAGGCCTCCGTGATGGAGGCGGAAGTGCCCTGGCTGCCGCTGATCGGGGCCGCGGCCGATGGCCGCGCCGGCGGGGCTGCGCTGTGGATCGCGATCTTCGGCTTGGTCGCCGGCTGGACGCTGATCGAGACCGCCGTCGGTTCGATTCATGCGCTCCTGAGGCGGGTCGAGAGCAACCTCGACGACCTGCCGCGCCGGTGGATGCCTGCTTCGGGGAGGCTGACGCGGGTGCAGAAGGCGGGGACGGCGGTTGGAGTGCTCGTGGCCGCGGCGGGGCTGTCGACGTTCGGGATCATCGATCTGGTTGCCAGGGGCTACGGCACGCTGGCTTGGGGGTTCATTGCCCTGGTGGTGGTGCCGCTGTTTGTTGTGGTGCCGTGGCGGGCGTTCAGGGGTGCCGGCCTTCCGGCCGGCATCAGCCGGAACTCGACGCGGCAGCCGGAGCGGACCGAGACAGGTCGACCTTGACGGTGACCCTGGCGTTGGCGTCCAAGGCGGCCAACATCTTCATCAGCCGATCCAGCGTGAAGCGCCCGAGATCGGCGTTGCGGATGCGGGAGAAGTCCGCCGCGGCGAACCCTGTGAGACTCGCCGCCTTGCGCACGACGAGACCACGGTCGTCCAACACCGCGATGATCTGTGCAGCAAGGACAGCCTTGGCCTGCTTGAGATCGGCCTGAGGCTCGCCGAGGTCTCGGAAGACGTTCCCACTTCCGTGGACAAGCTCGATGTCTTTCTCACTCAAGGTAGTAGCTCCTCTCTCAGCCGAGCCAAACGCGTCCGGACCAGGTCGATCTCACGTTTCGGAGTCTTGATCCCCGTCTTCGACTTCTTCTCGAACGCGCGCAGCACCCACAGCGCGCCGGAGTGACGGCAGAGAACGCGGAGCTACACTACCGGCATGGGGATCCCTGCCGGATACTGGAAGAAGCCGGCTTCGCGCCCGGACAGGCCCGTGCCCTGCCCGACCTCATCGCCGACCGGGAGAGCAGGCTCGTGACGAGCGAAAGCATGACCACCTACGAAAACGACGTTGCGATCCTCAAGAGCGATCTGGGCGAGCTGAAGGTGAGGATGGCGTCGGTCGAGGAACGTATCGATGGCCTCGTCATGGTCGTCGAGGGCCTTCGGCAGGAGGTCGAGGGTCTCCGGCAGGAGGTCAGGGAAAGGAACGACGCGCTCCGGCTCGAGTTGACGGCCAAGTTCGAGGCCCTGGAAGCACGCATCGACCGCCGCATGAGCGCCCTGGCCGGCCGCATCGGCAGCCTGGACGGCCGCATCGGCAGCCTGGCCGGCCGCATCGGCAACCTGGACGGCCGCATCGGCAGCCTGGAGGGCAAGATGGACGGCCTGCTAAGTGAACTCCGGACGCTGAAGTGGACACTCGGCATCCTCGTCGGCCTCGCGGTGGCCCTTGGCGCGCCGGTCGCGGCCGCCCTGGTTCGGCTCGCCTTCTTCGCCTAGTTCCCCGCTTCGCGCGCCGGCCGGCGCCCCTACCAGGGCATCGTCCGCCCGGTGTGCTCCCTCCCCACCTCCGCCGAATCCTCCCGCCGGCCCGCGCCGATCATCACCCCCCGGTCGAGCTGCTGCTCCACATTCCCCGGCAACACGTTGTCGAGGAAGAACATCCCCCGCTCCTTCGTGAGTTCCAGCGCCATGTCGCCGGCGGCGACGACTTCGGGGGGAAGCGGCGGGTCGGCGCGGCCTTCGAGGTGGCCGTGGGAGAGGCCCAGGTCGCGGGGGCCGTGTTCGGCGAAGGCGAGGCCGGGGACGGAGAGGGTTTCGGCGGCTCGGTCGAGAGCCTGCTGGTCTTCGAGTTTGACGCCGAGCATGATCTCGCCTTCGGGGTTGAGGGGCCAGACGTCGGCTTTCCGGAGGTACTCCTGGGCGTTCAGGCCCCAGACCCAGGCGGCGAAGGTGTGGCTGCCCCAGCCGCGGAGGCCCTCGCCTACGACGTCGATGGCCTGCTTGTGGATCGGGTAGCGGGCGGCCTGGACGAAGCGCTTGACTCCTTCGGGGTCGCGGGCGCGGGCGAGGTGGACGCCGTGGACGCCCTGGGCGAGGGCCTGTTGGACCATCCAGCCGCCGGCTGTGACGGTCGCTTCGTCTAAGCCGAGCAGAGGCAGGGAGACGATGACGGTCGGCGTCCGGTGGCCGCTCAGGGTGGGACCGGCATCGACGAGGCCGCGCATGAACTCGCGGAGCGCCGCGAAGTCGAGGGCCATGTGCTCGACGTTGTAGATGATGTAGTCGCCCCAGGTGTTGGCCATGCGCATGCCTTCTTCGTAGCCGCCGGTGGAGGCGTCGTAGTAGATGGGCTGAGCCCGCTCGAGGAGTTCGATGGACTTGTTGATCCGCTGGGGCTGGTAGTCGGACGCGGCGCGGGCCGCGTCGAAGCCCTTGCCGAAGCCGGGGGACGAGGTGGTCTGGCGGTAGGTCGGCAGCAGGCGGAGTTCGGTGGCGGAACGGAGGTCGCCCCAGAGGGTCAGGTGGCGTCCGGTGGCGGAGTGGACGACGCCCCAAGCGTCGCCGCCTACGACGACCCGGCCGGCGAGATCGACGGCGGGGAGGAGTGCCGAGACGTCGACCTGGGTCTGGTGGCTGGACGCCGAGTAGGAGGTTCCGAGCACCTGGAGTTCCCTGCCGTCTTCCAGGAACTCGGGCAGTCCGGCGGTGTTCCCTTCGCCCGCGGCGCCATCGCGGAACATGGACGCGCTGACGATCGCGGTGCCGTCGCTCTCAAGCGAGCCCGAGACGATGTTGTTGCTGAAGCGCGTCGGCTCTAGGCCCTCCTTGGTCTCGATGAGCAGGGTGTCTTCGAGGATCGTGTTGTCGGTGACTTCGAGTTCGCTGCGTTGCAGGTAGAAGCCGTTGTTGAGCGCGGCGATGTTGCCGGTGACCCGGCCGCGGCTCTCCATCGTGATGCGGGTGGCGCCGGAGTTGCCGGACGGGTTCGAGTTGCCGAAGAAGCGATTGCCGGTGACTTCGACGAAGAAGTCCGCAGGCGTAGGCATCGGGTCGAACGGCCGGTCGTAGCGGTGCTCCTGGCCGCCCACGAAGAGGCCGCCGCCGTCGTCTCCGCCGTGGTTGGCGACGATGACGTTGCCCAGGACCTTCGCCGAGGACCAGTACGCGACGAAGATGCCGCCGGCGTCGTTGTTGTGGAGGGCCTGGTTGCCGAGGACGACGTTGCCGGTGATCTTGGGGGATGAGTGATTGAAGACGGAGATGCCGCCGCCGTCGCTGCTGCGCATGGGATCGGCGGTGCCGGCGATGTTGCCGATGAGGACGTTGTCCGCGATCACGCCGTTGCAGTTGTGGTCGAAGGCGATGCCGGCGCCGCGGCCGGTTTCGGTGGTGTTGGCGAGGATCAGGTTGTTGCGGATCTCGGGGGCGCCGCCGTTGCGGCAGTAGATGGCGCCGCCGTCGTGGGCGGTTTCGTGGAGGTACTTGGGGGCCCAGTCTTGGGGCGTCAGCGTGGCGTTCTGGGTGAAGACGTTGTTGGTGAGGAGGGGGGATGTGCCGTCGATGAGGATGCCGGCCCCGGGGGCGCGGGTGCGGCCGTTTTGGATTTGGAGGCCGTCGATGCGGGTGGCCGGGGTGTTGGTGGCGGTGGCGGTGGTGGTGGCGGCGGTGGTAGTGGCGGTGGTGGCGGTGATGAGGACGCGGCCTTCGTGACGGGCGTCGAGGATGGTGGGGTGGGCTTGGAGGTCGCGGGTCCAGGTGGTGGGGTTGAAGCCGCCGTAGAGGTCGGTGTTGGGTTCGAGCGTGAGGTTGTGGACGTTGTAGGTGCCGGCGGCTATGAGGATGGCGGCGCGCGCTGTGTCGGCCGTGGTGGTGGCGGAGGCGGCGGTGAAGGCGTGGGGGATGGAGGCGTAGGGGGCGGAGGCGGTGCCGGTGCCTGTGGAGTCGGAGCCGGTGGTGGTGGAGACGTGGAGGATTTGGGTGTACGCGTCGAGGTCGACGGGGGTGGTTTGAGGGCCGGTGGTGGCGGCGGCGGTGGGTGTGGTTGTGATGGTGGTAAGGAGGAGAGTCGCAGCGAGGGTGAGGAGGGTGTTCCAGAGGTGGCGGCGGCGCTGCGCGCCGGTTGTAGGGCCGCTGCTGGTGTTCGTGAGGGGCAGATGCGGACCAGAAGATCCGCGCACCCAGAGATACGCCGCCGGCTTGGCGAAACGCTCTACGCAACTGGTGGGTCGGCGTGCAGGCGCCGGATGCGGGCCAGAAGGCCCGCGCACCCAGAGATACGGCGTCGTGGGGGCGTCAATCTCTACTGCAATCGGCAAGGTGTCGCTGCGAGCGGATGCGGGCAGAATGCCCGCGTTCCCAGGGTTCGGCCGACGAGTCGCGGAGCGGCGAGCTCGAGGGGGACGCGAGAGGCCGAAGGCGGAGCTCCTTCGTGGGGCTGTCGCTGCGGCGGATGCGGGCAGGATGCCCGCGTTCCCAGGGCTTGGCCGACGGGCCGCGGAGCGGTGAGTTCGGGGGTGGCCTGCGAGGCAGGAGGCCGAGCTCCTTTGTGGCGGGCGCGGCGCTGTCGTTCTACGGTTCACGGTCTCTACCCTCCTTCCACGAATTGCATGGCATACAGCTTCGCTCCGCGCATGCGGAACGCCACCTGCACGGTCCTGCCGATCAGCGGGGACAGGTCGGCGCCGGTCTCCAGCCAGTCGACTTCCCTGGCGATGAAGTCGCCGTTGATGTAGACGCAGTCGTCGACGGCGTAGCCCTCGATGGATTGGCCCTGTTCGTCCAGGAAGCCGACCTGCATGTAGCCGACGGCGTCGGTGTCCACGTTGAGTTGCAGCCGGTCGCCCTTGAAGGTGAGGGGCCGGGTGATGACGGTCGTGTCGTGGCCGTACGGGCTGTCGAGGGAGATGAACCCGTCCAGGCGCTGCACGAGTCGGTAGACGCTGCGGCCGTCGGGGTCTTGGGTGTGGGGCGAGTGGTAGTGGGTCTCGCCGAAGTAGTACTGCCAGAGTTCCTCGCCGCGGCGGATCATGCCGTGGCCGATGTAGGCGGTGACCACGTCGCGCCCCTGGTGGCGGCCGATGCCCGCGTAGGCCGGCTCGGGGTGGCGCTTCCAGTCGAGTCCGTTGCGGCTGACGGCGATCTGGGATTCGAGCGGACCGGAGCCGAGGCCGCGCTCTTCCAGGCCCAGCACGGTGCGCGCCTCCGGCCCGTCGCCGTAGTAGTGGAAGTAGCCCACCGGGAAGGCGAGGTAGGTGTCCGGGGCGTAGGGGTACTTCATCGCCTTGGTGAGGTAGAAGTCGGTGCCCACCGGGTCCTCGGGGGTCGGGTCGAAGAGGTGCGGGTACTCCATGCCGAACCCGCCCGGCGTCAGCGGACCGTTGTCCACCCACCAGGGCAGCGGGTCGCGGAGCGGGTACTCGGCGCGCAGGTCGTAGTACTCCTGCTGCGTCAGCGGCGTGAACGGTTGGGTCACGCGCAGGTCCTCGTGCTCCGTGACCACCGAGCTCCGCTGCGTCACGCCTCCGGGCGTGTGGAAGATGCCGGAGCGGTGGTAGGCCATGTAGACCTGCCGCTGGTCGTCGTAATAAGTGCTGCTCTGGGTGCCCGACCGGAACGGCAGGACGATGTTGCGCCGCCGCGTCCAGTTGTAGCCGTCGGCCGAGGTGTAGAGGTAGATGCCGCGCCGCTGGTAGTCCGTGAGGTACTTCCAGCGCTCGGCGGGCCGCGCCTGCGGGTCCCAGAACGGGTTGCCGAGGCCGCCCACCATGTCGGGGATGACGATGTTGCGGTGGCCGTTGATCTCGCCGCGCCCCTGGTCGGGCCGGTCGAAGTGGACGCCGTCGGTCGAGGTGTAGACGGCGAGGTGGTCCTCTTCCCGCGAGTTGTAGATGCGGATGACGCCGTCGTCTCCTTCGACCACGGTGAGGTGCTTGCGGAACGTGCCCTTGATGTTGTCGATCACGCGCTCGGCGCGCCGCGGCGGGTTGACGGTGAACTTCGCGTCGCCCGTGTCGGCGAGGACGGCGCCGTCGATGAAGACGTGTTTGCGGGTGCCGAGCTGGACCGGATCGGAGGCGTCGTCGGTGAAGAGGAGCGGCGGGCCCTGGGTGAGTTCGACGGGTTCGGGCTGGGTGGCGAAGGTTGTTGGAGGGTCGAAGTCGGTTGTGTAGACGAAGCCGCGGCTGACCCGGAACTCGTCCAGGAGGCCGGTAAGGGGGCGGGAGAAGAGGCCGTCGGTACCGAGGGTGAAGTAGGCCTCGTCGCCGGCTGGCAGGGCTTCGAGGGCGGCGGTTGGCGGCAGGGCCTGGAGGGCGCCGTCGACGTAGTGGCGGAGCTGGTTGGCGGTGGAGTCGTAGGTGAAGGCGTAGTGGTGCCAGGCGGTAGTGAGTGGGGCGCCGGTGGTGGGCGCGGCGTCGGCGGTGGGTGGGGCGCCGGTGGTGGGCGCGGCGTCGGTGGTGGTGGGGATCTCGATGGAGGCGCCGGCGGGCTGGTTGACGAGGACGAAACGGGAGCGGTCGCCGGACCAGGTGAGGCGGGTGGCAATGTCGTTCTCGCCGCGGGGGCCGCTGCCGAGTTCGAAGATGACGGCGTCGGCGTCGGCGTCGGCGTCGGCGTCGGAGGCTGCGGCGGCCGGCGGGTCGGCGGGGGAGTGCCAGAACTCGACGGTCCAGTCGAAGTCGCCGAGGTTGAGGGCGTTGGTGGTGGGGTTCTTGTGGCCGACCTGTTTGCGGAGGTGGTTCTCGCCGGAGGTCATGAGCGCCGCGTAGTGGGCGGTGAACCAGCTCAGGGGCTCGACGGTGCGGCCTTCGGGCGTGGGCAGGCGGGCCATCCCGAACTCGCCGGGCTTTTCTTCGGCTGGCGGCACGTCGAGCGGCGGGTCGCGTGGGGCGAGGAGGAGGGCGTTGCCGTAGCGGCCGGGGGCGACCTGGGCGCCCAGGCCGAGAGTGAGGACCATGTCATTGTCGGATATGTCGTCGAGGGTGTGGCTCGGGTAGAGGCCGGCGGGTTCGTCGAAGAGCCAGAGGGCGGTGGTTGTTGTGGTGGGGGTGCTGGGGATGGTGGGTGGGGTGCAGACGGTGAGGGCGAGGAGGGCTGTGGCGATTGCGAAAAGTGACAGGCGCTCCGCGCCGGATGCGGACCAGAAGGTCCGCGCACCCAGAGATAGGGCGGTGCCGAGGGCGCCGTTCTCTACTGGAATCGGTGCGTCCATCGGCTAGCTCCCCTCTCGGCCGGTCACGGCGAGGTCGCCGTGCGGAATCACCAGAGTCTCGATCAGCTCATCATCAATCGAGTAGATCTGGTACGTCACCCGCGGGTCCTCGCGCGCGGTGTCGAACGTCAGCAAACCGAAGGAGTCCTTCAGGTTGTAGCTGAACAGCGCGCCCGGCTCTACGGGGTGCGTGTGGATGTTGGTCAACTGGCCGCTCAGGAGGTCGTGGAAGGCGTAGCCGCTGTCGCGTTCGATCGCCCAGGCTTCGGAGCGGTGGCGGTCGGACGAGAGCAGGATCACGCCGGAGATGTCGCTCGCCTCGATGAAACCGAGGATCTCCTCGCGTTCTTCGGGGAAGCCCGACCAGGTGTCGCGGCTGCCGGGCTTGGCGCCGTCGGCCCAGGCTACGGGGCTTGCGATCACCTTGAAGGTGGCCTGGGAGTCGGCCAGCGAGTCGAGCAGCCAGGCCTTCTGCACCGGACCCAGCATGGTGGGCTCTTCGGCGAAGGGGTTGGTCCGGTAGGTGCGGCCGTCGAGCAGGAAGAAATCGACGTCCCCCAAGGGGAACCGAAACCAGACGCCGGGGTGGGACTCCGAAACGTAGGCCGGGTTGTTCCAGTTGCGGCGGAACAGGTCGACCATCGGTTGCTTCCACGCGGGACGGTCGACGTAGGGGCCCAGCCAGATGTCGTCGACGGCCGCGTCGTGGTCGTCCCAGATGGCGTAGACGGGGGTCGAGCTCACGAGGCGCCGGAACTCGGGGCGCGACTGGCGCTGGTAGTAGGTGTAGTCGTGGAACGGGCCGGGCGGCTCCGGCAGGTCGATGTAGACGTTGTCGCCGAGGAGGAGCAGCGCCAGCGGGGCATGGGCGGCGATCGTGTCCCACATGCGCTCATTGTCCGGCGTGTAGCCGGCGCAGCCGCCGAAGGCGACGACAAAGGTTCCGGGGGTGCCGGCGGGGGGAGAGGTGCGGAGTGTGTAAGTGGGCGACCGGGATTGCGGCGGCGGCCGGGACTGTGGCCTGTTCCGGTCGACGACGACCTGGTAGGTGTAGGTCGTGTCGGGCGAGAGGCCCTTGAGCGTTGCCGTGCCGGTGTAGTCGCGGTCGGCGGCGGTGGCGGCGGTGGCGGTGTGGCGTTCGCCGGCGGCTGTCGCGACGACTTGGAAGGGGGTCGGGACGGCGGTGCGGATCCAGATGCGAGCGCTGGTGTCGGTGACGGCGCCGAGCATGGGGCCGTGGATGATCGCGTTGTTCGGGCTCGCCGCCTGGAGCGCGAAGCCCTCGGTCGCGGCCAGGGGCGCGAGCAGCTCGCGCGGGCCGGCGAGGAAGCGGCCGAAGGGCATGCCGGCGTCGAGGGCGACGTGCATCGCCTCCTCGGCAGCGTCTATGCGATCGAGTTGGGAGAGCGCCACCGCCTTGATGAACCACGATTCGGCGTCGTCTCGGTCTTCGGCGAGCCGGGCGTCGGCAAGTTCGATAGCCCGCTCGGCGTTGCCGTCGAGGATCTCGAGGAGTTGCCGCTGCCCGCGGCGCTTGTAGTAGAGGTTCGCGGCCCGCTCCGCGAACATGCGGCGGCTCCACTCGTTCTCGGCACCGTAGTAAGGGTGCGGGGAGTCGCCTTCGTAGGCGTCGGGCGGGCCGAACTCGCCGAAGTTCTCGCCGCCGGGGTTGCCGACTTCGCGGGCGGCGAGCTCGGCGGCACGGTCCTCGGTGGGGGTGCAGGCGAGGGCTGCGGTTAGCAATGCGGCCGCCGGCCAAAGGCCGGCGACGTTGTTTCCGCCGCCTGCGGCGGCAGCGGGCCGGAAGGCCCGCGCACCCAGAGATACGGCGTCGACCTGGCGGTGTTCTCTACTGGGCATGCAGGGCTATCGCTGCGGCACCCGAAGATCACCGGTCGACGAAGGCGCCATCTTCGGTGGTCAGGGTGCTCCAGTCCTTCTCCTGGAAGGGGTACTTCGCGGCCACTTCCTCGTCGAGGTCGATGCCGAGACCGGGGCGGCTGGGGAGCGGGGCAAAACCGCGGTCGTAGGAGAAGTGGCCGCCGTAGAAGAGGTCCTGCCAGAACGGGTCCTGGCCGCTGCCGATCTCGAGGATGGTGCAGTTCGGGGTGCAGGCGCAGACGTGCATCGACGCCAGCGTGCTGACCTCGCTCTGCGGGTTGTGCGGCGAGACGTCGACGCGGAAGCCCTCGGCCATGATCGCGATCTTGCGCAGTTCGGAGATGCCGCCGACGTGGACGACGTCCGGCATGATCACGTCGACGAGCCGTTCGGAGCACAGCGGCGCGAAGTGGTAGCGCGAGGTGAGGCGCTCGCCGGTCGCCAAGGGCACGCGGGTCTGGGCGCGGATCTGCCGCACCTCCTCGATCACCTCGTTCTCGAGCTGGGTGACTTCCTCCACCCAGAACGGCCGAAACTCCTCCACCCGGTTGCAGAACTCGACCGCGGAGAGCGGGGTCGGCTTGCCGTGCGCCTCGACGATGATGTCGAAGTCCGGGCCCACGATGTCGCGCACCTTGGCGAGGTGTTCGACGCCGCGGCGGATCGACACGCGGTGGTTGATGGGCCGGCCGCCCGGGTAGAAGCCGCCTTTGACGCAGGTCCAGCCGGCTTCCTTCTTCTGCCGCCAGAGGTCGAGGGCCTCCTCTTCGTCCGCGGCGCGGCGTTTCTCGCGGTGGCTGATGCGCTCGAGGTAGCCCTCGTGGCAGTAGAGCCGCACCCGGTCACGCGCCTTGCCGCCGAGGAGTTGCCAGATCGGCTGGCCGAGGGCCTGGCCGAGGATGTCCCACATGGCGACCTCGACCGCGGAGAGCGCCGACATGAGCACCGGGCCGCCGCGGTAGCGGGGGCCGATGAACATGCCGCGCCAGTGGCGCTCGATCTCGGTCGGGTCCTTGCCGACCAGGTAGCGCTTGTGGTTCTCAATGGCGGCCGCGACGACTTCGCCCTTGTTGGAGAGGGTGCCTTCGCCGAGGCCGGTGATTCCCTGGTTGGTGTAAAGCTTGACGAAGACGAAGTTCTCGTCGTTGCCGGCGTCGACGAGGAAGGTGCGGAGGTCGGTTATGCGGAGGTTGAGGGGCTTGGCGTCTTCGAACGTCTTCTCGAGGGGGCCGGGTTCTTGGGCCGGCAGGACGCGGGCGGTGGCGGCCGTGGCCAGGCCGAGCGCGGCCGTGAGGAGGGTCCTGCGATCGAGGTCAGTCATGCGGGGTTGGCTCTCGGCGAAGACGTGACGGTTGCAGTAGAGAACCGCATCGACACGACGGCGGTGCTCTGGGTGCGCGGGTCTTCTGACCCGCTCTCGGGCGAAGCCGCGAAGCGGCCAAGCCCGGAAGAACAGGGCCGCCGGCCGAAGGCCGGCGACGTTGCTTCTGGCCGCCTTCGGCGGCAGCGGGTCAGAAGACCCGCGCACCCAGAGATACGGTGCGGCGTGGATGAAACGCCCTGCTGCAAGTGGGGTCTCACCTTGCGTCGCCTCCGTGTTCGTCGACGAAGCGCCAATCGTGGCGGGCCTTCTCGTAGCCGGGGTTGATCGTCATTTCGCCGGCGCCGATCTGCTGGCGCCAGGCGACGAGTTGCTGGAGGAGGCTGTCGGAGAGTTCGGGTTTCTCCGCCGCGAGGTCGGCCGTTTCGCCTGGGTCGGCGTTGAGGTCGAAGAGGCTGACCGCGGGGCCGACGCCGGCGATGGAGCCTTCGAACCACTCGATCAGCTTGTGGTCGCCCTGCCGGATGGCGCCCGCCGGCATGTAGCCGAGGTGGTGGTAGTGCGGGTAGTGGAAGAAGAGCGTGTCGCGGTCCAGTGAGCCGCTTCCGTCGAGCACCGGCAGGAGGCTCAGACCGTCGATGTCGGCGGGCAGGTCGGTGACGCCGAGGATGCCGGCGATCGTCGGGAAGAAGTCGTCCGAGGTGATCAGCTCGTCGTTGACGCTGCCGGGCGCCACCACGCCCGGCCACTTGACGGCCATCGGCACGCGGACCCCGCCTTCCCAGATCATCGCCTTGCCGCCGCGGAACGGGTCCTGCTCCTGGAGCTGCTCGAAGCCGCCGTTGTCGGAGTAGAAGATGACGATCGTGCGCTCGGTCAGGCCGTGCTCCTCGATGCGGTCGAGGATCTGCCCGAAACCGGTGTCCATCGTCTCGATCATCGCGCCCATGACCGGGTTGTTCACCGGGTCAGAGGCTTTGGGCTTCCCCTCGTACCTGGCGATCAGCTTCGGGTCCTCCAGCAGCGGACGATGGACCACGTGGTGCGAGACGTAGAGGAAGAACGGCTGCTCCCGGTTCGCGTCGAGAAACGCGAGCGACCGTTCGGTGATCTCGCGGGCGTGGTGGGCGTCGGCTAAGGGGTCGTCCTCGTACTCCGGCTTGACGGTGGTCAGGATGTCGTCGAAGCCTTGGGAGCCCGGGTCCATCGGTCGACCGGGCACGTACTCCTTGTCGACGTTCAGGTGCCACTTGCCGAAGTGGCCGGTGGCGTAGCCCTGGGACTTGAACAGCTCGGCGATGGTGACTTCCTCGAGCGGGAGTCCGGGCACTTCGGCGGGTCGGAGAAGGCGGGCGTAGGGGTAGGGGCTGCCGGGGATGTAGTCGGTGATCTGGAGGCGGGCCGGGTTCTTGCCTGTCATCAGGCTGGCCCGGGTCGGTGAACAGACGGGGTTCGCGGAGTAGGCGTTCGAGAACTGCATGCCGGCCGCGGCGACGGCGTCGATGTTCGGGGTCTCGTAGAAGGTCGTGCCGTGGTAGCCGACCTGGTTCCAGGCGAGGTCGTCGGCGAGGAAGAGAACGACGTTCCAGGGGGTTGGCGTGTCGGCTTCAGGCGCCGGGTCGGGGGCCGGGCCGCAGGCCGCCAGGAGGAGGGTCGCTGCAACTGCAGTAGAGAACCTGGCTACGCCGACGGCCGTTCTCTGGGTACGCGGACCCTCTGGTCCGCTTGCCGCCGAAGGCGGCGTCAGAATCGCCGCCGGCGAAGCCGGCGACCGCATTTTCCGGGCTACGCCGCTCCGCGGCTTCGCCCGGGAGCGGACCAGAAGGTCCGCGCACCCAGAGAACGGGCGGTGCCGTGGGCGCGATTCTCTACGCAACCTAAGGGTCATCGTCTATTCGCCTCCTCACGCCTCGCTTCGCTTTCGGTCTTTCCAGCCAGCATAGGTCAAGTTGCGGTCCACCTCGCGGGCCGGGAAGAAGTAGCTCGCCGCCCAGGCGACGACGAAGAGCACGATGTGACTGTAGACGCCGAGCATGTAGTTGTGCTGCGTGTAGTTGAGCGGGCCCAAGTCGAGCAGAATGCGCGGCTCGCCGCCGAGGCTGAACTCGGTGGACGTCAGCAGCGCCGCCGCGGTGAAGAGCACGCAGACGCCGACGCCGACGTAGAGGCCCTGCTTGTTCACGCGCGGCACGAAGATGCCGAGCAGGAACATGCCGGCGATGCCGCCCGAGAAGATCGCGTAGAGGGCGAACACGGTCGCCAGCACGCCCGCGTCGCCGACGGCGGCATAGATGAGCGCGACCACGATGGAGCCGACGCCCGACAGGACGACGACGATCTTCCCCACGCGGACGCGCTGGGCCTCCGTGCTCCGCGGCCGGAGCTTCTTGTAGTAGTCGTCGACGGCGACCGCGGCGAGGCAGTTGAGGTCCGAGTCGAGCGACGAGATCGCCGCGGCGAGCAGCGCCGCGATGATGAGCCCGATGACGCCCACCGGCATCTCGTTCAGGATGAAGTGCGGGAACACGGCGTCGGCGCGGAGGCCGTCCGGCAGCGTCGCGGACCCCTGGTAGAAGGCGTAGAGCGCCGTGCCGATGAACATGAACATCACCCACACCGGCACCACCATCAGCACCCCGCCGATCGAGGCTCGGATCGCTTCCTTGTCCGACCTGGCGGTCAGGTAGCGCTGCACCATCGTCTGGTCGGTGCCGTACTTCTGGACGGCGTAGAAGATGCCGTTGATCGCCATGACCCAGAAGGTCAGTTCGACCAGGTTCCAGTCGAACGAGCCGAGGCTCACCTTGTTCTCGGCCGCCGCGATGGTGAACACCTGGCCCAGGCCGCCGTCGAGCTTGACGGCGATGACGAGCAGGGTCACGAGGCCGCCCAGGATGAGCAGCACCCCCTGGATCACGTCGAGCCAGATGACCGCCTCCATCCCGCCGAGGAGCGTCAGGACGGTCACCACCAGGCCAAGGACCACGATCACCGTGACGACGCCGATGCCCGTCATGCTGGAGACCGCCAGCGCGAGCAGAAAGAACACGGAACCCATGCCGGCGAACTGCGCCAGCACGAAGGCCAGCGAGGCGTAGAGCCGCGCGAGGTAACCGAACCGCCGCTCGAAGTACTCGTAGGCGCTGAGCCCGATGACCTTGCGGTACATCGGCACGATGAAGCCGATGCCGGCCAGCACGACGACCGGCACCATGAGCCCCTGCACCAGGCGCACCCAGTTGCCGGCGAAGCCGTCGCCCGGGTAGGCCAGGAAGGTGATGCTGCTGATCAGCGTCGCGAAGATGGACAGGCCGATCGCCCATACCGGGACGTTACGGCCGGCGGCGAAGTACTTCGAAGTCGTCGACTGGGCCTTCGCGAAGCGGAGGCCCACGCCTAACGACAGGACGAGGCTCGCCCCGATGATCAGGTAGTCGAGGAGGTGGAGGGATGGGGTGTCCATGGGCTAGTTACCGCCCGACGACCGTTGATGCTCGGGCTCGCCGCTTCGCGACTGTTCTTCCTCCCGGGCCAGAAGACCCGGGCTACGTGCGGACCAGAAGGTCCGCGCACCCAGAGAACGGTCGTCGATGCGGCGTGACTCTCTACTGCAACTGCGTCCTCCGAAGACCCGCGGGCGAAGCCGCGAAGCGGCGAAGCCCGAACGAAACGGCCGCCGGCCGAAGGCCGGCGACCTTGTTCCACCGCGCAGCGAACACGCCGCGGCTACTCCCTAGAACGACCAGCGCATGCCGGCGTTGAAGGTCCGGCCCGTGATGTCGTACTGGGAAGCCCGGCTCGCGATGCCCCGGTAGAGGTAGACCACCTCTTCCGTGATGTTGTTCGCCTGCAGGAACAGCTCGAGACCGCTGTCGAAAAGATAGGTGAACGAGTAGTCGAGGTACATCGCCGAGTCGTTCCACTCGTCCGAACCGGCCTCCTCGCCGACCTCGCTCAGCCACCTGCCGCTCGTGTTGAGGGCGAGCCGGGTCAGGATCCGGTTCTTCTCGTAGATGAGCGCCAGGTTGCCCATGGTCTCCCTCTGTTCCGGCAGCACGTTGATGTCGTCGCGATCGCTCTGCTCACCGAGATCGATGCTCATCACGTCGGTGTACGTGAAGTTCGCGTAGATGCCGAAGCCCGAGTCCCAATGCTGCTGCCAGGCGACCTCGATGCCCATCAGGTCCGCGTTGCCGCCGTTGACCGGTTCCTCCACGTCGAAGCCGTCGAACTCCCCGCCGCGCTGGGTCGTCGCGGCGACGAAGTTGAAGTCGTCGATGCTCTTGAAGAACACGCCGCCGGAAATGATGCCGACGTTGTCGAAGAACCGCTCGACCAGGAAGTCGAGGTTGTTCGAGAGCGCCGGATCGAGGTGCGGGTTGCCCCGCACGATCTCCTCGTCGTCCGTGTGGGTGTAGGAGAACGGCATCGAATCCCAGAAGTTGGGCCGGGCCATGCCGCGCGTGAAGGCGGCTCGCAGGAGGGTCTCCTCCGACAGGGCGTAGCGGAACTGAAGGTTGGGATAGACGAAGTCGTAGGACCGCGACACGCTTTCCTGCGTGTTCCCGAGCACGTCGTCGTCATTGACCACGAGGTTCGCCGCCGAGTAGTCCAGGTCGTTGAACTCGCCCCGGACGCCCACCAGCATCGTCAGCCGTCCGTACTCCTGGGTGGTCATCGCGTAGACGCTGGTGATGTCCTCCTCGGCGTTGTACGGCTCGCCCAGGTTCACGTCGTTACGCACCTCCTCAACGAACCCGCCCGGGCCCTGGTTGGCGTAGAAGAAGGAGCGGAAACCCGAACGGTTGTACTCCTGGCCGAGGTTGTAACCGCCCTCGGTGATGTTCGTGCCCCCGGCCTCGAACTGGTTGAGGAAGAGGTCGTCATCGCCCTTCCACTTCCACTTCGAGCGCAGGTCGGCGCGCTCCTTCTGCAGCGCGCGGAGCTTCACGCCCAACTTGAACTCGCCGGTATCGCTGCCCCACTGCATCGGCCTGGTCAAGTCCAGCTTGGCGGTGTCGATCGTGCTGGTCGTGTTCTCGAACTTCTCGTCCACGGCGTCGAACTCGAAGACACCGCTGTCATGGATGTCCCGCCGGGTCGAATCCCAACCCGGCGCCTTGCCGCCGATGTCGGTCACGCTCAGGTCGAACCCGCGGGCCTGGAACTCCGGCTTGAGCTGCCCTTCCGGCTTCTTGGTGAAAGCGGCGCTCGTCGACAGCGAGAAGTCGAGCACGGACAGACCCAGCCGGTGCTCCCCGCTGACGCTGTAGGCCGTGATCTCCTGCTCCTCGAGGCGATCGTGCAGGGACTTCACCAATCTCAGGCCCTCGACCTCCGTGGGGCTGATGTAGTCGCCCTTGTCCCAGCGGATCCGCGTGATCTGGCGGTCCTGGTCGTCTTCGCGGTAGTTCTGCACCACGCTGAAATCGAGCTTGTGGTTGTCGTTGAGGCGGACCTCGAGTCGCGCGTTGGCGCCGTACCGGTCACGATCGTTGGCCGAGAACTGTGCCTCCGTGTTCCTGAGCGCATAGGGAATCTCCGCGCCGCCGACGGTCTCCCGGTCGCCCCACTTGTGCTCGTTGTTGTGGCGCTCGGCCGCGGTGCGCGCGAAGTTGACGCCGATCGAGAACCCCAGGTTCTGGTTCGTGCCCACCACGGTCGAGTAGTTGAACGCCGAGCGCGAGTGGGTGCCCTCGGCGATCGAGTTGTCGCCCATGCCCAACGTGAAGTTCGTCACGCCGTCCGGCTGGTCGAACGCGCTCCGCGTCTTCAGGTTGACCGCGCCGCCGACCGAGTCGGCGTCCATGTCCGGCGTCAGGACCTTCGTCACCTCGATGCCGGTCAACTGAGCGGCCGAGATGACGTCGAGCTCGACCATGCGATTCGCGCTGTTCGAGTACGCCACCTGCTGGCCGTTGATCGTGATGTTCGTCATCGCCGAGGGCGTGCCGCGCATGGAGACGAAACGGCCCTCGCCGTTGTCGCGGGTGATGGCGACGCCGCTGACGCGCTGCAGCACCTCGGCCGTGTTCAGGTCGGGGAAGCTCTGGATCTGCTCCTCGGAAAGGACGTTCTTGATGTTGATCGCCTGCTTCTGGTCGTTCAGCGCCTTGCTCTGCCCGAACCGGACGGCCTGCACGACGATCTCGTCGGCGAACTCGTACCGGGCGTCGAGCGCGATCGGCAGGGTCACCGTTTCCGACGCGGTCACCGTGACGCTGGCCTCGAAGTCCTCGAAGCCGACGTAGTTCACCACCAGCGTGTAGTCGCCGGCGGGCACGCCGTCGAGGCGGTAGCGGCCGTCGCTGCCCGAGCGCGTCTTGTACTGCGTGTCCTCGAGCGCGACCTCGGCGCCCGGAAGCAGGGCGCCGGATTCCTTCTCGGTGATCGTGCCCTGTACGGACGGGCCGGCCTGTGCCCAGGCCGTGCCCAGGCAGAAGAACACAGCCAGGGCCGTGATGCCGGCAAAATTCAGAAGGTTCGCGAGTCGCTGTTTCATGGCGCAGTCTCCCCCAAAGAAGTAGATATGAGTTAGACCACCCCCGCTCACGACAGCAGGGGTGTTGATCGGTTCCCTGGGGGCGCTATCGGGCCGATAGCCGCCACAAACGCTGTTGGAGCAAGCTAGCACACAGGGCCGCCACCAAGTGGTCCAACGGCTGGGAGATCCGGCGTCCCACTCTTCGAACGTCACCTCACGGACGCCGATGGCGAAGGGCTGGGCGATCGTTACCTGGTGCGCGGGGGATTCATCGTCGTAGCGGCCGGGTTCGTCCGGGGGCGAGCCCATGAGGAAGGAGCCCGCGGGGACGACGACCATCTCGGGGCAGACGTCGCAGTCGCGGAAGGTGGTGCCGGGGTCGGGCGGGGCTTGTGCTGCGGCTGCGGCGGCGGTGCTGAAGATCGACGCAGTAGCGACGAGCAGCAGGCTGAACCTTGGGTGCGCACCAGGGGACCGCATCGTTCTCCCGAGTCGGCGGGGTGTGGTCGGAGTTGCCTTGGGATCGTAGCGCCTGGAGAAAGGAGCGAGGCCTGCGGCCTCGCGCAACTTCGCCCCGGAAGCGGATCAGAAGGTCCGCGCACCCAGAGAACGGCCTTCCCCGGAGCGGGACTCTCTACTGCAAACCTACCGCTCGAAGTGACACCCCGACGGTTGCAGAACAGAGGCTGCTCCCATCGCGGCGTATCTCTGGGTGCGCGGACCCTCTAACCCGCTGCCGCCGAAGGCGGCCAGAAACACGCGCGAGGCGTCAGCCTCGCTCCTTGCCCAACGCTCGAAGTGACGCAACAACGGCTGCAGAAGAGAGGCGCGCTCCCATCGCGGCGTATCTCTGGGTGCGCGGACCCTCGAGTCCGCTGCCGCCGCAAGGCGGCCAGGAACACGCGCGAGGCGTCAGCCTCGCTCCTTCACCTCACCAGCGGTAGTTCAACCGCACGTAGTAATACCCGCCGCTCAGGCCCCACGGCGTGACCGGGCTGTACCTGGAACCCACGACGTCGACCAGCGGCGCCGGCGCGGACGCCAGCACATCGAACATGTTCTGCGCGCCGATAGCCAGGCTCGTGTCGGCGGCGACCGGGATGCTGGCCTCGAAGTCGAAGATGAAGGCCGTGTCCTGGACCGGCGGCGCGGGGTCTACCCACAACCGCGTGTAGTAGTAGTCGATCCAGGAGCCGTAGTAGCTGAGCCGGCCGAGAAGATCGACCGGCCCCACCTGCTGGCCGACCGCGACGTTCCAGCGCAGACGGGGCACGCCGCGCTCGATCGCCACGATGTCCGCGGCGCTCAACAGATCGGACTCCTTCGTTACCTCGGTGTCCGTGTAGTTCAGGGTGAAGCTGAACTCGGTGTCGCCGCCGAGGGCGATCGGAATCCAGGTCGAGACGAGGTCGATGCCCCGGGTGCGGGTCGAGAAGTCGTTGATGAAGAAGCGGAAGAACGACAGGTTCCGCGCCGACGTGATGCCCTGCGACAGGAGCAGCTCGCGCTCGTCGTCGGTCAGCGTGATGACCTGCGACAGCGACAGCCGGTCGTCGATGTCGACGTTGAAGAAGTCCGCCGTCAGCGTGAACGGTCCGGTGTCGATCACCAGGCCGGCCGTCGCGTGGACCGACTGCTCGGGTTCGAGCGGCTTGCCGCCGCGCAGCTCCGCCGCAACGAAGGTCGACGGCACGGTGGCGCTATCGACGAGTTCCAGGGTCACCGGATCGATCGTCGTCTGCACGTTGAGCGCGTTCTGCTGCCCGGGCGTCGGTGCGCGGAAGCCGGTGCTGACCCCTCCGCGTATCGCGGCGGTGTCGCTCAGCGCGCGCCGGAACGACAGCTTGCCGTTCGTCGTGTTGCCGAAGACGTCGTAGTCCTCGACCCTGACGGCGGCGCCCAGGCCCCACCGGTCGTCTTCTCCGTGCAGCTCGACGTCGCCGTAGACGGCGACGTTGTCGCGGCTCCACGTCCCGGCCGTGTAGTCGGGGAAACCGGGGAAACCGTTCGAGGCGGGAATGAAGCCCTGCTCCGCGTAGGGGCCGACATCCCAGGACGGCCGCCCTCCGGCGCCGATCGTGAAGCTCTCGTCCCGCCACTCGGCGCCGGCCGCCACGCTGACCCGGTGGGAGACGGAGTACGAGATGTCGAAGTTCAGGTTGACGTCTTCCTGCTCGTAGAGACCGGGGTCGAAGTCGCGCGGCGTGTCCGGGCCGAGCGACGCGTTCACGGTGTTCCGGAAGAAGAAGTCGGACTCGTGCGAGCCGAAGCTCGCGGAGAGGTCCCAGGCGAAGCCGCTGTCGAACTCCTTCCGAAGCCCCGCGACGATCGAGCTGTCGCTCACGATGCCGCCGAACTGCGGGGTGAAGCCGCCCGGAGCGATCTCCTGGAAGGAGAAGCAGTTCGGGTCGGCGAACACCTGGGCGAGGGCGTCCGGGTCGGGCACGTTGCCCGTCACCGTGACCACGGGACAGTTCGCCGAGCCGGCGCCCTGGGCCCGGAGGACGTCCCCGATCAGCAGCGTCTGGCCGCCGTCGAGGCTGTAGATGCTCTGGCGGGAGTTCGGATTCCGGAAGAAGAAGCCCTCGGTCATCGTCTTCTCGGCGTAGTTCGCGAAGCCGTAGAATTCGAGGCCGCCGTCGGAACGGCTGCCGATGTTGGCGAACAGCTTCACGTCGTCGTCGATCGCCGGGTTGCCCCAGATCTGCGCCGGCTGGGCGACGTTGTGGTTGCCGGCGGCGATCAGCGCGGCCGCGTCCCGGCGCTGGACGCTGCGGTTGGTCGGGTCGGCGCCGCCGTACTCGAAGCTCAAGTTGGCGAAGCCGTTCGCGCCCATCGGCAGGCCGAAGTTGCCGGCGACGCTGTAGCCGGCGCCGTCACCACGGATGTAGCTGCCGCTGTTCAGCTCGATGGCGCCCCCGAAGGCGTCGTCCTTGAGCAGGAAGTTGATGACGCCCGCGATCGCGTCCGAGCCGTACTGCGCCGACGCACCGTCCCGCAGCACCTCGATCCCGCGCAGGGCAATCGCCGGGATGGTCGAGATGTCGGGTCCCTGCGCGCCGTCCGTCACGCCGCCGAACCAGGCGACGACCGACGATCGGTGGCGCCGCTTGCCGTTGACCAGGATGAGCGTGTGGTCGTGCGCCAGGTTGCGCAGGCTGGACGGCCGCACCAGCGTCGCCGCGTCGCTGATCGGGTGGGTCGCGACGTTGAAGGAGGGGATCAGGTTCCGCAACTGGTAGTCGAGCGTCGTGGCGCCCTGACGCACGATGTCCTCGACGGGAATCGCGTCGATGGGGACCTGGGATTCGGTCACCGAACGCGGGTGCGCGCGGCTGCCGAGGACGACGATCCGTTCCTCGAAGTGAGCGTGCTCTTCGGCCTCCTCAGCGGCCTCGGACTCGTGGTCGTGGTCCTCCTCCTGGGCCGCCGCGGCGGCCGGCGCGAGCAGGATGAAGGCCGCGACGGCAGCCGCGGCCAGCGGGAGAGGTCTCGTCGTCCAGGTCATGGATGCGCTCCTTTTCGCATTCACGATGGCCGCGTTGCCGCGCAAACCTGCAACTTGCGGGGGCTTGCCAATCGACCGGGCAGGTACGGCTATCCGATCAGGTTCGCGGGATACTACAGGGAGAACTGCCGTCCTGCGATAGTTTGCGTAGGTGCGCCGAGCTTTGCGCATCGTCCGTCGTGGCCGGGTCACGAGCCTGGAGGGGTTCGCACCCACCGAGACGCTGCTGGAGCATCTTCGCCTCCGCGAAGGAGCCATGGGCACCAAGGAGGGCTGCGCCGAAGGGGACTGCGGCGCCTGCACCGTTGCTGTCGGCCGCCTCCGCGACGGGCGCGTGGTCTACGAGCCGACGAACAGTTGCATCCAACTCCTTGGCTCCCTGGACGGGGCCGAAGTGGTCGCCGTCGACGACCTCGCGCCTCGCGCTTCGGAGCTTCACCCGGTGCAGCGAGCGCTCGTCGACCACCACGCTTCCCAGTGCGGGTTCTGCACGCCCGGCTTCGTCATGACCCTGTTCGCTCTCTACCACGCGAACCAGCATCCAGACCGCGCCGCGGTGAACGAGTGGCTCGCCGGCAACCTGTGCCGGTGCACCGGCTACCGTCCGATCGCCGACGCGGCTCTCGCCTCCTGCGGCGGCACGCCCCGGGACGAGTTCGCGCGAAACGCGGCTCGCACGGCGGAGCAGCTCGACGCACTCGACGACGGTCAGGACCTCTTCGTTGGCAACGACGAGACGTTCTTCGCGGCGCCGGCCTCCGAGGACAGCCTCGCCGACCTCTGCGCCCGACACCCTGATGCCGTGATCACGGGCGGCGCGACGGATGTCGGTCTATGGATCACGAAGGAACTGCGTCACCTGGCCCGGATCATTCACACCGGGCGCGTCCCCTCCCTCCGCGCCGTCCGCGAAGAGCGCGACCGGGTGGAGCTTGGCGCAGCGGCGACGTACACCGAAGCGGAAGCGGCGCTCTCCGGCATCGACCCGGATGTCGGCGAAGTTCTCCAGCGCCTGGGTTCGAAGCAGGTACGGGCGGTCGGCACGGTCGGCGGCAACATTGCGAACGGCTCGCCGATCGGCGACATGCCCCCGGTTCTGATCGCACTCGGGGCTTCCATCGAGCTCCGCCTTGGTGAACGTCGCCGGACTCTGCCGCTCGAGGAGTTCTTCCTCGACTACGGCGTTCAGGACCGCGAACCCGGTGAAGTCCTGACTCGCATACGAGTTCCCCGCCTCGGCCCGGACGAGCGTTTCCGCGGCTACAAGATCTCGAAGCGCTACGACCAGGACATCTCGTCCGTGCTCGGGGCGTTCCGGTTTCACGCGGTCGGCGGACGCATCGTCTCCGCGAGGATGGCGTGGGGCGGCATGGCCGCGACACCCAGGCGCTCCCCGCGGACCGAAGAGGCCGTCATCGCGCTCAACCTGGACGACGCATCACTCCGTGACGCGGAGGAGGCGCTCCGCGCCGCGCTGGCCGCCGACTTCTCGCCGATCGACGATCATCGGGCAAGCGCCCGCTACCGGCTGCGGGTCGCCGGCGCCCTGGTCCTCAAGGCGCTTCGCGAGATCGCGGGCAGTCCGAGCTGGGAGACCCGAGTCCGCGGCCGCAGACAGGACGCGGCCTGAGAAGCCGATGAAGGCAGTCGGGCAACCACTCCCCCACGACAGTGCGGTCCGGCACGTCCGGGGCACGGCGAACTACGTCGACGATCTGCCGGAGCCTCACGGCACGGTCCATGTGGCGCCCGGCGCCGCGGGCGCGGCCTGTGGCCTCATCCGCTCGCTGAACCTCTCGGCCGTGCGGTCCTTCCCGGGAGTCCTGGCGGTTCTCGAAGCGGGCGACATTCCCGGCCGAAACGACTGCAGCCCCGCGGCGGGGGATGATCCGATCCTGGCCGGAGACGCGATCCGCTTCCCCGGCGAGGTCGTCTTCGCGGTCGTGGCCGAGAGGCGCGACATCGCCCGTCGAGCCGCGAAGCGCGCCCGCATCGACGTCGAGTCCCGCCCGCCTCGAGTCGACGTCGACGACGGACTCGCCGCGGACAGCGATCTGCTGCCGCCCTACGGCTTCGAGCGCGGCGACGCGGCCGGGGCCGTCGCCGCGGCGCCGCACCACCTTGAAGGGCGTCTCCGGATCGGCGGCCAGGATCACTTCTACCTGGAGGGCCAGGTCGCGCTCGCGGTGCCCGGCGAGGACGACGAGATCCGGGTCTTCTCCTCCACCCAGCACCCAGCCGAGGTCCAGGGGCTGGTCGCGGGCATGCTGGACATCCCCGACGCGGCCGTCGTCTGCGAGTGCCGCCGCATGGGCGGCGCCTTCGGCGGCAAGGAGTCGCAGGCCGCTCAGTGGGCCTGCCTGGCGGCCCTCGCCGCCCGGAAGGTCGGCCGCCCGGCAAAGCTCCGGCTCGACCGCGACGACGACATGGCGATGACGGGCAAGCGTCACGACTTCCGGGGGGACTATCGCTGCGGCCTGGACGCTTCCGGCGTCCTGACGGGAATCGAGATCGACCTGGCGGCCCGTTGCGGTTGCTCGGCGGACCTGTCGACCGGCGTTTGCGACCGAGCGACGTTCCACGCCGACAACGCGTACTACTACCCCGCCGCGACAATCCAAACGCGCCGCCTGCAAACGGACACGGTCTCCAACACCGCGTTCCGGGGATTCGGCGGACCCCAGGGGATGATCGTCGCCGAGCGGGCGATGGACGCCGCGGCAATCACTCTGGGGCTCGATCCGCTCCTGGTGCGCAAACGGAACCTCTACCGTCCGGGCCGGGACACGACGCCCTACGGCATGACGGTGGAAGAGCACGTACTCCCGGACATCGTGGAGACGCTGGAGCAGACCAGCGACTACGCGGCCCGGCGGGAGACCGCGGCGCGCTTCAATCTTCTGGGAGGTCCCCTGCGCAAGGGGATCGCGCTGACTCCGGTCAAGTTCGGGATCGCGTACACGCTGCTGCCCCTGAATCAGGCCGGCGCCCTCGTCCACGTCTTCGTGGACGGCTCGGTTCAGGTCAACCACGGAGGCACCGAAATGGGCCAGGGGCTCTACATCAAGGTCGCCCAGGTGGTCGCCGAGGAGCTGGGAGTCGACATCGACAAGGTGCACATCACCGCGACGCGAACGGACAAGGTGCCGAACGCCCCGGCCACCGCGGCGTCGTCCGGCTCGGACCTGAACGGCATGGCGGCGCGGCTGGCCGCCGGCAAGATTCGCCGGCGGCTCGCGGAACTCGCCGCCCGGCACTTCAGCGTCGAGCCGGACGCCATCTCCTTCGCGAACGGACGAGTCGGCGTCGCGAGCGGCGACGGCGAACGCCGCGACACGATTCCTTTCGGGGAACTCGCGGCAACCGCCTTCCAGCAACGCGTGTCGCTGTCGGCTACCGGCTTCTTCCGCACGCCGAAGATCGGCTGGAACCGGGACCGGCGCAGCGGACGGCCGTTCCTCTACTTCGCCTGCGGCGCCGCCTGCAGCGAAGTCACCGTAGACACGGAAACGGGTGAGATCCGACTCGACCGGGTGGACATCCTGCACGACACCGGGAACTCGCTGAATCCGGCGATCGACATCGGCCAGATCGAAGGCGGCTTCGTCCAGGGTCTGGGATGGCTCACCACCGAGGAGCTGGTGTTCGATCCGTCGGGACGGCTGCTGACCCACGCGCCGTCGACCTACAAGATCCCCACCTGTTCGGACGTTCCAGACTACTTCCGCGTGGATCTCTACGAGTCGGGCGGCAACACGGAGCCCACGATCTACCGGTCGAAGGCGGTCGGCGAACCCCCGCTCATGCTCGCGCTCTCGGCGTTCTCGGCCATCACCCACGCGGTGGCCAGTCTGGCCCCGGGCAGGGTGCCGACGCTCGACGCGCCGGCCACGCCGGAAGCCATCCTGCGCGCCGCGGACGCGCTGCGGCGCGAACACCGTCCGGCGCCCGCGCTGGCGGTTGAGGCGCCGGTCGCGAGCTGACTCCATGCGCCGCGTCTGGCCCGAAGTCGCCAGCCTCCTGGAGGCGCATGGCACGTGCGCCCTGGTCACGGTCGTAAACGTGCGCGGCTCCACACCGCGCGAGGCCGGGGCCCGCATGGTCATCGGACCGGGCGACACCGGCTTCTCCGGCACGATCGGCGGCGGCGAGCTCGAATGGCGGGTGCTCCAGGCGGCGCGGCAGGCGCTGGCCGCGGGTGCGCAGTCTGCCGCCCTCGACCGCTACTCCCTCGGGCCCGAACTCGCCCAGTGCTGCGGCGGCAGCGTCGAGGTGCTGTCCGAGGTCCTGGTGACGGAGCAGCTCGACGCCGTCCGCGCGCTCGCGGCGCGGGAGCGGGCCGGTCCGTTCACGGTCCGCGCCCGGATCGGACGACGAGCGGTGGACCGGACCCCTGCCGAGGATGGAGACGAGGGTGCCGGCGAGGCGGGAACGGACGGAAGAGTCGAAGTCGTGGAGCGCTTCGGCGACCGGCCGCAGGAGGTCTGGCTGTTCGGCGCCGGCCACGTCGGCCGGGCCCTCATGCTCGCCCTGGCTCCTCTCCCGTTCGCCGTCACCTGGATCGACGAGCGCTCTGACGCGTTCCCACCCGTCCTGCCTCAGCCCATCCGGACCATCGAGAGCCCGGACACGGCGGCCGAGCTGGCCGCCGCCCCTTCGGGCGCCGCCATCGTCGTGATGACCCACAGCCACCCACTCGATCTTGCGATCGTCCATGCAGCTCTCGCGGCCCGCCGGTTCAGTTACGTCGGGCTCATCGGTTCCACCAGCAAGCGCGCCCGCTTCGTGCAGCGGCTGCGGAGCGCCGGCCTGCCGGATGACCTGACCGACGCTCTCGTCTGTCCGATCGGGCTGCCCCAAATCCGGTCCAAGACGCCCGCGGCCATCGCCACCGGCGTCGCCGCCCAGCTCCTGGAACGGTTCTCCACGTGACGAAGAGCGGGCGGGTGATCCTCGGCGCGGTCCTCACCTACCGCGCCGATCCGGCGGCCGCGGGCCCGGCGGAGGCCGTCGACTTCCACCCGCGGGGCGCCGTTGCGGTCGACGGGAAGGGGCGCATCGCTTTCTGCGGGGAAGCCGCGGCATTGCCGGAGCACTACCGGCAACTGCCCAGGCACGACTATGGCGACGCGCTGGTCCTGCCCGGCTTCATCGACGCCCACGTCCACTTTCCCCAGTACCGGATGCTCGCGGCGCCCGGCCGGGATCTGCTCGACTGGCTCGACCGCTTCACCTGGCGCGAGGAACTCCGCTACTGCGACCCGGCCCACGCCGCCGAAGCGGCCGGCGTGTTCCTGGAACGGCTGGTGCAGCACGGAACCACAGCCGCGGTCGTGTTCTCGTCGGTCCACCGGCAAGCCGCCGAAGCCCTGTTCAACGCAGCCGAAGCGCGGGGCATGGCCATCGTCACCGGCAAGACGATGATGGACCGCAACGCGCCGGCCGGCCTCCTGGATGATCCGGAAACGGGGGTCGCCGACAGTGAGACGCTCGCCGATCGGTGGCATCTCCGGGGCCGGCTTCAGTACGCGATCACGGTTCGATTCGCCATCACCTCCAGCCGCGAGCAGCTTCAGCATGCGGGCGAACTCGCGGCCGCGCGCCCCGAGCTTCTGGTGCAGTCGCACCTCGGTGAGAGCCGGGCCGAGATCGCGCGCGTTCGGGAGCTCTTTCCGGAGGCGCTCGACTACACGGACGTGTACGAGCGGGCGGGACTCCTGAGGCCCCGCACCTTCCTTGCGCACGGTGTCCACCTTGGCGAGCGGGAATGCCATCGGCTCCACGAAACCGGCACGACGGTGGTCCACTGCCCAACCGCGAACTTCTTCCTGGGCTCAGGCGTCTTCGACCGGAGCCTGATCAACCGCCCGGAACGCCCGGTTGGAATCGCGGTGGGAAGCGACGTCGGCGCCGGAACCGGTTACTCGATGCTCCACACGCTCGCCGGGGCCTACCAGGCGGCCTGCTCCGAAACGTCCATCTCGGCGCCCACGACCTCTTCCACTCCGCCACCCGAGGCAACGCCAGGCTCCTCGGTCTCGAGGAGGAGATCGGGTCTCTGGAACCCGGCCACTGGGCGGACATCGTGGTGCTCGATCCGGCGGCAACACCGGTGATGCGCGATCGCCACGCCCTTTCCGAGAACCTCGAGGACACTCTGTACGCACTCGCCCTCCTGGGCGACGACCGGGCGGTGGGGGCCGCGTTCGTCGCCGGGCGCCTCGCCTGGGACCGGGACCGGGGCGCCTGGCCCTGACGGCCCGTCGACTGGTTCAACCGGGCTCGGCCCGCTCGCGGGACGGAAGCGCGCTGCCGAGATCGAGCGTGGCGTTCATCAGCGCCTGGGTGTAGGCCTCGCGCGGCGCCTCGTAGAGCTCCTCGACGATCTGCGCCTGCACCGTCATGTCCAGGGAAGATGTGGGCTCGTCGAGCACGACGAAGCGCGGCTGCAGGATCATCGCCCGCGCGACGGCGATCCGCTGGCGCTGGCCGCCCGAGAACTCGTGCGGATAGCGACTCTGGATCCCGGGCTCCAGGCCGACCTCCCCAAAGATCTCGGCCACCCGCCCGCGCCGTTCGCCGGCGGTGAGCCCCGGCTCGTGGATACCCAGACCCTCGGCGACGATCTCCTCGACGGTCAGCCGCGGCGACAGACTGCCGTAGGGATCCTGGAAGACGATCTGCATCGACCGGCGCAGCGGCTTGAGCTGCTTGAAGCCCAGGTCGTGAATGGACCCGCCGTCGAAGACGATCTCGCCGCGGCTCTTGAGCAGCCGGACGATGGCCATCGCCAGAGTCGTCTTGCCGCTTCCCGACTCACCGACGACGCCGAGGCTGTGGCCCTGGCGGACCCGGAGCGACACATCGTCGACGGCCACCAGGGACTTCTTCCGCGGCCAACCGCGCAGCGGGAAGTACTCGATCAGACCGCCGCGTGCGAAGAGCACGATCAGCAGGACGGCGAGGATGAAGGCGGGAATCGCGTAGCCGACGAGGATCACCACGCTGGTCCAGATGTCGAACGAGGAGCCGTCGGCCGTCGCCTTGCGGATGCCGAGCGGGATCGACACCGACTAGACGATGAGCAGGGTCCAGAGCCCCAGGGACATCGACACCGGCAGCCGATCCAGGATGAGGTCGATGACCGGAACGTCCTGGTAGAAGCTCTCGCCCAGGTCGAAGCGCAGATAGTCGCGCGGCATGATGAAGAACCGGACCGGCGCCGGCTTGTCGAAGCCGAACCGCTGCTCGAGTTCCTCGATGAGCGCCGGGTCGATGCCGTCGCCGCCCTTCACTGCACCGTGCTGGGCAACCGCAAGGGGCGCGCGTAGGCCAGCCACGGCGCCGGCCAGTTCTCGAACCGCTCCGGCTCCAGCATCTCCAGGTCGCGGTTGCCCGCGATGAGGACGCCATCGACGCCCCCGAGCAGGGCCATCGTCTCGTTCGGCTGCGGGCCCGAGAGCACTGTGTCGCCGAGAAAGACCGTCGCGTCGGCGTCCCGTTCCTTGTCGAGCACCGCCGAGAGAGCCTCGGCGTTCCCGTGTACGTCGGCGATGACCAGGATCTTCACGTCAAGATCCGAGGAGACTCGCGACCTGCTCCCGACGTAGCCCGGTTCAAACCAGCTTCCTGAACTCTGCCTCGGTCAAACCGGCGTCCTGGACGATGCGTCCCATCGTGAACGCATTGACGGGTTGTTGCGGGGCACGGTAACGATGCGCTGACCGTCCGTCAGGACGATGTGCTTGCCTTGCCGCGCGATGCGGAAACCGACCTTCTCCAGTGCACGTACCGCCCGGAGATGATTGACCCCAGGGATCTTTGGCATCGCCTCTATACGGCGACTTCGATTTCCCGGATCTTCATACCGGCCGCGTTTTCAGCAGCCACTTCCAGGTACTCCCGGACCGCCTCAGCGATGTTGGCCAGCGCTTCCTCTTCGGTCTCACCCTGGGACACGCAGCCGGGCAGGCCCGGCACCCAGACGCTGAAGCCCTCTTCGGACTCCTGAAGCGCTACCTGGTACTTCATTCTCGACCTCCACGCGAACTCTCATCCGCACCCGATCCCGCGGGGCATTGCAAACCTGACCGCCAGAGCCTACTACCGCGGGGGAAGGAGCGCCGTCCGCCAGCTCGACGTACAGCGCGGGAGCGTGCTCCAGACCAGGAGTCCCCTTCGCTAGCCGACGTCGGCGGCCGCTGCACTGTCGGGCGTGTTGTGGGTACGGGCCGACAGGCGTGCCATAGAGCCGGAAGACACGTGCACCGCTCCCGAGCACCTTGGCCAGCCAGAGGACCGGGGGGCGGGAATCGCGCCTCCCGCTCCGTGCAACTGCGAACGCGTTTGCCGGAGGCCTCGGCCGGGAAGCGGACGCCCGCGACCTCGATCTCGAAACGGCCGGGCAGTCGGGGAAGTCCGGCAACAGCGACAGGCGGACGCAGCCGAGGCCGACGGCCGCTCCGAGACTGTGGCCGTAGTTCCCGGAGGTGACGTAGCCCGCGATTTCGTCCCCCAGCCAGATCGGACGTAGCGAGTCCAGGGCATGGTAGCCGGCCTGGACCAGACCGAACGCCTCGCCGGCGGCCAGGACCTCGTCGTAGACGCCGGCCGTGAACTCCGACGGAACGTAGAGCTCCCAACCGAATTCGCCGACGTAGGTGATGCGCGACCCCCGCCCGCGGACTGGATTCCGATGGAGTTCAGGCCGGCAGCGACGAAGCAGTTCCCGCACTCGGGCGCTTCGCCGACGTGGTAGCGGACATCCGGCGTGAAGCTCTCCGGGCCGCGGAAGAGCTGCAGGACGTCGGCCGACTGGAGGGCCCGCATGCGCTCCCTGGCGCCGCGCAGCAACGGCTCGAAGTGCTCGCGGTTGACGGCGATTTCGTCGAAGCAGAAGTCCTCGGGGATGCCGTCCATGCCCCAGGGCCGCGCGTTCGGCTCGAAGACGCCGACCATCAGCTTGCCCGCGTCGTACCGGTAGTACGAGATGGCGTCGTAGTCCCGCACGACGGGCAGGTTCGCGTCGAGCCCCTCGACGGAGTCGAAACGGACGTAGTAGTGCTCGCAGGCACGCAGCGGGACGTTGACGCCGATGGAGGCGGCGAGTAGTCGTCATCGGCGGTGGCGTGATCGGCTGCTCGGTCGCTAAGAGGAGTCAGGAAGGTTGCCGCGAGACCCGGACTCGCTCACCTCGTATCGTGATCACCGCTCGCGCCTCCAGCTCGCGCCGATGGCGCGCCAACAGCTCATTCATCAACGCGATTCGCCGCTCCGCGGGGACATCGGGTAGCCGCATCAGACCGGCATGGGCTGCCGCTTGCCCGAAGATCAGTTCGCCGAAATCCGTGTCTATCGTGACCAGGATTCGGTCGTTCTCGGCCGCTCGATGGAGTAGCGCTCTGTCGCCCGGATCGGGGCCGAGTTCGAGCGATTCAACGACATCGCGTCCTTCTTGGCGTAGCCACTCGGCCAGCCGGCGGCCGGTACATCGGTCCACAAGGAACCGCACTACCTGGCGACGGACACCGCGGACAGCGTGTCTCGGGCGATGACTGCGTGGGCGTACGCCGTGCAAGCCCGAATGTCGTCTGCTTCCAGATCCGGATAGTCCTCCAGAATGGCGTCGGGAGTCGCCCCCTGCGCCAGAAGGCTGAGGATCAACTCCACGGAGATCCGCATGTCACGGATGATCGGCTTACCGCCGAAGACATCCGGCCGGGCCGTGATGCGACCGAGTAGTTCCGCGTTCGTCGTGGACATCGTCTTCAAGCTCTCAGGTTCTGAGTCTACTCCGCAACCGTCCCCGCAAGACGACCTGAGCAATCGCCCTGCCAAGCTCTCCGGCCGCTAAGGCGGCCCTTGCCTCGAACTCCGGCCAGTCGTCCGCACGAGCCCGGGTCGCGCCCACCAGGATGGATGTGACACAGGCGAGCAACGCCGTGAGCCGCCTGGCTACGCGCTGCCCGTTACCTGTTCGCCAACTCGTCATAGATCGCTTCGATGTTCGCTCTCGCGTGTTCCATGCCGTAGTCCTTGTAGCGCTCAGGCAACTCCAGGGTCGCCGCCGCCTCCTCGACGCTCAGACCGGCCCGGAAGGCTTTTTCCCTGGCGGCCAGAAAGTCGCGGTTGAAGTCGGCGTACTCCTCAAGGTCTTCCCACGTCATCAACCCCCTCCAGGGTCGGTTCGCACCTGTTTCCAGGCGACCCCGTCCAGCGTACGTCACGGGAGGCTGGCCGTGGCCCGTGACGACACGGCTCACGCCCGGGCTTCTGAAGCAGCGCCATGGCAAGCTAGCAAATGATGTCGTCAACACCCTGGCCGGAGCGGTCCACAGGTCCTTCGATGGATCGGCGCCGCTTCCTTGAAGGAGCGATGGTGGCGGTCGGGGCCTGTGCCGCGTCCCGTCAAGGGCATGCACTACTAGGAGCCGCAGTATGGTCGCCGCTCCGGGGCGCATTTCTTCCCGCGGGTCAGAAGACCCGCGGCTACAGCCGGCGAGGGTGCCGGCGCACCCAGTCTGAAACGTCGTCGGAAGAGGGAGGAAACCAATGAAGGCCACACATCTGACGCTCGGCATTGCATGCACGCTGCTGATTGGCGCTTGCACGACCGCCCCGGAGGGGGAGACTGAGCCCGCATCCGACACAGAAACGGCATCCTCGCCCGAACCCGCCCGGAGCTACTCACCCGAATCACGCGATCTCGCCCAGGCGGACATCGAGCGGTTGATGGAGGAGCTCTCCAACTGGGGCCGCTGGGGCGACGACGACCAGTTGGGGGCGGCCAACCTGATCACCCCGGAGAAGCGCCTCGAGGCTCTGGCCCTGGCGACGGAGGGCATCTCCGTCTCGCTCGCCCATCCTCTGATCACCGAGGAGGCCGTCGATGTGCCGCTGCCGTTCGAGCGCGCGATCCTGCGGCTTCCCGACCCCGACGAGGAGCCCGGGTTTCGCGACGGCGTCAGCGATCGCCACGAGATCAGCTACCACGGCTACTCGCACAGCCACATCGACGCCCTGTGTCACATCCTCTACAAGGGGAAGATGTACAACGGCTACTCGCGGGACACGGTCACCGAGGAGGGCTGCACGCGGTCTTCGATCTTCAACCTCCGGGGCGGCATCGTCACCAGGGGCATCGTCTTCGACATACCCCGTCTCAAGGGCGCGCCTTATCTGGAACCGGGGACGCCGATCTACACCGAGGACCTCGAGGCCTTCGAGGAGATGGCCGGGCTCCGCGTCCGCGCGGGCGACGCCGTCTTCATCCGTACCGGGCGCTGGGCGCGGCGAGCCGAGCTCGGACCCTGGGCCGTGTCGCAGAACGCGGCCGGCCTCCACGCCTCGACGATGCCGTGGGTTCGCTCCCGCGACATCTCGTTCATCGGCTCCGACGCGGCGCTCGACGTCGTTCCATCGCAGGTGGAGGGCGTCGATCTTCCGGTGCACATCCTCACGATCGTCGCCATGGGCATCGACATCTTCGACAACCAGGACCTCGAAGCCGTCGCCGAGACGGCGGCCGAGCTGGGTCGCTGGGAGTTTCTGCTCGTGGCGGGGCCTCTGGCCGTCGAAACCGGAACCGGCTCGCCGATCAACGCACTGGCGATCTTCTGAGGGTTCCCACAAGATCGACTTCGCGGTCGTTCTGCGACCGTTCCGTCGCGCAATCACTGAACGAGAGACGAGGGCCGGACGAAGTCCATCGCTGGCGCACCGGCAAGAACGTCGTGCAGGCGTTCGAGGCGCACGGTACGTGTGCTTCCGCCTGCGGCGGCGATCTCCTTTGAGTCAGCGCTCGCTCTCCGGCGGCGGCCGCGGCTGCCGCGGCGCGGCCGTCCTCGTCACGTTGGACGTCGGCGGGATAGTTGTAAACGTTAGGCATCAACCGCCGACAAGCAGGGCGCCGCGACGATCGGGTTGTCTCATTCTTCCAGCCGGTCTTCGGGATCTGGAGCTTGGCCGCCCGATCTGCGCAACAGCCGCCGCGCCGCTTCGATGTCAGCCCGAGACGCGCGCCCGGTGAAGAACTCGGCAGTCCGCATCGCCGAGACTTTCTCGGCCACCGCCGTCGTCACGAACTGGTTGATGCTCGTGCCGTCGGCTTGGCTGATCTCGGCGACCGCCGTCTTCAACGACGTAGGTAGCCGCAACGGATAGGTACTAAGCTGTTTCTTCATGACGACAGTCTCCTCAGGGCCTCTTGGGGTGACAGCAGCGCGATGCCGAAGCGCTCGGGCGCCAAGCCGAAGTCCTTCCGGTTGAACGTCACCAGAGCGTCGGCCCCGCCGTTGATGGCGGTTTCGAGCACCATCTCATCGGCCGGATCGTGCAACTGTGGACGCCACAGAAACCAGGTTGCAACGGGCGCCGCAACGGCGCAAAGCGCC
The DNA here is from genome assembly GCA_965224025.1 of Candidatus Multivorans sp. Taxonomy (GTDB): domain Bacteria; phylum Acidobacteriota; class Thermoanaerobaculia; order Multivoradales; family Multivoraceae; genus Multivorans. The sequence goes on from OZ245033.1 coordinate 445,979, forward strand.
GAGACGATGATCTCGACCTCCGTCTCGCTCAGGCCCGACACGATCCGTTGGGCCGGATCCCGGCAGACCGCCTCGTACTCCAGCGCTAGAGGAACGGACAGCACCAACACGAACGTCGCGTTCAAGGCGTGGTCGATCAACGCCGCAGACGCGCCGGTCGGACTCCGCAGGCCGGCAACAATGACATTGGTGTCCAGAACAAGCCGTATCACATGCGATATGGTATCAACAATTTGCGAAGCCGGAACTCCGCTCCTTTGAGTCGTCTAGCAGTCCCGATCCTGAGCGCCCTTGCCCTCCCGTGGCTCACCTGGGCCGAGACCGCCGAGTGGCCGCGCTTCCGGGGACCGAACGGCGGCGGCGCCATCGAGGCGGGCACCCTGCCGGTCGAAGTGGGACTCGACCGCAACCTCCTCTGGCGGGCCGGGATCCCGGCCGGCGACTCGTCGCCGGTCCTGAGCGCCGACCGCCATCCGAGCGTGCTGACCGGAAAGGCGCTGCGCGACGCGGAGATCCGGATCTGGAACCTGGCGGACTACTGGGTGGAACGCTGGAGGCCGTGGGCCTCGATGCAGTCAGCGAGGGCGCGATGGGCAGCCAGGAGTTCCTGCCGGGTACCGCCGCCCAGAATCGCCTCGCCGCGGATCGCGAGGAGGTCGGCCGTGTAGGCAGCCAGGGGCGCGCAGACTGGAAGTTCCGGGCGTGCGTCACCTTCGTCGGCCGGGACGGCGGCGCTGAGGCCCACTCCGACCAGGACGGTGAGGACGCCGATCACGAGGAAGCCGATTGAGCGGCGGTAGTCGGGCACTGGTTCGCTCCTTCCCAGGGGAGGCGCTAGGAACACTTGGTCACAGTGACTTGTACGGTTGCGGATCGCAGACTGTCTAGCCTCCGGGATCTGGATTCATCCTGCGGACTGTCGTCTGGCCGGCGGCCGGCAGGGCCGGCGCTAGAATCGCCTCCACCGCCATGAACGACACGCAGAGCGCAAGCGACCCGGTGACGGCGCCGACTCGGGCAGAGCACGCGGCCGGCATGGCGGCGTACCAGGAAGAGGGGCTGCGCCTCGCCGCCGAGATCGGCAACCGGGGGCCGATTCGACTGACGGACCAGGGCAGGCTCCATCCGGACATCCTGGCGGCGTACTGGAAACACGGGTTCTACGTCTTCGAGGGACTCATCGGCGGCGACGAGCTGGCCGAGCTGTGCCGCGATGCCAACGAGATGCTGGAGCGCGCGCCGGTGGGTCCGGATGCGGACGTGGACGCGCGAGGGCGGCCGGCGCCGCCGTACACGAGCAAGCGATCGGACAACGATCGCCATCGCGGCCGCGTTCGAAGCGACGCTCAGTTTCTGCCCGCGACGCCAAGCCGAGCGGGATCGTCGGATCGGCAGTCGATCCGCCGCCCGAATCCGGGCGGGAGGTGTTCCTGCATTGCCATCCGCAACTCGTCACTTCGGGCGCGGACAAGATTGAAGGTCTCGACCAGCGTCTCTTCATAGAGGTGCGGCAGCGGCACCGCCAGATCCCACCTAAAGTCCAGGTGATGGTCCTCCTCGACCCCGACGTACTCGATCCACACGTTGCGCATCGCCGAGGCCGCACGCCCTGCCATCGCAACGCCGGCCGACAGGCAGGTCTCGGCGCTGTCCGAACGGTAGTGGGAGCCGCAGTTCTTGAAGTTCCAGCGTTCCGGCAACGGACCGCCATCCAGGAGGGACACGCCCGGGCCACAAGCCTGAGGCGCACGTTCGAGGAGTCCGTCGTTCGTCCAGAGTCGATCCACCGCTTCAAGGTCGGATGCCGAGAACTGAAGACAACCTGTGGCCCCGCCGCCCGTCAAGTAGGTCGCCCGTCCGTCGGCGTCGATCAGGATCGCGAAGCTCTGAACTGGACTTCGGTCCAAAGGAGCGATCTTTAGCGTCAACCGCGTCCCGCGGTATCGCGACTCGGCCCCGTTCCCGGCCTTCCCACAACCGGCATCTCCGCCCCATCTGAACTTCCAGGGAGTCAGCGCATAGGTACAGGCGCTAAACAGAAACACCAACACCAAGGCTACGAGCAACAGGCGATAGGACCTAGACCCACAGACCATGGTCTGCTCAAGAAACCGAAGCGGCATCCCTCAGCAGCCGGCCTTCGCAGCCACCGCTGGCAGTCGCCGCCGGACGGTCCGTCTGAGCCGACCACTCTCTTCGCACAGGATCCGCAAAGTGCCCGAAAACGACTCCTCCAACTCCACGGGCAGCGAAGACTCTAGGCCCCAGAAGAACCGGACAGGCCCGAACTCAGCGTAGTAAGTCACGCGGGCATGTCGAAGGTGTTCCTGCCGACGCCTGACCTGTTCCTCCCAAGCCCCGTTGCACTTACGATCGTCTCCGTGCGACCCGTACCGACTGTACGCGTAGCCTCGGCCACACTCGCTACCTGCATGAAGCCCTGAACCAACTCAGTCCATAGGACCCGCAGAGCGTCTAGCTGGTCCTCGGAAAAACGCTGGCAAGCTGTGAAGCCCTCAACCAACTGAGAGTACTCTGAGCCACCGCCCGCCCCTATCCTGAACTCATCATGTCGCCAGTCCTTAGAACTCAGATCAAGTTGAAGCAGGGTACCGTTCCCCTTCCCCCTCAAGCTCGAACCAGGCAAGAACAGGCACTCTGGATCCACGAAGTGGCACCCAAGTCCGAGTGCTGCCAACGCCGCGATTAGGAACGATGACCAGCGAAACGCAGGTGTTTTGGACAACCTATGATATCCCAGTTGAGGGCGCGCCGCACCGCCGGCAGCCACCATTCACTCGACAATTGGGCCACCCCCAGGATGCTCTGGACAATCGTCATCGCCACAGCAGGCGTTAGCCTCCTCTTCCTTTCAGAATCGTCTTCTTCATCTCAAGCCTCCCTTGTCCCTTTTGAGTTGTTGACCTGCCAACCAACCATCGCTCACCGTACACGGCTGGCCGCAGCCCGTCAAGGCCGCGCTGACCGTTCAGAGCGGCACGCTTCCTCCCATCACCGACGAAAGCGGCGAAGCCACTGTCGGCGTGGCGCCGGACCAAGACGTGATTCTCGTGTTCGAAGGTGCTGACGGCGCGCATGCCGCCGTCGTTTCGCACGAGTGGGCCTCGGACAGAAACGAGGGCGAAGACTCGGTCGTTGACGTTCGTCTCAGACGCCCTGTAGCGCTTCGAGGCCGCATCGCCGAAGTCGGGTCGAACCGCGCCGTACGCGGCGCGGCGGTTTGGTTCCTTTCTGACCCGGGGCGCGGCGGGCGTCTTCGCCTTAAGATCTCACATCCTGAGTATGTCGATCTGACTGAGACCGTGGCGGACGTGCCTCACGGTGAAGGCTATCTCGACTTGGACGTGTTCACGCTGCCGGCCGGAACGGAGATTCTCGACCCGGGCCTGTCGGGCGAGCATCTGTTTCGCCGGGTCCGCACCGACAGCGACGGACGTTTCCGTCTCGACAACCTAGTGCCCGCTACATGGTCCGCCGAGGCGCGCGACGAGTCGAGATGTGCCAAACTTGAGGGAATCGAGCTAGTACGGGGAGAAACACGCGAGATCGAACTCCGGTTGCAGACGCTGAATCGGTTGACAGTCCGCGTGACCAAGCACCCTAGCGAGCCGGTAGCGAACGCCAACGTCACGGTGAGCCTCGCGAGCTTCGCTCGGCCGCCTGTTGTCGGCCGGACCGACGCTGGCGGCCGCACCAGCCTCACAGTGGGCCTCGGCGCCGCGACCGCCGAGGTCGCCCATCCGGACCTTCTCGGCCAATCGCGCGAGATCGTGCTCAAACCGGGCGCCAACGAACTCCACGTGCGGCTCGATCCTGGCTGGGAGATCGGCGGAGCGGTCCGGTCGGTCGAAGGCGTTCCGATCCCTGGGGCCGCCATCGAGGCGAGGCAGCGCCCGCCGGACGAGGTCGGAAGCGACTGGGACGCTCGGGCGCGCGAGCTAGCCCGGCTGATGCAACCCTCGGCGCGGGCCAGGAACTCGAGCGGACCAGGCGTTGCTCGCCTTCGGGCCAACTGGCGCCAGTTAGTCCCGAGTTCTGTCGCGTCCTAGCCCTCGCCCGCGATCGGCCGGTCGCCGCGTGTAGCGGGTCCTGACTACGCCACGGCCTTTGTTGCCTCTCCCCCCCCCAGAAGGGGCTCGACCACGCACGCTCGCAGTCGAGTTGGGTGACGCGAACGTAGTAGTAGTCGCCTTCTCTTCCCTGCTCCAGGCCGGTCCACTCGAGGCGCTGGTCGAGGGAGCCTTCGGGATCGACGAGGCCGAGGCTGACGCTGACGCTGTCGTTGTCGACACCGGTGGCGGGAGTCGGGCGATGGACCACGGCCGACTCGCGCGCGCCGGCGAGTCGCAGGTCGAGGTCTACGCCGGGTAGGACCCCTTCACTCCGTTCGATGCCGCCGGGCTCCAGAATCCCGGCGTTGGTCGGTACTGCGCGAACGGCGCGCTTCAAGTGCTCGCTTTCTCGCACAGCTCAGGGGGGACGATGTCGTGTCCCCGGTCCTGGGCGATTGCAGCTGGTGGCGACCCCCCCAACAGGCTCACGGCTCCGAGAGATCGCGAAAGAGAGGCCCGGCACAGAAGTCGCGGAGAAAAGTCGAGCGCTGCACCAGGTGGACGGTGAAGGTGATCTCGTCGGCGCGAGCGATGAAGCGACGCCCCCGCGGCTGTTTGCGCAGCAACGCTTCGGCCTCGGCCTCCCAGGGGTCGATCTCGGCGATCAGGTGCTCGACTGTGGAAGGCTCGACCGCGTTCTCGAGCACGAAGAAGCCCTGCTCGCTCCATTGGCGGGCCTGCGCGGAAGAGATGCGCCGGTAAGGGCCGCCTCGCGGCTCCCAGCGAAAGCCCTGGTTGAGCGGATGGAGCTTCGGCGTCATGGCCGATCGGCAACAGACTGGTTCGGCACGGAGGCCACGATCAAACCGCCAATCGGCGTGCTGCGACCCGACTCCCGGCCGAGCGACTCGAAGTTCTCCACTTCCAGGCCGCGGACTCGCTCTTCCTCAAGAAGGTGCAGAATCATCCGTACCTGACCGGCGCAATCCGGCACGTGGCGGGAATCGGCCCGAGTGAGGGCGCCAGCCGGGTGCGGCAGGCGGAACTGAGGGGCCTGCGGGCGTTCGTCCAGGAACACCGTCCGCGCCGGGCCATCGTGGTGTGCAACGAGAGCGCGGCGAGCTGTTGGCGTGCGCCGGGCGGTGGATGGTCGCGACGCGTTCGTGGCACGTTCGATGACCCGTACAGACACTAGGTACCACTGCGAGAACCCGCGCAAGCCGGGCGCCCCCTCATGCGGGATGCGTCCCGTGGGACACGGCTCTTGCGGCGACGGGATGCGGTCGGCCCGACCTCCGTCTCGCTTTCGGTCCGAACGCTTCAAGAAGCACCCCACCAAAGCGGTACGTCCCGCCGGTGAAGGCGGGACGAGAAGGGGCGACGACGGTAGGGAAGTCAATCTAGCGGGAAACCACTCTCGCTCTTGGACAGACGGCCTACCTCTACCGCCGCCGCCGCGCCGCTGAGCAAGGAGAGGGGAAACTGATGAAGGAAACCCCGAGTTCGAACTCAGCGACGCATGTTCCGGTCAATCAATCGGGATTCGTCGGGAACGGGTTCCCGGGAACCAGATTGTCGGGAACGAGTTCCCGACCCTGAATGGCCGACGCTGCTGCCGGTTCGAAGCAGGCCACCCAGATCACGAACTGGTCGATCTCATCAGGCACCGGCACGGCACCGAACGGATTAACCGGCGTCGCGGTGACGTAGACGCCGATCTTGTCGTCTTTGTCCGCACTACTCGCGTGACAGCGCCCAGTCGAGCTATCAACTGCCATAATGGTGATTCCGTTGCCATTGATGTCCACGCCCGGCGTGTCAACCGGCTTATCCGGGTCTGCAACGCCGTTCATGTCCCAGGTAGCCGACAAGGTTCCGGTGCCTGTTGTCGGCAAGTGACCATCTCCCGTCACCGAGAGATTCAGCTCAACCGTGTTCTCTCCAGTATTCCGGTGGACAACGCTGCCGTTGGCGACGTCGCCGTCGGGCCCCGTCGCCGTGATGCTGTACATAGCGTCGAGAACGCAGTCGTTCTGAACCTTGTCTGCACAACGCCGCTTCGGTTTCATCGGGAGCAGATGGGACAGGATGCCTACGCGCCCGCTGTCCGCGTGCTTGACGAAGGTAGCTGCCGGCTCGTAGTCCTTACCCAGAACCGTGAACTCCTGGCTCTTGGCGGTCAAGATGCCTCCCGGCATGGTGGGCAGGGTAGGTTCGTTCCCGTACACGCTCAGCGGCAGCAACGAACCGACAGCCGAACTGATCTCGTCGTTGATCCAATACCAGCCACCGGGCATGATGCCTTGAATGAGGGCTGTGCCGGTTCCATCGTCACAAGCCAGATCGTCGTCACCGAAGTGGGCGCTGACCATGCCTTCGTCGTTCGGCGTCAACCTGCCGGCCTTCGCATAGCCGTCGCAGGCGACCGCTACCGTGACGACGCTCTCGTCTTCGTCCATCGTCTCGTCGTCGTCTTCGTTGGCCGCTTCAGCGACGAAACCGCCCGAAGCGTCCGTGAAGGCGGCGACGTAACACTCCTCCGCAGGGGCGCAGTTGACGTTGATGCTGACTTCGACGGCGCTGACGTCGACGGCGCTGTCTCCCACGCCGGCCTGGCCGAAGCCGACCGACGCTGCCAGCGCCATGCAAGTGAGTAGAAGAATCTTCTTCAACGTGTTTCTCCTCTTGGGCCTTGAGACCCTTTGACAGTTGGGCGGATAGCGACACCGCTACCCGTCCCGCGTTCTGATGCGCCGCTCAGAACAACCTTCGCGGCACTCCTTAGCGCGCTCGCATCACCTCCAGGCGAAAGACTTCAAGGCCGAAGTAGGGACAGGGCCCAGACTGACCGCCGCTGGCCGTACAAGACCCCACACGGGCTCGATCCAGCGAACTCCAAGCTTCAGTCCTGCCGTTCGGGAGGCACGTTACTGCTCTACAAGTCGGTTTAACGGGCGAAAGTACGGAAGCAAATACGCTCCGTGCTCTCCTCGAGAGCCATGGTTGTGGGCAGGCAGATCGCCGTACCGCTGCGACGGCAGGTGATACCTAGAACCCGTAAAAAGGAGGGGAATTCAGTTGACAGCCAAGAGAGCGTTGGCCGTGGAGAATGGGATATCGGTTTCCGACGCAGTTCGGACATCGTTGTCCGAGAACACTCGTATCGCCTATCAGTGTGGATGGAAGCGGTTTACGACCTATTGCGATGAAGTGGGGAGAGATCCAATGACCGCGACTCCGGACGACATCACGGGCTTCCTGGTCTGGATGGCCTCCGTGCCCCGCTCGCCAGGTGCGACGACCAAGAAGGGGGAGCCGCTAGCGCTCGCGACGATTCGGCTCTACATCGCGGCGATCAACCGGAAGTACCGAGAGCACGGCCGCGAGTCCCCGGCGAACGACCTAAGGGTGGCGAACGTCCTTCAAGGACTTGGACGACTCTTGTCCCCCCGCCAGCGGCAGGTGAAGGCGCTACGGGAACACGAGATTGCGCGTATCCTGGACTACTGCGACGAGCTTGCACAGCAGGAGAAACGGCAGGTGATTGCAACTCGGGACGCTGCCGTGATCGCGGTCGGCTTCGCTGCAGCGATGCGACGGTCCGAGATCTGCAGTCTCCGGTTCGCCGACGTCGAATTTCTCGGTGATGAGGATGACTTCCGGGGAATGTATCTGCACGTCCGGGAGTCCAAGACCGACCAGTTACGCCGGGGTCAGCGGATCGCAGTTCCCGATGGTGAACTGGTTCGTCCCGTACGACGACTGCGACTGTGGTTCGCCGCCTCCGGCATTGTCCGGGGGCCGGTGTTCCAGACGATGCGGAGCAACGGGCACATACAGGGACGGGCCATGCATCCGTCCGACATCGCTCGGACGGTGAAACGCTATGTGAGCGCCATCGGCCTAGATCCCGCCCACTATTCGGGACACTCCCTACGAGCGGGATTCGTGACCAGCGCAGCCGTCCACCGTGCCCGACTCGACAAGATCATGGAGGTCACCAGACACAGCAGCGCGGGCATGGTCCTACGGTACATCCGGCAGGAGGGTGCCTTTGAGGACCACGCTGGCGCGGCGTTCCTCTAACGCCTCCGCCGCGTCCCGTCCTGAGAAGGGCTTGACAAACCGACTTATCGCTGACTTCCGCAGTCGGGGCAACTGGCGGCAGTCCAGCGAGCAACTGCGAATGCCACGATAGACGCGATCCGGACGACCGCATATTCGTCCGTCGCTCAATTACGTCCGTCGCTGGAATACAGTACTGAAGACCGCCTCGCTGAGCCGGCCCACCGTCATTCTTCGGTGAGGCCGAACCGCTCACGGAGCTCGTCAACGTCCATCGCTATCCCTTCCCCAGCTTCGACCTGGGCGATCGCCTTCCGCAGCCTCTCGGCATTCTTCGGAGAGCGAAGCAGATAGTCCGTCTCCATCCACGAACTCAGATCACTCGCCGCGATCAGAGCGACGGGTTCCTTCCCGCGCCGCCGGATCAACACCGGCTCGTGCGTGTCCGTCACCTGGTCCATGAGAGTGGCGAGCTGCTCGCGTGCGCCGGTGTAGGTGGTTTCCCTGATCATGGCTTCACTCCCTGGTCGGGCGGTGGATGGTCGCGACGCGTTCGTGGCACGTTCGATGACCCGTACAGACACTATGTACCACTGCGAGAACCCCCGCAAGCCGGGGTGCCCGCGTGCAATCCGTGCGCCCGATGACGGGCGCACGGAGTGGTTCATGCCGGTGTCGATCACCAGGCGGCAGGAGATGAACATCTCCATGACCAGCCGGCCGTACAGGTCGTAGGCGTTCTCGTAGACGCCCATCTCCTTGCCGAGGTTAGCGGCGTACTCGGCCCAACCCTCCGTGAAGGCCCCGTAGCCGATCGTCTCGCGCCGGAACCGGGGCAGGTCCTCGCGCTCGTTCGCCAGCGCGAACTGGAAGTGATGCCCGGGATCAGCTCGTGTAGATCAGCCCCTGGGCCGAGAACAGGGACCGGTTCTCGAGGTCGGAGAGTTGTAGCGGTACTCGCCGCGCGGGTTCGCCGCGGCGTACTCGTCGCCGACCGACGCGATGAGTTTCGCATCGGCGCCGGTGCTCGACCCTCCGCAGGCCGACAGCAGCGGAACAACGACTACGACTACACAGAACGATGCGGTCTTCATGGCTTCAGCGATCGTACATACAGCACCGGAACGACGACCAGGTTCAGGAACGTCGACGTCAAGAGGCCTCCGAGAATGACCTGCGCCATCGGACTCAGGATCTCGTTGCCCGGGGCGCCGGCAGCCAGCACCAGGGGCACCAGCGCCAGGCCCGCGGTCAACGCCGTCATCAGCACGGGCGCCATCCGCTGTCCCGAGCCGCGCCGCACGGCTTCGTCCAGCGGCAGCCCCTCGGCGAGCAGCCGCCGGTAGTTGCTGACCAGCAGCACGCCGTTGCGCGTCGCGATCCCGAACAGCGTCACGAAGCCGATCACGGTGGCAAGCGACAGGACGCCGCCGCCCAGAGCCACCGCGAGCACGCCCCCAACGAGAGCCAACGGGACATTGACGAGCATGATCAGGGTCTCGCGGTGGCTGCCGAACTCGATGTAGAGGAGTCCGTACATGGCGATCAGGATGAGCACCACCAGCAGGGCCACGGTGGAGACGCGGCGGCCGGCTTCCTCGAACTGCCCGCCGAAGGTCACGAGGTAGCCGGACGGCAGGTCGACCCCGGCGTCGACGGCGGCTTGCGCCCGCCCCACCGTGCCGGCGAGGTCGGCGGCCGCCATGTTGGCGGTGACCATCGCCACCCGCTGCGCGTTTTCCCGCCGGATCAGCGACGGTCCGAGAGCGTGCCGGACCTCCGCCACGGCGCCCAGCCGAACCAGGTCCCCGGCCGGGGTCGAGACCGGAAGGGCCGCGATCTTCTCGGGCGAGGACCGGAGGCTCGGCGGCAGGCGGACGGCGACATCCGACGCCAGACCGTCCTCGACGATCTCGCCAACTACCACACCCTGGAAGAGTGCTTCCACTCCCTCTCCAAGGCCCGCAAGGCCAAGCCCGTGCCGGGCGATCGTGGTGCGATCGAAGTCGATCACGAGTTGGGGAATCGCCGCCTGCTCCTGGTTCGACAGGTCGACGATGCCGGGCACGGCGCCCAGAACCTGCTCGACCCGGGAAGCGAGCGTCCGCAGCACCGCCAGGTCGGGCCCGAACACCTTGACCGCGAGATTGGTCCGGGACCCCGACATCATGTGGTCGATCCGGTGGCTGATCGGCTGCCCGAAGGAGACGGTCGTCCCCGGGATCGTCGCCACGGCGCGGCGCATCTCGGCGACCAGTTCGTCCTTGCTTCGGCCGTCCCCGAGCGGCGCCAGGACGACCTCCATCTCGGATGCGTTGACCCCCTGCACGTGCTCGTCTTTCTCGGCACGCCCGGTCCGGCGGCTGGTCGAAACCACCTCGGGGAAGGCGAGGAGCGCTTCCTCCACCTGGCTCCCCAGCCGGTCGCTCTCGGCGAGCGGAATCCCCGGCGGGCTGACGACGGCAACGGTGAGCGATCCCTCGTTGAACGCGGGCAGGAAGCCGCGGCCCAAACCGGGCACGAGCGCGGCCACGGGCACGACCACGACGACCACCAGCAGGAGAACCGCCCAACGGTGCCCGAGGCACCAGTCGAGAGTCGGCGTGTACCCCGCTCGCAGAGCGCGCAGGAGCCAGGGCTCGCGGGCACGAAGCACCTTCGCCCGGCCCAGCAGAAGGAGCGCCAGCACCGGCGTGACCGTCAGCGCCACCACGAACGAGGCCGAGAGCGCCGCGATGAAGGCGAGGCCGAGCGGCCGGAGCAGCCGGCCCTCCAGGCCCGGCAGGAAGAAGATCGGCACGAAGACCAGAACGACGACCAGCGTGGCGATGAGGATCGGGCTCAGCACCTCCCTCGTCGCCGCGGCGACGACCTCAGCCGCCGGCCGGCGATCGGCTCTCGGCAGACGGCGCTCCTCCTTCAGCCGCCGGAAGATGTTCTCGATCGCGATGATCGCGTCGTCGACCAGAAGGCCGACCGCGATCGACAGGCCGCCGAGGGTCATCGTGTCGATCTGAAGGCCGAGGGCCGCGATCACCAGGATCCCGGTGACCAGCGAGAGGGGAATGGCGAACGCCGAAATCAGGGTCGTCCGGACGCTGCCAAGGAACAACGCCAGGATCACGATGACCAGGATCGCGCCCCAGCCAAGCGCTTCGGAGACGTTCCCGATCGCCACCTCGATGAAGTCGGCCTGGCGAAAGTTCTCGCTCTCGAGAACCACGCCCTCGGGGAGCGTCTGCTGCAGCCTCGCCAGAGCCGCGTCGATCGCCCGGGTCAGCTCGAGCGTGTTGGCCTCCGGCTGCTTCTGCACCGACAGGATGACCGCTGGGCGGTTGCGGTACGACGCCGTGCCGCGAGCCGGCTCGGCGCCCCATTCGACGGTCGCGACGTCGCCGACCCGCAGAGGGACGCCGCCCGCGACCCGCACCACGGCCGCGGCCACGTCCTCGGGGCTGCGCGCCCGGGTGAGCCCGCGGACGATGTGCTCCTGCCCGCCCTCGACGTGGAAGCCCGCCGCCAGACTGCGGCTCGCGGCGGCCACCGCCTCGATGACCTCGGTGAGGGGCAAGCCATTCTGGGCGAGAGCAGCAGGCCGAACCGTGACCTGGAGTTGACGCCGCTCACCGCCGATCGGGACCACCTGGGAGACGCCGGGAATCGAGAGGAGCGTGCGCCGGACGACCGTCTCGGCCACACGCCGCAGTTCCATCGCACTGACGCCGCCTTCCGTTGCCGGCGCCGCGGTCATCGCGATGAACGTGATCTCGCCCATGATCGACGAGATCGGGCCGAGTTCCGGCGGCTCGGCCTGGGCCGGGAGGTCGACCCGCTGCAGGCGTTCGCTGACGACCTGGCGGGCGCGGTAGATGTCGGTTCCCCAGTCGAACTCGACCCACGCCACCGAGAGCCCGTCGACGGAGACCGAGCGCAGCCGGCGCACGCCCGGCGATCCGTTGACCGCCGACTCGACCGGGAATGTCACCAGGAGTTCGACCTCTTCGGCCGCCATTCCCGGGGCTTCCGTGATCACGGTCACCGTCGGCGCGGAGAGGTCCGGGAAGATGTCCACCGGCAGGGTCGCGACAAAGAGAGCTCCGGCCAGGGTGAGGAGCACGGCGCCGGCGATCACCAGCCACCGGTGGCCGAGGGAGAAGCGAAGCAGTCTTTCGAGGGGTCCCATGCCCCAAGCCCTTAGTGGACGTGACCCTCGGCCTCGCCGCTGGCCATCAAGGACGAGCGGCGGATCGCGTCGCCGCCGCGGGTCACCAGGCGCTGGCCGTGCATCAGGCGCTCGACGCGCGCCCGGTCTCCCTGCCGCTTGAGCACGGTCACCCTCTGGCGTACGAAGCTCTCCCCGGAGAGCTGCAGGAACACGACCGGTACGCCGCCGTCGTCGACCAACGCCGACTCGGGAACGACGATGCCGGTCTCCTCCTCGTCGAGGAGGATCTGCGCCGCGACAGTCGATCCCAGTGCGATGCCGGCGCCGGCAAGGCCCGGTGCCTGCAGCAGAACGGTGACGGTACCGGTCCGCGGCGAGACTTCCGGCGCGATCGAGACGAGGGAGAGCCCCTCCTCGACTCTCACCGGCTCGCTCTCCGGATCCTCGATAACGAGGCCCCGCACACCCGAGGCGGCGAGCCGGCGCGCTCCCTGAGGCGGCAACGCGACCTCGATCCACGCGAGGTCCGTTCGGACCAGACGGGCGAGGGAGTCGCCGGCGGCCACCGTCGCGCCGGGCGTTGTGCTGACCTCGGCGATCTGGCCGGCGAACGGGGCCTTCAGGGAGATGCCGATGCCGTCCGCTCCACCCTCGCGGGAGGAACGGGCCGACTCGAGGTCGCGTTCCGCCGCCCGGTGTCGCGCCTCGAGTGTCCTGACCCGAACCCGAGCCTCCTCCGCCTCGCGCTCGCTGGTCGCTTCGAGAGCCAGAAGTTCTTCCAGGCGCAACCGCCGTGCATGGGCGCTCTCCAGCTCGGTCGCCAGCGTCTCGAGCTCCGCTTCGAGCGTCGCCAGACTCCGCTCGGCCGCGACCAGCGGGACCACGCGGAACAGGCGGGAGTCCCGCTGCACGCGGCGGCCGACGAACGGCCAGGCGCTTGAGGCGCCCGGCGGCTGCACGACGCCGTCAACCTGTGCGGTCACCGTGCTCTCGCCACCCGCCGGCGGACGGAAGGTCGCCAGGCCGGCCACGCTCTCGGCCAACCGCCCCTCCTCGACCCAGGCGGTCGCGAAGGAACTCTGCCACTGCTGCTCCTTGAGGAAGGAGACGGGCTCGCCCCCGTCGGACCCGGTCGGCGCCGAGGAAGCAACCAGGAGGCCACCCGGGTCGTCAGACGTCCCAACCCGGACCCGGCCGCCCCGGATCTCCTCGGTGCCTTCCGCATCGTGGATGCGAAACACCACATCGGCGTCGCCGGCCTGCCGCGGCGTCACCTGGATGTCGAAGATCCCGGGCCGGAGCACCTCATCCGCGCCAAACACCTGCTCTTCGGAAGCGTCTACGAGCACGATCTCCACTCTGCCGTCCACCACGGGCGTGAAGTCGGCGAGCCGCGTCACGTGGGTGTGAGCCTTCGCCGCCTGGCCCGCCACCAGAGCGTCGACCTCGGGGAAGACCTCGAAGCGCTCGCCCCAGGCGGTGACGGCCCAGGTTTCGCTCTCGGCGGGCGGCGGCTCGGCCGGCGGAGCGGCACCGCAGGCGAGCAGGAAGAGCGCGGGGAGCGCGCCAACCCAGCTCCGCCGCGAGCGGGCGCAGCACGGGCCAGGCACACGGCGCTTCGATCCTGGGAACGCGGGCATCCTGCCCGCATCCGGAGGGGTTCGGCTCCGGGCCTGCTCACACATCTTCGTCATCATCGTTCCACTCCACGTCATGGCTGCGGCTCTCCTCCCGCCCGAGCAGCCGTGAGCAGCGCGGCCGCATCTCCGCCGGACCCCGAGAGTCGATCCAGCTCGCGGTGGGCGGCGAGCGCCGCTTCGTGCAGATCGAGCATCGCCAGTTCCGCTTCGGTCACCGAGCGGTGCGTTTCGAGCAGATCGGTCACGCCGATCTCGCCCTGGCGAAAGGCCGCCTCGGCGCCATCCAGCATCCGGTCGCTTCGGCTCAGTTCCTGTCGAGCCTCAGTGAGAGCCGCGGACAGCCGAGCGAAGTTGTCGCTGGCGGCGCCGCGGGAAACGGTCACTTCCCGCTCGATGAGTTCGAGCCGCGCCCGCGCGGCCTCCAGGCCGGCATTCGCGGTCTTGCGGGATGCCTGCCGGCGAGCGAAGAACGGCAGGGACCAGGCGAGTCCAAAGATGGGCCCGTCGACAGCGCCCGGCGTGAGATCCTGCCGCCGCCAGCCCACGGTGACCTCTGGGGAAGCAATGAACCGCCGCGTCGCTTCCCGAGCGAGTTCCGCGGCGGCAAGGTCCGCTTCGGCGGCGCGCACCCCGGTACCCACCCCATCGAGCGACGGGGCGTCAGGCGGGTCCGGCAGAACCGGGTACGCAGCCGCCGGAAGATCGGGGCGCCAGGCGGCTGCCTCGGCTCGCGCCCCTTCGCTCGCCACCTCCGCCAGAACAACGCGGGACCTGAGCGTGGCGGCAGCCAGCCGGAGGCGATTCGCTTCCAGTCCCGAAGCTTCTCCCCGTTCGGCCCGCGCTGCCTCTCGCTCCGCCAGCGACTCGACGCGCTCCGCCTGAGCCGCCAGTAGCTGGCGGCGGGCATTGGCCACCGCCCAGCCGGCGTAGGCCTCCCTCATCGCCAGCCGGTAGGTCCGGAACTCGTGCGCCAAACGCGTCCGAACGGCCTGTACCTCCGATTCGCGAGCCTCGATCTCCGGCCCCCGCTCAGCCCCCGGGATCTGCCAGGAGACCAGGATGTCGGTCTGCCCGATCGGCCCAGCCGGATCCTCCCGAATGCCTTCCAGCACGGGGTTTGCGAACGTCCTGGCCGCAGTCACGCGGGCCTCCGCGTGCGCCAGGGCCTGGACGCTTTCGCGCACGGCCGGGTGCTTCTCGTCGAGCGCCGAGAGGTACTCGGCCTCGGTGAGAACCCGCGGCTCCTGGGCCCCGCCGGCAGCGGCGATGAGCCACGCCAAGAGACTGATCAGACGGAAACGATGCATGCTGACTCCTTTCCACGTCGAGGTCTTGGGCTCGAGATGAGCCCGGCCACGAGCCGTGGATCAGAGAAGCAGGGAGCAGTGGGATCGGAACAGCGGTGTCGGCGGTCCGCGTCTGGACGAGCCGTCGAAGCGCGATCCCTCGGCGAGGGTTGCCGTCCGCAAGGCTGACGCGGGAAGCACGGCCGCGAAGGCGGGGCCGGGACCCGGGATCCGCGCCTGACCGTCGAACCACGCATCGTGATCGTGGTCCGGCATCGCCTCAAGATCGTGGCGATGGCCGTGGGTGGCCGCCCTCGCCAAGTCGGCGAGTTCATGCTCGTGCGCAGCGCCGTGGGGGCCGTGATGTTCGACCGTCAGGTGCAGACCAACCCCGAGTGCGGCGGCGCCCGGCGCCATCCATCCCAACAGGATGGCGACTGCAACCATGCGCTTGAGCGGGGCGCTCACAAGAGGCACTGTGACAGAAGCGCCACGGTTGGTCAACGAAACCCGCAGTCCACGAACGGCGATACGCTTGCCGCTTGCACATGCCGAAACCAAACCTGGGAACCCGTGTGGCGCGACCTCGCGCCACACGCGAACCACTCCGTGCGCCCGTCATCGGGCGCACGGATGGCACGCGGGCATCCTGCCCGCATCCGGCCCAACGGGCCGGTCTGCTTGGCGTTGTCCCTTCATACCTGCGGACGCCCCTGCGTCTGTTCTGCGCCGCTCTGGCCTGCTCGATCTTCGCTGCCTGCGGCGGCGAGTATCCGCCGCCGCCCTCGACGGAGCAGATCCCCTTCACCGAGACGATCCACGGGGTCGAGTTCCAGGATCCCTACCGCTGGCTGGAGGACCAGGACAGCCCGGCAACCCGCGCCTTCATCGACCGGCAGAACGAGTACGCGGAGCAGATCCTGGGCCAGCCGCCGGAACGCGATTGGGCTCGACGGCGGCTACGCGAACTCATGGGAACGCCGGCCATCGGCTCGCCCAACAAGGCGGGCGACTACGAGCTCTTCACCCTGCGCCGGGCCGGCGAGGAACTGGCCTCGATCGTTCGCCGTGAGGCGCCGGAGGATGCGCCCGAGGGTGCACCCGGGCCGATCGACCCGGCGCGCGACTACGAGGTCGTGGTCGACCCGGCGGATCTCGGCGGCGACTACACGCACCTCGACGTCGTGTCCGTTTCGCCCGACGGGCGGCTCCTGCTCTACAACGTGCGAGTCGGCGGCGAGGACGAGACCACGGCCCGCTTGCGCGACCTCGAGCAGAACGTCGACCTCGACTTCGAGCTGCCCCGGGCGTTGAACGACCAGGCGTTCTTCGCGAAGGACGGCAGCGGCATCTACTACACGGTCCGCGACCGCAGCGAGGGATCGCGCGTTCGTTTCCATACCTTCGGCACCGACCGGGCGGACGATGCTCTCGTGTTCGGCGAGGGAATCGGGCCGCGGAGCTTCGTCCGCGCCGAGCAGCTCGACGACGCGTTGCTGCTCGTCGGCGTTCAACACGGATGGGCCCGTAGCGACCTCCATCTCGTGGAGGTGGGAACCTGGAAGGCGACGCCGCTCGTCACCGACACGGAGGCGCGCTTCAACACCCACACCGCCGACGGCAGGCTGTTCGTGCGCACGAACCTGGACGCGCCGCTGAACCGGCTGATGGAGGTCGACCTCGACCGGCCGGCGGTCGCGAGCCCGGGTGGCGCGTTGTCGCGCCACACGCGAACCAGTCCGAGCGCCCGTCATCGGGCGCTCGGATGGAACTGGCGCGAGGTCGTGCCCGAAGCCGACGACGTGCTGCAAGGCGTCGCCGTCATCGACGGCAAGCTCTACCTGACCTACCTGCACCATGTGGCGAGCCGCATCCGGGTGTTCGAGTTCGACGGCACGCCGGCCGGCGAGGTCGAAGTGCCCGAACACCACAGCGCCAGCATTCGCGCGGCTGGGGAGGGCAAGGCTCTTCTCTCGCTGGTCTCCTTCCTGCAGCCGCCCGTGACCTGGCTGCTCGATCTGGAGGCGGGCACGCGCGAAATCTTCCGCGAGCCCCAAGCGCTCTTTTCGGCCGACGGCTACACCGTCCAGCAGGTGCGCTACACCTCGAAGGACGGCACGTCCGCGCCGATGTACGTCGTCCACCGCGAGGACTTCGAATCCGACGGAAGCGCTCCCGCCCTGCTCAACGGCTATGGCGGCTTCAACGTCTCCCTCACCCCGCGTTTCAATCCGCTGGCGGCCCTGTGGATCGAGGCCGGCGGCGTGTACGCCGTCGCCACGCTCCGGGGCGGCAGCGAGTACGGCGAGGAGTGGCACCAGGGCGGGATGCTCCACAACAAGCAGAACGTCTTCGACGACTTCATCTCGGCCGGCGAATGGCTGATCGCCGAGGGCTACAGCGACCCCGAGCGCCTGGCGATCCACGGCGCGAGCAACGGCGGACTGCTCGTCGGCGCCTCCTTGACTCAACGCCCCGATCTCTACCGCGCGGTGCTCTGCGGCTTCCCCGAACTCGACCTGATCCGCTTCTACACCTTCACCGACGCGAACAACATGCCCGCCCTGCTCGAGTACGGCGACGGAGAGATTCCCGACCAGTTCGAGTCCCTGCGCGGCTTCTCGCCCTATCAGGCGGTCAAGGACGGCGTCGCCTACCCCGCCGTCATGCTGACCCAGGGCGACCGCGACACCCGGGTGCCGCCGCTCCAGGCGCGCAAGATGGCGGCCCGCCTCCAGGCGGCGACGTCTTCGGGCCTGCCGGTGATCCTGCGCTATCACCCGTACGCCGGGCACGCCGCGAGTCGGGGTCTGCCGACGTCGGAGCGGATCGAGTTCGTGGCGGCGGAGGCTGCGTTTCTGTTCACGCAGACGGGGTTGGGGGCGGCAGGGACGGCATCGGGTGACTGACTGCAGATCGAAATGCGGAGCTATGCAAGACTTCGACATCGCTCCAGAGGCGGTGCCGAAGTTCGGCACAACGCCCGTTCCATCCCGAATCCGGGCAGTCTCCACCCGGACGAGGGGCGGTGCCGATCCCGCCATGCGGCGTGCTAGGTTCGCCACGCGGCATCTCTGTTCACGGAGTGGTCGTCGATGCTAAGCTGCACCGTTGCTCTTCCTGAACCACCGAGGAGCCCGATCCAATGAGTGAAGCGCTTCTAGATGCCCCGCCCGGCAAGGAGAAACAGATCTTCTTCGAGTCCTTGGAAGCCGCCGAGGAAGCGGCTCGTCTGCGAAAGAGGGGCGCGACCGAGTCCGGCTTGGTGATTCGCGTTGAGCGTTCGCCATATGGTGCCGGATATGTCGTGCGCTCGGTTCCGCTTGGTTTCCTCAGCAGGCCGCGGCTCCGGCCACTTCTCCGGCCGCTAGCGCGAAACTACGGCCAGTGACCGAAGAGAAGGAGTTGACCAGGCTCGGCGCGATAAGAGAGCTCATCGAACTCGAGCAACGCTGCGGACTCGTCTAGCTTGCCGCAGTAGCGTCGCTGCTTCGGCACGCGCCGCGCCACCTGTGAACCAGTCCGTGCGCCCGCCATCGGGCGCACGGATGGCAGGCCGGCACACCCAGTGGCTGGCGGGGGCTACGGCAGGGGGAAGTCCTCCAGGTAGTACTCGTAGTCGGGCTCGACGTCGGTGTCGAGCGTGTCGAGTACGCGGACGACGCCGTTGTAGAACGCGACGATGATCGTCAGTTCGACCAGGAGCTCCGCGTCCAGGTGAGGTCGCAGAGCGTCGAGATCTCGGCGCTGATGCCGGGGCCGAGCGTGGCCTCGTCGGTGGCGGTCAGGACCAGCCGCTCCATCTCGGTGAGCGCCTCGGCCTCCGGCCCCACGGCCACGGCCCGGATATCGTCGTCCGAGAGGCCGAAGTGGCGGCCGAGCTGGACGTGGTGGCTGTACTCGTAATCGGTCCGTGTCACTACGCCGACGCGGAGGATCGCCATCTCCCGTAACCGGGGGTCGGAGCGGGACTTGAAACGAATCCACGCGCCGAGCTGGCGAAACGCCCGCGTGCCGGATGGGCTGTAGACGAGGATCCGCGCCAGGTTGATCGGCGGATTGAGCAGGTCGCGGTCCGGTGGAGCGAGATCGTCGGCGTTCAGGTAGGGAAGTCGAGCCATGGAGGACCTTTCTCGGGGTTTGGTGGTTCGGCGAAGGCCGGTCAGCGGACGGGAGACAACACGGTGACGCCGCCGTCGACGACGAGCGCCTGGCCGGTGATGTAGCGCGCGTGTTCGGAGGCCAAGAACACGACCGCGCGACCGATGTCCCAGCCGGTTCCTTCGATCCGCAGCGCCGAGGCGTTCTTGCGCCGTTCGCGGATCTCGGGCGTCATCGTCGGGCGCTGGACCATCGGCGTCCACACCTGCCCGGGGAGCCGCCTTCTCCCTCGATCATCTCGATGGTGCCACGGCCCGCTTCCTCGTTTCGGTCCACGACCACGACCTTGGCTCCACCCCGGGCAAGGAGGATCGCGGCGGCGCGGCCATTCCCGATTCCGTCGCCTCGCGCTCCGCCTCCGATCACCACGGCTGTCCGGCCGCTGAAATCGATGCGATCTCCGCCTGACGAGGAGCTCTCTCCAGCCGTGCTCACCTGCCCAGCACCGCCTCCCTGCATTCGAAGCTGGCCGCGTCCCTGGGATCGCCGCTGCCGGAGTAGACCGCCACCCGCGGATACCGACAGATCGGCCGCGATTCGGCGATCTCGCCGTCGCCCCCGTCATCCCGGCGGACTCCGTCCAGCGTCTCGGGCGCAACGCCCTCCTCGACCCAGCGGACAACGGCGGCGAAGGGGTTGTCCGGAGTACGACCCGGAATGTCGCGGCAATGCAACGCGCCGGGGGCCAGGAAGAGGCGCAGGAGGTCGCCGGTATCGCCCATGCGACGCTCGACGCCCTCGAACCAGTCGATCGTGCCCTGGGTGTAGATCAGCGGATCGGACCAGCCGTGCCAGACGATCGCCTTGCCGTCGCTGTCGCGAAAGCCCGAGAGATCGGCGCGGTCGGTGCCGAACACACGCCCGAACTCTTCGACGGACTGATCCCAGTAGTGCTCGTAGGAGGCCTGGGTCAGCGCGGTCCAGTCGAAGTCCGGGTCGCGGGCCAGGAAGTAGCGGAACCAGTCCAGGGTGATCCGCATCGGCCGGCCCGCGGGCGGATCGCCGGCCGTCCCGTTCAGAGGCATGAAGTCGGTCCCGAGCGCGAGGCCGTACCAGAGGAAGGAGCCGTCTCGTCTACGGGGGCCTTCGAGGATCTTCCGGATGACGGCGATGTCGGCCTCGGTGACTGGCCCGCAATCTTCAGCCTCGGCGCCGAGGAGTTCCGCAGGATCGAACGGACACTGCCGCGGTTCGGGGATCACGCCGTCGGCGACGCCGTCCTGCAGGTCACAGGCTTCGACCGCCCCTGCCTGGGCTAGCCGGAAGGCGCACGGACGCACGAAGTGGCCGCTCTCGAGCATGACGAGTTGTCCCCACATCTGGGCGAGGTGCAACCGGTCCCAGTTGATCGCCGGCGCGCCGGAGAGGACGCCGTCGTAGTCGTCGGGGTAGCGCTGGATCTCCATCAACCCCTGGCGGCCGCCTGTGGAGCAGCCGCGGAAGTAGGAGTACTTCGGCGGCCGGTCGTAGAAGGCCGTGGTCAGTTCCTTGCCGACCCGGGTCATCGCGTGGATGCCGAGGTAGGCGTTGTCGCGGATCAGCATCCACTCGAGAGCGCCGTCGGCACCGAGCGCGAAGCTGCCGCCGCCCTCGTGGCCCGTGTCCGTGGCGGCCGCCGCGAAGCCTTCCCGTACGGCGCCCGGGAGCGTGCGCGGACTGCCGCCGGAGAAGCCGCCGCCGCCGGTGCCGAGGAAGCGGCCGTTCCAGGCTTCGAGGGGAAGGGCTACCCAGATCGTGATGCGGTCGTTGGCCGGTGGGTGGGTGGCGGCGACGGTGACCCGGCTGTAGGGAGGGCCGCCGGGGCCGGCGGTTTCGACGACGGCCGAGTCGACGGTGGCGTCGGCGAGTTCAAGGCCGGCGAGGCTCTCGCAGGTTCGGGCAGGTTCGACGGAGGCGTAGACCGGCGGCGGAGTCCATTGCCCGGCCGCGGGGACGGCGAGGGCCGCCGTCAGGGCGAGGACGGCGGTGATCAGGGAGTACTTCACGGGTCCGTCGCAGAGCTGAAGGCGCAGTATGGTCGCCGCTTCGCGGCGCGTCTTTCTGGCCGCCTTCGGCGGCAGCGGGCCAGAAGGCCCGCGCACCCAGAGACACACCGTGCCGCTCCAGCCTGCGCTACACGGGCAGAGGGTATCGTCGCCGGCACATCACCTCGGAGTCGTCCACAAGGAGTACTCAGAATGACGAGATCGAGCGCCCGAACTTCCCCGGCTCTTCCGCTGACTCTGGCTCTGGCCCTGGCCCTGGCGTTGAGCCTCGGCGCCGGCTACCAGGCAGCGGCTCAGGAATCCGGCTCGGAGGGTTCATGGAACATCGGCGAGCGCACCGTACCGGCCCCGGCGGGCGCCAGCGACGAACTTCGGGCGGCGCTCGCTGCGATGCCCGCCCCCAACGTGGCTGCCTCCCAGGCGCAGACCCCTCAGACCGAGGAACAGTGGCTGGCAATCCAGGCGGGCTCCGCCAACGCCGATCTCGAACAGATGGCAAGCGGGTACGGCCTCAAGATCGAGAAGGACGAGATCGAGGGAGTCGCCGTGTACCGGGTGACGCCGAGCGAGATCGACCCGGCGCACGCGAGGCACATGTTCCTGCACGTCCACGGCGGCGCCTACGTCCTCGGCGGCGGCGACGCCTCGGCCACCGAGGCTGCCCTGGTTGCGGCCCGGGCCGGCATCCCTGCCCTCTCCGTCGACTACCGCATGCCGCCCAGGCACCCCTTTCCGGCCGCGGTCGACGATGTCGTCAAGGTCTACCGGCATCTCCTCGAAAGCCGATCCGCGAAGTCGATCGCCATCGGCGGGACATCCACGGGCGGCGGCCTGGCGCTGGCGTCCGTTCATCGCTTCCGGGCACTCGGCCTCGAGACGCCCGGCGCCATCTACGCGGGAACCCCATGGGCAGACCTGACCAAGACGGGGGACTCCCTGTTCACGAACGAAGGGCTGGATCGCGTCCTGGTGACCTACGACGGGCTCCTGGGGGCGGCCGCGCTGCTATACGCGGATGGCCACGACCTCAAGGACCCGCTCATCTCTCCTGTGTACGGAGACTTCTCGGGATTCCCGCCGACGTACCTGATCACCGGCACCCGCGACATGTTCCTGAGCGACACCGCGCGCACGCACCGCAAGATGCGCGAGGCGGGAGCGGTCGCCGACCTTCACGTCTACGAAGGCGTCGCGCACGCTGACTACCTGATCCTCACCGAATCGCCGGAGTCGGAAGATGTGTTCAGGGAGGTCGGCGCGTTCTTCAGGAAGCACCTGGAGTAGGAGAGGTCGTCGCCGTTTCGCGGCCGTTGTTTCCGCGGGTCAGAAGACCCGCGGCTACAGGCCGGAATACCCAGCAAGACGCCGTTGCCAAACGAGGCCTTTCTGCCTTGGACGTACGGCTCGGCCAGCTACTAACTGCTGCGATTGGCCGTGAACTCGCGTTCGCCGCGGGGGGTGACCATCTTGCCGGTCATCGTGTCGCCATCGACCGTCGCCTCGAAGTTCAGATCGAAGGTCTGGCCGCCCCTGCCCACTTCGCGTCCGAACTTGAGCGTCTCGCCGTCCCAGGACACGTTCGTCAGGTCGCCGCTTCGGCGTGGGTTGCTCCAGGCGCCCTTGAGCTTGCCGTCCACCTCCGTGAACTCGTAGACGACCTCGAAGGCACCCTGTGGCGTTTGGGCCATCGACGTCCACTTGCCGAGGACGGGGGCGTTGTCGGCGGCCAGCGCGGCCGGGGCCAGCGCCAGAAGGAGGGAAGCGGCGATCAGGATGGTCTGTCTCATGGCGGGCTCCTCAGGAGGTTCGGTGCTCGTGTGTTGGCGGCGGTCGCCGGGCAGCGACTGAACGTGCCGGTATCCGTAGCCGCTCGTAGGATGGGTTTGTCTTGGGTGTAAGGACGACCGTCGTTGCCGTTTTGTTCCTGTCGGCTGGGGTTGCGCCGGCGGGGAGCGCGTGCCTGTCCTTCTTCCCGAAACCGGCTAGAGGGGAACCGATGAAGATTGAACATTTCAAGTGCGCGGTCGCCGACCTCGCCGAGGGAAGGTGGAAGCGATGAAGATTGACCACTTCATGTACGCGGCCGCCGACCTCGACGAAGGAATGGCGTTGGCCGAGGATGTCTTCGGCGTGGCGCCGGCGTTCGGCGGCGCCCACGAAGGGCTCGGAACGCGCAACGCGTTGCTTGCCTTGCGAGCTGGCGCCGCAGAACGCAGCGAAGCGAGTTCGGGGCGCAAGCTCGCAGGCGCGGACGGGATGGGCGGAAACACCGAGCCTGCGAGGGGTTTCGGGGCGCTGGGCGACACGTACCTCGAGATCATCGCGCCGGACCCGGCGCAGTCGGTGGAGAGCCAGATGGTCGAGGGCATGGCCGAGCTGAGTGCCGGGGGGCTGGTGACGTGGGCGGCGCAGGGCGATCTCGTCGTCACGAAGGGCTTGCTCGAGGAGGCGGGGATCTCGTCGGCCGGCCCGGTGGAAACGCGGCGGCGCACGGCCGACGGCGAGCTGCTGGTGTGGGATCTGCTGTTTCCGCAAGGTAGCGGCTACGGGATGCCCTTCTTCATCGACTGGCGGGAGTCTCCCCACCCGGCCACGACGACGCCGGTGGGCGGGGAGTTGCGGTCGTTCGGGATCTCGACGCCGGACGCCGAACAGCTTGACGCGGTGTTGGCGAGTCTTGGGCTGGGCGTGGAGGTGTCGGATGGGGAGCCGGTGATGCGGGTCGTGATCGAGGGGGCGAAGGGTCCGGTGGAGTTGGTTTCTACGGAGGAGAGTCGGGGGCTGCAGCCATCGTCAAGGCGTTGATGGGATTCGGAGACAGCCGACGTCGCTGCGATGGAGGTTTCTGCCGTACCCGGCATCGTCTCACTGCGGGCGATGCGGGCCAGAAGGCCCGCGCACCCAGAGATAAGGCGGTGCTGCGAGCAAAGCTCTGTTCTGCAAACGTCACCGCGTCACTGCGAGCGGCAAGAGTGCAGTAGAGACTCTCGCCGCGGCGAAGGCGTCGCTCTGGGTGCGCGGGCCTTCTGGCCCGCTGCCGCCGCAAGGCGGCCAAGTGACGCGCCGGCCTTTGGCCGGCACCGCTTGGGCGATAGGAGTAGGGTTGGCCGCTACAACAAACCTGATCACGACCGTCCTTCACAGCCTCGACGGAGGAACACGATGACCGAGAACGTCCCGAAGAACCGTACTCGTCTGGCCCGCCCCTACCTCGCGATCGCGGCCCTGAGCCTCGCCGCCATCCCGGCTGCCGCTCAGAACTACATCGACGATTGGGCCAAACGGGCGGGCGAACAGATCGTCTGGCACCGGACCCGGTTGAGCGACACGGTCTACCTGCTCCTGCCCGAGCCGGCCCTGGCGGGCAATCTCGCGGTCTCCGCGGGAGAGGACGGCATCCTGATCGTCGACGACGAAACGAAGATCATCCCCGGCCACGGGCCGCTGGCGACGAAGGCCGATCTGCAGAGGTACCACGACTACGTCACTGAGACGATCGACCACATCGACAAGCAGAAGAGCGCAGGCAAGTCGCTCGAGGACGTCCAGAAGGACGGCCTGCCGGAGAAGTTCGCGCCGTACGGCAATGGCCCGCTGTCGCCGGAGCCGGTCTGGATCGGCTACGTCTGGGCCAGCCTCGACGACTGAGAACGTCCCTGGAGAATCCAACCTCTCCGTCGGGCGCGGCGACGACCAACGACGTCGTCATCGACGTCCGGGACCTGCGAAAGAGCTACAAGGACATTGTGGCCGTCGACGGGGTCTCGTTCCACGTCCATCGCGGCGAGATCTTCGGCATGCTGGGCCCGAACGGGGCCGGCAAGACGACCACCGTCGAGATTCTGGAGGGACTGCGCGAGGCGGACGGCGGCGAGGCGTTCATCGACGGCGTCGGCGTGAAGAAGAACCGCCGGCGCGTCAAGGGCATGATCGGAGTCCAGCTCCAGCAGAACGCCTTCTTCGACAACCTGACGCTCCGCGAGACGGTCCAACTGTTCGCGACGCTCTACGGCGCGGACACCTCGCCGGACGAGATGCTGGCCAGGGTCGACCTGGCGGATCGGGCGAAGTCGCGGTACAAGCACCTGTCCGGGGGCCAGAGACAGCGCTTCTCGATCGCGGTCGCCATGGTCAACGAGCCGGTGGCGATGTTCCTGGACGAGCCGACGACCGGCCTCGACCCCCAGGCCCGCCGCAGGATGTGGAAGCTGATCGACGGCCTGCGGTCCAACGGCATGGCGATCATGCTGACCACCCACTACATGGAAGAGGCGGAGGTGCTCTGCGACCGGGTGGCGGTCATCGACCGCGGCTCCATCGTCGCGGTGGACGCGCCGCAGGCGCTGATCCAGCAGTTGGCGCGCCGCGGCGGCCAGTCGGTCCGCCGGGACGGCGCCCTGACGCTGGAAGACGTCTTCCTCGATCTGACCGGGCACCAGCTCGTCGAGTAGGGGTCCCACGGTGAAGATCTACACAGCGTTCATCGTCGCCGAGTTGAAGATGTTCTTCCGCGACCGGGCGGCGCTCTTCTGGTCGTTGGCCTTTCCGACCGTGATGATGGTCGTCTTCGGCCTCTTCGACTTCGGCAGTTTCGTCCCGCCGAGCGTGGGCATCGTCGACCAGGCGAAGAACCAGACGTCGGCCCTCCTGGTGTCCGTGTTGAAGGGCGACCTCGGCGGCGAACCGCTCTTCACCGTCCCCGAGTCCGAGGACGCCGAGGTCCTGCGAGCCGAGGTCCTCGCCGGCGACATCACCGCGGTGATGGTGATCCCCGAGGGCTTCGGGGAACTCGGCTTCGGCGAACTCGGCGCCTCCTCGACAATCGACCTCACGTTCGATGGCAGGAAGGCCCAGGAGGCGGAGGCGGCCCGGTCCATTCTGGCTCAGGTGCTCGAAGGGGTCTTCAAGTCCGTCGCGGACGTCCCCGCGGAGTACCGGGTCGAGAACTGGGCGACGGTCTCCGCCACCGAAGTCGCGGGCCGCGGCCAGGGTTACAAGGGGTTCATCGTGCCCGGGATCGTCTCGCTGGCCATCATGCAGAGCGCGCTCTTCGGCGTCGTCTTCACGCTCGTGCGGCTGCGCAACCAAGGCGTGCTCAAGCGGCTGCACGCCACGCCCATCGGCCCGAATCATTTCCTGGTCGGTTCACTCACGACCAGGCTCCTGCTGCTCGTTCTGCAGACGAACGTCTTGCTGCTCGTCGGCATCCTCGTGTCCCGCGTCGACGTGGCGCCGGGCTATCCCCTGTTCTGGCTGGAGGTCATCCCTCTGATCTTCCTCGGCGGACTCGTGTTCGCCTCATTGGGCCTGGCGATCTCAGGCATCGCGAAGACGGAGAACACGGCGGCGCCCCTCGCGAACATCGTGTCGCTGCCCCTGATGTTCCTGTCCGGCGTGTTCTTCTCCCAGACCGCGCTGCCGGACTGGCTCCTGGGGTTCGCGAAGTGGCTGCCGCTGACCTTCCTGGCCGACGCGATGCGAGCCATGGTGAACAGCGGCGAGACGCTGTTCAGTCAGGGCGGGCCGATCCTGGGGTTGGCCGGGTGGGCCGTCGTCTGCTTCGGGCTTGCCGTGTGGGCGTTCCGGTGGGAATGATCGGCGGTGCCGCGGAACGTGCGAGAGCAACGCCGCTCCAGTAGCGCTTCAGAACTCGATCGGAAAGACGTTGGGGGTAGTGTCGATCCGAATCAACCTCCGCTCGCTAACGCCCGGGGCATCGACTTGGAGGCGGTAGTTGCCGGTAGGAATACGGCCGGTCCAGAGCGTCTCACCCGTTGAATGGCCGTTGTCACATGGTTCTACTGCGTGGCCCAAATGAGTGACGTCCCCACAGGGCGGCGCGAGGAGGGCGTCCGGGATGCTGCCCACGGTCGCGGCGTCGTGCCGTCCGACGTTGAGTTGAACGACTGCGTCACCGTCCGATCGTGCAGCAACAACCTGAAGCGCTGGCCGCCAGACCAGAGGGTCCGCCGTTTCACCCACGCGGGGCCAAACGACGACATGATTCGGTTGATCCGCGACGCTGCGCCCGCACTGTCACCCGCGTCGGGAGCGAACTCGTGTGCCGGCCACTCGCCCAGTTCAACTCGACCGAGCAACGCCGCATCTTGCGCCTTCGCCGTAACGCTCGCGAAAGACAGCACGCAAAGGGGATTATATCCGTAGGTTGACAGAAACCGATCACGCCTCGGCCTTCTTGGTGGCCTTGACCGGCTTCGCCCGGTCCTTCATCAGCAGCCAGTGCGCCACCTGCTTCGGAGTCGCGCCGTTGTAGTTGGCCTTCAATCCCTTGCGGCGAGGCTTCTTGATCTTCATAACAGCGCCGCTCACCTAGGCCCGCCGTAGATGGAATGCTCCCTCAGAACAGTTCCTGCTGCGCCATCGGCTTGCCGCTGTACGGATCGTTCATCGTCGGCAAGCGTGGCAGTCTCCCGTCGAAGTACTCGCTGATCGGCCATAGCTGCATTCTCCTGTAGGGCTGACCGGACACGCTGATCGTGCCAGCCTCTGCCGCTTCCGCCCGCGCTGCACGCGAGCCGACTGGTTCCAGTGTGACGAAGCAGCCGAGAGCCGCTTCGTCGCGGTCTGTGACATGGCGGAAGTCCCGCAACGCTCCGAGATGGAATCCACCGCCCTTGATCTGCGCCAGCGCGAGACGGGAATCGTAGTCGTCCGGCTGAGCGGCGATCACGGCGCGACCGTCCACGCCGCCGTCCGCAACCTGCTTCATGTTCGGCGCGAAACCGGGGAGCCGCGTCACCGCCCACGATTCAAAGCTGAACGGCTGCTCGGTTGCCAGCTTGCGCGCCGATGCGAGATCGACCGGGATCCCCTTCGTCGGGATCGTCCGGTTCTTCAGCCGCTTCTCACGGATCAGGTCGATAGCGAATGACGAAATGTCGATCCCGGCCCACTGTCGGCCGAGACGCTGCGCCGCTTCAATGGTCGTACCGCAACCGCAGAACGGATCGAGAATCAGGTCGTCAGGGTTACTGCTCGCTTCGATGATCCGCTCCAGCAACGCGCGGGGCTTCTGGGTCGGGTAACCCATCCGTTCCTTCGCCTGGGCGCCGATCGGCCCTATGTCCGTCCATAGGTCCTGCAACGGCCGGCCCTTGGCCTCGTCCAAATAGCGCTTGTAGGCCGGGACGCGGCCCGGCGCTGTTTGTACAACCCGTCCTTCGTCGATCATCCGCTGCATCCGCTCGCGGGAGTAGGCCCAATAGCGCGTTACGCCCAGTACCTCGTACTGCGGGTTGCCCTTCGCTGCACCGCCGCGCCCAGTCATATCGCTGAGTCGATAGCGCCGTCCAGTGTCTTCTTCGACATAGCGGTAGAAACCGTCGACGTATTGGTCATCGTATGGCGTGTACAGCGGATTCCAAGCCCAACCGTCGCCCCTCGAGTAGTAGAGGACGCGATCCAGTACACGTCCAAATTGTCGTCTTCCCTGCGCGCCGTCGTTGTGGCTGCTGGTTCGCTTCCATCCGATTTCGGATCGGAAATTCGGCACACCGAAGATCGCGTCCATGACGATTTTGAGATAGTGGCTCGCGGTCGGGTCACAGTGCAAGTAGATCGAACCTGTTGGCTTGAGGAGCCGGTGCATGTGCTCCAAGCGCTCCGCCATGTAGGTCAGGTAGGCGAGCATCCCGGACGGGCCGATGGCGTGCCGTAGGCCCACTATCGCGTCGTGGGCGCGTCGTGCGGGCGCACCCTCGTAGGCCGCGTAGCGGTCCGCCGCGGCTTCGTCCCACGCCCATGTGTCGCTGAACGCCCGGTACTGCGCGTCAGCGCCGCCGCGAGCCGAGTAGAGGATGTTGTAGTCGGCCTTCGAGTTGAATGGCGGATCGAGGTAAATCAGGTCTACGGACTGATCGTCCCATCGCTGCATCCAGTCGAGGCAGTCACCGTAGTACAGCGTGCCCGCGTCCGGTGGGTTCATGCCGAGCGAGCGCCGGACGGCAGGCCGTTGTCGGCGATCAGGTCACGGTACTGGAGCCGCTTGCCCGCCAGCCCCTCGGTGACGGACGCCATTTGCGCCAGCGTGTCGAGATCGCGGAAGTTGTGACGGCCCGCGAACTGGTTGACGTAGCGCTGTAGATGCTTCGGTGAGAGCTTGTGGTACACGCCCTTGTGGGCGCGCTTGAGCATCGACCAGAAGCTCTCGATCGAGTTCGTGTGAACCTTGCCCGCAACGTACTCGCCGACCGAGTGCTTGACGGTGCCGCGCTCGTACTCGGTCAAACCGCTGTACGCCCCCGTATCGTCCGTGTAGACCGTTGCGCCGGGTTCGACGTGCTCACGGACGAACGCTTGCAGGGTCTCGCCGTCGGTCGAACGGACGACACGCGCCGCCACCATGCCGGTCTCGCGGTCCTTGACGCCCACCACCGCTGTCTTGCCGACAGAGCCACGGCCTTCGAGGGTCTTGCGCTTCTTCGCGTGCATATTCTTCCGCAGACCGCCGAAGTACGCCTCATCGGCTTCTGCCGGTCCCTCGAAGCGCACGGTCGGCCCCGAGTCGCTGAACTCGCGGATGCGCTGGAGCATGAACCACGCGGTCTTCTGAGTGACGCCCAGGTCACGGTGGATCTTCATCGACGACACGCCCTTGAGGCTCGTTGTGTCGAGGTAGATCGCGTACAGCCACTTGAGCAGAGGCAGCTTCGACCGCGCCATCACGGTGCCGGTCTTCACCGAGAAGTACCGCTTGCAGTCGCGGCAGCGGTACGGCATCTTCGCGTGGCTGCACTCGTGGTTGTTGTCGGTGCCGCAGTGCGGGCAGTAGCGCTCGCCGTCCGGCCAGACGATCGCCTCGAACCACTGCCGCGCCGCTTCCTCATCGGGGAACATCCGCTGCAAGTCGAACAGCGTGATGCCCTTCCGGTGAGCCTTGCCGGGTGCCTTGAGTTCTGTGTCGTTCATCGCTTCTCCCTCCGTCAACCGTGAGGTATACCCTACCGGACGGAGAGCCAGTTTGTCAACCTAGAGATATAATCCCCCACGCAAACTGCCGCCGCTGAAACCCTCGCGGATCTGAACACAGGACAGCAGGTCCAATCCAACCGCACGGTCTCTGGAGTGGTACCGCGCTCTGCGCGGCCCTAGAAGCCCGACTTCCGCTCTACTGACCGCCCGAACTCTGCGGCTGGTCGTACTCCGACTCGAGCAGGCGAGCGCCGCGCAGGACGTTGCCCATCGCGTAGTTGCCTTCGTGACAGGCGTACTCGTAGACGCGGCTGTCCTTGCCCTGCCAGGAGTACTCACCCGCCCAGGGCGCAGTCCACGAGTTCGGATCCTCGACCCGGAAGTGGTAGAGCAGATTCCCGTCCTCGGTCCGGGTGAAGCGCTCCTCCACGTGCATGGTCTCGCTGCCTCCGGGGAGACCGGTCTGGTTGCGGAAGTTGCGCGTATTGACGACCAGGGTGTCGCCATCCCAGTGGCCGACGCCATCACCGAGCCACCAGTTGACGCCATCAGGACCGGGCTCGCCGTCGATGGGCACGATCCGGGCGTCGTGGACCATCTCCGCCATGATGACGACATGGTTCTCGGTCTGGACGATGCGCGCGTAGTTGTTGTACAGGCTGGGCAGCAGCGGAGGTCCGCCGACGAAGCCGAGCAGGCAACGCTCGGCCAGGGCCAGGGTCTCGGGGCCATCGAACGGGCCGGGGCCGTCATGGTCGAGCCAGGATGCGGTGCCGTCGTTGTTGTGGATGAACGAGGCGAAGTTCGTGGCCATCCGGCGCATGGCCGCGGGCGTCATCATCGGCCGGCGACCGTTCGGCGGGTCGTAGATGATCGAGGTGCGGAACTTGCCGTCCACCACCACGGCCTCGGAGCCGGGGTCGATCCAGAACGCGTTGTAGCCGCCGACGCCGCCGCCGCCGAAGCGGTTGTCGCCATCGCCGCCTTTCTTGGGCGCTCCGCGGTCGGCGCCGCCACCCTTGTCCTCTTCGATGTTCTGCCAGAACGCCTCCCTCTCCTCTTCGAGCGCCTGCCCTTGCTCGGGGGTCAGGTAGAGGTTCTCGCCGTACTGCTGCGGACGATCGACCGGGGTGACCGTTCCGGCGTCATACACCCCGGAGAGGTCGGGTTTGCCGTTCGGCAGCCGCTTGATGCCGTCTCCCTCCTCGGCCAAAGCCGGCACAGCGATGAGGACGAGAATGGCGAGCGAGGCGAGGATGAGCTTGCGCATGGCTTGAGTCCTTCCGTTGGGGAGCTCGTATCGGTGAATGCGACCGGGTCAGCATGCTAGCACTGACCGACCCCTCAGGAACTCGCGTCGTTCGCGGCGTTCGGCGGCTACAGTGGTTGCCGGAAGCTTGGACCGGTTGATGAGGACGGGGGAGAAAGACGCTCCGGTGGGTTGCCCGAAGGGCCCGGACCGCGCCCCACTCGCGGCTGCCGGCCTTTGCGCCTTGCTCCTGGCGCTCCCGGCGGGGGTTCAGCCGCAGGATCCGGCCGGGCCGACGGTCGAACGGGTTGAACTGAACGGCACCCCCTACGACGTGCCGCCGCCTTGGCGCGGGAACCGCATCGAAGCGGCCGCCGACACCTCCACCCTGGTCGCGGTGCCAGCCGAACTGAGCGGAGAACTCGGCATCTACGTCACTCCCGAGACGCGGGACGCTCTGGTGGCGATGGCCTCCGCGGCGCGGGAGGAGGGACTTCAGTTGCAGGTGGACTCGGGGTTCCGCAGCTACGGTTTCCAGAAGCGGGTCCTGGAAGACCTCCTCGCGGACGGCAGACCGTTCCTGAACGCGGTGCGCTGGACCGCGCCGCCGGGCTATTCGGAGCACATGACGGGTCGCGCCGTCGACTTCGTTCCCAGCGACGCGGACTTCAAGGACGTGGCGGCCTACCGATGGCTCCAGGACCGCGCGGCGGACTTCTGCTTCACCGAGAGCTACCCGCTCGGCAACGCCGGCGGCTTCGACTGGGAACCGTGGCACTGGCGCTACGACGACTGCGGCGAGTACCTTCGCCCGCCGGGCGAGTGACCTGCGGACTACTGCCCTTGAGCAGGAGGACCGGAGCTTCCGCGGCGCTCCGGAGGGCCTCCGAGGGATTGTTCGTGAACTCGCCAACGGTGATCGATCGCAGGGAGCCTCCGCACAGGAAGTATCCTAGGATCTTGCGTGGGTCAAGCCCGCTCGGTGCCCGCACCGCGG
Source organism: Candidatus Multivorans sp. (assembly GCA_965224025.1). Classification (GTDB taxonomy): domain Bacteria; phylum Acidobacteriota; class Thermoanaerobaculia; order Multivoradales; family Multivoraceae; genus Multivorans. The sequence goes on from OZ245033.1 coordinate 478,531, forward strand.
TAGGGTGAGGCTGCGTAGCCTCGTCGCTTCGCGTCTGCGTTGCCTCGCGGGTCAGAAGACCCGCGTTACAGCTCGGCCAGAAGGCCGGCGCACCGACACTCGGCGGCGATGGGCTGCCGAGGAAACTTCAAGATGCAAACGATCCAACACCACGTCAACGGAACCACCCACCCGGCCCGGTCCGGAAGGACTCATTCGGTCTTCAACCCGGCCACCGGCGAGCAGACCGCCGCGGTCGGTCTGGCCAGCGCCGACGAGGTCAACGCCGCCGTTGCCGCGGCAGCCGACGCCTTCGGCGACTGGCGGCGCACCTCTCTCGCGGTGCGCACGAAGCTGATGTACGCCTTCCGCAACCTGGTCGAGGCCCACACCGACGAGATCGCCCGGTTGTTGACCAGCGAGCACGGCAAGGTGCTCTCCGACGCGGCAGGCGAGGTGGCTCGCGGGATCGAGAACATCGAGTACGCCTGCGGCCTGGCCGATCTGCTCAAGGGGAGCTACAACTCGCACGCCTCGACCGGGGTCGACGTCTACTCGGTCCGTGAGCCGCTCGGCGTCGTGGCCGGGATCACGCCGTTCAACTTCCCGGCCATGGTGCCGCTGTGGATGTTCCCGAACGCGGTTGCGTGCGGCAACACGTTCGTGCTCAAGCCCTCGGAGCGCGATCCTTCGGCGCCGCTGCTGCTGGCGGAGCTGTTCGACCAGGCCGGCTTTCCGCCGGGAGTGTTCAACGTGGTCAACGGCGACAAGGTGGCCGTCGATCGCCTGTTGACCCACCCGGACATTGCAGCGGTGAGCTTCGTCGGCTCGACCCCGATTGCCCGCTACGTCTACGAGACGGGCACCGGGGCGGGCAAACGTGTCCAGGCCCTCGGCGGGGCGAAGAACCACATGGTGGTACTGCCCGACGCCGATGTCGACCTGGCCGCCGATGCGGCCGTGTCCGCCGCTTACGGCTCAGCGGGCGAACGCTGCATGGCGATCTCCGTGGTGGTCGCCGTCGGCGGCGTGGCGGATCCCCTGGTCGAGGCGATCCAGGACCGGATGGGCAAGCTCCAGGTAGGTCCCGGCCTGGACGCGAAGTCGGAGATGGGCCCCCTGATCACCCGCGAGCACCGCGACCGCGTGGCCGGCTACATCGGCGCGGGCGCCGAAGAGGGCGCGACGGTCGTGGTCGACGGCCGACAAACCGTCTTCGACGGCGACGGCTTCTTCCTCGGCGTGTCGCTGCTCGACAACGTGACACCGGACATGACGGTGTATCGCGACGAGATCTTCGGGCCGGTGCTATGCGTCGTCCGCGCGGACAGCTACCAGGAGGCGGTCGAACTCGTCGAGCAGAACCCCTGGGGCAACGGCACCGCGATCTTCACCCGCGACGGCGGCGCCGCCCGCCAGTTCCAGGAAGACGCGGACGCGGGCATGGTCGGCGTCAACGTGCCGATCCCGGTGCCGGTCGGCTACCACTCCTTCGGCGGCTGGAAGCAGTCGCTGTTCGGCGACACCCACATGTACGGGCCCGAGGGGGTCCACTTCTACACGAAGGCCAAGGTGGTCACCGCGCGGTGGCCGGATCCGGCGGAGAGTCAGGTGGACCTGGGGTTCCCGCGGAACCGGTAGGCACGCGGCAGTTCCTCCCCGGAGGCGGCCGGATCATGCTGGCCGGGCCTCGTAGCGTTGGACGTCGATCTCCCCTGCGCGAGCGCGTACGCGCGAAGCGTCGTACCAAGCCTGCATCCTCAGCAACGTATCCATGCTCACGCCGAAGGCCTTCTCGATACGCAGGGCCATTTCCGCCGAAAGAGCCGAGTTTCCGTTCAACAGATCCGAGAGCGTAGCCCTGCGCACGCCGAGAATCTCGGCAGCCTTCGTGACGTTCAGGCCCAGCTCCTCGATGATCTCTGTGCGAATGAAATCGCCAGGGTGGGAAGGCGTCATCTTCACGTTGACTCCGGTGCTCGCCATCAGTGGCAGTCCTCCAGATTCAAGCGGTCTACGTAGTCGTCCGTTTCTTCGAACGTGATGCGCCAGTTGCCGGAGACCGAGACGCTCCATGGGGTTCCTTGCCCTCTTCGGGATGAACCTCGCGGACGGTCACGGACGGGGATTCACCTGCCTCGTACGTGAACGCGTACTTCAGGGCCTTGCGGTTCTCCTCGGGCACCGGGTCCACGTGTGTGGCAAGTTCAGGCCCGTCGAAGACGTTGATCTTGCAGAACTCCTCGCCCTGGCACACGCGCTTCCCCATCTGAACCCAGTCCTCCATCTTCGTGTCGGGCCGAATCCAGGCGCCCCAGGCGAGGCCCGTCAAGCCGACCGGATTGAGCGGCGGCGGGGAACCGCCCTGTTGCTGTCCGAAGGCCGCAACGGACAGGAAGAAGATCGTGCTGATGGCCAGAACGTGAGTGCGTCGGTTCACGGAGAGTCACCTCATCGGGCCGAAGTCTGTCGGTAGAAGAGTTCCTGCCTCGCAACTCTACCCGGGCCGTGCTAGGGGGTCTCCCGCCGTGGCCGGCGACCGCTTCTGAGCATCGGTCGCGTCGTCCTTTCGCAGTTTGCTGGCTGGATGGCCGCGCAGGAGCCTCGCCGAGCGGTACAGTGCGGCGCACCGGTAGGACGAGGCACGGAGGAGCACGGCCATGGAGTTCTGGACTAAAACCGTCGCCGCACCGACCCGCGGCGCCGAGTTCGCCCTCGAGGCCGAGGACCGGGGCTGGGACGGCATCGACGTCGTCGACTCGCAGAACCTCTCCGGCGACCCCTACGTTTCTCTCGCCCTGGCGGCGACGACGACCAGGAAGCTGGGGGTCGCGACTTCGGTGACGAACCCGGTCACGCGGCACCCGGCGGTTACGGCATCCTCGGCCCTCTCCGTGCAACTGGTGTCACGGGGCCGGATGGTGCTCGGCATCGGCCGCGGCGACAGCGCGCTGGCGCACCTCGGCCGAGCGCCCGCGCGCCTGGGATGGTTCGAGAACCACCTCGTCAACCTGCAGGCGTACCTGCGCGGCGAGGAAGTGGCGTTCGAGGACACGAGCATTGCGGACGAAGCCGCGCCGCTTGCCGAGAAGCTCGGATTGGCGCACGGTCCCTCGGCCAGCTCGATCCGCTGGATCGGCGACTGGCCCAAGGTGCCAGTCGAGGTCGCGGCAACCGGTCCGAAGGTGATCGGGATCGCCGCCCGCCAGGCCGACCGGGTCATGCTCGCAGTCGGCGCCGATCCGAAACGCGTTGCGTGGGGCATCGAGACGGCGCGCAACGCCGCCGCGGAGGCTGGCCGCGATCCGGACTCGCTCCGGTTCGGCGCCTATGTGAACCTCGTCTGCTGCGACGACCCGGCAGTCGGCCGCGAACTCGGTCGGGCGACCACCGGCCTGTTCGCCCGCTTCTCGGTCATGTACGGCGAGATCGCCGGGCCCGCCGACGAGCGTGAGGCGGACGTGTTCCACAAGCTCCACGACAGCTACGACATGAACGCCCACGGTCGGGCAGGCGGACAGCAGACGGCCGCGCTGACCGACGAGTTCATCGACGGTTACGCGATCATCGGCCAGCCCGATCACTGCGCGGCGCGGATCGAGGCGCTGCTCGAGCTCGGAGTCGACAAATTCGCGGTCACCGGACCCAACTTCGCGTCGCCGAGCCCGCCGGCCCGGGAGGCCGCGGAGCGGTTCACGGAGGACGTCCTGCCCCGGTTGCGGGGGTAGGCGCCGCCGCCGGCCAAACCGTCGGTTCGCGCCGGATGCGGGCAGGATGCCCGCGTTCCCAGGAACGGAGCACCGGCCGGCGGTTCACGCGTTCCGCTTGATGTCCCGGAACGGGCCCTTGTCGGCGCGGAATCCCTTCGGCATCCCGAGGACGCGCTCGGAGATGATGTTGCGCTGAATCTCGTCCGTGCCGCCGGCGATCGAGATCGCGGGCACGGAGACCAGGATCTCGGCGACGATGCCGTCCGCCGCCGATTCGGGGCCGCTCAGCATGGCGTCAGCGCCCGAGATCATCGTGTGGACCAGCGACGCCTGGCGGGCGATGACGCTGGCCGCGAGCTTGCCGATCGACCCGGCGGGGATGATGTCGGTCGTCCCGGCCTTGCGCTTCGCCTCGGCGCTGTCGGACGCGAGTCGCGCCCCGGTGGACAGGCAGATCAGCTTCGCGATCTCCTGCCGCACCGCCGGATCCTGGATCGCGCCGGTCTCTCGCGCGCGCGGCAGCACGAGATCGACCCGGCCCTCGCGTTGCGGATACCAGGTGTAGGGCTCGGTGGCGATCCGGATCTCCTCTTCGTACTCCGCGTAGATGGGCCCCTGCTTCGGGCCTTCGAGCGAGGACCCCCGGACCCGGCGGCTGAAGCCGCGGCGTTCGAAGGACAGCGTGGTCGAGGCGACGTGCCAGCCGGCGCCCTCGCCGCCGATCAGGTCCTCGGGACGCACGACGGCGTTCGACATGAACACCTCGTTGAACGACTGGTGCCCGTTCATCTGCTTGAGCGGCCGCGCCTCGACCCCCGGCTGCCGCATGTCGAGCAGGAAGTAGCTGATCCCCTGGTGCTTCGGGACATCCCAGTCGCTGCGCGCGACCAGGAGCCCGAAGTCCGCGTGGTGGGCGCTCGTGTTCCAGACTTTCTGGCCGTTGATGATCCACTTCCCTTCCACGAGTTCCGCCCGAGTGCTCAGGCCGGCCAGATCGGAGCCGCTGCCGGGCTCGCTGAAGAGCTGGCACCAAGTGTGTTCGCCGGTAAGTATGGGCCGGAGGAACCGCCGCTTCTGGTCGTCCGACCCGCAGGCCAGGATCGTCTCCGAGGCCAGCCCGCGAGGACCCACCTGGGCGGCCGGGACCACGTCCTTCTCTCTGAAGACTTCGGCGACCACCACGGCCTGGTCCAGCGTGAAGCCGCGGCCGTACCACTCCTCGGGCCAGTGCGGCGCCGCCCAGCCAGCCTCGAGCAGGATGTTCCGCCACTCGATCAGGGGACGATCGGTACGCCAGTTCGCGTCGAGCCAGGCGGAAACTTCGCGCCGGATCCGTTCCGGGGTCATGCCGCGCCCTCGAGCATCGTCATCATCCGTTCGCGATGGATCGCCGGGGTGCCGAGAAACACCTCGGAGGCCTTCGCGCGCTTGAACCACAGGTGGGTGTCGTTCTCCCATGTGAAGCCGATCCCTCCCCGCAACTGGATGCCCGCTCGCGCCGCGCTCATGTAGGCGTCGGCGGCCGCCGCCTTCGCCATGCTCGCGGCGTAGGGTTCGCCCTCGCCGGCGTCCAGGCAGCGCGCGGAGTGGTAGGTCAGCGCACGCGCCAGTTCGATCTCTACAGCCAAGTCGGCGCAGCGGTGCTTGAGCGCCTGGAAGGAACCGATCGGCCGGCCGAACTGGAACCGGTCCTTCGTGTACGCGACGGTGGACTCGAAGAGCCGCTGGGCACCGCCGATCATCTCGTGGGCCAGCGCGGAGCAGATGAGGTCCCAGATCCGGTTCAGGGTTTCGCCGCTCACCGCCCCAACCGGCCGGCCAGGAACGTCGGTGAACACCACCCGGGACAGCTTCCGGGTCGGGTCCAGGACCTCAAGCGGCTCGATCTCGAGACCCGGCGCGCCGGACTCGACCGCGTGGAGCCCGAGCCCCGAACTCGTCCCGGCCATCACCAGCAACAGGTCGGCGACGTGGGCATCGACCACCATCGCCGCCGTTCCCGAAAGCCGACCGCCTTCCGCCGTCCGGAGCGACCCGCCGATACCGGCCAGGCTGTTCAGATCGTCGAGGACCAGCGTCGCGATCACGGAACCCGAGGCGATACCCGGCAGCAGCTCCGACCGTCCCGGCTCGTCCGCCGCCTCCAGCAGCGCGGTTCCGGCCATCACGGCCGAGGCGAAGAACGGGCCGCAGAAGAGCGTCCGTCCCATCTCCTCGGCGACGATGCCGAGGTCCACCGGCCCGCCGCCGGCGCCGCCGTGGGCCTCCGGAATGTGGACGCCGGCAAGGCCCGCGTCGCCGCAAAGCTCCTGCCACACGACCGGGTCGTAGCCGCGGTCGGAGGCCATCAACTCGCGGACGGCGGTCGTCGGCGACTTGTCGCGGAGCGCCCGCGCCACGATGTCGCGTAGAAGCTGCTGCTCCCTCGAGAACCCTGTTTGCACGCTTCCTCCTCCAGTCGCTAGAGATAGAGTCTACGGCGGCCCCGGAGCCAGCATCGTACTGAGTGGCCAGACACCATCCAACTCGAACCAGGCCAGGCATGCCAGAGTCCAGCCGCTTGAATTCAGGAGCCAGGGGTCGAGGCGTCACACGTCCACGCCGCACTCAGGCCGAGCGGCGGGCCGAATCCGAACGCGAGATCCTCCAGGCCGCCGCGGTTCTCTTCGGCCGCCAGGGCTACACGTCGACCACCCTGGAGCAGATCGGGATGAAGGCCGGCTATTCGAGCGCCCTCGTGTCGCTGCGCTTCGGCTCCAAGGAGGGAATCGCCGAGGCGATCGTCGCCCGCCTCCAGACCCGGGCCGGCAGCGAAGTATTCGAACCGGAGGAGGGGGTGACCGGCCTCGCCAGCCTGAACCGCCTGTTCAACGGCTACTCCGAGCTGCTCCGCAATGCCGAGCAGTGGATGCGCGCCCTGTTCATGCTGATGACCGACTCCCTCGGGCCCCTGAACGGGAAGATCGACCTGTTTCGCGCCGGCAACGAGAACTTCGCCGCCGCAATCGAACGAGCCGTTCGGGAAGGACAACAGGCCGGCGAGATCCGGGCCGACCTGGACCCAGCCGAAACCGCCTTCCAGGTTCTCGCTGCGGTTCGGGGAGCGACTCTTCTCTGGTTGCTTGATCCGAGGAAGGTCGACGTCGTGGAGGCGATTCAGAGGCTGCGCGTCAGCACAGTGGAGCGGCTCAGGCCCGACGAGTAGCCCCTCCACGGGAAGGAACTGCCACCCGGAACGGGTTGCTCCAGACGTCGAACGCCGTTTTCGTCGACGAAGCCGAGATCGCCGCGTGGCACGCGAAGTTCCCACAGCCCTATAAGCGCGAGGAGTACCTTGGTCTCTACGCCGACGTCCACGGCACGCCGGAAGAGCCCCACAACCGCCACATCCACGAGCTGGCACGCACGGCCTCAAGCGCGTCGGCCGCCACGGCAGGTTCTCCGCCATGGGCGTGCCGCTCGTGGAACTCCCGCGCTGGAACGACATTCAGCTACTCACCGCCCAACTCGCCCGCCGGCCGCTGGCGGACGACGATCCGGTCGAAACCGAGTTGGTCATCGGCCCACGGGCGGCCAGGCCGCTGCGCCTGCGCATCCCTATCTTCGTCAGCGACATGAGCTTCGGTGCCTTGAGCGAAGAGGCGAAGCTCGCCCTGGCGAAGGGAGCGGAGATGGCGGGCACCGGCATCTGCTCGGGCGAGGGCGGCATGCTGCCGGAGGAGCAGCAGAGCAACACGCGCTACTTCTATGAACTCGCCTCCGGCAAGTTCGGCTGGTCGCTCGACAAAGCCGCGCTGGCGCAAGCGTTCCATTTCAAGGGCGGGCAGGGCGCGAAGACGGGTACCGGCGGGCACCTTCCCGGCGCCAAGGTGAGCGGCAAGATCGCCGAAGTGCGGGGCCTCGAGCCGGGTACGGCGGCGATCAGCCCGTCGCGGTTTCCCGACCTCGTCTCGCCGGAGGACTTCCGCGAACTGGCCGATCAGGTCCGTGAACGAACCGCCGGCATTCCCATCGGCTTCAAGATGTCGGCCCAACACGTCGAGGACGACATCGACTTCGCGCTCGACGTGGGCGTCGACTACATCATCCTGGACGGCCGCGGCGGCGCCACAGGAGCGGCGCCCGACATCTTCAAGGACAACATCTCGGTGCCGACCATCCCGGCGCTGGCCCGCGCCCGCCGTCATCTCGACGCGCGCGACCACGGCGAGGACGTGACCCTGATCATCACCGGGGGCCTTCGTACCGAGTCCGACTTCGTGAAGGCCCTGGCGCTGGGCGCCGACGGCATCGCCGTCGCCAACTCGGCCATCCAGGCGATCGGCTGCCTGGGCATGCGCGCCTGCCACACGAACAACTGCCCCGTCGGCATCGCGACGCAGAAACCCGAGCTGCGCGCCCGACTGCGAATCGGCTCCTCAGCCCGTCAACTGGCCAACTATCTCGAAGCCACGGTCGACCTGATGAAGGTCCTGGCCCGCGCCTGCGGCCACGACGATCTTCGCCGGTTCGGCACAGGCGACCTCGTCACCTGGAAGCGCGACATGGCGGACCTCGCAGGCATTCCGTACGCCGGCGTCGGTGGCTGACGCGGCGCTCAGCGGCGCTTCGCGCCGATGCGGGCAGGATGCCCGCGTTCCCAGGATTCCGTGTGGAACGAGCGTCGCCAACGGGCGACGGAGTGGCGCACCCTGGAGGAGTCGAACCCCCAACCTTCGGATCCGTAGTCCGACGCTCTATCCAGTTGAGCTAAGGGTGCACGGATCGCCGCGCCGCGCGAGTGGGGCACCTTACCAGCTTGTGGAGCCAACCGGGACCCCTAGCGGCCACGAGTCAGTCCGTGGCTAGCCCTCTCGGCACCGACGTCCAGCCCAGTCGGGGCAGGAGGGGTCGGCTCCCGGGTGCCTCTGAACGAGCGACGGACGACGACATCGCCCTAGCCGACGCCCTACCGAAGCGAGTGCAGCGGAGTGAGCGCAACCCTATCCCATCTCCTCTCAAGCGCGAACGTCACCTGGGAGCTGACCCTTCTGCCCCAGAACGGGCGGGTCCTGCCAGTGCTAGTCGCCGGCCCCAGTCGCAGCCGCTGCAGTGTGCTCCTCGTACTCCTCCTCCGACAGGAACACGAAGTTCGTCCAACCGATCGCCATGTCGTCGACGGTCCGGTTGCCCCAGCCGACCCACGCCGTGGGATCCGGGTTGTAGGGGTTGTTCTCCGAGTTGTCGTGGTAAGAGGTCACATGCAGCACGGTGCCGGTGGGAAGCACCGGCGGGTTCTTGTACGGATAGGCGATCTGCCAGTTGAAGTCGTCGTTCTCGATGCGCGTGAGCAGTTCGCGTCGGCCGTCGGTGTGGATCGCCTCGAGCTGCATCGCCTTGCCGCGGTAGTGCATGTGGGCCTGGAAGCTGATCAACTGGATCGGTCGGTCGAGCACGCGGTAGCCGTCGTGACGGACGTTGTCGGCGCCGGGCGGAATGGACAGTTCGTTGTTGCGCCAGCCGCGGTTGCTGGGCAGGCCGGCGAACAGCCGTGTCGAGACGATCCGGTGCTTGGGCGCCACGCCGCGTGGATAGAAGCCGAAGCCGATTCGCGTTCGGTCCCGGATCTCCTCGCCGACCGAATGGTAGTGGCCGCTGAAACGGATTACAGCGCCGGCCATCAGCAGCTTGCCCGTGTTCTCGGCGTAGACGTCGCCCGTGTTGCCGACCGCGTACTCGATCAGCAGCGATCCCACCGGGTTGCCTTCGGCATCGCGACGGTTCGGATCGTCGTCGCGCTCGAAGAAGTCCCGGTCCACGTAGTCCGCGTCGTTCTGCATCGCGTAGACCATCGTGTGATGGACGCTCCGCCGGCCCTCCTTGCTCGGCTTGACCTCGATCCAGCGGATGTAGCGGTCTTCGGTGAGGCCGCTGTCGGCGAGGAAGTTGACGAACAGGTCCGGGCCCTCAGGCGGAACGACCATGTCCTTCTGCATTTCGACCACGAGGTCGGGCTCGCCGTACTCCCACGCGTCGCCGTCGGGAAAGTCGATCGGCGGCGGCAGGTCGTCCGGGTTGCCGCGCGGTGCGCCCGCGTCGACCCAGGAAGTGACCAGGGCGATCTCCTCGTCGCTCAGGCTCGGGTCGGAGTCGTACTCGCCGATCGTGCGGTCGATGTGCCAGGGCGGCATCTCCCGGCTTGCCACCCGCCGCTTGATCGAGCGCGCCCAGGGCCGGGTCTGTTCGTAGGTGAGCAGCGCCATCGGCGAGGCGGTGCCCGGCCGGTGGCAGCGCTGGCAGGAGCGCTGGAGGATGGGCGCGATGTCGCGGCTGAAGGTCGGGGCTTCGCCGTCGGCCGCAGCGGCCGGCGAGGCCGCCGGGGCCGCAAGGAAGGCGTACAGCAGGATCGGCGCCGGAGTCATCGCGTGGAGAGTGCGGTTCATGGTTCGCTCCCGGTCGTGGCCGGTTGGGGTTCGACGCAGACCCCGCGCTCGGCGGCGGCGGTGTCGATCTGCTTCGCGCGGTGGTAGGCCATGGAGATGTTCTCGATCAGGTAGAGGGGATCGATGCCGCCGCGTTCGGTGGTGGTCTGCGTGCTCTCCGCCCAGGTCAGCGTCCAGCCCAGGTTGCCCTGGTAGTCGTTCGGCTGGACGATGAGACAGACGCTGCGCTGGCGTCCCGGTTCGAAGACGGTCGGCTGGCCCCGGTCGGCGGGTCCCGGGTCGAAGCCGTTCGCTTCGCCTGCCGGAATCTCGACCGCGACCGAGTTGTGGTTGTAGTAGCCGAATACCAGCACCGCGGTCTGGTCCTCGTTCACGACGTAGCCCTCGTAAACCGGGTAGATCGGCCGGTTGGGCTGCGCGCTCGCCGGGGCCGCCGGCGCGAGCAGGGCGGCGGCGAGCAGGGCGAACGCCGGGGCGCGGATCGAGGACGGTTTCGTCATCGCACGTAGCGGGTCGAATCAGGGGTAGGTGTAGCTTGCCTGGAGGCCGAGCGGCAGGCCGACCAGCCAGTAGCCGATCAGGAAGACCGTCCAGGTGATGAGCAGGGTGACGGCGTACGGGATCATCAACGACAGCACGGTGCCGATCCCCGCCTTCTTCACGTAGCGCTGGCAGAACACGACGACCAGCGGGAAGTAGGGCATCAGCGGCGTCGTGATGTTCGTGACGCTGTCGCCGACGCGGTAGGCGGCCTGGGTGAGTTCGGGCGAAATGCCCAGGCTCATCAGCATCGGCACGAAGATCACCGAGAGCACGGCCCACTTGGCGGAGGCCGAGCCCACGAACAGGTTGACGACAGCGGACAGCAGGATGATGCCGACCACCGTCGCCTGCGGCGGCAGGCCCAGGTCGCGCAGGAAGCTGGCGCCCTCGAGCGCGATCAGCAGGCCGACGTTCGAGTTGCTGAAGGCGGCGATGAACTGGGCGGCGAAGAAGGCCATGACCAGGTAGTAGGCCATCGTGCCCATTGCGTCGCTCATGCCGGCAACGATGTCCCGATGGCTCTTCACCGTGCCGGCGACGTAGCCGTGGACGACGCCTGGAATCAGGAAGAAGACGAAGATCAGGGGCACCAGCATCTGCATCAGCGGCGCCGAGAACGCGGTCAGCTCGCCGCCCGCGCTGCGCAGCGGCGACGTTTCGGGCCACGCCCAGACCAGGAGGATGACCAGGCCGAGCACCAGGGCGCCCATGGCGGCGAGGAAGCCGAGGCGGTCCTTGCGACTCAACTCCTCCACCTTGGGCATCTGTTCCGGATCGCCGTCGACCTCCGTGCCTCGGAGCCGCGGTTCGATGACGCGGTCCGTGAGGTACCAGCCGACCGCGATCACGAGGATAGAGGAGAGCCCAGTGAACGCCAGGTTGCACAGCGGGTTGACCAGCTTCTCGGGGTCGAAGATCTGGGCCGCGGACTGGGTGAAGCCCTGGAGCAGCGGGTCGATCCCGGAGGGGATGAAGTTGGCGGAGAAGCCGCCCGAGACGCCAGCGAAGGCGGCTGAGATGCCCGCCAGGGGATGCCTGCCGGCGGCGTAGAAGATGACGCCGCCGAGCGGAATGACGAGCACGTAGCCGGCGTCCGCCGCGGTGTGGCTGACGATCGCGGCCAGGATCAGCATCGGCGTCAGCAGGCTCTTCGGCGTGAAGCCGAGCATGAGTCGCAGACCGGTGTTGATGAAGCCCGTCTTCTCGGCCACGCCGACGCCCAGAAGCGCCACCAGCACGACGCCCAGGGGAGCGAAGCCGGTGAACGTCGTCACCAGCCGCGCCATGAAGGTCGCCAGCGCCTCGCCCGTGAGCTGATTCTGGATCCGGATCGCCTCGCCCGTGTTCGGGTCGATCTCGCTGAACTGGATCGGCGCCATGATCGCCGAAGCGATCCAGGTCACGAACAACAGCAGCAGGAACAGGATCGCCGGGTCCGGCAGCTTGTTGCCGACAACCTCGATGGCGGTGAGGCACCGGTCGAGAAGGCTCTTGCGTTCGCCTTTGCCGGCCTTCCTGCTCCCGTCGTCTCCCTTCGCCATACGCAGGCCCTCCCTGTTCTACGCCGTGGACGGAAGGGTCATCTTAGCGCCCGCGCGGCGTCACGCCGCCTCCCACAACCTTCGAACCGGCACGGCGTACATGCCATGCCCGAAACCCGTACTTGCCTCGCCGTCATAGAGCACGACTCCGCGGACGAAGCGCTTGCCCGCTGCCCTGGCCAGCTTGCGCAGGCCACTGAAGTCCGCGTGCGTGACGGTGGCTGCGGCCTTGATCTCCACTCCGGCAATGAACCGGGCGCCGCGCTCGATCACGAGGTCCACTTCCGCGCCGTCCTTGTCGCGGAAGTGGTGGAACCTCATGGACGCGTCGTGCCAACTTGCCTGGCGCCGCAGTTCCTGGAACACGAAGGTCTCCAGAAGCCGTCCGAGCAAGGAACGGTCGCCGGCGAGCGCCGGGGCGTCCACGCCCAGCAGCGCGGCGGCAAGGCCGGTATCGCCGACGTGCAGCTTGGGCGTCTTGATCAACCGGCTCAGGCGGTTGCTGTGCCAGGGCTGGAGTCGTTCCAGCAGGAAGAGCCTCTCCAGGAGCGCGACGTAGTCGCCGATCGTGGGCCGGCTCAGGTTGAAGGGCGAGGCCAGACTGGTGAGGTTGAAGAGTCTGGCGGTCTGTGAAGCAGTGGCACTCAGGAGAGCGGGCAGGATGTCGAACGATCGGATTCGTGTCATGTCGCGGACGTCGCGCTGGATTTGCGTTTCAACGTAGTTGCGATGCCATTCGGCCTGGCGTTCGGCGGTTGGACGCAGGAGCGCCGCGGGGAATCCGCCCGCGACGATCCGGTCAATGAGCCGCTTGCCGAGCCGCTCGGTTCGACGCACCGGGAATCCCTCTCCGAACAGGGCGCTCAGGAATCCGGTGCTGGAGTAGGAATCGCCGCGTACGGCCGGGTCGGCCAGTTCGTACTGCGCCAGCGGATGCAGCGGCACGATCTGCAGGCGACCCGCCAGGGATTCGGACAGCGCCGGGAGGAGCAGCACGTTGGTGGAACCGGTGAGTACGAAGCGGCCGGGCGCCCGGCGTCGGTCGACCTCCATCTTGAGCGCTTCGAACAGGCTCGGAACGTGCTGGACTTCGTCCAGGATGACTCGTTCGGGCAGGTCCGCGACGAAGCCCGCGGGATCGGCCCTGGCGCCCTCTCTGGCGACCGCGTCGTCGAAGCTGATGTAGGCGTAGTCCCGGTGGCTTGGCCCCCGCGTTGGCCGGATGCCGCTCCAGGCTGCGGAGTCGCCGCCCCAGGTCAAGCGGTGCGAAGCGCAGGCGTATTGGGCGAGGGTCGTCTTGCCGCACTGCCGCGGACCGTGGATGAGCACGACCGGCGAGTCTTCCAGCGCTTCGGCCAAGCGCTCCTCGGCGCTGCGTGGATAGAAGATCGGCGTCGGCATTCGGCCGATCGTAACGTTGATGGTCGACTGATTGCAAGGTTGAGGCTCGGCCAATCGAAAGCTTGGGGTTCGGCCAATCGTAAGGTTGAGCGTCGGCCAATCGCAGATCTCTCGATTCCGGAGACCCGATCCCTCAGGGCGGACTCCAGAGCCAGTCCAAGTCGGAGAAGGCAAGTTCCGGGCCGAAGTTCTCGATGTTGTCTTCGACGTTCAGGATCAGGCACCTCTCGGTACCGCCGTTCTTTGGCCCTCGCAAGCCGCGGCCGATCATCTGGAAGTAAAGATTCGGGCTGTAGACCGGGCGGGCAACGAGGATCGCGCGCGTCTTCGGCGCGTCGAAGCCTTCGCGGAACACGCCGTAGTTCACGAGTGCCCGAAGGGCCCCGCTGCGGAACTCCTCCACGACCTGGCGGCGAGTCGCGGTGTCGGTTTCTCCGCTGACCGCGCGGGACGGAATGCCCTGACACTCGAGGAGCGCGGCGAGGGTCTTCGCGTGTTCAACGGATGTGGCGAAGACGAGGGTTGGCCAGTCGCGTTCGATGTGCTTCTCGAACGCGCCAAGGATCCGCTTGGTGCGGGCGGTGCTGCCGGCGATGCGGTCTTCCACCGCTCTGGGAAGCCAGGGCAGGTTCCACCGCTCGCCGTTCCATCCCTCCCGGCGCATGGGCCGGAGGTCGTCGTCGCGCAAATGGAAGGTGTCGCCCCGGATCACGCCGTGGTCCACCTGAGAGAGGATTCCCATTTCCTGCAGGTGCTGAACGACGGCGGGCGGGTCGTCCATCGGGAACGCCCCGTTGTCAAGTCGTCGTTTCCCGTAGCGATTGACCAGCCTGGCCGTCTCCTCTTCGTCTCTCCCGCGGTAGGGCGTGGCGGTGAGGCCGACCAGGAACGGCTCGTCAGGCTTCGGGTAGCGGGTCAGGCCCGTCTCCTCCATCACGGACGTGTAGGTCGGGGCGATGGACCGATGCGCTTCGTCGAAGACGACGAGTTGAAGATCGGCCAGGAATGCGTAGTCAGGGTGCCCGAGCCGTGCCCGCAGCGTCTGGATTGAAGCGACCACGACGTGCCGCTTGGTCAACGGACGAGGACTTTCCTGACCGGCCCACGCTCTGGAGATGCGCAGACGCTCGCCGGAGTCGCCGACGCTCGCCCACACTTGCCGCCACGCCTCGACAGCTTGCTCGCAAAGCTCGTCGCGGTCGGCGACCCAGAGCACTCCGCCGGGGAAGTCGCCTTCCCGTGTCGCTTCGACAATCGCCTGCACCGCAACCCGCGTCTTCCCGGCGCCGGTCGGCAGACTGATCATGGCCCGGCGTTCGCCTCCCGCAGCCGATTCGCCTCCCAGCAATGCCTGAAGATTCTCAGCGACCCGTTCCTGGTAGTCGTGCAGCGGAGGGAGCTTCTCAGGACCCCGAACTTCCAGCCAGGGGTCCCGCTTGGGGGTTCGCTTGCCGGCCCAGTCGTCGGCGAAACCGAGAGCCTGGACGAAAGCGATTGCCCGTGATGAACCGGCCCACTGTTTCGGGGGATCGAGGTCGTGCAGTGCTTCACGGTGCCGCCGCAGTGCGTCCGTATGCCAGGTCGCGATGGCCGCCTCGGCGAGTCTCTTGCCGCCGAGTTCCTTGCCGTCGACTTCAAGCATGGCGAGCAGCATGTCGGGGAGTTGGTTGCGTAGAGCCTGTTCGCCGACAGCGGCCAGCAACCGATCTGCGGCCGACGACTTCTGGCGGATCGCGTCGCGGCGGGCTTGGACCTCCCTGGGCGTCCTCCGGTCGAGGATCTGCTGGAGCGTGTCTTCGGTGAGGTCTAGCTCCAGCTCCCTGGAGACCAGCCGCAGTTGCTTTTCCTCCTCCGCTACGGAGTCCGCGAGGTAGGCGTTCAAGTGCCTGGCTCTGCAGTCCACGTCTCGACCCGCGACCAGGATCCGCTTGCAGCGGATCAGCAGGCAATCCGACCTGTCCGCCGGCAGTACCGCGCCGAGACCCGGCCAGACGTCGGTCAGGAAGACGGGCTCCGCTTCTCCGATGAACTCCGGTCTCGGGTCCGTCAGGTCGAAGGCATCGCGGATCGACTCCCAGTTCTCGTGCCGATAGAGGACATCGGCTTCGCCGTTCTTCGGAGGTTGGCCGTGCGCGTCGCCGAACGAGACAATGCCGGCTGGTGTTCTGATCCGCCCGTGCTTCATCAGCGTGGGAACCGCCAAGGACCTGAAGCGAGCCGACGGGTATGCCTGACCGTTCGTGCCGCTATGGCCCATCGACCAGTGGGTGAACGTTGCCTCGAGTTCAAGGAGCTCGTCGGTGTAGGCCAACCGTCCCTCGTCGGAGAGCCTCGCGAGTACGTCGAGCGGGCCCGCCCCCTTGGCCGATCCGACGAAGTCTCCGTCGCCGGACCAGTGTCCGAAGCGGAGGTAGCCATGCTGGGGGGTATGCGGAAGGTCATCCCGTTGCCGGTACTTCGCCTCGCACTCTCGCCGGAAGACCTCGAAGTCGACAGCGAACGAGAGGTTCCAGCCGGGTGCAGGGCGATCGGTGGTGCCCAATTCCTTTAGCAGGTCGAGGTCCCGGCGGTGGACGTCTCGTCAATTGTCGCCTCTCCGTCCCTGCTCCCGTCGGATGGCACGATGGGCCCCGGAAACAGCACGGAAGCGAGCGGCTGCCAAGCGTCGGCGAGGGTTCGCGCCTTGACGCGGTAAGGCAACACGCCAGGGTGGTTCGCTATCTCGGCGGCGATGTCGAATGCCCTGCTTGCGTCGAGTCTTCGAGCAGCAGCCCAGAACGCATCCCAAGCGTCCTCTGCGGGTTTGGTCTGGCGGCTTCCCAGTCCTACCCGTCGAGCGGCGCGCCTGAAGGTGGCTTCGGGGCTTGGCGTTCGGAGGCCCAGCGCCTGGAGGACCTTCCTCGTTGGCGGGTCCTGGGCGAGTCGACGATGAACCGTCGATGCCTCTTCCCCATCGACCGCGGCCGCTTCGGCGGGAAGAAAGACCGAGTCGGCGTCGACCGGCTTCCACTCGTTGGCCTCGGTCAGAACGATGTTGCCCAGGTTCGTCCCTTGGCGCACCGCTTCGGGAATGGCCTACGCCGTGCGTAGGGCGGCCCTCGATGCGGCGACTGCCTGCTCGCCCGAACTGCCTTCGACCAGGGCTTCCAGCCACTCCTGCAGAGAGGCGCGGGGGGCTGGCTGTCGGTAGTAGTTGCCCGGAAACAGGCGGTCGATCCGGGAGAGCCGCTCGCGGGTCAGCGCCGAGTGGCTAAGCCAGTTCGTTGGCCGGCCCTCGTATGCCGCCCACCGTTTGAAAGGGGCCTCGTCCGTTTGAAAGGGGCCTCGTCGATCCGGTTGCCGGATGTGAGTTCACTGGGCGGATAGCGAAGCGCGTCAGGTACCTGGACGTCACCGTTCTGGTCGGGCACGATCGGGCGTCGCGACAGATGGCCGAACAGTTCGCGCCGCAGGAGCGCTGCCTGGTCCGTGTCGCCGGCTTCGTGTCGGCGCGGCAGAACGTCGAGGTGGCGGGCCGGATCGTCCTCGGCCCGGAGCCCGGCGATCTCTTCGGCAACCACCTTCGCCGCAGCCGGATGATCTCGTCGTTGTAGGGGCCCGACAGCAGATTCTGGCGGTCCTCGTTCGTCTTCCACGGCGCGTTCAGGATGCCGCCGACGAGACTCGCCGTCCGGGTAGGAAAGTAGGCCCAGAAGTGCCCTACGTCTCGGCTAACGTCGAGCGACGCTGCCCACGTGATCGGAACCTCGTTGCTGTCATCAAGCGAACGGCGGTCGCTGCGGGCACTCACGGAGAGCGTGTGCATCGTCTGGAAGATGCGCCATCGGCTGGTTTGTTCCGTTACCTGCGAGACGTCCGCCTTGAGCAGTTCGAACACCGCGTCCGACTGTTGACGAAGCGTGTAGCGGCTTATGGACTGGCCATCGTCGAGGTGCAACTCCCGGACATGATGGACGAGGAGCAGGAACTCCGCCGGGAAGTCCCTGATCTGCTGTCTGAGAGCCCCCACTCCTCGCTCCAGGAGCGGCAGGCGTACGATGTTCGTCGCCCAACTCATCAGTTCCCCGAGCGTGCCGTCCTCGTCCTCGGCGCGACACGGGTCGAGCGATTCGGGCAGCCGAAGAACCGGATAGTCCCGGAACTCGCGCCCGGTTGCCGCCTCGATCACCTGCCTCGCGTGTTCTCGGCCAAACCGGAACGAAACGGAGCGGCTGTAGAACTCTGGGGCATCGGTGACGCCGAGCACCGACTTGAACCCGAGCCCAAACCTGCCGATCGCCGCCGTGTCCCTCTTGCTTGACAAGTGGGCAAACATGAGGGCCGTGATTCCGCTCTCATCAACCGGCAGGCCGTCGTCCGCGCAGTAGAGGTTGTCTCCAGACAATCTGATGCTGATCCTGCGGCGGCCGCTCTCGGCTTGAAGCAGGGCGTCTGCGCTGTTCTGCACGAGCTCGATGATCTGCCGGTCCGCGTAGCCGCCGCGGGCGGTGTCGTGTTCCTGGTTTACGTGTTCGTACACGAGGTTTGGTTGGTTCCCGTAGGAGGCCAGGGTGCCTTTCGTCTCCCGCCGAATGAAGTCGGCAAGTGGGCTCTCTGGACCTGCCCAGGCTTCGCGACCATGATGGACGCTGGGACTCCCAGCTTCAATGGCGTTCCTCAAGGGGCTCTCCTGGCCTTCCGGGCGCGGGCTTTCCGCGTTGGTCTCTGACCCTGATCTCACTACAGATTCGAACGATTGATGCCCGTGGCCGCGTGCTCCCACCGGGCCCGGGAGGTGTCTTGACTTCTCGATCAGACGACGATCCGCGCCACCCGCTCCACGAACCAGAACGCCGCGATGATTCCAGTCGCGTAAATCGGCGTACGCAGGACGAGCTCCGGCACGACGATCCCTACCCGGTTGACGGCCGCCACCAGTGCCAGCACGACCGCGACGACCAGGAGTTGTCCCACCTCGACCCCGACGTTGAACAGGAACAGGGCCATCGCGATCGCCCGCTGCGGCAGGCCGATTTCGGCCAGAGCGCCGGCGAAGCCGAAGCCGTGCAGCAGGCCGAAGGCGAACGCGATAAGCCAGGGGCTCTTCGTCGTGATCGGCGATCGCTGGTCCTCGGGCCGCAGCAGCTCGACCGCCAGGAACAGGATGGACAGGGCGATGACCGCCTCGACGGGCGCCGAGGACAGCTTGACGACATCGAGGGATGACAAGGCAAGCGTGATGCTGTGGGCAAGCGTGAAAGAGGTGATCACGCCGACCAGGCGCCACGGACTGCGGACGTAGAAGAGCAGTCCGATCACGAACAGGATGTGGTCGAAGCCGAACAGCAGATGCTCGACGCCGAGCCGGAAGTAGGGCGCGGCGTTCCCCGCCGCCTCTCGGTCGACGGTGTACGAGGGCGCCTCCGGGCGCAGCAGTTGGGTCAGGCTGTCGCCACCTGTGAAGCTGATGCGGAGCAGGACGTCGGTGAGCGTCCGTTCGAGCCCCTGGATGGCGAAGATGTCGCCGTGGAACGTGCGCTCCGGGTCGGTGTCCGGCGCCTCGCACTCGACCGTCCAGCGTTCGACCAGGGCGCCGGCGAGGTTCTCGGGCGGCTGCCGGGCGGTCTCGGTGCAATAGTCCGGGAGGATCGGGTCGAGCAGCAGCAGGAGCGCGCCGCGCCGCGGCTGCTTCCAGACGACCTCGAAGCGGCCGGTCTCGACCTCGATCAGCTCCAGGTAGCCGGGGCGGACCTCGTGGCCGCCGGCGGGGGCGGCGGCGAAGAGCCCGACCAGGATCGCCGCCGCCGGCAGCCCGTGCAGGCAGCGCCGTGTCAGGGCGCGTCTCCGCCGGCTTCGTCACCTCCTTCGAGTTCGGAGGCGAAGTCGATCTCTTCGATCTCGATCTCGTAGCGGTTGCGCAGGTTGTCGTGGGCTTCGCGGTTCGCCGCGTCGCGGGCGTCGCGCTGGGCGTCCTCGAGCACCCGCCGGCGCGCGTCCTCGAACACGGCCGGCTTCGCCTCGGTGCGAAGAGAAAGGCGGACGATGTGGTAGCCGTAGGCCGACTCCACCGGCCCGGCCCACTCGCCGACCGGCAGGTCTGCGAGAGCGTCGACGAAAGCGCCGCCGAAGAGCTCCGCGAGGTCGGCGGCGGTGCGCCGCCCGTACTCGCGGCGCAGCATGAAGGGGTCGCCCAGGCGCCGCCAGAGCGTGTTCTCGGGTTCGGCGCCCCCACCCTCTTCCGTGAGTTGTACGAGGATGTCCGCGGCCACCCGTGCCGCCTCCTCGTCGCTGCCGCGGCGGTCGGGGCTGACGTAGACGTGGCGAAGGGTGAACCGCTGCGCGTCTCCGTAGCGTTCCGCGTTCTCCTCGAAGTAGGCGGCGAGCTCGCCCTCGGATATCGCGTCGACCACGACCGTGTCCTCGATCAGGAAGGACATCTTCTGGGCGAGGCGTCTGCGCACGATCGTGTCGTCGCCGTCGAGGCCCATCCGCATCGCCTCGCGGACCAGGACCTCCTCCCGGATGTGGTCTTCGACCAGGGAGTCGAGCTCGGCGGCGGTCGGCAGACGCCCGATCTGGGCGCTCCAGAGGGTCGCCAGCCGGACCACCTGGTCCCGGGTAACGAGAACGTTGCGGCTCTCCGGGTCGAAGACGCCGCCGGCCATGCGGTCGAGGGCGAACACCCCCGCTCCGATACCTAAGAACACCAGCAGGGGGTCGCGAAGGAAGCGGCGAACAGAGTCACGCATAGCGAGGGATACTACGCTCTCACGCTCGCGCCGCTGCAGCGTAGAACCGTAGGTGGTCTATGGCCGCCGCCCTGGGAACCCGGGCGTCTCGCCCGCATCCGGCGCAGAGCGCCGGTTCTGGTGGCGATAGCCTCCCTCGAACCCGAGGTCTGCGGGTCGACGTCCAGGAAGAACGGAGGGGTCGTGATGGCGAACGAAGAACGGCGACGCGTGGCAGCGATTGTGCGGGCGGGTTGTCTTGCCGGAACCGTGTTCTTGGGCGCTGCGGTTCCGGCTGCCGGACAGACGAAGACCGGCGGCGACGCGGAACGCGAGAAGGTCCTGTTCGACTGCGACATCGGCTCGGACATCGACGACGCCTACGCCATGGCGCTGCTCCTGGCGAGCCCGGAGATCGAGCTCGTCGGCGTCACCGTCGGCCACGCGCGCACGCCGGACCGGGCGCTGCTGGCGCTGCGCATGCTCTACGAGACGGGGCTTGACCACATCCCGGTCTACGTCGGCCGGGAGACGGCGTTGGTTACGCTGCGCGACGGCGAACCTCACGACGAGTTCAAGCAGGCGCCGTACAACCGGCAGTTCCACTGGGGCCGGGGCTTCGACGAACTGGAACCGGAGTCGCAGCCGGCGGCCGAGTTCATCGTCGAGGCGCTCAGCGCCAACCCGGGCGAGATCACTCTGCTGACCGTCGGCCCGGTGACCAACATCGGCGACGCGCTGCTACTCGACCCGGACGTCCTCAAGAACGCGAAGCGCGTCCTCTCGATGTACGGCTCGATCCGGTCCGGCTACGACGGCGGCGAAGCCCAGCGCGAGTGGAACGTCCTCGCTGATGCGGCGTCGTCGAAGGTCTTCGACCACGCGGTCCAGCGCGGCGGCACGGACGTCGTCTACATACCGCTCGACGTGACGGACCACGTCCGCCTCGACGCCGACCGCCGTCTCCACCTGCACATGCGCGGGACCCCGATCACCGACGCGGTCACCTCGCTCTACTCCCTGTGGCGAGACGAAGAAAGAGACCAGACCACTCCGCGCCTCTTCGACGCCGTCGCCGTCGGCTTCCTCCTATGGCCCGATCTCTTCGGCCTCGAACACGGCCGCGTCACCGTCGACGAACGCAGCATGACCCTCTTCAAACCGGGCGCAGAACCCACATCCACCGTCGCCCTCACCATCGACGACGCCGAGTTCATCGAACGCATGGTCGTCCGCTACCTGGAACAGACACTGCGCCGCTGAGCATCGGTACTCGGCGTCGTCCGCACGCCTGCTTCAAGTCGCCGCTCATCGAACCGGACGTGCGGTTTTCCCGCATCCGGCTCTCGGACGGGATCAAGCCTTCGCCCACGGAAAGCGTGCGGTGCGCACGGTCAGGTGAGTGAGGCCGTACTCTTTCCAGAGCATCTCGTCGGGGAAGCGCACGTGCTTCGCCGATCTCACCTTGTGCTTACGGCACAGCCACTGTCGCAGCCGCCGGGTCGCGTGCCGGTCCACCGCGGAGTAAGACGGACTCACCCTAGATCGGTTCGCCCAACTGCTCGGTCAGCTCGGCTTGGCGGGCGGCGAGCTGTTCGGGCGTCGACGCTTCGAGGACGAGGCGTAGGAGCGGCTCGGTGTTCGAGGGGCGGACGTTGAACCACCAGTCGTCGAAGTCGATGCGGATGCCGTCGAGGCGGTCGAGGGTGCCGCCCTGACCTGCGGCGTAGCGGTCGACGAGGGCTGCCATGGCGGCGTCCTTGTCCTCGACTTCAAAGTTGATCTCGCTGCTCTTCGCGTAGCGGCGTAGCGGCGCGGCGCCCTCTGAGAGGGACTTGCCGGAGCGGCGGATCAGGTTGAGGACGGCGACGACGGCCAGGATGGAGCTGTCGGCGCAGTAGTTCTGGCGGAAGTAGTAGTGGCCGGCGAGTTCGCCGCCGAACAGCGCGCCGGTGCGGCGCATCGTGGCCTTGACGAAGGAATGGCCGACCCGTTCCGGCAGCGGCGTGCCGCCGTGTTCGCGGATGTACTCGGGCACCGCCCGTGAGGAGCGGATGTCGTGGATCACGGCGCCGCCGGGCGCCCGTTCGAGCATCTGGCCGGCGATCAGGGCGGTGATCAGGTCGGACCCGATCGGCTCACCGAGTTCGTCGACGAAGGCGGCTCGGTCGCCGTCTCCGTCGAAGCTGACGCCGAGGTCCGCCTGGCTGCCTGTGACGAGGCGGCTCAGGTCGCGCAAGTTCTCCGGCAGCAGCGGGTTCGCCTCGTGGTTCGGGAAGGTCCCGTCGAGCTCGAAATAGAGCGGCAGCAGTTCGACGCCGCAGGCCAGAAGCAGAGGCCGGTAGATCGTGCCCATCCCGTTCGCTGCGTCGGCGGCCAGTCGCAGCTTCGGTCCGCCTGCGGCCTCGAACGATCGGTCGAGGAAGGAGAGCACGTGCTCGGCGTACTCCGCTTCGATGCTCGTCGTCTCGACCCGTCCGGGCGACGCGGCCGGCGCCGGCTCCGGACCGAGGGCGTGCTCCTCGATGATCGGGATGCCGTGGTCTCCCGACACCGGCACGGCGCCGGCGAGGCTGAACTTCAGGCCGTTGTACTCGGCCCCGTTGTGGCTGGCCGTGACCTGGATGCCGCCGGCGGCGCCGAGCCTGCCGGTGGCGAAGTAGTTCATCGGCGTGGTCGCGAGACCGATGTCCAGGACATCGAGCCCGGCCCGCGTCAGCCCGTCGCAGAGCGCCTCGGACAGCGGCACGCTGTGCGAACGCATGTCGCGGCTGACAACGACGGTGCGGGGCCGTTCCGCGCCCTGGTCCCCCTCGAGTTCGACCAGGTGGCCGAATCCCATCCCGATCCGGCGCGCCAGCGCCTCGTTCAACTGTCCCGGATAGAGGCCGCGGACGTCGTAGGCCTTGAAGATTCCTGCCATGGAGTTCCCTCGGCCTTTGCTCAGTGGGACTGGACTTCGATCGCCAGGGCGAAGGCCTGACCCTCGATCGGAGCGTCTTCCAGGCCATCCGGTCTTTCGCCTTTTGTGGCCTGGAAGTTGACGGCCAGGGTCTCTCCGCGGATCCACTCCCGGTGAGCCTCGATGGCCCGTTCGATCTCGTCGTTCGCCCGGTAGCGCACGGCGATGCGGTCGGCGTAGTCGAGGTCGGCGGCGCGGCGCCGGTTCTGGACCCGGTGGACGACCTCGCGCGCGAGGCCCTCGGCGATCAGGTCGTCGTCCAGGTCGACGTCGAGGGCGACCAGCAGCTCGCTGTCCCCATGCACGGCGATCCCGGGACGCTCTTCGAGCCGTACCTCGACCTCGTGCGGTTCGAGGTACGCGGTGTCGCCCTCGAGGTCAATCGCGATGCGCCCGTGGCTGTCGAGTTCCCGCTTCAGGTCGGCGCCGTTTCGGGCCGCGAGGGCGGCGCGCACGCCCGGCATGGCGCGACCGAACCGGGGGCCGCACTTCGGGTAGTGCGGCACCACGTCGAAGGACACGTACTCGGAACTATCGGCGGCCCAGCGGACCTCGTGCACGTTCAGTTCGTCCGAGACGAGGTCGACGTAGGGCTCGACCAGGGATTCGAGTTCCGGATCGGCGCTCACCAGGGTGACGGAGCGGAGCGGCTGGCGGATCTTGACGCTGTTCGCGTTGCGCGCGGAGCGACCGTTGCGCGCTACGCGCAGCACCGTGGCCATCGCCGCTTCGAGCCGGTCGTCGACCCGGTCCGCGGGCGCTTCGGGCCACGACTCGAGGTGGCAACTGACCGCGCCCCTGCCCTGGCTCGAAAGCAGCCGGCGGTGCAGCTCCTCGGCGACGAAGGGCACGAAGGGCGCGATCAGGAGGCGCAGCGTGGTCAGGACTTCGTACAGAGTCTGGTAAGCGCTCTCCTTCTCGGTGGCCTTCCCGCCGGCGCCCGGCGCCTCGTTGGGCGCCCAGAACCGGTCGCGGCTGCGACGGATGTACCAGTTCGTCAACTCGTCGAGAAACGTCTCGATGCCGCGGGCGGCGGGCGCCGTGCTGTAGCCGCGGAGATGGTCGGTCGTGGTTCGAACGAGCCGGTAGAGACGGAGCAGGATCCAGCGGTCGAGCTGAGCCCGTTCGGCAAAGGAGATCTCGGGCCCGCCCGGCCTCCAGCCGTCGAGGTTGGCGTAGATGGTGAAGAAGGACAGCGCGTTCCACATGGGCAGCAGGAAGGTTTGCGCCGCTTCCCGCGCCAGGCGGGCCGAGAAACGGGACGGCTGCTCCGGGTTGTTGACGCAGAAGTACCAGCGCAGGGCGTCGGCGCCGGTCTCGGCCAGCACCTCCATCGGTTCGACCACGTTGCCGAGGCGCTTCGACATCTTGCGGCCGTTCTCGTCGTTGACGTGACCGAGGACGATGCAGTTGCGATAGGCCGGGCTGTCGAACAGCAGGCAGCCGAGAACGTGCAGGGTGTAGAACCAGCCCCGGGTCTGGTCGACCGCCTCGGAGATGAAGTCCGCGGGGAAGCGGGAACGGAAGGTCTCGCGGTTCTCGAATGGGTAGTGGTACTGCGCGAAGGGCATGGCGCCGGAATCGAACCAGGCGTCGATCACGTACTCGACCCGCTTCATGGCGCCGGAACAGCCGGCGCCGCCGCATGACCAGTGGAAGTCGTCGTCGATGAAGGGCCGGTGGGGATCGAAGTGCGAGCGGTCGTAGGGGTCTTCCGGCAGCGTTCGCCCGGCGCGGCGGAAGAGCTCCTCGAAGGAACCGACGACCTCGGTCTCGCCGCAGTCGCCGCACTTCCAGACCGGCAGGGGCGTGCCCCAGTAGCGGCTGCGCGACAGGGCCCAGTCGACGACGTTCTCGAGCCAGTCGCCGAAGCGTCCCTGCCCGACATGCTCCGGATGCCAGTGGATCTCGCGGTTCTTCTCGATCAACCGGTCGCGGGCCGCGGTGGTGCGCACGAACCAGCTCGTCGTCGCGTAGTAGAGCAGCGGCTGGTCGCAGCGCCAGCAGAAGGGGTAGCTGTGGCCGTGCCGTTCGCCGTGGAGCAGGCGGCCCCGCTGCCGCAGCGAGCGGACGATCTTCGGGTCGGCGTCCTTGAACCAGTCGCCGTTGATCTCGTCGACCAGGGACCGGATGGAAGAATCTTCGGAACTTGCGCCGGCGTCGAGCGCGACCCGGCCCTCTGCGTCGACCGCTTGCAGTTCAGGCAGACCGTACTCGCGGCCGCTGCGCTCGTCGTCCTCGCCGAACAGGGGCGCCGTGTGGACCGCGCCGGTGCCCTCTGCCCGAGTGACGTAGTCGGCGAGCAGGATGCGGAAACCAGCCGTGTCCGACACCTCGGCGGGCCGGTACGGGCGGCTCGGTTCGACGGGGAACGGCCGGTCGTAGAGCAGGCCCTTCAGGGCATGGCCGGAGAAGCGGGCCACCGTCGCCGCTTCGCGCAAATCGATGCGGGTCGGCTTGCCGTCGCCGGGAACGAGCGCCGGGACCGGTCGCTCGAGGCCCTCCGCGATCAGCAGCAGCCGCTCCGGATCGCCGGGGTCCGCCACCGCGCGGTACGTCAGTTCGGGATGCACCGCGATCCCGGCGTGGGAAAGCAGCGTCCAGGGCGTGGTCGTCCAGGCCACGATGGCGATCGGCCGGTCGGTGCTGAACGCCGCGCTGCCGTCCGCCTCGTCGCCGATCACGGAAAGCGTCTGCCCGGGCCGCAGCGGGAAGCGCACCCAGATCGACGGGTCCTCCGTGTCGCGGTAGTTCTGGGCCACCTCGTGACTCGACAGCGTGGTGCCGCAGCGGGCGCAGTAGGGCTGGATCTTCCGGCCCTCGTAGAGCAGGTCCTGCCGCCAGAGCTCGGCGAGCGCCCACCACACCGACTCGATGTAGGTGTTCCTGTAGGTCACGTAGGCGCCGTCCATGTCGAGCCAGTAGCCGACCCGATCGGTCATCCGCCGCCACTGCCGTTCGTAGGCGCTGACGCTCTCGAGGCAGGCGCGGTTGAACTTCTCGATCCCGTAGTCCTCGATCTGCTGCTTGCCGGAGAAGCCGAGTTGCTTCTCGACCTCGATCTCCACCGGCAGGCCGTGCGTGTCCCAACCGCCCTTGCGGGGCACGCGCCGCCCGGTCATCGTGCGGAACCGGGGGTAGAGGTCCTTGACCACGCGAGTGACGACGTGGCCGACGTGCGGCACGTTGTTGGCGGTCGGCGGACCCTCGTAGAACGAGAACTCGCGCTCGTCGTCGCCGCCCGACGCGAGAGAGGCCTCGAACACTCTTTCGCGCCGCCAGAACTCAAGCGTCTCGCGCTCGAGCTCCGGAAAGGGATAGCCGCCCGGGACGGACGGAAACGCTGGATCCCTGGACACGGCGTGCGGGCGTTTCGAAGGCGCCGGGGTGGATGCCCCGATCAGGCGGCGAAACGCTGGCGCTCGATGAACGCCGTAAGCGCCGCCGCGAACTTGGCCGGCCGTTCGACGTGGGGCAGATTGCGGCAGCCGTCGAAGACCTCCAGGTCGGCCTTCGGCAGCTCCTGGAGCCAGAGATCGGCAGTCTCGAGCGACGGATGAGTGGCCTGACGGCCCCATGCCAGCCACAACGGCTGCTGGAGCTCGGCGCCGAAACCGGCTTCGAGCTGGTGGCCGAGCCGGCCGCAGAGGCTATCGGTCAGGGCGTGATTGGCGCCGGGCAGGTGACTGGCGCGGTACATCGCCTCGACCGCCGCTTCGCCGAGTCCCTCGGCCCCGAACATGGTCTCGCGACGCAGGTGAGTCTCCAGAGCCCGCCGGCCGGTCACCAGGTTGAGTGCCGAGGTGCCGAGCAGGGGAGCTCGCAGGAGCGTGTGAAGGACGGGGTCGCCGCGGTCCTGGATGACGTCGGCGCCCAGGCCCTGAGGTGCGATGAGCGCCAGTGCGGCGACCCGTTGGGGCGCATCCAGGGCCACCCGGACGGCGTATGCGGCGGCGCGGTGAGGGGCGACGAGTATCACCGGTTCGCCGATGACCTCTTCCAGGAAGCGGTCGAGCAGTTCGATGTAGAGCTCGGCCGTGTAGCGCTGGGCCCTGCGCTCCGAGTCGCCCCAGCCGAGCCAGTCGGGGACGAAGCAGTCGTGGCCGCCTGCGAGGCGCTCCGCCGCTTCCCGCCAGAGGAGCCCGGTGTGGCCGGGTCCGAAAGTGTGTAGCAGAACCATCGGCGGCGCGGCGCCCTGGCCGGCACGGGGCATGTGGATGAAGGCGAGCCGCTGACCGTCGATCTCGATGTGCCGGGTGGCGCCCCACCGGGGTCGGGGCAACCGCGCGGCCCGGCGCGCGACCACCGCGTTGATCACGGCGGGCGCCCCGAGCGCCACCCCGCCCAGAAGCAGGCCGCGGGTCACGCGGCGCCTGCGAAGACGCTTCAGTTCCTGATCGGCGGAGCGTGCCATGTCGCGGACAATAACAGTGCGGACGGTGTGCATAATGGCTCAGTGGCGTTCGAGATAGTCGTGGTCTGGGTTGGTCGCCGGCGTGAGCCTTGGGAGTCCCTCTGCGGCGACTACCGGCAGCGGATCCAGAGGTTGGTTCCGGTACGCGAGCAAGTAGTGCGCCCGGCGCGTGGGGACGACCGGACTCGAGTCCGGCTCGAGGGGAACGCGATCCGCGCCGCCCTGTCCCCGGAGACCTGGACGGTGTGCCTCGACCGGAAGGGCCGGAACCTGAACTCGCGCGGCCTCGCGGTGGAGATCGGGCGGCTGCGTACCGAGTGGCGCCGGCCGGTCGCGTGGATCGTCGGGTCCGATCTGGGCCTCGATCACAAGTTGCTGAAGTCGTCCCGTTTGCGGCTTTCGCTGGGGCCTCTGACTCTCCCCCACGAACTCGCCCGGTTGACCCTTTTCGAGCAGATCTACCGCTCTTTCACCATTCTCGAGGGAATCAACTATCATCGGCAGCCGTTTCACTGAGCCGCGTGAGGGAAAAAGAAGTGGCTAGCGCGGACGAGAGCGCCCGGAGCGGCGGAGCAGACGACAGGAAGGATCAGGCTGCCGCCAAGGCTCGCCCGCTCGAGGCCGAACAGGCTGCGGCGAAGAAGGCTGCGGCCGAAGCGAGGCGCAAGGCGGCTGCAGCCGAGCGCGCGGCGAAGTCCGCTGCCGAGAAGAAGGCGGCGGCTCAGCAGGCCGCTCGGGCGGAGAGATCGTCGTCGGCCGCCGCCGCCAGAGCGGAAAAGGTCGCCGAGACCAGGAAGGCGGCTGCCGCGGCTGCCGTCAAGGCCGCGACGGAACGCCGCGCTGCCGTGAGGAAGGCGAAGAGAGCGGTTGCAGCGGGAAACACGGCCGCGGAGAAGGCAGCCGCCGCCGCCGCCGCGCGTAAGTCGGCCGCGCAGCAGGCTGCGAAGGACGAGAAGACCACGGCCGCGCTGGTTCTGAGGGCTGAGCAGGAGGCCGAGGCGCGGAGGGCGGCGCAGGACGAGGCGGTCAAGAAGGCTGCCGAGTTGTCGCGTTTGGCGAAGGCGGCGGCCGGGCGCCTGCGTACCGCGGAAACGACCGCGAAGCGAGCGGATCGTGAGGCCGCTGCCAAGGCCGCGGCCGCTGCCAAGGCCGCTCTGGAGGCTGCCGAGAGCAGAGCGGCGCTCGAGGAAGCCCGGAGCACCGAAGCTGCGGAGCGTGAAGCCGCCGACACCGCCATGACCGCCGCGGTGGAGGAGAAGGAGGCGGCGAAAATTGCGACTCGTGACGCCGCTGCCTGCAGGTCCGCGGCGGTGCGAGCAGAACGCAAGGCCGTCAGCACCTCCGAGCTCGCAGCCAAGGGACGGAAGGAAGCCACCGCCCGGAAGAAGGAAGCCGCGCAGTCGGCGAGACTTGCCGTGAGGACGGGCGCCGCTGCCGAGAAGGCCGCGAAGTTGGCGGCCGACCGCAAGGCGGCGGCTCAGGCGGCGGCCAAGGACTCCGCGGCAAAGGGAGTCGTGGCGCGCAAGGCCGCACGCACTGCGGCGGCCCGCGCAGGGGCGCTGCAGAAGGCGACCAAGGCCGCGGCCGCGGCCAAGGTCGCGGCCCGAGAGGCTCAGCGGGCTGCCGCGGCCGCCGAGAAGCGGGTGGCCAAGGCCCGGGCGGCGGAGGAAGCCGAGGCGAAGAGGCCTGAGGTGGAGGCAGCCGCCGCAGCGGAAACCGCCGTCAGGGAGGCTGCCGAACGGGAAGCCGCGCGGCGGCTCGCGGCCAAGCAACGGCTGGCCAGGAAAAAGGCGGCTCAGAAGAAAGCGCCTCCGAGGAAAGCGCCGACGCTGCTCCTCAGGCCGCAGCGCACGGGCGACGGCCGGGGGAACAACTCTCTTCTCAAGAGCGCCGACATCGACATGGAGTTGGTGCGGGAGCGGCTGGAGGAGAAGCGGCGGGAGCTGTTCGGTCGCTACAACCGTGACCTCCATGCCGGCCTGAAGGCGTCGTCGGGCGAAGGGTCGGAGGATCTCGTCGACCGGGCGAACCACGCCTACAGCCGGGAGTTGAACTTCTCACTGTCGGACAGCGACGGCATTCTGCTCAAGCGGATCGACGAGGCGACGATCCGTCTCGACGACGGCAGCTTCGGGGTCTGCGTCCACTGCCACGCTGAAGTCGGCCGCGCCCGCCTCGAAGCGGTGCCCTGGGCCTCCTATTGCATCAACTGCCAGGAACTCGAGGAGAAGGGTCGGCTTCCGAGAGAAGAGTGAAGACCTCTGCTGCGATCGACGCGGCGGTCGAGCGAATTGAAGGCGGTGACCGCCAGCCGCTCTACCTGGTGATCGGCGAGCATGTGGTGGCGATGAAGGCGGCGACCCGGATTGCGGGCGCCTTGGCTGCAGGCAGTGGTTGCGAGGTGGCCGTCCACAAACGGCCGGCCGAACTGCGTCCGATCCTGGCCGATCTGTTGACCTTCTCCCTCTTCGATCCGGCCAAGGTCACCCTGGTCAGCGACAGCGCGATCTTTGCCGACAAGACCGCCGCCGCCGACCTGATCGACGATGCGGAAGCGGCGCTGCCGGTCACTGCCGGCGCCGCGCTCTCGTCAGCGGGGAAGGAAGCGGCCGGCCGGCTCCTGCAGGCGCTGCGGCTGTTCAGCATTCCCGGCGGCGCGGGTGCTCCCGATGAGGTGGTCGCATCGTTGCCCGCTTCGACCCTGGATGGAGGCCTCAAGCACCGCAGGCGCAGCAGGCGCCGGCGAACGAAGAAACAGAAGGGCGAACTGGCCAGGGATCTGGCCGGGCTTCTCGAAGCCGCGAGAGCCGAGGATCTCATGGGGTGGTCGGACAGCGACCTCGCCGAGCTTGGCCGCATTGTCGATGGCGTTCTGCCGGAGGGCCATGCCCTCGTGTTCGCCGAACGGCGCGCCGATCGCGCCCACCCTCTCGTTCAGCGGCTGTCCGAGAGGGAGGCCACGTTCGAAGTCGGGGCGCTCGAGTTCGACCGCCGTGGCGGCGTGGGCGGACTCGACTCCGTGGTCGCCGAGCTGGCGGATGAGACCGGCGTCGGCATCGATCGCGGCGCGGTGCAGGAACTGGCTCGCCGTACTCTGCGCAAGACTGCGGGCTGGGGCGAGTCCGAGGTCGACGCCGACTCCGCCGCCCGCTTCGCCGCCGAGTACCGGAAGATCGCCGATGCGGTTCGCGATCGGGCGGGCCGGATCGACCGGAGCGCGGTGGAAGAGATGGTGGCCGACCGCGGCGACCAGGACGTCTTCCAACTGCTCGACGCGATCGCGGAGCAGCGACCCGCCCAGGCGCTCGCACTCTTCAAGCGGCGGCTCGACAGTTCGCCCGACCGGAACGCCGCCCGGCTCTCCTTCTTCGCCCTGCTGGCCAACTTCTGCCACCAGTTGGCGGCGGCGCATGGCCTTGCGGTGTCCCTCGACCTTCCGGCAGAGCGCAACTTCAATCGCTTCAAGACGCGGGTCCTGCCGAAGCTGACGGCCGACCTGCCGGGCGGCGCCGCCAACCCGCTGACGCGGATCCACCCGTTTCGCCTCTTCCGCATCTACCAGGCGGCTTGCGCGCGGCGTGACCCCAGCGCCTCCCGGGCAATCGCCGGTCTGCCTTGGCGGGTGCTCCAGACGGAAGTGCGGCTCAAGGGCGGCAGCGCCGACGGCGATACGGCGCTGGAGGCTCTGGTCGCGACGGTGGCGGGCGCCGGGCAGAGGGGACCGGAAGGCGGCTCCGCCCGGCGCCGCGCGTCCTGACGATGCCGGAGCTGCCGGAGGTCGAGGTTCTGCGTCGAAGCCTGGTGCGGCCGCTCGTGGGCGACCGCTTCGAGGAGGTGCGCGTCCACTTCCCGGCCCTGCGCGAACCACTCAGCCCGCCGGCGCTCCGCCGCCTCGAAGGGCGGACGGTCCGCCGCCTGCGCCGCCGGGCGAAGTACCTGTTGATCGACGCCTCCGGCGGACAGACCCTGGTGCTGCACCTGGGGATGAGCGGCCGCTTGACCCTGGTCGACCGGGAGGCGCCGCTCGTGGCGCACGAACACCTCGGCTTCGATCTGGCGTCGGGCCGCCGGCTGCGGTTCTGCGATCCGCGGCGTTTCGGCGTCGCCTTCGTTGCTGCAACCGAGGACCTCGACGGCGACCGGCACTTTCGCCACCTCGGCGTCGAACCCCTGGCGCCGGAGTTCGACGGGGCTCTTCTTTGGGCGCTGGCCCGTGGCCGCCGCGCCCCGGTCAAGAGCTTCCTGATGGACGCCTCCCTGATCGTGGGCATCGGCAACATTTACACATCGGAGGCCCTGTACCGCGCGCGGATCCACCCCCGCCGCTCGGTGGCGCGGATTGCCCGCCCGCGATTCGACCGCCTCGCCGCGGCGGTTCGCGCCGTGCTCGGCGAAGCGATCGAGCAGGGCGGGACGACGCTCAACGACTTCGCCGACGGCGAGGGCAACTCGGGCTACTTCCAGGTCTCGCTCGACGTCTACGGCCGCGAGGGCGAACCGTGCCCTGCCGGTTGCGGTTTTCCCATCCGCCGGATCGTGATCTCCAACCGCGGCACGTACTACTGCCCGCGCTGCCAGCGGTAGGTGCACGGAGGCAACGTTCCGGAAGCACTCCGTTCGCGGGGGTCCTGCTCCCGGGCCGCGCTGCCGGCGCTCGTCCATGGAGCGCGCGGTGTACGATGCCGGCATGGGTCATAGCCCGCCCGAGAACCTGCCGGACGCTGTGGCTGCCGCGGCAAGAACAACGGTCGGGCTTGAACTGCTCATCCTGTACGGATCCCGTGCGCGTGGCGATGCACGCCGCAATGCGGACTGGGACTTCGGCTACGTGGCGGACGAGGCCGCGGGCGTGGCGGGCCTTCTTGCCGCTCTCGTCGAGATTCTCGGTGACGACATCGATCTAGTCGACCTGGACCGGACGACCGGTCTTCTGCGCTTCAGGTCCTCCTGCGACGGCGTCCTGGTACACGAAGCGGAGTCCGGTCTGTTCGACAGCTATCGGCTCGACGCTGCGAGCTTCTGGTGCGAGAACGCCTCCCTCTTCGAGCAGGGCTACGAAGAGACTCTGGAGGCTCTGTAGCCCTGTCCGTCCTCGATCGAGCCGTCCTCGCCGAGCGCGTCATGGCGGTTGAGCGTCATCTCGACCGCGTGGCGTACCGACTGCCCGACTCGCCAGACGACTTCCGGCCCTCGGCCGATGCGTCGGATGCCGTCGTGCTCCATCTCTGGCAAGCGACGCAGATCGTGATCGACGTCGCGATGGGAGCTTGCCTGGCGCTGCGCCTGGGTACTCCGCGCAGCTACGGGGATGCGTTTCGGCGCCTTGAGAATGACGGGGTCATCGAGACCGACCTTGCGGACCGCCTCGTCCGGGCCGCGGGATTCCGCAATCTCGTCGCGCATGCCTACGAGTCGCTGGACATGGTGCGCGTCCATGAGGCCGCAACGACCGGCCCTGCCGATCTCCTTCGGTTTCTGGCCTGCGTCAGCGACTATACGAATCGTCAGAGCTAGCGGACTTGCCGGGCAAAGCGTAGTCCCATCCAAAGTTGAGCCAACGGGCAAGGCTGGCGACCGCACCTCTTGATCTCCTACTACGCCGGGTTCTATAGTCAGGGAGCCCCACTTTCACGTTGAGCCCCGGCGCTACAAGGAGACTTGACGCATGGATCGAAGGAAGTGGAACGGCAGGTACCTGGCCTCCAACGAGAGCTGTTCGTTCGACACGGCCGAGCCTTCCTCCTGTGTCACCCCGCCGCCGCCAGGAGCGGAGCTGCTTGCGGCGGTTCCCGTGCAACTGCACTCGAGCGGTGATTCCGGCTTGGCTCCGCCCGTGCGGATCGCCCGCTCTTGTTCGGAAGGCGGCGGCTTGTTCGAGGCGCTGGATCCAAGAGGCCGAGAGATCCGTTCGTTCTCTGCGCCGCTTCGCAGCCGCCCGAGCAGCCTCTCGGACCTGGCCGCAACGCGGTGAGTTGGCGGCCCTTGGGGCGCGCACCGGCCATCGGAGGGCGTGGGCGCCTCTCGGCGTCGCTCTTGGCGTGTCTGCCTGGGCGCCCTTGACGCTCCTGGCTCAGGAAAGATCCTCCGGTCCGATACTCGACGATCTGAGGTCGGTCGCGCTGCCGGAGCGGGTCGCCTGGGCCACCGATGTGCGCTGGTTGGAGGAGGATGTCCTGCTCCTGGGCGTGCCGGAAAGCGGGATCCACTCCTGGCGCCTCGGTGAGCAAGACGCCGAGCTGGAGGTCACGCTCCTTGGAACCGATCACTCCGCGCCCCGTCGTCAGGACTATGGACGCTTCGGGGGGGTGCCCGCGGGCGGCGTCGCCTTCGGCAACGGTCTGTTCGGTGTCTACCTGCAGGAGCCGAGCGGCATCCGACTGCTCAAGGATGTCGAGCTGGTGGGCGACATCGACCGTCGCGGCGCTCTGACCGCGGCGGTCGGCCTCGCCAGAACGGAGGACAGGAACTGGGAGCACCACGTCGCCTGGCTGTTCGAGGGAACGGCTGTACTGCCGCTCGTGCCGACGCGAGACGAGGGTCTGGCCTTCGCCCGGTCCTTCAGCGTGGACCTCTCGGTGATCCGGTTCATCACTGACGATCGCGTGCTGGTGGTTCCCGGCGCCGAACCTGGGGTTTTCGTCTACGACGGCAACGGTGTGCTCCTGGAGAGTCTGCTGTCCGAGACGTTCTCGGCCGATGCGATCGGCGAGATCGGAGAAGCGGAGGGGTTGCTGATGACGGGGCGCTCCCCCTGTCGGGTCGCCTGGCTCAACCGCTGGCGGGTGATCGATGAGGTCGCCGTGGACGGCGCCGGCGGCATCTACTTCTTCGTTCGCAGCTTCTCTGCCGAGACTTCCGGCGTGAGCGGGCCGGCCGCCGCCTCGTCGCGACCGACGGCCGTGATCGACGAAGCCGCGAGAACCCGGGCCGTGGCGGCGGATCTGATCCAGCGGGCGAAAGACGGCAAACCTGTCCAGCTTCATGTCGGCAGCCGGAAGGAAGCCGACGACTTGATCGCGGCGCTGCGTGCGTCGGGCGAACCGGTCGCGAACGAGATTGCGGCAGCCGTCATGGACATGAGGACCAGGATTGCCGCCATGGGTCCGACCGGGAGCGGAGATCCGCCGGAAGCCGGGGACTATCCGCCGGTGGGGAGGGTCTGTTGGGACCTCGTCCACACTCGCCTGGACGACTTCGGGGCTGTAGCCCGCCGTCCCTGTGCCATCGAGTCGGAACTCGGCGACACCCGCCTGCACGCCGACATTCGCGGCGACCGGGCGGTCCTGCTCTTGAGGAGCGACTCGTTCACTCTGAAGTACGGGCGAGCTTCCAAGATACTCGTGGGCCGCATCGGGGCGCCGGAATGACGCGATGTCGGTCCGGCTGATCGTTCCCTCGGTCATCGCCCTGGCGTGGCCTGCGTTGGCGCTGGCTCAAGGGGAGCAGGCGATGCGGTTCGTCTGCCTCGGCGCAGACTACCGCCCTGTTTCTTCGGAACCTCTGCTTGTCGCATCGCCTCGGCAGGCGTGGGCACAACTGGAGCAACTCGCGGAGAAGGCGCCTCTTGCTCACTGCTGGTCGTGGAACCGTGACTGCGCGGTCGCCCGCGTCCTGCCCGGAGAGGACCCCGCTGGCGGCTGCCAGGTGGATCGCCGCTTGCGGCTTCGGGTCGTGTCGCCCCAGGCGCGCGGGGAATTGGCGGGTCCTCCCGGAAGTGTGAACGTCACGGCGGCGCCGGTTGACATGTGGCGGGAAGTGCCGCTCAGCCTGCTGCCGACGGCGGCTTCGGATCCCTCGGGGTTGGCCGTGATGCCTCGGAGCGAGGGGCCATGGCGCGTCCATGCCCGCGTGGGAGAGAAGCTCTCGGCGTGGCGGGAAGTGCTGCCTGAGCAAGACGCGGTCGAGTTGGTCCTGCAGCCCTCGTTCGGCCTTGCCGTTCAGGTCACCGCGGACCATGCACCCCTGGCGCGGGCGCGACTGTCTCTCGTGCGGCCGGCCAGGGGGCTTTACCGTCCGGAGGAGCTCCTCGTCTTCGAGCGGGTGGACGACGCCGGCCGGGTCGCGTTGACGGTACCCGAGCAGGATCGCTCAATGGTCGTCGTGGCAGGAATGGAACGGCTCGGGGCCGCGTTCCGCGGACCCCGCGAGGTGCCGGCCACGGTGGAACTCGACGCGGGTTTCGTCGTTCGTGGGCGCGCTGTGAACGACGGCGGCGAACCCGTGGCCGCCGCTCGTGTTGTCGGCTCTTCCTGGATTCCAGGCAATGCGAGGCTGCTGCAGCGCCACGAAGGGGAGTCGGGCCCCGACGGGCGGTTCCGCTTGTCCGGGTACTCGGCGGGCGCCGCGTCGCTGCAAGCGGAGCGCGGCGAACTGCGCTTCTCGCGGGTGCTCGACCTGGAAGGCTCCGTGGATCTGGGTCAAGTGATGCTGACGGAACCGAAGTTGCTGTGGATCCGGATTGTCGACAGTCTTCGGCAGTTGCCGATCGGTCAGGCGAAGGTCCGATCCGAAGACAGCGAGTGGAAGTCGGTCGACGCGGACGGCCTCGTGCGTCTGCCCCTGCTTCAGGGGAGGGAGATCTTTGCCGAAGCCAAGGGCTATCACCACGAACAGTTGACGTTGCCCAGGGACGTCGGCGTCACAGCGGAGGAACCTTTCGTGGTGGCGCTGGTGCCGGTCCTCCTCGTGGAGGGCCGGTTCTTAGCGGCGGATGGGCGAACGCCGGCCGTCGGGGGACGGGTCACAGCGCTGCGGGACGTGGACGGCGGCGGGGGCACTGCGTTCGGCCAGATGAACCCGGACGGCGCCTTCTCGGTTGAATTGGGAGCGGGATCCTGGGAACTCCAGCTCTCGTCCGGGAACGCCGGGACGCTCCGGCTTGACGTGGCGGGATCGGCAGGGGAGACGCTGGACCTCGGAGACTTGACGGCACCCGCGTCAGCCTGGGTGTCCGGTTTCGTCGTGGACCCGGAGTACCGGCCGTTGTCGCGGGCGGTCGTTTCGCATACGCCGCCGTATGCTTCCGGTCCGCTGATGGCGTGGGCCCTGGGCCAGACGGACTCCGTCGAAACGAACGACGAGGGGTACTTCGAGTTGTTCGGTCTGGCGGCGGGGGTGTCGACTCTTCGGGTCGAGGCGGAGGGACTCGCACCGCTCGAGTTCGACGTCAGGGCCGAAGAGATGGAGCGGCTCGACGCCGGCACGGTTGAGATGTCGCGAGGCCGACGCGTCACGGTGCGGTCGGACGTGGAGGGCGGCGTGATCGTGATCGACACCGGAGGCCTGGGCCATCCGCGGGATCGGATGACGGCCGAACTGATCGAACGCCGAGCGGTGGTCGATACCGTCCCCGACGGGTCCTTTCGCCTGACGGTCCTCGCCGACGGCGTTCCGGTTTGTGAGCGGGACGAGGGAAGCGAGACGGGCGATGTGGACGTGCGTTGCGACCGGAGCACGACGATCGTGTCGGGCAGGGTCGCGATGGGAGGTCGTCCCGGAGACGGCATTCTGCTGTGGCGACAGAAGGGACGCGCCGAGCTGCCGGAGGGCGTGATCAAGACGGTTGGCGGTTTGCCCAGGATCCGGCCGATCACGAACCGGCCGCGGGAACGGGACGCCACCCTGGACGTGGAGGGCCGCTACCTGATGGACGATGTGCTTCCGGGCGCCTGGGAAGTGATCTGGATGCCTCCGGAGGGCGGAATGCAGGAAGTTCGCGAAGTGACGGTGCCTGACGGTTCCGGCGAGGAGTTCGTCCTGAACCTCGACTACAGCGGTGCATCGATCGAGGGAGTCGTAGCGGGCGCGGCGGGCGAGTCAGCGGCCCACGCAACGATAGACATCTTCCCCGGTCGTCGAGCCGTCGTGGCGGATGCCAACGGTCGCTTCCAGGTTCTGGGGCTCTCGCCCGGCGCCTATCAGTTGCGGGCGCGGTTGCGTCATCAACGGTCCGCACTTGTCGACGTTCGGTTGCGGGATGTTGCGGACCGCAAGTCGGTGCAACTGACGTTGACGGACGAGCCGCCGAACGAGGAACTCGTGATCCGCATGGACGGCGGCGACTCGGGCTTCTGCTTCGTGGAGACGGATACGGGCGTGTCGCAGATCGTCCGCGTCGACGCGGCGACAGCCAGGCGGAAGCTCTCGCCGCCTCTCGCCGAGCGGGCGCGGATCGCCTGCCGAACGGATGGACGGTACGTCCTCACCGGCTGGCGGAATCTCAGGCAGGCGCTGGATCAGGGGGTCGATCTCGACGCACGGGAATCGGAGTCCACGATCGTGCTCGTTGGCGACGCGCCGGGCGCCATGGTGGAAATCACCGGTCCGGGCGGCTGGAACCTGGGTGCGCTGCGCATCTGGTTCGGCGGCGCGCGGACATTCCGGGTCGGAGAGTCGATCCCGAATCTCCCGGAGGGGACCTACACCGTGCGCTGGAACGAACAGGCGGCTACGGTGCGCACGGAGCGGCGGCGCGTTGCCGAGGTCGAGATCGTGGATTGATCGCGGCGGTCGGGCAGGCGGCCTCGCTGCTCGAATGCAGCGCACGTTTCGCCGCGGACTGTTGGTGGATCGAGCGTTGACGGCTGCTCAGTCGAGCGGCCAGATCAACGGAATCAGCGGCACGGAGATCACGAAGAACATGATCTTGAGCGGGGCGCCGAACTTCAGGTAATCGCTGAAGCGGTAGCCGCCGGGGCCGAAGACCATCGCGTTCGTCTGGTAGCCCATCGGGGTCAGGAAGCTGGCGGATGCGGCGAAGGCGACCGTCATCATGAAGGGCTTGGGGTCGAGGCCCATCGAGGCGGCGGCGGTGCCGGCGATCGGCACCATGAGCACCGCGGTCGAGTTGTTCGAGACGATCTCCGAGAGCAGGGCCGTCGCCAGGTAGACCAGCGCGATGACCGCCCAGGGCCCGTAGTCGGCGCCGGCGTTCGCGATCGTCTCGCCGATCATTGCCGCGAGGCCGGTCTTCTCCATCGCGATTCCCATCGGCAGGATGCCGACGAGCAGGAAGATGACGGTCCAGTTGATCGCTTCGTAGGCCTGCTGCACCGAGATGCCGCCGAAGACGATGAGCGCCACGGCGCCCAGGATCGACGCCTTCAGGATCGAGGTGACGCCGGTCGCGGCGACGACGACGACGATCGGGATGATCACCACGGCGAGCCACCAGCGCCGCGGGATGACGAGGCGCAGCTTGACGTCCTGCTGCAACGGGATGAAGTCCTCCGTCTCGTAGAGGGCTTCGATCCGGGACCGGGGGCCGAAGACGAGCAGGGTGTCCCAGTTGTGGAGAACGATGTGGGCGAGCTTCTCGCGGATCGGTTCGCCGGTGCGGTTGAGCGCCAGGACGAAGCAGCCGAAGCGGCGGCGGAAGTCCAGATCGCGG
Source organism: Candidatus Multivorans sp. (assembly GCA_965224025.1). GTDB lineage: Bacteria > Acidobacteriota > Thermoanaerobaculia > Multivoradales > Multivoraceae > Multivorans. Next base: position 517,599 of record OZ245033.1, read on the forward strand.
ATCGTCGAGCCGGTGAGCCGGGAGACCGGCGAGAGCTGGATCTCGGCCATGATGTTGTTCTGGTCCGAAAGTTCGCGATCGTCGACCTTGACGTCGGTCAGGAGGTGCAGGCCGTAGTGGTCGCGGAAGTTGACGATGTCCTCCATGCGCCCTTCGACTATCAGGAGGTCGCCCCCCTCGATCGGCCGGGCGCGCAGGTCGACCGCGATCCGTTCCTCGCCGCGGAGGATCTCAAGCACCGTCAGGCGGAAACGTTCGTTGATGTGGGCGTCGAGCACGCTGCGGCCAATGAGCTGGCTTCCGTCCGGCACCTGGACCTCGGTCAGAAACGACGACAGTTGGTACTTGGCGGTGAGGTCGGAGGTGGCGGCGCGGGGCTTCAGAAAGCGCATCGGCACCAGGACGATGTAGATGAGGCCGACGACCAGCAGGATGAGTCCGAGACCTAGAAACTCGAACATGCTGAAAGCGCCGTAGCCGCTCTCCTCCGACCTCGAGCTGACCAGCAGGTTGGTCGAGGTGCCGATCAAGGTGCAGGTGCCGCCGATGATGGAGAGGTAGGAGAGCGGCAACAGGATCCGCGACGACGATACGTCGTAGTGCTTCGCGATCTGGATGCCGACCGGCATCAGGATCGCCAGCGCGGCGGTGTTGTTGACGAAGGCCGAGAGCACGCCGCAGACCAGGATCAGGGCGATGGCGCCCGTCCAGTGCGTGGCGCCGGACATCTGGGAGAGCTTCTGGCCGAAGCGGTCGATCAGGCCGGTATGAGCCAGTCCATAGCTGAGGATGAACATCATCATCACCGTGATCACGGCGTCGTTGCTGAAGCCCCGGATCGCTTCCTGGGGCGTCACCAGGCCGAACAGCAGCAGCAGACCCAGGCTGGAAAGAGCGACCGCGTCGATAGGCAGCCACTCGAAGCTGAAAGCCAGGAACGTGAACGCGATGATCGCTACGAGAATCCAGATATCCATGGGCAGCCGCCTCTAGCAGCTAGCCGATCGGCAGGCGGCGGTGGGAAGCCACGGGCATCGAGCGCCGCACTTCGGCGACGCGCCGCCGGTCGATTTCGGCGATCGCGATCCCCGCCGCGTCCCCGGCGTCGGCGAGGACGTGACCCCAAGGGTCAATGATCACCGAGTGGCCGTAGCTGTGACGAAGCCCGCGGTCGTCGTGTTTACCGGTCTGGGCCGCGGCCAACACGTAGCATTGGGTCTCGATCGCGCGGGCGCGCAGCAGCGGGCGCCAGTGGTCCTTCCCCGTCATCAGGGTGAAGGCGGAGGGCACGGTCAGGATCTCCGCGCCGTCCGCGGCCAGCCGCAGGTAGAGCTCGGGGAACCGCAGGTCGTAGCAGATCGTGAGGCCGAAGCGGCCTAGGGACGTGTCGACGGTGACCGTGTCCGCGCCGGGCACGGCCGTCTTCGACTCCAGGAACCGCACCGCGTCGGAGACGTCGACGTCGAAGAGGTGGATCTTGCGGTAGGTCGCGACGATCTCGCCGTGGGGATCGAACAGGACGCTGGTGTTGTAGCAGCGGCTGCCGTCTTCCTCCGGCGAGAGCTCGTTGTAGGAGCCAAGCAGCAGGTAGATGCCCCGGTCGCGCGCCAGTGCGGCGAACCGCCCGCAGGTCCTTCCCGAGGTCGGCTCGGCCAGTTTCACCTTCTCCTTGTGCGGCCCGAGGTAGTTCGTGTTCTCCGGCGTGGTCACGAACTGCGCGCCGCGGTCCGCCGCGGTCTCGATCCAGTGCCGGGCCGTCTCCCAGTTGGCCTGCTCGTCGGACGTGGCGCCCATCTGGACGACGGCGGCGAGGTAGGTGGATGTGTCGTGCATGGAGTTGATGTCCTCAGCTCACTGAGCCTAGTCCCATACGAAGATGAGCCTCAACGGCGGTTGATCGGGAGTTGAGCCGGGAGAGTGGGTCGGGCCGGTTTTCTGGTTGCTGATCGGAGCAAAGCGGAGATCAGCACCAAGGACCAACCGTAGCGCGGGGACCGCGAGGCTGCGGCCAAGTGTAGTGAGAGAGATGGATGAGCTGCTCATGCGACGGTGGCATCGCGGCGTCGGATTTCGGCGAAGAGCGCGACCAGCGCCTCGTTGACGGTGGCCGCGGCGGCGAGGTCGTCGAGTGCCAGGGCCTCCTGGTCGAGCTGCTCGAAGGTGACGCCGGGCCGGAGGTACCGGGCAGCGCCGTCGAGCGACTTCAGCTTGAGGTAGGGCGTGGTGACGTTGTCGAAGGGGTAGGTTTGCGGATGCGTCCCTTGGCGTTGGTCTTCTCGACGGGGAAGTGGCAGGGCCGGTGGTAGTTGAGGAAGGGAGCGAGCACGTCGCGCAGGAAGCCGTTGACGAGGGCGGCGTGTGCCGGGGGATGTGGTCGTAGCCGAGGTAGCGCCGGACCACCGAGGCATTCTTGCTTTCGACCAGGGCGTTGTCGTTGCAGCGTCTCGGGCGGGTCCTGGTGACTCCTCGACGTGCGGCTTGCGCAGCAGCGCGGCCACGCGGTGGTTGACGTACTCGGAGCCGTTGTCGGCGTGGAAGCCACAGACGACGAAGGGAAAAGCCTCGATCGACCCTTCGAGATCCGGGACCAGGAAACGCTCCGAAATGCCTTCTACGGCGGCCACAAACTCGTACTGCGTGACCTCGTCCACGAGGTTGATCTCGTACAGACCCTTCTGCCCGTCGAGGTCGCCCTGATGGACGGAATCCACCCGCAGGAAGCCCGGGCGACCGGCGGGATGAGGCTTGCGGCGCTCTCCGATGCTCACCTGCGTCGGCCGCGTCCTGGCCACCGTCAGCCGGCGCCGTCGGTACGTCACGGACTGGCGGAGACGGTACAGATGGCTGTTGGAGAGCCCCGACAGACGCTCGAACCGAGCATCGCCGAAGACCTCGTACTGACGCTGCATCAGGCGCCGCGTCACCGCGCCGCACAGACCGCCCAGGGTCTCGTCCACCTCCGCCAGCAAGCCGATGTCCGCTTTCGTGTAGCGCCGGGGAAACGGGCGCTTCGGGCCTCGGCGCCGGTCTTCGATCCGCCCCGTCTCCCGGTACTGAGAGATCAACCGCGCGATCTGAGCCCGGCCGAAGCCGGTCACCTTGACCAGGAACCGCCGCACCAGGCCCTTGTCCGACCGCGCCAGCCGCAGGTAGCGCGAACGCACCAGTACACGCCGGACAAAGTCATACGCATGAACCCGCTCCACGAAGCGGAAGTCGACCGGCTCGCTGCCGGCCATGAAGTCGCGGACCTCGTCCAGCGTCCGCAGCCTTTCGATGTCGAGTCGCAAGATCATCCTCCAATGATCCCCAACACCCGCTCAGGCTCATCTCTCGTGGGATTGACATCCTCCCTTCAGGCTCATCTCTCATGGGACATGGCTCACTGGATCCTAGCGTTGAGGAATACGATAAGGTAGTCCGCACCCACAACCGGAGGTCCTCCATAACCGGAGGTCCTCCTAAGTGAGGAAAGACAGTTGGTTTCGCGGGCCGTTTCTGAGCGTGCTCTTCTTTGCGCTGCTGATCGGTCCGATGCCGGCGCTCGGGGACTTCGTACCGCCCAACCTCGGCGAGATGGAGAGGATCATTCAGGACGCAATCAAGGCTGCACTCCGGAATGCCGCCAGAGACGTGGGTGACACGGCGGAAAGTGTCTGCGCATCGTTGAGGAGGGAGAATCGAGTCGTTTCGGGCGTGCGCGCCGCGGTCTTCTTCATGGCCATCGCGTACATCGTCTTGGAGGAACTTGAGGAGGATCCCGACAGGAAAGCCCAGATGCGGGCCTTCCTGGCTGTCGTCGCGGCGAGCGATCTGACCTACGATGCACTAGATGATCTGTGCATTGCCATGGGGTTCTGAGCCGCAGTGCGGTTGGTTTGGTTCCGGGCGGCTTCCTCGATCTTCCTGGTCGTACTCTTGGTGAAGTTCGTTCCTTGGAACGTGGTCACCGTGCTGACCGTTTGGGCGCCTGGCCTTCTTGTGGCCTATGGTTACTGGCCTTGGAAGCCGGGAGCGGGAAGTCCGCTCGCGCCCGCAGAGAGCCGCAGGAGACACGAGACAGAGGAGTGAGCGCAGCCCTCTCTGCCAACGTACATGACACAGCGGCCATCCCGTTGAATAGTGGAGGGCACACGTTGGCAAGGAGGATCAATGTCAAGACGAAAGCAGAGGTTTGGCGGCGGCTCGGAGCTCCCGGCCGCGGGGGTTGAGGAGCGTAGCGACGAGGCCCCCCCGGCCGGCGCGGCGCCCGCCGGGGCGGTTCCCGACCCGGAAGTGCTGGCGAGACCGACCAGGCGGCAGTTCACGGCGGAGTACCGGCTGCGGATTCTGGAGGCAGCGGACCGATGCACCCACCGCGGCGAGGTGGGTCGGCTGCTTCGGCGAGAGGGTCTGTACAGCTCCCATCTGGCCAACTGGCGCAAGGCGCGTCGAGAGGGCGCGCTATCCGGTCTGAGTCCGAAGAAGCGGGGCCGCAAGCCGGCCGAGGCCAACCCTCTGACGCCGAAGGTGAAGCGGCTGGAGGCGAAGGTGAAGCGGCTGGAGAAGGAACTCGCCGCCGCACACACGATCCTGGACGTCCAGGGAAAAGTTGCAGGGCTGCTGGGATTCAGCCTCGAAGACGGGAAGGACTGCTGATGGCGGCAAGGTCCCTGGCCCGGCAGGTGGAGACTGCAGAGACGACTCACTAAATCCAGAACACCGCTGTGTCAAAGTCGTTGACAGGTTCCGGCAGGCTCTGGCCTTTGGCTTGGCTGCTGACGGAATCGAGCCGACTGAGGTCGGAGCGGGATGCTGCGAAGGCGATCTGCTGAGTCTCTGGCGCTTGCCGTCCCGTGGTCCGGAATCCGGCAGCGGGACCCCTTTGTTCACCGGCGGCTCCCGATAGTGCCTTACTGCTTGGCGACTGCCTGGCAGGAGTGTCCCGTGCAGGCGCAGCGATCCAAGCTAAGCTTCCGCCACCCATGTGCGGGATCGTCGGCATCCTGATGCGCCCCCACCCCGGGCCGGCGACCTGTTCGCGGAGACTGCTGGAGGGGCTCACCGCGACCGGTCGCCGCGTAGAGGCAGCTATTGGCGACCTGGATGGGACCGATGCGGATGCGCTCGCGTCGGCTCTGACCGATGCCGCCTCGGGGATCGCGAGCTGGAACCGGCGGCTGCGCGCCCGTGCCGCGGTGCGCTCCCTGGTGCGGGACCCGCCGCTGTGCGCCGCGGTAGAGGACGCCCTGGGGCCGACCTTCAAGGCACTCAAGAGGCTGGAGTCGACCCTGGACGCCGGCGGGGCGGCGGTCGGCGACGCGGGCCTGGAAGTGGTCAACCGGGCGGCGGGCGCCCTGGCGGACGCCGAGTGGGCGATCCGCCGCGACCGGCTGCGGACTGCCGCCGAGGTCGGTGCTCTGGCGCCGGCCGGCGTCAGCGACGCGGGGCTCGACGTGCTGATCGGCGTCCAGCACGCCCTCTCGTCTCTCGATCGCCTCGAGATCCGCGGTCGCGACTCCGCCGGCCTGTTCCTGCTGCTCTCGGGACACGGCCTCGACCCGGCCCATCCGGTGGTCCAGGCGGAACTCGAACGGCGGACCGGGGATTCGCTGTTCGGCCATCGGGCGATCGTCTACGGCGGCGGACGCCTGAGCCTGATCTACAAGTGCGCCGAGGAGATCGGCGAACTGGGCGACAACGTGCGCTTCCTGCGCGCGGCGGTGGCGGACGATCCGGTCCTGGCGGCGGCGCTCGAGAGTCCGGATGTCGAGGCGGCCATCCTCGGGCACACGCGTTGGGCCAGCGTCGGCCGGGTCAACGAGGCGAACGCGCATCCCTTGAACGAGGCGGAGGCGAGTGCCGGCGAAGCACGCTCGGAGCACGCGCCGCAGGTGGTGGCCGCGATCAACGGCGACATCGACAACCACGCCGACTTGGCGGTGTTGGAGAAGCTGGACGTCGACCCGCGGATCACGACCGACGCGAAGGTCATGCCGGTACTGATGTCGCGCCGGCTGACCCGCGGCGACGGGCCGCTCGAGGCGTTCCGCGGCACGGTTTCGGGGTTCGAGGGTTCGCTGGCTGTGGGCGCGCTTTGCGGCGACGATCCGAACCGGCTCTACCTGGCGATCCAGAGCAGCGGTCAGGGGCTCTATGTGGGACTCGCGGACCACGCCTTCGTAGTCGCCAGCGAGCCGTACGGTTTGGTGGAGGAGACCTCCACGTATCTGCGTCTGGACGGCGAGGCGGCGGCCGAACCCGACCGGCCGGGCGTCGCCAGGGGCCAGATCGCGGTGCTCGACGCGCGGCGGGCAGGCGACCTGGAGGGTATCGAGCGCTACGGCATGGACGGCTCGCCGCTGCCGGTGGACGGAGAGGAGCTGGAGCGGGCCGAGATCACGACCCGCGACATCGACCGGGGCGAGTTCCCCCACTTTCTGCTCAAGGAGATCAGCGAGGCGCCGCGATCGGTGCGGAAGACGCTGCGCGGCAAGTTGCTCGAGGATGCTGCCGGACGCCTCCGGGTGACGTTGGGCCGGCAATCGATACCGGAGGCCGTGGCGCGCGACCTGGGAAGCGGCGCGACTACCAGGATCGTGATCACCGGCCAGGGCACGGCCGCCGTCGCCGGTTTGGGGATAGCCGCCTCGATCGAGGGGCGGCTGCGGGAGCGGAATCTCCGCGGGCTTCGCGTCGAGGCGATGCCGGCGACGGAACTCTCGGGCTTCCACCTGCTGCCGGACATGACGGACACCCTGGTCGTCGCGGTCAGTCAGTCGGGCACGACGACGGACACGCTGCGCACTCTCAATCTGACGCAGCGCCGGGGGTCGCGGGCCATCGCCATCGTCAACCGCCGCGACTCGGACCTGGCGGACCGGGCGGACGGCGTGCTCTACACCTCGGACGGCCGCGACGTGGAGATGAGCGTGGCGTCGACCAAGGCGTTCTACTCCCAGATCGCGGCCGGCATGCTGCTCGCCGTGACGATCGCCGACTTCGTTGCGGGCGGGACCGACGAGCGGCCCGCGGCCGACCGGCTGCTGCGCGAGCTGCGGGCGTTGCCGGCGGCGATGGAGCGCACCGTCGCGCTGCGCGACGAGATCGCCGCGGCGGCGCGGCGGTACGCGCCGAGGTTGCGGGACTGGTCGGTGGTCGGCAACGGCCTCGACCGCATCGCGGCGGAGGAGATCCGGATCAAGCTCTCGGAACTCTGCTACAAGGCGATCGCCTGCGACGCGACGGAGGACAAGAAGCACATCGACCTGTCGTCCGAACCGTTGATCCTGGTGTGTGCGACGGGAGTCCAGGGGTCGACCGCGGCCGACACGAGGAAGGAGATCGATGTCTACCAGGCTCATCGCGCGACGCCGATCGTCATCGCCTCGGAGGGCGCCGGCTTCCAGGCTGCGCCGGCGGTGATCGAAGTGCCCGAGGCCGCGCCGGAGTTGTCCTTCGTGCTGGCGACGGTCGTCGGTCACCTGTTCGGCTACCACGCGGCGCTCGCCATCGACGATCTCGCCAAGCCGCTGCGAGCGATCCGCGCCGCGCTCGGTTCGGTCTTGGGCGCCGCGCCGGGCTCCCGACCGGTCGCCCGGCTGCGTGAACTGGCGGCTGCCGAGATCGACGGGGTTCGTGAAGGTCTGGCCGACGGCAGCTACGACGGCAACCTGCACACCGGCAGGGCGGTGCGTCTGGCCGTGGCGCTCGACCGCCTGGGAGGCGACGGGTCCGCTGCCGGCGGCGAAGCCGAGACGGCGACGTTGCTGGAGGATCTGCGGAGCGCCCTGAGCCCGGCCATCGACGATCTGACCCGGCACGTCGACACGATCAAGCACCAGGCCAAGACGGTGACCGTGGGCATCTCCCGCCACGACCAGACCCTGGGCCGGATGTCCCTGGCGACCGCCCTGCTCGAGGCCGGCGCGCCGGAGGAGGCGATTTCGTCCGAAGACCGTCGGACGATGGGCGCGCTCGATCCCTTCGTCGACCAGGTGCTCGGGTACGTTCGCTACCAGCTCTGGTGCGGAGGCGACGGTCCGGCGCCCGGCGACGCCGCCACGATCCGCGTGCTGCGGGCCGGCGGCCTGTGCCGCGATCTGCAGTCGCGGACCGTGCGGGAGCCGCTGCTCCAGGGCACGAAGTACGCGGTCGCGGTCGAGGGCCGGTTGATGGCGGCGCGGGGGCGGACGGATGGCCGGGTGTTCATCGGCGTGCCCGAGTTCAGCGACGGCGAAGTCTCGGCGCTCAACCTGATCCACGTGCGCTTCCGGGAGCGCGCGCCGGCGCCCGAGCTGCGCCGCCTGCTCTCCGGCTACCGCGAGCGCTACGCCGGCCTGCGCGACCAGGTGCTCAAGAGCGCGCCGGAGTTCGACGACCGGCTGCTGGCGGAACTTCCGGTCGAGGACCTCCTCATCGACCCCGTGTCCCAGCTAGCGGAGCGTTGGCAAAGCCCGGGGAACGCGGGCGTCTCGCCCGCATCCGGCGCGGGCCGAGGCCACGACCCGGCCCTGCTCAAGGTGGGACAGCCGTGAGGATCCTGCTCACCGGCAGCGCCGGGTTCATCGGCTTCCACGTCGCCAGGGCTCTGCTCGACCGCGGCGACGAAGTGATCGGGTACGACAGTTTCAACCGGTACTACGACCCCAGGCTCAAGGAGAGCCGCAACGCGATCCTCGAGGAGTACCCGAACTTCCGTCTGGTCCGCGCGGACATCGGCGATCGCGAGACTCTCGAGGCCGCCTTCGACGGACTCGTCGGCGGTGCGAACGGCGACGAGACCCGGGTCTGCCACCTGGCGGCCCAGGCCGGGGTACGCCACTCGATCGCGCATCCGAACGCATTCGTCCGCGACAACGTGCAGGCCTTCACGCACGTGCTCGATCTGTGCCGCAAGAGGGAGGTCGGCGGCCTGATCTACGCTTCGAGCAGTTCGGTCTACGGCGACAGCACGCGGGAGCGGCTGAGCGAGAACGACAGCACCTCGGCTCAGTGCTCGCTCTACGGTGCGACGAAGAAGATGAACGAGCTGATGGCCTCGGTGTACAACCACCTCTACGGCCTGCGGGTGACCGGTCTGCGCTTCTTCACCGTCTACGGCCCTTGGGGGCGTCCGGACATGGCGCTGTTCCTGTTCACCGGCGCCCTGCTGCGCGGCGAGACGATCAAGGTCTTCGGCCACGGCCGGATGTACCGGGACTTCACCTACGTCGACGACATCGCCGCGGGCGTCGTCTCGGCGATCGACCGCAACCACGAACTTCTGGTCTGCAACCTCGCTGGGGGGCGGACCGAGGAACTGATGGCGTTCATCCGGCAGATCGAATCGAGCTGCGGCCGCGAGGGCGAGAAGGAGTTCCTGCCCGTGCAGCCCGGCGATGTCGTTCGCACGTCCGCCGACCTAGCCACGGCCAGAGAGTTCCTGGGCTACGAACCGACGACAACGATCGACGTCGGCATTCCCCGTTTCGTCGACTGGTACCGCAGCTACTACGGCCTCTAGGAGTCGAGTCGCGGCGTCCGCGCCGCGCTGACGCACGGGAAACTTGTTCCATGCAAGGCGAAGCCTCGTTAGACCCACCTGCGGCGGCAGCGGGCCAGAAGGCCCGCGCACCCAGAGATACGTCGGCGATGCCTCGCGTCGCTCTACGCAGTTGCAGCGCGGCGGCGAGCCGGGTGGCGCGATCCGCGCCGTGGCCGTGCTAGCTTCCGTCCCCCCATGGATCGGACCCAAGCGACGCGGAACCTGACTTACGGCGCCATGCTGATGCGCGGCGCCCAGGGAGAGGTCCGTCCCGTCGGCCACCATCCGACGTCCTGAACATCTGAGACCGGCGGACCTCTCCACTGCCGGAGAGGCCGTCGCCGATAACTCCTCCGGTACACGACCGTCCGGCACCGAGGAGCTCATCATGAGCGACAACCCGACTTCACCGTTTCTGGGCGAGGCAGGAGCGTACTACAGGAAATTGCTGCGGCCCGTCTTCGAGGACCGCAGGTTCGTGCTGCCCGGTGCGATCGCCGTCGGCCTCGGCAACGTGTCGCGCGAACTCCGCCGACTCGGCGCCGCGCGGCCCTTTCTGATCGCCGGCAGCCGGGGAACCGGCCCCGTACCGTCCCCGGAGGAGGCGGCGCTGCGAGTGCTCGACATTCGCGGCACGGACCCGCTGGACCACAACCGCAACGTGCAGCGGGCCCTGGCCGACCTGCCGTCCGCGGTGCAAGATGCGGTCGACGTTTGGGATCCGGAGGGCTCGGCGCGGACCCTGCACACGGACCCATTGGCCGAGCCTCGACCAGTTGCCGGACGAGGCGCCTATGCCGCGCGGCCCGCGGAGTCGATCGCCCTCGAAGACAAGGTCGTCATCGACGCCTTTTGGGACGCCGTCGGCGTACCGCGCGCACCGTCCCAGGTCGTTCCGGCCCAGTACAGAGCGCTTCGTGCCGCCGCCAGTGCCCTGGACCGCGGCTACGGCACCGTGTGGGCGGCGGACACCCGGAACGGTACAAACGCTGGGGCCGTCGGGCTGCGGTGGGTGCGTCCCGGCAACGACGGAAGGGAGGCCGCGGCGTCCCTGTTCCGGATTGCCGACCGCGTACGGGTCATGCCCTTTCTGGAGGGCATTCCCGCGAGCATCCACGGCATCGTGTTCCCGGACGCGGTCGCGGTCCTCCGGCCAGTCGAAATGCTTGTGCTCCGACCGACGGACGGCGACCGGCTGTTCTATGCCGGCTGCTCGACCTGGTTCGATCCGAACCCCGAGGACCGCGAAACGATGCGCGCACTCGCCCGCCGCACCGGCGCCGCGCTGCGCGAACAAGTCGGCTTCCGGGGCGGGTTCTCGATCGACGGCGTCCTTGCCGAAGAGGGGTTCCTGCCGACCGAACTCAACCCGCGGCCCGGGGCCGGTATCGCCACCTTGGCCGGCGCGCTCGACGACTTCCCGGTCATTTCGCTCTGCCTGGCCATCGCGGAAGGCGAACCGCTCGACTACCGGCCGGAACTCCTCGAACGCGCGGTGGTCCAGGCCGCCGACGCCCACCGCGTCTGCGGTGGCGGCAGAACGACACGCCGGACCCTCACCGACACCGGCAGGATCGATCTGGTGAGAGACGGCGACGACTATCGCGAGGCCGCATCAGGGGAAGATCCCGAAGCCGCGATCCTGTTCGGACCCGGCCCGATCGGCGGGTTCCTGCGCTTCACGCTGAATCCCGACCGCAACGCACCAGGGCCACCCTCCGCACCGGAAGCCGCGCGAGCCTTCCAATTGGCGGATCGTCTGCTCGGCACCGACTTCGGGGTCCTCGAAGCCGCGCGCGATTTGAGGCCGTGACACCTGGTCCGGCCGCTCAACGGATACTCTTGGTTCCTGAGCCATCCGGCAGTTCGCGAGGAGAGGAAATGACCGACGTCGACCTGACCATCCTGGAAGTCACGGCGCCGTGGGAGTGGCCAAACACTGCAGGCGAGGCCGTCTTGAAGAGACTCCGCGACAAACAGGCCGACGAAGCCGAACGCCTTCTGGCCGCCGAACTGGCCGGCGAGATCGTCATCGTCAGCCAGGACCTCACGAAGGCGCTGTCGGCGATCGTCTCAGACCCGGGCGCTTCCGACGAACTCCGCGGCCGGGCCGCAATCGCGCTTGGGCCGGTGCTCGAGGAGATGGACGTCCACGAACCGCTCGGCAACGAACTGGATCCGCCACCGATTCCGCCACACGAGTTCCAGAGGATCCGGTGGGAACTGCAAGCCGTCTACCGAGCGGCAGACACGCCGAAGGAGGTGCGCCGCCGGATTCTGGAGGCGTCGGTCCGCGCGCCCGAGGCCTGGCACCAGGGAGCGATTCGGGAGGCGTACGACCGCGACGACGACGAATGGCGGCTGACCGCCGTCTTCTGCATGGGTCGCGTCCAGGGTTTCACGAGCGAGATCCTGGCGTCGCTGAAGGACCCGGCTGAAGCGGTCCGTTTCGAAGCCGTCCAAGCGGCCGGATTGCGTGAGGTCCGTGCCGCCTGGCCGCACGTGGCCCGTCTGCTCCGGTCGCCGGACACCGACAGGCAACTGCTGCTCGCGGCAATCGAAGCCAGCGTCGGCGTTCGCGGGAAAGCGACGATCGAGTTCCTGGGTCATCTATCAGCGTCCAAGGACGAGGAGATCGCCGAGGCAGCCGAGGAAGCGACGATGATGGCGAACGCGCTCTACGGCGATCTCTCTGAGTGGTAGCGGGAGCCTGTCGAGCCCGCACGCCGGCGCCGTCAGTCCGGCAGGGTGGTTCGGCAATCCGCCACCAAACTGTCAACGCGCGACCGAAAGTCCCTCTTGACCAGATCCCACTCGATGTCGGCCAGGAGCCGCAACGGCGGATCGCGTTCTGCGTCGTCAAAGTGAACGAGACTGCGAACGACGTGTCCCACGTCCCGCACCTCGAACTTCTCTTGGTACAGAGCCAGATACTCCGCCAGCGGACGGTGACGCGTCACCAGTACCCAGAGATCGACGAAGTCCTTGCGACTGCCGCGATTGGCGATGGCCGACAGCTTCATGGCCGCGATGTCATCTCGATTGGCTAGCCGCATGGCGTCAGTGTCGGACGACACGGTCGGGCCCAGAAGTGGGTACTTGTACTCGATCACCGACACCTGGACGCCAAGCACGTCGAGGTAAACGGTACCTGCACTCAGCGACGTGACCGAGTGTTCCGGTATGTGCCGCCGCAAGAGGCGCAGCACGTCCTCGGTATCCGGCAGCCGCTCGGTGAAGACATCCAAGTCCACCGAGACCCGATGCCCCTCCATGAGGGCGAGGCCCGTTCCGCCCGCCAGGTAGTAGTCCCCGCCGGCCAGAGCCCGCGAAACGAGGTCGAAGGCGGCACGCGCTTTCGGCTCAAGAGCCTCCCAATGCAGCGTGCTCATCCGCGCCACGCGGCTTCGCGTTTCCGAGCCGCCCGCACCCACTCAGCCGTCCGTTCTTCCGTCACCGAGCTGGCGAAGGCCCAGAAGTTGAGTTCGCGCGGCGGGAGCACCCTCCGGCCGCGTTCCTCCAGGAAACGCCGTCGCCGTTCCGGGCTGCAGGTCGACAGGAGCCATCGCATCGGCTCCCAGCCTCCGCGAGCCATGACACGTTCGATCACGACCTCGGGCAGCTCGGGCTCGGCCCTCAGCGCTTCAAGATCGTATTCCCAGAGTAGACGCTCGACCGCAGTGGGGAAACGCACCTGCTCATTCTACCGGGGCATCGCCGCGGCGCCGCCGCTGGTACAGGAAGGAAACGGCCACCAGCAACGCGCCAACAATCAGGAAGGAGAGGATCCGGTAGCCCTGGTCCAGGAAGGACAGGTCGATGAGGAAGGTCTTGGCGACCACGACCAGCAGCAACGCCAGACCCTGCCATCGGAGGGCGGCGGCTTCGCGGCGGATGCCCGCGGCAACAAGCACCGCCGCCCACGCCAGCCACAGCGCCGATAGAGCGACCTGCGCGGCGAGATTCAGGTCCAGGTCGAGACTGAGTCCCTGCACGAAGTCCCACGTCTCGAGCGACACGGCGATGAGCGCGGCGACGTTGGCGATGCCGAGACCGATTGCCCAACCCACGCGCTCCAGGGGCAGCGGCTCTTCCAGGATGCGGCGCGCGGTGAACCCGGCTACGGCAAGCCCGATCGCCGCCCCGGCCAGGGTGAGGAACCGGAGGTTGACGAACAGGATCTGATCGGCCTGCCCGAGGAGCGCCTGCGGCGCCATCAACAGGACGACGCCGAACAGCCCCACCGAGAAGACGCGCATCCACAGCGATGGCAGGCGGGCCCCGGCGATCGCCAGCGCGACGGCTTCGGCCGTCCAGGCCACCGTGGTCCAGTCGCTTTCGAGCCGGATCGGGAAGGCGATCGTCGCCAGCAACGCCGCCTGGACCGCGAACAAGTCCTGCAACTGCCGTCCCTGGCGGTCTTGGCCGGCGCTCCGGCTCCCGAACACGCGGGACAACACGAAGTAGAGAGCGGCCAGCGCCAGAACGGCGCCGGTCAGCAGCCAGCGGTGTTCGTCGTACAGAAGTTGCTGCAGCAGCAGCACGTAGAAGCCGAGCGCCAATGCGAGCACGCCGATCTCGCTCGGGTGCAGGCGGCGCGCGAGACGCACGCGGGCCAGAGGCAGTGCGATGTAGACGATATAGAAGAGCGTCCCGAAGAGAGCGGTCGAGAGCAGCCGGTCGGGTTCGTAGAACTCCGCGTGCCAGGCGACGAAGTAGACGACCGTGGCGACCAGGGCCGCGGGCGCAAGAACGCGAAAGCCTCGCAGGAGTGCCAACGCGAGCAGGCTGGCGCTGAGCAGAGCGAGGTAGCTGAAGAGAACGACCTGCGCGTCGTCGCCGGTACTCAGAAGCGTCGGCGTCAGGTACCCGCCCGCGAGCGCAAGAGCCGCCAATTGCTGCGAGTCGCGGCGCACCGAAAGGCCAATGACCCCCGCGGTGACGAGAGCGAGGAAAACGAACGCGGCCAGCTGCGGCACGAGGGCGTAGAAGTCCCAGGCGGCATAGCCCGCGAGGTAGACGACGCCGGCGCCGAGAGCCGTCACCCCCTCGGCGAAGTACCGCATGCCGCGCGCGGCGAGCCACTCGCCGTAGACGCCGAGCGCCACGCCGCTGACGAGCCCGATCAGGACTCTTCCCGTCGGCCCGATCCACTCGTTCTCGAATGCGTAGCGGAGAAAGAAGGCCGCGGCGAACAGGAGCGTGAGGATGCCGAGGCGGTTCAGCCAGCGACCGCCGATCAGCGCCTCCAGATCGAGATCGCGCCAGGCAGCGGGCTTGGCTTTCGGAGCGTCCCCAACGCGAGGGCCGGCCTCGGCTGGCGTCACGGTGCGCGCGGCAGTCGCGTCGGGAGTGTCCACCGCCGCAGGCGCCGATTGCGACGGCGCCTTTTCGCCGGCGCTCCTCAGAGCCGCCACCTCGCGCTGCAGTTCCAGCACGCGGGCTTCAAGAGCCAGCACACGCTCGTCGAGTGGTTCTGGCGGCTCTGTCACTACTTGGTTACCTTCAAGGCAGCATCAGACGGTACCACTCCCCCTGACGGTGGCGGGCGCTAGACCAGACCGGCGCTTCGCGCCGGATGCGGGCGAGACGCCCGCGTTCCCAGGGGCCGGATCCGTCTGAGCGCAACCCCTAGTTGGGCCAGTAGATGTGCTCATCGTCCGGAGCGCACCCGTCGCCGGCGCGAGCCGCCAGTGTTATCTTGCGCCGCATGATCGACCTCTACTACTGGCCCACCTCGAACGGCTGGAAGGCCTCGATAGCGCTCGAGGAGATCGAACTGCCCTACAGCGTCGTGCCCGTCAACATCGGCCGCGGGGACCAGTTCAAGCCGGAGTTCCTGCGCATCAGCCCGAGCAACCGGATGCCGGCGAATCGTCGACCATGAACCGATGGGCGGCGGCGAGCCGCTGGCGATGTTCGAGTCCGGCGCCATCCTCCTCTACGTTGCGGAGAAGAGTGGCCGCTTCCTGCCCCAGGGCGTCCGCGAGCGCTGCGACGTGACACAGTGGGTGATGTGGCAGATGGGCAATCTCGGCCCGACGCCGGGCCAGCACAATCATGGTCTTCAGGCTGTTGTGTGGGCATGGAGCTGCAAGAGAGGCTGCCGATCGGCCTTGGACTGGCGAGATGAAGAGTGCCAAGACGTTCGAGAGGCTGTTGGGGGTCAAGCCGCCGTGGCGTGTGCGGGAGGTGGTGCTTGGCATGGACGAGCGGCATCCGCGTCGCCGGGGTCCGGTGGTTGGCGGCACGGTGGAGATCCACGTCGAGTTCGGAAAGACCTCGCCGACCGGCGAGTGACGCCCGAGGCGCGACGATAGAATCCCCACCCATGAGTCGGTTCTTCGACAAGACCCGCCTGCCGAAGGCGGGCGAGGCGCTTCCGGGGCGCGCCGAGACGATTCCCGTCGCTCCACGCCACTACGTGCTCAAGGCGCCAATCGGGGAGCCGTACCCGGAAGGCAGCGAGCTGGCGATGTTCGGCCTCGGCTGTTTCTGGGGCGCCGAGCGCAAGTTCTGGGAAGCTCCCGGCGTGATCACGACCGCTGTCGGCTACGCCGCCGGGGCAACGCCGAACCCCACTTACCGCGAGGTCTGCAGCGGCATGACCGGTCACAACGAGGTCGTCCGCGTGGTGTTCGACCCCGAACGGATCTCGTACGAGGAGCTGCTTCGCATTTTCTGGGAGAGCCACGACCCGACCCAGGGCATGCGTCAGGGGAACGACATCGGCACCCAGTACCGCTCCGGCGTCTATGTCTACTCCGAGGACCAGCGGCGGGCCGCCGAAGCGTCCCTCGGGGCGTACCAGCAGCGGCTTTCCGCCGCGCGCTTCGGCCGGATCACGACCGAGGTCTTGGATGCCCCCGAGTTCTACTTCGCCGAGGACTACCACCAGCAGTACCTGGCGAAGAACCCCGGCGGATACTGCGGCCTCGGCGGCACCGGTGTGACCTGTCAGACGGGACTCGAGCTGCCCGCGAGCCAGGCGGTCTGAGAGCGGCAACAAGGGAGAACGATGGCGGACTCTACGGCCGCGCTAGCACGCGCTATCGGCTGGCTGCTCCTGATCGGCGGGGTGCTGGCGCTGGGCGGCTTCGCCATCTACGCGCTCATCGTCGACCGGGAAGCGCCCCTCTACATCAAACTCGGCGTCGGCGGCGTCTACGGCGGTCTGGCGCTGCTCCTGCTGTCGGTGCTGCGGCAGCGGCTGATCGCCCGCAAGACCGACAAGTACAAGGACGTGCAGATCTGACCGCAGGGAGATCCCGGATGCTGATTGCGACCACAGAGACGATTGCCGGCCGGAACATCACCGAGACTCTGGGGCTCGTGCGCGGCAACACGATCCGCGCGCGACACGTGGGCAAGGACATCACCGCGGCCCTACGCAACCTGGTCGGCGGCGAGGTCACCGAGTACACCAAGATGGTGGCCGAGAGCCGCGAGCAGGCGCTCGACCGGATGGCCGCCCAGGCCGAGAGGCTCGGCGCCGACGCCGTGGTCGCCGTGCGCTTCACGACCTCCGTGATCACGAGCGGCGCCGCCGAGCTGCTGGCGGTGGGGACGGCGGTGAAGCTGGACTAGATCCAGACCGGCGCTCCGCGCCGGATGCCGGCCGGAGGCCGGCGTACCTGTACCTTTCTCGGGTGGATTCTGGTGGGTCGTTGAGAGAGGTGGAATCGACCAGTAGCCGTCGCGGCTGCGGTAGCTGTGGGAAACCGGCTTGCCGGTTTTCCAAGGTCCGGCGGGAACGGTCTGCCGTTTTCCGCGGGACCGGCAGCTTCCGCAGCCGAGACCGCCGGTCGGTTGCGTCTCCGGCCTGCCGGAGTCACTGAAGGAAAGTCGGCAAGCAGCCAGGAGCGACCACCGGCGTACTGTGCTTCGAGCACCTGGCTGGGACCCGTGCCCTGGCTGCTTCGCCGCGTTGGACGCCCAGTGGAGAGTCAGTGCCTTAGAGCACCAGTACAGGTACGGGCAGGCAACGCGGCATGCCGACCAGGCAACACTACCGCAAGGGAGAAGGAGGACGAGATGACCAGGACGTGGTTCGTCGGCGTGGACTGGGGGTCCGAGACCCACCACGTGTGTGTGCTGGATCGGGACGGCAAGGTGAGGGGGGAGCGGGCGTTCGACCACAGCGGCAAGGGACTTGCCGCCATGGCCGACTGGCTCCTTGGACATACCCGACCGACGTCTCCGGACGAGATCGGCGTCGCCATCGAGGTGCCGCACGGACCGGTGGTCGAGACTCTCCTGGAGCGGGGCTTCGCCGTGCATTCGATCAACCCCAAGCAGCTCGACCGCTTCAGGGACCGCTTCTCCGTCGCCGGCGCCAAGGATGACCGCCGCGATGCACGGGTGCTCGCCGCCGCGCTTCGCACCGACCCCGAGTGCCTGAACCGCGTGCAACCATCCGATGCCGCCATCGTCATGCTGCGCGAGGTGTCCCGCGCCCGCAAGCAGTTGGTCAACCAGAAGAACCGCCTGGAGAACCAGGTCCGCGACCAGCTCTGGCGCTACTACCCGCAGTTTCTCGCCGTGGTCAAGAACGAGGTGTCGGCGCCCTTCGCGCTGGCCTTGTGGCGACTGGCGCCGACCCCCGGCAAGGCTCGACGGCTGCGCGAAGCCACGCTCGCCAAACTGCTCAAGGAACACCGCATCCGGCGCCTGACCTCCGCCCAACTGCGCGATCAACTGCGGGCCGAGCCGATCGCCGTTTCCCCGGACACCGTTAAGGCCGCCGTCGAACACATAGGACTCCTCCGGCCGGTGCTCGACACCGTCTGCCGCCAACTCGCCGACGCCGACAAGCGGCTGGAGCGGATGACCCGCGCACTCGAGGCCCCGGCCCAACGGGAAAACGACGACGACTCCCCTAAGCCGAGCGACGCCGCCATCCTCAGGTCGCTGCCCGGACTCGGCAAGGTCGGCCTCGCCACCCTGCTCTCCGAGGCCGATCAAAGCCTGGGCCGCAGAGACCACGAGGCACTGCGTTGCCTCTGCGGAGTGGCGCCGGTGACCGTCAAGTCCGGCAAGAAGCTCATCGTCATGCGACGACTCGCCGCCAACGAACACCTCAGCGACGCCGTCTATCACTGGGGACGAGTCGCCATCCAGCACGACCCGATCAGCCGCGCCAAGTACGACGCCATGAAAGCCCAGGGAAAGACGCACGGACGCGCCATCAGACAACTCGTCGACCGACTCCTCGGCGTCGCCTGCGCCATGCTCCGAGGCCGACTCTCTTCGACCCCAACAAGCGATGCCATGCCCAGGTCGCATGACCTCCCTGACCCGCAGCAGCCTCCCCAAAACACACTTGCTAAAGGGTGGAGAGTCCCAGCATCACTCGCCGCTTCGCGGCTCGTTGCGCAGGCTCATCCGCTCCAGCACGCCCGCGACGAGCAGCGGCCACACCAGGGTGGCATCGGCGGGAACTTCGGCGAAGCGGCCGCCTTCGGAGGCGGGGACGAACTTGCCCCAGGACACCCCTTCGCTGTAGCCGCAGCCGGAGAGGCCGCCCCAATGCTCCGGTTCCGGGCAGATGCGGACGCCGTAGCGGAAGCGCTGGGGATCGGCTTCTTCGCCGTCCCGGCGCGCCGCCGCCTCGAGATAAGGCGCGACCTGCTGCGCCCAGTTCCGCGGCACGCCGCCGCCGATCGTGAAGATGCCGAGCCGTACAGCGCCGGAGACGAGGTCCGTGTAGTGCTCCAGGTCGAGGAAGGGATCGAAGCGAACCGGCGCCAGCCCGCGCTGGCGGCGCGCCCGATTGAACAGCGCGAAGTCGAGTCCGATCTCCGAGTCCGTGAACGCGGGCACATAGACGGGGACGCCACGGCGCCAGGCGGAGGAAAGCACACCGCGCACCGGCCGGTTCTGGCCCGGCTCCGCCTCCGCCGGTGAACCCTCGCCTTCGCCCAGCCACCGCCCGAACGCCTCGTTCAGAGTCCGCGAACAGGCGACCTCGCCCTCCGGCCACTGCTCCAGGATGGCGTGGACGATGAGCTCAACCCGGTCCAGGTTGCTCTCCAGCTCCAGCGTGTCGTAGATGCGGTCGAAACCGGCGTAGTACGCGGAGCGGTCGTCCAGCGCGCCGTCGCCCGCCGGGACCTTGAAGTGGACCATGCCGGCGGACTCGACGAAGCCGTGGACCATCAGGGCCCCGGTGCAGACGATCGCGTCGAGCAGCCCGTGGTCGATCATGTCGCACAGGACGAGCCCCTGCTTGGCCGCGGTCAACGCGCCGGTGAACGTGCCGACCACCAGGCAGTCCGGATCCACAGCCATGTCATGGAGCACGTCCGCCGCCTCGCCAAGCTGACGGCCCCCGAAGGAGGTCGACTTCATCGCCGCGAGCAGATCCGAGAAGGACTCGACGGAGCCCAGATCGAGAGCCTCGAGCGGTTCCAGTCCTTGGCCGTCGCCGAACTCGGTCGGGCGACGCGCGCCGCCCGAGGACTTGGAAGGTCGATCGCTCATGAAGTCGCAGTCGAAGCTATCGCGGCAGGGAGTGGTGCACGACGCCGGTTTCGGCCCGTTTCTTGCTCAATGGAGCATCCATGTCCCGGTCAACTCAGGCTGTGACAGGATCCGCACGCAAGGCAACGTACGTTTCGCTGCCGAAGGAGGGAGCTGCCGGCAGCGATTCCGAGGTTGGCCCCCTACCACTTCGGATCCGGATTCCGGCACGGGCGAGCCGAGTCCCGACTACGGCAGCGATGAGCTGGACAGTTGTGAACTCGCGCGAACCCAGGGAGCTGGAACTCCTATACCGCCTGAGCCAGACGCTCGGTGAAAGCCTCGAGCTGCGCGACGTGACCCAGCCCGCGCTCTCCACGCTGGCGGAGCACCTGAACCTGAAGCACGGCACGATCACGCTGCTGAACCGGAAGACCGGCGAGATCCACATCGAGGTCGCCCACGGATTGAGCGGCCAGCAGACCTCCCAGGTCCGCTATCGCCTGGGCGAGGGCGTCACCGGCAAAGTGATCGAGACCGGCGAGCCCGAAGTGATCCTGAAGACGAGTGAGTCCGAGACCTTCCTCGACCGCACCCGCCGCGGCAAGAGCGCGGAGGTCTCCTTCCTCTGCGTGCCCATTCGCACGGGCAACGAGACCTACGGCGCGCTCAGCGTCGATCGGTCCTACGATCCGGACCACGATCTGAATGGCGACGTCCGCGTGCTCCTGATCGCCGGCGCCCTGATCGCGCAGGCGGTCAAGCTGCGCCGCACCGCGGAGGAGGAAAAGGAGCAACTCGAGGAGGAGAACGAGCGCCTGCGCGCCCAGCTCCGCGACCGCTTCCGGCCCGCCAACATCGTCGGCAACTCGCACGAAATGCAGGAGGTGTACGACCAGATCGCCACCGTCTCCGGCAGCAACACGAGCGTTCTGATCACCGGCGAGACGGGAACCGGCAAGGAGCTCGTGGCGCAGGCGATCCACTACGACAGCGCCCGCGCCACCAAGCCGTTCGTCAAGGTCCACTGCGCGGCGCTGCCCGAGAGCGTGATCGAGAGCGAGTTGTTCGGCCACGAGCGCGGCGCCTTCACCGGCGCGATCCACCAACGCAAGGGCCGCTTCGAACTCGCCCACACCGGCACCATCTTCCTGGACGAAGTCGGCGACGTGCCTCTGCTGATCCAGATCAAGATGCTGCGGGTGCTGCAGGAGCGGGAGTTCGAACGAGTCGGCGGCAGCCGGACCCTGAAGGCGGACGTACGGATCATCGCCGCCACCAACAAGGACCTGTCCCACATGACCGCGCACGGCGCTTTCCGGGAGGATCTGTTCTACCGCCTGAACGTGTTCCCCATCCACGTGCCGCCGCTGCGCAAGCGCAAGTCGGACATCGTCCAGTTGGCCGACTTCTTCCTGGAGCGTTACGCGCGCGCCAACGGCGCCAACGTGCGCCGGCTCTCAAGCGCCGTGATCGACATGTTGATGAGCTATCACTGGCCCGGCAACGTGCGGGAGCTCGAGAGCTGCATTGAACGCGCGGTCCTGGTGGCAAGGAACGACGTGATCCACCCCCACCACCTGCCGCCGACCCTTCAGACCGCGGAGAGTTCCGGCACCGAGCCGCCGGGCAGCTTCCGCTACCTGATCGAGAACTACGAGCGCGACCTGCTGCGCGACGCCCTGAAGAGTGCCCGCGGAAACGTCGCCGAGGCGTCGCGCAAACTGCGCACCACGCCGCGGATCACCGGCTACAAGATCAAGAAGTACGGCATCGACGCGAACCGCTACGCCGGCTAGGAGTCGAGTCGCGGCGTCCGCGCCGCGCTGACGCAGAGGAAACAGGGCGTGTTCCATGCAAGCGTGCGCCACAGAACATGGGGTACGCCGATCTTCCTGCCGCGCACGCTGCTAGCGCCGCAGATCGCCGTGTGCGCCCACGTTTGTCTCCCCTTCATGCGGCCTGCAACAAAATTGTACGAATCAGGTGTGACTCCTGATCAAGACCGGCCACAACACCACGGGGGCGAAGCCCCTGACGCGTAACGGTTTGACGCCGCAACAGCCGGCGCCGGCCGCGGTTGGCACCCGTGTTGCTACCCCACGCGCTACCAGCAACCATGCCCTAGAGGAGGTCACCAATGATCGGGAAATCAGCAATCTTCGTTTTACTCGCTCTGCTCAGCCTGGCCGCCGCCCCGGCGTCGGCCGACGCTGAATACGCCCTCGACTTCGCGTCGGCCTACGTCTGGCGCGGAATCACCTTCACCGACGGCGCGGTGTTCCAGCCCTCCGTCACCGCCTCGAACGACAGCGGCTTCGCCATCAACGTCTGGGGCAGCCTCGACATCGACGACGCGAACGACATGAGCGGCGAGTTCAACGAGATCGATCTCACCGCCTCCTACGGCTTCGGTTCGGACGCCGTCTCGGCCGAAGTCGGGTTCATCGAGTACCTGTTTCCGAACACGCCCTTCGACGGCACCCGTGAGGTCTATCTGACCGTCGGCTGGGACATCACCGCCTCGCCCAGCGTTTCGCTCTACTACGACATCGACGAGGTCAAGGACTTCTACGCGAACGTCGGCGTCTCGTTCGGCGGCGACGTGAGCGACGCTCTGGCCTGGAGCATCGACGTCTCGGCCGGCCACGCCGGCGACGACTTCGCCGCGGCCTACGACGGCCTTTCCGGCGGCATGTACGACGGCAACGTCACCTTCGGCCTCTCCGGCGGCGCGTGGTCCGCGTTCGTCAGCTACGTCGACGCTCTGGACAGCGACGCGCTGCCGGAACAGCCGGTCGACTTCCTGGCCGGAATCGGTTTTTCTTTCTAGAGCGGTCGGCGCTCCGCGGCGCGTTGTTGTCCGCGGGTCAGAACCCGGGTGGCGCGATCCGCGCCACCCGTGAACCAGTCCGGGCGCCCGTCAGCGGGCGCACGGATGGCAGACCCGCGGCTACATCCGCTACGCCAGTCCCCGGGCGCAACCAGGCGCCCGAAGCTCGACGAGCTTCGGGCGCTTTCCCGTCATCGACCGGTGAACTGCGGCGCCCGCTTCTCCATGAAGGCCGTGACGCCCTCGCGGTGGTCGTCGGTCTCGCCGCAACGGATGTGCGAGATCGCCTCCCGGTCGAGGATGGACCGGAAGTCCTGCGTGACCGCCAAGTTTACGTTCTCCTTCATCCAGCGGTAACTAACCAGCGGCCCGTGGGCGAGCCGCGACGCGAACTCCATCCCTTCGGCGTGAAAGCTCTCCGCATCGTAGACGCGGTTCACCAAGCCGATTCGCCGTGCCTCTTCGGCATCGATGATGTCGGCCGTGAAGAACAGTTCCTTGGCGATCGCCGGGCCGACCAGGCGGGTCAACTGCCAGGTCGTCCCCCAGTCGCCGCCGAAGCCGACCTTCGAGTATGCGGTGCCGAACTTCGCCGTGCTCGAGGCCAGCCGCAGATCGCAGCTTGCCGCCAGGCCGAGACCGGCGCCCATGGCGAAGCCGTTGACCAGGGCGATCGTGACCTTGGGAACGGAGTGAACGAGCCAGGCGGCCTCCTGACCTTGCCGCAGACCGTCGATCCGCTCTTCGAGCGTCGCCGGAGCGCGGCCGCTCGACTTGCCCATGCCGGAGACGTCACCGCCGGCGCAGAAGGCGCGGCCTTCGCCGGTCAGCACAATCGTGCCGACATCGGGATCGGCCGCCAGCCGCGGCAGCTCCTCGTGGAGGCCGCTGGTGATCTCGGCGGACAGGGCGTTCAGCTTCTTGGGACGGTTGAACGTCAATAGGGCGACGCGATCCTGGACGTCGACCCGCAAGTCCGGTTCGGGAGTGCTCTTCATCTCGGCCACGGTCATCTCGCGTTTCTCCTGGCTCCTGTTTCTCAGAGGAAGACCCGGAGTGTAGCCCGTCGAAGCGGATGCCGGCCTACGGCCGGCACGTTTTTTCTGGCCGCCCGCTTACGGGCGACGCCGCCAAGCGGCGAAACCCGTTGGAAACCAGCCGCCGGCCATAGGCCGGCGACCTTCTCTCATCGCGGCGCGCCACACGCGAACCAATGCGTGCGCCCGTTGGGGCGCACGCATTGGAACACTTCGCGCGCTCGCGCGTTGTAAGGGTGAAATGCCGGTGGCCGCTCTCAGGCCCGACCCGCTGGCGGTGCCGACGAAGCTCCGAAGCACCCCGGCGAAGATGACCGCCCCTGCCGGCGCGGCCCCCAGGGACCGCGCTGCGGACGACGGACGGCTCATGGCGCGTGTCAAGCAGGGCGACGAGCAGGCGTTCGCCGACTTGGTGGAGCGCTACAAGAACCGCCTCGTGAACTACCTGACCCAGATGACCCGCAGCCGCGAACGCGCCGAAGATCTGGCCCAGGACGCCTTCGTACGCGTCTACCGTTCGGCGGGCCGCTACCGGGAACGGGGCCAGTTCCAGGCGTACCTGTTCCGCATCGCCACGAACCAGCTTCGCAGCGAGGAACGCAAAGCCGCCCGCTGGCGCGGACTGCTGCCATCCCTGGCGGCGGAACACCGGCACCGTGCGCCGGTCCCCTCGCCGCAAAGAACAGCCCTGGGCGCCGAGGCGGTGGACGCCGTCACCAGAGCCATCCGACGGCTACCCCTTCACTACCGTGCACCGGTCGTGCTGAGGGAGATCGAAGGCTGGCCATACGCCCGCATTGCCAAGACGCTCGGGTGCCGAGAAGGAACAGTCAAGTCGAGGGTCCACCGCGGCAAGAACCTGCTTCGCGAAGACTTGTGCGAGTACTGGAACGGAGGACAGAGATGAAGGACTCTGACGGAGTCCATCGCGGACTCCCGGATCTGAAACGCCTGCCCCGCGTCGATGCTTCGGCGGACTTCACCGCCGGGGTTCTACGGCGTGTCCGGACCGATGAAGCCCGCCGGCCTGTGCCGCGTTTGCGTCTGGCCGTCGCCTGCGTCGCGGTCGTCGTCGCCTCGGCCGCCGCCGGTGCCTGGTGGGCACGGCAGTCGGCGCCGGAACCGGCGCCGATCACGGCTGAAAGCATCGAGCAATTCAAGTTCGAGCATCAGGAGCTGATCCAGGAACTGGAGTCCCTGCGCCGCCTCGCCGAAGACACCCAGCCCTTCGTGCCGGTGTCCATCGATCCTCAGACTGAGGTCCTCTTCGACCTGCGTGACATCGAACCGCTTCCCGTTCGCTACGCGGCTGCTTCCAGCCGGAGAATTCAATAGGAGATCCGTTATGACCACGACCCGTTTCTTCGTTCCCCGTCTGCCATCGGGCACCGCCCGCCGACCCACCCTCGCGACGCTCCTGGCCGCGGCCCTGGCCTTGGGCTTCGGCCCCGCGACCTTCGCGCAGGAAGCCGAAGAAGAGGAGCGCTCCGTCCGCGTCATGGTGCTCGGAGACGGGCAGGTCGAGGTCCTGGAGGATGCCGAGAACGCCCGCGTCCTGGCAGTCAAGCTCGCCGCTTCGGCCCAGGAGGCTCAGGTGAAGGCCCGGGAGATGGCCCATCGGTTCCAGCCGACACTCGCCCTTCATTGGGGCGGCGCCTATCTGGGAGTCGAACTCGTCAATCTGAACGAGCCGCTGCGAGCCCACTTCGGAGTCCCCGAAGGCAGCGGAGTCCTGGTTTCCAACGTCGTCGAGGGCAGCCCGGCGGCCCGCGCAGGTGTCCTGGTCGGCGACATCCTGACCGGCTTTGACGGCGAGGACGTAGCGAGTTCCCGGCGACTCACCTCAATGGTCCGGCGCGCCGAGGCCGGCGACCCTGCCGATCTTGAGATCTGGCGCGACGGCAAGGTCGAGACGCTCAGCACGACCCTGGACGAACGACCTCGCCCCGACCTCAGAGCGGATTCCTTCTCCTTCTCCTTCCGTGGCCGTGAGGATCTTGACGGCGACGGCGAGGTCGACGTGTTCGTAGGACCCGAGGACGTGCACGAGAAGATCCAGGAGTACTTCAACGGCGACGAGTGGAAGGAGCGCCACGAACACGTGCAGCGTTTCCTCCACGAGCGGCGCCCCGACATGACAGCACTGGAGGAGCGCCTTGAGACCTTGAAGAAGCGGCTGGCAGAGCTAGAACAGCGGCTGGAAGACAGGCGCCCCAACAACGAGAACTAGGCCGCCACACCTTTCTCCAAGGGCGCGCTAGTCCTGCTCGAGACCGACACGGCGCCGAAGGGCACCTAGCAGCTCGAGATGCCCTTGGCCATGGTCATGATGTCGGGATCGATGCTGAAGTGGTCCATGGCGCACCACTTGCCGGTGCGGCCGAACCCGGTGATGATCTCGTCGGTGATGATCAGCAAGCCGTAGCGGTCGCAGATTTCCCGGATCGGCGATGGAGGGGTGCGTGTAGGCGTAGTTCTCGAGCTGGGCCGCGATGGCCCGCTTCATCCTCGGGTGGTTGTGCGGCAGGTTGACCGCGATCGGCCCGCCCGAGGCATCGAAGTAGCGGTTGCCGTCCCTGTCGTAGATGAAGACGCCTTCGGCGCGCCGATCTCGACGTCCATCGGGTGGTAGGAGAACGCATGGCGCCAGTCGCCTTCGGGACGGAGAGTCTGGGACAGAGGGTGCGCTGCGGTCGCGGGAGCGGTTGCCACGGCGTCGATCCTGTGGACGTGGAGTGAAGGGCGGATCACAGCAACCCGCCGTTTGGCTTCGACACGCTGAGCCACGCGCTCGCCACCCGCCCCCATCGGTTGGTTCCCCTATGCTGCTACCGTTCCGTAGTGTGCATCTTGAAGGCGCACACTACGGTTCCCAGGTGGCGCGGAGCGCGCCACCTGGGTTCCGCTTCCCCGCCGGACCGCCGGTCGGAACGAACAATGTCCCAACCCACAGGCAGCGAACGGATGGAACGCATCGTGGCGCTCGCCAAGCGCCGCGGCTTCGTGTTCCCGGCGTCCGAGATCTACGGCGGCATCAACGGGTTCTGGGACTACGGCCCGCTCGGCGTTCAGCTCAAGAACAACCTGCGCGACGCCTGGTGGCGCGACATGGTCGAGAGCCCGCCGATCGGCCCGGACGGCAGTCCGCTGTCCATCGTAGGCATCGATTCGTCGATCATCCAGAACCCACGGGCATGGGAGGCGAGCGGCCACGTCGGCGGCTTCTCCGACCCGATGGTCGACTGCCGGCAGACCAAGGCCCGCTTCCGGGCGGACCACCTGCACGTGCTGCGGCCGAAGCGCGATCAGGACCCGCCGGCGTACTTCGCCTACCTCGAGGGCGAACCGGCGCCGGCGCTCAGGACGGCGCGCAAGGCGATGCGCGGCCGGCCCACCCTGGACGACTTCGAGTCGCTGCCGCTGGCCGAGCTCGACGCCGCCGAGCGTGACCACGTGTGGGCGCCAGGCGCCTCGGCGCCGGGGACGCTGACCGAGGCCCGGGACTTCAACCTGATGTTCAAGACCTTTGTCGGCGCCGCTTCCGGCGAGGAGAACACCGCCTACCTGCGGCCCGAGACGGCCCAGGGCATCTTCCTGAACTACAAGGGCGTGCTGGACACGTCGAGGGTGCGGCTTCCCTTCGGCATCGCCCAGATCGGCAAGGCCTTCCGGAACGAGGTGACGCCGAGGAACTACATCTTCCGCACCCGTGAGTTCGAGCAGATGGAGATGGAGTGGTTCTGCCACCCGTCCGAGGCCAAGCTCTGGTTCGAGTTCTGGACCCAGGCGCGGATGGACTGGTGGAGCGGCCTGGGCCTGGCCGGCGACCGGCTGCGCCTGCGCCGCCACGAAGCGTCCGAACTGGCCCACTACGCCCAGACCGGCGAGGGCACCTTCGACGTCGAGTACCAGTACCCGTTCACCGAGCCGGGTTTCGGCGAGCTCGAGGGAGTGGCCCACCGCGGCAGCTTCGACCTGGAGCAGCACCAGCAGTGGAGCGGCGTCAACCTCACGACCTTCGATCAGCAGACGCGCGAGCGCTTCGTGCCCCACGTGATCGAACCCGCCGCCGGCCTGACCCGGGGCGTGCTGGCGCTGCTTTGCGAGGCGTACACCGTCGACGAGAGCCGGCCCTCGTCCGAACTCATGCGTTTCCCGCACCGCTTGGCGCCGATTCACGCCGGCGTCTTCCCCTTGGTGAACAAGGGCGGAATGCCCGAGATCGCGGAGGCGCTCTACCTGGAACTTCGCCGCTACTACCGCATCCAGTACGACGCGAAGCAGTCGATCGGCAAACGCTACGCGCGAATGGACGAGGCCGGCACTCCCTGTTGCTTCACCATCGACGGCCAGACACTCGATGACCAGACGGTAACCGTCCGCGACCGCGACACCGGCGCCCAGGAGCGAATCGCGTTGGACGCCGCGTCACGGTACCTGCACGACCGTCCCTAGAGCCGCGCCATCCTGGCGCGGCCGGGCGCCGCGACCGGTCCACGTTGTCGTGTACGGGGGGCGGCTCTCGGGTCGGTGGAAGCGGAGCGGAGGAGGTCCGTTGGAAGGATCCTGGAAGGCTCACCCGGAGACAACCGAGCGAGTTGGAAGATCCGAGCAGGAGGCTGAACCGGCAAGTAGTGGCGCAGGCGAACGGCTGGAACAAGCGTCGTTAGTACGCGGCCGCGCCGCCGGTCGGCTCTCGGGTTACTGGCAGGACTGTTGGTGAGGGACCTCCTCCGGTGTGTTCCACTCTTCTCGGGACGACGCTTGCAGTCCCGACACACAGGGGTCAAGCAAGCGTCGTGCCAGAACGGTCAAGCGGCCGCTAGGAGGTCTGTTCCGCCGCGGCCTTCTGGGCCGTGCGCCGCGGGGTGCGCCGCCGGTCGAGGCGGCTGTGACCTCGATCGGCGGAGGACATGCTTGGCTTGAACGAAGGTAGCGGAATGGGGTTCGGAGAAGCGCCGTGCCAGGCGCTGCACGCCTCCAAGCCGCCCTAGCGCTGACGGGCAGAACTACCGGAGGCCGGCGCTTCGCGCCGGATGCGGGCAGGATGCCCGCGTTCCCAGGTCAGATCCTTCTTCCGCGCAGTGTCTTAGTAAGGTTCCAAGCATGACCGCCGCCGACCACCAAGGCCTAAGCGGCCTTCACAAGACCTTCTACCGCATCGTGCAGTGCATCCCCGAGGGCCGTGTCGCCACCTACGGCCAGATCGCCGATCTCGCCGAACGTCCCCGCAATGCCCGGCAGGTCGGCAATGCCCTTGCCCGACTAGGAGTTTGCGCCGCGGAACGCGGCGAAGCGAGTTCTGAGACGCAAGGTCATGGTGAGGACGGGATGGGTCGAAAGTCCGAGTCTGCGAGGCGTTTCGGGGCGGGGGACGACAGCGTGCCCTGGCACCGGGTGGTCAACGCCCGCGGCGAGGTCAGCGAACGCGGTCTCGACCCTCTGGAGAGCGTGGACCGGCAGCGCTTTTTCCTCAAAGAGGAGGGCATCGTGTTCGATCGGTGCGGCCGCATTGATCTGGACCGTTTCGGGTGGGCGCCATGATCGCGCGGCGCCGACCGCGCCCGCCGGCTCTCCTTGCTTTGATCGGCATCGCCGCCGTTTTCGGCTGCGCCGGTTCGCCGGAGGAGTCGACGCGGGCCGTGACTTCGGAGCCGGCCTCTTCGACCGCGCCCGAACCGGCGCCCCAACCCCCGCCCGAGGGCATGGTGCACGTACCCGCCGGCGCCGTGCCCCGCTCCGGAGGGGAACGCGAGGTCGCTGGCTTCGACCTGGACGCCTACGAGGTCACGAACCGGGACTTCGCCGCATTCGTCGACGCGACCGGCTTCGTCACCGAGGCCGAGCGTTGGGGCTGGTCCCTCGTCTTCCACCCCGAAGAGACGGCGAACCCCGAACTAGAGCAACGGCTGGTGGAAACACCTTGGTGGCTGGGCGTCAACGGCGCCGACTGGCGACATCCCCGCGGCCACGGCGCCGAGGCCGAGCCAGATCTCCCGGTCGTGCACGTCAGTTGGGGAGACGCCGTCGCATTCTGCGCCTGGCGCGGTAAGCGGCTGCCGACCGAGGCCGAATGGGACCTCGCAGCGGCAGCCGGCAACGACGGCGCCGGTCACGCCCACTACCCCTGGGGCGACGAACCCGCCCCCGAGGGCGAATGGGTGGCAAACGTGTGGCAGGGAGACGACTTCCCGAATCGAGATGAGGCCGCGGATGGGCACGCCTACCTGGCGCCGGTCGGCTCCTATCCCTCGAACGCGCTTGGCGCCTTCGACCTCGGCGGCAACGTGTGGGAGTGGGTAGACGACTGGTACCTGCCCGGCGGCGCCGGCGGCCACAAGGTCCTCAAGGGTGGCTCCTGGCTCTGCGCCGCGAGCTACTGCGAGGGCTACCGCAACGCGAACCGCAACCACTCGCTTCCCGACTCAGGTCTCGACAACACCGGCTTCCGCTGCGCCCGCAACCTGCGCTGAGATCCCGGGTGGCGCGGCCCGCGCCACCCGCGAACCACTCCGGGCGCGAGTCTGCGGGCGCGCGGATGGAGCCCAGCGACCATCAGGCGGCCGACTTGCCCCGCCCATAAAGTCCTGTCCTACAGGCATTTGTGGGCAGACTTGCGCCCGCTTCGCCGGGCTCCGGACTACGCATTTCAACGAATATTCAGGAATTCATGAAACTTCCAACAATTCAAGCACGGTTCGAAAAGAAAAACTGTTGAAGTGCCGATCAATTCGTGCTACCGTCCGCAAACCTATTCTTTCGTAGTGGACGAGCCAACGTCCATTCGCCGCGATTCCGCAAATCGAGTACCCCGCGGAGGGGTCGACGACTTCAAGAGGGAGAACCGAAATGACCAACGTCGAGACAGGCATTGCCTCCATCGGTCTGCACCTGCCGCCTCTCGCCATGCCCGTTGAGGAACTCGCCTCGTTGCGCGGCGTGGATCCCAACAAGTACCTCGTCGGCCTGGGCTGCTCGGAAATCTCCCTGTGCCCGCCCGAGTTCGGCATCGTCGACCTCGCCTCCGAGGCCGCCCGGCGCGCCCTGTCCCGCTGGGACGGCGACCTCGAGGACATCGGCATGATCGCCGTCGGCACGGAGACCGCGGTCGACATGAGCCGCCCCCTCTCCGCCTTCGTGGCGGAGGAACTCGGTCTGACCGGCCGTATCCGGTCCTACGAGGTCAAGCACGCCTGCTACGGCGGCACCCTGGCGCTGCGCCAGGCGTGCGAGTGGCGCATGTCGGGCGCGGCGCGGGACAAGGCGGCCCTGGTCGTTGCGGCCGACATCGCTCTCTACGAACAAGGCGACCCGGGCGAACCGACCCAGGGCGCCGGCGCCGTTGCCTTCGTGGTCGACCGCCCCGAGATCGCAAAGGTAGGTCTCGACTGCCACGCCTGGAGCGAGCCGGCCTTCGACTTCTACCGCCCGGTGGGCGAGTCCTACCCGCGGGTCGACGGCAAGCTCAGCCTGGAGTGCTACAAGAAGGCCGCCGTGGAGTGCTTCAACGCACTCGCCGATGGCCGAAACCCAGCCGAGGTCATGGAACGCTTCTCGGCGATCTGCTTCCATGTCCCGTTCCCGAAGATGGTCAGAAAGGCGTTTTATCTCGTCGGTGAAGTCGCCGGCTGGTCCGCCGAACGGATCCAGCAGATCTACAACGACAAGGTCGAGCCCTCGATGCTCTGGAACAAGCTCTCCGGCAACTCGTACACGGCCTCGCTCTGGATCGCGGTTGCGAACGCGCTTCAGGGCCTCAAGGCCGGCGAGCAGGTGGCGGCCTTCTCCTACGGCTCCGGCTTCGGCTCGGAAATCCTCTCCCTGATCGCAGGCCCACGCGCCGAGGACGCCGACTGGGCGCAGGACATCGAACGCGACATCTCGCGTCGCGGACGAGTGGACGCCAGCGGCTACGACCTGCTGCGAACAACTGTTCGTACGGCGGCCGCGTAGAGTCGACCCGCGACCGCCCTCCGGGTGGCCGCGGGCTACGGTTCCCTGGACTCCGTAGCCCGCGCCATCCGCTTCAACTGCTCGGCGAACTCGCCGAGCACTTCAGCGGCGATGTCGATCTGCGTCTGGGCCTCGTCCCATTCACTCTGTTCGATCGCCTCCCGCACTCCCGGCAGCGTCTTCACGCCGTAGCCGGTGTAGAGACCGGGCGAATACAGGTGGTGCCGGAACCAGGGACGGCCCGGCAGACCGTGGGCTCGCGTCAATAGCCTTTCGCTGCCCAGGATGAGTTCGTCGAGTTCTTCCTGCGCGGCCTCTTCGCCGTTCCGAGCCGCCGATGCCAGCGACTCGTCGGCAGACCCGGCCGCGCGCACGAGCCGATCGTGCGCGTTCCTGAGCGGTGCGAAGTTCAGATACGGGGCCGGCGCTTGAGCTTCCGGCTCCACGAAGGGCCGGGTCGGATCCGCCGCCAACCGGAAGGCCCCGCTCCGCACCAATTCGCCC
This sequence comes from Candidatus Multivorans sp., assembly GCA_965224025.1. Taxonomy (GTDB): domain Bacteria; phylum Acidobacteriota; class Thermoanaerobaculia; order Multivoradales; family Multivoraceae; genus Multivorans. The sequence goes on from OZ245033.1 coordinate 549,892, forward strand.
TCCCGTTCCAGCTGCGTCCGTTCGTTCGCGGCAAGCTCGACGACCTCGTCGATGTAGCGGCCGACAGTCGCCGCGGTGGCGCCGAACTCGGCACCGAAGCCACGGTCAGGCCGAGGGCCAGCAGCGGAGCGACGGCACCCGGAATGCCGGCCAGAATGCCGGCGTACCTGTACCTTTCTCGGCGGAGCTCTGAAGCAGACGTCTCATCTCATACCCCCCGATCCGCCGCCGCCAGCACTGTGTTCCGCAGCAGCATCGCCACGGTGGTGGGCCCCACGCCGCCGAGACGCGGGGTGATCCAGCTCGCCACCTCGCCGACCGACTCGTCGACGTCGGGCAGAAGCTTCCTCCCCTCCCAACTGATGCCGCCGCTGACCACGACCGCGCCGGGCTTGATCATCTCCGGCTGAACGAATCGCGGCACGCCCAGGGCCGCGACCACGATGTCGGCCCGGCGTGTGAAGGGCGCCACGTCCCGGGCGCCGGTATGCACGACGGTGACTACGGCGTTCGCCCCCGGCTGCTTCAGGGTCAGCAGCAGGGACAGCGGGCGTCCGAGGGTCGGCCCCCGGCCCAGGACCACGACCTCGCGACCGCCGATGTCGATGCCGTAGTGGACGAGCATCGCCTGGATTCCGGCCGGCGTGCAGGGCACCGGCCCGCGCTCCTGGAGCACCAGCTTGCCCAGGTTGGCCGGGTGCAGGCCGTCGGCGTCCTTCTTCGGATCCATGCGCGCCAGGGCCTCGTTGAAGTCGAAACCGGCGGGGACCGGGTGCTGGATGATGTAGGCGTCGACTTCCGGGTCCGCGTTGAAGCGGTTGACGGCGGCGAGCAGTGCGGTCTGGCCGGCGTCCTCCGGTATCTCTGCGTTGAACGACGCGATCCCGACCTCCTCGCAGGTCTCGTGCTTCTTGCGGACGTAGCCGCTGGACGCCGCGTCGTCGCCGACCAGGATCGTGCCCAGACCGGGGCGAATGCCGGCCGCGTGAAGTTCTTCGACCCGCTCCGCGACTTCGGCGAGTACCGCCTCGGCGACCGGTTGGCCTGCAAGCAATTGAGCTGTCATTCGTGGATCTCCGTGGCGGCGGGCGGTCAATCCCCGGGGTGTTCGTGCGAGTGGTCGTGGCGATGATGGTCGTGGCGGTCGTGGTGATGATCGTGACCATGCGGCCGTTCGGCGAGCCGGCGGGTCAGGTCGTCGATCTCCGGCGCCGCGACGAGTCCCGCCGCCTCAAGCGCGTCCTCGAACGCCTCCCGCCAGCGTTGCCAGTAGTTCCATGTCTCCCCGCCTGCCCGCTCCTCCCAGGCGGCTATCCGCGCGATCAAACGCTGCCTGAAGGCTTCCCAGTCCAGGCGCCCGGTCTCGACCAGGGTCATCGTCAGGCCGAACAACCGGCTCTCCCAGGGCTCATTGAAGGCGAGCTCTCCGTTCTCACGAGGCGGCGCGGCCGCACCGTCCTCATCCAGCCGGACCGGGAGGCTCATCGAAAGTCCAGCAAGAGCGTCCTGGTCAGAGACGCTCGACGCCGATCATCGAGTCGCGCGTCACCAGGGCGGCCAGTTCGTCCGGTTCGAGACCGTCGCTCGCCGGCGGCCGCTGCGGCAGGACCATGTAGCGCACCTCGGCGCTCGAGTCCCAGACCCGCACCTCGACTTCGAGCGGCAGGTCGAGCCCCAGTTCCGCCAGCAGCCGGCGGGGTTCGCGCACGGCCCGCGAGCGGTACGCCGGCGACTTGTACCAGGCGGGCGGCAGCCCGAGCACAGCCCACGGATAGCAGGAGCACAAGGTGCAGACGACCAGGTTGTGGACGGTGTCCGTGTTCTCCTTGACCACGAGGCGGGCGACGTGACCGTCCATCCTGTCGCCGAAGCCCAGTTCGCGAACCGCCGGCATGCCGTCATCGAGCAACCGCGCCCTGAAGGCGGAGTCCGTCCACGCGCGCGCCACCGCCTGGGCGCCGCGCAACGGCCCAACGTCCTGCTCGTACCTCTCGACCAGGGCGTCGACCGCGGCGGACTCGACCAGACCCTTCTCCACCAGCAGAGCCTCGAGCGCCTCGGTACGAAGTGCCATCCGCGCCCCCGATGACGGGGGCGCGGACTGTGTCGCGGTTGGCGCGGGAGCGCGCCAACCGGGTTCGGGACTCGCGGCTTCAGACGTCATTGCATCGCCTCCAGGTATGGCTCGAACAGGTCGATGTAGACCGTGGCGCCGGCTTCCGCCTCCTCGCCCCAGAGTTCGGCGCCATCGAACGCGACGGTGTAGAGGTGCCGCGGCGACTCGCCGCGCCCGTTGGCGTTCGTGTCGGGGTAGACGCACGCCGGATGCACGTCGGCGACCACGCCGCGACGGTTCCGCGCGTAGCCCGGCAGGCGCGTATGACCCTCGGGATGCCGGTTCCACGTGCGAACGGGGTCGCCGACCGCGTAGAGCGGCTCGTGGTCGACCTCCCTCACCACGGAACCTCCGTCGTCGGGTGACTCCGGCTGCAGGCCATCGGCCAGACGTTCCCGAGCGAGGGTCTCCAGCGCGTAGAGCCAGCGCCCGTAGTAGCCATCGGAGAGGTAGCGGTCGGCCGGCATCCGCTCGATCGCATGCCGGAAGGCGTCGATGTTCGCGAGTCCGGCGCTCATCGCGTACCCGGCCATCGCACAGACCCGGCCCTGCCATGCTTCGGGGAACAGAGCGTCGTCCGGACGGCGATCCACGGGGCCGAAGCCGTGCATTCCGCCCATGTCGTGGATTCCGTTCATGTCCTGACGAGTGCCGGAGCGCTACCTCCAGCGGCGGCGAGTCTACAAGGAGGCTGCGTCGCAGAACGCAACGAAGTAAGTTCTCCTGACGCAGCGTCCTTGTGAGGTGGGGGCTGGGACCAAACTCCGAGCCTGCGAGGCTTTTGGAGGCGCTAGTCTCAGAACAATGAACACCGCAGCCCCACGCCCCGGCGGGGCGCCGCTCCCGCACGCCGAGGACTATCCGTTCCTGGGCCGGGGAAAGGCGCCACTGGAGGTGGTGGCCGCCGAGGGCTGCCACATGATCACGCCCTCGGGTCGCCGGATCCTCGACGCCGCCGGAGGCGCCATCGTCTCGAACATCGGACACGGACGGCGGGAAGTAGCGGAGGCCTACGGACGGGCCGCGGCAGCGACCGACTACATCGTGCCTCCCTTCGCGACCCCGGCGCGAGCGGAACTGGTCCACCGCATGCGGACCCGCTGGCTGCCGGGCGACATCAACCGCGTCCTGTTCGCGAGCGGCGGTTCCGAAGCGATGGATCTGGCCATCCGGTTCGCCCGCCAGCACCACCTGTCGGCCGGGCGTCCCGAGCGCTGGCGGGTGTTCGGGCGCGAGCTCTCCTACCACGGCGCCACGATGGCGACGCTGGCGGTCGGCGGACACAAGGGCCGCCGGGCCGGCTTCGAGCACTGGCTGGTCGACGAGCAGACCGACCAGCCACGGCCGCCCGCGCACTACTGCATGCGCTGTCCGATGGGGAAGACGTTTCCCTCGTGCGACATCGCCTGCGCCGACGAGGTCGAGCGGGTGTTCGAGCAGATCGGCCCGGAGGAGATCGCGGCCTTCGTCGTCGAGCCCATCGTCGGTTCAAACGCCGGGGCGCTCGTGCCCCCCGGCGACTACCTGGAACGGGTCGCCCGGATCTGCCGGCGGCACGGCGTCCTCCTGATCGCCGACGAAGTGATGACCGGCTACGGCCGGACCGGCCGCAAGTTCGGCGTCGACCACTGGGACGTCGTCCCCGACATCCTGGTCGGCGGCAAGGGACTGACCGGCGGCTACGCGCCCCTCGTCGCGATCTGCGCCCGGGACGAGGTCACGGAGCCGATCAGGGACGCGGGCGACTCGGTCATGTTCTTCACCTACGGCGCCCACTCCCCCGCCTGCGCCGCGGCCAGCGAGGTGCTGCGCATCCTCGAGGAAGAGGAACTCGTCGAACGGGCCGCCACGGTCGGCGCGGAGCTCGGCGAGCGCCTGCGGGAGACCTTCGCCGATCATCCCCACGTCGCCGAGGTCCGCGGCCGCGGCCTGCTCTACGGCATCGAGATCGTCCAGGATCGCGAGACGCTCGAACCGTTCCCCGCCGACCTCGCGCTGGTCAACGCCGTCGTGGCGGCCGGCCTGTCGATGGACGTCTTCTTCTACCCCGGCGGCAACGACCCGGCCCGCGACGTCGTCTGCCTGGGCCCGCCGTTCATCCTCGGCGACGAGGAGATCGAGAAGATCGTCACCGTGCTGCCGAAGGCGATCGACAGCGCGATCGCCCGCAAGGGGCCTGCGCCGTCGCTCCTGGGGCCGCCGGAGCGGGACTGACCATGAGCATCGAGAGCCGCTTCGATGTGCCCCTGATCGCCGAGATGGCTCTGCGCGAGAAGCAGATCCAGCAGGTCTATCGGCCGATCATCGCCGTCCACAAGTGGTTCGCTCGCCGGCCCGGGACCCTGTTCCGTGGCCTCCTGCTATCCGAGTTCGTAGACGAACCTCTGCGCGAGTCCTTCTACCGGTCTCACGACTTGCCGGGCCTCCGCGTGGCCGACCCGTTCATGGGCGGCGGCATCCCGCTCATCGAAGCCAACCGGATCGGCTGCGACATCGAGGGACTTGACATCAACGCAATGGCCGCGTGGATTGTCCGGGAGGAGATCGCCTCCATCGATCTCACGGCCTATCAGGAGGCCGCCAGCGCTTTGAGGAGCGTCCTCGATGCCCGCGTAGGTCACTACTACCGGACTGCCTGCCCTCTCTACGGAGACTCGGAGGTTCCGGTCAAGAACTTCCTCTGGGTGAAGACGCTGACGTGTCGAGGCTGCGACCACTCGATCGACCTGTTTCCCGGCTTCGTCCTTGCCAGGGACAGCCGTCACCCGACCAACGTTCTGATCTGTCCCGAGTGCGGCGACCTCAACGACGCCGCCGACCTAGCAAGGCCCGGCGGCTGTACGTCCTGTTCCGCGGAACTGCGTGTCGCCGGACCGGCAGGCCGTGGCCGCTGCGATTGCCCCAACTGCGGCCACTCCAACACCTATCCGGACACGCCGTCCCGTCCGCCGGCCCACCGGCTGTTCGCGATCGAGTACCACAACCCCAAGCGCCGGCCCCACCACAAGGGGCGGTTTTTAAAGAAACCTGACGCCCAGGACCTGGCGCGTGCCCGGGATGCGTCCGAGGAGTGGCGCGGACTGGCGCCGCGCTTCGTGCCGGACACCGAGGTTCCCGCCGGCGACGAGAGCGACCGGCTACGCCGCTGGGGCTACGGCCGCTACCGCGACATGTCCAATCCGCGGCAACTGCTGGGTCTGGAGTTGAGCTGCCGGCTGATTGCGGCTGCATCGGATGCTCGCATCCGGCAAGCGCTCGCAACGAACCTGTCCGACCTGCTGCGCTACCAGAACATGCTCTGTCGCTACGACTCCAAGAGCCTGAAGGCCTTGGACGTCTTTTCGGTCCATGGATTCCCGGTGGGACTGGTGCAGTGCGAGCCCAACCTTCTCGGGATTCCGAGATCGAACGGCGGCAACGTGGGCTCCGGGGGCTGGTCGAACATCACCAGCAAGTACCTTGAGGCGAAGCGATTCTGCGAGGCGCCCTTCGAGGTGAGACAGGTCGGGTCGCGCCGGCGTCGCGTTCCGATTCAGGGCGAACGCATCGGTGCGGAAGCCAACGGCCGCAGCCGGGCCGTGCAGCTACGCCGCGCGGACGCCACCTCCACTGACTTCGAGCCGGGCACTCTGGATGCGGTGCTGACGGACCCACCCTACTTCGGCAACGTGCAGTACGCGGAGCTCATGGACTACTGCTTCGCCTGGCTGCAACGCCTTGCCACCACTGACGACGAGGGCTTCAACCGCGCCTCCACACGCTCGAGCCGAGAGTTGACGGGCAATGCGACCGAGGCCAGGGGGCTGTCCCATTTCGCGGAAGGTCTGTCTGCCGCCTGGACTCGCGTAGCCGACGCGCTGAAGCCAGGCGCACCTCTGGCTTTCACGTTCCATCACAATCGAGTCAAGGCCTACAGTGCCGTAGGCGTCGCGATCCTCGACCCCGGCTTCGTCTGCACCGCAGCGCTTCCCTGCCCAGCGGAGATGAGCGGCTCGATACACATTCACGGCACGACCTCATCCATCGTAGACACCGTGTTTGTTTGCAGACCCCCGGGGACGGCACTCTCACATGAGTCCCCCAACTCTGAGGAAGACCTCTCGACGCTCATCGCCAAGGAGCGGTCCCAGTTGCGAGCGGCCGGCTGGAAGGCCACCTACGGTGACATCCGATGCATGCTCCTCGGCCACCTGACTCGCCTCGCCGTCAATGAACTGCACGCCCAGTGGAACAGGTCCCTGCCGACGGAACGTCGGCTCGGACTGGTCGAAGAAGTACTGAGGCGGTTCGGAAACCCGGACGACCTTGCCCGACGCCTCGCGGAAGCGCCGTTGCCGGAACAGCCCGCGACCCGGTCTCCCAGCGAGGCTGCCCCTGAGGTAGAGCAAGTTGCCATTCCCTTTTGAGGTCCCCTTCGACGAGGTCGCGACGGACCTCGATCGCTTCGTCGACGCCGTGTTCGGGGCTCTCGAATCCGAGTTTCTCGTCATGCCGCGAGGCGACGGCTTCGTCGACTTCCCGACGTTCGAGGCTGGCTACGAGCGGCTCAAGCGCGAAACGTCCGGCTTTCGCGATGTGACGCCGGAACACGTAGCGGAGGCCGTCCTCGACGAACCGATCTCTCTGATCGTTCTTCGCTGCATGCTGGGCTTCACTCCGCCCGAATGGGCCTACCTCGCCACCCGGTACACCGGCATCGACGTACCCCAAGGCGCCGCGCGAACACTGGATCGCGGAATCCGTACCGATCCGGAACGTCCGCTTCCACGCAATGGCGGCCTCACGGAACAGAGAGTGAGAGCGCTGGTCATGGTCGCCTGCGAACACCTCGCCAGAGGCGCTCCAACCGTGTCCGCTGACCGACTTCATCGGCTCGACAAGGCCGACACGGCGGACGGGCTACCAAGCCTTCGAACGATCGCGACGCTCGGCGCCCCCTACTCCGTACTCCTGTACGAGCGGTTTCTGGGCCGCCCATTCGCCGGACACCGAGACTCCGTCAGCGAGATCGTCGGCAACCTCGTCGAGAACGCCATCGAGCATGAACTGGAGCGGGCAGAGATCAGCTTCCGGAAGACGAAGCGGGCCGAGAGAATCCCCGGCTTCGACCAGGCACCGGACTTCATCGTGCCCAGCGAACTCAATCCCCAGGTCGTCATCGAGGCCAAGCTCAGCGAGGATGATGGAACTGCACGAGACAAGATCACCAGGGTCCAGCACCTGAGCGAACTGAGTCTGCGAAGCCGACCCGCCGACCGCCCACGGTTCGAGGTCGTCGCTTGTATCGCTGGCCGCGGTTTCGGCATTCGCCGAGAGGACATGAAGAAACTCATCATCGCTGCCCGGGGGAGGGTGTTCACGCTGCAGAACATCTCGGAGCTGGTCAAGCACACGCGACTCAAGGAGTTCCGCTCCCAGCCCCGACGTTGATTTCAACGACGAATGGTCTGCTCAGGCACTGTCGCAAACTCGGCCACTGAAGCTCCTTGGCACGTTCAGCCCTACTAGCCTAGGACCCGATGGCGCCTCGGCGACACGACCGACACAGCGGCCCCGCACCGGCCGCGCCACCAGGACTGGTCTGAATGGCGGAACGCGGCCGCATCGAAACGACGAAGACCGGGAACGGCAACGGCGCACAGACCATCCTCGTTGCGCCGACCCAGAAACTGGTGAACGAGATCGTCGAACCCATGCTGAAGCGGCTGGCGTCCCAGGCCGACCCGAGAGTGGTCGCCCTGCTCAGACAACCCCTTGGCAGAATCCTGTCCGACCTCGACAGCTCCGACAGGCACGTCGCGGGGCTTGCACTGGAAGCTCTGGCATTCAAGCTCATGCGCCTGCTCGACATGGACTACATCGCCACCCGCCTGCGCGCCGCACAGACTGGCGGCGCCGAAGTGTGGATCTGGTCTTCCAGAGCACGCGCCTCGTCTTCACTCGCTGGCAGATCCAGTGCAAGAACGCCGCTCGGATGTCGATCGACGATGTGGCCAGGGAAGTCGGCCTGACGCACCTCCTGAAGAGCAACGCCGTCGTCGTCGTGACGACAGGGACAGTGGAAGCTGAAGCGCGAGTCTTGTCCAATCCTGAAGTGAGCCTGAGCGGGTCGGCCCAGTGAAGGCAAAGCCGGTCGGTTCCGGTCTGGTTTCTGGAGCGGCAGACGGAGCGTCAGCGGAGTCTGCCGCCTAAGGTTACGCCCGTGTGTTGGGCAGTTGTCGCCGATTGCGAGGCCGGCGCTGGTGTTGTTGTCCATGGTAGGCCTTCAGGCGCTGCGGCGGCTGGAGGGGTTGGTTTCCCGCAGGATGAGTTCGAAGAGTCTGGCACGCGCTTTCTTGAGGGCGGTCGCGGCGTCGAGGTCACTCGTGGCGTCGGCCTTCCGTTCGAGGTCGGCGATGGTGACGCCGGGCTTCAGGTGCTCCTGGACGTTGGGGAGTGACTTGAGCCGGTCAAGCGGTGTCATCACATCTTCGTAGCGGTAGCGCTTCCTGGTCTTGCCCTTTCTGTCGGTGACTTCGCTGGCAAACAGGCACGGTCGGTGGAAGTTGAGGTAGGGGGTGAGCACGTCGCGTGAGAAGGCGTTGACCTCGCGGGCAAAGGTCCTCGGGATGTGGCCGTAGCCGAACTGGCGGCGGATCACGTTGCCGTTCTTGCTCTCGACCAGGGCGTTGTCGTTGCTGCGCCGGGGGCGGGACTTGGTGAACTCGGCGACGTGCAGTTCGTTCAGCATCTTGGCGACCCGGTGGTTGACGTACTCGGAGCCGTTGTCGGCGTGGAAGCCCAGGACCTTGAAGGGGCAGGACTCGATGAGTTGCTCGAGCACCGGCACAAGACAGCGCTCCGAAATGGCCCGCACCGTCGCCACGTGCTCCCACTGCGTCACCTCGTCCACGAGATTGACGTGGTACACGCCCTTCTCGCCGTCCCGCTCCCCCTGATGCACCGTGTCGACGCGCAGGAAGCCCGGTCGGCCCTCCGGCCGGGGCTTGCGGCGGTCGCCGATCGACACCGTCGTCGCGCGCGTCTTCCGGACCGTCGTGCGCCGGCGCCGGTAGGCGTCGTCCTTGCGCAGGTTGTAGAAGTGGCCGTGCGAGATGTAGGCCAGACGCGCGAAGCGCTCATCGCCGTACTTCTCGTACTGGCGGCGCATCACCGCCCGGGTGCTGTGGCCACACGCTTGATCAAGGGTCTCGTCAACCTCGGCCAGAACGCCGATGTCGGCCTTCGTGCAGCGGCGCTCGAAGGCGTGCCGCGGCGGACCCCGACGATCGACGATACGGCCCGTCTCCCGGTACTGTCGAATCAGGCGGGCAATCTGGGCTCTTGAGAACCCGGTCGCCTTGGCCAGGTACGACCTGACTGTGCCCTTGTCCGCCCTGCCGAGCGACAGATAGCGGAACTGGACCAGCGACCGGCGGCAGAACTGGTACGCCGACCGCCGGTCCGTATGCCGGAAGATCGCGTCCCCTCCCGAGGACACGAACTCCCGAACCTGCTCGATGCTTTGAAGACGCTGGGTCTGGAACGACACGATCATCCTCCGATCGTTTCCCATCCCCGACCTTCAGGCTCACTTCTCGTTGGATCCGCACTCCCCCTTCAGGCTCACTTCTCATTGGACAGCGCTGCGCGTCGCTACGCCAACGAGGTCATGGTAAACTCCAGCTTGGCCATCGTCCTGATCGACGGCGCGGATCTGAAGACCATCGCCGATAGCCCGACCTGCATCGCCCGTATCTTCGAACGCGAAACGCGCCATGCGATGGAGCTCAAGAAGCTGGAGATCGAAGGAACGTGACCGGACAGGGACTTTCGCGGCATGCTTCTGGTCAGGGGGACGCATCGTCGGTTCCTGGTCGTGGCATGAAGCTCTGTAGGAAGGGCGCTCTGGCGTTGCTCCTGCTAGCGGCTGCGCCCGTATCGCAAGGAATAGCCAAGCCCCTGCAACAACAGTCGCCGGCACCGCTGGCCGATGCGTGCAACGGATGGCTCTTTCTCGACTCTGATTTCCTCACCTTTGAGCAGGGGGAACAGTTCTGGAAGGAGGCTACTGCGGAGACGATCCGTGCCTGTCTTGGCGCTGACTTGATGGCGCGGGACGAGGACGGCAGAACCGCTCTTCATCATCTTTCCCGGCATGGCAATGTCGAGGCGGTGAAGGAGCTGCTGGCAGCGGGTGCCGACCCGAACGCTCCTGGTAGTACCTTCTGTCTCGCGCCGCTGCACCTTGTGAAGACCCCGGCCTTGGTGGAGGTGCTGGTCGCCGCCGGCGCCGACCCAAATGGGCGGACGACATGCGGTACCTGGATGCGTAGCGCCACGCCCCTGCACCGGGCAGCCGGACGCGGCGACCCGGAGACAGTCAAGGCGTTGATCGCAGCCGGAGCCGACCCCAATGCCGTGAGAAGCGATGGCAACACACCCCTGCACGAGGCAGCCGAAAGCGGCAACTCGGAGGCAGTCAAGACGTTGATTGCCGCGGGCGCAGACCCCAAGGCCGTCAGCAGCGACGGCAACACACCCCTGCACAGCGCAACCGCTCGTTGGGTCGAAGGCGATGTCTCGGAGGCAGTGAAGGCGCTGATCGCAGCCGGCGTCGATGTGAACGCGGTGAACGACGATGGCCACACAGCGCTGCTATCGAGACGCTTTGCCCGTGATGACGAGTCCGCCAAGCTGTTGATTGCAGCCGGCGCGGACCCGAGGTCGCGACCCGCAGACTGGACAGAGCTGCACCGCGTGGCCGCATGGGGCAACTCGGCATTGGCAAAGGCGCTCGTCGCCGCGGGCGCTGACATGTCAGTTCGGGACGAGATTGGTCGCTCGGCCCTCCACATCGCAGCAGGATACGGAAACATCGATACCCTGAAGGAGCTTGTTGCCCTCGGTGCAGATCCGAATGCACGGACCAACGCCGAGCTTACGCCCCTTCACTACACCGAAGATCCAGAGTCAGCGCAAGCACTGATCACGGCTGGCGCGGTCCCGAATGCACGGGACCGGCACGGCCAGACGCCCCTGCACGACCTGCTCGGCCTCCCGTGGTACAAGACCAAGGACGCGGTCTCCGATTATCCGGCGTTGGTGAAGGTGCTACTCGACGCCGGAGCGAATCCGAATGTACGCGACTCTTTGAGTCCTTCTACGCCTCTTCATGAGGCTGCCGAGTCGGAACACTCTGAACTGGTGGAGGTAGTGAGAATGCTGCTTGCCGCTGGCGCGGACCTGAACGAGCGAAGCGGTCTCGGCTACACCCCTCTTGATCTTGCTGCCCACTCCGGTCATCCGGAGTCGACGCGCGCACTCATCGCCGCGGGTGCAGACCCTGAGGCGCGCAACGACGGCGGCCGGACGCCCCTTCACCGGGCTGCGGCAGGCGGTAACACGGAGTCGATCCGAGTGCTGATCGACGCTGGTGCCGCCGTAGATGCCCGGACCACGTGGGGTGTCACGCCTCTCCATAGAGCTGCTCGAATCTGGGGCTCGGGTGACTATTTGGGCTCGGTTCAGGTGCTGATCGCCGCCGGTGCCGACCCGAATGCGCGCGACGGGTACGAAGGCAGCACGCCTCTCCATGTTGCCGCCGGTGGAGCTCACTGGGAGAACGCAGAGATAGTCCACGCCCTGATCGCTGCCGGCACCGACCCGAATACGCGGGACGGCTCGGGGAACACTCCCCTGCATGCGGCTGTCGGACGGAACAACGAGGCAACGGTAGCGACACTCATGGCAGGGGGCGCCGATCCGAACGCTCGGAACGAGGCCGGAGAAAGCCCCCTGATTGCCGCTGTTCGCCAGGACAAGGGGCGGGCGGCATACGCTCTTTTAGGCGCTGGCGCGACCCCGAACGCGACGGACTCATCGGGTAACGGGCCGCTCCACCTTGCCTCGGCGCTGCGCGGCGTCGAGTGGGTCCGTTTGCTGGTCGCTGCTGGCGCCGACCCGGACTCACCCGTAGCGGGCGGCACCACGCCCTTGCACCTCGCTGCCTGGGCTGGCAAGGCGGAGTCGGTCGCGACCCTGCTTGCCGCTGGCGCTGATCCCAACTCCCGAACCGACAACGACGATACGCCCTTGCATGCCTGGGCGAGATCCGACCTCTTCCATGAAGCCCCGAGCCTCGGAACAGGCTCCGTCCCAGGATTGCTGCTGAATGCCGGCGCGGATGCTCGAGCGAAGACCACGAGCGGAAAAACCCCGTGGGACATCCTGCAGCAAAGCCCTCATCTGGACCGCGTCGAAGGGTCGGACGCCTACTGGCTTCTCAACGACGCACGCTTCAGGGCACCGGCTGGTGGCGAGGTCGAAGAGTCGGATCAGCCATAGACCTGGCGGACCGGGCCAGGGCCTCTGGGGATGCAATCAACGAAGAATCTCGCTCGAGAAGGCGGTCCTGGCTCGCCGGAGCGCGGGATGTTGTGTAAGTCAGATCCTTCCATCAGGAAAGGGGATTCAATGAGAGCAAGAGAGCTGGCGAAGGAGCTCCACCGTATGTACGAGGCCGGTCGTGGAAGGGACCTAATGGTAACCATGATTCACTTGTTCGGAATCAAGTATGCCGACGAGATCGAGGTATGTGGCGCTACACCAGCCGAGCTGTGCCGTATGGCCGGGCTGCGGGAGTCCTACAACGCTGAAGTGTCGAAGGGACGCCGCCTTGCCGGCTTCGTGGAGCTCAAGCCTCGGGCGGCACGACTGTGATCGTGAACATTGACATGACTGAGCGCCAGGCTTGAGTAGCTCTCGCCGATTTCAAGCGCGATCCGTTCATCCTCACCGGGCTTCAACGAGCGTGGACGGTACCAGGCCGTGGGAGTCGCTCGCGAAGTCATGACAAAGCTGCGTCCGTCACCCGGCTGACTCGATAGCCCGCAGGCAAACTCCTGTTCCAGGAGTTCGCGTTGAAGACGTTGCAAGCCGCCACCGGGAAACGCAACCAATCTGTGCTCGTAGGCACGTCAACCGGCAATTTCCTCCGCAACGCGTCTGCTCGCGACAGCAAATCGGCCTCAGTCAGTTGCTCCAAGCCGACGAGAACCCAATAGTGAATCGGCTTCTTCACTCTGCCAAGGGCCCACTGGTACGGGAAGGAGTCCCTGTACTTCTGGACCAAGTCTTGATCTAGCTCGTCCGATCTGAAGCGCGCCGCCCACCTCTGCCGTTCTCTCGAAGCTGCACGCGGATCGTCCGGGTCCTTCACTTCGAGGAACAGCGTCCGGTCCTCGCACTCAACAACAAAGTCCACCGCCTTCATGCAGTGACTCAGCCAGTGAGACGCCGGGTCGTCGAACTTCGGGACCTTGGCAGAGCTCGGCAACGCGATGCGGAGGTCGCCCTCCTGCAGCCGTATCACTGCGGGTCCTTCGGCGGTCGCGCCTCTGTACCTCGACCAGGCAGCGAGAACTGCCACGCCGGCGCTTCACGAGACGGCCTAGAGCGCGGCCAGAGGGGAGGAAAACGCGGATCAGCTTCTCGGCGAAGGAAATGCCCGTCGTGCTGACGTCGCAGGCGGCATACGCGACCTTCATCAGGTGGGTCTTGCCGGTGCCGTTGGCGCCGATGATGGCGTTGATGCCCGGTGCCGGAGCGAACTCGAGCTCGTCAAAGGCCGTGAAGCGCTGCAGTCTGAGCTTCGTGAGCGGCATGACCCGGGCACTGTACCCAAGCTATGGTCGCCCCAAGCGGAGGCGGGCCTCATCGCCCCGCGAGTTCGGTCAGCACCGCGAGAGCGCGAGTACTGGGGGTTCTCCTGTTCCGAATCAACGCTACTACCGACCAGACGACTCCCGCCGCAGCCCTCAGTAGCTGGAGATGCCAATCTCCTTCTCGGTGATGAACTCGAGCAGGGCCGGGGTCCCGGACTCGGTCACCTCGATGCCGCGGCGGATGGCCGGCACGATCTCCGCAGGGTCGGTGACCCGTTCGCCGTAGCCGCCGAAGGCCTTGGCCATGTCGGCGTAGTGGCCGGAGATGTCGGTGCTGCGGTACTTCTCGGTCGCGACCTGCATGATCGGCAGTTCGATCGCCATCGAGAAGTTGTTGAGCAGGATCGAGAGGATCGGCAGGCGCTCCCGCACCGCGGTCTCGAAGTCCATGCCGGTGAAGCCGATCGCGGCGTCGCCCCAGACGTTGATGCACAGCTTGTCCGGCTGGGCGAGCTTCGCGCCCATCGCCAGACCGAGACCGTAGCCGAGCTGCGTCGTCTTGCCCCAGCCGATGTAGGAGAGCGGCATCGTGCTGCGCCAGAAGGGCGAGATCTGGTCCCGCGGCGAGCCGGCGTCGTGGGTGATGATCACGTTGTCGCGGTCGACGGTGTGCATCAGGTCCCAGAGCACGCGGTAGGGCGACAGCGGCGCCGAGTCGGAGGTCAGCTTGGGCATCCACTCGTCGAGCCAGCCGGAGCGGATTCGCTCGATCTCGGCCGGCACCGAGTCGGCGCGCGAGGCCGCGTGCGGCAGCGACTGCCCTTCCAGCTCCGCGATCAGGGCGGAGAGAGTGAGCTTCGCGTCGCCCGCCACGACGCAGTCCGAGGCGACGTTCTTGTTCAGGTCCACCGGATCGAGCGTCGCGTGTACGTACTTCGCCTGCGGGTACTTGCCGAAGTAGAGGCCGAAGGCGGTGGTCGTGAAGCTGCAGCCGATGCCGAAGATCACGTCGGCCGCGCCCAGGAACTCGTGCACCGTCTTCGGCACCGAACGGCCGCCGGACCCGAGCGCCAGGGGATGGTCCTCGTTGAACGAACTCTTGCCGCCAAGACTGGTCGTCACCGGGGCGTTCAGCAGTTCGGCCAGATGGCGCAGTTCGTCCCAGGCCTCCGCGTAGTGGACCCCCTGCCCGGCATAGATCACGGGCCGCTCCGCGGCCGCCAGCATCGCCGCCGCCTCGCGCACCAGGTCGG
The DNA here is from genome assembly GCA_965224025.1 of Candidatus Multivorans sp. Classification (GTDB taxonomy): domain Bacteria; phylum Acidobacteriota; class Thermoanaerobaculia; order Multivoradales; family Multivoraceae; genus Multivorans. The sequence continues at coordinate 564,906 of OZ245033.1, forward strand.
GATCGGGACCTACCCGCACTCTCCCGTTGGGCCGAGGACCCAGGTCGTCCGGAACATCCTCGCCGAAGACGTCGGCCGGCACCTCGATCATCACCGGACCTGGACTCCCCGAACGCAACTGGCTGAAGGCCCGGCGCATCACCTCGGGCATCGCCTTGCCCATGGAGAGCGGCTCGCACCACTTCGTCACGTGCTGGAAGTTCGCCACGGCGTTGAAGTTCGGCGCCACGTGCATGGCACGGCGGCTGTAGCCCATCGGCAACACGAGGATCGGCGCCGATTCGCCGTAGGCCTGGGCAACGCCGCCGAAGGCGTTCTCCGTCCCGGGGCCACTCTGCATCGTGAAGACGCCGAGCTGCCGGCCTGAACTCAGCCGGCTCACGGCGTCGGCCATGTGCAGACCGATGCGCTCCTGGCGCACGATCACGGTGCGGATGTCCGCCACCGCCGCGGCCTCGATGATCGGGTTCACGGGGTAGGCGAGAATGAACTCGACGCCCTCCCGCTTGAGGTACTCGGCGACGCCCTGGGCAACCTTCACGCTGGAACTCCTGGGATTCTGGGAGGGGGGGAGAGGGGGGGGGGCTACGATACCCGGAACCGGCGCCGTACCAGAAGCCGGGCGACACTTCAGAGAGGATCCGCCAGATGACGATTGCAGCGATCTTGATGGCGCTCGGCCTGGCCTTCGCGATCACGCCGAACCCGGCGACCCTGTCCGGGCCCATCACGGGCGGAGAACGGGGCACCCCGTTCAACGCCGTGAACGTGACGGATCGCGGCTACCTGACGGAGGAGTACTTCCTCGAGGGCGAAGCGACCGCGTACGAGTTGGTCGACGGTACGCATTCAGCGGACGGCCAGTGGAAGACCCGGGCGTCCGCCGACAAGGCGGACTTCAAGACACGCATGCTGGTGGTTCGGCCCGAAGACCCGTCGGCATTCAACGGCACGGTCGTCGTGTTCTGGCTGAACGTCACCGCCGGCTTCGAGCTGGGTTCCGCGGGCGGCGAATCCCTGCGCGGCCATGCCTGGGTGGGCGTATCCGCGCAGAAGGTGGGTATCGACGGCTTTCCCCAGAATCCCGGGGGATTGAAGGCGTGGGATCCAAAGCGCTACGGCTCGCTCGTCCACCCCGGGGACGCCTACTCCTACGACATCTTCACGCAGGTCGCCGCCGCCATCGGGCCGGAATGCGACCGGCAAGGTCTGGACCCCATGGGCGGTCTGCAGGTCGAGCGCCTGATCGCGGCGGGCGCTTCCCAGTCCGCCGCGCTTGCGCACCTACATCAACGGCGCACACCCGCTGGCAAGAGTGTTTGACGGTTTTCTGCCGTACATCGACTTCGGCGCCATCGTGCCGTTCGCGTCCGAGCCTGGCGGCGGACGCCGGGGCGCAGTCTCGCGTCGATCCGGGCGGACCTGGATGTCCCGGTCATCGTCGTGAATTCGGAAACCGAGTTGACCAGCTACGACCCGGTACGCGAGCCGGATTCGGCCCGGTTCCGGCTCCGGGAGGTGCCGGGGACCTCGCACGTATCCGTGGCGAGACCGGAGGAACGAACCGTCGCCGGCGCCAACTGGCTGTCCTACTCCCCGGTGTACGAGGCCGCGATCAGACATCCGCACCGATGGATCAGGGACGGCGTCGAACCACCGAGCATGCCGCGCGTAGAAATGAAGGCCGGAGACCCCCGGCCCGAGGTCGTCCGAGAAGAACTGTGCGGAAGGTTCGCGATTGGCTGGGAGGCAGGGATTCGAACCCCGATTCTACGGTCCAGAGCCGCATGTCCTACCGTTAGACGACCTCCCAGCAGTAGCGGCGGCCAGCCCGGCAGTCTAGGAGCTTGCGGCCCAGAACGCAACGGAGTCCGGCGCGTTCGCCGGCGGTGAGTAGACTGCGCGAATGTCGAACTCGGGAGGCTCGGCGGTGCGCAACGCCATCATCGGGGCAACACTCATCGCGCTGATCGCCGCACTCGCCGCAGCCGTGCAACTCAGGAAGGCGGATGCCCGGCCGGCGCTCGACGGCATGGTGGAGCCGTCCTACGCCGCCGAAGGCGACCTGATGCGCCCGGAGGGCTACCGTACCTGGGTGTTCGTGGGGGCCTCGCTCGGCCTGAGCTACATCGAAGGCACCGAGCGTGAAGGCCCCGGCACGTTCACCAACGTCTACATCCAGCCGGAGGCCTACCGCTACTTCATGGAGACCGGCGAGTTCCCCGAGAAGACCATGCTCCCCATGGACGTGTTTCGGCCCGGCTCCCGCGAATCGATCAACCAGGCGGGGTACTTCGAGAAGGACTTCCTGGGGATGGAGGTCGCGGTGAAGGACAGCGAGCGGTACCCCGAGGGCTGGGCCTACCTCAGCTTCCGCGACCGGGCCGGAGGTTTGAAGGCTGCGGCGTCGGCCTTCCCGAAGGACCGGTGCTTCGACTGCCACGCGGAGCATGGTGCGACGGACAATGTGTTCACACAGTTCTATCCAGTGTTGCAGCGGGGGGAGTAGGCGGGCCCCGGCGTTCGCGGAGAGCCCCGGTTTCTCGACACCTGACGCGAGTGTCCGTAGAGGCCCAGGCTGGACCTATGTCATCGCCGGCAGGGCATAGTCGCTTCCCATGGTGAAGTGGTGGCTACCGGCGAAAGCCGAGGCGCGCACAATCGTTGAGGCCATGCTCGAGTTGGACTCCGCGGCACGCGAAGTGTCGCTCGCCTATCTTCCTCGTCTCCGTACGCTGGAGGTGGACGGCACGGCGGAGGAGGCCTTGGGCGAACTCGATAGCGCTGTGACCGCACTGCAGCGTGCGACGAGCAAGCTGGAGACAGCAGCGTACCGAGCCGAAGATGCCGAACCAGACGATCCCGACCTGCCTAGATGGCCACATGTCAAACCAAAGCTGATCAGGGTCTTGGAACGTGCCGAGCACCGTTTGGAAGCCGCAATCGACGCTTGTCGCGACGTCGCTCTCGCTGGTCCGAGAAGCCATCGGGGACGCCGATCCATCGTCAGCGGTCGTTCAAGGCTACCGGGGAGCACGCGGTCGCAACCAGATTCGACATCTACGAGCGCCAGAACCTCGGGCTTCTCACCCGAGGGCCTTCTCGACCCCGAGCCGTACCGCGTGGACTATCGGATAGACGGCCGGCTGGATACACCGCTGTTCCTCTACGGCGTGCCGATCGCGACAAGGCGCGCTTGACCACCATCATGCTGTCCCACTTCCACCGTCACGACATCCAGTCGAGTCCATCCTCGTCTTCTCGGACCAGGCGGAGATTCCCCGTCTCGATCTGGCACGGCTCTCCGATGTGGGCGGAGAGATGATCTCCTCGTTGGAATCGACCGCCGATCTGGAGCGGAAGCTGCTGAAGCGCGTCGCCTGAACCCGCGCCTCGCTCGTTCGATGAGCACGAGCGCCCCGAAATCGTCAGAGGATCTGTGCTTCATGGAGCACTTGCTCCCTCAGGGCCGGATGCAGGCTTCGCTCGGTTACCACTGCGACACGCCGACCCAGAAGATCCTGTACGTCCATAAGGAGCGCCTCGACCGCCAGACCGGTGCGACCCGGTGGCAAAGTGACCAGCAGATCGACGTCACTCGCCTCATCAGCGTCTCCGCGGGCCATCGAGCCGAAGATGCGGACATCGCGAAGGCCGTGTCGCTCAGCGAGGGCTCGGATCTCGGCTCGGTGGTACTCGATCAGGGCGTGCATTGACGTTGCCCGCAGTCGCTCCAGCATGGCCCAATCTCGAGGATCTTCGAGAACCCGGCCTTCAACTCGGCCACCGGAAGCGCTCTCATGGACCGGACTCTGCCGAGTACGGTGTCAGGTGGTCAAGTCGGCGTGTTCGGGAACCGGCAGACAGGCCGCGCGACTGACTCCCGCAGCAGGCGCCAAGCTGCACACGCGCTAGCGGCTGGAAGCCCGAAGCCTACAAGACGACGACGACCGCAGCCGACCACGCGCGTCCACGGCTAGATGTTGTCGCCTCGGCCTACTTCGTCATCGACGAGGACGGTCAGAAGCGGCGGATAAGACGTGAAGAACACGACTCATTTCTGCGAGCAGATGTAGAGCGGCAGCCGGCGGGAGTTCTCGCTTCTCAACCAGACGCTGGTTCGGTGAAATGAATGTCAGGAGCACGTTGCCGGCGTCGGTGTCGTCAACGTGAATCTGCTCCGGTCCGACAATCGGGTTGTCGGTGATGGTCGGGCTGGTCATTGTTGCTCGTGTCAGCCTTGTGGTTGGTCAGTCGTCATCGTCGAGCAGATCGTGTCTGAGATTCCAGACTTCGCTACCCACCCATTCGATCCGGTTGCCGAGCCTGCGCCACGCGACCAGTAGGACGACTAGGATTACGAGGCAGAGGAAGATGGTCACTCGCGCTTCCCGCTCTTCATGCGCTCGACCCACCGTTCGGCGCGGTCAGCGGCGCTCAGGGCGCGCAGCAGCCAACTGAATGGCTTCGGCGTTAGGCACGTGAGCCACGCCTTCTCGCGGCGTCCGTGGGACGAAGCGATGGACATCGCCAGCATAGACAAGCGCAAACCCCTATTGTTCAACCACTTACCAACTTCGTATGGCGGAGAGGGAGGGATTCGAACCCTCGGTCCGAGTCACCCCGGACAACTGCTTAGCAGGCAGCCCTGTTCGACCACTCCAGCACCTCTCCCGAGCGGCGGAGTGTAGCAGCGGGCCGCAGTGGCTGGGCGCGGGCGGGAATCGGGTTGCGGGCTTCCCCTCCGCTCCATCCGGCACGGGATTCGCTAGGTCCCTGCTTGAGGCGGAATGAACCCGCCCGAGGAGGAAGATGTGACTGACACTCGCGGCATCGAGCGGAACCTGTACGAGATCGCCCGTCAGCTGGCGGCGCTTCGGGCGGTGCTGGAGCGGATTGAGCGGAGACTTCGGTAGGGGCCGGTTCGTTGCCCCAGGGTCGTCGCCGCTTCGCGGCGCGTTCTCTGGCCGCCTTCGGCGGCAGCGGACCAGAAGGTCCGCGCACCGAGAGAATGACCTTTCCCGGAGCGAGAGTCTCTACTGCAGACTCACCGCTTGCAGTGACGCCGTGAGGGCTGCAGAACAGAAGCGCGCCCGCGCCGACGCCGTATCTCTGGGTGCGCGGACCCTCTGGTCCGCTCAGGGGCGAAGCCGCGGAGCGGCGCAGCCCGAAAGACGCAGCCGCCGGCCGGAGGCCGGCGACCTTTGCTGAGACCGCCCTGACGTCAGACCCGCGCCGCCACGTCGACTCGGGCCTGCGCCGTGTCCACGCGGTCCTTGAGTCCGGCCTGGTCCTCGAAGCTGGCGCGGTCGTACTCGGCAGCCAGCTCGTCGCGCTCGGTCGCGGCCGCGGCGGCGTCGATGTCCTCGGCAGGCTCCGCGGTCTCGGTGAGCACCGCCACGGTGTCGTCGGCGACTTCGCAGAAACCCGGCGCCACCGCGACGAAGCGGCGTGGACCGCCGGCCGACGGCTGGTAGCTCAGTTCACCCGGCCGCAGCGTGCTGATCAACGCCGTGTGCCCGGGCAGGATGCCCATGTCGCCCTTGCGACCGGGCAGGCCGACGTCCGAGCACTCGACTTCGAGCAGCTTCTCGGCGTGGGTCACCAGGATGAGGTTCAAGCCGGCCACGTTCATTCGCTCCGCTGGTTCCGCTTCCAGGCCGTCCAGGAGCCTGCGCCGCAGGACGCAGCGAAGCAAGTCCTGCGACGCAGGGTGCTGGTGAGGTGGGGGATGGGGCCAAACATGGAGTCCACGACAGGTTTGGCGGCGCTAGGCCGCCAGCAGCTTTTGGCCCTTGTCGACCGCTTCGTCGATCGTGCCGACCATGAGGAACGCCTGCTCGGGCAGCTCGTCGAGCTCGCCGGAGAGGATCGTCTTGAAACCCTCGACGGTGTCTTCGATCTTCACGTAGCGGCCTTCGAGGCCGGTGAACTGGGTGGCGACGAAGAACGGCTGCGACAGGTAGCGCTCGATCTTTCGCGCCCGGGCGACGACGAGCTTGTCGTCTTCGGACAGTTCCTCGACGCCGAGGATGGCGATGATGTCCTGCAGGTCCTTGTAGCGCTGGAGCACCTGCTGCACGTGGCGGGCAACGCCGTAGTGCTCGTCGCCGACGACGGCGGGCTCGAGGATCTTGGAGTTCGAGTCGAGCGGGTCGATCGCCGGGTAGATGCCCTTCTCGACGATTGCGCGGGACAGGGTCGTCGTCGCGTCGAGGTGGGCGAAGGCGGTGGCCGGCGCCGGGTCGGTCAGGTCGTCGGCGGGGACGTAGATCGCCTGCACCGAGGTGATCGAGCCCTTCTTGGTCGAGGTGATCCGCTCCTGGAGGGCGCCCATCTCGGTCGCCAGGTTCGGCTGGTAGCCGACCGCGCTGGGCATCCGGCCGAGCAGGGCGGAGACCTCGGAGCCGGCCTGGGTAAAGCGGAAGATGTTGTCGACGAAGAGGAGCACGTCGCGGCCTTCGACGTCCCGGAAGTACTCGGCCACGGTGAGAGCCGAAAGGCCGACGCGCAGGCGGGCGCCGGGCGGTTCGGTCATCTGGCCGTAGATGAGCGCCGCCTTGCTCTCCTTGAGCGCCGCGTGATCGACCTTGGTCAAGTCGAAGTTGCCGGTCTCCTCGTAGTTCTCGAGGAAGCCCTCGCCGAAGTTGACGACGCCGGCCTCGACCATCTCGCGCAGGAGGTCGTTGCCCTCGCGGGTCCGCTCGCCGACGCCGGCGAACACGGAGAAACCGCCGCCCTGCACGGCGACGTTGTTGATCAGCTCCTGGATGAGGACCGTCTTGCCGACGCCGGCGCCGCCGAACAGGCCCGTCTTGCCGCCGCGGGTGTAGGGGTGCACCAGGTCAACAACCTTGATCCCCGTCTCGAACATCTCGGTCGAAGTCGACTGGTCCTCGAAGGCGGGCGCCTCGCGGTGGATCGGCCAGCGCTCTTCGGCATGCACCGGACCAAGGGTGTCGACCGGTTCCCCCAGCACGCTGAGGATCCGGCCCAGGGTCGCCTCGCCGACGGGCACCGAGATCGGTTCGCCGAGGTCCTTGGCCTCCATGCCGCGCACGACGCCGTCCGTCGGCTGCATGGACACCGCGCGCACCAGGTTCGAGCCGACGTGCTGCGCCACTTCGGCGGTCAGGTCGATGCTGCCGTCGTCGTTCTTCACGCTGACGGCGTTCAGGATCTCGGGCAGATGCTCGGCCGGATACTCGATGTCGAGCACCGGTCCGATCACCTGGACCACCTTGCCGGTCGCGCCTGTCGTGCTGGTTGTTTCGCTCACGGTGTGCCTCTTTGTTCTCTATGTCCTGCTCCCGGATGCGGGCAGGGATGCCCGCGTGCCCAGGTCAGATGCGGTCAGGGATGCCCGCGTTCCCAGGTTGTGTGTGCCTCTCTCGTCTCTATCCCTCAAGGGCGTTCGCGCCGGAGACCACTTCGATCAACTCGGTCGTGATCTCGGCCTGGCGCGAGCGGTTGTATTGCAGGGTCAGCGTGTCGATCAGTTCGCCGGCGTTCTTCGTCGCACTGTCCATCGCCGTCATCCGGGCCGCGTGCTCGGCAGCCTGCGACTCGAGCAGCACGCGGTAGATCTGGAAGGTCACGAAGCGCGGCAGCAGGTCGTTCAGAATCTCGGCCTCGGACGGCTCGCACAGGTAGTCGCGATGGTCACCGTCTGAAGCGCTGCCCTCTTCTCCGACCACGTGCTCCCGTGCGATGGGCAGCAGGCGTTCCCAGCTCACCCGCTGGCTCAGCACGGAGATGAACTCGTTGTAGACCGCGTAGACCGCGTCGTACTCGCCGTCGGAGAAGGCCTTGGAGACCTCGGCCGCCAGCTCCTGGGCGGTGCCGTAGTTCAGGTCGCGGAACAGGCCGCGGCGGACGCCGCGCATCGGGCTGCCGCGGTGCGTGAAGAAGTCGGCGCCGCGGTTGCCCAGGGCGAGAATCTCGCCGCCGCCATTCAGCGTGGCCATTTCCTGCTCGGCCCGGCGCTGGACGTGGGCGTTGAACGCGCCGCAAAGGCCCTTGTCGCCCGTGACCACCATGACCAGGGTCTTGCCCGAGCCGGCCTCGCCGCCCGCCGGCGTCAGCAGCGGATGCTCCACCTCGCTCGCCGACACGGCGGCGAGATGCTCCGTCACCTTGCGCAGTTCCAGGGCGTACGGACGCGTGGCGAGGATCTGGTCCTGCGCGCGACGCAGCTTCGCCGCGGCGACCATCTTCATCGCCTTGGTGATCTGCTGCGTGTTCTTCACCGACCGGATGCGCCGGCGAAGATCGATCAGGCTCGCCATCGTTCGGGACTACCCAAAAAAACGTCTTTGCCGGTCCTAGTTTTCCTCGATCGCCGCGTCGGGGTTCTCGGCCACGAAGAGCTGGAAAGCACGGCCGATCGCCTCCATGACTTCGGCGTCCAGCTCGTCGCTGAGCTTGCCTTCCTCGCGGATGCGATCGCGGAGTTCAGGCGCCTCGTCGCGGAAGTAGCGGTGCATGAACTCCTCGAACGGACGTACCGACTCGACCTTCAGGTCGTCGAGGGCGCCACGTGTGCCGGCGAGGATCGAGAGCACCTGGTCCTCGATCGACAGCGGCGCGTACTGGCCCTGCTTCAGGAGTTCGACCAGCCGCTCGCCGCGCGCCAACTGCTGCAGCGTGACGCGGTCGAGGTCGGAGCCGAACTGCGCGAAGGCCGCGAGCGATCGGTACTGCGCCAGGTCCAGGCGCAGGGTGCCGGAGTTCTTGCGCATCGCGCCGATCTGCGCATTGCCGCCGACCCGGCTGACCGAGATGCCGACGTTGACCGCCGGACGCACGCCGGAGAAGAAGAGGTCGCCCTCGAGGAAGATCTGGCCGTCCGTGATCGAGATCACGTTCGTCGGGATGTACGCCGACACGTCGCCGGCCTGGGTCTCGATGATCGGCAGTGCGGTAAGCGAACCGCCGCCGTTGGCGCGCGACAGTTTCGCCGCCCGCTCGAGCAGCCGCGAGTGGAGGTAGAAGACGTCGCCCGGGTAGGCCTCGCGGCCCGGCGGCCGCCGCAGCAGGAGCGACACCTCGCGGTAGGACGCGGCCTGCTTCGAGAGATCGTCGTAGATCACGAGCGCGTGCTGGCCGTCGTACAGGAAGTACTCGCCCATCGCGCAGCCCGCGTAGGGCGCAATGAACTGGAGCGTCGCCGGCTCGGAAGCCGAGGCGACGACGACGATCGTGTGCTCCATCGCACCGTTGTCCTCGAGCGTCTTCACCACCTGGGCGACGGTCGAGCGCTTCTGGCCGATCGCGACGTAGACGCAGATCACGTCGCCGCCCTTCTGGTTGATGATCGCGTCGACGGCGACGGCTGTCTTGCCGATCTGCCGGTCGCCGATGATCAGCTCGCGCTGGCCGCGGCCGATCGGAATCATCGAGTCGATCGCCTTGATCCCCGTCTGCATCGGCTCGGACACAGGCTCGCGGTCGACGACGCCGGGGGCGATCCGTTCGAGCGGGTAGTTGTCGGCGGCTTCGATCGGCCCTTTGCCGTCGACCGGGTTGCCCAGCGGGTCGACCACGCGGCCGACCATTCCCGGTCCCACCGGGACCTCCATGATGCGGCCGGTGCGGCGGACCTCGTCGCCCTCGTCGACCAACCGGGACTCGCCCATCAGCACCGCGCCGATCTGGTCTTCCTCCAGGTTCAGCGCCAGCCCGTAGACATCGTTCGGAAACGCCAGCAGCTCGCCCGCCATGGCCTGCTCCAGGCCGTAGACCCGCGCGATGCCGTCACCGACACTCAGTACGGTGCCGACTTCGGCGACATCGACCTCGGCCTCGTAACCGGCCAACTGGCGCTCGAGGACCGCTGCGATCTCATCGGCTCTTACCTGCATGTTCTCTCTACTCCCTTGGGATGCGCCCCGGGCTTCGGAGCGTCTCGAAGTCCTGACTGTCGCTAGGCGGCAGCCCCGGAGTTTGGCGACTCCGCCGTCAACCTGGATTCCCCTCTGTCAACCTGGACTCGAGCGCGGCCAACTGGCCCCGAACGGTCGCGTCGTAGCGGTAACTGCCGAACTGCGCCACGAAGCCGCCGATCAGACTCGGATCGACCTGCGCTTCCAACCGCACCTCGGCGCCGGAGAGCCGCTCGAGGGCTCCCTGGAGCCGCGCCTGCTGATCGGCATCGAGCTCCTCGGCCGCGGTCACGGTGGCGCTGACCACGCCGCGGGCGCGGTCGAGCAGCTCGTCGATCGCCTCGAGGATCGCCGGCAGGTGCACCAGGCGGTAGTTGTCGAGCAGCAGCCGGAGCAGCCGCCGCGTCAACTGCCCGGCTTCCAGCATGTCGGCGATCTCGTCGACCACCTCCCGCTTCGTCGCCGGCGGCACGCCCGGGTTCGAGGCCATGCGGCCCAACCGCGGCACGGCGCGCATCGCGTCCGCGAGGGCGGCCAGTTCGTCACGGGTGGCCTGGGCCACGTCGAGCGAACCGGCGGCGCCCATCAGCGCCTGCGCGTAGGGCCTCGCGTACCGGTAGATCATCGCGCGTCCGCTCCGGATGACGTCTCGTCGGCGCGGCTCTCCAGGCTGAGCAGTCCGCGATCGAGGATGCGCCGGCGCGCGGCCGAATCGACCTCCCGCTCCAGGCGGGCCGTCGCCAGTGAAGTCGCGAGTCGCGCCGCGTGCTGCGCGAGCTCGACCCGAGCCCGCGCCGCGCGGCTCCGGATCTCGGCGCGGGTCTGTTCCATCATCCGCTCGCGCTCGCGCTCGGCCAGCGCGACGATCTCCTGTGCCTCGCGCTCGCCCTGCCGCTCCGCGCGCTCGACGGCCTGCGCGACCTCCGCCTCCAGCGCGGCGAGTTGACCGGCGAGGCCTTCGCGCAACTCCTCGGCGTCGGCCCGCTGACGGCGGGCGGTCATCAGGCTGTCGCGGATCTGGATGCGGCGATTCTCGAGCGCGGCCGCGGCCTTGGGCCAGATCAGGTAGCCGAGCCCGCCGAAGAACACGAGCATGTTGAACCAGGAGAAGATCCACCGCGGCAGGCCCAGGAAGTGAGTCGCTTCGCCGTGGCCGCCGACTTCGGCGCCCAACGCCGCGGCCGCGCCGGCGAACAGCGTCCAGAGCAACACCGCGGACAGCGTCCTGGCGGCCACCGGCTTCACGACGGCGCTCCCATCAGCTTCGCAGTCATCTCCGCGGCGAGGCGCTCGGCACGGACCTCGAGGGTCCGGCGCTGTTCGGCCGTCTCCGCGTCCAGCGAGGCGATCGCCTGCTGGAGCTCCGCGTCCGCCTCCTGCCGCGCCTCGGCGACCATCCGTTCGCGCGCCTGCTGCGCCTCGCGCCGCATCTCGTCGCGGCGGGTGGCCGCCTCGACCCGCGCTTCCTTCAGCGTCTCCCGCTGCTTCTCGATCCTCGCCTCGACTTCCGCCTGGGCCCGGTCGAACGTCTCCTGCGCGGTCACGATCTCGCTGTCCCGCTCCCGAAGCATCTTCATGACCGGCCCGATGAGGAAGATCCGCACCACCACATAGGTGGCCCAGAAGATCGCCATGATGACCAGGAGGCTGGCGTCGAAGTCCACAGCTACTCGTCCCGCAGTCGTCCGGGTCTGTTTCTCTCGGGCTTAGTGTTCCGGCGTTGATCCGGCTCGTCGTTCCGGGTCTTCGGGTTCCTGCGGAGCCGGTTCCTTCGGGCGGCTCGATACGCGAGCGCAGACCCCTACCAAGGGCTGCCAACCTCTCTCGCCCAGAGCCCGAAAGCGGCGGTAACGTAACACGGCTGCCAGGGGTGGTCAACGGCCGCGGCAAGCGACGGAAGCCGGGCGCCCAAGTGCCGGGAGCGGCGGCGGATGTGGCCCTGAATGGCACCGCGGATTTCTACTCCAGTCGAAGACGTCCGCGGAGATTCTCGACTGCAGTGGAAACTCTGGTAACCGGCCAAGCGGCCTGTACTCGCGATTCGACGGCCGAGCCTTCTTCCGGCAGCGACGCGAAACCCAAGGCGGCGGCGTTCTCTCGAACACGGCGGTCGAAGGAGAGGATCCGCGCATCGGGTCTCAGACTTCGAACGACCAGGGCCGTCGCCAGGTGAATCGCGTCGAGCGCTCGCACCGGTTCGCACGGAAACGAGCGACGGGAGCGGTGAACGACTTCGGCGTCGATAGCGTGAAGCGTCCAGTGGGCGCAAGCCGTATCGACGAGCGCCTGCAGGAGTAACGACTGGCTAGCGGTGATGCGTCCCGCTTCGACCGCGCGCCGAAAGGTCCGATCACACTCGATGAGGGTCAGGTCGGAAGTATGAACCGCATCGGCCTCCGCGAGGCGAGATCGGGCCGTATGGCCGCGCTCCTCCTCAAGCAGCCAGGCCGTAACGGCGCTCGTCTCCACATACAGGTTCACCGCTCACCCCGCACCTCGTCCAACAGTTCCTGTACCACCTCGGAGGGCAGCCGGCACGGCGACTCGGGGTAGATATCCGGCCGATTCGGAGCACCCAGGCGAACGGCGCCCGAACGTGCCCGCTCTCGAAGTCCGGCCAAGGCCTGGTCTTCCGCCACATGCGTGGGCGGCCCGAGCTCGGCCACGATGCGGCCCCGGTGTGTAACTCCCACGCGCTCCCCTCGTTCCACCATGCGGAGGTAAGCGCTCAGGTGATTCTTGATCTCCCGAACACCCGATGTCTTCATCGCATGTCGAATGTAGACACATGCAGCCACAATGTCAACATGGTCAACCTGGTCGAAACCGGAATCTGGCGCAGCGAACGCCTTGCTCCCTCAGTACGCGGGCGAGACGGGGCACACGACGACAACCGTCGCGTTGTCCTGCCAGGGAGTCGCCCGCTGCTCGATCCGCCCGAGGATCGCCTCGGCGATCCGCGACGCCCCCGCTGCTCGGTACTGGCCGCAGGTCGCTGCGACCTCCTCATCGGACAGCGTCTCGATGCCGTCGCTTGCGAGAACGACGGTGTCGCCCGCAGCCAGGTCCCGTTCGCCCTCGGCCGCCTCGCCGAGCGGCAGGCCCATCACGGCGCTGGTGATCGCGGCCCGATCAGGATGAAGAGCGGCGCGCAGCGCGCTGATCTCGCGGCGTGCGGCCCGGGCGTCGAGTTCGCGGCCGTAGGTGTGGAGCGGATTGACGCGCTCCAGCTCGCCGCCGCGCCAGTGGAGGATGTGCGAATCGCCGATGCTGAGCCAGCGGACGCGGTCCTCGAAGAACAGGGCGGCCACCAGGGTGGACCCCATGCCCTGAAGCGACGGGTCGGCCTCCATGGCTGTCCTCACTGCCTGGTTCGCGTGGGCTAGCGCGGGGCGCAAGCACTCGGCCAGAGGCTTCGTGATCAGCGGGTAGCTGCCGACGAAGTTCCGGATCGTGATCCGGCTCGCCTGGTCGCCTGCCGGCAGGCCCCCCATGCCGTCGGCGACCGCCGCGAGCAGCGGCGCCTCGCCGGTTGCGTCGTCCGACACGACATGGACGCTCCAGGAGTCTTCCTGGCGCTTGCGCGCGCCGATCATGCTGGCCGCCGCGAAGTGGCGGCCTTCGATCATGCGTTCCGGAGGTTGAACGCTGGAAGGCATGTAGCTTCCGGAAGCTAGCGCAGACGCGGTCGCCGCTTCTCGGCAGGCCGATGGGGCGCCGGCGCACCGACACTCGGCTAGCCTGACTTCATGGTCCGCCTGGAATGCGTCCCCAACATCAGCGAGGGGCGGCGCGGAGACGTAGTCGACGCCTGCGTGCGGGCCGCGTCGATGCCCGGCGTGCGAGTTCTCGACGTGTCCTCGGACCCGGACCACAACCGGACCGTGCTGACCCTGCTGGGCGAGGCCGACGAGCTCGTGGCGGCCGTCGAGGGCCTTGCGGTCACGGCGACCGAGTGCATCGACGTTGCCGGTCACCAAGGCGTTCATCCCTTTCTCGGAGCCCTGGATGTCGTGCCGTTCGTGCCGCTGGAAAACGACGCGATGCCGGCGGCGATCGAGGCCGCGCATCGCGCGGGGGACGCGATCGCAGGGCTTGGTCTGCCCGTGTTCCTCTACGGCGAGGCCGCCTCGGCGCCGGCGCGAGCCGCCCTTGCCGACCATCGGCGCGGCGGCTTGGCGTGCCTTGCGGAGCGGATGGCGAGCGGCGAGTGGCAGCCGGATTGCGGTCCGAACCGGCTTCACCCAGCCGGCGGCGCGGTGTGCGTCGGCGCGCGGGCGCCCCTGGTGGCCTTCAACCTGCTGCTCGACACGGACCAGGTCGCCGCGGCGAAGCGGATTGCGTCGGCGCTGCGCGAGTCCGGCGACGGTCCGCCGGGCGTGCGCGCCCTCGGCTTCTTTCTCGAAGGCCGTGGACGGGCCCAGGTCAGCGTCAACCTGACGGACTGCGACCGGACGTCGTTGCTCGACGTGGTCCACCGGGCGGACGAACTGGCGGCTGCTGCCGGCGTCCGGGTCGTCGAGACGGAGTTGATCGGGCTGGCGCCGCGCCGTGTGGTGCCGCAGAGCGGCGCAGCGGCGCTGCGGCTACCCGGGCTCTCTGCGCGGCAGATCATCGAGACTCACTTCTAGCCGCCCCGGCATGCCGTCGAACGATCCGGACGACATCGTGACCAGGACGTCGCCGGGCCGGGCTTCCGCCAGGGCCTTCTCAAGAAGCACATCGTTCGATTCGCAGGCCGTCGCCTCGGCCCCGAGTGACCCGATGTCCGCCGCCAACTTCTCCGGGTCGAAGCCATCCTCGCCCAGGCGCACGCGGTGGAACACTGGGGCCAGAAACACGCGGTCGGCCGACGCCAGCGCGGCCGCGAGATCGGCGGCGAACTGACGGCGGCCCGCGCTCAGGCTCCGCGGCTCGAACAGGGCGACCAGCCGGCGGCCGGGGAACCGCTGGCGGAGTGCCGAGAGCGACGCCGCGATCTCCGACGCATGGTGAGCGAAGTCGTCGATGACGACCACGCCCTCGGTCTCCCCAACGACTTCGAGCCGGCGCTTCACGCCGCGGAACGTGGCCAGGGCCTCCAGCACGGCCTTGGGATCCAGACCGTCGGCCCGTGCCGCGATCCAGACCGCGGTCGCGTTCGCGGCGTTGTGTTCGCCCCAGACGCCGAGTTCGATCCGCTGGCGGTCGCCCGCCTCTTCCAGCTCGAACGAGATGCCGTTCTCGCCGCTCTGGACCGGACCGGCGAGCCGCACGTCGGCCGCCCCATCGCCGGAAGTCCCGGCGCCGTAGGTCACGACGCGGCACTGGCTCGCGCCAGCCACTCGCTCGACAGTCGGGTAGTCGGCGCAGGCGATGAGAAGCCCGGCGGGCGGCAACCGCTCGACCAGTCCGAGAAAGGCCCGTTCCAACCCTTCGAAGTCGGGATAGAGGTCGACATGGTCGTGCTCCAGGCTGGTCAGGATCACGGCCTCCGGCCGGTAGTGCCAGAACTTCGGGCCGCGATCGAAGTAGGAGGCGTTGTACTCGTCGCCCTCGATCGCGAAGCGCGGTCCGCCGCCGAGCGCGAATCCGGCCGGCAGGCCGATCGGCGCGCCGCCGACGAGATAGCCGGGATCGGCGCCGGCGCGGGAGTAGACCCAGGCCGCCATCGCGGTGGTCGTCGTCTTGCCGTGGCTGCCGGCGATGACCAGCGGCCGCCGGTCCCGGAGCACGAACCGGTCGAGCGCTTCGGGCATCGACAGCCGCGGCAGGCCGAGTTCTTCGGTCGCCACCGCCTCTGGGTTGGTGCGCGGGACCGCGTTGCCGACGATCACCAGGTCCGGCCGCGGCGAAAGATGGGCCGGGTCGTAGCCGACCAGGGGTTCGATGCCGGCATCGGCCAGCAGTTCGCTGGTCGGCGGATAGAGCGGCCCGTCCGAGCCGCGCACCTGGTGGCCAAGTTCCCGCAGCAGGCAGGCGAGCGGCGCCATGCCGGTGCCCCCGATCGCGATCAGGTGGATGTCCAAGGCTACGAGCGAGGAGGTCGACCCCAGAGACTGGCCTCGTCCCGGGTCGCGGCCGGCCCTCGCCGGCGGCGTTTCAGGGCGTCGTCCACCTCAACCAGCCGTTCCGAGAGGGTGCTCCGCTGCAGTTCCGTCAGATCGGCGATCCCCGCGAGGGCGAGATCGAGCAGGCCGTCGAACTCCGGCCGCGTGAACACCCGGCCCTCCGCGGTGCCCTGCACCTCGATCAGGCTGCCGTCGCCGGTCGCCACCACGTTCAGGTCGACCTGGGCGTCCCGATCCTCGACGTACTCGAGATCGAGCAGCAGTTCGTCCTCACAGATGCCGACCGACACCGCGGCCACGGAGTGAACCAGCGGCCACTTCTTCAGATCGCCCTCGAGCAGCATCTTCGCGAGCGCCGCGACGACGGCGACGTAGGCGCCGGTGATCGACGCCGTCCGGGTGCCGCCGTCGGCCTGGATCACGTCGCAGTCGACGGCGATCGTGACTTCCGGGAGCTTGCGCAGGTTGACCGCGGACCTGAGCGAACGGCCGATCAGGCGCTGGATCTCCGATGTGCGGCCCGAAGGCCGGCCGCGCGACACTTCCCGCCTCGAGCGGGTCAGCGTCGCGCGCGGCAACATCGCGTACTCAGCGGTCAGCCACCCCTGGCCCTTGCCGACCAGGAAGGGCGGTACCCGGCGCTCGACGCTGGCGGAACAAAGCACCCTGGTGTCGCCGCACTCCACCAGCGCGGACCCCTCGGCGAACTTCATCGCGTCCAGCTCGATCGACACCGGGCGCAGGGCCGAGGCCGACCGCCCGCCGCTGCGTACGAAGCCGCCTGATCGTTCTGCTCCAGTCACCGTACTACCTCCTGAGGTTGCATCTCGGCCTGGTTCACGTCGATCCACTCCAGGGCGACGGGTTCGCCGAGAATCCGCTCCGCGAGTCTCGCAAAGCGGGAACCCGCGTCGGTGGCGAAGAGTCTCACACTTGGCTTGTGCGGCGCACACCCACGGCGCCAGCCAGCCCGCCGAAGCCGCTGCTCCACCGCCAGGCTCGTCGATTCAGCCGAGTCCACGAGGGTCACGCCCGGCCCGCAGGCCCGCGCCAGCACGCCGCGCAGCAACGGGTAGTGGGTGCAGCCGAGGAGCAGGATGTCGATCTCCGCTTCGAGCAGCGGTTCGAGGTAGCGGGCGACGATCCGTTCCGTGATCTCGTCGTCCTCCCAGCCCTCCTCGACCAGGGGCACGAGCAGCGGGCAGGCCTGCTGACTCACCCGCAGCTCCGGGTTCAGCCGCCGGATCGCGTGCTCGTACGCGCCCGACCGGACGGTCGACTCGGTGGCGATCACGCCGACGTGCCGGCCCGCAACCGCCACCGCGGCCGACGCTCCCGGCTCCAGCACGCCCCAGTGCGGGGTCCGCACGTCCAGGTCCTCGAGCGCCATCGCCGAGGCCGTGTTGCAGGCGACGACGAGAGCGTCGACTCCGTTCCGCTCCAGGAAGTCCACGTTGGCCTGCGAGTAGCGAAGCACCGTACGCCGCGACTTCGTGCCGTAGGGCAGGCGCGCTGTATCGCCGAGGTAGAGGATCGAAGCGGCGGGCAGGCGCCTTCGCAGCGCGGCGACCACGGTGAGGCCGCCGACGCCCGAGTCGAAGACGCCGATCAGGGGCTCGGAACCGGACACGGTCAGATGCCGCCCGCCGGCGCCGCGTTCCGGGACAGGTCGGCCATCAGGGGACGGGCCGTGTCGACGTGACCGGCGAAGGTCGGCCGCTGCTCGCCGTTCCACATCAGCACCACCCGATCCACCCCCAGGTTGTTCGCGGTCAGACTGTTCACGAGACTGTAGACGGCGAGGAGTTCCTCGGTCAGTCCCATCGCCGGCCGTTCCAGACCCACCGCCGACCGGCCCGTTGTGCCGGCGGCCCCAGTTCTGGAAGCGACCTCGACGGTCGTCAGGTCGACATAGGCCACGCCGTCGAGCAGTTCCACCGCCAGGAGCCGGACCCCGGCCGGTAGAGCCGGCAACAACTCTTCGTTGGGCTCAGGCGGCTCGCCGGCGTCATCCGCATCGCCGGAGACCGTGACCACGGCCCCGGCCTCGCCTGGACCCGCGATCAGTGCTTCGACGATGACGGCAGCCGTTTCCTCCACGCTGTCCGCGGCCCGGATCGGCCGCTGGTCGCAGCGAAGCAACCCAAGGGCACTCGGGAAGCACAGCGTGGCCAGGAAGGCCTCGCCCGGAGCCACGAGTTCCACTTCGCCGTCGCCATCGCCGTCCCCGTTCCGGCCCGAGCCGCCGCAACCGGCCAGCAGCATCAGGACAACAACCGAACAGAGGCCCGCTCGCGCGGGAATCATGATCCCGCCCCGTCGGCGGCAGCCTCGGCGGTGCCCGCGGCGACGCCACGGTAGAGGCGGATCGCCCGCCCGATCGCCTCGATCAACTCCCGGCGGTACGACTCGTCGAGCAGCGGCGTTGCTTCCTCGTCACGGCCCAGAGAACCGAGTTCGATCAGGACCGCAGGCATCGAAGCGCCGGTCAGCACGCGCAGCGGGGCGCGACCGACACGGCGGTTCGGCTGCTCGAGTGCGTCGCTGACATGGCTCTGAATCAGCCGTGCCAGGAGTCCGCTTCGTTCGAGCTGACCGTCCTGCACCCGCTCCCACAGTTCAAGCACCGGGACGGCGACCGGGATCTCCTGCTCGTCGTCTGCCATCCGAGCGCCCGCGGACGGGCGCTCGGACTGGTTCGCGTCTTGCTCGTTCCCTCGCAAGCCGGGTTCCATCTCGTCGCCCGGATCGTCGAACGCGTCCTCCTCGAAAGCGTCCGGGTCGAGATTCTCTTCTCCAACCGGCTTGCCCCACTCGCCATCCTCGATCGGCTCTTCGGCCGTCTCGAAGAGTGCCGGCGGCGGATCGAGGACGTAGGTCTGAAACCCGTCGTCCGAAGCCCACGCGGAGCCCGGACTCACGTGCAGCGACAGAAACAGATCGGCCCTGCGCTGGTTCGCCACCGCGGTCCGGTTCTCGAGCGTCACGTCGCTGTCATCGGTTCGGGTCAGCACGACCCGCGCTCCCAGGCTGTTCGTCAGGTGCGATCTCAGTTCCCGCGCGATCGTAAGAACCAGGTCCTTCTCGGTGACGCCGGAGGCGGCCGACACGCCCGTGTCCGCGCCGCCGTGGCCCGGGTCGAGGACGATGCGGAACTCTCCCGTTTCTTCGTCGCGCCGGGACAGCGCGCGCGGCGTGCGTCCCATCCGGTCCCGAGTGATGTCCATGACGAGTTGAACCCGAGGCGGACGTCCGAGGATGTACGGCTCCGATGCCTCCGCCCGCGGCGCCAGACCGATGTCGATCGAGCGTTCGCGCACTTCCAGCCAGCGCACCAGAGGATCGTTCAGCCGGACGCGCGGCCGCGGCGCCATGACGCTGCTCAGAAGTCGGAGCCGCACGCCTCCACGGTACTCATCGACGCGGTAGCGGGGCCGGCCCGAGAACGTCACGACCAGCGTCGTCGCGCCAAGATCGTGGACGCGGTCCACTTCGACCGCGAGCCGGCGTTCGCCGGTCTTCGAAACCTCCAGAATCCCGCGTCTGCGATCGAAGTCGAACCGGAATCCCTGCTCTGCCGGATAGGCCCGGGCCAGCGCGTCGACCGGCACGTACAGGTGCCGCGGCGGCAGCTCGATGGGCGGCAGTTCGGGCGCCGGCTCATCGGCGTCTGCCCCTTCGGAACCGGCGTCCACGTCGTCGTCGGAATCGTCCTTCGGGCGCAGGTGCTCGGGAAGCTCCGGCTCGGGCTCGAGCCACGGCTTGATCGACAGGGTGTGCATCTCGCCGTCCACCAGGACGACCCTGCCCAACGGCCCAAGCACCACCTCGCGACCGGCGACGCGCAGCGTGTGCGCCTCGCCCAGGGGACCGATCTCCAGCTCGCCTCCCAGCACCTCCACCACCGGCGCAAGGGCGACCAGGGGGCCGAACGAGGATTCCGCCCAGGGCAGCGGCGCGCGCTGCCGGCCTACTGCAATGGTCCCCTCGTCCCGCGAGAGAATCTGCGTCTCGGGCTCGTCGTCGGCCTGCGCCCAGGCCGCTTCAAGCGGCACGAGCGCCAAGGCGCCTACGAGCAGTCCACGTTGAAGCGCCGAAACGCTTCGCCGCTTCGCGGCGTCGCGCCTGATGCGGACCAGAAGATCCGCGCACGCAGAGACACGCCGTTGCCGAGCCACTACGGCAACCTAACACCACGGCCCGAAGGTCTGATTCCGGGCCCGTTGAACCGAACCACCTACGCGGCGCTGTGTTATCTTTCGCGGCCCTGCGCACGCGTGGCCCGTTCGTCTAGGGGTCTAGGACGCTGGCCTCTCACGCCAGTAACACGGGTTCGAATCCCGTACGGGCTACCAACGCGCCGTCAGGCGCGTTTGCAGCCCGTACGGGATTGCGGCGGCCTCGGCGGTCAGGGCACCTCAGGAGAAGCACTCTCGACGGCAACGTGGGTGTCGGGATTCGGGTCTTGATTGGGGTCGACCAGATGACCGGCCGGGAAGCTGACCGAGACCGCCGGGGCGGACGTATCGAGGCACAGAAGGTGGTTGTTGTCTCCGTCCCCCAGGTCCGCGAGCGCTGCCGGAACGATCTCGTCGCTGGAGCCGTCCGGACGCTCCACGGTCACGCGATAGAGAGCGCGCTCCGC
This sequence comes from Candidatus Multivorans sp., assembly GCA_965224025.1. Lineage (GTDB taxonomy): Bacteria > Acidobacteriota > Thermoanaerobaculia > Multivoradales > Multivoraceae > Multivorans. Next base: position 585,485 of record OZ245033.1, read on the forward strand.
GTCGCCGAGTTCGCCGCCATTCGGCAGTCGTACGCCACCGGCCCAGGTCGCCCGGACCACCTGCAGGACGCCATCCGGACAGCGGGATCCCCGGCCCTCGGTTGACCATCCGTCCTCCGGTACCACCTCTGCCAGCACGAGAGAGGGTCCGGCATCGAGCGGCGTGACCTGCGTCTGTGTTCCGCGGAAGTTCACCTGTTCACCCGTGACTCCATCCGAGAACAGATCGCCGACAACGAGTACCTTCATCGGCGGGTCGTTGGCCGCGTCGCCGAACTCACCGATGAGGAGCACGGTCCTGAGTTCACCTGGATCCCTGGCCGGCCCGAGGGTGGAGCAGATCGGGCTGCGTTCAGCCCCGGACCGCGTGACAATCCGGAAGTCCTCGGGCTGCAGGGTTTCCGCGTCAACGGTATGAGACAGCACGACCGGCATACCGTCCTGCCCGGCCGCACCCTGGCAGATGCGATTTGCCCCGACCCGCAGACCGTTGTCCAACCCAAAGAACGCCGACAGCGGGCGCGCCGTCTGGCCGTTCGCGGCCTGCGCGACAGGCATCACCGCTGGCCCGGGCCGTGACTCATGCGAACCAGCCGAACTGAACGAAGCCGGAGCCAGGCACAACGCTGCCAAGCCCACTGCGACAACGTAGAAAAGCCCCTTCATACGCAGTCTCAGGGCTTTCTCGACGCGGCACCTACGCTCGACTCGGGCAGAGTCGGCACGGTCATCGGGCCGCAGTGCCGGGCTGCCGCCGCCTCCTTGTGCTTGTGCAACATCCACCAGCTTTCGGGATGATCGCTCGGCTGGAGGAGCTTTGCGATTTCGCGCAAGCTGGGATAGCGCACGATGTTGAGGCGCGTCCAGTGAGCGTCGGCAGAGTTGAGGGCGGCGGGCACTTCGGCGGTGATGATGAGCTCACGGGGCAAGTCCGCCAGCGGGCCACCGCCCTGGTAGCGCCGGTAGGCCTCGATGCCGGTCGATCCGGGGTACGAGCCGTCGCCGTATTGTGCCTGCTCGCGAAGCTCGAGGTGGTTCATGATGTAGATCATCGTGTCGTTGGGGTCGTCCGGGCGTGACTGCCGCGTCGCTCTGATTGCCAGGGGCACGGCCACGACAGCGTGATCCCTCGCCACTGCCGCCTCTCGATGGACGTACGCCGCCTCCAGCAACCCGCTGCCCTCGACTTTCTCCCACGCCCGCCAGCTCGGATAGTGCTTCACCACGACGATGTCCCAGTCGCAGGGGGGCCAGTGAACGTCGGGGCGTTTTCTGTTGCCACCTCTCAAGACGCTGTTGACGAGCAGGGTCTTGACACCGGCCTCCTCTTCGACCGGGGCGAGGGTGGAGAGATAGGCCTGGTAGGCGCCTGCCGGAGTCTTCAGAGCGCCTAACGCTGCCCCCTCCGGGTAGGCGACGCTCTCTCGCAGCTTCACGTCCTCCAGGCGGAGGAAGGCCTCGTCGCCGTGATGCTCGACCAGACGCGCGCCCAGCTCGGTCCGGGGTGCGTCTTGCGCCGCGGCACCGCCAACGGCGGCTGCAGAAGCGAGCACTCCTGCAACCATCGCAGCCATCAACAAAGATCGGCGGTCCATTTTCGACTCCTGAGTCAAATGGTCTTAGGCCAAACGGGATCGTATCCGGAACAACGGCCATCAGCGTCGGCATCACGTCGAAATAGTTGAGCAGCGCCGAGATCGAGCCACCGCCACTCACCCCGCCAGCGGGCCAACGAGCCGCCGCCGCGACCCGGATGCCGCCTTCGAAGACACTGCCGCGCACTGGGACCTTCACCTCCGTGAAATCAAAGGCGTCGGTCGAGCGTTGTACCTGCAGCGCAGAGCGAGAGGAGCCCCATCGGTGATCTGGAAGTGGAACGCCTTGCTACTCGTGGCCTCAGTCGCAGTTCCGGGAGCGACCGCCCAGGAGGACGGCGGATCCCAGCCGGCCCCAGTGGATCGCTTCGAGGAAGAGATCCTGGTCATGGGGAAGCCCCCTGGGCCGCCCCTTTGGAAGGTCACCAAGGGTGACCACGTCCTGTGGATCCTGGGCTATCCAGAATGGGTGCCGGACGATCTTCTCTGGCAGTCGGACCTCGTCGAATCCGTGCTGGCCCGCTCCAGCGAGTACCTTACGTCCCCAGACGTGCGCGTAACGACGTCGAACCCGGTGAAGATCAGGCGGGCACTCAAGCAGTACAGGCGCACACGACGAATCCCGGACCGCGGAACCCTGGAGTACCTGCTGCCAGAGGACCCGTACCAGCTCTTCTTGGAGACCAGACGAGAATACGCGCCGAAGCGAGACGATCTCGAGAGCTTGCGGCCTAGCGTCGCGGCCAAGGAACTCTTCGACTCCGCGGCCGAATCCGCAGGCCTGGAGCCGGGCCGCTCGATTCATCGAGCAATCGAGAAGAGAGCCAGGAAGCACAACGTCAAGGAGGTGCCAACGGTACTGTCCGAGCGCTACAAGGATTCGAATCTCCTCGATTCGATGCAGGAAATGTCGGCCGGTGCGGAGCAGAGCTGTCTGCAGGCACGTCTTCAAGGGCTCGATGCCCAACTCAAGGTGCACACGCGTCTTGCAACTGCCTGGGCAGAAGGCGGTCTAGCCTCGCTTAGACCGAAGTTCTGAGCTTCAAGTCGTGAAATCGCCTGTAGTGGTGGGCGTTTTCAGTTGTTCGGCGGTGTCTTGTACTGGGTACGTCGGCTTCAGGGGCGGATGCCGAGTAGTTTGAAGGCTTCGTTCTGGAGTGGAGTGGGCCGTGCGAGGACGTCGGCTGTGGAGTCGGCGTCGCCGTGCATCCGCACCCGGTTTCGGGTCAGCGTGGCCAGGTCGGCGAGCAAGGTCTGGAAGCTGTGGACGGGGAGTCCGTCGGGGGTCCTCCGGGAGTTGGCCTTGGCCATTGCCTCGGGCGACCTGCGCGCGGGATCGACTGGCGACTCGCGTTGGTCGTCGCGGCGTTGGTCGTCGAAGAGGATGGGCGCCAGGGTCCGGCGCATGTGCCACTCGACGTAGTAGGCGAGCATGCAGAGGAAGACGTGGGCGCGCACCCTCGAGGCCGGGCGATGGTGGACGGGGCGCACTTTGAGGTCGACGCTCTTGAAGGAGCGGAAGGCGCGTTCGACGCGGCTGAGGCTCTTGTAGGCGCGGACCGCATCGGCTGCCGGCAGTTCGTTTTCGGGGACGTTGGTGCGGATGACGTAGAAGCCGTCGAGAGCGGCTTCCTCGGCGATGCGCGCCTCGTTGCGGCGGTATTGGAAGCCGTCCTCTTCGATCTCGACCTCGAAGTGCTTGCCGACCTTGTAGGCGCCCCGGGCGCGGTCCGCGCGCACGGCGATGGCGTCCTTGCCGCGCAGGGGGTTCTTCTTGCGCCGCGTCGCCGCAACGACGGCGTCGAGCTTGCGCTCGGTGGCTTCGAGAAGCTCCTGGCGCTTGCGGCCGCGTTCCTCCGCCAGAAGCGGGTTCCGGCACACCACGAGGCGCTCCTTCGGGTACAGCTCCGGGACCCTGATCTCGGCCATCTTCCGCTGGTCGAAGAGCGACAGTTGCAGGTGGCCTTCCTGGGCCAGCGTCCTGATCGCCGGCGCGCGCAGGGCGCTGATCCAGGACAGGCCCGCGGGGTCGAGGTCCTCGCGGATGCGCGCGTCGGTGATCAGGCCCCGGTCTGAGATCATCACGATCCTCTCCAGCGAGAAGCGGTCGCGGAGCTTCTGCACCTGGGCGTTCAGGGTCGTCGGATCGGCCGTGTTGCCCTCGAATACCTCGACCGCGACCGGGCATCCGTCCCGGCTGCAGAGCAAGCCGAAGACGATCTGGACCTTGCCTCTCTTCTTGTCCCTGGAGTAGCCGTGCCTGGCCAGCGTGCACTTCCTGCCCTCAAAGTAGACCGAGGTCACGTCGCAGAGCACCAGCGAGCCGTCTTCCAGATGCCGCCGGGCAAGAGTCCGCTCGATGCGCGGCTGTCTTTCGAGCAGCCAGTCCATGGCGCCGTAGAGTTCGTCGGCCGAGGCCTCCTGCACGCCGAGTTCCTCGCCGAGGGTGTGGCTCATGGTCTCGCTTGCGAGTCCGCGGGCGGTGGCGAGCTTGGATCGCGGCTCGAGGATGCGGGCCGCGATCATGGCCAGCGCCAGCGCCCGCTCGCGCGAGGGCCGTCGATCGAGGAGCCGTTCGAGGCCGAGGCTTCGGGCCGCGCCGAGGACGGCGGCGACGTGGCCGTGCGGTCTGGCGCGCAGGATCTCGAAGGCTGCCTCGAGCGAAGGCAGGGCGACTCCTCCCTTGAGCAGGGTTCTGAGTCCTTCGACGAGTTGGTCGGGCCACTTGGAGAGGTTGGCGAGAGTGCGTTTCTTGACCTTTCCGTCCTGTCGGTAGGACTCTCTCAGCAGGACGGCTGGTGGTGAGTTTCGGTTGGGTACCCGTTCGATGTACATGGCTTCTCATTGTAGACGAAACCATTCAGAATGTCTACATGCCACGAGATCATTACATGGCTACGAATGGCGGAAAACAGGGGCGGCCCAACACCCGAAAACCCAAGCACTGCAACGCCTCTCGACGACGAGGAGGCCCCAGGAGCCTCAGAACTTCGGCTTAGAGCCCATCCAGGCGATTCGGCCACAGAGGCCTGCGATCCGAGGCGACTCGCCCTCCACCCGGAGGAGCTGAGCCAGATGGAGTCGCGGAGCTGGGCGCTCTGGCTCGAGAACGCCGATCGGGCGTTGAGCAACAACGACTCCACTTTCGCCATCCTGCCTCTCAGGGACCTGCTCCGGCCCGACGGACTCCTGTCGCGGCTCCGAGAGAGAGGCTATGACGTCCTGGAGCCGGACGAAATCCCTCCAGAGCGGCAGGAAGGCTAAGCCCTCAGATCGATGGGCTCCTGCTTCACGATCTTCCGGCAGATCGTGAGGCAAGGCTGAAAGCTGTCCCGCCCCGTCAAGCGCTCGACGAGCCCGGCCACTCCGGGCCACCGCGACGCGTCGAGCGGCCCGGCGACGAGCTCGAGCTGAGCGAGCTGACACGCGAGCGAGATATCCGCGATCGTGAGCGCGTCTCCAACCAGGAACGGCCCGTCGCCGATTTCGCCCTCGAGATAGTCGAGGCGCCGTGGAAGCCGCTCCGCATACGTCTTCCTGGCCGTGTCTACATCGGGCTCCTTGCCCATGAAGCGGTTGAACTGGATCGGGCGGAAGATCCCGAGGCCGAGCACAACCGCCAGCTCCGTGTCGCAATACTCCTCCAGCCAGACCGCGCGGCCGCGTTCGTAGGGGTCCGCCGGATAGAACGCGGGCTCCGGGAACTTCTGCTCGATGTAGGCGCAGATCGCGGACGAATCGGGGATCGTGCCGGGCGGGCCTTCCTCGCCGACATCCGTATCGCGCAACACCGGAATGCGACGCGCCGGACTGATCTCCTTGAACCACTCCGGCATCGGCATGATGTTGACGCTCTCGAGTTCGAAGGGCGCCCCCTTCTCACGCAGCAGGGCATCCGCCTTTCGAACGAAGGGAGAGAGGGGGGCTCCGTAGAGGATGAGGCTCATCTTGACTCTGATTTAGCGGCTACCGACCCGGCATCACCAGCGGTTCGATCGGCGCCTTGAGCACGACCGTCTCTTCCTTCGGCACGTAGCAGACCGTCTCGCTGCAGGCCTGGTAGACCACGTTGACCGGAATCTCGATCGAGGTCGGCTTGTCCCTGATCGGCCAGTCGAGAATCTCGGAGCCGAGGGCGATTGGAATGGCAACGTCGGTCGTGCCGGCGTCGTACACGTTGAGAGCCACGCCGAGTTCCGGGAACTCGCGCTCAGCGGTCGGCGGGTAGACCGGCTCGCCTGTCCTCACCCCCTTTGTCGGCGCGACGGTCGCCGTCGATGCGATGAAGCCGTCGGGCAGGGGGTCGGCGTAGATGTGGTAGCCGTCGGCGACCTCGAACCGCACGTGGAGGGTGCTCGAGTACTCGAACTTGAGCGCCTCGTCGGCGAGGAAGACGGACACCTCGACGTGCTCGTCGCCCAGTTCGGCGGCCGGCACCTCGTGCTTGGCGAGGATGCGTCCGATCGCGCTGTCGCGAATCGTCCCGGCCGAAGTGCGCGTCGCGTAGTGGCGGTGGAAGAACTTCTCGGACACCCGGCCGTCACGGTCGACGACGTAGACGCCGGGGAAGGGAATGCCGTAGAACCCCCGCTCCGTGGCGCGGTTGAACACGTCCGCGTCGGGGTCGATCGTCGTGTTCAGGATGCCGAAGCGCTTGATTACCGCGGAGTCGTAGTCGGAAAGCAGGTCATAGGTGATGGCCTGCTGCTCGGCGAAGGCCTTCAGGTGCTCCTGTGAGTCGTAGCTGACGCCGTATACCTTGATGCCCTCGGCGTCGAAGAGCGAGATGTTCTCTTGCAGCTCGACCAGCTGCGTGCGGCAGTACGGTCACCAGACGGCGGAGCGATAGAAGACGACGATCGCCTTCGAGTCGCCCCGATGCGCATGGAAGTCGACGGCTTCGCCGTTCTGGTTCGGCAGCTCGAACTCGGGCAGGCGCTCGCCGATGGCGGGACCGGTCGGGAACTCATGTTCCGCCGGATAGCGCCGGCCCGGGTGGCTCGCCGGCACCGGCACCGTGATGCCGAGATCGTCCTTCCGCGCTTCGGGCGCCAGGTTCTCGTGCGCTGCTTTCACCTTCTTCTCTCCCTCCTCGGCGAACGCCGGGACGGCCAGGAACATCGGGACAAGGGCGAGCAAGGCAAGTCGGACTCTCTTCATGAGTCGAACGCTCCCTCTGACTGTGGTTTCGCGTATGGGGATTCGCGGTCAGCGACGGTAACAGTTGATGCCCCTGAGCATCAACGGGCACTCGAGCTCGAGCTCAGGCGCCGCCGGTCTGGACCACGGCGTAGTTGACCTGCCCTTCCAGGCCGGCGGCCCGATGGTGGTGGATCGCCTGATACTCCTCTGACTGAGACATCTGGATCAGCGCCATGGGGTTGGGATACTCGACAAGCGCGACACGGTCCCAGTCGCCCCCGCCGATGAGACACACCCTGGCTTCGCCGGAGAAGATCAGCCGGGCGCCGATCTTCCGGAGGATCAGCCCTACCTCTCGGCCGTACTCGTTGTAGTGCTCGCGCCCCCCGTCGGGCTTGAACTTCAGCAGGTTCACCATCACGATCGGCTCGTCGGGCAAAGCCAGGAAGGCCTGGGCCTGCTCCGGGGTCGGCCCCATCGCGTTGATCTCGTGGGCTCGGGCTGCCCCGGTGCTTCCGAGTAACGAAGTCGCGACCGCGGCGCCGGTGGCCAGGCCGGTCGTCTTGAGTACGTCGCGGCGTGAGGTGCTGGAATCGGTCATCTGCGTTCCTCCTCCTTGGGGTGTTTCTGCCTAGTATCGCGAGCGCTAGGCTACCCCTTCGGTACCACCGTGAAGGAAGAGATCATGGGGCAACGCGCCGACATGACCCGACGCGGCCTGGTCACTCTCGGGCTCGCGATTGCCCGCGGATAGCGTCCCAGATCTCGTGCTGCTTCGCTCCTGAGAACGCTTCCTGCACGGCTTGGGCGAGCCCGGGGTGTCACGAGTGATCCCTGCCCGCTTCTCCCTGCTCGATCGGCTGGCTTCAATCTCGGACTCGGCCCGCCTGCTACGGTTCGAGAAAATGGAGAACGTCGAAGCCGCGAACCAGCGCGCCGCAAAGTCGAAGCAGCGCCGCGATCAGCTGACCTATCGGGCGCTCTTCGACCTGCCTTCCAAATCGTCCGAACATGAAACTGCCGAACGTTGACCAGGCGACCGTCGATGAATCGAAGGTGGTCGAATACCTGCTCTCTACAAGCCACCCTGAGGGTCAAAGCAAGGCGGCGTTCTTCTCGATGTTCGGGTTCCGCGCGCATCGCTGGAAGACACTCGCACGGGCGCTGCGCGACCACGGGGCCGCCGGCGAGGTCACCGATGTGTCCGGGTCGCACTACGGCACGAGGTACAACGTGGACGGCCTTATCGAGACCCCAAACGGCCGTAAACCCCGAGTGCGAACCGTCTGGATCGTTGACAGCGAACGAGGTGCTCCGCGCCTCGTGACCGCCTATCCGTTGAGGAGACGAAATGCTCGCAGAACATGACCGGATCGTGCTCACGGAGGACCTTCGGAATGGCCGCCTGAAGGACGGAGATGTCGGCACGATCGTGCACGTTCACCGTGACGGCGAAGCCTTTGAGGTGGAGTTCCTGGCCCTGGACGGCAACACCGCCGGGGTGGCGACCGTGCCGGCATCGAGGCTCCGTCCCGTGACGGCTACCGACCTCACCCATGCGCGAGTGTTGAAGAAGGTCGGCTGACTGCGGCGCAGACCCCTACCGTGACAAATGCCGGTCGAAGAAGCGCACGATCACCTCGTGCACTTCGTCCGACTCGGGCAGGCGCGGGTTGAACGCGAAGGTCGCGTGCCCGAGGCCTTCCCACACGTGCAGGTCGGCCTCGACGCCCAAGCTGACCAGCTTGTTGTGGCTGGCCAGAACCCCACCGAGGGCGAAGTCGCGGGTGCCGCTGATCAAGAGCGCTGGCGGGAAGCGGGCGAGCAGGTCGTCGTGGTCGCCGGGCGCGACGACGGGGTCGCCGGCCTCCACGCCCCGGAAGTAGCCGCTCGGCTGGGGCGGCTCCGCCGGCTCGACAGGCCGCGGGAAGCCGCCTAACGCGGACACCAGGAAGGCGCTTTCGCTGCGGCCCATCTTGAAGACGCCGGGGGTGCCGCCGTCGGTCGTCGGTATCCCGGCGCAGAACAGGCCAATCGCGCCCGGCAGCGGCAGGTCGTGCTCAAGAATGTACGCGACCGTTTGCGCCGTGAGCATCGCGCCTGCCGAGCAGCCGTAGATGCCGATGCTGGAGGCCTCGTAGTCTTCGAGCATCGCCCGGTAGACCGCGATGACGTCTTCGACGCCGGCCGGATGGGTGGCCTCCGGCGCCATCCGGTAGTCGGGGCTGATCACCTTGAAGCCGCCGATGTCGGCGACCTGCATCGCCTCGGTATGGCTGAAGTAGCGGGCGCCGACCCGGAAGCCGCCGCCGTGAATGCTGATCAGCAGCCGGCCCTCGTTCTCTTCGGCGACGCCCCGCTCGGGGACGAACACCTCGGTGTAGACATCCGCGATCGTCTCCGCGGTGATCGCCACCGGGTGCTTGGCGAGGGTGTCCCTGTAGATCGCCGTCTCGTAGTACTCCTCCGCAACGCACTGGCGCGCGGCGCGAATCGCCTCTGGATCGTCGGCCACGTCGTTCAGGTTCGCGCAGCCCTCGGAGAAGGTGCCGAACGCCGGTCCGTAGACATCGCGAAAGTGCTTCATCGCCGCCCGCGACTCCTCGCTGAAGTAGGAGGTCTCCGGCAGGTCGAACGCCGGGACGTGGACCGTGCCGTCGGCTTCCACGCGCGGTCGCTCGTCCTGGGCGGCCGATTCCGAGCAGGACAGGGCGCCCACGGCAAGGGCGGCGGCGATCAGGCCGAGTTGAGTGCGCATGACGGAGAGTCTAGGGGCTTGCTCAAGGTTCCTGGGTCAGAAACCACGGCAGGACCCTGAAGCCCTTCAGGTCGAAGCTGCCGGCTCCGCCGTGAACCAGAACGCCGCCCCGGTTGGGATTCGTTGGAATCGAGGTCCACCATTCGAGGGCTGCAACGGCGTCCGCGGCCACGGTGCGGCCCGACTTGACTTCGATCGGAATCAGGCGATCGCCGGCATCGAGAAGAACATCGATCTCGTGCCCGGCGGCATCTCGCCAGAAGAACAGCGGCGAATCGCGGCGCGTCGCCGAGAACGCCTTGACGAGCTCCGCTACGACGAAGGACTCGAAGATCGGACCGCGCAGCGGATGGCTCTCGAGCGTCACGCCGTCCCGAATCCCAAGCAGGTAGCAGATAAGGCCCGTATCGAGGAAGTGCAGCCGTGGACGCTTGCGGAGGCGTTTTCGATAGTTGGCGTGATGGGGAGGAAGCGCGGTAGCCAGGTAGCCGATTTCAAGCGCGTTGAACCAGCGGCGAACGGTCTGCTGCGTCACGCCGACGTCGCCAGCCAGGCCGCTCAGGTTGAGTTCGGACGCCGTACGAGCAGCCGCCAGCCGCATGAACGTCTCGAACTGCCGCAGATCGAGCACCTGCGTCACTTCGCGCAGGTCGCGCTCGACGTAGGTACGGAAGTAGTCGGCCAACCACTCGCCGGCCGGGACGCCGCGGTCGTGGATCGGCGGAAAGAAGCCCGTGACCAGGGTGTCCCAGAGCGCATCCTCGGCCAGCGGCCTGGCCGCGGATGCGTTCGTCCCGCTGTCGCCGTCGGCCGGACGATCCAGGCTCAGCGGTTCGAGCGCCGGCAGGCCGCGCAACTCCGCCAGCGAGAACGGGTGCAGGACGAGCAACGCCGTCCTGCCCGCCAGCGTCTGCGAAACCGACCTGAGAAGGAGGATGTTCTGCGATCCGGTCACGATGAACCGGCCCGCGCGAAGGTCGTCATCGACGAGGCCCTGTACGTAGGAAAGCAGCTCGGGCGCTCGCTGGATCTCATCGAGGATCATGCGGTCCGCCTGAGCCAGGAAGGCGCGCGGATCCGCGAGGGCCCGCGCGCGCACGTCCGGTGATTCAAGCGACATGTAGGCGTGTTCGGGGAAGACGGCTCGCACCAAGGTCGTCTTCCCCGACTGCCGCGGCCCGGTCAGCGTCACGACGGGATAGTCCTCCGCGGCGCGTTTCAACGCGGGCGTAATGTGTCGGGAGATCATGGGGCAGGAGAAGTCTGCTTCGCTGTGCTGTTCATGTCAAGTCGGTGATCGCATCATCGAAATGACACGGCCGCGCGGCGCCCCCGAAACGACCACGGAGGCGTCCTGCCCTCTTGCCGTCCTGCCCTCTTGCCGTAGCTGCTATAGCTTCAGCCGCTCCTCCACCGCGCGCCAGGCGGCATCGATCGCGCCCTGAACGTAGGCCAGGGCCTCCGCGTCCGAGTTCGCGATGCTGACGCGGCCGAACGGCTTCCGCCCCAGCTCGTGGGGCGCTTCCCCCGCCGGCCAGGCCGGGTCGTAGAGGTCCATGTAGCCGTAGGCGTAGCCGTGGGGCCAGCGGTTGACGGTGATCGCTTCGACGTCCCGGTCGGCGTTGAAGCCGAAGTCGCCGAACATCGATGTGAGCTGGCCTTCGACCTGCGTCTCGAACGTCGAGAAGGGCGTATCGAACAGCCTGCGGCGGCCCATGCGATAGAGATCCCTCCCGGTCCGGCGCCCATCGTTCTCCGGCGCCGGCGCGTTCCCCAGGAAGACGACGAGCGGCCCGTCGGGATCGTCCGTGGCGCCGTAGTCACCCAGCGTCACCGGGGGCGCCACCGACACCAGACCGAAGTCGCTGCCGGGACACAGGAACACCGAAGCGCCGGACCCACGCACGGACCGACCGTTGCGAAGAAGCACGTTCACCCAGGCGAACGGCACCTTCGAGCCGTACTCCAGTTGCTCTCTCTGCGCCTCCGGCAACTCGGGGCAGAGGTGCGGGATCATGCTGTTGTAGCAGGCGAGGATGCAGTGACGGGAACGCACGCGAAAGGCACGCCCACCAGTCACGTAGGACACCTCGACCGCGTCGCTTCCGGAGTGTTCGACCTTCACCGCCGTGCTGTTCAGGCGAATCCGAACGGCTGAGTCCTCGCGGTCGAGGGCGGAGTAGTCGAAGCGCGCGGTGACGATGTCCTGCATCGAGCTGCCAGGTGCTATGGCCGGGACCAGCTTGCGCACGAACAGCCTCGCCACGGACGCGTTGCCATCGGGGAACATGGGGTACCGCGGGGCCGGGTACTGGCTCGGCTCGTAGGGGCCGGCGGGTTGGCCGGTCAGGGGGTTCGGTCCGGCGACTCCGGTCAGAACCGCCTCCCTCACGGAGACGCTCTCGATGCCAACGCCGAAGAGCGCCCTGAGCATCGGCGCGAACACCCTTGCCGCGGCCCGCGAGAGGCCGACCCGGTTCGACAGGAAGGTCGCGTAGCTCGTGCTCCGCACGTACTCCAACCTCTCCTCGGACGAGAGGCCTTCCAGGAAGTCCCTCTCGCCGCCGGCGAGCTCCCTGAGCTTCCGCGTGTCCCGCTCGGACAGGCCCAGGTCGTCGATGAGACCCGCCGAGTCTTCCGCGCCGCTCCAGGCCTTGGACCAGTGGCCCACGACGAGCCGACGACGGCCGTACTCCTCCGCGCTGAGGTGGATGCCAGACGGCGCGCCGGAGTTGGAGAGTAGATAGTCGGGATGCACGGCCTTCTCGAGCTTCTCGAAGTCGACGCCGATCTCTTCGAGCAGTCCATGAGCCCGCGGACTCATGTAGTCCTGTTCGAGGTTGATGCTTCCACCGAAGCCAAGCAGCATCCGGCCGCCGGCGTGGAACTCGTTGCGCTTGGCGTGCCCGCCGAAGTCGTCGTGATTGTCGAGAACCAGGATCCTCGCGTCGTCGCCGGCGTGTTTCCGGTAGAGATACGCGGCAGCGAGACCGCTGATTCCTCCGCCCACGACCACGAGGTCGTACTCCTCGTCCAGGGCGTCGTACCGGTCGGGCCGCTCGCCGCGCCAGGCCAGGGCATGGGCCGCCTCGTAGGAACCCTCGTGACTGCCGCGCATGCCCGTCAGGGTCGGCGGATAGTAGTCGGGCGCGGCGTCCGAGAGCTGAGCCGCCGCCAGCAGCTCTCGAGGAGAAAGCGTCCCTCCCGCGACGACGGAGAGGGCGACGCCGTTCAGGAAGTCCCGCCGGGAGATGGTCGGCCGCATGCCGCTCAGTTGCCCTCAGACGCAAGCCACGCCTCGGTCTCGACGACGATCAGCTCGCGATAGTCGCCCCGCATCTCCCAGGTACCCATGAAGCCCTTGGGCACGAGAAAGGTGTCGCCCGCCTTGTAGGTCGCCTTGTCCCCGTCGACGTGAGTCAGCGTGACTTCCCCGTCCAGCACCAACACGAACTCGTCATACGGGAACGGAAACGGGATATCCAGGAGAGCCGGCGCCGCGGCGTAGATGGCCACGACCACTTCCCCTTGATGGAGGATGCTCTGCCAATGCTCGCTCTTGCCCTCCAGGACCAACTCGGCCGGGAACGGCTCCGCGCTCTCGAGCTGGGCCCGAAGCAACTTCCCCGCGTCGAGCGGAAGGATCTCGGGAGCGGCAAACGCCTGCGAGGGCGACAGGATGCACAGCAGGACGGCGAATCGACAGAACACCTTCATCAGGGAGCCTCCAGGTGTGCGCCTGAGCGCAGCGGGAGAATTGTCTGGCGTCAACAAAGGACGACGCACGATATCCAAACCGCGGAGCCGGCCTTGCGGCCGGCGCGTCTACCTGGCCGCCCACGGCGGCAGTCGGCGAGGACGCCGGCGCACCTGTACCTTTCCGGGATGCATTCTGGCGTGTCGTTGAGAGAGGTGGAATGGACCAGTAGCCGGACCGGCAGCTTCCGCAGCCGAGACCGCCGGTCGGTTGCGTCTCCGGCCTGCCGGAGTCACTGAAGGAAAGTCGGCAAGCAGCCAGGAGCGACCACCGGCGTACTGTGCTTCGAGCACCTGGCTGGGACCCGTGCCCTGGCTGCTTTGCCGCGTTGGACGCCCAGTGGAGAGTCAGTGCCTTAGAGCACCAGTACAGGTACGGGCAGGCAACGCGGCATGCCGACCAGGCAACACTACCGCAAGGGAGAAGGAGGACGAGATGATCAGGACGTGGTTCGCCGGCGTGGACTGGGGGTCCGAAACCCACCATGTGTGTTTGCTGGATCGGGACGGCAAGGTGAGGGGGGAGCGGGCGTTCGACCACAGCGGCAAGGGACTTGCCGCCATGGCCGACTGGCTCCTTGGACATACCCGACCGACGTCTCCGGACGAGATCGGCGTCGCCATCGAGGTGCCGCACGGACCGGTGGTCGAGACTCTCCTGGAGCGGGGCTTCGCCGTGCATTCGATCAACCCCAAGCAGCTCGACCGCTTCAGGGACCGCTTCTCCGTCGCCGGCGCCAAGGATGACCGCCGCGATGCACGGGCGCTCGCCGCCGCGCTTCGCACCGACCCCGAGTGCCTGAACCGCGTGCAACCATCCGATGCAGCCATCGTGATGCTGCGCGAGGTGTCCCGCGGCCGCAAGCAGTTGGTCGGCCAGAAGAACCGCCTGGAGAACCAGGTCCGCGACCAGCTCTGGCGCTACTACCCGCAGTTTCTCGCCGTGGTCAAGAACGAGGTGTCGGCGCCCTTCGCGCTGGCCTTGTGGCGACTGGCGCCGACCCCCGGCAAGGCTCGACGGCTGCGCGAAGCCACGCTCGCCAAACTGCTCAAGGAACACCGCATCCGGCGCCTGACCTCCGCCCAACTGCGCGATCAACTGCGGGCCGAGCCGATCGCCGTTTCCCCGGACACCGTTAAGGCCGCCGTCGAACACATAGGACTCCTCCGGCCGGTGCTCGACACCGTCTGCCGCCAACTCGCCGACGCCGACAAGCGGCTGGAGCGGATGACCCGCGCACTCGAGGCCCCGGCCCAACGGGAAAACGACGACGACTCCCCTAAGCCGAGCGACGCCGCCATCCTCAGGTCGCTGCCCGGACTCGGCAAGGTCGGCCTCGCCACCCTGCTCTCCGAGGCCGATCAAAGCCTGGGCCGCAGAGACCACGAGGCACTGCGTTGCCTCTGCGGAGTGGCGCCGGTGACCGTCAAGTCCGGCAAGAAGCTCATCGTCATGCGACGACTCGCCGCCAACGAACACCTCAGCGACGCCGTCTATCACTGGGGACGAGTCGCCATCCAGCATGACCCGATCAGCCGCGCCAAGTACGACGCCATGAAAGCCCAGGGAAAAACGCACGGACGCGCCATCAGACAACTCGTCGACCGACTCCTCGGCGTCGCCTGCGCCATGCTCCGAGGCCGACTCTCTTCGACCCCAACAAGCGATGCCATGCCCAGGTCGCATGACCTCCCTGACCCGCAGCAGCCTCCCCAAAACACACTTGCTAAAGGGTGGAGAGTCCCAGTACGGCCCGTCGACGTTTGTCTGACGCACAACAGCCGCTCGATAGAGATAGCCTCGTTCATTCAAAACCGAAGGAGAACTCCCATGAGCCATCGAGTCGTTCGTCTCTCCGGATCCCTGGGCGCCGAGGTCCACGATCTGCCGCTGGCCGAGGTCGGCCCCGACGAGGCCGCGACGATCCGGGCGTTGCTGCTGGACCACCAGGTCCTGTTCTTTCCCGACCAGCACCTGACCGTGGAGCAGCACGTGAAGTTCGGGCAGCACTTCGGCGAGCTCGAAGGGCACCCGCACCTGAACAACCCGTTCCTCGACCACCCCGAGGTGTTCGAGCTGGTGGCGACCCGCGGTGGCGTCGCCGACGAGTGGCACAGCGACATCAGCTTCCAGGAGAGCCCGTCGGTGATGGCGATCCTGAACATGGTCAAATGCCCCGAGGTCGGCGGCGACACGATGTGGGCGAACATGTACAAGGCGTACGAGGAGCTGTCGCCGCCACTGCAGGAACTCTGCGAGGGCCTGACCGCGCTCCACGACGCGACCCCGCACGGCAAGCCGGAGAGGATGACGATCCACCCGGTAGTCCGGGTGCACCCGGAGACCGGCCGCAAGTCGCTGTTCGTCAACGAGCACTTCACCCGCCGCATCGTCGAGCTCAGCCACGAGGAGAGCGACCACCTGCTCGGCTACCTGACCCGCTGGGCGACGAAGACGCGCTTCACCGTCCGCTACCGCTGGCAGCAGGGCACCCTCGCCATGTGGGACAACCGCTGCACCCAACACTTCGTGCTGAACGACTTCGACGAGGAGCGGATCATCCAGCGGGTCACCGTGATGGGCGACGAGGTCGAGGGAGCGAGCGAGCCCCGCTGGGCGCCCTACGTGCGCGCCCGGCACGCCGGCGCCACCAGCCGCTACGACCGGCAGCTCAACAAGTACCTCAAGCGCACCGTCCAGTCGCTTGAGTCGAACGCAAAGAAGGAAGTCGCGCTGGAGATGTAGGGCGTGCGAGCACTCACCGCCCTGCTTCTCACCGTTGCCTTCGGCCCGGGCCTGGCGCAGGGCCAGCCCGCCGAACAGTGCACCCCCGAAGGCGCAAGCACCCAAATGCCGCGCAGCGCCAGCGCTTACGCGGCGATGTGCGAGCCCCACCTGGGCGTGGCGCCGACCGTCGACTGCAGCCAGGGCGCGCGCATCCGCATCCGGCAGGATGGCCAGGAAATCTTCGAGGACCCGGGGCTCCACGCCTGCGACGACGGCAGCCTCCAGATCGGCGACTGCATGCCGGGCTCGAGCCTTCAGCGCCACGAGGGCAGGAACGCCGACGGCACCCCGCGTCCCGAGGTCGTCTGGGTGAGCTTCTGCCGCCACGACGGGCGGGACGATGTCTTCAACGTCGACATCGGCGACTCGGTCCAGATGATCGGCTACAACGTCGAAACCGGCGCCACCTGCTTCTTCGAGTCAGGCGACAACAGCCCCTGGACCCACATCGGCGAGAACAACCGGCTGCTCGGCGTATTGCCGAGTCCCGACGACCCGGAGTTCGACGACGCGTACGTCCCTGCTGGAGCCATCCAGTGCGTCCGCTGCCACCAGGCGGACCCGTTCATCCACAACCCCTGGATCAAGTCGGCGCGACTTCCCGAGAATCCGCGCCAGCCCGTCGTCCCGGTCCTTCCCGGTCCGAACCCGCCCTACTACGTCGTCGGCGCTCCGACCTGGGACATGCGGACGATCCACATCGAGGGCAACGGTTGTCTCGGCTGCCACCGGGCCGGCATGGAGACGCTGGAGGAGTTCACCGGTGACTTCTGGGACCCCAACGAGCACATGCCGCCCCACGATCCGGGCTCACTGACCGCGGACCTCGAGGCGCTCCAGCAGTGCTGGACCGACGGCCCGGAGAACACTCCCGGCTGCGAGTGGGTCGTTCCACCGGCCGGCGAGTGCAGCGGCGGCGGCGTGGGGCCGGACTATCCCCACGCGGCCAAGGGCTTCAATCGCGGTCCCAAGAGTAGGGGGCACGGCTCGGGCAAGCGCTGGATGAAGCAGGAAGAGAAGTAGCGGCCGGTCTGGCGGGAGCCGGTCAGGACGAGGAGCCAGCGAAGTCGCCGACGCCAGCGCGCAGGCGAGCGCCCGCCCCGGCTGTCCGGGCGCCTCCGCCCACCGGGCCGCGACGTGCCCGTCCGGCCGCACGAGCAGAGCGCCCGACTCGGTGACACCCAGCAAGACTCGGATCTGATCCGGGTCCCTGGGGCTGATCGGCGCGTGGGCCAGCAGGGACGATCCGAGTTCGTCGACGTGCGCCCGCCAGGCGCCCGGGTCGACGGTCACCAGGACGAACCCGGTGCCGACGAGGTCGAGACTGCTGCGTCCGTCGGTCAACCACAGGTGCGGGAAGCGATGGCCCGGCCGGCCAGTGGGCACGTAGTCGATCACGGGATCGGGCGGCCGCGGCGCTGGCGCGCCGTCGGGGACCATCGCGGGACCGCCGTAGGCGTAGCCGAGTTCAAGGCCGGCGAAGTTGCCGTAGCGCACCGCGGCGCGCACGGCGTCCGCCGGCGAGAGTCCGCCCGCGTGGTTGCCGGTGGCGGCGGCCGACACGCCGCCCACGAGTCGCGAGTTGTCGAGCGAGCGAGCGGTGTTCTCGACCGCCACCGGTCGCCGCTCGACCTCGTAGGTGTCGTGAAGCGACGGCGAGGCAACGCCGCGGAGCACCAACGCGAGCTTCCAGGCCAGGTTGTCGATGTCCTGCAGCCCGGTGTTCATCCCGAAGCCGCCGGTGGAGGCATCTGATGCGCGGCGTCCCCGGCCAGGAACACGCGGCCTCGCCGAAAGTGCTTCGACACGGTGGCGTACATGGTCCAGTAGTTGAACGACAGGATGTCGAGCTCGGGGACGCTGCCGGCCACCGCCTCGCGGATCCAGTTCGCGCACCACGCCGGGTCGACCTTCGCTCGCTCCCGATCCGTGCCGCCGAAGGGAATCTGGCTGAGCCACCGTCGCCGGCCGTCGGGGACAACGGCCGACCTGATCGCTCGGCGCGACCAACTGCTGGGCGCCGGCGCACCCAGTGTGCGTAGATGTCGTTACTCGTCCTCGCCGTCGTCACCAGGGACGTACCAGATCGGCGACGACCACGCCCGCTCCTGGATCGTGGCCGGCAGGCCGGGCTTCGGCGCTACTCCCGCCCGGATCGCGTCCCACGTCGACCAGCGACAGGTCGGGTTCCGCAGGACGCGCACGTAGTAGAAGGCGCGCTGGTGATCAGGGTCGGCATCAGGACCCCGGCGGTGGCGTGGAGCACGACGGCCCGCTCGGTGACCACCGCGAGGTAGTCGAGCATGCCGATGCCTGCTTCGGCCAGATCAGCCGAGAACGTCTCGCCGCCGAGACCGCCCTGGACGCCGACCAGCACCGGCGTCCCGGCGGCGCCGAAAGTGACGGACGTGGACTGGACCATCATGCCGAGCATCACCGCGGCGGCAGCCGGGAAGCCGAGCGCGACCAGAAACGGCACCGTGACCGCCGCCGACGTCCCGAACCCGGCGGCCCCCTCGATGCAGGAGCCGAAGAGCCAGCAGACGATGACCACCTGGACCCGCCGGTCGTCGCTCAGCCCGTGAAACGAGCGCCTGATCGCGTCGACGCCGCCGGAGCGCTCCAGCGTGTGCAGGAGCAGGATCGCGCCGAAGATGATGAACAGCAGGTCGAAGGTCAGGAACAGGCCCTGGATCGACGCCCCGGCGATGCGGGCGATCGGCATCTCCCAGATCAGGAGCGCGACCAGAACGGCCGCGGCGTATGCCGCCGGCATGGCCCGCCGGGCCGGCACCCGGAAGCCGATCAGCAGGATCGCGCCCAGCGCGATCGGGAACAGGGTGAGCAGGGCTGTGGTCAAAGGCCGAACCTCATCCGCATCGGCTCTCCTTCTCGAGTTGGGAAGTGTTCATGTTGGCCGCGCACTTGGGAGTGCGGACGTGTTGCCCACATCCGCCCGCAGCGAGGTCTTTTGGAGGTTGCGTAGAGAGTGGTAGCGACGGCACACCGTATCTCTGGGTGCGCGGACCTTCTGGTCCGCTGCCGCCGAAGGCGGCCAGGAGAACGCGTCGGCCGGAGGCCGGCTCCACTATGGCGGGAGCGCCCGTTGGCAAGAACAGCTCGTGCGCGCCGCTTCGCGGCAGCGCACTTGATGCGGGCCAGAAGGCCCGCGCACCCAGAGATACGGCGTCGGTGCACCGTGTCGCTCTACGCAGTTGCTGGGTAGCGGCGAGCCCAAGGTCGACTCACGTATACCGTCGTCTAGTGTAGAGATCCAACATGCGAACGAACGCCCGATTGCTCTGTCGCACCGATGGTCTCGCTTGCTTCCTGACCGCCGCCCTCGCCCTCTCCGCTTCCACCCTCGTCGCCCAACACCTCACCTGGCAGGAACTCCCGGACATGCCCGCCGGAAAGTGGGAAGCCGCGACCACCGTGATCGACGGCAAGTTCTACCTGTTCGCCGGCTACGAGGGCCCGGTCCGGTCGAGCAAGCGCGTCGACGTCTTCGATCCGGCGGACGGTAGCTGGACGCGGATCCAGGACATGCCGAGCGCCGTCACCCACCTGAACGCGGTCTTGGACGGCCGCACCGTGTGGTTCGCCGGCGGCTTCAAGGACGGCTACAAGGGCCACGCGATCGCAGAGGTCTGGAGCTACGACCTGGACCTGGACCGCTACGCGGCGGCGCCGTTGCTGCCCGAGCCGCGGGCCGGAGGCGGTCTGGCGCTCGTCGGCCGCAAGCTGCACTACTTCGGCGGTCTGAAGGCGGACCGGGAAACCGACGCCGGGGACCACTGGGTCCTCGACCTGGACGAGTGGGCTTCAGGCGCGGCGACCTGGCGGAGCGCGGCGCCGATGCCCGACCCGCGCAACCAGTTCTCGGCCGTCGCCGTCGGCAGCCGCATCTACGCGATCGGCGGCCAGTACAACCACGACAGCCAGCAGCTCGACCAGGCCCGGGTGGACATCTACGACGCCGCCGCCGACTCCTGGAGCCGCGGCCCCGATCTGCCCAGGGGCCACTCCCACGGCGAGGCCGGCACCTTCGTCCACGAGGGCCGGATCGTCATGGTGGGCGGCCACACGACACCCGCCGGCGGCACGAAGTCGATCGACCCGGACATCCTGGTGCTGGAGCCCGGCGGCGACTGGGAACTCCTCGGCAAGCTGCCGATGCCGCTGTCGTCTCCCGCAGCCACGATCATCGACGGCCGGCTCTACGCCGCCGGCGGCTCGGCCACGGGCCGCGGCGCGCAGGCAAAAATGTGGGTGGCTGATCTTCCTTGAAGGGTGGTGCTTAGTGTGTTTCGAGCACCATCGACCCAACGCGCCCGATTTCTCGATAGTGGGCGTCGAAGGTCAGCACTGTCGCTCCGAACCGGACCGCGGTGGCGGCGATCCAGATGTCGTTCGTGGGTAGGGGACGACCCGCCGCTCGCAGTTCCGAGACGATCTCACCGTAGATGCGGGCGACTTCCTCGTCGACGGCCAGGACTTGCACGACGGGCTGACGTAGAAACTCGGTGAGATCGCCGAGGTTCTGATCGAACCGGGTTCCGGCGCGAAACCCCGCGTGCAACTCGCCAACGACGATGCTCGGAACGCCTATCCAGCGCGCCCGGTCGATCTGCTCGATGACCCGCGTTTCGCCGCGGCGGAAGTTGCTGTAGGCCGAGGTGTCGACACAGAGCCCCGTCACCTCCAGAGTTCCTCGTCGATCTCCCGGAAGGGCCGAACGGCTTCTTCGAACTCGCTGAACTCGTCCTCCGTCCATGTACCGGCCAGGCGGCGGAGTCCGTTGCTCCGTTCCGCCTTCTCCGAGACTCCGAGCGCCTCCTGCATCAGGGCAAGTACGGTCCGGTTGAGAGAGAGGCCGCGCCTGCTCTTTTCCTCCTGAAGGGCCTCTGCGAGGTCCGGCGACACGTTGCGTATGGTCATCGTCTTCATCGGGCTTGCTCCGGGTGCTTGCACTAGCAAGGAGTCTATGCAGTCGCCCTAGTGACTGCAAGATGCCTCGTTGCAGTAGAGAGGCTTCGAAGCACTGCTGCGTCTCCCAGGGTGCGCGGGTGTCATCCATGCACCCGAGGACGCGCGCACGGACTGGTTCACGGGTGGCGCGGATCGCGCCACCCGGGCTCTGGCCTGCATCCGACGCGGCTACTCCGCTTCCAGTGCCCGACGGGGGTCGGCGCGGCCGGCCCGGCGGGCGGGAAGGAACGAGGCCATCACCGCGATCACCAGGAGCACGAGCGCCGCCACTGCGAACGCCAGCGGATCGCGGGGAGTCCGGTCGTCAAAGAGCAGCGGCTCGATGAACTTGCCCGCCCAGAGCGCGGCGAGTGCACCGGCGACGACACCAGCCGCCGCCAGCGAGAAACCGCGCGTCAGCACCATGCGCAGAAGGTCGGACGCCTTGGCACCGAGCGCACGCCGGATGCCGAACTCCAACTCGCGTTGACGGACCCCGAACGCGATGACGGCATAGAGCCCGATGGCGGAGAGCAGTACTGCCAGCACGGCGGAGGCGCCGAACAGACGCATTCCGATCCTCCACCTGTGGACCCGCGACGCGAACTCGGCGGAGAGGCTTCGAACGCTGTCGCGCGGCAGATCCGGGAACAGCTCCGCGAGGACTCGGAGCGCCGGCTGAACCAGCGGCGTTGGGTCGCCCCGGGTCCGGACGAGCAGCGTTCTGAGTTCGCTCGTGAACCTCGCTGCCTGGGTATCCAACAGCACCTTCGATAGCGGCAGGTAGTAGACGGGATCCCGATCGCTGTCGAGCAGACCGAACTCGAGCGCGGCTTCCACGACGCCGACGACCGTGGTGCAGACGCTTTCTTCGCTGTCCAGGTAGAGGCATCGACCGAGGGCGCTCTCGGCGGGCCATACCCTGCCGGCGAATGTCGTGTTGACCACCGCAACCCGTTCGGTTCCCTCCCGGTCCCACTCGGTGAAGCCGCGGCCCTCTCGAATCTGCAGGCTCGCCACGCTGAAGAAGTTCGGCGAGACACCGTTCTCGTAGGGACTGAAGGCGAGCGGCAAGCTGTCGCGCCCCTCGACACGCAACCCGCCCGTTCCCGCCGCCATGAACAGCGGCGAATTCGTCCCCTGGGCTACATCGAGGACGCCAGGCAGCGTGCGGAGCCGCGCCTCCATCATGTCGACCGCGGGCTCGTTGAGCGGATCGTTGGACTCCGCCTCGTGCAGCATCACCGTGAGGAGATTCTCTCTTTCGTAGCCGATGTCCACTACGCGGGCGGCTTGAAAGGAGCGGTAGAAGATGGCCGCGCCGACAAGCAGGGCCAGGCAGAGCGCGGTCTGGGCGACGATCAAGCCGCTACGGACCGGCGAACCGAGCGCGGAAGCGCCGCGGCCGCCATCGAGCCGCTCGATCGCTCGACCCCGCGCCGCGTAGAGCGCCGGGACCAGCGCCGCGCCCAGTCCGATCACGAGCGCCGTGGCGGCGGTGAAGCCGATCGCCGCACCCTTGAGCGGATCGTCCGCCCACTGGTACTCGGGAAGGAGCGTCACCCGCAGGATCCGGCCCGCGACGGCGGCTATACCCAGCGCCGCGACGCCCGAGGTCGCGACCAGCACGGTGCTCTCGGCAGTGAGCAGGCGTACGACTCCCCATCGGCCCGCGCCGAGCGCGAGCCGGACGGCGAGCTCGCGGCGACGAGCCGCGACCCGCAGCATCAGGAGATTCGACATGTTCACGATCGCCAGGAGGAGCACGACCAGCGTGACGCCTCCCCACGGCGAGGGGCAGTTGCATCGATTCCTCCAAAGGGGAGGGGCCGCGGCTCTGCATCAGGGGGCCCAGTACCGCGGTCACGTCCGGGTCGTACCAGTCCGAAGGCCACGTTTCGGCGCGCTGCGCCCGAACTAGTGCGGTCGCCGCGTCTGCAGCGGCTTCCGGCGTGACGCCCGCTGCCGTCCGGACGAGCGGCGTAACTGGATAGCCGCTCCCTGGGTCGTCCCAACCGTCGCCTCGGTCGGCCCTGGCCGCGAGATGAAAAGGCAGCCAGACGTCCGGTGCGTTTGGATCGGGCCCTGAGAAGCCGCGCGGCAGGACGCCGACGATCACGTAGGTGACCTCGTCGAGTTCGAGCGTGGTTCCGAGAGCGTCGGGGGAGCGACCGAACCGCCGGTGCCAGTAGCGGTCGCTGATCACCGCGACCGGCGCCGCCCCGGGGACGTCGTCGCCGGGACCAAGCAGCGTTCCATGAGCGGGCTGAACACCGAGAAACCGGAAGAACTCACCGGTCGCCGAAGCAGCCTGGAGGCGCTCGGCGGTTTGGCCGGCGCCGTTGTGCAGGGGCCAGGGAGAGCTGCCGTAGCCGGCGACGGCCTCGAATTGGTCGGTAGCCGCGCGTAGCTCGGTGAACTCGTCCCAGTTCAACGTGTCGTCCGCAAAGACTGGCCCAGTGAACTGGCCCAGGTCATCCGGATACCGTTCGCGAATCCAGACTCGGTGAATCTCTTCGGGACGTTCGATGTGCGGCGGCTGGAGAAAGAGCCGCGACAACATCTCGTACATCGCCGCGTTGAGCCCGATTCCCAGCGCCAGCGTGAGGACCACCGTGCAGGTGTAGCCGGTGTTGCGCCGCATCATCTGGAATGCGGTACGGAAGTCCCGGAGCAAACGCTCTGCCGGTGCCCAGCCCCAGGTCTCCCGGGTCAGTTCGCGAATCAGCATGACGTTGCCGAAACGGCGCCTTGCCTGGGCGTGTGCCTGTTCAGGAGGAAACCCGACCTCGATCCGTTCTTCCGCCTCCTCGGCGAGGTGGAAGCGGATCTCCTCTTCGAGTTCGGCGTCTCGCTGCTGGCGGTCCCAGCTCGAACGCAGGCGAAATAGGAACTGCTTCAGCATCGGGTTTGGCGGTGTTACTCCGCTTCCAGAGCCCGCCGGGGATCAGCGCGCGCGGCCCGGCGGGCCGGAAGGAAGGAGGCCATCACGGCGACGGCAAGGAGTACCAGCGCCGCGGCGCCGAACGCCAGCGGGTCGCGGGGAGTACGGCCGTCGAAGAGCAGCGGTTCGACGAAGCGACCCGCCCACAACGCGGCGAGCGTGCCGGCCGCGACACCGGTCGCCGCGAGGGAGACACCGCGCGTCAGTACGACGCGCAGGAGATTGGACGCCCTGGCGCCCAGGGCGCGACGGATGCCGAACTCGTGTTCGCGCTGTCGTACGCCGAAGGCGATGACGGCATAGAGCCCGATGGCTGCGAGCAACACGGCGAGCGTCGCGGAGGCGGCGAACAGGCGCGTGCCGGTTCTCCAGGCGCGAATGCGCGATGCGAACTGTGTGGAGAGGTTCCGGACGTGGTGTCCCGGCAGTTCAGGAAACAGTTCGGCCAGGGCGCCAAGCACCGGCGCCTCGACGCGCCCGGGGCTTGACGCGGTGCGGACGATCAGCGCACGCTGGATGCTCGTCCATCCCGACAGGGCCGGGTCGGATGACGCCTGGGCGATGGGCAGGTAGTAGACCGGGTCAGTCTCAGGCAGAGCCCAATTCACTACGGGTTCCACCACGCCGACCACCGTCGTACAGTCGGCGTCGCTGCCGACGAACAGACAACGGCCGACGGCGCTCCGACGAGGCCAGACCTGCTGGGCGAACGAGGTATTGACGACCGCGACCTTCTGCGTCCCTTCGCGGTCCCACTCCGTGAAGCCACGCCCTTCCCGAATGTCCAGACCGGCGACGTCAAAGAAGTTGGCCGTCGTGAGATTCACATGGGGGCCGGAGCGGAACGGCAGGCGGTCGAGCCCCTCGATGCGCAGGTCGCCGTACGCCGCACCACTTCCCGACATCGGTGAACTCGTACCCTGTGCAACATCAAGCACCTCCGGCACATCCCGTAGGCGGGCCTCCATGGCATGGACTGCGCTCTCGTCGAGCGGTGCGCCGTCCAGGCCATCCAGACGGGTGTCACCGTGAAAGCTCCCCAGTGTCACCGTGAGCAGGTGCTCCTTCGCGTAGCCGACGTCCACCTGGCGCGCCGCCTCGAATGAACGGAAGAACACGGCCGTTCCGCTGAGCAGGACGACCGACAGCGCGGCCTGGACCACGATCAGGCCGGTGCGGACGGGCGTTCCGAGCGCGCGGGCGCCCCGCGAGCTGTCGAGCTTCTCGATTCCCCGGCTGCGCGCCGCGTACACGGCGGGAGCGAGGGCCGCCGTCAGGCCGATCCCAAGCACGGCGATTCCGGTGAAACCGATTGCCGTGACGCCCAGCGGATCTTCGGCCCACTGGTAGCTCGGCAGGAGCGTGCGCCGAAGGGCGTCGCCGGTGACCGCGGCAACTGCCAGCGCAACGACGCCGGAGAGGGCGGCGAGCACCAGGCTCTCCGTCACCAGGAGACGTCCGATTCCCCATCGTCCCAGGCCTAGCGCGTAGCGCACCGCCAACTCGCGTCGCCTGGCAGCGACCCGCAGCATCAGCAGGTTCGACATGTTGACGGCCGCGATGAGGAGCACCACGAAGGTGATGCCGCCTGCGATCAGCGGCAGGCGCATGTGGCGCCGCAGCGTGGTGGGGCCGCGGGTTCTAAGGATCGGGCCGAGAGCCACGGTCGCCTCTTGGTCCAGGGAGTCCGAGAGCCGCGAGCCGGCACGCGCCGCCCGGACGGCGGCCGTCACCGCGGCGCTGGCGGCCTCCTCCGTCGCGCCGGGCGCCAGCCGGACGAATGGAGTGAGGTAGAAGGTGGTTCCGTACCGTCTCCAACTGTTCCCTCGGCTGGCCGTTGCCGCGTGTTCAAGAGGCAGCCATACGTCGACTGCGTTGGAGCGGGGCCCGGAGAAGCCGGGCGGCAGCACGCCGACGACGAAGTAGGTGACGTCGTCGAAGCTGAGGGTGGTGCCGAGCGCTTCCTCCGCGCTGCCGAACCGCTGCCGCCGGTAGCCGTCGCTGATCACGGCGACGGGCTGCGCCGCCGGATCGTCGTCCTCGGCAGCGATCAACCTTCCGACCGTCGGAGCCACGCCAAGGAAGTCGAGGAACTCGCCCGTGACCCAGGAGACCGTGAGGTTCTCGGCGCGTTGACCGCGTCCGTTCGTCCTGAACGAGACTCTGTGGCCCGCGACGCCGTCGATCAGTGCGTTGTCGGCGCTCAGGGCGTTGAAGTCGAGCCACTGCATCGCATCGACTACCCAGGTGCGTCCGGTGGAGGCGCCCCGATCGTCTGGACCGATGCGCTCGCTGACCCAGAGGCGATGAACGCCGTCCGGGTCCTCGATGTGGGGTGGCGCTCGAACAAAGAGGCGGGACAGCATCTCGTACATCGGGGCGTTGAGCCCGATGCCGAGCGCCAGGGTGAGGACGACGGCGCAGGTGTAGCCGCTGTTGTGTCGCATCATCCGGAAGGCGGCGCGGATGTCCCGGAGGATTCGCTCCGCGGGCGCCCAGCCCCAGGTCTCGCGGGTCTGCTCGCGAATCAGCGTGACGTTGCCGAAGTTGCGTCGTGCTTCAACATGGGCCCGTTCGGGAGGCACGCCGGTCTCGATCTGTTCCTCCGTTTCCTCGGCGAGATGGAAGCGGATCTCTTCTTCAAGCTCGGTGTCCCGCTGCTGGCGGTTCCAGCTCGAACGCAGGCGAAACAGGAACTGCTTCAGCATCCCGTGTGGCGGTGTTACTCGGCCTCCAGCGCTCGACGAGGGTCGGCGCGAGAGGCCCGGCGGGCGGGTAGCAACGAGGCCATCGCCGCGATGGTCAGGAGCACCAGCGCCGCGACGGCGAATGCGAGCGGGTCGCGGGGAGTCCTGCCGTCGAAGAGCAGCGGTTCGACGAACCTGCCGGCCCACAACGCGGCGAGCGTGCCGGCCACGACACCGGCCGCCGCCAGCCCGAAGCCTCGCGCGAGCACCATGCGCAGGAGGCGCGACGCCCTGGCGCCCAGGGCCCGACGGATGCCGAACTCGAGTTCACGCTGGCGTACGCCGAACGCGATGACCGCGTAGAGCCCGATGGCGGCGAGGAGCACCGCCAGCGCGGCGGAGGCGCCGAACAGACGCGTTCCGATGGTCCACGTACGGATGCGCGGCGCGAACACGGTCTGGAGGCTTCGGACGCTGTGGCGCGGCAGGTCGGGGAACAGATCCGCCAGGGCGAGGAGCGTTGGCTGCACTACTCGCCCGGGGTTCCCGCGAGTCCGCACGATCAACGTACGCATGTTGTTGACGAAGCTGGCCTGAATGGTGTTCGACGAAGCCTGGGAGATAGGCAGGTAGTAGACCGCGGCGCGGTCGGCGTCCAACAGGCCTTTGTCGAGGGCGGATTCAACGACGCCGACTACCGTCGTGCAGTCGGTGGAGGCGTCGCCGAAAAAGAGGCACTGGCCCACGGCGCCTGTGCCAGGCCAGACGCCGCGAGCAAACGTCGTGTCTACGACCGCGACCCGCTGGGTCTCCGCGCGATCCCACTCCGTAAGACCACGACCTTCCAAGACCGCCAGGCCTGCTACGCGAAAGAAGTTGGGCGTCGTGAGGCTCACATAGGGGCCTTCGGTGAACGGCAGGCGATCCAGCCCTTCGACCCGCGGTGCCGGCATCGCTGCCATCGACCACATCGGTGAGTTCGTTCCCTGGGCGACCTCGAGGACTTCCGGCAGTGACTGGAGTCGAGTCTCCAATGCGTTGATGTTGGTCTCGTGAAGCGATCTCGGGGCGCGAAAGCCCGCCAGGTCCACCGTGATCAGATTCTCCTTCGCGTAGCCGACGTCCACATGGCGCGCTGCCTCGAATGAGCGGTAGAAGATGGCCGCGCCGCTGAGCAGGATCAGCGACAGTGCGGCTTGCACGACGATCAGACCGGTACGGATCGGCATGCCGAGTACCGGGGCGCCTCGCGAACTGTCGAGCTTCTCGATGCCGCGGCTCCGCACTGCATACACGGCGGGGGCCAGGGCCGCCCCGAGGCCGATGACGAGTACGGCGGCTGCGGTGAAGCCGATCGCTGTGCCGTCCAGCGGCTCTTGGGCCCACCCAAGGCCTGGCAAGAGCGTGACCCGCAGAGGGCGGCCGGCAAGCGCGGCCACGACCAGCGCAGCTACGCCGGAGAGCGCGGAGAGCACGACGCTCTCGATAACCAGCAGGCGTCCCACGCCCCATCTTCCCGCGCCGAGTGCATTGCGAACGGCAAGCTCCCGTCGACGGGCCGCGACCCGCACCATCAGCAGGTTCGACATGTTGGCGGTCGCGATCAGGAGCACGACCAGGGCCGCGCCGCCCACGACCAGGGGCAGGTGCATCTGACCCGGCAACGCGCCGGGTCCGCGGTTCCGCAGTAGTGGACCCAGCATCACGGTTGGCTCGGGGTCCCGTGCCTCCGGCATCCGCGAAGTGGCTCGCGCCGCGCGTACAGCGGCGGTTGCCGCGGCGGCCGCCGGTTCAGCCCTCACTCCGGGCGCCAGGCGCGCCAATGCCGTCAGGGAGAATCCAGTGAGCGACTGCCTCCATGAGTCGCCGCGGATGGCGGTGGCCGCGACCTGGAGAGGCAACCAGATCTCGGCTGCGTTGGGGTCGGGGCCGGAGAAGCCGGGCGGCAGGACGCCGACGATGACGTACGTAACGTCGTTGAAGCTGAGTCTCGAGCCGAGGGCATCGGGTGAACGCTCGAAGCCTTGCCGCCAGTAGGCATCGCTGATCACCGCGGCCGGTGTCGCCGCCGAATCGTCGTCTTCGGGTTGCAGCAGCCTGCCCAGGGCAGGTTGAATCCCCAGGAGCGCGAAGAGCTCTCCGGTTACCGAGGAAACCTGCAAGTCCTCGGCGGTCTGGCCGCGGCCGTTTTGCATCCGTACGGGAGCCGTGTAGCCGGCGACAGCGCTGAACCGGTCGGGGTCATCGCGGAGCGAGCTGAACTCCGCCCAGTCCATTCGGTCTCTGGTGGCAGAAGGGCCCGTGAAGACCCCCCGGTCAACCGCATCGTCCCTTTCCCGCACCCAGATGCGGTGAATCCCCTCCGGATCCTCGATGTGTGGGGGCGCCTGGAGGAACAGCCGGGAAAGCAGATCGTACGTCGCGGCGTTCAGTCCGATGCCCAGTGCCAGGGTCAGGACCACGGCGCAGGTGTAGCCGGTGTTGCGTCGCATCGTCCGGAACGAGGAGCCGATGTCCTTGAGGAGGCGCTCCACGGGCGCCCAGCCCCAGGTCTCGCGGGTCCGCTCGCGAATCAGCGTGACGTTGCCGAAGTTGCGCCGTGCCTCGGCGTGGGCCCGTTCGGGAGGCACGCCAGTCTCGATCTGTTCTTCCGTTTCCTCGGCGAGATGGAAACGGATCTCCTCGTCTAGCTCGACATCCTTGCGTCGCCGGGACCAGATGGAGCGCAGTCGGTTGTAGAGCGGCCGCAGCATCGCCTCGGACTCCCGGCTCAGTCCGCCGGGCGAAGAACCCTGGTGACGGCGACCGAGAGCTGCTGCCACCGCGACTGCTCGACCACGAGTTGCCGGCGCCCGGTCCTGGTGAGGCGGTAGTACCTGGCCCGCTTGCCCTTGTCGGAGGTCTTCCACTCCGCCACGATCCAGCCGCGCGCCTCCAGCCGGTGAAGCGCCGGATACAGCGATCCGGTCTCGATGCGGAGCGCGTCTTCCGACACCCGCTGGATGTGTCCGGCGATCGCGTGGCCGTGTGCCGGGCCGTAGACCAGTGTGCGCAGGATGAGCAGGTCCAGGGTTCCATAGAGAAGCTGATTGCGGGGACTTGCTGGCGTCATGGTATAGACAAACTACTCCATATGACGTAGATTGTCTACACCATGAATACGCTGATTCATCTGGAGAACGTCTCCAAGGTCTTCTACACGGACGAGGTCGAAACCCACGCGCTCGATGGAGTCACCCTGGACATCTGCTCCGGCGAGTACGTGGCGGTTTCCGGGCCTTCGGGCTGCGGCAAGTCGACCCTGCTGTCGATCCTCGGCCTGCTCGATACGCCGACGGCCGGCGACTACACGCTGAACGGCTATCCGGTGGCGCAGTTCCGGCAGTCGGAGCGAGCGCGAATCCGCAACCGCGAGATCGGCTTCATCTTCCAGAACTTCAACCTGATCGGCGACCTGACCGTGTACGAGAACGTCGAGCTCCCGCTCACCTACCGGGGAATCCGGCCGAGGGAGCGGCGCGAGCTGGTGGGCGAGGCACTGGAGAAGGTGGAGATGGCGCCGCGCGCGAAGCACCTGCCGAGCCAGCTCTCCGGGGGGCAGCAGCAGCGGGTCGCCGTCGCCCGCGCCGTGGCCGGCCAGCCGTCGATCCTGCTTGCCGACGAGCCGACCGGCAACCTCGACTCGAGGAACGGCGGCGCGGTGATGGACCTGCTGCGGACGCTGCACGCGGAAGGATCGACGATCTGCATGGTGACTCACGATCCCCGGTACGCCGACTATGCCGAGCGGGAGATACACCTCTTCGACGGGCGGGCGACGACCTGACGGGCAGGCCATCCTGGCGACCGGAATGGACATCGCGAGACCGGACCTGGCGCGGAAGAAGAAGTTCCGCCGGGTGACGTATTTCTCCGTCGGCGGCGTCCTGCTCGTGCTGGTCACGCTCGCTTTGCAGCAGGTACAGCCGTCGGTGCCGCGCGTCGACCGCGACGCCTTGTACATCGACACCGTGCGGCGAGGCCCGATGGTCCGGGAGGTGCGGGGCCGGGGAACGCTGGTGCCGGAGAAGATCCGCTGGATTCCGGCGACGACGGAGGGGAACGTAGAGAGGATCGTGATCGATCCGGGCGCCGAGGTGACGCCGGATTCGGTCATCGTGGAACTCAGCAACCCCGAACTCGAGCACCAAGCCAGGGAAGCTGAGCTCAATCTGCGCGCCGCCGAGGCCCGGTACGAGAACCGGAAGGTGGAACTCGACAGCGAGCTTCTGATGCAGCGCGCGGGGCTCGCCAGCGTCGAAGCCGCGCTGGTCGTCGCCCGGCTCGAGGCGGACGCCGACGCCGAGCTGGCGAAGGACGGTCTGGCTTCGGCCATCGAGCTCCAGCGGGCGCAGGCGTCGAAGCGGGAACACGAAACGCGCTTTGCACTGGAGGAGGAGCGCCTCGGCATCGCGGAAACGACGAAGGCCGCCAAGCTCGCCGTCGAGCGGGCGGAAGTGGATCGTCTACGCGCGATCTGGCAACTTCGGCTCGATCAGGTCGCGGCCCTGCAGGTCCGGGCCGGCATGCACGGCGTCCTCCAGCAGGTGCCAGTCGAGGAGGGGCAGCGCGTTACCGCGGGTACGAGCCTGGCCCGCGTCGGCGACCCGACGGCGCTGAAGGCCGAACTGCGGATTGCCGAGACCCAGGCGAAGGACGTCCAGATCGGACAGGTCGCGACGGTCGACACGCGAAACGGGATCGTCCCCGGAAGGGTGGTCCGGATCGATCCGGCGGTGGAAGAGGGGACGGTGACGGTCGACGTTGCTCTGGAAGGCGACCTGCCGCGCGGGGCGCGGCCGGACTTGACCGTAGCCGGCACGATCGAGCTCGAGCGGCTCGAGGACGTGCTCTTCGTCGGTCGGCCCGTCGTCGGTCAGGAACAGAGCGAAGTCAGTCTCTTCCGACTCGACGGCGAGGGGAACGGCGCTGCTCGCACGCGCGTGCTCCTGGGCCGAAGCTCGGCCAACACGATCGAGGTGGTCGACGGGCTGCTACCGGGCGACATTGTGGTGCTGTCGGACATGTCCGCATGGGACGAGTTCGACCGAGTCCGCATCGACTAGCCCATCCAGAAGCCCTTGCGGTGCGAGACGCCGAGCACCTTCTTGCACAGGGCGCAGAAGTAGACGTACCGCTTGCCGAGGAGTCCCGAGATGGCCCGGAACTGAAGGCGCACGGGCTGCTCGCAGTGCGGGCATAGGGGCGTGATGTCGTTGCGTTCTTCAGCCTGCATCATGGGTTGTCTCCTTGTTCAGGCGAGGACTTCGCGGATCACCCGCGCCTTCTCGACGCCGGTCAGCCGGGCGTCCAGGCCGCGGTGCCGGTGGGTGAACCGCTCGTGGTCGATGCCGAACAGGTGCAGGATCGTCGCCTGGAAATCGTGGACGTGGACCGGGTCCTTGACGATGTTGTAAGAGAAGTCGTCGGTCTCGCCGTGGACGACGCCGCCCGCAACGCCGCCGCCGGCCATCCAGATGCTGTAGCAGCGGGGATGGTGGTCGCGGCCGTAGTCCTCGGCGGTCAGGGCCCCCTGGGAGTAGATGGTGCGCCCGAACTCGCCGCCCCAGATGACCAGGGTCTCGTCGAACAGGCCGCGTTCCTTGAGGTCCTGGATCAGGGCCCAGGCCGCGCGGTCGACATCGCGCGCCTGCGCGGGTAGCACCATCGGCAGCTTGGAATGGACATCCCATCCGCGGTGGTAGATCTGGACGAACCGCACGCCGCGCTCGACGAGGCGCCTCGCCATCAGTGCCGCGTTCTGGAACTTGCCGGGTTGCTTTGCTTCCTCGCCCCAGCGTTCGAACGTGCTGTCGGGTTCGCTTGACAGGTCGGCCATCTCGGGCACCGAAGACTGCATGCGGAACGCCATCTCGTACTGCTCGATGCGGGCCAGGGTCTCCGGATCGCCGACCTGGGCGTGGCGCAGCCGGTTCAGCTCGCTCATTCCGTCGAGCACGCGGCGGCGCACCGCGGGCGAGACCCCTTGCGGGTCCTTGAGGTAGAGGACCGGCTCGTCCCCGGTCTGCAACCCGACCCCGGCGTACTCGGGCGACAGGAAACCGGAACTCCACAGCTTCGCCGAGATCGCCTGCAGGCCGGCCGCGGGATGGCTGCGTTCCGCGTTCATCACCACGAAGGTGGGCAGGTTCTCGTTCATGCTGCCGAGGCCGTACGCGAACCAGGAGCCGATGCAGGGGCGGCCAGGGATCTGCTGGCCGGTCTGGATGAAGGTGATGCCCGGCTCGTGGTTGATCGCGTCGGTGTGCATCGAGCGGATGATCGCGATGTCGTCCGCCATGCTCGCCGTGTGGGGCAGGAGCTCGGAGAACCAGGCGCCGCTCTCGCCGTGCTGCGAGAACTCGAAGACGGACGGCGCGATGGGGAAGCGCGACTGTCCGGACGTCATCGTCGTCAGGCGCTGCCCCTGCCGGATCGAGTCGGGCAGGTCCTGGTCGAAGTACTCCTTCATCTTCGGCTTGTAGTCGAGCAGGTCCATCTGCGGCGGCGCGCCCATCATGTGAAGGTAGATGCACTGCTTCGCCTTCGGCGCGAAGTGCGGCAGACCGGGCAGGCCGCCGACTTGGTCACGGGCGGTGGTCAGCGCGAAAGCGTCCTCTGCGAACAGGTTGGCCAGCGCCAGGCCGCCGATCCCGCGGGCGGCGGTGCCGAAGAACTGACGCCTCGTCTCGGCTCGAACGGTTTCCTTGAGTGGGTCCATCTTCGGCGCCTCCAGCAGCTACTTGTTCAGGGCCTCGTCCAGGTTCATCAGTTGGCTTGCCAGCATCGTCCATGCCGCCGACTCAGGGGCTGCCAGCGCGGCATCGTGGGCCGACTCGCCTGTAGCGACGAGCTTCTTCGCACCGGCCTCGTCGGAGCGGTAGAGGTCGATCAGGCCGTCGTACGTCTGCCGCGCGACCGCCCGTTCGGCGTCGTCGAAGGGCCGGGACAGGAGCCGGGTAGTGACGTAGTCGAGCCGGCGGTCGAAGTCGTCGCCGGCTTCCCGCATCGCCCGCTGGGCGAGGAACCGCGACGCCTCGACGAACTGCGTGTCGTTCATCACCACGAGCGCCTGGAGCGGCGTGTTCGTGCGCTCGCGGCGGACCACCGAGTGCTCGCGGTTGCCGGCGTCGAAGATCGTCATCGAGGGCGGCGGCGCGGCGCGCTTCCAGAAGGTGTAGAGGCTGCGCCGGTGGAGCTTGTCCCCTGAGTCTCTTCGGTAACGGCACGTGTTGCTCGAGTTCATCGCCACGCGTTCCCAGTGGCCTTCCGGCTGGTACGGCTTGACGCTCGGTCCGCCGATCGTGCGCACCAGGAGACCGCTGGCGGCGAGCGCCGTGTCGCGCACCATCTCGGCGTCCATCCGGAAACGGGGGCCGCGCGAGAGCAGCCGGTTCTGGGGATCGCGCTCCAGCTTGTCCGGTGTGAGAGTGGCCGCCTGCCGGTAGGTCGACGAGGTCACCAGCCGCCGGAAGAAGCCCTTGACGTCCCAGCCCGACTCCCGGAACTCCGTCGCCAGGTAGTCGAGAAGCTCGGGGTGCGACGGCACCTCCCCCTGGGCGCCGAAGTCCTCGCTGGTCGCTACGAGCCCGGTGCCGAAGACCTGCTGCCAGAAGCGGTTCACGGTGACTCGCGCCGTCAGCGGGTTCGCCTCGTCCACCAGCCAGTGCGCCAGCCCGAGCCGGTTGCGGGGGAGGCCTTCCGGCATCGGTGGCAGCGCTGCCGGCGTTCCCGCGAGCACCCGCTCGCGCGGCTGGTCGTACATGCCGCGGTGGAGGACGTGGGCGGCCGCCTCGCTCCCTGGAATCTCCTGCATGACGTGGGTGACCGTGCCGCGGCGCCGCAGTTCGCGCCACTCCTTGTCGATCTCCAGTCTGCGGGTGACCAGCCGGCGGTACTCCTCGTCCTCTGAGTTCACGTAGCTCAACAGGAGACGATGCCGGTCGTCGTAGGTCAGTTCCGCCGGTGTCTTGCTCGCGGCCGTTCGGATCGCGCCCCACTCCGAGATGACCCTGGCTTCCTCGACGGACAGGGCGCGGTCGAAGACGCGCACGTCGGCGACGCCGCCGCCGGCGAAGGACTGGGCCTTGCCCTCGCTCCTCAGGTCGTGGCGTCCGAGGTAGAACGGTCGGTCGGTGAGGATGCTGCCCTCGACCCTGGTGAAGAACTCGCTGCCCTGTTCGGCAACCCGCTCGCCGTCGCGGTAGATGTGCAGGCCTCCGCGCTCGCCGGAACCGTCATGGGTGACGACGATGTGGCTCCATTCGCCCGGGGTGAGCCGCTGCGTGTTGTTGGGGTTGATCGAAATGCTCGTCGCTCCGCGGCCCGGGCCGGCGCGATCGCCCCTGAGGCGAAAACTCAGTTCGCGCGCGCCGAGGGTGATCTGCCAGCCGCGGTTGGCGTCGTGGGGGTCGCTCTGGCTGGCGACGGTGTAGCTGCCCTCGGCCTCGGTCATGTAGATCCACATCGCCAGGGAGAACGGCGTGTCGGTGTCGATCTCGAGCGGCGGCAGTTCGGCCGACCCCTTGTCGCCGAAGAAGAGGGCAGGCAGGCCGTTCGGTCCGGGTTCAATGCGCACGGCCTCGTGGAGAGCGATCGGCTGGCGTTCTTCATTGGTGACTGCTGCCGGTTGCTCACCGTCGAGATCGAGCCTCAGGAGCTCGGAAGTAACTCCGAGAGGTGCTTCGATCTCGCGATGGCCGTCGCTCGCAATCCACTCGGCAAACGTCGGTTCGACCGCGTCGAGGCGCTCCGTCATCGCGTCCTCGAGCTCGCCGACCTCTGCGCGCAGCCGGTACCAGGTGTCGCGGTCGTCGTCCCGCGGCACCACCAAGGTCGGCGGCGGGTCGGAGATGTTGCCGTCCATCACGTACTGCGTGGTGTTGCGGAAGAACGCGGTCAGCGCGTAGAACTCACGTTGGCTGACGGGATCGAACTTGTGGTCGTGGCAGGTCGCGCAGCCGACGGTCAGCCCCAGGAAGACGCTGCCGATCGTCTCGGCGCGGTCCTTGGCGTAGATCGCCTCGTACTCCTCGACCAGCACGCCGCCTTCGTTGGTCGTGATGTTGTTGCGCTGCAGGCCGGTGGCGATCAACTGGTCGAGGGTGGGGTCTTCCAGCAGGTCGCCGGCGATCTGGTCGACGGTGAACTCGTTGAACGGCTGGTTCTCGTTGAACGCCTTGATGACCCAGTCCCGGTAGGCGTACATTTCCCGGTAGTTGTCGTTGTGGATGCCGTGGGTGTCCCCGTAGCGGGCGGCGTCGAGCCAGTAGCGGGCGCGGTGCTCGCCCCAGTGGGCCGAGGCGAGCAGACGGTCGACGAGCCGTTCGTAGGCGCCTTCCTCCGTGTCGTCGAGGAAGGTCGCGAGCGTGCCCGGGTCGGGAGGCAGGCCGGTCAGGTCGAGGGCAATGCGACGGGCGAGCGTGCGCCGGTCGGCTTCTGCGGTCGGGGTGAGTTCCTCCGCTTCGAGACGCGCCAGGACGAAGCGGTCGAGGGGATCGTGAATCCAGGCTTCGTCGTCGACCGTGGGCGCGGCCGGCCGGTCGGTCGGCTTGAACGACCAGTGCTGGTCCCAGGCGGCCCCCTGCTCGACCCAGCGCTTGAGGAGATCGATCTGTTCAGAGGAGAGCGACTTGTTCGAGGTCTCGGGCGGCATCCGCCGGATCGCGTCCGCGTGGGTGATGCGCTCGACCAGGAGGCTTGCAGAGGCGTCGCCGGGAACGACCGCCGGGTCGCGCGGCCGGTTGCTGCGCCCGGCGGGAGGCCGGGGGCTGAACGCGCCGTCGCGAGTGTCCAGCCTCAGGTCAGCCTCACGCGTCGCCTCGTCGGGACCGTGGCAGGCGAAGCAGTTGTCCGAGAGGATCGGCCGGACGTCGCGCTGGAAGTCGACGGTGGGCGCGGGCTCGGCGGCCGCGACGGCCTCGGTTGACGGCGGAGCGGAAACCGTCAGGAGCGCGCTCGCCAGCGCAACTAGCGGCAGGCGAACGGCCTCACGGGAAACCACTCGTGGAGCGGCGACTCCGAGTGACGCGAACGGGTTCATGGAGAAGGTAGAGATTAACCGATGGCTGCTGGCCCGTTCCTGGGCTTCAGGAGAGAATGAACGCGCCCCGGAGGAGCCGAGCCGTGATCGAAGAAGTCCTGTCCTTTTGGTTTGAACAGAACGGCCCCGAGCAGTGGTGGACCAGGGATCCGCGGTTCGACGCGGCGATCCGCTCACGGTTCGGGGCCCTGCACGGGCGGGCGGTCCTGGGAGAGCTCGACGGCTGGCGCGACACGCCCGACGGTCGCCTGGCCGAGATCGTCGTGCTCGACCAGTTCTCACGCAACCTCTACCGCGGCGACCCGCGCGCCTTCGGGGCCGACGGGATGGCGCTGGCACTGGCGCAGGAGGCGGTGCGGATCGGCGCCGATCAAGCCGTGCCGCCTGTGAAGCGGCCGTTCTTCTACATGCCCTACCAGCACAGCGAATCGCCGCGAATCCACGAGGTCGCGGTCGCGCTGTTCGAGGGTCTGGCGGACCCGGAGACCTTGGACTTCGAACGGCGGCACAAGGCGATCATTGATCGGTTCGGCCGCTACCCTCATCGCAACCAGTCGCTGGGCCGCGCCTCGACCGCGGAGGAGATTGCCTTCCTCAAGGAGCCAGGTTCCTCGTTCTGAGATGAGGGAGCGTTTACCATTGGCCGTCGTTCCTGCGATTGCGGTGATGGCGTTGGCGTGCGCGACCATGGCGTCCACCACGCCGGGCTTGGTGCCGCCGGCCGCGCCCGCCGAGCAGCTACCGGCCGTGGAACCGGAGCCCGCGCCGGCCGCCGCTCCGACTTCGGTCCTCGACGGCATCTTCACCGAAGCCCAGGCCCAACGCGGCCGGGCTTCGTACGGCGAGCACTGCGCCGAATGCCACGGCGAGGGCCTCGGCGGCGGCGAGATGGCGCCGGGATTGACCGGCGTCGCGTTCAGGTTTCGGTGGCGCGGGCTCAAGGTCGCCGACATCTACGCCAGCATCCAGTCGACCATGCCGCCGGAAGAACCCGGGACGCTCGGCGCCCAGGAGTACATCGACATCGTCGCCTTCCTGCTGAGCGCGACCGGCTACCCGACCGGCTACCCGACCGGCGATCGGGATTTTGCCGCGGACTCCGCGCTGTTGGAGGGTATTGCGGTCGAGCGGATACCTCCATAGGGTAAGCGGCCGTTTGACGCGCGGTTTGCCGGGGGTCGAGTCATACGAGTCGTGCGGCAGCTCCCAACGATCCAGGGTTGAAGGTGTGAGCACGATGGGTGGTCTTGAACCATTTGGCCTTTTCTGCGCGCCCAAGGGGCGCTTGGTCGCCGGGTTGTTCTTCTCTCTGTACCTCGGATTGCCCGTCCAGGCGAGTGCCCAACAGACCGGCACGATTAACGGGACAGTGGTCGCTGGCGAGGACGGGCGGCCCGTTGCCGAGGCCCTCGTGACGATCGAAGGGGAGAGTCCCTCGGCGGTCACGAACGCGGTCGGCCGCTTCGAGATCTCCGGCGTGCCCGCGGGCGCCGCGGCGCTGACCGTCCAGGCACCCGGCTACCTGGAGCTTCAGGTCCCGGATGTGCAGGTGACTTCGGGCTCCGCGACGACCGTGACCATCGAGCTGGCCGCGACGCCCAACTTCCTGGAACGCGTCCAGGTGACGGCGAGCAAGGCGCCGCTCAGCGTCGGCGAGATCGCGGCCCAGGCGGACATCGTCGAGCGGTCGGCGATCGACGAGCGTGGCGACCAGCGGCTGACGCAGGCGATTTCCCACGTTCCCGGCGTGATCG
This sequence comes from Candidatus Multivorans sp., assembly GCA_965224025.1. GTDB lineage: Bacteria > Acidobacteriota > Thermoanaerobaculia > Multivoradales > Multivoraceae > Multivorans. Next base: position 623,961 of record OZ245033.1, read on the forward strand.
TGAGCACCCAGGCGGGTTCGTTCGAGTCCGTCATGTTGCGCGGGCTTCCGCGCGGCGGCAACGAGTTCACGAACACGCTGCTGCTGGTCGACGGCGTACCGCAGACGGACTCGCGGAACAGCTCGCGCGTCGTCAACCTGCCGATTCACGACGCCGACAGCATCGAGGTCGTGCGCGGACCGAATTCGGCGCTCTACGGGCGGACCGCCATCGGCGGCGCGGTGAATGTCCGCACGGGCGAGCCGACGGCCGACGGCCGCTATGGGCTCGATCTGACCGGCGGCGACTTCGACTACTTCAAGGGGGCGGCCCGGGCGTCGGGTCCGGTCGGCGACTGGGGCGGCTACTTCGTGTCCGCGTCGAGCGAGCGGAACACGGGCTTCTACACCGGGACGTCGGACTTCGAAGTCGACCAGACGTCGATCTTCGGCAAGCTGACCTTCGTGGCCGACGCGAAGTCGTTCGGCAAGGTGAGCGTGAACCGGGTGAGGTCCGCTCAGAGCCTGCCGACGAACGTACCGATCATCGGCGGCCGGTTCCTGAGCGACATCGATCCGCGCTTCGACCGGTTGACCGACCTGAACGTGCCCGGCACGAACTACCGGCAGAAGGAAGATCGCTTCACCGCGCACTACACGCGGCAGTTCACGGACCAGGTCGGGTGGGTGAACGTGCTGGGGTTCCGCGAGATCCAGTACAGGTTCATCGACTCGGGCGACATCACGGGCGCGCCCTTCGACCTGGCCGCCAACACGCTCACCCAGTATCCGTTCGAGCTGCAGACCGACGAGGACATCTTCTACGGGGAATCGCGGATCGAGAGCGACTTCTTGGCCGGTGTCGACATGTACCTGATGCTGGGCGGTTCGTACGAGCGAACCACCGGATTCGGCGCCGGGAACCTGATGTACACGGACGCCGACACCTTCGGCCGGCCGCTCGACTACCTGAATCCCGTCCATCCGCCCCGGTCCGAGTGGGAGTTCTTCCGGTTCGGCGGCAACGACTACAACCTCGGCGTCACGGGCTTCTTCGGGCAGTGGGGCGTCGAGCCGACGGATCGGCTGATGTTGACGGCCGGCGGCCGCTACGACCGGCTGGATCTGGAGAACACGCTGACGTTCCGGGACGGCGACCCCGTGGTGGAAGACAGTTTCGACGCCTTCAGCCCGAAGTTCGGCGCGATCGTGAAGCTGCTGCCCGATGGCGCCGCCGCCAGCGTGAATCTCTACGCGCAGTACTCCGAGGCGTTCCTGCCGCCGCGCCGTCCGAGCGGTCTTCGACCCGGCGACGACGAGATCGAGCTCAACCCGGAGGACATCGACAACTTCGAGGTCGGGATCAAGAGCAGCCTTCTCGACGGGCGGCTCTCGCTCGAGGGCACCTGGTTCGACATGACGCGGGACGGCATCGTGCACAGCGTCCGGCAGGGACCCTTCTTCGTCCCGACGAACGCGGGCGAGCACGAGTACACGGGGTTCGAGCTTGGGGCGCGCTATGCGGCGTCGTCGCGGGTTGCGCTATACGCGAACGCGGCTCTTTACGACAACCGCTTCGGCGACTTCAGGATCGAGAGTTCCGGCGGCGTCACCGACCTGTCCGGAAACCGCCTGCCGATCGCGCCGGATCAGGTCCTCAACGGCGGCATCGAGTTCTCGCCGGCAGACGTCTGGAAGGTCCGTGTCGACGTCAAGCACGTCGGCGACGTGGCGGTCGATCAGGGCAACACGTTCGAGCTCGACCCATACACCCTGCTGGACGCCTCGGTGTCGTGGTGGGTCTCGGACGCGATTCGCCTCACCCTGTCGGCGCACAACCTGCTCGACGAGGAGTACTACTGGAACGGAGACACCTCGCGGGCCGAGTCGGCTGATCCGGGGGCGCCGCGGCAGGTACTGCTGGGCGCCTCGTTCTCGTTCCGTTGAGCGGCGGCGGCGAGCCCGACGCCGAGAGCACGTCTGGCGAGTTCCGGCCGCCGCCCCCGAACCAACCGCCGCGCTGGGCCGAGGTGGAGCAGTTCAGCATTACTATGTGAATGTTGAAGCTCTGATCCGAGGCGGCGAATCCGGCTGGGCCCGGGGCAGGGAGTTCTGCATGAATGAAGTCAGATCGATCCAGAACCTGCCGAATCAGACCGGTGCGCTCGACCCGCGCGTCCTCGACGACATCGTCAGGCGTGTAGTGGAGGTTGCGGCGCCCGAGCAAATCATCCTGTTCGGCTCTGCCGCACGCGGCGAGATGGGGCCGCACAGCGATGTCGATCTGCTGGTCGTGGTTGAGACCGGCGACACGCATCGGCTCACGGGAGACATCTATGGAAACCTCTTCGGTGTGGGTGCGCCTGTCGACGTCATAGTGGCCTCGCCGGAGCATGTCGAGCGATATCGCGACACTCATGCGCTCGTGATCAAGCCGGCCCTTCGGGAAGGAAGGGTGATCTACGGTGCCTACTGAGGTCTTTCCCCCGGAGGACCCACGCGAGTGGATGAACCGCGCCCGTAGCGATCTAACCTTGGCGAAGAACCGGCTTGCGGGCGTCTACCTCGCTGATCTCTGCTTCCATGCTCAGCAGGCGGCCGAGAAGGCGGTCAAGGCGCTGATGATCGAGCGCGACATCGAGTTTCCGTATGTTCACGATCTGACCCACCTCCTCGGCTTGCTGAGCGAGGCGGGATTCGTTGTGCCTGAAGAGATCCTGGCGGCAAAGGAACTGACTCGGTATGCGACGTTCACCCGCTATCCCGGCCTGGGCGACCGAGTCTCCGATCGCCAGTACGCCGACGGGCTCAGGATCGCCGATACTGTTGTGCGTTGGGCCGAGGCTGCCTTTGAGGATTCGCGTCTGGCTCTGGACCGACCAAACGATCCCGCCGACCCGGATCTCGACTGGGAAGACGTCAAGGACGAACTGCTCGATCAGGATCAGGAGTAGCGCCGTCGCTGCCTAAGGACCGGCGTACTCCAGCGCGAAGACGAACAGATTGTTCGCGAAACCCGGCTTCAACTCCGGCGTGAGCCGCAGGAAGCTCGACGTGGTCGCCGAGATACCGGTGCTCACCGCCACGTACTGCGTGCCGTCGACGGCATAGGTGATCGGGTAGCCGGTCACGGGCGCGCCGAGGTTGACCTCCCACAGCACCTCGCCGGTCTCCTGGCTGTAGGCCTTGAAACGGCCGTTCACATCACCGCCGAAGAGCAGTCCGCCGCCGGTGGCGACGAGTGATGTCGTCGACGCGCGCTGCTCGTGGAGCCACACCGTCTTGCCGGTCTCGGCCGAGATCGCGTAGACGGTGCCGAGGTTCTCCGTCCCCGGCGCCAGTTCGTGGCGGACGCTCAGGGCGTAGATCGTGTGGGAGGCGCTCGGGTCCGTCGTCGTCAGCGTCGGCATGCACATGTTCCGCAGCGGGTAGTACAGCGTGTTCGTCTCCGGGCTATAGGCGCCGGCCTCCCAGTCCTTGCCGCCGTGCATGTTGGGGCAGATGAGCCGCTCTTCTTCCAGGGCGTTGAAGATGACCTCGGGGTTCTCGGTCGCCTTGCCGGTCTCGCCGTCGATGCTCTGGATCACGTTCTGGTAGACGGTCGGCCGCGCCCAGAGGAACTCTCCGGTCTCGCGGTCGATGGAGTAGACGAGAGCCGTCTTGCCGGGGATGCCGGTGATCACCTTGCGGACCTCGCGGTGTTCGATGTTCGGGTTGATCCAGGCCACCTCGTCGGGGTCGGGGGCCACCGCGGTATCAACGATCACGCGCTCGAACGGATGGTCCAGATCCCAGTGGTCGTTCATGTGCTGGTAGTGCCAGACGATCTCGCCGGTGTCGCCGTCGAGAGCGAGCGTGGAGTTGTGGTAGAGGTGCGTCTTGTCCGTACCGCCGAGCATGAACTTGGGCGCCGGGGCGGTGACCGACGTGCCGGCGAAGAGCAGGTTGAGTTCCGGGTCGTAGCTCGGCGGCATCCAGGAGCCGACGTGGGCCCGTTCTTTGAACGGCACGTCGCCCCAGGTCTCGTTGCCCGGTTCGCCGGGCGCCGGAATCGTGCGGCGCCGCCACACCTCCTCGCCGGTCAGCGCGTCGTGGGCTGTGATCACGCAGGCGTCGGGCCCGCCGCGCGGCGAGCAACTGCGGCCGGAGAACGCCTTCCCATTGCCGATGATCGGGCCGGCGCCCTGCAGTGCGGGGTGGGTCCGGTAGTCCAGGACCATCGTCTCCCAGACCATCTTTCCGCTCTCCGCGTCGAGCGCGAAGAGGTGATCGTCGACGCTGGTGTCGATGATCAGGTTCGCGTAGATCGCGATGTTCCGGTTGTTCTCGGACAGGAAGCCCCCGACGTGCTCCTTCGCGTCGTCGGGGATCTTGCGGCGGTGCTCCCAGATCAGGTCGCCTGTCGCCGCGTCGAGCGCCTGGATCACATCGTCCGGGTTCGGCATGTACATGACGCCCCGGTACGCGAGGGGCGTGCCCGTCTGGCTGCCGTCGTTGAGCGAGCGGGTCCACACCATGCGCAGGTCGCCGACGTTCTCCGGCGTGATCTGATCGAGCGGGCTGTAGCCCCAGCCGTTCGCGGTGCGCCGCCACATGAGCCAGTCCTCGGGCGCCGGGTTCTCGAGCATCTCGTCGGTGACCGGGACGAAGGCGTCGCCGGACTGGGCGTGGACGACGGCGAGGCTCAGTAGCTGAGCGAAGACCGCGGCGGCGACGATCGGGTATCCGTACCGGTTCTGCATCGGGAACCTCTCTTCTGTGTGGCCGGAGCCGTAGAGTATTGCCCGGTAACCTGCGGGGCGGAGCCGGCCTCCGGCCGGCGCGTTTCCTGGCCGCCTTCGCCGGCAGCGGACCAGAAGGTCCGCGCACCCAGAGATACGGCGCGGGTCTGGCGAGGCTCTCTACACAAACGACACGGTCTTACCGCCGCCACGAGGAGAAGGTGCCGGCCTGCGGCCGGCCGGTGGTCTGGCCGCCTTCGGCGGCAGCGGACCGGAAGGTCCGCGCACCCAGAGCGCCACCTTTCCCGGATGGAGAGTCTCTACTGCAGATCCGCCACTTGAAGTGACGCCATGACGGTTGCAGAACAGAAGCGCGCTCTCGTTGCAGCGTATCTCTGGGTGCGCGGACCTTCTGGTCCGCATCGCCCGGAGTGATGCTCGCGCAATCTCGGCAGGCAGGCGATGTCGCCGACAACTCGCGCTCGCTGCTTCGCAGCGGCTCGCCAGTACAGGTGCCAGCTAGGCTAGCTGGCAACGCCGCACAAGAAGCTCGCTTTCGCCTCGGCTGCCGTAGCGGCAGCCGCTCTGTTCGCCCTATGTCCGTCCGTTCCGGCGCAGGAAGCCGGTGCGCTCGCCGGCGACGGCGTCACCTCGCTCCTCGTCCGCCTTGGCGTGAACGACAGTGCGGCCCGCGACTGGGACGGCTCGCTCGAGATCTCGGGCGGCGAGTTGCTCGGCCTCCGCGACTGGCGGCCGCGGCCCGCCAACGAGGTCGAGGGCAGCATCTGGAAGCTTGCCAGCTACAAGGGCCAGAACTTCACCCCCCGCGCCATCCACGACACCCAGACCGTCGGTCCGGTCGAGTACTACCGGTCGCCCGGACTGGTCGTCGACGTGCGGGGCAACGGCGGCTCGCGCCTGATGTTCGCCACCGCCAACGGCGAGTTCGAGGTCCGGCTTGCCGATGTTGCGTTCGGTCGTCGGCTGCGGTTCCTGGGCGGCGACGTGACGGTCGAGCGCGTGCCGGGTGTGGAGCGGATGACCTCCGACGAGTACCAGAACGACTTCGCCACGATCCTCGGCAGTGACGGCGACGAGGTCTGGGCCGCCTGGCTCGGCTACCGCGACAACGCGAACGAGGTGCTCGCGCGGCGCTTCGACGGACAGGGCTGGGGAGAGGTCGAGACCCTGACGGAGCAGCCCGGCGATCACTATCTCGTGAAGATGGGCCGCGACGGGGACGGCCGCCCCTGGGTCTTCTACTCGGCTCAGGTCGACGGTAACTGGGACCTCTACGCCCGCGTCCTCGACGCCGACGCCTGGTCGCCGGCGGAACGACTGACCGAGGCGCCGCAGCCGGACGTCTTCCACAACCTGGCGACGGACGCCGAAGGCAATCTCTGGGTAGTCTGGCAGGGCTTCCGCGACGGCGCCGCCGACATCTTTGCCCGCCGCCACGACGGCAAGCGCCGGTCCGAGGCGGAACAGGTCTCGTCGTCGCCGGCGAACGACTGGGAGCCGGTGATTGTCGCCGACTCGAAGGGCGGCGTCTACGTCGGCTGGGACAGCTACGGCGCCGGCAACTACGACGTGCTGGTCCGCCGCCATGCCGGCGGCGAGTGGGGAGAGGAGATGCCGGTCGCCGCGACGGCCAAGTACGAGGCGCACCTGAGCCTCGCCGTCGACGGACAGGACCGGGTCTGGGCGGCGTGGAACGAGAGCGGGGTGAACTGGGGGAAGGACACCGGCTGGGTGCTCAACCGGGAGGGCACGCGGCTCTACGAGTGGCGCACGATGAATGTCGCGGTCCACGACGGCTGGGAATGGCGGTCGCCGGCCCCGGACTTGGGCGAGGCGCTACCCGAGGAACTCCACGGGTACAACGACTTCCCCGTGCTGTTCCCGGACGCCGACGGACGCATCTGGCTCCATTTCCGGCACCGGACCACTCGACAGGCCGACATCCTCAGCGAGTCCCCGGCCCACCGGGCCGCCTGGGAAGTCTGGAGCACGACGCTCCAGGGCGACCGCTGGCTCCGGCCGCAGCACATCCCGATGACTCGCTTTCGGCAGGATGCCCGCTGGGGCCTGGCATCGGACGGCAGCGGCGATGTCTGGGCGGTCTGGCCGACGGACAACCGGGACTACGACGGCTTCCTGTTCGAACACGCCGACATCTACGCCGCGAAACTGCCTCGGCTCGAGACGAAGGTCGTGTCTCCGAAGCTGGTGGCCCGCATCGTCGACGAGGTGCCGGCCTACGTGATCCACGAGAACGAGGAGGAAGACCTGGAGAGGATCCGCGGCTACGAGATCGAGTCCGAAGGGAAGACGTACCGCATCTACCGGGGCGACACCCACCGGCACACCGAGATCTCGATGGACGGCAACAACGACGGTTCCCTGATCCAGACCTACCGCTACGCGATGGACGCCGGCGGGCTCGACTTCCTCCTGGCCAGCGAACACAACTTCCTGGGCGGCCCGGACATCGACTACATCAACTGGCTCCTGCACCAGACGGTCGACGTGTTCTCGGTCTCCGGCCGCTTCCAGCCCTTCTACGGCTACGAACGGAGCATCTCCTTCCCCGATGGGCACCGGAACATCCTGTTCGCGGAGCGCGGCAAGCCGACGCTGCCGGTCACCGACGCGGAGCGGGCCCACGAGGAGGGCGCGGCGAGGCTCTACGAGTACCTGAAGGAGCAGAAGGGCATCGCCATCTCCCACACCTCTGCCTCGAACATGGGCACCGACTGGCGCGACAACGACCCGGAGGTGGAGCCCCTGGTCGAGCTCTACCAGGGCGACCGGGTCTCCAACGAGTACGAGGGCGCGCCGCGCGCCGCCCGCACCGGCAACCTGCGCTCGGCGCCGGGCGGCTTCCAGCCCGCGGGCTACGTCTGGAACGCCTGGGCCAAGGGCTACAAGCTCGGTGTCCAGGCGGCGTCGGACCACCTGTCGACGCATATCTCCTACGCCGCCACGATCGCCGAAGAGTTCACGCGCGAGGGCATGCTCGACGCGATGAGGAAGCGGCACAGCTACGGCGCGACGGACAACATCGTCCTCGACTACCGTCTGCGGACCGGCGGCAGAGAGTACCTCCAGGGCGACATCCTGACCGCGGACGGGGACTTCCGGCTCAGCGTCCGCGTCATCGGCACGACGCCCATCCGCCAGATCGACATCATCCGCGACCAGACCTTCCTGTACAACCGCCAGAATCTCGAAGCCGACGTCAGCCTCGAGTTCGCCGACGCCGACGTCGAACCGGGCGAGCACCTCTACTACGTGCGGGTGATCCAGGTCGACGGCAACATGGCCTGGTCGTCGCCGATCTGGGTGACGGTGGAGTAACCCTGGGAACGCGGGTGGCGCGCCCGAGTGGCTCAGTGGTCCCGCGCGTAGTGCTGCCGGAGCAGGTCCTTGCCGTAGTCGTTGCCGTTCGGAGTCCGCACCACGGCATGGATGTGCTGGCGGATGGGCCCGCGGCCTTCGACGAGATGGCGGATGCCGACGGGCCGCTGGTGGTCGAACTCGATCAGGATGACCGGGCTGTGGATGCGGTAGTAGAAGACCGAATCGTCGCCGGTGCCGCCGATCCAGGCGAAGTGGGACTCGTCGAGGTGGGCCTCGACTTCGTCCATCCGCACCCGGGCGTGCTCGTCTCGCATGTTGTGGACGTAGATGCCGATCAGGTCGAGCAGTTGCTCCCTGGCCTCGGCTGACAGTTCGGCGGCGGGGATACCCGCATAGTCGAGGACGATGTTGTCGCTGAACGCCTCGCCGAGGTTGTTGTTGCCGTCCTTGGAGGTCTCGACGATCGCCTTCGCGCGCTGCTCTTCGGTCAGGGAACGGATCAGCGCCAGACCGTGGTCCTGCTCCCGTTGCATGATCACGGTTCCCTTGAACTTCCCGGACTCGGCGATCACCGGTTCGGAGCCGACGAACAGCGGCGTCATGACGACCTGGTCACCGAGCACGAAGTAGTTGATGATCAGGTGGTGGCCGTCGACCTGCCAGCCCCAGGGCTGGTCGGCCGATGGTTCGCCCATCACGGTGATCCAGTACAGCCACTCGTTGTACTCGGCGAAGTTGTCGTTGTTCAGTTCGCCGAGGGTGCGGTTGAGGTTCATGATGTCGCGGCTCAGCTTCAGGCCGTCCGCGCTCAGCGAGGCGCGCATCAGGCCGAAGGCGGCTTCGCGCTGGCTGGCGTCCATCTCGTCGAAGCCGACTCCCTGGCGCACGTAGAAGTGCTGGTTCATCCACTTGCGCCATTCGTCGTCGGCTATCGGGAACGTCGTCTTGGCGCGCTGCTCGGTGGAGAGGGCTGCCAGGAACGTCTCGGCGGCGAGGCGGACCGGCTCCGTCGACACGCCGGTCGACTCGATCTTGAACAGGCCGCGCTGGATGCCGGAGCTGGCGTGGATGCCGACGTACGGGTCGTCGGCGAGGCGGGCGTCGATTTGCCGGCTGCGCTCCCGCATCCGGTCGGCACGGTCGCCGGGTCGTTGGGCGAACGCGGCATCGACCGCGAGCGCACCGAGAGCGGTCAGGAACACCACGCGAAGGGCTGTGACTCTCATGGAATCACTCTACTGCGCGGTGCGCCGCGACTATTCTCCGCGGCTACTCGAAGAAGCGAGCCAGCACGACGTAGCGGATGACCAGCAGCGCCATCGCGGCCTCGAACGCGAAGACGACCCAGAGTCCGATGTGGGTCAGCCGCCGGGGCCGGATCCGCGGGTCCATCTTCGTTCGCTGGAGCCACAGGGTGGCGCCGCACTGGACCGGCAGAAGGATCGCCGAGGTCAGAGCGCCGACCATGATCAGGACGACGAAGTCGGTGACGAAGTAATAGATCCCGAAGGCGGCGAGCGGCAGGAAGACCAGGTAGCCGCGGATGATCTTCTTGCGCAGCGCCAGGTTCGAGCGCTCGATCAGGCCCATCTCCATCAGGTAGTCGGGGATCGTCCGGCCGCCGCCGCCGGCGCCCGAGAGCACGGTCGAGAACAGGATGAAGAAGGCGCCGATGGCGAAGATCCACACCGCCCACAGGCCGAGGGTCTGGGTGAAGATGTTGGAGAGCGCGCCGATCGTCTCGTCGTTGCCCTCGGGCGTCAGCCCCATCTTGTTCAGCACCCCGGCGCCGAGGACGTAGTAGGGGATCGTGGCGCAGGTGACGACGATGAGCGCCAGCCAGACGTCGGTGTGGAGCACCCGCATCCAGCCCCGCGCGTGGGACTCCCAGTTGGGGTCGCTGCGGTCCGCGCCGAGCAGGCTCGGGTAGCCCTTCTCGACGCACCAGTAGGTGTAGGAGGAGATGTCGCCCGAGGTCGTGCCCGTGTAGCCGTAGGCGGAGAGGGCCAGGGCCGCGAACACGACGAAGAGCGTCATGTCCGGCTTCATGCCGCCCAGAATCTCGCCGGGCGTCGTGCGGACTCCGTGAACTGCATCGCGACGAGGCAGACCAGGGTGCAGAAGGTGAACGCGATGACCAGGGGCACCATGACCCGCTCCAGCCACTTGTAGGAGCCGGTGCCGAGGATGATCGAGCCGGCGACGGCGATGAGGAACGTGCAGAGGACCCCGCCGATCTCGACGTTCGCCAGCGAGGCGAGGAAGGACATCGACTGGCCGGCGCCGCCGATGATGCCGCCGAGGCCCATCGTCCCCGGGACGTAGGCGAGCAAGCCGAGCCAGATCGGCCACGAGATCCGCCAGATACGCCCCGGCAGCCGGTTGATCGCACGCAGGTAGGTGTCGCCCGACTCGATCGTGTAGCGCGCCAACTCCGCCTGCACCAGGGACTTGCACCAGCACGACAGGAGCATCCACCACAGCAGTGTGAAGCCGGCGGCGGCGCCCAGGCTGGTCGTGAGCACCAGTTCCCCCGTGCCGATCGCGGCGCCGGTGACGATCAGACTCGGTCCCAGGTACTTCAGCCGGTCCCGGAACCTCACCGGCGGGGCCACGGCCTCGCCGTGGCGGACGGTGTACGGATCGAGTACTTGATTGGCCAGAAGGGGCTTCCGGAGCGTCTGGGGGCGCTGTGGAAGCGCCGGTCTGGGGTGGGTGCGGAGGGAGGGTATCAGCCGCGCCGCCGCCTCTTCCGCTCCGACGAAGGACGACGCCTGAGCCTCTCAACGCCGGTGGCCAGTGACGGATAGTGTCGGGGCGATGAAACCCACAGACATCCGGATCAGGCAATGAGAGCGGTGTTCTCCCTCGTGGCCCTCTCCCTCACCGCCTCCCTGACCGCCCTGTCCTGCGCGGCCCCCGACGCCGAGCCCGCATCCGCCACCGACGCCGCCGCACCAGTCCGCGTCGAACGCCTCCTCGGCGCCCCCATCGTCGGCCCGGGCCTCGACCCGAGCCTCGGCGAGAACATCCAGGGGCCGTCACTCATCCTCGTGCCCGACTGGGTTGCCGACCCGCTCGGCCGCTACTACCTCTACTTCGCCGACCACAAGGGCCACTACATCCGCCTCGCGTACGCCGACGACCTGCTCGGGCCGTGGTCGATCCATGTGCCGGGCAGCCTGCAGATCGAGCACTCGCACTTTCTGGTCGAGCCGCCGGAGGTGACGCCCGAGATCGTCGCCGAGTGGGAGGCGCGCCGGGGCGTCAAGATCTCCCACGACATCCAGAAGGAGATCACGGCGACCCACATCGCGTCGCCGGACGTGCACGTGGACGTTGGAGACAAGCGGATCGTCATGTACTTCCACGGCCTGGAAGGCGTCGGCACCCAGGTCTCCCGGGTCGCCACGTCGACCGACGGCGTCCACTTCGAGGCGCAGCCACAAACGCTGGGCCGCACCTACATGCGCATCTTCCGCCACGGCGGGTGGACCTACTCCCTGGCCATGCCCGGCCAGTTCTACCGGTCCGCGGACGGCTTCACGAACTTCGAACAGGGGCCGCTGCTGTTCAACCCGGACATGCGCCACTCGGCGCTGCTGCTGCGCGGCCAAACGCTGTGGGTGTTCTGGACCCAGGTCGGCGAAGTGCCCGAGCGCATCCTGCTGAGCAGCATCGACCTCTCCGACGACTGGATGAGCTGGAGCGAGACCGACCCCGTCGAGGTTCTGCGACCCGAGCGCGACTGGGAGGGCGCCGACGCTCCCCTTGAACCGTCGGTTCGCAGCACCGCCTACGGTCAGGTCAACCAGTTGCGCGACCCGGCGATCTACGAGGAGGACGACCGCGTCTTCCTGCTCTACGCCGTCGCCGGCGAGAGCGGCATCGCGATTGCCGAGGTCTTCTTCGAGTGACCCTGGAGCCGCGCCAGTGGGTGCGCCGGCGCCGTCGGCGGCATCCGCTCGCAGCGACGCTATGTTGGTTGCAGCAGCGAGTATCGCCGGCACCGGCGCCGTACCTGTCGGTGCGCGGGCCTTCTGGCCCGCATCCGGTTCCGCTCCGGCTCCTCGCAATCGCCTTCGCAGTCGCCGCCACCCTTGCCGCCTGCACCCCCGACCAACCCGCCATCGACGGTGCCGGCACAATCACCATCGCCGGCGCCACCCTGATCGACGGCACCGGCGCGCCGCCGATCGAAGACGCCGTCGTCATCGTCCGCGGCGACCGGATCGAGCGCGCCGGCGCAGCGGCCGATGTCGCGGTTCCCGAGGGCGGCGAAGTGATCGACGCTACCGGCAAGTTCCTGATCCCCGGTTTGGTCGACCTCCACAACCACTACCGCGACGGCTTGGAGGAATGGGCGTGGGCATTGCAGCGCCACTCCGGCGTCCTGACCGCCCGCAGTCTCGGCTCCGACCACGGCGGCACCCCGGCGATGATCGCCCAGGCGCGGGCCGGCAACGTCCCGGCGCCGCGCATCTTCACCGCCGGGGTCGGTTTCTCGCACCCCGAAGGCTTCCCGCCGGGCAAGCGGGGCCCGGCCACCGAAGACGAGGCCCGCGAGATGGTGCGCGAGCTCGCCGCCGGGGAAGTCGACCTGATCAAGATGTGGGTCGACACCTTCCTCGACACGCGCCCGAAGATCGAGCCCGGGATCCGCGCGGCGATCGCCGACGAGGCGGCGCAGCACGGCATCCCGGTTTCGGCGCACGTGTTCTTTGAAGACGACGTCTGGCAACTGGTCGACGCCGGGGTCCGGTCCTTCGTCCACGGCGTGCGCGACCAGGAGATCGACGACGAGTTCGTGCGGATGGCGCAGGAGAACGAACTCTCCTTCGCACCCGCGCTGGGCCAGGCGAAGACCACCTGGTACGTCGCCGAGCACCCGGAACTGCTGGACGATCCGGAACTCGTGGCCGGTCTCCAGCCGCCGCTGCTGGAACGCCTCCGCGACCCGGAGTACCGGGCCGGCATGCTCGCCAGCGACAACACCGGCAAGCGCCGCGTCGCCTTCGACTACGTGACGAAGTTCGTCCGTCGGCTGATCGAAGCCGGAGTCACCATCACGGTCGGCTCCGACAGCGGCGCCGGCAACATCGCCTACGGCTGGGGCACCCACCACGAGCTGGAAGCCCTGGTCGAGGACGGCGGTCTGACACCGCTCCAGGCCCTCGCCGCCGCGGGTGCCAACGCCGCTGGCGTCCTTACCGACGACCCCGACTTCGGGTCGATTGCCGAGAGCAAGGCCGCGGACCTGATTCTATTTCAGCCGATCCCGTGGCCGACATCCGCAACACGACGCAGATCGAGCGCGTGATGCAGGCGGGCGTGTGGCTTGAACGCGGGTTGCCCTCGTTCTCGGAACCGGCGGAATAGCAGCGGCTCAGCCCTGGCGACGACGTCCGTCCCTCGGAACCCGAGTGGCGCGATACCGCGCTACCCGCGAACCAGTTCGTGTGCCCGTCATCGGGCGCACGAATGGAACCCGGGAATCCTGCCCGCATCCGGCGCCGAACGCCGGTCTGGTTGGAGACGGTCTAGACATGGTCGTTCCCCAGCCGCACCTCGAACACCCGCAACGTGGGAACCCGCCAATCCGGCGTATGGCTCACGACGTAGACCTGCCGCCGGTCGTCCATGGCGAGGACGGCGTGGTCGAGTCCGTCCTCGAGCATCTCCCGGGTCAGAAGGTCGCTCTGCAGGCGGTGGAGCAGTTCGCCGTCGGGCGAGAACGTCTGCATGAGGATCGCGTCGTGCCCTTGATCGAGCCGAACCCGCAGGAACTGGACCAAGGAACCGCCGCGGGTCGAGAACAGGCCCAGGCTCCTGTGGACGGCCTCGTAGCGAGTGAAGCCGGATCTCGAATAGACGGTGACCGCGGCTTTCGATGAAGAATGGCGCGGCGGCGTTGTGGCGCCTCCTTCTATTGCCGGCCGCGGTACGGACAGCGTTTTCGGCGCACTTTTCGTAGTCCCCAAGTGCTGCAGAGCGGGTCCGGGGGGCTGGTACCCGGTCACGACTCCGCGGAAACGCCACGGGCTGTTCCGGCTCTCCTGGCCGAACAGGTAGATGCTGCCTTCGTAGTAGGCGGGCGAGTACGCGATCTGGACACTGCCGACTGGAGTGAACGATCCCTTGTTCGAGGAGGCCCGGAAGTGGAGCCCGGGCGTCGGCTGCTGGTTCAGGGAGAGTTCGGCCGATCCGAACTCGGCTTCGAGTTCCAGCGCCGCCCGGCTTGCCTGGTGGAACAGGAGCCCGCGGGCGTTCAGGTCCGGTTGGGGCGCATGGGTCCTTGGGGTGCTGTTGTAGAGCAGTAGCAGGGAGTCGGGGCCCCATGGCTTGAGTCGGCTGACGTGCTGGGCGTCCTCGGGAAGAGTCAGCTCACCGAGGAAGTCTCCAGCGGTTGACCACGAGGACAGTGCGCCCCTCGCGTTGTCGACGATCGCCAGTTCGTCAGGGCCGACGAGCGACATCGGGCCGATGGCTAGGAACTGGCCCGGATCCCGGCCGCGGGCTCCGAACCGCCGCAACGGCCGGCCGCCACCATCGAACGCCTTGACCGTCATGCTCGCCATATCGGCGACGTAGACGTGGCCGCGACGGTCCACTGTGATCGCGGACGGGTTGCCGAGAACGAAGCCGGGCTCGGAGTCGCTTCCGATCCGTGCCTTCTCCTCGAGGAAGTCGCCGCGGCCGTCCGGTTCGGTCATTGCTTGAGGATCTTCTCGATCAGAGCTTTCTTCGACGCAACGGGAACAGGGCCCAGCCCCCGGTTTGCCACCAGCACCCGCACGACGGCCCGGCCACTGGCGGTGTTCGCCACGACCATCTGCCCGAAGTTGCGGTTGCCCTGGAAGTCCGTGAGCAGGCTCTCGAGCTCGGAAGACGCACGGATCAGGGTGGGCAGATCGATCTCGTGGGCCAGAAGAAACCGCTCTACCTGGTCTTTGTCGTCTTCCAACATCAGGAGCACGGAGGCGATCCGGCCGCCCGTGATGTCGCGAAACATCCGGTCGAACTCGACCGGGTCGTTGAAGTCCGCCGAATGCGACTGCCGGTTTGCGGTGAAGACCGCGAGGAACGGCGGGACCTTCGCGAGGGGCGGGTGCTTTCCTACCGGTTTCAGCCCGAGGATTTCACTGGCACGGAGCGGCTCGTCGATCCACTCGTAGTCGACTGCGATGAGGTCTTGGCGGTCATCCCCATCGTCGGGATCGGAGTCCGGGCCGGAGGAGATGCCCTGCCTGGTTGAGACCCACCGGGAGCGAGCGATGGCGGCGATCAGTGCGCAGACGGAGAGGAGGCCGAGAAGAACCGGTAGGAGTTGGTCAAGGCTCGACACTCTGTTCGGCGCGGCTTCCTACCGGCACTCCGCCGACATCACCTCCGACTCGATGATCACGCCGCAGATGTGGCTCGTGTACTCGAAGGGATCGCCGTCGAAGAGGGCGAGGTCGGCGTCCTTGCCGACTTCGATCGAGCCGACCCGGTCGTCGATGCCGAGGATGCGGGCCGGGCTCAGAGTGATCGCTTCGAGCGCGCGCTCCTGGCCGAGGCCGTTGGCGGCGGCGATGGCGGCTTCCCAGAGCAGGACGCGGGTCTTCGGGACGTAGCCCTCGAAACCGGTCTGGAGCGCGAACGGGATGCCGGCGTCGGCGAACTGGGCGGCGGTTTCGTAGGAACCGTTGCGCACCCGGCTCATCGTCGCGTGGAGGACGACGGGCACGCCGGCCTCGCGGATCTCGTCGAGCAGCAGGTAGGACTCGGCGGCGCCGTCGAGCACGAGGTCGAAGCCGAACTCGCGCTGCAAGCGCATGGCGGCGGCGATCTCAGGCACGGTGTTGGCGGTGATCAGCAGCGACAGCTCGCCTTCCAGGACTTGGCCCAGGGCCTCCTTGGCGAGGTCGCGTGCCGGCGGCTGCGGGGCGGGCTTCTCGTCGCCGTCATGGTGACCCTCGGAGTCCTCGTCGTCGCCGTCGTCGTTTGACGACACTGCGTCACCGGATTGTTCGGCCCCAGGGCCCTCGGATGCGGGCAGGATGCCCGCGTTCCCAGGGTCCTCCGCCTTGCGCACCTGCTCCATGTACGCCTGAGCGCCGATCAGGGCGCTTCGCAGCATCGCCACGCCCTTGGAAGACGTCCCCGGCGACTGGAAGTTGGAGGACACCGCGTTGCCGAGCGTGGAAGCGAGCATGCGCGCGGGCACGAGGGTCGCTTCATCTACGTTCCGGCCGCGGGTCTTGGCGATCATCGTCTGGCCGCTGACGAGAGCCCCGGGGCCGTGGCCGGTGTGCAGCGTCGTGACGCCGTAGGAGCGCACCCACTCGACCAGGGTTTCGTTTGCGTCATAGGCGTCGATCGCGCGCAGGTCGGGCTGGATCGGCGACGACCGTTCGAGCTGGTCCTGGTCGCGGACCGGGCCGACGTTGCTGTTCAGCGCCCCGGAGAGGCCGACCACCGAGTGTGGGTCGACCAGGCCGGGGGTGACGACGGCGGCTTCCAGAACGTCGACGCCGTCGGGGATGTTCGCGTCGGCGGCCGGGCCGACCCATTCGATCTTGCCGTCCGCGCCGGCGATGACGACGGCGTTTTCAATCGGCGGTCCGGACACGGTGTGCAGGATGCCCGCCCGAACCGCAACCTGAGCGGCAGCGGTGCTGCCGGCCAGAATCGTCAGGGCGGCAGTCGCCAGGAGCGTTCGCGGCGTGTTCGCTGCGCTGTTGCGCAGGGAACGCCGGGCATGCGGATGCGGGCAGGATGCCCGCGTTCCCAGGGGGCGGAACTTGTTCCAGGCAAGCGCTGTGCGCTTCATCGTGTCTCTCCCCCGAGCAACTGCCGGGTCATCTCTTCTTCCTCTGCCGTGGTCCGGTAGACCTTGTAGCCGCCGACCGCGTACTTGCGGTGGTCCGGGTTCGAGCGGTCGTAGATCATCGTTCCCTCGACCCAGGTCTGCTCGACCTTCGAGTAGACGCTGAGCGGGTCACCGGAGAGGACGATGAAGTCCGCGTCCTTGCCGATTTCGAGCGAGCCGATCCGGTCCTCCAGGCCGAGCATCCGCGCCGGGGCCAGGGTCAGGCCCTCGATTGCCTTCTCGCGCGACATGCCGTAGCGGACGGCGATCGCGGCGGCCCGGAACAGGAGCCGGGAGTCGGTCACGGAGTCGTCCGTGTTGAAGGCGACGTCGACTCCGGCCTGTTCGAGCAGGGCGCCCATCTCCATGTTCCAGTCGATCACCTCTTCCTTGCCGCCCGGAGAGTCGATCCAGGTGATCGAAACCGGCACGCCGGCCGCCGCGAGTTCCTCGGCGACTTTCCACGACTCCGTGCCGTGCTGCACGACGACCCGGAACCCGAACTCCTCCTTGAGCCGCAAGACGGTGGCGATGTCGTTGTGGCGGTGGGTGTGGTGCTGGACGATCCGGTCGCCCGCCAGCACCTGGGCCAGCGCCTCCATGCGCAGGTCGCGCCTGGCCGGCTCGCTGCCCTCTTCGTCCTCTTCTTCGCTCGCTTCCGCCTCGGCCATCTTCTCCCGGTACTCGACCGCCTCGTGGTAGAGGTTGCGCACCAGAGCCGCCGACTTGGAGCGCGTGCCCGGGAAGGGCGGCGAGCCGATCGAGTTCGTGCCGTTCGCCATCTTCATGCCGCCGCAGATGCCGTTGATCGGGTCGTCGCAGTAGAGCCAGTCCTCGATCGTGCGGGCGCCGTCGCGGAGCTTGACGTAGGCGGTCTGCCCGGACATCAGGTGCCCTGAGCCCGACATGATGTTCAGCGTCGTGATGCCGCCGGATCGGGCGCGCCAGATGCTGTCCGCGGCGACGTCGATCGAGTCGAGGTTCCTCACGTCCGGGTGGAGCGGCGCGGATCGGTCGCCCCCGGATACCGAGCCGACGTGAGAGTGGGTGTCGACGAGGCCCGGCATGAGGACCTTGCCCGAAACGTCGTGCTCGACCGCCCCGCGCGGCGTGCGGGTGTCGGGGCCGCCGACGTCGACGATCTTGCCGCCCTGGACCACCAGGACGCCGCCGTCGATCGGCGGACCGGCGATGGGCAGCAGCCGGGCGCCGCGGAGTACGTGGGGGTCCTCCTGGGCGGTTGCGGGTATCGCGGCACCGAGTGCCGATAGCGCAACGCCGAACAGGAACGTGGCGGGGTGTCTTCTCATACGGGTTCCTCGAGTGGGTGGGACTGGCGTTTGCGAGTCCGAGCCTTTAGCGGCACAGACTGGGCGCGGCACCCTCGCCGGCTGCCGCCGCGGGCGGCCAGGTAGACGCGCCGCGGAGCGGCGACGATACCGCTAGCGGCGGAAGGACGGATCAAGGTCGATACGGTACACCGCCTCGCGCGGGCGGTCGCCGTTCCGGCTGCCGCCCCAGAGGACGTGGACGGCGATCTGATCGCCGCGTGGGCTCCACGCCAGGTCGCCGACGTAGGTGTGGCCGAGGCTGTACTCGGATGCCGGGTCGTTGAAGAAGGTGAGCCGGCGCTTGTTCGAACCGTCCGCGTCCATCAGCCACAGTTCACGGCGGGCGGCAGGCGGCACGATCTGATCGGGCTCCGTGCCGCGGATCTCCGCGTTCGAGGTGAAGGCCAGGTGGCGGCCGGTCGGCGACAGGCGGGCGTACTCGTCGGCGCCGCCTCGTGAATGAGTGAGACGTTCGGGCTCGCCGCCGTCGAAACGCAGCCGGTAGAGGTCGAGGGTGTCGGGCGACTGCCCGGGTTCGAGGTTCGCCGCGACCAGGGCCCCGCGGTCGTCGGGTGTGTAGCCCTGGGGAACGATCAGCGCGTCGGCGGACACCGGGTGCGACTGGATCCGGCGCAGTTTGGGGATGCCGCTCCGGTTGATCTGGTACTGGGCGCTGCGCAATTGCCAGGCGCCGTAGCGGCCCTTGCGCGCCTTCATCCGCTCGCTCCAGAGCAGCCGGCCGCTGTCGAACGCGAAGTGGGGGTCGAGCACCGCCGAACCGCTCGCCGCGAACCGGGTGAGCAGGGTGAAGTGCTTGCCCTTGCGATCGATGTCGTAGAGCTCGCTGTGGACGCTCCGGTCGGGGGTCAGGAGCTGCAACGGATCGGCCACGAACTTGAGCCGCTTGGGGCGGCTCTGCACCTGGACGACCAGCCGCTCGCCCGAGGTGTGCCACACCGGGTTCATCGCGTTGTCCTTGCGCAGCGCGTACATGTCGCAGGTCAGGCAGCGCTCGGAGAGGCGGTCCGTGGACGTGACGTAGACGTCGTAGCGGCCGTCTTCTCCGGCCTTGTCGTAGGCCAGCCACTCGCCCTGGCGCGACCAGTCGACACGGGCGCCGCCGTCGATCCAGCGCTCGATGCGAATTACCTCCGGGGCTTCCGGGTCCGCTGCTCTCGCCGGCGCCGCGGCGCCGGCGAGAGCAGCCGCCAGAGCAAGCTTGACGGCGATGACGAGCAGGGTGACGAGGCCGCCCAGGACGCCCGCGTCGCCGATCGCCAGAGATGAACTCCAAGCCTTCGGAGGACGCTCGCGAACGGATGCTCTGACCATCGGAGGCAGACTACCAGCGGGTGGCGCGGTCGCCCCGGTGGTACGGGAAGAACGCACCGTAGTCCGAAGCTCGAGGCGCCGCCCGCGCGGGGCGCGCCGTGGCGCGCTGCTAGCGTCTTCCGCATCATGGGCAACGATGCCGGGTCCCGGCCGCGAGCCGGCTTCGCCGTTCCGATCCTCCTCGCCCTCTGGATCGTCGGTTCGGCGCCCTTCCTGGGCCGTTTGACCCGATGGATTCAGGAGGAGGTCGATCGTTCGCTCCTGGTCATCGTGCCGGCAATCCTGTTCTGGATCGCGGCGGCGGCCTTCGTCGTCTGGGTGGTTCGTTCCAGAAGCTGGCTGCGGTGGACGAACTACGGCGCGCTCGCCGTCGGGGCGGTCTGGGCCGCGGTGCAGGCGACGGCGATGGCCCGGGGGCGCCCCGAGGAGTCGGCGCTCGAACGGATGCACCTCGTGCTGTACGGGCTCGTCGCCTTGCTGCTCTACCGCGCCTTCCTCCGCGGCGGCCGGTCCGCCATCGCTGCGGCGTTCTCGACTGCCGTTCTGACCTCGCTGGTCGGCGTCGCGGACGAGTTCGTGCAGTGGCTCGTCTGGGTCCGCGTAGGCGACTTCCATGACTGTCTGCTCAACGCCTCGGCCGCCGGCTGCGGCGTCGTGTTCGGCACCGGCCTGTTCGGGTTCGACACCCGGCCGCCTGCGCTCGCGGAACGGCGGACCATCGCCGCACTGTGGGTTGTCCTCGTCGCTGCGTCAGTGGGCCTCGTCGACCTGACGAACCTCGGCCACCTCATCTCCGACCCGGAACTCGGGCGCTTCCGCAGCTACTACGGCGCTGAGCGGCTCGAACGCCTGAACGAGAATCGCCGCGCCCGCTGGGCCACGGAACCGCCGCGCATGCCGCCCTTTCAGCCCTGGCACATTGAGGACCACTTCCTGTCGGAAGCCGCGTGGCACGTCCAGGCCCGAAACGAGGCCTTCGACGCCGAAGACTGGCCCACCGCCGCCGCCGAAGAGGCGATCCTCAACCGGTACTACCCGGCCGTGCTGGAACTCCGCACGCCCGACGGTCCCGCGCGCTATGCGTACTCGGAGGCGAGCTTGCTGCGGTTGGAGCAGGAGGGCGTGGCCCCGGTTCCGAGCTACGTCAGCGCTGCCAGCGGCAGCCGGATCTGGATCTGGCCACGCTTCGTCGTCTTGGGTCTGGTCGTGCTAGCGGTCGGCCTCGGTTCGCTGGTTCTTGGACGCTGGGACTGATTGGGATGACTCTCTCTCTCTCTCCGCGCTTGTCGGGTCTGCTAAGGTGGAATTGCCCCGTTTCCGTGGACAGTTTGTGTCTAGGGAATCAGGCAGTCTCTTGGTACGCGCGTTCTCGAAGTTGACGGGAGACCGGTGTCCGATGGCGGAGTGTCTCCGTATCGGGTTGTACCAGCCCTCGATGTAGCGGAAGATCTCCGCTTGGGCTTCGGCGTGGTTGCAGAAGGCGGTGCGGTCGATCAGCTCGCATTCGAGGCTGGCGATCCTTCCGGCCCGTGTCCCGAGCGAACCAGGCCGTGGCTCTTGCCAGGATCTTCCGCTCCTCGCGCAGCCGGCGAACCTCGCGCCGCAGCCGGCGCAACTCCTCACGCTCCGCCGTCGTGCTGCCGTCACTCCGGCGCCCGTCATCACGGTCCGCCCGTGCAACTCAGTTGCGGACCGACTGCGCTGAAGGCTCGAACTCGCGGGCTACGTGGTCCGGGCTACGCCCGGACCAGATCCACAGCCTGCTGTCGGTACTCTGCCGGGTACCGGCTCCTTCTTCTCGACGTCGTGGACATCGCCTCCTCCAAGGATGAAGTGTCCACGAAACCGGGGCAGGCTCACGGCTGAAGGTCAAGGGAGAGTCTCAACGAACTAGGGGAAAGTAGATGAAACAGTGGACACTCAGAATACTCACGCGACGACCAGTTGGGCCGCCAATCCAAGTTGTGGTTAGCTTGGTCTTCCTTTTCTCGCTGACCGTGGTGATCCAGGCGGCCGCGCAGCCCGCGAGAGTGGGCGACCGGGATGCTCCGATCTGGATTGCGGCATCGGGTGTCCTATACCGGGATGGCTCCTTCAGGGACTCTTGGAGCCTGAGCGGGGAGATTCGGGAGCAAGTGCGGAAACAGTCCGAGGCCTTTGCTGTTGCCTACCCGCTTGGAGTCCAAGCAGAGGAGGAGTTGGAGGATGGGGCGAGGCCGCCGCGGGAACTCTGCGCCGGCGTGCCTCCCCTCGATCCCGATAGCCCGCGAGCACGCGCCAAGTTGTTTGCCGACGAGCGGTTCTACGACTTCGACTTGACGGTGCTGACATCGAAGGTAGCGGTTGTGGCCACGGTGTCGGATCTGATCCCCGGTTTTCTGGCCAACGGTGATCCCGGTCTGCTCTTGGAGTTGTCCGAAGTGGTGCCACTGCATGTTCGTTCCGAGCTACCGTCCTACACGCTGATTCCAACCGATCAGGTGATGATTCGAGGCCGGGCGTTCTGCGCGGACGAACTGCGGGCAGAGTATTCTTACGAGCGGCCGGAGGTCGGCGATCGTGTTGTCTTGATCGGTTCGTTGTGGGCTAGGGAGAACGTCGTCAGGGCGTGGTTCTACTATGAAGGACGTTTTGCGGTGGCAAGAGGGGAGAAGCACAACGAGCCGGCTCTGGACTGGGCCACCGGCTACGAGCCCTACGTTGCGGGGGTCTCGATCTCTCGCTTGTCCCGCACGTCCCGGACCAGACGTTGTCGGGTTTGCACGACTACTTCGACCACTTGCAGGCGAGCGGGCTGTTCGAGTGGGTAGAGCATGTGCTTCCCGATCCGCATGTCGACTCGGAGTCTCGCGAGCGGCTCTTTCGGGCATGGAAGGTCAGTCGGGAAGCGGGGTGCAGGCCACTGGCGGCGCGCGAGGAGACACCCGGTAGCTGGCGGCTTGTTCGGTTCGAGTGTGGCCCGTTGGCTGTCACGCAACTCCAGACCTTTCGTTCCGTTACGCAGGAATTCGCGGCGCTTCGTGGTGAAGGAGAGGCGCAATGAGGTCACTGACCATCACGATATGTTGCCTCTTGATTCCTAATATCAATCCGCCCGGTCCTGGTGGTGGTGGCCCGAAGCCCGGGCCGCCTCCGCATGTGACGCGGCAGCCGCCTGGCGGCGGCGGCGTTCCGAAGGTTTGCACGGTAGAAAGGGTTTGTGTGGACGATGGATTCGACGAGGTTTGCACGGACACTCTAACCTGTGAGTAGCGGCAACCTGTGAGTAGCGGCGCGCCTGCCGCACTCGGGTTGGGGATCTCAACGGTCGCGATCTCGGCATCGGGCCAGACCACCAAGGTGGGCGATCGGGTCGCTCCGGTCTGGGCCGCGGCGTCGCGAGGGTTGTTGGAAGCGCGGTTCGGCTTGTCGAGAGCTGTCGGCACGGCACGCGCGGACTGCGTGCAGCCCTCTCGCGGGTGACGCCGCAGCTTCAGGAGCAGCCCTCGCGCGTTTCATCGATCAGGCCGTCGACGACCGCGTTCAGGTCGGCCTCTTCGGCCCGTCTCAACTGGCGGTCGGCGCTCGTGCCCTCGGCGAGGATGGTGTGGACGTACTCGGCTTCCTTGCGGATGCCGAGTTCGTCCAGTACGTCGTCGACGAACTCCATCAACTCCCGGATCAGGAACCGTAGCGGCACCTCCTCGGCCTTGCCGAAGTCGATCATCTTGCCGTCGATGCCGTATCTCATCGCGCGCCACTTGTTCTCGTAGAGCAGGTGACGGGGGTAGCGCCTCCAGGCCTGGTTGTTGCGGCGCAGGCGGATCAACTTGCCGACGATCGCCATGAACAGGGCCGTCAGGCACAGCGCCTCCTCGATCTTCGTGCAGACGTCGCAGACCCGGAACTCGATGGTCGGGAACTTGGGATGGGGCCGGACGTCCCACCAGATCTGGGTGGGTTCCTCGATGCATCTGGTCTGAACGAGCACGTTCACGAGCCGCTCGTACTCGGCGTAGGACCGGAGCGAGGGCGGCAGACCGGAGCGGGGGAGACTCTCGAAGACCACCGAGCGGTAGGACTTGAGTCCGGTCTTGCGCCCCTGCCAGAGGGGCGAACTCGTCGACAGGGCGAGCAGATGGGGCAGGAAGTAGAGCGACTGGTCCATCACGTCGATGCGCAGGTCCCTGTCCGGCACCCCGACGTGGACGTGCATGCCGAAGATCAGCATGCGCCGGGCGACGTCGCCGAAGTTCTCCTGCAGAGTGATGTAGCGCTGGGCATCGGTGACGTCCTGCTCGCGCCAGGAGGAGAAGGGATGGGTGCTGGCGGCGGCGATTCGGAGGCCGTTGCGGGACGCCAGGTGGGAAATCGATCGCCGCAGGCGGATGAGTTCCTGGCGGGCCTCCCCGATCGTGCGGCAGACGTCGCTGCCCACTTCGACCTGGCACTGCAACTGCTCCGCCTTGATCTGCTCCTGGAGAACGATCTGACCCTGTTCGAGGAACTTCTGGATGAAGGGCTTCAGTTCCCGGCTCTCCGGGTCGATGATCTGGTACTCCTCCTCGATGCCGATCGTCAGCTCGGGAAGCTTCGTCTGCATGGTTCTTCTCCTCTACAGGGGAAGTTGTGCCTGGACTAGGAACGCTCGCAAGACTATCCGGCTGTGCTGGATGAGGGCCGGCGTTGCGGCCGCCCGAGCCGGTCTTTGCGGGAGCCCGCCTCCTCGCTCTGATACCGTCCCCGACTCAATGAGCTGGTTCGCGACCATTGCCTCGCGTCCGCTTGTTCGTCGCCTGATCGCCGGCTGCCTCGCCCCCGCCGTCCTGCTCGGAGTCGCCTGCACCGGGGCTGAATCGGCGCGCGATGCCGAGGGCACTTCGGCCTGGAGCCTTGAAGGCAAGGCGCTGGCAGCGGAAGGGGAGCACGGGATGGTCGTCAGTGGTCATGGTCTGGCCTCCGAAGCCGGCG
This sequence comes from Candidatus Multivorans sp., assembly GCA_965224025.1. Lineage (GTDB taxonomy): Bacteria > Acidobacteriota > Thermoanaerobaculia > Multivoradales > Multivoraceae > Multivorans. The sequence goes on from OZ245033.1 coordinate 648,490, forward strand.
CCCGCGTCCTGGAACGGGGCGGCAACGCGATCGACGCGGCGGTGGCGGTCGGCTTCGCCCTGGCGGCGGTGCTGCCGGCTGCGGGCAACATCGGCGGCGGCGGCTTCCTGGTCCACCGGTCGAACGACGGCGAGATCCGCGCGCTCGACTACCGCGAGAAGGCGCCCGGAGCCGCCACCCGGGACATGTTCCTCGACGACAATGGCAAGGTCACCGAAAGCGCGGTCATCGGCCATCTTGCGGCCGGCGTGCCCGGATCCGTGGCCGGGCTGTGGGAGATGCACCGGGGGTACGGCTCCATGGCCTGGGTCGATCTGGTGGCCCCCGCGATCGAGTTTGCCCGCGGCCACGAGGTCGACGAGGTCCGGTCGCGGAGCCTCGGGTCGGCGGCCGAACGGCTCAACCGGTTTCCGGCCAGCGCCGAGCAGTTCCTGAACGCTGGCGAGGCGCCGGCGCCGGGGACGCTGCTGGAACAGCCCGACCTGGCAGCCACCCTGACGGCGATCGCCGAGCAGGGTCCGGACGGCTTCTACCGTGGCCCGGTCGCCGACCTGATCGTGGCCGAGATGGAGAGGGGCGGAGGCCTCATTTCGCACCAGGATCTCGCGGACTACGCGCCGGTCTGGCGGGCGCCGGTCGAGGTCGAGTACCGCGGCCACACGATTTACTCCATGCCGCCGGTTTCGTCCGGCGGCTTGACCCTGGGCCTGATCCTGAACGTGCTGGAGGGCTGGGATTCCCTGCCTCCGTTCGGCAGCGCCGAGCTGATCCACCTGGAGGCCGAAACGATGCGGCTCGCGTTCCGTGACCGCAACACGTTGCTCGGCGACCCGGACTTCGTCGACGTGCCGCGGGCCCAGTTCGAGTCCCAGGACTACGCCGGCGGGCTGCGGGCGCAAATCGATCCGGACCGGGCGCAGCCGCTGCCACCGGTCGAGGTGGCGCCGCCGCGGGAAAGCACCGAGACGACGCACTACTCCGTGGTGGACCGCTGGGGCAACGCGGCCTCGATCACCACCACGATCAACAGCGGCTACGGCAACGCGGTCACGGTCACCGGCGCCGGGTTCCTGCTCAACAACGAGATGGACGACTTCGCGGCCTCGCCGGGCCAGCCGAACCAGTTCGGGTTGGTGGAGGGCGAGAACAACGCGATCGTCCCCGGCAAACGGATGCTGTCGTCGATGACCCCGAGCATCGTCCTCGACCCGGAGGGCGAACTGATGATGGTTGTGGGCACCCCCGGCGGCCCGACGATCATCACCACCGTCTACCACGTGATCTCGAACGTTATCGACCACGGCATGACCCTGCGGGAGGCGGTCGAGAGTCCGCGGGTGCATCATCAGGCGTGGCCGGACCAGGTGTTCTACGAGGAAGGCGGTCTTTCCGCCGAAACGCTCGAGGGTCTGGCCGCGCGCGGCCACGAGCTGTTCGAGCGCGGCTTGAGCGGCGACGTGTCGGCGATCCGGGTGAGGGAAGAGGCGCTCGTCGGCGTCGCCGATCCGCGGCGGGGAGGCGGCGTCAGCGCGCCGCGGGGAGAGGCGCCCGCGGGCGGGTAGCGGGCCGCGCATGAGTGCTCGGCGCTTCCTGGCTGCGGAGACGTCACGCCGCGTGGTTGGCGAGATCCCATGAGTGGCCGGCGCATCTTCGCCGCGGTGACGGTCGGTCACCTCGGAATCGACATCTTCAACAGCATGGGGCCGGTGCTGCTGGCCTTCCTGAAGGCGCCGCTCGGCTTGAGCGCCGCGCAGATCGGGCTTGCGGTGGGACTGTTCCAGGTCCTGGCCGGCACCACGCAGCCGGCCTTCGGCTGGCTGGTCGACCGGGTCGGCAGCCGCTTCCTGGGACCGTTCAGCGTCGCCTTCAACCTGGGGTGCATGGCGCTGGCGGTCGCTGCCGCCGCCGCGACGGGGAGCTTCGGGCTGTTCCTCATTCCGTTCGCCCTCGCCGCGGTCGCCTCCGGCGCCTTCCATCCCCTGGGCGTGATGCACTCCAGTACGGTGAACGTGGCCCGCTCGGCCACGTTCACCGCCATCTTCTTCTTCTGCGGTCAGGTCGGGCTCACGACCGGGCCGTACCTGGCGGGGCTGGCTCTTGACCGGGCGGGGCTGACCGGGATCTTCTGGCTCGTGCTGATCGTGGCGCCCGTGCCTCTGTTCATGGCCTTCGCGATGGGGCCGCGACGATTCCACGCGGCGCCCCTGGCGGCGCAGCCGGAGGAGAAGCCGGAGGCTGCCGGTTCCGGAACTCCCGGCCCGCGGCCCCCCGTGCGGGTCGGGTTGATGGCCCTCCTGGCCCTCGTGTTCGCCAGCCGGTCCTGGGCGGTTTTCGGAACGATCGCGTTTCTTCCCCTCCTGCTGGCCGAACAGGGCTTCAGCTCCAGAGCCCAGGGACTCGCCAGCGGCATGTTTCTGCTGGGCGGCGCGGTGACCGCCGTCTTCGCCGGGGAATGGGCTGACCGCTGGGGTCGACGTCCGGTGGTCTTCCTGACCACGTTGCTCGGCGCCCTGCTCCTGGTCTTCCTGCCCGGCTCCGGCAACTGGACCTTTGCGCTGGCGCTGCCGTGCGGGGCCCTGCTGGGAGCGTCGCACTCGATTCTGATCGTCATGGCCCAGTCGCTGCTGCCCTGGCGCCGGGGCCTGGCCTCGGGGACGGCGCTCGGCTTCCTGTTCGCGACCGGCGGGATCGCCACCTGGACGATCGGGGAACTCGCCGATCGCTTCGAACTGGCCGCCGTGCTGCAGGCCGGCGCCGTCGTGGGCCTCGTGTCCGCCTGCGCCTCGCTGCTCCTGCCGAAACGGGAGCCGGCGCGACTGGCCGCGGCGCCGGCGGTTACGGCGGTGGTCGTGCTCGCGGTCGCGGCTTCGGTTCTTGCCTCGCCGCGACCGGCGTGGGCCCAGTTGAACGGCGAGATCAACGGGCAGGTGCGGAACGAGGCCACCGGAGAGCCTCTCGCCGGAGCCGAGATAAGAATCACGGGGGAGCAGTTGTACAGCCCGAGGATCGTCCGTGTCGGTGCCGGCGGCGGTTACCGGGCGCCGGGGCTGCCGCCCGGCAGCTACGGCGTGGAGGCGAGCCTGGAGGGGTTTGCGACCTCCGCGGCGGAGAACCTGATCCTGGTCACCGGCGGTGTGCTGAGGGTCGACTTCGGTCTTCGCGCCGGCGGAGCCTCGAGTCTCGACTTCGTGTCGTCGCCCCTGCTCGACATGGTCACCGGCAGCGACGGCAACGTTCTGACCGGAGACGACCTGCGGGAACTGCCCGGCTCGACGGCGGCGGTGAACCTGGACCTCGCCACGGGTCTGGACGCGGTTGCCGGCGGACTGGCGGTCAGCGGCTGGTCTCCCGGACTCGCCAACTATCGGATCGACGGACAGGAAACGGCCATCGCTACCCGCGAAGCGACAGCGGTGGACCTCCATTGGGTCGATCAGGTACGCGTGCGGACGATGGACTTCGGGGCGGCTCTGGCCGGCCCGCACATCGACCTGATCACGCGGACCGGCGACACGGCCTGGCGGGTGAACGGCGGCCTGTCGGCTGTCGAGCCGCTGGACCGGGCCGAGAGGCCGGCTCTGCGCCAGCAGGCCGGTGAGCAGGTTTCCTTCGGCGGCACCGACAGCAGGAAGATCTTCGGCGAAGAGGCCTACGTCTTCGTCGGCGGACCTCTGCGCGACGAGCGCGCGAGGGCGTTCGGCGGCCATTCGGTGGGCCGGGCCAGCGGCGTCTTCGATCTGTTCCTGGCCGGCGCGCCACTGACATGGCGGGAGACGACGGAGCTGTCGGTGGGCAAACTGGACTGGTGGGCCGGTTCGGCCAGCAACCTGAGCCTCAAGCATCACGAGGGGTCCACGGAACTGGATGGCCGTCGGCCCGCCCTGCTGGTGCTTCCCGACGGCGACGGTGTCGAGAGCAGGCGTTCCAGTCACCAGACGACGAGTCTGAACATCGAGTGGGGCATCACGGATCGGCTGTGGCTCCGGCTCTTCGGCGGCCGCTCCGACCTTCGCGATCGCGCCGATCCCTGGCAGGACACGGGCGCCTACTTCGTGGCGCCGGCCCCGGGTTTCGTCGCGGGCTCTTTGCGCCCCCGGGCCGCGGGCCCGCTGCGGCGGTTGGCGGCTCGCCGGAACTGGGCCGTGGAACCGTCGTTCTTCCTGTTCGATCACACGCTGGAGGTCGGCGTTCAGGGTACCCGCGGCGATCTGCAACTGCTGCGCTCCGATCATCCGGGACGGGAACTGCGGATTCCCGGCGGCCCCCTGCCGGACTGGCGCGGCGAGCCTCTCGGAGCGGGCGGTTTGCGGCAGGAGAAGCGGGCGCTCTATGTCCAGGACGCCTGGCGCCTGGCGGGAGTGTTCGACAGGCGCCTGACTCTGCATCTCGGCTTGCGCGCCGAGAAGGAGTCGACCGGGCCGCTCGAACTCGGCCTCGGCGATCGCACGGAACCCCGGATGGGCTTCGTCTGGGACGTCACCGAACGCGGCAAGTGGAAGGTCTACGGAGGCGCTGCCTGGTGGCACGTGGACGCCTACCGCCCCGTAGCCGGTCTAGCGGGCATCGACGGACTCGCGGCATTGCGGACGGCGGGATACTCCGGTTCGCCCCTGGTCTTCGAGCATGCCGCCGTCGATTCCGACCTGCGTCCCGGGCGGGTGCGGGAGGTCCAGTTGGGAACGAGATACCAGTTTCTGCCGGACGTGGTGATTTCCGCGCGCCTTGCCCGTCGCCGGCTGCGCGACGGCATCCGGCTGGTTCCGGTGGAAGATGGCGGCGCGATCGTGCCGACGCTCCTGACGCCCGGCTTGGGCGCCGGTATGGGCGCCTGGGGAGGCGCGAGCCGCGATCTGCCGCGGCTGCAGCAGGACTGGTGGGGCGCCGAGCTCGGCGCGAACGTCGGTTTCGACCCGGCCTGGCGCGTTCACTTCACCTATCTTCTGAGTCGGCTTACGGGCAACCACGAGGCCGGCGGCCTGGCGCTCCAGGCCTTCAGTGGCACGGATGTTCATCCGGGCGTGGCGGCGTTGGACCTCTGCTCGTCGCCGGTGCCCTGTGACGTCTTCGACGTGACAAACGAGAGTCGGCGCCTCGGAGTCGACCGCGAGCACCAGCTCGCCGGCTGGCTCGTGCTGTCTCCCGGCGACCGGTTGGTTGCGGCCCTCGTCTACCGGTTCCGCACCGGCGGGTCGTACGTTCCGCGGACCATGGCGGTACGGGTCGACGAGGAGAACCGGATTCTCAGCACCGGACTCGCTCCGTTGCCTCCCGGTCCGGAGACACCGGTCAAGAGTTCGGACCTGAAGCGGGCGGACCTCGCGGTGACTCTGCGCATCCCCCTGCGCTCCGAGCATCGGCGGCTCGCGTTCTTCGCCGAGGCGCTGAACATCTTCGACCAGGACGCCGCCACCGAGCTCTGGCCCCTCGCCTACTTCGACCCGGTGCTGATCGGCGCTGGGGCCGGAAGCGCCGCGGACGCCGTCGCCGAGCAGCAGCCCAGGCGGGACGGCCGGGAAGGCCTCCCGGCAGCGTTCCAGAACAGCCGGCGGGTGCGGGCCGGGTTGCGGCTCCAGTTCTGATTGATCTACCCGGCGGGGGAGAGGGGCGTCAGCGCCCTACCACGAGATCCGCACCGGATACTGGGAGACCAGCCTGTCCGGTGTGACCAGCGTCATCCCGTGCTCGATCGCCTGGCAGATCAGTAGGCGGTCGAAGGGGTCCTTGTGGAGGGGCGGGAGACGTTGTAGCTGCAGAGCGCTCGCTTCATCGAAGGGAAGGCTCTCAAAACCGTGGCGCCTGCGCTGTTCGGGCACGAAGAGCTGAGGATCCTGTGGTAACGGCAATCGGCCGAGTCCGTGTTTCACGGCGATTTCCCAAGCCGATGATGCGCTGAGATATACGGTGTACGCCGGGTCGGACACGGAGCTTCGGACGGTCGCCGGCAGCCTGCGGTCATCCAGGCACCACCAGAGGAAGGTGCAGGTGTCGAGTAGCAGCTTCACTCGCCGGGGAAGACCGGTCCGTTCTCGAAGGCTTCGATGAAGTCGTCCGGCAGCGGATCGAAGAACGACTCCGGGATCGTGAACTGTCCGCGGCACAGTCCAATGGGTCGGGGCTTCTTGCGCTCCCGCGGCAGCGGCCGGATCTCGGCGACCGGCTTGTTGCGACGGCAGAGGATGATCGTCTCGCCTTCCTTGAGTTCGGCGATGTGGTGGGACAGGTGGGTCTTCGCTTCGTGCATGTTGAGGCGCTTCATGGTTGGAAACCTAGTTCAGTAGTGGCTCGATGTCAACATCGGGCGACTGAACCCGCAGCTCGGCAGCGGCCGCAGGCCTTGCGGCCGGCGCGTCTTTCCAGCCGCCTGCGGCGGCAGCCGGCGGGGACGCCGGTGCAGTCGGTCCGCAGCCAGATCCCTCGGCGATCACCCGGATTGCTACACTAGGCCGCTCAACCGCCGGAGCGCCGCCAGCAGGTCGGGCTTCTTCGTCAACACACCGCGCAGCGGGTCGGTCTTGAGCTTCTTCAACCGTTCGGGCAGCGACCGGATGTCGTGGTTTCGCAGGTCGAGGCCGGGTTTGACCTCGGACCAGCGGAGCGGCGTCGAGACCGGGGCGGCGGGCAACGGCCTGACGCTGAACGGGGCGACGAGCAACCGGCCGCGGCCGTTCTGGACGAAATCGATGTAGACCCTGCCGCCGCGGCGTTCGGGGTTGCGGGTGACGGTGGCGATGTCGGGCAACTGGCGGCAGATGATCTGGGCGATGAGTTGGCCGAGGCCGCGGGACTGTTCGAAGGTGCAGGCGCCGCCGAGCGGCAGGAGCACGTGCAGGCCGCTTGAACCGCTGGTCTTGACGAAGCTGGGCAGCTTGATCCGCCGGCACAGGCGGCGGATGGCCACGGCGATCTTGATCACGTCCTCGAACGGGGCGTCCTTGGGGTCGAGGTCGAGGATGCACCAGTCGGGCTGGCCGAGCTGGTGCAGCCGGCTCGACCAGACGTGGAGGACGATCGCGCCCAGGTTGGCGATGTAGATCAGGCTCTCCCGGTCTTGGCAGACGAAGTAGTCGACTTCCTTGTCCGTTCGCGGGCTGACGAGCTTGACCGTGTGCAGCCAGTCGGGCGCGAAGTCGGGTGCGTTCTTCTGGAAGAACGATTTGCCATCGATTCCGTCGGGGTAGCGGGTCATCACCAGCGGACGGTCGGTGAGGTAGGGCTGCATCGCGTCGGCGATGGCGGCGTAGAAGTCGATCAGGTCGCCTTTGGTGTAGCCCTCGGCGGGCCAGAACACCTTGGACCTGTTCGTCACCTCGACGCGGCGCTCGGGCGGTGGCGGCGGGTCGGTGCCCGGGGCTCGCGGCCCGGCGCGGCGCACGCAGTCCTCGATCGGCTTGTCGTCCCGCAGCCGGAGGAAGACCGGGTGCCGGAGCATGCCGTGGGGCGTCCACTCCTTGTAGCGGACCTCGCAGATCAGTTCCGGGTTCGGATCGATCCAGGTCTGGTCTTCGATCCGGCCGTCCAGGAGATCGTCGTCGGTGAGAACGGCCGCGGCCGGCGGGTCCGTCGACGGCGAACCGCAGGAGTTCGGGGTTGTCGGGGAGGCGTTCGCGCTCGCGGGGCTCGCCTGAGCGTCCTCGACCCCTCGCGGCGCGCGGCAGGGCGGGGTTTCGCGGCGCAGCGTGCCCAGGCGTTCCGCCAGCTCCGCCAGGTCCGCATCGCTGAAGCCCGTGCCGACACGCCCGGCGTAGACCAGTCCACCCTGCTCGCCGCTGCCCGGCCGTCCAGGTGCGAGCTCCGGGTCCCAGACGGCGAGGTGCAGCGAGCCCAAGCCGACCCGGCTGCCCTTGGGAGGCGACATGCCGACGATCACGAGGTCGGCCGTCTGCTCGGTGCGGAGCTTGACCCACGACGACGAGCGGCGGCCGACGTAGAGGGAGTCGCCGTCCTTGGCCATCGCTCCCTCGAGTCCCATGGCCGTCACCTGCTCGAAGAACGCCTCGCCCCGTTCCTCGATGTGGTCCGAGTAACGGAGCGGTCCGGCCGGGGGCAGCACCTTCGCCAGCAGGGCCTTGCGTTCCAGGAGCGGCAGCGACCGCAGGTCCGATCCCTCGAACGCCACGAGATCGAAGGCGAACAGGGTCGCGGGCCGGCGCACCGCGGCTCGTTCGATGTCGACCGGGCGGCTGAGCAGGGCGCGCGTCTGCAACCGGGCGAAGCTCGGCCTGCCGCCGACGTTGAGGACCGTGACCTCGCCGTCCAGGACGAGAGACCGCACCGGCAGCGCCCGCAGGGACCGGGTGAGCTCCGGGTAGAGCGCGGTCACGTCGCCGCCGTTCCGGTAGCGAAGGAAGACGCTGCCGCCTTCCTTCGCCGCCACCAGCCGGTAGCCGTCGTACTTCAACTCGTAGATCCAGCCTTCGCGGGAGAACGGCCGGTCGCCGGTGACCGCGAGCATCAACGGCAGCGAGCGCGGATCGACCCGCCGGCGGCGCGCTTCCGAGGCGCCGACCTCGACGCGAACCTCCTCGATTCGCTCGCAGCCGTCCCGGAGCTCCTCGACGGTCAGGCCGGAGAGCACGGACTGCTGCGCCAGGTCGTCCTCGCCGCCGTCCGCGCCGGCCCCGTCGTTCGCACCGTCGCCCGATTGCGGCCGCGCGGCGGCGTCCGGCTTCTTCATCAGCAACCACTGGCTGCCGTCCTCCGTCTGGCGGCGGCCGTCGGTGCGGAACAGGGTCCAGACGCCGCGCAACTTGTAGCCGTGGAGTTCAAAGAGGAGCTTGCCGTTCTCCATGCCGGCGACCGGGTCCTCGAGCGGCCTCCAGCGCCCGCCGTCCCACACGATCATCGCCCCGGCGCCGTAGTTGCCGGCGGGGATCGATCCCTCGAAGTCGGCGTACTCCAGCGGGTGGTCCTCGGTGGCCACCGCCAGACGCTTGACCTCGGGGTCGAGGCTGGGCCCCCTCGGTACGGCCCAGGACTTCAGCGTGCCTTCGAGTTCCAGGCGCAGGTCGAAGTGGACGCGGCGGGCGGCGTGCTTCTGGACCACGAAGCGGCCGGCGCCGGTCCCCGTCGCGGGACCGAAAGGCTCCGGCGTCGCCTCGCTCGATCGCTTGCGGCGGTAGGCCTCGAGATTGCCGCTGTGCGGGCCAGGCATCCGCGGCATTCTCCCAGAAGCTGGACTGTCCGGAGTGTCGGACCATCTCGCCGGGCTCCGGGAACGCGGTCGTCTTGCCCGAATCCGGTGCGAGCGCCGGACTCTGGGATTGTCCTGTCAACGGAGCTTGCGGACACCACCGCCGAGCGGTTTCGATGCTATGCTTCGCCGTCTATGCCTGCTCGTACCATTGGCGCCGGCACCGTATCGTTCGGCTTGGTCTCGATTCCGGTTCGCTTGTACTCCACGTCGGAGACCTCGGGCGCGGTGCGCTTCAACATGCTGGACCCGACGGACAACACGCGGGTCAAGCAGCAGTTGGTCAACCAGCGGACCGGCACCGAGGTGAAGCGCAAGGAGACGATCAAGGGTTACGAGTTCGGCAAGGGGCAGTACGTCACGTTCAGCAACGAGGAGATCAAGGAACTCCAGGAGAAGGCCTCGCCGGCGATCGAAATCACCGAGTTCGTGCCGCTTGCGGAAGTCGAGCCGATCTACTTCGAGAAGTCGTACTACCTGGGGCCGGAGAAGGGCGGCGAGCGCGCCTACCGGCTGCTCAGCGAGGCAATGCGGAAGGCGGGCCGCTCGGCGCTGGCCAAGCACGCGGCCCGCGGCAAGCAGTATCTCGTCATGTTGCGGCCGTACGCGCAGGGCCTGCTCATGCAGCAACTGAAGTACGAGGACGAGTTGAAGTCCTTCGGCGAAGTGCCCCTGGGTGAAGAGACGGAGCTCAAGCCCGGCGAACTCGACCTCGCCGTGCAACTGATCGAGCAGATTGCCTCCGACGAGTTCACGCCCGAGCAGTACACGGACGAAGTGCGCAAGCGGCTGTGGGAGGCGATTCAGAGCAAGATCGAGGGCCGCGAGGTGGCCGAGGACGAAACGGAGGCGCCGCAGGCGCAGATCATCGACCTGATGGAGGCGCTCAAGGCGAGCCTCTCGAAGGACGGCGACGGCGACAAGGAGTCGGCTGCCCGCAAGCCGAAGGCCGGCTCGCGCAAGGCCGGTTCCCGAAAGGCCGGGGCCGATGCCAAGGCGGCCAAGAAGAAAGCCGCCGGCAGCAAGACGACTAGCAAGAAGCGCACGCGCCGGGCGAAGACGGAACCGGCGCGCAGGACCGCGGTTGGTTGACGTGAGCCGCCGTCAGTGAAGCCCTCAGGGCGAGGGCGCCGGCGCAGCCGCGGCGGCGTTCGTTCAATCGACTGGATCCGCGCCCGCACACGGGCAGGGAGCGGCTAAGGTAGCGCTTCGTCTCCCGTCATCCGCGGGCTAGGCCCTTCGGCCGCGCAATAGCAGAACCGACCAGCAGTCAACACAGGAGTCTTCGAGATCGCACCCCCATCCAGAGAGCCGCGCATCAACCACCGGATCCGGAAAAGCCCGGTACGGCTCATCGATCAGGACGGTACCCAGGTGGGTGTCGTCGCCTTGGATCAAGCCAGGACGCGCGCTCAGGCGGCGCGTCTCGATCTCGTCGAAGTGGGTCCCAACACGGACCCGCCCGTGGTCCGTATCCTGGACTGGGGCAAGGTCAAGTTCGAACGCGACAAGAAGAAGAAGGAGTCGCGGAAGAAGGCGGCGACGATCGATCTGAAGGAGGTCAAGTACCGCCCTACGATCGACCCGCACGACTACCAGATCAAGACCGACCGGGCGCTGCGCTTCCTGCGCGAGGGCAAGAAGGTCAAGGTCACGATCTTCTTCCGCTACCGGCAACTGCGCCGGCCTGAACTCGGCGTCGCCATTCTGGACAAGGTGAGCGCGGCGATCGACGGAGTTGGCGAGGTCGAGACGCGCTCCGGACTCGAGGGCCGTCAGATGACGATGATCCTCAACCCGACTCCGCAAGAGGACTGAGGACGCATCAGGGCGGAGCAGCGGCTCGGGGCGAAGTTCCGCCGTGGGCTGGCACCGAGACGCGGATGTGCGGGATGCTGACATGAACTTGCGCGTCCCCGTTGTCGTCTTCGCGGTGCTGGTCGCACTCTGTGCGGTCGTTCTGGCTGTCGCCCTCACGGACGAGCCGGCCGATGGCCGCGGGATCGACCACCCCGGGTTCGGGACGATGCGCCAGGGCGGCGATTCCGACCGCCACGACGCCGTTCTCCCCCTGGGTTGGCTCTACGGCACGCTGTCGATCGTCCTCTTCGCGGGTCTGATGGCGCTGGGCCTTCGACGCGGCGGCCGACTGCCGGGGGGTAGCGGTGCGGCCCTGCTGGTCGGCCTGGCGCTGGTCGTTCTGGTCTTCACGCTCCTGGTTCTGAGCTACCGCGCCTACGTCGCGCCCGACGCCGCGCGGACGCTGTTCGGCTCCTTCCCGCGACCCTCGGCCTGGATGCTCTACGGCCTGTGGCCCGTCCCCCTCGTCTTTGCCGCGCTCTACATGCGGAACTTCGATCGCTGGGTGATCAGCGAGGACGAGGTGGCCGAGTTCGAGCAGTTGGTGGCGGAGTCGCGTCGGGGAAGGGCCTCCGGCGGAGGCGCGGACGAGGCGGCCGGCAGCCCGGGCGAACGGTAGATGGAAGGCGGCGGCAACAACGTCATCCTGGCCTGCATCGGCCTCTATCTCGTGGTCTGCGTCGGCGTCGGACTGTGGGCGCTGCGGCGCACGAAGTCGACGAAGGACTTCTTCATGGCCGGCCGCGACCTGGGGATCATCGTCACCGCCCTGGCTGTGTTCTCCAGCACGCTGTCGGGCTTCGGATTCGTCGGCGGCCCGGGGCTTGTCTACCGCATGGGCATGAGCTCGCTGTGGATGGTGATCTGCTCGTCGGTGGGTTACGTGATCGCGTTCTACCTGCTCGGCAAGCGCCTGCGGCTGTTCGCGGAGCTGCGTGACTCGATCTCGCTGCCCGACGCCGTGGCGGCCCGCTACAAGAGCCAGTGGAGCCGGGGGCTGACGGCACTCGCCATCCTGCTCGGCGTGATGGGCTACCTGGGAACCCAGATCCTGGCCATGGCGACGGTCCTCCAGGACATTCTCCAGCGCAGCTTCGGACCGATCAGCATCGGGGCCTGCGTCGCCTTCTCATGTGCCGTGCTCGTGTTCTACTGCGTTACCGGGGGCATCATCGCTTCGGTCTACACCGACCTCATCCAGGGCTTCGTCATGATGGTGGCGGCAGTGCTGGTGCTGCTGGCCGCGGTCGCGGCGATAGACGGCGGCTTCGCCGGCATGAGCGAGACGATCATGGCCGACGACGCGGAGGCGATGGGGCCGTGGGGCACGGCCGGGATGATGAACTCGCTCTCCTGGTACTTCGTCTTCGCCCTCGGCCTGGCCGGGCAACCGCACATCATCACGAAGATGATGATGTGCCGCCGGGTGCGGGACGCGCGCAGCATTCTGCCGGTTTCCATCGCGGCCTACGCGGTCTCGGCCCTGTTGTGGATCAGCATCGGCCTGGTGATGCGGGCCTTGGTGCTTCAGGGGACCCACCCGGAGATTCCAGGCGCCGACGCGGCGGCGCCGCAGTTCCTGCAGGCGTTCGCTCATCCGCTCCTCGCCGGCGTCGTCTTCGCGGGCTTGTTCGCGGCGATCATGTCGACCGCGGACGGCTTCCTGAACATCGGCGCCGCGGCCGTCGTCCACGACATTCCGCGCGCCCTCTTCGGCCGCTCGCTCAGGAACGAACTGCGGTGGGCCCGGATCGTGACCGTGATCATCGCCGTCGCGGCTTCCCTGTTCGCCCTCTACAGCGGCCAGGACCTCGTCGCCCTGCTCGGCGCCTTCGGCTGGGGCACCTTCGCCGCCGCCCTGGTGCCCGCGGTGGCCATCGGCTTCAACTGGAAACGCGCCACCGCGACAGCGGCCAACGTGGCCATCGGCTCCAGCCTGGCGATCAACTTCGGGGTTCAGGTCTCGAGTTTGCCGGTGCCGTACGGCATCGACGTCGGCGCCCTCTCCCTCCTCGTCTCCCTGACCCTCTTCTTCGGCATCTCCCTGCTGTCCAAACCGCCGCAACTCGACCGCGATATCGCGGCGGTCATGGACATGTAGCGCGGTTCCACTCCGCGTTCTCCCCATCGGGCTTGGCCCTCAGGGTTGGCTACGAACGCCTGAAAGTGACTGCCGACCGCCGGTAGACAGCGTCTAGCCCGAAGTTCTGAGGCTCCTGGGGCCTCCTCGTCGTCGAGAGGCGTTGCAGTGCTTGGGTTTTCGGGTGTTGGGCCGCCCCTGTTTTCCGCCATTGGTAGCCATGTAATGATCTCGTGGCATGTAGACATTCTGAATGGTTTCGTCTACAATGAGAAGCCATGTACATCGAACGGGTACCCAACCGAAACTCACCACCAGCCGTCCTGCTGAGAGAGTCCTACCGACAGGACGGAAAGGTCAAGAAACGCACTCTCGCCAACCTCTCCAAGTGGCCCGACCAACTCGTCGAAGGACTCAGAACCCTGCTCAAGGGAGGAGTCGCCCTGCCTTCGCTCGAGGCAGCCTTCGAGATCCTGCGCGCCAGACCGCACGGCCACGTCGCCGCCGTCCTCGGCGCGGCCCGAAGCCTCGGCCTCGAACGGCTCCTCGATCGACGGCCCTCGCGCGAGCGGGCGCTGGCGCTGGCCATGATCGCGGCCCGCATCCTCGAGCCGCGATCCAAGCTCGCCACCGCCCGCGGACTCGCAAGCGAGACCATGAGCCACACCCTCGGCGAGGAACTCGGCGTGCAGGAGGCCTCGGCCGACGAACTCTACGGCGCCATGGACTGGCTGCTCGAAAAACAGCCGCGCATCGAGCGGACTCTTGCCCGGCGGCATCTGGAAGACGGCTCGCTGGTGCTCTGCGACGTGACCTCGGTCTACTTTGAGGGCAGGAAGTGCACGCTGGCCAGGCACGGCTACTCCAGGGACAAGAAGAGAGGCAAGGTCCAGATCGTCTTCGGCCTGCTCTGCAGCCGGGACGGATGCCCGGTCGCGGTCGAGGTATTCGAGGGCAACACGGCCGATCCGACGACCCTGAACGCCCAGGTGCAGAAGCTCCGCGACCGCTTCTCGCTGGAGAGGATCGTGATGGTCTCAGACCGGGGCCTGATCACCGACGCGCGCATCCGCGAGGACCTCGACCCCGCGGGCCTGTCCTGGATCAGCGCCCTGCGCGCGCCGGCGATCAGGACGCTGGCCCAGGAAGGCCACCTGCAACTGTCGCTCTTCGACCAGCGGAAGATGGCCGAGATCAGGGTTCCGGAGCTGTACCCGAAGGAGCGCCTCGTGGTGTGCCGGAACCCGCTTCTGGCGGAGGAACGCGGCCGCAAGCGCCAGGAGCTTCTCGAAGCCACCGAGCGCAAGCTCGACGCCGTCGTTGCGGCGACGCGGCGCAAGAAGAACCCCCTGCGCGGCAAGGACGCCATCGCCGTGCGCGCGGACCGCGCCCGGGGCGCCTACAAGGTCGGCAAGCACTTCGAGGTCGAGATCGAAGAGGACGGCTTCCAATACCGCCGCAACGAGGCGCGCATCGCCGAGGAAGCCGCTCTCGACGGCTTCTACGTCATCCGCACCAACGTCCCCGAAGACGAACTGCCGGCAGCCGATGCGGTCCGCGCCTACAAGAGCCTCAGCCGCGTCGAACGCGCCTTCCGCTCCTACAAGAGCGTCGACCTCAAAGTGCGCCCCGTCCACCATCGCCCGGCCTCGAGGGTGCGCGCCCATGTCTTCCTCTGCATGCTCGCCTACTACGTCGAGTGGCACATGCGCCGGACCCTGGCGCCCATCCTCTTCGACGACCAACGCCGCGACGACCAACGCGAGTCGCCAGTCGATCCCGCGCGCAGGTCGCCCGAGGCGATGGCCAAGGCCAACTCCCGGAGGACCCCCGACGGACTCCCCGTCCACAGCTTCCAGACCTTGCTCGCCGACCTGGCCACGCTGACCCGAAACCGGGTGCGGATGCACGGCGACGCCGACTCCACAGCCGACGTCCTCGCACGGCCCACTCCACTCCAGAACGAAGCCTTCAAGCTACTCGGCATCCGCCCCTGAAGCCGACGTACCCAGTACAAGACACCGCCGAACAACTGAAAACGCCCACCACTACAGGCGATTTCACGACTTGAAGCTCAGAACTTCGGTCTAGCCTGCGCAGGGGTTCAGGGGGAGGGGGCCCAAGTGGCTCGGAGCGAGCGACGGCCGAGTTCTTCCGTAGGACGATGGCCAACCGGAGCGAGCGGAGTGCAGTGAGCGCACCCCCCATCGCCTTCCGACAAAGCGCGAGCGGCACCTGGGACCCCTCCCCCTGAACCCCGAAACGCGCGGGCGGGTGCTACCGCAACGCCCTAGATTCCTTGAACGAGCGTGGTCTTTACAGTTGAGGCAAGTTTCACCCAGAGCCATGCATCGATACGTCGGCTCGCGTAGCCCGCAAGGACATGCTCGTCGGTCTGAGGCGAAGCCTCGCTAGTACAGCACCACCGAGCGGATGCTCTTGCCTTCGTGCATGAGGTCGAAGGCGTGGTTGATGTCGTCGAGGCCCATGGTGTGGGTGATCATGCTGTCGATCTCGATCTCGCCGGCCATGTACTGATCGACCATGCCGGGGAGGTCGGTTCGGCCGCGGACGCCGCCGAAGGCGGTGCCGCGCCAGACGCGGCCGGTGACGAGCTGGAAGGGACGGGTCGCGATTTCCTGGCCGGCGCCGGCGACGCCGATGATCACCGACTCGCCCCAGCCCTTGTGGCAGCACTCGAGAGCCGCGCGCATGACCTCGACGTTGCCGATGCACTCGAACGAGTAGTCGACGCCGCCGTCCGTCAGGTCGACGAGGACCTCCTGGATCGGGTCGTCGTAGTCGGCCGGGTTGACGAAGTCCGTGGCGCCGAGGGAGCGCGCGAAATCGAACTTGGCCGGGTTGATGTCAACCGCGATGATCCGGCCGGCCTTGGCCATCACGGCGCCCTGGATCACCGACAGGCCGATGCCGCCGAGACCAAACACCGCGACCGTCGCGCCGGGCTCCACCTGGGCGGTGTTGAGCACCGCGCCGATACCGGTCGTGATGCCGCAGCCGAGCAGGCAGACCTTGTCGAGCGGCGCCGCCGGGTTCACCTTGGCGGCCGAGATCTCGGCGATCACCGAGTACTCGGAGAAGGTCGAAGTACCCATGTAGTGGTAGAGCGACCGGCCGCCGCTGGCGAACCGGGAACTGCCGTCCGGCATCACGCCCTGGCCCTGGGTGGCGCGGATCGCCTGGCACAGGTTCGTCTTGCCCGAAGTGCAGAACTTGCACTCGCGGCATTCCGCCGTGTAGAGGGGGATCATGTGGTCGCCGGGGGCAACGGAGGTAACGCCGGGCCCGACTTCCTCGACGATGGCGCCGCCTTCATGGCCTAGGATCGCGGGGAACAGCCCCTCCGGGTCGGCCCCTGACAGGGTGTAGGCGTCGGTGTGGCAGACGCCGGTGGCGACGACGCGGACGAGTATTTCTCCCTCCTTCGGCCCTTCGACGTCGACCTCTTCGATCTCGAGTGGCTTGCCCGCTTCGCGGGCCACGGCGGCTCTCGACTTCATCGCTGGAGAGGCTCCTTCAAAGAAAACTCCAAAACTCGATGTGAAATTCTGCTGTTCACACGCTACCATCGGTAGTAACGCGCTGTCGTGTGGTCGACGGCAAGGCGTAAATGAGGAGGAAAGAGATCTGAAGTAGAACCCCAAGGGAGGGAAAACATGCGCAAACTGCTCATGGAGTTGATCGGCACGATGTTCCTGATGATGGCTGTGGCCTTCTCGGGGAACAACCCCATCGCCGTCGGACTGATGCTGGCGGTCATGGTCTACAGCGGCAGACACCTGTCTGGCGCCCACTACAACCCGGCAGTGAGCGTTGCCGCTTGGATGCAAGGCAAGATCGAGGCGGCGGATGCCCTCAAGCACATGGTGGCGCAACTCGTTGGCGCCTGTTTGGGCTGGTGCGTCTTCCGGCTCGTCACGGGCGGCGGTTTCGCCCTGATGCCCGTCGGGGAGCATGAACTCTGGCACGGTATGCTGGTCGAGGCGCTCTTCACGTTCGCGCTCGCCACCGTGGTCCTGAATGTTCGCTCGAGCAACTCCGCTCACGGTCTGGCGATCGGCTTCGCGCTCGCGGCAATGGTGTACGCCGGCGCTGGCGTTTCGGGCGGTGCCTTCAACCCGGCTGTCGGGATCGGGCCGCAGATCATGGAGGCGATATCAGGCGGCGACTTCGATCCTTCCACGCTGGCGCTCTACGGCGTCGGCCCCTTGGTGGGCGGTGGCTTGGCGGCTGTCGTCTACAAGTTCCTTAACGCCGACTGAGACTGACGGCAGTGGCCGCGGGTCTTCTGACCCGCGGGGGACTTGGCGCCGCGAAGCGGCGACCATCGTCCGGCACCAGACTCCGCGCGTGCTCCCGGTTTCGGCTCGCCGACCGGAGCACGCGGCGGTGCGTCTGCTGCTGCTCGGCGCGGCAGTTGTGTGCGCGCAGGGGGCCTTCCCCGGTCTTGCCGCGCCGGTTCGGGCGCAAGCGATCGAGGCGCCGATCGATGTACTGGACTACCGCTTCGAGCTGAAGCTCTCCGATACCAGCGACGAGATCGAGGGCCGGGCGGCGATCGGCTTCCGCGTTCTTCGGGCGGTCTCGGAGGTCGAGTTCGATCTGGATGATCCCGACGGAGAGGCTGGCGGCGAGGCCGGTGGCGTCGAGGCGCCCGGCGACGGAGGGCAGGCGGCGGGCGGCATGGTCGTGTCCGCGGTGGCGCTGGCTGAACCGCCGGGGAGGACCTCGGACGCCGAGCGTTCTCTGTCGTTCCGGCAGGAGGATGGTCGTCTCCATGTCCACCTGGGCCGCGAAGCCGGGGCCGGCCAGGTGTTCCGGATCGAGGTGCGCTACCGCGGCGTGCCCGCCGACGGCCTGACCATCGGCGTGAACCGGCACGGCGACCGGACCTTCTTCGCCGACAACTGGCCGAACCGGGCCCACCACTGGCTGCCGGTGGTCGATCACCCGTCGGACAAGGCGCTGGTCTCGTTCGCGGTCACCGCTCCGGCGCACTACCAGGTCGTCGCCACCGGAGCGTTCGTTGCGGCCATCGACCTGGAGGAAGGCCTGAGGCGGACCGAGTGGCGTAGCCGGGCGCCGGTCGCCACCAAGGTCATTGCGATCGGCGCCGCGCGCTTCGTCCGCCACCGGCAGGGGGTGGTGGACGGCGTGCCGGTGGAGACCTGGGTCTACCCGCAGGACCGGGAAGTCGGCCTGCGGGCGTTCGCGCCCGCCGCCCGGGTGGTGGGCAAGTTCGAGCGGCGGCTGGGCGAGTACCCCTACGCCAAGCTCGCCAACGTGCAGACGACGACCCGCTGGGGCGGCCTGGAGAACGCGGGCAACGTGTTCTACGACGAGGACGCGATCGACAACGAGAACGGGATCGAGACCTTGATCGCCCACGAGGTCGCCCACCAGTGGTTCGGCGACGCGGTGACCGAGAGCGACTGGCCGCACGTCTGGCTCAGCGAGGGCTTCGCGACCTATTTGACCGCCTGCTACCTGGAGTGGACCTACGGCCGCGACCGCTTTCGCGGGCAGATGGACGCGGCGCGCGAGCGGGTACTCAAGTACCTGGAACAGGCGCCGGACTCGGTTATCGTGCCGGAGGCCGTGCCCGATCCGCGGCGTCTCCTCAGCCCGAACGTCTACCAGAAGGCCGCGTGGGTGCTGCACATGCTCCGCGGCGAAGTCGGCGGAGGCACCTTCTGGAAGGGCATGAGGACGTACTACCAGCGCTTCCGCGATCGGAACGCCTCGACCGCCGACTTCGCTGCAGTCATGGAGGAGGTGTCCGGCCAACGGCTCGACTGGTTCTTCGATCAGTGGCTCTACCGGCCCGGCGTGCCCGAACTCGAGATCGAGTGGAAGTTCGACGCCGCGGCGTCGACGGTCGAGTTCGATGTGAGGCAACTCGGACCGACGATCTACCGGCTGCCGCTGGACGTGGAGGCCGTGCTCGCCGATGCCGGTACCGTGCGCGGACGAGTCGATGTCGAGGGGGAACGAACCGCGGCGACCGTGCCGGTGCCCGAAAGGCCGGCGCGGCTTCTGATCGACCCGGACGGCTGGCTGCTGATGCGGAACGCGACTGTTCAGAAGTGACCGCGCAGTACCATCAGGTCAATCATGCGGCACACGGAACCCTCGGCGGCACAGGACTTTGAGCGGGTACATGCGGATAGCGCCTTCGGCGCCGTCCTGGCCGATCCGCCCTGGCAGTTCGTGAACCGGACCGGCAAGGTGGCGCCGGAGCACCGGCGGCTGAGCCGGTATCCGACCCTGACGCAGCCGGAGATCGAGGCGATCCCTGTGGCTTCGGCCTGCGCCGGGGACGCCCACCTCTATCTCTGGGTGCCCAACGCTCTGCTGCAGGCAGGCCTGGACGTGATGGAGCACTGGGGCTTTACCTACAAGACGAACCTGGTCTGGCACAAGGTGCGCAAGGACGGTGGTCCCGATGGCCGCGGGGTCGGCTTCTACTTCCGGAACACGACGGAACTCGTCCTGTTCGGGGTCCGGGGCAAGCTGCGGACGCTTCCGCCGGGCAGGCGGCAGGTGAACATCATCCGCTCGCGCAAGCGGGAGCATTCCCGCAAGCCGGACGAACTCTACGAGATCATCGAAGCGTGCAGCCCCGGTCCGTACCTGGAGCTGTTCGCCCGCGGCCTCCGCTCGGAGCGATGGACCGCCTGGGGCAACCAGAGTGCCGACTACGAACCCGACTGGCCTACCTACGCGAATGCCAGCGGCGGCCGCCGCTGAAGGAGCTTCCCATGTGCCGCAACATTCGCGTCCTCTACAACTTTGAGCCGCCGGCCAACCACGAGGAAGTGCGCGCGGCGGCGCTTCAGTACGTGCGCAAGGTCAGCGGTTCGACCAAACCGTCGCGCGCCAATGCGGCCGCCTTCGAGCAGGCCGTGGACGCCGTCGCCGACGCGACCGCCCGGCTGCTCGGAGAACTGACCACGAACGCGCCGGCCCGCAACCGCCAGGTCGAGGCCGAGAAGGCGAGGGAGCGCTGGCGGCGGCGCCAGCAGCGGGTGGCCGCTGCTTCGGGCTAGGCGCGGCAGAACTCCCAGAGACCGGCGCTTCGCGCCGGATGCGGGCCAGAAGGCCCGCGCACCCAGTTTCTGCCGCGCTAGCCGGCGGCCGCCGACTCCGCCCGCATCACGTCGTCGTAGTAGTCGATCACGCGGCGCACGTAGGCGCGCTTGTCGAGGTAGCCGCCGGGGTAGAAGCTGCGCTTGAAGCCGTAGATGATCACGTTGCGGAGGTCGTCCTGGGACAGGTTGAAGGCGTCGCAGGCGGAGGCGATCTCCTTGGTTACCGTGGTGCGTGACATGAGTCGGTTGTCGGTGCAGAGAGTCACCGAGAGGCGGTCCGCGATCATGCGGCCGAAGGGGTGGTCGGCGAACTTTCGCAGGTTCTGGATGCTCTGCAGGTTCGAGGTAATGCAGACCTCGAGGGTGATGCGGCGGTCGCTGATGTACTGCGTCAGGCTGCGGATGTAGCGCTCGGGATCCTTTGCCGCGGTCGAGTTCGGGTTGTCGTGGCGTAGCCGGTCCGCGGCGTAGAGATGCGTACCGTGTCCGATCCGGTCGGCGCCGAGCAGTGTGATGGCCTGGTAGATGCTCTCCGGCCCGTAGGCCTCGCCGGCGTGGACGGTCTTCATCAGGAAGTTCTGCTGCGCGAACAGGTAGGCGTCGCGATGCAGCGAAGCCGGATTGCCGGCCTCGGCGCCGGCCAGGTCGAAAGCCACGATGGGCAGGCCGAGACGGTCCCGCGCCTCGACCACGGCTCGGGCCAGGGACAGCGAGGCCGCGGCGTGGACCTCCGGCTGCGTGAATCCCTGGAGGGCCGAGTAGAGCCCGCGGTAGTAGGGGCTGTGGCTGGGCGCGAACATCCGCAGCGCGCAGGCGATGATGCCGTAGCGGAAGGGCGGTTGGGCGCCGCTCTTGACGCCGTCGGTTGCCTCATGTTCCTTCCGCACGCGGTCCAGACCGCGGTCCACGGCCGCCAGGACGCCTGCCGTGTCGAGGTCGGGGACGGTGTGCAGTTGGGGCGCCAGCCGGACCTCGACGTAGCAGACGCCCTCGGCCAGGTTGTCGGCGCCGAGTTCGTAGGCCGCGCGTTCCAGCGCCTCCGCGGTGCATAGCGCCGGCGACGTGTACGAGAACGCGCGGAGGTAGTCCTCCAGGTCGTCGTAGGTCTCCTTGAAGACGAGTTCCAGCAGACCTTCCGGAGTCTGGGAAGGCAGTTCGAGCCGGGCGTCCCGGGCCAGCTCGATCAGGGTGTCGAGGCGCAACGAGCCGTCGAGATGAACGTGGAGGTCGGTCTTCGGCAGCTTGCCGATCAGGTCGGCGGCCGGGACGGGTTCCTTCGGGTCGGTATGATTCGCAGTCTGCATAGCGCAGTGTACAGGCACCTTGTGAATTGGCGACTTGCTGGGGAGCGAGACGATGAGGACGACCAGACGTTCCTTGCTGCGCGCCGAGTACCACAACGGCTGGCAGTTCCCGCAGTTGATGGGTGCCGAAGCGTCGGCCGGCTGAGTCGCCTTCGGGAAGCGCCAAACGCCGCTTGCCCTGGGAACGCGGGCATCCCTGCCCGCATCCGGACTCTGAGCCGCCTGGGATCCTGCGTTCGCCCTGAGACCTTGACATGATCTCCCTCGAAGACCGCCGGCTCGGCGCCACGACCATCCTTTTCGGCGCCGGCGGCGGCAAGTACCCCGACAACAACGCGTTGCTGGTGGAAGGCGCCGGGTCGACGATGCTGATCGACCCGTCGCTCGGGGTTCGCGTCCGCGGCCGGAGCGCCCTGCCCACCGTGGATCTGGTTCTGCTCAGTCACTGCCACGAGGATCACACCGCGGCGCTGCCGCTGTTTCGGGACGCGCCGGTCCACGTCCACGAGGAGGATATGTGCGGCCTCCTCGACTTCGACGGCTTTCTGGACATCTTCGGCGTCGAACCGGAGAGTCGCGAGGAGTACGGGCGCTACCTGCAGACCACGTTCTTCTACGAGCCCCGGCCGGACGCCGTCCCGTTTCGCGACGGCGACCTGTTCGACCTCGGCGGCGGCGTGTCGGTGCGCGTGATCCACACGCCCGGCCATACCCGGGGCCACTGCTGCTTCCTGATCGAGCCCGACGACGTTCTGTTCCTGGGGGATATAGACCTCACCGGCTTCGGCCCCTACTACGGCGACGCCTGGTCCGACCTCGAAGCCTTCGAACGGTCGCTCGAACAGGTGCGCGGCATCGAAGCGGCGCACTATGTCACCGGCCACCACATCGGTTTACTCGACGACCGGGCCGCCTACCTGGGCCGCCTCGACCGCTGCATCGGGCGGATTGCCGATCGCGAGGGGCGCCTGGTCGAGTACCTGCGGGCGCCGCGGACGATGGACGACATCGTCGCTCACCGCTTCGTCTACCGGCCGCACGATCAGGGCGCGGGCATCCCGAAGGCCGAACGGCGCAGTGCGCAGCTCCACCTCGACCGTCTCGAGCGCGCCGGCCGGGTCGAGCGCAGGGGCGAGGCGTACCGGGCGCTCCACCAACATCCTTGATCAGGGAACGGAGTCGATGAGGAGGCCACGCATGACGCTGAGTACGAGTCTCTTGGGCTCGGAACGCGTAGCGCGCCTCGGTGCAACCCTGATCGGTGTGACCCTGATCCGTGTGATGCTGATCGCCGGACCTCTGGCGGCAGCGCCTCCGGCTGAAGCCGAGCCGGTTGCCGAACAACTCCTCGATCCGGACGACATCTACCCGGTGACTTCGGACCAGTTCCAGGCCATCCTGGATCATCATCGGGGCAAGGTGGTCATGGTCAACATCTGGGCGACCTGGTGCAAACCCTGCCTGAACGAACTGCCGGCCCTGAACGATCTGCAGAAGAACTACAGCCCGCGGGGTCTGGAGGTGCTCGCGGTCTCCGTGGACGATCCCAGGAAGATGAAGAAGATCCGCGAGTACTTCAAGGAGCGCGCCCCCGATCTGACGTCCTACGTGGCAGTCGGCCCGCCGCCCGAGCGGGGGCGAAAGGGGAAGAAGCAGCGGTGGGAGGACTCGAGGAAGTTCATCCGCGCCTTCTATCAGGACTGGCCGTCCAAGTTTCCGACCACGCTGATCTTTGATGCAGAGGGGAAGCTCAAGGAGACCGTGATCGGCTCGCGGAGTCACTTCCAGTTCGCAGTGTTGCTGCAAGGCGTGTGGGAAGACGGCGCCTGACGAAACGTCGCATCGGGGTCTATACTGCTGATCGCGTCAGGTTTCCTGCCGGCCGTTCCGGGCGCCGATCGTCCCATCAGGTAGGAGGTTTGGATTGACCCTCAAGACACTGGCCCCGTTCTTGGTCCGGGCTTCGGCTCTGATTGCTGCCTTGCTTGTCGCCGCGTTGCCGTTGGCCGCCGAAGACGCGGAGTCGACGGAGCATTTGCTCGAGCCGGACACGATCCACCCGGCGACTGCCGACCAGTTCCGCGTCGTGCTGGAGCACCACCGGGGCAAGGTGGTGATCGTCAACTACTGGGCCACCTGGTGCATCCCCTGCCTGCAGGAGCTGCCCGAGCTCGACCTGCTGCAGGAGCGCTACGGTGAGCGCGGTCTGGTGGTGATCGCCGTCTCGATGGACGATCCGGACAAGCTCGAGGACCGCGTGCGGCCGTTCTTCGCCAAGCGGGCGCCGGGCCTTGTCTCCTATCTGGCCACAGCCGGCGACAACTCGATGGACTTCGTGACCTCGTTCGATCCCGAGTGGCCCGGGGCGCTGCCGACAACCATGTTCTTCGACCGGAGCGGAGAACTGAAGAACGTTCATCTCGGACGGATGCTGTACGCGGAGTTCGAGGAGGCCGTACTCGAGTTGCTCGATGCCGACGGGGGATCCTGACCCAGAGCCCGGAAGTTGCCGGTTGCTTCCCGGTGTTGTCGGTTCTTGACGCCGAGACAGTGGCGCTTAGGAGGGACCCGAATGTCAGACTCGGTCTTCGAGCACTTCGACTTCGCCGACGAGTACGGGCCGGAGAAGGTCGTCACCGTCCATGAACCCCGCTGCGGCCTGCAAGGGATCGTGGTGATCGACAACAGCGCCGCCGGACCCACGATGGGCGGCATCCGCATGGCGCCGGACGTCACCGTAGAGGAGGTATGCCGGCTGGCGCGGGCCATGACCTGGAAGAACGCGATGGCCCGCCTGCGTCACGGCGGCGGCAAGGCGGGCATCCGCGCCGATCCGCGTACGCCGAACCGGGAGGCCCTGGTGCGGCAGTTCGGCCGCGCGATCCGGCGGTTGGCCGACTACATCCCGGCCCCGGACATGGGCACCGACGAGACCGCGATGGCCTGGATTCGAGACGAGGGCGGCCGCTCGGTCGGCCTGTCCAAGGCGCTGGGCGGGATTCCTCTCGACGAGGTGGGTTCCACCGGTTACGGCCTCGCCATCGCCGCCGAGGTGGCCGAGGAGGCGGGCGTTGTGAGACTCGAAGGCGCCACGGTCGGGGTCCAGGGTTTCGGCAACGTCGGTCGGCCGGCGGCCCGCTTCCTGGCCGAGCGGGGCGCGCGGCTCGTCGCGGTCACCGATCTCGACGGCACGATCCATGACCCGGACGGCATCGACATCGACGAACTCGTGGCAACGATGGAGGCGGCCGGCGGCGTGACCGCTTACCCGCGCGGCCGCCGGGTGGAAGGCGACGCCTTCCTGGACCTGGAGGTCGACTTCTTCGTGCCGGCGGCGCGTCCGGATGTGATCGACAGCGGCAACGCCGGCCGCGTTGGCTGCAAGGTCGTGCTCCAGGGGGCGAACATCCCGGTCACGCCGGCCGGCGAGCGGATTCTTCACGACCGTGGCGTCCTCTCGATTCCCGACTTCGTCGCCAATGCCGGCGGCATCATCTGCGGCGCCGTCGAGTACGCGGGCGGTTCGGAGAGACAGGCGTTCGAGAGAATCGAGGACACGGTGCGCGAGAACACCCGCGAGGTGCTGGAACTGGCCCGGACCGAGGGATGCCTGCCGCGCGAGGCGGCGATGGGCCTGGCCCAGCGGCGCGTCGCGGAAGTGATGGCCTACCGGCGCGCCGACTGAAGCGCGGAACTCGAGAACGAATGAGGCCCCACAACGCGCTCGCCGAAGCCGCCGTCGACCGGCGGTCGGAGCGCCGCGGCGACTCCGATTGGCTGGCGGGGCGCCTCGCCGACCCCGACAACCTGCTGACTGTCGTGTGGCGGGAGCGCAGCCTGGTCATCGACGCCCATGGCGATCGCGCGCCGGCGCCTGGGACGGTGCCCGTGACCGCGGCGCCGGCGCTGGTCGAGCAGACGGAGGAACTCGTCTACCTGGGCGACGCGGGCGGGCGGAGTTACTTCTCGATCGACCTCTCCGATCGGGACGATCCGCTTTCGGGCGCGTTGCGCGGCGCTGGTCGGCTGGTCGAGCTGCGCCAGGTCGGCGCCGCGATGAGCGGTACGGACGGCAACCTGCTCGCCTACGCGCGCGCGATGGCGACCTGGCACCGGCGCCACCGCTTCTGCGGCCGATGCGGCGCCTCGACCTCAAGCCGGAACGCCGGCCACTTGCGGATATGCACCGGCTGCGGCGCCGAGCACTTTCCGCGCACGGACCCCGCGGTGATCATGCTGGTTAGTACGTCGAGCGGCGGCGACGACTCCTGCCTGCTCGGACGCCAGACCGCCTGGCCGCCCGGGATGTTCTCGGCCCTGGCCGGCTTCGTCGAACCGGGTGAGAGCCTGGAGAGCGCCGTGGCGCGCGAGGTCCAGGAGGAGACCGGCATCGCCGTCGACACCGTGGAGTACCACTCCTCCCAGCCGTGGCCCTTCCCGACCTCGATCATGCTCGGCTTCTACGCCACGTCCCCGGGCGGCGACGTGCGGGTGGACACCGAGGAACTCGAGCACGCGGTCTGGGTGCGCCGCTCCGACCTCGAGTACGCGCTTAGAGCCCGCGAAGTACGGTTGCCGCCGCCCTTCTCGATTGCCCGCCGGCTGATCGACGACTGGCTGCGCCGAGAGACGTAGCCCCTGGCAACGCGGGCGTTTCGCCCGCATCCGGGCCATCCCGGGAACGCGGCGAGCCCGTTTCATGCGCTGCTGGCGTAGCATTGTCCTTCCATGGCCCTCGACTCCACGAACGGCGCCGCCGGCAGCCAGCCGATCGACCGCCTGGGACGGCCGATCCGCGATCTGCGCATCTCGGTCATCGACCGTTGCAACTTCCGCTGCACCTTCTGCATGCCGGCGGACCGGGAGTACCGGTTCCTGCCCCGGCAGCAGTTGTTGACGTTCGAGGAGATCGAACGCCTGGTGCGGCTGTTCGTCGAACTCGGCGTCCGCAAGCTGCGCCTGACCGGCGGTGAACCCCTGTTGCGGCGGGACATCGAGGAACTCGTCCGGATTCTGGCCGACGTGCCCGGAATCGAGGGCTTGGCGCTGACCACGAACGGCGCTCTGCTCGGCGCCAAGGCGCAGGCGCTCGCCGAGGCCGGGCTCGACCGGGTCACGGTCAGCGTCGAGTCCCTGCAGGACGACGTCTTCGGCCGCGTCAACGGTCTAGGGCACGGCGTGCAGCAAGTGCTCGACGGTATCGACGCCGCGGCCGACGCCGGTCTCGGCCCGATCAAGATCAACGCGGTGGTCATGAAGGGCACCAACGAGGACGAGGTCGCCGACATCGCCGGCTACTTCAAGGAGCGCGGCCACATCGTCCGCTTCATCGAGTTCATGGATGTCGGCACGGTCAACGACTGGAGCCTCGACCGGGTGGTTTCGGCCGCCGAAATCACCGACCGGATCGCCAAACGCTGGCCCTTCGAACCGCTCGACCGCGCCCAACCGAGCGACGTCGCCGAGCGCTTCCGCTACCTCGACGACGGCGTCGAGTTCGGCGTCATCTCCTCGATCTCCCGCCCCTTCTGCGGCGACTGCGCCCGCGCCCGCCTGTCGTCGGACGGCCGCCTCTACACCTGCCTGTTCGCCGACACCGGCCCCTCGATCCGCGATCGCCTACGCGCCGGCGTGACGGATGAAGAGCTGCTCGCCTTCCTGGCGGAGCACTGGGGCCAGCGGGAAGATCAGTACTCCGAGATCCGCGCCGAGCGGCTTCGCGCCGGCCTGCAGCCGGCGCCCGAGCGGGTCGAGATGTTCCGCATCGGCGGCTGAGTCGGCTGCGGCACGGCGCCGCGTGGCTGCTGCGCGGCGTGGCGGTTGGTCGTCGGTTCATGAGAGGTCGTTGGCCGTCGCTTGCCGACAGCCTCGTTGGGACCCTCCCCTCCGACCCCTGGGGCAGGCTGGACGGCGTCGGGCTTCCATGGCCTCGTCAGCCGGCGGTCCGACAGACTCCTCAGCAGGACTGACTCGAGTGCTTGCCCAGTGGTCTTCCCTCCGTCTTCGGCACTGAAGTAGCCAGGAAAGAGGAACGCCCCCATGTCTGATCTCGACAGTCTGCTGAGCGACGATCGCCGCGCGCGACTGCTTCCGACTCCCGGATCGAAGAGTGAGCGAGCGTTTACTTCCATTCTGCTTGCGACGATGACAGTCGTGCGTCCGTTCGCTCGCCAACTGTTGAAGAGTTGGGGCGTGTCGATGCACAAGACCTCGGACTTGCGTGCGTACACGGAGGTCGGGTTTGAAGTGACTGGGCGGCGTAATAGTGTTCGCCCTGATGGCGTTCTGGTTCTATCCACACGCAAGCGCCGGTGGACTGCTCTCGTCGAAGCGAAGGTCGGCGGGCGATCGTCAGGGATGTTGCGGGTCGGTTTTCGAAGAGACGGGTGTTTGTACAGGGTTTGGAGAAACTGATTCCGACGTTCTACGACCAGGTCGGCCAGCGACTTCGGTCCTGGAGGCCGCCGCCTCCGAGGATAGATCCGAGCGGTGCAGTGGCCGGAGCGGCAGTAGCTGAGGCACCTGAACAGGTTTGAGGCTGAGCGGCGCTCTTGGCAGTGGTAGGTAGAGCGGGTTCAGAGGCACGTTTGGTCGTCGTGGGCGGACGGTCGTTCGAGCACGAGACCGCTACCATGTCGCCGACTGGCTGGTCCGGACGGACTGCGAGGCTAGTCCGAAGTTCTGAGCGTTCCGGGGTCTCGGGCGGTGCGTCGGGCCTTGTCCCAGTTGGGTTTCTGGGCGGCGGGCACCGTTTTCTTCCTGGCAAGTGTAGCCATGTATCTGGGTAAGTGGCGATAGACATACGGTTGTTGTCGGCTACAATCAGAAGCCATGTACATCGAAAGCGTACCCAACCGCAACTCGCCGCCCGCCGTCCTCCTGCGAGAGTCCTACCGACAGGACGGAAAGGTCAAGAAACGCACCCTCGCAAACCTCTCCAAGTGGCCCGATCAACTCGTCGAAGGACTCAGAACTCTGCTCAAGGGAGGCATAGCCCTCCCCTCCCTCGACGACGCCTTCCAGATCGTGCGGGCCAAGCCCCACGGACACGTCGCCGCCGTCCTCGGCACAATCAGAAAACTCGGCCTCGAACGACTGCTCGACCGCAGACCCTCGCCGCAGCGGGCGCTCGTCGTCGCCATGATCGCCGCGCGCATCCTCGAACCGCGGTCCAAGCTCGCCACCGCCCGAGGACTCGCCAGCGAAACCGCCAACCACACCCTCGCCGAGGAACTCGGCGTCGAAGACCCCTCCGACGACGACCTCTACGACGCCATGGACTGGCTGCTCTTTCGCCAGCCGAAGATCGAACGCGGCCTCGCCAAGCGGCATCTCGAAGACAGCTCGCTCGTCCTCTGCGACCTGACCTCGGTCTACCTCGAAGGCAGAGAGAGCCCGCTGGCCAGACACGGCTACTCCAGGGACAAGAAGCGGGGCAAGCTCCAGATCGTCTTCGCCCTGCTCTGCAACCGGGAGGGATGCCCGGTGGCCATCGAGGTCTTCGAGGGCAACACCGCCGATCCAGGCGCGCTGAGCAGCCAGGTGCACAAGCTCCGCGACCGCTTCTCGCTGGATCGGGTCATCGTCGTCGGCGACCGCGGACTGATCACCAACGCCCGCATCGAGGAGGACCTCGAACCCGCCGGCCTGTCCTGGATCAGCGCGCTGCGCGCGCCTCAGATCCGCACCCTGGCCGAGCAGGGCCGCCTGCAACTGTCGCTCTTCGACCAGCGGGACATGGCGGAGATCAGCGTCCCGGAGCTGTACCCCAAGGAACGCCTGATCGTGTGCCGGAACCCGCTTCTGGCGGCCGAGCGGCGCCGCAAGCGTCTGGACCTGCTCGACAGGACCGACGAACTCCTCGAAGCCGTCGAGAAGGCCACGAAGCGAAAGAACAGGCCGCTGCGCGGCAGCAAGGACATCGCTGTCAGAGCCGACCGCGCCCTGTGCAAGTACAAGGTCGGCAAGCACTACGACATCGAGGTCGCGGACGACGGCTTCAACTGGCGCCGCAACGAGGAGCGCATCGACGAGGAAGCGGCCCTCGACGGCCTCTGCGTTATCCGAACCAACGTCCCGGAGGCCGACCTGCCCGCCGACGAGACCGTCCGCTCCTACAAGAGTCTCAGCCGCGTCGAACGAGCCTTCCGCAGCCTAAAGAGCGTCGACCTCAAGGTGCGCCCCGTGCATCACCGGCTCGCCGGCCGCGTGCGCGCCCATGTCCTCCTCTGCGTCCTCGCCTACTACGTCGAGTGGTACATGCGAAGACGCCTCGCGCCCATCCTCTTCGACGACGACCGGAAGACCGACGACCGCGCGTCGCCCGTCCAGCCGGCGCGGAAATCGAACGCCGCCAAGGCCAAGGCCAACTCCGGCCGCACCGCCGACGGACTCCCCGTGCACAGCTTCCAGACACTTCTCGACGACCTCGCCACCCTGACCAGAAACCGCGTCAGGATGCCGGGCAGCGACGCGGCGACCGCCAACGTCCTCGCTCGGCCCACCCCGCTCCAGGACGAGGCCTTCAGACTCCTCGACGTACGACCCTGACAGGAGCGTACCCAGTACCGGACACAACCGAATCCACGACAAGCCCCGTACCTACAAGGGATTCCTCAGCTTGATGCTCAGAACTTCGGACTAGTGAAGGAGGTCGCGAACGCCTGCATCACGAAGTCGCCTGGCAGTTGGAGCAGGTGAAAGGGAGATCCGAGGACTGAGAAGAATAGCGGTCAGCCGACGCGGCTAGGTCCAGTGCACTCCGCGCACCGTCAACCAGCCATCGGAAGGTACGCCTTCATGAAGTGCTCCACAATCTTCTCCCTTCTCCTCCTCTGCGCGCTACCGGCCGTCGCCGATCGGCGAGGGGAGTCACCCCAGCTTGGACAGCTTCAGGTGAGACCCGACTTGGCCGCTCTCGCGAAAGCCGAGCTCCTTGAATGCCGTGACCAGCTTTTTCGTACTAACCGGCGAGAGCCTGGGCATGGGGGACCATATTGACCGGCACGGACACCGTGTCTTGTGGAGCGGCATGGTCCACGGCGTTCGCGGTGACCCGCACCTCCAGACCGCTCTCTTCGAGAACACGGTCCATGATCCCCTCCTCGCAGCAGCCCTCGATGAACAGGGCCATCGCCTCCTGCAGCATGGCCAAGGCTTCCCGGTGGGTAGAACCTTGGCTTGCCACGTGGAGTTGTGGACACGATGCGACCCATGTGTCGCGCTCACGGTGCAGTTCCGCGGGGAACTTGATGTTGACGCCGACCCGGCTCATGGGCTCGCTCCTCAGTCCGCGGAGCAGCGTAACATGGTGCCAGCGCATCCTGCGCCGCTCCGTGGTTTGGGCTTGATGCCGGCCAGAAGGCGGCCGCACCGGCGGTCGGCTTGTCGGGACGCCACTGCCAAGACCGATGCGCCCTCACTGCGGGCAAGTGCGGGCGAGACGCCCGCGTTCCCAGGACGCGGATCGCGCCACCCGGGTTCCCCAGGGACGAGCTGTGACATCGGAGACAGAGCCGCCAAAGCCCGACGCCGTCTAGCCTGCCCAGGTGGCTCGGAGCGAGCGACGGCCGGCGCCCCTTCAACTACCAACGACCGACCGGAGCGAGCGTAGTGCAGTGAGCGCACCCCCGTTCATTTCTCCGACCAAGCGCGAATCCAGGTGGCGCGTTCCGCGCCACCTGTGAACCAGTCCGTGCGCCGGTCAGCGGGCGCACGGATGGCACGGCACCTGGGCACCCTCCCCCCGGAGCCCCGACCAGGCAGGCGGGTGCAACCGACGACCCTTCGCCGCTCCGCTCCGCGCCGCACCGCGCCGCCGCTGCCCGGCCGATGCCCTATCTGCGGCAACCGCTCCGCTTACGCGGCCGAATTCCGGTACAGTGCCGCGCATGTGTCGCCGCATCATTGGGGCGGTCGCGTGAGTACCCGGCCCCTGTTGGCGGCCGCCGAGGGCGAGCGGGACCGAAAGGCTGAACACATCCGCCTGGCGCTGGATCGGCGCATGCAGGTGGAGCGCAGCTACTTCGACGACTACCGGTTCGAGCATCGGGCGCTGCCGGAGATCGACTTCGACGATGTGCGGATCGGCACGGCGTTTCTGGGGCGGGAACTGAAGGCGCCGCTGCTCATTTCGTGCATGACCGGGGGCACGGGGGTTGCGGAGCAGATCAACCGGCGGCTTGCGGAGGCGGCCGAGGCTGGTCGCGTCGCTCTGGGAGTCGGGTCGCAGCGCAAGGCGATCGACGATCCGGAGACGGCGGCGACGTTTCGGGTCCGGGAGTTCGCGCCCAACGTGCCGATTCTCGCCAACCTGGGCGCGGTGCAACTGAACTACGGCTACGGCATCGACGAGTGCCGGGCGGCGGTCGACATGGTCGAAGCGGACGCCCTGGTGCTGCACCTGAACGCGTTGCAGGAGACGCTCCAGCCGGAGGGGCAGTTGAACTTCCGCGGCCTGCTGCCGAAGATCGCGCGGGTGGTCGAAGCGATGGAGGTGCCGGTGATCGTCAAGGAGATCGGTAGCGGCATTTCGGCGGCGGTCGGCCAGGAGCTCGCCAACGTCGGCGTGCGGATTCTGGACACGGCGGGCGTGGGCGGTACGAGCTGGGCGCGGATCGAGGCCGCGCGGGCGGACGAGATCGCACTAGGCGAGCGCTTCGCCGACTGGGGGTTGCCGACGCCGGAGTCGATCCGCCAGTTGGCGCAGGTGCCCGGCGTGCAGGTGATCGGCAGCGGCGGCATCCGGTCGGGCATCGACGCGGCGAAGGCGCTGGCGCTGGGCTCCGACGTCGCCGGCATGGCCTTCCCGTTCCTGGAGGCTGCGAACGCGTCGACCGCCGCGGTGGTCGATCGGATCGATCGTACGGCCTTCGAGCTGCGCACCTGCATGTTCTGCACCGGCGCGGTGGACGTGGAGGCACTGCGCCGGGCGCCCCTTCGGCGAGGACGCGGCGATGGCTGATCGACTGAGTCCCGAGCTCGAGGCGGCGGCGGCCGAGGTCGCCGGCGCCGAGCGCGGCTTCCATCGGTTGCCGGCGGACCTCGACGCGGCCGGCAAGGCCGCGGTCCGACGGCGCGCCCTTGACCTCGCGAGCGGCAGCGGGCCGCTCAGCGCCATCGGCAGCTACACCCTGGACGACGAACGCTCCTCCACCCAGCACTGCGAGAACTTCATCGGCGCCGCGCAGGTGCCGATGGGTGTTGCCGGTCCGGTCCTGGTGCGGGGCAGCGAGATCGACGGCACGGTCAGCGTGCCGATGGCGACCACCGAGGGCGCCCTGCTCGCGAGCGTGAACCGCGGCTGCCGCGCGATCACTGCGGCCGGCGGCGCCACCGTCTTCGTCGAGGACGTCGGCATGACCCGGGCGCCGGTCTTCCGCACCGCGGGGATCGAGGAGACCCGTCGCCTGCTTGATTGGCTGCGGGCGAAGGAGGAAACGATCCGGGCCAAGGCCCAGGAGACGAGCCGGTACCTGAAATTGCTGGAGATCCGTCCCTCGGTGGTCGGCAGCACGGTCTTCCTGCGGTTCCGCTTCGCCACCGGCGATGCGATGGGCATGAACATGGTGACGATCGCCTGCGACCGCGTGGTGTCCGAGCTGATCGAACCGGAGACCGGCGTCGAGTGCGTCGCGCTTTCCGGCAACTACTGCGTCGACAAGAAGCCTTCGGCGGTCAACTACCAGCTCGGCAGGGGCAAGAGGATTCACGCCGAGGTCGTGCTCGACGAGCTGACCGTGCGCAAGGTGCTGAAGTCGGAGGCCAAGGCGCTCCAGGATGTGGCCTACCGCAAGAACCTGCTCGGTTCGGTGGCGGCCGGCGCGCTTGCGTTCAACGCGCAGTTCGCCAACGTGCTCGCGGCGGTGTTCGTGGCCTGCGGCCAGGACGTTGCCCACGTGGTCGAGGGCGCGATGGGAGTCGCCTCGTTCGAGGCGCGCGACGACGGTTCGGTCTACGCCTCGGTCTACATGCCGGATTGCCCGCTGGCGGCGATCGGCGGCGGCACGGGTCTGGACACCCAGCGCGAAGCGCTCGCCGTGATGGGCGTGCGGCCCGACCCGGACCGGCCCGGTGCGGCGGTGCGGCGCCTGGCGGAGATCGTCGGCGCGGTCGTTCTCGCCGGGGAGCTGTCGCTCACCGCGGCGTTCACCTCGCGCGACCTGGCGAGGGCACACGAGCGGCTGGCCCGCTCCGACCCGGCGAACCCGGACTGATCGCCGCCCATGGCCGACGCCAGAACGGTGCGGCTGAGCGTGCCCGGCAAGGTCATCCTGATGGGCGAGCACGCGGCTGTGTACGGCCGGCCGGCGGTGGTGGCGGCGGTTGACCTGCGTCTCACGGTGGAGGCGTGTGTGGGATCGGCGGCCGCCACGAGCGGCGGCGAGGTCCACATCGATATGCCCGACATCGGGGTTGAAGAGCAGCATTCTTGGACGGCGGTGGCGAACTTCGCGAAGCGGGCGCGCCGGCGCTGGCTTGCCTTCAGAGCGGGCGAGGAGCCGTTCTCCGTGAATCGGGACCGCGGCGCTCTGGTTCGCATCGCGGTTGGCGAGGCGCTCGCTTCGCTGACGCCGCTGGCTTCGGCAGGGCTGCGGGAACGGCATCTGGAACTGAGGTTGCGTTCGTTGATTCCGGTCGGGGCCGGCCTGGGCAGTTCGGCGGCAGCCGCGGTGGGAGTAGTTTCGGCGATTCGCGCAGCTTCGTCGGCGATGTTGGGCGGGAGCGTTGAGCCGGCCGCAGCTTTCGCACAGGCCGAGGTCGCCGCGATCGAGTCCACGGCGCTGGAAGTCGAGCGGCGGCAGCACGGGTTCCCGTCGGGCATCGACAGCGGCACGGTCCTGCGGGGCGGTGTTCTCCTGATACGCGACAGAGGGGGCGACCTGCGGTTCGACGACTTGCCCCAGCGGGAGTGGCTTCGAAGCGGGATCCGGATCGTCGACAGTGGCACGCCGGGCCAAACGACGGGTGCCGTGGTGACGACTGTTCGTCGGCGATACGAGGAGAATCCGGAACGGGTTGACGTGGTGCTCGACCGGATCGGTTCGGCCGTCGATGCCTTTCGCGTGGCCCTGGTCGACGATCGGCGTCGCGACGCGGTGGCGGCGATCTCGGCCGCTCATGGGGCTCTGGTCGATCTCGGCGTCGTGCCGGGCGCCATCGCTGAACGCATCGCAAGGATCGAGGCCGCCGGCGGCGCCGCCAAGATCTCGGGCGCCGGGGCGCTCGAGGGCGAATCGGCGGGAGCGCTGATCTGCATGCTCCGGGGACGTGAGCCGGAAACGATCGAAGGCTTGTCGGATCTCGCACCGGTCGATGCGCCCATCGGGGCGGACGGCCTGCGGTTCGAGGACTGAGCTAGGCCAGGACGGAGACTCGCGCACCGACGTCCAGCCCAGTCGGGTCAGGAGGGGTCGGCTCCCAGGTGCCTCTGAACGAGCGCCGGCCAACGCCCTCCCAGGAACCGACGCCCAACCGGAGCGAGTGAAGCGGAGTGAGCGCCACCCCCTCCCATCTCCTCTCAAGCGCTCACGTCACCTGGGAGCAGACCCCTCCTGACCCAAGACGGGCGGGTGCGTCCTCCGCCGCTACACGCGCCGTCGCCGGCGCACTCAGTTCTGGCGCGCACGCGGTGGAGTGCGGCTGTAGGCTCGGAATCGAGTCATGGAGTCCACCCTCGTACCGGTGCGCGAGCCGGGTCCGGTGACCGCGGAGGCGCCGTCGAACATCGCCTTCATCAAGTACTGGGGCGCTCGCGATCTCGAAGGCGATTCTGAAGGTCCCGTGCCGTTCAACCGATCGCTGTCGATGACCCTCCGCGCGTGCCGGTCCATCTGTTCGGCGTCGCCGCTCGCGGACGGCAAGGAGGACGAAGTCTGGTGGCTGGACAAGCCGGCCGGCGACCGGCCGGGCGCGCCCGCCCCGCCGCCCCCGGCCTTCGTCGAGCGCACCAGGCGGCACCTCGACCGGCTGCGCGAGTGGTCTCGTCAGACGGCCGCGCCGTACGCAGGCGGGTTCCGGATCGCGACCTGCAACACCTTCCCGACGGCTGCCGGAATCGCCTCGTCGGCCTCTGGTTTCACCGCCCTGACGCTTGCCGTAGCGACCTGCATGGGCTTCGACCTGGCCCCGCGAACGCACTCGGAGCTGTCGCGGAGAAGCGGTTCGGGTTCGGCCGCGCGTTCCGCATGGGGTGGCTACGTGGAGTGGCCAGATGTCGACGGCAACGCGGCTGTCCAGATCCTCGACGAGCGGGCCTGGGTGCTGTGCGATCTGGTCGCCGTCGTCGAGACCGGGGCGAAGAAGGTGTCGTCGCGGGACGGCCACCGGCGGGCCGAGAGCAGTCCGTACTTCGCGCCGCGCCTCGCTGCGCTCGACGGGCGGCTGGAGCGGGTGCGCGCCGCGCTGCGCGACCGCAACTTCAAGGCGCTCGGCGACGCGGTCGAGGAGGAGGGGATCGATCTGCACCTGATCGCGATGTCCTCCCGGCCGCCGGTCTACTACTGGTCGCCGGGGACGATCGAGGTGCTGGCGGCTGTTCGTGGCTTGCGCGCCGACGGCGTTGCCGCCTACGCCACGATGGACGCCGGCGCGAACGTTCACGTGATCTGCCGGCCGGCCGATGCGCCGCAGGCGGCGGACCGGCTGGAGGCGCTCGACAGCGTCGAGTACGTCCTGCGCGATCGCACGGGCGGCCCGCCGGTGTGGCGAAGCGGCGCCGAGCTCTGACCATGGCCGCCGGTTCGAGGCAGCAAGAGGGCGATACGCGGGGCCGGCTGGGCGTGACCCTGGTCAAGCTCGGCGGCAGCCTGATCACCGACAAGACGAAGCCGCGCACCGTCGAGCGGGAACGCGTGCGGCGGCTGGCGGCCGAGATCGCCGCCGGGTGGACGGGCGGCGGCCTGATCGTCGGCCACGGCAGCGGCTCCTTCGGTCATCCGGAAGCGCGGGCGGCCGGCCTGGTCGGAGGCGGGGGCGGCCGCCGGCTCGACTCGCTGGCGGACCGGATGGGCATCGCCCGCACGCAGTCCGCGGCGCAGGCCCTGCACCGGATGATCGTCTCCAGTCTGATCGACGCCGGCGTGCCGGCGTACTCCCAGCCGCCGTCCGGCTTCCTGGTGGCGGAGGACGGAAAGCCGCACGGCGATCCCCCCGCGCCCCTGGCCGAAGCTCTGCGGTTGGGCCTGGCGCCGGTGACCATGGGCGACGTGGCGATCGACCGCCGGCGCGGGGCGGCGATCGTCTCGACCGAGACCGTGTTCGAGTTTCTGGCCGGCGCGCTGCCGCCGCTCGGGATCGAGGTGCGGCGCGCCTTGTGGCTGGGCGTTGTGGCGGGCGTCCTGGATGACGCGGGCCGGCTGATTGCGCGCATCGACGCGACGAACATCGAGGCGGCTTCGGCGGCCGCCGGCGGTTCGGCGGCGGTCGACGTGACGGGCGGCATGGAGCACCGCCTGGTCACCGCCTGGCGTCTGGCCCGGGGCGGCGTGGAGTCGCTGATTCTCGACGGCCGCGAGCCGGGCCTGCTGGAGGCCGTGCTCCGGCATCCGGGGCGTGCGGCGGAAGGCGCCGGTACACTCGTCTGTTCCAGGGAACCCGGGTGGCGCAAGCTTGCGCCACCCGCGAACCAGTCCGAGCGCCCGTCATCGGGCGCTCGGAGGGAACGATGACCATGCGCGCGAGCAGCACCGTCGAGGACTACTTGAAGTGCATCTTCCTGGCCGAGCAGGAGGCGCGGCAGAGGGGGCAAGACCTCGTGCCCATGGGCCATATCGCGGGTCTACTGGAGGTGGCGCCGGCTTCGGTCACCGCGATGATGAAGACTCTGGCCGAGTCCGGTCTCATCGCCTACGAGCCCTACAGCGGTGTACGGCTGGAGCCCGCGGGCCGCAAGCTGGCGGCGCACGTCCTCCGGCGGCACCGGCTGGTCGAGTTGTTTCTGGTCAACAAGATGGGCTTCGACTGGAGCGAGGT
This sequence comes from Candidatus Multivorans sp., assembly GCA_965224025.1. Classification (GTDB taxonomy): domain Bacteria; phylum Acidobacteriota; class Thermoanaerobaculia; order Multivoradales; family Multivoraceae; genus Multivorans. The sequence goes on from OZ245033.1 coordinate 686,008, forward strand.
CCACTCCGAGGCCGAGCTGCTCGAGCACGCGGTTTCCGAACGGATGATCGAGCGGATGGACGAAATGCTGGGCCATCCGTCGGTCGACCCGCACGGCGATCCGATCCCCAGCGCCGACGGCCATATCGAGATCGTGGACCATCCCAGCCTGCTGAAGTGCGCGCTGAACTGCACGGTCGAGGTGGTGCGGGTCACCGATCAGGACGCTGAGTTCCTGCGCTTCGCCGAGCGCGAGGGTCTGGCGCCCGGGAAGTGGGTCGAGGTGGCGGCGCGGGACGAGACCGCGGGCAGCGTCGCGGTGATCTCCGGGACCAGGCAGCTCAGCCTGGGGTTCCCGGCCGCGTCCAGGGTTCTGGTGCGAGAGGCGCCGTGAACTGCGGCCACCTGCGGCCCGGTCTCGGGGGTTGGGACTAGCCCGTCGTCTCGCCGGTTGGGGTGACCACGAACAGCGGATCGCCACCGTCGACGGTCTGACCGACCTCGACCAGGAGCTTGTCCAGCCGGCCATCGATTTCCGACTGGATCTCGTTCTCCATCTTCATCGCCTCGAGCACGAGGACGCCCTGGCCGGAGGCCACGTTCTCGCCTTTGACGGCGAGCACCGCGGTGACCCGGCCGGGCATGTAGGCGGTGGCCTCGAACACGCCGTCCTCGGCCTGCTCTGCGGCGGCGGCGAAGTCCCGCGACCGGGCGTCGATCACCCGCAGTTCGGCGCCGTCGACGACGTAGACGCCCTTGCCGAGGGCGCGGACGCTCGCTGTGGCCTGGCGTCCTTCGACGATCACGCTCAGCACGTCCGGACGGCCCACGGTCGCCGCGTCGACCCGGTACTCGCGGCCGTCGATGGCGATGGTCCAGTTGCCGTTCGTTTCGGCCTGGGCCTCGACCTGGACTTCGCGGTCCGCGCTGGCGACGATCAGTTCCAAATCGTTCCCCTCCGGCTGTCGCTGCGCGCGGCGAGCTGCCAGTTGGATCGTACGGCGTCGCTGGAGGGCGTCGCCGCGGCGCCGCTAGCGTGGTTGCGCCCGAGGTGGGCGACGACCGCCGCCAGCACCGGCAGGTCGCCTTCCAGCGCGTCGGCGCTCGCGGTGGCCGCCCGCAGGTCGCCGTTCTCCAGCTTGCGGTCGAGCATCGAGATGTCCATGTTGCCGGCGAGGAAGTCCTCGTCCTCGAGCAGCAGCTCGAACAGAGCCAGGTTGGTGCGGATGCCCTCGACCCGGGTCTCGGCCAGGGCCCGCCGCAACCGCGCCAGGGCATGGGCGCGGTCGCGGCCCCAGACGATCAGCTTCGCGAGCATGGGGTCGTAGTGGATGGTGACCTCGGCGCCCTCGTAGACGCCGCAGTCGTTGCGGACACCCGGACCTTCGGGCAGGCGGAGCAACTCGATCCTGCCGGGCGACGGAGCGAAGCCGCGGAACGGATCCTCGGCGTAAAGGCGGACCTCGACCGCGTGGCCGCGTGGTTCGATGCCGTCCGCCAGGGACTCCGGCAGCGCCTCGCCGGCGGCGATGTCGAGTTGCGCGGCCACGATGTCGATGCCCGTGACCGCTTCGGTCACGGGGTGCTCGACCTGGATTCTGGTGTTCATCTCCAGGAAGTGGAACCCGCCCTCGGGGTCGAGAAGGAACTCGACCGTGCCGGCACCGACGTAGTTCACGGTTTCGGCGGCGCGCACCGCGGCCTCGCCCATGCGCCGGCGGAGGTCCGCGTCGACGACCGGCGACGGCGCTTCCTCGACGACTTTCTGGTGGCGCCGTTGAAGCGAGCACTCGCGTTCCCCGAGAGAGACGACCCGTCCGTGCCGGTCGCCCAGGATCTGGACCTCGACGTGGCGCGGCCGCTCGACGAAACGCTCGATGTAGACGGATGCGTCCTTGAAGCTGGCGCCGGCTTCGGAGGAGGCGCCCCGGAACGCGGCCTCGAGTTCCTCCTCTTCGCGCACCAGGCGCATGCCCTTGCCGCCGCCGCCGGCCGAGGCCTTGAGCATCACCGGGTAGCCGATCTCCCTGGCCGCGGCGCGGGCCGCCCCGGCGCCGGCCAGGGGTTCGGTACCGCCCGGCACGATCGGAACACCGGCCGCCTTCATCAGGCGCCGGCTCTCGATCTTCGACCCCATGGCCGCGATCGCCTGCGAGGACGGGCCGATGAACGTCACGCCGCGCTCCTCGCAGCGGCGGGCGAAGTCGGCGTTCTCGGACAGGAAACCGTAGCCGGGATGGATCGCGTCGGCGCCGATGTCCGTGGCCAGGTCGACGATCTTCCCGGCCAGCAGATAGCTCGAGGTGGACGGCGCCGGACCGATGCAGTGGGCTTCGTCGGCCATCTGGGTCGCCAGGCCTTCTCGATCCGCCTCGGAGTAGACGGCGACGGAGACGATGCCGCGCTCCCGCAGCGCGCGAATGACGCGCACCGCGATCTCGCCGCGGTTCGCGACCAGCACCTTCTGCAACCCCTTCGACATGCCAGGAGGCGAATCCTAGCGCCGTCAGCCCCGAAAGCCTCACTCCGCGCGGGAGTTATAGTGTTTGTTCCAACCTGGAGGAGAGGCGATGAACATGGAAGGAAGTCTCGGGCAGGACGGGGGCGGCGGCGAGAACTGGGGTCCTCCGGTGACCAGGAAATCCCTGATGCGAGGCGGTCTGGCGGCGCTGCTCGTGGCGCCGTGGACGGCATCGTCCTTCGGAGCTGGAGGCGGACAGGAATCGGACGACGAAGGCGCCGAGGCGTCGGGCCGGACCCAGGGCTCGGGCGCCACCGACGACGAGATCGTCCTAGGCGTGTCCGCCGCCTTCTCGGGCCCGTCCAGGGGTCTGGGCGCCGAGCTCTACCGGGGCGCCACGGCGTACTTCAACCACGTGAACGACAACGGCGGCATCGAGGGCCGCAAGATCAGCATGAAGCTGTACGACGACGGATATCAGCCCGACCCGTGCGTTCAGAACACGATGAGGCTCATGCTGGAGGACAAGGTGTTCCTTCTCTTCGGTTATGTCGGAACGCCGACCGTCACTCGGGTGCTGCCGATCCTCAAGAAGTTCCAGAACGAGAGCGTCTTCCTGTTCTTCCCCTTCACCGGCGCCCAGCCGCAGCGTGAGCCGCCCTACGGCGAGTTCGCGTTCAACCTGCGGGCTTCCTACAACCAGGAGACAGCCGGTCTCGTCGACAACCTGGTGCGCATCGGCAAGCGGCGGATCGCCGTCTTCTACCAGATCGACGCCTACGGGCGCAGCGGTTGGGCGGGGGTCCGGGCGGCTCTGGCCAAGCACGGGGAGAAGCTTGCCGGCGAAGCCACCTACAGCCGGGGCGAGAAGTTCACGGGCAGCATGAGGAAGCAGGTGGAGATCCGGCGGAGCGTTTCGCCGGACGCGGTGATCTGTGTCGGGGCCTACGCGGCCTGCGCCGCCTTCGCGCGCGACGCGGTGGATTTGGGACTCGACGTTCCGATCGCCAACCTGTCCTTCGTGGGCAGCGAGAACCTGCTCAAGCTTCTGACCGAGGGCCGCGACGACAGCGAGGAGTACACGCGGCTGCTGATCAACTCCCAGGTGGTCCCGAGCTACGAAGACGCGTCGATTCCGGCGGTCACTGAGTACCGCGCGCTGATGGCCCACCACGACCCCCAGGTTCCGCGGGAACTGGTCCAGGAGGAGTACACGCCCTTCGCGCACAGCTTCGGCAGTCTCGAGGGCTTCCTCAACGCCAAGCTCCTGGCGGAGATCCTCCGGCGGCTCGGTCCGAGTCCCGACCGGGCGGGACTGGAGAAAGCCGTGTTCTCCGTCCGCGACTTCGATGTCGGGATCAGCGAGAAGGTGTCGTTCGGCCCCGACCGTCGCCAGGGGCTTCAGAGCGTGTACCACACCGTGGTGGAAGGCGGTCGGTTCGTGCCCCTGGAAGACTGGGGCGCCAGGTTCGCCTGACATCGGTTCCTCCTGAGATGAGAATCCACAGGCTGTTCCAGAAGACGAGGTTCGGCATCTTCGCCGTCTTCGGCCTGATCGTCCTGTCGACTTCGATTCTCTGCATCTACACCGTGGACACCGAGCTGTCGGCGGAGTACGAGATCAACACCCGGAACATCGCCAAGACGGTCGCGGACTCGAGCGTCGGCATTCTCCTGAACCGGGATCTGGCGACCCTGCAGTCGCTGGTCGATCAGTTCCTCGATGTGCAAGGCATCGAGTACATCTACATCACGAGCGAGTCGGGCGAGTTCCTGGCCCACACGTTCGTGCCGGGGATCCCCGAGGAGATCCTGCAGAGCGACCACAGCAGCACGGAACCGGTCGAACGGAGACTGCCCGGGATGGGAGATTTCATCGAGGTCGGCAGCCCGATTCTGGCCGGAGTCGCCGGCACGGTTCATGTCGGCGTGGACCTCGACGTCGTGGCGCTCAAGATCCAGCGGGCGATCGGACAGCAGGTCTACCTGATCTGCGTCATCCTCGTTTTCGGCGTGCTGGCCTCGGTGTGGCTGATCAACCTGGCGGCGAAACCGCTGGGACAACTCCTCGCCTACGCGGTGGAATTGGCCAGGGACGGTGAGAAGGAAGACCTTGCCGAGCGGGACATTCTCGGGCGAGACGACGAGGTGGGGCATCTGGCCCGCCTGTTTCTTCACGTAACGCGGCGGGGGACCGGGCGGGCCTCGGCGGCGGGCGTTCCCGCTCGGGAGTAGCGCCGCCAAACCTGTCGCAGGCTCCATGTTTGGCCCCAGCCCCACCTCCCCATGACCTCGCGCCGCGGCACTCGCTTCGCTGCGTTCTGCGGCGCAAACTTGCATGGAACAAACCCTTTCCTGTGCGTCAGCGCGGCGCGGACGCCGCGACTCGACTCCTAGGCGGCGGCGTGCGGGTACCGAGGACCGTTATCGCCCTGCTCTGCACGACGCTGCAGTTGTGCTTCGGGACGGTCTACGCCTGGAGCTTCTTCCAGACCATGCTGGTGCGGCAGGCGGGTTGGACTTTCTCGGAAACGGCCTGGGCATTCAGCATCACGATCTTCTCCCTCGGCGTATCGGCGGCGTGGGCCGGCCAGATGCTGCCGCGGCTCGGCCCGAGGAAGCTGGCGGTGATCGGCAGCGTCATGTTCTCGGGCGGCTACGTCGTCGCGGCGGGCGCTCTGACGCTGGACATGCTGCCCCTCTTCTACCTCGGCTACGGAGTGATCGGCGGCGCCGGCATCGGCCTGGGCTACGTGACGCCGGTGGCGACCGTCGCGAAGTGGTTCCCGGACCACAAGGGGCTCGTCACCGGAATCGTCGTCATGGGCTTCGGCGTCGGCGCCTTCCTGCTCAGCAAGGGCCTGGCGCCCCTGCTCGTGGTGCGTGCCGGCGACGATCTGGCTCAGATCTTCCTCTGGCTGGGCATCGTCTTCGCCTGCGTTCTGATCCCATGCAGCCTGTTGCTGAGCGATCCACCCGCCCCGGCGACGCCGCAGACCGTGGTCGCCGGGCCTTCGGGGGCGGAAGCGGCGCCGGACGAATCCGCGGCGGTCAAGACCTACCTCGGGTCCCAACAGTTCGTGTTCATGTGGATCGTGTTCTTCTTCAACATCGCGGCCGGCATCACGGTGATCAGCTTCCAGTCCGAGCTGCTGCAGGAGGTCTGGGGACTCTCCGATCCGTCCCTCGAGCCGGCGACGCTTGCCGAGTACGGCGCGACGCTGATTGCGATCAGTTCGTTGTGCAACGGCGCAGGAAGGCTGTTCTGGGGCCTGCTGTCCGATCGCTTCGGTCGGGTCAAGGTGTTCCGGGTCCTGCTCTCCAGTCAGATGGTGGTCTTCGGCTTCTTGATGACGGAGAGCAATCCCTGGGTGTTCTCGGTGCTCGTCTGCTATGTGCTGCTCTGCTTCGGAGGCGGGTTCGCCACCATGCCGCCGTTCGTGCTCGACGTGTTCGGGCCGAAGAAGATGTCGGCCATATACGGCGCGGTGCTCACCGCCTGGGCGGCGGCCGGGATCGTCGGTCCGGTCTACCTGGGGTATCTGAAGGACGTCTACCCTGACCGGGCGGTCATGTACTGCTTCCTGGTCGGCATCCTGATGCTTGGCGGTGGTTACCTGTTCTCCTACCTGCTGACCGACAACCGGATCCGGCTGGGGCGGCCGACTCTCGAGGGGACCCTCCGCGAGTACGGGGTTCCCGTACCCGGCGAGGGATAGCGGGCCTGCCGGCCCCACGAAGGCGGCTACGAGGTGACCGCGCCCCCATGGTGAAGCTGAAGTTCGACGCGCGGTCGCTGCTCGGGTCGTGATGTTCGCGACGATCCTTCGATCGCTCCGGCCCGCCCAGTGGAGCAAGAACGTGTTCGTTCTGGCGCCGGCGGCGTTTGCGGGAGGCTTGACGGTCCCGGACGCGGTCGCGGCGGCCGCGGTCGCACTGGCCGCGTTCTGCGCCGCGGCCAGCTCCGTGTACCTGTTCAACGATCTGCGTGACCGCGAACTGGACCGGCGCCATCCGAGGAAGAGCCTACGGCCGGTGGCGTCGGGCGCCCTGGGCACGGCGCCGGCTTCGGTGGTCAGCGCGGGGCTGGCGACGGTTGCTCTGGGCGCGGCGTGGACGTTGAACGACCGCACGGTTCAACTCGTCGCCGCCTACCTTGTGGTCAACCTCTGCTACAGCCTGTGGTTGAAACGGATCGTGATCGTCGACGTGATGGTGCTGTCGAGCGGCTTCGTGATCCGGGTGCTGGCCGGCGCCGCCGCGGTCGGGGCCGCGGTCTCCGCCTGGCTGGTGCTCTGCACCGTCTTTCTGGCCCTGTTCCTGGGTTTCTCCAAGCGCCGGCACGAACTGGTGCTCCTCGTAGGCGAGGCGGGTGAGCAGCGGTCGGTGCTCAATCACTACAGCCCGATGTTCCTCGATCAGATGATGAACGTGGTGACCGCGTCGACGCTTCTGTCCTACGCCCTGTACACCACGGCCGACGAGACGGTCGCCCGCTTCGGCGACTACAGCCTGGTCTGGACGGTTCCCTTCGTGCTGTTCGGCATCTTCCGCTACCTGTACCTGATCCACCAGGCCGAGAACCCGAAGCAGCGCAATCCGACCGAGCTACTGCTGTTCGATCCCCCGTTCCTGGTCAACATGGGGCTCTACAGCCTGACCGTCCTCCTGATCGTCTACGTCGGCAGCCCGTCGTGAGAGTCCGCCTGCATTCGACCGGCGCAGCAGCGCCAGCACCCAGGGCAGCGCCAGCAGGCCCACGATGACCGCGAACCAGAGCGTCGCCGCGCGGACGATGACGGTCGATGCCATGGCGGCGTCGAGAGCGACTCCCTGACGTTCCAGCAGCAGGACCAGCGAACCCTCGGCCGCCAGCAGGCCTCCGGGGAGCATGGAGACTGCGCCCGCCATGCTGGAAGCCGCGTAGTCGAACACCGAGGCGAGCACCGGCACGGCCGGTTCGTAGTGGCGGACCACCAGCGCGCAGCCGACTCCCTCGGCCGCCCAAGCGGTGGTGGAGAGCGCCAGGCCGGCGAGCAGCGTCCGTGGCTCGACGAGCCGGTTGAACGCCTGGTGGATGTCGATCAACACCGCGGCGCGTCCGGCGCCGAGCCGCGTCTTCGCGAGCATCGGCATGAGGCGGCCCGTGAGGGGCCGGTAGATCACCGCGACCGCGGCGGCGGCCGCGACGAGAACGATCGCGGCCACAAACGAACGTTGACCGGTGAAGACCAGCACCGACGACGCCAGGAGCAGCAGGACGGCGATCACGTCCAGCAGCCGTTCGGTGACCACCACGGCGACGACGGGGCGGGCCCGGCGAGCGCCGAACTCGCGGGCCATCCATGCCTTCGCCAGTTCGCCCGCCTTGCCGGGCGTGACCGCCAGCAGGAAGCCGGTCAGGAAGATCGCCAGGCTGCGACCCAGCGGGAGACGGACATCGAGCCGGTGCAGGTAGTACTGCCAGCGCAGGAAGCGCAGACCGTAGTTGACGGCGGACAGCAGCAACACGAGGGTCAGCACGCCGACGTCGAAGCCTCCGATGAGATCGCGGATCTGCTCGAAGTCGCCCACGAATCCCAGCGCCGCGAAGGTCACGGCGCCGAGCAGGACCAGGACGAGAAGACCCCTTCCGATGCCGCGGAACGGCTGCGTCGGGTCGGCGGCGCGGTGGCGGGGGAGCGGCACGGGAGGCACCATGGACGGTAGCAGCTTCGCGCCCGTACAAATCTATGGGCCGCGGTGGGCGCGCCACCCGGGTTGCTAAGCTGATCCCATTGATGTCGAGCAGCGCGAAACTGCACGCGCGGCGCCCCGTGGCGTCCCGGATCGCGCTCTACGGAGCACTGCTCGTCGTGGCGGTCGCCTTCGCCGTGTTCCAGCCGCGTACGCCCGCGCCGGTCTTCGACACGGCCTGGTCCGAGGTCGACTTCGAGGCGAACGAGGACGTCCGGCGGCTGCGGGCCCTGGTCCGGATCGACACGACGCCGGATGTGGGCCGCGAGATCGACGCCGCTCGCTTCCTGGCGGGGATCCTGGAGGACGCCGGCCTGCCGGTCGAGATCGAGGAGCATCCGGGCGCGAAGGCGAACCTGTGGGCGATCCTCGAGGGGGCAACCGAGGAGGCGCTGGTCCTCCACAACCACCTCGATGTCGATCCGATCCGCCGTCCCGAGGACTGGGTCGCGCCCCCGTTCGAGGGTCGGATCGAGCCGCCGTGGATCATCGGGCGGGGCGTCTTCGACATGAAGAGCGTCACCGTCGCCCAACTCGGCGCGGTGCTGGCGGCCAAGGAGCGGATGGACGAGACGGGCCGGCGTCCAAGGTACTCGCTGATCTTCCTCGCGACCAGCAGCGAAGAGACGGGCAGCGATCTGGGCACTCGCCACATCCTCGCCGCCCGGCCGGAACTGACCCGCCGGTTCTGGGCCGTGCTCACGGAGGGCGGGGTGCTGGAGGCGCCCTGGGCCGGCGAGGTCAAGTACTGGGGCACGTCCTTCGCCCAGAAGCAGTTCCTGGAGGCGACCGCGACGAGTGCGTCGGCGCAGCGCCTGGAGGGGCTCCGTGCGGAGCTGCTCGGGAGGCTGCGCACGGCGCCGCCGACGGCCCTGGTGCCCGAGACGAAGGCGTTCGCTGTCGCCTACGGGCCGTCGCGTCAGCATCCGGACTACAGGGCCGCCCTGGCCGAGCCCGAGCGCGTGCTGCGCGAGCCCGAGCTCTTCATGCGCCTGCCGGATCTGCTCAAGTCGTTGTTCCGCAACGAGGCGCACCCGTTCGCGGTCGAAGCGTCTTCCGCGGGCGGCTACCGGTTGCGAATCGTGCTCCACGTGCTGCCCGGTCTCGACGCCGACGTCGCGGCGGCCGAGCTGCTGCCCAGCCGGCTACTGGACGGCATCGACATCCGGATTCACGAGCGCCGCGGGGCGGTGCGGGGAAGTCCCCTCGACCACCCCGCATACGTGCAGTTGATCGATTCGCTGCTTCGGCGGACCGGCGTCGAGCCGAACCGGGTCGGTCCCTACCTGCTGACCCGCTACGCCAACGACGCCCGCTTCTTCCGGCGCCACGGCATTGCCGCCTACGGGTTCACCCCGTTCCTGCTCCTCTCCGTCGACACGATGACCGTGGCGGGTCCGAACGAGAAGATCGCCCTGCCTGCCTTCGTCGAGGGCGCGGAGTTGTATCGCCAGGTGGTGCTCGACCTGCTCGATGCGGCCCCGCGGCAGGCTGCCCGGTGATGGAGGTGAGCGTTCGGCGAGGGTTGCGGTTCGGCATGGCGGCAGCCGCGCTGCTGGTGGCGACGCCGGCGCCGGCCGGCGCCGGCCCCGTCGCCTGGCTTCAGAAGTACCTTTCCTTCGATACGAGCAATCCGCCGGGCGGCGAGCGTCCGGCCGTCCGGTACCTGGCGTCGCTGATCGAACAGGGCGATCCCGGCGGAGAGATCGAGGTCCGGGTTCTTCTGAGTCCCAGCGGACGCGCGAACCTGTACGCGCGATTGCCGGCGAACGCGGTGGAAGCGACAGGCCGCAGCCTGGTTCTGCTGCACCACCTCGACGTCGTGCCCGCGGGCGACGGTTGGAACCGGCCGCCGTTCGGCGGCGAGCTGCACCGCGGGCGGATCTGGGGCCGCGGCGCGCTGGATGCGAAGGGCCTCGGCGTCGCTCACCTGAACGCCATGCTCCATGTTCTGGAGAGCGATCGTCCCCGGCATCGGGACCTGGTCTTCGTGGCCAGCGCGGACGAGGAAGCGGGCGGTCAGGAGGGCGTGGGCTGGCTGCTGGAGGAGCACGCAGAGTTGTTCGAAGACGCCGAGGCAGTGCTGAACGAGGCGGGCGTCAACCGGATGGCGGGGGCCAGATTGCTCTGGTGGGGAATCGAGACGGCGCAGAAACAGGTGCTCTGGCTGCGGGTTACCGCCGCCGGCCGGGGCGGCCACGGCTCGGGCTTCAACCCCGCGAGCCCCACCCATCGGCTGCTGCGGGCTCTGAACCGAGTCCTCGACCTGGAGCATCCCTGGAGGGTTACCGCTGCGTCCCACCAGGCTTACCGCGCCCTCGCCGGGTTCCGTCAGGGCGAGTTCGCCGAGGTCTTCGATCAGCCGATCGAGGTCGTTCAGGCAGAACTCGACCGCCGGGTCCGGGACGGCGGGTTGGACCGAATTCTCCTGCCGGGCATGTCTGCGAGCTTCCGCGACACGGTTCAGATCACCCGGATCGACAACGGCGCCGGGCCGGTGAACGTGGCGCCCGGTGAGGCGTTCGCCCTGATCGACGCGCGCCTGCTGCCGGACACCGATGTCGAGGGGTTTCGCCGGCGGTTGGAGACGGTGCTTGGCGGCGGCATCCATGCAGAGGAGCTGCTGCGCTCCGGCGGCAGTCCCGTCTCGAGTACGAGCAGCGACGTCTACCGGACGTTGGAGCGGGTTCTCGGCGTGCGCGCCCCGGTGGCGCCGACGATGATTGCCGGCGCCACGGACTCCCGCTTTTTTCGCCGCCGCGGCGTGGACGCCTACGGCTTCTCGCCGTTCACGCTCCGTGCCGACGACGCAGGCGGCATCCACGGCGCCGACGAGCGGATATCGGTCGAGGGCTTTCTCCGCGGTTGCGAGATGATGAAGCGGGTCGTCGCCGCCCTCGTTCTCGCGGACGGCGACTCCGTGCCGCCTGCCGCCCGCGGCGCCGGCCGCAGGGAGCGATGATGTTCGAAGAGGCGCCCGCGATGGCCATCTTCGGCGCGACATACGCGGCGGTGATCGGCCTGTGTGTCGGGAGTTTCCTGAACGTCGTCGCCTACCGCCTGCCGCACGGCGAGTCGGTGGTCCGGCCCCGTTCCCGCTGCCTGACCTGCGGCGGCGGGATTGCCGGCCGGGACAACCTGCCGGTCCTGAGCTTCGTGCTGCTCGGTGGCCGCTGCCGGATATGCGGCGCCCGGATCTCGTGGCGCTACCCGGCGGTCGAGGCCGCCTCAGGGCTCCTCTGGCTTGTCTCCTGGCTCGGTTTCGGACCGACCGTGGACGGTCTGGCGGCTGCCGTTTTCTCGAGCCTTCTGCTGGCCCTCGCGGTGATCGACGCGGCCCACTTCGTGCTCCCGGATCAACTGACGTACCTGACCTTGGGCCTCGGTCTGGCGGCGTCCTTCGGAGTCAGTTGGACGACGCCGCTCGCGTCGGTTCTCGGCGCCGCCGCCGGCGCCGCCGCGCTGCTCCTCCTGATCGGCGCCTGGTACCTGCTCCGCCGCGTCCGCGGCATGGGCCTGGGCGATGTGAAGATGCTCGCGGGGGTGGGCGCCTTTCTCGGCCCCTACGGGATGTTGCTCACGCTCTTCCTGGCCTGCCTGTTCGGCGCCCTCTTCGGGCTTGTGCTCATGGTCCGCGGGCGGTTGGGTTGGAGTTCACGCCTGCCGTTCGGGGTCTTCCTGTCGATCGGCGCGGCCGTGTCGCTGTTCTTCGGGCCGCGCCTGATCGTCGCCTACGCGTCCCTGCTGTAGCCAAGCCAGGAGACTGCGCGGCAGAAACCGGGTGCGCCGGCGTCCCGTCCGAACTTCCGCGTCCGAGGTCACGGGCCCCGATTCCGTCTTGATCGGTATGGAGAGTTCTTACCATCCCGTTCCCAACCGGCAGACGTGGGCCGGCTTCACTCTGGTTGAAGTGCTGGTGTCCTGCGCCCTGCTCGGGCTGGCCGCCGCGACGCTGATGTCGCTTCTGGTTCGATCCGGCCTGAACAACCTCGAAGCGCGCCGGGCCGATGCCCTGGCCGCCATGGCGCGCTCCTCCCTGGACGACCTCGGAAACGCGGACGGCGTCGAGCAGGTCTGGTGTTCCTCGATTCCGGCCTGGCGAGATGACTGCGGCGCGGAGGCGCCGCGTTTTCGGCGCTCGGTGCATGCGGTGCGGGTCGTGGTGCCGGCCCTTGCCGGAGAGTCCGTGGAAGTGGAGGAGGTGACGGTCGAAGTGACGGCCCTGCAGGCGGGCCGCGCCGCCGGGGAGAGGACGATCCGCCTCGTCACCTTCCGCACGGCGGGGGTGCGGTGAAGGTCGACCGGCGCCGCTGTGCGCCCATCGGGCGACCGGACTCCGGGGCCAGCCTGATCGAGACGCTGGTCGCGTTCGGTCTGACCGTGGCGGTTTCGGCGGCCGCCCTCTTCCTGTTCGTTCTTCATCAGCGACTGGCCCGGGCTCAACTCGAGGCGGCGTCGCTCCAGCAGGCGCAGCAGGCAGTCCACCTCGAACTGCGGCGAACGCTGCGCGCCGCCGGCCGCGGCGGCCTGGTCCACCAGTTGCCGGGGCAGGCGCCGCGTCCCGAACTCGCGGTCGAGGTCCAGAAGCAGGTGAAGGCGGGTCACGCCGTGGGGTCCAAAACGGCGGCCGAGGGCACGGACGTGCTGGTGGTCCGCGGCGTGATCAACGGTCCGCTCTACTGGGTCGACCAATACCGATTCGACCCGGCCGCGGGGCGCGGCTGGGTTCAGGTTCGCGCCCGGACCGCGTACGGCTCTGCTCAACCCCTCGAGACGCTCCGGGAGGCCGGCGACGCCGGCGACGACGCCTTGCTCCTGGTCTCCGGCGACGTCCTTGGGGTTCACGCCGTGGTCCCGATCGTCGACGTGGCCTCAAGCGGCCGGGGCCGGCGCCGCAGGTTGCGGGTCGAATTCCATGCCGACGCCTCGCGCGGTCCGCTCGCGGCCGGCTACCTTTCGATGTCGAGCGGCGGGAGCTGGCCGGCCGGCTACATGAGCAGAGTCGTCCGCGTGGGCGTGCTCGAGGAGTGGCGGTTCTACATCCGGCCGCCTGCCCTGGACTCCCTGGAGGGATCGCAACTGGCGATGGCCCGCCTCTATCCCGGTTCGGGGGTCGCCTGGCGCCGTCGCAGCGCGAACCTGACCCAGGTGATCGCGGACGGTATTGCCGACCTGGAGGTCGCGGTCGAGGAGTTGGGGGAAGGCCGTGGATGGAGCGTCACCGTAGCCAGTACCGCTCGAATCGGAGAACCGGCCGCGGCGGCGCTGCGGGTGCAACGGACGGTTGCCACCGAGGTTCGGATGAGGAACCTGCAGTGAAGTCCGATCGCGGGAAGCCGCCGGCTGGGGTGAGAGGCAGTTCAACCCTGCTTGTCACCTTGATCCTCCTGCTCTTGAGCGGCACCTGCCTGGCCCTGCTGATGGCGACCCAGACGCAGATGCTGATCGCTTCCGGGCAGAAGCTGCAGGCGCGTCTGCTCGCTGCCGCGGACGGCGGCCTGCAACTCGCCGTGGCGCGCGGGCTGGCCGGCGCCTCCGACCCCTACACGCGTACCCTGCGCGCCGGCGCGCCGGGCGCCGGGATCACGATCGAAGTCACGGGCGTAGTGCAGGTGGCGGACGGCACATGCCACCTTTGCATGGCGAACCTGGACGGCTCGTTGGGCTCGCTTGGCGGTCTGCGCCGGGTCAGCCACGTCGCCGGAGCGGCCGCCACGGCGCCGAGCCGCTTGGACGGTCTGCCGCCTCCCAGGCGGGAGCTGACCGCGGTGGTCGACCTGATGCCGTGGCCGGTCGGTGCGAGCGATGAATGGGACCTCGCCGGAACGGCAAGGGCGGCGCGAGGCCTGATCCGGGATGCCGCCCTGAGCGAGATTGGCGCCTACGACGAAGATGCCCCGTTGACCGTGGGCAGGGTCGCCGATCCGGACGCCGACGCGCCGCGGACGGTGGCGGTCGGAGGACTTGGCCGGGCCGGCCGGCTTCTCTACGGCTTTGAACTGTCGCCGGAGGCCGGCCCGCTGTGGCGCTTCGCCGAAAGCACGGACGCGGACGGCAACGGCGCCGCCGACCTCGGCTACACGGTGTCGAAGCCGGCGATCGTGCCGCTGCGGATCGGCGCCGGCGTCCGTGCAGTCGCGGTGTTCGGGGGAGGCTTCGACCCCGAGCGGTCGAGCGAGGTGGGCAACTGGCTGTACTTCGTGGGGATCGACAGCGGGCAGGTGCTGTACAAGCGGTCGCTTGATGCGCCGGTCACCGCCGCGCCGGCGGCGGTCGACACCAGGGGCGATGGACTGGCCGATCGGCTCTTCGTGGGGACGACCGCGGGCAGTCTGTACCGCGTCGACGTGTCGCCCCCGGTCGAACTCGAGGGCGGCCGCGTTCCGGCCGGCGCCTGGAAACCCCGGCGGGTGTTCGACACCGGCGGCCTGCCGATCCGCTATCCGCCCGCGACGATCCCGGTGCCGGCGCTTGGCGCCTACGCCCTTGCCCTGGGGGCCGGCGGCGCCGCCGACCCGGAGGCCGTTTCCGAGGAAGACGTGGCCGGCCGGTTCTACCTGTTCGTGGAGCGCGGCTCCGGCGGTCCCGGTTCGGCCGACCGACTTCCCCACCTCGACCCGGAGAGTACGCCCCGGGGCGTCGATCGGTTGGCCCCGGCGCTGGCGCCGCGGGAGCAGGGGTGGTCGCTGACCCTCGGCGCCGGGGAGCGTCCGGCGTCGGCGCCGCTGGCCGCCGGTGGACTCCTCACCTTCTTCACCCTGCGCCCGACCGGGCCGGACGGCGGAGAGATCCGCAGGTACGCGCTGCGGCTTGGTTCGGGCGACGCCGCGGGCGCCGGCCCACGTTCGCAGCTTGCAAGTCGCAACGCCTCGTGGCCGTCATCCGCCCTTGGGGCGCCGACCCGGATCGAGATCGACCATCCGGGAAGTCTGGCCGCTCCGATGCTTGGGTCTGACGAGATCGCGATTCTCGAGGGGCTCCGGGACCGGATGCCGGAGCGTTGCCGGTTCGACGGCAGCCGTATCCGGCTGACCGGGTCCGGCCCGGAAGGCTCGCCGATCCGGCTGGCGGTCCTGCCGGTATGCCGGATCGACGTGGACTGGGCCGAAGGCCGGCTCTAAATCGAAACAGTGGGTGCACCGGCCGTTGCGTGGGCCTTCCGGCCCGCGTCCGGGCGCTGCCGCGAAGCGGCGCACGCGAGCTTCCTGGGCGGAATCTTCTGCGGGCCAGACTCCTACTGCCGATGTCTCAGAGCCCTTTCGACCGCCGTCGCGAGCGCCTCGTCGTCGGCCGGATCCACGGTCCGCAGATCGAGGATGAGGCGTCCCCGGCGCTGGTATCCGACCACGGGCGGCTCGCCGCTCCGAAGCCGGCCGGCGGTCTCGGCGGGGGCGTCCAGCGCGAGCACCCAACCCTCGATCGACTCATCCGGCGCGGCGCCGCCGCCCAGATAGGCGTCGCCCCGGACTGTCTGGCCGCCCAGTCTGGCCGCCATCTGTTCGACCCGTCGTTGGGGTTCCCCGGTCTCGTCCCAGAGAGCCTCGATCGGCATCCGCCGCGCCGCCAGGTGGCGCCGGAGCACTGCGTCCAGGGCGGTCAGGACCAGCCGTCCCGGTCGGAGCGCGCGGTAGAGCGGCGACTTCCGGAGTCGGTCGACGAACGCTCTCCGACCCACGATCAGGCCGGCCTGCGGTCCCCCGAGGACCTTGTCGCCGCTGCCGCAGACCAGGTCGCAGCCGGCTTCGATCAGATCCCGGAAGCTCTCGTGCCGTCGCAGCGCCGGAACCGTCTGCGACCCGATGACGCCGCTGCCCTCGTCGACCAGGAGGGGCAGGTCGTGACGGTGCGCGAAGGCGGCGAGGTCGGCCGCCGCAACCTCCTCCGCGAAGCCGCGGATGCGGAAGTTGCTGGAGAACACCTTGAGGACCAGGGACGCGGCCGGGCGCACGGCCCGTTCGTAGTCGGCGAGCCGGGTGCGGTTCGTGGTACCGACCTCGACGAGCCGCGCGCCGCTCGTCTTCAGGATGTCGGGAATCCGGAACGAACCGCCGATCTCGACGAGTTCGCTCCGGGACAGAAGGACTTCGCGGCCGCCGGCAAGAGTGGACAGCGCCAGCACCAGGGCGGCCGCGTTGTTGTTGACCGCCAGAGCCGCCTCGGCGCCGGTCAGGGACACGAGAAGGCTCTCGACGCGCCGACTCCGGTCCGTGCGGCGTCCGGTCGCGAGGTCCATCTCCAGGTCGCAGTACGCGTCGAGCCGAGTCTTCATGCCGTCCACGACGGGTCGAGGAAGGGGCGCCCGGCCCAGATTCGTATGAAGGAAGATGCCCGTTGCGTTCAGCACCCGGCGGAGAGGAGGCGCTTCCGCTTCAAGGGCCGCGCGGACGAGTTCGGGGATCCGGCGGATCCGATCGTTCAGGTCGTCATCGCCGATGCCGGTTCGGATTTCGCCGCGAAGCGCGTCGAGAACCCTGGCTGCTTGGACCCTCGTCGCTTGCCTTCCGTATAATCCTGTGAGTTCGGCAAGCGGGCTCTCCTGCAGCAAACGTCCCAGCGCGGGCAGTCGTCGCAGTTGACTCACGTCTCGCTGATCCTATTCCTCGCAGCCACCGCGCGGAGAGCCATGAACGCCAAGCAATCACTCTTCAGAACACTCTCGAGAGCGACAGTGCTCGCCCCCTGCCTGCTTCTGCTTGGCGCGGCGGCGCCGTTCGGCGTCGATGCCGCAATCGGAGCTCAGGTCGCCGGCGCTGCGGCGCACGCCGATCCGAACCTGGAGCGGGCGATTGCCGAGCAGCGCAAGGTGGTGGCGAGGCAGAACCGCCCGGGCGACCGCGCGACGGCCCTGAACGATCTCGCCAATCTGCTGGAGCTCCGGGGCGATGTCGCGGCGGCTTTCGAGCACTACCGGGCCGCGATCGACGCGGACGGAACCTGGGCGCCCGCGCACTACAACCTGGCCCTGCTGGCCTACACGACCGGCGACCCGGAGTTGGCGTCGAACCATCTTCAAACGGCGATCGAGCTGGCGCCGGGGAACGCCTGGGCGCACTACCTGCTCGGCCGGACCGCGGACGATTCGGGTGAAGCCGAGAAGGCGGTGCAGCACTACGTACGCGCCGTGAGCCTGGACTCGCACCTGGCCTTCGGCGACGTCAATCCCCACTTCGCGGTGAATCGGTACGCCACCGAGATTCTGCTCCGGGCGGACCGCGCGCGCTCCGAGGCTCTGCCGCCGAGAACCTACTCGGAGCCGGGCCGGATCAGCGGTCTGCTGGTGCCGTCGGCGCCGGATGCGGAGTCGGCGGCCGATAGGGAAACCGAGGAAACCGAAGTGACGGATACAACGGAGACGGCCGAGTCGGACCACCGTCGAGCCGACAGCGTGAGCCGATCCCGCCTTCCGGCGGGAACCGAGACAGCAGGGTTCGAGGCTTCGACTGCGGCGCCCGCTTCTCTCCCGGGGTCTTCGGAGGACGATGAGAGGGCGAATGTTCCGGCCGACCTGGCCCGCAGAGCGGACAACGCCGCCGAGCAGGGGTCGCGGGTCTTCACTCGGGACGACCTTCGCCACCGCACGGTTGCCGCTGGCGGTGTGGCCAGGGTGCCCGCGGGCACTCCGCCGCCGTCGTCGAGCCCTGCATCGGGGAGGCGCGGCGCGATTCAGGTGGGGACACCGGTTGGACCGCGCGGCAGGCAGCCGGGGCCTGGTCCCGTGGGGGGGCGCTTCGAGCCGACTTCCCGCAGCAGCGCTCAGCTTGACGTGACGATTCGCCGCATCCCGGCGCCGGCGCCCTAGCGACGCGAGCTTGCATGGAACAAGTTTCCTGTGCGTCAGCGCGGCGCGGACGCCGCGACTCGACTCCTGGGCGCCAAAGACGCCGTTAGGGGACGGGCTCGAGTTGCAGCCCGGTCAGCAGCAGTGTCGGCGCGCCCACCGCTCCGGGCGCCGGCAGGAACCGGAGGTCGTCGCCGACGGCGCTGATTCCGCGGAACAACTGGCGGATCGAACCTCTGAGCCGCGCCCTCGGGATGGCGCCGAGAATGCGGCCGTGTTCCACCACGAAGCCGGTCGCATCGATCTCGAAGTTCGATTCCCGGCCGTTGTCCGAGAGTGCGAAGGTGGCGTGGCGGCGCCCGCCCGGAACGCGGTCCAGCAGATAGCACCCGCGTCGGATTCCATTCCGGATCGCATCCGCGGACTCCGGGCCGCGCGCGATGTAGAGATGGGAGTGGCTGATCTCGGGCGGCGCCCGCCAGCCCGACCGGCGCCGGCAGCCGGCGGCGGAGAAACCCGACCAACCATCATCCTCCCAGGTCAGCAGAGGCTCGCCGGGTTCTCCGTCCCGGACCAGCGCCACTGCCCGCGTGGGCACGCCCTCGTCATCGATCGGGGACCTGATCCAGCCGGTCTCGAGGGCGCCGTCGTCCAGGATCTGCAGGTCCGGCGGTCCCAGCGAGTGCCCTGAACCGAGGCGCTGAAGCGTCTCCCAGCCGTCGCGGCCCCTGAACAGGGGGCCGAGCAGAGCCAGCAGACTGGAGGCCAGTGCGGGCGCCGCCGCGATTTCACCGGAAGGCAGGACCGGTGCGGGTGCGGCGGTCGCGAGCGTCAGCCGGTCGGCGACCTCGGCGGCGATGGCGCGCGCATCGAAGCCCGTCACTTCGCTGGCCGCACGGTAGAGGCTGCAGGAGCCGCGGACACCGTTTCGTTCGACGGCGAACTCCATGTCGACCGTCGCGAGGCGCAGTGAGGTCCGTCCGGTGACTCCAGCGCTGTTTGCAAGCATGGACGCGCTGGCGCCGTCGTCCAGTCTTGCCCGGATCAGGCGGCTGCCCGGAAGTTCGTTACGGGTTCGTTCCAGAATGCCGCAAATGAGGTCTCGGCCGAGAGCTTCCGAGTCGTTGGCCGCAACATCCTTCTTGCCGGGGTTGGGCGGCGACGCCTTTCGAATGTCTCGTGGCGGCAATCGGAGCGAACCCGGCCTCAGGGAATGACGATTCAATCGACGCCAGCCGCCGGGAGCAGGTAGCGGGCCGGACTCGGCAATGAAGAGCGCCCCGCTCGCGCCTCCCGCGCGCAGGGCCCACCCTCTCTCTTCGACGTTGCCCACGTGAGAGCGCCAGTCCTCTGGGGCGGACGGCGACGCGATGCCGGGCCGCCAAGGGTCGATTTCGATCCGGAGGCTGCCTCCGGCCTTGACGTAGAATTCGGCGCTCGATGCGCCGGTGCGATTCGTCACCGCGGTCAGCGCCGTCCTGAGGGCCTGAATGGTTGGCAACCGGAGTGGCTTCAATCCAGCCCCTCCAGGCGCACGGACGGGCTGCGCGCCCATACCGGCAGGAGAGCCCCGCCCTTCACACACCATCCAGCGCCGGCGGCCAGCGGGCGGTCGCCAACCGCGGTTACAGCCGCTAGGAGGTCGACCGTGCGCGACCGGATCGCCACCGGTCCCACGTAGTCGACCGGACCGCTGGCGCCGATCCGCCGGGCGCAGGGCGCTCGCAGCACACAGCCGCCATCGAACGGGTTCAGCGTGCCGCTGTCGAACTCGCCGATGTAGAGGCCTCCGGCGGCTTCGCGGAACAGTTCCGCTTCGGGCAGATCGCTGGGAAGCAACTCCAGGTGCGTGGTGCGCGGGCCCGGCAACAGGTGGCGGCTGGCGCGGCGTGCGGCGCCCGGAATCAGGCGCTGGTAGCGGCCGGCCCAGGAGAGGTCGGCCAGCGGCTGCCGTACGCGGCCCCGGCGGAGCAGCCACCGGGCGATGACTGTCGTGCCTTCATCGTCGCTGAAACGTCCGCAACCATCCGGCGCCAGGCGGGGATCGTCTACAACGTCGAGATGGACTTCGCCCAGCTTCAAACCGACCACGCTTTCCGGGGCCCCGGTCAGGGCCAGGGTGTCCGCCTCCAGCGTGTGGCCGACGACTTCGTGCAGCATCACCGCGGCGGCGCAGGGTCCGAGGACGATGACGCGAGGCGTGTCCGGATGCTCCGGCAGGTTCCGCGACCTGAGCCGATCGACCAGGCACGCGGCGATCGGATCGAGATCTTCGTCCGCCAGCGATGGCAGCAGACCTCCCCAGACGCCCCAGGGCGTTTCCACGCGCAGGCTGAAGTACTCCTCGAACTGGCTGGGAGCTGACATGTGCCCGTGAATCACCTGAACCTGCCGGCGGTGGCGCCGAACGGTGACCTCCATGGGGAAGCCCACACGGCGCCGATTGACCGCCCGTCCGAGTTGCCGCTCGGCCCGCTCGATGTCCGCAAGACGGAGTGGCGGCCAGCGACTGACCTTGATCTTCGGAAGCGGCCCGATCGAACCGGCCGTGCCGGTTACCCGGTCGCAGCAGGAGGCGAAGGCGTGTCCCGAGATCGTGTCGGCAGAGGCCAGACGACTGCTGCCCGCCTCGATTCTGCGCACGGATAGACCCTGCTCCCGTCGCAGGCGGAGGCGGTCCTGCGTGCCTCCGGGCAGCAACTCGACCGTCTCCAGACGTTCGAAGAACGCTTCCGTGCGTTGACCCGGGTGCAGGGTAGGCCGGGCCAGGGCCAGGGCATCGGTCAGCGTGGGGGCGTCCGAGGCCAGCAAGTCATTCGGCCGCGCTGCGGTGGCCGTCGTTTCCATGGATGTGATTCTAGGAGGCCGCGCCGCAGAACGCAGCGAACCGAAGGCCTGTGGTAAGAAAGCCGCTCGGATGACCAGGGTGCAGGAGCCAGTCGGAGCGGACGGCTCGGTCCGCGGCCAGCAAGCGAGCGAACTGGAGCAGCGGCTTGAACAGTCGCGGTTGGGCGGCGGCGCCGAACGCATAGAACGTCAGCACGCTAGCGGCAAGCTGACCGCGCGGGAGCGGATTGATCTGCTGCTCGATCCGGGGTCGTTTGTCGAGATCGATGCGCTCGTGACGCACCGCTGCACCGACTTCGGCATGGCCGAGCAGCGCATCCCGGGTGACGGCGTGGTGTGCGGGCATGGTCGGGTGGATCAGCGTCCAGTGTACGTCTTCGCCCAGGACTTCACCGTCTTCGGCGGTTCGCTGTCCGAGACGAACGCCCGCAAGATCTGCAAGGTGATGGACTTGGCTGTCGAGAACGGCGCCCCGGTCGTGGGTTTGAACGACTCGGGCGGCGCCCGCATCCAGGAGGGTGTCGCCTCTCTGGGGGGCTACGCCGACATCTTCCTCCGCAACACGCTGGCCTCGGGGGTGGTGCCCCAGATCAGCGCGATCATGGGGCCCTGCGCGGGCGGCGCGGTCTACTCGCCGGCGATCACGGACTTCGTGCTGATGGTCGAGGGCACGAGCTACATGTTCGTGACCGGACCGGACGTGATCAGGACGGTGACTCACGAAGATGTCTCGATGGAGGAGTTGGGCGGAGCGAAGACGCACGCGAGGCGGAGCGGCGTGGCGCACTTCACCGCCCCCGACGACAAGGCTTGCCTGCTGGCCGTCCGCGAGCTCCTCGGCTACCTGCCCGGCAACAACCTGGACGATTCGCCGCGGCGGCCGACCGACGATCCGTATGACCGCGAGGCGCCTGAACTCGACGAGTTGGTGCCGGTCGACCCGAACAAGCCCTACGAGATCGGCGACCTGATCCGCGCCGTCGTCGACGACGGCCGCTTTCTCGAAGTCCACCGCAACTTCGCCCAGAACATCATGGTCGGCTTCGCGCACTTCGGCGGCCGCAGCGTGGGCATCGTCGCCAACCAGCCGAACTACCTCGCCGGCGTGCTCGACATCGACGCGGCGGTCAAGGGCGGTCGGTTCGTGCGCTTCTGCGACGCCTTCAACATCCCGCTGGTCACCTTCGAGGATGTGCCGGGTTTCCTGCCCGGCGTGCAGCAGGAGCACGGCGGGATCATCCGCAACGGCGCCAAGCTGCTGTACGCGTTTGCCGAGGCGACGGTGCCGAAGATCACCGTGATTACCCGCAAGGCCTACGGGGGCGCCTATTGCGTGATGGCCAGCAAGCACCTGCGCACGGACGTCAACCTGGCCTATCCGACCGCGGAGATCGCGGTCATGGGGCCGAGCGGGGCGGTCAACATCCTGTACCGCCAGCAGATCCGGAACGCCGAGGACCCCGAGGCGCTGCGCGAGCGGATGGCCGCGGAGTACCGGGAGAAGTTCTCGAACCCCTACGTGGCGGCGGAGCGCGGCTTCGTCGACGCAGTGATCGCGCCGCGCACGACCCGCCACAAGATCGTCCGCGCGCTGCGGCAGCTCAAGGGCAAGCGAAGCGGCGTGCCGGCCAAGAAGCACGGCAGCGTGCCGCTCTAGCGGAACAGGCCGGAGCAGCGGTTCACCGAGAAACCAAGCGCTAAGAGAACAACAACAGCGCAACGACGGGGAGCGACCGAACGAATGAGCGACATCAGGGTGGGGATCGTCATGGGCAGCGATTCGGACTGGCCGACGATGAAGGCCGCGGCGAAGGTCTGCGCCGACTTCGGCGTCGGCTGCGAGTCGCGGGTTCTCTCGGCCCACCGGACCCCGCGGGAGACCGCCGAGTGGGCCGAACGCGCGGCTGAGCGAGGCATCGCCGTGTTGATCGCCGGCGCCGGCGGCGCCGCCGCTCTGCCGGGCGTGGTGGCGGCTGCGACCACCCTGCCGGTGGTCGGCGTCCCGGTGGCGAACGGTCCGCTCAACGGCGTCGATGCCCTGCTGGCGATCGTGCAGATGCCGCCGGGCATCCCGGTCGCTACGGTGGGCGTGAACCGTGCCGGCAACGCGGCGCTGCTGGCGCTTCAGATCCTGGGGCTCGGCGACGCCGATCTGGCCGCCGCGCTGACCGACTACCGGCGCCGGATGGGTGAGCGCGTGGCGGCCGCCGACGAGCGCGTCCGGCTGGACTCCGAAGCGCTGGAGAGTGCATGAAGTTCGCGCTCGGCGCCGACCACGCCGGAGTCGAGTTGAGAGACGAGTTGGGCGAGATTCTGCGTGCCCGCGGAATCGAGGTCGTCGACTTCGGCACCGACGGATCGGCCCCTGCCGACTACCCCGACAAGGCAGCGGCGGTGGCGCGAGCCGTGGCGTCGGGCGAGGCCGACCGCGGCCTGCTGGTGTGCGGCACCGGAGTCGGCATGGCGATGTCGGCGAACCGTTTCGCCGGGGTCCGGGCAGTCAATCCGAGCGACAGCTTCACGACCCGGATGTCCCGCGCCCACAACAACGCGAACGTGCTGGCCCTCGGCGCCCGCGCCCTCGGCGCCGGCCAGGCCTCCGAACTGCTCGAAGTCTTCCTCGACACGCCCTTCGACGGCGACCGCCACACCGGTCGGGTCGAGAAGATCGACCGTGTCGTCGAGTAGCACACGCCTGCGGCGGCGCACGGAGGATCAACCTCCTGGTGCCGCTCGCGCTTGGTCGGAGGGCGGGGAAGTTGCGCTCGCTGCGCCTCACTCCCTCCTGATGGATTTCGGTTTCTGTGACGACATGGGCAGTCGCACGTTCAGAGCCACCTGGAAGTTGATCCTCCGTACCCCGCCACGGACTGGACGTCGTCGGCGTCTATGGTGCTTCCCTGGCGATTTGGCCGCGGTAGCCGGATCCGCGGCGCCGCCCCGTCAGTTGCGTAGCGCGTTGCCGAGCTCCGCCGGCCGTTCTCTGGGTGCGCGGATCTTCTGGTCCGCATCGGTCGGAGTGGTGCCGTGCGCTTTGCAATGGGCGAGTAGGGTCTCAGCATGCCCGGCCACATGAACGTCTTGCTCGCCGAAGCGCACACCTTGTCTCTGGGTGAGCGGACAGTTTCATCTACGGTAGCCGGTGACGAGGTCCCGCGCTGCCGCTGGTACACCGCAGCCGGCGCGCAGGGCCGATCGGACCTCGCCGACCAGATAGAGCGAACCGGTGACGACCAGGGTGCGGGCTGGGTCGCTCGGAGCGGCCAGAAAGTGGTTTAGCGCGTCTGTTGGATCGTGGGCGATCAGCACTCGGCGGTCGCCGAGGAGTGGCTGCAGGTCGTCGGGCGAGATGGCCCGCCGGTGTTCGGGGGCGGTCAGAAGGATCCTGTTGGCCCGGTCGGCCAATTGGGGCAGGCAGCGTTCTGGTTGCTTGTCGCTCAGGGCGCCGTACAGGAGGTCGAACTCCAGGCCAGCCTCGTCGAGGTAGGAGCGAAGCGCGGCGGCGCCGGCGGGGTTGTGTGCCGCGTCGAAGAGCACGCGGCGGGGAGTGGCGTCGACTTCGATCTCGACCCACTCGAGCCGGCCTGGCCAGCGGACCGCCTCCAGGCCTTGACTGGCGGCTTCGGGGGCGAGGTTCCGTCCGGCGAGGGTGCAGAACTCCTCTGCCGCGCGCACCGCCAGGGCGAGATTGGTGAGCTGGTGGCCGCCGGCCAGTGGCGCGCGGAACGGGTACTGTGCATTCGGTGTGGTCAACGAGAGATCCTGCCGGGCCTGGACGTGGCGGTGGAAGTCGACCTCGTCGCCCACATTGACCAGCCGCGCGCCGCAGACAGCCGCACAGCGGTGGAGTTCGCGTTCGACTTCCGGCCGTGAGCGCCAGGTCAGGCATGTGCGTCCCGGTCGCATGACGCCGGCCTTCTCGCCGGCGATCGAGGTCAGGGTCCAGCCAAGTTGCTGCGCGTGGTCGCGCGCGACGTGGGTGATCAGGGAGAGCACGGGTTCCGACACGTTGGTGGCGTCGAGACGGCCGCCCAGGCCGACCTCGAACACGGCAGTGTCCACCCGGTGCGCCGCGAAGTGCAGCCAGGCCGCCGCGGTCAGGCTCTCGAAGTACGTCGGCGGCGTTGAACGGGCGGCATCGAGCGCGTGGCGAAGGTGGGCGCCGAGTTCGGCCTCCGTGATCGCCATGCCGTCGATCCGGAGCCGCTCCTCGACGTGTTCCAGGTGGGGCGAGGTGTAGAGGCCGCAACGGAAGCCGGCGGCGGTCAGGAGCGACGCGAGCGCGGCGCTGGTCGAGCCCTTGCCGTTGGTGCCAGCGACCAGGATCGTGGGTATCCGCTGCTGGGGATTGCCGAGGGCGCCGAGGAGCCGGCGGATCGCGTCGAGGCCGAACTTCCGGCCCCAGACCTCGAGCCGGTCGAGGATTTCCTGGGCCGAGGGTTTCGTTTGGCCGGTCACGTGGCGGCGCAGCATAGCGCCGCCGAACCCGGTTGGAGCGTCCCCGCGCCAACCGCGAACCAGTCCCTGCACCCGTCGTCGGGTGCAGGGATGGAACTCCCGCTAGACTAGTCGCGTCATGTCCGGTCACAGCAAGTGGAGCACGATCAAGCACAAGAAGGCGGCACAGGACGCCAAACGCAGCAAGGTCTTTACCCGCATCCTCAAGGAGGTTGTGGTGGCGGCAAGGCTCGGTGGCGGCGACCCGGGCGGCAATCCCAGACTGCGCCACGCGCTCCTTGAGGCTAAGGCGCGCAACGTGCCCGGAGACAACATCGACCGAGCGATCAAGAAGGGTACGGGGGAACTTGAGGGCGTGTCCTATGAGGAGGTCACCTACGAGGGCTACGGTCCCGGTGGGGTCGCGGTCCTGGTCGAGACGCTGACCGACAACCGGAACCGGACCGTGTCCGAGGTGCGGCACCTGTTCGCCAAGCACGGCGGAAACCTCGGCGACAACGGCTGTGTCGCCTGGATGTTCCACCGGCGGGGGTTCTTCGCGTTCGACCGCGCCGTCATGGAGGAGTCCGGGATCGACGAGGAGGCGCTGGTCGAACTCGCGCTGGAACTCGAAGCCGAGGACTTCTCGGTCGAGGAGGACAGCTTCAACGTCTACACCTCGGTCGAGGCCTTCCACGCCGCCAAGGACGAAGTCGAGGAGCGGGGCTTCGTGACCGGGCTCGCTCAACTGACGATGGAACCGCAGAACCTGGTCCGGGTCGAAGAGGCGGTCGCGGGTCGGCTCGTGCGGCTGATCGATGCGCTGGAGGACCAGGACGACGTGCAGCACGTCTGGGCCAACTTCGACCTCGACGACGAGTTGCTGGAGCGGCTGGCCTCCTGATCGTCGCAGCGACGGGACCACGGCCTTGATCGTCCTCGGACTGGATCCGGGCAGCCGGTACACCGGCTACGGCGTGGTGGAGCAGGAAGGGTCGCGGCTGAGGGAGTTGGACTCGGGTCGGATCGCGCTGGTGTCCGAGGCGAGTCCGGCGGCGCGCATGGCTCTCCTCGCCGAGAGCGTTGAGCAGGCCCTCGACCGTTGGCAGCCGGCGGCCGCCGCCCTGGAGACCCTGTTTCATGGGCGCAACAGCCGCTCCCTGATCGCGCTCGCCCAGGCCCGGGGCGTCATTCTCTCGGTGCTGGGCCGGCGCGGCCTGGACGTGGAGGAGGTGTCGCCCGCCGAAGTCAAGAAGGCGGTGTGCGGCAACGGCCGAGCCGACAAGACCCAGGTGGCGCGCATGGTTGAGGTCCTGCTGGGAGCTTCGGCGGGCCGGCGAAGCGTGGACGCGTCCGATGCGCTGGCCGTCGCCATCTACTACGTGCAGCAGCGTCCGCTGCAGAGGGTCGTGGAGGCGGCGCGGTGCGCCCGTTGAACCGGGTGGAGTTGGCGGTTCCAATGCAGGGTCCGTGTGCTATATTGCTTCACCGTTCCAAGGTGAGCCAGGCACCCCTTTCGGTGTAGGGGTCACCGTCCGTCCAGAATCGCGTCCACCGTCGGTGGGCGATTCAACTAGGCCCGTCGCTGGCGGGTACACAGGTTTGAGGAGGTAGCTAGGTGAACATTGGTGGCACGTTCTGGAAGTTGATGAACGAGGGTGGACCGGTCATGTGGCCACTGCTCGCATTTTCCGTCATCGCTCTTGCGGTGGTGGCCGAGCGGTTGTACGCGCTGTGGCGCGCCCGGATCAACGTTCACGAGTTCCTCCCCAAGGTGCGGAAGGCGCTGGTGGTCAATCGGTCGATCCGCGACGCGGTGAAGGTCTGCGAGGAGTACCGGGGTCCGGTCGCCTCGATCCTCAAGGCCGGTCTGATGAAGTACGGCCAGCCCAAGGAAGACATCGAGAAGACGATCGAAAACGCGGCGCTGTTCGAGATGGGGCGCCTGGAGCGCGGTCTCGCGGTGCTGGCGACGACCGCCAACGTTGCGCCGCTGCTCGGCTTCTTCGGCACGGTGACCGGCATGATGGCTGGTTTCGACGCCCTCGCGGCGCAGGGCCTCTCCAACCCGGGCGCGGTCGCCACGGGCATCAAGGAGGCCCTGACGACCACGGCCGGCGGTCTCGCGGTCGCCATCCCGACGCAGCTCGCCTACAACTACTTCATGAGCCGGATCAACAAGTTCGTGCGCGACATCGAGACCGCGGCGAACATGCTGCTCGAGACGTTCGGCGAGATGGAGCGCAGCGGCGTTTCGCCCGAGAGCGGCGAAGGCAGCTAGAGTTCCTTCGAGCTCCAAGGCGAGGACAGCGACATGAAACTCAAGGCATCGATCGAGCACAAGCCGAACATCCCGACGGCCTCGATGGCGGATATCGCCTTCCTGCTGATCATCTTCTTCATGCTGACGATCACCTTCGAGGTCGACAAGACCCAGGTGCTGCTGCCGAAGACGACCCTCAGGTACGAGATCCCGAAGAAGGCCGCCTACGTCTCGATCGATCCGAACGGTCGCATCCGGGTGTCCGACGGCCAGTCCCAGAGTTCGTTGGTCAGTGCGGCGGACGAGGTCCTTTCCATGGCCGCGACCGTGATCTCGACCGATCCCACCAAGACGTTCGTGGTCAAGGCCGACGGCGACGTGCCGTGGGAGAAGGTCGACGAAGTGCTGGACGCTCTCAAGCGGGCCAAGGTGCGCGATCTGCGCCTGCTGTCCGACCAGCGAACGGTCGACGACCTGTAGAGGATGCCGCGGTATTCTGGACCCTGACGTTACGGATGGAGGCTCAAGATGAAGATCGAACGTGACCGCCCGGACGACGAGATTCCGACCTCGTCGATGGCGGATATCGCCTTCCTGCTGATCGTCTTCTTCATGGTGACGACCACCTTCACGGCTACCCGCGGACTCGACTTCGCGCTTCCGGAGGACGACGACAACCCGCCGGTCATCGAGAAGGAAGAGTCGGTGCTGATCGAGATCTTTCCGGGAGGGGAGCTCCGGGTGGACCAGAACCCGATGCAGCTCGGCGAGATCATCGAGTACCTGAAGCCGAAGCTGGAGCGGAATCCGAAGAAGCCGGTGATCATCCGGCCGGATGTTCAGACGCAGTACAAGCACATGGTCGAGGTGTACGACGAACTGCGCCAGGGCGAAGAGCACGGCCTGACGGAGCCGATCAACATCTCGGTGCCGACGCAGCGGGAAATCCAGAGCTTCTGGTACTAGCCTTGCCGCTCCCGGAATAGGACCGAACCGGAACGAAGTTGGAACTACACGTCGACCTTACAGACAGGAGGTAACCCCGATGAGTGACGAGAACCTCGAAGCGGCTGCATCCCCGGCCGCCGAATCCCCGGCCGCCGAATCCCCGGCCGAGGGGCCACAGGCGGAAGAAGCTGTTGCGCTGACGTCAGCGGAGCAGGGCTTGCTGACCTACGTTGAGGAAACCCGGGAGGACAACAAGACCTTCCGCTACTCGTTCGGGCTCGCGGTGCTGCTTCACGCGATCCTGTTGATCGTCAAGCTGCCCGATCTGTACGGCGACGTCGTGGCGCCGCCGCCGAAGCCCAAGGTCTTCGTGGTGCAGCAGGTGCGCTTCAAGCCGCCACCGCCGGAAGTGGAGCAGCAGATTCCGAAGCCCAAGTCGAAGAAGGTGCCGATCCCCGATCCGACGCCCGATGAGCCGGAACCGATCCGCATCGACGAGCCTGACGACATCGACATTCCGGAGGTCGACGATCTGGATCTGTTCGACCTGCCCGAGGCGCCGCCTCCTCCGGAACCGACCGGACCGATCTACGTCACCGGCGATGTGTCGAAGCCGGAGAAGATCAACGAGGTCAAGCCCCAGTACACGGAGATTGCGCGCAAGGCGCGGATCCAGGGTGTCGTCATTCTTCAGGCAACGATCGACAAGAACGGCGACATTACGGACGTCAAGGTGTTGAAGGGCCTGCACATGGGCCTCAGCGAGGCCGCCGTGACGGCGGTCAAGCAGTGGAAGTTCAAGCCGGCGACCCTCAACGGCAAGCCGGTCGCCGTTTACTACAACCTGACAGTCAACTTCCAGCTCCAGTAGGGGTTTGGGAGTTCAAGCCGGAGACGTGCTTGCGCCGGCCCGGCCGTCGTCATTAGCGAACCTGACCGTGAGCTTCCGAATGGAGCAACCCGGAGTACTTGGCGCCCCATGAAGGAGGCCCCATAGATGACCAATCGCCGATCTGTTCTTGCCCTCGCTACGGCCTGCGCGCTGCTCGGAGCCTCCGTCGCGTCTGCCGGATGGGACGAGGGAGTCGCTGCGTTCAGGGCCGGCAACTACGCCCAGGCCATTGCCGAGTTCCAGCAGTTCGTCGAGGAGAGGACCGACGAAGAGGCACTTGTGGTGGGATACCAGATGCTGGCCCAGTCCCTGCTCCGAGGCGGCAAGGCCAAGGAGTCTGTGGCGGCGTTCCAGAAGCACCTCGAGTTGAAGCCCGGCGATGTTGGAAGCCAGATCGGGCTGGGGAAGGCGCACTACCAGTCCGGCATGCCCCGGGACTGCGTGGCGGCTCTGAACAGGCTGAACATCGGGAGCCTGCGGAAGCCCCACCAGATCCAGGTCTACCAGATGCGCAGCGCGAGCCAGGCAAGGCTTGGAAACACCCGTGGCGCGGCCGCCGACCTGGGGAAGGTCGCGGACTTGAAGGGGGATGCGAAGTCGCGCTTCGAGTACGGCAGGATGCTCCAGAACGACGCGCAACTCGACCCGGCGATCAAAGCCTACGAACGGGCCGTGTCGATGGACGGCGGCCAGGCGGAGTGGAAGAAGACGTTGGTCAATGCCCTGAAGATCAAGGGTCGGAGCACCCAGGGTTCGGGTAAGACCGCCATCTACGCCAGGGCCGAAAGTGTCGCCCGCAGCCTGGTGGGGAGTAGTCCCTCCTTCGAGAACGTGCTCCTTCTGGGCGAGGTTCAGTTGGGCGCCAAGAACTACGAGGCGGCGGCGTCGACCTTCAAGCAGGCGATCTCCAAGAAGGGGAACGACTGGCATGCGCACTTCTACCTTGGGCAGGCGTATACGGCCCTTGAGCGCTTCAGCGACGCGGAAGGACCCCTGAACACGGCTTTGGGGCTCGCTTCAGGCGATGACGAAGCGCAGATCTGGAAGCAACTCGGCTTCGTCTTCGAGAAGCAGAAGAAGTACGAGCTCTCGATCGACGCCTACCAGAAGGGCAACGATCCGGCTGGCGTCGCCAGGGTGCGTGAGAACCAGCGGATCGAACAGGAAAACAGGGAAGCCGACGAGCACAACAAGAACATCGAGGAGTTGGAGCGCACGCGAGAGGAACTCCGCAGGCAACTGGAGGAACTCCCGGGCGCGGCGAACGATCCGCCGCGCCGCTAGGGATTCCGCGTTAGCGGAAGCTCTAGCGAACTCGTGCCGGTGCATGGGCCGTAGCGCCGGCATCGAGCGAGGCGGCGAGCGCGAGCCATTCGCCCTTCCAGGCTGAGCGGCTGACGCCGCCGGTCGCGGGTACCCGCCCATAGGTCGGGCCGGGACCGGGGACGTTCGCGCACCGCACGGAATAGGTGCGGCCGGCAACAGGTTGGAACGGGGGCATCACCCTTACACACCACCCGACAAGGGGGGCCCCGGATGAGTGACACGAGCCCCGAGGCGGCTGGATCCCCGGCCGAAGAGTCGGTGACCGACGCTGTGCCCGCCACGTCAGCGGAGCATGGCCTGCTGACCTACGTGCAGGAGACGCAAAGAGACACCAGGACGTTCCGCTATTCACTGGGACTGGCTCTGTTCTTCCACGCGATTCTCCTGGTCGTCAAGCTGCCCGATCTGTACGGCAAGGAGCAGGCGGTGCCATCGGCGCCGCCGAAAGTCTTCGTGGTGCGGCAGGTGCGTTTCAAGCCGCCTCCGCCGACGGAGGAGATTCGCATCCCGAAGCCGAAGTCGAAGAAGGTGCCGATCCCTGATCCGACGCCGGATGATCTGGAACCGGTCCGGATCGAGGAACCGGAGCTCTACCTTCCCGAGGTCGACGAGCTGAATTGGAAGATCGACGTGCCCGCGCCTCCGCCTCTGGAGACGCCCGGGCCGTTCGAAGTGACCCGTGACGTCGTCAAGCCGAAGAAGACCGTCCACGTCGACCCGCAGTACACCGAAATCGCGCGCAAGGCGCGGATTCAGGGTCGGGTCATTCTGCGCGCGACGATCGACCAGCAGGGTGACATCACCGATGTCGAGGTGCTGAGAGGTTTGCAGATGGGCCTCACGGAAGCCGCCGTGGCCGCGGTCAGGCAGTGGAAGTTCAAGCCGGCGACGCTGAACGGAAGGCCGGTCGCTGTCTACTTCAACCTGACCGTGACCTTCCAGCTACAGTAGGGACGAAGGCAGGGCTGTTCCAAAGTCGGCCGTTCCGAGGCCGGAGGTGCGGAAACGACTCCCGGATCAGGGGATCGGCGCCGCGATGGCTCTCCGAGCCTGGGAACCCGGGTGGCGCGTCCCGCGCCACCCGCGAACCATCCGAGCGCCCGTCATCGGGCGTGCGGATGGCACCCGGGCGTCTCGCCCGCATCCGGCGCGAAGCGCCGGACTTTGGAACAGCCCTGAGGGACGAAGGAGCAGGCCGATACTTGAGCCGCCCAATCCCGAAGGCAGCGGCCCTGGCCGGCCGCTTAGCCCTGGCCCAGCTTCCAACGCAGAATCTCCTGCGCCGCCCGGGGCTCGGCGCTACCTTGCGACGCCTTCATGACCTGGCCGACCAGGTAGCCAAGGGCCTGCTTGCGACCGCCACGGTACTCAAGGGCGGCCTTGGGGTTGGCCGCGATCGCGGCGTCGGCCCAGGCCTCGAGCTGATCGTCGTCGCGCACCTGGCGTAGTCCGAGGCGATCGACGATCTGGTCGGGCGTCTCTTCCGAGTCCCATGCCTCGGCGAGCACGTCCTTGGCGGCGGTAGCCGACAGCTCGCCGGAATCGACCAGGGCCACGATGGCCGCCAGGCGCTCGGGCGCGATTAGTTGGACGTCCCGCTGCTTCAACTCGCGCAGGATCTCGGTCATCACCCAGTTGGCGATCGACCTGGCGCCGGCTGGATGAGCGGCCACGGCGCTTTCGTAGTACGCCGCCAGGGCGACGCTGCCGGAGAGGCGCGTTGCTTCCTCGGCGCGCAGCCCGTAGGCGTCGCGGAACCGTGCACTCTTGTCCCACGGCAGCTCCGGGAGCACTTCCGCCTGACGCTCGATGCGGCGCTGAGTCAGCACCAGGGTGGAGAGGTCGGGCTCGGGAAAGTACCGGTAGTCGTGCGCTTCCTCCTTGGACCGCAGGGAGCGGGTGGCGCCGCTTGCCGGCTCGAAGCTGCGCGTCTCCTGCTCGACCTGGCCTCCGGCGGTCAGAATGTGCAATTGCCGCTCCCGTTCGTACTCGAGCGCCTTGGCGACGTGGCGGAAGGAGTTCAGGTTCTTGACCTCCGTCTTCGTGCCGAGCGTGCCTGTGCCGGCCGGACGCAGGGAGAGGTTGGCGTCGCAGCGCAGACTGCCCTCCTCCATGTTGCCGTCGCTGGCGCCGGTGTAGAGAAGGACCTGGTGGAGCGTCTGCAGATAGGCCTGCGCGTCCTCGGGTGAGCGAATCTCGGGTTCGGTCACGATCTCCACCAGGGGTACGCCGCAGCGGTTGAAGTCGACCAGGCTCCGCCCCGGCAGCGGACCGCCTCCAGGCACCTCGTGGAGCAGCTTGCCGGCGTCCTCTTCGAGGTGGATTCGATGGAGCCGGACCTCCCGGCCGGACGGCAGCGGCACCGACCCGCCCTCGGCCAGCGGCTGGTCGTACTGACTGATCTGGTAGCCCTTCGGCAGGTCGGAGTAGAAGTAGTTCTTGCGCGCGAACACGGACCGCCGCCTGACCTCGCACCCCAGGGCCAACGCCAGCCGGATGGCGAGGTCGACGGCGTGCTGGTTGGTCACCGGCAGGGTGCCGGGGTAGCCGACGCAGACCGGGCACACGAGCTCGTTCGGCTCGGCGCCGAAACGGTTCTCGCAGCGGCAGAACATCTTCGTTCTGGTGCGCAACTGGACATGGACTTCCAGCCCGATGACCGTTTCCCAGGCGGCATCGAGGGCTGCGGGAGAGACTCCCGGATTGGCCGTGCTCTGCGCTACGCTCATGACCGTCACGATGGCCGCGGCATCCTACAGCAGCTACCGGCGGTGAAGCGCCGGGTAGCGGCTACTACGGTCCACTGCCGCGGGCCGGTCCGGGCCGCCTTCCTGGGCGCGGCGCCGGGAGCGCGGGCGCTGGGGCCGGAGGAGGCCTTCCGACTCCTGGCGCGCGATGTCTCTGCTGCGGAAGCGGCCTCGCCCGCCTGGTTGAGGCAGCGGCACAGCGCCGAGGCGCTGCGGGCGGAGGCGCCCGGCCTGAGGGGAGAGGGAGACGCCCTGATCGTCTCTCGCGCCGGCGTCGCGGCGACCGTCTTCGTCGCCGACTGCGTACCGGTGCTGATCGCCGCAGGTGAGAGCGTGGCAGCCGTTCACGCCGGCTGGCGGGGGCTGGCGGGCGGCGTTCTCCCCTCGGCGATGCGGGAGTTGAAGCGTGCCGGCGCCGCAGATCCGGCCACGGCCGAGGCCTGGATCGGTCCGGCGATCGGGCGCTGTTGCTACGAGGTAGGCGAAGACGTGGCCGGCCAGGTGGAATCCGCGACCGGTTCCGAGGTCGTCATCCGCCGGCCGGGGCGCAAGCCGCACCTCGATCTGGTCCTGGCGGCTTCGAAGCAGCTTGCGGGTTTGGGCGTGGGCCGCGTCTCAAGTAGCGGTTGCTGCGTTCGTTGCGATTCGGACTGGTGGAGCTACCGCCGCGACGGCGCGAGCGCCGGCCGGAACTACGCCTTCATCTGGCGCGCCCCATAGCGGGTGTCAGTCGGCGTCGGATGCCGCCCGGCGCGAACTGCGGCTGCGGGTCCTGCGGGTGGGGTCGATTCCCAGGGAGCGCAGGAAAGCGAGGTCGCGTCCGTTGATGCGAAACGCCGGCGGCGGTAGCGGCCGCCTGGTCGAAGAGCTCTTGTCGACGCCGCTATCGTCGTCGTCGCTTCTCTTGCAGTCGAGGAAGAGGTTGAGCGTGTAGCCTTCGCGCCGGATCGACTCGAGCCGATCGTGGACCTCGGGCGACTCGGCCATCGCCTCGCAGAGAGACCGGGTGAGTTCTTCGAGTAGTTGCTTGAGCCGGGGTTCCATGGGCCGACGACCATTATCCCAGACCGCAGCCGGTAGCGGCACTCCGGATTCGCTACAGGGCGATACGGCCGTCTGGCGGCCGGTGCTCGACGCGCTGGCCGGGGCGGGCTGGGCGCCGGGCTCGTTCCAGCCTCTGGCCGGCGACGTCTCGGCACGGCGGTACGGCCGGCTGCGTCTTGCCTCGGGCGAGCAGCGGGTCGTCTGCAGCTATCCCGACGACATGAAGGATGTGGCGGCGCGCTTTGTGGTCGCTACCGAGCTGCTGGCTTCGGTCGCTGTGCCGACACCGAGGGTGGACCAGCACTCGCTCGAGCATCCGGTTTGGGTTCTCCTGGAGGATCTGGGCCCGCGAACTCTGTTCGAGCGCTGGAAGGAGGCCGGCGGCGCCTCCGAGGTGAACCTGAGTCGGCGACTGGCTGAAGCCAGGGAACTCATCGGGCGGATTCAACTCCTGCCGCCCGACAAGGTACAGGCACTGGGCTCTCCGCCGCTGGACCGGGCCCTGTTGATGACTGAACTCGACCAGACCTGGGAGCGGTTCCTCGAACCGCAAGGTCTGGTTGCGGACCCGGAGCTGGCCGAGCAGCTCCGAGCCGTATGCGCTGCCATCTCCGGGCGGCTCGACTCGGCGAGGAGCGTGCCGTGTCACCGCGATTTCATGGCCCGGAACCTGATGCTGCGCGCGCCGGCCGCGGTTCCGCCGGGCGGCGCCGAAGAGCTGGTCGTGATCGACCACCAGGATCTGCGCCTGGGGCCACCGTGCTACGACCTGGCCTCGCTCCTGAACGACACGTTGACGCTCTCGGTCCGAGAGCGGCAGGAGCACCTGTCGGCCCTCCAGGAAGACGCTGACCGGATGGCGCAGTACCACGCGGCGACGGCCCAGCGCACACTCAAGATCGCGGGCACCTTCGCGCACTTCGCGGCGGTCGGCAGCGACCGCTATCTGCAGTTGATTCCACCGGCCCTGCGGAGGTTCCTGGATGCCCTGGATGCTCTTCCCGAAGGGCGCGAGCTGGCGCCCTCGTTGCGCGGGGCCTGGGCGTCGGTTATCGCGTAGAGCCGCCAGACGCCTCGCAGGCTCGGAGTTTGGCCCCAGCCCCCACCTCACCAGGAGTCCGCGCGCCAAGGCTCAGGATGTTGCGTTCCGCCGCGCAGACTTCCATGGAACAAACCTGTTCCCCGCGCGGTAGCGCAGCGAGTACGCTGTGGGGACTTGCATGGAACGAGCCCTGTTCCCGTGCGTCAGCGCGGCGCGGACGCCGCGACTCGACTCCTGGATGCTAGTATCCGTACTCGACTTCGACAGGAGAACGCCATGCCGTCCTTTGGCATTCAAGAGCTACTCATCATCTTCGTCATCCTGATGGTCATCTTCGGTGGCAGCAAGCTGCCCCTCCTTGGCCGCGGCATGGGTGAGGGCATCCGCAACTTCAAGAAGGGCCTGCGCGGCGACGACTCCTCGGAACTCGACGAAAAACAGCCCTAGGAGCATCCACAGCGGTGGTCCGCTGCGCTGTCGCGCAGGGAACATGTGCATTCGGGTGTCGGGCCGCAGCGATTTCACCCACTTGCAGCAAGACATTTCATTCCTGCTGCTCCACTATCTCTGGGTGCGCGGGCCTTCTGGCCCGCATCAGGCGCGATGCCGCGAAGCGGCGAGCGCGAGCCATTTCCACCGCGCCACCGTTCACAAAGAGCAGGCCTTCGGCCGGCGCGCTTTCCTGGCCGCCTCCGGCGGCAGCGGGTCAGAAGACCCGCGCACCCAGTCGGCGGCCAGTTCCCTGCAAGTCAGCGCTGCGCGGAAGCAGCGCTGACTCCTAGCCGCCGGCGAGGACGGCGAAGTCGAGGCCGCCCGGATTGACGGCCGACCACGCCGCGCGGTGGTGCGCGACGTAGAGGCGGAGGACGCCCTCCGTGAACTTCCGGGTTTCGCGGAAGGGGGGCATGCCATTGAAGCGATCGACCTTGCCGGGTCCCGCGTTGTACGCCGCGAGCGCCAGCACCAGATCGCCGTCGAAACGGCGCAGCAGGGAGGCCAGATAGCTCGCTCCGGCATCCAGGTTCTGGCTGGGGTCGTAGACGTTGGCCACGCCGAACTGTTCGGCGGTCGCCGGCATCATCTGCATCAGGCCGAGAGCACCTTCTGGTGAGACGGCCAGGGTGTCGAAGGCGGACTCGGTCTGCGCGACGGCCGCCACCAGCAACGGATCGATCTCGCGCCGCTCGGCGACGGCGACAATCTGGGCGCCAAATGGGACGTGCTGCATCCGGTCCCGAACCGCGTTCCCGTCGGCGGCGCCGATGAAGAGCGCGAAGCTCTCCTCGTGGGACCGAATCGTCTCGTACAGCGGCCGGCCAGCCAGGGATGTGCGGGCCGTCGCGGTACCCGATGCCGGGTCGAGCCAGGCCTGAATCTCCTCGAACAGAGCGACGTCCTCGAGGTGCGGCGGCGCCGGCAACGAGTCGGGCTGCCTCCCGGGCGCGGTGTCCCGCACCGAGACGGCCAAAATGGCGGTGGCGGCCACAACGACCGCCAAGGCCTTCTTGCCGCTGCTGGTGTTCCAGATGTACATGAGAAGAGTGGATTCGAGGGTCCTGGCCGCTGAGGCCCAGGTGGCCGCTGCAAGGACGGTCGCTTTCGGCGTTGCACGATCCGGCCGGTAACGACGGCGCGGCTTCGCGCCTGGAGGAATCCCCCGACCGTGGGAGAGAACGCCCGGCTGGACTTGCGAGCAAGGTGTATGCCAACCCGTCAGCTTGCGCCGGAGAACGCAACGGAGTGCGTTCTGCGGCGCGGCGTGCTGGAGAGGTGGGGCTGGGGCCAAACAGGGCGTCCGCGAAGGGTTGGCTGCGGGTTCTTCGTTTCCCAGCCGACCATCTGGGCGGAGTTCTATTTCGATTGGATCCTCTTGCTGGATGTACGGTATTCAGCCGATTGGATGCGAAGGGCGTCGACCTTGGTGCGCAGTGTGTTGCGGTGGATGCCGAGGCTGTTTGCGGAGCGGTTGAGGTTGCCTTGGTTGAGACGTAGCGAAGCCAGAATGAACTGCCGTTCGAAGATCCGACGAGCTTGAGCCAAGGTGACGCCCCGGCTGACCAAATGCTTGACGAGGTGGTCAAGCTGGTCGCCTAGATCCTCCGTCGCGTCCTCGGGAACGCGGCCGTCTGCGCTGAGCTGCTTCAAGGCGAGTCGCGTGCCGAAACGGCGATTCTAACACACCTGGGAGGCTTCGGGGCGATCCAGGAAGCGGCCTGCCTGAACGCAGCGGAGCGAGTTCTGTTGCGCCGTGTCGTCAGCCTTCGTCTTGCAGCCGCGACAGCGATTCGGTTGCCAGGCGAGCGGCTTCAGAGTCCGGGAAGCGTCTCGAGACTTCCCTGAAGCGGCGCTTGGCGCCCTCCGTGTCGCCGAGCCGCTCCAGGGTTCGGCCCACCTTGACCAGGGCGTCGGGAACCTTGTTTCCGAGCGGGTACTCGTGGAGCATTGTCTGGAATGCGGCCATCGCACCCCGGTTGTCGCCGCGGGCGAACCGGCATTCGCCGATCCAGTAGAGGGCGTTGTCCGACAGCTCGCTCTCCGGAAAATCGTCGAGGAAGCGCTGGAAACCCAGTTCGGCTTCCACGTAATCACGGTTCAGGTAGTTCTCGCGAGCACGGTCGTAGAGTTCCTGGCCCGTCTCCTCGACGGTTGCCGGGACGCTGGATTCCTTGGCGGCGGCACTTGCGCCCGGTGCGGAGCCGGGTTCGGCCGCGTCGTTCGCCTCGACCTGCGGCGCATCCCTGGGCGCATCGTCGAGTTCCGTCACCTCGAGTACCTGCACCCGCGCCGGCGGCGGCGGTTCGAAGCGGACGGGTGGGGGAGGCGCGTTTGCCGCGGCCCTGACCTCCTCGAGAGCCTTCTCGAGTTCGACCATGCGCTCACGCAGCAGGGAGTTCTCCGACTCGCTCTCGGCGACCAGGCCTTCAAGCTGCTGGACCCGCTCTTCAAGTTGCTCCAGGTCGGCTCGGACACCCTCGTTGGGGGTTGTCAGGCGGTTCACGAACTCGCGCGGGGAGTCCGTGGAGGCGCAGCCGAGGCAGAAGCCGGCGATGGCGAGCGCCACGGGCACGCGAACAGATGCGGGCCGACGCCCGGGCGAGCGGCGGTGGCGCGGACAGCCGACGTCAGTTCTCGGCGCCATCTTCGACCTGTTAGCGGCCCGCCAGATCGCGGCGGAGGCCATTGGGGAGAGCGCGCTCGTCCGAGTCTGGCTCCTCTGCACCGTCGGGGGGCGGCCGCCGCGGGGTTGGCGGGAGTTTGCTTCGCATTTCCCGGATCTTCTCCGGCGAAGGCACTTTCTTGATCCAGGAACTGCCGGCGTGTTCGCTCCACAGCAGCTCGCAGGCGTCACGCAGATAGTCGACCGCCTCAAGCCCCGCGTCGGTGCTGGCCCGTTTGAGTATCTGGACGTAGGTGAGGCACATGAAGGCGTTGACCTTGTCCCGTTCCGGGTACGCCGGATACTCCTCGAGCATCTCCTTGAAGCGCTCGCCGGCCGCCCTGGGAGTGCGGAAGCGGTAGTAGAAGCTGCCGACGACGAACTCGTGCTCCGCCAGTTGGTTCCGGACCTCGACGATCTTCTGGGCGGCCTGACCGGCGTACTGGCTGGTCGGGTAGAGCCGGCGGACGTTCTGGAACTCGGTCAGCGCCTGACGCGCGGTCTGCTGGTCGCGGTCCGGTTTCTCGATCCGCTCCGCGAGCGCATCGGCGAGACGGAACTGGGCATACGCCGCGCGCTCGGAGGTGGGGAACCGGTTCAGGAAGTCGCGATAACGCTGCTCCGCTTCCACGTAGGACTGGTAGCCGCCGCGCAGGAACAGTGCATCCGCGGCCAGCAGCAGACCCTCCCGGCCGGTCTCCGAGTTCGGTTCGACTTCGAAGGCGTGAACGAGGTGCTGGAGCGCCCGGGTGAACTTCTCGTCCTCCAGGAGCTGTTTTCCGATCTCGAGCGCCTCGGAGGACGACAGCCGGAGGATCGGATCGTCCTTGACGCCTCCACAGGCGACCACCAGAGTGAGCGTCGCCACAGCCAGCACCGTTCTTCCGGCCAGCAGCGTTCTTTCGGCAAGGGGCTTCATTCGTTGGCCTGCCGGCGCAGAGCCAGAAGCGCTTCGGCCGGGCGCGCAGCCGCGAAAACGCCCGAGCCCACGACCGCCACGTCGACGCCGGCCGCCGCGACCTCGTCGAGGTTCCCCGGCTTGATTCCGCCGTCCATTTCGATATTGGTCGAGAGCCCACGGGCCTTGACCATGGCGCCGAGTTGGCGCGCCTTGTCCAGTACGTTCGGCTGAAACGCCTGACCGGCGAATCCCGGCTGGACGGACATCAGAACGACGTAGTCCAGGTGCTCCAGGTAGGGGAGGAGATCGTCCAGCGGCGTCCCCGGGTTGATCGCCACACCGGCGCCTGCGCCCCGACCGCGAATTTGGGCCGCCAGGCGGGCCGGTTCGGTTGTCGCCTCGTGGTGGAACGACACCCAGACCGGCACACTGTCGAGGTAGCGGTCCATGAGCGCTTCCGGATTCGAGACCATCAAATGGATGTCGAAGCCCACGTGGCTGCGTTGCGCCAGGTCGGCAATCACCGGCGGACCGAAGGTGAGGTTGGGTACGAAGTGACCGTCCATCACGTCGACATGGATCAACTGGGCGCCGCCGTCCTCGCAGTGCTTGACGGCGGAAGCCAGATCGGCGAGGTCCGCCGCCAGGATCGAAGGCGCGATCTTCATCGTTCAGGTGCTCTGGGCGACGGGTTGTCTGGGAAACCTGGCGGGTTCAACGGCTTTCGTGCGCGGCGACGACCAGGGCGATCGAATCGCTTTGTCGCAGGGGATGGCCCGGCAGTGGATACTGACGCAGGATGATCCCGGCTTCGACGCCTTCGTAGGGCTCATACTTTACTCTTCCGAGCCGGAATCCGCGCGTTTCGAAGTAGGTCCGAACGGGCGCTTCGGGTAGATCGATCAGATCCGGCATGACGAACGCCGCGCCCGGGTTGGCCAGGCTGACCATGACGTCGACCTGGGAAGACGGTTCGACCCGGCTGCCGGGCGGTGGACTCTGTCGGATGACGGTTCCGGGTGTGCCGAACTCGGCGTATACGCTCCGGCTCCTGCCCAGTTGCAGGCCGGAGGCCGCGAGACTGACCTGAATCGTTTGCGGGACCTGACCGGTCAGATCCGGAGTCTCGACGAACTGACGTCCCCTTGACAGGTGGATGGCGACGCCGCTGTCCTGCTTGACGGCGCTTCCGGCCGGCGGATCGTGCCGGAGCACATGGCCCGCGGGGACGGCGTCGTCGTAGCGGTCCTCTTCGACCCGGCGCACCGTCAAGCCGGCGGCGGCGAGAGTGGCCTCGGCATGATCCACGTCCAGGCCGACCAGGTCGGGCACCGCGATCACTCCGCTGCGGACGAAGTTGGAGAGGGCCAGATAGGACGAGGCGCCGAGCAGCGCGGTGAGCAGGCCGGCGTACAACGCGCCCACGACGAGGCGCTTCAGCCAGCGCCGGCGCAGCGTGCGTGCGAGCCACCGAGCGAGAATTGTGGGCGAGAGTCGCGCGGAGCCCATCCTGCGCAGCGCGTTCATCGCGGACCGCGCGACTTTCTGTGCCGGCGCGGGGAAGGTCAGCTTCCGTTTGGCGGTCATCTGCGTCCCTTGCCCTCAGCGCCCCAGGGCGGGCAGGTTCTTCACCAGGTCGAAGTAGAGCGCGAACATCATGATTCCGACGATCACGACGAGGCCGAACTGGGTCACCAGGTTCTTGACCTTGGTGGACAGATCGCGCCGCAGAACGCTCTCGAACAGCAGGATGACGAGCTGGCCGCCATCCAGGACCGGGATCGGCAGCAGGTTGAGAATGCAGATGTTGAGGCTGATCAGGGCAGTCAGGAACACGAGATCGCTGAAGCTCCGCCGGGCCGCCTGACCGCTGATCCTGGCGATCTCGATGGGCCCGGCGAGGGCGCTCTGGGGCGAGACGCGACGCTCGGCCAGCCTGCCCAGGAAGCCGAAGATCTCGGTTGTGGTCTCCCAGTTGATGCGCGCGCTCTCGATGAGGGCGGAGGCGGGGCCTGTGCGCTGGTACGAGAAGTGGCTGATCGCGATGCCGGCACGGCCGACACCGCCTTCGTTCGCCGGCACCAATCGGACCACGAGGCGCTCATCGCCGCGGCCGATCTCGACGCTCACCTCTTCGCCTGCGCGCGGCTCCACCAGCCGGCGGAAGTCGTCCGCGTCAGCGATGGGGTGGCCGTCCACTGCGTAGAGCGTGTCGCCGTACCGAATTCCCGCCTGCTCGGCGGGCGTTCCTTCAAACACCTGCCGAACGCGCGGCAGCAGGCTGGCGTACATGCCGGCGTCGCCCAGTTCGTGGCGGGGAATCCGGCGCGGTACGAGCACCGTGCTCAGCATCCTGCCGTCGCGTTCGAAATCGACGGCGAGACGCCGTTCCGGTGAAGTGAGAACGATGTTCGCGACCTCGCGCCAGCCGGACACGTCCTCGTCGTCCAGGCGCAGGATGGTGTCGCCGGCCTGCAGGCCGGCCTCGGAGGCGGCGGAGTCCTGAGCCACGGCGCCGATCTCGGTGCTGAGGTCGCGGGGCCCCGCCAGCTCGGTGCCGGCCACCAGCACGGCCGCGATCAGGACGATCGAGAGCACGACATTGGCGGCGGGGCCGGCCAGGAGGACGACCATTCGCTGCCATCGGGGCTTGGTGATGAAGTCGCCGGCGTCGCCCGTAGGATTGGAGGGGTCGATCTCGGAGAAGGCTACGTACCCGCCCAGCGGCACCATCGCCAGCCGGTACTCCGTGCCGCTCCGCTCGAATCCCCAGAGCCGGGCGCCGAAACCGATCGAGAACACGCGGACCCTGATCCGAAACAGCCGCGCCGCCAGGAAGTGCCCCAGTTCGTGAACGAAGATGATCACGCCGATCACGACCAGCAGGGCCAGGATGTTGCTCAGGATGTTCATCGGGCTGAAAGGCGCGAACGGAGGCGCCCGCCGATGCTAACCGCCGAAACGCGCCAGGACTTCCCGGGCGTGGCGACGACCCCACGAATCCCAGGCCAGGGCCTCCTCGATGCTGTCCGGCTCGCCGCCGCCTGCCTGCCTGCCGTGGCGTTCGAGCACTCCGGCCACCACGGGCACGATCGCGGTGAATGGGGCCCTGCGGCTGAGAAACGCGTCGACAGCGATCTCGTTCGCCGCGTTCAGGACCGCCGGTGCGCCGCCGCTCTGGGCCAGGGCATCACGGGCCAGCGACGGCGCGGGGAAGAGGGCCGGATCGACTCGCCGGAACTCCAGTCTCGAGGTCGCCTGCAGCAGTTCACTCAGTTCGCCCAGCGCCTCGCCGCCGGGCCGCGGCCAGCGTTCGGGATACGACAGCGCGTACTGGATGGGGTACTGCATGTCGTTGGTGGAAATCTGTGCGATCCCGTTGCCACAGCAAAACTCGACGATCGAGTGAACGAGGGACTGCGGGTGGATCACGATGTCGATCCGGGCGCCGGCCACGTCGAACAGGTAGCTCGCTTCGATCAACTCCAGGCCCTTGTTCATCAAGGTCGCGGAATCGACGCTGATCTTGGCGCCCATGTCCCAGGTCGGGTGAGCAGTCGCCTCGGCGGGCGTCACCGCCTCCAGGGTGGTGGGATCGCGGTCGAGGAACGGACCGCCCGATGCGGTCAGCACCAGGCGGCGGACCTCCTGGGGGCGGCCCGCCCGCAGCGCCTGGTGGATCGCGGCGTGCTCGCTGTCGACCGGCAGGATGGACGCGCCCGAGGCGGCCGCCAACCGGCGCAGCACGGGGCCGGCCGCAACCATCGCCTCCTTGTTGGCGAGCGCCACATCGGCGCCGGCTGCAAGCGCCGCTGCCGCGGGCCTGAGGCCTGCCGCGCCGACGATCGCCGTCACCACCAAGTCGATCTCGCCGGCGCCTACCGCTTCCAACAGCGCCTCTTCGCCGCTTGCCAGGCTGGTTCCTTCCGGCAATTCGCCGCGGAGCGCAGCTGCCGTGTCGGCGCCTGCCACGACGACGCAGTCGGGCCCGAACTCATGCGCCAATTCGACCAAGCGCGCCGGTCGCGTTCCGTGCGCCGCGAGCACCGAGACCCGTAGCCGGTCCGGATGGCTGCGGGACACGGCCAGGGTGGCTTCGCCGATCGAGCCGGTGGCCCCCAGTACGGCGACGCTGCGTCGGTTCAAGGCAGGGCTCCGGCCGCGCCGATCACGTAGCGGACCGGGACCGTCGGCCCGAAGGCGCCAATGGCGACAGCGAGGTACATCAGCGGCGTTGCCAGCATCACGCTGTCCAGCCGGTCGAGGAGGCCGCCGTGCCCGGGCAGCAGGTGGCTGGTGTCCTCGACCTGGGCCGCGCGCTTCAGCAGGGACGCCACCAAGTCTCCGGCCTGACCCGCGCCGCCGCAGGCAAGCGCCACAAACGGAACCCCCAGTTCGAAGTCGTCCGGGCCGAGCCAGATCAGGAACACCACGACGCCGACGCCTACGCTTGCGGCCAAACCGCTCACGGCGCCCGCGATCGTCTTCTTCGGACTGATGGTGGGGGCCAGGGGCCGGCGACCGAACGTCCGCCCACCGTAGTAGGCGCCGATGTCGCCCAGCGCGGCTACGGCCAGAACCCAGAGCAGAAGCACGGGATCGAGGCGGTGAAGGTGGATCGCGGCGATGAGGAACAGCCCCAGCCAGAGCGCCCCGAAAGAGAACAGCGCTGCGGCCGCCAGCCGGTCGCGCACCTCGGCGCGGCCGCCCAGCCCGATCGCCACCGCCATGGCGAGAACGGCCGTTGCCGCCAGGAACCAGAGGTCGAGGCCGGTGAGCCCGGGAAGGGGGACGATCTGGTTGTGGACGGCGCCTGCAAGCGCCACAAGGGCCACGGCCAACCACAGCGCCAAGCGGAACTTCGGCGAGACGACGATCCGCTGCACCAGGGCGGCGAACTCCGCGGCCGCCAGCAGGACCACCACGGTGACGACCGCCACGAAGAACAGGGGCTTCAGGTACAGGACGATGGCTGTCGCCAGCGCCGCGGTCACACTCCCCGTGACAACGCGCTTCATTGCGGCCGACTGTATTCCACGTGCTCCAGACAGAGTCCCTGGGCCGGTACGTTGGGGCCGGCGGCCGAGCGTGGGCCGCCCTCGAGGAGCTTGGCAAAGTCATTCAGCGACCGGCGACCGCGACCGACTTCGAGCGTGGTGCCGACGAGGGCGCGGACCATGCCGCGCAGAAACCCGTCGCCGGCGACGCAGAATCTC
This sequence comes from Candidatus Multivorans sp., assembly GCA_965224025.1. GTDB lineage: Bacteria > Acidobacteriota > Thermoanaerobaculia > Multivoradales > Multivoraceae > Multivorans. The sequence goes on from OZ245033.1 coordinate 730,782, forward strand.
AGCTCGTCGCCGGCCTCGGTCCACGCGGCTTGGTGGATCGTCCGCTCCGGTCGGCCGTGGCTGCCCCCGGACTTGGCGAAAGCCGAGAAGTCGTGCCGTCCCAGGAGCAGGGAGGCGGCGCTCTTCATTCCTTCCAGGCCGAGTCCGGTCGGCGCCGGGACGACGAAGGGCGCCCGAAACGGGTCGATCACCGGGGCACGGCAGAGCCGGTAGCGGTAGACCTTGAAGGCAGCGCTCTTGCGGGCGTGAAAGGCGTCGTCTACAGGGTCGGCGTCCAGCACTCGGATCGCCGTCGGCAGATGGCGGTTGGCGCCGTGGACCAGGGCACGGCGGGTCTCCCGGGGCGCCGACCCCGCCGCCACCGTCAGGTGAGCCGCCTGGCCGCGGGCATGGACCCCGGCATCGGTACGCCCGGCGCCGTGCACGGTCACGTTTCGGCCGAGGATCCGGGCCAGGGCTTCCTCGACGACCTGCTGGATGCCGAGCGCATTGGCCTGACGCTGCCAGCCGGCGTAGTCCGTGCCGACATAGGCGATCCGCAGGCGGTACTTCACGGCCGTCCCGCCCGCATCCGCCCATCAAGCAGGAACAGCACCAGCGGTGGCAGCCAGACCGCGCCGTAGATCCAGGGGAAGTAGTCGACGCCCGCGAGCGCCGGCAGGTAGGCCAGGGGCAGGGTCGCCGACAGCAGCAGCACGCTTCGCACTCCCAGCAGCGCCGCCCAGGGCAGTACCCAGATCAGGTACCAGGGATAGAGCGTCGGACTTGCAAGCAGGACGATGCCGATGGCGCCTAGCGCCGCGCCGGCCGCGCCGGGACGCCGCCGCCAGAGGCGGAGCCACGCGGCGACGCCCGCGGCCAGGAGCAGGACGCGGGCGAGAAACTGGGGATAAGCGTAAGAGTAGAAGGTGTCCCATGGCGTTGCTGTGACCTCGCCGCCGAAGACCACCCGGACCGCGTGGACGACCCCCGCGGCCGCCCGGTCGAGTTGCAGCACGTCGACCAGCCGCCAGAGCGGCTCGTAGAGCGGGCCGTTGTACTCCCAGCGCAGCGCGTAGACGGCGAGGCCCGGAGGGACGCCGCCCGTCCAGACCAGAACGGCCGCCGCCCCTGGGACGAGCAGGCAGGTGGCGCCGAGGGCGAACAACCGGCCCTGCGGCCGGTCGCGCCGAATCCAGCTCCACCAGAGGGGGATTGCGGCAAGCGGAACCAGCTTGGCCAGCACGCCGAGCGCGGCGACGGCCCCGGCAGAGAGCGAACGCGGGGGGCCGGACGGGGAACCGCGCCGGACCGGGATCAGATAGACGCAGGCGATGACCAGCGAGGCGCCCAGCACGTCGACGTGGCCCATGCCGGCGCCCTCGATCACGACCAATGGATTCCAGACGTAGGCGAGAGCCGCCGCGACGGACCCGCGCCGTCGGGCGAGCGCGAGCAGCAGGATGCAGCCGATCAGGTCGACCGCGGCCAGCGTGAGCTTGTAGCCGGTGAGCGGCCGCGGCAGGAAGTTGGCGGCCGTAAAGAGGCTCAGGGCCAGAGGCGGATAGACCGTGGCGACGTCGCGGTGGGCGGTCCGCTGCCACAGGTCGTCGCGCAATCCGGTCAGGTCGGCGTCGTTCGGCGTGAGGCGGTACGGATTGGCGCCGGAAGCGGCGACCCGGCCGTCCCAGAGGTAGCGATGGACGTCGTCGGACAGGCTCGGCGCCAGCGGCAGCGCCAGCAGGCGCAGCAGCAGGGCGACGACGAGGACGCCGGCGACCGGCAGCTCGCCCGCCCCTCCCTGCCGCGCCGGTCCCAGCCGCCTCAGCGCCCGGAAGAAGGCGCCGAAGGCCAGCAGGAGCACTGCCAGGAAGAGAACGCTCGTCCAGGGCGCGTCGGCCGCCGGTCGCAAGCCGGTCCGGTCCAGGAGCAGGAGCCCGCCGAAGCACGCGAGCAGGGGCCAGGCGGACGCCGCCAGAGGGAGTGCCCTTGCCATATCGTCGGCGTCCGTGCTTCTTCCCGTGTACTACGCCGTTCTCGGCACGCTCGCACTCTTCGGACTGCACCGGCTGGTTCTGCTGCTGGTGCTGCGCTTGGTCCGGTCACCCGCCAAGGCGGGTGGCTCGGTCGCAGCCGGCGCGGAGACTGAAGCCCGTTTGCCCCGGGTCACTGTGCCCCGGGTCACCGTCCAACTGCCAATCTACAACGAGCGCTACGTGGCCCCGCGCCTGATCGCCGCCGTGCTCGACTTTGACTACCCCACAGAACGGCTGGAGATTCAGATCCTGGACGATTCGACCGACGACACGGGCGAGCGGATCGAGGCCGCGCTCGAGGAGGCATCGAAGCGGGGTCGTCCGCTGCCGACGGTTCGCCACCTCCGCCGGCGCGGCCGCGAGGGTTTCAAGGCAGGCGCTCTGGCGGCCGGTCTGACCGAGGCGCGCGGCGAGCTGATCGCGATCTTCGACGCCGACTTCGTCCCCGGGCCGGACTTCCTGCGCCGCACGGTGCCGGCCTTCGCCGATCCCGGGCTCGGCATGGTCCAGGCGCGATGGGACCACATGAACCGGAATGACTCCCTGCTCACGCGCGCCCAGGCGGTGCTGCTCGACGGTCACTTCCTGGTCGAGCAGGAGGCGCGCTTCCGGTTGGGCTGCTTCTTCAACTTCAACGGCACCGCGGGCGTCTGGCGGCGCCGGGCGATCGAAGAGGCCGGCGGCTGGAAGTTCGACACGCTGACCGAAGATCTCGACCTCTCCTACCGCGCGCAGCTCGCCGGCTGGCGCTTCGCGTTGATGACCGACCTCGCGGCGCCGGCGGATTTGCCGGCACGCGTCAACGACTTCAAGAGTCAGCAGCACCGCTGGGCGCGCGGTACGGCCCAGGCCATGCGCAAGCTGCTGGGACGTATCCTGCGCAGCGCGGTCAGGCCGCGGGTCAAGCTCGCGGCGACGGCGCACCTGACCTCGGGTTTCTGCCATCCGTTGCTCGTCGCGCTGGGACTGCTGCTTCTGCCGGCCATCCTGCTGCGCCAGGAATCTCCGTACCTGCTGCTGTGGATCGACGCGCCTCTGTTCCTGCTCGGCACCGTTGCCGTGGCCGGCTGCTACGCCGCCGGCCAGCGCCGGGCCGGGCGGCCGGGTTCCCGGGCGTGGTTGGAGGTGCCGCTTGCGATGTCCGTTGGCATCGGCCTGTCGCTTCACAACTCGGCCGCGGTGGTTACCGGTCTGTTCCGCCGCGGCGGCGTGTTCGCCCGCACCCCCAAGATCCCGGCCGGCGCGCGAAACCCTCCCGCGCTGTACCGGTCGAACGCGGTCTGGAGCCTCTGGGGCGAAGCCGCGCTCGCGCTCTACTTCTGGGTCTGCATTGCCGCCGCCGGCTGGAGCGGCCGTTGGTGGTCCCTGCCCTTCCTGTATCTCTTCGCGCAGGGATACAGCCTGATGGTGCTCGGCGGGGCTCTGCCGCGTTGGGGACGCCGAGCGCGGTTGTGATCCGCCCCCTCAAGAGACAGTCGCCTCCCGCCGCTTCGGGGCAGGCGGAGGTGGTCGTGCGGCCGGCGTCGCCGGCCGACGCTCCCTTCCTCCGGCGCTGGCGTTCCGAGCCGGCGGTGCGCCGCTTCCAGCCGCTGCACAACGTGTCCGTGTCCCGACTGCGAGCGGATCTGGCGTCGCAGCGTCCCCGGGACGTCTACCGCGGCCGGGGCGACCGCTACACCTGGCTGGTCGAGTCCGATGGCGAACGCGCGGGATGGATCACGCTGGCGATCGTGAACTGGGAGCACGGGCTGAGCGAACTGGGGTACGCCCTGGCGACGCGCCACCATGGCCGCGGCACGATGACCGCGGCATTGGGACAGTTGCTGCCCGAGCTTCTGCTCCGCACGCCAGTGCAACGCATCGAAGCGAGGTGCGCGGTCGACAACAAAGCGTCGCGGAAAGTGCTGGAGAAACTGGGGTTCGTTCACGAGGGCCTGCTCCGCTCGTACTTCGTCCTGCAGGGCCGCCGCACCGACCATCACCTGTACGCACTCCTGCGCGAGGACTACATCCCCTCCTAGGCGTCAGCGCAGCGCGTGCGCTGCGCTGACGCGCAGGGAACTGGCCGCGTACGCTGCTAGCCCCTCGCGGGTTGTACGCGCTACAGTTGCCAACCTTGGATCGTCAGTTGTGGAGGTACGAATGGTGAGCACTGGAACGGGGCAGGACGCGCGGCCGTCGCCTGCCGACTCCGCGCTGGAGAACCTCGCAGCGGGCATCGCGTTGTTCTACGAGGGCCGGGTCGCCGAGGCCAGGGCTAGGTTCGAAGACGTGGTCACGGCCGGCGGCGAGAGCCGGTTCGTCATTCGCGCAAAGGACTATCTTGCGGCATGCGAGCGCGCCGAGACACCGGCGTCCGGGCGCCCGGACGACGCCTTCATCGAGGCCGTGATGGCCAGGAACGACGGCGACCTGGAGCGCACTCTCGAGCTTTGCGATGGCGGTGGGCGAGACCAGGATGACCGTTTCCTCTATCTGGCCGCGTGCGTGCGGGCAATGACGGGAGAACCGGAAGCCGCCCTCGACCTGTTGACGAAGGCGGTGGAACTCGACCCGAAGAACCGGGTTCGGGCGTACCACGACAGCGATTTCTCGTCACTGGACGAGGACGAGCGCTTCTTGAAACTCGTCCATGACCTGAGCGCCTGACGTGGCCGACGTCGCCGGCGCGGCCGTCATTCTCGCTGCCGGCGGCGGCGAGCGGCTGCGCTCGGAACGGCCCAAGGTCTTGCATCGCGTCGGCGGCAGAGCCCTCGTGGCGTGGGTTGTTGCTGCCGCGCGCGAGGCCGGTTGCACGCCCATCCATCTGGTCGTCGGAAGCGGAGCGGAGGAGATCCGTTCGGTCCTCGAGGAAGAGGAGCTCGGCGGCCGGGACATCGTCTGGGTGGAGCAGCGGCAGCAGAAGGGCACGGGACACGCGCTCCTGATGGTCCGCGAGGTTCTGCGTGCCGACGCAGCCATTCTGGTCCTCTCCGGCGACGCGCCCCTGGTGCGGCCGGCGACTCTCCGGGAACTTCTCGGCCGCGCCCGCGACGGCTGGGGCAGCGTCGCAGTGGCCGATCTGGACGACCCGGGCGGTCTCGGTCGGGTGGTCCAGAGGAACGGATGGTTGGAGCGGATCGTGGAGGCGGCGGACGCCGGCGAGCGGGAGCTCGCGATTCGAACGGTCAACGTCGGGCACTACGCGCTGCCCGCTCCGGCGATCTTCGACTGGTTGGAGAAGCTCGATACCAATAACGCCCAGGGCGAGTTCTACCTGACCGACGCCGTCTCCGCGGCCGCGCGCGAGAGTCCGGTTGCCTGCGTCAGGGTGGAGGACGCCTCGGAAGTGCTCGGCGTCAACTCGCGGGCCGAACTCGCCGCCGTCCAGCGCGTCCTCTACCGTCGCAGCGTCGATTTGCTTCTTGAAGCCGGGGTCACGATTCTCGATCCGGAGAGCGTGTGGGTGGACGCGGGCGTGACCGTCGGTCCGGACTCGGTGCTGCACCCCGGCGTCACCCTGCTGGGCGCCAGCCATGTGGGGCGCGGCTGTGCCGTTCACACGGGCGCCTGGCTGCGCGACAGCGTCCTCGCCGACGAAGTCGATGTACTGCCCTACTCGGTTCTCGACGGCGCCCGCGTCGCCTCGGGCTGCAGCGTCGGCCCCTTCGCCCGCTTGCGGCCGGAGGCGGTCCTGGACGAGGGCGCCCGGGTCGGCAACTTCGTCGAAGTGAAGAAGTCGATCCTTGGGCCGGGCGTCAAGGCTTCCCACCTCGCCTACCTGGGCGATACGTCGGTCGGCGCGGGCGCCAACATCGGCGCCGGAGTCATCACCTGCAACTACGACGGCAAGACGAAGAACCGCACGGTGATCGGCGAGGGAGCGTTCGTCGGCAGCGACACGATCCTGATCGCGCCGGTCGAGGTCGGCGCCGGGGGTTACACGGGCGCCGGTTCGGTGATCACCCGGGATGTGCCGGAGGAGACCCTTGCCGTCGGCCGCGCGCGCCAGAAGAACATCAAGCGCCGGCCGCGGTGACCCACCGCGGCGGCAAGGGCTGAACCGGCATGGCGACCCGTGAGGGTGACTGCGCCCCGCATGTGGACTTCCGTTCCCGTCTGAACCAGGAACAGTTGGCGGCGGTCACCCACGACGGCGGGCCGCAGCTCGTGATCGCCGGCGCCGGGTCGGGCAAGACACGGGTCATCACCTACCGGATCGCGTGGCTGATCGCCGAGCGAGAGGTCGAGCCGTGGCGGATCGCGGCGGTGACCTTCACGAACAAGGCGGCGGACGAGATGCGCGAACGCGTCCTCGACCTGGTCGGCGCCAACGCGAACCCGGTTGGCGCGCCCCCGCGCCAACCGCGAACCGGTCCCCGCGCTCGTCAGCGGGCGCGGGGACGGAACGTTTTCGTCGGCACCTTCCACCGGTTCTGCGTGCGCCTGCTGCGCCGCTACGGCGACCGCGTCGGGCTCCAGTCCGGCTTCGCGATCGTGGACGCGCCGGACCAGTTGCGGTTGATCAAGGCGGCTCTCTTGGCGGAGGACCTCGACGAGCGGACGTTTCAGCCCCGCGCGGTCCAGGGCCGGATCAGCGCCGCCAAGAACCGTCTGCTGACGCCCGCCGCGTTCGAGCGCGGGGCCGAGGACTTCTTCGACCGTCATGTCGCCGTCGTCTACCGCCGCTACCAGGCTGAACTGCGCCGGGCCGGCGGCGTCGACTTCGACGATCTGATCGCGCTCGCGGTGCGGCTGCTGCGCGATGAAGCGGAGATCGGCGCGCGCGTCCGTGGACGCTTCCGTCACCTGCTCGTCGACGAGTTCCAGGACACGAATACGGCCCAGCTCGAACTGATCAAGAACCTCGTTCTCGACCCCGACGGCTCAGTCTCCGGGTTGACCGCGGTCGGCGACGAGGACCAGAGCATCTACGGCTGGCGGGGGGCCGAGATCGACAACCTGCTGCGCTTCGAGCGCCACTTCCCGGGTTCTCACGTCCGCAAGCTGGAGCGCAACTACCGCTCGACCCAGAACATCCTCGACGCCTCGGGGGCCGTGATCGCGCGCAACGAGGAGCGGCGCGGCAAGACGCTGTGGACGGATACGGGCGCGGGCGATCCCCTGCGGCTCTTCTTTGCCGCCGATCACGAGGACGAGGCGCGTTGGGTGGTGAGGCAGATCGCGGCGCTTCGCAACGACGGCTTCGAATTCGGCGACATGGCGGTACTCGTGCGCACCAACGCCCAGACGCGGGCGATCGAAGACCAGATGCTGCGGAGCGACGTCCCGTACTGCCTTGTCGCCGGCGTCCGGTTCTACGAGCGTGCCGAGGTCAAGGATATGGCCGCGTACCTTCGGGTGGTCAACAACCCGCGGGACAACCTGTCTCTGCGGCGGATCCTGAACCAGCCGCGGCGGGGCATCGGCCGCAAGACCGAGGCGTTCCTGCTGGTCCGGGCGGCGAAGATGGGCCATTCCCTGTGGGACGCGATCCGACTCGACCCGCTGCAGGAGCTGCCGGCGCGGCGCCGGCGTGCGGTCAATGGCTTTCGGGGCCTGATCGAGGCGCTCCGGAAGGAAGCCGAGCGCCAGCCGCTGGCCGAACTCGTGCGGGGGACGATCGTCGCAGCCGGGTTCGAGTCCCTGTACGGCAAGGGCGACGAGGAGGGACGGGAGCGGCTCGACAACCTCGGGGAACTGGTCTCCTCGGCGCGGGACTTCCAGACCCGCTACGGCCGTGAGGACCTGCCCGCCCGGATCCCGGCCGCCGCGGTCCTTACGCCCGGCGATCCCCTGGGCCCGGCTGCCGAGGAACCGGAGGCGGATCCGCCGACGAGTCCGCTGACGAACTTCCTGGACTACGTTTCGCTCGTCAGCGACACGGACGGCCTGAACGCCGAACTCGGCGTCGCGGTCATGACCCTGCACAGCGCCAAGGGTCTCGAGTACCCGGCCGTTTGGGTCACCGGCCTCGAGGACGGTCTGCTGCCCCACTTCCACGCCGGGGGCGGCGCGCGGGACATCGAGGAGGAGAGAAGGCTGTTCTACGTCGGCATGACCCGCGCCGAGCGGCGGCTGTTCCTGAGCGGCTGCCGCCGCCGGATGGTCGCGGGGGTGTTCAAGGATCGGCAGCCGTCGCCCTTCCTCATCGACGTGCCGGAGGAACTTGTGGAGACCGCCCAGAGCCCGGGTATCTACGCCGGGCCCCGCACCGCGGGTGTTCGCAGCTTCTTCAGCGCCGATCGGTCGGTTGGGGTCTCGTACCGGCCGGCGCCGCCCTCGGGCGCCAAGCGTCGACCGCCGGGCGGGCCGTTCAAGCAGGCGGCCGGCGGCTTGCGGCCGGGTGCGCACGTCCGCCACGCCACCCTGGGCAAGGGCGTGGTCCTGCACCTGGACGGCCAGGGCGAGAACGCCAAGCTGACGGTCTTCTTCGACAAGGCCGGCAAACGGAAGCTGGTCCGCCGCTACGCGCCGCTGGAGGTTCTCTGAGCATCGGGGAATACAGACTTGGGTAGACGGCCGGTGGATGAGAGCCGTCGCTCTCCTGGTGGTTGTAGTGGCTTGTCCGATGCTGAGTCCCTCTCTGCCAACGTACGTGACACAGTCGTCGGAAGCTCACCTCCATCTGGAGCGTTCTCCACACCAGCCGCCCCATCACTGGGACAGCCAACGACACCCAACGGAGCAAGCGTGCGAAACCTCCTGCTGGCAATCGCCATGGCAGTCACATTCGGATCGGCCGGAATGGGCCAAGAGATGCCACCACTTCCAGAGACATGGGGGCGCTACTGGCCGGATTGGGGGCACGAATGGATGTCTGTGTCGGTGGCGCTGAATCCTGACGGCAGCGTGTCGTCAAAGCTGCCCGACAAGTCCCGCGAGAAGTTCGAGGAACAGATAGCGAAATTCGAGCGGCTGTTCGGCTCCGCTTCCGAGCATGGACTCGAGGAGGGCGTCGTAGCGCCCAAGAAGTTCTGTCCGCCCGAAGGCACCATCGCCTGGGGCAACAAGATTGCGGAGAATCTGGGATCCATCCTGCTTCTGTCCGAAGTAGCGGTGAAGGCGACGATCGACTCGGTGTCGCTCGGATTCGGCACGGGCGGTTATCCAAAGGCCCTCATAGGCCTCACGGACGTGGAGCCTCTGAGGAGCCGTTCTCCAGTGCCCGAGTACGCGGTGTTCCCGATTGGGCAACTGGTAGCCCACGGCCATGTGTTCTGTGGACATCGGGGACAGATCGGGACAGGAGAGTACCGAGGTCCGTATCAGCCGCGAGTTGGTTCGCAGATCGTCCTGATCGGAGGCTGGCGAGACGGCACGGTGTTCCTGGGTTCATCGGACGCCTGGTATGCGGAGTTGAACGACGGCGCTCTCGAATGGAGGTTCGGAGGGTACGAGGGAAGGACACTCGAAGACGTGACGAACCTCATCTCGAGGCTCGAGACGAGGGGTTTGTTTGAGCAAACGGACCACTTGGCCAGGGCCGAACAGCACTCAAAGGAGCGGGTGCGGTTCGGGCAGGCGTGGGGAAGGGCAGTTCGACGTGGCTGCGAGCCGGCCGTCATCAATCGTGAAGGCGGCGAAATCGTTGACTGCGAGATCGAGCAGTGATCGTTCGGGCGGTTCTCCTGGCCCTCATCACATCCAGTCTCTCGACGACAACCGAAGCCCACGCCCAACAGACGACGCAGTGCACCCTCAAGAGGGACCAGAATCGAGCGACCTGAACCCGTTCCACGGAGACTGCCCGCCGGACTGCAAGCTGTTTCCGTCTGACCCGCGATGCGGGGACGTCACGTACGAAGTCTGCTGGGGCCGATACGTGGATACGGATGGCGACGGAGAGCTCGAATGCGTACCGGCGGAGTTGAGTGGCATGAGCCGGGACTTCAACTGCAAGGTCTACGAATCAGGCGATCCCCCGAACAACGATGGGCCACGGGGCGCTTCCGATTCCACGCCCACCTGGGGCTGCACGAATCTGAGCGGCACCCTTGACGACTCGTTGGAGAAGTCTTCCGGCGGGAACCCACACGCTCCCGGTGTACCCGTTCGCCGACGGAACAGGCGACTACACGCTGGCCGTGACGTATGTCGCCGACCCTCTTCCGTCGCCGATCGCGAAGATCCTGCCGTTCACCAGTGAAGTCACGACCCATTCGTCGAGCACGTTCAGGTTCTCGCTGACCGAGAGCACCGACATCACGGTGCTGATCTCGGAACTGACCGCGGACTTCGACTGCCGCGTTGAGCCCGAGACGGAGTGCTCCAACAACCGCGGAACTCTCGACGACTCGTGGTCTGGAACGCTCGAGTCCGCGACTCACTCGTTGACCGTGTACCGCACGACCGTGCCAGCGGCTTCTTCAAGCTCGCCGTCTACAGAACCGGTGAGCCGCCGCCAGCGGAGGACTCCGACGAGGACGACGATTCGGACGACGACGAGGATGGCGATGACGACCCGGACCCGCCCGGCGCCCCGACGCTTTCGGGCAGCGTCACCGTCACGAGCACATCCTGACCTGGACCGCGCCGACGAGAAGCAGCGACATCACGGGCTACCGGTTGGAGTCCCGAGCCTCCGCAACCACGAACTGGAGTTCCCCGACGGGTGGTTCCGCGACCGCATCAAGCCTGAGTGCCACCACACTGACGTGGAACATCGTCACTTCGGCCTCGGCGGTTCGGTTCTACCGGGTTGTAGCGTCCAACGAGGACGGAGAAGGCCCGTGGTCCAACGAGATCAAGCTGGAGTCCGACGGCCCGCATGACCCGGCACTATCGGGTCAGAGCCTCCAACGCCGGCGGCAGCGGGGCCTGGTCGAACGAAGTGGTCCTGACTTCGGGCGGGTGAACCGTACCGAGTGGTCGGGGAACTACGGTAGTCAGTACACCCGTCACCCCACGACCGCCGCTTGGCAACCACCCCTATAGGCCCCTGAGCAGCGGCCTGCTGCTACACTCCGGCGCCTGCCTGTCGGGGCGTGGCGCAGTCTGGTAGCGCACCTGCCTTGGGCGCAGGGGGTCCTCAGTTCAAATCTGGGCGCCCCGATATCGCTCGCATGCCCGGGCCTCGGCTACCCTGTCGCTTTCACCTGCCTGTAGCTCAGATGGATAGAGCGGCGGCCTTCTAAGCCGCGGGTCGGGGGTTCGAGTCCCTCCAGGCAGGCCAGTCGCCTTGGAGTTCAGTCGGATAAGTCTGGTGGGTGTAGCTCAACCGGTAGAGCACTTGATTGTGGTTCAAGTGGTTGGGGGTTCAAGTCCCCTCACCCACCCCATGTCCGTTTTCGTTTCCTCCCATTCACGCGCCCGTAGCTCAGCTGGATAGAGCGACGGCCTCCGGAGCCGTAGGTCAGGGGTTCGAATCCCTTCGGGCGCGCCACATTCCTGCAGACCTCCTTAGGGGAAGTTGCAGGCGCGCAGCAGAAGAAGGAGGAGGAGCGAGGCTTGCGCCTCGCGCTGTGCTTCTCGGAAAGCCGGTCTCCGGCCGGCGTCAGGCGCGCCGCCGCGAAGCGGCGCGCGCGAGCCGTATGCTCTGACGAGATATCGACCCGGCACCGATGACGACCACCGAAACGACACCGTCCAGACCCCTCCGAATCCTCCTGGTTCGCCTTTCGGCAATCGGCGACTGCCTGCACGCGGCGCCGGTGGCGGCGGCGCTTCGCCGCGCGCATCCGGGGGCGTTCATCGGCTGGGCGATCCAGGAGCCTGCCGCGACCCTCTTGCGGGGCTGCCCCGGCGTCGACTGCTTTCATGTCTACCCTCGCCGGGGCCGCGGCATTGCGGCGCGGCTTGAGGCGTTCCGCCGCTTTCGCCGCGAACTCAGAAGCTGCCGCTACGACGCTGCAATCGATGTCCAGGGTCTCACGAAGAGTGGGCTGGTGGCTTGGTGGAGCGGCGCCCGGCAGCGAGTGGGCTTTCGCGGTGGACCGGCGATGGGCAGCCGGGAGCTGAATGCCCTGTTTCTGAACCGACGCTTCGCCGTTGACCCTGCCGTGACCCACGTCGTCGACCGCAACCTGGCGCTGGTCCGCGCCTCGGGATTGGCCGGCAAGAAAGCCCCGATCGCGGAGTGGCGGCTGCCCGACTACGCAAAGCCCGAGGCCCTCGTCTTTCTCGAGCGCCACGGCCTGGGCGCCGGTGGCTATGCGGTGGTATCGCCCGGGACGATCTGGCGCACGAAGCACTGGCCGCCGGGCCATTTTGCGGCCGCGGTGCGGCGCTTGGCGCGGGAGCGCGGCTTGCCGGTGGTCGTCGTCTGGGCGGGCGAGGAGGAACGTCGGGTGGCGGAGCAGATCGTGGCCGGCGCCGGGGATGGCTGGCCGATCCTGCTCGCACGGCCGACCGATCTGCGCGAGCTGGCGACCCTGTTGCGGCACGCGGCCCTGTTCCTGGGTTGCGATTCCGGCCCAGCCCATCTGGCCGCTGCACTCGACGTGCCGTGCGTATCCGTGTTCGGGCCGACGGATCCTGCCCGCAACGGCCCCTACGGGCCGCGGTCCATCGCCGTGCAGATCGACCAGCGGCTGGAATGCCAACCATGCTGGCGGCGCACCTGCAGCCGCGGCGACTTCGCGTGTATGGAGCGGTTGGATGCCGACCAGGTCGTGGAGGCTTGCCTGAGAAAGCTCGACACGGCCTAGCTCGCGCGCGCCGCTTCGCGGCCGCGCGTCTGATGCCGGCCGGAGGCCGGCGTACCTGTACCTTTCTCGGGTGGATTCTGGTGGGTCGTTGAGAGAGGTGGAATCGACCAGTAGCCGTCGCGGCTGCGGTAGCTGTGGGAAACCGGCTTGCCGGTTTTCCAAGGTCCGGCGGGAAACGGTCTGCCGTTTTCCGCGGGACCGGCAGCTTCCGCAGCCGAGACCGCCGGTCGGTTGCGTCTCCGGCCTGCCGGAGTCACTGAAGGAAAGTCGGCAAGCAGCCAGGAGCGACCACCGGCGTACTGTGCTTCGAGCACCTGGCTGGGACCCGTGCCCTGGCTGCTTCGCCGCGTTGGACGCCCAGTGGAGAGTCAGTGCCTTAGAGCACCAGTACAGGTACGGGCAGGCAACGCGGCATGCCGACCAGGCAACACTACCGCAAGGGAGAAGGAGGACGAGATGACCAGGACGTGGTTCGTCGGCGTGGACTGGGGGTCCGAGACCCACCACGTGTGTGTGCTGGATCGGGACGGCAAGGTGAGGGGGGAGCGGGCGTTCGACCACAGCGGCAAGGGACTTGCCGCCATGGCCGACTGGCTCCTTGGACATACCCGACCGACGTCTCCGGACGAGATCGGCGTCGCCATCGAGGTGCCGCACGGACCGGTGGTCGAGACTCTCCTGGAGCGGGGCTTCGCCGTGCATTCGATCAACCCCAAGCAGCTCGACCGCTTCAGGGACCGCTTCTCCGTCGCCGGCGCCAAGGATGACCGCCGCGATGCACGGGCGCTCGCCGCCGCGCTTCGCACCGACCCCGAGTGCCTGAACCGCGTGCAACCATCCGATGCAGCCATCGTGATGCTGCGCGAGGTGTCCCGCGGCCGCAAGCAGTTGGTCGGCCAGAAGAACCGCCTGGAGAACCAAGTCCGCGACCAGATCTGGCGCTACTACCCGCAGTTTCTCGCCGTGGTCAAGAACGAGGTGTCGGCGCCCTTCGCGCTGGCCTTGTGGCGACTGGCGCCGACCCCCGGCAAGGCTCGACGGCTGCGCGAAGCCACGCTCGCCAAACTGCTCAAGGAACACCGCATCCGGCGCCTGACCTCCGCCCAACTGCGCGATCAACTGCGGGCCGAGCCGATCGCCGTTTCCCCGGACACCGTTAAGGCCGCCGTCGAACACATAGGACTCCTCCGGCCGGTGCTCGACACCGTCTGCCGCCAACTCGCCGACGCCGACAAGCGGCTGGAGCGGATGACCCGCGCACTCGAGGCCCCGGCCCAACGGGAAAACGACGACGACTCCCCTAAGCCGAGCGACGCCGCCATCCTCAGGTCGCTGCCCGGACTCGGCAAGGTCGGCCTCGCCACCCTGCTCTCCGAGGCCGATCAAAGCCTGGGCCGCAGAGACCACGAGGCACTGCGTTGCCTCTGCGGAGTGGCGCCGGTGACCGTCAAGTCCGGCAAGAAGCTCATCGTCATGCGACGACTCGCCGCCAACGAACACCTCAGCGACGCCGTCTATCACTGGGGACGAGTCGCCATCCAGCACGACCCGATCAGCCGCGCCAAGTACGACGCCATGAAAGCCCAGGGAAAGACGCACGGACGCGCCATCAGACAACTCGTCGACCGACTCCTCGGCGTCGCCTGCGCCATGCTCCGAGACCGAACTCTCTTCGACCCCAACAAGCGATGCCATGCCCAGGTCGCATGACCTCCCTGACCCGCAGCAGCCTCCCCAAAACACACTTGCTAAAGGGTGGAGAGTCCCAGCGGTAGGGCGTCGGCGTGGCGGGAACCTCTACTACAGACATCATGGCTCGCTGCGGTGGATACGGCTCGGGCGGGCCACTGCTTGGCATACTTCGATCGATGCACGACGAACCCGCCGCCGATCCGCCGCTAATCCGCCCGCCGGCGTTCGACCGGATCACTCTCCGGCTGCTTGTGGCGGCGCTGGTCGCCGGTGCGCTGACGGTGCCGATCGTCATGTCTTGGCGTGACTTCAGTTGGCTCATGGCGCTCTCCAGTGCCGCCGGTATCGCTCTCCTGATCTTCTTCAGCGGCCGTGCCGCGCGGGTCCTGAACTTCGAGTGGCGCCGGCCGCCCTTCGAGCGGGAGGACTAGGAGTTGAAGAAGGTCCGTCCCTGGCGCGTCGAGGCCAAGCGTTCGGCCTTCGACCACCCGCTGCTCAGGGTCGAGACCCAGGAACTCCGGGCCGGCGCCGACCGCCGAGAAGCGCTGGTTCTGCGGTCGGCCGACTGGGTCAACGTGATCCCCCTGATCGAACCCGGATCGACGGCCGACGGACCGACCGTCGTGTTCATCCGTCAGTGGCGGTTCGGGCGCGCCGCGGAGTCGCTGGAGATTCCGGGCGGCATCGTCGAAGCGGGTGAGGACGCGGAGGTTGCCGCGGGACGGGAACTGCACGAAGAGACCGGCTACCGGGCCGGCAGGATCGAGCGCCTCGGCGTGGTCGAGCCCAACCCCGCCATCCTCGACAACGTGTGTTCGCTGTGGCTGGCTCGCGACCTGACCCTTACCGGCGATCCGATCGGCGACGGCAGCGAGGAGCTCGAGGTCGTCCACGTGCCCTTGCGCGAGGTTACCGAGCGGATCGCGAGCGGTGAGATCCGCCACTCGCTCGTCGTCACCGCCTTCTACTTCTTCGCCCGGCGCTACGGTTTCTCTTGAGCGAACGTCGGCAACGGCCCGTCCGGGCCGCGGCGCGCCGCGGCGCCGCGCCGCTTCGGGGCGTCTCCTTCGACGCCACGGGCACGCTCTTCGTCTGCCCGCGCCGCGGTGAGATCTACGCCGAAGTCCTTGCCCGGCACGGTCTGCGCCTTGGCCCGGACGAGATCGAGACCGGCTTTCGGACCGCCTGGAGCGAACTCGACTGCCGACTCGGACGCGGCGAGGACCGCTACGGCAGCCATCCGGACGGCGCCCGCGGCTTCTGGCGCGAGCTGCTGGAGCGATCGTGCGCGCTGCTCGGGAAAGAAGCCCCCGGGCCCTTTGCGGCCGCCGAGTTGTTTGCCCGCTTCGAACGCGCGGACGCCTGGGAGCTTGGCCCCGGCGCCCGCGAGGTGCTGGCCGAACTGCGGCGCCGGGGTCTGCGGGTCGCGGTGACGAGCAACTGGGACCGCCGGTTGCCCCGTGTGCTGGCCAACCTCGGCCTGGGCGCCGACATCGATGCCGTCATCTGCTCCGAGGACGTGGGATCGGCGAAGCCGGCCGAGACGATCTTCCTTGCCGCCTGCCGGGAACTCGATCTGGAACCGGCGTCGGTCCTCCACGTCGGCGACGCCAAGATCGAGGATCGGGAGGGGGCCGAGGCGGCAGGCCTGCGGGCGCTGTGGCTGAATGCCGCGGAAGGAGACATCGGGGTGCTCGAAGAGGTGCTCGACTACGTCGGGGATTGACGCCGACTGCTACACTGCCCCATGGCGGGGAGGGCGCAATGAAGATATCGACCAAGGGCGAGTACGGTATCCGCGCCATGCTGTACGTGGCGATGCACTCGGACGCCGGTCCGGTGCCGAGCCACGAGATCGCGATCAACCAGGGCGTCCCGGAGCCGTACCTGCGCCAGATCCTGGCGGCCCTTGCCCGCTTCCACTTGATCCGCTCGAATCGGGGCCCCCAGGGCGGCCACCTGTTGGGACGGCCGGCCGAGCAAATCTCCATGCACGACATCCTGGTCGCGCTGGAGGGGCACACGACGTCGATCGACCACATCCTGGCTCAGCCCTGCACGATCGGTGTGGGGCCCAAGCACTGCGCGATCCGCGAGGTCTTCTTGAGCGTGAAGGAGGCGGTCGAGAACATCCTCTGCAACTTGAGCCTCGCCGATCTAGCCGAACGCCAGCAGGAAGTCTGCGAGTGCAAGATCGAGATCCCGCACGACCTGCCGCCGGAGCGCCTCCACGGTCTGCCGGGGCGGCCGCTGCACGTGCTGGGCGACTGACGGTCGGGGCCGGGACACGCCGGCGGTTCATCCGTCGCCGCGGCGGGCGTGCTCTCGCGTTGTTCCTGTTGCCGGCGGTGGCGCTCGCCTGGTCGTGCATCGTCCCCGCGGATCCGGCGCCGCTGGACGACGGCGAACTGGAGAGCCTGACGGTGGCGCCGCCGCGAGACTCCGTGTTCCGGCCGGACGAGGATCAGCAGGAGCGCCGGGCGCCGGCTGCTGCCCTCGGCGGTCGGCTTCCGGGCGCCTTCCCGGAGGGCTTCCCGCTCCCGGACGGGTCCACGGTGTTCGACTTTGGCGCCGCCCCGCAGGAAGACGAAGGCGAAGAACCTGTTGCGGTGGAGTTCGTGAGCCTGCGGCTGCCCCTGGGCGCTCCGGCGGCCCGGGAATGGCTGCTGCGCGAGGCGCAGGCCGCGGGTTGGCGTGCGGCGTTGGGAGGCACCATGACCTTCCGGCGAGGTGACGAGTGGGTCCGGGTTGCGATCGAACCGGGCAGGACCGCCGGCAACTCGGGCGCCCGCTTCGAGTACCCGAAACTCCAGGAGGCCTCGCCACAGAACGCAACTGAGTAAGTTCCATCCAAGCGCCCGCTGGGCGCTCGGACTGGTTCGCGGGTGGCGCGAGTCACGCCGCCTGGGTTCTGGGCCGCGGCCTCCTGGTGAGGTGGGGGCTGGGGCCAAACACGGAGCCTGCGACGGTTTGGCGGCGCTGAGCGCGGACCGCTGTTAGCATCGGGTGCCGCCGCTCAGGCGGTCGGAATCGTGAAAGACATAGGTTTGTGATCGGAACAGCGGGTCCCTTGACCCTCAAGCGCGCGGAGAAGTACGGCTTCTGCGCCGGCGTGCGCATCGCCGACAGGACCGTGCGAAAACTGGCCGCGGAAGGCCGGAGCGGGAAGATCCTGGGCCAGTTGGTGCACAACGAGCACGTCGTCTCGGATCTGGTGCAACTGGGCTTCGCCACCGCCTCGTCGCTCGACGAAGTTCGGGCCGGCACGATCGTGTTTTCGGCGCATGGCGTGCCGCCGTCCTTTCATCGCCGGGCGCTGGAGCGCGGCCTGCTGGTGGTCGACACGACCTGTCCGTTCGTCTACGACGTGCACGAGGAGGCCCGGCAGGCGCTCAAGGCTGGCTTGCACGCAGTGTTCATCGGCGATTCCGCCCACCGCGAGGTGATTGGCTACACGCGGGATCTCGACCCCGGCGACTACGACGTCGTGCTCACGACCGGGGATGTCGAGCGAATCGACTTCGACCGCGACCCCAGGGTGAAGATCTTCTACCAGACCACTCTGAACAGCGAGGAGTACGAGGACGTGGCGCGGGCGATCGAGCGCGCGGCCGGCCACGCCGAGCGGGCGGACACGATCTGCTACGCGACCAAGGAGAACCAGGACGCGGCGCGCGCCCTCGCGGCCGATCCCGAGATCGACTGCATCGTGGTGGTCGGCGGGCGGCACAGCGCGAACACCAGGCATCTGTGGGAGACCTGCCGGGCCACCCAGCCGCGCAGCTATCTCGTTCACGGTTCGGACGATCTGCGGCCAGGCTGGTTCGCGGAGTGTCGGGCGGTGGGAGTCACCGCGGGCGCCTCGACGCCGGACACGATGATCGAGGAAGTCGAGGGCGCGATCCAGTTGCTGGCCACGTCTCCGGGCCCGACCGGGCCGATCCCCGCCGCTGAGGCCCCGCTTTGAGGGTTCTGGTCATCGGCAACGGTGGCCGGGAGCACGCGCTCTGCTGGCTCATCCGGGAGCGGGCGCCTGCGACGGAGCTCTACTGCGCGCCGGGCAGTCCGGGTACCGGGGAGTGCGGCGAGAGCGTGGCGATCGATGTTTCGGACATCGAGGGGCTGTGCCGGTTCGCGGCTGAGCGGGCGATCGACCTCACCGTGGTCGGCCCCGAGCTGCCGCTGTCTCTGGGCATCGTGGACGCGTTTCGCGAGCGCGGTCTGCGCATCTTCGGACCCTCCCGCGCCGCCGCGCGCCTGGAGAGTTCCAAGGTCTTCGCCAAGGAGTTCATGCACCGGCACGGCGTGCCGACCTCCGACTTCGTGGTCACCGGCGACCGGGACACCGCGCGCTGGGCCGCGGAGCGCTTCGGATTGCCGGCGGTGCTCAAGGCAGACGGGCTCGCCGCCGGAAAGGGCGTACTGATCGTGTCCTCGCCGGCGGAGCTTGAGGCCGCCCTGGACGTGTTCTTCGTTGCCCGCCGCTTCGGTTCGGCCGGCGCCCGCGTTCTGATCGAGCCCTTCGTGCTTGGCGAGGAGGTTTCCTTCATCGCGTTCTGCGACGGCCGGCGGGTGCTGCCGCTCGCGACCTCCAAGGACTACAAGCGGATCGGCGACGACGACGCGGGCCCGAACACCGGCGGCATGGGCGCCCACAGTCCGGCGGGAATCGTCTCCAGGGAGCAGGTCTCCGAGATCATGAGCGAGGTCATGGAGCGGACGGTGGCCGGCATGGCCGCCGACGGCACGCCCTTCTCCGGCGTGCTCTACGCGGGTCTGATGATGAGCCCGGACGGTCCCCAGGTACTCGAGTTCAACGTCCGGCTGGGCGACCCGGAGGCGCAGGCGCTGCTGTTGCGGCTGGAGGAGGACCCGGTCGACCTGTTCGCCGCCGGCGCCGACGGCGACTTCGGACGCTCCGAGCTCGCCTTCGACTCGGGCGCTTCGGCCTGCCTGGTGCTGGCCAACGAGGGCTACCCGGGGAACGCGGCGTCGGGAGACGCGATCGAAGGGATCGAAGCCGCGCGAGCGCGCGAGGGCGTGGTCGTGTTCCACGCCGGCACCGGCCGCCGGAACGGCCGGGTCATCGCCACCGGCGGACGAGTGCTGAACGTCTGCGCGGTGGGCGACGACCTGGATCGGGCCCTCGCGCGGGCCTACGAGGGGGCGGCCCGGATCGACTGGCCGGCCAAGGCGATGCGCTCGGACATCGGCCGGCGGGTGCTCGCTGGCACTGCTATGGGAGCGGGCCTGTCGTGAGTTGCGGCGGCTGCAGCTTTGCGGGTCAATCGACCGCCGTTGAGGACACGTTCGTCGGCGTGCGCTTCGGCGAGGAGACGAACCTGACCCTCTGCCGCACGGGTGGCGAGCTGCTGGCCCGCGGCGACGAGGTGGTCGTGTCGATGAAGCCGGGTCCGGCCTACGCTCGGGTGGAGAAGTCGCCCATGCCGGTGTTCAAGCCGTGCCAGAAGTCGAGCGCCCGGACGTTGATTCGGCGGGCGGACGACGCCGACCGTGCTGCGAGAGAACGGCAACTGACGAACCAGGTGCGCGGCAGGACGTTCTGCCGTGAGCGGGCGCGGGCGCTCGGCCTGGAGATGAAGGTGTCGCGGGTGGACTTCAGCCTGGATGGGCGCAACGCGACGTTCTACTTCACTGCCGAGCGGCGGGTCGACTTCCGGCAGTTGCTGCGCGACTTGAGGGGCCGCTTCAAGTCCCGGGTGCGACTGGTTCATGTCGGGCCGCGGGACGAGGCGCGGCTGCTCGGCGGCGTCGGCATCTGCGGTCGGACGCTGTGCTGTTCGACCTGGATCGACGACTTCCGGCCCATCTCGATCCAGATGGCCAAACGCCAGGGTGTGAGTCTCAACCCGTCCAGGATCTCCGGCCAGTGCGGCAGGCTCCTGTGCTGCCTCGCGTACGAGGATGACGACTATCGTCGCCGTCGTCCGAGCGACAGGCCCTGGTCGGGCGCTCGCGACGGTGGTGCGTTGCCGGTCCTGAGCTGACGCGGATGCGGGCGAGACGCCCGCGTTCCCAGGGCGGATGCGGGAGCGGATCGCGCCACCCGGGTTCCCAGGGGGCGGCTACGAGGCGCCGCGGCGGGTGAGCACCGCCGGGACCGTCTTGAGGAGGATCTTGAAGTCGAGCGTCGGCGACCAGGAGTCGATGTACTCCAGGTCGAGTTCCATCCAGCGGTCGAAGTCCAGATCGCTGCGGCCGCTGACCTGCCACAGACAGGTGATGCCCGGCTTCATCGACAGACGCCGCCGCTGCCGCCTGGTGTACGGCTCCTTCTCCTCGAGAGGCCTTGGGCCGACCAGACTCATGTCGCCGCGCACGACGTTCCAGAATTGCGGGAGTTCGTCGAGGCTGAACTTTCGCAGGTAGTGCCCGAGAGGAGTGATCCGCGGATCGCGGTGCATCTTGAAGGCGGGACCGTCCATCGTGTTCAGGTGCTTGAACTCGCCCCGCTTCGCGTCGGCGTCCGCGACCATGGTGCGGAGCTTGTACATGGTGAAGCGGCGACCGTTCAGACCGCAGCGAGTCTGCCGGTAGAGCACGGAGCCGGACGAAGTCATCTTGATCAGGAGCGCCAGCAGCAGCATCACGGGCAGGCTGATCGCCAGCAGGACGACGCCGATGCAGATGTCGTAGAAGCGCTTGAACAGCATCAGGGGAACACCGGACGGCGCCGGCGACAGGGTGACAACGGGCCGGCCGGCCAGGGAATCGAGTTGGACCTGGCTGTGGGCCGGCGGCAGCAGGTCGAGCGCGATGCGGGTCTGGATGCCCAGTTCCTGCAGCGCCTCGAAGATCTTCTGCAGAGCGGGCAACTCATTGGGAGTGATGGCAAAGAACACGTCGTCGACCACGTGCTCGGAGACGATGCGCAGGATGTCGTCGACGCCGCCCCAGACCGGTTGCGCAGTCTCGGCGGGCCTGCTCCCGTCCGTGTGGATCAGGCCGACGATCCTGAGGCCCCAGTAGGAGTGGTCCTCGATCGACTCGGCGAGTTGCCGAGCCGCTTCCGGGGTGCCGGCGATGAGCACGGCTCGCTGGTTGAAACCGTGTTGCCGCAGGTCGCGCGAGAGGATGCGCAACGCGATCTTCTCGGCCAGCAGCAGCAGGCCGGAAAGGCCTGAGAAGAGAAGCAGCCAGGTTCGGCTGAGGCGGTCCTGGAGCAGGATCTGGTCCAGTTGGAGGACGAAGACGGCGAACAGGATCAGGAATGTGGCAACTGCCGACACCTTGAGGATCGCGGCTGCCTCGGTCCTCAGGTCGGCGGTGCGGTGCGAGCGGTAGCGCCGAGTGGCGATGAGCGGCGCCATCCAGGTCAGGAGCGCCAGCGGCAGCAGTGGCAGATGGTCGCTCAGTGGATAGAGGGGACGGGGGAAGAGGCCCGGCAACACCTGGGGGAACAGTCCGCTGCGGATCGCGTAGGCGAGAAAGAACGCTGCCGCGACCAGCGACAGGTCGAGGGCGAAGACCAGGGCGGCTTGCAGTCGAATGCTTTGTTTCAACATGGCTTGCGCCGCTTCAATGCGGCCTGCGCTGTTTCAACGTGGCTTGCGTGTCTCAACGTGGGTTGTGGCGCGGAGCACTCCCGGCCGGGAGTCTATCCGCCCCCCGCCCGCTGGCGGGAGCGCGGGTACTGTGTCCGCATCTGGCCCGCGAGTTCCGGCCGCCCTCAGCGCCGTTCACAGAGCCGCCTGAACAGCTCCTCGTACTGGTCCGTGACCCGGTCCCAGTTGAACTCGGACGACGCCCGGCGAGCCGCTTGTTCGCCCAGGAGACGCGCCCGCACCGGATTGCCGGTGGCCTGCTCGAAGGCCGCGGTGAGTGAGGCCGGATCCTGAACGTCGAAGTAAATGGCGGCCTCGGCGGCCGTTTCGCGGTTGGCCGGTTCGTCGTTGACCAGCACGCAGTTGCCGTAGCCCATCGCCTCGACCAGGGCCGGATGGGTGCCGCCGACCTCGGTGGCGTGCACGGTCGCGAGCGCGGACGAGAGCAGGCCCCGGTAGCGGTCGCCGTACACGGCGCCCGGGAAGCGCACCCGCGGATCTGCGGTCCTCTTCATCTCGGCGATGAAGTCCGAGGCGTAGGGCGCGTCGCCGACCATGACCAGTTGCAGGTTTCCGCCTGCCCGGGCGTAGGCGGCGACCACGCGGTGCGGGTTGTTCTCCGGTTCGAAGCGGCTGACGTAGAGAAAGTAGCGCCGGGGCTCGAGTCCCAGCTCGTCCAGGACGGGGTGAGAGACGATGGGTCGGGGCTCGACGCCGTAGCGGATCATCGTCGTGTCGCGGCCGTACCGGTCGCGGTAGTGGTCGGCGATGACTTCGGCGTCGCTGACTGTTGTGCCAGGCAGCAGACAGGCCAGCCGTTCGGAGACCGAATACACGAGGCGGCCGGGCCAGCCCCACTTTGCTCTTCGCTTCTCGATCCCGTCCACGTGCAGGGCGGTACCGAGACGCCGCAGCCAGAGCAGGGGCAGGAAGACCGCATTCGCGCCGTTGACGACCAGTGCGGCGCGGGCGCCGCGGGCGCGGAAGACCGCGTGGAGGCAGGAGAGCAGGGTGTGAACGGGAGTGTCTCCGTACTTCGTTCGCAGCGTCGGCAGGACGACCAGGTCGACCCCGCGGTGGGAGCGAAGCCGCCGGTCGACGTAGTGGGACCGGCAGTAGACGGTGACCGGCCAACCGCGCGCCGCCAGACGGGGCGCCAACGCCTCGATCATCGTCTCGTAGCCGCTGTAGGCCGCGGGTATGCCGCGGCTGCCGAGGATCAGAATTCTCGGCCGATCAGCGTAGAGCGGCAGGGAGGCCCGCCCGAACCACCGTGCCGTCGCGCGCGGCGGCACGCGGCGGCGGCTGCGGACGAGGCGGCGCCGCTTGAGGATGCGACGGCGGTTGCGCCACAGCCAGGCGTAGGCGGCCAGCGACGAGGGCTCGCGCAGCAGCACGTAAGCGAGGATGCCGAGTTCCCGGATCGAGGTCGCGGGCAGGGTGCGCGGGGCGTCGGCCAGACTGCGATGGTAGATCTGCAGCAGGTAGCGGTTCTTGAGCGAATGGAAGTTGATCTCCCTCGACATTTGGCGCCGCCGCCGGGGCAGGTTGACGCGGCCGTGCAGCGCGCGGGCCCGGGGTTCATAGAGCACCTCCCAGCCCCGTTCTCGCAGCCGGAAGCAGAGTTCCGCGTCCTCGCGGTAGGAGTGGAAGTCGCCGTCGAGGACCTGGCCCGCGACCGCCGCGTCGCGCAGCGCGGCGCTCAGGAACAGGGTCGCGGCGCCGCTGCCCCCGAACACCCGCTCCGCTACAGGATACTGGCCGCGGTCGACCTGGTCGGCGCCGCGATCGATATGGCGCCAGCTTCGGGTGAGCGCCATGCCGCAAGCGTCGATTCGCCGGCTGTCGGTGCGCCGGCCGTGGCGCGGGCCTTCTGGCCCGCGTTTACGGCATCCAGCCGCAGGCGGGTCCTCGTCGGCGTCAGTCCTCAGCAGGCGACCGGTGACCGCGCCCACAGGTCGTTCGCTGCTCGTGAACCGTTCGAGGCACGCGATCAGGCGGACCGCGTAGTCCGGCGAGACCCAGGCATCGGCGTTCAGGCTCAGCACGTAGGTCGGTGGCCCGACCGTCTCCGCGCCGCTGCCGAAGGCGGTCTCAAGCGCCCGGTTCAGGCCGCCTGCGAAGCCGGTGTTCTCGTCCAGCGCGATCAGCTCGACCGGGAAGGGCGCCGAATCCGCGCCCTCTCGAAGGCGTTCGAGGGTGGCGTCCGTACTGGCGTTGTCGACCACGATGAGGCGGAATGGCGGGCATTCGAGCGACGCCAGCGCTGCGAAGAAGCGGGGCAGGTTGGCGGCGTCGTTCCAGGTGACGGTGCAGATCGCGAGGTCGGCGTGGGAATCACCCTTGGGTCCGCTTCCGGCGTTCACCGACCGCTCCAGGCCATCGAGGCCGCCGCGGCCAGGCGACTCAGACCGACCAGCGCCTCGCGGCGGTTCCGCGCGCGGCGGGGCCGGCGAAGCGGCAGCAGAGCGATGCGGAGCAGAGCGGCGACGACCAGCATGAGATTCAGCACGAGAGCGGTGCCGCGGCTGTGGTGCTTGCGAGCGTATCGGTCCAGGTTGCGGTAGTAGGCGAGCAGGAAGGGGCCGTACCCGAGGCGCGGTACGGAGGCGCCGAGGCCATGCCGGAAGGTGGCGTTCGGCCAGTAGCGGATCGTCTCGCCCAGGTCGCGGAGCCGGCGGGCGAGGTCGACGTCCTCGAACCAGGCGGGCCAGAACTCTTCGTCCATGCCCCCGGCGGCATCGAAGGCGTCGCGTCGGAGCAGAAGGGCGCAGGCCGCCGGCTGCTCGAGGGGCGATCCGGCCGGCGGCTCGGGCATCGCTCTGGGCTCCGCGAAGCAGCAGTAGCCGAGCAGCGTTCGCAGGTCGGGCAGCCTGCGCAATTGCCAACCGGCCTGGGAAGCGCCGCTCCGGTCCACCAGCCGGGGCGCCAGGCCGACTGCTTCCGGGTGCCGTTCCATGCCCCGAACCAGGGATTCGAGCGCTCCGGATTCGGGCCTGGCGTCGGTGTTCAGGATCAGCAGCAGGGATCCCCCAGCATCCGCCGCGCCGCGGTTGATCGCCGCTGCAAAGCCGAGATTGCGGCCCGGTTCGAGGACGTGGACGTTCGGCCGGCCGGCCCCCAGTTCGCTCAGGTTTCCGCCCGAGCCGTTGTCGACCACGATCAGTTCGAACCGTCCTTCGCGGGGCCAGCTCTCGACAAGGAGCGCGAAGTTGTCCTCGTCGTGCCAGTGCGGCGCCACCGCGGTCAGAATCGGAGTGTCGATCATCGCCCGATTCCGTCGTCGTCCTGAGGGCTCCAGGTCGACTGCCCGCGGCCGAAACCGGCGAAGCGCGGAAGGAGCCGGAACGCCCGGCACCAGGCGAACAGGAGATCCACGGGTCCCGGGCGTCGTGGATCGCCCGGCAGCGTTTCGCCCTTCCGGCCCCGGAGCATGTCGACCGCATCCTGAAACAGGAGTCCGGGCAGCCGGCGCCAGAAGGTCCGGCCGAGCCGCGTCGCCAGAACCAGCAGACGATTGCAGTAGATCCGGCGGACGCGCCGCCGGGCGGCGCGGGGGCCCCGGCTCGACAACGCGCCGGCATGTTCGATGCGCGCCGCCGGCGCCAGCGCCGCCTCGTACGATGCCCGGCGCAGCCGGTCGGCAAGTTCGACATCCTCGTAGTAGTTGTCGAGCCGCTCGTTGAAGGGTCGGAGCGGTTGACCCGCCGGGCTCACCGCGACAAGCGCGTCGCGCCGGTAGATGGCGGCGGTCGCGGAGACGCCGTACACGGGTCGCGGCGCACCAGCGGGCGGCGGCGCGAATTCGCCGCGGTCGACCTGAACCGCCTGCCACCGGTGGTTCCAGGCCAGGCCGGCGCCGTCGATCCGTACGTCGCTGCCGTCGCCGGCTGGAAGCAGGTTGATCCCCTGCGCCGCCGCGACCTGGGAGTCGGGGGAGGGCGTCGGGCCGGCCGCGGCGCATGCGCCGAGCGCCTCCAGCAACGCCCGGGTCCAGCCGGTCGCAAGCACGGCGTCGTCGTTCACCAGGGCGATCCACCCCCCAACGCTGGCGGCGATGCCGCCGTTGGCGGCGCGGGCGAATCCCGCCGGCCGGGGCAGTTGCACGATCCGCGGCGCTTCCTGGAACGCGGCGGGATGATCCGACGCGAGTTGCCGCGCGAGCGCTCTGAGGGCTGCCGGCCCGCCGGCCAGCGTCTCGGTACCCGGCGCCACGTCGCGGCCGGTCGCTGCCGGGTGCTGCCAGACGACGATCAGTTCGGCCGCCGCGGCGGTCTCTGACGCGTCCCTGTAGATGGACTCAAGGCATTCTGCGACGTGTTCGGGCACACCGACCGTTGGAACCACGTAGGAGAGTGCCGGCGCCTGTGCCGACCCGGCGTCGCAGCAGGCGATCAAGGTGAGGCAGTCCGGCCGACGTGGAGAGCGTGGAAGAGGATCACCTCGACCTCCGCGGGGAGCTCCGGATCGCGGACGATCACCAGGTCACCGCGTCTACAGAGCGGAGCGAGATCGAACTCGGCACGGTAGCGGGTGCCGAAGAAGGGACCGTCGGCGCCGGTCGCGACCCAGTGGAGCCAGGGTGCGCGGCCCGCGGCGGCGCCGCTTTCACGGGCGGACCACTCGCCGGTGTGATCGCCGTGTTGTAGTTCCAAGGAGTCCTCCGTCAGTTCGGCGCCGATCCGGGCCACCGTTTGACCCGCGGCAACGCCGCCGCCGTGGGCAACCGCCGTATCGAGCACCAGGGTTCCGCAGCCGGCCGCTTCGGCTGCCCATCGCGGCTGGTCCGGGGTCAGCACCTGCCTTGGCGAGCTGAGCAGCGTCTGCCGGGGTAGGAACGCTCCCCAGGAGCCGAGTGCCGCCGCCGTCAGCACCACGGCGCCGACCGCCAGCACGATGGCACGGGGCGCGGGCGCCCTCCGCACGAGCGTGCCGACGCCGCGCCCGATCAGGATCAGGACGATCAGTCCGAGCCAGCGATCGAATGCGGTATCGAGTCCGAGCGCGCTCAGTCGATCGTCTAGATGCGCGGCGCGGAGCCACGGATAGGTGGCTGAGAGAGTGGCGAACACGAGCAGACTGCCCTGCCAGCAGAACCCGAACACGGCCGCATCGCCACGCAGGCCGATACCCTGCCAGGGCCCGGCCGGAGGCGGATCGTCGGCGGATACGGCGCTCGGCCGCTGCGCGCTCAGCACGGTCCACAGCGCGATACCCGCCAGCAGGGCCTGCGGAGGCGGCAGGAAGCGCAGGCCGGCGAGCGAAAGCAGAACGGCCGCCGCCACCGTGTGCAGGTTGCCCCGACCGGCCAGGTTGGGCGCGGCAAGGAGGACCAGGGGCAATCCGGCAAGCGCCAGGGGCCAGGGCGCCGCCGCCGCGGGCGGCAGCCCGAGGGCCAGGGCGCCGGCCAGAACGAGGACGATGGCGAAGGCGAATCGGCGCCAGACGACGGCGGCCGCCATTGCTGCGAGCAGAACCCCGAACGCGGGCTCGCGGACGAAGACGAGCCCCAGGACCAGCGTCAAGGCGAGCCCCAGCACTGCCGCCGCCACCGACCAACGCTCCTCGAGGGCCCGAGCGGCCGCGTCGGCGAGCGCCGCTGCGGCGAGCACCAGGACGACGTTCGAGCGGACGCCGCCCGCGGCAAGGATCACGGCGGCTGTTCCCGCCAGGGCCGGAGCGCCCATGCGGGCGAACAGGGCGGTCAGAAGGACCGCTGCCGCGGCGGGAATGGCGACGAGTACGACCAGCAGCCGGAGCGTTGGACCGTCGAGCAGCTCCCCCTGCCGCAGGAGCAGGTTGAATCCGATCAGCGCCGACATCAGGGTGCCGCCGAGGCGTATCAGGCGTGCCGGCGCCAGGGCGCCGGGCGGCGCCAGCAGATCGGCCCGGCGGGCGAGCAGAGTGTCCACGAGAAGCGCCGCGGGACCCAGACAGAGCAGGGCGCCCACCGCGGTCGCGCGGCCCGGACCGTCCGGGGGTACGGCCGCGAACGCAACCACGGTCAGGACCGGCAGCGCCAGCGCGGCCGGGCTGAATGGGCGCCGGGCGGCGCCCGCGGCGGCGATCAGGACGGCCGTTGCGGCGAACGCGAGGTAGCGTCCTTCAGCCGCCGCCTCCGCATCGCGCTCGACCGCCGCCAGGGAGGCCATCGCCAGCCCTGCCAGCAGGGGCGGCAGGGCGGCGGTCCACGGGGGTGACGGGGCCGACCCGGGACGGGCCGGCGCGGAAGCGGATTCAGTCGTCAATTGAGCCATCCTTGCGGTGCCGGCGAACCGTTGGAAGACTGCCGCCGCCACTCCGCCGCGTTCATCGTTGGCAGCGCGCCATCCTTGCCGTGGCGGGCAAACGTTGGAAGACTGCCACCGCCATGTTGCCCCGAGAACTGCTCAGAAGCGAACCGCAACGGGTTGCGGACGCCCTCGAGGCGCGCGGCGTCGATGCCGTGCTGGTCGACCAATGGGCGACCTGCGACCTGCGCCGCCGTGAAGCGCTGACCGAACTCGAGGAACTCCGTCACCGTCGTCGGTTGGCTGGTCGCGAGATTGGCAAGCTCAAGGCTCAGGGCGAGGCAAAGGAAGAAGACGCCTCCAGACGCATTCTAGAGATGACGGAGCTCAAGGCCCGCATCGAGGGCCTTGAAGACATCGTGGCGCAGGCCGAAGAGGAGCTCGTCGAAACGGAGCTCAAGGTCCCGAACATCGCTGACGAGACGGTCCCGGTCGGCAGCGACGAGTCGGCGAACCGCGTCGAGCGGGTCGTCGGCGAGCTGCCCGAGTTCGACTTCGAGCCGAAGGCGCACTGGGACATCGGCCCGGAGTTGGGGATCCTCGACTTCGAGCGCGGCGCCAAGCTGGCTGGGGCCCGGTTCACCATCTACTTCGGCTGGGGGGCACGCCTGGAGCGGGCCCTCGGCGCCTTCATGCTCGACCTGCACACCGAGGAGCATGGCTACACCGAGGTCCTGCCTCCCTACCTGGTCAAGCGCGAGTGCCTGTTCGGCAGCGGCCAACTGCCGAAGTTCGGGGAGGAAGTGTTCCACGTCCAGCCCAATTCGCGCTACCTGATCCCGACCGGCGAAGTGCCCCTGGTCAACCTGCACGCCGGCGAAGTGCTCGACGAGGATCAGTTGCCCTTGTGCTACGCCGCGCTCACGCCCTGCTTCCGCGCCGAGGCCGGGTCGTACGGTCGCGACGTGCGCGGACTCATCCGCCAGCACCAGTTCCACAAGGTCGAGTTGGTGCAACTGACGACGCCCGAGACCAGCCACGACACGTTGGAGCAACTGACGGCCCACGCCGAACGCGTGCTGCAGCGACTGGAACTGCCTTACCGGGTCGTGTCTCTCTGCACCGGCGACATCGGATTCGCCATGGTCAAGACCTACGACCTGGAGGTGTGGCTTCCCGGCCAGCAGGCGTACCGGGAGATCTCCTCTTGCAGCAACGCCGAGGCGTTCCAGGCGCGGCGCGTGCGTACCCGCTTCCGGCCGCGGGAGGGCGGCTCGCTACGCTATGTCCACACCTTGAACGGTTCGGGCCTGGCGGTTGGGCGGACCCTGATTGCGGTGCTGGAGAACTGCCAGACAGCGTCAGGTTCGATACGCATTCCGGCTGCCCTCCAGCCGTACGTCGGCGGGGTCGAGGAGATCCCGGCAGCCTAGGCTGCGTGCGCCACGGAACATGGCGTACGTCGATCTTCCTGCCGCGCACGCTGCTAGTTTGGAGAATTCTGCCGCCTCGGAGGGGTGGCTGAGTGGTCGAAAGCACCGGTCTTGAAAACCGGCGTGGGTTGATAGCCCACCGTGGGTTCGAATCCCACCCCCTCCGCCACACCTTGGCCCGGTGACCGGTGGTCACCGGTCTTGGCGTGTTCCAGAATCGGCGTGGAAATAACCGACCGCTGGTTCGAATCCCACCCCCTCCGCCACTCCGGGCTTGAGGAGCGCTACGCTTGGGTTGAAGAGGTAGTCGTGAACAGAAGACCGTCCGATGCATGGCAGGCCGAGATCCGGGCGGAGCTGGCCAACCTTGAGGAGATCGCGCTGGCGACCAAGCCGTCGTCCGGCGATCTTCCAAGTCTGCACGGGGTGGACATCAACGGCGCCTCCATGCCGCTGCGCCAGGCGATAGGCGGCGACCACCTGATCTACCTCGATTTCAAGCAGCGGTACGACCTGGACCGCCGCATCCGCGAGGCGGAGGCGGCCGGCAACGCGCGGGTCGTGGCGGGCCTGCGTCAGTCGCAGCAGCGCGCCGGCGTGCTGGTGGCCGATGTGTCGGGCCACAAGGCGACGGACGCCCTGGTGGCGGCGATGCTGCACCAGGCGTTCCTGCTCGGGGCGTACTACGAACTCGACCTGTTCGGCGAGATCACGACCCGGCTGTTCGAGCACATCAACCAGCGCTTCTACAAGTCGACCACTCTGAACAAGTACCTGACCATGCTCTACGGCGAAGTCTCGGAGCACGGGAAGTTCCGTTTCTTCTCGGCCGGCCACCCCGCGCCTCTTCTCTTCGCCGGCCGCCCCGGCCGCATCGAGCACCTCCGCGAGGACCAACTGGTCCGCTTCCCGCCGGTCGGCATGTTCGCCTCGAACGCCTACATGGACGAGTTGGTCGACCCGGGTCCCCTTGGCTACAAGCGCCCCTATGAAGTCAGCGAACTCGACCTGCTCGAGGCCGGCGATCTCCTCCTGCTCTACACGGACGGCTTCGCCGAACACGGCGGCGATCGCTACCTGGCGGAACGAGCCGAGGGGCTTCTCGAGGCCGTCCGGGGCCGGAGCGCGAGCGAGATCTGCGAGCGCCTCAAGGAGGACCTGCTCGCCTTCGCGCCGCCCGAGGACGACATCAGCTTCGTGGTGATCAAGAAGACCGAGTAGCGAGCCGAGCGACCAGACCGGGAGCGGCGGCGTCGCCGCCGCTGCGTGCCAAATCCCGAAGGGGCAGAGGGCGGAACCCTCATCCTGTATCGTTGAAAGTCCCCACTCAGAAACTTGGAGAGTTCACGATGCCCGTGACGATGCTCCCACGGTCCGCTCTGCTGGCCTTCGCCGTCGCCGCTCTAGCCTGCGCCGGGCCGCCGGCCGACGACGCGCCCGGCCCCTCGCGCTCCGGCAGCGCTGGCGCCACGCCCGGAGACGCCGCCGACCGGGTCGCCCTGTTCGGGGACATGCACATCCACACGATGTACTCGCACGACGCCTTCATGGGCACCGTGCGCACCACGCCGGATGACGCCTACCGGTACGCCAGGGGGGAGGCGATCCCACACCCCTCAGGCGAACAGATCCGGCTCTCCGGCGCGCCGCTCGACTTCCTCGCGGTGACCGACCATGCGGAGTATCTGGGTGCCCTGGCGGCGCTGATCGATCCCTCGAGCCCGACCTATGGGCATGCGTTGACCGACGATCTGATCACTGGCCAGAGCGGCGGGAACCGGGCGCGGCTGGGTGCGCTGAGCCGGGTGCGGGAACTGGCCCGCGCGGGCGATCCGATCAACGGCCCGGATGTGCGCGGAAGCGCCTGGCAGCGGATCATCGAGGCGGCCGAGCGCCACAACGATCCCGGGCGGTTCACCGCCCTGATCGGCTACGAGTACACGATGGGGGTAAGCAGCCGTCACCTGCACCGGAACGTCATCTTCCGCGGCAGCGAGGCGCCGGACCTGCCCTTCAGTTCCCTCGACGGCGACCCCGAGGACCTCTGGACCTGGCTCGACGGTCTGCGCGAGGAGGGGATCGAGGCGCTCGCGATGCCGCACAACATGAACCAGAGCGACGGCCTGGCCTTTCCCGACCGGGAGACGTGGAAGGGCGCGGAGATCGACGCCGCCTTCGCTGCCAAGCGGATACGGAACGAACCGGTAGCCGAGATCAGCCAGCAGAAGGGCACGTCGGAGGTCCATCCGTCGCTGTCGCCGAACGACGAGTGGGCCGACTTCCAGATCGTCCAGTACTACCTGGATCGGGTCAACAACACCGACCCGATCTCGGTCTTCAAGGGCGGCTACTGGCGGGACGCCCTCTTGACCGGGCTCGAGATGGAGGCGCGCCTGGGCGTGAACCCCTACGCTCTCGGTGCGATCGGATCGAGCGACAGCCACGTCAGCGCCGGCTCCTTCGAGGAGGACAATCGCTTCACGTCGAGGGTGAACACGCCCCAGGCGCGCGGTTCCGCCTACAGCGAAGAGGATGGCGGCTGGGAGAGCTTCTGGACGCCGCGCCAGGCCACGCACGGCACCGGCGGCCTGGCCGCGGTATGGGCCGGCGAGAACACCCGCGCCGCGATCTTCGACGCGCTGAAGCGCCGGGAGTCGTTCGCCACCTCGGGCACCCGCATCCGGGTGCGCTTCTTCGGCGGCTTCGGGCTCGATGAGGCCCTGGCACGGACTGCGGACCCGGTCGCCGCGGCCTACGAGCACGGCGTGCCGATGGGCGGCGACCTCGAAGGCGGCAGCGCCGACGAGTCCCCTGGGAACGCGGGCGTCTCGCCCGCATCCGGCGACGGCGCACCGAGCTTCCTGGTCTGGGCGCTGCGCGACCCGGAGAACGCCTGGCTGCAGCGGGCCCAGGTCATCAAGGGCTGGCAGGAAGACGGCGAAGCGATGGAGCAGGTCTACGACGTCGTCTGCTCTGACGGTCTCGAGCCGGACCCCGAAACCCACCGCTGTGATGACAACGGCGCCCAGGTCAACCTGGACGACTGCTCGATCAGCCGCGACAAGGGCGCCGTCGAACTCCGGACCACCTGGACCGACCCGGACTTCGACCCCGGCGCTCGCTCCTTCTACTACGTCCGCGTGCTCGAGAACCCGACCTGCCGCTGGTCGACCTGGGACGCGCTCAGCCTCGGCATCGAGCCGAACCCCGACCTCCACGCGACCCACCAGGAACGGGCCTGGAGCTCGCCGATCTGGTACACACCATGACCTCGTCTCCCTCGTGGGTACGAACGGAGCCCTGCTGGAGCGGTATCGGTAGGGCCGGCGTTGCGGAGTAAAGGAGCTCGGCCTCCGGCCGGCTCTGTGGAAGACACGCGCGAGGCGTCGCCGGTGTAGAAGGCGAGGCCGGAGGGGGCGATGGACGGCAGCCAGAAGATGGCCGGCTCCTCCATGCCTTCGCTCCAGAAGCGCTCGGAGATGCGGACCCCGTTGTAGTGACGGCCGTAGGAGACCACCGGCCAGCCGTAGTTCTTGCCGGGTTCGATGGTGTTCAGCTCGTCGCCGCCCTGCGGGGCGTGCTCGGTGGTCCAGGGCTGGCCGGTCTCGGGGTGCAGCGCCAGTCCCATCTGGTTGCGGTGACCCATCGAGTAGATCTCGGGCTTGTGCCCTTCCTTGCCGACGAAGGGGTTGTCGTCCGGGACGCTGCCGTCGAGGCGCAGGCGGAGCAGCTTGCCGGCGTGGCTGTTCGGGTCCTGGGCCAGCTTGGCGTGGCAGAAGAAGCTCTGCGTGCCGTCCACGAGGTCGGCGCCGAAGGCCCCGCCCATCGTCATGAACATGATGTCCTCGCCGGGCACGAAGGCGAGCCGGGCAGCGGCGATCGATCCGCCCCAGGGCTCGGCCACGAAGACGTCCTCGACGTCGACGAGCGACATGCCGTTGAGCCGGCCGCGCACCAGGGCTACGGTGCCCTCGCGCCCGGAGATCTGCCTGGTGTAGGTGAGGTAAACGTATCCGCTGCCGGCGAAGTGCGGGTGAACCGCTACCTCCATCATCCCGGCGAGGCTGCGGGCCAGGACGTCGTCCGGCACGCCGGAGATCGGCTCGTCCACGAGCACGCCGTCGCGGACCAGGCGCAGCGCGCCGCCGCGCTCGGTCACCAGCATGTCGCCCTTGGGAAGGAAGGCGAGGGACCACGGGCGGTTGAGACCCCGGACGACGACCGAGACCTTCACTTCGGGGATCACGTGGGTGTTCATGATCCACGGCTCGTCGGGCAACTCGACCCGCGGGATACCGCTCCCCCTGCCGCCATAGCCGGTCTGGGCCGCGGCCTGGCCGGCGATGCCGGCGGCGACGAGCAGGAGCATGGCTATCGGGATCAGTCGCTTTTCGGTCGTTCGGTTCATCGTGTGTCTCCGTCTGGTTTCCGTCGGCCCTGGGAACGCGGGCGTCTCGCCCGCATCCGCCTAGCCATCCTCCTCATCCGACTCCGATTCCGGCTCCGAGTCGGATTTCGGCCACTCGGCGCCCTGTTCGATCCACCGACGGATTGTCTCGATCTGCTCCTCGGTCAACTGCGTGCCGGCCTCGTAGGGCGGCATCCGCATCTCCGCGAACTCGGAACTCACGCGGATGTAGAGCTCGCTGTCGTCCGGGTCGCCGGGCGCGATGTTCGGATAACCGCCGAGGTCGGCGAAAGCGCGCTCCTTGATGTCGAGCCTGAGATTCGCTTCCCGGCGCGCACGGTCCTCGCCGTGGCACTCGTAGCAGAAGCCCTCGAGGATCGGCTTCACCCGGGTGGCGTAGTCGACTTTGCCCTCCGTCTGGCCGTTTGCCCGTGGGGCCCCGATCCAGCCTGCGACCAGCAGGGCCAGCGGAACGGTGGTCAGACGGCGCGCTCTCATCCCTTTCTCTCCCCTACAAACGAAGAGACCCGCGGCGGCTCAGCGGTTCGAGCTGCTCGCAACGGGTCTCGGCTACAGTGTAGCCCCTTTCCCGACAGTGGACATGGCGACCTGGGGGTGGCAACCGGCGGCGGCTCTGCGGACGGTGGTCCGGGAAGGGTAGCCACGAGGAGAGGGACGGATGCGAAGGCGTGAGACGAAGCGGGCGGGGAGGGGGAGCGGGCTGCTGACGGCTCTCGCGGCCCTGGTCATCGGCTGCGGAGCGGCATCGGACGGCGAGGGCAGCCGGCGACTGGCCCTTCCACTTCACGGTCGACGACGAGCGGGAACTCGTGTTCCTGCCTCTCGCTTCGCCGATTCCGTTCGCCTACGGCGGCGACCGGCCGGGCGCCAACCTGTTCGCCAACGCGGTGGTCGCGGTCGACATCCGGACCGGTGAGTACCGCTGGCACTTCCAGACCATCAACCACGACATCTGGGACCACGATCCGCCGGCGCCGCCGGTGCTCTTCGATGTCGAGCGCGGCGGGGAGACGATCGACGCGTTCGCCGTGACGACGAAGTCCGGCTATCTCTTCATCCTGAACCGGGAGACGGGCGAAGCGGTGTTCGGCGTCGAGGAGGGGCCGATGCCGGCGAGCGAGGTCCCGGGGAACAGACCCACCCGACGCAGCCAATTCCGTCGACGACGCCGGCGCTGGGGCGGGTCCGCTACGAGTCGGGCGACCTGGTGACGGCCGACGACACGAGCGCCGAGCACGCGGAAGCCTGCGCGGAGCTCGTGGAGAGCAACGGTCCGCTCCACAACGAGGGGCCCTACACGCCTTGGCTCCACAAGGACGCTGGCGAGAGCGGTGCGACCCTGCTGTTCCCGGGGCTGGCGGGCGGGCCGAACTGGGGCGGCGTCGCCTTCGACCCGGCCAACCGGCTTCTGCTCGCCTTCAGCCAGGACGTCGGCACGATGGCCTGGGTCGAAGAGCATCCGGAGGCGGACCCAGCTACTTACGTTCTGCGAGTGGCCCGTCCGTTCTCCTTTGCGGTCCGCATCGGCGACCAGTCCTGGCCGTGCCAGAAGCCGCCGTGGGGTCAGGTGACCGCGGTGGATGCCGAGACCGGCGAGGTCGCTTGGCAGCGCCCGGTCGGCGTCACCGCGGGATTGCCGCCCGAGAAGCAGGAGACGGGCCGACCAGGGCGCGCCTCGGCGATCGTCACGGCGGGCGGGCTTGCCTTCATCGCGGCCACGGATGACCGCCGGTTCCGAGCTCTCGACGCCGCTACCGGCGAAGAGTTGTGGTCGACGGAGTTGCCGCGTCGGGAGAACGCGAATCCGCTGACCTATCTGGGCGCGGACGGCCGCCAGTACGTGGCGGTCGCGGCGGCGGAAGAAGTCGTCGCGTTCCGGCTGCCGTAGGCCGCGGGGCACCCCCGAAGCAAGGTGAGAGGTTTCGCCTCGCGCGATACCCCCGCCTCCGGCCGGCTTCTGAGCAAGCCGCGCGAGGCGTAGCCTCGCACCTTCTCCTCCGCGGCGTTCTCCTCCCGTTGGGCGTCGCCCCGGACTGGTACAGTTGCCACCTTCGTTTCCCAGCGCCCGCGCGGCCGCGACAGCGATGTCTTCACACGACGAGAGCATGGGCCCCGAGGGCTACGACCAACCCGCCATCGAGGCCTGGATCGCCGAACACGTCAACGCCCTGCGACCACCGCTCCGGTGGACGCGGCTCGAGGGCGGCCACTCGAACCTGACCTACCGGCTCGACGACACAGAAGGCCGCGCGGCCGTCATCCGGCGTCCGCCGCAGGGCGTGCTGCTACCCAAGGCACACGACATGAGCCGGGAGTGGTCGTTGATCTCGGCGCTCGGGCCCACGCCTGTGCCGGTGCCGCCGGCGCTCGCGTTCTGCGAGAGCCCCGACGTAACCGGCGCCTGGTTCTACGTCATGGGCCTGGTCGACGGGCATCCGCTCTACAGTTCCGCTCACACGGAGGAGTGGGTGCCCGAGGAGCGGCGCGTGAAGCTCGCGCATTCCTTCATCGACGTGCTCGCCGAGCTCCACGCCGTCGATCCGGATGAGGTCGGGCTGGGTGAACTCGGCAAGCGGGACAGCTACGTCGGCCGGCAACTGCGGACCTGGTACCGGTCCTGGACCGCGTCCGTGGAACCGGCGAACCTCGACGACCCGCGCGCGCACGAGCTGCAACGGTACTTTCTGGACCATCTGCCGGAGCAGGGGCCGGCGCGCGTCGTCCACGGCGACTACGGGCTGCACAACTGTCTCGTGGGACCGGACTCGACGATCGCCGCCGTCGTCGACTGGGAGATCTCGACCCTCGGCGATCCGCTGGCCGACCTCGCCTACGCGATGAACCAGTGGACGCCGGCGGTGGACACCATGCCGAGCGGCCGGGGCGGCGCCACCGCGGCGCCCGGCTTCCCGGCGCGGGAGGAGTTGCTGGAGCGCTACGCCGAGCGCACCGGCAGGAATATCTCGCACCTGGACTACTACGTGGGCTTCAACCGCTGGAAGTCGGCGGCGATCGTCCACGGCGTCTACGCGCGCTACATGGAAGGCAAGAAGAGCACCGAGGGCGTCGACATGGACGAGATGCGCGAGCGCATCGTGAGGACCCTGGACCTGGCCGAAGAGGCGGTGAGCAGGCTGTAGGCCGGCCCTGAGCAAGGAGCGAGGCTTCGCCTCGCGCGGTACCCCCGCGTTCCGCCGCTCCGCGTCGTCGCGCGGAGGCCGGCCGGAGGCCGGCGTATCCAGCAGGTGGCCTCGGTTTCGGCACCAGCGTTGCGCTGCCGCACCCCGGACGCGACGGCGTCCTCCTCGAACACGCCGCTCGCGGACCTGGAGGGCATCGTCACGCCGTCCGGCCTCCACTTCGAGCGGCACCACACCGGCGTGCCGGGGATCGACCCGGACGCCCACCGACTGACCATCCACGGCCTGGTCGACCGGCCGCTGGTGTTCTCGATGGACGACCTGGTCCGCCTGCCCTCGGTGTCCCGCTTCCACTTCGTCGAGTGCTCCGGCAACAGCGGCCGCGAGTGGTCGCCGGCCGGCGCGTCGAACGTGCAACTCAGCCACGGTCTCGTAAGCTGCAGCGAGTGGACCGGTGTTTCTGCTCGCGGATCTGTTGGCCGAAGTCGGGGTCAAGCCCGAGGCGAGCTGGGTCGTCGCCGAAGGCGCCGACGCGGGTCTGATGAGCCGTAGCGTGCCGATCCGGGCTCACTCACGAATGATGAGATCTACGCCGTTGTCGCCCATCTGCTCAACCTGATGGGACTCGTCGGTGAGGACGCGGCGCTCGACCAGGAGAGCCTGCCCAAGGTCGAGATGCCCAACCGGGACGGCTTCGTCCCGGACGACCGGCCGGATACGGGCGGGTAAGGACGACGGCGCTACCGCAGTTGCAGCAAGTCCTGCGGCCGTACCGGCGAGGCCCCGATGGCCACATAGTCCTCGCCGACCGGACACACGAGTTGGCAGCTCTGGCAGCCGGTGTAGGCGCCCTGCCGCTGGACGGTCAGGTTGTAGAAGATCTGCTGCGTCACGGGGCTCCGGGCGATCTCGACCGCTTCGGCGGCGGACCTCGATGCGAACAGGTCGGCCAGATGTTCGACCATGCGGTCGGGGCCGAAGGGCTGACAGGCCCGGGCGCAGGCCTCGGTGTCGAGTCCGCGGATCTCGGCCAGCGGCGCTCCGGCACGCGCCGAACCCGGAATCGCCCCAACGGGGCAGACCTCGGCGCAGCGGCCGCATTCCTCGGGCCCGGGGCAGAGTTCCTCGGCCAGCGGCTGCCCGCAGTCGACGGCGGCATCGGTCAGCACACCGGCGAGGAACACACGCGGACCGTACTCCGGAGTCAGGATCATCTCGTTGAGGCCGAGGGTGCCCAGGCCGCTGGCGGCCGCCGCCTGCCTCAGGAGCAGGGAGCCCTGGCCGCCCGGACCGGCGTAGGCCATCGGCTGACGCCTGAGGTCCGGGATCGTCGCCGAGAGCACGCAGGCGATCGCGTCCCGCTGTTCCAGCCAGTAGGCGAGTTCGCCCGCGGCCTCCTCGAGATGGCGCGCCACGCGGCCGTTCGCGTACTGGCGGAACGCCTGGTCGGGCGAGCAGGCGACGCCGGTGGGGTAGCGCCTGGCGACGACGATCAGACGCGAGAGGTAGGTCGAGAGCTGCGACGGCTTGTCGTAGTCCGGCGCTTGCCTTTCCAGTTCCCGCCACGAGCAGAAACCGACCAGGTCGATGCCGAGCGCTTTCGCCTGCGCTGCGATCGCTTCGGCGTCGAGGCTCGGGCCGGCGCCGTTGCCGTTGCCGCTCACGGAACCGCTCGTCAGCCGCCGATGTGCACGAGGTGGTCGAAGTCGCGGTCGCGAATGTACTCCGGGTCGCGCTCGCTCGGCGGTCCGCGAAAGACGAGTTCGTGCTCCTCCTCGCCGCGGATGTGCTGCACGCTCCCCGGCGGCAGGTCCTTCTGCCGGTAGGGGATGCGCATGATCTTGCGGATGTCCTTCGACCCCACCGGGCAGATGTACATGCACTCGAAGCAGGCGGCGAAGGCGCCGCGCTTGCTGTTCGTGGCGAGGAAGAAGTCCCGCCAGTAGCGGTTGTCGAGCACCTGGGAGACGTCGAGGTCGACCTGGGCGTTCAGCAGCTTGCGCAGCACGACGTAGAGCGAGCGGATGCTGATGCGCATCGCCGCCTGCGAGCAGCCGCGCTGATCGAGATCGCGGATGTCGTTGACGCCTTCTTCGTTCGACGCCTTGAGCGGAATCGCCTTCGGCGGGCAGATCACCGCGCAGCGGCCGCAGCGGAGCCCCGGGCAGAGGTCGCTGTCGAGCGGCTGGTCCGGCTCGAGTTCCGCGTCGGTGATGAGCGCTCCCAGGTAGACGCGGGAGCCGTACTCCGGCGTCAGGAAGTTCAGGTTGAGCCCGACGTGGCCGAGTCCGGCGAACTCGGCCGTCCACTTGAGATCGAGCAGGCCGGCGCCGGTCCACTTCAGGTCGAGGTCGGCGTACTCACCCGAGACCGGCAGGGCGCAGTGGCCGCGGTCCTCCAGCCACTCGGCGATCTCGTAAGCGGTCTCCTCGGCCGAGTCGAGCGCCAGGTGCGAGTTCGTCGACTGGGTGGCGACGTCCTGGAGCGCCATCGCGCCCGTGAACAGGTGCTTGGTGACCACGACGATGCTCTTCATCCCCTCGCACAGGTAGTCCGGCACCTGCCCGCTCTGGGTGACAGCGGTGTAGGCCGCGACATCGGCGACGCCGACGGAATCGGCGCCGCGTTCGAATGCGAAACGGGCGAGTTCCTGCTTCAGGCTCCGGGTCATCGGCGCTCCTGGTCCCAGGTCGTCCGGCGGCGGCTCTGCGGCCCCAGGTTCTCGATCTCGACGAACCCGTCCGCATGGCGCCGGGGCACCCTGTCGGGCAGATCGTGCCGGCGGTGGATCGACGCGCTCAGGCGCTCGTAGTCGCGGCCGACCGGGCACACCTGGACGCATTCGCTGCAGCCGGTGAGAGCGGCCTCCTTCATCATCGCCATCTCGGACCAGATCTCGCCGGACTTGCGGCCCCGCATTCGCTGCCACATCTCGTCGCCGGTCCGCGCCTCGAAGATCGCCGCCAGATGGTCGCTGAAGGCCTCGAAGCCGAAGGGCTGGCAACTGCGGGCGCAGGCCCGTTCGTCGAGCCCGCGGATCGCCGCGAGGCCGGCGCCCTGGGGCGCTCGCCTGGGAATCGCGTCCGACGGGCAGATCGCGGCGCAGCGGCCGCATTCCTCGAGCCCGAGGCAGAGGTCCTCCGGGAGTTCGTCGCCCGGCTCGATCTCGGCCGAGGTCAGGACACCGGCGAAGAAGACCCGCGGGCCGTACTCCGGCGTCAGCACCATGCGATTGAGGCCGAGCGTGCCGAGTCCGGCCAGCACGGCGCCCTGGCGCAAGAGGGGCCAACCCTGGCCGGCAGGAAGGAGATCGCCGGGCGTCCTCCTGTCGAAGTCGAGCGACGCCGGCGACACGGGCAGCGCGAGAGCGCCACGGCGTTCGAGGTCGAACGCGATCCGTTCGGCGGCGAACTCCAGCGCCCGGAGGGTGCGGCCGCCGGCAAGCTGCTTGCTCGGCAGGTGCTTCGCCCACAGCACGCCGCGCAGCGTGCGCTTTCCGAGCACGATGAGAGTGCGGGACTCCGCGCTCAGCGTGGAGGGCCGGTGCCGCTCGTCGAGCCGCTGTTCGAGATGGGCCGCCGACGCGAAACCGATCAGGTCGATCGCCAAGTCCGCGGCCATCGACCGGACGGTGCTCTCGACTCTGTGCCGTCGTCGGCTTTCCACGGCGTCCAGCGAACCCTCGATGACAGTGGTTGTCCTCTCGTTCAAGCGGTGGTCCTCAGTGTAGATCATGTCCTTGCAAGCGGGATTCCTCGCTGTTTTGGGTGTACAGTCCGTGAGTTTGGCTCCGCGCATGGGTGCGGGGCGGCGGAGGCTGGCCGGGAATACCCTTCCCGACCGCTGCCGTTGCGGACCTTGAGACTGGGATGTAAGCTGATACACGCCCTTGGGCCACTCTACGAATCGGTGCAGTGCACGCCCCCCATGTTCAACGGGATCATGGTGGCTCATGGAGTCTTCTATTCCGCCCCGGGGGATCTGAGGAGACGACGAATGGCAGTGACAGGACAGGGCCACTGGACCCTGACGGTCCACGTCGAGTCGCATCGCGAAGATTCGACATGGGTAGCGACATGTCCGGCGCTTGATGTGGCGAGTCACGGACGGACGAAGAAGGAGTCCTACAAGATGCTTCGGGAAGCACTCGAAGGGTTCTTCGAAGACTGCTTGGCCCATGACACTCTCTGGACGGTGTTGGAGGAACGCGGCTTAGTACCGTCGCGCACTTCGGCGGTAGTCATGGAGCGCCCAGTTGCCAGCAAAGCGGAGTGGCTGAACATTCCCGTGTGGGTACTGCCGGATGCCCCCGCGCCCCAAA
The DNA here is from genome assembly GCA_965224025.1 of Candidatus Multivorans sp. Lineage (GTDB taxonomy): Bacteria > Acidobacteriota > Thermoanaerobaculia > Multivoradales > Multivoraceae > Multivorans. The sequence goes on from OZ245033.1 coordinate 772,235, forward strand.
CTTCCATCGGTTAGCCCCAAGAAGGCGCTCCGGGCCCTCAAGAAGGCGGGATGGAAGGAGTCTCACAAGAAGGGCTCGCACCAATACCTGCGGAAGGCGGGGTTGCAGCGCCCGTCTGCATCCGGATGCACACGGGCGACCTGCCTAGGGGCACACTGCACTCCATCCTGAAGGCAGCGAAGATGTCACGGCAGGAGTTTCTGGACCTGCTTAGACATCGGCGGGGTCCCCGCAGCGGCCATCAGGGAAGCGGCATCTGCTCGCTTTCAGCCTCGCGGGCCTGGTCGAACGCGGCGACCGGCTCGGCGGTGCGGACCTGCTCGAGCCAGAAGACGCCGTCGAACTGGGCGCTATTGCCGCGGGTGCCGACGAAGTCGACGTCGCCGTCGCCGTCCATGTCGCGGACGACGAAACTGTCGAACATGCCGCGCTTGCGGCGCGAGATGTCGTGCCGGGTCCAGTCGCCGTCGATGTCGCCCGGGTTCTCGAACCAGGCGATGCGTCCGAGCGGCGTATGGGCATCGACCTCGCGGTCTTCCGCCCGCCCACTGCGGCTGTAGGCGCCCGACATGGCGTCGAGGTCGCCGTCGCCGTCGATGTCGGCGAAGGCGAAGCCGACCAGGTTGTCCGGGGTCAGCCGGCCGATCGGCCGGAGCTGCCAGGTGTCTCCCGGGTCGGCCGGCCGCTCCAGCCACACCAGGACGCCGCCGAACTCGACCGAGGCAAGGTCGAGCCGGCCGTCGCCGGAGAGATCGACGAAGGCCATGTTGAAGCCGTTGAGCAGGGCGCCGGTGGGCGGGGCGTTCGGCGGCCGTACGGTGTCGGCGGTGGTCGTCGTGCCTTCGATCCGGATCGGGTGCTCCACGAGCGCGACGTCGCCGGCGCCTGCGCTGCGGTTCTCGAACCAGAAGATCCGGCCCTCGCCGGTTGAGCCGCCGACGATGTCGGTGTCGCCGTCGCCGTCGAGATCGACGGTCTGGGAGTTGATCGGCCAGATCACCTGGACGATCTCGTGCTCGATCCACGCCCCGGAGATCGGGTCGGCCGTGGTGTCGAACCAGGAGATCGGGTTCTTGGCGGCGCTTTGGCGGTCGGGGTTCTGCGCCCCCTTGTTCGGGGCGACGACCTCGGGCCGGCCGTCGCCGTCGAGGTCGCCGGTGAACACCCGGATGTACGAGCCCGGGTCCCTCGTCACCGGCGGAATCACGCGCGGCCAGTCGCCGCTCCGCAGCGCGGCGGCCGCCTCTTCGGTGCCGGCGCCGGGGTTCTCGAAGTAGATGAGGTGGGCCAGCTCGCATGCGGCCACGACATCGAGATCGCCGTCGCCGTCGAAGTCGGAGATGGCGACGTCCTCGGCGGCCGCGGCCTCGTCGCCTTCGGCGAGGGTCGCGAGGTGCCACGTGTCGGGATCTCCGGTGCCGAAGGCGAGCCGGACGTGGCCCTGGCCCACGTTGCCGTACTCGGTGTCCGACTCGTGGACCGAGACGATGTCGAGGTGGCCGTCGCCGTCGAGGTCGGCCATCTCGAGTCCGTCGCCGCCGCGGATCGGCACGCCGCCGACCACCACGTCGTCGATGATGTGCTCGCGCCAGGAGATCCACCGGCCGCCCGGGGACTGGGCGCCGGTTGGCGTGTCGGCGACAAGGTTCGAGGCGGGGGCAGGATCGCTGCCTTCGCCGGTCTGACAGGCCGGCAGCGTGAGGGCGAGAGCGGCGATCAGGCACGCAGCAAGGGACCGCAAACCTCTCAAGGCCGGTACCAGATCGGCGACGACCAGGCGCGTTCCTGGATCGTCGACGGCAGGTCGGGCCGCGGTTCGACGCCGGCCCGGATCGCGTCCCAGGTCGACCAGCGGCAGGTCGGGTTCTCGAGCACCCGCAGGTAGTAGATCGCCCTCTGGCCGGGGTCGAACCTCGGATCCTTGAACACGGCGCGGATCTCGGCGGCGCCCAGGTCCTGCGAGATGCTGCAGTCGGAGAGGTCGACGGTGGCGCCGTTGTCGGGGCAGCGCGGCGGGTCGCCCGTGGGCGTGCCGCCGTCGGAGCAGGCGACGTCGATAACGGTTTCGTGCGCCTCGCCGCCGTCGACCCAGCCCTTGACGACCTGGAGCCGCTGCAAACCCGCGCTCTCCGGATCGCCGGCCGCCCAGAGCAACAGCTTCGGCGCGCGCTCGCCATCAGCCAGCAGGTCGCCGCCCATCGCCACGCCTTGCTCGTAGGCCTTGGCGATCATCTCCGGATCGTCGGCCAGGTCCGCGTCGAAGTCGTAGCCGCCGAAGAAGCGCACCTGGATCCTCGGACCCGTGGTGGCGAAGGTCTCCTTGCGACGGAAGGCGTCGTAGATCGAGTCCCGCGTGTTCTCCTCGGCCCAGGCGCCGGTCAGGCCGGAGGCGCCCCAGTTGTGGAAGTAGGTCTGGGCGTAGGCGGGGGAGCCGTCCTCGTTGGACTCGTCCAGCGGCACCGAGCCCCGAAGTTGCGGCGTGCCGTCCCGGTTGCCGACCTTGCTGTGAAAGTCGTCCTCGTCCGGCGTGCCGCCGGCGTTGTGTGTGTCGGTGGCGCCGGCGAGGCCGAAACGGAAAGGATTGAATCCCCGGGTTTCCTCGAGCAGCAACCCGTCGAGGTAGGCGGTGCGCACGTAGCTCCCCTTGGGCTCGCTGTAGAGCGTGGTGGCGATGCGGTGGGGCATGATCTCGAAGTCGGCCCACTCGTCGTTCGGCGACAGCAGCGGATGGACCTCGGACGTGCCCTTGACCTGGGTCACCTCGACCAGCGGCTCGTTGCGCATCCGGGTCTCGACGTACTCGGCGTCGAGCGGATCGCCGCCGAACGTCATGAGGCTGAACATGTTGCCGTTGCTGCCGTTCGAGTTGTGGGGGATGGCGAACGCTTCCGTGCCGCCGGCGCGGAGCGTGTCGAGCCAGGCCCACAGGTCCTCGGGATTGTCCGAGTCCATCGCGGTGAACGGGACCTCCGGCGCCTCGCTGCCGCGGAAGATCACGTTGCGGTGGAGGTTGCCCTGGTCGGCCGCGACGGTGGTGTACTCGTAGCCGATGAAGGTTGTGAAGGCGCCGGGGTCGTTGTTCCGTTCCGCGGACTCGACGATGCGCTGCCAGGCGGAGCGGTTCGCCTCGCTGCCGTCGATCTCGAGGAACTCGCCGCCGCGGTAGGCCCGCAGCCCGCGCTGGAAGCCCTCGGCGGGCCCCAGTTCGCGCAGCTCCCTGGCGAGCGGCACGTCGTACAGCGGGTCCTCCGGGTCGTCCATTGCCGGCAGGACGCCGAGCAGGATGCCGTGGTCGGTGACCGCCTGGAAGTCGAGAGGCCGCCGGAGCTGCATCGTGTGGCCGGCGGGGTGAACGAGCGGCTCGCCGCGGGCGAAGCGGTAGGCGTCGTCCGGCGTGGCCCTCACGTCGAAGATGTACGCGTCCATCGAGAAGCGGGTGTGGACGTGCAGGTCGCCGAAGTAGGCGTTGCGCAGGGGATTCGGCTGCGGCGCGGTCGCCTGGTCCGGCGCGTCCGGGCCGGCGCCGGCGTCATCGGGGCCGCGGCAGCCGGCGAGCAGGGCCGGGATGACAACGGCGAGGGCTGAAAGGCGTGTCCATCTCATGGAGCGATCTCTCGAACGTGGTTGGGAGTAGAATCCTCAGTGTACGCCAACCAAGCCGGCGCTTCACGCCGGGTGCGCGAAGGATGCCCGCGTTTCGTCCGTGCGCCCGATGACGGGTACACGGAGTGGTTCGCGGGTGGCGCGGATCGCGCCACCGCGGTTCCCAGGATCGGAGTACGCTGACGCGCTACGTAGTCGAGAGCCACGAACGGAAGTGAGCGAAAACCGAAACAACAAGGTGATCTGTCTCGTGCCGCCGGGTCCGCGTGATCAGATCGCCCGGTTTCCGGAGCACTGGGCGCCATGCTTCGTCCATCGCAACGCCGACCTGACCGACGAACTGACGGAAGGCGCCCGCGCTCTGCTGACCACCCACCCGTACCTGGTGGGGCGAACCGAGTTGGAGCTGTTGAACGGCGTGGAGCTGGTGCAGCAGGTCGGGGTCGGCGTCGACAACATCGACGTGGAAGCGGCCCGCGAACTCGGGGTCCCGGTCTGCAACGTGCCCCAGGCCAACGCCGTGTCGGTGGCCGAATACGTGGTCATGGCGTGCATCTTCCTGCTGCGCCGGATGGAGGAGGCGACGGCGGCCCTGCGGCGGCTCGAAAACCCGTATCCAGCCCTGTTCGTCAAGGGGAGCCATGAGGTGCGCGGCAAGACACTGGGGCTCGTGGGCTACGGGGCGATCGCGTACGAAGTCGCGAAGCGGGCCCGGGCGCTGGGGATGGAGCTTCTTTCCGCCTCCACGCCGGAACGCCAGCGCGGGCGCGGGTTGGCGCCGAGCCCGGGCGAGCGGCAGCTCGGCGTCGAGCGGGTAGCCTTCGAGCGACTGCTGCGCGAGGCCGACGTGGTCAGCATCCACGTGCCGCTCAACGATTCGACGCGGGACCTGATCGGTGGCCGGGAACTCGGGCTGATGAAGGCGTCGGCGTTCCTCGTCAACACGTCGCGCGGCGGGATCGTCAGCGAGGAGGATCTCGCCGACGCGCTGGCCACGGGCCGGATCGCGGGCGCCGCCATCGACGTGTTCAGCGTCGAGCCGATTCGGGCCGACAACCCGCTGCTAGGCGCTCCCAACGCATTCCTGTCTCCCCACAGCGGAGGCAGCACGAACGAATGCGTGATAGACGCGATCCGGGAGAGCATCGCCAACGTCGACCGCGTACTGCGCGGAGAGGAGCCGCATCATCGTGTCTGCTGACGTCATCCCGGAGGAACGGGCCTTGAGCAACGACGGCGCCTCGGGCCACGTCATCGAGGCGAAGGAGGTGCCTCGCCCGGACGTCCAGCGCGGCTACATCGAGATCTTCGAGCAGCTCTGCAAGGGCTGCGACCTGTGCATACCGGCCTGCCCGGTGCGCATCATCGAGCCGGGGCGGGGCGCCAACATGATGGGCTGGCGGCCGGTGGTCGTGGAGGCGGACGCGATGAAGTACTGCATCGGCTGCAATCTCTGCGCGATGGTCTGCCCCGACCAGGCGATCGAGGTCTACCGTTTCGAGCAGCCGGTTCCCCACGAGGAGACGCCATGACCCACGAGCCCTTCGTGCCGCCGATCGGCAAGCCGACGATGGGCGCTCACGCGATGGGGATCGGCGCCATGGTCGCCGGCCTCGACTACTTCGCCGGCTATCCGATCACCCCGCAGACCGAACTGCTCGAGTACGTCGCGGAGGCCCTGCCCGAGCACGGCGGCGTGTTCCAGCAGCTCGGCGACGAGATCTCGAGCGTCATGGCGGTGTTTGGCGCCGCCGCCTGCGGCAAGCGGGCGATGACCGCCTCGGTCGGCCCCGGGCTGACGCTAATGATCGACGGCCTGACCAACGCCGCGGGCGCCGAGACGCCGATGGTGCTGGGGGCGCTCACCCGGGCCCACGTCGGTGTCTCGGGCGGTCTCTATCCGGCGCAGTCGGACATCCGCATGCTTCGGGGGCTCGGCAACGGCGACTACCAGTTGCCGCTCTACGCGCCGGCGACGATCACCGAGACGGTGCAACTCACCGCCGAGGCATTCGACGTGGCCGACCTCTACAGCATCCCCGCAGTGGTCTGCATCGACGGCAAGATGGCGAACATGATCGAGACGCTGCAGCCGTTCGAGGTGCCGGAGCGCGAGCTGCCGGACAAGACCTGGGCGCTCGACCGTTCTCTGCGCGAGAAGCGCCGGGTGGTCGGCGCGGCCCGTACGCCCGAGCTCGACACGATGGTCTGCTACGAGATCCAGAACAAGCTCGAGCGGATGCGTGTGGAGGAGACGCGCTGGGACACCTTCCAGTGCGACGACGCCGAGTTCGTCGTGGTCGCCTACGGCATCATGGCGCGGATCGCGAGAGAAGCCGTGCGGCGGGCGCGCGAGGAGGGGATCAAGGTCGGCCTGTTCCGGCCGATCACCCTGTTCCCGTTCCCGGAGGAACCGCTCGGCGAACTCGCCTCCACCGCCCGCGAGATGCTGACGGTGGAGATCAACTTCGGGCAGGTCCTGACCGATGTGCGTCTGGCGGTCGCCGGTCGATGCCCTGTCCAGTTCTTTGGACAGCCGGCGCTCGCGATCCCGGCCCGGGCGGTGCTCGAGGCGATCCGGCAGATGGCCGCTGGGCAGCCGGTCGAGCCGCGGAACTTCCACGACATCCATCCCACCGCCTTCCACCTCGCCGAGACCCATCCGCCGGCGAGAAGACAGATGCTCGACCAACTCGCCGCCAAACGCGGACAGGAGGGGGGCCAGGCCATGCTCGACAACCTGCTCGGCATCCGCAAGAACACCGTAATCCCGGAGGTCGGACGTGACTGAACCAGCCGCCCGTACGCCCGCGCTCTACACGCCTCCCGAGGGCGTCGCCGCGCGCAAGATCTCACCTCAACTCGACGTCCACACCGGGCTGCCGTCATCCTGGTGTCCGGGCTGCGGGCACGGGTCGGTCAGCCAGATCCTGTGCGACCTGGTGACCGAACTCGATCTGGCCGAGAAGACCATTCTGGCGCTTGGCGTCGGCTGTGGTTCGACGATTGCCGCCCAGATGGAGGTGAACACGGTGCTGTCTCCGCATGGGCGCGCCAGCGACACCGCCACCGGCGTCTCGCGCATGGCCCCCGACCGCGTCGTCGTCCAGTACTCGGGCGACGGCGACTCCTGCGGCATCGGGCTAGGGGGCCTGATGCACGCCTGCAACCGGCGCGAGAACTTCATCGTCGTGATCTACAACAACAACGCCTACGGCATGACCGGCGGCCAGATGGGTCCGACGACCACCAAGGAGGTGCCGACGACCACCTTCCAGGGCGGCCGCGACGAGGAGGTCATGGGCTACCCCATGGACATCATCAAGACGCTGGCGCACTTCCCCGGCGTGGTCTATGCGGGGCGTTGCGCTCTGACCTCGGGTGTCCGCTACGGGGAGGCGAGCCGGATGATCCGGCGGGCCTTCGAAATTCACCTCGCCGGCATCAAGGGAATGAAGGTCATCGACTGCCTCGGGAACTGCAACGTGAACTGGAAGGGCGGCGGCGTGACCTTCACGCCGGAGAGCTCGAACCAGTTCATCGAAGACAAGATCATGAAGTACTTCGAGATGGGCGAGGCGACGGTGCCCGAGGGCTACCCGCCGATTCGCGTGCGATGACGGGGGGCGGTCACTCGAACGGCGGCGTGGTCGAGCGCGTCGGCGGCGCCGGCACCGGCGGCGCGGGGCTGCTGACCTGCCTCAAGACGCTCGGCTACGCGGCGGCGGCCAAGGGCTGGCACATGGCCTACACGTCCGACTACAACCCCGAGACCCGCGGCGGCCTGGTGGAGGGCACGGTCGTCGTGTCGAGTGACGAGCCGATCGACAACCCGGTGATCGAGTCCTACACCGTGGTGCTGGCGTTCGACCACGCGGGCTACCTGTCGTACGGCCCGGGCGTCGAGCCCGGCGGGATGATCCTGTGGGACAGCTCGCGGGTCAGAAACCCGCCAGCTCTCGAAGGCGTCCGCTCCTACGGCGTGCCCGTGTTCCAGTTGGCCCGCGACGGCGGGGCGCCGGGCCTCGCGAACATGGGCATGCTCGGGCTCTACAACCGGATCGCCGGACACTTCACGATCGACGAACTGCTCGCCGGCATGGAGGACTACCTGCCGGTGTGGCGTCACAAGCTGCTGCCGGGCAATAGAGCGGTGCTGGAGGCGGTGTCGCAGATCGATCCGGAGCAGTACCGGGTTGTGTGAGGAGGTTTCAGTGATCAGACGCGTTTTCTTCGTGGCGGCGGTGCTGGGCGCCGCGCTCGGCTGTACCGAGGACCCGGCCGGCGACACCGCTGGCGGCAACGAGCAGAGGCCGCCCAACGTCGTCTTCATCCTCGCCGACGATCTCGGCTACGGCGACCTCGGCCTCTACGGGAGCACGATCATCGAGACTCCCCACATCGACGCCCTCGGTGCCGCCGGCGTGCGCTTTGCGGCCGGCTACGTCGCCGCCGCGGTCTGCAGCCCGTCCCGGGCCGGCCTGATGACCGGTCGCTATCCGCAGCGCCACGGCTACGAGTTCAACGCTTCGGGCCAGGACTACGGCCTGAACCTGGACGAGACGACCCTGGCCGAGGTCATGCGCTCCGCCGGTTATGCGACCGGCGCCGTCGGCAAGTGGCAGCTCGGCTGGGGCGACGGCAAGCACCCCCTCGACCGCGGCTTCGACGAGTTCTTCGGCATGCAGAGCGGCTCGATCTACATCGAACCGTCTACCGAAGGAGTCGAGAACTGGAGTCCGCTGCCGCTGCCCGAGGTGCGCGGTCGTCCGATCTTTCGCGGCCGGGAAGTCGTTGAAGAGACCGAGTATCTGACCGAGGTCTTGACCCGCGAGGCACTCGACTTCATCGACCGGCACCACGACCGGCCCTTCTTCCTCTACCTCGCCCACTACGCACCGCATACCCCGCTGCAGGCGACCGCGAAGTACCTCGACCGCTACCGGCACATCGAGGATCCGAGGGTCCGCATCTTCGCCGCCATGGTCTCGGCGGTCGACGACAGCGTCGGCGAGGTCAGGGCCCGGCTGCGGGAGCACGGCGTCGAGGACGACACCCTGATCGTCTTCCTCTCCGACAACGGTTGCGCCTTCTACCTCCAGGGCGGATGCACCAACGGTCCGCTCAGCGGCGGCAAGCGCTGGTTCTTCGAAGGCGGCATCCGGGTGCCCTTCCTGCTGAACTGGCCGGGAAAGGTGGAACCGAGCCAAGTCTACCGGCCGGCGGTGTCGTCGCTCGATCTGCTGCCCACGCTGGCGGCGGCGGCCGGCGCTTCGCTGCCCGAGAAGCCGCTCGACGGCGTCGATCTCCTTCCTTACCTTCGCGGCGAGGTCGACGGCGTTCCCCACGAGTTCCTGTTCTGGCGGGCCGGTCCGAACCGCGCCGTCCGCCGCGGCGACTGGAAGCTCTGGCAGGTCAACCGCGCCTCGGAGGAACAGGTCGCTTCGCTCCCGCTGCTTGGCGCTCTGTTCCCGGACTGGGAAGCGCCCCACGGGTCGCCGCTCGGCCAGTTGAACCGGCTGCACGACCTGGAGAACGATCTCGGCGAGCGGATCCCCGTCGCCGACAATGAGCAGGCGGTGCTCGAAGAGCTCAGGCGCGCCCTCGATGCCTGGGAGAGCGAACTCGTCGAGCCGCGGTGGTGGAGCAACCGGGGCACCGCCGGCATGGTCGACGACGAAGCGATCGAACTCATCTTCTGACTGGGTGCGCCGGCGTCCCCGCCGGCTGCCGCCGGAGGCGGCCAGGAAACGCGCGAGGCGTCAGCCTCGCTCCATGAGCCGCCGGAACATCAGTCGACCGGCGTTTGTTTACCTGCATGCGATCGCCGCCCCGCCGGCCCCTTGGCGTCGCCCCCGACCGGTTCTGAGGCTTGAGCCTCGCCCGATGTCCTTGCCGGGGCTCGCGGTGTTTCCTGCCCATGCCGACAGCACTCGGTAAGCCCTGTTGTCAAGCATGGTCCGGCCTGGTTCGAGCCCGTCTTGAGGTAAACCGACCGACACCACGAGGTCTCACAGAAACGCCGCACCGGCGTGATCCCGGAACGCGTCCGCCTGCCGGATGTATCGGAGCACCATCTCCGCGTTCGTGTGCCTCGTGACCTCCATGATCTTGTCCAGCCGTGCCGAGTGGACGGCCGCGCTGGTCACGAAACCGGCTCGCAGGGAGTGGCCCGAGTAGTCGGCGGGATCCAGGCCGATTTCCCGCACGTAGCGCTTCACAAGTCGCGGGATGTCGGTCGGATGCAGGGCCCTGCCGCGCGGCCTTCCGCCGCGCCACATCGTCTGGAAAGCAGGTCCCTTGGTGATTCCGGACACGGCCAGCCAGCGCCGGAGCCGCTCGACCGGCCGGATGAACGCTCCCTCAGGGATCGCGACGCTCTGACCCTTTCCGAGCTGGTCCGTCTTCGAGCGACGGATGTGCAGGAGCATTCCCGCCGCTTCACCGGCGCCGTTCACGAACTCGACATCCTCCATCCGCAGTTGACAGATCTCCGATCGCCGTAGCGCTCCCGCGAAGCCCACCGCAATGATCGCCGCGTCACGTAAGGCGATCGTCCGGTTCTTTCTCTGAGCCGCCAGCTCGTCGCAGACCGAGAGGATCGCTGCGATCTCCTGCTCCCGGAGCGCCCTGACCTGCCTGGGCCGTGCATCCGTCAACCGCCCGAGCCCCCGCAGAACGCTCCTCACCGTCACGTTCCTCGCGGGCGATTCGAGGTTCCGGTCTCCGTAGTACCGATTGATCGCGGCCAGGCAGATCCTGATCGTGCCCAACGCAAGCGGACGCTCGGCCCTTTTGCCGCCATTGGACGATCCCGGCGTCGCCGCCATCGCAACCAGGAACTCCGCAACGGTGGCAGGCGTCGCGCCCATCGGGTCGACTCGGCGCTGCTCGCAGAAAGCGGCAAACCGCCGCCAGCCGCTTCGATACGCCCTCCGTGTGTTCTCGGCGAGTGATGTCTCCAGAGCTTGCCCGACTGAGACTGCTGCAAGGGAATCGAGGTCCTTGTGAAGAGGCATCAGCAGTCGTCGTCTCCTTCCAGGGGCATCGGTTGGGTGTGTGTCCCTCTGCTCTTGGGGACCAGAGGCCCCTCGATCCGAGGGCCCGGACGATCCTCCGTAACAGGGCTAGGGGAGGATTATGGTGGGTCCTATGCTCAACGACACTGCGTCGTCGCTCTCGTACTGCGCTCTCGAACAACCGGTGCCGCTCATGCCCCGAGTCAGATTCACTTGACTGCATTGCGGCCCATCTCGGCGGTGCCGTGGACGCAGTCCGGCGCGAGGAGCACCGGCTTCTGCCACCATGCCGAGCCTCGGCGTAGCGGCGAAGGGCTGGGAGAAGAGCAAGGAGATCTGCGTCCTTGGGCTGGCCGCGGACCTCAACCCTGAGGCGAGGAGCGGAGGGGACGAGTGCGTCGGGGCGCTGAACGAGATGCTGGCGGCGATCATGCCGGATCGCCCGGGTCTCGGCGCGTTGGAGTGGATCGTGGCGTCGGACTCAACCGACGCCAGAGACAGGGAGGACCGTTCAGAATGACAAGAGTCAAAGTCTGTCTACCGCGGGTAGCCATCACACACCGGGGCCTAGAAACGAAGAAGGAGATCTTCGTCGTCGGAATCGCTGCGGATGGAAGACACACTGACGTGAAGACGGTGTCACAGACCTACAAGGGAATTAGGCGCCATGACTCCCTGCCGCTCCATGGCGACGGGATCGTTCTTTACCCGATGCGAGCTGCGAATGGCGACATCGCCCTATCCTTTAGTGTTGTCGAGTCCGATAAGAAGCAACGCGAAGTGCTGACCGGGTTGGCAGACGCCGTGGACTCGTTCGACCCGACTTCGGGAAAGGTCGCGAAGCTGTTGGCGAAGCTACTCGGGAATCTGGGGGTCTTCGACGACGATGAGCTGTATACGTGGGAAGAGACTCTCTCACAAGAAGACAATTACCAAGTCGGTCCGGATGACCGCCTTGACACCGAAGTCGGCAACAAGAAAGTGAACTGCACATTGAGGATCTACGTGGAGCCCTGATGTTCGTGTCGGAGTAGCCGTCGTCGACCCCAGCGTCGCTGGGTGAGGCTCCGGCACGAGGCGTGACGGCTTGCCCGAGGCCGATCGAAGACTGTATTGGGGGAGGAGCACGGCCATGGCGAAGAGGACTGAGCATGGATACTTGACGGACGATCAGGGTCATCCGTCGTCAATGCGGATGATGAGCATGCTCTCGCGACCGAGGAAGAAGGAACCAAGGCAAAGGCCAAAGGGCAAGCCACGAAAGAGACTGGCTAGCCCGGTCAGTGAGGAAAGAGGATTCTGGCAACGCTTGGCACGTGAGGGTCGAGTTGTCCGACCGGCAAGACGACAAAGGAGCTCTTGGATGGCGACCACGGCGGCCGCAGTGCCGCGTCTTCGAGTGACGGAGAAGGGAGTTCAGGCGGCGACTCGAGTCTCGGAGTGCGGGGAATTCCCTGTTCGGAGCTGCGACGCACACTGGCCGTGCTCAGGCAGGCCGGCATCGCGGCGTCGGCTCGTGCTACGGCGGCAGCGGGGATGGACGATCGTTGCTGTTGTAGCTGGTCTCTTCGTGTGGACCGGTCAGGCTGCGGCTCAGACCGCGCCGAAGGTGACGGGTGTTTCCTTCATGGGCAGTCCGGACAACGACGATACTTATGGCCTGGGCGAGACGATTCAGGTGCTTGTCGAGTTTGACGAAGTGGTCACTCTGTCTTCCCTGCTGGTTCAGTTGGAATTGGTCATCGGCACGAGGACGAGGCAGGCCTCAGTCGCTTCTGGTACCGCCCGCTCTGGAGTAGCGTCCGTCCCATTTGAGTACTTGGTGCAGGCGGCGGATCTCGACGGCGACGGGATCAGCATTCCGGCCAACGCCCTTGACGGGACCATCACCGCGTCGACTCGCGAGGCCGCCGCCGCGGACCTGAGTCACGAGGCCGTCGCTCCAGACCCAAGCCGAAGGGTCGACGGGAGCATTGTCGTCACACCGAAGGTCACGAGCGTCACCATTGGCAGCAGGCCCCGGCGGGCCGGTCACGGCGGTGGTTTTCCGGTCTACGGCGATACTTACCAACTGGGCGAGGGGATCCAGGTGAACGTGGAGTTTGACAAACCCGTACGACTTACGGGCACACCTCAGGTGGCGCTTGTTATTGGTGGCCACACGAAGCGAACCTCCTACGCACGTAGCCTCAGCCGCGCTCCATCGACTGTTCTCTTCTACTACCTTGTGCAGCCTGGGGACCTGGACGCTAACGGGGTCGGGATTCCGGCGAACGCCCTGACCCTCAACGGGGGCACAATCACAATGGCAGGCCATGCGGCCACCGCCGCGGATCTGACCCATGACGCGATCGCCAGCGAGCAAATGGTCGACGGAAGCGCGGCCGCCGCGCCACGAGTTCTCTATGGGCTGCAATATGGCTCTACGGGAAACCCGATCAATTTCGAGGCCTTCGGCCGCGGCGAGACGGTCCAAGTGTTGATTAACCTTGATCGTCGCGTAGAGGTCAGGGGCAATCCCCGAGTAGCACTTCAGATCGGTACGAGGACGAGGCAGGCGAATTACCGCGAGACTTATGCTAGGTACGGCATCGTTATTCTCATCTTTGAGTACGTCGTGCAAGCGAAGGACATGGACAGCGACGGGATCGGCTTTCCAGCGAACGCTGTGAGCGTCAACGGTGGAGCCATCACGCTTGAAGGCGATGCCACGGTTGCCGCCGATCTGACGCATGACGCTGTCGAGGTTCTCCTTGGTAACTCTTACAAGGTCGATGGAAGCACCGTTGGCACACCCAGAGTGGCCTGGGTTGCGCAAGACGGGTCGCCTAGTAGCGGTGGCTCCTACGGCCTCGGCGAGACGATCCATTCCCGAGCCTGTTTTCGTGGAGGAGTGCGGGTGTCGGGCAGGCCCCAACTGGCGCTTCAGGTCGGTGGGCGCACGAGGCAAGCCTCCTACGGAGGCTCCTCTTTCGACGCTTTAGACTGTGTCCACTACCAGTACCGGGTGCAGGCGGGGGATCTTGAAGAGGATAGCGTCAGAATCCCAGCCAATGCCCTGACTCTCAACGGTGGTTCGATAGCCCTTACCGGTGACAGCTCAGTCGCCGCTGATCTGACTCATGACGCGGTCGTCCCCGGCGATGGTCTCGACCGCAGGGTCGACGGACGTCATGTTGTCGCACCGAGGGTCACGAGTGTGTCGTTCACGGGCGATCCGGTTGGCGGCTACACGTATGGTGCAGGCGAGATGATTGGTGTGCGTGTCGCTCTTGACAAGGTCCTTGCGGTGAGCGGCGAGCCTCGACTCCAGATAACCGTAGGGGACCGGCTCAGGGAGGCCGCCTTCGCGAGGCAGGAACTCAGCGATTCGCTCCGTTACGATGACACCTTCCTTCTCCTCTTCGAGTACACGGTTCAGCCGGGCGACATGGACGCCGACGGGATCAGTATTGCGGCGAACAGTCTGAGCCTGAACGGCGGTTTGCTAACGCTCGAGGGTTCACCCGGCACCGCAGCCGACCTGTCCCACTCAGCCGTCAACCCGGGCGAGACACGTCTGGTGGACGCCCCGGACACGGGGCCGGTCTTCAGCACGTCGATCGCCGGCCAGGTATGGGTGGTGAACGAGGCGGTGAGCCTGGAGCTGCCGGAGGCAGTGGGCGACGGGGATCTGACCTACAGCCTGTCTCCGGAGCTGCCGGCGGGGCTCTCGTTCGACGCGGAGACGCGGCTGCTCTCGGGGATGCCGATGGCGGTGGCGGACCTGATGGCGTTCGAGTACACGGTGACGGACGGCGACCCGGAAGACCCGGAGAGCGCGACGCTGAGGTTCTCGGTGAGCGTGATCCGGCAACCGCCGATGGAGGTGGGCGGCGAGTCCGCCGGCGACGACGCGGTCGAGGTGACGTGGCGTGGTCAATGGTCGGACGAGAGCCGCGGCCGTCTGGTGATCGAGGCTCGCAGTCCGACGACGGACTGGACGGTGGTGGGAACGGTGGACCCGTCGAGCGGCGAGTTCGTCGTGCGTGGTCTGGCGCCGGAAACGCCGTACACGTTCCGCCTGCGATTCGAGTCGACTGACGGTGTTGCGGCCAGGACCGCTTCGGCCCAGACGGCGCCTGAGTACTCGGAGGAGTTCAGTGTCACGACGGGGTCCTATACCGGTCCATGCCGGAGCGGCGGCAGGTACCTGTGCCTGCGGTCGGGCCGTTTCGAGTTGCGGGCGGACTGGACGAACCCGGACCGGGCAGGCGACTTCGGCGTTGGCACGGCGGTGCCGGTGGACGTATCGGGCGAGTCGGGCCTGTTCTGGTTCTTCAGTCCGGCGAATGTCGAGCTGGTGACGAAGGTGCTGGACGGCAGCCGTTTGAACGGCCACTACTGGATGTTCTTCGGCGCGCTGTCGGACGTGGAGTACTGGCTGACGCTGCGTGACACGGCGGTAGGCGGCTCCCAGCGGACGTACCACAACCCGCCGAAGGAGATCTGCGGTCAGAGCGACACAAGGGCGTTCCCCGGGGATCTCGCCGCCATGTTGGGGTTGTCGTCGTCGACGGAGGAGCCCTCGGGTCTTGCGGGTCTTGAGCCGGTTCGCCTGTCGGCGGTGCCGCTCGATCTGAACACCGTGCCTCAGACGGATGACGGCGCCGGTCAGTGCGAAGCGACGGCGAATCGGCTGTGCCTGCTGGGGAATCGGTTTGCGGTCGACGTGAGCTTCATCGATCCGAACATCAAGGATCCGGACGTGGACCCGGAGGGCGCCGCGACGGTGGCGTCGTCGTTGGGAACGCCGAACACGGGCTTCTTCTGGTTCTTCAACCAGGAGAACATCGAGCTCGCGGTGAAGGTGCTTGACGGTCGGGGGATCAACGGCAAGTTCTGGCTGCTTTACGGGGCGCTGTCGGACGTGGAGTACGAGATCACGGTGACGGACACGATGACGAAGCAGTCGAAGATGTACCGCAAGGAAGCCGGGAGCATCTGCGGCGAGGTCGACACGGACGCCTTCTGAGGATCGCTCAAAGTGGTGGAGGGTGGCAGATGCTTGACGGACCAATAGTCGATGTTGCGATCGGATTGATCTTCTTCTACGTGGTGCTGAGCCTGATCTGCAGCGCCGTTCAGGAACTCAGCGCCGTTCAGGAACTCGTCGCCAGCGTCTTCGGCCTTCGTTCCAGCAACCTCGGGAAGGGGATACACAATCTGCTGGGCGAGGAGTATGCGGACAAAGTCTACAAGCACCCGCTGATCAGGCACCTCGCGAAGATCGGGAAGAAGCCTTCCTATGTGCGGCCTTCGATCTTCGCGGCGGCGTTGCTGGATGTGGTGGGCAGGCGCGAGGGGGAGAGTGGCGCGGCCGCGTTGAGCGCGGACGAGGTTCACGCGGCGCTCGACAAGATGGACGGTAAGGAGCCGGTCCGCGGCGTGCTGCTGGCCTTGTCGCGCGGAAGCGAGGAGTCCCTTGACGAGATGCGCGATGCCGTGGCCGATTGGTACGACGAGGCGATGGACCGCGTGGCGGGCTGGTACAAGCGGAGAGTGAAGTGGATTCTCCTGATCATCGCTGGCGTGGTTACCGTGGCGGTGAATGCGGACTCGCTTCGCATTGCGGAACAGCTGTGGTACGACGACGAACTCCGCGCGGCCGTTGTGGAGGCCGCCGAGCCGTACATCACGGAGTCCGTGAAGAAGGACCAAGCGTCCTCCGAAGGGGAGACCGCGAACGGCGGAGAGGACGGCACCCCGCCGTTGAGCGAGACGCTGGAGACGCTCAGAGGCGACCTCGGGACCTTCCCCATCGGATATCCAGGGGGCTTCAATCTCTGTTGCATCACGCTGGAGATGATCATCGGTTGGCTGCTGACGATCGGGGCGATCAGCCTCGGCGCGCCGTTCTGGTTCGACCTCCTCGGCAAGGTGTCGCATCTCCGGGGCTCCGGCACCAGGGAGGCGGACCGAGCGAAGAAGCCCGGCCCGGCGCCTCCTGCCGTGCCCGCCGCTCCGAGAACGGAAGGGGGTGCCTCTAGGCCAGTCGGGGAAGGTGCCTGATGAAGAAGATCATCCTCTTGTCCGACGGTACCGGACAAGGCGCCGCAAAGCAGCACAAGACGAACGTCTGGCGCCTCCACCGGGCCCTGGACCTGCACCAGGACCAAAGTAAAGATGACCAGAGCGCTTCCCGCGATGACGGCACCGGTGCCGACGCCGACCAGATCGCCTTCTACGACGACGGCGTTGGCTCGCAGGCGTTTCTTCCCCTCAAGATTCTCGGCGGCGCGTTCGGCTGGGGCATCAAGTACAACGTCATCGAGCTCTACAAGGCCCTTTGCCGGACGTACGAGAAGGGGGACAGGATCTACCTGTTCGGCTACAGCCGGGGCGCATTCACGGTCCGCATGCTGGCTGGGTTGATCGCCGACAGGGGCCTTTGCACGGCGGTCGCCGACGAGAAGGAGTTTCACAAGGCCGCCCGGAAGCAGTTCGAGGCCTACCGCTCCAAGCGCGGCAGGGGACTCCTGACGCGGCCGTTTCGGCGCGGTTTCGCCGCAAGCGCTCCCGAGTGTGCGACGCGGCCTGAGATCGAGTTCATCGGCGTCTGGGACACGGTCGAAGCGTACGGCTTTCCGATCGATGAGATGTCCTCGATCTGGGACTGGCTTGTCTACCCCCTCAAGTTCGTCGACAAGAAGTTGTCATGCAAGGTCGTGCGCGCCTGCCACGCCTTGGCGATAGACGAGGAGCGGCTGTCGTTTCATCCGGTGCTCTTCGAGGAGAAGAAGAAGAAGGAGAAGGAGGAGGAGGAAGAGGAGAAGACGCCGAGAATCGAGCAGGTGTGGTTTGCCGGCGTTCACAACGACGTTGGCGGTGGCTATCCGGAGGAGGATCTCTCGCTAGTGCCGCTCGACTGGATGATCTACAAGGTCGAAGACCGTGACGAAGGCTGCGATAAGAACCCGGGCGGCCTTCGCTTCCATGAGCACGTTCGCAGAGGCATTCGGAAGCGCAGCGACTGGCACGGCAAGCAGCACGACAATCGCTCCGGGCTGGGCGCCTTCTACCGGTACAAGCCGCGCGACATCGAGGACCTCAGCCTGAAGTGTGGAATCACCAGGCCCAAGGTTCACCACGGCGTCCGCGAGCGCATCAAGCGGAAAGTCACGCCCTATGCGCCGACCTCGCTGCCGCGCGGTTGCGAGGTGGTCTCGACCCGCTCCGAGTTGGACGAGGCTGAGGCGGTTCTCGAGTTTGGCGAGGGGGCGATGGTGGCGGCTCTGGACACGGTCTTCTGGCGCCGCTGGCTCTACTTCGCGATGCAGTGGGCGACGATTGTGGCCCCGTTCGTCTTCTACCTCACATCGTGGTGGCGACCCGAGGTCTTCTTGCGGGACGGGCAGGCATGGCTTGTGGCTGCCGCTCTCGGCGGGCTCGTCGTGCTCAAGAAGACCGCTCCACGGGCCACGTTGGCGCGGGCGGGGCTGGCCTGGGCCGAACTGAAGTACGGCGATGCACCGGACCTCCGGCCGCATCCGAGCCTGACCGGGCGCTTCAGGAAGTTCCTGAAGGATCGGCCCTGGGTGGAGAAGGTCAGGAGGGGCCTCGTCGTGGCGGTCCTGGTCGCGGGGGCTCTGGGAGTCGTCAGCGCCGGGCTGAGTCGCGCGTCGTTCTTCGTCCAGTCGTGTTGCGAGTCGTTGTGCCTGCCCACCCAAGAACCGGCGTTGCTGACCGGCGAGGAACCGTTCTCTTTCTCGATCGACAATCCGTGCCATGCCACCGGATTCAAGTTGGAGCGGGGAACGCACTATCGCTTCGAGGTGGCGCGAACGAAGTGGCATGACGGCAGGCATCCGGCGACCGCCGACGGCTTCTCTCGCCCGAGGTCTAGCTGGGCGCTCCTGCCGTGGGTCCCCTACCGCCGTCATGTCGCTGAACCGTGGTTGAAGCTGATGGGCCGGGTGGGCGCCGGAGGAGAAGCGTTCGCGATCGGCTCGGGACCCCTCAGGTACGAAGCGAAGTCGGACGGGGAACTCTTCCTCTATGTGAACGACGCCGTTCTCGGCCTGTCGGGAGACGGCCGGACGTTGCCCTACCGCTGGTCAGGGGGCAGGAACGTGGGGACGGCGATCGTCAGGGTCAGGCCCGTGGAGTGAACGGGGCTGGGTGGATCAGCCGCGAGGTGCTTCCGTTCAACTCAGAGCAAGGGCGATGATGCCGCTTGTTGTCAGCGCCATGGCGGCGAGCGTTGTCGCCGCCATCCACCTGATCGTCCTGAACTCTCGGCGTAGCTTGCGCATCTCGTCGACAGTCTCCCGGTCGATGCCCTCGCGCTGGACCCGTACCTCCTGCCGTATGGCATGGGCCCGGAGTTCCGCGATGCTCTGGCAGAGGTCGTTGCGGAGGTTCGCCATCTCACGCGTGAGCGAACTCTCCACGAAAGCAAGATCCCGCTTGGTTGCGGGCACTCTCTGACCAGCGCCCATCATTTCGATCGCTCGCCTTCGCCTGACCTCCATCGGGCTGCTCCTTCAAGCCTTCGCTTTGCTCCACCGGGTCACGGTGCAGCGTCAACAGCCGTGTGGGTCGGGGCGGGCCGCACACGATACGGAGGAGGCTATCACCGGTGACCGCGCTTCCGGCTTCGGGTTCGGGGGAGTCCGTAGCGCCTCAAGTGCCGGGGTTAGGCTCAGCGCAGAGCAAGCGCGATAATGCTGCCGACCATCGGCACCATCATTGCGAGCACGGTGCCGAACATCCACTTGAGCGCCCTCAGCTCGCTCCTCATCTCGGCCCGCAGCCCGTTCATCTCGCCCCGCAGCTCCCCCGTCAGTCCGTCTATCTGCCCCGCGATCTCCTGACGGAAGCTCTCGAAGCGGTCTCGGACCTCCTGACGTAGGGCCTCCATCGCCTTCTCGAGGGCCTCGATTCGGGCTGTGTTCTTCGCTACGGTCGTCGCGAGGTCGCTCAGTTCGGCGCGGACTTCGGCGATGTCCTGCTTGAGTTCGGTTCGCACATCGGCGATGTCCTGTTTCAGCGCGCCTTCGAACGCGGCGATGTCCTGTTTCAGCGCGCCTTGGGCCGTAACGACATCCTGCTTCGTCGCCAGCGCTTCGTGACTGTCGCTGATCATGTGGAGAAGTGCCTCTGCCTGCGCCCGGTCGAAGCCGGCTTCTTCAAGCCGTCGTCTTGAACCTTCGGCTTGGGATTCTACCGCGTAGCGTTCCATTCCTGACTCTCCTTGACGATTGTGTCCCGTGAGCCGTGTGCGGCGAGCTCTCGGGACCGGTTCGGCGTCGGGCCTGCGCGCACTGGGGGCAGTGACAGGCCTGTCTGTGGACCAAGACGGATTTCGCGCGCGCGAGCCGGGTAGCCGAAGGCCGCCTACTCGAATTCTCGATCCTCTTTGCGAACGCGCCGCCCCGCCGGGGTCAGGCGATAGCGCTGGTTCCTCGCGCTCGGAGCATCGGGCCGCGTCATCTCGATCAGGCCTGCCTGCAGTGCGGGCCTGAGGTATCCCTGGCGCAGCCACTTCCGGTCGCGCAGGCGCAAGGCAGCAAGCACTTCGCGCGTGGACATCTCTCCCGTCATTGCCTGCAGGAGCCGCTGGACCTGGGGGGTAACCTGGGGGGTTCGTTGGGGGGTGGCCTCCCGCGCGGCGCCAAGGATCGCTTCCAGCATGAAGCGTATGAACGGCGTGCTCTCGCCCGCCTCGGAACTTCGCTCGATCGCCTCGTAGTAATCGCTTTGGCGGGAGCGGACAACGCTCTCAACCGGAACATGGGCAAACAGCGGCTTCCAGCGCGTGAGGATCAGCGTCTGCCAGAGACGCCCAAGCCGGCCATTGCCGTCTTCGAACGGATGGATGAACTCGAACTCGTAGTGGAAGACCGAACTTGCGATCAGCGGATGCTCCCGCGTCCCACCCAACCAGGCGAGGAGCTCCGCCGTCAGGCGTGGCACTCGTTTGGCGGGTGGGCCGATGTGATGGACCTCGTTGGGGCCGAGCACGCCGACCTGGCCGGTGCGGTAGCGGCCCGGCGCATCCAGGAGGCCGGCCATCAACACCTGGTGGGCCGCCAGCAGATCGTCCTCGCTCGACGGTTCCCAGCCGTCGCTCAGGTCGTAGGCCGAGATCGCGTTGCGCACTTCCTGAACATCCCTGAGTGGTCCGACAACGCGCCTGCCCTCGAGGATTGCCGAGACCTGCTCCTCGGACAGGGCGTTGCCTTCGATGGCGACGGAACCGTGAACCGTACGAACGCGGGCCTCGCGCCGCAGTCTGAAGTCCATACCGGGACTGGCGGCTTCGGCCTGGCCGATCGCCTCGCCGATCCGTTCCACCAGAGAAAGGCTCTCGGGCGTGATCGAGTAGGGCGGCGTCGCGGCTGCGGTCATGTCCGGGACTCTTGCACAGGCCGGGCTAGCGCTCGCCGAGGGGCGGGAACATGGACGGCGGCCGGTCGACGTCGATTCGCCCGATGTTCGCCCACGGCACGTACTCGGCGCTCTCACCGCCACCGGTGAAAACAAGCATGCCGGCGTTCGTCGCGCCGAGATCGCCGGTGCACTCGAGTTGCAGGATCTCGCCGTTGTGGAGCGTTACTCCGGCGCGTCGTCCGGCGGCGCACGCCTCACGGTCGAGAGGCGCAATCGAGGCGACCAGGCCGAAGGGGATCATGTAGTCCACGCCGCCGGATGGCGCGTCGAGCGTCTCGGTCGTTTCGCTCTCGTCGAGGTCGAAGGCCAGCCGGCCGGCAAGGCGGCGACCGTCGTGGGTGGTGACGGTGCCTGAGAGCGGCAGCCCGGGCGGGAAATCGTCGTAGCCGGGTCCGGTGCCGGCGGGGCTGAAGTCGAGGCGCTCGAAGGCCTCCCAGGAGACCAGCACCCGGCCGTAGCGCCGGTCGTCGACGTAGACGCCGCGATTGCCGCGCCCGACGGCGCGGGAGCCGGAGAGCACGAACTCGCGGCCGTCGTGCAGGGTCACCAGCGCGCTGTCGGCCGACCCCCGCGCAATGGTGCGAATTGCGTCGAACGGCAGACTGAGCTCGCCGCCGGCGGTCCGGCCCTGAAGCTCGTCGGCGCCGACGCTGGACTGCCGGTCCCACTGGATGAAGCCGGTGAAGCTCCCGTATGCGGTGCGTACCGTGCCGTGCAGCCGGTCCGGAACCGTCCCCAGGTCGGCGGTCGGGAGGAGCTCGATGACGCGGATCCGACGTTCGCCGAGGTCCACGACGCCGTGCTGGTCGTCCCACACGCGGACACCGTCGGCGAAGTCGTCGGCATCGAAGCGGTCGAGGACGAACTCGGTCCCGCTCTTGAGCGTCACCACGAGCTCGCGTCCGCTCGGCTCGATCCGTCTGATGTCGCCGAAGCGCGCCATGAACGGCCGGCCGAGGTTGAGCCGGCTCTTGCGCCGGGCGATCTCGACGCCGAGGACGGTGACCGGCCGGCTCTCAGTCAACCGCTCGGGCGGCACGTCCCCGGCCCAGGGGTTCTCCTCCTTGAAACCGTTGAAGTAGTCGCCCCAGAACGCCTCCTCGTCGCCGCCGAAGCGCAGTCTGCCTTCGCAGGCGGTGCCGCCGTGCGTCTTGACGCGTCCGTAGAGAAAGCCCTTGTCGGCGTCCGCGGCCGGCGGGTTCGGGCGGGGAATCGCGGGCGAGACGGTGACGTCAACGTTGACGTCCACGTCTCGCAGCAGACGGGCCGCGACGAGGCCGAGAGCCGCGAGAACGGCGAACAGCAAGAGCGCGGCGGTACCCCCTGCGATTCCGGCTCTCGTCATTGCCTGTACATTCTCTTCGAACTGACGGGAAGGCTGCTCCGGCCGCCTCGCCCTCCGAACCGCGCATGAACCTCGATCAGGCCAACGCTCTCCGGTGGACTGCCGCCACCCGCGGCTACTACGAGGTCTACTACCTGACCCTCAACGACCTGGTGAGCGAGACGGGCTACTGGATTCGATACGTCGTCCAGGCGCCCGAGGTTACAGATCGCTGCGCCGATCTGGAACTCTGGTTCACCTTCTTCGATCGCGGGAATCCCGAGAGGAGTTTCGGCGTGTTCGAGCGCCGTCCCGTGACGACGCTCGAGTCTAAGGTTGCGCCCTTTCGTTTGGGCCTTCGATGGCGGCCTGGTTGAGGGGTGCCGCTTCGCGCCGGCGGAGTTGCGCAACGGGCTGGCCCGGGGCGGGATCGGTCAAGGTGGCCGGCGAGTTCGATGGCATCTCGAGTGGCCAGCGGATTCCGAACTCATCCTGCCCTTTCCCGAAGCGCTCTACAGCTCGGGTGACGTGCCCGGAGCGATGCTCTACCCGTACCCGGCGGCGCATTTCACCGGGACGATCGAGATCGGGGACCGCCGACTGGTGATCGCGGACGCGCCGGGTCAGCAGAGCCACATCTGGGGCCGGAAGCACCCGGCCCACTGGCTGTGGGCGCACTGCAACCGCTTCGACGACGATCCGGCGGGCTACCTGGAGGTTTCGTGTATCCCGGAGTCCTCCGACGGACCGCCTCCCGTCCACATGTTGATCGCCTGCCTCCATGGCCGCGAAGTCCGGCTGATCTCGCCGCTTGACGGTTCGGTGGCTCCGAGCGAATCGGCTCCGGGCCGGTGGCGCTTCTCAGCCCAATCGGAACGCGAACGGGTCGAACTCGAAGTGACCTGCCCGCCGGATCTGATCCTCGAAGCGCCGTACACAGACCCGGACGGGTCGAGTTGCTTCTGCCTGCACAGCGACCTGGCGAGTTGCCGGCTGCGGCTCTTCGAACGTGTTGCCGCGGAGGGAGACGACCGAGAGTCGGAGTGGGAGAATGTCGGAGAACTGAACAGCGACGGCTGTTGCCACGTGGAGTGGGGAGACTGGCATGAGCATCCCGAGATCGAAGGGCGCATCGAGCGTGTCGGTCCGGTCTGAGCGCGGGCGGGCTGCTCGGCTTGCTTCCGGCGCCTTGGCGCCGGTGCTGGCCGTCCTTCTCGCCTGCGCGCCTCTCGGCCCGGGCGCGGTCGATTCGGCGGCTTCCGGCGCGGCTCTGACCGTCGCCGAGACGCCCTCTTCGGCACAGACCGCGGGCGGCGAGTTCATCTCCTGGCGGGAGCATCGCATCGACGACGAGGTGTCCCTGTTCAGGATCGACGGCGATCCCCTGGTCGATTCGAGCTGGACCGAGACGGTGCTGGCGACGGTCACCGTGCCGATGAACTCGCGGCCGGTCGACCTGGACGGCGACGGCGACCTGGACATCCTCGCGGGCAGCCGGTCGGAAGCGAGGATCTTCTGGCTGGAGAACCTGCTGGAGGAAGGTGAGCTCGCCTTCGAGGAGCACCCGATCGAGGTCACGGGTAGAACCGAGCCCTGGCAGCGCGGTCCGCGGCGGCTCACCGGCATGAACGTCGAGTTCGCCGACCTGAACCACGACGGCCGGCTCGACATGGTCCTCCAGGAAACGCCGGTGCTCAACGTCTGGCTCGAGCAGCCGGCCGACCCGGTGGCGGAACCGTGGACGATCCATCCGATCGGGGACACGGCGCCGGACAATCCCACCGGCCTCGCGCTCTTCGACATCGATGAAGACGGCGACCTCGACCTCTGGAGCGGCGCCTACAGCTCGAGGCCGCGCGACCGCGACGGCGAGGACAAGACCGCCGCCAGCGTCTCCGGCCGCCTGGGATGGTTCGCGAATCCCGGCGATCCGACGGGCGAGTGGATCCGGCACGACGTCTCCCGCCGCGTGCGCGGCATGTTCGACGAGTTCATCGTCCTCGACATGGACCAGGACGGAGACAGCGACCTGGTGGCCACCCGCGGCAATAGCGGCCACTACGACGGCGTCTTCTGGCTCGAACAGGTCCGCACGGCAGAGCCCCAGCGGGCCTTTTCCCCGGCCCGCGAATCCGAGAGCCGACACCTGCCGCTGCCGCCGGGCGACTGAGGCTCGCGGCCGTCGCCGCTGGCGGTGCGGCTGGGCCTCAGGCCATGTGGTCCGTTGTTCCAGTCTTGACGGCCATCCAGGCAATAAGGTGGACCTCTTCCTCCTCGACGGCAGGTAAGAGTCGGACCGGCTCGGGCGGTTGGAGGCCCAGGTCTTTCGCGAGATCCCGGAGCCGCTCGACCTGTACCGTCCTGGGCTCGTCTGTGTTCAGAATCCCGCGCACGTCGCGTTGCACGCGGGCCGATGGCACGGTGTTGAAACAGGCGATCAACTTGGCCAGTTCGTTGACGCCAAGAACCTCGTCGCCATGGCGATGTAGTAGTTCCGAGGCATCGCGGAATGCCTTCGGAACGTCCGGTTGAAGGTTGGCCGGGTCCGTGAGTCGCATCCATTGGTTCCAGGCATGCCTGCGCGCGATGTCCCAAGCGTCGAACGCGCCTTCGTACATCGCGCGACTCAGTTCGCGCTCAGTGTCCTCATGCACTGGGTCGGCCGCAATCAGCGCCTGCAGGGTGTCGGCCCCAATGACCGGTTCGCCGGCGGTGTTCCTAAGTGGTCGCCACTTTTCGTCGACGGGAACGTACCGGAAGTGTGGATCGCGCCGGCAGACTTCGCAATCGGGTTCGAGGCAGGCCCGGCCACCTCGCGATTCCTCCGAACCGTTGGCGGCGCCGCGGAAGCAGTGGCCGACACGGATGCAGAAGACATAGCCCGACTGGTTGCATGCCGAGTTGACGAATCCCGAGCCGGAAGCGAACGGCAACTGTAGAACCCCGGCGCGATCCGCGCCCGGTTGCATCGCCTGCCGGAGGCGGTGCCGGTACTCCTCGCCGGAGAGCGCCCTGTGCTGGCCTCCCCGCTCCAGGATCCCCGTGTCCTCGGCGTGCAGTTCCATGATCTGTCGACGCGTATCGGTGAACACCTGACCCTCGCCTGCATCGAAGCCGGGCAGCACCGGCCCCGTACCGACAGCGGCGTCGGCCATGGCGAGCTTACGGTGCAGGCGCTGCTCAAGGTCGAGGAGTTCCTCCAGTCTGCGGGCTGGGAAGAAGCAATCAAGGACGATTCGCCTGTGCGGCGATCCGATCCGGTCGATTCGGCCGTGACGCTGCACGACTCGCATCGGATTCCATGGCAGGTCGTAGTTCACGACCCGTCCGGCCTGCTGGAGGTTGACGCCCTCGGAGAGGACATCGGTTGTGAAGAGCAGGTCGTAGAGGTTGTCGCTGTAGGGCGTGCCGGCCGTCTCTGGCGCGAAGCCGGCGAGGACGCGGGCGCGGTTCTTCTGATCGATCCCCGTCTTCGAACCGTGGATCGGGTGGGTGGGAAGGCGGTTCCTGTAGTCGGACAGAGGATCGTCGTCAGCAGCCGCGGCGATTGCCAGCCTCACCCTGCGTTGCAGGTCCTGAACCGTGGCGACGAAGCTCGAGAATACGATTGTCTTGCGGCGGTCGGAGTCGCTGAGACCGTGCGAACTGGTCGAGCGATCTCGCGGAGTCTGCCGATGAGCTGATCTGCCTTGGGATCCGTCTCCTTGTCTACTGCGGCCGTCGCAAGGGCCTGCAGGTGCCCAAGAAGGAGGAGGTCAGCCTCGACATCGGCGGTCAGATCCTCGATCCCGTAGTCCGCCGCCGGCGCGGCCCCCGACTGCGACCGTTCGTTGAGCCGTTCGAGATGAGATTCCAGGTCCTCGGCATCCGAGGCGACCCATTCCTTGAGTGCATCGCCGACCAGGACCCAGCCGCTCTGAAGGGCCGAAAGAAAGGCCTCGTGCGACCGGACCAGCGTGTTCAGGGTTGACAGGAGCGCCGCTGGGGACGACTCCAGGCACTTCAGCAAGGCGGAACGGAGAAGTCCTGCATTCGCGAGCTGGTACTGGTGGTCTCGTGCTGGACCGAGACGATAGGCGTCTGGAGTGTAGCGGGCCAGGATGAGGCGCTCGGGATCGCTTGCGCGGAAGTCGCCCTCGTCCGGTTCCTCGAGCGCGTGGATCACTGCGGCCAGCAGCGCATCGCCGACGGGGTCCAGCTCGTAGCCGAGGCGTTGAAGCTTGGGCGTGGGGAAACGGATCGTCTGCTCGGTACCGTCCGGCCCGGGAATGCGGTCGTTCGTGTAGTACTCCCGCACGAAGCGACGTGTGCGGCGCACGGCGACGCGGTCGAGAAGGTCGAACAGGTGCTCGGGCGAGAGCGACTCGGGGTCCAGCCGCTCGGCGTCCGCAACGTACTTGCGGATCGACGGAATGCCCGCGTCGGCGAAGAACGCGTCGTTGCGTATGAAGAGCGAAACCAGCGCGTGTAAGTCGCCAAGGCTGTTGTTGACGGGAGTCGCGGTTAGCAGGATGACCTGCTTGGGATGAGCGCCACCTACCAGGGCGGCCACTGTTTCGGTGCGTTGCGCTTGGGGATTGCGGAGGTTGTGGGCTTCGTCAATCTGAGGTTGCCCCGGTTTCGTGGACACTACATCCTTGGAGGAGGAGATATCCCACGATGTCGAGAAAGAGGAGTCGGTACCCGGCAGAGTACCGGCAACAGATGGTGGATCTGGTCCGGTCCGGGCGCAGCCCGGACCAACTAGCCCGCGAGTTCGAGCCTTCAGCACAGTCGATCCGTAACTGGGTGGCCCAGGCGGACCGCGACGAAGGTCGCCGCCAGGACGGCACTACGACGGCGTAGCGCCAGGAGTTGCGCCGTCTGCGCCGAGAGGTACGCCGGTTGCGCGAGGAGCGGGAGATCCTGGCAAAAGCAACGGCCTGGTTCGCTCGGGAGACGGGCCCGAAGGGGTCTTCAAGTTCATGAGAGCGCACCAGGCCGAGTTCCGGATCACGACGATGGCCCGAGTGCTCGGTGTCTCCACGAGCGGGTACTACGCCTGGTTGAAGCGTGAGCGGTCGGCCAGGGAGAAGTCGGACAGCGCTCTGGCGGAGCGGGTGCGGGCGATCCACGAACGCAGCCGCGGGACCTACGGAGCGCCGAGGATTCAGGCTGAGTTGGCTGATGAGGGGTTCCCAGTGAGCCGCAAGCGGGTCGCCAGACTGATGCGAGAGTCCGGTTTGGCGGGCATCAGCCGCCGCAAGCGACCGAAGACGACGCGCCGCGCCCCGTCGGCTCGCCCGGCGCCTGACCTTGTCGAGCGGGAGTTCACAGCCGAAGGCCCCGACCGGTTGTGGCTCGCGGACATCACCTACGTGCCGACCCTTGCCGGCTTCCTGTACCTGGCGATCGTCCTTGACGTGTTCAGTCGGCGCATCGTCGGCTGGGCCATGGATTCGTCTCTGGCAACCGACCTCGTGGTCGGCGCGCTGGAGATGGCGATCGCCCAGCGGAGGCCCGAGGGCGTGATCCACCACTCGGATCAAGGCAGCCAGTACACTTCCCTGACCTTCGGCAAGCGCTGCCGCGACGCCGGCATCGCGCTCTCGATGGGTTCCGTTGGGGACTGCTACGACAACGCCATGGCCGAGAGCTTCTTCGCCAGCCTCGAATGCGAACTGCTCGACCAGTCCAGCTTTCGGAACCATGCCGAAGCCAAGGCCGAGCTCTTCCGGTACATCGAGGGTTGGTACAACACCCACCGTCGTCACTCCGCGATTGGACACTGCTCACCCGTCAACTTCGAAAAGACCTACCGCGAAGCTGCTTGATTCCCCAAACACAAACTGTCCACGAAAACGGGGCAACTCCATGGTACTCAGTACGAAGTCTGTTGGCGGCGCAGGGCAGATCGGCGGCAGGCGTTGGCGATAGCGGCATGCGGGTGACGTCGCTCTTGCGGGTCACGCGCGTTTGACGCAAAGTCCGACGTGGAAGGGCCTTGTACCGGACTGGCTGTTTGGTCGCGACGCCGACTCGCATGAGTGGATCGAGGCGAAGTGACAGTTGTTGGTGGTGCATCGGTTGCTGAGCGCTGGTCGCGACTGGATCGGGGGCGGCGGCGGCGTGACGGCTCGGGGGTGGCGTTGAGGGCTGGGATGATGGCACAAGGCCAGATGCGGGATGATCGGCCGGGACAGCGGAATCGTCCGCGGCCATGCTGGTTGGGCTCCATGATAGTGCGAGCGGGTGCTAGTGCTCCTATCCGTTGTCCAGTCGCACCGCGGTTCACGCCCGCCCGTCGTAGAAGCGTTCACCGAAGCGTTGCAGCTTCTCGTCGTCGATCACGATGCCCAGGCCGGGGCGCTGGGGCAGGTGAACGTAGCCTTCGCCGTCGATCTCCGTGGTCTCGGCGAGGAGTGCGTCGCGCCCTTCCGTCGTCCAGCCCGGGGGCTCGTAGGGGAACTCGCACCAGTCGCAGTTGGGGCAGGCCGCCATCAGGTGGAGATTCGCCAGCAGGGCGAAGCCGTTGTTCCAGGTGTGGGCGGCGAAGGCGAGGCTGTTCGCCTCGGCAAGCGCGGCGACACGGCGGCCTTGAGCGATGCCGCCGAAGAACATCGCGTCGGCCTGGAGGACGTCAAGACACTGCTTCTCGACCAGGAGCCCGTACTCGTTGAACCGCCAGTTCAACTCACCGCCGGCGAGCGGGATCGAGGTCCGCTGGCGAAGTTCGGCGAGTCCGGCGTAGTTGTTGCGGTCGAGCGGCTCCTCGAGCCAGGTCATGTCGCAGGGCTCGATCGCCTGGGCGAACGCGGCGGCCGTCTCGACGTCCCACCTCGGTGGAGCGCCGGGACGGAGCGAGAAGTGGAAGCCCTGGTTTGCGTCGACCATCAACGCCAGATCGGGTCCGACCGCTTCGCGCGCCCGCTCGATGACCGCGACGTCGTCGCGCCAGTCGTGGTGGTGGGCGCGGAGCTTTACGGCTGAAAAGCCCATCTCCTTCAGTTCGATCAGGTTCTCGGCGCGCTCGTCGGGCGATCGGAGTTCGGAGGTCGAGGCGTAGGCCCTGAGTTTGTGCCTGTCCCCGCCCAGCAACTTGTAGACGGGCCGGTCCTGAACCTTGCCCGTGATGTCCCAAAGCGCCGGCTCGAGCCAGGCCAGACGGATGCCGAGGGCCTCCCCGGCGTCGAGGACGCTGCCGAAGCCCTCGATGTCGAGCGGGTCGCGCCCAAGGATGAAGGGCCCCAGGGCATCGCCGAGGCCAGCGTGAAAGCGGCGCAGGGTCATGCCCGCCGACTCGCCGACGACGCCCTGATCCGTCGTCATCCGGACGAAGGTCAGCTCATTGTGCGTTTGCCCGTGGCCGGGCTGCGCGGCGACGTGGAGCGGCGCCGGCAGGGGCGACGCGACGTGGTACAGCTCGAGGCGGTCGATCCTCACCGAGGCGGGCTTCCCTCGTTGCCGCCGGAAGCGCCTTCGCCGAACTCGACCGTCTTGAAGTCGAGTTGGTTGGGTACTCTCGGCGCGTAGCGGCCGCTCTGTTTGGCCCTGGCCAGGTGGTTCTCGGCCTGCGGGTCGGGCCCTCCGGGACGCAGCGCGCGCTGGAAGAAGCCGAGCACGTTCGTGATCCGCCGTGGGACCGAGCGCCCGGTGTGGGCGGCGCCCCGGACCAGGTGGTATTCGTGCGGGATGGCCGCGTCGAAGAGCAGGCGATGAACCAGCTCGGCGCTGAGGAACGTAAGGTTCGCGTCCTCGTCGCCGGCCTCCACAAGGAGCTGCAGACCCGATTCGCGAAGCCTGTCCGCGTTGTCGATGACGATCGTCGGCGGGTGACGCGCCCGCCAGTACTCGATGTCGACGGGATTGCCGAAGCGCTCGTGGAGGAACCGCATCGCGCCGGGACCGTAGGGCGTGAGGTCGAGGTCGGCGAAGGAGGCCACCGCTGGGAATCCCGGTTCGAGGGCCGCCGCGGCCGCGAACGTCTCGGGGTTGCGGAGGCCGATCCGGAGCGTGCCCTGGCCCCCCGCGGAGCCGCCGCCGAGCACGGTGCCGGCCCGGTCCTGCGCCACGTTGTAGTGACCTCGGACGTGGGGCAGCAGCTCCTGGAGTATGAAGGTCTCCCAGCTCTTCCCACCGCCCTTCCAGTCGATGTAGTAGGAGCCGCCTGTGATCGGAGTGACGACCACGATGTGCTCGATCGTTCCCTCATCCCAGGCGCGTTCGAGATGGGCGCGAAGACGGCGCTCCAGGTTGCCCTCGCCGCTGGAGCCGCCGTGAAGCCAGAGCAGGAGCGGGTAGGGTTCCGCACGTTCCGGGTCATAGGCCGGCGGCAGCAGGAGATCGAACCGCGGCTCGCCGGGCACCAGGTCGCTGGCGAGGGCGTGGTTCGTGAGACTGGACTCCTGCCCGGAACTCGCCGTGGCGCCCAGGAGGAGGGCGAGCATCGGGAGTGTGCTGATTTGTGAAACTCGGCGCATGATCGGACCTCCTCGTTCGTAACGGGTGCGTTGTGGACGTAGGCTCTCCAGTCTACGCATTGAGCCCGCAGGAAGGCCCGCCCCGCATGAACGCAGCACGACTCGCCATCGAGAGCCTCGCCCGCTTTGGCGTCTATGACGCCGTTCGCTTCAAGGGGAAGACCAGGACGAACGAAGAGCAGGAACTCCTCGCCCGCAAGCTCGCGGCCGTGCTCCGGGCGCGCGGTGTCCGCCCCGGCGACCGCGTCGTCGTCATGATGCCGAACTGTCCCGAGATCTTCTGCGCCTTCCAGGCGGTGTGGAAGATCGGCGCCGTCATCCTGCCGGTGATGCCCCAACTCGGAGAGCGCGAAGTCGGCTACCTGCTCGAAGACTCGGGGGCCAGGGTCGCCCTGGTGGCGCCGGTCCTCGCTCCGGTCGTCGACGCGGCCCGGGGCGCCGCCCCGACCTGCGAGGCGCTCCTCAGCCTCGGTCCGGCCGAAGTCGCCGGCGTGACGGACATCACCTGCGAGATCGAGGCGGCGGAGCCGATCGACTCACTGGTCGAGCGGGCTGGCGACGACCTGGCTCTCCTGCTCTACACCTCGGGCACGACCGGCCGGCCCAAGGGGGTGATGCTCACCCACGACAACATCCTCTGGTCGTCGCAGCAGATCGCCGGCATGGCCGAGATGCCGGAGGGAATGCCGATCCTGCACGTCATGCCGATGGCCCACTCCTTCGGCGTCCTGATGATGTGCGTCGGCTTCGTCAAGGGCTTCGAGGCGACGGTGATGGTGCGCTGGGACACGCGGCAGGTGTTCGAGAACGTCGAGCGTCACCGGATCGAGCGTCTGGGCATGGTGCCGACGATGCTCACCTACCTGCTCGACTTCCCGGAGCGGGAGCGCTTCGACATCAGTTCACTGAGCTGGGTGTGGTCGGGCGGCGCCGCGCTCGCCAACGAGGTCCGGCTCGACTTCGAGCGCGAGTTCGACTGCACCGTCCGCGACGGCTACGGACTGACCGAGTCCACCGCGGTCGCGACCGCCTACTCGGACACCGATGAGTACCGAACGGGCTCCTGTGGCCGCGCGGTCGACGGCGTCGAGGTGGCTCTCATGGACGACGACCACAACCGGATGCCTGCCGAAACGCCGGGGGAGGTCTGCATCCGCGGCCGGAACGTGATGAAGGGCTACTGGGGCAGTGCCGAGGCGACCGCCGAGACCGTCCGCGACGGCTGGCTGCACTCGGGCGACATCGGCCACATGGACGCGGACGGTTTCCTGCGCATCACGGACCGAAAGAAGGACCTGATCATCAAGGGCGGCGAGAACATCTCACCTCGCGAGATCGAGGAGGCGCTCTACGAGCACCCGGCGATCTCGGAGGTCGCCGTCGTTGCGGTACCGCACGGGAAGTACGGCGAGGACATTTGGGCGGCGGTGGCGTTCAAACCCGGCGCCGCCGTCAGCGAGGAAGAGCTCCGCGCCCACACGGCGGGCTTCGTGACCCGGTTCAAGATCCCGAGCCGCTTCGTGGTCCAGCCCGAGCTGCCCAAGAACGCGGTCGGCAAGATTCTGAAGCGCGAGGTGCGGGAGAGGTTGCTCCGCGAGTTGTCCTAGCAATTTGCGGGGCTCCGCCCCTGGGAACCCGGGTGGCGCGATCCGCGCCACCCGCGAACCACTCCGTGCGCCCGTCATCGAGGTGCACGGATGAAACGCGGGCGTCTCGCCCGCATCCGCTCAGATCCCCGGATCCACCCCCGTCATCTCCACCGACAACTCCCACAACCGCTTGCCGAGTTCCGGATCGCGGCTGGTCGGATTCGACCACGCCTTGGTGGCTGGGCCGCTCAACTCTCCGAATCGTGCCGGTCCGAGATAGTCCCCTCCGCCGACGCCGGGCGCGGTCGCCGCCATGAGGGTCGGCCATGCACCCATCGCCTGGGTGTTGAAGAAGGCGCGGACCAGGGGCGCCGCGTACTGGATCAGGGGGAAGTGGCGGCCAATCTCGGTCTGGGCAAGGCCGGGATGGCAGGCGACGGCGATCGTTCCAGACGCGCGGGCCTTGAGCCGCCGGTCGAGCTCATTCATGAACAGCAGGTTGGCCAGCTTGCTCTGCTGGTAGCGGGCCTGGCGCGAGTACACCTTCGCGCCGTCGATGTCCTCCCAGTGGATGCGGCCGCCGCGGTGGGCAAGGCTGGCGGTGATGACGACCCGGCTGCCCTCGGTTTCCTCGAGCTTCGGCAGGAGGCGCCCGGTGAGCGCGAACGTGCCCAGGTGGTTGACGGCGAACTGCGACTCGAAACCGTCCACGGTCAGGGTCCGGGGCGGCGCCATGATGCCGGCGTTGTTGACGAGCACGTCAAGGCGCGGTTCGGAGGACACCTGTTCAGCCGCGGCGCGGACGCTCGCGAGGTCCGCTTGGTCGAGCGGCAGGAACTCGACGTCGGCTTCGGGCGACTCGGCGCGGATCTTCGAGATCGCGTCCGCGGCGCGCTGCTCGGAGCGGCATCCCAGCAGCACGCGGCCGCCGCGCCTCGCCAGCACCTCCGCCGTCTCGAAGCCGATGCCGGTGTTCGCTCCGGTGACGAGGAACGTCCGGCCCGACTGGTCGGGCACGTCGCGGTCGGTGAATCCCTGGGGCATGAGCGTCGTCTCCTCGTTCGTTCGTGCGGATTTCGCCAGCGGCGGGGGGCCGGCGGGGACGCCGGCGCACCCGGTATCAAGGAAGGGGGCCGACGTTACCCTGAGCGAGGGAGAGCCACGCGCCCCGCGTCCACGTTGAAGACGCTACTGATACGCAGAACCTCGGTGAGCGGCAGTCAGAAGGAAGACGATCCGCACCTCTTCGTCGATCTCGTAGAAGAAGCGCCAGGCGCCGATGCGGTAGCGCCAGGTGGGCGGCTTATAGCCTTTGAGGTGCCGAATGTGCGGACCCATGTGGGGATGCTGACGCAACTGGGGGTACACGACCCTCGTCAGCTTGTCGACGACGGCTCGATGGCCGGCGCGGGAGATCCGGCGTAGGTCGCGATTGAACTGCTCGGTCTCAAAGAGCCGATAGTCAGTCAACAAACGAGCCTTTGCGCCGCGCCGCGTCGCGCGAGCCCGCTTTTAGCCGGTGGAGCAGCGACTCGTCCTCCAGAATCTCGGCCATCTCCGCGTCGTCCACGAACTGCTGCTCGCGTACCTTGGCGAGCGCCGCTGTCTGGATGAGATTCGACAAAGGCCTATTCTCGGCGCGTGCGGCTTCCTTGAACTCCTCGTAAGTCGCCTCGTCAAGCCTCAGCGTGACCGTCTTGCTCATGGCGAACACAGTAGCATGCAGATGTATTCGTATCGAGTACATGGAGTGGCGACTGCGGAGACATAGACACTCGTGACCGGCGACGCCTCGCCGCTACCACTTGCGGTCGGCAGCGCGATGAGGAAGGCTCAGCGCCCACACTCCACATTCAGCCCATGCCCGCGGAGACTCCTGCCATGTCTGAAATCCGCATGCGCCAGATCTGCCTGGTCGCCCACGATTTCGATCGCATTCAACAGCAGGTCGAGTCGGTGTTCGGCGTCGAGGTCTGTTACCGCGACCCCGGTGTGGGGAAGTACGGGTTGCACAACTTCCTCAGCCTTTCCGGCCAGTCGATTCGGCTGCCCTTCCTTCAGAGACACGGAACGACCCTCGACCAGCTTGCCCTCGTTTCGGTGAAGAACCACTGGAACGGCGCCCGCAACCCGAACGCGCAGTTCCAGAGGGAGTGCACGGCCGAGGACGTGCACGCCGCACCGCCGATCGCCGATCCCTTCACCACGTTGCACTGCTGTCCGCTCGGCGAGGGCGCCGCTGCCGCGGTCGTGGTGTCGGAGGACGGCCTGCGCCGGCTCGGCATCGACAAGGACCGTGCGGTCCGCGTCCTGTGCTCGATCGCCAACAGCGAGCCCCTCACGCCGCCCGGCGAATCCCCCAATGTCGGGATCACGCGCGACGCGGTCTCGAAGGCCTACGACGAGACGGCTCTGGGCCCGGGCGATCTCGACGTGATCGAACTCCACGAAGCCTTCACCATCGAAGAGATCCTCTATGTCGAGGCGATGGGTCTGTGCGCCGAGGGCGAAGGGGGCCCGTTCACCGAGTCGCGGGCCACCTGGATCGGCGGCGGCTGAGCGGTCAATCCGTCGGGAGGCCTGCTCGCCATGGGACATCCGTTCGGGCCGACCGGGCTCGGTCAGATCGCCGAGATCACCTGCCAGTTGCGGGGCGAAGCCGGCGCCCGTCAGCAGAAAGGCGCCCGTCTCGGGCTGGCCCACGTGGTCGGCGTCGGTGAAGTCTGCGTCGTCCACATCCTGAGCAGGGATGGCTGAGACAACTACGCCGAGAACCGGAGCTTCAAGCCGCAGGCCGCGGTGACTTTCGTGAGCGTGTCGAGTCTTGGGTTCCTACGGCCCGACAAGGCGCGGGAAAGCGCCACCCGGTCCAGCTCGGCTTGGCGGGCCACTGCGGATATTCCACCCTGCGCCTCGGCCACGTTGCGAAACGCCTTCATGAGCAGGCGCGGATCGTCGCCCATCTCCTCCAGCGCCGCATTCAGGTAGGCGGCCGCGTCCTCCGGCGCCTTGAGATAGTCACTGGCCTTATGAGCTTTCACGGGCATTTCGCTTCTCCTGCTTGTACGCTGCGAACGCAGACGCGCCGCTGTGATGTCAGCCGCCTGGCCCTTCTTCACGCCGCCCCCCAACAGAATCACGAGCGTCTCACCGTCGCGACCAAGTAGAGCCGATACCCGGGGCCGCTGTCGATCCGAAGCTCCGAGACTCCGCCACCCACTCTCTTGTGATCTCCGAAGTTGCCGAGCTCCATGCGGTCGATCCGTGTCTGGACGCGGGCCCGAGCCTCACGCGATTGTCGTCGAAACCAAGTGTCGAAGTAATCTCTGCCGTCCTCGGAGACGTAGTGGACGACCCGGATCAAGCACCAGATCGTAGCCAACTGGCTACAGTTCTGTCAACGACTCGTCGCTAGCCACAGGAGCCGAGAATCATGCGCATCGAAGGACACCGGCGGCGGTACGCCTCTACGTGTTCGACGGTAGACGCGTCCAAAAGCCGCTGCAGGGAGATATCAGCATGAAGTACACGAAGTTGGGAAGTTCCGGTCTCGAGGTCTCCCGGATCTGCCTCGGGTGCATGAGCTTCGGCGAGAAGTCGCCCGGGGCTCACGACTGGAGCCTCGACGAAGCGAGCAGCCGTTCGATCATCGAGCGGGCGCTCGACCTGGGCATCAACTTCTTCGACACGGCGAATGCGTACTCGCGCGGTTCGAGCGAGGAGATCACGGGAACGGCCTTGCGGGACATGGCCGACCGCGACGAGGTCGTGATCGCGACCAAGGTCTACTTCCCGATCCGCCGGGGACGTAACGCCCGCGGGCTCTCTCGCAAGGCGATCATGACCGAGGTCGACGCGTCGCTGCGCCGTCTGGGCACCGACTACATCGACCTCTACCAGATCCACCGCTGGGACAACCGGACGTCGATCGAAGAGACGCTTGGAGCACTCCACGACGTGGTGACCTCGGGCAAGGTCCGCTACATCGGCGCCTCGTCGATGTGGGCGTGGCAGTTCAGCAAGGCGCTCTACACCAGCGAGATGCGTGGTCTCTCCAAGTTCATCAGCATGCAGAACCAGTACAGCCTGCTCCAGCGCGAAGAAGAGCGCGAGATGCACCCGCTCTGTGCCGACCAGGGGGTCGGGACGATCCCGTGGAGCCCGCTGGGCCGGGGTCTCCTGACCCGTGACTGGGACGAGACGACGCGCCGGTCGAAGAGCGACCGGATGACCGCGAGGCGCTTCGACGAGGCGAAGGATCGACCGATCGTCGAGCGCGTGGCAGAGGTGGCGCGGGAGAAGGGGGTCTCGCGAGCCCAGGTCGCGCTGGCCTGGGTGCTGGCCAACCCAGTCGTCGCGTCGCCGATCGTCGGCGTCACGAAGATGAGCCATCTCGAAGAGGCGGTGGCGGCGCTTGAGGTCGAGCTCACGGCCGCGGAGAAGAAGCGGCTCGAGGAGGTCTACACGCTCCGGGCGAACCTCTTCTGAGAGGCAAGCGGCAGACGGGGTCGTCTACGTCGCGGCCTTGTGCCGTGTCCCCGGGGCCGGTGGCGTCTCGGGCGCGCCCGCGAAACACTGCGCCATGCCCATCCACTCGGTGGCGATGGGTCCCACAACCTCCAGTGACGTGTCGGCGACGTTGCGCACCTGGGTGACCACCTGGGCGAAGTCGACGGCCTTCCCGCTGATCACGTTGGACGCTTCCTCCACGTTCCAGGTCCAGATCTCGCCGGACGGGGCCGTAAGACGCAGGCACGGAACGACCTCGGGCGGCCTAAGTCCGCGCACGGCGTAGGTCCAGCCGAAGGTGTTGAGCCCCAGGAAGACGATGTTCTTGATCCTGTCGGTCTCCTGACGGTCGAGGCCGAGCACGTCGAAGACCTCCTGGCCGTGCGCCCAGGTCTCCATCTGCCTTGCGGTGATCGAGCTGCGCACACTCATCGACGGTCCGAACCACTCCGCGCGCTGCCTCGGATCGACCCCGTCGAGCCGGGCGCACATCCGCGGGTAGTACTCGCGCCAGATGTCGTAGACGGCACTGTTGCGCTTGCCCTCGAACCATTCGTCGGTCAGCTCGCGGAGGGTGAGCCGGCCGCGCCGCGCCGCCATGAACTGCTTGAAGTCCTCGAAGGCCGAAAGGTCCTGGATCGAGGCGTCGGCGGCGTAGTTGAAGATGTGGAGGTGGGCGACGACATCGTGAAGGGTCCACTCCTTGAAGAGGGTGGCTCGCTCGAAGTCGTCGTCCGACAGCGGCGCCAGGACCTCCGCCAGACAGTCGCACTCGGCTTGGAAGTCGGCGACCTGCTGAAGACTGCTCAACTCGTCTCCTTCGCTGGGATGGGTCACTGGAACTCGCCGAGGCGAGCGCGGCAGTGTCGTCGCCGCTTCGCGGCGCGTGTCTCTCGGAAGCCGGCGGGGGCGCCGGCGCACCCAGTTTCTGCCGCGCAAGCTCCGAGCTGGTCTCCGGCGCCGCGAGCGTACGCGATGCTTCGCAGGCTGGCACTCGAGAGGAGGCGTCGCGACGCTGATCTGGAGCTTCGAAGCGGGCTGCTAGGGTGCTCGCCTGAGCGGGAACCGCGGTCTGCCGTCCCGGTCCATTGAACAAGTACCGGCGCAACCTCTCGGAGGAGAAAGAAATCATGGCGATCGCCTTCAAGCTCAACGGCAAGTCGACTACCGTCGAGGCGCCAGCGGAGATGCCCCTGCTCTGGGTCCTCCGTGACGAACTCGACCTGAAGGGAACCAAGTTCGGTTGCGGCCGGTCATTCTGCGGGGCCTGCACCGTGCACGTCGACGGCACAGCAGAGCGCAGTTGCCGCATGCCGGTCTCGCGCGCGGAGGGGAAGGAGATCACGACGATCGAAGGTCTGTCTCCGGACGGCGGCCATCCCGTGCAGCTCGCCTGGCAGGAGATCGACGTGCCGCAGTGCGGCTACTGCCAGGCCGGCCAGATCATGTCGGCATCGGCTCTCCTCGCGAGCACTCCCGAACCCACGGACGGGGACATCGACGAGGCCATGAGCGGGAACCTCTGCCGTTGTGCCACCTACACCCGGATTCGGGCCGCGATCCATCGCGCCGCGGAGATTGCGCAGGCGCCATCATCGAGTGCTGCCGAGACGGCCGCGGGAGGGAGTGAGGCATGAGCGCCGCAAACGGAACCACTTCGCGCCGCAGCTTCCTTCAGGTCACCGCTCTGGCGGGAGGAGGAATGCTCCTCGGTGTGCGCTTCGGACTCGACGGTCCGCGCGGCGCCGGTGCTGCCGTAGCCGTCGCCGATGCCGAGGCGGTGCTCAGCGCGTTCGTACGTCTCACGCCGGACGGCGCGGTGACGATCATGGCCCAGAACCCCGAGATCGGGCAGGGCGTCAAGACGATGCTGCCGATGCTCATCGCCGAGGAACTCGACATCCCCTGGAGTCAGGTGCGTGTGGAGCAGGCGGACTTCGATCCGACGAAGTACCGGGGCCAGATGGCCGGCGGCAGCATGGCGACGCCGATGCACTACGAATCGATGCGCCGCGCCGGGGCCGCCGCTCGCTCCATGCTCGTGGACGCCGCGGCGAAGGAGTGGAAGACGAAGCCTGAGAAGTGCATCACCGAAGCCGGAGTCGTCCGCTTCAAGAACAAGTCGATGTCCTACGGCGAGCTGGCGAGCGCCGCGGCGAAGATCGAGCCGCCCGACCCCCGGACCGTCGCCCTCAAGGACCCGAAGGACTTCACGATCATCGGCCAGGAGATTCCGGGAGTAGACAACCCGAAGATCGTCGTTGGCGAGCCGCTGTTCGGCATCGACGTTTCGGTGCCCGGGATGAAGCACGCCGTGTTCGAGAAGTGCCCGGTCCACGGCGGTCGGGTGAAGAGCGTCGACCTCGACGCCGTCAAGGCGTCGCCCGGCGTCACCGATGCCTTCGTCGTCGACTCGAACGCCGCTCAACTGCCGACCAACGGCGTCGCCATCGTCGGCGATTCCTGGTGGCTGGTCAACGAAGCCCGCGGCAAGCTCGAAGTCACCTGGGAGGAAGGATCCACCGCGACCCAGAGCACCGAGGACTTCGATCGTCAGGCGCAGGAGCTGTCGAAGGAGGCGCCGCAGCAGAGTCTCAAGGCCGACGGCGACGCGGCCGGGGCGATGGCCTCGGCGGCCAAGACGCTCAAGGCCGCCTACCAGTATCCCTTCCTCGCCCACGCGCCGCTCGAGCCGCAGAACACGACGGCCCACGTTCACGATGGTGAGCTGGAGATGTGGGCGCCGAGCCAGACGCCCCAGTTTGCGCGCGGCGACCTCAGCAAGGCCCTGGGCATTCCCCAGGACAAGATCACGATCCACTTGACCCGCATGGGTGGGGGCTTCGGCAGGCGGCTGTACTTCGACTACATGCTCGAGGCCGCGCTCATCGCGCAGCAGGCGGGAGTCCCGGTCAAGCTGCTGTGGACCCGCGAAGACGACACCCGCTTCGACTTCTTCCGCCCCGGCGGCTACCACTTCCTGGAAGGTGGTCTCGACGAAGGCGGGAACCTCGTGGCGTGGCGCGACCACTTCGTCACCTTCGGTGAGGGCCGGCGCTTCGCCCCGAGCGCCGAGATGTCCCGGAACGAGTTCCCGCAGGCGTTCGTGCCGAACTTCGCGCTCGAGGCCTCGAAGATGCCACTCGGCATCCCGACCGGAGCGCTGCGTGCACCGACCAGCAACGCGATCTCGTTCGTGGTGCAGTCGTTCATCGACGAGCTCGCGGCCGAGGCCGGGAAGGACCCGCTCCAGTTCCGCCTCGACCTCCTCGACTCGGCGGAGGCCGGGACCAGGACCGCGTTCGACCCCCAGAGAATGAAGGCCGTACTCGAACTCGTGCGCGACAAGTCGGGCTGGGGCAAGACCGAACTGCCGAAGGGGACCGGCCAGGGCGTCGCGTTCCACTTCAGCCATCGCGGCTACTTCGCCGAAGTGGTTCAGGCCACGGTCAGTCCGGAAGGAGAACTCGGCGTCGACAAGATCTGGGTCGCCGGCGACGTCGGCAGGCAGCTCGTCAACCCGAGCAACGCGGTCAACCAGGTCCAGGGCGCGGCGCTCGACGGCCTCGGTCAGGCGCTCGACCAGGAGATCACCTTCGAGGGCGGACGCACGCGGGAGAGCAACTTCCACAACTTCAAGCTGCTGCGCATGGACCAGGCGCCGCCGGTGGAAGTGCACTTCGTCAAGAGCGACAATCAGCCCACCGGCCTCGGCGAGCCGGCGCTGCCGCCGGTCCCGCCGGCACTGTGCAACGCGATCTTCTCCGTGACGGGGAAGCGGGTGCGATCGCTGCCACTTTCCAAGCACGATCTGAGCTACGGCCTGACCGCCTGATCGCGGCTCCTCGGGGCCAAGGCGCCGAAGAGAACGACCCATGTCGAGTGCGTGGGGAGATCTGGCGCGGTAGAGGGGAATCTCGCGAGCCCAGGTCTGCGTTGGCCTGAGTGCTGGCCGCCACCACCGCGGCCACTTCACAACGGCGCCCAATCCTTGTATATAGCTACGGGTCACCGAGAGAAGCCGAACACGTTAGGGGGAGCGAACATGACGAACGCAGACAAGTGCCCGGTTCTGGGCGGGTCGGACAGACATCTGGCGGTTGGGAGCACGGCGAACCAGCACTGGTGGCCCAACCAGTTGAACCTGAAGGTTCTCCAGCAGAACTCCTCGCTCTCGGATCCCATGGGCGAGGACTTCAACTACGCCGAGGAGTTCGCGAAGGTCGACCTCGATGAGCTGAAGCAGGACGTCGAGGAGGTGATGACGACCTCGCGGGACTGGTGGCCTGCCGACTACGGCCACTACGGGCCGCTCTTCATCCGCATGGCGTGGCACTCGGCAGGCACGTACCGGATCGGCGACGGCCGCGGCGGCGGCGCTTCCGGCACGCTCCGCTTTGCGCCGCTGAACAGTTGGCCCGACAACGTGAGCCTCGACAAGGCGCGCAGGTTGCTGTGGCCGGTCAAGCAGAAGTACGGCCGCAGGCTCTCGTGGGCCGATCTCATGATCTTCACCGGCAACTGCGCCCTGGAGTCGATGGGCTTCAGGACGCTCGGGTTCGCCGGTGGCCGCGAGGACGTCTGGGCGCCGGAGGAAGACATCTACTGGGGCTCCGAGACGACATGGCTCGGGGACGAGCGCTACACGGGCGACCGCGAGCTCGAGAATCCACTCGGCGCCGTGCAGATGGGTCTCATCTACGTCAATCCGGAAGGGCCGAACGGCACTCCCGATCCGGTCGCCGCGGCTCGGGACATTCGCGAGACGTTCCGCCGCATGGCGATGAACGACGAGGAGACGGTGGCGCTCATCGCGGGCGGTCACACGTTCGGCAAGGCCCACGGCGCCGCCGACGCGGGCGAGCACGTCGGCGCGGAGCCCGAGGGCGCCGGCCTCGAGGAGCAGGGCCTGGGCTGGAGCAATACCTTCGGCACCGGCAAGGGCGGCGACACGATCACGAGCGGTCTGGAAGGCGCCTGGACCACCGCGCCGGCGCAGTGGGACAACAACTTCTTCGAGAACCTGTTCGGCTACGACTGGGAGCTGGAGACGGGCGCGGGCGGCGCGAATCAGTGGACACCCAAGGATGCGTCGGCGGCCGGCACGGTGCCGGACGCTCACGATTCGTCGAAGACCCACGCGCCCATGATGCTCACGACGGATCTCTCCCTGAAGGTGGACCCGATCTACGAGCCGATCGCGAGGCGCTTCTACGAGAACCCGGACGAGTTCGCCGACGCTTTCGCCAGGGCCTGGTACAAGCTGACCC
This sequence comes from Candidatus Multivorans sp., assembly GCA_965224025.1. Taxonomy (GTDB): domain Bacteria; phylum Acidobacteriota; class Thermoanaerobaculia; order Multivoradales; family Multivoraceae; genus Multivorans. The sequence continues at coordinate 814,442 of OZ245033.1, forward strand.
ATCGCGACATGGGTCCCCGCACGCGGTGTCTCGGCCCGTGGGTTCCCGCGGCGCCGCAGCTCTGGCAGGACCCGGTCCCCTATCTCGACCATGAGTTGATCGACGAGCAGGATGTCGCGGCCTTGGCGAGCCGGATCCTCGGTTCAGGGTTGTCCATCGCCCAGTTGGTCTCGACCGCCTGGGCGTCGGCGGCGACGTTCCGCGGCACCGACAAGCGCGGCGGCGCCAACGGGGCGCGCATTCGCCTCGCGCCACAGAAGGAATGGGCGGTCAACGACCCGGCACAACTGGGGGACATCCTGCGGACCCTGGAAGAGATCCAGGCGGAGTTCAACAACTCGCAGTTCGGCGGCAAGAAGGTCTCGCTCGCCGACCTGATCGTCCTGGGCGGGTGCGCGGCCGTCGAGCAGGCGGCGAAGAACGCTGGACAGGAGATCGAAGCGCCCTTCTCGCCGGGTCGGACCGACGCGGTGCAGGAACAGACTGACGTCGAGTCCTTCGCCGTCCTGGAGCCCACCGCGGACGGCTTCCGCAACTACGTCGCCAACGGACACCGCAGGCCGGCGGAGGAGCTGCTCGTGGATCGGGCGCAGATGCTGACCTTGACTGCCCCCGAGATGACGGTGCTCGTCAGTGGCCTCCGCGTCCTCGGCGCGAACGCCGGACAGTCCGAGCTCGGCGTCTTCACCGAACGCCCCGAAGTGTTGACGAACGACTTCTTCGTCAACCTGCTCGACATGGGAACCGAGTGGCAGCCGAGCGCCTGGCGCGAGGACATCTTCGAGGGACGCGATCGCGTCACCGGCGAGGTCAAATGGACCGGCTCCGCCGTCGACCTCGTCTTCGGCTCCAACTCCCAGCTCCGGGCCGTCGCGGAGGTCTACGCGTGCGACGACGCGCAGGAGGCCTTCGTGCGCGACTTCATGGCGGCGTGGAACAAGGTCATGAACCTGGACCGCTTCGACTTGGGCTGATTCGGTTTCCCCAACTCCCGGCTCAGTCGCTGAAGCGGAGCCGGCCTTGCGGCCGGCGCGTCGCTCTGGCCGCCTGCGGCGGCAGCTCTCGAAGACCCGCGGGGCTTCCTCGAGATGAACGAGCCGCCCGTGATCTTCGACGAAGTGCAGCACGCTCCGAACCTGTTGCCCTACATCCGGGAGCGGATCGACGCGAATCGCGATGCGCGCGGCCAGTACCTCTTGACGGGATCCCAGAATCTCATGCTGGCCGAGAAGGTGACGGAGTCCCTTGCGGGCCGCGCGGCGGTTCTCCGGCTGTTTCCTCTCTCGAGGCGTGAGTCCGAAGGCCGCCCGGAACTTCTACTGCCTTGGGAGGGTGGCTCCGCGAGAAGGCCAGCGCCGCGGGACGCCTACGGTGACCTTTGGCGCGCGTTTTTTCCTGCGGGTGCTGGCGGCACGGAGCGCGCAGTTGCTGAACCTGACCGATGTTGCCAGGGACCTCGGAGTTGCCGTCAACACGGTCAAGGCATGGCTGTCGATGCTCGAGGCGACATATCAGGTGATCGTGCTCCGTCCGTACTTCGCGAATGTCGGCAAGCGGCTCGTCAAGACGCCAAAGGTCTACTTCACCGATGTCGGCACGCTGTGCCACCCGGTTGGGTTGAAAGATCCGGGGCACGCGGCCTCGGGGCCAATGAGCGGCCCGATCATGGAGACTGCGGTCCTCTGCGAGATCGTCAAGACCTTCACTCACCGGGGGGAGGCGCCGCGGGTCTACTTCTGGCGCACGAGGGCCGGGGCCGAGGTCGACTTCGTGATCGAGGCAGGCGAGAGTCTCGTGCCGGTCAAGGTGAAGGTCTCAGCCACTCCGCGACCGGCGATGGCCAGGACGATCAGGACGTTGCAGGGGGAGCTCGGAGCGACCGCTACTCGCGGGTACGTCGTGCATCCGGGCGACGTGTCCCTGCCGGTGGGCCAGGGAGCAAGGGCTTTGCCGTTCGGTGAGTTGTAGGCAACGGAGCGTCGGAAGAGACGTCTGTCCAGGATTGTTGACAGCAGTGTGCGGCGCCGCCGGGCCCCGGCGCCAAACGCTCGACAATCGCGGTTGTCAAGCATCCTTGACGTGCGCGCGGCACCACGCGAATCCTGGTGTGGCGACACCAGGCTGCGGCTCACAGGAAGGCGTCGCCGGCGTGATCCTCGAAGGCGTCCGCCAGCCGAATGTAGCGCAGCACCATGCCGGCGCTCGCGTGCCGAGTGACGTCCATGATCTTGTCCAGACGGGCGCCGTGGGCGGCGGCGCTGGTGACGAACCCGGCCCGCAGCGAGTGCCCCGAGTAGTCGGCCGGGTCGAGACCGATGGCCTGCACGCAGCGCTTCACGACACGTGCCACTTCGGTGGGATGCAGCGCCTTCCCTCGCGGGCGTCCGCCCCGCCAGAGGCTCTGAAAGGCGGGGCCGTCCGTGTTTCCGGCTACGCTCAGCCAGCGCCGCATCCGCTCCACCGGCCGAATGCTTGAACCCTCCGGGACCGCGATTCTCTGGCCCCTGCCTGGCTGGTCCGTCTTCGATCGCCGGATATGCAGGAACATGCCTCCCGGTTCATCGGTTCTACCCAGGAACTCGATGTCGGCCACCCGCAGGCCGCAAATCTCCGAACGCCTGAGCGCGCCCCGCGAAGCCGACCGCGACGACCGCCGCGTCCCGGATCGCCAGCGCTCGGCGTTCCCTCCGCGCGGCAAGCCGGTCACAGTAGGAGAGGATCGCTCTGATCTCACCTTCGCGAAGTGCCTTCACACGCCGCGGCGGCCCGCCGGCCAGTCGCCCGAGGCCCCGAAGAACGCTCCTCACCGTCTCGTGACGGGCCGGGGAGCCGAGGCTGCTCTCCCTGTACTTGCGGTTGATCGCGGCCAGACAGATCTTGATCGTGCTGGGCGCCAGCGGCCCGCCTGTTTCATGTCCACACGCCGTGGGCCGGGCCCCGACGCCATCGCGACCAGGAACTCCGCCACGTTCTCGGGCGTGACGGCCATCGGATCGAGCTGTCTCTCCTCGCAGTAGGCGGCGAACCGCCGCCAGCCGTTGCGGTACGCCATGCGCGTGTTCTCCGCCAGCGAGGTTCGCAGCGCGTCGGCGACGGAAACTTCAGTGGTCGGATCGTCGCGTTCAGGTTCGCCGTGGAAGGGCATCGAGAACGTCTCCTTGTGCGGGGCATCGGTTCATCGTGCTTCCTCTGCTGTCAAGTCACGCGAGAGCGGTTCACCGGGCGGCCGGAGCACGCTCTGTAACCGCGATTGCCGGCGTTAGTGTGGTCGGCACAGCAGAGAAGCCAGTCCGGGAGGTTAGAACGTGGGGCGAGGCGATGCACGGGAGCGGCGGAGGGAGTCGTCGTGGTACGCGGTCTTCCTGTTGCTCGTCGTCTTCGCTAGGGCATTGCGGCGGGCGCGCCGACAGTCGTCCTCCTCAGTGAGGTTCTTGCCCTCTTGGCCCTCGAAGGGGGCGACTTGACACAAGCTGCCGGCGTCGGCTCTGGCGCAGGCGATCACCAATGAGAGGATGCTCATGTCCAGAAGACCACTATCGACGACGAAGCTGCTAACGCTGGTGGCATTGGCCGCCCTGTCGCTTCTCACTTGCTCGGGGATCGACTACAATATCAGCTATGCGCACGGCTACGGAAACACCGAAGCTGCGGCGTGTGAGCGTGCCCACGAGAACGCCGATGTCTTCGCGGGAAGGTGTCAGTTGGAACCCTGCCGGTACAGGTCCGAGGATGTCATTCCGGACGATATGGACGACTGGGAAGACTGCAACAAACGTCTGCCCTGTTACCGAGCGACAATCGTCATTGACTGTCCCGATTCGAGTTACTGAGTTCGGTGCACAATGCAGGACCTTGCCCGGAAGCACACATCGGCGCGCAGGAGAAACAGGGGCGCTTCAGGGTTGTGTGTGGGCATGAAGTGACTCCGGCGCGAGGTCGAGTCCGCCGAGATGGAAGTAGATGGCGAGCCGGAAGTGTGCTCGGTTTCGATAGCCGTGCGCTTTTCGCTTGATCTCCTGTATCTTCGCGTTGATGCCTTCGGCGCGGGCGTTGGAGACGGTGGACACGGCGGCGTTGATGACGGCATCCCAGTGGTTCTTGATCATCTTCGCCACCTGCTTGATCGGTTCCAGGCGACTGCGGACGGCCCAGTTGTACCAGCGCTTCCACCGTCGCTCGGCCCAGCCGCGGCGCACGTAGCCCCACGAGGAGCGCGCCATCTCCTTGATCGCCCAAGCGCGAGCCACGCGAAGGTGACTCGCGCGAAGAGCAGCGAAACGCCGCTGCTGCAGGCGCGTCATTCGTCCACTCTTCATCAACCACAGGTAGCGGCTCCGCTTCAGACGCGAATCCCCCGCTTCGAGCAGCTCCCGCTGCTCAGCACGGCGAACCAGGTCCACGGCGTGGTTCAGGTGCGCGACGATGTGGAACCTGTCGTGCACGATGTCCGCATCCGTGTACTCCTCCACCGAGGAGATGTAGGCCGGCCACATGTCCATCGCCACCTGCTCGATACCCGCGCAGCTCTTCTCACCCAACTCCTGGAAGTAACCGTCGATGGCCGACCGGCCGCGACCGTCGGCCACATGGGTCACCACCCCGCGTCCCAGATCGTTGACTACCGTCACGTACTCGTGGCGCTTCCGAAACGACGTCTCGTCCACGCCGATCAACCGAGGCGGCTTCATCTCTCGCCGTGCCAGACCCCGTTCCACGGCCCGCCGCTGAATCCCCGCCGCCTGATCCCAACTCAGACCCAGACGGCAAGCCGCCGCATGCACGCTTGCCTCACGCAGCCACTCGACAGCCTCCGCTTCGAACAGCGCCGTGAACCGCGAACCCGAGTCCGCCCAAGGCACCTTCAACTGGCGAATGCCGTGCTCGACGCAACGCACCCGAGGCACCTCCGCGTGAACCCGAGTCTGGTGCTGCATCGTGTCCAGGTGACGCCAACGGCGATGCCTCTTGTCGTAGCCCGGACACGGCAAACCGCACTCCGGACAGCGAGTCTCTCCACAATGCTCGACGTGGATCTCCACCGTGCCGCCAACCACCGGACCCCGGCGACGCGGATGCCGCTCGTCCATGCGAAGCACCACCTCCCGCACACCCCACGGCGGCTTGATCCCCAACAGCCTCTCGAACGTCTTGGCACTCTTCATCCCGCCAGTCTAAGGCCGATCGGCAGCCTCTCTAGCAGCTCCGTCCCCACACAACAGCCTGAAGACCCGAAACAGGAAGAAGGGTCGGCTCCTGTTGCCTTCGAGAGAGGGGAGTTGCTCCGGTCGGTCCGACCCCGGCGGGCACGCCCTTAGGTCCTAACTGACTTAACAAGATCCGCAAGCGTAGCTCCTCGCGTTGCAGTCCACTGACACGACTACAAAGGAGAGGCAAAGAATGAGTGAGAATCCCCAGGGGAGTCGCGGGGCGGCCCGCCTCCGACTTCTCCCGTCCCTGAACACGCCGCTTACGGCAGCGGCCTTGATTCTCGGCTGCGTTCCAATCTTATTCTCCTATGCAGAGAGTCACCGCCAGCAGCCGGATGTCAAGCTGCATGTGGAGCACTACGCGGTTCGGGCTGACCCGGTGAAGCGCGTAACTGCGGACACGTTGGCGCTGGATCTGGAGGGGCTCGAATCCACGTACCGCCACGTCTCAGGAACTTACCTAATAGACGCGATGGACCGTGTGCTGGAGGTAACCCAGGCGGTGCAATCGAGCGGAGAAGGCGCCTCGCAAGAAGGGGACGCCGTGCAGACAAAGGCTGACTTGGTTGCGATTCTCTCGGATACGCAGGATCAACTCGCCGAAGAGCTGAGGAGGAGAGAGGAGCGCAGGGGTGACTTGATAGGTGGACTGAAAAGGCTCTTGGAGAGCGGGGACGAAGTGTGGTCCGACGAGTCTTGGCACAGTAACATACGCGAGGAACTCGAGAACCTTGAGAGGCTTCACGCGGACCAGACGGGTCTTGGCATCGTGGCGCTCCTGTGGGAGGTGGATTCGTCGCCTCCCGAGGAAATGAAGGAGCGGATTGGAGGTCTTGTGGTTGCACTGGAGGAGGAGCGAGGGCTGGATGAGGGGGATCTGGCGGATCTACTCGAAGAACTGGATGGGCTACGTCAGCAGCACGCCGAGAGCGAACCGACACAGCGTCTTCATGTGGAGTTGCTTCTTGAGAACCACAGTCAACTCGGTACAGTTGTGCCACGGAAGGCACGCATTCGGTTCACGGCCGCCGACGGCTCTACAGAGGACGTGGAGCTTACGGCTGACGGGGACGTCCGAATGGAGGGCCACTCGGTGGCGAACATGCAAGTAGAGTCAAAGGGCTTGGGTGATCTTGACAGCGAGGTGGCCGGACTACTTCGCGGCCTAGAGGGCCGGCCCGTTAGGTGCGATGTTGTAGTTCTCGACCTCTCCGGGAGGTCTTGGTTTGGCGAGTGCGGAAAGGTGTCGCGAGCGGTGAGCTTGGACGAGAGACTCAAACAGGCTCTGAGTCAGGCCAAGTTCTGAGTGAGGCGCGTCGATAGTTCCGACGTCATCCTCCCCCACACACACCGGTGAGCGGCCGCTTTCAAGGCGGCAAAAACGGTAGTAGAGGACGACGGGAAGGGCGGCAAACACCGCTTTCGTTAGCGGAATCGACATCGGCCGCCCCGCCTCCTGCCGCTCAACAGACCAACCCCTGGAACAAGAACGTATCGCCCGGCGGCGACATCGAGAGGCTCGTCTACAAGAAGGTCGACATCGTGCCGCCGATCCTGCCGCTCCCTATGGAACCACTCCTCGCCGAACCCGTGAAGCAGGTGCCCCGGCCGACCCCCTCGAAGGGCCCAAACTGAGGTAGTGCCGATCTTCGCGTGGAGGTCGAGGAATTCCTCCTCGCGGTCGGGACGCCCTCGTGCTGGCAACGCTGAGAACTGGGGCTAGCGTCGCTTGGAGGCATTGCTTGCAAGACGAGCCACCTCGGCCGTGCTTCAAGTGTACGGGAGTGTTCCTCCTCGTTCTCTTTCGGCGGTCAGTAGTCGCGTCGTTTGCTATGGCGGTGGGGCGTGTGGCAGCGGGCCATCGGGGGACGGAGGCCGCGTCGGGGCGCGGGAAGAGAACCTGCGTGATCTACTTAGTTGGGGGGCCGAGAAGCTTTGCCGCGCGTGCGGGTGGCGGCCGCCATGACCGAGCGAAGCATGCATGCGCTGGGAAAGAAAGCTACTGACCTGATTCTCAGGCGGCACGGAGACCCGAAGACATAGACAAGGGGAGGCAGCATGAGGTTCATCAAGCTCGTCGGATCCACGCTTGGGGTGTTGTTGATTGCATCTCTCGGCCTGATCGTGTGGGTGAACGCGAGTTCGGATGAGCAGAAAGAGCAGGCGATAGAAGCAGCGGCCGAGGCGATGGTTGCGCCGTTGGAGGTCGCCGTCGCACTCATGGCGGAACCGCCGGCCGAGGAGCTTCCTCCAGACGACGTCATGCTGGCGGAGATCGAGACCTTGCTGGCGGATGTGGAAGCGCTCTACGCCGAGCTGATCGGCATACGCGAAGCGATCGAGGCTGCGCATACGGACGAATGGGAGAAGCGTTGGGCCAGGGACGCGGTGACCTTGGCGAGGATGGACAAGAAGCGGGCCGTCGAGGCAGTGAACCAGCGGGCTGAGAGCGCAAGGTCTGGCTTCGGCACGTGGCGCCGCGGAGCTCCAAAAGGCAATGGTGGAGCAGGAGGTCGCCAAAGCCAGGGAGAAGCTGCCGAGCGTCAGACGTGCACATGATCCTGTTGAGTGAGTCGTACCCGCGACTGGGACGAGACGGCCTGCCGTTCGGCGAGCGAACCGATGAGGGTTCGGCGCTTCGATCCTAGGCCTTGTGCCGCGAACCCGGCGCCGGCGGTGTCTCGGGCGGCCCGGCAAAGCACTGGGCCATGCCCATCCACTCGGTGGCGATCGGTCCCTCGACGTCGAGTGAGGTGTCGGCGACGTTGCGCACGTGGGTGACGACCTGGGCGAAGTCGACGGCCTTGCCGGTGATCCGGTTCGCGGTTTCGTCCGCGTTCCAGGTCCAGATGTCGTCGAATGGGGCAGTCAGGTGCAGGGCCGGAACGGTGTCGGGGATCTCCATTCCGCGGACCGCGTAGGTCCAGCCGAAGGTGTTGAGCCCCAGGAAGACGATGTTCCGGATCCGGTCGGTTTCTTCCCGGTCGAGTCCGAGCAGGTCGAAGACCTCCTGGGCGTGCGCCCAAGTCTCCATCTGCCGTGCGGTGATCGAACTCCGCGCGCTCATCGGCGGTCCGAACCACTCCACGCGCATTCTCGGGTCGACGCCCTCGAGGCGTTCGCACATCCGGGGGTAGTACTCGCGCCAGACGTCCTAGACGGCGCGGTTGCGCTTGCCTTCGAGCCATTCGTCGGTCAGCTCGAGCAGGGTGAGCCGGCCGCGCCGGGTGGCCATGAACTGCTTGAAGTCGTCGAAGGCGGACTGATCGTGGATCGATGCGTCGGCGGCGTAGTTGAAGATGTGGAGCTGGGCGACGACGTCGTGGATCGTCCACTCCTTGAACAGGGTGGCCCGTTCGAAGTCGTCGTCCGACAGCGGCTCCAGGATCTCGGCCAGACAGTCGCATTCGGCTCGGAAATCAGCGATCTGCGTGAAGCTGCTCAACTCGTCTCCTTTCTCTGGCGCTAACGCCGAATCGGCCTGCCCGGCCGATTCCCCGTGGTCTCGCCGCCTTCGAACACCAACTGCCCATTGACCCACACCTTCTCGATTCCCAGGGAAGGTATGTGCGGCTCCTCGTATGTCGATTGCTCCGTGACCGTCTCGGGGTCGAACAGCACCAGATCGGCGTAGTGACCCTCCCTGATCGCGCCGCGTTCAGCGATCCCAACGTGCTGGGCGGAGAGCGAGGTCATCTTCCGGATGCCCTCTTCGAGGGTGACGACGCCGCGGTCACGAACGTAGTGCCCCAAGAACCGGGTAAAGGCGCCGAACCCGCGTGGATGGGAACCGGCGAGCCCACCGTCGCTGCCGATGACGGTGTGTGGCCAGGCCATGATGGACTCGATGTCGGGTTCGTCCATGGCGAAACCCAGCATGGGGGATTCGCCGCCCGCTTCGGTGTCGGCCTTCAGTAGCTCCATCAGGGTCGTCTCGGGGTCGGAGCCGCGGAGTTCGGCGATCTCGGCGAGGGTCAGACCGTTGTAGTCCGGTTCCGGCAGAAAGTCGGGAAGGAGGATGTCCTCGGGCGAAAGCAGATCGCTGAGGATGTACTCCGCCCCGTCCCGTCGATCGAGATCTCGATCCGGAAACACGGTCGTCAGCCAGGTGAAGGACGTGGCCCAGGCCCGGTAGGGGTAGATATCCGCCGTGATCTCGACGCCTGACGCCCGGGCTTCATCCAGCCGGTTCTTGAGACGTTCGGCCTGCCCCCACCAACGGTTCATGGCGAGCTTGATGTGGGCCACCTGCACCGGTAGCTGGGCTTCGCGACCGATCTCGATGATCTCTTCGATCGCTTCCCAGAAGTACCGGTCCTCGCTGCGGATGTGGCTGATGTAGCGGCCTCCGTGGGCGGCGGCAACGCTGGCGAGTTGCACGACTTCTTCGGTCGTCGAGAAGGAACCCGGGTCGTACTCCAGCCCGGACGAAAGTCCGAGAGCGCCGGCTTCGAGTTCCTGGCGGAACAGATTCGCCATCTCGCCGACCTCTTCCGGCGTGGCATGGCGCATGTAGTCCTCGCCCATGACCTCGCTGCGCAGCGTCCCGAAACCGGCGTAGGAGGCGACGTTGACGGCGGCGGGCGTGGTCTCGAGTTCGGCGAAGAACTCCGCCAGTGGGTACTGCTGGCCTCCGTCCTGCCCGGCCACGATGGTCGTGATGCCCTGGTTGACCGCCGCCAGCGCCTCCGGGAGCTCGAACAGCTTGAAGTCGTGGTGACTGTGGACATCAATGAATCCGGACGCCAGGATCAGGCCGTCCGCGTCGACGACGGCGTCCTCGGCCGACGGCTCGAAGTTGCCGACGGCGGCTATGCGGTCGCCGACGATGCGGACGTTGACGTCGCGGGAGGGTAGGCCGCTGCCGTCGACGACGCGGGCGTTGACGATGACGACGGGCGTCGGCGCAGGTTCGCCGGGGGCGCAAGTTGCCATGGTCAGGCCGAGGCTGACCAGCAGCGCGAGACAGTGTGGCGAGGCTACGCCTCGCCCGATACTCCGCGCGGCGCCGCTTCGCGTCGCCACGCGGGGAGCCGGCCAGAGGCCGGCGGACCCAGCGAAGCGATACCGGCGTCCCCGCCCCATCATCGACCGCCTCCGGCGGGAGGAGACCGAACGTCCAGGGCCGGTTGCTTCTCGAACACGAGGCCCCGCTCCGAGCCCGAACTCAGGCTGAATTCGGTGACTGCGCCGGTCGCGTTGCGTTCGAACTCGAGCCGCGCTGGAGACGCGGCCCACCCGCGGCTCTCGAACTCGACCCGGAACTCGTCCTCGGCGACCGGAGCCACCGGAAGCGCCGGCTGCTGCTCGATTCGCACTGTGAGACCGCCATCCTCGACGGCGAATCGGTAGGTGGCGTCCAGTTCGGGGGAGAAGAAGCTGCCGGAGAACTCGGCCAGCTCGGCGGGCGACGGGGATGGTGCGTCGGGTTGCTCCGCCGCCTCGTCCTCGTCATCCTCCTCCTCGTCGCTGCCCTCCGACCCGAGCTGGTCCGCCAGGTAGTGGTCGGCAACCCGCCGCGCCAGCTCTCCGGGGTCTCCGTACTCGGCGTTGCAGGCGACGGCGATCGACAGGCCGGGCTCCACGTACCGCCTGAGTTCCGTCAGGAAGCCCCACGAGTGGCCGCCGTGCCCCACCGTGCGCAAGCCGCGATACTCACCCGGAGTGATGCCGTGGGCATAGCCGATCCCGTCGCCGCTGTTGAGCGTGCCCTCGGTCAGCATCTCCCCGTAGATCGCTGGTTTCTCGGCGCCGTGCAGGTAGTCGTCCCAGCGCAGCAGATCCTCCACCGTCGTGTAGAGCTGCCCGTCGCCGGCGATCTCGAAGTTGTAATTGTGCACGATCCGCAGCCGTCCGTCGTCGTCTCGGTGGTAGCCGGTGGCGCGCCGCGGGATGATCTCCTCGCGGTTCTCGTACATCCGGCTGCTTTCCATTCCCAGCGGCTCGAAGATCCGCTCCCGCGCCAGCTCGCCCAGGGACTTGCCGCTGGCGCGCTCGAGGGCATGGGCCAGGAGCATGTAGCCGGTGTTGCTGTACTCGTACCGCTCGCCGGCAGGGAAGACCGGCGCGAGCTGCCGCGACATCATCGCCAGGAGTTGCTCGCGCGAAACCGCGTAGTAGTCGCCGGCGCTGGCGAGCGGAAACAGGTTCAGATAGTCGCGCAGGCCGCCGGTGTGGTGGATCAGGTGCCGCAGGGTGATCGGCCGTTCGTACTCGGGCAGTTCCGGAAGCCACTTGCGAACGTCGTCGTCGAGCGAGACCGTTCCGCCCAGTGCCAGCATGTTGGCGACGGCGGCGACGAACTGCTTGGTCACCGAGGCGACGTCGAAGACTGTCTGCGGCGTGATCGGAATGTCGTAGTCGAGGTTGGCGTAGCCGTAGCCCCGCGAGTAGATGAGGTCGCCGTCCCGCGCCACCGCGAGCGCGCATCCGGGCGAATCCCGCGTGTCCCAGGATGCGAACAGCGCGTCGACGGCCGGATTGTCGGCTCCGGTGTCGAGGCTGGCTTGCCGGTCGCCGGGGCTCGCGCAGCCGATGGCGAGCGCCAGGATCGTCACGGTAGCCGGGAGAGCGCGGTAGCGGGTCACTTCGCCCATTCTCGCAACTGTTCGAGGGTCGTCGTAGCGCCGCCGCAGACGATGACCAGGACGGACTCGAAGTCCTCGAGTTCCAGTGCGCCGTCGTACACGGCGGCGAGCGACGCTCCGCAGGCCGGCTCCACGACCACCCTGTGATCGGCGAGGAACCTGTGACATGCGGACACGGCGGCCTGATCGGAAACCACGACGCTCCGAAGCGGATGATCCCTGGTGCAGTCGAACGCTCGTTTGCAGATCTTCTTCGCCCCAAGCGTAATGGCGAGGCTGGTGATGGCGGGCAGCTCGACCCGGGAGCCAGCTCGCACCGACTGAGCCAGGGAGTCGGCGCCTTCCGTTTCGACCGCAATCACCGGGACATCGGACCAGCCGCTGCTCCGTAGCCCCTCCACGAGGCCGCACAGCAGCCCGCCCCCTCCGACGGAGACGACCACGGCGTCGGGCTTGACGCCCGACCGCACCACCTCGTCCACCAGGGTGGCATGTCCCTGCCAGACGAGAGGGTCGTCGAACGGATGAACCAGAGCATCAGACTCCTCGACCGTCGACATGGCCAGTTCATTGGCTTCCTGCCAGGAATCGCCATGGACGACGACTTCGGTGCCTTCCTGCCGGATCAGGGCCTTGGCCCTGTCGGACGTGGTTTCGGGCACCACGATGAGCACGGGCACCGAGAGATGGCGTCCGGCGTAGGCGACCGCGATCCCCGCGTTGCCGCCGGACGACGAGATCAAGCGCCTGGCGCCCCGCCGAACGTACTCCTGGCAGGCGAAGCCGATGCCTCGAATCTTGAACGAGCCGGGCGGCTGCATCGCGTCGAGCTTCAGCCAGATGCTCCGCCCCGCGTGGATGGACAGCGGGCGCGACTCAAAGAGCGGCGTTTCGATGTGCAGTGGCTTCATGACTGGTACTTCGTCCCCGGCGAGGCCCTGTAGCCTCGCGACGTTAACGGGTCGGCCAGGCGCCCGAGCGCTCTCTGGGAGGTGGCGGCGATCCTCTCGGCGCGCTCGTTGCGATCAGTCTGATCTACGGACTCTTTCACCGGCGCTTCTACCGGCTGAACGGCGAACTGAACGCGCAGACCGAGCTCCAGGTCTCGATCCTGGAGCAGCGTCGCCTGGAGTCGCTCGTGACGCACCTCAGGAAGTTGCGCCGAAGCGAAGTCCGGCTCTCGGACACGGAGGCCGTTCTGTACGGCGGGATCTTCGCCGCCATGTTCGCCTTCGTGCTCGGCAACGTGTGGATCGCGGCGACGATTCCGATGATCACGGCGGGCGCGATCTTCGCGATTCTCAGCTACTCCTGGGAGTTCGTGGAGTCGAGCATCGCCCTGCCTATGGCGCTGCAGGAGTGGTCGCGGCTCGGCGAGATCCGCGATCGGCTGAATCGGGCCACGGAAGTGGCCGAGCCTGTCTAGCGGCGACCATCCTGCGGCGCACCCAGCGGGTGGCTTCGGTTTCAGTACCAGCGTTGCACTGCCGCACATCCCCCGCTGGGACTCTCCACCCTTTAGCAAGTGTGTTTTGGGGAGGCTGCTGCGGGTCAGGGAGGTCATGCGACCTGGGCATGGCATCGCTTGTTGGGGTCGAAGAGAGTTCGGTCTCGGAGCATGGCGCAGGCGACGCCGAGGAGTCGGTCGACGAGTTGTCTGATGGCGCGTCCGTGCGTCTTTCCCTGGGCTTTCATGGCGTCGTACTTGGCGCGGCTGATCGGGTCATGCTCGATGGCGACTCGTCCCCAGTGATAGACGGCGTCGCTGAGGTGTTCGTTGGCGGCGAGTCGTCGCATGACGATGAGCTTCTTGCCGGACTTGACGGTCACCGGCGCCACTCCGCAGAGGCAACGCAGTGCCTCGTGGTCTCTGCGGCCCAGGCTTTGATCGGCCTCGGAGAGCAGGGTGGCGAGGCCGACCTTGCCGAGTCCGGGCAGCGACCTGAGGATGGCGGCGTCGCTCGGCTTAGGGGAGTCGTCGTCGTTTTCCCGTTGGGCCGGGGCCTCGAGTGCGCGGGTCATCCGCTCCAGCCGCTTGTCGGCGTCGGCGAGTTGGCGGCAGACGGTGTCGAGCACCGGCCGGAGGAGTCCTATGTGTTCGACGGCGGCCTTAACGGTGTCCGGGGAAACGGCGATCGGCTCGGCCCGCAGTTGATCGCGCAGTTGGGCGGAGGTCAGGCGCCGGATGCGGTGTTCCTTGAGCAGTTTGGCGAGCGTGGCTTCGCGCAGCCGTCGAGCCTTGCCGGGGGTCGGCGCCAGTCGCCACAAGGCCAGCGCGAAGGGCGCCGACACCTCGTTCTTGACCACGGCGAGAAACTGCGGGTAGTAGCGCCAGAGCTGGTCGCGGACCTGGTTCTCCAGGCGGTTCTTCTGGTTGACCAACTGCTTGCGGGCGCGGGACACCTCGCGCAGCATGACGATGGCGGCATCGGATGGTTGCACGCGGTTCAGGCACTCGGGGTCGGTGCGAAGCGCGGCGGCGAGCACCCGTGCATCGCGGCGGTCATCCTTGGCGCCGGCGACGGAGAAGCGGTCCCTGAAGCGGTCGAGCTGCTTGGGGTTGATCGAATGCACGGCGAAGCCCCGCTCCAGGAGAGTCTCGACCACCGGTCCGTGCGGCACCTCGATGGCGACGCCGATCTCGTCCGGAGACGTCGGTCGGGTATGTCCAAGGAGCCAGTCGGCCATGGCGGCAAGTCCCTTGCCGCTGTGGTCGAACGCCCGCTCCCCCCTCACCTTGCCGTCCCGATCCAGCACACACACGTGGTGGGTCTCGGACCCCCAGTCCACGCCGACGAACCACGTCCTGGTCATCTCGTCCTCCTTCTCCCTTGCGGTAGTGTTGCCTGGTCGGCATGCCGCGTTGCCTGCCCGTACCTGTACTGGTGCTCTAAGGCACTGACTCTCCACTGGGCGTCCAACGCGGCGAAGCAGCCAGGGCACGGGTCCCAGCCAGGTGCTCGAAGCACAGTGCGCCGGTGGTCGCTCCTGGCTGCTTGCCGACCTTCCTTCAGTGACTCCGGCAGGCCGGAAACGAAACCGACCGGCGGTCCCGGCTGCGGAAGCTGCCGGTCCCGCGGAAAACGGCAGACCGTTTCCCGCCGGACCTTGGAAAACCGGCAAGCCGGTTTCCCACAGCTACCGCAGCCGCGACGGCTACTGGTCGATTCCACCTCTCTCAACGACCCACCAGAATCCACCCGAGAAAGGTACAGGTACGCCGGCCTCCGGCCGGCATCCGGCGCGAAGCGCCGGTCTCCGCAACTCAGGCCACAGCCCCGACTTCAACCCGATCAACACCCAGCCGGCCCTCCTCGATCACCAGGCCGACGGCGCCGCAATCCAGCGCGGTGTCGGTGACCTTGATCAGCGCCGCGCCGTCGACCTTGCCGATCAGGCGGTCACCATCGACCTGCAGGGTCAACTCGTGGGTCTCGCCGAGCCGCCCCGGCCCGCGTAAGGTTAGCCTTTCGCTGGCTGCGGCACCGCCCTTTTCCACGACGTCTTGTGCATTGCCGATCCATGTGGCTGCTACTCAGCGGGAGCGGGAATCCCCCGAGTCCGAGTTCAAGCGGCGCTACGGGCCACGCGGACTAGGCGGCCCGTGTACCTCGCGACTGACGCGGGCTTCCGCAAGCTCGTTCCCGGGCAACGACCGCCTCCAGGTGAGGCGGCGGCCGCCACAGGCATTCCATGACGTAGGGCAGGTCCATGGGCCGGCCGTCCCAGGCAGGCATCGACTCCTTGCCGGTGATCAGGATGCGGGCGTCCTCCAGGTGTTCGATCAGTTCTCGGGCTGCATCGAGGCCTACCGGTGGCGGTGCCGGACTCTGGTCCAGCGGCCGGCCGCGCGGATGGAAGAACTGCACGGCCGTGTTGGCGCTCAGTCGGACTCGGAACCCGCCCTCGTGGAGGAGGCGGTGGTGCCGGCGGCAGAGGAGTACGAGGTTCGACAGCTTCGTTTCGCCGCCGTCGGCCCAGTGGACGATGTGATGGCCGTCGCAGTGCTTCGACGTGTAGCCGGGGAAGCGGCAACCGCGGTCGCGGAACTCGAGGGCGCGCCGGATGGGCGGTGGAATGGTGCGGGTCTTGCGGCCGACGTTGAGGATCTGGCCGGAACGGTGACTCATGCAGACCTTGCCGGCGTCGCAGGCGATTCGTCGCGCTGTTTCTGCGGAAACAGGAACGTTGGAGTCGCCGAGCCAGGCGCCGCTGCGTGAGGGCGGTTGTCTTGCCGGCTCAAGTCGGTTTCGCGTTTCCGCGGAAACGCGCGCGGCGGTTGCGTCCCGGGAACGCTTTCCCGACTGGTGCGTCGGTGGCGTTTCCGCGGAAGCGGGCGCTGCTGGCGTTTCCGGGGAAACACGAGGCGCTCGGGCAGTTGCTGGCGCGTCCCTCCGGGCCTTGAGATCTTCGTCGTTCACATGCACGACGACCTGATACCGATCGCCGCTTGACCCCGGGTCCAGACCGGCCCTGAGCGCGCTTTCGGCAACGAGGGCGAGAGCGTCGGCGCGCACCTTGCCGACTGGTGGCCGATCCTTCGGTTGCTCGGCATAGAGCCTGTCGCCCGCAGCCTTGAGCGCCTTCATCAGCACCTCGCCCGCCTCCGGTGCCAGGCGTCCGCGAATCACGAACATGCCGTTCTCGTCGATATGGGTGGTCAGGTGACTCGACGCGTCACGCAGCTCGTCGTCGGTTGCTTCGACGGTGCGATCGATCCGCCGCCACTCCCGGACGACGCGTTCGGCTTGCGCTGCGGTCCCTGCCTTGCCGAGGTCGACCAGCGACTCCTCCGTGTCGGGCCGGACTATGCGGGTCAACGCCCTCACCTTGGAGTAGGAGAGTTGGCCGCGTTTCATCGCCTCGCTCATCAGGGGCAGTTCGCCCAGGGCCCGGGCTACGCGCACCCGTTCGCGGGCCGCATTGGGCGCGAGACCGATGCGCCAGGTGAGCCAGTGGGCGCAACTGAGAAAGCCGCAGTTCCAGCCTTCCTGTTCATCGAACTTGCGAATCAGAACGAGCAACTCGTAGGTCGCCGCGTCGATCCGAGCCGCGAGCGTGGCGATCTCCTAGCCCATGCGCTCCTTGGCGCTCATGCCGGTTTCCTTGTCAATCATTGTCGTCACTCGTGCTGGGACCTTGCGGTCCGGGTTGGCACTGTGGCGGAGGTCACAAACCGGCCGTCGGGGCCTCCGTCGAAGGGAGACAATCTAGCACGAATGGACGTGAAACGCAATCAATCTCGACTTGGCACGGTTTAGGAATCCGACGTCACTTGGACGACGGCGGTTCGGTTCTCGAAAAAGCGTCGGTCCAGATCGTCGAGATGCTCGATCAGCGAGCGGACGGCTCTGAGCAGTTCCAGGATCGCAGTCTCTGGAGACTCGACGCCAGACCCGGTTCCTGCGCCGAGCCTGTCCTCGAGCCGGACTCGGCCGGTCTTAGTAGGGATTCGAAGGCGTGATCTTCCAGGCCTCGAGCGAGTGCACGTGGGCATCGCCGCCGACGGCGAAGAGCTGAACGCCGACGCTGTCCGGGCGTGACGGATAGATGCGCCGCGCGACGGCCTGGCGGCTGTTGGCGAAGACCCCGACCACGGACTTGTCGACGAAGACTCTCAGCGTCAACCGCTCGCCGGCCTTCAACTCGAAGGGCGCCGCCTCGACGACCTTGGGCGTGTCTTCCGGGTCTGACTTGCGTGTATCTACGTTGAGCAGCTTCTTTTTGGCAACGTAGAAGACCGACGTCTCCTCCTGGCCGTCCGGCGGCGCGCACACCTTGATGCCGTACTCGGACGCCTCGGCGCTGTCCATCTCGACCAGCAACTCCAGGCTGTTGCCGGCGACGCCGTCTACAGGCAGGTCCGCGCCGGACGGCACGGTCTGCGGCCCCTTCCGCACGCCGCCGCGGCGCAGCGCCTCAAGCTCCTCGGGAGCCTCCATGCGGAGCAGGCCGTCCTCCCCGAGCAACAAGACCCGCGGCAGGCTTCCGCGAAGAAGGCCACTTGCGCGTCGATGTCCCCGTTCCTCATCGCGGCGCGGTAGTTCCGCAGAGCGGTGAGCACGTCGGCCCCGGTACCTGCACCTGAGGGTGTACTCGCCGATCCACACATCAATCCGATTCCCTGCAGGCCGAGATTGTCGCGTACCCATCCCGCGAACGCCAGTGATCTCACGGTGTTGGATGTTCAAACAGTGTCCGCTAAGCTCCCGCGAGCTACCAGGTTCAGTAGCCCATCACCGGTTTCACCCACGAAGGAGGTTCGAGAAATGCGACGAGTCCAAGGTCCCATCGTCATCTGCATGGTCATGGCGGCGCTGATCGCCGTGGGCGCTCATGCCGACGCGCCTCAGACCGGCACGGTCGAAGGCGTCGTCACCGATGCGTCGGGCTCGCCGATCCCTGGAGTCGCCGTCTCGCTTGAGAGCGAACGCGGTACCCGGACGGCTATTGCGAACGCGGAAGGCGCCTATCGCTTCGGCCTGCTCGTGCCCGGCGACTACACGGTACGGGCTGCCATGGAGGGCATGCAGTCGCAGCCCGCGGCAGCGCCCCTCGAAGCCGGTACCCGCCTGGTGAGGAACCTCCAGCTCGCTTCCATCACGGAGGAGACGATCACCGTGATCTCCGAGGCGCCGCTGGTCGACAAGTACGAGGTGGGGGCGGCCTCGACCCTCGAAGCCGCGGTGGCGGAGAACGTGAGCTTCGGGAAGCGGAACTACCAATCGGCGGTCATGCTGCTGCCCGGTGTGACCAGTGACGCACGGTCACAGGGCCTCGGCGATCACACACCCACCGTCAACGGCGGTCTGTGGAGCGAAACCGCGGGCTTCGTCGACGGCGTGGACACCTCGTTCAACCGCCGCGGCGGCAGTTCCCGCCTGTTCCTGCCGACCACCGCGCTGTCCTCGGTTCGCCTGGAGTCGGCCGGAGCGCCGGCGGAGTACGGCCGGGTGATCGGCGGCGTCACCAACGCCGTGGTCAAGACCGGGACGAACAGGTTCCACGGCGACCTGCTCTACATTCTTCAGCGTCAGAGCTGGCGCGCCCAGTCGGACGCCGTTCCGCTGCCGCGCTCGAGCGACAACACGAATAGTTTCGAACTCGCGTTCGGCGGTCCGTTCGCCCGCGACAAGGCGTGGTACTTCGTCGCAGGGGGCGAGACGAACTCGAACGAGATCGACGCCTTCCGCGGCGGCGCCGTACTCGACAACAGCATGCAGGGCGAGCCGCTTGTCGGCAAGTTCAACTTCCAACCCCAACAGGACCACCAGTTCTCTCTCCTCTATGCCGACGGCAGCGTGGCCAAGGTGTCTTGGGCGGCAAACGCCGCCGACCTCTGGACTCCAGGCATCTTCGACCTCACCGAGATTCTCACCCAGGGCGCCTGGAACTGGGCGGTCTCCTCGAACGCCTTTCTCGAACTGAAGGTGGCCGACTACGAGTCGGAGATCCTTCGCGGCCAGGTCAATCAGCGGCCGGTCGACTCCGGCGCGAACCCCGACAGTCCGGCGGGTAGCGGCGGCGCCTACTGGGACCTGACGAACAACCTCAAGTACAACTCGGTGTACCTGGGATCCGGCACCGGCTACAACTCCTTCCCGCGGAAACAGGGCAACGTCGCCCTGAACCTCTTCCGCGGCGACCACGAGTTCAAGTTGGGTGTCGACTACCAGGATCTCGAGTTCGAAAGCTTCAACACCCCGCCTACCCGGTATCAGGGTCGGGGTTACAACGAGAACCTCCCGGGCGGCTTCAGCGTGCCGGTACGCAAGCGAGTCTTCATTGTGCCGGACGAGCCGGTGGTCACCACCAGCGACAACCTGGCCGTCTTCGCGCAGGATCGGATCACCGCCGGCGACAACTGGACGTTCAACCTCGGGCTTCGCCTGGACGCTCAGGACCACGCCAACGATGTCGGCGAGGAGGCCACCTCGCCGAGCGACGTGGCGCCGCGTCTTGCCGCCATCTACGACATCAAGGGCGATGGCAGGACGCTGCTCAAGGGCACCCTGGGACGTACCTACCAGCTCATCGGTACGCACATCGTCAACGGCTTCATGTCGCGGCTGCCGAACGGCGCCAACGCATTTCACCAGTACGGCTACAACCGGGCGACACAGCTCTACGACCGCTTCCAGTTCACGTCGATCCCGAACAACCGGACGCCGATTCAGCCGTTCGACCCGTACTACAAGGACGAGATCACCTTCGCCGTCGAGCGGCAGATCGGCGATCTTTGGGCTTTCGAGGTCCGCGCCATCGTCTGGGAACTCGGAGACCTGTACTGGGGCAACGAGCAGTTCGACGCGAACGGCTGAGGTGGTCCCGGTCCTTTGGACAGTTTCGAGGCCGGGCTAAGGTGTACTCCATGTGTTGATTACGCCGCAGCCGCCGTCGCCGGGGCTGTGGAAAACTCTCGATTCTGCGGAATGCCCATTAGTCCGCGGTGGGCTTCGGCAGGTGTCCTGCCGCCGAGCGCCGTGTGTGGCCGCTCCTCATTGTAGAAGGCGAGCCACCCATCGATCACCCGCCGCGCCTCGATGCCGTCGACGAGTTCGTTCAGGTAGACCGCCTCGTACTTCAGCGAGCGCCACAGGCGCTCGATGAAGATGTTGTCGAGGAAGCGACCCCGGCCGTCCATCGAGATCTTCACCGTCGCGTTCTCGAGAAGACCGGTGAAGTCGCCGCTCGTGAACTGGCTCCCCTGATCCGTGTTGAAGATGTCCGGCTTGCCGTACCGGTCGAGGGCTTCGGCGAAGGCCTCGACGCAGAACGATGCGTCCAGGCTGTTCGACAGCCGCCAGGACAACACCCGACGGCTCGCCCAGTCCATGACCGCCACCAGGTACAGGAACCCGCCGCGCACCGGAATGTACGTTATGTCCGAGCACCAGACTTGATCCGGACGCTCGATGGAAAGCCCCCTGAGCAGATAGGGATAGACCTTGTGCTCCGGGTGAGGCTTGCTGGTCCGCGGCGCCCGGTAGATCGCCGCGATACCCATCAACCGCATCAGACGCCGCACCCGGTGACGACCGACCCGAACGCCCTCTCGGCGAAGGTGGCGGACCATCTGACGCGAACCGTAGAACGGGTACAGCAGGAACAGCTCGTCGATCCTGCGCATCAGGGCCAGCGTCTCGGCGCTCTCGCCCTTGGGCCGGTAGTACAGCGAGGAACGGCTGATCTCGAGCAGACGGCACTGCCGACTCAAGCTCACGTCACCCGTCTCCCGCTCGATCATCCGCAGGCGCTCGGTCCGGCTCAGTGCCCGAGCCCCCTGGACAAGAAATCCCGCTCGATCGTCAGCTCCCCGATCTTCGCGTGCAGGTCCCTGATCTCCTCCTCGTGGTCCCGGCGCCGCTCCGGCCCGGCCGAGAAGGTCTCACTCATCCCCTCGATCGCCTTCCGCTTCCAACTGCTCACCTGATTCGGGTGAATCCGGTGCCGCGATGCGATCGCCGCGAGCGGCTTCTCCTCACGCAGCGCCTCAAGCGCCACCTTCGACTTGAAAGCCGCAGTGAACTTCCGACGCTTCCTCTTCATCCTGGCTCCTCCTCTAGGTCGAGGAGTACACCTTAGCCACCTGTCCAGTTTTCCGGGACCACCTCAGGCATCCCCTTCGACGCAATCGCCAACTACGACGAGGGCAAGCGCGAGTACCAGGGGCTGCAGTTCGAGTACAACCGGCGCTACCGGGGCAACTGGACGCTCAGAACCAACTACACGCTCTCGAAGGCCGAGGGCAACGCCGTCGGGAACATCACGAACAACGACACGACGGACGCCGACACCTTCCTCGAGGGAAGGGGAGGGGTCGACGTGGTGACCGGTCGGACGGATAGCACCGCGGTCAACCGCTTCGGCCCGACTTCGTCCGATCGCACGCACAATCTCAACGTGGTGGCGCTCAAGCACTGGGAGTTGGGGCGCCACAGGCTGGGGCTCGGCGCGACTGGCTGGTTCCGTTCCGGCCGCCCCTGGACTCGTATCGGCCGGGCCACGGTGGCTCATCCGGTGAGCGGGCAGAGGATCGTCACCGAGACCTACCGCGAGCCGCGCGGCTCCAACGAACTCGAAAACACGATGAACATCCACCTGACCGCCACCTGGGACTTCCCGCTGAGCGGCCGCGTGGAAGGGCAGTTGCGAGGCGAGTTGGCGAACGCCACCGACGAGCAGGAACAGATCATCGTCAATCCGTTCAACGCCCGCCCGTTCCCCGGACGCATCTCCTATCAGGTGCCTCGAGAGTTCCGGGTGGTGGTGGGCATTCGGTTCTAGCGCGGGCATCGGGCAGGCCGCTGGTAGTACCTGCGGCTCAGCCCGCCCCGGCCTGCAACGAGGCGTAGCTCCGGTAGTGCCCGTCGGGCACCGCCATGAGTTCCTCGTGCGTTCCCTCTTCCCGGATCTCGCCGTCCTCCAGGAAGTAGATCCGGTCCGCATTGGCGATCGTCGACAGGCGGTGGGCGATGATGATGACCAGCTTGTCCTTCGCCGCCTCGTGCAGGGCGTTGACGAAATAGGCCTCGGTCTCGGGATCGAGTGCTGAGGTCGGTTCGTCCAGGATCAGGATGCGCGCATCGAAGAGGCGCATGTAGGAGAGCACGCGCGCGAAGATGCGCAGGACTTCGCGAAACGGGATGTCGGTGTGGACGTCGAGCGCACTCGCCGAGCGGTCGAGCTCTTTCTCTTTCTCTCGGAGCGATGCGCGCCATGTCCGCGGATCGTGGGACCTGGCTTGCCTCATCGTCTAAGCCGAAGTTCTGAGCTTCAAGTCGTGAAATCGCCTGTAGTGGTGGGCGTTTTCAGTTGTTCGGCGGTGTCTTGTACTGGGTACGTCGGCTTCAGGGGCGGATGCCGAGTAGTTTGAAGGCTTCGTTCTGGAGTGGAGTGGGCCGTGCGCGCACGGCGATGGCGTCCTTGCCGCGCAGGGGGTTCTTCTTGCGCCGCGTCGCCGCAACGACGGCGTCGAGCTTGCGCTCGGTGGCTTCGAGAAGCTCCTGGCGCTTGCGGCCGCGTTCCTCCGCCAGAAGCGGGTTCCGGCACACCACGAGGCGCTCCTTCGGGTACAGCTCCGGGACCCTGATCTCGGCCATCTTCCGCTGGTCGAAGAGCGACAGTTGCAGGTGGCCTTCCTGGGCCAGCGTCCTGATCGCCGGCGCGCGCAGGGCGCTGATCCAGGACAGGCCCGCGGGGTCGAGGTCCTCGCGGATGCGCGCGTCGGTGATCAGGCCCCGGTCTGAGACCATCACGATCCTCTCCAGCGAGAAGCGGTCGCGGAGCTTCTGCACCTGGGCGTTCAGGGTCGTCGGATCGGCCGTGTTGCCCTCGAATACCTCGACCGCGACCGGGCATCCGTCCCGGCTGCAGAGCAGGCCGAAGACGATCTGGACCTTGCCTCTCTTCTTGTCCCTGGAGTAGCCGTGCCTGGCCAGCGTGCACTTCCTGCCCTCAAAGTAGACCGAGGTCACGTCGCAGAGCACCAGCGAGCCGTCTTCCAGATGCCGCCGGGCAAGAGTCCGCTCGATGCGCGGCTGTCTTTCGAGCAGCCAGTCCATGGCGCCGTAGAGTTCGTCGGCCGAGGCCTCCTGCACGCCGAGTTCCTCGCCGAGGGTGTGGCTCATGGTCTCGCTTGCGAGTCCGCGGGCGGTGGCGAGCTTGGATCGCGGCTCGAGGATGCGGGCCGCGATCATGGCCAGCGCCAGCGCCCGCTCGCGCGAGGGCCGTCGATCGAGGAGCCGTTCGAGGCCGAGGCTTCGGGCCGCGCCGAGGACGGCGGCGACGTGGCCGTGCGGTCTGGCGCGCAGGATCTCGAAGGCTGCCTCGAGCGAAGGCAGGGCGACTCCTCCCTTGAGCAGGGTTCTGAGTCCTTCGACGAGTTGGTCGGGCCACTTGGAGAGGTTGGCGAGAGTGCGTTTCTTGACCTTTCCGTCCTGTCGGTAGGACTCTCTCAGCAGGACGGCTGGTGGTGAGTTTCGGTTGGGTACCCGTTCGATGTACATGGCTTCTCATTGTAGACGAAACCATTCAGAATATCTACATGACACGAGATCATTACATGGCTACCAATGGCAGAAAACAGGGGCGGCCCAACACCCGAAAACCCAAGCACTGCAACGCCTCTCGACGACGAGGAGGCCCCAGGAGCCTCAGAACTTCGGGCTAAGGTCGCGCGTCCGCGGAGGCGGTCAGTATCGATTCCGGCAGCGCCGCTCGCCAGCCCGCGTGCAGGCTACGGGACAGCTCCTCTACGTGCCCACGCCGACCGGGATCAGACGCCAGATTCTCCCACTCGAAGGGATCTTCTTCGAGATCGTAGAGTTCGCGCTCCGTCTCGCCGCCGGTCGCCTCGAGCGGGGTCCATTCGGTGTACCGATAGCGCTGAGTGCGTAGGGTGCGGCCGTGGAAGCGCCCGCGCTTCGACTCCGAGAAGGCCGCCGACTTCCACGGGCGGTCCGGTTCGTCGAGCAGCGGCCGGAAGCTCGTGCCTTCGAGTTCATGCGCCGGTGTCGGCAAGTTGCACAGCTCGACGAGCGTCGGGTAGAGATCGACCAGTTCCACCAGTCCGCCCGTGACGTCTCCGGCTTGCCGTCCGCCCGCGACCTCTCCGGCCTGTCGGCCGCCCGGAAGGCGGACGAGGAGCGGTACGCGGGTCGACTCCTCGAACTGGAAGGTCTTGCGCCACAGCCCCCCGTGCTCGTTCAACTGGAAGCCGTGGTCGCTGGTGAACACGACGATCGTGGAGTCGGCGAGGTCGAGCAGCTCCAGGGCGTCCAGCAGTTGGCCTACGTAGAAGTCGGTCATCGTGACCATCGCGTGGTACGCGGCAATGGCCTGCTTGCGTTGCCTCTCCGTGTGGGCGGCGTCGTCCGGCAGCAGTCGGAACGCCGCGGCGGGCAGGTCGTCGGTGTCGTCGGGCGGCGTCCGCGGCAGCCTGATCTCATCGACCGGATGCTGCTCGAAGAACTCCACGGGACCTACCCACGGCTGGTGGGGTTTGTGGAAACCGGCGGCGATGAAGAAGGGTTTGTCCCGGTTCTCGGCCATCAACTGGACGATGCGCGTCGCCGTGGTTCCGTCCGGCGTCATGCGCGGCGACTCCCGGGTCGCGCGCCATGACAGGGGAAGACCTGCTCGCCGCCCCAGAGTCCTGAGGACATCGGCGCGTGACATGCCGTTCTCGGAGCC
The DNA here is from genome assembly GCA_965224025.1 of Candidatus Multivorans sp. Classification (GTDB taxonomy): domain Bacteria; phylum Acidobacteriota; class Thermoanaerobaculia; order Multivoradales; family Multivoraceae; genus Multivorans. Next base: position 839,430 of record OZ245033.1, read on the forward strand.
GTCCACCCAGGTGTTGTCCCGCTGCTCGGACAGGTCGATGCCGGGCAGGTAACCCGGCAGGTGAAGGCGCAGTTCCGGCTCTCGCGACAGCACGAACTTCGACACGTCCCACATCACCACGTGCTCGAAGATGTTGTGGGCGATCTTGCCCACCCGCGCCGTGAAGTAGCCATGATCGTGGAAGTGCTCCGGCAGCATGCGCAGGTCGTCTCCGATCTTGCTGCGGGGAGGCGTCTGGCCGTTGTAGATGTCCGTTGTGGGCGGCCGCAGTCCGCTCAGGAACGAGGTCCGCGACGGGTTGCAGAGCGGGTTCTGCACGTAGGCCCGGTCGAAGCGAATGCCTTCCGCGGCCAGGCGGTCCAGATTCGGGGTCTTCGCGCCCGCGTACTGCGGCGAGGGCGCCGAGGCGAGGTAGGAGCCCAGTGCGACGTTCAGATCGTCGGCGACGATGAACAGGACGTTTGGACGCTCGTCGAGGCCCGCTTGCCGATTCGGCGCCGCGGCCGCCAGCAGGAGCTGATCGGACCGGTCGCCGGGCTGCGCGGCGCAAGGCACGCAGAGCAGCGCGCTGAGGAGCAGGAGTGTCGCTTGCTTTCCCATGTGGCTCTCCCTTGCTCAACTCCATGGCCTCGGTCCCCATAGAGTTGGGGGACCGAATGTCTGTTGTACCGCCGTTGTCGCCGCTCAGGGCGATCGTATCCGGGCCGGCGATGCTGCTGTCAGTGCTCCTCGCACCGGTGCTCGGGTGCGTGCCCGAGAGCCGAGCCGACCGGCTGGAGAGCGGCGCCGCGGCCCACCGACGCCCCGCCGTCGGCGGTCCCCGCTACGGCGGCCACCTGCGAGTCGCCCACTCCCTCGAGCCCACGTCGCTCGACGCGGTCCTCGGGCGGTCGGGCGCCGACGCCTACTTCTGGCGGCAGATCTTCGATCAACTGGTGGATGCGGACCCGCAGCTCAATCCGCGGCCGGAGACCTCACTGGCGACCTCCTGGGAGATCGCGACGGACCCCGACTCGATCACCTTCCAGCTTCGGGAGGGCGTCGTCTTCCACGACGGCACGCCCTTCAACGCCCAGGCGGTGAAGGCCAACATCGAGCGGATCCTCGACCCGGAGACGATCGCCACGCCGCGCGCATCGCTGGCTGTGATCGAGGCGGTCGAGGTGATCGCCGAGTACACCGTGCGCTTCGATCTGGCGCGGGCGTGGGGCGCGGGCTTCGGCATGCTGGCCGACCGGGGCGGCGTGATGAGCTCGCCGGCCGCGATCGAGGCGCTCGGCCCCGACTACGGCTGGAACCCGTCCGGGACGGGGCCGTTCAAACTCGAGGAGGTGATCACCGGCACGCTCGTGCACCTGGTGCGGAACGAGGACTACTGGGGCCGGGACGAGCACGGCAATCAGCTTCCGTACCTCGACGAGGTGACGATCCGGGTGATCCGCGACGAGACGGTGCGCGCGGCCGCTTTGCGCACGGGGGAGATCGACGTCACCTACCTCCCCTACAAGGACGTGTCGACCTTCGAGCGGGACGAGCGGATCCAGATGGAGACGATGCCGGGCGGCGGCATCGCGCTCACGCTGGTGTTCAACGTGAACAAGCCGCCGCTCGACGACGTGAACGTGCGGCTGGTGGGGGACGCGCTGCGGGATCTGTTGGATCCGCGGTTGCGGGGGGTGATTCATTGAGGGGGGAGCGGCGTTCGCTTCTAGCCTGGCGCGGGGGAACTTTGCGGACACTCGTGATGCAAAGCAACCCCGAACCGAACCTTCCTCGCTCACGCCGTCGTGCTAGCCGTTTGGTCTTCTCTAGGGCATGCGGAGTCTCCTTCGGGTGAACTCTGGCGCTCCAAGAAAGTGCAAAGGTGCTCCACCTTGGATAGAAGCTCATCGAAGGTCATCACCACCACGTCCTTCGAGTTGTGGCGGAAAATCTCGAAAGATCTGACGCGGTCGTCCTCCGCCGGCATTCGCCCTGCGAGCAAGTACGCCTGCACGTGATGGGCTTCTACACGAAGCGTAGGATTGCGATGCCGGTGCCAAGCGATCTCGTCCTCGAACCTCTTCTTCTGGTCAAGTGCCTGGTTCATGGCGCCGACGAGTTCGCGCGACGGCACGTACACGCCCTTTCTGTATGCTCTCTGGTTAAGCAACCGTAACTTGGGTGTCTTGATCTCGACCAGAGCAGCGTTGTTCGTCAAGGAATTTTTCACCAAGAAGTCCGTGATCTTGTCTCCACTTCCGTCGATCTTCCGGCCGCCAACAGATGCTTGGTCGGCGACGTAGACGAAAGGTCGGCCGAAGACCATTGACAACACGAATGGATTGGCCTGAAGGAAGTCCTGCCACGTTTCTTCATCGTGCTCGGTCTTCATCATCTTCCTCAGATTGTCGAGGAGGTCCCTCGTTCTTGCAGTCACGATCCCCGACTCCAGACCGTCGAGTGTGGCCGGTTCGTGCTCGAGAATGGAGCTGGCGTTTTCCGCCAGAGTATCTACGAGCTCGGTCTGTTCTGCGCGAGACAAAGGCCTTTCGCCGTTAAGGAGGGCGGTGAGAGCCTTTCGGAGTTCCGCCCTTCCATACTTCATCGGGCGGCTCGGGAGGCCTAGCACGGCGGCGAACTCGTTGTACGTCGATGTTTGGTTAACCGTGTTGGCCGCTGCGCGGGATGTGTTGTTAACGCGGTCGACCAACTTCTTGAGGGTTAGCATGTCGCTGGCGGAGACGACGAATGTCTTTGAGTCTTCCCGGTATTCCGTTGAGCCGTCTTGGGTGATATGGAGTTCTTGGGCGTCGGTGAGCTCCTCGATGGCGTACAGGACCGACCTGTAGGCCCGTCTGAAGCCCAAGCCATATTGGGGATCCTTGACGCAGTAGGGAGGGAGGCCAGCAAGGAGATTCAGGATGTCGTCAGTGGATGTCGGGACGGTTTCGTCAAGCTCTGGCTGCCGGATCTCGTGGTCGAGTTCTTCTCTCTTCGTCTTGCCGAAGTAGGAGCCCAGGAACTTGGGCTCCGGCTGCTCCTCGGTAGTTGGGTTGGCTCCGGAGTAGACGACGCGTCCGCCGGAGAACGAGATCCGCTTGATTCGGTCGTACTTGGATCGGACGGCCCGTTCGGGGTAGACGAGGTTCTTCATCGGAAACATGGTCAAGAGCCCGTCTAGGACGTTGACTTGAAACAGTCGAACGCGATCCGGTTTCGTGTCGCGCTCGTCGGCGGTGGCTCCGAAGCGTCGTTGGGGTTGGAAGTACACGTTGACTTCGCCTGGGCCGACTCGCTCGAGAGCAAGAGGGTCCTCCCAAGAGTGATGTTCAAAGTCGTCGTCAGGACTGACCATGGATTGCTCTCTGAAGTTCTAGAGGGTGGCTACCCTTCGCTAGAGGACGTGGATGGGTATCGCTTGAGTGACCAAGTCGCTTTCCGGTGGGGTGGGCCAATCGTGCGCCCAGCCGCTGCTCTCGATCGTACCGGGCGCGGCGGTTGTCCGCCTAGTGCTGGTGTCCAAGAGCGTTGGGCGGGCTGCGGCTCCGAGGGCGATTCACTGAGCGAGGATGGGTGTCGTTCTTGACTACTGTGTCGCTTAGCGCTACATTCTTCCAGTGAAGGAGATCGTCTACAGCCGTAGCGCCGTGAGGGTCCTGACCCGTATGCCCCGCAACCACGCCATGCGCCTACGCCGCAAGATCCGGGCTTTCGTCGAAGAACCCGCCTCCCAAGCGAACAACGTGTCCCGACTGCGGGGCTCCGGTGGACTACTCCGGCTTCGCGTTGGCGACTGGCGGGCCATCATGCGCGACGGTGACCGGCTTGAGATCCTTCACGTCGCGAGCCGCGGCAGTGTCTACAAGGAGTGACGCATGACTGACACCGTGACGATCCCGAAGGCCGAGTACCAGCGCCTTTGCACCGTGGAGGAGGATCTGGCCGACATCCAGGCCGCCCTTGTTGTTCAGGAGAGAATCGACGCTGGGTCCGAGGAGTTCGTTCCGGAGGCGGTCGTCGGCCGGCTGATCGACGGCGAGCCGCCTCTGCGGGTCTGGCGCGAACACCGCGGCCTCTCGCAGGCCGCCCTGGCCCGCGCCGCCGACACAAGCCGCGTCCAGATCGTAGACATCGAAGCCGGTCGCCGAACCGGCTCTGTTTACACGCTTCGGCGACTTGCCGACGCTCTCCGCATTACCCTGGACGACATCGTTCCGGGTTGAAGCCGCGGCTCGACGTGGAGGAGTAGATAGAACGTCGCTCAGCGCGAGCCGGCTTCGCGGACCTGGCCGCGGAGCTGGTCGAAGTAAGCGGCGTCGGCTTTGCCGGTCCCCGGCGACGCGGCTCCCGCCGAGAGTTGGTCGCGTAAGCGCTGGCGGTCGCAGTCCCTCCGGGTTACTTCGCGGACGTGGACCGTGGCGTCCATCGCGGCTTCCGGATGGATGTACCGCCTCACATTCACGGAGCCGCGATGACGTGGCCAATCATCGTCGAGCCCTCGAACACCGCCTTGTCGGCGACGTTTCTCTCGTCGACAAAGAAGAAGTCGAAGGTCTCGTCTCGGTCGACGTCACCGTGGAGCATCACGATGAACTGGGTGCCGGGCGCCGGCTCGGGGGCCGTCTGGACATCGATCGTCACGCTCTCGTGGGTGCCCGCGGGCAGGTACTTCGCGCCGACATAGATCTCGCCCTGAGGCTCACCGCCCTCGAAGGGGTGGAGCACCAGCCAACCCGGCTCCGCGAGAGTCACTTCACGGAACGTGAAGGTGCGGCCCTGGCGGGTCATGTCATCCACGACGATCGAGTTCTTCTCCCCGTTGCCGATCATCATTTCCTGGCTCGACGCCGAAGGCGGTACGGCGAACGCGAGAAGCGCGAGGCAGACCAGGCTGCGGCTGGCAGTGGGGAGGAAGTTCATGGTCGAGTACCCCTCGAAGCGGGAAGGCGGAATGTTGAGAACGCGCGGCAAGCTACCACGCTGCCCGGTGCCGGTCGGCCAGCCTCCGGGTTGCCGGCGAAGCTCAGATGGTCGGTTAGTGTCGCCGGCTTCGGGGCACTGCTCCGCTTTGGCGATCGACAAGCTGGAGGGCCTGGCGAGCGACCACTACACGTACAGAGTCACCTGGTCAGCCGAAGTCGAGGAGCACTTGGGCCTCTGCGTCGAGTTCCCGTCGCTCAGTTGGCTGGCACCGACGCCCGACGAGGCGTTGGCCGGCATCCGTGAGCTGGTTGCCAGCGGCGTGGAAGACATGCGAGCGAGCGGCGAGGAACCGCCGCTGTCGTTGGAGGACAGGGTCTATGCCCGCGAAAGCTCATAAGGCCAGGGTGATCAGTTCGAAGGTGGACGAAGCCGCCTGGAACGAGCTTCGCGACCTGGCAAGGGAGACCAAGCGGAGCGTTTCGGCAGTGCTCTCCGAGGCGGTCGAGGAATACCTGGCGCGGCGCCGGGTACAGCCGGACGTGCTCCGGCATCTGGAGGACTCGATGCGCGAGAATGATGAGTTGGGGAAGCTCCTGGCGCAGTAGCGTCTTCCTCGGCCGAGTTGCACCATGCCTAGCCGTTCCATGGCAGCGTCTCTCCTTCGCCGCCGATCCCGTTCTCTTGGAACCGCCGTTCTCGCGGTCGTGCTACTGAGTGCGTTCTCGGTGCTCGCGGCGTCTCCGGCCGATGCCTGCACCTGCATGGGGTTGGATCATTGGGGCTTTCTGGCGCCGGAGAACGGACGTTTGCCTGCAAACGCGGTTGGCGTCGCATGGCACAGGCCCGTCCGGTCGAAGTCCATCTCATTGGTCCTGGCGCAGGTCTCGGTGGAGATGCAACAGGACGATGCCTTCCACCAAGTGCCGGCGACGGCTGAGGCAGTTCCTGGCTTCCCCGGCGTATTCGCCATCGGGCCGCGGGACGGGTTCAGAGTCGGCATGACCTACAGGTTCACGGATCACGGCGAGCGCAGAGGCAAGGTGCCTCGGCAGGTGCTGGTGACGATCGACGGTGCCAGACTGGAAGCCACGACACCGTTGTCTCTGAGAATCTGGCCGCTCTACTCGGAGATGATCAGTGTGTTGACCACGGGAGGCTCCTGCAGCACCGCGCTATGGGTCGCTCAGGCTCTCACCGAAGTCACGCTGCCGGAGGTTGCCAGCGAATGGAGGGACCAACTCCTGTACCGGACGCTGGTCGACGGTGAAGTCTGGCGCGGCTCGGTTTCCCTGTGCGTTCACTATCTTCCTGGACGAACCTGGAGGAAGGTCGGCGAAGACCTCGTCTTCGCCGCCTGCCCCAAGCCGTCCGGTCGTGGCCAGACTGAAACAGGGATCGCCTATAGCGAGGACGGGGGCCACCGGGGGCTCAGTGCAGCCCAACACGCCGTCAAGGTGCAAGCGTTCCTACCGGGAACCGATGTCGTGCTTGAGACGGAGACGCTCACGGTGGACCTGAGCTGCCCAGGTCATCTGGAATGAAGCGAACGTCCGTGACACGGCGTCACCGACCGCTTTGCTAGCTGACTCTGTTGGAACCGCTGTTCGCTGACGGTTCATCCTCCGTCGCTGGTCACCGGCTCCGTTGTCTCCTTCGGCTCCCGCCCGGAAGGCAGGACCCTTCCCTCCGGGTAGTCGGCGCCGGTGATGCTCTTGTCCACCGACCGGTTCCAGGCATCCAGCTCCGAGCGCATGCGGGCGGCGATCTCGGGCTGCTGTTCGATGAGGTTCTGCTGTTCCTCGGGATCGTCGATCACGTTGTAGAGCTCGAAGGCCTCGGGTGAGTCGGCGGTGTAGTTCCTGACCAGCTTGACGTCGTTGTCGAGCCAGGCGAGGCCGCCGCTGGCGCGGAAGCCGATGGGCTGGTCCCTGCGGGCGGGCTCGGAGTCGAAGACGTCGGCGATGGAGATGCCGTCGTGGACGGCGTTGATCGACGCCGGTTCGAGCTGGGCTACGTCGATAAGGGTCGGGAAGATGTCCATCGTGCTGGCGGGGAAGTTCGTGATTCTCGGAGCGATGCCGCTTGGCCATTCGATGATCGTCGGCACGCGCAGGCCGCCTTCGTAGAAGTCCTTCTTGAAGCCGCGCAGGTGGCCGGTGGTGTCGGGGCGCACGCCGAGGTGCTCGGGGCCATAGTCGATGTTGGGCAGGCCGCCGTTGTCGCTGGTGAACCACAACAGGGTGTTGTCGGCGATGCCGAGTTCGCGCAGGCCCTCGCGGAGGGAGCCGATGGAGCGGTCCATGGCGACGATCTCGGCGTGGTGGGTCCTGGAGCCGTCGTCCAGCTCCGCGAAGGGCTCTTCGTCTTCCGGGAAGGCGCCGAAGGGCCGGTGCGGGGAGGCGTACCAGATCACCGCGAGCGTGGGTTTGCCGCTTTCCGTCTGCTCCGAGATGTAGCGCAGCGCTTCGGCGACCAGGACTTCCGACGAGTCGCCCTCGAACTGCTTCGGCACGCCGTTCTCGCTGAGCAACGGGTCCAGGTTGAACTGGTTCGTGTGGCTCAGCCAGTAGTCGAAGCCGAGTTCGCCGGGGTTGTGGGGATCGTCCGCGGGGAGCGGATTGTCCCCGCTCGGGTGGACCTGGTTCAGGTGCCACTTGCCGAAGTGCGCCGTCGCATAGCCGGCTTGCCGGAACGCCGCGGCGAGCGTCTTCTCCTGCTTGTTGATCGAGTCGCCGACGCGGAAGGCCCCGGTGCGATCGTTCGTGCGGCCCGTGATGACCGTTGCCCGGGTCGGTGTGCAACTCGGTGCGCCGGCGTAGAACCGGTCCATGCGCAGGCCGGCGCCGGCCATGGCGTCGAGATGGGGCGTCTTGAGCAGTGGATGGCCGTAGTAGCCGGTCTGCGCCCAACCCATGTCGTCGGCCATGAGCAGTATGACGTTGGGCGGGTCGTCGCCGGCTTCGGGTTGGCTGGCGCAGGCCGCGATCAGCAGCACGGGGAAGAATCGGCCGAGGGGTTTCACCATGCGATGGCTCCAGGAGTTGTTCCGCTGTGGGGATAGTTCTCCGCGCGGAGTCCGTCTATCCTAAGGTCGCACCGGCGCCGGAAAGCCGGGCTGGTCCCGGGTGGCCCCTCGGGGCGTGGGGTTAACCTAGAAGCCGATGTAACACTCTCTAGCTGGAGGACGAAAATGCACAAGTACCGAGCAGTAGTTCCGCTGATCTTCACGGCCCTCCTGGTCACGGCCCTTCCCGCTGTGGCGCAGCGCGGAGACGACTCCGCCAGGGCGAGCAAGAACGGCAAGGTGGAGGGGACGATCGACGGCGTCACGGTGACGCTGGAGTACGGACGCCCCAACGTGAAGGGCCGGACGGTCTGGGGCGACCTGGTCCCCTACGGCAAGGTCTGGCGTACCGGCGCCGACGAGGCCACCACCATCACCTTCAGCGCCGACGTCGAGATCGGCGGTGAGACGCTGGCCGCCGGCACCTACAGCCTCTACACCGAGCCGGGCGAGAACGAGTGGACCGTCATCTTCAACAAGGTCGCAGACGAGTGGGGCACCAGGTATGACGCCGGCCAGGACGCGCTGCGGGTGACCGCCACCCCGAAACCCATCGGGGAGCATGTGGAGGAGATGGAGTTCGTGATCGTGGATTCGTGGGTCGCGCTGCAGTGGGAGAGGCTCGCGGTGCCGTTCGAGGTGAAGAAGGCCGGCTGAGGAGCGTGCGCCGCAAAACGTAGGGTGCGCCGATCTTTCTGCCGCGCACGCCCATGACGCGGCGAAACCAGTCGGCGTAGCGGCGGCAGTCGGAAGGCGATTCGCCGTACGCCGTCTACGGCGTCGAAGTGCGCGTCGTTGCTGAGTACCGGAAGGGCGTGTTGGCGGCACAGCGCGTCGATCCAGCCAAACCAGGGACCGCCGTACCGTAGCGGTGTGGTAAAGTCCCAAACTCCTACCAAGCGAGGAAGGCTGTCTTCCTGGACAGCGAGTACCGCATGGTGGTGTACCCGTGCCACAGCGAGGTTCCCCAGCGGTTCCAACGGTTGGGAGGGATCCTTGGCGAGGAGGCCATGGTACAAGCGAGTTCCGCCGTCTCTCTGCAGTGGCCGGGATCGGTCCGTTTCGGACCGTTTCGCTTCGACCGCGCCTCCGGCATCCTCTCTCGCGGCAGCGAGGAGCTCTTTCTGCCGCCGCGAGCACTCAACGTACTTCAGGTTCTCGTGGACCGGTGCGGCGAGGTGGTGTCCAAGGACGAACTGGTCGAGGTCGTCTGGCACGACGCCGCGGTCACCGACCAGTCTCCCGCCGAAGCGATCGGAGTGGTGCGGGAGGTCCTGGGTGACGACTCCCACCATCCGACGTACATCCAGACGGTACATCGACGCGGCTACCGCTTCATCGCCGACGTGGAGCCGGATGCCGAGGAGACCGCTCCCGCCGGGCCCGAGTTGCTCGGTCCTGTCGACCCGCGCGGGGTGCTCGCCGTCGCCCCGGCCGAGGCGATCCGCCCGAAGCTTCTGACGCCAACGGTCCTCGCGGTCGCCGTAGCGGTGCTGCTCGCCGCTGGGGTCGGGTTCTCCGTCTGGACTTCCCGTGGTGTCGACGGGCCGCGGGCGCCGGTGCTCCACCTGCCGGTCCCGCTTCCCTATCCGGTCCTGCCCGCCACCCCGACCAGCGTGGCGCTCTCTCCCGATGGCACCCGCCTGGTTTACCGGGCCGCTCTCGACGGCGGCGACGGTCTCTTCGTTCTCCACCTCGACCGCTTGGACCAACGTCCACTCGAGGGCACAGAGGGCGGCTTTGGCCCATTCTTCTCCCCCGACGGCCAGTCGGTCGGCTACTTCAACGAAGAGGGCCACCTGCTGAAGATCTTCCTGAGCGGCGGGCCGCCCGTGGAGGTGGCCAGAGCCACCGAGGGTCCGGTGAGCGGCGCCAGTTGGGCGGACGACGGTACGATCGTGTTCGCCAAGGGCCCACGTTCGAAGCTTTGGCGCGTCTCGGCAGAGGGTGGCCGACCGACGCTGTTGGCGGCTCCGGACCCCAGCACCGGCGAGAACGGTTACCTCTGGCCGGAGGTTCTTCCCGGCAGCGAATGGGTCCTGTTCACGGTCGAGCCGGTGGGCATCGCCGGAGTCGAAGACTTCAGACTGGCGAGCCTGTCACTACAGACCGGAGAGCTGCGTCGCCTGGAGGTGGGAGGCGGCATGCAGCCTCGCCGGTTGGGAAGACGGCAACTGGTCTTCGCCCGCCGCGCCTCGCTCTTCGCCGCGCCGTTCGACCCGGACGGACCCGAGGTGACCGGTCCGGCCGTGCCCATCGTGCAGAACGTGATGACGCTCAATCGGGGCGCCGGCCAGTTCGCGGTGAGCGTGGCCGGAGTCCTGGCGTACGTGCCGGGGGACGCCCTCGCCAGCACCCTGCATTGGGTCGGCGGAGATAGCGAGGAGGAGGTGCCGGTGCTGCAGGGCAGGCTCGGGCGCCACCGGCTCTCGCCGGACCACCGCTTCCTGGCACTGGAGATCGACGGGGACATCTGGATTTCCGACCTCCAGCGGGATGCCCTGACGCGCTTCACCACCGACGAGGCGGGCGAGTTGCTGCCGCTGTGGGCGAGCGACGGTGCCAGCCTGGTCTTCTCGTCCAACCGTGAGGGGCCCCTCAACCTCTTCATCAAGCCCGTCGACGGAACGGGCACGGAGGCCGTACTGCTCCGCAGCGCCTACCCCAAACTGGCCGATTCCTGGTCCTCGGACGGCCGCTGGCTCGCCTACACCGAGATTCACCCGGATACCGGGCGCGACCTGTGGCTGCTGCCGATGCCGGAGGCCGGAGAGGCGCGGCCGCTGCTGCGGACCGGCTTCGACGAGTCGCAGGCGAGCTTCTCTCCGGACGGGACCTGGGTCGCCTTCGTCTCCAACGAGCCCGGCACCTTCGAGGTGTTCGTGCAGCCGTTCCCCCAGCCGGGTCCGCGCTATCAGGTCTCCACCGGGGGCGGCAGCTCCCCACAGTGGTCGCCGTCGGGAGACGAGCTGTTCTTCGCCGTCGGCGAGACCCTGATGGCGGTCACGATCGAGTCGGCGTCGCCGTTTCGGGTGGGGGCGCCGCGCCGCGTCCTCGACATCCCCAACAGCAACTCCTTCTTCGCCGTGGGCCCGGAAGGCCGGCGCCTGCTGGTGGGCAAGCGGCAGCAGTCGGTCCGGCCGGACAGGCTGCACCTGGTCACCAACGGCGCCTCCCTGGTTCCTGCCTCGACGCGGGAGTGACCGGCCCTTCCGGCGCTTAGGAACTCCTTAGCGCAAGTTTCCAGTCTTCTTCGAGCCGACTTTGAGACTGGTGCCCGGGCGCTGCATAGCGTACTGGCGGGAAAACAGAAGATCCCGACAACTCCAGGGTCATCGTGCCCGCCAGTTCAGCCGCGGTGGCTCCGGTCAAGGAGGAGGCACCATGAAGGTCTCACCGCTTCGCTGCTCTTCGGCCCTCGACCCGCGCCTGCGCCCGCTGCCGCTCTGCGTGCTGGCGGCCGGCCTGCTCTTGCTGGCTCCTGTCCTGCCCGCGGCCGCCCAGACCACGGCGACAACGGCGAGCATCTCGGGCTTCGTCACCAACGCCAGCGGGGAGCCGCTCCCCGGGGTTACCGTCCTGATCGAGGATGTCGAGCGCGGCATGAGCATCACGCGCGCGACCGACCAGAACGGCTATTTCGTGCTCCCGAACGCCAGTCCTGGGCTGTATTCCGTCAGGCTCACCCTCGACGGTTATCAGGAGATGGTCTACGAGGACATCGATGCAGGTCCCAACGCCCGGCTCCGTTTCGAGTTCGAGCTGCAGCCGCAGGTGGAGGTGCAGGAAACGGTAACGGTGAGCGCCCGGGCGCCGGCGATCGAAACGAGCGAGGCGGCGATCAAGAGCACGATCTCCTACGATGAGTTCGACAAGCTACCGGTGCTCAGCCGCAACTTCCAGGAGGTGGTGGACATCCTGCCCGGCGTCACCAAGACCGGGGCGAACTTCAACATCGCCGGCTCCCGCAGCAACCAGAACATCTTTCTGATCGACGGCGCACGCAACAACGACTTGAGCGGCACCTCGACCCGCTTCAGTCAGAGCGTCTACTTCATCGTCGCCTCGCAGAACCCCGACGATCCGACCGTGGGCCTGCAGACCGGCTTCAACCTGCAGTCGTACAACCTGGACGCCATCGCCGACATCCAGGTCGTCACCTCCGCCTACTCGGCCGAGTTCGGGCAGGGTTCCGGAGGGGTGATCAACCTCATCACCCGGGCGGGCACAGACCAGTTGAAGGGCGGGGTCACGCTCAACTACCAGGACGACTCGTTGAACGACGACGAGTCGTTCGACACGTTGGGGCGCTCCCAGACTTCTCTCTCGCTGGGTGGCCCGATGGTCCGGGGCCGGAACTGGTACTTCGTCAGCTATGAGCGGGACGACTACGAAGTGGGGTTCGACAACCGGCGCATCGCCTATCCGGGCGAACCGCATGGCGCAAAGATCCGCTCGTTCGTGCTCGACACCGACCTCCTGCAGAGCGATACCAGCCAGGATCGCTTCGCCTCGAAGTTCTCGTTCCAGATCAACGACGACAACCTCCTCAACCTCACCGTCAACGTCAACAAGGAGACATCGCTCTTCAACCAGGCCATCAACCGTCCCTCGGTCGACCAGATCGAGCCCCGCCACGGCGCCAACGACAGCATCAGCCTGCTGCTCAACGACTACCACACGCTGTCCGACCGGAAGTTCGTCCATAGCCTGCTGCGCTACGGCGAGACGGACCGCAGGAGCCGCTCCGACCTCGGCGTCGACGGCTACCAGCCGATCATCGTCAACGATGCAGGGAGGTTCATCGACTACTACGTCACCGGCGCGTTCGGCGAGGTACTCGATGCCCAACTGGACGTGTTCGAGTGGAAGGAGACCCTGACCTGGCTGACTGAAAGCCATGCCGTCAAGTTCGGCTTCGACTGGGAGCGTTTCGAAGAGGATCTGCTCGTGCCGGCGCGCGAACTGTTCGTGTCGCACAACGTGGACGCTGGCGGCAACGTGATCCCGGTGAGCGGGTCGGTGGCGCCGCCAGATGCGCTGTTCGTCTTCTACTCGACCGGTACGCCTATCGATCAGCAGGCCAGCGTGGCGCTCAACACCTACTCCACCTTCGGCCTCGACGACTGGAGCATCAACCCTCGCTGGACCCTGAGCTACGGCCTGCGCTACGACTACGACGACTTCCTCGAGAACCACGAGTTCTCGCCGCGTATCCACACCGCCTACGCCGCCAGCCCGCGGCTGGTCGTCCGGGGTGGCGCCGGAATCTTCCGCGATCGCTCCACTCTGCTCTCCACCGAGGAGGACACCGTGGTCCGCTCGCGTGGCCTCAGTTGGAACAAGGCCACCGGGCTGCCGTTCTCCGACCCGAACGTGCTGCCGGACGACAACGGGTTCCTGACCGACAACTTCAACTCGCCGATCACCAACCAGGCCAACATCGGTTTCGAGTACGACCTGGGCAACAGCTACGTCCTCGGAGCCAACTACATCTACAAGGACTTCGAGGATCTGGTGTGGACCGAGATCATCAACAAGCGGTCGATCGAGGGTTTACCCACCGATCCTTTGATTCCCGTCAACTCCAAGCTGATCGGCAACTTCGGCTACCTGGAGGACCAGCTTCTCGAGGTGGTGTTCCGCAAGCGTTTCTCCGGCGGGGCCTACTTCAACTTCAACTACACACTGGAGGACACCGCGGGCAACACCTCCCAGGAGGTAGCGGCGCGCAACGAGACGGTGGTCAACTCCATCGTCGAGGCGGAGAGTCAGAGCGAGCGACGACATCCGGCGGACTACGAGGTCGAGCACGCCCTGAAGGCCTCGGGCGTCTTTCTGCTGCCGTGGGGCATCAACGTCTCCACGGTGGCCAAGTACCGGACCGGAAGGCCGTGGACGCCCGAGGAGCGGATCGGCACCCCGTTCGCGTACTTCATCGCGCCCGAGGGAATCAACGCCCGCAACCTGCCCGACGAGTTCCAGTGGGACGTGCGGCTGGCCAAGTCGTTCCAGCTTGGCAACGACAATGTGCTCGAGATCTACGGGGACCTGTTCAACGTCACCGACCGTGACAACGTGCGCTCGGTGAACCAGATCATCACGTTCGCCGGCTACGCCGAGCCGACCTCGTTCAAGCTGCCGCGCACGGTCCAGCTCGGCATCAAGTACCGCCACTGAGGAAGCTGGCGAGCCAGCCAGGGATCAGGCACCGCCACCGAGCAGGCGGGAGATCAGCAGATCGAGGTCGGCGCTGCTGCCCACCCCGCCGACCTCGACGGTGATCAGCACGCTGTGCTCGGTGCCGACAGCGACGCCGCTGCCCTCCGGCTCCTGGACCGGCAGCAGGAGTTCACCGGCGCCCGTGGCTGTGACGGCATCGGGTAGCGTGGCGCCGGTCGAGAAGTCGACATCGAGGCCGTCGAACAGCGAGCCGGGGGCACCGACGAGTCGGTCTGGCCGCACGCGGTCCTGAACGAAGCGCACGCCCAGCCGGCGGAGAAAGTCACTCCCGTCGAGATCCCGGGCCGCGTTCTGCCCGGCCAGGATCAAGCGCCCCACCTCGAGGAACCGACTCAGCAAGCGCTCTTCGGTCTCCGACAGCGTCTGGTACGCCTCTTCCCCCTTGATCCACAGCACGGTTTCGTAGCGCAGCAGGTCGGGGAGGGGAACGCGCGGCTCGGGCCAGTGGGACAGCAGGTCGAACGGCATGCCGAGACGCTCGAGGCCCTTCGTCCATTCCGTCTCGTAGAACCCTCCGCCGTCGTCATCCACCAGGAGGAGCCGGCTGCCCCACACGGGAAGCTCGAGCTTCAGCTCCCGGCGGCCCGCCGTGCCGAGGTTCACCACCAGGGTCAGCGGGACTCGTGAGCCAGGCTCTGCTTCGGCAGAGATGTCCAGCGTGAAGGAGACGGTCTGGCCCTGATCGAGCAGCTCGAGCCGCTGGCGCGGCCGCGGGATCGAGACCACGTCGTCAGCGGCGACAAGCTCCAGCTCCGTGCCGCGGTCGGGACCGCCGGGATTCTCGACATCGAGCTCCACCACCACCCGACTGCCCGGATGGAGCAGCCGGGCGCTCCCAACTTCACCAGGCTCGTCGGCGTCCGCCGCACCCGTCTCGGGCGGCCGGAAGCGGATCGCCGTCAGACGTGGCAGCGGCAGGCTCCCCAGCATGATGGCGTCGTACGCCTGCACCAGACCGGCGCCGGTGTAGGGATCGGTGCCGATCTCGCCGATGTCCCGACTGCTGCGGATCAGGCGATCGCGAATCTGATCGGGCATCAGCTCCGGCTCGTGCTCCAGCATCAGGGCGACGACCCCGGCCATGTGGGGCGAGGTGAGCGAACTGCCCGCCTGGTTGCCGAGCACCTCGTACCCGCGCAGCCGGAAGTGGACGGTGGGGAAGTTGCCCCACGGCGCGCTCAGCGCCACCACTCCCGTCACGCCCTCGGGGAGTGGATAGTCGTCGAACGGCGGCACGTCGACCCAGGTCACCGGTCCGCGGCTGCTCAGCGGCGGCAGGGAACCGTCCTTCATGAGGCCGCCGGTGGCGATCACGGCCGGCACGTTCGCCGGCGGCAGGATCTGCCGCGGCACCGGATAGGCGCCGCGCCAGTTGCCGGTTCCCGCAACCATCACGACTCCGGCCGCCACCGCGTTCGTGGCGGCGTGGCGCCAGGCGGCGTCGAGCGGTTTTTCCGCCGGCTCCCAACTGAAGCTCATGTTGATGACGTGCGCTCCTTCGACCACTGCGTACTGGAGCGCCTCGAAGGCGTCGTACTGAAACGCCCGCCAGAGGGTGCGGTTGTCGTGGCGGGTGCGCTGGTCGTACATGCGCAGCGTCATCAACTGGGCGGCCGGAGCGATGCCGGTGAGCATGCCGGAGCGGCCGTCGCCCACCATCACACTGGCCGACGAGTTGCCGTGGAAGAAGTCGTCCTCGATGTTGCCGTTGCCGTTGGCGAAGTTGAAGCCGTAGATGTCGTCGACGTAGCCGTTGCCGTCGTCGTCCTCGAGGTTGCGCTCCACCTCGCCATCGTTGCGCCACAGGTGATAGCGGAAATCGGCGTGGCGATAGTTGACGCCGCTGTCCATGATCGCGACCACCACTCCGCGCCCGAGGAGCCCGAGCCGCGACCACACCTGGTTCGCCTGAATGCTGGTGAGGTTCCACGACAGCTCTTCGTGGGCCAACACGTCATCGATCGTGACGGCCTTGCCCGCCGGTTGCTCGAAGGACCGCGTGTACTTGCCCTCGGTGGCGATGAGGTCCTCGGGCTTCTCGGTGCGCAGATACACCCTCGCCACGCGCGGCGACCGCCCGAGCCACTCGATTCCGGGCCGGTCGAGCTTCAGGCCGAGTCCGTTGACGATCCAGAAACGGCGCGTTGCCGCGGAGCGGTGCCCTGCGGCTTCGAACTCGTCCAGGAGTGCGTCCTGCGACCTGCCGGCAAGGGCCTGGAGCTCGTCGATCGCCGATCGGCGCCAGGTAGCCTTCCGGAAGTCGGTCTCACGCCTCCAGCTCCGCTCGTCCAGCCCGGACTGCTCGCGCAGGAGCACGAACAGCGGGATGGCGTTCTCCGTCTCCTCCAGGGCTTGTATGAGATCGGCGTCGAGCCGCTCGTGGTCCGGCTCCTGCGCGGCGGGCCGGCCGGCGATGGCGCCGCACAGAGCCCAGGCGAGGGCGATGGCCAAGGTGTTCCGCTTCGTGCTCACGACGCCCCGATGCGCAGCACGAGGTGGCTGCGAAGACGGTCGAGGAGTGCCTCGATGCGCTCCCGGTCGACGCCGGCCTCGACCAGCCGGCGGATGAGTTCACGCGGTTGCGAC
The DNA here is from genome assembly GCA_965224025.1 of Candidatus Multivorans sp. Classification (GTDB taxonomy): domain Bacteria; phylum Acidobacteriota; class Thermoanaerobaculia; order Multivoradales; family Multivoraceae; genus Multivorans. The sequence goes on from OZ245033.1 coordinate 856,228, forward strand.
TCGGCGGCGTCGAACACGAGGGCGACGTCGGCTTCGGGGTCCAGGAGCGGCTCGGACAGCTCGCTCGCCGCCGTCACGCGCACCAACACCGGGGCTCCCTTGAGGTCGCCGGGGCCGAGGAACAGTACGCGCAGGGGCGCCCCCTCCTCGCGGTCGGACAGCTCTCCCGGCTCGCTTACCACCCTGACCGACGCCGGTACGCTCGCCCGCAGGGCTTCCGTCTGCCGCTGCCCGGCCGGCTCAACGAGCACGAGATCGAAGCCTCGGGTCCGTAGCGTCTCCCAGGCTACCGGCTCGTCACCGGGTTTGACGATGCCGGTGACGAAGCCGTACCGCCAGAGATAGCGCGCCAGACGGCCGGAGGTGTCGTAGGAACCGGCCGCGACGTCGGCCGCTGCGCGCAGCGCCTGATCAGAGAAGTGTCCAACGACGCGCAGCATCTCGGGTGAGATCGTGCCGGCGTCGTCCTCCGGGGTGTGCACGTACGGCTGCGGGGCGTCGGCATGGGCGAAGAGCGCCGGAATGCCCTGAATCTGGAAGCTCCAGCCGTCACTGCCCCCGGCGCCGCGCAACGTGAAGTGGGCGAAGAGTTCCTCTGCAACGCCCGCGCGCACCAGCGCGAGTTCCTCCGGAAAGTTGTGCGCGCCGAAGAGACGGAAGCGGTCTTCTCCCACCCCTACGTTGTCCAGGGTCAAGGTCAAGACGATCTTGTCCAGCGGCCATCGAGCCTGTTCGAGAAAACGGCTCGATCCCCAGACCCCCTGCTCCTCGGCGCCCCACAGGGCAAACATCACCGAGCGGGCGGAAGGTCCCTCCGCCGCCATCACCCTGGCCAACTCGAGTACGGCCGCGGTACCCGACGCGTTGTCCTCGGCGCCGTTGTAGACGGTACCGTCCGGATCCCTGCCGCCGCCGTCGTAGTGGGCCCCCACCAGCACCAGCTCGTCGGCAAGTTCGGGGTCGCTGCCCTCGAGCAGGCCGAGGACGTTCGCCCCGACCTTCTCGGTGACGTACTCCACGCCCACCTGCCAGGCCACCGTCTTGCCGGTGTGGTACGACGCGTGCTCCCCCCGGTCGATACGCTGCTTGAGCGCGACGCCCTGGCCGTCGAGGAGATCCTGGGCGACGGCGACGTTGACCTTCGCGAGGAAGAAGCCGGGAAGATAGTTGCGGGGACGGAAGACCCAGATCCGCATCCGGTCCAGTTCCACGCCCGCGCCCGGATCGGAGACGAGGAGCAGGCCCGCGGCGCCGAGCTCCCGAGCCCGTTTCGCCTTGTTCATGTGGGCGGCCAGCCGACGCTCGAGCTTGCTGTGCGGCGGCATGCCGTCCATCGCCAGTAGTACTTTGCCCCGGACCTCGACGCCCTCGAGTTCGTCGAGCTTCGAGGTCGCCAGACCGTAGCCCACGAACACCACCTCGGCCTCGCCGCTCGTGGCCGAGGAACCATTGAGGAAGAAGTAATCCTCGCCGTAGACCAGCTCCTTCCTGCCCCGGCTCGGCTTTCGTGGCGCTTCGGTTGCGTCCGCTGCCGCGTTGGGAGCGGCCGAGTCGATGGCGAGCCGAACCGGCTGCACGAAGCGGTAGAACGGAAAGGTGAAGCGGTGCAGGTACGAGCCGTCGTCGCCGGCCGGCTCGAGCCCCGACTGCTCGAAGGCCTCGGCGATCAGCCGCGCTGCTTTATCCCCGCCGGAGGTGCCGGTCCGCCGGCCATCGAGCCGGTCGGCCGCCAGCGTCTCGACCCAGGCGTGGGCGCGCCCGGCCTCGAACTCCCCTGCCCGGCGCTGGCAGGCGGGTGGCAAGGTCGCGAGCAACGCGACAAGCAGCACCCCGTGAGACCGTGTTCTCATGTCAGTCCTTCCACTGCATCAGATCGACAGACACGAGGTCTTCCAGAAAGCGCGAAACGCCGGCCAGCTCGACGGTGCCGAGGTCGGCGGCCACCGCGGCCCTGATCTCCGTCGCGGTGCGGCGGCCGTCGGCGAAATTTAGGATCGCGTCCCGCCGCATGGCGTCGAGGCCTCCCTGCTGATACCACGCCCGGCGCGAGTCGGGGAGTCGCTCCAGAACGAAGGCGAAGCGCAACGTGCCGAAGAATGTACGCACCGGCACCCGGCTGCCCGCCGCGGTGGCCGTCGAAGCCGCCTCCGACTCGACGGGCAACCCCCGCAGCGTTGCCTCGTCGACGTAGGCGCGACGCAGCAGACGCCGACCGTTGACGGACTGCCGCTGCAGCGCTTCCTCGAGCCCGGATATCCGCCGCTCGCCGGCGGGATTCATCCCCAGGCGCCGTACCGAGCCCACCGATTCCACCGCGTGCAGGGCTGTGTGGCGCAGACGGTTGTCCTCGACACGCCAGACCGCGTCCAGCTCGGTCACGGTTGCGAGCCGGTTGAGCGCGGTGGCCAGCCCGGTGCTGAATCGCGCCGCCGACGCTCCCCAGACGAGCTGCGCGAGGGGAACTGTGTCCCTGGGCCCGGCGTCGGCAAGGAAGGCGACCGTGGCGGCGGTGACGTAACCCGCCCGCATCAAGGTGGTGGCATCGATGTGATCGGCGGTGTCCTCGTTCGAGTGGTAGAAGTTGTCGGGGAAGGTGCCCAGCATGACCGCCGGCACGGCGACCGTGCTGTCGACGAAGTGCGCGTGGTCACTGATGACTCCGCTGTACGCCACCTCTTCGAAGTGGAACGGGTTGCGTGAGCCCCAGCGCGACCGGTACTGCTCACGGGCCACCTCTTCGAGCAGGCTCTTCACCAGGTCCGGCAGGTAGGAGGGGAGAAAGCCTGGTGTTCGCGTGAGTTGGAAGATCGATCCCGATTCCGCCTGGTCCGCTCCCACCATGTCGTTGTTCATGACGGCGATGCCGCGACGGTTCCAGTCCCGGTTGAGGTGGAGGAAGATCTGCGTGCCGCGGTGCTCGGGGACCCACAGGAACCGGACTGTGCGACGGGGCGCCAGCAGGTCCCGCTCGATGAGGCGGCGCAGCACCTTGGCAACCTCCAGGCTGAGGCCGGAGCCGCTCGCGTTGTCGTTGGCGCCCGGGCGATGATGGTTGAGGTGCGCGATGACCAATACCTCTTCCTCGGCGAGGTCGGTGCCGCGAATGGCCGCGCTGAGGACCTCGTACTCTCCATCCTCCAGGGCGGCATCGATCCTGGCGTGCAGCCGCACCGGTCCACGCTCCAGCCGGCGGAGGAGCTCCGCGGCCATCCGCTTCGAGATCGAGAATGCGCTTCGCCTCGGCTCCAGGCTCTGCGGCACCGCCTGCCACGCCACCTGGTCGGGGAACGGGCTACGGTCGGGAAGGTAGTTCCCCCAGTGAGAGACGACCCCCAGGATCTCGAAGCGCCCCTCGGCGAAGGCGAACACGGACGAAGCGGTGGAGGAAGCGAGAACGAGCTTCCCGTCCACGTCCTTGCCGGCCCACTCGGCCTCGTCGAGCCCGGTCCCGACGTCCACTAGTTCGGCCACCGAGTCGACGCCGGAGGAGTACTTGACGATGCAGGTCGGGACGTCGAGGTAGCGGCAGACCGGCTCCCCGCTGTCCGCGTAGGTGAGCGAGCCCCCGCCGAGACGCCAGGCCCAGGAGGCGGTGTAGGTGTCGAGGACCGGACTCCTTCCGTCGGCCGGGTACCGGATCACCTGGATGTCCTCCAGGCCTACCTTGGCCGCCTCGGCACGCACGTACTCCACGGCCCGATGGAAGCCCTCGGTCGTGGACGTGCGGTCGTAGGTGGACAGTTGCCATACGTGATCGAGCGCCACCTGCCCCTGGAGCTCGTCGCGAATCAGACCACGAACCTCCGCCGAGACCGGCGAGCCGTCGACCCCCTCCGCCAGGGCAAGGGGCAGCGATGCGAACAGCGCCGTCGAGAGCACGGCGAGGGCCGCGCCAACGCTCGCCCGTCGTTGCGCCGAGGCCATGCACAACATCGTGACGGCGCGCCGTCCTCAAGTCTCTAAGCCGTCTCGAAAGAAACCCAAAAGATCGTCGAAAGAGACCGACCTCCGCGGCTGCCCCGGCGACGCCGGGGCGGGTTCCTCGCTAGTGCTCGAGATGGGTTTCGAACAGTCCGAGAATGCGCCGGAAACGGTCCAGCCAACTGGTTGGATGCACGAAGCCGTGAGACTCCAGCGGGTAGACGGCCAGCTCCCAGTCCTTCTTCTCGAGTTCGATCAGACGCTGCACCAACTGGATGGTGTCCTGAAAGTGAACAGTGCGGTCCACCATCCCATGACTGATCAGGAGCGGGCGCTCCAGTCCCGCGGCGTACTCGATCGGGGAACTTCGACGGTAAGCCTCCGGGTCGAGCTCCGGTGGGTTGAGGATGTCCGAGGTCCATGGGTAGTTGTAGTGCCCCCAGTCGGTCACGGGGTTGATCGCAACTCCCGCGGCGAAGAGCTGGGGCCTCTTGAACATGGCCATGAGCGTCAGGAAGCCACCGTACGAGTCGCCGTAGAGGCCGATGCGCCGGCGGTCGACGCCATGGTTGCGGACGAGCCAGTCGACCCCGACCTCGAGGTCCTGGACCTCCGGCTCTCCCATGTGCCGGTAGATCGCCGTGCGCCAGTCTCGTCCGTATCCCCGGGACGCCCGGTAGTCCATCTCGAGCACCACGTAGCCTCGCTGGACCAGCAGACTGTGGAACATGAACTCTCTCGCGTACCACGGTTCCCAGCCTGCATGGGCGTTCTGGAAGTAGCCGGCCGCGTGCACGAGGAACACGGCCGGCGGGGGAGAGGCACTCGCGGGCTGTTCGGAGCGGTAGAGCCGGGCGTAGATGGGACGCTCGGTGTGCGGCGAGGGAATCGCCACCAGCTCCGGCACGACCCACGGCGTCTCGAGAAACGCCTGGCTGGTCGTGTGGGTCAACTGCCGCGCGGTGGCGCCGGCCTCGGCTCGCTGCACGTACAGCTCCGCCGGGCGGTTGGAGCGCGTCACGGTGAGCAGGAGCCTCTGACCGTCCGGCGAGACGGCGAAGGTGGTCACGCCGCCGAAATCGGTCAGCCGTTCGACCTGCCCGCTGGACACGTCGGCCCGGTAGACCTCCCAGACGCCGGGGTGCTCGCGATTGGCGGTGAAGTAGAGGTGGCGGCCATCACGGCTGAGGGTGGGCCTCGAGACCGTGTACGTTCCCTCCGTGAGTCTGCGTCGATCCCCCCCGTCGAGCGGATGCAGAACCAGATGGGAGTAGCCGCTCTCCTCGGAGAGATAGAACAGGGTGCGACCGTCCCTCAGCCAGCCGACGTCCCGGAACACGCGGGTGACCCACGCAGGATCGTGCATTCTCACGATCGGGACCACTCGACGCGACTCGAGGTCGATCTCGGCGATCCACCGGTCCTTGCAGTCTAGGGAGAACAGTTGCACCACCACCCGCTCGCCGTCGTCGGACCAGAGGATGTTCCAGAAGTGGACCGGTCGCTGCCGAGCGCTTGCCGTCGCCTCGCCGCCGGCGGCGACGGCCTGAGCTCCCTCGCCCGCCTCGCTGCGCTCGGCGGCCGCTCGCCGCAGGTCCGCCAGCGGGTCCTCGTCCATGCCGGGGAGCGAGCTCAGGTCGAGGGCGACCCGCTCGTGGGAGGAGCGGTCGAGAAGCCACAGGGTCTCTTCCCGCTCCTCGAAGTCCTCCGCCTTCGGACGCCCCGGATCGGAGGCGACGTGGCCGCTGTCGGTCACGTAGCGCGGGACCATCTCCGGCAGGCGCGGCTTGGCGGCCTTGCTGGCGGTGGTGAGGAGGAGCCACCGTTCGTCCGGTGAGATCGAGAGGCGGTGCACCTCGACGTCGTCTCCCAGGTACCAGGCGGGGTCGGCCAGCGTGGAGTCCTTGCGTCGTTCATCCTGCTCGCGGTCGCGCGCCAGCCTCGTCTCGTCCCGTTGGACCCGGAGCACGTCGAACAGCCGCCGTTGCCGGCGCTCCACGTGCCCGGCCTGCTGCTGCTGTTCCCGCTCGACCTCCACCGGATCCCGTTCGAGCAGCAGGACGAACGGCTCCTCTTCCAGGCCGCTCGCGAGATCCCGCACCAGCAGACGAGCGCCTCGGCGGTAGGCGACCCGTTGCTGGGTGAGCGGCCACGGATCGCTCTCGGTTTCGTGGGTGCGGGTGAGCTGCCGTCTCCGGCCGTTGACGAGGTCGCGGGCCCAGATGTCCCCCTCTCGGGCGTAGACCTTGAGGCGTCGGTCGCGGCTGAGCCTGCCGCCTCCGGCGTCGACGCCGCCCCGCTCCCCGAGCGGGACCACGCGCGTCTCTCCCGTCTCGAGCTCGAGCTCGACGAGGTCGCGGCCGCGCTCGCCCGTGAGTTTCTGGAAGTAGAAGACGGAGGCGCCGTCCTCTGCCCAGTAGGCCCTTTCGGGCGCGTTTCCCAGCCAGTCGAGGTCGGACGCGATCCGCTCGAGCGTGAGCGGCTCGGCAGCGGACTCACTACTCGGCTGGGATTGAGCCTCCCGCGCGAACAGGCAGAGGCACAGGACAGCGCCGAGCGCCGCCGTCGTCGCACGGGCTCCCGATCGCCTCACAACCGTCTCTCCAGCGTAACCAGGCCGTGCCGCTCCAGAATCCGCACCAGACGCAGAACGTCGCTCATCGAAATCCGGCGAGAGTCCAGGGAGAAGTCCTCCACCCTCCCGACGCCGTGGGCGTCGAGCCCGAAGTCGAACGCTTCGGCGCTCAGCGCGTCCCGGATGTCGAGCAGGGAGCGCTTGCCGTCCATGAAGTTGAGCAGCTCCGAAATCCGAATGTAGGAGTAGGGCAGGCGGCGCCTCAGACCCTCGAGCCACTCCCGGTCGGTCTCCTCGACATCTTCCTGCAGGAGCTCGTCGCGCCATCGCTCGTTGAGGAGCGGCCTCCCCCGTCGCGGCACCAGGTCCGCGGCCGTCCGCTCGTCCGCGTCGAGGGGACGCACACCCGGCGGCTCGCCGGCGACCGCCTCGTAGGCCTGGGCCAGCGCGCCGCCCAGGGCCTCGAGCTGCCGGTCGACGGCGCCGGCGAGGTCGTCGAGGTGCGGGTCGAGTCCGTTTGCCAGCTCTCCGACGGCACGCAGTGCGCGCCGTTCCCGGGCGCCGTAGTGAACCAGCTTCCGCTCGGCGAGCCAATACGCCTCCGTGAGCTGGTCCCCTCGCACCGAGCCGAGCAGGGCCAGCCCCTCCCGGGCGGCCCCGGCGAGTCGGCCCGTTCCCTCGGCGAACACTTCCCACGCGATCCGTCGCGCCTCAGCCTCGCCCGCCGTAGCCAGCAGGTAGGCGGCCCCCGCCGCAATGATCCCGGCGCGCTCGAGGTTGGTTGGGTCCACCTTGTCCGGGGCGTCCAGATTGGTGTGGTGGAAGGGATCCGGACCCGAGTGAAGGAACACGGTCGGAATGGCCAGGGCGCCGTCGTTGAGGATGTAGTGGTCGCTGTCCGGACTCCACGGTTTCACGCGGACGTTCAATACCGAGTCGGAGCCGGTCGGGGCCCGGAGCGGCACGCCGTCCAGCCAGCGTGTCAGGTTCGTCACGACATCGAGAAAGTAGGAGGGCATGGAGTCCGGGGGACGGCGGATGTTGAACGGTCCGTTGCCGGCATGGGGACCCTCTCCCACCATGTCGAGGTTGATCGCTGCGATCACCCGGTCAGCCAGATCGGGGTGAGCGTCGAAGAAGGCGTAGGTTCCGGCCCCCTCGGTCATCCACAGGAAGCGGATCGTTCGCGCCGGAGGCTCGATCAGCCCGGCGTCGATCAGGCGGTGGAGGGTGCGGGCGATCTCAAGCAGCAGGCCGCTGCCGCTGGCGTTGTCGTTGGCGCTGGGCCGCACGTGGTCGATGTGCGCGAGGAGCAGGATCTCCTCCTCGCTCCGGCTGGTGCCAGGGATCACCGCAGTCACCACCTCCTGGGCGCCGGCAGCCAGCTCGGCGTCGATCAGGACGGTGGCCAGCAGGCGTCGGCCCGCCCGCAGCTCCCGCCTCAGCCGCTCTCCCTCCGCCGCCGAGATCGAGAACGCGAACGTCGGCTCCCGACCGTCCACCGGGCGCGGCGCGAGCACCTGCCAGGTGACCATGTGGGGGTAGCCCCAGCCCTTGTGGACGTTGTACGACTCGCCGCCGCTCACCACCACGCCGGCGGCGCCGTAGCGCCCGACCGCCAGCGCCTCCACCGCGCTCGAGAAGCCGGTCGCCAGCACCAGCTTGCCTCGGACATCGAGGCCATCGTAGTGGTCCGGACTGGTGCCTCTGCCGATGTCGACGAGCTCGGCCGTGACGGAGGCGGGCCGCGAGTAACGGGCGAGAGCGATCGGTAACTGGTCGTACGAGGCAACGAGATGCTCGAACGGCTCCACCACTCGCAGCTCGGCGGTGCGTACCAGCCAGCGCGGCAGGGGAGATGGGGCGCCCTTCCGGTAGCGGGCGGGCTGCTCCGGTCCGTAGCGCTCCAGTTCGGCATTCGCGATGCCAAGGCCCTTCAGTTCGCCGAGCAGCCAGTCCGCGGCGTCGCGAAAGCCTGGCGACGCCGAGATCCGGTCCCAGGCGGCCAGGCGAACGACGTACCGCTTCGCTTCCACCCCCGAGAGCTCGCGGTGGATGAGGCCGGCGACGCGCTCGTCCAGGAGGACGGGCGACTGTGCCGCGGCGATGGCCGGGAGAGCCGCCGCAGCGAGCGCGAGGATCGCGGAACGGGACCTGGTCACTCGCTCGGCATCCGTTTGCCGTTGATGAACACGTGGAGCACCTGGGAACGAGGGTCCAACGGGGGGCCCGACAGGACGACCACATCGCCGTCCATCCCGGGTCGCAGGCGTCCCAGTCGGTCGGCGACGCCGAGAAGCTCTGCCGGCCAGGACGTAACCGCCCGCAACGCGTCCTCCCGGGAGAGTCCGTGCTTGAGCAGATAGCCGGCGTTGAACAGGAGATCACCGCTGCCGTAGGGGTTGCCTTCGCCGAGCTGGAGCGCGATGCGCACTCCGGCGTCGAGCAGCCGCGCCGCGTTCCGTTCGCTGAAGCTCTCCTTTTCGTACCGGTACCACAGGCCCTTGATCGAGGCCAGGACGACCGGCACGTCGCGACGCGCCAACTCCTCGGCGATCAGGTGCGCTTCGGTTGCGTAGGCGAGGATCACGTCGAAGTCGAACTCGTCGCTCAGCCGCAGCGCGTTGGCGATGTCCTTGGTCGTGTAGGCCTGCACCAACGCGGGCAGCTCGCCGCGCAGCAGCGTGGCGGTTGTCTCGAACTCGGCGTCGACGGCCTGACGTTCGCCGTTCTGTTCGGCCTGCCTGCGGCTTTCCTCATACACCCGCGCGCGGTTCAGGTGCTCGCGCAGCAGTGCGACCTCGCCCATGCGGGTCTTGGGCGCCGCGTTCGTGCGCTTCGGCTCATCTCCGAGGCTCATCTTGAGGACCGCCGGCTGCCGCACGACGTTCTCGCTCCCCACGGCCGGCGCGGTCTTGACAAGGACGCCACTGCCGCCGATGAGGTTCTTGCCGCCGGGCGCCGCCAGCAGCGTGGTGATGCCGGAGCGACGTGCGGACGCCACGTCCGCGGCAAACGCGTAGAAGGCGTCGAGGGCGTGGAGGTCGGCCGTGATCGGCCTGGTGTCCTCGTCGGTGTCCCAGCCGACGCCGTCGCCGTGAAGGCCGGTTTGGGAGTGCGCCTCGATCATCCCGGGCAGGATGAACCCGTCGGGCACCTCGATCACCTCGACATCGTCCGTGGCCGTCAGGTCACGCCCCACCGCCTCGATCCTGCCGTCCCGCAGCAGTACCTGACCGCCGGCGACGAAGCCACTCCCGTCGCTCCACAGCGTTCCCGCACGCACGAGCCAGCCGGCCGGCTGGTCGGAGACAACCTCCTGACCGACCGAGGGTCCCGACCACAGCATCCCGGCCAGGACCGGGATGCACCAGCTACTCAGCCGCTGCACGCTCATAGACGGTCTCCCCTTCGATCAGGACGCGGACGACGTTGGTCGACAGCGCCAGCGGCTCGCCGTCCAGCACGATCAGGTCGGCGTCCTTGCCAGACTCCAGGCTGCCGACCCGATCCGCGAGGCCGATGGCGCGAGCGGGATTCAGGGTGATGGCACGCAGGGCCTCCTCCTCGCCCAATCCCAGATGCACCGCGAAGGAGGCCTGCAGAAAGAGGTCAGGCACGTAACTGTCGGTCATGATCGACACTTCGACTCCCGCCTGGCCCATTCGGCCGGCGACGTCGACTGGCCGTGGCGGATTCTTGCCCCGGTACCAGCCGTCGAGCTTCGGCCCCACGACGACCGGAATGCCGCTGCGGGCGATCTCGTCGGCCACCAGGTAGCCCTCGTAGACGTGACCCAGAGAGCCCTCGAGCCCGTGGCTGCGCATGAGGCGGACAGCGGTCAGGATGTCGTCGGCCCGGACCGCATGAATGTGAACCAGGGCTTCGCCGGCCACGGTCGCCGCCAGCACTTCGAGCTCCGGGTCGATCTCCCCGGCCACCCTCGGCTCCCCCTGCCGCACCAACCTCGCGGCTTCCTCGAAGCGCGCCCTCAGCATCGCGCTGGAGCCCATGCGGGTCTTCGGTGAGCGCTCCTTGCGACCGTGCGACGACTTGGGGTTCATGCCGAGCGCCATCTTCAGCACCGGCCGCGATCCGATCAGCATCCGATCGAGGCCGCCACTTCGGTTCTTGAGCGCCCAGCCCAGCCCGCTCACCAGGTTGCTGCTTCCGGGAAGCACGAGCAGCGTCGTCGCGCCGAGTCCGCGGACCTTGTCGAACGCCGGATCGTCCGGGTCCAGGGCGTCCCGGACGTCGGCCAGAGGCGTGAACGGCCGGCTGCTCTCGGCGATGTCGAAACGTCCCGGAGTCAGATGGACGTTGCGGAGTCCGTAGTGGGTGTGAGCATCGACGAGACCGGGCATCACGACCCGGTCGGAGGCGTCGATCACCGAATAGCCCGGCGGCGTCTCGGTGCCGCTGCGCACTTCTTCGATCTTGCCGTCGACAACGAGGACCATCCCTGGAGACAGGGAGCCGTGCGAAATCGTGTTCACGGTCTTCGCTACGACTGCCAGCCGCTGCGCCGACACGTCCTCGCTCGGCATCAAGGGGATGGTCGCCGCTGCCAGGACGAGGACCCGCCACGGCCCCGAGACGCACATGGCGAGCCGGTCTCGGCAAGCCCAACGCCGATTCCTGACCGGGCCCATGGCAGCGATGCTGTCGAGGGGGTCGCGCCAAGTCCCTAAGACTCCTCGAAGGATCCCCCAAGAATCGGCGAAGGGCGACGGCGGACCTGCACCGTGTAGTTCAACCCTTGGCGGTGGCGATGACGTAGAGGCGGTCCGAGATGTCGCGGACCGTCGCCTCCATTTCGGGGTAGAACTCGCCGCGGGTGGTCATCAGACCCTGGTGCTGGTTCTTCTCCTTGCCGGGCATGGTGTTCGCCGTGTCGATCACTCCGCACATGTGCCAGCCGACGAAGTCGGGACGAGCGGTGGCGTTCTCCATGAACTCTCGCGTCCAGAGGGCGCGCTCCGCCATGTCGCGCGCATGTTGTCCATGGGGATTGGGCATCGTCTCGGTCGGCGTGGTGTAGGCGGCGTCGCCGTTGAGGAAGGGTTGCCCCACGACGTCCGTCAGCCGGTCCATCGTGTAGCGCTGACCCTCCCACCGGGCGTAGTGCTGGGTGTTCACGAGGTCGGTGTAACGGCTGGTCACGCCAGCGATGGAGTCGAGCCCGTCCGTGTCGCCGTTGATCTTGTCGCCGAGGAAGAGGTGGTTCGGGTCGGCGCGGCGGAGGGCGGCCCTGGCCACGGAGTAGTAGCGCTCGACGCAGAGCAGCAGGAACGCAGCGTTGTCACGGCGCTCAGCCTGGTTCAAGGGGCCTCGATCGGGTCGCCAGTCTCTTGCGTTGAGCAGATCCGACCACGCGGCGAAGCGGGTGCCGTAGGTGGCGTTGAAGCCGGACACATCGCCATAGCGCTCGCGCATGCAGTCGACGTAGGCCTGTTTGCCGGGCGCCTCGGCCGCGAAGTTGCGTAGCCGGCGGGGCCACGTGGTGCTGCCGTTCCACTCCGCCTCGTTGTCGGTCAAGGGAGGGCAATCGGCCATGCAGTACCCCAGCACCATGGGGTCGTCACGGTAGGGGGCGGCGACTTGCTGGGCCGTGCGCTCGCACAGCGCCTCGAACTCGGGGGCAAAGATGTCCGCGTAGGCATCGGGCTGGGGTTTGAGGTAGTGGGACAGCACCAGCGGCTCGAACGGAGCGACGAAGGGAAACCGGGCCTGCCCCGGCGGGTGAGTGAGCATCGTGGCGTTCGTGTGAATGCCCAGGGTGTTGAGGCCCAGCCTTCGCAGATCGGCCAGGGCCGCCTCGCGGAACCCTCTGTTCCAGGTGGGGTCATCCACCTTCCCCGCGCCGAATCGCCGCAGCCAGTAGTCGCGGTTGTAGTCCTGCGCCCACCAACCCGCGTGGTAGTGGTTGACGCCCCAACTGATGAACGCGTGGCCTTCGGGAGTGACCAACCACCAGCGCCGCCCGTCGTGCTCCGTGCGGAAGAACCCGGTGGCGTCGAACTTGAGTCCAGTCCAGCCGCCGAAGCGGTCGCGGTCGACGTTGGGTTGAGCGGCCCAGGACCGCGGTCCAAGGCAAGCGCCAAGCGCAATGAGAGACGACTTGAGAAAGTCGCGGCGGGCAAGGGGAAGAAGCATGGCGCCCGATCGCAGAGGCGCTTCAACCGGCGCGAGGCCTTCGGCCCAGGCCGAGAGAGCGTTGGTGTCGAGAGTCAAGGAATGTCGCCGGGGTCGAGTTTCTCGAACTCCTCGTCGATCGCCTCGAGGACGATCCGGTGCTCATCGCCAAGGTCGGCAAGTTCTCCGAATCCCTGCATCCAGGGTGGATTCGGAGAGTTGGGGTCGCCGCGGTCCAGATGGGTATGGACCTGCGAACCGGAGGCGTGTCGACCGAGGTGCAGTTCGACGGCGTCAGTGAAGAAGCGCTTCAGGGTCATGCCGCGGCCCGCGGCGAAGGCCTTCGCGCGCCGGAAGGTCGTGTCGGGCAGCTCGATCGTGGTCTTCATGGCCCCATATTGCCGTATGTGCGGGCTGTGGCCAGGCACGGGATCCGTGCTTTGCGCGTCTTGCGGGACCGAATCCGTCCTAGCCGTATAGAAGGGGAGGCTCCTTATGGATCTCGCGGTCAGTCACAACAGGGGCTGAACTCTTGGTTGACGAAGGGTTGCGGTTGACATATGGTTGCGCCCACGAGGAAGTAGTACATGCCCACGGAAACGGCGTTCCAGAGACTGCGCCCCGAAGAGGCGGCTGAACGCGTCTTCAGGGCCCGCGAACAGGACAGAGCGTGGCTCGACCGCTTTGCAGAGTGCCTCGCCGTCTACCGCGAGAGTCCGGGCGGAGCAGCAAGCCTCCCTGCTCGGCAACACGCTGCGGACCTGGTGCGCACGATCGGAGTGTGGCAACTCAGTCAGGCAAAGGCCGCCGCCCTGTTCGGCGTAAGCCGCCAGGCGTTCGCCAAGTGGCTGCAACGTGGCGTGCCGGCGGATCACGCCGTAGCCGTGGCGGACTTGAGGGCAGCCACCGATCTGCTGGAGCGCTATCTCAAGAGCGATCGGATACCCGCCGTGGTGCGCCGGCCGATACCGAAGCTCGACGGCGTCTCCCTGCTGGAGCTGCTGGGCCAAGGCGACACGAACCGGGTGCTGTCCGCATGCCGCGAGATGTTCGACTTCGAACGGGCGCACGGATGACGCCCGACCTGGTCGTCGAGAGACTCCCCAACGATCACTCTTGGTGGCGCATCGCCGACCCGACCTGGGCCGACCCGCTTGACTCCGGTTTCGCGCAACGGCGCGGCGGCCGGTGGAATCCGCCTGAGAGCTTCCCGACGCTCTATCTGAACGAAGACAGGGTTACGGCGCGCCTGAATCTCCGAACGTTCATCGACGGCTGGCCGTACGAGCCGGAAGAACTTCGGGAAGACAACGGCCCGCTTCTGGTGGAATGCACGTTGCCGCGCCGGCAGTTCGTATGCGACATGCACACACCCGACGGTGTTCGCGCTGCCGGCATGCCCGCCACCTATCCGCTCGAGGGAGACGGCGCTGTGGTTGGGCACGACCGCTGCCAGCTCATCGGAAGGCGGGCCAAGGACCGGGGTTTACTCGGCGTCCGAGCGCGCTCGGCCCAGTCTCGGGGCGGCACGGGGCGGGAACTGGCATGGTTCCCGGCTTCCGTTCGCAGCCTCGCCCGACGGGTCGCTACATTGGCGTTTCCGATGTGGTTCTGGGGCTAGACCTGCGGGATCGCGGCTACCGTACCAGCGCGTACAGCAGCACGAGAACACCGACCAGCCCCGCCGCCAACAGCCTCGGATCCAGTGCACCCCTGATCTCCGACCGGGCCAGGAACGCAAGCGGTGAGTCCCACGTCAGTCCGTCGACCTGCTCGGCCTTCGGGGGCGGCGTCGCCAGGCTGACGATCACGTAGACGACGCTCAGGATGCAGAAGTACCACCACGCCTGAAGCAGGAAGGGGATCCCCAGGCCGTTCACGGGATCGGAGACGTACTGGACGCCGCCGAGCCACTCGAAGCCCATGTCGAACAGGAAGATGATGAAGCCGGCCAGGAAGCCGAAGAGCAGCGTGAAGGTGCCTGCCTGAGGGGTTCCGCGGCGCCAGAACACGCCCCACAGCAGCACGGTGGCGATGGGGGGTGCGATGAACTGCGCCGGCATCTTGTTGATCGCTTCGAAAATGGAGCCGAACTTGTCGCCCTGGGTGGACCAGGCGATCGCCACGGTCATGACGACGACCGAGCTGATCCGCCCGATGCGGACCTGCGACGATTCCGACAGGCCGGGTCGGAAGTGCTTGGCGATGTCCACGGCGACCAGGGTGCCCGTGCTGTTCACGGCGGCGGCGATGGTGCTCATCAGCGCCGCGAGCAGCGCCGCAGCCATGATGCCGATGAGCCCGGTGGGCAGCAGCTCGGTGATCAGGGTGGGCAGGGCGTCGGTCGGCTCGGCGATGATGTCGCGGAAGAGGACGTAGGCCAGCACTCCCGGCAGGACCATGAAGAACGGCGGCAGGATCTTGAGCAACGAGGCGAAGAGCGCGCCGTGCTGCGCGTCGCGCAGGGTCCCTGCTCCGAGCACCCTTTGCACGATGGTCTGGTCGGTACACCAGTACCAGAGGCCGAGGATCGGGAAGCCCAGCAGGAAGCCGTACCAGACCGACCCGGGATCGAAGCCCTCCTCGCCCGGGACGTGAATCATGCTGAGTTGATTCGGCTTCGTCGCCTCCAGAAGATCGGCGTATGAGTCGATCCCCACTCCCGGCAGCCTGGTGAGGGCGATCACGGTGATCAGGACGGCGCCGCCTAGCAGGATGACGGTCTGGAGGGTCTCCGTGACGACGACCGCCCGCAGGCCGCCGACGGCCGTGTAGATCACCGTGATGATCGAGATCATCGCGATGGACGCCAGGGGCGGAATGCCGAAGAACCGCTCGAACACCGCCGCGCCCGCGTACAGGCTGATGCCGATGTGGATCAGCATCGCCGACATGATGAACATGAAGGAGAGCGTGGTCCTGGCGGCCGGGCTGTAGCGCCGCTCCATGAACTCGGGCAGCGTCGTGATCCGGCTCCGGAAGTAGATGGGCACGAAGACGAGGCTGAGCAGGATGATCGTGAAGCAGGCCATCCACTCGAAGTTCCCGACCACCATGCCGATTCCGAAGCCGCTCTCCGCGAGCCCGACCAGGTGGATGGTCGAGATGTTCGAGGCGAAGAGCGCGGCGCCGACGACCGGCCACTTCAGGTTGCGGTTGGCGAGGAAGTACGACTCGCTGGTATGCCGCTTGATCTTGCGCACCGACCACAGGCCGACGAACAGGATGCCCAGCAGGTAGACGACGATGACGAGGAGGTCGACGGGCGCGATGGTCATTTGGGATCGGGGCCGGGCGTGGCGCCCGCGGGCTCAAACGATGATGTCGTCGACGACCAGGCCTTCGACGTCGGTCAGGCGGAAGTCGCGTCCCTGGGCGCGGTACGTCAGCCGCTCGTGGTCGAGGCCCAGCAGATGCAGGATCGTGGCGTGGAGATCGTGGATGTGGACCTTGTCCTCGATGGCGTAATAGCCGTAGTCGTCGGTGCGGCCGTGGCTGTGGCCGGGTTTTGTGCCGCCGCCGGCCATGAACATGGTGTAGCCGTGGGGATTGTGGTCGCGGCCGTTGCGAGCCCCGGCCTCGGCGCCGGGAGTGCGCCCGAACTCGCCGCCCCAGAGCACCAGGGTCTCCTCCAGCAGTCCCCGTGACTTGAGGTCCTTGATCAGGCCCGCCACCGGGCGGTCGACCTCGGCGCAGCTCTGCGGCAGTCCGGTGATGAGGCCCGAGTGGTGGTCCCACTTGGAGTCCGGACCGTGGGTCGCCTGCACGAAGCGCACGCCCGATTCCGAGAAGCGGCGCGCGAGCAGGCAGCGGAGCCCGAAGTTCCGGGTCACCGGGTCGTCGAGCCCGTAGAGGCGTCGCGTGGCCTCGGACTCGCCCTCGATGCTCATCAGCTCGGGCGCCTCGGTCTGCATGCGGAAGGCCAGCTCGAAGGACTCGATGCGGCCCTCAAGCGCCTGGTCGGGGCCGGTCTGCTCGAGCTGACGCCGCTGCCAGCGCTGCAGGAGATCGAGTTCGCTTCGCTGGACCGCCGGCGACACCGACTCGTTGTCGAGGAAGTCGATCGTCGCGTCCTCCGTCTTCATCCGGGTCGTGCCGATCGCCGTGCCGTTGTAGGCGGCGGGCAGGAAGGCCGACGAGTAGTTCTGCACGCCGCCGTGCTGGTACGAGGGGCAGATCGTGATGAAGCCGGGCAGGTTCTCGTTCTCGGTGCCGAGGCCATACGCGATCCACGAGCCCATCGACGGGCGCACGAAGCGGTCGCTGCCCGTGTTCATCGCCAGGATGGCGCCGCCGTGGGCGGCGTTGGTGCCCCACATCGAGCGGATGAAACAGAGATCGTCGACCACGGAGGCGATGTTGGGCATCAGCTCGCTCACCCAGGCGCCGGACTGGCCGTGCTGCTTGAACTCCCAGGGGCTCTTGAACAGGTTGCCGGTCTCGTTGAACTGCACGCGGGGCTTGGCGAAGGGCAGCGGCTTGTTGTCGTCGCGGATGAGAAGCGGCTTGTACTCGAAAAGGTCGTGCTGCGACGGCCCGCCGTGCATGTGCAGGAAGATGATCCGCTTGGCCTTCGGCGCGAAGTGCGGTGGACGGGGCGCCAGCGGGTTGCCGGGCTCGGCGGCCAGCAGGTCGCGCTGCAGCAGGGAAGAGAGCGCCAGGCCGCCGAAGCCGCAGCCGCAGGTCTTCAGCATCTGGCGGCGGGTGAGGGGCGGCGCCTGGTAGTGGGGGTGACGCATCGTCTGAAACCTAGTTGAGGTAGATGAACTCGCTCGCCGCCAGGATGACGTGGCAGAGCCTCGTCCAGGCGTAGATCTCCGCTTCGTCCGCCGGCCCTTGCGGACGCATCTCGTCGAGGAAGGCGAGGCCGTCGGCGACCTCGGCGGGGTCGGCGGGGCGCCCGTAGGCGCGGACGAACGCGGTGTCGATGCGATCCGCGGCGCTCGCCTCTTCGAGCTCCAGGAGTTGCCGGGCGAAGCCGAGCGCGGCCTTCTCGACGAAGGGGCTGTTCATCATCAGGAGCGCCTGCCGCGGCAGAACCGTCTCGGATCGATCGCCGACTGAGTCGCTGGCGTCGCCGAAATCGAAGCCGCCGAAGATCCTGTAGATCGCGTTGCGTACCACCGGCATGTAGATCGAGCGCCGCGGCGCGTCGTAGAAGTCGACCTGGCCGAGGGTGCCGCCTTCGCCGAAGACGTAGCCCCTCGGGTTGTACTCCTCGACCCGTCCGCCGATCGTCAGATCGAGGCGGCCGGCGAGCTGCAGCAGGGTGTCGCGAATCGGCTCTATCTCGAGGCGCCGCCGGTTCATGCGCCAGAGCAGGAGGTTCTCCTCGTCGACGGCGGCGTTTGCCGCGTCGTAGTCGGTCGACAACCGATACGTGCTCGACAGCATGATGTCGCGGTGCAGGTTCTTGAGCGACCAGCCGCCTTCGACGAAGCGGCGCGCCAGCCAGTCGAGAAGCTGGGGATGGCTGGGAGCGCTGCCGATGGCGCCGAAGTTGCTCGGCGTGTCGACGATGCCGCGGCCGAAGTGCCAGCGCCAGACGCGGTTGACGATGACCCGTGCGGTGAGCGGGTGCTCGGGGTGGGTGATCCAGCGCGCCAGTTCGAGCCGCCCGCTGGCGCCGCCTGCCACCGGTGGTGGCGGCACGAGGTGGTCGGTGACCTTCAGGAATCCGCGCGGCTCCGGTTTCTCGGCGAGGTTCAGGTGGCTGCCGCGGATGTGAACCGGCAGATCGACGATGTCCGCCTCGTCCACCGCCATGGCGTACGGCGGCGCGGGCGGCGAGGCTCCTTCAAGTTGTTCGACCTCGGCGCGCAACTCGGCGAGCCGCTCCAGCGCCTCCGGCGGGTAGAGCTTCTCCTCCTCTTCCTGGTCGAGGCAGGGAATGCAGAAGTAGCCGCCGTAAACCAGCCATCGCAACTCCTCCTGCTCGCGCGGCAGCCTGAAGTCCGAGAGCGCAAGGTCGTCCTCGTCCTTGAGCCCGAGTCGCATCAGGTGCTCTTCCCAGGCGATCTCGATCGTCGCGAAGAGGCTCGCGTAGCGCCAGGCGACCTCCTCCAGGGTCTTTGGCGCCGGCCCGCGGACGAGGCCGCGGGTCAGGGGCGCCGTCAGCACCTTCTCCGAGGCGATGATCGCCCGTAGATCCTCGGTCACCTGCTCGTAGCGATCGGGCGAGGCGGCGGCGTAGGCGTTCCAGATCACGAAGACGGTGCTCGGGCTCGGGGCATCGCCCTCGACCGGCGGGCCCTCCCGGTACCGGTAGAAGGCCCTGACCCAGCGCTCCAGGACGGCCGGCTCCAGTCCCCGGCCCCCGGCGACGCGGCGAAACGTCTCTCTGGCCTTCTCCTGCTTCGCCTCGTCCTCGCTCCAGCTCGGGTAGACCTCCTCGGCGGCCAGCAGATACTCGGCGAGCGCCGCCCGTCGAGGCCGCCGCAGGATCTCGTTCTGTTCGTCGACCACTTCGTCGACCTTCGCTTGCGCTTCGGCAACGAGCTTCTGCGCCGCCTCGTACCGGGCGAGCGTCTCTTCCGGGACCAGCGGCCGCTCCAGCCAGCGCATGCCGGCGGCGTCGCTCATCGTCGCGGTCGAGCGCAGGACGCCGGCCATCGCGTAGTAGTCGGCCGTGGGGATGGGGTCGAACTTGTGGTCGTGGCAGCGGGCACAGCCGACCGGCAGGGCGAGAAAGGCGCGGCCCACGGTGTTGACCTGCTCGTCGACGATGTCGATCAGCATCTTGTCGACGTCCTGTTCCGCGAGCACCTTGGGTCCCAGCATCAGAAAGCCGGTCCCGGTGATCTGCTCGAAGCGCTGGGCCTCGGTCTCCGCCGGCATCAGGTCGCCGGCGATCTGTTCGTGGACGAAGCGGTTGAAGGGCTTGTCGCGGTTGAGCGAGTCGACGACGTAGTCGCGATAGCGGAACGCGTTGCGGAAGGCGATGTTCTCGTCGAGGCCGTTCGAGTCGGCGTAGCGGGCGATGTCGAGCCAGTGGCGGCCCCAGCGCTCGCCGTAGTGCGGAGATGCGAGGAGGCGGTCGACGACCCGGGCGAAGGCGTCGGGGTCCTGGTCGGCGAGGAAGTCCTCGATCTCGGCTTCGGACGGCGCCAGGCCGATGAGATCGAAGGTGGCGCGGCGCAGCAGGGTGCGCTTGTCGGCCGCGGCCACGGGCGCAAGGTCCTTCTTCTCGAGTCGCGCCAGGATGAAACGGTCGAGGGGATGGCTGATCCACGCCTCGTTCTCGACCTCGGGCGGTGCAGGGTCTTCGACCCGGCGGTAGGCCCAGTGCTCGCGGCCGGCGGTGTAGTCGAACGACTCGGCCGTTCTGGGCGCAACCACCGTCTGCTCGGCGCCGGTCCGCGGGTCGGGTGCGCCGCGGCGGATCCACTGCTCGAAGTCGGCGATCACCTGCTCCGGCAGCTTGCCGTCGGGCGGCATCTGGGTGAGCTCCTCGTAGTGGAGCGCTTCGATGAGCAGGCTGTCCTCGGGCGAACCGGGCACGATCACGGCGCCGCTGTCGCCGCCGGCGCGCAGTCCATCGGCATCGAGCAGGGCCAGCCCACCGCGGATCTTCTTCGGATCGCCGCCGTGACACTCGTAGCAGCGCTCGACCAGGACCGGCCGGATCTTCGACTCGAAGAACTCGAGATCGGCGGGGTCGGTCTCAGCGGCGCCGGCGACCGTGCCGACCGCCGCCAGCCAGGCCAAAACGAAGGACGCAGCGCGAGTCATGGGAGTCTCTGAAGTGGACGGTGGAGTTTACTTGATCGACGACCCGCTCAGGCGTCCGCCCGGCCCCCGGGAAGGTACGCTCGGGCCTTCCGAAAAGGAACCGCGTGCCTTCCACGTCAACGACGAGTTCTGTGCTCCGCACATGGTGCCGCTCAGGCCATGTGGAAGCAGGTTCATCCTTGGCGGTCGAAATTCTCTAAGCCGCCGCTGTACTGGCACTACATCCCGCGAGAAGTGATGGAGCAGTTTAGGTAGCTGGAATCCCCGCTACGTACCGGATGGCAAAGATGGGCTGTAGCGGCGGAGGTCACATGACGAACAAGATCATCACCCACGCCGATCGGTTCAAGGCCGCGTCGTCAGGCGCCGGTGCAGTGAACCCGGGTGGCGCGGGTCGCGCCACCCGCGAACCACTGCGGCCGCGAGTTGACGAGCGCACGGATGACACTGGATCTCGATGTACGGTCAGAGCGACGCGCGGAGCTACCGCACGCCCTGGTTCGGGGGGACGCCGTGGGAGGAGGACGCCCCGAACGGCGTCTACTGGGAGAACTCGCCGCTCAAGGACATCTACAAGGTGACGACTCCGACGCTCGTCCTGGTAGGCGAGAACGATGTCCGCGTACCGCCGCCCCAGTCGGTGGAGCTGTACCGGGCCTTGAAGGCGAACGGCGTGGACACACATCTCTACATTGCCCCGCGCGAACCCCACGGCTGGGGCGAACTCCGCCACGAGCTCTTCAAGGTCAACGTGGAGATCGACTGGTTCGAGCGCCACGTCCGGGGCATCGAGTACGAGTGGGAGACCGGTCCGGGAGACGACCGCGTTTCTGTTCTCGGGGATACCGCTGCGGAGCATTGCTTCGCCGACGGCATGGGCGGACGTCTGGGCAGCGTACTGCGTGTACGACGATGCCTACACCGATCGACGGACGTTCGGCTTCAACTGTGACGTTGGCAACGGCTTCGCGACGCCCGTTCCGTCGATGATCCTGTTGGCGTCCATGACCACCGGTTTCCTGCCCACAATCGTCGCCGGGATCATCGGCGTAGCGCTGTTCTGGCAGTGGGTCTACGTGAGCTCACTGTACATGGTGAGCTTTTTCATTTCCGGAGGGCACAAGGCCCTCAGCAGACTGGACCTGTTCGTCTGGGTGTGGATGCCGAACACGGTGTGGATACTCCTACCCCTGCTGGGACTGTACGTATCCACTCGCCTGATCCTCGACGGGAGCTACGGCGTGTTGGGCCACTGAGGCCGGCGCACCCGGCAAGGTCGCCGCTTCGCGGCGCGTTCTCCTCCGCGGGTCAGAAGACCCGCGGCTACTGACCGCCGCTCGTCTCGGCTGCCGCGGCTTGCGCCGCTTCCCTCTGCTTACGCCGGAACTCGCGCAGTTGGTCCATCTGCTCCTTCAACGCATCGGGGACGATGAAAGTGGGCATGTTCGTCTGCTGGCTCGTGTCGGTGAACGTGTAGTGGATGAAGCCGACCATCATCTCGTCGGTCGTCGCCTCGCCCCACATCACGTTCGCCGTCGGATCCGGGTTCGCCGGGTTGTCGGCCGAGTTGTCGAACGTGGCGTCGACGCGAATCGTCGTGCCGGCCGGGATCACCTTGGGCCGCGTCGGCGTGTAGGTGAGCTGCCAGTTGAAGTCGTAGTTCGGCACGTCGAGCAGGACTTCCTTCTCGCCGTCGGGGTACTCGGCCGTGAACCTCATCGTCTTGCCCCGCAGGTGCATGTGAGGCGTGAAGTCGAAGAGCACCGCCTCGTGCTCGGTGGTGTATGACGACCACGACTGGTAGTTTCTTTCGCCCGCCGGGATGTTCAGCACCGGATCCACCAGCCACAGGGTCTCCACCACGTTCTCCGGCTTCTCGTCGTGGAAGTAGAGGCCCATCGTCGTCTGGTCCGTGCCGCCGGTGCCCGCGCCCGGAGTCTTGTGGTAGTGCATCTGGAAGAACATCGTGCTGTTCGGCGGCATGCGCATTCCGTGCCCTTCGGCAAACTGAAGCGGAGCGACACCGGGTCCCCAGCCGCTCACGAAGGTGAGGTCCAGGGTACCCGTCCGGCTCTGCACGCCCGCGAGTGTGGCGTTGGGCGGCGCGAGGTAGGTCAACTGGTGATGCACCGCTTCGACGAATCCGGGATGGATCTCGATCGCCCGGATCCAGCGCTCTTCGTCGACCGGGTTGTCGACCTGGAGCCACTCGTAGTGATCCTCGACGTCATCGGAGACGTGGAACTCCGGGCCCGTGTAGACGGCGTCCGGCGGTCCGAGCTTCCAGTCGGAAGAGAAGCTGGGAGGCTCCGGCGCCCGGGAAAGTTCGCCGGCCGGCGCGCCCGCGGTCACCCAACGGTTCAGCGTCTCGATCTCGGCGTCGGTGAGGCTCGGGTCCTCCACGAACTCTCCGTGCTCCGGGTTTGCGAACCATGGCGGCATGGTCCGGTCGCTCGTGACCTTGCGGATCGACTTCGCCCAGGGGCGCGTCTCGTCGTAGGTCAGGAGAGACATGGGCGCGGTCTGTCCGGGTCGATGACAACTCACGCAGTTCTCGTGCAGGATCGGAGCGACATGGTCCGACCAGGTCACCTCAGCGGGGTCTGCCGCGTTGTTGGCTGGCGGCGCCGCGACGACCGCGCTCGCGAGAAACGCGAGGCCGAGAACGAGGTAGGGGAGACGGGACTTCATGGGATTCTCCTTGCCCGGTTGGAGTCCGGGGGATTGGGGCGAGTGTAGCCCGAGCGCCCTCAATCGAAAGCCGTCAGGATCTCCTCGTTGCCACGCCTCCGGCTGGTTGGGGACGCCGCACAGGATGATCTCCTTGGCGCCTGCCTCGATACTACTGCAGCAGGTCCTGAATGTAGGAGGCGGTGCCCCAGCAGTACCAGGGCCGGCCGGGCGACTTTGCGGCTTCCTGGTCGTTGGCGAAGAGCCGGAAGGGCGGGGCGACCGTCCGTTTGATGTCCGCCGGATCGCGGTCGGCGTCCCCGCAGTGACTGTCGAGGACCTCCTGCCTGTGGCGGAAGACATCGACGCCGCCGGGGTGCCAGAAGTCCAGGTTGCTGATGTCGCCGTACCGGGCGCAGGTGCGGAGCGTCCTCTTCTCGCCGTTGCCGCCGATCAGGATCGGAATGTGGGCCTTCCGGGTAGAACGCGGCCGGGTCGAACCAGGCGGCGCCGATCCCCAGCTCCATGCGTCCGCCGCTGATGTGGTCGACGCTGGCGTATATCTTCGCCAGCAATGCCGGATTGCGGTAGGTGATGCCGCAGGCGAGGGTTCCGAGCCGCACACGTTCGGTCAACACAGCAGCCGCGGTCACCAGGTCCAGACCTCGATCGCCGACTTGTTTTCGGAGGTGGGATCGGCCGGCGGCAGGAAGTGGTCCGAGAACCACCGGCTGCTCCAACTGCCGTTCTCGATCGTCCGAACAGTAGCCTCGATCCGTGGCCACGGCAGGCGGTAGCTGCTGAGCTGGGCGCCGAACCCGGTTGGCGCGCCTCGCGCCAACCGTGAACCGGTCCGTGCGCCCGTCATCGGGCGCTCGGCTGCACTTCCATGGCCCGAAGCTACTCTGAAGTGGTACGTTGTTCCAAGTCAATCCCTGGTTCGAGGATCAGTTCGTGCGCGGCAAGCAGACCGGGCTGATCTCGGCCCTGCTCGATGACGATCTGGAGCCGGCGGCTGCCTGCTGGTTCGATCGCATTCCCGGCGAGACGTCGGGGATCAAGCCCCACTTCGACGCCATCGGGCACCGGCGTAAGGGTGCGACCATGTGGGTCGCCCTCGACCGGGCGGACCGGGAGAACGGTTGTCTCTACTACGCGAAGGGCGCGCACCGGCAGAAGCTGCCGAGCCAGATCGGCCTGGAGGGCTTCGGCTCGGACTCCGAGGAGGCGGTCGCGATCGAAGGTCGAGCCGGGCGACGCCGTCATTCACAGCTCGCTCACGGCGCACTGGTCGGAAGCGAACCGCAGCCAGCGTCCGCGCCAGGCGATCACCTCCTTCTACTGGGCAGCCTCGTCCCAGGGGGATGCGGGCGGCGCCAACTCGATACGGCGGTAAATCGACGCGGGAGCCATTCAGGGAGCGGTCACGGGCAAGCCGAGTTTCTACGTCGTCGTGTCCCGCCCTTTCATTGCCGAGAACGAAGACATCTCGACTGTTGTTTGCGCTCCGCTCTATCGAGAGCACCTGGGCCCTTCGACAAAGGTCGCCGTGGGCGCGGCCGATGGCCTGCCAACAGACTGTTCGATCCGCTGCGACTCCTTAGCTCTGATGTTCAAGTCGAAGCTCACTGACTTCGTTGCGGAACTGCCGCCCGCCAGGCTGGGTTGATCGCTCCGGTGTCGTCGTAGTCGAAACGAACCCTTGACCCCCCCGAATCCTGCCGCGAGCCTGCTGCTGGGAAGGTTCGTGGGGCACGCCGAACACGTCGTAGTGGCCGCCCGCGCACAGGGCATCGCCCGGAGCCCCGGGTGCGAGCAGCGTGCTCTTCCCGGCGGCGTCTGCTGGCGCCGAGCAGGAGTAAACGGTCTCCGTCGGGCGGTGTGCCGGTGCTAGGCTGCCTCTGTGAGCGGCGTCGAAGAGCGGTATCGCGAGGCGATTGCTAGCTGGTCGGGACTGCAGCGGGTCGAGAGGTCGGCAGGCCTGTTCTCGGAGGTGCGGGAGATGCTCGCGCGCAAGATCGTGGCCAGCAATCCGCGGTTGGCGCCGCCCGAAGTGACGAGGCGAGTTGCCGAACAGCTCTATCGGTCGGACCGCGAGACGCTGCGCCTGCTGTCGCTTCTCGATTCATGAAGGTCGGCGGGCTGCGCCTCGTCCTGGAGGCGGTGGTCACGGTGCTTCAGGGCCGGAACATCCCGTATCACGTCACTGGCGGACTGGTTTCGTCGTTCTACGGCGAACCGCGTTTGACCCAGGACGTCGACTTCGTCGTCCGGCTTACGCCGTCGGATGCCGGAGCTCTTTCGGGAGAGCTGAGTCGCGAGTTCTTGCTTGATCGTGAGCGGGTGGCCCGAGCTGTAGAGGCCGGTGGCATATTCCAGGCCCTTCACCGAGAGCTGATGATCAAGGCCGACGACACGTCATGCTCCGGCGGATAGAGGAGACAGGAGGCGAACCGATGTCGGCGATCAAGATCAGCTCGAAGGTGGACGAGGCGGCCTGGAGCGAACTCCACGACCTGGCGAAGGAAACCAGGCGGACCGTTTCAGGACTGCTATCCGAGGCGGTGGAGGAATACCTGGCCCGGCGCCGCGTACGGCCGGATGTGCTCCGGCATCTGGAGGACTCGATGCGCGAGAACGACGAGCTGGGAAAGCTCCTCGCGCGGTAGCGCGTTCTCCGTCAGCGATCGATGGACAGGGTCCAGGTCCTTACGCTCGACGAACTGCTGGCGGTCCACGAACGCCTCATCGTGCGCTTCGGCGGCTCAACCGGCGCGCGCGACCTTGGTCTGGCTGAGAGTGCGCTCTTCCGGCCGCAGTCGGGCTACTACGAAGACGTGGTGGCCCCTGGACCGGCTCGCCGACCACTACTCGCTCGCCACCATGCAGGCGATCTTCAAGCCGGCCGGGGCGATCCTGTTCTGGTACTGCCTGTCGGCCTACCGGAAGGCGATGGAAGAAGCGGGGACGTGGGAGGTGGATTGAGGGGGCGGTGGTGGTCGGGCCGCGACGATCAGAGCACCTCCCAGCGGCGAGCATCAAGAGCAGGATGGAGCGCCGTGCCCGGCAGAAGAGCCCGCGCATCATTTGGGGGCGTCAGGTTTGGCGTCACCCGTGCAGCGGTCCGGCCCTTTGCGGCTATGATCGCCGACAAGGTGCATGTGGCCCGTAGGAGAGTGGAGCGAGCGCTTGGCTGACGAACATGTGTTCCAGGATCCCTGAATCCGCCGTACGCAGCAGTTGGTCCGATAGAGTCGAGGATTCGCCATGCTCCCGCTGGCGAGCCGCAACAATCCAGCAACTTCCATCACAGAGGCGACATGAGCAAACCGTCGAATCGGCGCGTAGCGTCAGGCAGTGCGGCCAAACGGAGACCCTCGCGACCGGCTCAGCCGGACGATTGGTGGCGACAGGATGGGCGTGCGCTTCGCGGCGACTGGGTGGTAGTCGGGCGGGACATCCGCAAGTCGTTGGAACGCTTCGCGGAGGAGAACGATGCCCAGGAAGAAGCAGGGGTCGCTACAGAGGCAGCGACCTCAGCGTGACGATGGCGTAGCCGTCACGTCTCGGCAGGTTGAGGTCAGCGAGTTCACAGCTGGGCCTCTCCCACATCCAGAGTTGTATGGCGGATACGAGCAGGTGCTCCCCGGTTCGGCAGATCGAATCGTGGGCATGGCGGAGGACGAGGGCCGGCAACGCCGCCTCCGGAAGATGATTCTGACTGTGGCGGTTGCGGTCGCGGTGGTGTCCGGAGTTACCGTTGGCGGAATCCTGCTCTACAGAGGCGAAGACTTGGCGGCAGGTCTACCTGTTCTGGGTGTCGCGGTGGTCGCCGTGGCGTTCAAGGACCTGCTTCACTAGCGGCGCGGGTCCCGACACCGGTACCCGGTCGCGGAACCTGTCAACGACTTTGACACAGCGGTGTTCTGGATTTAGTGAGTCGTCTCTGCAGTCTTGTTGTGGGGCTTGTTGATCCAGACGGTTTGGGGTAGTGGCGTGTGCATCGGTTCGCCGCCGACGAATCGTTCGGGATGGCGTTCCCAGGCGGCCCGCAGGATGCGCTGGCGGTTCTCGATGACGGCTTGCGCCCGGCCGTAGTGGACGGTCTCTGGTGTGAGCATGGCGATGCCGGCATGGTGGTGTTCGGTGTTGTACCAGGGGAAGAACGATCTGCAGTAGTCGGTCGCGGCGTCCTGGCAGTTGAAGCGTCTGGGGAAGTCGGGGTGGTACTTGAGGGTCTTGAACTGGGCTTCGGAGTAGGGGTTGTCGTCGCTGACCCGAGGGCGTCCCAGGGACCGGTTGACGCCGAGGCGGGCGAGCAGTTGGGCGGTACCCTGACTGGTCATGGGCGATCCTCGATCGGAGTGCAGTGTGAGGATGTCTGGCTTGACGCCGTGCTTGAGGCGGGTTTCCTCGATGAGTCTCTGGGCGAGCGCGGAGTTCTCGCGGTCGGCGACCATCCAGCCGACCGCGTAGCGGCTGAAGAGGTCGAGCAGGACGTAGAGGTAGTAGTAGGTCCAGGTCTTGGGGCCGAGCAGCCTGGCGATGTCCCAGGACCAGACCTGGTTGGGCGCCGTGGCGACCAGTTCCGGCTTGGCGTACGACGGGTGGACGCGCTGATTGCGGCGGTCCCTCACCGGGTGGTTCGCTTCGAGGATGCGGTACATCGTGCGCTCCGAGCACGGGTACCGGCCCTCGTCGAGCAGGGTGGCCACTACTTCTCCCGGCGAACGATCAACGAAACGAGGCGACGCAAGCGTGGCCTCGACCCGTTTCCGCTCGGCCTTGCTCAGTGCCCGGGCGGGCGTGGGTCGGGGCTGCTGACGCCCGGGAACGGGCCTCGCTCTGCGGTAGAACGTCGATCGCGACACGCCCAGCGCCCGGCACGCCGGCGCGATGCCGACCTGCCGGGCCAGGGACCTTGCCGCCATCAGCAGTCCTTCCCGTCTTCGAGGCTGAATCCCAGCAGCCCTGCAACTTTTCCCTGGACGTCCAGGATCGTGTGTGCGGCGGCGAGTTCCTTCTCCAGCCGCTTCACCTTCGCCTCCAGCCGCTTCACCTTCGGCGTCAGAGGGTTGGCCTCGGCCGGCTTGCGGCCCCGCTTCTTCGGACTCAGACCGGATAGCGCGCCCTCTCGACGCGCCTTGCGCCAGTTGGCCAGATGGGAGCTGTACCAGACCCTCTCGCCGAAGCAGCCGACCCACCTCGCCGCGGTGGGTGCATCGGTCCGCTGCCTCCAGAATCCGCAGCCGGTACTCCGCCGTGAACTGCCGCCTGGTCGGTCTCGCCAGCACTTCCGGGTCGGGAACCGCCCCGGCGGGCGCCGCGCCGGCCGGGGGGGCCTCGTCGCTACGCTCCTCAACCCCCGCGGCCGGGAGCTCCGAGCCGCCGCCAAACCTCTGCTTTCGTCTTGACATTGATCCTCCTTGCCAACGCGTGCCCTCCACTATTCAACGGGATGGCCGCTGTGTCATGTACGTTGGCAGAGAGGGGTTCGGGCGTCGGTCGTTGCGTTGGCACCGGGCGTCGCTCGCTCGAAGTCCACTGGTACCCCTCCCCCACGACGACCGGACGGGCTGAACGGCGTCGAACGCCCTACTTCAAGGACTCCGCTTCGCGCCAGAGGGACTTGCCGTCCGCGTAGTGCTCCCGTTTCCAGATCGGCACTTCGGCTTTGAGACGCTCTAGAGCAAAACGACTCGTCTCGTAGGCCTGCCGGCGGTGAGCGGAGGCGGTGGCGATCACCACACTGGCGTCGCCGACTTCCAGCGTTCCCAGACCGTGGACGATCTCGACGCGGGTTCCCGGTTCCTCGACCTCGAGTTCGCGCACGATCCGCTCCAGGCGGCGTTCGGCCATCGCGGGATAGGCGGAGTAGGTGATCCGCTCGACCGGACGGCCGCCGAAGGAGTTGCGGACGTTGCCGACGAAAACGACGACGGCTCCTTTGCCCGAGTCTTCGACGCTTGCTCGAACCGCCTCCACAGTGTCCGCGTCGACAGCACCGTCCCGCAGCCGGCCAGCACCAGCGCCGCACGATCCGCCGGACACCGGCGGCAGGAGGGCGACTTCGGCGCCGTTGTGGAGGGGAGCGGTCCGGTCTCCGGCCACTTCCCCGTCTACGGCAATCGCCAGCCTCGGCCACAGCGACTCCAGACCCGGATACGCCGCGCTCAGGCGCTCGATCAGGTCGGCGATCGTGTTGCCGTCCGGGAGTTCGACTTCCGTCTCGGCGCCGCCGACGGCGTCCAAGGCGGTGGCGAAGCTCAGCACCCGTACGATCAAGACACGGAAGGCTAACAGTCGCCGCCCCTGCGGATAGTCTCCCCGCCTACTTCTGAACTCCGGAAACGCGATGCGGCTCCTGCTCTTCGACATCGACGGCACCCTGGTTCGCTGCGGCCCACAGATCGGGCCCATCTTCATGGGCGCTCTGAAGCGCACCTTCGGCCAGACGGGCAATGTCCGGGCTTACGACTTCGGCGGCAGGACGGACACCGAAGCGGTGATCGACCTGATGACCGGGGCCGGCATCCCGCGGGGCGAGGTCGAGGGTCGCATGGACGAAGTGCGTTCGCACTACACCGATCTGCTCGACCGGCTCGATCCAAAGAAGATGAGGCTGCTGCCCGGCGTGGTCGAACTCCTCGAGGAGCTGGCCCATGTGGAGGACACGTGCGTGGGTCTGCTCACCGGCAATTGGGAGGTCGGCGCCCGGGCCAAGCTCGAACCCTTCGGCCTGAACCGGTTCTTCGACTTCGGCGCTTTCGGCGAGGACGGCGTGCGGCGCAACGAACTGGTGCCGATTGCGGTCGCGCGAGCCGCTGAGCGGCTGGGCTCGCCCCCGGAAGCGAGGGATGTCGTGATCATCGGCGACACGGTGCGCGATGTCGCCTGCGGCGAGGCGCACGGCGTGCCCGTGCTGGGCGTAGCCACCGGTTTCACACCCGACCACCGCCTGCACGAAGCCGGCGCCGATTGGGTGGCACCCGACCTCCGCCACGCAACCGCCCGGAGGCTGCTGCTGGACGGTCGGCATGCCGGCCCCGAACTGCCATGAGCCTCGAACGCGACTACGAACTGCTGACCACGGCAGCCGCGCTCTGCGACCCGCCGCGGGCCTCTCGGCTCGAACTCATGGGACCCGACCGCGAACGGTTCTTCGGCGGCATGATCACCGCGGCGGTCGAGGGCCTTGAGCCCGGCCACGGCGCGTTCGGCTTCATCACCGATGTCCGCGGGCGGGTGCTCGCCAGCGCCATCGTGCTGGCTCTCGAAGACCGCCTCTGGCTCGAGATCCCCAGGGGCCGCGGCCGGACGATCATCGACCACCTGGAGAAGTACATCGTCACCGACCAGGTCGAGATCCTCCCGCTCGGCGACATGGCCTCCGTCCGGGTCGCCGGCCCGCGGAGCGCCGAGGTCCTGGCGGGCCTTGGCGCCACCGCTGCCAACGACCTCAACGAACCGTGGAGCCACGCCCAGGTCGAAGTGCTCGACTACCAGGCCCGCCTCTCCCGGGAAGGCCAAAGCGCCGTGCCCACCTTCTCCCTCTGGCAGTCGTCCGCGATCGCCCCGCTCCTGGCCGAAGACCTCGCCGAGGCCGGCATCCGCCAAGTCGCCGCCGAAGCGACCAAAGCGCTCCGCATCGAACACGGCTATCCACTTTGGGACGTCGACTACGACGACTCGAACCTGCCCCAGGAAACGGGCATCGAGGACGCCGTCGACTACGAGAAAGGCTGCTACCTCGGCCAGGAGATCGTCGCCCGCATCCACTACCGCGGCCAGCCGGCCCGCCGCATGTGCCGGCTCTTCTTCGCGCCCGGACACATGCCGGCCGCCGGCGCCGAGATCGAGTTCGACGACCGCGCCGCCGGCACCGTGACCAGCGTCTGCAGATCGCCCCGCCACGAAACCGCCATCGGCCTCGCCCTCCTGCCACGCCGCGCCGTAGAGGCGTTGCCAGACGCGAACGTGCTAGTCGAGGGTCGCGACGTGCACTTCGAAGCGCTCGGCACTTGACACGGCCCGCCCCTCGACGATGCCGGGCGCTCGACAAGACTGCCTGGTTCTCACCGTGACCTCTTGACGCCGCCAACCGTCCGCATGCCTCACCCGCCGGAGAGTCGTTCCGGGCTCGAGTCGCAGCCGCTACATTTCCGCTCTGAAGACCTCCACGATGCGGTCTCGCAGGTCGGCGATCTCCGGGCAAAGGCTAAAGAACTGACGCCGTCGGGCTACTGACTTCTCGGTCATCGCGCCTCGGCCGCCACCCGGACGCCGAGGGTCCCCGTACTCCTTGAGGAGGCGTTTGAAGACTGTCTCTTTGAGACGTGGATTCGACCGCACGTCACTCCACGAACCCCCAATCTCCTCGCGATAGGCCACACAGGCGTACACCTCAACTTCCGGCTCCGCCGGACAGCAGAGCAGGATCACACCCTGACGCCTGAGACGGTCCTCGAGATCGCGCATGGCACTGTCGGCAGCCCTGTCCGCGTCGGGAAAGAACAGCCAAAAATCCATGAAGCCGTAGCGGGAAGCCAGTTCGTTCCGAACGATCCTGACCGCTTCGTCATAGCCGCCGAGTCGGGGGTTCGTGAGTATCGTCACTCTGGCGTTCGGTTTGGCCGCATCCGCCAGGATCATCTCCACCAGCGGTTTCAGAATGGGGATTATATACGAGAGTGCCGGGGCCGAACGGCTCACCGGCGCACGTTCTTCGGTGACTTGATGTAGTTGACCTTCACTTCGGCGGCCAGCGCATCGGTCAGTTGCTCGAACGTGGCGTCGATCCGCAAGTCCTTCCGCAACTCCGCAGCGGACGGCTGGTAGTTCGGATGAACGATGTCCACCGTTGGACGGTTCGGTCCTTTGTCCTTCTCTACTTGCTTTCGAGCCACGCCAGCTTCTCCCTCAGTTCTGAGATCATGTTTGCTTTGGCGATGCTGTCTTCGCTCGTACCCTTGGCGAGATTGCACGGTCGGCAGAGCAGTTGCAGGTTGTCGAGTTCGTCTCCGCCGCCTTCGGCTTGCGGCACGATGTGGTCAACTTCCATGACGTTGAACTGGGTGAAGGTGGAGCACATGGCACACCGCGCTTCCTGCTGGCCGTAGAGCAGGTGCTTGTGACTGGTCGGCTTCGGCGGCGCTTGCGACTCCGGGACGCTCTCTGCGGTCCAGTACTGGATGTCGTGGAGCACCGTACCCATGAACGAGACTTCGTTCGTCAGCCGCTCCTTGACGAGCTTGTACGCCATGTCGCTGATGTCCATGCCGATCCACTGGCGGCGCAAACGCTCCGCCGCTACGCAGGCTGTGGCGCAACCGCAGAACGGATCCAGGATGATGTCGCCCTCGTTCGACGATGACCGGATGATCCGTTCCAAGAGTGCTAGCGGTTTCTGGGTCGGATAGCCGACGTTCTCGGAGGACTGCGAGTTCAGGAAGTTGATGTCGAACACATCTGTGTGCCGGTTGCCCTGGGTCGTGTCCACTGCCTTGATGATGTCGAAGTCGTTGCGGTTGATCTTCCCTTTGGCTTCCTTCCGGGCCAGAACAGCTTCGTCGTAGATGTACAGGTAGCGCTGTCCGTTCATTCGCTTCGTGTTGTAGCCAGCCCGAATGAGTTGCTGCTTCCGTGGCGACAACTCGGAATCGTAGGTCGCGGTGTAGTGGAACTTCGTGGAGCGCGAGTAGAACAGGACCGTGTCGTGAGCGCGCAGAAACTTCTTGGCCCGCGAGTTCGCCACCTTCTTGTATGACCACACGATCTCGTTGCGGAACTGGTTCCGCCCGAAGATGGAGTCCATCAGCGTCTTGAGGTAGTGGCTGGCGGTTGGATCGCAGTGCAGGTACACGCTGGCCGTGGGCTTCATAACACGCCGTAGTTCGAGCAGCCGCACTGCCATGTAGATCAGGTACGCCTTCATGCCCTTCGAGTGCGCGGTGCCCGCCGCGTCGATGGTCTGGTACAGCGCCGGGTGGTGTTCCGCGAGTTCGCCGTGCCCGCCGCCTTGCTGCCTATCGGCGCAGCGAAGTTCCGGTTCTTGTTGAACGGCGGATCGAGGTAGACCAGATCTACGCATCCGTCCGCCATTCCGCGCAGGATGTTGAGGTTGTCGCCCGTGTGGATCGCCCGAACCCAATCCTGCGGTCCGTATCTTGCAGGGACAATTCCGCGCCGTCCGCCGTCATGCCGTCGCTTCCCGTGCGCCCGAAGGCAGGCCGTTGTCGGCGATTAGGTCACGGTAGCGGAGGCGCTTGCCATCCATGTCTTCGGCGAAGCGGTCCAGTTGCTCCGCCGTGTCGAACTCGCGGACGTTCTGCCGCCAGCCGAACTCGTCCACGTAGCGCTGCAACTGCTTCGGCGAGAGCTTGTGGAACGTGCCTTTGTGCGAACGCTTGAGCATGGACCACAGGGACTCGATGCCATTCGTGTGGATCTTGCCGTCCACGTACTCGCCGACCGAGTGCTTGACCGTGCCACGCTCATACTCGGTCAGACCCGCGTAGGCCCCGGTGTCGTCGGTGTAGACCGTCGCGCCGGGTTCGACATGCTCCCGGACGAATGCCTGTAGGGTCTCGCCATCGGTCGAGCGAACCACGCGGGCCGCTACCTGTTTCGTCTCGCGGTCCTTCACTCCCACCACCGCCGTCTTGCCGACCGTGCCGCGACCTTCCATCGTCTTCCGCTTCTTGGCGTGCATGTTCTTCCGCAACCCGCCGATGTACGTCTCATCGGCTTCAACCGGGCCGGGGAACAGGACGTTCGGCCCGTTCGTCTCAAACGCCGCCCGGAGACGCTGCGCCATGAACCACGCGGTCTTCTGAGTGACACCGAGGTCGCGGTGCAGCTTCATGCTCGACATGCTCTTGAGGCTGGTCGTCAGCAGGAACGCCGCGAGCATCCACTTCTGGAAGCCGATCTTCGAGCCTTCCATGACGGTGCCGGTCTTCGCGCTGAACCGCTGGTAGCAACCCTTCTCGCGGCAGCGGTACGGCATCGACTTGTGCTTCGCACCCGTCTGGACATTGTTGGACCCGCAGGCCGGGCAGGTCGGCCCGACGGGCCAGCGGCGCTTGACGTACCATGCCTCCGCCGTCTTGTTGTCGGGGAATATCCGCATCATCTCCACCAGAGTGATGCCCTTCCGGTATGCCTTGCCGGGTGCCTTGTGCTCAGTCATCATGCCCAGAATCTTACAGGAGAGTGCCGGGGGAAGTCAAGCGCTTTCGGCACTCTCGTATATAATCCCCTTCAGAATGTAGCCATTGAGAGTGGGGTCTTCTGGAATCACCAGAACGCGCACACTCACAAAGCCGCCTCCATCCACCCCTCCGTGAACAGATCGGCCACACCGCCGGCAGCGACGGCCTTGCGGAAGTCGGGAATGTCCTGCAAGGCCGTGATCGTCGCGTCGCCCTTGTCCGCGTTTCGCCGGCAGACGTAGGTTGTGGCGTACTCGGTTCTCTTGAGCCACGCGAGAACGGCCGGCGAATGAGTGGTCGCCATCACTTGTGTCGACCGGCGCGCGGCGTTCGACCGGAGAAGCTCCAGGAGCAGGCGCGTACGGCTCGCGTGAATGCCGTTCTCGATCTCCTCGATCGTCATGATCCGCGGCATGTCGGGCTGAAAGAAGGCCGCCGCGATTGCAGCGAACCGAAGCGTGCCGTCACTCAACACCGGCGCCGGAAACTCTCTGTTCCCTTCCCGCAACATGAAGAGCGGCTCGCCCACGGCACCAGGTAAGGTGGCAACGCTGTCTACTTCCGCCGGCCGCAGCTCGCGCAGCCACTCCAGATAGCCGGCTTCCGTTTCCGGATCCGTGCAGATCGTCCTGACCAGGGCGGCGAAGTTCTCTCCGCGCTCGCCCATGCGGTCTACCTGCTGCGCCTGTGAGTAGCCTCTCAAGACGGTCGGCGCGGGGTCGATTCGCTGCGTGTTGACCAATTCGTCCGCCACCCGCGCAGCGTCCGCCCGATGCTGCGGTTCCACCCGCTTCGCCCCTTCGAACTGCCCCAGAACTGGCTGGCTCCGCTCGAACTCCAAGTGGCGGGGACGGCCAACCTTGCCGTGGTAATACTCCACTCGATGAACGGGACTCCCGATGCCGCCGCGGTCGGCATACCGGGAGTCAAAGACGGAACGGCCTGCGTACACCAGCCTCTCCTGTGCCACATGCCCCCTCCGGGGAGACACGGTCACCGAGTACCGCCATCGCCTTGTCGCCTTCCCAACACTCAGCCTGCCGGCCGCGTCAATCGTGAAAGTCTCCGGCTGTTCGCTCCCTTCGAAACACGCCTTCGCGCTTCCGCCTCGGATTCCCTCCCAGACTTCACTGGTCGCGCTTCTTGGCTTGCCGTCGAGAATCTCGCTCACCGTGAAGCGGCTACCCACTCCCTGCAGCACGCGAAGTGCATCGAGGAAATTCGACTTTCCGCTGGCATTGGCACCAACGAACAGGTTCATTCCGCCCAACGCCACGGTCACGTCGCGAAAGCTCTTGAAGTCCCTGATGGTGATTCGGTCGATCATGGCGTTGCCTGCCCGCTCTATCGCCGCCCGGCCGCACGCTGCCTGAGAACGGGGCTAGGCAGCGCTGGCGCCGCGCCGTCAATCAACGGACGCCACGGAGGGTAGCAGCGTTCCTCGGCGCCATGGTGCCCCCGTGACAGTCCGCAATCGTGGACTGCACCTACCACTGCTTGACCAGCGGCTGGTCCTTTGGCCCGGGCCAGCGTCACACGTTGCGAACCGCCCGAGAGCGCCCGCACTCGAGCTCCCTCAATACCGCGGCAACGACGGATCTACTTCCTCCGCCCAGGCATCGATTCCGCCGGCCAAGTTGTACGCCTGCTGGAAGCCGTGGTCGCGGAGGATGTGCGTGGCTCTCGTCGACCGCGGACCGTGGTGGCAGTGGACGACCCACAGGCGCGATGGGTCGAGTTCATCGACCCGGCCCTCGAGTTCGGCGACCGGGATCAGGGTCGAGCCGTCGATCCGGCAGATCGCGTACTCCTGCGGACCCCGGACGTCGAGAATGCTGAACTCGCGGCCGTCGTTCATCCAGGACTGGACCTGGGTCGGCGTCACGTCGATCATCTCGTTTAGGGCCGGTTCCTCAGCGACGGCGGGGATGCCGCAGAACTGCTCGTAGTCGATGAGTTCGGTCTGGGTCGGGTTCTCCGAGCAGATCGGGCAGTCCGGGTTCTTGCGCAGCTTGAGTTCGCGGAAGCTCATGCGGAGCGCATCGAATAGCACCAGACGACCGATCAGGGGATCGCCCTGGCCGATGATCAGCTTGATCACCTCGTTGGCCTGAAGGCTGCCGATGATGCCGGGCAGCACGCCGAGGACGCCGCCTTCGGCGCATGAGGGAACGAGTCCCGGCGGCGGCGGCTCGGCGAACAGGCAGCGGTAGCAGGGGCCCCTGGCGCCCCAGAAGACGGACACCTGGCCCTCGAAGCGGAAGATGGAGCCGTAGACGTTCGGCTTGCCGAGCAGGACGCAGGCGTCGTTGACGAGATAGCGGGTCGGGAAGTTGTCCGTACCGTCAACGATCAGGTCGTAGTCTGCGAAGATCTCGAGCGCGTTGCTCGAGTCGAGCATGACCGGATGCGGCACGAGTTCGATGTGGGGGTTCACCTCGCACAGGCGCTCGACCGCGGCGTCGATCTTGGGGCGGCCCACGTCGGCGTTGCTGTAGAGCAACTGGCGGTGCAGGTTCGACTCGTCGACGACGTCGAAGTCCACCAGGCCGAGGTGGCCGACTCCGGCGGCGGCGAGGTACATGCCGAGCGGCGAGCCGAGGCCGCCGGTGCCGATCATCAGCACCCTGGCGGCCTTGAGCTTCAACTGCCCCTCGGAGCCGACCTCGGGCATGATCAGGTGCCGGCTGTAACGGAGGATTTCCTCCGGGCTCAGCTCGGTGGCGGTCGCCTGGGCCGGGGCCGGTGGTTCCGCCACCGTGCCGCCCGCGATCGACGGGATGATCGCCAGCGTCGCGTCGCCGACGATCGTCGTCGCCTCCCGTCCCAGGTAGCGCACGTCCTCGTCGTTCAGGAACAGGTTGACGAAGGTCCGCAGCTTGCCGTCGTCGCCGAACAGGTGGGGCCGCAGCCCTTCGTACCGCGTGACGAGCTCCTCCATCGCCTCGCCGACGGTCGCTCCGGCCACGGCAACCTCGGCGTTCTCGTCGGCGAAGCCCCGGAGGGGCGTGGGGATTTGTATGAGTACGGTCATCGTCAGTCTCCGTCAGACTCAGTCTTGTACGTGTTTCAGGGCGCACCCGTTTCGGGGCACTGGATCGGTTCTTCGTCGAAGCGGGAGCGGTCGTCACTCAGCCGCCAACTGCGCTCGTCGCTGGCGCGGCCCTCGCGCACCGAGACGATCAGGTAACTGTAGCCCGGCCAGGCATGATCGCGGTCGAAGTCGCTGGGACGCGATGGATGGTCGGGATGGGAGTGGTAGTAACCGACGACATCCAGGCCGTCCGCCCGCGCCTCCCGCTCGGTCCGCAGGATCACTTCGGGCGGGATCAGGTAACGGTTGTGCCGGTTCTCGTCCTCACGCGTGTTCTCGGCGCCCACCAGCCTCACGACCCGGGCCGACACCGAACCGTTCCCGCCCGCGGCCTTCTCGGTGCGGCCCACCAGGATGCCGCAGCACTCCTCCGGGTAGGTGGCCTCGCCGTGGGCGCGGATGCGGGCCAGGTCGTCTGGGGACAGTTCGATCATCCTCGAGATCTCGGTGCGGTCGTTGCGTGCGCCGGTCCGGCGACTCAGTCTTCGTCCCAGAACGGCTCGGACAGGTACTTGTCCGCGCCGTCGCACAGGATGGTGACGACGACGACGCGTTCCCCGCCCTCGGCGGCGCGCTCGGCGATCCGCCGTGCCGCCACCACGTTCGCGCCGGCCGAGATGCCGACCAGCAAACCGCTCCGCCGGGCGAGCGCCTTGACCTCGGCGTACGCGTCCTCCGTGCTTACCGCCGCCTCCTCGTGGGCGATCCCCGGATCGTAGATCGCGGGCACCAGGGCGCTCGCCATGTGCTTCATTCCCTCGAGCCCGTGGAACGGTCCGTCGGGCTGCATCGAGATGAGCCGCACCTCCGGCGCCCGCTCGGCCAGGTACCTCGCCGTGCCGCAGAAGGTGCCGCTGGTTCCCAGGCCGGCGACGAAGTGGGTAAGGCGCCCCTCCGTCTGCAACCAGATCTCCGGGCCCGTGGTTTCGAAGTGGGCGCGCCAGTTGGCGGCGTTGCTGTACTGATCGACGTAGCAGAAGTCGGCCGGCGTCGCCTCGATCATCCGATGCGCCTCCCGGATCGCGCCGTCCGAGCCCTCCATCGGATCGGTGAGGACGAGCTCGGCGCCGAACGCGCCCAGGATGCGGCGGCGCTCGATCGACGCGTTCTTCGGCAGGCACAGGGTGACGCCGACGTCCATCGCCGCACCGATCATCGCGAGGGCGATGCCCGTGTTGCCGGAGGTCGCGTCCAGGATGCGGCGGCCTTCCTCGAGCTGGCCGACATCGCGCGCCGCCAGCATCATGTGGCGCGCGGGCCGGTCCTTCACCGAGCCGCCGGGGTTCGCCATCTCCGCCTTGGCCAGCAGTTCGGAGCCCAGCGCCTGTGCCGCCGGTCCCAGCGCGTGGCTGAGGTCGAGCAGCGGCGTGTTGCCTATCAGGGACAGCAGCCGCCGGGCGGCAGCGCCCAGTTCCGCCGGAAGCGGCGGGCCGGCCAAGGGGGCGGCGGAAGCCGCGGCGAGAGGAGGTTCAGCGATCATTCTGTGGGCACCCGGTCGCGGCTCCAGCACAGGCGGTGGAGCGGCGACCGCGAATTGTTGACCAGAATACTCACATTTGACAACCGGTAGCCTGCACACGACGCCGCGACCCGGTATTCTCCGCCGCGATGAACGACTCTCCGCACAGCGGCGACGACCGCGTGCCCCCCGGCCAGTACGTCACGAAGAAGTGGCCCGTGCTGTCTGTCGGCGACACGCCGGAGGTGGACACGGCCGGGTTCGGGATGCGCCTGTTCGGCCGTCTCGAAGCGGAGCACTCCTTCGACTGGCAGACGCTCCAGGCGCTGCCGCGCCGGGAAGTCGTCGCCGACTTCCACTGCGTGACCCGCTTCTCGACCCTGGACAACCCGTGGTCCGGGTTCTCGACCAGGGACGTTCTGGCCGCCGTGCAGCCCACCGCAGGCGCCACCAATGCCATGATCCACTGCTACGGCGGCTACACGACGAACCTGCCGCTTAAGGACCTGCTCTCCGAGCACGCGCTGTTCGCCGACCGCCACGGCGGCGAACCGCTGGCGCCCGGCCACGGCGGTCCACTGCGCCTGGTGGTGCCCCATCTCTACGCTTGGAAGAGCGCCAAGTGGGTCTCCGGCATCGAGTTGCTGAACGCCGACGAGCGGGGCTTCTGGGAGGAGAACGGGTACCACACGTACGGCGATCCTTGGGCGGAGCAGCGCTTCTCGTCGCAGGAGACGCGGGAAGCGTGGCAGGTGCGGCGGGCGGTGGGGGGCTGAGAATTCGCGCTCGCCGCTTCGCGGCGGAGCGCCGGATGCGGACCAGAAGGTCCGCGCACCCAGAGAAGGTCGACGGCTTGGCGAAGCGCTCTACGCAACTGGTGGGTCGTCGTGCAGGCACCGGATGCGGACCAGAACCCGGGTCAGTCGCCTTCGAGGAGTGCCTCGAGCGACGCGCGGATGCGGTCCCGGTCGCCCGCGCTCTTGACGACCACGAGGACGGTGTCGTCGCCCGCCAGGGTGCCGGCGACTTCGGGCCAGTCGGTCTGGTCGAGGGCGACGGCGAGGGCGTTGGCGTGGCCGCTGCGGGTCTTGAGCAGGATCAGCGCTTCGCCTTCGTCGAACCCGGTCACGAACTGGCGCAGGGCGCGTTCGATGTCGCGCCGGGGCGGCGTCGCGGCCTGGTCCGCGGGCGCGTAGCGCGAACCGCCGCCCGCGAGCGGCACCTTGACCAGGCCGAGACGGCGCACGTCGCGCGACACGGTGGCCTGGGAGACGCGGATGCCCCGTCGGTCGAGCGCCCGCACGAACTCCTTGTGACTCGACACCGGCCGCTCACCGATGATGTCGAGGATCGCGCCGCGCCGGATCGCCGGACTCACGCGCCGCCTCCCGGGAGCGCCTCCGCCAGCAGTTCGCCGTCCAGGTGAGCGCGGTAGACCGGCGGCGGCTCCTGTGCCTCCAGCCACCGGCGCTCCTCCTGCAGACGCGCCGCGGCGAGCTCGATCTGCTCGGCCACCCGCTCCGGGGCCGGCCCGCCGTAGCTCCGGTGGGCGGCGAGCGAGGCTTCCGGCCGCAACGCCGCCACGAGTCCGTCGATGTCCTCGATCTCGGGAACGAGGTCCCGAAGCTCCGAGGCCGGGAGCTGCCACAGCTCGACGCCCCGCTCCTCGGCGGCCCGCACCACTGCGCCGGTCCGTTCGTGGGCGCCGCGGAACGGCACGCCGGCGACGGCGAGCCGGTCGGCCAGGTCGGTGGCGGTGATGTAGGAGCCTTCGAGCGCGGCCGCCATCGCTTCGCGGTCGAACTCCAGGCTCTCCGCCAGCACGCGGGCCACGCGGAGCGAGGCGCCCACCGTGTCGAAGGCGTCGAACAGCGCCTCCTTGTCCTCCTGCAGGTCGCTGTTGTAGGTCAGCGGCAGGCCCTTGACCGTGACCAGCAGGGAGACGAGGTCGCCCACCGCGCGCCCCGACTTGCCGCGCAGGATCTCCGCCGGCTCCGGGTTCTTCTTCTGCGGCATGATGCTCGAACCCTTGGCGGCGCGGTCCTGCAGCCGGGCGAAACCGAACTCGCTCGACGTCCAGAGCACGACCTCCTCGGCCCAGCGCGACAGGTGCACCATGGTCAGCGCGCACGCGAACAGCGCCTCGGCGGCGTAGTCGCGGTCCGCCACCGCCCACATGGTGTTCGGGTAGGGCGCCTCCATGCCGAGCAGCTCGGCGCTCCGCCGAGGGTCGATCCGGTGCGGCGACCCGGCCATGGCACCGGCGCCCAGGGGGCAGAGTCCCGCCGCCCGGTGCGCCCGCCGCAGCCGCCCGGCGTCGGCGAGAACGGACCAGGCGTGGGCCAGCAGATGCTGCGCCAGGCTGGTCGGCTGGGCGCGCTGCATGTGCGTGTACCCCGGCAGCGCGGTACCTGTGTGCTGCCGCGCGTGGTCGATGAGGGCGCCGGCGAAGCCCGCGGCCGCGGCGACCGCGCGCTCGACCTCGGACCGCTGCCACAGCCGCAGCGCCACCGCGGTCTGATCGTTCCGGCTGCGCGCGGTGTGCAGGCGCCGGCCGGCGTCGCCGATCTCTTCCGTGAGTTGCCGCTCGATCCAGGTGTGAACGTCCTCGTCCCCGCCGCCGACCTCGAGCTCCCCCGCCTCGACCCGCCGCAGCAGGGAACCGAGACCTTCGAGGATCGCGCAAGACGATTCGCGGTCGATCACGCCGGCCTCGAACAGCATGCGGGCGTGGGCCAGACACCCCACCAGGTCCGCCGCCGCGAGCCGGTGGTCGAAAGGCAGCGACCGCGTGTACGCGTCAATCACCGGATCGACCTCCGATTCGAAGGCGCCGCCCCACAAGCGAGACGTAGCGGACCGACCCGCCCTTCCTCCCGGGTCCCGGGCGTTCAAGCCGCGGCTTCCTCCAGCGCGTGGGCGAGGATTCCGACCGCGCGCTCGATCTCCGGGTCGTGGACGACGAGCGGCGGCAGCATGCGAATGCTGTGCGGCCGCGGCGCGTTGACGAGCAGGCCGTTCTCCAGGCAGCGGTTCACCACGTCGGGCGCCGCCGGCGTGCATTCGATCGCGATCATCAGCCCCTGGCCGCGCACCTCGGTGACCAGGCCGCCGGCGCCGAGCTGTCCCAGCAGCACGCGCAGGTACTCGCCGGCCCGGTTCACGCGCTCGAGGAAGGCCGGATCGAGCACCGTCCGGAGCACCGCCGTCACCGCCGCGCAGGCCAGGGGGTTGCCGCCGAAGGTGGTGCCGTGGGTGCCGGGCACGAGCGAGGCCGCGACCTCTTCCCGCGCCAGGACCGCTCCCACCGGGATTCCGCCGCCCAGACCCTTGGCGAGGGTGATCACATCCGGTTCGAGCCCGTAGTGCTGGAAGCCGAAGGCGCTGCCGAGACGCCCGATTCCGGTCTGCACCTCGTCGAGGACGAACAGCGCGCCACGCTCGCGGCAGAGAGCCTGCAGGCCCTCCAGGTAGCCGGCCGGCGGCTCGATCACGCCGGCTTCGCCCTGGATCGCCTCGATGAGCACCGCGCAGGTCGACCCGTCGATCTCGGCCGCGGCCGCCTCAAGGTCGCCGAACGGCACGCCGACGAAGCCCCCGGGCAGCGGCTTGAAGCCGACCTGGTAGGCGGGTGTGCCGGTCGCCGCAAGCGCGCCGAGGGTGCGGCCGTGAAAGCCGCCCTCGGCGGTCACGATCTTGTGCCGGTCGCCCGAGCCGTCCTGGTCGTAGCCGTAGCGTCGCACCAGCTTGATCGCCGCCTCGACCGCCTCCGCGCCGCTGTTGCAGAAGAAGGCCCGGTCCAGGACGCCGCCTGTCGCTTCGACCAACCTCCGGCCCGCCCGTTCCTGCTCCGGAATCCGGTAGAGGTTCGATACGTGGAGGTAGCGACGCGCCTGGCGGCTGATGGCGTCGCTCAGCGCGGGATGGTTGTGACCCAGGGACGACACCGCGATGCCGCCCATGAAGTCGAGATACTCGCGGCCCCGCTGGTCCCAGAGGAGCACGCCGTCCCCGTGGCTGAACGCCACCGGCGCCCGTTTGTAGTTCGCGAACAGGCTGTCCTCGGTCATCTTGAAGTCACTCCACGGGTTCCGCAGGTTCTTTGATCATCGTGCCGATTCCGCCCTCGGTGAACATCTCCACCAGGAGCCCGTGCGGCTCGCTCGCGGCGAGGATGTGGGCGCTCGTGACCCCGGCCTCGAGCGCGCTCAGACAGGCCCGCACCTTGGGCACCATACCGGCCGACACGACGCCGGAGTCGATCAGGTCTTGCGCCTGCGCGGGCGTCAACCGCGAGCGGAACTGGCCGTTGTCGCTGATGCCGCGCACGTCGGTCAGGAGCAGGAGCTTCTCCGCCGCCACTTCCGCGGCGAGCGCCGCGGCGGCGGTGTCGGCGTTGATGTTGTAGGTCTCGCCGCCAGGCCCGACGCCGAGCGACCCGATCACCGGCACGTAACCGGAGTTCGTGAGCTGATCGAGCAGGGAGGTGTCGACCTTCTCGATCTCGCCGACGAAGCCCAGTTCGTCCGA
This sequence comes from Candidatus Multivorans sp., assembly GCA_965224025.1. Classification (GTDB taxonomy): domain Bacteria; phylum Acidobacteriota; class Thermoanaerobaculia; order Multivoradales; family Multivoraceae; genus Multivorans. Next base: position 899,556 of record OZ245033.1, read on the forward strand.
GCGCGGGTGGGGCCGCACGCGCAGCAGGTCGCCGTCCTTCCCGGTCAGCCCGACGGCGCGGCCGCCGGCGCGCTGGATCATTCCCACCAGGCGCTTGTTCACGGAGCCGCCGAGCACCATCTCGACGACCCGCATCGTGGCGCCATCGGTGACGCGCAGGCCGTCGACGAAGCGCGGTTCGATGCCCATGACCTGGAGCATCTTCGAGATCTCGGCGCCGCCGCCGTGGACGAGCATCGGTCGCAGCCCGGCGCTCCCGAGCAGCACGATGTCCTCGATCAGCGAGCCGTACTCGTCGCCGGCCATGGCCCGGCCGCCGTACTTGATCACCACCCGCTTGCCGCGCCACGCCGACGCGTACCGCAGTGCAGCCGCCATCTCCAGGCCCAGATCGCGTTCCGTTCTCATCGCTCCCGCCCGTTCCTCAACTGATGTAGCTCGCGTTGATCTGGATGTAGCCCTCGGACAGATCGCAGGTCCAGACCGTCCACCGGCCGGAACCGAGCCCGAGATCGACATGGAGCACGGAGCGGTCCGCCAGCATCGCCTGGCCCAGGGGTTCGAGGTCGTCCGTGGCGCCCAGCCCACCGCGCACGACCTCAACCCGTTCGCTCCCGGCGCTCACATCGATCGCGATCCGCTGCTCGACGATGTCGACACCGGCACGGCCGATCGCCCCCATGAACCGGCCCCAGTTCGGCTGACCCGTGCGGTACGCCGTCTTGACCAGGGGCGAGTTGGCGATCGTCGTCGCCACCTGGCGCGCCGCGGCGTCGGTGCGCGCGCCGCCGACACGGATTTCGACCACCCGGTTGGCGCCTTCACCGTCGGCGATGAGGGCGACCGCGAGACGGCCCAGCAGCCTTTCGAGTGCCTCGGTGAAGCGCTCCAGGTCCTTCCCCGAGGCCGCTTCGACACCGGCTGCGCCGTTGGCTAGAACCAGGATGCTGTCGTTCGTGCTTGTGTCGCCGTCGACGGTGACGCTGTTGAAGGTCGGCTCGACCGCTCGCCGCAGCGCGAAGTCGAGCGCCGCCGGCGTCACCTTGGCGTCCGTGGTGACGAAGGCCAGGGTGGTCGCCATGTCCGGCGCCATCATGCCGGCGCCCTTGGCGATGCCGCCGATCGTCACTTCGCCGCCCGAGAGTTCCACCGTCTCGACCTCGATCTTGGTCCGCGTATCGGTGGTCAGAATCGCTTCCGCCGCCCGTTCACCGCCGTCCGGACCCAGTTCGGCAGCCGCGAGATCGATGCCGGCCAGTACCGTAGGCATCGGCAGCGGAACGCCGATCACCCCGGTCGACGCCACGAGGACGTGTTCGGAGTCGATTTCGAGCGCCGCCCCGGTACACGCGGCCATTGCCCAGGTATCGGCCAGACCCGATTCACCCGTACAGGCGTTCGCGTTGCCGCTGTTCGCGACGATCGCCCGCGCCCGACCGGCGGCCGCCACGTCGCGGCAGTAGAGCACCGGTGCCGCCTGCACCTGGTTGCGCGTGAACACGCCCGCTACCGTTGCCGGCTCCGCGGCCGTCGAAACGATGATCGCCAGATCGAGCTTCTTCTCCTTCAGGCCGCAGTGGACGCCGGCGGCAACGAAGCCCCGCGGGGCGGTGACGCCGCTGCTCATGGGAACACCGGGGCGGCCTGGAGGCCGGTCGTTTCGGGGAGACCCAGCATGACGTTCATGTTCTGTACCGCCTGTCCGGCGGCCCCCTTGACCAGGTTGTCGATGGCCGAAAACACGACCGCAAGGCCCCGTTCCCGGTCGACCCGGACCGCGATGTCGCAGTAGTTGGAACCGAGGGTCGCCTTCGTCTGCGGCAGGGCCGCATCAGTCAGCACGCGGACGAAGGGCTCACCGGCGTAGCGATCGAGGAACGCCGCCTCGAGTTCCTCCCGGCTCGGCGCGTCGACCATCGGCACGTAGCAGGCGGCGAGGATGCCCCGCGTCATCGGGGCGAGATGCGGCGAGAAGAAGACCTGGGCACCGGCGCCGCCGGTCGCCAACTCCTGCTCGATCTCCGGCTGGTGGCGATGAACACCCGAGCCGTAGGGCTTGAAGTTCTCGTTCAACTCCGAGTACTGGTAGCCGTCGCGAGGGTTCCTGCCCGCTCCCGAGACGCCGGACTTCGCGTCGATCACGATCGCGCCGGTCACCCGGTCGCCGAAGTGTTCGAGCACCGGCTTGAGCGCCATCGACGACGCGGTCGGGTAGCAGCCCGGATTGGCGACCAGGCGCGCGCCCGCCACCGCGTCGCGATGCCACTCGGTGAGCCCGTAAACCGCCTCCGCAAGCAGGTCGGTCGCCGTGTGTTCCCTGCCGTAGCAGCGGCGGTACGACGCCGGGTCCCGGAGTCGGAAGTCGGCGCCGAGATCGATGACACGGGCGCCCGCCTCGAGCAGCCGGCCGGCGGCCGCCAGCGCCTCGCCGTGCGGCAGGGCCAGGAACACGACATCGGCGTCTCTGCCGAGACGATCCCAGTCGGTCGGGGCGAGGTCGCCCTCCGCCACGCCGCCGAGATGCGGGAAGACGGCCTCGACCGGCTGGCCGGCGCGGCGGCCCGCCGCAAGCGCACCGAGTTCCACGTCCGGGTGGTCGTGCAACCACCGGACCAGTTCCGCCCCGCTGTAGCCGGACGCCCCGGCGATCGCAGCCCGAATCACAAGGCGGCGAATAATACACCACAATGGCGCACGATTACTCGCGCGGAATCAGAACGACCAACTGAGAACCGAGAACGGAACGGCGAGAACCGAGACGACGAGCAGCACGAGCGCGACCAGCACTTCCCCGGGACTCTCCGGCTTGTCCGGGCTGTACAGGCTCGCCAGCAGGTAGCCGCCCGCCAGACCGCCGAGGTGAGCCCAATTGTCGATCCCCCGAAGCAACAGTCCGAACAGGACCAGCGGAATGGCCATGCCCAGCACCTGCCTCAGGAACATGCGGCTGCCGGTCCTCCGCGAGTAGCAGAGCAGCGCCCCCAGCCAACCGAACACCGCCGCCGAAGCGCCCAGGGTCACACCGCGATGCGTGAGCGGTACCCACGGAGCGAAGATCGGCAGGGCGCTGGTGACCAGGAAACCCAACGCCGACGAGACCAGGTAGATGATCGCCGCCCGCCCGGTGCCGTAGAGACGCGCCATGGCCGGACCGAGCTGATACACCCAGTACATGTTGAAGCCGATGTGCAGCAGGCCGCCGTGCAGCCAGCCGGCGCTCAGGATCGTCCACCAGCGGCCGAACTCGAAGACGATGGGCGCCCCGCTCGCCCCGAGCCGGATAGCGACCTCGAAGTCGGGGGAGAGAAAGCCGAAACCCAGCCCAGTGTTGACCCGCCCCGGCGCCATCGCCAGCTCGAGCACGAAGATCACCACGCAGATGCCGATCACCACGGTCGAGAACGCGGCCTCGTTGCCGATGCGCTGCAGCACGCGGGAGAACCCGAACAGGCTGGGCCGGGCGCGGCCGCAGTTCCAGCAGCGCTCGTCCTGAACGCCGACCAACCGACCGCAGCCGGGGCACACGACGGAGCCTGACTGTTGGCGCTCAAACATCAGAAGGGAATGTCGTCGTCGCCGCTCGATTTGTCGAAGCCGGAAGTCTCCTGGGAATCGGCCGCCGCGCCGCCTGAGTCCTCCGCCTCCTCCTCGATCGCTTCGACAATCTGCTGAACCTCTACCTCGGCCCGCCGGATCTTCTTCCGGCAGATCTCAAGCAATAGAGCGGCGCGCCCCAACTCCCTGCCCAGTTGGTCGATGTCGATCTCGTCGCCCTCGATGCGCCGGAGCACACTCTCGAGCTCCTCCATTGCCTGGCTGAAACTCTGTTCGCCCCCGCCGGCGGCGCCGTCTGCGCTCATGTTCGCTCCTCCGTACTCAGCACCCTGCTGCGGATCGTGCCGCCCGAGACCTGGGTCCGCAGTTCGGCGTCTGCCGCTACATCGTCGACCCTTCGCACGAGACGGCCATCCACCCGCCGGGTCAGGCTGAAACCGCGCGCGAGCGTCCGCTCCGGCGAGAGTTGATCACACAGGCGCCCCTGAGCCTCCACTTGCACCGCCGCCCGGCGCACGGGCAGGAACGCGCCCCGCAGCAGCCGCGTCCGGCGTTCCTTCTCCTGCTTCCTGGCGTCGGCCAGGAGTCTCCGACTCGGGCCGGGCAGCCGCGTCGCCGCCGAGCGCAGGCGCTCTCCGACACGGAACACCGCGGTCTCCGCGCGTCGTCCCAGTGCTCGTAGCGTGTCGCGGACCGACCGCTCCGCGGCGGACAGCGTCCGCTCGGCTGACCGCGCCAGATCGCGCTCCAGCGCACGGCAGTGGGCGTCGGCCTCGCGGACGCGGCCGACGAGAGTCTCGGCCGCCTCAGTGGGCGTCTTGCAGGTCGTGTGCGCGACCATGTCCGAAATCGACACGTCGGTCTGGTGGCCGACACCGCAGATAACGGGCACGGGCGATTCGGCGACCGCGCGCGCCACGGAGCGACTGTCGAACGTCGCCAGATCGGCCCGCGACCCGCCGCCGCGGATCAGGGCGATTGCATCCAAACGGCGGCCGCCGCGCGCGAAGGCGCTCAGCAACTCGAAGGCGCGGCCGATTTCCGCCTCGGCCGCAGCGCCCTGGACGGCCGAGTGGACCAGGGACACCCGAAAGCCGAACCCGGAGTTCTGGAGCGTGTCGAGGAAGTCGTGGTAGGCGGCGCTCCCCTCCGAGGTCACCAGGCCGATGTCGAACGGCGCCGCCGCCAGCGGCAACCGCTTGTTCAGTTCGAGCAACCCGGCCGCCTCGAGCGCACGGAGGGTCTCGCGGCGCCGCTTCTCCAGCGCGCCGAGCGAGAACAGGGGGTCGATGTTGGCGACGACGAACTGGAACCTGCCCCCGCCGGGCCAGAAGTCGGGCCGGCCGGCGCAACGCAGGACGACGCCCTCCTCCAGGTCGACCCCCGCCTCCCGCAGCGCCGCCTCGACCCGGGGCCGATCGTCGCCCCAGACCACGCAATCCAGCTTGGCCTGGACCCGGTCTCTCCGCCCCTTCTCGATCAGCTCGAAGTAGAGCTGGCCCCGAGCGGCCACTCGGAGTCTCTGGACCTCGCCGGCGATCCACACCGACGGATAGGCGTCGCCGATGAGACCCTTCATCTCCCACGCGAACTGGGAGACGGTGTACGTGCCGGCCGGGAGTTCGGAACCGAGCAACAGCTCAGTGGAAGCCCTTGAGCTCGAGCACCGACTCCATGGGAATCGCTTCGGCCCAGTCGAGGGCGTTCTTGTCGCCGATCGTCAGCTTGTCCAGGAACTGTCGCGCCTCGTCACGGTGGGTGAACAGCCGCCAGATGAAGGTGTGGCCGGCCGGCGCGGTGAAGTACGTGTAGTTCCGCATCCCCTCGCTCAGATCGAAGCCGAGGTCCGATTCGCCGTTGACGCCGACGCAGGCCATCGCGATCGCCCGGTACGCGAGTGCGAGCGCCTTGAGCGGCTCCTCGAAGTCGGACAACTCCTCGCGCGACAGCGGCGAGTGGTAGAGGGCGACCCGCGAACCGTCCTCCTCGGCGAGCACGTTGTACGGCACGTCCGCCCGGTCGAGAGCGTCCCGCGTCTCGCTGGTCATCACGAAGACATCGTCCGTGTCCTCGACCTTGTACGCGATCGCGAAGGTCTCCGAATCCAGACCGGCGAACGACTCGGCAAGGATGCCCTCATCCTCGATCGTGAAGTAGTAGAGGCGCGAGATCATCCGACGGGTAGCCATGCGTATTCAACTCCTGGGTCGGCCGGAAGCGGCCGAGCGGCCGGAATCCTACCGGATTCGCGGCCCCGCCGGAGGGTTCCTGACGCGGTTCTTCGGCTCGGCCTTCCGTCAGGACTTCGAGCGCTCCTCAAGAAACCGTTCGAACTCCTCCCGCTCCTCCGGCGTCACATCTTCCAGGCCGATCAGGTACTCGCCACCGGCTTCCGGCAGCGGCGCCTGGATCAGAGTGACGGCGCGCTCGATCGCGTCGCAGTCGAGGCTGACCAGCACCAGGGCCATCTGCCGGCAGACAGTGAAGAGCTGCGTGCCCAACTCGCTCTCGATCCTCACCTGGGCCGCTTCCGGCATCCGCTCCGTCGTGATCCAGTAACCCTCCTCGGCCCGCCGCACGGTGACCCGGCCCTCCAGGTAGAGGGTCTGGCGCGGAACGGTCAGTTCCTGGCTCAGCCGGCTCTCCAGGCTGCCGATGGTGACTTCCGCGTCGATGCGGCCCGAACCGGCGATCTCCAGTTCGAGCGCGGTTTCGAACACGCCGTCGGGAGCGGGAGTCAGGGTCGCCGCGTGGTGGGTTACCGTCAGGGAGTGCTCGGGCGAGCGCAGCATGACCTCGGCGGGGCCGATGTGCACCGGAACCAGATCGTCGATCAGGCGCTCGTAGACCCGGTTGAGACGCTCGAAGGACACCACGCGGGTTCCGGGCTCTTCCTGAGCCGCCGCCGGCCCGGACAGGAGCAACGGCGCCAGCACCGCCAGCGGCGGCACCGGCAGCAGAGCGCTCATGGGTAGTAGCCGCTGATCGTCCGCGCCTTGAACCGGCCCTTGACCTTCACCTCGACCTCGCGGTACTCGTCGCCGTCGCCGGCCCGGTTCGAGTTGTACGCCAGGAGGTACTGCGAGCGCAGTTCGCGCTCGATCTCGTCATAGACCGGCGCCAGATCCTCGGCCTTGGAGATGAAGAACGACCTGCCGCCGGTGACCTTGGCCAGGCCGCTCAGCTTGTTGCGCAGGATCATCTGGGTGCGGCCGATGCCCAGCCCGATCGCGTAGATCGCGACCGCCGAGCGCCGTGCGTAATCCTCGACGTCAGGAAACGAGACCGTGCTCGCCGTGTCTGCGCCGTCGGAGAGCAGGACCAGAGCGCGCCGGCCTCTGACGCCCCGGAAGTAGTACAGGCTGGTGATCAGCGCATCGTGCAATGCGGTGTTGCCGGCGGCGCGCAGATTCTCGATCGAGGAAGCGACCGCGCTGACGTCGGACGTCCGGCCGATCAGCAGCACCGGACGTGAGGCGAAGGCGACCGCGAAGGAACGGTCGCGCGGAGTGATCAGGTTGGCCAGAAACTGCGACGCCGTCCGGCGCGCCTCGCCGAGGGACGTTTCCATCGACCCCGAAGTATCGATCACGACGCCCAGGGTGAGCGGCAGGTCCTCGACCAGTTCGAACTTCGCGAGCTCCTGCCGGCGCTTGTCTTCCATGACGGTGAAGTCGGTCTCTAGCAGCGTCGTCACCGGCCTGTTCGCACTGTCGACCACCGTCGTGTAGAGCTCGACCAGGTCGACGTCGACCGTGTCGGTGAACTCGGGAGCGTTCAGGAAGCGCACGTCCTCCGCGCGGCTGCCATCGTCCAGCGTGGCGGCGACGGTGAGGTACACGAGCTCCTGATCGCCGGCCGCGGGCACATCGATCTCGGCACGCCACGGCGGTCTGCGCAGCACCGTCTGAACCTCTTCTCCGACCCGGAACTCGACCTCCTGAACCACGCGCTCCTCGGGCACGATGACCGTGGCGGCGGCATCCACCTTGCCCGTCACCCGAACACCCCGCCGCGGTTCGTTGATCAGCACCCGCAACTCGCCGCGCTGCTGGTTCAGCACCAGTTCGTCCGCACCCACGACTTCGCCGTTCTCGTCGAGCCCCTCGACCCGAACCACCTGCTCGGCCGGGTACTTCGCCAGCCGCACCTCGGCGGTGAACGGGGGCCGGCGGCGCGTGACCTGGAGCACGCCGTCGACGACGAACCGCATCGCTGTGATCTCGCTCCCGGTCACCAGGGTCTCTGCCCGCCACAACCCGAGCACCACCTCGCTTTCGGGCGGCACCAGGACCACGCCGCTGTCCGCATCGAGCGTTGTCTCCGGCAGGTCCGCCACCAACTGCTCCGCCGCCAGGATGAGGCGGCGGCGGTCCTCCGAACTCGCCGGCTCCGTCTGCGGCGCCAGCGGCACCTCGACCGGCACCGCCCCGAAGGCCACGGCGCCGCCGATCTCGTCCCGCACCAGGAACCTCACCAGGACAACCGAACCGGGACGCAGCAAGTGCTCCATCGGCAGCGCCAGCGACCGGTCCTCCGGCGGCGTGCCCGAGAGGAAGCGCACCCGGAAGGCATCGAAGATCCGGCCCGGCTGCTCGACCACGCCTTCCACGTTGATCCGGACCTGCTCTCTGCCGTCGTCGTCCACGAAGGGCTCGTACGCCGCGCCCGGCGGCAGCGAGAAGAGGATCCTGGTCAGGATGCGCTGGCCGCTCCGCGCCGGGAAGGTGACGATCGGATCCTCGAGCTCCAGTGCGGGCGGCGCCGCCACTTGGTCGGCCGCGGCCGCCACGGCCCAGGCATCCAGATCCTGCGGGGGCCGCAACCACGCATGGAGGCGAGCGGTCGACGGACGTTGCCGCCGGAAGTCGAACAGGCCCCAGACGCCTGTGGCCCGGTCGACCCGTCGCGCCTCCTCGCAGACCTGCAGGTCGAAACGGCGGGCTCGCAGGAGGCCCCGAAGCTCTTCGTACTGCTCGAGCCAGTACTCCATCTCGGGCATGTACAGAACCCGCTTCGAGTACTCGGGCAACCAGAGCTGGAACGCCTCGTTCGGCTTGGGCTGGAAGAGGACCAGGTTCTCGTGCTCGCCCTCCTCCGGCCCGTAACGCCAGATCTCAAGCGGCCGGAAAGTCTGATCGCAGTCGACCGGCTCGATGTCGTCCGGCGCCCCGTGCAGGAACAGCAACTGCGCGCGGACATCGAAGAACGGCGCACCCGTCTGACGGATCCGCCGCCGACGCTGCTCGATGCCCTCGGCTAGCTGGGCGCGGTTCAGGAAGGTCCCGATGTACTCGCGCCGGGACGCCGGGTTGAGGTTCTGGACCCGGTGCAACTCAGCCGACGCCAGCAGGTACTGGGGTCCGTCGAGAAAGAACTCCCGCTCCTCGTCGCTCCACTCGGAGAGCCGCCAACCCACGTCCTGAGCGACCACCGTCGCCGGGACGAGGCAGGCGGCAACCAGAAGCAGCCGGCGGATCCGCGCCCCGATTCCCCCCGGTTTCACCACGACATCCGGTACAGCATCCAGCGCCGCGGTGGCGTTGAGGGTGGACAGGTGCATCGGGCATGAGCTTAGCCGGGTTCACCGCACGGACCGTGCCGACTGAATGCGGTCGGGAACCCGCTCGTCTGTTGGACGGCATCGTCGACACCGCCGTACCTCATATCGACCGAGGTCCGCCCGCCGTTTTGCAACCATATCGTGGACGACTATCTCCTAGCACAGGAGTTCAGGCGCACCCCGAGCGTCGTCACACCATCGGCGAGATTGAGTTCCGGTCGCGACACTAGGAGTTCCGGTCGCGACACTAGGAGTTCGCCAGCGGTGCTCCGCTGCGCTGTCGCGCAGGGAACGAGGCGGCGCCCGGATGCGGGCAGGATGCCCGCGTTCCCAGGGGCTTGTTCCATGCAAGTAGGGACAGCGGTGGTCCGCTGCGCTGTCGCGCAGGGAACGGGTGGTGGATTCTGCGGCCGTTGCAGGAGGCGTAGAGTTGGGTCGCGCTGGGCAGCGAGGCCGTCGGAGCACTGGTGTGTTTGCACCCGCAATGCAAGTTTGGCCCGGACCGTGATCGGCGTTCTGACGCTGGCGGCGCGGCTCTTGCCGCGACCCCGTATGCAAGAGTGACGTTTCCGCCGCGGTCTCTGTCCAGCGCGACCATTTGAATGGGGATTATATATTAGGCTTGACACGGGCGCTGATTTCCCGTAGTGTCTAGGGACACTGGACGGGAGATGAAACGATGAAGCACAAGGCACCCGGCAAGGCTTACCGCAAGGGACTGACGTTCGTGCAACTGGCGCGGATGTTCCCCGATGAAGCAGCCGCGCGAGACTGGTTCGAGACGTACCTTTGGCCCGATGGAGTGAAGTGGTGCCCGAACTGCGGCGGCGACAACACGCACGCATGCAAGCACAAGCAGATGCCGTACCGCTGCCGCGACTGCAAGCGGTACTTCAGCGTCAAGACCGGCACGCTCATGGCTGGTTCGCCGTTGCCTCTGTTGACGTGGCTCTACGCGATCTACCTCGAACTCACATCGCTCAAGGGCGTATCGAGCATGAAACTGCACCGTGACCTAGGCGTCACTCAGAAGACCGCTTGGCACATGCTCCAGCGCATCCGCGAAGCGTTCGCCGCCGAAGGGCCGGAAGTCCGGTTCGACGGTCCCGCCGAAGTGGACGAGACGTACTTCGGCGGTCTGCGGAAGAACATGCCGAAGTGGAAGCGTGCGGAGCTTGAAGGTCGCGGCACGGTCGGCAAGACCGCCGTGGTGGGCATCAAGGACCGCGAGACCAAGAAGGTCGCGGCGAAGGTGGTCCGCTCCACCGACGGCGAGACCCTACAGGCGTTCGTGCGCGAGCACGTCGAACCCGGCGCGATGGTGTACAGCGACGATACCGGGGCGTACAGCGGTCTGACCGAGTACGAGCGTGGCACGGTGAAGCACTCGGTCGGCGAGTACGTGGACGGCAAGGTCCACACGAACTCGATCGAGAGCTTCTGGTCGATGCTCAAGCGGGCGCACAAGGGTGTGTTCCACAAGATCAGTCCGAAGCACCTGCAACGCTACGTCGATGAGTTCGCGGGTCGGCAGAACATCCGCGAGTACGACACGCTGGCGCAGATGGTCGCCGTCACGGAGGGACTCGCGGGCAAGCGGCTCCGCTATCGTGACCTGATCGCCGACAACGGCCTGCCGTCGGGCGCGCGCGAGGCCGCCGCATGACCATCCTCGGTTCGTTCAGTCTGGTTCCAAACAGCCTCTACTACGGCGACTGCCTCGAAGTCATGGGCGGTTGGCCAGCCGAGTCGGTGGATCTGATCTACCTCGATCCGCCGTTCAACTCGAAGGCGGACTACAACCAGTTGTTCGGCACCGAGAACGGCGTGCCGGCCCAAGTTCGGGCGTTCACCGACACATGGACATGGAACGACTCGGCGGCCGAGCGGTACGACCGTTTCAGCCGTGCAGTCGCGCATCCCGCGCACAAGGCGGTAGTCGGCCTGCACATGGCGCTAGGTCCATCGGGGATGCTCGCGTACCTCACCTACATGGCCGAGCGGCTCGCGGAGTGCAAGCGCCTGCTCAAGCCGACCGGCTCCATCTACCTGCACTGTGACCACACGGCGGGCGCGTACCTGAAGATGCTCATGGACGCGATCTTCGGAGCGAACAATCGCCGAAGCGAACTCCACTGGTACTACTACAACAAGATGCACGACAGCCGGAAGAAGCTGTTTGCTGCCGCCACGGACACAATCTTCTTCTATGTCAAGGATGTGGACTCCGGTTTTTCGTTTGAACAACTTCAAGAACGCCGCGAAAAGCCCGTCAAGCAGCTTGTACGAGCCAAAGTCAACGGCCGCATGGTCAACAAGCGAGACGAAGACGGTCGGCTGATGTACCAGACCAAGACACATAGAACCATTGACAATGTGTGGCGGATACCCTGTTTGCAACCAGCATCGAGGGAGAGATTAGGCTGTCCAACACAGAAGCCCCGTGCGCTGTTGGATCGCATCATCAAGGCGTCTTCTAGGGAAGGTGACTTGGTGCTTGACCCGTTCTGCGGTTGTGGCACGACGATAGACGCGGCGAATCGACTGCAACGGCAGTGGGTCGGCATCGACCTTTCACCGTTCGCCACTCGCCTTGTGCGTGACCGCAGGCTCAAGGATGCGAGTATCCAGATCTTCGGTATCCCGACAGATGTTGAAGGCGCACGGCTCCTGCTACGCAACAACCCGTTCGACTTCGAGGCGTGGATCGTTACGTCGGTGGACGGGCTGGCGGCGAACGAGGTCCAGGTAGGCGACGGCGGCATCGACGGGCGCGGCAGGATGTTCACCGTGCCGGACGATGAAACAGGCTTGGTGCTCGCTCAGGTGAAGGGGGGGGTACACCGCATCGGCGCTGCGGGACTTCGAGGGCACGATGGGCCGCGAGAACGCCACGGCGGGCATCTTCGTCACCTTGAAGCGCGTCACAACGTCCAGTGCCCGCGCGGCTGCCAAGGCGATGGGCGAGTACCGCGTAGGCGCGACGCGCTACCCTCGGCTCCAGTTCTGGTCCGCAGAGGAGTATCTGAGGGGCGTCCGTCCTCACCTACCCGCGATGGCCGACCCGTACACCGGCAAAGCAGTTCAGACCGACATGTTCACCGGATAGCAGGGAGGAAGCGTTGCCCAAGAAGCCGAAGCGCCACACGGAACACAAGAAGGTGTACAAAGCCGAGTACGGCGGCGCTACGCCCGCGCAGGTCACGCTTGCGCTTCTACGCTACCGTCCAAACGCACCCGAAGCCGTCACGAAGCGTTTGCCACCGCAGGTTCAAGCCGACCCCGCTATCAAGTCTAGTGTATAATCCCCCTTCCAAGGCACTCCGTTCGCAGACATCCTCTCTCAGATCGACGATCAGTCCAACCCACTGGCAATTGACCTCGGGCTGTTCTTCCTTGAGCAGAACGAGACCACCGTGCGGAAGTTCAACGAGCAACTTGAGAAGATCGTGCAGGGCGCTGCGACAGACGGTACTCCCTACCGGTTCGCCTTCGGTGTCGGCAATCGTGGGCCTGCGCTGACAGCGCACTGCAATCGTCTCCCGAGAGAGGAGGCCGCAGCTCTGTTGAGAGCGGACTGTCGAAGGGCCCTTGACCGGGTCGACTGCAGTTTCGGCATCTCGCTCGACCCGGACGGCACCATCAAGACAGTCGAGAAGCTAGTCCGCGCCGAACAAGACCGTTGACAAGAGGACCACCCACGCTCGCTTATGCCCAACGGACGCGCCGCCGCCTGCGCAGCCCCGCGCGGCTGCCAGCCGGTCATTGGCCCAGAGAACTTTGAACTTGAGCCCGATGCGGATCATCACGCGCCGCGGGAAAACCGTAGCCGCTCGGCCTGTACTTCTCGTCCCGTGCCACCATCAACTCCTCCCACCAGTCGTGGGGTGTCTTCATCTGTCGGACAACCGCGTCTCTCCGCTGGCGCGAACAGCGATGACCCTCTGACCGCCCTACGGGAGAGGACAACGCAACCCCCCCCCCGCCCTCGACACTGCGAGGCTCAACAGCGCATCCTCCGCCTCTTCCCTTCGGACAGATCCGGCGTCGTGCAATCTACGACAGGCACAGGCCGCTGCCGATCGTTGTTGAGCGGGTTCTGACCTCCGCCACCACCCGAACCGCTACCACCGCCGTTGACGTGAGGATTCGCATCTTCCGCAGCCGACCAGTCCGTAGTTTGCACGGAAGGGTAGGACGTCGAATCCCTCCACATTACCGTGCGATCTTCGCAGCCGGCAGTGCCCACATCGCCGAGATTCAGCACCTGGCCGATCTCGTGAGCGGCGGTACCAGCCAAGTTGCATCCGAGGTCAGGATTGAGAAAAACCGTCTTGCTAAGCGGATCCGTAAAACCACACTGTCGCCTAGACGTCCTCCTCACTCTCCATGTCTCTCTGTCGCAGTTCACCAAACAGAATGGCGCACTCGTGACAAGCTCTGGCAAACCGTAGCTGCTACATGTCCTGCCAGTCCACTGGCCCAGACCGGCATTGAACGCTCTCGTCTCTTCCGCGCCTAGCGAACCGTCCACCTTGAACACGATGGTCCCCGCCGAACCGAAACCTGAAGAAACCGGAGGCCTACAGTTCAACGCCTGCGCGTAGACTGAAGGCGCGGCCAGGAGGACGCATGCCGCCATGATCAGTAGTGACTTCACGGTACGTCCTCCCCCCTCTCTCAACTGCATTGGGAGGAAAGAGGCTTGCCTCAATGCCGTACGAACCACAGTCCAACTGCCACACGCCCGTCTTCTCGTCGCGAGTCGCTCTGGCCCGACAGCCCGCGTCCCGAGCCGCCTTCCATGCCTTGATGAACTGGTCGCGCAATTCGGACTCATCATAAGGATCGGACAGTCTAGATTCCACCCATTCAAACAGCCCGCTGGCCTGTAGTTCGTCCATGTATTCATGTAGACCGAGCAGCGTATTCGCCGGAACGGCTGGCACGGGCGTGTTCCCAATGCCGAAAGCCGTATCCTCTTCGTAGCCAGTGGCCCAATCTAGAGCAGCCTCGCCGGCCTTCGCCCCCCGCACCACCGAGAACCGCCCCTCGTAGTAGAACCACGGCCGAACGACGTTTTCCGGCACCCACAGCGAGCCGATCAACACCACGCGGTCGCCCACCTCCGGCCGCTCATAGGCGTACTCACGGCGCAGCTGATCCGCGCAGAATACCCGCCCATGTATCACGACCTGATCCGTCGGAATCAGCGCGTAAGCGGGCAGTGCCGAACGGTAGTGCAAAGGCACGACTTCGGACAGTTCCAAAAGCAAACCAGGATCACCGTTCGCACGAAAGCCAGTGATCAGATCTGATACTGTCGCTAACACCGCCACTCTCGACGTCAGAACCGTCAAATCGAAGTCGTCGATTCGAGGGTCATAGAAGATCTTCGAGAGAATGGGCGGTGCCTCCGGATTGAGCGGCGGAACGCCAGCGCACGGGTCTCGTGGTGGCCGTGCACCCTCTTCTAGGTCCTCGGACAGACCCGCAGTACGCCGCGCGAAGGCCATCGCCTGTCTCTGAACCTGCTCCCGAATCTCGTCGCCCAAGCCCCACGGTTCCTTGAACGAACCATCGCGGTACAGAACCTCCGAAGCGGCGACCCACGCGGGCGAACTCGGTTCGCCCACTCTAGTCGGACCTGCAGCGACGGTCAGAGCGAAGAATGGCAACGACGAACAAAGAACAAGAATTCGTCTCATAACCTGACCCCCTTGAGAGTGAGCCTACAACAACGCCCTACCGCCGGTCAAACGCGCGGTCTTGTTCACCGGAAGATGAGCCTGAAGGTGCGTTGCGGATCCACCGAGCAATGAAACCAAGAGCGACTAGCGTTAGTGGTGGAAGATCATCGGAGAACGATCAGGGCGCAAAAGAACGCACCGTCTTCAGACCTAGAGAACGGAGGACGGAAGTCGGTGCTTTCTGCTGGTGAGGAAAGTTCCACTAGAACTCAAGCCCCAGGCGGATCATGACCCGGCGCGGCCAGATGTAGTCGTACGGCACATACTCCTCGTCTGGTGCGACCGTCAACTCCTCCCACGAGTCGAATGAGTCCTCGTTGAAGACGTTGAACAACTGGAGATCGAGTTTGAGCTGCACCGCGCCGACGTCGAAGCGTCGGCCGAAGGACAGGTCGAGGACGCTCTGGTCCGGCAACCGCGTGTCGTCGCTGGCGGGAATCGCGATTACAGTCTGACCGCCCTGTTCGAGCGGCGCCGTCGACCTCTCCCCGCCGACGATCAGTTGCTGGTTGTAAGGCGTGCCGGTCAGGAAGCTGTAGGTCGCCGTGCCGACAAGCTGCCACGGCAGTTCGAAACTGCCCTGGAACTGAAAGACATGCTCGCGGTCGTTCTGCAGCGCCTGGTCGGCGTTGATCCAGTTGTTCGGGTCCCGGCCGTCCGTGTCGGTGTAGAACGGACTCCCCTGCGACTGCAGCAGCGGCCGCGGAATGAAGCCGGTCGAGTTCGACCACGTGTAGGAGGACTGCAAGCTCCAGCCGTCGCTGTAGCGCCTGTTGAAAGTGAGAACCACGCCCTCGTACTCCTGGTGGTAGCGGACTCCCGGCGCCGCCGCCGAGCCCGGTCCGGGACCGTTGCCCTTGCGCGTCGTCGGCTGCTCGATGATGCTGATCAACTGCTCCGTCTCGCCCGTGAACGGATTCGTCCAGGGCACGCGCTCGGTCTCCCCGTCGTCCAGGATCTCCCAGCCGATCAGGTTCTTGGCTTCCTTGTAGACGCCCTGGATGCCGAACGTGAAGTTGTCGGCGAAGCGACGCTCCCAGCCCACGGTGTACTGGTCCGTCTGCGGCGCCTTCAGATCGGGATGGAACAGGTTTCCGTGGTACTCGAAGGTCGAGGATTCGGTCCAGGGGCCGTCGAGCGAGGGGCCAAACTCCGTGACGTAGATGGGTGGATCAGGCGGCGGCGCGTACCAGTTGCCGGTGACGTCCGCGTCGTAGAACCTGCCGTAGAAGGCGCGCAGGACCTGCCGGTCGCCGATCTGATACGCCATGCCGACGCGCGGCGAGACCAGCGACCAGTCGGTCACGTTCCGGACCCCCGGTATGATCTCGGAGGTCGGGCTCCAATCCGGGTTCAGCTTCGGAAAGTCGGGAATGTCACCGCTGTGCCGGTCGTAGCGGACGCCGAGGTTCAGCGTCAGGTTCGAGTTCACCTGCCAGGAATCGTCCGCGAACGCCGACGCCACCTCGGTGTCGGCGCCGTAGTGGAACGGTCGCGCCGTGACCCGGTAGTAGTAGACGTACCCAGGGCTGTACTCGTAGCGGTAGAAGTAGACGCCGGTCGGGCCGCCCCCGGTGCGCGTATCGCCCGTGCCGGTCCCGTACGAGATGCCGAACTTGAAGTCGTGGTCGCCACCCAGGAGGTCGTCGGCGTGGTGCGAGAGCTTGATGTCCACCTGGTCGCGGCCAAGCGTCCACCGGTACTGGTAGCCCGGGCTGCCGCTGTATTGGGTGGGGCCGCCGTCCGCCGGCGAGTAGTCGGCGTACGGAGGCGCCGTACTGCCGGTGGCCGAGAGCAGATTGTCGTCGCTGCTGTAGCCAGCGTACATGACCTCCAGATAGTCGTTCGGGGTCAAGACGGACTGGAACTGGAGCCCCCAGGCCGGGTTGGTGCCGAACTCGTTCCCGGTGGCGTCCGGCGTCGTGTTGGGGGCCGCGAATGTGAAGTCGTAGTCCTCGTAGTGGTACTTCGCCTCCATCAGATTGCTGTCGTTGAATGCCGCGTTGATCTTGACGTCGTAGCGTTCGGTCGGGTACGCCTCCGGGAACGTCGGATTAACCCCCGGCTCGCTGTACGCGTCCTCCGTGGTCTGCACGGACGCGAAGAACCACGCCTTGTCGCGCGCGAACGGGCCGCCCAGAGTGCCCGTGAGGTCGTCGAACTCGTCGCGATTGAAGGCAACTCCGTCGATGTCGGCGTTCTCCTCGGTCAGACCGTCGTTCATGTGGTACCAGTCGATCGTGCCGGAGAACTCGTTCGAGCCCGACTTGGTCACTACGTTGAACGCTGCCCCGGACATGCTGCCGTACTCCGCCGGCGCGCCGAGTCCGAGCACCTGGACTTCCTCGATCGTCGCCGGATTCAGCCACCAGAACGCGTGACCGGTGTCCGATGAGGTCGTGTCGAGGCCGTCGATCCGCCATGAGTTGGAGGCCGTACTCGAACCGAAGGCCGACATGCTCGTGTCTCCCTCGGATCCGGGACTGATTCCGGGCGACAGTGCCATCACATCCCAGTAGTTGCGGTCCGTCGGCAGATCGTCGATGAAGTCGGCCGCGTAGCTGCTGCCGACGCTCGAGCTGGTCACGTCCAGAATCGGGGAGGCCGTCACCGTGACCTCATCCTGCACCGCCTCCAGCGAGAGTTCGATGTCGAGCCGGATCGTCGCGCTGATGCCTACCCGCACCCCTTCGACCCGATGCTCCTGAAAGCCGTCCAAGGCCGCGGTCACGACGTAGTCGTCGACCGGAAGCGACGACATTACGAAGCGGCCGCCGGCGCCGGCGATCGTGCTCCGCGAGAGGCCGCGATCCTCGATCGTCGCGGTGACCGTGACCCCGGGGAGGGCGTCGCCGTTCGTGTCGCGCACCTCACCGCGAATGTCGCCCGTGGTCTGGGCGGCGGCCGCCGCCGCAAGCACAAGACCAGCAGAAAAAGAAACCAGAACGCGGCTGGTCGAAGGCTGCCGTTCAGACATCGTCGATCTCCTCGTGGGGCACGGCTGCCCAATCTCTATGCTATGGAACCTACTAACAGCCGATACTAACCCGAACCGCCGTTCCCTGCACCGGCACGAGGCGGGCGCACCCGATGAGGCCCTGGAAGACGTGGCGGCAGTGGTCAACGGCAACCACCCGTCGGCCGATCTCCGGCAGGCGCCCGAACGGAGATCCCTGGCCGACTCTTGACGTGGATCCCTGGCAACCACTAGCGTGTGATTGCATCAGAAAACTGCGCAGGAGCATTGCGCAGGAGCAATCGTGTCGCGCATTCACTTCGTGCCACTTAAGGTTGCCGACAGGTGGGCGCTTCAGGCTCGGCTACCTGTAAACCGGTATCGGAGACACAACACTAGCGCGCCAGAACACCCGGAGGCCGGTACTTCGCGCCGGATGCGGGCCAGAACCCGGGTGGCGCGATCCGCGCCACCCGTGAACCAGTCCGTGCGCCCGCCATCGGGCGCACGGATGGCGGGCTCTCGCACCCAGTTTCCGCCGCGCTAGAACGGGAAGAGCAGCGGCACCATCCAGACGATCACGGTGAGCAGAATCACCGTGAGCGGAGTGCCGACCTTCAGGTAGTCCATGCTGCGGTAGCCGCCGGCGCCCATGACCAGCAGGTTCGCCTTGTGGCTGAACGGCGTCATGAAGGCCGCGGAGGCCGCGAGCGCCACGCCCATCATCAACGGATAGGGAGAAAGGTCGAGGCCGGAAGCCGCCTCGAGCACAACCGGCGTCAGCAACACGACCGCCGGCGCACCGTCCAGGCACTGGCTGAGCAGGCTTGAGAGAAGGACCAGCGCCGCCAGCACCGCATACGGCCCGGCCGGGCCGGCCAGGTCCATCACGCTGCTCGCCAACAGGGCCGCGGTACCGCTGCTCTCCATCGCCGACCCCACCGGCAGGATTGCCGCGACCAGGAAGATCGCCCGCCATTCGACCGCGCGGTAGGCCTCCTCCATGGTCAGCGCGCCGCACAGCACGATCAGGCTCGCGGAAGCGAAGGCGGCGACCTGAATTGGTGCAGTTCCCGTCACTACCAGCCCCACCATCAAGGCCAGGCATCCGACGGCGAAGGGCGCCTTGTTGAGCCTGCGCGGCTCCTCCGCGACGTCCGAGAGGACGAGCAGATCGGGCTCCCGGGAAAGGAGAGCCAGCCGTCCCCGGCGGCCCTGCAGCAGCAATGCGTCGCCGACCCGCAGCGCGAGTTGAGCCAGACCGCTGCGAATGGCCCTTCCCTCGCGCCAGATCGCGAGCACCTGCACGCCGTACCGATCACGGAACTCGATCTCCTCGAGATTCCGCCCCGCGAGACCCGATCGGGGCGCCAGCGTGGCCTCGGCCATGCCCACCTCCTCCGACTCGAACGCGGGCGCGGCAACCCCCGACGTCAACTCGACGCCGCCCATGCGCAGCAGGGCGCGCAGGCGCCGCTCCTTGCCCTTGACGAACAGCCGGTCTCCGGCCTCGAACTCGAGCTGGGGCCCGGGGCCCCAGAGCACATCGCCAGCCCGTTCGACCGCGACTACCGTGAGTTCCATCAGCCGGCCCATCCACTCGACGCCGGCGCCGCTGGCGAGAAGAGCCGAGTTCTCGGGTACCCGGATAACGAGCAGGGGTTGATCCTCAAGGCGGTCCAGGGCGGCCGGGCCGCTCTCTTCGATCTCCAGAACGTCGGAGTCGATCTCCGGCGCGTCGTCGCCGAACAGACCGTAGAGCACGTCTCCTTTCTCGAGCCGAAGCTCGCCGAGCCGGTCGACGCGCACTTCGCCGTCGCGTTCCACCGCGATCACGAACACGCGCCAACCCTCGCGGAAGCGCGTCGCGGCCAGCGTGCTCCCGGCCAGGGGCGACGCGGCGGCCACCCGCGCCCTGAACGCGGTCACGCCCGCGTCCGGGGCGCCGATTTCCCCCGTGGTGGCCGTGCCGAGCGTCGTGGCGGTGCCGAGATCGACGCCCTGGAGCCGCAGCATCTGCTGCACTTCCTCGGCGTCGCCCTGCACGACCAGCTCGTCCCCGGCCAGCAGCCGCACGTCGTCCTTGGGCGCCAACTGCCAGTCCTCGCCGCGCGCGATGCCGAGGAGTTGCACTCCCAGGGTGGTTCCCAACCGGGTCTCGCGCAGGGTCGCCCCGTCGAGCTGCGAAGCCGCCGGTATGCGAATCGAGAACAACCCCTCATGAAGGCCGTAGAGATCCGCGAGTTCCGATTGACGGCCGGGAGTCGCGGCTCTGCGACCCGGCAGCAGACGGCGACCCGCGGTGAGCATGAAGAGGATGCCGCCGGCAAGCAGCACCAGGCCGAAGGGCGTGAAGTCGAAGAGTCCGAAGGGCTCGAGTCCGCGGTCCCGCAGCATCGCCGCCGCCAGAATGTTCGGCGGCGTCCCGACCAGGGTGGCGGTGCCCCCCAGGATGGCCCCGAAGGCCAGCGGCAGGAACAACCGGGACGGCGGAAGGTGCGCGCGCCGACCGAGACTCGCCACCGCCGGCATCAGCACCGCGGTCGCCGCGATGTTGTTCATGAACATCGAGAGCACCCCCGCGACCAGCATCACGGCGATCATCAAGGACGTCTCGCGGCTGCCGACGAAGCGATGGATGGCGCCGCCGACCAGATCCGCGACACCCGTCTGCATCAAGCCCGCGCTGACGATGAAGATCGACAGCATCGTGATCACCGCCGACGACGCGAAGCCGGTGAAGGCCTGATCGACGGCGACGTAGCCGGTGAAGATCAGCAGGGTCAGACCGAGGAAGGCGGTCAGGTCGATCGGCAGTTTCTCGGTCAGAAACAGGACGACCATGGCCGCGAGAACGGCAAGCAGGAATGCGATCGCGCCCGGTTCGCCGAACTCGTTGAGGAGCCAAGTCTGGAAAGTCATCGGGGTTCAGATGGCCAGGAAACGCCGCGGAGCGCGCCAGACCGGCCGGGCGGTTCAGGCCGGAGGCTCGAACCGCCCGTCGATCGCGGTCCAGCCGCCGTCGACGAAAAGCACGGCGCCGGTCATGTAGCTCGCGGCGTCCGAGACCAGAAAGGCAGCCGCGTTGCCGATCTCGTCCGGCCGGCCCCAGCGGCCCAGCGCCGTCTTCTCGGCGTAGGCGCGGTTCCAGCCCTCGTTCTGCTGAATCGGCCTGGTCAACGGCGTGTCGATAACGCCCGGCGCCAGCGCGTTCACCCGCACCCCACTGGCGCCGAGTTCAGCCGCGGCGGTGCGCGCAAGCTGGACGATCCCGGCCTTGGTCGCCGCGTAGACGCCCTGTCCCGGCTCGACGACCTGGGAACGGATCGACGACAGCAACACGATACTGCCGCCGGCGGCCGACAGCAGGCCCCCGGCGACCTGCAACACGCACATCGCGCCGCCGAGGTTGAGCGTCACGACACGGTCGAACTCATCGAGCTGGTAGTCGAGCAGGCGCTTGCGGACATTGACTCCGGGCGTCGCCACCACGCCCCGCAGATTGCTCAGAGCCTCGAGCGCCGACGCCATCGCCACGGGATCGAGGATGTCGAGCTCGGCCGCTTCGGCCTGACCGCCGGCCGAGACGATCCGGTCCGCCGTCGCCTGCGCGGCCAGCAGGTTCACGTCGAAGCAGGCGACCAGCGCCCCCTGGCGGCCGCATGCCTCGGCCGCGCCTTCGCCGATCCCCGAGCCGGCGCCGATCACGGCGACGGTGCCGCCGTCGAGACGAAACGGGTTCTTTGACACGGTCATCGCCTCACGGCAGGTCGCGGACGGCGAGGATGCCCGGAAGCGACTCGGCATGCCGCACGCTGTTGAGCACCGCGTCGGCCAGCACCTCGGCCGCGAGGGCGCCGATCCGGCTGACGTCGGCCGGCCCTTCGAGGACGCCGGTGGCGATCGCGAATACGGTGTCGCCATCGCCCGGCGTGTGGGACGGAACGATCGAGCGGGCAAGACCGTCGTGGGCCATCTGCGCCACCCGGGTCGCCTCGGCCTGGTTCAGGGCGGCGTTGGTCGCGACCACGGCGATCGTCGTGTTCTCGCGGTTGGCGGCCTCTTGTCGACTGGCGCGGCGGTCGCGGCCGAGGCCGCCGCGGAGCAGCTTGCGGGCGTCGAGCAGTTCGTTGTTCGGGCCGCGCACGCCCGCGACGACCTGACCGGTAGCCGGATCGATCACGTCGCCCACCGCGTTGACCGCGACCAGCGCCCCGACCACCAGACCCGCCGAGGGGCCCTTCTCGAGCCGGTGCGACGCACTGCCCAGGCCGCCCTTCATCCTCGATCCGCGGCCTCCCATCTTCCCCACCGTGGCGCCGGCGCCGGCGCCCACGTTGCCCTGGGCCACCGGGCCGGTCGTCGCCGCCGCCGAGGCTCGATAGCCGCATTCGGCGTCGGGACGGGGCTTGCTGCTGCCACCCATGCCGAGGTCCATCAACGAAGCGCCGACCACGATCGGCACCACTCCGGCGCCGACCCGGTAGCCGACATCCTGCTCTTCGAGGTAACGCATCACGCCGCCCGCCGCATCGAGACCGTAGGCGCTGCCGCCGGTCAGGACCACGGCGTGGAGTTCCTGGATCATGTTGTGAGGCTGCAAGAGAGCCGTCTCGCGGGTCGCCGGAGCGCCGCCCCGGACGTCGACGCCGCCGACCGCGCCGCCGAGGGCCAGCACCACCGTGCAGCCGGTCGGCCGCTCCTCGTAGGTGATCTGACCTACCCGAATGCCTTCGACCGCGGTCAGGCCGGGATCGTCCGCGGCGGCCTCAGCCAAGCCTGGACCTCCGGCCACGAGCGCAAGCAGCCCGAGTCCCGGCCACGCCGACAGCCATCCCGGTTGCGTCAAGGCTAAGATTCTCGCCATAGAACATCTCTCCTGCCATCAGCGGCGGCGCCTGCCCGGCCGCCAACAGCGTCGGTGACGGCCCTCGTCGGCCGCCGGCCCGCCGACCGGCACAAGCGGCGGGAACATTGTGACAAGAGTCCATCCCCCCCGCAAACGCGCAACCGCCGGGAACCTCACTCCCCATGACGTCAGACGCTAGCGGACTCGACCGGCTGCGCGCGCATGTCGTGGACCGCGTCCTCTCCGAGGCGGCCGTCTGCGGCGAGGAAGCAGCGCACTTCGCGGCCGAGCTGATCCGCGTGCCGACGGTCAACCCGCCCGGCGACGCGTACCGTGAGTGCGCCGAGTTGCTCGGGGTCCGGCTTGAGGCGGACGGCTTCGAGACCGAGTACGTCGAGGGGCCCGGCGCCGATCCGAAGCGCCCGAAAGTCAACGTGCTCGCCCGGCGCCGGGGACGTGAGTCGCGGCCGTCGCTGCACCTCAACGGCCACATCGATGTCGTGCCGCCGGGCGAGGGCTGGACGGTCGACCCCTTCGGCGGCGAGATCAAGGGCGGCTGGCTCCACGGCCGCGGCTCGGCCGACATGAAGGCCGGCCTCGCCGCCGCGGTGTTCGCCGCCGAAGCGGTTCGGCGCGCCGGCGTCGGTCTGCGCGGAGCTCTCGAGATCAGCGGCACGGTCGACGAAGAGAGCGGCGGTCTGGCCGGGGTCGCCCACCTGGCCCGGATCGGCCGCGTTACGAGCCGAACGACGGACTACGTAATCATCCCCGAGCCCTTCGGCCCGACGCGGATCTGCATCGGTCACCGTGGCGTGCTCTGGTTCCGGATCCTGGCGCGCGGCCGCATCGCCCACGGTTCCATGCCCTTTCTCGGCGTCTCGGCAATCGACGCGGCGGCCGAGGCGGCGCTCGGGCTTCGGGAGGCGCTCGGCGATCTCGTCACCGAACTGCCCGTGGTTCCGGAGGGCGCCCGCCGGCCGACCCTGAACGTGAACTCGATCGCGGGCGGTCAGGTCATCGAGGGGCTGAATGCGTCCGCCGCGCTGGACGGCCATGGCCAGGGGCTGCCTTCACCCTGCGTCGCGGACCAGTGCGAACTCGTCGTCGACCGCCGCTACCTGCTCGAGGAGGGCGCCGACGCGGTGCGCGCCGAGGTCCAGGGGGTGCTCTCGGCGGTAGAGACCCGCCGGCCCGGCGTTCGATTCGAGGTCGAGGAGGTGCTCAGCGTCGAGCCGACGCATACGCCCGGCGACTGCCGGCTGGTCGAGTCGCTGAGCCGGGGCATCGAGACGGCGACCGGGAAGTCCGCCGACCTCGTGGCGAGCCCCGGCACGTACGATCACAAGCACTTTCAGCGCATCGGAGGGATCGGGCAGTGCGTCGCCTACGGACCGGGCGAACTGGAAGAGGCCCATCAGCCCGACGAACGCTGCTCGCTCGCGGACATCACCGGGACCACGCAGGTTCTGGCGCTCACGATCGTCGATCTATTGAGCTAGGGTTGACCGTCACGCCGCCGCGACGGCGAGCGTCCGAAGAGCGAACCACACAGCCGGCCCCAGAGACGGGCCGCCGAGGAACTGCAACCATGACCGTGGCACTTGACGTCGCGACCCCGACAGGATCCCTGTCCCTGGAACTGCCGCCGTGCAGCCACCGGCCGAAGCCGTACACGGGCGCCACCCGCGAGGAAATCCTCGCCCTGCGCCGGCAGCACGTGAACCCGGCCCTCTTCACCCTGTACAGCGAACCCGTGATGCTGGTCGAAGGCCGGCGCCAGTACGTCTGGGACGACAGCGGCCGGCGCTACCTCGACCTGTTCGCCGGCATCTGCACCGTCGCCTGCGGCCACTCGCACCCCAGGATCGTCGCGGCGGTCCAGGAGCAGATGGCGCTCCTTGCCCACAGCTCGACAGCCTTCCTGCATCCGAACATGCCGCGCTTCGCCGAAGCGCTGCTGGCCAAGCTGCCGCCCGAGCTCGACCGGGTCTACTTCGTGAACAGCGGCAGCGAGGCGAACGACCTGGCCGTCCAGATGGCGCGGCTGTACACCGGCCACTCCGACATCGTCGGCGTCCGCAACGCCTACCACGGCGGCGGCGCCCCGACCGGCGCCCTGACCGCGATCCACACGTGGAAGTCCTGGGCCCAGCGCGGCGGTCCCGTCCACCACGCGATCAACCCCGATCCCTACCGCAACCCGTTCTCCGGCACCCCGGAGCAGATCGCCAGCCAGTGCGCCGAGGATGTCGCGGAACTGATCCGCTACTCCACCCCGGGGCAGATCGCCGCCTTCATCTCCGAACCCATCCAGGGCGCCGGCGGCGTCACGATGGGAGCGCCGAACTACCTGGCCGAGGTCTACGGCATCGTTCGCGCCAGGGGCGGCGTCTGCATCGCCGACGAGGTCCAGACCGGCTTCACCCGCACCGGCGACCACTACTGGGGCTTCGAGCGCTCCGGCGTTCTTCCCGACATCGCGACGATGGCCAAGGGCATCGGCAACGGCCTGCCTTTAGCCGCCGTCGTGACGACATCGGAGATCGCCGCCACGCTGGCGCAGAACCTCCACATCAACACCTTCGGCGGCAACCCGCTCGTCTCGGCGGCCGGCCTCGCCGTCCTCGAGGTGATCGAGGAGGAGGGCCTCCAGCAGAACGCGCGGATCCTCGGAAACCGGCTGATCGCCGGTCTGCGAGCCCTGGCCGAGCACCACGAAGCGGTGGGCGACATCCGCGGCCAGGGCCTGATGATCGGCGTCGAACTGGTCGAGGACCGGCGGTCGAAGACCCCCGCCACCGCCTTCACCGGCCGCGTGCTCGACGAGCTGAAGGGCCTCGGCGCCCTGGCCGGGAAGGGCGGACTGTCCGGCAACGTGCTCCGGATCAAGCCGCCGCTCTGCCTGACGGACGCCGACGTCGACTTCGCGCTGGCGGCGATGGACGAGGCGCTGACGCGGGCGGCGAGGTAGGGGCGGAGGTCGCCGCTTCGCGGCGCGCTACTTCTCCGCGGGTCAGAAGACCCGCGGCTACAAGACCCGCGTCACATGCGGGGCCTACAGGCCGACCACCGAGACGAAGCTGACGCAGCGGCCCGGCGCACCGCCGAGGTTGTGGGTCAGGCCGAGCTTGGGATCGGCGATCTGACGCTCGCCGGCCTCGCCGCGGAGCTGCAGCCACATCTCGTACATCATCCGCAGGCCGGAGGCGCCGATCGGATGGCCGAAGCTCTTCAGGCCACCGTCCGGATTGACCGGCTGGTCGCCGTCGAGATCGAAGCGGCCGTCCATCGTGTCCTTCCAGGCCTGGCCGCGCGGCGAGAACCCGAGGTCCTCCATCAGCACCAGCTCGGTCGGCGTGAAGCAGTCGTGGACCTCCGCCATGCTGATCTGATCGCGCGCATCCTGGATGCCGGCCTGCTCGTAGGCGTCCCTGGCGCTCTCGACGACTTCGGGGAAGGTGGTGAAGTCGTAGTCCTGCCGCTTGGCGCCCTCGGCCGGGCCGGCCACGAACGACAGCGCCTTGATGAAGATCGGGTTGTCGTTGTACTTGTGGGCATCCTCGGCGCGGCAGATCACCGCCGCCGCGGCGCCGTCGGAGACACCCGAGCAGTCCATGATGCCGAGCATGCCGGCGATCTTGGGCGAGGAGTTGATCTTCTCGACCGGCACTTCCCGCTGGTACTGCGCCTTCTCGTTGCGGGCGCCGTTGTAGTGGTTCTTGTAGGCGATGCGGGTGAGCACGTCGCGCATCGTCTCCAGGTCGACGCCGTACTTCTCGGCGTACGCGGGCGCCAGGAGCGAGAAGTTCGCCGGCGCCGTCATGCCGGACTCGGTGCCGTCGCCCGGAGGGGCGCTGCCCGTCAGACCGGAGAACCCGGAGTCCTTCAGCTTCTCGACGCCGACCGCCATGACCAGGTCGTAGGCGCCGGAAGCGACGGCGTAGGCCGCGTTGCGCATCGCCTCGCTGCCGGTGGCGCACATGTTCTCGAGCCGGGTCACCGGCTTGTACTGGATCTTGAGCGGCTCCGAGAGGGTCAGGCCGGAGATGCCGCTGCCAGTGGTGCCGAGCCAGTAGGCGTCGACGTTGTCCGGCTCGATTCCGGCGGAGCCGTAGGCATCCTGCACGGCATCGACCAGCAGATCGCTGGCGCCGCGGTTCCAGTGTTCGCCGAACTTGGTGCAGCCCATGCCGACGATGGCTACGCGATCACAGATTCCCTTGCTGGCCATTGGTGCTCCTTGGTCGTTCTTCGGACGGGTCCCCGTCCGTATCGAGCGTTCGTCCGTATCGAGTGTTCAGCGCCTCGGACGCGCCTTCCAGAAGTAGTTGTGTACGCCCCCGGCAGTGTACAGGCGGCGGAATGTCATTTCCAACTCGTCACCGATCGCGACCTTGTCCGGGTCGACATCGGTGAGCTGGCAGAGCATCCTGCCGCCCTTGTCGAAGTCGACCACCGCGCCGACCACGGGCGGCTGCAGGGAGTAGGCGAGCCGGTCCAGAGTGTAGGTGCTGATCCGGCACTCGCCGTCGGCGTAGGGCTCGATCGTCGAATCGTCGGACGCCTGGCAGACGACGCATACGCGCTGCGGCGGCAGGTTCGTGTTGCCGCAGCGATTGCAGCGGGAGCCCAGGAAACCGAACTTCCAGCGCTCGGCGCGCTGCATCGGCGGCGCCGCCGGCCGATCGGGGTCGGGGCGCCGCGGCGGTTCGAAGGGCAGCACGTCGCGCCACTTGAGGTACGTCGTGTAGGCGAGATCGTCGCGCTTGGACCCGACCCAGGAAGCCACGCTGTGCTTGGGACGGCCGTCGTCTACCTGGTCGGTGACCTCGAACACGGCCACGTCGACGCCGTCGGCAACGCAGGCCACCGCGATCTTGTCGCCGGCCGACGCACCGTCCAGCGCGCTCGCCAGAACCAGACCGGCGTTGGCGGCGCCCGCGCGGCCCACCGTGCCCGCCATGCCGTCGGCGAGCTGCGCCGGAGCGAGTCCGGAGGGGCGCATGAAACCGCGGAAGACGCGGGCGTTCGTGCCGTCGAGCACGACCTTGGAGAGATCGGAGGCCGCCAATCCGGCGTCGGCCAGGGCGCTGGCGAACGTGTCGACCAGCAGGGGCGTGAAGATGCTCGCGCCGAAGCGCTCCTCCCACTGCTTGGCGAAGGGCATGCCGGGGCTCCGCCAGACGTCGAGCACCTCTTCGGTGCAGGAAGCCCGGCCGATCAGACGGGCAATCGGCTCTCCGCCGCCGAGGACGAAGGCCGCCGCCGCGTCGCCGCCGCCCGACTCGCGCGGACCGCTCGGGGCGCCGACGACCACGTCGCTGGCGGCCACCAGGACGGTGCGCCCGGCCGCCGCCATGTCCAGGCCCGCCAGAAGGGCCGACAGCCCGGCGCGGCTCGAACCGCCGAAGTCGAGCGCCGTGACCGCCTTGGGCAGGTTGGTCGCGGCCTGCAGCGTCGCCGCGTTCAGCTTCTCGCTGTACGGGGCGCTGGTCGAGGCGAACACCACGGTGTCCACGGCGGCCCCGTCGGGCAACTCGCGCAGCGCCTCGCGCGAAGCCTCGACCGCCATCGAGGCCGAGTCTTCGTCGTAGCTCGCGGCGGCGCGCTCGCCGCGGCCTCCGCCCATGGCCGACCGCTGGATGCGAGAGAACGGTACATAGCTGCCGTAACGAAGGATTCCGGACATGGAAGCGGGTCTCCTGGTCTATGAGAACGTTGTCTGCCGACCGGTCGGTAGGTGGAAGGGATGCAGTCTAGCAGCGATCGGGATCGGGGCCAGCGGGTTCCTACCGGTTGGCGTTCCTGCTCGCCTCTTCGAGCGCCCGCATGTTCTCTTGTATCTTCCGCCGGATTGCGTCGGCGCGTTCCTTGTGGTACTTCTCGAAGTCGACCGGCTTCTCGTCGACGATCTGGTAGATGCGGGTGAACTTCTGCACGTCCCCGGTTTCCCGGAACTGGATGTTTCCGGTGACGCCTTGGAGTTCGCGCACCGCTCTCATGCCCTTGAGGAAGTCACTCGGGACGGCGATCACCTCGACCTCGGACAGGGCCTCGATGTAGACCCAGAGCGCGTCGTAGCCGAGGGCCGCGTAGTAGCTCGGAACGCTGCCGTGCTTCTCCTGGTAAGCCGCGACGAAGGACGCAACCGGCTCCTCGGGACTCTCGGCGTCATAGAGCGGCGCCGTCATGAAGCTGTTGTTCCCTGCCGGGCCCGCCGCCGTCAGCACGGATTCGATGGCAAGCGAGGAACTCGCAGCCAGGTAGTCGTGCGCGCCGTTGAAGCCACCAAGACGGAGCGCCTGCATCGCCTCGGCCAGCGCCGCCCCGGACGCGGCAACGTAGATCGCATCCGCCTCGTAGCTCAGCGCTGCGTTGACCATGGCGTTCTGATCGCTGGAAGCGGTAAAGAGGACGCGGCCCGCGAGTCGGGTTCCCCAAACCGCCTCGACGGAGTCGGCGAGAGAGGTGCCGAAAGCCGTGTCCTGGGCTACCACGACGAGCCGTTCGACCTGCAGCCTGTCGCGCAGGAACGTCGCCATGGTCGAGGCTTCGATCTCCGCACTCGGATAGAGCCGGTAAAAGAACTCGGACACGCCGCTCAACTCCGGGCTCGATGCGGACGGCGACAGCAGCACACGATCCGCCTCGTTGACGACCGGAATCATGGCCAGGGCCTCGTCACTCGTCACCCCGCCGATCGCTGCCAACGACGTGGCGAACGCCGTCTCCAGCAGCGCCGCGGCCCGTGCCGGGTCGCCCTCGGAGTCGACGATCTCGATGACCACGTTGTAGCCGATGTCTTCATCGCCCGCCATCAGCCGCTCGTGACGCAACTGGATGCCGTTCGCGATCTCCTGGCCGTAGAGGGCCGCCTCGCCGGTCAGCGGCGCGACGGCCGAGATGGTAACGGTTGGAACTTCCGGGCCGCAGCCGACCGCCGGCAGCAGGCACAGGACTCCGAGCAGCACAAGGGTTCGTGTACGCAAGCTCATCACTCCAGGTTCTCCATCAGCCGGCAATGTCGCCGAATCGATGCGGCAACCTCTTCGGGGGCGCCTCACGCGATCCGGCGGAGGCAATGCCTCGAATCGCACGGTAGGACCGTCCATTCTAGGAGTCCGCGCGGCAGAAACGCAACTTCAGCCGATGCCCAAGTTCGGTCAGCGGCTCGTCGTCGCGCCAGGTGTAGCGGCTGGCGAGATTGGCCACGCTCTCGCCATGCCGGACCATCAGCAGCGTGGACACGGCATCAAAGCCCGGAGGCGGCTCGGTCACCAACGGCGCGCGTGACCGGCTGGCTGCCGACCGGTCCACTCACCCAGCCACCGATCACAGCGGAGAACAGCCCGGCGTTGCCACCGGCGTGGACCAGTTGCAGCCCTCCCGACCGGAACTTCGGCACCTGGGCGCCAGCCATCTTTTCCGGTATCCCCTCGTCGCAGTCGCCGGCGCCGCGAACCAGATCGGCGCCCGATCGCACCAGCAGGCCGTCGAGTTCCCGGCGGAGCCTGGCCTTGTCCCAGCCAGCCCGCCGGAAGACGTTGCCATGCTCCGCCCCCACCACCAGCATCGCGTCGAAGCCGACGATCAGCTTGTGGTGGGCGACGCTCAGAAGAGCCGCCGCCAGCGAGCGGGTCAACGACTCCGGCCTGCGGGACAACTGATCGACCACACCGCGGGGTCCCTCGCCGGCGAACAGGGTCACGGCGGAAGCGCCTTCGGGAATGCCCCGTTCAACAGCCAGCGATTCCCAGGGCGAGTCGTCCTCCCGCTCGGCGAAGCAGAAGCTGAGCTTGCCGGGGTTGCCGAGCGTGGCCCGATCCACTTCGCCCGGCCGGGCGCCGCCGACGTTGCGCAGCACGAGCTGAAGCGCGCGGCCGATGGTCGAGTTCGCCCGATTGCCCTGCCCCAGGACGTTCATCTTCGAGTTCATGCCGATCGCGGACGTGACCGGCCCGTTCACCACGACGATGGGGCCGGCGAAGTACGTCGTGGCCGCGAGACCGTGCCAGTTGAACTCTTCGGTCAGCGCCGCCTCGACCGCGGCCAGAACCACCGGCATGTACTCGGGACGGCAGCCGGCCATCACCGCGCCCGTGGCGACCTTCTCCACGGTGCACTTGCCATAGTCGGGCGCCACCAGTCCGAGGACATCCGCACGGTCGCGCCTCGTGCCGGCGAGCATCCGCTCGACCCGCTCGGGCGTCGGCGGCACCACCGGCAGACCGTCCGTCCAGCCGCGCGCGAAGCAGGCCTCGACCTCGTCTTCCTGATCGCCGAGTTCGACCCTGCGCGAACCGCCGCCCGCGAACAGCGCCGCGAGCCGCTCGACGTGAGGCGGCTCGACGTTCAGGGCGCCGCAGCCTGGACGGCTCGGCGGCAGATCCGCGCCCAGTCCGTCGAGACCGCTAACCTCCTGCCACTGTTCCCGGTTCCAGCCGATCGCCGTGCCTACAGTAGAGCCGCCATCCCTCGACAGGAGCGTCGGCACGATCTCGATCCCCAGCCGGTGCGACAGCACGAGGTCCGCGTCGTGGACGGGATCTCCCGCGACCGGGAAGGCCGGATCGTCCTGGGTCACCACGAGCACCGGCCGGTGGCGTCGGACCTCGTCCAGCACCGGTTCGACCAACTGACAGGTCGGACAGTCCTTCTTGACCACCGCCACCAGGCCTTGATCGAAGCCTGGAGGCGCCCCAGAGGAAACGGAGGATGCGGCGGAGACGGAAGATGATGGAGCCATGGCGCGGGACGATAGCAGCGTGCGGGTCGTGTATCGTTCCCCACTCACGGAGGAGACAACTCATGGTCCAGACCCTGATCGACCCGACGAACGAGGCAGCCCCCGCGGCCCGCGCCGCGGCGCCGCGACTCGACTCCATCGGCGGCAAGACGATCGCCCTGCTCGACATTTCCAAGGCGCGCGGCGACCTGTTCCTCGACCGCGTCGAAGAGAGAATCGCAAGCCGCGGCGCGTCCGTGCTCCGCTTCACCAAGCCCACCTTCTCCAAGGTGGCGCCGGCCGACCTTCGCGCCGAGATCGCCCAGCGTTGCGACGCGGTGATCGAAGCGCTGGCCGACTGAGGGTCCTGCACGTCGTGCAGTGTGCACGACACGACCCAGTTGGAAGAGATGGGGCTGCCGTCGGTGTTCGTCGCCTCGTGCGAGTTCCAGGACGCCGCCGAGTCGCAGTCGAAGTCGCTCGGCTCCTCGCCGGAAGTCGTCTACGTGCGGCACCCGATCCAGGACCGCTTGGACGACGAGATGGGAGAGATCGCCGATCAGGCGGTCGACGCCCTCGTCTCCGCACTGACCAACTGACACGCGCGAAGCGCAGGTCCGGCTGAGGGCCAACCGAGCAGGCCCATGCGGACCAGCACCTCAAGCGCCAAGAAGCAGCTCGAGTCACCAAGGCGCTTCACCACCGCCGCCGGGCGGGTGGTGTACGCCCTGAACCTGGAGGTGTTCCCGAACTTCTTCGGCAACGTCTACGTGATCGACGACGGCGCCCGCCGCACCCTGGTCGACTGCGGCTCGGGCATGGACTTCTCGAACGAGAACCTGGTCCGCGGCCTGGCCTCGGTCGAGGAGCGCTTCGGCGCCCGCATCGGCCTCGCCGACATCGACGTCATCCTGATCACCCACGGCCACATGGACCACTTCGGCGGCCTCCAGTTCGTCCGCCTCCACACCGAGGCGCCGGTCGGCATCCATGTGCTCGACCGCCGCGTGCTGACCCACTACGAGGAACGGGTCGTGGTCGCCTCGCACCAACTTCGCGTGTTCCTGAACCGGGCCGGACTCTCGGCCGGCAAGTGCGGCCAGTTGATGATGATGTACACGGCGCCCAAGGCGCGGTACGCCTCGGTACCGGTGCAGTTCCTGCTCGACGAGGGCCAAGGCGTCCCGGATGCGCACGGCGGAGATCTCGACATCGAGGTCATTCACGTCCCCGGGCATTGTCCAGGGCAGGTGTGCCTCAGGGTAGACGACATCCTGCTGACCGCCGACCATGTCCTGGCGCGCATCACGCCTCACCAGTCGCCCGAGTCGCTGACCCTCAACATGGGCCTCGGCCACTACTTGGAGGCTCTGGGAAAAATCGAGACGCTCGACGGCATCCGGGTCGGTCTTGGCGGCCACGAGGAACCGATCGAGGACGTGACCGCGAGAGTCGGAGAGATCCGCGAGTCTCACGACAAGCGGCTGAACGTGATCATGGACACCTGCCGGGCACCCCAGACCACCGCCGACATCAGCCGCAGGCTGTTCGGCGCCGTCCGCGGCTACACCGTGCTCCTCGCGCTGGAAGAGGCCGGCGCGCACGTGGAGTACCTCTACCAGCGCGGCGAACTCGTGGCCGAGAACGTAGGCGAACTGGAGTCCGAGGAAGACCCGGTGGTTCGCTACGTGCGGGCGTAGCAACCGCAGAATAGTCGCCGCTTCGCGGCGCGTTTCTTCCCCGCGGGTCAGAAGACCCGCGGCTACGGCCTGTGGTAGATCTCCCTCTGCCCGCGCCCATGTTCACTGTCGCGCCCACTTCCCATCGCGGTCCGCTCTCAGGCAGCCGGTCGCGCCGCCGCGAAACGTGAAGATCGCCGGCAAGCACGCGCTCGCCGTTCCGCGCGGCGTCGTCTGGGAGGCGATCCTCGACCCGGAGGTCCTGTCTCGCACGCTTCCCGGCTGCGAGGACATGGCGCCGGTAGGAGACAACCAGTTTCGCGGCAAGCTGAAGATGAAGGTCGGCCCCGTCCAGGGCCTGTTCGAGGGCGGCGTCGAGCTTCTCGACCTCGACCCGCCGAATGGCTACAAGCTGAAGATGGACGGCAAGGGGGCGCCCGGCTTCGTCAACGGCAGCGGTTCCATCCGCCTCGAGGACACGGACGACGGCGCCACATTGCTCCACTACGACATCGACGCCCGGGTCGGCGGCCGTATCGCTGCGGTCGGCCAGCGGCTGCTCGACAGCTCGGCCAAGGTGCTGACCCGCCAGGGCATTCAGGGCCTGGAGAAGCAGCTCGAGGCGCGGGCGGCAGCGGCGGCCGCCGCGGCCCCGGCCGAAGCCGCGGAGACGCCGGCCACAGCCACGCCGCCTTCACCGTCCAAAGCCCCGGGCGGCGCCGAAGCGCCGTCCCAGGCCGCCTTCGCCGGCCGGTTCGCTGCCGGTCTGGCCAAGGAACTCTGGCCCTACGTTGCCGGCGGCACCCTGGCCGTTCTTGCCGCCATCGCAATTTCGCTTCGCGCTTGCTCGTAGGAAGGATCACGATCATTGCTTCGTCCGACTCCACCGCGTCGTCCATCAGGGCAGACGATCGTGATCTATCCCCGTCATCACAGCCCAGGAAATCGCAGCCCAGGAAAGGAGACACTCCACAGATGACCGTGTCCATACAACTCGAAGTCAACGGGAAGCCGGTACAGGCCGAGGTCGAGCCGCGGCGCCTGCTGGTCCACTTCCTGCGGGAGGACCTGGGCCTGACCGGGGCCAACATCGGCTGCGAAACGAGTCTCTGCGGCGCTTGCACGGTGCTGGTCGACGGCAGCGCGGTCAAGTCCTGCACCATGCTTGCGGCGCAGGCCGACGGCGCCGCCGTGACCACGATCGAAGGGCTGGCCCAGAACGGCGAACTGCATCCTCTGCAGGACGGCTTCTGGGAGAAGCACGGCCTGCAGTGCGGCTACTGCACGCCGGGCATGATCCTGTCCGCGCACTACCTGCTGGCGCAGAACCCGAGCCCGAGCGACGAGGAGATCCGCGAAGGGCTGAAGGGCAACATCTGCCGTTGCACCGGGTACCACAACATCGTGGAGGCCGTGAAGTACGCCGCCGAGAGAATGAGCTGAGATGGCGGGCGTACTCGGTACTTCGATCAAGCGCCGGGAGGACCCGGCACTCATCACCGGCCGCGGCAAGTACACCGACGACCTGAACGCCCCCGGCATGGCGCATGCCGCGATCGTGCGCAGCCCCTACGCTCACGCCCGCATCCGCGGCATCGACGCCTCCGCCGCCGAGGCGCTGCCCGGCGTCCTCGCCGTGCTCACGGCGCGCGATGTCGCCGCGGCCGGCATTCCCGGCGTGGTGCCCGTGGGCTGGCTCCTGCCCGACCTGAAGACGCCCGCCCACCCGATGATCGCGGCCGACACCGTCCGCCACGTCGGCGACGCGGTGGCCGTGGTCGTCGCCGAGGACCGCTACATCGCCCGCGACGCCGCCGAACGGGTCGCGGTCGACTACGAACCGCTCGACGCGGTCGCCGACGTGGTCGCCGCGCTCGAGGACGGAGCGCCCGCGGTCCACGACGACGCGCCCGGCAACGTCGCCTTCGACTGGGAGATCGGCGACAAGGATGCGGTCGACGCCGCCTTCGCGCAGGCCGCCCACACGGTGGAGCTCGATCTCCGCAACAACCGCCTGATCCCCCACGCGATCGAAGCGCGCGCGGTGCTCGCCTCCTACGACTCGTCGACCGGCGACATGACGATCCACATGACGACCCAGAACCCGCACGTCCATCGCCTGCTGATGACGCTCGCGTCGCTCGGCATGCCCGAGCACAAGGTGCGCATCGTCGCGCCCGAGGTCGGCGGCGGCTTCGGCAGCAAGATCCACCACTACGCCGACGAGGCAATCGTGGGCCTGTGCTCGATGAAGCTCGACCGGCCGGTCAAGTGGGCCGCGACGCGCACGGAAACAAACCTCACCGACGCGCACGGCCGCGACCATGCGACCCACTGCGCGATGGCGCTCGACGGCGACGGCCGCGTCACCGGCCTGCGAGTCGACACCAAGGCCGCCATGGGCGCCTACCTTTCGACCTTCGCGCCGGCCGTGCCGACCTACCTCTACGGCACCCTGATGTCCGGCCAGTACGACATCCCGGCCATCCACTGCCACGTGACCGGCGTCTTCACCAACACCGCGCCGGTCGACGCCTACCGCGGCGCCGGACGCCCGGAAGCCACCTTCGTCGTCGAGCGGCTGATGCATCTCGCCGGCGACGCGACCGGGCTCGGCCCGATCGAGGTTCGCAAGCGGAACTTCGTGCCGCCGGACGCCTTCCCGTACCAGACCCAGGTCGCGCTCGCGTACGATTCGGGGAACTACGCGCCGGCGATGGACCGCGCGCTCGAGATGATCGGCTACGACGACCTCCGCCGCGAGCAGGCGTCGCGCCGCGCCAACGGCGGCGGCCGCAGGCAGCTCGGGATCGGCTTCTCGTCCTACATCGAAGCCTGCGGTCTCGCGCCTTCGGCCGTCGTCGGCTCGCTCGGCGCCCAGGCCGGGCAGTGGGAGAGCGCCGACGTGCGCGTCCACCCCACCGGTTCCGTCACCGTCTACACCGGCTCCTCGTCCCACGGACAGGGGCACGAGACGACCTTCTCCCAGATCGTCGCCGACCGGCTCGGCGTCGCTCCGGAGGCCGTCGAGGTCATCCACGGCGACACCGACCTGGTCCAGTTCGGCATGGGCACGTACGGCAGCCGCAGCGCCGCCGTCGGCGGTTCGGCCATCGCGGGAAGCGTCGACAAGATCATCGAGAAGGGCAAGAAGATCGCCGCCCACCTGCTCGAGGCATCCGCCGAGGATCTCGAGTACGAGGACGGCAGCTTCCGCGTCGCCGGTTCGCCGGACCGCGCGCTCGGACTCGGGGACGTGGCGCTCCAGGCGTACCTGGCGCACAACTACCCCGACGACCTGGAGCCGGGCCTGTCCGCAACCACGTTCTACGACCCGGCCAACTTCACCTACCCGTTCGGCACCCACGTCTGCGTCGCCCTTGTCGACACGGAGACCGGCGCCATCGAACTGTTGCGCTACGCGGCGGTCGACGACGTCGGCAACGTGATCAACCCGATGATCGTCGACGGGCAGCTCCACGGGGGGTTGGCCCAGGGCATCGGCCAGGCGCTGTGGGAGAACGCGGTCTACGACGAGAGCGGGCAACTCGTGACGGGCTCGTTGATGGACTACGCGCTGCCCAAGATCCACAACCTGATCCAGTTTGAACTCGACCGCACGACGACGCCCTGCCCGCACAACCCGCTGGGCGTCAAGGGCGTCGGCGAAGCCGGCGCGATCGCTTCGCCGCCGGCCGTGGTCAACGCCGTCGTCGACGCGCTGGCGCCGTTCGGCGTCACTCACATCGACATGCCGCTCACGCCCGAGAAGGTGTGGCGTGCCGTGAACGCCGGATAGTCCTCAAACCGTCTACAATCTCCCAGCCAAACAAGCAAGGCCGCCGAATCAGGAGCACCGATATGTACCCAGCCCAATTCGACTACCGCCGCGCCGGATCGGTCGCCGAAGCGCTCGGCCTGCTGCAGGAGCACGAAGACGCGAAGCTGATGGCCGGCGGCCACAGCCTGATCCCGATGATGAAGCTGCGCCTCGCGCAGCCACCCGTCGTCATCGACATCGGCCGCCTCGATGAGTTGAAGGGAATCTCCGAGGCCGGCGTCAGCATCCGCGTCGGCTCCCTGACCACCCACGCTGACATCGCGGCCTCCGAAATCCTCGCCGCGTCCTGCCCTGTCCTCGCCGAGGCCGCAGGCCACATCGGCGACGCGCAGGTCCGCAACCGCGGCACGATCGGCGGCAACATCGCCCACGCCGACCCGGGTTCCGACATCCCGCCCGTCCTCGTCCTCCTCGGCGCCGCCGTCCACCTGCAGTCCCCCTCCGGCACCCGCTCCGTCGAAGCCTCTGACTTCTTCCAGGACCTCCTGATGACCGATGTCGGCGAAGACGAGATCCTCACCCACGTCGACGTCCCCGCCCAGGGCGCCGACACCGGCACCGCCTACCTCAAGTTCGAGCACCCCGCCTCCGGCTACGCCGTCGTCGGCGCAGCGGCTTCCGTCACCGTTCATCACGGCCGCTGCACCGCCGCCGCCCTCGTCGTCGGCGGCGTCGGCGCCATCCCGACCGCCGTCGACGTCTCAAGCCTCATCGGCAGCGACCTCTCGGACGACGCGATCGCCTCAGCCGCCTCCGGCCTCGACACCGAAGACCCCATCGGCGACATCTTCGCCTCCGGCGACTACCGCGTCCACGTCGGCAAGGTCTACGGCAAGCGCGCGTTGGCCGCGGCCCGCGACCGAGCTTAGTCGGCCGCTTCGCGGCTACGGGGACCCACCCGCCTGGGGCGGGGCCGGTGGGAGGGGTCCCTCCACAGGCTGCACGGCGTTAACCTGCGACGTTCCCCAAGCTAGAGAGGAATCCACGTGGGTCCTGGAAAGCTCAAGCGCACCGACTTGAGAGTCGGCTGGAAGCACGAAGAGAACGACTTCACTCCGTGGCCGGAGGAGCACATTGACCTCCTGGCCGAGACGCTTGGCCTGGAAGACGATCTTGAAGTCGAAAGCAGAGAAGAGCCGATCGGACGCTACGGAGCGGACCTAGTGTCATGTCACATGTCCTATGTCGTATGAATTGTAGTAGGCTCGTTGCCGTTCAAGGACGGCAAGGAGGCTGGCATGAAGCGGTACGTGGTGGAGTTGGAGGTGCAGGAGCGCGAGGAGTTGGCGTCGATCACGCGCAAGGGTTCGCATCGGTCGCAGAAGGTAGTCAACGCCCTGATTCTGCTCAACTGCGACGAGGGCAAGCTCGACGGGCCTCGGACGACCGGCGAGACGATCGCCGGCGTCTTGCGGATCAGTGCGCGCAGGGTGGATCGGGTGAAGAAGCGGTTCGTGGAGGACGGTCTCGAGGCAGCGCTCGGGAATCGGCAGGGGCGTCGTCCCAAGTATCTGCGCAAGGCGGATGGCGAGTTCGAGGCGCGGCTGGTCGCGCTCAGTTGCGGCGACCCGCCCGAAGGACGTTCGCAGTGGTCGCTGCGTCTGTTGGCGGACCGTGCGGTGGAGCTCGGCTATATCGACAGCGTCTCGCACGAAACGGTGCGACGGGTGCTAAAGAGAACGCTCTCAAACCGTGGCGCCGCGTCGGCTGGGTGATTCCGCCGCAATGCAACGCCGACTTCGCGGCAGGCATGGAGCGAGTGCTCGACGTCTATCGGCGTCCGTACGACGCACACTTCCCGGTGGTATGCATGGACGAAACGCCGCGGCAGTTGATCGCCGAAACACGCGCTCCCATCCCGCCGGCCCCTGGACGGGAGGTCCGCGAAGACTACGAGTACCGACGCTGCGGCACCTGCAACGTGTTCATGGCGACCGAACCGCTGGCCGGGCGGCGTCTGACCAAGGTCACCGAGCGCAGGACCAAGACCGACTGGGCGCGTTTCCTGGAAGACATCGCCGGACAGCATCCCGAGGCCGCCCGAATCACGCTCGTGATGGACAACCTCAACACGCACCGTCCCGGCGCGCTCTACGAAACCTTCGACCCGGCCCGGGCCAAGGCGCTGTGGGACCGCTTCGAGTTCGTCTACACCCCCAAGCACGGCAGTTGGCTCAACGTCGCCGAGGTCGAACTCAGCGTGATGATCCGCCAGTGCCTCAACCGCCGCATCGACTCCATCGACACACTGCGCGCCGAAGTCGCCGCCTGGGAGGCCGCCAGAGACCGGATCCGAGCCAAGGTCAACTGGCACTTCACTACCGACGACGCACGTGTCAGGCTCAAACGCCTCTATCCGACTTTTGACGAGTGACACGACACTAGTCTGCTCGAGCCAAGCCGGCAAGGTCCTCATCGAGAATCAACTCGGCGAGACCGATCATTCACACCTCGGACAGGTTCTCGCCTACGCGGCCGGGATCGAAGCCACCGTCATAGTCTGGGTGGCCGCCTCCTTTACCGAAGAACATCGCGCTGCCATCGACTGGCTGAACAACATCACTGGCAGCCCCTGCCTGGGAAGAAGGCCTGCCGTATTGCACTCACGAAGGACCTCGATCCCAAAGACGAGTCGATCTGGCCAGAGCAACACCGATGGCTCGCGGATCGCCTCGACCGAATGCACAAGGTTCTCGCCCCCCGAGTCAGGAATCTCTAACCCGTCCTGGAAAAGCAAGGTAACGGCGGGGACGCCTAAAGAAACTCGGGAGCTTCTGGCACCCGACGCCCTCCAGCCTGCGCAGGGTCCGAAGGGGAGGGTCCCAGCGAGGCTGTCGGCAAGCGACGGCCCATGCCCCTCCAGAAACCGACGACCAACCGGAGCGCAGCCGACCGCAGCGAGCACCTACCTCCCATTCATCCGACAAGTGCGAGCGTCCGCTGGGACCCTCCCCTTCGGACCCGGAGAAGGCGGGTGCAGCCGACGCCGTCGCGCCCGGCGACGGCACCACTGTCAATCCGATCCGGGCGGGCCACCGACGACCAGCGAGCTGCGGGTGAGGCGGCCTTAGAATGCCGCGTCGCACTCCGAACGCGGGTCCGTTCTCGTGTATGTCCGTA
The DNA here is from genome assembly GCA_965224025.1 of Candidatus Multivorans sp. Classification (GTDB taxonomy): domain Bacteria; phylum Acidobacteriota; class Thermoanaerobaculia; order Multivoradales; family Multivoraceae; genus Multivorans. The sequence continues at coordinate 939,594 of OZ245033.1, forward strand.
GTGCCCGCTCCCACGAGCAAGGCCGTCCTTGACGGACACGAACAGGGGATCATACGATCCCCACATGAACAAGCAGAGCGGGGGCAGAGACCAGATCGACCTCTCCGCGCTTGAGGAACCGACGTGCCCGTACTGCGAACAGCCAGCGACCACGACACTCGTGGACGACACATTCACTTATGGCTCAGGTGAAGACGCAGTGGAACTCCACGTCCGACTCCCGGTGAGACACTGCGAGGCCTGCGACTTCCACTTCATCGATCAGGTCGGCGAACGCATCCAGACCGAGGCGGTCTACCGCCACCACGGCTTGCTGAGTCCCTGGGAGATCCGGGCGATCCGTGAGCGCCGGAAGCTGAGCCGTAAGGCCTTCGCCGAGATCACCGGCCTCGGCGAAGCAACGATCAAGCGCTGGGAAACCGGCGCCACCGCCCAGAACCGTGGGAACGACCGCTACTTGCGGCTGCTGAATGACGACTCCTGCTAGTCCGAAGTTCTGAGGCTCCTGGGGCCTCCTCGTCGTCGAGAGGCGTTGCAGTGCTTGGGTTTTCGGGTGTTGGGCCGCCCCTGTTTTCCGCCATTGGTAGCCATGTAATGATCTCGTGGCATGTAGACATTCTGAATGGTTTCGTCTACAATGAGAAGCCATGTACATCGAACGGGTACCCAACCGAAACTCACCACCAGCCGTCCTGCTGAGAGAGTCCTACCGACAGGACGGAAAGGTCAAGAAACGCACTCTCGCCAACCTCTCCAAGTGGCCCGACCAACTCGTCGAAGGACTCAGAACCCTGCTCAAGGGAGGAGTCGCCCTGCCTTCGCTCGAGGCAGCCTTCGAGATCCTGCGCGCCAGACCGCACGGCCACGTCGCCGCCGTCCTCGGCGCGGCCCGAAGCCTCGGCCTCGAACGGCTCCTCGATCGACGGCCCTCGCGCGAGCGGGCGCTGGCGCTGGCCATGATCGCGGCCCGCATCCTCGAGCCGCGATCCAAGCTCGCCACCGCCCGCGGACTCGCAAGCGAGACCATGAGCCACACCCTCGGCGAGGAACTCGGCGTGCAGGAGGCCTCGGCCGACGAACTCTACGGCGCCATGGACTGGCTGCTCGAAAGACAGCCGCGCATCGAGCGGACTCTTGCCCGGCGGCATCTGGAAGACGGCTCGCTGGTGCTCTGCGACGTGACCTCGGTCTACTTTGAGGGCAGGAAGTGCACGCTGGCCAGGCACGGCTACTCCAGGGACAAGAAGAGAGGCAAGGTCCAGATCGTCTTCGGCTTGCTCTGCAGCCGGGACGGATGCCCGGTCGCGGTCGAGGTATTCGAGGGCAACACGGCCGATCCGACGACCCTGAACGCCCAGGTGCAGAAGCTCCGCGACCGCTTCTCGCTGGAGAGGATCGTGATGATCTCAGACCGGGGCCTGATCACCGACGCGCGCATCCGCGAGGACCTCGACCCCGCGGGCCTGTCCTGGATCAGCGCCCTGCGCGCGCCGGCGATCAGGACGCTGGCCCAGGAAGGCCACCTGCAACTGTCGCTCTTCGACCAGCGGAAGATGGCCGAGATCAGGGTTCCGGAGCTGTACCCGAAGGAGCGCCTCGTGGTGTGCCGGAACCCGCTTCTGGCGGAGGAACGCGGCCGCAAGCGCCAGGAGCTTCTCGAAGCCACCGAGCGCAAGCTCGACGCCGTCGTTGCGGCGACGCGGCGCAAGAAGAACCCCCTGCGCGGCAAGGACGCCATCGCCGTGCGCGCGGACCGCGCCCGGGGCGCCTACAAGGTCGGCAAGCACTTCGAGGTCGAGATCGAAGAGGACGGCTTCCAATACCGCCGCAACGAGGCGCGCATCGCCGAGGAAGCCGCTCTCGACGGCTTCTACGTCATCCGCACCAACGTCCCCGAAGACGAACTGCCGGCAGCCGATGCGGTCCGCGCCTACAAGAGCCTCAGCCGCGTCGAACGCGCCTTCCGCTCCTTCAAGAGCGTCGACCTCAAAGTGCGCCCCGTCCACCATCGCCTGGCCTCGAGGGTGCGCGCCCACGTCTTCCTCTGCATGCTCGCCTACTACGTCGAGTGGCACATGCGCCGGACCCTGGCGCCCATCCTCTTCGACGACCAACGCCGCGACGACCAACGCGAGTCGCCAGTCGATCCCGCGCGCAGGTCGCCCGAGGCAATGGCCAAGGCCAACTCCCGGAGGACCCCCGACGGACTCCCCGTCCACAGCTTCCAGACCTTGCTCGCCGACCTGGCCACGCTGACCCGAAACCGGGTGCGGATGCACGGCGACGCCGACTCCACAGCCGACGTCCTCGCACGGCCCACTCCACTCCAGAACGAAGCCTTCAAGCTACTCGGCATCCGCCCCTGAAGCCGACGTACCCAGTACAAGACACCGCCGAACAACTGAAAACGCCCACCACTACAGGCGATTCCACGACTTGAAGCTCAGAACTTCGGGCTAGTCCGTGCTTGAGCGGCTGGCCGCCCCGCGAAAAGCGAAGCTCGATCCCGTCGCGTAGCGGCAGCCGCAACGCGGCGGGGGCACTCTGCTCACGGCGTAAGGTGCCCGCCTCCGGCCGGCCCGTGTTCCTGGCCGCCTACGGCGGCAGCGGACCAGAAGGTCCGCGCACCCAGAGAACGGTCGCCGTTGCTTTGAGTTGCTCTACCCAACTGGAGGAGCATCCTCCTTGCTGGTGCTCCGGAACTGGAACGCGCATCCGTCGGAGGTAATGGCCTCCGACGACCTCCAGCCGGCGCAGGGTCCGAAGGGGTCACGTCCCAGCGAGGCTGTCGGCAAGCGACGGCCCATGCCCGCTCATGAACCGACACCCAACCTGAGCGCAGCCGACCGCAGCGAGCGCTGCCCTTCCATTCATCCGGTAAGCGCAAGCGGCCGCTGGGACCTGACCCCTTCGGGCCCGGAGCAGGCGGGTGCCACCGACGCCGCCACGCCAGCCCACCAGCCGACCCCCGCGACGTGGCGCAGCCGCGTCGCACCTGGCAGCCGTCCGGCTGCCTCGGACTCAGTAGCTCCGCGGTAGCCCCAGGACGTGCTGGGCCAGGTACGTCAACACGAGGTTCGTCGAGATCGGCGCCGTCTGGAACAGCCGGCATTCGCGCCACTTGCGTTCGATGTCGTATTCCGTGGCGAAGGCGAAGCCGCCGAAGGTCTGGAAGCAGGTGTCGCCGGCGTTCCAGGCGGCTTCGGAGGCGAGGAGTTTGGCGCTGTTCGCTTCCGCGCCGCATTCGCGGCCGGCGTCGTAGAGGACGGCGGCCTTGCGGACGATCATTTCGGCGGCGTCGGTTTCGGCATGGGCTCGGGCGATCGGGAACTGGATGCCCTGGTTCTGGCCGATCGGTCGGCCGAAGACCTCGCGTTCGTTGGCGTACTCGACGGCGCGGCGGATGAAGTAGCGGGCGTCGCCGATCGCCTCGGAGGCGAGCAGGATGCGCTCGGCGTTCATGCCGCTCAGGATGTACTTGAAGCCGTGGCCCTCCTCGCCGATCCGGCTGCCGACCGGGATGCGCAGGTTGTCGAAGAAGACCTGGGTGGTGCCGTGGTTGATCATCGTGTCGATCGGCTGGATCTCCAGGCCGTTGCCGCGCGCCTCGCGCAGGTCGACGAGGAACACGGACAGGCCCCGTGAGCGCTTCTCGACCTGGTCCGCCGGCGTCGTCCGCGCGAGCAGGATCATCAGGTCGGAGTGGAGGGCGCGGCTGGTCCAGATCTTCTGGCCGTTCACGACGTAGGTGTCGCCGTCGCGGACCGCCGTGGTCCGGAGTTGAGTCGTGTCGGAGCCCGTCACCGGCTCGGTGACGCCGAACGCCTGCAGCCGCAGTTCGCCGCTTGCGATCTTCGGCAGGTACTGCTGCTTCTGTTCGTCGCTGCCGTGGCGCAGCACCGTGCCCATCGTGTACATCTGGGCGTGGCAGGCGGCGGCGTTGCAGCCGCTCGAATGGATCGTCTCCAGGACCACGCTTGCCGCCCGCAGCGGCAGGCCGGAGCCGCCGTACTCCTCGGGAATCAGGCAGCCGAGGTACTCGTGCTCGGTCAGTGCCTGGACGAACTCCGTCGGGTACTCGGCGGCGGCGTCGAGACGCCGCCAGTACTCGCCCGGGAACTGCTCGCAGATGCGGCGTACCGGATCGCGGAGGAAGGCGTAGTCGTCTTCGATCGAAACCTGGAGCTCGCTGTCGATCATGGCAGTTGATCGTAGCGCGGCCGCCGCCGGCGTCCGCGCACCGGGGACCCCTCGTCAGCCCCTCTGGCGCAGGACGCGCGCCGCGTGGGATCGCGCCAGGAAGGCGCCAACCAGCAGCGTAGCTCCAACCAGGAAGCCGGTGTAGTGGAGCGCATCGTCGCGGTAGCCGAAGACGAGCAACAGCGGGCCGACGGCCACCGCGACTCCCAACGCGCCGTAGATCTTCGTGCCGTAGATCCACTGGAACGGAAGGAAATGCGCGCCCACGATCGCCGCGAACGCAGCCGGCATGAAAGCCGGCTCCTGATCCCATACGAGGAGCAGTGCCGGAAACGCGACGATCTGTACGAAGTTGAGCTGGAGCACCAGAGGCAGCAGCGGATCCGGCTGCGGCGCCGGGACGTATCCCCACCTTCTCTCCAAGGCAATGGCGACGGCGACGGCGGGCAGACCCAAAACCGGATACAACCACGGCGCGAGGTCGCGCGGAGCGACGTACGTCAGCCCCGCCGCGCCAATCCACGTCAAGCCGAAGACCAGCAGAAAGGGAAACCCGGCGAGCGAGGCGAGCGTCGCCTGTCGTCGGATGACATCGAGTTCTGCCCTATCGGTCATGGCGTTCATTCTCACGGAAAACGGCGGAACGCTCCGAGCGCCGGCCACTCATGCCCGAACCCGGTGGATCCGCACCAGGTTCGTCGGCGGACGATCCTGGATCGGGTCGCCCATCAGCAGCACGATCGTGTCGCCGGGCAGGGCCAGGTTGCCGGCGAGGAGCTGCCGGTCCACCATCGCGACGACCTCGTCGTGGTGGTAGACCTCCTGCTCCATCCGCACGGAATGGACGCCCCAGACGAGCTGGAGTTCGCGCATGGTCCGCGGTTCACGGGTGAAAGCGAGCACCGGCGTCGACGGGCGGCGGCAGGCGACCTGGCGGGCCGTGAATCCGCCTTGGCTGAGGACCACGATTCCCTGCGCGCTCAGGTGCCGGGCCGACAGGATCGCCGCGGCCGAAACGGTCTCCGGGATCTCCAGCGCGCCCAGCCGGTTCGGCGGCTCGATGTCGTAGGGGCCGACCTCCATGGTGTGGAATCCGACCGGCTGCGAGGTGTGCTTCGAGAGCTGGTAGCGCTCCGACTCGGCGATGATCCGGTGCATCGTCTGCACCGCTTCCAGGGGATAGCGGCCGGCGGCGCTCTCGCCGGACAGCATCATCGCGTCGGCGCCGTCGAACACGGCGTTGGCCACGTCCGAGGATTCGGCTCGGGTCGGCCGCGGATGCTCGATCATGGATTCCAGCATCTGGGTCGCCACGATCACCGGCCGCGCCAGCCGCCACCCGGTCTCGATGATCCGCTTCTGCTCCACCGGCACCCGGTGGAGCGGAATCTCGACGCCGAGGTCGCCCCGCGCCACCATCACGCCGTCGGATTCGAGCACGATCTCGTCCAGGTTCTCGAGCGCCCGGCGGCGCTCCAGCTTGGCAATCACCTGCAGGCCGCGGCCCGCCTCCCGGGCGGCTTCCCGCACCCGCACCACATCCGCGGAGCTGCCGATGTAGCTGGCGGCCAGGAAGTCGGCGTCCTCCTCGACCGCCATCCGGATATCGCCCAGATCCTTGTCCGAAATGTGGAACGGCAGATGGCTGTCGGGCAGGTTCACGCCCTTGCGGCTCGACACGGCGCCGCCGATGATGACTTCCGCCTCGATCTTCTCCTCGTCCTTCGACCGGACCTCCAACTGCACCCGGCCGTCGTCGATCAGGATCTGTTCGCCCGGCTGGACATGCGTGACCATGTCGCGGTCGAGCGCCAGGTCCGCGCCGGCGCCCGCGCCCAGGAAAACGACATCGCCTCCCTTGAGCACCCGCGCGCCCTCAAAGTGATCGAGGCGGTGCCGCGGCCCCATCAGGTCGACCATCACGCCGACCGGCCGGCCGGCCTCCTCGCTGACCTGCCGCACCAGCCGGACGAGGCGACGATGCTCCTCCCGGGTACCGTGCGACTGGTTCAGCCGGACGACGTTGACGCCGGCGCGGATCAGCCGCGCGAGGGTCCTGGGATTCGAACTCGCGGGGCCGATCGTGGCGACGATCTTGGCTCGGCGCTGCACAGTGGTCTCAGTCCTCCGGGCTCACGTTCCGGACGGGGCGGTACCGACCTGCGTCAGGACCCTAGCTGCGCCAGGCGCTCGATCAAATCCGCAACCCGGTTCGAGTAACCCCACTCGTTGTCATACCACGACACGACGCGGGCGTACACGCCGCCGCCCTCAGCCGGAGTGACTTGGGTCAGCGGCGCGTCGAAGATCGACGAATGGGGATTGCCGAGGATGTCGCTCGAAACCAACGGGTCCTCCGAATACTGGAGGATGCCCGCCAGATTCGACTCGGCCGCCGCCGAAGCCGCCCCGTTCACGTCCTCCGCCGCGGCGCTACTGCGCAGCCTGCAGGTCAGGTCGACGATCGAGCCGTCCGCCACGGGCACCCGCATCGCCATGCCGTCGAGGCGGCCGTTCAGGTGCGGCAGCACCTTGCCGACGGCGCGCGCGGCGCCCGTCGTGGTGGGGATGATGTTGGCGGTCGCCGAGCGGCTGCGCCGCGGGTCGCTGTGCGGCGAATCGACCAGGCGCTGGCCGTTCGTGTACGCGTGAACGGTGGTGATGAAGCCCTCCTCGAAACCGAAGGCGTCATCGAGTGTCTTGGCCAAAGGCGCGAGGCAGTTCGTGGTGCAGGAGGCATTGGAGACCACGCGATGTTCCGGACCGAGATCGCCGTCGTTGACCCCGAGCACGATCATGGCGTCGATCTCGTCCTTGGCCGGCACCGTCAGCACCACGCGCGAGGCGCCGGCTTCGAGGTGCGACGCCACCTGGGCGCGGGTCCGAAACACACCCGTCGACTCGACCGCGATGTCGACCCCGAGATCACTCCAGGGGAGCTGGGACGGATCCCGCTCCGCGCTGAGCCGGATCTGGCGGCCGCCGACGCGCAGGCCGTTGCCGGTCACCTCGACCTCCTGGTCGAAGACTCCCTGCACCGTGTCGTAGCGCAGCAGGTAGGCCAGGCGCTCCGCGTCGAACAGGTCGTTGATGCCGACGACCTGCACGTCGGGGCGGGCGGCCAGGATGCGGAAGACGCTGCGCCCGATCCTTCCGAATCCGTTGATGCCGACGCGGATCATGAGGCACCCCCTTCGGCGCCCGCCACGCCATCGAGCGCGGCGACGAGTTCCAAGAGCCGGTGCAGGTAGCCCCAGCCGTTGTCGAACCAGGCGATCGTCTTCGAGACGTGATCGCCCAGGGTCATCGTTCCCTGCGAGTCGAAGATGCAGGTCGCCCGGCTGCCCACGGTGTCCGCCGAGACGATCGCCTCGCGCTCGAAGCGCAGCCTGCCGCTCCACTCGCCGTCGGCGGCCGCGGCAACGGCCTCGTTGACCCCGGCAACGCTCACGGCGTCGCGGTGCCAGCACACGAGGTCGACCACGGAGCCGTTCGCAACCGGCACGTTCATCGCCGAAGCCGAGAGCTTGCCGCCGAGTTCGGGCAGCACGGTCTCGAGTTCCGCCGCGGCTTCCGTCGCCGAGGGGATGATGTTCTCGCCCGCCGCCCGGCCGGAGCGGAGCTCGGGCGCCGGTACGTCGGCGAGCCGCGAACCGGCGCCGTAGGCACGCACGGAACTGATGAACGCCTGCTCGACGCCGAACGCCCCGTCGAGGATGCGCAGCAACGGCCCGGCGCAGTGCGCGGTGAACGAACCGGCGGACACGATCCGGTCGGAGGGCTCGATCCGGCCGTCGTTCAAGCCGACCACGACCGTCCGGTCCAGTTCCCCGCCCGGAGGCGCGCAGAGCACCACGCGCTCGGCGCCGGCCTCAAGGTGACCCTCGAGCTCGCTCCGCGTCGGCTGCGTGTCCCGGAAGTCGACCACGGTCGTGACCCCGAGGTCGCCCCAGGGCGCCTCGCCGGCGCTGCCGACGCGCACCACGCTGGCGCACGAGCCGTCGACGCACAGGCTGCCGTTCTCGAGCGCGACATCCGCGTCGAGCGGCCACGGCAGGGTCGAGAAGCGCAGCAGGTAGCGCAGCATCTCGGGATCGGCGGTGTCGGCCACGCCGGCAACCTCGATTTCGGGCCGGTCAAGAGAGAGGCGGAACAGGCTTCGACCGAGAAGGCCGAAGCCCATGATGCCAATGCGAGTCGGTGTCGTCATATGAGTGCGAAGGCGGAAGATGTGGAAGAGAAGGTGGTCGACCGCGCGGAGGATAGCGGACGTTTGGACCGGTGTCCGTGTAGAGCCCGAAGTCTCCTCAGGACGGACGATCGGGCTCAGTCGGCGCCGTGCGCCGAGGCCAGGATCTCCATCGTGTGCCGCACGGGAATCGGCGAGCCCAGACGATGCACGTGGCTCTCGATCTGGGTCAGGCAGCCGATGTTGCCGGTGGCGATCACGTCCGGTTCGCCCTCAAGCAGAGCCTCCGCCTTCTTGCGCCCCAGGCGGGCCGCAAGCTCGGGCTCCTCCAGGTTGTAGATGCCCGCCGAACCGCAGCAGATCTGCCAGTCGCGCGGTTCCACCAGGGTCACGCCCCGCACCTGGGCCAGCAACTGCCGGGGCCCTGCCCGCTCCGATTGGGCGTGGGCCAGGTGGCAGGCGTCGTGGTAGGCGACGCGCAGCGGCTGCGGCAGCGGCGGCGGCGCCTCCGTCTCGAGCGCGGCCAGGAACGTCGAGACATCCCGCACCTTGGCGGCCAGAGCGCGGGCCGCTGCCTCCTCGGGCCGCCCCGCGAACAGCAGGCCGTACTCCTTGAGGCCCGAACCGCAGCCGGCCGCGTTGGTCAGCACCGCGTCGACGTCGGCCAGGAGACCCTCTGGCCCGAGGACCCGCAGCAGGGGTCCGGCGGCGGCGCGGGCCCGCGGCGCGTCACCGGCGTGAAAAGCCAGCGAACCGCAGCACGCCTCTTCCTTCGGGACGATGACCTCGACTCCCCGGCGGGTCAGCACTTCGATCGTCGCGCGGTGGATCCGCGGCGCCAGCACCTGCTGCGCGCAACCGGCGAGGAGCGCCACCCGGGCGCGCCGCTCACCGACCGCCGGGAACACGCCGAAGCCAACTTCCGAACGGTCCGGGGTCGTTGGCAGCAGATCGAGCGGCACGGCCAGCCTCGCCGGCAGCAGCGCGCGAAACGGCGCCGCCAGGCGACCCAGCCGCAGCATCCACCGCAGGCGCGCCGGACTCGCCAGCGTGTCCAGCATCAGGCCGCGCCACAGCCGATCCGCCCGAGAGCGCCGCCGGCCGTCCTCGGCCAGCTCCCGGAACGGCATCAGCAGCTCGCCGTACTCGACGCCCGACGGGCAGGCGGTGACGCACGACATGCAGCCCAGGCAGGGGTCGATGTGCTCCAGCGCCTCCTCGAGTTCGAGGCCGCCCTCAAGCACCTCCTTCATCAGCACGATGCGGCCGCGCGGCGAATCCATCTCCTCGCCGAGCTCGACGTAGGTCGGGCACGTCGGCAGGCAGAAGCCGCAGTGGACGCAGGCCGAAACCGCGTTCGCCATCGCCGAGGCCGAGTCGCCGACCTCGCTCCGTAGCGCGTCCAGTTCGATCGCGTGCTGCACGCCGGCTGCGAGCGACCGCTACGCGAGCACCCGGAACAGCGCCAGCAGACCGCCTACGCCACCCAGCCCTACTCCGATTACACGCCAGGACGCCGCCGTGATCTTGTCGCTCAGGCGGAGCTCTACCGCCGCCAGATCCGCTCGCGTCGCGGCGGTCTCGGCGATGGTTTCGCCAACGGCTTCGGCGACCGCAGTCGCATGGTCAGGGTCGATTCCCGCTTCACGCGGGGCTCGCGCTATCGCCAGAGTGATCACGCCCTGATGCTAACTCAGATGTGCTGGTAGGCCTGAAGGGTCAGAAACTCCTGGAACTCGGAGCCGAGCACCAGGTCGTCGAGCAGCTCGACGGCGAGACCGTAACGGCTCGCGGACCGGCCTCCGAGCTGGCGCAGCTCCTCGTCCCGCACCTGCTCGTAGAGCTCCGGCGTGACCTGCTCGCCGTTGTCCATCCGCGCGTTGCGGTGGACCCACTGCCACAGTTGGGCCCGTGCGATCTCGGCGGTCGCCGCGTCCTCCATCAGGTTGTTGATGGCGGCCGCGCCGTTGCCGTTGAGCCAGGAGTTCATGTACTGGAGTCCCACCGACACGTTGTTGCGCAAACCCTGCTCGGTCAGCGTGCCGCCCGGTACGTTCAGATCGATGAGGCTGCCGGGTTCCACCGACACGTCCTGGCGCAGCCGTTCCTTCTGGTTCGGACGGCCCTCCATCTTCGTGGAGAAGACCTCCAGGGCGATCGGCACCAGGTCCGGATGGGCAACCCAACTGCCGTCGAACCCGTCGCCGGCCTCGCGCTCCTTGTCGGAACGGACCGCCGCCAGCGCCGTCGCGTTGACCTCCGCGTCCCTCCGGCTGGGGATGAAGGCCGCCATGCCGCCGATCGCGTGGGCCCCGCGGCTGTGGCACGTGCGCACCAGCAGCTCCGTGTAGGAGCGCATGAAGGGAACCGTCATCGTGATCTGGCCGCGATCGGGCAGCACCATGTCCTCCCGGAACGCGAACTTCTTGATCGCGCTGAAGATGTAGTCCCAGCGGCCGGCGTTGAGCCCGGCCGAGTGATCGCGCAGTTCGTAGAGGATCTCCTCCATCTCGAAAGCGGCCAGAATGGTCTCGATCAGCACCGTGGCGCGAACGCTGCCCCGCGGAACCCCTCGCGCATCCTGGGCGGCTACGAAGATGTCGTTCCACAGGCGCGCCTCGTGGCGGTTCTCCAGCTTCGGCAGGTAGAAGTACGGCCCGCTGCCCCGGCTGAGGGCCTCCTTGGCGTTGTGGAAGAAGTAAAGGCCGAAGTCGAAGATGCCGGCCGAGACGGGCTGGCCGTCAAGCAGGGCGTTCTTCTCGATCAGGTGCCAGCCGCGCGGACGCACCAGCAGAGTCGCGATCTCGTCCTTGAGGCGGTACTCCTTGCCGTTACCGGGGTTCGTGAACTCCAACTGTTTGCGCACCGCGTCGTAGAGGTTCCGCTGGCCGCCGATCACGTTCCGCCAGCTCGGGCTGAGTGCGTCCTCGAGGTCGGCCATGAAGACCTTGGCGCCCGAGTTCAGCGCGTTGATCATCATCTTGCGGTCGACCGGACCGGTGATCTCGGCCCAGCGGCAATTCAGATCCGCGGGTGTCGGCGCGACTTTCCAGTCGCCGTCGCGCACTTCCTGCGTCTCAGGCGGGAAGGTCGGATCCTCGCCGGCCTGGATGCGGGCGTGGCGCTCGACGCGGTCCCGCAGGAGCGCGACGCGACGGTCCTCGAACCGGCGGCAAAGGTCGCCGGCAAACTCGAGCGCCTCCGGGGTCAGGATGTGCTCCGCCGCTTCGGAGTCGCGTGGTCCGGTGATCTCGATTCCACTCATGCTGCCGTCCCCCAAAAACCGGCCCGCGGCCGGCGTCTCGATACCTCGTTCTTCTGCAACCTGCCCAACCAGGACGCGTAGACTTGTCTGGCGAAGCGGCGGCAGCCTACCGGATGCAGCGGGGCGATTCCGCACCCGGGAATCCGCACCAGCGGACAACCTGGGAACGCGGGCATCCTGCCCGCATCCGGCGCGAAGTGCCGGTCCCGCGGAGGCCGAAGAGAACACTGCCCGGCAATCCGACGAGCCCATAGACCAACGTGAGACAATGCCGCGGCGCTCACGCTTGGAAGCGCCGTCCCGCGACCGGAGGTTCTCCCATGATCGATCCCCGTCACGTTTCGCGCGCCGCGCTGTGCGCCACCGTCCTGGCCGTCACCGTCCTGGCGGCGCCGGCTCGGGCCCAGACCGGCGAGCCGACCAGGCTGCTCCGCTTCCCGGACCTCTCGGGCGACCGGATTGCGTTCACCTACGCGGGCGACATCTGGCTCGCCGCGGCGGACGGGGGCACGGCGACACGGCTCACCTCACACCCCGGCCTGGAGCTGTTCGCCAAGTTCTCGCCCGACGGTTCGCGGATCGCCTTCACCGGCCAGTACGACGGCGACGAGCAGGTCTACGTCGTGCCGACCGCGGGCGGCGCTCCACGGCAGTTGACCTTCTACCCCGCCGCTGGGCCGCTGGCGCCGCGCTGGGGCTACGACTACCAGGTCTACGGCTGGTCTCCGGACGGCACCGAGGTCCTGTTCCGGTCGCTGCGGGACGGATGGGACCTGGGCGACACGAAGCTGTTCCTCGTCGACACCGCCGGGGGATTGCCGAGAGCGCTGCCGATGCCGGAGTCGGGCGGCGGCGATCTCTCACCCGACACCCGGCGCGTCGTCTACTCGCCGGTGACCCGTGACTTCCGCCACTGGAAGCGCTACGAGGGCGGATGGGCCCAGGACCTCTGGATCCTCGACCTCGACAGCCTGGAGTCGATCCAGGTGACGGATCACAAGCGCTCCGACCGCGACCCCATGTGGATCGACGACACGATCTACTTCTCGTCCGACCGCGACGGCATCCTGAACCTGTACGCCTACGAAACAGGTTCGGGTGATCTCGCGCAGCTCACGCAGGAGGACCAGTGGGACGTGCGCTGGCCCAGCGCCGACAAGGCGAACCGGCGAATCGTCTACGAGAAGGCCGGCTCGCTCGAGATCTTCGACCTGGACTCGGGCGCCGCACTCCCGATCCCGATCCATGTGCCGACGGACCGGCTTGCGCGCCGTCCCAGCCGGGTCTCGGCGGCGAACCGGGTGTCCGGCTTCTCGCTCAGCCCGAAGGCGAAACGCGCCGCGTTCTCCGCCCGCGGCGACATCTTCAGCGTCCCGGTCGAGCATGGTCCGACGCGCAACCTGACGCACTCCTCCGGCGCCAACGACCAGGATCCCGCCTGGTCGCCCGACGGCCGGCGGATCGGCTTCGTGTCCGATCGGACAGGGGAGACGGAGATCTGGGTCGTCAGCCAGGACGGCAACGGCGACCCCGTGCAGCTCACCGAAGGCAGCGTCGGCCGCCACTACAACAACCTGCTGTGGTCGCCGGGGAGCGACCGCATCGCCTTCGTCGACCAGCAGGGGCGGCTCGGCATCGTCAACGCCGCGCCGACCGGATCGCGCGACATCATCGAGGTCGCCGACGATCCGCGGCCCTTCGGCACCGGCTACGACTGGTCGCCGAACGGCGACTACCTGGCGGTCGAGCTCGGCGATCCGAACGAGTTCAGTTCGATCCACCTGTTCGAAGTCGAGAGCCGGACGCTCACGCGCGTGACCTCCGAACTCTGGAACGACTTCTTCCCCGTCTTCGACCCGGGCGGAGACTACCTCTATTTCCTCTCCGACCGGCAGTTCCAGCCGCAGATCGGGAGCTTCGAGTACAACTACGCCGCCGACCGCGAGACGTACATCTATGCGCTCGCCCTGCGCCAGGACACGCCCCACCCCTTCCCGCCGCGCAGCGACGAGGTCGAGATCGAGGACGAGCAGGACGAGGATGAGGCGGACGACGACGGGGACGGCGAGCACGAGGATGGCGACGAGGACGGCGAGCACGAGGACGGCGACGAAGACGGCGAGCACGCGGGTGATGACGACGGCGACGACGGCGATGACGAGGAGCCCGGCGACCGCATCGACCTCGACGGTCTCGCGCAGCGCGTTGCCCGCATACCCGTAGAGGCGGACAACTACATCGGCCTCGGCGCCGCGGAGGGCAAGATCTTCTACGTTCGAGGCGGCGCCGGGTACCTCGGACGCTCCTCCGATGTCCAGACCGAGGTCTTCTCGTACGACCTCGAAAAGCGCGAGGGCAAAAGCCTGGCCAAGGGCATCGGCGGCCTTGTCCTGTCCCGCGACGGCAAGAAACTGCTGGTGCGAGAGGGCAGGGCCTTCCGCCTGCTCGATGTCGGCGGCGGCGACGCAAAGACGCTGTCCCTCGCCGGCCTGACCGTCGACCGGGTGCCGACCGAGGAGTGGGCGCAGATCTTCAACGAGGTCTGGCGCCGCTTCCGCGACTTCTTCTACGCCCCGAACATGCACGGCTACGACTGGGAAGCGCTGCGCGAGCAGTACCGCCCGCTGCTCGCCCACGTCGGCCACCGCAGCGACCTGAACTACGTGATGAGCGAGATGGTCGCCGAACTGAACGTCTCCCACGCCTACGTCACCGGCGGCGACTACGAGGTTCCGGACCAGCCGCGCGCGGCTCTGCTCGGCGCTCGCTTCGAGCTCGACGAGAACGCCCGCCGCTACCGGATCGCCCGCATCTTCAAAGGCCAGAACGAGGAGCCGCGCTACCGCTCGCCGCTGACCGAGATCGGCGTCGGCGTCGGCGAGGGCGACTACCTGTTCGCGATCCAGGGCCGCGAGCTGACCCCGGCGACGAACCCCTTCCAGCTCCTGCGCGAGGCCGGGCGGGGGCCGCTCGAGTTGACCGTCGGTTCCAGCGCCGACCGCGGCGAGGCGCGCAACGTCCTTGTCGATCCGATCTCGAGCGAAGACGCCCTGATCTACCTGGCCTGGACCGAGCGCAGCCGAAAGATCGTCGAGGAGCGCGGCGGCGGCCGCATCGGCTACCTGCACATCCCCGACATGTCGGCGAACGGCATCCGGGAGTGGATCAAGTGGTACTACGGCCAGGTGCGCAAGGAGGCCATGGTCGTCGACGTGCGCTCGAACGGCGGCGGCAACGTCTCGCCGATGATCATCGAGCGCCTCCGCCGCGAGACTCTGATGCTCGACTTCGAGCGCAACCGCGACTCGGTCGACACGTCGCCGGGCGGCGTCTTCCACGGCTACCTCGCGTGCGTGATCGACGAGGACACCGCCTCCGACGGCGACCAGTTCGCCTACCAGTTCCGCCGCGCGGGTCTGGGGCCGATCGTCGGCAAGCGGAGCTGGGGCGGCGTGGTCGGCATCTACGGCCGGGCGCCGCTCATCGACGGCGGCTCGGTCAACGTGCCCGAGGCAGGCTCCGCCGACCCCGAAGGCAACTGGGTGATCGAGGGCTACGGCGTCGACCCGGACATCGAGGTCACCAACCTGCCGCGCGACATCTTGGGCGACCGCGATCCGCAACTCGAGCGGGCCGTCGACCTGCTGCTCGAGAAGCTCGCCGAAGACCCCCGCACCCTGCCCGGCCGCCCCGCCGACCCGATCAAGACGCCTTAGGCTGAGAGGAGAATCCCGTGTCGAAGAGCCTCCACTATCTCCTCGCCGCCACCTTTGCAGCAACGCCCGCGATTCATGCCGCGGCCAACGACGCCAATGACTGGCCCGGCTTCCGCGGCGCGGACGGCAGCGGCGTCGCCCGCTCCGGCCCGGGCCCGGCGGCCGACCTCGACCCCGAACGGAACCTGCTCTGGAAAACGAAGATCGAGGGCCGCGGCCACTCCTCACCAGTCATGGCCGATGGCCGCATCTTCCTCACCACGGCGATCGTCGGCGAGCCGATTCCCGGCGCCGGCCCTCCCGAGCACACCTTCGGAGGACAGCCCTTCCGCCACCCGCAAGCCACTGACGGCAACCGCCACCACACGATGAAGGTCATCGGGCTCGACGCCGACTCGGGGAAGATCCTCTGGTCGCACACGGCCTACGAAGGCCGGGTCTACGACGACCGCCATTCCGAGTCGTCCTACGCTTCGCCGACCCCGGTCACCGACGGCGAGCGGGTCTACGCCTACTTCGGCTCCGAGGGCGTTTACGCCTACACGATGGACGGCGAACCGGTCTGGGAACGCGATATCGGCGACATCAAAACCGTAGGCCTCGGTGTCGGCTCCTCGCCGGTGCTCACAGACGGCCTGCTGATCATCCTGGCCGACGAGGACAGCGGCGACGACTCCTTCATCGTCGCGCTGGACGCCGCCACCGGCGAGGAGGTCTGGAAGCGCCAGCGGCCCGTCCAGGCGAGTTGGGCAACGCCCGTCCTGGTCGAGCACGACGGCCAGAAGCAGTTGCTGACGACCGGCTACGAGTACGTCATCGCCTACGACCCGGCGGACGGCCGCGAACTCTGGCGAGCCCGGGGGCTCCAGAACAATGCGATCCACACGCCGATGACCGTCGGCGACCTGGCGGTCTTCACGTCCGGCTACCCCGGCAAGGTCGTCTTCGCGATTCCCCTCGACAGCCGCGGCGATCTGACCGGCGACGACCCGCGGGTCTGGACTTACCGCAAGGGCACCGGCTACGTGCCCTCGAACCTGCTCTACCACGGACTGCTCTACCTGACCAACGACGGCGGCGTGATCACCTGCCTCGACGCCCGCACCGGCGAAGTGGTCTACGAAGGCGGACGGCTGCCGATCCGCGGCCGCTACTCCGCCTCCATGGTCGGCGGCGGCGGGCGGATCCTGATGGTCAACACGGACGGCGACGCCGCCATCATGCGCGCCGGCAGGGAGCACGAGGTCCTCGGCAGCTTCTCGCTCGGCGAGTCGGTCTGGGCGACGCCGGCGATCGTCGGCGACCGGCTCTACGTGCGCGGCCGCGAACACCTCTTCGCACTCGGCCCGGCTGAGAGCAGGACGGCGCAGTCGACTGGCAACGCCGGCGGGCCCTGAACAGCCGCGGAGTAAGAACCACCCTGGGAACGCGGGCGTCTCGCCCCCATCAAGCGCGAGGCCGCGAAGCGGTGAGCCCGAGCCGGAAGCCCCACAACCCGCGAAACCAAATCGACCGCAGTAGCCTGACGTGCGATGAACCCGACCCGCATCGCCGTCCTCCTCCCCTGCCTCAACGAGCAGGCGACGATCGCCGATGTCGTGGCGGCGTTCCAGCGCGCCCTGCCCGACGCCGCCGTCTACGTCTGCGACAACGGGTCCGACGACGGCACCGCGGAAGCCGCCGCAGCCGCCGGCGCCACCGTCATCGCCGAGCCCCGGCGCGGCAAGGGCCGGGCCATCCGCCGCCTGTTCCGCGAGGTGGACGCCGACATCTACCTGATGGCCGACGGCGACGACACCTACGACGCCGAGAGCGCCGGCCGTCTCGTTTCGACCCTCCAGGAGCGTGACCTCGACATGCTCGTGGCGGCCCGCAAGCGCGCCGACGCGCACGCCTACACGCCGCTGCGCCGCCTCGGCAACCGGCTGTTCACCGCCCTCGCCCGCTGGCGCTGCGGCCCCCGGGAGCATGACCTCCTGTCCGGCTACCGGGTCTTCTCGCGCCGCTTCGTGGAGCGCTTCCCCGCGCGCTCCAACGGCTTCGAGATCGAGACCGAGCTGACACTCTTCGCCGCGTCTTCGGACCTCGCCTGGGACGAAACCCCGTGCCCCTACTTCGCCCGGCCGGAGGGCTCGGCGAGCAAACTCAAGGCGTTCCGCGACGGCTTCCGCATCCTGCGCACGCTGTTTTCTTCTGACCTGGGAACGCGGGCTTCCAGCCCGCATTCCGGAGGCCCAGCAACTGCCATCCGGCCCGCACGCCAGCAGCGCCTACGACCTCTCCGCGCCACCACTCTCATCACCGCCGTCACGCTCGCGGCCACCGCTCTCTTCCTGACGCTGAACTGGCTCGCCGTCCGCGCCGATCCGGAGCCGGTAGCCGAAGCGCTACGCGCCTCCTACGCACAACCGGGCCGGACGGTCCAGGACTCGCGCGAGAGCTTCAACGACTGCCTGCTCAGCCTGATGACGCTCGACCGCGACGCCTCGACCCTGGAGCGCACGGTCTCCCCTCGCCGGGTGTACCGCTACACGAGACCGCAGCGCCCCTGCGACGCGCTCAGGCAACGTCTCGACCAGGGCGCCGTCGACGACTCGGACTACCTGACCGTCTTCTACCACCAGTACTGGGCCGGCCAGCGCGTTATGCTGCAGTGGCTGCTGCCGCGCATCGGCGTGGAGGGGCTACGCCAGTGGCTACGCGTGCTGACCTTCGGCCTGCTGGGTCTCGGGCTCGTCGGCGCGCTGGTTATCGCGACGGCAGTCGCCGCCCTGCCCCCGGCTCGGGCACGCCGGTTTCCAGCCAGCCTCAGGCGAAGGCTCGGCCTGCCGCCGGATCCAGGTGTGACGCCGAACCCGCTGGTGAGACGCCAGACCCTCTTCCAGGCCGTCGCGCTCGCCGCGCTCATCGGCAACCTCCTGCTCTTCCTCGACCTCGACGACCGCGCCGGCAGCTTCACCACCGGCGCCTCGAACGTGCTGACGTTCGTCGTGCTTCTCGCCGTGCCGAGACGCCGTATCGCGCACTGGCGACCGAGCATCCAGGTCGTCCTCTTCGCCGCCTTCGGCGCGCTGATCGCCTACCACGAACTCCTGTTCGGCAGCGCCCTGATCGGACTCGTCGTCCTGCTGCTGGTGCTGGCGGTCGCACCTCCGCCGTCCACGGGATACTCCGCCCGATCGTCCGATCCTGTCGGCGAACCGCGGACCTGGCGCCGCCAACTGCTGATCCGCTGCGCCGGCGCCTACGCCTCTTGCCTCTCCGCCGTCTTCCTGCTCCGGGTCCTCCTCGCCGAACTCGTGTTCCGCGAGCCCGTGCTCTTCAAGTTCTGGGACCAGCTCACTTTCCGGCTCTACGGCGCCCCGCGCAGCTCCATCCATCCCGACATCGATCCCTTCTACTCCAGCGCGCCGACTCTCGAACGGACCCTCGAACGGGTCGGGAACCACCTGGGCACCGTCGGCCTCGGCTCACCGGCCCTGGCCGTCGTCCTGATCGTCGTCACGGCGGCCACGCTGATCGCCGGCACCCTCTACGTCCTCCGCCACTGGTGGTCCCTCGAAGACCCCTGGCGCTGGGCCGGCATCCTCGCCGCCGGGTGGGCTCTCCCGGCCTGGTACGCCGTCTTCTTCGCCCACTCCCTGGCGCACGTGCCGGTTGCGCTGCGGCTACTGGCGCTGCCGTACGCGGCGGCTGCGGTGCTCGTCGTCGGAGCTGCCATGTTCCGGCGGAGGACTGTGGAGACCTGAAATCTCGGAGTCAGGCGGTCGATATCTCGGAGTCGAGATAGGGGAAATCTCGGAGTACAACGCCGGAAATCTCGGATTCAAGTTAGAATCCCGGAACGATGATCGCCAGGGAAGAGTACCTCCGGAGAATCGCGACAGCCACCAACCGGGCGCCGGTCACCTCCCTGCTCGGACCCCGCCAGTGCGGCAAGACCACGTTGGCCCGCCAGTTCGTCTCGACCCGGGACGCGACGATCTTCGACCTCGAATCAGAGGCCGACGTTCGTCGGCTCAGCAACCCCGAACTCGTTCTGGGGGAGCTCCAGGGATTCGTCGTACTGGACGAGATTCAGGTTCGGCCGGTGCTCTTCAACGTCCTCCGCGTTCTCGTGGACCGGCCTGGCAGCGACACCCGCTTCCTCATCCTCGGCAGTGCCTCGCCCGACATCGTGCGCGGCGTATCCCAGACCCTGGCAGGCCGGGTCACGTTCATCGACATGGCCGGGTTCGACCTGGCGGAGGCCGGCGCCGACAACTTGCGGATGCTCTGGCGGCGCGGCGGTTTTCCACGCTCCTACCTGGCGCCGTCGGAAGCCGACAGCTGCGCCTGGCGAGACGCCTTCTTCCAGACCTTCCTGGAGCGCGACGTTCCGCAACTCGGCATCTCGATGCCGGCCCCGGCGATGCGACGCTTCTGGACCACCCTGGCGCACTACCACGGCCAAACCTGGAACGCCTCGAAACTCGGCCGAACGATCGGGGTGTCGGACAAGACGGCTCGCAACTACCTGGACCTCCTGACCGGCGCCTTCATGGTTCGCCAACTCCATCCCTGGTTCGAGAACGCGGCGAAGCGCGAGGTCAAGGCGCCCAAGGTCTATATCCGCGACACCGGCCTCCTGCATTCGCTCCTGGGCATCGCCGACGACCGGGATCTTCTCGGCCATCGCCGCGTCGGGGCCTCCTGGGAAGGCTTCGCCATCGAACAGGTCCTGTTCACCTTGCGCCAACCCTACGGCTGGTTCTGGGCCACGCACGGCGGCGGTGAGCTGGACCTGCTGGTCCGTACCCGCGGCCTTCGCATCGGCTTCGAGATGAAGTTCAGCGAAGCCCCGAAGGTCACCGGGACGATGCGCAACACCGCCGAGACCCTCCGGCTCGACCATCTCTTCGTCGTCTGCCCGACCAGACGGGCGTATCCGGTCGAACGCCACATCACCGTCCTGCCGGCAACGGAAATCCCCGATCTGCGCGACCGCGTCGCGGCTCTCCCGCCGCGCACTACACGCTGACCTTCCAGGACAACGCGGTGAACCTGGCGGATAGGATCGCGACGATCGACCGATGACTCGACCAATCGAAGTCAGACCCCGCAGCGGCTGCAAGCTCTGGCTCCGCTTTTCCGACGGCGCGGAGGGCATCCTCGACCTCTCCCGCCTTGCCGGCAGGGGCGCCTTCCGCTGCTGGGACGCCGCGGACGCCTTCGAAGCGGTTCGTGTAGCCGAGCACGGCGCCGTCGTGTGGGGGGATGACGTGGAACTATGCCCCGACGCGCTGTACCTCCAGGTCACCGGCAAGGCGGTCGACGACTTGATGTCTGAAACCGCTCATCTCCTGAGCGATGCCTGAAGGCCTGGAAGAGAGCGAGCATCTGCAGCCGCCAGTACCGCCATCCATACCCCGCGTCGGCATGCTCGCCCGCGTCCGCAACCGCCGCGGCATCGTCGCCAGCGTCAACCCATACGACGACGGCGAAACCGGCGTCCTGCATCTCGTGCAGGTCGACTACAAGGGCCACGACGCGCCGCACAGCGAGCGCCTCCTGTGGGAACTCGAACCTGGCCGCGAGCTGCTCGAACCGAGCCGGTTGCCCCGGATTCGCGAGAGTTCGCCGATGCCGGCCGAGGACTTCGACGCCCTGCTGCGCGCCGCGCGCTGGACGGCGCTCACACCCTACGTGGACCCCGACGGCGACGGTCCGCTCGACCGCCAGCCGGTGTCGAGCCCCCTGCACAGCGGGGTCCGGGTCGAGGACTACCAGCTCGAACCGCTTCGGCGGGCGCTGCGAATGCCGCGCGTGAACCTCCTGATCGCCGACGACGTCGGCCTCGGCAAGACGGTCGAGGCGGGGCTCATCCTCAAGGAACTCCTGCTGCGCCGCCGCATCCGTCGGGTGCTCGTCCTGGCGCCGGCGGCGCTGCGCCTGCAGTGGCGCGACGAACTCCTCGACAAGTTCGCGTTGCCGTTCGAGATCGTCGACCGGGGACGCACCGAGAACCTGCGCCGGGAACTGGGCATCGACGCGAATCCCTGGCGCTCGTTCAGCCGCATCGTCGCCTCCTACCACTACCTGCGCCAGCCCGACATCCAGGAGCAGTTCCTCGCAGCCAGCCGTGCCCGGGAGGGTTCGCCTCATCTCCCCTGGGATCTCCTGATCGTAGACGAGTGCCACAACTTGATGCCCTCTCCGTTCGGCGACGACAGCGAGCTGTGCCAAATGCTGCGCCGGATCGCCCCGTGCTTCGAGCACCGGCTCTTCCTCTCCGCCACGCCGCACAACGGTCACACTCGCTCCTTCACCGGCCTGCTGGAGATCCTCGACCCCGTGCGGTTCAGCCGGACCGACGAAATGACCGACGTCCAGCGACGCCGCGCCCGCCAATTGGTCATTCGCCGCCTCAAGCGCGAACTGAACCAGCAGAGCGCCTCGCCCCGCTTCTGCGAGCGAAGACAGCCGACGCCCCTGCTGCTCCACCGCGACCCGCGGGAGGCCGCCCTTTCCACCGCCTTCGCCGCCTTCCGCACCGCCGTGCGCCGCGCCATCGCAGCCGGCGACGCCGGCGAACGGGCGGGTACCTTCGCCATCGAAATCCTGGGTAAACGCCTGCTCTCCTGCCCGACCGCCTTCGCCGACTCCTGGCGCCGGACGCGCGACGGCTACGCGCGCGCCGAGCAGGCCGCCGACGCCGCGACGGACGCCGATGTCGCGGCGGCGAAGCGCTCCGTCGAGCGGGAAACGTCCGACGACCGGGAGACCGAGCAACGGACCGGCACGGCGGCCGGCGTCGTCGGCGCCTGGCTGCGCAACGTCGCGAACTCCGTGGAAGGCGAGATGACCGCCATCGACGCCGCGCTGGCCGACCTCGGCTTCGTTGCCGAAGGCCCGCCGGCAGTCGAACAGGACCCGACCGCCGACGCCCGGCTCGCCGCGCTGGCCGAGCTGATCGAGCGGCGCCTGCTTCTCCCTGACCGGCCGGGCGAAGCACCGGCCTTCCGCGACGACGAACGGCTCGTCGTCTTCACCGAGTACAAGACGACCCTGGACTACCTCGCACGCCGGCTGCGCGAACACTACGACGCGAACGGCCAGACCGCCCCCCGCGTGCTCACCCTCTTCGGCGCCGGCGGCCAGGACGGCATGGACGACGCCGCCCGCGAACGCGTCCGCGAAGCCTTCAACGATCCCGACTCCGCCGTACGCATCCTGGTGGCGACCGACGCCGCGTCCGAGGGGCTCAACCTCCATCGCAGCGCCCGCTACCTCCTGCACTACGACTGCCCCTGGAATCCGTCGCGCCTGGAGCAGAGAAACGGCCGCCTCGACCGCTACGGCCAGGCCCGCGACGTGACCGTGCATCACTTCCTGAGCGACGACGACCCGGATCTCACGTTCCTCGACTACGTCATCCGCAAGGCGGACGAGATCCGGGAAGATCTCGGATCGGTCAACGAGCTGTTCGATACCGCCGCCCACAAGCGTCTCGTCGAAGGCGCCGATCCAGCCAGAGTCGAGTTCGAGCTGAGGCACGGGCTCACCGAGGAACGCGAACGGATGCGCGACCAGGGAATCCCCGGCCTCTTCGGCGGGACCGACGCTCGGCACGCCGGCGCCCCGACCGCATCCGGCAGCGCGCCCGATGTCCTCCTCCGCCAACTCGAACGCGAGATCGACTTCCACCCCGCGGCACTCAGGCAAACGCTTGAGACCGCGATGGCGATGACGGGCGGCCGACCGCAACTCGACCGCGTTCCGAGCCCCGGCGCCGGCGATACGAACGGCGCGGGCGGCTTCTGGCGCCTCCTCCACACCGACCTGCCCGGCTGGCGCGACACGATCGACGAATCCCTGCGCATGGCCTCGCGCGACGGCCCCGCCCGGCGCCTCGCCTTCGACGCGAACTCCCTGCTCCGCCGAATCGGCGGCCGCGACGTGTTCTCGCCGCGGCCCGAAGTCGCCCTGCTGCACCTGGCCCATCCCCTGATCGAGCGCGCCCTGCGGTCCCTGACCCAGCGGCGCCTGCCGGGCCCGGCCGAAGCGGCGCGCTGGACCGTGCGGCGAGGCGGCGTACCGCGCGGCATGGACGCCCTGATCCTGCTCAGCCTGGAAGAACTGGCGGTCAACGAGCTGCGCGAGACCTTCCACCACTGGGTGCGAACGCTCACCCTTCCCGTGCGAGGCGGCGGGCTCGAAGACCCCATGGCCCACGTGACGGCCCGAAACCTGGCCCGTAGCGGTAGCGGCGGCCAAGGCGACCGGGAAGCCCCTCAGCCCGCGTCGCCGACGCCCGCCGAACGGGAACAGGCGCGGGAGCTCTTCCTCCACGTCGAGGCCGACCTCGAAGCCGCGGTCACGCGACACGCCGAGGAACTGACCGACTCGCTCCAGGCGCAGTTGCAAACCGACGGCGCAAGCGCCCTGCGCGACGCCAACGAGCGCTACCGGAGCCGGCAGGGCGAAGTCTCCGAGCTGATCGAACAGCAGAGCGTAAAGCGCCTCGAACGGGAGATCGCGACGCTCCGCCGCTCGCTCACCCAAGGCCGGCTCTTCGACCAGCGCCGCGACCTCGAGCGGATCGCCGACTCGATCCAGGAGAGGCAGCGGGAGATCGAGCGCCGCCGCCGCCACTACGAGGACGCGCGCGAGCAGTTGGAGCGGGAGCGCCGGCGGATCGTCGATCGTCTGCTGCCGAAGCGCCACGCCCTGGCCGGCGAAGCGCAGGCGTTCCCGGTGACCGTCGAGGTGCGCCTGCCTTGAGCAACCCGCAGACCGGCAACCGGCGGTCCGGCGGCGCCGCGACCGGCGGCGCCGACCTGGACGGCTGGAGCGACCTGCGCCACGGCGGCCTGCTGCTGGACGCGCAGCGCCAGAGCGAGATCGCCGCACTCCCTCCGCCCGCCGCCCCGGACGCCTGGCTCCAAAGCGAACTCCGGCGGCGCTCCGAACTGCTGCGCGACACCGACCCGAACCGTCAGCGTCGCGAGGCGCCGGAGTTTGTCGCCTTCGTGCTGGAGCGCCTCTGCGGCTTCGGGCCCGACAGCGGCTCGTGGCTGCGTGGCAACCGCGTGCCGGCCGAGTGGCGCCGCCGCGCTACGACCGGCGAGAGCGTCCGCCCGCGCCAGCTCTGGCTCGGCCCCAACGGCGCCGTCTTGCCCGTCTTCGTCACGAACGACAAGCGCGTCGGCATCGGCCGCGGACGGCGCGAAACGAGCCGCGTCCTCGGCTGGCTGCGCGCCGGCGCCGAACGCCTCGCCCTGGTGACGAACGGACGCCAGTGGCGGCTCCTGTTCGCCGGCCTCGACTTCGACGCCTGGTGCGAGTGGGACGCCGACCTCTGGTTCGCCGAGGGCGCGCCGTCGCCGGCCTTGAAGGCGCTGCTCACCCTGATCCGGCCAGCCCTGTGGACGCCGGGCGAAGGCGCCGACCCGCCGCTTCTGCGCGCCGTCCGCGACAGCCGCAAGGGCCAGTCCGAACTTTCGGAGGCGCTCGGCGAGCGCGTGCGCGAGGCCGTCGAACTGCTGATCCAGAGCCACGGGGAAGCGCTGAAGCGCGACTGCGCGGCCGTCGATCCGGCGAACATCTACCGGGCAGCCTGCCGCGTCGTCATGCGCCTGGTCGTCATCCTGTTCGCCGAGGCGCGAGGCCTCCTGCCGCGGGACGACGCCGTGTACCACGCGGGCTACGGGCTCGGCGGCCTGCAAGAGGCCCTCGGACGGCGCGTGGCGGCCGGCCGCCTCCGCGCCCACGGCCACGGCGCATGGCCGCGCCTGCTGGCGCTGTTCCGCCTAGTCCGCGAAGGGTCGCACCACGAAGGCCTGCCGGTGCCCGCGTATGGCGGAGACCTGTCGCCCCCGGCTCTCCCGACAGCGAGGACGGCCTCTCCCGCGCCCTGGCCGCCTTCGAGACCGCCTGCCTGCGCGACGAAGTGCTCCCCGACGCCCAGGTTCACGACCTGCTGGAGCGCCTGACCCGCACCCACGTCCGCATCCGCCAGGGCCGCGGCAGCCGCCTGGTCTCGGCGCCGGTCGACTTCTCCGACCTCTCCACCGAGTACATCGGCGTGCTCTACGAGGGCCTGCTCGACTACGAACTGAAGACCGCGCCTGGCGACGACCCAATCATCTTCCTCGCCGTCGGCGAGCAGCCGGCCCTGCCCCTGTCCCGCCTGGAGGCAATGGACGACAAGGCCCTCCGCAGCCTCTTCGCGGCGATGAAGAAGTCCACCGGCAGCGCCGACGCCACATCCGCCCACAGCGACACCGAGTCAACGCCAGTAGAGAAGCAAGCCCCCTCCGACGCCGTATCTCTGGGTGCGCGGACCCGTAGCCGCGGGTCTTCTGACCCGCGGGAAGAACGTGCAATGCCGCGAAACGGTGAGCCCGAGCCGAACCCCGACAACACCACCGAAGACCCCCGCCAGGCCACCCGCACCCGCGCCGAAGCCTGGGCCCGCCGCGCCGCTCAAGCCGCCGGCCTCGTCAAGAAACCCCGCCGCCCCAAGTCGCAAACCACCATCCTCTCCGCCCGGCAAGCCCACGAACAGGAACTCGCCAAACGCGCCGCCAGCCTCGTCAGCCGCGTCGTCCTCCCCGGCGAGTGGTACCTCGTCCGCTGGGGCGGCACCCGCAAGGGCTCCGGCAGCTTCTACACCCGGCCCGGCCTCACCGTGCCCACCGCCCAGCGCACCCTGCGCCCGCTCGCCTACGAGCCGCCCACCGGCGCCGACAACGAGCCCGACCGCGACGCGACGCCCTCCGCCTGGACGCCCAAGCGCCCCGAGGACATCCTGAGCCTCAAGGTCTGCGACCCGCCTGCGGTTCCGGCAGCTTCCCGCTCGCGGCCCTCCGCTTCCTGACCGACGCCCTCTACGCCTCCGTCCAACACCACGAGCGCATCGAGCAGCAGGACAACCGCTCCCTCGTCCGCCTCCTCGGCCTGGACGCTACAGCGCCGGCCCTGGGAACGCGGGCATCCCTGCCCGCATCCGGCGCAAAGCGCCGGGCGCGCTCCGACGGCGACGCCCCGAGGCGCCCGGACGTCGAGAGCCCCGGCGACTCATCCCCTGCCCGCCCGACGCCGACGACTTCGAGCCCCGCCTCAAGGCGGTGCTCCGCCGCTACGTCGTCGAACGCTGCATCTACGGCGTCGACCTGGACCCACTCGCCGTCTCGCTCTGCCAGCTCTCCCTGTGGATAGAGACGATGGACCGCGACCTGCCGTTCTCCTTCCTCGACCACAAGATCCGCTGCGGCAACTCCCTCGTCGGCGCCTGGTTCGACCAGTTCCAGCACTACCCCGCAATGGCCTGGAAGAACCGCGAAGCCGGCGACAAGACCCACTCGAACGGCGTCCACCACGAGAAGGGCGCCGGGACGAAGGCGATCAAGGCCTTCGTCAAGAACGATCTGACCCCGGATCTCCGCCACGTCCTGGAAGGCCGCACCCTCTTCCACGAAGACCTGCTCGACCAGGCGACCGCCGTCCACCGGCAGGCGCTCGAATCCCTGGAGCGAATGCACCGCCTGCCGATCCAGGACTCCGCCGCCCGCGCCCGCCTCTACCGCGAAGAACTGATCGGCTCAACCGAGTGGCGCTCCCTCAAGCAGGCGATGGACCTGTGGTGCGCCTGCTGGTTCTGGCCCGCCGACGAGCTGGACCGCGCGCCTCTGCCCACGACCTTCGCCGATCCGTCGCCAGAGACCCGCGCAGCGGCCGCCCGCATCGCCGCCGAGATGCGCTTCTTCCACTGGGAACTCGAGTTCCCGGACGTGTTCCGCGCACCCGACGCCGGATTCGACGCCATGCTCGGAAACCCGCCGTGGGACATCGCCAAGCCCAAGTCGCAGGAGTTCTTCTCCAACATCGACCCGCTCTACCGCTCCTACGGCAAGCAGGAGGCCGTGCGCCGCCAGAAGAAGTTCTTCACCGAAGACGAGGCGAGTGAGCGCGACTGGCTCGACTACAACGCCCGCTTCCGCGCCCAGTCCAACTTCGTGACCTGCGCCGCCTCCCCCTTCGGTGACCCGGAAGAGAACGACAAGAGCCAGCGCCGCTTCGCCGTCGCCCGCGGCAAAGCGAACCTCGGCCTGCACGACCGCTGGCGCGAAGCGCGCCGCCGCTCAGGCGGCTACGCCGACGCCGACCACTCCTTCAGACACCAGGGCTCGGCCGACCTGAACCTCTACAAGCTGTTCCTTGAGCAGGTCCACGCCCTGCTCAGGGCCGGCGGCCGGCTCGGCTTCGTCGTGCCTTCCGGCCTCCAGGGCACCGGCGCCCTGCGCGACCTGTTCCTCAAGCGCTGCAAGTGGGAATGGCTGTTCGGCTTCGAGAACCGGGCCAAGCTGTTCCCGATCGACAGCCGATTCAAGTTCAACCCCGTCATCGTCCAGAAAGGCGGCGCCACCGAAGCCATCCGCACCGTCTTCATGCGCCGCGACCTAACCGACTGGGAGCGGGCGGAGCAGTTCGCCGTCCCCTACAGCCGCGAGCAGGTCCTCCAGTTCAGCCCCAAGAGCCGAGCGATCCTGGAAATCGAATCCCGCCGCGACCTGGAAATCCTCGAGAAGATCTACAAGAACTCCGTCCTCCTCGGCGACGACGGCCCCGATGGCTGGGGCATCCGCTACGCACGCGAGTTCGACATGACGAACGACTCGAAGCTCTTCCCGCCCCGCCCCCAGTGGGAAGCGAAGGGCTACCGCCCCGACGAGTACAGCCGCTGGCTCCTGGGTAACTGGCGCCCAATCGACGAACTCTGGGCCGAACTCGGCATCGACCCCGCCCGCCCTGAATCCGCCGCAATCGAACTCGAAGACTGGCTGTTCGATTCCGACGCCGGCCCCGAGCGTCGCATGGCCGAACGCCAGTTCGTACACGGCCATCTGCTGGCACCCGGCGACGTCCAACGCACACACGCGCGCATCCGCTGCGCCCAACCGCCGTACGACCGCCTGCCCGTGCCCCGCGTCGCAATCCCCGAGGGCATCATCCTCTCGAGAGAGGCCGACGCCTGGATCGACGAGAAGGAGGTCAAGGACGTAGCGCTACCCCTCTACGAAGGCCGCATGATCGGCCAGTTCGACTTCAGCCAGAAAGGCTGGGTCAGCGGCAAGGGCAGGGGCGCCGTCTGGCGCGACATTCCGTGGGACCGGAAACAGATCGAGCCCCAGTATCTGATGGCAGAGGCGGACTATCGGCAGGGAGTGCCGGAGGCGGCTGCTCCGAAGCTGCTCCACATGCGCATCGCTTCAGGAACCAACGAGAGAACAGCCGTCGGCGCCTTCTGCCAAGGCGCACCCTCCGGCGACACCGCGGCGGCGCTCTACGCAGGGAGCACCGACGCAGTCCTGACCCTGACCTGCCTCCTCGACTCGTTCACGTTCGATTCAGTCACTCGCAACCGGCTTGCCGGACTTCACTTCGACTACCACGTCCTGGAGCAGAACCCGGTCCCGCTGCCCTCGCCTCAGCTTGAAGCCTCGATCCCCGTCGCCACCAGCCTGATGCTGACCTCACAGAGGGAGTCGCCAAGCCTGCTGCTCCTCACAGGCACTCCCTCGCCGCACGAACCTCGCCGGCCCTCGCCAACTGGGGCGCCGCCAAACCCGGCAGCCACCAGAGCGTGGCCTTCGCCCTGAGCCCACGCGAACGCGTCCGCGGGCGAGCCATAGCGGATGCGCTCGTCGCCACCCTCTACGGACTCGACGAGCCGGACTTCCGGAGCCTCCTGGCCGACTGCGACCATCCCCTCTCCACCGTTGCCAGCAGAAAGAGCTCGGAACTGAGAGGCACGGGCTTCTGGCGAGTCGACAAGGACAAGCCCCCCGAACTCCGCCACACCGTCCTGGCCCAGATCGCCTTCGCCGACCTCCTGCGCCACATCGACTCCGCCGGCGGCGACCGCGAAACCGGCATCCGGTCCTTCATGCTCCAGAACTACGGCGAAGGCTGGCACCTCCCCGAAACCCTCCGCCTAGCCGACTACAACCTCGGCCACGACAACCGCGCGAGAGAACGCCAGCCCGTCGCCACCGAACTCGGCCCCCGCTTCCACGACTGGCAACTCGCCCAACCTCCGGAAGAAGCCCGGACTGAAACCCACCTCCACGCCCGCAACCTTCTCGGCGAACACGCCTACCACCGCCTCCTCGCCGGCCTTGACCAGACCGGCCAAGACCAACCGGCCGAAACCGCCTACAATCTCAGGTCCCAAGTCGCCGAACAACGCCACCGCTGGGACAACTGGCTCGAACACACCGCCGATGATCCGAAGCCCCGAAAGCCATCCGATGCCGACCAACCTGACCTCTTCGACTAGCCAAGAAACGGGAGCGGATACTGAAGGGTCCTCGGCTCCAGACCCAGCAGCCAAGCCCGCGATAGCGACCCCACTCTTCCGGCCCGTCCCACAGAGACGGGGGCCAGCCGAAGGTCCCGAAACTGCATTCCAGTTCCTCGAGCGCGGAGCACGCAGGAAGGCGATTCCGATTCGTCACTGGATGGAGCACTCGTTCCGGGCACTCCCCACTGACGCCAAACCTCGCCTGAAGCACCCCTCTCTGCCAACGTACGTGACACAGCGGGCATCCCGTTGAATAGTGGAGGGCACGCGTTGGCAAGGAGGATCAATGTCAAGACGAGAGCAGAGGTTTGGCGGCGGCTCGGAGCTCCCGGCCGCGGGGGTTGAGGAGCGTAGCGACGAGGCCCCCGCGGCCGGCGCGGCGTCCGCGGGGGGCGTTCCCGACCCGGAGGTCGTAGCGAAGCCGACCCGACGGCAGTTCACGGCGGAGTACCGGCTGCGGATTCTGGAGGAAGCGGATCGATGCACCCACCGCGGCGAGGTGGGTCGGCTGTTGCGGCGAGAGGGTCTGTACAGCTCCCATCTGGCCAACTGGCGCAAGGCGCGGCGCGAGGGCGCGCTTTCCGGTCTGAGGCCGAAGAAGCGGGGCCGCAAGCCTGTCGAGGCCAACCCTCTGATGCCGAAGGTGAAGCGGCTGGAAGCGAAGGTCAAGCGGCTCGAGAGGGAAGTCGCCGCCGCGCACACGATCCTGGACGTCCAGGGAAAAGTTGCAGGGCTGCTGGGATTCAGCCTCGAAGACGGGAAGGACTGCTGATGGCGGCAAGGTCCCTGGCCCGGCAGGTCGGCATCGCGCCGGCGTGCCGGGCGCTGGGCGTGTCGCGATCGACCTTCTATCGTCGTGCGAGGCCCGCTCCCGGGCGACGGCAGCCCCGCCCCACGCCTGCCCGGGCACTGAGCCAGATCGAGCGGAAACGGGTCGAGGCCACGCTTGCGTCGCCGCGTTTCGTCGATCGTTCGCCGGGAGAAGTGGTGGCCACCCTGCTCGACGAGGGCCGCTACCTGTGCTCGGAGCGCACGATGTACCGCATCCTCGAAGCGAACCACCCCGTGAGGGACCGCCGCAATCAGCGCGTCCATCCGTCGTACGCCAAGCCGGAGTTGGTCGCTGTCGCGCCCAACCAGGTCTGGTCGTGGGACATCACCAGGCTGCTCGGACCGCAGACCTGGACCTACTACTACCTCTACGTCCTGCTTGACCTCTTCAGCCGCTACGCGGTCGGCTGGATGGTCGCCGACCGCGAGAACTCCGCGCTCGCCCAAAGGCTCATCGAGGAGACCCGCCTCAAGCACGGCGTCAAGCCCCATGTCCTGACCCTGCATTCCGATCGAGGCGCCCCCATGACCAGCCAGGGCACCGCCCAACTGCTCGCCCGCCTCGGCGTGAACCGCTCCCTGGGCCGACCGCGGGTCAGCGACGACAACCCCTACTCCGAAGCACAGTTCAAGACCCTCAAGTACCACCCCGACTTCCCCAGCCGCTTCAACTGCCAGGACGCCGCGACCGACTACTGCAGGTCCTTCTTCCCCTGGTACAACACCGAACACCGCCATGCCGGCATCGCCATGCTGACTCCCCAGACCGTCCACTACGGCCGGGCGCAAGCCGTCATCGAGCAGCGCCAACGCACGCTGAGCGCCGCCTGGGAGAGCTCACCCGAACGATTCGTCGGCGGCCAACCGATGCACACGCCACTGCCCCGGGCCGTCTGGATCAACAAGCCCGACAACGAGACTGCAGAGACCACTCAGTAAATCCTGAACCCCGCTGTGTCAATGTCGTTGACAGGTTCCGCACCGCCTTCAGTCGTCCAAGTTCGCGGAGTTCCTCAGCGCGTCCTTCGACGCTTCAGGTCTTCACGCTCCTGCGACGTCTCGGTTGCTCCGTCGACGTCGAGCCGACCTTCCCCGGTACTCGTGGCGCGACAGTCGACTTCCTGGCACGCCACGGCCAAGACGAGTTCTACGTCGAGGCCACTGTCTGTGGGCTTGGCCAAGGCGTTCTCAGCTCCAACGAAAACGAAGAGGACGCAGTACGCAAGCTCAGGGAGGGTCTCACGGACCTGCACTCTGACGTCTGGCTACAGGCAGAAGGAGTTCTTCGGAGGACACTCGGAAAGAAGCGTCTCGTCCAGCCGTTCCAGAACCTCCTGAGGGCGCACAGGCCAGACGAAGTGCGGGATCTGCACTCACGATTGGGCCGCTTCGAAGCAGAGCCCTACCTATCCGAGACCATCAGAGAAGGGCAGTGGGAGCTGACTGGGCGTCTCGACCCTCCCCGCGCGACGAGCGGCCAAGGCCAAGTCTGGAGCCCGGTACGGAGCGGTACCGTGAGCGCCGAGGCACCGCTCAAACGAGCACTGGCCAAGAAAGCCCAAGACTGGCGCAGAACCCACCTCAAGGAGCCGTGCTTCCTGGTCGCCGTCAACATCTGCAACCCCGACTTTGGCTGGAACCTGGACGAGATCCGGGCGATCTATACGCCCGATGCGCCAATCCACGGAGGAACCGGCGCTCGGAAGAGTCTCTTCGCGCCGTATCTCTCACGCGTGGCCGGCGTCCTGATCGTCGACAATGCCACGCTAGGCAGCGAGCGAACCGCCCGCGTTCGCCACCACCAGAATCCACAGACGCGGCTACCCGACTGTCTTCGGTTCCTGCTGGTGGAACAGCCACTGGGGGACCTGATCGGTTCTACTGCCGAAGGCGTGTCTTCGCCCGCCGAGTCCTACGAACGATGAATCCCATACCGCCAAGCATTTCCGCCTCGATGGAAGTCTCTGTTCGACACTAGTCTTCAACCCGGAGCAAGTGACCCGCCCTCACGTGACGGCCACCAAGAACGACCTGTGGACGATCCCCCTTCGGGAGCTAACCGTACAGGAGCACAGCGCTACTCTGCCAGCAGACCATGCCACCAACAGACATCGACTTCCTTGGCACTACAGCCGTTCCTCACCTGCGTGCACAATTCGAGCGCGCCCGCGTCGTGCTCTTCACGGGTGCGGGCTTCTCGCTTCCCGCGAAGAACCTCGCAGGCACAACAATCCCGAGCCCCAGCCAGCTCTCTCGCCTCCTTTGGCAAGTAGCCTTTCCCTCAGAGAGGTTCGATCCGAACTCTTCTCTTCGCGACATCTTCGACACGGCTCTGGCGCGCAGCCCGAAGCAACTGAAGGAATACCTAGTACGACACCTCACCGTTGCACCAAGTTCTCTGCAGGAGTGGATACCTGACTACTTCCGTCTACCTTGGTATCGCATCTACACTCTCAACGTAGACTCTCTTGCAACTGCCGTGCAACAACAATACGACCTGCCGAGACGGCTCATCAGCATTTCGGGAACTAGACCTGAAGCAGGGCAGAGTTCCGCTCCACAGCGCGACTTGGAGGTCGTACATCTCAACGGCACGCTGCACGACGCGCCAGAGAACGTCACTTTCTCTGAGTCCCAGTACGCCCAAATGCTAGCGTCGCCGAACAGGGCCTTCCAGGAGCTTACTGCGGACCTTCTCGTCAGGCCCGTCGTGTTTGTTGGAACCCGGCTCGACGAGTCGCCTCTCTGGCAGAGCATCAAAAGGCGGCGTTTGAAGGGGCAGCGCGGCGCACGTGAACTGAGACCACGCTCCTACCTCGTCACCCCCTCCCTGGATCGGGCACGCCAGGCGCGTCTCGGCCGGTTCAACATCGCCTGGATCCAGATGGCCGCGCAGGAATTCGCACACGAGGTACTGACCGACTTCAAGGACGCCGGCGCACGCGGCTTCTCCTTCCTTGGGCACACCGCGAAGATCGGCCACCCAAAGCCTCGGCTCCCCGATGTCGCCGAGCTCGCTGTAAGTCCCGGCATGCCGTCGGAGTTTCTCTTTGGAGCGCAGCCAATCTGGGCCGACGTTCAGGCTGGCCGCGCTATCCGCCGAGAGTGTGATGAAACGTTCCTCGCGCGTGTCAAGGACCAGCTGTCCCGCAAGGGCGTTCCCGGCGTCGTAGCACTTACCGGCACCGCGGGCTCCGGCAAGACGACCTCCCTTATGAGGCTCGCGCTACGCCTTTCGGCGGACGGCGTACGAGTCGGATGGGTTGACGCGAACACCGATCTCTCGGAACGAGCGATAGTGGCGGCCATGCACCACCAGAACGCGCCCCCTGTCCTCGCAATCGACAGCGCCGAGAACTACGGCCGCAACTTGGCTACCATGCTCCGCGAGGTGGCCTTGCTCGGCAGCTCACCCTTAGTCGTCGTGTCAGTGCGTGCCGGACGCATCGACACGGTACTTAACCCGGTCGTACTCTCGGACGTCCCGCTTAGAGAAGTCACCGTCCCGCATCTCGCCGACTCCGACATCGACGCACTGATAGGGGCTCTCGATCGCGCCAAACGATTGGGCGCTCTTCGAGGAAAGACCCTCGATCAGCAGCGCACGACCTTTCGCGACTACGCCGGCCGACAACTGTTGGTAGCCATGATCAGCGCCACTTCGGGCAAACGCTTCGAAGAAAAGGTTGATGAAGAATACGACGACCTACAGCCTAACGCTCGATTGATCTACGCGACCGTGAGCCTAGCCACCTACTTCAGTTATTCACTCCAACGCCAAGAAATCCTCATGGCGGTCAATGACTTCAGTAACGATAAACTCAATGCCATCGAACGACTTTTAAACCGACACATTCTGTCCGAATCACCACCCGGTTCCGGTAGAATCCAGACGCGGCACCGCCTGATTGCTGAGCGGTTGTGGCGCACTCTACAGCAGCGCGGAGTGCTAGCCGACGTGGTGGATGGACTCGGCCTCTTCGCTGCCACGCTCCCGATCCAATCGCCACATCAGCGCCGTGCACGTCGCCTACTTGTCGGCCTTACCAATCATGATTTCCTGCATCGAGCCATTGGCTTGGAACGAAGCAAGTCTTTCTACGAGAAACTAGAGGACATCTTGTTCCGAGACTTCCACTACTGGCTCCAGAGAGGGAGTCTGGAGGCCGAGTTCGGCGACCTCGCGTTGGCGGAGAACTTCCTGAATCAAGCCCGCGGACTCGAACCCAACGACACACGGGTCGAGAACGAGTGGGCCTATCTCCTGTCACGTCAAGCCATCGAAGCTCCTCTTGCTGAACGCTCCAAACTACTCATGGACACCGCGATGGAAACCCTCAAGGGGCTGATCGCCCATCCCCGGCGGTCGCCGTACCCCTATCATGTGCTCGGCAGCCAAGGACTCGCATGGTCCAGATGCGCTCCCCTCAGCTGGAGGCAGCGCGAGGAACTTCTGAGCGACCTCCGTGACAGCGTCAAGGAAGGCCTCCGCTTCTTTCCGGGCGAGAGGAAGCTAAGGAAGCTAGCGAAGGACTTAGAGAGGGAGTATCTGACTCTCGCCGTAGCGAAGGGTCCTGACGGCCGCCGCTGAGAGCCACACGGGCAGAGTCGGAGTTGGCCTGCCCCGACGCACGAGACACGCGAGCGCCGTCCCGACTGCCCGCGTTCCGCAAGATGAAGACCACGGTGCCCGGCGGAGCACCTCAAGAACATGGTGGACCTGGGCCGGTCCGGGCACGTGTAGGGAGATGGATCAGGCGCGAAGATCCGGGCTGATATCTGAGCCCCCACAGCGCCACCGGCTCGCAGGTCCGGGCAGCCTGCTCGCCACACGAAATCCGGGACCTTGAGGCCCTCGTAAGCCGGCCCGGACATCAAGGCCGCCGCCTCGGCCGAGTTGCTTGACGCCCACGCGCTCGGTCTGCGTCAACAGTACGACAACCTCCTCCCCGTGATCGACCGGGCGGGCAACACGTTGACGGAGGCGATGAAGAAGCTCGACCCCGAGCGGAGTGCCGATCCCAGGGGAGAAGGCGCTGCTGCTCTTGAACAGGCCGAGGCAGGGCTGTTCCAAAGTCGTTCACAAAGCGTTGACCTGACAGGCGACTTGTCCGTTACTGGACATTCAGCCTCGATTCCGGCATCATCGGCCGTGATGGGGGTGGCGATGTCGGGGGTTTCAGGAGCGGTCGATCTGGGCGGGATCTCCGTGCGGCGGGTGACGGACCGCGCCGAGTCGGCGCGTTGGGACATGTTGATGTCGCGTCACCACTATCTGGGGTTCCGC
Source organism: Candidatus Multivorans sp. (assembly GCA_965224025.1). Lineage (GTDB taxonomy): Bacteria > Acidobacteriota > Thermoanaerobaculia > Multivoradales > Multivoraceae > Multivorans. The sequence goes on from OZ245033.1 coordinate 975,429, forward strand.
GGCCTGGTCGGAGGCGGCGTGCGTCAGGTGGCGGAGTTGCCGGACGGGAGGTGGGTGGCTCTTCTCGGTTGGCACGCGGGTTCGTTCAAGGTCGGCGCCCGTGATCGCTGGATCGGCTGGACGCGCGAGCAGCAGTTCCGTCGTCTTCGGTTGGTGGCCAACAACACGCGTTTTCTGGTGTTGCCGGGCTGCCGGACGCCGAATCTCGCATCGCGGGTACTGGGTTTGTCGCTGCGTCGGCTGTCGCGCGACATGGAGGACCAGACCGGCCACCCGGTGTTGCTGGCGGAGACGTTCGTGGATCCGGGCCGGTTCAGAGGGACGTGTTACCGGGCCGCCAATTGGCGGGAGATCGGCAAGACGCGCGGCTACGCGCGGGTTCCGGGCGGCGGTTGGAGGAAGCACGGCGAGCCGAAGACGGTGCTGGTGCGGGAGTTGTGCGCCTCGGCGCGGGAGGCCTTGCGTCAGCCTGAGGACGAGGAGGAGTGGGGACTCGCGGTCAAGCGGCCTCGGCCGCCGAAGGTGGATCGCCTCGAGAGCTTGTACGAGTTTCTGCGGCGGGTGCCGGAGTACCGCAAGGCGCGGGGCATCCGCCACCAGTTGGCGACCATCTTCGCGATCGCTCTGGCGGCGAAGCTGGCGGGAGTCCGCGGCGTGGTGGCGATCGGGGAGTTCGCTTCTCGTCTGACCCAGGCGCAGTTGGCGGCGGTGCGGGCGTTCTGGAGTCCGAGCAGGGAGCGCTACGTGGCGCCTTCGACCGCGTCGTTCCACCGGGTGCTGTCGGCCATCGCCCCGGAGATGCTCGACGAAGCGCTGCGCCGCTTCATCGACCAGAGCCGGTCGCCGCGGGGCGCGGTCGCGCTCGACGGCAAGGCGACCGCGGCGGAGTGGATGCGGGGCAAGGACAGCGAGCGGATGCTGGTGGCGGCGGTCGAGCACGCCAGCGGTCTGGTCCGCGGTCAGGAGGCCCGCGACGGCGCCGGGGGCGAGATTGTGGGTGTGCGCAAGTTGCTGCGCCGCGTCGACATCGAGGATCGTGTGGTGACCCTCGACGCCTTGCATACGCAGCGCAAGACGGCGCGGTTGATCGTCGAGCGCGGCGGCTTCTACCTGATGACGGTCAAGGGCAACCGGCAGGAGGTGCTCGACGATCTTGCCGCTTTCGACTGGGATGTCGGGCAGGTCGCGGCAACCGAGCACGAAACCACCGAAAAGGGGCATGGACGTATCGAGACGCGCCGCTGCCGGACCATCGACCTCGGTCTCGTCCCGCCCGAGTACGTCTCGATGCCGCATCGCCGGCAGGCCTTCCGCATCGAGCGCGAACGCCACGTGCTCCGCTCGGGCAAGACCTCCGCCGAAACCGCGTACGGCGTCACCTCGCTGGGGCCGGAACGGGCGTCGGCGAGCGAACTGCTGAACCTCAACCGGGGCCACTGGGAGATCGAGAACCGGCTTCACTACGTCCGTGACTTCACCTATGACGAGGACCGCAACCGCGTGCGGGAGAAACGCCTCCGCCGCAATCTCGCCTGCCTCGCGAACGCCGCCATCTCGATCGTACGCCTCGACGGCCGTTTCGAGTACATGCCCCAGGCCCACCGCCACTTCGCCGCCCGACAGGGCGACGCCATGCGACAGGTGATGAGGCGTCGCTTCGCCGGCTGAACCGCCGGCCGCACACCGCTGACCCACCATTCGAGCCGAACTGCGGCCGTCACCAAGAAGAGCGGCCGAAAACGACCCAAAACGACAGTCCGGGACCGACGGCCTCCCGCAAACCCCGCACAACTCGACTCGCCAAAGCTCAACTACCGCCGACCTGGCCATACCTCACACTCCAGCCCTGCCTTCACGCCGACTTTGGAATGGTCCTGTCAGGCGCCGGAGTGTCTGTGGACAACCACCGATCCGGCGACGTAGAATCTGCCTTGACGAAATCAGTTCGCGCGCGGCAGCCGCGAGAATCGAGGTGCGCGCTCAGCTACGTGCCGTCCAAGGAGCGCGTGCTGTCTGGCGATCCGATTGTCAGAGATAGCGGTCGTCCTTTCCGAGTCGGCTGGTCTCAGCCCTCTCGGTCTGTAGCTCTTGGTTCGATGACAGTTCTTCCGGTTGTCTCTAGCGCCCGGACGCCACGCTCAATCAATCTGAGCAGACGCAGGGCTAAGAACGCAAACACGGCCGTCGAACCCGTGGTCGACTTCCGAACGACCTCGAACGCACCCTCGTCTCTCACCAATGCCTTGGCCTTCTCGGCCGGAAGTATCGAAGCCATCCTCATCTCCAAAATCAATGGTATCCACCCAATGCGGCAAAGCCTAACCAGGTCGCGTCAGCCGGTCAACGTCTCGGGGCCAATCGGCACTCTCCTGTGTAGTGCCGAGTCACTCCCGTCATCAGATCTTCCAGGAGTCCTGTGGCGAGAACCGCATGGGCGAGGAGGTGGCCTCGCTCGCCTCCCGCATCGACGCCGAGACCTACGAACTGCTCGTCCTGGTCCGCGAGTTCGATGACAAGGAAGGCTGGAGCAACGGCTCCCTGGACTGCGCCCACTGGCTCACCTGGCGCATCCGTCTCGCTCCCGGGGAGGCCCGGGAGCGGGTGCGCGTCGACGCGCTGCGCAACCTTCCCCTAATCGGCGAGGCGATGAAGCCGGGCGCGCTTTCCTAGTCGAAGGTGAGAGCGCTGACGCGCATCGCCACGCCGGAGACCGAGGAATCACCTCGACTGCTGCAGCTCGCAGACCCGCATCGAACGGGTGTTCAGGGGTGGCGGAGAATCGACCGTTCCATCGAGGCGAGCGACGACGGGCTACGCGATGCATCCGAACTGCGTTGCGCCCCAAATCGACGAGAACGTCATGGTCGTGACGCGGGGGCACCTCGCACCCGAGGCGAGCGAAGTGCTGATGAAGACACTCGACGCCGAGGGAGGGAAGCTCTACGCCGGCAACGGTCAGGACGAGACCAAGGACGAGATCGACCGGCCGCCGGCCGGCAAGGTACGGGCGGACGGCCTTGCTCTTGTAGCAGAGAGCGCGCTCAAGGCGAATCTCGGCCCAGGGTCGAGCGGTGTCCGCTACCAGGTCACGGTCCATGTGACGAGGATGACTGAAGGTCTCGGCAACGAGCGTCGCGTTTCCGCGGAACGCCGGCCCGCCCCGCGCCCAGGGCCAGGACGACCTGCGCGCACGCAGAAGACCTGGCCGCAGGCACCTGGCTCGGCGCCTCGCATGTCCTGTTTTCGCGGAAACGGCCCGCCGCATCACCTGCGACACCGGCAAGGTGCCGATAGCCCACAAGAAAGGCCAGATCCTGAGCGTCGGCCGCAAGACGCGCACTATCCCGCCGCCCATTCGGCGCGCCCCGGAGTTCCGCGACCAGCGTTGCCTCTTCCCGGGCTGTTCCTCCAGGCACTGCGACGCACACCGGGTGGTCCACTGGACCGAGACCGGCGAAACGAAGCTCTCGAAATCTCGTCTTCTCTTCCCACAACACCATCGCACGCTCCACGAAGGCAATTTCAGCGCCCAAATGGACGACAAGGCACAGTCCAGTTCCACCATCCTCTCGACCGGCCGCTGCACGAGAGCACGGTGCTAGGACTTGGCAGAGCGCCGACAGCACCAACGGCCCGGTCAGCGCGGCAGCGGGAGCCGAATCCAGAGCGGCAGGTGGTCGCTCACCTTGTGCTCGAACCGCTTCACGAAGACGGCCTTCTCCTGCTTCGACAAGTCCCCGAAGGGCTTGTTCAGCACGGCCTGTGCGAACAGATCGACGAAGTCGAAGACGCCGTAGTCCGGCCCTTCTCCGTGCCTTCCCATGTGCTCGTTCACGTCGCACGGAGGAAACCGCTCGTCGCGGAAGAACAGCCCGATCTGATCGAAGGTCTCGGTCAGGCGGGCGTTTGTGCGGAACACCGTCTCGCTGCCGGGATAGGGGTCGAGGAACGGAAAGTTGACCCGGACTCCCTCCGCGCTGTCGCCATCGAAGCACTTGAGGTGTTTCGCCACCCGAGTCCAGGTTGAGGTCGCCGAACAGGATGAAGTTCGGGTAGTACGCCGCGTCGTTCTCGTTGACGCGGCCCACGATCCAGTTCATCAGCGCGTCGAACTCCTGCCGGCGATCGTCGATGAAGTTGCCGAAGTAGAGGTGAGCGTTGACGCCCATGAACCGGTACGGATCGATTCCCGGATGCCCCTTGATCTCGAAGCTGACGCAGAACGGCGCGCGGATGAAGGCCAGGAACGTGGGCAGCTTGACCTTGGGCCGTCGCGGTTTCCTCCCCCGCCGGCTCTGCTGCCACGACGCCAGCTTGTTTCGTAGGCCACCAGGGGGTCGAGGGCGTCATGGACCTTGTCGCGATTCTCGATCAGCGTCGAGAGGATCTTCGAGCGGTCGAAGGTGATGTCGGTCGCGACTTCGGTCCGAACCACGACGTCCCGGTTGTAGATGAAGGCCAGCCGCTCGCCGAGCCCCGGCTCTCCTGGGAAGGCGCCCGTCTTGTCCGAGACGATCATCTCGAACTCCGGATCCAGCAACTCCATCAACAGACGCATGCCGCTCAGGTCGTCCATGACCTCCTGGATCGCGATGAGGTCGAACTGCTTGCAGATCCGGGCGAGGAACTCCCAGGTCCGCTTGGTGCGGCCGTGCGAAGACCCCAGCTTCCGGACGTTGAACGACCCAAGAAGCACCGACCCATAGACCCTCTCGGGGAACCCGTACCTCCCCGGGTTCGCCGTCAGCTCTTCGTCGATGCGCTTCCACTCGGCAACCGTAAACTGCGCCACACGACCCTCCCCAACGTCCACGAGCGGGATGCCGACGCCGAGATCGGCAATGCCCGCGTCCCGGACCAAGCTTAGTGCGGCGCGCCGCCGACAGGCCCCGCAGGGGGAGTTCGCACACACGCCGACGCTAGACTGCGGTGGTCTTCCCCCAAGCTGGACAATCGTGAGGTCGTCAACGTCATAGACGTCGGAGTGCGTTCATGGACCAAAGCCACACGCTCTACTACGCGACCAACCGGCGGCACGTCGGTCGGGATCGGTGGCGACCAAGCCGCTACAGCGGCGAATCCAGCAAGGACGGCGACGAGAACCTGCGTTTCGGCAAAGTCGTGCTGGAACTCGACGCCGATCGCGTGAATGCACACCTTGAAGAAACGTGCTCGAGAACGCACTGAAACGGACCCTGGAGTCCGGTCGACCGCCCCGGATCTTCGACCAGATCTTCCTTTGCACCCCTGACGTGGCAGACGACGTCTTCGAGCCCGGGCGGCCGTTCTGCGAGCTACCCGGCATGGCCGAGAACGTGACCGTGTACCACAACAAGGGCGATCTCGCGATGCCGGTCTCCGACTACACGAAGGGCAACACGGACCGTCTGGGCTGGCGAGGGGCGAACCGTCCGGCCGACCTCGACGGCCGCGTCCACATCGTCGACTGTGGTGGGATCGTCACCGGCGCGGTGGAGCACAGCTACTACCAGTGCGGCCCGGGGCAACGACGACATCGCCCAAAGCCTGGACGGCATCAGTGCCGACGACAAGGTGCGGCGCCGCAGCCCCGTACAGCACGGCTGGCCGAACGTGTGGCGGCTGCGATGATCGACGGAACCGGGTTCGAACACACCGTGGCCACGAGCGAGGTTCTCCAGATTGTCAGCCGCTAACGAAGTGGAACATTCCAAGACCATACGTGACGTCAGCCGTGCACTTCCCGCGCTCGTAGCCGGCCCGGACATCAAGGCCGCCGCCTCGGCCGAGTTGCTCGACGCCCACGCGCTCGGTCTGCGTCAACAGTACGACAACCTCCTCCCCGTAATCGACCGGGCGGGCAACACGCTAGTGAAAGCGGTCGAGAGGCTCGACCCCGAGGAGAGCCCCGATCCCGACGGGGAAGGCTCGGCTGCCCTTGAAGAGGCCTAGGAGTGTCCGCAGCGTTGTCGCTGCGCTGTCGCGCAGGGAACAGGCAGCGAGTAGCCAACGTTACAGCGGCGTCGTGGGTTCATAGAGTTGGCCGCGCTGGGCAGCGAGGCCGCGCAGGCACTGGTGTGTTGGCGCCCGACTAGGAGTTTGGCCCGGACCGTGATCGGCGCTCTGACGCTGGCGGCGCGGCTTGTGTCGCGACCCCGTATGCAAGATTGAGCTTTTCGCCGCGGTCTCTGCCCAGCGCGACGATTGGATTCCACATCTACGGGAGGCAGGGGATGGCAAAGCGGAAGGCGGAGCGTCTGGAAGTCGTTCACCCGGATTGCGCCGGTGTGGACGTAGGCAAGCGCAAGCACTACGTGGCGGTGGCCCCGTCGCGTTTCGAGCGGCCGGTGCGCAATTTCTCGTCGTTCACGGAGGACCTCGAGGCGATGGCCTCGTGGCTTCAGGAGTGCGGCGTGCGTGAGGTGGCGCTGGAGTCGACGGGGGTGTACTGGATTCCGGTGTTCGAGGTGCTGGACCGGGCGGGGTTCGAGGTGCATCTGGTGAATCCTCGGGCGACCAAGCAGGTGAGTGGCCGCAAGAGTGACGTTCTGGACTGCCAGTGGATCCGGCAGTTGATGAGCTACGGGCTCCTGCGCGGTGCGTTTCGCGCGCCGGACGAGTTGTGTCCGCTGCGTTCGTACACGCGGCAGCGCGCCCAGTTGGTCCGCGACCGCAGCCGCGCGGTGCAGCACATCCAGAAGGCTCTGGTGCAGATGAACGTGCAGTTGGACAACGTGCTGAGCGACATCATGGGCAAGACCGGCCAGTTGATCGTGCGCGCGATCGTCGCCGGCGAGCGCGACGGCGCGGCGCTGGCCCGTCACCGGGACGGTCGCTGCAAGGCTGGTCCGGCTGTGATCGCGGCGAGTTTGCAAGGCAACTGGCGAGACGAGCACCTGTTCGCTCTGGGCCAGGCGCTGGCCCGCTACGACATGCTGCAAGGCCAGATCGAGATGTGCGAGAAGCGCATCGACGCCGAGCTCGACGGCCTGGCCCAAGACGGCGTCGAGGACGCGCCGCCGCCCGGTTCGAAGGCGCGCGAGCGCGCCCTGCGGAAGCGGCTGCATCGCATGCTCGGCGTGGACCTGGTCGCCATTCCGACGGTCGGCGTCGAAACCGCGCTGACCTTCGCCGCTGAGATCGGCCCGGACCTGTCCCGGTTTCCCTCGCAGGGCAACTTCTGCTCGTGGCTGTGTCTGGCTCCACCGACCAACATCAGCGGCGACAAACGGCTGAACGGCCCTCCCGTGAAGCAGACCAACCGGGTCGGCCAGACGCTGCGCCAAGCCGCCACCACAGCCCGCAACAGCAAGACCGCCATCGGAGCCTCTCACCGCCGGCGTCTCCAGCACATGGAGAAGGCGAAGGCCATCAAGGCCACCGCTCATCAACTCGGCCGACTGATCTACGCCATGCTGACCCACGGCGAAGAGTACGTCGAGCGCGACCTCGCCGAAATGGAGGCCGTCCGACGCGAACGACAAATCAGAAACCTGCAGCGTCAGGCCCGCCGCCTGAATCTGGCTCTCGTGCCGACCGAACATGCCGCCTGAATCGCGCAACCTGCGCTGCCAACAAGGAACCCCTACCCGTTTGTTCCATGCAAGCCTGTAGGGCATAGTCGCTGCTCTCCGTCATTTGGTCTGGTGTGTCTTGCAGGTGAGAATGGAGTTGCCCCGGTTTCGTGGTCAGTTCGGTTGTGGAGGCGTGATGAGCAAGCAGTATCGTGGTTGGACTCAGGATCAGCTGTACCTGCTGCCTCCCTCGATGCGGGATTGGCTGCCGGAGGGTCATCTGGCGTGGTTCGTTCTGGACGTGGTGGGTGCTGTGGACATCAGCGAGATCGAGCGTGCCATTCAGAGCAAGGACGGCCGGGGTCAGCGTCCGTACCATCCCCGGATGATGGTGGCGTTGCTGGTGTACGCATACTGTTCGGGGTTGTACTCGTCTCGTCGTATTGAGCGTGCGTGTCAGGAGAGTGTGCCGTATCGCGTGATCACGGGGGATGTGCAGCCTCACTTCACGACCATCAACGAGTTTCGCCGGGTCCATCGGGGGCACTTCGAGTCGTTGTTCGTGGAGATTCTTCTGTTGTGCGGCAAGTCGGGTTTGGTGAAGCTGCAGCAGGTGTCAGTGGACGGCACGAAGGTGCGGGCCGACGCGAGCAAGCACAAGGCGATGAGCTACGGCCGGATGGTGTCCGAGGAGAAGCGTCTGGGTGGCGAGGTCAAGCGTCTGATGGCTCTGGTCGAGTCGGCGGATACGGAGGAGGACGTTCTTCACGGTGCTGGGGTGCGTGGCGACGAGTTGCCGGAGGAGCTTTCCCGTCGTGAGAGCCGGTTGTCGCGGATTGAGGCGGCGAAGTCCCGGTTGGAAGCGGAGGCTCGGGAGACTCGCGCCAAGGAGCTTCGGGATCAGGCCGCTGGCATGGAGGAAACGGCGTCGCGGCATGAGAAGCCTTCGGTGCAGAAGGGTCTTCGGACGCGGGCGTCGAATCGGCGTGGCGAGGCGGAGAAGCTGGCGCCTCCGGTCGAGGCCGAAGACAAGGCCATCGACGAGTTGCCGCTGAAGTCGACGCGGGCGACGGTGGAGGGTTTGCCGAGGGACGAGGCCCAAGGGAACTTCACGGACCCGGAGAGCAGCATCATGAAGGGGCGGGACGGTTTCGTTCAGGCGTACAACGCGCAGTTGGCGGTGGACGAGGAGGCTCAGGTGATCGTGGCGCAAGGCGTGACGAACCAGCCGCCGGACAACGGCAATCTCAGGCCGATGGTGGCGCGCGTGGCGGGCGCTCTCGGTGAGGCGCCGACGAACGTGACGGCGGATGCCGGCTACTGGCACTCGGAGGTGGAAGAGCAGGTGCGGGAGCTTGGCAGTGAGGCATGGGTATCGACCCAGGGCAGTTCCTCCAGCGAACCCGGTCCCTCTGATGAGAATGCCGACACGATCGACCCGGTCAAGCGGATGCAGTCGCGTCTCGCGAGCTCCGAAGGGCGTGCTCTATATGCCCGCCGCAAGGCGGTAGTCGAACCGGTCAACGGACAGATCAAGGAGGCTCGAGGATTCCGCCAGTTCTCGTTTCGGGGCTTGGAAGCCGTGCGCACGGAATGGACCCTTGTCTGCTTGTGCCACAACCTCCTCAAACTGTTCGGCCACTGCCTCCAAACTGCCCAAGAGGCGGCCCATTCAGGTCAACTGGACGGGAATCCGCTGCCCCAAGCCGCCTGATGGCCACATCCCGGCCCAGCTATCACGGGCTGACACCCCCCAAACCCAAAGTGCCGACCTCCTCCACTCCCCTACAACTGCGACGAACGCCTCAGCCCGTACCGCAGAGCCCGGATACCTCAGTGCTTGCCCCGCCGGCCAACCTATGGCCTACAAGCTCCTAGGCTCCGTGTCCACCACGACCTCGTCTCCCACACGCGATCAGCTTTCCCGTCTAGACCTTCTGATCGCGGTCTTCGTCACGGCCGTCGTGCTCCTGGCGGCGCCCTCCTCGGCCCAGGACTTCGCCGAGCTCCTGGAGATTCGCCGGGTCAAGGAAACCCTCGACCTGAGCCAGGTGCCGGAACCGGATCTGTCGACCGTGCCCGCGGGCGACGCGCAGCGGCTCCGGGACTACCGGGCGCTCACTGCGAACGGCCTCGAACATGCCCTGGAGCCCATGCAGGCGCAGTTGGCGGCGAACACCTTCGGCGATCTCTGCGCGCGCTACCTGCACTATGAGCTTCACGAAGCGGCGACGGTCTGCCTGGACCAGCTTCGGGAACTGGCGCCGGGGGACTTCCAGTGGGCCTACTTCCAGTTGCTGCTGGACATTGCGAACGGCGACCTGGAAGGGGCTCTCTCAAGCGCCGAGCAAGCGCTCGCCATCCGGCCGGACGACCCGCCCACCCTGGTCCGCCTGGCCGAACTCCTTGTCGCCGCCGGCGATGTCGACGCCGCCGAAGCCGCCTACGACAAGGCCATCGCGGCCTACCCCGAGAGCGCGACGGCCCGCGTCGGGCTCGGCTACATCGCCCTCGAGCGCGGCGACCCGGCGAAGGCGCTCCAGATCTTCCAGGAGGTTGCCGCGTCCCAGCCCGAGGGCAGCGAGGCGAATCACCACGTCGGCCTCGCATACCGCGCCCTGGGCGACGCCGACCGGGCCGCCGAGGCGTGGCGGCTGAATCAGGACGTCCTGATCCCGATGTACGACCCGCTGCTCAAGCGCCTGCGGCCGCTCGAACAGGATGTGACGCTGCCCCTCGACCGCGCCGTCGCCGCCGCCGCGGAAGGCGACCACGCACGGGCGATCGAGCTGTACGAGGAGATCCTCGCCGCGAACGAGGCGGACCACGAGGCGCACTTCCGGTTGGCCGGCTCGCTGCTCGTCGTCGGCGAAGACGAACGCGGCGAACGCCACCTCCGCCGGGCCGTCGCACTCAACCCCGAGCACCCCGGCGCCCACTTCGCCCTGGCGATGTTCCTCGCTCGCGAGGGACGGCGCGCCGAGGGCGCACGGCACCTGGAAAGGGCCGCCGACCTGGCGCCGGACAACCTGCCATGGCGCCTGCAACGGGCACAAATGCGGGCCGCTTCGGGCAACACCGCCGGCGCCATCGAGGAACTCGAGCAGCTCGTCGCCCTGGATCCCGGGATGATCGAGGCAAGGCGGATGTTCTCCGCCGTGCTGGTCGGCGCCGGTCGGGCGGACGAGGCAGCCGCCCAGTTGCAGGCACTGGTCGCTCTGACACCGGACGATCTGCAGGCGCGCTTCAACCTGGGACTCATGCTGTTCCAGACCGCACGCTACGCGGAGGCCCGCCGGGCGCTCGACGAAACGCTGCAGCGCTTCCCCGCCGACATCGCGACGCGGCACCTCCTGGCGCGCCTGCTTGCCACCAGCCCCGACGACGCGACGCGGGACGGTGCCCGGGCAGTCGAACTGGCGCAATCGGTGATCGACAAACAACCGGCGGTCGACCACCTGGAAACGCTGGCGATGGCCCTGGCCGAAGCCGGCCGGTTCGACGACGCGGTCGCTTGGCAGCAGCGGGCGCTGGAACGGGAACGGGCCGAGGCCGGCGGTAACTCCTCCCAACGGCTCGATCGCCTGGCGCTCTACCAGGCCCGCCAACCGCTGCGGGCGCCGCGGCGCCAGAACTGAAGAGTCCTTGAAGAGGAAAGCAGGAGGCGATCTCTTGCCATCTATTACCGCCCGGTTTACGCTTATCGGATGGCTCCCAAGGTACCCAAGGTCGACGTGCCGGCCCGCAACATGGGGCTGTCCGGCTCGATGCGCAAGGGCAGCGACCACGGCAAACGCGGCGGCAACGGCCTGCTCGACGCCCGGGGCGAACCGAACCCCGGCTACGCCGCGCCGGGCGCGGTCAAGGAGCAACTGCGGCGGCGCCAGTTCCAGACTCCGCCCAGGCGCCGGCGCACACCGCCTCCGCCCTACGCCGAACTCCACGCTGCCTCGTCGTTTTCGTTCCTGCGCGGCTCGTCCCAGCCCGAGGACCTGGTGGCGCGGGCGGCGGCGCTGGAGCTGCCGGCAGTCGCCCTGCTCGACCGGAACGGCGTTTCCGGCGCGCCGCGCTTCTACAAGGCGGCGCGGGAGGCGGGGATTCGGGCGCTGGTCGGCGCCGAGGCGGTGATCGACCGGCCGCAGGCGTCGGCGGTGTCGCGGCAGCGCGAGGAGCGGCCGATGCTGGACGACCAGGAAACCCGCGTCCAGCTCCTGGTGCGAAGCCGGCAGGGCTACCGCAACCTCTGCCGCCTGCTGACCGCCGGGGCGCTCAACCACCCCAAGGGCGAGGCCCGGATCGACTGGACTCTGCTCGAGGAGCACGCGGCGGGGCTCCACTGCCTGGCCGGCGCCGCGGCCGACCCGGTCGGACGGGCGCTGGCCCGGGAAGGGCTGGAGGCCGCCCAGCGGCAGCTCGAACGACTGCACGCCGTCTTCCCCGGCCGCCTGCACGTGGAGCTCGCGCGGCACGGCATCCGCGCCGAGGAACATCGCAACCAGGCCCTGGTTCGGCTGGCGGAGAGGCTCAAGGTCCCGCTCGTCGCCACCGGCGGCGTGCGCTACGCCACCGCCGCCGACAAGCCCCTCCACGACCTGATGACCGCGATCCGGCACCACGTGACGGTCGACGACGCCGGCGCCCGCCTCGCCCGCGAGCGCCAGCGCCGCCTCAGGAGCCAGGAGGAGATGCACCGGCTGTTCGCCGATCTGCCGCGGGCCGCCTACGCGGCGCACGAACTGGCCGCGGAACTCGACTTCACCCTCGACGATCTCGGCTACCGCTTCCCGGACTACCCGCTTCCCGACGGCGAGACGGCGATCGCCCACCTCCGCGGGCTGACCTGGCAGGGGGCGCGGGAGCGCTTCCGGCCGCTCACCGCCCGCGCCGGGGCGCAACTCGAGAAGGAGCTCGCGCTGATCGAGAAGCTCGACCTCGCCGGCTACTTCCTGATCGTCTGGGACATCGTCCGCTTCTGCAAGGAGCAGCGGATCCTCGCCCAGGGCCGCGGCTCGGCCGCCAACTCCGCCGTCTGCTACGCACTGTCGATCACCGCGGTCGACCCGGTCAAGATGGACCTCCTGTTCGAGCGCTTCCTGTCCGAGGAACGCGGCGAATGGCCGGACATCGACCTCGACCTGCCGTCCGGCGACCAGCGCGAGAAGGTCATCCAGTACGTCTACCGGCGCTACGGCCGGCAGGGCGCGGCGATGACCGCGAACGTGATCACCTACCGCGACCGCATGGCCGCGCGCGAGGCGGCCAAGGCGCTGGGGTGCTCCAAGTCCCAGGTCGACCGGCTGGCCAAGGGGCTCGGCCACTGGCACTACGACCTCTCCCGCGGCGACAGCAAGCAGATGGACGAGGAACTGACCGAACTCGGGTTCGATCCCCGCGACCGGCGCATCCAGATCTTCGTCCGACTGTGGCGACAGCTCCAGAACCACCCCCGCCACTTGGGCCAGCACTCGGGCGGCATGGTGCTCTGCGCCGGCCGGCTGGACGAAATCGTGCCGCTCGAACCGGCGGCGATGGAGAACCGGGTGATCGTCCAGTGGGACAAGGACGACTGCGCCGACCTGGGGCTGATCAAGGTTGACCTGCTCGGCCTCGGCATGCTGAACGCGCTGGAAGAGGCGGTACCCATGATCCGCCGGCACGAGGGCAAGGAGATCGACCTCGCCCATCTGCCGCCCGACGATCCGGACGTCTACGAGATGATCTGCCGCGCCGACACGGTCGGGGTCTTCCAGATCGAGAGCCGGGCGCAGATGGCGTCCCTGCCGCGCCACCGGCCGTACAAGTTCTACGACCTGGTGATCCAGATCGCGATCATCCGTCCCGGCCCGATCGTCGGCGGCATGGCCCATCCCTTCTTCGAGCGCCGGGTGGGCCGCGAGGAGGTCACCTACCCCCACCCGCTGCTCGAGCCGATCCTGCGGCGCACCCTCGGCGTGCCGATCTTCCAGGAGCAGATTCTCAAGATCGCCATGGTCGCGGCCGGCTTCTCCGGCGGCGAGGCGGAGGACCTGCGGCGCGCGATGGGCTTCAAGCGCTCCGTCGAGCGCATGCAGCAGATCGAGCAGCGGCTGCGCTCCGGCATGAACGAGCGCGGCATCCGCGGTGAAGCCCAGGAGCAGATCGTCAAGGCGATCACGTCGTTCGCGCTCTACGGCTTCCCCGAGTCGCACTCCGCCAGCTTCGCCCTGATCGCCTACGCCAGCGCCTACCTGAAGCGTCACCACCCGACCGCCTTCTTCCTGTCGCTCCTGAACGCCTGGCCGATGGGCTTCTACCACCCGGCGACCCTGGTCCGCGAAGCGCAGCGCGCGGGCAGCGTCGTGCTGCCGATCGACGTCAACGAATCGGGGGTCAGGTGCCGCTGGCAGGACCGGCCGGAGAACGCCGGCGAGCCGGCGCGGCAGAGCGAACCGCCCCCGCCGGGCGCGATCCGCCTCGGGCTCCGCTACATCAAGGGGATGCGGCGCGAAGCGGCCGAACGGATCGAAGCCGAGCAGGCGGCGAGACGCTTTGTGAGCATCGAGGACCTGGCCGGGCGCTGCCGCCTGCGCCGGAACGAGCTTGTGGCGCTGGCGTCCATCGGCGCGTTGGGCGGGCTGAGTGAAGACGCCGGGTCGGATGCGGGCAGGATGCCCGCGTTCCCAGGGGGAAAGCTCGCGTTACCTGATCAGGCCAAATCGAATCGCAAGGGCCTCGGCCGGCGCGCCGCGCTGTGGCAGGCGGCCCAGGTCGAAAAGCCAAAGGGTCCCCTGTTCGCGGATCTCTCAACCGCCAGTCCGTCGCCGCTCGACGAGATGACGCCCATGGAAGAGACGGCGGCCGACTTACGCGTAGCCTCGATCACCACGGGACCCCACCCGATGGAGTACTACCGCCGCGCTCTCGATCGGCGCCGCGTCGTGTCCGCCGCGGCGCTCCCGAACAAGCCCGCCGGGCGACGCGTACGCACCGCCGGCTCCGTCATCGTCCGCCAGCGCCCCGGAACCGCCCGCGGCCTGCTGTTCCTGACCCTGGAGGACGAGACCGGGATGAGCCAGGCGGTCGTCATGCCGGACCAGCTCAAGAAACACCGCCGCACGATCGTCTCCTCCTCCGGCCTGATCGTCGAAGGTGTCCTGCAGAAGAAGGACGGCTCGCTATCCGTCAAGGCGGACAAGTTCTGGCCGATCGACCGCCTGGAGCGGATCCCGAGCCATGACTTCCGGTAGGAAAGCGAGCCTTGACAAGGAACCGATCCTTGCTACGGTAAGGACATGAGCAAGGTCACGAGCAAACTCCAGTTGACCCTGCCGAAGGCGCTCGCCGTGGAGTACGGCATACGACCCGGTGACGATGTGCGCTTCGAGGGCGCCGGCGAGGTGATCCGTATGGTCCCCGAAGATGCGGACCGCGCCCCGGCCGGCCTGGATGCGGAGGCTCGACTGCTGCTCTTTGACGCGGCCACGGCTCGCCAGGAGGAGCGCCAGGCCCGGCGGCGAACGCGCGGCCAGGCCAGCCGAGGGTGGACACGGGAGGAACTCTACGAACGTGGCCGCCCGCGTACTGATTGACACGAACGTCCTCGTCTACCGCTACGACCATCGCTTCCCGGACAAGCAGGCGACGGCTACCGGCGTTCTGCGCGAGTACCTCCAGACCGGCGTCGCGCGCGTCCCGCACCAGGCGGTCGTCGAGTTCGTCGCGGCGACAACCCGGGGGCGGCTCGGCCAACGGCTGCTCGAACCGGCCGACGCTCGACGCGAGGCCGAAGAAATCATGGCCCAGTTCCCCGTGATCTACCCGGACGATGCGGTGCTGCGCACGGCTCTGCGCGGGGCGGCGGCCTACGGCCTGTCCTGGTTCGACGCACACCTGTGGGCCTACGCCGAAGTCCACGGCCTGTCCGAACTTCTGTCCGAGGACTTTCAGCATGGCCGCATGTACGGAACGGTCACCGTACGCGATCCGTTCCGCGACGCCTGACCTGTCGGGACTGCGGAGAAGCCGGTCTGGTTCGGTCATCGTCCGCCAGCGCCCGGGTTCCGCCCGCGGCCTGCTGTTCCTGACCCTGGAAGACGAGGCCGGGATGAGCCAGGCGGTCGTCATGCCCGACCAGATCAAGAAGCAGCGCCGCCTCCGGCCTGATCGTCGAGGGCGTTCTTGCAGAAGAACGACGGCTCCTCATCCGTGAAGGCGGACAGGTTCTGGCCCATCGACCGCCTGGAGCCAGTGCGATGACCAGGGCGAGCTGGCCGTCCCTGCGGGCAGCGTCGCTGTGGGTCGCCAGCGTCCAGGCGATCTCATTGCCGCGCGCGAGAAGTCGCTGGTCCTCGACGTGGGCGCGCCGCAGTTGCTCGGCGCCCTCCGCCGCGGTGGCCGGGCCGCTCTGGAGCAGAGCGAGCCCGAGTGCGTGGCGGCCGGCGGCATGGTCGGGGTCGTGTTCCAGCAGCGCCCGGTACCCTTCCACCGCTTCATCCAGACGACCACGGCCGGCAGCAACCTGAGCGGCGCCGTATAGCGCGTCGACGTCACGTGGCTCCACCGCAAGTACGGCGCCTGCTCCACCTCCACGGACCGTCGCAGCAGGGACACGGATTCGGCGGGGAAGCTGTCTTCGTACCGGCGCGCGTAGCTCGCGAGCGAGAAGGAGTGAAGAAGGGCCGTCCACAACCGATTTCACCTGGTCATCGCGGCAACGAGATCGCGCGCCCTCCCCAGTGAGCCGCCGCACTCCGTCAACCAGTCCGGTTCCTCGCCCACCTTGACCGAGAGCCAGGACGTGTCGGTCGCACTTGCGCCCGTGTGTTGACCCATATGACCGATCACGTACTGCTTCAGCACAGGTTTAGGAATCACCCAAGCATGTGCATCGAAAGGGGAGATACCCAATGCGAAGACATAGTCGTAGTTCTGGTCACGAATTTGTTGAAACTTGTACCCGCCACCTCTCCAAAGCGTTGAGAACTTGATCTCGACTCGCCGGCCCTCAATGAGCCGGTCGGCCTCTGAGTCGGGCGACTTCACGACATCGAAGTCCTTGGCAGCGCACCATGCTGCCACCAGCCGCTCACCTATAGCACCAACCTGTCGGGAAGGCCGGGTCTTGATCCAGCCGAACGGGCTGTCTTGCCAAGGGTCCCGTTCGACCTCTACGTACTCATCGCGGAGCAGCGCTGCGTAGAGCGCCAACTCGCGCACCTCCGGATCGGCGATCGACTCCACGGCCTTGTTCATCGCAACAGGCCCAACTGTTCAGACTCACTTGCTCGAATAGCCAACCGACGGAAACTCCCGTCGACGTAGCCCACGCCCGCCGTTCCCAAGCGATTGGCCATGACCGCGATGGCTTCGTCGTTGCTGTCGATCATCACGAAGTGCCTTCCCATCTTCTGGGCGACGGCGGCCGCCGTCCCGGATCCGGCGAAGAAGTCGAGCACCCAGTCGTTCTCCTGCGACGACGCGCTCAGTATCCTTCGCAGGATGCCCTCCGGCTTCTGCGAGGCATAGCCCGTCTTCTCCTTTCCGTTCGTCGGCACGATGGTGTGCCACCAGACGTCTGTCGGCAGTTTCCCGCGTTCAGCCTTCGCCTTCGAGACAAGACCGGGCGCCATGTACGGGATCCGTTCGATCGCATCCTGGTCGAAGAAGTAGCGATCGGGATCCTTGGCGTACACGAGGATTGTGTCGTGTTTCGCGGGCCACTTCCGACGCGAGCGTCCGCCGTAGTCGTAGGCCCAGATGATCTCGTTCACGAAGCACTCGCGTCCGAAGATCTGGTCGAGCAGCACCTTGCAATAGTGCGCCTCCCGGTAGTCAAGATGGAGGTAGAGGGTGCCATCGGGGGTCAACAGTCGGCGCGCATGCTCCAGACGCGCTCTGATGAATGCGAGGTAGTCGTCGAAGGCGTCCTCATAGGACGTCGTGCCGAGCTCGACCGTACGGTACCGCCTCCCGCCGAACCCGACCCTGTCGCCTTCTTGCGAGCGGACAGTGGAGATCTCCTTCCGCTGCTGGACCTTGCCGGTGTTGAAAGGCGGATCTATGTAGATCAGGCGAAAGAACTCCTCGGGAAGCGCAGGGAGCACGTCAGCGTTGTCAGCGTGGACCACCCAGTCGCATCTCCCGTCAAGGCAGACGCGCTTGCACTGAGTCTCCGCGAGACGCGTGTCGGTCCCAGCCACGCCGGGATTACTGCTTCGGCTTCTTCGGGCCGGCACGGTCACTTGGTCCACACCATCGCTCGGTCCACGAGTGCACTCCAGCAGGGCTGGCCGCCACCACGGCTCGTTCAGCCAACGAGGAGAAAAAGTCGGCTAGCCGAGCACTTCGCATTCCTGGCACACCCAAGTCGTTCGGCGATCCGGTGAGTAGCGAAGGACACGGAGCTTGGCAGCGACGGTCAGACTCCGCGCACTCTTCATGAGTTGAAGGAGGTTGGCAGGCACCCAGAAAGTGTAGCTGTTCAACGCGTCGGCGGCCTGTTCGTGGAGCGTGACGCGACCCCAAATGCCCTTCCCGAGGTCGCCAAGCGCCGCCGCTGCCATCGTCGTCCGCGGTACCTTGAGTTTCCGGTACACGTCGACCCGCCCCTGAACTCGCGAAGCATGCCGACGACGTCCGCTCCGGTGAGTTGAACCGGATCAACTCGGCGAATCGGATCCGGCTGGCTCGCTCGCCTGTCGGCCACGACCTCGGGACCGATCCCTCCGGTAGGCGGGCGCTGGACAGTGATGCCGCGCCTCAGCTTGACCGTGACCGCTCCGCCGGGCGTCCGCCTCCGTTCCAGGTTCCGCGCCCAGAAAATGTCGCAGTCGTGGAGCGGCCACGGAGGGCCGAGTTCATCGAAGAAGACCTTGCAGCCGCTGTCGCACTTGTAGAAGAACACGCGGCACTCGCAGCCCAGGACAGGTGGTGGGCCAGGTAACCGCGTTGCACCAAGCACCATGGACGGAGGGCATCTGGACCTCAACTCCTATTCTCGTGAGTCCGCGGAGACACGTCGTTGCCTACCGATCGGACCGAATCGGTACACCCTGCCGGTACTGCTCGAGCCTCCGGTTCAGAAGCTCCACGAGCCGCTCCCGGTCAGCCGGCGCCGCCTGCTGCCGCCCGGAGCCGCCGAGGATCTCCAGAGCACTTTCGACCGTTCGTACCGCGGACTCGAAGTCGCCGGTCTCGGCGTAGGCCGCCGCCAGGGTCTCGAGCAGGGCCGGCTCGGCGCCGCCGGCAACCGCGTTGAGTTCCAGGGCGATCACCAGGGCAAGCTGGCCGTCCCTGCGGGCGGCGTCGCGATCGGTCGCCAGGGTCCAGGCGAGGTCGTTGCCCCGCGCGAGCAGTCGCTCGTCCTCGACGTAGGCGCGCCGGAGTTGCTCGGCGCCCTCCGCGGCTGTGGCCGGTCCGCTCTGGAGCAGCGCCAGCCCGAGTGCGTGGCGGCCGGCGGCGTGATCGGGGTCGTGTTCGAGGAGCGAGCGGTATCCCTCCACCGCTTCTTCCAGCCGGCCCGAAGCGGCCGTCACCTGAGCGGCGCCGAAGAGGGCAGAGGCGTCGCGGGGCTCGACCGCGAGGATCGCGCGGTAGTGCGCTGCCGCGGGTTCCAGATAGCCGCTGCGGACGGCCGCGACGGCCAGGATCCGGTGCGCCTCCACATGCCGCGGGTCGCGGTCGACAACCGCCGCGAATTGCTCCATCGCTTCCGACAGCCGGTTCAACTTGCCAAGCAACTGGCCGTAGAGGTATCTGAGATCCACGTCGTCGGGGCTCTGCTCGACGGCCCGACGAAGTTCCTCTGCCGCGGCCTCCGTTTGCCCCTCGCTGTCCAGGAGTTCGGCAAGCCGCACTCGGGCGCCGACATTGCCGGGCTCCGCGGCGAGCGCCGCCTCCACCTCGCCGCGCACCTGGTCCACGTCGCCGGCGTCGACCAGAGCGTTCTGGTAGGCCATCCGCGCGGCCGGATCGTCCGGTTCGAGGTCCAGAGCGGCGCGGGCGTAACGCACGGCGGCCCGGTTGTCTCCGCGCCGGCTCTCGATCACCGTCAGACGCTGGAGCGACTTGAACAACCGGTCCCGCGCGCCGCGCTGCTCGAACGAGGCCGCGACGACGCCGTCCGCCCGGCTTCCGACCAGCCGCGCCTGCTCCACCTCGACGGACCGTCGCAGCAGGGACACGGATTCGGCGGGGAAGCTGTCCTCGAACCAGCGCGCGTAGCTCGCGAGCGACACCTCGGCCGGCGGATCGGTAAACCAGCGGCCGGCGACCGGCGCCGACTCGGCTCGCAGCGTGGAGTGCGGCGCGTCGAGCAGTTCAAGGTCGGCCAGAAGATCGCCGGCGGTCACGCCGCCGCGGTAGAGAACGGCGACCCGGCCCTCGCCGTCCACCAGCATGGAGAACGGCAGCGACAGCGGAAAGCGCCGGTCGAAGAGCGACCGCTTGACGATCTCGACCTTGTCGAGGGTCTGCTTCGTCGCCATCCCGTTCAGGAAGGGGAAGCCGATCTCGTCCATGAACTTCCGAGCCGACTCCTCGGTCGTGCTCGGCACGTCGCCCATTCCGTCGGTCGACAGCGCCGCGATCTCGAGGCCGGCGGCGCGTAGCGCGTCCTCTTCGGCCGTCAAGTCGCGCAGCTCCGAGCGGCAGGGAGCACACCAGCTCGCCCAGATATTGACCAGCACCGGGCGACCCCGTCCGATCGCGATCGGCGCCGGTTCCCCGGCGCCGAAGGGACGGAGCGTTAGCTGCGGCGAAGGCGGCCGCGGCGCCAGCACGACGCGGGCGCCCGTGGTCGGCGCGGGCGGCCGCTGATCGCTCGGTTCGAGGGTCCTGCCGCGACTCAGCGCCGGCTCGGGCACCACCCGGCCGCTGCCCTGGACGATCCGGTAGCGGCCGCCGGCCGCGATGCCGCCGAACGCCTCTCGCCCGGCGCCCGGCCAGTGGACGGTCACCGTACCCGTCGGTTCGCCGTCGCCGAGGCCGAAGTGCAGCCAGCGGCTGGACTGAGAGAGAAAGCCCTCGCCGGCGCGCACCGACCGCCGCAGGATGCCGTCCGTCGTCTCGAGCTCGACCCGAGCGCCCACCGCGTCCCGGTTCGTGCCGGCGCCGTCGCCTTCGAGGTACAGCGCGACGAAGCGGCCGCCCGCGGGCAGTTCGTTGCGCATCAGCCGCAATCGGGGCGCGGTCCGGTTGCTGATCGCCACGTCCAGGTCGCCGTCGCCCTCCAGATCGAGGAAGGCCACGCCGCGGCCGTCGTCCGGAAAGTCCAGGCCGCTCACCGCCGAGGCGTTGGCGAAGGCGCCGCCCGCCGTGCCGGGGTTCAGGAAGACGCAGTTCCGCTCGTTGCCGCTGAAGGACAGCCCCTCGTCCAGCCGCTCGTGAAGCGCGCGCAGGGATTCGAGATACGGCGCCAGCGAACGGGCATCCGGAGCACTGGGGGCACGCGGCACGACCTGCCGCCAGAAGAAGCTTCACAGGTCGTCCGGAAGGGTCTGGGTCAGGTTGCCGTTGGCTACGACCAGATCCTCCCAGCCATCGTTGTTGATATCGGCGAACACCGACGACCACGACCACCGGCCCATCGTCACCCCGGCCTGGACGCTCCGGTCGACGAACCCGCCGCCCGTGCCCGCGAACAGGGAGTTGCCGCGGGCCATCCGCTGGACCTCCGCCAGCGGACCGGCCCGCTGCCGGTCGCGCTCGAACTTCCGCTGGTACGTGATTCGGTTGCCGGCGGCCGAGAACATGTTGCCGACGTAGATGTCCATGCGGCCATCGCGGTTGTAGTCGGCCCAACTCACCGACATTCCGGACGAAATGTCCTCGACGCCGGCGCCGGCCGCCACGTCGACGAACGAGCCGCCTTCGTTCCGGTACAGATTGTTGCGGCCGTAGTCGTTCGCCACGTAGAGGTCCGCGTCGCCGTCGCCGTCGTAGTCTTCCCAGGACGCCGCCAGACTGAAGCGGCGGTTGTTGCGGTCGAGCCCCGCCGCGGCCGTCGCGTCGACGAAGCGGAAGCCGCCGTCGTTGCGCAGCAGCACGTTGCGGCCGCCGTTGTTCGCGTCGTGGTACGGCGCCGGGCTCGCCACTCCGCGCTCGTCGTAGGCGCGGCGGTAGGCGCAGACGTAGACGTCGAGGTCGCCGTCGCCGTCGTAGTCGGCCGCCGACAGCGAGTTGCTGTCGGGGATGTCGCCGGCGATGTAGCGGACGCGGGCGAAGCCGCCCTTGCCATCGTTCTCGAGCACCAGCACCGCAGGCCGGCTGGAGAGCACCAAGTCGGGATCGCCGTCGTTGTCGAGGTCGACGAACAGCCCGGCGAGGGCGCGCTCCAGGTAGTCGACCGCCGCCGCCGCCGAACGATCGTCGAACACGCCGGTCGGGTTCTGCACGTACAGACGGTTCGGCAGTCCGCCCTGCTCGGGAAGGAAGATGTCGTCCAGACCGTCGCCGTTGACATCGGCGACGGACACGCCCTGCCATCCCGTCTTGTTGTAGCCCGCCGCCTTGGCGATCCGGTTGAGCCAGGCATCCGGTGGCTGCAGCAGTTGCTCCCGGTAACTCGAGTTGTGGCCGACGGCGGCTTCGGTGACGTCCACGAACAGGGCCCCTCCCGCCGCGGACGTCTCCTCGTAGTCGCTCATCTCGACCGTCCGCAGGAGCGGCTCGCCGGCGCCGCCCTCGGGCAACGTCCATGTCGTCGTCCAGACCGCGTTCAACTGGCGGTCGCCCGCAGCACCGGCGACCGACGCCTCGAAGTAGGAGCGGGTCGTGAAGCTCGACCCATCGCCCTCGATCGTGAAGAGCTTGAAGTCGGCCCGCGGCGATCCGCTGCCGGTCAAGCGCCCGCCCAACACCAGCAGCGCGTCCACGAAACCCTCGACGCCCCTATAGGCGAAGGGCCCAGGCTGGCCGACACTCACGGTGAAAGTCGCACCGGCGTAGCGCTCGCTCAATTCGCCGGGGACGAAGCCCCGGGTCTCGAACGTCTCGTCAACCGCCTCATCCAAGGCATCCAGCGACACCGAGGCCACGCCGCCTTCCAGCCAGCCCGCGATGCGCTTGAGCTGCGCCTCGGCCTGTTCGCTGAGCGCTTCGCTGTCCCAGCCGTCGGCACGGGGATCGACGGCGGCGGCGAAGTTCTGCGGTCCGAAGGCGGGAGATGTCTCAACAGCCGCGGCCGCCGCGCGGCGATCCTGGGCCACCGCCGTCGGTAAGGCGCCCAGCAGGACTACCGCCGAGAGCGTAGCCGCAGCAGGCAAGACAGACGGTGGCTTCAACGAGGTTCTGAGCGCCATTCGGCACGCGGGTGCTGAGTTCGGCGAAAGCGGCGTCTTCAAGCACGGCGAAGGAAGAGCCCTCGGCAGAAGGCGGCGATCCCGCAACGGAGGTCACACGGCGCGTTGGACTCTATCGGCAGCGCACTGACACCAGAGCCGCCGGCAAGCCCTCAATTTGCTATCATTTCGCCCGCAACACGTCCCTCGAGCCGAAGGGAGACTACGAAATGGGGAACTTGACTGTCCGCAACCTCGACGATCGCGTTGTGGATCAACTAAAGCAGCAAGCCCGGGAGAACCACCGCTCCCTGGAGGCCGAGGTCCGCCACCGTCTCACCGAGAGCGTCTCGAACCGGCTCCGCAGGGCAACGTTCCGCGAGCGCGCGAGGCGTCTTGCAGAGGCGACAGCCGGCACACCTCAAACGGACAGCACGATCCTGATTCGCGAAGATCGGGACCGTTGAGGGTCACGGTCGATGCGAGCGTCGTCATCAAGTGGTACGTGGCCGAACCACGGCGGGCTGCAGCGCGCCTTCTGCTCGAAGACGGCATCGACTGCCACGCGCCCGACTTCGTCCTGATCGAATGCGCCAACGTTCTCTGGAAGAAGAGTCGCCGGAAAGAAATCGCAGACCCGGCTCTTCTCCTCGAAGAGATCCAACGGTCCGAAGTCGTCAAGCTTCACCCTTCGGCCAGCCTGCTGCTCGATGCGGCGACAACGGCGGATGAGATAGGCCACCCCGTGTACGACTGTCTCTACATCACATGCGCTCAGCACACCGACTCCACGCTGGTCACCGACGATCGACGGCTGACGAACGCCGTCCAGGAGAGACTGCCGTCACTCCCGGTACTGAACCTCCAGGATCCGGAGGCGACCCAGACCATCGCAGCAGCAGCTATCCGGCTAGTCATCGACCCGGGCAGGCTCGATGAGCTACTCGGCGCCGTTCGACGGCTTGACGCCACCAGTGAGAACATCCTCAAGACCTGGCTCCGCGAAACCGGCGGATCCAGGAGCGCCGGGCCCGAAGAACGCGCTCTACTTGAGGACTCGATCCCCGTTCAGGAACTGCTCCGTCTCATCGGTGGGTTGAGCGAAGACGAGCGCGTCGACCTACTGGCGCTCGGCTGGCTCGGCATGAGCGGCTCGGAGACCGAATCCTGGGATCGCCTGCTCATCCGCGCGAGTGAAGCGGCCGGGAGGTTCGACGCTCGGCAGATTGCGAATCTCTGTCACTACTGGGCCAAGGGTCGGGACCGTCTCGCCAGGCTCCGCACGCACACTCCCGCGTAACGACGCCTCCTGGCGCCGGCCCGCCAACCCGAAACCCTCTTCTATGATCAGGCCGTGCGCCCCAGTTCAAGGATCCCCTTCGGCCTGGGGCAGACCAAGCCGCACCACTTCCTGGAGATGGGGAAGGTCGCATGGCACAACCGGGATGAGGCCGCGTACGCGTGGCGCATCCTGCGCGACGGAGTCTGCGACGGTTGCGCCCTGGGCACGTCGGGTTTGCGCGACTGGACCCTCGACGGCGTCCACCTGTGCATGGTGCGTCTCGACCTGCTGCGGCTGAACACGATGCCGGCGCTCGACCCGGCCGTTCTCGCCGACGCCAAGGCTCTGGCCGCCCGCGGCTCCACGGCGCTGCGCGGTCTCGGGCGGCTCGCGCACCCGATGCTGCGACGGGCCGGCGAACCCGGGTTCCGGCGGATCGGCTGGTCCGAGGCGACCGACATCGCGGCCTCCGCGCTCGCGGAAGTCCGGCAACGCGATCCCGCGCGCGCGGCCTTCTTCCTGACCTCGCGCGGCATTCCCAACGAGACCTACTACGTGGCGCAGAAGGCTGCCCGCTTCTTCGGCACGCCCCATGTCGATACCGCCGCCCGCCTCTGCCACGCCGCCTCCACGGTGGCCCTGCATCGCGCGCTCGGATTCGGCGCCGCGACCAACTCCTATAGCGACTGGCTCGACGCGGACCTGATCGTCTTCTTCGGCTCGAACGTGCCGAACAACCAGCCGGTGACGATCAAGTATCTCCACGTCGCGCGCCGCCGGGGAGCCGAGATCGCGGTCGTCAACCCGTATCGCGAGCCCGGACTCGAGCGCTACTGGGTGCCGTCGGTCCCTTCGAGCGCCCTGTTCGGCACCGACCTTGCCCAGCACTGGTTCGCCGTCGACACCGGCGGCGACCTCGCCTTCCTGAATGGCGCGATGAAGGCCCTGCTCGATCTGCCAGGAGGCGTCGCGCGCGCCTTCGTCGAACGCTCCACCCAGAACTTCGCCGAGGTCGAGGCGGCGCTTGAGAGCACTTCCTGGTCTGAGCTCGAGCGCTCAAGCGGCGCCTCCCGCGCCGAGATGGAGCAATTCGCCGGGCTTCTCTGCTCCAAGCCGAAGACCGTCCTGGTCTGGTCGATGGGGCTGACCCAGCACCGCCACGGCGTCGACACCGTGCTCGCGATCTGCAACCTCGGCCTGATGCGCGGCCTCCCAGGCCGTCCCGGCGCGGGCCTGGTTCCGATCCGCGGCCACTCCGGCGTCCAGGGCGGTTCCGAGGTCGGCTGCGCTCCGGTGACCGAAGCGGAAACGCTCGACCGTTGGGCCGGGGTCTGGGGTTTCGAGCCCCCGCGCGGTCCCGGACTGGCCGCGACCGGCCAGATCGAGGCGGCGGCGGCCGGAGACATCGATGCGTTCTGGATACTCGGCGGCAATTTCCTGGAGACGACGCCCGACCGCGAGCGGATAGAGACCGCGCTGCACCGGCCGAAGCTCCGGATCCACCAGGACATCGTGCTCAACAGCGCGATGCTGGTCGAACCAAGCGACACGGTACTGCTGCTGCCGGCTACGACCCGCTACGAGATCCCCGGAGGCGTGACCGAGACGACGACGGAGAGGCGGATCGTCTACTCGCCGCCGATCGGCTACGGAGGCGCCGAGGCGCGGCGGCTCGGCGAATGCCGCCCGGAGTGGGAAGTGCTGTGCGAGACCGTCTCCAGGGTCCGGCCCGAACCGCCAGGCGCCCTCGACTTCGCCAACACGACCGCGATCCGCGACGAGATCGCACGCGCCGAACCGCGCTACGCCGGCATCGAGCACCTGAAGCGGAAGGGCGACGAGATCCAGTGGGGCGGTCCGCGGCTGTTCGAGGGTGGACGCTTCGCGACCCCTTCGGGCCGAGCCGGTTTCCACGCCGTCGAACTGCCCGCGGAGCGCGCCCTCAGGGATGGCGAGCTCTTCCTCTCGACCCGCCGCGGCCGCCAGTTCAACTCGATGGTCCATGGCCGGCGGGACGCCCTGACCGGCCTCGAACGCGCCGACCTGTTGATGAATGCCGGGGACGGCAGTGCCCGCAAGATCGGCGAGGGGGACCGCGTCGTCGTCTCCTCGCCGGTGTCACGGATCGAGTTGGTGGCGCGCTTCGGAGCGATCAAGGCGGGCAACGTCGAAGCGCACTGGCCGGAGTGCATGGAGCTGCTGCCCTGGTCACTGGATCCCGACTCAGGCGAGCCCGAATACGGAGTTCGGGTCAAGGTCGAACGGGTGGACGCGGGCCGTGACGGCTAGGCCGCCCGAGACCACCGAGCGCCCGGCAGCCCGCGCGGCGCTCGTCGAGCGGGACGCCGGCGACGTGCGGAGCGACCGGGTGGCGATCGAAGAGCCGCTGGAGATCCGCGTCGACGGCGAGGCTCTCGTGGTCACCATGCGCAGTCCGGGCGACGACGCGGAACTGACCCTGGGATACCTCCATGCCGAGGGCTGGATCGAAGAACTCGCCGATGTCGACGCGGTCACCGCCGGCAACGCGGCGCCTACCGGCGGGCAGCACGACGCTCACGCGGCCGCTGACTCGACCAGCGTCCCGGGTTCGATCGTCGATGTCCGGCTATCCGGCAAGGGGCGTAGACGCGCCCGCCTGCGGGCCGCCGCGAGCGAGCGCGAGCGGGCTTTCCGCGTCACCAGCGCCTGCGGCGTCTGCGGCAAGCCCTCGCTCGAAGACCTGTGGGTCCGCCTGCCGGCGATCCGGCCGCTGGCCCTCGAACCGGACCGCGAACGACGACTGGTGCAGGGCCTGCCCGCGGCGATGCAGGAACGCCAGACGCTGTTCAGCGACACGGGAGGCGTTCATGCGGCCGCCCTGTTCGATGTCGACGGCAGCCGCGCCGAGCTGTTGTGGCTCTTCGAGGACATCGGTCGTCACAACGCAGCCGACAAGGTCGTCGGGCAAGCGCTTCGATCCGGACGACTGCCCCTGGAATCCACCATGCTGGCTGTGAGCGGCCGCCTCGGCTTCGAGATCGTCCAGAAGGCGGCGGTCGCCGGCGTACCGCTGATTGCCGCCGTTGGAGCGCCGTCCAGCCTGGCGCTGGACATTGCCCACCTGGCGGGTATCCGCATCTACGCCTTCGTTGCCGGCGACCGCAGCAACCTCTATCCCGCGGCGCCGGTCGAAGCGCGCCCGGTAACCGGCGCCGATTGACGGTTCCGACTCGCGGGCATAGGTTGACCCCGCAAGAGGCTTGTCTACAGGGAGGGACAACGATGGCGAGGACCTCGAAATGACGGCAGCGGCGACGGCTGGCGAAGTCGCAAATCAGCGCAAGGCTTCCGGCCTGACGTTCTTCGACCATGTCAACGCCGCCTTCGACGAGGCGGCCAGGCTCACGGACCACGACCGCACGCTGCTGGAGCAGGTGAAGTGCGTGAACTCGGTCTACCGCATGAGCTTCCCACTGCGGCGGGACGACGGGACGATCGAGGTCATCGACGCCTGGCGCGCGGAACACAGCCACCACCGCCTGCCGACCAAGGGCGGCATCCGCTACGCGATGAACGTCAACGAAGACGAGGTCATGGCGCTGTCGGCGCTGATGACCTACAAGTGCGCCCTGGTCGACGTTCCCTTCGGAGGCGCCAAGGGCGGCGTCCGGATCAACCGCTACAAGTACTCCGCGGGCGAACTGGAGCGGCTGACCCGCCGGTACACCGCCGAACTTCAGCGCAAGTCCTTCATCGGCCCCGGCAAGGACGTGCCGGCGCCGGATTACGGCACCGGTGAGCAGGAGATGGCCTGGATTGCCGACACCTACGCCCAGATCGAGCACGGCGAGGTCAACGTCGCCGCCTGCGTCACCGGCAAGCCGGTCGAGCACGGCGGCATCCAGGGCCGCACCCAGGCCACCGGACTGGGCGTCTTCTTCGGCATCCGCGAGGCCTGTTCGTTCGAGGAAGACATGGCGAAGCTCGGGCTCGAACCCGGCGTCTCGGGCAAGCGGGTGGTGATCCAGGGGCTGGGCAACGTGGGCTACCACGCCGCCAAGTACCTGCAGGACGCGGGCGCTCGCCTGGTCGGTCTCGCCGAGTACGAGGGGGCGATCGCGTGTACGGACGGACTCAAGATCGACGAAGTGGTCGAACACCGACGCGAGACCGGGTCGATTCTCGACTTCCCCGGCGCGTCCAACATCGAGCCCAGCCGCAGGGCGCTGGAACTCGACTGCGACATCCTCATCCCGGCGGCGCTCGAGAACCAGATCACCAGGGAGAACATCGGGCGCCTCTCGTGCCGCATCCTGGCCGAAGCGGCGAATGGGCCGACGACCTCCTATGCGAGCACGGCCGCCGCCAAGCGCGGCATCCTGGTGGTTCCGGATGTCTACCTGAACGCCGGCGGCGTCACCGTGTCCTACTTCGAGTGGCTCAAGAACCTCTCCCACGTCCGTTTCGGGCGCATGCAGAAACGCTTCGAGGAGAGCGTACGCAAAGATCTGCTGCAAGCGATGAGTTCCGCCACCGGCGCCAGCTTCAGCCGCGATGAAATCAAGATCCTGGCCCGGGGCGCGGACGAGATCGACCTCGTGAACTCCGGCCTCGAAGAGACCATGGCGACCGCCTATCACCACATGCGCAGGTACCAGAAGAAGGCGGGACCCGGCGTCGACCTGCGCACCGCGGCGATGGCCCTCGCCATCGACAAGGTTGCCGCCTCCTACAGGACCGCGGGCATCTTCCCCTGATCGCCACGGCGCCGACGCCTCTTGATCTCCGTACTCTTCATCGTGCTCGGCATCGCCGTGCTCTGGGCCGGCGGCGAGGTGCTGGTGCGCTCGGTGACCGGCTTGGCGGCCGTACTTCGAGTCAGCCCGACGGTGATCGGTCTGACGGTGGTTGCCTTCGGCACTTCGGCGCCGGAACTGGTGACGGCGATCAGCGCCGCGCTGCGCGATTCCCCAGGGTTGATCTACGGCAACGTCGTCGGATCGAACATCGCGAATGTCGGCCTCATCCTCGGTCTGTCGGTGCTGGTGGTGCCGCTCCACAACCGCGACGACGCCAGCGAGCGACAGGCCGTTCGCCTGGTTCGCCGCGAGTTGCCCTTCATGCTCGCCACGTCGCTCCTCGTGCTGATCTTCGCCGCCATCGGACGCCTTGGGCGCTTCGAAGGCGCCGTGCTGCTCGCGCTGATGGCGTTCTTTCTCGTCGTTCTGGTGCGCACCGGCGATGTCGAGGCGGCGGAGCCGCGGGGCGTGAATCGACTCAGGGCCGTCCTTGGCACCCTCCTGGGACTGGCGTTTCTGATCGTGGGCGCCGACGAACTCCTCGTTCCGGCGGCACGGGAGCTGGCCAGCGCGGTCGGCGTGAGTGAGCTGGTCATCGGCCTGACCGTCGTCGCCTTCGGCACCAGTGTCCCGGAACTCGCTGCCTGCCTGGTGGCGGCATACCGCAATCACCACGGCATCGTGCTGGGGAACATCATCGGCTCGAACGTGTTCAACATTCTGCTCGTGCTGCCCGCCGGCGCGATTCTCCGCCCCTTCACCACAACTCTCGCCGCCGAAGGCCTGGACGCCTTCGTGATGCTCGTCTTCAGCCTGCTCCTGTTTCTCGCCATCTACATGCTGAGGCACGGGCGCGGCATCGGTCGAACCTGGGGCATCCTGCTGCTGGCGGCCTACGGCCCCTACGTAGCCTGGCTCTTCACCAGACAATGACCTCTCTCGAACCAACGGCAAGCGGCGCCATGCCCTTCGCCGACCGTCACATAGGACCGCGCGGCGCGGAGATCGCGAAAATGCTCGAAGCGCTTGGTCTACCTACGCTGGAAGCCTTGGTGGACCAAGCGGTGCCGGCGGCGATCCGCAGCGATGGCCCAACTGGCGGCCTGGAACTGCCTCCGGCCGCCTCCGAAGCCGAGGCGCTCGTCGAGCTGGACGAGATCGCGAGCAGCAACGACGTCCTCCGCAGTTTCATCGGCATGGGGTATCACGGTTGCGTCACGCCGCCGGTGATCCAGCGCAACGTGCTCGAGAACCCCGGTTGGTACACGGCCTACACGCCGTACCAGCCCGAGATCTCCCAGGGCAGGTTGGAAGCGCTGCTCAACTTCCAAACCATGATCGCCAACCTGACGGGCCTGGAGATTGCGAACGCCTCCCTGCTCGACGAGCCCACGGCCGCCGCCGAGGCCATGGCGCTGTGCTGGGCCGACAAGAGGCGTCAGGGACGGTTCTTCGTTTCGAGCGGTTGCCATCCGCAGACGATCGAAGTCGTGCGCACGCGAGCGGAGCCGCTCGGCATCGAGGTCGAGGTCGGCGACCACGAAAGGCTCGACGCCGAGGGCGTCTTCGGCGCGCTGGTGCAGCAACCGGCTTCCAACGGCGCCGTCCATGACTACAGCGATCTCGCGAAGCGGGTGCGGGAAGCCGGCGGTCTCGTGATCGCCGCCGCCGATCCGCTGGCCCTCTGCCTGCTCGAAGCGCCCGGCGCATGGGGCGCCGACGTCGCGGTCGGCAGCACGCAGCGCTTCGGTGTGCCGATGGGATTCGGCGGTCCGCACGCCGCCTACGTCGCCGTCCGCGACCGCCTGAAGCGGCGCCTGCCCGGCCGCCTGGTCGGCGTCACGCACGACGACCGTCACCGCCCGGCCCTGCGCCTCGCGCTGCAGACCCGGGAGCAGCACATCCGGCGCGACCGCGCCACCAGCAACATCTGCACGGCGCAGGTGCTGCCGGCGGTGATAGCCAGTTTCTACGCGGTCTACCACGGCCCGAAGGGCCTGGAGGCGATCGCCAAGACGGTTCACCGGCGCGCCCGCCGCCTGGCCGAACGGCTCCGCGCCCTCGGCTTCGACCTCAGGTCGGACCGGTTCTTCGACACGGTCACGGCGGACGTCAAAGGCAGCAACGAGGAGAGCCGGGTGCTGGCCGCCGCCGTCCGCCGCAAGCTGAACCTGCGCGAATGGGGGTCGGGCGCGATCTCGGTCGCCTGCGACGAGACGACCACCGACTACCACATCGAGTCCGTGCTCGCGGCGTTCGCCGAGGTCCGGCCGGCCGCCGCTCCGGCGCCGGTGAACGGACCGGAGGCACTGCCCGCGTCGCTGCGCCGGACGACTCCCTGCCTCGATCACCCGGTCTTCACCAGCTACCGCTCGGAGACCGAGTTGCTCCGCTACCTCCACCGGCTGGAGGCGCGGGACCTGTCGCTGACCACCTCGATGATCCCGCTCGGCTCCTGCACGATGAAGCTGAACGGGACGGCGGAGATGATGCCGATCACCTGGCGCGGTTTCGCCCACATGCACCCCTACGCGCCGGCCGAGCAGACGGCCGGCTACCGAAGACTCTGCACCGATCTCGAGACCTGGCTGGCGAGGATCACCGGCTTTGTCGCCGTCTCCCTGCAGCCGAACGCCGGCTCCCAGGGCGAGTACGCGGGCCTGCTGGCGATTCGCAGCTACCACCAGAGCCGCGGCGAGGGCGCCCGCAACGTCTGCCTGATCCCCACCTCGGCGCATGGTACGAACCCGGCCAGCGCAGTCCTTGCCGGCATGGCGGTCGCCCCGGTCAAGTGCGACGACGAGGGCAACATCGACCTCGAAGACCTGACGGCACAGGCCGACGCCCACAGCGACGACCTCGCCGCCCTGATGGTCACCTACCCATCGACCCACGGCGTGTTCGAGGAAGCGATCCGCGAGATCTGCGCCATCGTTCACGGCCAAGGCGGGCAGATCTACCTCGACGGCGCCAACATGAACGCCCAGGTCGGCGTCTGCCGGCCCGGCGACTACGGCGCCGACGTCTGTCACCTGAACCTGCACAAGACCTTCTGCATCCCGCACGGCGGCGGCGGTCCCGGAATGGGGCCGATCGCGGTTGCCGCCCATCTCGCGCCCTTCCTGCCGCGACATCCCTTGGCCTCGACCGGCCGCTCCAACAGCACGGGACGCCTGGGCGCCGTCGGCGCGGTGAGCGCCGCGCCGGTCGGCAGCGGCGCCATTCTGCCGATCTCCTGGGCCTACATCCGCATGATGGGCGCCTCCGGGCTGCGCCGGGCAACCGAGGCCGCGATCTTGAGCGCGAACTACATCGCCCACCGGCTCGAAGCGCACTACCCCGTGCTCTACCGCGGCACGGGCGGCCTCGTCGCCCATGAGTGCATCCTCGACCTGCGCGGCTTCAAGACCGCCGGCGTTGAGGTCGACGACGTGGCGAAGCGGCTGATCGACTATGGCTTCCACGCCCCCACCATGTCCTTCCCGGTCGCCGGAACGCTGATGGTCGAGCCGACGGAGAGCGAGTCGAAGGCGGAACTCGACCGCTTCTGCGACGCGATGATCGCCATTCGGGCCGAGATCGCCGCCGTCCAACGCGGCGACGTGGCGATCGTCGACAGCCCGCTCCGCCGCGCGCCCCACACGGCCGCCGCAATCACCATCGATGACTGGGATCGTTCCTACTCCCGTCGCCAGGCGGCGTTTCCGGCCCCCTGGAACGACGACCACAAGTACTGGCCCCCTGTCGGGCGCATCGACAACGTACACGGGGACCGCCACCTGATCTGCACTTGCATCGGCATGGAGCCGTTCGAGGCGATTGGCGCACGTGGGGCCTTCGCCCGCTAGCGCGGACTCCTGGGACGCTACGCGTCTCTTCGCCGGCCGTGGCCCTCCACCGTTTCGCCGTTCCGGCGCCGCAAGGCGATCTCGAACAGGGAGTAGTACTGGACCGCCTGCTGGATGCCGCAGGCCATCTCCATCTCGTGCCGGGTCCAGCGAGTGTCGCCCGTCCCATCACGGACTTGAAGCGAAAGTGCTAGAAACAGGTGACTTCAGTTTAGGGTGATCTTGTGCTGGCCGTCTGCCTGTTCGTCGTGACGGCGGTTCTATTCGCCGCCGCGGCCCCAGCCGACGACCTGTTCCTGCCTGTGGACCCGGTGGCGGACGAAGCCGCCCGGATCCGCTTGCAAGCCGCGGTTTCGCCGGCCGTCGAGACCGAAGGCCCGACGCTTCGCAGCCGGCGGGCGCGGATGGACTTCGGCCTGCTGGCCGGCGCGCGGGCGGCCCTTGAACAGGGCGGAACCGCCGCGGGTCTGATCGACCTGAACCTGTTCGACGACGCCGGGTTCCGGGGCGTCGATCTGCGCACCGCGCCGACTTCGTCCGGCTACTCCCTGCAGGGGCGGCTAGACGGCGTGCCGGCGGGCACCGTGACCCTGGTGGTCAACGGCGACGTCGTCGACGGCACCGTGCGCGCCGGCGGCGACACCTACACCATCCGTTCAACGGTCGGCGGCGCCGTCGAGATCCGGCAGGCGGACTCGTCGGCGCTGCCCGAGTGCGGCGGTGCGCTGGAGGCGCCGTCTCCGCCCGGCGTCGATGCCGCGGCCGCCGCGGCGCCGGTCGCGGATCTCCCGTTTGCCGTGTCGCCCGCCAGCGATGGCTCGGAGGTCGACGTCCTGGTCGTCTACACGACGGCCGCGAAGGATGCGGTCGGCGGCGAAAGGAACATCGAGACACAGATCGATCGCTGGTTCACCGAGGTGAACGGCTACTTCACGAACAGCGGAGTCGACTTGCAGATCCGCCTGGCGCACGTAGAGGAACTAGACTACGAGGAGACCTCGTCGTCCTACGAACTGCGTCCGCTCACCACACGGGGCGACGGAATCCTGGACCGCGTCCATGCGCTGCGCGATGCGGTCGGCGCGGACCTCGTCCACATCGTCGAACGGTGGGGTGTCTGGGGAACCACGAACTACTGCGGCATTGGCTGGTTGATGACGGACGTGGGGCCGTCGTTCGAGTACTACGGCTTCGGCGCCACGGCCGTCGGTTGCAGCGGTGCGACGTTTGCGCACGAACTCGGCCACAACATGGGCCTTCGCCACGACCGCTACCAGGAAACCGTCGCCGGGCTCTCGAGTCTGGACAACCTGCCCTATCCCTACGCCTACGGTTACGTGAACCAGGCGGCGTTCGAGTCCACGGCGGCGCGGCCTACGGCGTGGCGGACGATCATGTCCTACCGGAGCCGGTGCTCCCACGCGGGCATCGCGAATTGCCCTTATCTGGGCCGCTACTCGAATCCCGATCAGTCGTACCAGGACGATCCGCTCGGCGTGGCGGGTACTCAGAGTTCTCAGGCCGTGACCGGTCCGTCCGCGACTGCCACGGCCCTGAACAACACCCGTACGACCGTGGCGGCCTTCCGGTCCGGGGGAACGAGTCCGGTCGTGGCGTCGCTCAGGCGGCGGCGCCCGGCAGGGGAGAGGGCAAGAGCGAGTTCCCTGCTCTGGCGGCTGGCTTTTGGCCGGGACGTGAAGAACGTGACCAGCGCCGATTTCGAACTCACCGGCCCGGCTTCGCCGACGATCACCGTGACGCCCAAGGCCGGCAGTCGGCGGATCTACGACATCGAAGTAACGGCGGGGGTGGCCGGCTTCAGCGGCGACGCGACCCTCGGTTTCGCCTCGAATCAGGACATCCTCGACATGACCGACGTGGCTCTGGACGCGGCGTGGCCCGTCGCGGCACAGCGGACTTTCACGCTGGACCACACGGCGCCCGCGCCAACCGTCGCGCCGGCGAAGGCCAGCGGCTCGCCGTTCGCGGCGACGATCCGGTTCCCGGAGGACGTGGAGGACTTCAACGACGCCGGCGACGTGTCGGCGACGAACGCGACCGTCGTCGCGCCGGTGCGTGCCGACGCTCGCACCTACATCGTCCAAGTCACGCCGACCGTGTCGAACGCGGCGACGATCGTGCTGACCGCGCGGGCGAACGCGGCCGCGGACACGGTGGGCAACCGCAGCGTCAGCGCGGTGCAGAACATCGGCTGGGACCCGTCGACGACCACCACGCTGACAGTCGGAGGGTTCTCGAACGGCACGGTGGCCGAGAACGCAGAGTGGACGTCTGCGACGCCGACTGTGACCGGAAGTCCGGTAGGGTCGTTGACCTGGACCCGGGAGGGCGCCGACGCCGCTCACTTCGAGATCGATCCGAGCACCGGTGTGCTCGGGTTGCCCGGCCGCGACTTCGAGAAGCCGGCGGACACGGGCGGCGACAACCGGTACGAGGTGACCGCGAGGGCCACCGACACGGAAGGCAACTCCGCCACCGCCGACATCGCGGTCACCGTCTCCGATGCCGTTGAGAGTAGATCGCTACGCATCCAATCCGCCAGGAGCCGCAAGGTTCCGGAGGGGATCGGCTACTACTCCAGACCGTACGTATGTACGGATCCATGCCCGATTGGCGAGGGCCCGGTCGGCGAAGTGACCTGGAACGTGACGGGCGCCGATGCGGCCCTGTTCACGCACTCTCGACTGGGCTACCTGTTCCCCTCGCCGCCCTGGGCGGCCAGTGAGCTGTCGCTCGGAGCGAAGGACTTCGAGCAACCGGTCGACGAAGACGGGGACCATGACTACGAGGTAGCGCTGACCGCCACCGATGCCGACGGCAACACCGTCTCCGCCAATGTGACGGTGAGAGTCATCGACGGCGCCCGCCGACCGCTGGCGATTACGGGTCTTGTGAGCGGAAACGTGAACGAGAACCGTGCGTGGCGTTCCGGGAGGCCGTCGGTGGAGGGCCGCCCGATTGGCGATCTCGTCTGGTCGAAGGAGGGGGCCGACGCGGACCGTTTCTCGATCGATCCGGCTTCGGGGGTGCTGACCATGGCGGCCAGGGACTACGAGCGTCCGGTGGACAACGGTGGGGACAACCGGTACGACGTGACCGCGCGGGTGAGCGACGAGGAGAGCAACTCCGCGGTCGTGGAGGTCGAGGTGACCGTCGTCGATGTGACGGATCCGCCTCCGGCGCCGACCATCGACTCCGTGACCGGGGGCCAAAGAGAGCTCGCGGTGGCCTGGACCGCGCCTGCCGGCGTAACCGGCATCACGTTCTTCGACCTGCGCTACATCCGGAGTTCGGCGTCCGACAAGTCGGACGGTCGCTGGACGACGCGGAGCAGCATCTGGACCGCGGGCAGCCTGGAGTACACCCTGACCGGCGTCCTGGACGGGACGAAGTACGACGTTCAGGTTCGGGGAAGAAACAGCGCCGGCGGCGGCGAGTGGTCGGAGCCGGTGATTGGCGAGACGCTGCCGAACCGCTCGCCCGAGGCGGTGGGCACGCTGGAGGAAAGGTCGTTGCGGGTGGGCGAAGGGGCGGTTGCGGTCGACGTTTCGGCCGCGTTCCAGGATCCGGACGGTGATTCGCTGACCTTTGAGGCAACGTCCTCGGATCTTTCCGTGGCGCGGGCCATGGTTTCGGGCTCGTCGGTGAGGGTGGCGCCGGTGGCGGCCGGCGAATCGACGATCGAGGTCACGGCGACGGATGTTTCCGGCTCCAACACGCCGGCGACCCAGGAATTCCAGGCGACGGTGGCGGGCGAACGCGGGGTCGACGTGGACCCGGTTTCGCTCCAGGTCACCGAAGGGACGACCGGCTCCTACGGCGTGGTGCTGGCGGCCGAGCCGTCGGATTCGGTGACGGTGACGGCGTCGATTCAGGGCGTCACGGACGTGTCCGTGAGTCCGTCGGTGTTGACCTTCGCGACGACGGACTGGGACGCGCCGCAGACGGTGACAGTGGAGGCGGCGGAGGACGCGGACGCGGTGTCGGACGCCGCGGTGACGATCCGCCACGCGGTGAGCGGCGGTGACTACGGTTCCGTACGGGCAGCCTCGGTGGAGGTGACGATCCTCGAGAACGACGCATCGGCGGTATCGACGCTGGACCGTTCAGGGCCTGAGAGCGGCGGCGCGGTTGTGTTCGAGGTCACGATCAGCTACGCGGGCACGTCGGACGTGCTGGTGGACTACGCGACCTCGAACGGCACGGCGCTGGCGGGTTCGGACTACACCGCGACGTCGGGCACGCTGACCTTCCCGCAGGGCTCGACGTCTTCGCAGGAGATCCGGGTGCCGGTCACGGACGACGAAGTAGACGAGGCCGAGGACGAGGCCTTCACGCTGACGCTGAGCAATGTGCGGAACGGCCTGCTGGCGGGCGGCGGTCCGACGCTGCGGGTGACCGGGACGATTCGCGACGATGACGATCCGTATGTCGTCGTGTCGTTCGGGCGTTCGAGCTACGACGCCGAGGAGGGCGATTCGGTCCGCGTCGAGGCGCGTCTCGACAAGGACCCGGAACGGACGATTGCGGTGCCTCTGGAGACGACGCACCACGGCGGTGCGAGCTTCGACGACTACTCTGGCGTGCCGTTCGAGGTCGCGTTCTCTTCCGATCAAAGGACGGCGGAGTTCCACTTCTCGGCGACGGACGACAGCGACGAGGACGACGGCGAGGCTGTCGTGGTGCGGTTCGGTTCGCTGCCGTCGCGGGTGGCCGCCGGCGGCGTCGACGAGACGACCCTGGCGATCCAGGACAACGACGGCGCCCTGCCGCCGCCACCGCCGCCGCCGCCGCCGGACGAGGATCCGGAAGTGGAGGCTTCGTTCGGTTCCTCGCGCTACGAGGTTCTGGAAGGGCGGACGGTTCAGGTGTCGGTTCGCCTGAGCGCGGATCCGGAGCGGGAGGTGTCGATTCCGTTGGTTCGGCGCCACCGCGGCGGAGCGTCGGAAGCGGACTACTCGGGCGTGCCTGCGAGCATCACGTTCAGCAGCGGCGTGACGACCCGGACGTTCGACTTCGCGGCCGCGGACGACAGCGAGGAGGACCTCGGCGAATCGGTGGCTCTTGGTTTCGGCGATCTACCGTGGGGTGTAAACGGCGGCGCCGGGACGACCGTGTCGATCGAGGACGACGACACGCCTCCGATGGCCGTGATCGAAGTCAGTGGCGTGGAGTGCGACCGGGAGCCTTGCCGCGCTCTTACCGGCGAACCGGTGCAGTTCGCGGACATGAGTACGGGTCCCGCCGCGGCGCGGCGATGGGAGTTCGGCGAAGGCACGGAGTCGAGTCTGCGCAGGTTGTCGCACAGTTGGCCTCAGCCGGGTTTCTACGAAGTCACGCTGTGGGTGAGCGACGGCACGCGTGAATCGACGTCGTCGCATGTGTTCCTGGTCGAGTCGAGTTCTCCCGCGGGTACGTGCGAGTCGAGCGCCACGAGGCGTTGCCTGCAGGATTCGCGTTACGCGGTGGTTGTGGACTGGTGGAAGCCGGACGGCGACAGCGGCGCGGGGAGCGTGGTCCACGCGGGGACGAACGATTCGGGTCTGTTCACCTTCTTCAGCCGGGAGAACTGGGAAGTCCTGATCAAGGTGCTGGACGGCTGCGCGCTGAACGGTCACGTGTGGGTGTACGGCGCG
Organism: Candidatus Multivorans sp.; assembly: GCA_965224025.1. GTDB lineage: Bacteria > Acidobacteriota > Thermoanaerobaculia > Multivoradales > Multivoraceae > Multivorans. Next base: position 1,013,747 of record OZ245033.1, read on the forward strand.
TCGACGACGGACCTGGGCTACTCGATCCGGGTGACCGACACGGCGACGGGAGCGGTGAATGAGTACCGGAACGAGCCGGGCCGGCCGGCGCCGGCCATCGCGGACGCGACGGCGTTTGCCGCGGTCTGCGAACCCTAGGTTCGACGCAGCACGCCTCGCCCGCCTCGTCGCTGCACGGGCACCGACCTCGCCGGCGCTTCGAACATCGGCTCATGGCAACCGTCCAGCAGCAACAACCAGAACCAGCTCAGCTCGTCAGGCCGTACTCGATCGCGTCGGACAGCGCTTCCCAGCTTGCTTCGATGACGTTGGTCCCCGCTCCGACCGTGGTCCACCGGTCGCCGCCGGCCACGAAGTCCACAAGCACCCGGGTGATGGCGGCCGTACCGTGGGCGCTGTCCAGAATGCGGACCTTGTAGTCGGCCAGCCGCATTTCGGCCAGTTGCGGGTAGTGCGGCTCCAGGGCCTTGCGCAGGGCGTGGGCCAGGGCGTTGACGGGGCCGTTGCCCTCGGAGGCGGTATGGGCGATCGTGCCGCCCGGCACTTCGACCTTGACCGTCGCCTCGGCAACCAGGCCGCGGCCGTCGCGGTGTTCCACCACGGTCAGGAAGTCGATCAACCGGAACGGCGACTCGTATCCGGGCGCCGCGCGGCGCAGCATGAGTTCGACGGAGGCTTGGGCCGCCTCGAAACTGTAGCCGTGGTTCTCGAGTTCCTTGACCTTGTGCAGCACCTCGCGTGCATACGGCGTATCGGCGCCGGCGCCGGCGCTCTCCGCCAGGTGGACGATGTTGCCCCGCCCCGAGAGTTCGGAGACCACGGTGCGCATCTCGTTGCCGACGACCTCCGGCGCCAGGTGCTGGTAGCTGGTCGGCTCCTTGAGCATCGCCGCGACGTGGATGCCGCCCTTGTGGGCGAAGGCGCTCCGGCCCACGTAGGGCAGGTGCTCGTCATGGGCGATGTTGGCGACCTCGGCGACGTAGCGCGACAGCGCGGTCAACTCGCGCAGACTCTCGTCGGGAACGCAGGAGAATCCCATCTTGCACTGCAGGTCCGGCACGATGGTGACCAGGTTCGCGTTCGCCACCCGCTCCCCGTAACCGTTGATCGTGCCCTGCACCATGACCGCACCGGCTCGCACCGCCGCAAGCGAGTTGGCGACGCCGCAGCCGCCGTCGTCGTGGGTATGGATGCCGATCCGGACGTCCGGTCCGAGTTCGCCCCGCGCCGCGTCGACACCCGCCTTGATCTGCCACGGCAGGGCGCCGCCGTTCGTGTCGCAGAGAACGACGTAGTCGGCGCCCGCCGCGGCCGCCGCGCGCAGCGTGCCGAGGGCGCACTCCGGGTTTCCGGCCAGGCCATCGAAGAAGTGCTCGGCGTCGTAGATCACCTCGCGGCCGAGGTCCTTGAGGTAGCCGACGGTGTCGCCGATCATCGCCTCGTTCTCTTCGGCGTTCGTCTCGAGGACCTTCTCGATGTGCAGATCCCAGCTCTTGCCGACCAGAGCGACGGTGGGCGTCTCCGCCGCGACCAGCGCTTGGACGTTGCCGTCGTGAGAGCAGGCGCTGTGCTTCCGGCGCGTGGCCCCGAAGGCACAGATCCTTGCCTGCTCCAACTCAACGTCGCGGATGGCCTCGAAGAAATCGGCGTCCTTCGGGTTCGAGCCGGGCCAGCCGCATTCGATGTAGGGGATGCCGAAAGCATCGAGGCGCCGGGCGATCGCCACCTTGTCGGCCAGAGACAGCGAGATGTTCTCGCGCTGCGTGCCGTCGCGCAGCGTCGTGTCGTAGAGCTCGATCCGGGAAGTCGTCAAGGCGCCATCCTCACATCAGACGGGATCGTCTTCCAGCCCCGGTCCCTGCAGCAACTCGATCAACTCTTCCCGCGAGAAGATCTTGTTCAGACGCGGATCGTCCTCCTGCACCACGCTCTCCATCAGCCGGCGCTTGCGGTCGATGATCGCCGCGATCCGTTCTTCCAGGGTCTCCTCGGTGAGCAGCTTGAACACATGTACGACCCGCTTCTGGCCGATGCGGTAGAGGCGGTCGGTCGCCTGATCCTCCCGGGCGGCGTTCCACCAGCGGTCGTAGTGGATCACGACCGAACCGCCAACCAGGTCGATCCCCGTGCCCCCGGCCTTCAGGCTGCCCAGAAACACCCGGCACTCCTCGTCGTTGTTGAACCGGTCGACGACCTTGCCGCGTTCGCGGGTCGAACCCGTCAGGGTGACGCAGTCGATGCCGAGCTTCGTCAGATGGCGCTCCAGGATCGCGATCATGCCCAGGTACTGGGTGAAGACGACGACCTTCTGGCCGCTGTCGAAGCTCTCCTCCAAGAGCTCCTTGCAGAGGTCCCACTTCCCCGACTCGTAGTTCTCGTAGCGATCCAGATCGCCGACCGCCAAGGCGGGATGATCGCAGATCTGCTTCAGCATGTTCAGCAGGGCGAAAATGTGGATGTAGGGCAACGAGCTCCGTTCGCTCCGCAGCGTCTTCATCAGCGCCGCGCCCTTGGTCTCGATCGTCTGCCGGTACATGCCGAACTGCTCCTCGCTCAGGCGGCAGGTGCGGACATCCTCGATCTTCTCCGGCAGTTCGTCCAGAACCGCGGTCTTGACCCGGCGCAGGACGAAGGGCGCGGTCAGACGCCGCAGGTTGACCGCGTACCACGAATCGGCATCGAGTTCGTTCGGCCCCATGAAGTCGACGTAGCTGTCGTCACCGCCCAGATAGCCGGGCAGCACGAGATCGAAGAGTCCCTTCAGTTCGGTCAGCGCGTTCTCGATCGGCGTACCGGTCAGCCCGAGCTTCATGCGCGCCTGAAGCGCCACCGCGGCCCGGTAGCCCTGCGTGCTGCGGTTCTTGATCTGCTGGACCTCATCGAACACGATCAGACCCCACAGTCGCTCGCCGAAGCGCTCGACGTCGTTGCGCATCACGCCGTACGAGGTGAGCACCACATCGCCCTGGGCCAGCGATTCCTCCAGATTGCGGTGAGGTCCGTGGTAGTAGACCGGCCGCAGTGTCGGAGCGTACTCGCGCAGCTTGTTCCGCCAGTGGCTGATCACGGTGCGCGGGCAGACGACCAGAATCGGCAGGTCCACAGCCAACTGTTCGCGCAGAATGACCATCAGGGCCATCGCCTGGTGGGTCTTCCCCAACCCCATGTCGTCGCACAGCAAGCCGGCCAGACCGTTCTCGTACAGAAACTTGAGCCACTCGACGCCCAGCTTCTGGTAGGGCCGAAGGATGCTCCGCAACCCTTCCGGCTCGACCAGCGGATCGGCCGGCTTCAAAGCCAGAAAGCGGCGCAGGAAATCGGTCCGGCTGCCTTCGCCCTCGACCCGGATCGGCGCCGCGCTCGAGGCCTGAAGCCGCAGCAACTCAGCCGACGAGAGGCGCACGCTCCCCGCGCCGCCATTGCCGGCGCCGCCGTTGCCCGCAACGCTGGACCGGCCGGCACTCACTCGACGACCGGGCAGCGAGCCCAGACTACGCAGAGCCGGTGCGTTCAGGTCGATCCAGCCGGAAGCGGTCTCGAGATACGGCTGGCCCGCCCGTTTCGCTTCGAGCAGTTCGTCCAGCCCCACGTTGCCGCTGCCGAAGCCGTAACGGATCGAAAGCAGGTCGTCTCCTTCGTCCTCGCCCTCGGGAGCAATCTCGATGTAGTCGAACTCGGTCAGAATGCCGAGGCTGGCCAGAGGATTCTCGGCCAGGGTCGGCGCCGGTTCCAGGACCGGCGGCCTGGAGCGAAACGTGTCGATGGCAGCCGCCTCGAGATCAAGACACCTGGGTTCCCGCCAGCGCCCCTCACTTCGTTCCGACCGCCGCACGAGAATCCCCAGCTCCTCGAGGAACACGAGACCGCCGTACCGGAAGCGCTCACGCTCGGGTTCGTCGAGTAGCTCCTCGCCCTCCGCGGCGAGGCTCAGGGCGCCAAGCTTCCACTTCTCTTCGATCTTCGTGTCCGGCCCAACGTAGAAGAGGTCGGCAGCCGGAAGCGGCGCAACCGAGTCCTGCCCCGTCTCCGCCAGCAGCGCGAGCGCATAGGCAACCCGCCTTCTCGGCACCGCGATCTGAAAGCAAACCGACGCATCGGAATCGGCCCGAACCTTCAGAAACAGGCTACCGCTACGGAGGTCGACCGCGGGCTCGAGCCGCATCCGCGCCTTCACAAGCTCCGCCATGCCAGGCGCGCCACCGGGGATATCGCCATACTCTCGTAGCGCGTGGTAGGCGACGCGGCACCAGACACTCCGTTCGAAGAACTGCCGGTTCGTCTGCATTCCGGCCTTGTTCAGGTGCTGTTCCTCGGGCGTACGCATGAAGGTCGAGAGACGATCGAGGAGACCTGAACGATCGGCCACCGAGGCGCCGGACGAGAGCTTCCCGATCCGCTCGAGGAAGCGGACAACCGGGGGAGACTGCTCCAGGTAGCGGAGAACCTCTACTTCACCCGGCGCAAACAGACGGATCGGCCCGCCCGGCCGCTCCTGCAGAACACGGCAATCCGAAACGGAAGGAAGGTTGTCGGCGAAGAGTGTCTGGGCGAGCCGGAACCAGCCGCTGCGTGTGAACAGGTCGACCCAACTGCCGCCGAGGGCGCGGTGGAACTCCCGGATCTGGCCTTCGAGCTGCTTCAGATGGCGGCAGCCGCTCCGCCGCCCCGCCGAACAACTGCAGAACGTGAGTGGCCGCTTCGACCCCGCCACGTTGGCGAGATGCACCGCCGAACCCGGCTCCGGATCGTGCGGATCCGGCAGCAGTCCGATGCCGGTGCGGTGGAATTCGAGGCGGGGGAACAGCTTCACGACACAGTCGCCAGTTGGCTTCGGGGCAAGGCGCGAACGCACGCGGAAACGGGGCTGGAGCTTTCCCCAAGGGGCCCGATCCACTACGCCGAGCGCGTAAACGTTCGATTCTATCGCCGATTCGGTGGCCTGTGGGGCTCTTTCTCGCCAAGAAAGGACGGATAGCCTGTTCCGCCCGAACCGCGGACATGAGCGGGCAGATCGGCAGGCTGCTCCTCACTCCGGACTCTCGGCGCTGAACTCGGTGAACTTGAATTCGCCCTTCGATCCCCACCTCTCCCAGATCGGTATGCCGTCCAGGGCGGTGATCTTCCAGGTGTCCCCGTACTTCCTCAGGTAGAAGAGGCGTTCCATGATGGCCTGCCTGGCGGGTCGAAAGTCGATGAAGACGCCCCGAACGATCGCCACCTCACCGGCCCACTCGGCGTACATCGACTTCGTATCGGTCGGCGACCGGCCAGGAAGCAAGCTCCCGGTACTCGGATGGATCGGCCGGGATCACCTTGATGTCGCCATTGTCCGTCAGAACAAGAAGGCGATCGCCCATCACGACGAAGGACGCGTACCGTGCCGCCTGGGGCGGGCCCTGCCAGCACTGCTCTCCTGTCCGGATCTCAACGCAACGAGCGTCCCGAGGCTCTTGTTGGAACGAAAGTAGACCTAGTCGTCGACGAGCACCGCCGAGTCCATGTAGAGCTCGTGCCGCTTCGACGCCCAGACATTGCTCACCTGCCAAGGCTGATCAGTCGACCCGCCCCGGGGTTCAACCTCGAGCAGCGTGTTCCCCCAGTGATAGCCGCCGATCGGGATCCGCTCCTCGTAGAGCCCGGGGGTCGTGATGTTCATCTCCATGAACGTGCGCATCTCCTTCGACCACAGGAGCTTGCCGTCACTGGCGCGGACGCCGACCGCGTTCTTCTGGGTCAGCGTCACGATCTGCCGGACGCCACCGATCGTGAACGCCATCGGCGAGGCGTAGCTCGGCGGGAACTCCCCGGTCCGCCACACTTCTTCACCCGTGTACCGGTTGTAGGCGACCAACGCCCCAACGACGGACCGAGAAACAGGAGCACGCAGACCGTCGCTTGAACTGCCCCGAGAGTACAGGCACGGATCTGCGTCACGGACTGAGGGTCTCAGCCCCGCGGCTCAAACAGCTCAAACCACTCGACGATCCGCCCGTCTTCGACGGAGGGCACGGCGATCCAGGGGATCCCGCGATCCGGCTTTCCGACTGTGGTGCATTCCGGCATCACGTCAGAAGTCCAAGGTCAGGCGCAGCGTCAGCCGCCGCGGCAGCAGGAAGTTCAGAGGTACGAGATTGCCGCTCCGATAAGCACCAACCTGCCACTGGTCCCAGCCATCGTCGTTGAGTACGTTCTGGACCTGCAGGTCGACGCCCAACGCGCGGCCGTTCCCGAACGCGAACGAGCGTCCGAGACCGAGGTCCAGAAACGTATTGCCGGGCAGCCGGACGCCGTCTTGGTGCGGATGCAAAGCGATCTCGGTCAGTCCCTGGTTCAACCGCACGCGCGTATGGACCGTATACGGCCGGCCGTCCTGAACCCTGAGCACTCCGACCGCCCTCAAATCCCAGGGCATGTCGACATGCCCCTGGGCCAGGAACATCAGTTTCCGGTCCGCCTGGTAGAGGCCGTCCCCGTTCAGATGATGATTCGGGTCGGTGCCCTCCTGGTTGGCGAAGAAGGGCTGACCCTGGATCTGGTTCAGAGGACGGGTGTTTCGTCCCGTTCACTTCGAGTAGCCGAGAGAACTGTTCAGTCCCCAACGGCCGACTTGGCGTTTTCGGAGGGTCAGGAAGAACCCCTCGTAGTCCTGGTAGTACCTCGCATCGGGCGGCGCGTTCGCTCCCGGGCCCGGGCTGTTGCCCTTGCGCCGCGTAGGCTCCTCAACAATGCTGAAGAGCGTCATCGTCTCGCCCGTTTCCGGGTTGACGAAGGGCACCTCTTCATACACGCCGTCATCGAGGATGTGCCAACCAATGAAGTTCGCACCTTCCTTGATCACCAGCTCCGCACCGATCGTGAGGGAGTCGCTGAGCTGCCGCTCGTAGCCCACGGCGAACTGGTCGAACTCGGGAGGCTTCATGTTCGGGTCAGGCGTGTCGAGGTGCTCGTCGGTGACCGTTCGGAAGTAGGTGAAGGGACCGTAGCGATTGGCGCTGAAGCCGAATCTGGCGACCGGGCGGTCGGGATGCGGCCCGTTCCACATCGCCGTGTTGTTGTTCTCGAAGTACTTGCCGTACGACACCCGCAGCACGCCCTGTTTGGAGCCCTCTCCGACCTGGTAGGCCAGACCGATACGCGGAGAGATGGTCTCCCAGTCGACGACGTCCCTGTAGGCGGGATGTACGTTCCCGGTCTTGACGCCCTGGTTCTCGCCACCGAAGTGCTGCAGGAGCTCAGGAAAGGCAGGAATATCGCCGTTGTCCTGGTCGAGGCGGACGCCAAGGTTCAGAGTCAGCCTGTCTCCCACACTCCACGAATCGTCTGCAAAGACCCCGAGCGCCGTGCTGTCGCTGCCGTAGTAGTGCGGTCGGCGAGCGTAGATGTAGTAGTTCGACCCGAACTTGTAGTAGTACTTGCCGCTGGCGCCGGGATAGATCGCGGCGGTCTGGATGAACGCGTCGGTGAACTGGACGCCGAACTTGAACTCGTGGCTGCCGCCGAGGTCGTCCGCGAAGTGCGTCAACTTCGCGCTCGCCCTGGTCATTTCCGGCGGGTAGTCGTACGGATATTTCACCCCGCCGACCGTGGTCGGCACCGGCGCCGTGTAGTCGATGACGGGCGCGGCGATGCTTCCGGTCACCGAGGCGACGCGGTCGTAGTTCTCAAACGCGCCGACGCTGACCTCGAAGAAGGTCCTGTCCGTGACCACGGACTGCCAGCCGAGCTTCCATCCCGGCTTGATTCCGAACTCGTGCGATGTCGCGTCCTCGTCCGTGAAGGGATCCGCGGTCTGCCGCCAGTCGTAGTCCTCGTACTGGCCGCTGAGCGTCAGCGTATTCGACTCAGTGAGCGACCAGTCGAGCTTGAGGTTGTAGCGCTCCCACTTGTCCGGCCGGATCAAGTCGCGTACCTGACCGGGCTCCCCCAACGCGTCCTCCTTGTACTCCAGCGACACGTAGTACCACAGCTTGTCCCGCTGGAAGGGGCCGCCGAGCGCCAGGGTGTAGTTCTGGAACCTGTCTCGGTAGAAGCCGGTCTCCTCACCACCTAGCCCCGCCGCCTTCGGACCCTCGGCGGTCGTGCCCGCGTACTGACCGAAGTAGTTCAGGCGACCGTTCAGGTCGTTGGTCCCGGACTTCGTGACCACATTGACGGCCGCGCCCGACATGCCTCCGTACTCGGCCGGGGCGCCCACTCCCAGCACCTGAATCTCGGCGATCGTGTCGGGGTTGATCCACCACCACACATTGCTGTTCTCATGGAGAGAGGCATTGAGACCGTCGACGTTCCAGGAGTTCGCGGCCATGCCGCCGCCGTAGGCCGAGTAGCGGTACTCCGCGTAGGTTTGGTCGCGGCCCATGTTGCTCATGCCCTTGGCGAATCCCGCGTAGTCCTGGAAGTTGCGGTTCGTGGGCAGGGGGTCGATGAACTCCTCCGGCAGGTTCATACTGATGACGTTGCTCGTCACGTCGACGATCGGCCTCTCCGAGGTCACCGTGATCGTGTCCTCGGCCGCCACCAGGTGGAGCACCAGATTCACCGTACTGGTCGCCGAAATCGAGATGCGCACGTCCTCGACCGTTTCGTCAGTGAACCCTTCGAGCGTCCCCGTTACGGTGACCGTGCCTGGCGGCAACGCCGTCACCAGGTACTCCCCGGTGGCCCCGGTCGTCGTCGCGCGCTCACCACGCACGATGTCCCCTGTCACCTCCACCAGGACTCCCGGAAGCGGGTCGCCATTCGTGTCGCGCACCTCTCCGCGCACCGTTCCGACGTTCTGCGCCAGGACCGCCGTCGCCGCCAGCAACAGTAAAGAGAGTGTGACCAGAAATCGAACCCTAGACATACCGACTCTCCAATCCGGACGTTAAGTCCTTTCTTTTCTGTACGTTATGAAGTACCACCGACTCCTCAGACTCACTACGAATGCTGACTGTTGATTATGTCGCCCAAAGAACATACACTCTAACCACGCTATAGACAATGAAATGGGACTTTGTTTTTCCTTAACTTTTCTTTGTGCCCAAGAAGAGGGGATTCCCAGAATGAGCGAAGCCGACGGATCCAGGACAAGCAATCGCCGCGACTGCATCAAGACCATGGCGGCCATCGGCGGGGCCGCGGCTCTGGCGAGCTGCACACCAGGCACGGAAGGTGCGCCGGAAGCATCTGACGATCGGACACCGGCTGACATGGAAGCGCGACACTTCCCGGAGGGCTATCCGCCCTACCCGTCGGCGGAGGCCGCGGAGACCGCCTTCGCGGAGCACGTGTCCCCGGGGAACGTGGGGGTCATGAGAGCGTTCGGCACGGAACTCCACTTCGGCCAGCGCGAGGGCGCCCGCGTCCAGGACGCCTTCACCGGGAAGTGGTACTGGGATTGTCACCGCAACGGCACGCTCTACAACCTCGGCCACCGCAACCCGGACATCATCGCGGCGGTCAAGGAAGCGCTGCACCAGCTCGAGATCGGGAACCTGCTGCTGGTCTCCGGCTACAAGGCCAAGGCGGCCGAGAAGCTGATCGCCAGCACTGATGGAGCGCTCACCGGGGTCACCTACACGGCCAGCGGCGCCGAGTCCACCGAGGTCGCTATCCGCGCGACTCGAGGCATGACCCGGCGTACGAAGCTCGTTTCGATCGAGGCTTCCTACCATGGCCACACCTGCTTCGCGATGGCCGCCGGCGACAGCGCCGACAACCACGAGCGCTATCTGCTCGACTTCGACGATTTCGTCTTCGTGCCCTACAACGATGTCGACGCCATGGCAGCGGCAGTCGATGACGCGACCGCGGCAGTGCTGATCGAGTCCTCACCGGCGCAGGCGGGTTTCCCGGTGCCCGACCCCGGCTACTTCCGGGCCGTCATGGACATCTGCCGGAAGCACGGCGCGAAGCTGATTGTCGACGAGGTGCAAACGGGGCTCGGCGCGACCGGGAAGTTCTGGTTCTGGCAACACCACGGCATCGTCCCGGACATCATGACGACGGCAAAGGGTCTCGGCGGCGGCATCCTCGCCAACGCGGCCGTACTGCTCGCCCCCGAGGTCAAGGAGTGGTTCTTCGACACCGCGATACCCCATTCCACGACCTTCGGCGGCAACGAACTGGGCTGCGTGGCGACCGCCAAGGTCTGCGATCTGACGATGGCGCCCGGCTTCCCGGAGCACGTGAACGCGCTGGCGGAGCAGTTCGCCGAGGGACTGCGCGGCGGTCCCTACAAGGTGAACCAGCACGGACTCTGCATGGGCATCCTCTCCGAGGAGATCGGCAAGATGGAGATGACGGCGAGGCTGTTCGAGGCCGGGATCTTCACCGTGCCCGCCTGGTACACGGACGGCGGAGTCGAGTTCCGTCCCATCCTGACGCTGACCGAAAACGAGGCGGACGAGATCATCGGCATCTTCCGCGACACCGTCGGATAGGCGTCAGCGCAGCGCGTGCGCGGCGCTGACGCGCATGGAACGGGGCTGTGCATGTCGGCTGGTTGCCCGGCGCTCTATAGGCGGGGCACCGACTTGTCTCTGGGTGCGCGGGCCTTCTGGCCCGCATCCGCCGCAGGCGGAATCCGACTTGGCAGCGTCCAGTTCCATGCAAGCGTGGCGCGGCAGAACATGGGGTGCGCCGATTCTTCCTGCGGCGCACGCTGCTAGCGCCGCCTGGACGGCGCCAGGCACGCCGTCCACTTGACAGCCGCTCCTCTCCTCCCCTACGCTCTGCGGCACGCTTTGCCGCACGGCAGAGCATCAGCAAACCCATACCCAGCAGGACACTCGAACCGGCCATGACGCGCTTGGCACCAGGATGGCGTCGGAGAAGTGCGCGGACGCCTCTTCGCGGCGCCCGGCCCGTCGTCGTCGCCCGCGTCCTGTCGCGGCCGATCGTCGACTTCGCCGGTGCAGCCGGCCTCCTGCTACTGGTTCTGATTCTGGTTCTTGCCGTCCAGGGGGCTAACTAGGCGCACCAACCGGAACCTGACCGACCTAGAGCCCCCAGCACCGCCTGGGGGCTTTTTTGGGTTCGGCGCCCCGGAATCCACCATGAAACACCAAACGGCTATTGAACCACTCGTAGGACTTGTTGAACCACCCACATGACTATTGAACGATCTGAGTGGATCTGGCTCGAGGACCAGTGGACGCCCTGGGCCGAGGCGAACGTCCACATCACGACCCACGGCCTCCACTACGGCTCGTCGGTCTTCGAGGGCATCCGCGCCTACGACACCGGCGACGTGACGGCCGTCTTCCGTCTCGGCGCCCACATCCGGCGCCTGTTCGACAGTTGCCGGATCATGCGCATGGATCCGGGCTACGTCCAGGATCAGGTCGAGGAGCTGTGCATCGAGGCGGTGGCGCGCAACCGCCTCGAATCCTGCTACATCCGTCCGCTCATCTACCGCGGCGCCGAGAGCATGGGACTCAACCCCACGGACTGCGAAGTGAAGCTCGCGATCTTCGCGGTCCGCTGGGGACGCTACCTCGGCGAGGAGGCGATCGAACAGGGCGTCGACGCCGCGGTCTCCTCCTGGCGGCGCTTCAACTCGAACACCGGCGCCCCCCTGGGAAAGATCAGCGGGCAGTACGTCACGAACCAGTTCGTCTCCGTCGAGGCGCGCCAGAACGGCTACGCCGAGGGCATCATGCTCGACGAGCGCGGCCTGGTCTGCGAGGGCGCCGGCGAGAACCTGTTCCTGATCAAGGACGGCGTGATCTACACACCGCCGAGCCACAACTCGATTCTGAACGGCATCACCCGCGATTCGGTGATCACGATCGCCCAGGATCTGAAGTTCAAAGTGCTCTTCGAGCCGATCAGCCGCGAGGAGCTGTACCTGGCCGACGAACTGTTCATGACCGGCACCGCGGCCGAAGTCAGTCCGGTCCGCACCGTGGACCAGATTCCGATCGGCAACGGCAGCCGCGGTCCGACCACGCACCGCCTGCAGGAGGAGTTCTTCGGCCTTGTGGAAGGCCGGCTCCCCGACCGCCACAACTGGCTCACTCCGGTACCCCGATTGGCTGCGGCGGCACAGCCGGCGGCGGGCTGAGCGAGGAGGTCAAGATGGCCGAAGAGACGACCGCAACGGACAGCCAAACCGAGACGGGCATGGGCACGGACGCAGTCGTCCTGACCGGCGCCGAGATCGTTTGCGAGTGCCTGCTCCGCGAGGGGATCGACATCGTCTTCGGCTATCCGGGCGGGGCCATCCTGCCTGCCTATGACGCGCTCACCCAGTACCCGCAGCTCCACCACGTCCTGGTCCGTCACGAGCAGGGCGCGTCCCACATGGCGGACGGCTACGCCCGCGCCACCGGCAAGGTCGGAGTGGCGATGGCGACCAGCGGCCCGGGCGCCACCAACCTGGTCACCGGCATTGCCACCGCGTTGATGGACTCCTCCCCGATCGTCTGCATCACCGGCCAAGTGCCGACCGGCGCCATCGGAACGGACGCGTTCCAGGAAACGGACGTCACCGGCATCACGATTCCGATCACGAAGCACAACTACCTGGTCACGAGCGTCGACGAACTGGCCGACGTGATGCGCGAGGCGTTCCACATCGCCCGCACCGGCCGTCCCGGCCCGGTCCTGGTCGACATCCCGAAGGACGTGCAGACTCAGACCACGGAGTTCGTCTATTCCGAGGAACCAGTCACCCTGCCCGGCTACCGAACGCCCCGCAGGGGCCGCGCCGACCAGATCGACAGGGCCCTGGAACTGATTCGCGGGTCGAAGCGGCCGCTGATCCTGGCCGGACACGGCATCTCGATGGCGGACGCGAACCGGGAGCTCAAGGAACTCTGCGAGCGCACGCAGATCCCGGTCGCCCTGACCCTGCTCGGCAAGGGCGCCATCTCGGAACACCATCCGCTGTGCCTGGGAATGATGGGTATGCACGGCGGCGCGGAGGTCAACCACGCGATCCAGCAGGCCGACCTGCTGATCGCCCTCGGCATGCGGTTCGACGACCGGGTGACCGGCAACCTGGCCACCTACGCCCAGGAGTCGCGGAAGATCCACGTCGACATCGATCCCTCGGAGATCAACAAGAACGTCAGGGTCGACGTGGGAATCGTCGGCGACCTCGGCGAGGTGTTGCGGCAACTGCTGGAACGGGCCGAGCGCCCCTGGGACGAGACCTGGCTCGACCGGATCGCCGAGTGGCGGGAGGACTCCGAGCAGCGGGAGATCGTGAGGCCGGCGAGCGAACCGCAGCACCCCGCGGTCCCCGAGGGCAAGCTGCTCGGCGCCCAGGTCATCCGGGATCTGTTCGAGTTCACCGGTGGCAACGCAGTGACCGTCACCGACGTCGGCCAGCACCAGATGCTGGAGGCGCAGTACTACCAGCACGAGCGGCCGCACAGCCTGATCACCAGCGGCGGCCTGGGCACGATGGGCTTCGGGCTGCCGGCGGCCATCGGCGCCAAGCTGGCCCGGCCCGACCAGGAGGTCTGGGCGATCATCGGCGACGGCGGTTTCCAGATGACGATGATGGAACTCGCCACCGCCGTCCAGGAACAGGCGAACGTTCACATCGCCATCATCAACAACGGCTTTCTCGGCATGGTCCGCCAGTGGCAGGAGTTCTTCTACGACGAGCGGTACAGCCAGACACCCATGGTCAACCCTGACTTCTGCAAGCTGGCGGCCGCCTATGACATCCCCGCGATCCGGGTCACTGAACGCGGCAAGATCGAGGAAGCGGTCAGCGCATCGCGGGCACACACAGGCGGTCCCACGCTGATCGAGTTCGTCGTAGAGAAGGAAGAGATCGTCTATCCCATGGTGCCGACCGGCGCCGATCTCGACGACATGATCCGCCGCCCGACTCCCGAGGAGTTCGAGCGCAAGCGCCGCGAACAAGCGGCCGCATTCGAGACGCCCGAGCCCGAGGCGCCGGCAGCCGTGGCGGCCATCGGAACACGGTTCGGAGTCTGAGGCGCTCGGGTTCAGAGGGTACCGCGATATGGCAAAGCACATCCTGGCCGCTCTGGTCGAGAACCGTCCGGGCGTCCTGGCCCGAGTGGCGAACCTCTTCCGGCGGCGCAGCTTCAACATCGACAGCATGTCGGTCGGACGCACCCAGCGTGACCACGTGTCGCGGATGACGATCGTCATGGAGTCGGACGCCGCGGAGGCGGACCGCCTGGTGAAGAACCTCTACAAGCTGGTCGACGTCGTCCATGTCGATCACCTCCACGGCCTGCCCGCCGTCGCCCGTGACATGGCCCTGGTCAAAGTCAAGGCCGACTCCTCGAACCGGCGCGAGGTGATCCAGCTCTGCGACATCTTCCGCGCCCGGATCATCGATGTCGGCGCGGAGTCGCTGGTCGTCGAGATCACCGGCGAAGAGGAGAAGATCGAGCACTTCACCGAACTCGTGCGGCCGTTCGGCATTGTCGAGATGGTTCGCACCGGCGTCATCGCCATGGGCCGCGGCGGCCACACGCTGAAGGACGCGGGCTTCAAGCCGAACCGCGGCGGATCCAGGGCCAGGCGAAGCGTGCTCTAGAACCGCGCCAGGAACACACTACCGACGGCCGCTTCGGCCTCGGATCACACAGACAAGGAACCACTCAGATGGCAAAGCTCTACTACGACGACGACGCGGATCTCTCCCGGCTGTCCGGCCGGACCGTCGCGGTCATCGGCTATGGCAGCCAGGGACACGCGCACGCCCTGAACCTCCGTGACAGCGGGGTTGAAGTCGTTGTCGGCCTGCGGGAGGGGAGCGGCAGCCAGACCAAGGCCGAGGCTGACGGCCTCGAGGTGCTGGGCAACGCCGAGGCCGCCGCCAGGAGTCGGATGATCATGATCCTGGCCCCCGACACCGTCCAGGCGGAGCTGTACGAGCAGGACGTCGCATCGAACCTCGAGCCCGGCGACACCCTGATGTTCGCGCACGGCTTCAACGTCCGCTACGGCGAGATCGAGGCGCCTCGGAACATCGACGTATCCCTGGTCGCGCCGAAGGCGCCCGGTCACCGGGTGCGGGAGGTGTTCACCGAGGGCGCCGGCACGCCGGGTCTCGTCGCCGTGGCGAACGACGCCACGGGGAACGCCCTGGCGGACGCCCTGGCCTACGCCAAGGGGATCGGCTGCACGCGCGCCGGCGTCATCGAAACGACCTTCGCCGAGGAGACCGAAACCGACCTCTTCGGCGAGCAGATCGTCCTCTGCGGCGGCGCCTCGGCCCTGGTGCGCGCCGGCTTCGAGAAGCTCGTCGCGGCCGGCTACCAGCCCGAAGTCGCCTACTTCGAGTGCCTGCACGAGCTGAAGCTGATCGTCGACCTGATGTACGAGGGAGGACTCGGCTACATGTGGTACAGCGTCTCCGACACCGCCGAGCACGGCGGCTACCACGCCGGCGACCAACTGATCACCAAGGACGTGCGCGCCGTGATGGACAAGGTGCTGAGCGACATCCAGGACGGGACCTACGCGCGCGACTGGATCGCGGAGAACCGGAACGGCCGTCCCCGCTTCGATCCCCGCAGAACGCAGGAGAGAACGCATCCGATCGAGGAGGTCGGCCGGGAACTGCGTCGGATGATGCCGTTCCTGGACGCGAAGGAGGTGTAGCGATGGCAGGAACAGGGCCGAACGGCGACTACGTCCGAATCTTCGACACCACCCTGCGCGACGGCGAGCAGTCGCCCGGCGCAACGATGACGAGCGCCGAGAAACTCGAGGTGGCGCGGCAACTTGCCGTGCTCGGCATCGACGTCATGGAGGCCGGCTTCCCGGCCGCGAGCCCTGACGACCTGGAGGGCGTACGGCGGATCGCGCGGGAGGTCGGAGGCAGCGATGGACCGGTCATCGCGGGGCTCGCCCGCTGCTGGCGCGAGGACATCGACAAGGCCTGGCAGGGGGTCCGCGACGCCGCGAAGCCGCGCATCCACGCCTTCATCGCGACCTCGGACCTGCACATGGAGCGCAAGCTGGGCATGACGCGCGAGCAGGTATTGAGCCAGGTCGGCCACATGGTCGCGCACGCCCGGTCGCTCTGCGACGACATCGAGTTCAGCCCCGAGGACGGCAGCCGCTCCGACCCGGACTTCATGGTCGAGGTGCTTTCGCTCGCGATCAAGGAGGGTGCCACGACCCTGAACGTCCCCGACACCGTCGGCTACGACATGCCGGTCGAGTACGCGGACCTGTTCCGCTACCTGATGAAGCACACGGACGGCGCCGACCGCGTCATCTGGTCGGCGCACTGCCACGACGACCTCGGCTGCGCGACCGCGAACACGCTGGCGGCGATCCAGGCCGGCGTGCGCCAGGTCGAAGTGACGATCAACGGCATCGGCGAGCGCGCCGGCAACACTTCCCTCGAGGAAGTGGTCATGGCGCTGCACACCCGCCCCCGGATCTACGGCGTCGGCACCCGCCTGAACACGACCGAACTGGTGCGGACGAGTCGTCTCGTGGCCCACTACACCGGCATCGCGGTGCCCCGGAACAAGGCGATCGTCGGCGAGAACGCGTTCGCCCACGAGGCCGGCATCCACCAGCACGGCATGCTCCGGGATCAGCGCACGTACGAGATCATGACCCCGCAGACCGTCGGCCTGACCCAGAGCAGGCTGGTCCTGGGCAAGCACTCCGGCAAGCACGCGCTCCGTATGCGCATGGAGGAACTCGGCTTCGAGCTCAACCGGGAGGAACTGGGCGAGGCGTTCCGCCGCTTCAAGCAGCTCGCCGATCAGAAGAAGGACATCACCGACGCCGACCTCCAGGCGCTGGCGAACCAGGAGATCCTGGCGCCCACGGAGATCTTCACGCTCTCGGAGTTGCAGATCTCCTGCGGGCGGCCCGGCATGCCGACCGCGACTGCCCGCGTGGTCGGTCCGAACGGCCAGGAGTACGTGTCGCCCGGCGTCGGCACCGGCCCGGTCGACGCCACGTTCCGCGCCATCGACGCCGTCGTCGAAGCCAGGAACACGCTGCTCGAGTACAACGTGCACAGCGTCACGGAGGGCATCGACGCGATGGGCGAGGTCACGGTGCGGATCAAGAGCCCAGCGGGCGGCCGCGGCAAGGGCCGGGTCTTCGGCGGCTACGGCGCCGACACCGACGTCATCGTGGCATCCGCCAAGGCCTACCTCGCCGCCCTGAACCGGATGGTGGCCGCCATCGGGACCAAGTACACGGCCGGCGAGGGCGGTCCGGCAACACTCAGGGTGTCGAGCCCCCAACCGGTGAAGGCATGAGCCCCAACCAGACGCTGTTCGAGAAGATCTGGCGGCGCCACCTGGTCGCCGCCGAGGCCGAAGGACTGCCGGCGAGCCTCTACGTCGACCTGCACCTGGTTCACGAAGTGACCTCGCCCCAGGCGTTCACCGATCTGGCAGAACGGGGCTTGAGCGTGCGGAGGCCCGATCTCACCCTGGCGACGATGGACCACTCGACGCCCACCGACCCGACCATCGACGGCGCGAAGCTCCGGGTGCTCGACCCCGAGGGATCGGCCCAACTCGACCAGCTCCAGGCGAACTGCGAACGTCACGGCATCCCGCTCTACGCCATGGGCGACGCGCGCCGCGGCATCGTCCACGTGATCGGGCCCGAGCTCGGCGCCACCCAGCCCGGCATGACCGTCGTCTGCGGCGACAGCCACACGAGCACCCACGGTGCGGTCGGCGCCCTCGCCTTCGGCATCGGCACCAGCGAAGTCGGCCACGTCCTGGCCACGCAGTGCCTGCTCCAGCACCGGCCGAAGACCTACGAGGTGCGCGTCGACGGCCGCCTGCGGGAAGGCGTGGTCGCGAAGGACATCATCCTGGCCGTGATCGCCAGGCTCGGCATCGGCGGCGGAACCGGCCACGTCTTCGAGTACACGGGAGCGGCGATCCGCGCGCTCGACATGGAAGGCCGCATGACGGTCTGCAACATGTCGATCGAGGGCGGCGCTCGCGCCGGCCTGATCGCGCCCGACGACGTGACCTTCGACTACCTGGAGGGTCGGCCCATGGCGCCGTCGGGCGACGCCTGGGAGGCGGCGCTCGAGGACTGGCGGTCCCTGCCCACCGACGAGGGGGCGGTCTACGACCGGACCACCACGCTCGACGGCTCGGCGCTCGAACCCATGGTCACCTACGGCACGAACCCGGGCATGGCGATCCCGATCGCCGGCGCGATCCCTGAAGATGGAGCAGTCGAACCGGAGAAACGCGCTTCCTTCCGCAAGGCGCTCGACTACATGGCTCTTGAACCGGGCCAGCAGCTTCAGGGCAAGCCGATCGACGTCGTCTTCGTCGGCAGTTGCACGAACTCGCGCTACAGCGATCTTGCGGCCGCCGCGAGCGTCCTGCGCGGGCGCAAGGTGGCCGACGGACTCCGCGTGCTCGTCGTGCCCGGCTCGGACGCGGTCAAGCGGCAGGCCGAGCGCGACGGTCTCGCCCAGGTGTTCGTCGACGCCGGGGCCGAGTGGCGCGAAGCGGGGTGCTCGATGTGCCTGGCGATGAACGGCGATCAACTGGCCCCGGGCCAGTACGCGGTCAGCACCTCGAACCGCAACTTCGAGGGCCGGCAGGGCGCCGGCGGCCGCACCTTCCTGGCCAGTCCGCTTACCGCCGCGGCGTCCGCGATCACCGGTCGGGTCACCGATGTCCGCGAGGTCCTGTCATGAGCACTCCTGGGAACGCGGGCGTCTCGCCCGCACGCTCCGGCACAAGCGCCGCCGACGCACGGGGAAACCTCTCATGAGCACGCGCTTCGACCGCTTCACCGGCACGATGGCGCCGCTGCCTGGCCAGAACATCGACACGGACCAGATCATCCCGGCGTCCTACCTCAAGGTCACCGACCGCTCGGGTCTGGCCGCCGGCCTCTTCTGCCGCTGGCGCTACCGGGACGGCGATCCCGAAGGCGAGCCGATCGCTGAGTTCGTCTTGAATCAGCCGCAGCATCAGGACGCCCGCATCCTGCTCGCCGGCGACAACTTCGGCTGCGGCAGTTCCCGCGAGCACGCGCCCTGGGCTCTGGTCGGCTACGGCTTCCGCGCCGTGATCAGCACGTCCTTCGCCGACATCTTCCGCAGCAACGCGCTGAAGAACGGGCTGCTCGTCGTACCGGTAGCGGACGAGGTCTCCGCAGCGCTGTTCGACGCCGTCGCCGCCAACCCGGCGACCGAGGTCACGATCGACCTCGACGCGCAGACCCTCAGCCTTCCCGGCGGAGGCGAAGCGCCGTTCGCTGTCGATCCGTTCGCCCGCCGCTGCCTGCTCGACGGCACGGATCAGCTCGGCTATCTGCTGAAGCAGGCGGCGGCCATCGGAGCATTCGAGGCAGAGCACCCCTCCCGACTCGACACGCGGTCCGCCTGAGCCGCGCCCTCTCGACCACACCGACCCATGCAGGCGAACATCGTCCTTCTTCCCGGCGACGGGATCGGGCCCGAGGTCACGGCCGAGGCTGCCCGCGTTCTGAACGTCGTCGCCGATCTCGGCGGCCACGAGTTCCAGCTCGAGTCCCACCCAATGGGCGGCAACGCGATCGACGACTTCCGGAACCCCTTGCCGCCGAGCACGCTCGCTGCCTGCAAGGCCGCCGACGCGGTGTTCCTGGGCGCCGTCGGCGGGCCGAAGTGGTCCGACCCGACCGCCGAACTCCGCCCCGAGCAGGGGCTGCTCGACCTGCGGGCCGAGCTTGGCCTGTTCGCCAACCTGCGCCCGGTGCCGGTGTTCGAGTCACTGATCGAGTTCGCGCCGCTCAAGCCCGAACTGTTGCGTGGCGTCGACCTGCTGTTCGTGCGCGAGCTGACCGGCGGCATCTACTTCGGCCCCCGCCAGGAACAGGGCGACGGCGACGTGGCGCACGACACGCTCGTCTACTCCACCGCCGAAGTCGAACGCGTGGCCCGCGTGGCGCTACGCGCCGCCAGAGGACGCCGCGGCAAGCTCGCCTCGATCGACAAGGCGAACGTGCTGGCCTCGATGCGACTCTGGCGCCGCGCGGTGACCGAAGTCGCCGGCGCCTACCCCGACGTCGAGGTCAGCCACCACCTCGTCGACGCCTTCGCGATGCAGTTGATGCGCTCGCCCGCGGACTACGACGTGATCCTCGCCGGCAACATGTTCGGCGACATCCTGAGCGACGAGGCGGCCATCCTCGCCGGTTCGCTCGGCATGCTGCCCTCGGCGTCGCTCGGCTCCGGTCGACAGGGCCTGTACGAACCGGTCCACGGCTCGGCGCCCGATATCGCGAGCCGCGGCATCGCCAACCCCATCGGCGCCATCCTGAGCGCCGCGATGCTGCTCCGCCACAGCCTCGATCTGGAGACGGAGGCGACCCAGGTCGAAGCGGCGGTCGCCGCGGTCCTGGACGAAGGGCTCCGTACCTGCGATCTGGCGCCCGAAGGTCAGCCGGCAGTATCCACAACGGAGATGGGCCTGGAGATCGCCGCCAGGATCGGCGCCGCCTGAGCCCGCTGGCGCTCCTCTGACCCTGCAGGCTCGCGCTCGGTACAAGCTTCGCCGGCGGTCCGCCCGCCAACACGGACTACTCGGGACGGCTCGCTCCCGAGATTCAGAGATCCGCTGGAAAAAACAGCACCGGCTCGTCGGAACCGAACCCGAGGTCGACCTCGAACTCCACCCGCCCTCCTGGCACGAGTACGCTCCCGGCGCCGGCGCTTGCGTTGAGCGCGCCCGCGCAGGCGTTCACATAAAACCCGTAGTCGAAGGCCGCCGATTGGACAACCCGGTAGCGACCGGCGGAAAGTCCCGGCAGTTCGATCCTGTCGATCACACTGCCGGTCGCCGGGTCCACGCCCCCCCGCCGGCACGGCGGCTCCAGGCGAGCAGGTCGCTCATCAACAGTACGCCTCCGTGCGGCGTCAGGAGGACCGGCTCGGAGAGACCTCCGGCGCGGTCGCCGACCGTGTTGCGCAGCACGACCGTGCCGACCGGTTCGTCCATCAGGTCGAGTGGATCGCCAGGTTGGAGGCGCAGGCGCACTGTCCGAACGTCGTCTACTACCCAGTCCTCCAACGGCGAGGAAGGAACCTCGGCCCTCCCCTGGGTGAATCCGTCGAACCAGGCCCACAGGCGATACCGGCCTTCCTCGAGCCCGTCGAACGCGAAACGGCCCTCCTGGTCGGACGCGACCGGCAGAGAAACGAACGCTTCCAGATCGTCATCGTCGTTCCCGTCCCCCTCGTCGGCTCTCTCGATGCTCACCGAGGCGCCGGGGAGCGGCTCAAGCGTTGAGCCATCGAGGACCACGCCACGTACCGTTCGGTCGCCCAAGTCGAATCGCAGGCTCAGAACATCGTTGTCCACGCGTGCGCTGACCTTGAACATCCGACGGAGTCCGCCGGCCGTTTCCACGGCGGCGGCGACCACATCGCCTGTCGGCCTCGGCATCTGGCCGCCGAACTCGCCGTCTTCGTTCGTGACGAATGGTACGCGGTCGCCAGCCCCGCGGCTGAGCGCCACCCGGGCCTGAACGCCGTTGCCGTCGAGACGCACCTGACCGCGCACCTCGACGAAGTCCAGATCGATGGCGACGGCTTCGTTGCCCGCTACTTGCATCTGCTCCGAATGGAGCAGGTCGCCGTCCGGAGTCTGCAGGCCCAGAAAGTACGAGCCCGTCGGCAGACCATGAAGGGTCGCAACGCCGTTTGGTTCCGCCTCGGCCATCCGAGGCGCCGTACTCCGATCGAGCCTCTGCGCCGCGACGCGCCACCTGCCCGTGCCAGGCGCCCGCGGCGAGATGAAGACCCATACCTCGGCGACTCGCTCAGGAGGACTTCCGCAAGCCGCGTTTCGGCGTCCGGCCGATCGCAATCCTCTTGGGATGGAGTCGCAAGTTCAGGGGCCCGCCGTCGACACCGCCAAGTCACGTTCGGCAGGAGCGCCTTGCCGAACCCTGCTCCCGCTCTGCCAAGGCGTCTTGCAACCCACCAGGCTGGACTGTCCGTTCGCTATCGAACAGGTTGCGATGTCGGTGGGCGCCGGGATGCAAGCGCCGGTCGGACGCAGCGTCGGATCTCCCTCGCGGTCGTCCATCGCCTCCGCAAGCGTCAGAACCGGTCGCGCCGTCCGAATCGCTCCCGGCGTCAAGATCGGCCCCGGCTCGAGGTCCGGCCGACCGACGACGAGCGTCTGGCTGCGTGCAGCGGGAACATAGCCGCAATTGTAGTCCGTGTAGCAGTAGCTGTAAATGTAAATACACTCAACCCCCCCCATGTGAGGGGTGCCGACGCAGGCGAGGCCGACACAGCGCTTGCAAGAAGCCTCAGCCGTGCTGCTTGTCACGAACACAATGCGGGCTGACTTTACATGGAACCGGCGGGGCCGCCGGGCGTGCCGGCGCATCCACTGTGCGCCGTTCAGAAGAGCATGAGCAGCACGGCGCCCAGCACCAGCCGGTAGGCAACGAAGATCAGCAGACCGTGGCGCCGCACCCAGCCCAACAGCAGGCCGATCACCAGGTAGCCCACGACACTTGACAGGGCGGCCACCAGCAACATCGCCGGCAGTTGCGACAACGGCAGCGCCCCGTTCAGCAGATCGAGCCCGTTCTTGCCGACCACGAACACACCGGCCGGGATCGCCATCAGGAAGGCGAAGCGCGCCGACGACTCGCGATCGAAACCGAGCAGGCGGCCGGCGCTGATCGTCACGCCGGCCCGGGAGGCGCCCGGGATCAGCGCGGTGGCCTGGGCCACGCCGAACAGGAGCGCGTGCCACCAGGTCACCTCGCCGATCCGGCGGTTCTGCCCGCCCCAACGGTCCGCCGCCCCGAGCAGGAGGCCGAAGCCGATCGTCGCCCAGGCGATCACGCCCGGGCTGCGGGCATCGCCGGCGATCCAGCCCGATGCCGCGATGCCGGCGAGCAGCACCGGCAGGGACGCAAGCCCCAGCAGCGGGATCATTCGCCGCTCCGCCTGGGCATCGTCGCCGTCGCCGCCGGGGCGAAGGGCCCGGGCGAAGCCCGCCAGGTCCCTCCGGAAGTAGGCGACGACTGCGAGCAGCGTCCCCGCGTTGGCCGCCACGTCGACCGCCAGACCCTGATCCGGCCAGCCGAACAGTCGCGGCAGCAGAATCGTGTGCGCCGTCGAACTGATCGGCAGGTACTCCGTGAGCCCTTGCACCAAGGCCACGAGGATCAACTGCACGGGCCCCACGAAACGAGGATAGCGAAGCGGCGGGACGTACGCGCCCCATGCGGATACGATGCGCGCCATGAACAAGCCACGCACCTGCATCAGCCTGATCGCCGCCAGCCTTGCTTTCCTCGCGGTAGCGCCAGCCTGCGCCCAGGAAGAGGCCAACGCCGCGGTCGACGATGAGCCGCCGCTCGCCGAGACCTGGAACGAGAAGGCTTCCTACGCGATCGGTCTGAACATCGGCAGCAACCTGGAGCCGGACGACCTGGAAGTCGATCTCGAACTGCTGCTGCGCGGCTTCAAGGACGGTCTGGAAGGCACCGAGGCCCTGGATTCCGAGGAAGTCGACAGTGTCCTGAGCGAACTGGGGGCCAAGATGCAGGCGCACGCGGACCGCGAGCGGCAGGCGGCCATGATGGAGAACACTGCCAAGAGCGCCGCCTTCCTCGCCACCAAGGAGAAGGAGGAAGGCATCGTCAAGACGGACTCCGGACTCCTCTACCGCGAGATCCGCGCCGGCAGCGGTGACAGTCCGGCTGCCGATCAGGAAGTCACGGTCCACTACCGCGGCACCCTGCTCGACGGCACGCAGTTCGACAGCACCTACGACCGTGACCAGCCCTCGACCTACCCGGTCAGCGGCTTCATCCCCGGCTGGTCCGAGGCGCTGCAGTTGATGAAACCGGGCGCCAGGTGGGAACTCTTCATCCCCGCCGATCTCGCCTACGGCAAGGACGGTTCGCCGCCCGCCATCCCGCCCGCAGCGGCCCTGATCTTCGAACTTGAGCTGCTCGAAGTGGAGTAGCGCGGCAGAAGTACCGGAGCCTGTCGCGTCGCGCCGGATGCCGGCGGGGACGCCGGCGCACCCAGTCTCTACCGCGCCTTGCTGCCAGCAGTGAACCGATAGCCTACGCCGCGGACGGTGTGGAAGTGGCGCGGTCGCTCGGGATCAGGTTCGAAGCGCTTGCGTAGCCGGAGTACGAAGTTGTCGATCGTCCGCGACGACGGGAACGCCTCGTAGCCCCAGACGCGATCGAGGATGTCCTCGCGCGAGACCACTTCGCCTTCCCGCTCCGCCAGGGTCTTGAGGATCATCGCCTCCTTCTGGGTCAACTGCTGGGCCTGCCCGTCCCAGGACGCGCCCGAAAAGGCGGTGAAATCGAAGTGGTTGTCGCCGAAACGCACCACATCGGAACTCCCCTCCGCCGCCCCCCAGGCGCGGCGCCGCAGGATCGCCTGCACCCGCAGCAGCAGTTCGGTCAGATGGAACGGCTTGGCGAGGTAGTCGTCGCCTCCGGCTTCGAGGCCGCGGATGCGATCGTCGACCCCGGCCTTGGCGGTCAGAAACAGCACCGGCGTATCGACGCCGTTCCGCCTCGCCTCCTCGCACAGGGTGAAACCGTCGACTCCACGCAGCATCACGTCGAGGATCACGAGCTGGTACCGAGGATCCCGAATCCGCTCCAGCGCCTCCTCGCCGTCACCGATCCAGTCCACGTCGAGACCCTCCGCTTCGAGGTTGAAGCGAATGCCCGCAGCCAGATTCTCCTCGTCCTCGACCAGGAGCACCCGGGCCGCCCCCTCGGCCGCGGTTCTCACGACGCCGTTTCCGCGGCAGCCTCTACGACCGGCCAGGTGACCCGGAACGTGGCGCCGCGGCCCGGACCCTCGCTGCTCGCCTCGACCTCACCGCCTTCGAGCACGACGAAGCCGCGCACCAGGTAGAGGCCCAGGCCGCTGCCCTTCTTGTTGCGCCGCAACTCGCTGCCCGGCCGGTAGAACTTCTCGAACAGCCGGCGGCCTTCCGCGGGCTCGAAGCCGACTCCGTCGTCGAGAACCTGGAGTTCGATGGCCGAACCGAGCCGCCTGGCGGAGACCTCGACCCTGGCGCCGGCTGCCTGCGCCGACTCGATTGCGTTGCCGATCAGATTCCGCAGCACCGTACCAAGGCCCACCGGATCGGCCCGCAGGCCCAGACCGGGCTCGACCTGGACATCGATGTCGATCCCCTCGGTACCGGCCGCCCCGTGCCCGAGTTCGGCGAACGCCAGCGAGACGGCCTCCGACAGGTCGACCGGCGCCCGGCGCGGCACCGCCCGCCGTTCCTCCAGACGCGTGGTCTCCAGCAGGTTGCCCACCAGACGCTCAAGCCGACGCAGGTCCTCCAGGTTGCGCTCCAGCAACCCGCGGCGATCCGTCGCCGCCAGGTCGCGCAGCAGCAGGGTCTCGGTCGTAAGCCGCAGACTCGCCAGCGGACTCCGCAGCTCGTGCGACACCGCCGCCAGGAAGTTCTGCTGCCGGTTCAGGAGGTCCGCCTCCCGGCGCAGCACCCGCCACAGCACCAGAATCCCCCCGCCCAGCACGAGCAGGAAGAACGCTCCTTCCCAGCGGTACTGGCTCAGATGACTGCGCCGCTCGATCTCGATCGCGTGCAGCGAATCCGGTCGGAGGCGCACGCCTTCGGCATCGATCAGAAGGTCCGGGTAGAAGGCCCGCAGTTCATCGAGCGACTGGCCGGCACGAAGCGCCGCCTCCGCCGCATCCCCGTCGACCTCAAGCCGGGCCACCCGATCGTCGGCGATGCGGTCCGCGATCCGCGCCTGGTCGACCAGCCACCAGACAACCTGCACCGCCGTGATCGCAAGCAGCAGCAGGAAGCCGACCTGGAGTCGCCGCACGCGGAGGCCCTCCGCCGACGAGGAAGCGCTCAGTCCGAACCAGGGGATTTGTTTCGGCATCGGGTCCGTATTCTGCTACGAACGCTCTACCGCCGCGGATTGCTGCTGGTGCTAGGTTCCGCCGATGCTCGAACCGGTTTCTGTCCAGCGCGTCCCGTCGACCGACGGAGTCGAACTCGCGGTCTACGACTACGGCGGCGACGGGCCGACCCTGCTTGCCGGCCATGCGACCGGGTTCCATGGACGGGTGTACGACCCCATGCTCGAGCAACTCGACGGCTTTCGCAGGATCAGCGTCGATCTGCGGGGCCACGGCGACGCGGCGGCCCCGGAGGGTCTGGACTACCGCTGGGAGAGCTGCGCCGACGATCTGCTGGCCGTAGTCGACACGCTCGAACTGGATGCCGAAGGACCGTTGTTCGGTTTCGGCCACTCGATGGGCGCGGCCGCCCTGCTGATGGCTGAGCCGCGACGGCCGGGCCTCTTCGCCGGCCTGGTCTGCTACGAGCCCGTGATCTACCCGCCCGGCGTGACGGACGACGACGCGCGCCTCGGCGTCTGGGTCGAACGAACCAGGAACCGTCGCGGCCGCTTCGACTCTTTCGAGGCCGCAATCGCCAACTTCGCGTCGAAGATGCCCTACTCGCTGCTCGATCCGGCCGCGCTGGAGGTCTATGTCCGGCACGGCTTCGCCGACCGGCCCGACGGCACGGTAGAGATCAAGTGCCGGCCCGATGTGGAAGCCCGGCTCTACCTGATGGGGCCCCACCACCGCGCCTGGGACACCCTGACCGAAGTGCGCTGCCCGGTCGCCCTGATGCGCGGCGCCGTGCTGATCCCCGGGCCCGCGTACTGGGCCGAGGCGATCGTGGGCGAAATGCCGAACGTCGACTTCCTGGAAGTCGAGGATCTCGGCCATCTCGGACCGCTGGAGAACCCGGCGTTGCTCGCGAAGTTGACCGCCGCGGCGCTGGCCCACGCCCGCTAGCGCTGCAGTAGCTCCCGCCCGCGCGCCAGCGCCTGCCGCTCCTCACCGGGTCGACCGAGCCGGTTCAGAATGTCGGCGAGCACGAAGTAGCCGAGCGCGCCATCCTCGCCGACCGGCGCCAGCTCCAGGCCCCGGCGGGCGATCGCCTCCGCTTCGGTCAGGTCGAGCCCAACGTCCATCAGCGCCTTGGCCAGATGGAAGTGGCCGCGGGCGAAGTCCGGCGCCGCCTCGACCGCTTCCCGGTAGGCCTCGATCTGGTCGAGAGGCCTGTTCAGGCGGCCGTAGAGGCGGCCGAGATTGAAGCGCGGGCGATGGTCCCGCGGCCGGAGTTCAGCCGCCCGCCGGTACGTCTCCATCGCCTCGAACGGCTTCCCCGCCTCGTCGAGCAGGACCGCGAGGTTGTAGTGCGCGTCGCCGAGTTCAGGATTCGAGGCGAGAGCCTGCCGGAACTTCGCCTCCGCCTCACCGCTCCGGCCCATGAGCGCCATCACTTCGCCGAGCTTGTTCGTCACCACCGGCGGCGGCTCGCGACCTTCGACAGCGGCCGTGAGCACATCCTCGGCTTCGCTCAACTCGCCGCGCTCAACGTGGATGCGGGCCAGGGCCATCGTCGCCTTCGAGTCCTGGCCCGCGACCTCGAGCAGGCGCCGGTAGCCGACCATGGCCTCGTCGATGCGGCCCAACTCGTCGTAGGCGTTTGCCAGCCCGAGCAGGGACTGCCGGTGCTCGGGATCGAGCGCCAGCGCACGCTGGAAGTACGGAACCGCCGGCGCCGGATCGCCGGCAAGAAGGGTGATCGTGCCCAGGAGCTGGTGCGCGTCGAGCAGCCCGTCGTCCTCGGCGAGCGCGGCCCGCAGTTCTTCGGTCGCGGCCTCGTCGTCGCCGCTGCCGAAGGCGCTCTGCGCCCTCATGATCGCGCGGTGGAGATGCGCCTTCGTCTTGGCATCGGCGCGCGGCCCTTCCGCCTCCCGCCTTTCGGCTGTGCCGCGGCCGGCTAGATACCCGAGGGCCCGCAACTGCGCCAGGGCCCGCTCGTCCAGATCGGGCTCGGGCGTGGCATCCGGGGCCGCGCGGTCAAGTGCGGCGGCCAGTTCCAGCACCGCGGCCCTCAGTTCGCGGGAGGCGTCGCGCCGTTCGAGCAGCACGTTCGTCAGCTCGCCCGGATCCTCCAGCAGGGCGAAGAGCTCGGCGTCGGGCGTCTCGATGTACTTGTACTCGGACGTGCGCAGCGAACGAAGCGGCGCCCAGCCGTAGTGGTCGAGAGCGTAGAACGACTCGGCATACACACCGCGCGCGGCGTCCGGGTCCTCCAGCCCCTGCATCGACCGGAGCAGACTCCGGCCCTGCCCGGCGCCCGCCCCGGCGAGGCCCAGGAGCTCCGCCAACGTCGGGGCTATGTCGACGTGGCTCACCGCGTCGGTGACCGCCCGTCCGCCTTCCACCCCACCCGGCAGCCGCACGATCAGGGGCACGTGGACGGTGGAGTCGTAGACGAAGAAACCGTGGTAGCTCTCGCCGTGATCGCCCAGCCCCTCTCCGTGGTCCGCCGTCAGCAAGACGACCGCTTCGTCGAACAACCCACGCTGCTCGAGCGCGGCCCGGAAGTCGCCGATCAGCGCGTCGGTATACGCCACCTCCCCGTCGTAGGGCCGTCCCTCGTACTCGGTCCGAAACGGTTCTGGCGGCTCGTACGGGTCGTGCGGATCGAACAGGTGCAGCCACAGGAAGAGGGGCGGCGGCCCGGTCGGGTCGCCGGCAGCCTCGCCGTCGCCGGATGAGACCGCTCCGTCCAGCCACTCCAGGGCGTGCGTGATCGTCTCAGGCCCCGGGCGCTGGACCGAGCCCAGGTTGGCGCCGGCCATCGAGTCGAGGTCGAAGTCGTCGACGTAGGTGTCGAAGCCGCGGCCGATCCCCCAGCGCGCATCGAGCACGAAAGCGCTCACGAAACCGCCGGTGCGGTAGCCGGCGTCCCGGAAACGCTCCGCGAGAGTGGTCCGGTCCGCGCCCAACACGTAGCCGACGTTCTCGCGTACCCCGTGAGACGGCGGGTAGAGCCCCGTCATGATCGAACTGTGGGCCGGCAACGTGAACGGCACCGTCGACGACGCGTTGGCGAAGCGAATGCCCTCGGCGGCCACGCGGTCGATGTGAGGCGTTGAGACCCGGTCGGAACCGTAGCTCGACAGCCGGTCGGCGCGCAGGGTGTCGATCGTGATCAGGATGACCGGCGGCCGCTCGGTCGAAGCTCCGGCAAGCAGGTGCTCGATGTCCGCCTGAACCGGTGGCGGCCCTGCAACTTCCGGCTCGGGACCGCAAGAGGCCAGCCCCAGCGCCAGCGCAGCCGGCAACAGAAACGGCCAGGCTCTACAGCCAGCGCCGGACGCGCTTCGCATACTCCCGGTACTCGTCGCCGAACTTGCCTTCCAGGTAGGCCTCCTCGCGCAGGATCACGCCCCACCGGAGCAGCAGCGCCGTGGCGACGGCAATGACCAGGAACCACCAACTGTCCCTGGCGAATCCGATGCCCACAAGCAGCAACGCCATGCCGGTGTATATCGGGTTCCGGGTCAGGCGGTAGGGGCCGCGCACGACCAGACGCGCCGTCAGAGTGTGGACCGGCAGCGAACCGCCCCCGCGCATCATCGCAAGACCGGCCCAGGTCATCAGCACCAGACTGCCGAGGATCATGGCGACGCCCGCCACCTCGCCGAACCGCGAGAGACTGCCGGGCCACAGGGCAAGCGGCAGGAAGCGCGACAGCGCGAAGGACAGAACCAGGCTGGCGACGATGAGCAGCGGCGGCTCGAAGACCGTCCGCGCCCGGTCCGTCTGGCCCTTTGCCGCCGCCATCAGGCCGCTCCGGCGTCCACCCCGCGCAACGCTCCCAGCGCACGGATATGTTCCGGCCCCAGACCGCAGCAACCGCCGACGATCTGAACGCCGGCGTCAACCCAGCCGCGTGCCTCCTCGAGCAGGTCCGCCGGTTCGATCACTTCGACGAAGTTCCAGTGCGGCATCGTGAAGTAGCCCGACTCGGGATACACCCCGATCGGCCCCCGCCAGCGCTTCCGCACCATCGCCACCGCCTCCGGCACCGCGGCGATCTCGCTGTGCATCACGTGTACGATGCTCGGTTCCAGCGGAATCAACGTATCGAGCAACGCCTCGAACGATTCGTTCGGCCAGTTGAACGGCGTGATGGCGCCCGTACCCGAGTCCTTCCGCGCGCTGACCCCAAGCCACACCGGCAGTCCGGTCTCCTTCGCCGCCTCGAAGGCGAGCGAAGCACGCTCCCGATCCTGCATCATCTCCAAAGCGATCACGTCCACGCCGGCTTCCGCCAGAAGCTCACACTGCTCCCGGTAGGCAGCGGTCTGTTCGTCGAGCGGCGCGTAGCCGCCCCGAATGTTGCTCGGCGGCATCGTCGACAGCGAACCGGCAACGAGCACTCCGGGGCATCCCGCCCGGTCACGCGCTTCGAGAGCCGCCTCCACCGCCCGTCGCACGATCACCCCGACCTGGTCGCCGAGACCCGCCGCTTCCAGCAGGGGCCGGTGGGTCGCGAACGTGTTCGTGATCACCGCGTCGGCGCCGCAACGGATGTATTCCTCGTGGAGGTCCCGGATCGCGTCTTTGTGATCGAGCGCCGCCGTCCCGCACCAGGCCGCCGAGTCCATCGGCACTCCGCGGCGCTCCAACTCCGTCCCGGTGCCCCCGTCCAGCAGCAGAACCTCGCCCCGGTCCAGGCACTCATGCCACTCCTCAACGATCCCCATCTGCTCTCCCCTCGAAGCGTCACTCTGCCACACTGAGCCTTCGCGCCAGAAGGTCCGGGTTTCACCAACACCCGGGCCCGATGACTGGCGCACGGAGCGGTTCGCGGATGGCATGGATCTCGCCACCCGGGTTCGATCGCCCCACGCCCGGCATCGATCAGTTCACGATGTTGTTGAGGCACTACCTGGAGCAGGGAGTCTCGAAGGCAGAGCTGGCGAGGTGGTGCGCTGGAGGCCGCGGACCCCATTCTTCAGCAAGCCGACAGCGGCGCGGTGACCGCTTCCGAGGCGATCGAGGAGCTGCTTTCCGCCCAGATCGTGCTCCGCAACAACCGGCGCCTGCAGACGGCGATGCGCTCCTCGCGCCTGCCGGCGGTCAAGACGCTCGAGCAGTTCGACTTCAGCTTCCAGCCGAGCATCAAGCGGGAGCAGATCGAGAGCCTCCACGGTCTTGACCTCGAACAAGGGCTTCGAGGAATGGGGCGGCGTGCTCGGCGACGAGATCATGGCCGCAGCCCTCATCGATCGCCTCCTGCACCACTGCCACATCGTCAACATCCAGGGCAACAGCTACAGGATCAGGGCGCACCAGAACCTCCTTCGCCCCGCCCACGAAGAGCGTCACCAGGACGCCACGTCGTGATCAGCCGCCGACCCCCTCGACTCGTCATGGGCCGGCAGCACCACCAGGAGTTTCTCCGTTTCCTCAAGCGTCTCGACCGTGAGATCCCGAAGCATCTCGACCTGCGCCTGATCCTGGACAACTACCAGACCCACAAACACGCCGCCGTGCGCGCATGGCTGGAGCGAAAGCCTCGTTAGGAGGTTTTCGATCGCGCTCGGACGCGTGTCTTCGTCGAGGTGGTAGGACAAGGCGATGGTGCGAAGGCCCGCCATTCGCTCCCTTCCCCCCGCGCGGTTGAGCACCTCAGCGAGATGGGCCGACTTGGCAAATTGGAGGTCTCCGCGTTTCTGCGCCGCTTCCCAGTGCGGTCTGAGGTGCTGGATCGCCTGCGAAAAGACGTACTCCATGGAGTCATCCATGGGGCGGTCCACCGCGCACGCGACCACGGTGATTGATTCCGGCCGGGGAATCGCGGCAGCCGCGGCAACGGCCTCCATCCGCACCTGCGCGTCGTCGTCTTCTACGCGCTTGGCGAGGAGCGCCAACGGATCATCGAGGCGACCGTGCCATCGGCCCACGATGCGCGAAGCGAAGGCACGTCCCCCCGGCTCCTTCGCTTCCAACAACTTCTCCAGGACCGCCGGTGCGGGAACCTCGATGGCCGCGTAGGCGCCGACCGCTTCGTAGAAGTGGCGCTCGTACCCTGCGCCGTCCGGATCCAGGCTCGTGACCCACTTTCCGAGAGCGGCTGCGACCTTCTCCGAGTCGCGGCGTGTGAGCTCGCGCTTCGCCTGATAGCACGTCCAACGTTCGGGCCAACTGGTCCCAGGACGGGATCTCCAAGCCGAGCTTCTCCGCGATCGTTTCCGAGACGTGCTGTAGTGACTCCTCCTTGAGATGCATGCCGTTTTCCGTCAAGCCCGACTCTGCATCCGAAAAGAGGTCGGCGAAGAGGAGACCTCGCTCTGCAGCGATCTTCTTCGTTGCCAGGACATACTGTGCAAGAGACCACTGCTGTCCCACAAACTTCAGGGCAACGCGAGTTGCAGTTGTGCGTTTTCGAGGCGCGGTGGATCGCGCTCGGGTTGTAGCAGGTCATTGAGCGTTCGTCGTTCGAAGAAATTGAGTTGTAGCAGGCGCAGGATTTCGCTAAGCCTCCACTTGAGGCGGTTCGAGAACTTCAGGTAGGCGAGGATCAGGTGGACGCACATGGCGATCCAGATCTGCGTCAGCACGGCGTTGCGGGAGGTGCCGAGAAAGCTCTTGATGCGAAGGTTCTGCTTGATCCACTTGAAGAAGAGCTCGACCTGCCAACGGGCCTTGTAGATGTCCGCGATGGTCCTCGGCGCGAGCCGGAAGTTGTTGGTGAGGAACACGTAGTGCTTGCCCGTCTCGGGGTCGCGATAGCCGACCCGCCGCAGCAAGATCGGGCACTCCTTCCTGCCCTTCTTGCTCGTGAGCACGATGGTCTGGTCCGAGGTCACGCCGCGGCCGGGGGCGTACGAACGACGCTCCCGAACCGCGTACCGGACTCCCCGCTTGAGCCGCGTGACCAGAAAAACCCCTTGTGCGTCAAGGGATTTCAACCAGCCGAAGTCCTGGTAAAGACGGTCCGCAACGACAGTGCTCCCCTGCGGCAGCCGCAGCGTCTTCGCCACCTCGATGTCCGACGCCCTCCCGTCCGTCACGCTCACGAACGAGGGCAGGTTGCCGGCGTGGTCGAGGCCGACGTGGACCTTGATCGCCCCCTTGCTCTTGCTGTACTTCGCCCACGGGAACACCGCGAGGCACAGGTCGATGTGGGTGGCGTCCAGAGATACGAGCGGGTTCTTGAACCGGAAGCGGTGGCCGGGCGCCACGCGGCGGCAGCGGTCCAGAAGACGCTTGAACTGCAACTCGAAGAGCTCGTGAGGCTGCTCCTGGTTAACGCGCGCGAGCGAGGACCGCGCCACCCGTCCGACTCCGAGATGGTAGAGCTTCTGTTTCTGGGCGTCCAGATTCGCCACCACATCCCGCAGGCTGCACCGCCCCGAGAGTTGCGCCATCGCCATGGCCACGAACTGACTCCACCGACTCATGGAGCGGAGTTTCCTCCTTTCGTGGTGCCGCCGGGCGTCCTGCTCGAACTCATGTCTCGACGCCATCCCGAGCAACTGTCCGAGCACCGTGTTATGATGCGCCATGGGTCTGAATCCTCCTTGTGATCATTGGGCTCTTCGACCAGACCAATGATACAGCAAGGCACGGATTCGGACCCGTTTCTCAACCAGGTTGTGGGACAGCAGTGGGCTTACGCCGACCACGTTCGCGGCTCCGGCTGGCTCCGCTCCCTGATTCCTACAGATCTAGCACCAGACCCAGAACGAAGTCCAGCACAACCAGGACAATGAATCCGACGACCACCCCACCGACGATGAGCCAGAACATGTCACGGCAGATCCGTTATGTGAATGAACGGCCACGTCGCTCGGTACTCGGCGGCCCGCTCGTACAAGCGCCGGCAGAACTTGCTGTCCTCCGCCGCCATGTCCAGAAGCCGATCGTTGTTGAAGGCGACGCCGAGGTGCTCGTTCAGCGCACGCGCCCCGTCGCGGATCTTGGCCTCGTGCAGCATGTGGTTGTGGGTGTTGAGCTCAATCAACTTGCGGAGCCGCTCAACTTCAAGCTCCAGCGCCTCGACACGCAGATCGAGAACGGCGAGGGAACTGCCCTGGGCCGCTTCGGTAGCCGGCGCGGCCAACGTCCAGGTCCCGAGCACCCCCAGGACAGCCACCATGCAGTACAGTGGGATGGTGGCGGGGGAACGGGACGACAGCTTTGCGACGAGCAACTTCATGAGAGCTCCTTGTGTAGATGTGGAACGGACCACAGCATAAGGGACAACTGGAATCCGATTTGGTCGTTAGTTTGGCGGCCCGGCCCGGTCGGGGACGAGGCACACGGCGACCCGCTCGGCGCAGGTAGCGGTCGCTGGCGTCGTGGTCGGCGGCGTCGGCCGGGAACCGCCCCGGTCGGGTGGAGCGGGCGCGGTCGGGGCGCCCAGCCGTGTTCGTGGTTCAGCGCCCGCTCGAGCAGGCCGTAGGTCTTCTCCCAGCCGGGCGGCGCGATGTTGTGGCTCTTGCCCGTCTCAAGCTCCACCCGGGCGACCAGGTGGTGATCACCTGGACCGCATCAGCGGTGCCGCGGTAGCGGTGCGCCCGCCGCGCGATCTGGTTCAGGTTGTTCCCGATGCGGGCAACCTGCCGGGTGCGCTCGCGCACCGCCGCGGAGTCCTCCGCGGTCCATGTGCGGGTACGGCGCATCGCCGCCCGCATCAACTGCGAGAGCGTCGTGCCGGCGCGCTCGGCCATGGCCCGCCACTCGTCCAGCTCGGCTGCGGTGTCACGGCGGTGCGCGATCGCTGTGCGGTGCGGCGTGGCCATGTCTGGACGGGGGGTTCGAAGGGGGCCGCAGGCCCTCCCTCGCTAGCCCCACGGGCGAAGCGAGCGCAGCGCGTGGGGTCTGCTAGCTTCTGACCTCCGGCACCCGGCGGACGAGACACCCGGCTTCCGCCACCGCCGCTGCTAGTCTCCGTGCTCCAGCACCGCAGTGATGCTACCCTACGACGAAATGCGGGAGCCGAGGCGATGAAGATACAAGTCGTCGTTCATGAGGCCGAAGAGGGCGGCTACTGGGCGGAAGTACCGTCCATACCGGGGTGCGCCACCCAGGGAGACTCCTTCGAGGAACTGCTGAACAACCTCTACGAAGCCGTCGAGGGCTGCCTCTCCGTGGAGACCGACGAAGTACCCGTCTCCGACACGGACCGGGTCATCGAAATCGCCGTGTGAAGGCCCTCTCCGGCAAGGAGCTCTGCTCGCTGCTCGAATCCCGAGGATGGCAGCTGAAGCGGATCCGGGGCAGCCATCACATCTTCGTCAAGCCGGGCATTGCGGTACGTGTCTCGGTGCCGGTCCATCGGGGCACGCTGAAGCGCGGCCTTCAACGGCACCTGATGAAGCTCGCCCAGATCAAGAACTCGGAGCTGTAGCCGCCCCGGCCGACGCCGACGACGATCGAAGCCGACCGCTCTAGGGCGTTCGCAGTTCGATCCACCACACTCGGTCGGGCGCATCAGTCTCGGACCGCTTCCCGGAGCAACTCAGGTCGGGCCACTCCGGTCCTTCGCCGCGTGCCCACGTCCGTTGACCCCTGCGGAAAGGCCCAGAGACCGGGCGACGCCGCCGGGACCTGGAACTGCCATCGGCTAGCTAACAGAATCTCCGCATCGACTATCAACCACAAGCACGCTGGAGAGGGAAACCCCGGGCTACTCGCGGGACCTCATGCGCGAGATCGGTATGGATGAAGCGAAGGTGAGTTGGTTCGAAGGAGACTTCGCCGATCTTACGGCCTCCCCCTCTCTGCCAACGTACGTGACACAGCGGGCATCCCGTTGAATAGTGGAGGGCACGCGTTGGCAAGGAGGATCAATGTCAAGACGAAAGCAGAGGTTTGGCGGCGGCTCGGAGCTCCCGGCCGCGGGGGTTGAGGAGCGTAGCGACGAGGCCCCCGCGGCCGGCGCGGCGCCCGCCGGGGCGGTTCCCGACCCGGAAGTGCTGGCGAGACCGACCAGGCGGCAGTTCACGGCGGAGTACCGGCTGCGGATTCTGGAGGCAGCGGACCGATGCACCCACCGCGGCGAGGTGGGTCGGCTGCTTCGGCGAGAGGGTCTGGTACAGCTCCCATCTGGCCAACTGGCGCAAGGCGCGTCGAGAGGGCGCGCTATCCGGTCTGAGTCCGAAGAAGCGGGGCCGCAAGCCGGCCGAGGCCAACCCTCTGACGCCGAAGGTGAAGCGGCTGGAGGCGAAGGTGAAGCGGCTCGAGAAGGAACTCGCCGCCGCGCACACGATCCTGGACGTCCAGGGAAAAGTTGCAGGGCTGCTGGGATTCAGCCTCGAAGACGGGAAGGACTGCTGATGGCGGCAAGGTCCCTGGCCCGGCAGGTCGGCATCGCGCCGGCGTGCCGGGCGCTGGGCGTGTCGCGATCGACGTTCTACCGCAGAGCGAGGCCCGCTCCCGGGCGACGGCAGCCCCGACCCACGCCCGGCCGGGCACTGAGCAAGGCCGAGCGGAAACGGGTCGAGGCCACGCTTGCGTCGCCGCGTTTCGTCGATCGTTCGCCGGGAGAAGTAGTGGCCACCCTGCTCGACGAGGGCCGGTACCCGTGCTCGGAGCGCACGATGTACCGCATCCTCGAAGCGAACCACCCGGTGAGGGACCGCCGCAATCAGCGCGTCCACCCGTCGTACGCCAAGCCGGAACTGGTCGCCACGGCGCCCAACCAGGTCTGGTCCTGGGACATCGCCAGGCTGCTCGGCCCCAAGACCTGGACCTACTACTACCTCTACGTCCTGCTCGACCTCTTCAGCCGCTACGCGGTCGGCTGGATGGTCGCCGACCGCGAGAACTCCGCGCTCGCCCAGAGACTCATCGAGGAAACCCGCCTCAAGCACGGCGTCAAGCCAGACATCCTCACACTGCACTCCGATCGAGGATCGCCCATGACCAGTCAGGGTACCGCCCAACTGCTCGCCCGCCTCGGCGTCAACCGGTCCCTGGGACGCCCTCGGGTCAGCGACGACAACCCCTACTCCGAAGCCCAGTTCAAGACCCTCAAGTGAGGTGGTCCCGGAAAACTGGACAGGTGGCTAAGGTGTACTCCTCGACCTAGAGGAGGAGCCAGGATGAAGAGGAAGCGTCGGAAGTTCACTGCGGCTTTCAAGTCGAAGGTGGCGCTTGAGGCGCTGCGTGAGGAGAAGCCGCTCGCGGCGATCGCATCGCGGCACCGGATTCACCCGAATCAGGTGAGCAGTTGGAAGCGGAAGGCGATCGAGGGGATGAGTGAGACCTTCTCGGCCGGGCCGGAGCGGCGCCGGGACCACGAGGAGGAGATCAGGGACCTGCACGCGAAGATCGGGGAGCTGACGATCGAGCGGGATTTCTTGTCCAGGGGGCTCGGGCACTGAGCCGGACCGAGCGCCTGCGGATGATCGAGCGGGAGACGGGTGACGTGAGCTTGAGTCGGCAGTGCCGTCTGCTCGAGATCAGCCGTTCCTCGCTGTACTACCGGCCCAAGGGCGAGAGCGCCGAGACGCTGGCCCTGATGCGCAGGATCGACGAGCTGTTCCTGCTGTACCCGTTCTACGGTTCGCGTCAGATGGTCCGCCACCTTCGCCGAGAGGGCGTTCGGGTCGGTCGTCACCGGGTGCGGCGTCTGATGCGGTTGATGGGTATCGCGGCGATCTACCGGGCGCCGCGGACCAGCAAGCCTCACCCGGAGCACAAGGTCTATCCCTATCTGCTCAGGGGGCTTTCCATCGAGCGTCCGGATCAAGTCTGGTGCTCGGACATAACGTACATTCCGGTGCGCGGCGGGTTCCTGTACCTGGTGGCGGTCATGGACTGGGCGAGCCGTCGGGTGTTGTCCTGGCGGCTGTCGAACAGCCTGGACGCATCGTTCTGCGTCGAGGCCTTCGCCGAAGCCCTCGACCGGTACGGCAAGCCGGACATCTTCAACACGGATCAGGGGAGCCAGTTCACGAGCGGCGACTTCACCGGTCTTCTCGAGAACGCGACGGTGAAGATCTCGATGGACGGCCGGGGTCGCTTCCTCGACAACATCTTCATCGAGCGCCTGTGGCGCTCGCTGAAGTACGAGGCGGTCTACCTGAACGAACTCGTCGACGGCATCGAGGCGCGGCGGGTGATCGATGGGTGGCTCGCCTTCTACAATGAGGAGCGGCCACACACGGCGCTCGGCGGCAGGACACCTGCCGAAGCCCACCGCGGACTAATGGGCATTCCGCAGAATCGAGAGTTTTCCACAGCCCCGGCGACGGCGGCTGCGGCGTAATCAACACATGGAGTACACCTTAGCCCGGCCTCGAAACTGTCCAAAGGACCGGGACCACCTCAGACATGTAGCTGTTCACGAAGCCGAGAGGTAGGCGGTGGCGGACAATACCTTACTCTCCGTTCTTCAGTCGGGTCTAGGAAGCGCGATGAGCCGAGCCAGATCGGGTGTCGGGCCCATGAACTGCAGACTGGTACCTGCGCCGCTGGCGCGGCAGAAGGGCTTCGGGACGGCCATCATCGGGCATGTTCAGTTGGGACATGTGACCCGCTGCCGCGCCCGTCAGAACCCGGCACGCGAGGCGCGCGCCCACTAGAGGTTGCCGGTCGCTCTCCGATCGAGTTCACCGCCGACTGGCCGCTTCGCCAGACTCTGAGCGGGAAGGAGCGGGCGCCAACCTCCCGCCGTCCGATCGAGCGCGAACGTCCGCTGGGACCCTCCCCACCGGACCCCGAGTTGGCGGGTGTTACCTCCGGCGCAGCGCCGCGCCCTAGACCGCGAACGAGGAGCCGCAGCCGCAGGTGCCGACGGCTTTCGGGTTCGAGAACTTGAAGCCGGTTCCCGCGACGCCGAGCTGGTAGTCGATCCTCGTGCCCTTGAGGTAGCGGGCGCTGATCGGGTCGACGTACACCTGCAGACCGTCGTAGTCGAACACCTCGTCCGCGTCGCGCTGGTTCGTCTCGAAGTCGAGCGCGTACTCGAAGCCGCTGCAGCCGCCGCCGCGGACCGCGACCCGCAGGCCGTGATCGGACGACAGGCCCTCATCTTCGCGGGTGAGCTTGATCATCCGCACTGCCTTGGCGGTTAGGTGCAGCGTCTCCGGCACCGGTGTCGGCGCGGGTGGCGGCGAGGATGAACTCGGAAAGTCGATTTCTGGCATCGTCTGTGGACCTCCGCGGACCCGTGATCGAGCGGCCCGGGCATGGCCGGCCGATCAGCGTCGGGGGCAGCGGCTCTGGTGCCCGAGAGTATCATCGAACCGTGTTGACAAGGACTTCGGACGGTTCGACGCGGCCCGACGGGGGCGGTCGCAACCACCTTGGGCGGCTCGTGGAGGACCCGGCATGATCCGGGAACAGGGCCGTGGCGACGGCGGCTGCATCGAGGTCATCACCGGCGGCATGTTCTCCGGCAAGAGCGAGGAGTTGGTGCGCCGGCTCCGCCGCGCCCTGATTGCCCGACAGCGCGTCCAGGTGTTCCGGATCGCGACCGACACCCGCAGCGGCGAGGGAGACGTGCTGCGCACCCGGGACAACCGGAGCCTGTCCGCGGTGACCGTGACGTCGAGCGACGAGATGCGCGAGAAGCTGAGTCTCGGCGTGGAGGTCGTCGGCATCGACGAGGCCCAGTTCTTCGACGGAGGACTGGTCGAGCTGGTGACGGAACTCGCCGACCTCGGTGTTCGGGTGATCGTGGCCGGGCTGGATCTGGACTTCCGGCGCCGCCCCTTCGGGCCGATCCCCGAGCTCATGGCGATCGCGGAGTACGTCGACAAGATGCACGCCGTGTGCGTTCGTTGCGGCGCCGCCGCGCAATACTCCTTGCGCATCGCGGCCGGCGAACAGCAGGTCCTGGTCGGCGACTTCGAGTCCTATGAGCCGCTTTGCCGGCGCTGCTACGGCTCGTCCAGCGAGGCCGATCTGGACGAGCCGGAAGCCGAATCCGGCGACCAGGCTCGCGCGAGCTAGCGGGTAGTCGGTTGCGGCGTCGCGCCGGCCTGAACGGCTCAGTGGCTCTAGCTGGGAGCCAGACTCTGAAGCGCCGTACGAATTGTTGATCCCAGAAAGCGTGATGACAGGTCGTGGCCGGCGCGAGGCACCTTCAGGCAGCTGTTCAGCGTGGGCCAGCGTTGCGGGAGGCGCCGGATCATCGCGGCGGGCGTGAAGGAGTCGAGTTGGCCGTAGACGACGGCGACGGGTACGGAGGCGGTGGCGGCGTCCTCGAAGTCGTAGTGGGTCAAGGGCGGCGCGATGAGCAGCATGCCCGCGGGTGGGTCCTGGGCGGCGTTTGTCTGCGGGAGCCGCGCCATCGTGACGACGGCGCCGAAGGAGTAGCCGACACCGATGCGCGGCAGTCGCGGGAAGCGGCGGCGGAGCTCCTGCTCGCAGGCGGCGAGGTCACAGGTCTCGCCACGGCCCGCGTCGTGACGCCCCTCGCTGCCGCCCGCACCGCGGAAGTTGAACCGGAGCGCCGCGCCGCCCAGCTCGACTGCGGCCTGGGCGGCCGCGTCCACCACGTGGTTGTCCATG
Organism: Candidatus Multivorans sp.; assembly: GCA_965224025.1. Classification (GTDB taxonomy): domain Bacteria; phylum Acidobacteriota; class Thermoanaerobaculia; order Multivoradales; family Multivoraceae; genus Multivorans. The sequence continues at coordinate 1,054,077 of OZ245033.1, forward strand.
TCGCCGCCGTAGAGCGGATGAGGATGCGCCACGGTCGCGGCGAAGGCCGGCGGCGCTTCCGGTTCGAGCAGTTCGGCTTCCAGAAGGCCGGCGGGGCCCTGCAGTTCGAGAGGAGTGATTCGTGGCATCGTCTGGCGGTCCGAGGGGGGAGCGCGGAATATACTCGGCCGCGGCCTGGATTGACCCTCGCGGAGCCGGGAGTTGCGATGGATTCTCACTTGGCGCCCCTTGAAACAGCGCCGGTGAAGGCCCGTAATCTAGTCAGGGCGCTCACCAAGGAGTTCGTTCGATGATCTTCGATCCCATGTACTTTGTGATTCTGGCTCCGGGCCTGCTGCTGTCGCTATGGGCCAGCTTCCGCGTCAAGTCGGCGTTCAAGAAGTACTCCAAGGTTCGCTCGGTGACGGGCATGACCGGCGCTCAGGCGGCGCAGCGGCTGCTGGCCTACGCCGGCATCAACGACGTTCAGGTGGTGGCGACGCGAGGGCGTTTGTCCGACCACTACAACCCGATGACCAAGAAGCTCGCCCTGTCCGAGCCGGTCTACGGCTCGAACTCCGTGGCCGCGATCGGCATCGCCTGCCACGAGGCTGGGCACGCAATCCAGCACGCCAAGAAGTACGCGCCCCTTTGGCTGCGATCGACCCTGGTGCCGATGGCGGGGATCGGAAGCAACCTGGGCTTCTACGTCATGTTGTTCGGTCTGCTCCTGCAGAACATGGGGATGTTCATGGTCGGAGTCGTTCTCTTCTCCGCGGTCGTCCTGTTCCAGCTCGTCACCCTGCCGGTCGAGTTCGACGCCACCGCCCGCGCCAAGCGCCTCGCCGTCGAGCAGGGTCTGATCCTGCAGACGGAGCGTGCGGGGATGGACCGGGTCCTCAACGCCGCCGCGCTGACCTACGTCGCCGCCGTCGTCAGTTCGCTGCTCACGCTGCTCTATTTCCTGACCGGAGCGAGCGGAGCGGAGTGAGCGCCACCCCCTCCCATCTCCTCTCAAGCGCTCACGCCACCTGGGAGCTGACCCCTCCGGACCCAAGACGCGCGGGTGCGTCCTCCGCCAGGCGGGTGCCGGGCTACAGATCGCGGCGGCCGGCCAGGGACCGCGCGAGGGTCACCTGATCGGCGTAGTCGATGTCGCCGCCGACGGGGAGGCCGAAGGCGAGCCGCGTAACCCGCACCCCGCGTTTGCCCAGGAGGCCGGCGAGGTACAGGGCGGTGGCTTCGCCCTCCACGTTCGGGTTCATGGCCAGAATCGCCTCCTCGACGCCGTCGAGCCGGCCCAGCAGGGACGCGACCGTCAGTTCGTCGGGTCCCACGCCACGCTGGGGCGACAGGGAGCCCAGCAGGGCGTGGTAGAGGCCGTGGAACTCACCCGTGCGCTCGATCGGTTCGATGTTGAACGGCTCCTCGACGACGCAGAGCTTGGTCTGGTCGCGCTGGGGGTCGCTGCAGATCGAACAGGGGTCCACCGCGGTGATCTGATGACAGGTGGAGCAGTGGATCATCCGATCCTTGACGTCGATGACCGCCTTGGCGAGCGCTTCCGCCCGGGTACGGTCGGCGCGGAGCAGGTGATGAGCCAGTCGCCGGGCGGTCTTCGGACCGATGCCCGGCAGGCGCGAGAGTTCCTCTACCAGGCTGGAAAGAGGATCGGGCGGCATCAGGTCAGACCGGGAATCCCGGCGGCCAGGCCGCCGAGGCGCTGCCCCACGTACTCGTTCACCTTGCGGCCCGCTTCGTTCACGGCGGCCTGCACCAGGTCCTGGACCATGCCCGGATCCTCAGGGTCGAGCACTTCGGGATCGACGCGGACGGCGAGGACCTCCTTTTCGCCGTTCACGCGCACTTCGACCATGCCGCCGCCGACGCTGGCGGTGAACTCGGCCGCCGCCAGATCACGCTGCATTTGCTGCTGCATCTCCTGGGCCTGTCGCATCAGCTTCTGGATGTTCATCGTGATGGTTCCTGTCGGGAATTGAGCTCGAGAGCGGTCAGTGGGTTCGGGGTCTTACGTCGACCACGGGGCCGCCGAAGAGTTCGAGCACCGCCCGCACGGTCGGATCCTTCTCGGCGGCGGTGGTGCGTGCTTCTTCGCTCGGCGGCGCGCGGCGGCTCTCCGGCGACCCGGGCCGGCGGCCGGGCGCCGCTCCCCGGTCCGACGGCGGTGCGCCGGCCGGTGCGCCGCCGACCGCCGGAGCGGGGTCGTTCTCTCGTCCCGGGGGGGCGGCGGGGATCGTCTTCCAATCGGCCTCGGGGCCCAGCACCGAGCGCACGGTGTCCTTCAGTTGGCCCGCTTTCGCCGCATCGCGGAGCGCTTCCTCGAGCGCCGGAACGGCGGTGACGACGAGCGTGCAGCTCTGAACCGCGAACCGGGCCTTGTGAAAGTCGAGCAGGCCGGCCAGGGACGGCTGGCTGGAGGCGAGGAGTCGTTTGATCTCGCCGGCGGCGTCCGGGGCGGCAGCGGGTACTGCCGCTTTGGCCGCGCTTGATGGTCTGGGGCCGGGGCCGCCAGGTTGCGGAGGCGATTCCGCGGTAGCCGGAAGACCGCCCGGCAGAGTGGCCCCAAGCGCCTCGATACGCACCAGCCGCGGCAACTCGGCTGCGCGGAGCAGGGCGACCTCCAGAGCCAGGCCGGGCGCGTCGGCGCGCCGCACGACGGTCTCGCTGCTGAGCAACAGATGCAACAGGCGGAGCAGGTTCTCGTAGCCCGTGCCCGACGCCACCCGCGCCAGTTCGGTCGCGGCTTCGGCGGGCAGGTCGAGTTGCTCGGGGTCGAGACCCTGCGCCAGGTGCAGGGCGCTGCGCAGGAAACCGAGGAAGTGGGTGAACACCTGCCTGGGGTCGCTGCCGCCGTCCTCTATCGACCGGATCGTCTGCGACAGCCGCGCGCCGTCGCCGGCCAGGATGGCCTCGAGGAGCGCGGAGAGCAGCTCGGCGCCGATGCCGCCCAGCAGCCGGCCGACATCCTCGTGGGCGAGCTTGCCGCCGCCGAAGGTGGCGAGCTGATCGATGAGAGCCACCGCGTCGCGCACGCTGCCCTCCGAGGCGCGGGAGATCAGGCGCAGGGTCGCCGGGCTGGCCTCGATCTCCTCCGCTGCGCAGATTCTCGTCAGGTGGGCCACCATCGGGTTCGCGGGTACGCGCCGGAAGTGGAACTCCTGGCAGCGGGACAAGATCGTCGCCGGCACCGTTTCGATTTCGGTGGTCGCGAAGACGAAGGTCAGGTGCGCCGGCGGCTCCTCGACGATCTTGAGCAGGGCGTCGAAGGCCTGCCTGGAAAGCCTGTGGATCTCGTCGAGAACGACGACCTTGTAGCGGTCCCGCGCGGGGCCGTACTTCAGGCTCTCGGTGAGCTCCCGGACCTGCTCGACCTTCGAGTAGGTGGCGGCGTCGATCTCGATCACGTCGAGGTCGCCGCCGCTCTTGATCTCGTTGCATACCAGGCATTCGTCGCACGGGTCGGAGGCCGGGGCGGTGGCGAAACCGTCGGCGCCGACGCAGTTCAGGGCCTTGGCCAGAATCCGGGCCGCGGTCGTCTTGCCGACGCCGCGGATGCCGGAGAAGAGGTACGCCTGGGCGATCCGCCCTTCGCTCAGCGCGTTGCGCAGGCCGGTGACGATCGCCTCCTGGCCGACGAGATCGGCGAACGTCTGCGGGCGCCATTTGCGCGCCAGCGCCTGGTACGTCATGGTCGCCGCCGCCGGATGCAGAGAGAAGTCACTGAAGGGTTCCGGCTGAACTGCGCCCTCGAAACGAACACCCTATCGCTGCTCCCTTCCGGGCCTGACGAAGTTCGGGGCCGGTCGACACACAGGGCCCGAACCCTTCGGTCACCTCTCGATCCCTCGCCCGTGCGTGGAGACGAGGATCATGCCGGATGGTAGCAGCACGCAGTGACTCGCAGGGCTGTTCCAAAGTCCGGCGCTTAGCGCCGGATGCGGGCGAGACGCCCGCGTTCCCAGGCTCGGAGAGCCATCGCGGCGCCGATCCATCGATCCGGGAGTCGTTTCCGCACGTCCGGCTTCGGAACGGCCGACTCTTGAACAGCCCTGCAGTGACTCGTCTACGGCGTGCGAGGCGGAAGCGGGTGCTGCTACGGTTGCTCGCCGAGTGGACGCGGGGGACGATCGAACGGCCATGGGGTTGGCTCTCGACGAGGCCCGTCTCGCGGCTGCCGCCGGAGAGGTTCCGGTGGGCGCGGTGGTTGTGCGCGACGGGGAGGTGGTCGGTCGCGGGCACAACCACAGGGAGTCCTGGGGCGACCCGATGGCGCATGCCGAGATGATCGCGCTGGCTCAGGCCGCCGCCCGCCAGCAGGGCTGGCGACTGGAGGGCTGCGCGGTGTACGTGACTCTCGAGCCCTGCGCCATGTGCGCCGGGGCGATGGTCAACGCCCGCGTGGACCGGCTCGTGTTCGGGGCGCGGGATCCGAAGGGAGGCTATTGCGGCTCGATCGGGAACCTCGTCCGTGAACCGAGACTGAATCACCAAATCACGGTATGCTCCGGCGTCCTGGCGGAGGAGAGCTCGGCATTGTTGCGCGCGTTCTTCCGGCGTCTACGGTCGAGCGGGCTTTTCGATTGAGGGAGAGGTGACCGAGTGGTCGAAGGTGCATGCCTGGAAAGCATGTGTAGGGGCAACTCTACCGTGGGTTCGAATCCCACCCTCTCCGCCATTCCGGGGTAGGAGAGGACGAGACGCGCCGAGTGGCCGACGAACGAGGAGAGGTGCCAGAGTGGTCGAATGGGGCGGTCTCGAAAACCGTTGACCGCGCGAGCGGTCCGTGGGTTCGAATCCCACCCTCTCCGCCATGCGTCGGACGAGACCGCGGGGCGGTCTCCCGAGAATCCCTGGACCGCGCGAGCGGTCCGTGGGTTCGAATTCCACCTTCTCCGCCATGCCACACCCTAGGAAGGAAAGAACGTGAAGAGGACATACCAGCCGAACAATCGGCGTCGCAAGAAGAAGCATGGCTTCCGGTCCCGCATGCGGACGAAGCACGGGCGGGCGATTCTCTCTCGCCGCCGCCGCAAGGGCCGCAAGCGCCTGACGGTCTGACGTTGAGCCGATCGAACAGCCCGCGGTGCAACTCCGGCGTAGCACCGGGGGCCGAGCGGATCCGGTCGAGCCGCGACTATCGCAGGGTCTACCGCCGGGGTCGGCGGCTGCACGGCGACATCGCGGTGTTCCACGTGCGGGCGAATGGCGCCGGCCGCCCGCGGCTCGGGCTCACCGCCGGCCGGCGGGTGGGCGGCGCCGTGGTGCGCAACCGGCTGCGCCGGCGGGTGCGCGAGCACTACCGGCAGCAGGTCAGGCAGGACATGCTGCCCGCCGTGGACTTGGTGGTCCATCTGAAGGCCGCCGCGGCCGGGACCGACCGGCGCAGCTTCTACAGCGAGTTGAATCGCCTGTTTGGGGCGGTAGCCCGGTACGGCGCCGGTCCCTCCCGCCGCCGAAGGTCGCGGTCATGAGCATTGCGGTCCGCGTCGTCGTCGCGCTGCTACGGGCGTACAAACGTTGGTTGTCGCCGCTGCTGCCGCGCGCTTGCCGCTTCAGCCCGACCTGCTCCGAGTACGGGCAGATCGCGATGCGGAGCCACGGCCTGGTGATGGGGAGTTGGCTGACGATCCGGCGCCTTCTCCGCTGCCAGCCTCTGGGCCGCGGAGGCATCGACTTGCCGCCCGCGGCGTTGCGATTGCGAGGCCCCTCGTGGCATGAGAGCCGAGGCTGATGGATAACCGGAGACTTCTCTTCGCTGCGCTCCTTTCCCTGGGTGTTCTGCTCCTCTGGCAGGCTCTCTTCGCGCCGCCGCCGCCAGTCGAGCGGGCGCCGGTGGAGATCCGCGGCGCCGAACAGGCGGCGGACGGCGAGGCTGCCGGCGAAGCGAGTTCGGCCGTCCCGGTTTCGAGGGCGCAGACGGCGCCGGCGCCCCTGCAGCCCGCGGTCGTCGAACGGGTGGAAGCCGGCGCCGAGCAACGGGTGGTGATCGAGTCGGGCAACGCGAAGCTCGAGTTCACGAACCGCGGCGCTCAGTTGCTGTCCTTCGAACTGCGCCGACCGAACGGCGGCGAGCCGGTGGAACTGGTGCGCAGGCGCGAGGGCGGCCAGCCCTACCCCTTCGCGTTTCAGGGCTCACAGCGCGGTTCGGCGCTGAACGACGCCCTTTTCGTTGTCGAACGCTGGACCGAGGACGGCGACACACGGCTCAGCTTTCGCTACAGCGGCGACCGGGGCGCCGCGACGAAGACGTTTCACATTCCAAAAGACACCGCCCAGGTGGGCGGCCTGACCTTCCGGTACCGAATCGAGTCGCCCGGCGACTCCTGGGGGCTGGTATTGGGTCCGGGAATCCGGAATCCGAGCGTGGACGAGTTGGAGAGCCGGTTGTCGAGCCAGCAGCGGCGCGCGGCGACCTGGTTCTCGGATGGCGACTTGGAGTCGCTGCAGCCTCGGAAGGCCGAAGATCCGATCGATCTGGGCGGCAACCCCCGCTGGGTGGCGCTCGAGGACCGGTACTTCATCACGGCCGTGGTCCCGGCCGGCGCCCGGGGAACCGTTCAGGCGCGGCCGGTTGCCAACCTGGAGGAAACTGACGGCAACCTGGGCGGCTTCGCCATGTTTGAGGCCGCGGACGTCGCCACGGCCGACCTGACACGGGATCTGATGCTGGTTCTTCGCTCCTCGGGCGGCGAACTCGCCGGACGGGCGTACTTCGGGGACAAGCAGTACGACGCGCTGGCAGCGATGGGCGTGCGACTGGAAAAAACGGTGCGGTACGGCTTTTTCGGCGTCATCTCGCGCCCGTTGCAGTTCGGTTTACGCTGGATTTACGACAACGTGGTCGCGAACTACGGGTGGAGCATCGTGTTGATGACCGTGGTCATCCGCCTGGTGCTGTTTCCGCTGACCCACAAGAGCCAGGTCTCCATGCAGCGGATCCAGAAGTTGAACCCGCGCATGGAAGCGATCCGCGCGAAGTACCGGCCCAAGCTCAAGGACGGGAAGGGCCGTCCGCGCATGGACATGCAGCGCAAGATGAACGAGGAAATCCAGGCCCTGTTTCGTGAGGAGGGCGTGAATCCCGCCAGCGGCTGCCTGCCGATCCTGTTCCAGATGCCCGTGTTCTTCGGGTTCTTCCGGCTCTTGAGCGAGGCGGTGGAACTGTGGGATGCGTCGTGGCTCGGATGGATCCAGAACCTCGCGCTGCCGGATCCCATCTACGTACTTCCCCTGGTCATGGGCGCCTCGCAGTTCCTCCAGCAGCGGATGCTGCCGCCGCCCGCGAACAAGACCCAGAAGCTGATCATCAACACGATGCCGATCTGGTTCACGATCTTTTCGTTCAGCTTCCCGAGCGGCCTGGTGCTCTACTGGCTGACGAACAACTTGCTGGGAATCGTGCAGACCGGGGTATACAACAAGCTGAAGAAGTCGGGCTACCTGGGCGGCGCTGTGGCCGCGCGGGCCACCGACACGAAGAAGTGAGGCAGGACGGGGACTAGATGAACGCAACCACGAACAGCGTGTTTTTTTCGGGCGAAACGGAGGCGCGGGCCGTGTTGGCGGCCGCAAACCACTTTGGCGTATCGCCCGATCAGGTGGTGTTTGATCGGGTCGAGAAGCGACACGGCTTCGTCAAGCGCCGTCGGGTGGTGATCCGTGTCGACCCGGAACAGGTCGGTTCCGGTCCAGAGCAGCACGAAGAAGTCGAGACGGAGTGCGGCGAGGCGGCAGCGGAGGAGTCCGCCGAAGGACTCTCGGCCTCCGCCTCCGATGACGCGGTATCGGGCGCCCCGGAAGAGACGCCGGTGAAGAGTTCGCCGACCCAGGAGGAGGAGGAGGAGCGTCCGGCCCAGGACTCCGAAGAGGTCCTGGAGATAGCCCCGAGAGCATTGCGTCAACTGCTCGAACTGGCCGACCTCGAAGTATCGGCGGACATGGTCCTCGCCGACGGCCGGCTGGAAGTCGAGATCGAGGGAGTGGACCAGGAGCTGTTGGTAGAAGACGAAGGCCAGGTCCTCCTTGCGCTCCAGCACCTCCTGCCGCGGGTGATGTACGGGGAACTGGGACGAATCGTACCGTGCCGGCTCGATAGCGGCGGCTATCAACGGCGGAAGGAAGAGCGCCTGAGAGGCCTGGCGCGCCGTGTGGCCGACGAAGTCGTTTCCCGCGGCGGCATTCGCACTCTGCGGCCGATGAACCCGGCCGACCGGCGAATCGTCCACATGGCTCTCGCCGACGATCCGGAGGTCGAGACCGAGAGCCACGGCAACGGCTACTTCAAGCGCGTCAACATCCGAAGCGTCTAACGCGCCCGTGGGGCACCCGCTTGCCCCGGGGCCGAAGGAGAGTGTCCCAAGGGGCCGCTCGCGCTTGTTTGGTGAAAGAAGGGTTGGGCTCGCTTCGGTCGGCTGCGCTCCGGTTTGGCGACGTTCGATGAGAGGGCGTCGGGCGTCGCTTGCCGACAGCCCCCCTGGGACCCTTTCCTTCGGCCCCGGGGCGGGCGGGGCGGTCGTCCGCTGTTCCGGGGGGCTCCACGGGGCTTGTGCTGGTGTTGGAGGGCGCCGGTTGTTGTCGGGAAGGAGAGGGCCCCTGTGGGCGCTCGCCGCCGGCTGCGGCCCGAAGCGTCACGGGGTCTGAGATGGCCGTCGTGTCGGTGTCCGGGAGATACCCTCCACGTGAACTTCGTTGGGGACAGTCCTTGTTGTTGGAGACCTGTGGAGCCGGGGAGAGCTACAGTCCGCGGTCGGCGTCGGCGACTATGGCATGTGCAGCGCCTGTTTCACGTGAAACAGGGCTGATGCCCGCGGTTTGGGTCCCGGGGTGTTTCACGTGAAACATGCCGATCTGTTTCAGCGCGAGTTTGGTGACGAGTTGTCGCGGGAAGCTGTAGATCGGCTGATACGGCATGCCGAGCTCCTGGAACGGTGGAACCGGGTGGTTCGCCTGGTCGGGGAAGAAGGGCCGGAGGACTGGATTCGGCGTCACTACGCGGAGTCGGTGGCGGCGCGGGCGTTCTGGCGGCCTTCAGCACGTAAGGGGAGCGGTGAGCCCGGGCTTCTCGATATCGGTAGCGGCGCCGGGTTCCCGGGTCTCGTCCTTGCGGCCCTCCATCCCGAGCGGCCGGTGACCCTGGTGGAGGCCCGCGAACGGAAGGCCGCGTTCCTCGCCGAGGCGGCGCGAGAGCTTGAACTTCCCCTCGTGCGGGTCATCCGGGACCGCTTCGACGTCGAACTCGCGGCGGGAGTGGCTGGGGCGGTAGAGTGCGCGACGATTCGCGGCCTTCGGCTTCCGGAGGCCACGATGGCTCGCTTGGTCCAGGTTCTGCCTGGTGAAGGGCGCCTGGTTGTGTGGGTGGGCCGGCAACTTGGGTCCGGCCTGGCGGGTATGTGTGCTGTGGAAGAAGAGATCAATCTGCCCGACAGCCGGCACCGCCGGCTTCTCGTGCTCCGGCCGCGTAGCCGTGGCTGACGTCCTGGCGGTCGCCAACCAGAAGGGCGGCGTGGGCAAGACGACGTCGGCGATCAACCTGGCGGCGGCTTTCGGCGCAATGGAGCGGAGGGTGCTGCTCGTCGATAGCGATCCGCAGGGAAACGCAAGCCGCGGCCTGGGTTGGTCGGGCTGGTCGCCGACACTGTTCGAAGTGCTCTCCGGCGAGGCCGAAGCCGCTGACGTGGTCGTCTCGAGCGGGTTCCCCTACGTCGACCTGCTGCCGGCGAACCGCGATCTCGTGGGAGCGGAATTCGGGTTGCAGCGCGACCGGGACTGGATCCGGCGGCTCACATCGTCGCTCAAGAAATTGGGCGAGAACTACGAACGTGTCTTCGTGGATTGTCCGCCGGCCCTGGGCCGGCTGACCCTGAACGCCCTCTATGCCGCGGACGCGGTCGTCGTACCGCTGCAGTGCGAGTACTTCGCGCTCGAAGGCATCAGCGAGCTGATGGCCACGGTGCAGCGGGTGCGGGAACTGGGACGGCCGGACCTGGCGATCGCGGGTGTGATCCTCACCATGTACGATGACCGCACCAACCTGTCGCGGGACGTTGCGCGGGAGGTGCGCAAGCACTTCGGATCGATCGTCTGCGATACGATCGTTCCGCGCAACGTCCGTCTGGCTGAGGCGCCAAGTCACGGAATGCCGGTCCTGCAATACGACATCAAGAGCAAGGGCGCCCAAGCCTATCTGGGTCTGGCGCAGGAACTCGCGGCTCGCCGGCCCTGATCGCGCTGCTGGAGTCACGTGAGTAGCAGACGGCGGGGCCTCGGTCGTGGACTGGACGAGCTGTTCGCCGAGAGCGGCGCTCGTTCTCCAGCCGCGCCGCGCGCGGAACGCGAGCTGCCGGTAGCGCAGCTCGAGCCGAACAGCCGGCAGCCGCGCGACCGGTTCGACGATGAGGAGCTGGCGGAACTCGCGAGTTCGATCGCGCAGCTCGGCGTACTCCAGCCGCTCGTCGTCACCGGGGGCCCGGAGCGCGGCGGCCGGTATCGCATCGTCGCCGGTGAGCGTCGCTGGCGGGCGGCCCGGAGGGCGGGGCTGGAAACGGTGCCGGTCGTCTTTCGGGACGTGGACGACGAGCGCGAACTGCTGGAGCTCGCCCTGGTCGAGAACCTCCAGCGTTCCGATCTGAACGCGCTGGAAGAGGCGGAGGCGTTTCGGGCGCTGAGCGAAGAGTTCGGGCTTTCGCAGCAGGAGATCGCTGGCCGTGTCGGCCGGAGCAGGGCCGCGGTGGCGAATGCCCTGCGTCTGCTTCGCTTGCCTTCAGCGGTGCAGGAGCAGTTGCGGTCAGGAGCGCTGACCGCCGGTCAGGCTCGTCCCTTGCTGGCGCTTGGCGACGAACAAAGTCAGATTGAACTCGGCGCCCGCGCCGAGCGCGAGTCCCTGAGTGCGCGAGAACTGGAGCGCATCGCGGCCAGCAGGCGGCGGAAGACCGCCACAACGCGGCGCGTGGCAGCCCCGGAGAGCGACCCCCACACCGCCGATGCCGTCGAGCGGCTGACGCGTAGACTGCAGACACGTGTCGAAATCCGCCGTCGCCGCCGGGGAGGCGGCGTCCTCAAAATCCACTTCCACTCCGAACCCGAATTGATCCGCATCTACGAGCGGTTGTCGGCGGAGTGACAACTCCCAGCGAGCCCAGTATGTCGAAGATCCTCAAGAACAGCTCCCCAGCCGATCTGAACGGCTTTCTAGATGCCGGCAGCGAGATCCAGGGAGATCTCCGATTTCGGAACACGTTCCGGGTGCACGGCCATTTCAAGGGCACGGTCGAATCGGAAGGCGAGTTGATCGTCGGTGAAGGGGGCGTGGTCGAAGGAGTCGTCAAGGTGGGCGAACTCAGCGTCTCCGGGCGGCTCGAAGGCCAGGTCGAGGCCACGAAGCGGATGGAAATCGGCGGGAACGGTCACGTCGAGGGCGAGATCAACTCTCCGGTTCTCGTCATCGCGAGCGGGGCGTTCTTCCAAGGCCAGTGCATCATGAGCCCGTCCGAGGCCGTCCGCCCCGCGAGACCCGGCGTCGTGGATGGCGGTAAGCCGGCGCCGGCGACTGGGGACTCCGATCCGGCTCTCCAGCGATTCGCTCTTCCGGGAGGAACCGACTCGCCGGCCGAGTCAGTGAGCGGCGACGGCGAATCCGCCGGCCAGCCCGAGTAGCCACGCCCAGTTCAGCCGCGGTCAGGGTGCCGCCATGCACCCGGTGACGGGCGCACGGACTGGTTCAGGGTTCGCGCGGATCGCGCCACCCGGGTTGGCGCGCGGTACCGGTCTTCGTTTCGTAGGACGGCACGAAGGCGATCGGCCGGCGAGCCAGTGTCGACGGTTTGAAGGCTTCGGTGATCACACGGCCGTCGATGTCGAGCGCGGTCGGCAGGTTCAAGGCGTAGAGCAGGGTTGGCGCCACGTCCTGAATGCCGAGCCGGGTCAGGAGAAGGCCCTCGTTGATTCCCTGTCCCCGTAGCAGGAGCAGCCCGTCTGGCGTGTTCTGGGAACCGCCCCCCGTCCCGCCGGGCGCCTTGCCGCGTACGCCGAACAGGCGACGCAGGGGCCCGGACCGCCTCCAACCGTAGGCGCTGACCACCGCCAGCATCCGGGGCGGCGGCAGTTGCTCCCAGGCCTCGGCCACCAGACCGTCCACGAACGCGTAGTAGGCGGATAGCCAGCGCGCCCGGTCGATGCGAACCTGCTCCTGATCGCCGTCGAACTGGACCGCCTCGTAGGAGTCGTAGTAGAGGTGCGAGACCGCGGCCAGCCCGTCCATCACCGCGAAGACGACGAGCCCCGAATCGTCGTCCTGAGACCGCGCCGCCAGGATTTCCAGCAGTTGGGCCTGGGTCTCCAGATCACGGAGCGCCGCGGTATAGAGCGCGGACGGCGGACCGTCTCCGAGCCGGGCGAGCCGCTCGTCCTCCATGGCTGAACCGAGGGCCGCGGCCCGGGCGACGGGGGAGTCGGTGAGGCCGACGGCGAAGTCGAGTGCGAACACGTCGAGGCCGAAGCCCGCCGCGATCTGCCAGAGGGACGGAGCGGAAGGCAGGACCGGCGGGCCGCCCTCGATCGTGCCACGGTCGCCCCAGACGCTGAACGCGATACCGCGGGGCGCAAGGTGGAAGCGTTCGCCGCGAAGCGACGGCGCGCCCCGGGTCTCCTCGGAGACGACGCCGTGCCGGAACGGGTACTTACCTGTAACCACCGTGGTCCAGAGAGGCAGGCGGCTCGCCGGTTCGATGGACTCGGCGCGACCGTAGCTGCCGGTTCGCATCGTCTGTGAGAAGAACGGGAGCAGCCCTTGTTCGGAGAGGGGCAAGATGGCGTCGAGCGAGGCGCCATCGAGGCCCACGATCAGGAGGTTGGGCGGTGGTGTGGACTCGATCGCCGCCGCGCGAGGCTTCCTAAGCGGCGGCGGCTCGAAGGCTTCGCGCCGTTCGAAGACCGAGTACACGGTCAGCACCGCCAGACTGGCGATGCCGAAGCGGCTGCGGGCGCCGTAGGGCCTCTGCCGGCGGTAGGTGTGAAGGAACGCGGTGTAGAGCGTGACCGCTGCCGCCAGGGCCAGCCAGAGTCCGGCCTTGATCAGGCGATCGTGGATGCCTGGCGGCAGGAACTGATCGTAGAAGGCCGCGTGGGCAAGGTCGAGGCCGGCAGCGGCGCCGAACACGCCCGCGAGGCACCAGGGAAGCAGCCGCCGCGCACGCTCGGGCGCCCGCCATGAGATGGGGATCAGCACCGCCATCGTGCTGAGCGCCCCAAGCAACCCGTAGTAGGCGCTGGTCCGGAACACCGGTCCGGGGTGAAACGGCAGGTGCGGGTTGAGGAAGAAGAGGAGCCCCGTCAGGTGGATCCCGGCCAGGAGTCCGGGTATCGCGCATGCAGCGCAACTGAGGAGCCGTTCCCGATTCACTGGGCCAACTCTACCGGGAGGACGCGGAGTCCGCGCCGCGTTTGGGGAAGCGGGACGTCGGCAGGCTCGCCCCACCGCGCGGCCGTGGAGTACCGGACGGCCTACCGGACGTCCTACCGGACGGCCACTCGGCTTCGACCGGAGGCGTGCCGGGAGTGCTACCCTCACTCGCGCCATGGCGGCGCTGGACGCGAGAGGGAGAGTAATCGAGGTCCGGTCGTTGCCTCTTCGGCACTTCCTGCTCCGGATCCAGGTGGCCGGCATGCCGCCCGCCGCGCCCGGGCAGTTCGTCATGGTGGCTGGCACCAACCAGGCGGAGCCCTACCTGAGACGGGCGTTCTCGGTCTACGACCAGGCGCCGGCCGGAAACGGAGCGCTGGCGATCTCCCTGCTCGGCAAGGTGATCGGCCGGGGAACGGCGAACCTGGCGGCCTGTGTCCCAGGTGAAGACATCCCCGTTCTCGGCCCCTTGGGCACCGGCTTTCACAGTATGGCATTCTATGCGCCGCACGGCGGTCGCGCCGCGTTGGTTGCGGGCGGCATCGGATCGGCTGGCCTCGGCCTGTTGGCCCAGGCGTTCGCGCGTGCCGGAAGGCCCTTCGACTTCTACTACGGCGGTCGCAGCGCGGACGATCTGGTAGAGGCCGACGAATTCCGGCGCTTGAGCGAAAGCACCGGCGGTCGGTTGGTCAGGACGACAGAGGACGGCGCCGCCGGTGCCCGAGGGTTGGTCACGGAGGCGCTTGCGGCGACCCTCGGGGACGGCGCGACAGGGGCGCATGGCGCCTACAAGGCGCTCTACACCTGCGGTCCCCACGGTCTGATGGCTGCCGTAGCGCGGATCGCGGCCGATCACGGCATCGAAGGGGAAGCAGCGATGGAGACCCCGATGGGTTGCGGCTACGGCGCCTGCCTCGGCTGCGCGGTGGAGCTCAAGAAGGGCGGTTACGCACTGTGCTGCCGGCACGGCCCGGTCTTCGATCTCGGGGAGGTGGTTTGGTGACCAGGAACACCGGCACATCCGGCGCCGACCTCTCCACGCGGGTAGGGCCTCTGCGGCTCCAGAATCCGATCCTGACGGCGAGCGGAACGTTCGGCTACGGCCTGGAGTTCGCCGAACGGGCCGACCTGCGGCGACTCGGCGGCCTGGTGACGAAGGGGCTGTCGCTGGAGCCTCTGGCGGGGAATCCGCCGGTTCGGATCGTCGAGACTCGCGGCGGCATGCTGAACTCGATCGGCCTGCAGAACATCGGCGTCGACCGGTTCCTGAACGATGTCCTTCCGGGTCTGGCGGGACTGCCGCCGAAGATCATCGTCAACCTGTTCGGGTACGACCAGGACGACTACGTGCGGCTGGCCGAGCGGGTCGACCCCCATCCCGGCGTGGCCGCGGTGGAGTTGAACGTGTCCTGCCCGAACGCGAGCAAGGGCGGGATGGAGTTCGGTCATGACCCCGACATCCTGTGCGGCCTGGTCCGGCGAGTACGTTCCGCGACCGGCAAGCCGGTGGTGGTCAAGCTGTCGCCGAACGTCACCTCGCCGGCGGCCCTGGGCCAGGCTGCGAGCGCCGGCGGCGCCGATATCCTGTCGGCGGTGAACACCTTTGTCGGCATGGCGATCGACACGAATACCCGGCGTCCGGTGCTGTCGACGGTTCGTGGCGGGCTTTCCGGGCCGGCGATCAAGCCGCTGGCGCTGCGGATCGTCTGGGATGTCGCCCGCGAGGTCGACCTGCCGGTGATCGGAATCGGCGGGGTCGAGACGGTTGACGACGTTCTGGAGTTTCTGCTGGCGGGCGCCTCGGCGGTGCAGGTCGGAACGGCGCTCTTCCGCGACCCCAGGACGGCGGAGCGCCTCGTCGATGGACTACGCGAGCGTCTCGAGGCGGATAGTGTGGACTCGGTGGCCTCCCTGATCGGGGCGGCAGCTTCGTGACCGACCGGCTGGAGCGGGTCGCCGTCGCCCTCGACACGGACGATCGCGACACGTACCGCCGCTGGTGTTCCTTCTTCGGTCCTCGCGCCGGCGTCCTGAAGGTGGGACCGCGGGTCGTCCTGCGCTGGGGGCGCGCGGCGGTCGAAGAGGCTGCGAGAACTGGCGCGGAGGTCTTCCTCGACTTCAAGTTCCACGACATCCCGAGTGCCGTCGCGGGCACCGTGGGCGCGGCGAAGGAGCTGGGCGTCTCCTACCTGACGGTGCATGCGGGTGGCGGCCGGCGGATGTTGGAGGCCGCGGTCGAAGCGGCTGGTGACGAGATCCGCGTGCTCGGGATCACGGTACTCACCCATCTCGCGCCCGAAGACCTCGAGAAACTGGATCTGCCGGGTCGGGCCGCGGATCGTGTTCTGGCTTGGGCGTCCACGGCGCAGCGGGCCGGTTGCGCCGGCGTGGTCTGTTCGCCGCTCGAGTTGGCCTCCCTGCGCGAGCGACTTGGGCCGGAGCTGCTGCTGGTGAGCCCGGGAATCCGCTTCGGGGATTCCGGGAGCGACGATCAGCGCCGCGTCGCGACTCCGGCGGCAGCGCTACGGTCCGGGGCGGACCTGATTGTGATCGGGCGGCCGCTGACCCAGGCCGCCGACCCCGAGGCAGCCCTCGCGGCGCTGGCGGCGGCCGGCGCCTGATCCGCGGGAGGCGCTTTCCCGAGACGGATCACCGCGGGACGTGGAAGGTCCGCCGCCAGCGGACGGCCCATCTCCCGGCTTCCCCGTCACGCGACCAGTAGACGAGTAGCGGCCGGCCGCGCACCAGTTCGGTTCCGACGGGGCCGAAGAAGCGCGAGTCGCGGGATATGTCGCGGTTGTCGCCGAGACAGAAGAGGCGCCCGGCCGGCACGGGTTCGGGACCGTACTCATCGCGGCGCCAGAAACTCTCGTGAAGGAACTCCGACCGGGGATAGACCCGGTTGTCCGAGTGGACGACGTAGGCGGTCTCATCGACTTCGTGACCGTTGACGCGGAGCTTCTTCGAGTCGATTTCCACCTCCGCGCCGCCGGTCGCCAGGCAGCGTTTCAGCAGTTCGTGGGCGGGATCCTCGATGCCGCGGAAGGTGACCAGGTCGCCGGGTCGGACCTCCCGCTGGGGTACGAGCGGTCCCCAACGACCCGCGCCGGCGCCGAAGATGAACTTGTTGATCAGCAAGTGATCGCCGACCATCAGCGCTGGTTCCATCGATTCGGAGGGAATGCGATAGGCCTGCACCAGGAAGGCCCGGACGAACAGGGCCAGGATGGCCGCGACGAGCAGCACGTCCGCGCCGTCGCGCCACACCTTGGGGCGTCCGGTGCGTGGACGAAGTCTCAGGGGAGGCTCCCGGCAGTTCTAGGAGTCGAGTCGCGGCGTCCGCGCCGCGCTGACGCACAGGAAACAGGGTTTGTTCCATGCAAGCGCGAGCTCCTACCGGATTACCTTGAAGGTGCGCTCCCAGCGGCTCTTGGTCAGGAAGCCCAGAGCCGTGTTCGCGAGCTGTTTCAGGCGGTGACCGAGACCGCGCCATGTGCCGTCCGGGGTATCGCCTCCGTACGACCAGTAGACCATCGCCGCCCGGCCCTTGACCAGGGAGAGCGGCACCGGGCCCCAAGCGCGCGAGTCATAGGACTCGTCGCGGTTGTCGCCCAGACAGAAAAGGTGGTCCTCCGGTACGAGGAGTGGTCCCCAGTTGTCTCGGAGGAAGTCTAGGCCGTACCTCCGCGTCGCTGTTTGGATACGGCGGTCGCGATGGATCGCGTAGGTGGCGTCATCCACCTCCTCGCCGTTCAGGAAGAGCCGCTTGTCGACCATCCGGATCTCGTCGCCTGGCAAGCCGATACAGCGCTTGACGAGGTCCATCTTCGGCGTCTCGGGCGACCGGAAGATGAGGATGTCGCCACGCCGCACATCGCGGCCCGGCAGCAGTTTCTGCTCGAGCGCCGTGGGGCGCGGCCCGAAGATGTACCGGTTGACGAACAAGTGGTCGCCGATCAGCAGCGTGTCCTCCATCGAACCGCTGGGGATGTAGAAGGTCTTCAGGACGAAGTTGTTCGTGAAGCCGAGGAAGATGGCCGCCACGATCAGGGCCTCGAGGTACTCGCGGATCACGGACGCGCGGCGTCCGCCCGCGGATTCCGGAGCCTTGTTCTCGCCGCTCGCCATCGGTTGGCTAATCTACACGAGCGGGGTGCCGCGCGATGGGCACGCCCGGGGCCTGATCGGTGGCCCTATCGCGTGTCAGAACGCTCCTGGAGTCGGACCAGCGGTACCGGGGCGTCTCGGCGCCCTACCGCGTGTCGAGAGTTTTGGATTCGGTCCAGCTCGCTTGACAGCAGGCCGTCGCAACCGCAGGTCCCGCCAAATGAGAAAGATGCGGCCCGGAACCGCGCGAACGGGTCAAGGTCTCTTGACGAAACGGCTCCGTTTCTCGTTCCTGATGCCCGCATAACGTGTTGATTCAAAGTGTCTTACAGGATTCGTGCGTGTTGGCCGGGAACTTGAAACAAGAAGCGGCATCTATACATTCGGGAGCAAGGAGGTGTCCAAGGGGTACCAGGGAAGCCAAGTTGGCAAAGGACCAGGGGGACACCTCGGTGTCCCCCTGGCATGCCACGATCCTTGCTCCGGGATGGCGGTTTTGACCAATACGAAAACCCCTGCGGGAACCAACGGAGATGAACATGACAAGAAGGAAGAAGATCGCGTCGGTGGTAGTGCTCACGCTAGGCATGGTGGCTGCGCTGCCTGCCGGAGCGGCTGAAGGCGTAGTCAACATCAACAATGCGGATGCTGCCGCGCTCTCGCTCCTGCCCGGCGTCGGGCCGTCGACGGCGGGGAGGATCGTGGAGTTCCGTACGGAGAACGGCAAGTTCGAGTCGGCCGCGGACCTGATGCTTGTCCGCGGCATCGGCGAACGATCGTTCGAGCGCATGCGGTCGTACGTGACGATCGAGGGGGACACGACATTGACGGAGAAGGTGCGAGTCCCCAGGGAGAAGACCGGCTCCGACGAAGCGTCAGGGTCGGATGGCCCCACCGACGGCCCCTGATCGGCACGGAATCGTAGCGCTCGACGGCATGGAGGCGGGCGGGTCTTCGCCCGCCTCCATGTTTCGTCCTGACTGCCGGGGTGCGAGAGTCGAGAGTGGCTTCACGCTTCTCGAACTCCTGGTTTCAATGACGATCCTTGCCTTGCTGGCCACGCTCGCCGTGCCCCCGCTACGCCAGCAGATCGCTCAACATCGCGTGCGGCTTGCAGCCGCTGAGGTTGCCTCGACGCTGTGGACCGCGCGGGGCAGTGCGGTCCACCACGGTGTCGCAGTCGCCGTCCGCTTCGAGGTGCAGGAATCCGAAGCGGACCCCGCGGTCGCCGTCTTTTCGCTCTACGCGGACGGCGACGGCGACGGCGTGCGTACCGCGGACCTGAGCGCCGGTACTGATCCACGGATAGGGCGTCCGGCGCGATTGCTTCACGTCGGCAGCGGCGTTCGTTTCGGCATCCCGGAGGACCTGGAGCCCAGGGAGTTCACGGGCTCAGACCGGCTCGATCGTTTGGACGATCCGGTGCGGTTCGGCCGTAGCGACCTCGCTTCCTTCAGCCCGGTCGGCACCGCGAGCCCGGGCACTGTCTTCCTCACCGACGGCTACCACCTGTTCGCGGTACGCGTCTACAACCGCACCGGGAAGATCCGGATCCTGCGCTACGTCCGTGAACGCGAGCAGTGGAAGGG
Organism: Candidatus Multivorans sp.; assembly: GCA_965224025.1. Classification (GTDB taxonomy): domain Bacteria; phylum Acidobacteriota; class Thermoanaerobaculia; order Multivoradales; family Multivoraceae; genus Multivorans. The sequence goes on from OZ245033.1 coordinate 1,073,169, forward strand.
ACTCTAGCCAGAGCCGCAACGCATGCCGAACACTACGGTTCACTAGTTGTGGCGCGCTACGCTTCGCCGCATGGAGGCCCCGAAGGCAGGCGCGGCGGCGGAGGGCTTCTCGCCCATTCGCTGGTCCGGCGACGAACTGCTGCTGCTGGATCAGACCCTCCTTCCCGAGCGGGAGGTCTGGCTTCCATGCCGGCGCCCCGAGGACGTTGCCGGGGCGATCCGCCGCCTCTCCGTGCGCGGCGCGCCGGCCATCGGCGTGGCCGCTGCCTACGGGCTGGTTGTCGGCGCGGACGATTTCGGCGCCGCCTACGACCTGCTGCTCTCCACCCGGCCGACGGCGGTCAACCTGCGCTGGGCCCTGGAACGGGGGCGCGCGCTCCATGACCGCTGCATCGAAGCCGGCGAGCGGCATGAGCTGCGCGCCCGGTTGCTCGCGTGGGCCCGCGACCTGCACGGGCAGGATGTCGAGGCGAACCGCCGGATCGGCAGGTTCGGCCGGGAGCTGTTCGAGCAGGGCGACCGGGTCCTGACCCATTGCAATGCCGGCGCCCTGGCCACGGCGGGCTACGGCACTGCGATCGGAGTGGTCGAGGCGGCCTGGTCGGCCGGACGCCTGGCGAGCGTCTGGGTCGACGAGACCCGGCCGCTGCTCCAGGGCTCGCGGCTGACGACCTGGGAGCTGGCGCGGCTCGAGATCCCGCACCGACTGATCACGGACAACAGCGCCGGTGCGATCATCGCCCGGGGCTGGGTCCAGAAGATCGTCGTCGGCGCCGACCGGATCGCCGCCAACGGCGACGTCGCGAACAAGGTCGGTACGTACCCCGTCGCCGTGCTCGCGGCCCGTCACGGCGTTCCCTTCTACGTCGCGGCGCCCCTGTCGACGATCGATCGCGCCACGCCGTCGGGGTCCGACATCCCGATCGAGGAGCGTGACGCGGACGAGGTGGTCCACGCCTTTGGCAAGCGGATCGCGCCCCAGGACACCGAGGCCCTCAACCTGGCCTTCGACGTGACGCCCGCGGAGCTCGTGGCGGCGTTGGTCACCGACGCCGGCGTGCTCCGGCCGCCTTACCGCGAGTCGATCGCCGCCGCGTTCAGCAGCCGGGACACGGCCGGTTCTTGAGCACCCATCCGGAACTCAGCGCCGCCTTCGAGCAGTTCGCGCGCGTCGAGGCGCCGGACCTCGACTCGCCGATGTACGCGGAATTCGCGGCGGGCGTGGCGAGAGACGGCGAACTGCTGGCGCTGGCGGCGCGCCGGCAGGCTGGACAGCCGGCGCCGAACATGCTGTTCGGGGCCGTGCAGTACCTTCTCCTGCAGGGAGTGGAGCACCCGCTGGCCGCGCACTACCCGATCCTCTCGGGCTCTGAGCGGCCGCAAGGGCCTGCTTTCCTGCTGTTCCGGGCGTTCTGCCTGGAACACCGCGAGCGTGTCGCCGAGCTGATCGCCACCCGCCGCACCCAGACCCAGGTCGTGCGGCGCTGCACCTGTCTGCTGCCCGCTTTCGGCCTGGTCTTTCGGGAGGCCGCGGCGCCGCTGGCCCTGATCGATGTCGGCGCCAGCGCCGGCCTGAACCTGAACTTCGACCGCTACGCCTACCGGTACCTGCGGGCCGGAAGGGAGGTCCTGCGCTGGGGAAGTGACACGGCGCGGGTCGCGCTCCAAGCCGATCTGCGGGGCCCCGGCACACTGCCGGAGCCGCCGGAAGAGATTCCGGTCGCCAGTCGCGACGGAATCGACGTGAACCCCATCGACCTCGCCGACCGGGATGAATTGCTCTGGTTGCGCGCCTTGATCTGGCCCGAGCACGTGGAACGCCACGGCCAACTGGTAGACGCAACGGCCGAGCTGAAGTCCAGCCCGATCCGTCTCCACCGCGGGACGCAACGAGGGATCTGTGGCGCCTGCTGGAACGGGTCCCTGCCGAACAGGCGCTGGTCGTCTACTCGACGATCGCCCTCTACCAGATTCCTCGTGAGGGCCGGCGGCGCATCACGAGGGCGCTGGAGGCCCAAAGCCGGGAGCGGCCCGTTTGGCGGGTCGCGCTCGAAGGCATCCACCCGCCGAGCCTGACGCTTACTCGCTACCTGGACGGCTCTGGCCAGACGGAGTTGCTGGCTCGGGCCTCGCCCCACGGCTGGTGGATCGAGTGGGGAAACTCGTAGGCGACGAAAGGAGGCCTGGTCGCCTGGGCAAGTTCCCCGGACGGCTTTCCGTCAGAACGAAACGGTGACCGTCATCGAGACCGACCGCGGCGGTCCGAGCCAGGCCGCGTTCTCGGTGATGGCGGCGAGATAGGCCTCGTCGAGCACGTTGTTCGCCACCAGGGAGAACTCCGTCTGCCGGAGCAAGTCGCTCAACGCCTCGCCCGAGAAGCTGATGTAGGCGTCCACCAGCCAATAGGCCTCGGTCGACCAGTCGGACGCCAGGCTGACGCGCCGCGGCGCCGTGTACTTGGCGCTGACCCCCGCGCTGAGAGGACCGGACCGGTCTAGCGAAACGACCCATAGACGGTCCGGCACGCCGGTGACGTCGGCCCCCGCGACGATGTTCTGGCTCGCGTCGACGAGTGGATCTCCGCTGCCGATGTACTCCGAGTCGTTGAGCGTGTAGGCGGTGTAGAGCGACATCTGGTGCGGCAGCGGCACCGTGGCGGCGAGTTCGATGCCGGTGGTCTCGATACCGCCCGCGTTGAAGTAGGCGCCGCCCCCCGGGATCAGGTAGTTGGGACCGGCCGACGTCTGCGGACCGAGGTAGAAGATTCGGTTCTCGAAGTCGATCGTGTACCAGGTGGCGCTCAGGGCGATCCGTTCCCCCGAATACTGCATGCCGAGATCGATGTTCGAAGCGGACTCCGGCTCGAGCGCGTCGAGACTGCGTCCGGGCACCTCGAGCAGGTTGGCGCTGATCGCCTTGAAGTTCTCGGCGTAACCGACAAACAGGTCCAGGCCCTCGACCGGCGTCTCGTAGGTGACGCCGCCCGAGAGGAGGGCGCTCGAATCGGAATCGACCGTCAAGTCCGGGTCGACATGGAACAGGTCCTCGCGCGACACGTCGATCAGGTACTGCTTGACGCCCCCGCTCAAGGTAAACCGTCCGGCATAGATCGTCTCCTCCACGTACCACTTCAGGACATCCTGCGGGAAGTCCCACTCGTACTGGTGCCAGTAGGGATTCTCGTTCCACCGGAAGCTGATCGTTGGATCGAGGATTTGGTGCCAGTCCCGGCCAAGATCCCGCCGCGAGTCCTCGTACCAGATGCCGGCCCGGAGCTTGCTGCCGGCGGCGCCGAACGTGGTAAGCCACTCCTCGTCGAGCGTGACGCCGAGGCGGTCCTTTCCGTAGTGACTGTGGCGGTACGACTGCACCGCGGTGGCGCCCGGATGGCAAGCCGGATCGACCTCCGGGCCACCGGCGCCGTAGTAGTTGAAGATGAAGGAGGACGTGCAGCCGGGCGTCGGTCCGACGGCGCCTCCGTTCCGGCCCACGAAGCGGATCAGCCCGCGCTGGGCGCCGCCTCGCACCGGCGCCCCGCCCATCAGCTCGGATTCGGGTCCACCGTTGTCGTCGGTGAGATCGACGATGTAGGGGGGCAGCCAGTCGCCGCGGCCCCGGTGTCGATGGAAATAGGCGCCCAGTCTCAGCGCCAGCGCGTCGCTGAGCTTCCAGTCCGCCTTCAGGTAGCCGAACGTGTTGTTCCGCCGGGTCTGCCAGCCGGGCCGATAGAACTGGTTGAGGTACGGCACTCCCGGCCAGTCGCCGGTCAACCGATCCCACCGCGGATTGGCCAGGAAGTCGCCCTCGCTGTAGAGCCGCTGGTAGACGTCTTCGTGGATGCTGTCGTACGAGAAGTAGCCGGTGAGATTCAGAGGCCCGTGCGACGAGATCAGCTTGGCGGCCACGTGCTCGCGCTCGTTCTGTGCCGAACCCTCCACCCAGTCGGTCGCTTCCTGGCGCACAATGGCGACCCAGGCGCGGGTCTGACCGCCGAACAGAGGCCCGGTGTCAGCCCGCATGAAGAAGCGTTGGCCGCCGTACTCACCCATCGTGGTCGAGGCGGTATAGGTCCGCTCCGCCGCCGGATCGTCGGTCTGGTAGTCGAACGTGCCGCCCAGCGCCTCGACCGAGCGCGAGGCGATGTCGGCCGTCCCCTGGGACACTTCGACTCCGCCGAGGTTCATCGGATCGATGAACCGGTTTGCCTTGGCGCCGCTCCAGTAGTCCGACGTGCCGTTCGGGAAGCCGTCGATCGTGGTGCCGATCTGCGCCTCGTTGATGGTCACTTGAAAGCCGCGCATGGCGACGTTGGCCGACCAGTCGTCGAAGCCGTACGAGTCCCCCTCCTGGACGGAGACTCCCGGCAGGTTGTCCACCACTGAGGTGATGTTCGTGATGTTCGACTGTTGCCGCATCATCGGTTGGGAGACGATGTTCCTCGCGAAGGTCCGGGGCTCCTCGGCCACGACCGTGACCGTTTCGAGTAGCCTCGCGACCTGCAGAACGATCCGGACGTTCTCGGTGGCGCCCGTTGCAACGGAAACCGAAGTCTCCGTCGTCTCGAAGCCCGGCAGAAACGCCGTGACGAGATAGTCGCCGGCCGGCAGACCGGCGCTGGCGTAGGAACCGTCGGCGTCGGTCACGCGTTCCTGGCGCACGCCTGGGCCGGCCACCGTCACCATTACGCCGGGCAGGGGACTGCCGTTCGCGTCGACGACGACGCCTTCGATTGTTCCTGTTATCTGGACCGCGGCCGTTGTGGTGGCCGACAGCAGCACGGCGGCGATGGCGAGTCGTCCTCGCCAGAGGCATGGGGCATCCATTGGGGCAGCACCTCCCGAGAAGAAAAGAACCCGATCAGGGGTGAAGGACTGGCCGAAATTTGGTGGAGGCGGTGGGAATCGAACCCACGTCCGCGAGACTCGGCGCGAGGGATCTACGTGCGTAGCCTTCACTCGATTGGTCGCTGCCGGCTTGGGTAGAAGGCCACCACGGCCGGCGGTCTAGCTCCGAAGTGATCCGGTCTGAGTTCGGAGCAGCGCTCAGACGTTCGATCCACTTTGAGTGTCGCTCCTGACGGCGCCGTGAATCAAGGCTCCGGCAGGACCGTGGAGGTTTCTAAGCCGCCAGTGCCAATTCGTCGTTGGCGAGTATCAAGAAACCGGTTTACGAGTCGGACTCGGCACGCAACCCCCGAACCGCATGATCTCCCGTCGAAGCCATGCGCCCCCAGGGACCGTGGATTCTACACCAGACGGCTGCGCCCTGTTGGCAGAGGGCAACGGTTGCCAGCGAGCCGGCTGCCACTGCCGCCAGGACGCCTCGCCAGCGCCGGGTAGGCAATGCCGAAATCGCGCTAGAAGGTCATCCCGAGCTTCAGCCGGAACTCACGCGGAACGAGGTAGCCGCCGGCACTCGAACTCGGCCTTCCGTTGGCGAGATTCACCGACACCTGATCCTGCTCGTCGGTCACGTTCGCCACCTCGAAGCCGACTTTCCCCGCGAAGGCACCGCGAATCGGAAAGTCCCAGGCAGCGGCGACCGCCAGCGTCATCGTGTCGGGGAGCTTCTGCGCATCGCGGGGCTCGACGTAGGCCCAGGTGTTGATCCGGGCGCCCGACACGGGATGCAGCACGGCCGTGCTCGGGCGTAGCCCCCACCGCCGGCCCGCCTGTGCATTGACGATGGCACTCGCGACCACACTCTGATTGCCGATGTCCCAGCGCTTGACCCCAATGACGTGGGCTACGTACTCGCGATCGGTGTTCAGCCGGCCGTCGAGATTGCGGGCGGTGGGGTTGAGAACCCCAGTCCCAAGCTGGACTCCGCCGAGGCCCTCGAACTCGTTGCCCTGAGCGTTGAGATCATCTTCGTTGCCCTCGAGCTTGCCGACCGTCAAGTCGGTGCGCAGCGACCAACCCCCGCGGAAGTAGCGGTTGGCCGCCAGCATCAGCCCCCGGTACTCGCGGAACAGCTCGGGTCGGTTGACGATCTGTCTGAAGATCTGGCCGTCCGCGTCATATTGGTCGTTCGCCTGGTAGAGGTCTTTCGACTCGTTCCACATCAGCCGAGAGGTGAACACCCAGTTGGGGGCGAACTGCCAGTCCACACCCATCGAGACCTCGTCCTTGAACCAGGGCTCGACTGACTGGATCTCGTTGTCGTTGGCCGCGATGAAGCTCCGTTGGAAGATGTCGTATCTCTGGGTTGCCGGGTTCCATCCGAACTGGTCGAAGGTATTCAGGCCGTTGGTGCCGCGGGTGAAGTGACGGAAGGCGAGGTCCAGCGGGAAGATCCGAACGGCGCGCCCGGCGGTCCCCCGAACCAGGAGCTTGCCGTCGGCGTTGACGTCGTAAACCGCCGAGAACCGCGGCGCGGGCTCCCGGTAGTCGTTGACCTGCTCGCCGATGTTGTTGGTTACGGTCTGATCGTCGAGGCGGAGCCCCGCGGTGACCACCCAGTGATCTCCGATGCTGATGCGGTCCTGGGCGTGGATCGCACGCATCGGGCTCTCGTATCTCGAAATGCCGTCTCCCCCCGGCGACACGTAGACCCGCTTGTTCACGGGTGTCGTGAAGCCGCTCGGCGAATTCAGGTCGTAGCCGCGACCGCGGTAGTCGGTGACGAGGTCGGCTTTCGCGTTGTAGAACATCGTGTGCTCATCGATCCCGAAGCGCCACTCGTGGTTGCCCTTGAAGAGTGACGCCGCGAGGTTGATCTGCTCGCGAGGAAAGTCGTTGAAGCCATCGCCGTTGGCCGCCGCGTTACCGTTGTATCGAACCCTGTCGTTGAGGTCCTGGTAGCGGAAGTTGGTGGCGAGCGGGCTATCCGGCGGAGCGTTGGGGTCGATTTCCCGACGATGCGTAACCCCGCGCGTCAGTTTGTCCGTGCTGTCCGCGACCTTCACCTCGAGGAAGAGGCTCCGGGTGGCGCTGAAGTTCCAGGCGGCGCTGGCGAGCTTGCTGTCGATCTCTGTCACTGAGAGGGAGTAGATATCCCCGCTGTTTCCCGCGCCCTCGTAGTCGCTCGGTGCCGTGAGGCCGGTGAACGAGAAATGATGCCGGTCTCCAGCCTGAACGTTGAACTTGCCGACGACCGGCTCGCCCCTCTGGGCAGTCTCGACAACGAAACCAGTGTTGGTCTGACTGTAGTAGCCGTCGAAGCTCTCACCGGTGGCGACGAAGAACCACGCCCTGTCGCGCCAGATGGGGCCTCCGAGTGAGGCCTCCCAGGAGTTGAGCTGCTTGTCCGGGCGAGGAAGGTCCGGAGCGACTTGGGAGACAGCGCGCCAGGTGGGGTTCTGACCGACGAAGAGCGCATCGCCGTGAAAGTCGTTCGTGCCCGACTTGATGACGGTATTGACGATCCCACTGGTGGAGCGGCCGTACTCGGCGCCGTTTCCTGCGACCTGCACGCTGATCGCGGCGGTGGAGGTGGTCGGCAGGTTGAAGCGGAACTCACCGCCGCGCCGGGTCTGGCTGATGTCGACGCCCTCGATGAACGAGCCCACTTCGTAGGTCAGGCCCCCTGGCGTGGCCATGAAGCTGCTGTCGTTGGCGGTGTTGCGTGAAGTGACCCCGGGAAGCTGATGCACAGCCGACCCGTACGCGCGACTGGAGAACGCCACTTCCTCGGTGACCTCAGAGCTCAACGTCGCCGTCAAAGTGGTCTCGAACTTGCTGATCAAGGGCGCCTCGGCGGTCACCGTGATCGCCTCGGCGGTCTCGGAGCGCAGCTCGAGGTCGATGCCGCGGCGCTCTCCGACCTGCAACTGCGTCGCTACTCTGGCCTGGCCCAGGCCCTCGAGTTCGCCGTGAACCTCGTAGGCGTCCGGCGGTAGAACGGCGAAGCGGTAGTTCCCGTCGGCATCGGTGATTGCCGTCTTGGTTCCCTGAGGGCCGGTCAGGGTCACCGTGACGCCGGGCAGGGCCCCACCCTGAGCGTCGAGAGCGCGGCCCTCGATCGTCCCAGTCTGCGGCCCGTCGGCCGACAGGGACATGGGAGCGCAGAGAACGAGGGTTGTGGCGAGAAGAAGGCGCGGTCGACTAAGTGTTTTCGTGAGCTCAGCTCCCCCAGGGTTTGGGCCGCTACGAACGGCCAATGTTCACACAGCGTTCAATACGTTCCACTGTAGTACGGGAGGGGGCTGGGCTGTCAACCCGAGAAGTCAGAACGGCGCCCGAGAAGTGGCGCCTCGGGCGAGTTGGTGTCTTGCGACGTCCACGTCGCTCCCGGCCTCGGCACTGCCATGGGCTCGCTCTACAACTCCAGGATCACCGGTATGATGCGTATCACCGGGGCCGAGGAGGGGGGATGGTGGAGGCGGTGGGAATCGAACCCACGTCCGCGAGACTCGGCGCGAGGGACCTACGTGCGTAGCCTTCACTCGATCAGTCGCCGCCGGCTTGGGTAGAAGGCCACCACGGCCAGCGGTCTAGCCCCGAAGTGATCCGGCCTGAGTTCAGAGCCGCGCTCAGGCGTTCGGTCCACTTTGAGTGTCGCTCCTGACGGCGCCGCGAATCAAGGCTCCGGCAGGACCGTGACGGCTTCTAAGCCGCCAGTGCCAATTCGTCGTTGGCGAGTGTCAAAATTCCGGTTTACGAGTCGGACTCGGCACGCAACCCCCGAACCGCATGATCTCCCGTCGAAGCCATGCGCCCCCAGGGACCGGGGATTCTACACCAGTCTCGGCGTTGCTCGGGGGTTGCGCGTCGGTGACACCCGCCTGACCCGGGGTTGAAGGAGGGGGTCCCAGGGGACGCTCGCGCTTTCGTGGTGAGTGGAAGATCGGCGCTCGCTTGGGTCGCCTGCGCTCCGGGAAGTCGTCGGTTCAGGGAAGGTCGTCAGCAGTAGCTTGGCTCCAGCCCCCTAGGACCCCCTCCTTCAACCCCGGGCCAGGCTGGACGTCGCCGGGCAGCGGGATACGCCCGCCTCCATCAGTGAGAGCCACGATCGCGGCCAGTGGATCTGTCGGGTCACGCAGAGATGAGGAGTGCCCCCAAACGCCACCCCGGCCCTTGTTTGAGAGGCCTGCCGGTGTTCGTCGCACAGGACTCGGTCCCACGACGAGGCCGGTGTGTTCATTGACGGACATGTGATTCACACTCCGGAAACGAGTAGTCTCGACGAAGCCCAGCGCGCATGTGGCCCCGCTTGGTTCCTTGGTGTCAAGTGATCGGGCGGCAACTCAACGTGCTCGCCGCCAGAATCTGGGGCATACTCCCCGGCATGGGAATGCCTCCTACGTTGTTGATCGAGGCTGCGAGCCCTATTCGGCCTGCTGCTCTAGAAAGGTGAAGCTCTAGTGCGGACTCACGACGCAGGAGACGTTGCAACAGCCTTAGGGGGCAAGTTGGCTGCCCGGTCACGACACGTATGCCTTTTCCTAGGCGCTGGTGCCAGCAAAGCCTGTGGCTTGCCGGACGTGGAGGAGTTGGAGGAGACTGTGCTGGACAGCCTTGCAGCTCCGGATGAGACCGTGCTGCGGAGGCTGCTAGAGGGCCGAACTCTCGAGCAGGTTCTAAGTCGCCTCCGCCGAATTGCGGGACTCGTCTCCGGTGAAGCTGCGGTTGATGGTCTAAGAGCAAAGGACGCTGAGAATCTAGATAACGCGGTGTGCCGGGCGATTGTGGACGCGCTGAGTGTGGATAGCGCTTCACCCACTGCAGCCCACTATCTTGCTGTCTGGGCGGCGCGAGCAAACTACCGCGTTCCTGTGGAGCTCTTTACGGTGAACTACGATCTGCTCCTTGAGAGTGCGTTGGAGCATGTGGGGGCACCCTACTTCGATGGGTTCGTCGGGGCGCTTGAGGCTCGGTTCCATACCGAGTTAGTGGAGGCAACAGAGGGCAGGGATGACGAGACGGTGCCTCGGTTCTTTGTTCGGCTTTGGAAGCTGCACGGCTCTGTCAACTGGGTTCGAAGGGAGGAAGGAGGGATCGTTAGACTTGGACAGGTCGCCCCTAACACGCGACCGGCGGCGATCTATCCGTCGGATACAAAGTACGAGGAGTCTCGACGTGTCCCGTTCCTTGTCCTTCAGGACCAGTTCAGGAGGGCCCTTCATCGGCCGGAAACACTTGTGTTGATTAGCGGCTATTCCTTTGGGGACGAACACCTTAACGAGCACATTTACGGCGCGGCGACACGCCGAGCTCGGTCGGAGTTCATCGTGTTCTGCTTTGACGAGATTCCCGAGCCCCTAGCGGATCGCGCCATGTTGACGCCGAACCTCCAAGTCTTAGCCGCCCAAGAGGCGATTATCGGTGGCGTCAGGGGGAATTGGCAGGAACCGAAAACTCCTGTGACGGATGTCTGGCGCGATGATGCCTTCACGCTCGTCGACTTCAACGAACTCGCGAGACACTTGGCGCGCAGCACGGCCCCACAGTACGAAGACGGACGGGCCTTGGAGGAGTTGCTAGAGCGGCTCGGCGTCGGTGGCGGATCTGCGGTTGAGGGCGGAGAGAAGGGTGGTTGAGCAGGATCCGACACGAATCGGGCAAGTCCTTCGGGTACGGGGCGCTGCCGTCACGGTCGCGCTCGATCCCGACTTGGCCGGCACCTCGCCGATCTTCCGAGGGCGCCTTCACGCTGTAGGACAGATCGGATCGTTAGTTCGAGTTCCGCAGGGAGCTGTGGATCTCGTTGCCACCGTGGTCTTCGTCGGTATCACTGAAGGACAGAGCGACGTTGCGCCGACATCGGCACTCCAGCCGGAGGAACGGTACCTGCAGGTACAGTTACTCGGACAGATTGATCGCGGAACAGGGACGTTTCAGCGTGGTGTGGGGTCGTATCCTGGACTTGACGATCCAGTGCACTTCGCAACTCCCGAAGAACTGAAGGCGGTCTTTCCTGGCCCCGGGGATGAGAACCTACCTCTAGGACGTCTCGCTGCGGCTGAGGAGACTCCCGTGTGCGTGGAGGCAAAGAGCTTTGTTGTCCGTCACGCGGCGGTCGTTGGGTCGACGGGCTCGGGCAAGACCAGCGCCGTTGCGGCCACGCTCCAAGGCTTCGTCAAGGGAGGTTGGGATGCTGCGAACATCGTTGTGGTGGACCCACACGGCGAGTACTCCCGAGCCATGGACGGGTACGCGTCGGTCAGGAGCGTCCTAGGAAGTGGCGCAAACCGCCTGCGTGTTCCGTTTTGGGCGATGGCGGCGAACGATATTGTCCGCGTCTTTTGTGGGTCTTGGGCGAGGGGACGTTCTACAAACGTTTCGTCGAACTCGTTACGCAGCACCGGCGGGAGTTCGTTAGGGCCGCCAACTGGCTTTCATTGGAGCCCTCGGCGGTTACAGCCGATACACCAGTGCCGTTCGATATTCGAGAAGTGTGGTATCAGCTTGATGCTGAGAACAACATGACTCTGAAAGAAAAGGGCAACCCAGACACCGTGTGTAAGAAGAGCGAAGGCAACGCTTCAGAACTGCATCCCGCGACCTTTACACCCTACGGTGCTGGCGGTAGGTCGCCCCACCAGGGCCCGTACTACGGAGTCCATGGCACCTTACCGAACCAACTGCGGCTCGGCCTGCTGGACCCTCAACTGCGGGCCTTTCTGTCGCCGGAGGGTGAGACGGACGGTACAGACCCGATGATCGAGGTCGTGCAGAGTTGGCTCGGCGATGAACGCCCAGTATCTGTGCTCGACTTTAGCGGAGTGCCAGCGATTGCGGCGGACCTTGCGATAGGCGTCGTACTGAACTTGATCTTTGAGATCTCTCTCCGTTGCGACTTCGGCGGGCCTGGCATCGGGCGGCCCTGTCCCGTCTTGATAGTCCTTGAGGAAGCGCATCGCTACCTTGGAAGCGAGGCCGGCGCTCTGACACGTCAATCCGTGAACAGGATTGCTCGGGAGGGTCGAAAGTACGGCGTCGGCATCATGCTTGTCTCGCAACGTCCGACGGAGCTCCCAAGTACTGCGCTGGCGCAATGCGGAACGTTGGTTGCACTCAGGCTTTCGAACTCGGGGGACCAGGGGGCGATTCGAGCGGCTCTGCCTGACGAGATTGGGGGCTTGGCTGCCGCCCTGCCTTCACTGCGTACGGGGGAGGCGATTGTGAGCGGGGAGTCCATGGTATTGCCGGCTCGCATTCTTTTTGATATGCCTGAGCCTAGGCCGAAGGCAGATGATCCAAGCCTAGAGGCTTGGCGCGGCAAGCCTGCGGTCCCGGACGTTGCGCCAGCTTTGATGGCTTGGCGTGGAACACATGAGGTTGCAGATGATTGATTGGAAACCTGTGAGTAACTCTACGCGGATCGTCGCGGAAGCGTACGATCCGACGGCGGAGACGATTTACGTGCGCTTCCCTAGTGGAGTTGAGTGGTGGTACTCGGCATGTCCACCGGAGGTCTGGGGGGCTTTCACTGCTCCAGGGCAGTCGCGCGGCGCGTACATCCATGAGGTACTGAATCACAAGCCCCACGGGCGTCACGGCTAGCAAAGTGAGGCTAGGCATGCCTCCGTCCGTTGTGCCGGTGTTGTATGGAGGTGTAGGACGTTAGACGCCTAACCCGAACGAGCTTGGCAAGTACGCCGGGAAGAACCCTGTAACAGCGCCGGATCCGCGGCGACGTATGGCGGACCTCGGAGGCCGCGCGGGTACCTACGGAGGGGAACTCGGCTCTCGCTTCGGTCGGCCCCGTTCCCGGATGGGGCTGGTCTGGATCACGGTGACGACTGTCGCTGCCGACAGCGTTGGGGACTCTCCCCTAGGGATTTCTGCCGGCGAGCTTGCGGCAGGGACGCTCTCGCGCGCGGAACAGGTGGCCGCCACGGGTGATCGTCAGAGGCGGCTCGGATGACGTCCTGCAGGAACTGATCCCGGCTCGCTTATGGCCCACCGGTCCGCGGGCGCGTGGACTTTCCGCCATGCACCGTCGGCTCGGCGCACCACTGCCTGCGGAGCAGGTCGAGGGGTTCCATCGCGTCATCGGGCAGTCCGAGGAGATCCACGAGCACAGCGCGGTCAAGTGCCTGACGGGTTTCGTCGCGGTAGGCCTCGTTGGCGGGGAGAAACTCCCGGTCGCAGAAGTCGGCGAAGAGGTGTACGGAGGCGGCGTGTTGGGCGTCGGTCAGGCGGCGCGGGTCGAGGACGGGGAGGTCCGGGAGCGTCGAGAGGGTGAGGATGGCGCGGCCCTGTTGCTGGCGGGCGCCGAGCCACCAGAAGGACATTAGGCCGAGCGTGGTGTTGGACCAGAGGACGACAGGCGTTTCCCAGCGCTCGTCGTGGAGCTTGAAGTTAGGCCAGGCTCGGCCGCCGAGCGTCTTTCCGGGCGTCAGGCAGGCGGCGAGCGGCTGGGAGTTGAGACGGAAGTCCAGGTTGAAGTGCAGCTTAGTGGCGTGGCGGCGCCATGCTCTCACCGCACGCTCGCCGCAGTCGGGGCGTGGTTCCGCCCGGCAGTCCGGCTGCACGGTCAAGCGGCTTTCCCGTGATGCGTCGTGGCCCCACAGCGTCGGGTACGTGGGTACTGCCCCGTGGATGGTCGGGAGGATGTCGAATGGACCCCTGGGCGGCGTGCGTTCAGGATCGCCGTTGATGTCTCGGTGGAGTAATCCCCGACTGCCGATCTCGGAGAGCGGGACCACCGGGACCATAGCTTCCTCGTTCCGCCGGGGGAGCTTCAGCCGTCCCTTCGGCAAGGCCAGCATGGTCTGGGCGAGCCCGGCTTCCAGGATGCCCCAGGCGCCCCCGTTCTGAAGCTCCGTGCGGACGAAGACGCCGGCTTCATCTGCGTCCGTCAGAGGGATTCGTCCGGTCGATAGCATCGTTCGCTTGGCGGCGACCTCGTCGATGCGACGAGCGACGGAGACCGCTTCGAGGATCGAGCGCGGCCGTTGCCTGAGGTTCGTGAACAGTGTGTCGGACCTCCCGCTGCCGGTCTTTCTGGCCACGACGAGGACTTCTGCCATGCCTGTGTCGGCAGAGAAAGCGCGTCCCGACTGACCCGTATCGGCTATGGAGACGACCGTGAGTCCTTGGTAGCGGCCCGCGAACAGGTCGCGAGCGTTCCGCCAAGAACCGCCCTGCACGAAGGCTGCCGGCAGGACGAATGCCGCGACCCCGCCGGGCCGCAGCTTGGCGTGTGCCAGATCAACGAAGTTGGATGCCAAGCCTGCGTTGCCGTGGCCGGCTGGTTCGGCGAGCGCCCTCCTGTACTCGGCGAGCCGCCTTGACATCACCGCCTGTTCGCTCCTGCTCGTCGCGAAGCCCGCGAACGAGGGCACGGGCACGGTCGTGCTCTCGTGGTTCGTCGGCCTGGTGAAAGGAGGGTTCATGATGACCAGGTCGAAGCCGCGGTCCGGCGCATCGACGTCGCGAAGCTGCTCCCGATCCCCGCCGGCGCCGCGGACCTGGGCCGCTCCCGTGCCGAACAACGGCAGCACGGGGTCGGACGACAGCAAGTCGAGTGAGCCGATGGCATGGGCTCGACCGCTGCCTTCGGGTTGTGCACCGTAGGGCATGGTGTAGATGCGGGTGTCATCGAAGGTCGCGTTGGGATGCACGCTCGACACGATGGACGCGGTGAGGTGCGTTGCCGCAGGCATGATGTCGGCGCCGAGCAGGACGCGCTCCATCATCGCGGCGTGCAGGGCCCGGTCGTCCCCGCCGGCGCGGCGATGCCGTGCGGCGACGCGATGGTAGGCGGCGGACAGCAGAGCACCGGTCCCGCAGGCGAAGTCGGCGATCCGCAGGCGGAGCACGTCGTCGGCGCTTGCCCAGTCGACCTCGAGACGGTCGACCGCCAGTTCGGCTAGCAAAGTGGCGCTCGAGGGGAGGGTGTAAAAGGTGGCGAGGAACTTTCGGTCGGCGATCAGCCGCTGGAACATGACTCCCGAGAGATCGTTCAGGGTCGTCGTGCCGATGTCCGCCAGTTCCGCGGCGGTCGCGATCAGACGGTCCAGGATCCCTGCCGCGTCGCGATCCGGGATCCTCTTCAACAGGTCGCGCGCGACCTTGAAGATCGGCCAGTAGTTGATCGTCAGCACATGCCGCCAACTGTCGAGGACCTTGATCTTCGACGCCTTTCCCCGCGCGCCGCGCAGGGAGCTGGGGTCCTCGATGTCGTGGTCGCCGGCGATGGCGGTCTGGAAGATGAAGGCGTTGAGCAGGATCGCCATCGCCATCCGGGTGGTCTGCTCTCCTTCCTCCTGGCGCAGGCAGTCGGCTACGCTTCGCGGGACTTCCGGGCTTCGGTCGCGTGTCGTGGCCTGGAGCGTGCGCGCCGTGTTCAGAACGGCTCGTTCGAGAATCTCGGCGCCGCGGTCGATTCGCTGTTCGGACAGCGAGATCTGCTCGATGCAGTCCGCCAGTTCGTCGATTCCGCCGCGTAGCCAGCCGGAGCGCGGCCATCTGCGGACCGGGTCGCCGGGCAGGCGCGTCCCGGAGAAGGTGCAGAACAGAAAGGTTCCTGCCCGGATGCCGTCCAGGAGGTCGCCGGACCCTTCGCCGAGTTGACCGGGAATGCGAACCGCTACGGCCGCCTCCATGAGTTCGCCCTCGGGTTCCAGGATTCTCCCCAGCCGGTTTCGCGCGTCGGCCTCTACCGTCCTTGCGGGTTCGTACTCCGTCTCGATGACGACAGCCATGCCTCCCGGATGGCGAACGATGATGTCCGGCTGGGCGCCGGCGCTGTCCCGGAGGACGCCGGTCTGTTCGGCGCTGACGGCGGTCTTCCAGCGTGGATGCTTGCTCCGAAGAACGCTTGCCAGTGCGCCGTTGAAGGCGGTTTCGACGGTGCGGGGCATGAGGAGTCGGAGGGGGGCTTCCTAGTCCAGGTCCGGGGCTTCTCCGACGGTCAGGATGCGTGGCGGTTCGGTCCAAGGATACAGGTCCATGTCGAACCGGCGGAGCCACTTCAACTCGGAGCATCGGATCGCAAGCGCGAGTCGCTGCCACCGCTCATTGACGACCCGACCGTAGCTGGTGGTCAGGCGCAGCTGCTGATCGCTGTCCCTGTAGCCGCTGAGCAGCGGCACGAGGAGGATGCCTGTGTCGCTGCCGTCATCGGCAGTGCTGCTCTTGATGATGAACCCCAAGTACGTTTTGCCGCTCGGAAAGGCGACTTCGATGAGACTGCCGTCATCGAAGGTGTCGCAGATGAGCTGGTCAACGAGGTCGCCTTTCTTGTCCGCCAGTCGCCGCCGAGCGCGGAGGGGCTTGTACCACCAGTTCAGGGGCACCGGCGCCAGCGCCGCGAGGAGCAAGCTGCCGACTGCCGCGCCGCTCACCTGTAACGCTGACCACCCCGGCAGGAGATCGAGCCAGCTATACAGGCTAGGGCACAACTGCCCAGCGACAGCAGCCACCAGATAGAGAGCCAGTCCGACCAATGTCGCCCTGAAGACGACGTGGTAGCCGGATTCTCGCCGGAGACCGAACTTCCAGATGTTCGTCAAGCGCAGGAGTAGGTACCCGGCGAGAGCCGGGACGAAGAACTCCCAAGCAGGCACTTATTCGAGCTTCCGCTTCCGCTCGGACTCCCCGCCGTCGCCCGTCTCCGCGACCTCGATACCCCGGTTGACGCTTGAGATTGTCTTCTGCACTCGCTTGCTCGCGAGGAAATCGCCGACGTTCTCGACGTAGAGAGCCCCGGATCCAGTCACCCTGAGTCGGTCGCCGTTCGCCCTCTCGCTGCTGTCGTTCTTCTGGTTTTGGGCGTCGGTCTCCTTCGGCAATGCGTCTACAGACACAGGCCTGGAACTACACTTCCCGACCGGCTGGGTTCCGTGGGGATCGGCTGCACGATGGTTCCTCCGGTTGTGGATCGGGTTCAGCGGAATTCTGTGCGGAAAACTTAGCCCATAAGCTGTCGACTTTCAACCTGCTGTCGGGACCGGTCAGGGACCGGTCACCGCCAGCCCTACGGTGACTTGACCCGGAGGACCGGTGGACACCTACCGAGAGTCGCTCGGCCGGTAGGCCCGGGCCGTGTGGGCCTCCACGTCCTCCCAGTACAGCCATGCCGGCTTGAACCGCCTTTCCGAGAGCAGGCGGGCCTGGTCGAAGAAGTGCGGCGACTCGGGGCGATGGCTCTGGCCGTAGTGCAGGTAGCTCGCTCCGCGGGTCTTCTCGCCGAACTCGTAGACGGCCATGTAGGAGGCGCCGGTGGCGGCGTAGCGCAGCTTGCGCACCTCGCCGTTCTCGAGCGTGGTGGGCGGCGAGTGGTACAGCGTAAACGCTACGCCGAGCGGGCCCCGGACGCCGGCGAGCGGCAGGCTCGGCTCGTCGTCCGAGAAGGGAACGCCTGAGGCTGAGGGCTGGTTCGCGTGGCGCTGGATGCGGTGGATGTCGCCGTAGGGGACGCGCCAGTCGCCGTAGAACTCGGTGAGCTTCGAAGCGGCTTGCTCCAGGGCCAGGAAGCGTGCTGCCATGTCGCGCACGTACTCGGGCTTGAGGGTTTCGACCGGATAGCCGCGGCCGTAGAGCTCCTCGTACCAGCCGACCGCCAGGGTCGTCTGCGTGGATGCGAGCGAGCTCTTGAAGTCCCAGTCCAGCAGGTGCTCGAGGTAGGGGCGGACGCGGGCGGCGAGTTCCGGGTCCGTGCCTTCGAGCTGCTCGAGCCTGCGCGCATATCCGGGCAGCTTGGTCATCGGCCAGTAGAGGGTCGTGTCGTAGGCGAGCGCCTGGAAGTCCTCGAAGGTGATGTCGCGGGCGTTGCGGAGCAGGTAGCGGGCCATCTTCGCGCGGCGCTTGTCGTCGTGCTTGTCCTCGACCATGTAGGGCGGGAAGTCGAGCAGCGACGGGTTGCCGTCGTCGGTGGTCGTGAACGGCGTCGAGTTGCAGTTCTGGACGTATCCGGACGGCGGGTTGAGGACCTGCGGCAGTTCGTCGATGGGGTGGAACGGACCCCACTCGTTGTTCGGGTCGGCGCCGTCGACGGGTTTGGTCCAGTCGACCGACGGATCACGGCGGGCTACGGCGCCGTTGTAGAGGTAGAAGATGTTGCCGTCGGCGTCCGCGTAGGTCGTGTTGAAGGTCTGCAGCAGTTGCATGGACACCGCGGCGTACCACTCCTCGAAACTGCGCGCCTTGGCCTGCGCCAGCGCCTGGACCATGCGGCTGCCTTCGTAGAGGCGCGGTACGCGGACGGCCAGGTAGTGCCGGTCGTCCTCCCTGGCAATGATCGGGCCGTAGCGCGACCGCCGGAGGACGACCTCGCGCGGCACAAGCGCGTCGCCCTCGCGGACGTGGATCGTGGAGCTCCATTCCTCGGCGTCGCGATAGCCGTCGCCGTAGCGGTACTTGAGAGGGTCGGTCGGGTGGTCGAAGGTCAGGCGGTAGGTGTCCGAGATGTCGGCGGCGTTCACGGTGTATGCCCAGCCCAGCCGCTCGTTGAATCCGGCGGTAGGCAACGGACCGCCCGGGTACATGGCGCCCGAGAAGTTGAGCCCCTCGTCGCTCACGACGTGCATCTCCGTGAACATCCCCGAGCCGTACCAGGGCTGGTGGGGATTGATGAAGAGCATCGCGTTGCCGTCGCGCGTCTTCGACGGGGCGACGGCCCACTGGTTCGAGCCCAGCGACGCGGCGAGTTCCTCCGCCAGACGAGGGAGCCTGCCGCGCGGCGCGTGGGCGGCGCCGAGCAGCCGGCCGAGGATCATGTAGCGCTCGAAGGCCAGCACGTGGAAGGGCTCCATGCGCGTCAGCAGGCGCGGCTTCTCGTCCGGGTGCTTCGCCAGGTAGTCGTTGTAGCCGGCCGCGAAGCCTTCGGCGATGCGCTGGATGTTCTCGGGCAGGGTGGCGAAGTCGCGGCGCGAGGTCTCGACCAGGTCGAAGAGCGCCACCTCCAGGTCGCTGCGGAACCCGGACACGCCGACGACCTCCGCGTAGCGCCCGAGCGCCTTGATGTAGGTGTCCTCGAGCTGGAAGAAGTGGTCCTCGCACTGCGCCCACGCGGAGCCGAAGGCGACCGCGGCGTCGGTGGACCCTCTGATGTGCGGCACTCCCCACTCGTCGCGGTGAATGACGACGTCGGCGGCCCAGTCGGGCGTGCCCTGGGCGCCGGTAGCGGCCGCCGGTCTCTCTTGTGCGGTTTCGGTGTCGACCGCGCAGCCGATGGCCGCGAGCGAAAGGGCCGCTGCAGCGATTCGCCTCGTCCAGGGGTGTCTCAAGCGCATCGGGCGGGCGAGTATCGCATGCGGCGCCTCCCTGCTCAGTCGGTTGCCCGGAGCCGCCGAATCTGCCCGGGCCAATCGAGCAACTTGCGGTCGGCCGTCACCAGGCGGTGGCCGGTCAGGGCTGTGGCGACGATGATCCGGTCGGCCGGGTCACCGTGCAGGTCGGTGAGGAGGCCCGCCCGCAACGCGATGTCGCCGTCCACCGGGATCTCATTCAGGCCGTGAAGAAGGAGGTATCGGCGTAGCACCTCCACAGCCAGGTCGATCTCGACACGGCCTTTCCTGAGCAGGGTCGCGATCTCCAAGAACGAGACCGCGGACACCGCGGCGTCGCCAGAGACGAAAGCCTCGTCGACTGCACAATGAGTGCCGGCCCCGAGGCGCCGATCGCGCATGGTCAGCCAGAGGAGAACGTGCGTGTCGAGGAGCAGCACGGCGCCTCTTGCTCAATCGGGATCTTCGCCCCGAATGAGGGCGATTGTACGCTCTTCGTCCCACTCGTCCAACACAGGAGACATGATGTCGCCCAGGATCCGGATCTCGCCCGCGAAGCAGCCGTAGAGGCTCTTCGGCCGTTCCCGGTACGGCACCAGCCGCGACACGGGCTTGCCGTTCTTGGTGATGACCACCCCGGCGCCGCTCTCGGCGACTTCGTCCATCAGCTTGAGGCAGGTGGCCTTGAATTCCGACGCCTTGATCGTCCGTTCCATGGTGCCGCTCACA
This sequence comes from Candidatus Multivorans sp., assembly GCA_965224025.1. GTDB lineage: Bacteria > Acidobacteriota > Thermoanaerobaculia > Multivoradales > Multivoraceae > Multivorans. The sequence goes on from OZ245033.1 coordinate 1,093,018, forward strand.
GTATCACGGATCATGGTCATGACCATGGTCGCTAGAGCTCCGGCTACGTACCTTCCCCCGGCCGCGGCCCAAGGCTGGCCAGGAAGTCGGCGGCGCTACGGTGCCTGAGCCGCGAGCCGACGACGAGCCAAGCGAGCAGAATCAGGATGAAGCCGCTCCCAGCCAGATTCGGGGACGTCCCCGGGAGCAGCGGCCACGCGAGCATGGCCAGTACGCCCAGGGCGCCGAGCGCGAGGATGCCCACGGCGGCGGCGTTGGTCGAGTACTCGGAGCGTTCGACGTGGAAGAGAACGTGGACGCCGGCCGCGGTCGACCGCACCGAAACCGAGCCGTGCAACACGCCGTAGCGGAGACCGGCCGGAACCGGGAGGGTCAGTTGGCCTCCGGCGCCCCGCTGGCGCCAGGTCCCGTTCCAGGCGTCGGCGCCGTCGGAGAGCGCCTCCAGAGCTTCTTCGGGAGTCAGCTCCAACTCGATCTCATACTGTGGAAGCACGCTCCCCTACGCGGCCAGGTCGTCGAGCTGCTGGTGGAAGAAGTCCTCCACGGCGACCAGGAACTTCTCCACGGTGTCGAGCTGCTGGATTTGCTGGCGCAGACGCTTGCCGTTGGGCAAGCCGTGAGTGTACCAGCCCGTGAACTTGCGGAGCTTGTGTAGGGCGAATCGGTTCGCTTCACGTTCCGCCACCATGTGGAAATGACCCAGGATCAGGTCGCGCCGGTCGATCAGGGTCGGCGCCGGCGCCTCCTCACCGAGCAGGTGGCTCGTGATCTGGTGGAAGATCCACGGGTTCCGCGTCGCGCCCCGGCCGATCATCACGCCGTCGCAGCCCGTCTGCCGGAGCAGGCGCTCGGCATCCTCGGGAACCACGATGTCGCCGTTGCCGATCACCGGAATGGAGAGGGTCTCCTTGAGCCGGGCGAGGTGGGTCCAGTCCGCTTCGCCGCGGAACATCTGCTTCGCGGTCCGGGCGTGCATCGCGACGGCGTCGGCCCCCAGGTCCTCGCAGAGCCGGCCCAGGTCGAGGTAGTTGGCGCGCCCGTGGTCCAGGCCCAGCCGGAACTTGACCGTCAGCGGAATGCGGATGCGGCGGCGCACCTCGCTCACGATGCGGCCGGCGAGGTCGAGATCGCCCATCAGTGCGGCGCCGGCGCAGCCCTTGAGCACCTTGTTGGCGGGACAGCCCATGTTGATGTCGCAGATGTCGGCGCCCAGCGCTTCGACGACCTCGGCGGCCTCCGCCATGGTCTCCGCGTCGGCGCCGTAGATCTGGATCGCCAACGGACGCTCTTCTTCGGAGAAGAACATCAGGTCTCGCGTGTGCTGGTTGCCGTCGACGATGGCCCGCGAGGAGATGAACTCCATCGACACCAGGCCGATGCCGCCGATGCGGCGCACGATCAACCGGAAGTCCCGGTCAGTGACGCCGGCCATCGGCGCCAGGAACAGCGGCGGGTCGATGGTCACCGCCCGCTCGCCCTGGCCGAGGACGATCGGCTCGAGCGGCGGCATCGCTGGCGAGGGCGTAGTCATGGCGCCGATTCTACGCCCGTGTTGCCACTGCGGGGTCCGGTGTCGTGCAAGGCTGGGAGCTTGCGCCGCGGAACGACACGGGTGAGATCTGCGGGGAGAGCTGCTGGCGAGGATGGGTCGGGCCGGAATGCCTAGGACAGCCGAGGCATTCCGGGGCTAGGATCAGCCGCCGTGCCGAACCACGCCAAGAGGCCTGTTCCGGAAGGCCCCGATCTGTGCGCGTGCGGGTTGCTGGGCGAGTTGCCGCGGCGGTTCCTCGACGGGCGTGAGCTCGACCTGCTCGAACCGCTGCGGTTCGCATTGCCGGGCGACGAGGATTCCTTGACGGCGCCGGCCGCTCCGGCGCTTGACCGCGGGCCCATCGCGGCCGCACTCGGCGAGCGGAACCACCGCTACGGCCACGCCGGCGCCGTCCGGCTCGCCGAGGCGCTCGCCGATCCGGAAACCCTGGTCGCGATCACGGGCCAGCAGTGCGGCCTAGGGGCCGGACCTCTGTTTACGCTGACGAAGGCGGCCGCTTGCACGCTCTGGGCGGAGGAACTAACGCGCCGGGGCCGGCGCGCGGTGCCCCTGTTCTGGATGGCGTCGGAAGACCACGATTTCGCCGAAGTGGCGCGCGCCTACTTTCCGCCCGCGGGGCCCGAGGCCCTGACCCTGGGCGAGGATCCCGCGCCGCTCAGACCGGTGGGCGACCGGCCGCTGGGGTCGCCGGCGGAAGCGCTGCTGGCGCGGGTTCTGGACGCGGCCCCGAACGACGACTACCGGCGCCGGATCGAGGACTGCCGGCAGCATCTCCGGCCCGACCGCTGCTTTACCGAGTCCTTCTCGCGGCTCATGGTCCGGTTCCTGGGCGACCGGTGCCCGCTCCTGGTCGATTCGCAGCTTCCCGCGCTCAAGTCGGCCTCCGCGCCGGTGCTGCGCCGTCTGATCGAGCGGCGGCGTCCGGTCGACCGGGCCCTGGGGGCGGCGGCGGCGGAACTCAAGCGCCGGGACATCCGGCTTCCGGTGCGGTCGAAGAGCGGAGAGGCGCCTCTGTTTCTCATCGACGCCGCCGGCGAGCGGCGGGGGGTGATTTGGGACGGGAACGGCGGTTACCGGCTGCGCGGCGGCGGCTCGGGCACGTTGGAGGAACTGCTCGACACCCTGAGCCGCGACCCGGATTCCCTGAGCCCCGGAGTCCTGGCGCGGCCGGCGGTGCAGGATGCGGTCTTCGGAACCGCGCTCATGATCCTCGGCCCGGGTGAACTGGCCTACATGACTCAGGCCCGCGCAATCTACGGGGAACTGGAAGTTGCGGCGCCGGCGATCACTCTGCGGCCCCAGGTTCTGCTGTTGGGAGCGCGCGAGCGCCGGTGGCTGGAGGGGATCGAGGCGGAGGGAATCGATCTCGCAGATGTTCTTTCCCGGCCCGAGGAGCTCGACTGGCGCCTCGCGGCGCGTTACGGGCTCGAGTTCATCGCCTCCGCCCGCGCCAAGGTCGAGGCTGCGGTCGACGATCTGGCGGCTGGCCACGATTCGGTCGACCCGTCCCTGGCCGCCGCCTGGAGCAAGACCGGGGCGAACCTTAGGCGGACGCTCGACCAATTCGAGCGGAGGGTCGTGGCGGCCGCCGCGCGCCGCGATGACGTCCTCAAGGGCCGGATCGAGAGGTTGCGCGAGCACTGCCTGCCGAACGGCCATCTGCAGGAGCGGGAGTTCACGTCGCTCCATTGCCTGGCGAGCTACGGCGCGGAACTGGTGCGCCGGTTGTCGTCGATGGACAGGGATCCGCGGCGGCTGCAGCCGCTGGCGATGGACGGGACCCCGCCGGGGGCCGCTGCAACCGCGGGCGGAGAGACCGCGTAGAAGGGAGTCGGATGCTTGTTGGGATCTGTTGCTTCCCGAGTTTTGGGGGCTCCGGGGTTGTTGCCTCGGAGTTGGCTCTCGCGTTGGCCGAGAGCGGCGACTCCGTCCACGTCGTCAGTTCGACGCGGCCGCCGCGTCTGGCGGAGGCGCCGGGAGTTCATCATCACCCGGTCGACGGTTCGGGAATCCTGGAGTACGGGCTCTTCGATCATCCGCCCTACACGCTGGCCCTGGCGAACCGGCTGGCACAGGTGGTCCGGGACTGCCTGCTGGACCTGATTCACGTTCACTACGCGGCGCCGCACGCGGTGGCCGCGCTGCTGGCGCGAGAGATGCTCGCGCAAGCGGCGGGCGGGCCGGGGCCCTGCCCGGTGGTCACGACGGTCCACGGAACGGACGTGACCCTCGTGGGCGCTCATCCGAACTACGGCGACATCGTCGGCTGGGCGCTCAGGGGCAGCGACGGCGTCACGGTCCCCAGCCACGCCCTGCAGCGGGAGGTCGCGGAGCGGTTCGCTCTCGACGATCCGGTCGAGGTGATCCCGAACTTCGTGCCCGTGGCCCGGGAGCCGGTATCGCGGGCAGCGTCGCGGGTCGCCGGAGCGGACAACGGTCATGGCCCAGCGGCGCCGGACGCGCCTTCGGAACCGGGCATGCGGATCGTCCACATCTCGAACTTCCGGCCGGTGAAGCGAGTGGCGGATGTCGTTGCGGCGTTCGCTCTGGTCCGGCGCCAGCTTCCGGCGCAGCTCTGCCTGGTGGGCGACGGTCCCGACCGTTCCGCCGCGGAACGCCGATGTCGCGAACTCGGGATCGCAGGCGATGTCACCTTCGTCGGCAACCAGGCTCGGGTAGAGCCGATCCTGCAACGGAGCGATCTGTTCCTGTCGGCGTCGGAGACCGAGAGTTTCGGGCTGGCGTCGCTAGAGGCCCTCGCCTGCGGCGTGCCCGTGGTGGCCACGCGCACCGGCGGCGTGCCCGAAGTGGTCTGCGAGGGCCGCAACGGAATCCTGTGTCCGGTCGGCGACGTCGAGGCGCTGGCGCGGAGCTGCGTCGCCCTGCTCGGCGACTCTCCACGCCGTGAGGCCTTCGCCAGTCACGGCCGTCGTTGGGCCCGCTCCCGGTTCGACCGCGACGCGATCGTGGCGCGGTACCGGGAGGTCTACCGCGCTACACTGACGCCAGGAGGCGCCTCAGCACACAGGCCCGGCGAGGCGCTCGATGGGAAGGTAGACGCATGACAGAACCGGCAGCGCCCCCGCCCACCCCGCCGCCTCCTTCTGCTCCGGCATCGAACCGGAACCTGATGGTGGTTCTCGCCTACCTCTGGATCCTGGTTCTCGTGCCCCTCCTCATCGAGGAGAAGGACGACGAGGTGAAGTGGCACGCGAAGCACGGCCTCGTCCTGATGGGCGCGGAGTTCGGGCTGTGGATCGTGATCCAGATCGCGCTGTTCGTGACCGGGGGCATCGGCTGCCTGCTGGCGCCGTTCATTTTCATGGCGTTCGTGGCCTTCGTGCTGGTGCGGATCGCGTGCATCGTGCAGGGAATCAACGGCCGACGACTCAAGGTGCCTCTGCTGACGCCATTGGTCGACCGCTTCTGAGCGTTCGACGCCAGACCCGAAGACTGAAGCTCTCCCCGAAGAGGGTGCTGATGTTCGCGGCTCCGGCGCTCTGTGTCCTCTTGGCTTTCGACCTCGTGCGGCGGCCGGAGAACCAGTACGCCGTGAGGGTCGCCGATGCGCTGCTCGGCGTGTACCAGACGGCGCTTTCGCCGCTTCTTGTTCGCGCTGGTGTCCGCTGCCGCTTCGTGCCCTCGTGCAGCGAGCACGCCCGGGCGCAGGTCCGGGCGCGCGGTCTTGCTGCCGGCGGTCTGCGCAGTGTGGCGCGCCTGGCCCGGTGCGGGCCGTGGACGCCGTTCGGCACTGTCGATCCACCCACGCCACGCCGGGCGGTGGCCGCAGGCCGGCTGTGGCAAGAGACGTTGCGGTGACCATCTGGCCCACCGAAGTACGGCGCGATCACGAAGCGCGGCTGCTGCGCGTCCGCTGGCAGGACGGCCACGAGAGCGACTACGAGTACGACGTCCTGCGCGGCTACTGCCCCTGCGCCGTGTGCCAGGGGCACAACGCCGGTCCACTGCGGTATCAACCGCCGCCGCGGCCGGTGACCGCCCAGACAGTGTCCCAGGTCGGCAACTACGCCCTCGGCATCGCCTGGTCCGACGGCCACTGGACGGGCATCTACCGCTTCGACCTCCTGCGCCGGCTCTGCCCATGTGACGAGTGCGGGGAGCGTCGATCAGGAGCCGGCGGGTCGCAGGGAGGCCGGGTCGAATAGCCGCCGGGCGCGATCCCAGTCGTCGGCCGTGTTCACGTTCAGCAGGACCCGGTCCGGCTCGCCGAAGCGCGCCGCTCCGATCGGCTCGATCTTCAGGCGCGAGCAGCGGGTGAGTGGATAGAGCCGAAAGTCACCGCGCTTCACCCGCGCCTCGAGCAGGGCGAGCGCCGCCGGTGTCCACAGTGCGCAGGTCGCGTTCATGGAGCGTGGGTCCGCCGGGTCCGTGGTGGCCGGCGCCAACTCGGCCTTGGAAGCGGCCACGGCGCCAAGCAGTGCCACGGGCGCCAGCGGGAGGTCGCAGGCGAGCACGAGCAGCCGACACTTCGGCCGTGACCGGGCCGCGCCGAGCACACCGGCCGCCGGTCCTGAACCAGGGCCATCGCCAACGACGGACACCGGCGCCTTGCGCCCCCTGGGAACGCGGGCGTCTCGCCCGCATCCGCCCGAATCGACTCTACTGTCGGCGTCGCCCGCAGCCACGACGACCTCTTCGACTGCGGCGACCTCGGTAAGTCGGATCACGGCCCATTCCACGAGCGTAGGCCCCGGCTCGCCCGGCCGCTGACCCGGCAGACGAAGACCGGCCTTGCTTTGCCCCAGGCGGCTACCGGCACCGCCCGCCAGGACCACGCCCAGGAGACTGCTAGGCTCCGTCTCCGCGCCTGCGGCATGCGGCCCGGGCGGATTCACCTCTGGAGACTCGTCAGATGCACAGTTCACGGGCCGGACCATGGAGTCGCTTCTTGATTTTCGCTGCTACGACCGTTCTTCTCGCCGCGCCGGCCGTGGGCCAGGACGCCGCCCCGAGGGTAGCCCTCGAAACGAACCACGGCACGATCGTGCTGGAACTCAATCCGGAGAAGGCGCCGATCACGGTAGCCAACTTCCTCCAGTACGTCGAATCGGGCTGGTACGACGGCACGATTTTTCACAGGGTAAGGGACGATTTCATGATCCAGGGCGGCGGCTTCGACACGAGGCTGCAGAAGAAGATCACCCGTGCGCCCATAAAGAACGAGGCTGATAGCGGGCTTCCAAACGACCGCGGCACGATCGCCATGGCCAGGACTGACGACCCGGACAGTGCCACGGCCCAGTTCTTCATCAACCTCTTGGACAACGACTTCTTGAATCGAGAGGAAGCTCGCGACGGATTTGGCTATGCGGTGTTCGGCAAGGTCGTCGAGGGCGTGGATGTGATCGATGCCATCGCAACCGTAGAGGTCAACCGGCCCGGTCAGTTGAGCGAGGCCCAGCCGGTCGACACCGTCGTCATCAAGAGCGCCAAGCGTCAGTAGCGGGCCGGTGGTTCGGCGGTGTCGCGGATTTTGGCGGTCGCCGCTTGAGGTGGTCCCGGAAAACTGGACAGGTGGCTAAGGTGTACTCCTCGACCGAGAGGAGGAGTCAGGATGAAGAGGAAGCGTCGGAAGTTCACGGCGGCTTCGAACGGCCGCCAGCGAGCCGAACGGCTGGGGCGGAGTGCCGTCCGCGATCTGAGCGTCGATGTACTGCCTGGCCGTAGGCTTCGTCGGTGCGGCAGCCGTCCGGGGATCCAAGCCTCAGCCTGCGGCGCAGAGATCCGCCGCTGACAGAGTTATGCCTACGCGGCGTACTCGTTGGTCGGAGCATTCCAACTCAGCCGCAATGCGTTCCTCCGGGTCTTCTATTTCGTCGGCAATTCGGCAGAGTGCCTCCGCTCTTGCTCAACACCTGGCAACGTCGGCCATGGCTGCGATGCAATGAGGGGCAGCACGATCCCATACTCGCGCGGGAATCCCCGCAATTGGTTCGCCGCCCCTCTGGCCGCTTGGTTCCAGGCAGGCTGTTTCCGTCTTCGCGGAGGTGGTGGTGCCGAAGGCCGGACTCGAACCGGCACGGGTTGCCCCACACGGCCCTCAACCGTGCGCGTCTACCAATTCCGCCACTTCGGCCCAGTCACGTCTCGTTGATTCGTCAGGTCGCTTGAGTCAGCCCTGGTTGCCGCTTCCGTCTCCGGCGTCCGGTTCGGCTGACTCGCCGTCCTCCGCCGGGGCCGTCTGAGGCTCGTCCGCCGGTGCGGCCGGCGCGGCGCCAGTCTCCGGCTCGGTGGCCTCGACCTCGTCCATGACGGAATCGACACCGCTCATGACTGACGATGTGCCTTGTTTCTGCACGATGTTGATGGTCAGCGTCGTCCCGATGAAGAGCACGAAGCAGACGACAGTCAGCTTGTGCAGCAGAGTCGCCGCTCCCCGGGCGCCGAAGGCGGCCTGGGACGCTCCTCCGCCGAACACGGACAGATCGGCACCCTTGCCCTGCTGCAACAGGACGACGAGAACCAGAAACAACGAGAGCGCCACGTGGACGGCATAGAAGACAAGGATCACGAGAATCTCCTCGAAGCGGTTCCGTTTGTCTAAGGCGCTGTACCGCCGGCGGAACCCGCAGAAAGACGAATGATACGCAGGAACGAGGCAGGATCAAGGCTTGCGCCGCCAATGAGAAAGCCGTCGATGTCGACGCGGCTCAGCAGATCCCGGCAGTTGTCGCCGTTGACGGACCCGCCGTAGAGGATGCGCGCGGTGTCGCCGAGGCCGGGCCGGTGGCCGTTGATCGCGCTCCGCAGGTGGCTGTGGACGGCGGCCGCGACCTCCGGCGAGGCGCTCAGGCCGGTGCCGATCGCCCACACCGGTTCGTAGGCGAGCACGGCGCCGGCCGCGGCGTCACCGTCGGCGGCGTCCAGTACACCGAGAACGGCCGCCAACTGTGCGTCGAGGATCGCCTCCGTCTTGCCCTGCTGGCGCTGCTCCAGCGTTTCGCCGACGCAGACCATGGGCGTCAGATCGGCTGCGAGAGCCCGCTCGGCCTTGCGCGCGACGTCGGCGTTCGATTCGCCGTGGTACTGCCGTCTTTCCGAGTGCCCGGCCAGGGCCCACGTGGCGCCGGCGTCCCGGGCCTGGGCGGCGGCGACGTCGCCGGTGTAGGCGCCCTTCTCCTCGGCATGGACGTCCTGCGCCCCGACCGATGCCCACTGCGGCATGGCGCGGGCGGCCACATCCAGGTAGACCGGGGTTGGAAACAGGACGACATCGAGGTCAGTCTCGCCCGGCCCGGCCGCGGCCAGCGCCCTGGCATAGGCGACGATCTCGGCCCGGAGCAGGTTCATCTTCCAGTTGCCGGCGATGATGGGCTTGCGCTTCATTGTTCTCTCCTGGCGGTCCTGCGCAACGCTTCGACCGCCGGCAGTTCTTCGCCCGCGAGCAACGCCAGGGAGGCGCCGCCGCCGGTCGAGACGTGATCGATCCGGTCGGCCAGACCCTCCTGCTTCACCGCGGCCACCGTCTCGCCGCCGCCGACGGCGGCAAACCCCGGGCAGGCGGCGACCGCACGCGCCACCGCCCGGCTGCCGGCATCGAAGGGCGGCGTTTCGAAGACGCCCATGGGTCCGTTCCAGAACAGCGTCGCGGCGTCCGCCGTGGCGCCGGCGAACGCGTTCCGGGTCGTGGGGCCGATATCGACCGCCAGCCACCCGCTTGGCACGCCGCCGTCGGCCGGCACCGTGCGGTGCTGTCTTCCATCCGCTGGCGCGTCGAGCGAGTCGGTGACCACGAGATCACTTGGCAGGAGCAGTTCGGCGCCGCGAGTCGCCGTGTCCGCTTCGATCGCTCCCGCGAGGTCGAGGCCCTCCCGCTCCACCAGGGAGGATCCCAGATCCACGCCCCGGGCGGCGAGAAAGGTGTTCGACATACCGCCGCCAACGAGCACGCGGTCGACCAGGGGCAGCAGGTGGAGCAGCGCGTCGATCTTGCCTCGGATCTTGGCGCCGCCGACGATCAGCACGAAGGGCCGCGGAGGATCGTCGAGCAGGCGGCCGAGCTGCCGCAGTTCGCGGTCCAGCAGCAGACCGCCAAAGGCCTGATCCACCCGGTCGCAGACGGCCGCGGTCGACGCGTGAGCGCGGTGCGCGGCGCCGAAGGCGTCGTTCACGTAGATCTCGCCCAGGGCCGCAAGGTCGGCGGCAAGCGCCGGATCGTTGCGCTCTTCGCCGGCGTGGAAGCGGAGGTTCTCGCACAGGCAGACCCCGCCGTCGTCGAGAGCCTCCGCGGCCTCCAGGGCGGCCGGGCCGACGCAGTTCGCCGCGAAGGCGACGGCGCGGTCGAGTACCTTTGCCAGCGCGTCGGCCACCGGGCGCAGGCTGAACTCTGGGTCGACCCTGCCCCGGGGCCGGCCGCGGTGGGAAAGCAGGACGACACGGGCGCCGGCATCGCAGAGGGCGCGGATCGTCGGCGCCGCTTCGCGCAGCCTCGTCGCGTCGAGCACCTGTCCGCCCGCCATGGGAACGTTGAAGTCGACCCGTACGACGACTCGCCGGCCGCGGAGGTCGAACGAACCGTCGGCGAGCGCGGCTTGGAGGCTGGGGGGAGGAATCACGGTGGTACTGGCGCGAAAGGTTCGTTCTTCGCGCAAAGCCGATGGCGCCGCTACCGGGCGCGGAACTGCGGAGGATGAGGATAACGTCGCCGGCATGTCCTTGACGGCCGGGGATGCGACGGCGTTCCGGGGATTCGTCCTCGGCATCGAAACCTCCTGCGACGACACGGCATGCGCGGTGCTCGACGGCGAGGGTCGGGTGCTCTCGTCCCAGGTTTCGAGCCAACTGGAGGTCCATCGCCCCTTCGGTGGCGTTGTGCCGGAGGCGGCGTCGCGCGAGCATCTCCGGAACTGGCCGGCGGTTTCGGACGCGGCGCTGGCGGAGGCGGGGATCGGCTGGTCGGACATCGGGGCGGTCGCCGCGACCCGGGGACCCGGGCTGGTGGGGTCGCTCCTGGTCGGGCTGTCCCTCGGCAAGGCGATCAGCTACTCCCTGGGGACGCCGTTCCTTGCCGTCCACCACCTGGAAGGGCATCTGTTCTCGCCCCTGCTCGGGATCGACGGCGGGAGCCAGCCGCTGCCCGAGTCGATGCTGGGTCTGGTCGTGTCCGGCGGCCACACCAGCCTGCTCGAGGTGGACGGCGGAACGGGCGCCGTGACGAGCCTTGCCGAGACCCGCGACGACGCGGTCGGGGAAGCGTTCGACAAGGTCGGCCGCCGGCTCGGGCTGCCGTTTCCCGGCGGCGCCGAAGTCGACCGGCTGGCCGAACTGGGCGATCCGTCAGCGTGGCGGTTCGGCACAGCCAGAATCAGCTCGAACGAGCTGGCCTTCTCGTACTCGGGCCTGAAGAGTCAGGCTCTGCGGGCGCTGGGGGAGACCCTGACCCGGACCGGGATTCCGCCGGCGGCGCTCGGAGGTGACGACGATGCATGGCCGCGCGAAGTGCTCGACCTGCTGGCGGGCTTCCGGCGGGCCGCCGTGGACCAGTTGCTCCAGCGCCTGGACCGCCTCTGCGTCGAGCGTCCCGTGACGCGCCTCTCGGTATCGGGCGGCGTGGCGGCGAACCGTCTGCTGCGGCGGGAGGTGACGGCCTGGGGCGAACGCCGTGGCGTCGAGGTACTGCTCGTGCCGCTCCGGTTCAGCGGCGACAACGCGGCGATGATCGCGCACGCCGGCCTGCTGCGCCTTCGCAGGGGCGACGCGGACGATCCGCGCTCGGCGGACGCCGAAAGCAGGATTCCCTTCGCGCCGGGCGTCTCATTGTGACCCGGGTCTTCTGACCCGGGCCAGGTCACTTGGGCCGCGCAAGACCGTCCCATAGTGACCCGGGTCTTCTGACCCGGGCCAGGTCAAAACGCCTAGCCGCTCACTCTATGACCCCGCCCACCGGCGAAGACGCGGTCGCATACAGCTTCCGGGGGATGCGGCCCGCGTGCGCAGCCAGCCAGCCGGCTTCGACCGCCAGCTTCATCGCCCGCGCCATCCGCACCGGATCCTCGGCGCCGGCGACGCCGGTGTTCATCAGCACGCCATCCGCGCCGAGTTCCATGGCCAGAGCGGCGTCGCTGGCGGTGCCGACGCCGGCGTCCACGATCACCGGCATGTTGGCCTGCTCGACGATGATCCGGAGATTGGCGGGATTGCGGATGCCCATGCCGGAGCCGATGGGCGCGGCGAGCGGCATCACGGCCGCCGCGCCGAGATCCTCGAGCTTGCGGCAGGTGATCGGATCGTCCGTCGTGTAGGGGAGGACGATGAAGCCGTCGGCAACGAGTTCCCGGGTCGCCACGAGCAGCTCCTCGTTGTCCGGGAAGAGGGTCTTCTCGTCGCCGATCACCTCCAGCTTGACCCAGTTCCAGCCACCCAGCTCGCGCGCCAGACGGGCGGTGCGGATCGCGTCGTCCGCGGTGTAGCAGGCGGCCGTGTTGGGCAGCAGCAGGTAGCGCTTCTGGTCGATGTGGTCGATCAGGGAGCCCTTTCCCAGGTCGTCGAGGTTCACCCGGCGCAGCGCCACGGTGACCATCTCGGCGCCCGAGGCGGCGAAGGCGTCGACCATCACCTGCTCGTCGCGGTACTTGCCGGTTCCGAGGATGAGTCGCGAGCTGAACTCGCGGCCGGCGACAACAAGAGGCTCCGGTTTGGTCATGGCGGTCTGTTTCTCAGAAGCTCTGCGCGGGGACGAAGTACTGCGTGCCCCGGATCGGTCGGGTGATGTGGTGCAGCAGTTCCTCGAAGTCCGCGGGTTTGTGTTCGAAGTCCAGGTTGCGGCTGTCCACCACCAGACGCGGGGACTGATCGTAGTGGTAGTAGTAGTGGTTGTAGGCCTCGATCAACTGGGCCAGGTAGTCGGCGGAGATGTGCTGCTCGATGTCGCGCGAGCGCTTGTGAATGCGCGCCATGCAGGTCTCCACGTCGGCGGTCAGAAAGATCAGCAGGTCCGGTCCGAGGAGCTGTGGTTCGAGCAGGTCGTAGAGCTTCTCGAACAGCATCAACTCGTCGTCGACCAGGTTGAGGTAGGCGAACAGCCTGCTCTTGGCGAAAGTGTAGTCGGCGAGGCGGATGGGATCGAAGAGATCGCCCTGGGCCAGTTCCAGTTGCTGCTTGTAGCGCGTCAGCAGGAAGTAGAGCTCGGTCTGGAACGCGGTCCCGGGCCGGTCGTGGTAGAAGGCCTCGAGAAAGGGGTTGTCCACGTCCTCGAGGATCTTCACGCCCTCGAAATGCTGCGCGAGCATCTCGACGAGTGTCGTCTTGCCTACGCCGATTGGTCCGTCGACGGCCAGGTACCGATACGGAAGCGCGTCAACGGGCACTGCGCGGACTATACAATCCCCCGCGGCGCCGGGACCGTCGGGGCGGCGGGTTCGTCGCGCCCGAAGCGACGGCAAGAGAACTTCCGAGAGGGGGACGATAGAAGTGAATCCCTGGTGGCGGAGACCGGCGGCGGAAAATGGCCCCGCCAAGGCGGCGCCGGAGAGGGGCAGCGCCGCGGACACGGGCGTGCAGGAGGAAGAAAGCGGGCAGATCGAAGAACCCGCCGGCGAGCCGGAGGCTCAGGCGGCTGCCGAGGAGGTTGAAGCGGCCGCCGCGGAGGAGAGCGCACCGGCCGCCGATACATCGTCTCCGCTGGTCGATGCCGGGGCGGCGCCCGCCGGGGATGCGGAAGCATGCGTTGATGCGCCGGAAGCCGCCGCCGATGCAGCCGCTCAAGAGAACGTGGCTCGGGAGGCGGATGCGGCGGCCGGAGACGACCCTGGTGAAGCGGGTGTTTCGCCGGCCCTTGAGGCGGCGACGGAACCTGCGCGGCCCGTCCGAGCGGCGCCCGCGGACGAGGACAAGCCGGCGCCGGCCAAACGCCGCCGCCGTCGCCGCCGGCGCGGCGGTCGCGGTCGGGCGGCGCAGAGTGAGGGCGAATCGGGCGCGCCGAAGGAAACCCGAGCCGTGCCCGCCGGTCCGCCCGCGGCGTCGCCGTCGGCGGCTGGACGGACGGCCGTGCTGCTCGATCTGGGTGCCCTGAAACGCAGCCTGGGAGCAACCTCCGGGCTCGATCCGGAGGGTCTGTTTACGCGCTTCGACGAGGACCTTGGGAAGCTCGTCCTGCGCCGCGTCTACGCGGATGCGGGGGACCACGACCTGGATCGCGCCGCGCTTCACCGCGGCGGCGTCGAAGTCGTCGACGTGCCGTCGAACATGGAGGAGCGCGGTTGTTCCGCCGCGGTGCGGATCGTGGTGGATGCTCTCGAACTCTGCTACACGAAGCCCGGTGTCAACACCATGGTGCTGGTGGCGTCGTCGGTGCAGACGCTGCCCCTGGTGGCCAAGCTGCAGCAGAACGGCGTCAGGGTGATCGGCCTCGGCGGAGCGGATGCCGACGCGCGGGTGCGCGGCCAGTGCGACCGCTTCATCGATGTGGGCGGCTAGCAGGCCCGCGTCGGGCTGGCGTTTCGGCGTCGGACGCACCCGCCCGTCTTGGGACAGGAGGGGTCGGCTCCCAGGTGACGTGAGCGCTTGAGAGGAGATGGGATGGGGTGGCGCTCACTCCGCTTCACTCGCTCCGGTTGGTCGTCGGTGAGTGCAACGTCGTCGGGCGTCGCTCGTTCAGAGGCACCTGGGAGCCGACCCCTCCTGCCCCGACTGGGCTGGCGGTCGTTGCCGAGAGGGCGGGCTATCGAGAGGGCTGGCCATAGCTCGCTCCGAGTCCGCAGGGACCCTCCTCACAGGCCCCCGGACTGGCCGGAGGGCGTTGGGCTGATGAGCGGCCGGAACGGACGTGTTGGTGGGCGAGCGTTAGAGTTCTGAACCCGTGCTGGAAGCAGCCTGGACCAGGGAGTTTGCCGCGTAGTCCAACTGGCCCTCGGTGACCACCAACGGCGGCGCGATCTGCAGCACTGTGCCGGAAGCGCCGCCGCTCAGGGCGATCACACCGCGTTCGAGGAGTTGCCGACTGAGGCGGGCCGCCCGTTCCGGCGCGTCGAGTTCCACACCCCACAGCAGCGCCGTGCCGCGGACGTCGACGACGCCTGGTTGCTGCTCGAGCAACTCGAGGCGAGGGCCGAAGTGGCGGCCCATCTCTCGCGACCGCTCGATCAGGGCTGCACTCTCGATCACTTCGAGCGTCGCGAGGGCAGCGGCGCAGGCGAGTGGATGCGCGACGAAGGTCGCGGTGTGGCGGGCCTCGCCCTCTGTCTGCCAGGAGGCCATGACGTCCTTCTTTCCGAGCACGACTGCGATCGGGAGACCACCGCCCAGGGCCTTGCCGCAGCAGATGAGATCCGGCTCGATTTCCGACTCCGCGCTGAGGAACCACTCGCCGCAGCGGCCGAACGCGGTGAAGATCTCGTCGACCGCCAGGACCACGTCGTGCGCACGGCAGGCCGCGGCCAATCCGGCCAACCAGCCCGGAGGAGGCCATCGGGTCGCCTCGCGGCCGATCACTGGTTCGACCAGACAGGTTCCGATCTGCGGTTGGCGATGCAGCAGGTGTTGGACCTCTTCAAGTCTCGCGCCGTAGGGCAGTCGGTGAATCTGGTTCTCCAGCGGCTCGGTGAAGGGAGTCCGAAAGGCCGACCTCGAAGTGCCCTGGAGAGCCCCCAGAGTGGTGCCGTGGTACGCAGGCGTGAACGCGAGGATTCCCGGACGGCCGCTGTACAGGCGCCCGGTCTTGAGCGCGATCTCCACAGCGTCGGCTCCCGAAGCGGCAAAGTAGACGCGGGGTTCTGGAAAGGGCGCCAGGGAAACCAGCCTCTCGCCCAGTTCGATGCGGGCCGGATGGGCATAGACATCACCGAGCCCGTGGAGGAGGCGATCCGCCTGCCGCTTGACCGCCGAGACCACGGCAGGATGCCGGTGGCCCACCGCGGCGACTCCGAACCCGGCCGTCAGGTCGAGGTAGCGATTGCCGTCGATATCGAGCACATTGCTGCCGAGAGCCTCCTCCCACAGCATCGCGGTGCTTCCGCCGACGAGGGTGTTGATCCCAGGCGCCTCGGCCGCGTCGAGCCGCCTGGCTGCCCTCCCGGCTCGTGGCCCCGGCAGCGACGTTCTCATCTGCGGCAGTTGATCACCGCTGTCGAGTCGGTGCGAACGAGGAGCAGCCATGCCGAAGGTCAGAGGCTAGCGTCTTCTCTCGGACTCGCCTTGCCATCCGCTTGAGGCACTGCCCCGTTCTGGCCGCCAATCAGCCCGCCGTCCTCCAGCCCGTGCCGGGGCCCGTGAGCGGGTCCCGCGCGGACCCGGAGAGAGCGGTAGCCAACCCCTCTCGGCACCGACGTCCAGCCCAGTCGGGTCAGGAGGGGTCAGCTCCCAGGTGCCTCTGAACGAGCGAAGCCCGACGACGTTGCACTCACCGACGCCCAACCGGAGCGAGTGAAGCGGAGTGAGCGCCATCCCCTCCCATCTCCTCTCAGGCGCTCACGCCACCTGGGAGCTGACCCCTCCTGACCCAAGACGGGCGGGTGCAGCGCAACGCCAGGCGGGTGCAGCGCAACGCCAGGCGGGTGCAGCGCAACGCCAGGCGGGTGCAGCGCAACGCCAGGCGGGTGCAGCGCAACGCCAGGCGGGTGCAGCGCAGCGCCAGGCGGCTGCGTCCGACGCCCCCGCGGGCACACTACGCGGACGCGATGCGATCGCAGATGCGGTCCAGCGCCGACTCGTCGAGGTAGGGGTGCATCGGCAGGCTGACCACCCGGTCGGCCAGGCTCTCGCTCACCGGCAGCGATCCCGGACCGCGGCTGTACCGCTCGTACGCCGGCTGCAGGTGCATCGGGCGCGGGTAGTAGACCGCGGTCGGAATGCCGGCGCGATCGAGATGGCCGCGCAGTGCATCCCGGGTGCGCGCCGACGGCCTTCCGGCCGCGTCGTCCACTCGTAGCGTGTACTGGGCCCAACTCGACTCCGCTTCGGCCCCGCACTCCGGCACGGCGACGCGCCATGGCGTGGCCATCGACGTCGACGCGGCGGCCAGCCTTTCGGTGTAGCCGGCGGCCACCGCTCGACGGGCTGCGAGTTCCTGCTCGAAGATGGTCAGCTTCGCCAGCAGCACGGCGGCCTGCAGCGTGTCCAGCCGGCCGTTCATCCCCAGCCGCACGATGTCGTAGCGGTCGGCGCTCTGACCGTGCTCGCGCATCGAACGCACCACCTCCGCGGTGGCAGGTTCGGTGCAAAGGACCGCTCCGCCGTCGCCGTAGCCGCCCAGCGGCTTGGCGGGGTAGAAACTGGTCGTCGTCACGTCTGCCAGCGACCCGACGGGCCTGCCGCCGCGACGGGCGCCGAAGCTCTGGGCGGCGTCGGAGACGACCTCCAGCTCCCTTGCCGCCGCCCACTCCGCCAGCGGATGCTGGGGCATCGGCCGGCCAAACAGGTCGACGGTGATGACCGCTCTGGGAACGGCGCTTCCAGCGCGCTCCAGCGCGTCGAACTCACGCCCGAGCGAATCGAGGTCGAGCAGAAAGTCATCCTCCCGCACGTCGACGAACACCGGGACGGCGCCTGCCAGCAGGACGACTTCCGCGGTCGCCGTGAACGTGAAGGACGGAACGAACACCGCGTCGCGCCGACATTCCGTTCGCCCAACGCCCAGCGCAAGCAGGGCGATCAGCAGGGCGTCCGATCCGCTCGATACCGCAACCGCCGACGCGCCGCCCAGCCGGCCCAGTTCCGCCTCCAGTTCCTCGACTTCTGGGCCCATGACGTAGCGGCCGTGGTCGAGGACGGCGGCGATTCGCCGATCGATCTCCGGCCGCAGCCGCCTCGACTGGGCTACGAGGTCGACGAAGGGAATCCGCTTCCCTGGGTCCGTGCGCGTCTTCATGGCCCGGAGTGTATTGGCCCGCGGGCCAGCGACTTTCTCAGCACCCCAAGGGACTTGCCGAGCAGCGATGACGTCGGCAGATCGTCGATCTCCTCGAGAGCAAACCACTCCAGGCCGCACCGGCCTGATCCGGCCCGCGACGCACCGGCTTCCGGGGCCGGCCGGTCCGGCCGCCAGCGGGCGAGCGCAACCCGCACAACGAAGTCACGATAGGTGACCGTGTGCCGCACCGCGACATCGTCGTCGTCGCATTCCCAGGCGCCGCCGAACTCCATGCGGAGCAGCTCTGCCGCATGGCTCGCGGACTCATGGCCCCTCACGAGCTCGACCGTCGGCAGATGCCAGCGGCCGGCTAGCCAATCCGCGCCGTTCGGGCGGCGGTGCAGCAGCAAGCCGCGACCACTCTCGACCACCGCCGTAAAGCAGTGAATCGCCCGTCGCGTTCGACGCCGGCCCGCGACGGGATACGCCCGGGGATCCAGCCCGCTCGTCTGGAAGGCCCTGCAGCCTGGAGCGAGCGGACAGAGGCCACAGTCGGGGCGCCGGCGCCGGCAGACGAGCGAACCCACCTCCATCAAGGCCTGATTCGAGTCCCCCGGCCGGTTCGGGTCCAGGAACCTCGCCGCGGTCGCCAGCAGCTTCCTTCGGGCTTCGGCCTGCTTGGGCGGCCGCGAGGAAGCCAGGAAGCGGCTCAGCACGCGTTCGACGTTGCCGTCGAGCACCGGCGCACATTCTCCGCCCAGGCGGCTGGCAAGCAGCGCCGAAGTGTAGGCCCCTACGCCGGGCAACTCGCTCCACTCCGCGGCGGTCCGGGGAAACTCGCTCCGTTCGGCCAGGAAGCGGGCGGCACGATGGAGGTTCCGGGCCCGGCGGTAGTACCCGAGGCCCGACCAGGCGGCCTCGACCTCCTCGACCCCGGCCGCGGCCAACGCATCAAGAGTGGGAAACCTGTCGAGGAAGCCCGGATAGCGCGAAGCAACGACCTCGCTCCGGGTCTGCTGAAGCATGACTTCCGCAACCAGTATCTCGTAGGGATCCCCGGATCGGCGCCACGGCAGATCGCGCCGGCAGCGGTCGAACCAGTCCAGCAGCCCGTCCCTAAGCTCCGCTGGTTGAAGTAACTGCAAGAGGGATCAGAGCCTAGGCCGCCGGAGCGGAGCCGTGGCGCGACCAGCGCTCAAGAAAAGATGAAGAAAGTGCCAAGAAACCTCTTGTTCCCGCCAAGGCCCGCTGCTATCCTGCCCATCTCGCGCAACGGAGACCGCCCGGCCTGAGACCACAGGACGCCTGCTTGTCCGAGAACCGCCAGTTTCTGCGCCGGTCGTCCCGAGTTTTTCCACATTGTGCGGAAAAGCTGCGGAACATGGTTCTACGGAGCGGCTTGTCCCTAGTGAACGCCTAGGGCATAGGTGGTGACTGCGCGGTTGGTGTCGGAGGGACAGGTGCGTCTCGGGGACAAGCAAAGGGAAGAGGAAGTAGAACGGACTGCGCGGCATGCCTAGTTCGGTTTGGCCGACTCTACGCCGGCAGTTGCGCGCCGATCTGCCACCGGACGAATTCCGCACCTGGTTCCACCCACTCAGGGTCGCCTCGGAGGACGCCGAACAGTTGGTCCTTGAAGCGCCGAACTCCCGCTTCGTCGCGGCGCTGGAGGAAGGCTTCCGGCCCATCGTCGACTGGGCGATCGCGGATCTCAAGGGGCCGACCTTCCAGGTTCTCTTCAAGAGCAGCGATTCGGTCAGACGGACCGCCCGCCCGGCGGCGACTTCCCGAAGGACACCGGCGGTTGTAGACGACGACGCGGCTGGCGGCAGCTCCCTCAACCCACAGTACCGCTTCGACTCGTTCGTGATCGGCAACTCGAACCGCTTCGCCTGCGCCGCCTCCCAGGCGGTGGCCGAGAAGCCCGGACTCGCGTACAACCCGCTTTTCCTCTACGGCGGCGTGGGCCTTGGGAAGACCCACCTCCTGCACGCGATCGGGAACCGCCTCCGGGGAACCGTCCCCGGTACGCGCGTCGTCTATCTGGCCGCCGAGGACTTCGTCAACGACTTGATCACGTCGATCCGGTTCGAGCGCATGCCCGCCTTCCGGGAGCGCCACCGGACAATTGATGTTCTCCTGGTCGACGACATCCAGTTTCTGGCCAAGAAGGAACGATCGCAGGAGGAATTCTTCCACACCTTCAACGTGCTCTATACGCGGCAAAAGCAGATCATCGTCACCTCCGACGCGCAGCCGCGGGATCTGGCCGACGTGGAAGAGCGGCTGCGGAGTCGTTTCGGCTCCGGCCTGCTCGCGGACATCCAGCCCCCGGACCTCGAGACCAAGGTCGCCATTCTCCAGCGCAAGGCCCGCCAACTCCAGGGCCTCGACCTGGACACCGATGTCGCCCTCTTCATCGCCCGGCAAGTGCACTCGAACGTGCGGGAGCTCGAGGGGCTGCTCAACCGCGTCACCGCCTTCGCGTCGCTCTCCGGCGCGCGTCTCGACCTGGACTTCGCGAAGGAGGCGCTGCGCGATGTTCTCCCGGAGCATGACCGTCCGGTGTCCCCGGCGCAGATCGTCAAGCTCGTGGCCCATCACTACGGGCTCAAGGTGCGCGAGATCAAGAGTAAGAGCAACTCGCGGCAGATCACCTATCCCCGACAGATCGCGATGTTCCTCTGCAAGCGACTGACCGAGATGTCCTATCCGGAGATCGGCAGGCTGTTCAACGGCAAACACCACTCGACGGTCATGTACTCCGTCGAGCAGATCGAGCGGCGTCGCGACGACGACGAGCGCCTGGCTGCTCAACTGGAGCGCTTCACCCGTCAACTCGGTTGAGCCGACGCACGCGCCCAAAGACAGCCCCTGGCGCCACCTGGAAGACGAACCATCCTGCGGAATCCCAGCGGATCGGCCCCGGAGCGAACTGCGAGGCAGCGGCGGATTGACCGAGCGTTCGCTTCGGCCATTCTGCGGACAGAATTCGCGGCTGCCTGCACCGAAGCGTGAAACTCCGCACAATGCACAACGAATCCACCGCATCGTCCACCACTTACCGTCAGAGATACAAAGCCATAAGTTGCTCTGTTTGAATGGTTTACATGGCACATGCACAGACGCGGCCAAAGCCTTCTACGACAACTTGGATGGTGTATATTGACTCCCTGAGGAGAGCGTAGATGAAGACCAGGGTTGAACGAAGAGAACTGCTGATCGAACTCGCGGCGATGCGCGGCATCGTGGAGAGCAGGTCGACGATTCCGGTCCTGTCCCACCTCCTGTTGCGGGTTCGCGAGAACCGCTTGGAACTGGCTGCGACCGATCTCGATGTTTCGCTCACGTCTTCGTGCGCGGCCGAGGAAGGGTTCGGCGAGCCGGGCGCCACTGCCGTTCAGGCGCGCAAACTCCTGGAGATCGTCCGCGCTCTCGGTGACGGTCCGGTCGAGTTGTCGACCGGCGAGTCCAACTCGCTCCACATCGCTGCCGGCTCCTCGCGGTTCCGCATCAACGGTCTCTCGGCCGAGGACTTTCCGACTCTGGCCGCGGTCGATCCCGACTCGGCCTCCGCATCCTTCGAGGCGCCGTTTGCCGAATTCAAGCGAATGATTGGCAAGGTCATCTTCGCGGTCTCCGCCGAAGAGTCACGGTTTCAGTTGAACGGCGCTCTGCTCAAGTTGAAGGAAGGCGCGGTCGAGCTGGTGGCCACCGACGGCCACCGCCTTGCCCTGATCCAGGTGGAGATGTCCGGCGTCGCCGAGGCGGACGGTGTGCTGGCGCCGCGCAAGGCCCTGCTGGAACTGATGCGCTTCGACAGCGACGAGAGCGTCATCTTCCGGCGCGGCGAGCACCATCTCGCCTTTGTGATCGGGCGTCGCGAGCTGACCTGCCGCATCCTCGAGGGCACATTCCCGGACTACGAGAAGGTCATCTCGAAGGACAACGACCGGAAGACCACCTTCGACCGCCAGGAGCTCTCCGAGGTCGTCCATCGCGTTTCTCTGCTGACCGGCGATCGGGCGCCCATGGTGAGGTTCAAGTTCGACGCGCAGTCGCTGCTCGTGTCGTCGTCCAATCCGGATCTGGGAGAGGCCGAAGAGAGCCTCGAATGCGACTACGAGGAGGAGAATCTGGAGATCGGCCTGAACCCCGCCTACGTGCGGGACTTCCTGGGCGCGGTCGAGACCGACCGGGTCGAGTTCGCGCTGAAGGACGAGAACAGCCAGTGCCTCGGACACCCGGTCGACGGCGCCGATCCGCGCTACCTGTGCGTGATCATGCCGATGCGCATCTAGCCGTCCTGAACCGCTCCCCGACCCCTCCTCTAAACCTCCTGTTTTCAAATAGTTACAGGTCGCAATGAATCGGTACCCAAAACTGGGGATCTGCGCCGTCCTGTGATAGTTTTCGGCGCATGGCGGACGCCGGAACAAGCGGTGTTCAGATGGTGGCCGAATCCGGGTACTCGGCAAAGGACATCAAGGTCCTCAAGGGCCTTGAAGCGGTCCGCAAGCGGCCCGGAATGTACATCGGCGATACCGATGACGGCTCAGGTCTGCACCACATGGTGTTCGAGCTCGTCGACAACGCGATCGACGAGGCGCAGGCCGGCTTCTGCGACCAGGTAGAGGTCGTGATCCACGCCGACGGCAGCGTCTCCGTGAGTGACGACGGCCGTGGCATTCCGGTGGGCCTCCACGAGGGTGAGCAGCGGTCCGCGGCCGAGGTGATCATGACCGAGCTCCACTCGGGCGGGAAGTTCGACCAGAACTCCTACAAGGTGTCCGGCGGGCTGCACGGCGTGGGCCTGTCCGTGGTCAATGCCCTCTCGGTCCAGCTCGACCTGGAGATCGACCGGGACGGGCATTGCTGGCGACAGCGCTACAGCCGGGGCGTGCCGCTCGGCTCGATCGAAGCCGTTTCCGAGCTGGAGGCGGCGGAGGCCACCGGTACCCGGATCCGCTTCGCTCCGGATCCGGAGGTCTTCACACAACTCACCTACGACTACCAGATTCTCGCGCAGCGCTTGCGGGAGTTGTCGTTCCTGAATCGGGGCATAGCGATCCGGCTCGTCGACGAGCGGACCGGCAAGCGGGTGGACTTCGAGTACGAGGGCGGCATCGCCAGCTTCGTCGCCCATCTGAGCCGGAACAAGACGCCGCTGCATCCGGATCCGATCTACCTGTACAACGAGCTGGGTGAAGCCGGATCGAGCGAGTCGGTCGAGGTCGCCCTGCAGTGGAGCGACAGCTACCAGGAACGGATCCACTGCTTCACGAACACGATCAACAACCGCGACGGCGGCACCCATCTGTCGGGTCTGCGCTCGGCGCTCACGCGGACGGTCAACAACTACGTCGCCTCCTCGGGTCTCGGCAAGAACCTCAAGGAGAAGCTCTCGGGCGAGGACATCCGCGAGGGACTGGTGGCCATCGTGTCGGTCAAGGTGCGGGATCCGAAGTTCTCCAGCCAGACCAAGGAGAAGCTGGTTTCCTCGGAGGTGCGCGGCTGGGTCGAGTCGACGGTCGGCGAACAGCTCTCCGCCTTTCTCGAGGAGAATCCACGCGATGCCCGGCGCGTCGTCGAGAAGGTCGTCGAAGCGGCCCGGGCGCGGGAGGCGGCGCGCAAGGCGCGCGAGCTCACCCGGCGCAAGGGCGCGCTCGACAGCTCGAACCTCCCGGGCAAGCTGGCCGACTGCAGCGAGCGCGATCCGGCCGTCGCGGAGCTCTTCCTGGTCGAGGGCGACTCCGCCGGCGGCTCGGCGAAACAGGGCCGCGACCGGCGGTTCCAGGCCGTGCTGCCGCTCAAGGGCAAGATCCTGAACGTCGAGCGCGCCCGCCTCGACAAGATGCTGTCGTCGGACGAGATCAGGACTCTGATCCAGGCCCTGGGCACCGGCATCGGTACCGAGGACTTCGACGTCGACCGTCTCCGCTACCACAAGCTGATCATCATGTGCGACGCGGACGTGGACGGCAGCCACATACGGACGCTGATCCTGACTTTCTTCTACCGGCAGATGAAGGACATCATCGACCGCGGCCATCTGTTCATCGCTCAGCCGCCCCTCTACAAGGTCACCGAAGGGCGCCGGTCGAGCTATCTGAAGGACGACGAGGAGTACCACTACTACTTGGTGGAGAGGATCCTCAAGGGCTGGCAGGTCGTGATCCCGAACGGCGACGTAGACGACCCGATCGTGTTCGAGGGCGCCCGCCTGAGCCGCCTGCTCGATCATCTGGCTTCCTTCCGGCGAACCCTCGAGTCGCTGAGTGCGCGCGGCGTGCCGCCGGATGCCCTGCGGGTGGTGATAGCGGGTGGAATCACGGATCGGGACAGCCTTGCCGACCGCGAACGGCTGCAGCAGATTGCGCCGATCATCGAAGCGTCCGGCTTCCACGACGTAGAAGTGGTCGGCGGTGGGGAGGTTGCCGGCGGTGAGAACGGCTTGTTCTCGATTCGCTTCCGGTCGCGGCGGGACGGTGTGGACCGGCACGTGACGGTTGACGAGCAACTCGTAGCCGGCGCCGAGTTCCGCTCCCTGATCGCGAACGGGCCCGGCCTCGAGGCGTGGAATTCGCCTTCGATCCTGCTCCGGCAGGTGAACGGCGGCGGCGCGGACAGCCGCGAGGTGCAATCGCTGGACGAGGCGCTCGACGCCCTGTTCGAGGCGGCGAAGAAGGGTCTCGGGATCCAGCGCTACAAGGGCCTCGGCGAAATGAACCCGTCTCAGCTCTGGGAGACCACGATGGATCCCGAACGCCGCCGGATGCTCCTGGTCGAGATCGACAACGAGCGGGATGAAGCGACGAACGACATTTTCGAGACACTCATGGGCGACAAGGTAGAGCCCCGCCGGCAGTTCATCGAAGAGAACGCGCTCTACGCCACGAACCTCGACATTTGATCGGCTTGACGTGACCAAGGGCGAACCCCCCATCGTCGCGCCCCCGCCGGAATCGCCGCCGGAGGGCAGGGCGCCGGGCCACGAGACGATACCGGTCCAGCTCGAGCGCGAGATGCGCCGGAGCTACCTCGATTACGCGATGAGCGTGATCATCGGCCGCGCGCTGCCCGATGTCCGCGACGGCTTGAAGCCGGTTCACCGGCGTGTGCTCTACGGCATGTGGGAGGCCGGCAACACCGCCGGGCGCGCGTACAAGAAGTCGGCGCGCATCGTCGGCGACGTGATGGGAAAGTACCACCCTCACGGCGACGGCCCCATCTACGACACGGTGGTGCGTCTGGCGCAGGACTTCTCCATGCGCTATCCCCTCGTCGATGGCCAGGGCAACTTCGGGTCGATCGACGGCGACAACCCGGCCGCGATGCGCTACACGGAGGTGCGCCTGACGCGGATCGCCGAGGAGATGCTGCGCGAGGACATCAACAAGGATACCGTCGACTGGGTACCGAACTACGACGGTTCGGAACAGGAGCCGTCGCCTCTCCCGGCGCGAATTCCGAACCTTCTGGTCAACGGTTCGGCCGGTATCGCGGTCGGCATGGCAACCAACATTCCGCCGCACAACCTCGGCGAAGCGATCGCGGCGGTCAAGCTGCTGATCGACCGTCCGCGGGCGTCGCTGGACGAGCTGATGGACCTCGTCCCCGGGCCGGACTTCCCGACCGGAGGGTTCATCCACGGCCGCGCGGGCATCCGCAGCGCCTATGAGACCGGCCGCGGCTCGATCCAGGTGCGCGCCAGGGCGGAGATCGAGGACAAGGGCTCGGACCGCCAGTCGATCATCGTCTCCGAGATTCCCTACCAGGTGAACAAGGCGCGGCTGATCGAACGGATCGCGGAACTGGTACGCGAGAAGAAGCTGGAGGGCATCCGCGATCTGCGCGACGAGTCGGATCGCGACGGCATCCGCATCGTGGTCGACCTGAAGCGGGGCGAAGTGGCGGAGGTCATCCTGAACACCCTCTACAAGATGACCAGGCTCCAGGTCAGCTACGGCATGAACATGCTCGCGATCGTCGACAACCAGCCGCAGGTGCTGACCCTGCGCGACCTGCTGAGCCGCTTCCTGGACCATCGCCGCACGGTCGTCGTCCGGCGCTGCCGCTACGAGCTGGCCCGGGCGGAACAGCGCGCCCATGTGCTCGAGGGCCTGCTCATCGCCCTCGATCATCTGGACGAGGTGATCGCCGCGATCCGCGCCAGCCGTACGCCGCCGGAGGCCCGGACGCGGCTTACCCTGGACTTCGCCCTGACCGAGCCCCAGGCGCAGGCGATCCTCGACATGCGTCTGCAGCGGTTGACCGGACTCGAGCGCGAGAAGATCCAGGAGGAGTACGGCGAACTGATCGCCGAGATCGGCCGGCTGCGCGCCATTCTGGGATCGGACGCGCTGTTGCTGGCCGAGATCCGAGGCGAGCTCGACGCGATCGAAAAGCGCTACGGCGATCCGCGCCGCACCGAGATCATGGCCCACTCCTCGGACATCACGATCGAGGACATGATCGCCGACGAGGACATGGTCATCACGGTGACGCGGTCGGGCTACGTCAAGCGCTCGCCGCTCAGCCTGTACCGGGCCCAGCACCGCGGCGGCAAGGGCCGAACCGGCATGGCGACGAGGGATGGCGACTTCGTCGAGCAGCTCTACGTCGCTTCCGCCCACAGCTATGTCCTCGTGTTCACCGACCGGGGCCACTGCTACTGGCTCAAGGTGCACCAGATTCCTCAGATGGGTCCGGCGGCGCGGGGCAAGGCGATCGTCAATCTGCTGCGGCTCGACAGCGGCGAGACGGTCGCCGCCACGGCCGCGGTGCGCGAGTTCCCGGAAGACCGGTTCCTGACCTTCGCCACCGAGGCCGGCGTGGTGAAGAAGACGGCCCTGTCCCACTACTCGCGCCCCCGCCCCAGTGGCATCATCGCGGTCCGGATCGACGAGGGCGACCGGCTGTTGACGGTCAAGGTCACCGACGGCGGCAGCGACCTGGTGCTGGCGACGCGGATGGGCTACTCGGTCCGGTTCCCCGAGAGCGGCCTGCGCTCCCTGAGCCGGGCGACCCGGGGCGTGCGCGGGATCAGCCTGCGCCGCGGCGATCGGGTCGTCTCGATGGAGTGCCTGCTGCCGCGCGCGGCGCCCGACGAACCCGGGCGGCGCGAATCCGCGCCACCCGCCAACCAGTCCGAGCGCTCGTCATCGAGCGCTCGGATGGAACCGCAGCCGCCGGAGACGACGCTGCTGACGGTCAGCGAGAACGGCTTCGGCAAGCGGACCGCACTCGGCGAGTACCGCCGCCAGTCGAAGGGAGGCCTCGGGATCATCAACCTCAAGGTCTCCGGTCGAACCGGAGCCGTGGTCGGCGTCCGGGAGGTCACGGACGACACCGGCCTGATGCTGATCACCCACGAGGGGAAGATCATCCGCATCACCGCGGGCAGCGTGTCCCGGATCGGACGCGCCACCCAAGGCGTCAAGGTCATGGACATGGGCGACGGCGACCGGATCGTCGCCCTGGCCCGGATCCCGGATCGCGGCGAAGAGGACGGCGCCTCCGCGGACGACGAAGCCCCGGAAGCTGCAGCCGACGATGCTGAACCGATCAACTAGCGCTTAGAGGGCCTCGGGCATGAAGTTCTTTCTCGACACCGCGGACACAGGAGAGATCGAGACCGGCCTGGAGTGGGGCATGGTCGACGGCGTGACCACGAACCCGAGCCTGATCGCCAAGCAGGGCAAGCCGTATCTGCCCACGGTCCGCGAGATCGCCGAACTGGTGCCCGGCCCGGTGAGCGGCGAGGTCCTCGCCACCGACCTCAAGGGCATGCTCGACCAGGGCCGCCGGCTCGCCGGACTCGGCGACAACGTGGTGGTCAAGGTGCCGCTCGGGCCTCCCGGGCTGACGGCGGTGCGTCGTTTGGCCGGAGAGGGCATCCGCTGCAACGTGACCCTGTGCTTCTCGCCGTCTCAGGCTCTGCTGGCGGCAAAGGCGGGGGCCGCCTACATTTCACCCTTCGTCGGCCGGCTCGACGACATCGCCCAGGACGGCATGGACCTGATCCGGCAGGTGATCTCGATGTACTCGCGGTATGACTTCGAAACCGAGGTCCTGGTCGCTTCCGCGCGCCATCCCGTTCACGTCGTCCTGTCGGCGGAGATGGGTGCGGATGTCGTTACCCTGCCGTTCAGGACGTTGAGCCAACTCTACCGTCACCCATTGACGGACATCGGTCTGGAGAGATTCCTCGCCGACTGGGAGAAGACCGGCCGCGGCTTCGACGACGAATGAGCCGGAGGGAGTGTTGACATGAGCATTGCCGCCGTTCTTGAGCGCGTGGACCGGGAGACCGGCGCCAGCCTCGAGCAGTTGAAGGAGTACCTCCGGATTCCGTCCGTCTCGACGGATCCCGCCTACGCCGGAGAGGTGCGACGCTGCGCGGGATTCGTCCAGGAGCGGCTTCGGGCCGCCGGGCTGGACACGGAAATCGTCGACACCGCGGGGCATCCGCTGGTCTACGGCGAATGGCTTGGCGCTCCCGGGCGGCCCACGGTCCTCTTCTACGGCCACTACGACGTGCAGCCGGTGGACCCACTGAACGAGTGGCGTAACGACCCGTTCGAGCCGACCATCGAAACCAGCGAGCGCGGCGAGCAGATCGTGGCCCGCGGCGCCACGGACGACAAGGGCCAGTCCTTCACCCACATCAAGGCGGTCGAGGCGCTGATGGCGGAAACCGGCAGCTTGCCGGTCAACGTGAAGTTCCTGATCGAGGGCGAGGAGGAGTGCGGCGGCGAGGCGATCGAAGCGTACGTCCGGAGTTCAGAGGCCCGGCGGCTCGCCTGCGACCTGGCGGTGGTCTCGGACACGTCGATGTACGGACCGGGACAGCCGTCCGTTCTGTACGGCCTGAAGGGACTGCTCTACACCGAGGTCAGGGTCCGCGGGGCGGCGCGGGACCTGCACTCCGGCACCTTTGGCGGCGCGGTGGCGAATCCGCTGAATGCCCTGGCGACCATGCTGGCGGCGCTGCGCGACCCGGAGAACGGAAAGGTGCTGATCCCCGGCTTCTACGACGAGGTGCTGCCTCTGGGGTCCGGGGAGCGTTCCGCATTCGCCGCGCTGCCGTTCGACGAGGCGCGGTACGCCGACGAAATCGGCGCCAGCGCCCTGTGGGGCGAGGCCGGCTACACGACCCTGGAGAGGGTCTGGGCCCGACCGACCTGTGACGTGAACGGGGTCTGGGGCGGCTACCAGGGTCCGGGCGCCAAGACCGTGATCGCCAACCGCGCCGGCGCCAAGGTCTCCATGCGCCTGGTTCCCGACCAGGAACCGGAGCGCCTGTTCGGCGCCTTCGCGGAGTACCTGCGTTCGCTGGCGCCGCCGGGCATCGAGGTCGAGGTCGAGACTCTGAACGGGGCGCCGCCGGTGCTCGTCGACCTCGAAGGTCCGCTCGTCGATGCGGCCCTGGAAGGCGTGCGGGAGGCCTGGGGCCGGGCACCCGTGCAGGTTCGGGAGGGAGGTTCGATTCCCATCGTCTCGACGCTGTCGGAGGTGCTGGGGGCGCCGGTGCTGCTGATCGGGTTCGGCCTCTCGGACGACCGTCTGCACGCGCCGAACGAGAAGATGGACCTGGCCAACTTCTACCAGGGCATCCGCACCGTGGTCCGGGTTCTTGGCCGCCTGGGAGGCTGTGCGGCGGGTGCGGTCCGTCCCGGCGCTTGAAGGAACGCGAGATCAAGATTCCGGTGGCCGACCTGGACGGGGTCCGGGATCGGTTGCTTGCGGCGGGCGCCGACCTCCACCGTCCTGCCTCTCTGGAGGCGAACCAGGTGTTCGATCGCGTCGACGCGCCGGTGGAGCAGCGTCTGCGGTCCCGCCGCGAGTTGCTGCGCCTGCGCTCCGATGGCGCCGGCAACCGGCTGACCTTCAAGTCGGCCCCGCGCTTCGTGGGCAGCGTGAAGGAGCGGCTGGAACACGAGTTCTCGGTCGACGACCCGGCAGCCGCGCGACTGCTGCTGGAGTCCTTGGGGTTCGGGGTCGCCGCGCGCTACGAGAAGGTCCGCGAGACGTGGTGCCTCAATGGCTGCGAAGTCTCGCTCGACCGGACCCCCATGGGCGACTTCGTGGAAGTCGAGGAACTGGGCAGCGAACTGCCGTCGAATCGGATCGAGGAAGTATGCCGGCGCTGCGGCCTCGATCCCGCGCAGTCGGTGCCGGAGGACTACCTGGCGCTCTACCGGGCCTACCGCGGGGACAGGCCGGATCTGCCGCGGGACATGGTCTTTCATCCGTGCGCCCGATGACGGGCGCTCGGACTGGTTCGCGGGTGGCGCGGAGCGCGCCACCCGGGTTCGAGCATCGGCCCGGCGCTGGATCCATCCAGCGAGACCGAGGAGTGAAGCGCGAGAGCCGGCGGGTGCGGGCGCTCGTGCTCTGCGCCGGGCGCGCCGAACGGCTGCGGCCGCTGAGCAGCTTCCTGGCCAAACCGCTGCTGCCGGTCGCCGGCCGGCCGGTGGCGATGCGCACGATCGACATCCTCCACCGCGCCGGCTGCGAGACGGCGGTCAACCTGCACCACTTGGCGGGCGCCGTGCGGCGTGGATTGGGGTCACAAACCGGTGAACGCGGAGTCGACCTCGCCTTCACCGTCGAGACGAACCTGCTGGGGACGCTGGGGGCGGTGGTCAACCTCCGGGACTTCCTGGCCGGGGGTGACGAGATCGTGTTGGTGAACGGCGACTCGCTCTGCCGCTGGCCGATTCGCGACGTGCTTGCCCGGCACCGCCGGAGCGGCGCCGACGTCACGCTGCAGCTTGGCCGCGAAGCGCCGGACGAGCGCCTGGGCGGCGGCGTGGAAGTCGACCGCCGGGGGCTCGTCACGGGGCTCCGCGACCTGCGCGTCGGTTCGGTTCGCGGCCGCGGGCGCACTTTCCAGGGGCTGCACGTCCTGTCGCGCCGGGTCCTGGATGCGATTCCGTCACCTTTGGTCTCCAACGACATCGTGGAAGGTCTCTACCAGCCCCTGCTGCGGGCTGGGGCCCGGATCGTCGGTTTCGGCTGCCGCCGCCGCTGGCACGACCTCGGGACACCGCGCCGCTACCTGGATGGGGCTCTCGATTGGGGCCGCACCGCCGGCGGCCGCAAGCGGCGCCGGCGCTTCGTGTCGCCGGGAGTCGCCGTGGGCAGCGGCGCGGCCATCGAACACAGCGTGGTCGAGAGCGGCAGCCGTCTCGGCGCCGGTGCGCTGGTGGAGCACAGTCTGCTGATGCCGGACGCCCGGGTCGGCGCGGGGGCCCGGCTTCGCGACACGGTCGTTGGGCCGGGCGTTCAGGTGCCGCCGGGGCTTGAGGTCGACGGCGAGCTCTTGACGCCGGCGGATTGGGGGAGCGCCCCGGACACCCGCTCCGAAGAGCGGGATGGGCTCGTCTACACGGCGCTGGACCCGACCTAGGAGGCGAGTCGCGGCGTCCGCGCCGCGTTGATGCAGAGGAAAGAGGGCGTGTTCCATGCAAGCTTGCGCGGCAGAACTCTCGGCGGCCGGCGCTTCGCGCCGGATGCCGGCCAGAGGCCGGCGCACCCAATGATCCGCAGCCCTCAGGCCAGCAGAATCTCCCGCAGGGCTTCCTCATCCGCCGGAATCTCGACGATCC
Organism: Candidatus Multivorans sp.; assembly: GCA_965224025.1. GTDB lineage: Bacteria > Acidobacteriota > Thermoanaerobaculia > Multivoradales > Multivoraceae > Multivorans. The sequence continues at coordinate 1,123,991 of OZ245033.1, forward strand.
GCTCGGGCAGGTTTGCGCAACGCTCCAGGGCCGGCGGCGCCGGCGGCTCGATGCCGACGGCGTCACGGATCACGTTGGCGAACTTCGCCGGATGTGCCGTCGCCAGCACGACGCCCCTGCCGTCGCCCCGGGCTTCGAGTTCATCCTTCAGGCCGAGGTAACCGACCGCGGTGTGGGGGTCCAGGAGGTAGCCGCGGCTCTCGTGCACGTCGCGCATCGCGCGCCGCGTGGCCCGGTCGTCGAAGGACCGGCCCGCCAGGTCGCGGCGGAGGTGGTTCAGGGGATCGCCCCGGTCCGAATACAGGTGGCGTATGCGGTCGAAGTTGCTCGGATCGCCCACATCCATCGCGTTCGAGATCGTGGCGGCCGAGGCGCGGGGCGCAAAGCGGCCGCTTCGCAGGTAGGCGGGCACGACGTCGTTGACGTTGGTGGCCGCGACGAAGCGGGAAACGGGGAGGCCGATCCGCTTGGCGATCAGGCCCGCGGTCAGGTTGCCGAAGTTGCCGCTTGGGGTCGAGAAGACGAGCGGGGGATCGGCGTTCCCGAGAGGCGCCGACGGAAGCTGCGCCCAGGCGTGGAAGTAGTGGAAGACTTGGGGCAGCAGGCGGCCGATGTTGATCGAGTTGGCGGAGGCGAGAGGCCGTTGCCGGCGCAGTTCCCGATCGGCGAACGCGGCCCGGGCGAGGCGCTGGCAGTCGTCGAAGGCGCCCGCGACGGCAACCGCCTTCACATTGCCGCCCAGCGTCGTGAACAAGCGCCGCTGCGCCTCGGTGACGAATCCCCGCGGGTAGAGCACGCAGACACCAAAACCGGCCACCCCGCCGAACGCATGAGCCGCGGCGCTGCCGGTGTCGCCGCTGGTGGCCACGAGTACCGTGGTCTCCGCCTGGCCGGCGGCGGTCGCGAACCGGGACATCAGGCGGGCCATGACCCGGGCCGCTATGTCCTTGAACGCCAGTGTCGGTCCGTGGAACAGCTCCAGGCAGTGGAGGCCCGGCTCGATCTCGACCAGGGGGATCGGGAAGTCGAGGGCGTCCTCGAGCAGCGAGGCGAGTTCGTCTTCCGGGACTTCCGAGCCGAACAGTCGGCGACCGAGGACGCTCGAGATGCCGGTCAGGGGCAACAGCCCCAGCAAGGCCAACTCCTCGGCCGTCAGTGGCGCCAGGCGCTCGGGAACGAACAGGCCGCCGTCGGGCGCCGGCCCTTCGAGCAGCGCCTCGCTCAGGGTCGCCGCCGGCGCTTTGCCGGCGGTGCTGACGAACCGCACGTCAGGCCTCGCCGGGCGGTCCGGCGCCGCCGTCGATCACCCGCGCTCCCGGCGCCGGTAACGTCGAAACGAGTTGATCGCAGTCGACGCCCGCCGCGCCTTCGAGCGCCGCCGCCATCACCGCCGCCACCTGCCCGCCGCGGTCTGGGCCGTCGCACAGGGCGAACAGGGCCGGGCCGCTGCCCGACAGGCTGCAGCCCAGAGCGCCGGCCTCGATTGCGGCCGCCTTGGCGGCGTGGAATCCGGGCACGCTGGGCGCGCGGACCGGCTCGGCCACGACGTCGACCAGGGCCCGTGACAGCAGTTCCAGGTCGGCGCGGTAGAGCGCGGCCACCAGGGCCGCGGCGTTGCCCCACTGGGTCACCGCCCGCTCAAGCGGCAGATGGCGGTCGAGGCCGGCCCGGGACTCGCGCGTGTTCACCTTGGCGTGGGGGCGGACCAGCGCGCAGGTCAGGCCCTCGGGCACCGGCAGTTCGATCACGTCCGGGTGGGGCTCGAGGGAGCGGACAAGGACCAGACCGCCGAACATGGCCGGGGCGAGGTTGTCCGCGTGGGCGCCGCCGCTGGCCAGTATCTCCCCGGCCAGCGCGTACCGCAACAGAGCCGCCGGCGGCAGGTCGAGGCCCAGCAGCGCATCGACCGCGACGACCGCCGCCACCGCGCTGGCGGCGCTCGAGCCGAGGCCGCTTTCGAGCGGCATGCGTTTCTCGATCTCCAGGTCGACGGCGGCGTCGGGCGCCTCCGCCTGAAGCAGCGCTCCGGCCGCCACGGCCGCGGTGTTGCGGTCGACCTGGTGCGGGAGCCGGCCGTTGTCGCCGGCAATTGCCGTGATCCTGACCGGGCCGCACTGTCCGGCGCCGCCGTCCCGACCACGCTCGGTTGCCGTGACGAAGTCGCCCGGGCCGGGCGAGGCGCCGCCGCCATCGCCATCTCGATCGGACTGCAAGGCGAAGCCCAGGATGTCGAAACCGCAGGCAATGTTGGAAACCGACGCTGGAGCAAAGGCCCGCGCCAACCGTGTCATGCGCAGCTCTTCTTGTTCGTGACCGACGCCGGGGCGAAGGCTCTCACCGAGCGGTTCATTCGCCGCCGCGCCGGGCGCACCGGGCGACGGCGAGCTCCGCGGCCAGCAAGGCGCCGCCGGCGGCCCCCCGCAGGGTGTTGTGCGACAGGGCGACGAAGCGGAAATCGAGCACCGGGCACTCGCGCAACCGGCCGATCGAGACCGTCATGCCCTTGCCAAGGTCGCGGTGGATCCGAGCCTGGGGCGGTTCGTCGTCGCCAAGGTACATCGTCGGCAGCTCCGGCGCCGAAGGCAGGCCGTAGTCCTGCGGCTCGCCGCGAAAGGCCCGCCATGCCTCCCGCACATCATCCAGTTCGGGGTCGCTCTTCAGGCTGACCGAGACGCAGAGGGTATGGCCGTCGACGACGGGGACGCGGTTGCACTGGGCCGAGACCACGACCTCGGCCGGATCGATGGCGCCGCCGGCGAGGCGGCCCAGGATCTTCCCGGTCTCCATCTTGAGCTTCTCCTCTTCGCTGGAGATCCAGGGGATCACGTTGTCCATGATCTGGTAGCTCGAGATTCCGGGCAGACCCGCGCCGGAGACCGCCTGCAAGGTGACCACACAGAGCTGGTCGATACCGAACGCGTCGTGCAGGGGCTTGAGCGCCAGCACCAGGCCGATCGTCGAGCAGTTGGGGTTGGCGACGATCCCGGTGGGGAGCAGGGCGCCCTCCGCGGGCGGCGCCAGCAGGTCCAGGTGATCCGGGTTGACCTCGGGTACCAGCAGCGGGACACCGGCGTCCATGCGGTGGGCGCTGGCGTTCGTCACGACCAGGCAACGCTCGGCGAAGCCGGGTTCGACTTGCCTGGCCACACCGGAGTCCAGGGCGGAGAAGACAAGATCGAAGTCGCCGCCGTCGAGTTCGTCGCAGGTCTGCACGGTCAGCGCGGCGATCCGCTCGTCGAGCGGCTGGGTCTGCATCCAACTGACCGCGTCGCGATACGTCTTCCCGGCCGAGCGCTCGGAGGCGGCCACCACCGCGATCTCGAACCACGGATGCGTGGACAGCAGAGTGAGGAACCGCTGGCCCACGGTGCCGGTCGCGCCCAGGACCGCGGTGCGAAGGGGTCGACTCCGGCTCAGGCTGTCAAGACTCATGACGGGTGCCCAGGTCGGCGCCGGCCAGGTCGCCGGCCGGCCGTCGATTCGTTTCTTCCGCTCCCGGCGGAGGGAGCGTTCATGGCGCGGATCCCCGCTCGGCCCAGGCGCGAAGGATGTCGGCGAAGACGCCGCCCGCTGTCAGGTCGGCGCCGGCGCCCGGGCCCTGGACGACCAGGGGGCGTTTCCGGTAGCGCCGGCTGCGGAACACGAACATGTTGTCCGAAGCGGGCATCCCCGCTACCGGATGGTCGGAGGGTACGGCTCGCAGTCCGACCCGGGCGGTGGCCGCCTCGTCGGAGGTGTCCAGCTCGGCCAGGTATGCGAGCTCGAGCCCCGCCGCCCCGGCTTCGGCGAAGCGCTCCGCCATCTCGTCGTCGGCTTCGGCAAGCTGCTGCCAGTAGGCGTCGAGCGGCAGGTCGGCGAGGTCGGTCCGGTCCAGCATGGGCTCGACTTCGATGTCGTTCAGGTCGAGATCGCAGCCGCAGATGCGCGCCAGGATCAGCAGCTTGCGGGCCACGTCCAGGCCGCCCAGATCGTCCCGGGGGTCCGGTTCCGTGTAGCCCAGGCGGTGGGCCTCCCGGACGGCTTCGCTCCACACTTTGCCGGTGCCCAGCTCTGCGGTCAGATAGGCGAGCGTGCCCGAGAACACGCCTGAAATCGAGTCGATGCGGTCGCCCGCGCCGAGCAGCATGTCGGCGGTGTGGAGCACCGGCAGCCCCGCGCCGACGGTCGCCTCGTGGAAGACGTTTCGCGCGCCCGCCGGGCGGAAGGCGCGAAAGTCCGCGACCGGTCCCGCGAAGGGGAGCTTGTTCGCGCTCGCGACCGCGGCGCCGGCGGCCAGCGCGCGGTGGTAGACGCCGCCCATCGAACCGTTGGCGGTGACATCGACGAGCACCGTGCGGCCGCCGCCGGCCGCCGTCTCGCCGAGATGGTCCAGCAGGCGGTCCAGGTCGGCCGCTTCGCCGCTCCGTTCGAGCGCGGACCGCCAACCCTCGGGATCCCGTGCGGCGCCGGGGTCGAGACTTCGGCCGCGGCGGGGCTGAAGGTGCATGGTGCGGGAGCTGGCCAGGCCCCGCAACTGCAGGTCGACTCCCTGTCGCGCGAGGGAGTCGCGTTCGGCGTCGACTTGTTGGAGGAGCGCCGAGCCGACGCCGCCGACGCCGAGGACGTAGACCGCGAGCCGGCCGGAAGCGGCGCGATGGAAGAACTCCCGGTGGATCCAGCGCACTGCCCGACCCTCGTCGGCCCGGGCCACGACCATTGAGATGTTCCGCTCGGACGACCCCTGGGCCACCGCCCGCACGTTCACCCCGCGCCGGCCCAGGATGCCGAAGACGCGTCCGGCGATGCCGGGCCGATCCCGCATTCCGTCGCCGACCACGGCGACGATCGACTGGTCCCGTTCAACCCTCAGGGGTCGCGCCGATCCGGCCTCGATCTCGGCCCGGAATTCGGAATCGACCGCCAGCCGCGCCGCCTCGGACACGCCGGGTTCGACCGCGAAGCAGATCGAGTGCTCGCTCGAGGCCTGGGAGATCAGGATCGCGCTCGCGCCGCTGGCCGCCAGGGCGTCGAAGAGACGGGCCGCTACTCCGGGAGTGCCGACCAGGTTGTCGCCGACCAGGAGCATCAGGTGGACGTCGTCGATCGAGGAAATGCCGGTGACCGCCGTGCCGCGGGCCCGCTCCCTGGCCTTGCCGTCGACGACGACGAGGGTTCCGGGGTGCTCGGGATCGAGGGTGTTGCGGACCAGCAGCGGAATGGCCCGGCGCCGCGCCGGCGTGACGGTCGGCGGATAGACCACCTTGGCGCCGAAGTGCGAGAGTTCGAGCATCTCTTCGTAACTCAGCCGCGGGATCGGCAGTGCGTCTTCCACGCGCCGGGGGTCAGCCGTCATCACGCCCGGAACGTCGGTCCAGATCTCGATCCGGTCGGCATTGAGCGCGGCGCCGACGAGGGCGGCGGTGAGGTCGGATCCGCTGCGTCCCAGGGTCGTCGTCCCACCCTCCGGGCTGCTGCCCAGGAAACCGGTGACGACCTGCAGCGGGGCGTCGGGCCCGAGGTTCGCGAAGTGGGAGGCGATCGCCTCGAGGGTCGGTTCCAGATCGACGGTCGCCGCCTGGAACGAGCGGTCCGTCGACACCAGGGGGCGCGCGTCGCAGGCCTCGGCGGGCAGGCCCTCGGCGCGCAGGGCGGCGGCCAGGAGCTGCGTCGACAGGAGCTCGCCGTGGCAGACGATCCGGTCGACCAGGGCCTTGCCCGATCGGCACTCGCCGTCGGCGGCGGGCTCGCAGTTGCTCACCGCCGCGGCAAGGTCGTCGCACAGGGCTTCGACCGTGGCCGCGATCGCCGGCCGATCGTCGTCGGTCGCTACCTGGGCGCCGATTCTTAGATGATGGACGCGCAGCGCCGCTGCCTCGCGCGCCGCTTCAGCCCGATTGCCGCCGGCCAGGACGGTTGCGGCCATCCCCAGCAACCGGTCTGTGACCCCGCCCAGGGCGGACACCACCACCGCGCCGTTCGCAGCAGAGCCCTGGAGCCGTCGGCGCACGATCCGGGCGGCGGCCTGAAGCCGGGCTGCATCGGCCACCGAGGAGCCGCCGAACTTGAGAACCTTCATGGCGAGATAAGAAAGCGGTCACGTCGTGAGAGCGCGAGGGGCGCGAAGGGCGCAATAGCGTATACGCCGCCGCGGGTTGGCGCTACGCCGTCGGCGGGCCCGGCGCGGCGCCGGCGCTGGCCGGGTTCAGAACAGGGCGCCTCGAACCGGCAGGCCCAGGTGTTCGAACGCTCGCCTGGTGGCCACGCGGCCGCGGCGGGTGCGCTGCAGGAAACCCTCCTGGATCAGGTACGGCTCGTAGATGTCTTCGATCGTCCCTTCGTCCTCGCCGACCGACGCGGCCAGGGCCTTGATGCCTGCCGGCCCGCCGTCGTACTGCTCGATCAGCAGGCTCATGATCTTGCGGTCGATCTCGTCCAGGCCGTACTCGTCGACTTCCAGTTGAGCCAGGGCCCGCTTCGCGGTGGAGCGGTCGACGCGACCGTCCGCCTCGATTTGTGCATAGTCGCGTACCCGGCGCAGCAGCCGGTTGGCAACTCTCGGTGTGCCGCGGCTGCGCGTCGCGACCTCGTTGGCGCCGCCCTGGTCGATCGGCACCTCGAGCACCTCGGCTGAGCGCTGGACGATGACCCTGAGCACGTCCGGACTGTAGAAGTCCAGCCGATGGACGATCCCGAAGCGTGCCTGGAGCGGCGGCGTAATCAGACCGGCTCTGGTGGTGGCCCCGACCAACGTGAAGCGGGGCAGATCGATCCTCACCGTTCTCGCCATGGGCCCCTGACCTATGACCAGATCGAGCTGGAAGTCCTCAAGCGCCGGGTAGAGGATCTCCTCGACCGTCGGACCGAGGCGATGGATTTCATCGATGAAGAGGACGTCTCCCGGCTCCAGGTTGGTCAGAATCGCCGCCAGATCGCCGGCGCGCTCGAGAACAGGACCTGACGTTGCGCGCAGAGTCGAGTCCATCTCCCGAGCGATGATGTGAGCGAGCGTCGTCTTACCGAGTCCTGGTGGACCGAACAGAAGAACGTGGTCCAGGGCCTCGCCACGGCCCTTTGCCGCCTCGATGTAGATCCGGAGAAGATCGACTATCTTCTCTTGTCCCAGGTACTCGCGCAGGCGCCGGGGCCGAAGCGTCGGCTCTACCCGCCGATCGTCCGCGTCTTGCGAGGCCGAGAGCACACTGTGTTCACTGTCGGCGTCGCCCATGCCGGCCATGGGCGGATGCTATCGCGGCCAGTGGCAGTCAGTTCGCCCAGGGACCTGTGGGATCGCGGAGGCAGAAACAGGTCGGTGGCCCACCTCAAGGGTCGGCCGGTCGGCAGCGGCGTCCAGCCCGGTCGGGTCAGGAGGGGTCGGCTCCCAGGTGCCTCTGAACGAGCGACGCTCGACCACGTTGCCCTGACCGATGCCCAACCGGAGCGAGTGAAGCGGAGTGAGCGCAACCCCCTCCCATCTCCTCTCAAGCGCTCACGTCACCTGGGAGCCGACCCCTCCTGACCCAAGACGGGCGAGTGAGTCCATGCGCGCTCCGCCTCCCTACAGTCGGGAAAGCAGGCGCAGGCTCCGGCGCAGGAGTTCCTGGAATTCGATATCGGGGTGCTCGCTGAGAACGCGGGAGACGGCACGCTGAGCTTCGTTCGAGCGGTAGCCGAGGTTGAGCAGGGCGCTGACTACCTGCTCCTGCTCGTCCTCCAACTGCTGCTCCGTTTGCGCGGTCGGCGGTTCGCGGCCGGACTCGGACAGCAGCCTCTTCGCTTTTTCCTTCAGCTCCAGGACCATTCGCTCGGCGGTCTTGCGGCCGATACCCGGGATTCGGGTCAGAGCGGCGACATTGCCGCCGGCGATGGCCGTCAGCAGGTCGGTGGTCGAACCGCCGGAGAGAACGACCTGGGCCAGCCGGGGCCCGACGCCGCTGACGCCGAGGCAGTGCTCGAACAGGGTCCGCTCCGACTCGCTCCAGAAGCCGAAAAGTTCGATCGCGTCGGCGCGAACGTGGGTGTGGATGTGCAGGCCGAACTCGGCGTCGGCCTCGAGCCTGTCCAGTTCGTAGTAGGTCGAAAGCGGGATGCGCACCGAGTACCCGACGCCGCCCACGTCGAGCACCAGGAGTTCGGGCCCCAGGGCCTGACGACGCCCGCGCAGATAACCGATCAAGCGAGGTTCGCGGCGGTCAGGTTCCAGCCGCCGCGGTCTCGCCGAGACCGAAGTTCTCGATGAAGTCCTTCGTGTAGCTGACGCCAAGCTCTTCGCGCAGCCGCCCGAGCACGGACTGCAGCATGATCACGGTGCGTTCGGACAGGAGTTCGCTCCGCGTAGTCTCCGGGTCGAATTGGGCCGGGTCGAAGGACACCCGTTCGGTGACCTCGAACAGCACCCCGCCGAAGGGCGTGTCGACCGGGCCGCCGAACTGACCCGCGGCGAGGGCGAAGATTGCCCGAGACAGGTCCGGCATGGCGCCCAGAGCGCCGATCGGCTGGCGCAGGCCGAAGCTGCCGCTCTCCTCGACCACTGCGTCGAACTCGTTCGCCGCATCGTCCAGGCTCAGCCCCACCTCCAGCCGCTGCTTCGTCTCGGTGAGTGCGGCGGTCAGCAGTTCGCCCTCCTTCTGCTGGCGCACAGCCTCCCGCACGCCGGTCTCGACCTCCGCGAACTCCGCGTCGCGGGGCGGCAGCGCCTCCAGCAGCGACAGCAGAGCCCACCCCGCCGCGATGCGAACCGGCTGCGACCAGGCGCCGGCTTCCAGGCCGAACGTTTCCGAGGAGAAGCTGAAGTTGCGGCCCACGCCGGGAACCGCATCATCCTCGCCGAACGGTTCGGTGACCTCGAAACCGAGGCCCTCGACGGCGGCCAGTTCCCGGGCTTCGGTTTCGCCCTCGAACGGCTGGTCTCCCAGTCTCTCGGCGAGGGCGTCTATGCGGCGCCGGCCCTCCTCCTCCGCCTTGCTGGCGAGGAGCTGGACGCGGATCAGGTTGCTCACTTCCTCCAGCGTCTGCCGGCTGCCTTCGCGACGGTCGTGGACGAGGATCAGGTGATGGCCCGTGCGGGGTCCGAGCTGGTTCTCGATCGGGCCGACAAGGTCGCCGCTGCCGGCAGCGAAGGCCGCTTCCTCGAAGGGCCGTGTCATGGCGCCGCGGCCGAAGTAGCCGAGGTCGCCGCCGGACGCACTGGTCGCCTCGTCGTCCGAGTGCTCCGTGGCCAGTGCGGCGAAGTCCGCGCCGGCCTCGACGCGCCCGCGCAGATCGTTCAACTCGCTCCGCGCCTGCTCGCCGCCGCGACTCTCCGTCTCGAGCAGGAGTATGTGGCTGGCCCGCACCTGTTCCGGTATCTCGAACTGCGCGGCGTTGTCGTCGTAGTGCTGCTGGACCTCTTCGTCGGTCACTTCGAGTTCCGCGCGGACCGTGTTCGTGTTGACCAGGAGATAGCCGACCCGTCTGCGCTCGGGCAGCCGGAAGTCGTCCCGGTTCGCCTCGAAGAAGGCGGCGGTCTCGTCGCCCGAGGGCTCGGCCCCGGCGGCGTAGCGGCTGGCCGGTATGTGGATGTAGCGGATGGCCGCCCGCTCGGCGGCGTCGCGGGCGCGCTGTTCGACCTCGGCCTCGGAAACGTGGGCAACCTCGCTCAGCGCCGCCCGCAGCTTGGTCACCAGCAGGGAGGTGCGCAGCCCGGCCTCGAACTCATCCGGCGTGTACCGGTTCGCGCGCAGGAGATCCTGGTACCGCCGCGCGCCGATGAAGTTCCCGGCGGCATCGGTCAGACCGGGTATGGAGAGGATCTTCTCCTGCAGCTCCTCGTTGCTGACGGTCAGTCCCATCCGCTCGGCCTCCCGGGTGAGGAGGCGGTCGTTGATCAGAGCTTCGAGCGCCTGCACGGGCAGTTGCAGTTGATCGGCGAGATCCGCGGTGAAGGCGTCGCCGTAGATCTCCCGGTAGCGGCTTTCGGCGTTGCGGTAGCTGCGCTCGAACTCGGCGAAGGTGATGTCCTCCCGGCCCACCTTGGCGGCTACCGTGTTGATCTGCGTGCCGTCGAGCGATTGGAAGTCGGTGAAGACCAGGAGCACGAACACACCCGCGAGCCCGATCGCCAGCGGATAGAAGCTCTTGATGTTCTTGCGGATGACGTTGAGCATGGGGGTGGCTCCGTGCCGGAGGCTCGGCGGCCAGTTTCGGAGTCCGGAAGCGCGGGTCAGAAGACCCGCGTCACCGCGGCGCCCTGCCGGATGCCCCGAAGGCGCGGGCGATCGTATCAGGATCGGCACGCTTCGTGGCGGTTCGGCGGCGCGGTCGTCAAGCCCCTGCCGGTCCCGCGCCGCGAGTCGGCCGTTGAGGCGAAACCCGTTCAGATACAGGAGCTTCCAATGGTCGAGGCGACTGCCTGTGGTATCTTTTCGGGGCGTTTCGCGGGTGCCGTTCGCCCGCGTCCGACGGTAGGAATCCGACTTGCCGATGACGAGTCCGCCTGTGACGACGACGACCCGAAGCCTGGCAGCCGGCGTCGCGGCCCGCGCCGCATTCGCGGCCCGCGCCTCCTCGCCTGGCGGCGGCTCGGAGTTCGGGCTCACACGACCCCGGCCGGTCCCGACCTAGAGGTTCGGTCCAGTGAGCTTCCTGCATTGGTTCTCGAGCGACCTGGCGATCGACCTGGGGACCGCGAACACCCTGGTGTTCACCCAGGCGAACGGCATCGTGGTGCGCGAGCCGTCGGTCGTGGTGGTGAACAACCAGAGCAACAGGATCGAGGCGGTCGGCGCCGAGGCCAAGAAGATGTTGGGTCGTACTCCGGGCATCCTGGTCCTGGTACGGCCGATGAAGGACGGCGTGATCGCCGACTTCGAGATGACCGAGCAGATGCTCAAGCACTTCATCCGCAAGGCCCACCATGGCCGGCGCTTCGCACGGCCTCGAATCGTGATCGGCGTGCCGTCGGAGATCACGCCGGTCGAGAAGCGCGCGGTTCGGGAGTCTGCGATGAGCGCCGGCGCCTCGGAGGTCTTCCTGGTCGAACAGGCGATGATGGCAGCGATCGGCGCCGGTCTGCCGATTACGGAACCGACCGGCAACATGATCGTCGACATCGGCGGCGGCACCACCGACGTGGCTGTCATCTCGCTTGCCGGGACGGTCTACAGCCGGTCGCTGCGGGTGGCGGGCAACGCGATGGACGACGCGATCGGCCAGCACCTCAAGCGCAAGCACAATCTCCTGATCGGCGAGCGGACGGCCGAGGCAATCAAGGTGGAACTCGGTTCCGCGTTTCCCCTCCAGAAGGCGTTGCACATGGACATCAAGGGCCGCGACCTCGTCAAGGGCGTGCCTCGCAGCCTGAAGATCTCCGACGGAGAGATTCGCGAAGCGCTGGCCGAACCGGTGTCCGCGATCGTCGATTCGGTGCTTCAGGCGCTCGAACGGATGCCGCCGGAGCTCTCGGCCGACGTGATGGACAAGGGCGTTGTGCTCTCCGGTGGCGGAGCGCTGCTCCACTCGCTGGACCAGCGCCTGCGCGAGGAGACGGGGCTGCCGGTCTTTGCTGCCGAGGATCCACTTGCTTCCGTCGTGCTCGGCGCGGGCCGGGTGTTGCGGGATATCGATCTGCTGCGAAGAGTCTCCGTTCGCTAGAGCTGAACACCTCGCAGGTTCCTGACCGGAGAGAACATCCATCATGAGCGAGCGTCGGGCTGCGGTGCTGTTCGCCGTCTTCTTGGCTGTCCTCCTTGCGCTCCTGACGCTTCAGGCGCCGCAGCGGGCGGGCGACATCGCGCTGTGGGTGGAAGGACCGATCAAGCGGTTTGTCGCCTCTGTTGCCGGCGCCGTCGACGCGTACCGGGAGAGGCGGTCGACGATGACCGCGCTGGAGCGCGAGAACGAGGAGCTGCGGAATCGGCTGCGCGAGGTCGAGTCCGCCTATGCGGCCGCTGCGGGCGTACGCCTGGAGGCCGACCTGGTCGCGGAGCCGTTGCTCTACGAGCCATCGCCGGATACGGATCTGCTGAGGGTGGACATCGTCTATGTGGATCACCGCTCGTGGCGGCGAACGGCCATCCTGCACCTGCCTGGCGGCAGAGACCGGGACGACTGGGCGCGGAGGCCGGTGACCACCACTGACGGTCTGTTGGGCCGCGTCCTCTCAGTCAGCGGCAAGTATGCGCGGGTGCTCCTGGTCACCGACCGGGCGTCGTCCGTGGGCGCGATGATCGAGCGTACCCGCCGTCAAGGCATCGTCCGCGGCGCCGACGCCGGCGCCCTCGCGCTCATGTTCATGCCGCTGCAGGTCGACGCGCGGCCGGGCGATCGTGTGATCACAGCCGGCATCGACGGCGTGTTTCCCCGCGGTATCCCGATCGGCACGATCACGTCGGTGCAGTCGGACGGTGATCTGTTCCACGACATCCGGGTCGTCCCGAGTGTCGATCTGGCTTCGCTCGGCCATGCCTTCGTGTGGCGCCGTGAAGCGGTTCCCGAGGCGTTCATGGACGGCGGGGATGGTATCGGCCGCTAGGTTTGCCAGCGTCCTGGCGGCCGTGGTCGTGGTCGAACTGCTTCTGGGCGGGTTCCTCCCGGCAGTTGCCGATCTCGTCGATCTCATCGTGCTCCTGGTCGTCTTGAACAGCCTGAGGGGCGACTCGTTTCGCGGTCTCGCCGGCGGTCTGGTCGCGGGTCTGGTCCAGGACATGTTCACCTCCTCGATCTACGGCCTGCACAGTCTGGCGTGCTGCGTGGTCGGATACGGCGGGGCGCGTGTGTCGCAGCGGATCCTCACCAGCCAGCGCGTGGTTTCGGGGCTGCTGATCGCGGCCGGGGTGCTGGTTCACCAGGCGATCGTGATCGGCCTGCTCGCGACACTCGATATTGCCCAGTTCAATCCCGGGATGGTCGCGGTGCTGTTGCGTGCTCTCGTGACCACGGCGATCGGCCTGGTCGCTCTCTGGGTGGCCGGCCAGGTCCGAGGGTGGATGGAGAAGCGGACGAAGCGGCGTACACTGGAACCGGGACGAGCCCGATTGCGCTAAACGAAGGTCTTCGGTAGGTGAACCTGGAAACTCCTGGCCACGAGCACAGCGCGGACCGCGTGCTGCTCATCATGGCGACCCGCCTGAAGTGGCTCGCCGCATCGCTTGCGGTGGGGTTCTTCGTCGTTCTGAGTTCGTATTGGTACTTCCAGATCGTTCGCTCGGAGCACTACTTGCGGTTGGCCGAGAACAACCGGCTGCGGGTCGTCCGCCTGGAGGCGCCGCGAGGCCTGATCTACGATCGTTCCGGGCGGCTCCTGGTCGAGAATGCGCCCACTTTCCGTCTCTTGATCGACCGCAGCCTGAGCGCCGATCTGGACGCCAGCATGACGTTTGCGGCGAAAATCGTGGAACGGGACCAGGAAGAACTGAGGGCTTCGCTCAAGCGCTACCGGGGCGTGGCCCGGGATGTCCCGGTGCTCCTTGCCGGGGACTTGCAGTTGAGCCAGGTCGCCCGGTTCGAGGTTGCGATTCCGGAGCACCCGGAGTTCGAGATCGCCGCTTCGCGTCGCCGCCTCTACCGGTACGGCGACCAGACCGCGCATCTTCTGGGGTACCTCAGCGAGCCAACGGCAGCCGAGCAGGATCGGGACCGGACACTGGTTGCCGCCGACATGATCGGCCGCAGAGGCGTCGAGCAGTTGCGGGACCGCACGTTGCGCGGGACCGCCGGTGAGCGGACGGTGGTCGTCGACAGCCGCGGCCGCCTTGCGTCGAGCGAGGATGTCGAACGAACCGACGCCGTGCCGGGAGAGTCCGTCACCCTGACCATCGACCTCAGGTTGCAGCAGGAAGCGCAGAAGCTGCTCGAGGGCAAGGTCGGAGCGATCGTTGCTCTCGATCCGCGGGACGGTGCGGTTCGGGCGATGGTCTCCTCGCCGTCCTTCGATCCGAATGGCTTTGCCGGCCGTCTCAACCAGGAGGACTGGGAGCGGATCGTCGGCGCGCCCAACAAACCGCTTCAGAACCGGGCCATCCACAACACCTACCCACCGGGTTCGGTGTTCAAGATCGCGATTGCGGTGGCGGCGCTGGCGGATGGACTGATCGATCCGGAGGAACGGATTTACTGCGGCGGCGTCGCCCGGTTGTACAACCGCCGTTGGCGTTGCTGGCAGTCGAGAGGTCACGGCCGTCTCAACCTCCGGGGCGCCCTCCAGCACTCCTGCGACATCTACTTCTACCGGCAGGGCAGGAAGATCGGGATCGAGACGATTGCTCGCTACGCCCGCGTTCTGGGCCTCGGCGAGCGGACCGGCATCGAGTTTCCCGGCGAGCGCGAGGGACTGGTGCCTGATCCGGAGTGGAGTCTGACGAGCCGGGGGCTGCCCTGGTACCCGGGTGAAACGATCTCGGTTGCGATCGGTCAGGGACCGGTACTGACTTCGCCGCTTCAGATTGCCGCGATGACCGCGGCGGTGGCCAACGGAGGATCGCGGGTGTGGCCCTACGTGGTGGAGGGTGGAGCACAGCCGCGGGCGCCGATCGAAGTGGATGCCGAGGTGATCGCCTTTGTCAGGGAGGCATTGGCGAACGTGGTCGCGAATGGGACCGGACGCAGAGCCAAGAGCCCGATGGTGTCGATCGCGGGCAAGACCGGCACCGCCCAGGTCATCGCTCAGGCGACGTGGACCCGGTCCGAGGATCTCCCCTTCGAGCACGGGGACCACGCCTGGTTCACCTCCTATGCGCCGGTCGAGACGCCGGAGCTGGTCGTCGTCGTGTTCGTCGAGCACGGAGGACGGGGCGCCGAAGCCGCGGCGCCTCTGGCGAGGCGGATGCACGAGACGTACTTTGGTTCTCCCGTCCAGACTTGATCTGCGGACTCTGGCGCGCCAGGTCCGTTCCATCTCATGGCAAATCTTCGGCTCAGCGTTCGCTCTGTCCGTGATCGGCCTGCTCCTGATCTCGAGCGCTTCGTCTGAACTGTCGGCCAACTACGTATCCCGCCAGTCGGTGTGGATCGTCGCGGGCGTGCTGGTCCTGGTCACCGCGGCCTGGGTCGACTACTCCCTGCTGCTTCGGCACGCCTTCTGGATTTACCTGGTGGCGGTGGCGGCGTTGGCCGCGGTCACGTTCTACGGCCACGAGGCCGGCGGCGCCCGCAGTTGGATCGGCATCGGCGGTTTTGGGGGCCAGCCGTCGGACTTCTGCAAGATCGCGACCGTTCTGTTGCTGGCCCGGCGTCTGGCCCTTTCCCAGTCACCGGTTCCCCCGCGCGGCGGGCTGTGGGCAACGGCGGCGATCGTCGCGGTTCCCGTGCTGCTCATCGCGAGGCAGCCGGACATGGGCGGCGCCCTGATGTTCGTGCCCGTGCTCGCCGCCATGTTGGCCACCACCGGAGTCAGCGTTCGGTCTGCGCTCGCCGCGGCCGCCGTGGCTTTGGCCCTGGCGGGCGCCCTGTGGGTCTTCGCGCTGCAGGACTACCAGAAGGAACGGGTCCTGAGCTACTTCCGGCCCCAGGCGGATCCCCTGGGGTCGGGATACCAGGTCCGTCAGAGCAGGATCGCGGTCGGTTCGGGCCAGGCTCTGGGCAAGGGCTACGGCGAGGGGACGCAGTCCAACCTGCGCTTCCTGCCGACGCCTCACACCGACTTCGTGTTCGCGGTGCTTGCCGAGGAGTATGGATTCGCCGGGGTCGCCCTCGTCATGGCCCTGTTCCTCCTCTACCTGGGGAACGGCGTCCGCATCGCACTGGCGGCGCGGGATCCGGCGGGTCTGCTGCTGGCGGTCGGGCTCTTGGCCTTCATCACCGGCCACGTTCTCTACAATACGGCGATGGTGGTCGGCCTGTTGCCGATCACCGGCATTCCAGTGCCGTTCCTGAGCTACGGCGGTTCCTTCATGCTCTTCTGCTGCGCGGCCACCGGCCTGTTGATCGGCCTCGACCTGCGGCGTTTCGTCAACGTCTGATCAGCCTGCCCGCGCAGTCACAACAGGTCGCCCACGTCGCATGAACAGAGAGCTTGCATGGAACAAGTTTCCTTTGCGTCAGCGCGGCGCGGACGCCGCGACTCGACTCCTGGTGGAGAGCGACGCGCTCCAGACTCGGGTAGCTCTAGTCGAGTCCGGCCGGTTGGTGGAGCTCTTCATCGAGCGCCGAGGGCGCCGGGGCCTGGTCGGCAACCTCTACAAGGGCCGGGTGCGCCGGGTGCTCCCCGGCATGAGAGCCGCCTTCGTCGATCTCGGACTGGAGCGGGACGGCTACCTCTGGGTCGAAGACGTGGTCGATGCCGGGCCAGGAGAGCGAGGCCCTGAGCGAAGCTCCGGCCGCGCGGCGGGCCGGGAGGCGTTGCCGCCGATCGACGGCATGCTGCGCCGGGGCCAGGATCTGATCGTCCAGGTCACCAAGGACGGGCTCGCGGGGAAGGGAGCGCGCATCACCACCCAGATCACGCTTCCCGGCCGCTACCTGGTGTTGACGCCGACCGGCGACCGGGTGGCCATCTCGAGGCGCATCGAGGACGCGGACGAACGGGATCGGCTGAAGGGACTGGTCCCGGCTGGTTGCGACGACTCCGCCGCCCTGCCGGGCTGCATCGTGCGTACCGCCGCTGCGGGCGTGGGAGAAGAGCAGATCCAGGCGGAGTACGAGACGCTTGCGGCGACCTGGCGGCGGATCGAGGAGCGGACGGCGGCCGCGGCCGCGCCGGCTCTGCTCCACCGCGAGGACGAGCTGGATGTACGTGTGATCCGGGACCTTTTCTCCGCCGATTTCGGCTCTCTGCTCGTGGACGGCGCCGACGCCTACCGGCGGATCGGGGAGTACCTTGGGCGGGTGCAGCCGGAGCTCCTCGAACGGGTCGAGCGGACCCGGAGAGGTCTGTTCCAGCGCTACCGGATCGACGACGCGATCGAAGCTGCGCTACGTGACCGCGTGCCGCTTCCGTCGGGTGGCTGCCTGGTGATCAACCAGACCGAGGCTCTGGTCGCGATCGACGTCAATACCGGCCGCGACGTCGGCGCCGCGGACTTTGAAGAGACGGTTCTCCAGACCAACCTGGAGGCGGCCGCGGAGGCGGTACGCCAGATCCGGCTGCGCGATCTGTCCGGCATCCTGATCATCGATCTGATCGACATGGAGCGCGAGGATCATCGCGAGCAGGTGTTCGCCCGCTTGGAGGCGGAGCTCCAGAAGGACCGCGCCAGACACAGAGTGCTCGAGATCTCGGAATTCGGCCTGGTCCAACTGACCCGCCGGCGCAGCCACGCGAACCTGGAGAAGCTGCTCACCCGGGACTGCCCCTACTGTCAGGGGGCGGGCCGCATCAAGTCGGTTGCGACGATCTGTCTGGAGCTGCGACGAACCTGTCTGGCCCGGGCCGGGAGCGGCGCCCGTCAGTTGGCGGTGCGGGTCCACCCTGAGGTCCTGGACGGCCTGCGTGGCGCCGAGTCGGCGGTGCTGGACGGCCTGCAGGGGGCGTTCGAAGCACCGGTCCTGGTTCAGGGGGCCCCGGAGTTGCATCGCGAGCACTTCGTCGTCGCTGAAGTAGCTGAAGCAGGGGAGAGGATCTGACACCTACGGGAGACGCGCCGGAGCGCCGGTTCGAATTCGACGGTCTGACCGGCGCCGTGGACCCGGCGGCCGCCTCCGGCGACCTGGACGCCGACTTCGAGGCGGCGCTTCGCCGCGTCCTCGATCCGGCGAACGCCGGCCGCGGCCTTCACTGGGGCCGGAGCTACCTGTACGAGACCGCGTGGCGGCGTGGCCGGGACAAAGGCGACGTCGCCGTTGTCGTCAAGCAGTTCCGCCACGACGATCTGCGGGCCAGGTTTCGCCGTCGCCGGCGGGGCACTCGGGCACGCCTGAGCTTCGATACCGCGCGCAGGCTGCGGCGGCTGGGTATCCCGACGCCGGAACCGGTGCTCCATGCCGAGTCGGAGAGCGTGGAGGGCCCCGCCTGGTTCGTGTGCCGGCGGGTGCCGGAGGCCCTGGAACTGCGCTACGTGCTCAGGGCTCTGAATGCAGGCGAGGCCACGGCGCGCTTCCCCGGGATCGACGGAGCGGTGCTGCTGCGGCGGGTCGGCGCCCTGGCCGCGGAACTGCACCGCCACGGCATCTGGTTCCGGGACCTGACCTCCGGCAACGTGCTGCTGTCGGAACCGACCACGGATGCCGAGCTGTACCTCGTGGACCTGAACCGCGCCCGCTTCCGGCGCCGGCTGTCGGTGAGTCAACGCCTGCGGGATCTCAGCCGGATGCCCGTGTCGCGGCCGGCGGACCGGGCGGAGTACCTGTGCGGCTACCGCCCCGGTGGGCTGCCCTGGTATCAGCGGCTCTGGTTTGAGGTCTACCACCACGGTTTTCGTCTCAGGATCCGCTCCAAGGAAGGCGCCCGCCGGGGGCTGCGCCGCATTGCCGATCTGCTGCTGCCCCGCCGCGGCGCTCATCCCCACATTCCGGCGGCGGACCGCGGAGCGAGGGCCCAGGAGCGGGCGGTCTGGGATCCGCTCACCGACCAGCCGCACCAGCAGGCGACGCGCAGCCAGCGGTTGGGGGTCCGTCTGCGCGACGTTGGCCACCATGCCCGTCCGCTGCTTCGCGCCGCCGGGCCGCTGATCGCATCGGTCGTCGAGGGGAAGCGCCTCCGCCGACGCATCGAACGGGCCGCGGAGAGGGTTCCCTTCCATGGCCTCGGCGTGGCGGTCGGTCCGGGCTCGGCGCCGGTCGGCGCCCTGGTCGAGGCGATCGACGATCTCCGGGTCGAAGGCGTGTTGCTGCGCTTCCATCTCTGGCGGGGCGTGGACGGCGACCTGTTGCAACTGGCGGAGATCCTCAGCCGGGCCAAAAGGAGGCCGGTCGACGTCCTGTTCCAACTCAGCCAGGATCGGTCGTTGGTGCGGGACAGCGGACTCTGGCGACGGCGCGTCGAGGAAGCCACTGCCTTGCTCTCGCCCTTCGGTCGCAGGTTCCTCATCGGACAGGCGCCCAACCGCAGCAAGTGGGGCGTGTGGCGCCCGGACGAGTACTGGAGTCTCCTGGCTGCCGGCGTCGAAGCCGTGCGGGCCGCGAATCGGGATGCGTGCGTACTCGCTCCGGCGGTCATCGACTTCGAGCCGCACGCGACGGCCGGACTGGTCCACTCCGGGTTGCCGGAGCACCGCTTCGATATCCTGGCGAGTCAGCTCTACGTCGACCGGCGGGGGGCGCCCGAGAACCGCCAACTCGGCTTCGACCTCGCCGGCAAGCTGGCCGTGTTGCGGGCCGTTGCCCGCGGAGCTCCGGACTGTGCGTCGGATCGAAGCTGGGTCACCGAGTTCAACTGGCCGCTCAAGGAGGGTCCCCACGCCCCTGCCGGACGCGACGTTGCCGTGGACGAGGACACTCAGGCCAGCTACCTGGTCCGCTACTGCCTGGAGGCTCTGGGGACCGGCCTTGCCGAGCGCGTCTTCTGGTGGCAGTTGGCGGCGGCCGGCTACGGGCTGATCGATCCCCGGGCCGGCGCCTTGAGGCGGCGGCCGGCCTACCGTGCCCTGCGTCAACTCCAGCGGGAGTTGGCCGGCGCCGGGGTCGAACGCCTGCTGCTGCCGCCGGGAGTGCGCGGCTACCGGGCGCTCCGTCAGGGCCGGGAGGTCCAGGTGCTGTGGGCGCTGGATCGTCGCGGCCGGGCCTACCGTCCCCCCGTCGGCGTCCGCGCCGCGCGCGACCGCGACGGGGTTGAACTGGCTTCCGGCCCGGTGCGGCTCGGCGCCGCGCCGGTCTACTTCGAGATCGCGAGAGACGGCGCCGCGACGTGAGATGATCGCTGGCGATGTTCGAGGTGGCCCGATGTCTCATTCGCTACCGCGGCCTGCTGTGGACCCTGGTCCAGCGGGAGCTGCGAGCGCGTTACCGGGGCAGTGTGCTCGGGTTCTTCTGGTCCCTGGTCAACCCGCTGCTGCTGCTGGCCGTGTACTCCTTCGTCTTCGGCATCATCCTGAAGCGAGGGGAAGTTGTTGAGGTCGAGCCCTACGGCGTCTTTCTCGTTACCGGCCTCTTCCCCTGGATCTGGGTCTCGACCTCGCTGCTCGAAGGCTGTTCGTCGCTGACCGGCAACAGCGCGTTGATCCGCAAGGCGGTCTTCCCGGTCGAGGTGCTGCCGGCGGTCGCGGTGGTGTCCAACCTGATGCACTTTCTGCTCGCGCTGCCGATCGTCGCTCTGGCCCTGATCGTCGGCCGGCTGCTCGGCTATCCGATCGCCGGTTGGACCTTCGTGCTGCTGCCGCTCGTGCTTGTGATCGAGACGGTGATGGTCGCGGGCCTCGCCTTCGCCCTGTCGGCGCTCAACGTCCACTTCAAGGACGCGCGGGATCTGCTCGGCAACGTGCTCGTTCTGCTCTTCTTCCTGGCGCCGATCATCTACACCCTGAGCGATATCCCGCCCGAACTCGCCCGGTTGGTGCAACTGAACCCGATGACCTGGTTCACGGTGGCAATCCAGGATCTCCTGTTCGTCGGTCGCCTGCCCGAGGCCGAGGTCTGGCTGATCATGGCCGTGATCGCGGCGGCGTCCTGGGCGGTGGGCGCCAGCCTGTTCTCGCGCCTGAGCGACACGCTGGCCGAGGCGGTCTGACTTGCCTCGGCCTGCGGTCGTTCTTCGCGGCGTCGGCAAACGCTACCGGCGCTCCGCCGGCGGCTATCGGCTGCGGACACTGAAGAGCGCGCTCCTCGAGCGCAGCCTGACCAGCGGACTGGCTACCGCCGACGTGGTCGAGGCCCTGACCGATGTCAGCTTCGAGGTCGCGGCCGGTGAGGCTGTGGGCGTCATCGGCGGCAACGGTTCGGGCAAGTCCACGCTGATCAAGCTGGTTGCGGGCCTGTTGCCGCCAACCTCCGGGGAACTTGCGGTCAATGGACGGGTCGCCGCCCTGATCGAGCTCGGCGCCGGCTTCCACCCCGAGATCTCTGGTCGGGAGAACATCTTCATCAACGGCGCGCTGCTCGGCCTCAGCCGCCGCCGGATCGAAGAGCGCTACGACGACATCGTGGAGTTCGCGGGGCTGGGCGACTTCGTCGAGGAGCCGATCAAGAACTACTCCTCGGGCATGTACGTCCGCCTCGGCTTCTCGGTCGCCATCCATACCGACCCCGAGATCCTGCTGGTCGACGAAGTACTGGCGGTCGGCGACGAGGAGTTCGTTCACCGCTGCATCGCCCGTATCGAGGAGCACCTTGCCCACGGCGGCACGCTGCTCGTGGTGAGCCACTCGATGGGCCTGATCGACGAACTCTGCGACCGTGCGGTCTGGCTGGACCAGGGGCGGGCCCGGGCGATCGGTTCGACGCGGCGGGTGATCGACGCCTATTTCGAGGCCGTGGCCGCGCGCGAGGGCGAGGCCCACGATCGGCGCCGGGTCCGGGCCGCCGAACGCGGTGAGTCGCCGCCGGAGGGAGAAGAAACGGCCGCCGCGGCGGCGCCGGACGCGGAGGAGGAGATCCTGCGCTGGGGCTCCGGCCAGGCGAAGATCGTCGGCGCCCGCCTGCTGGCCGGCGCCTCGGGCGAGGAGCGCTATCACGTGCGCTGCGGAGAGGCGGTGGCGTTCGAGCTCGAGGTCGAGCCGCGGGAGGATCTCGACGACTTCGTCTTCGGGGTCGGTGTCAAGACGCCCCGCGGCGTCGACTGCTGGGGCACGAACACCGATCTCGCCGGGTATGAACCGCGCCTGCTGCGCGCTCCGGTGCGCGTCCGGCTGGTCTGCCCGGAGCTGCGGCTGGCGCCGGGCGAATACACGGTCGATCTCGCGGTTCACGCCCGCGACGGCAGGGCTTACGACTACCGCCGCCGAGCGGTCCGTTTCACGGTGGCCGAGAGTTCGGCGCTCCGGAGCATCGGTTTCTACCTGCCCGACCATGAGTGGCGGGTGGAGGCGCTGGGCGGCGGCGCCGGCAACGGCGACGGGGCGGCCGACCCGCAAGCGGCGATCGATTGGCGTTCGCCCGCCCAACCAGATATCG
Organism: Candidatus Multivorans sp.; assembly: GCA_965224025.1. Classification (GTDB taxonomy): domain Bacteria; phylum Acidobacteriota; class Thermoanaerobaculia; order Multivoradales; family Multivoraceae; genus Multivorans. The sequence goes on from OZ245033.1 coordinate 1,145,924, forward strand.
CGCCCCCGCCCCGCGGCGGCGCCCGGAATGCCGGCCGGAAGGCCGGCGCAGCCAGTAACCCACGGAGAATGGAATGAGCGAGCGACCCAAGGAAGAACAGGCCGACCAGGATTCAGCTTCGTCGATCAACGTCAAGATCGGCGATGCCGAACTCAAGGGGGCCTACTCCAACCTGCTGCGCATCACGCACACCCGTGAGGAGTTCATCCTCGACTTCATCAACGTGGTGCCGCCCCAGGGCATCGTCAGCGCCCGCATCGTGACCAGCCCCGGCCACCTGAAGCGGATCATCAGGGCGCTCGGCACCAACCTGCGCCGCTACGAGGAAGTCCACGGCGTCATCGAAGAGGCCCCGGACCCGACCGATCTGCACGGCCGCGTGAATTGAAGCTCAACCCACTCGCTGGCTCCTAAGGTACATCGACGCGATCACGTCGCGGTAGCGCTCGTTCACGATCTTCCTGCGCACCTTGAGTGTGGGCGTGATCTCGCCCTCCTCGATCGTGAGTTCGCGCTCCAGCAGCCGGTACCGGCGTAGTCGTTCATGGGCCGGCAGGCGCTGGTTCGTCTGATCCAGGAGGCGCCCAATGGTCTCGTGCAGGCGCGGATCCTGCCGCAGCTCTTCTGGACTCATGCCGTCGAACCGCGGTGGAGGTTCCGCGTAGTTGGGGACGATCAGGGCGTTCAGATAGGGGTAACCATCGCCGACCACGACCACCTGGGCAACCGCCGGGTGTGTGATCAGCATCTGCTCGATCGGTTGGGGCGCGATGTTCTTGCCGCCGCTGGTGACCAGGAGATCCTTCTTGCGGTCGGTGATGAACACGAAGCCGTCGTCGTCGATGCGGCCGATGTCGCCGGTGTGGAACCAGCCGTCCGCGTCGATCGCCTCCGAGGTGGCTTCGGGATTCCTCCAATAGCCCTGCATCAGGCCTTCGGTGCGGGCGAGGATCTCGCCGTCGGCCGCGATGCGCAGTTCAACGCCGGGGGCTGCCGGGCCGACCGACCCACGCCGTGAGGCGCCCGGGTGGTTCACGCTCAGCACGGGAGCGGTTTCGGTCAGCCCGTAGCCCTGGTAGAGCCGGATGCCGATCGCGTCGAAGAACGCCGCGACTTCGTCGGCGATCGCGGCGCCGCCGGAGATGGCGAATCGAAGCCGGCCGCCGAACCTCTCCTTGATCTTGCGGAACACCAGGCGGTCGGCGATCAGGCCCTGGAGCGCCGCGCCGCCGCGCTCGGCCCGCCGCTGGCCGACCTTGAGGGCCCAGTCGATGAGCCGCCGCCGCGCCGGCGACTGAGTCGCGAACGTGTTGCGGATTCGGAAGTAGGCGCTCTCGTACAGCCTGGGCACGGAGCACAGAACCGTGGGCCGGACGGTCGGCATCAGACCGGCGACGCGCTCGATCGCGGGCGAGTAATGGATCGACACGCCGCGGTGGAGGAAGAGGTAGTCGACGGTGCGCTCGAAGACGTGGGACAGCGGCAGGAAGGAGAGCGCCTGATCGTTCTCGCCGAGGTCGTAGAGACGCTGGCAGCAGAGGATGTTCGAGACGAAGTTCCAGTGGGACAGGACGACGCCCTTGGGGTCGCCGGTGGTACCCGAGGTGTAGATGATGCTCGCCGTGTCGTTGCGGCCGACCCGCCCGCGGAAGGCCTGGAGGTCGGTGTCCGCGGACGGCGCCGCGTCGCCGATCAACTCTTCGAGGTTCGTTCCGCCCGCCGCGGTGGCATCGGCGTCCAGCGCGACCAGCCGCGGGCCCTGCTGCTCCGCGCCGTCCTCGCCCGGGCTTCCGGGGGCGAGGCCGGTCAGCAGATCCCGTTTCGCGCCGTCGTCGTAGAAGATCCACCCGGCCCCGCTGTCGAGGAGGATGTAGGCGACCTGGGCCGCGGTCAGGGTCGGATAGATCGGCACCGACACCGCGCCCAGGAGGTGGCATGCGAAGTCGACCACATGCCACTCCGGCCGGTTGGTCGCGAACAGGGCCACGCGGTCGCCCTTGGCCACGCCGTGGGACTCGAGCGCCAGGGCGGTCCGGCGAACGGCGTCGGTGAACTCGAGGGCGGAAAGCGACTCGGTCCGGCCGTGTCGGCGGATAGAGAGCAGATCCTCGTGCTTGCCGTAGCGGTCCGCGACGCGGAAGAGAAGGTCGGCCAGGGTCTCCAAGGGTGAAACGCTACCAGCCCGCCGTGAGAATGGACGCTTCCGCGGTCTGGAATCTCAGGTCAGCGCGGCGGCCGCGGGCCGAACAGGGCGGAACCGATCCGCACGTGGGTGGCGCCCTCGAGCACGGCGGCCTCGAAGTCCGCGCTCATCCCCATCGACAGCCACCCTTCGCGCTCTCCGAACAGGCCGCGGCGACCCAGTTCGTCGCGCAGGCGCCGCAGGGCGGCGAAGTCGCGGCGCGCTTCCCGAGCGTCGCGACGACGGGGCGGGATCGCCATCAGACCGCGGATCGGCAGGTGCTGCAGGCCGGCGAGTCCGAGCATCGTTCCGACCTCCTCGGGCAGGAAGCCGTGCTTGTTGGGTTCTCGCCCGATGTTGACCTCGAGCAGACAGGTCCGGTTCACTCCCTGCCGGTTCCGCAGCACCCGATCGAGCCGCTGTGCGACCTTCACCCGGTCAACGGCCTCGAAGACGTCGAAGACACCGCACGCCCGCGGCGCCTTGTTCGTCTGCAGGGGCCCGATCAGGCGCCACTCGACGTGGTCGTAGCCGGCCTCGAGCAGCGCCGCGCGATGCGCCTCGCCCTCCTGGACCTGGTTCTCGCCCAGGACCTGGAGGCCGGCGTCGACGGCCTTGGCGATGCGCTCCAGGGACTGACGCTTGCAGGCGCCGACCAGGGTGACGTCGCCCGCGGCTCGGCCGGCGCGCCGGCCCGCCTCCGACAGCCGCTCCCTCAACTCCGCGTAGCGTTCTGCCGTGGACGTCCCTTGACCTCGGAGCTCACTCCGCCATGTTCCGCGGTTCAAGGTCCAGCGCCGCCAAACGCCTCGCAGGCTCGGCGTTTGGTTCCAGCCCCCGCCTCCTCTGGGGCTTGAACCTCAGAACTCACTCCGTCTCGTTCTTCGGTTCAAGCTCCAGAAAGAGAATCCGTTGGCAGGAGTCGCAGGGAACGATGGCGCCCTGGGTCTGGATTTGCAGCACGACCTGGGGCCGGATGCGGTAGTTGCAGAACGAGCAGTGCCGGATTGGAGCCTTGGGGCTTTCGATGACCCGGATGACGGCCAGTGGGGTACCGCCATGGCGCTCGAACAGGCGCTTGTACTGGTTCAGGGCGGCGGGGGGCAGGCGTTCGCGAAAGACCTCGATCCGGCCCTCCAGCACTTCGACCCGCTTCCGCATCGCGGGCTTCTGCTCCTCCCAGGCGGCCAGAGCCTCCTGGTACTGCTGGTCCACGCTCTGGAAAGCCTCGCGGAGCTCGTCGAGCTGCGTCGACGCCTGGTCCTGGCGCTCGAGCGCCAGCAGCGCCTTCTCGTCGGCCTCCCGCATCTGGGCGCGGACGGTGTCGATCTCGCTCAGCAGGGCGCCGTACTCGCGCTGCGTGGTGACGCGGGAGATCTGCTCCTGATAGCGCTCGATGCTCTGCTTGCCCGCTGCGGACTCCGCTTCGGCCGCGCGCCGCTCCAACTCCGCCTGCTGGTGCCCCTCCTCTAGCTCTTCGATCTCGCTGCGCCTCATCTCGTACTGGTCGTGAAGTTCCTGCATCGACTCGGGAACCCCGTCGAGCAGGGTGAGGCTGCGCTCGAGTTCTACGCTTGCCTCCTGTAGCTCTACGATCGTGTCAAGGACTCTTTCCATTCAAATCCGTTCTTAAGCTGCCACGGTGACCGCGTTGTCGACCTGCCCGTCTCTTGCCGTCCACCGGCGAAAACACCGTTCTGTGAGGGGTTGCTGGGAGTTTGCAATCGCTGGATCCGCCGCTGCACGGTGTGGGTCCACCTGGATTCGAACCAGGGACCTGCCGGTTATGAGCCGGATGCTCTAACCGCTGAGCTATGGACCCTTGGACCCCAAGCGCAGTGCCGCAGTATAGCCCCAAGGAGGCCGCCCATGGGGTATAGTTGCCGGCACGCGAACAGCGATCCAAGGAGGCGCCAGAATGTCGAGATCCACTCCTGTCAGGCGGCCGGGTCGGGCGGTTCCAACTGCCGGCGCCGCGGCCATTCTTCTACTCGGCTTTCTGGCCGCGTGCGGACCCTCCGAGGAGGAGCGGACCTCTACGGCAAGGGCGGAGGCCTGGGCCGAACTGGAGGAAGCTCAGGCTTCCCTGAACGCCAAGCGCACCGACCTGGACCAGCTCCGTGCACGGGCGGTGGCGCCCGGCGAAGGGGAGGATGCCGACGCTCTCGCCGCTGAGACCGCTGCACTGGACGAGGAGATCGGCGCCGACGGCGAGGCTTTCTCGCAGAAGCTGGTCAACTACATCAACGAAGCCGAGTGGGAACTCGGCGGGGAGATGAACGAAGAGCAGCGGGCGGCCTTCGCGATGAAGTCCGGCGAGGACATGTACCTTGCCCAGGAATACGCGGTGAAGGGCGGCGACTACCGGCGGGCGATCGAAATCCTGCAGCGGGCTCAGGGAGTCGATCCGGACAACCCCGACCTCGCGGCGAGGATCGCCGAGTACGAAGCAGCACGCTATGTCTCGGTTGAACAGCTTGCGGAGGTCAAGCGGGGAATGACCGAGGCCGAGGTCGAGAGCGTCCTGGGCAAGGTCTTCCACAGCTACGTGCGGAACTTCCCGGATGAGAACGTGTTCGCCTGGTTCTACCCCAAGGACCCCGAACAGCACGGGGCCGGCGCCGCTGTCGGCGTCTTCTTCAACGAGAGCGACCGGAAGGTGTACCGCACCGATCCCAACGCGGTCGAGGGGAAGAACGAAGAAGAGGAGTAGCAGCCCGTGGCCGCCCCTGCGTGGCACGGAGGCTTGTGTCGAATGCAGCAGGGAGCGCCGAAGGGAGCGCCGCCCCGTCCTTGACGGCGGTAGGTCGCTTGGTGCAAAATGCGCTCTTCTTGTGGGTTGTCGTGCGTCGGCGGCCCCGGTGAGTCGGGTTCAGACCCAGGTCTGAGTTCACAAAGAGAGGACGAGTTCTGGCTATGCCGGTTGTGCAGGTACGCGACGACGAGAGCTTCGAGAATGCGCTTCGCCGCTTCAAGCGGAAGTGCGAGAAGGAGGGCATTCTGACCGAGCTCAAGAAGCGCCAGCACTTCGAGAAGCCGTCGGTCAAGCGCAAGCGCAAGGTGATGCAGGCGCGCAAGAAGATGCTGCGCAAGCTGGCCGAGGAGCGCCGCGCCGGTCTGGCCTGACCGACTGCCGGGCGAGGTTCCCCACGCCCACCGGATCCGGACCCCGCGGATCGGCAACGGAGATGAGTTGCTGCAGCAGCGCGACGTCCGAGGCGCTTGAGTTCCCGGCACTGCTCCGCGTGGTCGCCGGGCTTGCGGTGACCGACGCCGGCACGCGGCTGGTCCACGCCATCTCGCCGCGCACGGACCCTGACGAGATCGAGCTTCGCCGGGTCCGTTACGCCGAGATCGCCCGGGAACGGGGGGAGGGTGGCGCCCTCGTACCGGTGCTCGATCAGGAGCTTCTGGATCTGCGGCGCCAGTTGCAGACCGGCGGCCGGCGGTTGGCCGGCGCTGCACTGCGGGGCCTCGCGGCCGTGATCGAGGCCGGCGAGGAAGTCCTCGAGCGGCTGGGCGACCACGAAGAGACGCCGCGGCTCGCGGCGGAAGTCGAGTCGCTGCGCGCCCTGGAGGTCGGCGCCACGGACAGCGCCGTAACAGGCGAACCGATCGGTTGCGCCGCCCTGGCGGCGCGCCTGCGCCGCGCCCTGGATCGTCGCGGCGCGGTGCGGGACGATGCGTCGCCCCGGCTCAGAGCGCTGGTGCAAGACGCTCGCCGTACCTTGGCCTCGGTTGAGACACAGGTACAGGCGTACGTCAGGGAGCACGGTCACAGGCTGGCCGACGACTCGACACCGATGCGCGGCGGCCGGTTCTCCGTGTTGCTGCCCTCCGGTAGCCGGGGTCGTCTCTCCGGTCTCGTGAGGGGTCGCTCCGCCTCGGGCCGCAGCTTCTACTTCGAGCCCTCGGAGGTGGTGGAAGGCAACGACGAGCTGGAGCGGCTCGCCGCCGACAAGGAGATCGAGCGGGCCCGCATCCTCGCCGAGCTGGTTCGGCAGGTGCTGGAGTTGACTCCGGCGATCCTTGCCAGGATCGACTTCCTTGCCGCGGTCGACGCGCTGCAGGCCGTGGCGCGCTTCGCGGCCCACGTCGACGCCGGGCTGGCGGGCGTTGCACCGCCGGCGCCGAACGGTTCGGCGGCGGCGGTGGAACTCCGCGGCGCCCGCCATCCGCTTCTCGATCCGCGGCTGGCCGAGTACCGGGAGCAGACCCTTGGCGCCGCCGGCAACCGCGGCGAGGTGGTGCCGCTCGACCTGGCCCTGGAGGACCATCGGATTCTGGTTCTGACCGGACCCAATGCCGGCGGCAAGACGGTGGCCCTCAAGACCGTCGGACTGCTCTGCCTGATGACCCAGGCGGGCCTGCCGGTGCCGGCCGCGCCCGGCAGCCGGTTTCCGATCTTCGATCACCTCGTCGCGGTGGTCGGCGACGACCAGAGCGTTCTGGACGAACAGTCGACCTTCAGCGCCCGCCTGCTGCGTCTGCGGGAGGTGTGGCGCCGCGCCGGACCGCGCACCCTCGTGCTGCTCGATGAAGTCGGCGCCGGAACCAATCCGGAAGAAGGCGCCGCGCTCGGGATCGCGTTGATCGAGGGGCTCGTCGAGAGCGCCTCGATGGGCGTCCTCACCACTCACCTGACCCAGCTCGCCGCCGCCGCCCTCGAGTCCCAGGCGGCCTCCTGCGCCGCGATGAGCTTCGACCCGGAGAGCGGGCTGCCGACCTACCGGCTCGTGATCGGGCCGCCCGGAGGCAGCCGTGCCCTCGCGCTGGCGCGGCGCCTCGGCCTGCCGGCGGCCTGGCTGGAGCGCGCGGAGCACTTTCTCGGCTCCGAGCACCAGCAGTTGAGACGCGTCCTGGAGCGCAACGAGCGGCACCGGGAACGGTTGCTCGAACGGGAAGCGGAACTTGCCCGGTTGACCGCCGAGACCGAGGTGGAGCGCAACCGCTTCGAGGCCCGCCAGACGTCGCTGCGGGCGGCTCAGAAGCGGCTGAGCCAAGCGGTCCGGCGCGAAGTGGATGCCTTGCGCAGGGCGAACCGCCGCCGGCTGGATCAGGCTCTGGCCGAGTTGGCCGCGCTGCCCCGGCCGGGCAAGAAGGCCTTCGCGCGGGCCGCCCGCGGCCTGCACCAGGAACTCGGCCGCGATGCGTCGGCCGCGGTCGATCGCGCGGCCGACGCGAACCCTGAACCCGGCATCCGCGAGGAGCAGGATCCTGGGTGCGCAGCGGCCGCGGAGCGGCCACGCCCGCTCGTGGCGGGCGCGCCGGTGCGCCACCGATCGCTCGGCTGGATCGGCGAACTCCAGGAAGTGAGCGGCGACCGGGCCACGGTGCTGGTGCGGGGGAAACGGGTGCGGGCGGCGTCCGCGGCGCTGGAGGCCATCCGGGTGGTGGAGCGAGCCGCGCCATCCCGGGTACGGGTCCAGGCGTCTTCGGCGCCGGCGGTCGAGGCGGAGTTGATGCTGATCGGCCAGATGGTCGAACCGGCGCTCGATTCCCTGGACGCCTATCTCGACCGGGCCCTGGCCTCGGGCCGCGAACGGGTGCGGGTGGTCCACGGTCACGGCAGCGGACGGCTGCGCCGGGCCGTCCGTGAGCATCTGCGGGGACATCCGGCGGTAGCCGGGTTCGATCCCGCGCCACCCTCGGCGGGCGGTGACGGGGCCACTGAGGTCGTGTTGCGCTAGCGTCAAACGCTGCGGGAGGCTCGGATCCGCAGTAGGATGAGCGGTCGTGCCACGGCGTTCGAGGCTTACCGACGAGGCGTTGGACGCCGTGCGCGAGGCGATCGACATCGTCGACATCGCGAGCGAGCACACGAAGGTCGAGCGCCGAGGCCGGCGCTTCGTTGCGCTCTGCCCGTTCCACAAGGAGAAGACGCCGTCCCTGTCGCTGGACCCCGAGCGGAAGCTCTACTACTGCTTCGGCTGCGGCGCCGGCGGCGATGCCCTCGGTCTGCACATGGAACTGACGGGAGACGACTTCGCCACCGCGATCGAACACTTCGCCGACCGCTACGGTGTCCCGTTGCCGAGGGCGGCGCCGGCCCCGGGCGAGGACGCGCGGGCGGACCGGTCCGAGCGCATCCAGGCCGCGCTCGATGCCGCCTACGATTTCTTTCGCGGCAAACTGCGCACCGAGGCGATGCCGCAGGACTACCTGCGCCGGCGCAAGGTGCCGCCTGCGTTGATCGCGCGGTTCGGTGTCGGCTTTGCGCCGGATGGATGGCAGGCTCTGGTGCAGGGCCTGGGCCGCCGCATGGAGGTGCCCGACCTGGAGGCCGCGGGTCTGGTCGCGCGCAGTCCCAAGAACCCGGACCGCCCCTACGACCGGTTCCGTAACCGGCTGATGTTCCCCATCCGGTCGCCGTCAGGCCGTCTGCTGGCGTTCGGCGGCCGGACCCTGGACGACGACCAGGCGAAGTACGTCAACACGAACGAGACCGACCACTTCCGCAAGGGCACCCTGCTCTACGGTCTCGACGCGGCCCGCCGCGGCATCCGCGAGCAGGGCCGTGTCCTCCTGGTGGAGGGCTACTTCGACGTGATCGGCGCGGTCGCGTCCGGCATCGACTGGGCGGTGGCGAGCATGGGGACGTCGTTGACCGCGCAACAGGTGCGGCTGCTGTCCCGGTACACGGATGAGGTCGTACTGGGCTACGACGGCGACCGGGCCGGCATCGAGGCGGCGCAGAAGGCCGCCGCCCTGATGCTCGGCGCCGGACTCGTGGTCCGTCGCGCCCGTTTTCCCGCCGGCCAGGACCCGGACTCGCTGCGGCTCGACGAGGGGCCCGAGGCGGTCCGGAGCGTCATAGGCGGGGCCCGGGACGCGGTGGCGCTGGAGATCGACGATCTGCCGAGCCGGGGCGAGCTCGATCCCCGCCTGAGGGCCCGGGAAGCCGCGCGGGTGCGGGTGCTGATCGACCGGGTCCAGGATCCGATTGCGCGCAGAGGCTACTTCGAGCATGCGGCGGACCGCCTGGGAGTCAAGGTGGAGGTGCTGCTGCGCGAGTCGGGCGCCGTCGCGGAGCGGCCTGGGGGCGCCGTCGCGGCGGCGGCGCCGGCGGGCCGGAGGCCCCCGGCCACATCCTCGATCGAAGAGCAAGTGTTGCGGCTGATCATCGCCGCCCCGTCGCTGGCCGGTATCGACTGGCCGGACTCGGACGCCTTTTTCGATCCGGCCTTGCGCGCCATCTACCGAGCCATGGGAAAGCAGGTCAAGGCGGGTATTGACTCCATCGACTCGCCGGCGCTGGTCGCGGCCCTTGGGCGGCGCTCCGGCGCCGGTGACGAGGCCGGCATACCTGTTGACCGCATCGCCGGCCTTTTGTTACAACGGTCGTCTGCCTTCTCTGCACGGGAACTCCGAATCAGTCTCGCCGAGTTGGGCCGGCGCTTCGCCAGACAGCGACTCCACTTGCTCGCCCGGGAAATCAATCTCGCCCAGCGCGAGGGCGACATGGAGACCCTGCATCGCAAGATCGAAGAGAAGCAGAAGCTCAGCCATGACCTGTACCAACCCAGAGATTGAGGGCGTGGCGTGGCGCTGAACATCGCAGCCGTCGAGGCCGTTCCGGCCGAGCCGATCGAACACCGTCACAGTTCGGTCCGCAGCGTTTTCGCTCTTGGCCGCGAGAAGGGCTACCTGCTCCACGACGAACTCCAGGATCGGTTGCCGGACGAACTCCTCGCCGAATCGAGGGAGGTGGCCGAGATCAGAGCCCGGTTGGGGGCGCTCGGCGTCGACCTGATCGGTCGTCCGGAAGTGTACGTGAACGTGGTCGACTCGGACCCTGCGCCGCTGATCAGCGGCGTCGAGCGAAGGGAACCGGAGCCGCCGGCCTTCGTCAGCCAGGATCGGACGACGGATCCGGTGCGCGTCTATCTGCGCGAGATGGGACGTGTCGAACTGCTCGACCGCGAGGGCGAGGTCGAGATCGCGAAGCGGATCGAACGCGGCGAGTGGATCGTTTTCGAGGCCCTGTGCGACAACGCGGTCGTGCTCAGGGAGTTGCTGCGAATCAACGAACTGGCGCGGCGCGACCGCCGGTTGATGCGCGAACTGCTGGCCGACAGCGGCGCGAATCTGGACCAGAGCGCCAACAACCGGATCGCCAGGAACCTGGCCATCTTCCAGGCGATCGACGAACTCGACCGCAAGGTGCGCCGCTTGCGCCGCCAGCGCGACCGGTTCCGGCACGGCGGCGAACGGTTCCTGGAGATCGAGCGCGAGATCGACCGGACCGCGGGCAAGATCACGGAGCAGATCCGCTCGATCGAGCTGACCGCCCAGACGCGCGCCCGCCTCGTCGAGATCCTGAAGCAGCTCTACGCGGAGATTTCGCGCCACGACCGGGACATCCGGCGCGCGCAGATCGCTCTGGATCGGGAACGGGACACCGAACTCGGCGCGTTGCACCGGCGTCGAATCGAGAAGTACCGAGCCCGGCTGCGGGCCGCGGAGGATCGCTACGGAACGACCCTCGCTCAGGTGACCGCAACCCTGAGCAAGGTCCGGCGCGGCGAAGCGGTCTGCGAGCAGGCGCGCTCCGAGATGATTCTCGCGAACCTCCGCCTGGTGGTTTCGATCGCCAAGAAGTACACGAACCGGGGCCTGCAGATGCTGGACCTGATCCAGGACGGCAACATCGGCCTGATCCGCGCGGTGGAGAAGTTCGAGTACCGCCGCGGGTACAAGTTCTCGACTTACGCCACCTGGTGGATCCGCCAGGCGATCACGAGAGCGATCGCGGACCAGGCGCGAACGATCCGCGTCCCGGTCCACATGATCGACACGATCAACAAACTGACCCGGACCAGCCGGGCCATGGTGCAGGAACTGGGCCGGGAGCCGACCGTGGTGGAGATCGCCGAGCGCATGGACATGGACGCGGTGCAGGTGCGCGAGATCATGAAGATCGCCCTGGAACCGATCTCGCTCGAGACACCGATCGGCGAGGAGGCGGATTCCCATCTCGGCGATTTCATCGAGGACAGGAACGCGGTCTCTCCGCTCGACGACCTGATGACGAAGAGCCTGAGCCAGCAGACCGCGGAGGTGCTCCAGACGCTCGGCCCGCGCGAGGAACTGGTGCTCCGCATGCGCTTCGGCGTCGGCGACGGCGCGGAGTCGACGCTGGAGGACGTGGGGCGCTCGTTCAACGTGACGCGCGAGAGAATCCGCCAGATCGAGTCGAAGGCGCTGCGCAAGCTCCGCCATCCGAGCCGCTCGCGGCGGCTGCGGGCCTTCCGCAACCTCCTCTAGCGCTCTGGCGATCCGTGGTCGATTGACAGTCGGCTCGGAGCCTCCCTAAGATCACCCCCATGTCACCCGCCGCTGTTGCCTGGAGCCGGCGGATTCTTCCTCGGTAGCTCAACGGTAGAGCGTTCGGCTGTTAACCGAAATGTTGGGGGTTCGAATCCCTCCCGAGGAGCCATGGCTCGCGGCTTTGACGGGGACGCGGGATAGCCTCTCGCGCCGGGTCGCGTGAGGTAGAAGAGATGGCCGACGTTTCGCGGGAGTTCCTGACAGCCGGTTGGGGCACTGGCTATTCGCGCTATTCGCGCCTGAGCGTGGCTCGGCTCTACGAGGAGGCGGTGCGTCGCGACGAAGCGGCCATCGCCGCCGAGGGGCCCCTGGTGGCCTCGACCGGCGAGCACACGGGACGGTCGCCGAAAGACCGGTTCCTGGTGCACCGGTCGCCGTCGTCGGACGCCGTAGACTGGGGGCCGATCAACCAGGCGCTCGAGCCCGAGCACTTCGACCGCCTGTTCCGCAAGATGCTGGCCGCTGCCGCGGAGCGGGATCTGTTCGTGTTCGACGGTTTCGTCGGCGCCGATCCCGATTGCCGCTTGAGCGTGCGTGTGATCACGGAGAGGGCGTGGCACAGCCTGTTCGCGCGCAATATGTTCCTGCGCGCGGCCGACCCTTCGGCTCTCGAAGGTTTCGTACCCGACCACACCGTCGTCGACATCCCCAGTGTTCTGGCCGATCCGGAGGCGGACGGCACGAACAGCACCACGTTCATCGCCCTCGACCTGGAGCGGCATCTGACCCTGATCGGCGGTAGCGAGTACGCCGGCGAGATCAAGAAATCGATGTTCAGCGTGATGAACTACCTGATGCCGCGCCGCGGCGTTCTGAGCATGCACTGCAGTGCGAACTACGGCGCGGACCGCTCGGACTCGGCCCTGTTCTTCGGTCTCTCCGGCACCGGCAAGACGACCCTCTCGGCCGATCCGGAGCGCACCCTGATCGGTGACGACGAGCACTGCTGGTGCGACGACGGCATCTTCAATATCGAGGGCGGCTGCTACGCCAAGGCGATCCGTCTCGATCCCGAGGGCGAACCGGAGATCCATGCCACGACCCGGCGCTTCGGGACGGTGCTCGAGAACGTCGTCTTCGACGAGGAATCGCGCGAACTCGACCTCGACGACGATTCCCGCACCGAGAACACCCGCGCCAGCTACCCGCTGAGCCACCTGGAGCACGTCGACGTCGGCGGCGTCGCCGGGCATCCCCGCGCGGTCGTCTTCCTGACCTGCGACGCGTTCGGCGTCCTGCCGCCGATCAGCCGGCTCACCGAGGCGCAGGCGATGTACCACTTCCTGTCCGGCTACACCGCCAAGGTGGGCGGCACGGAACGCGGAGTCACCGAGCCGACGGCGACCTTCAGCGCCTGCTTCGGCGCCCCCTTCATGCCGCTGCCGCCGTCCGCCTACGCCCGGCTGCTGGGCGAGAAGGTGCGGCGCCACGGAGCCGCCGTCTGGCTCGTGAACACGGGCTGGACCGGCGGGCCGTACGGCGAGGGCCGGCGCATCGAGTTGGCCTACACCCGGCGGATGATCCACGCCGCGCTCGACGGCAGCCTCGACAACGCGCCGATGTGCACCCACCCCGTCTTCGGCCTCGCCTACCCCACCTTGCTCGACGGCGTGCCGGCGGAGGTGCTCGATGCGCGCAGGAGCTGGGCCGACCCGCGGGCCTACGATCGGTACGCGCGCCGGCTGGCGCAGATGTTCACCGACAACTTCGCGAGTCTGTCGGGCGCCGCCGCGCAGGAAGTGGTGGCGGCCGCGCCGCGGGCTGCGGTCTAGCTGTTGCGAGGACCGGTAAGGAGAACCGAATGATCCCCGTCAAAGCCGCGATCTCGGAAAATGGCCGCGCTCATGTGGACGGCATGGATGCCTACCTCGGGCTCTACCGCGAATCGATCGAGGATGCGGACCGGTTCTGGCTTGACCAGGCCGCGACCCTCGACTGGTTCTCGCCGCCGCGGTCGGCGGGGCGCTGGGATTTCGACGCCGTCGACTTCGCCTGGTTCGAGGACGGCGAGCTCAATGCCTGCGTCAACTGCGTCGACCGCCACGCCGCGACCCGGCCCGACAAGACCGCCCTGATCTGGGTCGAGGACGAACCGGGCCGCTACCGGCGGATCAGCTACCGGGAGCTGAAGCGCAAAGTGTGCCGCGTCGCGAACGTCCTGACGTCGCTCGGGATCGGTCAGGGCGACCGGGTCTGCATCTACCTGCCGATGATCCCGGAGCTGGCCTACACGATGCTCGCCTGCGCGCGCGTCGGCGCGGTGCACTCCGTCGTCTTCGCGGGGTTCTCCGCGGACAGCCTGCGCGAGCGCATCGTCGACGCGGGTTGCCGGCTTCTCGTCACCGCCAACGAGGGTCTGCGCGGCGGCCGGACGATCCCGCTCAAGGCGACCTGCGATCAGGCGGTCGAGGGTCTGGACCTGGTCGAGCACATGCTCGTCGCCCGGCGGACCGACACGGAAGTGCCGATGGTTCCGGGGCGCGACCTCTGGCTGCACGAGGAGACGGCGAAGCAGCGGGCGACGGCGCCGGTAGCCCGGCTCGACGCCGAGGCGCCCCTGTTCGTCCTCTACACCAGCGGCTCGACGGGAAGGCCCAAGGGTCTGCTCCACACCACCGGCGGCTACCTGCTTTACGCCTCGATGACGCACCGGCTGATCTTCGATCACCACGACGACGACATCCACTTCTGCGCCGCGGACATCGGCTGGGTCACCGGGCACAGCTACATCGTCTACGGCCCGCTCGCCAACGGGGCGACGAGCGTGATGTTCGAGTCGGTGCCGACGTATCCCGATCCCGGCCGCTACTGGCAGGTCGTGGACGACCTCGGCGTGACCCTCTTCTACACGGCGCCCACGGCGTTGCGGGCCATCGCGCGCGAGGGCGATCAGTGGGTCGAGGCGTACGACCGCGGTTCGCTGCGCGTTCTCGGGTCGGTCGGCGAACCGATCAACCCCGAGGTCTGGAAGTGGTATCACGACGTGGTGGGCGACGGACGTTGCCCCGTGGTCGACACCTGGTGGCAGACCGAGACCGGCGGCATCCTGATCACGCCGCTACCCGGCGCCACGCCGCTCGAACCGGGCTCCGCGACCCTGCCCTTCTTCGGCGTCGAGCCGGTCCTCGTGGATGCGGACGGCAACGAGCTCCCGGGGAACGACCAGAGCGGCAACCTCTGCCTGAAGAGGTCCTGGCCGGGACAGGCGCGAACGATCTACGGCGACCACCAGCGCTTCGTCGAGACATACTTCAGCACGTACCTTGGCATGTACTTTACCGGCGACGGCTGCCGGCGCGACGGGAACGGCTACTACTGGATCACCGGCCGCGTCGACGACGTCCTCAACGTGTCCGGACACCGGCTGGGCACCGCGGAGATCGAGAGCGCCCTGGTGGCGCACGACGCGGTAGCCGAGGCCGCCGTCGTCGGGTGCCCGCACGAGATCAAGGGCGTCGGTATCTACGCCTACGTACTGATCACGCCCGAGGCCGAGAGCCGGAATCAGGCCGAGCTGGTGGCCGAGCTGCGCCGGCAGGTGCGGACCGTGATCGGGCCCATCGCCACGCCCGACCACATCCACGTCGCCGCGGGTCTGCCCAAGACGCGCTCCGGCAAGATCATGCGCCGGGTGCTGCGCAAGATCGCCGCCGGCGAGTACGACGACCTCGGTGACGTGACGACGCTGGCCGAACCGGCGGTCGTCGACGGTCTGGTGGAAGACCACCGCGCCGCCGCCGGCTAGGAGTCAGCGCTGCGTCCGCGCAGCGCTGACTTGCAGGGAACTGGTCGCCGACTGGGTGCGCGGGTCTTCTGACCCGCTGCCGCCGGAGGCGGCCAGAGATACGTGCCGGCCGTCAGGCCGGCTCCGCTTTGGCGGCCAGTTCCCTGCAAGCCTGCGCGGCAGTCTCATTCGGCGCCCGCTGCGGCCCGTGAGCCCCCCGGCGGCTACACTCGGAGTCGGACCATGGCAGCGAAGTCAAACGAGCCGCTCCGTGATTTCGGGACGCCGATCCGGGTCCTGGTCGTCGCCGCGTGCGTGGTCGTGCTGGTGGCGGGTCTCCGGGCCGCGTCGTCGGTCATCGAGCCCTTCCTGATCGCGCTGTTCGTCGTCACGCTCAGCCTGCCGGTCCTGTTCTGGCTCAAGCAGCGCCTGCCAGCGATGCTGGCGGTGCTCGGCACGATCCTGCTGGATATCGCCGTTCTGGCGGCGGCCGGCTCACTGGTCGGGACGACCGCCAACCAGCTCGCGGGCGACATGGACAAGTACCAGGACAGCCTGATGGCCCTGGTCGACGACGGTGTCACCTGGCTGGAGGAACGCGGCCTGCAGCCCGATTGGCTCGCTTCATCGGATGCGGAGAGAGCCGGCGCCGGCGACACCGGCGCGGGCACGGAGTCCGGGAGCAACGGTGGTGCGGTTGCGGTTACGGACGGCCAGCCGGTTCCGGACGGCGTCGGCGAGGCATCGGAACGGCTGGGGCTGCTGTCACGCCTGGATTCCAGCCTCCTCTTCGACTTCGCGAACCAGGCGCTGCGCTACACGGCGACGGCGTTCTCGTCGCTGCTGATCATCTCCCTCATCGTGATCTTCATGCTGTTCGAGGCCGCCACCTTTCGCGGCAAGGTGCGGATGGCCTTCACCGGCGACGGCGCCGAAGAACGATTCTCTCGCGTCATGCACGAGATTCAGCACTACATCGGCATCAAGACCGTGGTCAGCGCGGCTACCGGCTTGCTGATCGGAGTCTGGGCCTGGGTTCTCGGCGTCGACTTCGCGATCTTCTGGGGCCTGGTCGCCTTCGTCCTGAACTTCATCCCGAACCTGGGTTCGATCATCGCCGCCGTGCCGACCACCCTGCTGGCGATGGTTCAGATCGGCGTCGGCCGCGGACTCCTCGTAGCGCTCGGCTACCTGGTCGTGAACATGGTCATCGGCAACCTCATCGAGCCGCACCTGATGGGCCGCCGTCTGGGTCTCTCCACCCTGGTCGTCGTCCTGTCCCTGGTGTTCTGGGGCTGGGTCTGGGGCCCGATCGGGATGCTGCTATCCGTGCCGCTGACCATGGTGCTCAAGATCATGCTCGAGAACACGGAGGAGTTCCGCTGGGTCGCGGTGCTTCTTGGCGACAGCCGGGCGGCTGAACGTCTGGCGCCCGTGTCCGGCGGGGAGAAGGAGGCGTGAGGGCGATCGTCCATGGCGTTGGAGTCGCTGCTTTCGTTGGGCTCCCGCTTGCGACGGCCGCCTTCGCGCAAGGTGAAGTCCTCGACAATGCGGACATCGTCAACCTCACCGAGGCGGGCCTGCCAGCCGAGGTCATCGTGGCCAAGATCGAATCGACCGCGACGGTCTTCGATACGAGCGCGGAGAAGCTGGTTGCGCTCGTCCAGGCCGGCGTCCACGCCGAAGTCCTGGCAGCGATGGCGAAGGCCTCGGCGGCTTCGACTTCCGCGGCAAGTGAACCGCCGGACGACGAGCCGGTCAGGGACCCGGAGCCGGCGGAGCAGCCGCGTGCTGAGCCGGAGCCGGTCCGCGACGTGTCCATGGCGCGACCGTTCGCGGTGTCGATCCACGAGGTGACGCTGGACGAGTACGACCGCTTCACCGCTGCTGCCGACCGCCCGCCGGTGGACGACGGGGGTTGGGGGGCCGCCGTCCTGCAGTGAACGTGTCCTGGTCGGACGCGCGGGAGTACGCGGCCTGGCTGTCGCGGGAGACGGGCGGCGCCTACCGGTTGCTGGGCGAGGCGGAGTGGGAGTACGTGACGCGTGCCGGATCGACCACACAATTCCACTTCGGCGACCATCCCATGGACCTCTGCCGCGGGCCGGGACGGTATTGCCGTGGACGAGCGCGGCCTGAACATCGGCTTTCGCGTTGCGCGGACGCTGGCTCCCTGACGGCTACACAGGACGGAAGTCGGTCTTCGCCCGAGTCACCTGTGCAGGAGGCAGGCGCCGGGTCCTGCGTTACAGCAGCCGTGGAATGACCGCGCGGCGCTTCGCGGCGTACTCGGGGAAGCTCTCTCGATACCAGCGGTGACGCCAGAGTGCTCGAGGAATCAGGTTAGCCGCGGTCCACAGAGCGAACGCGAGACCCGGCAGAGACCAGCTCATCAGGGCGAAGCCGGTCCACTCGACGATCTCTCCGGCCAGGTTGGGGCAGGAGACGAGGTTGAAGGGGCCGCCCCGCGGCAGCACGGCGCCGCCTGAAGCCCTGGCGCGTAGCCACGACAGGCGGTAGTCGGAGTATATGTTCAGGGCGGCCCCGGCGACGAACAGGGCGGCGCCGACGAGAAACCGCGGGTCCGTGAACCAACCACCCGGATAGTCGGCGATCCGGGCCGTGAACCAGCCCAGGAGCGCGCCGTTGACGAGGTTGAAACAGAAACCGGAGGCGGCCGTGATGGCGGGTAGCGGGCGCGCCTGACGCTGGACGAACCATGGCCACACGAGGGTGCGGTGGATGTAGTGGGCAAACCACAGGGCGACCAGGACGTCGCCGACCGCGTGACGCTCGCCGGCCGCGAGGTAGACGACGGGGAACACGGCCAGGGCCGACAGTTCCATGAGGACCCAGCCCCAGCGCGCGTCGAGAGTCGGCCCCCGGGCACGACCGCCCAGGCGTCCGGTCGGGTCCTTTCCCAGCAGAGCGTAGACCAGCACGGGAACGGTCAGCCCGCACCAGATCAGGACGGCGGGCGTGAACCAGGACATGTTGGAACGGTTGAACGCTCAGGCCGGAGACGCAACCGTGAGACCGGCGTCGGCGGCGGCGTCTGCGAGGCGCCGGTCGTAGGTCACGACGGCGTCGAGCCGGTCGATCGAAAGGGCTGTAGCCAGGTGGATGGCGTCCAGGCTTTGAAGAGCGGGCGGATCCAGCGCCGCCGCCCGGGCCAGGGTTGGCTCGTCCAGGGGTATCAGGGCGATGCGTTCAAGAGTCCGCTCCGCTCGCCGGAGTGTTGTCTCGGGTCGGTTGGCGCGACGCACGGCCCGAAGGACCTCGACCCGCGTCAGTTGGCTCGATACGCGACCTGCTTGCCCGGCCAGGTAGGCGCGGAGTGCGCTCGATTCCGGTTCTGCAACGACCAGCTTGACGAGTGCTGACGACTCCAGGTAGATCACCGTCGCTTGCTTAGAGCCGGTCCTCCCGGTCGGCGATCAGCAGGTCGCTTACTTCGGTCGAGACTTCGCCCTCTGGCGGCGGCAGATCCAGGAGATCCCCCACCGGTCTCGTTGCCCGCCCCTCGGCGATGAGGCGCTCCAGCGGCGACATCTCCTTGGGGAACGGCAGGAGCAGGCCCACCGGCCGGTCCCGGTCCGTGACCTCGAAGCGCTCGCCCTGGCGGATCCGGCGGACATACACGCTGAGGTTCTGCCGCAGTTCGCGGATGCCGATCCTGGTTGTCTTCGCGGCTGGCTCGGTCATGATGACGCACACGGTAGCACATTGGCGGGCGAAGGCTCGCTGGCCCTTTGAGAAACTCGTCTCTTCACGATTGACACTTGGCCCTCCCGTGCTAGTCTCCAAATCGGGACTATGCAGGTCCCGGTTCCACAGGCGTCGGGCGCCGGGACTCAAGCGGAGGCGACCAGGTCCCGCTTGCCGCGCCGTCCACACGACGCATCGACGACACACCGTCATGATCCGACTGACCAAGCAAGCCGACTACGGCATCGTGCTGATGACCCAACTCGCACAGACCGGTCAGGCCCCCGCCGCCGAACTGGCGGTGCAGACGCACCTGCCGTCGCCCATGGTCAGCAAGATCCTCAAGTTGCTGGCGAAGTCCGGGCTGCTGACCTCGCACCGCGGCGTGCATGGCGGTTACGAACTGGCGCGCTCGGCGGCCGAGATCAGCATCGCCGACGTGATTCTCGCACTCGAAGGGCCGATCGCCCTGACCGAGTGCAGCGAGCACTCCGACCACGAGTGCTCCTACGAGGCGTTCTGCCGCGTCCGGGAGAACTGGCAGCGGATCAACCTGGCGGTGCGGGGAGCGCTCGAGGAGATCACGATCGCCGACATGGCGCGGCCGAACTTCATGGCCGGGACGGCCGTCCCGTCCGCGGAACCCCTGATTTCGCTGAGGAGCAATTCCTGATGGCCACCGCCACGGACACGATCGAAGCACTCGCGCAGCGCGACTACGAGTACGGCTTCGTCACCGACGTCGAGCAGGACACCGCCCCGCCGGGACTGAGCGAGGAGATCATCGCCTTCATCTCGGCCAAGAAGAACGAGCCCCAGTGGTTGCTCGACTGGCGGTTGGAGGCCTACCGGGGCTGGCTGAAGATGGTCGAGCCGCGGTGGGCGAACGTGCGCTACGCGCCGATCGACTACCAGTCGATCTGTTACTACGCCGCGCCGAAGAGCGACGACGACCGGCCGAAGAGCCTCGACGAGATCGATCCCGAGATCCTCGCCACCTACGAGAAGCTGGGCATTCCGCTCAAGGAGCAGGAAATGCTCGCTGGCGTGGCGGTGGACGCCGTGTTCGACAGCGTCTCCGTGGCGACGACCTTCCGCGAGAAACTGGCGGAACTGGGCGTCATCTTCTGCTCCTTCTCCGAGGCGGTGCAAGACCACCCCGACCTGGTGCGCAGGTACCTGGGCACCGTCGTGCCGCGGCGGGACAACTTCTTCGCCGCCCTGAACTCGGCCGTGTTCTCGGACGGCTCCTTCGTCTATATCCCGAAGGGCGTGCGATGCCCGATGGAGCTGTCCACCTACTTCCGCATCAACGCGATGAACACCGGCCAGTTCGAGCGCACGCTGATCATTGCCGACGAGGGCAGCCACGTCAGTTACCTCGAAGGTTGCACGGCGCCCATGCGGGACGAGAACCAGTTGCACGCGGCGGTCGTCGAACTGGTGGCGCACGAGGACGCGAGGATCAAGTATTCCACGGTCCAGAACTGGTATCCGGGCGACAAGGAAGGCGTGGGCGGCATCTACAACTTCGTCACCAAACGCGGCCTGTGCGAGGGCCGGCGGAGCAAGATCTCCTGGACCCAGGTCGAGACCGGCTCGGCCGTGACCTGGAAGTACCCGAGCTGCATCCTCAAGGGCGACGACTCGGTGGGCGAGTTCTACTCGGTGGCGGTGTCCAACAACCGCCAGCAGGCCGACACCGGGACCAAGATGATCCATGTCGGCAAGCGCACCACGAGCACGATCGTCTCCAAGGGGATCTCAGCGGGCGAGGGCCAGAACACGTACCGCGGATCGGTGCGGATCCTGCGCTCGGCCGAAGATGCCAGGAACTTCTCGCAGTGCGACTCGATGCTGATCGGGGATCGCTGCGGAGCACACACGTTCCCCTACATCGACGTCGCCAATCCGAGCGCCCAGATGGAGCACGAAGCGTCGACATCGAAGATCGGCGAGGACCAGATCTTCTACTGCAATCAACGGGGCATCGAGACCGAGGATGCCGTTTCCATGATCGTCAACGGGTTCTGCAAGGAAGTGTTTCGCGAACTGCCGATGGAGTTCGCGGTGGAGGCACAGAAGCTGCTCGAGGTCAGCCTCGAGGGCAGCGTCGGCTGATCGACGCCGACGTTGCCGGAACCGGAAGCGGCCGCTTGGCGCCGCACGGAGAGTGACAGCAATGCTGAGGGTGACGGACCTTCACGCGAGGGTCGAAGAACAGGAAATCCTGCGGGGAGTCAACCTGGAGGTCAAGGCAGGCGAAGTCCATGCCGTGATGGGGCCGAACGGCTCCGGCAAGAGCACGCTGGCGCTGGTGCTCGCGGGCCGGGAGGACTACGAGATCACCGCCGGCGCCCTCGAACTGGACGGCGAGGACCTGCGGGAGATGGCGCCCGAAGAGCGTGCCCATGCCGGACTCTTCCTGGCCTTCCAGTACCCGGTCGAGATCCCGGGCGTCGGCAACAGCTACTTCCTCAAGGCGGCGCTCAACGCGATCCGCAAGGCGAGGGGCGAACAGGAACTCGACGCGATGGACTTCCTCCAACTGCTGCGCGAGCGGGCGAAGCTGGTGGACGTGGACGAGGCGCTGCTGCGGCGTCCGGTGAACGAGGGCTTTTCCGGCGGCGAGAAGAAACGGAACGAGATCCTCCAGATGGCCGTGCTAGAGCCCCGGCTCGGGGTGCTCGACGAGACGGACTCCGGGCTCGACATCGACGCTCTGAAGACCGTGGCGGCGGGCGTGAACGCGCTGCGGCGCGAGGACCGGGCGTTCGTCGTGATCACCCACTACCAGCGGCTCCTGAACTACATCATCCCGGACCACGTGCACGTGCTGCTGGACGGGCGGATCGTGCGCTCGGGCGGCAGCGAGCTCGCGCACGAACTCGAAGCGAAAGGCTATGCCGGCTTGAACGGCGGCTCGGCGGGGGCTTGAACGGGAGCCGTCCATGACCGCCGCCGACACGCCCGCCGCGCCCTACCTGGACCTCTTCGCCCGCCGCGGTGAACGGTCCGGCGAGGCGGAGTCCGTCCGGACGAGACGCCGGGAGGCGATCGAGCGCTTCAAGGCGGCCGGTTTCCCGGGCCGGGGCGACGAAGAGTGGCGGCAGACGAACATCGGACCTCTGCTGCGCGCGGCAGTGAGCGAAGCCCCGTCGCGGGCGCTCGAAGGGGCGCGGGCGAAACCATTCCTCTACCCGGGATGCGACCGGCTGGTGTTCGTGAACGGCCGCTTCGCGCCGGAGTTCTCCTCGGCGCCGGAGAAGGTCGTCGCGGCCTCCCTGGCCGACCTCGATGCCGCGGACCGCGCTTCCGAGGCGGTGGCCGAGCATCTCGGCGCAACCGTCGATGGTCGCGCTTCCTGCAGTGCGGACGCCGGCGTCCACCCGTTTGCCGCGTTGAACACAGCCCTGTTCGAGGACGGCGCGGTGATCGCAATCCCTGCCGGCGTGGTGCTGGAGAGGCCCGTGCAGGTGCTCTGGCTCAGTGCTCCCGCCGCGAACAACGGTGCGGAGGGCAGTGCCTCGCCCGAGACCGTCGAGGTCAGTTTTCCGCGCCTGCTGGTCGTCGCCGGCGAGAACAGTCAGGGGTCGATCATCGAGACCTTCGCCTCGACCGGCGCGGATGGAGGAGCCTACTTCGTCTGCCCGGCGGCGGAGTTCGTCTGCCAGTCGGGGGCCGTCCTGCACCACACGCGCCTGCAGGCCGATGCGACGGACGCCTTTCACCTCGGCTTCCAGCACGCCCGTCTCGAGCGTTCCGCGTTCTTCGACTCCTCGTCCCTGGCCTTCGGCGGCGGTCTGGTGCGGAACGATGCAGTCGCCCTGCTGGACGGCCAGGGCGCCCACTGCACCCTCGACGGCCTCTACGTCGTCGCCGGCGCCCAGTTCGTGGACAACCACATGCGGGTCGAGCACCGGCAACCGCACACCACGAGCCATCAGCTCTACAAGGGCGTCCTGGACGACCGTGCGCGCTCAGTGTTCAACGGCCGCATCTACGTGCATCAGGCGGCGCAGAAAACGGACGCCAAGCAGACGAACCGCAACCTGCTGCTGTCCAAGTCGGCCCTAGCCAACAGCAATCCGCAGCTCGAGATCTTCGCCGACGACGTGCGCTGCACCCACGGTTCGACGATCGGCCGCCTGGACGAGGACGCGCTCTTCTACCTGCGCGCCCGCGGCATCCCTCGCGACGAGGCCCACGGCATGCTCGTCTACGCCTTCGCCCGGGAGCTGGTCGAGAAGGCGTCTTTCGAGCCGCTACGGCAGGACCTGGAGGGTCGGCTGCTCGCCAGTCTCAACGGCGGCGCGGGCAACGGCCGGGGCGGATAGACCGATGACGGCGCCGGCGCCCTTGCCAGAGCGGGAGCGGCCGGCGGCGGCCGGGACCCTCGATGTCGACCGCCTGCGCGCCTCGTTCCCCATCCTCGATCAGGAAGTGCACGGCCACCCGCTGGTCTACCTCGACAACGCGGCCAGCTCCCAGCGTCCGGAGGCGGTGATCGACGCGGTGAGCGACTGCTACCGCACCTACTACGCGAACGCTCACCGCGGCGTCCACGCGCTGTCCGAGCGGTCCACCGACGCCTACGAGGCGGCCCGCGGCAAGGTCGCTCGCTTCATCGGCGCCGCGAGCAGCGCCGAGCTGATCTTCACCCGGGGCACCACGGAGAGCCTGAACCTGGTCGCTCAAAGCTACGCCCGGCCGCGGCTCAGGCCCGGTGACGAGGTGCTGCTGACCGAGATGGAGCACCACTCGAACATCGTCCCCTGGCAGCTCGTCTGCGAGCAGACCGGCGCCCGGGTTCGGGCGACGCCGATCACGAACGGCGGCGACGTCGACCTGGACGCGATGGCCGAGCTGATCGGCGAACGCACCAGGGTGGTCGCGCTGGCCCACGTCTCGAACGCCCTGGGCACGGTGAACGATGTGTCGGCCGTGGGCAAGCTTGTTCGGGACCGCTCGGATGCTGCCGTCGTCGTCGACGGCGCCCAGGGCGTGCCGCACATGGAGGTCGACGTGTCCGCGCTTGGCTGCGACTTCTACGCCTTTTCCGGCCACAAGATGTACGGCCCCGGCGGAATCGGCGGGCTGTGGGGTCGTGGCGAACTCCTTGCGTCGATGCCGCCCTACCACGGCGGCGGCGCGATGATCACGCACGTGAGCTTCGAGCGCACGGAGTACACCGTGCCGCCCCACCGGTTCGAAGCCGGCACGCCGAGCATCGCGCCGGCCATCGGGCTCGGCGTCGCGGTCGACTTCCTCGAGTCGATCGGACTGGAGCGGATCGAGCAACACGAGCAGGAGCTTCTTTCCCACACTTTGGAAAGACTTGACGATCTTCCCTGGGTGTGGGTGTTGGGGCAGGCCCCCGGCGCCGTGCAGTCGCGGGCCGCCGTTGTGTCGCTGGTGATCGACGGCGCCCACCCCCACGATGTGGCAACCATCCTCGACGAGCAGGGAATCGCCATCCGGGCGGGCCACCACTGCGCCCAGCCGCTGATGGAGCGGCTCGGCGTCCCGGCCACCGTGCGCGCCTCGTTCGGGATGTACAACACCCACGAAGAAGTCGACCAGCTCGTCCTCGGCCTGCACGAAGTGCGGCGGATCTTCGGCTGAGGGACGTAGTCTCGGGCCAACGCAATGTCGGACCTCCGCGATCTCTACCAGCAGGTCATCCTCGACCACTACCGCGCGCCGCGCAACTTCGGTGCGTTGGAGCCGGTGTCGAGTTGCGCCGAGGGCTACAACCCGCTGTGCGGCGACAGGGTCAAGGTCTACTTGCGGACTGACGGCGACCGCGTCGAGGGCTTGAGCTTCGAAGGCGTGGGGTGTGCGATCTCGACCGCCTCGGCGTCGTTGATGACGGAGGCGGTGCGCGGACTGGAACGCGGGCAGGCGGAGGCGCTGCTCTCAACCTTCCTGGCCCTGATGACCGGCGAGGGCGAACCGGGCGAGGGCGTCGAACTCGGCAAGCTGGAGGTTCTGAGCGGCGTCCGCGACTATCCGGTCCGGATCAAGTGCGCGACCCTGGCGTGGCATGCTCTACACGCCGCGCTGGAAGGCGGCGACGCGGCGGCGGTATCCACCGAATGAAGTGGCCGCGCCGGGGCAGAACGGAGGAACCTGCAATGGACAAGGCGGCAGCAACCATGACGCCCTCGACGGCGGTTGATCTGGAGGCCAGGATCGTCGAGGCCCTCAAGACCGTCTACGACCCGGAAATCCCGGTCGACATCTATGAACTCGGCCTGATCTACGACGTGAGCATCGATGCGAGCGCCCATGTTCAAGTGCGGATGACCCTGACCTCGCCGCACTGTCCGGTCGCCGAGTCGCTCCCCGGCGATGTCGAACGCACGGTGCGCGGCGTCGAGGGCGTCGATGACGCCGAGGTCGAGGTGGTCTGGGACCCGACCTGGAATCCGGCCATGATGAGCGAGGCGGCCAAACTCGAATTGGGGTTCTTCTGATGAGACGACGATCCACAGTGACCGTGGTGGCTGTCGTAGGCCTGATTCTCGTGGCGTCGATGGCCGGCGCCGAGGAGAAGGACCACGGCCTGCGGGGCGCGAAGTTCCCGCAGCCGGGCGTCCTCTTCGGCGGCCAGCCGACGCAAGCGCAGCTCGAAGCGATGGCGGCGGACGGCCTGGGCTTGGTCCTAGACCTCCGTGCGAAGGGCGAAAACCGCGGCTTCGACGAGTCCGCGGCCCTGCAGAGCCTGGACATTGCGTACCTGAACCTGCCGGTGGACGCGGAACGGCTCACGCAGCCCGAGACCTTCGAGCGTTTCATCGACGCGATGAAGAAGCTCGATGGTCCGACCCTCGTTCACTGCGCCTCCGGCAACCGCGTCGGCGCCTTGTACTACGCCTACCTGGTCGCTGGAAAGGGCGTCGACCGGGAAGAGGCCCGCGCCCTCGCCAAGGAGAACGGTCTCCGGAGTTCGACGCTCGAGAAAGCCGTCGACCGCTACCTGGATTCGAAGCCCTGACTCGCGTCGGTGCACGAGGTTGGCGGCGTCCCGCCCTGGACGTGGCGACGGACACACTGCGCTTCCTCGCCGTCGACATGGTGGAACGGGCGAACAGCGGCCATCCGGGCGCGCCGATGGGCCAGGCGGCGATGGCGGCCCTGCTGTGGACCCGCTATCTGCGCTTCGCGCCCCAGGATCCGCGGTGGCCGAACCGGGACCGCTTCGTGCTCTCCTGCGGCCACGCCTCGGCGCTGATCTACGGCCTCCTGCACCTGGCCGGCTACGACCTGAGCATCGAGGAGATCCGCAACTTCCGGCAGTACGGTTCGCTGACGCCGGGACACCCGGAGCACGGCCTGACACCCGGCGTCGAGGTGACGACCGGCCCGCTTGGCCAAGGCATCTCGGCCGCCGTCGGCATGGCGATGGCCGAGCAACTGCTCGCGGCGCGCTTCAACCGTCCCGGCTACACCCTGTTCGAACATCGCACCTGGGTGCTGGCCAGCGACGGCGACCTGATGGAGGGCGTCGTCTCCGAGTCCTGCTCCATGGCCGGCCACCTCGGGCTCGGCAAGTTGAACGTGCTCTACGACGCGAACCGGATCACCATCGACGGCCCGACCGATCTGAGCTTCAGCGAGGACGTGGTCGGCCGCTACCAGGCCTACGGTTGGCACACTCTCTCGGTCGACGACGGCAACGACGTCGAGATCCTGGCCGCCGCGTTCGACGCGGCTCTGACGGAGACCGGCCGCCCGACCCTGATCAAGGTCAGCACCCACATCGGCTACGGCAGTCCGAACAAGCAGGACACGGCGGCGTCCCACGGCGCGCCCCTGGGCGCCGGCGAAGTGGTCGCAACCAAGGAGGCCCTGGGCTGGCCGCTCGAGCCCGAGTTCCTGGTGCCCGACGCCGCCCGCGAGGCCTTCGCGCCGGCGGCCGACTTCGGCCGCGACGCCGCGGCGGAGTGGCGTAGGTTGCTCGACGCCTACCGCCGCGAGCACCCGGAAGCGGCCGCCGAACTCGACCGTCGACTGACCGTGGCGCTGCCCGACGGCTGGCGCGAGGCCCTGCCCCGCTTCGACCCGGCATCCGGCCCGATCGCCACCCGCTCCGCCTCCGGCGTCACGCTCAACGCGCTGAAGGACCTGGTGCCGGAACTCGCCGGCGGCTCGGCGGACCTGACCGGCTCGAACAACACGCTGCTCGAAGGCGAAGGCGACTACGCCGCCGGCGCGCCGACGCGTCACTTCCGTTTCGGCGTGCGCGAGCACGCGATGGCCGCGGCGATGAACGGTCTGGCGCTCTCGGATCTGTTCCGCCCCTACGGCGGCACCTTCCTCTGCTTCCTCGACTACCTCAAGCCCAGTCTCCGCCTCGCGGCGCTGATGGAACTCCGGGCCATCTACGTGTTCACCCACGACTCCGTGTTCCTGGGCGAGGACGGACCGACGCACCAGCCGATCGAGCACCTCGCGCACCTGCGCGCGGTGCCGGGCCTCGTCGTTGTCCGTCCGGCCGACGCGAACGAGACCGCCGCCGCCTGGGCGCTGGCGCTCGAGACCCCGGGCCCGTGCGCTCTGATCCTCACGCGCCAGAAGCTGCCCGTGCTCGAAGCGGCAGCGGACCGCGCGCTCGAGGGCGTCGCCCGGGGCGCCTACGTACTGGAAGAGGGCGGCGCCGAGCCCGACCTGATCCTGATCGCCACCGGCTCCGAGGTCGCGCCTGCAGTTGCTGCGGCCGCCGAACTCACGGCCGAAGGCCACGGGGTCCGCGTCGTCAGCATGCCCTCCTGGGAAGCCTTCGCGGCTCAGCCGCAGTCTTACCGCGATGAGGTGCTGCCCCCAAACGCCCGCCGCCGACTGGCCGTCGAGGCCGCGGCGACCCTCGGCTGGGAACGGTGGACCGGCACCGACGGCGACGTGCTCGGCCTCGACCGCTTCGGCGCCTCCGCGCCGTACGGGGCTCTGGTCGAGAACCTGGGGCTGAACGCGACCGCGATCGCGGCGCGTGCGCGGCGGCTCCTCGGAGGTTGAGGATCAGCCGCTCTTCGTGGCGGTCGGCACGGCATGGCGCCATGAGCCGAGACGCGGTCGGGACGCGCGCTGAAGACTGGGTGGGTGCTGGTTGACGGACTATTCAGAGGTCCGTAGCATGTCCGGTTACCCTTAGGGTCGACAGCATCAAGAATGATGCTGTGGCTGAACAATGGAGCAGACTCCATGAATGCACCGGAGAAGTCAGAGGATGTGGCCGCCGTCTACCCGATCGTCTTCAAGATTCAGGTGGTCGTCCAGGGAACCGACTACAGCGCCGGTGTCGAGTTCCGGGGCGGAGCCGTAGTTACGTCAGAAGAGGACGGCTACCTGGCTCACGGACTCAAGCCCGGAGGGGTTGCAGGCATCGGGACGACATTGGTCGAGGCGTACTTCGA
This sequence comes from Candidatus Multivorans sp., assembly GCA_965224025.1. Classification (GTDB taxonomy): domain Bacteria; phylum Acidobacteriota; class Thermoanaerobaculia; order Multivoradales; family Multivoraceae; genus Multivorans. The sequence continues at coordinate 1,174,284 of OZ245033.1, forward strand.
CTTGAAGGCGAACATGGAACTCGTACTCTACGAGCTTGCAGCAAAGGCCTCGAACTACAGCGAGTTCCGCAGTTCCGTATCCCACTTCTTCCGCGACACCGATGGCTGGGCGGAGGAAGCGTTCGCGGAGGCGAGGACGCAAGTCGCCGCTGGACAAGTGACCTCTGACCTTCCCGTGAGGACGAATCCTGCACTTCGTCATCGCGTCGTTCTATTCGAGGAGCTGTTGCCAGAGAACAATCCGGAGCCCCATGGCTTGGGTTTGGCGGGCCGTGCAGAAGAAGCCGCGTAGTCCTTGGCGGAGATTCAGCTCAACAAGGTCTTCAAGATGCTGAACCGATGCGCCTTGGGCCACACCAAGGAACTCGGCCAGCACAGATGGATCATCGACTACCGCGGCCGCAGGTTCTATCTGCCGACAGGACAACACGGCAGGAGGCGTTCAGGACGAGGAGAGGTCCAGCGTCGTTTCGTCAAGGCCCTCTGCCGACGTTTCGACATCTTCGATTGTGCTCTTGAGGTGCTTCCTCAGCTCCGCCAGTAGACCCGCGACCGCTCGATTCGTCTGATGACACGTCGTCGCCGCGTTGGGGGGCTTCGGGCCAGAGAATCGGGCGAACACCCGGGTAAAGTGGCCGCGTTTCTGCCCATGAGCAGTAGACTTCTTCCGGGATCAGACTGGACGGCCGATGCGGCGGAACCCCGGGAACGCGGGCATCCTGCCCGCATCCGGCTGTTCCGGGGAAGCTACTCCGGCAGGCTGAACGCGACGTACTCGCCCCCCGAGGGCCCTCCCGTCCTACCGCCGCCCGCGGCGATCACGACGTACTGCTTGCCGTCCACGCTGTAGACGGCCGGTGTCGCGTACGCCGCGGCCGACAGCTTGGTCTCCCACGGGATCTCGCCGTTCCGCGTGTCGTAGGCGCGGAACTTCTCGTCCGGCGTCGCGGCGATGAAGATGAGGCCGGAGGCCGTCACCACCGGGCCGCCGTAGTTCACGGCGCCGAAGCCGAGATCGGGGTGCGAGGGATAGTCGCCGAACGGCACCTTCCAGGCGATCTCGCCGGTCGAAAGATCGATCGAGTTCAGCGTGCCCCAGGGCGGGGAGTTGCCGGGCAGGTTCTCATGGTCGCGCAGGTAGACGTAGCCGCCGAGGACGTAGGCGACCTCGCCTCTGGGCTCGTCGACCTCGGGTTCGGGATCGAGGATGTACGCCTCGATGGCGCCGAGCTCGACCCGGTTGAGATGGTCGAAGCCCTCCATGCGGCCGCTGCCCTCGCGGACAATGCGGCGAATCTCGGCAAGCTCCATGCGATCGCCGACGCCGAGCAGGGGGGCCGCCATGTCGGTGCCCTCGAGTTTCAGCCCGTGACACCGGCCGCAGTGCCGCGCATAGGTGCCGTACCGGCTGAAGCCGACGGGCACTTCGGTGAGATTCAGAATGCCGGCGACATCGTTCGCATTGACGATCAGATGGTTGGTGTTCGGGTCGAACGCCGAGCCGCCCCACTCGCCGCCGCCGTCGTACCACGGCATGAAGAGCACGGTGCCGACCTTGGGCGGCGCCCAGGGGCGCAGATCCCAGTCCTTGATCCGCTCCTCGACGAATTCGCGCGCCGCCGGGGTGCGGTTCGTGATCTCGACGTCCTGCCGACTGATGACCACGGCCGAAAGCGGCTGCGTCGGCGCCGTCACCTCGCCAGGGAGCGTGCTTGGAATCGGCGTTTCGATCTCGTGGATGGGGTACATCGACTCGCCGGTCTCCCGGTCGAAGACGTAGAGCTGCCCCGTCTTCGTCGTGATGGCCACGGCATCGATCGTCTGGCCGTCGCGTTCGAGCTGAACCAGGGTCGGCGGCGAGGGGTTGTCCTTGTCCCAGAGGTCGTGGCGGACGACCTGAAAGTGCCACGTCAGTTCGCCGGTGCGCGCGTCGACCGCCACCAGGGAGTCCGAGAACAGGTTGCCGCCCAGGCGGTTCGCGCCGTAGAAGTCGGGGGTCGCCGACCCGGTCGGCGCGAACAGGATGCCGCGCTCCTCGTCGAGCGCCATGCCGGACCAGACGTTGGCGCCGCCGGCCCGCTCGAGCGATCCTTCGGCCCAGGTCTCGGAACCGAAATCGCCCGGCGCCGGAATGGTGTCGAACTGCCAGACCAGGCTGCCGTCCACCGCGCTGAAGGCCCGAATCGAACCTGGGTACGCGTTGGCGTCCTCGTTGGTTGAGAAGCCCAAGATCAGCTTGTCCTCGAAGACGACGCCGGGCACGGTGATGTAGATGCGACCGTCTCGGTCCACGTCGGGCGTGAGGTCGAGTCCGCCGCCGTCGCCGAAGCTCTCGACCGGCGTGCCGTCGTCTGCGTTGAGCGCGATCAGGTCCTTGCCGTGAGTGAAGAAGAGGCGCCTGTCGTCGCCCTTCTCCCACCACATCAGTCCCCGCTGGGCGTTGCCCGGCAGGCCCAGGTCGGAGCGCCAGATCTCCTCGCCCGTGGCCGCGTTCAGGGCGAACGCCTCGAGCTGGGGCGACAGCGCGTAGAGCACCCCGTCGATGACCAGGGGGCTCGTGTACATCGTGGCGCCCGCTCCCCGGGGCTCGCCCGAGTCATAGACCCAGGCGACTTCGAGCTGGCTCACGTTGTCCCGGTTGATCTCGGTCAGCGGGCTGTAGTGCTGGCGGCCCGAGTCGCCGAGGTAGACGGGCCAGTCTTCATCGGTGGGACCGCAAGCAGTGATCAGAAACGCCACCACGAGGGGCGCGGCGCGGTTCGAGGCCGGTCGAGCGGATCGCATGGCGAGCAATCGTACTTGCTCGTCGGAGACTGCTTCTTCCTCGGAGTCGCGTGTATCCTGAGCGGTACAAGTCCAAACGCGGTTCGAAAGGGGAACGACCCGATGAAGAGGCTCACCCTGTCATCCATGCGTCCGATGACGGACGCATGGACTGCTTCACGAGTGGCGCGGATCGCGCCACTCGGGTTCGTTTTCTCGAGCTTCCTGCTGGCGGCGACGGCTGCCGCGCAGGAGCCACCGAACATCGTCCTGCTGTTCGCCGACGACCTCGGCTACGGCGCCATCTCCGCTTACGGAGGCGCCGGGATCCCGACGCCGAACATCGACTCGCTCGGCGAGGACGGAGTGCGCTTCGTGTCCGGCTACATGACCGCGCCGGTCTGCAACCCGTCGCGCAACGGCCTGATCACCGGCCGCTACCAGCAGCGCTGGGGCAAGGAGCTGAACTCCCAGACCGTACCGCCGATCGGCGCTGCCAGGGGGACTCTCGGCATCCACCACCAAACGATCGGCGACGCGCTCCAGACCGCCGGCTACACGAACGCTGCGGTCGGCAAGTGGCAATTGGGGATGCGGCGGCTCCTCCACCCGCTCGACCGCGGCTTCGACTACTTCTACGGCATGCCGTCGGGCATGAACTACGTCGACCCGAGCTGGCCCGGCGCTCACGCGCTGGAGATGAAGCCGGTCACCCGAGGAAGTCCGGACCGCATCGTCGCGATGTTCAAGGGCCGCGAGGAGGACGAGCTCAAGGAGTACCAGACCACCCAGCTCGCCCGCGAGGGAACCGACTTCATCGACCGCAACAAGGACAACCCCTTCTTCCTCTACCTCGCCTTCTACGCGGTGCATGCTCCGATGCAGGTGATGGACGAGCACTACCAGCGCTTCCCGGACTTCGACGACCAGTACCGGCGCGTGTACGCCGGCATGGTCAGCGCGCTGGACGACGCCGTCGGCATGGTCCTGGCCAAGCTCGAGGAACACGGTTTGGCCGACAACACGCTGGTCATCTTCACCGCCGACAACGGCGCCATGTCCACGCAGGACACCGAGCGGATTCACAACAGCCCGCTGATCGGCCACAAGCGGAACCTGTACGAGGGCGGCATCCGGGTGCCCTTCCTGATGCGCTTCCCCGGCCGCATTCCCGCGGGCACGGTCTACGAGCACCCGATCAGCTCGCTGGACATCTTCGCCACTTCGGTGAGCCTGGCGGCGGTGCCGGACGTGGAGCGCTACCAGCTCGACGGCGTCGATCTGTTGCCGTACCTCGCCGGCGAGCAGGAGGGCGCGCCGCACGAGTACCTGTTCTGGCGCTCGGGGCCGAACGCCGCGGTCCGCCACGGTTCCTGGAAGCTCCTGATGGCTGGAGGCCTGGAGCGGCTCTACGACGTCGACCGGGATTCGAGCGAATCAGAGGACCTGGCCGCCGCGAACCCGGATATCGTCGCGAAGCTGAAGGAGGCGTTCGCGCGCTGGAACGAGGAGATGGAGGACGGCCGGATGTCACCGCCCGCCCGGCGCGCGACGACGACCTACAACGGCGACACCATCGAGTGGCACATCTAGGAGTGTCCGCAGCGTTGTCGCTGCGCTGTCGCGCAGGGAACAGGCAGCGAGTAGCCAACGTTACAGCGGCGTCGTGGGTTCATAGAGTTGGCCGCGCTGGGCAGCGAGGCCGCGCAGGCACTGGTGTGTTGGCGCCCGACTAGGAGTTTGGCCCGGACCGTGATCGGCGCTCTGACGCTGGCGGCGCGGCTTGTGTCGCGACCCCGTATGCAAGATTGAGCTTTTCGCCGCGGTCTCTGCCCAGCGCGACGATTGGATTCCACATCTACGGGAGGCAGGGGATGGCAAAGCGGAAGGCGGAGCGTCTGGAAGTCGTTCACCCGGATTGCGCCGGTGTGGACGTAGGCAAGCGCAAGCACTACGTGGCGGTGGCCCCGTCGCGTTTCGAGCGGCCGGTGCGCAATTTCTCGTCGTTCACGGAGGACCTCGAGGTGATGGCCTCGTGGCTTCAGGAGTGCGGCGTGCGTGAGGTGGCGCTGGAGTCGACGGGGGTGTACTGGATTCCGGTGTTCGAGGTGCTGGACCGGGCGGGGTTCGAGGTGCATCTGGTGAATCCTCGGGCGACCAAGCAGGTGAGTGGCCGCAAGAGTGACGTTCTGGACTGCCAGTGGATCCGGCAGTTGATGAGCTACGGGCTCCTGCGCGGTGCGTTTCGCGCGCCGGACGAGTTGTGTCCGCTGCGTTCGTACACGCGGCAGCGCGCCCAGTTGGTCCGCGACCGCAGCCGCGCGGTGCAGCACATCCAGAAGGCTCTGGTGCAGATGAACGTGCAGTTGGACAACGTGCTGAGCGACATCATGGGCAAGACCGGCCAGTTGATCGTGCGCGCGATCGTCGCCGGCGAGCGCGACGGCGCGGCGCTGGCCCGTCACCGGGACGGTCGCTGCAAGGCTGGTCCGGCTGTGATCGCGGCGAGTTTGCAAGGCAACTGGCGAGACGAGCACCTGTTCGCTCTGGGCCAGGCGCTGGCCCGCTACGACATGCTGCAAGGCCAGATCGAGATGTGCGAGAAGCGCATCGACGCCGAGCTCGACGGCCTGGCCCAAGACGGCGTCGAGGACGCGCCGCCGCCCGGTTCGAAGGCGCGCGAGCGCGCCCTGCGGAAGCGGCTGCATCGCATGCTCGGCGTGGACCTGGTCGCCATTCCGACGGTCGGCGTCGAAACCGCGCTGACCTTCGCCGCTGAGATCGGCCCGGACCTGTCCCGGTTTCCCTCGCAGGGCAACTTCTGCTCGTGGCTGTGTCTGGCTCCACCGACCAACATCAGCGGCGACAAACGGCTGAACGGCCCTCCCGTGAAGCAGACCAACCGGGTCGGCCAGACGCTGCGCCAAGCCGCCACCACAGCCCGCAACAGCAAGACCGCCATCGGAGCCTCTCACCGCCGGCGTCTCCAGCACATGGAGAAGGCGAAGGCCATCAAGGCCACCGCTCATCAACTCGGCCGACTGATCTACGCCATGCTGACCCACGGCGAAGAGTACGTCGAGCGCGACCTCGCCGAAATGGAGGCCGTCCGACGCGAACGACAAATCAGAAACCTGCAGCGTCAGGCCCGCCGCCTGAATCTGGCTCTCGTGCCGACCGAACATGCCGCCTGAATCGCGCAACCTGCGCTGCCAACAAGGAACCCCTACCCGTTTGTTCCATGCAAGTCTGCGCGGCAGAAACGCAACATGGTGAGTTCTGGCGCGCAGACTCCTGGCGAGGCTTCGCCTCAGACCGACGAGCATGTCCTTGCGGGCTACGCGAGCCGACGTATCGATGCATGGCTCTGGCTGAAACTTGCCTCAACTGTAAAGACCACGCTCGTTCAAGGAGTCTAGTGAGGTGGGGGCTGGGGCCAAACACGGAGCTGCGACGGGTTGGCGGCTCTAGCCCGCATGCCTCGCCGATCCTCTTGGTGTGGATCCTCGTTCGGCGGGGATAGACTTCAGTCCCTTGCCGGGGCTCTGCAGTGCCGTGAGATGGCCTGCCCTCGCTCCGTAAAGCGGACGCCTCCGACCGGAGACGTTCCCTGAAGCAGGGAGAACAAGATCGAGATGACGACCCACGACACAACCGCGGCGCTTGCCGGGCCCGGCGGCTTTGCCGACATCCGGGCGACCGGCAGCAGTGCCTGCATCGTCAACGCGCCGGACTTCAAGCCGCACGCCTTCTCCTGATCGCGGGTGACTCCGGCGACACCGGCCGGAAGGCCGGCGTACCGGGAGCTGCGGCGCCGGCGTGCAGGGGGCGTATTGCTGCGGTTCGGAAGCCGCGGCGCCTAGCGCCTCCGGTAGAGTGAGCCGCTTAGGAGGCCACGTTGACCACAGAGAATTCCACACCGACGAACCGATCCGTTTGGGGCGTCCACGCGGCCGTCTACGCGGTCCTGCTTGCAGTCATCGCGTTCCTGGTCCTGCGCCCCGAGCCCGGGGCCTCGGCCCAGGAGGCGAGCGCTCAGGACCAGGCGGCCGCGCGGCTCGACGGCGTGGACATCGGCCACGGCGAGGCGCTTGATCGGGCGGCCGCGCAGTTGGACGAGTTGGAGCAGCAGCGCGTCCAGTGCGACCTGCAGGTCAACTCCGAGCGGCATGGCCTGATCGAGCGGACGCTCGAGGGGATCGTCCGCGACCGCCTGGTCATTGCTGCTGCCGGGGAGGCGGGTCTGGCGCCCGAGGTCTGGCGGGAGGCGGAGATGGAGCGTCTCCAGGCCGAGCTTTCGGACGAGGACATCGACGCCTTCTTCACCGAGAACGAGGGCCGCATCCGGGGTGAGCGGGAGGAACTCGAGCCTCAGGTCCGGGTGTACCTGGCCCAGCAGCGGTTCGTGGAGTTTCTCGAGGACGGGCACGAGATCGAGTATCTGGTCGAGCCGTACCGTCTCTCGGTCGATCCCGCGACCGGGCCGGCACGAGGCGGGGCCGAGGCGCTGGTGACGATCGTGGAGTGGTCGGACTTCGAGTGCCCGTACTGCAAGCGGATCCTGCCGACCCTGGAACAGCTCTTCGAGGAGTACCCGACGGAGGTGCGCCTGGTGTTCCGTCACTTCCCGCTGCACGCGATCCATCCCAACGCCCAGGCCGCGGCCGAGGCCGCGGTGTGCGCCCAGGACCAGGGCGCCTTCTGGGCGCTGCACGACCTGATGTTCGAGGAGCAGGACACGCTTGGCGTGGACGACCTGAAAGACAAGGCGGAGAGGGCCGGCCTCGACGCGGAGGCCTTCGCGGCTTGCATGGAGGCCGAGGACACGCCGGGTCGCGTGGAGGCCGACCGGCGGGCCGGGATCGAGGTCGGGGTCAACGGGACGCCGGCGCTGTTCGTGAACGGCCGGCCGCTCGCGGGGGCGGTCGCCTACGAAGAGTTGGCCGGGGTGGTCGAGGACGAGCTCGTTCGGACCGCGGCGGGAGGGCAGTCGTCGGACTCGGGGAAGGGGCTTTGATGCTGGATGAGCGGGCGGGTGGCTGACGGCACAGCTTCGTGGTCGCGGGCGCCGTACCGGCCGCCGGCCGAGTTTCCGAGAGGCTGGTCGTCGAGATGCGAGCGGGAGCGTGACTGATACCGGCGCTCCCGTCTTCGTCCCGTACCGGCCCCCGCGCGTCGAACCGGCGGAGATGGAGCGACGGGCGGACCGGATCTTCAAGGAGTTCGACAGCCGGCGGAGCGTGCGTTTCTTCACCGACGAGCCGGTGTCCCGCCGGCTGATCGAACGGGCGATCGAGGCCGCGTCGACCGCGCCGTCGGGAGCGCATCGCCAGCCGTGGCGGTTCGTGGCGGTCAGCGACCCCGGGATCAAGGCGCGGATCCGGGAGGCGGCGGAGGCCGAAGAGAAGCACGGCTATCTCGGTGGGCGCATGCCCGACGAGTGGCTGGAGGCGCTCAAGCCGCTGGGCACGGACTGGCGGAAGCCGTTCCTGACCACCGTGCCCTGGATCGTCGTCGTGTTCGCCGAGCTCTTCGGCTTTGACGAGCAGGGGGCGAAGCGGAAGAACTACTACGTCAAGGAGAGCGTCGGCATCGCCTGCGGGCTGTTCATCGCCGCCCTGCACGGGATGGGACTCGCCACCCTGACCCACACGCCGAGCCCGATGGCCTTCCTGAGCGAGATCCTCGAGCGGCCGCCGAACGAGAAGCCGTACATTTTGTTCCCGGTCGGCTACCCGGCGCCGGACTGCGAGGTGCCCGACCTGCGGCGCAAGACGCTGTCCGAGGTGACAGTGTGGCGCCCGGGGCGCACGGATGGCGCCCGCGGCGCGGCCGGCGACTGAGCCGCGACAGCATGGTGGTCTTCAACCTGGCCGGCGGAGTCGGCCCGCGGTTCTGGCCGGTGAGCAGGGCATGATCGGCCTCATCCTGGCCGGCGGTGTCGGCTCGCGGTTCTGGCCGGTGAGCAGAAGGCGCCGCCCGAAGCAGTTGCTCGATCTGGTCGGGGGCGGCGCCCTGGTGGCCGCCACCGCACGCCGGATCGAACCGCTCTGCGGCGCGGACGGGACCTGGGTCTGCACGACCGAGGAACTGGCGCCCGCGGTCGCGGCCGAGCTGCCGGGGCTCGCGGCGTCGCGCATCCTGGGCGAGCCGAGCGGTCGCAACACGGCGCCGGCGATCGGTTGGGCGGTGCGTTCGATGCCGGAGGACATACGGGAGGACGTGATTGCAGTGTTTCCTTCCGACCACTGGGTCGCCGACGAGGAGGCGTTTCGCCTGGTGCTTCGCCGCGGCGCGGAGTCGATCGAGCGCGGCGATCACGAGGTGGTCACCGTCGGCGTGGCGCCCACCCGGCCCGAGACCGGCTACGGCTACCTGGAACTTTCGGCGCCCGCCGCCGCGGGCAGCGTGGAGCGTGTGGTGCGGTTCACCGAGAAGCCGGATCCGGAGACGGCGGCCCACTTCAAAGCCTCTGGTCGCCACTTCTGGAACGCCGGGATCTTCCTGTTCCGGGGTTCCGTTCTACTCGATCTCTACGGCCGGCACCTGCCCGAACTGGCCGCTGGCCTCGAGCGTGTGGCGGAAGAAGGCGGCGACCCGGAGCGCCGGCATTCGATCTACGCCGGGTTGGAGTCGGTGTCGATCGACTACGGACTGATGGAGCGGCTGTCCTCGATCGGCTCTGTTGTCGCCGACTGCGGTTGGAATGATCTCGGCTCCTGGGCGTCTCTGGCGGAGGCGTTGCCGGCGGACGGCGACGGCAACCGGACGGTGGGCTCTGCTTTCGCCGTCGATGCCCGCGACAACCTCCTGTTCGCCGACGCCGGCGCCGTGGCGGTGATCGGCGTCGACGGTCTGGCCATAGTCAGGACCGGCGACGCCGTGCTCGTCGTGCCGCGGGAGCGGGCGCAGGACGTGCGGAAGGTCGTGGAGCAGTTGCGGGCCATGGGCCGCCGGGATCTGCTCTGAGCGCGCTAGCGCCTGTGGTCTGGGGCGGCGCCGGTTTCCGCGGCCTCGCGTCGTGCCGGTCCGAGTTGCTGGCGGCGCTTCGGGAACGCTCGGACTGGGAGGTCGAACTCGGCTTCGGCAAGGGCCGGTTCCTGCTCGCGTCGGCCGCCGCCGCGCCCGGCCGCCCGTTCCTGGGCGTCGAGATGGTGTCGAAGTACTTCCGGCTGGCGGCGCGGCGGGCGACGGCGCGAGGTCTCGGGAACCTCACCCTGCTCCGCGGCGAGGCGCTCTACCTGGTCTCGACCCTGTTGGCCGAGGCGATGGCGCGCACCGTCCACATCTACTTCCCGGACCCGTGGCCCAAGAGCCGGCACCACCGTCGCCGGCTGCTCGACCCGCGCACCGTCGATCTCGTGCTGTCGCTGCTCGAGCCGTCTTCGGGACGGTTGTTCTTCGCCACGGACCACCTCGAGTACGGCGAGGCGGTGGTGGAGACGCTGGAGGTTCATCCGGCGGTCGACGTCGAGCGCCTCCCCGGCGGCTGGCCCGAGGGGCCGCGCACGAACTACGAGGCGAAGTTCGAGGCGGAGGGCCGGCCCATCGTGCGGCTGGCGGCGAGGCTTCGGCCCGGCGCCGCCAGCCTGCTCCATCCGGGCGGCCGGGCGGCCATCCTGGTCGCGCCGGCCGCCGCGGGTCAGCTCGAGAGCGCGAGCCGCACTTCGTCGTAGACGGCGTCGCTGCAGTGGACCCGGTAACGATCGATCCGCCTGAGGCCGGAGGCGGATTGATCAGCTCGAGAGCGCGAGCCGCGCTTCATCGTAGACGGCGTCGCTGCAATAGACCCGGTAACGATCAATCCGCCTTAGGTGGCGCATGAAGTGGCTGGCCTCCTCAAGCGGCAGAAGCCGGCCGCTCGCCTGACGGACGGGCACCCGGCCGCGGCCGAGGCGGTGCGGGTCCTTGGCGGAGTTCGAGACCAGAAGGCCGGCGCCGTAGCGCTGGCGCAGGGGTTCGAGGCGTCGTTCGAACGCGGTCTTCTGCTCCGGCGCCAGGTGCTCGTCGGTTTCGTGGGCGAGCCGGAAATGGGCGCGGTCGGTGATGGCGCGCGCGTGCAGGCTGTCCGAACGCCGCATCCGGGTCATCATTTCGCCGTCGTCGTCGGCCAGGAAGCGCTCGGGATCGCTGCTCCAGGTGATCCCCTGCTCGTGCAGCCACTCGTTCAGGTGGAGCTCCAGGGCCTTGCCGGTGACGTGGAAGTAGACCTGCGTGAACATGTAGTAGCGGGCCAGGATCAGGCTCTCGACCGCGTGCAGGCCCTCGGCGTCGATGCCCAGGCGGTGCTCGCCGGTCGCGTCGTCGTAGAGGGGCCGCACCGTCGAGACCACCTGGTCGAGGTCGAAGTTGCCGTAGCGGACGCCGCAGAACAGGGAGTCGCGCAGCAGGTAGTCCATCTTGTCGACGTCGAGTTCGCCACTGACGATGGGCGAGAGCAGCCGTTCCGGTCCGTCGAGCCGGTCGCCGAGCAGCCGGATCACGTCGGAGCTTGCAACGCCGTCGCCGAAGCGCTCGAAGACGCCGCCGATCTCGTCGCCGGCGAGCAGGCGCCGGCTCATCTCCTCGTGGTCGATTCCGTCCTCGAACAGATCCTCGGCCCAGTGGCTGAACGGGGCGTGGCCAAGGTCGTGGAGCAGAGCCGCGGCCCGGACCAGGCGCCGGGCGCGCGCCCGCGGACCGGGATCGAGCGGCATCTCCTCGGCCCGCGCCAGAGCGTCGTAAACGCGCCCGGCGAGGTGCATCGTGCCGAGGGCGTGGCCGAAGCGGCTGTGCTCGGCGCCCGGGAATACCAGATGGGTCAGGCCGAGTTGGCGAATGGAGCGCAGGCGCTGCATCGGCTTCGTGCGGATCAGCGCCGCCTCCAGCTCGTCGGCTTCGATGAAGCCGTGGATGGGATCGCGGAAGGCGAGGTTGGGAGGCGCGTTCATCGGGGCAGCCACGGGTTGCTACTCTACGGCTGGCTCCGGCCAACGCGATGAAGTACCGCATGTCCAGCAGTAGCGCGCCGTGGCTGGGCGCACTGTTCGTGGCTCTGATCGCGGCGCCGACGCTCGAGACCCAGTCGCCGGAGGCGCCCACGGCGCCGCCCGATCCGACGGCGGAGGGCCTCGGTCTGCGCGAGAGGCTGGACCGGCTGGTGGAGCGGGTGAAGTACGAGCAGAACCGGATCGAGACCATTCAGGCGCGCTTGGTGCAGCACCTGACGAGCGAGCTGTTGCTGGCGCCGCAGGTGAGTCGGGGCTGGTTTCGCTTCCGGCCGCCCGACGCACTGAGGTGGGAGTTCGTCGAACCGGAACCTCTGGTGATTGCCATGAACGGGGATGTGGCGACTACCTGGTACGTCGATCTCGGCACGGCGAAAGTGACCGATGTCGGCAACCTCTCGGAACAGGTCCTCACCTACCTTGGCCCCGCCGGCAACCTGGAAACGCTGATGAAGTACTTCACGGTCCAGGTGGAGTTTCCCGAGCAGGAGGGGGATCCCTACTACCTGCACCTGACGGCGGACTACCGCCGGGTGGAGAAGTACGCGACGACGATCGATATCTGGATCGATCGCGAAAGCTACCTGCCCCGGCGTTTCAAGGTCGTGCATGCCAGCGGCGACGAGAGGCTGATCGAACTCGAGGACATGGTGCTGAACGAGCCGATCGACGACGAGGTGTTCATACTCTCGCTGCCGGACGACGTCGAGGTGACGAAGGTCGACCTCAAGCGATAGGGACCGCGTGGGTGAGCAGCTCGCTGCGGAGACGTCCGGCGTCGCCAGCCGGCTGCGGTTCCGCGTCGACCGCCGCGACGGACTCGCGCGTCTGGGTCGTCTGACCACGCCGCACGGCGAGGTCGAGACGCCGGCGTTCATGCCCGTGGGCACCCTGGGCGCGGTGAAGGGGATGGGCCACGACCGCCTTCTGGCCTCCGGGGCCCAGATCCTGATGACGAACCTCTACCACCTGCTGGAGCGGGTGGGCGCCGAGCGCATCGCCGGCCTCGGCGGTCTGCACGGCTTCATCGGCTGGGACGGTCCGCTGGCGATGGACAGCGGCGGCTACCAGGTGTTCAGCCTCGCGGGGCTGCGGCGGGTCAGCGACGGCGGGGTGGTGTTCCAGAGTCCACACGACGGCAGCCGCGTGGAACTGACCGCGGAGCGGGTGGTCGAGGTCCAGGAGCTCATGGGCGTCGACCTGGCGATGGTGCTCGACGAGTGTCCGCCCTGGCCGGTGGAGCGCGAAGCGGCGGCCGAGTCGCTGCGGCGCACGACGCTGTGGGCGCGGCGCTCGCTGGACCGCTGGGGCGCCGGCGGCGAACGGGGCGCGGCCGGCCTGTTCGGGATCGTCCAGGGCAGTTTCTTCGAGGATCTGCGGCGCCGCAGCGTGGCGGACCTGGCCGCGCTGCCCTTCGACGGCTACGCCATCGGCGGCGTCAGCGTCGGCGAGGATCGCGACCTGGGTCGGCAGGCGGTGTCCTGGGTGGCGCCCGCCCTGCCCGAGGACCGGCCCCGCTACCTGATGGGCCTCGGCACGCCGGAGGACATCCTCCATGCCGTGGGTCTCGGCGTCGACCTGTTCGACTGCGTGCTGCCGTCCCGCAACGCCCGCCACGGCACGCTGTTTTCGTCCACCGGCACGGTGCGGATCAAGACCGCCCGCTACCGGGACGATCCGCGTCCCGTGGACGCCGCCTGCGGCTGCTCGCTCTGCCGCCGCTATAGCCGCGCTTTCCTGCACCACCTGTTCCGGTGCGGAGAGATCACGGGCAAGGTGCTGGCCACCGAGCACAACGTGCGTTTCTTTCTGGACTTCATGGCCTGGCTGCGGCGGGCGATTGGCGCCGGCAGGCTGGCCGATGTCGGCGGCGCCGGCGGACCCGGAGCGGAACGGCGATAGGGTATGCCCTGCGGTGCGGGCTGCGCGAGGCCCGCCTGTCCGCGCCATCCCAGGAGCACCACAGATGATTCTCGTGATTCTCGATTCCTTCCTGTTTGTGGCCACCGGGGGCATGCCCTCGGGGCTCGTCCAGTTCCTGCCGCTGATCCTCATCGGCGGCATCTTCTACTTCCTGCTCATCGCTCCTGAACGCCGCCGCCGGCAGCAACTGCGGAAGACCGTCGAAGCCCTCAAGCGGGGCGACCGCATCGTCACGCAGGGCGGTCTCCACGGCGAGGTCGTGTCGACCGAGCCGAACGCCGTGATCGTGAAGATCGCGGACGGCGTCAAGGTCAAGATGACCAAGGCCGCGGTGACCGGTCTGGCGGAGGAGCCGAAGTCATGAACAGGAACCTGATCATGCGCGGCCTGCTCGTGGTCGTCGTGGTGGCCACGTGCGCCTTCTGGGCGTTTCCGCTCGGCGACTCGATCTCGTTGGGACTCGACCTGCGCGGCGGAATCCACCTCCTGCTCGAGGTGCTGACCGACGACGCTCTGCGGGCGGAAGCGCAGAAGGACCTGGACAGCCTGGTCCAGGAACTCGACGAGAAGGGCGCCCCCGGCGTCGCCGGCGCGGTCGAATCGCCGGTCCGCTTCCGGCTCACCGGCCTGGCGGCCGATCAGGACGAGCTGCTGCCCGACATCCTCGAGGAGACCATGCCGTACTGGACGTGGAGACGCGACGGCGAGGACGTGATCTTCGACCGCCGGGCCGACGAGGTGAACAACATCCGCGAGCAGGCGATCAACCAGGCCCTGCAGACGATCCGAAACCGCGTCGACGAGTTCGGCGTCGCCGAGCCGGTGATCCAGCGTCAGGGCCTGGGCAGCAACCGCCTGGTCGTCCAGCTACCCGGCGTCGACGATCCGGAGCGCGTCAAGAACCTGATCAAGAACACCGCGTTCCTCGAGTTCCGCCTCGCCGAGTATCCGCCCAGCGGCGGCGCGGCCGTGGACACCCAGGAGATCCTGGGCCAGTACGGCGGCACGCTTCCCGATCACCTCGAGATCCTGGCCCAGGACCTGCGGGACGACGACGGCAACACGATCGGCCAGGGCTTCTACGCGCTGGAGAAGCGCCCCGTGATCACGGGGCGCGATCTCAAGACGGCGCGGGCCTCGCTCGGGCAGTTCCAGGAGCCGGTGGTCAACTTCTCGCTCACCCACGAGGGCGCCGGGATCTTCGGGGAGTGGACCGGCGCCAACATCGGCAGGCCCCTGGCGATCGTGCTCGACGGCCGGGTACAGTCGGCGCCGAGCATTGAGGGCCGGATCTCGGACTCCGGGGTCATTCGCGGGTCGTTCACCCAGCAGGAGGTCGAGGACTTGGCGATGGTGTTGCGTTCCGGCGCCCTGCCGGCGGGCATCGACTACCTGGAGCAGCGGTCGGTCGGTCCGTCCCTGGGACAGGACTCGATCGACCAGGGAACGCGCGCCTTCATGTACGGCATCGCACTCGTGGTGCTGACGATGCTGGTCGTGTACCGCGGTTCGGGCATCAACGCGATGGTGGCCCTGGCCCTCAACTTCGTGCTCGTGTTCGGCGTTCTGGCCTACTTCGGCGCCGCCCTCACCCTGCCCGGGATCGCGGGCCTGATCCTGACCATCGGCATGGCGGTGGACGCGAACGTCCTGGTGTTCGAGCGGATTCGCGAAGAGCTTCACAACGGGCGCACGGTCAAGGCCTCCGTCGTTTCGGGCTTCGGCAAGGCGTGGTCGTCGATTTTCGACGCGAACCTGACGACCCTGATCGCGGCCATCTTCCTGATCAACTTCGGCACCGGGGCGATTCGCGGGTTCGCGGTGACGCTCACCGTCGGCATCCTGGCTTCCGTGTTCACGGCCGTCTTCAACAGCCGGCTCCTGTTCGACCTGCTCCTCTCGCGCTCAGGCCGCGTCGAGCGTTTGTCCATCTGAGGGTTCGTCGATGGAGTTCTTTCGCAATACGAGTTTCGACTTCATGCGCCTGCGGCGCGTGTGTCTGGGCCTCTCCACTGTCGTGGTGGTCGCCTCGCTGGGCTTCATCTTCAGCCGGCCGTTGAACCTCGGGATCGACTTCGCCGGCGGCACGCAGATGATCGTGCAGTTCGCCGAGCCGCCGGATATTCAGGAACTGCGCGGGCTGCTGGAGGACGCCGGGATCGAGAACGCGTCGATCCAGTCGTTCGGCACCGAGGAGGACAACTCGGTCATTCTCAGGACCCCGACCGCCGAGGAAGCCGGGGAAGAGAGCACCGTCCGGGTCGAGGAGATGCTCCAGCAGCGATACAACGGCGGCGTTTCGGGGTTCGACCTGAACCGGCAGGGAACGGAGGCGTTGGCCTCTCTCCTGCTCGAAGCCGATCCGGACGACCAGCGCGCTTCCGGCGACGACATCGCGGCCCGGGAGCACTACCGCGCGGCTGCGGCCGAGGTGATGGCGCACCGGCGGGCCGAGGGCCTGATCACGGACTGGTCTGCTGTCCAGCAGAGCGATGCGCTGAGCGTCGCGGCGGTCGCGGCGATCCGGGAGCGCGCGACCTTCGGCAATTTCGCGGTGCTGTCGAGCGACAGCGTCCTGCCCCAGATCGGCGGCGAACTGCGGCGCAAGGGATTGCTGGCGATCGGTTTCTCACTGGCCGGCATCCTGGCCTACATCTGGTTCCGCTTCGAGTTGCGGTTCGGTATCGGCGCCCTGGTCGCGCTCGCGCACGATGTCGCCGTCTGCCTGGGCCTGTTCGCGTTTGCCGGCTACGAGTTCAACCTGACCACGGTGGCCGCGTTCCTGACCGTGATCGGCTACTCGGTGAACGACTCCGTCGTGGTCTTCGACCGCGTGCGCGAGAACCTGCGCCGCAACCGGCGCGAGAGCCTCGTCCAGGTGCTGAACAGGAGCCTGAATCAGACCCTGTCGCGCACCGCCCTGACCTCGGGCACCACCCTGCTGGCGGTTGGCAGCCTGTTCATCCTGGGCGGCGACGTGATTCGCGGCTTCTCCTTCCTGCTCCTTGTCGGGGTGTTCGTCGGCACCTACTCGTCGATCTACGTCGCCAGCCCGATCGTGCTGGTCTGGGAGAGTTCGTTCGGCCGCGAGCGACGGCAGAAGAAGGCGGCAGCGGCGTAAGGGCAGGCGATGGCGCTCGCGACACGACCCCGGGATCCGCTGCCGGTGCGGGCGCCGGGGGACGTGGGGATCGCGGAGGTCATCCGTCGCCTCGAAGAGAACGATCGCGCCTGCGACGAAGCCTGGCTGCGTCGGGCCTACGAGTATGCCGAGCGGTCCCACCGCGGGCAGGTCAGGCGTTCGGGAGACCCGTACATCAGCCATCCTCTCGGCGTCGCCCACATGCTGGCGGAGTTCAAGTTCGACCAGACCAGCGTCGCCGTCGGCCTGCTGCACGACGTCCTGGAGGACACGGGCGCAACGAAGAAGGATCTCGCGTCCGAGTTCGGAGACGAGATCGCCGACCTGGTGGACGGCGTGTCGAAGATCGGCCGCCACGAGTACGTCCGCAGCGACGAGGTGCAGGCGGAGAGCTTCCGCAAGCTGATCCTCGCCTCGGCTCGCGACCTGCGGGTGATCGTGGTCAAGCTGATCGATCGCCTGCACAACATGCTCACCCTGGAGCATCTGGAGCCCGGGAAGCGGCGGCGCATCTCGCGCGAAACGCTGGAGATCTACGGGCCGCTTGCCCACCGGCTCGGGATGTCCCGGATTCAGCGGGTGCTGGAGGATCGGGCGTTCAGGCACCTGCATCCGCACCACTACGAGGACATCCGCAAACAGCTCGACGAGCGCATCAGGGGCGCTCGGAGCACGACCCGGCGCATTGCCGAGCGCCTGCGCGAGGCGCTTGCGAAAGCGGAGATCGACGCCGAGATCAGTCACCGGGTCAAGGGCTACTACTCGATCTACCAGAAGCTCCGCCGCCGGCAGATCGATCTGCCGGACCTGTTCGACTTCCTGGCCTTCCGTATCATCACCGTCGACGTGAAGGACACGTACGCCGCTCTCGGTGTCGTCCACCAGATCTGGCGTCCCATTCCGGGCCGCTTCAAGGACTACATCGCGATGCCGAAGCCGAACCTGTACCAGTCGCTGCACACGACGGTGCTGGGCCGCGGCGGGCAGCCGTTCGAGGTCCAGATCCGGACCCAGGCGATGGACCTGCTCGCCGAAGAGGGCGTGGCGGCGCACTGGCGGTACAAGGGAGGCCGCCTCGACACCGACGAGAACGACGTCAGCATCGTCTGGCTGCGCCAGCTCCTCGAGTGGCAGCAGGAGGTGCCGGACCCGCGCACCTTCCTGAGCGCGCTCAAGATCGACCTGTATCCCGACGAGGTCTACGTGTTCACGCCCAAGGGCGACGTGCTCTCGTTTCCCCGCGGCGCGACACCGCTCGACTTCGCCTATCGCGTCCACACCGAACTCGGCCATCACACGAGCGGCGCGCGGGTGAACGGACGGCTGGCGCCGTTGAGGACTGAACTCAAGAACGGCGACATCGTCGAGATCACGACGAACCCGAACCGCGAACCCAGCCGCGACTGGCTCAACATCGTCGCCACGACGCGGGCGCGGAGCAAGATCCGTCATTGGATCAACGCCGAGCAGAAGAAGCGGGCGATCGAAATCGGCCGCACGATGCTGACCAGTGAACTGCGCCGCTACCGGGTGAGCCCGCGCCGCGTGTTCGACTCGAAGGAGATGGCGGACTTCGTGGCCGCCGAGGGCTATGCGAGCGTCGACGAATTGTTCAGCCGGCTGGGCTTCGGCCGCGGTTCGGCGAAGCCGGTGCTGCGCGCGGTGCTGCCGCCGGAGCGTCTGCGGCGCCGGGACCAGGAACCGGGCCGCCTGCGCCAGGCGGTGAGCAAGGTGCTGCCCCGCGACCAGGCGAGGCTGGTGGTCAAGGGCGAGAACGACATGCTCGCGTTCTTCGCCGGCTGCTGCAGCCCGTTGCCGGGCGAGGACATCATCGGTTTCGTGACCCGCGGTCGGGGCGTCTCCGTCCACTCCGTGGACTGTCCCAACGTGCGCAACCTGCTGTACCACCCCGAACGGGAAATTCGGGTCGAGTGGGCGCGCCGCAACGACGCGATGTTCGCGGTCACTCTGGTCATCGAGACCCGCGACCGGCCCGGCGTGCTCGCGCGCGTCACCGAGGCGATCGCCAAGCAGGGCAGCAACATCCGCCATATCGAGAGCCGCAACCGCGGTCACGGCGAGGCCGCGATCGACGTCGTGGTCGACGTCCGCAACCGCAAGCACCTGAACCGGCTGCAGCAGTCGCTGGAAGACCTGTCCGCGGTCCGCACCGTGAAGCGCCGGCCGGGAGCGCCCCCGGCTTCGGCCGCGGGCTGACGGGCTCACCCTCCGGCCTCCGGCGCGGACTGGACGGGATCGGCACGGCCACCGGGGCGGTCGTCTCCGCTGTTGGTCGCCGGCTGTCGGTCAAAAACTGCGAATGCAGTAAAGAAACTGGCTACTTCGACGGCCGATCTCTGGGTGCGCGGACCTTCTGGTCCGCATCCGGGCGCCGCCGCGAAGCGGCGAGCGCTAGACGAAGCGGACCGGGGGGCCGTAGACGATGGTGAAGAGCTTGCCCACGAATTCATGGAGGGAAAGAACATGATTGCGAACCGTCGGATCCACCTTGTCGTTACCGTGGTGACCGCCGCGGCGATTCTCCTGGTGCCTGCCGCCCTGGCCCAAGACGCCAAGGAGCAGGCCACTCAGCACAGACGTCCGGCCGGGTCCGTGACCCTTCAGGCGATCCCGAGCAGCGTGCCCGAGACCGGCGGCGAGGTCGAACTGTTCGCTCTCGTGCGCGATGACCGTGGGCGGCCGCTTGAGAATGCGAAGGTGAATTTCCTCACCGAGACCGGCACGCTCGGCTCAGCGGGACGGTTGGTCACAACCGGAGCGGACGGCGGGGTCACCGACCGGCTAACGCTTGCCGCCTCCGAACTGGCCGCGGTGGGAGAGAACAGGTTTTTCCTGACGGTGGCGGTGGGCACCCCCGACGTGGCTCTGCGGACGGCGGACAGGGGCATCCGTATCCAGCGACTGCCGCAGGCTGCTTTCAAGTACAGTCCCGGCGGCCTGCTGGTCGCATTCCGCGATACTTCCGCGGGCCAGGTGACAAGCAGGCTGTGGGACTTCGGCGACGGAGCCACAAGCACGCGCCAGAGCCCGTCCCATCGGTTCGCGAAACCGGGTTACTACGCCGTGACCCTGCGCGCCGAGAACCCGGTGGGAGCGAACGAAGTGACCAGACTGATCTGGGTCCCCGGCCCGGACACGAGCGAGTAGACGCTCTCTCCATAGCGTTCGTATACTGATTCGAGAGATGGACACCCGGCGCCGATTCCTGCCTGCCGCGATCGCCGCCGCTTTGTATCTGGCGGTGTTCGCGGCGTGCGACAAGACGAACCCGGTGGCGCCGTCGGGCACGCTGATCACGATCAGCGCGAATCCGGACCGCATTCCGTCCGACGGCAGTTCCGAAATCCGGGTCGTGGCGCTGCGGCCGAACGGCACGCCGGTCAGTTCCGGCACCCTGGTGCGGCTCGCGACCACGCTGGGCTCGATTCCGCCCAGTGTTCCCGTCGACGATCGTGGCGAGGCGCTGGCGATGCTCGAAGCGAATGGCCAGTTCGGCGCTGCCACGATTTCGGCCAGCACGGGCGGCTCGGAGACGGCGACGGTGGTGGTCCAGGTCGGTCTTTCGCCGGCTTCAGTCACCGTGCAGGTGACGCCGAACAGCGTGCCCGAGACGGGCGGAGAGGCAGATCTGCTGACCATCGTTCGCGACGACCGGGGCCAGCCGCTCGAGAAGGCCGAGGTCAACTTCCGCACCCAGATCGGCACGCTCGAATCGGGCGGCGGATTGATCTCTACCGGCGCCGACGGCACCGCGTCGGACCGGCTGATCGTCACCTCGGGCGATCTCGACACCGTGACGGGCGACAGCTTCGAGGTCGGCGTAGATGTCGGCAGCGGCGGCGGCCAGTTGGTGACGACGAACGTGAGCGTCAGCATTCAGCGGCTGCCGCGGGCCGACTTCACCTTCAGCACCCGCAATCTGCTGGTCGCGTTCGAGGACACGACCGACGGACGCACGACGAGTTGGTTGTGGATCTTCGGCGACGACAACACGAGCACGCGGCAGAACCCGACCCATACCTACGCCGCGACGGGCACCTACGCGGTCACCTTCCGGGCCACCAACTCGCTCGGCTCCGACGAGGTGACGAAGTTCGTCCAGGTCACGGGCCAGTAGCCGCGGCCGGCGATGGCAGCCGAAGGGAGCCCAGGGGCTGCTCACTCGCCGACGCCGACAGTCACGCTGGGCAAGTTGTACCTGGCCCAGGGACACCGGCGCGAGGCCGCGGAGATCTTCGAACAGGTCCTCAGGGCCGACCCGGGCAACCGCCGGGCGCGCGATGGGCTGGAAAGCCTGCGCGGGAAGGTGAAGCCCCGTAGCCGCGGGTCCGTAGCCGCGGGTCTTCTGACCCGCGGGAAACAAGCGCCGCCGCGAAGCGGCGACTGGTAACCGCCCGTAGCG
Source organism: Candidatus Multivorans sp. (assembly GCA_965224025.1). GTDB lineage: Bacteria > Acidobacteriota > Thermoanaerobaculia > Multivoradales > Multivoraceae > Multivorans. Next base: position 1,195,522 of record OZ245033.1, read on the forward strand.
GATACACTCCGCCGTTGTGCTGAGCTGCGAGCAAATCGATGCGCTGATCCGATTCGTCGCCGAGGAGCGGCGCGGCGGCTCGGACCTCTCCGTGGAGTACCAGGTCGGCGGCCTCTACCTGCGGGTGGGCGGCGATCGGGGAGGCGGTGGTGGAGGTTCTCGCGTGGAACGGGCCGTGTTTGCGGGGCCTGCCGCTTCGCCGCCGCCGGTCGTGGACGAGGCGCCGGCGGCCGACGAGGCGCCGGCGCTCGAAGGGCACGTACTCAGTTCGCCGATCGTGGGCACGTTCTACGTCGCCCCCAGCCCCGACGCGCCGCCCTACGTCGAAGTCGGTTCCAAGGTCGAGAAGGGGCAGGTCGTCTGCATCGTCGAAGCGATGAAGCTGATGAACGAGATCGAGGCCGACGTCTCCGGAGCCATCACCTCCGTGGTGCCCGGGAACGGCGACGCCGTCGAGTTCGGCGCGCCTCTCTTCGTAATTCAGGCTTGAGCACAGGCCCGAGATAGCCCCGGGCCCCAGGATGCTCGTTGCGGTTCGGACTGTCAGCCGTCTGGCGGCGCATGTTGGGAGTTGAGCGACGCGTGCCGGCACCCATCGGTGGCTCCGCGCAGCCGTTCCGCAAGATCCTGGTCGCCAACCGGGGCGAGATCGCGGTGCGGATCATCCGGGCCTGCCGGGACCTCGACATCGCGACCGTCGCGGTGTTCAGCACCGCGGACCGCGACACCCTGCACGTGCGGCTGGCCGACGAGGCGGTCTGCGTGGGGCCTCCGGCGCCGGCCGGGAGCTACCTGCACAAGCGCAATCTGCTTTCGGCAGCACTCATCACCAGCGCGGAGGCGGTCCATCCAGGCTACGGATTCCTGGCCGAGAACGCAGGCTTCGCCGCCGCCGTAGAGCAGTGCGGCCTGACCTGGATCGGGCCGTCGCCGTCGTCCATCCGCACGCTGGGCGACAAGAGCCGAGGTCGGGAAGCCGCGGTCGCGGCCGATGTGCCCGTGCTCGAGGGCGGTCCGCTGCCGGAGTCGTCCGCGGAGGCGGCGGCGTTTGCCGACGGGATCGGCTACCCGCTGATGCTGAAGGCCGCCGCGGGCGGTGGCGGCCGCGGCATGCGGGCCGTCCAAGACCGCGCCAGGCTTGAGAGCGCTATCGAGTCGGCGGCGAGCGAGGCCCGCGCCGCCTTCGGCAGCGGCGAACTCATCGTTGAGCGCCTGGTCGAACGCCCGCGCCACATCGAGGTCCAGGTGTTCGGCGACTCGTTCGGCCGCACGGTGCAGCTTGGCGAGCGCGACTGCTCAATTCAGCGCCGGCACCAGAAGCTGGTGGAGGAGGCGCCGGCGCCAAGGGTAGGGACCGACCTGCGGCGGTCGCTGGCCGCCGCCGCAGTGCGGCTGGCGAAGCGGGTCGGCTACGCGAACGCGGGTACGGTCGAGTTCCTGGTGGAGGGCGACCGCTTCTACTTCCTGGAGATGAACACGCGCATCCAGGTCGAACATCCGGTGACCGAGTCGGTGACCGGCGTCGACCTGGTCAAGCTGCAGATCCTGGCCGCCGCCGGCGAGCCGCTGGGGTTGGCCGACGGCACGCCGACGAGCGGCCACGCGATCGAATGCCGGATCAACGCGGAGGATCCGGAGACCTTCGCGCCCTCGCCGGGCACGCTCCGCCGCTACCGCCCTCCGGCCGGCCCGGGGATCCGGGTCGACAGCCACGGATTCGAGGGCGCGTCGATGCCGCCGCACTACGATTCGCTGGTGGCCAAGGTGATCGCCCACGGCGCGAACCGGGAGGAGGCGATCTCGAGGATGACCCGCGCCCTGATGGAGTTCGACATCGACGGAGTCCGCACCACGCTGCCGCTGATGCGGCGGCTCGTCGGCTCGCGGGCATTCGCCGACGCCGCGCTCGATGCCGGGTTCCTGGCGCGGCTGGACGGAGAATGAGCGCCGGTCGGGCTGGTGGGACCGCGGGGGGGCGCACGCCGGTTCCTGGGAACGCGGGCGTCTCGCCCGCATCGGCCGCAGGCCGGTCTCCGGTTCCGCTCCGGCCACCCGCGAACCGCCTCTACGCGATCGTCGACACGGGGCTCGTCGGCCCCGAGCCGGAGGCCGTGACCTCCACCGTGCGGACGCTGCTCGACTGCGGAGTGCTCTGGATTCAGCTTCGCGCCAAGAGTTTGCCCGACCTTCAGGCGTGGCGTTTGGCCGAGGCTGTGGCCCGGGTCGTCGAGGCGGCGACATCGGGCGGCGGCTCCGCTCCCGACGCCGCCCTGTTCTGGATCAACGACCGGCCCGGCATCGCCGCCGCGCTGCCGGCGACCAAGGGCCCGCGTGTCGGCCTCCATCTCGGCCAGGACGACCTGCCGCCGTCCGTGGCGCGTTCTTCGCTGCCGGACGACCGGTACATCGGCCGCTCCACGCACAGCCGCGAACAGGCCGTCGAGGCCGACCGCGACCCGGCCGTCGACGCGGTGGCCATCGGCCCCGCCTTCGGAACCACCACGAAGGACCGGCCGGACCCGGTCGTCGGCCTCGCCGGCGTAGCCGCCGCGCGCGCGGTCACCGCCAAACCCCTGATCGCGATCGGCGGCATCGACGCTGAGCGTGCCCCGCGCGTGATCGAAGCCGGCGCCGACGCGGTGGCCGTCGTCTCGGCCCTCGACTCTGGGGATCTGGGGGCCTCGTGTGGCCGCCTGCTGCGGGCGCTGGCCTGAAGGCTCCGCTGGGCCGTCGTCAGCTGTCTTGATGGCGCGATCGCTCGCTTCTGAGCGCCCGCACGAGGAACACCGTGAAGCCACCCCATACGAAGCCGCAGATCAGAATCAGGACGAGGATGGCAAGTGGCGACATCGACTGAACTCGTCGGTCGACTATATGCCACGGGTTCCAGGATCTCGTCGCAAAGTGTACACTTCAAAGGCGACACTTGGTATGGGAGAAGACGATGGAGATCACTGCAAAGGGCTTGAGGAGTCGGGTAGGCGAGGTCCTCAGGTGCGTGGAGCGCGGAGAAACGGTGACCATCACCTATCGGGGCCGGCCCAGAGCAAGGCTCGTGGCCATCGAAGAGGACTCAGCCTCGGCGCCGGACGAGAAGACGTTGTCGCCTGCCTTCGGCATATGGAAGGACCGCACCGACATGGCCGATGTCGCAGCTCATGTCAGGCGGCTGCGGGAAGGCCGCTTCCGTGCTGGTTGATACGGATGTCCTCATCTGGTTCCTTCGAGGGCGGGAGTCAGCGGTGAAAGCGATCGTGGCTGGTTCGTCGGTCGAGCTTTCGGCCGTTACCTACATGGAGCTCGTGCAGGGTGTTCGGAGCAAGGAGGAACTTCGCTCGCTGCGACTGACGATTCAGCGGAACGGGTGGCGAATCCTGCCCTTGACCGAGAACATCGGTCAGCGGGCCACGGTCTACGTCGAGAACTATGCGCTCTCCGACGGAATGCGGCTCGCAGACGCCCTGATCGCGGCTTCGGCCGTCGAGTCCGGAGCCGTGCTCCTGACCGGGAACGAGCGTCACTATCGTTGCGTGCCGGGCCTGACGCTCGACCGCTACCAGCCGGTCGAAACGGGCTGAGGGGTCTGCAATGCGCGTCTTCCTCGTCGGCTTCATGGCGGCCGGCAAAAGCAGGATCGGCCGGCGGCTGGCACGTTCCCTCGGTTGGCCTTTCCGGGATCTCGACTCGGACATCGCTGCGCATGAGGGGCAGCCAGTGGCCGATCTGATCGTCGAGCGTGGTGAGGCCTACTTCCGGGAACGCGAGACGGCGGCGCTCGAACGCTGCGCCGCACTCGACCGGGCGGTGATCGCCACCGGCGGCGGCGTCTTTACCCTGGAGCGGAACCGCCGGCTGATCGCGGACCTCGGCACCAGCGTTTGGCTCGACCCGCCCTGGGAGGCTCTGTGCCGCCGCGCGCAGCAGTCCCACAAGCGCCGCCCGTTGTTCGAAACCCCGGACCAGGCCCGGGCCCTGTACGAGAGTCGCCTCGACTCGTACCGCCAGGCGGACGTGAGGATCAGGACCCGGGGATCCGAACGCAAGCGGGACGTCGCGACCGAGGTGGTCCGGAGACTGGGCCTGCCGTCAGAGGGCTGATTGCCACTTAGCGAGACCGCGCTCGATCGCCTCGTCCAACCACTTGCGGAAGCGGGGTTCGATGTCTGAGACCTTTTCTTTGTAGTTGATCCGGAAGACATCGGCGCAGAGCGGTCTCTCTCCAGTCGATTCCAGTCTGTCGTCGTCGCCCTGCAGGTGCTCAAACCAGGTTGCGGAACAGGCCAGGACGCCTCGGAAGTCGTGGCCAATCGAGTGAAACGAGATCAGCACATTGGCTGGTGTTCCCTTCTTGGCGGCTTCGTTGATGCCCAGGCGTACCCAGGCCCGGTGCTGGTCCGTGTTCGCGAAGTAGTCGAGTTCCTTGGCTGTCGAGATGACTTGGCGCCTGAACCAGTGACTTCGGTCGCCTTGGTCGTCCTCACTGTGTACGAAGAACTCGAACTCGGGGCTAGCTGACAACTCCTCTTCCAGTTCCGCGCGAACCTCCAGCATCCGCTCGCCCGCTAGTTCAAGGAGCTTCCGAGCGCTGGCGACAGCGTCATTCCATTCGCGGGCGAGTTCTTTGCGGTGATGGGCCAGTTTCCTGCCGATGCCCCGGATGCGGAGGTCGACTCTGGCTTCTCTCTCGATCTCTCGAGCAAGGCTGATCGCGTTGAGAAACTCTCTCTTCTGGAGAGCCGAAAAGAAACTGACGAGTGGTCGCAGGTCGCCGCTATCTGCGACCTCCAGAGCCTGAATGTAGTCACCGCGTTTGGCATCGCGGACGACCAGGGGCAGCCACCCGGCCTGGATGAACACGAGGGTAGCCAAGGCCCGCGCTACTCGCCCGTTTCCGTCCTGGAAAGGGTGGATCTGCGCGAAGCGGTGGTGAAGCCAGACGGCTTCGACCTCGGGAGGGGTGTCCTTGTGGTTCCGGTGCAGTTCCAGAAGTCGGTCCATTTCTGCCGCGACATGCTCAGGCGGGCAGTACTCGTGGATCGTCCCGTCGTCTCTGGTCGGGTTGTTCGGTCGGTTCTTGTAGGCGCCTTTTTAGGGGCTATCTGCGTTCTTCGTCCGAACTGGTCACGCCCTTTCGCGAACTCCTGATTGCGGGTGAACAAGGCGTGGAGCTCCTTGACGTAGCTGCTGGATAGGAGTCGGTCTCCTTTGACGAACGCGAACAGGCTCTCTATGGTGTTCTTCTGGTCGCCGAGCATGGCGACCTTCTCCTCACCCAGGCCAGCGCGATGCGGAATCAGAGCCGCGTCGATGCCCCGCTCTATCAGGAGTTCCGTCACGCCGCGATCCAGGTCGTAAAGGCGTTCAATCAATCCGGTTTCGATGGCCCACTCGCGCTTGAGCCGTTCCGTGAGCTGGTCGAGGCCTTCAAGGCCCGACTTCTGTTCTGACCATACGGCGGACAAAGCCCCCAACTCAGGATCTGCAAGTTCCTTGGGGTCGACCTCGTAGTCGCTGATGGGGTCTGATGCGCCATGGTGTATCTCCTCGAAGACGAAGAAGCGATACTAGCCGTGTACTGGTCAGCCTGGCACTGGGCGGTCCGACGCCGTCCAGCCCGCAGGGGGTCCGGGGGGAGGGTCCCAGGTGGCTGTCGGCAAGCGACGGCCGACGCCCCTTCGCCAACCGGTGCCCAACCGGAGCGCAGCCGACCGCAGCGAGCGCCAACCCTTCTTTTCACCAAACAAGCGCGAGCGGCACCTGGGACCCTCCCCCGGGACCCCTGCGGGCGGGTGCGCGCCAACGACGCCTACATCGGCGTGTTGATGATTTCCTGGAAGGTCTTGCCTTCGCGGGCCATGGCGGTGACCTGCTGGAGGCGGGGGCTGGTGCGGGCTTCGTTGGCGTTTTGCCAGGTGGCGATCGCGCCGTCGCGGTCGCCGAGCTGGAGGAGGAGCAGGCCTCGCATCAGCGCTGCCTGTTCGTGGCCGGGGTCGCTCTTGAGCGACCGGCCCAGTGAATCCATGGCGACGTCGGGCTGGCCCATCGAGAGACGGACGACGCCGGAGACGTAGTGGCCGTCGGGATCGTCCGGGTCGATCTCCAGGATGCGCTGGGCCTGCTGGAAGGCGTCGAAGATGCGGCCGTTGGACAGCAGGAGTTGGGTCAGGGCGCGGTGCAGGTCGATGTTCGTGGGATAGGCCTCGATCTGCCGCCGCAGTTCCTCGGCCTGGCGGGCCATTTCGGGGCCGAGCGGGGCCTGGCCGCGGAAGTCGGCGCCGCCGCCGGCCTGTTGCTCGGCCATCTGCTGGGCTTCGGGATCGGGCCGGGCGTCGGACTGGGCCCAGATCACGAGGGCGGCGACCAGGCCGACCACGCCGCCGCCGAGCAGCACGCCGGAGAGCAGGGGGTGGGCCTGGACGAAGGCCCCGCCGGCCGGTTGCGTCGCCCTTGGTTTGGCGCCGCGCTGCGGGGCGATCCCGGCGATGGCCTCCTCGACCTCGTCGAGCTCCTTCAGCACCCGGGCCGCGGAAACCTGGAGCCGGCGGCGGTCCGCCGCTTCGAGACCGGCCTGCTTCAGCCGGGCGAGCAGATCGTCGCGCCGGCTCAGGAGGTCCGTGCGCTGGAGCTTGAGCGCGGCCGCGCGCGTCGCGGCTTCCCGGGGCAGGAACGCGAACCCGACTCCCAGGCCGGCGAGGACGGCGGCTGCCAGTGCGACCGTCGCGACGAGAGTCAGGTCGCTGTCTCCTGCTCCACCCGTTGCAGGTAGGCGTCAAGAGCTTCGTCGCCGCTCCGTCGCCGTTGGCGGATTCGGTGGGCGACCAGGAGGGCGCCGAGCAGGACGATGGCGGCGGGCGCCCCCCAGACGAGCAGATTGAGCCCCCGGGCGCGCGGCTCGAGCAGGACGAACTCACCGTAGCGCTGCTCGAAGTAGCCGACGACCTGTTCCCGGGTGTAGCCGGCCGCGAGCAGCGACCGTGCTTCCTCGCGCATCGCCTGCGCCGACTGGGCGCCGGAATCGGCGATCGACAGAGCCTGGCACTTCGGGCAGCGGATCTCGGCCGCGACGCCGGCGACGGCCTGGTCCAGTTCGGCGCCGGAGAGCGGTCGGCCCAGGGGATCGCCCAACTCGTGGGACATCTCGACGCCCAACCCCGGTCGACGTTCTCCTTCCGCCGACGGCAGCCGGAGGTCCGGCTGCGTAGCCGGCGGCTGGGCCGAAGTCGGTGCGGTGGCCGGGAGCGCGGCCACGAGCGCCAGGAGGGCGGTCTCCCGGATCCACCGACGGTTGTCCGTTCGGAGCCTCGATCCGGGGCGCCGCATATCAACCGGTCGCTTCGGCCGGCTGCGCGAGCAGGCGGTTGGCGACGTCGAGGAGATGGTCAGGCGACACCGCGCCGCTGACCTTGTCCAGGATCACACCGTCGCGGTCGATGAAGAACGTCTCGGGCGCCGCGTAGACGCCGTAGGCGATAGCAACCCGTCCACCTTCGTCGATCAATGCCGGTCCCCAGCCACCGTAGTCCGCCACGAAACGTCGGATCGGCTGAGGTTCGTCTTGGTAGATGACACCGAGGAAGTGGATTTGGCCCTGCCAGCGCCGTGAGCCTTCCATGAACAGCGGGTGCTCGGCCCAGCAAGGCACGCAGTAGGAGGCCCAGAAGTTGACGATGACCGGTTCGCCGCGCAGCTCCTCCAGGGCGACGACGTTGCCGTCCAGGTCGACGAGCCGGAAGTTCGGCGCCGGCTTGCCGATGAGCGGCGACTCGACGATGCTCGGGTCGTGCCGGAAGGCGTAGCCCAGCAAGACGAGAAGCGGCAGGGCGATGCCGAGGCCGACGAGGAGGACCTTGCGGTTCATCGCCCTCCCCCTGCCGGCGACGCGGCGAGGTCCGGGACCGCGCGCGGCGCGGCCGCCCGCCTCTCGGCGGCGGTCGGAATCAGACAGAGCGCAGTGCCCAGGACCATGATCACGACGCCGATCCAGATCCATGCGACGAGCGGCGTCGTGATCGCGCGGAGGCCGATCGATCCGTCTCCGCCGACGTTCATCAGGGTCAGGTAGAGATCGTGGCCCGCCGTGGTGCGGACCGCGGGCGTGCCGATCGGTTCGCGCTGGTTCGGGTAGATGTTGAGAGACGGGTACAGAGTGCCCAGGCTCCGGCCGTTGCTCGAGACCTCGACCTGGGCCTGGTGGCGCAGAAGATGCGGCTCCTGGACCTGCTCGGCGCCGCGGAACGTCATCTCGTACACGCCGAGGGTGAGCCTGTCGCCCGCGCGCAGCGTGGACTCCGCCTCGCGCTGGAAGCTGGAGGACACGGCTACCGCGACGAACGTGACCACGACGCCGAAATGGACGACGTAGGCGCCCAGCTTGTCGGGCGCCACCAGAAGCGCGGCAAGCGGCCCCCTGCCGCCCTCGCGCCGGGGCCGCGTGCGCGCCGGTCGCAGGCCCTGGTCCGCGGTGACCCAGAGCGCGAAGCCGGCGAAGGCGGAGACGAGGAGCACCGGCGCGGAGCGGGCGCCGAACAGCAGCGCCACCGCCAGACCAACGGCGGCGGCGGGCAGCGGTCGCACCAGGGCGCGCCGGACCAGCTTCGGGTTGCTGCCGCCCCATGGCAGGGCCGGGCCTACACCCATCAGCAGCAGCAGCCCGGCGAACAGGGGCACGGCCATGCGGTTGAAGTAGGGCTCGCCGACGCTGACCTTCACCCCGCGCAGGGATTCGGCGACGATCGGGTAGAGCGTGCCCACGAGCACGGTGAACATCAGGCTGACGAAGAGCAGGTTGTTCAGCAGGAAGGCGCCTTCGCGGCTGACCAGGCGCTCGTTCGAAGGCTCCGAGACCAGGGTGTCGACCCGCAGCGACAGCAGCACGACAACCGCGGCGGCGGACAGGGCCAGGAAGCCCAGGAACACGGGGCCGATCGCGCTCTGGGTGAACGAGTGGACCGAGTTCACGACTCCCGAGCGGGTCAGGAAGGTGCCGAGGATGGTGAGCAGGAACGTGATCATGATCAGGATCACGGTCCAGGCCTTGAGCGTCCCCCGCCGCTGCTGCACGACGCCTGAGTGGAGCGCCGCGATCCCGGTCAGCCAGGGCAGGAACGAGGCGTTCTCCACCGGGTCCCAGGCCCAGTAGCCGCCCCAGCCGAGGACCTCGTACGACCACCAGCCGCCGAGCATGATGCCGGCGGTGAGGAACGACGTCGGAACCAGCAGCCAGCGGCGCATGGGCCGGAGCCAGGTGGCCCCCAACTGGCCCCGGAGCAGCGCCGCGACCGCCATCGCGAAGGGCACCGACATGCCGACGTAGCCCAGGTAGAGCATCGGCGGGTGGATTGCCATCAGCAGGTGGTTCTGGAGCAGCGGGTTCGGCCCGGGTCCGTCGACCGGCACGGGCGGCGGCGTGGGCGCGAAGGGGTCGGCGACGCTGGCGATCAGGAAGGTGAAGAAGGTGCCGATCGCGAGCAGGGTGGCCAGGGTGTAGGCGAGGTAGTCCTCGTGGCCGCGGCGCTGGAAGATGGCCGTGGCGGCGATATAGACGCCCAGGATCAGACCCCAGAAGAGGATCGAGCCCTCGAGCGACGACCACAGGGAGAAGATCGTGATGTGGAGAGGCGTCGCCCGCGACCCCACCTGGGCAACGTAGGAGACGGAGAAGTCGTGGCTCAGGAGCGCGTACCACATGATCCCGCAGGCGCCGACCATGGCCGCCGCGAACACGTGGGCCAGGCGTCGGGTCCAGCGCAGACCGGATGCCGACCGCCGCGCGCCGGCGATGTAGCCGAACGGAGCGCCGAAGCTCGCGGCGATCAGGCCCAGGAGCACGAACCCCTGGCCCAGGGCCGAGGTCACGTGTCGAACTGCATGGACTCGATCAACTCCTCCATGCCGCGCTGGTCATCCACGTCGGGGGCCTGGTACTCGTTGTCGTGCTTCACCAGGAGGCGCGAGGTCTCGAACTCGCCGTCTTTCCCCAGCGTCCCCTCGAGCACGACGCCGATGCCCTCCCGGAACATGGCCGGCGGCACGGCGGTGGTGCGGACGTCTATCTGCGATGTGCCGTCGGTGACCGTGAACTCGAGGGTCAGGCCGTCCTCGCTCCGGTTCACCGAGCCCTTCTCGACCAGGCCGCCGAGCCGGATGCTGGCGCCGACCGCCTCGGGGCCCGCTTCGTGGACTTCCGAAGGACTCCAGTAGTAGACCAGGTTCTCGCCGACGTCGCCGAAGACCAGAACGGAGAGGGCGATGGCCACGGCGCCGCCCGCGGCCAGCAGCAGAAGACGCCGGTTGCCGCGGTCAGCCGTTCCGCTGGTGGGGGTCGTGGGTTCCGTGCTCATCGCTCTGTTCCTGCGCCGGTGCGTTGCCAAGGGTCCGTCGCCGGCGGGCGAACAGACTGAAGGTGTAGAGGGCCAGGGCGGCGCCCGCCAAACCATAGGCGGCAGCGACCCATCCCCAACCGCCGACTATAGCGCCGTCCACCTTCGACTTGCTCCTTTGCGTGACGGGAACCCGGGCTGCGGGCGGGCCGTCACTCCTCCATCGCCACGGCGGCCAGCACTCCACCCAGCACCCAGTAGATCACATCGAAGGCGATCAGAATGGCGAACCAACTGTCCGTCTGGTCCATCGGATCCCCGTGCAGCACGAGGGCCGCGCTCTTGACCGAGGCGATCAGCACCGGGATGACCAAGGGGAAGAGGAGGAGGGGCAGCAGCACGTCCTGACTCGAGCCACGGCTGGTCATCGCCGCGTACAGGGTGCCGGGCGCGGCGAGTCCGGCGGCGGCGAGCAGCCAGACGCCGAACAGCCAGAGCAGAGCGTTCGGTCCGGCGTGGACCCCGTAGATGATGATCGCCGAGGGCAGCAGCACGGGCGCCAGCAGGGCCAGGAAGACGAAGTTGCCGAGCGCCTTGGCGTAGAAGAGAACCGCCGGTTCGACCGGCAGCAGCAACAGCCCCTCCAGGGCGCGGTTCTCCCGTTCGACCCGGAAGGACTCGGAGAGCCCCAGGGTCGAGCTCAGGAGCAGGGCGAGGATCAGAAAACCGGGCGCCATGATCGCCGCCGCGCGTTCGTCGGCGTCGATGGTGAAGGAGAACAGCACCAGCGTGATGCCTCCGAAGAGCACGATGGAGAAGAAGCGGAACCGGCCCCGCCACTCGACCCGCAGGTCCTTCGTCAGCAGCACGAGTACTGGACGGAGCAACTTCACAGTTTCGCCAACCTCCGCCCCCAGGCGTCGTCGAGATCGGCGGCCGCGCCCTGCCACACCGCCTGGCCCTGCTCGAGCAGCACCGCCCGGCGGCACATGCGGGCAGCCCGCTCTATCGCGTGCGAGGCGACGATCAGGGTGCCGCCGCCGTCCACGAAACGTCCGATCCAGCTCTCGATCAGGCTTTGCCCCTGCGGGTCGAGGGACGCGAAGGGCTCGTCGAGGAGCAGCAGCCGCGGGTTCTCGAGTCGGGAGCGCGCGAGGATCAGGCGCTTCCTCATGCCGGCCGAGAAACCGGCAACCTGGCGGTCGGCGGCGGCCGAGAGACCGAGTTCGCCGAGCAGGTCGTGGAGCTGGAACTGACTGGAGCGCCGTCCGCAGAGCGAACTCCAGAGCTGCAGCGTCTCCAGGGCGGTCAGCCGGTCGTAGAGATAGTCGTGGTGGGAGACCAGGGACAGTGTGCCGCGGACCCCGAAGCGATTCTCGGCCGCGCGCCGTCCGTCGACCTGGAGTTCGCCCGCCGTGGGACGCCGGAGTCCGGCGATCAGCCGCAGCAGGGTCGTCTTCCCGGAACCGTTGGCCCCGGCCAGCAGCAGGCGGTCGCCGGACGCGAGGTCGAGGTCGACGTGGGCGAGAGCCCACTGCGATCCGAACCGTATTCCGAGTCCGCGTGCGTGAATCAAGGTATGGCGTTGTCTGCCGGTGTGGGAAAGCGCGTAGTGCCGATAGGATCGGGCTTGCTTGGCCGAGGCCAAGCCGAGATAATGCCACGAGAGTACCGTTGACGTTCGAAACGACCCCAGCGAAGATCTGGAGCAGCAACGGAGTTGGTGGGGTGCGACCCGCAGTTCATTCGTCACGCCTTCATTGGTCTCGCGAAGGGGGACCGGTGGCGTGACCGTCTTCCGTGCCCTAGCCCTAGCGAGGCGCTTCCTAGCCGGCGCTCTCGACCGCGTCGTCTCTACTGGCTTGCGCATGCGCTTGCCTTTGGGCGAGGCGCACGGGCTCTCCACTCAGGAGTTACTTGAGCGGACAGATACATTCAACCTTGCCGCTGAGCGCTACTTCGCCGACTTTGCGGATACGCCTTGGCTGCTGCACAAACCGTTCAACTTGCCGGAGTATTCGCGGTACCTCTTCAACCTCGGCGTCCTGTTCCATTGGGGCAGAGTGGCCCCGGGCGACACCGTGGCGGACTTCGGCGCCGGGACTTGTTGGGTTTCGCACTTCCTGAATCTCTACGGTTGTCGCACAATCGCGATCGACGTCTCGGCCACGGCTTTGGGCCTTGGCCGCGAGCTGTTCCAATCGCACCGTTGGACGCGGTGGGATCTTGACCCTCGGTTTCTGACCTACGACGGCTACTCCATCCCACTGGAAGACGCTGCATGCGACCACGTCGTGGTTCATGACGCGCGTTTCATCACGTGCCCAACCAGGAGCAGATCCTCGGTGAGTTCTTTCGCGTCACGAAAGAGGGAGGAATCGTGGCGATGTGCGAGCCGGGACGTCACCATTCGTGTACCGAGACTAGCCGACACGAAATGGAGATGACGGGGGTGCTCGAGAACGACATTGTGGTGGAGGAACTCGGTCGGCTCGCTCGCTCGTGTGGTTTTCGCCGCGTCAGCGTCGTACCGCTCAGTCTCGGCGGTGTGCCGGAGGTCCCGGCTGAGGACTTTTCGTCGTTCCTCTGCGGGCGGGGCCTTTACCGCCGCTGGCCTCATCAAGCCCGTTCACTCTTGGGCGGACATTTCATTCTCCTCTACAAGGGTCCCTTCCGAGCCACGAGTCGCCGTCGCGAAGGGCTGCACGCATTCGTCGATCTGCTCAGCGGAGACTGCGCCCGCGTGGTAGCGGGAGCACAACTCGATCTGCCGGTGCGGGTGCGCAACGACGGGGAGGCCCGGTGGTTGGGGGAGAGCAACGGTGTGCCGGGGGTCACACGCGTCGGCGCGCACCTTAGGGACGCGAATGACACGATGGTCGACTACGACTGGTACCGTCTGTCCCTGCCGGGCGAGATGGAGCCGGGCGAGGAGGAGCAGTTGACTCTCGATTGCACGGCGCCCTCGGTTCCAGGCCGCTACATCGTGGAGGTCGACATGGTCGCCGAGGGGGTCGCCTGGTTTGCCCAATTGGGTTCGCCCACGGTGAAGCTGACCCTGGATGTAAGAGCCGCTGAGTGAGATTGGTTTGGCGCCCGGGCTTCGTTGAGGCCGTGGGCGTGGCCGGACATCTGAGGTGGTCCCGGTTCACGGCGCTGGGCGGCAGGACGCCTGTTGAAGCCCACGGCGAGTCCATGTGACGTGGTGGCGGCGGGCGTCGTACGGCGCGGTGATCAGGCTTCTAAAGCTAGCGAGGCTTCGCCTCAGACCGACGAGCATGTCCTTGCGGGCTACGCGAGCCGACGTATCGATGCATGGCTCTGGCTGAAACTTGCCTCAACTGCAAGAACCACGCTCGTTCAAGGAGTCTAGCGAGGCTTCGCCTCAGACCGACGAGCTCAACTGTAAAGGTGACGCCCGTTCAAGGAATCTAGAGGAGCCGACCTATGCTGGCGCCTATGCCTACGGTCGCAACAGCACCCGGACCGAGGTTGTCGACGGCTCGCTGCGACGCCGCATCGTGCGGAAGCCGTTGGAGGAATGGTCGGTGTTGATCCCCGCTCATCACGAGGGCTACACTTGCGTGGGATCAGTTCCAGAGGATCCAGCAGATGCTTGACGACAACGTTGCGGACTTTCGCCGCGGCGGGTGCCGGAGAGCGCCGAAGCGGGGGCCGGCCCTGCTGGCGGGGCTGCTGCGTTGCGGTCGCTGCGGTCGCTGCGGTCGCAAGCTGATGGTTGGCTACTCGGGCAAGAATCGGGCCGCACCGCGGTATCAGTGCCATCGAGCCCGGCTCGACCGGCTGGCATCCAAGTGCATCTCCTTCGGCGGTCTGTCGGTCGACCAGGCGGTGGCGAAGGAGCTCCTTGAGCACCGGCACCAGACACCGCTGGGAGATGGCCCGTACCGTCGCTACGTGCTCCCACTGCAACACCTCGTCCACGAGGTTGATGTGGTACACGCCCTTCTCGCGGTTCCGCGGCGGTCACGAATGCGGCCGGTCTCCCGGTGCTGCCGAATCAGCCGCGTCACCTGCGACTCGGACTTCCCGGTCGTCTTCATCAGGTAGCTCCGAATCGCGCCCTTGTCGAGCCTCGCAAGCGCCCGGTACCGGAACCTGACCAACGTCTCACGGATGAACTCGTAGCTCGATCCTCGGTCGACCAGCACGAAGTCCACCTCCTCGTTGCCGGACAGGAAACTGCGGACCTCGTCAAGAGTCTGAACTCGGCGTGTCTGGAGCGTCACGATCATCCTCCGATGATCCCCGATCCCAACCTGGAGGCATCGCTCGGAAACTGATCCACTCATCGCGGGGAAAGTGATCCACCCTCGGCCCTTGGCCGGTAGCTTGGTCTTGTTCAGGAGACCAACGCGATCGGAGAAAATCCGGTCGACGGGGAACCCGTTCTACGAGGCGCTGAATGGTCTCTTCGAGGCGAACGGATTCGACGAGTTCGCGGAGGAGCTGTGCGGTGAGTTCTACGCGGAGACTCGCGGTCGTCCGGGCGTAGCTCCGGGGGTGTACTTCCGGATGTTGATGGTCGGCTACCTGGAGGGGATCGACTCGGACCGCGGGATCGCCTGGCGCTGCGCGGATTCGATTTCGCTGCGTGGTTTTCTGAGTTCCTGGCTCCTGACACGACCGCACTGTCATTCCCGCGCCATTCTCCACCGGACTCGCTTCTCATTCTCTGCGGAGTCCCGTGCCGCGAATCCACGCCGCTCGCGGAGAACGCTTATCTCCATGCCGACCGCCCGGCTCAGAGCCATTTCTGCCACGGGCAGCTAGTGCCGTGTCACTCGTCAAGAGTCGGATAGAGGCGCTTGGGTTTGACGCGAGCGTCGTCGGTGGTGAAGTGCCAGTTGACCTTGGCTTGGATCCGGTCTCTGGCGTCCTGCCAGGCGCCGACTTCGGCGCGTATGGTGTCGATGGAATCGATGCGGCGGTTGAGGCACTGTCGGATCATCACGCTGAGTTCGACCTCGGCGACGTTGAGCCAACTGCCGTGCTTGGGGGTGTAGACGAACTCGAAGCGGTCCCACAGCGCCTTGGCCCGGGCCGGGTCGAAGGTCTGGTAGAGCGGGCCGGGGCGGTGGGTGTTGAGGTTGTCCATCACCAGCGTGATTCGGGTGGCGTCGGGATACTGCCCGGCGATGTCTTCCAGGAAACGCGCCCAGTCGGTCTTGGTCCTGCGCTCGGTGACCTTGGTCAGACGCCGCCCGGCCAGCGGTTCGGTCGCCATGAACACGTTGCAGGTGCCGCAGCGTCGGTACTCGTAGTCTTCGCGGACCTCCCGTCCAGGGGCCGGCGGGATGGGAGCGCGTGTTTCGGCGATAAACTGCCGCGGCGTCTCGTCCATGCACACCACCGGGAAGTGTGCGTCGTACGGACGCCGATAGACGTCGAGCACTCGCTCCATGCCTGCCGCGAAGTCGGCGTTGCATTGCGGCGGAATCACCCAGCCGACGCGGCGCCACGGTTTGAGAGCGTTCTCTTTAGCACCCGTCGCACCGTTTCGTGCGAGACGCTGTCGATATAGCCGAGCTCCACCGCACGGTCCGCCAACAGACGCAGCGACCACTGCGAACGTCCTTCGGGCGGGTCGCCGCAACTGAGCGCGACCAGCCGCGCCTCGAACTCGCCATCCGCCTTGCGCAGATACTTGGGACGACGCCCCTGCCGATTCCCGAGCGCTGCCTCCAGCCGCCGCCGGGTACCCGCGCATAGCCGCGCGTGTCGCCAAGAACGCGCCAGTTCGAAGCCAGATAACACGTGCCCGCGTACCGGCTCGGATCGACGAACGTCTCCGCCAGCAAGACCGGATGACCGACCTGAGACTGCATGTCGGAAGACAGGCGCCGCAACGCCAAACCCAGCACCCGCGAAGCGAGATTCGGAACATCGACGCCCGGTAACACCAGAAAGCGAGTGTTGTTGGCGACCAGCCGCAAACGACGAAACTGCTGCTCGCGGGTCCATCCGATCCAACGGTCGCGAGCGCCGACCTTGAACGAGCCCGCGTGCCACCCGAGAAGCGCCAACCAAGTCCCGTCCGCCGCCTCCGCAACCTGACGCACGCCACCGCCGACCAGACCGCGAAAGCCCAAGTAGTGGTGACGCTCCATCAACAGGTCCCAACGAGACGACTCCCCCCGATCCGTGACCCGCCGCACCACAACCTGACGCAGATCGACCCGCGCCGCTGCCCCCAACATCGACCCGCCCATCGAGACCGATCATGCTGAAGACCGCACGGAATGTCCAGAACCCCAACGAAGACCAGCCAACACGGCCCATCAAGAACGACTTTGGGACAGCCCTGGTTGGACAAGACTTCCCCTTGACACGGGCAAGGCACCCAACTAGCGTCCGACGTTCCATCCGCACTCCATGTGTCCGATCTGGTGGAAGCGCCCTATTCACCCGGGTCTACGGGTCGGCAGTTGGCGGCTGTGCCGCTGACGGCGGGCTGTAGCGTCCAGACACCTGGGAGGCCCGTATGAGACACGACCTGCGCGGTGCCGCGCTGGCTGCCCCGTTCTTCGCGCTCATCCACGGCGCTGGCCCTGCATCCATCGCTGAGGGCGTGTTCATTCCTGCCCTGCCCGACACGTGGACGACGTCGGTCGCGGATGTTGGCCCCAACTGCTGGGATCCGAAATTCCAGCCGCCGCCGATCGAGAGCACGGTTTTGGGCGGCAGCGGGTACTGCGATACGAGTGCTCTCTACCATGGGCCGACCGCTGGTACAGGTGTGATCGTGATCGGCTCATGGGTCCGAGGAGTAACAAGTACCGTCACTACCATCGGAAGCAGCCTGAAAACTCTAGCAACCGCCACGTGCGACCCGGAGGAACCAGCCCTATGAGTATGCCTCGAATAGCCCGACCAAGTGTGACCATTCTCTTCCTATTCCTGGCAAGCGGCTCCGTGGGGCTCGCAACCGAGACTCCTGAGACTTGTAGCTCAGGCACCTACAACACGTACGAGTACTGGCTCATGCTGCACGCGAAGTTCACGAGGAGTAAGAACATCCTGCGCGACGGCACGTATGGAGGCCATCCTGGGAACTACACGCTCACGGTCACGGCAGATGGTAGTGACGGCACGACCACGCAGCTCCTGCAGGTCAGTGCAACTGGTGTGACAAGCCGACGGACTCACTCCTTCTCGCTTGCTTCCAGGACGACCGTCAGTGTGGCCTTGACGGGACTGAACGCCGATTTCGACTGTCAGGTTGGAAATGAGCTTTGCACGAACCGCGGAGGCCGGCAAGATGACGGCTGGAGCGGGGAACTTGGCCCAGGGGCCCATAGTATTGCAGTGTACATATTGGGCGACGGACGACACGGCTGGTGGCGTGGCGAGCTATGGGGGAGGCAAGTGGTCCTGCAGACGCACCCGGCGGTCACGTCTTATGATCTCTATGTGGTGAAGCCGACGCTGCTGGAGTATTGGGGCACGTTTCGCGGAAACAATTGGGAGCATCCGCTCAGTCACTCGTTCGACTCTCCTATCACTTGGATGAACAAGTGTATGGCGGTCGACGCATCCTTGCAAAATTCCTTCACGGTGCGGGCACTGGACAACCAAAAAAGAAAGAACTCAAGTACCTCGACCGGCCTGATCATGCGGGTCGAGATTCTGGAGCACTTGTCCTCATTCACAATCCCGGAACAGGGCGGTGCTACGCTCGAAGACGTGCTCAAGATTCGTTTCTGGCCAGACTACAGCGGCGCGCCCAACGCCCACGAGACCTATCATCTCGCAAGGGGCTTCGGAACCGTCTACTTCGTGACCGCTAACGAAGGAGAACCTAGCGGCGTCGAGCGCAGTTGGGCTTACTGTTTGCCAGACGACACTACTGATCCTGCGACTGAGGTTTGTTTGTGGGATGAGACTGAGACGGTGTCGCCTCCGACGATACCTTGGTTCGACCCTTTTCATAACATGACGGCTGTGTGGAATGGGTTCTTCGATGACTACGACCACGATGTCGACGGCGCAGCTATCGGATCCGAGAATGTGCCGGGGTGGACCTCGACCTCCAACGATGCCGTGATGACGCGGACCGGGCCGCAGCGGGACGGCGTCTGGCAAGCCGCCCTCCGGGGCAGTTCTGGGGGCGGCGACTCAATCGCCGACGCGGCGGTCACGGACGCGATTCCCGTTAGCGGAGGCACCTACTAACTTTATGGTTGTATTTTTGGCGGGAGCGAGGACGACGACGCCTACCTTGACTTCAACGACGGCGTTACGGGCGGAACGGCGATGGAGGATGTACACGTTGTAGCCACCTCGAGTGGAACCTGGGAGTGTAAGAGCCAGACGAAACATATTCCTGCCTCGGCGGTGTCGGTCAGAATTCGTATTGTGCGGGACGGTGCGAATGAGGGTAATGCATACTTTGACCATATAGAGTTGAGAAAGCTGGCACCTGACTCCGCCCCGCCCCCGCCCCCGCCCCCGCCCCCGCCAGAGCCCACGCGGAGCCTGCCACTTACGGTGTCTGAGACGAACGTATCCGGCGATCAGACCTACAGGTTCACGCTGTCTTCCACTACGGAAGTCGACGTTGTGGTGTCAGACCAGAGCACGGACATCGATTGCCGGATAAACAGTACGTCCTGCCGAAACCACGGTGGCACCGGCGACGAGACGTGGAGCGGCACTCTGAACGCCGGAACCCATACCGTGACGGTGTACCCGTTCCGCAGCTCGGGCAGCTATACGCTCACGGTGACCGGAACCAGTACAGCGCGGTCGCCGCCGCTGTCTGTGCCGGAGATCCCCAACTTCCGGTTGCCGTCTGGGGGCACTGTCAACACGATGTTCCCCGCGGCAACTGGAGGTACAGCGCCTTACGTGTACAGGGCTGCCGCCAGGGATGACGTTCGTTGCGTCAACGCGCCGCGCGAGCGGGACGCTCCCGACCGTCACGACCGACACGGATTACACGATCAAGTACACCGCCACAGACAGCGCAAGTGCGTCGGCCTTCGTGACGTTCGTTACCACCGTCGTTGCGCCAGGACCGCCGTCGGCGCCGCAGTTGACGGGTGCGGTAACAGGGCGGACCCAGACATTGACCTGGACTACGCCTGCAACGGGTAGCGGGATCACGCGCTATCAGTTGCAGACCAGGGCATCGACGGCCCACGCATGGCGTTTCACGGACGCAGGAACGCCGTCGCCCTCGTCGAACATCGGTTCCAGCGTGAGGTCATGGAGCGTGTTCACGCCCTGGACCCTGGTTCGTCAGTATCAGGTGCGGGCGACGAATGCGGTCGGAGACGGCGCCTGGTCGAACGTCGTCGAGCTGACCACGCCGCCGGCGGCGGCGCCGCCGCCGCTGTCCGTGCCGGGGATCCCCGACTTCCGGTTGCCGTCAGGCGGCTCGGTGAACACGGTGTTTCCAGCCGCAACTGGAGGCTCGGCCCCCTACGCCTACAGCGTGTCGGGGCTGCCGCCGGGGATCACGTTCTACTCGTCAACGCGCGGCGCAAGCGGGACGCTTCCGACCGTCTCGACCGAGACGACCTACACGATCACCTATTCCGTCACGGACAGCGCAGGCGCGTCTGACGCCGTCACGTTCACTGCTACCGTCCGCCCCTGATGCCGTCGCTCCTGGGTCATACCGGGGGCGACGGTTCTGCCTTCGAGGGAAAGGCGAGGCCAAGAAGCGGCCCCAGGCCGCCGGACTGGAAGATCGACACATCGAAGCCGGCGTCGAAGAAGTTTTCCGGACGATCGGGGGCCCGGTTGGCCCGGTGCCGCCGACGAACATGATGCGTGTCATGGCTGCAGGGCGCGCTCCTGTTCCAGGGTGCGGCTGGCGATCAGCGCGGACGAGGCCCTCAGCCGCGGCGCGTACACCCTTCAGGTCGGTCCCGACCTGTGGATGCCCTTCGATGCCGCCGACCATGATTGGGTCGTCGCGCGCTTTGATCGGAGGAGGCTCCGGATGCGGGAAGATCGAGAGAGCCGCTGGAAGCTCCAGGCTGCGGCAATCAGCAGGTACGAGGCGGGGCCCGTGGCTGCCACATGCGAGCCAACGCCGACAGCGCTATGCCTGCGGGGCGGTCGCTATCGCGCGACGCTTACCGACCTGGGGCTCGATCTGGTGGTGCGCGACATGCAGATCGGAACTGAACGCCGGTACACGAAGTCGCCTGGTGGGCCGGACGCGTTCGCGGACTTGTCAGCGTTCCGACAGGCGTGCATCGGGGAGGCGCCATAGGTTCAGTCGGCGCCCCGCAACAATCGGGCGCGGGGAACGTAGGTGAAGGCTGTGGAGGCAACTCGGGCGACCGACGAGGAGTTGGTGGCTGCGATTCTGGACGGCGAGGCCGCCCTGTACACCGACCTCGTGCAGAGGTATCAGGGGCGCTTGGTCAATTACCTGAACCGCTTTCTCCGCAATGTCGACGAGTCGCAGGAGTTGGCCCAGGAAGTGTTTCTGAAGGTCTACCGGGCCCTCGACCGTTACAACCCAAGGTACCGATTCTCGACATGGCTGTTTCGAGTGGCAAGGAACGCGGCGATCGACCTGCTCCGCAAGCGGCGCCTCAAGCTGGTGCCGATGCAGCGTCTCGGCCTCGACGGAGAAACCCGGGAGAAGGAGTTTCCGAGTGAGGAGAGAGACCCCTACCGGGTGCTTCGAAATCTCGAGCGGCGCGATGCCATCGGGGCCGCGATCGACGGTCTGAAGGACGAGTACCGGGAGCTGATCCAGTTGAGGCACTTCGCTGAAATGACGTACGAAGAGATCGCCGAGTTCAAGGGCATGCCCCTGGGTACGGTGAAGAACAAGTTGTTTCGCGGCCGCCGGATGCTGAAGGCCCGGTTGGCCGAATACCTCACCGACTGAAGGACGGGGAGTTCTGCGGATGACGACTTCGGAGAGAGGGATGAGCGGTTCGATGTCCGGTGCCTGTTCCCATGCCGAGTTGATCGACGCCTATGTCGACGGCGCCGTGAGCGAACCCGAGCGCGCGCAGGCGAAGCGGCACCTCGTGGAGTGCGCCCAGTGCCGCGACGAGGCGCGCGGGTTGGCCGCTCTGCGTGAACTCCTGGCCACGGAACGGCTCGCGCCCGAGCCGCTCGAGATCAATGTCCATGCGCCGTCGCGGGCTCGCGGGCGCAAGCCTGTGGCTGCGGCCGCTGCCCTGGTGGGGCTCTTCGGCGGCGCCCTGGCGGTGCTCGCCGGGCTGGCGCCCCAGGTCGAATCGGCGGCCGCCGCCGTGGCGACGCTGTTCGACTTCACGGTCACCGTCGGGCTGGTCGGCGCCGGCCTGCTCGACGCCTCGTGGCGGGGGATGAGCGCGGCGGTGTCCTCGGTGCTCCAACCCGCGGCGCCCGGTCTGCTGTTCGGCGGCCTGACGGCCGCGGGCCTCACCGCGCTCCTGTTCTCCCTGCTCAGACGCGATTCCAGGGCGACGGCGCGGGAACGGCAACGGCGCTGACGGTCCCCGGTCGCGGCGCCTTCGCGCCGTGCCGCCATGGCGTGCGGCGCGGCCCTGACCGGTGCCGCCAGGGGCGCTACCGGCGCTACGATCGGCGTTCGTGACCAAACTCGCCGTGAAACGGCGGCGCCACGCCGTCCTGGGTCTTGTGGCCTGCGCCAGCTTCGCTTTCGCGGTCGCCGCCGGTTGCACGCCGCCCGAGCCGCCCGAGCCGCCCGCGGAGGGCGCCGAGGCCGCGATCGTCGTCGACGCCGAGGCGGTGATGCGGGATCAGGTCGTGGCGCTGGGGCGGGATCTGGAGCTGCACGGCGAGGCGCGCTCGGACGTCGTCGTCCTGAGCGGGGACGCCCGCATCGACGGCACGGTCGGGGGCGACGTGATCGTGCTCGGCGGCAATGTCCACCTGGGGCCGCCGGCCCGGCTGCGCGGCGACGTGTTCGTGCTGGGCGGCGAAGTGAACGCCGAGTCCGGGACCGCCGTGGAGGGCCGCACGGTGGCCTGGCCGCGGGCGCCGTCCTCGTGGCTCGTCCTCGCCGAGGGGCCGGTGATGGGCCGCTCGCCGCTGTCGCCCGCGGTGGCCATGCTCAACTTGGCGCTGCTGCTGGCCTGGTTGCTCGTGTCGGTGGCCCTGGTCTGGGGCTTCGACTCGTCGCTGACGGTGACCGCCCAGAGCGTCCTGGAACGGCCGTTCCGGAACTTCTTCGCCGGCCTGGTGGCGGTGCTCGCCGTGGGCGTGACCTTCGGCGTCCTGACCGCGGCGACGCCGGCCCTGGTTGGAGCGCCGCTGCTCGTCGTCTGTGCCGTGGCGGCCATGGTGTGCAAGCTGTGGGGCACGGTGGCGGTGTTCATGGCGCTGGGGGCGCGCCTGCTTCCGAACCGCGCGGGGATCGCCGGCCGGCCGATGGCGGCCGTGCTCCTCGGACTCCTCGCTCTGGGTCTGGTCAAGATGGCGCCCTATCTGGGTGGATGGACCTGGACCATCGTCACCTGCGTGGGGATCGGAGCGGCGCTGGACAGCAGGCTGGGGCGGCGTGAGCCGTGGTTTGACGGCTTGACCTGAGAACCACTGGCTGCGCCGGCCGTAGCGCGGGCCTTCTGGCCCGCGTCCCGGACGATGCCGCGCAGCGCCGCCTTCCGGGAGCCGCGAGCGACTATCAGGCGCTAGTCTCACCCGCGATGTACTGCCAGGTATGCGGCACGCACAACGAGGACGACGCGGAGTACTGCCAGCGCTGCCGGCAGAAGTTGATGGTGCTCTCCGGCGCCTCCGCGCCGCCTGCGGAGTCGCTGGATGTCGGCGGCGAGGAGTTCTCGTTCGACGAGCACCTGCTGGAACGGATCTCGATCCTGGAGGAGGTGCTCAAACGCACGGGCGAAACCGTGCAGAAGGTTCTGAGCGCCATGCACCGGCAGGAGGAGAGCATTCTCGTCCACCACGCCGGCATGCTTGCGCTTCGCGATCTTCTTGAACGCCAGGAGCTGATCGAGGCGGCCGAGTGGAGCGATCTCTGGGAGTCCAAGATGGACTACCAATTCCTGGTGCTTGAGAAGCGGGAGCGGTTCGCGGCCGTCAAGGACCGGATCCTCGGGCTCTACGAGGGTCGGCGTCGCGCCGCCTTCGAACAGCTTCTCGACGAGGCGGAGTTTGCTCTGGGCGGCCTCGACCTGGCCAAGGCGATGGAAGCCCTCGAGAAGGCGGCCGCTGTCGACCGGGGCAATTTCGAACTGGCGCACTTCCTTGGTGAGTCCCACTTCCAGGAGGGACGCCTGGAGCGGGCGCTCGACTACTGGCGCCGCGTGCTGGCGACCAAGCCGGACCATGTCCAGGGTCTGGTGTATAGCGGCGTGATTCGTCTTCAGCAGGGTGAAGAACAACGCGGCCAGGAACTGCTGGAGCAGGCGGTGGTCCTCCATCAGGACGCCTTCCTGCCGCACTTCTGCCTCGGGGCGTCGCTGGCGGGCCGGGGCCAGTTGAAGTCGGCGGTGGCTTACCTGGAGCGCGCGGTCGAGATCGACGGGGTGCCGCAGGCGCTCTACCTGCTCGGCCGCTGCCGCTACGAGATGGGCCGGCTCGCGCCGGCGATCGAGTCGCTGGCGCAGGCGGTCCAGGTTGACCCGCTGTTCGAGGAATGCCACCACCTCCTCGGTCTCTGCTACCTGGACCGGGGCTGGAACCGCAAGGCCCTGACCGCGTTCCGCACCGCTCAGCAACTGAACCCGCGGCGGATGCGCTACCGCGATCTGGTCGCCTACCTCTCGGGCCGGACCGGTGCTGAGCTGCCGGCGACCAGTCCGGCGGCTGCCGACTGGGTGAGCCGCGGCGAGGAGGCGATCGGCGCCGGCGACACGGCGGAGGCGCTGCGTTGCTACCGCAAGGCGCTCGCGCTCGATCCGGACAATCCGACCCTGCTGATGACCTACGCCCTGGCGTGCCTCCGGCTCGACCGCGGTCAGGAGATCGGTCAATTGACTCAGCGCGTGCTCGATTCCGATGCCGGCGAGATGCTGCGCGCGACGGCCTACGCAACCCTGATCGAGTCTCTGCGCAGCGAGGGGAAGTACCGGGAGGGAAACAAGGTCGGACGCCGGCTGCTGGACGAAGGCGGGTCGAATTTCTCGAAGAGCATCGCCTACTACGAGATGGCCTACAACCTGGCCGAGATGGGCGAGGACCTGGACAAGGCCCTCGACTTCGCGCGCCGGTCCCTGGAGCACGCGCCGGAGGAGTTGCGTCAGTTTCCGCTCGCCGCGCTGGGCTGGGTCCACTACAAGCGCCAGGAGCTGGATGAGGCGATCGACTTCCTGTCGCAGTCGACCGAGCTCGGACCGTCGACGACGGTGCTCACCCGGCTGGGCATGGCGCTGCTGGCATCCGGCGACGAGGATCGGGCCCGCGGCGTGCTGGCCCGGGCACGCCGGCTCGACGATCGCCGTGGCGCGATCGAAGAGCGGATGATGGAGTTCATGAAAGACTCCGCGCGGATCATCGAACGCGTGCGCGGTCGCGCCTAGGAGCGTGCGCGGCAGAACTCCGGAGACCGGCGCTTCGCGCCGGATGCGGGCAGGATGCCCGCGTCCCCAGGTCAGATCGTTCTACCGCGCACGCGCCTAGCTGCTCCCGTACCGAACCGACCCGGCAAGACGATGCGTTGGAGCAACTACTACCTGATCACTGCCCGCGAGGCGCCCCGGGACGCCGAGGTCGTCAGCCACCGGTTGATGGCCCGGGCAGGCCTGCTACGGCGACTGGCGGCGGGGATCTACACGCTGCAGCCGGCCGGTTGGCGGACGCTGCGCAAGCTGATGGCGATCGTCCGGCGCGAGATGGAGCGGGCCGGCGCGATCGAACTGTCGATGCCGGCGATCCAGCCCGCCGAGCTGTGGGAGGAGTCCGAACGCTGGTCCAAGTACGGGGTGGAGCTCCTGCGGATGGAGGACCGGCATGGCCGGCGGTTCTGCTTCGGTCCGACCCACGAGGAGGTGGTCACCGATCTCGTCCGGCGCGACGTGAAGAGCTACCGCCAGTTGCCGATCAACCTGTTCCAGATCCAGACCAAGTTCAGGGACGAGATCCGGCCCCGCTTCGGGCTCATGCGGGGCCGCGAGTTCCTGATGAAGGACGCCTACTCGTTCGACACGGCGGAGGACAGTCTCGACCGGAGCTACCGGGCGATGCACGCCGCCTACACGCGCATCTTCGAGGCCTGCGGTCTCGAGTACTCCGTGGTCGAAGCGGACTCCGGGACGATCGGCGGTTCGTCGTCGCACGAGTTCATGGTGCTCGCCGACACGGGTGAGAGCGCGGTCGCCAGTTGCGCCGCCTGCGGCTACGGCGCGAACGTGGAGCGGGCGGAGGTCGGCGAGCTCCCCGTGCCGGCCGCGAACGGCGGCGAGGCCCCGAGGGAGGTCACGACGCCGGGAACGACGACGGTGGCGCAGGTTGCCGAACTGCTCGAAGTCGAGCCGGCGCAGGTGGTCAAGACGCTGTTCTACGAGACGGACGACGGCCTGGCGGCGGTCGCGATCCGGGGCGACCGCGAGGTGAATGAGGTCAAGCTGCTGAACATTCTCGGCGGCCTCGGCCTGCGCCTGGCGACGGCCGAGCAGGTGGAGGCGGTGACCGGCGGTCCGCTCGGCTTCTCGGGTCCGGTCGGCCTTCCCGCCGACGTGCGCCTGATGGTCGATGAGTCGGCCCGTCCCCTGGCCGGCTTCGTCTGCGGCGCCAACCAGGGCGACCGGCACCTCGCCTCCGTGCGCTGGGACCGCGACGTGGCGAGCACGCGGCCGGTCGAGTGGGTGGACGTGATGACCGCCGCCCACGGCGATCCGTGCCCGCGCTGCAGCGCCGGCGAGCTGCGGCTCTCCCGCGGCATCGAGGTCGGCCACATCTTCAAGCTGGGCACGACCTACTCCGAGAAGATGAACTGCACCTTCACGGACGAGCACGGCCGCCTCCAACCGATGGAAATGGGCTGCTACGGCCTGGGTATCGGTCGCACCGCGGCGGCGGCGATCGAACAGGGCCACGACCGCGACGGCATCATCTGGCCCGAACCCTTGGCGCCGTTCAGGGTCGTTCTCAGTTCCCTCGATCCGGGCGACGAAGCGGTGCGCTCGGCCGCCGACGCGCTCTACGAGGAACTCGTGGACAAGCTCGGTCCGGCCGGTTTCGACGTGCTCTACGACGACCGCGCGGAACGGCCGGGCGTCAAGTTCAAGGACGCCGACCTGGTGGGCTTCCCGGTCCGGATCGTGGTCGGCGCGCGCTCCCTCGCGACCGGTGGCGCCGAGGTCTCGAACCGGCGCGACGGCGAGCGCGAGGTGGTTGCGTTGGACGAGGTCTGCGAGGCTGTCCTCGGTCGGTTGTAGCGGGAGGGCTGGGCCTCGGGCGCTACCGAGGAATCCCGGAACCGGAACCGGGGGTCGGAAGACCCCCGGCCACCGGCTAGCCATCTTCTTCGGCTGGCTCCACCCGCAACGCAACAATCCGGTTCCCCGTGACCGGGGGTCTTCCGACCCCCGGCTCCGGCTTCAGCCGTCGTCCTCCGCCAACTCCGGCATCACATCAACCCGCAACGCGACAATCCGGTTCCCCTCCACCTCCAACACCTCCAGCCGGAGCCGCCCGGCTTCGACGGCGTCGCCCGGTTCGGCGGTGCGGCCGAGTTCGGAGAGCGCGATGCCGGCCACGGTGTCCTCCTCGCGCGCATCGGCGATGTCGATCTCCAGTTCATCCTCGAGGTCGTCGATCAGCATCGCCCCGAGGACCTTGTAGCCGCCGTCGTCGAGGCGAACGAACTCGGGAACCTCGGCGTCGAACTCGTCCTGGATCTCGCCCACGATCTCCTCCAGGACGTTCTCCAGTGTGACGATGCCGGCAACGCCGCCGTACTCGTCCACGACTGCCACCATGTGGATGTGCTCATGGCGCATCCGGCCCATCAACTGATCCAGCGGCAGGGTCTCGGGCACGGCGAAGGTCTCGCGGGCGATGTCGCGTAGCGATGCCGGCGGATCCTCGGCGATGAACAGGTCCTTGATGTGGACCAGGCCGATCAGTTGGTCGAGGTCGACCTCGCAGAGCGGAAAGCGGGTATGGCCGCTCTGGCGTGCGCGGTCGAGATTCGCCTCCATCGAGGCGGTGGCGTCAAGGTAGACGACTTCGGTGCGGGGCACCATCACTTGGCGGGCGTTGCGGTCGGAGAGCTCGAACACGTTGTCGAGCAGTTCCCGCTTGGGCTCGGAGAGCTCGGTGTCCTGCTCGGAGGCGAGCAGTCGACGGATCTCCTCCTCGCTGTGGGCCAGTTCGCCGTGGCCCACCGGTTCGATGCCGAACAGGCGCAGGAAGGCGTTCGCCATCAAGTTCAGTACCCAGATCCCCGGGTAGGTGGCCCAGTAGAAGGCCCAGAGCGGTAGCGCCACCCACAGGCTGGTGGGCTCGGGCCTGCGAATCGCCAGTGACTTCGGCGCCAGTTCGCCGAGCACGATGTGGAACATGCTGATGATCGCGAAGGCGACGATCAGGCTGATCGAGTGAGCCGCCTCCTCCGGCATGCTCGGCACGAGATCGAACACGGGCTGGAGGAGCCTGTTAACCGCCGGTTCACCGACGACTCCGAGACCGATGCTGGCGAGGGTGATACCGAGCTGGGTAGCCGACAGGTAGGCGTCGAGATGATCGATCATTCGCTGCGCCATGCGACCCCGGAGCGTGTCCAGGTGTGCAGCGACCTGGGTCGGTCGGACCTTCACCAGCGCGAACTCGGCGGCGACGAAGAAGCCGTTCAAGCCGACCAGGAAGATGGCGAGGGTCAGGCCCCAGCCGAGGGGAAGGTCGAGGCTGATGGGCGGCCCGGTCGCCGCCAGGACGCCTGGCATCATCCGCGCTCAGCCCGAGGGCCGGCAAGGGGCCGCTGCCGTGAAGATGACGAGTCAGGCCGCGGCGAGCCGCGCTGATCGGAGTCCGGGTCGGGTTCGTCCGGACTGGAGCCGGATGGCGAAGGATCCGAAGCTTCGTCGTTCACGCTTGGAAAGCCTAGCACCCGGTGACTTGCGGCGTTAGTCGTGCCAGATCTGGGGTTCGCCCTGTCGCCGGACGTGGAGGCCGGCGGCCGCGATCGCCTCGATCAACTCTTGCACGTGCTTCGGGCCGCGCGTCTCCAGGCGCAGCTCGATGTGCACCTCGTTCAGGCCGAGGGCGGTGAAGGCGCGTTCGTGATGGGTCTCGATCACGTTGGCGCCGGTATCGCCGACCAGGTTGAGCAGCGCGCCCAGGGCGCCGGGCCGATCCTTGACGCAGACATCGAGCTGCACCAGGCGACCGTCCTTGGTCAGGCCGCGCTCGATGATGCGGCTGAGCAGGGTGACGTCGATGTTGCCGCCAGTCAGGACCATCGCTGTCCGGAGTCCCTTTGCCTGCGGCACGTGGTCGTTGACGACGGCGGCCAGGACGGCGGCGCCGGCGCCCTCGACCACCGCCTTCTCGCGCTCGAGGAGCAGCAGCACGGCGTTGGCGATCTCCTCCTCGTCCACGGTCACCAGGTCGTCGACGAGTTCCTCGACCAGCTTGAGGGTCATGGCGGCCGGGCGCTTGACCGCGATGCCGTCGGCGATCGTGTGGCGGCGGTCGACGGCCACCGGCCCGCCGGCGGCGAGGCTCTCCCTCATCGACGGTACGGCCTCGGTCTGCACGCCGATGATCCGGGTTTGCGGCCGGTGCGCCTTGTACGCGGCGGCGATACCGGAGATCAGGCCGCCGCCCCCGACCGGCACCACGATGGCCTCGAGGTCGGGCTCCTGGGCCATCAGTTCGAAGCCGATCGTGCCTTGCCCGGCGATCACCTGGGCGTCGTCGAACGGATGCACGTAGGTCGCTCCGAGTTCCGCTTCCAGTTCGTGCGCGTGGGCCTGGGCATCGTCGAACGTCTCCCCGGCCAGCCGCACGTCGGCGCCGAAGCTGCGCGTGTTCGCGACCTTGATCAGCGGTGTCGGCAACGGCATGACCACGGTCGCTTCAAGTCCGAGCCGGCCGGCGTGGTAGGCGACCGCCTGCCCGTGGTTGCCGGCGGAGGCGGTGATCAGGCCCCGCTTCAGCTCCTCTTCGGAAAGTGTGAGGATGCGGTTCAGCGCCCCCCGCTCCTTGAACGAGCCGGTCATCTGGAGGTTCTCGAGCTTGAAGTAGGCGTCGAGACCGCAGAGCCGGGAGAAGTACTCCGACCGGGCGCATGGGCTGACGTAGACCTGATCGGCGATCCGCCTCCGCGCCTCTTCGATCAGCTCCGCCATCTGGAAAGCAGTCGTCATCGCCCGATTCTGCAACAAAGCGGCTGCCGGGTCGTGTTCCGAAGGCGCCGGCGCGGCGCTCCGACGCGGCGACGCGGCGTCCCTTACGTTGACACGGCAACTGTCCCCTTTGTACCGTTGCGCCTTCTCGCGGCGGCCATTGCCGGCTACTCGGTCGCGGGGTTCAGGCCCGTAGCTCAGTTGGTTAGAGCGCTACGTTGACATCGTAGAGGTCAGCGGTTCGAGTCCGCTCGGGCCTACCAGGGTTCGAGTCCGCTCGAACTGCACCAAGGTTCGAGCTTGCTCGGACCTCCGCAGACATGGGCCGTTCGGTCTGTGACTCAGGCGCTTAGCTCAGTTGGTTAGAGCGCTACCTTCACACGGTAGAGGTCAGCGGTTCGAGTCCGCTAGCGCCTACCATCGCGGTGTCGGCAGGAAGAACTTACCGCCCGCGATACACCAGACGGAACCCGCTTTTACACCACAGGTGATTGACCGATGCTCGACCTGACTCTGCCGGACGGATCGGTGCGCAGCGTGCCACCGGGGACGACCGCGCTGGAGGTGGCGCGCTCCATCGGACCCGGCCTGGCGAAGGCCGCCGCCGGCGCCGAACTCGACGGTCGCGTGCTCGACCTGCGCGCGCCGATCGAAGCCCCGGGCCGGCTGCGCCTGATCACGATCCAGAACGAGGAGGCGGGTCCCTTCCTGCGCCACACCGCTGAGCATGTGCTGGCGGACGCGGTACAGAGACTGTGGCCCGGCACGCAGATCGACGTCGGCCGCCGCGACCACTCGGAGAAGTACCAGTACGACTTCCGCTTTCCGCGCGCGTTCGTGCCCGAGGACCTGGAAGCAATCGAAGCGAAGATGCGGGAGATCCTGGCGGAGAAGCACGAGGTGGAGCGGGTCGAGATCTCTCGCCCGGAAGCGCGGGAGCTGTTCGGCGATCTGGGCGAGGAACTCAAGCTCGAGCGCCTCGAGGACATTCCCGAAGGCGAGCCGATCACCCTGTTCCGGCATGGGGACTTCGTGGACCTCTGCCGCGGCCCTCACGCGCAGCGCGTGGATCAGGTCGGGGCGGTCAAGCTGCTGGAGAGTTCGGGCGTGTTCTACCGCGGCGACGAGAGCCGTGAGCGGCTGCAGCGGATCTACGGCACCGCCTTCGCCAGCCAGGCGGCGCTCGACGGCTACCTCGCCGACCTCGAACTGCGGCGAGCCCGCGACCATCGGAGACTCGGGCCGGAACTCGACCTGTTCAGTTTCAACCAGAACGCTCCCGGCAGTCCCTTCTTCCATCCGCGCGGCACGGTGATCTACAACCTGTTGGTCGACTACGTGCAGGGACTCAACCGGCGCGACGGTTTCGAGGAGGTGCGGACGCCGCAGATTCTCGACGTCGACCTCTGGCATCGCTCGGGGCACTGGGACAACTACCGCCAGAGCATGTTCTTCACCGAGGTCGACGAGCGGCAGTATGCGGTCAAGCCGATGAACTGCCCGACCCACTGCCTGATCTACAAGACCGGCCTGCGGTCGTACCGCGATCTGCCGCTCCGCTACGCCGACTTCGGCCGCCTTCACCGCTACGAGCGGTCCAGCGCGATCACCGGCCTCACCCGTGTGCGCACGTTCTGTCAGGACGACGCGCACACCTTCTGCACCGAGGAGCAGGTCGAGGCGGAGGTGCTGCGCCCGGTGTCGACGATCCTCGAGATCTACCGGACCTTCGGTTTCGACGACATCCTGATCGAGGTTTCGACCCGGCCCGAGAAATCTATCGGCAGCGCCGATCTCTGGGAACGCGCCGAGGACTCGTTGATGAGTGTGCTTCGCAGCCGCGACCTCGAGTTCGAGATCAGCGAGGGCGA
Organism: Candidatus Multivorans sp.; assembly: GCA_965224025.1. Taxonomy (GTDB): domain Bacteria; phylum Acidobacteriota; class Thermoanaerobaculia; order Multivoradales; family Multivoraceae; genus Multivorans. The sequence goes on from OZ245033.1 coordinate 1,226,968, forward strand.
CGGCGCGTTCTACGGCCCGAAGATCGACTTCCAGGCCCGCGACGCGCTCGGCCGGAGCTGGCAGTTGGGGACCGTGCAACTGGACTACCAGATGCCGGAGCGGCTGGACCTCGAATACACCGCCAGCGACGGCGGAACCCGGCGTCCGGTCATGCTGCACCGGGCCATGCTCGGCTCCGTCGAGCGCTTCCTGGGCATCCTGATCGAGCACTTCGGCGGCGCCTTCCCGGTCTGGCTGGCGCCGACACAGGCGGTCGTCCTGCCGGTATCCGACCGCTTTCTCGACTACGGCGCGGTAGTCACGAAGAAGCTGCGGGACGCCGGCGTCCGGGTCGAGCTCGACCGGCGCAACGAGAAGCTCGGCTACAAGATCCGCGACGCCCAGATCCGGAAGGTCCCCTACATGCTCGTCATCGGCGGCCGCGAGCAGGAGGCCGGCACCGTGTCGCTGCGGCTCCGCGAAGCGCCCGAGGGCGGCTCCGCGGATCAGGGCGCCGTCACGGTCGAGGATCTCGCGGCCCGGATCGCGGACCGAACGGCGTCGAAATCGCTGGATCTGTGAAGCTCAGGCTCGGACGGAGGACACGATGCTGAGGGAACTTCATGTCGAGAACTTCAAGGCCTGGCGTGAACTCTCGATGGAGTTCGGCAAGGTAACCGCTCTCTTCGGCGAGAACAGCGCCGGCAAGAGCAGCCTGATGCAATTTCTGTTGATGCTGAAGCAGACGAAGAATGCGGGCTCTTTTGAATTGCGAGTGGGTCAAGCGGTGTGCGGGTTGAGCGTGTGGAAGTCGAGTTTGCCGGCGATGAGGAAGAAGGCGATGCGTATGGTGTCGAATCGCTTGTAGCCTCTGGCCTTGCGTTTGGCGGACTGGAAGAGTCCGTTGAGGGCTTCGAGGAAGCCGTTGGTCTGCCGGGTTCGCGCCCAGGCAGCGATCGCTTGCAGGTGCTTTCGGATGGTGCGGGCGACGGCCTTCATGGGTTCGACCTTGGAGCGGTTCACGTTGGTGCACCACTGATGGAGCATTCGCAGCACGACGTTGATCTGCTTGCGGTTGAGAATTTCGCGGAGTTGCTCCCGATAGAGCCAGGCGCGTGCGGTGCGTCGGCTGGCGACCCTCTTGACGAAGCGGTCGAGGTCGGCCCGTTGGGCCGGCGTCAGGGAGTCGCGGTTCTTGAGCAGCGTCCAGCGCAGGCCCTTCAGCGACGGATCGAGGCGCTGTTCGAGGCGCCGGGTCTCGTCCACCGCCTTCGAGGCCAGGGCCATGACGTGGAACTTGTCGAGGGTCACCTCGGCGTTGGGGAGATTCTCGGCGACGCCCTTGAGGAAGGCGGCCGACATGTCGATGGACGCCCGGCTGATCGCGGCGGGATCGCCGCCGCGCCTTTGCAGATCGTCGGCGAACTCCTCGATCGTGCCGGACTTGCGTCCCTCGGCGAGGAACACCACGCGCCGGCGCTCGCTGTCGGCGACCGCGGTCACGTAGTCGTGCCCCTTGGCGCGGGAAGTCTCGTCAATGGCCACGTGGCGCAGTTCGGAGAGGTCGTCCCGGTCGACCGCCAGCTCGACGTAGCGCTTGCAGATCGCGTGCACCCGATGCCACGACACCCCGGTCAACCGGGCCACCGCAGCGAAGGTCATGTCTCGGCACATGGCCAGAATCAAGGCTTCGAACAGCAGCGTGAAGCCGGACAATCTGCCCGACCAGGGCGGAGTCACCAACGCCACCCGCTGGTCGGGGAGTCGCACACGGGGCACTCGCGCCTCGAGCAGGCACTCGTGCTGGAAGAAGTTGAGGTGCCGATAGCGCTTGATCTGCGTGTCGTGCACCGGATGAGAACCGCCGTCCCCCTCGTGGGCGAATCGGCTGCCCTTCCTGAAGTCGATCCGTATCGTCAACCGACGCTCCCTCTCACAGAAGTCCACGCCGTCAACGAACCACGGCGCCGACACGCCCAGCGCTCTCGCGAACAATTCCCTCTGCATCTCTCGTCCTCCTTCAGTCGGAACAGGAGAGACGAGTCTTGCTCATTCCGATCGCCCGCGACTACAGCCGCCACCCGAAATCGCCGCGAACGCCCTCCCCACCGGACAGCTTGCGCCCTCGCCGCTACCGGTCTTCCGCAGATTCCACAGCCCGACGGCGGCGGCTACGGCGGCGGAGGCCGCTCTCCCAAGACCCCCTCAGCATCTGCACTCGCCCGCGCCCTACCCACTCGCAACTCGAAAGAGGCTGAAATGGCCGAAATCGCGGCGACTAGTCGGGCTGGGATTGAAAGACGGATGCGGGCGAACGGATGAGTATCGTGCCGGGCGCCTCCTACATGGTGGACACAAACGTCGCGAGGACCGCCAATGGGGACGCGACGCACGTCAACCTCGAGTGCCAGAAGGCGTGCGTGGACGCGCTTGAGTGCATCATTGAGTGTGGGGTCGTCGTCTTGGATGATGGACGCCTCATCCTTGACGAATACGTGAATGGGCTGGAGAGCGGCATCGGAATGGGTACTGCCTTCTTCAAGTACGTCTGCACGAACGCGTGGGTCGAGGATCGAGTCAGGCGGGTGCCAGTGGATGTGGATGCTCTGCCTCCGAACACTCCCGGCAAGGACCAGAAGTTCCTAGCGGCTGCCGTGTCGGGGTGCGCCGAAGTTCTGAACGCCACGGACAGCGATTGGGCGGTGAACGCTGCGGTTACGGCGAGCTTGGGAGTAAGTGTCGTCCAGCTCTGCCCGCAGTACGCGGCCAAGTCGGACACAGGCGCATAGGCCGACGTGGTGGTCGACACTCCGCCGAAGTACCCGCGAACCCCGTGCTGGCCGCACTCCCCATCTGTTGAGGCCGATAGCAACCGCTTGGCGGACGCCTCCCGCTTCGTTGGCGTGCCAGTGGTCATCACGGAGAAGCTCGATGGTGGTTGCACCCTGCTCCATCAGGGCGCCGTCTACGCCCGCAGCGTGGACGTACCGAGCGGCGCGAAGTGGATGGCAATGGTCAAGAAGCACCACGCCTGGAAGGTGATCGAGCCCGACGTCTTCCTCTACGGTGAGGACATCTACGGAGTCCACAGCATCGAGTACGAGCCAGTGCGGGAGGACGAGACGTTCTACGCCTTTGCATTGCGCGACAACAACGATCGCTTCTCGTCCTTCGGAGCTCTCGTCGACTACGCTTCGCAGCGCGACATTCCGGTGGTGCCGGTGCTCTTCGATGGCGTCTTCCAGTCGGAGAACGCGCTCCGCAGTTTCGTCGAGGAGGCCCATGCCGAACCCTCGGTCCTCGGTGGGGAACGAGAAGGTGTCGTTATCCGCTTGGCACGCTCGTTCCCGGCCTCCACGTTCAGCCGCTCCGTCTGCAAGAGTGTCCGCGCGGGTCATGTACAGACCGACCAGCACTGGACGCGGAACTGGAAACCCTGCCGTACAACCCGCGTGGGTTGAGACTCTTGGGGACAGGGGGTCAAAGGTCGCCGCTTCGCGGCGCGCTTCCTGGCCGCCTGCGGCGGCAGCGGACCAGAGGGTCCGCGCACTCAGAGAACGGTCGTCGTGGTTCTGTAGTTCTGTACTGCGGTGGGCAGGCCCGACGCCGTCCAGGCGGCCCCGGCCGACGCCATTCCGCCGCGTTCCGCCACTCCGCTCTGCAGCCGCTCCGCTCCGATGCCGCGTTCCGGCTACTAGCCGCGCGCGGCGTTTCCGGTTAGTATCCGTCGTTCGGCGGCTCTCCTGGGGCCCCGCGAGGAGGCTCAAGGATGCCCAAGCAGAAAACCCACCGTGGAGCGGCCAAGCGCTTCAAGCTCACCGCCAAGGGCAAGGTGAAGCGCAGGCACTCGATGACGAACCACATCCTGACCAAGAAGTCGCGGAAGCGGAAGCGGAAGCTGCGCAAGCAAGGCGATGTCGCCGGCGCTTTCGCCAAGGCGGTCAAGGGGATGCTTCACGGATGATCCGGTGGCTCCGGGTTGAGGAGCCACGGGGGCAGGAACGATGGCACGAGTAAAACGCGGCAGCCGGCGCGCTCGCCGGCGCAAGAAGATTCTCAAACAGGCCAAGGGATACTACGGCGTCAAATCGAAGGGGCACCGCATCGCCAAGCAGGCGGTGGACCGGGCGCTCGCGTACTCCTATCGCGACCGCCGCCAGAAGAAGCGGCAGTTCCGCAGCCTCTGGATCGTGCGGATCAACGCTGCCGCGCGCCTCAACGGCCTCTCCTACAGCCGCTTCATGTCCGGCCTGCGGCTCGCCGGCGTCGAGCTGAACCGGAAGATGCTCGCCGATCTCGCGGTGCGCGACGCCGAGGGCTTCGCGGCCGTGGCGTCCGCGGCCCGGGGCGCCCTCGCCGCCGGCTCGGCCGGGACCTCCGCCTCCTCGTCCTGATGGCCGGGGACTCCGCCTTTGCAATCGCGCGTCTGGAGGAAGTGGTCGAGCGGGCCAAGGAGGCTCTGGCTGCAGAGCGGGAACGGACGCGTGAACTGACCGCCGAACTCGAAGCCGCGGAGCACCGGGCCGCCGAGGAGCGCGCCGAGATTGGCCAGCGCGTCGAGGCGCTTGCCGAAGGTCTCGAAGAGCTGCTCGGCAGCGACGATTCCTGAAGCCGCAAAGGCTCGACAGGACATTCGGCGGCTCTCTCGTCGTGCGCTCGGAGGCGCCGGTGGGGGTGCGAGCGGGTGCTATAGTGCCGATCTTTCAGGGTATCGAGCAATGGCCGAAAGCGAACGCCAAGAAGATGTTGCGGCCACCGTGGTGGTCGAGATCTTCGGCGTCTCGTACACCCTCCGAGAGGACGGAGCGACCAATGCGGAGCGCATTCGGGAGCTTGCCCAGCGGGTCGACCGCAAGATGCGGGAGGTGGCCGCTCACTCGCCCAATCTGGATGCGTGCAAGATCGCCATTCTCGCGGCCCTGAATCTCGTCAACGAGTCGTCTTCTTCGTCCGAGGACGCCGAGGAGGCGGAGGACGGCCGGTTCGTGGAGATGGTTGAGCGCGTGTCCAGCCTGACCTCCGAACTGGAGGCGGCGCTTGATTCCTGACTTGCATGGAGCCCTGTTTCCTGTGCGTCAGCGCGGCGCGGACGCCGCGACTCGACTACTGGAAGAATCTTTGACTTTGCATCCCCTGCGCGGTTCGTGATGAAAGCCGTGGTTGGAACCATCGCTCTTTTTGAGGGAGTCTTTGAACTGCTCGCCCGTGCCAGCCCCGCTCGAACGGGGACGCTGACGGCGAGTGGTGCGGACACCCACCTGGTCCCGCTCTGGTTCTGTGTCGGGGCGCGTTCACACGGCCTCGCGGGGGATGCCCTTCTGCCCGGATCGAGGGCTGATGACCGAAACTACTCTCATTGCCGTCGCGGTCGCGGCGGTTGCTCTTGTCGCAGCCTGGCTGCTTTGGAGCCTTGTCGGCCGGCGTAGGGCGGCGAAGCTGATTTCGGAGGCCCGCCGCCGGGCGGACGGCCTGATCGAAGAAACCGAGCGCGAGTGTGCCGCCAAGGGGCGCGAACTGGAACTCGCGGCGAAGGAGGAGGGCCTTTCGCTGCGTTCCGAGTTCGAGCGTTCGTCGGTGGAGCAGAGGAGGAAGCTTGAGGCGCGCGAACGGGAGGTCGGGGAGCGGTGCGCCCGGGCACGCGAAGAGACGGCCCGGTTGGAGCGTCTCGGCGAGGAACTGGAGCAGCGGCAACGGTCGGTCGCGGACGTTGAGCGGCGACTCGATACCGAGCGTTCCGAACTCGCCGAGGGGCTAGGGAACGTCCGGCGTCAACTCGAGCGGGTTTCGGGCCTCACCGTTCAGCAGGCGCGAGAGGAACTGAGCCACAGCCTGGAGCACGAGGTGCGCATGGAGTCGGCGCACCTCGCCAAGCGGATCGAGGACGAAGCCCGCGAGTCGGCGCAGCGTGAAGCTCAGCGGATCGTCAGTCTGGCCATCGAACGCTCGGCTTCGGACTACGTCTCGGAGACGACCGTGTCGGTGGTCATGTTGCCGAACGACGAGATGAAGGGGCGGATCATCGGGCGTGAGGGACGGAACATCCGGACCCTGGAGTTGACCACGGGCGTGGACCTGATCGTCGACGACACGCCGGAGGCGGTGATTCTCTCCGGCTTCGACCCCTTCAGACGGGAGATCGCGCGGGTCACCCTGGAGCGCCTGATCGCCGACGGCCGCATCCACCCGGCTCGGATCGAGGAGGTCGCGGCCAAGGTCGAGTCCGAGTTCGAGGACCGCGTAGAGCGCGAGGGTCGCGAGGCCTTGCTGGAACTGAACCTGTCGGGACTCCACCCGGAACTGGTCAAGCTGCTCGGACGCCTGCGCTTCCGGACTTCGTACGGCCAGAACGTCCTGCAGCACAGCAAGGAGGTCGCCTTCCTGGCCGGCATCATGGCGGGCGAGTTGAAGGCGGACGTTCATGTCGCCAAGCGGGCCGGGCTGGTCCACGACATCGGCAAGGCCGTGGACAGCGAGATCGACGGCACCCACCTGGAGATCGGCATCGACCTGCTCCGCCGGCATGGCGAGAGCGAGGATGTGGTCCACGCCATGGCGTGTCATCACGGGGACTACGACCCGGAGACGGTCGAAGCGGTGCTGGTGACGGCGGCCGACGCCGTGTCCGCGGCGCGTCCGGGAGCGCGGCGGGAGATTCTCGAGAGCTACGTGAAGCGGCTGAAGAAGCTGGAGGAGCTTGCGGCCGACTTCAAGGGCGTTCAGAAGAGCTATGCGATCCAGGCCGGTCGCGAAGTCCGCGTGATCGTCGACTGCAAGGAGATCAGCGACGAGCAGGCAGTCTGGCTGGGCCGCGACGTGGCGCGGAAGATCGAAGGCGAGCTCACCTATCCGGGCCAGATCAAGGTCACGGTGATCCGGGAGTCGCGTTCGATCGAGTACGCCCGCTGATGGCCCGTTTCCTCTTCGTCGGCGATGTGGTGGGCAAGCCTGGGCGCCGCGCCCTGTCCAGCCTGCTACCGGAGTTGATCGACCGTCACCGCGTCGACGCTGTGATCGTCAACGTCGAGAACGCCGCCGGCGGCAGGGGCGTGACACCGGCGGTGCTGGGGCAGCTCGCGGCGTTGCCGATCGACTGCATGACCACCGGCAATCACGCTTGGTCGAAGCGGGAGGGCGTGCCGCTCTTCGACCGGATACCCATTCTGCTGCGGCCCGCGAACTACCCGGAGGGCAATCCCGGAGTCGGGATCTTCGTCGGCGAACTGCCGGTGGGGACGCGGTACGCGGTGGTCAATCTGGAAGGGCAGGCGTTCATGAAGCCGCTGCCTTCGCCCTTTGCGGCCGCCGACCGGATCCTCGCCGGCCTCGATCCGGCGATCAAGCTGGTGCTCGTCGACTTCCACGCCGAAGCCACCAGCGAGAAGCAGGCGATGGCCTACCACCTCGACGGCCGGGTGAGTGCGGTGCTCGGCACCCACACCCACGTGCCGACCGCCGACGCCCGCATCCTTCCACAGGGCACAGCCCTGATCACCGACGTCGGCATGACCGGCCCGTACGACTCGGTGATCGGCGTGCGCGCCGACAGGGCGCTGAAGCGCTTCCTTCTCAATACGCCGTCCGGCTTTGACGTCGCCAAGCGCGACGTGCGGCTCGCCGCCGTCCTGGTCGACGCCGACGAGACGACGGGATGGGCGACGAAGATCGAGCCGATGCTGGTCAGCGTGGACTCGCGCTAGTTGGCTGTGCCGGTCTCCAACTCGGTCAGGCCGCGCCATGTGTTCTTGCTGTCGTCGAAGGACGGCAGGGGCGGCTCGATGCCGCGCTGGTGGTTCACGTGCCAGGACCAGACGTAGGACCACTTGAGGTAGGTGCCGTAGGCCTGGAGCAGACAGAACACCAGGCCCCGCATGCCGTCGAACGCGCCGAGTTGGAGGCCGTAGGTCCTTAGGAAACGCCACAGCGAGCGGCCGAGGACTTCCGCCGGTCCCGACCGGCGGCCCTCCCGCCAGGCTTGGGCGGCACCCCACCAACTGTAGCGCTGGATGCGGCGGGAGTAGGCGAGCAGGTCGTCGACCATGAAGTGCTCCATGGGATTCCGGAGAACCGGTGCGGGACCGCGGGTCCACATGTCGGCGTGAACGCGCCGGTTCGGGTAGCGGCCCGCGTCGCGGCGCAGCAGCCGGACAACGCGGTCGTGCTGCCAGCCGGAGAAGCGGATCACTTTGCCGAGGAAGTAGACCCGGCGCTTGATCGTGTAGGCGTCGTGAACCGGCTCGCCGTCCTGGAACATCGTCTCGATTTCGCGGCGGAGTGCCGGAGTGCAGCGTTCGTCGGCATCGAGAATGAGGACCCACTCGTTCCGGGTCTGGTCCATGGCCCAGTTCTTCTGGGACGCCGAGCCGTAGTAGGTGCGCTGCACGAAGCGGGCACGCTCGCATGCCCGCACGATCTCGGGAGTGCGGTCCGTGGAGAAGGAGTCGACGACGAGGACCTCGTCGCACCAGTCGAGGGACGCCAGGCACTCCCCGATGTGGCGCTCCTCGTTGAAGGTCGTCACCAACGCCGAAATGGGCGGCCGCTGCGCGTCTGCCGGCGTTTCGTCCACGTGACGCATTGTATGCTGGCTCGCCTTGCGCTTCCCCGGTCTGCGCCACGGAGCGCCCGTTCTGCTGGCGGCGTTGCTGGGGAGTCTGGCCGCCCCGGCCGCCTTCGCCTGCAACGCCGCCTCGGAGGACGACGCGCCGCGCCGGGCCGATGAGGCCGGCCTGAACGTCAGCGCCGGTGTCATCGACTTCGGCAAGGACTACGAGACCGCCGAGGTCGGCATCGAGCACCGGTTCCGCACCGACTGGTGCCGGGGCCTCGGTCCCAACGTCGGCGCCTTCGTGACCGCGGACGGGTCGTTCTACGTTTATGCTGGCGCCGACCGGCGGATCGACCTCGGGCGCTCCTGGTTTCTCGAATCGACCGTCGCCATGGGTTTCTATGAGGCGGGGGACGGCAAGGACATCGGCGGCGCGCTCGAGTTCCGTTCGGGGATCGCGGTGGGACGCCGTCTGCGCAACGGCTCGCGAGTCGGTCTCGGTTTCTTCCATCTTTCCAACTCGTCCTACTATCGTCGCAACCCGGGTGTGAACTCCCTCCTTCTCCGTTGGTCGAGGTAGTCCGTAAGTGTCTGTAGATCCCGAACTGCTCGAACTCCTGGTGTGCCCCAAGTCGAAGGGCGCGCTGACCGTGACGCTGCTGCCGGCGCCCGTGTGCGAGCGGCTCGTGGCCCGCTACCGGGAGCACTTCGCGGGTGAGGAGCCGGTGGTTTCCGAAGGGTTGTGGTGCCGGGAGTCCGGCCTCGTCTATCCGATCGTCAGCGATATTCCGATCATGCTGGTCGCGGAGGCGTTGCCGGCGGCGGAAGCTCTGCCTGAGGCGGTTGGGGAGAGCGAGCGGGCGAACGACTCGTGAGCAACCGGTGGGAGCCATCGGCCTCATCATCGCGGCGTTGCTCGCCGCCGCGATCTCTTCGCTTCGCGTCCTTCCTCTCGACGCTGCGGCCGCAGGTCGACGACACGCTGGACCGGCTCCTTCCGGCCGAGCGGACGGCGTCCGCCGCCATTTGCGAGGCGATGCGGTACAGCGTGTTCGCGGGCGGCAAGCGTGTGCGGCCTGCCCTGGTCGTGCTTGCCGGCGAGGCGTGCGGCGCCCCGCGGCGCGACCTGCTGGCGGGCGGCGCCGCGGTCGAGATGGTCCACACCTTCAGCCTGGTTCACGACGATCTCCCGGCGCTCGACGACGACGACCTCCGGCGCGGTCGACCGACCCTGCACAAGGTGCGGGGCGAGGCGATGGCGGTGCTGGCCGGCGACGCACTGCTGAACCACGCCTTCGAAGTCCTGGCCCGAGAGCCGGCGTCGGCGTCGCCGGAGCGGCGGCTGCGGGCGGTGCGCTTGATGGCCGGCGCCGTGGGCACGATGGGGATGATCGGGGGCCAGGTCCTCGATCTGCGGCATGAAGGGGCCGCTACCCCGAACGGCGGCGCCGGGCGGGAACGCGCCGCGCGGATTCTCGAGCGGATTCATCGCCTGAAGACGGGCGCCCTGATCGAAGCGAGCACCCGGCTCGGCGGCGTCTACGCCGGCGCCGTAGACGAGCGCTCGGAGCTGCTCGGCGGGATCGGCGCCGAACTCGGGCTGCTGTTCCAGATCGCTGACGACATCCTCGATGAGGTGGGCAGTTCCGAGCAGTTGGGCAAGACGGCCGGCAAGGACCGGCAGGCCGCGAAGCTGACCTATCCGCACCTGTTCGGCCTGGACGGCAGCCGCGAGAAGGCGCGGCAGGCCGCCGACCGGTGTCTGGCCCTGGTGGAAAAACTGCCGGCGCGGCGGCAGCTCTTCAGGTCCCTGGTCGCGTTTCTGGTTCACCGGGGCTGGTGAGGATCCGTCTCGATCAACTGCTGGTGGAGCGCGGGCTGTTCGGCAGCCGGGAACAGTCGAAGCGGGCGGTGATGGCGGGCGAGGTCTGGGTGGACGGCGAGCGCCGCGACAAGCCGGGGGCCGCGGTCAAGGACGACGCCGCGATCGAGCTGCGGGGCCGGTCGGAGCCATACGTGTCTCGCGGGGGTCGCAAGCTCGAGCAGGCGCTGCGCTGCTTCGAGGTCGATCCCGAGGGCGCCGTGTGCCTCGATGTCGGCGCCTCGACCGGGGGGTTCACGGACTGTCTTCTGCAGCATGGAGCGGCCCGGGTGTACGCGGTGGACGTGGGCTACGGCCAGCTCGACGCGCGGCTGCGCGGCGACCCCAGGGTGGTCGTGATGGAGCGGATCAACGCGCGGCATCTGGCGGCCGACGCCCTGCCGGAGCGATGCTGGATCGCGACCATGGACGTCTCCTTCATCTCGGTGGTCAAGGTCGCGCCGGCGCTGCTGCCGCACTTGGCGGCCGGAGCCGATCTGATCGTGCTGATCAAGCCGCAGTTCGAAGCCGGCCGCGGTCAGGTCGGCAGGGGCGGGGTGGTGCGCGACGATGCGCTGCGCCGTCGGATCGCCGAGCAGCGCACCTCCGAACTGGGCGCCCTCGGGCTCCGGTTCACAGCCTCGGTAGACTGCGATCTTCGGGGACCGGCAGGCAATCGCGAGATCCTCGCGCACTTCAGGACACAGTCCTAGCGCACTTCAGAAATGACCAACATCGACCAGGTCGCGGTCGTTGCCAAGCGGGACAGCGAGCGAGCGGCCGCGACCGCTGCCGAGGTCAAGCGTTGGCTCGAGGACTGCGGCGTCTCGGTCGTCGACGCCGATTCGAATCAGGTCGGCCTGATCCTGGTCCTGGGCGGTGACGGCACTCTCTTGTCTGTGGCTCGGAGTCGTCCCGGCGTGCCGATCGTGGGGGTCAACCTCGGCACCCTGGGCTATCTCGCGGAGATCGGACGCGAGGGCCTGTACGCGAACCTGGGGGCGATTCTCGAGGGCCGGTTCGAGGTCGAGGAGCGGCTGCTGCTCGATGTGGAGCTCCGGCGCGAGGCGGGCGGCGTGAGCCGGTACCGGGCGCTGAACGACGCCGTGGTCCACAAGAGCGCCCTGGCGCGGATGATCCACCTGGAGGTCGAGATCGACGGCGAGCCGGTCGCCTTCTACCGGGCGGACGGCCTGATCGTCTCGACGCCGACCGGATCGACCGCGTACAGCCTCTCGGCCGGCGGTCCGATCCTCTACCCGACGTTGCCGGTGTCGCTGCTGACGCCGATTTCGCCGCACACCCTGTCCATGCGGCCGATCGTGGTGCCGGAGACCAGCACCATCGCGATGACGCTCGGCAGCCGGGACGAGGAGGTCTTTCTCACCCTGGACGGTCAGGAGGGGGCCCGGTTGGGGGGTGGCGACCGGGTGGTCGTGACCGCTTCGGAGTCGAGGGCGCTGCTCGCGCGTGCCTGTGGCCAGACCCACTACGACGCGCTGCGAAGCAAGCTGGGCTGGGGCGAGTAGGCGCTGCTACGATCGCGCCATGTCGAAACCAGACCGCGACACGACCGTCTTCACGCCGATCGAAGAGGCCGTCGCCATCTTCCGCGACGGCGGCCAGGTGATCATCGTCGACGACGAGGATCGCGAGAACGAGGGCGACCTGGCGATCGCCGCCGACAGGGTGACGCCCGACGCGATCAACTTCATGGCCACCCACGGACGCGGCCTGATCTGCCTCGCGATGACCGAGGACCGCTGCGACGAGCTCGACCTGCCGCTGATGGTGCGGGACAACACGTCGCCCTTCGAGACCGCGTTCACCGTCTCGATCGAAGCCCGGGGCAAGGTGACGACTGGGATCTCGGCGGCGGACCGCGCGGCGACGATCGAGACCGCGATCGATCCGGCGACCGGCCCCCGGGATCTGCTGCGGCCCGGTCACGTCTTCCCGCTACGGGCCAAGCGCGGCGGCGTCCTCAAGCGTGCCGGTCAGACGGAGGCGTCGGTGGATCTGGCGACCCTGGCGGGGCTGAAGCCGGCCGGCGTGATCTGCGAGATCATGAACGACGACGGCACCATGGCGCGGGTGCCCGATCTGGTCAAGTACAGCCGGATCCACAACCTGCCGATGATCACGGTTTCGGACCTCATCCGCTATCGACTGAGCAACGAGAGCCTGGTCGAACTCATCGCCTCGCCGACGTTGCCCACCCCGTACGGCGACATGAAGGCCTACGCCTACCGGGCCGAGTTGACGGGCGAAGAGCACGTGTGCCTGGTGATGGGCAAGCCGACGCCGGACGAGGACATTCTAGTGCGGGTACACAGCCAGTGCCTGACCGGAGACGTGTTCCACTCCGAGCGCTGCGACTGCGGCATCCAGCTCTACCAGGCCCTATCCAAGATCGCCGCCGAGGGAACGGGCGTGCTGCTCTACCTGCTGCAGGAGGGCCGGGGCATCGGCCTGTTCAACAAGCTGCGCGCGTACGAGCTGCAGGAACAGGGGCACGACACCGTCGAGGCGAACCACAAGCTGGGGTTCAGGGCCGACCAGCGCAACTACGGCATCGGCGCCCAGATCCTGCGTGACCTCGGCGTTCGACGGATGCGGCTGATGACGAACAACCCGCACAAGTACATCGCGCTCTCCGGCTACGGCCTGGAGATCGTGGATCGGGTGGCGATCGAGGTGGAGCCGAACGAGTCGAATCGCGAGTACCTCCGGGCCAAGCGCGAGAAGATGGGCCACCTGCTGCAGTTGGTATGAGCGCCGGCAGCTCCAGGCCTCGGGCGCTGGTCACGGGCGTGACCGGCCAGGACGGCTCCTACCTCGCCGAGCAGTTGCTCGACGAAGATTGGGACGTCTGGGGTTTGGCGCGGCCGGCGTCCCAGTCGGGCAACACGCGCTTGATCGACCACCTGCTGGAAAGGGGCGGCGACTCGGGGCTCCGGCTGCGCCTGATCGCCGGCGACCTCGCCGATGCGTCCTCGCTCGACCACGCCGTGGCGACGGTGGCGCCCGACGAGATCTACAACCTCGGTGCGCAGTCCCATGTCCAGGTCTCCTTCGAGCTGCCGGCGGCGACCGGTCAGGTCACCGGTCTTGGCGTGTTGCGGCTGTTGGAGGCCATGCGCCGGCACTGCCCGCGGGCGCGCTTCTACCAGGCCTCGTCCTCCGAGCTCTACGGGCGTGCCGTGGAGTCGCCGCAGAACGAAACGACCCGGTTCTATCCGCGCAGCCCGTACGGCGCGGCGAAGGCCTACGGCTTCCACATCACCCGCAACTACCGCGAGGCCTACGGCCTGTTCGCGGTCAATGGAATCCTGTTCAACCACGAGTCGCCGCGCCGGGGCGAGACCTTCGTCACCCGCAAGATCGCGCTGGCCGCGGCCCGGATCCGGGCGAGCCTGCAGGAGCGTCTCTACCTTGGCAATCTGTCCTCACGGCGCGACTGGGGGTTTGCCGGCGACTACGTGGAGGCGATGCGGTTGATGCTGCGTGCGGAGCAGCCGGACGACTACGTGATCGCCACCGGCGATACGCACAGCGTGCGCGAGTTCTGCGAGATCGCCTTCGCCCACGCGGGGCTGCCTCTGACCTGGCGCGGTTCGGGCGCCTGTGAGCAGGGCGTGGCCAGGGACGGGCGGGTGCTGGTCGCGGTCGACCCCCGGTACTTCCGCAAGGCCGAAGTCGACGCGCTCTGCGGCGATGCGAGCCTGGCGCGGGAGCGCCTGGGATGGAGTCCCAAGGTGACCTTCCGGCGGCTCGTCGAGATGATGGTCGACGCCGAACTCAAGGCGGCCGGTCTGACGGTCGCATGAAGTTGACACGCCGCGCGGCGTTCACCGGGCGATTCGAGGCGATGCTCTCCACCGTCGACGCGCTTGTCTGTCCGTCCAACGTCACCGCGTTTCTCATGACGGACGCGATGGGATACGACACGGTCGCGGCGTTCGGGCAGGCAGTGGCGGAGGTCGCCGAGAACTTCGATCCGCCACTTGGCAGCATGCAGCTCTTCACCGCGCCCGCCGACTTCGCCGGCACGCCGACCATCTCCGTGCCGTGCGGCTTCTCGGGGGCGGGAGCGCCGCACAGCCTGCGACTCGTTGGCCGCGATCTGAGCGAAGGGGCGCTCTGCCGTCTCGCCTACGCTTGCGAGCAGGCCACCGACTGGCACCTGCGCCATCCCGAGGTCTGAGCCCGCGGCTACGGCATGTAGGGCGTCGGACCGGGTCCGAGCTGCGTCTCCAGAACCCCCTGGGCGGTGTCGATGAAGTCGCAGACCATCGGCCGGCTCTCGCGGGGGTCGATGATCTCTTCGATGTTGAAGGCCTCGGCGGTGCGGAATGGCGACGCCAGGGCCTCGAGGCGGTCCTCGATCTCCTTCTGCTTGGCCGCGGGGTCGTCGGACTCCCGGATGATGCGCCGGTAGGCGGCGGTCACGCCGCCGGAGATGTGCATGGACCCCCAGTGGCCGGAAGGCCAGACCACGCGCCGGAACATGCCGCTCGGGCGGTCGTGGCACTGGCCGGCGACGCCGTAGAGCTGCCGGATGACGATGGTGAGCCACGGCATGCGGGTTCGAAGCGTCGCGCAGAGCATCTTGGCGCCGGCGCGGACGATCCCCTGGCGCTGCTGCTCGGGGCCGACCATGAAGCCGGGCTCGTCGGCGAAGTAGACCATCGGCAGGTGGAACGTGTCGCAGAGTTGCAGGAAGCGGATCACCTTGGTGCCGGCCGCGACGTTCATGGAGCCGCCGAGGTAGCTCGGGTTGTTAATCATCGTGCCGACCGGATAGCCGTTGACGCGGGCGAGCCCGACGATGCGGGAGCGTCCGTAGTGCGGCGTGATCTCGAAGAAGGAGTCGCGGTCGAGCACCGCGTCGAGGATCGCTCTCGGGTCGTAGGCCTTGTTCTTTTCGCGGGGAATGGCGGACAGGAGCGACGGCTCGCGCCGACCCGGGTCGTCGCCCGTGTCGCCGCGGGGTGGCATCTGCCAGACGCTGTCGGGCAGGTAGCTCAGGAACTGCTTGAGCTGTGCCGCGGCCTCTTCCTCGGAGTCGGCGAGATTGTCGATGACGCCGCTGCCGAACACCTGTGTGCGCTCGTCGCCGAGATCTTCCTTCGTGATGTCGATGCCGAGCGCGGCCTTGACGACCGGAGGACCGCCCGGGAACACTTGGCTCGTGCCCCTGACCATCACGTTGAAGTGGGCGAGGCACGCCTCCACCGCCGGCAACCCGGCCACCGAGCCGAGCACGGCGGCGACGACCGGCACCCTGCAGAGCAGGTCCTCGATGCCCGGCGTAGCGGGGTTGGTCGGGATGTAGGTGCGTCCGATCTTCTCGAAGGTCTTGACGCTGCCGCCGGTGGAGTCGAGGAGTCGCACGTAGGGCAGACGCCAACCGAGCGCCAGCTTCTGGGCGTGACCGCTCTTGTCGCCAACCGACGCGTCGGAGGCGCCGCCGCGCACGGTGAAGTCGCCGCCGTTCAGAACCGTCTTGCGGCCAGCCAGGCGGGCGAGCCCGATGACCCGGTTCGAGGGCCGCACGTCCTGGAGCTCGTTGCCTTCGTAGGTGGCCACTCCGGCGAGCTCTCCGATCTCCTGGAACGAGCCCTCGTCGGTGAACAGTGCGAGCCGCTCGCGGATCGTCAGCTTGCCCCGACGGTGCTGCTCCGCGATGCCGGCCTCGCCGCCCATCTTCTGGGCGAATTCCCGGCGCCGCCTCAGCTCCTCGATCTCTCGCTCCCACACCATGCTTCCTCCCCGGACGCCGATGCTACTTGCCTGCTAGCGCCGCCAGACCCGTCGCAGGCTCCGTGTTTGGCCCCAGCCCCCACCTCCACTAGCAGGCCGCGCGACGAAACGCGCTCCGCGTCGTTTCTGCGGCGCGGCCTGCTAGAGTGCCGCCCCGGCCGGCGCTGCTGGGCCGCACTACGACGACGTCGACGGAGCAGATGATGACCGAGCCGCAACTGGCGCGGCGCAGCGGCACGCCGCGGCCTCTGATCGCCGCACCGGAACGCCTGAACGAACTGCGCGAGGGCTCGCGCGAGTGGCCTTCGTGGACGCTGACGCCGCGCCAGATCTACGATCTGGAGCTGCTTCTGTGCGGTGGCTTCGCGCCGCTCGACGGGTTCATGGACCGGGCCGCGTTCGACAGCGTGTGCGAGACGATGCGCCTGCCCTCGGGAGCGCTCTGGCCGATCCCGATCACGCTGGACGTCACGCCGGAAGCTGCCGCCGGGTTGGAGGCGGGGTCCCGTCTGGTCCTTCGCGACCTGGAAGGCCTGATGCTCGCCGTGCTCACGGTGGATGACGTCTGGCAGCACGACCGGCGCAAGGAAGCGGAGTTCGTCTACGGCACGCTCGACCAGGCCCACCCCGGTGTCGCTCATCTCTACCAGCGGACGAACACCGTGTCCGTCGGTGGCCGGGTCGAGGGCGTGACGCTGCCGCGGCACTACGACTTTCCCGGACTGCGGAAGACGCCCGCGCAGTTGAGGCGACGCTTCGCGCAGCTTGGCTGGAAGACGGCGGTGGCTTTCCAGACCCGCAACCCCATGCATCGGGCACACTTCGAGCTGACGCTGCGGGCGGCGCGCGAGCTGGAGGCGAACCTGCTGATTCACCCGGTCGTCGGCATGACGAAGCCGGGCGACCTGGATCACTACACGCGGGTCCGCTGCTACCGCAAGGTCCTCGCTCACTATCCGCGCCACACCGCGGAGCTGGCGCTGCTCCCTCTCGCCATGCGCATGGCGGGACCGCGCGAGGCGCTCTGGCACGCCCTGATCCGCAGGAACTACGGGTGCACGCACCTGATCGTCGGCCGCGACCACGCGGGCCCGGGAGTCGACTCACAGGGTCGGCCGTTCTACGGCCCGTACGACGCGCAGGAGCTGATGGTCGAGCACGAAGCCGAGCTCGGCGTAAAGATGGTCCCCTTCCGGATGATGGTCTACGTCGAGGATCGCGACTCCTACGAGCCGATCGACGCCGTCAAGGAAGGCGAGCGGACGCTCTCGATATCGGGCAGCGATCTCCGCCGCCGGCTGCGCCGGGGCCTTCCGATCCCGGAGTGGTTCACGTTCCCGGAAGTGGCCCGCGAGTTGCGCCGTGGCCATCCGGCGCGCAGCAACCAGGGGTTCACGGTGTTCTTCACCGGCCTGTCGGGCGCCGGCAAGTCGACGATCGCGAACGTTCTCCTGGTCAAGTTTCTGGAAGCCGGCGGACGTCCCGTGACCCTGCTCGACGGCGACATCGTGCGTACCAACCTGTCGTCGGAACTCGGGTTCTCCCGGGAGCATCGCGACATCAACATCCGGCGGATCGGGTTCGTCGCCTCGGAGATCACGAAGAACGGCGGTGTCGCCATCTGCGCCCCGATCGCTCCCTACGAGAGCGTCCGCCAGGACGTGCGGGAGATGATCGAGGAGGTCGGCGGCTACATCCTGGTTCACGTGGCGACGCCGCTCGACGTGTGCGAGGAACGCGACGTCAAGGGTCTCTACGCCCAGGCCAGGGCCGGACTGATCGACGCCTTCACCGGCATCTCGGATCCCTATGAGGCGCCGGAAGGCCCGGACCTGGTCATCGACACCACGGACATCACTGCCGAGGAGGCCGCGCAGCAGGTCATCCTCCACCTGGAGAAGGAGGGGTTCGTCGGACCGCGTTGACTGCTCCCCGCGGCGCTTCGCGCTCAAGTGGCGACTGCTCTCTGTGGGTGTCGCCGCGGTTGTCGCGTTGTTTCTGCTCCTGCCCGCGGAGACGCTGGCTGGGACGTTCGAGCGCGGTGTGCGGTGGCTGGCGGGTCTGCTCGGCGGCGATACCCGCCGGATCGCGGCCGAGCTGCCGTGGGACCACATCGTCCATGGCCTGCTGTTCGCCGTGCTGGCCTGGGTCTGGTGCCGGCCTTTCGCGCGTGCGGGCCGGATCAGAGATCTGCTGCTGGCGGCTGCCGCGGCGGTCGTCTACGGCGCTGCGATCGAGGTGTTCCAGACGCTCCTCGGCTACCGGTCGGGCGAGTGGATGGACCTGGTCGCGGACGCCGTCGGCGTTGCGCTCGGCGCTCTGTTTGCCGCTCGGCTCCTCCCCCGGCGGCGTCGCTTCGTCGCGGCCCGATCGGGTTGAAGGGTGTTGCCGTAGAGAATGTCGTCAGGCCGGCGACGCCATGGTTGCAGTAGAGAGCCCCGCAAGGCCGGCGGCCGTGCTCTGGGTGCGCGGGCCTTCCGGCCCGCATCAGGCACGATGCCGCGCAGCGGCGAGCGCGAGCCGCGAAGTCTCTTGGCCGGTGCTAGCGTCACCAGCCGGCTGACGACTCAGCCGGGGCAAGTGTGGAGTGGATACCGTGCCGGTTGAACAGCTACCCGAACCGCCGGACCGCGCCACGCGCGCAGGCGCCCTCCTCGCCGCTCTCGAGCAGCGGATCCTCGTGCTCGACGGCGCCACCGGCACGGCGTTCCAGGCTGCGAACCTCTCTCCGGCGGACTTCGGCGGCGCCGAACTCGAGGGCTGCAACGAGATCCTGGTCGACACACGGCCCGATGTCGTGCTCGACGTCCACCGCTCCTATCTGCGAGCCGGCGCCGACATCGTGGAGACGAACACCTTCGGCGGCACGCCCCTGGTGCTCGCCGAGTACGGCTTGCAGGAGCGCGCGTTCGAACTGAACCGGGGCGCGGCGGAGCTGGCGCGGCAGGCCTGCGCCGAAACGGAGCGGGAGTGCTTCGTCTGCGGCTCGATGGGGCCGACGACGAAGGCGATATCGGTCACCGGCGGCGTCACGTTCGAACAACTGCGGGACGACTACTTCACGCAGGCGCTGGGTCTGGCGGCCGGCGGCGCCGACTACCTGCTGCTCGAGACCTGCCAGGACACGCGCAACGTGAAGGCGGGGCTGATCGGGATCGAGCGGGCGTTCGAGCAACTGGGCTGGCGTCTGCCGGTGGCGGTCTCGGTGACGATCGAGACGATGGGCACGATGCTCGGAGGTCAGGAGGTGGAGGCGCTGGCGGCCTCCCTGCTGCACCGGGACCGCCGGGATCTTCTCTACGTCGGCCTCAATTGCGCCACCGGACCGGACCAGATGTTCGATCACCTTCGGGCACTTTCGGAGATCTGCCGCACGCGGGTGGCGTGCGTCCCGAACGCCGGGTTGCCCGACGAGGACGGCCTCTATACCCAGACCCCCGACGACTTCCGGGCCGTCTTCTCCCGCTTTCTCGATCACGGCTGGCTGAACCTGGTCGGCGGCTGCTGCGGCACGACCGCGGCCCACATCGAAGCGTTCAGCGACCTCGTCCGCGGCAGCGCCCCACGACGGCCGCCCGATCACGGGCGCTGTCTGGTTTCGGGCCTGGACGCGGCGGAACTGACCGAGGACAACCGGCCGCTCCTGGTGGGCGAGCGCACGAACGTGCTCGGCAGCCGCAAGTTCAAGCGGCTGATCCGCGAGGGCGAGTACGAGGCGGCGGCCGAGGTCGGTCGCGCACAGGTCAAGAACGGTGCCCAGGTGGTCGACATCTGCCTCCAGGACCCGGAGCGCGACGAGGTGGACGACATGGAACGGTTCCTGGAGCGTCTGGTGCGCCGGGTCAAGGCGCCGCTCATGATCGACAGCACCGACCACGAGGTCATGGCCCGGGCGCTCACCTGGTGCCAGGGGCGGTCGATCCTCAACTCGATCAACCTGGAGGACGGGACCGAGCGCTTCGAGCGGGTCGTGCCCCTGGCCAGGCAGTTCGGCTGCGCCGTGATCGTCGGCCTGATCGACGAGCAGGGCATGGCGGTGTCGACCGACTGCAAGCTGAAGGTCGCGGAGCGCAGCTACGACCTCCTGACCTCGCGCTGGGGCCTGGAACCCCAGGACATCTGGTGGGACCCCCTGGTCTTCCCGTGCGGCACCGGCGACGAGGCCTATCTCGGATCGGCGGCGGCCACGATCGAGGGCGTGCGCAGCGTGCGCGAGGCGTTCCCGGGCACGCGGACGATCCTGGGCATCTCGAACGTGAGCTTCGGCCTGCCGCTCGCGGGCCGCGAGGTCCTGAACGCGATATTCCTCTACCGCTGCACCCAGGCCGGCCTCGACGCGGCGATCGTCAACACGCAGGGTCTGGCCCGCTACGCCGAGATTCCGGTCGCCGAACGGGTGCTCGCGGAAGCGCTGCTCGATCTGCGGCCCGGCGACGTGAAGGCGGGGCGGCGCGCGGTCGAGGCGTTCACCGCCGCCTTCCGGGAGCGCAAGGGGCGGAGCGAACGGGCCCCGCGGGACCTGCTGCCGCTGGCGGAACGGCTTTCCCGGTCGGTGGTCGAGGGCAGCAAGGAGGGTCTCAGGTCGGACCTGGACGCGGCGCTGGCGGACCCGCGCTGGCCGGACCCGCTCGACATCATCAACGGCCCGCTGATGACCGGGATGGCGGAAGTGGGCCGGCTGTTCAACGACAACGAACTGATCGTGGCCGAGGTGCTGCAGAGCGCCGAAGTGATGAAGGCGGCCGTCGACCACCTTGAAGCCCACATGGAGCGGATGGAGGGCATGATCCGCGGCCGGGTCATCCTGGCCACCGTCAAGGGTGACGTCCATGACATCGGCAAGAACCTGGTCGACATCATCCTGACCAACAACGGCTTCCAGGTGGTGAACCTCGGGATCAAGGTGCCGAGCGAGCAGTTGATCCAGGCCGCGCGCAAGCACCGGCCGGACGTCATCGGGCTCTCGGGGCTCCTGGTCAAGAGCGCCCAGCAGATGGTCGCCACCGCCGGGGATTTTGCCGCCGCCGGCATCGATACGGACCTCGTCGTGGGAGGAGCGGCGCTGACGCGGCGGTTCACGCACGGACGGATCGCGCCGGAGTACGGCGGCGTCTGCACCTACGCCAGCGACGCGATGAGCGGGCTCGACCTGATCGAACGTCTGTGCGACGGAGGTCGAAGGGGGGCTCTGCTGGAGGAAGTCGAGTCGCTGCGCGAGCGCGACGCGGCCGCGTTCCGGGCCCGGTCCAGGAAGAGGGCGGCGCCGCGGGGAGAGCGGCGCAGCTCCACCGTCCGCACGGATATCCCGGCACCAGGGCCGCCAACCCTCGATCGCCGCACCGCTCGCTTCGACCTCGACGACGTGTGGCCGCACCTGAACCTGCAGATGCTCTACGCCAAGCACCTCGGCCTCAAGGGCTCCGTGGAACGGCTTAGCCAGGCCGGCGATCCGAAGCTGCGGAAGCTCGAGGCCGTGGTCGAGGAACTCAAGGACTTAGCTCGCGGCGAGATGGCCGCGCGTGGGGCGTGGCGGTTCTTCCCGGCCGGGGCTGCGGGCAATCGGCTGGTCCTGCTCGAACCGGGCGGCGGCGGCGCCGGGAAGGTCGCGGCCGAGTGGCGCCTGCCCCGCCAGGCACGCGAGGACGGCCTCTGCCTCGCCGACTACGTGCTGCCGGCCGGCGATCACGTGGCGCTGTTCGTCGTCACCGCCGGCGCCGGCGTGCGTGACGCGGCCGAGCGCTTCAAGGGGGAAGGCGAGTACCTCAGGAGCCACGCCTACGCGGCGCTTGCCCTCGAGACGGCCGAAGCCGCGGCCGAGCTGCTGCACCAGCGACTCCGCTCCGATCTCGGCTTCCCCGACCCGCCGGAGATGACGACCCGCGAACGTCTGGCCGCGAAGTACCGCGGCAAGCGCTACTCCTTCGGCTACCCCGCCTGCCCCGACCTTGCGGGCCAGCGTCAGCTCTTCGCGGCGCTAGAGCCCGCCGACATCGGGGTCGAGCTCACCGAGGGCGACATGATGGACCCGGAGGCCACCGTGTCGGCGCTGGTGTTCCACCACCCGGACGCCCGCTACTTCGGGGTGTGAGGTAGCGGCCGCGGCCCCCGGCGGGGCCTAAGGTGCGGGTGAGGCGACTCGCTACCGAGACGCTTCGCCGAGACTGGAACTCCACTACCTAGCCCGGGGCCTGCGGGCCGTAGCGAGTCGTTACGAAGCGTAGGAGGATCCGGCGTCCGCGTCCGCGTCAAGCGGTTCGCCTCGGACCGGTTCGTCGAGGCAACTTGACAAGTTCGCTCGGGAGCCTCCGTGGTCCCAGCTTCCACTACCTAGCTTGGAGGCTAGACCATGCGGGCACTCTCCAAGGGGGGCCGCTTCGCCGCTGCCGGGCGCGGCCCCATTGTCTCCCTCCCGTACCGTGCTGCGGCGCGGCCTTGGATCCTGGCGCACTGCGGTGCTGCTCCGGCTGTGTTCGGCGGGCTCGGCTCGTCGGCCGAGGCGCAGAGTTGTACGCCTCCGGCGTTCTGGAATCCGTTCAATCCTGCCGGCGGACGCTGCGAAGTCCACCTGTGCGCCGACGGCTACACGCAGAGCGGCAACCTCTGCTACCTGAACGGGACGTTTGCGGCCTATGCGGCCTCGTGTCCGGTTGGTTGGGGGGTCAGGAGTGTCGTGTACAACGGCAACTACCACAGCATGCGCTGCGTCGATCCATCGGACGCTGAACCGCCATCGCCGCCGCCGACACCAGCGCTCTCCGTGCCGGGCATTCCCAACTTCAGGCTGCCGTCCGCGGGCGTCGTCAACACGGTGTTTCCCGCCGCGACGGGAGGCACGCCGCCGACGCCCCCGCCGACGACGCCTCCGCCTCCGCCACCCCCGGTGCCGCGGACTCCCGGCAGAGAGGACCATAGTGGCGTCGACATTCAAGGGAACGACGGCGACCCCGTGTACGCTTGGCGGGGAGGCAGGGTAGGCTTGGTTTCCAACCCATACTGTGGCAATGGGGTGGACCTACACCACAGCGACGGCACCGAGACTCGCTACTGCCACTTCAACGCTCCGTCTTCGCTCCCTGGGCACGACAACCGCGTGCGTGCGGGGTCTCTCATCGGTAACGTAGGCAGATCGGGCAGGGCGACAGGGTTTCATGTACATGTGACCCACACCTTGGCGAGCGGTACGAAGATCGAGTATTTCTCGGCTCTTCCAGCCAGTGGACGGCCGACAGCAGAGCAACTCGACGAGAATGGATGCTGACGATGAGAACCGTAATCTTCGCTGCTCTTCTGACGCTGACGGCCTGGGCGGCTCGTGCGACCGATGAAGGCGCCTTGCTGCCTCAGGGCAACCTCCTCGGTTTCGGCTGCTGCCTCATCACCGACTCGGGACACGCGGTTGTCGGCCTCGACTTTCCTGACGTTCGCGGCCGGATGTCCGTCATGATTTGGAAGGGCGGAGAGCCCCGAACACAGACGCTCGATCTTGGAGGAAAATGGCTGGCGCTACTTCCCGATGATCGTGTTCTGATGTACGGCTACAAGCTCGTCGACGGCGTCGATCCCCATGCGGACTCGTACACACATGGCGACGCGTTCTTCGTCCATCAGGTCTATCGGATCAGGGGATCGGGGCTCCAGCTCGAGCAGGAGTTCCTCGAGCGTACGGACGTCGAGATGGGTTACACCAGAATCGCGGGCGATCTCAAGACCTGGGTGAGAATGGAGAACCTCCACCGGGAAGCTCCGAACGGGCATATGGTCTATGGAAGACACTTCGCCATCGGGACGACCAAGTCGGGGAAGACGCGGCGTTCGGAGGCATTGGAACTCTATCCGGCCACTCTACGTGACGACGACATAACGGCCTTCGAGATCGTGGATTCGGACGGGCCGATCCTGCTCGCGTCCTACGCGGCCGACCTCTTCCTGATCCGATTTCGCGACTACGGAGTGGATTCGCGGCCGGTCGACCTCTTGCGGCATGTCGTACATCCACGCGGCGGCGAGTTGGATGTTGTGTGGCAGTCCGAGGACCGTGTGCTGTGGGCGCGGAAGGGAGACGAGTGGCTGGCCTACGACCTGTGGAATGTCCGATACGAGCTTGCCGTTCCGGAGGTGCCGTTCCTTCGGCGGTCCGCCCATGGCTCGCCGCACCCGATTCGGGGCTTCGTCGAGATAGAGAGGGACGGGAGCCGGTTTCGCGTGAGGCACTCGTGGCAAAGTCCGCAGTTTGAGAACTGGCGGGAGGAACATGTTTCGGAACGGCGGAGTGGCCCGCTGCCGGTAGCGGTGAGCCCTAACGGCCGTCGTGCGTTGGTGCTGGAGCGCCGGAGTACCGAACAAGGCGAAGCCGTCACTTATGCGAGCAGGTTTGGATTGGACCTCGCGCCGGTCGTTCCGCCCGTCCCAGCCGCTGCAGGCGAGGCGGACGGGAAGAAGGAAGCGCAACCGCAAGCAGAGCACTGAACGCCTGGCTATCGCGACCCAGATAGCGCCGCCGCCTTCTCTTGCCGTTTCTCCCGCTTCGCCCTGACCAGTGCCGCCGCCCGATCCAGGTGATCGTCGCCAAGGCGGCCGAGGTACTCGTCGTAGCTGCCGGCGAAGTCGTTGACGCCATCTCTCGAGATCTCGATGATCCGGGGAGCGTCGGTGCGCCGGAGAGTGGAGCGGAAGGCCGGCCACGAACCCAGCCCGTCTTCGTAGGCGCAACGGCCCCAACTTGACAACTTGACATGTTGGCTGCAGAGTCGGTCCATGAGAGCGCTTCCGGTAGCCGAGTTGAAGGCCGGGTTCTCGCAGATCCTCGCCGACGTGCGCCGGGGCGAGCGCATCGGCGTCCTGTACGGGAGGTCGAAGACGCCGGTCGCCATGATCGTTCCGTACGAACCGGCGCCTGCAGGCAAGCGCGAGCTCGGCTTCCTCGACGGCGAGGTCACGATCGAGTTCACCGATGACTTCGAGATGACCGAAGAGGAATTCCTCGGCGGCGCGTGACGTACCTGCTGGACACCCATGTCCTGCTGTGGGCCATCGGCAGATCGACCAGGCTGTCCGCTCCCGCTCGCGAGATCATCGAGGACCCGCGCAACCGGATACTGGTGAGCACCGTGTCCCTGTGGGAGGCATCGCTGAAGTACGGGTTGGGGAAGCTGAAGCTCGATCCGCTGGTTCCGGACGATATTCCCGACCACTGCCGCCGGCTCGGTTTCGAGATCCTCCCGCTGGAAAGCGGCGACGCGGCGAGCTACCACGTCCTGCCTCGGGTGGACGCGCATCGCGATCCGTTCGACCAAATGCTCGTTCACCAGTGCATTCGAGGCAACCTGATTCTGGTCAGCCGCGATGGGCGGATGAAGAGCTATCGACCACACGGGTTGCGGCGTGTCTGGTAGGGCGTGGCGCGGGGAGGGAGCGCCAGGCTTCGACACGACCCGGTAGTTGGCCGCGGAGCCGGTTCCGTGCTTTGCCGGCTCGGTTGGCTACCCCCGCGCCGCGGCCTTCTTCTCCTTCTTCTCCCGCTTCGCACGCACGAGGGCAGCGGCCCGATCCAGGTGATCGTCGCCCAGGCGGTCCAGGTACTCGTCGTAGCTGCCGACGAAATCGTTCACGCCTTCGCTCGAGATCTCGATGATCCGGGTGGCGAGCCGGCTCACGAACCAGCGGTCGTGGGAGACCAGGAGCAGGGTGCCCGGGTAGTCGAGGAGGCCGTCGATCAGGGCCTGGATGGCCTCCAGGTCGAGGTGGTTGGTCGGCTCGTCCAGGACCAGGACGTTGGGCTTGAGGACGACATGGCGGCAGAACAGGAGGCGCGCCGCCTCGCCGCCGGAGAGGCTGCCGATTCGCTTGGCCGCCTCGTCCTTGGAGAACAGGACGGCGCCGAGCTGGCCGCGCACAAAGCCGACCGGCTCGCCCGGGCAGCAGTCCCAGAGCCAGCTCTCGACCGTCTTCCGCTCGGCGCCCTCTCTGTCGAGCAACTGCTGTCGGTGGTCCTGGGCGAAGTAGCCGGGGTGGGTCTCGTAGCCCCAGTCGATCTCGCCGCGGTCGGCGCCGACCTCGCCGATCGCGATCTTGAGCAGGGTCGACTTGCCGATGCCGTTCGGCCCGATGATCGCGATCCGCTCGCCGCGGCCGATCTCGAGCGACACGTCGTCGAGGACCTCGTTGTCGCCGTAGCTCTTGGAGACGCCTTCGAGCGTCAGCACCCGCTTGCCGGATGGCCGGCGCGACTGGAAGCGGAACAGCGGGTAGCGGCGCGACGTCCGGGGCAGGGGCTCGATCGAGATTCGGTTGATCAGCTTCACCCGGCTCTGGGCCTGCCGCGCCTTGCTGGCCTTGTAGCGGAAGCGGTCGACGAACTTCTGGTGGTGGTCGATCTCCTGCTGCCGCTGCGAGATCTCCGCTTCGCGGCGCGCCCGTTCCTCGACCTTCTTGCGCTCGAAGTTGGAGTACGAGCCCGGGTAGGCGGTGAAGGCTTCGTAGTCGATGTCGAGAATCTGGGTGCAGACGTTGTCGAGAAACCGGTGGTCATGGGAGACGACGACTACGACGCCCTTGAACTCGGACAGGAACTTCTCGAGCCAGCGGATCGAGAGGATGTCCAGGTGGTTCGTCGGCTCGTCGAGCAGCAGCGCGTCGGGGTACGCGGCCAGGGTCTGCGCCAGCAGCACGCGGAGCTTGAAGCCGCCGGAGAGGATCGACAGCGGCTCGCGGTGGACCTCCGTTTCTATCCCCAGCCCCTCCAGGATCTCGGCCGCCCGGGACTCCAGCGAGTAGCCGTCCCAGCGCATGACGACTTCCTCCAGCGCGGCGTAGCGGTCGCCGTCGAAGTGCTCGTCGGCCCGCTCCAGCAGCCGGTCCTTCTCGACCATCGCCTGCCACAGCTCGGCGTTGCCCATCATCACGACATCGAGGATCGAATCCTGTTCGTACTCGAAGTGGTCCTGCTTCAGCACCCCCAGCCGGCAGCGCTTCGGTACCGAGATGGCGCCTTCGCTGGGCGGCTCGTCGCCTGACAGCATGCGCAGGAGCGTCGACTTTCCAGAGCCGTTGGAGCCGACGAGGCCGTAGCGCTCGCCTTTGGCGAAACGGATGCTCGCGCCCGCGAACAGGGTCTGTTCGCCGAAGCTCTTGCCGAGGTTGGAGATCGAGATCATCGGGTGGTCATCGGGTAGTCTGCTCAGCTGGAATGCGGCGTTTCGTCGGCGGGTTTCACCAGCGCGTGCGAGGCGACGGGTGGGGCCGCATGCGGAGCAGGGATCAGGATAGCAACGGGATGGATCACGGACTGATGACGGCGAACCATGCTGGGTAAGGCCCGCAGAAAGACCCGCGCGGCGGCCCCGGGCGACCGCTCCGAGCTGGCGCTGAGCGTGGTGGGATGGGCCGGCGGCGCCTTTCTGGGCGCGGTGCTGGTGTTCGGCGCCGCGGTCAAGGCGCTCGACCCCCAAGGCTTCGTGAGCCAGATCGAGATCGAGGGTCTGGACTTCCTGCTGCCGGCGGCGGTGGTGACCGTGATCGCTCTGGCGCTTGAGGTCGGGCTCGGCGGCGCCCTGATCCTCGGCCTGCGCCGGATCTGGGTGCTGGGGCCCTCGGCGCTCCTGGTCGCGTTCTTCCTGTTCCTCACCGGCCGTACCTACTTCCGCGATCTGCGCGGTATCGCCGCCCCTGAGGAGGCCGGCTGCGGCTGCTTCGGCAACCTGGTCGAACGCACGCCGGCGGAGGCGTTCTGGCAGGACCTCGCGCTCATGGTGCCGGCACTGGCGCTGGCCTTCCTGGGCCGGCGCGCGGCTTCCGGCCTGCCGTGGATCCGGCTCGCCATGGTCGGCACGTTGACCGTGGGCCTGCTGGCCTTCGCCCGCGCGGCGCCCGACCTGCCGCTCGACGACCTGGCGACGCGGCTCAAGCCGGGTCTTGCGATCGACCAGATATGCAGCGGCGAGGGCGACAGCCGGCTCTGCCTTTCGACCGTCGTGCCCGAACTCGAGGAGGGCGAGCAGTGGCTGGTGATCGCCGACCTCGACGAGGACCTCGGCAAGGCCGTCGACGGCCTGAACCAGCACGTCTTCGCGGGCGGCCGGATGTGGGTACTCAGCTCGGCGACCCCGGACGAGAACCGGACGTTCTTCTGGTCCTACGGCCCGGCCTTCGAGATCCGCGAGGCGCCGCCGACGTTCCTGAGTCCGCTGTACCGGGCGCTGCCGCGTTCGTTCCGGGTCAAGGATGGGGTGGTGGTCGAGACGGTGTCGGGGTTGCCGCCGGCGCCGTAGTCACGCTGGGCGGGAGCGCTCCTCCAGATAGACCGCCACCTGCGCCTTTCCCAGGTTGCCGGCGGCGACGCCGAGGACCAGTTCCGCGATTTCGTCTGGCTCTGCCACCACGTCGAGATCGTTGAGCCACAGGAAAGCGAGACAGGCGGCGAGGGCCGTGCGCTTGTTTCCGTCCAGGAACGGATGGTTGTTGCATAGATGGAAGAGGTAGGCGGCGGCCATCTCGAAGAGGGTCGAATGGAGGAGCTCGCCGCCGTACGTCGCTGCGGGCATAGCGAGGGCGGACGCAAGGAGTCCGCTGTCGCGTAGGCCTTCCGTTCCGCCGTAGCACTCGATCTGCTCTGCCTGGATCGCGAGGACTTCATCGAGCGTGAGGAATACCGGCTCCACTCGCCCCGAAACGCCTCCGCGCTACTGCGCCAGCCGCCGGAAGGCCCCGGCGTAGCGCTCGTGCATGCGATTCAGGCCGCGCTTGAGCTTCGATACGCGATCGTCGCTGCGAATCGGACAGATCAGGATGACGTCGCCGTCCGTCGAGACCTCCAGAAGCGTGTCGCTGTCAATCCCCGTGGCCTTGAGGATTCCCTTGTCCAACACGATCGCTTGGCTATTGCCGGTCCTGGTCAAGCGCTTCTCCATCGTAAGGACACACTAGCACCGTCGTTCGTACAGAGATAGTGCGCGAAACGAAGTTCGTCATTCAACGGTCCGAGTTACCCAGACGTCTCCGCGAGCTCGGCTGCCAGATCGATGCCGCCGTTGCGCCAGGCAGCATCGGTGGCGTGGAGTTCGCCGGCGGGGGCGAAGCGGGAGACGCCGGCTTGTTCGAAGGCGCGGCGGACGGTCGCGGGCGTGTGGCCGGCGACGGCGATGCCTTGGATGCGGCCGTTCCAGTCGTAGAGGGTTGGGAACTCGGAGACGGAGTGGATGCGGACGGTGCGCAGGCCGGGAGAAGGGTTGATCGTGGCGTCGTTCTCGACGATCACGGTGCCGGCGTCGAGCGCGTCGCCAAACCAGGCGAGACCGCGGAAATCGGCGTCTTCGCGGGCTAGGCGGACGCCGGCGCGTTCGGCGTGGCTTGCCCGGCCGGGCGGAAGTGCGGCCGCGAGTTCCGAAAGCGCGTCGGCGAGGGCGAGAGCGAAAGAGTTGGCTGCCGGTTGCTCGACAAGCACGGCCTCGACGGAGAGGCAGCCGCGCTGGTCGAAGAGCGCGATGTCGAGGGCCATGCCGCGAGCTGCCCGATTCACGTCGGCATCGGGGCCTACCCAGCCGAGGCTCAGCTTGGGGCCGAAGGCGACGAGCTTCCGGGGGCCTGCGGCCGCGATGGAGGCGATCGTCGACTCGTTTCCATAGGCGGCGACGAGCCGGGCGCGAGCGCACAGGGGAGCTTCGATCGAGGCGTCGCCGCCGGTCCACATGGCGGTGGCGTAGGCATTGCGCAGGATGGGGCGCCGGCGACCCAGGGCGGCAAGGAATGCCGGTGCGAAGAAGGGCTCGGCCCGCGATGACTTGAACAGGACAGGCGTGCGCGCGGCCAGGGCCGGCAGCAGGGACTGGAGGATCAGGCCCGGCGGGTTTGCCGGCAAGACGACGAGGTTGAAGCCGTCCGCGTGCTGCTTCGGTGCGCGGCGAAGCGTCGCGGCTGCGGGCTCGCCGGCCATGCCAAGGCCGATGGTCCGGAGGCCGCGGTCGAGGCCGGCGGGGGAGAGGCGGGTTGCGGCCAGCAGGTCGGGGTCGAGGGCGCGACGTTCGGGGCTCGCGGGGTCCAGGAAGGCGCCGAGGGTGTCGTTCCAGGCGGCGAGGAGATCGTTGGTGGGGATGGCGCGGAGCGCGGCCGAGGCCGCGGCGAGGCCCAGGACGGTGGCTTCGGGGGTGCTCATACCGGACCGGCGCTTTGCGCCGGATGCGGACCAGAGGGTCCGCGCACCCAGAGACAGGGCGTCGTGGTGGCGGTGTTCTCTACGGTTCACGATCGGTAGCCTCTCACGTCGCACCCAGTTCTTCCGTAGTCAACGAACAGCCGCGGAGTTCGGCGCCGGTGGCGCGGCCGAGCAGGCGGAAGGCGCCGTCTTCCCGGGCGCCCAGGTCCTCGGTCAGCACGTGGCAGACGGATCCGACGTTGGCGAGGTCGAAGAAGGAGAGCAGCCCGGTACGCCCGTCCTCGACTTCCTTGAGCGATTCGGGATCGAGGATGCGGAACGGCATCCATGGCGGCGTGCGCAGCAGCTCGCCGCCGGGTCGGGAGTAGGCCTGACTGGTCAATTCCGTCATGCCGTACTCGCGGACGATCGCTTCCCGGTCCAGGCCGAGCAGGGTGCGGGCGCGGCGCCGGACATCCTCCGGCGTTGTCTCGAGGCGCTGGCCCTTGAAGCCGCCGGTCTCGAAGACGCGGCTTGCGGCCGGCAGTCGGATCGCGTGTCCGGTCTCACCCTCCAGGTGGTCGAGCAGGAGAACGAGGGCGAGGGCGGTGGCCAGGATCAGCACCGGCTTGCCCTCGCCGCGTCCCTGCAGCCAGCGGCGGGCCGGCTCGACGTCGATGCCGCCGGTGGAGACGGCCCAGACGCTGCCGGGCGCGGCGTGGCGCTCGAACACGTGGTCCGCCATGAAGGAGAGGCTCGAGTCGGGGGCCGCGGCGCGGTCGGGGATGAGCGAGAGGATCGATACCCGCGTGCGGCCAGTCGGCAGGCAGGCGGCGGCGAAGGAGGCGTCGATCACGGTCCGGTAGAGATCGGGGTACGGGTGGTAGTGGACGCTCCGTCGCTCCGCGCCGCGGGTGGTGCCGCTGCTGCGGAAGACCTCCCGGGGCTCGGCGGCGGCGAGGCGTAGCGACTTGAAGGCCGAGGTGGGTACCGGCGGCGCCGCGCGCCAGTCGTCGAGGGCGCCGGGGGCGATCCCGCGCCGTTCGCACAGGCGGCGGTAGGGCTCGACGCGCTCGTAGCTGAAGCGTGCTGCTGCCGGGGCGAATTCGTCGAAGCTGCCTTCACCGGTGCTGACGAAGCGCTCGATGCGCTGCCGGAGACCGGTCATGCGCCGAAGAAGGCCGCCGCTGTGGTGGCGGGGTGGCCGGCGAGTCCCGCGCTGTCCGAGTCTTCGGATTCCGGCCACCACTCGGCCGGCAGGTGGCGCCGGTAGGGCTGCTGCAGGAAGCGGCGGTCGAGGAGCGCGATCACGCCCCGGTCGTCGGCGGAGCGGATCAGCCGGCCGGCGGCCTGGACCACGCGGGTCATGCCGGGCACGACGAAGGCGTACTCGAAGCCGCGCTCGAAGCGCTCGTCGTAGTAGGCCTGAAGCAGCTTCTGTTCCACGGTCACGGCCGGCAGGCAGGGGCCGACGACGGCTACCGCGAGCAGCGCATCGCCCGGGTAGTCGACGCCTTCGGAGAACACGCCGCCCGCCACCGCCAAGAGCAGCGTGTCGCCGGCAAGCGGACTGGTCAGTGCGTCGAGCACCTCCTGACGCCGCGCTTCGCTGGTCGTCTGCTGCTGGACCAGGACGTTGCGGCCGCAGTCGGGCAGCCGTTCCTCGACCTCGGCGAGGAACCGGTAGCTGGGGAAGATGGCCATCGAGTTCCCGGGCACCGAGCGGGCGAACTCGGCCAGCCGCTCGGCGATCGGGCCGTAGTTTTCCTCGCGGGTGCGGTAGGTCGTGGCCACGGAGGTGTCGACGACGATGCGGCGGTTCTCGGCGGGGAAGGCGCTCGGCACCTCCAGGGTCGAGGTCCGCGCCTCGTCGAACCCGAGCAGGTCGTGGTAGAACTCGAACGGCTGGAGGGTCGCGGACAAGCCGATGCAGGAGCGGCAGCGGTTGATCGTCGCCCCCAGGAAGGCGCTCGCGTCCTTGCACAGGAGGCTGAAGCTGGGTTCGCCGTCGGTGCGCCGGAAGAGGAAACTGAAGGACTCGACGTGCTTGGGCGAGCAGGCGAGCTGAAGCGTGTTGAGGAACCGGAGCAGCTTGAAATAGAGGTCGACGAAGGCGTCGTTGGCGGCAAATGAGCGGGTGTCGCGGCGGAACTCCAGGTAGTCCACGAAGCCGCGGTCGAAGGCGGGCCGCAGGCGCCAGAGTTCGTCTTCGGGGGCCGCGCCCTCCGCGACCGCGTTGCGGTCGGGCCGATCGAGTTGCCCGTCGACGCCGGTCCGAATCAGCTCTTCGAGCGCGGCACAGAGTTCGCGCAGGCGATTGGTGGGTCCGCCCTCGGCGCCGCGGCCCACCCGTCGCAGGCTCGCCGCGGCCTCCCGGCACCCCTTCGCGGCCAGTTCCGGGCTGTAGTAGCCGCGGCCGCGGTCGATGAGGTTGTGGATCTCGTCGACGATCAGGACCGTGCCGGAGAGGTCCGCGTCGCCCTGGAACTCGGTCAGCTTGACGAAGGGGTCGAGGGCGTAGTTGTAGTCGCCGACCACTACCTGGACCTGGCGCCCGAGTTCGAGACTGATCTCGAACGGGCAGACGCGGGTGCCCTTGGAGGCGGCGTAGATCGCGTCCGGTTCCAGCAGGCTGTGCTCTTCGAGCAGCCGGGGGATGAGCCGGCTGCGTTGCAGCTTGACGTAGTAGTCGCGGGCGTACTGGCAGTAGTCCTCGTGGCAGATGATCTCGTCGTTCGCGCACATCCGCGCCTTCGCTCGCAGATGGAGAGCGTGGAAGGCGCGCTCGCGGTTGAGCAGGTCGATGACCCGGTTCGCCATCGCTGCCTGAGTGTTCTTCGCCGTGAGGACGAACACGCGCAGGTCGCGGGCGAGCGCCTCGCGCAGCACCGGGAAGAGGACGGCGGCGGTCTTGCCGAGGCCCGTAGGCGCCTGGACCAGCAGGTGCTCGCGCTGCCCTATGGCGAGTCCTGCGCGGTGGACGATCTCCTGCTGGCCGGGCCGCGGCTGGTGGAAGGGGAACTCGAGCCGTTCGGCGGCCAGCTCCCGTCGCTGGCGATGGGCGCGGGCCGCCTGGTAGTCGTGGACGAGGGAGTTGAGCCGCACCCGGATGCCGGTCTCGAGCTCCTCCCAGTCGAACTCGACCTCGAGCCGCTCGATGTCGGCCGTTCCGATCGCGATCAGGACGAGTTCGGCGCGCACCGGCAGCGGGGCGGCGCCAGACCGGTGCAGGATCCAGCCGTAGATCGCCGCCTGCTGGCGATAGGTCGCGAGCAGCCCCGGCGAGGACTCGATGTTCGGCCGCACCGACTTGATCTCCTCGATCGCCAGCGAGCCGTCCGCGTCGCGGTAGACGCCGTCGGCGCGGCCGGTCAGGGTCACCTGCCACCCGCGGTGGTTGAACTCGAGCGACAGCTCGACTTCGCGCCGGTAGCTCGGCTCGCGCTCCATCGCCTGTTCCTGGTAGCGGCTGTGGATCGCCTGACCGACCCAGAGCCGCTCGAAGCCGCCCCGGTTGGCGAACCCGAGGTGCCTGGCGGAGCGGTGGTCGAGCAGGTCCGCCACGGACAGCCGGAGTGTCTTCGCGTCGTCGTCGAAGCGCGGCGCCATGGCGGCGAGACTACCGCCTGGACGCCCTGTCGAAGGCGGCGACGGGGCGCCTGTTTCTCTGCCGCGGCCGGACGCTTCGGCGCTTCACGGGTTGTTATTCGAGTGGCGATGGCATAGCCTCGATTCCCATGTCGGACAATTTCCCCGGCGGCGAGAGCCCGCTCGATCTAGGCAACTTGGCGAAGGTTCTTCGCGAACGGCTCGGCGGCCTGAAGATCGTCGCGCTGGTCGTGGTGGTTGGACTTCTCCTCCTGTCCAGCGTCTACACGGTGCAGCCCGAGGAGGTCGGAGTGATCCTCCGCCTCGGAAAGTACTCCAGCACCACCGAACCGGGCCTGCGGTTCAAGATCCCGTTGATCGACGACCTGACCAAGGTGCCGGTGAGACGCCAGTTGAAGGAGGAGTTCGGCTTCCGGAGCGAGAGCGTGGCGGTACGGAGTTCCTTTGTGGACAACGCGGAGGAAGCGAAGATGCTGACCGGCGACCTGAACGCGGCGGTGGTCGAGTGGGTCGTGCAGTACCGCGTCGTCGACCCTTACCAGTACCTGTTCCGGGTCCGCAACCTGGATGACACCTTCCGCGACATGAGCGAGGCGGTGATGCGCAAGGTGGTCGGCGACCGCACCGTGAATGAGGTCCTGACCGTGGGCCGGGCCGAGATCGAGGGCACGGTCAAGGTTGAACTGCAGGAACTGTGCGACCAGTACGAGACGGGGATTCGCATCGACCAGGTGGTGCTGCAGAGCAACAATCCGCCCGAGCCGGTCAAGCCGTCCTTCAACGCGGTCAACCAGGCCGAGCAGGAGCTCGAGCGGCTTGTAAACGAGGCCGAGGCGGAGTACAACCGGGTCATCCCCCGCGCCGAAGGCCGGGCGGGGCAAACGATTCAGCAGGCGGAGGGCTACGCGCTCGATCGGGTCAACCGTGCGCAGGGCGACGCGACGCGCTTCAACGCCCTCTACGAGGAATTCCGCAGGGCGCCCGAGGTAACGCGCAAGCGGATGTTCATCGAGACGATGGAGCGGGTACTGCCGAATGTGGGCCGAAAGATCGTCGTCGATGAGGACGTAGAGGGGCTCACGCCGATCTTGACCTTCGAGGGAGTCAGCGCGGCGCGGGCGTCGCGGCAGGTGGCGGCTCAGCAGGCCGGGGAGGGATCGCCATGAAGATCGCGATGGTTGTCCTGGTTCTGGCGCTGCTGTTGACGGCGAGCAACGCGCTGTTCGTGGTTCCCGAAGACCGCCAGGCGATCAAGATCCAGTTGGGCGCGCCGGTAGGCGACGCCATAGACACTCCCGGTCTCAAGTTCAAGCTACCCTTCATCCAGAGAGCGCAGTACTTCGACCGCCGCTTCCTGGAGTGGCAGGGCTCCGCGGAGGAACTGCCCACCCGCGACAAGGTGTTCATCTTCGTCGACACTTACGCCCGCTGGCGGATCTCGGACCCCTTGCTGTTCTTTCAGCGGCTGAACGACGAGCGCGGCGCGCAGTCCCGGCTCGACGACATCCTGGACGGGGAGACCCGCAACGCGATCGCGAACCACGACCTGATCGAGGTGATTCGCAGTTCCAACCGCGAGGCGGCGGCGGACGAGTCGTACCCGGACGCCGGCGGCGGACTCGAAACGATCGTCACCGGCCGCGACAAGATCCGCCAGGACATCCTGGCCGCGGCGCGGGCGCGTACGGAGGACCTCGGCATCGAGGTGCTGGACGTGCAGTTCCGGCGCATCAACTACGGCGAGCAGGTCGAGCCCGACGTGTTCAACCGGATGATCTCCGAGCGCCAGCGCATAGCCGACCGCTTCCGTTCCCAAGGTCAGGGCCAGGCGTCGGAGATTCTCGGCAACATGGACCGCGACCTGAAGCGGATCGAGTCCGAGGCCTACCGTCAGGCGACCGAGATTCGGGGCCGGGCCGACGCGGAGGCCACCGAGATATACGCCTCGGCCTACAACCAGTCCGCGCAGTCACGGAGCTTCTACGAGTTCCTGCGCACGATGGAAGCCTTCGAGCAGACGATCGACTCGGACACCTGGCTGGTGCTCTCGACCGGCAGCGACTACTACAGTTTCCTGAAGGAAAGCGGACCGTAGCCACTCGGCGGTCAGTCGCTAGATGACCGGCCTGATCGGACTCCTCGTCATCCCGGGCATCGCCTGGCTGCTTTCGACGAATCGCTTCAAGGTCCGTTGGCGGACCGTGGTCACGGGCATGGCGATCCAGTTCGTCCTTGCCCTGCTGATCCTGAAAACGGCACCGGGGGAGGCGTTCTTCGAGGTCGCCACGGATGTCGTGACCACCTTCCTGGCTTTCGCCGACGACGGCTCGCGCTTCGTCTTCGGCGAGGGGTTCGACCACGTCCCGTTCGCCTTCCGGGTGCTGCCGACGATCATCTTCTTCTCGAGCGTGGTCGCGGTGCTGTACCACCTCGGCGTCATTCAGCGGGTGGTCAAGGTGTTCGCCATCGTCATGACGAAGGTGATGGGCACCTCCGGCCCCGAGTCACTGTCGGCTTCGGCCAACATCTTCGTGGGCCAGACCGAGGCGCCGCTGCTGATCCGCTCCTACGTGGGCAAGATGACCCGCTCGGAGCTGATGGCGGTGATGACCGGAGGCTTCGCCACCGTCGCCGGGGGCGTGCTGGCGGCTTACGTGGGCATGGGCATCGAGGCCGGTCACCTGATCGCGGCCAGCGTCATGTCGGCGCCGGCCGCTCTGGTCATGGCCAAGCTGATGATCCCCGAGACTGAAACGGATCGGGTTTCGGCGGACACCGACTTCAAGGTCAAGACGCCGTGGGCGAACATGATCGACGCCGCCGCCCAGGGCGCCGGCGACGGCATGAAGCTGGCGATCAACGTCGGCGCCATGCTGCTTGCCTTCATCGCCCTGGTGGCGCTGGTCAACGGCCTGCTCGGGCCGGTGGGGGGCTGGATCGGGCTGCCCGGCCTGAATCTGGAGATGATCCTCGGCTTCCTGTTCCGGCCCCTGGCCTGGGTCATGGGGGTGCCGTGGGCCGAAGCGGACGCGGTGGGAACCCTCCTCGGGCTCAAGACCGCGGCCAACGAGTTCGTCGCCTACTCCCGCTTCGAGGACATCTCGGCCGAGACCGGGTTGTCGGAGCGCTCGCGGGTCATCGCCACCTACGCCCTCTGCGGCTTCTCGAACTTCTCGTCGATCGCCATCCAGATCGGCGGCATCGGCGGCATCGCCCCGGAGCGCAAGAGCGAACTGGCGAGCCTCGGCCTGCGCGCGATGATCGCCGGCACCCTTGCCTGCCTGCAGACGGCGACGATCGCCGGCCTGCTGATCTGAGTCGGTCGCGTAGCGCCTCCGCGGCGCTAGGATGGCGGTTGGTCCATGCGCCGCGCCATCCTCAAGGAGAGGGCCTCTCCACGGGAGCCGAAGGACGGCCTTGGCCACTGGCGCCCGATAGCGCATGTGTTCGGTCTGTGGGCGTTCGCCGTAGCGCAACCCGTCCTCGACCTGATCGGCGGAGAGCCGGGGTTTCTGGTGGCTCACCGGCTGACGGGGGTTCCTCTCGCCGCCCTGACAATAGGCCTTGCAGTCGGCATCCCGGCGTTCCTGGCGGCGCCGTTCGCTTTCCCCGCCGTCAGCGGGAGCCGTGTCGGGCGTCTGTGGATGGACGGCATTCGAGCGTTGCTGGCGGGGGCGTTCCTGCTCCAACTGACCCATCGGCTGCCGGTCGCCGCGGCCCTGGCTCTGGCCGTTGCCGGAGGCGCCGGTGCCGTCCTCTGCCTGCGCCGCTATCGCGCGTTCTCGAGCCTTGTCAGCGTGACCGCTGCCGCGGCGGTCATTGCGCCGCTTGTCTTTCTTCTCCGGCCGAGCGTTCGCGATCTGCTCTTGACGGGACCCGCGGTCGACCCCGGGGCCCAGGTCGCTGAGGCGCCTGCAATCTGGTCGGATACGCCGATCGTGTTCGTGGTGTTCGACGAGCTGCCCGTGAGTTCGATTCAACTGCCGGA
Source organism: Candidatus Multivorans sp. (assembly GCA_965224025.1). Classification (GTDB taxonomy): domain Bacteria; phylum Acidobacteriota; class Thermoanaerobaculia; order Multivoradales; family Multivoraceae; genus Multivorans. The sequence goes on from OZ245033.1 coordinate 1,264,842, forward strand.
CGGTTCGATCGATCGCCGCCGGTATCCGTCCTTCGCCGCCCTGGCGGCCGGCGCCGACTGGTATCCCCGGGCCTTGACCACGTCCAGCCAGACGGAGAAGGCGATTCCCACCCTGCTGACAGGCAGGTTGCCGCTGCCCGATGCGAGCGCGCACTACAGCGCCCACCCGGAGAACCTCTTCTCCTGGTTGGGCCAGGGCGGCTACCGGGTCGTCGCCTACGAAGCGTTCTCCCTCCTTTGTCCACCGGAAGTCTGCGACGCGCCGCCGCTAGCCGCCCCCGGCGAACGCCTTGCCGCCGTGGCTGACGACCTCGGCGTCGTGTACGGGCACCTGTTGCTGCCGCCGGCGCTCCGGACCGGTCTGCCCGAAGTCGACCAGACCTGGTCCGGGTTCCGTGACCGGCGCCGACCTGGCCAGGGAGCGGAAGACACGGGCGGCCGGGGGCTCCACCAGGATGTCCCGCGCGTCGTCGACAGCTTTCTCCTTGAGTTTGAACGCCACCGGAACCGCCCGCCGGCGCTGTACTACCTGCACCTGAACCTGCCCCATGTTCCGTTCCGCTACCTTCCTTCCGGCCGGGAGTACGTTCCCATCGGCGCGCCGGTGATTCCGCCGGGCCTCGACGATCCGCAGGTGCTCGAGGACGAGTGGCAGTACATCCAGGGTCTGCAGCGGCACATACTTCAGGTCGGCTATGTCGATCGCGTGCTGGGCCAGGTCGTCGACCGTCTTCGAGGTATCGGCCTCTACGATCGAGCCCTGGTCGTCGTCACGGCGGATCATGGCTTCCGCGCCGGAGCGCTGCGCCGGGCGGTCACGGAAGCGGACTTCGAGGAACTCCTGGAGGTGCCGCTGTTCGTCAAACGGCCCGGCCAGGAGGAGGGGCGGGTCGTCGAGCACGTGGTACAGACGATCGACATCCTGCCGACGATCGGTGCGGCGCTTGCCGCCGAGCCGCCGTGGGAAGTCGACGGCAGGCTCCTCAGCGACGCGTCGGCACGGAAGGTCACCGTGTGCTGCTACGCCCCCCCCACACCATCGACGCTGAACGTTCGGACGGATCCGGCCAGGCGTCAGAGAACGTTGGATCGGCTTCACCGGTTGTTCGGCGCCGATGCCGCGTCGCCGCCTAGTTCCGGGGACCCGTTCGAGGGTGTCTTCGCGGCCGGGCCGAGACCGGATCTCCTGGGCCGCCCGGCCGCCGACTTCATCCGGGAACTCACGGACGGTGAGAGTTCCAGCGACGTACGCGCCATCCTCACCGCGCGACACAGCTACGAGAACGTGAGCCCCGAAAGCGGCTTCGTGCCGAGTCTGGTCGGCGGTCGGATCGAACCCGGTGTCGTCGACGGAACGGAGCTGGCGGTGGCGGTGGACGGCATCGTGCGGGCTACGACCGAGACCTTCACGCACGGTGGCGCCAGCCGTTTCTCGGCGCTGGTTCACGAGCGGTGGTTGCCGGCCGGCAGTCGTCGAGTCGAGATCTACGCGATCGAGGATGGCGCCGGGGAGCCCCAGGGTGCTGACGGTACCGCGTTGCGGCCGTTGCCGGACGCCGAGTCGTCGCGCTGAGGCCAAGAGGCTGCGGGTTGGCGGCTCTAGACTCCTTGAACGAGCGTGGTCTTTACAGTTGAGGCAAGTTTCAGCCAGAGCCATGCATCGATACGTCGGCTCGCGTAGCCCGCAAGGACATGCTCGTCGGTCTGAGGCGAAGCCTCGCTAGTTCTAGCGTCCCGCCGGCTCAAGGCTGGCCGCGCGGCCTCGCGATCGCCGGTCTGCGGTATGGCTACCGCCGGGCCGGAGCACCCCACGCTACCAAACAGCGTCACCTCGTTCACGAAGTTGAAGTGGGGGGCACTACGCCGGGTTGAAGCGGCCACGTTCGACCAGGGAGAAGTCGGACAGCGCTCTCGCGGAGCGGGTGCGGGCGATCCACGAACGCAGCCGCGGGACCTATGGGGCGCCGAGGATGCGGGCGCCGCTACACGAAGGCCGACATCGGTCTGCTGGGCGAGGTCGACGAGGCGCTGGGCCAGCTTTGCGGGCGCGCCACGCGCGCTGTGATGCGGCGGATGCACGAGGAGTACGGCGACGAGCGTTTCGGGCGTCTGGCCGGGATCTCGAACGGCCAGTTCGCCCTGAACCGACTGCGATCGAAGCCTCCCTACAGACCCCGCTCCACGCTCATTTCTCTATTGGAAAAGACTATCGCTAGCTGGTGGAACCTGACAATCGCGGCTTCAGCAACGTCGCCGCAACTGGACCACCGTCTCCAGGTGGGCGGTCTGCGGGAAAATGTCGAAGAACGTGATCGACTCCAGGTCGAAGTCACGGGTCAGCTCGCCCAGATCTCGCGCCAGCGTTGCGGGATCGCAGGACACGTAGGTCAAACTGGCCGGCGCGGCCCGCAGCAGGGCCCGGCGGACGTTCCACGACAGACCGACGCGGGGCGGATCGACCAGCACGCGATCGAGTCCCGGCTCCAGGCCCTGGCCGCCTGCCTTGCCGTCGACCCAACTCTCGACTGCGGCCCGCTCGACCCGGCAGTGGCGCAGGCCGTTCAGACGCAGGTTGTTCCTGGCGTAGCGGGCGGCGACCGATTCGCCTTCGACCGCCGTCACCGAACCGTAGCGGCCGGCGAGACCGACCGTGAAGAAGCCGACCCCTGCGTACAGGTCGACCGCCGTCTCGCCCTCGAAGCGGCCCACCGCCGATCGCGCCAGCGTCTCCAGCAATCCCCCGTGGGCCTGGAAGAAGCAGCGGGCGTCGAAGGTCACGCGGCGTCCCAGCAGTTCGACCTCCAGTTCGCCGCCCGGCAGCCCGGCCAAGGGGGGCGCCGCAACCACCGCGCTGTCTTCGTCGAAACCGTCCGTGGCCAGACTGAGGCGGCCCGGCGGGACCTGCCCGGCCTGCGCCTGGCCGTCCAGCAACCGCGGCAGTTCGGCCAACCGCGCTTCGAGCACCGGCGCCAGCACCGGGCACCGGTCGACCTGGACCAGCTCATGGCTGCGGCGACGGCGGAAACCGACGCCGGTCGCCCCGTCCGCGTCCTGTTCGACATGGACCTGGGCCCGAAGGCGATAGCTCCACTGACGGTCTGCGACCGGCTCTTCGACGTGGCAACTCGCGAGCTGAGCCGGATCGATGCCGCCCAGCCGGCGCAGCGTCTCCATCGCCGCGGCGACCTTGAGGCCGAGCTGCGCATCGTCCTCGATGTGCTGAAGTTGGCAGCCGCCGCAGCGAGCGTAGAAGGGACAGGGAGCGTCCCGCCGAAGGGGGCCGGCTGAGATGACCCGTTCGATCTCGGCGCGAGCGTAGCTCGGCCGGCGTTCGGTGATCCGGGCGTCAACCAGATCGCCCGGCGCCGCCCGCGGCACGAAGATCGGCAGATCGCGCCAGCGCGCCAGACCGTCGCCGCCCAGCACGACCTTCTCGATGGTCAACTCGAGGCGGCCGATTCCGGCCAGCGCGGCGAGGGTTTCCAGCCGTTCAGCCGAGAGAGGCTGTTTCCGCGGTTTCAGGGGATCGACCTCGCCCCAGAATCCCTCGGCAACGCCTCGACATTCTGGCCCAACTCATCCTCGCCAGGAGGCTGCGCGCTTGAGCTCACTTCGTTGCGTTCCGCTCGCGCAGCCTTCTAGCCATCCTGGCCGCCGCTATGGCGCCGGCCGTGCGCCCAGGTCGGATCCCGGCTCGCGAACTCGTCCAGTTCGCTCGGCACCTCCACGAGTGTGCGGCTCAACTCCGGGTCGCACACGTCGTTCTCGCACTCGTAGACGTACACGTTCCAGTCGTCCCGGCGGCGGTAGGCGCACAGTGTCTGGTAGCTGTCGCAGTGGCCGCACTTGATCGAGAGGTTGCGGATGTTGATCACGGCGCGAACGGACCTCCTGCGACGCGGGAACCGGGCTGCCGGGCCTCCGGCCTCAGCCCGGTTCGACCGAGCGCGCTTCCTCGATCGCGCGCCTCACCACGCTCGCCCCGACCAGACCCACGGAAATGTAGGACACCTCACCGAGCGGGTTCAGTACCAGGAGCGTGGGCAAAGCGTAGAGCTCCGCGCCGCGCATCACTTCTTCCTCGGGATCGAGCAGCACTGGATAGCCGAACGGTTTCTCGTCGACGTGCTTCTGAACCGTTTCCAGATCTTCGCCCGTGTTCAGGGCCAGGAATGTAACGCCCTGATCGGCGTACTCCGCGTGCAGCCTCCCCAGGATCTCCGCCTGAACGTCGCACGGCTTGCACCAGCTCGCCCAAAGGTCTACCACCACGACATCGCCGCGCAGGTCCGGCGGGCCCAGGCGCGATCCATCCAACGTGTCGAGCTGGAAACTCGTCAGGATCGGATCGAATTCCGAGACCTCCGGCACGCTGAGCCCGACGAAGACGACGAACGCTGCCCCCGTCACGCCCAAGCCCACCAGCAGCCCGATTGCAAGACCCCTTGTCATCCGGGGCAGCCTAGCAGCCCGTGGCAGCCGCGGCAGCGCTGACCGCTGCCGGGCGGACCGACTTCGAGCCTCAACTGCAGCCGCTGGTGGCGCCGCAGTTCATGCACTTGTAGCAACTGCCGTTGCGCACCATGATCGATCCGCACTCGTGGCAGGATGGCGCGTCCTGTTGCAACAGGAACGTGACCGGGGCCAGTTGGCCGGCGTCCCTTCCTGTTGCGGGCTCTTCAGCAGCCGTGCCGTTCGTCTTCCCGGCTTGCTTGGCCTCCGCTCGCGTGTCCGCGCGATGGATCACTCCCGCAATCTCCTGCGCCTCGGGCGACAGGAACTTGGACGCCAGCCACCTGAAGATGTAGTCCATGACCGACTTCGCCATCGGTATCTCGGGGTTCTTCGTGAAACCCGAGGGCTCGAAGCGGCTGTGCGTGAACTTGTCCACCAGGATCTGGAGCGGGACGCCGTATTGGAGGGCCACCGACACCGCCTGGGCGAAGGAGTCCATCAGGCCGGAGATCGTCGACCCTTCCTTCGCCATGAGCAGGAAGATCTCACCGGGCTGACCGTCCTCGTACAGACCGACGGTGACGAATCCCTCATGGCCGTTGATCGAGAACTTGTGGGTCAGCGCGCGCCGCTCGTCGGGCAGGCGCCGGCGGGTGATGCCGGCCGCGATGCGGGCGTCCACGGCTGCCTGCAGATCGTCGCCCTTGGCCGACGCGTCGCTCGACGTCGACAGGGGCTGCGAGCGCTTGCAGCCGTCCCGGTAGATCGCCACGGCCTTCAGACCCAGCTTCCAGCCCTCGATGTAGGCGTCCTGGATCTCCTCGACCGTCGACTCTTCGGGCATGTTGATCGTCTTGCTGATCGCTCCGGAGATGAACGGCTGCGCCGCCGCCAGCATCCGCAGGTGTCCGAGATGATGAATGGACCGCGAGCCGTTGGCCGGTTTGAAGGCGCAATCGAACACCGACAGGTGCTCGTCAACGAGATGGGGCGCGCCCTCGATCGTGTCGTGGTCGTCGATGTACTCGACGATCTGCTGGACCTCGGACTTCTCGTAACCCAACCGCTCCAGCGCCAGAGGCACGGTGCGGTTGACGATCTTGATCATGCCGCCGCCGACCAGCTTCTTGTACTTGACGAGCGCGATGTCGGGCTCGACCCCGGTCGTGTCGCAGTCCATCATGAAGGCGATCGTGCCGGTGGGCGCCAGCACCGAGATTTGGCTGTTGCGGATGCCGTTCCGCTCGTCCAGTTCGACCACGCCGTCCCACGATTTCTTGGCCGCGTTCAGGAGCTCGAGCGGCACGTGCGCCGGGTTGACCTCCCGCAGCGCGGCGCGGTGGTTGTCCATCACTCGCAGCATCGGCGCCCGGTTCTTCTCGAAGGCCTCGAACGGACCCTTGACCGCCGCAATCCGCGTGGACTGGAGGTAGGACGCGCCCGACATCAGGGCCGTGATGGCGCCGGCGTAGTCGCGGCCCGCCTCCGAGTCGTAGGGGAGGCCGCGGGCCATCAGCAGGGCGCCCAGGTTCGCGTAGCCGATGCCGAGCGGCCGGTAGGCGTGCGAGTTCTCCTCGATCCTCGGCGTCGGGTAGCTCGCGTTGTCGACGATGATCTCCTGCGCCGTGATCACGATCTCGCAGGCGTGCCGGAACGACGCCGTGTCGAAGCCGGAACCCGGATCATAGAACCGCATCAGGTTGAGCGACGCCAGGTTGCAGGCGGTGTCGTCCAGGAACATGTACTCGCTGCACGGATTGCTGGCGTTGATCCGGTCCGTGTTCGGGCAGGTGTGCCAGTGGTTGATCGTCGAGTCGAACTGCATTCCCGGATCGCCGCAGACCCAGGTCGACTCGGCGATCATGTGCAGCAGTTCCGCAGCTCGATGGCTGTCCATGGGCCGGCCGTCGGTCACCGCCGTCGTCGTCCACTCCGCGTCGTCCACCACCGCCCGCATGAACTCGTCCGTGGCGCGCACCGAGTGGTTCGCGTTCTGGTAGAAGATCGAGTCGTAGGCGCCGCCGGGGACGTTGAAGCCCGCGTCGTAGCCGGCCTCGATCAGGGCCCAGGCCTTGCGCTCCTCGACCTCCTTGCAGCGGATGAACTCCACGATGTCCGGGTGGTCGGCATCCAGGATGACCATCTTCGCGGCGCGCCGCGTCTTGCCGCCGCTCTTGATCACGCCGGCGAACGCGTCGAAGCCGCGCATGAACGACACCGGACCCGATGCCGTTCCGCCGCCGGCCAGCGTCTCGGCGGAGGAACGAAGCGCCGACAGGTTGCTGCCGGTCCCCGAACCGAACTTGAACAGCATGCCCTCGGTCTTGGCCAAGCCGAGGATCGACTGCATCGTGTCCTCCACGGAGTTGATGAAGCACGCCGAACACTGCGGGCGCTCCTCGATCCCGACGTTGAACCACACCGGCGAGTTGAAGCACGCGTACTGGTGGAGAAGGATGTGGGTCAGTTCCGCGTGGAAGGACTCGGCGTCCGCCTCCGACGAGAAGTAGCCGCCCTCGCGCCCCCATGCCGCGATCCTGTCCGCCACCCGGGAGATCAACTGGCGCACGCTCGACTCGCGCTGGGCTGACCCCAACTGGCCGCGAAAGTACTTCGAGGCGACCACGTTCGTCGCGGTCTGCGACCAAGCCTTCGGCGCCTCGACGCCGAGTTGCTCGAACACGGACTCGCCCTTCTCGTTGGCAATCAGGGCATCGCGGATGTCCCACTCGACGCGGTCGAAGGGGTGGACGCCGGGCTCGGTGTACCGCCGCTTGATGGTCAGACCGGTAGGGCTCGAGGCTGGCGCCGGTGCGCTGGCGGCTTGCGCCGACCGCGCGGCGCCGGCCGCGGCGGGCGCGGCCAGTACCTCGCGATCCGTACCTCGCGTGACTCCTGCACCGTTCCAGTTGCCGCCACCATCCGCCATGGTCCTCTCCCTTCCTTTTTCTCAAGCCCGGTGTCGACGCACACCGACCCGGCGCGGCCTGCTCCGCGCCCTTCGTGAGCGTAGTGCCGTGCTTGGGGGGGGTGCGAGCTTGCATTGAAGCCAGAGGTTGAGTCTATCGGTACCTAGTCCAATATGTAGTGGTTGTCAAGGGGTGAAGGTACGAGATATGGCGATTCATGGAGGCATGCGGACTCATGGATGAGACGGAGAAGTTGCGGAGACGCCGGTTGTTTCCTGCGGATTCGAGCCTCCGGCAACCACTCTCCAGGCCAGGATTCGAGGCGGCGATAAGCTCCTTTGCCGTGACCAGGAACCGCGCCACGAGCTCGGGTATCGAACTACCGCCCTTCTTCGCGCCGGACGATGTCCAGGAGGGCGGCGGCGCCGCCGCGCCACCCGGCTCGTTCCCCTTCACGCGCGGCCTCTACCACGACATGTACCGCAAGCGGCTGTGGACGATGCGCCAGTACGCCGGCTACGCCAGCGCCACGGAGTCGAACCGCCGCTACCGCTACCTGCTCGACCAGGGGACGACCGGTCTCTCCGTCGCCTTCGACCTGCCGACCCAGATCGGCTACGACTCGGACGCAGCGGCCGCGCGCGGCGAGGTGGGACGGGTCGGCGTCGCCATCGACAGCGTGGAGGACATGAGGACGCTCTTCGACGGCATCCCGCTCGGCCAGGTGACGACCTCGATGACCATCAACTCGACGGCGTCGATCCTGCTGTCCATGTACCTGGCCGTCGCGGAAGAGCAGGGCGTCCCATGGTCGGCGATCGGCGGGACGGTCCAGAACGACATCCTCAAGGAGTACATCGCCCGCGGGACCCACATCTATCCGCCGTCCCACTCCCTGCGCCTGGTCACGGATCTGATCGCGTTCTGCTCCGAGCACGTGCCGCGGTGGAACCCGATCTCCATCTCCGGCTACCACATCCGCGAAGCGGGTTCGACCGCGGCCCAGGAGATCGCCTTCACGCTCGCCAACGCGCTCGGCTACGTCGACCTCGTGCTGGCCCGCGGCCTCGACATCGACAGCTTCGCGCCACGACTGTCCTTCTTCTTCAACGCCCACAACAACTTCCTCGAGGAAGTCGCAAAGTTCCGCGCCGCGCGCCAGCTCTGGGCCGAGCTGGTCCGCGTGCGCTACAAGCCGCGGAACGAGCGTTCCTGCTGGCTTCGCTTCCACGCCCAGACCGGCGGTTCGACGCTCACCGCCCAGCAGCCGGAGAACAACGTCGCCCGCGTCGCCATCCAGGCCCTGGCGGCCGTCTGCGGAGGCACCCAGTCGCTGCACACGAACGGCGCCGACGAAGCCCTCGGGCTGCCCACCGAGACCTCGGCGCGGGTCGCGCTGCGCAGCCAGCAGATCGTGGCCCACGAGACGGGGGTGGCGGATGTCGCCGATCCCTTCGGCGGTTCCTGGGCCGTCGAAGCGCTGACCGCCAGGCTCGCCGAGCAGGCACGAGAGATGATCGGGCAGATCGAGGAACTCGGCGGCGCCGCCCAGGCCATCGAGGAGGGCTACCAGCAGAACGAGATCGCCAATGCCGCCTATCGCCATCAACTGGCGGTCGAATCGAAGGGCGAGGTGATCGTCGGCGTCAACGCCTACACCCAGGACGAGCCCGGGGATGCCCAGTTCCTCGCCGTCGATGCCGGCGCCGAAGCGCGGCAGGTCGAGCGCGTGCGCCGCGTACGCGAGGAACGCAACACGACCGCCGCCACCGCGGCCCTCGACCGCCTGCAGCAGGACGCGGCTGGCGAGCGAAATCTCGTACCCCGAATCCTCGACTGCGTCCGGCAGCGCGCCACCCTGGGCGAGATCTCCGACCGGCTGCGGGCGGTTTGGGGCGAGTACGAGCGGTGAGCCACCGCCCCGAGGACCAGCGGTGAAGTCAGCCTACGAGAGAGCTCTCGAGAAGCTGGAGAGCAGCGGCATCGCCGCGCCCCAGCGGGATGCGCTGGACGAAGACCAGCGCCGGCGCATCGAGGACGAACGGACCCGCCACCAGGCGAAGGTCGCCGAACTCGAGATCCTGCACCAGAAGAACCTGTCCCCCGATCCGGCCAAGCGGCACCAGGAAGAAGAGAACTACCGCGCCGAGAAGCGACGGCTCGCCGAGCGACTCGAGTCGAAGGTCGAACGCATTCGCCGCGGCGACTGAGCCAGGCAGCCGGCGATCAATGTGTACGTCCAGAATCTCGTTCTTTGCTTCATCTTCCTGGCGGCTCGCCTGGCTCCTCAGGCGGCGCTACGGCTCCGGCCTTCTCCTGGTCTGGTTTGGAAGACCTCTCTGATCCATCCGTCGCAGCCCGTGGCTCCTCCCGTCCTCCCTTCGGCCCAACCTTCAGCCACGGCATGACCGCTTGATCCGCAGCGATCTCCGCTTCCAGACCAGGCTCGATCAGAGGCATCGGCGGAACGAGCGTCAGCGCGACGAGCTCCGCATAGGTCCGGCTCTCCCCTTCCTAGCGAAGCAGCAGACTCTCGCCGAACCGCACGCCGATTGGCAGTCCCTGGCTGTCTCTGACGACCTCGGCGATCGTGCCGTGGTCGTCGCTCGCTTCGTCGAACCGGGCAGCAAAGAGCGCCGGGTCAACGCAACCGCCGGGCCGAGTCCGCAACCCATGGTGTTCGAGCTCGTCTCCCACGCTCCCCCGGTCGCATGCGTCGAGCGGAAACCTCCGGTACGCCTCGGTCCGGGATCCTCCCCGGTCGTCCGAAATCCGAAGGCCCTCGGAGCTGATGACGGTCGTCACCGTCATCGTCTGGCCGAGAACCTCGGTGAATTCACGCGACGCGAACTTCCCGTTGAGTTCGAGCTGGCGACTACTGTCGCGCCAGATCGTGTAGTGCATGTGATCTCCGCGCGAGTTTCCGCTGTTATTGGCGGTCCCAATCTGCTGGAAGGCCGCGACCGTATCTTCGACCTCAACACCGACGGTGTGCAGGTGGAGAAAGACGTGTTCCCTTCCAGCGGAGTCCACGATCCGCACGAAGTTCCCGTTAGGCGGGTATGTAGTCGCGAACGTTCGAGTATCCGGGTCCCAAGCGTTCGTGCCGTGGCCGCTCCCGGTCTCCGTCACACGTCCAGAAACTGGCGCCATCACAGCATCGCCCCGAGATGCACGAACATCGATGCCGCGATGAGACGGCCTTGCCGTGTTGCGACCTCCGTGGTCCGAACCGAGTGCGCGGTTGTCTTCCAGAGGGTTAGAAGAGACCCTCTCCGAGTTGACAAGTGAACTGGCATAGCAGGCGTCTATGGCGTCATCAGCCGGGTCGGTTCCGCCGTCGCGGTCATCATCGCCGCCACCGCCGCCGCCACCACCACCATCACCGCCGTCGCCGCCGTACCCATCACCCTGCCCACCAAGAGGAATGACGACCTCGATGCAAGAGCCTTCGATGACGATCCCGTCCTCCTCCTCGCACAAGAGCACTACGATGCGTGGAGGACCACCCGCCAGCGGCGTCGCGACGTAGGTCACGGTCTCCGTAGCCGTCACGGTCAGGGAGTAGTCCCCGGGGCCGGGGTCGTACGGGTACACCACGACGCTGTGATTCCCCGCCGCCAGGTCGTCGCTCCAGGAGTCGTCCAGCGTGCCCCAGCGGTTCGTGCAGCGGCTGCTGCCTACACGGCAGTCGAAGTCGATCGTCAGGCCCGTCAGGGCGACCTCCACTTCGGCGGTCCCGGAGAGCGTGAAGCCGTGGGTCTGACCGGTCGAGACGCCCGTTCTGCTCACGTCGACCAGGGTCGTAACCCTGGTTTCGGTTCCGGTGCTGCCGCCGGTGCTCGGCGCCTGCACACCGATGGTGAGCGTGTAGTTCCCCGAGCCGCCGCCGTACGGATACACCACGATCTTGTGATCGCCAGCATCGAGCGTGCCGCTCCATGAATCGTCCGCCGTGCCGCCATGGTTCGTGCAGAGATTGCCCGAAACCGGGCAGTCGAAGTCGGTCGTCATTCCGGTCAACTCTATCGACACCTCGGCGCGGTGGGACAGCGTGAGCGGATACGTCCTTGAACTCGACACGTTCACGCCCGTCTTCACGATCGGGCCGGTTGTCGGCGGCGGCGGCGGCGGTGGAGGTGGAGGCGGCGGCGGCGGTGGCGGCGGCACCGGGGCCGCGACGACCATAGTGAACGTGACTGAATCGGTCGCGCCTGCGCTGTCCGAGACGCTGTACGTGATCGTGTAGGTGGTGTCGATCAGGACCGTCGGCAGCGCTCCCTTGGCCCGCCGCGTTGACGACGCGAACGCGGTCCCCGGAGGAAGGCCGGCCAGACTATAGGTCGGTATCGTCGAATCGGAACTCGATCCTGAGTCAATCGTCCGTGTAGTGCACCAGGGAACGCAACTCAGTAGCCTCGGTTCCGGCCGCTCGGACCGTTCGCCACACGGGGCCCTCGCCCATCTCTCCGGCCCGTGCTGCCGCGAATGATGACGTCTCGCCGTGGCTCCGCCGACCAGCTAGCCGGACATGCCAACAGCCAAACCTCATTCTTGCACCTTACTTCCGGGCGCCTGCTCTTCCTGTTCCCCGGCAGACGCGGCCTCTACCGGTGGACGGACCGGAACAAGATCCAAGCCGGACCGGCGGAGGTAGGTCACGCTCTCACTGTCTGCAGAGCGGCCGTTCTCGAGAACCGCCGAATGACGCCCGTTGGGACTCACCAACACGTCAATCCCGATCCCGCCACTAGGCGGCGAACCCGGAGTCCAGGCCGAAGCGTGGCGCTCCTCAAAGAGAGTCCACGGTTCACGCCACAAGTGCTCGATGCGGTAGCCGTCCTTCCCGTGCAGGACCCTGGCTGCCCCACGTTCGGCATGAGGCCTCCAACCATCCTTGGTATCCAGTTCCCAGAACGGAGCGTTGGGGAACTCAGACAGGCCCAGGTCCCAGAGATGGTACGCGCGAAGCCTGCGACCGTCCTCGGCCCAGAGCACTTGTTCCTGGCTCTGCCAAGTGAAGTTCCATCGTGTCGACCCTTGAAGCACTGGCACTACATGCGGAGACGCTCCTTGGCTGAAATGCACGATGAAGCCGCCGCCACTCCACGGGACAAGCACCACAGGGCCACTCGTATCGAGGAACCAAAAATGACCCCACATCGGCAGCTCGCCCTTGTCCGAGTTTGGGAAATCCACCAGTTCGACGCGTCCTGATGCCCCCGGCTTCCGAGCCGTCCTACCAAACGCGAACGTCACTCTGGCGCTTGTTTCATCCACTCTGCCGGCGTAGCCCCACATTCTGCCATCGCGAGAGACGATGGGAGCCACGCACTCTCTGCATTCCGGATCGTCCTCCCGGCTGTTCCAGCCCCATCGGAGTCGCACTGCGTCGCCCCGAACTTCAACTATGTCAAGCGTTCTTGCCGTGCGACCACCGATCGTCGGCCCACGCCACCCCGAAAGCAGAAGACGGCCGTCGCCTAGGAAGGTCGCCTGGTTGGTTCCCGAGTACGCTTCTCCAAGAGGGATTGCCTGAACCCGCTTCCGGCTCAAGCGAACCAGCGCCAAACGCCGTCCGGAGGACGCGAGCGAAGAGGCTCCAGCCTCTCCTACGGCATCGCCGTCAAGCGCCATTACTAGTTCTGTGCGACCGCTATCGTCCACAAGACCGCCAGCGTACCAGCTGCCCAAGGGAAGAGGCGTCACATCCGACGGCGACGCGGCAACGACCGTGGCGTAAACGGACCAACAGGCGACAGCAAAACCCAATGACATAGTGCTTCTCCTTCTATTCTTCGCAACTGCCGGGATCGTTCTCATCGAAGGTGAAGTTCTCGTGAGGCAGAACGTCCAGCGGATTGCGACGTACTCCGTTGCTATCGCGGTGTCCCAGGTGCAAGTGGAATCCACCTGAGCTCCCGGGTTGCGTAAAGCCCCCAGCAGCATCGTTCGTCAAGCCGTAACCGTCGTAGCCGACGATCGCCCCTGCCTCTACTTGGCCCGTAACTTGGTGATCGGGCAGATTCGACACGTGGCAGAATACAAAGTAACTCCCGTCGTCCAGCGTGAGTTGCACGTAAGGCCGCCCGCATGAACGCTCTTGGCCCGCGACTGACGGCCTTGTCACAGTGCCCGCCGCCGGGGCACGGAACGCGCTCCGTCCGTTCGTCTGGATATCAACTCCGCTGTGAGGGTACGTAGTTCCATCGCTCCCCGTCCTCGTTGCTCCATAGCGGTCGCCAGCGTCGAGGTTCCAGCCGCGGCAGTCTATCTCGTCTGCGAGTGTTCCCAGGGCACCGTGGGTCGGTGTCGGCCCGGGAGTACCACCACCACCGCCACCTCCATCACCTCCATCGCCGCCGTCCCCAGGCCCCGGAGTCCCTCACCGGGCCAGCACCGGGCGGCGGGCCCGGGTCGTCGCCCGGATCGTCGCCCGTCACGGTGGTCACATCGACGTAGATGCCCTGACAGGTGTCTTCGATGGCGTTCCCTTCCTCGTCGGCATCGCAGATGCGGCCGACGAGTGTTGGGCCGCCAGCCAGGGGCGTCGCGACGTAGGTCACGGTCTCCGTAGCCGTCACGGTCAGGGAGTAGTCCCCGGGGCCGGGGTCGTACGGGTACACCACGACGCTGTGATTCCCCGCCGCCAGGTCGTCGCTCCAGGAGTCGTCCAGCGTGCCCCAGCGGTTCGTGCAGCGGCTGCTGCCTACACGGCAGTCGAAGTCGATCGTCAGGCCCGTCAGGGCGACCTCCACTTCGGCGGTCCCGGAGAGCGTGAAGCCGTGGGTCTGACCGGTCGAGACGCCCGTTCTGCTCACGTCGACCAGGGTCGTAACCCTGGTTTCGGTTCCGGTGCTGCCGCCGGTGCTCGGCGCCTGCACACCGATGGTGAGCGTGTAGTTCCCCGAGCCGCCGCCGTACGGATACACCACGATCTTGTGATCGCCAGCATCGAGCGTGCCGCTCCATGAATCGTCCGCCGTGCCGCCATGGTTCGTGCAGAGATTGCCCGAAACCGGGCAGTCGAAATCGGTCGTCATTCCGGTCAACTCTATCGACACCTCGGCGCGGTGGGACAGCGTGAGCGGATACGTCCTTGAACTCGACACGTTCACGCCCGTCTTCACGATCGGGCCGGTTGTCGGCGGCGGCGGCGGCGGTGGAGGTGGCGGCGGCGGAGGTGGCGGCGGGGGTGGCGGCGGCGGAGGTGGCGGAGGTGGCGGAGAAGCCGGGGGCCTCACGGTAGCGGTGAACGTGACTGAATCGGTCGCGCCTGCGCTGTCCGAGACGGTGTAGACGATCGTGTACGCGGTGTCGATCCAGACCGTCGGCAGAGTGCCGCTCGCAACGCGCGTCGAGGGCGAGAACGTGATCCCGGGCGGCAGCCCGGACAGGCTGTACGTGTAAGGCGTCCTCCCGCCCGTTGCGGCGGGGAACACCGTGTTGACGACGCCCGCCGACGGCAGCCGGAAGTTGGGGATTCCCGGCAGGGACAACGCCGTCCGGTCGGACGTTCGCGCCGAGAGAGGCGCTGTCGCGGCCAGAAGGGAAAAGAGCGACATTAGTGCGATGCCAAGGCGCTTCACGGGTCTCACCTCCCGAGGTGAATCACGAAGTAATGACGAATATCTGCACCTGTGCGGGGCAGAAATCGGCCAAAACGGCACGATTCGACCCGTGAAGAGACTCCGGGCTCGGTGGCAGCGCACGTTTCCGGCCCAGTACGGCCTCAGCTCGACCCAAAACGGCCCTCAGAACCCCCGCTCGCGTCGCGCCGCAGGCCGCCGACACCGATTCAAGGGGTTGACAAGTGCCGCTTCTCGGAAATAATCGTCATTATATGCTTTGTCAAGTCCAATGCCCCACTGCCTTCCGGAGCGAGCACACCTTCCGGATCAAGCGCCTGCAGGCCGATGAGAAAGCTGCTCCGAAGGGCACTCACGGCAGCTAGGTTGAAGTCGCTCAAGGCAGCGTTCTCGGACTCCTACTCACCGAACACTCACAAGGCCTACGGCCGGGCGGTCGAGCGCTTCGCCGCGTTCCTGAAGGGCCGCGCGGCAGACGACGATTCCATCGCGGCCTTTCTGAAGGCTGAGGCGGAGCGCGGTCTGGCGCCGGCGTCGCTCTCGATCCTGGCCGCCGCGATCGGCGCCGCTGCGAGCTCAGCAGGGGTCAAGGACCCGCGCGGCCCCATCACCCGCCGAACGCTCAGGAAGCTGAAACGAAACACGCCGCCCGGGGCCGCGGTCAGGTCGAGGGCCTGAGGCGGGAAACCGTGGTCGCCGCCGCCAGCCTCGCAGCGGACGAGGGCACCGCCCTTGGCCTGCGCGACGCCGCGCTGCTGCGCCTGGGCAGCGACGGACTTCTGAGGATCAGCGAGCTGGTCGCCGTACAGGTGGACGATCTCGGTCCGAGGGAAGACGGGAGCGGCGTCCTGGCTCTGCCCAGAAGCAAGACCGACCAGGAAGGCGACGGCTCCACCCTCTACGTCTGCCGGGAGACGATGGCGGCCGTCGCCGCGTGGCTGAAGGTCTCCGGGATCACGGCCGGTTCGCTTTTCCGCCGCGTTCTCCGGAACGGGGTCGGAGGCGACGCACCCTTGAGCGGGTCCGCCGTGCGAGCGATCATCCAGCGGCGGGCCAGGGCCGCCGGCGCCACCGGACGCGTGAGCGGACACTCTCTGCGCGTCGGCAGCGCCCAGTCCCTGGTCGCCGCCGGCGCCTCCACCGCGGAGCTCATGCAGGCCGGAAGATGGACCGACGCCGCGATCGCGACCCGCTATGCCGCGAACGAACTGGCGGGGCGAGGCGCCGTCGCCCGCTACTTCGAGGACGACGATCCTTAGCCGCTTGGGCTACGACTACGGCGGCGAGCTGGCGGGTTGCCCGGCGAGACTCGGCGTTTCCAGTTCCTGCAGACTCGTCACGAACAGGCGGCTGCCGCGCAGCGCCTCGATCGCGTCGACGGCCGCCATCGCGCCCGAGATCGTGGTCACGCAGGGAATGTCGAACTTGAGCGCGGTGGTGCGGATGTCCATGTCGTCCGCGAACGACTCGCCGCCCAGGGGCGTGTTCACGATCAGGCTGACATCTCCGTTGATCAGGTGATCCACGACGTGCGGCCGGCCCTCGGCGAGCTTGTTCACCCGCCGTGTCCGGATCCCGCGCGCCCCGAGATATGCGGCCGTACCCGCCGTGCAGAGCAATTCGAAGCCGAGATCCCGCAGCCGCTCCGCCACCTTGAACAGCGCCCTCTTGTCCCGGTCGTTGACCGAAAGGAACGCCGCTCCGCCGTCCGGGAGCGCATGGCCCGCCCCCAGCCAGGCCTTGGCGAAGGCGCTGCCGAAGGAACGCCCGATGCCCATGACCTCGCCCGTCGACTTCATCTCGGGGCCGAGTACCGGGTCGACGCCGTGGAAACGGTCGAATGGAAAGACCGGCACCTTGACGAAGAACCGGTCGACAGGCGGTTCGGACACCAGACCGATCTCGTCGAGGGTCTCGCCGACCATGACCCGGGTCGCGATCTGCACCAGTGGCAGGCCGACCGCCTTGGCGATGAAGGGCACGGTTCGCGATGCCCGCGGGTTGACTTCCAGCACGTACACATCGCCCCCGTAGATGGCGAACTGCACGTTCATCAAGCCGACTACACCCAGCCGCAGCGCCAGCCGCACCGCGATCTCGCGCATCCGATCGAGGTCGGTGTCGCTCACCCGGTACGGCGGCAGCACCGCGGCCGAGTCGCCCGAATGAATGCCGGCCTCCTCGATGTGCTGCATGATGCCGCAGACCACCGCGCGCCTGCCGTCCGAAACCAGGTCGACGTCGACTTCGAAGGCGTCCTCGAGGAAGCGGTCGAGCAGCACCGGCCGTCCCGGCGAGACGTCCGCGGCCCGACGCATGTAGTTCAGCAATGTCGGCTGGTCGTAACAGATGGACATGGCGCGACCGCCGAGCACGTAACTCGGACGCACGACGACCGGATAACCGATCTCGTCCGCCACGCCGCAGGCCTCGTCCAGAGACGCGGCGGAGCCGTTCGCCGGCAACAGGATGTCCTCTTCCGCGAGCAGATCGCCGAAACGCCGGCGATCCTCGGCGAGATCGATCGCCTCCGGCGAGGTGCCCAGGATGTTTACGCCCTCGGCTTCCAGGCTGTGCGCGAGCTTGAGCGGCGTCTGGCCCCCGAGCTGAACGATCACGCCGAGCGGCCGCTCGCGGCGATAGATCGCCATGACGTGCTCCAGCGTCAGCGGTTCGAAGTACAGCCGGTCCGACGTGTCGTAGTCGGTCGAGACGGTCTCCGGGTTGCAGTTGACCATGATCGTCTCGAAACCGGCCCGCCGCAGCGCGAAGGTGGCGTGAACGCAGCAGTAGTCGAACTCGATCCCCTGGCCGATCCGGTTCGGCCCCGAGCCGAGGATCATCACCTTCTTCCGGTCGGTGGGCAGCGCCTCGTCCTCGACGCCGGTTGTCGAGTAGAGGTAGGGCGTGATCGCCGAGAACTCCGCGGCGCAGGTGTCGACCCGCTTGAAGACGCGGTCCATGTTCCGTTTCGTGATCTCCCGCGCCACCAGGTTCTCCTCGCTGCCGAGCAGCGTGGCGAGGCGCTGGTCGCTCAGGCCACTCAGCCGGGCGCGCCGCAGGAGCGGATCCGGAACCGAGTCGAGATCCCAGCATGCGAGTTCCGCCTCGCACTCCACGATCGATTCGATCTCACGCAGGAACCACGGGTCGATGCTGGACGCGGCGGCGACCTCTTCCACCGTCCAGCCCTGACGGAGCGCCGCGAAGACCGCGAACAGCCGCCGCCAGTTCGGGGTGCTGAGCCGCCGGCGCAGACTGACCGGATCGCTGACCAACTCTTCCTGCCGCGGCCACGCGGCTTCCAGTTCCAGGCCGCTCAAGCCCTTCATCAGCGCCTCGCGGAAGTTGCCGCCGATCGCCATCACCTCGCCCACCGACTTCATCGACGTGCCCAGGGCACCGTCGGCGCGCTCGAACTTCTCGAACGCCCAGCGCGGGATCTTGACCACCGTGTAGTCCAGAGTCGGCTCGAAGGCGGCGAAGGTCTTGCCGGTGATGTCGTTGGCGATCTCGTCCAGGGTGTACCCGACCGCGAGTTGAGCCGCGATCTTGGCGATCGGAAAGCCGGTCGCCTTGGAGGCCAGAGCCGAACTCCGGGACACCCTCGGGTTCATCTCGATGACCACGCGCCTTCCGGTCCCGGGCGCCACCGCGAACTGAATGTTGGAGCCCCCGGTCGCGACGCCCACCTTCCGGATCACCGTGAAGGCGTCGTCGCGCATGTCCTGGTACTCGGGGTCCGAGAGCGTCTGCTGCGGCGCCACCGTGATCGAGTCGCCGGTGTGCACGCCCATCGGGTCCACGTTCTCGACCGAGCAGACGACGATCGCGTTGTCCGCCACGTCGCGCATCACCTCCAGCTCGAACTCTTTCCAGCCCAGCACCGACTGCTCGAGCAGGATGCGCGAAGCCGGGCTCGCCTGCAGGGCGCGGGTTATCACGTCGTTGATCTCGTCGCGGTTGAACACCACGCCGCCGCCCTCGCCGCCCAACGTGAAGCTCGGCCGGACGATGACCGGGAAACCCAGGCGTTCGATGATCTCCCGCGCCTCCTTGAGCGTCGTCGCGGTGCCGCTCTCCGGCACCTCGAGCCCGGCCTCGACCATGGCCCGCTTGAACAGTTGCCTGTCCTCTCCCAGGCGTAGAGCCTCGACGCTGGCGCCGAGCAGCGCCACGCCGGAGTCTTCGAGCACTCCCGACTCGGACAGCGCCAGCGTCAGATTGATCCCGGTCTGGCCGCCGACGGTCGGCAACAGGGCATCCGGCCGCTCCCGCTCGATGATCCGCTCCACGACCTCGGGCACCAGCGGCTCGACGTAGGTCGCGTCCGCGAACTCCGGATCGGTCATGATCGTCGCCGGGTTCGAGTTGACCAGGATCACCCGGTAGCCCTCCCGGCGGAGAACCCGGCAGGCCTGCGTGCCGGAGTAGTCGAACTCGCACGCCTGGCCTAT
The DNA here is from genome assembly GCA_965224025.1 of Candidatus Multivorans sp. Classification (GTDB taxonomy): domain Bacteria; phylum Acidobacteriota; class Thermoanaerobaculia; order Multivoradales; family Multivoraceae; genus Multivorans. The sequence goes on from OZ245033.1 coordinate 1,284,252, forward strand.
GACGATCGGCCCGGAACCGAAGATCAGGATCGATTCGATGTCCGCGCGCCTCGCCATGAGCGCGCGGAGTGTACATGCAAGCTGGCCTTCCTCCGACGGAGAAGAATCTGCACAGATGTCACCGGCCGGGTAAACACTTTGGCCTCGAGTACCGTATAGTTCTCATAGAGGCGGCACCGAGTCGCCGGCGTCAAGCCCCGACTCCCGTGTCGTCACCTACCGGGTTGCGACTGGACCGCGTTCGCGGCCAGAGGAACTGCAGCCCACCCTCCGGACCGCGTCCGGACCTGCCTCAAACCTTCAACCTCCGCGTCGGCGGGTTCAACCCGACGGCGCGCGATTCACACCAGGGAGGGGTTGCTTTATAGCAACCCCTCCTCCCAATTCAGATGAGCTACTCCCAGCGGAGGGCCCGCGCCGGTTCAGCCGACGCCCCCAGCCTCGCCGGCCACCAGCAGGCGAGCCCCGTCACCAGCAGGCTGAAGCCGGCCACCGCCAGCAGATCCAGGGCCCGCACGTCGAACGGAACGCTGCTGATGAAGTAGATCTCCGCCACTCCCGGATCGAACCGCACGAGTTCGTAGCGGGTGATGACCACGCTGACCAGGGCGCCGAGGCCGAGGCCGAGGGCCGTCCCAACCGCCCCCAGGCTCATCCCGCCGAGCAGAAACACGCGTTGCACGCGCCGCGGACCGAGGCCGAGCGCGGCGAGCACCGCGGTGTCCCTCCCCCGCTCCCGGACCAGGACCACCAGCGCCGACGCAATATTGAACGTCGACACGAGCACGATCAGGCCCAGAATCAGGAACAGACCCCACTTCTGAAGCCGGAAGGCGGCGAAGGTCCCACGGTTGCTGAGACGCCAGTCGATCACCACTGCATCGGCGCCCAGGAGTTCCTCGATGTTCTCCTGCACGTCGGACACGGAGGCGCCGGGGGTCGCGGTCACTTCGAGCACCACCCGGCCTCCGCCGACGGCAACCGCCGTGTCCCGGTGGACGACGGCATAGCTCCGGTCGTACTCGGAGAAGCCGGTCTCGAAGGCGCCGGCGATCCGGAGCGTGCGGTAGGAGAATCGAGGTCCGGAAGAACCCGAGGCCATGATCGCCGTCAGCCGCACCAGGTCTCCTTCCGACACCCCGAGGGTGCGTTGAAGCTCACGGCCCACGACGATCGCCTCGACCCCCGCATCGCCACGGGCGAGTTGGTCCTCGGTCGCGCCGAACGACGAGGCGCCGGGCACGACACCGCGCGTCCAGACATCGACGCCCGCCGGATTGCCGCTGCTGGCGAGCGACCCCTGGCCGGCCACTGTCACGGCGACCGTCCCGGCGCCCGGCACGGCCCGCAGACGCTCAGCGATCCGGCCCGCGGCCCCCGGGTCCACGGCGGCGTCACCGAACGGCGAGACGATCAGCGGGCCCGCCTCGAGCAGCCGGCTCTGGACGCTGCCGCTGTAGCCGCTCATCAGCGCCATGGAGATGACCATGGAGGCCACGCCCAGAGCGGTCGATCCGAGAGCCGAGCGCGCCGTGCCGCTCAGCAGCCGGCTGCGCGCGCCGAGCAGATACCGCGCCGCGATCCACCAGACCACACCGTCCGCGCCGCGACCCGCCGGCGCCGCGCCCTGCCGGTCCGGGTCAGCCACAGATCTCCAGGAACTCTCCGAACAGCCGCGCCGCGTCGTGCGGTCCCGGCGCCGCCTCCGGGTGGTACTGGACCGAGAAGATCGGTCTCCCGACCGCCTTGAACGCCTCGACCGTGCCGTCGTTCAGATTGACCGCCGCCACCTTGCAGTCCCCGGGAAGGCTGTCCGCGCTGAGCGCGAAGCCATGGTTCTGGCTCGTGATCGAGACCTGGCCGGTCTCCTCGTCCCGCACCGGCTGGTTGCCGCCGTGGTGGCCGAACTTCAATTTGAAGGTCTTGCCGCCCAGAGCCAGACCAAGCAGTTGGTGCCCCAGGCAGATGCCGAAGGTGGGCACCCTGGCCTCGACCAGTTCGCGCACCTCGCGGACGATCTCGCGTAGCGGCGCCGGATCGCCCGGGCCGTTCGACAGCACCACGCCGTCGACGCCCCTCGCCAGGCACTCGCTGGCCGGCGTGCGGGCAGGCAGCACCGTGACCCGAGCGCCGTGCCGGACCAGCGAACGCAGGATGTTCCGCTTGACCCCGAAGTCGTAGACCGCGAGCCGGTACTTCTCCTCGCCTTCCGCCTCCATCTCGTAGGGCGCCTCGCAGGTGACTTCATCGACGAGCGCCCGCCCTTCCATCGTCGGCTGCCGCCGCACTTCCTCGATCAGCTCCGCATCCGGACGTTCGCAGCTCGTGATCATGCCCCGCATGGCGCCGAACTCGCGGAGCCGGCGCACGGCGGCACGGGCGTCGATGCCCGCCAGTGTCGGAACGCCGTTCGTCCGCAGGTAGGCGCCGAGGTCCGTGTCCCCCAGACCGGAGCGGCGGCTCGTGAACTCGCGGGCGACGAATCCCTCGACCCAGACCCGGTGCGACTCCTCTGCGGCGTCGTAGGCGCCGTAGTTGCCGATGTGGGGCTGGGTCATGATCACGATCTGCCCGCGGTACGAGGGATCGGTCAGGATCTCCTGGTAGCCCGTCATCGAGGTGTTGAAGACGATCTCCGCGAAGCGACTGCCCTCGACCAGCGCCTCCCCGTGAAAGACGGCGCCGTCCTCGAGAATCAGACGGCCGCTCACGACGCCGGCTCAGCAGCGCGCGACCGGCCGACGCCGGCGGCCTGTGTCAAGCAAGGAAGCACCAACTCACGGCCGCGGCAGCGCCGGCTCCGAGAGCTCGACCAGGACGCCGCCGGCGCTCTTCGGATGGACGAACTGAACGGTTGCGCCCATGGCACCCGGCCCGGGCCGCTCGCGCAGGAGTTCCACACCGTCCCCGCGCAGGCATCCGTCGTCCGCGTCGATGTCGTCGCTCTTCAGGCACACGTGGTGAATGCCCGGACCCCGGCGATCCAGGAACCGGGCGACCGGCGAGTCGCTCGACAGCGGCTCCAGGAGTTCGATCCGGCTGCCGCCGCAGGGAATCATCGCGACCCGCACGCCTTCGTGCTCGACCTCCTCGATTCCGGCGACCGACAGGCCCAGGTTCTCGTAGAACATCCTCGCCTCTTCAATCGACGGTACGGCGATCGCGATGTGGTCCAGAGCGGTGATCATGAACGTTGTCCTCCGTGTCGCCGGAGTCCGCCGACGAACTCGGCGACCAGCCGGTCCGCAAGGTCGTAGGGATCCACACTACGCGGTCCGGTGTTTCCGGGCGCCCGATTCTGCTGCGATTCCGGCGCCCCGTCCAGAGCGGCCGGCCGGTCCGGATCCTCCGCTGCCGGGGCGAAGCTGCCGGCTTCGACGGCGTCCATGGCGAGCCGCAGCACGGAGTACCGGTACAGGTCGAGCACCCGGCGGCGGAAACGGGCCGATCGGCGGGCGGCGATCTCACCGCCGGCCTTCAGCCCATCGAAGCACGCGGAGACCGCATCAAGCAGTTCCTCCGCCCCTTCACCTGCTCGCGCCACCGTCGAAACCACAGGCGGCCGCTCGCCCCCAACGCCGCGCTCCGGCCCGACGGCGTCCTCGATCGCGCGGCGCGCGGCGCCGGCGCCCGCCAGGTCGCTCTTGTTGACCACGAAGACATCCGCGATCTCCATCGTGCCGCTCTTGATCGCCTGGACGCTATCGCCCAGACCGGGTGCTGTCACCAGCACCACCAGGTCGGAGTTGCGGCGGACCGCGGTCTGGGCCTGCCCCGCGCCCACCGTCTCCACCAGAATCCACGGGAAACCCGCCGCGTCGAGCAGGTCGACGGCGGCGGCGGCGGCCCGCGCCAGGCCGCCGGAAGCGCCGCGCGAGGCCATCGATCGGATGAACACGCCCGGGTCCGTCTCCAGGCCGGACATGCGAACCCGGTCGCCGAGCACCGCGCCGCCGGTCAGCGGGCTGGTGGGATCGAACGCCAGCACCGCCACCGGTTCGCCTCGATTCCGGAGCTCCCGGGCCAACGCGGCCGTCAGCGTGCTTTTGCCGACTCCGGGCGGGCCCGTCAAACCAACGATCATCGCGTGGCCTGTACGCCGGAACGCGACCCTTGCCCAGGCGGCCTCGGCCCCGCTCTCGATCGCGGTCAGTGCCCGGGCGAGACGCCGGGTCCGACGCCAGGGCCGCGGTCCATCCAGCCAGGCTGCTCGTTCGCCGTCCGCGGTCACGATCCAAAGCGACCGATGTCGACCGCTCCGTAGTAGTGCCAGAGAATCTCGCGGTAGCTCAGACCCCGCTGCGCCATGAGGTAGGCGCCGATCTGGCACATACCGACGCCGTGTCCACGTCCCGCGCCCTCGAACCGCCAACCCGCGACATCGCCGGCGCCGATCTCGGCCGCCATCCGGACCAGGTTCTCCGGTACGTCGAGGAGCCAGCGGATGGCGAGACCCCGAACCGCGACCGAGCGCCGTTCGCCGATCAGGTCGAGCCTTGCTATCCGGCCTGAAACGCCCCTCTCGAGCACCCTCAACGAAACCAACCCCAGGCCGGGAAAGCGCTTCTCGACCGCCTCCCGCAGCGAGCCGTGAGACCGCCACACGGACCAGGGCACAGCCATGGGTTGGCCTCCCACGGCAGGCGTCTCGTGGACCACGAGGGCTGCACGGCCGCCGACGACATAGGCCCGAACCCGGTCCCCGGGCGCCATGGAGAGCGACGCGACCGGGACGCCCAGGTCCACGGGCGTTGCGCCGGGCGGCGCTTCGGTGGTCAACAGGGCGGCCTCTGGCGCCAGGGGCACCAATCGCCGCACGCCATCCCTGCGCAGTTGCAGCCAACGGCCGTCGATCCGCTCCAGATTCCCGGCCACGACCTTGAGCGCGCCCCTGGATCGGGCCCGATTCAGGCGTTCCCTGCGCCGGCGCTCGCGCACTCCGGCCAGGCCAAGCGCCTTGAGCAGGTGCTGCTCCGGCGTTCCTCCTGCTTCCCCGACCAGCGGCACGGCGCCGCCTTCGACGCACGCGGCGCCAGTCGGCCCTCCTCCAGCCAGACGCGGGAAGACATTGTCCACCAATTCAGTGCTGCCGCCGCAACTCGCCGTGAAGAGTGCCTCTATCGGCTCGCCGGCGGCGACCAGAATCTCCTCCCGCGTTGCCGCCACCGCCGCGTCCGAGCGCGGATGCTCCGCCTCGATTCCGCCATAGACCTGGCACAGGGCCGTAGCGCAGATGTCGTAGCCCTCGTCGACGAATTCGCCGCGATGCCGCACCGCGTAGGTGCGCGCGGCGACCGCCTGCGCCTTCGTCGCTTCGGGTTCCGGGTACAGGTCCGGGCCCAGCTCGACCGGCACCACGGCGCGCACATAGTCCTCGAGCGGAGCGGCGTTCACGACGTTGAGGCCCGCGCGATCGTTCACGAACAGTTCGAGAGCACCCCGGTAGCGGAGGCCGAGAATGCGAACGACGTCCCCGAGCGACTCGAGCCGGAGCCGCCTGCCCGCAATCCAACCGATGCCCTCGACTTCGAAGGCGGGATCCTCCAGCACGGCGCCCTCGATCGCGATCCAAACGTCGTCGAACCCTTCGACCCGAAGCCGGCCCCGGGCCTCCTCCGCCTGGCCCCGGCCGCCGTAGCGCCCCACACGAACGCGGTACAGGCCGGTCGCGGCGTCGAGGACCGAGTCCGCCTCGTGGTCGAGCAACTCGGCGAGACGGACGGCGAGCTTCTCCGACTGCCACCGATCCCGGAGGGCCGCTACCTGGAGCCGATGGTCGCCCGGGCTCGCCCTGCCCGGCGCCGGCCGCACGCTGAAACGCCCGTCGACCTCGTGCCGTTCGCCGTCCTCGGCCACCAGCCAGGAGCGAGTCTCGCAGCAGGCAACTTCCAGACGGTCCAGGTCCGTCGCGAGTCCCACCCGGATCTCTTCCGGCAGCGCGATCGGCGGAGGCGACGTCGTCGGGCCCGGCACCGCGGCCAGCAGCAGACAGGCCGCAACGGCAAGACTGACGTTGGTCACCCGCCGCTTGATCATCTGTGACCCGCTCACTCCCATCGGTCCGCTATATACGTTATTGGAAATACGCCAAGACGGCGCTCCTCCGTTCCGGATGGGGGCCAGACCCGGGACAGCCGTGGCCGCGGTGCCGGGTCACTCGAAGAAGGGAGCCGAGCGCCGCGGCCGCTCGAGCACCCACGGGAAGTTGGTGTAGCCCTCCACCCGTTCTCCGGGATTGAAGACGAGGCCGTGGCCCTCCACCAGGTTGCGCGCGTGGCGGAAGCTGATGAACGCGTCGTCGCGCAGGAACCAGGCCGCCGACGCCAGCCAGGCCAGCACCACCAGCCAGGGCAGGTTGCCACCGAGAAGAGCCAGTCTCCGCGCCATGGGGCGCATCCTAGTCGGCGGCGTCACGAGGCGACAGACGATGCTCCGGTCGCCTCCCCCGACCCTGATCCGGGCTCGCACGAGATCGTCGGTGTAGTCGACACGGAACTGGTGGTTTCGACTCCTGCCGCCATTGGCATGGACGATGCGCCAGACGTCCGAAGTCGTCTCGAGGGGCACGAGCGCGTAGGCCCGCCACTGAATCCCCCTCGGCACGGCAAACGCCGCCCGCAGAGCGGGCCCAACTTTTGGGTCTCTTCGAGGGTCGAATCGTGCCGTTTGGCCTGCATAGAATCGGCACGGTGCGCGGCGATCCGACTCAAGCCGTCGGCAAAGAGGCGATGAAGGAACCGGATCGACGAGCACTCACCGCGGCGCTGCCGCGGTCGCTTCGGACCGAGTTCAGCGACACCTACACGCCGAACACGCACAAGGCCTACGACCGGGCGGAAGAGGCCCTCCGCGTGGGCGCCGCTCAGTCCCTGGTCGCCGTCGGCGCCTCCACCGTGGAGCTCATGCAGGCCGGAAGATGGACCGACGCCGCGACCGCGACCCGCTATGGCGCGAACGAACTGGCGGGGCGAGGCGCCGTCGCACGGTACTTCAAGGACGAGGAACGCGAGTAGCCGGCCGCCCTACCGGTGCTGGTGGGCCTGGAGTTCGTGCCGGTAGTCGCCGACGGCGTCGATGGGGATCGGTTTCGCCATCTGGTGGAGACGGCTGACCAGGCTTGCCGGGACGCGGCCGGCGAGCATCCGGTCGGCAGGGATGTCCTCCACGTCTCCTCCGGCGGTCAGGTAGTAGTTGCTGGTGAAGAGGGTCGGCCGCCTGGCCATGTAGCGGCGGTTGATCAGCAGGTAGAGAGTGTCCGAGACGAAGGGAGTCGGCCGCCTCGCGCCGAGCTCGTCGACCACTACTACATCCGCCTCCTGCAGCGGTCGCAGCAGGTCCGCCTGGCTCAGATCGGCGCCCTGCTGGAACGTGGCCTGAATGTCCGCGACCAGGCTCGTGAAGTCGACGAAACGGCCCCGGACGCCGTACTGCTCGGCGAGTTCGATCAGCACCGCCACGGCGAGGTGCGTCTTGCCCCGCCCGCTCGGGCCCACGAACACCAGGCCCGTCTCGCGCGGGGAGCCGTCGAGTTCCAGGAAGTCCTCGATGTACAGCTCGCAACTGCGGCGCGCGGCCCGCAGTTGGTCGTTCGCGTCGCCGGCGAGGCGGAAGTTGCTGAGCCGGCAGCCCTGGTACTTCGGCGGAATCCCCAACTCATCGAGCCGGCGACCGCGAAGCCGCGCCCGGTAGCAACTGCAACGCCGCGCGCGGTTGGTCACTACGTCGACGATCCAGCCACGCCCCCGGCAGAACTCGCAATCCGTCTCGTTCAATCCTCTTCCTCGACCTTGACCAGGGCGCCGCTGCGCACCCAGACCAGCGCGTACCGCCGCCGTACTCCGCGGCGCCGGTCCGACACGTCGCGTTCCACGATCTCGAGCAGGCGGTCCCGCTCCGCCTCCAGCCGCGCCAGCCGCTCCTGGAGGGTCAGAATGACCTCGACGCCCGCGAGGTTGACGCCCATGTCGCGGGTCAGGGTCAGGATCGACTCCAGGCGGCGAAGGGAGTCCTCGTCGTAGAGCCGCGTGTTGCCGCCGCTTCGTTGCGGCTGGAGCAATCCCTCTCGCTCGTAGAGACGAAGGGTCTGCGGATGAATGTCGTAGCGCTCCGCCACCTTGCTGATCATCACGTAGCGACGGCCCCCCACTCGCCGGCGGCGGGACGGGGGGCGGCGCTGCCGCGACGACCGGGACTGAACCATGGCGGCGCTAGGACGCTGCGCCGCAGAACGACACGGAGTGAGTTGTGCGGTGCAGCGTCATAGTGAGGTGGGGGCTGGGGCCACGTCAATCGAGAATCTTGGCGAGTCTTCGACGGGTTTGGCGGCTCTAGTTTGCCTTCTCGTCCCCGGAGGAGGAATCGTCCACGTCGACGAAGTCGGCGTCGATCACGTCGTCATCGTCCCCGGAAGCCTGGCCTTCCGCGCCGGCGCCGGCGCCCGGCGCACCCTCCGGCGGCGCCTGGGCGCTCGTCTGCTCGTAGATGACCTGGGCAAGCTTGTGCGAGGCCTGTGTCAGGCTGGCCGAGGCGCTCGCCATCGCGGCGGCGTCCTCCGCCTCCATGCTCTTCTTGGCTTCCTCGATCGCCGATTCGATCTCAGCCACATCGCTGCCTTCCAGCTTGTCCTTGTGCTCGGCGAGGTTCTTCTCGGCGCCATAGACCAGGGAGTCGAGCTGGTTCCGGGCGTCGACGACTTCCCGGCGCTTCTTGTCCTCGTCGCTGTGCGCCTGGGCGTCAGCGACCATGCGCTCGATCTCGTCCTTGTCGATGCCGCCGGAGCCGCTGATCGTGATCTTCTGCTCCTTGCCCGTGCCCTTGTCCTTGGCCGAGACGTTGACGATGCCGTTCGCGTCGATGTCGAAGGTGACCTCGATCTGCGGCAAGCCCCGGGGCGCCGGCGGGATGCCCACCAGGTGGAAGCGCCCGAGGGTCCGGTTGTGACCCGCGATTTCGCGCTCGCCCTGCAGCACGTGAACCTCCACCGAGGTCTGGTTGTCGCCGGCAGTCGAGAAGGTCTCGCTCTTGCGCGTGGGAATGGTCGTGTTGCGGTCGATCAGCTTGGTGAAAACGCCGCCCAGCGTCTCGATGCCGAGCGAAAGCGGCGTGACATCCAGCAGCAGGACATCCGTGACGTCCCCCGCCAGCACGCCGCCCTGAACCGCGGCGCCGATAGCCACGACCTCGTCCGGATTCACGCCGCGGTGCGGCTCGCGGCCGAAGAACTCCTTGACCGCGCTCTGCACCGCGGGCATCCGGGTCTGGCCGCCGACCATGACGACTTCCTCGATGTCGCTGGCGGAGAGACCGGCATCCTTGAGCGCCTGCCGGCAGGGCTCGAGCGTACTCCGGACCAGGTCCTCCGTGAGCTGCTCCAGCTTGCTCCGGGACAGCCTGTAGTTCAGGTGCTTGGGACCCGAGGCGTCGGCAGTGACAAAGGGCAGGTTGAGTTCGGTCTCCTGCACGCCGGAGAGCTCGATCTTCGCCTTCTCGCCGGCTTCCTTGAGGCGCTGCATGGCCATCGGGTCCTGACCCAGGTCGATGCCCTGGTCCTTCTTGAACTCCGCCAGCAGCCAGTCGATGATCCGCTGATCCATGTTGTCGCCACCCAGGTGGGTGTCGCCGTTCGTCGATTTCACCTCGACGACGCCCTCGCCCACTTCGAGGATGGAGATATCGAAGGTGCCGCCGCCGAAGTCGTACACGGCTATCGTGCGGTCCCCCTCCTTGTCCAGGCCGTAGGCGAGCGCCGCCGCGGTGGGCTCGTTGACCAGCCGCTCCACCGTGAGCCCGGCGATCTGGCCGGCGTCGCGCGTTGCCTGACGCTGAGCGTCGTTGAAGTACGCCGGCACCGTGATCACCGCCCGGTCGACCGAACCGCCCAGGTAGTCCTCCGCCGCCTGCTTCAGCTTCTGCAGCACCATGGCCGAGATCTGCGGCGGGGTGTAGCTCTTGCCCACCGCCTCGATCTGGACGTCGTCTCCCGAACTCGAGACCGAGTAGGGAACCATCTTCTGTTCTTCTGAAACCTCGCCCAGGCGCCGTCCCATGAAGCGCTTGATCGAGAAGATCGTGTTCTGCGGATTGGTCACCGCCTGCCGCTTGGCAACCTGACCGACCAGGCGCTCACCCTTGTCCGTGAACGCGACGATCGACGGTGTCGTTCGGCTTCCCTCCGAGTTCGGAACCACCTTCGGGTCCGAACCCTCCATCAAGGCGACGACGCTGTTCGTCGTCCCCAGGTCGATACCAATTATCTTGCTCAAGTGCTCGTCTCCTGATCGTCCGCGCCAACTGCGCGAACGGGTCCGTTTCGTTTCTTGGTCGCCGCGGAGCCGAATTCGGTGTTCTCCGGTCCAGCTACGGCTGTGGCACGATGAAGACCCTAAGACCTAAGCGTTTCAATGTCAAGTCCCGAGCAGCAATAATCTGCCATTAGCACACTCACGTTCGGGCGACTGCCTCTCCGGCCACCCCCAGAGAGAGCCCGGTGAGCGCGACGCGACCTCCTACGTCGTCAGTTCCGGCTCTTCTCGACGTACCGCATGCGGAGCTGAGCGAGGAGGTCCTCGACCACCGCACTCTCCTCCGTGCTGACGTTCCCTCGCGTCTTCTCCTGCAGCACGGCCAGCAGGTCGATCCGCAGACGCGCCCGGGGAAGATCCTGCGCGCTCTGGCCATCCGGAAGCTGCGCGTCGCCCAGCAGGAAGGCGATCGGCTCGGCGAGCATCGCGACCAGGTCCATGAAGCCGGCCGCCGGGCGCCCGGCCGCGGCCGGCGACGATTCGTACCCGTCGACCGAGGGATCGGCGGCCGCGCCGCGGCCCGGCGAGGGCCCGGCGACGCGCGGCCCCGGCGCTGCGACGGCCGGCGTGTCCGGCGCGCTCCCGCCGCCCGGATCCGGCGCGGGCGCGGCGGGCCCTGCGGTCGCCTTGTGCTGCTCGAGGAACCGGTACTCTTCGCGCAGTTCGCCGTCGTCCGTGAACATCCTTTTGTCGGTGACCTTCACATCCGACCTCCCCGCCCAAGAATGAACGATACCAGTTCGCTGGCCCCGATCGCGGCGCTGATCGACCGGCTTCGCGTCGACTGCCCCTGGGACCGGGAGCTGTCCCTCAAGGACCTGCGCGCCTACCTGATCGAGGAGGCGCACGAACTGGCCGCCGCGATCGACGAGCGTGACACCGCGGCGATCAACGAAGAGCTGGGCGACCTGCTGTTCGAGGCGGTCTACGTCGCTCGGCTCGCCAGCGCCGAGTTGTCGGACGTTCCCGTCGGCGAGGCCATCCGGACGGTGATCGAGAAGATGGTTGCCCGTCACCCGCACGTCTTCGGCAACGAGGAGGATCGGGGTCAGGCCGCGTCCGCGGCCGAGGTCGCGGCGCTCTGGGAGCAACGCAAGCAACGCTCTGCCGGGCGTTCCGTGCTGGACGGCGTACCCAGCTCCCTGCCGGCTCTGGTCGGGGCCTACCGGCTCGGGCAGAAGGCGGCCGGCATCGGCTTCGACTGGGACGCGCCCGCGGCCGTGCGCGCCAAGGTGTCCGAGGAGCTTGCGGAACTCGACCGGGAAACGGCAATCAGCACGGCGGCAGACGGGCCGCAAGCGACCACGAAGGTGGAGGAAGAGCTGGGCGACGTCCTCTTCGCGGTCGCCAACCTCGCCCGCCACCTCGAGGTGGATCCCGAGCGCGCCCTGGCGGCGGCGAACCGGAAGTTCCGCCGTCGCTTCGCCGTCGTGGAGGCGGAACTCGAAGCGGGAACGGACGGCGAAACGGACAGCAGCCGGATGGAGCGGATGGGACGGCTGTGGGAGCGCGCCAAGCAGCGTGAGGAGTAGCGGCGGTTACTGCGGTCGCCGCTTCGCGGCGTTGTTTCCCGCGGGTCAGAAGACCCGCGGCTACTGGGTCAGAAGACCCGCGGCTACTGGATCAGATCGATCGCGCCTTCGAGAACGGGATCCGACCCGTCCTCCGGCTCGGCGAAGAAGAGGGCGCCGAGTCGGTGGGCCTGCTCAACGCGGATCCTGCTGTTGAGCCGCTCGCCGTCCGGACCGGTGTAGAAGGCCGAGGTCAACTCCAGCACGCCACCGTCGTTCGGCAGTTCGATCTGCTCCACCTCTCCCGCGTAGCCGAAGGTCGGTTCACCGTACAGCTCGGCGTCTTTCGCCTTTTGCAGCACGGCGGTGAGGACTTCGGCGGCGCCTTGAGAACTCCGGTCGACCAGCACCGCGATGTCGCCCGCGAACAAGCCGCCGGCGCCGTCGAAGCTCCGGAGCTCGCGGTCCTCGCGGTCCAGCAGGCCGCCCAGGTCGCCCTGCGCGAACCGGCCTGCAACGGCGTACGCATCCGCCACCGACCCTCCGGCAACACCGCGCAGATCGATCAGCAGCGAGGCGCCCTCGTACCCGGCCAGCGCGGCATCGACCTGGGCTTCCGTGTCGGCGCCGAAGCTCGGGATCGTCAGCACGCCGACGCCGCGAACCTCCTTGAACTCCGGCGGCGGAAGGTCGTACTCCGCAACGACGAGGCTCGTATCGATGCTCTCGCCGCGCCGCACCAGTTCGAGCCGCAACTCGGAACCGGCGGGCGCCGCGAGCTGCCGGCGCAGGTCCCAAAGCGGCATCTCACGAGACGAACGGCCATTGATGCCGGCAACGATGTCGCCTAGTTGGAACCCTTCCAGGTCCGCCGGACTGCCGCGGTCCACCGCGGCGACGTAGGCCGTCCCGCGCTCCTTCAGCACCAGGAGACCGCTGTGACGGCGTCCGATCTCCCGCGCGGCCCGGTAGGACTCCACCTCGCTCGCCGGCACATAGACCGAGAACGGATCCAGGGCGTCGGTCACCCCGTCAAGCGCGCCCGCCATCAGGCCGCGACCGTCGACTTCCTCGACGTACGAGCCGCGGATCAGCCGCAGGACCTCCTCCCACAGCGTGATGTACTTGTAGATCGAGTCGGTACCCGGCTCGTCGTCGCTGGCGCCCAGCCACGCGCCGCTTGCAAGGCCCAGGACGAGGAGCAGCGAGACACCGACGAACAGCAGCCTGCCGCCAAAGGTACCCGCTCGGCGGTCCACCGGCGGATGCTCCTGCCCGTCTGCGATCATCCGTCCGTCAGGAGAGCGACGCGACCGCCTCGTCCTCGTCCTTCATGATGTCGAGCACCGTGACCAACTGGGTGATCTGCAGCACGCCGAGCACCCGGCGCGGCAGAGAGAACAGACCCAGCTTGCCGCCGCGGTTGGTCACCGTGGTGTAGGCGGCGATCAACTCGCCGACGCCGGAAGAGTCGATCGTCCGCACCCGGCCCATGTTGAGCAGAATGTTCACAGCGCCGGCGCCGACCGCTTCGTGAACGGCCTCCCTCAGAGCAACGTCTCCCTCGCCTATGGTGATCTTGCCCTGGAGATCGAGAATCGTCGCTCCATCCCGTTGGCGCTTGTCAATCTTCATTCCGCTCCTCCCTGGTCTCCTGCGGCGCCGGCGCACGGAGCGCCGAACTTCTTGTGAAGCCGGACCTTCGTGCCGCCTCCGGCACCAAAATCGTACTCGATCTTATCCATGAACTTCCTCATATAAAAGATCCCCCGGCCTTCGGTCTTCAGCAGGTTGTCCGGGGCCAGCGGATCCTCCACCGCGGCCGGGTCGAACCCGCTGCCCTCATCCTCCACCGTAATCATGATCTCGTCCGCGCCCACCTCCAAGGCGACCTCGACCTTCTTTTCGGCGTCCAGCGCGTTGCCATGCTTGATCGCGTTGGTCAGAGCCTCCCGCAGCGCGATGCCCATCCAGTAGCTGCTCTCCTCGTCGACCTCCAGCGGTTCGAGCGCTTCGTCCAGAACCGCCCGCACCAGTTCGATGTTCTCGTACCGGCTGCCTATCCTGAGCCGGATGGTCTGCCGAACAGGTGCGGACACAGTCGCCGGCCCCGTTCAGCTCCGGGCTCGCGTCGCGCCGCGTTGATGCTGATACTTGCTCCCCGCGCCCGGTTCGCCGTAGGCCACCTCAGGTTCCGACTCCATCGCGATGAAGATCAACTGGGCGATCCGGCGACCGGCATCGAGCACGAACGGCACCGGCCCCAGGTTCTGCAACTCGAGCGTGATGTTGCCTTCAAAGCCCGGGTCGCACCAGCCGGCCAGGGAGTGGTTGATCCACAGCCGGCCCAGGGTCGACTTGAGCTTCAGGTCGCAGGCCACCGACCGGGGGATGCGCACGAACTCGAGAGTCGTGGCGAGCAGGACCTCGTTCGGAAACAGCTTCACGTTGTCGCCCCGGAACTCCTCCGGGTCGCGGGTCGGACAGATCCAGTGGGCGCCCACCCGGACGTCGTAGCTCGCCGCGTTCACCTGGCCAGGTTCGAACGGCGTCACGCCGCCGCCCTCGCCCCAGGCGCGAATCCAGTGGTCCGGCTTGATCACGCCGGCGCCTCCGCTCGGTCCCGCACCTGTTCCCGCACCGGCCGTCTCCTCAGTAGAAGACGACGGGGCCGCCGTCGTCGCCGCGGCGAATCGTCTCGACGAACCGGATCACGCCGTCGGCAAGCGACATGACCAGCGTCGACGTGCGGTACCCGTCGCCCTCGAACCGGACGCCGCGGAGCAGGTCGCCGCCGGTGACGCCGGTGCAGCAGAACACGATGTCGTCGCCCGGCGCCAGCTCGTCGGTGGTGTAGATCCGGTCCCGGTCCTCGATCCCGACCTCCTCGAGCCGGCGTTCCTGCTCTTCGGAGAGGGCGGACAGCCGGCCCTGGATCTCGCCGCCCAGGCAGCGCATCGCCGCCGCCGTGATCACCCCCTCAGGCGCGCCGCCGGTGCCGATCACCGCGTGGACTCCGGTGCCGCGCACGGCCGCGGCGATCGCCGTCGAGAGGTCGCCGTCGCCGATCAGCTTGATCCGGGCGCCGGCGCCGCGGATGTCCTCGATCAGACCGCGGTGGCGCTCCCGGTCGAGCACCACGACCGTCAGGGCGCTCGCCGCGCAGTTGAAGGCGCCGGCGATGGCGTTCAGGTTGTCCTCCACCGGCGCATCCAGGTCGACCTTGCCGCGGGCGGTCGGACCGACCACGATCTTGTCCATGTAGATGTCGGGGGCGTGCAGCAGCCCCCCGCGCTCGGACGCGGCGAGCACCGCCATCGCGTCCGCGGCGCCGGTGGCGCAGAGGTTCGTTCCCTCCAGCGGATCGACGGCGAAGTCCACCGGCAGATCGCCGGGAGCGCCGCGGCCGACCCGCTCGCCGACGTAGAGCATCGGCGCCTTGTCCCGCTCCCCCTCGCCGATCACGACGCGGCCGTCGATCGCCATCACAGCCAGCGACTCGCGCATCGCCTCCACCGAAACGTGGTCCGAGTGGCGACGGTCGCCGTAACCCATGGTCTGCGCCGCGGCCACCGCGGCCGCCTCGGTGACGGCGACGAAGTCGTGCTCGCGCAGGCCGCCGGCCATCAGTTTCCCCCCGACGCCACCGCGGCCAGTTCGGGGCGGGCCTCGGCCTCCCGCGCCTGCGTCCGCGTCATCGGCGGGTTGAAGGAGGGGATACCGGTCACCGCGGCGCCGATCACCAAGCCGTGGATGTCGTGCGTGCCCTCATAGGTGTAGACCGACTCGATGTTCAACATGTGGCGGACCACCGGATACTCGTCGGAGATGCCGTTCGCGCCCAGGATCTCGCGCGCCAGCTTGGCGCATTCGCGCGCCACCCAGACGTTGTTCCGCTTGCACATCGAGACGTGCTGGGGCGCCATCGTCCCGGCCGTCTTGAGCCCGGCCAACTGGTAGGCGAGGAACTGGCCCTTGGTGATCTCGGTGATCATCCACGCCAGCTTCTCCTGGACCAGTTGGTGACTGGCAATCGGCTGGCCGGCGAACTGCACCCTCTGGCGGGCGTACTCGAGCGCCGTGTGGTAGCACTCCATCGCCGATCCGAGCCCGCCCCAGCAGATGCCGTAGCGGGCCTGGTTCAGTGTCTGGAGCGCGCTGCCGACGCCGCGGGCGCCGGCCAGGATGTTGCCTTTCGGAATCCGGCAGTTCTGGAACGAGAGTTCGCCCGTGACCGACGCCCGCAACGAGAACTTGCCGTGCTGCTCCGCGCTCACGAAGCCCTCGGCGCCCTTCTCGACCAGGAACCCTCTGATCCCCTCGTCCGTGCGCGCCCACACGACGGCGACATCGGCGACGCTGCCGTTGGTGATCCACTGCTTGGCGCCGTTCAGCACCCAGCAGTCCCCGTCGCGGCGCGCCCGCGTGCGCATCGCCGACGGGTTGGAGCCGAAGTCCGGCTCGGTGAGGCCGAAGCAGCCGATCATCCGGCCGCTGGCCAGACCCGGGATGAAGCGGTCCTTCTGCTCCTTCGAGCCGAAGGTCAGGATCGGATACATGACCAGGGAACTCTGCACCGAGACCATGCTGCGGATGCCGGAATCGCCGCGCTCCAGCTCCTGCATCACGAGCCCGTAGGCAACATCCCCCAGGCCGGGAAGTCCGTACTCCGTGAAGTTCGCTCCGAACAGGTTCAGATCGCCGATCTCGGGCGCGAGCTCCATCGGCGCGCTCGCCTCACGGTGGCAACGTTCGATAATAGGCTTCACGCGCTCGTCGACGAACTGACGAACGGTACTTCTGATCAATCGTTCCTCGCCGCTGAGCAGCGAGTCGAAGTTCATGAAGTCAACGCCGGGGAATCGCTCCAAAGCACCCTCCTGGATGGTCTGCGACAGCGCCGAACCCTAGCAGCCCGTGACCCTGATCCGATTCTTCCTGCCCCTGCTTGCCGGCGCCGCCTGCGCCTGGTGGATCGACCGGTCGACCGCGGCGAGCGGACTGTTGCCACCAGGTTTCGCGGCCGCCACGCCCGGAGGCCTTGGCCGGCGTGTCGCCGCCATGGCGCTGCTGGGCCTGGTGCTCTGGGTCGGCGTGTTCGCGGCCGTCGGCCAGATCGGCCTGCCGTCGCGCGTCGACGAGATCGACTTCGAGAACCTGTCATCCCTGAACCTGTTCCTGATGCACGCCGTGCTGGTCACAACACTGGCCCTATGGTTGATGCTCGGCTACTGGCGGTGCGGGCACCGCGCCGGCTCCGTGATCTGGAGCCAGCTCGGTCTTCGAACCCGCGCCGGCCAGAGCCTGCCGCGGGAAGTCGGCGTCGGGATCGGAGCAGGCATCGTTCTCTGGGCCGCGGTCCTCGCCGTTGTGGTGGTCGCGGCCCTCGCGGTCGGCCTCGCGGGAGGCTTCGAGAACCTGCCCAGCGAGGCGCCGAAGATGGTGCTCTGGATGGGAAGCCTCCCTATCCTCCTGCGGATCATGCTCAGTCTCTCCGCCGGCGTCGTCGAGGAACTCTTCTTCCGCGGCTTTCTGATGCCCCGGGTCGGCTTCGGGCTGTCCAACGTGCTGTTCGTGCTCGCGCACCTGAGCTACGACCAGCCCTTTCTCCTCCTTGGCGTCGCCCTGCTCTCGGTGGCGTTCAGCCTGCTCGTGCGCTGGCGAGGGAACATCTGGCCCGCCATCGTCGCGCACGCCCTCTTCGACGCGATTCAACTGCTGATCATAGTGCCGTCTGCAGCCGACGCGCTATAGCCTCTGTTTCGTCTCCGACGACCTCTCGTCAACGGGAGCCGGCTGGCGAGCGGCCCCTGGACTCCTGAACGCCGTGAGACGCATCGCTCCCGTAGACGCTGATCTCCGGATCGGCGACTGCCCCCGCTGGCAGACCAAGACGGCAGACCGTTTCCCGCACCGTCTTGGAAGACCGGCAGACCGGTTTCCCACAGCTACCGCAGCCGCGGCGGCTACTGACTCAAGGAGACCGACGAGAGCAAACTCGCCTGCACTCGAACACGGCCGAGGTGGCTCACTTTCCGATCGCTGATCGGCTCACTTTCCGAGCGTTGCCAACAGATAGGTCCGATGCTCCGGATACGGCCTGCTCGTCCGCGGCGCCCGGTAGATCGCCTGAACGCCCATCAGACGCATCAGCCGCCGCACCCGGTGACGACCGACACGAATGCCCTCGCGCCCAAGTGGTGGACCATCTGCCGAGAGCCGTGGCGCGCCGCGATCGCTGAGATCGGCTTCTCCTCGCGCAGAGCCTCCAGCGCCACCTTCGACTTGAAGGCCGCCGTGAACTTCCGACGCTTCCTCATTCTCATGTCCTCCTCTGGTCGAGGAGTACACCTTAGCCACCTGTCCAGTCTTCCGGGACCACCTCAGTCGGAAGGCTACAGGCTGCACCGGTAGCTTGCGCTTTGCCCCTGGGTCTCGGACACCGTGACCGCCACGACCTCTACCCGGTCTCGAAGGTGCGTCCACTGATTTCGGAGACGCAACCAGAGCAGCCGCGCGAGCGCCTCGACCGTGACATTGGCCACGGGCAACAGGACGACCTCGGACGACGGGAACTCGTAGCGCCGCGATGCGAACACCACCGTCACCGCTTCGCCGTCCCCGGCGAGTTCGAGCTGAGGACAGTCCGCCGGCAGCAGGACTTTCTCGTCCAGGACGGCGCACTGGGCGCGAATCTCCCGTTTCGCCGTGGCGGCGGGAACCAGGAAGTCCAGGTCGTCGAGTTCGGATCCGCTCAACTCCACCGTGATCCGGTAGTTGTGACCGTGCAGCGGCTCCGCTTCGCCGTCGCCGAAGACGGTGAAATGCGCGGCGGAGAACTTGAAGTCCTCCTTGCCGAGGCGGAGCGAGAACGTGCCGGTCACGGGCCGATCGTAACGTTCGGCTCGGGTCCGCGACCCTGCCGGCCGGGATCCTGCCGCCTGGCGGCCGCTCGTCCGGCGCTACCGCCAAGGGCGGCGCGACGGCTCCCTGATCCGGCGGATCATCCGGCGCCGGCGATTGGCCGGGTCGCTCGGGTCGTTGGAGAACAGCCGCATCACATCGCCGTCGCGCGCGAACCGGTAGCGGCGCGCCGGCTTCTTGCCGTTCAGTCCCTTGGCCGCGCCCTTCGGGTACGTCCACAGTTCGATGTCCGGATCATCGATGTCGCGGTGCTCCTCCCATTCCGTCTTGTCCGGGTCGCCGAACAGGACGTAGACCATGCCGCGATCCGTTCGCCGGCCTAGCAGACCCGATTCCGAGTACCGCTTGTCGGCCTCGGCAGCCCGCAGCTCGAACTGCCGCTTCAGCGCGCCATCTCTTCGGCTCCAGAATTGCTCGACGAAGGCTGCCGCCTCCTCGTTCGAGTCGAGCAACAGGAAGAGGGTCCGCTCTTCCTCGTCGGCGAGCTGACCGACCGGCCCTACCAACCAGCGCGTATGGGTGGGCCCCAGGAAGGGGTTGATCAGGTCGTCCGGATGAAGCCGCTCGAGGCTGTCGGCAGCCACCGCCGCCGAGGTCGCGCCCAGAACCAGGGCCAGGAACAGGGCCGCCGGGCGCCGCACCGTCAACGACCCTTCAGGAGATCCAGGAACTCCTCCCGGATCGGCCGTTCGTGGAAGATGCCCCGGAGCGCGGACGTGACCGTCATGGCGCCGGACTTTTTGACGCCGCGCATCTCGACACAGAGGTGACGGGCCTCGATCACGACCATCGCGCCGCGCGGTCGGAGTTCCTCTTCCAGAAAGCTGACCACCTGCTCGGTGAGCCGCTCCTGGAGCTGGGGCCGCTTGGCGTAGAACTCGAGAATGCGCGCGAACTTGGACAGCCCAAGGATCTTGTCGCCCGGAACGTAGGCGATGTGCGCGTGGCCGTAGAAGGGCACGAGGTGGTGCGAACACATGGAGTAGAAGGGGATGTCCTTCTCCATGACCATGGCGCGGTAGTTCTCGTCGTTCGGGAAGGTCGTGATCCTCGGTTGCGATCCTTGGTCGAGACCGCGGAACATCTCCAGGTACATGCTGGCCACCCGCTCGTGGGTGGTGCGCAAATTCGGGTCGTCCAGATCGAGGCCGAGTTCGACGAGCACGGCGCGGACGCGCTCCGCGAGGCGCTCCACCCGCTCGGCGTCCGGGATCGCCGCCGCAAGCTCCTGCTGCCTCCGCTCGCGTGCCGCATTCATCCCGACAGGCTCCAGAACACGCACTGGCGCATGCTACCGTAGGCCGCCCCAGACAACTACGGAGCTGAGCTTCAAATGAGCCGAGTCACGATCGAATACTGCGTGATGTGAAACTACCGCCCCCGAGCCGCCGGTCTGGCGGCTCAGTTGAAGGAGCGGTTCAACCTCGATTCGGAGCTGGTCGACGGCAGCGGTGGCGTCTTCGAAGTCGCCCTCGACGCCCGACCAGTGTTCTCCAAGAAGCAACTCGGCCGCTTCCCCGACAACGGCGAGGTCGAGACCGCGGTCGCGGACCTGCTGTAGGTCCCCAGGTTCCTCGGCGCGCCGGGAGGCCTCTTTTGCCCGACGCCGTCCAGCCCGCCCCGGGCTCTGGGGGGAGGGGTCCCACAGGTGGCTCGGAGCGAGCGACGCCCGACGACATCGCGGCAAGCAACGCCTGACCGAAGCGAGTGAAGTGAAGTGAGCGGTCATGAGGTACTTTGGCGGGAAGTGAGCCCGCCGCGGCTCCCGCGGGGCCTGCAAGAATCAGGGGACCGAGCCACGGAACTTGGAGGGAACACGCCATGAGGACAGGCCTGATATGCGCCATGCTGCTGCTGAGCATGGGCCGCCCGGCCGGAGCCGAGACGCTCTACAACAAGGACGGCGTGCGGCTGTCGGCGACGGCGCAGGCCATCGACCCCGGCGCCGCGGTCTGCCGCGTCCGGGAGGAGCGCCACTCCGCGGAGGAGTACGCGAGGCTCAAGCCGAACGACGGCCAGCCCCTCGACGTCTGGCGGATCGACGTCCTGGTCGCCAACTTCTCCGGTAAGGTGCTGGACTACCTAAGCGCCAGCGTCAACGTGGACTCGGACTGGCCGCCGTGCGACCACTGGGACGGGCCGGAAGCCAGCTACGGCGAGCCGGTCACGACCGAGCCTTTGATGTCGATCCAGAGGGCGGCGGGCGTAAAGCCGGGCGAGGAGGTGCGGGAGACGGCCTTCGTGTTGGCGTACCACGACCAGGAGCCATCGATAGGCCGCTGGGACATCGACTACGACTTAGCGCCCGGGGCCGCAACCGCGACGACCGCCCCGGGCGCCGAGCGGCCCGCCGCCGCTGGCGACGCTCCGGACCCGGGAACACCCGGTCAGGGCGCGCCGGACCCGACCTGCGCCGGCAAGGAGGTCGGGGCCGAGTGTTGGATGGAAACGGAGAACCAGTCGGGGTGCTACCTCTGGAATCCGAACTTGCAGAGGGGAGAGACCGTGACCTGGACCGGTAACTGCGCCGACGGGCTGGCCAACGGCGCCGGCGAGGGGATCTGGAACTACAAGGCCGCGAAGAGAGTGGATGAAGGGCCGTACGTGGACGGCAAGAAGAACGGCCACTGGACCATCCGATGGCCCAGCAACTGGAGTGCGGAAGGGCCGTACGTGGACGGCAAGAGGAACGGCCGCTGGACCCAGCGAACGGGCGACGGGAGCGTGGAAGAAGGGCCATACGTGGACGGCGAGAAGAACGGCCGCTGGACCCAGCGAACGGGCGACGGTCTCTTGTGTACCAAGTCTTGGGTCAATGGCGAGTATCAAAGCACCAACTGCAGTGAGCGATAGGCCGCGCCTGTCGGGTATAGACGGGGGTGGCCGGGCACAGCTTGCCGGGGGAGGCTCGGCGCAGTCGCAGAGCGGGTCGGTGGAGTAACCTGGGCTCGAGCGGCAGTGGCGATCGCCCGGCGCAGGAACAACCCCGGCGCGGTGGTGCGCCACGCGAAGGGCCTCCCGCCTGAGGACGCCCACGGCCCGATCCGACCGAAGCCGAGAGGCAGATCAAGCAGGCCAGCCAGACCGGAACGGCAGCTCAACCCAGGCATTGGAGCAGCTCGCCGCGCAGTACGTGCCGGGAGCAGGGCGGCTCGACGCTTAGTTCGCGCTGACTGAGCGCGCAGGTCGAGACCTGTCCTGCGACTATCGCCAGCTCGCTACGGAGTACAAGCAGCTCACCGAGGACTACGGCCGCATCGTGACATCGAATCGGCGTCTGGATAGGTAGCCGGCCCGGTAGTCGACTGTGCGGGAGCTGTGCGGGAGCACGTCTCGGCGACGGACTGACACAGGCTGTGCTAAGGTTCGTTGAGTCTACAAACCAGCGCTGAAGCCAGCGTGCTCGTACTAGCTGGACTGGCTCTTGTTGTCGGCATTGTTGCCCTGCCAACCGACGCCTTTGCCTGCACCTGCGTGAACGACACCTACAGCCCTTGGTTCAGCATCAAGTGTGGAAGCGGTGGGGAAGTGTGGTGTCAGATCTGCACTTTCTGCTATTAGAGTGACGCGCGCCGCCATGAAAGCGGGGGCCGCGTCGTACCGGTCGTGCTCTACGCCGCGTTGGTCGCCGACGCGGCGGCTGTGGGGGGCAGTGCTGTTTGTACTCCTGCCGTTTGCCACAGATCCCCTGGCCGCATCGACCTGCCGCCAGGTCAACACCTCGGATCTTCCCCGTCACGGTGGGCTTGACGGTGCTTGGCTGAGTTCCTCCCGGGTCGCTCTGACGGACGTCAGGGAGCACCGGTTTCTAGTTTACGAGTTCAACCGCGACACCGTTCGAGGTGTCGAGCCGAGGACGGAAGGTCACGATCCGCAACAGGTCCTGGGTCTGACTGCTGTACGTGACGGATTCGTGATGTCTGGCCTGCACCGGGATCGGTCCCGATACCGCGAGGGAGCTTCTATCCTGCGGCTCGACCCGAACCTGCAACCGGTGACCACGTACTCTTGGCCTCAAGAGTGGGGCGACAATACTCACTTCCACGGCAGAGGCTCCGGCCGACCCACAATGGCCCAGGAAGTTGAAGGCACCCAAGACGGCTTCGTTGCTTGGCTCTTCTTTACGAATCGCGACGGCATCATGCGGTTCACGTTGCCCGCCGGAGATGCGGATGCTGTAGTGACCCCAACCGGCTTTTGGCCCCAGATGCCGACCGAGGCTCACGCAAAGGTACCGCTCTTTTCCGCCTCTTTCGAGTTGCGAGTGGGTAGGGCGCGGGCGAGTGCAGATGCTGAGGGGGTCTTGGGATAGCGGCCTCCGCCGCCGTAGCCGCCGCCGTCGGGCTGTGGAATCTGCGGAAGACCGGTAGCGGCGAGGGCGCAAGCTGTCCGGTGGGGAGGGCGTTCGCGGCGATTTCGGGTGGCGGCTGTAGTCGCGGGCGATCGGAATGAGCAAGACTCGTCTCTCCTGTTCCGACTGAAGGAGGACGAGAGATGCAGAGGGAATTGTTCGCGAGAGCGCTGGGCGTGTCGGCGCCGTGGTTCGTTGACGGCGTGGACTTCTGTGAGAGGGAGCGTCGGTTGACGATACGGATCGACTTCAGGAAGGGCAGCCGATTCGCCCACGAGGGGGACGGCGGTTCTCATCCGGTGCACGACACGCAGATCAAGCGCTATCGGCACCTCAACTTCTTCCAGCACGAGTGCCTGCTCGAGGCGCGAGTGCCCCGTGTGCGACTCCCCGACCAGCGGGTGGCGTTGGTGACTCCGCCCTGGTCGGGCAGATTGTCCGGCTTCACGCTGCTGTTCGAAGCCTTGATTCTGGCCATGTGCCGAGACATGACCTTCGCTGCGGTGGCCCGGTTGACCGGGGTGTCGTGGCATCGGGTGCACGCGATCTGCAAGCGCTACGTCGAGCTGGCGGTCGACCGGGACGACCTCTCCGAACTGCGCCACGTGGCCATTGACGAGACTTCCCGCGCCAAGGGGCACGACTACGTGACCGCGGTCGCCGACAGCGAGCGCCGGCGCGTGGTGTTCCTCGCCGAGGGACGCAAGTCCGGCACGATCGAGGAGTTCGCCGACGATCTGCAAAGGCGCGGCGGCGATCCCGCCGCGATCAGCCGGGCGTCCATCGACATGTCGGCCGCCTTCCTCAAGGGGATTATATCCGTAGGTTGACAGAAACCGATCACGCCTCGGCCTTCTTGGTGGCCTTGACCGGCTTCGCCCGGTCCTTCATCAGCAGCCAGTGCGCCACCTGCTTCGGAGTCGCGCCGTTGTAGTTGGCCTTCAATCCCTTGCGGCGAGGCTTCTTGATCTTCATAACAGCGCCGCTCACCTAGGCCCGCCGTAGATGGAATGCTCCCTCAGAACAGTTCCTGCTGCGCCATCGGCTTGCCGCTGTACGGATCGTTCATCGTCGGCAAGCGTGGCAGTCTCCCGTCGAAGTACTCGCTGATCGGCCATAGCTGCATTCTCCTGTAGGGCTGACCGGACACGCTGATCGTGCCAGCCTCTGCCGCTTCCGCCCGCGCTGCACGCGAGCCGACTGGTTCCAGTGTGACGAAGCAGCCGAGAGCCGCTTCGTCGCGGTCTGTGACATGGCGGAAGTCCCGCAACGCTCCGAGATGGAATCCACCGCCCTTGATCTGCGCCAGCGCGAGACGGGAATCGTAGTCGTCCGGCTGAGCGGCGATCACGGCGCGACCGTCCACGCCGCCGTCCGCAACCTGCTTCATGTTCGGCGCGAAACCGGGGAGCCGCGTCACCGCCCACGATTCAAAGCTGAACGGCTGCTCGGTTGCCAGCTTGCGCGCCGATGCGAGATCGACCGGGATCCCCTTCGTCGGGATCGTCCGGTTCTTCAGCCGCTTCTCACGGATCAGGTCGATAGCGAATGACGAAATGTCGATCCCGGCCCACTGTCGGCCGAGACGCTGCGCCGCTTCAATGGTCGTACCGCAACCGCAGAACGGATCGAGAATCAGGTCGTCAGGGTTACTGCTCGCTTCGATGATCCGCTCCAGCAACGCGCGGGGCTTCTGGGTCGGGTAACCCATCCGTTCCTTCGCCTGGGCGCCGATCGGCCCTATGTCCGTCCATAGGTCCTGCAACGGCCGGCCCTTGGCCTCGTCCAAATAGCGCTTGTAGGCCGGGACGCGGCCCGGCGCTGTTTGTACAACCCGTCCTTCGTCGATCATCCGCTGCATCCGCTCGCGGGAGTAGGCCCAATAGCGCGTTACGCCCAGTACCTCGTACTGCGGGTTGCCCTTCGCTGCACCGCCGCGCCCAGTCATATCGCTGAGTCGATAGCGCCGTCCAGTGTCTTCTTCGACATAGCGGTAGAAACCGTCGACGTATTGGTCATCGTATGGCGTGTACAGCGGATTCCAAGCCCAACCGTCGCCCCTCGAGTAGTAGAGGACGCGATCCAGTACACGTCCAAATTGTCGTCTTCCCTGCGCGCCGTCGTTGTGGCTGCTGGTTCGCTTCCATCCGATTTCGGATCGGAAATTCGGCACACCGAAGATCGCGTCCATGACGATTTTGAGATAGTGGCTCGCGGTCGGGTCACAGTGCAAGTAGATCGAACCTGTTGGCTTGAGGAGCCGGTGCATGTGCTCCAAGCGCTCCGCCATGTAGGTCAGGTAGGCGAGCATCCCGGACGGGCCGATGGCGTGCCGTAGGCCCACTATCGCGTCGTGGGCGCGTCGTGCGGGCGCACCCTCGTAGGCCGCGTAGCGGTCCGCCGCGGCTTCGTCCCACGCCCATGTGTCGCTGAACGCCCGGTACTGCGCGTCAGCGCCGCCGCGAGCCGAGTAGAGGATGTTGTAGTCGGCCTTCGAGTTGAATGGCGGATCGAGGTAAATCAGGTCTACGGACTGATCGTCCCATCGCTGCATCCAGTCGAGGCAGTCACCGTAGTACAGCGTGCCCGCGTCCGGTGGGTTCATGCCGAGCGAGCGCCGGACGGCAGGCCGTTGTCGGCGATCAGGTCACGGTACTGGAGCCGCTTGCCCGCCAGCCCCTCGGTGACGGACGCCATTTGCGCCAGCGTGTCGAGATCGCGGAAGTTGTGACGGCCCGCGAACTGGTTGACGTAGCGCTGTAGATGCTTCGGTGAGAGCTTGTGGTACACGCCCTTGTGGGCGCGCTTGAGCATCGACCAGAAGCTCTCGATCGAGTTCGTGTGAACCTTGCCCGCAACGTACTCGCCGACCGAGTGCTTGACGGTGCCGCGCTCGTACTCGGTCAAACCGCTGTACGCCCCCGTATCGTCCGTGTAGACCGTTGCGCCGGGTTCGACGTGCTCACGGACGAACGCTTGCAGGGTCTCGCCGTCGGTCGAACGGACGACACGCGCCGCCACCATGCCGGTCTCGCGGTCCTTGACGCCCACCACCGCTGTCTTGCCGACAGAGCCACGGCCTTCGAGGGTCTTGCGCTTCTTCGCGTGCATATTCTTCCGCAGACCGCCGAAGTACGCCTCATCGGCTTCTGCCGGTCCCTCGAAGCGCACGGTCGGCCCCGAGTCGCTGAACTCGCGGATGCGCTGGAGCATGAACCACGCGGTCTTCTGAGTGACGCCCAGGTCACGGTGGATCTTCATCGACGACACGCCCTTGAGGCTCGTTGTGTCGAGGTAGATCGCGTACAGCCACTTGAGCAGAGGCAGCTTCGACCGCGCCATCACGGTGCCGGTCTTCACCGAGAAGTACCGCTTGCAGTCGCGGCAGCGGTACGGCATCTTCGCGTGGCTGCACTCGTGGTTGTTGTCGGTGCCGCAGTGCGGGCAGTAGCGCTCGCCGTCCGGCCAGACGATCGCCTCGAACCACTGCCGCGCCGCTTCCTCATCGGGGAACATCCGCTGCAAGTCGAACAGCGTGATGCCCTTCCGGTGAGCCTTGCCGGGTGCCTTGAGTTCTGTGTCGTTCATCGCTTCTCCCTCCGTCAACCGTGAGGTATACCCTACCGGACGGAGAGCCAGTTTGTCAACCTAGAGATATAATCCCCTTCCTCAAGGGCGTCGCCGAGAATCTCCCCAACGCCGAGGTGACCCTCGACAAGTTCCACGTCATGGCCCTGGCCTCGAAGGCGGTGGACGAGACCCGGCGCCTCGAACAGCGCCTCGATCCGTCGCTGAAGGGCCTGCGCTGGACGCTGCTCAAGAACCGCGACTCCCTGACGCCGGCCCAACGGGCCGACCTCGACCGCTTCGTCAAGAGGGTCGCCAGCCGACGCACCGCACGCGCCTGGCTCTATCGGGAGCAACTCCGCGAAATTCTCAACCGCAAGCAGATCAACGTCGTGCTGCGAATGCTCCATCAGTGGTGCACCAACGTGAACCGCTCCAAGGTCGAACCCATGAAGGCCGTCGCCCGCACCATCCGAAAGCACCTGCAAGCGATCGCTGCCTGGGCGCGAACCCGGCAGACCAACGGCTTCCTCGAAGCCCTCAACGGACTCTTCCAGTCCGCCAAACGCAAGGCCAGAGGCTACAAGCGATTCGACACCATACGCATCGCCTTCTTCCTCATCGCCGGCAAACTCGACTTCCACACGCTCAACCCGCACACCGCTTGACCCACTCGCAATTCAAAAGATCCTCTTTTCCTCGTGCTTGGCGGCGATGGTCGGCGAGAATGCGGCCGCCTACGCATTGCGCGTGGATGAAGGGCCCTTCATCCAGCGTCTAGTGGGCCGTGGCGAACGCCTGAAGGTCTTTCCCGACTGGCCCGGGCCCCTGCCGGACCTTCCCCCTGTAAGTGAGATGGAACACTACCCTGCATGGTGGAAGGCAGTTGAGAACGCGAGCTTCCCGGCCAGTCTCTATGCTGAGGGGCCGCACCTCTACCTGATGATGCGGTTGGCAGCGACGGACGGATCGGAATGGGAACTACACGCTATCGACCCGGTGGCGGAGTCTTTGCTGCATAGCGTTCGGCTACCAACGCGGGCCGCGAACGTATCCCTCGTGCCCGGGCCCAAGTACTGGGCGCTCCTCGAAGGGTCGAGCTACTTCGAGGACGAAATGCGAAAACCGAAGCGCTTGCTGATCCTAGTGTAGTGTCTCCGACATGGGTTGACAGTTTCGGTTAAGTTCGTCAGTATTCCGTTCATGTGGGAACCAGCGGAACGACTTGACATCGAAGAGAGCGATCGAGCGCTTCTCAAGAAATGGGTAGAGGCGCCGACGACGCCACAACGCACGGTCCGGCGTAGCCGGATCGTGCTCGCTGCGGCGGAGGGCACGGCCAATCGGGCGATCGCGGCGAAACTCGGAGTTTCGCGGCCCACGGTGCTGCTGTGGCGTCGTCGGTTCGCGGAGGACGGGCCTTCGGGGCTGACCAGGGATCGTCCCCGCGGTTGCGGAAAGCCGCCGCTCTCGGAGTCGGTCGTGCGTAAAGTGATCGAAGCGACGCTGCACGAGAAGCCGCCCGGTCAGACCCACTGGAGCGTGCGTTCGATGGCTCGGGCCCAGGGCATCAGTCCGGCGGCGGTCCAGCGCATCTGGGCGGCGCACGGGCTGAAGCCCCATCTGGTCAGGACGTTCAAGCTGAGTAACGACCCCAGGTTCGTGGAAAAGCTGCGGGACGTTGTGGGCCTGTACCGGAATCCGCCCGAGAATGCGCTTGTGCCGTGCGTGGACGAGAAGAGCCAGATCCAGGCTCTGGACCGGACCCAGCCAGGTTTGCCGCTCAAGCGCGGCCGCGCGGGAACGATGACCCACGACTACAAGCGCAACGGGACGACGACGTTGTTCGCTGCGCTGAACGTGTTGGAGGGCACGGTGATCGCGGAGTGCATGGGCCGGCAGCGCCACCAGGAGTTTCTCCGTTTCCTCAAGCGTCTCGACCGTGAGATCC
Organism: Candidatus Multivorans sp.; assembly: GCA_965224025.1. GTDB lineage: Bacteria > Acidobacteriota > Thermoanaerobaculia > Multivoradales > Multivoraceae > Multivorans. The sequence continues at coordinate 1,312,857 of OZ245033.1, forward strand.
CAAAGCACCTCGACCTGCACCTGATCCTGGACAACTACCAGACCCACAAACACGCCGCCGTGCGCGCATGGCTGGAGCGAAAGCCTCGCTTCCACTTCCATTTCATTCCCACTTCGTCGCCCTGGCTTAACCTGGTCGAACGCTGGCTGGGCGGTCTGACCACGAAGGCGATCCGGCGCGGTGCATTCCAGAGCGTCAACGACCTCGTAAAGACCATCTACGACTATGTGGACCACAGCAACGAAAACTCCCGGCCGTTCGTCTGGACGGCCACCGCCGACAGCATCGTCGCAAAGGTTACACGTGGTAAAGCCATGTTGGAGACACTACACTAGCAGGCGCAATACGCCCGGATGCCGTGGTTCTGCTCCTGACACGGACCTCCAGCGATGGAACAGCAGGGGGTCTGCTGCCGAGCGTTCGCGGGATGACGATCGTTGTCGACCACCCCCGCTACGAGCGGTTCGTCGGTACCTACGACGACGGGCGTCCACCGGCGACGATCCGGCTAGGACCTGGCCGGTTTTTGGAGGGGAAGGTCGTCTCGGCCGACGGCAACGAGGCTGCCGGAGCTACTGTCTGCGTGCGCTGGGAAGACGAAAGAACTCCACCCCCCGTAGACGTTGTACGCCGATGCACTGATGCGGACGAGGACGGCCGGTTCGTGGTATCCGGTCTGTCGGCGTTCACTGAAGCCGAGGTCGTGGCAGAGGTTGAAGGTCATGGCCGCGCCACGAGAAACACTGGCGGCATCCCCTGGCCAGAACAGCCGATCCTTCTCGGGCTGGCCGCCGAGGCGACCAGCGATGAGGCGGCGATCCTAGCTGCCAGGTCGGGCAGCGTCCGGGTGCAGGTGCTTTCCGCTGCCGGGGCTCCCGTTGATCGTTTCGAGATGCGGGTCTTGGTCAAACGGCCCCGTTCCCACTCCCTTTTTCACAGGGAGGCCGAGCAGGGTACGTCTCCCGTGGTCGTCCCGATTCCCGGCGAAATTGGGCAAAGTGATCTTCTGCAGATCCACTTTCAGGCGGGGAATCATCTCCTGTCAGACGCCTACCGCCTGTACCCGAATCCGGGCCGCGTCATGGACCTCGGCGTGGTCTATCTGGAGCCGGGTGCTGTCGTCACTGGACGCCTGTTCGACGCTAGCGGTTCCCAACCCGTCGCTGGCTGCGTACTCGAGCTTGTACCGGCCGGAAGTGCGCGGATCCTGCACCGCCTGCGAGGCAGACAGCACGTTACGGTCTCAGACGGCGAGGGCGGCTTCCTGCTCGGCGGGCTGACCGAGGGAAGGTACTACCTTCGCACAGAGTGCAGGACGGGACCGACCACCGCCAGACTCATCGCCCTCGACGACTCAGAACGTGCCGATCTCGGGGAGATCTGGATGCCCGGGGCGCGCACAGTTCTGGTTAGAGCGCACGGGGCTGACAGCGGCACCGTTCACGTTATGGACCGCTTCCGTGAGCTTGAAACTCCTCTGACGATGGCCTTTCTCCAACCGACAGGTAGGGAGAACCGCGGCGCTCCTTCGTTCGCGGAGGTCTACCTAGCGCCCGGTCGCTACCGGATCGACCTTCGGAATTTCGCTGGCGAGCTCGTGGTGTCGAAGGAGATTCAGGTCGATGCCTACGGTTCTGCCGACCGCGTCGAGGTGGACGTGGAGTATCGACAGCGCACTATCAGGAGCGTCTTGACGGTGGATGGCGCCCCGGTGAGTGGGGGATTCGTCCGTTTCGAGCGGATTCTGGGGTCAAGGGCGGCCGCGGGAGTCATGCAGATCAATGCCCAGCGAGGCGGCGCGATCACACACACGACGATGTTACGGCCAGGCAGCGCTTCCGTACACCAAGCGGAGGTGGCAGCGAACGGTTCTTTCGCGGTGGAGGGAGCGCCCGACGAGTTCTCGTGGATGACGTGGTTCGCTCCGGGCGGACAAAGCCGTGTCGGTCGGATCTGGCCTGATCAGCCTCTCTCTCAATTCGAGTTGGGCGGGGTCTCCGTGGTCACCGGAGAACTGCGGCCAGCGGCGGGCCGCACCCTCACGCAAGCTAGTGTCGTCCTGATCGGCGATCTTGGTCTTGAAGTCGCCGGCACCTCCACAGAAGAGAACGGGTACTTCGCCCTGCCTCCGGTACCGCCGGGTCGCTATCGTCTGCGGGCCAACACCGGAGCAGGCCTTGCCACCGCAGAACTCATGCTGAACGCGGACGAACGGCCTCCGTTCCAGATCCTGCAGGCCGACGAGGACGGCGTCGGTGCGGTTGAGGTTCGGCTGGCTACTCCAGGCACTCCCTTGGTCGGCGCATGGATGCATGTCCTAGGCTCGGACGACACCCTCGCCGCCACCCGCCTCGTCGTCGAAGACGGCGTTTTCCGAGCCGAGAATGTGCCAGCGGGCGAGGTTACGGTCCTGTGGAATCATGGCGGCGCCTGTGTCGGCGCCGACAAGGTAGAACTGGAAGCTGGCCGGGCCGCACGATTGGATCGCACCCTGCACATGGGACGGCTACTGGAACTCCGGTGCTCCGACCGGAGTTGTTCGGGCGAAACTCTAGCCTTGGTCCGGCTGACCACGGAAGCAGGCGTCAAAGTCGCCCATCACCTGACAGGAGCATTGCCTGGCACGACGTTCTCGGATGACGGTCGCGTGGGCCTGGGCTGTTTGACTCCGGGTGCCTACACCGTCTCGCTCTGGGCGGACGAACGGCGCTGGGATGCGGAGTTCGAGATCGATCCGGGCCCCGAAGAGACTCCGGTGATTGTCACGATCCGGCCGTCGGCCGGTTAGCTGTGAGCGCATCCCTTCTATTCTCTGACCAATCGCGAACGGCACCTGCGGCCCTTCCCCTCGGAGCCTAAAACTAAGCGGACGGGGGAAGCCGACGCCAAGACGCCAGCTCGGTGACCCCGACGCGCTACGCCGGTTCGCCGATCGTGTCGAAGTCGAGCCGGCTGGCCGGGTCGGCGTCGGCCGGGAAGAGGAAGTCCTTCATGTGGCGGGAGAGGGTCGCCTGGGCTTCCGGTTCCATGAAGTTCAGGCGCAGTTCGTTGATCACCTTGATCTCCATCGCCATCCATTCGTCCCAGCAGCCGGCGCAGACGCGGGCGGCAATCTCTTCGCCGAGGGAACCGGGAAGCGGCGGATCGCCGAGGGCTTCCCGCTCCTGGCCGCAGCGGGCGCAGACGATCATCGGTCTTCCTCCGACGGGCCCGGTCCGGCGTCCGGGACCGCGTCCTGGGCTTCCTTGTAGCGCTTCTTGATCCCCGCCTTCTGACGGTTGCGGACCAGCCAGCGCAGCAGCCTCGATTCGTTGATGCCGACCACGAGATCGTCGAGCGCCTCGTAGATCGCGGGGTCGTTGATCAGCCTGGCCGCCGTACCGTCGCCCTCGGAGACTTGCTCCAGCGTGGAGTTCAGACGCTTCAGGAGTAGCTCCACCTCGGTGGTCAGCGATTCGCTGAGTTCCTCGTCGTTCAGCAGCCGGGGCAGCAGCCCTTCGGCATTGCGCAGATCCGCGGCGATGGCGCGCAGATCGGCGGCGGCGACCTCCGTGTCGGCCATGGTCGATTCGAACCGGGTCTTCAGTTCGGCGTCGTGGAGCAGCGCCGGCGCCAGACCGTCGCCTTCCCGCAGCAGGGTCAGGGTCTCGTCGATGCTGTCCAGGGACGAAGCGAGCTGGTCGCCCATCTCCTCGTCCGTCAGCAGGCGGCCGAGCACTCCCTCGCCGGCCTCTACGCGGCTGGTCAATCGGTCGATGGACTCCAGGGTGTGGATCACGGTGTCGGTGATCCGTTTGTTTTCCCTCCCGGTGACCAACTCGCCGAGCAGCCCTTCGCCCCGCTCCATGCGGCCGAGGACCGTCGACAGCGAGTGGGCAGTCAGGACGATGTGATCGACCACGTCGGCGCCACTGGCAATCAGATCGTCGACATCGGTGGGCAGTGCGGCAGGGATCTCCTCGCCCGGGTTGAGGAGCACCGCGCCGGGGGAGCCCGATGTGATCTCGACGTACTTGTCGCCGAGCAGTCCCAGGGTCTTGATTCTGGCCAGGGAGTCGCGGCGCAGCCGATTCGCGTACCGGCGTTCGACGCTGATCCGCACTTCCAGCATCTCGCTTTCCGGCCGCTCGCTCAGCAGGATGCGGTCCACCTTCCCGACGGTGACGCCGTTCAACTGGACCGGGTTGTCCTCCGCCAGGCCCGCGGCGGTGGGGAACATGATGCGGTAGGTGTTGCTGGCACGGAACAGGAAGCTCTGATCGCCGATGGCGAGGATGAAGCCGGCCAGGACGACGAGCGCGCCCAGCACGGTCAGGCCCACCTTGGTTGTGTTGGAATCACGTTGCATCGATGTCCTCCTCTACGGACGGTTGCCGACCTTCCAGGAACGCCCTGAGCGCCGGGTCCGCGCTTCGTTCGGCCTGCTCCCAGGCGCCGATGAATCGGAACCGGCCCCCGTCCAGGAGAGCTACCCGGTCGCCCACGTCGCGGGCCAGCCGCAGGTCGTGGGTGACCACCACCGAGGTGGTGCCGAACTCTCCCTGGGTACTTCGGATCAGACTGGAAATCGTCGCCGAGGTAACGGGATCGAGGCCCGCCGTCGGCTCGTCGAAGAGGACGACCTCGGGTTCCTGGACCAGGGAGCGAGCGAGCGCGACCCGCTTCTTCATGCCGCCGGACAGCGCGGCCGGCATGCGGTCTTCGATCCCTGACAAGCCCACCCACGCCAGGGCGCCGGCCACGCGCTCGCGGATCTCCTCCTCGCTCAACCGGTCGTGCTCGCGGAGAGGGAAGGCGACGTTCTCGAGCACGTCGATCGAGTCGAAGAGGGCCGCCGACTGGAACAGCATCGCGATCCGCCGCCGCAGCGGGTACAACTGCCGCTCGGTCAACTGGACGAGATCCGTTCCCTCGAACAGAACCTCGCCGGCCTCGGCTTCGTCGAGCCCGTTGAGCTGCCGCAGGGCGAGGCTCTTGCCGGAACCGGAGCGGCCGAGAACGACCAGACACTCGCCGCGCATGACCTCGAAGTCCAGGTTGTCGAGGACGGCGCGGTCGCCGAATCGACGGCAGAGCCCGCGGACGACGTAGAGCGCCCGGTCACGGTTGGGTTGCGTCCGCTGGTCAGGCAAGGACATGAAACAGCTTCGTCAGAAAAAAATCAGACACCAGCACCATGATCGATGCCCAGACGACGGTTCTGGTGGTGGCGCGCCCCACGCCCTCGGCGCCGCCGGTTGCCGTCAGGCCGTTGTAACAACCGATGACGGCGATGAAACAGGCGAAGAACACCGACTTGCCCAGACCGTTCAGGACGTCGCCCAGGGTCAGGGCCTGGAGGACGTCGTTGACGTAGAGGCCGTAGGACAGGTTCAACTGGTTCGTGGCGATGAACAGGCCGCCGAGGATGCCCAGGAAGTCGCCCAGGATGGTGAGCACGGGGAGCATGATCAGGCTGGCGGCGAGCTTCGGCACCACCAGTTTCTTGACCGGATCGGCTGCCATGGAGCGCATCGCGTCGACCTGCTCGGTGACCTTCATCGTGCCCAGTTCCGCAGTCATGCCGGAACCGATCCGCCCGCCGACGATGAGCGCGACGAGTACCGGTCCGAGTTCCCGGGTCAGCGACTTGGAGACGACGCTTCCGATGTAGTACTTGACCCCCAGCTCGGGCAGGCTGTACGCGGTCTGCAGGGCCAGCACCATGCCGGTGAACAACGTGGTGACCGCGGCCACTCCGAGCGAGCTGACGCCGAGGTGTTCCATCTGATGAAGCCATGACCGAAACTCGTAAGGTGGCCTGACCAGGGCCGTCAGACCTCGACCGGCCAGCAGCGACACCGCGCCGACATGGCGCAGCGGCGCCGCAAAATCGAACAGAATCCTGGGTGCATCCTGTTGCATCAGCCCGCGGGGCAAGTTCTTCGCGCTCGTCGTGTTCGCGGCGCGTGCTTGGTGTTAGCTTCCCCTCCTGACAGCGTTGAGCAGAACCTTGTCGAATCGGAATCCTACCGCCGCAGGCCCGGAACATGGCCCGAGTTCGTACTTGGGCGAGGCATCGCGCCTGGTGGAGGGGAAGGCCCCGGGGCCGTCGTCGTCGCAGCCGCCGGTGTGGGCGGCGGCGGTGGCGACCGTCACCGGCAACCTGTACCTGGTCTTCGGCAGCGCCGTGATGGGGGTCGCCGTGGCCGTCGCCTCCTGGCTGCCGGGCCGCGACTGGGCCGGATTGATGGCGCGGTTCTGGGCTCGGGGGCTGCTCGTGACGGGCGGCGTCCGTCTGCGCCTCAACTACGCCGGCGGCGACTACGCGACCTGGCGCGCGGCAACCCAAGGCCGTCCGCTCGTGTACATGGCGAACCACAGGAGCCTGTACGACATTGCCGCCCTGCTCGCGATTCTGGACTCGCCGGTTCGCATCCTGACCAAGCGCAGTCTGTTCCGGCTCCCCTTCTTCGGCTGGGGGCTCAAGGCGGCGGGTTTCGTGCCGGTGGACCGTCATGATCGCAGCCGCGCCGCCGAGACGTTCGTCGTCGCCGGCAAGCTGTTGGCCTCGAATGTCTCTTTGGTCGTGTTCCCCGAGGAGACGCGGAGTTCCGGGCCCCGGATGAGGCCGTTTCAGCGCGGCGGGTTCCTGCTGGCTCTCAAGGGGCGGGCCCCGGTCGCTCCGATCGGCATCCGGGGCACCGGGCGCATCCGGCGCAAGGGAGCGCTGGTGGTGCGGCCGGCCACCGTCGAGGTGTCCTTCGGCGAAGTGCGCGATCCGGCCACCGTGGGAGTGCGGGGACGGCGGACGTTCATGCTGGATGTCGAGCGGCGCGTCGGCCGGTTGGCGGGCCTCGAGACAGCGGGAGAAGGCGTTGGCTGAAGCGATCGAGAACAGGGTCCGCGAGTGCCTCCGGACGATCACCTTCCCGGGCATGAAGCGCGACATCGTCTCATTCGGTTTCGTGCAACGGGTCGGTGTGAGCGGTGGCGACGTGGTGGTCGATCTGCGTGTCCCGACCCGCGACGCCGACGCTGCCAGGGAGATCCGGCGCCGCATCGTCGATGCCGTGGGCTCGCTCGACGGCGTTTCGAACGTGCAGGTCTCGCTGGAAGTGGCGACGGCGCCCGCTCCGGCGACGGCGCGCGACCCGTCCCTCCTGCCGGGAGTCTCCCACGTCGTGGCGGTGGCGAGCGGTAAGGGCGGCGTCGGCAAGTCGACCGTGGCGACGAACCTGAGCGCGGCGATGGCGGCCGCCGGGCTGCGGGTCGGATTGCTCGACGCGGACATCTACGGCCCCTCGATCCCGCTGATGTTCGGCATCAACCGCCGGCCCGAGATCGTGGACGGCAAGATCCAGCCCTTCGAGCGCCACGGCGTGCGCGTCATGTCGCTCGGCTTCCTCCTCGATCCGGATACGCCGGTGATCTGGCGGGGGCCGATGGTGATGAAGGCGCTCGGGCAACTGCTGGGCGACGTGGTCTGGGGCGAACTCGACTACCTGCTGCTCGACCTGCCTCCCGGCACCGGCGATGCGGCGCTCACCCTGTCGCAGAAGTTGCCCATGTCCGGCGCCCTGATCGTTTCGACACCCCAGGACGTGGCCCTGATCGACGCGCGCAAGGGGCTCGCCATGTTCCGCAAGGTCGAGGTTCCAGTGCTGGGCATGGTCGAGAACATGTCCACCTTCGTCTGCCCCCATTGCGGTGAGACGACGGACATCTTCAAGCGGGGAGGCGTCGAGCGCACCGCGGAGCTGCTCGACTGCGAAGTCCTGGGGGCGATTCCGCTCGACGGCGCGCTGGTGCGGGGCAGCGACGCCGGTGTGCCGGTCGTCGTCTCGGCGCCCGACGGGGCGCATGCCGGCATCTTCCAGGACCTCGTCGGGGCGGTTGAGCGCCGGCTCATGGAACTGGCTTCCGCTCGACCGACCTTGACGATCGTCTAGCGAGCTGTTGGTCGAATGCCTGTCGTTGTGGTCGCCGATGCGCACTTGGGCGGCCCCGGGGGGAGCGGCGAGGAGCTGGCTGATCAGCTCCGGGCGCTCGAGCCCGCCCGCTGTGCCCGGGTGTTGTTCCTCGGCGACCTGTTCCATTTCTGGATCGGGTCGCGTCGTTTCGAGACCCCGGAGGTGCGGCTGCTCGCGCCCGTGATCCGGGATCTGAAGCGGCGCGGCATCCGGGTTTCCTACGTGGAGGGGAACCGGGATTTCTTCCTCGCCGGCGGCGAGTACGACGATCTCTTCGACGACTACGGCCTCGAAGTCCGCTTCGAGGCGGGCGGAGCGAGATACCTCGCCGTTCACGGCGACGGGTTGAATCGGCGCGATTGGCGCTACCGCTGCTGGCGCAGGCTGTCGAAGAACCCGGTCAGCCGCTGGTTGGCCTTCCGGTTGCCGTCCGGGCTCAGCCGTCGGCTCGTGACTTCGACCGAGCGGGGACTTTCGGGAACCAACCTGGAGCACAAGAAGCGGATCCCGGAGGGAGCTATCCGGCGCTACGCCGCCCGCCGTCTCGCGGAGGGCCACGACGTGCTCCTGCTCGGACACTTCCACGCCGCGCGGACGTGGCTTCAGGGCGGCGGCGAAGTGCGGATCGCGAATGCCTGGTTCGACGAAAGGGAGTTGCTGTGGCTGGGTTGAATGAGTCCCTGCCGGACCCCTATCCGGTTCGGCGTGCCGACCGCGTGGGGGGAGTGGTCGAGCCTCCGGGTTCGAAGAGCATCTCGCATCGGGCGCTGAACCTGGCGTTGATCGGGCAGCGGCCCGCGACGATCGAGAACCTGCTTGAAGCCGAGGACATCGCCGCTTTCTCGGGCGCCCTCGAGCGCATGGGCTGGAGCCTCAGGCGCGTTTCCGGCGCCGAAGTGCGTGCCCTACCGCCGCGAGGCGGCCCAGCCGATTCGCCAGTGCGGCTGGACTGCCGCAGCGCGGGTACGCTGCTGCGGTTCCTTGTCGCGAGCTGCGCGGTGACGCCGGGCGAGTGGATCCTCGACGGGTCCCCGCGGCTGCGTGAACGACCGGTCGGACCGCTTCTCGCCGCTCTGCGCCAACTCGGCGCGAGCATCGACGAACTCGGTCGGCCGGGCTGCGCGCCGATCCGGATCCATGGCGGCGCTCTGGCCGGCGGGCTGGTCGAAATCGACGCGGGGGAGTCGAGTCAGTACGTGTCCGCGCTGCTCATGGCGGGACTGCGGGCGGAGAGGCCGATCCAACTTCTGGCGCCGTTTCTCGTCTCTAGTCCATATGTGGACACAACTCTTCAAGTCATGGCTGATTTCGGTTCTTCCGTAGGGTCCGGCGGCGCCGGCGGGGCGCGCGAATTCCGGATTGAACCCCACAGGCCGGAGGCGCCGGGTGGCCGCTACCGCGTCGCCGGCGACGACTCCGCGGCTGCCTACCCCGCGGCGGCGGCGGCGCTGTGCGGCGGCCGGGTGAGGCTGCGGGGCCTGGCGCCGGCGTCGACCCAGGGCGACCGCGCGTTCCTGGGGCTCCTCGAGCAGATGGGAGCGGTGGTGCTGGCGGCGCCAGGGGGGATTGAGGTCGAGGGCGACGGCGCCCTGACCGCGCTCGACTGCGACCTCTCCGGGATGCCCGACCAGGTACCCACGCTTGCCGCGGTGGCCGCCTTTGCCGACGGCGTCACAACCATCCGCAATGTGGCGCACCTGCGGATCAAGGAGAGCGACCGCCTGGCCGCGATCGGAACCGAATTGCGGCGGGCGGGCGCCTCGGTCGAAGAGTTGCCGGACGGTTTGCGCATCGAAGGGAATCCCGGTCTGACCGCGGCGCCGGGTTCGGCGCGCGTCTCGATCGATACCTACGACGACCACCGCATTGCGATGAGCATGGCGCTCGTGGGCCTTCGGCGGGGAGGGCTGTCGATTCGACGGCCGGCGGTGGTTGCCAAGTCCTACCCCGGCTTCTGGGGCGACCTCGAGGGAGTTGCACGATGACTGTGGCGCGGCGTATCCGTCATCAGGCGCTGGAGGCGGTTCCGGAAGGCGCCGGCGGCGCGAGTCTCCCGGAGAGCAGCCTGAACGATCGGCAACGGGCCGCTCTGCTGCTCCAGGGCGCCGCGTTGCTGGCCCATCTGCGAACCGCCGGCTGGCGGTTGCAGTCGTGGAGAGGACTTGTCGTCGATGCGCGGGGCGTGCTCCGGATCGGGCCGGACATGGTGTCGGCGGGGCGAGACGGACGGTCGCCCCAGGCCGTACTGAGACGGTTCGCCTCGTTGTTGTTCGAGAGTGAGGAGATGGTCGGCCGGAGCTCCGTGCGGGCGGCGCTTCGCCCCGTGGTCGCGGGTTGGCGCGACCTCCTTCTGCCCTTGCCCGCGGATCGGCTGGTCGCGGACATCCTGGATCACGCCCCCTTTCTGTGGGAAGGCGAGTACCGGGCCGCGAGGGTGTCCCTATTCGCCGTACACGAACGCGAAGAAGGCGAAGAGGTGGTGGTCGTTGGTCATTCCCGGTGGCGGCGCTCGCTGCTGCGGGCCGCCGGCCCCGACCCGGAACGGCTCTCGACCGTTACGGAACGGCTTTCCGCCGTCACGGAACGCCTCTCCACCCTTCTCCGCAGCGACGAGGCTCTGGAGCACTGGCTTGGCGACAACGCTTCGGGTGGGCCGATCGACTGGATTGCTCGGGGTGATTGGCGACGTGCGGTGGGCGAGTCCCTGCGAGAGCCGCCCGCCGAGCCGAGGGAGCGGAGCGCGGTGGCGCGGGCACTCCTCGACAGCGGCCGGTTCGAGGCCGCCCTGGCGCTGGTCGAGCGTTCCCGCCGAACCGAAGACATCCTGATCCGTCTCAAGGGTCTGGTGAGGATGGGCCGGATGGCGGCTGCGCGCCGCACTCTCACCGTGCTCGAGAAGCGCCGTCTCGGCGGCGCGGCGAAGCTCGAAGAGTGCGAGGAGGCGATCAGGATCCATGCGGCTGCGGGCCGCTCGGCTCAGCTCAGAGCCTGGGCGGAGCGGGCCCTCGAAGCCGCGGTCGGTCCGCTTGCCGGTCGGGGACGTGCTCTCGCAGTCCTGGCGATGCGCGAGGTCGGCGCGACCGGCGAAATGGCTTCTCTGCTCGACCCGGCCTCGATACTCAACCCGGAAGGGGAACCCGAAGACTGGATGTCGTGCCTGGCATGGGCCCGTCTCGCGGTGGACCGCGGCCGCTTCACAGAGGCCGACCAGGCTCTGGCGACGGCGCTGAGGCAGTTCCGGAGACGCCTTCCGATCTACGACCGCGCCAGCCTTTGGAACGAGTTGGCGACGCTTCGACTCTCAGTGGACGATTGCGCTGGCGCCGAGCGGGCGGCGCGCGTCTCCGTCAGGCTCTTCCGGTGTTGCGATGGACCCGCGGGAAGGACTGCGGCGCATGGCAATCTCGCGGAGGCTCGGATTCGTACCGGCCGCCTGGCCGGCATCCGCGGGACGATCGACAGCCTGCGCCGCGAGAGCCTGATGGCCGGAAGCGCCGCGGGGATCGTGGAAGCGCGGCAACTCGAAGCGCGTCTGGACCTGGCGCAGGGTCGGTGGAGCTCGGCCCTGGAATCCTGCAGGTCCGCCGTGGACGAGTTGCGGAAACGGCACTTGCGAGGGGACCGGCTGCGGGCCCTCCGCCTGCTGGCGGCCCGCGCCCTGGTTCACCTCGGTCGCCGCGAGGAGGCGAGAGAGGAACTCTTGGCAGTGCTCCCGTTGCGGGTCGCAGACCCCTCGGCCCGCGTGCAGGCTGGAAGCGACGTTCTGCCCGCTGTCTTTCTTCTTGCCGGGCTTAGGGAGGAGGCGCTTGCCGTTGGGGCGGGCGCCGCCTGTGCCGGGCTGTGGGAGGCGGTCAGCGAGAACCGGGCCCCGAGCAGCGCGGATTGGCGGCGGCTCAAAGAGCATGGGGCCTACCGCTCCGCACTGACGATTCACGATCTGGTCTGCCTTGGAGTCGAGACAGTGCCGGCCGGGTTGCTCGAATCGGCAGTGCGGACCCTGTCCGAAGTGGGCGCCGAGGCGCCTGCGCAGCGCGTGGACGGCGCCCGGCTGGGCCCTTGGAGAGCTCTTCGCGCCTTCCTGGACGCGGAAGAGTTCGACTCGAGCACGTTTCATTCGTTGCTGTCATCCGCCGGTCACCCCGAGGCGCGCATCGCGGTCCACGAGTCTCTCGACGTGGGAGGGCAGGAAGAGCCCAAGGAAGTCCTGTTGGAAGGACCCGGCGGCTCTGAGCAGTTCTCGGTCGGCGTGCCCGCCGGCAGACTGGTACTCAGTGCGGACGGTATCGAGGAGCCGGCGCGGACCCTGTTGACCGTGATCGCGGGTCGAGCGCCTGCGGCGTCCCATCGTCGCCGTCACTTGCTGGAGTTGGCTGAGGCGAGAGAGTCGACCACATCGGGCATGGTAGGTCGGAGCGAGGCGCTGATCGAGGCCCAGGAGCGCGTCAAGAAGCTGGCGCTACACGACCTGCCGGTGTTGATTCTGGGCGAGTCGGGTACGGGCAAGGAACTGCTGGCGCGGCAGCTTCATGATTCGAGCGCACGCGCCTCGGGGCCTTGGCTGGCCGTGAACTGCGCCGCTCTTCCCGAGGGTCTCCTCCTGTCGGATCTGTTCGGTCATCGTCGAGGTTCGTTCACCGGCGCCGACCGCGACCGGATCGGTGTGTTCGAGAGCGGTGAAGGCGGCACGGTCTTTCTCGATGAGATTGCGGAACTGCCACGGGCAGCGCAGGGAATGCTCCTGCGCATCCTGCAGGAAGGCGAGATGCGACGGGTCGGCGAGAGCCATTCGCGTCGTTTGGATTTTCGTCTCGTTTCGGCAACCCATCGCGATCTTTCGGCCATGGTTGCGGCCGGCGAGTTTAGAGAGGATCTCTACTACCGGCTTCGGGTGGCGAATGTCGAAGCGCCGGCACTGCGGGATCGCGATGACGACGTGATGTTGCTGGCGCGCCATTTTCTCCGGATGTTCTCGGGTGACCGGGAAAGTCTGCGATTCAGCGAGCACGCCCGTAGAGGGATTCTCGAGTATCCGTGGCCCGGGAATGTCAGAGAGCTTAGAAACGCGATCGAGAGCGCGGCGGCGCTCGCCGAAGGCCCGGAGATTTCGGTTGAGATGCTGGGACTTCCGAATGAGCCACGGCGTCCATCCCAGGCGGAGGGGGCCAGCTATCACCGGAAGCTCGAACAGTACCGGCGCGGTTTGATCCGCAAGGCGCTTGCGGAGGCTGGTGGGAATCAGGCGCGTGCAGCGCGCTCTCTCGGTCTGAGTCGACAGGCGCTGTCCTACCTGGTGAGAAAACTGAACTACGCTCCCTGACCTGACACTGGTTTCCGCGCTCGGTTCCCAGGGCCGTTGCTGTCCACGACGGGGCCTTGGCGTGCTTTCTGCTATGATCCAGAGATGGCGCCCGCTGTTCCCATAGAGGGGATAGGGGACACGGAACAAAGTCGATGAAGGGGAGTACCGCAGTGAGTGCAGCGGCTGCTGGAAGAAAGAACTTGTTGACGTTGGGTGAGATTGCTCGCCGTACGAGAATTTCGATGGCCACGGCGCAGCGCTACAAGAAGCTGTACCAGGATCGAATCCCGTCGGAGGGAGAGGGACGCAAGCAGCGGTACCCGGTTGCCGCCGTCAAGGTGTTCAACGCGTTGAAGAAGGAACGGGCCTCAAAGCGCCGGGGCGGGGGTCGCAAACTGAGTCCCAAGAAGCCGGCGAGGGCTGCTGCTAGCGGCGCGGCGCTCCTGACGCTTTCGAGTATCGGCGAGCAGACGGGCATCTCCTATCCGACCCTGCAGCGGTACGTAAAGCTGTTCGGTGATCGGATTCCGCATGAAGGCGTTGGTCGCAAGCGTCGCTACCATCCGGACTCAGTCGCCGTCTTCCGGCAGCTTCGCGCCGAGAGTAAGCCGGGGCGGAAAGCCAAGGCAAAGGCCGCCGCCGCGGTTTCCGAGGCCCCGGCAAGAAAGAAGCGGAAGGCGCGCGCCAAAGCCGCTCCTCGGAGCGCTCCTGGTCCGAAGCTGCTGACCTTGACCGCGATCGGCCACCAGACGGGGATCTCCAGCCCGACTCTGCAGCGCTATGTGAAGTTGCACGGTGACCGGATTCCGCACGAGGGCGTCGGCCGCAAGCGGCGCTACCACCCGGAGGCGGTGGCGGTCTTCCGTGAGATCCGGTCTCAGAGCAAGCGGGGCCGGAAACCGAAGGCGAAGGTCGAGGCGGTGGCGCCCCGGAAGGCGGCGCCTCCCGCAAGGAAGCGGAAGGTGCGGGTCGCCAAGGTTCGAAGGAAGGTCGCTTCCGCTGCGGATCAGGGCGGCGTCGAGGCTCGCCTGGCCGCGCTCGAGGTCCAGGTCAGTCAGGTGCTGAAGAAGCTGGAGCAACCGATCACGATCACGCTTAGGGCTGACCGTTAGAGCCGCCAAACCCGTCGCAGACTCTGGCCAGTTCGGGTCACGGCGCCCCCGGGGCCAGTGACTCCAGGACAAGGCGCCTTTGCGGCAGTAGCGCCGCCGAGTCCCATTGCAGACTCCGTGTCTGGCCCCAGCCCCCACCTCCTCTGCGGTCCGCAAGCTGGCCCAGGAGGGCCACCTGCAACTGTCGCTCTTCGACCAGCGGAACATGGCCGAGATCAGCGTCCCCGACGCAAGCTGGAAGCCGTCGTGGACGCAACCAGGCGCGAACGGCGCCCCTTGAAGGGCAAGAAGGAGATCGCCGTGGGCGCCGACCGGGCGCGGCGCGCCCACAAGGTCGGCAAGCACTTCGACATCGAGGTCGAAGAGGGCAGCTTCCGCTATTCCCGCAACCAGCAGCGCATCGCCGACGAAGCCGCTCTCGACGGCTTCTACGTCATCCGCGCCAACGTCTCCGAAGCCGACCTGACCGACGACGAAGCGGTCCGCTCATACAAGAGCCTCAGCCGCGTCGAACGCGCCTTCCGCAGCTTCAAGAGCGTCGACCTCAAGGTCCGGCCAGTCCACCACCGCCTCGCCGGACGCGTCAAGGCACACGTCCTTCTGTGCATGCTCGCCTCGAATGGCACATGCGACGGCTGCTCGCGCCGCTCCTCTTCGACGAGAACGCGACTCGCCCGTGCAACCCGCCCGACGCTCACGAGAAGCCCGAGCCAAGGCCGGCCACAGGCGAACTCCCGACGGACCGCCCGTACAGAGCTTCCAGACCCTGCTCGCCGATCTCGCCACACTCACCAGGAACCGAGTCAGAACCCGAAACGCCGACCAAGCCACTGCCGACGTCCTCGCTAGACCGAAGTTCTGAGCTTCAAGTCGTGAAATCGCCTGTAGTGGTGGGCGTTTTCAGTTGTTCGGCGGTGTTTTGTACTGGGTACGTCGGTTTCAGGGGCGGATGCCGAGTAGTTTGAAGGCTTCGTTCTGGAGTGGAGTGGGCCGTGCGCGCACGGCGATGGCGTCCTTGCCGCGCAGGGGGTTCTTCTTGCGCCGCGTCGCCGCAACGACGGCGTCGAGCTTGCGCTCGGTGGATTCGAGAAGCTCCTGGCGCTTGCGGCCGCGTTCCTCCGCCAGAAGCGGGTTCCGGCACACCACGAGGCGCTCCTTCGGGTACAACTCCGGGACCCTGATCTCGGCCATCTTCCGCTGGTCGAAGAGCGACAGTTGCAGGTGGCCTTCCTGGGCCAGCGTCCTGATCGCCGGCGCGCGCAGGGCGCTGATCCAGGACAGGCCCGCGGGGTCGAGGTCCTCGCGGATGCGCGCGTCGGTGATCAGGCCCCGGTCTGAGACCATCACGATCCTCTCCAGCGAGAAGCGGTCGCGGAGCTTCTGCACCTGGGCGTTCAGGGTCGTCGGATCGGCCGTGTTGCCCTCGAATACCTCGACCGCGACCGGGCATCCGTCCCGGCTGCAGAGCAGGCCGAAGACGATCTGGACCTTGCCTCTCTTCTTGTCCCTGGAGTAGCCGTGCCTGGCCAGCGTGCGCTTCCTGCCCTCAAAGTAGACCGAGGTCACGTCGCAGAGCACCAGCGAGCCGTCTTCCAGATGCCGCCGGGCAAGAGTCCGCTCGATGCGCGGCTGTCTTTCGAGCAGCCAGTCCATGGCGCCGTAGAGTTCGTCGGCCGAGGCCTCCTGCACGCCGAGTTCCTCGCCGAGGGTGTGGCTCATGGTCTCGCTTGCGAGTCCGCGGGCGGTGGCGAGCTTGGATCGCGGCTCGAGGATGCGGGCCGCGATCATGGCCAGCGCCAGCGCCCGCTCGCGCGAGGGCCGTCGATCGAGGAGCCGTTCGAGGCCGAGGCTTCGGGCCGCGCCGAGGACGGCGGCGACGTGGCCGTGCGGTCTGGCGCGCAGGATCTCGAAGGCTGCCTCGAGCGAAGGCAGGGCGACTCCTCTCTTGAGCAGGGTTCTGAGTCCTTCGACGAGTTGGTCGGGCCACTTGGAGAGGTTGGCGAGAGTGCGTTTCTTGACCTTTCCGTCCTGTCGGTAGGACTCTCTCAGCAGGACGGCTGGTGGTGAGTTTCGGTTGGGTACCCGTTCGATGTACATGGCTTCTCATTGTAGACGAAACCATTCAGAATGTCTACATGCCACGAGATCATTACATGGCTACGAATGGCGGAAAACAGGGGCGGCCCAACACCCGAAAACCCAAGCACTGCAACGCCTCTCGACGACGAGGAGGCCCCAGGAGCCTCAGAACTTCGGGCTAGACCGAAGCCCCTGCAAGAAAGGGCCCTGAAACTACTCGGAGTCCGACCTGAACCTCAGCAGTACCCTGTAGACGACAACACCGAGACGACCAAAACCCCGCCGTTGCTGGAGATTCCACGCTTTGACCTCTGGAACTTCGGACTAGCCGTCAGGCCAGATGGTCCCAGCCCTCCGGGGACAGGGGTTCGAGGGTTCCGTCGCTTCGCAACAGGCTCATGCCGGGTTGGCCGGTGATGCGGCCGATTCGTCGGCATCCGGGATGGTTGAAGTTCGTCTTGGGTGGCAGCGTGAACAGGAGTACGTAGTCCTCGCCTCCGCCCAGGATCAGGTCGCGTGGATCGAGACCCAGGTAGCCGGCCAGATGTCGGGCGTCCGGGCGGAGGGCGATGGCCTCCTCGTGGAGTACGCAGCCGGCGCCGCTGGCGCGGCAGAGGCGCCCGGCGTCGACCGCCAGACCGTCTGAGATGTCGATAGCCGCTCCCGGTGGGCATCGCTTCCCGAGAATCAGTCCGAGTTCGAGTTGCGGTCGAGGTTCGAGGTGACGGCGCACGACCCGGCTCGCGGCGCGTGCCAGCTCAGGCGGCAGCTCGTCGGGCAGCCTCGGTTTCCGCTCGACGATCCGGGCGCCCGACCGGACCAGCTCAAGTCCCAGCGCGGACTCGCCGACCGCACCGCCGAGCCAGAGGTCGTCGCCTTGACGGGCGGCGCTGCGAGCCAGTGGAAAGCTGCCCGCCGTTACTTCACCGATCACGGTCAGGCCGGCGTCGAGGTGGCCTGGCGCCCCACAGCGGGCGGTATCGCCGCCGATCAGCTCGATTCCGTAGTAGCGGCTGCGTCGAACCAGAGCGGCCAGGAAGCGTCGCGCGGTCTTCTCGTCGTCGACGGCAAGCGCCAAGAGGGCCCAGCGCGGTTCGGCGCCGGTGGCGGCGAGGTCGGAGAGGCTGACCGCAAGCAGCCGCCGCGCGGCGGCCGCCGGATCGAGATCGATTGGAATGTGGACGTTCGCACGCTGGGTATCGACGCTGAATGCGAGGTACCGGCCGCCGAACTCCAGCAGGGCCGCGTCGTCGCCGATCCGATCTCTCGAACTCGCGAGGTTCGCGAGCCAGGCGGTCAGCCGGTCTTCGCCGCCGGCCATGACTGCGAATGCTCCGGGTCGAGCAGCGCGGCCGCGAGAACCTGATCGAAGTGGTCGACGAAGACCAGTTCGAGGCCGCGGGTCACCGCCGGCGGGATCTCCGGCAAGTCTCGCCGGTTCCTTTCGGGCAGGATCACCTTGCCAATACCCGCTCCGCGCGCGGCCAACAGCTTCTCCTTCAGACCGCCAACCGGAAGGACCTCGCCTCTCAGCGTGATCTCACCCGTCATCGCGATCTTGTGATCGATGGGTCGGGCGCTCTGGACGGAAACGATTGCGGCGGCAATCGTGATGCCGGCGGATGGACCGTCCTTTGGAACCGATCCCGCAGGGACGTGAATGTGCAGATCGTGGCGACGCAAGAACTCGGAGTCCGAGGCGGTTGGGCCCTCGGTACTCGCGGCTCGGGCGCAACTCAGTGCGGCTTGCGCCGACTCCTTCATCACTTCGCCCAGTTGACCGGTGAGGATCAGCTTGCCCTTGCCTCGGGAGGCCGCTACTTCGATCAGCAGGAGATCGCCTCCGGCGGCGGTCCAGGCGAGCCCGGTCGCGACACCGATCCGGTCGCGGTCGAGAAGTTCCTCGCTGAAGTGCCGTGGCTGCCCCAGCAGACCCTTCAACCGGGCGGGGGTTACCCGCAACTTGCGGTCGTCTCCGCGCGCAACGCGTACGGCGGCTTTGCGGCACAGGGTTGCGAACTCCCGCTCGAGATTGCGCACGCCCGCTTCCTTCGTGTATCCGCGGATCAGACCGCGCAATGCGGCGGAGCTGATTTCGAGAGCTCCTTCCGGCAGACCATTGTCCGCGGTCGCCTTGGGAATCAGGTGGCGGCGTGCGATCAGCACCTTTTCGTCCTCCGTGTAACCGGAGAGACGAAGCACTTCGAGTCGATCGAGGAACGCCGGCTGAATGGGTTCGAGCAGGTTCCCGGTGGCAATGAAGAGCACTCGCGACAGGTCGTACTCGACACCCAGATAGTGGTCCCTGAACGTGGAGTTCTGTTCCGGATCCAGCACTTCGAGCAAGGCTGCCGCGGGGTCGCCGCGGTAGTCGGCGCGAAGCTTGTCGATCTCATCCAGCATGAAGACCGGGTTGCTGGTTCCGGCCTGGTTCAGTCCCTGAATAATGCGCCCCGGCAGAGAACCGACGTAGGTGCGCCGGTGGCCCCGGATCTCTCCCTCGTCGCGGACGCCGCCCAGGGAGATGCGCACGAACTTGCGGTCGATCGCGCGCGCGATGGAACGACCGAGCGAGGTCTTTCCGACGCCTGGGGGGCCGACCAGGCAGAGGATCGGCCCCTTGGCGTCAGGTTTGAGGCGCCTCACGGCCAGGTACTCGAGTATCCGCTCCTTGATCCGGTCGAGATCGTAGTGGTCTTCGTCGAGCACGGTGCGGGCGCGGTCGAGGTCGATCCGGTCCTTGCTCACGGTCGACCACGGCAGTCCCGTCAACCAGTCCAGATGGCCCCGGATGGTCGCGTTCTCGGCGCTGTCGGGAGAACTCCGCTCCAGCCTTCGGACCTGGCGCTCGACCTCGGCGGCCGCCTCCTCGGTCAAGCCACGCTCCTCGACCGCGCGCAGGTAGCGGTCGATGTCACCGTGGAGGTCATCGCCCTCTCCGAGTTCGTCCAGGATGGCTCGCAGTTGCTGGCGCAGGAAGTACTCGCGCTGGCTCCGGTCCATCTCGCTCTTGGCCTGCGCCGAGATGCGCTGCTGCATGCTGAGCAGTTCGATCTCGCGCGCCAGCAGGTCCCCGACCCGTCGCAGCCGCTGGATTGGTCGGATCGTTTCCAGCACGCTCTGGGCCTCCTCCGGCTTGAGGCCCAGGTTGCTCGCGGCGAGATCGGCCAGCCGACCGGGGTGATCCAGATTGGCCGCGATCACCATGACCTCGGAAGAGATGTCCTTGCCCAGGTTGACCGCGGTCTCCAGACCTTCCTTGACGCTGCGGACCAGGGCTTGCGCCTCGAGTTGGTTCCGATCTTCCTGGCTTTCGTCTACTTCGACCACACGGGCGCGAAGAAAGGGTTCGGTCTGGCTCAGATGCCTCAGTCGCGCCCGCGCCAAGCCCTGGATCAGGATCCGGACCCGACCGTCAGGCAACTTCAGCATCCGCATGATCAACGCGGCGGTTCCGATCTCGTGGAGATCGTCCTGTCCGGGCTCTTCGATGGAACTGTCGCGTTGGGGCGCCAGCAGGATGATGCGGTCGTTGCTCAGCGCGTCCTCGACCGCGAGCATGCTGGGGTCGCGGCTGATCGAAAGCGGCAGGATGATGTAGGGAAAGATGACCGAGTCCTTGAGCGGCAGGACCGGCAGGACGTCGGGCAGGGAGATGGCGTCCGACTGCTCGCTATTCGGAGTCACGGCCATGCGGCCACGCTAGCAGTCCGCGCCGCAAACGGCACAAGTGCCGTTCCAGGGCGGGGAGTGCTAGGGAGGTGGGATGGGCCAGGGAACCGAGCCGCAGGCGAGGGGTTCTGGGGCGGCAGTCCGCGCCGCAAACGGCACAAGTGCCGTTCCAGGGCGGGGAGTGCTAGGGAGGTGGGATGGGCCAGGGAACCGAGCCGCAGGCGAGGGGTTCTGGGGCGGCAGTCCGCGCCGCAAACGGCACAAGTGCCGTTCCAGGGCGGGGAGTGCTAGGGAGGTGGGATGGGCCAGGGAACCGAGCCGCAGGCGAGGGGTTCTGGGGCGGCAGTCCGCGCCGCAAACGGCGCGGTCCGCGGAAGGTCAGTCCTTGCGCGAAGCCTTGAGAAGCGAGCGGAGTTCCGCCATGAATGCGTCCACATCCTCGAACTGCCGGTAGACGGAGGCGAAGCGGACGTAGGCCACCTGGTCGAGGGTCTTCAGGCGGTCGATCACGAAGTTGCCCAGCTCCGTGGTCGCGATCTCACGGTCCTCCTTGCGGTGGAGCAGGGTTTCGGCCTGGTCCACGATCTCCTCGAGTGCGGGCAGAGCTACCGGCCGTTTCTCGCAAGCCTTGAGCAGTCCGCCCAGGAGCTTTTGCCGGTCGAACTCCTGCCGCCGTCCGTCCGACTTGACGACCCGGTAGGCGATGTTCTCGATCTGCTCGTAGGACGTGAACCTGCGGTGGCAGTTCAGACACTCCCGGCGACGCCTGACCGTCTCGCCGCCGCGGACGTCTCGCGAATCGACCACGCGATCATGGTTGGCGGCGCAGAATGGACATCTCATGACCGGGTGCCAGTGCCTGAACGCTACCACTCGACGCCGAGGCGGGCGGCGCGGCGGCGGGCCGCGGCAGCCCCTAACCGGCCTCGATCCTGGTCCGCCGGGCGCCGCGCCGTTGTAACATGCGGCACCTATGAGCCGTGCTTTTGACCAGCTCAGTGAGCGCGACCGCGAGATCCTGCGCGAAGTGATCGCGACCTACCTGTCCTCCGGTGAGCCGGTGTCTTCGCGGCGGGTCGCGAAGGACCGGCAATTTCAGCTCTCCGCGGCCACGATCCGCAACGTGATGGCCGATCTGGAGGACATGGGATATCTGCGCCAGCCGCACGTTTCGGCGGGGCGGCTGCCGACTGAAGCCGGTTTCCATCTCTTCATCGATGACCTGATGCCGGCAGAGAAGGTGAGCGAGGACGATCGCCGGTTGATCGACGATCGGCTGCAGACCGCGGGCGGCACCGGACAGGAACTGACGGAAGAGACCTCCAAGCTGCTCTCCGAACTCTCCCACCACGTCGGCGTCGTCCTCACCCCCGCTCTCGGCTCCGCGGTGATGCGGGCGATCGAGTTCGTGCCGCTCAGCGGCCGCAAGGTGCTCTGCGTAGTCGTCGCGGAGAACGGGTTCGTAGAGAACAAGCTGGTGGTCACGGACGAGCTGATCCCGCGCGAAGACCTGGTGCGCATTTCGAACTACCTGACCGAGAACTACGCCGGCCGCTCCCTGTTCGAGATCCGCGAGGAACTGCTCCGCATGATGAGCGACGAGCGGGCGCGCCTCGACGAGTTGCTGCACCGGGCGATCGAACTGGCCAGGGACGGCATGAACATGGGCCACGCGCCATCGCTCGTTGCCTCTGGAACGAACAGCCTGTTCGAGGCGTCGCCGAGCATGTCCCGTATCGAGGGCATGTTCCAGATGTTCGCGGAGCGCGCCCGTCTCGCAGGTCTGCTGAACCGCTGTCTCGACGCGGATGGCGTCCGAGTGATGCTGGGTCAGGATTCGCGGCTGACGGAGGAACTCGGTTTCGGCCTCGTCGTGCGCAGTTACCGGGCCGGGAACGGCGTGAGCGGATCGGTCGCCGTGGTCGGGCCTTGGCGCATGGAGTACCCGCGCATGGTGCCCCTGGTGAACTACCTCGGCGAGCGTTTGTCCGAGGTCCTGGCCGGCGGTGTCTAGCAGCTAGCAGCTAACCGGAGCGTGAGGCATGACAGTTGAGCCGAAGGAGGGACCTGAGAGTCAGGTTCCTGGACAGGAGAGCCCCGACGGGGAAGCCGGTGGGCCTGCCGCCGGCGAGTTGCTTGAGGCGGCCGCGGACGAGGGGGCCGCTCCGCCCAGCGTCGAAGTGCAGCTCCGGGAAGAGTTGTCGGCGACCCGGGATCGGCTGCTGCGGGCTCTCGCCGATCTCGACAACCAGCGCAAGCGGATGGACCGTGAGCGGCAGCAGTTGCGTACGAGTTACGTCTCGGCCCCGCTGCGCGAGTTCCTGGGCGTGGTCGACAATCTGGATCGGGCCCTTGAGTCCGAAGCCTCGGCAGACGACTTCCGTGCCGGCGTGGAGATGATCCGGCGCCAGATAACGGATCTCCTCCGCCGTTTCGACGTCGAACCGGTGGAGAGCCTGAACGCGGTGTTCGACCCGAATGTCCACGAGGCGGTTGCCCGGGAGGAGAGCGCGAAGGTCGATCAACCCACCGTCGTGCAGGAACTGCAGAAGGGCTACACGATGCGGTCGACGCTACTGCGCGCGGCGATGGTCCGGGTCGCCATGCCGGCAGCAGAGCCGGCGCCGGAAGCCGCCGCTCCCGAAGGAACCGGGCCTGCGGAGGGCGCCGGGAGCGCATCGGACGCCGCTGCCGGCGGCGGCGCCTAGTTCGTCATGCCGCGCGACTACTACGAGGTCCTGGGCCTCGAGCGCTCAGCCACTCTGCAGCAGATCAAGTCGTCCTATCGCAGGCTGGCGGTGCGGCACCACCCGGACCGGAATCCCGACGACGGCGCGGCGGAGGAGAAGTTCAAGGAGGCGGCCGAGGCGTACGCCGTGCTCTCCGATCCCGAGAAACGGCGCCGCTACGACCGCTTCGGTCACCAGGCGGCGCCGTTGGGCGGCGGCTTCGACCCGACGATCTTCGCCGACTTCTCGGACATCTTGGGCGACGTCTTCGGCTTCGGCGACATGTTCGGAAACCGGGCCGGGGGCAGGCGCCGGCGAGCCGGGGCGGACCTGCGCTACGACCTCCGGCTCTCCTTCGAGGAGGCCGCCTTCGGCGCCGATCCGAAGCTGCGCATTCCGCGACTGGAGCACTGCGACACCTGCGGCGGCAACGGGGCGGCGCCGGGTTCCGGTCCGACCGCCTGCCGCGTCTGCGGCGGCCGCGGCCGGGTCCAGTACAGCCAAGGCTTCTTTTCGGTGGCCCGCACCTGTCCCGACTGCAGGGGCGCCGGCACCGTGATCCGGGATCCCTGCGCAGGCTGCAGGGGGCGCGGGTTGACCGAGCGCCAGCGCTCGATCCAGGTCCGCGTGCCGGCCGGCGTCGATAGCGGTTCCCGCCTCCGCCTTCCGGGCGAGGGGGAGCACGGCCGGCACGGCGGCCCACCGGGAGACCTCTACGTCGTGATCGACGTCGAACCCCACGAGCAGTTCGTGCGCCGCGGCGCCGATGTCCTCAGTTCGGTCTCCGTCGGTTACCCGCAGGCCGTGCTCGGCTGCACGATGGAGGTCGAGACGCTCCACGGCATGTCCAGCCTGCGGGTGCCTCCGGCTACGGGGCACGGCGCCACTTTCGTTCTCAGGTCCCAGGGCATTGCCCGCCTCGACAGCCGTGGACGGGGCGACCACATCGTCGAAGTGCGGCTCGAAGTGCCGGCGCCCAGAGATCTCTCGGAGCGGGCCCTCGAACACGTGCGCGCGCTCGCCGAGTTGAGCGAGGACGGTAGCGGCACGGCGGACGGCACGGCGAGCGGCACGGTGGGCGCCACGAGCCAGGAAGCGCGGAGCGTGTTCGACCGGGTCATGGCCTTCTTCTCGGGATCCGGCCGCGAGGCCGGGCCCGCGGCGAGCGACGGCAAGAGGGCGGAGCGGAGTTCCGAGGCCTGAGCTGAGCCGGCCCGTGATCCAACTGCTGGTCGGCGGCGCCCGAACTCTGGTGGTCGGCCCCGAAGGGGGCTTCAGCGAAGAGGAGATCGAGTGGTTCGTCGGCCGGGGGGCCACTCTCGCCGACCTCGGCCCGCGCGTCCCGTGCACTGAGACGGCGGCGGTCGCCGCGCTCGCGGTGGCTCTGTGTGCGTCCTGACGGCGCTATCCTCCGAACGCTGGAAGCGCAGGTGCGGAAGTCGAAGCCAAAACGAGAGCGGAGCCCCAAGTCGGCCTACGACCGGGGGCTGGACCTGCTCGCGCGGCGCATGCACTTCGCGGCAGAGTTGCGGACGAAGCTCGGCCGCCGCGGCTACGCGGATCCGGAAGTCGACGGCGCGATCGAACGCCTGGTTGCCGGCGGCTACTTGAACGAGCAGGAGGCCGCGCACATGCTGGTGCGCTCGCTGCAGCGCCGCGGCTACGGCCGGCGGCGGTTCGAACTCGACCTGCGGCGGCGCGGGGCCGACGCGGTGGCGACGGGCGCCGCCCTCGAGTGCGTGGGCGACGAGGACGAGGTGGAACGGGCGGGTTCGGTGGCCGCGCGCTGGCGTTCGACTCACCCCGCGCGTGACGCCGCGGCTCTGGCCCGGCACCTGGAGCGGCGCGGTTTCGCTCCCCGTACTATTGGCGCGGTGCTGTTCGACTCGGCCGATGGGTCGACCGAACAAGCGGTCCCGGAGGAAGCGGAGATACAAGGTCACAGGTCATGTTGAGTCGGGATATCAGGCGGAGTTTCATCGACTTCTACGCCGGCCGCGGGCACGCGGAGGTGGCGAGTTCGCCGCTGGTCCCGCGGGACGATCCGACCCTGCTGTTCGTCAACGCCGGCATGGTCCAGTTCAAGAACTACTTCCTCGGACTGGAGCAGCCGGACTCGCCGCGCGCGGTCACCTCCCAGAAGTGCCTGCGGGTGTCGGGCAAGCACAACGACCTGGAGAACGTCGGGCCGAGTCCGCGGCACCACACGTTCTTCGAGATGCTGGGGAACTTCTCGTTCGGCGACTACTTCAAGGAAGAGGCAATCAGGTCAGCCTGGGAACTGGTCACCGGCGTGTGGGGGTTGCCGCCGGCGAATCTCTTCGCCACCGTGTTCCGGGAGGACGACGAGGCGGCGGACCTCTGGGTGCGGCTGTCGGGATTGCCGCCGGAGCGGGTCCTGCGCTGCGGCGAGAAGGACAACTTCTGGGCCATGGGCGACACCGGGCCCTGCGGTCCGTGCAGCGAGATCTTCGTCGACACGGCGCCGGACCTGCCCGAGGTCGGCTGGGAGGAAGGGAACGACTCGGGCCGCTATCTCGAGATCTGGAACCTGGTCTTCATGCAGTTCGAGCGCCGCGAGGACGGCCGGAGCGAGCCGTTGCCGAATCCGTCGATAGACACCGGCGCCGGTCTGGAGCGCGTGGCGGCGGTGCTCCAGGGCCTGGAGTCCAACTACGACACGGACCTGTTCGGCCCGATTCTTCGCGCGGTCGCGGCGAAGGCCGGCCGCGAGTACGGCCGCGACCCGGACGCCGATGTCTCGCTGCGGGTGATCGTCGACCATCTGCGAGCGGTCGGTTTCCTGCTCGCCGACGGCGTGCTGCCGAGCAACGAGGGCCGCGGCTACGTGCTGCGGCGGATCCTCCGCCGCGCGTCGCGCCACGGCATGATGAAGCTGGGCTTCGATGAGCCGTTCCTGGCGTCGCTGTTGCCCTCGCTGGAGGAGGCGTTCGCCGGCCATTATCCGGAACTGGAAGCGGCGCGGGAGTCGTCATCAGCGACGGTGACCGCCGAGGAGATCCGGTTCCGTCAGACCATGGCGGTGGGGGCCGGCAAGGTCCAGCAGGCGATCGAGGAGGCCCGGGCCGGAGGCCGGTCGGTGCTCGACGGCGAGGCGACGTTCCGCCTCTACGACACCTTCGGCCTGCCGATCGAGACGGTGCGGGAGATCGCCGAGGAGGAGCAGTTCGGGATCGACGAGGCGGGGTTCGAGGCGGCGTTGGCGGAGCAGCGGGAGCGGTCGCGGGCGGGACGCAAGCAGCTCGACGTGGGGAAAGCGCTCGAGTCGCAGCTGAGGCAGGCGACCGAGTCGCTACGGCGGAAGGCGGAGGAGACCGGGAAGGTGGTCAAGTCGTTGGCGAGGCAGATCGACTCCAGCCTGTCGCCAACTGAACTGGCGCAGGCAAACGGTTCGGACTCAACAGAGATCAAGAGTCGGCCGGAGAGAGGATTCGTCGGCTACCGCGATCTTGAAGTCGAGGCAAGACTTCTCGGCCTGATCGAGACCAGTGGAGAAGAGCCGCAAGGGGTCGAGAAGTTGACTGGCCCTGGCTTCGCAGTCTTCGATCGCACTTCCTTCTACGCGGAGGCCGGCGGACAGGTCGGAGATGTGGGCCAGGTGAGTTGGGATGGCGGCGAGGCCCGAGTTCTGGACACTCGAAAGCAGGGCTCCGTCAGCGTCCACCAGATCGATGCAGCCCAAGGCGTGCTTGAAGTCGGCACAACCGTTCGACTCCGGGTCGACCGCCAACGCCGGGAATCCGCCCAGCGACACCACACCGCCACCCACCTGCTCCACGCTGCTCTCCGCCAGCATCTCGGCACGGGCGTGCGCCAGGCCGGTTCCCTGGTACACCCCGATCGGCTCCGCTTCGACTTCACTCACGGCGCCCCGGTCACCGAAGAACAACTGGAGGCGATCGAGGACACGGTCAATGAATGGGTGCGGCGGGCGGTGAAGGTCCGGATCAAAGAACGTTCTTACGAGGACGCAGTGGCGGCCGGTGCGATGGCTCTGTTCGGCGAGAAGTACGGCGACCGGGTGCGCACCGTCGAGGTCCGCGCAGGCCGGGAAGACGACGCTGCCGTATTCAGCCTCGAACTCTGCGGCGGCTGTCACGTCGGGAACACGGGCGAGATCGGCCCCGTGACCCTGGTCGGCGAGCGCGGAGTGGCCGCGGGGGTGCGGCGCATCGAGGCGCTGGCGGGCGACCGCGCGGAGCGCCTGCACCGCGACCGGGCGCATCTGCTGTCGACGCTGGAGTCGGAGATCGGCGCTGCCGGAGAGCAGGCCGCGATCGAAGTTCGTGCCCTCAAGGAGCGGCTGCGGGAGGTTGAGCGCGAGTTGTCCAGACTCCGTCTCGGGCTGCTGGCCGGCGACGGGAAGCCGGAGCGCGGGCAACCGGCGGACGGCGACACCCGCTCGATCCGGGGCGTCGACGTCGTGCTGCGCGAAGTGCCGGCCTCGAACGTGGGCGAACTGCGGAGCCTCGCGGACGTGCTGCGGAGTCGCCTCGGTTCAGGCGTGGTCGTGCTCGGCGCGCGGAACGAGGGCAAGGTGAAGCTCGTCGCCTCGGTGACCCAGGACCTCCAGGACCGGGTCGATGCGGCGGCAGTGGCGCGCGCGATGGGTTCGGCGATCTCGGGCAGCGGCGGCGGCCGCCGGGACTTCGCCCAGGCCGGGGGCCGGGCCGAGGATCTCCTTCCCGCCTTCGCCGCCGCGGAGCGGCACATCGAAGACAGTCTGAGCTAACTGGAGAACGGGATGGCGACCGAGCGCGAAACCGACCGCGAGCCGCCGGCGGCGCCGTCCCTTCGGGCCGGCCTGAATCTGCCGAACGCGCTGACTCTCAGCCGCATCCTGATCGTCCCGCTCTTGGTCGTGGTTCTGCTGACCAAGACAAGCGGCTGGCAGTTCATCGGCCTCGGTCTGTTCCTGGTGGCGTCCCTGACCGACTTCCTCGACGGCTTCCTAGCCCGCCGCCGGAAGCAGGTGACCGCGCTCGGCAAGCTGCTCGACCCGGCGGCGGACAAGATCCTGACCTCGGCGGCGTTCATCTCCCTCGTCGGCCTGGGACTGGCGCCGGCCTGGATGGTGGTCGTCGTGGTGGCCCGGGAGTTCGCGGTCTCGTCGCTGCGCTCGCTTGCCGCGGCCCAGGACGTGGTCCTGGCCGCGAGCTTTGCCGGCAAGGTCAAGACGACGACCCAGATCGTCGCCATCTCGCTGCTGATCATCTCGGACCAGTTGGGCGCCCTGAACCTGCTGGCGCCGGTCGCGCTGTGGGTGGCGCTTGCCGCGACGCTCTACTCCGGCGTCGAGTACTTCGTGCGCAACGGTCGCACCGTGCTGATGGCGTTCGGCGGAGCGCCGCGCGGACGATGAGCGCGAACTCGCCGGCCCGGCCGCCATCCCTGGCGCGGCGCCGCCCGGCGGTCGCTGACCTCTCCGGTTGCGGCGGGCTTCGATCGTGATCGAGCGCGCCCTGGCCTGGTCGGCGGCCTTCGCCCGGCGCCGGCATCGGGGCGTGTTCGTGGTCGCGGCGGTGCTGGCGGTGCTCTGCGTGTTGTCGGCGACCACGCTCCGCTTCGATACGGAGATCCTGAACCTGCTGCCGGAGGACGATCCGGTGGTCACGACCTTCCGGTCGACGATCGAGGACTTCGGCAGTCTGGACTACCTGCTGGTGCTGGTGCGCCTGCCGGAGGATCAGCCGCTCGACCCGTACCTGTCCTTCGTCGACGAGCTTGGATCGTCGATGGAAGAACTCGCCGAGATCGACTACGTCGAGTACGACGTCGGCGAGGTGCTGGAGTTGATCGAGTTCTTCTCCGCGAACCTCTTCGTCTACCTCGACGAGCAGGGTCGGGAGGAGGTGGCGCGCCGGTTGACCGACGACGGCCTCAAGCTCCAGGTCGCCGAGCTGCGTCGGGGCTTGAGTTCCCCTCAGGCGCTCGTGTTGCGCGACCTGACGCTGCTGGACCCGTTGGACATCCACGAGGTCTTCCTGGAGCAGATCGAACTCACTCGCGGCCTCGAGGTCGACACCGGCACGGGTTACCTTCTTTCCGGGGACCGCTCGCGGGCGCTGATGATCGCGCGCCCCGCGCAGCCGGCTCAGGAGATCGAGTTCGGCCGCCGGCTGCTTGCGGCCATCGACGAGTTGACGGCGGATCTGCTGGCTCGCTGGCCGGAGATCTCCGGCGAGGAGGCGGACGGCGAGCCGTTGCCGGCGCCGGAGGTGGCTCTCGGCGGCACGTACGTGACGGCCGTCTCGGACGCGGGCACGATCGTCAGCGGACTGGTCGCGAACCTGGCGACGTCGCTGGTTGGCGTGCTGCTTCTGTTCGCCCTGGCGTTCCGCCGCGTCGGCCTGATCGTCTATGCCTTCGTACCGCTCGCCTTCGGGCTGGTGCTGGCCTTCGGTTTCGCCGGCACCGTGCTCGGTGAGTTGAACGCGTTGACCAGCGGTTTCGCGGCCCTGCTGGTCGGCCTGGGGATCGACTTCGTGATCGTGTCCTACGGGCGCTACGTGGAGGAACGGCGCCGCGGGGCGGACCTGGAAGCGGCTCTGGTGGCGATGAGCGGTTCCTCGGGCCGCGCGGTCTGGACCGGCGCCATTACCACCGCGGCGACGTTCTACGCGTTCATGGTGACCGACTTCGTGGGGCTGCGGCAGATGGGGCTCCTGACCGGCACCGGCATCCTCTTCTGCATGGTCTCGGTGCTCGTGCTGCTGCCGGCGATGCTGGCCTGGCGGGAGGATCGCCGCCGGACCGGGGGACGGATGCCGAGACTCGTCCTGCACGGCCTCGGCGCCCGCCGGCTGGTGCGCTGGAGCTTCAAGCGGCCGGTGCTGGTGATCTGCGCCTGCGCGGCGGTTACCGCGGCCACCGGCGCCCTTGCCCCTCGCCTGGAGTTCGAGGACGCGATCAGGGAGCTGCGACCGCAGGGGAATCCGGGCGTCGAGGTCCAGAATGAGGTCGCCGAGTATTTCGGATCGGGCTTGAACTACACGATGATCGTCCTGTCGGGCGCTACGGAGGAGGAAGTTCTGGAGCTCTCCATCCGGGCCGAGGAGGGCGCCCAGGAGCTGGTGGACAGCGGGATCCTCGCCGGGATGCGCGGGATCGGCAGTCTGATTCCTTCGCCGGCCAGCCAGGCCGCGGGACACGACTGGCTCGATCGTCACCGGGAGTTGCTGGCGGGGGAGCGCCTGAACGAGTTGTTCGACCGCTATGCCACGGAGGAGGGTCTGCGCGCGGAACCCTTCCGCCGGGGTATCGATCTGCTTGCCGACGCCGGGGCCAATCGCGAGCCGGTGACGGCGGCAACGTTGCGCGAATCGCCTCAGATCGAACGGATGCTGGAACGCTACATGGGCCGGAACGAGGACGAGACGAAGTTGGTCGTCTACCTGTATCCGCCGCCAGGCATGTGGCGCCGGGGTGCGCCGCCGGGGGCGCTTGAGCTCGCGGAGCGGCTGGGCCCGCAGGCCGAGGTCACCGGCGTGAACGTGGTCGGCGAGCGGCTGCGGAACGGCATTCGCGTCGATGCGGTGACGGCTTCCATCATCGGCTTCGTTCTGGTTGCCCTGCTCCTGTTCCTGGACTACCGCTGGCTGCTCAGCACCCTCCTGTCCCTGCTGCCCCTGTGCATCGGTGTGGTCTGGATGCTCGGGATCATGGTGCTGATCGGGCTCGACATGAACTTCTTCAACGTGTTCGTCGTCACGATGATCATCGGCATCGGCGTCGACTACGGGGTGCACATGGTCCATCGCTGGCGCGAGATCGGCTTCGGCCCCGAGGCGCTTCAGGGCGAGCGTCTGGGCGCGGCCCTGGGCGAGACCGGCAAGGCGATCGTGCTCGCCGCCGTCTCGACCAGCGTCGGTTTCGGATCGCTCGCCCTGTCGCACTACCCGGGCCTGCGCTCGATGGGCATCGTCGCCATTCTCGGCGCCGTGGCCACCGCCCTGGTCTCGATCACGCTGTTGCCGGCCCTGGTCGCGCTCGGCCGGCGGCGCGCGGCGAGAGAAGGCGCTCCTGGGAACGCGGGCACCCTGCCCGCATCCGGTGACGCCCTTGGGAACGCGGGCATCCTGCCCGCATCCGGCGCGAAGCGCCGGTCCGGCGACGGGGCTGGGAACGCGGGCATCCTGCCCGCATCCGGCGCGAAGCGCCGGTCCGGCGACGGGGCTGGCCTCGCCTGATGTTCGAGGGTCTTCAGGACAAGCTCCAGGGAGTCTTCCGCTCCCTGCGCTCGGAGGGCCGCATCTCGCGGGACGACGTGCGGCGGGCGGTGCGCCAGATCCGTCTGGCCCTGCTCGAGGCCGATGTCCACGTTCGGGTCGTGCGCTCCTTCGTCGGGCGCGTGCAGAAGCAGTCGCTGGGCGATGAGGTGCTGAGAAGTCTGACCCCCGATCAGCACCTGGTCCGTATCGTGCGCGACGAGCTGGTCGCCGTGCTCGGGGCGCCGGGGCGTGAACTCGAACTCGAGGGCCGCCCGGCGGTGGTCGTGCTCTGCGGCCTTCAGGGCTCGGGCAAGACGACCACCGCGGGCAAGCTGGCGCTGCGGCTGCGCGGCCAGGGCCGCAGACCCGTGCTGGCGGCCGGTGACCTCAGGCGGGCGGCGGCGGTGGAGCAGCTCAGGCAGGTCGGCGCCGCGGCGGACACGGCGGTGCTGGCGCCGCAGGCAGGCGAGGCGTTGGATGCGTTCGCCAGCCGGGCGCTTGGCGCGGCACGGGAGGGAGGCTTCGACACGCTGATCTTCGACACGGCGGGCAGGCTCCACGTCGACGCCGAGTCCATGGCGGAACTCCGGAAGCTGGTGGACCGGGTCGACCCGTGCGAGACGCTGTTCGTCTGCGACGCGATGACCGGCCAGGACGCGGTCAGGAGCGCCTCCGCCTTCGCCGAAGGAGCGTCGCTCACCGGCGCGGCGATGACAAAACTCGACGGCGACGCTCGCGGCGGCGCCGCGCTGTCCCTGCGGGGAGTCACCGAGGTCCCGCTTCGCTTCGTCGGCGTGGGCGAGAAGCTCGAGGACCTCGAGCTCTTCGCGCCGGATCGGATCGCGTCCCGCATCCTCGGCATGGGCGACGTGCTGTCCCTGATCGAGAAGGCCGAGCGCGTTGTCGACCGCGAGGAGACCGAGCGCCTGGCGGAGCGCATCGCCCGCCAGGAGTTCACGCTCGAGGACCTGCGCGACCAGTTGCGGCAGTTGCGCCGCATGGGACCACTGACTCAACTGCTCGAACTGCTTCCGGGGCAGTTCCGCGGCGCGAAAATGGCCGACGCCGCCTCTGAGAGCCGGCTGGTGGGGGTCGCCGCCCTGATCGACTCGATGACGCCGCGCGAACGGCGGAACCCGGCGATTCTCAACGCCAGCCGGCGCCGCCGCATCGCCCGCGGCGCCGGCCGCACCGTCCAGGAGCTGAACCAGTTGATCAAGCAGTACCGCCAGATGCGCAAGCTGATGAAGCGCACCCGGGGCAAGTGGATGAAGGGCATCCGGGGGGTGTGAGCAGTGTCGACCGGCTCGCGAGGTTCCCTTGGCGGCGAGGCACCGCAGTGCTATTCTGCACCAATAGTGTGACCGAGGGCGTTTCTGGAGACAGCATGGCCACTATCCGAAAGACGATCACCCTGACGGACCTGCAGGATCGATGGATCAAGGCGCGAATCGCCGCGGGCCACTTCACCAATGACAGCGAGTACATCCGCGATCTGATTCGACGCGACCGGGAACGGCGGGTCGACTTCGAGTCGCTTCAGGCAGCCGTGCAGGAAGGCATCGACAGCGGTCCAAGCGAGAAGACGGTGCCTTCCATCATGGAAGAAGTCGAAGCGCGGCTTCGAAGCGATGGGCGTCTATAGGCTCTCGCGAAAGGCAGCCTCCGACATCGAGGACATATACACCTACACGATCGAGCAGCACGGGCTTGTCTCAGCGAGGAAGTATTTCAACGGCCTGCATTCCTGCTTCGAGCTTCTCGCGGAGTACCCGATGCTCGGCCGTCGTGCCGACCGGATCGCGCCGGGGGTGAGACGTCATGAGTTCCGGGCTCACGTCGTCTTCTACGTACCCCACGAAGCGAGCATCCGCATCGCTCGCGTTCTGCACGCTCGAATGGACGTGCCTCGCCGCTACCGCGGGCTCACGTACCGTAAGACCGCTCTCAATCGGGGCGGCCTGAGCTTTCCGGTGTCGTGGGCCCGATTTAGCCCTGAGGACATATTGGCGCACCGCTTGAGGTTTCCGAGACAGCTCCTCGAAGTAGTGCGCGTAGCGCACCAGGCGCTGTCCCGGCCGCACAAGGTCGCAGCGGTACCCCTCTCTGCCAACGTACGTGACACAGCGGGCATCCCGTTGAATAGTGGAGGGCACGCGTTGGCAAGGAGGATCAATGTCAAGACGAAAGCAGAGGTTTGGCGGCGGCTCGGAGCTCCCGGCCGCGGGGGTTGAGGAGCGTAGCGACGAGGCCCCCGCGGCCGGCGCGGCGCCCGCCGGGGCGGTTCCCGACCCGGAAGTGCTGGCGAGACCGACCAGGCGGCAGTTCACGGCGGAGTACCGGCTGCGGATTCTGGAGGAAGCGGACCGATGCACCCACCGCGGCGAGGTGGGTCGGCTGCTGCGGCGAGAGGGTCTGTACAGCTCCCATCTGGCCAACTGGCGCAAGGCGCGGCGAGAGGGCGCGCTTTCCGGTCTGAGGCCGACGAAGCGGGGCCGCAAGCCTGTCGAGGCCAACCCTCTGACGCCGAAGGTGAAGCGGCTGGAAGCGAAGGTCAAGCGGCTCGAGAGGGAAGTCGCCGCCGCGCACACGATCCTGGACGTCCAGGGAAAAGTTGCAGGGCTGCTGGGATTCAGCCTCGAAGACGGGAAGGACTGCTGATGGCGGCAAGGTCCCTGGCCCGGCAGGTCGGCATCGCGCCGGCGTGCCGGGCGCTGGGCGTGTCGCGATCGACCTTCTATCGTCGTGCGAGGCCCGCTCCCGGGCGACGGCAGCCCCGCCCCACGCCTGCCCGGGCACTGAGCCAGATCGAGCGGAAACGGGTCGAGGCCACGCTTGCGTCGCCGCGTTTCGTCGATCGTTCGCCGGGAGAAGTGGTGGCCACCCTGCTCGACGAGGGCCGCTACCTGTGCTCGGAGCGCACGATGTACCGCATCCTCGAAGCGAACCACCCCGTGAGGGACCGCCGCAATCAGCGCGTCCATCCGTCGTACGCCAAGCCGGAGTTGGTCGCTGTCGCGCCCAACCAGGTCTGGTCGTGGGACATCACCAGGCTGCTCGGACCGCAGACCTGGACCTACTACTACCTCTACGTCCTGCTTGACCTCTTCAGCCGCTACGCGGTCGGCTGGATGGTCGCCGACCGCGAGAACTCCGCGCTCGCCCAGAGACTCATCGAGGAAACCCGCCTCAAGCACGGCGTCAAGCCAGACATCCTCACACTGCACTCCGATCGAGGATCGCCCATGACCAGTCAGGGCACCGCCCAACTGCTCGCCCGCCTCGGCGTGAACCGCTCCCTGGGCCGACCGCGGGTCAGCGACGACAACCCCTACTCCGAAGCACAGTTCAAGACCCTCAAGTACCACCCCGACTTCCCCAGCCGCTTCAACTGCCAGGACGCCGCGACCGACTACTGCAGGTCCTTCTTCCCCTGGTACAACACCGAACACCGCCATGCCGGCATCGCCATGCTGACTCCCCAGACCGTCCACTACGGCCGGGCGCAAGCCGTCATCGAGCAGCGCCAACGCACGCTGAGCGCCGCCTGGGAGAGCTCACCCGAACGATTCGTCGGCGGCCAACCGATGCACACGCCACTGCCCCGGGCCGTCTGGATCAACAAGCCCGACAACGAGACTGCAGAGACCACTCAGTAAATCCTGAACCCCGCTGTGTCAATGTCGTTGACAGGTTCCGTACTCCTCACTGCGGCAGGTGAAGGTGATCTCCTTGGCGCCGACGATCCATCCTCAGTAAATCCTTCCTCCGATCGCGTTGGTCTCATGTACAAGACCAAGCTACCGGCAAAGGGCCGAGTGTGGATCACTTTCGGAGCGATGAATGGCTCAGTTTCCGAGCGATGCCTCCAAATGGCAGGCAAACCGCCTTGCGATCCCGGCCCGACTTCGGATTTCGCGCTTCGCAGCCCGCTCGAGCCTCAACTTGATTCAACCGCATCGTCCGAGCTGCACAACCACTTCCGCCACGGGCTGCTAACGGACTATCGCACCCTTCTTGCGCCTCGGCAGCAGGTACAGCAAAGCTCAAGGTAACGATAGCCGAGACGATCACGCCTGCAAGGCTACCCTCATGTCTCATCAAGAGTCCCCCTGGTCCAAGTGGCCGGACCATCTCGTCGAAGGACTCAGAACACTGCTCAAGGGAGGCGTCGCGCTGCCCTCGCTCGAAGCCGCCTTCGAAATCGTCCGAGCCAAACCGCATGGACACGTCGCCGCCGTGCTCGGAACCCTGAAACGACTCGGCCTTGAAAGGCTGTTCGACCGCACCCCCTCGCCACAACGAGCCCTCGCCGTCGCCATGATCGCGGCGCGCATCCTCCAACCGCGGTCCAAACTCGCCACCGCCCGAGGACTCACCACCGAGACCGCCAACCACACCTTCGCCGAGGAACTCGGCGCCGAAGACGCCTCGGCCGACAATCTCCACGACGCCATGGACTGGCTGCTCCAACGCCAGCGGAAGATCGAGCGCGGACTCGCCAAACGGCATCTCGAAGAAGGCTCGCTCGTCCTCTGCGACCTGACCTCGGTCTACCTCGAAGGCGGCAAGTGCACGCTGGCCAGACACGGCTACTCCAGGGACAAGAAGAGGGGAAAGCTACAGATCGTCTTCGCCTTGTTCTGCAACCGGGACGGATGTCCGGTGGCCGTCGAGGTCTTTGAGGGCAACACAGGCGCCTCGCTCCCATCCTCTTCGACGACCAACGCAAGACC
The DNA here is from genome assembly GCA_965224025.1 of Candidatus Multivorans sp. Classification (GTDB taxonomy): domain Bacteria; phylum Acidobacteriota; class Thermoanaerobaculia; order Multivoradales; family Multivoraceae; genus Multivorans. The sequence goes on from OZ245033.1 coordinate 1,348,667, forward strand.
GACGACGGCGCGTCCCCCGTCCTACCCGCACGGAAATCGAACGCCGCGAAGCTCAAGGCCAACTCCGGCCGCACCGACGACGGACTCCCCGTGCACAGCTTCCAGACACTCCTCGAAGACCTCGCCACGCTGACCAGAAACCGCGTCAGAATGCCCGGCAGCAACGCTGCGACCGCCAACGTCCTCCCACGACCCACGCCGCCACAGGAAAGGGCTTTCAGCCTCCTCGACGTACGGCCCTGAAAGGCCGGTACCCAGTACCGTACACACCGAATCCACGCCAAGCTCCCTATCTGTAAAGGGGTTTACCGACTAGGCGCTCAGAACTTCGGGCTAGGGCGTGGTTGCAGGATTGTCAACCCGTAGCGCTGTCCAATGCCGGCACCACTATCTGGGGTTCCGCGGCTTGGTCGGAGGCGGCGTGCGTCAGGTGGCGGAGTTGCCGGACGGGACGTGGGTGGCTCTTCTCGGTTGGCACGCGGATTCGTTCAAGGTCCAGGCGAGGGACCGTTGGATCGGCTGGACGCGGGAACAGCAGTTCCGTCGTCTTCGGTTGGTGGCCAACAACACGCGTTTTCTGGTGTTGCCGGGCTGCCGGACGCCGAATCTCGCTTCGCGGGTTCTGCGCTTGTCGCTGCGGCGGCTGTCGCGCGACATGCAGGATCAGACCGGCCACCCGGTGCTGCTGGCGGAGACGTTCGTCGATCCGAGCCGTTTCGCGGGGACGGGCTACCGGGCCGCCAACTGGCGGGAGATCGGCAAGACGCGGGGCTACGCGCGGGTTCCGGGGGGCGGTTGGCGGAAGCACTGCGAGCCGAAGACGGTGCTGGTGCGCGAGTTGTGCTCCTCGGCGCGGGAGGCGCTGCGTCAGCCGGAGGACCGGGGGAGTGGGGTCTGGTGGTCAAGCGGCCCGAGCCGCCGAAGGCGGAGCGTCTCTCGAGCCTGTACGAGTTTCTGCGCAGGGTGCCGGAGTACCGGAAGGCGCGGGGCATCCGTCACCAGTTGGCGACGATCTTCGCGATCGCCTTGGCGGCGAAGCTGGCGGGAGTGCGCGGCGTGGTGGCGATCGGGGAGTTCGCTTCTCGTCTGACCCTGAGCCCAGTTGGCGGCGGTGCGGGCGTTCTGGAGCCCGAGCAGGGAGCGCTACGTCGCGGGGAGCGTCGCAAGCCTCATCCCGCCGGTCGGCCGGGCTTTCTGCGGGTGGATTCGGTCCATCAGGGCGACCTGGACGGGGAGAAGGGTCTGTACGAGATCAATCTTGTGGACGAGGTCACGCCGTACGAGTTCGTGGCCGCTGTGGAGGGCATTTCGGAGCGTTTCCCGGTTCCGGCCCTGGAAGGGTCGATCGAGGCTTTCCCCTTCATCATCCGCGGCTTCCACGCCGACAACGGCTCCGAGTACATCAACCACCGGGTCGCCGCGCTGCTGCGCAAGCTGCACGTTGAGGAGTTCACGAAGTCCCGCCCGAGGCGCAGCAGCGACAACGCCCTCGTCGAGAGCAAGAATGCCTCGGTGGCGCGGCGCTACCTCGGCCACGACCACATTCCCCGGCATCACGCCGCCCTCGTCAACGACTTCCTGCGCGACGTGCTCGCTCTATTCCTCAACTACCACCGGCCCTGCCACTTCCCCGTCGAGACCACAGACGCGAAGGGACGCATCCGAAAGACCTACCCCTTCGACAAGGTCACCACGCCCTACCTCAAGCTCAAGTCGCTCGACGGCGCAGCCCTCAGCCTGCGGACCGGCGTCACCTTCGAGCAGCTCGACCAGCAGGCCCTGGCGCTCCACGATCTCGCCGCAGCGACCGCCGTCAATGAGGCCCTCGTCGCTCTGTTCGCCGAGATCCGACGACGCGATGCAAGCGTCGCATGATCGAACCGCCGCAGCTCTCCGCTTCTCGCTCTTCGCCTCTCCAAACTCCCGCTGTCCATGGCTCACATGCCATTCTCTCGGTGCCTCTCGAACGTGACCTCGCGGTCCCCGCGCTACCGTTGGTCCCTGGTGCTGATCTCCGCTTTGCTTCGATCAGCAGTCCTGAACCCGAACACGCCGCACCTTCGCAGCACAACTCCCCAACAACCCCGGTTCAGGCTCATCTCTGGATGGGACTACGCTTCCGTAGCGCTGTCCAGCTTGGGAAGGAACGAGTAGAGTTGACGGTTGGCTCGCGGACGTGGTAGTCCCCCGCGTCCGATTGGTGCTCTCCTGGGAGCAAGGAACTGGCCTATGGACAAGATTGAACTCCTGATCAGCAAGTGGCGTGCCGAGGGGCTCGACATGGTGTACCCCCTCATCTTCAAGTTCCGCACCGCCGTTGTCGGCGAGGGGTGGCTTGCCGGCGTGGAGTTGTGCGGCGCGGCCGTCGTCACGAAGGAAGCGAGCGGCGAGTTCATCGCGCATGGCTTGAAGCCGGGCGGTGTAGCGGGCGTCGGCTCGACCCTGACCGAGGCGTACGTGGCGTACAAGGAGGACCTGCAGACCGTCCTCTACGACATGGCCGGGAATGCCCCGTTCGAGGCCTTCCGGGAGAGCGTGCTGGAGTTCTTCGACAGTGCTGATGCCTGGGGCGAGGCGAAGTTCGCCGAAGGCCGGTCGATGGTTGTGGCCGGAAAGGTCGATAGCGCGCTGCCGCTGGAGCCGAATCCCGACCCGTTCTGGTGCTAGCAGCCCGTGGTGGAAGTCCGTGTCGCACCGAGAGCGGTGAGGCGCCTGTCCGGCAAGGCGCGACGAGGGATCATATCGGGCCATATTCGACCGAGGAGCAACGATGGCGGACAGGATGCATCGCCGCTCGAATGCAACGCGACTTTCGCCACGGGCTGCTAGACTGCGCCGCTGCCTCGCCGCCAGCCCCGCCATGGAGCGGGCGGCCCGAACAACCTTGGAAGATCCTGAGATGGTGAAGATAAGACTCCGGCGTATGGGTTCGCGCCACAGACCGTTCTACCGCGTCGTCGTGTCCGACAGCCGCAAGGTCCCCTCGTCGCGGGTGATCGAGGAACTCGGGCACTACGACCCGCGCAAGGACCCGGCGGTGATCCGCCTCAAGACGGACCGCATCGACCACTGGGTCTCGCGGGGAGCGCAGGTAACGGACACCGTTCGGGGCCTGGTGCGCCGGGCGGCCGCCGCGGCGGAATCCTAGGGCGTGTCGGAGGTCGCCGATCAGCTCGCCGGCGTCGTTCGGTCGATCGTGGATCAGCCCGAGGCGGTTCGCGTCGAGGAGATCGAGGAAGAGGACGCGATCGTGCTGCAGGTCGAGGTCGCGCCGGACGAACTCGGGCGCGTGATCGGCCGCCAGGGACGCAGCGTGCGGTCGCTGCGCGCGCTGCTCGAGGTGCGCGGGGCCGAGATCGGCGAGTACTACGAGGTCGAGATCGTCGAACCGGCCTGAGCAGTCGCGCCGATCCCTGGTGCAGGTCGGAGGTGAGGATGGGACAGGCGCCGCAATCGGTCCGTAGCGACGACACGGAGATGGTCGCCGTCGGCTCTGTCCTGCGGGCCCACGGCCTGCGCGGCGAAGTGCTGGTCTTGGCGGACAGCCAGAACCCGGCCCGGTTCGCGAGGGGTTCGGAACTTTTCGTGCGTGGCGGGGCCAGGCTGCGGCGGCTGGAGGTCGCATCGAGCCGGCCGCATCGGGGTCGGGAACTGGTTCAGTTCGTGGACGTGACGGACCGCGACGGGGCGGACGCGCTCCGTGGGGCTCTGCTCGAGGCTCCCGAGGAGAGTGTGCCGGCGGCGGAAGAGGGCACGTTCTACTACTTCCAACTGGTCGGCTGCCGGGTCGTGGACAGGGGACTGGGCGATCTGGGCGAGGTCACCGAGGTCGTCGAGGACGGCGGCGGCGTGCTGCTCTTGGTGGCGCGGCCGGCCGATGGCGGCGGCGGCCGCTCGGTGCTGATCCCGTTCGCCAACCGACTGCTGCCGGAGATCGACGTCGAGGAGCGACTAATTCGGAGCGACCTGCCCGAGGGCCTGCTGGAAGCGTGCGAATCGACGTCATAACCATCCTGCCGGAGGTCTTCCGCGAGTTCCTGGAGGCGAGCCTGATCGGTCGGGCGAGAGCCGCCGGCCTGCTCGACGTGCGGGTCCACGACCTGCGCGACTACACCGGCGATCCCCACCGGAGCGTCGATGACGAGCCCTACGGCGGCGGCGGCGGGATGGTGATGACTGCCCCGCCCTGGCTCATGGCGGTGCGGGCCGTGGCCGGCGGCGACTCCCGCGCTCACCGCATCCTGCTCTCGCCGCAGGGAGAGCGCCTGGACGATGCCTTGGTCCAGAGTCTGGCGCACAAGAAGCGGCTGGTGCTCCTTTGCGGACGCTATGAGGCGGTCGACGAGAGGGTGCGCGCGCTGGTTGTCGACTCCGAACTGTCGATCGGCGACTATGTGCTGTCGGGAGGGGAGGCGCCGGCGATGGTCGTCGTCGAGGCGATCTCGCGCCAGGTCCCCGGGGTCGTGGGGCGGCATTCGTCGGTCGTGAACGACAGCTTCCGCGCCGGCCTCCTCGACCACCCGCATTACACCCGCCCGCCGATCGTGGAGGGCATCGAGGTGCCCGAAGTGCTGCGATCGGGCGACCACGGCCGCATCGACGCGTGGCGCCGGGAACAGGCGCTCGAGGCGACGCGCCGGAAGCGGCCGGACCTGCTGGGAGGGGAAGCCTCCGCGCCGGAGGTTGCGCACAGGGTGCCGAACAGGCGATAATCCGCGTCTTGCCGCTTCGCGGTGCGCGGGCTGGATGTCAGTTGTCCGGGTTCGCGGGAGGGGCGCGGAGCCGATCAGCAGAGAACGAAGCCGCAGGGTCGGAACTTGCGGCTCAGGCACAGGTGACACGCAATGCACGATCTACAGCACGTGGAGCAGGAGTACGTGCAGCAGGGCCTGCCCGAGTTTCGGGCAGGTGACACGGTCAAGGTCCACGTCCGGGTCAGAGAGGGCGCCAAGGAGCGGATCCAGATCTTCCAGGGTGTGGTGATTGCCCGCCGCGGCAGTGGCACTCGGGAGACCTTCACCGTGCGCAAGGTCTCGGGAGGCATCGGCGTCGAGCGGATCTTCCCGCTTCATTCGCCGGTGATTGGTCAGATCGAGGTCGTGCGCCGGGGCAAGGTGCGCCGCGCCAAGCTCTACTACCTGCGGAAACTGCGCGGCCGCGCCGCCCGCATCGAGGAGCTCCGCAAGCGCTGACGACTGCCGCGGGTATCAAAGGCCCATGAGTGTTCACCGCAGGAACGAAGCGTAGCGAGTTCCAAGGGGCAAGCTCATGGGGAGGTGGGGGCTGGGGCCAAACACGAAGTCCGCGACGGGTTTGGCGGCGCTGATCGCCGAGGCGTACCGCCTGCGCCTGATGCGCGGGCTCGAGCACCAGTTCGCGATGGCCGGTTACGGGCTCGTCGCCGGCGTCGACGAGGCGGGTCGGGGTTGTCTCGCCGGCCCCGTGGTTGCGGCGGCGGTGGTGGTCTCGCCGGACTGCCTGATTCCCGGCGTCGACGACAGCAAACGGCTGTCCGCGCGGCAGCGGGAACGATTGGCCGAGGCGATCAAGCAGCGGGCGGCCGCGTGGTCGGTTGCGATGGGCGACGCCGCGTTGATCGACCGCATCAACGTGCTCGAGGCCACCCGGTGGGCGATGCGGAGTGCGTTGCGGTCACTAACGGTTCGCCCCGCCATCGCCCTCGTCGATGCGGTGCGGCTCGATGAGGTGGACGTGTGCGGCGCGGAGGTGTCGACGGTGCCGCTGGTGCGGGCCGATTCCCTCAGTTTCGCCGTCGCCTGCGCGTCGATCATCGCCAAGACGGACCGGGACCGCCGGATGGCGGCGTACGACCGGCAGTACCCGGGCTTCGGGTTCGCCAGCCACAAGGGATACGCGTCGGAGGATCACCGCGCCGCGCTGAAGGAACTGGGGCCGACGCCCCTTCACCGCCTCACCTTCCGCTCCGTGCTGCCGACATAAGATCAAGGAGCATGCGCCGGAATCTCCTGCTGTTCGCGATCGTGGCCGGCATCGTCGCCCTGGCGGCGGTGGTCCTGTGGCTGGCGCCGCGGGCGCGGGAGGCGAGAGCACCGAAACTGGTTCGGGCCTGGGTCGGCGTGGAAGTCGGAGGCGAGGGCGTGGCCAGGACGGGCACGGTCGAACTCGACGCCGGCCAGGACTTCCGGTTGCACGCGGTGGTCGAGGTGCACCACGGCGGCGGCGACGGAGACGGTGAGGCCGAGTACTACAGCGCCACACCGCGGGTAGTGCTCGACGGCCGGCAGTTCGAGGCTCTTCCCGTAGAGGAGCTCGGTGGTCTCGGCCGGGTCAGGCTCCTCTGGTTCAGCGTCGAGCACGGCGTTCCGTTCCGGGAAATGGAGAACGGCGTGGATCTCGACACGTTCCGCTATGAGCAGTTCTTTCGTCCCGAATGGGGCAGCGCCTGGTCGATCGACGGTACCCTGGACGCCTACTTCGACGGCTGGCTGGAGGAGGAGGGGCCGGACATCGAGCGGGATTTCGGAACCCTCCGGTACCAGGTCTGGGTCGAGGCCTCGGCGGACGAGGAAGCGCTGGTTCCGGACCATCGCGTGAAGTCGGCCGCGCTTCCCGGCGCGACCCGGGTTGTGTCGCGACTACCCGCGGCCCTGGGGCCTGCGTCGGCAGTCTTCGGTCTGCCGGAGATCGAGCGCGGGGACGGCGACTGGGACCAGGCGGCACTGACCCGCGTGCACCAGCTTTACGGCGACGGACTCGCCTTCAGCCAGCTCACCGTGCTGCGCGATCTGCTCGATGCCGGCGGCGCCCGCTGGGAGGACCTGAACTGGCAACTCGCGCCGCTCGACGGCAGCCTGTCCTGGCGCGACCCGGACGCGGGCTCGCCGGCGCCGGGCGACCTGGTCCGGGTCGCGGACCGCTGGGTGGTTCTGCTTGGCGACGAGACCGGGGAGGGCGAAGTGGGAATGCTGGACGGAGCGGATCTCTGCCTGGACTTCGACGCGGGCGCCGCCGTGCGGCGGCTCGACCAGATCTTCCTGCTCGGGGCCGAGGACGAAGGGGACGTGCTGGTGGCGGCGCCGAGGCTGCCCGCCTGAGCGGGGGCGCGGCCGCGCGAGTGGCTTGGGTCCGCGGATCTTCATCTCCGAGCGCCGAGACCTGGATCCTCCGCCAAAGCCCCGCCAGGACTCACTTCGACGACCAGGTCGCAGCCGGCGAAGAAGAACGCGCGCTCGAGGCCAGCGTTCTCCGGCGAGTCGCTGCCGTGGATCGCGTTGTTCTGGATGTTTGACCCGTAGAGGTTCCGGATCGTGCCCGCAGCCGCCTGCGTGGAGTCGGTCGCGCCCATCGTGTCGCGGAGGCGGGTGACGGCGTTCTCGCGAGCGAGCGCGATCGCCACCGCCGGACCGCTGGTCATGAAGGCGACCAGGTCCGCGAAGAACGGCCGCTCCCGATGGACCGCGTAGAAGGCCTCGGCCTGCGCCTGCGAGAGGCGCAACCGCCGGATCGCCTGGACCTGGAACCCCGCGTCCTCGAGGTGGGCGAGGATCCGGCCGGTGTTGCCGGCTCGGACCGCATCGGGCTTGATGATCGTCAGCGTCTCTTCCATCTCGTCTCCCGTTCAGCCGCGGCCGTCAGGGCGCCAGCGCCGCGGCGACCCGCGCTCCCATCTCGGCGGGCGAATCGACCACCAGTACGCCGGCAGCAGCGAGCGCCGCCTTCTTCTCGGCGGCGGTGCCCTTGCCGCCCGCGACGATCGCTCCTGCATGACCCATCCGCCGCCCCGGGGGCGCCGTAGCGCCGGCGATGAAGCCGACGACCGGGATACGGAGATGCTGCCGGATCCAGTCCGCCGCCTCCTCTTCCGCGGCGCCGCCGATCTCGCCGATCATCACGATCGCCTCGGTCGCTTCGTCCTCGGCGAACAGCGAGAGCACGTCGATGAAGCTCGTGCCGCCTACGGGATCGCCGCCGATGCCGACGCAGGTCGTCTGACCGAGTTCCTCGTTCGTGAGCTGCCACACCGCCTCGTAGGTCAGGGTGCCGCTGCGGCTGATGACGCCGACGTTGCCCGCCGCGTGGATGTGGCCGGGCATGATGCCGACCTTGGCCTGGCCGGGCGTGATCAGACCCGGGCAGTTGGGTCCCAGGAGGCGGCTGTTCCGGCCGGCGAGGAACGTCTTCACTTGCACCATGTCGCGAACGGGAATGCCCTCGGTGATGCAGACGATCAACTCGACGCCGGCATCGGCCGCCTCCATGATCGCGTCCGCGGCGAACGGCGGCGGCACGAAGATGAGCGTAGTGTTGCAGTCCGTCGCCCGACGCGCCTGCTCGACCGAGTCCCAGACCGCGAAACCTTCGACCGTGCTGCCGCCCTTGCCGGGCGTGACGCCGCCGACGACTTCCGTGCCGTACTCCCGGCAGCCCATCGCATGGAACAGGCCCTCCGTGCCGGTGATGCCCTGCACGATCAGGCGCGTGTCCTTGCCAACCAGAATCGACATCGCGTCTAGCTTCCCAGGGCCGCTACCGCGCGCTCGGCGGCGCTCGCCATGCCGTCCGCCACGATGAAGTCGAAGTCGGCCTCTTCAAGCACCCTCCGGCCCTCCTCGACGTTGGTTCCCTCGAGCCGTACGATGACCGGCGCATCGACCGGCGTGCCCGCCGCGCCGAGTTCCCCGATCGCCGCCACCACGCCGCGGGCGATGCGATCGGTGCGCGCGATGCCGCCGAAGATGTTGATCAGCACGGCCTTCACCGCGGCATCCGAGAGGATGATCCGGAAGGCGCTGGCCACCGCCTCCTGCGAGGCCGAGCCGCCGACATCGAGGAAGTTCGCGGGTTCGCCTCCGTAGAGCTTGATGATGTCCATCGTCGCCATCGCCAGCCCGGCGCCGTTCACCATGCAGCCGATGCCGCCGTCCAGCTTGATGTAGCTGATGCCGTGCTTCGAGGCTTCGACTTCGAGCGGGTTCTCTTCGTGAATGTCGCGAAACCCAGCGATCTCCCGCCTTCTGAACATCGCGTTGTCGTCGAAGTTCATCTTCGCGTCCAGGGTGTAGGCATCGCCCCCCCTGTCGACCATCAGCGGGTTGATCTCGACCAGGGAGGCGTCCGTCTCCAGGTAAGCAGCGACCACGCTGGCGACAGCGGCCTGGATCTGACGCGCCGTGCCGCCCGAGAACCCCAAGCCGGACGCGACCCGCCGGCACTGGAACGGCAGTACGCCCAGTTGCGGATCGATCAGTTCGCGCAGGATCGCGTCAGGGTCCGTACGCGCAACTTCCTCGATGTCCATGCCGCCGGCACGGGACGCCATCAACACCGGCCGCTCGGCCGCACGGTCCAGGGTCACGCCCAGGTAGAGCTCCTGCTCGATCTCAAGCGCCTCTTCGATCAGGATCTTTCGCACCCGCTGGCCTCCGGGACCGGTCTGGTGGGTCACGAGCTGCATTCCGAGGATCTCGCCAGCCAGCCGCTCGGCCTCCTCCGGGCCGGCGGCCAGCTTGACGCCGCCGCCCTTGCCACGGCCACCCGCGTGAATCTGGGCCTTGACCACGCAGCGGCCCCCGAAGTCCCGGCAGATCCGCGCCGCCTTTGCGGGATCGGAGATCACCTTCCCCTGCGGTACCCTGGCGCCGAATCCGCGCAGGAGTTCCTTGGCCTGGAACTCGTGGATCTTCAAAGCGTGGAGCGCCTCAGTCGAGGTTCTCGACGATCGCCTGGCCGAATTCGGAGGTCTTGAGCAACGTCGCTCCCTCCATCTGACGCTCCAGGTCGTAGGTCACGCGCTTCTGGCGGATCGCGCGGCTGATCGCTTTCTCGATCGACTTGCCGGCCTCCTGCCAGCCCAACCAGTTCAGCATCATCACGCCCGACAGGATGACCGAGCAGGGGTTCACCTTATCCTGGCCGGCGTATTTCGGCGCCGTGCCGTGCGTGGCCTCGAACAGGGCGACGCCATCGCCCTCGTTGGCGCCAGGCGCCATCCCCAGACCGCCGACCTGAGCCGCGAGAGCGTCCGACAGATAGTCGCCGTTCAGGTTCGTCGTCGCGATCACGTCGTACTCGTCGGCCCTCAGGAGCACCTGCTGGAACATGGCGTCCGAGATGCGGTCCTTGATCAGAATGCGGCCATCCGGCAGCCGGCCGTCGTACTTCGCCCACAGATCGTCCTCGCTTACCGTCAAGTTCGCGAACTCCTCGGCCGCGAGTTCGTAGCCCCACTCCTTGAAGGCGCCCTCGGTGAACTTCATGATGTTGCCCTTGTGCACGAGGGTGACGCTGCCTCGTCCCTGGGCGCGGGCGTATTCGATCGCCTTTCTCACCAGCCGCTTGCTCCCCGTCACCGAGACCGGCTTGATGCCGACGCCCGAGTCGGCGCGGATCTCCCGGCCGAGTTCCCGCCGCACGAAGTCGATCAGAGCCGCGCTCTCCGGCGTTCCCTGCTGCCACTCGTGGCCGGCGTACACGTCCTCGGTGTTCTCTCGGAACAGCACCATGTCGACCTTCTCCGGCTCGCGCACCGGCGACGGCACACCCTCGAAGTAGCGCACGGGGCGTACGCAGGCGTACAGGTCGAGCAGTTGCCGGAGCGCCACGTTCAGGCTGCGGATGCCGCCGCCGACGGGAGTCGTCAGCGGTCCCTTGATCGCCACCCGGCAGTACCGGATCGCATCGACGGTCACGGACGGCAGCCATTCCCCGGTCCGCTCCAGGGCCTTCTCCCCGGCCAGAATCTCAAGCCAGGCGATGGAACGCCGACCCGAGTACGCCTTCTCCACCGCGGCGTCGATCACCGTCTGGGCCGCACGCCAGATATCGGGGCCGATGCCATCGCCCTCGATGAAGGGGACGATCGGCTGTTCCGGCACGACCACAACGCCGTCCCGCCAGCCGACCTCCTGACCGCCGGCTGGCGGCTCGACCGGGGGTTCGGTCAAGGCGACCACCTCGCGAACGAGAGAACCCACCTCACGGACTTGCGAGCCGACATCAAGGGACGGACGGACCGAAAACCAAATGAGTCAAGTGCGAAGGCACGACACGGAAGCTCAGAGCCAAAGCGCGGCGCAGGGTATCACGTTCCGGGCCTGCGGTTCGGGCCGAGCGCCCTGGAGGCTGCTAGGGTGCGGTCCATGAGTGGGCAACCCGTGTTCCACCTGCCGATACCGGACCACGCCGCCTGCTGGGAGGGCATCGACTGGGAGGCTCTGGTCAACGTCGCGGTCCGTTGCCGCGAACAGGCCTACGCCCCCTACAGCGGTTTCAGGGTGGGCGCCGCTCTGCTGGCGGCGGACGGCCGCATCTACGGCGGCTGCAACGTCGAGAACCGCGTGCTCGGCCTGACCCTCTGTGCCGAGCGCGGCGCGCTGTCGGCCGCGGTCGCGGACGGACGGACTTCATTCCAGGCATTGGCCATCGCTACCACCGCCACACCGCCATGCGCGCCCTGCGGGCAGTGCCGCGACGCCCTGGCGGAGTTCTCCTGCGACCTGCCCGTGGTATCGGTCACCGTCGGCAACCACGAGGCCGCGAGCTGGAGTCGCTTCACACTCCACGATCTCCTGCCCGAACCGTTCGTTCTGGAGGTCCGGAAACCCCGATCCCTGCTCTGAGGACACAGCGTTGCCGTCCCGGCTTGGTATGCCCGCGGCCGCGCGGCGCCCTGACCGCGATCAGGCCGCGATGGGCGCCGGCACGGGCGCCCGGGCGAAACCTCAGTTCTCGGCTTCGGCGGCCAGAGCCTCGGCCACGGTGTCGTGGGTCGGGAAGAGAGACGCCACGCCTGCAACGGTCAGCAACTGGACGATCCGCTCGGAGGGCCGGATCAGGATCAGCTTGCGTTCCTCAGCGCGCAGGCGAACCAGGTAGCCCACGAGCTCTCCAATGCCCGTCGAGTCCATGTAGTTCACGTCCGAGAGGTCGAGCAGGACGTGGCCGTCTCCCTCGGACAGACTCCGCTTCAACGCGTCGGCAAGGAAACGAGCGCTCTGACCGAGCTTGATCACGCCCTCCACCGCCAGCAGGCTGGAATCGCCGATCTGTCGCTTGTTGATGATCATTCGTGTCGATCGCGGGGGCGATTCCGCCGACCAAGAGCTGCCGAGAAGACCGCGTCTACCGACTGAAGCGGCCCACGAAGGAACTGCGCTTGCCGGGACTCTTCCAGGTGCCTCCCAGGCCCTCTCCCTGCCAACTGTGCTCGAGTGCGACTCCGGGCTCCGCACCGACCGTCGGGGCCAGGGGCGGGTAGAAGACGGTTTCGTTCCCGCACAGGTGGTCCCGGTGATCGAGAGGCCGGGTCCGCAGCGCCGCGAGCTCGCCTGCGCTCACCGCCGCGGCCCCGTTCGCCAGAACGTCGAACTCGACCTCCGCTGTCTGAACCTGGGCGATATCCGCGAGCAACTCGCCGCCCATGCCACGCGCGAAACCCTCGAGAGCCCGCCGCTGCGCCGGGTCCGCATTCGCGTCGACGATGAGGATCGACTCCGCGGCATCGGATTCGGCATAAGGATCGCCGAGTGTGGCTTCCGAGCGCACGACGGCGAGCACCGAAAGCCCCGACAGATCCACGCCGTCCCAGCCGCCGTCATCGACCCGCCAGGCCATGATCGCCTCGTTGCCGACCAGTCCGACCTCCGAGTTGGCGAAGCATGGCCCGGTGTAGACATCGGCGGTGCGCGCCTCGACGTAGGTACCCGATATCCCCAGCCCGGCCCCCAGCGCCACGGCGGGAAGAAGCAGACCTAGTGCAACCAGTGCGGCCGCGTGCAGGCGATGCGTTTCGGCAAGTCTCATGTCGAACCTCCGTAACGTTGGAAGCAACTGCGGCCCTCCCGGCAATGTTCCCTTGACGCTACCGCGCCGTCGGGTCCGAGACAGTTCATGCTGTGGGTACACCAGACGAAACCGTCGTCGATTTCGTGCTGCGGATCCACGTCGGCGGCCGGATCCGCCGGGGCGAGGGCCATGAACATCGTCTTCCAGCGCAGCCTTCGGCACAGTTCCGGGGCCCCGGCAGCCCCATCGAGTCGGTCAGCCATCGCGTCAGGCCTCCATCCCGGCAGCGCGCAGCAGCGCACGCCTCACTGCAACCGTGGCAAGTTGAATCTTGTACCGATTACCGCTCATCGGCCGGGCGCCCTCCACCGCCGCCTCGGCGGCTTCAACGATCCGTTCCGGCGTCAGTTCGCGACCAGCCAGCAGGTCACCGGCCGCGGGCGCGAGCCGGGGAGTCGGAGCCGCGTGGCCCAGCACGATCCGCGCCCGCTCCACCAACGGCCCTTCCCCGTACAGGGAGACCGCGGCGGCCATCAGCGGCCAGTCCAGGGACCGGCGCTGCCGAACCTCGTACACGGCCGAGCGGGCAGCGCCGACACTTGCCGTCACCTCGACCAACAGCTCACCGGGCTTCAACGTATTCTCACGCTCTCCTTCAGCCCGCGGTGCCCGGTACAGCGCCTCGACCGGCACGCGCCGCTCACCGTCCGGTCCGTGGACTGTCGCTTCCGCCTCGAGCGCGATCAGGAGCGGCGCCAGACTCGAGGGACTGACGAAGCGTGCATCGCCCTGCGGGAAGATCGCGTGGTAGCGGTTGTCGCCTTCGGTGACCATCGAGCGACCGTTCTCTCCTTGCGCGAGCAGACCGAAGCCACGCCGGTAGTACCAGCATCGCGGACGTTGGAGCAGATCGCCGCCGACCGTGCCCATCGCCCGCAACTGCGCACTGGCCACACCGTCGATCGCGGTTCCGAGCGCCGGCACGGCGGCCATCGCATCGGCGTGGTCCCGCAACTCCTGCAACGTCGTCATCGAACCGATCCGGAGCCGGCCGCCAGAGGCGTCGATGCCGGACAGGTCTTCGATGCCGCGCAGCGCGACGAGCCGTTCAACCTGCTCGACATCGTCCTTGAGCAGGCTCAGGAGGTCCGTTCCGCCCGCGAGGACCTCGCTGCCCTCCGCTTCCAGCAGGCTCACTGCCTGCTCAACCGTCGCGGGAGCCGCGTAGCGGAAGGGTCGCATCAGGCAATGCCCCCACGGCCCGCCAGCGCGTCCAGCACACGGTCCGGCGTCAGCGGCAGATAGGGCACGCGCACGCCGATTGCGTTCGCCACCGCGTTGCTGATCGCGGCCCCGGGCGAGATCACGGGCGGCTCTCCCAGGCCGATCACGCCCCGTTCGTCGTACCCGGGGCCGGTCATCATGTGCACTTCCAGCGATCCGACATCCAGGAGACCCGCCAGCTTGTAGAACTCCATGTCCGCGTTCAGCAGGCGCCCGGTGACAGGATCCGGAATCCACTCTTCGAACAGCGCGTAGCCGACACCCATGATCAGTCCGCCGTAGACCTGGCTCTCCGCCAGCCGCCGGTTGACGATCAGGCCGCAGTCCTGCACCGCGATCATCCGCTCGACGTGGACCACGCCGGTGTCCATGTCCACCTCGACTTCCGCGATCTGCACGCCGCCGACGCCGCTCGAAATCAGCCGTCCAGGGCCCGGGTTGCGCCCCTGGGCGCTGACGGGCGCGCCACCGATCCGCGATGCGGCTTCGGTCCAGGACATCCCGCGCGACGGCTCGCCTTCCACGAACACGCGGCCGCCGGCCGCCGTCAACTGCTCCGGGTCCGCCTCCAGCCCGGGCGCGACTCGCGTCAGAACCTCGCGCAGGGCGTCCTGCGCCGCTCGACGGGTCGAGGCGCAGACTCCGCCGACCGTCGAACTGCCACCGGACGGACCCGACTGCGGGAACCGGTTGTCGCCCAGGGATACCCGCACCTGGGGCAATTCGAGGCCGAACGTCTCGGCCAGCACCTGGGCAACGATCGTGCGCGTCCCCGTACCGATGTCCTGGGAGCCGAGCCGGGCCTCCACCGCGCCGTCGGGATGCACGGTCACGTCGCAGTTGCTCGCATGGCCGCGCCCGCCCCAGGTGTGAATCGAAACGCCCAGGCCGCGCTGGAGAGCGCTGTCCCGGGACCTCTTGCGCGGCTGCCAGCGTTCCTTCCACCCGGCCATCCCGGCGGCGATCCCAAGTTCTTCCCGATACACGTCGGCGCGGCCGGTGAACTCGAGGTTACGGTCCAGGAACTCGATCGGGTCGAGGTCCAGCTCATTCGCCAGATCATCCAGGCTGGCCATCGTCAGGAAGCACGCCTGGGGATGATTGGGCGCCCGCCAGGCCCGCGATCCGGCCAGGTTGGTCGGCACGGACGTGTGGCGGAGGCGCCGGTTCGGCAACCTGCTGAATACATACGGCAGCGGCGTCTGGCCGGTGCCCGGCAAGCCGCCCGAGCCCCAGGAGTCCGAATCCCAGGCCACCAGCTTGCCATGCTCGTCCGCCGCCACCCGGACCCAGGCGAAAGCGGACGGCCGGCTCCCGGCCACCGACACTTCCTGGTCCCGGTCCAGGAACAGCTTGACCGGCGCGCCGGCCTTGCGAGCGAGTTCCGCACCGACGATCCCCCAGCGGTCCGGTGAGAACTTGGAGCCGAAGCCGCCGCCCATGTACTCGGTCCGGATCCGCACCTGGGTCGCCGGTATGCCGAGTTCCGAGGCGAACTGGCCCGCCAGAGTGGAGACCGCCTGCGTCGAGGCATGAACCTCGAGTTCGTCACCGTCCCAGGCCGCGACCTGACCGTGCGGTTCGAGACACATGTGGGCCATCTGCGGCATCCCGAGCGTCTGCTCCACCGTACGATGGGCGGAGGCGAAGGCGGCGTCCGGATCTCCGTCGGTGCGCTCGGAACCCGGCTGGGCCGCCGGCGCGCGGTCGCGGTACTTCTCCGTGACGAAGTGAGGCAGGACCTCGTACTCGACCTGGATCGCACGCAGCGCGTCGCGGGCAATGTCCTCGGTGTCGGCAGCGACCGCGGCCACCTCGTCGCCCGCCCACTGGATCTCGGAACCCTCGCCCTGGATCACGTGGACGACGCGCACGCCGGGAATCGCTTCCGCCGCCGATGTGTCGAGCGCCACGATCCGGGCATGGGCGTGAGGACAGGTCAGGATCTTCGCGGCCAGAAGGCCCGGCGGATTCTGGTCCGACGGGTATCTGGCGAAGCCGGTCGACTTGACCGGACCGTCCAGGCGGGCCGGGCGGCCGCCGATCTGCCCTCTACGGTCCGCCTCGGGCCAGGAGTAGTCAGCCACCGACGGTCCCTCCGCCGTGTCCGCCAGCCTGGCCCGGTCCACCGACCACGGCGCGGATGCCCATGTAGGTCCCGCAGCGGCAGAAGTTGCCGCCCAGCCCGGCTTCAATCTCCTCCTCGCCCGGGGCCGGGTTGCGCGCCAGCAGCGCCGCGGTGGCGACGACGAAGCCCGGCGTGCAGTAGCCGCACTGCTGCGCGTCGTTCTCGACGAAGGCGCGCTGGACCTCGTGCATGGCTTCCGGCGAGCCCAGTCCCTCGACGGTCGTGATGCTGCGCCCGGCGGACTCGATCAACAGGCGGCTGCACGCGTAGATCGGCTGGCCGTCCTCGATCACTGTGCAGGCGCCGCAGGTGCCGCGGTCGCAGACTTTCTTCGGGCCTGTCGTGTCCAGGACATCCCGCAGCCCGTCGAGCAGCGTGACCCGCGGCTCGACTTCCAGGCGGCGGACGGCGCCGTTCACTTCAAGTTCGACCTCGACCGGGTCCGGCCCGACGTTTCGGACGCCGTCTGCATCCGTCGCCGCAGCCGCGGCAGCCGCGTCGCCCGGCAGCAGCCCCGCCGCCAGACCACCCGAGAGGGCCCCGGCGGCGCCGCCACGCAGGAACGACCGGCGAGAGAATCCGGAGCCCTTTGCGTCGTCGCTCACGCGTCTTTCCTTCCAGTGAGAGCTACCCACTCTAGCAGCCGGAGCAGCCCCTTGCGCACGCTCCCGGACCGCATCGCCTAGGGCTGCACCGCGCCCGAATCCCGATGCCGCAGCCGACTGCACACCTCGACGAACTGCGACAGGCCGTCCGCGGTGAGCATTCCCCGTAGCTCCTGGTCCCGGACCACCCAGAGCGCTCGCGCCGAGCTTTGCAACTGCCGCAGCACCTCCATCAGGTCGCAGTCCTCGGTCACGGTCAGCGGCTGGCGGTTCATCAGCTCGAGCAGCGGGGTGTCGCCCGGGCAACGGGCGACCAGGTCGAGCAGGCGCTCGCGGTCCACCTCGCCCGCGACCCGTCCCCAACCATCCACGACCGGGAACTGCCGCTGGGTCGTGGAGAGCAGGAGGCGCACCGCCCACTCGATCGTGTCCTGCGGCGCCAGCCGTTCGCAGCGGGTCATCATCGCCTCGCCGGCGCGGCGACCCTGCAGGACCTGCAGCGTCCGCACCAGGGAGGATTCGCGGCTCGCACCGACGAGCACGAAGAAGGCGGTCAGAAGCAGCAGAATGCTGAACGCCATGCCCCCCGGCCACGGCACGAGCGCCGCCACACCGAGCAGCGCGGCCAGCACCATCCCCAGCCGGGTCGCGATCTTGGTCGCCCGTTCCTGACCCAGGAAGGAGGACAGCGCCGAGCGGAGGATACGGCCGCCGTCGAGGGGAAACGCGGGTAGCAGATTGAGCGCGAACAGGCACAGATTGCCGAACAGCAACCACTGCAGCGCCGAAGGCAGGTCGACGACGGGGCCGACGCCCCACGGCGGCAGTCCGGCCAACACCAGCCCGAAGAAAAGCGTCGTCGCCAGACCCAGGTTCACCAGCGGACCGGCCGCCGCGATCGCCAACTCGGCCCTGCCCTGCGGATAACCGTCCAGACGGGCCACGCCCCCGATCGGCGTCAAGACGATCTCGCGCGTCTCGATCCCGTACCGGCGAGCTGTCAGCGCGTGGCCGAACTCGTGAACGACGACGCTCGCCAACAACCCCACGACAACCAGGCCGACCATCGCAACGCTGCTCTGCATGTCCGGCGCCAGCACCGCCAGCCAGACCAGGAGCAGGATGAACGTGAAATGGACCCGCACGCGGATGCCGAACAGGTTGAACATCGGAAACGCGAGCCTGCCGATCAACGGTCTCATCCCACGCGCCTCCTGCCGGCTTCTCCGGCGCCGCTCAGCAGCCCGGCGAGCCGTTCCAGCCCCGAGACCAGCATCCGGTCGCTGCAGGCGTACGACAGACGAATGTGGCCCTCGCAGCCGAAAGCCGAACCGGGGGTCGTGGCCACGCCGGCCTCATCGAGCAGACGTCGACTGAACGCCGCGGAGTCAGGACAGTCCTCGTCGAACCAGGCGCTCACGTCCGGGAACGCGTAGAAGGCGCCGGCCGGCGGCGGGCACACGACGCCCGGAATCCGGTCCAGCTCCGCCAGCAGGAGCCGGCGACGCCGTGCGCAAGCCGCCACCAGGTCTGCCGCCTCGGGCGGTTCGCTCTCGAGCACCGCCTCGGCGCCGGCCATCGCGAACGAGGTCGCGTTCGAGGTCACGTGGCTCTGCACCGCGGCCGCTGCGGCGACCACCGAAGGAGCGCCGAGCAGGTAGCCGAGCCGCCATCCGGTCATCGCGTACGTCTTCGAGAAGGAGCCCACGAGGACGACCGTCTCCGGATACCTCGCCGCCAGGGACGCCACGCTGGCGTGCCGCTTGCCGTCGTAGACGAACCGCTCGTACGTCTCGTCGGAGACCAGCAGGGCGTTCCGCTCGGCGCAGGCGGCCGCGATCCGTTCCAGATCGAGGATCGACACGACCGCGCCCGTCGGATTGCAGGGCGAGTTGACGATCACCGCGCGCGTACGTTCCGACATCGCCTCGAGCAGCGGTTGGGCCCGGATCGCGAAGCCGTCGGCGGCCGCCATCGGCACCGTGACCGCCTCAGCACCCGCAAGCCTCACCTGGGCCGGGATGCTGACCCAGGCCGGCGTCGGCACGACGACCTCGTCGCCCGCGGACAGAGACGCTTTGGCGAGCTGGTACAGGGCAGCCTTGGCGCCCACGGTGACCAGCACGTTGGCCGCGCCCCAGGGTGCTCCCCGGGCAGCGTACCGGGCCGCGAGGCCGGCTCTGAGTTCGGGCGTGCCTTCGAGCACCGTATACTTCGTCCGGCCCTCGTCGAGGGCTCGTTGTGCAGCCTTTACCGCTGTCTCCGGCGAGGGGAAGTCGGGCTCTCCGGCTCCCAGGTCGAACACCTCGACCCCCTCGCGGCGCAGCTCGGCCACCCGCCGGGAGACAGCCATCGTCGCCGACTCGCGCTCACCGGAAGGCATGAAGCAGGATCGTAGCAGCAGGTTGGGAGCAGGGGCGGCAGTTGCCGTCGCCGCGGTCCTGTGCCTCGCGGCGGTCGCGGGAAGCCAGTTCCGGCCGCCTCAGAAGGCGTCGCTCGAGGCCTTCGCCGACCGCACGTCCTACGCTTCCGGCGAGGCGGTGCGCATCGCCGCCGTGATCACGATTGAAGACGGCTGGCACATCCAGAGCAACACACCGAGTTTCGACTACCTGATCCCCACCGAGATCGCCTTCGAGCTGCCCGCCGGCTGGCCGCAGCCCGACGTCCGCTACCCCGACCACGTGATGTGGGAGTTCGGGTTCTCGGAGGAGCTGCTGGCTGTCTACGAACACGAGGCGGTGATCCACGCGGACCTCGACCTGCCCGCGGACGCGCCAGCCGGCGCCGTCGACGTGTCCGCCGAACTCACCTACCAGGCCTGTGACGACATCCAGTGTCTGCCGCCGGTCACCGCCGAGGCAACGGTTCAACTCGAGATCGGCGCCACCGGCGAGCCAACCGGCCATCCAGCCTTCGACGCCCCTCCGGCAGGGTCGGCCGGCGCCTCCGCCGGCGCCATCGGACTCTTCGCGGCGTTGATTCCGGCCCTGCTCGGCGGACTGATCCTGAACGGCATGCCGTGCGTGCTGCCGATCGTCTCGCTCAAGCTCTTCGGACTGGCCCAGGCTTCCGGCCGTCCCCGCCGGGAGATCACGGCGGGCGCGCTGATGACGACGCTGGGCATCCTCGTCTCGTTCTGGGTGCTCGCGGCGGCGACGCTCCTGGCCCGCTCGGCCGGCCAGGCGGTGGGCTGGGGAATCCAGTTCCAGAACCCCCTGTTCGTCACCTTCCTGGTGCTCGTCCTCACCCTGTTCACCCTGAACATCTGGGGTCTGTTCGAGATCCAGTTGCCGCACGCGATGACCAACCGTCTGGGAGGCGGCCGCAGCGAGGGCTACTCCGGGCACTTCTTCTCCGGCGTCTTCGCCACCCTGATGGCGACCCCGTGCTCGGCGCCCTTCCTCGGCACCGCGATCGGCTTCGCGCTCAGCCAGCCGGGAACCACGATCGTGACCGTCTTCACCGCGGTCGGCGTCGGACTCGCGGCCCCCTACCTGCTGCTCGCCGCAGTCCCCAACGCGGTCAGGATGCTGCCGAAACCCGGCGAGTGGATGGCGACGCTGCGCGGGATCATGGGCTTTCTGATCGCCGGCACGACGGTCTGGCTGCTCTACGTCCTCGCCGCCCAGATGGACAGCGCCCGCCTCGCCTTTCTCGAGATCGGGCTTCTCGTCCTGGCCCTCTTCATCTGGTTGCAGGGCCGGACACAGGGAACTGCGCCGCGCATCCTCGGACGCGTCGGAGCGGTGGCCGCGGCCCTCTTCGTCCTGTTCCTCGCGGGCGGCGCATCGGCCCACTCCGGCGGGCCCGGCATCGAGCGCGTCCTGAACTGGGTTCCCTTCGACCCGGTCCAGGCCGTGACCCTCGCCGACGAGGGGCGGCTGGTCTTCGTCGACGTCACCGCGGACTGGTGCGCCACCTGCAAGGTGAACGAACGTCTGGTCCTCGAGACCGAGGAGACGGCCGCCCTCTTTGCCCGCTACGACGTGGTGGCGATGCAGGCCGACTGGACCAATCGGGACGATGGCATCGCCCGCTACCTGGCGAGCTTCGGACGCTACGGCATTCCGTTCTACGCGCTGTACCGACCGAACCAGGCGCCGCACCTCTTCAGCGAACTCCTGCGCAAGGGCAGGTTGGAAGAGGCGATCCGCAGCTCAGCCGGCGACTTGGTCGCGTCGCGGTAGGATCACCCAAGCGGATGCTCAGACTCGCCGTCTCGTCCAGGGCGAAAGTTAGTAGTGAACGTTCTGTTCAGGCCAACGAGATTCAAGAACAACATCGTATGAGTGCGCGGGGTCTTGGGAGTAGGGAGGTTGGGCCGGGTTCGGCCTGACCCCGGATTCTCCGTCGGCACGACCGGCCACGGTCGCGGATGAACCGTAACGCGTGTTGATAGGGTCGCGCCTCGGCACGGGTAGAGGGGATTGGCTACAGCAACCCAACTGTTCTCCAGCCGCTGGGGGCTGATGCTGGCCATGCTGGGCATGGCGGTGGGTACCGGCAACCTGTGGCGGTTCCCCCGCATCGCCGCGTCCAACGGCGGCGGCTCCTTCCTGGTCGCCTGGGTCGTCTTCCTGATGCTCTGGTCGGTGCCGCTGATCCTGGCCGAGTTCGCGCTCGGCAAGAAGATGCGGAACGGCACCGTCGGCGCCTTCGCGCGGATGATGGGCGATCGGTTCGCCTGGATGGGCGCCTGGATCGCCTGGGTGGCGGCGGCGATCGGCTTTTACTACGCGGTGGTCATGGGCTGGACGCTGCGGTACTTCCTGGCGGCCGTCACGATGCAGCTCAAGGGCGAAGGCTCGACCGAGCTCTGGGAGGAGTTCTCCTACTCGCCCTCCGCGTTGGTCTTCCACGCCCTGGCCCTGGCCCTGGCCGTGATCGTCGTGCTCCGGGGGATCCGGGGAATCGAGAGCGTGGTGCGGATTCTGATGCCGGCGCTGCTGGTTCTGGTCGTGGTGCTGGCCGTCCGCGCCGTGACGTTGCCCGGGGCGTCGAGAGGGCTCGAGTTCCTGTTCAAGCCGACCTGGAGCGACCTGCTCGACTACAACGTCTGGCTGCAGGCGCTGACCCAGAACGCCTGGGACACCGGCGCCGGCTGGGGGCTGGTGCTGACCTACGCGGTGTTCTCGCGTCGCCGGGAGGACACGAACCTGAACTCCTTCCTGCTCGCCTTCGGCAACAACAGCGTGTCGTTGCTCGCCGGCGTCATGGTTCTGTGCACCGTCTTCTCGCTGATGCCCGCCGCCGCCGACCAGATCGTCGACGCCGGCAACGAGGGCCTGACGTTCATCTGGATACCCCAACTGTTCAATGCGATGCCGGGCGGCGCCATCTTCATGGTCCTGTTCTTCATGGCCCTGGTGTTCGCCGCTTGGACGTCCTTGGTGGCGATGTTTCAGTTGGTCGGTCTGGCGCTCGAGGAGGCGGGGCTCAAGCGGCGTACGGCGATCATCTCTCTCGCGGTCGCCGCCTTCGTTCTCGGTGTGCCCTCGGCGCTCTGGCAACCGTTCTTCCTGAACCAGGACAACGTATGGAGCGTCGCCCTGATGTCGTGCGGCTTCTTCTTCGCCCTGATCGTGATGCGCTACGGGGTCACGCGCTTCCGCGCCGAGATGATCAACAGCGGAGACCAGGACTTGGCGGTCGGCGTCTGGTGGGAGTGGGCTATCCGGCTGGTCGTGGTCCAGGCGCTGGCGCTCGTGGTCTGGATGTGCTGGGGCGCGCGCAACGAACCGCTGTGGGGACCGCTCGGCGTGGGCAACATGTTCGCCCAGTGGCTCGTGGTGGCCGCGGTTCTGATCGCGCTGAACGGCGTGTTTCTGCGCGGTCTGAAGAGACGCGCTCAGAACACGGAGTAGCGACGCTTCAACTGAGCCGGCGGTGCAGCCAGGCCTGGACGCGTTGAATGCGCCGCCAGGCGTTCGGCCAGCGGCGCATGACGAAAGCCCGCAGGCGGCGGTTCAGTCGGTCGCTGGCGAGCGAGAGGAGTGCCGCGCCGAGTGCGAGGGGCACGATCTGGGGCACGACGGGAAGCAGGACGCCGATGATGCCCAGCAGAAGGAACAGGCCGCCCAGAGCGAAGAGAAGAATGCGCACGCCGGTGCGCAGCGGAGCTAGCTCGGGTTGCTGCTCCACGAGGGGCGGCGACGGCGGGTCCGGATTGCTCTCAGGCTGCGGCACGGCCATGTGCCCGATCATAGTTTCGGAGGCGTGAAGACAGGACGTACGTGAGGGTGCCGCCCGGGCGACTCGGTCGCGAGAAGCGGTGTCGACGTAGCTGTGGCGTCACTCTGAAATCGCTGCACTCGGTGTCGTGAGTCTCACCTTCAAGAAGCGGCGCTTGCCCACTTTGAGCAGGACATCCGTTCCTTCCCGCAGGATGAAGTACGCGTCACTGACCTTCTCGCCGTCGAGGGAGACCGCCCCCTGCTGGACCAGGCGCCGCGCTTCGGCTCTGCTGCCCGTGAGGCCGGCATCGGCGATGACGGCAGAGAGAGACTGACCGGCGGGGACGAGGCGGGTCTCGATCTCGTCCGGCACGCCGCCGCCGCGGAACATGCGGTCGAACTCGGCGCGCGCGCGGTCGGCGGCCTCGCGGCCATGGGAGCCGCGTACGAGGTCATGCGCCAACTCGGCCTTTAGATCCCGCGGGCCGGCCTTGCCCTGCTCGACTTCCGCCTTTTGGCGGTCGATCTCGGCCTCGTCGAGGTCGGTCAGCAGCAGCCGCCAGTCCCACATCAGGTCGTCCGGGATCGACATCGTGCGGCCGAACATCTCGCGGGGCGAGTCCTCGAAGGCGATCGAATTGCCGAGGCTCTTCGACATCTTCTGCACGCCGTCGGTGCCGACCAGGAGCGGGACGGTAAGGGCGATCTGGGGCTTCAGCCCGCGAGCGCGCATCAGGTCGCGGCCGACGAGGAGGTTGAGCAACTGGTCGTGTCCGCCGAGCTCGACGTCGGCCTTGAGTTCCACCGAGTCGTAGCCCTGGGTCAGCGGGTAGAGGAGCTCGTGAATCGAGATCGGTTCGTGATTCTCGAACCGGGCGCGGAAGTCCTCGCGCTCCATCATCCGGGCCAGGGTGTAGGAACCGGCCAGCCGGATGAGCCCCTCGGCGCCCAGCGCGGACAGCCACTCGCTGTTGTGGAGGATCTCCGTTCGGTCGCGGTCGAGCACCTTCCAGGCCTGTTCCTGGTAGGTCGCCGCGTTGGCGAGGACCTGATCGCGCGCGAGTTGCGGCCGGGTGGCCTTCTTGCCGGTCGGATCGCCGATCATGGCGGTGAAGTCGCCGACTAGGAACAGGACCCGGTGTCCGAGCTGCTGGAAGTGCGCCATCTTGCGCAGCAGGACCGCGTGGCCCAGGTGCAGGTCGGGCGCCGTCGGATCGAAGCCGGTCTTGACCAGCAGCGGGCGGTTCTCGTTGCGGGACTCTTCGAGTCGCCGGCGCAGGGAGTCCTCTTCGACCACATCGACCGCGCCGCGGAGGAGCAGTTCCATCTGCTCGGAGACGGGCGGGAAGCCATCGGCCATCGCCGGAAGCTAGCAGGTTCCGGCGCGCGGTACGGGGTGCCTCGGGCCACCGAGGAAGCAAAGCGGCCACGTTGAAGCCGAGGTTCCTAGCGCCGCCTTGCCTCCACCACGAACCGTCGGCCGGCGCGCGCCACCTGCAGTACGGACTCGACGTCAGCCAGGCCGGCGCCGGAGATCCGCACTCGGTAGGCACCGGAAGGTACCGGGCCGATCTCAACTGGGTTCGGGCCCGAGAGGTAGCGGCGCACTGCTCCAAGACGCTCAGCGGTGATTCGGCCCACGCGGGCCGGCCATATCTCTACCTGGGCGTTCGGGATCGCCAAGCCGGTTTCGGCATCGAGCACTTCGACGGTGGCAGTCCCGGAGTCGATCTCGATCGTGACGGGTGCAGTCGTCGGAACCCGGATCTCGACAACCCGAGTGTCGGTCGAGAGGTAGTAGGCGCCGGGCTGAACACCGGCGAACTCGAACCGGCCGCCGCCGCCCGTGGTCGCCGATCGCACACTCGGTCGGTCGCCGGAACTGACAAGGAAGACGACGACACCCGGCTGCTCGCGACCGTCGACCGTCACCATGCCGCTGATCGATTCATCGCCGAGCCGAATCTCGACTAACTCGTTGGGTCTTTCAGCCGTCAGCTCGGCCGTCGTCGAGCCGCGCCGCTGACCCAAACCCGCGACTGCAGAGATGTACCACTCGCCGAAGGCAAGATAGACAACCGGGTTGGGCGCTTCGGTCCTATACTGGAAGCTGGTGCCGCCCGCTAGCGGGGACTGTGAGATGGACACCAGCGCTCGTTCACCGGGTTGCAGGCCCAGCACGGCAATCTCCACACTTGCTCTCCCCTTGAGTTGCAGCACCTTGTCGGTCACGGAACGGTCCCTGAGGTCTGCCGCCGAGTCCAACTCGCCAAGCCGGCTGCGAACGGCGACGTTGTACCGCTCCGGTATCGCGGACAGGGAGAAGCGCCCGTCGGGACCTGTCATCGTCTCCAGGCGGTCGAACGACGAGGATGAACTCAAAGCCACATGCGCGTCGGGTACCGGCTCGCCGCTGCTGTCGGTGACCCAACCGGTGAATCGCCGCTCTGAGAGGTCGAATACCGGCTCGTTCAAGCCGTTCGTGAACTGAACGCGATGAGTCGTCACCGCTCCGGTGGCAGGGTGTTCGACATGGGCGAGGTGATCGCCGGTTCTTGTGGTCAGCGAGAAGCGTCCCGCTGCGGTCGCGACGGCCGTCAGCGTCCCAAGCCGAACTTGAGCACCGGGCAGGGGGCCGCTGTCCGCGGTAACGAGCCCCATCACCCGAGCACTGAGCGCTTCGAGGTGAACGGTTAGCTGCTGGTCCTGATCGGGAGGAAGGATGTTCACCGTGCCCCGGTAGGTCTCGTACTCGTGGGACCCGACGACGAGCCGATACGGGCCTGGCGCGAGACCGTGGATTTGCTGTTTAGTGTCCTCCGTGCACTCGTGAGTTACGGTTGGCAAGAACCCTCTCGCACCGGAAGGTCCGAGTTGAATTTTTGAGCACTGAGCTGGCGATCCTGCCTGGTCTTCAACCCGAAGACTCAGGCTCGACGCTCGTTCCAACTCGATCTCGACGGGAGTGCTCGCGGGGAGCACGTCGTACATGGTCCTTGGCAGGAAGCCTGGGGCTTTCGCACGGAGATTCAAGACACTGTGTGGCCTGAGGCCGTCAATGAAGAAGCGTGCGCCCGTCATGTCCGCGGCAGCCGGATTCAGCATCGGGGCGGACATCGGGCCGCGTAGGGATTCGGCGCCTGCTCGTGCATAGCTCACGTCCGCGGCAGTGACCGGCAGGCCTTCGCCATCGACCACGATGCCCTCGATGCTCGCGCCCGGTTCGAGCGCAATGTCGCCGAGATCGATCAAGTGCTGGCCGGGCTCAGGCTGTGGTAGAGGAAAGACGTCGATGGCCCACTCCGGTGCCGCGACAACCAGCGAGAGTGGCTTGGCGGCGAACGCACCCGCCAGCACGACCTCAAAGCGGCCGTCCCGGTTGCTTCGAACAATTTCACTCTTTCCTCGCCAGCCGCCGCCAGTCCTCGGCCAGCGACTCGGAGCTCCATTGTTCAGTACTGCGTCGACCGTGCTCAGGGTGCCAAGTTCGGCGTCTTGAACTGCTTTGCCGTCGGGCGTAGTGACGCGGCCTCGCACCGTGAAGTGGGGCTGCAGCACGAAGTCGAGCCGGGTTGGCTCGCCGTCACGCCGCAGGAGGGCGCGGCCGTGGGAGGTTCCGAAGCCCGCTCCTACGGCCTCGGCTCGGAGATGCTCGTCATGGGGCAGCATCGACAATCGGTACTCCCCGTTGGCATCGGTTGTTGTTGAAGATGCGACGAGCGCCCCTGCGATCTGGAAGGCGGCCTGCGCCACGGAAACGATCGCGTCGTCAACGGGCCGTCCGCTTGCGTCTGCGACGCTGCCGAACAGTTCCCCGGCTTCCTCTAGCTCCAGTCGGAGTTCCATGTCGACAGGACCCGCCACGATTCTGTTCTGCGGTAGGTGTCCTGGCGCCCAGGCTGCGAGAGCCCATTCCTGTCGTTGTTCTCCCGCGGCTGCGGCAGGTGCGCCTGGAATCAGGAACACGCCGACCGGATCGACCTCGATCGATTCGGGAACAAGAGGCCAGAGCGTGTTGACGGGCTTTGGAGTTTGAGCGAACCCGCGGGTCGCGCGCAGGTCCGTCGCCAGGGTCGCGGATTGCGGAACGAGCCAGACGCGGGCATCTGGATGCACCTGATTGTCGGCAGTCCGAATGCTGCCGAGCCTTTGCTCTTCAGTGTAAGGCCTCCCTCTTCCGGCTCGTGGATGTGCCCTCTTGAAGCCGCAGGATGGATTGGTTGACGCCAGCCGTGCAGTGTCCAATGCTGTTGACATGGTAACGCGATGTTCCCCGCTGCCGACACCTGCGACAATGGTCCCGGACTCGTTCGGCACGAGCACTTGGGTGGCGGCACGCCAACGGTCCTCGGCAGGCCGAGCGTTCGACCACAAGGCGATCCGTGTTCCTTCCACGAGCTCCCGACTGACGACTCTTAATCGGCACTCCCGACCAGCCTCCAGTTCGACGGGAGGGGCCAGAGTTGACGCATTCAAAGGAAGAATGATGATCTCCTTGGGGGAGAATCCGGGAGCGATTGCTACGAGCCGATAGCGGTGGCCGGCTGGGAGTATCAACGCGTAGTTACCGTCACCCACGGTCGTTCGGCTGCGGGCCAAAGGCTCGACTCGGGCCACGGTTGGATCGATCACTCGCTGGAACCATGTCGAGGTCGGTGCGGGCCATGCCTCCACCAGGATGTCGTGCCGGTCCAGGTCTCGAAGAGTGGCGCGGCCCTCGATACGCACCTGAGACCGCGTTGAGATGCCGGCCGATTCAGTCGCCCCACCGATCGTCGCCAGTCCGGCCGTCAGTCCCACTGCCAGGACCAGGCATGTCTCTGCGTTCCTGTGGTACCGGACGCTCAACAGGAGATCGACGTGATGTTGAAGTCGCCGTCAACGCACATGATGCCCCACCACTCTGACTGGCTGCTGATTGTGCCTTCCGGACAGTCCAGCGTTCCGGGGTGACGCTCGGAGCTTCCGCCTTCGTCACGGGTGCCCAAGTCCCCCAGCGGCGGAACTCATTGTTCTCGCCTCCGGACGTGCCACTCTTTTCACGGTCGGACTTGGCGGTCTTGTACGCCGATGCGCGGAGCCGGTGACCGGGCTCCTGGATGTGTGCCGTCTTTCGCGGCAGCACAGCGTGACGAGGTCCAGTTGCTCGTCCGTGGGAGGGAAGCCGGTCATTGGGACGGGAGGCTAGCCGCGGTTGCTGCGCCAGCGATGCGGCCCCGGGCGACGATCCTGGCGTCGCCGGACAGGTGCCAGCGGCTGAGGCCGTCCGGTCCGTCCGGAGCGGCATCGAGGCGCAGTTCGAAGCCGCCGCGGGTGGCGGCAACAACAGGCAGTGCGAGCCGGCCATCGGCGATCGCGCAGGCGGCCGCGGCCACGATGCCGGTGCCGCAGGCCAGGGTCTCCGCTTCGACGCCGCGCTCGAACGACCGGATGCGGAAGCCCCCGG
This sequence comes from Candidatus Multivorans sp., assembly GCA_965224025.1. Classification (GTDB taxonomy): domain Bacteria; phylum Acidobacteriota; class Thermoanaerobaculia; order Multivoradales; family Multivoraceae; genus Multivorans. Next base: position 1,377,071 of record OZ245033.1, read on the forward strand.
GACATTCGAGATCGACGAAGTGGACGTTTGCGCCTTCGCTTCCGAGATCCGGGTGGGAGCGGAGGATCGGTCCGAGTGAGGCGACCGGGGCCTCGTCGAGGTTCGTTTGCCACCAGAGAACGAAGTGGGGTATGCCGACATCGATCCGTCGGCCGGGGAAGGTTCGGCCGTTCGTCTGCAGGGTCATGGGACGTCCCGGCCCCGGCGCGGCCACGAGTACGGCGGTGCGGCTCTCGTCGATCGCTTCGGCTGTCAGGGTGCCTGCCGCGGTCTCGATCTGCACGCTGGAAGCGGACGGCTCCTGGTCGAAGGCGAGCCGGGCGGCGCAGCGGGCCGCGTTCAGGCACAGGTCGGCCCGGGCGCCGTCGGCGTTGGAATAGTCGAGGACGTATCGTCCCCCGGTCTCGCGGTGGAGGCTGAACAGGCCGTCGGCGCCGACCGATACGCCGCGCCGGCACCAGGCCCTCACCGTCTCGGCGGGCGGAACGGGACGCTCCAGAAGGGCGATGAAGTCGTTGCCGGCCCCTGAGACCAGGAAGAACGGCGTGCCCTTCGAGGTGGTCATGGCGGCGTGGCCTCGCCGTCCTCGCCGTCCGGTTCGTCCTCAGCCTCTTCGTCGCCGTCCGCGGCGGCTTCTTCCTCCTCAGGCTCCGCGGCCTCGTCTTCGGCGGGGATCGCCTCGCTGGGCGCGGTTTCAGCGACCGGGTCCGGCTCGCGCAGGGGTGGCAATGGATCGCCTTTTCGGCCGCATCCGGTGGTGGTCATCAGGGTCAGCAGGACGGCGACGATCGCGGCCGGCCCGATGGGATCGCAGTAGTTGGACCTACAGGACATAGCGGCTGAGATCGCGGTCTTCCACCACGTCGGCGAGTGCCCGGGTCACGTAGGCGGCGTCGACTTCCAGGGCGACGCCTTCCATGTCGGGGGCCTCGAAGGAGACCTCTTCGAGCAAGCGCTCCATCAGGGTCGCCAGGCGCCGGGCGCCGATGTTCTCGGTCTGGGAGTTCACCTGCACGGCGAGGCGGGCGACCTCCTTCACGGCGTCCTCGCGGAAGGAGAGGTCCAGGCCTTCGGCGCCGAGAAGAGCGCTGTACTGCGTGGTCAGGGCGCTGTCCGGCTCGGTCAGGATGCGGACGAACTCTGCTTCTCCCAGGGCGCTGAGTTCGACCCGGATCGGGAAGCGTCCCTGAAGTTCGGGGATCATGTCGGACGGCTTCGCGACGTGAAAGGCGCCGGCGCCGATGAACAGGACGTGGTCCGTCTTGACCGGCCCGTACTTCGTCGTCACCGTCGTCCCTTCGACGATCGGCAACAGATCGCGCTGGACGCCTTCCCGCGACACGTCGGGGCCGTGGCCGCCATTGCGGCCGGCGACCTTGTCGATTTCGTCGAGGAAGACGATGCCTGCCTGCTCCACGCGGAGCCTGGCTTCCTCGGCGATGTCCTGGCGATCGATGAGAGCCTCCGCCTCCTGCCGCCGCAGGATCTCCCGAGCTTCGGAGACCTCGACCATCTGGCGCTTGCGCTTTCCGAACAGCCCCGGGAGCATGTCCTTGAGGTTGATCCCCACCGCCTCCACGCCCTGGGGCGTGAACATCTCGAACTGCTGTTGTGAGGCGTCGTCCACTTCGATCTCGACCATGCGATGGTCGAGGCGCCCCTCTTCGAGCCATTCGCGAAAGCGTTCCCGGGTCTCGGTCGGTGCACCGTAGGCGCCGGGGTCGTCGGTGTCGGCGGCCGACTGCGGCGCCTGGGGGACGAGGAGCTGAAGCAGTCGCTCGTCGGCTCTCGACGCGGCCTCCGCTTCCACCGCGGCCCGCTTCTCCTCGCCGACCATCGCGACCGCGAGCTCCATCAGGTCGCGGACGATCGACTCGACGTCGCGGCCCACGTAGCCGACCTCGGTGAATTTGCTGGCTTCGATCTTGAGGAACGGGGCCCGCGCGAGTTTGGCCAGCCGCCGCGCGATCTCCGTCTTGCCAACACCGGTCGGGCCCATCATCAGAATGTTCTTGGGGGCGATGTCCTCGGCGGTTTCGGGATCGAGTTGCTGCCGGCGCCAGCGGTTGCGCATCGCGATCGCCACCGCCCGCTTCGCGTCCTTCTGCCCGACCACGTGCCGGTCGAGCGCCGCGACGATCTCGCGCGGGGTCAGGTTCTCGACGAACTGGGCGCCCTGCGCCGGCTCCGCGGTCATGTCGCGGACCCGTCCGATTCGAGGCGCTCCACGGTGACCTCGTGGTTGGTGTAGATGCAAAGGTCGGCCGTGATCCGCATCGCCTCCCGGGCGACCTGTTCGGCGTCGAGCTCGGTGTGCTTGAGCAGCGCCTGGGCCGCGGCGAGGGCGTAATTCCCGCCCGAACCGATGGCGAGCGGCATGCCCGCGTCCGGCTCGAGCAGGTCGCCGTTGCCCATCGCGAGGAAACTCTTCTGGCCGTCGGCGACGATCATCTGCGCCTCGAGCCGGCGCAGCGCGCGGTCGGTTCTCCAGTCCATCGCCAGTTCGATCACGGCGCGCTCGAAGTTGCCCTGGTACTCGTCGATCTTGGCCTCGAAGCGCGAGAACAGGGCCAGGGCGTCGGCGCCGCCGCCGGCGAAACCGACGAGAATCCGGCCCTGGTTGGCGCGCTGGACCTTGCGGGCGCGCGCCTTGACCACCGTGTTCGCGGTGCCGTTGGTGACCTGGCCGTCGCTGGCCATGCATGTCACATCGCCTCTGCGGACGAGCAGGATGGTGGTCATGTGGTCGGGTGGTCTCCCCTCAGGTCGGCGGCCGGCGAGGGTCGCGGCAGCGGTCCCCTCGTTTCACGGATTCTCTCGCAGAATGTTGCGCAGCGAGACCTCCGGTTGGGTCCAGCCCGGGCCGCCGATGTAGCGCCCGATCTCCTTGCCGTCGCGGTAGACGATCGCGGTGGGGAGTTCCTTGACGCCGAGACGGTCGACCTCGGCGTCGCCCCAGGGGTTGTCGTCGCCGAGGCCGTAGTAGGTGAACCGTAGCGGCGATTCCTCAAGCTGTTCGTGGACCTTGAGTCCGCGCGGCATGAAGCGCTCGCAGACGTGGCACCAGGATCCGAAGACGACCCGGACCTCCACGCCGGCGCCGAGTGCGGCTAGCTCGGCGACCACTGCCGGGTCGGTCTCGTAGGCGTTCGCCGAGCGGCGATAGCCGGGGTCGTGGTCGTACAGGGCCTCCAGCGTCGCTTCGCCAGCCAGCGAAGGTCGTTGCCGGAGTTGGGCGCGGATGCCGTCGACGGCGAACTCGAGGCCCTTGGGGATCTGCCGGAAGGGCATCGGAGAGCCGAACAGGGCGCCGGGCAGCAGATCCACCGTATCCTCGCCCGTTGGCGAGATCTTCAATAGTTGGACCTTGTACGAGGTCTGGTTGCGGGCGCTCAGCAGTACCGGCGAGGGCAGATCGTCGGCGAGGACGAGGAACGCGCCCGCGGTTCGCGAGAGGTAGAGCTGGGCGCCGGCGGCCTCCTGGCCCTGCAGGAAGAGCTGGTAATCGCCGACGAGCTGGAAGTCGCGCAGGTCGTCCTGGGCCCCGGCGGCCCCCGCGGCGGCCAGCAAGACGGCGGCCGCCGATGCGAGCACGAGTCCGGTGGTCGTGCGGGCGTTGGGAAGTCTCATGCGGTTTCCTTTCCTGGAGGCGGGTTGTGTCGTCGAGCGGGGCGGCAGGCGGTCCGGCAGGCGGCTCAGCCGCCCTTCGCTCTGGGGTGGCTTTCCCGGTAGACCTGAAGCAGGCGTCCGGTGTCCACGTGCATGTAGCGCTGCGTGGTCGCAAGGGAGGCGTGGCCGAGCAGTTCCTGGATCGAGCGCAGGTCGGCGCCGGACTCGAGCAGGTGGGTGGCGAAACTGTGTCGCAGGGCGTGCGGATGAGCGCCCGCCGCCTGTGCCGTTTCGGCGACGTAGCGGTCGATGACGCGGCGGACGGAGCGGGCGCTCAGGCGGCTTCCTTTCTGGTTCAGGAACACCGGTTCGTCCTGGTCGGTTCCGGCGCGCGGACTCCTGAACACCTCTTCCCAGGCGTCGAGCCACTTCCGGAGCGCCTTCTCCGCCGGCTCGCCGAAGGGCGTCATCCGTTCCCGGTCGCCCTTGCCCACGACCCGGAGCACCCTGGCGCCGAGATCGATGTCGCGCCAGTTCAGGGCGACGAGTTCGCCGACCCGCAAACCCGAGGCGTAGAGCAGCTCCAGGAGCGCGCGGTCCCTGAGACCGAGCGGCCCCGCGCGGCCGGCGGGCGCCTCGAGCAGAGCGTCGATCTCGCCGTGCCGCAGGTGGCGCGGAAGCGTCTTTTCGACCTTCGGCGTCGGCACCGACTCTGCCGGGTTCGACTGCATCCGGCCGGTGAGACAGGCGTAGCGGAACAGGCCCCGGAGCGCGGACAGGTGGCGGCCCTGGGTTCGACGGGCCAGCCGGCGCTTGTTCAGGGAGGCGACGAAGGACCGCACCAGGAGCTGGTCGATGTCCTCGATGTCCGAATGGTTGCCGCCGCCCGCGGCGCGGAAGTCAGCAAAGGCGGCGAGATCCCGGCCGTAGGCGCGGACGGTGTGCTGCGAGCAGTTGCGCTCCAAGTCCAGGTACTCCAGGAAATCCGCGATCAGCTCGCCGAGCGCGCCGGGACGCTCGGCTTCTTCGCGCCTCCCGGCGCGCTGAACGGTGGTTCCCATGAGAGTGCTCCGCCGAGGCCCATGCTATCGTCCCGAAACCCGTCGCAGGCTCCGTGTTTCGGCCCATCCCGTCCTTGCCCAGGAGCTTTCGCCGCAGACTTGCTGCGCCGCGTTCTACGGCGCCAGCTCCTTGGCGGCCCAGGCCTCCAGGGCTTGCCGGGCGCGGCCCGCGTAGGCGGCGCGTCGCTGTCGCCGCGGTATCCGTCCGGCGAGCGGTTCGAGCAGGCCGTAGTTGATGTTCGTGGGTTGGTAGCGCTTCGGGTTCGACTCGGTCAGGTGCCTGGCCAGGGCTCCCAGCGCCGTCGTGTCGGGTAGCGGAGGCGGCTGACGGTGCTTGTCCTGGAGCAAGACGTAGAGCGCCGCGGCCAGCCCGGTGGCCGCCGACTCGAGGTAGCCCTCGACGCCGGTCAACTGTCCGACCAGCCTCAGGTTCGGTCGGGCCGCGATGCGGTACCAGCGGTCCAGGTGGAGCGGTGCGTTGATGAACGTGTTGCGATGCACCTGGCCGTAGCGGACGAAACGGGCAGATTCCAGGCCCGGAAGGGTGCGCAGGACACGGCGCTGCTCGGGCCAGGTCATCCGCGACTGGAAGCCGACCAGGTTGTACTGGCTGCGGGCGAGGTCCTCCTGCCGGAGCTGGACGACGGCATGGGGACGTTTCCCCTCCGGGGTCACAAGACCGACCGGCTTCATCGGCCCAAAGCGCAGGGTGTCCTCGCCTCGGCGGGCGAGTTCCTCGATCGGCAAACAGCCCTCGAAGAACAGGGGCCGCTCGAACTCGCGCAACTCGATCGTGTCCGCCTCGAGCAACCGGCGATGGAAGCGCCGGTACTCCGCCTCATCGAGCGGACAGTTCAGGTAGTCGTCGCCTCCCTTGCCGTAGCGGGAAGCCCGGAACAGCAGGTCGTTGTCCAGACTGTCACCCGTGACGATCGGGGCAATCGCGTCGTAGAAGTAGAGATGGTCCGCGCCAATCAGTTGCTCGAGCTCCCGCGTCAGCGCTTCGGAGGTCAGCGGTCCGGTCGCGATCACGCAGTCGCATTCGTCTGGCGCCGGCAGCGCGGTCAACTCCTCGCGCCGCAGTTCGATCAGCGGATGCCCTTCGATCGCCGCTGTCACGGCGGCGGCGAACCCGGCGCGGTCCACGGCCAGCGCGCCGCCGGCCGGGACCGCGTTGCTTCTCGCGGCGGCGATGATCAGCGAATCGAAGCGCTCCATCTCCCGTTTGAGAAGTCCCGCGGCATGGTGCGGGTCGTCGCTGCGCAGCGAGTTCGAGCACACGAGTTCGGCGAGATCGCTGCCGGCGTGCGCCGGCGTGGAGCGCTGCGGCCGCATCTCGTACAGAGTCACGGCGCGGCCGCGGGAGGCGAGCTGGAAGGCGCACTCGCTGCCGGCGAGCCCGCCGCCAACCACTACGACGGGCGCGGTCATCGGTGCATCATGGCAAGTGGCCGCCGGCTTGACAAGGTTCACCGCTCTACTAAGGTGGCCCGCGCGCATGGCTAACTCTCTCGTCATCGTCGAGTCGCCGGCCAAGGCCCGGACGATCGAGCGCTACCTCGGTCCCGGCTACAAGGTCGAGTCCTCGATCGGCCACATCAGGGACCTGCCGCGGACCGCTGCCGAGGTGCCGCAGAAATACCGGGGGCGCCCCTGGGCGCGTCTGGGCGTCGATGTCGAAGGCGGGTTCGATCCCCTGTACGTGATCCCCAGCGAGAAGCGAGGTCAGATCACCAAGCTTCGGAGCGCGCTGCGCGGCGCCGACGAGCTGGTGCTCGCAACCGATGAGGACCGCGAGGGCGAAGCGATCGCGTGGCACCTCCAGGAGGTGCTGCGTCCCAAGGTGCCGGTGCGGCGAATGGTCTTCCACGAGATCACGAAGTCCGCCGTCGAGGCGGCGCTGGGCGACACCCGGGAGATAGACCGCCGCCTTGTCGACGCCCAGGAGGCGAGGCGGGTGCTCGACCGGCTCTATGGCTACGAGGTCTCGCCTGTCTTGTGGAAGAAGGTTCAGCCGCGGCTTTCGGCGGGCCGCGTTCAGTCGGTGGCGACCCGGATCGTGGTCGAGCGGGAGCGCGAACGGATGGCCTTCGTTGCCGCCGACTACTGGACCGTGGAAGTGGAGCTTGAAACGGAGGACGGCGAGGCAAAGCGCTTCCCGGCCCGCGTGTCGGCTCTGGACGGCAGGGCTCTGGCGCGCGGGCGCGATTTCGACCGGAACACCGGCAAGCTGAAGACCGCCGCCCACCTCCTGCTGGAGGCCGAGGCCGGCAAGCTGGGACGCGAGCTGCCGGCGACGCGGCCGGTGGTCTCCGAGGTCAGGGAGCAGCCGTTCACCCGCCGGCCGTACGCGCCCTTCATCACCTCGACCCTGCAGCAGGAGGCCGCGAGGAAGCTCCGGTTCACCGCGCAGCGGACGATGAGGGTGGCCCAGGGTCTGTACGAGAACGGCTACATCACCTACATGCGGACGGACTCGACCGCGCTTTCGGGCCAGGCGATCGCCGCCGCGCGGCGGCAGATCGTCGAACTCTACGGGTCCGAGTATGCGCCGGAGAAGCCGCGCTTCTACGCCGGGAGGGCGAACGCCCAGGAGGCGCACGAGGCCATCCGGCCGGCGGGAACGGACTTTCGGACGCCGAAGCAGGTCAGCGGGAGCCTGGACCGCGACGCCCTCCGCCTCTACGAGTTGATCTGGAAACGGACACTGGCGTCCCAGATGAAGGACGCGAAGGGGACGAGCACCCGCGTCCTCCTCTCGACGTCCACGCCGTCGGCGGACGCCGTGGGGCTGACCGCCTCCGGCCGCGTGCTTCGCTTTGCCGGGTTTCTGCGGGTCTACGTGGAGAGTCGGGACGATCCGAAGGCGCGAGCGGAAGACGAGGAGCGCTTTCTGCCGGCGCTTCGCCAGGGCCAGTCGGTTGGCGTGGCAAGCGCCGAGCCGAAGGGGCATACGACCCAGCCGCCGGCGCGGTACACCGAAGCCAGCCTGGTGCGGGAGTTGGAAGAGCAGGGTGTTGGGCGGCCGTCGACCTACGCCGCCATCCTTCAGACGATTGTCGACCGGGGATACGTCTGGAAGAAGGGCTCGGCCCTGGTGCCGACGTTCCTCGCCTTTGCCGTCACGCGGCTGCTCGAAGAGCACCTGGGAGATCTCGTGGACCTCGACTTCACGGCGCGCATGGAGAACGACCTGGACGAGATCGCCGGCGGCGTCCGCGAAGCGAAGCCCTGGTTGCGTAACTTCTACTACGGCCCCGAGAAGGGTGCGGCCGGCGATGGACGCCGGGGTCTTCAGTCCATGGTGGGCGAGGGTGTGGACGGCATCGACGCCAGGGCGGTCTGTTCATTGCGTCTGGGGAAGAACGAGGAGGGCCGGGAGGTGGTCGTTCGCGTCGGCCGCTACGGCACCTACCTGCAGGCCGGCGATGACGGGCAGCGTGTCTCGATCGAGGACAACGTGCCGCCGGATGAGGTCACTCTCGAACACGCGTTGGAGCTGCTCCAGGGTGCGTCCGAGCAGAGTGGTCCGCTCGGACTCCATCCGGAGACGGGCGAGCCGATCTACGCCAAGACGGGTCGGTACGGCGACTACGTCCAGTTGGGCGATCCGAGCCCGGAGAAAAAGGGCCGCAAGCGGTCCGCGAAGGCGGCCAAGCCCAAGATGGCCAGCCTGTGGCCGTCCATGGACCGCACCAATCTGACGCTGGACGAGGCTGTCCTGGTGCTTTCGTTTCCGCGTGAACTCGGCGACCACCCGGACACCGGTGAGCCGGTCACCGTGCAGGATGGACGTTTCGGTCCCTACGTTCGCAGCGGTAAGGAGAGTCGCAGCCTGGAAGGCCACGAACAGTTGGCGACCGTGACTCTGGAGCAGGCGCTTGGACTCCTGCGTCAGCCCAAGCGCCGGCGCGGCGCCTCGACGTCGGTGCTCAGGGACCTGGGAGAGCATCCCGAGAGTGGCCTCGAACTCTCAGTGAAGAAGGGGCGTTTTGGGCCCTACGTGACCGACGGTCAGGTCAACGCATCGGTACCCAAGGGCAGAGAGCCGCAGGAGGTCGGTTTGGAAGAAGCGGTCAGGTTGTTGGCGGCGCGGGAAGAGGGGCTCCGCGCGCAGGGCAAGGATCCAAGAGCGCCAAAGGGACGGCCGTCTCACAAGCGCCGTCGGGTGAGAAAGTAGGCGCCGAGGGAGCCACACTCAACCCAAGCTCGGGTGATAAGGTAAGATTATGTGCTGTTCAGGTTTGAGAGCCGAGGGGCGCGGCATGGGTTGGAGTGACGCAACGCTTGGTCGGCCTCCTGTCCTACATGGAGCTGACCTACGTTCTGGAAGACGACCCCGCCCGTCTTCGCTGGGATCTTGAGTCGGAACTGCCCAAGGAACTTGACGAAGCCGTGACTGACATGTTGGGGCTGCTTTGCGAGACGAGCAGGAAGCTGGCTAGGGGCCTTCGCCGAAGCCATCCCGAGCTTGCCTCCAGAGCAGGTTGCCAGAACGGCACGGCTTGAGCAGCGTAGAGGCCGCATGAGCAGGCGACGTGGATTCGGGAGCAGTTCTGCCCGAGATGAGGTTACGGTGTGAGGTATTGCCGAAAGTTGTGGATCGGCGAGTTGATCAGGCAGCGTTCCTGACCTGAGTTCCGTTGGTGAATGGTACTCCTTCTCTGACCGGAGCGACGAGGCGTGGTGCGGTGACTCGCCGCCAGCGTTTCTGCGCCATGTCGAGCAGTTTGAAGGTCATGAGGAGGGCCTTCGTCCGCGAGCCGGCGCCCTTGGTGACTCGCTGACGTAACCGGACGGTGGCAAGCGTCGATTCGATCGCGTTGGTAGTCCGCAGATGCTGCCAGTGATCGGCCGGAAGTCGAAGAAGCTGAGCAGGCTGTCCTCGTCCCGCCGCAGCGACTCGACCGCCTTCGGGTATCTGGGGCCGTAGTCTGAAGCGAAGCGCTCGATCGCTCTCTTCGATGTGAAGTCGTTCCGCTGGTTTCCCACATGAACGGAATACTGACGAACTTGCCCGAAACCGTCAGCCCATGTCGGAGACACTACACTAGCAACGCAACGATTCAGGCGGAGTATCTTGCCTACATGACGAAAGCTGTCGCTTGTTGCGCACCTCGGAACACGTGCCCAGACCCCCACATCCCGTGAGCGGCCATGTCGGCCCCTTCTGCCGCCTGCAGGGGAAACCCCATTTTCCGCTGACGGCCTACAGAGAACACGGTCAGGGATCAAGGTGCGGGGGATGACGGCGAAGACGGCGGGCTAACGCGTCGTCAACGCGTAGCTCGCGCCCGCGTAGCGACGTACCAGCCCGTCGATCTCGAGGCGAGCCAGGGTCGCCAGCACATCGGCGATCGGAAGACCCAGTCTGGACGCGAGTTCTTCGGGCGTCCGGGTGCCGCTGCGCAGCGCCACCAGAAGGCCGTCGACGTCCGAGTCTTCATCTTGCCGAGCGGCGTCGGTGCTATTGGCCCCTTCGGCGGATCGGGCCGAGGCTGGATCTTGGACCCTCGGGCGCTCCAAGGCGTCCAGGACGGCGGACGGCAGGGTTTCGAGCAGCGCATCGGGGTCCAGCGCGGGGATGGCGCCGTCCCGGAGCAGCAGGTGGGCCCCTGCCGATTCGCGGGACAGTACGGAACCGGGGACGGCATAGACCTCGCGCCCCAAGTCGAGGGCCAGCCGGGCGGTGATCAGAGAGCCCGAGCGGCTCGCGGCGCGTACGACGATCGATGCGAAACCGAGCGCCGCGATGATGCGATTGCGGATCGGGAAGTGCCAAGGGCGCGGCTGCCAGCCGAAAGGAAACTCGCTGATCAGACAGCCGTGCCTGGCGATCTCGGCGGCGGTGCGCCTGCTGTTGCGGGGATAGTCGATGTCCAGACCGCAGCCCAGCACGGCCGCCGTGCGGCCGGTCCCCGCTCTCGCCGAGAGAGCGCTGCGATGGGCGGCCTGGTCGATGCCGCGGGCGAACCCGGAGATGATGATCAGGCCCGCCGCGGCGAGCCGCCTGGCGAACCAATTGGCGACTTCAAGTCCATACGCGTCCGCTTTGCGTGAACCCACGATGGCGAGGGCGGCGCCGTCTCCGAGCTTGCCCCGGATGTAGAGGACCGGCGGCGCTTGCAATCCCAGGTCGGCCAGAGGAGACGGATAGCCAGCGTCGACGAGAGTGACGATGGAGGCTCCGACCTCGCCTGCCCTCACGATCTCGGCGCCCGCGTTGTCGAGGCAGCAGCGGGCGGCGCGCAGCGTCTCCCGCACCTTGGCGACCGGCGCATCCAGACTGCCTGCTGCCTGCTCCGCGAAGTGGTCGCAGGCGAGATCCCGCTCAGCCTGCAGTCGTTGAGCGAGTGCGCAGACCAACCCCCGATCTTCGTGTACCATGTTCAGGGCGATGAGGGCTCGCCGGATCTCGTCGGGGTCGTTTTCCCGCGGGCCGCCATGGGGGACCGGTTCTTCTGCCATCGCTTGTCTCCCTCGCTGGATCGACGTGTCGTGTCGGCTGAAATCAGCGTTCAGAGACTGAGACGGATTCCGGGCCCGTGATCTATACTCGATTGGTGACGCGCACCGCTCAATGTCTGCCGCGCGTTCTGCCGTTGATCGTCGGCCTGCTCCTGGTGACAGCGTCCGGCACTGCCGAGGCGCAGAAGCGCAAGGTGACTCCTGAGGCGCGGCAGCAGTGGGAGTTCGGCATCGACATGGCCAAACGCGGTCTCTGGAGCGAGGCTCTGTTCCGGTTCGAGCAGGCTCGGCGAATGGAACCGGAACATCCCAAGATCCTGAGCAACATCGCGGTGGCTCACGAGGCGTTGGGCCTGTTCGAGGAGGCCCTGAACTACTATCAACAGGCGCTGAGACTGGCGCCCCGCGAACGTGACGTGCGCCGGAACTACTCGCGCTTCGTCGAGTACTACCAGAACTTCCGAGGCGAACCTGCCGACGAAGAACCGGGGGCGGGAGGCCCGGCGGCAGAGCCGGGGTTGCGCAACGGCAGCCCGGGTACTCCCGCGGCTGAAGGTCCGCGGGCGTCTAATGGACGTTCTCCGGGTGTCGCGGCAACCTCCGGTGTCGCTGTGACCATGGAACAGTTCTTGCATGACGAGTCTGGGCGTGATGAAACGCGGCCGTAGATTCCCGGCAGTCGCTGCCCTGGCCGGTTTCCTTGCTGGCTTCGGGAGCTTGTTCACGCCTGCTCCCGCGGCCGCCGAGGGCACGGTGGAGGTGCGGCTCAAGCTGCCGATGCGGGCACGGATCGACCTCGCCGGCCGCAACACCCTGCTGCCGGCGCCCTTCCTGGTCGTCAGCCAGGAAGGCGAGGGCCGGATCGAAGGCACGGATATCGACGTGCAGGGAGAGTTCGAGCGCTACCTGAACAAGGTTCTCCGCCGGGAGACGGACCTGCGGATCGTCGAGGCCGGCCGCATCGACTACCCGACCTACGACTTGGAGATGCTGGCGCGTGACGAGGACTTCTGGCGCAGTCTGGGTGAACGGACGCAGGCAGACCTGATCCTTGCCGGCACCCTGGACTTCGATATCCAGGACCGATCCGGCTACCGGACAGAGGAGTACACGTCGCCCTTCGACGGCCGCACCATGTATCGCCAGGTGCTCGTCGAACAGACGGGATTTGAGTACGACATCGTCGTCATGGTCTTCGACGGCAAGACCGGCGAACAGATCTACAACGACAACTTCAAGGACTTCAAGAGCTTCGAGGGCGAGCAGGCGGATCCGCTGCAGGGCATGTTCGAGAACCTGTACGCGCTCGAGGACCGCATTCTCGGCGTCTTCACGCAGAAGGACATCGAAGTAGCGCGCGTGATCTTCACGCCCTGAGGCCTCAGGGGGAGGAGCTAGTGAACTCAGCAGTACTTCGGCCGGCGCGACGGTGGGCCATCCGCGTAGCCGCATGCGCCTGCGCGCTTCTGGTCGGTGCGGGCACCGATCTCGAGGCTCAGGGTTTCGGCAAGAACAAGATCCGCTACGAGGACTTCGACTGGCGCATCTACCACTCGACCCACTTCGACATCTACTACTACTCGGAGAGCGAGAGCCAGCTCCAGAAGGTGGCGTCAATGGCCGAGAGCGCCTACGACCAACTGTCGCTCGACCTGGACTACCAGATCCAGGAGCCGACGCCGCTGATCATCTACAACACGCACTCGGACTTCCTCCAGAACAACGTGATGATCAACTTCATCCCGGAGGGAGTCGCCGCATTCGCGACCTCGGCCAGGTTCCGGATGGTCATGCCGATCGACCTGCCGGACATCGAGCTCTACGAACTGCTCCTCCACGAGCTGACGCACATCTTCCAGTACCACATCCTCTTCGGAGGCAGCCTCGGGCGTGCCCTGACCAGCAATCCGCCCCAGTGGTTGATGGAGGGGATGGCGAGCTACTTCGCCAAGGATGAGAGCGCCTCGGACCGGATGTACCTGCGCGACGCGGTGGTCAACGACCGCCTGCCGCCGATCACGTCGGGTCAGGCCGGCGGATTTTTCGCCTACCGCTACGGGCACGCCGCGTTCGACTTCATGGAGGAGCGTTGGGGCGCCGACGGCGTGATCGACTTCCTGTTCGAGTTCCGGAACACGATCGGTTCCCGGGTCGGCCGCGCGGTCGAGCGCGCCTTCCGGATCGATCCGGAAGACTTCGACCTGGAGTTCCGCCGCTGGCTTCGCAACAGGTACCTGCCGGAGCTGGTGGCGACCGGCGAACCGAGCGACTTCGGCCGACCGTTCCGGACCCGTCCCCAGGGCAGTCAGGAAACGTCACCCGTGGCCTCGCCTTCCGGCGACCTGGTAGCCGCCTTCTCGACTTTCCAGGGCGATATAGACATCGTGCTCTTCGACACCCAGGAGCGGGAGCCGGTCAAGAACCTGACCAAGGGCTACACGGCGGAGTTCCGCCACTACGTCGCGCAGATGCTGAGCCTGGGGCGAAAACACGGGAGCGATCTGGCCTTCTCGCCGGACGGCAACTCGCTGGCAGCCTTCGTGCGCAAGGAAGCCGGCTACTCGCTGGCCATCGTCAATGTTCTGGGCGGCGGCGTCCGCCGGGTGATCGACATGGAGATCGAGCAGCAGACGGCGCCCAGTTGGAGCCCGGCCGGCCGGCGCGTCGCCTTCGGCGGCAACCAGAACGGCCAGTACGACATTTTCGAGCTCGACCTGGAGACGCTCGAGATCCGGAACCTGACCAATGACGAGGTCTTCGACAGCGCGCCGTCGTACTCCCACGACGGCAAATGGCTCGTGTTCTCTTCGGTGCCGGGCGAGATGGGCCAACTCTTCCGCCTGGACCTCGAGAGTCTGGAGCGAACGCGCATCAGCAGCGACGACCACCACAACACCGATCCGGTGTTCTCGGGAGATGACGGCACGGTGTACTTCACGTCGGACCGGAGCGGGGCCGAGAACATCTTCGGGCTCGACCTGGATACGGGCGAACTTCGCCAGTACACGAACGCGATCACCGGCTGCTTCCAGCCAACCGTCCTGACGACGGCCGGCAGCGATGACCGCCTGGTCTACACGGGCTTCTGGAAGGGCCGCTTCGACCTCTACGAGAGAGACATCGAAGAACCGATCGGCGAGGTCCAGGTCGTCGATGTGGGAGTCGGCGGCGATCCGATCCCGGCCATCGACCTCTTCGAGCCTGACATCCAGGTCTCGATCGACGAGTCGAACAAGGAGGACAAGCGCGGGTGGAGGCTGTTCCTGGAAGACGCCCAGACCGCGATCGGAGTGGACGACAACCAGACCTTCCTGGGTCAGGTCTACCTCCAGTTCTCGGACTTCCTCGGCGACCGGCGGCTGTTCACGACCTTCGCCTCGATCGAACAATTCTCGCAGTTCAACGTGACCTACCTGAACCTGTCGAACCGGTTGCAGTGGCAAGTCTCGCTGTTCGACGACCGCGCCTTCTACGTCGGCTACGACTACCGCTTCGGGTACTACGAGCGGGGCAGGTCGTTCTTCCAGCAGACCGGCGCCATCTTCTCCATCTCGTATCCGATGAGCTTCTACCGGCGCTTCGAGCTGGGGGCCGGCTACATCCGGCGCAAGCTGGACTACCAGGCCTATGCGCGCGACAGCGACTTCCGCCTGCTTACGGACGACTTTGGCCGGCCGATTCCGACCGTCACTCCGCGCGAGGACGACTATCCCGTGATCCAGACCGCCCTGGTCGGGGACACGACCGTGTTCGGCCCGGCCGGGCCATCGAGCGGCCACCGCTACCGGCTGTCGGCCGAGTACGCTCCGGACCTCGAGACCTCGGGCGTACTGACCCAGACGATCCAACTGGACGCCCGCAAGTACTTCCCGCTCACCCGGCGCAGCGTCTTCGCGACTCGCCTCTTCGGCAGCATGAGAACCGGGAACTTCCCCAACCCGGTCTACTTCGGCGGCCTGGACACGGTGCGGGGGGTGGACTTCCGCGACATCGTCGGCGACCGTGGTTTCTTCACGAACCTCGAGCTTCGTTTCCCGCTGATCGACTTCTTCGTGACGCCGATCTGGACCTTCCAGGGGATCCAGGGGAGATTCTTCCTCGACATTGCCGGCGCGTACTTCGACGGCGTCCAGGACTTCGACGTCTGGGACTCCGAGAACAGCCGGCTGGACGACGCGATCGCCGCCTACGGCTTCGGTCTCACGGTGAGAATGCTCGGCGTCGATCTGCACTGGGACTTTGCGACGCAGTGGGACCTCAAGGAGTCGGGCGACAGCCGCACGACGTTCTGGATCGGACAGCGGTTCTGACGACAACCGGCCGGGGCGGGCATCGATAGAGCCGTCCGATGCCTGACGGACAGCTTTCGCTCTTCGGCGACGGCGCCCTGGCGGCCGCCGCGCGGGAGTCCAAGCTCCACTCGCGGCGGCGCCGAGGTGGCAGCGGCGCGGGGATCCGTGCGGCCGTACTCGGATCGGGGAGTGGCGGCAACAGCACGATCGTGGAGAGCGTGGAGGGCTGCCTGTTGCTGGACGCCGGATTCTCGTGCCGGGAATTGGAGCGGCGGCTCGACATGGTCGGCCGTTCGGCGACCGACGTGGAGGCGGTACTCCTGACCCACGAACACGACGACCACAGTCGCGGCGCCTGCCGCTTCGCGCGACGCCACCAGGTTCCGGTCTACGGCACCCGCGGCACCTATCGCGACCCCCAGTTGGTTGACCTGGGCGCCTTCGCCCGGCCCATGGGCCCCGGCGTTCCGCTCACCGCCGCCGGCTTCAGGATCGAGGTGTTCCCGGTACTACACGATGCGCGGGAGCCGGTCGGCTTCGTCGTCGAGAGCAGCGGCGGGTATCGCCTCGGGTTGGCGACGGATCTAGGTCGCCGGACCGCGGAAGCGTGGCGCAGCCTCCGGGATCTCGATGTTCTGCTGATCGAGTCGAATCACGATCTCGACATGCTGCGCACGGGACCATACCCTTGGCGCCTGAAGGAGCGAGTGGCGTCGGCGCGTGGACACCTCAGCAACGAGGAAGCCGCCGCGGGCCTCGACGAGCTCCTGTCGGATCGCTTGTCGTGGGTCGTCCTGTGCCATCTCTCGGAAACCAACAACTCGCCCGCGATGGCGGCCGCGTCGGCACAGCCGGTTCTCGATCGCCGGCGTTCCCGTGCGAAGCTCGTGGTGGCCGAGCAGCATCGGCCGGGACCGTGGTTGGAGGTCGGCGCGGGAAGCGGTGTGGGCTGCTGAACCCGGGTGGCGCGAACCCGCGCCACCCGCGAACCAGTCCGAGCGCTCGTCATCGAGCGCTCGGACGGAACAAGGGGGTTTGAGTTGACGCCGAACGGAAACTGCTTCGTGGCGCGGGTGCTGGTCTATCCGCGCGCTGAGGTTCTCGATCCCCAGGGGCGGGCGATCGAAGATGCGCTGGGGCGGATCGGTTTCGACGGCGTCGAGCGGATCCGGGCCGGCAAGAGCTTTGAGGTCGTCCTGAACGCGGCGAGCAGGGCCGAGGCTTCGGAAGCGGTCGACCGCATGTGCCGTCGACTGCTGGCGAACCCGATCGTCGAGGACTACAGCGTGGAGTGGATCTCGCGATGAGGTGCGGGATCGTGGTCTTCCCGGGCAGCAACTGCGATCATGACGTGTACGACGTGCTTAGGCGAGTGCTCGAGCAGGAGACGGTGTTCCTCTGGCATCAGGAGACGTCTTTGGACGAGTGCGAGTTGGTCGTCCTGCCGGGCGGATTCTCTTACGGCGACTACCTCCGCGCCGGCTCGATGGCGGCGCATTCGCCGATCATGGCCGCGGTGCGGCGGCACGCCGAGGCGGGGGGACGGGTGCTCGGTATCTGCAACGGCTTCCAGATGCTGCTGGAAGCGGGCCTGTTGCCGGGTGCGATGCGGCGGAATCGCGACCTCCGGTTCCTGAGTGTCGACATCCATCTAAGGGTTGAGCGCGACGACCTGATCTACTGCTCGGGTTACCGTCGCGGCGAGGTGCTGCGCATGCCGATCGCACACGCCGAGGGCAACTACGTCGACACGGATGAGGCCCTGGACGATCTGGAGCGGGCGGGGCAGGTGGTCTTCAGGTACGTGGATGCCGATGGAAGCGTGGCCCCCGGGGCCAACCTCAACGGATCGAAGAGGTCGATCGCCGGTGTGTGCAACACGGAAGGCAACGTACTCGGCCTGATGCCGCACCCCGAGCGCTGCGCCGAGGATCTGCTGGGCAACGGCGACGGCCTCGGCCTGCTGGCCGGAGCGGTTCAGACCGGCAGCGGCCGGGTGGCGGCGCTGACGGCGGCGGTCGGCGGGTAGGGGTCGTGACGGCGCCGAGTCCCCTTGCCGGCGAGCCTCTGGTGGATGCAGGGCTCGCGGCCGAGCATGGCCTGACGACCGAGGAGTACGGCGGCCTCTGCGATCTTCTCGGTCGCGTCCCGACCTACACCGAACTGGGAATCGCTTCGGCCCTCTATTCGGAACACTGCTCCTACAAGTCGTCGAAGACCCATCTGCGCCGGTTCCCGACCCGGAGCCGCCGGGTCGTCCACGGGCCCGGCGAGAACGCCGGAGTCGTGGACATTGGCCATGGCTGGGTGGCGGCCTTCAAGATGGAGAGCCACAACCACCCGAGCTTCATCGAGCCCTATCAAGGCGCTGCTACGGGCGTCGGCGGCATCCTGCGCGATGTCTTCACGATGGGCGCGCGCCCGATCGCCTGCCTCGATTCGTTGCGCTTCGGCGACATCGAGGGCGAGCGCGGCGCTCGGATGCGGCACCTCGTCGACGGCGTGGTGCGCGGCATCGGCGACTACGGAAACTGTGTCGGCATTCCGACGGTGGGAGGCGAAACCGGTTTTCACAGTTCCTACAACGGCAACATCCTGGTCAACGCGTTCGCGCTCGGGGTCTGCCGTCGCGAGCGAATCTTCACCGCGGTGGCTTCCGGGGCCGGGAACCCGGTCCTCTATGCCGGTAGCCGTACGGGTCGCGACGGCATTCACGGTGCGACGATGGCTTCGGAGGCTTTCGACAGCGAGAGCGAGGGCAAGCGGCCCACGGTGCAGGTCGGTGACCCGTTCACCGAGAAGGTGCTGCTCGAAGCGAGTCTCGAGGCGATGCGGAGCGGGGTCGTGCTCGGAGTGCAGGACATGGGCGCCGCCGGACTGACCAGCTCGTGTTTCGAGATGGCGGCTCGCGGTGGCGCCGGGGTGGATATCGACCTCGATCTGGTGCCGCTGCGTGAGGCTTCTCTGACGCCCTACGAGATCATGCTCTCGGAGTCTCAGGAGCGGATGGTCTTCGTCACTCGGAGGGGACAGGAAGGGACCGTCGTCTCGATCCTCTCCCGTTGGGGCCTTCAGGCGAGGGCGATCGGACGGGTGACGGACGACGGTCGAGCCCGTCTGACCTTCCGCGGTCAGACGGTGGCGGACATGCCGGTTGAGCCGCTGGTGGACGGGGCGCCCGTGTACGACCGCCCTGCGGCGCCTCCCGCGGACCTTGCCCGTCGTCAGGACCGCGCGGACCCCGAGGCGCCGGACGATCCGCTCGGTGCGCTCAAGCGCCTGCTGGGGACGCCCGAACTCGGGGACAAGGGCTGGATCTTCCGGCAGTACGACTCGACCGTGCGCTCGAACACGATTATCGGCCCGGGCGCCGACGCCGCGGTTCTACGGCTCAAGGGCACGCCGTCGGCTCTCGCTCTGACCTCGGATACGAATCCTTCGTACTGTTGGCTCGATCCGGGGATGGGCGGCCGGCAGGCGGTCGCGGAGGCAGTGCGGAACCTGGCGACGGCGGGCGCTGAGCCGGTGGGTATGACGAATTGTCTGAACTTCGGCTCGCCGGAGAACCCCGAGATCGCATGGCAGCTTCGGGAGTGCATCTCCGGGATGGCCGATGCGTGTCGGGCATTCGGCGTGCCGGTGATCTCGGGCAACGTGTCCCTCTACAACGAGACCGAGGGCGAAGCGGTGCGGCCGACGCCCACGGTGGCGATGGTCGGTGTGATCGACGGGCTGATGGACCTGGGTGCGGAGGGAAAACTCCACCGCCTGCTCGGCTGCGGCTTCTGGCGCCCGGGCGATCGGGTGCTGCTGCTCGGCGAAGGCGGGGACGAGTTCGGCGGCTCGGCCTACCAGCGACTGCTCTACGGTGTCGAGGCGGGGCGCCCGCCCGCGGTCGATCTTCAGGCGGAGGCTGCCCTCTGCGCGTTGCTGCGCCGAGCGCGCCGGGCGGGCTGGCTGAGCGGCTGCCACGATCTGGCGGAGGGTGGGCTGCTCGTTGCTCTGACCGAGTGCGCAATGGCCTGGGGTCTGGGAATGCGCGGGCACTTCGACGGCAGCCCGCTGAGTCTCTTCTCCGAGGCCCAGGGGAGGGCGATCGTCACTGCCGCGCCTGCCCGGGTCGACGAAGTGCTCGCGTCTGCGGAGCAGTTCGGAGTGCCCGCCTCGGACATCGGCGAAGTGGGCGGTGATCGTGTGGTACTGGGTTTCGACGGCGGCACCGTCGATGGTGCGATCGAGGACCTGCGGGCGGTTTGGACCGAAGCTCTTCCGCGGGCCGTGGGCTAGTGTAACCACGATGTGCGGGATCTTCGGTATTGAGGGCGCGCCGGACGCGGCGAACCTCACCTACCTTGGTCTTTACGCTGAGCAGCACCGGGGCCAGGAAAGCGCCGGGATCGTCTCGTGGGATGGGGAACAACTCCATGCTGAGCGAGGCATGGGGAAGGTCGCCGAGCTCTTCGACGCGAGCAAGCTCGCGGGACTGCCGGGCGATCGAGCGATCGGCCATACGCGCTACTCGACGGCCGGCTCAAGCGTCATCGCAAACGCTCAGCCGATTGTGGTCATGACCTCGATGGGTCCTCTCGGCATCGTCCACAACGGCAACCTGGTCAGTGCGCTGGCCACCCGTCACGAGTTGGAAGCTGCGGGATCGATCTTCCAGACCACCAGCGACTCCGAGGTCTTTCTCCACCTGATGGCCACCCGTCCTCACGAGGAGATCGTCGAGTCGCTTCTGCGGGTTCTGGGAGACGTCCGGGGGGCTTACTCGCTGCTTCTGATCAGCCAGCAGGGGCTGATCGCTGCGCGCGACCCCCACGGCTTCAGGCCGCTGATTCTGGGGGATCGCGACGGGCAGCCCTGTTTCGCTTCCGAGAGCTGTGCCTTCGACCTGCTGGAGGCCCGGTCGCTGCGCGAACTCGACCGCGGAGAGGTAGTACTGGCGCGGGGCGACCGCACTGAGAGCTACCGCCTGGCGCCAGTCTCGAGGGCTGCGC
>OZ245033.1:1402500-5047675 GCA_965224025.1 Candidatus Multivorans sp.
CGGGGATTTCCGAATGGGAGAACCCGGCGGAGGTCATGCTCCGCCATTCCGGAGTGAACACATAGCTCCGTGAAGGCCAACGGGGGGAAGTGAACCATCTCAGTACCCCCAGGAAGAGAAAGCAAGTGCGATTCCGTCAGTAGCGGCGAGCGAACGCGGAACAGCCCAAACCAGGCGGACGCCAAGCCTGCAAGCGTTGTCCGCCTGGGGTCGTGGGGCGTCGCACGATCCCGTTGCAGCGGGATCAGAGAGTTACAAATCGCTCGTTTAGTCGAAGGTTCCTGGAACGGACCGCCATAGAGGGTGACAGCCCCGTAGACGAAAAGCGAGCGACTCTCGAGCGATGTCCCCAAGTACCACGGGACACGGGAAACCCTGTGGGAATTCGGGTGGACCATCACCCAAGGCTAAATACTTCTCTGCGACCGATAGTGAACCAGTACCGTGAGGGAAAGGTGAAAAGTACCCCTGCCTAGGGGAGTGAAATAGTACCTGAAACCGTGCATCTACAAGCGGTGGGAGCGCCATGGTTCGGCTTGCCGAACAAAGCGCGACCGCGTGCCTTTTGCATAATGAGCCGGCTAGTTACCGTCGTTGGCGAGGCGAAGCATCTTGCAGAGCCGTAGCGAAAGCGAGTCTGAACAGGGCGATCCAGTCAGCGGTGGTAGACGCGAAGCGAGGTGATCTACCCATGGCCAGGGTGAAGCTGAGGTAACACTCAGTGGAGGCCCGAACCAATGTTGGTTGAAAACGGCTTGGATGAGCCGTGGGTAGGGGTGAAAGGCCAATCAAACCTCGTTATAGCTCGTTCTCCTCGAAATAGCTTTAGGGCTAGCCTCGCGGATGCATCGCGGAGGTAGAGCACTGGATGGACTAGGGGGCCCAAAAGCTTACCGAATCCAACCAAACTCCGAATGCCGCGCATGTGGACCGCGGGAGTCAGACTACGGGGGATAAGCTCCGTGGTCGAGAGGGAAACAACCCAGACCGCCAGCTAAGGTCCCCAAGTATCAGCTAAGTGGGAAAGGATGTGGAGACGTCCAGACAGCCAGGAGGTTGGCTTAGAAGCAGCCATCCTTTAAAGAAAGCGTAATAGCTCACTGGTCAAGTGGCTCCGTGCCGATAATTCAGCGGGGCTCAAGCTGATCACCGAAGCTGCGGATCCGGACTGGCCTTCGGGCTGGGCCGGGTGGTAGAGGAGCATTCTGAGGGCGCCGAAGTCGGACCGTGAGGACCGATGGAGCGCTCAGAAGAGACCCTGCCGGCACAAGTAGCGATAAAGCAGGTGAGAACCCTGCTCGCCGTAAGTCTAAGGTTTCCTGAGGAAGGTCAATCCGCTCAGGGTTAGTCGGCCCCTAAGGCGAGGCTGAAAAGCGTAGTCGATGGGAAACAGGTCAACATTCCTGTACCGTTCCGTTCTCGTTATGACGATGAGGTGACGCAGAAGGATAGGCGAGCCTACGATTGGAAGTGTAGGTTGAAGCGTGTAGGCGGGAGTTGTAGGGAAATCCGCGGCTCCTCAACGCTGAGACGTGACCCCGAGGGCCTCGGCCCGCAAAGTCGCTGATTCCATGCTGCCAGGAAAAACCTCTAAGCAGAGTGCGGGGCGACCGTACCGCAAACGGACACACGTAGACGGGGAGAGAATCCCAAGGCGCTTGAGTGATCCCCTGTGAAGGAACTCGGCAAATTGACACCGTAACTTCGGGAGAAGGTGTGCCGGCGGCGGTGATGAGGCTTGCCCTCCGAGCTGCTGGCGGTCGCAGTGAAATGGCCCAGGCGACTGTTTACTAAAAACACAGGACTCTGCTAAGTCGAATACGACGTATAGGGTCTGACGCCTGCCCGGTGCCGGAAGGTTAAGAGGAAGTGTTAGCGGGCCCTCGGGCCAACGAAGCTCTGAATTGAAGCCCCGGTAAACGGCGGCCGTAACTATAACGGTCCTAAGGTAGCGAAATTCCTTGTCGGGTAAGTTCCGACCTGCACGAATGGCGTAACGATCTGGGCACTGTCTCCACAGGGGGCTCAGCGAATCTGTAGTACCGGTGAAGATGCCGGTTACCCGCATGAAGACGGAAAGACCCTGTGAACCTTTACTGCACCTTGGCACTGATCCCTGATGCGTTATGTGTAGGATAGGTGGGAGACTTTGAAGCCGGGACGCTAGTTTCGGTGGAGTCATCGGTGAAATACCACCCCTAGCGTATTGGAGATCTAACCTGGGCCCGTGATCCGGGTCGGGGACACTGTCAGGCGGGTAGTTTGACTGGGGCGGTCGCCTCCTAAAGAGTAACGGAGGCGCTCGAAGGTTCCCTCAGGCTGATTGGAAACCAGCCGCAGAGCGCAAAGGCAGAAGGGAGCTTGACTGCGAGACCTACAAGTCGAGCAGGTACGAAAGTAGGACTTAGTGATCCGGTGGTTCCGTATGGAAGGGCCATCGCTCAACGGATAAAAGGTACTCCGGGGATAACAGGCTTATCGCCGCCAAGAGTTCATATCGACGCGGCGGTTTGGCACCTCGATGTCGGCTCATCACATCCTGGGGCTGAAGCAGGTCCCAAGGGTTCGGCTGTTCGCCGATTAAAGTGGTACGTGAGCTGGGTTTAGAACGTCGCGAGACAGTTCGGTCCCTATCTCATGTGGGCGTAGGATACTTGAGAGGAGCTGTCCCTAGTACGAGAGGACCGGGACGGACGAACCTCTGGTGCACCAGTTGTCGCGCCAGCGGCACAGCTGGGTAGCTATGTTCGGGAAGGATAACCGCTGAAAGCATCTAAGCGGGAAGCCAGCCTCGAGATGAGGTATCCCTGAAGACCCCTGGTAGACTACCAGGTTGATAGGCGGGACGTGTAAGCGTTGCGAGACGTTTAGCTAACCCGTACTAATCGGTCGTTCGGCTTGACCATTTTCGAAGATTGCCGCACTCGGGACTTGGACGCTTAGGTTTGTCCGGGACGCAATGCGTCACGGAAGTGACACCCAAGAAGATTCGATTCAGGGGCGGCGCCGTGGAGAACTGCACCGCCCGGATTCCTGCGATTTCCGGTGACCGTAGCGCGGGGGAAACACCCGTTCCCATTCCGAACACGGCAGTTAAGCTCCGCAGCGCCGATGGTACTGCACTGGCGACGGTGTGGGAGAGTAGGTCGTCGCCGGGATCCTCTTGGCCCCCGGCGGGTAACACCCGCCGGGGGCTTTCTTCGTCAGGGAGGCTGGGCGACGCTATGCTGCCTGAAGAGGGACAGTTCGCAGCCCGCTCCCGGCCTGGCAGCTAGGGGTAGTAGCCGCTCATCGTATTGGCCTGTGCGTTCTGCCGGCGAACGTCGACCTTGATCTGCCTGAAACCGTCGTCCGTACGGGTGCTGTTGGACTGATAGGCCAGAAAGTACTGGGAGCGGAGTTCGCGCTGGACGCTGGCGTAGATCTCGTCGAGCGAGTCGGGGTCGCGAACAAAGTAGCTCTTGCCGCCGGTCTGCGTACTCAGCCGGTCGAGCCGCCGCCTGACGCCCGCCTCATCGATTCCCAGCCCGATCGCGTAGATGGTGACTCCGGCACGGCGGGCGTACTCGAGCGTGTCCTCGAAGGAGAAGCGAGAAACCTCGTCCTTGCCGTCAGAGAGTAGAAGGATCGCCCGCTGGCCGGTAACGCCGGCGAAGTGGTAGAGGCTGAAAACGAGACTGTCGTAGAGGGCGGTCTGACCTTCGGCCACAAGACCCGCGAGGCCGCCTCCCAACTCCCTCAGGTCGTTGGTGAGGCGGACTGCCAGTTGCGGAAACCGGTTGAACGTGATGACGGCGGCTCGGTCTCGCGGAGTCACCGCCTGTTCGAAAAACCCGAGCGCCGCCCGACGCGTGATGTCGAGAGAGTCACGCATGGAGGCTGAGTTGTCGATCAGAACGCCGACATGAATCGGCAGGTCGACGACGCGCTCGAAGCGGCTCACAGCTTGGAGCTGGCCGTCCTCGAAGACGGTGAAGTCGCCCTCCTCCAGGCTGTCGAGTGGACGCCCCCTACGGTCTGTGACCGAGATGAAGAGCTCGACGAACTGGACCTCGACCTGTTCGATGTCGGTCGGCGAGTTGATGAACACGAGATCCTCGGCCGTGTTGCCGTCGCTCAGGTGCGCGACGGCGCGTACGTAGGAGACGCCGGCGTAGGGTGGAAGCTGAATCGGCTGGACGAAGGGCGCCTGGTACAGCGTGGAGGTCAGGTTCTCGTTCAAGTAGAACTCGAGCCGGTGCAGAGTTGCTCCTTCCGGCACATCGACATCCGCTCGCGCCCGCAGGCTCGAGACGTAGCGTTGGCCTCGATGCGGTTCGATCAGCCGGACGGAAAATCGGTGTTCGCCCGCGTTGATCGCGAGTTCGTCCCAGGCCAGCAGGTCACCCTCGTCGCCTACGCCCTCGACACGTAGAGTGCGGGGCCGAGGGAAATCGCCGAGATCGAGCTCAACGCTGAAGGGCCGCTGGCCCTTCCTCAGGACCGGCGTGTCGTCGAGCACGAAGGAGACGGCCGACACTCCTTCGCCCTCGACGACTGCGTCGAAGCGCACCAGCCCCGAGAGAATCTCGCCCGCGGGTTTGAGAAGCCGGATCCGGACCGACTCCGAACCCACGCTGCGAGCCGCTTCCGCGAGTAACCGTTCGCCGTCGGTGTCGGACTGGGCGAGCGGGGCGCGGTGGGACAGCTTCGGCACGGCGAGATCCTGCTCCCCGCGGAAGAACACGCCGCCGTTGATGTCCTCGAGCCGCAGGATGAGCCGGTACTCGCCCGGGCGCAAGTAGCGTTGGAAGGGCAGGAGCAGCCCGCGTCCGATGTCCGGGACCTGACCTTCGGCTGCCGGAAAGCCGAACTTGTAGCGGAACGACTCGAACAGCTCCTGGTCCCTGACCACTTCGCCGACCAACAGGAGATCCCGGGACCGGTAGCCGGCGAACTCGGCGACTGTTACCGCTGAGGGATCGACGCTGACGCGGCCCTGGACAACGGTACGGCTCTGAAAGCGGCCCAGGAAGTCGTATTCGACCTCGGCTTCGAACAGGGGCGCGGCCGGAGGCAGGTCGGTGGACGCGGCGGCAAAGGCCGCAACCCATTCCTCATTGCGGGGCCGAGGTCTCGCCAGCACCCGCGCCAGTTGACTCGAGTAGTCGCCGCCCAGGCTGCGCACCTGGGCTGCGACATCCTCCAGCAGGTGGCCGTTGATGCAGCCCTTCGCGCCCTGAATGAGTCCGCGAATGTCCCCCCGGCCCGGCACCCAGACACGGGCCTCGCCCAGGCCCCGGGTCCGGACGAAGATCAGCAGGAAGCGAAACCGTACGCGATCACTGCCTTGGTAGACCCAGATCTCGGCCGGGATTCTCGTTGTCGTGCAGCGGACCTGGACGATCCGGCTCGGTTCGCCGTGAATCAGCAGCACCTGCGAGCGGGCGTCGGTAAGCCCTCCGTAGTTCTTGCGTGCATAGGCCACCCTTTCCTCCCAGCGCTCGCGCATCTCATTGCGGCCGGTCTTCGGAACCGGGTCGCGGACCTGCCAGAACCTACGCACGAAGGCGTCGCGCTGGTAGTCCCTTGTGAGCCGCAGGAAGAGCTCCCGCTCATCCGAGGTCATGATTGCCTGGACCTCGGCGAGCCACTGGGTGTGGCGTCTGTCGAGGTCGTCGCTCGCCGAGGCCTGGACCGGCGGAGGCGGGCTGCTCTCCTTCCCCTGGGGGTCTTGCGCGGAAGCTGCCGCGACCAGGACGGCCCCGGCGCCAAGGCCGGTCAGGACGCCCACCACGATGAAGCCGTTCAGTGGGCTTCCAAGCCGGTGGAGTGTCATGCTGCCGCGGATCGGGTCACGGCGGGACAGCGTACCAGCCTCAGACCCGGACCGGCGCTCTTCGGGAGGGCAGGGTCCGCCGCGAACGCCCGCGCAATGCCGAAACGGATTGCTATACTGCCGCGTCCTGTTTGACGTAGCGAGCGCCGGTGGCCGGCGCCTCACTCTCGACTCTCAGCTTCGCGGGAGGACTCAATCCATGCCGATCAAGCTCGTCTCTGGCCGTCCAGTACTTCGTCTCACGGTGCTCGTCGTGGCGCTCCTCTGGATGGCGCCTACCTTTGCCCAGTTGCCGCCCGACGCGGTCGACCTCGCCAAGGTGAAGATTCCGGAGGCGGTCAAGTCGACCGGCTTCTGCCCGGTCAAGCTCGTGCCTTCCGCCGCCGACGGTGAGACCTGGACTCACGCCGGCGTCGAGTACCGAGGCAGCGAGGCTGGTGTCAGGACGGCCTTCGCAGGTGATCCCGACGGCTACGCGGCCAAAGCAGCGGAAGAGCGCTACGTCAACAACTTCATGCTGGCGATGAGCACGATCTGGTGTCCGATCACCGACGAGGTGACTCCCGGCGGCCGCAAGCAGGTGGATGGCCTCGGCTTCACCTGGGAGAGTTGCTGCTCCTTCTGCGACGAGGAGATGACGCCGGATAACTTCGACGAGGCTCTCGAGCGTCTGCGCGAGCGCGCTGTCGAGTCCTTCGAACTGACGGGCGGCATCTACACCGAGGGCGCCAGCAGCCCGGTCGAAGGCGCGATCCGGGACGACGTCTAGGAGCGTGCGCCGCAGAACATGGAGTACGCCGGTTTTGCTGCCGCGCAAGCTGCTAGGTCGGAGACACAACACTAGCCGCCACAGGGTGGCGCTGGGAAACCCCCTTGCCACGGATCACTCGCGTCTATACGCGGACCGGCGATGACGGAACGACCGGTCTGGGCATTCGGGTCCGGGTTCGCAAGGACTCTGCCCGCGTCGAGGCGTATGGAGCGGTCGACGAGCTGAACTCAGCCGTTGGCGTAGCCGTCGCAGCCGGTGTCTCGCCACGGGTTGGCGGTTGCTTGGGGCGCATACAGCAGGAGCTGTTCCACCTCGGTTCGGATCTCTGTGTGCCCGCGGGCGGCGACGCTCCACCGGTTCCACGCATCGAGGCGCGGCACATCGATGCTTTGGAGAAGACGATCGACGCACTGCAGGAAGAGTTGGCGCCGTTGGCAAACTTCGTCCTGCCCGGCGGTTGCCCGGCTGCCGCCGCTCTGCACCTGGCGCGGACGATCTGTCGGCGTGCGGAGAGGCGCCTCGTGACCCTTGTGGCGATGGAAACGGTTGGCGCCCCCGCCCTGACCTACGTCAACAGACTCTCGGACGCCCTGTTCGTGATGGCCCGCTACGAGAACCAGATGGGTGGCGGGGCCGATGTGCTGTGGGACTCGAGGGCATAGCGGCGTTTCGCCGTGAGGTGCCTGGAATGCGCCTGCCGCGCCGCCTGCTCGATGTCGCCACGATTGGACTCGTGTTCCCGGTGGCATCGGTGCTCGGCTTCCTGGCGGGCAGGGCGATCGGGGGCTGGTTCGACGCGGCGAATGCCGGCGCCCTGATCGGGGGGCTCTTCGGTGTCGCGGCAGGTTTCTACAACGTATACCAGGTCATTCAGCGGCTGAACGCCGACGAGGAAAACGGTGACACGGACTTCCGGTGAACTGGGGACCGAAACCGGGCGCTCGGGGGAAGCTGATCCGTCCGGGTTCTTCGGCGGCGGAGGCCGGGGCGACGATGAACTTGGCGCCATGTCGAGGCGCGTCCTGCGGTGCGCCCTGGCGGTGACCGCCGTCGCCGGCGCGCTCGCCCTGGTCTGGAGCTTGGGCGCCGCCCTCACCTTGACAGCCGCGGGGCTCGTCAGTAGTTTCAGCTTCCGCGGCCTGGAGATGCAGGTTCGCGCGTTGGAGCCTCGCGCTGACGGGCGCGTTGGCGCCAAGAACCTCCTGTTCATCGTTCTCCGCTATACGTTGTTGAGCGCTTTCATCGTTGCGGCCCTTCTGGTGGGGTCAAGGGAGTTCATTGCGCTGATCCTGGGCTTCTCGGTTGTGCCGCTGGCGCTGCTGATTTCCGAGTTCGTGGGCCGGTTCACTAGCGGCTGACCTGGTTCGACAGACGCCTCTCAAGACCGATCGAAACCAGCCCCGCGCACGATCAACCAGCCCGTTGAGCAACGGTTCCCCCTCCACTTCCTGAGTCGCTTCAATCGCCATGGCCGCCGGAGAACATTCGATCCTCTACAAGCCCGTCAACGCCGTTTGGCAGGGCGCGGTGAACCTTACCGGGACCGAGGAGAGCCTCCCTCACGAGGTGCCGGACCACGTCGTCATGGCCCTGTTCGTGTTCGGCGTCGTCACGATGCTGGGTGTCACGGTGTCGCGCGGTTTGCGGAAGGACAATCCGGGCAAGTTGCAGCAGCTCATCGAAGTCTTCCTGCTGTGGCTGCGCAATCTGCTCGAGGACACCATCGGCGAGGGTGGCTCGCGGCACCTGCCCCTGATTGCCACCTTCGCGTTCTTCATCTTCGTGAGCAACCTCTCGGGCTCGATCTTCTTCCTGCAGCCCCCGACGCAGAACGTGAACGTGACTTTCGCCCTCTCGATCACGGCGTGGGTGCTCTACCACCTGTTCGGCTTGCGCAGAAACGGCCTGAGGTACTTCAAGCACTTCATGGGGCCGGTCATTTTCCTGGCGCCCCTGTTCATTCCGCTCGAGATCATCACGCACGCCGCCCGCGTGCTTTCGCTGGGCTTGCGCCTGTTCGGGAACATCTTCGGCGAGCATCTTGCGCTTGCTGCCATCTTCGGCCTGGTCCCCTTCGCGGTGCCCTTGCCGATCATGGCTCTGGGTCTCATGGGCGCCACCATCCAGACCTTCATCTTCATCCTGTTGACCACTGTTTACATCGCCGAGGCTGAGGCCGAGGCACACTAAGGGGACTTTCGCCAAATGAAGAAGTCAAAGCTGGTCTTTCTCGTGGCCGTGCTACTCACGCTGTTCGCCGTTCCGGCTCTGGCGCAGGACGGCGAGGGGGAGGACGGCGGCGGCGCCAATCTCGGCCTGCTGGGGGCCGCCGTTGGGCTCGGCATCGCCGCGGCCGGCGGCGCGATCGGTCAGGGTCGGGCGACAGGCGAGGCGTGCGCTGGATTGGCGCGCAACCCGGGTGCCGGTGGCCGCATTCAGATCATGCTGCTCATCGGTCTGGCGTTCATGGAGTCGGTCGTCCTCTACACTCTGCTCATTGCGCTTCGCGGCGCCGGTTTCTTCTAGAGATCAGGAGCGCCTCTTTCGGCGCGCATCGGCCATATTGGCGTGCCCGGGCTGAGCGGGAAGCGGTGAACCTGGTAGAGCCAGTTGCTTGCTGACCGCCGCAAAGCCAACGCGGGAGTAGAGATGCAGGTCCAGCGGTTCTTTCCGCCGGACTTGGCATCGAATGTGCTGCCCCACGTTTGCAAGATGCCGCAGTCAACACGCGCGGCCGGGGGGTAGAGATGAACGCGATGGCCGATCACAGTGGTGGTTGGAACTTCGATGCCGAGGTGCTGCCCTTCAAGGACAGCCTCTACAGTACGGCCTACCGGATGTCCCGGAACCGGCAGGACGCCGAAGACTTGATCCAGGAGACCTATCTTCGGGCGTACAAGTACTACGACAAGTTCCAGGAAGGGACGAACTTCAAGGCCTGGCTGTTCAAGATCCTCAAGAACACGTTCATCAACCGCTACCGCAAGCGCCAGCGGCAGCCGCTGAAGAACTCGTTCGACGACATCGAGGGCGCCTTCGAGTGGAAGCTCCTGGAGTCGCCGTTGACGGCCCGCGGCAAGACGCCGGAAGAAGACCTGCTTGAGGGCGCCCTGGATCAGGACGTCAAGAGGGCACTCGAGGCTCTGCCTGAGGACTACCGGACGGCCGTCGAACTGGCCGATCTGCAGGGACTGTCCTACCGCGAGATTGCCGACCGGCTCCAGATCCCCCTTGGAACGGTGATGAGCCGGCTCTACCGGGGGCGGCGCAAGCTGGAGACGGTCCTGCTGCGCTACGGGCGTGACCACGGCTACATCCGTTCCGGCATGCCCCGGAAGATGCGGTCCAGGCAGGATGCGGCCTGAGGGCGGCTGTCGGAGGTTCCCGAGTCGACACGGTTCTTCGATCCTGGGAACCCCGGTGGCGCGATCCGCGCCACTCGCGAACCACTCCGTGCGCCCGTCGTCGGGCGCGCGGATGGCACGCGGGCATCCTGCCCGCATCCGACGCGAAGCGTCGGCTTCCGGAATAGTCCTGTCCCGACGACGCCGCACGCGTGCAGAATGCTCGGCGACGTGGCAGAATAGTGCCTTCGGCCGCGCCCTTCCGACTCCGCCAAACTGTGTATTCCAAGCAACTTGCAGGTTGGATCTGCGTTTCGGTCCTGCTCGCCGGGACGGCCGTTCTGGGCTGGCTCGCCCTGAAGCCCCGGCCCGGAAAACTGGTTCTGGCCATTCCCGACGCGGGGGTTGACCGGGCGGGCGGCGCCGACGCCGACGAAGGCCAGGGCCTGGATGCCACTGCCCTCGACCGGGCGCCCTTCCCTCTGGAGAACCGCATTCGAAGCGGGGACACGCTGGACCGCGTACTGCTGCGAGCGGGCGTTCCCGACTCCGAGCTGTACCAGGCGTCGAGGGCGGTAAGCGAAGTGCTCGATCCACGGAGGCTCCGAGCCCGTGACCCGGTCTATTCCATGGTGCGCCAAGGCGGGGAGTTGGTGGGTATCAAGCTGCCGCGCCGGGGCCAGGGCGTGGTGGTCGCGGAGCGAACGGACGGCGTGTGGAGCAGTCGCTACCGTCCCTTCCGGCGGGCCCACGTGCGACGGTCGTTTGCCGGCGAACTGCGGGGTGCCCTTGAGAGTTCGATTCGTCGGGCCGGCGGGCCTCCCAGCCTCGCGAACAGCATGGCCCGGGTGCTGCAGTGGGACCTGGATTTCAACCGCGATCTTCGGGTTGGCGATCGCTTCGAGATCCTCTACGACGAACTGCTGCTCGACGGCAAGTTCGAGAGTGTTGCAGCCATTCACGCGCTGCGCTACCGGAACCGGGAACGTTGGCTCGAGGCGTACCGCTTCAGCGATGACGGGGGCGCCGAAGGCACGGCGCCGGAGGGTGCCGTCGCGCTGGCGGCGACGGGACCGAACCGCTACTACGATGGCGAGGGGCAGCCGCTGCGACGGCAGTTCCTCCGTTCCCCGCTTCCATACTCCCGCGTCACGTCGCGGTTCTCCCTGAATCGCTTCCATCCGATCCTGAAGCGGCGCATGCCCCACTACGGCGTCGATTACGGGGCGCCGGTCGGAACCGCCGTGCGGGCGACTGCCGACGGCGCCGTGGCCTCGGCAGGCACTCGTGGCGGCGGCGGCCGAACCGTCCGCCTGCGTCATGCCAACGGCTACGTGACGTCCTATCTCCACCTGTCCGGCTATGCGGAGGGGATTCGTCGCGGCCGTCGCGTTCAGCAGGGTCAGGTGGTCGGTTACGTGGGTTCGAGCGGCCTCTCAACCGCTCCCCATCTCGACTACCGGGTGCAGCGCAATGGTCGTTGGATCAATCCCGCCACCCTGGTCAACGAGCCTGTTCCGCCGCTGGCCGATGCCGTGCTGCCTGCCTTTCTCCGGCACTGCGACGCGCTACGCCGGGAACTCCGCGGCGCGGACAGTTCCGTCGTTAGCGCGGGGCCGTAGGCGGTGCGTCGCGGCCGCGCCGCGGCGACGGGCGTCGGCAGGTCACCCGCCCGTCTTGGGGCAGTAGGGGCCGGCTCCCAGGTGACGTTCGCGCTTGAGAGGAGATGGGAGGTGTTGCGCTCACTCCGCCTCACTCGCTCCGGTTTGGCGTTGGATCATGTGCTGTCGTCGGGCGTCGCTCGTTCAGAGGCACCTGGGAGCCGGCCCCTACTGCCCCGACAGGGCTGGCGGTCGTTGCCGAGAGAGCTGGCACAGCTAGTAACTAGCCAGCCAGGGCGGGTTGGGGAACGCGCCTAGGGTTGCTGTACTGGGCTTTGCGTACCGCGTCTTTCGAGAAGCGCGGGTTCCCGGGCGGGTGGCCTTGGCCTCGACCCGAGCTACTCGAGGGAGCGGGCGCGTTCGCGGAGGATCGAGTAGGCCTCGGAGCGGGAGAGTTCGTCGTCGAGCTGGAGATTGAAGGTCTCGCTCCAGGCGCCGGTCGCCGGATCGGTCTCGACGTAAGCCAGCGAAGACCCGTTCTCCCAGGCGACCACTGCCCCGGTGCCATTGGGCGAGACGAAGATCTTCTGCTGGCCGCTTCCGGTCGTGGGGGCCGCGCGCTCCGATTTGACCTGCAACCGGGCAAGGTGCTGGACGTAGCCGTCGCCGACCGGTTGGGCGGCGGCGAGGAGCACGTGGCCGTTTCCGTTCGCGGCCCCCTCCAGTAGATCGCCTTCCTGGGATCGAGCGCCAACCAGCACGATATGAACTCGGGCAGCACTGGAGATGCCTGTCAGACCGTCCTCAGCGCACAAGTCCGCCGCGCGATCAACGAGTACATTCTCTACGTCTTGCGCCAATGGACTGAGCACTCGGCTCCGAATCCGGCGACCCACGAGCACGATGTGTACACGGGCCGCTTCGGCTACCGAGGTGATCGCGTCCGCTTCCTCGTTCTCGATCCGCAGGCAGAGATTGGTGGATTCCAAATGATCTGCGAGGCTGTCGGCGAGTTCTGCCAGTT
Organism: Candidatus Multivorans sp.; assembly: GCA_965224025.1. Lineage (GTDB taxonomy): Bacteria > Acidobacteriota > Thermoanaerobaculia > Multivoradales > Multivoraceae > Multivorans. The sequence goes on from OZ245033.1 coordinate 1,415,060, forward strand.
CGACTGCCGGTGTGGAGAGTTCCAACTGGACGAAGGCTCCGCTGGCGCTATCCGCGAAACCGATGACAACCGCGTTGGACTCGGAGGCGGAGTCGACGGTGGGTGCCTTGAGCAGACTCGCCGGCACTTCGCCGTCGAACGGATCGTCGATCAACTCCTGCGATACGTAGTCGTTCAGCCGGTGAACGCGGCGCCACGTGGATGCAAGCTCGCCGTTGATGAGAACGACAGGCGCGTACATGGCCCTCTCGCCATCGGCCGTGTTTTCCGACCAGACGACATGAAGGACGGTTCGGGCGCTCGACAGGCCGCTACTTCCTTCCGCGAGTTCGAATCGATCGTGCGTGACGGCGAGGCGCGGGGCCGACTTGTTGCTATAGATGTTGCCGGAGACTTCAATGGTGTCGGACCATTCGCTGCCGTCGAAGGAGGCCAGGTTGATCCGCGTCAGGGTCGAGTCGTTGTTGCTCGACCAAACGACGTAGAGCCGGCCGGTGGAGGCGTCGAAGAACAGCGACGGCGTCTTGTCGCTGTCGTCCGCCTCGCTGCCGGGCACCAGGTGGTGCTCGACCGTGCCGGAACCGCGCCGGGCCTCTAGCAGTAGGACTTCGGCTTCGGCCGAGGCTTCGCTGCCATCCGGGAACAAGTCGACGTAAGTTCCGATGACGATTTGGTAGACATCGCCGCTCTTTCCCAGCACCGGTGCGCTGTTCGCGGCATGCAACGCACCGTTGCCGAACAGCAATGCCAGGACTGCTGCACCGACCGTGCCAGCCAGTCGTCCCCCGTTCGAGATTTTCTTGAGCATGCGCTTCATCACGCTCTCAGGTTCACCACTTGCCGGACATCGAGCGACATGAGCACATTCGCAAGTCCAGTCTGCTCGGGATAGAAGCGCTGCTGAAGCTCGTGGAAGAACTGACGCGCCCCTTCGGTGTCCCGGTCCAGTATGGCCGCCTGTCCCAGCAGGTACAGGCTGTTCTTGACCGCATCCCAGTTTTCGTGCTGGCGGGCCAAGTTCAGGGCGCGTTGGCCATGCCGCTTTGCGTCGCTCGGCCGGTTCAACTCTAGGTGAGCGAAACACAGGTCCAGGTGCGGCAGTATGCTGAGTTGGACCGCTCCTTCGCGCCGAAAGGTGCGGATGCTCCGGTAGACCAACCGAAGCCCCTCCCGCATTCTGGCACGACGAAAGCCCTTGGCCCCGAGCGCACTGACGAGTAGGCAGTGGCCCAGATTCGTCTCGGCGCTGGCTGTCCAGGCAGGCGGTGCGCCGTTCGCGTCGCGCAGCGCCGTTCGGTAACAGACAGCTGCCTCAGTTTCCCTGCCTTCGGCCACTAGGAGGTTACCCATGAGAGTCTGCGCCAAGCCTGTGAGGCCGTCGCGCTCGACATACACCGCACGATCGCGGAACAACCGGGCATAGAAGAGCGCCTTCTTGATCTGCCCCTCCAACTCGTGCGCGCGGGCCAAGGTATAGGAGGCCAGACAAGAGTTGTGGTCGACGGTGGTTCCGAGCAGGATCGGCCGCAGTCTGGGCATGACCTCGGCCCCGTTCCCGAGTTCGGTCTCCGCCGCTCCCCAGCCGCAGAGGGCCTCGTCGGCCAGGTCGGCTTCGCCCGCGGCGGCGGCGACTTGGGCGGCCTGTCGATAGACGGCGGCGGCTTCCCGGTACGAGCCCGTGGCGACCAGTTCCCGCCCGCGGTCGCGGAGCGTCTCGAAGTCCTCGGTCACGTCGGTCGCGCACGCCTCCACCTCGGGCGCTGGAACGCGCTCCGGGATAAACGTCGGCTCAGGCGACGAGTGGGTGGGAAGAACTGTGGCGGTCACTGGTAACCGATTCTACGCCATAACGAGTGGAAGGTGGTAGGCGGCTGGAACTGCCGTTGTCGACGACCTGCCGCGGGGCCTCGACGGCCGAGTATACCCGCATAGGCACCGCCTGCAGCACGGCGATAGCCGTGCCTTCCGATCTCTCTTGTGCGGCAGGCCTTCGTAGCCGCGGCGGCCGTTCCCCAGGCTCGCCCAAGAGCAAGAGCGCCGTCCCTGACTTGAACAGGAACGGCGCCCAAGGGGATTCGTCGCGGGAGCGTACTGGCGGCTGGTCGCTCACTAGTCGTTCAGACCGCTGCCAGCCTCGCGCCGGCGATCCCAAGTTGTCTCAGAACGCCAGGCGAAAGGCGGCCGCCACGGCGGACCGCACCACCTTGCCCGAGATTCGCGGAGCCATACGGCTGACCGCCTGCTGCACGATCCCGCCATCCGCTTGCCGCTCGGCGGTTCCGGAATTCCGGCTGCCTTCACGTCCAACGAGGACGATGTGGGCCCTTGCGCAAGTGCACGGCGGTGCGTCTCCCGCAGCGCCAACGAAGCCGGAATCGACTGGACTACAATGCTCGCTCCATGATCCGGTCGTTCGTCGATCGAGCCACCGAGGACATCTTCGACGGCGCGGCGACGCGAGCGGCTCGGAGAGGGTGTCCTCCTGCCGTTTGGCGTGTTGCCCGAAGGAAGCTCACGCAGCTCAACCAAGTGGACGAACTCCGCTATTTGGCTGTGCCGCCGGCAACCGCCTGGAGCGGCCGCGAGGAGATCGAGCCGGTCAGTACAGCATCCGAATCAACGACCACTATCGAGCCTGTCTTGTCTGGGAGGGAGGCTATGCCGACGACGTCGAAATCGCCGACTACCACTGAGGCGGCTGCGGGCAGCCGCGGTGGAGGAACTCTGTCCGCACGCCGGTTGCCACGGTGTCAACCCCCGGCGCACCCGGGAGAGATGCTGCTCGAGGAGTTCCTGAAGCCGTTGGGCATCTCGCAGTCGGCATTTGCCCGGAGGCTGGGTGTCTCCTATCCGCGCCTTCGTGGGATCGTCCATGCCAAGGGCACCGTGACTGCAGATACGGCGTTGCGGTTGGCCCGAGTTACCGGGATGACCGCCGAATTCTGGCTCGGCCTGCAGCAGGACTGGGATCTCTGGCACGCTGCACGGTCCAGGAACGCGGCAGCCATCGAGGCACTGGAGCCGCTGCGTACCTCGGCTACTTCGTAGCCGCCGCGTTCCCGCCGGCGTCCGGCGAGGGTGCGCCGGGAGGGGCGAGGTACGCGGGCTAGACTGGCAGGCATCGCCGAACGGGCGAGTGCATGCCGATGGCCGAGCGCTTCTTCAACACCTCCGGGCCGGTGGTTCCGGCCAAGCACTACAGCATCCCGCCGCTTGAACGGTTCGACCTCGCCGAGGTCCTGCGCCTGATCGGGGACGAGCGGTACTTCGTGCTGCACGCGCCGCGCCAGACGGGGAAGACGTCAGCGCTGCTGGCGCTTCGCGACCTGCTGAACGAGGGGAACGAGTACCGCTGCGTCTACGCCAACATCGAGACCGCACAGACGGCGCGCGGCGATGTCGGCGCGGGGATTCGGACCGTGTTGGCGGAGATCTCGGAGCAGGCGCTTGTCGCTCCGGGCGACGACTTTCTGGATGGGATGTGGGAACGGGCGCTTGCTCGGGCGGGTCCGCACGGCGCCCTGCGGCTCGCGTTGGGCCGTTGGTCGCAGAACGATGTCAGGCCGCTGGTCCTGTTCCTGGACGAGATCGACGCGCTGGTGGGCGACACGCTGATCTCGGTGCTGCGCCAGTTGCGGGCGGGGTACGCCAACCGTCCGGCGGCCTTTCCCCAGACCGTGATCCTGTGCGGGATCCGCGACGTGCGTGACTACCGCATCCACTCGGAGTCGGGGGACGAGATCATCGCCGGCGGCAGTGCGTTCAACATCAAGGCGGAGTCGCTGCGGCTGGGCGACTTCGACGAGGGCGACGTGTGCGCGTTGCTTGGCCAGCACACCGGGGAGACGGGGCAGCCGTTTACCGAAGCGGCGCTCGCCACGGTATGGAACCAGACGGAAGGTCAGCCGTGGCTGGTAAACGCGCTGGGCTACCAGGCCTGCTTCAAGGCCAAGCCTGCTCGGGACCGCTCGCGGCCGATCGACGAGAAGCGGTCATGGAGGCCAGGGAGGAGTTGATCCTGGGCCGCCAGACGCATCTTCACCAGTTGGCGGACAAGCTGCGCGAGGAGCGGGTGCGGCGGGTGGTGGAACCCGTCCTGAGCGGCGGCGCGGCCGGCCGAGCCAGGCCCGACGACGTGGAGTACGTGCGCGACCTTGGACTCCTGGCGCCGGGTGGCACGGCGCGGATAGCCAACCCGATCTACCGGGAGGTGATCCCGCGGGAACTCAACTACGCCCGGGAGGCCATGATCGTCCAGGAGACCGAATGGTACGTGAAGCCGGACGGCGACCTCGACGTGGAGGGTCTGCTGGCGGCCTTCCAGCGGTTCTTCCGGGAGCATTCGGAGCACTGGCTCGAGCGGTTCCAGTACAAGGAAGCGGGTCCGCAGTTGCTGCTGCAGGCGTTCCTTCAGCGGATCGTGAACGGCGGCCGCCGGATCGAGCGCGAGTACGCGCTGGGCAGCCGCCGCACGGATCTGCTGATCGTGTGGCCGCCCGGCCGCTTCGGCGGCGCGAGCGAGCCGGCCGAGCCCGCGCGCCGCTACGTCGTGGAGTGCAAGATCCTGCGGGGGAGCCTGGAGGCCACGATCCGCGAGGGGCTGAAACAGACCCTGGCCTACATGGACAAGTGCCGGGGCGAGTCGGGGCATCTGGTGATCTTCGACCGGGACGGGTCGAAGCCGTGGGAGGAGAAGATCTTCCGGCGCGAGGAGTCGCTGGACGGCCGGGCCGTGACCGTGTGGGGTGCCTGAAGGCGACGGCCGCGGCCAGCCCTGAGGCATGACGCCCTGGCGGGCCAGTGGGGCGGGCCTTCGTCCGGGTCGTCGCGACCTGCCTCCCGCACCTACACGTCCAGGCCGACCTGGCGCATCAGGTCGAGTGCATTGCTGCGCGTTACGGTGCCCTCGCGTAGGCGGTAGTCGAAGCGGATCTCGCCGTCTTCCAGTTGATCCCTGAAGTGGACGTTTTGCAGGGACGCTTCCCCCGAATCGTCGGCGATCTGGGCCAGGGCCAGATCGTGGGTGGTGACAAGTCCGATCGCACCGCGGTCGAGGAGGCCCCGGATCAGGCCTTCGGCGCCGACTCGGCGGTCGTGGGAGTTCGTGCCGTGGAGAATCTCATCGAGCAGGAACAGCGCCGGCGTCGCCTGGTCGGTCAGGTCGAGCACGGACTTGAGCTTCGTGATCTCGGCGTAGAACCTGGATTGGCCTTCGGCAAGAGAGTCCCGGAGCTGGATGGAACAGCCGATGGCCAGCGGCGTCAGCCGGAGCGACCGAGCGCGCACCGGCGCGCCGGCTTGGGCGAGGACGACGTTCGTTCCGACCGTCCTCAGCAGAGTGCTCTTGCCGGACATGTTCGAGCCGCTCACGATCAGGCATAGGGCCGGCGATGGCGGTTCGATGGGGGCCGTCGTTTCCCTGGCGGCTGCGGTTGTGACGTCCGCCTGGACTCCCAGAACGACGTCGTTCGCTACGCAGTCCTCCGCGGGCAGCAGGGGGTGCCCGAGCGCTCTGCCTTCGAGCAGTGGGCGTTTCTTCCCGGACGGCTCCAGCAGTGTGGGGAAGGTGTGGTCCGGATGCTCGAACGCGTGGGAGGCGAGACTGGCAAGGGCTTCGACCTCGGCCAGCGCGCTGAGCCAGGCGGCAACCCGGTCGCCGTGGCGACGGCGCCAGGAGTCGATCGCGTAGGTGAGTTGAGGAGTCCAGAGCAGCAGCAGGCCGAATGGGACGAAGAGAGCGTTGCGCATCGAGTCGAGGAGGTCGACCAGGCGTTGCAACTGCCTTGCGTGTTGGGAGGCCGGGGTTCCATCGACGCTTCGCAGCCGCTGCGCCAGCTCGATCAGACCGTTGCTCTCGAACGGCTCGCGCTCGATGACCTCCAGCAGAGATGCAACCAGGTTGAGGTCTCGGCTTGCCCGCGTCACGCCGGCCGTGGCCGCCTTGAAGTGGCGGCGCCTGCCGAGGCTCAGGAGGATCTGCAGCATCGCCAGGGCAAGGAGGGGTGACGGCCCCCAGCTCCAGATCATCCAGCCGGTCACGGCGAGAACGTTGGCGCCCGCGGTCAAACCCAGCAGGGAGCGCGCCAGGAACTCCCGGCCGCCGGCGCCGGGGAGTGCGGGCCGCCCGTCACCCTCCGCCCAAGCGCGCAGCGCCTCCGGATCGAGGTCGGTGCGCGCGATTCGACCAGAGGCGGCGAGACGCTCGCGCAGGTCGAGGCGGGGCGCCAATTCGCATACGGCCTCCTGCCGCCTACGCACGACCTCGGGTGACGCGGGCCGAAGCAACCACGACGCCAGGAGTTCGTCGCCGCCGCGGGTGCGCGCCCGGCTCAACATCTGGAACAGGGAGTCGGGGCCGAACAGGTCGAGGTCCGCGGCGTATACGTGGTCGGCGTGTTCGTCGGCAAAGCGCGATCCGGGGCGGCCGCCGGCGCGCCAGTCGCCGTCGAGGCGGTCGAGAATCTGTCGGTAGAAGGCTTGCGCCAGCGCCAGCCGGTGAGCCCGCTGCAGGACGCGTTCGTGGAGGACGATGAGGACGAGAAAGAGGGACGCCGGCGCTGCCGCCCAGGCCAAGGAGAAGAGCTGTGCCTGGACCGCCAGCCAGACGAGCACGGCCGACAGAAGAACCGTGGCAAGCCGCGACCAGGAGACGGTCTTCTCGATGCGCCGCGTTCGCTCCAGGGTCGCCGCGCGCCGCTCGGAGCGGCGTTCCATCCGTGCGCCCGCGGACGAGCGCACGGACTGGTTCGCGCCATCCGCGTTCCCAGGCCCGGAGTGGTTCATCGTCGGGCGGGTGGACGGTTCAGGTCAGTGCCGGGTAGACGATCGATCTGAGTTGGCCGCGGAAGTTGAAGGTGCCCGACATCCAATACGGGACGGGCCGGCATGATGGGGATCCTCGCGTTCTGGTGGTTGGTGGAGGGTGGACGGCGCGGCGATCTTTGCAGATCGCGTCGCAGGGAAAGCTCCTCGGGCGATCGGGTTTCCCCCTTCCTGTGGCGGCCCGCATACAATCGCGCAGCCGTGGCCGAACCCTTAGTGTCCTCGCCGGCTGCCTCGACCTGTCTTGAGATCAGCGGGCTCACTCTCTCCTTCGGCGGTGTGCACGCCCTCAACGATGTCGCGCTGGACGTCCGCCACGGCGAGGTGTTCGCGATCATCGGTCCGAACGGCGCCGGCAAGACGTCGCTGCTCAACTCGGTCAGCGGTCTCTACCGTCCGCAGCAGGGATCGATCGCCTACTCCGCGGCGCCGGGTGAGGCGCCCGTGTCCCTGCTCGGCCGGGCGCCCCACAGGGTAGCGCAGCTCGGGGTCGCCCGCTCCTTCCAGAACATCGAGCTCTTCCGCGCCATGACGGTGCTTGAGAACCTGATGCTGGGGCGGCACATCCACATGCGCGGCAACGTCCTGACCTGCGGCATCTACTTTGGCCTACAGCGCCGGGAGGAGATCGAGCACCGCGCCGTGGTTGAGGAAGTGATCGACTTCCTGGAGATCGAGAACCTTCGTCATCAGGCGGTGGGCACGCTCGCCTACGGCCTGCAGAAAAGGGTCGAACTCGCCCGGGCGCTGGCGCTCGACCCCAAACTCCTGCTGCTGGATGAACCAATGGCGGGGATGAACATCGAAGAGAAGGAGGACATGGCGCGCTTCATCCTCGACGTGAACGAGGAACGGGGCGTGACGACCGTGCTTATCGAGCACGACATGGGAGTGGTCATGGACCTCTCCGACCGGGTCGCCGTGCTCGACTTCGGCCGCTCGATCGCTTGCGGCACGCCGGACCACGTGCGTGCCGATCCGGAAGTCATCCGCGCGTATCTGGGGGGTTCCGAGTGAGCTTCTCGGATGCATTGCCGCGAGACGCGGACACGCTGCCGAAGCTGCTGCTCAAGAACGCCCGGGAGCGGGCCGGCGAGGTCGCCCTGCGCGAGAAGGAGTTCGGCATCTGGCAGAGCTGCACCTGGGCCGAGTACGCGGAACGGGTGCAGAACTTCGCGCGCGGTCTCGTGGAGCTTGGCCTGGAGAAGGGCGAGATCATCGCCGTCGTGGGCGACAACAGGCCCGAGTGGTTGATCGCGCAACTTGCTGCGCAGTCGATCGGCGCCAGGTCGCTGGGTGTCTACCAGGATTCCGTGGCGGTCGAAGTCCAGTACCTCATGGAGTTCTCCGGCGCACGCTTCGTCGTCGCCGAGGACCAGGAGCAGGTGGACAAGCTACTGGAAGTCTGGGACCAGTTGAGCGGCAGCGACGGGAGTGGCGACCACGCGGTAGTCAACGTCATCTACTACGACCCGCGCGGACTCGGTTCCTACCCGCAAGACTTCCTGCTCGGCTTCCCCGAGGTGGAGGAGCTCGGACGGTCGGGCGCGAGCAGTACCGAAGCCGACTTCGAGAGGTGGGTCGCGGCGACTGAAGCCGACGACGTGGCTCTGCTCTCGACGACTTCCGGCACCACGGGCAAGCCGAAGCTGGCGATGCTGTCCCATCGGAATCTCCTGACCATGGCCCACAGCTTCAACGGCATCGACCCGATGCAGAGCGACGACGAGTTCGTGTCCTTCCTGCCCCTGGCCTGGATCGGCGAACAGATGATCGGCGCCGCCTGCGGGCTGCTGGTCGGTTTTGCCCTGAACTTCCCGGAGGAGCCGGAAACGGTGCAGCAGGACATTCGCGAGATCGGCCCGCACACGATGTTCTCGCCGCCGCGCATCTGGGAGAACATGGTCTCCGACGTCCAGGTCCGGATCGAAGATTCGTCGTGGCTCAAGCGGAAGGTCTACGGCTGGGCGCTCAGCGTCGGCTACCGGTCCGCCGACTGTCTGCTCGAACATGGAAGCCAGCCGGCGTTCCTGGCCCTTGGGCGGCGGATTGCGAACACCGTTTGCTTCTTCTGGCTGAGGGACAAGCTGGGAGTACGGCGGATCCGTCGCGCCTACACGGGCGGCGCGGCACTGGGACCCGACATCTTTCGTTTCTTCCATGCCATCGGCGTGAACCTGAAGCAGATCTACGGTCAGACGGAGGTCTCAGGCATCTCGGTCGCGCACCGGGACGACGACATCAAGTTTCATACGGTGGGCACGCCGGTCCCCGGTATGGAGGTTCGTCTCGGCGAGGGCGGCGAGATTCTGACCAGAAGCCCGTCCGTGTTCCTCGGCTACTACAACAACGAAGAGGCCACCGAGGAGGCGCTCCGCGACGGCTGGCTCTACTCCGGTGACGCCGGCTACATGGACGACGACGGGCATCTGATCGTCATCGACCGCAAGAAGGACGTGATGGAACTGCACGACGGGACGCAGTTCTCGCCCCAGTTCATCGAGAACAAGCTGAAGTTCAGCCCCTACATCAAGGAGGCGGTGGTGTTCGGCGGCGGCGACTACGCGTTCGTGACCTCCATGATCGTGATCGACTTCGCCAACGCGGGCAAGTGGGCCGAGCGCCGTCAGATCCCGTACACGACCTTCACCGACCTGGCGCAGAAGTCCGAGATCTACGCACTCGCGCTGGAGCACACGGCGAGCATCAACGCCGATCTGCCCGAGTCGGCCCGCATTCAGAGAATCCTGCTGTTGCACAAGGAGCTCGACGCGGACGACGAGGAGCTGACCCGCACCCGCAAGGTGCGGCGGCGCTTCATCGCCGACCGCTACCGCCTGCTCGTCGACGCGCTCTACGGCGAGGGCGAGGCGGTCGAGATCGAGAACCAGATCACCTATCAGGACGGCGCCACGGCCGTTCTGCAGACCCGGCTGCGGATCGCGGTTCCTCCCGAACCGCTCCGGCATGTACATCGGCGACACCGCGGACCTCTAGTCTGAGTCGCGAGGATCCCGGCGATGCAAGGCGACGTCTTCCTTCAGCTCACGGTCTCCGGCCTCTCGAACGGCATGGTCTACGCCCTGGTCGCGGTCGGCTTCGTCGTCATCTTCAAGGCGAGCGCAGTGATCAACTTCGCGCAGGGCGAGTTCCTCCTCTTCGGCGCCTACCTCGCGTTCGCCTTCATCGGCCAGTTCGGGCTGCCCTGGAGCGTGGGTGTTCTGGCGACCCTGCTCTCGGCAGCCCTGATCGGCCTGATCGTGGAGCGGCTCGTCCTGCGGCCGCTGATCGGCGAGCCGGTGATCTCGATGATCATGGTCACGATCGGTCTGTCCAGCCTGCTGCGCGCCGTGGTCAACGGCATCTGGGGAGCGCGGCCCAAGGCCTTTCCGAACTTCATCCCCGAGGGCGAGGTCGAGTTCATGGGCGCGGTGGTCGGTATCGACCGGTTGCTCGTCATCGCGATAGCCGGAATCCTGCTGACGGTTCTGACCCTCTTCTTCCGTCACACCCGGGACGGCATCGCGATGCGAGCGATCGCCGACGACCAGCAGGCGGCGCTTTCGATGGGCATCAGCATCAAGCGGGTGCTGGCGGTGGCCTGGGCGATGGCGGCGATCACCGCGGCGGTCGCCGGCATCGTGCTGGCGAACACGGTCGGCGTCAGCCACGACATCATCTTTATCGGCCTGCGCGTGTTCCCGGTGGTCATCCTCGGCGGCCTGGACTCGGTGCCCGGCGCGATCGTCGGCGGCGGCGTGATCGGGTTGCTCGAGTCGTACACCGCCGGGTACACGACCTCCGGGTTGGAACTCATCGTGCCGTACATCGTGCTGATCCTGGTCCTGATGATCCGCCCCTACGGCCTGTTCGGCAAGGAGATCATCGAGAGGGTCTAGCGCGGCGCCGAACAGCTACGCGTCCCGCACCGGGCGACCTCCTTCAGCCATCATGGAATCAGGAATCTTCTTCAGCGACTACCGCTCGGACATGTCTCTGCGGCGCATGCCATTGCAGAAGGTGCGCACGGGTCTGCTCCTGGCCGGACTCCTCGTGTTTCCGTTCCTGGCTTCGCCGTACTGGCAGAATCTGGCCAATCAGATCGCGATCGCCACGATCGGCGCGATCGGTCTGAACATCCTGGTTGGTTACACGGGCCAGATCTCCCTCGGCCAGGGCGCCTTCATGGCGATCGGCGCCTACGGCGCGGGCCTTCTCACCGTCCGGTTCGGTGTTCCCTTCTACATCAGCATTCCCGTTGCCGCCCTGATCACCGCGGTTGCCGGCCTTGTGGTCGGCCTGCCCTCGCTGCGGCTCAAGGGGCTCTACCTGGCGGTGGCTACGCTTGCCGCCCAGCAGATCGTCGAGTTCGTGGTCACGCATTGGACCGGACTGACCGGGGGCACGGAGGCTCTGGTCGTGCCGGCGCCCGAACTGTTCGGCGCTCGCCTGAACACCGACGGGCGCTTCTACTGGATTCTGGTCGTCATTGCTCTGGGGGTCGCGCTCTTCGCCGCGAATCTGTTCCGCTCGCGCGTGGGCCGCGCCTGGGTGGCGATCCGGGACCAGGACATGGCGGCTTCGGCGATCGGCGTCAACGTCTTCGGCTACAAGCTGCTCGCCTTCGCTACTTCGTCCTTCCTGGTCGGGCTCTCCGGCGCCCTGCTCGCCCACTACCGCTCGATCGTCACCTGGGAGCGGTTCACGATCGAGATCTCCATTTCCTACCTCGCGATGATCATCATCGGCGGGCTGGGGACGATCTCCGGTTCTTTCTTCGGCGCCACGCTGATCGTCCTGCTCCCGGCGATGATCAACACCGTGGGCCGTTCGCTGCAAGACACGGCACCCTGGGCGGCCACGGTCCTGCCGTATGTCCAGCAGGGCGTCTTCGGCCTCGTGATCATCCTCTTCCTGGTGCTCGAACCGGAGGGCCTCGCCAAGCTCTGGCGCAACGTGAAGGACTACTTCCGTGTCTGGCCCTTCTCCTACTAGCCACCGCGCCACATCGTGGGCGATATGATCCGCCGGTTACTCGGACGCCAGACTTGGGGTGCGCGGCACCCCTTGAGGAGACTTTCGCCATGACCCGTCTCGCCTTCATAGCCGTTCTTTCTGTATTGCTCCTAGTCGCCTGCGGAGGCGGCGAACCGGTCGACGAGGCGACCGCCCCGATCAGGATCGGCGCGATCTTCGATCTGACGGGTCCGACTTCGGATGTGGGCACGATGTATGCCGAGGCAATTCGCGACTACTACGACTGGCTCAACGAGCGCGGCGGCATCGCCGGCCGCCCGATCGAGTTGCTGTGGAACGACTACGGCTACGACGTCGCGAAGGCCGAACAGCTCTATTCCGAGTTCGTCCAGGCCGGGTCGGTGATGTTCATGGGCTGGGGCACCGGCGACACCGAGGCCCTGCGGGGCCGGATCGCGGCCGACCGGATTCCCTTCATCTCCGCGTCCTTCTCGCACGTGCTGGGCGACCCGGCCGAGGCACCGTACAACTTCCTCGTCGGCACCACCTACACTGACCAGTTGATCATCCTGCTCGACTACCTGGTGGACGAGGCGGAAGCCTCGGGAGGCGAGAAGCCGAACGTGGCGCTGATGCATAACGCGAGTCCGTTCGGTCTCTCACCGTGGAACCAGGGCGGCGAGGAGTACGCGAAGCAGTCGGGGATCGAGATGGCGCCGCACGAGATGGCGCGGGGCAACACCGACTTCAGCGCCACGTTGACGCGGATTGCCGAGTCCGGGGCCAACTGGGTCGTGTTCCAGAACACGTCGAACCCGGCGTCTTTGACGCTCAAGAACGCGCGGGATCTCGGCCTGGACCTGCGCTTCGCCTGTCTGAACTACTGCAGCAACGAGGTGCTGGTGGAACTCGCGGGGGAGGCCGCGGAAGGCGTACTGGGTTCGGTCATCTACTCGCCGCCTGGTGAGGGCATCGACGGCCTGAACGAGGCGGCCGAATACCTCGCGTCAAAGGGCGGTTCGATCGAGGAGGAGGGCCTGCTCTACGGCCAGGGTTGGACGGTGGCCGGCTTCGTGACCGAGGCCATCGAGCGCGCCGCCGCGACGGGCGAGATTAGCGGCGAGGCCATCCACGCCGCGTTCGAGACCTTCGACGGGCTCGAGTCCGGTGGCGTGACGGTCCCGGTCACCTTCACCGGCACCGACCATCGCGGCGTCAAGGGCATGCGGATCTTCGAGGTCCGGGACGGCAAGTGGCAGCCGGTCACGGAGATGCTGATGGCCGGCGGTCCGGAGGCGGCGGGATAGAGCACGGGCCGCCCTTGGCGGATGGCGAGCGCCGCCCGCCCCCGGGGTTGACCGCCTCCAAGTCAAGCCATGCTCTCAGCCATGCTCTCCCTGAACAACGTCGAAGTCATCTACAACGACGTCATCCTCGTTCTCAAGGGGCTCTCGCTCAAGGTGGAACAGGGCCGGATCGCGGCGCTTCTGGGCACCAACGGGGCCGGCAAGTCGACGACGCTCAAGGCGATCTCCGGGCTGCTTCATCCCGAGGACGGCGAGGTCACGGACGGCGGTGTCGAGTTCGAGGGCGAGCAGATCGACAAGCTGCCGGCCGAGGACATCGTGCGTCGCGGGATCTTCCAGGTCATGGAGGGGCGCAGGGTGTTCGAGCACCTGACGCCGCAGGAGAACCTGCTTGCCGGCGCCTACACGGCTCGGGACAAGGGTGGGATCGACGAATCTGTGGACCGCGTGTACAGCTACTTCCCGCGTCTCAAGGAGCGCGGCGCGTCGATGGCCGGCTTCCTCTCGGGCGGCGAGCAGCAGATGCTGGCGATCGGAAGGGCGCTGATGGCTCAGCCGAAGCTGATGCTTCTGGACGAACCATCCCTGGGTTTGGCGCCGCTGCTGGTGCAGGAGATCTTCGAGATCGTTCAGCGCATCAACCGGGAACAGGGAACCACGATCCTTCTGGTCGAACAGAACGCCGCGCGCGCCCTGGAGATCGCCCACTACGGCTACATCATGGAAGGTGGCCGGGTGGTGCTGGAGGGAACGCCGGCGGAACTCCAGGACAACGCCGACGTCAAGGAGTTCTACCTGGGCCTCACCCAGGTCGGGCAGCGGAAGAGCTACCGTGACGTGAAGCACTACCGCCGACGCAAGCGCTGGTTGTCATAGCAGTCGAGTCGCGGCGTCCGGATGCGGGCATCCTGCCCGCATCCGGCGCGAAGCGCCGGCCTCCGGGAGTTCTGCCGCGCTCCGCCGCGGGACCCTCAATCGGCGCCCGGCGGCTCCCGTTCGATCGACTCTTCGATCTCCCTCAGCCTTTCGCTGAGCTCGCGGCGCGCGTCGGCCGCGAACGGGTTTTCCCGGGCGATGGTGAGGAAGAGATCGTCGGAGTCGTGCCTGAGGTTCTCCTCGATCTTCATCATGTGCCGGTAGGCGACGGTGCCGAGGGCGGGGTCCGGGACGTGGATCTCCCTTAGCGCCTTCGCCATCCAGTGTGTCAGCCCCTGAATGTAGGCCATCTCGGCGTCGTGTTCCTCGGCCGTCATTTGGAGCACTTCCAAGCCGAGGTCTGCCTTTAGAAAGCCCCGCAGGGCCGTCACCCGTCGTGGGTCGACCGGGCGGTCCGGAAGGCAGAGCACGACCTTCAGGCCCCCGATGCCCTCACTGCCGCTCTGGGGGCCGAACATGGGATGGGTGCCGATGAACTCGACCTGCGCCGGAAGCCGGTGTTCGAGAATCCGGTGCGGTTTGACCTTGACCGAGGCGACATCGACCACCAGGGTGCGTTCGCCGAGGTGCGGAACCACCTGGACGAGCAGGGAATCCAGTTCCTGAACCGGCACGGCCGGAATGAGGACGTCGCAGCGGGCGCAGGCTTCAAGACTGGCCCACGGTACTCCGCGGTCCGCTGCTTCCGGTTCCAGCTTTCGGCGGTCCCAGACCCGCACGTCGAAGCGTTCGCCGACGTGGTGGGCAATGAACCGGCCGAAGCTGCCGAAGCCGATGATCCCGATCGTCTTGACCCAGCAGTCCTGCACCGCGCGCGCAGCGTAGCAACCCAGCGCGGCCGGCTTCGGCCGTTCGGCGGTGCTTTCCCCTACAATCGCGGCTTCGTGGGGGGAGGGGAGCCAGGATGACGTGGAGAGTTGGCGCCTTGCTGTGCGCTGGGATCGGTGCCGCGGTGAGCTATGGTTCAGCGCCCGTGGCCTACGCCGAAGACGAGCGCGCCAGCCGGGAGCATGTGCTGGGCCTGCTCCGGGAAGTGCCGTTGATCGACGGACACAACGATGTGCCCTGGCAGTACCGCACGCGGGTCGCGAACCACCTCGACCGGATCGACTTTCGCGATACCTCGGCGCTCGAGCCGCCGATGCATACTGATATCGCGCGCCTTCGCCAGGGGGGAGTCGGCGCTCAGTTCTGGTCGGTCTACATCCCGACTTCCTTCGGCCGGCCGGGCGCGGCACGCGTCGTGTTCGAGCAGGTCGACCTGACCAAGCGCCTGATCGAGCGGTATCCCGACGACCTGGAACTCGCGCTGACCGCCGCCGACATCGAGCGGATCCATGCCGCCGGCAAGGTGGCGTCGCTGCTCGGCGCCGAAGGCGGGCACTCGATCGAGTCGTCGCTGGGCGTGCTGCGCCAGCTCTACGCAACCGGAGTTCGCTACCTGACCCTGACCCACGGCAGCAACACGGCGTGGGCCGACTCGGCGACCGACCGTCCCGCGCACGGGGGGCTCACGGCCTTCGGACGGCAGGTGGTGCGGGAGATGAATCGCCTGGGGATGCTGGTCGACCTCTCCCACGTGTCGCCGCAGACGATGCACCAGGCGCTGGACGAGTCGAAGGCGCCGGTGATCTTCTCCCATTCCTCCGCGTTCGCGGTCACGGCAAGCCCACGCAACGTTCCCGACGACGTGCTGCGGCGCCTCGCGGAGAACGGTGGCGTCGTGATGGTGACTTTCGTGCCGTCCTTCGTCAACGGCGCCGTGCGGGCGTACTTCCGGCGCATGGACGCGGAGCGCCTCCGCCTCTCGGGGACGGGCGTGGCGCCGGCCGAACTCCGCCCGCATCTCGAAGCCTGGCGGCGCGAAAACCCCGGGCCGCAGGCTTCGATAGGCGACGTGGCGGACCACATCGACCACGTCCGGGCTTTGATCGGAACCGCCCATTTGGGCATCGGTTCGGACTTCGACGGCATCCCCACCGTGCCGGTAGGGCTCGAGGATGCCTCGACGTTCCCCGATCTCCTGGTCGAACTGGTTCGCCGGGGATACAGCGACGAGGAGTTGAAGGACATCGCGGGCCGCAGCTTCCTGCGCGCGATGCGCGGCGCGGAGGAGGCCGCACGGCGGCTGCAGGCCTCGGAGTCCGCGGCCGACGACCTGATCGAAGAACTCGATCAAGCAGGTCGATCGCAAGAGGGGCCAGGCGATACTCCACCGGCTGCGAAAGGAGCTGGCGCCGATGTCTGAGCAGTCGAAGTCTCCGGTCACGGCCCGTCACGCTTCGACTGTCCTGTTGCTGCGGGACAGCGAACGCGGCGTCGAGGTGTTCATGGAGCGCCGGCATATCAAGTCGGACTTCGTCGGCGGCGCCTACGTATTCCCGGGCGGCCGGGTCGATCCAGAGGATCAGGTCGACGAGACGCTGTGCCACGGCCTCACCGACCGCGAGGCCAGTGCCCGGCTGTCGCTGGAGGAGGGCGGGCTGACGTTCTACGTCGCCGCGATCCGCGAGTGCTTCGAGGAGGCCGGCGTGTTGCTCGCCTACGACCCTGACGGACGGTTGCTCGACTTCTCGAAGCCGTCGGTGGAGCAGCAGTACGAGGCCCTGCGCGGCGAGCTGAACGCCGGCAAGCTCTCCCTGCTCGATATCGCGGCTCAGGAAGGGCTGACGCTTGCCACCGACCGCATCAGCTACTGGGCACACTGGATTACGCCGGA
Source organism: Candidatus Multivorans sp. (assembly GCA_965224025.1). GTDB lineage: Bacteria > Acidobacteriota > Thermoanaerobaculia > Multivoradales > Multivoraceae > Multivorans. The sequence goes on from OZ245033.1 coordinate 1,431,821, forward strand.
GGGGCAGCCCCGGCGCTACGACACCCGCTTCTTCGTCGCCCGGGCGCCGCGGAATCAGACAGCCGGCCACGACGACCACGAGCTGACGAGTTCGGCCTGGGTGACCGCGCGGGAAGCGCTCGAAAACGGACGGCGCGGGGAGTGGATGATCATCTTCCCCACCATCCGCAATCTGATGAAGCTGGTCCAGTTCGACACCGCGGACGCGGCGGTCGCCGCGGTCGACGCGCAGAGGGAATTCCCCATCATCCAGCCGCGCGTCCTGCTGGGCAGGACGCCGGGTGAACCGCCGCGCGCGGTGATTCCGGGTGAGGAAGGCTACGAGGACGCCGCCCCCAGTCCCTCCGTGGCCAATGCCCGCGACTGGAAGCGGGCGTTCAGCGTTTGAGCCGCCGCCGCCGGATGGACGGTCTCGTGAAGGGCAGGCCGGTGCGGCTGTCCAACCGCGTGTTGCGGGTGACCCAGGACAACCCGGGGATGTTCACCGGCCCGGGCACGAACACGTACGTTATCGGCGGGGAGAGCGGACCCGTGTTCGTCCTCGACCCGGGCGAGGAGGACGACCGGCACTTCGATGCCGTTGCCGCGGCAGTTGGCGGACGGCAGGTCGAGGCGGTCCTGATCAGTCACCTGCACCGCGACCACTGGCCCCTGGCGCCCCGTCTCGCCAATCACTACGGCGCGGCGATCCTCACCTTCAGCGAGCAGCCGCCGTTCGGCGCCGCCGCCCGCCTCGAGGACGGCGAGCGCCTGTCCTCCGGTGGCACGACATTGGTGGCCCTCCACACGCCCGGCCATGCCAGCGACCACCTCTGCTTCCTGCTTGAAGAGGAGCGAGCGGTGTTCACCGCCGACTTGGTCATGGGCTGGTCGACCTCGATCATCGCGCCGCCCGACGGCAACCTGAACCAGTACATGGCCTCCCTCCAACGGCTGATCGAACTCGACCGCGGGTCCGGCATCGAAGTTCTCCACCCCGGTCACGGCGAATCGATCGAACCGCCCCTCGACCGGATCCGCGAGATCCGCCGCCACCGCCAGCAGCGCACGGAGCAGGCCCTCGATGCGATCGCCGCTGGAATAGCCACCATCCCCGAGATGGTCGAACGTATCTACGCCGATGTCGACCGCAAGCTCCACGACGCCGCGGCGTTCTCTCTCCGGGCGCACCTGGATGCCCTGGTCGAGGAGGGCAAGGTGGTTGAAACGGGGCGGGCCCGGTACCAGCCGGTTGTCGACTAACGCCGCCAAACCTGTCGCAGGCTCCATGTTTGGCCCCAGCCCCCAACATCACCAGGAGTATGCGTATGCAGGACTCACTCGTAGCGTTCTACGGCGCAAGCGCCCTGGATGCGGGAACATGCTCGCTGTATTGGTGAGTTGGTGCTATTGTGTTCTGGTGTTGACGTCGGTTACAAACAGTGGAGTGCCCACCCAATGACCCGTCTGACCATTACGCTGGCAGATCAGACGCACCGGGCCTTGAAGGAAGCAGCCGCCCGGCAAGGCTGCTCTATGGCTGCGATCATCGAAGAGAGTCTGGAGCTGAGGGGCATTCAGCCCTACGAAACCGCACGGGAACTCGTACTCAAGGCGCGCGAGAACTCAGGGCTCGACTCTGATCGGGCAATGGCTCTCGCGGTTGAGGAGACAAGCCGTCAACGAGAAGGGAAGTAGACCTTGGCGCGCGGACCACGGCCGCGAGAGAGCGGTCGCGGTCCCCTCCAGCGGCGATTGTGCATCGTCGACACGAATGTGGTCGTTTCGGGTCTGATCGACGGGAACTCGAACGCGCCGCCGGCCAGGATTCTGGACTTCATGATCAGCGGCAGGATCCTGCACCTGATGTCGTCGGCGTTGTTGAGCGAGTACTCAGCCGTGTTGCGGCGTCCGGCACTTGTCGAACGGCACGGCCTGACGTCCGAAGAGCTCGACCGGTTCCTGACCGAACTGGTGGCAATGGCCGTGTGGAGGAAGCCGCAAGCGGCCGGAGAGGCCCCCGACGCAGGCGACAACCACCTTTGGGCACTGCTTGCCCACGAACCGAGAGCCCATCTGGTTACCAGCGACCGACTCCTGCTGCGGACTCCTCCGAGTGGCGCTTCGGTCGTGTCTCCAAGCCACTTCGCTGCCGTCTTCCTGTCCTGAGGGAGCCAAGAGGAAGAGTTGGCGTCCTAGCTCAGCTAGTTGCCGAGGAGAGCATGAGCAGAGAATCTCGATACGGAGAACTGATCCGCGTTGACCGCGCCGGCGGAAGGCCGGAAGTCTTTCAACCGGTGGCGCTGGCGTCGCGCGTCACAGAAGGAGGTGTCGATGAGGCGAGCCTTCAGAAGCTCTTCTTCGCCCATCCCGAGTGTCTCCCGATAGCGACGATCGATGCCGCCTACGGCGACCCGGTCCCGGTCTGTCGGGAACTCTCGGCGCCGCCGTCAGGCAGCGTCGATGCGCTCTACATCAACTCTCTGGGTCGACTTACGCTCTGCGAGTTCAAGCTCTGGCGCAACCCCCAGGCACGGCGCGAAGTGATCGGCCAGATCCTCGACTACGCGACGGTACTTGCTTCATGGGGTTACGAGGACCTGCAGCGTCAGGTCTCTCTGGCGCTCGGCAGGGAGGGTTCGAACGTCCTATACGAACTGGTGTCTGAGCGCGACCCCCATGTCGTCGAGGCGGAGTTCGTCGACAACGTCACGCGCTACCTGAGACGAGGCGAGTTCCTGCTCCTGATCGTTGGCGACGGCATCCAGGAGCGTGCCGAGAAGATTGTCGATTTCGTCCAGAGCCGCAGCGGTCTGCATTTCAATCTGGCCTTGGTGGAGACGGCGCTTTACCGGGATAGCGACGACGGTCTCATCGTTCAGCCGCGTGTTCTGGCCCGGACCGAGATCGTTCAGCGGTTTGTCGTGGAGGGCGCAGTTCCAGTCGAGTCCGTGGCGGAGGCAGGCTATGTTCGCGAGAGCGGGGACTCGGACTGGGATAGGCGAACTGGCGAGTTCTGGCGAGCCGTATTCGGCGGGGACTTCGCCTTCGCTGATCCGGAGTCGGAGCTTGAGAAGGAGGGCTTCCCGAAGAGGGTCAAGGTCCGCGGTGCCGCCTGGAACGGCGAAGCCTTGCGGTTCGTCTTCTCTCTTTCCGGATTCGGATCAGCCATCAGTTGCTACCTGGTTGCCCGGGCGGGCTGCACGCGAGAGGAACGGATCTTCGATGAGACGCGGACCGCCGTCGAGGATTTGAGGCGGGAGATGCGGCCGCCGGCGGCCGAGCGGGATCGTTCTTGGGACGATTTGGAGGATTGGCGCACTCCTCGTGGCGGTGCTTGCCTCGGCTTTCGAAGAGAGTGCACCCCGTCTCTGTTCGAGAGCAGCGAAGAGAGCGAGGAGTACCGGGAGGCCGTCGCCTGGATGCGCGACCGCGGGAACCGCCTTGTCAGCGTTCTTCATCCCCGCCTCCGGCGAATGCTCTCCGAGGACTGACGCGAGCCGCCCCGCGCGGCGCAACGCCCTCCAGCCTCGGCGGCAACAACCACCGCCACGTCGCCGCCGACCCAACCCAGCCCTCAGCGGCGCCAGGGGGCGCGGATCTTGCGGCCTTCGCGGTAGGCGGCGAGCCGTTCGCGGGCTTCTTCGAGGGCCTCGGGGGGGCTGGTTCGTTCCAGGTTCTCGATGAGTCGTTCCTGCCAGGACGCGGCCTCTTCGAAGTTGCCGGTTCCGGCGTAGGCCATGGCGAGGACGGCGCCGTGGGCCGGTGTATGGGCGCGCTGGAACAACTGCTGGGCGAGATTCAGGGCTCTTTCGCCGTCTCGCACCTCGTCGTCCTCGGAGGCGGCGAGGACCTGGACCAGGAGCACGGCGAAGTAGCCGCTGCCGCCCTGGTCGGGAAGTTCGAGGGTCTGCTCGAGCATGAGCCGCACCTGGGCATCCTCGCCCGCGAGCAGCAGGGCCGTGACCTCCGCTGCCCGGACCTGGCTGTCGGTGGGGTCGAGTTCCAGGGCGCGGCGCGAAGCCAGGGCGGATTCCTTGAAACGGCCGAGACGACCGAGGGCGGTGCTCAGGTTGACGTAGGCCGCCTTGAGGGTCGGGTTGGCGATGATCGCCCGCTGGTAGTGGGGGATCGCCTCCTCGTAGCGCTCCTGCTCGGTGCGGATGTTGCCGAGTTCGAAGTGGGCCGCGCTCAGGTGGCCCGGCTCGCCCCCCGCTTTGATGAGCTGTTCGAAGCGACTAACCGCCGAGGCTGGTCGGCCGAGTTCCTGCTCGATCCGCCCGAGCTGCATCACGATCTCGCGATTGAGTCCGAAGTCGGCCAGCAACGACTCGAACTCCCGCAACGCGAGTTCGCGGCGGCCTCCGCGCCGGTAGTTGCTCGCCCGATGGAAGCGGAGGTTGCGGTCGCCCGGCGCCAGTTCGAGGGCCTGGGTCAAGGCTTCGGCGGCCCCGAGATGGTCGCCTGTTTCGCCCCGGCTCCTTGCCAGTTCGACCCAGGCCGGCCCGAAGGACGGTTCGATCTCGACCGCCCGGCCCAGGCGCTTGGTCGCCGCACGGAACGCTCCTTGCTCGTTGTAGAGCCGGCCGGTGTGGAAGAGCAGCCCGGCGTCGTCGGGGCTCAGGTTCAGTGCCTCCTGGTACCACATGACGGCCTCGGCGCGCCGGCCCATCTTCTCCAGGGCCGCCGCGAGGGACCGTTTGGCGGCGGCACTCCGGGGATTGTCCTGGACCGCTTCGCGGAAACGCTGCTCGGCGAGTTCGAATGCGTTCGCCGCCAGGGCGACGCGGCCCAGCAGCAATTGAGCGCCGATTCCCGTGGCTGATTCCTTGATCTCCGCCGCGATGGGATCGGCGAAGGCGACAGGCGCCTCGCCGCGGAGTTCCATCGCCGCGCGCGACTCGCTGTCGTTGCCGAGTGCGCGCTGGGCGATGCCGATGTGGTAGTGAAGCGAGTTTGCCCGAGGCTGTTCGCGCAACGCTGCCTGGAAGTGCTCGAGCGCCGCCGCCGGGTCGTCGGTCTCGGTAGCCAGGCGGCCGAGGCCGAAGTGCGCCGCCGCCCTCGCTCCGGGCAGTTCCAGGCCACGCTCATAGTGGGTGCGCGCTTCTTCGCCTTGTCCCAACTCGAGGTAGACCCGGCCGAGACGGATGACCGTCGCCGGATCGCCCGGTTGGAGCGCGCGGGCCTGCTCGTAGGCGGCGACCGCCTCCTCGAGTTGCCCCAGGTGCTCCGCGGCGCTGCCGAGGAGGTAACGCCAACGGAAGTTGCGCGGTTGCAGCTCCGCGGCGTTGGCTAGACAGGCTCTCGCCGGCGGCAAGAGGTCGTACACGAGGTAGAGCTGACCGGCCTCGCCGAACAGCAATCCCAGTTGATCGGCCTCTTCCGCGGTTGACGCTCCCGCGGCGAGGGCGTCGTCGAGCAACTTGCGTTGTTCGGCGATCTGAGTGCGCACCGCTTCGTCGACGCCGCGAAGATCGACTTCGGGCACAGGCACGAGCCGGTCGGTGACCTCGGTTTGCGCGCCAAGACCGGTAGCCGAGAGCGAGAGCGGGAGCACAAGGCCGGCAGTCAGGCGCAGCCAACGAAACGGTTTCATCATGGCTTATCTTGTTCCCCTGGTCTTGCCCATCGACCCGTGTCGCGCGCGAGGTCAGTGTAAGCCGCCGGAGGCGGCGCTGGCCAGTGCTCGACTCTTCCGTCGGGCCATTGGACCTCGATTCGCGTGACCTCGACGCCGTTCGGGCTCACCGTGACGCGGGGGTCGTTCGAAGACGCGTAGCTGCCGCTGCTGCCCGCCAGCCGCACGAGGGGCGGCGCTCCGGCCCGGCGGATTCGCACGGTCGCCCCGGACGCCGGGCGGTGAGCGTGCGCGGTGCCCACGCGGGGCGCCAGACCGATCCAGTCGCCGAGCGCCGTTGCCTGATTGAGCAACAGCCGGGCCGGGCCGTTGTTGTTCGTGATGACCATGTCCGTGTCGCCATCGTTGTCGATGTCGCCGGTCGCGAGACCCCTGCTCACGAGCGGTGTGGGACCGTCCAGGATGCCGGCCGGCGCCGGTTCGAACCGGCGGTTGCCGCTACCGCCCGCCACGTTGAGGAACACCTGGTTCGGTTGATCCAGGGGGAACGGATCGTCTTCGGTGCGCGGCCTCCCGGCGGCGAACGTCACGGCGCCGTTGACCACGGCAAGGTCGAGCCAGCCGTCAAGGTCGAGATCGACGAAGGCGGTGCCGAAGGATGTCGCGTCCCAGCTCGGCCGCGCCAGGGCGGCCGCGTTCGTCCGATCGCGGAAGGAGGGTGCTCCGGGTTCCGAGTCGTTCCGGTAGAGGGTGTTGGTTTCCCGGTTGAAGTGGGTCAGGAAGAGATCGATGTCGCCGTCGCCGTCGTAGTCGCCGCCGGCGACACCCATGCTGGCCTCGGCCTCGCCGTCGGCGTTGAGCGCCGCACCGCCGATCAGACCCTCCTCCACCAGTACACCGTTTCCGCCGTTGATCCAGAGGTGGTTCGGCATCAGATCGTTGGCGACGTAGAAGTCGAGCCGGCGGTCGCCGTCGAGATCGGCCGCAAGCACGCCGAGGCCGTTGCCGGGACGGGTCGAAGCGAGACCCGCCTCGGCGGTCGCGTCCGTGAATGTCCCGTCGCCGTCGTTGCGCAGCAGGCGGTCGAGGACGGGTTGATAGGCGCTGGGCAGGCAGTAGTCGACTTCACCGCGCTCGGTGAGACAGGTCTTGTGGGTTGCCAGGGAGAAGTTCAGGTAGTTGACAACGAACAGGTCGAGGTCGAGGTCGCCGTCGTAGTCGGCGGCGGCCGCCGCGATACTCCAGCGCGAGTCGCCCGTGCCGGTGGCCTCGGTGCGGTCGGTGAACGTCCCGTCGCCCTGGTTGCGCCAGAGCTGGTTGTCGCCGAGGTTGAGCACGTAGAGATCGGTCCAGCCGTCATTGTCCAGATCGCCGGCAATGGCTCCCATGCCGTAGCCGGTCGCGACGATGCCGCTCTCCTCGGTGACGTCGACGAAGCGGATGCTCTTGCCGTCCTCTCGAAGTTCGAGGTCGTTGCGGTAGAGACGATCGCTGGGCGGCCAGTCTCCGGTCCACGGTACGTTTGCGATGGTGCGCTCCCCGTTCGCGCCGAGCAGGTTGCCCTGAACCAGGTAGAGGTCCAGGTCGCCGTCGTTGTCGTAGTCGAAGAGCGCGGCCCCTGCTCCCACTACCTCGGCGTAGTAGAGCCGGCCGCTCATGCCGTTCCAATGCCGGAAGTCGAGACCGGCGTTCTTCGTTGCGTCGACGAAGAGAACCTCCGTCTCGCCAGCTCGGGCGAGTCCGGGCGAGAGCGCCGACGCAGCCCACACGGCGACGCAGCCAGGAGCGACTCTCATCCGTCGTCGCCCAGGCGGAACGCGGGCGCGTCGATGCGCTCGAGAGCTTCCGCACGCTCGCTGATCCGGTAGACGGCCCGTGGTTCTACGTCTTTGAAGACCTGGTGTGTGTCGCTGCCGGCCCAGCGCACCCGGATCTCGGAGATTCGGATCGCGTCGCCGAGCCCCACTTCGAGTTGCATGCTGTTGCCGCCGAAGGAGCCGCCCGATCCGACCAGACGATGGATCGTGCGTTTGCCGTTCGGACCCTGGATGGATAGGGTGACCCGTGAGCCGACCCCGAAGCGGTTGGCGCCCGAGCCGGCCGGGCCGGCGCCGGCAAAGCGCAGCGTGACCCAGGCGTTGCCGCTGCCCGGGTTCTCGAACAGGGCGTTGCCGAAGGTGTCGGTTGGGTAGAAGCCGCCGAGCTGGTGGAGAAGGTCCATGTCTCCGTCGCGGTCGAGGTCGCCGAACGCCACGCCATGTCCCTTCTGGAGGTGGCCGAAACCGCCGGCGAAGGTGACCTCCTCGAAGCGCCGGCCATCGAAGCGGTACATGACATTCGGCATCAGACTGGCGAGGTCCGGTTCCCCGGTGCCGAGGTAGAAGTCGAGCCAGCCGTCGTTGTCCAGATCGCCGTAGTTGGCGCCCATCGGCATGGCCGGCCGGCGGATCCCCAGCTCGCGGGATACTTCGGTCATCCGCAGCTTGCCGCCGCAGCCGGGCTCAGCTCCGCAGTCGTTGCGGTAGAGCAGGGGCTGGCCCACCCCGGGGTCCGAGCCCATGAAGGACGCCACGACTTCGGTGGCTTGGCCGCGATAGTCGCCGACGTAGAGATCGAGGTCGCCGTCGTTGTCATAGTCGAAGAACCAAGTGGCGAAGCTCTCCCGCTCCGGTTCGGTGACGCCCGTCTGGACGGCGGCATCCAGGAAAACGCCGCCGTCGTTCAGGTAGAGCCGGTTGGCGCCGAAGTTGGAGACGTAGAGATCGAGGTCGCCGTCGTTGTCCGCGTCGCCCCAGGCGGCGCCCTTGGCGTAGCGCAGGTTGCTGACCCCCGCCATTGTCGCCACGTCCTCGAACGTGCCGTCGCTGAGGTTGCGGAACAGTTGCGACGGGTACTCGTGGGCCTCACTCGCCTCGTTGCCGACGTAAAGGTCGAGGTCGCCGTCGTTGTCGTAGTCGCCCCAGGCGGCGGCCTGGGTCGGATAAGCGGGTTCAGCCAGGCCGGCGGCCTCTGTGACGTCGATGAAACGGCCGGCGTCACCATTCAGTTCGTTGCGCAACAGCGAGTTGCGGATGCGGCCCTCCTCCAGCAGCCAGGCGCCGCGTAGCACCATCAGGTCGAGGCTTCCGTCGTCGTTGTAGTCGGCGTGGAGCAGGTTCAGACCGCCAAGCTGACCGCTAAGACCCCAAGCTTCGGCGACGTCCTCGAAGCCGCCTCGACCGTCGCCTCGGAATGCTCTGAGCGGACCGCACGGATCCCACGTTGAGGTGATGAGGTCGAGAGTGCCATCGCTGTCGAAATCGTCGACTATGGCGCCGCCAGCGAGATCGAGAGCGTCAACCCCGAGTTCCGGGCCGAGATTGCGCCAGCGCCCCCCCGGAACCGGGGCGGAGGCGAACACGTCCTCGCCGATCCGGAAGTGGACGGGCACGCCCTCGGGGAAGTCGCCGGTCAATCGGCGCGCGACGTTGAGTAGCCACCTTGCCCGTTGCCGCCAGGGACCGGTCGGGCGTCCTTCCTGCAGCATTGCCAGGAAGAGGTCGCCTGCTGCGCGAGCATGTTCGGGACGGGCGTGGACTGCGGAGGAGGTGAGCGGGAGGATGCAGCTATCGGCCGAACGCCTGACTCGATGGATTTTCCCCTGCTCGGTGGCTCCGTCGTCGGGAGCGGCTCCGGTGTCGAGGTGATGGACGCAGTTCAGATCCTCGGCCCGCTGGAGATGGGCCAGCGCCTGGTCCCACTCGGCAACAGTCGGCCGGTCGGCGGCAGATGAAGCAGCCAGCGCCGTGGTTGCCGCCGCGAGGTGTTTGATCGCCGCCGCAGTGTCGCCGAGCCGGAGCAACTCGCTTCCGAGTTGGGCCCTTATCGTGGGGCTTGCCGGGGTCGAGGACAGCTCGGCTCGAAGCTCGTCCGCGAACCTTGTGCCGAAGTAAGGGTTTGAGCTGTCTTGCAGCCGCTGACAGGATTCTTTGAAGTCTTCGGCGAGCGCGGCGGCGGCAGCGAGAAAAGCTGCGAGCAGGACCAGACTGGCGAGCCTGCGGGCCGGCATGGACGAAGACTACTACGATCCGGGCGCGCGCCCGTTCGCGGCTAATCCGCCGGAGGCTTCGCGGTTTCAGGCTCCGAGTCGCCGTCGTCGGCAGGGGTCGAGGACGCCGCCTCGCCCGGGTCGCCGACGGTGAGTGCTTCTCCATCCGTCGCCGGTGGCGCGGGCGGAACCGGCGCGGCGGGGGCCGTGCCGTAGTCGGAAGTGCCGAACCGGGTCATGAAGACCGCGCCGAGGCCGATGGTCCAGGCGACGTAGCAGATCAGGACTCCTGGTATGCGGAACATGGCGCGGAAGAACCAGGGCAGACCCAGAAAGCCGAGCAGGTCGGCCACGAGTGCGAGCGCCTGGATCGCGAGGACGCCGAGCGCCAGAGCGCCGAAGCTGCCGGCCGCTACCCGGCCGGCGCCCTGGAAGCGCCGGCGGCACCAGTCGCCGGCCGCCGCCGCCGATCCCGCGTAGCCGAACACGAAGGCGGCCGCCAGACCGATGAACGCCGCCGGCCAGACGAGGACGGCGAAGGGAATGCCGATGATCGTCACCGCGAGCAGCAGGCTGACGATGACCAGGACGGGGATGAAGAAGACCTCCACGCCCAGGCCGACCGCGAACATGATCCCGAGGTCGGACGCCGCCGCCGACCGCACCCGGCCGACCCCCTTCGGCGCCACCAGGAGGACCAGGCCGCTAAGCGCAATCAGCAGAAAAGTGAAGATGATCGACTGGACGAACTCGAAGACCTTGCCCAGTCGGAAGAAGGGGGGCCGGTCGCCGACACCTGGAAACCAGTCGCCGTCCCAACCGTCGAACCAGTCGCCGCCGAAGTTCCAGTCGAAGTCATCCCAGGCCACCTCGGATACCTCGCCGAGCACGGACGATCCGTCTTCCCGCCGTACCCTGCCGCCGACCGTGACGATGTCGCCAAACACCTCCGCTTCGGGGCCGAGCTCCACGTCGCCGCCGATAGCGACCACTTCGCCGGTCACGCGGCCATTGATCTTCGCTTCGCCGCCGACCGAAACCGCGTCGCCGCGAACCTGACCGTCGACCTTGACGTCGCCGCCGATCGAGACGATGTCGTTGACCACTTCGTCCCGGCCGACGCGCACGGTGCTGCCGAAGGCGACCCTGTTGTCGAGGTCGACGACGAGTTCTCCCTCGATCCCGTTCAAGTCGCGCTCGAGATCCTCCAGCCGCTCGATGGCCCCCTCGATCGCATCCTGGGCCTGTTCGCCAGCTTCCTCGAGTGCTTCGTCAAGGGTCTCTCGCGCTTCCTCCAGAGCCGCGCTCGCTTCCTCCTGGGCCTCCTGGGCCTCTTGTGCTTCCTGAGGCTGGCCGAACGCCAAGCCGGTGCAGCACAGTCCGCCGACCAGCAACAGGGCGCCGGCTCGTGCTCCACGGATCCGCCGCCGGCCGCCCGGTCCCGAAGAAAGCCGGTGGAGAAGATAGACCGCGGTCAGGCTGAGCAGCGTCGAGACGGCCACCACCGCGGTGACCTGTGGCGTGCGCAGAATCAAGTCGAGAGCCTCTCCGACCTGGACCGCGCCGCTCAGGAACGCGAGGCTCTCGGCGAGGACGCCGGCGGTCCAGGTCAGGATCCAGACCGCGCTGAAGAGCGCTGCTTCCAGGGCTCTCAGCATGGTCAGCCAGGTGGACGGGACGAGCAGCATCCCGCCTCCGAGCAGGAGCATCGCCGTTGCCGCCGTTGCGCCGGCTGACACGCGTGCCCACCGGGACATCGGGAACGGCAAGAGCTGCGGAGCTGGCGCCGGCGCTTCGATCGGCCGCTTCGCGGCCGCCACCTGCCGCATGACGCGACCGACGAACCCGTCCGATGGGGCGGGATCCTCTAGCGATTGGAAGAGAGTCCGGAGGTCGATTCGGTTCCGCATGTTCAGCCCTCGCGGCGCGTGCGATTGTATGACGGCGGTCTTGTTGCGGCGTTCACCATGCCCTTCGCCCTACGATGCGAAGATCGCTGCGGTTTCAAACCACGCCCTCCGCGCGCAGGCGCTGTTCGATCTCGCGGCGGGCCCGCCGCAGATTCGTCTTCACTGTTCCGAGCGGCATGCCGGTGATCTCTGCGATGTCACGGTAGGGCAGCTCCTCCTTGAACCGCAGCAGCACGACCAGGCGGTACTCAGGCCGGAGGGCGGCCACCGTGGCTTCCAGCGCGGCTGCCAGCTCGTGCCTCTTGACCAGAGTATCGGCGGCCTCGGCCCGCTCATCGGGGGTGCGGTCGAGGATCGAGGACGCGTCGGTGTCGCTGCTCTCGATCGGCGTCGTGGGCAGCTTCTTTCGCCGCAGATGGTCGATCGCCGCGTTGCTCGCGATCTTGAAGAGCCAGCTCGCGAAGCGCCGCCGCGGGTCGTAGCGGGCCAGGGCCAGCCAGGCCTTGACGAAGACCTCCTGGGTGACGTCCTCGGCTATGCCGTGGTCCCGGACCATGCGCACGACCAAGCTGAAGACCGGGCGCTGATAGCGCTCGACCAGGGTCTGGAAGGCCCGCTCCGACCCTTCGACAGCCGCCGCTATGAGCGCGACTTCATCTTTCTGTCGATGCGTCAAGATGTCATCCGTGCACTCGAGGACTCGCGCCCGGAGTGGTTCGCGGGTGGCGCCGAGCGCGCCACCCGGGTGTCATCCGTGCGCTCGAGGACTCGCGCCCGGAGTGGTTCGCGGGTGGCGCCGAGCGCGCCACCCGGGTTGCAGTGTGGCACGCACGGTAACTGCCCGTATCATTGCCGCGTGAAGAGCGGGGAGGATCACACGGGTACCGGGGACTACGGAGAACTCGCGGCTGCGGTTCGGTCGGTGCGGATTGCAGGCCGGGTGACGCGGCGTCTACAGCAGTCGCTTCAGGGGTCCTTCCTGACCAAGGAGGACCGTTCGCCGGTGACGGTCGCTGACTACGCGGCGCAGGCTCTGGTCAGCCTCACGCTGCCTCGCGGGGAGGCCATCGTGGGCGAGGAGACCGCGACCGCTCTGGGAGGCGCCGGGGGGAGAGAAACCCTGGACAAGGTCGTGGCCGCGGTCCGGTCCGAGGTTCCCGATGTCACCGCCCGCGAGGTGCGAGCCGCGATCGACCGCTGCTCGGATCCCGGCGGTGCGAGCGGGAGGTTCTGGGTCCTCGATCCGATCGACGGCACGAAGGGATTCCTGCGCGGCGACCAGTATGCGATCGCCCTGGGTCTGATGGACGACGGCGAAGTCGTTGGCGGTGTGCTCGGTTGCCCGAACCTGCCTTCGCCCGCGGGGCGGGGTTGCCTGTTCGTCGCCGCCCGGGGTCGGGGCGCCTGCGAGCTGCCGTTCAACGAGGACAAGGGAACGCCGCAGCGTATCGGGGTTTCTGCGGTTGCCGCGTCGGGCGACGCCGCCTTCTGCGAGTCGGCCGAAGCGATGCACTCGGACCGCGATCGGCATGCCCGGATTGCTGTGCGGCTCGGGGTGACGGCCCCTGCCGTGCGCATGGACAGCCAATGCAAGTATGGGGCGATCGCACGCGGCGATGCCTCGATCTACCTCCGTTTGCCGTCGTCCAGGACCTATCGGGAGAAGATCTGGGACCACGCGGCTGGCTTCATCGTGGTGTCCGAAGCCGGCGGCGCCGTGACCGACGCCTACGGCCGGAGCCTCGACTTCAGCCTGGGGCGGACCCTGGATGAGAATCGAGGCGTCGTGGCGACCAACGGCCTCCTTCACGCTGTGGTTCTGGATGCGGCGGCCGCGGTGCTGCCACAGGACCCGGCAGTGTTGTCGCCGAACCCGGAAGGCTGAGACGGGATCGTTCTTCGTGGCTTCCAACGAGACTCTGCTCGTTACCGGCGGCGCCGGTTTCATCGGCTGCAACTTCACGGCCAGGGCGCTGGCCGACGGTTCGTGCCGGGACAGCCGCGTCGTCGTGTTCGACAAGCTGACCTATGCCGGCAATCTTCTCAACCTGGAGGCGGTTGCGGCCGATCCGCGCTACCGGTTCGTGCAGGCTGACATCGCCGACCGCGACGCGGTCCGGCGAGTCTTCGCCGAGTACCGTCCGACGGCGGTCCTCAACTTCGCCGCCGAGAGCCATGTGGACCGCTCGATCGACAGTCCGGGCGACTTCGTCCGGACCAACATCGGCGGCACGTTCGAACTGCTCGAAGCTGCCCGGGGCGCCCTCAAGGAACGGTCGGAGGGGGAGAGAGCCGCCTTTCGGTTCATCCATGTCTCGACCGACGAGGTATTCGGCAGCCTCGGTGACGAGGGACGGTTCGACGAACACACACCGTACGACCCGAGTTCGCCCTACTCGGCGTCGAAGGCAGCCGCGGATCACCTCGTGCGTGCCTACGGCCGCACCTACGGCCTGCCGGCGATCGTGACCAACTGCTCGAACAACTACGGTCCGTACCAGTATCCCGAGAAACTGATTCCGGTGATGATCCTGAACGCCGTCTCCGGGCTTCCCCTGCCGGTCTACGGCGAGGGCGCGAACGTCCGGGACTGGCTTCACGTGGACGATCACTGCGCCGGCTTGCTCACGGTGCTGAGGCGCGGCGAACCGGGCCAGAACTACAACCTGGGCGGCGACGAGGAACGAACGAACCTCGAAGTCGTGGAGGCGGTCTGTGGTGCGGTCGAGGCGGAGTTCCCGGCCGCGCGGAACGCCGCGCTTGCCGCCAGGGGGATGGGGAGCTACCGGCAACTCGTGACCTTCGTTGAAGATCGGCCCGGTCATGACCACCGCTATGCGATCGATCCCGCGAAGGTGCGGCGCGAACTGGGATGGACGCCGCGCCACGATTTCGAGAGTGGTCTGCGCGAAACGGTGCGCTGGTACCTTGGTCACCACGAATGGTGCGAGGCGGTCGCCCCTGGCGCTTCCAGGAACCGGAAGGGCGTAGGGCAGCGCCTGACGGCGGTGACATGAGTCCGCTACGAGGAATCCTGCTGGCGGGCGGCGCCGGTACGCGGCTCCATCCGGTGACCCGCGCGGTCAGCAAGCAGTTGCTGCCGGTGTACGACCAGCCGATGATCCACTACCCACTGTCCAGCCTGATGGTCGCGGGCGTGCGGGAGATCCTGGTCATCACGACGCCGCACGACCAGTCCGCGTTTCAGCGCCTGCTGGGTGATGGCAGCGACCTCGGCCTCGAGCTTTCCTATGCCGTGCAGGAGGCGCCGGAGGGCATCGCGCAGGCGTTCCTGATCGGCGCCGAGCACCTGCGCGGGGCCAGAGCGGCGCTTGCGCTGGGCGACAACATCTTCCACGGCCATGGGTTGGCCCAGGTGCTCCAGCGGGCTGCGCAGCGGAACATGTCCTCGCCGGGTGCCGTGATCTTCGGCTACCGGGTGCGGGATCCCGAACGGTACGGCGTGGTCGAGTTCGATGACGAGCGGCGCGTGATCGGGCTGGAGGAGAAGCCGGCGGCGCCGAAGTCGCCCTACGCCGTGCCGGGTCTGTACTTCTACGACGAGCGGGTGATCGAACTGGCGCGGATACTCGAGCCGTCGGCGCGCGGCGAGCTGGAGATCACCGATCTGAACCGGCTCTATCTGACCGAGGGCACGCTGCGGGTCGAACTCCTCGGGCGTGGCGTCGCCTGGCTCGACACGGGCACCCACGAGGCGCTCCTTCAGGCCAGCAACTTCATCCAGGCGATCGAGGAAAGACAGGGGTTGAAGGTCGCCTGCCTGGAGGAGGTGGCGTACAGCATGGGTTACATCGACGCGGACGAGTTGGGCCGTCTGGCGGAAGTGACGAACGACGCCTACGGCCGCTATCTGAGCCTCGTCCTGGAGGAGGAACGTTGAGCGCGCCGCCCAGGGTTCGTCCGACCGGGTTGCCCAATGTGCTGATCGTCGAACCTGCGGTTCACCGGGACGGCCGCGGGTTTTTTCTGGAGAGCCATAACTCGTCGACGTTCGCTGAGTCCGGCGTTGAAAGGCCGTGGGTTCAGGACAACCACTCGCGATCCGGCCGCACCACCCTGCGCGGGCTCCATCTTCAACGCCGCCGGCAGCAGACGAAGCTCGTTCGCGTCACCCGGGGCGAGGTCTTCGACGTCGCCGTGGATGTCCGGCGCGGTTCTCCGTCCTTCCTGGGCTGGACCGGTTGTGTGTTGTCGGAGGACAACTTCCGCCAGCTCTACATTCCGCGCGGTTTCGCTCACGGCTTCTGCGTGATCAGCGAGACCGCCGACGTGCAGTACAAGTGCGACGACTACTACGACCGGGACGACGAACTCTCGATTGCCTGGGACGATCCCCAGATCGGGATCGACTGGCCGGCTGACGAGCCGCGGCTTTCGGACCGCGACCGGGCGGCGCCTACCGTAGCGGGTTGTTTTGAGCAGTTGCCGACGTTCTCGTACTGAGTCGGATGTGTTTCGAGCGGCCCCCCTGACGGATCGGGACGGTCTGAGGGCCGCCGATCGCGATCAGCTCGAGGCCCATGGCATTGGCGTTGAGGAGGGCCGTCGGCAACTCGCGCTCCTGCGCGATCCGCCGCCGAAGACGAAGCTCGCGCGCCCGGCCCGGATCGGCGATGGCATCCTGCCTCTGGCTGAAGGCGCCCAGGCCGTCCGCCTGGCCGAAGAGGGGCGATCCGCCGCGCGGGCAGGCCGCCTGATTCGCTTCGTGCCGGCGTCCGGCGCGGCGTCGCGATTGTTTGCGGAACTTCGAACGGCCGAGGCCGCCGGCTACCCGGCGAACGATGCGGTCCTGGCCCGATTCGAGAACACCCGGCCCTGTCTTCCCTTCGACTGCGGTCCGACCGAGCTCCTGGACCGATACGGCGACGAGCCCAAGGCCATGATCCCCTTTCACAGGTACGCCGATGGAGAGCGGCGGACAGCCCTGGAGGAGCACCTGGTCGAGGCGGCTGCTGTCATGGGCGGCCGCGGTTCGGCGGCGATCCACTTCTCCGTCGCCGTCCGCCACCGGCCGGCATTCGAGGAGCTGCTCGGTGACCGGCTGCCCGTGCTCGAAGGGCGGCTGGGATGCCGCTTCGACGTCACGCTCTCCCACCAGTCGCCGGCTACCGACAGCATCGCGGTCGACGCGGATGGAAAGCCGTTCCGGATTGCTGACGACCCGGTGGCGCCACTCCTGGTGCGGCCGGGCGGCCACGGCGCACTGCTTGGCAATCTCCAGGCGTTGGCCGATCGGGGCTTCGAGCTGATCGGGGTGAAGAACATCGACAACGTTCAGCCCGAGAAGGCCCAGGGCGCGTCGGTACTTGCGATGCAGATCCTCGCTGGAATGGCGCGGGAACTAGCGCGGGATTCGGGTCGGCCGGCCAGGGTGTGCGGAGTCGTTCCAGCCACAGGATCCGCCGGCGGCGGTCCCTTCTGGGTTCACGAAGCCTCGGGTGCCTCGGGAACCTTGGGCGGACCGCGGCTTCAGATCGTCGAGACCTCCCAGATCGACCTCGAGGACAGGGAACAGACGGCGATTCTCGACCAGTCCACGCACTTCAACCCGGTGTTCCTGGTCTGCGCGGCGCTGGCCCCCGGCGGTGGGGCGTACCGGCTGGAAGACTACGTCGACCGGGGCGCCAGCTTCATCGTGCGCAGGAGTCATGGCGGCCGGGAACTGACCGCACTGGAACGTCCCGGTTTGTGGAACGGATCGATGGCCGGTTGGGAGACGCGGTTCGTGGAGCTCCCGAGCGAGGTCTACACGCCGGTCAAGACCGTGTGCGATCTCGCCGGTGCGGAACACCAGTGCGGAGGAGGAAACTTCAAATGAACGAGACTGCGAGTCAGGTTGCCCCGCCGGAAGGGGGCGGTCCGGTAGACGGGAAGCTGGCGAGGGCCTCGAAGTCGCGGTTTGCGGTGCGAGCGGCGGTCCTGGTCCTGCTGGTCGCCGCTCTCGTGCTGTTCGGCCGCCGCGTCGCCGGCTACCTGCCCGAGTTCACCGCGTGGGTTGACGGACTGGGGTTCTGGGGGCCGGTCGTGTTCGTGGCTGGCTACGCCGTTGCCACCGTTGCCTTCATTCCCGGCTCCCTGCTGACCCTGGCCGGCGGCGCGATCTTCGGTCTCTGGAAGGGAACTCTGCTGGTGTTCGTCGGCGCCTCCCTGGGCGCCATCGGCGCGTTCCTGGTCTCGCGCTACGCCGCCCGCGGCGCGGTCGAGCGGCGCATCGCCGGAAAGCGGCGTTTCGCCGCCATCGACCGCGCAGTCCAGCGCGAAGGGCTGAAGATCACCTTCCTGTTGCGGCTGACGCCGGTTGTCCCGTTCGCGCTCCTGAACTACGCCCTGGGCCTGACCCGCGTGCGGCTGGTCGACTACGCTCTCGCGTGCATCGGCATGCTGCCGGCGACGCTGCTCTACGTGTACTACGGCAAGGTGGCTGGCGATCTGGCCCAGCTCGCCGCCGGGGTCGGCCAGGAGCGCGGCTGGGATGACTATGCAAAGTGGGGCGTCGGCCTGGTGGCGACCATCGGCGCTACGGCGATCATCGTGCGGATCGCGCGGCGAGCGCTCAGGGAGGAGGTAGGCGAATGACGAGACCGGAACTGCTCCAGGAGAGTCACCACGACCGCGAACTCGCGGCGCGGGTGGCCCCCGACGACTGGACGAACCCGGCGCCCGCAGGTCGGTACCACTTGGTCGTGATCGGGGCCGGCACTGCCGGTCTGGTGACCGCGATCGTGGCCGCGGGCTTCGGTGCCCGGGTAGCCATGATCGAGCGCCGGCTCATGGGCGGCGACTGCCTGAACTTCGGCTGCGTGCCGTCGAAGGGCGTGATCGCCGCGGCACGGCGGTGGAACGCCGGTTTCGCCGATCCCGAGTTCGGGGCGCCGGGAACTGGTCGGGACGGCGATTTCGGCGCGGCAATGGAGCGCATGCGCCGGATCCGGGCGGCGATCAGCCAGGACGACGCGGCCGAGCGCTTTCGCGATGCCGGGGTCGATGTCTATCTGGGCGAGGGCAGATTCCTTTCCGACCGTGCGGTCGAGGTAACCGGCCCCGCGGGTGACCGCGAGCTGCGCTTTCGGCGCGCCGTCATCGCCGCCGGCGCGCGCCCCCAGGCGCCGCCGATTCCTGGTCTCGACCGCTGCGACTACCTGACCAACGAGACCGTATTCTCGCTCACCGAGCGGCCCGAGCGGCTGGCGGTCATCGGCGCCGGCCCGATCGGCTGTGAGTTGTCCCAGGCCTTCGCGCGCCTCGGCAGCCGGGTGACGACGTTCGACATTCTGCCGGGCATTCTCCCGCGAGAGGATCAGGACGCGGCGGTTCTGGTTGAGCAAGCCCTCAGACGGGACGGGGTCGAGTTCGCCCTCGGTGTCCGGATCGAGGAAGTCGCGCCCCATGACGGGGGCCTCCGCCTGGTCTATGCCGACAGCGACGGCGGCCGCCGTGAGACGAGTTGCGACGAACTCCTCGTTGCGGTGGGCCGAACGCCGAACATCGAGGGCCTGGGGCTTGAGAAGATCGGCGTCCAGTGCGATGCGATCGGCGTCCAGGTCGACGCGAAGCTGCGCACGACGAATCCCCGCATCTACGCCGCCGGCGACATCACACCGGCGCCCAAGTTCACCCACCTGGCGGACGCCCATGCCGGTGTCGTGATTCAGAACGCGCTGTTCTTTCCCAGTGCGCGAGCCGACCGGCTGGTCGTGCCGCGGTGCACGTACACCTCGCCCGAGGTGGCGCACGTCGGCCTCGACCGGAAGGAGGCGGAGCAGCGCCGCATCGCCGTCGACGTGGTCGACGCAGCCCTGGAGGAGAACCACCGCGCCCTGCTCGACGGCGAGGAGGACGGGTTTCTGCGGGTTCTGCTCCAGCGGGGCAGCGATCGCGTGCTCGGCGCGACCGTCGTTGCGGCGCATGCCGGCGACTTGATCGCGCCGCTCACGCTGGCCGTGACCCACCGGCTGGGCCTCGCCAAGTTCGCGGGCACCATCCTGCCGTATCCGACCCAGGCGGAGGTGCTGAAGAAGGCCGCGAACCAGTGGCGCGGGACGAGGCTGAGCCCCACCGTCCAGGGCCTGTTCGCGCGTTGGTTCCGCTGGACCGGTTGACGCGTTCCGGCGCTACAAGTGACGCCGGCGTGGCCTGCGCCGCCGCCTTCGTCTTCGCTTCGTGCGTCGCTTCGCGGCGTCGGTTGAACTTCGGGGCGGCGCCGACTCGGCGGCCGGTCGCCAGCGTTCGAGCGCCTCGCCACCGCTGCCGGTGGCCGCCGAGAGCAGGGCGAAGAGTTCCAGCGCGGGCCCGAAGGCCTCCCGGCGAACCAGGTTGTGGATCGTCTTCGCGCCGCGGCTCGGCTCGCACAGCCGTTGAAACGTCTCGAGCGCCTCTCTCATTCTGTGGCGGCGTGCGGCGGAGAGGGCGAAGCGGGTGCTGAAATCGGCCACGACATCGTCCACGAGTCGTTGCAGGCGCCGGCGCTGGACTCCTGCGCCGCCAGCCTCCAGGCGCTCCCGGCCGACCACGATCCGCGGCAGGAGCAGGGTCGACAGCAGCACCGCAAGCGGCACTTCCGGCCCGGTGTCGACGCGTTCGTCAAGTCGCCCGGCGAGTTGGGAGAAGCCGCCCGTCTCGGTCCCTGCCCCTCGCACTTCGTCCACCTCGGGCAGCACGACCGGAAGTAGCCCCGATCGTCCCATCCAGTCGAAGGTCGCGGCGCTCCGGCCGCTCGACAGGAGCTGGATCAGCTCCTCGATCAGGCGGTGCGGCGAGGCCTTGGCGATCTCCCGGCGGTGCTCGAAGGCGCAGGCAAGGGTCTCGTCCTCGATTTCGAAGTCCAGGCGCGCGGCGAATTCACAGGCCCGCAGCATGCGCACCGGATCCTCGCGGTAGCGCAAGTTGGGATCGCCGATCACGCGGATGCAACCGCGGTCGAGATCCTCAAGGCCTCCCACATAGTCGACGACGGCGCGGTCGGAGGCTCGATAGAGCAGGGCATTGACGGTGAAGTCGCGGCGGAAGGCGTCCTGCCTGGGGGTGCCGTAGGTGTTGTCGCTGGTTACCAGGAGTTCGCCTGGCGAACGACGTTGATGGTCGGGATCCGGCGCGCCGCGGAACGTGGATACTTCGACCACCTCGTCGCCGAACCAAACGTGAGCGAGGCGAAAGCGCCGGCCGATGATCCGGGAGTTCCGGAACAGCCGCCGCACGTCCTCTGGGCGCGCGTCGGTCACGACGTCGTAGTCCTTCGGTGCGCGTTGTAGCATCAGATCGCGCACGCTGCCGCCGACCAGACCGGCGTTCCGACCGGCCTGACTCAGCCTCCGCAGCACCCTTTGTGCGCCGGTCGAGATCTGCCGCCACGAGATCGGATGCTTGGAGCGCTGCAGTACCGTGGCCGGGGCCGGCGCTTCCATCAGGTCAGGGTATCAACGGACGCCGGCCCCCAGATCTGAGGGTGGCTCGCAACGTAATGTGGGTGCAACATGGACGAAGTGTGGGAAGTGGAGTAGAGCAGACTGGTTCCTGCGTTGCCCGTCCGAGGTTTCGTCGAATGCCGGCAGGCGCAGTCCGAATCCGAGTCGTCCCGGTTGCTGTGGCCGCGTTCCTGGGCGTGGGGCTCCAACTCTTGCTCGCCGCGTCCGCCTCGGCCGACGACTTGTTCCGGCCTGTCGCACCGCCCGTTGGGCGGACGGCCGCCGCGGCTTCGGTAGCGGCTGCCGTCGAGCGCCAGGGCGCGACGCTTCGCCACCGGCACGCTCGGGTTGATCTGGGCCTACTCAGCGAGGCGCGCGCGAGTGCCGCACTTGGTGGGACCGCTTCGGGGTTGATCGACCTCAACCTGTTCGACGATGCCACCTGCCAGGTCACGGGTCTCAGAACCGCGCCGACTTCGTCGGAATACTCCCTGTCCGGGCAGCTCGACGGCGTGCCCCTCGGCGCGGCGCCCCTGGTGGTCAACGGGGACGTCATCGTCGGCTCGGTGAGGGCCTCCGGGGTGACCCACACGATCCGTTCGATCGCCGGCGGCGACCTTGAGATTCGGCAAACCGACGAACGGACCTTGCCTGAATGCGCCGGCGCGCGGACGGCGCCAGGCGAGGCGGACTCGCCAGGGACCGACGTGGCGGTGAAGGGGAGGTGAAGGGGAGGCGCGGGGTGACGATCTCGCGCGACGAACTGACAGTCGACGAGGGCCGCCGCATCCGTGTCCGTCTCCGCCTCCACGAACACGGTCTTCGGGAGGCTCCAGTCTCCGGTCGTGAAAGTCAACGCCCGCCGCCAAGCGCCTCGCAGGCTCGGCCCCTGGCCCCAGCCCCCACCTCCCCAGCACTCCGCGCCTTCAGCCCCGCACTTCGTGCGGCGCCTACGGCGCGGACTGCTAGGCTGCGCCGCCGTGGGCGCCTTGGACGGACTTCGGGTTCTCGATCTATCGCGGCTTGCGCCCGGGCCGTACTGCTCGATGCTGCTCGCCGACATGGGCGCGGACGTGCTGCGGGTCGACAACGCGGTGGGCGGACCGGTCCGATCCGGCGACATGCTGTCGCGGAACAAGCGCAGCATCGCGCTCAACCTGAAAACGGCGGGCGGCGAGCGCATCCTCCACGAACTGGCCGCGGAGGCGGATGTCTTCCTGGAGGGTAACCGGCCGGGTGTTTGCGCCCGGCTGGGCTGCGACTATGCGAGTCTCTCGGCGATCAATCCCGGTCTCGTCTACTGCTCGCTCACCGGCTATGGCCAGACCGGGCCGATGGCGCAGGCCGCCGGGCACGACGTGAACTACATCGCGCTCGCCGGCGTTCTGTCGCAGATCGGCAACGGCCAGGACCCGCCCCTGCCGCCCCTCAATCTGGTCGCCGACTTTGGCGGCGGCGGCCTGATGGCGGCCTTCGGCATCCTCTGCGCCCTGTTCGAGCGGGAACGGTCCGGCCGCGGCCAGTACATCGACGCCGCAATGATCGACGGAGCGGCCTCCCTGATGGCCGTGCACTTCGCCCAGAAGGGCGCCCGCTCGACGCCCGGCGTCGGACTGCTCGGGGGCGGGGCCGCCTTCTACCGCTGCTACGAGTGCGAGTGCGGCGGCTACGTGTCGGTCGGCGCGATCGAACCGCAGTTCTTCGCGGCGCTGTGCGAGGGAACGGGCGTCGATGTCGCGGATGAGCAGATGGACACCGACTGCTGGCCGGCACACATCGATGCGTTCCAGCGGGCCTTCCTGACCCGGACCCGCGACGAGTGGGCCGAGGTGTTCAGCGAGCTCGACGCCTGTGTGTCGCCGGTGCTCGACCTCGACGAGGCGCCACGCCATGAGCACAACATGCAGCGGGGGACCTTCCCGATCGGCCCGGACGGAGAGATTCACATTGCACCCGCGCCGCGGCTGGAGCGGACGCCCGGCGACCTCCGCCGGCGCGAACCGCGCATGGGAGAACACACCGTAGATGTCCTCCAGGGTCTCGGCTACAGCGCCGGGGACATCGACGGACTCGAACAGAACGGAGCGATCCTGAGAGCATGAACGACGCAAGCACGAACGATGGTCCGCCTAGAGCCGGCGCGGGCAGAGTCTTCGAGGACTTCGAAGTCGGCCAGATCTTCCGTCACGCCCTGGGGCGGACGGTTACCGAGGGCGACAACGTCTGGTTGACGATGATCACCCTGAACCCGAACCCGATCCACTTTGACCGCGAGTACGCCGGTCAGACGGAGTGGGGACGGCCCCTGGTCAACTCCTGCTTCACACTGTCCCTGGTCACCGCGCTGACCGTCGCCGACTTGTCCCAGAACGCGGTGAACCTGGGGTGGGACAGGGTCCGTCTGCCGCGCCCGGTGTTCGAAGGCGACACGCTGTACGCCCAGAGCGAGGTGCTCTCCGTTCGCGGGTCGAAGTCGCGCCCGCACCAGGGCATCGTGGCCTTCCGCACGGTCGGCTACAACCAGGACGGCCGGGCCGTCATCACCTTCGACCGGACGATCCTGGTCTACCGCCGCGGCCATGTGCCGGCGAAGCCGGTCCGTCCCGAGCTGCGCGCCTAGCGCGGAAGAACGATCTGACCTGGGAACCCGTGTGGCGCGACCCGCGCCACACGCGAACCACTCCGTGCGCCCGTCATCGGGCGCACGGATGGCACGCGGGCATCCTGCCCGCATCCGGCGCGAAGCGCCGGCCTCCGGTCGTTCTGCCGCGCCTAGCCTAGCGGTCGCCGAGCGCCTGGTAGTCGCGGACGGTGGCCCCGGTATAAACCTGCCGCGGCCGGTTGATCCGGTTGTCCGGATCGCCGCGCATCTCCTTCCAGTGCGCCAGCCAGCCCGGCAACCGGCCCAGGGCGAACATGACGGTGAACATGTCCGTCGGCAGGCCCATCGCCCGGTAGATGATGCCGCTGTAGAAGTCGACGTTCGGGTAGAGCTTCCTCTCGACGAAGTACTCGTCCTGGAGCGCGACCTCTTCCAGGTTCCTGGCCAGCTCCAGCAGCGGGTCGTCGACGCCGAGCTGCTCCAGGACCTCGTCCGCGGCCCCCTTCAGGATGCTGGCGCGCGGGTCGAAGTTCTTGTAGACGCGGTGGCCGAAGCCCATCAGCCGGAACTCGTCGTTTCGGTCCTTGGCCCGGTCGACGAACCGGCCGTAGTCGTCGCCGCTGTCGCGGATCGCCTTCAGCATCTCGATCACCTGTTGGTTGGCGCCGCCGTGGAGCGGTCCCGACAGGGCGTCGATGCCGGCGGAGATGGCGGCGAACAGGCTGGCGCCGGAGCTGCCGACCATACGGACCGTCGACGTCGAGCAGTTCTGCTCATGGTCGGCGTGCAGAATGAGCAGCATGTTCAGCGCTCGAGACAAGACATCCGGCGGCTCGTAGGACTCGCAGGGCACCGAGAACATCATGTTCAGGAAATTCTCCGCGTAGCCCAGGTCGTTCTGCGGGTACACGAACGGCTGGCCGATCGACTTCTTGTAGGAGAAGGCGGTGATCGTCGGCAGCTTCGCGATCAGGCGGACGACGTGCAGGTCGACGTCTTCGTCCTCCGAGTAGAAGGTCGCGAGCGACGAGATCATCGAGGACAGGATCGCCATCGGGTGAGCCGTCGGCGGGTAAGCCTCGAAGAACTTCTTCATGTCCTCGTGGATCAGCGTGTGCCGTCGCAGCTTCGAGCGGAAGTCGTCCAGTTCCTGCTCTGTCGGCAATTCGCCGTAGATCAGCAGGTAGCAGACCTCGACGAAGGACGCGCGCTCTGCGAGCTGCTCGATCGGGTAGCCGCGGTAGCGGAGGATTCCCCGCTCGCCGTCGATGAACGTGATCGCGCTACGGCACGATCCGGTGTTGCCGTAGCCGGGATCCAGGGTGATCGCACCGGTCTGGCTCCGGAGCGCCTGGCTGTGGATTGCCAGTTCGCCCTCGGAGCCGAGGATAACGGGGAATTCGTACTCCTGATCGTCCAGATTCAGCTTGGCTACACCCATATCTGCTGTCCCACTTCGTGTTTTTCCCGGTAGCGGCCCGTTCCGGTTCAGAGTAGTAGCGGCCCGTTCCGGTTCAGAGTATTCGGCTCGGTTGGCGTATTCGGCGCGGAGTGTAGCAGCCCTGCAAGCGGCAATGGGAGATTGCCTGGTCCGATTCAGACGCCCCGTGTGTCGGCGCCCCACAGCGTCTTGTGAAGTTGCATGGAGACCCGTGCCGCCAGCCGATCTTCGAGTACCCAGGAGGCGAGTTCGGCAGGTTCGAGAGCGTCCCACACCGGCGACAGGTGGACGGTGCAACGGCGGTCGATCCGGTGTTTGCGGATCGCTTCACGCGCCCACTCGTAGTCGCCACGGTCGGCGAGGACGAGCTTCACTTCGTCCGTCGAACGCAGCTCGTCGATGTTCGGCCAGTGGTTGTTCGAGGCTTCGCCGCTGGCGGGGCATTTCAGGTCGACGATCCGCCTTACCCGCGAATCCACTCCCGAGATGTCCAGCCCGCCGCCGGTCTCGAGCAGGACCACAAGTCCCCGGTCGCAGAGCCCGCTCATCAGAGGATGAACGCCCGGTTGGAGCAGGGGTTCGCCGCCGGTGACTTCCGCCAGAGGGCAGCCGAACGCCAGCACTTCGGTGATGACGTCCTCGACGCGCATCCACGTGCCTTCGTGGAAGCTGTACTCCGTGTCGCACCAACTGCATCGCATCTGGCAGCCGGTCAGGCGCACGAGGACGCAGGGGCGGCCCGCGAAGGTCGATTCGCCCTGAATCGAGTAGAAGATCTCGTTGACCTTGAGCCGCTCCCTCTCGGGCAGCGCGGCGATCGGGTCGACCTGGTGGAGTCGATCAGGCGCCGTCGTCAAGGAGTTGCCGCAGCACGTACTGCAGGATGCCCGCGTGGCGGTAGTACTCGGCTTCCTGCGGGGTGTCCAGGCGCACCAGGGCACGGAACGTGGTCTCGCCGTCCTCGCCGTTCGCTCGCACCGTGATCTCCAGGCCGGGCTCGAAGTCCGCGGCCAGGCCCGCCGCGAGCCCCTCCACTTCGTACTCCTCGCGGCCGGTCAGCCCGAGTTCCCCGGCGCCTTCGCCGTCCCGGAACTGAAGCGGCGCGATCCCCATGCCGACGAGGTTGCTGCGGTGGATCCGCTCGTACGTCTTGGCGATGACGGCGCGCACGCCGAGCAGCCGCGGTCCCTTGGCTGCCCAGTCGCGCGACGACCCGGTCCCGTACTCCAAGCCGGCCAGAATGATCTGAGGCACTTCCCGTTCGCGGTAGGCGGTGGCGGCGTCGAAGATGGTCGTGCGCTCGCCTTCGGGCAGGAGCGCGGTGTAGCCGCCTTCCGTGCCGGGCGCCAGGTGATTGCGGAGGCGGACGTTGGCGAACGTGCCGCGCATCATGACCTCGTGGTTGCCGCGGCGGGCGCCGTAGGAGTTGAACTGAGCGGGCTCGACGCCCAGGTCGCGGAGGTAGTCGGCGGCGGGACTGTCGGGGCTGATCGGACCGGCCGGCGAGATGTGATCCGTGGTCACCGTGTCGCCGAGCAGGGCCAGCACCCTGGCGCCCCGGATGTCCTCGACCGGCTGCGGCCGGCGCGGCATGTTGACGAAGAAAGGAGGCTGCTTGACGTAGGTCGAGTCAGCCTGCCAGTCGAACGTCTGGCCGGAGGGTACGTCGAGCGCCTGCCACGCTTCGCTGCCGGAGAAGACGTCGGCGTACTGGCGCTCGAACATCTCGGGGCGCAACGAACTCTCGAGGGCCGCCTGGATGTCGCTCTGGGAGGGCCAGACGTCGCTCAGGTAGACGGGGCCGTCGGCGCTCGAGGCCAGGGGCTCGTTGTAGAGATCGATGTCGATACGGCCCGCCAGCGCGTAGGCCACGACCAGGGGTGGCGAGGCAAGGTAGTTGGCTCGCACTTCGCTTGAGATCCGGCCCTCGAAGTTCCGGTTGCCGGAGAGAACGGAGACGGCAACGAGCTCGTCTTCGGCGATTGCGGCCGAGATCGGGCCGGGCAGCGGGCCGCTGTTGCCGATGCAGGTCGTGCAGCCGTAGCCGACGGTGTGGAAGCCCAACTGCTCGAGGTAGTAGGTCAGTCCGGCCTCGCCGAGGTAGTCGGTCACCACTTTGGAACCGGGCGCCAGGCTGGTCTTCACCCAGGGTCTGGCCTTCAGTCCGGCCTCGACCGCCTTCTTCGCCAGCAGGCCGGCGGCGAGCATGACGGACGGGTTCGAGGTGTTCGTGCAGCTCGTGATCGCGGCGATCACCACCGAGCCGTCCTGCAGTTCGACCTTGCCGTTGCCGCTGGCGTCGGCGGCCGCCTCCCGGGCAGCGTCGCTGTTCGCGCCGTCGTCGATCACCGGCAGGCCGCCCTTGCGGGTGGACAGTCCGGGCAACTGGCCGAGGAAGGACTCCTTGACCCCGGAGAGCGGTACCCGGTCCTGGGGCCGCCGCGGACCGGCCAGCGACGGCTCGACAGTGGCCAGGTCGAGTTCCAGCGTGTCGCTGTATTCGGCCTCCGGCGTGTCCGGGCCGTGGAACAGGCCCTGTTCGCGGCAGTAGGCCTCTACGAGTTCCACTTGAGTCTCGCTGCGGCCCGTGAAACGGAGGTAGTCGACCGCGGCCCGGTCGATCGGGAAGATGCCGCAGGTGGCGCCGTACTCGGGCGCCATGTTGGCGATCGTCGCGCGGTCGGCGAGGCGCAGTTCGCTCAGCCCGGGTCCGAAGAACTCGACGAACTTGCCGACCACGCCGTGGTTGCGGAGCATTTCGGTGACCCGCAGGACGAGGTCCGTGGCGGTGGTTCCCTCCGGCAGCCTGCCGACGAGACGGAAGCCGACGACCTGCGGTACAAGCATCGCGATCGGCTGGCCAAGCATCGCCGCCTCCGCCTCGATGCCTCCCACTCCCCAGCCCAGGACGCCGAGTCCATTGATCATCGTCGTGTGGGAGTCGGTGCCGACCAGCGTGTCGGGATACGCGAAGGGCGGTTCACCGGCGCCGTTTTGCGAGTACATGACGCCGCGGGCGAGGTATTCCAGGTTGACCTGGTGGACAATGCCGGTCGCCGGCGGCACGACGCGGAAGTTCTCGAACGCGGTCTGGCCCCAGCGCAGGAAGAGGTAGCGCTCCTCGTTGCGCTCGAACTCGCGCTCGGCGTTGATCAGGAGGGCGGCCGCGGATCCGTATTCGTCGACCTGCACCGAATGATCGATCACCAGTTCGGCCGGCTGCAGGGGATTGATCTTCGCGGCATCGCTGCCCATGCGCGCCATCGCGTCCCGCATCGCGGCGAGGTCGGCCACCGCGGGCACGCCGGTGAAGTCCTGCAGCAGCACACGGCCGGGCATGAAGGCGATTTCAACGTTCGGCTCGGCCTCGGGCTCCCAACGCGCGACGGCCTCGATGTCGTCGGCCGGCACGATGCGCCCGTCCTCCCGGCGGAGGAGATTCTCCAGCAGGATCTTCAGGGCGTACGGAAGGCGCGCCACAGGCAGGCCCGCGGCTTCCAGTGTCGGCAGGTGGGCGATCCGGAAGGAGCGGCCTCCCGCGGTCATCGTTCGTTTGGCGCCGAAGCTGTTCGTCATGTCCCTGTTTCCGTGTCTCCGGCTGTAGGCGCCGGGGAGTTTTCGAGTGCGCTTGAGACTACCCAAAGCGACGCCGGCGCCGGCGCCTGCCGTCTCGCGCGGGGTCCGCCCCAGGCCCCGTGCCGGCGTGTAGAGTCGCGCCATGCCCGGGCTGGATGACCTCGAGACGCCGAGTCTGCTGATCGCCATGCCCCAGGTCCTCGATCCGTTCTTCTCTCGGGCCGTCGTGCTGCTGGCGGCGCACGAGGAGGGCGGCGAGGGAGGAAGTCTCGGCTTCGTCGTCAATCGTCCGAGCCAACTCAAGGTCGACGAGGTGTTGCGGGAGCTCGATATCGAGTGGCTGGGCGGCTCGGAAGCGCCGGCCTTCGTCGGTGGTCCGGTGCAGCCGGAAGTGGGTACTGTGCTCTTGTCCCTCGACGGCTTGACCGGGCTAGATGCGGACGGGATCACACAAATCGCGCCGGGCGTGGGCGCGACGCAGAACATCCTGGCGCTGCGGACACTGGCTCGCCGCGCCCCGGATCACATGCGGCTCCTGCTCGGTCACGCCGGTTGGGCGCCGGGCCAGTTGATGCAGGAACTCACTCGCAGCGACTGGTTGACGGCGCCAGTGGAGGAGTCGATCGTGTTCTCGCCCGATCCGGTTGACGCCTGGTCCTCCGCACTCGCCTCCCTGGGGATCGATCCCGGGGCGCTGCCGAGCTGGACCTCGGGCGACGGCGCCTCGAACTAGCGGCCCGGGTCCGTTGGTCGCCGCCCGGCCACCAGCTAACCAAGGCTGGTCGGGCAGTTAGGCGTCATCCTCGAAGTAGCGGGCGACCGCGCCTCGCCCCGCCAGTTCGTTCGCGGCATAGCGAGTCGCGGTCGCGGCGTCGGTCCATCTTCCGGCCTGCACGAGCTCGGCGGTGGAGGCGCCGGCGGCGACCAGGGACTGAGCGCTGTCGACGCGCAGAGAGTGCCCGCTCACGCGGCCGGTGGCGCCGGCGGCTCTGGCCCGCCGCTGGATGATCGATCGCACGGCGGACCCACTCAAGGGGGCATCGCCTCCGACCCCGCTTCGGAGGTGAGTCCTCGAAGGCCGGGCAGAGGACTGGAGGGCGAACGTCTGGCGGTTACCTCGGCACCGACTCCGGACATGTGGTTGTCGGTTTCGACTTGCGTACGTGAGCTAGCGACCGGTGGAGCCGAAGCCGCCGTCGTTGCGCTGCCCGGCGGCGGGACCTGCACCGAGCGTGTCGTCGTCGCGGAACGCGGTCTCAGGCACGGCGGCGACCACCATCTGGGCCAACCGTTCGCCGCGCTCGATCACGATCGGGCGCTTGCCCAGATTGATGAGCAGCAGCTTGACTTCGCCCCGGTAGTCGCTGTCGATCGTGCCGGGAGCGTTGAGCACGGTCAGGCCCCGCCGGTAGGCGAGTCCGCTGCGTGGCCGGACCTGGGCCTCGTAGCCCTGCGGCAGGCCGAGGATGAGGCCGGTTGGAATCAGGGCGCGGGCACCGGGTTCGATCCGGACCGACGCGCCTGTGGCGGCGCGCAGGTCGTACCCGGCGCTGCCGGCCGAGGCGCGCTCGGGCAGGCCGGCGGAGTGCGGTAGCCGGCGGATGCCGATGGTGACGGGTGGTTCTGGTTGGCGTTCTTGAGTCGCCCGGCCGGCTGTTTCCGGCGCCGCGGGTCGCCCGCTCAACCGTTGCGTCTCCGGTCGCGTTCTCCCGGCGCGGACCCGTCCTGGACCTTGCCGTCCTCGAGTACGCCGGGCGGGAAGGGCTTGCCGATCCACTCGCTGGTCAGCCGCGGCGGCGGGCGCCCGTCGGTGACGTTGCCGGGCCTGAGCTGGATCAGTTCGCCGGTGAAGTGCCAGTTCTCGTAGTCTTCCTGGCCGTTCCAGACGCGCATCGAGGGGCCGGGCGTGGCGCTGTAGACGCCCAGAATCGGTCCGGCTGTCGGTCCTTCGCCCTCCTCTTCGTTCGGAGGCGGTACGGCGGTCAGTGCGCCTCCGGCGGCGCCGCCGGCCGCACCGGTATTGGTCGCTCCAGCCCTCCCGGTTCGGCGGTTTCTCTGCTGGCCGGCGTTGTTTGGAGCTCCCTGCATCAGCAGACCCCAGCGGCCCTCCTCGTCCATCGGGTTGGGCCACAACTGCCGGATGACCCGCGGTTCGACCTCGATGAGTTCCTCGAGCGCCGTCGGCAGGCGCCCGTGTCGGACCCGGAACAGGCGGATCGCCTCGGCGTACTGGAGCCCACGGAAGATCAGCTCCGCTTCCTTCTGCCTCTTCGCCCAACTGCTCCAGTACGGCAGCGCCGCCGCCACGGCGACGTTCATCACCGTGATCAGGACGGCGAGCACAACGAGGTTGTAGCCGGCCTCGGAGGATCGGTCCGCGGGGCCAGGAGCTTGGGCCGCAGAGCACCCCGCCCCTGGGAACGCGGGCGTCTCGCCCGCATCCGGCCTCAAGCGCCGGTCTGTAGACGAGTGTTGGAGACGGGACACCAGGTCACCAGTCGGCATAGGCCCCGCCCTCCAGCGCGTTCTCCTCCGAACCGGAGTGGACGTCCTCGATGCCGGGATCGCCGAAGGGTGAGAGGTCGGTCTCAGCCCAGGGGTCCTCGTCGGAGAGGGCGGGGAACTCGGCGAAGACTTCCACCCAGGTGTCGTTGCTGCGGGTGATCGGGTCCAGCGGGATCGCGCGCAGATACTCCTCTTCGACGAGGGCCTGGAGGCTCGATGGGTAGTGCCCCCTGTCCGCGTAGTGCTGATCGATGGCGTCGCGCATGACCCGGAGGTTCTGCTTCAGCGTCGCCTCCTGCGCCCGTCTCGGCGCGTTCTTCAGCAGGGGCACCGCGACGGCGGCAAGGATGCCGATGATCGCCATGACGATGATCAGCTCCAGCAGGGACATGCCGCGCTGGCCCATGATTCTTCGGTTCATGTCACCACTCCTGGTACGGAACGCGGTTCAGACCGACGCCCTCGGAGAGGGAGTAGACGTCGTATAGGTTCTCTCTGCCCCAGTTCGTTTCGTCCGGGTCGTCCTGGTAGCTTCGCAGCCCCCACTCCGCCTCGCCGGTCATCGGGTCGACCGGAATACGGCGCAGGAAGCGGATCTCTCCGTCGGCCTGGCCGATCAACTGGATCGGCTCGATCAGAACCTCGAGTTCACTCGGATAGCCGTCGGTTCCGATCTCGATCGGAATCA
Organism: Candidatus Multivorans sp.; assembly: GCA_965224025.1. GTDB lineage: Bacteria > Acidobacteriota > Thermoanaerobaculia > Multivoradales > Multivoraceae > Multivorans. Next base: position 1,463,549 of record OZ245033.1, read on the forward strand.
GGCCGACATCGCTGTAGCGCTTGTGTTCGTCGATGGCGTTGCGCAGCGTGCGCAGGTGCGACCGGAGTTCGGCCTCCTTGATCCGTTTGTTCGTGTACGTGGCGGTGGGCAGGGCGACGGCCGCCAGTGTCAGCATCACGGCGCACACCGTGATCAGTTCCACGAGGGTGTACCCGGCTCGGCGCCGCACGCCGCCTGGGGTCGTCAGGTTCAAGCGACCGTCTCCCGTCCGGGTCGGTCCGGCGGCTCGACGTCGCGGATCTCGATCTCCAGCGGACGCACGGTCGGCGCCGGCAGCGCTTCGAGGTCGGGACCCCTTGGCTTGGCCTGCTCGACAGCGATCGTTGCCCTGCCGGGACCTACCGCCCGCACCTCGAGAGCCAGCACGTGGCCTCGTCCGGCCACTCCCGCCCGATCGCCCAGCCGGCTGAGGCCGACGATCACCGTGCCCGGTGTCGAGTTGTCGGTCATCAGGGAGATCTCGCTCTGGTCGCCCAGGAAGGACTCGGCCCTGACCGCGGTCACCTCGATCCGCTCCGGGTCGTACCGGAGCTGCAGCGGCAGGTGGGAGAGCGGAGCGCGGGCCCTGATGTCCAGGCGCGCTTCGAAGCTGTCGCCGACCGTCGCGCGCAGCGCCTGGGGTGCGAAGGATAGCTCGATCTCGGGGTCGGTCCGCGCCGGCGACGGCTGGAAGAGGGCTGGAACGATCGCGGGCGGTCTTTCAAGCAGACCGGCGTTCTGGAGCGGGCTGCCCGGCGGCGGGACGAGTTCGACGCCCAGAGGGGGTTGGTCGTCTCCTTCCTCGCCTGTGTCGCCTTCGGGCGCCGCGTCGCGCAGCCCCGGCGGCAGCCGCTCCTCCAATTGCTGCCGCGTCTCGTCGCTCTCATCCGGCGGCTCGTCGAACGGACCGTCGATCCCGGAGTCGATCCGCGGACTCGAGCCGCGGAAAACGACGTTCTGCTCCGTGCCGACCCAGATCGGCGCCAGGTCCTGTTCGGTGATGTCCGCCCGACGGATGATGTGCGGCGTCAGAGTCAGCACGATGTCGGTGCGCCTGTTGTCGCTCCCCTTCTTGGAGAACAGGCGGCCCAGCACCGGGATCTCCGACAGTCCGGGGATCCCGTTCTGGGTGTTCGACTCGTTGGTGCGGATCAGCCCCGCGAGGAAGTTGGTCTCGCCGTCGCGCAGCCGGATGCTGGTCTGGATGTTGCGGCTTCCGATGATCGGCTGGTCGCCGATCTGGCCGCTCAGGTCGCTGACCTCGATCTCCAGGTCCAGGGAGACCTCCTCGTTGTGGTGGACGCGGGGTGTGATGTCCACCTGGATGCCCACGTTCTGGTACTGGTAGGACGTGATGGGCACCACGTTGCTGCCCGCGGTGTTCGCGGTATTGAAGCTGGTCACCGGGATCGGCACCCGGTCGCCGATCGAGAAGGAACTCTCTTCTCCTTCCGTGATGCGCACCTGCGGCTTGGCCAGCGTCTGCGCGTCGGTCGATCTCTTCACGAAGTCGAACAGGAAACCGGGCACGCTGAGCACCCAGTTGTTCTGATTCAGCGATTCGACGTCCGACATTCTGAGCGGCACATCCTCGCCGCCGATGTCGAGGCTGATGCCGAGGGTGGTCGCGTCCAGCGAAAGGCCCAGATTCTGGAGTTTCGTGGTGTTGATCTCCAGCAGCTCGACGTCGATGACGACTTCGGCCTTCGCCTTGTCGCTCTGCTCGATGATCCGTTCCGCGACCTTGACCTTCTCGACGCTGTCGAGCATGACGATCGCGTTCAGCCGTTCGTTCGCGGCGATGAACCGGGTCGCAAGCAGGCTGCGCAGAATGGTCATCACGTCCTTCACGTCCGAGTTCGAGAGGAAGAAGGTCTGAATGATCCGGTCCTCGTACGCTTGGCGATTCGCGGGCGTGTTCTGCAGGATCATGATCGTCTGTTCGTCGAGCACCTTGTAGAAGTGCCCCAGGCTCTGCATCAGAATCTCGAGGCCCTCGAGCGCGGTCACCTCCCGCAGCTCGATGGGGCTGGCGAGCGGTGCGTCCCGCAGGCGGGGATCGAACACGACGTTGAACCCGAAGGCCTGCCCGATCGCGCGGTAGATCTCCATGAAGGTCGCGTTGGGGAAATCGAAGGTGATCGGTTCGTCGGAACGCGGACTCAGGACCGGCGGCATCGGCTCGGCGCCGCGGGTCTCCTCCTTGAGCTGGGAGATGGTCTTCGACCCGCGACCGCTGCTCTCGATCCGGGTCCGGATCTTCTCCAGTTCGGTGAGGGCGTACTGGTTCGTCGGGTCGAGCTGCACGGCGCGCTGCATCTCGAGCAGCGCGTCCCGGTCGCGGCCGGCCTCCTGCAGCTTCCGCCCCTGCTCGAAGTGGGCATGGGCGGCCTGGGTCTTGGCGCGCAGCAGACCGGCCCGGTAGCGGAGGTCCGAGGGATCGGCCGTGACCAGTTCCATGTAGCGGAGGACGGCGGCGTCCCAGTCGCCCGCGACTTCCGCGTGTTGCGCTTCGCGGAAGCTCCGGTAGCCGCTACAGGAGGCGAAGACCACCAGAAGCAGGAGAGCCAGCGCCAGAGTGCGCGGCCGCTGTTCGTTTCGTTCGTCCATGTACTTGAAGTCCTCTAGCTGCCGTTCGGTCGACCGCCGATGGCCAGTCGCACCGCCGGTTCGTCGGGGAAGCCCACGAACACCAGGTCGACCGACTCGTAGCCGATCCGCCGTACTTCGAACTGCTCCTTGACCAGGTCGCCCTCGAGCGCGTTGTAGATCTCCGTCCCGTCCGAGAACACGGCGACCGGATCGGCGTCCCGTCCCAGGGTGCCGAGATAGACGATGTCGACCGCGGGAGGCCGCGGGCCGATCGGCTTCGGCGCCGGGGGCTTCGGTCTGTTCGGGACGACGGGCTGAACGGGTTGCGGCTCGGGCGCCGGAATCGTCGTTTCGGGAGTCGCCCGCTCGGGCGCCGGCCGGCTTCCGAACGACCAGGGGTCGCGTGTCTGCGTGCCCTCCGGCGGCGGCTGGTCCAGTGTGTGCGCGGCCAACTCCGCGACCTCGATCGTCGCCGAGCGCAAGTCGGCGGAGGTGGTGCGGGTGAAGCCGGGGCCACCGCCGAACGAGGGGAGATAGCGCCAGCCGGCGATCACTGCGACAACCGCGAGCAGGCCCAGCAGCAGGGGCCGCGGCCGGTTCGATCCGGCTTCAGCGGCGCTCATGCTCCCGCCTCCCGACTTGTCGCCCTGGACTCGCCGTCGGAGAACAGGGTCGACAGACGCAGGTCGATGCGCAGGTTCGGAGTCGCTTCGCTCAGGCTGATCGATTCGAGGGCGACGAACGTGTCCGTCAGCTCGAGTTGGTCGATCAGCCGCCGCAACTGGGTGTAGTTCCCTTCGACCGTGAACACGAGCGACTTCTCGACCAGCCCGTACTGCTCCAACTGCTCCTCGGGATACGAGATCGAGCCCGGGTGGAGAAGCCCGGAGCGGTCGGCGAGATCCTTGACCTCCCGGATGAGGTTGGTCAGCCGTTCCCGCTCGGTGGCGAACCCCTCGCGGTAGAGGCTCGCCACGCGGCTGCGCGTCGCCTCGACCGTCGCCACCTGGCCTTCGCGGCGGGCCACCTCCTGGGTTGTGCGGGTGCGCAGGTTGCCCACTTCGGCGATCTCCTCTTCCAGCGCCTGGAAGCGGCCCGCGTAGACGCCGCGGTACGTCGACAGCAGGCCCGCGTTGATCACGCACAGGCCCACGCCGATCCAGAACCAGATGCGCAGGCGCCATACCCGGCGGCGGCTCACGGCTGACCCTCCATCGGCGCTGCCTCCTCTCCGATGGCTGCGGTGTCCGCGGCGGCTTCGGGCTCGCCTGCGGCGCTCTCCGGCGTGTAGGCGACGGCGATCGTGAAGTCCAGCGGGCCGGAGTCCTGCTGGCTTTCGTGCCGCAGCTTCGGGCCGTGGAACGAGGGGTGTTCGAACAGGGAGTCGATCAGCTCGAGCAGGCCATCTCCGTCCTGGGCTTCGCCGCTGATGTCGAGCATGACGCGCGCGGCAACGTCCGTGCCCGGCTCGGGCTGGCGTCTGCGGCGCCGCTCGCTCGGCTGGGGCGCCAGGCTGCGCAGCCGCGTGCTCCATGGCAGCACCTGTTCGATGTCGGTGAACAGCCGGCCCCAAGGGAAGCGCCGATCCGCGATGCGCTCGTTCAGGAACGCGACCTCGCGGTTCTGGGACTGCACATCGAGGCGCGCGAGGTCCGAAGCCAACCGGTCCAGTTCGGCGCCGTCGGCGGCGAGTTGCCGGCGCAGCTCGGCGAGCTCGGTGCGAGCGTCGGCGGAGCCGGTGAGATAGCCCCAGTACAGCACCGCGTTGAGTGCCAGGAGGGCCATCCCGAGCGCCCACAAGAGCGCGGTCAAGCGCCGCCAGGGACGGCGGTTGACGAACGGGCGGGCGGCCAGGTTGAACGCGTTCTTCATGTCCTCACCGTCAGCGACGCGCCGAGCATCGGCAGCGCCTGCTGCACGCCGATGTCCTGGGTCGCAGGTCCGGCGCCGAGGGTCCCGTTGCCGTCGAGAATCCGGGCAGGCAGCTCCAAACCCTCTTCGAGCCGGTCGCGCCAAACGCCCCGAACCTCTTCGGCGGCCAGCATCAGGGCGTACCTGGGCAGGGTCCGCCCGTCGCCGAACAGCTCGCGTTCCTCGATGAAGCTCCTGGTCAGCCGCAGGTCGCGTACTGCCAGGTCGGAGGCGACGGAAGACGCCAGTCCCGGGTCGATGCTCTTGTATCGGAAGAGAGTTGGACCCTCGTCTGCGTGGGCGAGCAGGGAGTAGCCGTCGCGATGGGCGACGAGGAGCAGGAAGGGGCCCGAGTCGCCATGAAGCCGAGCGATGCTGTCAGCAGCGCTCAGGCTCTCGTTCGTCACCGCGCCGATGTGGATGCCGGCGCCCCTGAACGAGTCTTCGATCTGGGCCAGGACGTGTTCGACGCCGAAGCCGATCAGGAAGCGGGTCGCGCCCTTGCCGGCGGCGCCGGCCTGCCTGCCGCGCACGCGGAGTTCCTCGACCCGGAAAGGTACCTGCTTTCGGAGCTTGAAGCGCAGGGTCTCCTGCAGCAGGTGCGGCTTCCCCGGAACCTCTTCGAGTTCGGCGAAGGTCAGCCGGAGCCAGCGGTCGGGGAGGACCAGGGCGGCGCGGGCGACCGGCTCTCCAATGGCGGTATCGGCGGCCTGCTGAAGCTCGGCGACCACTTCGTGGAACTGGGCGGGCGCCCGTAGCGGTCCGCCCAGCGCGCCGTCCTGGAAGGTGTCGGCCGGCAGCTCCCGTCGTCGAACGGCCTGCAGCTCCGGGACCGATCCGTCCTGGCGCAGGAAGTGCGCCAGGACGAGTTCGCGCTCGTCGAGCAGGAACACCGACGCCGGTCCCCGAGGGTCGTCGAGGCCGACCAGGCGTTCAATCCACAAAGGTAACTTTGTTGATTTCACGGAGGGTGGTCACTCCTTCACGGACCTTCTGAAGCGCACTCTGGCGCAGGAAACGCATCCCTTCCGCACCCGCGGCGCGGCGGATCTCGGAAGCGGGGCGGCGGTCGAGGATCAACTCGCGGATGGAGTCGGAGAGATCGAGCAGCTCCGACACCGCCATTCGCCCGAAGAAACCGGTGCCGTTGCACTCCATGCAGCCCCGGCCTTCGAAGAGTTGCCATCCCGCAATGTCGGACCGCTCAAGACCGCTTTCCTCGAGGAGCGCATCATCGGCCTGGACCGCTTCCCGGCAGTGGTGGCAGATACGGCGGACCAGCCGCTGGGCGAGAATGCAGTTCAACGCCGCCACGAAGTTGTACAGGTCGACGTTCATGTTCAGGAACCGGCCGAGAACGTCGACCACGTTGTTTGCGTGGACGGTCGTGAACACCAGGTGGCCCGTGAGCGCGGACTGGATCGCAATCTGGGCCGTCTCCTCGTCGCGGATCTCCCCGACCATGATCTTGTCCGGATCGTGGCGGAGGATGGACCGGAGCCCGCGGGCAAAGGTCAAGCCCTTCTTCTCGTTGACCGGGATCTGGGTGATCCCGTCGAGCTGATACTCGACCGGATCCTCGATCGTGATGATCTTGTCCTCGCTGGACTGGATCTCGGACAGACAGCCGTAGAGCGTGGTCGTCTTTCCGGACCCGGTGGGGCCGGTGACCAGCACCATGCCATAGGGCTCGCGGATGAACTTGCGGAGCTTCGTGATCGTGTCGCCGTCCAGGCCGAGGACATCGAGCCGCAGGGTCTTGAATTCCTGGTTCATCGACTCCTTGTCCAGGATGCGGATGACGCAGTCCTCGCCGTGGACCGAAGGCATCACGGAGACCCGGAAGTCGATCGTGCGACCGCTGACCCGGACCTTGAAACGCCCGTCCTGCGGGATCCGCTTCTCGGCGATGTCGAGTTCCGACATGACCTTGATCCGGCTGACGATGGTCTGGTGGTGGCGGCGGTCGATCGGTTCCATCGCCTGGTACAGCACCCCGTCGATGCGGTACTTGATGATCACTTCGTGTTCGCGCGTCTCGATGTGAATGTCCGACGCGCGGCGCTGGATCGCGTTGAAGAGGGTGGAGTCGACCAGCTTGATGATCGGGCTCTGATCGGCCGAGATGCGATCGATCGAGAGCACCTCGCCGCTGTCCTCGTCCTCCTGGACGAGCTGGATCTTGAAGTCCTCGGTCGCCTCGTCCAGAACCCGCTGCGCGCTCTCCGACTTCTGCAGCAGGTCCTCGATCTCGGTGCGGGCGCCGATCCGGGCCTCCAGCGGCTGGCCCAGTTGCAACTCCAGCTCGTCCAACTTGACCACGTCCGTCGGATCGGCGATCACGACCGCGAGGCGGCCTTCCAACTGGCGCTCGGGGATGAAGCTGTAGCGGAGCATCAGGTCGAACGGGATGTGACGGAAGAGGTCGTTGTCGATGCGGAAGTTCTCGAGGTCGGCGACCTCCAGGCCGAACCGCGCCGCGATCCGGGCCGCCTCGGTCCGTTCCCGGGCGAGCCGTCCCTCCTCCTCGGTCGCCAGGTGCAGGCCTTCAAGGTCCGAGACGCCCTCCGCGATGAGGCGCCGGTTCCGCGCCGCGGCCGTTTGGTCCTGGATGACCATCAGCCCTGCACCTGTCCGAGCACGCTGAACAGCGGCAGATACATGGAAAGGACGAGCAGCGCGATGGTGAAGCCCATGACCACCAGCATCACCGGCTCGATCAGGGAGAGCAGCCGCTCGGTGCGGGTCTCGATGTCCTCGTCGAGAAAGTCGGAGACGCTGTTCACCATTTCGTCCAGCGCCCCGGTCGCCTCGCCGACCTTGACCATGTCGATGGCGAGATCGGTGAACACTTCCGACTCCTCGAGCGCGGTATGGAAGGCCGCACCCTCTTTGATCCGCGGCCCGAGCGTCACTGCACGTCGGTGGAGAAACCTGTTCGTGACCGCGGAAGCCGAGGTGTCGAGCGCCGAGGCCAGCGGCAGGCCGCCGTGCAGCAAGGTGGCCAGGGAGCGGCAGAACTCGGACAGCGCGAAGCGGTGGAGGATCGGTCCAATGATCGGCAGCCGCAGCTTCAGGCGGTCGACCATGGCGCCGAGACGACCGCTGCGTCCCACCCTCCAGGCGGCCCAGCCGCCTGCGGCCGCCGCGGCAAGGAAGACCAGCGTGGTCGGGTTGCGCAGCAGTTGGGACAGGCTCAGCAACGTCTGCGTGATCCAGGGCAGGTCGAGGTCGAGGGCCTGGTAGAACTCCTCGAAGCGCGGCATGACGAAGAACATCATCACCGTCACGATGCCGGCCGACAGGCAGACCAGCAACGCCGGGTAGAAGAGCGCGCTGACCACGCGCTTGCGGGAACCGGTGACCAGCTTGAGCTGCCGGACGTAGCGGCGGATCACCCGCTCCAGCCCGCCGCTCTGCTCGCCGGCCTTGAGCATCGACGCGTAGATCGGCGGGAAGGCCTTGCCAGCGGCGGCGAACGCCTCGGAGAGTTCCTCGCCGCTCTCGACCCGGTCCTTGATCTCGCCCAGCGCTTCCTTGAACGCGGCGTTGCGCTGCCGTTCGTGCATCAGCTCCAGGCACTGGAGCAGGGGCAGTCCGGCGCCGAGCAGGCCGGCCAACTGTTGATTGAAGACCAGAAAGTCCGGGCCGGGGATCGTCTTGCGTGAGCTGCCCGGTCGGGTCGTCGAGGCCGGTCCCAGCAGCGATCCCAGCGTGTGCTGCAGGCCGCGGCGCCGGATCTCGAAGACGTGGAGTCCGCGGCGCTCGATCTCGCGCCGCGCGCTGCGGAGATCCGCCGCTTCGTGAGTCTGCTCGAGGATGCGACCGTCGGCAGTGCCCAGCCGGCAGACGAACTGCATGATCAGAGCGGCCCTACTCGCCGGCGCCCAGGCTGTCTTCCTGGGATGGCCGGACGGTTACAGCGACCACGAGGCCGCTGGAGCTGGAGCCCCGGTACGGCAGCGCCAGCACCAGGGGCTTGCCGACCCAGACGTTCAGATGGCCGCTGAAGACGCCCTCGTCCAGAGCGTCGCCGCGGCTCCGCTCGATCTCGACGCCGTACAGCTTCAGCCGGCGGTCGAGCAGCACGGTGCCGACCCGGAAGCCGAGCCGGAACTCGGCGCCGATCTCGAAGCGGACGTCCTCACCCTCCATGGCCTCGAAGCGGCCCTGGCCGAGCAGCCGGTAGCTCGTGAAAGCCAGCCAGTTGGCCAACTCGTCTGTGAGTTGCGCGGGCAGTTCGGATCGCGGGTCGCCGCGGCCTCGGCGCGACGCTTCGAGAATGAAGATCTCGAACTCGATCTGACGGCGGGGGTGGTCGAAGTCGCGCAGCAGAGCCAGCAGGTGTTCGAGGACGCTGCTCGCGTCCCTCAGCACGAGGGTGTTCGTCGCACGTTGCAGTTCGATCGTGCCGTGAGGCGACATCTCGCTCTGCATCCACTCCAGGGCGTCGTCGGCGCGCTGATGCTGGAGCGTGAACGCATGGCGGATCTGCGTCTCGGCCTCCTGTTGCGCGGCGACGGAGACCGGGAGCAGCATCAGGGCGGCCACGGCCCAGGCGATTCGGGCGCCCGCGGAAGACGCCGCCGTCATGGCGCGATCTCCGTGACCACGAGGACCACATCGAGGTTGGAGGCGAGGCCGTCGCCGGGGAGTTGGAACACACGCATCGGCTCGTCGCCGAGCGGCTCCACGAGCGGGGCCATGGCGATATGGGCCGGGAGACTCAGTTCGGACCCCAGGACATCGCCGGCCGGCGGCGCGGTCTCCGGCCATAGCAGGAGACTCAGGCCGAGCGCCGCGGCCGCGGCGCCCGCGGCCAGCACCGACGCGAGGGGCATCCGGCGGCGGGCGGTACGCGCCGCGTTGAGCCGCCTTTCCGTGGCGCGTCCGTCGAGTTCGAGCCGGACCCGCTTGCGGAGTTCGTCGACATCGTGGGCCATGTCGGTCCGGTCACGAGCGCCGTTGAAGTCGCCGCTGAAGATGAGCAGCGGATCGACCTGGAGCGAGACTACGCGGCAGTTCCCGCAATCCTCCCGGTGGCGGAGGGCGTCTTCCCAGGCGCGGTCCACGCCCGCGGCGCTCCGTTCGGCGTGCTCGCGCTCGCGTACGAGCGCGGCCCAATCCGGGCAGGCGGTGGTCATGAGCGTTCCTCGATCCCGGCGTGCTGGACCCGGGCGTGTTGGGCGTATTCGGGGTACCGCTTGAGCAGTTCCTTGCGGAGTTGCCGGCGGCTGTTGAACAGATGGTTGCGGACGGTAGAGGGGCGGATGCCGAGGATGCGAGCGATCTCCTTGCCCTTCAGCCCCTCCATCTCGCGTAGAACGAAGACCGCGCGCTGCTTGTCGCTCAGCGTCGACGCCAACTCCAGGAACACGGACTTGATCTCTCGTTCGGACAGCTTCTCGAGCTGGCGGGCGAAGGCTTCGCCGCTCTGGTGCTCGTGCTGCAACTGGAAACCCTGCAGCGAGCGGATGCGGGACGAGCGGGAGCGCAGGTGGTCGATCGCGAGGTTGGAGACGATGCGGTAGATCCAGGTGTTCGGGCTGTAGCGTTGGTCGAAGCGTCGGCGTGAGTCCCAGATCCGCAGGAAGGCGATCTGCACGATGTCGCGCGCGTCCTCCCGGTCGCCCACCATGCTGGTCGCCAGGTGCAGCAACTGGGCGCCCTTGCGCCGCATCAACTCGTCGAGCGCGAGTTCGTCGTCACTGCGCATGCCCTCCAGCAGTTCGACATCGGACGCCTCGGACCACGCCACCTTGCGCTGACGGCGCGAGTAGGCGATCGTCAGACCGCTCCGTGGAGGATCTTCGCGTGGCGGTTCCATGCGGATAGCTTGCGCGGATCTCATGCCTCGCTGTTGATACGGAGGCCCGGGGCAAAGCGTCCAAAGACCGCGCTCGGAGGAACCTGGAACGCTCTCCGCCCGACCGCGACGACGACTGGAGGCAGCGGAATTATACTCCCGGACCGGTGCGGTCCCGATCAGACGCCTCGTCTCCGACCGCTCTTCCAAGGCATGTGGTTCCTCTACCAGCTCGCGATGGCGGCAGGGCTGGGCGTGGCGGCGCCGGTGCTGCTGGCCCGGCGAGGCCCTCACTATCTGGAGACCCTGCCGGCCCGGCTTGGCCGGCTGCCGGAGGCCCGAGGGGTGCGGCCGCTGTGGCTCCACGCCGCTTCCGTCGGCGAGACCGCGGTCGCGGCGACCCTGGCCCCGGCCCTGCCTGCTGACCTCGATCTGCTGGTCACGACCGTGACGCCCACAGGTCAGGCAGCAGCGAAGAAACTGTTCATGCCGCTGGCCACGGGCGGCCGCAGTGTCGTCGTCACCTACCTGCCGTTCGACCTGGGTCCGCTGGTGTCCCGGTTCCTGGACCGGTACTCACCGCGGGCCCTGGTGCTGCTGGAGAGCGAACTCTGGCCGCTCGTGCTGCGGAGTTGCGGCCGGCGCGGGATCCCGGTGGCGGTACTCAACGCCCGCGTCAGCGACCGCAGCTTCGTCCGCATGATGCGCGGCGGGCGTCTCTGCCGGCGGACGCTGCTGGATCCGGTCAGCCGCTTCGGCGCCCGGAGTTCTCAGGACGAGGATCGGCTGCGGCGCCTGGGCGCTTCGGGGCAGGCGGTATCGCTGACCGGCAACCTGAAGTTCGACGCTCCCGAGCCGGCCCCGGTCGCCGGCCTGGAGCAGACCCTGCGCCGGCTCGCCGCCGGCCGGCCGATCCTGGTCGCCGGCTCGACCATGGCCGGGGAGGAAGGAATCGTCCTGGATGCCTTCGAGCGGCTCGGGCGCGAGGCGGTGCTGGTTCTGGCGCCCCGCCATCCCGAGCGTTTCGACGAAGTCTGGCGCGAGGTCGAGCAGCGATCCCTGCCGGCGCTGCGCCGGAGCAGGATGCAGTCGGCAGGAATGGGTGAGCCGCCGGCCGCGCCGGTTCGAGTCGTGCTGCTCGACTCTCTGGGAGAACTCGCCTCCATCTATCGGCTGGCGTCCGCGGCCTTCATCGGCGGCTCGCTGGTGCCGACCGGCGGACACAACCCGATCGAGGCCGCGCGCTTCGGCGTGCCGGTGATCGTCGGCCCATCGATGGAGAACTTCCGGCGCATGGCCGGCGACTTCGAGGCCGCGGGCGCCCTGGCCGTGGTTCGGAACGGCGAAGCCCTCGCGTCGGCCTGGCGCCGCCTGCTGGACCGGCCGGGCGAGGCGGCGGAGCAGGGCCGGCGGGGGCTTGAGATCGTCGACCGGAACCGCGGCGCGGTCGAACGGTCGGTCGAACTGCTCGGCGGGCTGGTGGACCTGGGATGAAGGTGGTCCGCGGTCCCTGGCAGCGCTTCTACGGCTGGGCGCACGGCCGGCGCCGGCGCTACCGGGCGGCGCGCGCGGAAAGCCTGGGTCGGCCCACGGTGAGCGTCGGCAACCTGCACTGGGGCGGCAGCGGCAAGACTCCGACGGTGGTCGCCGCCGCGCGGAGTCTGAACGACGCGGGCCCCTCCGGCCCCGATCTTCGCGTGGCCGTGCTTTCGCGCGGTTACCGCCGGCGGGGCAGCGCGCCGCTCGTCGTCAGTCTTGGCGAAGGCCCCCTGGTCACCGTCGAGAAGGCGGGCGACGAGCCGCTGATGATCGCCGAGCAGGCGCCGGGCGTAGCCGTCGTCGTCGGCGCCGACCGCCGGCAGCCGCCGCTCTGGCGCTCAGCCGCGATCCGGCCATCGATGTCTTCGTCCTCGACGACGGCTTCTCCCATGTCCGGGTGCGCCGCGATGTCGAGATCCTGACCTTCCCGGCTTCAGACCCGTTCGCTGGGGGTCTGCTCCTGCCGGGTGGCCGTCTGCGTGAACCGCTGGACTCCGTACGTCTCGCCGATGCCGCCGTGCTCACCGATCTCTCCTCCGGTTCCGCGCCGCCGAACGACTTCGAGCCGACCCTGCGCCGGCACGACTTCAAGGGCCCGGTGTTCACTTCGACGCTCCGGGCCGAAGTCGTAGGCGGTCGGCTACCCAGCCGCCCCCTGCTGGTCACCGGCGTCGCCCGCCCGGAGCGCGTCGCCCGCACCGCGGCCGCCGCGGGCCTCGAACACGTGGACCACCTTCGCTTCCCCGACCACCACGCTTACCCTCCGCGGTCGATCCGAGCGATCGAAGCCGCCTGCGCCCGCCACAGGTGCGACGGTGTTGTCACGACCTCCAAGGACGCGGTCAAGTTGAGTGGCCGGTTGCCCGAAGGCGCCGCGCCGGTGGTGGAACTCAAGGTAGAAGCGTTACTTGACCAGGAGTTCTTGCCTTGGCTGGTGAATCGCCTAAAGGGCTGAGCCCCGGGCGGGGCGAACAGTCGTCATACGATGTCGGTAACGGCTGCTTGAGGTGCGAGCAGCCTCGGGATCGGAGATCATCGCGATGGGTGCCCAACTGAACTTGCGGATTGACGCCGAGCTCATGAGGAATCTCCAAGTCGAGGCAAAGCGTCTGCATCGGTCCGCCTCTCATCTTGCCGGCGAGGCCATCGAGGTCATGCTGCGCAACTGCGCCGAGAAGCGCGCGGCCATGCGAGCGGCGCTCGAGGAAGCTGAAGCGGGAGAGTTCGTGTCCGAGAAGGCGATGAAGGACTGGGTGTCGTCTTGGGGAACCGATGCGGAGGACCCGCCTCCTGAGCCCGATGTGTTTCGCGGCTCGCGTGATCGGTGAGACTTGTCTTCCTGCCGTTGACCCGCGCCGACTTGGCGTGGATGCGGAACTACTACGCCCGGATCTTTCCCGACGGCGCGAGGCAGGCGACAGACAGGTACTTTGGAGCATGTGAGGCGCTCCGCGGCCGTCCGCACGTAGGGCGCCCTGTCGAACGTATGCCGGGGGTACGGGAACTCCTGGTTTCACGTACGCCGTTCTCGTTCCTCTATCGCGTCGTGGATGATCGAATCGAAGTGCTGCGCGTCTGGGACCAGCGCGGCGACCGTGCGAAACTCCGTTCGACGGAACCTCCCGGGAGGTAGGCTGGGCCGCGATCCGATGCACACCGATCCGGACGCGGCCGTTCGAGCCGCCGCTTTCGCCGAGCTTGAACGCCTGGTCTTGACGCATGGCCCCAGGTTGCCCTGGAGGTTGATCGACAGCGGTTTCCTGTTCGGTGGTGAGAAGGTCCATTTTGCCGGCCGTGCTGTCGGCATCTTCAAGCCGAGACGGATGAGTGCAGCGCTCAGTATCAGGACGGTGGCGCCCAGGGCCGGCCGAAGGACCTGGTACCGCGATCAGGCCGGCCAACCGGACTACCAGACTGGACTGCTTGCATACGACCTCGCCCGTGGCGGAAGGCGGGACTACACGAATCAGGCACTTGACGAGGCCCGACGGCGACACGCGCCGTTGGTCTATCTCGTCGGCGTTGGGGATGCCATCTACGAACCGATCTGGCTGGTTTGGGTGGAGGAACTTGACTACTCCGCCGGTCGTGTTCTGCTGGCTGCCGCTGACTTTCTCGAACCGACGATGAGTTCGATTGAGGCGGCGCAGGCAGGAAGCCAGGCTTCCGCCAACGAGCTTCGGGAGCGGTCCTACTCGCTCGTCGTGTCGAAGCGTAGGAATCACCAAGCTTGGTTCAGTAGTCGTACCAAGTCGGCGTACGGCCATCGTTGCGCGTTCAGCGGCCTTCCGTTGCCACGACTATTGGTAGGCGCCCACATTCTCCCGGACGCTGAGGGTGGACCGGCGGCGGTAACCAACGGCATCTGCATGTCGACTCTCCACCACACTGCGTTCGATACGAACCTGATCGGAGTCGACACGAGTTGTCGCGTTCACGTTGCGAGATCGGTCAGGGATGGGCGAGACGGTCCGTTGCTCAAGAGTTTGAAGGGGCTCGACGGCGCGCCGCTGCGTTTACCTGATCGAGCACAAGACCATCCCGATCGAGACTTCCTCGATTGGCGTTTCCAGCGCTTTCTCGAAGCCGCGGATTGATCGGCGCCGATGAACGCACCACGGCTCTAGATTCCTTGAACGGGCGTCACCTTTGCAGTTGAGGCAAGTTTCAGCCAGAGCCATGCATCGATACGTCGCCTGCAGGGGACAGCGGATGCCGCAAGGACATGCTCGTCGGTCTGAGGCGAAGCCTCGCTAGACGGGTTCAGCGGAGTTACACAGCCCAGCATCAAGCAAACGACCGGCCCCCGATCACGGCCCAGATGATCCACAGGATCGCGATCGGGCAGACGAACCGGAGCAGCACACCGCGCCAGATCGGGTACCACCGGCTGACCTCGCCGTGGCCCCGGGCGAGTTCCTCGCGCGACTCGCGGCTGCTCAGGAACCAGCCGATGAAGAGCGCCATCATCAGGCCGCCCAGTGGCAGGATCCAGTTCGACACGGTGTAGTCCATCGTGCCGAAGAAGCCCTCCGTGCGTTCGCCGAACGGGGCGAAGGAGGAGAGGGCGCCGCTGGCGCCGAGCGAGAGGGCGGAGGGGATGCCGAAGGCGAAGATGGCGCCGCCGGTGACGAGGCAGGCCTTGCGGCGGCTGAAACCGCGACGGTCGATCAGGTAGGAGGCGACCGTCTCGAGCAGGGAGATGGTCGAGGTCAGGGCGGCAAAGGCGACGAGCAGGTAGAACATCGGCGCCAGGACCACGCCCAGGGGCATCTCGTAGAACATGCGCGGCAGGGTGGTGAACAGGATAGTGGCGCTCTTGCCGAAGGTGGTCGCCCGCTCGGCTGCGCCGACGCTGAAGATGATCGAAAACATGACGATGCACGCCATGATCGCGATCAGGGTGTCGAGCAGGCTGATCGCGGCGGCGCTCTTGGGGATCGACTGCTTCGATGTCATGTAGGAGCCGTAGGTGAGCATCGCGCCCATGCCGACCGAGAGGGTGAAGAACGCGTGCCCCACCGCTTCGAGCAGCCCGTCGGCGGTGATCGGGCCGACGTGGAAGAGGAAGCTGATCGCCTCGCCGAAGCCGGGGCTCCAGAACGAGTTGGCGACCAGCAGGATCAGGATGGCGCCGAGCACCGGCATCAGGAGCTTGGTGACGCGCTCGATGCCCTCGCGAACGCCCAGGGTCACGACGCCGACGGTGACCGCCATGAACAGGGCGTGGAAGCCGATCTGGAGCGGCCCGTTGGCCAGGAAGCCGCCGAAAGCCTCTCCCAGCGCCTGCCCCTCCATGTCGAAGCCGCGAACCGACCAGCTCAGGCACTGGCCGAAGTAGTAGACGGTCCAGCCGGCGATCAGGGCGTAGTAGGAGAGCAGGATGAAGCTGCCGGTGACGCCGAGGGCCCCGACCGCGCCCCAGGCTCGGCCGCCCAACGTGTTCTTCGCGGCCTTGATGAAGGCGCCGACCGGACTCTGACGCGTACGGCGGCCAATCACGAGCTCGGCCATCATGATCGGCAGGCCGATCAGGGCGATCGCGACCAGGTAGACGAGGACGAAGGAACCGCCGCCGTTCTCGTAGGTGATGTACGGGAACTTCCAGATGTTGCCGAGCCCGATCGCGGAGCCGACGGCGGCGAAGATGAAACCGAGTTGACCGAACCTGCCGCGTCCGCTGGAGCCGTTTGCCACGCTAGTCCCCTCCCCTTCGCGCTGTCGCCTGGTGGCGGCGGTCACCATGAGCGCTCCGCCTGCCGCCGAGGCTATGAGCCTGCGCCGAAGAACGTAGCGGAGCGAGGGCTGAGGCGCAAGCTCATAGGGAGGTGGGGGCTGGGGCCAAACACGGAGCTGCGACGGGTTTGGCGGCGGCGTAGCGGAGTCGGCGCTACGGCCGGGCCGAAACGGCAAGACCGGAAGCCGTCGCCCCTCGGAAGGGTGACTCCGGCCCCACGACCCGCGTCAGCCACTGCTCGCGGTAGGCGTCGATTTCGGACGTCCGGGGATAGCTCTCGCCGGGCGCGAATGGGTAGCCGGACATCGCCTGGAAGGGCAGGGGCAGGTTGCTGTCCGCCTTCCAGGTGTTGCGGTCGGCGTCCTTGTCCCAGCCGAAGCTCTCAAGGAAGACTGTGCGGGTGTAGCCGGGCTTCGGCGGCTCGAGGCCGCGGGCATCGAAGAGCAGCCGGATTTCGTCGCCCGGACCGATCACGACCAGCCGGTCGTCGACGGCGGTCAGGAGTTCGCTTACGTCGCCGAAGCGCGTGTACCGGCCGGGGAAGGGCAGCCACGGGGACTCGGTGCTCGTGCGCTGGTAGTCGAACAGGTGCGGACCGTTGGGGGCGGGCCTGGTCAGCGTCGAGAACCCGCGGTAGGCCAGATCCGCCGTGGCCGCGTCGAGGCGGGCCTGTACGACGACGACGGAACCGTTGACCCCGCCGATGTCCGCGCTCCAGGCGACCCGGTCCCAGTGCAGCCAGCGGGTGGTGACGATCCGCAGCCTGGTGGCGCCCGCGGGCAGCGGCGGCGTGTCCACCACCATCGTCTTCGTCTTGCCGGGAGGGAAGCCCATCGGGTCGAGCAGCGTCCGCCAGCCCTTCGCGGTTTCGACCTCGAGCCGGGTAATGACCATCTGCAGATCGCCGTACTCCACCGCCTGGGCGATCGCGAGATTCAGGCTGGCGTCGGCGGGAAACACCCAGCCGTCCAGCCACAGCCGGATGGGCCTCCCTGGTGCTTCACCCAGGTCGAAGGTGAAGGCCCAGGGCTCGGCGGCGTGGCCCTGGTAGCGCGAGCGTTCGTAGCCGTCCGCGTAGACGTCGTCCCGGGCGCGGACCCGCTCGGTCACGTCGCGGCCGCGGCCGTCCGATGCGTGGACGATCGGACGGATTCCGGTGCTGGCCACCACTTCGTCGGGCGGCCGGCCGATGTGCCCCCGGCCGGGCACGATCCTGAGGTTGCTGGCGACCGCCACGTCGTCGCGGTGATCGACCACCCAGAGGCGCGCGCGGTCGATGTAGGCGGCTTCCCACAGTTCCTCCGTGATCCGCAGGTCGTAGAAGCCGTCGCGTGGGGCGGCGCCGTCGACCCGGACCAGTTCGTCGGGGTCGTAGCCGTTCCAGACGCGGTCCGCGAGCGGCATACCCAGCGGTGCGCCCCACAGCAGGTCGGTGACGAAGGTGATCTTCTCGCCGTCCCAGGTGTAGAGGAAGGGGCAACTGCCCTTGAGCACCTGTTCCTCGACGATGGTCATGTTCTGGCTCGGGTCCAAACGGTTCTGCGGTACGCCGTTGGCCCACACGACACGGATCAGATCGGCCTGCCGGCGGTTGCCGAGGCCGATGTGGGTGATTGGGCGCTCGACTTCAAAGTACTGGTACGCCCGGCCGGACTTGACCTCGATCGTCGTGCCGCGGCCGAAGACGTTGTTCTTCTGGTTGGCCACGTCGAGGCCGACCAGGCGAACGCGCAGCCAATTGTTCTCGGAGCCGTCCAGGTTCTCGATCCGGTAGAGGCCGGTGGCGCCGGCCGCGACCAGGTCCTGGTCGCCGTCGTCGTCCAGGTCCTCGGCGCGGATAGCCGTGAACTGAGGGTTGCGTGGCAAACCCATGACCCGGGCGAGGCGGAAGTCGAGCGCCTCCGGGCCGGAGTCCGAGGTCTGGGTGAGCACCCGCAGTTCGCCCCCCGCGACCAGGGCAAGATCGAGCCGCCCATCGTTGTCGGCGTCGAGTAGGGCGAGGTCAGTGGCGCCCTCCGGCAGTGCGACCGAACCGGGGGCCAGGGGGAAGGGAGCGACCGCCCCGTCTTCGTCGCGCTTCAGGATGAGCGTCGAATCGCCGGCGAGCAGGAACTCGGGACCCCCGTCGTGGTCGAGGTCGGCGGTTCGTACGACGCGCACGGGCGCTTCCGTGGTCAGGGCGCTCGCTGCCGGCTCGTCGGCGCCGACCAGGCTGATCAGCCTCCCGAGCAGACCGCGGCTGGGAGCGGGCGGGGTTCTCTCCGCGAACTGGCCCTGGCGGAGATTGGCCAACCACAGGACACCTTCGTCGTGGGCGAGCAGCAGGTCGGTGTCGCCGTCGCGGTCGGCGTCGGTGGCCTGGAGGTGGTGGTAGGAGCGCGCCTCGACTTCGGGCAGCGCCTGCCGTCCCAGGGCCTCGAGCGGCCCTTCGAAGACCTCTTCGCCCGACACGTTCCGCAGCAGATCGGGCACGCCGTCGGCCTTGGCCACGGCGAGATCGAGGTCGCCGTCGCTGTCGAAATCGATCAGGTCGGCCGCGGTCACTGCCAGCGAACTCGCCAGGAACCGGTCGCTTGCGTCCCCGAACTGCGGCGTGTCGTCGACCTGCCAGACGGCCAGGTGATCGCCGATCGAGATCAGGTCGAGTTGCCGGTCGTTGTCGGCGTCGCCGACCAGGAGGATCTGGGCGTCGGTTTCGGGGGCGGCGCCCGGTGTGGCGTATCCGGTTGCCGCTTGCCGCAGAACCAGCCGGTTGGCTGAACTGTCCGCGCCGCCGCTTGACGCTGCGCGCGCGATGTCGGGCCGGTCGTCGCCGTCGAAGTCGGCGACTTCGAGTGCTCGGCCCGATGTCGGCGCGTTGTCGATCCGAGTAGCCCGGAAGCGGGCGGGATTCGCGGGGCCGAAGTCCTCGTTCGGTTCCTCGTCTTCGAAGTGTTCGACGGGAATACCTGGGATGTTCGTGTGGATCTCGGCGAGGCTGCTGCGCCAGCCTGGAGTGTCGACCAGCACGTTCTTGACTCGTGGAGCGAGCCGTTGGGCAAGGTCGAGGTCGTTCGCCTCCAGCGCGTCGAGGACATCCCCGAGCACCCGTTCGGCGATTGGCCTGGCCTGCCAGATCAGTTCCCGCACACGCAGGTAGTCGTCGCTCGCTCGGCCGCGGTCGGTATCCGCGAGCGCCTCCGCGGCGCTCAGGAGCAGGACGACCAGGTTGTCTGGCCGCAGGCGCCTCAACCGGTCCATCGCGTTCCGCCGGTCGGCTTCGGCTCCGCTCGTGATTTCTGCTTGGCGGAAGAGCGCGTACTGCGCCTCCGGGTCGTCGGGCGCGAGCCGCGCGGCGCGGCGGTAATCCGCGAGGGCATCCTCGTTGCTCCCAGCGGTCCACCACTGCAGGATGTCGGCGCGAATCAGCAGCAGATCAGTCCGGTTGCCGCCCAGGTCGAGGGCGTGATTGATCGCGGCCAGCGCCTCCTCGTGCTGGTCCTGCCGGAGCAAGGCTACGCTCAGGTTGGCGTGGCCGAGCGGTTCGTCGGGCGCTAGCTCGGTCAGTTCCAGGAAGGTGGCTTCGGCAGCGGTCGGCCGCTCGTTTTCGAGTTGGGCATAGCCGAGGTTTCGCAGGCGCACCATCTCCTCGGACGGTTGGGGCTCCTCGGACGGTTGGGGCTCCTCGGACGGTTGGGGGCACGCGGCGCCTGTGGAGGCTAGTGCGGCGAGGACGAGAGGGGCTGGAAGTTTGCGGAGCATGGCTCGTAGTGACATGTGCGGCGGGCGGCGGCCCAATCCTATGTCTCGACAGGACTAGCGCCGCCAAACCTGTCGCAGGCTCCATGTTTGGCCCCAGCCCCCACCTCACCAGAAGCTCGCGCCGCGAGCCTCGCTTTGCTGCGTTCCGCGGCGCGAGCTTCTAGAGTAGTCGCCACCGTGACCGCCAAGCGTCTCTTCCTGATCGACGGGTACTCCACGATCTTCCGCGCCTTCTACGCGATCCGGGGATTGTCGACGTCGTCCGGCGAGCCGACCAACGCGATCTACGGCTTCATCAACATGCTGCGCAAGCTGCTGCGGGAGGAAGAACCGCCGCTCCTCGGCATTGCGCTGGACGTGGGGCGCGCCACGGTGCGCACGGAGGCCTACGCCGAGTACAAGGCGAACCGGGCGCCGATGCCGGAGGACCTGAAGGCGCAGATGCCGGCGATCCGCCGGGCGATCGAGGCCTTCCGCATCCCGATCCTCGAACTCGAGCGCTACGAGGCGGACGACGTCCTCGGCACTCTGGGCAACAGGGCGGAGGAAGCTGGCTACGACGTCACCATCGTCAGCGCCGACAAGGACCTGTTCCAACTCGTCAGCGACAGGGTGTCGCTGTTTCACACGGGACGCGAGAAGACCTACGACCCCGCCCTGGTGGAGCAGGACTTCGGGGTGCCGCCCGGGCAGGTGGTCGAGGTCCTGGCGCTGGTCGGCGACAAGGTGGACAACGTGCCCGGCGTGCCGGGGATCGGCGCCAAGGGCGCGCAGACCCTGGTCAAGGAGTACGGGACGGTCGAGGCCCTGCTCGAAGCCGCGCCCGAACTCAAGCGCAAGGCGTACCGCGAAGGCTTGGCACGGCACGCGGACAAGGCCCTGTTGTCGAAGGAGCTGGTGACGATCCACACGGATCTCGATGTCCCCTTCGATCCCGAGGCACTCAAGATGGAGACCCCGGACTACGAGGCGCTGGCGGAACTGTGCCGCGAGTTCGAGTTCTGGAGCCTGCTCAAGGAGCTTGAGGGCGAGAGCGGCGGACCGGAGATCGAGCCGGCCGTCATCCTGGAGACCGTCGAGGCGTTCGGGGAGGCGGTACAGGGCCTGGGATCGCGGATCGCGGCCGGCGTCGTCTTCCGGCGCGGCGGCGAACCGGTCGGGTTGTCGTTTGCTCCGGTCGGGGACACGGCTGACGGGGACGGTGAGGGGACCGCGGGGATCGGCAGGGCCCACTATGCGGACTTCGGGCTCGCGGGGATGCGGGAGGCCGTGGCGGCCAGGCTGCGGGAATGGCTCGCCGACCCGGGCCTCGAGTTGATCGGGCATGATCTGAAGGAGGTCGTCCGCCTCTGTCCACATGGGGACGGCCGGCCGGCGGTTGGCGCGCGCCTGGTCGACACGATGCTGATGGCCTACCTGGTCCACTCCGCCGTGCGCAGCTTCGGACTGGCGACCGTTGCCCTCGACCGCCTGTTCTACAAGGCGACGACGCCGGCGGACGCAGGTTTGGGTGAGGAGACGGCGGCCCTGGGCGAGGACACCGGGCTCGGTGTCTACGCGGCGGAGCAGGCGGTGCTTCCCGCCCTGATCCTCGAGGCGCTCGCCCCGCAGTGGCAGGAAACGCCGGGCGCGCGCGACGTCTACGACTCCATCGAGGCGCCCCTGATGCCGGTGCTGGCGGCGATGGAGGAGGAGGGCATCGAACTCGACTCCGGTGTGCTGTCCGAGATGTCGCGGCGCCTCGAACTGGACGCCGGCGACCTGGCGGAGGAGATCTTCGACATCGCCGGCGAACGGTTCAACATCCAGTCGCCGCCGCAGCTCGGCGTCGTCCTGTTCGAGAAGCTGGGCTATCCGGTGCTCGGCCGCACGCGCAAGACGAAGAAGTACTCGACCGGCGCCGAGGTCCTGGAGCAGCTCGCGCAGCGCGGCTTCGACCTGCCGGCCAGGGTGCTGCACTACCGGGAGCTGACCAAGCTCAAATCGACCTACGTCGACGCGCTGCCGCATCTGGTCGCGGCGGACGGCCGCCTGCACACCCGCTACCACCAGGCGGTGGCGGCGACCGGCCGGCTGTCCTCGCACGACCCGAACCTGCAGAACATCCCGATCCGTACCGAGATCGGGCGGAAGGTTCGCCGCGCCTTTCGCGCCCGGGACGGCTACCTGCTCCTGGTCGCCGACTACAGCCAGATCGAGCTGCGCGTGCTCGCGCATATCTCGGGCGACGAGACGCTGGTGGACATCTTCCAGCACGGCGGCGACATTCACCGCTCGACCGCTGCCACGGTGTTCGGCGTGGCGCCGGAACTGGTCACCGACGAGCAGCGGCGGGCCTCGAAGACGATCAACTTCGGGATCATCTACGGCATGAGCGCCTTCGGACTCGCGCGCGCCCTCGGCATCGCGCGCGGCGAGGCCCAGAACTTCATCAACGCCTACTTCGAGCGGTTTCCCGGGGTTCGCACCTACACCGAGGAGACGTTGGCGAAGGCGGAGGAAGAGATGCGCGTCGAGACCCTCTACGGCCGCGTGCGCTACCTGCCGGACATCAAGAGCCGCAACCGCGCGGTGCGCGAGAACACCCGCCGGATGGCCGTCAACGCTCGCATCCAGGGCACCGCCGCGGATCTCCTGAAGCTGGCCATGATCGCCGTCGATCGCCGGCTGCGGGCGGAACTCGAAGCCTCGCGGCTGCTCCTGACCGTCCACGACGAACTCGTGCTCGAAGCGCCCGCCGGCGCGATCTCCGAACTCACGGCTCTCGTCAGGGAAGGGATGGAAGGCGTCGCCGACCTGGCTGTGCCCCTGGTCGTCGATGTCGGCACGGGTCCGGATTGGTACGAAGCGAAGGCCTGACCCACTGGGTGCGCCGCGCGGGTCCTCATTGCGCACAGAGGTCGGGTTGGCGCAGGAGCCACCGCCGGCACCTGGCGCCCTGGTTCTCCGGGTAGACCTTGCCCCTCGGCGCCCTCAGGAGCCGGGTGTCCTTGAAGTCCTCGCGCAGGTCGTGGTCGCGCGAGTACAGCAGTCTTGCTCCGCTGAGCCGCGCCAAGGCCACAACGTGCTCGTCGTTCGAACTGCACGATCCATGGGCCTTCAGCGTCGCCGCCTCCCGATCCACCTCGTCGTCCGCAACGTTCCGGGCGCGGCCCCGCAACAGGGCTTGCCGCAGCCAGGACTTGAACAGGTCGTTGCTCGACAGTTCCCTGCGCAGCAGGCCGCCGACAGCCAGGCGACCCCTGCCGGAATCGATCCAGCGCCGGAACTCCCGCGCTCCGGGCGGAGCATCGCCCGTAGCCGACATCGGTCAGATTCCGCCACGGTCCCTTGAGACGAGAACTGCCGGACTTGCGGACCTGGAGCTGGAACGGCTCGCTGCTGGTTCTGCCGAGGCGCCGAACCCGCATCTCGTCGAAGAGGCCCGAGGCCCGACCGAAGTTCTCAAGCGCTCTGTGCAGTGCGGTTCACGTTCGCTGGCTCCGATACGAGGCGTCCGCCAGGTACATGGGAACGGCTTCGCCTTCGGGGTCGTGCGTCAACCGTGACGGATCGTAGGTGCGCCGCGGCTTGGAGCGGACGGGTGCGCTTGCGTATGGCCGATCGTGGACGCGGGAAGCAGAATCCGCTCCAGCGAGGACTCGCAGAACCTCGCGGTCTTCGGCGGACGGAGCATCCGGTCCGCGCAGACTGGTCCAGAGAGGGCTGGGCGCGCTGCCGCCGTCTCGCATCTCGGCGAATGGATTTTCGGAGAAGTGAATGAGTTGAAAGAGGCCCCAGGGAAATAGGGTGTGCGTCTCATCGAAGGGACGGCCGAGGAGCGAGCTCGGCAGGCCGCAGCGCCAGGTTCCGTTCGGCGTGCCGACGGTGCCCTCGGCGCCTCCGAGGTCGACTTCGATGGACGCGTCTCCGTGGCGGACGCGTTTCCTCGTGAGAGTGGGTTGGTTGCGGTCCCGAGAGAACGTGAAGTCGAAGGAACGGTCGGCCCGCGCGTCGGAAGGCCGTTCTCGTGTCGCTGGTGGCGTGCCCGTGAAGCCGGCCTCGAACATCGTCGCCCGGCCGCCCCTGGCGCCCCGGTGATGCGCGATCTCGTCGAAGCTGCCGAGGTCGTACGGATCTTCCTTGAAGTCGGGCAGTTCGTGCCGGTAGCCGAGGTCCCAGAGCGCCCGGATCAGTGCCAGGAAGGACGTCTTGCCCGTGCTGTTCTCGCCGACGAGCAGAGTCAGCGGGCCGAGCCGAGCCTTCTGCTCGTCCCGGAAGCAGCGGAAGTTCCGGAGTCTGATCTCGTTCATCGAGGCTCGCACGATCACAGGGCCGTCGCGGCCGCTAGACCGCGCTCGTAACCGCCGGAATCACCTGCTCGCCGTAGGCCGCGAGCGTGCCCTCCTTGTCGTCGTGCATCAGGTAGACGGCGAAGTGGTCGACGCCCAGAGACTTGAGCTCCCGCAGCTTCTCGATGTGGGCCTCCGCGGGGCCGAGGACGCACAGCCGGTCGACGATGCCGTCGGGCACGAACTCGGTGTCGGGGTTGCCGCTGCGGCCGTGGTGGGAGTAGTCGTACCCTTGCCGCTGGCGGATGTACTCGGCGAGCACCCGCGGCACCCTAGAGTCGTCTTCGCCGTAGCGCATCACCAAGTCGTGGATGTGGTTGCCGACCATGCCGCCGAACCAACGCAACTGGTCGCGCTGGTGCGCCAGATCCTCGCCCACGTAGGCCGGAGCGACCACGCACACCGTGATCGCGTCCGGGTCGCGGCCCTCGTCCTCGGCCGCGTCCCGAACGGCCTGCAGCGTCCACTCCAGGATCTTCGGGTCGGCGAGTTGCAGCACGAAGCCGTCGGCGTGACGCCCGACTACATCGAGCGCCTTCGGACCGTAGGCCGCGACCCAGATCGGCAGTTCCGAGCCGGCGTCGCTCCGCCACGGGATGCTGACCGACGTGCCATTGCATTCCGCCTCCCGGCCCGCGAACAGCGCCCGCATCACGTCCATCGCGTCGACCATCGCGGACAGGGGCGCCGGCTTGCGGCCGATGTAGCGCAGCGCCGAATCGCCCCGGCCCATGGCGCAGGTCGTGCGCCCGGGGTACATCGAGTCGAGCGTGGCGAACAGCGATGCCAGCACCGTGGGATCGCGGGTGCCGGGGTTCGTCACCATCGGCCCGGCGGTCATGCGCTCGGTGCTCGCCAGGATCTGCGAGAAGATGACGAACGGCTCCGGCCACAGCACATGGGAGTCGAAGAGCCAGCAGTGGTCGAACCCGCGCGCCTCCGCGACGGTCGCGAGCTCGACGACGCGCGAGATCGGCGGGTCGGGCTGGAGGACCACGCCGAAGGACATTCGATTCGCGTCCGCTGCAGCCCCCTTGGCCTCGTTCGACTCGTTCATCGTCCAAGGCTAGCAGCGACTGCCCAGCGACCGCGGACCGCAAGGACGGCCGGGCGGGAGATCCTGGTGTGGGTCGGTTGCCGCGAACGAGACATCGTTGACATCAACTGGCGCGCTCCGTACGGTTCGCCTGCTTCGATGGCCTGCGGTGGAGGAACCCGCTCGCCTCCGAAGGCCGGACGATTGACCGGGCGAAGTGAGGACGCGATGAGAATCGGCATTCCGACGGAGATCAAGCTGGACGAGCACCGGGTGGCGATCACGCCGTCCGGCGTGGCGGCGCTCACGGCGCGGGGCCACGAGGTGGCGATTCAGGCGGGCGCCGGCGTCGGCAGCGCGATCCCGGACCGCGCCTTCGAGGCCGCCGGCGCTCTGGTAGTCGAGAGCGCGGACGCTGTATGGGAGCGCTCCGAGATGATCCTGAAGGTCAAGGAGCCGCTCGAACCGGAGTTCGAGCGCATGCGGCGGGGGCAGATCCTCTTCACCTATCTGCACCTGGCGGCGTCGAAGGAGTTAACCGCGCAGTTGCTCGAACGGCGGGTGGTGGGCATCGGCTACGAGACGGTACAGCTCGCCGACGGCGCGCTGCCGCTCCTGGCGCCGATGTCGGAGGTCGCCGGCCGCCTCTCGATTCAGGCCGGCGCCGCGTCGCTCGAGCGGCTGGCGGGCGGCAAAGGCCTCCTGCTGCCCGGCGTCTCCGGCGTGCGCCGCGGACGGGTCACGATCATCGGCGCGGGTGTCGTGGGGCTGAATGCCTGTGTGGTCGGCGTCGGCTTCGGCGCCGACGTCACGATCCTCGACATCGATCCCCGGCGGCTGAGCTATGTGCGCGACGTGGTCCAGGGCCACGTGACGACGCTGATGTCGAACGACGCGAACATCGAGGGCGCGGTGGCTTCGGCCGATCTCGTAGTGTGCTCCGTGCTGATCCCCGGTGCCCGCACGCCGCGTCTGGTCACCCGCGCCCACCTCGCGCGGATGGAGCGGGGGTCGGCGTTGGTGGACGTGGCGGTCGACCAGGGCGGTTGCGCCGAGACAAGCCGGCCGACCACCCACCGCGATCCGCGCTACGTTGAAGAAGGGGTGATCCACTACTGCGTCTCGAACATGCCCGGCGCCGTCCCCCACACCTCGACCTACGCGCTGACCAACGCGACGATGACCTACGCCCTGGAGATCGCCGACCGCGGCTGGCGAGGGGCGGCGAAACGCGACCCGGCCCTCGCCGGCGGCGTCAACGTCGTCGACGGGCAGGTGACGCACCAGGCGGTTGCCGCCGCCCACGGCCTCGACTGGATGCAACTCGCGGACGTGAGCGGCTGACAAGGGGCCGGCAGCGACCGGCCGGTCGCTCTCGGTGTCAAGCGCACTGGCAGCCCGTGGTGGAAGTCCGTGTAGCACCAAGGATGTTCGGCGGCAATCAGGGCGCGCAGAGACATCATTGACATCAAACGAGACGGTCTCTATGATGCTGTGATGCGGACGACGCTGACGATCGACGAAGACATCGCGGCCCGGATCGAAGAACGCCGCCGGCGGGATGGGCGGTCGCTCAAACAGATCGTCAACACGCTATTGCGCGAGGGGCTTCGCGGTGAGGGACGGCCACGGTCGAAGCCGTACCGCACGAGGCCGCACGAACTCTGCCTCCGCCCCGGTTTCGACGGCGCGCGGCTCAACCAGCTCGTCGACGAGTTGGAGACCGATGAGCGTTTGGCGAGCGAGGCCCGGCTACGTTCGCGCCGTCCGCGTCGATGATCGTGCCGGACGTCAACCTGCTGGTGTACTCCGTGGATGCGGCGAGTCCGTTCCACGTAGGGGCGCGTCGTTGGTGGGATGGAGTGCTCTCCTCCGATTCGGAGGTCGGGCTGTGCTATCCGAGCATTCTCGGGTTCCTGCGAATGACGACGAATCGGCGCGTGTTCGAGTCGCCCCTGGCCATCGTGGATGGGCTGAACCGGGTTCAGACTTGGCTGGATCAGCCGAACACGGTGTTGCTGGCGCCGACGGACCGTCACTGGCCGGTCCTCTTCGGGCTCCTGGAGGCGGCGAATGTCGGCGCGAACCTGACGACCGACGCTCATATCGCCGCGTACGCGATCGAACATGCCGGCACTGTCTACTCGAACGACGGCGACTTCGCCCGTTTCGACGGCCTGCGATTGAGGAACCCGTTGGCCGCCGACGGCTCGGCTGCCGGGCGGGCGTAGCGAAGGGCGAAGTGCGGGCCGGCATTCCGACTGAGATCCCAACTTCGCGCTACCGCCGCGGCCGCAGCACCATTCGCCGGTCACCCTCGCGCCGCGTCAGCCGCTGGCGGTCCAGGTGCTCCAGCAACGGGATCGCCCATTTCCGGGTGAGGCCGAAGCGGTCCTTGAACTCGGTGACCGTGAACGTGTCCCAGCCGGTGGCGAGCAGGTCGCCCTGGAACTGCTCCAGGGCGCTGGCGGCCAGGATCAGGCCGTTCGGCAGCCGGGTCAGCCTGCCGCGCTCGACGAGGTAGCGGAGCACGCCGTCGAAGACCTGGGGTTTGGCGCCGATGCTGCGGCAGAGCTCCTCGGGGGACCCCGGGGTGAGTCCCTGCTTCTCGAATCCCTCGACGATGCTTTGCGCGAGCTTCGACTCGACGTCGGTCAGTTCGGCGGCGCGGCCGGGCAGGGTGACGAGTTCGCCTTCGACGGCTACCGCCTTGTCCGAACCGCCCTGACCGGCCCAGTTGAGGTAGGCGGGGGCGAGGTCGGCGGCATGCGTGCCGAGCAGCCGCCGCACCAGTTCGGCCTTGGGCATGCCGCGGGACAGGCGGTCGGCGGCGAAGTGCGCCTCGACCAGTCGGCGGGCGCTGCGGGAGACGTTGCGGACGGTGGCCGCGGAGACGAACCGTTCGGGTCCCGCCTCAAGCAGCAGGCCGTCCTGGGCGGCGCCGGTCAGCACGCTCGCGGCGTCGCCGCGGACGACCCCCAGGCGCACGCGAGTTCGGTGGCTGCAAGGCCCGCCTCCCGGCCGTCCGCCGCCCACTGCACGGCGGCCTCGCTGGCGCCCGCGGTCAGGGCGTCGATCGTCGTTCCGAGAGCCTTGCCGCGGCGGTGGCGCCAGGCCGGGTCCAGCACCTCGCCGCCGCCGAGTGTGGTTTGGGGCGACGGCCGCCGGATCACGAAGCGGTCGCCGCGAACTGCCACCAGCGGTTCCTCCAGGCGGATCTCCGCCACCGCCTCCCCGCCCGGTTCCAGGCGTTCCACCCGTGCGCCCGATGACGGGCGCACGGACTGGTTCACGGGTGACGCGGATCGCGCCACCCGGGTTCCGGGCGCCAGCGGCCGGAGCTTGCCGACCCGCTGCGCGGCCATGACGTGCAGGCGGACGGAGCAGCTCCCCTCGATCGCCTCGGGCGCCGACGCCAGGAGGCGGCAGCGTACGAGCAGCGAAGTCGAGGCGCGGTAGACGCCGGGTGTTGTCAGCTCGTGGCCTCGGGCGACGTCTTCCAGGCCGACGCCGACCAGTTGCAACGAGGTGCGTTCGCCGGCCTCCGCCCGTTCGCGGCCCTCGCCATGGACTTCGATGCCGCGCACCCGGGCGCGGCCGCCGCCGGGCAGGATGTCCAACTCGTCGCCGGTCGTGACGGTTCCCCTGGCCAGCGTGCCGGTGACCAGTACGCCGAGCCCCTTCAGGTGGAAGGCGCGGTCGATCGGCAGGCGGGCGGGTAGCCCGCTGTGGCGGTCGATCGGCGCCGCCTCGCCGGCGAGCCGGACCAGGGTCTCGCGAAGCTGGTCCAGCCCGGCGCCGGTCTCGGACGAGACGGGCAGGATGGGCGCTTCGGCGAACGGAGTGTCGGCGAGCGTTTCCTCGAGTTCCAACTGCGCCAGCTCCAGCAGATCGGGAGGCACCAGGTCCGTCTTCGAGAGCACCGCGACACCGGCCGGAATCCGGAGCAGCGAGCAGATCGCGAGGTGTTCCAGGGTCTGGGGCATGACGCCTTCGTCGGCCGCCACGACCAGGACCATCATCTGGATTCCACCCAGTCCCGCGAGTGCGTTACGCACGAACCGTTCGTGTCCGGGCACGTCGACGAAGCCGATCTGCCAGCCGTTCTCGATCATCGACGCGAAGCCGAGATCGATGGTGATGCCGCGCCGTTTCTCTTCCTCCCAACGGTCGCAGTCGACCCCGGTCAGGGCCTGGACGAGGCGGGTCTTGCCGTGGTCGACGTGGCCGGCGGTGCCGACGACGAACCGCTTCACGGCGTCGGCTTCATTGGCCGCGCCCGGGGGCGATGCCGTAGGCCCGGAGCTTGCGGTACAGGTGGCGGCGGTCGATCCCGAGCTCCCGGGCGGTCTGGGAGACGTTGCCGCCGGCAGCGACCAGGCGGCGCTCGATGTAGAGGCGCTCAAAGGCCTCTCGCGCCTCCTTGAGCGACGCATAGTCGTCGTCGACCGGGGCGATGGCGTCGGCGCCGCGGATCCGGGGCGGCAGATCCGCTTCCACGACCACGTCGCCCGGCGCCATGATCATCAGCCGCTCCGTCAGGTTGCGCAGTTCGCGCACGTTGCCCGGCCAGGAGTAGGCGACCAGGCGTTCGAGCGCTCGGGGGCCGATGGTCTTGGGACGGCGTCCGGCCTCGGCCGCGAAGCGCCTGAGGAAGTGGTCGACCAGCGCCGGGATGTCCTCGCGCCGGTCGCGCAGGGCGGGCACGTGGAGGGGAATCACGGCCAGCCGGAAGTAGAGATCCTCGCGGAATCGCCCGGCCGGGAGTTCGTCTCCCTCGAGGTCCTTGTTCGTGGCGGCCAGCACCCGCACGTCGACGTCGATCGGGTCGCTGCCGCCTACCCGTTCGAACCGCTGCTCTTCGAGCACGCGCAGAACCTTGGCCTGCGTGTTCAGTGACATGTCCGCGATCTCGTCGAGGAACAGCGTGCCCCCATCGGCCTGTTCGAAGCGTCCGCGGCGGTTCCCGGATGCCCCGGTGAAGGCGCCCTTGACGTGCCCGAAGAGTTCGCTCTCGATCAGTTCTTCCGGGATCGCGGCGCAGTTCACCTCGACGAAGGCGCGGCTGCTGCGGCGCGAAAGGCTATGGACGCGGCGGGCGACGAGTTCCTTGCCGGTTCCGTTCTCGCCGGTGATCAGGATCCGGCTCTCGGCTCGCGCGGCGAGCTCCAGGTCGCTCGCCAGTTTCCGCATCGGCTCGGAATCGCCGATCAGGCGCCGCTCCGGATCGAGCCGGATGGAGAGCTCCCGCACCTCTTGCTCGAGACGGTTGCGCTCGAGCGCGTTCTCCACCGAGACAACCACCCGGTTGAGCGCCAGAGGTTTCTCCAGGAAGTCGTGGGCGCCGACCCGCATCGCCTTGACCGCCGTGTCGATGTTGCCGTGACCCGAGATCACGACAACGGGTGTTGCGAAGTCTCCTTCCCGAAGCTCCGAGAGCAGGTCCAGGCCGTCGCGGTCGGGCAACCACACGTCGAGCAGCACCAGATCGAACTCGTCGCTCGACATCAAGGCGCGCCCGCTGACCGCGTCCGCGGCGGTGGTGACCGAGTGGCCCTCGTCCTCGAGGATCCCCCGCAGGGTCTGCCGGATGCCGGCCTCGTCGTCGACGACCAGGATGCGTGCTCTGCTCACGGTGCGTTGTTCAGGCTGGAGTCGTACGGCTGTGCTGCGGCAGCTCAATCGCGAAGGTCGTGCCGCGTGGTTGGTTGTCTTCGACCCGAATCGAGCCGTTGTGATCGCTGACGATGCGCTGGACGATAGCGAGCCCGAGCCCCGAGCCGCGTCCCTTGGTCGAGAAGTAGGGCAGGAACAGCTTCTCGCGCGCCGCCTTCGGAACGCCGCTGCCGGTGTCGCTGACGGAGAGGTCGAAGACACCGTTGCTGCGGCCGGCGCGGACCGTGACCTGTCCGGGCGGGGTGGTGGCGGCGATGGCGTTGTCGAGCAGGTTGACGAGGGCGGAGCGCATCTGGTCGGCGTCCACTTTGGCGTGCAGGCCGTCAGCCCCGGCCTCGATGTGGGCCTCGACTTCGACGCCCGGTTTCAGTTCGCGGTAGAGATCGACCGTCTCGCCGATCAGGCGTTCGACATCGACGTCGCGGGGCTGGGGCCGGCGCATGCGGGCGTAGCGCGCGAACTCGTCGACCAGGTTCAGCATGTTGCCGACCTCGCGCACGATGATGGAAGATCCTTCCTCGATCGCGGCCTCCAGGCTCTTGTCGTTCTTCTTCGCCTTGCGCAGCATGCGTTCCGCGGCGAGCCTGATCGGCGTCAACGGGTTCTTGATTTCGTGGGCGATGCGCCGCGCCGCCTCGGTCCAGGTGGCGGCCTTCTGGGCGTCGAGCAGGGCGGTCAGATCCTCGATGACGATGACGTGGCCGAGCAGCTCGAAGCCGCCTCTGCCGCTCGGAGCGCGCAGCGGACTGGTCTTCACTTCCAGCGTCTTCCAGTCGTCCTTGCCGCCCAGGCTGACCTCCCGACGTGCCGGCGCTCGGGGGCGGCGCGGACTGGCGGCGTCCGGCAGGTCGGCGAAGACGGCTTGGATTCCGCGGTCGGGTAGCAGCTCGCCCAGCGCTTCCGGGGGCGCGCCGGCGAGTGCGATGTCCGCTGGCAGACCCAACATATCGAGAGCGGCGCGGTTGCAGGTCAGGATCCTCCCGTCGCGGTCGAGCGACAAGACGCCGGCGGGACCGCTCTCGAGCACCGCCTCGATCCGCGCGCGCTCAGCGTCCAGACGTCGATTCGTGGCGATCAGATCGCGGTTCGAGTCCTGGAGCGCGTCCGTCATCCGGTTGAACGAGTCGACGAGCACCTGGACCTCATCGTCGGCGGCCGCCTCGACCCGGTGTGCCAGGTCGCCGCCGGCGATGCGGCGGGTACCGTCCGCCAGCGCCTCGATCGGTCCGGTCACCCGGCCGGCGAGATAGAGGCCGACCCAGCAGGAAACGAGCAGGATGCACAGGGTGACGGTCAGGAACAGCAGCCAGTACGCGGCTCGTATCTCGTCGCGCTGGGCGTGCAGTTGCCGGCGCGACTGGTAGGCGCCGATCAGGGTCTCCGTGTTGCCGGCGAGTTCGGCGTCGAGCAGGCGGCCGGCGACCGCCACGATAGCTTCTGCGCCGCCGCCCGTTGCCGCCGCCGCCGCGAGGATCAAGCGCTCTTCCTTGCCGGAAACCTCGCCTATGGCGCGCGCGGCGCCGGTGCGAATCGCTTCCAGCAGCATGCCGCGCGTCGGTTCGGGCACTTCGGACAGAGTCTGGGAGTTGACCCTCGCGTAGAGGAAGGTCGTGTCCCGGTACACGGCCAGGTAGTCCAGGTCGGCCGCAGGCAGCATCTCCCCCAGGGCCCGCAGGAGGCTGCCCCGTCCGCGGGGGTCGTCGAGGTCGAGATCGGCCGTGTCGCGGAGAAAGCGCTCGGCGTCGCGCAGCAACTGGTCCTGGTGGGTGGAGGTGAGGGCCTGGGAGACCTGGTTCGCCGGTTCCAGCAGGTCGTCGATATCGGTGCGGAACATGCGGTCGATCGAGCCCTGCAGGAGTTCGGTCGCGTAGGCGAACAGGACCAGTCCCGGAATCAGCGACAGGCCGATGTAGGTCAGGATCAGCTTGGTGCGGAACTTGGCGCCCAGACGCTGCCGCCGCCGCTCGATCCACAGCTTGGTCAGGTTGCGGACGAGAACGAACGCGACGATCAGGATCAGCACCACGTTCAGGTTGCGCAGCGCGAACAGGAGGATGCTGTTGTTGAGCACCGTGGGATCGATCTCGCGGCCGCGCTGGAGCGCGTAGTAGCCGGCAGTCGGCACCGCGAGGGCCAGCACCAGCAGCCAGACCAGGAAGCGGTTGCTCTTGATCAGTTCGCGCAGCGAGCGCGGCGGGGTGGTTTGCGTCGCGGTCACGTCACTCGGCGCGCGGGCCCCGGACCTCTCGCCGGAACGGAGGGAAGGGCCTGGTCTGAGCCCAGGCGGTATGGACCCGGTCCGGTATCAAGCCGAGACGGGTTCGCGACCGCAGTTCCGCGCGGACTCTGAGGACGAACCGTCCCGATTCATCGCCCTCGATCTCGATCGATGGCAGCTTCTCGAAGACCGTCATTGCCCGCTCCAGGTCGGCGGCCGAGGTCACGACACGGCTCGCGTAGAGCTCGCCGTCGCGCTTGAAGTTGACCAGGTACTCCCGCGTGAGCGCGTTGTACATCGCCACCACCTGCAGCCGGGTCGCGCCGACCCGCTTGTCGAACCAGCGGCGGCGCAGTCTCTGGACCTCGATGTCGTACGTGAAGCCGGTTGGCAAACCGCTCTCGATCTTCTCCCAGGTTCGTTCGTCCAGGGCGCGGTCGAGGCGGAAGCTGACCAGCAACGCGGCGCCTTCGCGAACGACGGACAGAGCGGCGATGCCGGCTTTGCGGGTTCGGGCGGAACCCTCTCGTGGGGGCTGGGCCGCGAGTACGTCGGCGCCCAGGACGCTCGACAGGCTGAGCGCGCAGATCAGCCGCCCCGCCCACGGGACTCTCATGCGGGCGACACTACCAGCCCGCCGGTCCGGGCGGTGGACTGCGGCGCTACTGCGGTGGACCGGCCAGGAGCGGCGCCCAGGCCGAAGGCTGCTTCGGATCGAGGGGGAGGTCCACTTGCGGCGGAAGTTCTTCGCCGACCATCCAGGTCCAGCACTGCGGACTCCTGACCAGCTCCTTGAGCAGATCGTAGTGGAGTTGGTGGCCGCCGCGCAGGATCTCGAAGTGACCCCAGATCGGCGCGCCGAGCAGAGTGAAGTCGCCGACCGCGTCGAGCGCCTTGTGACGGACCGGTTCGTCGGCGAAGCGGAGGTCGGTGTTCACCGCCCCTTTCTCGTCGAACACGATGCAGTTGTCGACCGATCCGCCGAGACCCAATCCGGCACGCTGCATCTGCTCGACATCCATCTGGCGGCAGAACGTTCGCGCCGGCGCCAGGTCGCGCTCGAAGCTGCGTTGGTCGACTTCCAGTTGCAGCCGCTGCCGCCCCACGGCACAGCCCGGGAAATCGATCGTGTAGTCGAGGCGCAGACCCGGATAGGGGGAAGCGCGCAGCCACTTGTCGCCGCGCTTGAACTCGAGCACCGAGGTCATTGCCACGATCCGCCGGTCGGCGTTCTGCCGGCGGATCCCGGCCGCCTGCAGCAGCAGCACGTAGGGCATCGCCGAACCGTCCAGAATAGGCACTTCGGGGCCGTCCAGTTCCACGACCAGATTGTCGATGCCGAGGGCGTAGACGGCGGCGAGCAGATGCTCCACCGTCGAGACGGTGATGTCGTCGCGGCCGAGCGTCGTGGCCAGCTCGAGGGAACTGACGCCCTTGATGTCGGCACGGACCTCGACGTTGCCGGCATCGGTGCGGCGGAACCGGATGCCGCTGCCCGCCGGCGCCTGTAGGATCCGCAGATTCGTTTCCTTGCCGGTGTGGATGCCCACGCCCGAGATGGCGGTGGACCGGCGGATCGTCTGCTGCCGGAAGAGACGGTCGCGGGCGCTGTCGGATCGGGAGGGATGGCTTCGGTCCCGGTTCGCTCCATTGACGCGTCTGCCCATCGACGGGTTGACCGAGCACGGATCGTGCCAGCCGCTGCCGCGCCGGGGCCGTCCTTTCGAGTTGCCTGTCTCCTCAAGGAGTTCCTTGGCCTTTCTACATGGACCTGTTCCCCTTCCGGTTGAGTCCTTGCGATTCGACCTGTGGCTTATTGGCCACACATCTGTGGCGCCTCGACCGCACGGGGCGCCGCCCGCCGCAGGGGTAGACTCCGGCAAGCCTTGAGCGGCACGACACTTTGATCCTGAAGGGTCCCTGAAGAAGTTGCGGGCGCCTGCGCGGCTCAGGATGCCGGGGGACGGACACCTATGGCCAAGCGCACCAACCGACAGTCCCCGGCCGGCGGTCTGCCCCTGGCGGTGAATCGAAAGGCGAGGCGGCAGTACCGGGTGCTGGAGCGCTTCGAGGCGGGTATCGAACTTCTGGGCACTGAGGTCAAGTCGATTCGCGGCGGCAAGATCCAGTTGCGGGAGAGCTACGTCGCCTTCCGTGACCACGAGGCCTGGCTGCTGGACGCCCACATATCGGCCTACAGCCACGGCAACCGGGAGAACCACGAACTGGAGCGGCCGCGCCGGTTGCTTCTGAACCGGCGCGAGATCGACCGTCTGTTCGGGCGCACCCGCGACCGGGGCTTGACGGTCGTGCCGCTCTCCGTTTATCTGAAGGGGAACCGGATCAAGGTCGAACTGGGCCTGGCCGAGGGCAGGAAGTTGTACGACAAACGCCAGCAGGAGCGCGAGAGGACCCTCGATCGGGAGGCCGGCGAGGTGTTCCGGGGCCGCCGGCGGATGCACACGGGCCCTTCGGAGCACGGGGAGCCCGGCCCGTGAGCGGGAAGAAGATCGTCGTTCGGGGCGCCCGCGAGCACAACCTGAAGAACATCACGGTCGAGATCCCGCGCGAACAGTTGGTCGTGGTCACCGGCGTGTCGGGTTCCGGCAAGTCCTCGCTCGCCTTCGACACCCTGTTCGCCGAAGGGCAGCGCCGCTACGTCGAGTCGCTCTCTGCTTACGCCCGCCAGTTCCTGCACCAGGTCGAGAAGCCGGACGTCGACTCGATCGACGGGCTTTCGCCCGCCATCTCGATCGAGCAGAAGTCGGTTTCCCGAAATCCCCGGTCGACGGTCGGTACGGTGACCGAGATCCACGACTACCTGCGTCTGCTTTATGCCTCGGTCGGCGTACCCCACTGTCCGGAGTGCGGCAAGGAGATCCGGCCCCAGACCGTGCAGCAGATGGTGGACCGGGTGGCCGCGATGCCGGAGGGCGCCCGCCTGCTGCTTCTCGCTCCCTACGTCCGGGGCAAGAAGGGCGAGTACCGCCGCCAGCTCGAGCAGATGGTCCGCGAGGGCTTCTTGCGCGCCCGCATCGACGGGGAACTCGTCGAACTCTCGGGGGACCTGCCGGTACTGGACAAGAAGCGGAAGCACACGATCGAGATCGTGGTCGACCGACTGATCGTGCGGCCGGGCATCGAGCAGCGCCTCGCGGCGTCGTTCGAGACCGCGCTGGAAGTCGGTCGGGGACTGCTCGTCGTGGCGCCTCAGGGGCTTCCCGAGGAAACCATGTCCCAGCACTATGCCTGCGCGGACTGCGGCACCAGTCTGGCCGAGATCTCGCCGCGGCTGTTCTCGTTCAACAGCCCCTACGGCGCGTGTCCTTCGTGCAGCGGGCTGGGTTCGTCGATGGCCGTGGACGAACAGCGCATCCTGGACGACCCGCGGCGCTCGATCAAGGGAGGGGTGCTGCGCCCGTTTCCAAAGGCGTCCCGCTCGTGGCGTCTGCGGATGCTCAGGACGGTCGCCGCCGAGTTCGGCTTCGACCTTGGGATCCCGTGGTGCGAGTTGTCCGAAGAAGCCCGCCAGGTCGTCCTCTACGGGTCCGGCAGCCGGGAGATCGGGTTCGAAGTCAAGGGGAGGCGGTCGTCCTACCGCTGGCGCGGGCGCTACGAGGGAGTCGTGCCGATGCTGAGGCGGCGACACTCCGAGACGGATTCGGCGGGAGTTCGCGCCGAGATCGAGAAGTACATGTCGGTAAGCACCTGCGGCGACTGCAACGGTCGCCGCCTGCGCGCGGAGGCCCTGGCCGTGCAGGTCGGCGGCCTGCCGATCGACAAGGTGACCTCGATGCCGATCGGCGATCTGCGACGGGTCATCGGCGCCCTGCGGCTGACCGGGAAGGAACGGCAAATTGCCGGCAAGATCCTGCAGGAGGTCGAGGATCGACTGTCCTTCCTCGGCGATGTGGGCCTGGGCTATCTCAACCTGGACCGGGCCTCGGGCACGCTGTCCGGCGGCGAGAGCCAGCGCATCCGGCTCGCGACCCAGATCGGCAGCAAACTCCAGGGGGTGCTCTACGTGCTGGACGAGCCCTCGATCGGCCTGCACCAGCGCGACAACGCGAAGCTGTTGCGAACGCTCAAGGAGATGCGGGACCTCGGCAACTCGGTGCTGCTGGTCGAACACGACGAGGAGACGATGCGCGAGGCCGACTGGATCGTCGACCTGGGGCCGCGGGCCGGCGAACACGGCGGCAAAGTCGTGGCGGAAGGCTCGCTGGCGAAGGTCGAGAAGGCGAAGGGCTCGCTCACCGCCTCCTACTTGCGCGGCGAGTCGAAGGTACCGGTGCCAGAGGCGAGGCGACCCGGCAACGGGAGTTGGCTCGGTATCCGCGGCGCGCGGCAGAACAACCTGGCCGATCTCGACGTGGACCTGCCGCTCGGGTGCTTCGTCCTGGTCACCGGCGTGTCCGGCTCCGGCAAGAGCAGCCTGGTCAACGAAGTCCTGTACAAGGCGCTGGCGCGGGCCTTCTACCGCGCCGCCGCTCCGGCAGGCGCCCATGACCGGATCGAGGGACTGGAGCATCTCGACAAGGTGATCGCGATCGACCAGAGCCCCATCGGCCGAACGCCGCGCTCGAACCCGGCGACGTACACCAACGTGTTCACGCCGATTCGCACCTTGATGGCGAAGACCACGGAGGCGCGGGCGCGCGGCTACAAACCCGGCCGGTTCAGCTTCAACGTCAAGGGCGGCCGCTGCGAAGCCTGCGCCGGCGACGGCCAGAACAAGATCGAGATGCACTTCCTGCCGGACGTCTACGTCACCTGCGACGTCTGCGGCGGGCTGCGCTACGACCGGGAGACCCTTCAGGTCCGGTACAAGGGCATGAACATCGCCGACATCCTGGCGATGAGCGTGGAGAACGCGCGCGGCGTCTTCGCCAACATCCCGGCCATCGACCGCATCCTCTCGACGCTGGACGAGGTCGGACTGGGTTACATCCGGCTCGGCCAGCCCGCGACCACGCTCTCGGGCGGCGAGGCACAGCGCGTGAAGCTCGCGACCGAACTCTCCAAGCGGGCGACCGGACGCAGCCTCTACCTGCTCGACGAGCCCACCACGGGCCTCCACTTCGACGACGTGCGGCGCCTGGTCGCCCTGCTGCAGCGACTCGTCGACCGGGGCAACACGGTGCTGGTCGTGGAGCACAACCTGGACGTAGTCAAGAACGCGGACTGGATCATCGACCTCGGGCCCGAGGGGGGGGGCGGCGGCGGCAGAGTGGTGGCGGCCGGCACGCCGGAGCAGGTGGCGGCTACGCCCGAGAGTCACACCGGAGCTTTCCTACGCAAGGTGCTGGCGGTGCGGACCCCGGTGCGAAGGGCATCTTGAAGAGAGTCGGGAAGAGGGCCGGAGGGGAAGCGTGGTGACGTCGAGCCCATCGTCGGACCTGGCCGGTCGCCGGCAGCGCCTGCAGCTCGAGACGCTGTACGACCTGGTGGTGGCGCTCTACTCGCACGAGTCCGAGCAGGGTCTGCTCGACGATCTCCTGCAGAGAGTGTGCACGGTGGTCGATCCGGCGGCCGCCGCGGCGGTCACCCGAGACCGCTTCGGCGTCGCCCGTGCCGCCGCGACGGTCGGTTTCGGCAGCCGTCCGCCGTCCGCCGAGACGCTTCTTGCAGGCCCCCTGTGGCACGACCTGCTGGCCCAGGATGAGACCGTGGCGCGAACCGGCGGCAAGCTGGCGGACCGCGAGTTCCGTTCCCTCGTGGCGGCGCCGCTCAAGTCGCGCGACTCCCTGCTCGGCTTTGTGGCGGTGCTCGACAAGGAGGCGCGCGGCGCCAGCGAACCAGGGTTCAGCGACGGAGACCGGCGCTTCCTCAGGTCCGTCGCCGCGTTGGCCGGTGTCGCCGTGGATGGTCTGCGCCAGGTGGAGCGTCTGGTCGTTTCGCGTGAGCGTTTGGCGGAAGAGAACAAGCTGCTGAAGGAACGCCTGGACGACCTCGCGGAGGTCGGGGGCCAGCGGATCGTGGCCTACGCGCCGGCCATGCGGCGCATCCTGGAGGTCATCGACCGGGTTGCGCCGCGCAGCGTCAGCGTCCTGCTGCATGGCGAGAGCGGCACCGGCAAGGAACTCATGGCGGCGCTCCTGCACCGGCGGTCGGAACGCCCGGGACCGCTGGTGGCGGTCAACTGCGCCGCCCTCCCTGAGAGCCTGCTGGAGAGCGAGCTGTTCGGCATCGAGGGCGGCGTGGCGACCGGCGTGCGAGCTCGCCTGGGCCGCTTCGAACTGGCAGACGGAGGCACCCTCTTTCTCGACGAAGTGGCCGATCTCGATGTCGCTTCGCAGGTCAAGCTGCTGCGTGCGCTCCAGGAGCGTGAAATCGTCCGTGTCGGCGGTCACCAGGCGATCCCGGTCGACACGCGTGTGGTTGCCGCGACCCACCAACCGCTCGAGCAGCTCGTGGCCGAGGGTCGCTTCCGGGAGGATCTGTACTACCGCCTGAAGGGGATCAGCGTCGAGTTGCCGCCGCTGCGGGAGCGACGTCGGGACATCCCGCATCTGGTGCGGTACTTCGCCGAGCGGTTCTGCGACCGGGAGGCGGTTGAGCTGCCCCAGTTCGACCGCGGGGCCCTGAACCTGCTCCTGGCGCATGACTATCCGGGCAATGTCCGGGAGCTTCGGAACATCGTCGAGGGCGCCGCTTCCCTGGCCGACGGCACGGTCGACACGTCGCTGATTCAGTCGCTGATCGGAGGCACTGCCGCGGGCCAGCCGGGCCCGGAGCCGCTCGATCTGGAGACCGTCAAGCGCCGCCATGTGCGGAGGGTGATCACCTTGACCGGAGGCAACAAGAGCGCCGCGGCGAAACTGCTGGGCGTGCACCGCCGCACTCTGTCCCGCGGTCGCTACTGATCCGTTGGCCTCTGGTTGAGCCCCGAAGGGTCATTATGTCCCTCTATGGGGCATAATGACCCGCACATGCTCCTGGTGTGCATTCGTGGCCGGTCCCGGCTGACTTCAACGTCGATCGATTATCCCGTCGGGACAAAATGCCGCGCTTCCCGATTCGCGATCGGCTTGACCCGATCTTCCGCAAAGGCTTGTCAGGCCTGGAATCCCGGCCCTCTGCCAGACGTCGGCCTCCGTTGGCAGCGGACTTGCTCTTAGGGAAGGGCACCGAAGGGAGGTCGGCATGATGGTAGGGTCGCAGTTCAGTTTTTTGGACCGTGAGGGCGCTGCCGCGCCGGCGTCGGGGTCGAGGGTTCTGTCAAGTTTCTTGTACTGGGCCTTCAGTTCGATTCCGGCCGGTGTGTTCTGGTCTTCTGCGGTCGTGGCGAGTTTCGTATGGTTCCTGTTGAACGATCAATTCCATCCCGCGGTGATCTACTGTCTGAAGCTGTTTCTGACCGCCTAGCAGCGTGCGCGGCCGGAAGATCGGCGCACCCCATGTTCTGTGGCGCACGCTTGTATGGAACAAGCCCTTTCCTGTGCGTCAGCGCGGCGCGGACGCCGCGACTTGACTCCTAGGGTGGCTGCTTCGGCGCCCGTTGCTTCTTCCTCCATGTCTGAGTTCGGGGTACTCGAAGAGACCCACCTGACGTTCAGGCTCGCGCCTGAAATGGAACTCCAGGCGCGGGCCAGCGCCTGCGCGGTGGCGAAGTCCATACGGATGAGCACCGACAAGGTCGAGGAAGTGGGCATGGCTGTGGTCGAGGCGTGCATCAACGCGATCGAACACAGCGGGGCCGCCGACGGCCAGTTGCATCTCGCGTTGGCGGTGTTGGGGCCGGCGGAGGCGGACGATCCGCGTGTGCTGCGGATCACGATCCAGGACGACGGAATTGGATTCGATCCCTCCAAGGTGGTACAACCGAGAATTGAGGACAACCTCACGTCGATGCGAAAGCGCGGATGGGGCTTGAAGATCATCGAGGGCTTGATGGACGAGGTGAACGTGCTCTCGGGTGAGGGCGGCACATCAGTCGTCATGTCGAAGGCGCGCTGACGCATGCGCGGGAGAGTTGGGTTGGGTCCATGACCGAGGGTCTCAAGTTGGACGTGGAACGCCGCCAGGATCTGGCGGTGATCTACACGGACGGCTACATCAACAACCAGGGGGGCGAGGAGATCGCCGAGGCCGCCTATGCTTTGCTGGACGACGGCTACAGGTCGCTGCTGCTCAACCTCCAGGGCACGAAGATCGTCAACTCGATCGGGATCTCGATCCTGATCGAGATCATCGAGAAGATGATTGAGGTGAAGGGGCGTCTGTCGTTCTGCAATCTCACGCCGACGATCGAGAAGACGTTCCACATCATGGGCCTGGCGCAGTACTCGACGATCTACCCGGACGAGCAGGCGGCAGTCACTGAACTCCAGTCGGGTCCGTCCTGACTCACCGGACTGCCGAGCAACCCGCGGTGAGGCCGGCAGCGAGTCGCTCCGGGGGTGTCGGTGATCTGTGGCGGTTGGCGGCGGCAGCGAACGTCGCCGACTGGGAGAGCGGCGCGGTTCAGACACGGTTGGTGAGGCACTGGTGCCAGGCCCACGGATTGGGCGGCGCCCAGATCTGCCGGCGGGACGGTGGGCCGGTCGCGTCCTGGGGCGTGCTCGGCAAACGGGAGAGCAGTCTCGAGCACGACCTGGTGCTCTATTGCGCCGGGAACGACGAGGCGGTCGGCAGCGAGGACAGCCCCGGAATGGACAGCGGCAGGACGCCGGCGGGAAGCGAACTCGCGGGCATCCTGGCTCTGGGCCTGCGTTTGCGCGAGTTGGCGGACGAGCTGAAGGACCGCAAGTTCCACGACAACTACAACGTGGTCACGCTGCAGGCAGTGTACGACGTGGGGTTGGCGATCGCTTCGACCCTGAACCTGGAGGAACTGACCGAGGAGATCCTGCTCCGCGCCGTGTCCTTGCTGGACGCCCGGGGCGGCGCCTTCTACCTGCAGGACGCGGAGGGCCGGCTGGCTCTGGCCGGGACGATCGGCGGCGGCGCCCGGGATGTCCTCGATGTGCCGCCGGTCGCCGGCTCGGACGGCGCCGTCCTGGAAGAAGCGGCGGCCGGCGTGATTCCGGCCGCCGAGCACTCACTCGCCGTGCCGATCGAGGGCGACGGCGGCAGCGGCAACGTCGGCCTGCTTGTGGTCGCCGACAAGGAGAGCCGAACCGGGATCGGGCCGTTCGCGGCCTCCGACCGCCGGGCGCTGTCCCTGTTCGCGAACCAGGCCGCCATCGCATTGACCAACGCGAACCTCCATCGCCAAGCCCTCGAGAAGGAGCGGCTGGAACGGGAGGTGGAACTTGCGGCCGAGATTCAGCGCAACATCCTGCCGTCCGCCATGCCGAGTGTCGGGTGCTTCGAGACGGTGGGCTGGAGCCGGCCCTCCCGCCAGGTCGGCGGCGACTACTACGGTTCGCTTCAGCTCAGGGGTTCGCGCCGGGGGATGGTGGTCGCCGATGTCACCGGCAAGGGTATGCCGGCAGCCCTCCTGGTCTCCACCCTGGATTCAGCGCTCCGTCTGCTGGTCGAGGATTCCCGTCCCGGCGGCGAAGGCGTCCCCGTGGAGACGTCGGCCGAGCTGTTCGAGCGCCTGAACAAGCACATCGTCGAGTCGAGCGCCAGCAACCGCTTCATCACCCTGATCCTGGTGGAGGTGGATCCGCACAAGCGCTCCGTTCGCTACGTCAACGCCGGACACAACCCGGGGCTGCTGGTGCGCCGGAGCGGAGACGTGACGCCGCTTGTCGCCAGCGGATTGCCTCTGGGGCTGTTTCCCAGCGC
The DNA here is from genome assembly GCA_965224025.1 of Candidatus Multivorans sp. Classification (GTDB taxonomy): domain Bacteria; phylum Acidobacteriota; class Thermoanaerobaculia; order Multivoradales; family Multivoraceae; genus Multivorans. The sequence continues at coordinate 1,506,374 of OZ245033.1, forward strand.
GACGTACCGGGTCGACGACGTGGAGATGGAACCGGGCGACCTGGTCTGTCTCTACAGCGACGGCATCACGGAGTGCGAGTCGGTGGCGGAAGAAGAGTACGGGCAGGAGCGGTTGGAAACGTTTCTGCGGGAGAGGCGTGACAGGCCGCTGGCCGAGATCGTCCGTGCCATCGACGACGAGGTCAGCCGTTTCGGGGCCGGGCTGCCGCAGGGCGACGACCAGACCGTCGTGCTGATCCGCTGTCGTGCCGCCTGATCCGCGGTCAGCGCCGCGGAAGTCCCCAGGCGGGGGTGAGGCCGTCCGGCCTCGTTGCGGCTGCCCCGGCGCCGCCGCTTCGCTTTGCTCTGGGCAGAGCCGTGTCCAGCAACTCGTCTCGGCGATCGACGATCCGGCACGGGATTTGCCTATCATAGGGAGTCGTGTACTCGTTGAGCAGCTCGCCGCGGAACGGAGGGGCGCGTCACTTGCACCCCTGGAGAATGCGGGTTCTTGGCGCCGCCGCCTGTTTGTGCGCGCCTCTCGGGGTCGCGGCGCAGCCGAACGTCGAAGTCGACTACTTCGCCTCGCAGCGGAGGGTGATGGTCGACGAGCAGATTCGGGGCCGGGGTATCGAGGAGCCGCGGTTGTTGAACGCGCTGGAGACGGTGCCCCGCCATGAGTTCGTGCCTGAGGGTTTGCGGGACGAGGCGTACCGCGACGAACCGCTGCAAATCGGTTCCGGCCAGACCGTGTCGCAGCCCTACCTGGTGGCGCTGATGGCCGACCTCCTGGAGCTCGACGGCGACGAGAAGCTGCTGGAGATCGGCACCGGTTCGGGGTACACGACTGCGGTTCTGGCGCATCTCGCGCGTCGCGTGTACACGATCGAGATCATCGACGACCTGGCGGAGAGGGCGCGGACCGTGCTCGACGAACTGGGCTACGGCAACGTCGAGGTGCGCGTGGATGACGGTTACCGGGGCTGGCCGGAGGAGGCGCCGTTCGACGGCATTCTGGTCTCCGCGGCGCCGTCCGAGGTGCCGCCGCCCCTGCTCGAGCAGCTCAAGGTGAACGGCGTCCTGGTGGCGCCGGTGGGTCGAACCCTCCAGGATCTGGTTGTGATCCGGAAGACCGCCGACGGCCTGGTGCGCCGCCAGGTCGACGTCGTGCGCTTCGTGCCCATGGTCGGGCGCGCGCAGGAAGACCCGGAGGGAGAGAACCCGAACTTCTGAGTGGTGGTGGAGCAGAAGGGACTTGAACCCTCGACCCCCACGTTGCGAACGTGGTGCTCTCCCAACTGAGCTACTGCCCCACAGGCTTGCCCCCGAGGCCCGGGGGCGCCGGATTGTAGCAGCGCCGCAGTGTATGATCGGCGAGCGTGGCGGCGATGCCGTGTTCGTCGTCGTCGGATAGCCGTAACTGACTGACTACCAAGAAGAAAGCGGACATGAGTAACGCGAAGAAGAATGAGGCGGACGGCGACAGCAATGTGACTTCGATGGATCTGGCCCGCGAGGCGGTCGCCGAAGGCGTGGAGAAGGCGCGCTCGGCGGTCACTCACCGCGTCGATGCGGCGCGCGAGCGGGTGCGCGACTCGAAGCTCTCGGATCGGGTCAAGAAGGCGTCGGATCGGGCCGGCGAGGCGGCCCGCGAGGGCTACGGCGCCGCCAAGGAGAAACTGGGCCACGGCTACGAACGGGCGCGCAAGGATCTGGATCAACTGGTCGGCGACGTGAACGTGTACGTCCGCGACAACCCCGGCCGTTCCGTGCTGATCGCTGCGGGCGTGGGCTTCGTCCTTGGGTTCCTCCTGCGTCGTGACCGCCGCGCCTGAACAGCCCGCGATCGAGGATCGGATCGTCGGTAGTCTGACGCCCGGTCTTGACTGGGTGTCCGTGGTCCGGACCTATCCGCTGGCCTCGGTTGCGGTGGCCGCGTCGATCGGTTTCCTGATCGGGCGCGCTCGCGGGCGGCAGATCATGGGCATCCTCGGTGACCTCGCCGGCGAGCGGGTCGACGAGAGCGTGCGAAGTTTCCTCGTTCGGTAACAACTCCTTCGGCCCCAGGTTGTCCGGGGTCGCTCCAGCGGTGCGCCGCCTGCTCCATCTCTCCGATATCCACTTCGGGCCGCCTCACTATGAGCCGGCGGCAGCCGGGGTGGAAGCGCTGGTCAGGGAGCGCCGGCCCGACTTGGTCGTCGTATCGGGAGACCTGACCCAGCGCGCCAGGGCGCGTCAGTTCCGGCAGGCGCGCCGGTTCCTCGAGGGCCTGAGACGTCCCTTTCTGGCCGTGCCGGGCAATCACGACGTGCCCATGTACCGGTTCTGGGAGCGGCTGTTCGACCGCTACGGCGCCTACCGCCGGCACTTCAGCACCGACCTGGAGCCGGTCTTCTCGGACGAAGAGCTGGAGGTCGTCGGTTTCAACACGGCGTTCAACCTGACCATCGGCAACGGCCGTTTCACGGGTAGGCAGTTGGCGGGCGTGCGCGAACGGTTCAGAGGGCCGGCGCACTCAGTCCACGGTTCTCCGGTGCGGATCGCGGTCGCCCACCATCCGCTGGCGGCCCTGCCCGAACTCATGGGCTGGCGCACGGCGCGCCGCAGCGACGAGGCGCTGGCCGCGTTCGCCGCGGCCGGTGTCGACCTGGTCCTGTCCGGCCACGTCCACGTGGCAGCGGTCGGGCAGGCGCTGAGCTGCGCGCGCCGGCTGTGGCTGGTGCACAGCGGGACGTCCACCTCCGGGCGCGGCCGGGGAGCGGAGCGGGGCAGGAACAGTTGCAACTGGATCACCCTGGAGACGCGGCCGGAGGGCCGCACGGCCCGGGTCGAGCAACTGGTCTGGTGGGAGGATCGCGGCCGCTTCGAAGTCGAAACGGTCCACGACTGCGCGCTGGCGTGACGACGATCGAGCGGCGTGACGACGATTGAACTTGCGCGACCATGATTGACTTGGAGGCGTTCGACCGGGTAACCGCCGAGGCGGAGACGCTGGACAACGGTCTGTCAGTCGTTCTGCTGCCCCAGGCGGACGCCGAATCGATCGTCACGGTGGTGTGCTATCGCGCCGGCAGCCGGGACGAGGGTTCAGACGAGACCGGTCTCGCCCACTTCCTGGAGCACATGATGTTCAAGGGGTCGGCGCTCTACCCGCCGGGCGCCATCGACCGCGTGACCCAGGGTCTCGGCGGCACGAACAACGCCTTCACGTCGCACGACGTCAGCGCGTACCACTGTCAGTTCGAACGCGACTCCTGGGGGGAGGCTCTCAAGATCGAGGCGGATCGGATGCGGAGTCTGAGGCTGCTGCCGGAAGAGGTTGAAAGCGAGCGCGAGGTCATCCTCGAAGAGATCCGGATGGTCGAGGACGATCCCTGGGACGTCCTGGAGCAGGCGGTGGCGCGGCGCGTCTTCGGCGGCCATCCCTACGGCCGCCCGGTGCTGGGTACCAGGCGGAGCCTTCGCGGGCTGGACGCCGCGTCCCTCGGCTCCTTCCACCGCCGCCACTACCGGCCGGGCCGCGCCGTCCTGGTCGCGGCCGGAGGCCTGCCGCCGGACGCGATGGAGCGGATCGAGGCCGCGTTCTGCAACGGGCGTCCCGGCGGCGCGGGCGTCCTGCTCGCATCCGCTGGAGACGCCCCTGGGAACGCGGGCATCCTGCCCGCATCCGCTGGAGACGTTCCCGGCAGCGCGGGCACCCTGCCTGCATCCGACTGCCGCGCCGCTCTCCACCCGCCGACCTTCGACGCCGCGCCCTCGCGCCGGATCGAACTGCACCGAGGCGAGACCGCGCGGCTCCTGGTCGCCCATCCTGCGCCCGCGGCCGGCGATCCGCTGTCCGTCCACGTTCGCCTCGCGTTGTGTGTCCTCGCCAGTGGACGCGCGAGCCGCATCCAGCGCGATCTGGTCGAACAGGACCCGTTGGCGCTCTGGGCCGCTTGCGGGTCCAGCGGTCACCGGCTCGGCGGCATGTCGACCCTGGCCGCGGAGGCGGCGGTTGGCGTCGAGCCCGCGCGGCTCGAGGCCGAGGTGTGCGCGCGGATCGACGCGCTTGCCGCGAGCCCGCCGTCCGTTGAGGAACTCGAGCGGGCGAAGCGGGTCCTGTTCGCCGACTGGGTCTTCATGCACGAGCGGATCGCGGAGCGGGCGGTCTCGGCCGCCCTCGAGCACGCCCTCTTCTTCCCCGGCTTCAGCCGCGACTCGTACGAGGTGCTCGCTCGCGCCACCGCCGCCGATGTCTCCAATGTCTGTGCGCTCTGGCTGTCCCCGGCGACCCGGATCGTCGGCTGGTCGCTGCCCGACGGCCCGCCGTGACCGCCGACCGCCTCGTTGCCCCTTTCTGGGAACGCGGGCGTCTCGCCCGCATCGGGGCGCTCCGGCCCTGGGAACGCGGGCGTCTCGCCAGCATTCTGTGCAAGGCGCCGGTCCGATTGGATCGACGGCCGATCTGGCGGTGTCCGTGACGCCCGAGGTAGTCGACCGAGAGCCTTCGCGCCTCGACCTGTGGTCCGGCCGGTTGCGCCTTGCCGCGCTGCGCGTGCCGGGCGCCGGCGTCGTTGCGGCACGGGCTTGGCTGCGCGGCGGCGCCCGCCTCGAGCCGTTGCCCGGCCTGTCGTTGCTGTGCGGCCGCATGCTGGTCGAGGGCACCGCGCGCCGGACCTGGCGCGAGATCGCTGAACAGTCCGAGGCGCGCGGCGTCTCGCTGGGCGGCTTCGCGACCGCGGAGGTCCATGGCGTCACGGTCGATGCGCTGGCTGACGATGCCGGGCTGGCGCTCGAATGGCTGGCCGAACTCGTGCTCGAACCCGGTTTCGAGCGGGCCCGCTTCGAGCTGCTGCGCGACCAGACCCTGGGCGAAGTCCGGAGCCTGGCCGATCGGCCCGAGGTGGTCACCGGCTGGGCCTTCCGCGATCAGCTCTACCATCCGCATCCGCTGGCGTCGCCCAGCCAGGGGACGAGCGAGTCGCTGGTCCGGTTGACGCGGGACGACTGCCAGGGCTTTCACCAAAATGCCCTGGCGCGCGGCGGCGTGATCGCGGTGGCCGGCGACATCGACGAGAAGGCGGTGCTGGCGGACCTGGAACGCTTGTTCGAGAGCGCCGGCGCCGTCGAACCCGCGACGCCAGGGGATGCGCCGGCCCTTCGGCCGGCACCCGCCGGAGGCGGAATCCCGGGCGGTGAACCGCCGAAGCCGCGCGGTCGGGCTGAACGCCGTATCGAGGTCGCCACCGGTTCACGCGAGCAGGCGCACGTGAACGCCGGGCACTTCACGGTCGACCGGCGACATCCCGATCTGCCGGAACTGCGCGCGCTGGGCATCCTGCTCGGGTCCGACGGTCTGGCTGGCCTGATTCCCAACCGCATTCGCGAGCAGGAGGGCCTGGCCTATGCCACTCACGTCGATCTGCTCGCCGGCGCCGGCAGCGATCCGGGTGCGTTCTCGGTCTACCTTGGCACCCACCCCGATCACGTTGAGCGCGGCCTCGAGTTGGTGCGCGAGTCGCTTGCCGAGGTGCTCGAGCGGCCACCCGATCCGGTTGCTCTCGAAACGTGCAAGACCGGCATGTTCGGCCGCGAACCGTTCCGGAGGGAGACCGCCGGCCTGTGGGCCGGACAGCTCGTCGACGCGCTGCTCTTCGACCTGCCGAGCTACCGGCGTTCGTGGCGGCTCGAACGGATCGAACGGCTCAGCCCCGAGGGCGTCTTCGAGGCTGGGCAGCGGCACATCGACCCGGAACGGTTGCGGGTGACGGTGGGCTTTCCGGCCCGGCAGTAGAGCCGCCGAATCCCTCGCAGGTCCGGTGTTTGGCCCCGGCCCCACCTCACCAGGAGGCTTCGCAGCGGACTCGCTGCGCTGCCGCGCATGGAACTGGCCGCGGACTGCGTGCGCCGGCCTGCCATCCGTGCGCCCGATGACGGGCGCACGGAGTGGTTCGCGGGCGGCGCGGATCGCGCCACCCGGGTTCTGGCCGGCATCCGCAGGCACGACCGCACGGCCGAACGATGATGCCGCCGACCATCTGAGGTCATGTCGCACGTTCGCGCTCTTTGCGCATAGGATCCTCGCCATGGCCGAGCCCGCCCGCGCTGCGCGAACGCCGCCGCCCGAAGAGCGGCGCGATCCGGAACAGGCGCCGCTCGAAGCGGCCGACTTTCCCGGCTGCCGGGCGGTCCGGATAGCGCCCGGGGAGATCGAGGACCACGAGGGCCGCGTGGAGTACTGGGAGGCGCGCACCGGGACCGCGATGGTGGTCTGCGAGACCACCACGTTCCACGAACAGCCGGCGCAGCGGCTGGCGCGACTGGCCGAGCGGATAACGGCTTCGAGGGGATCGCCGATCGAGACGTTCGGAACGGCGGCCCTGGCGCGCTTCTACCTTGGCGGCGAGTTGCGGGTGTTCATGCAGGCGGACCAGATCCTCTACCTGCACCCGCCTTCCGCCGAAGAGCTGACGCCGAGGGTCGAAGTGGACGGCGAGGATCTGCCGGACGTCGTCCTGGAGGTCGACTACTCCACCGACGTCCGGGTGCGCAAGCTGCCGCTGTACGAGGCGTGGGGTTTTCCCGAGGTCTGGGTCGATGTGCCGGACGCGCGCTCGCGGAGTCGCCCGAAGTCCCGGCGCTCGGGTTTGACGATCCACGTGCTCGAAGGCGGCCGTTTCCACCCGGCGAAGCGCAGCCGGGCGTTCCCGGGCTGGACGGCGGAAGAGATCCACAGGGCGTTGAACGAAGACGCGATGTCGGCATCGACGGCGGCCGCGCTGCATCGGGTCGGCGCCGCCATGGGCGCCGCCGAAGGCGCCGGCCCGGACGACGATCCCTGGTTGCGGCGTTACCGTGACGAGGGCCGTGGCGAGGGTCACGCCGACGGTCGCGCCGAGGGCCGCGCCGAGGGTCGCGCCGAGACACGGTACGAGTCGGTCATCGCCGTCCTCGCGGAACGCGGCATCGCGACCACGCAGGCCTTGCCGGCGCGCATTGCGGAACTCGGGGAGATTCCGTTGACCGTGTTGGTGCGGGCCGCGCTCCGTTGCGCGAGCGAGAGGGAGTTCCTGGAGCTCTGCGCCGCAAAGCGGCGCCGCCCGCAGGCCCGTGACCTGGGCGGCCCTTGATGCCTCCCGTTCCCTGAGCTGCTGGCGATGCGGGTGAGCGCTCTCACCTTGGAGTACCCGCAGCGGACTCGCTGCGCCGCCGCGCATGGAACCGGCCGCCACTGGGTCCGCCGGCCTGCCATCCGTGCGCCCGACGACGGGCGCGCGGAGTGGTTCGCGGGTGGCGCGGATCGCGCCACCCGGGTTCTGGCCGGCATCCGCCGAAGGCGGCCAGATCGACGCGCCGGCGGCGAGGTTGGGCCGCCGGACGGAGCGTTCAGTTGTCGGTCGTCGACTTCGGCGTGTCTTCCTGCCTGCGATCTGGAGGCACGACCGCGCGGCCGAACTCTCCCCAGCCCTTCCAGGTCGAATCTCCGAGCCGGAAGTTGTCGAGTTCAAGAGTGGCGAGCGTGTGCCACGCGGTCCAGGCTCGGTTGGCGTGGGCTGCGGAAGCAAGAAGCAGAGCCGCAGCCGCGACTCTCGTCGAGAGATACGGCGGATCAGGAGCGCAACGCTGCGGCGAAGTCCGCGGCGGCCTCACTGCTCGATCTTCAAGAGTGCTTCGTTGCGCAGAGCGTTCTCCCGCATGCACTCATCCAGCAGTAACCGCTCTATGGCGGCCGCGACCTTCTCGTTGTCGGGATCACTCCTCCACTCGTGCCACTTCTTCAAACGGGCTTCAACCGGGCGGACGATCCCCGAGCGCGACCTTCCCGCAGCACCCGGCAGTAGCCGACAAGCTCGCCGTCGCCCGATCGGGCAATCAGGTCGTAGAACTGAGTCCTCATCTCTGCCGGACGACCAGTCTCCGGCAACGTTGAGATTCCCTCAAAACCAAACGCCTCAACAAGACCAGCGAGCCGGTCCCGATCAGCTTTCAAGACCGCGTAGTGTTCAGCGACCATGTCGTCGCTCGCTTCCGCGAGTAGGCCATAGAGCGCGAGACGCACCTCTAGAGGATCTGTGGTGTCAGGCAGAGAGTCGTCCCCGACTGACGCTGACGCGACGGACAACAAGACGACGGCTGCCACGATCATCAATCCCGTAGCTCCAGGTCCGTCTCCAGATGGCGGCGGAACGGCGGTGCCTTTTTGACGGTACCTGCGCAGCACTTCAAGTGTCGGCATCAGAGCGGCGCAAGCCAACATCACTTCTAGCCAACCACGCAGATACGCCACAACAGCGAGAATCGCCGGTGCCATGTTACCGACAAGGACATACAGACTCAGTCGTCGTCGCACAGATAGACCCCCGCGCCGCCGGCCGCTCCCAGCGCTGCACCGAGCAGCTTGAAGGCAGCGCCACCGGCCATGTCGCTGACCCGCTGCCAGTGACTTCCGCATGTCGAGCAATGACCAGGATTGATCGCACACGCCAACGTGCCGCACGCCGGAGGCGCGTTCCTGCCCAAGTACATCATCCCTTCCCCTTCAAGATAGACGAAGGTCCCTGTAAGAAAGGCGGCTCCTGCCGCTGCGCAGAAGGCGTCCTCAATTGCCGCGCTGATCGCTGAGCGAAATGCCGTCGGTCGGCACATCTGGTCCGGCTCCCATGCCCAGATTTGCGTACCCGCTGTTGCTGCCGGGTGCGGTCGGGTTGCTCGCGCCGGGAGTACCGCCATCGCCGTCGCCAGCAGTCACGGTGATCTCGTTTCCGTTGGACGCGCAGTTGCCGTTGTCGTCGCAGGTTGTGTTTCCGGTCGGATCCGTGTTCTGTGCCTCAATTGGCACCGCGAACAGCAATCCCGCCAAAAACAGGACGCTCAGCAGTGCGCCACGAAACGGGGCGACGGCCGTGGTTGGAAGAACCCGCACACCCTGGAGCGGGAAGCGAAACCAACTGACTTTCCTCATTAAGGAGGACCTCCGGTTGTGGAGGACCTCCGTTGTCTGGCCGCACACTCTAGCACACGCGTCAAGGCCGTCAACGACGCCGCGACCGCCCTCAAGAAAGCGCGTGCCAGACTCCTCGAACTCATCCTGCGGGAAACCAACCCCTCCAGCCGCCGCGGCGCCTGAAGGCCTACCATGGACAACAACACCAGCGCCGGCCTCGCAATCGGCGGCAACTGCCCAACACACGGGCGTAACCTTAGGCGGCAGACTCCGCTAACGCTCCGTCTGCCGCTCCAGAAACCAGACCGGAACCGACCGGCTTTGCCTTCACTGGGCCGACCCGCTCAGGCTCACTTCAGGATTGGACAAGACTAAGGCTCTCGTGCCATGCGGGTCCTCCGGTGGCGAGTCCGCCGGCCACTCCGTGAGATGCGGCGTGGCTGCGGCGACCCGCGTCGCAGCAGCCGTCGGGCGGCCTCTCCGCGAATGCCGGGCGGTGGCCGGCGTTCGGCGGCAAGGGAGTCGCGGCGGCCCATCCGGGTTGTTCCCGGTTAGAGTCAGCCGCCGAAGGTGAGCCGATCTTCGGGGGCGCGGATTCGGCGCTCGCCGCGCTGTTTCCGACTGGCGCTTGCTGGCGATTGGAACGAAGGTGGAGAGGGTGGAACGGACTGTCTTGTACAGGCGTCACGTCGAGTCGGGAGCCCGGTTCGGGCCCTTCGCCGGCTACGAGATGCCGATCCAGTATCAGGGGGTGCTCGCCGAGCATCGCGCGGTGCGTGAACGTGCCGGCATGTTCGACGTGTCCCACATGGGGGAGATTCGGGTGCGGGGTCCGCGCGCCCCGTCCCTGCTGCAGCGTCTGACCCCGAACGATGTCGCGGCGCTCAGGCCCGGGCGCGCGCAGTACAGCGCCTTCCTGACGGAACGGGGCACGTTCATCGACGATCTTCTCGTCTACCGCCTCGACCCGGAGGACTTCCTCCTGGTGGTGAACGCCGCCTCGCGGGCGCGAGACCTGGCACTGCTCGAAGCGGCCGCGGCGTCGGAGGGGACGGGTGTCCGGATCGACGACCAGAGCGACGCGACGGCCCTGATCGCGGTGCAGGGGCCGCGGGCGGCGCAGATCGTGTCGGAGGTCGTGGGGGCGGAGGCGGCGGCGCTGCGCTACTACTCGTTCCTGCACCAGGACGAGGCCCTCCACCCTGACGAGATTCAGCGGATCGTCTCGCGGACCGGCTACACGGGCGAGGACGGCTTCGAGATCTACGCCTCGGTTGGCCGGGCCGACGATCTCTGGGTGGAGTTGCTGGAGCGGGGACGCGACCGCGGTCTTGAGCCGGCGGGCCTCGGAGCCCGCGACACGTTGCGGCTCGAGGCCGGGATGATGCTCTGCGGCCAGGACATCGACGAGGAGACGACGCCGATCGAGGCCGGACTGTCCTGGATCGTCAAGTGGAAGAAGGGCGGTTTCGTTGGCCGTGACGCCCTTGCCCGCCAGCGGGAGAACGGCTGCCGTCACCGGCTCCTTGGTTTCGAGGTCGTTGGCCGCGGCATTGCCCGGCACGCCCATCGTCTGACCGTACGGGACGCCCCCGGATGCGAAGGCCCGGTGACCAGCGGCGCCTTCGCGCCCACGCTCGGCCGGGCGATCGGCATCGCCCGGGTCGACTGCGGCGAGAGCGGGGTCCCGGAACCTGGCTGCGCCGCCTCGGTCGAAGTTCGCGGCCGGGAGATCCCTTGCCGTATTGTCAAACTACCGTTCTATCGACGCCCGAAGGGCTTCTAGTGGAGGACAGACCTTCTGATGATTCCCGACGACCGCCTTTACACGGAGCAGCACGAGTGGCTCAAGATCGAGGACGGTGAAGCCGTGCTCGGCATCACGGACTTCGCCCAGCAGGAACTCGGGGATGTCGTGTTCGTCGACATGCCGGCGCCGGGTCAGACCTTCGCGGCCGGCGTCGAGATCGGCGCCATCGAATCGGTCAAGGCCGTCGCCGAGATATTCACCCCGGTCGGGGGCGCCGTGGAGGCGGCGAACAGCCGGCTCGAGGACGCTCCCGAGCTGGTCAACGAGGATCCGTACGGCGAGGGCTGGCTGGTGCGGCTGCGGCTGGACGGCGAGGAGCCGGAAGACCTGATGACGGCTGCCGAGTACGAGGCTCTGCTGGCCGCGAGCTGATCTGGCCGGAAGGAGGAAGCGAGGTCCGATGCGAGGCCTGGAAACCGTCATCCTGTCGTCGAGTCTGGCGGCGTGGTCGGTCGGCATCCTGGCCCAGATCGGCGTTCTGAGGTGGAACCTGACCTTCGAGCTGGCGCTCTATCCGCTCTACATACTGGCGGCGTTCACCGGCTGGTTCTTCGGCAACGTCTACGTTCACCGCCTGAAGCGGGAGCGGGACTCGGCCGGCCGCCGGCTGGACGAGCTCGTGCTCCGGATCGCCCGCTCGCGGATGCTGTTCGTGCTCTACCTGTTCGGTCCGCCCGGCTGGCTCTACCTGGTGCGATCCATGGCGAGGCGAGAGCAACTCGAGGCGATGCCCCTGGTGCCGATCCTGACCTTCGGCGTCTACGCGGCCCTGTTCTCGGTGCCGGTGGTGTTGCGGGGCTTCGCCGCGCCGCGCCGCAAGTTCGAACTGGGCGGCGGCGGCGGCGACGACTCGCCGCCATAGACTCGCGGCCATGGTGTGTGCGGCAGCGATCCCGCCTGAAGCGCCGGGGGTCGCCACCCGGATTCAGGCGCTCGAGGACGACCTGGCGAGTCGCGGTCCGGTGCTGGTGGCGTTCTCGGGCGGCGTCGATTCGGGGCTGGTCGCGGCTCTGGCGCACCGGGCCCTGGGCGAGCGGACGGTGGCGGTGACGGCCGCGGCCGAGACGCTCGCCGGCGAGGAGCTGGACTACGCTCGGAGACTGGCGGCCGAGATCGGAATCCGCCACGAGGTGACGGTCTACAGCGAACTCGACGACCCGGAATTCCGCGCCAACCCGCGGCACCGCTGCTACGTGTGTCAGGGGATGCGGATGGACCGCATGCTGGAGTTGGCGGCGAAAGGCGGCTTCGCCACCGTCTGCGACGGCACGAACGCCTCCGATCCGGGGCCCGACCGGCCTGGACTCAGGGCGGTGGGCGAACGCGGCGTCTACAGCCCGCTGCTGGCGCACGGGGTTGCGAAGGCCGAAGCCCGCCGCCTTGCCCGCGCGCTCGGGCTCACGGTCTGGGACCGGCCCGCCAACGCCTGCCTGTCGTCGCGGATACCGCACGGACAACTGGTGACCCTGCCCAAGCTTCGCCGCATCGAGGCCGCCGAGGCGGAGCTCCGAAGCCGGGGCTTCCGGGTGCTTCGGGTGCGCCACGACCGGGCCGCGGCGCGGGTCGAGGTGGGGGCCGCGGAGCTGCTCGAGGCGAAACGGCAGTGGCGCGAGATCGAGGCGCGGCTGCTTGAACTCGGTTTCGAGACGGCGGCGCTCGACCCGCGGGGCTACCGAACCGGCGGCGCGGACGCCGCCTGACGCTGCCGGAGGCGCAATGCGGCGCAAGGAACTTCTCGAACTGCTTCGGGGCGTGGCCTCCGGCAAGGTCTCGCCGGAGGACGCGCACGAGCGGGTGGCCCGCCTGCCGTACCTCGACCTGGGCGCCGCCAAGCTCGACCTGTTTCGGGAACTCCGGAGCGGACTGCCCGAGATCGTCTTCGGCCAGGGCAAGAGCGAGGAGGAGCTGGTCCGGATCGTCGAGTCGATGGTGGAGCACTCGGGTCGGGCGCTGGTCACGCGGCTCGCGGCGCCGGCGGCCGAACGGCTGGATGCGGCGGTCGCGGGAGGTTGCTACGAGCCGCGGGCGAGGGTCTGGACCGCGGGCCGTTTCGGGCCGGCTTCGGGTCGGCGGATCGCGGTAGTCAGCGCGGGCACGTCGGACTTCCCGGTGGCGGAGGAGGCGGCGGTGTGCGCCGGCTGGTTGGGTCACGAGGTCGAGCGCATCCGGGATGTGGGAGTCGCCGGCCTTCAGCGTCTGCTCGGCGCGGTGGACGAACTCCGCCGCGCGGACGTGGCCGTGGTCGTGGCCGGGATGGACGGCGCCCTGCCGACCGTGGTTGCCGGTCTCGTGGCCTGTCCGGTCGTCGCGGTGCCCACCAGCGTCGGCTACGGCGCCAGCTTCGAGGGAATCGCGCCGCTGCTCACCATGCTCACGGCCTGCGCGCCGGGGGTTGCGGTGGTCAACATCGACAACGGGTTCGGCGCGGCCGCTCTGGCTCACCGCATTCTCGGGCAGCGGGACACCAGCATCGCGTCGCCGTAGGAATAGAAGCGGAACTCGCTTGCCATGGCCTGCCGGTAGGCGTCGAGGGTGCGGTTCCGGCCGGCGAACGCGCAGACCAGCATCAGAAGGGTCGAGCGCGGCAGGTGGAAGTTGGTGATCAGGCGGTCCGTGACCTGGAACTCGTAGCCGGGGCGAATGAAGAGTTCCGTGCGGCTGGTGCGGGCCTCGATCAGGCCGCAGCCGGAAGCTACGGTCTCCAGGGTGCGGACAACCGTGGTGCCGACCGCGACCACCTTGCCGCCGCGGCGGCGCGTGTCGGCGACCGCCTCGGCGGTGGCGGCAGGGACGTCGAACAGCTCGGAGTCCATGGTGTGTGTGTCCGGATCGTCGGCCTTGACCGGCCGGAAGGTGCCGGGGCCGACGTGGAGCGTGATCCTGGCGAGCCGGACGCCGCGGCGGTCGAGCGCCTCGAGGATGGCGGGCGTGAAATGGAGGCCCGCTGTCGGCGCGGCCACGGCCCCTTGTTGCGTCGCATAGACGGTCTGGTAGCGCTCGCGGTCCTCCGCGGACGCAGGGCGCTCGATGTAGGGGGGCAGGGGCACATCACCGATCGCCTTGAGCAGAGGCCGGATCGGTTCCTCGAAGCGGAGCCGGAAGCGGCCGCCGGCGCGTTCCTCGACCCGGGCTGCGGGCCCGCTGTCCAACGAGATGGTGGCGCCCCGGTCCATCCGCCGTCCCGGACGCAGCAGGCACCACCATTCGGCCGGCGCAGCGCGCTCGACCAGCAGGATCTCGACCCGGCCGCCGGTCGGCCGGCGGGCCCGGAGCCGGGCGGGAATGACCCGGGTGTCGTTGACCACGAGCAGGTCGCCCGGATCGAGCAGGTCCGGCAGGTCGCCGAAAGACCGTTCCATCGTGGCGGCGCCCACCACGAGCAGGCGGCTCTCACCGCGGGTTCCCGGGTGCTGGGCGATCGCTTCCGAGGACAGGTAGTAGTCGAAATCGGAGGTCTTCAGGCTGCCGGTCACGTCTGACCCAGCCAGGTGCGGATCGCCCAGGGAGAGCGCCGGCGAGCGCCGCGGTCGGCGCCGGTCCGAATACCCGCGAGCCGGTCGGTCAGACCGTCCGCCAGGAGGCTGGACCCGATCACGGCCGCGGCGACCATCAGGCCGGGGAACGCGGCGATCCACCAGGCCGTCGCCAGGTGGCCCTGGCCGTCGGCGATCATCGATCCCCAACTGGCCTGGGGCGGCTGCACGCCGAGTCCAAGGAAGGAGAGCGCCGCCTCGACCAGGATGCAGCCGCCCACCCGCAGGCTGGCGTCGATGAGGAGCGGCGTGGTCGCGTTCGGCAGGAGATGGCGTACCAGGACGCCGGCCGGCGAGCGCCCCGAGGCGGCCGCGGCGAGGGCGAACGGCTCCTGTTTCAGCCGCAGGATCTCGGCGCGCACCAGGCGGGCCAGACCCATCCAGCCGGTGCCGCCGATCAGCACGACCAGGAGCCAGGTACCTGGCTGATAGAGCGCCGCCAGCAGCAGCACCAGGGCCAGGTGAGGGAAGCAGAGCAGTCCGTCCACGGTCCGCATCAATACCTGGTCGACGAAACGTCCACAGATAGCGGCCAGGGCGCCGATGGCCGTTCCGGCGGTCAACGCGAGCGCCGCGGCGAGCAGCCCGATCGTCAGGGAGACGTGGGCGCCGTGGAGCAACCGCGAAAGCAGGTCGCGACCGAGCGCGTCGGTGCCCAGCCAGGCCCGCCGCCGCTCGGTGATGCCGCGCTCGCCGAAGTTCGTCACCGCGCTGAGCGGAAGGCGTTTCACGCCCGATCGCCGCTCGAGGATCAGGTCGTCGCCATCGACGTGAGCGCTCTCAGCCAGCCGTGGGTCACCAGCGACCGTCCGAACGACAAGCAGTGACGACAGTGGGGGCCGCCGACTCGATTCGGCGGCGTCGAGCTGCTGCGCCGGATCGTACGGGGCGAGCAGGGGCGCGGCGGCGGCGAGCAGGGCCAGACAGGCGAGGATCCAGGCGCCCGTGCGAGCTGACCGCGGCAGGGAGGAACGCCTCATTCCGCCTTGACCCTCGGGTCGAGGCGCACCAGGAGCAGGTCCGCGGCAAGAGAGGCGGCGATGACCAGGATCGCGCCGTAGGCGGTGGCGGCGAGGACCACGGGAACGTCGCGGGCCTGGATTGCCTGGAGTGTCGCTGAACCCAGGCCGGGCCAGGCGAACACCGCCTCGGCGACGATCGCGCCGGAAAGCAGGAGCGGCGCTGAGACAGCGGCCATCTGCAGCAGTCTGGGTGCGGCATGGGCAAGGCCGTGAACGAGCAGGATCCGGGTCTCGGGCAGGCCGCGTGCGCGCGCCGCGCGGCCGGCTTCGGTCGACTGGAACTCGATCAGCGAAGTCCGGGTGTAGCGCGCGATGTCGCCGGCCATGGACAGGCCGAGGACCAGGGCCGGAAGCCACAGGTGGCCCAGAACGTCGAGTGCGGTCGCCAGCGGTCCGAACTCGAAGGCGGCGGCGGAGGTCATGCCGCCGGTGGGCGCCAGCCCCAGGCCGACTCCGAGCACCAGCACCGCCATCAGGCCGACCCAGAAGGTCGGCAATGCGTACACGAGCAGACTTCCCGCCCGGACGCCGAGGTCGAGCCAGGAATTCGGCCGGCCAGCCGCGATCAGGCCGAGGCCGATGCCGAGCAGGTACTGAGCGAGCAGGGCGGCGCCGGCGAGCAGCAGAGTGGGCGGAAGTGATTCGAACAGGAGTTCCGAGACCGGCCGTCCGGTCTGGTAGGACTGTCCCCAGTCCCAGGAACTGACGACCGCGCCCAGCCAGCGGACGTACTGCACTGGCAGAGGCTGGTCGAGCCCGTACAGGGCCCGCAGCCGTTCCGCCTGCTCGGGGGGGATTCGAGGATCCGTGGGCGCCAGCGGATCGCCGGGCGCCAGCGTGACCGCGGCGAAGGTCAGGGTGAGGACGATCAGGAAGAGGACGGCGGCGGCCGCCGTCCGCCGCAACAGGAAGCGGATCACATCAGCGCCAGGCCCATTCCTCGAGGTTGGCGAGCGGGCTGAGAGCGTTCGGCGTCACCGACTCGAGTCCGTCGTCGAATGCGGCCAGACTCATCGACTCCCAGAGCACGAGCATCGGTTGGTCGTCGTGCAGGATCCGCTGCAAGCGGTGGAGATCCTCCCTACCCTTCATGGGATCGAGCAGGGAGGCAAAGCTGTCTATCAGCCTGTCGACCTCGGGATTGTCATAGGCGGCGAAGTTGAAGCCGCCGATCGACTCGCTGTGAAAGGTGAAGCGGAAGTCGAGACTGGTGTCGATTGCGAACGCGGAGGCCGCGGCGTCGAAGTCCTGCGCGAACAATCTGTCGTTGAGGGCGTTCGGGTCGAAGCGGCGCGGCTGAGCGTCGATTCCGACGGCGCGGAGGTCGGCCTGGATCATCTGCATCGCGTCCCAGCGTGCACCGGCGCCGGCATAGGTCGCCAACTCGAAGCGGAACGGCACGCCGCCGCGCTCGAGGATGCCGTCGCCGTCGGCGTCGATCCAGCCGGTGTCGGCCAGGGCCGCACGGGCGGCCGCGGGATCGTGGGGCCAGGGTTCGAGCTCCGGGTCGTGCGCCCAGACGCCGGAGATGATCGGACTGCTCCCGACCTGGGCGTAGCCATGCCAGATGGTGTCCACGATCGCCCGACGGTCGATCGCCAGCGCCAGGGCGCGCCGGGTCGTCGCATCCTTGAACCACGGTTTGCTCGTGTTCCACGAGACGAACGTGAACTGGCGGTTGGGGTAGGCGATCAGGCGGAGGCCGGGCCGGCCGTCGATGCGGTTTGCGTCGCCGGCCGCGATCCCGGAGGCGACGTCGAGTTCGCCGGCCAGAAGCTGGTTGGTCAGCGCCGTGCTGTCGGGCACGGTACGCAGGATGATACGCTCCAACTGCGGTAGTCCGGCCTTGAAGTGATCGGGATTGCGCCCGAGGACGAGTTCGCGGCCCGGTGTTCGGCTCTCGAGCCGGAAGGGGCCGTTGGTGACCAGGTGCTCGAAGAACCAGCCCGGGTCGCTCCGCCATTCGGCGAACGGCCGCGCTTCCCAAGCGTGCTTGGGGAGGATCGTGCCAGTCGACACGTCGGCCAACGCCGTGGGTAGAGCGGCGTTGAAGTGAAAGCGGGCGGTGTGGGAGTCGATCACCTCGACATCGACGATCGACCCCTTGTACGAGGAGTAGTCCCAGGCGACGCCGGCATCGGTCTGGGCCAGCCAGGTGAAGCGGACATCCTCCGCGGTCACTGGCTGACCATCGCTCCACACCGCGTCCGCTCGCAGCCGTACGGTCAACCGCAGCCGGTCCTCCGAGAACTCCCACGAATCAGCCAGCCCCGGCGCCCAGCTTGGGGGCCCTTCCCGGAAGTCCCCTTGCTCCTCCATCAGCGACAGGAACATCTGGCTGTTGACCGCGGCGTACGCCAGGGTCGGCGGGCCGATCAGCTCGTTCGGCGTCGGGTAGTCGAACCGCAGCCCGATAGTGACGCGCGTGGTGTCGCGGGGGGCGTCGGAACTGCAACCCCAGCCGAGTACGGCGACCATTCCGGCTGCCGCCAATACCCGCATCAACGTTCGCGCCACGGGCACGGAATCATCCCTTCCGTCTGGTAGCTGCCGGTCGCCGGCCCCACGTTCGCCCCACAGGCACGGAATGATCGTACACCCGATCTCTCTTGTAGCGTTCGTAGGCATGTTGGACTGGCTCGGCAGCGACACCAGGCAACGGCGACGCCGGATCTGGGCGGCGATCGTCGGCATCTTCGTGCTTGCCGACCTCAGCCTGTTCGGTTGGTTGATCTTCCGGTCGCTGTCGCAGCGGGAGCTGAGCCGGATCGTGGTGGAAGCGCGCGCGGAAGCCGAGGAACTGGCGGAGGGGATCGCCGGCCGCGTCGAGAACACGGGGCGCGACCTGTACACCGCCATGGCCACCGAGTCCGCGACCCGCAGCTACATCAACAGGGTGTTGGTTCAGCGGGACATCGTTGAAACCGTGGAGATCCGCGACACGGATGGCCGTCTGGTGTTCCGCAACCGTCGCGAGGAGACCCAGACCGCGGGCGGGGAGCGACCGAATCTCGAGTCGCCCGGCCTGGTCGCGGACACGTTCACCCGGGAGGTGCCCTACGAGCAGGTCGAGGTGCCGGTGGGCAACATCGGCACTTTCGTGATCGGCATCTCGCGTGCCGAACTGCAACAGCGGTTGGCCGTCCTACGGCGGGAACTGCTGCGGCAGGCGGCGATCATCGCCGCGCTGACCGTGGCTCTGTTCGTCGCCGGCTATGTGATCTACAGCCGGCTCTCGCGCCAAACCGCTCTCGCCGAGCGTCAGGCGCAGGAGGCGGAACAGATGGCCTATGTCGGCACGCTGGCTTCCGGTCTCGCCCACGAGATCCGCAGTCCCTTGAACTCCCTCAACCTGAACATGCAGATGCTCCAGGAGGAGATGGCGACGGATGAACGCCGGGCTACCGTGGGGTCGTCCGACCGTCTGGTGGCGATCACGCGCTCCGAGGTCGGCCGTCTCGAGCGTCTGGTTTCCGATTTCCTCAGCTACGCGCGTCCGGCCGACCTGGATCTTGTGGACACGACAGCGGTCGAGTTGCTGCGTCACTGCACCGAGGTCGTCGCCGGCAAGTTGCGTTCGGAGCAGGTCGCTTCGGAGATTGACGATCGAACTGGCGGCGCCGTGTTCCAGGTCGATCGCGAGCAGGTGAATCAACTGCTCCTCAACCTGGTCGACAACGCGGTAGCGGCGATGAACGACTGCGACCATCCGCGTCTCCGTCTCGAGGCTGAGATCCGGGATGGGTCGGTCGTGCTGGCGGTCGGCGACAACGGTCTCGGCGTGGACGAGGCGGAACGCGAGCGCGTCTTCGATCTGTTCCATTCCGGACGCCGGGGCGGCACCGGTCTGGGGCTCGCCATCGTGCGCCGCATCGCCAACGCGCACGGCGGCGAGGCGAGGGTCCGGGACGACGACCGTCCCGGCGCCACCTTCGAGGTCGAGCT
This sequence comes from Candidatus Multivorans sp., assembly GCA_965224025.1. Classification (GTDB taxonomy): domain Bacteria; phylum Acidobacteriota; class Thermoanaerobaculia; order Multivoradales; family Multivoraceae; genus Multivorans. The sequence goes on from OZ245033.1 coordinate 1,525,589, forward strand.
GCCGCTCGGGCCACGCGCTCGTTGACCAGGTAGCCGGGCGGCTGTTACTGTCGGCGGCCGAATGCTGCTCGGCGGCGTTCGGCGCAGGGGCGTAAGGTCGTTCCGCGCGGGGAGATGACAGCAGGGGCGAACGACGTTCGGCGCCCACGACATACGGCGCCGCGGAGAGACAACCATGTACGCAGTGATAGAGACCGGCGGCAAGCAGGTCCGGGTCGCAGAGGGCGACGTCGTGGATCTTGAGCGTGTTGCCGGCGCCGAAGCCGGCTCGGAGGTCGTCTTCGACCGCGTGTTGATGATTGGCGGCGGCGAGGGCGAAGCCGAAGTCGGTGGCCCCGTCGTTGAGGGGGCGCGCGTACGGGCGCAGCTCGTGTCCGACCTGCGTGGACCCAAGATCGTCGTCTTCAAGTTCAAGCGCCGCAAGGGCTACCGCCGGCGGAACGGACACCGGCAGGACATGCAGCGCTTCCGGATCGAGGCGATCGAACGGGCGGCCGGGGCTTGAGACCCCGAGACGGAGGTCCATAAGAGATGGCGCACAAGAAGGGCCAGGGCTCGAGTCGGAACGGCCGCGATTCGAATCCCAAGAACCTGGGCGTGAAGCGTTACGCGGGCCAGAGCGTGACGGGCGGGACGATCATCGTTCGCCAGCGCGGCACCCGGTTCTTTCCCGGCGAGAACGTAGGTCGCGGCAACGACGACACGCTCTACGCGCGGGCGGACGGCGTGGTCGAGTTTCGCAAGCGCGGCCGGCGTGGCACGCTGGTCAACGTTCATCCAGCCGGCTAGCAGCGTGCGCGGCGGGGAATCTGCGTACCCCATGTTCTGGGGCGCCCGCTCATAGGGCCTGACGCCGCCGGGAGCGGTTGATGCACTTCATCGACGAGGCCGTCATCGATGTCCTCGCGGGTGCGGGCGGCAACGGTTGCATGGCGTTTCGGCGCGAGAAGTTCGTGCCTCGCGGAGGCCCCTCCGGCGGCGATGGCGGTCATGGCGGCAGCGTCGTCCTGTTGGGCGCCTCGGGACTCGGCACGTTGTACCGCCTCTCGTTTCCCGCCAACTACCACGCGGAGCGGGGCCGGCACGGCGAGGGCTCGAACAAGACCGGCAGGAGCGGCGGCGACCTGCTCATTCCGGTGCCGCTCGGCACCGAGGTCTACGACGCGGACAGCGGGGAGGCCCTGGGTGAGGTGCTGACCGAGGACGATCGGCTGATCGTCGCCCGCGGCGGCGCCGGCGGCCGCGGCAACGCGCGCTTCAAGAGCGCGCGGCAACGGGCGCCGAGGCGCACGGAGCCGGGGACGCCGGGTGAGCAGAGGCGGCTCCGCCTGGAACTGAAGTTGCTCGCCGATGTCGGGGTCGTCGGCCTGCCGAATGCAGGCAAGTCGACGTTGATCAGTGTTCTGACCGCCGCCAAGCCGAGGATCGCGGACTATCCGTTCACCACCCTTGTTCCCCAGCTCGGAGTGGTCGGCGCGCCGGCGCTGCCGGTGGAGGCGGCGCCCTTCGTGATTGCCGATCTGCCGGGTCTGATCGCGGGCGCCGCCCAGGGCGCCGGACTCGGGACGCGCTTCCTCCGCCACGTCGAGCGATGCCGCGTGCTGCTCCACCTGGTCGATCTCGGGCCGCAGCCGGAGGAGGCCGGGAGTTCGATCGAGGAGGCCGCGGACACGATCAGCGCCGAACTGGGCGCCTTCAACGAGGATCTCCCGCGGCGGGCCCGGATTCTGTGCGGCTCGAAGCTGGACATCGCCGACGAGGACAGGCGCCGCGAGCTTCATGAGCTGGCCGCGAGACGGGGACTGCGGGCGTTCGAGATCTCGGCCGTGGCGGGTGTGGGTCTCGTACCGCTGGTCCGGGAACTTCGGGGCCTGCTCGACGCCCGGGAGGTCGCCGTGGACGTGGCCGCAGGCGCCCGGCCATGAGCGGAGCAGGGGCGCGGATCGGGCTCTTCGGCGGCAGCTTCGATCCGATCCACAACGGACACATTCTGCCGGTGCTCGCGGCTCGGAAATCGCTCGGACTCGATGTCGTCCACTACCTGCCGACTGCCTGCCCGCCGCACAAGCCGCGGGGGACGAGGGCGCCGGCTCTCTCGCGCAACACGATGGTGGAGTTGGCGCTGCTGCCCTACTCCGAACTCGTCGTGTCGGATGCCGAACTCGATCTCGGGCGATCCGTGTACACGATCGAGACGGTGGAGCGCTACGCGGCCGAGTTCCCGGATGCCAGTCTGCATCTGCTCCTGGGCGTCGACAGTTTCAACGAATTGCCCGGCTGGCGGCGCTTTGGCGACTTGATCGAGGCCGTGAAGCTGGTTGTCCTGGCGCGTCCGGGGGAGCGCGGTCTCGCGCCGGAGGTGCGCTCGTCGGTCGAGAGTGCGCGAGGCTACGCCCTCGTCCGGCACCGTTCGGTCGATGTCTCGTCGAGCGACATTCGGCGCCGGCTGGCGCAGGGTGCGGAAGTGAGCACGGATTTGATGCCGGACCCGGTGCTGCGCTACTGTCGCAAGTACGGGTTGTATCGTTGACGCAAGTACAGACGCTCCAGGCCCCGGCGGGCGCGACTACCCACGATCCGGAGGGGCCCACCGACTCCGAGGACCGTGTCCGCACGGCCGCCGCGGCGGCGCTTGATCGCAAGGCGCAGGATCTGCGGGTACTGGAACTCACCGAAGTCAGCGACTTCACCGACTACTTCGTCATCTGCAACGGCGCCAACGCCCGCCAGGTGAGCAGCATCGCGGAAGCGGTGGAGCGCAGGCTACGCGCCGCCGGCGCCCGGCCGCTGCATCTCGAAGGCGCGGGCAGGGGCCAGTGGGTGCTGCTCGACTACGGTGACGTGGTCGTCCACGTGTTCGACGCCGAGCGGCGTGAACTCTACAGGCTGGAACGGCTGTGGTCCGACGCGCCGGACCGGACCGCGGAACTCGCACCCGACTGAGCGCGACCTGCGATGAGTGCGGTGCTGCAACTCCGGGTCAACGGCCAGGAGCGGGAACTGGCTTCGTCGGGATCCGGCGTCACCGTTCTCGATCTGCTTGCGAGCCTGGACCAGCACCCGAAGACGGTGGCGGTCGAGGTGAACCGCGAACTCGTGCCGCGCGCCCGCTTCGGCGAAACGGCGCTCCGCGACGGGGACCGGGTCGAGGTCGTTCGCTTCGTCCAGGGTGGCTAGCGACGCAGTGTTCTACGGGGGCTGGGTCGAGATCGTTCGCTTCGTCCAGGGTGGTTGGAGACGCAGTGATTCGGTATAGTCCCGCGCTGCCGCCGGCACCGGGCGAAACCGGTTGACGCCGAGGCGGCATGGAGGCCGGGCCGCTAGCTCAATTGGCAGAGCAACAGACTCTTAATCTGTGGGTTCTAGGTTCGATTCCTAGGCGGCTCACCACGCCCCACCCGTGGCGGCCGAAGCTTCCGCACTGCTACGGCGCGAAACGCGAAAGTGGCGGAACTGGTAGACGCGCTAGACTTAGGATCTAGTCCCGAAAGGGTTGGGGGTTCGAGTCCCCCCTTTCGCACGCCCGACGCGGAACCGGTCGAGCGCTAGACTCAGAATCTAGTCCCGCAAGGGTTTGGGGGTTCGAGTCCCCCCTTTCGCACTTCTGGCCCCCTCGCTTACTCGCACTACCGGAATCGACTGAGTCTCCCGTTCGACCATGGCTGTAGTGGTCACGAAAAGGGAGGTCGGCTTGTGCCGGCACGAGTTCGACATCGAGGTGCCGGCCGAGGAGGTCGATGCCGAGTTCCTGCGGGTGGCCAGGGACTACCGCCGCCGGGCCCGCCTCGACGGCTTCCGCAAGGGCAAGGCGCCGCTCGACCTGATCCGCCAACGGTTCGCCGAGGCGATCGGCGAGGACGTGTCGGAGCGGCTGGCGCCGAAGTACTGGAATCTGGCGCGCGAAGAAGAGGACGTCCACGCCATGCTGCCGCCAAGCGTCGGGCCGGTCGAGGTGGTTCCCGGCCAGCCGCTGCGCTTCGCGGTGACGGTCGACGTCGAGCCCGAGGTCGACATCGGCGATGACCGGAGCTTCGAGTTGCCGCAGCCCGAGACGGCGCCCACCGAAGCGGAGGTCGACGAAGTGCTGGAGCAGGTCCGCCTGGAGCGTGCGACCTGGGTGCCTGTCGACCGCTCCGCGGCGCGCGGCGACCGGGTGCGCGGGAAGGTCCATCGGGCCGCCATGCCCGGTTTCGATGCGGACGCGGCGGGCGCCGGCGAGGACGCGGACCGCAACGGGCCGGCGACCCACGACATCGACCTGGAGCTGGGCGACGAGCGGGTCTGGCCTGAACTCACCGACAACCTGACGGGGCTCTCGGCCGGTCAGACGGCAACGTTCGAGCGCGTCGAGCAGGAGGACAGCATCGAGCGGCAGCGCCGGTACGGCATCGAACTCCACGAGGTGCTCGAGCGGAAGCTGCCCGAGGTCGACGACGACTGGGCCAGCGGTCTGGCCGCGAGCATCGGGAGCGTCGACGATCTGCGGGAGAACCTCCGCGGGCAGGTGGAGGCGCGGAAGGTCGAGGCTGCCGGCCACCAGCGTTCGGACGCGCTGTTCGATCAGTTGCGCGAGCGCTATCCGGTCACCCTGCCGGAGGCGGTGGAGGAGCGCGAGGCGTTCCAGATGGCGCGGTCCTACGCGAACAACCTGGCTCGACGGGGTGTCGATCTCGAGCAGCAGCAGTTGCCCTGGGAGCAGATGATGGAGGAGATCCGTCCGCAGGCGGGCAAACGGGCGCACGCCTCCTTCCTGCTCGACCGGATCGCCCGGGAGGACGGGATCGAACCGACCCGGGAAGACCTCGAGCGCGCGCTGGAGATCATGGCTCGCGCCCGCAACACGAACCGCGGCAAGCTGCGCCGCGAGCTGGAGCGGGATGGCGGCCTGGAGATGTTGAAGATCGAACTCAGACGGGACAAGACGGTGCAGGCTCTTCTCGAGGCCAACGCGCCGGCTGATGGATCGGGCGGCGAAACGGAAGAATCCGCCGCCGAAGGAGAGGACTAGCGATGCTGTACCCATTGTGGCCGGGCAGCAGGACCGGACGGAAAGAGAGGGCTGAGGGGATGCTTGTACTCATGGTGGTTGGGCAGCAGGACCGGACGGAAAGAGAGGGCTGAGGGGATGCTTGTACCCATGGTGGTTGAGCAGACCAACCGGGGAGAACGCGCCTACGACATCTACTCGCGGCTGCTCAAGGACAACATCGTGTTCCTCGGCCGGGCGATCGACGACGACGTGGCGAATCTTGTCATCGCGCAGATGCTGTTTCTCGAGTCCGAGAACCCGGAGAAGGACATCTCGCTCTACATCAACTCGCCGGGCGGCTCGGTGACCGCGGGCTTCGCCATATACGACACGATGCAGCATGTGAAGCCGGACGTATCGACCCTGTGTGTCGGTCAGGCCGCGTCCTTCGCCGCGGTGCTGCTGGCGGGCGGCGCCAAGGAGAAGCGGCTCGTGCTGCCCAACGCGCGGGTGCTGATTCACCAACCTTGGGTGCAGAGCCTCGGGGGCCAGCAGACGGACATCGACATCCATGCCCAGGACCTGCTGAGGATGCGCGGCCGGATCGACGAACTGCTGGCTTTGCACACCGGCAAACCGACCGATGAAGTCCACGCCGACACCGAGCGCGACAAGATTCTCACCGCCGAGATGGCGGTCGAGTACGGGCTCGCCGACCGCGTTGTCGAGCGTCGAGGAGCTGCCTGACGGACCGACTGCGGCGGGGACTGCATACGAGAGTTGTCCCGGCCAGGCTCTCTGGGGAGAGGCCGCCATGAAGAAGTGCCCATAGTGCGAGCCGGGTGGCGAGATCACCCCGCATGGCGGAGGGATGCCGGCTCGTACGCTCTAAGCGTCAATGGTCCGTCACAGGCTCGACCGCCACCGGTTGCGCCTCCTACGGCTCCAGACCCGCCGACAACCCCTCCCGATCCAGACCCCGACCCGGACCCCGGCCCCGGCCCCGACCCCGAGCCGGACCCCGATCCGCCCACGGCTCCAGCGCTGTCCGGCAGAGTCAGCGTCACGACTCCGGCGGGATTGACCCGGCACTACCGTGTCCGCCCCGTCAGTGCGCTTGGAGACGGAGCGTGGTCTTCCCATGTGGAGCTCACGTCCGAGTCGCCGCCGCCACTGTCGGCGCCAAGCATCCCCAACGTCAGCAACCTCCCGTCCCTGTTTCTCGGGGGAGGCAGGTTGCTGTCCACAGCTTCATTGGAAAGTAGGACGGCCGCGAGAACCAGCGGCTAACCCAGGTAGCCCGTTGTTGATCCCTCCCGCCCGAGTCCCGATAGAGGGACCGGCGGCGGCGACCCCGGACCGGCGCCGCATGCTAGGATCCGTCGGTACTCTCGGCCTGCGGCACCCCCGCCGGCAGGCCGAATGGATAGTGAGAAACAAGCGGAAACGACGGACGAATGCCGAAGAAGGACAGTGGCGACGACGCGCTGCGATGCTCGTTCTGCAGCAAAAGCCAGCGCGAGGTCAAGAAGCTGATCGCCGGTCCGACGGTCTTCATCTGCGACGAGTGCGTCGACATTTGCCTCGACATCATCGCCGAGGACAGGATGCTCGAGCAGCGCCAGGACGCGGCTCTGCCCAAGCCTCAGGAACTGAAGAAGCTGCTCGACGACTACGTGATCGGCCAGGAGCAGGCGAAGAAGAAGCTCGCGGTCGCGGTCTACAACCATTACAAGCGGATCGACTTCGGCGAACGGGCCAGGACCGATGTCGAACTGCAGAAGTCGAACATCCTGCTCATCGGCCCCACCGGCACCGGCAAGACGCTGCTGGCCCAAACCCTGGCCCGGCTGCTGAGCGTCCCCTTCACGATCGCGGACGCGACCACGCTGACCGAGGCAGGCTACGTCGGGGAGGATGTCGAGAACATCATCCTGAAGCTCTACCAGGCGTCCGGGAGCGACAAGGAAAAGACCCAGCGCGGCATCGTCTACATCGACGAGGTGGACAAGATCTGCCGCAAGGGCGACAACCCCTCGATCACCAGGGATGTATCGGGCGAGGGCGTGCAGCAGGCGCTGCTCAAGATCCTCGAGGGCACGCAGTGCAACGTGCCGCCGCAGGGCGGACGCAAACACCCGCACCAGGAGTTCCTGCAGATCGACACGACGAACATCCTCTTCATTTGCGGCGGTGCGTTCGTCGGCCTCGAAGAGCGGATCGAGCGGCGGATCAACGAGAAGACGATGGGCTTCGGCGCTGAGATCAGGAACCGCGACAAGCGGGCGGGCGAGATGCTCCGGCACGTGCTTCCCGAGGACCTGATCAAGTACGGCCTGATCCCCGAGTTCGTGGGCCGCCTGCCGGTCGTGGCGACCCTGGAGATGCTCGACGAGGACGCCCTCGTCCGGATCCTGACCGAGCCCAAGAACTCCCTGGTTCGGCAGTACGAAGCGATGTTCGAGTTCGAGAACGTCAAGCTCACTTTCACGGCCGAGGCGCTGCGGGCGGTGGCCCGGCAGGCCATGAAGCGCAATGTCGGCGCCCGGGGCCTGCGGATCATCCTCGAGGAACTGATGTTGGAACTGATGTACGGCCTGCCGTCCGAAGCCGGCGTCAAGGAGTGCGTCATCAACGAGGATGTGGTGATGAAGGGCATACAGCCGTTGACCGTCTACGAGAAGGCGGTGTAGCGGTGGCTTCCGGATACGTTTCGACTTCGAGCGAGCGGCTGCCGTTGGTGCCGCTGCGGGACATGGTCGTCTTCCCGCAGATGATGGCCCCCTTCATCGTCGGGCGCCGCGGTTCGGTGCTGGCGCTGGAGCACACCCTCGGCACGGCCGGCAAGCTGATCTTCCTGGTCGCCCAGCGGGATCCCAAGGTGGACGATCCCGGTATCGACGACATCCATCCGATCGGAGTCGTCGCGCGGGTGGTTCAGAACGTGAAGTTGCCGAACGGCAACGTGAAGGTCATGGTCGAAGGGCTGCGCCGGGCCGAATTGCGGACCCTGGAGGAAAAGGACGGCGCCTTCGAGGCCGAGGTCGAAGTCTACGAGATCCACTACCCGGCCGACGACAAGGTGCAGGTCTACATGAGCCGGCTGCTCAACAGCTTCGAGCAGTACGCAAAGATGTCCCACCACCTGGCCTTCGAGAGCTTGATGCCGACGCTCAAGCTCGACGATCCCGACCGCTTCGCCGACGCCCTGGCGGCGCACCTGACCGTTTCCACGGCCGAGAAGCAGACCCTGCTGGAGACCTTGAATCCGTACGAACGCCTGCAGGCGGTTCACGATCTGCTCGATGTCGAGGTCGAGAAGATCAACATCGACAAGCGGATCAACGTGCAGGTCAAGAAGCAAATGGAGAAGGCGCAAAAGGAGTACTACCTCAACGAGAAGATCAAGGCGATCCACCACGAGTTGGGGCGCAAGGACGATCGCGCCGACGAGATCGCCGAGCTGAAGCAGAAGATCGAGAAGTCCGGCGCTCCGAAACTGGTGCGCGACAGGGCCGCGCAGGAGCTGCGCCGGCTGGAGGCCATGCCGCCGGTGTCGGCCGAGGCGACCGTGTCACGCAACTACGTCGACTGGCTCGTCTCGGTGCCGTGGAAGAAGCGGCGCCGCGAGCTGAAGGATCTGAAGAAGGCGGCCACGATCCTGGACCAGGGTCATCACGGGCTGGAGAAGGTCAAGGAGCGGGTGCTGGAGTTCCTCGCCGTCCGGCAACTGACGAGCAAGACCCAGACATCGATCATCTGCTTCGTCGGTCCACCGGGCGTGGGCAAGTCGTCGCTGGCCAAGTCCATCGCCTCCGCCACGGGCCGCAAGTTCGTGCGCCTTTCCCTGGGCGGCGTGCGCGACGAGGCGGAAATCCGCGGGCACCGGCGTACGTACATCGGCGCCTTTCCCGGCCAGATCATCCAGATGATGAAGCGGGCGGGGACGGTCAATCCGGTGTTCCTGCTCGACGAGGTCGACAAGATGTCGATGGACTTCCGCGGCGATCCGTCGTCGGCGCTGCTGGAGGTGCTGGACCCGGAACAGAACGACACCTTCGTCGACCACTACATGGACGTGGAGTACGACCTCTCCAAAGTGATGTTCATCGCCACAGCGAACGTCGAGCACCCGATTCCTCCCGCGCTGCGGGACCGGATGGAGATCATCCATCTCGCCGGGTACACGCCGAACGAGAAGCTGGAGATCGCGCGCCAGTTCCTGGTGCCAAGGCAGTTGGACAGCCACGGCCTGACCGACGATGCGATCCGGTTCGGCGACGACAGCCTCGGGTTCCTGATGGACTCCTACACCCGCGAGGCGGGAGTCCGGAACCTGGAGCGCGAGATTGCCGCCGTGTGCCGCAAGCTGGCCCGAAGGCTGGTCGAAGACGGTCGAGCCGAGAAGGTGAAGGCGAAATCGAAGAGAAGGGGCAAGAGCAAGGGCAAGGCCGCATCTTCGGCGTCCGCGATTGCCGTCGACCGGGAACTGGTTTCGGAACTCCTCGGCAAGCCCAAGTTCCGTCCTCGCAAGAAGCTCGATCAGTCCGAAGTCGGCGTGGCTACTGGACTGGCCTGGACCCAGGCCGGGGGCGAGTTGCTGGAGAGCGAAGTCGGCCTGATGAAAGGCACCGGCAAGCTGATCCTGACCGGCAAGCTCGGCGACGTGATGAAGGAGTCCGCGCGGGCCGCGATGTCCTATCTCCGCAGCCGCGCCGACGTGTTCGGCCTCGAGCCCGGCTTCCACGCCGACCAGGACCTCCACATCCACGTGCCCGAGGGCGCCATCCCCAAGGACGGTCCGTCGGCCGGCATCACGATGGCCTCCGCGTTGATCTCGGCTCTCCTCAGGGTACCGGTGCGGGGCGACGTGGCGATGACCGGGGAAATCACACTGCGCGGGAAAGTGCTGCCGGTTGGCGGCATCAAGGACAAGGTGCTGGCGGCGTACAGGGCCGGGATCTTCGAGCTCCTGCTTCCGAAGGAGAACGAGAAGGATCTCGAGGAAGTGCCGGAGGAGGTCCGGGAAGAGATGACGTTCCATCTCGTCGAGTCGATGGACGATGTGCTGGAAACCGTCTTCGACGACGTCGTCCTCCGGGTGCCCGAAGTGCCGGCCGAATTCCAGAAGGCGGCGGACGAGGCCCCGCCGGCCAACGTCGCTCACTAGGAATCTGCGCCCCCGGGCAGACTCCTGAGAGACCGGGAGGAACGGGACCGTGAAGGTCCGCAGCGCGCGCTTCGTCATCTCGGCCGTGCGGTCGGCCGATCTGCCCAGAGACGGTCGCCCCCAGATCGTCTTCGCCGGGCGGTCGAATGTCGGCAAGTCGAGCCTGATCAACCGGATGCTCGGGCGCAAGGACCTTGCGCGCACGAGTTCCAGGCCGGGGCGTACCCGTACCGTCAACTTCTTCCTGATCGACGAGTCGTGGTACGCGGTGGACCTGCCGGGCTACGGGTACGCGCGGGTTTCGAAACGCGAGCGGGAGGCCTGGGGCCGGAACGTGGACCGGTACCTCCGGTCGGCTGCGGGCTTTGCCAGGGTGGTGCTGCTGGTGGATGGTAAGGTCGCCGGCACACCACTCGACTCCGAAGCGTACGCGTACCTTCGCAGTCTGGAGTTCGATCCCGTGGTTGCGGTCACCAAGATCGACCGTGTCAAACGCGGGGCTCGGGCCCGAACCCTTGCCGAGGTTGCAGAGCTGTTGGGAATGCCGTCCGGGGCGGCGCTGTTTCCCGTGTCGTCTCGAACCGGTGAAGGAGTCGCGCGGCTGCTCGGAACGTTGCTGAACCCGGAGTTCAGCCCCGGTGGCGCACCACAGATGCCGAGGACCTGAGAAGATGACGACGAACGGAACCCGGGAAGCGACGCGTAGTGGGAATGGAGGCGCGCGGGCGGCTGCCAGCGCCGAGCTGGCCTTCGACCTGAAGGCCCTGAAGGAGTTGAGCAACCGCGACCTCCTCAAGCTGGCGCGCGAGCTGGATGTGGTGGGGGCGGCCGGCATGGCCAGGCAGGAGCTGAGCTTCAAGATCCTGGAGGCGCAGACGGAGAAGAGCGGGCTGCTCTTCAGCGAGGGCGTGCTCGAATGCCTGAGCGACGGCTACGGCTTCCTGCGGGCCCCGGAGTACAGCTACCTGCCGGGTCCGGATGACATCTACATCTCGCGCAGCCAGATCCGGCGGTTCGATCTGCGTACGGGGGACACGGTTTCCGGTCAGGTACGCCAGCCGATCAACAAGGGTGAGCGCTACCTGGCTCTGATCAAGCTGGAGGCCGTCAACTTCGAGCATCCGGATGCTGTACGCCAGAAGATCTTCTTCGACAACCTGACTCCCCTGTACCCGGATCAACGGCTCCGGCTGGAAGTTCCCGGCGACCTCTCCTCGCGAGTGACGGATCTGGTGGCGCCGATGGGCAAGGGCCAGCGCGCCCTGATCGTGGCGCCGCCGCGCACCGGCAAGACGATGTTGCTGCAGTCCCTGGCGCGCTCGATCGCGACCAACCACCCGGAAGTCGTGCTCGTCGTCCTGTTGATCGACGAGCGGCCCGAGGAAGTGACCGACATGGAGCGTTCGGTACTCGGAGAGGTCGTGTCGTCCACCTTCGATGAGCCCGCTTCGCGCCATACGCAGGTTGCGGAGATGGTGATCGAGAAGGCCAAGCGGCTGGTCGAGTACGGCAAGGACGTGGTCATCCTGCTCGACTCCATCACGCGGTTGGCGCGCGCCTACAACACGGTGCAGCCCCCGTCGGGCAAGGTGCTGTCCGGCGGCATCGACGCCAACGCGCTGCAGCGGCCGAAGCGCTTCTTCGGCGCCGCCCGGAACATCGAGGGCGGCGGCTCGCTGACCATCGTCGCCACCGCGCTGATCGACACCGGCAGCCGGATGGACGACGTGATCTTCGAGGAGTTCAAGGGCACCGGCAACTCGGAGTTGCACCTCGACCGGAAGCTGGTCGACAAGCGGATCTTCCCGGCCATCGACATCGACAAGTCGGGCACGCGCAAGGAGGAACTCCTGCTGTCGCCGGACGAACTGCAACGGGTCTGGGTGCTGCGCAAGGTGCTGAACCCGCTGCCGGTGGTGGAGAGCATGGAAGTCCTCCAGGAGCGGCTCAAGAACACGCCCTCGAACGCGGACTTCCTGGCGGCCATGTCCCGAGGCGCGCGAGGAGCCGCGAACTGAGTTCGCCGCTCCGGCCCCGCGTTGCCGTGCTGCCGACCGCGCCGTCCTCGGTGCTGGCCGACTACCACGAACTGCTGAACCTCGCGGGCTACCGCGAAGTCGTTGATCCCTCCGTCGACACGGCGCTCAAGATCAACATCTCCTGGCACTTCTTCTTCCCTGGCAGCTCGACCACGCCCTGGCAGCTCGAGGGCGTCGTGCGGGCGATGAAGAGCGACGGCTACGACCCCGGTCTGATCCACGGCTGTCACAACCGGACCGTGGTCATCGACGCCCGTCTCGGCGAGCGGGAGAACAGGCAGATCGACGTGATCAGGGCCCATGGCCTGCGCAACGTCCACCTCTACGAGGAGGGCGAGGAGTGGCTGGAGGTACGGGACGCCGTGGGCGATCTGACCGAGCGCTTCCTTTGCCTCAACGACGTCTACCCCCGGGGCTTCCACATTCCGGCGCGCTTCGTGGGCGAGAACATCATCCACCTGCCGACGGTGAAGACCCACGTCTTCACCACGACGACAGGCGCCATGAAGAACGCCTTCGGCGGCCTGCTCAACGAGCGGCGGCACTGGACCCATCCGGTGATCCACGAGACGCTGGTCGACCTGCTGATGATCCAGCAGCACATACACCGGGGCGTGTTCGCGGCCATGGACGGGACCTTTGCCGGGGACGGACCGGGCCCGCGCTGCATGATTCCCCGGATCGGCAACGTGATCCTGGCCAGCGCCGACCAGGTGGCCATCGATTCCGTGGCGGCGAAGCTGATGGGCTTCGATCCGCTACAGGTCCGGTACATCCGGCTCGCCCACGATCTCGGTCTGGGCTGCGGCGATCCGCGAGAGATCGAAGTCGTCGGTGATCCCGCGGTTGCCGGCAGGAGCTGGGGATTCGTGGGGCCGTTCCGGAAGATGACCTTTGCGGCGAGGATGCAGCACAAGATCTACTGGGGGCCGCTGCGGCGTCCGGTCGAGTGGTCGCTGCGCACCTTCCTGGCGCCCTGGGCCTATCTGGCGAGCGTTCTCTACCACGACTCGTTCTGGTATCCGTACAAGGCGAAGCGGCAGATGGCAGAGGTCCTGGCCAGTCCCTGGGGCCGTCTGTTCGCCGGCTGGGACAAGGCGAAGGCCGATGCGCGCGGCTATGCCGAGACCCCGGCCGCGCCGGCCGCTCTGTTTCGGACCGGCTGGCGCGCCTTCGTGACCTCGCTCGGCATTCTCTGGACCTGCCTGCGCGAAGCTCCCGAGTTGGCGGTGCGTCTGACCAGGCGCTCGGGCGCAACCGGCGTTCACGGTTCGGGTTCCTGAGCCGGCACGCTCAAGGTTCGATCGGCGGGCGGCCGTGGCGGGAAGCCGGCGCCGCGCTGGTTGTTGTGTTCGCCCTGGCGGCAACCGTCTTCCATGTGGGGACCTTCCATCACGGCGCCGCGGCGGCGTCCCAGGTCACGGGCGCGGTCCTGCTCCTGGTCCTTGTGTGCTGGGGAAGAAAGGCGTTTCGTGATCCCCTGGCGCTCGCAACGGTGCGGGCGCGTTGGTGGCCGGCGCTGCCGGCAGCGCTCTGGCTCTCGGTCGCGGCAAGCTGGCTTCTGTCTCCGGTCGGGCGCGCCGGGGAGTCGATGGTCATCTTCCTGTTGCCCGCGGCTTGGGCGGCGGCGGGAATGGGACGCCTGCTCGGTCGGCCGGGGGCGCGGCGATGGGCTCTCGCCGGTTGTGCGGCCGTCGCCGTGGCGGCGTCGATCTGGGCCCTGATCCAGCAGCCGCTGCACGAACAGGGCCGGGCGGCGCTGCCGATCGGCCATCACAACCAGTTGGCTCTGGTCCTCGTTGCGCTGTTGCCGCCGGCGGTGCTCGGCGCCTGGCGTCTGCCGTGGCCGGGCGGCTCGCGGGCGCGCTGGACCGCGGCGGTCCTCGTGGGCGCCATCCTGATCTGGACCCTGAGCGCCACGGGCGCCATGTCGGGTTTGCTGGCGCTGGCGCTTCAGGTCGGCGCGGCAGCGGCATGGACCCTGTGGCTGACGGGCGCTCGGAAGTGGCTGGTCCGGATCGGCGCCGTCCTGGTCCTCGTCGCCGCGCTGATGCTGACCGCGAGCTGGGCGGTTTCGCGGCTTGAAGTACCCGGCCCGGTCCAGCGCCTGGGAGCGGTGCTGCGGCTCGAAGACCCGTCCCTGCTGTCGCGACGAACCTACGCCGCCGCGGCGAAGGACGGCTTCGCCGAGCGGCCGATCCTGGGCTGGGGTCCCGGCTCGTCGAGCTGGACCCTCGCCCGCCACTGGCGGCCGGCGCCCGGCGTGCATCCTCCCGGCGAAGTGATCACCGATGCCCACAGCCTTCTGGCGCAGGCTCCGTACGAACTGGGGGTGATCGGTTCGCTGTTGCTGCTGGCCGTGATCCTTCGCTACGGCCAGCGACGGCTGGTCGAACTCATCCGGTTGCCGGCGCTTCGCGAGGATCCGGCCGCCGTCGACCTGCCCGTGGGCGGCTCCGGGAGGGAGGCCGGGTCCAGGGATCTGGTCAACGATCCGGAACTCCTGGCGGCGGCGATGCTCGGTTTGCTGGGTACGGGAATCTGCCTGATGTTCGGGGTCTTCGTTGGTGTTGTGGCGGTGCCCGCCGCACTGATTCTGAACCTGGGATTGGCCGCGGCAGCGCGCGGTGCGGGGACCGGTGCAGAGGGCCTGCCCATGAAGTGGCCATGGCCGCGGGCTCGCGTTGTCGTGTTCCTCTGGTTGGCCGCGGCATTGGCTTGGTCACTGGAGCGGGCCTGGGCGGCGAGGTCCTACGAACGCGCGATCGGGGCCGCCAGCGCCGAGATCGGTGCGGCGGGATTCTCCGACGGTGTGGCGACCGAGGCCCTGGACGGCGACCCGTCGGAGGAAGCGATGGTCCACCTTCGGGCGGCGGTGGCGGCGGATCCGCGTTTTCCGCTCTACCACGTACGCCTGGATCCTTGGGCGGCCGCCAGGGCCGCCGACGGGCTCGCGCCGCTCTGGTTGCTGGCCGGCATAGTGGAGAGCGAGGACACCGAACGGAGACGGGAGGCCCTGGAGCGGGCCTGTGACCTCGATCCGCTGTCGGCGCTTGCGCCCTTCGAACTGATGCGCCTGGAACGCGAGGCGGGCGCCGGGGCGGAGGAACCGCGGGTTGCGGAACGGGCGGCGCGGGCGATCCTCGCCGAGCCGCTGCTTCTGGCGGCGGTCGCCTTCGAGGGAGACCCCGATCTGCGGGGTGAGGTCCATCGCCGGATCCGGGTCTGGCCGGGCCTGCCGCCGGGCTGGTCCGAGTCCTTCGAGGAGTTGTGGCTGGGGTTGGATTGGTCGAACGGAGCTGAAGGTCCGCCGCGGGATGTGCTCTCCATCGACGCCGACGGCCGGGCGGCGGTCTCCTTCAGTCTGTTCGCCTTCCGCCGTCCGCCGTGGCCGCTCTCCATCGGCGCCGTGCCGCTCCGCAGCCACCGCCTCGAGGCGATCGCCGCCCACGACCTGCCGGCCGCGACCCGGTTGCCCCAGACTGCGCCGAATCCGTTCTGGAGCGCGCGCTGCGGGCTGGGCGAGGAGGCCTAAAGCGGCCCTCAGGCGGCCCCGGTGGTCCTGGCGTCGGTCGCGACGACGCGGTTGCGGCCGGCTCTCTTCGCCGCGTACATCGCATCGTCGGCCTGACGCAGCAGCCGCGTGGCGGCGCCTTCCTCGGAGTCGGCCCGGTTGAGGGTGGCGGCGAGGCGGAGCAGGCTGGCGGCGCCGATGGAGCAGGTCAGGTTGACCACGGGTCGAGAGCCGGGCGCCGGGTCACTGGAGAAGAGGGTCGACGCCACATCGCTGCGTAGGCGCTTGGCTCGACCGAACGCCTGGTCGAGGTCGATTCCGGGCAGCACCAGCACGAACTCGTCGCCGCCGTAGCGCGCGGCGAAGCCGCCCGCATCGGCGGCGGCCGTGTCGAGCAGCGTCGCGACCTGACGGAGGATGCGGCTGCCGGCCTGGTGACCGTGCCGGTCGTTGACCCGCTTGAAGTAGTCGAGGTCGAGGAACAGCAGGCCGACATCCTCGCCTCGCTGCTCGGCATCGGCTATTGCCGTCGAGAGAGCGTCGTGGAGAGCGCGGCCGTCGGAGAGACCGGTCAGACTGTCCCGCCCCTGAGCCGACGCCTCGCGGCGAGCAACGACCACTCTTCGCAGCGCGACGGCTGCCTGAGCCGCCAGCGTTCGGGCCGCCGCGTCAGGCGGGGACATCGGAGATTCGCTCATGCCGGCTCCTGAACTGCGCATTGGACGCCAAGAACGGCGCGCGGGTGTGGGCGATGAGCTTATGCCCTCCGTCTACCCGGGCCAGGCTGGTACCGTGCAGGCTGGTGACTCGGCCGCTCAGAGGCGTTCCCCCACTCCAGAGGTCCCTGGGCCGGGACCATCTTCGGCATTCCGGGTCCGCGGCGCCGGCCGTCGACTTTCCGAACGTTGCCGGTCGCAGCGTCGTCCAGTGCCTTCGTGGGACTGGAGCGGGTCGCCCCGCCGGTCGACGAGACGGAGTGGTCCGCCTTTGCCGGCTTCGTGCGCACTGCCTTCAGCCAGCGCCGCGAGACGCTGCTCAACAACTTCCGGCCGACCGTGGGTCGGGCAACCGCCGAAGCGGCGCTCGCGGCACTGGACCTGCCGCGCAACATTCGGGCCGAGGGCCTTGGCCTGCCTGAGTTCGTTGCGCTCTTCCGCGAGATGAAGCACGCTCGTCGGGAGTCGTACTAGAAATCACTCAGTCGGCCCCCAGCTTGCGCGAGCCGGCTCGCGGCAGGCACACTCGCGGTTCACACGAAACAGCTCAAGGACGGAACGGATGCTGGAACTTGGTCTTGAAGGCAAGGTGGCGACACCCGTCCTGATCCGGCAAGCCTCTCAGGAACTCCGCCCTTCAGGCTCATCTCCGGATTGGAAAAGACTTGCCGCCAGGGAATAGCGCGGCATACGGGCTGCCGACCGGCCGCCACATTCTCGACCCGGCCGCGACTTCACCGGTGTTGCGCTGCACTTCCTCCGAGCACCACGTAGGTAGTCAAGCCGGAATCCACGGTGGCCGCTCCCGTCAATCCAGGCCAAGCGGCAGCTTCGACGCTCCAGGACCCCTGCGGTACGCGGTCGAACCGGAACTCACCGACCGAGTCGGCGTATGTCCGGTGCACGAGGTCAAACCGGTGCGCCTCGTAGCGGGTCACTTCGTTTGGCCAGATCAGCACCTCCGCGCCCGCGGCCGGCGACTTCGTGCCGGCCGTATCGACCCTGCCCCGGATCACGCCGCTCCGGAGCTCTATCGCGAGGTATTCGTCGCCCCGCACCGACACTTCCCGAACGCCAGCGCCGACACCCAGGAGGTAGCGACCTCGATCCAAATCGCCGAAGGCGAAGGAACCGTCGAATCCGGTCCACGTCCGGCGCGCGGAAGTCCAATCGGCCCCCTCGATCAGCACCACCTGGTTCGTCCGAAAGGGCAAGCCATCGAGCAGGACCACGCCTTCCACCTTGAACCGGCGTTCGAAGCGAAGGACGACATCCACGTCCCCACCGCCGGTCAGCACTCGTCGATCCGCTCGCCGCTCACTGCCACCGACCGTAGCGACCACCACCCACAAGCCGGCGGTGACATCTCCGATCTCGAACCGACCGTCTCCGCCGACCTCGGCCACGCGATGGTCGAACTCATCCGCGTTCACCGCCTCGACAAGCAGGCGGTCGAGCTCATCGGCGCCCAAGCCTTCGACGCGACCAGTGAGCCGCGAACCGCGACGAAGACGGATATCCGCATTCGACAAGGGGCCCGCGACCCGCAACCGGCTCAGCGCGCGGCCCCCCCCTCCCTGCTCAGGTCGCGCGGATACCACGTGCTCGCCTTCCTCCAACTCCACCTCGAACGAGCCGTCGTACTCCACGCGTGCCGTCGCTCCAGTGCGCATGTCGAACGAGGACCTGAACAGCAGTCACCGTTCCAGACGGCTGTGCCGTCGTTCCAGGTAGCACGTCCCGCCACCCGGAACCGCGAGATGTCAAAGTCGACCCGCCTGGAAGGACCGTCTATTCGAACCTTGCGGGTCCGCGGCATGTATCCGTTGTCCGGCTGCACCCAGACGACGTGGGGACCGGAACTCAGTCCCTCGAACCGGTACTCGCCAGTCACGGCAGTGCTCGCGCTCCGGCTGCCCACCTGAACCGCGATGCCGCGGACTCCCGCGCCGCCAGCGGTCACGCGTCCATGGAGGATCCGATCCTGGTCCTCCGGTTCAAGTTCAATGTCGAGTTCCAGTTTCTCGCCCGTAACCGCCGTCAACGACCTTCGCCACCGCTTGAGTCCGGCATCCTCAGACCCGGTCACCGAGTACCGACCCGGCGCCAAGTCTTCGAAGGAGAACGATCCGTTGGGGTCCAGAAGGGCCCTCATCTCCGTTTCGCCCGTCTGAGATCGTAGGCTGGCTCCACCGCGAGCCGGTTGGCCGCCACTACGCACCCGGCCCGCGATGGAAGCTCCTCGCCGCAGGACCACGTCGACCGGCCGTTCGGCCGACAACCGCTCGACCACCGTCGGGACGAACCCGGGGGCGCCCACCAACAAATCGACTCTCGCGCCCTCTGGCAGCCCCTCGATCTGGAACTCGCCCTGTTCGTCGCTGCTCAACTCCAGCGCATTCCGGAATCGGTGGCTCACACCATCACGCGTCCCGAGCGCTCCGCGGCTCTTCGAGCCTGCCACTCGGATCCGCGCTCCGGCGACGGGCTGGCCCGATTCAGCCAACACCACACCTCCGAGACTGAGCCCGCGAGTCAGTTCCACGACACCCACGTCAAGCCCCCCGTTCCCGACTTCGACACTTCGCAGTTGAAGCTGGGCCATGCCGCCGGCACGAACCAGAATGTCCCAGCTTCCGGGCCAGGCGGACACTTCGAACAAACCGTCAGCCCGAGAGCGGCCGCTCCGAACGCGCCCGAACGGGCCGTCGGCGCCATCAGGGACCGGGCCGAGAATCAGCGGCCGCCTCTCAGAGACGAAACGCCCGACACTGACTTCGGCCCCGCTCAGGGGCACGCCGCTGTTCCCGTCCACTACCTGGCCCGTCACGGCGGCCCCCCGGTCAAGCCGAATCCGGAGGCCATCCTCGTTTGCAAAGGACTCGACCGGCTGACGGCCCACGGGAAGGTAGCCGAGCCGCGTCGCGCGAAGTCCGGCGAAGTCGAAGACCGATGCGTTGATTCTCGCCCCCACTCGATCGGTCGCGAACCGGCCATTCGCATCGGAACGCAGCAGCAGTAGCGAGGCGCCGGGGGCGCCCGGGACGTCGCCCCGAATGACCGTTGGAGAACTCCGGGTGTCCACGAGAGAGTTTTCTGCCGACTCCATCCAGTCGATGAGAATCTCGGCGTCGGTTACGGGTTGGCCCCCGCTGTCCACTACCGATCCACGTATTTTGCGCGCCGGCCGGAGGGTCGGGCAGGGTGAGGCGCCGTGATCCGCAAGTCCGTTCCCGGGAGCTTTGAGGAGTCCGTCAGTGCAGCGAGCGTAACCGTAGCCAGCAGCCGCAAACCAGAGCGCCTCTCCTTCGAGGAGTTCCACAGCGTAGGCGCTGACTTCACGGTGACTTTGGAATGGTCCTGAGTGGCTCAGCTGCCCATGCCCTCCGTTCCCTTGGGCGCGAGGCTGCTACCGTGCAGGCCGGTGACTCGGCCGCGCAGAGGCGTTCCCCCGCTCCGGAGGTCCCTGGGCCAGCATCATCTTCGGCATCCCGGGTCCGCGGCTGCGGCCGTCGACTTTCTGAACATCGCCGGTCGCAGCGTAGTGGAGATCGGCCCCGGCGGCGGTGTGCTCACCCGCCTGCTCCTGGAACGCGGCGCGAGCCGCGTGGTTGCCTGCGAACTCGACCTGCTGTGGACGATGGAGCTGCGCCGCCGGATCGTGGATCCGCGCCTGGTCCTGATCGCCGGCGACGGCTGCGATCTTCGCTACGAGAGAGCGCCTGCGTCGACCCGGATCGCCGGCAACCTGCCGTACAACGTGGCGACCCGGATCGTTCTCGCCGTCCTCGAGAGGGCGCCGTTTGGCGCCCGGGCGGCGTTCCTGGTGCAGCGCGAGGTCGCGGACCGGCTGGCGGCGGCACCGGGCGATTCCGACTACGGAGGATTGAGCGTCCTGGCCGCTGCGCGGGCCACGGTGCGCCGGCTGTCGGTCGTCCTGCCCGGTAGTTTCGTGCCGCCGCCCGCCGTGACCAGCGCGTTCGTGGGACTGGAGCGTGTCGCCCCGCCGGTCGACGAGACTGAGTGGTCCGCGTTTGCCGGCTTCGTGCGCACCGCCTTCAGCCAGCGTCGCAAGACGCTGCTGAACAACTTCCGGTCGAGCGTCGGCCGGCCTGCCGCCGCAGCAGCGCTCGCGGCGCTGGACTTGCCGCCCAAGGCGCGGGCCGAGAGTCTGGGCCTGTCCGAGTTCGTTGGCTTGTTCCGCGAAATGAAGTCCAACCGGCGCCCGGGCTCGGCGAGGACCGCACCTACGGCGACCTCGGGCAGGAGAGGTCAGGCGGAGCACGCATGAGCAACGCATGAACAACCGCATATAGCCATATTCGACTGAATGGGCTACAATCGTGTGCCCGTGCATGTTCCCGTCATGACTGGTTGTCGAGGGCGCCGGTGATTCGCTCGGACGATGGCGCCCGGCGGTTCGGTCTGGGCGGGCTGCCGGCGGGCAAGAGCGTCGAGCTGATCGGCCTCTTCCTGCTCGCCCTGGGCGCGCTGCTGCTGCTCAGCCTGCTGAGCTACCAGCCGAGCGACCCCAGTTTCATGCGGAGCGGCGCGAACTCCGGCGAGACCGGGAACCTGATCGGTCCGGTCGGCGCCCAGGTTGCGGCTGCCGGCTACGGGATTCTGGGGCTGGCGGTCGTGGTGGTGGCGTTGGCGGTTCTCGGCCTGGGCTACCGGCTCGTGCGTGCGCGCGGCAGCTTTCCCTCGCTGCTGCAGGGCGCCGGCGTTGCCATCGCGCTGATCGCCTTGCCGACCCTGATCGATCTCGCTGTCGGGGAAGTGCAGATCCGCGGCGAGCCCCTGCTTGCCGGCGGTCTCGTGGGACGGGCGATCTCCGGTGGCATTCAGAGCCAACTGGGCGCCATCGGCGCCGCGGTGATCGCCCTGTTCGGGCTCACCTTCGGCATCGCGCTGACCATGCGAGGCAGCCTTGAGGAGTGGCTGGCCGGGGCTCTGGGCCGGCTCAAGGAACTGGTCGTCCTCCTCACGGGGAAGCTGAGGCGCGGGCCGAAGACTGCCAGGGCGAAGAAGGCCGGCCGGCGCGCGAAGACCGCCACCGCCGAGCCGCTCGCCGATTCGCCGCTTCAGGAACTCAGGCTCCGCAAGGCGCCTTCGGAAGAGAGGGTCGAGGTCCTCGGACCGAAGGCCGCGCGGCCGGAGGAGTCGGCTCCTGGCGTGGTGGCGCCGAAGGTGAATCCGCCTGCATCCTTGGCGGCCAAGCCGACCAACGGCACGGGCGCCCAGATGGCCGACGGCCCCGAGCTGCCGCCGATCGATCTCCTGCACTGCGAGGAAGTCAACTCGGAAGTCGACGAGGATGAGGTCCGCGAACTCGGCGAGCTGATCTGTGCCCGCTGCGCGGAGTTCGGTGTCGAGGGGACGATCGAGGGGATCAGCCCCGGTCCGGTGATCACCGTGTTCGAGTTCCAGCCGGCGCCGGGGATCAAGGTCGCCCAGATCATCAACCTGCAGGACGACCTGGCGCTTTCGTTGAAGGCGGAAGCGATCCGGATCGATCGCATGCAAGGCCGCTCCACGCTCGGCATCGAAGTGCCGAACACGCGGCGAACGGTCATCCCGCTGGGTCGCCTGCTGAACGCTCCCGAGTTCCGGGCGAACACGTCGCCCCTGACCATGGCGTTGGGGCGGACTCTGCGCGGCGAACCGTACTACGCCGATCTTACGAAGATGCCGCACCTGCTGGTTGCGGGCGCCACCGGCGCCGGCAAGAGCGTCGGCCTGCAGGGGATGCTGACCTCGATTCTGTACAAGGCGCGAAGCGATGAGGTCCAGTTCATCCTGATCGACCCGAAGCGGATTGAACTGGGGGTGTACGCGGACATTCCGCACCTGAAGACCGCGGTCGTGGTGGAGCCGAAGCAGGCTGCCAACGCTCTGCGCTGGGCGGTGGCGGAGATGGAGCGCCGCTACCGGCTGCTGGCGGAGGTCCATGTCCGATCGATCGCCTTCTACAACCAGGCGATCGCGGATCCCGAGGTGGCCCGGCGCCTGCGGCTCCGGGACGAAGAGGCGGACGAGCTCGCGGCGCCGCGCGACTTCGAACCTCTCCCGTACTACGTGATCGTGATCGACGAGCTGGCCGACCTGATGATGGTGGCTTCGTCCGAAGTCGAGACGTCGATCGCCCGCCTCGCGCAGATGGCCCGGGCCGTCGGCATACACCTGATCGTCGCCACCCAGCGCCCGTCGGTCGACGTGCTGACCGGCACGATCAAGGCGAACTTCCCGTGCCGGCTCTCCTACGCGGCCGCCACGCGACACGACTCGCGGACGATCCTCGATCAGATCGGTGCGGAGAAGCTGCTGGGCAAGGGTGACATGCTGTTCATGCCGCCGGGCAGCGGCCGCACGATCCGTCTGCACGGCGCGTACGTCACCGAACAGGAGACGGCGGCGCTCGTCCGCTGGCTCAAGCGCCAGGGCCAGCCCAATCTGGATCCGGCGGTGCTGGAACCGCCGCCGGAAGATCGGGCGGCTGCCGGAGGTGAACACGGAGGCGGAGACGCGCTCTACGACGAGGCCACGCGGTTGGTGGTCTCGGAACGGATGGGATCGGCGAGTTTCCTTCAGCGTCGCATGAGGGTCGGCTTCTCCCGTGCCTCGCGCCTGGTCGACCTGATGGAGCAGGACGGAATCCTGGGGCCGGCCCAAGGCAGCAAGCCGCGCGATGTCCTGGTGCCGCCGGACTTCTTCGAAGAGATCGAGCAGTCGCAGATCGCCTTCGAGTAGGAGGCTGTGCCGAAGAACGCCACGGAGTGAGTTCTGCAGGCACGGCCTGCTACTGAGGTGGAGGATGGGGCCAGGCACCGAGTCTGCGAGGGGCTTGGCGGCGGTAGGGGCGCCGCCTGCCGGGAACGGGGACGCCGTCGCCGGCCGGTCGCGTAGTCTCCCGGGCATCGTGTCCGCGCCGCGACGACTCGACCGCATCGCTTTCTTCGGCACGCCCGAGTTCGCGGTCCCGGCGCTGGGCGCGCTGGAGGCTGCCGGCCGGCGGCCGCTCCTCGTCGTCAGCCAGCCGGCGCGCCGGGCGGGTCGGGGCGGCCGTCTGGCCCAACCGCCCGTGGCTCGCTGGGCGCTCGACCGGGGCGTGGACCTGCTGCAGCCGACGGGGGTGCGAGGCGCCGCCTTCCTGGGCCGGCTGGGCGACCTGAAGCTGGACTTCGCCGTGGTTGCGGCGTACGGTCGCATCTTCCCCCGCGCCCTGCTCGAACTGCCGGCGGGCGGCTGTGTGAACATTCATGCGTCGCTGCTGCCGGCCTATCGAGGCGCGTCACCGATCCAGGCCGCGATAGCGGCCGGAGAGGGGAAGACCGGTGTGACGACGATGGTCATGGAGGAAGGCCTCGACAGCGGACCGATCCTGCTTCAGGAAGAAGCGCCGATCGGCGTGGACGAGACCGCCGGCGAGTTGTCGCCGCGGCTGGCCGCGATCGGCGCCCGACTTCTCGTCCGCACGCTCGAGGCGCTGGAAGCCGGCGCCGTCGAGCCGCGGCCGCAGCGCGACGCGGCGGCGACCTATGCCCCGATGCTGCGTTCGGAAGACGGCGTCGTGGACTGGAGGCGGGAGTCGAGAGAGATCGCCTGGCGGGTGCGCGCCTACGAGCCGTGGCCGGGGTCGCGGAGTTGGCTTCGCGGCGAGGCGGTACGGATCGTCGCGTCGCGGCCGCTGGCATCGTGTGCCGGCGGCGATGGCCGGGCCGACCTGGATCGACCTGGCGCCTTCCTCGGCTGCCGGAGAGTCGAGGGAATCGGACGGGCGCCGGTGGTCCGGTGCGGCGCCTCGTCGGCGCTGGCGCTCCGCCGGGTGCAGCGGCCGGGCGGGCGGCAGATCAGCGGCCTCGATCTGGTGAACGGGCTGCGCCTCGCAGTGGGCGAGCGCTTCGGAGCGGCGGAGTGACTCGTCGGCGGGCCATCCGGAATCTGGATTCCCGCGGCGGCTGGCGCCGGCGGGATACGGCGATGACGGCACACGCCAAGGTCCGGGAATCGGCGGGCTTCGTGCTCGAGCGGACTCTGGATTCGAAGGCGCCCGTGTCGACGTTTCTCGACGGCGCGCTTGAACGCTGCGATCCGCGCGACCACGCGCTGCTGCGGGAACTCGTGCTCGGGACGCTGCGTTGGTTGCGCTTCATCGACCACGTCCTGGTCGCCGCCTCGCGGCGGCCGCTGGACCGCATTCAGCGGGCCCTGCTGGCGCCGCTGCGGATCGGCGCGTATCAACTCTTCTTTCTGGACCGCGTACCGGCCCACGCGGCGGTCAACGAGGCCGTTGAGCAGGCCGGAAGCCGCACTCACGCGGGCGGCGCCAGCTTCGTCAATGGCGTGCTTCGAGGGATTGCCCGCTCACCGCGCCGCGACGACTGGCCGGCCGATACCGCCGATCGGACGACGCGGTTGGGAATCCTCTACTCCCACCCGGACCTGCTGGTCGAGCGTTGGCTGAGCACCTACGGTGAGGAGCGAACGATCGCCCTGTTGGGCGCCAACAACCGTCCCAAGCCGCTGCACCTGCTCGCATTCCGCGATCGAGGCGGCCGCGCCCCGCTGGCGGAACAGTTGATCGACGATGATGTCGGAGTCGAGCCGTCGGTCCTGGCGCCGCACTGCGTGACGGTCCGGTGGGGGAATCCGCTGACTTCGGACGCCTACCGGCAGGGCGGCTTCTACGTGCAGGACGAGGCAAGTCAGTTGGCCGCGATCGTGCCGCCGCCCGAGTCCGGCGAGAGCGTGTTGGACGTGGCCGCGGCCCCGGGGGGCAAGACATTCGCGCTGCTGGCCGAGCAGCCGGACATCCGCAGCATTGCCGCTGACCAGTCCCTGCGGCGCCTGGTCACCATGAGCCGGAATGCCGCACGCCTCCAACTTCGGCCCCAGCTTCTGGCCGCGGACGGCGTTGCCCTCCCCTTCGGGCCCGTCTTCGACCGGGTCGTCGTCGACCTGCCGTGCAGCGGAACCGGCACGTTGCGCAAGCACCCCGAACTGAAGTGGCGGATCAGCGCCGGTGAGATCGAGCGGCTCTCGGCGCAGGGTCTGGCCATGGTGCGGGGCGCGTCAGAGTGTGTTCGCCCGGGAGGCCTGCTTGTCGTCATCACCTGTTCCATCGAGCCGGAGGAGAACGAGGCCGTGGCCGCGGCTTTCCTGGAGTCCCGGGCCGGTTTTCGCCGGCGGGATCTCGCGGGCGATCTTCGCCGGCCCGAGGTGGAGCACGTCGCGGGATTCGGCGTGTGGCGTCTCCTGCCGGCCGACGATCATGACGGCTTCACGGTGCAAGTGCTCGAGCGGACCGCCGACTGACGCGGACCTTCCAGGTTGTCTTGGAGTTCTGACCCGATCCGACAGGCGGCGTCCTGTTTCGCGCGGTGAGACGGAACGCAGCCGTAAGTCCAAGTCGGCGTTGACAAAGAGGGCCGTTCTGGCCTAGATTCGGCGAGTGTTCTGGAGTTGGTCAAGAAATTCCCGAGCATACCGGAAGTGGAGTCCGAATGCCAGATGCCAAGTGCCTGCCGATTCACGTACCGTGCCTCCGGCTTGAGCACTGGAAGAACGGTTGACGGGCCGATCCACACAGTTCACACCAAAGACTCTAAGGAGCACACTAGATGGCCGGAAAGGCAGACATCGTAGAAGCCGTCGCCGATGGCGCGGGTTTGAGCAAGAAGCAGGCGGCGGATGCCGTCCAGTCCCTGATCGACAGCATCTCCGGCCACCTGCAGGACGGTGATCGTGTGCAACTGCCGGGCCTCGGGAGTTTCTCCGTTTCGCACCGTGCCGGCCGCATGGGCCGCAACCCGAAGACGGGCGAGTCGATCCAGATTGCCGCGAGCAACGGCGTTCGCTTCAAGGTCAGCCGTCCGCTCAAGGACGCTCTGAACTAGTGGACTCGGTCCACTAGTTGCCGTTACAGGCCACTAGACTCCTTGAACGAGCGTGGTCTTTGCAGTTGAGGCAAGTTTCAGCCAGAGCCATGCATCGATACGTCGGCTCGCGTAGCCCGCAAGGACATGCTCGTCGGTCTGAGGCGAAGCCTCGCTAGAGCTACCGGAGCCTCCGCGCGCGTCAGGGGGCTGCTCCGCAGGACCGTATCGTTCTGTGGCGCAGCCTCCTACTACGCGGAGGGGAGCGAAAGCTCGCGCACGCCGCTGCGCGCTCGATGCCGGCCGAGAGGCCGGGCGCACCCGGTAGTTTCAGCGCACCAGGCGGTAGAAGCCGGCGAGGCGCGCGGGCTTGATGCCGGCTGCGAAGAGCAGCCAGATCAGCCAATTCGTCGCCACCGTCCGAACGACCCCGCGTTCGATGAATCGGCGTGACGAGGTGGTAGCGCGTTGGGAGACGATCGAGATCGATCCTCGCCGACGGAGTCGCCGGATGAAGTCCAGATCTTCGAGGATGGGAAGGTCGGCGAAACCGCCGCAGCCGGCGTAGGCCGCCGCGGTGGCGAATTGCGCCTGGTCGCCGAGCGGCATACGCAGCCGCTTCGTACGGAGATCGACCAGGCGACGGCCCAGGCGCAAGAGCGGCGGCGCGGCTTCGAAGTCGACCAGGAATCCGCCGCCGACGGCCTTGCTGTCGACCGCTTGCTCTATGGCGGGTCGAGCCGAGACGGGGAGGCGTGTGTCGGCGTGGAGGAACAGCAGAACGTCGGCGCCGGCGTCGAGCGCCAGGGCAGCGCCGGTGCGCAGTTGCAGACCACGCCCCGGTCTCGGCGCGGTCGCCACCGTGGCGCCGGCTCGCCGCGCCAGTTCCACCGTGCGATCCCGGCTGCCTCCGTCGACGACGATCAGATCGTCGCAGTGGTTGCGGGCGGCGGCGACCGCCGCCTGCACGGCGCCCTCTTCCTGGAGCACCGGCATGACGATGGCGAGGCGCATTCCGGGCTGTCAGGTTTGCGAGTGACCCGGGCGCCGCATGACGATGGCGAGGTGCATCGTGCGGTAGGTTAGCCGCCTCCGCGGGTCGCCTGTTGTCGCGTCCCGCATCGCCGGTATGGGCGCCGACTCCTCCTTCAGCCACCTCGACCGTCGCGGGCGCGCGGCCATGGTCGATGTCTCGGCCAAAGACGTGACCCGCAGGGTGGCCGAGGCCTCCTGCCGGGTGCTGCTGTCCGCCGAGACGGTCGATCGGTTGGAAAAGCTGCCCAAGGGCGACGCCCGCACCGTGGCCCGGGTGGCCGGCGTGCAGGCAGCCAAGAGCACGGCAACCTGGGTGCCGCTCGCTCATCCATTGCCGCTGGACCAGGTGGAAGTGGAGATCGAACCCGCCGAGGGGGGCGTGGCGATTCGCAGCCGCGTGGTGGTCACCGCGCGTACCGGCGCCGAGATGGAGGCATTGACCGCGTGCGCGGCGGCATCGCTCGCGCTCTACGACATGGTCAAGTCGGTCGAACGCGGCGCCGTGATCACCGATCTGCTGCTGGAGGCCAAGAGCGGCGGTCGAAGCGGCGAGTACCGCCGCAGCCGCTGACGTAGCGTGGCTATCCGCTGCGGTCTCGACCGTTTGCTCGATGACGCCGGACGCCTGAAGGGCCGTCGCTACGGGCTTCTTTGCCACCAGGCGTCGCTGAGTCAGGACGGCGTCCACGCCCACCTGGCCCTGGGAGCGGCGCAGCCGGCGGCGGCTCTGTTGGGACCGGAGCACGGCTTCTACGGCGTCGAGCAGGACATGGCCGCCTCGCGCGACGAGCGGGATCCGTGGACGGGCTCGCCGGTGATCTCGCTCTACGGCGACAATGCCTCCAGCCTGCGTCCCCGGCCGGACGTCTTCGATGGCTGCGACCTCCTGGTGATCGATCTCCAGGATGTGGGCGCGCGGTACTACACCTTCGCCGCCACCGCCGTGTGGACGGCCGAGGCCGCGCTCGCCGCGGGCTGCGAAGTCTGGATCCTCGACCGTCCGAACCCCCTGGGCGGCCGGGACGTGGAGGGCAACCTGCTGGACCTCGACTTCGCCTCCTTCGTGGGCGCATTTGGCATGCCGCAGCGCCACGGGTTGACGCTGGCTGAGATCGTCCTGCTGGAGGCGCGCCGACGCGGCTGGGACACCGCTTCACTCGCCGTCTTCGAGGTCGAGGGTTGGCGGCGCGAGCAGAGCTGGCGGGACACGGGCTGGCCGTGGACGGCCCCATCGCCGAACATGCCGACGCCGGACACCGCCGCCATCTACCCGGGGCTGTGCCTTTTCGAAGCGACCACGGTGTCCGAGGGTCGCGGCACGACGAGGCCGTTTCAGCTTCTCGGGACGCCCGGCGCCGACGCGCCCGTTCTCGCCGGCCGCTGCTTGGAGCGTCTCGAAACCGCCGGACTGACCGGTGTCTCCGTCGTCCCGGCCATGTTCAGGCCCCAGTTTCAGAAGCACGCGGGGGCGGTCTGTGCCGGCGTGGAACTCCGCGTTGTCGACGCCGGGGCCGTTCGGCCGGTGCGCCTCGGGTTCGAGCTGCTGCTCGCCTTTCGCGATGTCCTGGGGCCGGCCTTCGACTGGCGCGCCGAGCCCTACGAGTTCGTGTTGGACACGCCGGCGATCGACCTGCTCGCCGGTACCGATCGCTTCCGGCTCGGCCTTGAAGCGCCGGACGCGCTCGAACGCTGGTTCGCGAGCTGGGGCGACGATGAGAGCGAGTTTCGCACCGAGCGCGAATCGGTCTTGCTGTACTCCTGAAGCGCTGCCACAATCCGCCGCGCGGCAGGTCGCTTCCGGTCCGGCCGTTTCTCAGCCCAGGAGCTTGCGCGGCAGAAACTGGGTGCGCGGGCCTTCTGACCCGCATCCGGCGCAAAGCGCCGGTCTCTGGGAGTTCTGCCGCGCCTAGCCCAGCCGACCCGAGCCTGAACCCCGACCCGAACCCGAATGGACGTGCAGCCGATGCCGCGGATCCTGATTGCCGATTCCCTGGCGCCGGCAGGCGCCGAGTTGCTGCGCGAGAGCGCGGAAGTGGACCAGCTTCGAGACGAGGACCGTCCGCGGCTCGCCTCGTTGATCGCGAACTACGACGCGGTCATCGTGCGCAGCGGAACCCGGATCACCCGCGAAGTTCTGGAGGGTGGCGACCGTCTCAAGGTGGTGGGCCGTGCCGGCGTGGGCGTCGACAACATCGACATAGCAGCGGCTACGCAGCGGGGCGTGCTGGTGATCAACGCGCCGACCGCGAACTCGCTTTCGGCCACCGAGCACACATTCGCCCTGCTGCTGGCGCTGGCGCGGCGGATTCCGTCCGCCGACGCGTCGCTCAAGGCGGAGCGCTGGGAGCGCAAGAGCCACGTTGGCAGCGAGCTGCAGGGCAAGGCGCTCGGCGTGATCGGCTTCGGTCAGATCGGTCGGCGGGTGGCCACCCGGGCCCGGGCCTTCGAGATGGAAGTGCTCGCCTACGACCCCTTCCTGCAGGCTGAGGTAGCGCGGCGACTCGATGTCGAGCCGGTGGCTCTGCGTGATCTGCTCGCCCGGTCCGACTTCATCACCTTCCACACGCCGCTTACGGACCAGACCAGGAACATGCTCGATGAATCGCGCATTGCCCTGATGAAGGACGGCGCGGCCGTGATCAACGTCGGGCGCGGCGGTGTGGTCGACGCCGAGGCCCTTCTCGCGGCGCTCGAGTCCGGCAAGCTCGCCGGCGCGGGTCTGGACGTGTTCCCGGAGGAACCACCGACGGACTACCGGCTCGCCGCCCACCCGAACGTGGTCGCGACGCCCCACATCGGCGCCCAGACGACCGAGGCGCAGGAGCGCATCGCCACCGAGACGGCCCGCATGGTGCTCGCCGCGCTGCGCGGTTCGCTCGCGGTATCGGCGGTGAATCTGCCGTTCCGTTCCTCGGGGTCTCGCGGCGAACCGTTCCTGCGGTTGGGCGAGCAACTGGGCCGGCTGGCCGCGGTTGCGCTCGGCGACAGCCTCCAGCGTATCCAGGCGGACCTGTGGGGCATCGACGACGATCTGAGGAAGTCGGTCGCGGTGGCTGCGCTCAAGGGCGCCCTGACGCCGTCCTGCGGTGAGGCGGTGAACTACGTGAATGCCGAGCGCACGGCTGCCGACCGTCGCGTCGAGCTCGTGCAGGCCACTCACAGCGACCAGGCCGCCTACGCCCACCTGGTGCGGGTAGAGGCCAGCAACGCCGAAGGGGGCAGCATTCAGGTCTCCGGAACGGTCTACCGCCGGGGTGACCTGCGAGTCGTCTCGTTCGCGGGCTTCCGGTTGGAGTTCAAGCCCCAGGGCCTTCTGCTCGTCATCCGCAACGAAGATGTCCCCGGGTTCGTGGGCCGGCTCGGCACCCTGCTCGGCGATGACGGCATCAACATCGCCGACATCCACCTGGCCCGCGAACCGGGCGCTCACGACGCCTTGGCCGTCCTGCGTCTCGACGAGGCCCCGAACAAGGCGTGCATGGCGGCGCTCCTGGCCCTGGACGAATCGATCTCGGTCGACCTCGTCGACCTCTCGTAGTCGGAACCGGGCACAGTTGGCGGTGCGGCGCACCCGCCGGCTGGGGGCATGGGGGTCAACTTCCAGGTGGCGTGCCATCCGTGCGCCCGCTGACGGGCGCACGGACTGGTTCACGGGTGGCGCGGATCGCGCCACCCGGGTTCGCGCTTCAGAGGAGATGGGAGGGGTTTGCGCTCACTCCCCTTGCTGCCCTGCTCCGCTCGCTTCGGTACGTTGTCGGTTGCTGGGAGGACCTGGGGAGTCGCTCGCTCCGAGGCGCCCGGAGGTTGACCCCCCATGCCCCTGGCGCCGACTGGATGTCGTCGGGGAGTGAACCGCCGCCAAGGACCCTTCCCTCCGGCCCCGGAGCAGGCGGGTGAGCGGCCGTCACCGCGGAATGATCGCGGCGATGCCGGCTTTCTCGAGCTTCTGCCGCACGAGGTCGGCGGCCTTCTGACGCCGGCGGTCGATCTGGACCCGGTACCAGCCTCCTTGTTCACGGATCCTGACCTTGTCCAGGCCCAGCTCGCGGCGCAGGCGACGGGCCAGGTCGGCGGCCCCGCTGCGCTCCCTGAACGCGCCGGCCTGGATCGTGAAGCCGGAACGCTCGGCTCGGCCGGTCGGGGCCGCGGCCTTGGGCGCCGTCTTGCGCGTGGCCTTGGCGCGGGAGTTCTTCGGCGGGCGTCCGTTCGCCGGGTAGGAGATCGGCAGGTTGCGGCCTTCGGGCGCCGTCCGAACGACGCGAATCCGCACCTTGGCAAGCCCGGCGCCGAACAGGGCGAGTTCCCGTGCCGCGCCCAGGGAGAGATCGATGATCCGGCCCTTGACGAAAGGGCCGCGATCGTTGATCGGAACTCGCAGCTTGCGCCCGTTGTCCCGGTTCTCGACTTCCACGACGGTGCCGAAAGGCAGTTGCTTGTGGGCCGCGGAGATCCGGTTCATGTCGTAGATCTCGCCGCTGGCGGTGGCCCGGCCGTGGAACTGCCCGCCGTACCAGGACGCCAGTCCTTCCTGCGTGGTCCCGCGGCGAGGGGTCTTGAGAGCCGAGGTCGAAGCGCAGCCGACCGAGAACAGGACGGCGAGGAGTGCGGCCAGCGACTGCGTTCGGCTCACACCCTCGGCGCCTCGAACGTCGCTGCACGGTGCCGCGCCAGTGCCGGTTCGACGGCCTCAGCCAAGAAATCGTCGACCTGCTTGGCGGAACGGCCGGTAAAGGAATCCGCGTCGACCAGGGACTCGAGTTCGTCGCGTCCGAGCCCGAACGACGGATCGCCCGCGATCAGGTCTAGCAGGGGATTCGGCTCGCCCGCCGAGACGCGGGCGTATGCCTCGAGACTGTGCCGGCGGATGCGCTCGTGCAGTTCCTGCCGGTCGCCGCCGCGCAGCGACGCCTCCATCAGGAAGGTCTCGGTGGCCATGAACGGAAGCTCGCGCCTCACCCGGGCCGCCGTGGCCGCTTCATTGACGCGCAGTCCCTGGGCGATGTTCGCGGCCAGGAGTAGCACGGCATCGACGGTCAGGAAGCAGTCGGTCAGTACCAGACGCCGGTTCGCCGAGTCGTCGAGGCTGCGCTCGAGCCACTGCGTGCCGGCGTTCAGCGCCCCGTGCAGCGAGTCGC
Organism: Candidatus Multivorans sp.; assembly: GCA_965224025.1. GTDB lineage: Bacteria > Acidobacteriota > Thermoanaerobaculia > Multivoradales > Multivoraceae > Multivorans. Next base: position 1,558,042 of record OZ245033.1, read on the forward strand.
TCATGACCCGCCGCGACAGCGAGCACATGCGCTCGGCCCGAACCGGGTTGCGCTTGTACGCCATCGCCGAGGAACCGACCTGGTTTTCGTCAAAGGGCTCGGAGAGTTCTCCCACGCCCTGCAACAGCCGCAGATCGCTGCCGAACTTGTGGCAGCTCTCCGCGGCGCCGGACAGCGCGTGCAGGACCTGGCTGTCCTGCTTGCGCGGGTAGGTCTGGCCCGTGATCCGCCAGCTCGCTTCGAAGCCGAGCGCCGAGGCCACCCGGGCGTCGAGCTCGCGAACCTTGCCGTGGTCGCCGCCGAACAGGGTCAGGAAGGAGGCCTGGGTGCCCGTCGTGCCCTTGGCGCCCCGGCAGCGCAGCCGGTCGCGGCGGCCGGCCACTTCCTCGAGGTCGGTCAGGAAGTCCTGCAGCCAGAGGCAGGCGCGCTTGCCCAGCGTCGTCAACTGGGCGGACTGGAAGTGGGTGTAGGCGAGCGCGGTCGTGCCGCGCTCCCCGCGGGCGAACGTGGCCAGCTCGGCGACCGTGGCCGCCAGCCTGCCCGCGACCAGGTCGAGGGCCTCCCGGATGATCAGCACGTCGGTGTTGTCGGTGATGAACGCGGACGTCGCGCCCAGGTGCAAGATGCTGCCCGCGTCGCCGCTGACTTCAGCGAAATGGCGCAGGTGGGCCACCACATCGTGGCGCGTTTCCCGTTCGACCTTCGCGACCCGCTCCAGATCGAGATCGTCCGCATGCTCGCGCAGCGCGTCGAGCTGCCGCTCGCTGATCGGCAGCCCCAGCGCCGCCTGGTTCTCAGCCAGGCAGATCCAGAGCCGCCGCCACGTCCGGAACCGGTGCCGGGCCGAAAACAGCCGCGCCATCTCCGCGCTCGCGTAGCGCTCGTAAAGCGGATTCTGCGGTGCCTCCCTAGCTTCGGCCATGTCCGCAGTCTACCAGCGCAACTATCTCCGTTGCCTAGGTTTAGAACGACTCACCCGCCCGTTCCGGGGCCGGAGGGGGGCCCTGGCGCCGTCGCCGCCCGTGGGAAAACGTGGAGCGCTCTTGACAGATGGGCGGTTGGAGCTGAAATCGACGAAGGGGGACGCCCCCAAGCTCCGGTTGAGGGCCTTCGCTAGACTCGCGGCGGCTAAGTTCCGGTCACGCGAGACGGCAGTGCTATCGACCGATGCCGAGTGACACCGAGACGCAGATGGACACCGAATCAAGTTCACCTCTACATCTTCCGAGCCTGAAGATCACGGGGTTTCGCGGCTTCAACCACTTGGCGATTCCGCGTCTGGGACGCGTGACGTTGCTTGCCGGGCGGAACGGCGCCGGCAAGACGACGGTGCTGGATGCCGTTCGCGTCTTTGCCGCGCGAGGCCGCCCCAGTGTTCTCGCGGAGCTTCTCCAGGAGCGCGAGGAGCTCGCCACCGGTCTGGACAAGAACAGAGGCCCGTTGACGGTCCCGGACGCGGCGGCACTTTTCCATGGACGGGACGAGTCCCGGAGCAACGGCATCGCGATCGGTCCAGGGCCGAAGAAGAACGACCTCAGGCTGGCATGTTCGTCGCGGGATGACTGGACCGATGAAGAGAAGCCCCTCAAGATCGACGGGGAGGCCCTGAGAGTCGAGTATGGCGGTTGGAAGGGCTACGCGCCATGGTCGCTGATGGGCGATTCGTCCTCCGTTTTTCTTCCACTGGCGGGACCGAAGCGGTTTGACGAGGCAGATTGGCCGGCACCGGTCAAATGCGAGTCCTTCGGTCCGGGTCTGCCGGACAACAGCCATCTGGCCGGTCTCTGGCGCCTTGTTGCCTTGACCGACGACGAGGACTTTCTGGTGCAGGAACTTAGGCGGAGTCTTGGCGAGAACGTGCAGCGGATAGGCGTCGTCGACGACAATGGAGGCCAGCCGGGCTCTCTCTCTAGGCGTGGCGTCATCGTGAAGCTCCAGGGCCACAGTCGCCCGGTGCCTCTGAAGAGCTTCGGCGACGGCGCCGTGCGGCTGTTCGGCGTCGCCCTGACGCTGACTTACTGCCGCGGCGGCCTCCTTCTGATCGACGAGGCGGAGAACGGTCTGCACCATACTGTCCAGACCGACCTCTGGCGCATGGTGCTTCAGGCCGCTCACGAAGGCGACGTACAGGTCCTGGCCACAACCCATAGCTGGGACTGCGTCGCGGGTTTCGAGCGGGCGGCCACGGAGTGCGACGACATCGACGGCGTTCTGGTTCGGCTTGAGGGGGCTGACGAAGGCTGCCGTGCAGTTCTCTATTCGGAGAACGAACTGAAGATAGCTGCCGAGCAGCGAATCGAAGTCCGGTAGGCAATCGGCGTGGCGGAAGAACGCATCCTCCTCGTGGAGGGAGAGGACGACGAACATGTCGTCAAGGCGCTTTGCAAGGCTCGCAAGGTCGAACTGAACTTCACGATCACGAACAAGAAGACCTATCCGCAACTCCTTGACGGCATTCCGGTGACCCTCAAGCAGCCGGCTCTTCGTGTCTTGGGCGTTTTGGCCGACGCCAACGACGACCCTGAATCGAGGTGGCGGGAGATCGTCGATGCAGCGGCGAGAAGCGACGTGGTTTTGCCCGATGCGCCGGACTCGTGCGGCACGATCATCCAAGTCGACCTCAGGGTCGGCGCCGGTTTCGATCCCGGCGCCGGTATCGGCGGCGAATTCGCGTGCGAGGTCGAGGTAGTTGGCCGCGACTTCGTAACCTGGGGGTGAGGCGATGGAGAAGTCGAGACCGGCGCGGGCGCAGGCGATCATCAGGGAGTGCGCGACGTTGTTGCCGTCGCGATCCGGCGGCCGCGCAGGTCGCCGACTCCTGGCGGACGGTCATCAGGTCGGCGAGCGCTTGGCATGGGTGCAGTTCGTCGGTCAGCCCGTTGATCACGGGCATTGTGGCGTGCTCGGCCATCTCCACGACGGTGCCGTGCTCGAAGGTGCGCAGCATCAGCAGGTCCACGTATCGAGACAGGACGCGGGCGGTGTCGGCGATCGTCTCCCCGCGTCCGATCTGCAGGTCGCGGTTGGAGAGGAAGATCGCCTGGCCTCCGAGTTGCGCCATCCCCGCTTCGAAGCTGACCCGGGTTCGAGTGGACGCCTTCTCGAAGTAGAGCCGATCGACTTGCCCCTGAGCGTGTCGCGATGTGACTGGGGCCTGGATTCGAGCTGCAAGGCCAGCTCGAGAATCGATTCGAGTTGATCGTCTTCGAGATCGGCGATCGAGATCAGATGTTCGGGCATGTGAGGCCTCCTTCCCTCCAGCCGGATTCGCGCACGCATGGTGTCGTGTCGCGAGAAAAGCCGCAGAGTATGGCGGACATCCGGGCGTCTATCGGCGCGTTTCTCGCCCGGGGCGGGCCGAGTCGCTCCGCATCCGGCCAGCTACACTGCCCACCTCTTGGCTCTCTCGGTTCCAGGTGCGGACAGGTGAGCGGCGGAGAAGCCACGGAGCGCCCGTGGGTGCTGGTCACCGGGAACGCGAACAAGCGGCGCGAGGCGGAGCGGATCGTCGGCCACCGGCTGGAGACGGCGGCGATCGACCTGCCGGAGATCCAGTCGGGCGACCTGATCGAGGTGCTGCGGTTCAAAGCCGAGGCCGCCTGGCAGCGTCTCGAGCGGCCGGTCGTCGTCGAGGAGACGGGCCTGGAACTCGCCTGCATGAACGGCTTCCCGGGTCCGCTGGTCAAGTGGATGCTGGAGGCGGTCGGCGACGAAGGCATCGCGCAGGTCGCGATTCGCGCCGGCGACCCCGGTGTGGTGGCGCGATGCGCCCTCATGCTCAGGGGTGGCGACCGGGAGGTGATCGCCGAGGGCTCGACCGCCGGCAGACTGGTGCTGCCGCCCCGAGGTGGGGGCGGCTTCGGCTGGGATCCGGTATTCGAGCCCGATGGACACGAACGGACCTACGCGGAACTCGGCGATGAGGTCAAGGACCGGATCGGCCACCGCGGCCGCGCCTGGCGGGCGTTCCTGCGGGCGCTCGATGGCCTGGAAGAGGCTGGTCAGGAGCGCTGAGCGCGGCCCTTCAAGGCGGAGTACACGGCCTCGACCTGGGCGCGGAGCTCAGCCAGGCCTCCGCTGTTCTCGATCACGTAGTCCGCGGCCGCGCGACGGTCCTCCGACCGGGCCTGCGCCTCCATCCGTGCCGCCGCCTGGTCGCGGTCGAGGCCGCGCTCCACGGCGCGGTCGAGGCGAAGGCCTGCCGGCGCCTCGACGGTGACCACGGCGTCGTAGCGTCCACGACCGCCGGTCTCGGCCAGCAGCGGCACTTCGAAGACGACGACCGCGCCGTCGCCCGCCGACTCCAGGATCTCCAGGTAGCGCTGCCCGACCAGGGGATGGATCGCCTGTTCGAGGCGCTTGCGGCTGGGAGGATCGGCGAAGACCGCTGGTCCCAACGCTTCCTTGTCGACCGATCCGTCCGCTCTCAGCATCCGCGGGCCGAAGAGATCGGCAACTGCTTGGGCGCCCGGCTCGCCGGGCCGGTACAGATCGGCGACCAAAGCGTCCGCGTCCGTGACGACGCAGCCCATCTCGGCCAGCATGGCGCCGACCGTGGACTTGCCGCTGGCGATGCCGCCGGTGAGTCCCACCCGTAGAGCAGTCATGGTGGCGTGAGAATACGCCGCCACGGGACCGCCGCTCGTCAGTGTTTTCCAATAGAGAAAATGAGCGTGGAGCGGCGACGGTAGAGAGGCTTCGATCCCGGTCGGTTCGGGGTTGGTTTCTGGAAGCGGCAGACGGTTCCGTACCGTCTGCCGCCCGAGGGTAGCGCGCTGGGCACGGGGGCGGGGTCCTCGTAGCGCGGCGCTGCGGTCATGCAGTTGGCGGCTGTGGCGATCGATGGCATCTGCGCCGCGGTCGGTTCAGGCGGTCCGGCGGCGCCGTGGACCGGACTCCCGGGCGATGAGTTCGAAGAGTCTGGCGCGAGCCCGTTTCAGGGCGACGGCGGCGTCGAGATCGTTCATGGCCCCGGCCTGGTCTTCGAGGGCGGCGATGGTCACGCCGGTCTTGAGGTACTGCTCGACTTCGGGCAGGGACCGGAGCTTCTCGAACGGTGTCATCACATCTCGGTAGCGGTAGCGTTTCCTGGTCTTGCCCCTTCTGTCTGTGACTTCGGTTGGGAACAGGCAGGGGCGGTGGAAGTTGAGGAAGGGCGAGAGCGTGTCGCGGGAGAAGGCGTTGACTTCGCGGGCGAAGGGCTTGGGGGATATGTCCGTAGCCGAAGTGGCGCCGGATCACGTTGCCGTTCTTGGATTCGACCAGCGCGTTGTCGTTGCTGTGCCGGGGGCGCGACTTCGTGAATTCCGGGACGTGGAGCCCGTTCAGCATTTCGGCCACCCTGTGGTTGATGTACTCCGAGCCGTTGTCGGCGTGGAAGCCCAGCACCTTGAAGGGACAAGCCTTGATGAGCTCCTCCAGCGCGGGCACGAGGCAGGGCTCCGAGATGGCGCGCACAGTCGCCACGTGCTCCCATTGCGTCACCTCGTCCGAAAGGTTGACGTGGTACACGCCCTTCTCGCCGTCCCGGTCCCCCTGGTGCACCCTGTCGACGCGCAGGAAGCCCGGCCGACCCTTCGGCTTGGGCTTGTGGCGCTCGCCGATCGAACCGCAGTGGTCCGAGTCTCCTTGAACGTGGTGCGGCGGCGCTGGTAGGTCGTGGACTTGCGCAGGTTGTAGAACTGGCCGTTCGAGATTGAGGCCAGATGCGGGGACGTGCTATCTGGCGTCGAATTGGCGGGTTCTCGGCAGCACGCGGGGGTACGCGCGGGTTCCCGGCGGCGGCTGGCGCGAGCACGGGTCGCCGAAGACGGTGCTGGTGCGGGAGTTGTCGCGTGGCGCCCGAGCGGCTCTTCGCGGCGCCGAGGACCTTGAGGAGTGGGGTCTTGCTCCGGTCCGTGCCGAGCCGCCGGGGGCGGACCGTCTGCGGAGCATCTACGAGTTTCTCTGCCGTGTGCCGGAGTACCGAAAGGCGCGGGGGATTCGGCACAGGCTGCCGACGGTGCTCGCGATCGCGGTCGCGGCGAAGCTGTCGGGGGTGCGGGGCGTGGTCGCGATCGGCGAGTTCGCGTCTCGTCTGACGCAGTCGCAGTTGTCGGCGGTGAGCGCGTTCTTCAGTCCGAGCAGGCAGCGCTACGTGGCGCCGTCGCGTTCGTCGATCCACCGGATTCTGACGGAGCTCGATTCGCAGCTTCTCGACCGGGCGGTGCGCGGCTTCGTCGACCAGTGTCGAAGGCCGGTCGGCGCGATGGCGCTTGACGGCAAGTCGGCGGACGGTGAGTTGATGCGCGGCCGCGACGACGAGCGGACGCTGGTGGCCGCGATCGAGCACGGGAGCGGTCTGGTTTGCGGACAGGTGGCTTCGGCGACCGGCGGCGGCGAGATCGAAGGCGCGCGCCGGCTGTTGCGCGAGATCGACATCGCCGGTCGGGTGGTGCCGGTCGGGTGGTGACGCTCGACGCCCTGCACGCCCAGCGCGAGACGGCGCGCCTGATCGTCGCCCGCGGCGGCGACTACCTGATGACGGTCAAGGGCAACCAGGCGGCGCTGCTCGACGACGTTCTGAGGTTCGACTGGGAGTCGAGGCGGGTGCGGGCTTCGGAATGCGCGACCATTCGGGGAAGAGCCGCCGCGTGACCTGGCTCATCGCGTCGCCAAACCGGAGGTCCTCCAATGAAGTATGGCAATTGGTTTCGCGATGCGATCCTGAGCACGCGGGCATTGTTCAATGGGGCTTCGTCGCCGATGCGTGGCGTGGTCCTGTCCATCCTGTTCTTCGCATTGATAGTCGGCGGCGCGCCGGGAATGGCCGAGGACGAGGTCAATCTAGGGGATGTGATCACCGTTATCGGCAAGTACATCCCAGTGCCAAAACTCGAGATCACGCAGCCCCCCACGAGGCCTCTTTCGAGTTGCGAGTGGGTAGGGCGCGGGCGAGTGCAGATGCTGAGGGGGTCTTGGGATAGCGGCCTCCGCCGCCGTAGCCGCCGCCGTCGGGCTGTGGAATCTGCGGAAGACCGGTAGCGGCGAGGGCGCAAGCTGTCCGGTGGGGAGGGCGTTCGCGGCGATTTCGGGTGGCGGCTGTAGTCGCGGGCGATCGGAATGAGCAAGACTCGTCTCTCCTGTTCCGACTGAAGGAGGACGAGAGATGCAGAGGGAATTGTTCGCGAGAGCGCTGGGCGTGTCGGCGCCGTGGTTCGTTGACGGCGTGGACTTCTGTGAGAGGGAGCGTCGGTTGACGATACGGATCGACTTCAGGAAGGGCAGCCGATTCGCCCACGAGGGGGACGGCGGTTCTCATCCGGTGCACGACACGCAGATCAAGCGCTATCGGCACCTCAACTTCTTCCAGCACGAGTGCCTGCTCGAGGCGCGAGTGCCCCGTGTGCGACTCCCCGACCAGCGGGTGGCGTTGGTGACTCCGCCCTGGTCGGGCAGATTGTCCGGCTTCACGCTGCTGTTCGAAGCCTTGATTCTGGCCATGTGCCGAGACATGACCTTCGCTGCGGTGGCCCGGTTGACCGGGGTGTCGTGGCATCGGGTGCACGCGATCTGCAAGCGCTACGTCGAGCTGGCGGTCGACCGGGACGACCTCTCCGAACTGCGCCACGTGGCCATTGACGAGACTTCCCGCGCCAAGGGGCACGACTACGTGACCGCGGTCGCCGACAGCGAGCGCCGGCGCGTGGTGTTCCTCGCCGAGGGACGCAAGTCCGGCACGATCGAGGAGTTCGCCGACGATCTGCAAAGGCGCGGCGGCGATCCCGCCGCGATCAGCCGGGCGTCCATCGACATGTCGGCCGCCTTCCTCAAGGGCGTCGCCGAGAATCTCCCCAACGCCGAGGTGACCCTCGACAAGTTCCACGTCATGGCCCTGGCCTCGAAGGCGGTGGACGAGACCCGGCGCCTCGAACAGCGCCTCGATCCGTCGCTGAAGGGCCTGCGCTGGACGCTGCTCAAGAACCGCGACTCCCTGACGCCGGCCCAACGGGCCGACCTCGACCGCTTCGTCAAGAGGGTCGCCAGCCGACGCACCGCACGCGCCTGGCTCTATCGGGAGCAACTCCGCGAAATTCTCAACCGCAAGCAGATCAACGTCGTGCTGCGAATGCTCCATCAGTGGTGCACCAACGTGAACCGCTCCAAGGTCGAACCCATGAAGGCCGTCGCCCGCACCATCCGAAAGCACCTGCAAGCGATCGCTGCCTGGGCGCGAACCCGGCAGACCAACGGCTTCCTCGAAGCCCTCAACGGACTCTTCCAGTCCGCCAAACGCAAGGCCAGAGGCTACAAGCGATTCGACACCATACGCATCGCCTTCTTCCTCATCGCCGGCAAACTCGACTTCCACACGCTCAACCCGCACACCGCTTGACCCACTCGCAATTCAAAAGAGCCCCCACGAGCCCCTTCCCATCTGGCATAGGGCCAGAAGAGATGGGCATCGACTTCATCAACGAAGCGACAATGAAGGCGTACAAGGAGTCCATCAAGGCGATATTCAAGAGTGCCGCCAAGAAGACAGGAGACACTCCACAGAAATTCGGGTCTTCAGGCTGTTGTGTGGGGACGGAGCTGCTAGAGAGGCTGCCGATCGGCCTTAGACTGGCGGGATGAAGAGTGCCAAGACGTTCGAGAGGCTGTTGGGGATCAAGCCGCCGTGGGGTGTGCGGGAGGTGGTGCTTCGCATGGACGAGCGGCATCCGCGTCGCCGGGGTCCGGTGGTTGGCGGCACGGTGGAGATCCACGTCGAGCATTGTGGAGAGACTCGCTGTCCGGAGTGCGGTTTGCCGTGTCCGGGCTACGACAAGAGGCATCGCCGTTGGCGTCACCTGGACACGATGCAGCACCAGACTCGGGTTCACGCGGAGGTGCCTCGGGTGCGTTGCGTCGAGCACGGCATTCGCCAGTTGAAGGTGCCTTGGGCGGACTCGGGTTCGCGGTTCACGGCGCTGTTCGAAGCGGAGGCTGTCGAGTGGCTGCGTGAGGCAAGCGTGCATGCGGCGGCTTGCCGTCTGGGTCTGAGTTGGGATCAGGCGGCGGGGATTCAGCGGCGGGCCGTGGAACGGGGTCTGGCACGGCGAGAGATGAAGCCGCCTCGGTTGATCGGCGTGGACGAGACGTCGTTTCGGAAGCGCCACGAGTACGTGACGGTAGTCAACGATCTGGGACGCGGGGTGGTGACCCATGTGGCCGACGGTCGCGGCCGGTCGGCCATCGACGGTTACTTCCAGGAGTTGGGTGAGAAGAGCTGCGCGGGTATCGAGCAGGTGGCGATGGACATGTGGCCGGCCTACATCTCCTCGGTGGAGGAGTACACGGATGCGGACATCGTGCACGACAGGTTCCACATCGTCGCGCACCTGAACCACGCCGTGGACCTGGTTCGCCGTGCTGAGCAGCGGGAGCTGCTCGAAGCGGGGGATTCGCGTCTGAAGCGGAGCCGCTACCTGTGGTTGATGAAGAGTGGACGAATGACGCGCCTGCAGCAGCGGCGTTTCGCTGCTCTTCGCGCGAGTCACCTTCGCGTGGCTCGCGCTTGGGCGATCAAGGAGATGGCGCGCTCCTCGTGGGGCTACGTGCGCCGCGGCTGGGCCGAGCGACGGTGGAAGCGCTGGTACAACTGGGCCGTCCGCAGTCGCCTGGAACCGATCAAGCAGGTGGCGAAGATGATCAAGAACCACTGGGATGCCGTCATCAACGCCGCCGTGTCCACCGTCTCCAACGCCCGCGCCGAAGGCATCAACGCGAAGATACAGGAGATCAAGCGAAAAGCGCACGGCTATCGAAACCGAGCACACTTCCGGCTCGCCATCTACTTCCATCTCGGCGGACTCGACCTCGCGCCGGAGTCACTTCATGCCCACACACAACCCTGAAGCGCCAGAAATTCTGTAAGTGGTACGATGAAGCGCGCCATTCCAAGATGGCGTCCGGCATTCGTATAGGGGATTATGTCGAATAGTGCCCAAGCGTCACGGGATACCGGCGGCGTGGAAGAAGAACCGTTCGAGGTTCTCGCGCACGAAGACATCGAGAGCGATTCGTGTGCCTGCCGATCCGGGCTTGTGGAGGTGACAACGCATCTCTACCGCGCTCCATCGAGGCGTGACGATCACATCTGACTGCTCCGCCATCAAGAACCGCAGTTGTAGGCCGGTCGACTGGAACGATACGGCAGCAACCGACTCTCCGTCTCGTTTTTGCGCGACTCGCAACGTGAGTTCTTCTTTGACGACCTCGTACCGATACTTCTCGCCCCGGCACTCCAAGAGCTTGTTCATGTCCGCGGTATCGCGCTCGACAAGCTGCCGAACCTCGTTCTCCAAGAGAGAATCCGAGTTGCAAGCCGCACGTCGAAAGACCCATCGCGGAGCTTCTGTGGCGTTATCTCGTTGGGGTTCTTCGCTCATTGGCACTGCGGCGGCAGTAGTTCTTCGATCTTCCGTTCGATGTCGGCGGCGGCATGGAGGTTCTTCGTGTACTGCTCTATGGCGCGGAGTGCTTCGGCGTAGTCCACGTAGCGCGCATCTCGCATCTCGACCGGATAGCCGCCAGTCATTCGGACGTTCTGATCCGCGTCTCCGATGGCGCTCAGCATTGACGCGGCGGCTTGTGTCAGAGACCGAGCGATCCCCTTCGCCTTGGTGCGGTAGCAGGCTGCTGAATTCTCGGCTTGCCGCCGCTTCAGCATGAGGTCGCCGAGGCGTTCACTGTCCGACATGGAGGCCATCTTACCACTTGACAGGACGGGCACTATCCTGTAATCTTCTGGGCATGACGACGACACTGCAAGACGCACCCGGTAAGCACTACCGGAAGGGCATGAGCCTGATCGACGCGATCCGCCTGTTCCCCGACGATGCGGCGGCGGAAGCGTGGTTCACGTGCATCCGCTGGCCCGAAGGTCCATCGTGCCCGCACTGCGGCTCCGAGAACGTCCAAAGTGGCGCGAAGCACAAGACGATGCCGTACCGCTGCCGGACGTGCCGCAAGCGCTTCAGCCTCAAGACTGGCACCGTCATGGAGGCGAGCAACCTCGGCTACCAAGTGTGGGCGATGGCGCTGTACCTGCTCCTGACGGGTCTCAAGGGCGTATCGAGCATGAAGCTGCACCGTGACTTGGACGTGACGCAGAAGACCGCGTGGCACCTCGCTCACCGTCTCCGCAAGGCGTTTGAGGCCGAAGGGCCGCGAGTCGTCTTCGAGGGGCCGGTAGAGGTCGATGAGACGTACATCGGCGGTCTGCGGAAGAACATGCACGCGAAGAAGCGGAAGACCCTTGAAGGCCGCGGCACCGTGGGCAAGACCGCCGTGGTCGGCATCAAGGATCGGGAGACCAAGAAGGTCGCGGCGCGGGTCGTCCGCTCGACTGACGGCGGGACGCTTCAAGGTTTCGTGCGCGAGCACGTCGAACCCGGCGCGACGGTGTACAGCGACGATACCGGGGCGTACAGCGGTCTGACCGAGTACGAGCGCGGCACCGTCCGGCACTCGGTCGGCGAGTACGTGGACGGCAAGATCCACACGAACAGCATCGAGTCGCTTTGGTCGATGCTCAAGCGCGCCCACAAGGGCGTCTACCACAAGCTCTCGCCGAAGCACCTACAGCGCTATGTCGATGAATTCGCGGGGCGGCAGAACATTCGGGAGTTCGACACCATCGACCAAATGACGGTCGTATCAGCGTGGCTGGTCGGCAAGCGACTCCGCTACCGCGAGTTGATCGCCGACAACGGTCTGCCGTCCGGCGCACGTTCGGCATGACGGCGGACGGCCAGCGCGCCAGCGCGCCAGCGCGCCAGCGCCGGAATTGTCCACTGCAACTTCCGAGCCCAACTGGAAGAACCGGACTTTGTTCCACCGGGACAACCTAGAGGTCTTGCGCGGCATGAACAGTGAGACGGTGGACCTGATCGCCACAGACCCGCCGTTCAACAAAGGGCGGGACTTCCACGCGACGCCCGACAGCCTCGCGGCAGGCGCGTCCTTCAAGGACCGCTGGACGTGGGAGAACGACGTCCAACAAGAGTGGGTGGACAAGATCGCCGATGACTGGCCTGCGATCAAGGAACTGGTCGAGTCAGCCGGGGCGTGCTACGGCGAGGACATGGCGGCATTCCTGGTCTGGATGGGGATTCGGTTACTCGAAATGCGGCGGGTACTCAAGCCGACCGGGGCGATCTACTTGCACTGCGACCACACGGCGGGCGCGTATCTCAAGATGCTCATGGACGCGATCTTCGGGCGCAGGCAACTCAAGAACGAGATCGTGTGGCACTTCCGCACATCGTCAGGAGCACCCAAGAAGCACTTCATCAAGAACACGAACACGATCTTCTTCTACGTGAAGTCTAGGAACTCCGTGTTCAATCTCCAGAGAGAACCGTGGCCGGAGTCCACACTGAAGAAGTGGCAGCGCGACTCCAAGGGGAGGGTCTACCGAACCAACAACGGCAAGCGGTACTACATCGACCCTAAGGGCAAGCGGATGGACAACGTGTGGGAGATCACGCTGTCTTCACGATCTCGGGAGCGTGTCGGGTACCCGACGCAGAAACCGATAGCGCTCTACGAGCGCATCGTCCAGGCATCGTCCAACGAAGGCGACATCGTTCTTGACCCATTCTGCGGTTGCGCGACTACATGCGTGGTGGCGGAGAAACTCGGCCGACAGTGGGTTGGGATCGACATTTGGGACAAGGCGCACGAGACGGTTCTGGACCGCCTACGGAAAGAAGAACTGTCGGTAGGGGGTGACCAGGGCGACCGGCTCTTCACCGTTGGTGACGTGGCCTACCGGAGAGACGTTCCGGTGCGAACTGACGATGCCCAGGTCGCCGCTCCCAAGATGCGTCGCCGTAAGTACTTCTTCGAGGACCCGCCAGACGGTTACACGAACCGCGAGCGGAAGCAGTTGCTCGTCGAGACCAACGCCCGCGACGGACTCGTGTACTGTGATGGCTGTGACCGCGGATTCGACTCGCCCGAGTACCTGCAACTCGACCACAACACGCCGCGATCAAGTGGCGGCAGCAACAACATCTCGAACCGTCGCCTGCTCTGCGGCCCGTGCAATCGCCGCAAGTCGAACACACTGACGCTCATCGGACTGCGGAGGAAGAACAAGAAGGACGGATTCATGGCGAATCAGACCGTAACCTGATAAGGATGGAGTCCTCAATCGCAATGCTCGGCGACCAGATCGTCCCACGCGGCGCACTTGCTCCGGTCATCGTCCGAGCAGTGCCCAAGGCCCTTCGGGCAGAGGTTCGCTTGGGCGCGGTACAGATCGCACTGAGCCTCCGTAGGCTTGTTGGCCTCGTGAATCGTCTGAAGGCCCTCGACGGAGACAGCGATGCTCGCCGCCGCGCTCTTGCAACTGGCGTCTTGAAGGTCTTGCAGGTCGCTCGTTGCGCCCCTTACGGCGGCGCAATCAGTACCGGCCAAGAACGACCCGACATCGACCCGATCAGCTTCCAACGTGCCTTTGAGGTTCGGGACGAGTGGCCGCCCGTTCTCGCGCTTCTGATGGATCTCCGCTGCGGTCGCGTCCAGTACGTGCAGCCTCGAAGACCCGTCGGGGTGCGTGAGACTCGCGGCCCACGCGGCACCGGGATTCCTAGCGATCATCTTCTCCCAGAACGCCGAGACGCACCCCACGTCGTAGCCCGCCCGCGCGGCCAAGTAGACCCCCGCATAGTCGGCCTCGACCTCGAACTTCGGCGCGTGGTAGAGCGCCCCGAGGGCGCTGTAGTCCTGGTAGACGCCAGTCGCGACCGTCACGACGGCTCCCAGCAGAGCGCCGAGGATCTGGTTCTGCTTCACGGCCGCGAGATGCCCGTAGGCATTGTGCGCGAGTTCGTGGCCGAGCAGGTACGCGAGTTCGTCGTCGGTCTTGATGAAGTCCATCGCGGCGGTCGTGACCGCCACCGACTTCCCGTCCGCGAATGCGTTCACGGTCGCGTGTTCGAGCAGGCCAGCCGGGTAGTTGCAGTGCCGAGTGCTCGCCATGTAGAGCGTGGCTTCGCCTCCGTCTCGAAGAACGGTCAGCCTGTAGTGAAGCGACTGCGGGCTACGCTTCATCCGTCGCTCGGCTCGTCGTCCAGTGCCGAGATCCTTCCCGTCGCGGGCCACGATCCGGTCGCCCGCTCGCAGGCCCGCCTTTTCGGCCGGGGATCCTGCAGCTACGTGGGTCACGGTCACGTACTCGCTCGGGCCGTACTTCGCCGTCCATGCACTGCGATAGGGCTGCGCGGCTGTCGCGAGGTCGGCGAACCAGAAACCCGACATCAACCGCGTCTTCGTGCATCGGCCCGAGTTGGCGCTTGTGAGTCGGAACCAGACGCTCTGGAGCCTCTCGAACTGCTCCATGTGCTTCTTCGCCGCTTCCGCGACCGTGGCGTTGTAGGCGGTCGGGTTGACGGTTGGTGCCGACGTGGTGGTCGATACGCAGCCGAGCGCGGTCAACGCCAGTGCGGCGGCGAGTCTCTTCATGGGGGCCTCCTCCAGTTGAGGCACCAGCCCCTGGATTGGCGCCGGGCCGTTGCAACCGCCATGCAGCGAGCACGGACAAGGCTCCCGCCTATTCGCCCGGCTTCGGGAGCTACCCGCAGCCTCAGAACAGGCTGTTGTATTCAGCGGATAACCCGACTCAGGTCCCGCTGCTGACGATTGCAAGCCGCTACTGTAGCAGCACCAGTTCTAGGAGAACGGAGGCAACGTGAGCAAGAAGAAGCGGAAGATCGAACTGGTCAAGGCGGACTACCAGCCGTCACGGGCCGAACAGCGCGACGAAGTAGCGCCGCCAGCGGACTTGATGGAGTTGCCGCTGATGGAACGGCTTGCCGAAGGTGCGCGGCGACTGCTTCAGCCCGTTGAGATCACCTACACCAAGCGCCCGCGCCGGTGAGCGGCTTGGGCACTATTCGACATAATCCCCCTCGTTTACCTGTTTGGGCGTCCTCGTTTACTGGTCCCCTTACGGCGACTGCTCGCAGTCGAACGTCTGCCTGGGGGCTAGCAGTGCCGTCCCGAGAGCGCGAGAAGTCGTAGTAGAGGCCGGTGCGGTCAGGCTGGATGACGAAGGCGTACTCGAAGTTGCCGTCGTCGTCGAGACCGAAGTCCCACCTGAGTTCGAGTCCGTTGACTTGGAACCGAGCTGAGCGGGTCAGTCCAGAGACAGCCACTTCACCGCTGTCCCCCTGGCGTGTCAGGGCAACCAGGGTCGTGTCCGGTTCCCATGACTTGAAGCAACGCCAAGTCTCGCCCCGGTTCTCAGGTGGACTCTGCGGCGTGTTCGGGGGCTCGGTCTGCCCGAGGATCTCCAGTGCCTTGGGATGACCTTGGTCTGCGGCTAAGCGAAACCACTCCGCGGCCTCGGACTCATTCTGGGGCACGCCATTCCCTGTGGCGTACAGAACACCAAGCATGAGCTGTGCATCGGCATGCCCCTGCTCTGCCGCAAGACCAAACCACCGAGCGGTTTCCGCGTTGTTCTTCGGCACACCTCGTCCGCCACCGTACATCAACCCGAGGTTGTACTGGGCCTGTGCGAACCTCTGCTCGGCTGCCAATCGAAACAGTCGCGAGGCTTCGGCGTCGTCCTGGGGAACGCCATACCCACGCTCGTACATGTGTCCGAGATTGACTTGTGCTCCACCGTGGCCCTTCTCTGCAGCCGGGCGGAACCACCGGAGGGCCTGGATGTCGTCGGTTCCCATGTAGAGGGACCCGAGTTCGGCCATCGCTCCAGTGTGCCCCTGATTGGCCGCTCGGAGTAGCCAGGACAGAGCCAGGCCCTTGCTCTCGTCGTCACCTACATCACCATGCCTTTCGGCGTATGCGATTGCGAGGTCGTACTGCGCCTCCGCATCGCCGCCTTCCGCAGCGCCTAGAAGTCGATTGAACTTAGCGTCGCCTTGTGTTTCGGACCCGCCTCCTCCATCCTCCAGCGTCGAATCCAGCTCGGCCAGTTCATCGAGCGTGTCCCCGAACATCTCAAGCGTCTGGCCGTGGCCCTGTTGGGCTGCACGATGGAGCCACCTCACGGCTTCGGTGCCGTCTTCAGGCACACCATCTCCCTCGATGTACAGCATGCCGAGCTTGAACTGTGCGTCCGCGTGGCCTTGTTCAGCCGCCATGCGGAGCCAACGTGCAGCTTCAACGGGGTCCTTCGGCACACCCCGGCCCTCGTGGTGGTAGAGCCAGAGCAAGAACTGCGCATCGGCCCAGCCTTGGTCGGCAGCGCGGGTGTACCAACGTGCCGCTTCGGCGTAGTCCTGAGACACATCTCCCGCCCCAACGCTGTAGATCCCGCCGACCTCCATCTGTGCCTCGGCGTCCCCCTGGTCGGCAGCACGGCGAATCCACTTCACAGCTTCGGCGGGATCGGCCTCCATGTATGTAGCCCCGAGTCGAAACGCGGAAGCGGCGTGACCTCTTTCTGCCAGATCCCGTAGTTGTGCGGCGTCAGACGGATCCAGCCCTCCCGTCGTGTTTGTCTGGGGGTGAGCAGCCGTGGCGAACGCAAGACACCCGGCGAACGCGGGGACAACGAGTGCGGACTTCCTGTAGATCACTTCGCGGAGACACTAACGCACGGCTACGGATGGAGTCACTATCTTCATCCTCCGGCCATCGCCCCGGCCGCGTTTCACGCGGGGACCGTCAAGAAGCAGGGTGAGCGCCCGCTCCATGTCGTCGCCGGCGACCGGCCAGACGACCCCGGGGCCTTCGTCCAAGGTTTGAGCGCCCAGCCGGGCTTGGTGGTCGGCGAAGAACGCGAGAAAGCTGCGGCCCCCGTAGATGAGTAGGTCTGCCGCCGCCAGCGTCCGGAGTCCGGACGCGAACGGTCGCAATGCGAAGCAGGTGCGGTATGCCGGAGAGGACGAGATGGGCGGAGCTAGGCCCCCAAGCCCGTCGCGTAGGAGTAAAGTCGTATGCAGATGGGACGATCAGCCACAAGATGTAGTGCCCCTCCGAGCTGAGATGGATGCTACCTAGGGCTGGCGGCAAGCGCTTTCGGCTGGCACACTATTGGGTGTGGAAAACGCGGCAAGCAGCGTGCCGTGGCCGCTCTGGATCACGATCGGACTCGCGGCTGCGGGAGCAGTGTGGGGCGTTGCGGTCTGGGTTACTAAGGTGAACGAGGCCCGGAAGGGATGGCGCGACGTCGCGACGGAGATCCGGAGGGACATCAAGCAGATCTTCTTGCGGCTCCCGCCACCGCAGACGACCGGAAGCGGAAGCCCGGTGCAGCTCACCGAGTTCGGCGAGAAAGTGGCGGCGAAGCTCGAAGCGTTGGCGTGGGCAACCGAGCGAGCTCCGCACCTGTGGCAGAAGGTCGAGAGCCTCAAGCCCTTTGAGGTGGACGAGTACTGCGAGGGCTACGTCCAGAACAACCTCGACACGGCGATGAAAGAGCGGGTCGCTCAGAGCGCCTATGAGTTCGGGATCAACCGGGAACAGGTCCTGAACGTGCTCAGAGTCGTCCTGCGCGAGGCGCTGTTCAACCTATGCCCAATCTGTGGACTGGGAGAACGGTACGCCAAGACCGGCGACCGGGAGGACTACATGTGTCCTCAGCACGGAAGGTTCCGGATCAGCGGCAGCGTGCTCGCTTCGTCGCTCTGGCAGGGCTCGACCCGAGAGGAAAAGGAGAAGATCCTGAAGGACGCGAACCCCGACAAAGACGGGATTCTGCACGTCATGTCTCACAACCTGCCGAACGCCGAGTGACAAACGCACGCCTCGTTCCCGAACCGACTCGGTCGCCTCAGACCAGTGAGGCCCTGCCGATTTCAAACTGACGCAGTACCTCGGGGGCCAGCCGCAACCAGCCGGTCCCTGTCCTTCCGTTGCAAGCTGGCTCAACTCTCCGTCCGCTCAGCCGCGGACCCCGGAAGAGAGGGGAAACGCTGGCTGCCGCTGAACATGCCGTGCGCACGGCCACGACCATCGGTGACCCGCGGCCCTGCGCTCCCTGGGGAGGCCTTCAACACTTTGCCGTCGACTCGTGATCGACCTCCGCCGACGCGCCGAACGCGCGGCTGCCGGCGTGCCCATCGACAGCTACTCGACCGATAACGCTCCCGGTCTGTCACCCCAGTCCTGACCGCCTGACGGGGCCGTACCAGGATCCGCGCCAGAACCGGAAAAGGTCAGCACCCCCCTCGTTTACTTTTTTCGGCCGGCCATTGTTACCTGTCCGCTTTCGAGGACACTCGGAGAATGTCCTTGCCCTGCCTGGCGTTTTATCGGGAGCCCTTCCGCATCGGCGCCGCTGCAGGTTGGCGCCCCGGGCCGCTCCAGGCGGGTCGGGGCGTGACGCGAGCCGACCCCGGCCGTGAGACCGAAAGCGAACTGCGCCGCTGGGCCGACGAGCACCGCGTTCTCTGGACTCACCTGCGCCACACCCGCATCACCGTGCACGTGGCCGTGATCACGCGGACCGTGGCCGCCCAGCACCGGTACTCCCGCCTCTTCGCAACCTGGCTCAACGCTCCGTCCGCTCAGCCGCTGACCCCGGACGACAGGGGAAACGCTGGCTGCCGCTGAACACGCCGTGCGCACGGCCACGACGCGCGGCGATCCGCGGCCGTGCGCTCCCTGGAGCGGCTTGAATCCCTGCCGGCGCCTCGTCATCTCGCTCCGCAAGCGGGCCGATCTCGAGGAGTCCGGCGCCGCGTCCGGGGCTCGGATCGACGGCTATTCGACGCATCACGCTCGACACCTCGGTCCCCAGGCCCTCGCATGACTTCTGGGCGCGCCAGGATCCGCACCGGGATGCCACAACCCGACCGACCCGGTTGTGGCATTTCCGCTCCCTCTCATGTGGCATCGTCCTCTCTAGAGGTCACTGCGGGAACTGTCCTTGAAACACAAGACGTTTCTCGGGCTCCGTTTTCCGGAATGCGCCCTTCGGGCGCAGCGCCCCGACCGCGCGAGGCGGTCGGGGCGGGACGTGAGCGACCCCGCCTTTCGGCCGCCTGGCGCGGCCCGAAAGGCTCTCCCATGTGGCGGGCTATGTGGCAGCCCGCGGGAGGGTCGCTCACGTCCGGATTGATCCCTGCGGGAAGGCTCGGACCCGACCCATGACGACAGCGGACGGTTCCGCCCCGCCGGTGCCGCTACGCCGCTATCGTCGCCTGAGACGGTTTGTCAATGGCAACCGAAAATGTCCCACTTCAGCCGAAAACTGCGTACTCGTGCCGGAGTTAGCGGCTTGGGCAGGCGTCCAGAGTCGCGGGTGGGGTCGTCCTCGGGCGCCCAGGCCAGCACCGCGTAGGTGTACCGGTGCCGGTGGCCGCAGCTGTCGGCGACTTGGGCGACCTGATGCGGATCGCCGCGCAGGACCTCGATCTGGTCGCGCTTCTCGCCGGCGTGATCGCGGTCGGCGAGAAGGTATCCACCGGCGACACGCGGCACGTGGCCATCGCCTTGCGCCGCTGCTTCTGGTTCCGCATCTGAGGGGGGTTCGGGGGGGCTTGCCACACCGCTCCGGTAACTGGACGGATGAAGCGTAGCGTAATACGTCCAGTACTCTGGCTGTCTGTGCCTGTCTGTGCCCCGACATCCGGCGGGCGAGGCAGCCGACTTCCACCGCTGGCCTCCGTGCTCCAGCACCGCCGCGACGCTACCCCACGACGAGATGCGGGAACCAAGGCCGATCAAGATGCAAGTCGTGGTTTGTGAGGCCGAAGAGGGCGGCTACTGGGCGGAAGTACCTACTCGACCAGGAACGCGCCCCAGGCCTCCATGACCTCCCGCCGGCGCTCCAGCACGTCGCTGCGGGCGTAGCACTGCTCGACCTGGCTGCCGACCGTGTGAGCCAGGGCCTGCTCCGCCAGCTCACGGCCGATCCCCCCGTCGGACTCCATCCGTACTCAGGCGTCAGGCGAGTATTGTACGCAGTAGCTGGCCCACGCCTCCATCACTGCGCGTCGTCGTTCCAGGAGGTCGGATCGAGCGTACGCTGCCTCCGCCTGATTGCGGATCGCGTGAGCGAGACACGCCTCGGCCACCTCTCGCGGCACACCGGTCTCACCGCACCAGTCCCGGAACGAACTGCGGAACCCGTGAACGGTCGCGTCGATTCTTAGGCGCCGCAACAGCGCGCGCCACACTCCCGTGGCCAGCGGCCGGCGGCGGCTCGGCACCGCCCGGAAGATCGGGTCTCCGCCTCCAGCCGCCCGCGCCTGCTCAAGCACTTCCAACGCCCGGCCCGACAGCGGGACGCGATGCGACCGGCCGGTCTTCGTGCGAACGCCCGGCACCCTCCAGACGGCGGCCTCGCAGTCGATCTCCTCCCAGCGCGCGCCGCGGACCTCTCCCGACCGGGCCGCCGTCAACACGAGGAACTCGAACGAGAGCCGCACCCCGGCGGCGGAGGACGATTCCCGCACCGTCGTCAGCGCCGTCGCCACCTCGCCGTGCGGCAGGGCCTTGAAGTGCCGGGACTGCCTTCCGTTCCTCGGCAGCGCGGCCGTGATCGGATCGCCGGCCGGGTTGCCGGCCCGGTGGCCCTGGGCGATGGCCCACCGCATCACGGCCCCGATCCGCTGCCGGACCCGCCGCGCGGTGACGGCCTTCTCGTTCCAGATCGGCTGAAGCACCGCCATGACGTCCGCGCTGGTGATCCGGTCCACCGGCATCTGGCCCAGGCGCGGTACCGCGTACGTTCCCAGCGTCCGGCGCCAGTCGGCCTCGCTCTCGCCTCCGGGCCGCCACGAAGGGCGGTGCATCGAGATCACCGTCTCCACGGCCTCCGCGAACGTCGGACACTGTCGATTCAGGACTCGCGGATCGCGGCCGGCCCTCGATGCCTTCCGGCACTCGAACGCCCGCTCACGGGCCTCTCGCAGCGTCGTGTAGGGATATCCGCCCAGTCCGAGATCGACTCGCCGGCCTGCCACGGTTCCGCGCCAGATCCACTGCTTCGATCCGGTCGGCCGGACCCGTAGAATGAGTCCGTGTTCGTCTCCGTACTTTCCGGCCCGGTCGACGCACCGGACGAAGGCATCGGTCAGTTTCTTCCTCGGCACCTCGTTCCTCTCCGTGTTCCGCGTGCGGCCCTGGTTCCCGGCTTCTCGTCGGTCCCCCAGGGTGTCCCACCTTTTCTGCGAGAGCCAGCGAAGACGCAGGATACCACATGCACGTTGGGGAGAGAGAAAAATCTATGTCCTGCAACGGTTTCCGGCAGCTACCGGGGGTTTTCGATACCCCCTGAAAGCCCTTGAAACGGGGAGGAGCGGTCCGCGCCACCCGTGAACCAGTCCGTGCGCCCGTCATCGGGCGCACGGGTGGCACGCCGGCGCACCTAGTTTCTACCGCGCGGTCTCCTGGCTGCTCAGCACCAGAAGCACCAGTGATACGGCGGCCGGAAGTAGGTGATCAGCCGGCCGCAGACGATGACGCCGATCCAGCAGGTCAGTGAGATCGCGGCCGCGGTTCGAGCCCTCGCCGGTGCGACGGCGCCGGCGGCGGCAACCCTCACCGGTCGGTAAGCGAACCGGTAGAAGAACAGGATGTTCAGCCCGGCGATCGCCATGAGCGACAGCTTGATCTGGAATGCCGGGTTGTAGAGGTACTGATTCGGCGCGCTGACGACGAACAGGAAACCGGTACACACATTCAGGAGATAGCCCCCGACGCCCCAGGGCACCAGCCTGTGCAGCGCTTCCATCGGGATTCCCCTGGCCAGCCCCACCAGACGCAGGTCCCAAAGGCCGATCGTTCCAATCAACAGCGAGAGTCCGAGGAAGTGCAGCGACTCGACGGTCGGCCAGCCCCACGACGTGTGCATGAAGCTGTAGATGCCGCTCTTCTGGCCGATCGAATACAGCAGGTTCTCCATCGCGGAGGCTCAGTACAGCAGGTGGGAGGCCAGCATCACTTTCGCGGTGTAGGCGAGGAGACGGCCTGAAGTGATCACGGCGGCCCAGAGCACCAGAGATAGCGCCGCCAGAAGACGCACCTTCCCCGGCGCCGAGACGGCGTCACGCCGCGCATCCCCCAACACTCCGCGCATCAAGGACCTCATGATCCAGAGCGCTGCCGCGATACACGCCAGCTTGAAGTAGAAGACCGGATTGGTCAGGGCCTTCGCGGGGTACGCCATGAGCAGCAGGAACCCCGACGCCGTGACCACCGCGAGGCTCGCCCAGAGCACCGGCAGGTAGCGACGCATCAGCGACAGGGGGATGCCCGGAGCGACGCCGAGGATCCGCAGATCCGTCGCCGCGTGGACGCCGGCCACGAACGCCATCCCGATCGAATGAAAGACGAGGCTCGAGAAGAACGCCCCGCCCGACTCGCGCATCCAGGTCGAAAAGCTCGTCTCCTCAAGCCAGATCAGGAAGTCGATCACCGCCCGGAAACCCATCCACGCCCGGCCCAGCTAGCGGCTAGGGGCGCTGCTCCTCGATCCAAAGGTCAATCAACTCTTCCAGGATGTCCAGGGGAACCGAGCCGTTGGCGAGCACGGCGTCGTGAAACAGCCGCACGTCGAAGTCGTCGCCTAGAGCGTCCTCGGCCCTGCCGCGCAGTTCACGGATCTTGAGTTCGCCCATCTTGTAGGCGAGCGCCTGACCCGGCCAACTGATGTAGCGGTCGGTCTCGGTCGTGATCTCGTGCAGCGACAGCGCCGTGTTTTCGGCCAGGTAGTCGAGCATCTGCCGGCGCGACCAGCCCAGGGCGTGAACGCCGGTGTCGACGACGAGCCGGCAGGCGCGCCAGATCTCGTAGGTCAAGCGGCCGAAGTTGCTGTACGGGTCGTCGTAGAAGCCGGCCTCCAGGCCCAGGTACTCGGAGTACAGACCCCAGCCCTCGCCGAAGGCGGAGAGGTAGTCGTGGCGCCGGAACTCGGGACCCACGTCGATCTCGACCGCGATCCCTTGCTGCAGGTGATGGCCCGGCACGGCCTCGTGCAGAGACAGCGCCTCCAGCGCATAGAACGGCCGGCTCGGGAGGTTGTACGTGTTCACCCAGTAGATGCCGGGCTGGGTGCTGCCCACGGCGGCGGACACGTAGCGCCCGGCGGTGTACTTGGGGGCCATGTGGTCCGGCACCGGCTCGACCGTATAGGGGAGCCGCGGCAGCGTGGCGAACAGCGACGGCAGCTTGCCGTCCATCTTCTTGGCGATCCAGGCGGCCCGCTCCAGCAGTTCCTGGCCGGTCTTCGGGTAGAACCGCGGGTCGGTTCGGAGGAACTCCAGGAACTCGGCGAAGGAGCCTTCGAAGCCCGTCTCGCGGATCACCTCCTCCATCTCGGCGCGTATCCGCGCAACTTCGCCGAGGCCGATCTCGTGGACCTCCTCGGGCGTCATGTCGAGGGTGGTGAACCAGCGGACCTGTTCCTCGTAGTAAGCCCGTCCGCCCGGCAGATCGGACGCGCCGACGGTCTCTCTCGTGCTCGGCAGGTACTCGCCGACGAAGAAGTCATGGAACCCCTGGTAGGCCGGCACCACCGCCTCGTTGATCGCTCCCTCGGCCTCGGTCAGGATCCGCTCGCGGTCCATCTCCTCGACCGCCTTCGGCAGATCCTCGAACGGCGCCCAGAAGGCGCTGTCCTGCGGCTCGTCGACGATGTGGGCCGAAATCGTGTCCTCGTAGCCCTCGAGCGTCACGCGGGGCAGGGTGAAGCCGCGGTCGAGCCCGGCGCGCATGTGGCCCTGCTGCTGCTCGAAGTAGGTCGGCAGCGCGCGCATCCGGGCGATGTAGTCGTCGTAGTGGTCCGGGGTCCGGAACGGCATCGAGCGGTACATGCGCGCAAACCCCATGTGGAAGCCGGAGTCCGCGTTGAGCGGCATCTGGTACTCGCCGAGTTCGAAGCCCTGCACGCTGCCCCGGAGCTGGCGCTCGAACATCCGCGCGTTGATCCGGTCCGCCGAACTGAGCCCTTCGAGGTCGATCTCCTTGAACCGCCGCAGGAGATCGCGACGCCGTTCGACCCTGCGTTCGATCGCCTCCAGGCTGACGTCGGCCAACTGGTCGTTCCGGCTGTGGTCGCCGACGCTCGTGGCGAACTGCGGACTCTCCACGAGCCGGGCCGCCCAGTCCTCGTCGAACAGAGCGTAGAGCTGTTCGCGTGCGTCCGGCGGCGGCGCACAGGCGACCAGTGCAGCCAATGCCAGTGTCGCCGGCGCCGCTCTATCCAGTCGCAACCTGCCCATCGGAAGCGGCAACCCTATCGCGGCCGAGCCGCCCGACCAGATGCCGTCAAGGCGCCGCCTCGATTCGCACCGGCCGGTTCCCTCGGGGCAGCAGTCACGCCCGCGCTAGGATCCGCTACCGCGCGTGAAGAACCTGCTCGCCCTCCTGCTCGCACTTGCCGCGGCCGGCGCCTCCGCCGCGCCAGCCTCGGAGCTTGAACTCCGGCTTGGGGACCGTGTCTGCCTGGTCGGCAACACGTTCGCGGAGCGGTTCCAGCTCTTCGGCTACTTCGAAAGCGGTCTCCTGGCCGCCTTCCCGGAGCTGGATCTGTCCGTGCGCAACCTCGCCTGGTCGGCGGACGAGGCGGCGCTGCGCCCGCGGCCGCTCGACTTCGGCGCCGTCGACCGCCATCTCGAGGCGCAGCGTGCCGATGTCGTCCTCCTGTTCTACGGCGCGAACGAGTCGTTCGAAGGCAACGAGGGTCTGCCGGCGTTCAGGAACGATCTCGGCCGTCTGCTTCGCCATGTCTCGAAACAGGTCTACAACGGCGCCGAGCCGGCCCGCGTCGCCCTCGTCTCACCGATACCGCAGCAGGCGCTGCCCTCCGGCCGGGGTCTCGACGCGGCGGCCGTCGAACGCCGCAACGCCGAACTACGGAGCTACGCCGAAGCGGCCGAAGCCGTTGCGGCTACGAACAACGTGCCCTTCCTCGACATCTTCGATGGGGTCGCGGCCGCGTTTGCCGCCGAGCCGGCGCCGTTGACGATCAACGGCGCGCATCTGAACGAGGCCGGCTACTGGCACGCCTCCCGGGCGCTGCTCGGAGCGCTCGGCGTTTCGGCGCCGGGAACGGTCGTCGCCTCGGCAGGGGGCAAACCCCACCTCCAGATTCGCCCTCCGGTTCTGCCGCCGGCGCCCCACACGAATCCCGCACGCCTCCGAATCAGCGTGCGCGACCTGGCCCCCGGAACCTACGTTCTACGGCGCGGCGACGAGATCCTGGCCTCGGCAAACGACGGAGACTGGGCGCGGGGCCTCGACCTGGAAGCGTCGCCGGTCATGAGCGCCCTGCTGGAGGCCGGCGACGGTCTGCGCCGGGTGGTGCTCCGCAAGGGCCGGCTGTTCTTCGACCGCTACCGCGCGGTGAACGGCTACTACATCTACGGCGGACGCAAGGAACCCTTCGGCGTTCACTCGTTCCCGCCCGAGATGGTCCGCTTCGACCAACTGGTCGGTGAACTCGACCGCGAAGCCATGGCGCTCGCCCAGTCGGGCGAACTGTGGCGCCTGGAGCGAGTCGACCGATGATCCGCCTTCCCTTGGCCGGCGGGCTGGCCGCGGCTTGCCTTGTCGGCCCGGCCGCGGCCCAGGAAGTCGCCGACGAGGAGCCGAACCGCGGCGGCCCGGCCCGCTACGAGGCGCTCGATCCCGCGTACGCGCTGCAACACCTCCACCCATCCGAGGGCTACGAGGTCTCCCTGTTCGCCTCCGAGCAGAACTTCCCGATCGGCAACCCGGTGTCCATGACCTTCGACTCCCGGGGCCGGCTCTGGGTAGCGACCATGCCGTCCTATCCGCAGCGTCTGCCGGACGAGGAACCGGACGACAAGATCGTGATCCTCGAGGACCGGGACGGCGACGGCCGCGCCGATCACCACACGGTCTTCGCCCACGGCCTGCACCTGCCCACCGGCTTCGAACTCGGCGACGGCGGCGCCTACGTCGCGCAGCAGCCCAACCTGATGTTCATCGAGGACACCGACGGCGACGACGTGGCGGACCGCTACGAGGTCATCCTCCACGGCTTCGGCACCGAGGACAGCCACCATTCGATCTCCGCCTTCACCTGGGGCCCCGGCGGCGGGCTCTACTTCCAGGAGGGCACCTTCCACCACAGCCAGGTCGAGACTCCGTATGGC
Source organism: Candidatus Multivorans sp. (assembly GCA_965224025.1). Taxonomy (GTDB): domain Bacteria; phylum Acidobacteriota; class Thermoanaerobaculia; order Multivoradales; family Multivoraceae; genus Multivorans. The sequence goes on from OZ245033.1 coordinate 1,584,114, forward strand.
CCGGTGCGCCTGGTCGACGCCGGCGTGTTCCGCTACAAGCCGAATCGGTTCCAACTCGAGGTCTTCGTCTCCTACCCCTTCGCCAACCCGTGGGGGCACATCTTCGACCGCTGGGGCCAGAACTTCATCGCCGACGCCTCCGGCGGCGCGAACTACTTCGGCGCTCCGATCACCGGCAACGCCCCCTACCCGACGAAGCGGCGCCGGATGAAGGTGTTCACACAGGTCGTCCGGCCGACCTCCGGCTGCGAGATCGTCAGCTCGCGCCACTTCCCCGACGAGGCCCAGGGCAACTTCCTCGTCAACAACACGATCGGCTTTCAGGGCATCAAGCAGCATCGGATGATCGAGGAGGACTCGGGCTTCACCTCGGAGGAGGTCGAGCCCCTCCTCTACTCGACGGACATCAACTTCCGCCCCGTCGACCTCCAGTTCGCGCCGGACGGCTCGCTCTACCTGGTCGACTGGTTCAACCCCCTGATCGGCCACATGCAGTACTCGCTGCGCGACGAGCGGCGCGACCACGACCACGGCCGCGTCTGGCGGGTGCGGCACACCGGCAGGCCCTTGCTCAACCCGCCGGAAATCGCGGGCGCCTCGACTCCGGCGCTGATCGGTCTGCTCGAGAGCTACGAGGACCGCACCCGCTACCGCGTCCGGAGGGAACTGCGGGAACGCCCGAGGGACCAGGTCCTGACCGCGCTGCGTGACTGGCTCGAAGGCCTTGATGTGCGGCAGAGCCGCCAAAGCCGCCTCCAGGCCGGACAGGAGACGAGCGCCGGCGAGGACGAGGACGGTCAGAAGAAGGTCGCCGAGTTCGAGCACCACCGCCTGGAGGGGCTCTGGCTCTACCAGAGCCTGAACGTCGTCGAACCCGATCTCCTGGCCCGGATGCTCCGTTCGCCCGAGCCGCGGGCGCGGGCCGCCGCGACCCGGGTGGCCCGATTCTGGCGCCGAGAACTCGACGATCCGCTGGCGATCCTGGCCACCCAGGTCGAGGACGAGTTTCCGCGCGCCCGGCTCGAAGCACTGCTCGGGCTGAGCTACCTGGAGTCGGAACCGGCGGCCCTGGCGGCACTCCGAGCGCTTGAACGAACCACCGACTACTACCTCGACTACACGCTCAAGGAAACCGTCGACACGCTGGAGTCCTGGTGGCGGCCCGCGTTCGCTCCAGACCGCGAGCCCCCTCTGCTCGACGAGCTGCCGGCCGCCGCGGGCGAGTATCTGCTCAGCCGCCTGTCCACGCGGGACCTGGAACAGCTCGGGGCCCATCCGCTGACCGACCGCGCGCTGCTGCGCCGCGCCCAGGCGAGCGTCGGACGCCAGCGCCAGGCGATCGCGAACCTGGCCGCAGACCGCGCGATGACCGGCGTCGAAGACGCGCCGACCGCGATAGCAGTTGCTGCCACGGCCCTGCTGGCGGAAGAACTGGGCCGCCTCGACCGCGTCGACCGCGTCGACCCTCCCGCAGCGGAGACCATCGACCGGATCGTTCTCCACCTGCTGGAGCAGACGACCGCTGCACTGGGTACAGCGCAGCCGGCGCTGCGCGAGCTGGCGGCGGACGGCGACAGCCAGAAGGTTCGAAGCGGCGCCATGGCCGCCCTGATGGCGGCCGCAGGCGACACGTCGCCACGGAGCGTGCTGCCCCGCCCGCCGGGGCCGAACCAACTGATCGACTGGCTGCGAGCCGTTGACGCCTTGCCGGCCGCGCTGCGTGTCGATGCCTATCCATCGGTGTCCGCGCTCTTCGACGACCGGCGCGGCCCGGACCGGCAGCGGGTGCTGGAAGCAGCGGCGCACACCCTCGCCGGCATCACCCGCGACGCCGGCCGGAGCTTCGAACGGCTGGCTGGTCTGGCCGTGGATCCCACAATCGGCCTGGCCGCGCTCGAGGGTCTGGGGCAACTGACGGCCGCGCCGCCGAACGCCTGGCCGGCGGACGGCGGCGAAGAAGCCCTCGCCGCCCCGATCGTCGCCGCGATCAAAGGGGCCGACTCGCGCGATCTGACCTCGCCGCGTTTCCGGCGTATCCACGACCTCGGCATCCGGGTCGCCGACCGCCTGATCGAGCGGACCGGCGGCGAGCGCGGCGACGACCTGCGCGAGGAGCTCGTGAACCTCGGGCCTGCGATCGTGACGCTGCGGCCCGTCCCCCACCAGATGCTCTTCGACCTCGAGGAGTTCACGGTGCGAGCCGGCGGACCGGTCGAGATCACCTTCGAGAACATCGACGTGATGCCTCACAACGTCGTCGTCACGCGGCCGGGAGCGCTGGAGGAAGTGGGCCGGGCAGCCGACGCCGAGGCGGAGCGCAACCCAGCCGGCGCCGAGGCCTCGGGCTACGTTCCGAAGACGCCCCTGGTCCTGTTCAAGACCGGTCTGGTCCAGCCCGGCGGCACGGAGGTCCTGAGCTTCACCGCTCCGACGTCACCCGGCCTGTACCCCTTCGTCTGCACGTTTCCCGGCCACTGGATCCTGATGAAGGGCACGATGCGCGTGGTCGAGCGGCTCGACGGAACCGCGGTCACCCGCTATGCCGCGCCACGCCTCCCTCCCGACGTGCCCCAGCGCGCCTTCGTCGCCGACTGGAGCTACGACATGCTGGAGACCGATGTCGGCGAACTCATGGCGGCGCCGCCCGCCGGCGAAGAGCAGCTCGACCGCGGCCGGCGCCTGTTCATGGAGACCGGCTGCGCCACCTGCCACCAGCTCGGCGGCGCCGGCGGTGAGATCGGCCCTGCCCTGGATGACGTCGGCGAGCGGCTGACCGCGCTCGACACGCTGCGGCACATCCTCGAGCCCTCGGACGAGGTGGCCGAGGACTACCGCACCTGGCTCGTCGAGACCCGCGACGGCCGCTTCCATTCGGGGCTGCTCGCCTCCGCCGACGACCGCGCCGTCCACCTTCGCTCCAACCCCCTGGACCCGAACCACGTCGAGACGATTCGGCGCGAGGAGATCGAGAGTCTCAACGAGTCCTCCCTCTCGCCCATGCCGAGCGGCCTCCTCAGCACGCTCCAACCGTCGGAGGTCCGGGATCTGATCCGCTACGTCCTGCATTCGCCGTGATGCCCAAGCGCCGCTGGCTGTCCGCCGTCGTCCTGTCCGCCGCGGCAGCGGCCGGCGAACCGGCGATCGCACAGCACGGCGCCGTGGGCGGGGAATGGCGCGAGTACGGCGGCGACGCCGGCGGCACGAAGTACGCGCCGCTCGGGCAGATTCACCGCGCCAACGTTCAGGACATCGAGGTGCGCTGGCGATGGGCCTCGCCCGACAACGCGATCGCCGAACCGGGCGGCGAACGGAGCATCGTCGCCTTCGAGTCGACGCCCCTGATGGTCGACGGCGTGCTCTACACCAGCACCTCGTTCAGTCAGGCGGCAGCGATCGACGCGGAAACCGGTGAACAGATCTGGGTCCACGATCCGAAGAGCTACCTGTCCGGCCGTCCCCCGAACAACGGCTTCCTGCATCGCGGACTCGCCTACTGGACCGACGGTGAGACCGAGACGGTCTACCTCGCCACCGGCGACGCCCGCCTGATCGCGCTCGATCCGGCCACGGGCACGCCGCGAAGGAGCTTCGGCAACGCCGGCACGGTCGACCTCACCGCCGGCATCCGCTCCCTCAGCGGCAGGTCAGACCAGTACGGACACACCTCGCCGCCGGCTGTGGTCGGCGACGTGCTGGTCGTCGGGTCCTCGGTCATGGACTGGGCGCCGCGGCCCGAGTGGCCGCCGGGCGACGTCCGCGGCTACGACGCCAGGACGGGCCGGCGCCTGTGGACCTTTCACACCGTCCCGCGGCCGGGCCAGCTCGGCTACTCGACCTGGCAGAACGGCGCCGCGGAGCGCATCGGCGGCGCGAACGTGTGGGCGCCGATGACCGCCGACCCGGAGCTCGGCTATGTCTACCTGCCCGTCAGCGCTCCGTCGAACCACTTCTACGGCGGCCACCGCAAGGGCGACAACCTGTTCGCCAACAGCCTGGTCTGCCTCGACGCCAGGACGGGCCGCCGCGTCTGGCACTACCAGGTCGTCCATCACGACATCTGGGACTTCGACCTCCCCGCGCCGCCCAACCTGGTCGACATCACCGTCGACGGCAGGGAGATTCCCGCGGTCGCCCTGGTTACCAAGCAGGGCTGGGTCTTCGTCTTCGACCGCCGCAACGGCAAGCCCGTGTGGCCGATCCATGAAGTGCCGGCGCCGCAGTCCCAGGCGCCGGGGGAACGCACCGCTCTGACCCAACCCCGGCCGACCAAACCGCCACCCTTCGACCGTCAGGGAATCGCACGGGAAGAACTGGGCGACGGCGCCGAAGAGGTGCTCGCCGACCTCGACTGGGGGGAGATCTATACGCCGCCATCGACCCGCGGCGCGGTGATCTACCCCGGCCTCGGCGGCGGCGCGAACTGGGGTGGCGCCGCCTTCGACCCCACGAGATCGATCCTCTACGTTCCGGTTCTGGGTGTGGTCCCCTTTCAGGTTCGCCTCTACCGGACGGCCATCCCCGATTACCTCCTGTACGAGACCGGCATCCTCGGCGCCCCGGGCAACCGTTACCTGCTCAAGCCGCCGTGGGGTCACATCACCGCTTTCGACCTCGACCGCGGCGAGATCCTCTGGCAACGGACGAACGACGGTTTCGACGGCTACGCCGGCACCGCGTCCCTTCTCGCCACCCAGGAACTCTTGTTCTACGCCAACCGGTCGCGGCCGGTGCTGACCGTCCTCGACGCGGCGAACGGCGATTTGCTGCGCACCATCCCCCTGCCGGGCAACGCCTCCGGCGTTCCCATGAGCTACACCGCCTCCGGCCGTCAGTACCTCGTCGTCGCGGTCGGCGCCGACGGCGATGACGCCGAACTGGTTGCCCTCTCCCTGGCCTCTGACCTGCCCGAGCAGCATCCCGGCACCCTGGGATTCGCCGTCACCGCAACGGCGGCGCGGGAGTCCGACGGCGAGGTCGCCTTGAGCGTGGTCCGCGCCGGCGGCAGCGACGGCGCCGTCAGCGTCAACCTGCGGACGGCCGGCGGCTCGGCCACCCCGGATGTCGATTATGAACCCGTTGCCCGCACTCTCGCCTGGGGCCACGGCGACAGCACCGCCAAACCGATGACTCTCCAGCTCCTGGCCGACGCCGTGAACGAGGAGTCCGAGACGATCGAACTCGAACTCCGCGATCCGCGCGGAGGCGCCGCCCTCGGCGAACGCCGCATGGTCGTCACGATCGACGAGGCCGACAGCGGGCCGACCGAGCCGATCGAAGAGTGTGTCGCCGACGCCACGACACTGTGCCTGGGCGGCGGGCGCTTCCGGGCACGCGTCCGCTACGCCACCGACAAGGGCGAGACCGGCTTGGGCAACGGCGTCCTTCTCACGGGAGACACCGGGTACTTCAGCTTCTTCGACGCTTCCAACGTCGAGATCGTGGTGAAGGTCCTCGACGGCTGCGGGCTGAACGGCAAGTACTGGCTCTACGCCACCGGCCTGACCAACGTGGAGGTCGAGTTGGAAGTTGCCGATCCGGCAACCCAAACGCGGCACGTGTACGTCAATCCCCTGGCCAACCCGTTCCAGCCGATCGCTGACCACGGCGCCTTCGACTGCGAGTGATCTCGTGTTACACTGATTCCGTGTTTCACGAGATGAGGCGAGCATGAACTTGACGATCTCCGTAGACAGTCATGTCCTCAAGCGAGCCCGGATTCGCGCAGTGGAGGAGGACACCTCCGTGAACGCCGTGCTCCGCGACTGGCTTGAAGCGTACGCCGGCGGCGCCGGAAGGAACCGTCAGGCGGTCCGTCGGCTGTTGCGACTGTCGGAAATCAGCGGTTCCGGGCGCGGGGGCGCCAGGTGGACCCGCGACGAACTGCATGAGCGCTGAGCCCTGGTTCGTCGACACGAACGTGCTGGTCTACATGTTCGACGACGACTCGCCTCGCAAGCAGAAGGTCGCCCGAGAACTCCTCGACGAGGAGGCGGACCGAATCGTGCTGAGCACACAGGTTCTCAGCGAGTTCTACGTGACCGTGACGCGCAAGCTGGCCAGACCGCTCTCTTCCGACCGCGCCATCGAGGCGTTGGATGCGCTCTGTGAGCTTCCCGTCCACACACTGGGAACCGACATCGTGCGCTCGGCGGTCCGTAGAAGCGCCAGATCACAGGTGTCCTACTGGGACGCACTGATCATCGAGACCGCGCTCGCGGCAGGTGCCACCGTGCTCTTGACCGAGGACCTGCGGGATGGTCAAACGTTCGGGCATCTTCGTGTGGCCAATCCTCTCCTCGGGCAATCGCCGTAGACACTCTGCCCACAACCGGCGCTACTGTGGCGGTAACTGTCCAAGGCGCTCGAACGCCTCCATATGGACCGCGGCTTCCTCCCCGCGGCCCAGGGACTCGAGAACCCGGGCGTAGTTGAAGCGGAGCGGCGCGTTGCCGTCGAGCCCGAGTTCGAGCGCCCGCTCCAGCCGCTCGGCGGCTTCGGCCAGACGACCGGCCTCGGCGGCGATGAGCCCCAGCAGGGCGTGGGCTTCGCCGAGATCGGGATCGAGCGCCACGGCGCGTTCGAGCGCGGGCCCGGCATCCTCGGCGCGCCCGCCCGCGTGCAGGAACATCCCCTCCAGGTAGTGGTGCTCGACCCGGTTCGGCTCTAGCCTTCGCGCCTCGGCGGCGCTGGCCGCGGCGTCCTCGACTCGGCCCATGGAGAACAGCACCTTGCCCCGCAACGAGTGCACGTCCGCGGCCAGCGGATCATCGGGGCGGCCCGCAGGGCCGAGAAGAAGCTCGAGCGCAGCTTCGAGATTGCCCGCTGCCGCCAGCCTCTGCGCTTCAGACAAGGCCGACGCCGTCTCGGCAGAGGCTGCGCGCTCCTTCGCCGCTGCGCGCTCTCGCGCGCCCTCGAGCGACCGGTAGCGGTCGAGAGCCGCCTGGGCGGCTTCCCGGTCGCCGGCCGCGGCGAGGGTCCGCCCGAGACGATACGCCACTTCCGGGTCGTCCGGCGCGAATTCCCCGGCGGCGCGCAGGTGCTCGAGCGCTTCCGGGTAGCGCGTTTCCGCCGAGAGAACGTCGGCCGCCTCCAGGTGCACCACGACCGGGTTGCCCACACCGGCGTCGAGGGCGCTCCGCAGGTAGCCCAGGGCCTCGCCGCGGCGGGCCGGATCGCGTGCCAACGCCAGCCCGCGCGCGAGGTCGAGGCCTGGACTCTCGAGGTTCTCGGCCGCGGCCGCTGAAGTGGCCGCCAGCGCCTCCCCTGCCTGGCCGTCCGCCAGCCGGAGCAGGGCCAGTTGCTCGTAGATGTCAGCGTTGCCGAATTGGCGGGCCGCACCCAGATCCAGCAGCCGGACCGCCTCGCCGGTGCGATCCAGGTCACGGAGAAGCAGCGCCGGCGCCAGGTAGGCCGACGCGACTTCGCCGGGCGCTACCGCCCCATCGTCCGGCTCAAGCGCGCGCGCGCGAGCGAACGCGGCAAGGGCATCCTCGGTGCGGCCGAGCGCCGTCAGCGCCCGGGCTAGAGCGAGCACGGGCACGAACTCCCGGGGGGCGCGCTCCACTGTCGCACGCGCCTGTGCGAGGGCCTCGACCGGATCGCCCGGCGCCGGCGCAAGCTGGCCCGGAACGGTCTGGCCCGGGACAAGCACCGCTATGGCGACCAGCAGGAGGACGGCGAAGCGGGACACGAGCGATCAGCGTAGCAGTCACTCCCCGGCGAAGAGAGCCCTGAGTGCGGCGTCGAGCGTCGCACCTCGCGCGTCCACGGCCACCAGCCGTCCCCGACGGTCGAACAGCAGGGACCGCGGCGGGTACTCCACCTGGAAGCGCCGGGCCAGGGCCCCGCCCGCGCCCAGCCCGTCGAAGAGGACCGGCCAGTTGACGCCCTGCCGGTGGCTGAAGCTCCGCAGGTCGCGGCGCGAGCAGCGGTCGAGTGAAACGGAGAGGATCACGAGTCCCCGGTCGGCGTAGGCCGTCCGGGCCCGCTCCAGGTGGGGAAAGTCGGCGAGGCAGGGAGCGCACCAGGTGGCCCAGAAGTCCAGCAGAACGATGCGACCCTCGAAGTCGCCCGCGGTCCAGACCCAGCCGTCGAGATCGCGGACGTCCAGGTCGGCCCACAGGTCGGCCAGCCGGGCCCCACGCAGCTCCGGGGCGCCCGCCGCGTCCGCGCTCTCCGGCGTCGCGCCTCCATCGAGGGCGAACGCGGCCGGCGCCGCGGATGCGAGAGCCAGCGAAGCCGCAAGAACCAGCCGGGAAACGTTCGCTTGCTTCGGCACTACTGCTAGAGGTCCAGCTTGAGACCGACGACGAGACTGCGCGGAAACCTCGGCCCGTAGACGTAGCTTGGATCCCGAAACGGCCCCCGGTCCAGGTCGCGCTGGTATTCGTCGGTCAGGTTCTTGACCGCCAGCGTGCCGGTGATTCGCCGGTCGCCGCCGAGAGCGAACCGCCGGGACAACCCGAGGTCCCAGGTCAGGAAGCTGGAGGTGACTTCGAGTCGATCCTCAGGGATGTAGCCGGCATAGTGGGGCGCCAGCATCGATCCCGTGTAGCGGAGCCCAGCGAACAGGGTGAAGTCGCGCGGCAACGGCCACTGCACGCTCGCCGTGCCGTAGCGCTCCGGCGTCCGGAACATGCGCCTACTGCCGAAGTCGGGCTCCGCGTGACCGAACTCGGCCCGCTGCCAGACGTAGCCCGCGTCCAGCGTGAGACCGCCACGCCGGAGACCCCAACCTATCTCCACGCCTCGTACCCGCGCACGGCCGAAGTTGGTGCGCAGGAACTCGAGTTCCGGCGTCGCCGGATCGTCGGCCTCCAGGCTGTGGAAGAGGTCTTCGATCCGGGTATCGAAGAACGTCGAGTCGATCGCCATCGAGGTGCGGCGGCCGACTGTCGGCCGCCATTCGAGGCTCACCATGCGCGCCGCGGACGTCTCTTCACGTAAACCGGGATCGTCGCGCACCACCATCGCCTCGCCGCCCAGGAGGGCGATGTGGAGCTGCTCGTCGAACACGGAAGGCGGACGGAAACCGGCGGCGTGCGAAGCGCGCAGGGTCAGATCGCTTCGAGGGCTCCACATCAACGCCGCCCGCGGCGACACGATCGTTCTCGGGACCGCGCTGTGCCGGTCCGCGCGCGCGCCGTAGAGCAGGGTCAGCCCGTCGCCGATCCTCCGGTCATCCTGAATGAAAGCCGAAGTCGCGCGGTAGGTCTCGCGGATGGTCCGCCGGTAAGCTGGCTGGCGGTCGTCGATCACGTCGTGGGAGGCCTGCAGACCGAAGCTGAGCGTGCCGGCGCCGCCCCCGCGGTTGACGTGGGAATCGAAGATCCAGAGCGGGTTGCGGGTCCAGCCGAAGGCGCCCGCGTCGCCGCCGGCCCCGTAGTAGCTGGCGCGCTCGGTCGCCGCGTGGGACGCCGTGGCGCGCCAGTCCCAGAGTGGCGACACCGTGTGCAGCCAGGAGACGCCGGCACCGCTGCGCCGGGAGTGCAACTGCTCCGCGACCTGCGCCTGCTGCGGCGGAAGATGCACCTGGTCGCCGCCACGGCGGAACTCAGCCGTATGGCTGACGTCCGCCGCGAGCCTCGCGGCGCCACCTAGGAAGAACTCGTGGTAGCGCGCGCCGACCACGTCGAGATTGCGGATCGATATCTCGCTGAAGCCGTCACCGTCCACATCGACCGGCGCCACGCGGTCGATCTGACCGTAGAACGTCGCCGCGCGGGCTGAGCCGGGCGTCCAGTCCGCGACCAGGCTGTAGGACGGGCTTTCGGCCGTCCCGCCGGCGCCGCCCATCCGTCCCGAACGGGCATCCACCTCAACGTGGGTGTGGTCGGCGTGATGAGGAATCAGGTTGATCACGCCGGCGACCGCGCCGGCGCCGTACGCCGGCGAACCGCCGCCCCTGACCACTTCGATGCTGTCGATCAGACGCGCCGGCAACTGCTCGATGCCGTAGACCATCGCCAGGGACGACACGGTGGGCTGGCCATCGACCAGTAGCTGGGAGTACGGCCCCTCGAGTCCCAAGAGCCGAATCTGCGAGGTGTTGCAGCTCTGGCAGTTCGACTCCACGCGAACACCCCGGGTCCATTCGACCGCGTCCGCCAGGGTCCGCGCGACGACGCTCTCGATCCGTGAGCGGGACACGGTTTCCACGTGCAGAGGCACGTCGGCGAGGCGCTTCTCGGTCCGGGTCGCGCTGATGATGACCTCCTCACCGAAGGCGGGCCGAAGCTGAATGTCGACTTCGATCAGGCCCCGGCCCTCGACCCGGAACTCCTGTTCAGCCAAGCCGTAGCCGTCAGCAAAGACGATCAGCCGATGTTCGCCGGAGGCCACCGGGTGCAGGCAGAACCGGCCATCCTCCGATGTCACCACCGTCAAGGACGAAGTGGTCAGGGTGACCGCGGCATCAGCCACCGGCCTCCCGGAAAGCGCCCGCACCGTGCCGTGAACTCCACTGTCCTCGGGACAGGCGGCAGCCATTGCCCACCCAGCAGGCAACAGCGCCAGCGCTCCGATTGCCACGGCTCCTGCGCCTCGCGGCTTCATCCCGCACCAGGATGTTTTTTCCATGCACGCGACTATAGATTTCGTTTACCCAAAAAGTCAATCGCGTTGACCAGAATAACGAGCCCCCTTGACACCGCATCAGGCCAGGACAACAATCTAGCCAGACGAACTGGCCAGACTGCCGCAAGACCCTTCGCGGGCCCGGCGTCTGGCCCCAGACCCAACCGCACTGGGAGTCGCTCATGACGGTATGGCCACTGCAAGATGCGAAGAACCGATTCAGCGCCGTGGTGGAGGCGGCGCTGGCGGGTCGCCCTCAACACGTAACCCGTCGCGGAAAGCCCGCGGTCGTCGTTCTCGCCGACGCCGAGTACGAGCGGCTCCGCCTCGCGGAGAAGGCGAAGGCGCCGACCTTCGCCGAGCTGCTGCTCGCCATGCCCCAGGACGGTGGCGAGTTCGAACGACTGCCGCTCAAGCCGCGCGACTTCGATTTCTAATGTACCTGGTCGACACCGACGTGCTGTCGGCGTTGCGCCGGCCGGAACGCCACCTTTCCGTCACGCACTGGGTATCGGCGCAGAGAAACGAGAACCTCCACCTGAGCGTGATCTCGGTCGGCGAGATCGAGCGAGGTATCGCCACGGCGAAGCGACGCGACCCGCCATTCGCGAGCGCACTCGAAGCATGGCTTGAGAGTGTGCTCAGACTCTACGGCGACCGAATCCTTCCAATCGACCTTGAGGCGGCCCGGCGCTGGGGGCGCGTCTCACAGGCGTTCGGCCATCAGGACGCCGATCTCCTGATCGCCGCCACGGCGCTCAGGCATGGCTTGACAGTCGTTACCCGCAACGTGCGGCACTTCGAACCGGCCGGCGTTCCGGTGCTGAACCCGTACGATCCTCAGTAGCGCCGCCTCAGCCCGGACCCATACGGAAGAAGCAGAGCTTGTTGCCGTCGAGGTCGCGAACGTAGGCGCCGTAGAAGGTCGGGAGCCTCTCTCCGGGCGGGCCCTCATCGCTGGCGCCGAGTTCCATCGCCTTGGCGTAGATCTGGTCGACCCTCTCCCTGGAACCGGCGGGGATCGCCACCATGTTGCCGTTACCCGGCGCCTGCGGTTCCTTGTTGTAGGGGATGCAGATCGCGAGCATGGGTTGTCCCGGTTCGATGCCGTAGCCCTTGATCCTCTCCATGCTGAACATCGTCGTTGCGCCCAGCTCGCCGAGCAGCGAATCGTAGAACGCCGTCGCCCGGTTCATGTCGTTCACGCCGATCGTGCAATAACCCAACATCGATATCTCCTCTGGGGCGCCGCCACGACCAGCCGCGACGGGCGGGCAGGAAGATAGCAGCCCAACGCGCCGCCCGGGCGGGCCACGGACCAGTGCTTTCCGGGGTAGCGTTCCGGATGCCCGCGCTTTGAGGCCTGAAGGGGACGGCGAGGCCCGGTCATCGATCCGCGCCCGCCGGCTGGCGACTCAGCTCTCTTCGTCCTCGTTGTCCTCGATCAGGTCGGCGCGGCGCAGATCGAGCTTCTCGCCGGTGAAGCTGTCCAGCTTGTAGACCCAGGAGCCGTGGTACTCGTTGAACTCCTGCATCTCCTCGGCCCGGTTCAGGATGTCCGCCTTCTCCTGGAGTTCCTCGTCCGGTGTATCCCGCTCGATCTCCACCCGCTGCACCGTGTGGTAGCCGCCGATACGGATGTAGCGATCGTCGTCCCTTGCCGCGACGGACACGATGTAGCCGGATCCATCCTCCAGCCCGTAGCGGAACTCGTCGGCGAACGAGAGATCCGCCACCTCTTCCGCATCGGCGAGGTACACCTCGGAGAACCGTAGCCGCGACAGGAAGTTCTTCAACCGGCCGACCTCGCTCGCCTTCTCCCGCTTGCCGCCCGGTACCCGCTCGAGCGCGAGTTCGGCGCCTTCCGCGTCCGCGGTGGCGAAGGTGAAGTCAGGGCCCTCGATGCGAGCCACATCGCTCCCTGCAACGTCGACGATCTCCTTCTGCAGGAACTGGTCCGCGGTGCTGTCGATCAGCACGGTCGCCGCGGTCAGGAAGATCGGGTTTTCCTCGCCATCGAGGCGGCGTACGTAGTTGCCGCTGCCGCCCTCGAACCGGTTGCCTACCCGCAAGCGGACCATGTCGTTGCCGGCGTCGTTCCTGAGCGCGACCTCGACGGTGTCCTCGCCGGGCGGTTCGATGCCGAGTTCCGCTGCCAAACTCTCACTCGATCCGACTTCCTTCGCCAGTTCGATATCGAGCAGGTTGCGCACCAGGCGGTTGACGCCCTCGTTCCGGGCCCGGTAGTCGTGGGACTCCTCAACCACGTACACGTCGCCCTGCCGGCTCAGGGTGACCCGCTCCTCGCCCTGGATCACTTCGAACTGTGCGATCTCGTCCGGGTTCAGGTTGGGCAGGAACTTCTGGCCGCGCTCGAATCGCTCGGCGCGCGAGACGCTGTTCCAGTAGCTGAAGATGGAAAGGGCCAGCAGCGCCAAGGCCGCCACCACCAGTCGACGGTTCAACTGACTCATGCCGATAACTCCCTAGCGCCGGCGGGCGCGGTACAGACCAATCAGCAGGACGACGATGGGCATCCACCCGATGACGGCGAAGCGCACCATGGACTCCTCACGCTCCAGCGCCTCGCGCCGGCCCTTGCGGATGTCCCGCAGTTCCCGGTTGGCGTCCAGGATCCGCTCGTTCAACTCGTCGACTTCTTCCTGCAGCTTCCTCTGGAACAGAGCCGCGTCGCGCTGCGTGATCTCACCCTGCTTCTCCCGGAGCTCCTCCTGGAAGCTGTCGATCTCCTCACGGATCTGCCGCTCCCGGTCGAGGGTATCCAGCTCGGCCTGGGCCTCGATCTCGTCGAAGCGGAGGAACGGCCGGGTGATGCCGTTCTTGGCCCGAACCGACATGAGGTCCTGGGAACCGAGCAGATAGTCGATGCCGTTGAGGACCACCTTGTGGTTGTCGTTCGCGGCCTGGACGATCCCGAACGGGTTCTGCAGGAAGGCGATCTGGTCATGGATGAAGTCCACGTCCGCGAACACGACGACCGCCGCCTCCGCCCGTTCCTCCTCCGGCAGCGGATCGCGGTGGATGATCCGCGCGTCGTCCGGCGGCGGGATCTCGATCTCCGGAGGCAGGTTGGGCGGCCGCTCCGCCTCCTTGTCCGGGTAGTCGACGCCGTCCGGGAAGGCGGTCGGCAGCTTGCCGCGCACGACGTACGCGAGTGCCAGCGCCTCTTCTCCCGGCGTGAACGTGTCGCGGAGCTTGGCGCCGTCGTTCAGGTCGGTGTAGGCCAGGCCGTCTCCGCCGCCGAAGCCGGGCAGGACCTCGAGGGTGTTGCCGGACGCCGTGGTCGAAATCAGGGGCCGCAGTTCGACGCCCACAGGCTGCCCGGCATCGTCCGGGCCACTTTCGCCGCCGTCACCCGGCTCGGCCTCGGCGTCTTCGGCGCCGTCCGCGCCGGCGCCCAACTCCCGCAGCACGCCGGAGAGGAAGAACCGGGTGTTCGACAGACCCCGCAGCATCGGACTCTCCGCGTCCAGCAGGTCCTCATGCACCGTGGAGTCGACGTTGAGATCGATGATCACCGACTCCGAGGCGCCGAACTGGCTCATCGGCCGCCGCGCCGCCAGCTCGAAGTCGGCCGCGAACTGGTTGGCCGGCAGTTCCAGGCCCCAGGCATCGAGCAGCGGCGCCAGGTTGGAGGCCGGCTGGTACTGGAGCGCCATCCAGGGCTGCTGGGGGTTCTGCGGCGGCGTATCGCCGAGAGCGTAGGGATCCAGGAAGATCAGCGCATTGCCGCCCGCGGCCACCCACTGGTCGACCGCGAACACCGTCTTGTCGGGCAGCGCCTTCGGATGAATCACGACCAGAAGGTCGTAGTCGTCACGCAGAATCTCATCCGCGTCGGCCGGAACCTGAGACACGTCGTACAGCTCTTCCAGCACCTGGACCAGGATCCACTTCCGCGCCGGTGTCCGGCCCTGGGCGGCCAGCATCTGCGCCATCATCGGATCCTGGGCGCCGCCGAAGACCTCCAGGCTCGAGAGAACTCCCACCCGCTGCCGCGCCGGCCACAGCAGGCCGTGGACCTTCTTCGAGATCTCGTACTCGATGTTCTCCTGCTCCTGCGGCCACAGGAACTCGATCGTCTCCTTGCTGCCGGTCTGGGTCTCGAGCGCCAGACCGAAGTAGAAGAGATCGCCGTTCTGGTTGATCAGCTTGCCGTCCAGACCGTCCTCGGCGGCACGGTCCGCGTCATCGCTGTCGGGAAGCGGATCGATCGTCTCGACGCGGATCTTCCCTGCCGCGGCGCGCTCGTACTCGCCCAGAAGGCTGCGCAGAAAGCGCTCGTAGCCGATGAAGTCCTTGACGAACTTTGGCAGCGTCTTGCCCGCCGTCTCGGAAAAGTAGAGGCGGATGTCCAGCGGCTTGACGCCCTCCTCCTGCATGCGATCGAGGATGGCGTGGGTGCCGTCGGTCAGCGAGTAGAGATCGCCTCCCGTGAGGTCGACGCGCCAGCTCTCCAGCCACTCGTTGGCGACGTGGATCGAAAACACGGTCAACAGACCGACAAGGACCAGCGTCACCGTCCGGCCCCGCGCCACGGTCATCCCGCGCAGGCCGCGGCCGCCGTCCGGACCGTCTTCCGAGGACGCCGCTTCCGGCGTCCCGCTCTTGACATCGTTCGGTTCGGAAGTCATCTGCCAAATCCCTCAGTTAGTCCTCGCACCCTCAAGTAGTCCTCGCACCCTCAAGAAACCCTCGCGCCTTCAATTCGACTTGGTCCGGCTGAGCACCAACATGCCGCAGATCAGCCAGCCGACGGTGAACAACACGAAGAACAACAACGAGTTCAACTGCAGGAGGCCCCGGGTCAGGGTCTCGAAGTGGTCGAGCAGGCTGAGCGAAGAGACCACCCGCTCGACGTAGCCGCCGAACCACTTGCCCACGAACTCCTGGGTCTGCGGCACGCCGATCAGCAGGAAACCTACCGAAGCGGCAACCGCGAGGATGAACGCGACGACCTGGTTCTTTGACAGCGCCGAAAACAGGAGGCCGATCGCCAGCAGCACCGCCGCCGCCAGCAGGGAGGCGACGTAGCTCAGGAATACCGCGCCCCAGTCCGGATCGCCCAGCCGGGCGACCTGGAACACCGCCGGCCAGGTCAGGAACACGGACACCGCCAGGAAAGCCCAGCCGGCCAGGAACTTGCCGAGGTACGACCCCTCGAGCGTGATCGGCAGGGTCAGCAGCAGCTCGACGGTCCCGGACCGGCGTTCCTCCGCCCACAGCCGCATCGCCACCGCCGGCACCAGGACGACGAAGATCCAGGGCACGTAGCTGAACAGCGCATCGAGGTTCGCCTCGCGCATCTCCAGGAAGCGGCCGAAGTCGCGCGACACCATCAGGTAGCCGCCCGCGATCAGGAAGATGACGATGAAGATGTAGCCCAGCGGCGACGCGAAGTAGCCGCGGAACTCCCGCCGCAGCACCGCTCTCATGCCGACAAAACGCAGCGCCAGGGCGCCGCCCGGACTGCCTGCGGCAACCGAGGCCCGCGGGGCGTTCTGCTCGGCGCTCATGCCGCCACCCCCCTCGTCACCTCGCGGAACAACTCGTCGAGCCGGCCCTCCCGCACCCGAACGCCGGCGATCCGGCGCTCACCGACCGTCGCCAGCACATCGTTCAGGCGATTCTCGCCGTGCCGCGGCTCGACTTCGACCTCGCCGTTCGGCAGCACACGGGCCGCGGCGCACCACGCGGCGGCGGACAGCTCCGCCGCCACCTCGCCGGCGTCGCCGTCCGTGACCCGGAAGCGGACCGCGTTGTGGCCCGGGGCCCGGGTCACCAGGTCGTCAGGCGTCGAGTCGACGAGGATGCGCCCCTCCGAGAGGATGACGGCGCGGTTGCACACCCGCTCCGCCTCGTCGAGGATGTGGGTAGACAACACGATGCAGCGGTTGGAGGACAGGCTCAGGATCAGGTCCTGGACCACCGCCTTCTGGTTCGGGTCCAGTCCGTCGGTCGGCTCGTCGAGGATCAGAACATCCGGATCGTGGATCAGAGCCTGCGCCAGACCGACGCGGTGCTTGAAGCCCTTGGACAGGGTCTCGATCGTCTGGCCGCGCACCCGGCGCAGGTGCGTCGCCTCGATCACCGAGTCGATCGCGGCCTCCGGCGCCTCGAGCTCGCGCGCCTCGGCAATGAAGCCGAGGAATGCCTCGACCGTCATCTCGCCGTAGGCGGGTGCGTTCTCCGGCAGGTAGCCGATCCGCCGGCTCACGGTCAGTCGATCCCGGCCGACATCCAGGCCGGCGACCGAAACAGTGCCGGCGTCCGGCTCCAGGAAGCCGGTGATCATCTTCATCGCCGTCGTCTTGCCGGCGCCGTTCGGCCCGAGAAAGCCGAGCACGTCGCCGCGGCGCACTTCGAAGCTGATCCCGT
This sequence comes from Candidatus Multivorans sp., assembly GCA_965224025.1. Taxonomy (GTDB): domain Bacteria; phylum Acidobacteriota; class Thermoanaerobaculia; order Multivoradales; family Multivoraceae; genus Multivorans. The sequence continues at coordinate 1,601,088 of OZ245033.1, forward strand.
CGACGGCCCGGATCGGGCCGTAGTGCTTGGTCAGGTTGTGGACCGCGATCAGAACTTCGCCGGCCCTGCCGGAGTCGGGGTGGTCGGTTTCGGTCACTCTCGACTTTCTCCGTGAACAGTTGAGGTTTGCGCGCGCCAAGCCAGCTTGGCCCAAAGGATCTCAGCACGCGGCGCCAGCAAACGCAAGACTCCTGCCAAGCCAGGGCGCCCGACCGCTTCGCTGATCGCTACCAGGTTTCTGGCGCGGAGGTCGAGTCGATCAGGCCGCTCAGGAAGATCGCGTTCAGAAACAGGCGGTTCGAGCCGTAGAAGTAGGCGCGGAAGTTTGGATCGTCCAGGAGCTGGATCACCACGCCGCGGCCCATCCGGCTGGCGATGACGGCCGGCTTGCCGGCGAGCCGGCTCTGGTTCTCCGGCGAAATCCAGCCGGAGAGCCGCGGCGGATCCCGGTACAGGCCAACGTTCTCGAACGGGTCGGAACTGGGCGGCAGGACCATCTCGCCGGTGCGGATTGTGGCGAGGTCCGGCCGCCTGTAGCCGTAGGCCAACGGATGGGTCAGATCGAGTTCGACGCCGACGATCGTGCCGGCAATGAGCTGCTCGGCCCGCTGGTCCCGGTAGTCGGCGTAGCGCCGGCGCTCCGACGCCTCGGAAGCGTCCACGTCCGCTGCGTCGGCCGCCTCGTCCTCGGCAATCCCTTCCCGGCCCAGGAGTTCGCCGCTCGCCCAACGGCTCGCCGGACCGATGGCCACCACCGCGCCGCCGCCCCGTACCCAGGCCTGGAGGCGATCCCGGACTTCCGCGGGCGGCGAGGCGCCGCCGAAGCGGCCGCCGCCGAAAGCCAGCACAACGTGGGTGTACCGGTCCAAGTCCACGCCGCCCAGCGCGCCAAGATCGACCAGCGACGCCTCGACGCCGAAGCGCTCGTCGAGCAGGTGCCAGGCCTCGCCCACCCGGTACGACGAGGCGCCGGAACCGGTCACGAGCAGCGGCCGCGGGGCGACCAGCGAGCGCAGGCTCGGGCTGCCCAGGTCGATTCCGGCCGCGGCCCGACCGCTGATCAACCGGTGAACGTCGACGCCGTCGGCGGCCGCCGCTTCGGCGAGCAGTTCCTCCAGGTCAACCCCGGCGTTGCCGCCCGGCTCCCCGGCCCGGCCGACCGGCACGACGATCGCTCCCGGTTTGAAAGATTGCGGACCGCCGGCCGTCTCCGCCCTGAAGGGCCTGACGGCGGCGCGGGTCCGGGCGCCGGCCCGCTGCAGCCGGTTCAGAGCGCGCGGCGCGAAGTAGCCGTCCCACGAGAAGGCGTAGGCGTACACCACTTCGTTGGCTCCCGCCTCGCCAAACCGGCCCGGTTCAATCGATGCATCCGTCACGGGCGCTCCGAGCATGTCCCGCCGGTAGCCGCCGCCGTCGAGCAGGTCGTACTCGGCGCCGAAAGCGAGCGGCAACGTCCAGGCCGAAACGTCGTAGAAGACCGTGTCATTGAACTCGGTCACTTTCTCGAAGAAAGACCGGACGAGCGTCGTCTGCGCCTGCTCGAGCGGCACCAGCCAGGACCGGCTGGAGAAATAGGCGCGACCGTCGATCGCGATGTCCTCCATCGTCCCGTAGACCTCGATCTCGTGACGCAACAGAAGGTCCAGCATGCGATGGGCCCGGCCACGGTCGCCGTCGACATGGAACACGTAGGCGGCTGGACCGGACTCCGCCGCCGCGGCCAGAGCGCCCCGGAAGAAGTCGCGCTGGTGCTCCAGCAACTCGATACGCTTCGCCACGCCGCCCTCGACCATCGACAGGGAGGCCAGCAGATGGTTCTTGATCCCGAAACCGAAGGCGAGTTCTCCGTTCGCCGTCTCGATCCGGTGGCCCTCGGCGCTCGCCTGCTCGAACAGGAAGCCGACCCCGCCGTGAGCGTCAGGGTAGGTCGAACCCTTGCCCAGGTAGAAGTCGTCGAAACCCTCGCGGCTGTAGTACAGCCGTCCCAGCCCATCGAACACGGAGGCGTGGTGCGCGGCGATCGCCTCGGTCAGCTCCACGTTGCGTTCGGGAATGAGGGGGTTGCGACGACTCGGGACGCCCGGCTGGAAGAAGAACGTGCTGTTGGAGCCCATCTCGTGGAAGTCGCCCACCAGGTTCGGCTGCCAAGCCTTCCAGGTCGCCATCCGGGCCTGCGATTCGGGGTGCTGCAGCAGCAGCCAGTCCCGATTCAGGTCGAACCAATAGTGGTTCGTGCGTCCGCCCGGCCACGGCTCGCGGTGCTCCCGGTGCCCCGGGTCGGCATTCAGCACCTTGCCCCGATTGGTGTTCGCCCAGTGCGCGAAGCGGCCCAGTCCGTCGGGGTTCAGGCTCGGGTCGAGCAGAATGACCGCTTGGTCCAACTGATCCACGACCGCCTGGGATCGGGACGCCGCAAGGTGGTAGGCGACGAGCATCGAGGCGTTCGAGCCACTCGGCTCGTTGCCGTGGATGCTGTAGCCGAGCCAGATGACGACCGGCAGGCCGTCGAGCTCCGGCGCCGGCAAGCGGGGATCGACCAGGCCGCGCCGGATCTCGCGGATCTCATCGAGCCGCGCGTGGTTGCGCGGCGACGTGATGGCCAGCAGAAGCTGGGGACGCTGTTCGTGGGTGTGCCCCTGCACCGACACCGACACCCGCGCCGAGGACGCCGCCAACGCCCGCATGTAGGCGTCTAACTGGTCGGGCCGGACGTGCCAGTCGCCGACCTCGTAGCCGAGCACCGCGGACGGTCGTGGTACGTCCGGCTCGTAGGCTGACGGGTCGGCGGCGTCCGGCATGTAGTACGACAGCTCCTCGGCCGCCACGGGGCCGCAGAGCAGCAGGAGAACAAAGGGCAATCTGGCGAGCATGGCCGGGAGTGTAGCCGCGAGCTCCGGCTACGAACCTCCGACCGTGGCGTGGACGTCCTCGAACTCCTCCGCTGCTCCTTCGGGAGGCTTCGTCCACAAACTGACGATCACCGTCGCGGCGACGCCGGCAATGAGACCCGGCAGCAACTCGTACAGGTCGTAGAAGGACACCTTGAACAACAGCACCCAGGCGACTGTCACCGTGAATCCCGTGAACATCCCGACGACGGCGCCCGGCAACGTCGTCCGCTTCCAGAACAGAGAGCAGAGGACGACCGGCACGAAGGCGCCCCCCAGGCCCGACCAGGCGAAGAGGATGAACCAGAACAGCACGCGAGGTTCCTTCAACGCGAACGGAACAGCCAAGGCACCGATCGCGACCGTAGCGACACGACCGTAGAGCGACAGACGAGTATCTCCACCGGTCGCTCCGAACACCTTCTGCGCGAGATCGCGCACCACGGACGACGAGGCGAGGATCAGCAGTGAATCGACGGTCGACATGATCGCGCCGAGCACGATGACCAGGAAGATGCCGGTGAACACCGCCGGAAACAGCTCGGCGCTCATCATCGGCATGACGGTTTCCTGGTCGTCGAGCAAGGGGAACAGCGCCCGGCCGGCGATCCCGGTGAACACCGCGCCGACATCGAACAGCACCATGCAGACCACGGCGATTGGGCCACCACGCCTGATCTCGCCGCCCGAGGCGGCGGACATGAAGCGGGTCAGGAGCTGGGGCGCACCCAGGAACGCGAGACCGATGCCGGCGAAACTCGCAGCCGAGAGTACGCCCGGCCAGGTCGCTCCATGGCTGCCCATCGCACGCAGGAGGCTCGGATCCGCCGCCTCGAGCGTGCCGACCACTTCGCTCCAGCCACCGGCGGCCACGAAGCCCACGATCGGCAGCAGGATGAGCCCGCCGACCATCAACAACCCCTGCACCAGGTCCGAGTAGGCGACCGCCTTGAAGCCGCCGACGGCGGTGTAGAACACCGTCACCACCACCCCCAGCCACACGCCGGAACCGTAGCTGAAGCCCAGGAACGACGAGAACGCCTTGCCCGTCGCGACCAGTTGGGCGCAGCAGTAGACCGTGACCATGGACAGGGTGATCGCGATCGAAAGCACCCTCAGGAGGTGATAGCGGTCCCGGAACCGCTGCTCCAGGTAGTCGGGAACCGTGATCGCCCGGTAGCGGTCCGTGTATTCCTTGAATGGGCGCGCGACGAAGATCCACGCGATCGCCACGCCCATCACTTCGCCGAAGACGACCCATAGCGCGTGGAAGCCGACCGCATACCCCATTCCCGTCAGGCCCAGCAGCAGCCAACCGCTCTCGCCGGTGGCGTTCGAACTGAACGCGATCACCCAGGACGGGAGCCTCCTGCCGGCGATGTAGTAGCCCTCGAGGCTCGCTCCCTCGCGCCGGCTCCACAAGCCGAGACCCAGCAGCACGAGCATGTACAGCCCCAGCGGGACCAGGACCAGGGCGCTCGCGGTCATGCGCCGTTGCCCCGGGCAGGCACTTCGCGGCCGCGACGTCTGCCTCTCTCAGACCAGCGCCGCAGCAGCACCAAAGCGGGCCCGGCGCCGACCGAGACCGCCAACAGGATCCAGGTCGAGATCGGCAGGCCGTTCCACATGGGCCGGCAGGGTAACAGCCGGCGAGCCGCGCAGCGACCGCTCCTCCGGCGCCGCGGGACGGTCACCGCTTCGCGGCGCGCCCCCTTCAGAGCCGGCGAGAACCCGGGGGGTGCGATCCGCGCCACACGTGAACCAGCCCGTGCGCCCGTCATCGGGCGCATGAACGGCACGCCGGCGCACCCAGTCCGCGGCCAGTTCCTGCCCTGACTCCTAGCCGAGCAGGAGCTTGAGCGCCGCGACGGTTAACGCACCGACGGTGAACATCGTGGCGACCATGGTCGCAACCATCCAGACCTTGAGGTTTGCCATGTCGGCTTTGGTCGCCACATGCTCCATGCGCTCGTCGATACGGGCGCGCCATGCAACCCAGTTCTTCGGTCCGCGGCAGGTCTACGGCCGTCGTTTCCGCGCTCGTCATTTCATCAAGCCTCCACAAGGCGCCTCGATGAACAGACAAGTTGGCCCGAGCAGTATGACATAGGCCCGGCCGCCGATCGTCTCGACGGAACCCGACTTCAGCGGGCTGTTAGCCTCGCAGGCCCGTCGAGACCTGTCCCGGGAGAGACCGTCGTGCCGAAACCTCACTTTCCAACCCTCGCGCTCGCCGTTGCGGCCCTGGCCGCGCTCATTGCGCCGGTGTACGCCGCGGACGGCGCGCTCGACGAAAGCACGTTCCTCGAACGCAGCCGGCGCCTGATCTACGAGGGACGGCGCTCCGGCGAGGGCTACTTCTCCGCCGACGGGCGGCTTCTGGTCTTCCAGAGCGAACGGCGGCTCGAGAATCCGTTCTACCAGATCTACCTGCTCGATCTGGCCACCGGCGACACCCGGGAGGTCTCGACGGGAATCGGCAAGACGACCTGCGCCTTCATTCGACCGGATGGCACGGCGATCCTCTACGGCTCGACCCACCACGACCCGCGCTCGGCCGAGCTGCAGCAGCAGGAGCTCGACTTCCGCGCCTCGGGTCAGGAACGCCGCTACGCCTGGGACTACGACCCGGAGATGGAGATCTACGCGACGCCGATAGCCGGGGGCGACCCGGTTCGGCTCACCGATGCCCGCGGCTACGACGCCGAAGGCAGCTACTCGCCGGACGGGGAGTGGATCGTCTTCTCTTCCACCCGGGATGCCTTCAACCGCCAGCTCGACGAACGCGAAGAGAACCTGCTGAGAGTCGATCCCGCCTGGTTCGGCGAGATCTACATCATGCGCGCCGACGGCAGCGGCCAGACCCGGCTCACCGACGTGCCCGGCTACGACGGCGGTCCTTTCTTCTTCGCCGACGGCTCCCGGATCGTGTGGCGGCGCTTCACGGAGGACGGCCTCATCGCCGACGTCTGGTCGATGAACCCCGACGGTTCCGATCAGCGCCAGTTGACTGACTTCGGCGCGATGAGCTGGGCGCCGTACCAGCACCCGTCCGGCGACTACATCTTCTTCGCCTCGAACAAGCTCGGTTTCGAGAACTTCGAGGTCTTCATCGTCGACACGGAGGGCACGAAGGAGCCCGTCCGTGTCACCCACACCGACCGGTTCGACGGACTTCCCGTCCCGTCACCGGACGGCCGCCGGCTCGCCTGGACCTCCAGCAGGCACGGCGGCGACGGCGGCCAGCTCCACATCGCGGACTGGAACCACGACGCGGCCCGCGAGGCTCTCGCCGCCGCGCCTCTCCGGCAACGCCCGTCCGACTCGCGAAAGGTCACCGACCAGGACGACTTTGGCGACGCGCTCAAGGCACACGTGGCCGCGCTCGCCGCACCCGAACTCGGCGGCCGGCTGACCGGCACCGACGGCGAGGAGAAGGCGGCCGACTACCTCGTGGGGCAGCTTCGCGCGATCGGCGCCACGCCCCTGCCGGGCGAAGACGATCTGCTGCTCGACTTCGAGTTCACGGCCGGCGCCCGCGACATGGGGTCGACGATCCGGATCGAAGCGAACGGCGCAGCGCACGGCTTCGACAACGACACGCAGATCCAGGCGCTCGGCTTCTCCGACGCGGTCGGCGTGGAGGGGCCGGTGGTTTTCGCCGGCTACGGCATCCGTGTCCCGGACTCCCAGGACTTCGGCTACGACAGCTACGCCACCCTGGACGTCAAGGACAAGATCGCCGTCGTTCTCCGCTACGTTCCCGAGGATGTCGAGGGAGAGGCTCGAGCCATCCTCAACCGGTACTCCGGACTGCGCTACAAGGCGCTGACCGCGCGCGAGGCCGGCGCCAGGGCGCTCCTGGTCCTCACCGGGCCGCGATCGCCGAACGCCGGCGCCACCGTCCCGATGGCCTTCGACACCGCCGCCGCCGGGTCCGGCATCACCGCCGCCAGCATTGGCGGGAAGGCTGGCGAGGCCATCTTCGCCGAGACCGGCCGGACCATCGAGGAGATACAGAAGAGCTACGACGACGGCAATCCGCATACCGCCGGATTCGATGTTCCCGGCGTCCGGATCAGCCTGAACGTCGCCATCGAACGCCAGCGACGGCAGGCCAACAACGTCGTCGCGGTGCTTCCCGGCGGGAAGGGCGCCGGCCACGACAAGCCGTGGGTCGTGCTCGGCGCCCACTACGACCACCTGGGCCACGGCCGCGGCGGCAACTCCCTCGCCCGCGAGGACGAGACGAACGCGGTTCACCCGGGCGCCGACGACAACGCCTCCGGGACGGCGGCAGTCCTCGAGGCAGCCCGCCAGTTGCGGGAGATGGGACACGACAGGAACGTCGCGGTCGCCTTCTGGTCCGGCGAAGAACTCGGGCTCCTCGGCTCGGCGGACTTCATCGACGACCCGATCATCCCGCCCGATCAGATCGCGGCCTACATCAACCTCGACATGGTCGGCCGGGTTCGCGACAACAAACTGAGTATCCAGGCGCTCGGTTCAAGCCCCGACTGGCCCGGCCTGGTCGAGGCCGCCAACGTCCCCGTGGGCTTCGACCTCGGCATGCAGACCGATCCGTACCTGCCGACCGATAGTTCGAGCTTCAACCGGGCCGGCATCCCCACCGCCAACCTGTTCAGCGGCTCGCACGAGGACTATCACCGTCCCACGGACACCGCGGATCGGATCGACTACGACGAGCTCGAGCGGGTGACGCGCTTCGCCGCTCTGCTCACGCGCCGGGCCGCGAACCGCGCCGAGCCGCTCCAATTCGCCAAGGTCGAGCGGTCCCCGCAGCAGGGCGGGAGCCGCGACACGGTGCGCGCCTACACGGGCACGATTCCCGACTACGCGAGCGAGGTCGAGGGGCTCCTGCTCGGAGGCGTCATGGACGGCGGCCCGGCGGCCGAGGCCGGTCTGCGGGGCGGCGACGTCATCGTCGAGTTCGCCGGCCAGAAGATCGCCAACATCTACGACTACACCTACGCCCTGGACGCGGTGAAGATCGACGTTCCGATCGAAGTCGTCTACCTGCGCGACGGCGAGCGGCACACGACGGCGCTGACGCCGCGGGCGAGGCGATGACCCGCATCACGACCTTCCCCGACCCATTCCTCGCGAAGGAGACGCACATGAACCTCACGCGCCGCATCGGACTGTTCGCCGCCCTGATCACGCTCCTTGCTCTCCTGCCCGGCGCGGCCGCGGCCGCACCTCCCGCCGCGGCCGCCGATCAGGCCGGCGCCGCGCCGCTGCCGATCGCCGAGCCGGAGAGCGTCGGTATGTCCAGCGAGAGGCTGCAGCGCCTCTCGGGCGCGATGGCGGGCTACGTCGACCGCAAGCAGGTCGCCGGCACCGTCACCCTGGTCGCCCGCCGAGGCAAGGTCGTTCACTTCGAAGCCCAGGGGCAAAGGTGGCAGGAAGAAGAGGCCCCGATGACCCGGGACACGATCTTCCGCATTGCGTCGATGACGAAGCCGATCGCCTCCGTCGCGCTGATGACCCTCTACGAAGAGGGCCGGTTCCAACTCCGGGACCCAATCGCGAAGTACCTGCCCGAGTTCGCCGAGATGCAGGTTGCGGTCGTGCCGGACGCCGATGAGTACCTGGGAGCGCCCTACAAGCTGGTGGAGGCCGCGCGGCCGATCACCGTTCAGCACATTCTGACCCACACCGCCGGCTTTGCGAACAGCTACCGCGGGCTGGCCGGCGCCGAGTACGCAAAGCTCCGGGAGCAGCGCACACCCGACTGGACGGTCGGCGACTTCGTCTCCGCCCTGGCCGAGGCGCCGCTCGAGTTCCACCCCGGCGACGCCTGGCAGTACGGCCCTTCCGTCGATGTCGTCGGGCGCCTGGTCGAGGTGCTCTCGGGGCAGACCTTCGACGAATACCTGAAGAAACGGATCTTCGCGCCACTCGGGATGACCGACACAACCTTCTACCTGCCCGAATCGAAGGTCGACCGTTTCGCCGCGCTCTACCGTCCCGGCGAGGACGGCACGATCGTCCTCACCGAGGCACCGGATCTCAACGCCCGCCAGGTGCGCGAGCCCCACAAGTACTTCAGCGGCTCCGGCGGGCTCGTTTCGACCGCCGCAGACTACTACCGCTTCCACCAGATGATGCTCTCCGGCGGCGAACTGGACGGGAACCGAGTGCTCGGCCGCAAGACCGTCGAACTGATGACCACGAACCACACCGGCGACCACGGCATCTGGCTACGCGGACCGGGCCACGGTTTCGGTCTCGGCTACAGCGTGGTCACGGACAAGGGACCCTCGGCCATGCCCGCCTCGGTCGGTTCCTACTCCTGGGGCGGCGCCTACTGCACCGTGTTCTGGGTCGATCCGGAGGAGGAACTGATCGGAATCCTGATGACCCAGGTGAGGCCGTACACCCACCTCAACATTCGCCAGGACCTCCAGACCCTCGCCTATCAGGCCATCGTCGACTGACCGGCCCGGCGAAGTAGGGGGCCCCGGTGGCGACCTGGGCGATCGGCGATGTCCACGGCTGCTTCCGCACCCTGGAGGCCCTGATCGACCGCATCGATCTCGACCAGCGCCGGGACCGCTTGTGGATGGTCGGCGACTTGGTGAACCGCGGTCCGCTCTCGCTACAGGCCCTGCGATGGGCCCGTGCGCTGGACGATGAGATGAGCGACCGGTTCCAGGTCGTGCTGGGCAACCACGACCTGCACCTGATCGCCCGCGGGCTCGGCATTGCCGCTGCCCGACCCCGCGACACCCTGGACCAGGTGCTGATGGCTCCCGACAGGGCGGAGCTGATCGAATGGCTCCGGCGCCGCCCCTTCGTGTACTCCGGACAGATCGAGAGCAGTCAGTTCGCCCTGGTTCACGCGGGATTGCCAACGGGCTGGTCGCCGAAGGATGTCCATGAGGCGGGCAAGCGACTGGAACGGCAACTCCAGAGCAGTGAAGTGTCGTCCCTGCTCGGCCACGATCGATCGGGCAGGGACGAGAGTGGCGGCGCGGCACCACAGTCGAGGAATAGGGCGGCGCTTACAGCGTTCACACGAATGCGCATGCTCGACTCGAACGCCAGGCCGCACGACTACAGCGGTCCGCCCCAGGAAGCACCGGCGGGTCTACGGCCCTGGTTCGAGGTGGAGCCCCGTGCCTGCCCCGCCCAAACGGTTGTCTGCGGTCACTGGGCGGCGCTCGGCTACCGTCAGGCGAAGGATCTGATCGCCCTCGACACCGGTTGCGTGTGGAGCGGTAAACTGACTGCGGTCCGTCTCGAAGACCGTCGCGCCGTACAGGAGAAGATGAGCGACCGGCTCACGCAAGCGGTTTCGAATCAACTTCCCTCCGAGGCCCTCGGCATCCCTCCGGGTCCCACAGCTTTGCGGTTCTAGGAGTCGAGTCGCGGCGTCCGCGCCGCGCTGACGCACAGGAAACAGGGTTTGTTCCATGCGAGTTTCGTGTATATAGTCTCAAGTGCATAAGTGGCTGGGCCAGCCCTCAGGCTCAGAGTCAAGGAGTTGGTGACGTGGACCTGAGTCGACCCGAGTCGAATTCACCATTGCAAGCGTCGAGCGGGCCGAACCTCAGCCTCCGTTGGATTCCTGGTTTGCCCGTGCCGGTACGCCGCGTGGCTGTCCCCTCTCTGAACAAAGCTCGGACCCGCAGTCGAGCCGGCAGGCTCTTGCTTGGGGCGGCCCTGCCCCTCCTGACTGCAGCTTCATATGAGGCACAGACAATCTCGATCACAGGAGGTTCCGGCGACGAGCGAACCGGCGTCCCGCTCACCGTCACGCTGAATCGCGACGCTCGGAGCGGCGAAGTCCGCGTGCGGTACAAGGCCGACAACGGTCCCTCGGCGCAGCGATCAGCAATACCGTCCGTCTATCCGCCCGGCACGGATCTGTGTACTGTGCCCAGTACGGGCGGCTACGGCGACTTCGAGTACCAGAGCGGAGAACTGGTGTTCCCGGCAGGGAGTGAAACGGTCGAAAAGACAGCGACGGTGCGGGTCTGCCCCGGCCGCTGCATTCGGCCTCAGGGATACGAACTGGAGTTCGTAATTCTCGGAGTTCAAGGCGCCACCGCCCCGAACCGCACAGCACTGGGGACGATTCTGCCGCTCCCGGGAGCGCCATGGCCCTGCACACACGGCGATCCCGGCACACCCGGCGATGGCGACGGCGACGGCAATGGCGACGCTGACGGCGACGGCGACGGCGATGGCGACGGCGACGACGACGACGACGACGACGATGGCGACGATGGCGACGACCGGGAGCCGGAGCTTCGCATCGACGATGCTCGAGCTTCGGAGGACGAGGGCTCGCTGGCGTTTACGGTAGAGCTCGATGCCCAGAGCAACGCGCCGGTAACCGTGGATTGGGCCACATCCGCAGGCACCGCCACGCCCGGCCAGGACTACACGGAAGCGAGTGGAACCCTCACGATCGCGGCCGGAGCAACGAGTGGCGCCATCCAAGTCGCTGTGACCGACGACGATCTGGACGAGGACGACGAAACGCTGACCGTGACGTTGAGCGCACCCGCGAACGCCACGCCGGCAGCAGGAGGCGCCACGGCCAGCGGCGTGATTGTCGACAACGACGGGCTCCCCAAAGCGCAGATAGCCGATGCCTCTGCCATGGAGGATGAGGGCGAGTTGGAGTTCGTCGTACGGCTAGAGGGTCGTAGCGCCAAGCCGGTGACCGTGGACTGGGCCACCTCGGCGGGCACTGCAACGCCCGGCCAGGACTACACGGAGGCAAGCGGAACGCTCACCATCGCACCCGGGGAAGCGGCCGGCGCCGTCCAAGTCGCCGTTACCGACGACGAAGTCCATGAGAACGACGAAACCCTGACCGTAACCCTGAGCACGCCCGCCAATGCCACCCTGGCAGAAGGAGGCGCCACAGCCAGCGGCGTAGTCGTCGACAACGACGCCGCTCCGCGAATCCTGATCGCCGACGCTGAGGCTTTGGAGGGCGAAGGCCGGCTGTCGTTTGCGGTAACCCTCACCACGGAGACCGTCGAACAGGTAACTGTCGACTGGGCGACATCGGCGGGCACCGCCACGCCCGGCCAGGACTACACGGAAGCGAGCGAAACGCTGACCTTCATGCCCGGTCAAACAGCCCGGACGATTCACGTCCCAGTGCGAGACGACAAGGTTCAGGAAGAAGACGAAACCTTGTCGGTCGCCTTGAGCGAACCAACCAACGCCACCCTCGTAGACGAGATGGGAACGGCCACTGGAGTGATCCTCGACAACGACGCTCTTCCGCGGATCCGGATAGCCAATGCCTACGTTGATGAAGATGATCGCGAACTGGAGTTCGCCGTCACGCTTCAGGGCCGGAGCGCCCTATCGGTAGCGGTTGAGTGGACGACGGTGCCGGGCACGGCGAAACCCAACGCGGACTACGTGCCGGCCAGCGGCACTCTGATCCTCGGTCCGACCGCAACCCGAGGGACCATCCTCGTCGAACTCATCGACGACAACGTGAAAGAAGAGAACGAGACCCTGACTCTGACGCTCAGCCGGCCGGTGAACGCGAGGATCAACGGACGCACGATCTCGGCAACGGGCACGATAGGGGACAACGACGAGGCTCCTGCCCCGCCGCCCGAAATCCGAATCACCGATTCGGGCGCCGACGAGTCCGCCGGCCGCCTCGTGTTCACCGCGACCCTCGGCCGAGCCGTCAACCAGCCGGCGACCGTTCGCTGGGCCACCTCGGACGGATCGGCGACGGCGGGAACGGACTACGTCGCGGGGATCGGGACGTTGACCTTCGCGCCAGGTGCGACCTCGGCAGAGATCGCGATCGGGCTGCTCGAAGACCTGGTGCGCGAAGAGACGGAGATCTTCCACATCACACTGTCCGATCCGGCGAATGCAACGCTCGGAGCATCGAAAGCGTCGGGTCTCATCCAGGACGACGACGGACCCGAACTGGTCGAGGCCTGGCTGGCGCGCTTCTCGCGCACCGCGGCGAGTCACGCGCTGGAAGCGGTGGAAGATCGAATCGGCCGCTGGCGCCACCAGGGCTCTCACATGACGATCGCGGGCCGAAGGATCGACCTGCCCCGCAGCGAATCCTGGACCGCGGCCGGCGCCTCGTGGCGGGACCCGGCAAGCTGGACGGGCCCGGCAACCAGCGCCGGACTGCTGCCCGGTCCTCTTGGAGCACCGTCCGCCGCCGTTACGTCCGGTGGGATTCCCGGTGTGTTCGGCGGATCTGCCTCTACGGGTCTGCTCCAACCCCCGACTGGCTTCGGGACACGCCAGCCCCACGGTGGCGGCCACCGTTCACTCCACGGTGGCCCGGCCATCGGTCAAGTCAGCCACTCCGGACTCTTCGGCATGGAGTTGGGCGACCTGCTGCCGAGGAGTTCCTTCCAGTTCTCCGGCGCCACCGGCAGGGACCGGATCGGCCTGGGCCTCGTCGCCCCGGCCGACGAAGGAAGCGAAGCCGGCGCGGAAGGCTCCATCGGCTACGGTTGGTCCATCTGGGGCCGTGGTGCAACGACACGCTTCGGCGGCGGCGAAGACAACATCTCCGTCGGCGGCGACGTGGCGACCGGCACGGTGGGAATCGACTTCGAGCGCGGACGCGTCATCGTCGGCGTCGCTGCCTCACACACCTTCGGGCAGGGCGATGTCCTCGAGTACGGAAACGGGCGCCGGGTCAAGCGGGACACCGACATGAAGAGTTACCTGACTACCGGCCTGCCCTACCTGCGGGTCGCACTGAGTGACAGCCTGTCGATCTGGGGCATCCTCGGCCACGGCCGGGGCTCGATGACGATGACCCAGGGCGACCTCGGCTCGATCGAGACCGATATCGCAATGAGCATGGGCGCGGTCGGCCTTCGGCAAGACCTGAAGGAATCCGCTTCCGAGTGCCGCTGTCTCGACCTGGCCCTGAAGACCGACTTCCTGGTGCTGAACGCCACCGCCGACGAGAGCGTGGCCCTGCCCGAGCTGTCGAGGGACGTGAGCCGTGCCCGCCTGATGATGGAGGGATCCAGGACCACGAAGCTCGACTCGGGCGCGGTCCTCATACCGTCCGCTGAAGTGGGTCTGCGCTACGACGGCGGAGACGCGGAAACGGGAGGCGGAATGGAGTTCGGCGCCGGTATCCGCTACGCGAACGCCCCCCGCGGATTGCTCATGGAGCTGAAGGGCCGTTCGCTGCTGACCCACCAGTCCGGCGAACTCACCGAATGGGGCCTTGCCGGCGCCATCCGAGTCGATCCCGGGGCGTCGGATCGCGGTCTCTCGTTCGGCCTGCGCTCCTCCTGGGGAAACGCCTCGAGCGGCGTCACCCGTCTCTGGGAGCAGCCGCAGCAGGGCGCCGCGGCGCTCGGATACCGCGGCGCAGAGATGAGAACCCTGGCGGAAGCCGACCTCGGCTACCGGCTGAACCTGTTCGGCGACCGCGTCCGACTGATGCCCTACCTTGGCGCCGGCCTGTCCGAACAGTCGGGGCAGGCGTACCGTCTCGGTGCGCGGCTGAGACTCTGGGAGTCGCTTGATCTCGACCTCGAAGGTGCTCAGCGCGACAGTCCCGGACTCCTGCCGTCGGGCTATGTGCTCGGCGTACGCGGTTCCTACCGCTGGTAGCGGGGCTGAACTCCGGGTCGCGACGCCCGGCTTCAGATTCATGGGCTACTCCGGAAACCAATCCGGGCGCCGATGCGTTGTACCCTGTGAAGGCTCCCGGCCATCTCCGGGAACGGACGGGGAGAAGGCGGAAGAAGGCAATCGACATGAAGGATGCATACGCGATCTCGCGGATCCTGCTGGCCGATGTCTACGACGCGACGGCGCAAGAGGAGTCGGCCCCGGCGCCGCCGCGCCAGCGCCTGCGCCGGCTTGCACTGACCCTGTCGACGCTGCTCTTTGCGGCGGCTCACGCGCCGGCCGCCAAGCGGGCAGCGCCCGATGAAGCGCTTGACCGCCTGAACGAGATGACGCTGACGATCGGCGCCTGCGAGAGCGGCGGTGTGCTCTCCCCCGCCGAAGCAGAGCGCCTCCGTCAGATGAGCGAGGCGCTGGACCGCAGGCTTCGCCACGCCTAGATTAGTCCGAGGCGCCCCGGTAGTTCTTCGGTCATCAACTGATCGACGTGCCCAGGGCCCGAGCCGATCGCCACGACGTCGAACTTGCCGAAGCGCTCCAGCGGCCCAACGTTGTAGAGCAGGAAGCGCCCCGCGCCGACCCCGCGGTCGCGCAGTGAATCGCCCAGCCTGTCCAAGAGTTCCTTGAAGCTCAGACCCGCCAGATCGCGGTGGACGAAACCCTGCGCCTGGTAGGGGGGCCGGCCCTCGGGATACAGCCGGTCGACCAGGTTCATCGGCGTGCTCGTACCGCCCCAGCGCCCGTTGCACTCCGTGAACACGACCCGATCCCGTGGCAGCACGAGGTGGTCGAACGAGCAGCGGCCAACGTAGCCCATACCCTGGAGGGCGGACGCCACCCGGCCCGACTGCGAGACGATCGCCTGCTCTACATCGGAGGGCAGTCCGCTCGGCCGGCTGCCCACGAAAACGCCCTCCTCGCCCGCCAGGATCTGCTCGTAGACGCCGTCGAGCCGCGGCCCACCGCGGCCCGGCGGCGGCAGCCACCACTGGGTCGACGGCGACGATGTCGATTTTTCCCAGGCAACCGCGAGCACCTCTTCGTTACCGTCCCAGCCGGTGCGCTCGAGAAAACCGCGGACCATGTCGAGCACGCCTGCGAATCCCTTCCGGCGCAGAGCCGGCGACTCGAACACCTCGTTGCCCATCGCCGACGCGCAGCGCAACCGCTTGAGAGCCACAACCGGGCTCGCCTCGGCCAGTTCAAGCAACCCGCGAGCCAGGGACTCGGCGGACGCTGAGCGATGGCTGGCGGGCAGAAAGCCGGGCCCCAGAACCGCGGTCACCAGATCCTCGAAGCTCGCCTTGTCGTTGGCAATCCAGGCGACCGGTGGGGGCGGCGCCAGCACCCGCACTTGTGTCCCGGTGTCGGTGGCGACCGCCGCGGCCAGCTCCCAGATCACCTCGATGCCCATGAAGGGCTCGATCACGAATCCCCCCCTCGCCGCCGCCAGAGCGGCCAAACGGGCCCTGGGGGCACCGATCATGCAGCCTCGCGCGACCGCGAGCCGGTCACGACCGGGATCGACCTCCAGCAACTCGACCGCGCCGAGACCCAAGACATCCCGGATGTACCGCTCGTAGCCGGGAGACGCGGCGGTCGTGGCGGCAACGACGTCAGCCTCCGCCGCCCGAAGCCGGGCCCGGTGCTGGTAGGACTCGACTCCCGCGATGCCGTCGAGAAAGGGAATCCCCGTGAAGTCGTCGATGTGCAGAGCGGGTGTTGGGCCGTCGTTCCCCATATAACGGTACGGCTCGAAGGCGACCAGCCGGCGCCGGAGGTCGAGCCGCTCCTCGAAGTCCTGCACAACCGGGCGAACGCTCACGGCATCTTCTCCGGGGCGCAGGCGTTGCCCGGTTCGATCAGGAGGTCTCGGCAGGCCTCCCGATCGACCTTGCCCGAGCGCGCCACCGGGAGCCGCTCGAGTACCCGCCATTGCCTCGGCCGCTTGAAGCCGGCCAGCCGGGCGCCGAGACGCCGCTCGAGTTCCACGAGCCCGCCAAGCGACTCGAACCCAGCAGCCGGGACCAGGACGGCGCCCACCTGCTCGCCCCACTCCTCGTCCTCCAGACCGACGACGCAGGCGGCCGCGGCGCCCTTCCACTCGAGCACGGCGGCTTCGACCTCGGCCGGATCGACGTTCTCTCCGCCCGTCACGATCCGGTCCGCGCGCCGGCCCAGCACACGCAGCCGGCCGCGCTCGTCGACCGCGCCCATGTCGCCGGTGTCGAACCAGCCGTCCGCGTCGAAGGGTCGTTCGAGCGGCGCGCCCGGTTCGGCGGCGAGATAGCCGTCGAAGAGGATCGGACCGCGAATCAGGATCGAGCCCGCGCTACGGGCAGGCTCGGCGCCCACGCTTCGCGCGCCAACTCCGGGAACCCCCGCGTCCCCGCCCTTATCCGGGCGCGCAACGCCCCTGGTGTCGCGGGCGGCTCCACCCGACTGCTCGACCACACGAACTTCGACTCCCGGTACCGGCATCCCCACGCCGCCGCGAGCCCGGCCAGGTCGCTCCGTCGCGACCTGAGAGCAGGCCTCGGTCAGTCCATAGGTTGCGAGTACGGGCCAACCGAGGTCCCTGGCGCGCTCCATCAGCGCCGGCGGCGCCGAATCGCCGCCCACGAGCACGGCGCGGAGGGAAAGCGGCGGGCGCCGAGCAGCCTGAAGCAGTCGAAGGAGCATCGCCGGCACGACGGACAGCAGCGTGACCCGGTCACGCTCGACAACCCGCAACGTCTCTCCGGCGTCGAAAGCTCCGGAGGCGCCGCGCCCGCCCACAACGACGGTCCGCCGCGCATGGAGGGAACGGACGACGATCATCAGGCCTCCTACATGCGCGGTCGGCAGGCTCAGGAGCCAGCGATCGTCCGCGCGCCAACCCAGCGCCGCCCCGTGGGCGCGGGACGAGGCGCAAAGCGCCGTGGGACTGAGGACGGCGCCCCGCGGCGCACCTGCGGTGCCCGAGGTGAAGACGATCGCGGCGCCGCGGTCACGCGGTCCGATACCGCCCCCGGCGACCCGCCGCGCCGGGACCATCGCGCCGCCGCTCCGAATGATGAGGGAGGCCCCGGCCATCGCGACCGCCCGGTCACGCTCCGCAGGGCGCCAGCGGGGATGGAGAAGGACGAAGGCCGCCCGGTCCTCGAGGAGGGCCAGAAGCACCGCGACCGTCTCGGTCCCCATGCCGCCGGTGACCGCAACGACGTTCCTCGAGACGGCAGCATCCTCGCCCGTATTGGACGCCGGCGGTTCGGGCAGCCGCCGTCGCAACGCCTTGCGGATCCGATCCACGCGCTCGGCCAGCTCCCTCCAGCCGATCTCGCGACCACCGTCGACGAGCGCCGGTCCCGCCGGCGCCTCGCGTGCGGCCGCTTGGACCGAAAGCTCGCCGCTCAGCTCCCAGCTCCCAGAACGATGCCGGCCGACAGGAGAAGGCCGAACAGCAGGAGCAGGCGCGCAGTCGCCGCCAGGGACGCATTCAAGGCCGCCCCCTCGCCCCGCCATACGGACCGCAACACCGTCACCGCAAGCGGCAGCGCCAGCCAGGACAGGAGAGGCCAGGGGCCCAGGCGGGCCACCAGCGGCAGCGTCGCAAGGTGGGCGGCCAGCACGAGCGCAGCGTACTCGAGCCGCGCGAACCGGGGGCCGAACCGCACCGCCAACGTCCACTTGCCGGCGAGCGCGTCCTCCTCAAGGTCGCGCAGGTTGTTGGTGACCAGGATCGCCGTCGCCAGCGCACCGACCGCCAGGCCGGACCACCACGCCGCAATCGGCACCTGAAGCGCCTGCACGTACACCGTGCCGCACACCGCCACCAGGCCGAAGAACAGGACGACGAACAGATCTCCCAAGCCCGTGTAGGCCAACGCCCAGGGGCCGGCCGTGTAGAGCAGGCCGGACGCGATCGACACCGCGCCGACGACGAGCACCGGCCAGCCGGCGACAGCCGCCAGATAGAGCCCGCACGCCATGCAGATCCCGAACGCGATCCAGGCCCCGGCCCAAACCTGGCCGCGGCTGAGCAGTCCCGACTGAACCGCTCGCGCCGGGCCGACGCGTCGCTGTGTGTCGGCGCCGCGATCGAAGTCGAGGACATCGTTCGAGAGGTTGGTGCCGATCTGGATCGAGATCGCGACGCCCAGGGCCGCCAGCGCGGGACCGGGGACGAAACCGGAGACGGAAACGGCGCAGGCCGTACCGACCACCACCGGTGTCACCGCAGCCCAGAGGGTCTTCGGCCGGCTCGCCTGAATCCAGGCTCGGAGGCCGCCCCGTCGGCTCATGGATAGCGCTGGAACTTCGAGAAGTCGGGCTTCCGTTTCTCAAGGAACGCCTGGCGACCCTCCTGCCCCTCCCGCGTCATGTAGAACAGCAGCGTCGCGTTGCCCGCCAGTTCCTGGAGACCCGCCTGACCGTCGCAGTCGGCGTTCATTGCCGCCTTCAGGCAGCGCAGCGCCATGGGGCTGTTGGCCAGCATTTCGCGGCACCACTGGAGCGTCTCCTCCTCCAGCCGTTCCAGCGGCACGACGGTGTTGACGAGTCCCATGTCCAGTGCCTGCCGGGCGTCGTACTGGCGGCACAGGAACCAGATCTCCCGCGCCCTTTTCTGGCCCACGATCCTCGCCATGTAGGAGGCGCCGTAGCCGCCGTCGAAGCTGCCCACGCGCGGGCCGGTTTGACCGAAACGCGCGTTGTCCGCCGCGATCGTCAGGTCGCAGACCATGTGCAGCACGTGGCCCCCACCGATCGCATAGCCGGCAACCATGGCGACGACCGGTTTAGGCAACGTGCGGATCTGACGCTGCAGGTCGAGCACGTTGAGGCGCGGTACACCGTCGTCCCCGACGTACCCGGCGTCGCCCCGGATCCGCTGATCGCCGCCCGAACAGAACGCCATCGGCCCTTCGCCGGTCAGGACGACCGCACCGACTTCGCCGTCGTCCCGCGCCTGCCCGACCGCAGCGCTCATTTCTTCAACCGTCAGCGGCCGGAAGGCGTTGCGAACCTCCGGCCGGTTGATCGTGATCTTGGCGATCCCCTCCGGTTCGCCAT
Source organism: Candidatus Multivorans sp. (assembly GCA_965224025.1). Lineage (GTDB taxonomy): Bacteria > Acidobacteriota > Thermoanaerobaculia > Multivoradales > Multivoraceae > Multivorans. The sequence continues at coordinate 1,620,665 of OZ245033.1, forward strand.
CGACATGGGATTTCTCGTACCGAATGTCGGTGTACTCACCGGCGTTTCGCCACTCCTGGCTCGATTCTCCACTCATCCCGCACGCCTCCTTCGACCGGTGACACTACAACGGCGGGCGGAGGTCCCCGGGCGGCTGCCGGAGCAGATCGAGCAGTTCGTCGACGCTCAGGCGTCCGGCCGCGGACGCGCCCTCGAGCAACTGATCGGCAAGGTCGCGTTTGCGCTGGTGCAGATCCATGATCTGCTCCTCGATGGTGCCTTCCGTGACCAGGCGGTAGATGGTCACGGGCCGTGTCTGCCCGATTCGGTGGGCGCGGTCCGAGGCCTGGTCCTCCACCGCCGGGTTCCACCAGGGATCCATGTGGATCACATAGTCGGCGGCGGTGAGGTTCAGGCCGACGCCGCCGGCCTTCAACGAAATCAGGAAGACATCGCCCTCGCCGGCCTGAAATGCCGCTATGCGCTCGGTTCGGCGCTTCGCAGGCGTCGAGCCGTCGAGGTACTTGTAGCTGACGCCGGCCCCCTTCAAGTACTCCTCGATCAGCTTCAAGTGCTTGACGAACTGTGAGAAAACCAACACCTTGTGCCGATTCTCCAACAGTCCCTCCAGGGTCTCCGCAAAGGTGGCGAGCTTCGAACTCGGCGCATTGCTCGAGTCGAGCACCAGCCGCGGATTGCAGCAGGCCAGCCGCAGGCGCGTCAGGTGTGCGAGCACCTGCACCCGTCGAGCGCCCTCGCCCAGATCGGGGTCCACTTCGCGCGCCGTCTCGAGCTCTTCGACGGCCCGCTGGCGCAGGGCTTCGTAGAGCACCGACTCCTCTGCCGACATGCCTACATGCAGCGTGATCTCCGTCCTCTCCGGCAAGTCGTCGAGCACATCGGCCTTCAAGCGCCGCAGCATGAACGGTGCGATCAGTCGACGCAGCCGGGCTTGCGCCACGGCGTTTCCGTCGCGTTCGATCGGAAGACCGAACTCGCGACGGAACCGTTGCAGGGAACCGAGCAACCCCGGATTGAGGAAACCGAACAGCGAGTGCAGGTCCATCAGGTTGTTCTGAATCGGCGTGCCGGTGGTAACCACCCGGAACCCCGCACTCAATCGCCGCGCGGCCTGAGTGCGCTTGGCGACGGGGTTCTTGATCGCCTGGGCCTCGTCCAGTGCGACGCTATGCCAGTGCACGCCTGCCAGCAGCTCGATGTCGTTCTGCAGCACGCCGTAGGTGGTAACGAACAGATCGAACGGCTCGGGCGCCTCGATCAGTGTCGCACGCGACGACGCCGGGCCGGCATAGACCGTGACGTTCAGGGTGGGGGCGAAACGGTGCGCCTCATCGACCCAGTTGGCGACGACGGAGGTCGGGGCCACCACCAGCGCGGGACCGACGGGCGCCCGCTCAAGGAGCACGGCAAGCGTCTGCACGGTCTTCCCGAGGCCCATGTCGTCGGCGAGGCAGGCGCCCGCTCCCCAGTGCGCGAGACGTGCCAGCCAGCGGTAGCCGTCTCGCTGATAGGGCCGCAATTCGGCTCGCAAGGTGCTCGGCAGCCTCACCTCGAAGGACTCCGCTGCGGCGATGCGCTTCCGGAGGTCGCGCCAACCGGCGTCGGCCTCGACTTCCGCGCTGTCGAACAGTTCGTCGAGCGCCAGCGTCGCGAGCGGATGCAACCGCACCGCGCCCTTGGCTGCCGGCGCAGACAGACTGGCGAAGTCGTCGAGCTGGCGGCGCAGGGCGCCGGTCAGCGCGAGAAACTCGCCCTTGTCCAGCTCCAGGAAACGCGAACCCGGATGTTCGTCGAGCAGTTCGAACAGCCGCTTCAAATCCAGGATCCGCCCTTTGTCGATGGGGAGCTTGCCGGACGCCTGCATCCACTCCGCCGCCGACTTGAAACTCAAGCTCAGCGAAGCCGTTGACGCCTGGGCGACGATACGGAACGGCTCGCCCCTTGGCCGCTTGCAGCGGGCGCCGATGGAGGCGAGGCGGTCCAGCAACTCGAGGCAGTGGCCGGGCTCCGGTATCACCAGGGGTTCCAACTCGGTGGGGCGCGAAGAAAGCGGCGGGCACTGCTCGATCAACCGGTCGGCCGCGAGGCGTTCCGCGTCCAGGTCGCGTCGCGCCTGTACCGGCATCCCGTCACGATGAGCGAACACGTTGACGCCGCCGGCGCCCGGCGTAAAGTGGATGTCCGAGTCTGGAATCGGTTCGACGACAAGCGCCGCGGTCAGTCCGGTGTCCATAGGTTCAAGGCGCACCCAGGGTTGCGCGTCCGCCGGCACCCGTGCAGCGTTGGCGGCTCCGTCGACGGTGTCGCTCTGCACCCGGATGCTGGAGGCAAGTGCCGAAACCGCAGCCAACAGGCGCGGCTTGGCGTCGGCGGGCAAGACCAGACCGGCCTCCGGTATGACCTCGAACAGGCGCCGGTGCTCCGGCGCGAAGCGCGTCACCTCGCACCGCCGTTCGGACGTCATCACGGCGAGGTGGTTGTCGCCAGGATCCGGATCGCGGGGCTCCATGTGGACGACGGCGCGACCTTCGGCGTCCTCGTCGATGGTGAGTTCGGGCTCTCGCCGCACAATGTCCACCGGTTCGCCGTCGACGTTGAAGACGTGCGGATGGCCGGCGAGTTCGAACAGGCTGGCCAGACCCAGATAGTGTTCCCCGCGGCGGCCCCAGTAGCGATCGGTAGACACCGCAGCGATGGCCTCGCGATCCTGCGGCAGCAGGAAGTCCATCCTTGCGGCCTCGGTGACCAGGCGCTTCACCGCTATCCGCCTGCCCTTGGTCCAGGAATCGTTCTGCCTCTCTCCTTGTTCGCGCACGCTGAGCGTGATCCAAGCGTCTCCATCGACGATCTCCCACGCCAGACGGCGCCTGCCCGTTGGCCGCGCCTTGCGGTCCCTGCTCGCCTTGCGGCGGGCGTCGCTCGCGAGATGCTCGAGCGACTTCAGTGCGTTCTCCCAATCCTGTATCGGCGTCGCGACATCGAGCAGTGTCCCGGCCCCGAGTTCGGCGTGACCGGCGGCGGGGATTGCACGGTCGGGCGGTCCCGGATAGCGACCCAGCACCTCGTCGCACTCGGCGACCAACCAGGCGAAGCCGTTCGCGATCGCCCGCCGGCGATAGTTCAGGAGACACGCCCGGCTGGACGCGGCGTGCGGGTACTCGTCCAGCCAACAGTTCAGCAGGCCATACATCAGGGCGCTCAGAGCGGGCCGCTGCAAGGCACGGGCGTAGCCCGCCGCAAGGCTCTTGGCCCGCGCCGCCTCGGACACCCACCTGAGATCGTCGGACCGTCGGTGTTGGTTGAGTTCCGCGCCGCGGCAGGTCCGCATGAACAATTTGTTCGCACTGACGGTGTCCAGCCGGACGAGCGCCAGCAGAGACCACGCGAGCGCCTTGGAATCCGGGAAGACGAGGCGCTTGCGGGTGCCTGCCCGCTCCTTGGCAAGACAGTCCTCGATGTGTCGCTGCGCCGCCTCATCGTCGCCTCTGAGCATGGCGATCAACGCTTGCGTAGCGGCCAACCCGGTAACCGCGATCTTGCTCTGGCGACTGCTCGGCGGCAGCTCGTCGAACACCGCCGGCACCGCCTCGAAGCGGCCCTGCAGCACGCGGATGAAGGCGATGTCGGCGGCGTGGGCTTCCGGCGCCGGGCTCAATTCCTGACAGACCCGGATCGTCGGCGCCGGCGGAGCGCAGGTGTCGATGACATGGTTCAGGCAAGCGGTCAGCGCATGGTGGCGATGGGCGTCCGGCAGCATCCGCAGCAGGTCTTCCGCCAGTGGTTCCGCAAGGAACTTCCAACTCAGGAAAGGAGCTATCCCTGTGAGTTCTGCGAGCCCTTCGAGGTTGCCTCTTACGAGGTCGCAGCGCAGCCGCATGTGATCCCTGAACGACTCGTACGGCCCTAGCAGCGACTGAATCTCCAGGAAGAGCGGCGTCAGGCGGCCTTCCGCGTGGGCGATGCGCGCCAACGCCAGCGACCACTCCGGCACGGCTCGGACGCCGGCGTTGGACCACCGCTCCACAAGCCCCGCCTCGATCAGCTCCTCGTTGCAGCGGCGGATCCGGGCCGCGTCCAGACGACGGTTGCGCAGCAACACGCCCGCCTTCGACATCGCCCGCTGGATGCGTCCGATCCCAAGCGGACATGGCGCCGCGACCCCATAGGCCTGGGCGACGAGCTGCGCGGCGGGCGACAATGCCGCGTACGGTTCGGGCGTGGCGTACGACAGGGCGGGAGAATGCCGACCGGCGGGCTTCTCGTCAACACCCTCCACGCATCGGCCCCATCGCTTCGTTCAGCAAGCGCGCCAGTTCGGCGGGCGCCTCCAGTGGAATGTTGTGCCCGACGCCGTCGACAATGTGAACTCTACACCTGGGCAGGAGCGGCGCCATCCGGAGCGCGAGCGCCTTGAACTTGGCGTCCAGGCCGCCGGCGATCAACTCGACCGGGCAAGCAACGGTCGAAAGAGCCGGGCCGTAGTTCGGCATCGCTGCCAGGCTGAGCGCCCTCATGGCCGCGGCCAGACCGGCCGGGTCGTGGCTCAGCCGGATTCTCCGCTGATCCTCCAGCGCTTCGGCTTCAAGCCGACTCTGGCTTCCGAATAGCGGCAGCGCCGACCACTCGCGGTCGAAAGCGGCCAGGCCCCGCTCGTCGATGCAGCGCGCCCACGATTCGTCCGCCCTCTCTCTGGCGGCAAGCGCTTCCTCATCGTCGAGCCCGGGATTGATCCCGATCAGCGCGGCGCCCGCGATGAGTTCCGGGCGGCGCACCAGGAGGCCCAGCGTCAAGCGCCCACCCAGGGAGTACCCCGCCGCGAATCGAGGCGGGGGAACGGCGTTGGCGATTTCAGCCGCCAGCCGATCGACTTCGGCCTCGAACGCGCCTACGGGGTCGGCGTCAGCGACCGATGACCCTCCGCCGCCGTGACCGAAAACCGCCGGCGCGTATGTGCGCGCATCAAGCAACGAAGCCACGCACCGCCAGCTCTCGGGACTGCCGGAGAACCCGTGGATCAGGACCGCGGTGATCATTCGGGCAGCGACGCCGCACCCACGGCCCGTTCGGCCTTCGCCAGCGCTCCCGGCGCGACCGCCGCCACGATCAGGGAAACGCCACGCCGACCGAGGGCGTTCGCGATCTCCTGCTTGAGGGCCGGCACTTGGTCGAGCCGCGCGTACGGAAGGCCGAAGGCCCGGGCCAAACCGGCGAAGTCCACGCCGTGAGGAGTCAACCAGTGCCTCCCGTCGGGACCACCGAAGACCTCGGCGCCGGCAATCGGGAGCCGCTCGAAGATACGCCCGCCGGCGTTGTCGATCACCACGATCACCGCGGGTGGACCTTCCCCGTACTTGGAGGCCACCGTCAGACCGTCCAAGTCGTGGAGCAAGCTGACATCGCCAAGGAGCAAGACGCCGGCCGGAAAGCCACCGGTGGAGAGCGAGCCCAGAAACCCGGCCACCAAGCCGTCAATGCCGCTCAACCCGCGCTGACTGGCGACCCAGACGCGGCGCTCGACTCTCCCGACCCAGTCTTCCACCAGGCGCACGGGCAGGCTGTTGCCCAGCATCAACACACCGCCCGTCGGCGTCGCCGTTACCGCTGCCCGCGCCGCATCCCCATCGTGGAAACCGCCGTCTCCGGAGGCGGCGCCGAGAGTAGCGGCCGCCTTTCGAAACCGGCGACAGAGGGCCAGCACTTCGCGCCGCCATCCATCGCCGGCCGGATCGGGTGGCGGCGCCTCCAACCGGGAACAGAGGCCGGCAACGCTGGCCCCGACATCTCCTGTCAGAAACACCGATGCAAGTCCGGCCGGATCGGTCCATGGCCCGTCCGCGAGCACGACCTGCGGCGCACCGCTGGTTTCCAGGAGACGCTGCGCACCGGCCGACACCGGGGGTGCACCGACCTGCACGACGAGGTCCGGGGCCGGCAGGGCCTTCCCGTCACCGGCCGCCGCCCACGCCGCACCCAGGCAGTCGGCGAGATGCCCCGCTCCGCCAGAACTCGCGACATCCACGAATCGACTCTGGCTGGTGGCCTCCGCCAGCAGCGGGAAGCCGGTCCGGCGAGCCAGTTCAGCAAGGCCGAGCACATCGGCGGCAGCTTGGCGAGCCTCCGGGGGAGGCAGAGCCAGCGGACCAGCGACGATCAGTCCGCACTTCGCCTGCCGGCAAAGCTCCGCCGCGCGGTCCAGAGCGTCCGGGCCCGGCGCGGCGCTCGGCATGCCGATCTCGAGCGGTTCCCCGAGCAACTCATCCACCGCTGCCGCCAGCGGGTGGTTCTCCCCAACCTCCGGCCGCTCCAGGGGCTTTCTCGTGCGCACGTTCAGATGCACTGCCCCGCCTCGCGGCCATCGCGAGCGGAACACCGCCTGCGCCGCTGTGCGGCGGAGGGCCCGCAAGCTCAGCGCGTCCGTGCGACCACCCAGGTCAATCTCGGCGAAGAAGTTCACCGCCGGGCCGAAGAGCTTCGTCTGATCGGTGGTCTGCGGCGCCCCGCAGTCCATCAGCTCGACCGGCCGGTCGGCGCTCAGGACGATCAGCGGCAGGCCGGCCTCCCGGGCCTCCAGGATCGCCGGCAGGTAGTGCGCCGGCGCGCTGCCCGAGGTGCAGACCAGGGCCGTCGGCATGCCGGTGGCCCGGGCCTGGCCGAGCGCGAAGAACGCGGCCGCTCGCTCGTCGATGATGCTCACGAGATCCAGTTCGGCAGGAATCCCCACGCCCGCCACATCGAGCGCCGCCAGCACCAGCGGGGTCGAGCGGGAACCCGGACTCGTGACCGCTCGCCGCACGCCAGCTTGAACCAGGGCGCCCACCAGGAGGCGCGCACGCTGGAACTGCTCCTCGCCCGCGCTCGCTAGCTCCATGCTCCAAGAATCGCGTCGAGCTTGAGGTTCGTCTCGGCCAGCTCGCGGTCGGGATCCGAGTCCGCGACGATGCCGGCGCCCGAGTAGAGGAGTCCCTTTCGGCCCGTCGCGAGGCAGGAGCGGAGAGCCACCGAGAACTCGCCATCGCCACGGCCGTCGAACCACCCGACCGGACCCGCGTACCAACCCCGGTCCCGGTCCTCCGAGCGGCGGATCGCCTTAAGCGCACCGGCGGTCGGACTACCCGCCACCGCGGGAGTCGGATGGAGCGCGCGGACCAGCCGCAGCACATGGGGCGGCTGGGCGGTCTCAGCGAGCGCGGCGTGAATCGGCGTCTCCAGGTGAAGGACGTTCCTCAGCACACGCACGCCGGGAAGAGACCGCGCCGCCGCGGCGCCGCAGCTCCGGCCGAGCCGCTCGACAAGGTAGCGGACGACCAGATCGTGCTCCAGCCGGTCCTTTGCGCTCTCGAACAGGCGCTGCTCCAACTCCCGGCGCTTCTCCGCGGAGGGGTCGCTGGCGATCGATCCCGCCAGAGCCAGGGTCTCGATCCGCCTGCCGCGCCGGCGCACAAGAAGCTCCGGCGTGGCGCCGAAGAAGATCGATCCCCCGCGAAGGAAGGCGAAACACGTGCAGGTCGGCATGTGCCTCCGCAGGCGCTCCGCGATGCGGGCCAGATCGACGATCCCGAACGGCCGCCCGAGACCGAGTTCCACCGTGCGAGCGGCGACCACTTTCTGCAGTCGCCCGTCACTGACTTCGCTACGGAGCTCCTCCACCCGGCGAAGCCACTCCTCGGTAGCGGGCTGATCGAAGCTCCGCAGAACCTCGGGCAGAGCCGGCGGGTCGGGGGCGGCCTCGGCCATGTCCGGGGCGGCGCCGTTCCCGTTGGCGCCGTCCGGCGGCCCATTCCCAGGATCGAGTTCATCGGCGAGACGCTGCAGCCGTTGCCGCCACGAGGGCGCGGCCAGGGCGCCGGCCCCGTCGAGGACGGCGTAGAGGTAGGCCGACTCCGCCTCCGCGACGTAGCCGACTTGAGGCAGAACGAAGCTGCCGGCGCCGAAGTCGTTCCAGTCGGAATGTACAGGGCCGCCCGCACGGCGCTGCCGGCGCTCCAGATCCTGGGGCTCCATGACGTCGGTCGCACCCGATCGCCCCTCGGCCGCTCCTGGATCGAAAGCAAGACCTCCGTAGAGCCGCAGAGCGAGCGGATCGACGCCCGACAGTTCACCCCACAGACCGGACGCCCCCTCCGCCAATCGATCGATCGCGGCGCGTGCCGCGTGCCCGCCCGGACCGAAACGGGAGTCGGAAACCGAGGATGTGGAACCGTTGCCCCCGTTCGCGCCAGCGACATGCTCGGACGGCGCGCCCGACTCGATCTCGAAGCGCCGCGCCGCGCCCCAGCCGGCGCATCGCAGGCCGTCGGCCGGAGACCACAGATGTCCCACCGGCTCGCACTCGCGGAAGTCCCGCGCTGCCAGCCGCAGGAACTCCTCGGGCGCCACGCGCGGTGCATCGACGCGCAGCGCCCCTAGCGAGGCCCGGGGCGCTCGCGCCCGTGGAACCAACCGCGGTCCGGCCGCGGGCGACGTCATGCGTCGGTCTCCGCCGACGGCGTCGGGTCAGCCGGCCGGGCAAGAAACAGGTTGCAGACGCCGAACGTCAGGCGCCGCGTCTCGATCGACTCCAGGCCCGCGGCAGCCATCGTACGGACAAACTCGGCGACCGGAGGGAAGGCGCGAATCGACCGCTCCAGGTAGCGATACTCCTCGGCGCCCGCAAGGAGCGCACCGACGAACGGGACGACGACGTGGATGTAGACGCGAGCCAGTACACCCGTGAGGCCAGCCGAAGGTTCGCCGGCTTCGAGCACAAGCACGCGCCCTCCCGGCCGCGTGACGCGCGCCATCTCCAGCAAGGCGCGATCACGGTCCGGAATGTTGCGGATACCGAAGGCAATGGTCGCGGCCTCGAAGGACCGGTCGGGGAAGGGAAGCTCCTGAGCGTCGCCGGCGTCCAGTGTGACCCGATCCCCGAGTCCCGCCTGCTCGACCTTGCGGCGACCGATCTCGGTCATCCCGCGGGACGCGTCGATTCCGTGGACAGCGACGCCAGGGTACTGGCGGGCGATCGCGATCGCGAGATCTCCGGTACCGGAAGCAACATCGAGTACCCGGACCGGCCCGTGAGCCGGAGCGTCCAGCGCCAACGCTTCCGCCGCGACGCGCCGCCAGCGCTGATCACCGCCCAGCGAGATGAGCCGGTTCACGAAGTCATAGCGTGCGGCGATGCGATCGAACATCGCGCCCGAGCCGCCGTGACTCCGCATTGCATCCGCGACCAAGGCCATCCAGAGATCTTCCGGGCGCCGGCGCGCCTACCGTTCTCGCAGCGCGCTGGCGCGCGCCACGGCCACAAGCGCCCGTCGGGCTTCCCCATCGGGGATTCCGGCCAACGCCGCCACTCCCTGATCGACGTAGGTCGCGGCAAGGCCCCGGCAGATTCTCTCGACGCCGTGGCGAGCCATTGCCTCCAGCACACGTCCCTGCCGACCGGAAACCTCTCTGCCGACACCGTCGCCGTTGCTCGGCCCGCCGTTCACAGGTCCGTCGCCGTTCGTCGGTCCATGTGCAAATCCGCCTTCACCAAGATCCGGGATGGACGCGTGATCCTCCGCGATGGCGCGAATCGTGTCCACCAGTTCCGGCTCACGGTCGAGTACCGTGATCAGGGGATAGGTGACCTTGCCCTCGGATAGATCGCTGAACAGGGTCTTGCCGGTGTTGCTGTGGTGACCCACCAGATCAAGCAGGTCGTCGATCAACTGGAAAGCCACTCCGACCGACTCGCCGTAGGCCTCGAGCGCGGCGCAGACCTCAGGCGGCGCGCCGCCTGTCGAGGCGCCGGCGCCCAGCGCCCAGCGGAACAGGGCCGCTGACTTTCCGCGGGCAACCTTGAAATAGAGCTCCTCCGACGTATCGAGGCGGCCGCGGTTCTCCAGTTGGAGCGACTCGGCACGAATCATCTCGGCAATCGTCGCGAGCAGACCCTCCATCACGCCCGGTACAGCCGCCCGTTGTACACGCTGCAAGGCCTCGATCAGCAGATAGTCGCCGGCGAAGATCGACGCCGCGTTGCCGAGTTCAACCCGCGCCGTGGGCCGGCCGCGCCGGCGATTCGCGTTGTCGACCACGTCGTCGTGCAGCAGCGTCGCATTGTGGATCAGTTCCGCGGCCACCGCTATGTCGCGCACGGCCGACCCCGAGGTAAACCCGACCCGAGACGCCAGGACCACGCAGAGCGGCCGCAACCGCTTGCCGCCGAGGTGAACCAGGTCCGCTCCGGCCTCGCCCACGAGCATCTCGCGCGTGGACAGGGCGGCGAGTTCGTCTTCCACTGCCTCCATATCGTCACGCACGAAACCGACCAGATCCTCCATCGTGGAGGCAAGGCCGCTCAGGCCGCCGTCGATGCAGAGGTCGCGCAGCCGTACCAGCACCTCGTCGGCCACGACGCGGCCAGGCCGGTGATCGGGGAGCATGGTCAACTCTCCTGTTCCTCAAAGCGCTGCTTGGGGGGCAGGTGCTCATCCCTGACCAGGGAGCGCTCTACGTCTTCCTCTACGTCGAGGTCTGTCACTCGCTCCGGCAGCGCGCCCTGGTCGCGCCGCGAAAGGGCGAGGTTCCCCAGTCTGGCGGCGACGGCCCCAGCTCCCAGCAGCGCCTTGAGCCCAAAGTCCGTCACCGTGCCGCCTTTCAGCAGAAACTCCGCGATCGCATCCGCGCGCTCCATGACCGTGTCGATCGAGCGCAGACGTTGAAGGAAGACCTTTGTCTCGGGAGAGGAGTCGCCCTCCAGAGCGGGAATCCAGTCGCGCATGTTCTCACGGATCGGATCCCATTCCCTTCGCTTGCGGATCTGGACGACGTTGCGGAGCACGCGTTCGAGGTCGGTCTCCGGGCGGTAGACGACGCGACGCGCCCCAGCCACGCGCTCGGGCGCAATCAACTTCCATTCGCGGAGTTCCCGGCAGGCCATCGATACCGCGCCGCGACTGAGTTCAAGGCCAGCCATGATCTCCTGAGCGTCGGCGGGTTCGGAGCGGGACATCAACCAGCCGAAGACCCGCGCGGTGGTCGGCGGTACGCCCCAAAAGGTGCCCAGCGCCCCCCAGAGTTGCACGAACTCTTCACGAACGCGTGCCACACCGTCGGCACTTTCGCTCTTCACGAGGGTCACTCTAGATTGTCGTTCATCAGATTTTCAATCTTTCTTGAACGTTCTGTCGACTCTACCCTCAAACACATCGCGAGGCACCCGGCAACTGCCTCAACAAACCGCGTGTTCCGAACGTCCCATGCCGCCGGCAGTCAGCGCCTCCCGCGCAGTTCAACGTGCCGCAGCCGCACAGTGACCCGGCCCGCAGGCGGGAGCCTACCGCTAATCGTCACAGGCAGTTGAAGTTCCTTCGCCGCGAGGATCTCGATCGCACCCTCCAGGCCCAGTAGTTCGAAGTCCTCGGCACGACCCTCGGCGCCTACTGCCACCGGCGTCATCGTGAAGCGAATCAGGGTCACTTCCTCCGGTGACGTACCGCCGGCGACCGAGAATCCTGGAGCAACCAGAGGCGCCTCGGCATCTCGCTCGATCCGCACCGCCAGCACCTGGCTGTTGGAGAACACCGGTACGGTCCAGGACGCCGTCGCTCCAGGCTCGACCGGCTGTGCTGCCAACCGCCCGACCAGGTGTAAGAGCACCGACGGCTCCGAGAGCGGCGCCTCAAGTCCGGACGGCACCTCGTGATGGAGGGGATAGCGGTGCGTCCACTCCGAAGTAGGCAGGCCGGCTTCGCCAGCCTTCGGCGTCGCCCTCTCCGCCTCCACGCTGCCGTGGCAGAACGCATAGCTCTTGTAGCGGTTCCTGCTGCCCCGCTCCTCCTGAATACGGATGTGGGCCTTGAGGCTTCCCGGATCGAACCACAGCGAAGACTGCGAACGCCGCCCCAACATTGAGGACTCGATGCGGATCCGGGCCGCAGAAGTCGGCATCGAGGCGTTGCCTCCACAAACGTCGCTCGGCGGAAGTTCAGCCACGGAATCGAACTCGATCGCGGCGTCAGCGGAGAGAAAGAGCTTCTTCGCCCGAAACTCGAGTCGTTGCCACGGCGGCTCATCGCCGGCCGCCGCAACCGGCAATGCCGCCGCCAGAACGGCTACGGACGCGGCAGCAGCCCTCAGCTCTCGCTCCACGCCGAATGTGGCGGTTTGCGACCGATCCAGGGCCGAGCCTGTTCGAGCTGGCCGGCCAACCGCAACAGCAACCCCTCGCTTCCCATGGAGGCAGCAAGCTGAACGCCGATCGGCAGACCGCCACAGGAGTCGGTCCAGCCAAGCGGCACGGACGCGGCCGGATTCCCTGCCACGTTCATCAGTTGCGTGAAGCCGATCGTCTGCAGCAGCGCTGGAAGATAGTCGCCGCCCCGATTCGACAGCGAGAGGACGCCGAGCTTCGCCGGCGGCGCCGCCATCGTCGGCGACACGAGGACGTCGTAGCCGCCCGAGAAGAAGGCGGCGACCTGGCGGCCGACCGCGTGCACCGTGCGCGTCGCGCGGACATACGCCGCGGAATCATGATCCTCCGCCACGGCGGCCATGGCCCAGGTCAGCGGCTCGAGTTCCTCTTCGCGCGGCTTCCGGCCGAGCGCCTGGGAACGTTCCGTCACCGTGGCCCGGACGTTGGCGCCCACGATCAGCCGCGTTGCGCTGCCCAGTGCAGCGGCGTCGATTTCCGGCGCCGTCTCCTCGACCTCGTGTCCCAGCTCCAGGCAGAGGCGAGCCGTCTCCTCGGCGGCGGCAACACAAGACGGATGAACCGGGGCGCCGTTGAACGCCTGTGCGGTCAGGGCGATCCGCAATCGTCCCGGTTCCCGGCCGACTTCCTCCAGGAACGGACGCTCCGGCGCCGGCGCCGCGTAAGGGTCGCCCGCCACCGGTCCGGCCACCGCATCGAGCAGCGCGGCGCTGTCCCGCACCGTGCGGCTCACACAGTGCTGGACCGAGAGACCAGCCCAACCCTCGCCGGCATCCGGGGCCAGGGACACGCGGGCGCGGCTCGGCTTGAGGCCGAACAGCCCGCAGCACGACGCCGGGATCCGGATCGAGCCGCCACCGTCGCTGGCGTGGGCGGCCGGCAGGATGCCAGCCGCCACAGCGGCGGCGGCGCCGCCCGACGAGCCGCCCGCGATGTGCTCCAGGTTCCAGGGATTGCGGGTCTGACCGAAGATCGCCGACTCGGTGCTGGTCGTGAGTCCGAACTCCGGCGAGGCGCTGCGGCCCGCGATCACGAGGCCGGCCCGGCGGTAGCGGCGGACCATCTCGGAGTCGTGGTCGGGCACGTTGCCGGCGAACAGACGGCTGCCGTTCGTCATAGGCAGACCGTCGGCGGCGGCGTAGAGATCCTTCAAGAGGTACGGGACGCCGGCGAAGGGTCCACCTGCGGCCACCGCTTCCGGCGCGGCCGCCGCGGCGCTCTCGAAGTCCGAGTACACGATGGCATTCAAGCTGCCGTTCAACTCGGAGGCGATGGCGGCGGCGCACTCGACCGCCTCGGCCGGCGCCAGCTCTCCTGAACGCAACAGGTGCGCCAGTTCCAGCCCGTCACTCTCCAGGTACGTCGATCTAAGACTCAAAGGGGCTCCCTCCAGGTCCGGACAGATCCTTGCCCGGCAGACCGGAAGCGTACCGCGTTCCATCCGAGCGCCCGATGACGGGCGCTCGGACTGGTTCACGGGTGGCGCAAGCTTGCGCCACCCGGGTTCGCCCTGAAGGATCGTCGCCCGTTCAGGCAACGGCCAGCGCCGCGACATATGCACGATCGTCTATAGTCAGGCTATGATCGACCTCCGCTCGCTAGTCACACTGGTTTCCATCGTCGCGCTGTCCTCGGCGATCGCTGCTGCCGCGGCAGCCCAGACCGCGCCACCGGGCAGTCTCGTCCACTGGCAGGGCGACGAGATCACCCGCTGCCTGGTAGGCGACCGGGCGTTCGCACCCACCCATATCGACGGCCAATCAGGATGCCTGGTTCCGGTCGGCCTCACCCGAACAGACGACGTCGTGGCAGAGCGCGACCGGGACGGCCGTCGGGAGCGGCTACGCATCGGCCTCGCCGAGTACCCCTACTCGGTTCAGCGACTGACAATCAAGGACCGAAGCCGCGTCGATCTTTCGCCCGAAAACCTGGCGCGCGTGGCGCGCGAAAACGCCCTGATCGGCAGGCTCTGGGCACGGCAGGGCGAACCGCGGTCTTCCCTGCCTCTGGGAGCGCCGCTCGAAGAGATGCTGGATGGCGGCCGCTTCGGCGCCAAACGCATCATCAACGGCGAACCTCGCTCGCCGCACACCGGCGCCGACTACGCGGTGCCCCAGGGCACACCCGTGCTGGCGGTCGACGATGCCGTGGTCGCGCTGACCGGCGAGTTCTTCTTCTCCGGCAACGCCGTCTTTCTCGACCACGGCAACGGTCTGATCAGCATGTACTTCCACCTCCACGAGGTGTTCGTCGAGCAGGGCGAAGAGGTTTCGCGCGGCCGCCTGATCGGCACCGTCGGCTCAACCGGCCGTTCGACCGGACCGCACCTGCACTTCGGCATCCGTTGGCAGGGCGCGCGAGTCGACCCGGCGCTGCTGCTCGGCGCGCCAGCAGCGATTCAGACGGCGCGCTAGGCGCCCAAGGCACAAAGGGCGCGAAGCCGCGGCGGCCCAGGAAACGGATTTCTGCTGGGCGCGCCTTGACGGGAATCCCGCTTCGACACTTGCCGTGCCCACCCGGAGCCGCGCCTTCAGACCCGACGGAACGGTCGGCCGGATCGCCCTCGCCGACGACTGGTCCTTCGTCATCTCCGGCGTCTCCGATGCCGCCTGGAACTTCAGCGTGAGCGGCTACCCGGTTCTCCACCGCTGGCTCAGGGCCCGCAACGGCCAGCGAGTCGACGCCGCTCTGCAGCGGGAGATCCTGGATGTCGTGGCCAGGATCGAGGAGCTCCCGCACCTGTTTCGCGAGGCGGACCCCCTGCTGAAGCAGGCGATTCGGACGTCCCTCAGCCGGAAGCAACTGACCGGAGGAGGCTGATGGCGCCGATGCATGCCCGACAACGCTCCCTGTTCCCGCCGAGTTCCGACGGGATGAAGATCCCGACGCCGAAGCCCGAGGACATCCGCCGCCGGTTCCGCAGTTGGCGCATCATGTTCCCCCAGATGACGAACTGGCTTCCCGACGATGAAGCCGAGGACCTGAAGGACGCCTTCGTGCGCGAAATCGACCGGTGGGGTGACGAGGCCCGCGACATCGACGAGGACTGAGGCGCCGAACCAGGGAACGGCCGCGATCGAGACTCAACCGTACAACCGAGCCGTGTTCTCCCTGACCGCCGCCGCAACCTCTCCCTCGGCAACACTCTTCAGTTCCGCGATGGCGCGCAGGGAGACCACCGCGTTCGCCGGTTCGTTCCGCTGATCGCGCGTCGGGCCGAGCACCGGACTGTCCGTCTCGAGCAGCAGGCTGGAGAGCGGTAGCCGCCTCACGAGCTTCTGCTTCTGCGGCGAGCGGACGATGGATGGCGGCACGGAGAAGAAGAAGCCCGCCTCGACCGCCGGCTCGGCGCGGCTGGCGCGGCCGTCGAAGGCGTGGAGCTGCACCCGCTTCGCACCCCGCTCGCGCAGCAGGTCGATCGCGTAGTGCCCCGCCGAGCGGGAGTGAACGTTGAGCGGCAGGTCGAGCTCGATCGAGAGATCGATGAAGAGGGCGAAGATCTCCCTCTGCACGGCCAGATCCGGTTCTTCACGCACCTTCCAGCGGTCGAGACCAACTTCACCGATGGCGGCCAGCCGCGACCGCTCCCCCCGGATCAGGTCGGCGACCCTCTCCGCCTCGGCCATATCGACGTGAGTCGGATAGAGACCCGCCGTGGGGCGGACGACACCGGGGAAGCGGTCGGCCAGCTCCAGGTTCCGCTCCGCGTCGTGCCGCGTCTCGCCGACCGCGACCACCGCCTCGACGCCCGCGTCGCGGGCCCGCGCCAGCACCTCGCCGAGGTCGGCGGCGAAGCTCGGGTCGCACAGGTGGGCGTGGCAGTCGGTGAGCCCGGAGTGTCCGTTCACAACGCCTATCAGGGGCGCCCCCTACCGGCCTCAGCGCCGCCGGCGCCCAAACGCTCCTCCAACTCCTCCGCCGTCTTCGGCCAGTCGGACTTCAGCAGCCGCGAAAGTGCCCGATCGGCGAGCAGCCGGCCGCCGGTCTGGCAGCGCGCGCAGTAGTTGCATTCGGAGACCCTCTCGGCGTAGACGATGCGCTGAACCGGCGCGCCGCAACGGGGGCACGGCTCCCGGTAGCGGCCGTGGACCGCCATGTTTTCGTGAAAGGCGGTCACCTTCGCCGGAAAGCGGCCACGCGCCTGCGCGCGCAGGCGTTCCGTCCATTCGGTCAGCACGGCCACCGCGGACCGGTACAACTCGTCGATCTGCTCTTCGCTCAGCCGCGTGGTCCAGCGCATCGGCGACAGCCGAGCGCGATGGAGGATCTCGTCCGAGTAGGCGTTGCCGATGCCGCTGAACAGCCTGGGGTCGATCAACGCCCGCTTCAGGGTGTGGTTCTCGGCCACCAGCCGCGCCCGAAAAGCCTCCGCGCCGCACTCCAGCACTTCGAGTCCACCCCGGTCCAGGCTCGCCAGACTTTCCTCGCCCGCAACCACGCGCATCGCCGCGCGCCGCTTGGTGCCGGCCTCGGTCAGGAGCAGCGTGCCGTGTTCGAAGTCGAACGCCGCCAGACCCACCCGCCCCGGCAGCTTGGCCGCGGGTGCGCCCCAGCGGAAACGGCCCGCGATCATCAGGTGGATGGCGAGGAACAGCTCGCCTTCCAGGCAGAGGACGACCCGTTTTCCGACTCGTCGCACACCGACGACGGCGCGCCCCTCCGCGTCCGACAGCGGCGGTTTCACGGAGCGAAGGAGGAAGGGGCTGCGCACGCGGATGCGCGTCAGTTCACGGCCCGCGACCCGCTGTTCGATCGCCTCGCAGTAGACGACGACGTCAGGCAGTTCCGGCATCCGACTCCTGGCGGATCTTGCGGATGGGCGGCTTCATGGTCCGCCGCCGGCCATCGTTCGCCGCAGCGCGCGCGACTCGGCAAGCAACTCGCGAGCGGCCGCGAGAACGGAACCATCGTCCCCCCCGGCCGAGGCCGCGGCTTCCGTCGACGCGGCCGGAAGCGCCGGCACGGCCGACCGGTCGTCGGGATCGCCCAAGCCCGCGTCCCGACTCCGCCGCAGCGACGCCAGGAGCAGATCCCGAACCTCCTCGGCATTGTCCAGACCTTGTAGCAGCCCGCGGCTGAGAGCTTCGTCGTCGTCGTCCGACCCGGCTCCGCTGGCGGTGCGGATCTCCAGGTCGGCGATACCGAACAGCCGCTGCAGAGGACCACGTTTCACCGCCATGTTCTGGATGTTCAGGACCGTCATCGTCTGCTCGCGGAGGCTGTAGATGCCGTAGCGGATACGCAGCGCCCGGTCGCTGACCATGTACCAGCGCATCTCGTAACCCAGGCGGAGCACCGAGAACGACGTCACCAACTGAACGAGAAAGAGGACGATCAGGAACGGTGCAATCGCCGCGGTGAACCTGAGCCAGACACCGGCGCCGGCCGCATGGTCTTCGAGAAACTCGACGAACCCCAACCCGATCGCCGAGCCGACGAGGCCGAGCAGGGCGAACATCTGCCCAAGGCCCCACTTGAGCACGCTGTACCCGAAGTACCGCGACGAAGCCCTGAACACGCGTAGCGATTCCGGCGATCCCGGGGGCGGCTCCGGATGCTCGTCGACCTGAAACAGCCGAAGCAACAGGCGCTTCAGCCCCTTGGGTCGAAGTTCCGGGGGCTGACGCGGGAGAGTGTGTTGCGCCTGCGGCAACTTCGGCTCGGGGATCCGAGCGCCGCCTGCTCCGCCGTCCAGCCCGCCAGCCATGCGTTCCTTCAATCCGAACCCAGCCGTTCCAAGTTCTCGCGGATCGCGGTGACCTCGACAGCGATCTCCCGCAGGGTCGCGGCGAGCGCTACCGCGTCACCCGCGGTACTTGGCGACGGCGCGGCGGCAATGGCGGCGGTGGCCGGCGCTGCAGCCCGCGCGCCGCGCATCCGGCTGTACATGAAGTTGCGCACCGCCGACAGCTCCAGCAGGCCCTCGACCTTCATCTCCGCCTTCGCCGAACCACTCGCGGTCTGGACCAGCAGGCGCGACAGGCCCAACCAGCGCTCGACCGCGTTGCTCCGCAGGTGGATGTCCTGGATCCGGCTGTAGGTGAGGCTGATCTCGCGCTTGAACAGGGCACCCCAACTCATCGTCACGCCTTCGTCGTCGAAGCGGTACTTCAGCGTGCGGAAGCGAAGAAAGAGGAAGGTGAAGACGAAGGGGAAGGCAGGACCGGTGATCAGTGAGAACAGAACGTAGTACCGGAACAGCTTGGAGTGGGGGCGGCGGATCGCACGCACACGCGCATCGGCATCGCTGTCGGGCCGCGGCGACGCCGCGACCGGCGATCCGCTCGCGGGGCCACCCGTCATGCCAGCAGCACCTCCTCGATCCGGTCCAACGCCCAATCCAGCTCGTCCTGCGCGATCACGAGGGGCGGCGCGAAGCGGACGACGTGGTCATGAGTTTCCTTGCACAGCAGTCCCAGTTCCGCCAAGCGCTCACAATAACGCCGCGCGCCGCCGGCCGATTCGTGAAGCTCGATCCCGATCCAGAGTCCGCGGCCCCTGACCTCGCGAACGCAGGACGCCTCGACGCCGCGCAGCCGGCGCAGAGCGCGCTCGCCGAGGCGGGCCGAGTTCTGGGCGAGCCGTTCCTCCCGCAGCACCGCGAGAGCCGCGCGCGCCACCGCCGCCCCCACAGGATTGCCGCCGTAGGTCGAACCGTGGTCGCCGGGCCTGAACACGTCCATGATCTCGGCATCCGCGACCACGACCGAGACCGGGTACAGGCCGCCCGACAGGGCCTTCCCCAGGATCATCACGTCCGGGCGGACGCCGTCATGCTCGCACGCGAACATCGTGCCCGTTCGGCCCAGGCCCGACTGAATCTCGTCGGCGATCAGGAGCGCGTTCCTTTCGCTGCAGACCTCTCGAAGCTCCGCCAGGAAACCGTCCGGAGGGACGATGATCCCCCCCTCGCCCTGGATCGGCTCGACGAGCACCGCCGCCGTGTTGGCGCCGACCGCCGCCCTTGCCGCGGACGCATCGCCAAATGGCAGCAACTCGAAACCCGGCGTGAAGGGACCGAACCCGTCGCGGTACTGCGCTTCGCTCGAGAAGCCGACGATCGTCGTCGTGCGGCCGTGGAAGTTGTTGCCGAAGGCCAGAATCTCCGCCTTTCCCGGCTCGACGCCCTTCTTCGTGTAGGCCCACTTCCGCGCCAGCTTGATCGCGGTCTCCACCGCCTCGGCGCCCGTGTTCATCGGCAGGGCCCGCTCGTAGCCGGTCAACTCGCAGATATCGCGAAAGAACGCCCCGAGTTCGACGTTGCGAAAGGCCCGCGACGTGACCGCCACCTGCCGGCTCTGCCGGACCAGAGCCTCCACGATCCGCGGATGGCAGTGGCCCTGGTTGACCGCCGAGTAGGCCGCGAGGCAGTCGAGGTAGCGACGACCTTCGGTGTCCCAGACCCAGACGCCCTCGGCCCTCTCGATGACGATGTCGAGCGGCGCGTAGTTCCTCGCGCCGTATCGATCCTCCAGTTCCGTCGGCTTCATGGCAACTCCGCGCGCAGTCGCCCGGCTGCTCGGGCTGAGGCGACCCTTCTTTCTCAGGTCGGATCGACGTTTCAGAAGTCGAACGCGATGCCCGCGTTCAGGTAGAGCGGACTCCGACCCAGTGACAACTCAGGCGCCTCTGCGCCGTCCGCGCCACTGATCGTAGCCGCCCCGGCCTCCATGGTCGAGTCCAACCACATCGCGCCCAGGTACACGCCGACCGGGCAGTCCTTCCAGAACGGGATCTTCATTCCCACGTTCGCGCCCAGGACGGTCTCCCCGCGCCACCCCGGCTGGTATCTCGCGTCGAGAGGCATTCCCTTCATCTCCACCGCGCTCAGAGACGGCGAGCTGTAGTCGAAGCGGCCGACCATCGGGCCAACCCAGAAATCGACCCGGCTGCCGGGCCGCGTCAGGTGGAAGTTCAGACCCGCGTACAGGAGGTTCGTGTCCACGTCGGCGTCGTCGTGACCCCAGAGGTCGCGCACGTCGTACTCCCAGAACGTCTCGCAGCGGCCGAAGTTGGCGCCGAACATCAGGCCGAGCCGGTAGTTCAGCTTGTACTCGGCCCCCACACCGAAGCCGACGCCGGCCTGGCAGGCCTTGACCTTCTGGCGGGCCGTTCCGCCGAGCACGTCGAACTGCCCGTCCTCGCCGCTGATGTCGTTCATCGCCGTAAGCAGAGTCCAGCGCTTGTCCACCTTGATCGAGGCGGAACTCTCGGTGCTTCCGCCCGCGTTCTCGACCCTGGCGGTATGCGTGAAGACGCCGTCATCCTTGTGGACGACCTCTCTCGCGTAGGGAGCTTCGAGCGGCTCGCCGTCCAGAGTGACCGTCACCGGCGCGCCGTTGCCGTTGTTCGGCGCCACCGTGACAACGGCAGGCTGACGAACCAGCACGCGGTCCGGCGCGATCGAGGTCGTGCTCGTCGGCGCCACCTTCATCCCGGCCGAGCACCGGGCGCTCTGGCCGGTGTTCGTTTCGACCGTCACCATGTGCGTGAAGGCATCCGCACCCTCGTGCGTCATCTCTTTCGTGTACGGAGAGGCGAGCGGCTCACCGTCGACGGTGACGCGGGTCACCTGGGCCCCATGCCCGGCGTTGGGAACAACCGTCAGAACAGACGACTGCCCCAGTTCGACCGCCTCCGGCGCGGCGGCAACATTGCAACTCGGGCAGCCGACCGCGATCGCCTTGCTCAACGAGTCCTCGAGCGTGTCGCCGCGCGACGACATCGCGGTGCACGTCGCGGTGACCGTGTAGTCGCCCTGGGTCATGAAGGGGAAGGTTGCGTCGCCCGAGCCCACGGCCATTTCGCTGCCGTCCGGCAGCTTGACGGTCACCGAAGCGGCGCCGTCGGTGCACGAACTCTGGAAGTCGAAGGTTTTGTCCGTGCAGGAGAGGCCTCCGATGTCGAGGTCGAGCGTGACCTTGGGCAGCGGCTGTTCCGCCAGGAGCGCCAGGTTGCCGCACGACTCGGGCACGATCATCGAGTACCAGTTCCCGTTCGAGTTGAAGCGGATCTCCCAGGCCGGGAACGCTTCGTTGCCGGCCCAGCACAGATTCGTGCCAACCCGCGGGGTTGTGCCGCGATAGCGGAAGAACATCCAGGGGATTCGCTGACCAGGCTCGAAGGCGCTCGACGTGATCCCCTGCCAGGCGGAGACGGCCGCGAACAGATCGTCCGCCTCGCCCGACCAATTCGCTTCGCCGAGCATTGTGACAATCTCATCCCGATAGTCCACGAACAGGGCCTGGAGCGCCGCCTGGTCTTCCACCGGCGGCGAGAAGCGGTTGGCGCCCCCGAGGCGAGTGATCGACAGCGCGCCCTCACACTGCTGGGCAGTGACGGGCACGGCCGTCAGGCTCAGGCCTCCAACGAGGAGCAGAATCGGGATAAGCCGCACCGAAGTGCCACCCGAGCGCCCGATGACGGGCGCTCGGAACAAGTCACGGGTGACGCAAGATCGCGCCACCCGGGTTCGGGCGGCGGCGCAACAACCGAGCCAACGGCACTGGGACATGGCTTCGTCTCCTTGGGTTTCCCAGCCGCAGTCCGCGTGACCGAGCGGGCCGGAGCGGCGTATATCTAATCATGTCAACACTTAGCCGCGTTGACAAATGCCGGCGACCGGCCGTGGCGCATCCCTGAACGGCGCCAGCAGGTACAGCGCTATGATACCCGACCGATCGGCCCTCCCCGACACCACAACGGAAGCCGCGATTGCGGTGCGCGAAGGCGAGAAACGAGTGCATGAGACCCTCGAAGACCGGCCCCTCGGCAGCAGTGAACGACCGCTTCGGGTCGCCGTGATCGGCTCCGGGCCGAGCGGCTTCTACGCCATCGCCGCGCTGTTCAAGGCGGACGGCATGGAAGCCGATGTCGACCTGTTCGACCGCCTGCCGACCCCCTTCGGCCTGGTGCGCGGCGGAGTCGCCCCCGATCACCAGAAAATCAAGAACGTGATTCGGGTCTACAACCGCACCGCACAGCATGAGCGTTTCCGCTTCTTCGGCAACGTGGAACTCGGCCGCGATATTTCGGTCGACGATCTTCGCCGGCACTACGACCACATCGTCTACGCCACCGGCAACGAATCGGACCGCAAGATGGGGATCCCGGGTGAAGATCTTCCGGGCGTCCACTCGGCCACCGAGTTCGTCGGCTGGTACAACGGACATCCCGACTTCCAGGATCGCAGCTTCGATCTCGCTTCGGCGCGGCGCATCGCGGTGGTCGGCAACGGCAACGTGGCGATGGACGTGACTCGCGTCCTGGTGCGCAACCCGGACGAACTCGCTCCCACCGACATCACCGCCGAGTCCCTCGCGGTGCTCCGTCAGAGCGCGGTCGAGGAGGTCGTTCTGCTCGGCCGCCGAGGACCGGCCCAGGCGGCGTTTTCGCCCCAGGAGATCAAGGAGATCGGTTCGCTCGAGGGCGTGAGCCTGCTGGTGTCGGAAGAGGCGATGGACCTCGACGAGCTCAGCCGGAGCTGGCTGGAGGAGGGCGCGGCGCGCAGCGCCCAGAGAAACGTCGCCTATCTGACCGAAGTCGCCGGCGCCGAAGCCGGGGCCGGCGACCGCCTCGTCACCTGCCGATTCCTGGTCTCCCCGATCGACCTTCAGGCCGGCGACGACGGCCGCGTGGCTCGGGTCGTGATCGAGAAGAACGAGCTCTACGCCTCCGACGACGGCACACCGAGACCACGAGGCACCGGCGAAACCGAAACCCTGGACGTCGACCTGGTGTTCAAGGCGGTCGGCTATCGCGGCGTGCCCCTGCCGGGCGTTCCCTTCCAGGAACGCTGGGGCATCCTGCCCAACGACGAGGGCCGGCTGCAGACCGAGCAGGACGGCGAGGTGGTTCCGGGCCAGTACGTCGTCGGCTGGGCCAAGCGCGGCCCGACCGGCCTCATCGGTACGAACAGCCCCGATTCGACGGCCACGGTCAAGAAGATGCTCGAGGACATCGACGGTGTCTCGGCGCCCGCCAACCCCGCCAAGGCGCCCGAGAAGATCGTCGAGCTGCTTCGCGAACGCGGCGTCGACTTCGTGACCTTCAACGACTGGACCCGACTCGACGAAGACGAAGTCGATCTCGGCGAGGCGCAGAACAAGGTCCGCGAGAAGTACACCAACGTCGAATCAATGATGGCGGCAGTGAACCGCCTGCGGTAGTACCGGCACCCTGCGCGATGAAGTCGGTAGCCCCCCTTCTTCACTTTGCCCGATCCTGAACTGAAAGCCGGCGTACGCTGTCGACTCAAGCACGACCCCGGTCGCATCGGGGTCCTGACGGGCAGATCGCGCTCATCTGGAGCGTTCACCAAGCTGCAGATCCAGTTCCCGGAAGGCGCACAGTTTGTGCCAGAGGACCAACTCGAAGCGATGCCGGCCGAAGAAGACGCCCTGGATCTTCTGGAGCGCGGTCGCCTCGGCGACGAACTCGATCTTCGACTCACTCTCGCCCACGCACGCCTTACGGGGAGACTGGCCGACGTCATCTACAGCATGGACGTCACCGGAACGGACTTCTACGCCCACCAGTTCAAGCCCGTTGTCCGACTGCTGAACTCCGTGGCGCGCGGCATCCTGATCGCGGACGAGGTCGGGCTCGGGAAGACCATCGAGGCGGGTTTACTCTGGACCGAGCTTCGCACGAGATACGACTTTCGACGCTTGCTCGTCCTGTGTCCCGCGGTGTTACGCGAGAAGTGGCAGCGCGAACTGAAGAACCGCTTCGGCGTCGACGCGGAGATTCTCGACGCGAGGGGAACACTGAGCAGGCTCCGCCAGGCAGCGAACGATGAGACTCCAAGCTTCGCGATCATCGCCAGCCTGCAAGGCCTCCGACCCAGGAAGAGATGGCGAGAGACCACCGACGGCGGAGCGGCATCCGAACTGGCGCGGTTCCTGGTCGATCGGGAACAGGCCGACCCGTTGATCGACATGTGTGTCGTGGACGAGGCCCACCACCTCCGCAACCGGGAGACGACGACCTCTCAGCTCGCCCGGCTGGCCAGGACCGTCTCCGACTACATCGTCCTGCTGACAGCGACGCCGA
Source organism: Candidatus Multivorans sp. (assembly GCA_965224025.1). Classification (GTDB taxonomy): domain Bacteria; phylum Acidobacteriota; class Thermoanaerobaculia; order Multivoradales; family Multivoraceae; genus Multivorans. The sequence continues at coordinate 1,644,900 of OZ245033.1, forward strand.
TTCACCTCCGCAGCAACGATCTCCACGAGCTTCTCCGCCTGGTGGACGAGGGCATGTTCGACCGGGGGCAGTCGTTTTCCGAGCTCCTCGAGGCCAACGCCCCACTCGTCAGGGCCCGCGAACTCGTGGTCGGCGGAGCGCCTTCGGAGGCAGGCTCGCTCTCCGAGCACCTGGAACTGGAACTACGGAACGCCGACCCGGCCAACGTCGCGCGAGTGGCCGAACGCCTCGACCGACTGAACCTGCTCGGCCACACCGTAACTCGCACGCGCCGCCGGGAAGTCCAGGAACACCGCCCCTCCCGAGATGTCAAGGCAGTTCAGGTCGAGCCGACACCGGCCGAAATGGAGTTCTACAGCAACGTCACCAGGCTGGTGCGTGACTACTGCATGGCGAGCGACGTCAGCGCCGCCTTCCTCGAAGTTACCCCTCAGCGACAGATGTCCAGCTCCATGCCCGCTGCCCTTCGGCTCTGGCAGCAGGGTGCCGCCGGCGGGCACGAAGCGCTCGACGACTGGACCGAAGAGGAAGGTCCGCTGAAGTCGGAGCTGACCGCTCAGGCGCGGCAACTTGGTGACCTGGACGCACTATGGACCAGGGACAGCAAGTACGAACGTCTCTCCGCAATCCTGTCGGACTGGTTCAACAACGAGCCCGAGTCGAAGGTCATCGTCTTCTCCTCCTACCTTGCCACCCTTGACTACCTCGAGGAACGCCTGAAGCAACGGGGAATCCCGTGCATGGTCCTGCAGGGCTCGACGCCCGACAAGGACCAGGCCGTCGAGCGGTTCCGCACATCTCCCAGCGCGCACGTTCTCCTCTCGTCCGAGGTGGGCAGCGAAGGAATCGACCTGCAGTTCGCCGAGGTCGTCATCAACTACGACCTGCCCTGGAACCCGATTGGAGCGGCGAGAGAGCTCCACCGCTCCATATCGGCGTCCGATCTGGTCAAGTACGTCACTGACTACTTGCGTGTGCACTATCGGGGCTCACTCTTTCGCCAGGTCCCCGGGCACGATCTGCTGTTCGACATCGATCTCTCGAACGAGGCCCGATTCGACCTCGCCAACTTCATTCGGCAGGAGAAACTGGACGGAGACTCACGGCTGACACGGAGTTCGCTTCGCGAGGTGAGGCGACGCCGAGCTTCTCATCGGGACGGCCTCAAGCGAAGGAGCCGCCTGGCTGAGCGCACAGGGAGCAGTCGATACCCGCATCCTGACCGAGCAGGTCGAACAAGGCTGCGTCGAGCCCTCGGAGAGAGCCTTTGACGCCTACGTCGAAGAGCTCGAGGCCGAGAATGAAGACCGCGCCGACATGCTCCAGCGGATGGCGGAGCGCAGGTTCGGGACCCAAAGGCAACGGTTGGAGCAGCAACTGCGGATCTTCGAGACGACCGGTCCAGCCCGGCTGGTCCCTCCGACCAAGGGCCGTCTCCGCGCTCTCGAAGCGAGGGCCGACTTCCGGCGGCGCGAAATCGAGAGAGACCGTGACCCGTGCCGGAGAACTCGTTCGAGCCCGACTTACTTCCGGCGGCGCGAAATCGAGAGAGACCGTGACCTAAAGCACGGTCCCGCCGAAACGGTGTGCGTGGGGTTGATTCGAGTGGAGCCGGGTTGAGGAGGGCGATACAACACGATGGCAATTGGGAAGCTCAGGGACATCATTCGACGGCTGCTGCGTCCTGGCCGGAGGAGGCCTGCCGGGTCGGCGGTGCTCCGGGAGGAGGCCGGGCCGCCACCTGCCGACCCTTCGCCAACGGCAGAGGCACCGGCCGAAGCGGCCTTGAAGGCCGGTGCCGACACGGAAAGAACGGACTCGGCCCTGCACTGGGACCCACCCCGGAACTCGGCCGGCGCAGCATGCACGCAGTTCAGAAACACCGGGCTCCGGGAGAAAGTGGATCTGTTGATCGGGCTGGACTTCGGCACGTCAAGCGCCAAGGTGGCCATTCGAAGCCCCTACTTCGGACGTGGGACCGTCACCGCCGTGACGTGGCCCGATGGCAGCGGACAACGCTCCTTCCTCCTGCCGACCAACCTGTCGGAGTCGGCACCGGGCTGCCGCCTCACTGCCGATGCCAAGCCAAGTCCCTCGGATCGCAGCCTCAAGGTCGACCTCATGGAAGACCCGGACTCGGTCGAGGCCCGCGCCATGGCCGCCTGCTATCTCGCGTGGGTTCTGCGCACATCCCGCTGCCACGTCCTGAATTCCGAGCAGAAAATCTATGGCAGCTACTCCCTGCGATGGACCCTGAACCTAGGGATTCCCTCGGCAGGCTATGACGACGAGCAGATCAGGAAGGGCTTCTTGATCGCCGGAAAGGCCGCTTGGGCCCTATCCGTCGAAGACCGGCCGCCGACCAGATCGGAAGCAATCGCGGCGGTCAATCAACTGCGCGCGCCCGACTTCGATCCAAAGCCCCTTCTGAACCTGATCGGAGTCGAGGTTGTCCCGGAGATCGTAGCGGAGGCAGCGACGTACGCTCAGTCCTACGAGCGACGGAACGGCCTGCACTTCCTGGTCGACGTCGGCGCCTCAACCAGCGATTCGCGCGGCTTCGTCCTCCATGAGCGCGAAGGCGAAGACCGCTGGGAACTCCTGAATGCACTCGTCGAACCTCTGGGCGCACTTCACCTTCACCTCAATCGCCTGGAGACTCTCGCCGATGCCGGATTCGCGATCGACCCGGAAGTTCCTCCCCGCGACGCAGGTCCTTTCGACCAGATACCTGACCGCGTCGACCGCTACCTGGCGGATCGAAGCGCATCCCCACCGGAGGATGCTCTCGCCGTCGACCGTGGCTATCGCGAACAGGTCGCGATGGCCCTCAGAAAGGTCATCTGGGACCTCAAGAAGAACAGAGATCCGAATTCTCCCCACTGGGAGGAAGGCCTGCTGGTTTTCGTCACCGGCGGAGGAGGCAGACTGTCGATCCTGCGGGACGCCCTCAGAACGGCAGAGTCTCAGATTCGCAGCGCTTCCTGGAACGTCGGCGACTTCCGCTACATGGACAACGCCGCCAGCGATGGCAGATCGGGATCGACGCCGTCCGACGATCCTCTGGAAGAAGAAGGCCCCCCAGAAGCCGTGAAGGCACGACTGGGAGTGGCCTACGGCCTTAGCCTCCCGGACGTGGGGTCGATTACCCCGCCAGCGCGGATAGGCGACGTAGAGCCGCCACCTCCCAAACCGCCACCGCCGCTTCCTGACTACTGGGGCGGGAAACACTGACGCTCTCAGCGTCCGGGCGCCTGTGGGCGCCGTCTGATCGCGGCCGCCATCGAGCAAGAGCAACGGAACTGCCCGTCAAGGGCAGGTCCTCATCCCCTCGCGTGCAACCCCTCGCCTGCATCCAACGTTGGCAGCCGAGCGATCTCCGAGCCGTTTTCCCGTTCCGCAAGCCGTAGCTCGTAGAGCTTCTGCAGGTTGAGCCAGAACTCCCCAGACGTGCCGAAGAAACGTCCGAGCCGAAGAGCCGTGTCGCCGGTAACGGCGCGCCGACCGTTGAGGATCCCTGTGATGCGGCTCACTGGCACATCGATCCGCCGCGCCAGTTCCGCCGCGCTCATGCCGAGCGCGTCGAGATCCTCGCGCAGCGTCTCACCGGGATGAATGGGCTCGCGCATGTTGTGCCTCCGTCTCAATGGTAGTCCACGATTTCCACGTCCGTGGGACCGGAGCTTCCCGCCGGCCACCTGAAACAGACTCGCCATTGGTCGTTGATGCGGATGCTCCACTGTCCTTTGCGGCGACCCTTGAGTGCCTTTAGACGGTTGCCCGGCCTGGCCAGGTCGCCCAGGCTTGCGGCCGCGTCGAGCTGGTCGAGCTTTCGCGAGGCCGTCCGGGCGAAGCCCGAGAAAGCCGCGACCCGGCGCCCCCTGTAGAACGCCTCGGTGCGCTTGTCCGAGCAATCGACGATCACGTCGTGGCAGCCGCGTCAGCCCATGTGGGGATAACGGTAGTCCGTCGGCGGCGCGAAGGTCTCTTTGACGGCGCGCTGGGAGGTCCAGCGCATCAGGTTGGCCATCGAGCCCGCCTTGTCGTTCGTGCCGGAGGCGCGGGCGCCGCCGAAGGGCTGCTGACCGACCACGGCGCCGGTCGGCTTGTCGTTGATGTAGAAGTTGCCGGCGGCATGGCGCAACCGGGCGCCGATGCTGGCCACCGCCGCGCGGTCGCGCGCGAACACGGCGCCGGTGAGCGCGTACGGGCTCGTCGTGTCGCAGAGCTCCAGTGCGTCGCCGAGCGCGCCGTCCTCGTAGATGTAGACGGTCAGGACCGGACCGAAGATCTCCTCGCTCATCAGGCGTGACCTCGGATCGCCGCTGCGGACAACGGTCGGTTCCACGAAGTAGCCGACCGAGTCGTCGCAGCCGCCGCCCGAGACAACCTCGTAGGTCGAGCCGCCGGAGGCCTCGGCGATGTAGCCGGAGATGTTGCCCCACGACGAGCGGTCGATGACCGCGGCCATGAAGTTCGAGAAATCGACCGGCGAGCCCATCTTCACCGTCGCCAGCTCGTCGCACAGCCGCTCGCGCACCTCGCCCCAGAGCGACGCCGGGATGTAGGCCCGCGACGCCGCGGAGCACTTCTGCCCCTGGTACTCGAAGGCGCCGCGGATCAGCGCCGTGCTCAGGGCAGCCGCGTCGGCCGAGGGATGGGCGAACACGAAGTCCTTGCCGCCGGTCTCACCGACGATCCGCGGGTACGTGAGATAGTCCTGAATCCGGTCGCCGATCGTCCGCCACATGCGCTGGAAGACCGGCGTCGAGCCCGTGAAGTGGATGCCCGCCAGGTGGCGGCTGGCCAGCACCGGATCGCCCACCGTGGCGCCCGGTCCGGGCACGAAGTTGATCACTCCCGGGGGCAGACCGGCCTCCTCGAGGAGCTTCACGATGTAGTAGCCCGACAGCAGCGCCGTCGAGGCGGGCTTCCAGAGCACGGTGTTGCCCATGATCGCCGCCGAGGTCGGCAGGTTGCCCGCGATCGCCGTGAAGTTGAACGGCGTGACCGCGAACACGAAGCCCTCGAGCGCCCGGTACTCGACGTAGTTCCAAATCCCGGGCGAAGACACCGGCTGCTGGCCGTAGAGCTCTTCCGCGAACGAGACGTTGAAACGCAGGAAGTCGATCAGTTCGCACGCCGAGTCGATCTCGGCCTGGTAGCACGTCTTCGACTGGTTCAGCATGGTGGCCGCATTGACCGTCGACCGCCACGAGCCGGCGAGCAGTTCGGCGGCCCGCAGGAAGATCGCTGCGCGCTCCTCGAACGGCATCGTGGACCATTCCGGCCAGGCTTCCTGGGAGGCCGCCACCGCCGCCTCGACTTCGGCGGCGCCGGCCTGGTGGCACGTGCCCAGGACGTGACCGTGATCGTGAGGGCAGACGACCTCTTGCGTGCGGCCGGTGTGAACTTCGCGGCCGCCGACCAGGACCGGAATCTCGACCTGGTCGCCAAGCATCCGGTTCAGTCGCGCCTCAAGAGCTGCGCGCTCGGCCGATCCGGGCGCGTAGTAGAGCACGGGCTCGTTACGGGGTGCGGGTACCTGCAAGGTGCCGTTCGGCATTGTTGTTCATCTCCTGGGAAGGGTGTTTTCTGGCTGTGCCCCGCGCGGTTCACGCGGCAGCATAGCCGCGCCGGCGGGGGCGGCCAGTTCCATGCGCGTCAGGGCTGCGTACCCGCAGCGCCGACTTCTAGAAACCCGCCCGGTTCGCCGGACCTTCCAGCATTCTCCAGGCGAGAACGAGAACGCCGGCGATCAGCAGGGAGCCGCCGATCGGTGTGATGGCGCCCAGCCACCGCGGGCCGCCAACCGCAATCACCGCCACCGATCCCGAGAAGATCAATGATCCGGCGAACAGCAACCAGCCGGCAAGTCGCAGGTCCGCGGTCGAAACGCGGCCGGCAAGGCCCAGGATGCACACGACGACTCCGCCGTACATGAAGTAGCGGGCCGCCGTCTCCCACAGCGCCAAGTGCTCCGCGTCGAGTGCTGACCGCAGCCCGTGGGCGCCGAAGGCGCCGGCGCCAACCGAGGCGGCGCACATCAGTAGTCCCACAACCAGCCAGTTCATTCGCAGCAGCCCAGCAGCCCCCAGCCCGTCCCAAGCGTCGGCTATCGTAGCAATCCCACCGACCCTCAGCCATGGACGAAAGCAGCACCATCAGCCTGACCGCACTGGAAGAACGGCTCGCGGAGGTGCTGCCGATCTACGCCGAGAGCGCGTGGCTCCAACTGCTGGCGGTCGCGCTCCTCTCGGCGCTCACCGCCTGGCTCGTCTGGCTGTTCCTCAAGAAAGTCGTCGCGAGAGTCTTCGCCCGCACCGAGACCGAAGTCGACGACCGGCTGCTCGAAGCGGCGCACTGGCCCCTCTTCGTCTCGGTGTTCCTCATCGGGCTGCGCATCGGCATCAACCGCCTGCCAGTCGAGGACCGCGTCGAGATAGCGATCGGCAACTCCCTGCAAACCGCGGCGCTTCTGTTCTGGATCGTCGCGGGGCTACGCGTGTCGACTGTTCTGCTCCGGGCGATATCCCGGCGCCGGCAGCGAGGAGCTCTCGTCTCCAGGCACACCCAGCCCTTGTTCGAGAACCTGGCCAAGGTAGCGATCGTCCTCCTGGGCGCCTACCTGGCGATCACGATCTGGGGCGCCGACGTCTCCGGCCTCCTCGCCGCCGGCGGCATCGCCGGTCTCACGATCGGCTTCGCGGCCCGCGACACGCTGGCGAACCTCTTCGCGGGCATCTTCATCTTCGCGGACGGCCCGTACAAGATCGGCGACTTCATCACGCTGGACTCCGGTGAACGCGGCATGGTCACCGAGATCGGCATCCGCAGTACCCGCCTGCTCACCCGCGACGACATCGAGGTCACGATCCCCAACGCCGTGATGGGGAACGCAAAGATCAACAACGAGAGCGGCGGTCCCCACGTCAAGTACCGCATCCGGGTGCGCGTCGGGGTCGCCTACGGCAGCGATGTGGACCATGTCGAAGCAGTCCAGCTCCAGGTGGCCGCCGACAACCCCAAGGTGTGCGAACAGCCCGAACCTCGTGTACGGTTCCGCACCTTCGGCCCCTCGTCGATCGCCTACGAGCTGCTGTGCTGGGTCGAGGAGCCGGTGCTCCGCGGCATCGTGACCCACGAACTGGTCAAGGCGACGCACAAGGCGTTCGCCGCCGCGGGGATCGAAATCCCCTTCAACCAGCACGACATCCACATCAAGGAAGCGCCCTCGCGGCAACCCCGGCTGGCCGAACCCGCGGCCGATTGACCAACACCGCGCTTGGCGCGCACGAGAGCGTCACTGCGCCAGTGCGCGCCACGTCCGGCGCGGGAACCGGCGGCCAAGCCCGCGCTGAATCTCGCGCCACTTGCGCTCTTCGTCCGGCGTGATGAAGGTCACCGCCTCGCCGAAACGCCCCATGCGCCCGGTCCGCCCGACGCGGTGCGTGAAGAGCTGCCGCGAGTCCGGCAGATCAAAGTTGACGACCTTGCCGATGCCGTCAACGTCCAGGCCTCGGGCAGCCACGTTCGTCGCCACCAGGATCGGCGCGGCACCGGAACGAAAGCCCCTCATCACGCGCTCGCGTGCGCCCTGGCTGAGGTTCCCCTGAAGTGCCCCGACCGGATAGCCCAGCGAGCCGAGCTTCTTCGCCAGCTTCCTGACGCCGTGCCTGGTTCTGCCGAAGACGAGAATCGGGTCGCCGTTTCGTTCGTCCAGCAGCGTCTGCAGCGCGCTGATCTTGTCGTCCTTCCGGATCGAGAAGACCACATGCTCCACCGTGGGCGCTTGACCGCCGGGGTCGATTTCGACCCTTACCGGGTTGCGCAGGTACTGCTTCGCCGTCTGAGCCACCCAGTTGGGCATGGTCGCCGAGAAGAGCGCCGTCTGCCGTGAAGCGGGCGTGCGGCTGAGGATCGCCTCGACATCGCGGGCAAAACCCTGGTCCAGCATCTCGTCCGCCTCATCCAGGACGAGGAATCGCACGGCGCCCAGATCGAGGGCGCCCCGACGCAGGTGGTCCAGCGTGCGGCCCGGAGTCCCGACGATCACTTGGGCGCCCCGCCTCAACGCCGCCTGATCACGTCTCACCGGCCGGCCGCCGTACAACGGCGTCACGCGCAGGCGCGATGAAGCCAGACCGGAAATGACTCCGGCCACCTGGATGGCCAGCTCCCGGGTCGGCGTCAGCACCAGCGCCTGCACCCGCCGTGCAGATGGATCGCAGAGCTCAGCGATGGGCGCCGCGAAGGCCAGGGTCTTCCCCGACCCCGTCTGCGCCTGCCCGAACAGGTCCCGCCCGGCCAGCAGATGGGGGATGGACTGCTCCTGAATCGGCGTCGGCTCGGAGATGCCCATGCGAGCAATCGCCGCCCGGGTCGCACTCGTGAGCGCGATACCGGGAAACACGCCGCTGCCGTCGGCGTCCCGGCCGCGATCGGCAATCGGTCCAACCGGGCGATGGACGCCGTTCACGGCGCCGTTGGCCGGAGCGGCGTTCACGGCGGCAGAAGGACCGCGCCGGCGGTTGGTGAAGCAGGAGCGGCAGTAGACCGGCCTGCCGGGGGCGGGCCGGAAGGGAACAGTTGTCGAGATATCGCATTCGGCACAGACGGCGTCGTGGCGCGGTTTGCGGCCGGACGGACGTCGGCTGGTCGAGAAAGACTTCTTGGGCATACGGAAACAGACTCCTCTGGTCGGGAGATAAGGGACAGTCGATTCGGCGCACGGGGGAGCAAGCAGGTGGAGGACGAACGCCCACCGCTGCATCAACCCTGGCGCGACAATCAAGCGTTGTTGGTCGTCATGGCGACCAGAGGACTGCAAGCTGGACCCGGCGGCAGGCGGAACGTACACGAGTTCCGCCTCCCAGTCAAAGCCGCCGGGCGGGCGCCCCCGCGAGCGCGAGGAAATGGGCCACAATGAGAGGAGATGAAGGTCGCGTGCACCACCGCCGATGGCAACCTGGAACTCGCCGAGGCGCCGGAGCCGGCGACCAAGGGCGGCGAGGCGCTGATCGAACTCCTCTACTGCGGCCTCTGCGGCACGGACCTCTACAAGCTGGCCGACGGCGGGCGAACTGCGGGAGAGGTACTGGGTCACGAAGTCGTCGGCCGGGTGATCGACAGCCGCGACGACTCGCTCGAACCCGGCGACCGGGTCGTGGTCCCGCACCATGCCCCGTGCGGCGACTGCCGGCTGTGCCGGGGCGGGGCCGAGACGATGTGCCCCCGGTTCGCCGAGAACCTGCTCGATCCCGGCGGTTTCAGCGAACGGATCCGGCTGCGGGCCCGGGCGGTCGAACGCACCGTCCGGCGACTCGACGACCAGCTTCCCGACGACGCCGCGGTGTTCGTCGAACCGGCGGCCTGCGTGCTGCGCGGGATCGACCGCGCCGGGCTGCATAGGGAAGCGCCGGAAGTGGTCGTCATCGGCGCCGGATCGATGGGCCTGCTCCACCTGCTGGTGCTGCGCGCCGTGTTCCAGGAACCGCGGATCGTCGTCGCCGAGCCGGACGCCAACCGCCGCAAGACGGCGCGGCGACTCGGCGCCGATGCCGCCGTCGCACCCGAGCGGATCGTCGATGTCTCGAGCGCTGGCAGGCCATCGGGCGGCGCCGACGCCGTCTTCGACACCGCCGGCGGACAGGCCGCGTTCGACCTGGCTCTCCAGGCCACCCGGCCGGGCGGACGGGTCGTGCTCTTCGCCCACGCCGGCCACGACGCGCGAGTCACGTTCGACATCAACGCGGTGTTCAGGTCCGAGCGCCAGGTCATCGGCGCCTACTCCGGTTCGCCCGCGGAGCAGATTCGCGTGCTCGACATGATGAGCCGGGGCGCGCTCGATCCGACGCCGCTGGTCACCCACCGCCTGCCGCTCGACAGAGCCGCCGAAGCGGTCGAGCTGTGCCGGCGGCGCGAAGCGCTCAAGGTACTGTTGCACCCTTGATTCGCTGCCTGCGCCCGAGTGGTTTCGTGATTCCAGAGCACCAGACGCAGGCGTTCCTGGTCGGACCAGGCGACGTGGAGCTGAGGCAAATGCCCATGCCGGAGCCCGGTCCGGGCGAACTCCTGATCCGGGTCGACGCCGCCACCACCTGCGGAACGGACGTGAAGGTGTTCCGCCGCGGCGGTCACCCGACGATGCTGACTCTGCCGGCGCCGTTCGGCCACGAGGTCACCGGCACCGTCGTCCGTGCCGCCGCCGGGACAGCACAGACGGAGGGCGACGCCGTGGTGGTCGGCAACAGCGCCGCCTGCGGCCAGTGCCAGCCATGCCGCCACGAGCGCGAGAATCTCTGCCGCGAGCTCGTCTACCTGAACGGGGCCTTCGCCGACTACCTGCTGGTACCGGCCGTGGTCGCGGAGCGCAGCGTCTACGCACGACCGCCCGGCCTGGAACCGGTCATCGCGGCGCTGGCCGAGCCGCTGGCCTGCGCCGTCCACTGTCTCGAACGCTCGCTCGCCGACTGGAGCGGTCCGCCGACCGAGGCGCGCGCGCTGATCATTGGTTGCGGCCCTCTCGGGCTCATGCTGATCGATCTGTTCCACAGCGTTCGAACGCACGTCTGTGTACTGGACCCCCATCCGCATCGGCTCGCGGTGGCCGAGACCTTCGGCGCCGCCGAGACGCACTGCGGGCGCGCCGGCGACGACGGCGCCCTGGCGGGCGAACTGTTCGACTTCACCGTCGATGCCACGGGCAGTCCCGCCGGCTGGCGCCAAGCCGTTTCCTGTCTTGCTCCGGGCGGCGTGGCGGCACTCTTCGGGGGTTGCCGGCCCGGCGCGACCCTGAAGATCGACGCGGAGGCGGTCCACTACCAGGAACAGACCCTGCTCGGCGTCTACCACTACCGGCCGGCATCGTTCCGCGCCGCGCTCGACCGGCTGATCGGTGCATCGGAACGCTATGCCCGACTGATCGAAGCGGAGTTGCCGCTAGATCGCCTCACCGATGCGCTCGATCTGATGATCTCCCGCCGCGCGCTCAAGGTGGCGATCCGGCCGCATCCGGACTAGGTGCTCACGCGGCGGAAACTGGGTGCGCGGGCCTTCCGGCCGGCATCCGGCGCGAAGCGCCGGCCCTCGGGAGTTCTGCCACGCCCGCCGTATACTGCGCGCCCGCGGCCTTGGTGCCGCGATGAATCGAGCACATCATGTCCACAGCCGCCGAGCATGACCTGCAGCCCGATCTCGAGGCGATACGCCGGGAACTGGAGCAGATTGACCGGGACCTGCTGAGCGGTTTCCGGCGACGCGTCGAGTTGTCGCGGGAAGTCGCCGGCGCCAAGATCGCCGCCGCTTTCCCGTTCCGCGACCAGTTGCGCGAGGAGCAGTTGCTGACCCGAGTGCGCACGATCGCCGCCGAACTCGACCTCGACCCGCACCAGACGGAACGGATCTTCCGCCTGCTGATCGAGATGTCGATCGCGGCGCAGCAGGGCTACATCCGCGATCTCGACAAGGCGCCGCTGCGAGTCGCCTACCAGGGCGTCGAGGGCTCCTTCAGCCATCTCACGGCTCAGCGGCAGTACGCCGGCCGCCCCGGCGGCGTTGTGCTGCGCGGCTACGAGCTGTTCCGGGAGGCCGCCGAAGGCGTCCTCAGCGGGCGCCACGACATCGCCCTGCTGCCGATCGAGAACAGCACCGCGGGCAGCATCAACGAGACCTACGACCTGCTGGCGGAAGGCGGCCTCGTGATCACGGCTGAAGTGATCAGCCAGGTCGCGCACTGCCTGTTGGCCCTGACCGGCACGAAGATCGAGGATCTGCGCGTCGTGCTCTCCCATCCGCAGGCGCTCCGTCAATGCGACCAGTTCTTCCGCGACCGCAACTGGCTGCGAGCCCAACCGGAATTCGACACCGCCGGCGCTGCCGCCCGCGTTCGCGAAGGCAATGACCCCAGCGTCGGCGCCATCGCCAGCGAGCCCGCAGCCCGCGTCTTCGGCCTCGAGATTCTCGCCTACGGCATCCAGAACCAGGCCGGCAACTTCACCCGCTTCGTGGAGGTCGCTCGCGAGGCCGCGCCCTGCCCTCCGGAACAGCCGTGCAAGACCTCTCTGCTGCTTGCCACCGGAAACCACCCCGGCGACCTGGGCGAGGTCCTGCGCAGCTTCTCCCGCCGCGGATTGAACCTGACCAAGCTCGAATCGAGGCCGATCCCGGCCACGCCCTGGCGTTATCGCTTCTACCTCGACATCGAAGGACACGTCGCCTCCGCACCGGTCACCGAGGCGCTGCAAGCGGTCGAAGCGAAGACGTCCGAACTCCGCATTCTGGGTACCTATCCTCGGGCCGAGCTGCCGGGCGCACCCGTCGACGAGGGCGGCGCGGTCGACGACTGAAGCCCGCCATGCCACAGCGCGCCGACGTCGTCTGCATCGGAGCCGGGATCATCGGCTTGGCCACCGCTCGCAGCCTCTCCCGCCGATACCGACAGCTCGACATCCTCGTGGTCGAGGCCGAACCCCGGCCCGCCGTCCACCAGACCGGACACAACAGCGGCGTCATCCATTCCGGCCTCTACTACAAGCCCGGCTCGCTCAAGGCGCAGAACTGCGTCGCCGGGCGCCGGCGGCTGATCGAGTTCTGCGACCGTCGCGACATCCCCTACGAGATCTGCGGCAAGCTCGTCATCGCGACCGACGGGAGCGAGGCGCCCCGTCTCGACGAGCTGGAGCGGCGCGGCCGAGCGAACGGCCTTGCCGGCCTGGAGCGGTTGCCGCCCGAGCGGATCCCGGAGTTCGAACCGCACGCGACCGGAGTCGACGCGCTCTGGGTTCCCGAGACCGGCATCGTCGACTACAAGGCCGTGGCGAACGCCTACGCCGCCGAATTGGAGGACGCCGGGGTCCCGCTCCACCTCCGGACCCGGGTCACCGGCATCCGGCCACGGCCCGACGGCGTCGTCGTCGAGACCACGGCCGGCGACTTCGAGGCTGGCCATGCGATCAACTGCGCCGGCCTCCAGTCGGACCGCGTGGCGCGCACGGCGGGGCTCGACCCCGACGTGCGCATCGTCCCCTTCCGCGGCGAGTACTTGCGACTAGCGCCCGAACGCCGGCATCTGCTGCGGGGATTGATCTACCCCGTCCCCGATCCACGCTTCCCCTTCCTCGGCGTGCACCTGACCCGCCGCGTCGACGGCTCGGTCGAGGCCGGCCCGAACGCGGTGCTGGCGCTCAAACGCGAGGGCTACGACCGCGGCAGCTTCGACGCCCGCGACACCTGGAGCAGTCTCAGCTACCCGGGCTTCTGGAGAATGTCGCTGCGCTACTGGAAGGTCGGCCTCGGCGAGATGGCCCGCTCCGGCAGCCGCGCACGCTTCGCGCGCGACCTCCGTCGCTTCGTGCCCGATCTCAGCGACTCCGACCTGATGCCCGGCGGTGCCGGCATCCGCGCCCAGGCGCTGGACCGCCGGGGCAATCTGGTGGACGACTTCGCGATCGAAACGAGCCCCCGAATGCTCCACGTCCTGAACGCGCCGTCACCCGGCGCCACCGCCTCGCTCGCGATCGGCGACACGCTCGCAGATCGGGCGGCAGAGACGTTCGGGCTTGAGTGAAGAAGAGATGCAGAGCTGCGGAAGTCCCGGCCATCCCTACTTGGCGTCAAGGCCAAAGGCCTTGTCGATGAGAGGCGAGAGCTCGCACCATGCCTTGAGGAGCTCGTCGATCAGGACCTGCCTGTACTCACGCAACTTGTCGGCTTCCCAGTACCGTTCCGGTCGTCCGCCCCTGACATCGATGTCCCTGAAGCGCCACATCCGGCTCTTCTTCGGATACAACTCCTTGCAACCCTCAAAGAGCTCGCCGTACTTTTCCTGATTCGCTCTGACGCCGCAGTAAGGCCCCGGACCCGAACCGAACCCGGTGTCTCGTTTGTGCCACTGAAGCCGAACGTCGGGATCATCGTCGTCCTCGGGCCAACTGTGGCGCCGCAGACCGATCGTCGGCCAGCTCTTGTCACCGCCGTCGTCTTCGATGAATGACTTCACGTCATTCATCCGTCGTGCCTTGAGTGCACATCGCAGCGACTCCCGGAGGCTGCGATAGAACTTGTCTGCAAGTTCGTGGGCTTCTCTCTTGATGCCCGCCCATTCTTCGATCTGTTCTTCGTGTTCCAGGTAGAATTTGATCCGTTCATCCTTGATCCGGTTCATCCGAACTGCTCCTTCAACGTAGACAAGTAGTTCTCGACAGCTCCGACAGGTGCATCTGAAGCGACGCGCTCGACGATCTGGCGAACCTGGCGCCAGGACAGTGTCGTGAACGCCTCTCGAGCTTCGGCGCTGTATGCGGTCTGCGGTTTGCGGCCATCCGGAGTCAGGAACAGGAAGAGCGGCCCCTCCTCACGTTGGAAGTTCTTGTACAGATCCTCACACTGAGACGGTTGCTCCTCCGCATCGACCTTGATTTCGATCACGAGGGTGAATCTCCTGCCCCGGGCGACGACGTCGGCTTCCCGTGCTTTTCCCCGGTAGCTCGCATCCACACGCTTGACGGCAAACGCGTCGCCACCGGAGTCGCCGCCGCAACATGCGACCAAGGACCCAATGACCGCCGTACCGAGCTCGTGCCGACCCATCGGATCGAGGAGCCACCTCAACATGTACGTATGGGCCAACTCGTCCCGCTCCCTGCGCATGATCGCCATCAGGTCAGAAGGGCCAGACAACCACTTCCCCTCTCGAACGAGGCGCTGTTGATGCGCCCTCATCCTCCTCATGGTTCGAATCCAGTCCTCGACGCGCGCGGACTCGATCCGCTTCCACTGGCACCGCATCCCCCGAAACCGTTCGACGTGTGAAGAAGTCGTCATGCCCGTCTCGGCCGCAAACTGGAACTCAGTTCGACGCCGCGGGCCCAAAGGCGCTCGGAGTGCTCGACATGATAAACACCACAGATCCTAGAACAATGGAGCTGCGCGAGACCGCCGATGAACTCCACCCCAGCCACGCAAACCAGCATCCAGGCCTCCGACGGCCAGCCCGTCAGCGCGATCCTGCTCGAGCCCGACGGCGCACGCTGTCTGCTCGTCTTCGCCCATGGCGCCGGCGCGGGCATGCGCCACGCAACGATGGAAACCTTCTCCCACGGCGTGGCGGATCTTGGAATCGCTACGTTCCGATTTCAGTTTCCCTATACCGAGAAGGGCAGCCGCCGTCCGGACCCGCGGCCTGTGCTGCAGCGATCCGTCCGGGCGGCGGTGGCCCAAGCCAAAGCCCTGCGGCCCGACTTGCCGCTCCTCGCAGGCGGCCGGTCGATGGGTGGCCGAATGGCCTCGGGCGCCGAGGCCAGCGAAGCACTCGACGTCGACGGCTTCGTCTTTCATGCCTTTCCGCTGCACCCGCCAAGCAAACCCGGAACATCGCGCGCCGACCACCTCGACGAGGTCGCCAAGCCGATGCTCTTCCTGAACGGCACCCGGGATCGGCTCGCAGACCGCGATCTGCTGGCCGGCGTCTGTGATCGGCTCGGTGCACGCGCCACGCTCCACCAAGTCGAGGGCGGCGACCACAGCCTGCAAGTGCTGAAGCGGTCCGGTCGCAGGCAGGAGGACGTGGATCGGGAAGTGGCCGAGGCGGTCAGCGGGTGGTGCCGGGAAGTGCTCGGGCTCTAGGGCGCTCTGGACAGCGGATGTGCGGCCTCTCAGCACGCCGATTCGAGGACGAACCGCGCACTTTCCAGGCGAAGCATCTGAAACGGAGTCATGAAGTCGAAGCCATAGTGGAGGTTCTGCGCCGCAATCATGACGTTCGCGTCCAGGAGATAGCCCATCAGTAGCCAACCCCCAGCGTGCGGCCGAGCTCGTTGAAGGTCTCCATCTTCTTCACGCCGAGCATCCCGAACGCCTCGGTAAACCCCGTTCGACCTTCGAGGGTGCTCTCCACCAGTGCCCGGGCAAAGCGTTTGCTGACCCGTGCGCCCAACGTCAAGTAGAAGTTCCCACCGCTACCCTTCGACAGGCCACGCAAGCGGGCGAGCTCGTCGTCACAGGCGGCCCACAGCTCTTCACGGGAGAGGGCTCCGGCATCGTGGATGCGCCTCAGAACCACCAACGTGCTGACCTTGAAGCGGCGAGCGAGGCGACTCACCTCGCCGTCGAGACCCGCATGGACATCGAGTTCCCTGCGGAGGACTTGGAGCGGCACCAGAAGCTCCGCCGCTACTCGATTGCACCACCGCTCGGTTTCCTCGTCGGGCACCGCAGGGATCCGTGCATCGGACGCCGCGGACTGGCCCAGCCAGATGTGGGCGATCTCATGTGCCAGAGTGAACATCTGGGCGGCCTTGGTGCCCGCTCAGTTGACGAAGACGAGAGGCGCAAGCGGGTCAGCGAGCGCGAAACCTCGAAACTCCTCGGGATCAAGCGGTCGGCGGTTGTTGCTGCCGACCACGCCACTGACCATGACGAGAACGCCTAGAACGTCCGCTTGCCCGATGAACCGCCGCAGTGCGTCCGTCCAGGCGCCGAACCGCTTCCGTTCTTCCAAGTCGAGGCCGAACGCTCGACGGATGACAGCCGCCGTCGCCACGACATCATCTCCAACGCGAGCCGACCCAACGAACGCGTGCGGCGTCTCATGCGCCATTCGGGCGTAGTCCCGATACCAACTCTGGCGCTGCTGACAGAGGTGAACCATGTCCAGCAGGTTGGGACCGACCCAGTTGAGCCTTCACCCCAGTGCGGAAGTCAGGAATCGGTACGGACTCGACCGGCGGCTCTCCAAGAACTCGACCGGCGGCTCTCCAAGAAACAGGTGGCCGAACGGCGCGTGTGTCGCCTTCGCGAAGTCCTCCAACTGCCCGAAGGTGGGCTGCACTTCGCCACGCTCCCATGCTTCAATCTTCGGAAGACGCCGCGACGGATCCCCCCTCGATCGACCGGCTCGCTCACGAGCCCACCTCAGGAGATCGGGCTGTACGGGGACGCGCATCATGGGTGAACCTCAGGCTCCCTGCTGGTTGCGGGAATCGTCGCCGTCCTGGCGCTAGAGGGCAGCATCCGCTTCGGTGGCGCTCAGGAGGCCTTCTCACTGAGTTCCGTGACCGGCCCGCGGCGCGCCTGGCTCTTCTGCGGTCATCTCGTCGTCGCCTTCGCGACGTCCATCGCCTGGTTCACGCTGGTGGTCCTGTCCTGGCGGCGCTTCGCGCACACCCTGCCTGGCTCGTTCGGCGGGCCGCACCGGCGCACGGGAGCGCTGACCTTCGTCGGCCTGTTCTTGACCTCCGCCAGCGGCACCGCCTTGTACGTCGTCAGTTTCGCGCTCTGAAGGTCGGACGGGAGCCGGAGCACCGGGCAGTGCTCCCCTCTATAATCCGGCCCCATCATGAGACCCACTCTTCGCCGGCTCGCTCCGGCTCTTGTTCTCCCCCTCTTGGCCTGCTCCACCGACACCTTCGACCCCGGGCCCGTCGAGTATCCGGAAACCCGGCAGGTGGACCAGGTCGACGACTACTTCGGGGTCGAGGTCGCCGACCCCTACCGCTGGCTCGAGGACCTCGACGGCGAGGAGACCGCGGCCTGGGTGGCGGCGCAGAACGCCGTTGCCGAGCCGTTCCTGGCCGCGCTTCCCGGCCGCTCGGCGATCGAGGACCGGTTGCGGGAGATCTGGAACTACGAGCGCTGGAGCACGCCGAGCAAGCGCGGCGAGCGCTACTTCTACAACCACAACGACGGGCTCCAGGACCAGAGCGTCATGTACGTGGCGGAACAAGTGGACCGGGTGGGCGACGAGCCGCCGGGCCGCGTGCTGCTGGACCCGAACAGTTGGAGCGACGACGCGACGGTGGCGCTGGCCGGGTTCGCGCCCAGCCGGGACGGTCGCTTCGTGGCCTACGCGCAGTCGGACGGCGGTTCGGACTGGCGGACGTGGAAGGTCCACGATGTCGAAAGCGGCAAGGACACCGGCGACCTGATCGATTTCACGAAGTTCACGTCCATCTCCTGGATGCCCGACAACTCCGGCTTCTTCTACAGCCGCTACCCCCCGCGCGAAGACGATCCGACGAAGGGCGACGGTTCGAAGGCCGTTTCCGTCTACTTCCACGCCCTGGGCACGGACCAGGCGGAGGACCGGCTGGTCTTCAGCCAGCCGGAGCATCCACGCCGCAATCCGTACGCCTCGGTCTCCGAGGACGGCGAGTACCTGCTCGTCAACCTCCAGGAGGGCTACCTGGAGAACGCGGTGCACTATCGGAAGATCGACGAGCCGGATTCCGCGATCCGGCCCCTGCTCGACCAGTGGGATGCGCTCTACGGTTACGTCGTGAACCTCGGTTCCGTGTTCCTGTTCGAAACGAACAAGGATGCGTCGCGCAACCGCATCGTCGCGGTGGACGTCGACGAGAAGGGCACGCCCGGCAACCCGACGCTCCATGAGGTCCTTCCCGAGTCCGAGGACACGCTGTCCTACGTGTCGGCGGTCGGCGGCAAGCTGGTCCTGAACTACCTGCACGACGCCCGCACCGTGGTCCGCCTTGCCGATCCGAACGGCACCCAGCCGGCAACTCCGGCCGGCGAGGTCGAACTGCCCGGAATCGGCACCGCCGGCGGCTTCGGCGGCCGCTGGGAGGACACCGAGACCTACTACTCGTACTCCAGCTTCGGCACGCCGTCGCAGATCCATCGCTACGACGTGGCGTCAGGCGAGAGCCAGTTGATCCGCAGCCCCGCGATTGACGCCGACCTCGACGGCTACGAAACGGAGCAGGTCTTCTACGAGAGCGCCGACGGCACCCGCATCCCGATGTTCATCACCCACCGCGCGGGTATCGAGAGGAACGGCGACAATCCGACTCTGCTCTACGGCTACGGCGGCTTCAACATCTCGCTCACGCCCGGATTCTCCTCGTCGCGGCTGGCGTGGCTCGAGATGGGCGGCGTGCTGGCGATCCCGAACCTGCGCGGCGGCGGCGAGTACGGCCGCGAGTGGCACCTGGCGGGCACGAAGCAGGACAAGCAGAACGTCTTCGACGACTTCATCGGCGCCGCTGAATGGTTGATCGCCGAGGGCTACACGAGCGCCGGGGGGATCGCGATCCAGGGCGGCAGCAACGGCGGCCTCCTGGTCGGCGCGACGCTCAACCAGCGCCCCGACCTGTTCGGGGCGGCCCTGCCTGCCGTCGGCGTCCTCGACATGTTGCGCTACCACCTGCCGAGCGCGAACGCCCGCAACTGGTCAACCGACTACGGCCTGTCGGAGAACGAGGAGGAGTTCCGGGCCCAGTACGCTTACTCGCCTCTTCACAACGTGCAGGAAGGCGGCTGCTACCCGCCGACGCTGGTCACCACCGCCGATCACGACGACCGGGTGGTGCCGTGGCACAGCTTCAAGTACGCCGCCGAAATGCAACGCGGCCAGGGCTGCGACAGCCCGGTCCTGATCCGGGTCGAGACCCGGGCCGGCCACGGCGCCGGCAAGCCGACCTGGATGCAGATCGAGGACGTTGCCGACCAGTGGGCCTTCGCGGCCTGGGCACTGGGTCTCGAGCCGAGCTTCTGAGCTCCTCCCCAATGACCACGCCCTACCGGCACACGATCCGCGTCCGCTACGGCGAGGTCGACAAGCAGGGCGTCGTGTTCAACGCCCACTACATGGCGTACATGGACGACGCTCTGGAGAACTGGCTGCTCGGCATCCGCGAACTCCGGGCGAAGCTCGGTTGGGAGATGATGCTCCGCCGCTGCACGATCGACTTCCTCGGTTCGGTGACCGACGGCGACCTGCTGGACATCGATCTGGCCATCAAGCACTGGGGACGGACCTCGTGGACGCTCGGCTACCGCGGCACCCACGAGGGCCGGCTCGTGTTCACCGGGGAAGTGCTCTACGTCAGCGTGCAGGCCCCCGAGTACACGAAGATGGAGACCCCGGCCGGGATCCGGGCCTACATGGGGCCGGAGACCGATCTGGACGAGGCAGCCAACTGAGGCGCACCGACCTCCCCACACTGGGTGCGCCGGCGCCCCCGCCGGCTTTCCGGAAAGACGCGCCGCGCAGCGGCGACCATAGCTTCCGCCCCCCCGATCCCGGTTTGACCCGGCACCTCACGTGAACCTCGATCTCCCGCCCCTCCCCCGCTCGTTCTACGCCCGCACCGCGCTCGAGGTCGCTCCCGAGTTGCTCAACAAGGTGCTGATCCGCGGCCGACGTGCGGCCCGCATCGTCGAAGTCGAGGCCTACGAGGGATCGAACGACCCCTCCAGCCACGGTCACCGCGGGATGACGGACCGGAACCGGACGATGTTCGGGCCGCCCGGGCACCTCTACGTGTACTTCACCTACGGCATGCACCACTGCGCGAATGTCGTCTGCGGTGAGGAAGCCGTGTGTTCCGCCGTCCTTCTGCGCGCCGTCGCACCGCTAGCCGGCCAGGACGTCATGCGCCGCGCTCGCAACGCGGCCAGCAGGCGCCGCTCCACCAAGCCGTTTCGATCCGTCAACCTCTGCTCCGGCCCCGCCCGCCTGTGCCAGGCCTTCGGCCTCGACCGCCGCGACGACGGCGTCGACCTGGTCGCGGCATCGGCCGCTGGAAGTCGCCTGCCCATCGTCATCGTGGACGACGGCACGCCTCCTCCGGACCAGCCCGGCCGCAGCGGCCGCATCGGCGTCTCGCGGGCCCCGAACCGACCCTGGCGCTTCTATGTCGCCGGCGAACCGAACGTGTCCAGGTCCCGTGGGCCCAACACCGGCAGCCACGCCGGGCCCGCCACCGCCTGATCCCCGAATCACTCAGGCGGAGGCAAGCACCTCCGCCATCTCTCGAAGCCCGATCGCTTCGACGCCGCCCCCTTTCGGGTATTTCTCCTCCCCGCTGTGAACCAGGAAGGCCGAGTCGGGACTCACGTCATCAAGGGCGACCCTGAGTCCCTTGCCAACTGAAGGCGCCGCGCTGCGCTTGATCTCCACGGCCCAGGTCCGATTGCCCGGCAGCTCCAGCACGAGGTCGATCTCGACACCGGTCGCCGTCCGAAAGAAAGACGCCTGAGTACGTTCCGGCGCCGCGCGAATCAGCGTCTCGACGACGAACCCCTCCCAACTTGCGCCGGCCACCGGATGACCCAGCACTGCTTCTTCGTCGTCGAGGCGCAGCAGGCTGTGGACCACTCCACTGTCCCGCAGATAGACCTTGGGCGACTTGACCAGCCGTTTGCGGACGTTGGCGTGAAACGGCGGCAACCGTCGCGCCAGCAACAGATCGACCATCAGGTCCACGTACTTCGCAACGGTCTTGCCGTCGACCGCCAGGCTCCGGGCCAGCGCGGCGGCGTTCCAGACTCCGCCCTGGGCATGCGCAAGCATGGTCCAGAAACGCCGCAGGGTTTGCGCAGGAATCCGCGGCCCCAAGGCCGGAACGTCCCGCTCCAGGTATGTGTGGATGAAGTTCTCCCGCCACAGAACACTGTCCGCGTCCGAAGGCGCCATGAAAGCGGGCGGAAAGCCGCCCCGAATCCAAAGCTGCGTCTGTTCGTTCCGGTCGACCTCGCGAACATCCAGGGGAGCCAGCTCGAGATAGGCAATGCGCCCGGCCAGGCTCTCTCCCGATTGGCGCAGAAGATCCATGGAGGCCGATACCAGGAGGAGGAACTGTCCCGTCCGGTCGCCGGCTCGAATGCGATCGTCGATGAGCCCACGCAAGACCTCGAACAGCCCTGGCGTACGGTGGATTTCGTCCAGGACGACGAGCCGGCCCCGATGTCGGCTGAGGTAACCCCGCGCATCCGCCAGTTTCTCCCGATCGGCTGGGTTCTCGAGGTCGAGATACAGACCCTTGCTTCCGGGCCCCCGCCCAGGTTGGCCGCCAGCGTCCGCGATGGCTCGAGCCAGCGTCGTCTTGCCGACCTGGCGCGGCCCCATCAGGGCCACCGCAGGGAAGAACCGCAGTCGGTCTTCTACGCGCGCCCTCAGTATTCGTGGGACTACCTCGTCAATCATCCTTGCAATTATGGACTAACGGTCCAGAATTGCAAGGTTGTGAGCGGTCAAAGGTACCGCGCTTGAGGAATTCACGAGCCCCAAGACGGAGGTGGCCGCAAGTCGTTAGTCGGAGCCTCCACTCATCGCCCGAAGCCGCGCCACCAGGCTCGACGTGTCCCAGCGCAGGCCGCCGAGCGCGGTGACCTCGCTGTAGAACTGGTCGACCAGGGCCGCCACGGGCAGGTGGGCCCCGTTCTGACGGGCCTCTTCCAGGGCGATCCCCAGGTCCTTGCGCATCCACTGGACCGCGAAGCCGTAGTCGAACTTCCCCTGGACCATCGTCTCGGCGCGGTTGTCCATCTGCCATGACCCGGCGGCGCCGGTCGAGATCGCGCCGATGACCGCCAGCGGGTCGAGACCGGCCTTCTCGGCGAAGTGAATGCCCTCGGAGAGGCCCTGAACGATGCCGGCGATGCAGAGCTGGTTGACAGCCTTGGTCAACTGGCCGCTGCCGGCGGGGCCGAGCAGGCTGACCGCCCGGCTGTAGCAGTCGATGACCGCGTTCACCCGCTCGAAGACGTCCGGTTCGCCGCCGCACATGACGGTCAGCGCGCCATTCTCGGCGCCTGCCTGGCCGCCCGAGACCGGCGCGTCGACGAAGCCGAAGTCCTTTTCAGCGCAGGCCTCGGCGAGTTCGCGGGCCAACCGCGCCGACGCGGTCGTGTGGTCGACGAGGACACTGCCCGCGACCATGCCATCGAGCGCGCCGCCCGACTCGAGCGTCACCGCCCGCACGTCGTCATCGTTGCCGACGCAGCAAAACACGAACTCGGCACCGGCCGCCGCCTCGGCGGGAGTCGGAGCGCTGCTGCCGCCGTGCTCCTCTACCCATTGCTCCGCCTTCGCCGTGGTGCGGTTGTACACCGTCACCCGGTGGCCGGCTGCCGCCAGGTGGCCAGCCATCGGGTAGCCCATGACTCCAAGTCCGACGAACGCTACGTCTGCCATATGGCGCACCTCCCCAGCGGCGAATGTTGCCCCTGGCTTCGTGAATGAGGCGCGATCCTAGCGCCGCGGAATGGTCGCCGCTCCGCGGCGCGTCTCTTCCGGAAGCCGGCGAGGGCGCCGGCGCAGCCAGTCTTTGCCGCACGGGCCATCGGCGGCCAAGGAAGAAGGGCGGGCGCCCGAAGGACGCCCGCCTGTTGAACGAATGCAGGTTGGCCGCAGCCTAGTTCCGCGGACGCGGACCGCGACCACCTGGACCGAAGGACCCCCGGGAACCGCGCCGACCGTTCTCCCGCAGGGCTTCCCAGCGGATCGTCTGGTCACGGTCGAGCAGACGTGCCAGGTCCTCGTCGACCTGAGTCCGCGACGCCCTCAACTGGCGCCCGATGTTCCGGCGGTCGAGCTCCAACTGGCCTACGACAGTCGGATCGGGGTTCTCCAGATTCGCCTCGGTCTCGAGACGTTCCGAGATGTCGCGCATCTGGCTCAACAGTGGGCGGACGTTCTCTTCATGCTGCTCGCGGACCCGACGCCACTCTTCCCGCTGGTCCTCAGCGAGTTGGAGCACTCGCGCCATGCGCTCGGCGTCGCGCTCCGCGAAGTCGCCGCGCATCCCGCGTTTGGACTGCCGACCCTCGCCCTCCTCGGCCGCCGCGAACGCGGCCGTGGCCACAAGCAGCAGACCGGGGAGCACGGTGCGGGCTACCAGGATGGAGCGGTTCAGTAGTGATTTCTTCATTTCAAGCACCTCCTAAGGGGGCTGAGAATCAAACGTGAAGAGACAGTACGGGGTTAGCCGGAGGTCAGTCATCAAGCCGGCGCAAGATGTTTGTAACGCTTGTAAAGCCCTACAATGACGAGGTTTCCGCGGCGCTACACTGCCAACCATGCCTGTTGCCGGCAGCCCGCGGAGCGCGCGCGGTTCGAGCGATCGCTGGACCCTGATCGTCGCGGCGGTCGCCTCGTTGCTGCTGGTGACGCTCGCCGTCCTGCAGTACCGGTGGACCGGCGAACTGAGCGCCGCCGCCAACGAACGGATGCGGGCGAACCTGGAGGAGTCGAGCCGGCTGCTTGCCAACGACATCGACGTCCCGCTGGCCCAGCTCCGTGCCTCGTTCCTGCGCACCGTGGCTCGGGTCGATCCGCGCCGGAGCCGGGACGGCGCATCCGAGCGGCTGGAGGCGCTGCTTGCGCGAGTCGTCCTGGACTGGCGCGAGAGCGCCGCCTTCCCGGACCTTCTGGACCGGACCTGGATCGTGGTCGCCGACCGCCGCGAAGGGAGACTCGGTGTCCTCAGGCTCGACGAGGACGGCGGCCGGTTCCAGCCCGACCCCGGACCCGACGACCTGGAAGAGCTCGTTCGCCCCTTGCGGCCGCCAGGCCGCCGGCTACCCGAGGCCCGCACGGATCGACTGGTGATCCCGGTCCCCGCCCGGACGCCTGGCGGCCGACCCGGACCGCCGACGACCCTGATCGTGGCCAGCCTGGACGTCTCGGTACTCGAACGGGAGATGCTGCCCGCGCTGATCGAACGCCACTTCGGCGCCACACCTTCAGGCGAGGAGCCGCCCTATCGGGTTTCGGTGACCGACGTGTCCGGTCCCGCGCCGCGCCAGGTCTTTCCCGACCCGGCCGCTCCAGGGCACACGTCCACCGCTCCAGCCGACGCTGCGGACATCGAGTTCCGGGCGCTGCGGATGCGGCCGTTCCCCGAACGCCGCGACGACCGCGACCGACCGGGCTTCCGACCAAACGACCGCGACGACCGGCGTCCCTCGCCCGGCGAACGAGCACGTCGCGGCCGCACCGAACCCGACCCGCCGGACGGCGCCTGGCTGGTGCGGATCACGCACCGCCGCGGATCGCTCGAAGCCGTTACGGAAATGGCCCGCCGGCGCAATCTCTACGTCAGTTCCGGTGCCCTGTTCCTGATCGGCGTCGCCTTCGCCCTGGTCCTGGTGTCCGCCCGTCGCGCCCGAGCTCTGGCCGCTCAGCAGGTCGACTTCGTGGCCGGTGTCTCCCATGAGTTGAACACGCCGCTGCAGGCGATCCGTTCGGCGGGTGAGAACCTGCGCGCCGGGATCGTGCGCGAGCCCGCGGACGTCCGCGGCTACGGCGAGTTGATCGACCGCGAGGGGCGGCGGCTCCTGCGCCTGGTCGAGCAGGTACTCCAGTGGGCAGGCATCGGCCGTCGCCCCGAGCCGGTGCAGACCGAGCAACTCGACGCGGGCGCACTCCTCCGCACGGTCATCGCCGAGTCGAACTGGTTCCTGGAGGAACACGGAGTCGAGCTCGACGTGTCCGGTCTCGACGATCTGCCCGCGATCCAGGGCGACCGCGACGCCCTCAACCTGGCCTTTGCCAACATCCTCCACAACGCGGCCAAGTACGGAGCGGACGAAGACGGTTCGGTCCGCGTGCGCGTCGATGCCGGATTCGACGGGGACCGGCAACGGGTAGTCGTCAGGGTCACCGACGGCGGTCCCGGCATCCCGGCCGCGGAGCGGCAACGCATCTTCGAACCCTTCGTTCGCGGCCGCCGAGCGACCGAGGGAACGATCGCCGGCTCCGGCCTCGGACTGAGCCTCGCGCGAAAGACGATCGAAGGTCACGGCGGCTCGATCACCGTCGACAGCGAACCCGGCCACACGACGTTCCGCGTCTCCCTGCCGGCGAACACCGAATGACCGCCCGGCATCCGCCGCCCCCGGGAACGGAGGCCTCCAGCCGGCATCCCCGAACTTCGGGCGTCCCATGACCGCCCATCGCCTGCTACTGGTCGAAGACGAACCGAGCCTGGCGCGCACGGTGAGCGACCGCCTGGTCGCCGAAGGCTACGACGTCGAAGTCGCGGCCGACGGCCCTTCGGGCGAACGGATGGCCACCGAGGGCGGCTTCGACCTCGTGCTGCTCGACATCAGCCTGCCGAGGAAGAACGGCTTCGACGTCTGCCGCGATCTCCGCCAGCAAGGCGTCACAACGCCAATCCTGATGTTGACCGCCCGCAACGAGCTCGTCGACCGCGTCCTCGGCCTGAAGCTGGGCGCCGACGACTACCTCTCCAAACCCTTCGAGACGCTGGAACTCCTGGCGCGGATCGAGGCGCTGCTACGACGGAGCCAGGCGGGGACAGCGGCGTCAAGCGCGGTTGCCGACACTGCCCACGGCTACCGTTTCGGCGACGTCCGCGTCGACTTCGACCGCGCACAGGTGTGGCGCACCGGCGAAGACGGCACCGAGGCCGAGATCGCCCGCTCGGCGCTCGAGTACCGGCTGCTGCGGTTCCTGATCGAGCGCCGCGGCCAGGTCCACGACCGCGACCGTCTGCTCGACGAGGTGTGGGGCTACGACGCCACTCCGACGACCCGCACCGTCGACGTGCACGTGTCGTCACTGCGGCAGAAGGTGGAACCGAACCCGGGCCAGCCGGAGTTCATCGTCACGGTCCACGGGCTCGGCTATCGGTTCGACGGCTGATGACGCGCGCCCGGGCGCGATAACCTCCGCTGCTCCGCAGCAAGCGCCGCGTCGCCCACGCCGCCAGCATACGTGCTGGTCGCCGGCCGGCGCCAGAACTGGAACCGCCGCCGCCAGCCTGTCGCCCCATGCTAGATTCCGCCATGGCTCCGGAGCTGTTCCTGCGACGAATCAAGGAGGAGTTCCCGGAGATTGCCTGGAACACGTATCGTCACCTGACGCACGGCTGGGACCACGCCGTTCTGATCCTCGACGAAGCACTTGTCTTCAGGGCCCCGAAGGCTCCGACGAGCCTGAGCGAAGTCGAGAACGAAGCCGGGCTGCTGCGCCACCTCGAACGCAAGCTCCAGGTCGGCATTCCTCGGTACATCTACCAGGCGGCGGACGGCTCGTTCGGCGGCTACAGGCTCCTTTCCGGCCGTGAGCTGGATCCGGGCACGTTCCGGAAACTCTCCGCGGAGGAAAGCGAGACCATCGCGGGGCAGCTCGCCGCATTCCTGACCTCGATGCACGAGATACCGAAGTCCGTCGCCCGACGGCACCAGGTACCGGAGGAAGATGCCGCGAAGGACTACGAAGATCTCGTTCGCGACACCGAAGCGCTTGTGTTCCCGCATCTCGCACGTCGGGATACGCTGGCCATCGAGGCATTCCTCACCGAGCTGGCTGCCGAGCTGGAGCAAGGCAGTCCAACCGGTCTCCTGCACGGCGACCTCAGCGGCGAGCACATCTTGTGGGACGCGGGGAAGCGGCAGGTCAACATCATCGACTTCAGCGATCGCATGCTGGGGGACCCCGCCATCGATTTCGCCGGTCTGCTCGCCTACGGGCGGGGGTTCGCTGAACGCGTATTCGAGGAGTACGGCGGGCCGGGGGACGAGCGGACGTTCCGGAGGGCGCGGCTGTGCTTCAAGCGGACCGCGCTCGAGACGATGGTGCATTCGCTCCAGGGCTATCCGTGCACTTTCGAGGAAGGCTACGCGGAGTTTGAGGAGAGGTTCGACGGATGAACGCCGCCAGGGCGGCGATCCGATAGCCTTCGCTGCTTCGCAGCAAGCGCCTCGGCTCCAGCCGCCATGACCGACGACACGACGACTTCCAGGCCCCTCGACTTCATCCGCGAGCGGGTGCGCGCCGATGTCGCGGCCGGCAAGCACGGCGGCAGCGTCGTCACCCGATTCCCTCCGGAGCCGAACGGCTACCTCCACATCGGCCACGCGAAGGCGATCTGCCTCGACTTCGGCGTCGCCGAGGAGCACGGCGGCCACTGCAACCTGCGCTTCGACGACACGAACCCGACCGCGGAGGACACCGAGTACGTCGAGGCGATCGAGCGCGACGTGCACTGGCTCGGTTTCGACTGGGGCGGCGAGACGCTCTACGCGTCGGACTACTTCGACCAGCTCTACGAATGGGCGGTCGAGCTGATCCGCAAGGGCAAGGCCTACGTCTGCAGCCTGAGTCCGGAGGAGGCGCGCGCCTACCGCGGGCGCTGGAACGAGCCGGGCCGCGAGAGCCCCGACCGCAACCGCTCCGTGGAAGAGAATCTCGACCTGTTCGAACGGATGAAGAACGGCGAGTTCGCGAACGGAGCGCACACGTTGCGCGCCAAGATCGACATGTCGTCGTCGAACATGAACCTGCGCGACCCGGTGCTCTACCGGATCCTCCACGCCGAGCACCACCGCACGGGCTCCAGGTGGTGCATCTACCCCATGTACGACTGGGCCCACGGCCAGTCCGACGCGATCGAGGGCGTGACCCACTCGCTTTGCACCCTCGAGTTCGAGGACCACCGGCCTCTCTACGACTGGTTCCTCGACCACATCGACGGCATCCACCTGCCGCAGCAGATCGAGTTCGCCCGCCTCAACCTGACTTACGCCCTGACCTCGAAGCGCAAGCTCAGGCGGCTGATCGACGAAGGTCTCGTCGACGGCTGGGACGATCCGCGCATGCCCACGCTGACGGCGCTACGCCGCCGAGGCTGCCCGCCCGAAGCGATCCGCGACCTCTGCGCGCGCGTCGGCCTGACCAAGAATGACTCGGTCGTCGACCTGAGCCAGCTCGAGTTCGCGATCCGCAACGAACTGAACCGGACCGCGCCGCGGGTCATGGGCGTGCTTCGCCCGCTCAAGGTGGTGATCGAGAACTACCCCGATGACCACGAAGAGGAACTCGAGGCGATCAACAACCCGGAGGATGCTTCCGCCGGGACACGCAAGGTGCCGTTCTCCAAGGTCCTCTACATCGAACGGGACGACTTCCGCCGCGACCCGCCGCGGAAGTTCTTCCGCCTCGCGCCGGGGCGAGAGGTGCGGCTCCGCTACGCCTATTTCATCACCTGCACCGAGGCGATCGAGGACGAAGAGGGGAACGTCGTCGAACTCCGCTGCACCTACGATCCGGCGACGCGCGGCGGCGACGCGCCGGACGGCCGCAAGGTCAAGGCCACCCTGCACTGGGTGTCTGCGGCGCACGCGATCCCGGCCGAGGTCCGGCTCTACGACCGGCTGTTCAACCACCCGAATCCGGCCGGCGCACCCGGCGAGATCGACGATCACCTGAACCTCGGTTCGCTTGAAGTGCTGAACGACTGCCGGCTGGAGCCGAGCCTAGCCGGCGCCGAGCCGGGTGACCGGGTCCAGTTCGAGCGGCTCGGCTACTTCTGTGTCGACCCAGACAGTACGCCCGGCGCGCCGGTGTTCAACCGGACTGTGACCCTTCGGGATACCTGGGCGAAGATCGAGCGGGCACAGAAGGCGGCCGGGAAGCGCTGGGCTTCGGTGCGACCCGACACCGCCGCCAACACCCGCTCGGCGCTACAGCATGCGGGAGCGGCACTGGATCGTCTCCGACAAACGGTGAACCAGTACGACGCCGAGCGAATCGAACGGCTGCTCGCCGCACGTCTCGGCCTCGGCGAACTGAAACAGCGACTGAAGCGGCAACGTGACAAAGAAACCGCAGCGCTTCACGACCTCGCCCAAAGCAGGTCCGAACTGGACGAGCTTCAACGGGTCGGCGCCACCGAGCCACGTCGGGAACTCGACTTCTTCCAGATACTCAACGTTCACCACGCAGAGGAGGCCCATTCCAATTTTCTCGGCTGGCTCCTCGATCCCGAGGGAACCCACGAAACAGGCAGCTCCTTCCTCAGGGAGTTCCTGACCAAGACCGCGAAAACAGCGGAAGAGCGGCGCATGTCAGGAATCGCCCTCTCGAGAGTGCAGGCAGCGGACTGGTCGGATACCGAAGTCAGGCGGGAATGGAAGTACATTGACATCCTGCTCTTGAACGACCGGGAGAAGGTCGTTTGTGCCATCGAGAACAAGGTCCGGGCGCCCGAAGGCATAGGCCAAGAAGGCGTGAGTCAACTCACCCGCTACCGACGACTGCTGGAAGCGGAGTTCCCGAACCATGAGCGGCACTTCGTGTTCCTGACGCCGTCTGGCAAGGAATCAGGTATCAAAGACGAGCGGCGCTTCTGGATACCCGAGGGCTACGCCGCCATTCATCAAACGCTAAAGGACCTGCTGGAACAGAGCGATGCGTTGGAGGGGTCCGACGCCCTCTACGCCCTGGCTCAGTACGAAACAACCCTGCGGAGGAACATCGTGACATCGGAAAGCGAAGTCGCCAAGCTGGCGAGGCGTATCTACCTGGAGCACCGAACGGCCCTGGAACTTGCCTTTCGACACAAGCCGGACTACAAGGCCGAACTCGGCCAGATGCTCAAGGAGGCCATCGCTGAGACCGATGGCTGGCTACTAGACTGGTCTACGCCCGCGTACGTCCGGTTTCGGCCTACGAGTTGGGACCGCTTCGACTCTCAGCGTTCCGGCACGGGCTGGCCACCCTCCAAGACCTTGATCCTGTTCGAGGTCAACTGCGGAGAAGATCCGCTCAATTCGAAGCTACAGCTATGCTTAGGGTCGGGCGAGACCGCACCGATCCGTGAACAGGTCTACGCCCGCGCCCGACAGGACCCTTCTGTGTTCAAAGCCGGCGGTCGTCTGCAGGACTACACACACCTGCTCAAGCCTGTGGACCTTCTGGAGGAGGAAGACTTCGGCCCCGCTTGGGACAGCGGCGCAACCGCAGCCAGACTTCGCGATCGGTTGAGCCGTTTCTTCGAGGAACAGTTCCCGGCGATCGACGAACTCATCAACAGGTGCTTCGAGAACGCCGACTCCCGCTGAGAGCCGGATAGAGCCACGGCCGGAACGGCACGTCGCACGCTCCTCCGGCAGCGTTCGGGGAACGCGTGGAGCCACCCCTGAATGCGTAATGGATCCTGGAGTGGCGCCATGCCCAGTCCCGGGAGGTTCGTGAAAATCAGGTCTCCTCTCAAGGAACTCACCGCCGTTGAGCTGCGAACGACGAAAGCGGCGCTCGCCGTAGTACTCGGCTTGGGGCAGGACGCCGTTTCGGGTGCCTCACCGATCAGGGCCAGGGCTCGGGAGTTGGAGATGCACGAAGGGCACCCATGGCACCCCTTCGTGCGCCGGCGACTCCCGGTCCGGCCTACAATCAAGGAGACATGGCTGACCGCCGATCATCCGATCAGAGCCGCGCGACCGCGCGACTGCTGAGCCAGTACGACAACCTCCTGGACACCGTCCTCAAGGCCTGCAAGGCACACTACGGGAGCCGACTGGCCGCCCTCGCCGTCTACGGATCCGTCGGCCGCGCCACGCCCAGGGCCGACTCCGACATAGACCTCCTCCTAGTCGCGGACGATCTGCCGGATGGTCGGATCGCTCGGGTCGAGGAGTTCCGCGCCATAGAGGACCGGCTGCGGCCGTTGTTCGACACGGCCGCCGACCTCGGAATCCACACCCGTCTGGCGCCGATCTTCAAGACGCCCCGGGAACTCCGCCGCGGAACCCCGCTCCTGCTCGACATGACCGAGGACGCGCGCATCCTCCATGACCCCGATGGCTGCCTGGCCGACACCCTCGATCGCCTGCGCGACCGCCTCCGTGAACTGGGCTCGAAGCGGGTCTGGAAGGGCGACGAGTGGTACTGGGACCTGAAGCCCGACTACAAGCCCGGCGATGTCTTTGAACTGTTCCCAAGATGACGACGAACGGCGCTCTGGCGAGAAGCTACCTGGCCAAGGCGCAAGTGCGGCTCCGCGCCCTGGCTGTGTTCGTGGCCGAAGAGGCGCATTCCGACGTCATCCGGGAGGCGCAGGAACTCGTCGAGCTCGCGCTCAAGGGAATGCTCCGGCAGGCAGGCGTGGAGCCGCCCCACTGGCACGACGTAGGCAGCCTGTTCCGGGAACTGGCCGACCGCTTCGCCGGCCTCGACTCGGCCGACCTCGACCGAATCGCCGCCATCTCCTCCTGGCTGCACGCCGAACGGGAGCCGTCCTTCTACGGGGAACCGGGCCTGACCCCCACCGAGCGCTACACGGAAGCCGACGCGAAGCGGGCGTTCGACGACGCGTCGTGGGTTGTCTCAGTCGCTGCTCTCGTGATTCCTGCGGAGTAGGATCCGTCAGATACTTGGTCCACTCCGTCGCACCCGGGTGACGAGGTCCACCACATGGGTGGCTGGCCTCGATCCGTAATCCTCCGGGTGACAGGTCAGAACGACGATCTGGATCCTCGCCGCCGCTTCCTCCAGGAGTTCGCGAAGCCACGCCATCCGGCTCTCGTCGGTCTGCGTCAACTGATCGTCCAGAACGACGAAGGCGCCCAACGCTTCGGCGATGGAGATCCGAAGGAGTATGGCGATCTGCTCTCTGGCGCCGACCGAGAGCTCGCTGAACGTCCGCTCTGCGCCGGCGAAGCGGATGCCCCCGGCGTCCAGTTCCGGGCCGATCGCCAAGTCGCCGTACCGGCCGCCGGTCAGCTCCGAGATGCGTGAACTCACTGGCCCTACCAATGCCTTGCCGAGATGCGCGGTCTCCTGCTTCTCCACTTCCCGCAGCGTCTCGACCAGGAGCTTCCATGCCTCGTACTCGACCTCGAGGCCTCCCTCCCGCTCCCGGATCGCCTCGACCCGCTCTTGTGCTTGAAGCGCCTGCTCCTCGGCGTAGGCGCCGCCGACCTGTTCCAGGGCGCCCCGGCGCTTCAGTAACTCCTCCGTGATCCGCAAGACCTTCGCCTCGGCCTCTCCGGCGGCACGCTCCAGTTCTCCGGTGTCGGTCGGCGCCGCTCCCGCGAGGTCCTCCTCCAGTCCCTCGAGGATCTCCCGGCACCGCTTCCTCTCCCCGCGAGCGGCCTCCACGTCCTCCCGCTCCAGCGCATCCTCGTGGACCCTGATTTCGCTCTCCAGCCCTGCCAGCTCCTCGCGCTGCGAGGCAAGGCCCCGGCCTACGTCGTCCCGTTGGCTCCGGACGCAGGCGGCCTCCTGCTCGATCTTCTCCAGGTTCTCCCTGGCCTCGTCGACCTGATCGGCCGCCTCGGAGCGCACGGCCTCGAGCCGGCTTTCCGCCGCCTCGTTCTGACGCGCAAGCTCCGCACGCCGCGCCGCCGCGCCCGCAAGCAGGCCCCGCCAGTCCGAATCGGCCCGGAGCAGCTCGTTCCGCTTGGCCTCCTGCTCCTGCCGGTCGCGGACCAGGTCGTTTGCGTCGTGCTCCACCTTCGACTCAAGGCCACGACTCCGTTCCCGAAGCTCGGAAACGCGGCGCTCCACGCTCTCAGTGTCATCGCCAATCTCCGACTCTTCTCGCGGCTGCGCATCCAGATTGCGGATGTGCTCCTCCACCGAAGCGCCCTCGCCAAGCGCCTCGGCGAGGGCGGACCGGCTGCGGTCCAGGTCACCGCGCGCCAGAGCCTCGCCACGCTCCAGCATCTCCAGACGCTCCGCTCGTATCCGTGCCTCATCGGCGCTCCGATCCCCTTGGTCGGCGTCGTCGCGCAGGGACTCGGCCTGGCGATGGAGCTTCTCGAGCTCCCGACCCGTAGCGACGCCTGCCCGCTCCAGGAGCGGCCGCCGGACAGTCTCGAGCTCCCGCTCGGCGGCGTCGGCGGCCGTTGCGAGTTCCTTGCCGCCGCCGCGCACATGCACCGCGCCAACGCCCGGGATGTCGACTCGCAGTTCGCGCTTAGCCTCGAAGTCCGTGTGCCGCCCCTCTCCGACCCGCACGGCCTCCGTTTCGCTGTCCGCGCGCACCTCGGCCTTCGCTCCGGCCTGAAGCTCCAGATCGACGACCAGGCCCACGGCGAGCTTCTCCCGAGCAATCTGTCGATCGGTCTCCAGCTTCTTCAGACGCTCGATCTCCTCGCTGCTCGGCGCTCGCAGATCTGCAGCCGCCTTTCGCAGTGACACCGCCTCTTCCTCGGCGGCCGCCGCCGCGCTCGCATGCTTCCGGGCCTCCTCGTGCTCGCTAGCGCGCCGTTTCACGTCTTCGCAAGCTGTCAGGTAGCGGGCGCCCAGGCGCTCGACCTGAAGATCCCGCAATCGGCTTCGATCGGACCCGACCTCCTGCTCAGCCTCCTCAACAAGGGCTCGCGCCTCGGCCAGATTCCGCTCCTTCTCCTCGATCCGGCCGCCCAGCTCCCCGACCTGGCGGTCGAGTTCGGCGAACCGCTCGGCGTCCTCGATCTGGCGGTCGAACTCCTCCTGTTCCCTGCCGACCTTGAGCCGAGCATTCTCAGCCTCCTGCTCCCGCAGGCGCCGCTCCTGCTCGCCGCCGCCGGCCTCGACCTCGCGCACTCGTTCGCGCGCCTCCGCGAACTGCCGGGCGAGACCTTCACCGGCGCGCTCCAGCTCGGCACGCTCGCTCGACAGTTCAGCGACCCGCTTGCGCGCCACCTCGGCGGCTGCGAGCTTCTCGTCGCGCGTTCGAATCAGCGTCTCGATCCGCGTCGCCTCCTTGTCAGCAGAACGAAACGCTTCCTCGGCCTTCTCCAGTTCGCCGCGTCGGGCGTCGGCTGCCCGCGCTTCCTCGAGCTTCCGCCGGACCGCATCCCGGACGGCCTCCGCCTCGGTCTGCTCCTGCTGCAGTTCGTTCACTCGCCTGCGAACGCCCTCGCTCTCCTCCTGCTGCGATCGGACTTCCTGCCGCCGTTCCTCAGCGGCACGGCGTTCCTCTTTCAATCGCGTCCACGGCGAGTCCCGGCCGCTTCGCCGCCGGCCTGTGGCGGTGTACGCCAGGTCGACCTTCACCTGAACCGCGTCGAGCAGCTTCTTCAGTCGAGGATCCTCGGCCAGACCCTCGAGCGCGCGCATGAGCTGCTCACGACCGGACTCCGTCGGATCCTCAGCCAGGCTGCCCTCGAGGATGGCGCCCACTTCGTCCTGCCGGCCCAGCAGCGCGGTGGTGATCAGGGTGCTGGGCATCCCGCGCGGCCCGCCCTTGCCGCCCGGAGGCGTGGCGCCCCAGCCGAGCATCTCGTTCAGTTTGCCGTCGACTTCGCGGCCCCGGCTGTCCGTGCTGAAGTCGCGGCCGTCCCGGGAGAACGCCAGGTAACTCTTGCCGCCGCCGACCTTGAAGGTCTTCCGCACCTGCCACACCTTCTGAGCTTCCTGCTCAAAGGTCAGGGCGACCGACGGCGGCCCTTCGCTGTGCCAGTCATCGAGGACTCTGGCGGCGCTCGAGCCGGACTGAAGCAGAAGCACCGCCCGCACCGCTTCCGCGAGACTCGACTTGCCGAGTTCGTTCGGCCCGTGGAGCACGTTCAGGCCGGGTTCGAGATCGACCGAAGCCTCGGCGATGCCCGCGCAGTCGACGACCTCCAGACGGCGGATCCACACGGCGTCAGGCCTGTTCCCGCACGAGCCGGTAGAGATGATGAAGCGCCCGCTCGACGACCTCAGGACGCGCCTGGGCGTGTTCCCGCAGGCGTTCGACGGCCGTCTCGAGCACCGGCATCTCGCTTCCGAAGTCGATCGTTGCGGCCGACGCGAGGCGGAACCCCCTTCGCTCGACATCGAGCACGCCGACCTTCGGCGTCGAGGCCATCGAACCGCCCAACTCGGTGAGGATGCGTTCCGCCTCGTCGTACTCCGCCATCGGAAGCTCCATCTCCAACACGAGCCTGAGCACGGTCTTGCGCAGGTTCGTCTCCTGCTTCAGGCGGCGGAGTTCGTCCATCGATCGACACGTCTCCTCTCGCCAGTTCCAGCTTCCGACGGGTTCGCACAGCACCCAAGCGCGCCGGCGGCGGTCGAGCGGGAAGAACACGATCGCCACATGACCGGCATTCCGCTCGCCGAAGGTCGTGGCCTCCGGCGTGCCGGGGTACACGGTCGGCGCAGCCGCATCGGGTTCGACCTCCCGGAACCCGTGGGTATCGCCGAGAGCCAGGTAGTCGAAGCCCCGTTCGACCGCACTCCCGCGGGCGATCGGGAAGTTCGTCTGGTGACCCTTGATGTCGAAGGTCTGACCGTGGACC
Source organism: Candidatus Multivorans sp. (assembly GCA_965224025.1). Lineage (GTDB taxonomy): Bacteria > Acidobacteriota > Thermoanaerobaculia > Multivoradales > Multivoraceae > Multivorans. Next base: position 1,680,660 of record OZ245033.1, read on the forward strand.
ATGCCGACGCGAATCCGCTCGTCCCCGGGAGCGCGGCGGGGCAGCGAAGCGACGAGATCCGTCTGACCGGCCCGCGATTCGCAGGGGCTCGCGTAGAGAACGGCGCCGTCGCCGAGCGGCAGCTCCCATCCACTCCGGTCCACGACGTGAACGTAGTCCGGCAGCCCCTGTCGAAACGAGTGGGCCGCGGCGTACACGGAACCCCGCCCGATCGGATCGTGGTTGCCGGGCAGAAGGATCACCGGCCGCCGCCATTCCCGCCGGCGCTGGAACTCGTGAAGGAGTCCTTTCCACCACAGTTCTTTCGGCGCCGGCTCTTCGAACAAGTCGCCTGCGCACAACACGGCGTCGACGTCGGAACCCGCCGCCAGATCGAGAGTCCGGCGGACGGCCTCGAGCCGAGCCCGGGTCAAGCGCTCCTCCTGGCCCTTCTCGAACTGCGGGAATCGGCGGCCCAGATGCCAGTCGGCGGTGTGCAGCAGTTTGAGCGCCACGTCGTTCTCCTCCAGAGGGTGGACCGTTTCCCGGCCGCGCGTCATTCGGCAGTCTCCCGCGCGGGACTCGGCTCGCAGGGAATCATCCGATGACGAACTCCGCGGTGAGCAGCCGCTCCGTCTCGGGCTTGCGGTAGCGACGGCCGTGGGCGTGGTCCCGCCACCGACGGTACGTCTCGTCGTCGCCCGTCGCCATAGCCTCGATCTGCGAGTCGAGCGACTCGATCTTCTGCTCGATGGCCCGCGTCTGGGACTCTGCCCTCGCACGGTTCTCCGCGCCGATGGCACTGTCACGGCGACGTTCGGCGGCCGTGAGACGAGTGCTCTCGCGGCGCCGGTCGCGCCGCAACACGAGGAGACGATCGGCCAGATACTGATCCAGTTGATCCATCGCCGCCTCGAAGTTCGCCTGGTCGCCCCCGGCCCCGCCGGCCTGGTCCAGGAAGAGCTCCTCGTCGACCACTTCGTCGAGGTGATCCGCAGTCACGCCAAGCGGCGGTCTGAACTCGCCGACGTCCACACAGGGCTGGCGCAGCAGATCGATGGCGGCATCCGCCGGGCGCAGCACTTCCGCGTCCTCGAACACTGCGGTGACGCACAGCCGGTCCTCGCGCTCGAAGCGGGCGTTCGTCACTCGAGTCAGGGCCAATCGACCGCGTTCGCCTCGGCGACGACGCAGCGCTTCGGGAGCGCCGGCTGCGAGATCGAAGCGGACGCGGAAGGCGCCGTTCCCCGCAATCCGTGCTTCCTCCACCGCGGCGCCGATCAGGGGGTGGGCGAGATGAAGTGACTCGGTGTCGCCCAGGTCGCGGGCCGGTCCCAGGGCAACCGAGACGCCGCCGGCCAGCGGACCGGGCAACGACCGCGAAGCCCGAACGTGGATCACGCGGCGCCCTGCCCGCTCCGCGGCGCCCCAGGGGACGCCCCTGGCATCCAGGTACGCCGTCACCACCCGCTCGAGTTCAGCGTCGAGCGCTGCGAGGGTCGCCGGAAGTTCCGACTCGATGTTGCGGAAGACCTCCCGCACGGACTCGTCGAACTGCCTTTGGATCAGCGACGTCGTGCGCTCGCGCACCTGGTCCAACCGCTGCCTGCGCTCCTCCAACTCATCCCGGAGCCGGCGCAACTCGTCCTCGACCTCCCGCACCGACCTGGAACGATCCCAGATGCGCCGCACCTGCGCCTCGAAATCCGGCCCCAGAGCCGAGGCGAGTTCGTCGGACGAGTCGGAGCGCGGGGTCTGCAGGACAACGTCCGACATGTCGAGCACCTTGCCGAACAGATCGAGCTTCGTGCTGAGAATCTCGAACGTGAGCCGCTGGGCCTCGTTGTCCTTCGCCAGAAAGCTGATCACCGTGACATCGCGCTTCTGCCCGTAGCGGTGACAGCGGCCGATCCTCTGTTCGATGCGCTGCGGGTTCCAGGGCAGGTCGTAGTTCACCAACGTGTCGCAGAACTGGAGGTTCAACCCCTTGGCACCGGCCTCCGAAGAGATGAAGACCCTGGAGCGGGTGCGGAACTCGTGGACCAACGCCAGGCGAACCGCAACGGCCGGGCTGGGTCGCAGGCGCGGCTCGATGTCGCACTCCACCTCCTCGCGCCACGCGCCGAGCGCCTCCGCCGCACGCGCCGAGTCGTTGACGCCCCGAAACAGCGTGATGTCGCCCCGAGAGAGCTCCGTCTGCTCGAGCAGCAGATCGCGCAGGTAGTCCTGCGTCGTCAACGATTCGGTGAACACGACGACTTTCTGCCGACCCTCAGGGCGTTCCAGGACCAGGCGCACCGCCTCCACCAGGCTCTCCGCCTTGCTGTCTCGCGGCAGGCGCCGGGCCCGGCGCACGAAATCCTGGACCCGCGCCCGTTCCGCCCGTACGCCAGCCGCGTCGACAGCACGTTCATCGGCGGGGTCCTCACCGGCGGTGGGCGGGGGGTCGGGGCCAACCTCCGTCTCTTCTTCCTCCTCCAGGTCGCCGGCGAACAACTCCGCCGCCGCGGCGATCGCCGCCCCACCACCCCGGAGCATCCCGCGCAGTCGCTGGGAGACCCGCTCCAGGCTGTCTGCCAGCGCCGCGGTCGAGGACGCCATGCGCCGATGGAAGCCGAGCAGCAACAACTGCCGCGAACTGCCGCTGAACGCGTGCAGCGTCGGTTCCAGCAGGTAGGCGGTCACGTCGTCGTAGAGCGAGCGCTCTTCGGCGCTCATCGCGTACTCGAACAACTGGGCCCGCCGACCGACGAACGGCTTGTCGAGGAACTCCTGAGCCTGTCGGCGCAGCGTCCGCTGGACGACGACGCCAAGCCGCCTCTGGAGTTCTTCGGCCTGCTCGGCGACGACCTGCCGCCCCGCGTTGTCCGCGCAGAAGACGTCCTCGAAGACTGGTTTCGAGCCCAGCAGCGTGCCGGTGCGGTCGATGTACTGCACCAGCCCCCAGAGTTCCGCCAGTGAGTTCTGGATCGGCGTGGCGGTCAGGAGAAGCACCGGGGCGACGCCCATGATCTGTCGCAAGCGGTGCGCGACCTGCGCGTAGCGGCTGTCCTCGTCGTACGAACCGTAACGGTCGAACCGCCGGTGAATGGCGGCGAAGACCTCGTGAGCCTCGTCGATCAGGTAGAGATCGAACGGCGGCGCATTCCGCAGCCGTTCGAAGCCCCTGGCCCCGCCCGCGTACTCCCGGCCCACCAGGAACACGCCCGGCGCATCGAGATCGATCGCCGGATCCGTAGCCTCGACCGCCTCGATCCCGAACAGGGTGTACAACTCGCTCTGCCACTGGCCAAGCAACGGGCGCGGCAGGACAATGAGGATTCTCTCGGCGCCCTCCGCCATCAACTGGGCGATGACGAGGCCGGCCTCGATCGTCTTGCCCAGGCCCACCTCGTCCGCAAGGATGCACCCTCCTTCCGGAATGCGGCGCAACGCGAACATGACCGCGTCGATCTGGTGCGGGTTCGGGTCGATCCGCGCACGTCGCTGCGAGGCGACCTGCCGCCTGCGCTCGCTGGCCCGGCGGGCGCGAACAAGTTCCTCCGCGTAGTAGCGGCGATGGATCGGGTGTGCCGGCACTTTGGGGCGGTCAACGTCGACAGCAACGCCAACGGGCAGGCGATTGTAGCGGCGCCTCAACGACGGCGCCTCAACGACGGCACTACAACGACGGCAACGCCCCGCCAGAGCGAGCCGTGACGACCTCGGCAGTGAGTCCGCTCACGCTCGAGCACCCAGAGCATGAACTGAAGCGCCTCCGCGCCCCGGGACTCTGCCAATCTCCGAAACACGTGGAATCACGCTAGAATGCGTCATGAACTGTGGGGTGCTGCCGTACTCTTCGGGAACTCGTCGAAGGTCAGAACTTCTCTCCAGTGTTCATCGCCGCTGAGTTGCGCACCACGAAGGCAGAGATCGCCGGCACACTTGGTTTGGGGCGTGACGCCCTCTCGCGTGCCTCACGGATCAGGGCCCGAAAGACCCAGATCCGCCTCCGCCAGATGCTGGAGATTCTGAACCGCGTCGAAGCCGAGACTGGATCGCCGCTTGCGGCCTACGCCTGGTTCCGCGCCGAGCGGCTGCCGGGCTTTGGCGGTGCCACCGCGGATCTGCTGCTGCGAGAAGGCAAGGCCGACCACGTCCATGCCTATCTCCACAGGGTGGCGGCAGGCGGCTATGCATAGGGCACTTGCCTGCCGATGCGGTTCCGAAGGGTCGTCTATCGGGCCCACAATCCTCAATGGTCCTGGACGCCGCTCTCAGGTGAAGGCGCTCGCCGCCATGGTGGGCGTTTCAACCGTCGCGGTGTACCGGCGCTCTACAGCTAGAGCTAGTCGTCATACCAGCCTTCCCAGAAGGTGCCCTTTGTGCCGGTTTGCCTTTGCCGGCACCCGAAATGCGCGCCGCTCTGGAGGTAGCCGCTGACATTGCGCGGCCTGTCAGTGACCGTCTCCCGAATGCGCGACCCCGAGTGTTGTTGAATGCTGCTCAGGCATTCGTCGAGGCTGCGGAACTCCGCTCTCCGGACTGAGCCGGGCGAGCAAGCCAGAGCAGCGAGACTTACGGACAGGAGTCCGCCACGGGCCCACGACATCCGCACGAAGAGGCTGCGGCGGCAAACCGCGAACTGCCTGCCAACCCGGATACAACATTCGTTCCAAGCAACGAAACTCCGCACTACTTCCTCCTCTTCGTCAAGAGCCGACCGCTTCTTTTACTATTCGGCTGTTCCGGCTTCTTCCGAACTCTCTGGTCAGATGCTAGCAACTCGGTCGAGCCCCTCGAACCGCTTCTGCAACCTCTTCATCCGCTTGCCCGAAATGCCGCCGAGCGCCTCGATGGCGCGGCGGATGCGGGCCCGCACGAGATCAGGGCCAAGAATCTCCATCGACTGGAACAACGGCAGCGAGGCCGTCTCGCCCGACATGGCGACGTAGAAGGGTCGGGTCAGGTCGCGCAGGCTGAGCCCCAGGGCCTCCGACAGGCGCCGGAATCGGCCTTGGATGACGTCGGCAGTGAAGGTCTGCTCACGCTCCAGCACCCAAAGCACGCACTGCAACGCTTCGGCAACCTGGGCCTCTTCGAGACCTTTGACGGCCAGCTTCTCCCGATCGACCAGCGGCGCGTCGACGAACAGGAAGTTCGTGAGCCGGCCCCAGTCGCCCAGGGTCTCGAGCCGCGGCTGGGCCAGGGCGGCGATCGCCGCGAGCCGCTCCTCCCCCATCGACCACTCGCGCACGAGCGCCGCCAAGCCCTCCGCGTCGTAGTCCTCGCGCAGGTAGCGGGCGTTCAGCCAGCGCAGCTTGTCGAGGTCGAAGACGGGGCCGCCGAGCGAGATGTCTTCCAAGGTGAAGCCGTCCGCGAGCCGGTCGAAACCGAATTTCTCCTCGCCCTCCGAGCGGCTCGACACCATCAGGCCAAGGAAGTTGAGCAGCGCCTGGGGCAGGAAGCCCGCGTCCCGAAACCAGGTGATCGAGGTCGGGTTGCGCCGCTTGGAGAGCTTGGAACGGTTCGCGTCGTTGTTACGCAACAGGGGCAGGTGGCAGAACGTCGGCGGCTCGTAGCCGAGCGCCTCGTAGAGCCGCAGGTGCTTCGGCAGGGAGTTGATCCACTCTTCGCCGCGGATCACGTGGCTGATCGCCATTGCGTGATCGTCGACCACGCACGCGAGGTGGTAGGTCGGGTGCCCGTCGGCCTTCAGGATCACCTGGTCGTCGATCAGTTCCCACTCGCGCCGGATCTCGCCGCGCAACAGGTCGTGCATCACGCATTCGCCCTCGGTGGGCATCCCGATTCGCACGACGTGCTCTTCGCCGGCGGCGGCTCTCCGCTCCGCCTCTTCTGGCGAGAGGCTCCGGCAGCGCCGGTCGTAGCCGGGGAAGCGCTGCTGCGCGCGGTTCTCGCGCCGCATCTCGTCCAGCCGCTCCCGGGTGCAGAAGCAGCGGTAGGCGCTGCCCTCGGCAAGCAGCCGGTCGACCTCGGCGCGGTACGACTCCAGGCGTTCGCTCTGGCGGTATGGGCCCTCGTCCCAGTTCAGACCCAGCCAGCGCAGGGCGTCGAGGATCGCGGCCTCCGACGCACGGGTCGAGCGGGCGCGGTCCGTGTCCTCGATCCGCAGCACGAAGGCGCCGCCGCAGCTGCGCGCGAAGGCCAGGTTGACCAGCGCCTGGTAGGCGGTGCCGACGTGCGGGTCGCCGGTCGGCGACGGCGCTACGCGCACCCGTACTGGAGCACTGGCCCCGAGTCCCGAATCACTCATCCGCGCACCTTCCCCCGGTAGTCCTCGAGCCGCCGCCGGAGCGGTCGAAGCTCCGCCTCGCCGGTTCCGGCCCGCTCCAGTGTTTCGATCACCTGCTCGATCCGCCGTCCCGCGTCATCGTAGAGACCGGCGCCTCCCAGGGCGTCGGCCAGTTCCAATTGAAGCTGGACCATCAGATCACGCAGGTAGGGGTCGGAGGCGCCGGCGGCGGCCGCCCGGTCCAGCCGCTCGAGTGCGCGGCCGACATCGTTCGCCCTCATCGCCAGCATCGTGGTCACGAGCAGCATGTGAACGTCGGCGGGATCGTCCGCCAGCACCCGCTCCGCCTCGACCGCCGCCTGCTCGAAACTCCCCAGCTTGAACAGGGCGCCTGCCAGCACCGCACGGCCGCCGGCCAGGTCGGCGTCGATCTCGAGCGCGCGCCGCGCCGAGGCCGCCGCTTCCCGGGAACGGTTCATCCGGTCGTAGACGCCGGCGGCGGCGAAGTGGGCCTGAGCGTTGCCGGGTTCGAACTCGATCAACCGGAGGAGTTCCGCGAGCGAGGCCCGCAACTGGCCGGTCTCCCGGTAGGTCTTGCTGCGCCGAAGAAAGCTCTCCGAGTCCACGGCCAGAACGTCGACTTCGGCCCGGCGCGGATCGCGGTGGTGGATCATCGGCGGCAGCCCGCGCGCCGCCTGCGCCAGCCGCCGTGCGCCGTCCCGATCGCCTGCCCGGTGCCGGGCGCGCGACAGCGTGGCCACGATCGCCTGGGTTTCGGGAGTCAGTTCGTACGCGCGTTCGAGATGTCGCACGGCCTGGTCGACCTCGCCGCGGGCGAGCGCCAATCGGCCCAGGCCGAGATGCGCCACCGCGTTGTCGGGCGCCAGGCGGGCCGCCTGCTGGTAGTGGGTTTCCGCTTCACGCGCCTCGCCCACCTTCTCAAGGCTCGCGGCGAGCCGGACGCGGGCGGGCGCGTAGCCCGGATCGATTTCGACGGCCCGCCGGTAGAGGCCGACCGCGGCAACCGGATCGTGGGCATCGGCGAGGACCGCTCGCAGGTAGACCCAGCGAAAATCAGCGGGCGCGAAGCGCGAGGCCTTTGTGTAGGCGAACTCGGCCTCCTCGTCGAACTGGTGGGCGTGGAGGACCATGCCGAGACGGCCCCAGGCCGCAGGCGACTCGGGTTTGCTGCGGGCGGTGGCGAGTTGGGTCTCGATCGCGGTGCGGACGCGGGGTTCGACGGCGGTGAGGTCGGGGGTTGGGAGTTCGGCGGCTTGGGCGGCGGCGGCGAGGAGGAGAATCGTTACGCCGGTGCCAAACCACCGGATGCGGGCGAGACGCCCGGGTTCCCAGGGGCCGATGCGGGCCACAGCCGTCACCGGCCTTCTCCGCGTGCCAGCACAACCTCGCTGCCGCTCTCGGCGCCGTCGAACTCCTCGACCTCGCCGCCGGGCCAGGTCACCTCGAAGCGCTCTACTCCCGCGGCGTCGCCGAGTCCGATGTGAACAGGCGCTTCGCCGCCGGTCAGGTAGCCGCCCAACGGCAGCACGCGGCGCCGAACCGGGCGGCCGGCGATCCAGGCGACGACCGAGGCGCCGAAGACAGTGCGCCGCAGGTCGGGATCGACCACCCGCAGACTCACCCAGCCGGCCGGGCCTGCGGTCGACTCGTTCCGGTAGATGCGCGCCGGCCCCTCCAGGTTGCTGACCAGGAGGTCGAGGTCGCCGTCGCCCTCCAGGTCGAACGGCACCAGACCGCGGCCGACGTCGAGCGCCGCGCCGTAGTCACCCGAGGCGGCGCTGACATCGGCGAAGGCGCCCGCGCCGTCACCCAGCATCAGCAGGTTCGGTTCGGCATAGCCGCGCCAGAACCAGTCGTCACGGTTCGAGAGCGCGGCCGGCCGCCGCTTCACCGCGCCGTTGACCACGGCGAGGTCGAGGTCACCGTCGTTGTCGGCGTCGAAGAACGCGGAGCCGAAGCCCGTGTAGGGCGTACTCGGCGCGGCCAAACCGGCCTCCGCGGCCCGGTCGTCGAAACCGTCGGAGGCGCCCGGTGCGCCCCCAAGGTTCACGTACAGAGTGTTCGTCTCCTCGATCAGGTGGCTCAGAAACAGGTCGAGGTCCCGGTCGCCGTCGATGTCACCCAGCGCAATGCCCATGCCCGCCTCGCCGACACCGAACCGATTGTAGGCCGCTCCGAGCAGCACCGCGTCGTCCTCGAAGGTCCCGTCGCCCCGGTTGATCCAGAGCTGGTTCGGGTCGGCGTCGTTCGCAACGTACACGTCGGGCCGGCCGTCGTCGTCGAAGTCGGCGGCTGCGGCGCCCAGGCCGGCGTCCGCGATCAACGACACACCGGCATCCCGGCTGCGGTCGACGAAGCGCCGCCCCCCCTCGTTGACGTAGAACACATCCGCCTCGCCCTCGAACTGCTGCGGGCCGCAGTAGTCGACCCGTCCGCCCTGCACCTGGCACTCGCGCCCCTCGTTCCACTGGACGTAGCGGGCCACGTAGAGATCGAGCCAGCCGTCGAGGTTCGGGTCGAAGAACACGGCCGAGGTCGACCACTCGGGCGTCGCCAGGCCGAGCGCCGCCGTCGCGTCGACGAAGCGGCCGCCGCCCTCGTTCCGGTAGAGCACGTCGGCGCCGAAGTTCGTCACGTAGAGGTCGAGGTCGCCGTCGTTGTCGATGTCGGCCACAGCGGCGCCCATGCCGTAGCCCGGGTTGTCGAGCCCGGATCCGTCCGTAGCGTCGACGAGGCGGCCGCGCGGCCGCTGCAGGTAGAGCCGGTTGCGCCCCGACTCGCCGGCGACGCCGCTGCCCGCGTTCGGGAAATAGAGGTCGAGCAGACCGTCGCCGTCGGCATCGAAGACCGCCACGCCGCCGCCCATGATCGCCGGCATCGGGTACGACCCCGCCGAACCCGTGGCGTGGACGAAGTCGAGTCCGGTCTCGGCGGTCACGTCGACGAAGCGGACGCCGGCCGGCGGCGCCGCGTCTTTCGGCGCGGACGGAGCCTCGGCTGTGACGGAGGCCGGATCCCCGTCCGCCTGGGTGCAGCTCCAAGCCGCCGACAACGTGGCGCCGAGGACGAGAGGCCCCTTCCACGCAACCGTGGAGATCATCAGTTCACCCCGACGGCCGTCTCTGCCTCCAGCCGGCGGCGCCGGCGGGCATAGCGCTGGATCATTCCCAGCATCGTCCCCTCGTCGTGGATGCCGCAAAGCGGAAAGGCATCGAACATCAGTGTCGGCGCCCCCTCGACGCCCGCCGCAACCGCGCTCCTCGTCGCTGCCGCCAAGCGGCGGCCGGCGGCCAGGTCGTCGATCGAGGCGACGCCATGCGTCCCGAAGTGGCCGCGGCGCTCGAAGTCGTGGAAGAGGTGTTCGACAGCGCCACCCTGCTCGTAGAACGCCGCGAACGCGGCCTGCCGCCACTCCCGTTCGACGGTCGGGTCGAGTCCTCGATCGATGGCGGCGTCAAGTGTCACCGCCACCTCGCCGGCGAGCCGCGAGTCCGGCCAGCGAGCGGGCGGGTCGAGTTCGACATGAAGCGCCGCCGAGACCTCGATCAGACTCCGCCGACGCTCGGGATCGAGCAACCGCCCGCGCTGGAAGCGGCCGATTCCGGTCAGATCGATCGCCTTCCAGCGCAGCTCGATCCGTTCCTCCGCAAGCTCCTGGTCGATGCGCGCCAACACCCGGTGGGCGACGTAACTCAGGCAGGAGGCGAAGTCGTAATAGACGAACACCTCAAGCGGCGAATCGCCAGAGCCCCGTGTCTCTTCCTCGCTCAAGTCCCGTACCCTTCCGGGTTCTCGCTCTGCCACCGCCACGCGTCGGCGCAGATGTCATCGAGATCGCGCTCCGCCTTCCAGCCCAGGTCGCGTTCGGCAAGCGCCGGATCCGCCCAGACCGCCGTCGCGTCACCCGGCCGCCGCGACTCCACGACGCATGGCACCTCGCGGCCGCTGGCCCGGCGCACGGCCTCGATCACCTCGAACACCGTGGCGCCCCGACCGGTGCCCAGGTTGTACTCGGCGCAGTTGGCAACGGCCTGGAGATGGTCCAGGGCCCGCAGGTGCCCGCTCGCGACGTCGACCACGTGGAGATAGTCCCGGATCGCCGTGCCGTCCCGGGTCGGGTAGTCCGTCCCGAACACGCGGAGCTGCGGCATCGTGCCGACGGCGACCTGCATCGCGCTCGGCAGCAGGTTCTCGGGCAGCCCGCGCGGGTCCTCACCGATTCGGCCGCTCGGATGGGCGCCGGCGGGGTTGAAGTAGCGCAGCGACAGGATCTGCCAGCCGCTTTCTGACGCAGCGAGATCGCGCAGCATCCGCTCGACGCAGAGCTTCGTGCGCCCGTAGGGATTGGACGGCCTGAGCGGGGCATCTTCCGCCAGTGGGCAGGCGCCCGGACCCGGATCACCGTAGACAGTGGCCGATGAGGAGAACACGAGCCGGCGCACACCATGACGCCGCATTGCCCGCAGCAGACTGAGCGTGCCGCCCACGTTGGTGCGGTAGTAGCCGAGTGGATCCGCGCAGGACTCCCCGACCGCCTTCTTCGCCGCGAAGTGAATCACCGCCGCGCAGCCGCCGTCGCCAAACGCCTCCTCCAGCGCCGCGTCGTCCAGTACGTCCCCCTCGACGAAGCGGAGCCCGCGTCCGGCTAGTTCCTCAGCCCGCCGCAGAGCCTCCCGTGAGCTGTTCGAGAGATCGTCGATGACCGTCACGTCCCAGCCGGCAGCCAGCAGTTCGACACACGTGTGGCTGCCGATGAACCCGGCGCCGCCGGTGACCAGAACGCGCTCCGCCATGAGCCGGAGTCTATGGGCGGCCGCCCGGCCGGTAGACTGCAACCGAGGCGGCAACATCTCCAGACGTCGGAGCGGTGGCCAAGTGGGTCCAGAGGCGCGAGTAGCCGAGATCGCGCGGGCTCTCGCCACGCACGATCCAGGCGCTTGTCGGCCCCTCAAGAGTCAACGTGCGGAAAGCGCGTCTCTGGAACTCAAGCGGCGGCAGCAGTGTGTCCGTCTCTGGCCCCACAAGCAGATTGGCCAATGAGGCGGCGCCGACGTCGCGACAGCCACGGAACACCCGCCGTTCAAGACGCGATGCCGCATGAGTCCCTCCCTCTAAAGAGACTACGAATCGACCGAACGACCCGTCTATGCCCTCTCCACCACCGATGGCGCCACCTCCGCCGCACATCCCACGGCGGTGCTACGATCGCGCGCCGGATTCTGGGAGGAAACCAAGCCATGCAGACACCCGTTCGAGTCGCCGTCACCGGAGCCGCCGGTCAGATCGGCTATTCCCTGATCTTCCGCATCGCCGCCGGCGAGATGCTGGGCCCGGACCGGCCGGTGAGCCTTCACCTGCTGGAGATTCCGCCGGCGATGGACGCCCTCGCGGGCGTGGTCATGGAACTCCGCGATTCCGCGTACGCGCTGCTCCACGATGTGGTGCCCACCTCGGACGCTGCCGAGGCCTTCGACGGCGTCGACATCGCGATGCTGGTCGGGGCACGGCCGCGCGGACCGGGCATGGAGCGCAAGGACCTGCTGCGGGCGAACGCGCATATCTTCTCGGTCCAGGGCAAGGCGCTCGACCAGGGCGCCAGCCGTGACGTACGCGTGGTCGTGGTCGGCAACCCGGCCAACACGAATGCCCTGATCGCGGCCAGCAACGCGCCGAGTCTCGACCGGCGGCAGTTCACGGCGATGACCCGGCTCGACCACAACCGGGCGATCAGCCAGCTCGCCGAGAAGACCGGCGCCCACACCGCCGATGTGCGCCGGATGACGATCTGGGGCAACCACTCGGCGACCCAGTACCCGGACCTCACGCACGCCCTCGCCTTTGGCCGGCCGGCGCCCGAACTGGTCGACGAGGCTTGGACGCGCGAGGAGTTCATTCCCACCGTGCAGCAGCGCGGCGCGGCGATCATCAAGGCCCGCGGCGCCTCGTCGGCGGCCTCCGCGGCCGCCGCGGCGATCGACCACATCCGCACCTGGGTCCACGGCACCGCCGACGGCGACTGGGTGAGCATGGCGATCCCGGCCGACGGCAGCTACGGGGCCCGGGAAGGCGTCGTCTACTCCTTCCCGGTCACCACCAGCGGAGGCGACTACGAGATCGTCCAGGGCCTCGACATCGACGACTTCAGCCGCGGGCGGATGCAGGCGACGCTGGACGAGTTGTTCGAAGAGCGCGCCGGCGTCGAAGAATTGCTGCCGTAGGCGCCGACCGGGACGGCTTCGGTCAGAGTGCGGGCAAGATGCCCGGGTGCCATCAGTGCGCCCGATGGCGAGCGCACTGAGTGGTTCGCGCGTGGCGCGGATCGCGCCACCCGGGTTCCCAGGCAGTTGGGCGGTTCTGCGAGGGAACACTTCTCGCGCTTCATCGGGTTTCCATCATGCGGCGCTATGCTCGCGCCGAGTCCCCCACTCAACCACCCCACGGAGGACACGATGGACCAGACCCTCCACGCCCGTCTGAATGCACATCTGCAACTCGAGTTCGAGGCGGCCCACCGCTACCTGTCCATGGCTCTCTGGCTCGAGCGCATGGACCTGCCCGGCTTCGGCACCTGGCTGCGCGGCCAGTCCGCCGACGAACTCGGCCACGCGCACCGCATCATCGACCACCTCGCCGACCGCGATCTCCTGGTCAGGATCCCCGAAATCCCGGCGCAGCCCACCGAGTGGGATTCGCCCGAGGCCGCTGTCGCCGCGATCCTCGACAGCGAGCAGCACGTCACCCGTGCGATTGAGGATCTCTACGATCTCTCCGAGAGCGTCCACGACCGCGCCGCGTCGATCATGCTCCAGTGGTTCATCAACGAACAGGTCGAAGAGGAGAACGTCGCCCGCACCCTGCTCGGCCGGATACGGCTGGTAGGCGGCGACGGGGTCGGTATGCTGATGATCGACCAGGAACTGGCGAAGGGCACGGTGCCCGGCGCCATGGCGGAACCCGGCGCGACCGGCGCCGAATGACACCAGGAGCGGAATGAGGTCCGGCAGTCCGTTGCGAAATCCCGGCGCGGCGTCGAGACCGGCGCGGCGCTCGGCTGACAAGGCGCGACGAGGGAACATACCGGGCTGCATTTGACCAAGGAGCAACGATGTCAGACGAGATGAATCGCCGGTCGAATGCAAGCGGGGTTCCGCAACGGATTGCTGGAGACCAGGATCGCCAGAACCCAGCCCCGCAGGCGCCCAGCCGGCGGTACTCGAACTACGTCCTGGGCGTTCTCGTCCTGGTCTACGTCTTCAACTTCATCGACCGCCAGATCCTCTCCATCCTGGCGGAGGACATCCGCGCCGATCTGGGGATCGACGACGCCCAACTCGGCTTCCTCTACGGCACCGCGTTCGCCGTCTTCTACGCCATCTTCGGCATTCCGATCGGCCGTCTGGCCGACATGTGGACCCGCAAGAACCTGATCTCGATCGGTCTGGCCGCCTGGAGCCTGATGACGGCGCTGTCCGGCACCGCCCGCGGGTTCGGCTCACTCGCCGCCTACCGGATCGGTGTCGGCATCGGCGAGTCGAGCGCCGGCCCAGCGGCGTTCTCGATGCTGGGGGACTACTACCCGCCGCGGCTGCGCGCCACGGTGACCGCCATCTACTCGAGCGGCGTCTACATCGGCGCCGGTCTCGGCATCCTGATCGGCGGGCAAGTCGTTGACCGATGGAACAGCGCCTACAGCGACGGCGGGGCGCCGTTCGGCCTGGTCGGCTGGCAAGTCGCCTTCTTCGCCGTAGGCCTTCCCGGACTCCTCATGGCGATCTGGGTGTGGACCCTGCGCGAGCCCGTACGGGGCCAGAGCGAGGGCATCGTCACTCCCCCGCACCCGGCACCGTTCAAGGCTCTGGGCCGCGAAACGGCCGCCATCCTGCCGCCGCTGACCGTGTTCTCGCTGTTCGGCAACGGCGGCACTCGCGCGGTCGGTTCGAACCTGCTGATCGCGCTCGGGTGCGCCGGCGGCTCCTTCCTTCTGATTCAGGTCTTCGGCAGGCCGTCGCAATGGATCGCACTCGCGATTGGCGCCTACGCTTTCTTCTCCTGGGTACAGGGACTTCGCCTGAGGGACCGGCCGACCTTCGAACTGATCTATGGCACGCGGTCCATGATCTACGGCATGGTCGGCTTCGGCTGGATCGCGTTCGTCGGCTACGGCGCCGGCTTCTGGGCGCCGACGTTCTTCCGGCGAGTTCACGAGCAGAGCGCCGGCCAGGCCGGCCTGATCCTCGGTGTCACGGCCGCCGTCGCAGGCTGGCTTGGCGTGGCCGGCGGCGGCTACTTCTCCGACTGGATGAAGCAGCGAAAGGCGAACGCCCGGCCGCTATGCGGCGCGATCGCCGCCCTGGCTTCGATACCGCTCGGCGCCGCCTTCTTACTCGCCGAGAGCGTGACCACAGCCTACGTCTTCAACTTCCTGTTCACGATCACCTCGGCGTGCTGGATCGGTTCCGCCGTTGCGATGGCCAACGACCTCGTGCTGCCCAGGATGCGCGCCACGGCCTCCGCGTTTTACATCCTCACGATGACCTTCGTCGGCCTCGCCCTGGGACCTTTCCTGATGGGCTGGATGAGCGGCACGTTCGAGGCCGGCGGCGCCGACTCCGGTCGTTCCCTGCAACTGGCCATGCTGATCGGGCTCGGCGCCTACGTCTTGGGCGCGATCTTCTTCTGGCTCGCGAGCCGCACCCTGGCCGCGGACGAAGGCAGCCGGATCGAGCGCGCCCAGGCTGCCGGCGAAGTCGTCGAGGCGGCCTGAACGACAAGTTGCCCAACCACCTCCAAGGCCGACATCCCTCCGGGAACCCGGCTGGCGCGCTCCCCGCGCCAGCCGTGAGCCATGCGTGTGCCCGTCAGCGGGCACACGCATGAAACGCCATCGCATCGGTGATTGCCGGCGCCGGGACGCCCGGCTCGTTCCGGTACTCCTTCACCACACCCGTCACCGTGTCGGTCACCTGGATCGTGTAGCCGAGGTCCGTCGTCGAGGCGCCGTACACCCACACGTGTCCGTTGAGTGTGCAGCCGTCCAGCACCTTGATCAGAATCTCCCAGTTCTCACGGTTGAAGAACGTGAACAGACCCGAGTCGTTCGTTCCCGCGTGGATCACGTTCCCCGCGCCGCTCTCGCCGTCCGGCTTCCGCCACTCCACAACCACCGCGTAGCGCGAATCCTGCAGGCACCGCCTCTCAGCGCTCGGCGCGCACGTCCCCGCAGGAGAACTCGACTCGACCAGGAACACCCGGGACGACCTCGACTCGCGCGCGCCGTCGCTCACCCACAGCGTCACCTCATAGAAACCCGGCTCAGACCAACTGTGCGCCAACCTGCGCAGACTCGACTCCGTGCCCTCGCCGAACTCCCAGCGACGCGACGCCGCGGGACCGGTGCTCATGTCCGCGAACTGCACCGGCTCGCCGGTTGGAGCCCGGCAAAGCTCCCGGTCGCACTGCGCGCCACTCACTTCGATCACGGCCATCGGAGGCGTGTCATCGTCCTGAATAGACACGGTCGTCTTGGCGCCGCCGTTTACACCGGACGGTAGACCGCCGAAACCAAGAATCACCGACTCGCCGAAGTCCTCCTCGCTGTCGTCCGCGGCCGTGAACTCGAAGGTCTGCGTCGTCACGCCGATGCTGAACGTCACCCGCTCAGGCACGCCCGAATAGTCCGCTTCCGACGCTCCGCCACGGTGGGTCCACACCAGCGGAATCGACACCTCGCGCTCCGGATCAGCGCTCAGAACCACCGTGACCCGAACCGACCCGCCCTCCGCCACCTCGTAGCTCGACGAACCGAACGACACAACGACCTCCAGGTCGTCGTCGATGATCGTCCCCACCACCTCCAGGGACGACACGCCGCCGGCCAGGGTGGCTTTCCTCGGATTGCGAAGCGTCAGCGTGAAGGTCTCGACCCCCTCCTCGTCGTCGCCATCGGCCGTGACCGGAACACGAATCTGTTGCGCTGACGAACCGACGGGAAACGTCAGCGTGCCCTGCGTCGCTGTGTAGTCCAAACCCGCCTTTGCTCCGACGGCGCCAGCGCCGTCCGCCGTGGCGTAGTCCACCGTCACCGCGGAGTTGCTGGACGCACTGAGGCGGACGTCGAACACCACCGCCCCAGCGCTTTCCAGAGCCTGCGCCGCCGTCACCGACACCTCCGGTGGCGGAGGAGGTGGTGGAGGTGGCGGCGGAGGAGGAGGAGGAGGAGGTGGTGGTGGTGGTGGTGGTGGAGGGCTCGCGCAGGCGACGCCGTTGCCGCCCGAACCTGTCGTCGTCCGATTCGTCACCCCCGTCACGTCGTCGAACGCGGCGTTGCCGACCAGATCGCGAAGCGGACTCGCGCTGGCCGTGTAACGCACCGCCACCTGCTCACCCGGGCCCACCGCCGCGGCAAGCGTCAACGTCGCGGTGCTTCCGGTGATATCGATCGCCGCGGCCGAAATGCACCGCTCACCACCAGCGATCTCAACCACGAAGCCGTCCGCGTCCTGAGCGGTCCGGTCCAGGTCCTCGGAGAAGGCCACAGTCAGAGCGGCGCCGTCGACGGAGGATCCAGTACCCCGCATGTTCGGCCTGATCCCATCCACCTTGTGGTCCGACTGGGTGGCCAGTTCCGGGTACGGTAGGTTGGCGGCCCGGTTCGCGATGTCCTCGATCATCCCGCCGTTCAGCGCGATCACGCCCTCCTCGACGCTCAAGCCGTCCTCGGCCTCATCACCCACCGGAGGCGCCGGGCGGCCGAGCAGTTGGAGAACAAACACGAAGAAGGCATCCGCACCCGCGACGACCGTGTAGCTGAAGGTCAGTGCCGAAGAACCCGAGCCGCCGGTGTAGAAGGCTTCCCGGGGGCGAGAGCCCAACTTGAGAAAAACCGACGGCGCGCCGTTCGTCGTGTCCACGGTCACGTCCCGGTCGAACGTCAGCGTCACGTCGATTGCGTCGCCGCCCGCATAGGTCTGGTCCGCGCCGGGCGCCGAAGCAATCGCGACCGTCTGGACATTCGCGGCATCCGGATCGATGACGAGAGGGGGCGGCGGCGGCGTGTTGTTCTCTACATACGAAAGCGTCACCTCCAGCGCTTCGTTGCCCACGAGATCCCGAAGGGGCGTCGCGCCGGGTACGTAGGAAACCCACACGCGGTCGTCATGCTCGACCGGCGTGTCGAGCGTCAAGCTGACGACTGCACCGTTCACGTCGACGCCGGTCACGATCCGAAAATTGTCCACGCGCCGGCCGTCCAACGAGAAGTCGGCCGGGCCCGGAATCGACGACTCGTCGAGCGCTTCGACGAAGGTGACGGTCAGCATGTCGCCGTCTACTTCCGAATGGCCACGCATCGTCGGACCGACGCCGTCCACCCTGTGGCCGGACTGCGCCACCAACTCCCCATGGGCGAGATTCGCGTTGTCATTCGTCGCGGTCCGGATCGCGGCGCCGTTCAACGCGATCCGGCCCGCCTCGATGCTCAAGCCGTCGCCGTCCTCGTCACCCACCGCCAATCCGCTGTTCCGGTGATTGTTCAAGAAGATCGCTGCACGGGGCGGGTAACCCTCCGTCACGGCGTACCGGAAGGTCAGCGTCGCGGTGCCTGAACCCTCACGGTAGACGGCGGGCCGGGCCAGGTGGCCAACCATCAAGCGAAGCGACGGCTCACCGTCTGTCGTGTCCACCGTCACGCTGTCGTCGAACGTCACGGTCACGTTCACGTCATCGCCGCCGGCGTAGATTCTGTCCGATCCCGGCGTAGAACCGAGGGCAATCCCGGTAACACTGGGTCCCATCGGATCAGGGGCCGGCTCCGGCGCCGCCGGCGTTTCGTTCGTCACCGAGGTGCCGAGAATCGAGATCGCCGCGTTGCCCGCCGGATCCTTCAGCCATAGCGATGTCGAGTGGTTCGTGGCGAGCGACACGTCATCGCCGTGCTCCACGGCGGGGTCGAGCGTCAGGCTCACCGTGTTCCCAGTCACCGAGAGGTCGGACACGGTGCGCGCAGCGCCTCCGACCGTCACGGTCAAGAAGCTTGGCGATACGGAGGAGTCGACTTCTTCGCGATAGACCAGCGTCAGCGTAGCGCCGTGCACCACCGGGTCGAACAACAGCCCAGGACCGACAGAGTCCACTTTGTGGCCTGACTGCGCGGTCAGCCCCGAATGGGCGAGATCGGCATCGTCGTTCGCGGCGTTCCTGATCGTGCCGCCGTTCAGCTCGATGGCGCCGGCCTCGACGCTCACGCCGTCCTCGTCCTCCTCGCCCGCCATTTGGGACTGGCCGAAATTGCCGACGAGAAGGTCCACGACATCCTGCGGATAGGAGTTGAGATCCAACCGATACCCAAAAACCAGATCCGCGGT
Source organism: Candidatus Multivorans sp. (assembly GCA_965224025.1). Classification (GTDB taxonomy): domain Bacteria; phylum Acidobacteriota; class Thermoanaerobaculia; order Multivoradales; family Multivoraceae; genus Multivorans. The sequence continues at coordinate 1,699,260 of OZ245033.1, forward strand.
TCCGGAACCCCGGTCGTACTTCGCCAGACGCGTCTCATCGCCCACCGTCAGGACGATTGACGGCGTGCCGGCGGCGACATTCGCCGTCACGGTTTCATCGAACGTGACCGTCACCTCGATCGAATCGCCCTGGGCGTAGTAGCCGTCCGAGCCCGGATCCGACGTGATCCCAATGCTGCTGACGCTCGCCGCCAGCCCGATTGCCTGAATTCCGGAACTCCGGTTGTGGCTTGGGTCGGATTGACCCGCAGCCAGCTCCGAACCGAGCAGGAAAGTCAACCCTGAGAGAAACGCCAGGAGACGCCAAGCCGGCACTCCGGCCCCACGTAGCTCGCCCAAAGCACCTCCCGTCTCGAGCAAGTCGGACCATCACGACGAATGCGGGGCGGAAATTCCGTGATCGTCCTCGCCAGTGTCGACCACTATAGCAGCCTGCGGGCCCCTAGGCGCGGACGTTGGCCCTCCGGGAACGGACAGTTCGATCGGTCGCCGAACCTGCGCATGGTGGCGTTCGGCACTGCGAGCCGCCGAACGGGGCTGAAGAAACCGGCCGGAAGAGTGGCCGCGCCAGCTACCGGTTCGGTCCGCGCTCCATCGGCACCGGCTGCCACCGCTCCAGTTCCACCCTTGGCAGCACGGTCGGGTTGACGCAGCTCATCGGCCAGCGGCCGGAGAGCGCCAAGGCCACCTCGTGGCCGACCCGCCGCCTGGTCACAGGCCGCATGCGAGTCGTGGCGGAGGCGACGTGGGGCGTCAAGATCACGTTGTCCATCGCTAGCAGAGGGTTGTCGTCAACTGGCGGCTCCAGCTCCAGCACGTCGAGCGCCGCGGCAGCGATCTGGCCGGACTCCAAGGCCTCGATCAGAGCCCCCTCGTCGACCGTCGGGCCGCGGCCGGCGTTGATCAGCACCGCGGTCTTCTTCATCGCCGCGAACTGGGGACCCGAGAGCATGTGGCGGGTCTCCCGGTTGAGCGGCGGGTGCATCGAAAGGTAGTCGGATCGTTCCAGCAATTCGCTGAAGCTCACCGGTTCGACGCCCTCGCCCGTCATCTTCAACTCGCTGACATAAGGGTCGTGAGCGATCACGTGCATGCCGAAGGGCCTGGCGCGCCGCGCAACCGCCCGCGCCACGTTGCCGAACGAAACGAGGCCCAGGGCCTGGCCCCACAGTCGCGGCACTTCGTTGAGCAGGGGTCGGCCATGGAACCAGTCGCCACGCCGCACCATGGAGTCCATCTCGCGCATCCGCCGGGCGCCGGCGAGCAGCAGAGCCATCGTGTGGTCGGCCACTTCCTCGATGAACACGTCGGGCACGTTCGTCACCACGATCCCGGCCTCGGTCGCCGCCTCGACGTCGACCATGTCGACGCCGACACTGCCGACGCCGATCACGATGCACTCGTCGAGTCCGGCGATCACCGAGCGCGTGACGCGGAAGCCCCAGGAGGTGATGATGGCAGCAGCGTCGGAAGCCTCGGCCAGAAAGTCCTCTTCCGTCTTCGCCGAGACCTCGACCAACTCGGCTACCGCCAGCAGGGCCTCCAACTCGAAGGTGCAACGCGTCTCCACCGACGCCGCCTTGGCAATGCCGGGAAGTTGCACGACGACCTTCTGCTTTTTCACGATCAAACCTCCTGCGCGGCGAGTTCGCCCACCGCCCACTCGCGCAGACCGTTGTAGTCGGCCTTGCCATTCGCCGCCCGGCCCACGGTGTCGCGCACCAGAACGCGCTTGGGCGCCTTGTAGGACGCCAGTTCCCGCTTCACCCAACCGATCACATCCGGCTCGCTGAAGCGCCGGGGGCCGTCGAGTTCGACCACGGCCGTCACCGCCTGTCCAAAGCGCTCGTGCGGCACCCCGACGCAAACCGCGTCGCGCACCGAGGGGTGCGTCTTCAGCACCTCTTCGACTTCCTCGGGGAAGATCTTCTCGCCGCCGCTGTTGATGCATACCGAGCCGCGGCCGTAGAGCTTGAGCGAGCCGTCCGCTTCGACAGTCGCGTAGTCGCCAGCCATCGAGTACCGCGCGCCGTCGACATCCACGAAGGTTGCCGCCGTTTTCTCGGGATCCTTGTAGTAGCCGAGAGGAATGTGCCCGGTCACGGCAATTCGCCCCAACACCCCCGAGCCCGGCTCGATCTTGTTGCCGTCGTCGTCCAGGACACAGGCGTTGTCACCGAGCACGAAGGACGCGGTCTCACTGGCCTCGCGGGCGGTCGAGTCGGACCGCCCCATGCCGATGGACTCGGACGAACCCAGGCTGTCCGTCAACACCGTCTCTTCCGGGCAGGAGCGCAGGAAGCTGCGCTTGACTTCGGCACTCCACATGGCGCCGGAAGAAACGACGACCTCGAGGCTCTTGAGATCGAAGCGACCAGGCTCTTCCTCGAGGGCTAGGACCATCGGACGGGCGAACGCGTCGCCGACGATCGCCATCGCGTTGATTCCTTCCCTGGTGATCGCCTCAAGCGTGGCGATCGCGTCGAAGCGGCGGTTGGCGAGGGTGATCACGCAACCACCGTTCAGCATGCTTCCCAGCGCAGTGAGAAAGCCGGTTCCGTGCATCAGGGGACAGGAAGGCAGGGACACGCGCCGCATCAGGAGCTTGTCGAACTGGGGTTTCAGCCCCTCGACCCCGCCCGAGAGATCAAAGGGATCAATGCGGCCGTCGTTGCTGATGTGCCACAGATCGTCAAGGCGCCACATGACGCCCTTGGGCATGCCGGTCGTGCCGCCGGTGTAGAGAAGCCACAGGTCGTCGCCGCTACGCGGCCAAGGGGCTTCGAACGTGAGCGAGCCCCCGGGACCCGGCGCCGACTCGGCCGCCTCTTCGTAGGGAATCGCCCACTCCGGGCAAGGGCCTGAGCCGTCGTCGACCCACAGCCAGGTGTGGATGGATGGCACCTTCGGCCGCAAGACCTCGATCCGGCTGGCGAAGGAGCCGTGGAAGATCACCGCCACCACATCCGCGTTGTCCCACAGGTAGAGCAGTTCGCCCTCGACGTAGCGGTAGTTCGTGTTGACCGGCACCAGGGATGCCTTGAAGCACGCCAGCACCGACTCCATGTACTCAGGCACGTTGTAGAGGTACTGCGCCACCTTGTCCTGACGCCTGAGGCCGCGCTCGATCAGGGTCGCCGCCACGCCGTTCGCGCGCCGGTGCATCTCGGCTTGGGAGTACCGGCGGCTCGGGGCGCCGCCCAGGGGATCGATGAAGGCCTGCGCCGGGGCGTCCGGCTGATGCTCCGCGATCGCTTCGAGAATGTCCGCGTGATGCCAGTCGCTCATGGGCGCAGGAATCTAGCAGTCCCCCTTGGCGCCGGCCACATCACCTATCCTTGTCGGGAAGCAACATCACCGGCCCGGCCCCGACCACAAGATCTCATGCTGGGAGCTGGGCCAACAAGAAGGGGAGGTTGGCCATGAAGAGTCGCTTCGCATCGATCCGAGGCGCCCGCAGAAGTCTCGCGGCGTCGTCCTGCACACTCTCGACGATTGCATTCCTGCTGGGGTCGACGCTGCCGGCCTCGGCGCAGAAGAACAACGTCATCCTGTTCATCGGCGACGGCATGGGCGTGTCGACCGTCACCTCCACCCGCATAGCGACGGTGGGCGTCGACGGGCAACTGGCGCTGGACCGCTTGCCTCACACCGCCATCTCGCGGACGGCGTCGGCCGACTACATCACCCCCGACAGCGCCGCCACGATGTCGGCGATGATGACCGGAGTCAACACAAACTCGGGCGTGATCGGCTACGGCCCAACCGCCGAGTACGCGGACTTCAACGGCAACGGCGACGGCCCGCGGTTGACCAACATCGGCGAGCTGGCCATCTCGATGGGCTACGCGGTCGGAATCGTGACGACGACGCGAGTCACTCACGCGACCCCCGCGGGCGTGTTCGCCCATGTCAACAACCGCAACCTGGAGAACGACATCGCCGCGCAAGCGGTATCCGGTGGTGCAGGTTTCAACGCCCGCCTCGGAGAGGGGCTACACGTCATCTTCGGAGGCGGCCGGCGGCACTTCCTTCCCACTTCGGCATCGGACGACGAGGGTCTTCCGGGACGGCGGTCGGACGGCCGCGACCTGCGAAACGAGTTACAGCAGCGTGGCTATCGCTACGTCTGGAACCGGCAGGGACTCAACTCGCTGGGCGGTTCCGGCCGCGCCATCGGTCTGTTCGCGTCGAGTCACCTGGAGTACGAAGCGGACCGGGACAGCGGCGAGCCGAGCCTGGAGGAGATGACCAGGAAGGCGATCCAGATTCTCGGCGCGACGGGGAAGCCGTACTTCCTGATGGTTGAAGCGGGACGAATCGACCATGCGCACCACGAGGGGAATGCCTTTCGCGCCTTCACCGATACCCGGATGTTCGATCGAGCGATCAACGCCGCACAGCGGAGCGTGAATCTCAACAGGACCCTGATCCTCGCGACCGCAGACCACAGCCACGTCTTCACGATCGCCGGCTACCCGATGCGACCGCTCGGCGACCTGCGCTACAGCCCCCGCTCTGTGCCCGCGTCGTTCCGCAACCAGCCGCACAACGGCATCCTGGGAACGGTCCACGACATGGACAGCGGAGGCACGATCTCGGAGAGCGGAGACTCGGGGGGCATTTCCTACACCATCCTGGGCTACGCCAACGGGCCGGGACATCGGAACGGTTCGCGCGTCAATCCGAACAGCGACAGGACAGCAGGCTACGGCGGCGCCGTTCCTTCGAGCAGCAGCCACTCGGCGTACCGGCAGGAAGCAACGGTACCGCTGTTCTCGGAGACGCACGCCGGCGAAGACGTGATGATCTACGCGGTCGGCCGCACGTCGGAGAACGTGCGCGGCACCGTGCCCAACACCAAGGTGTTCGACTGGATCAAGGACGGTTTCGCCGATAGAGGCTCGCGCCCGCCTCAGCCGGACCCGGATCCTGGCCCGGACCCGGATCCCGATCCGGATCCGACCCCGGATCCGCCGCCTCCGAGCTCGGGAAGCTGCACACCGACGACCACGGCGCTTCAGTTCGACGGTGGCTACGAGGTCAGCATGTGCTACGTCACGCCAGGCGGGGAGGAAGGCCAGGCCAAGGCCGAAGTCTGGTCCAGCGAGGCCGGCATTCTGTGGTTCTTCGGCCGCGAGAACCCCGAGGTCCTCGTCAAGGTGCTGAACGGTTGCACGCACAACGACCACCGTTGGGTGTTCGTGGCGCCGGTGACTACGCTTGATTTCACTCTGTGGGTGACGGCACGCGACGGCACACGCTGGACGCACGGCAACCGGCAGGGGATGACCGCCGCCACGAAGAGCGACATCACGGCGTTCCCCTGCGGATAGAGCCCGAACGGCGCGAGGACGCCTGCAGTGTCCTTTCCCACTGACTCGTCTCGTCTTGGCGCCCTGGGAGCAGCCCAGGGCGCGACCGCCGCCACGAAGAGCGACATCACGGCGTTCCGCCGCTAGTAGCCAGGGGCCGTGAAACGGGCGACACGCGGGCGGCCCCGCCCCATCAGACGGGTTACCTGAGAAGCGCCTGGGTGGCGGCGCCCAGCCGAACGTATACATCGCGTTCTCCTGCGCCAGCGCAGGATCGAACCTCCTCGACGTGTCGCCCGCGGAGGAAACGGCCGGCGGACCGGCGGGCCGAATCGGCGTGGTCGTCCACGCCATCGAGTCGTTCGGAAGACCCTTCGTCATCGCCTTCGTCGAGCTGGAACGCCTGAACCCCGCCTCCGTCCCGCTCCTGGCGTTCCTCCTGCGACGCGGGCCCTCCAACCTGCACCTGGTGTTCGCGGGCCGGGAGGTCCCTGACGGTCTCGATGTAGCCAGTCCCCTGCTCAGCGGTCACGCGCAGGCGGTGGAAGCCGAAGACTTGAGGTTCTCCCGAGCAGAGGTGGCCAAGTTCTTCGGCCTGCGCCTTTCCCGTCGCGCACTGGCGAAAGAAATCGACCGTTCGGCCGGATGGCCGGTCGCACTCCGTATCTCCCGGAACAGCATGGAACGCGAAGCGGACGACGGCCGCGACAGTGCGGATGGGTTCGTGGGGGAACTGGATCGAGTCCCGCCTGTTGGCGACTCTTGGGCGCCGCGACCGGGACTTCGTTCTGGACATGTCGCTGCTCGACTGGATCGACGCGACCCTGTTGGACGAAGTCCTGCAGCGAAGCGACTCCATGCGCCACTTCGAGTCCATGACCGCGCTGACGGGGTTGCTCGAGGTGTTGAGTGACGGCGCATCCCGACGTTGGCGGCTGCATCCGCTAGTGCGCGAGCATTGCGCCGAAAGGCGATTTTGCGAAGACCCGGAGCGTTTTTCCGCTATTCATCGGCGAATCGCCACCGCCATGGCGAGACGCCGCCGAACCATAGCACCTGAGGCTGTTCGCCGAATCTCTATATGCGTGGCCGTTGGTGCGGGATCGCGCCGCTTGCGCGAACGTGTTGCGGACGTACGTCGACTTGGACGCGGACGCCCCCTACAGGCAAGCCGCACGTTCGCTTCTGGCGATGTGTGGTGCCCACGCTCGTTGCTATACTCCTCGGCGTGGAAACCTCGCGCGCACTTCCGAATCGCCGCGCCACGGACCGGGGCGAGCTTGGGGTCTTCGGGGATCGGACGACTACCATCAGTTGGAGTGCGCCGGTGTGTGCGGAGCGCGTACAACTCGCACAGGGAGACACGGACATGGCAACCACGAGAACGTCCCGAGAACAAGGAATCGACCAAGGGAATGGGATTGAGGGAGTTCACCTTGCCCGGCTCGCCAGCCTGCTGGCCCTGACGGCGTTGGCCATGGCCGCGTCGGCGCCATTGGCCGCTCAGCAGGGGCGGGATCTTCTGCCTCTTTCGAGTTGCGAGTGGGTAGGGCGCGGGCGAGTGCAGATGCTGAGGGGGTCTTGGGATAGCGGCCTCCGCCGCCGTAGCCGCCGCCGTCGGGCTGTGGAATCTGCGGAAGACCGGTAGCGGCGAGGGCGCAAGCTGTCCGGTGGGGAGGGCGTTCGCGGCGATTTCGGGTGGCGGCTGTAGTCGCGGGCGATCGGAATGAGCAAGACTCGTCTCTCCTGTTCCGACTGAAGGAGGACGAGAGATGCAGAGGGAATTGTTCGCGAGAGCGCTGGGCGTGTCGGCGCCGTGGTTCGTTGACGGCGTGGACTTCTGTGAGAGGGAGCGTCGGTTGACGATACGGATCGACTTCAGGAAGGGCAGCCGATTCGCCCACGAGGGGGACGGCGGTTCTCATCCGGTGCACGACACGCAGATCAAGCGCTATCGGCACCTCAACTTCTTCCAGCACGAGTGCCTGCTCGAGGCGCGAGTGCCCCGTGTGCGACTCCCCGACCAGCGGGTGGCGTTGGTGACTCCGCCCTGGTCGGGCAGATTGTCCGGCTTCACGCTGCTGTTCGAAGCCTTGATTCTGGCCATGTGCCGAGACATGACCTTCGCTGCGGTGGCCCGGTTGACCGGGGTGTCGTGGCATCGGGTGCACGCGATCTGCAAGCGCTACGTCGAGCTGGCGGTCGACCGGGACGACCTCTCCGAACTGCGCCACGTGGCCATTGACGAGACTTCCCGCGCCAAGGGGCACGACTACGTGACCGCGGTCGCCGACAGCGAGCGCCGGCGCGTGGTGTTCCTCGCCGAGGGACGCAAGTCCGGCACGATCGAGGAGTTCGCCGACGATCTGCAAAGGCGCGGCGGCGATCCCGCCGCGATCAGCCGGGCGTCCATCGACATGTCGGCCGCCTTCCTCAAGGGCGTCGCCGAGAATCTCCCCAACGCCGAGGTGACCCTCGACAAGTTCCACGTCATGGCCCTGGCCTCGAAGGCGGTGGACGAGACCCGGCGCCTCGAACAGCGCCTCGATCCGTCGCTGAAGGGCCTGCGCTGGACGCTGCTCAAGAACCGCGACTCCCTGACGCCGGCCCAACGGGCCGACCTCGACCGCTTCGTCAAGAGGGTCGCCAGCCGACGCACCGCACGCGCCTGGCTCTATCGGGAGCAACTCCGCGAAATTCTCAACCGCAAGCAGATCAACGTCGTGCTGCGAATGCTCCATCAGTGGTGCACCAACGTGAACCGCTCCAAGGTCGAACCCATGAAGGCCGTCGCCCGCACCATCCGAAAGCACCTGCAAGCGATCGCTGCCTGGGCGCGAACCCGGCAGACCAACGGCTTCCTCGAAGCCCTCAACGGACTCTTCCAGTCCGCCAAACGCAAGGCCAGAGGCTACAAGCGATTCGACACCATACGCATCGCCTTCTTCCTCATCGCCGGCAAACTCGACTTCCACACGCTCAACCCGCACACCGCTTGACCCACTCGTAATTCAAAAGAGCCGATCTTCTTGCCTGGGAAGAGCCACTCCGCGAGCAGGTCTTCGCCAAGGAGGCCGTCCGCAACGCCGTCTATGGCGCCGGCAGCATCTCGCTGGTCGGCGCGACGGCGTCCGACCCGACTGGAGTACCTTCTGCCGCCACTACGGAGTACAAGTACGACGATGGAGACACGCGTACAAGCAGCGTGCTGCAGACGAGCGCCGGGGACGTTCACGAACAGGAGTTCGCTCAGCGGTTCCGGCTGCGCGGGAGAGGCACCGTGAGCTATGTGACGCTCTGCGTTGCCAGAAGGCAGAACGTCGGCAACAGCAATCGGCTGCCATTCAAGGTCACCCTCTACAGAGATTCCGGGGGGCGTCCGGGACGGTCACTAAACGTGTATGATGCCAGTGTGACCAGTCCGTCCGCCGGAGCGGCCGAGTGCTTCAGGTTGGCGGGTGCCATCGCTGGACAACAGCTCAGCAGCGGTGACACATGGGTCGGCGTGTCGTGGCTGTCCTCAACCGGAATGGCAATGATGGTCGATGACGGCTCGGTCGGCAGCACGAAGCTCAGCGTAAGGGCCCGAGTGAACTCTGGCTTGAGTTGGGTCCCTTGGCAGGATCATCCCACGCCGTCGGTCAGGGTCTTTCTGATCCGCCTGGGCGTAGACCATGGAGGCAGCACGCCCGACCCGGACCCGGACCCGGAGCCGCCTCCGACCTCCGGCTGCCGGCCGACGACTGCGGCCCTTCAGTTCGACGGCGGGTACGAAGTCAGCATGTGCTACCGCACGCCCCAGGGCGAGGAAGGTCAGGCCAAGTCCGGCGTCTGGGCCTCCAGCCAGTCGGGAATTCTGTGGTTCTTCAGCCGCGAGAACGCAGAGGTCCTGGTGAAAGTGCTCGACGGTTGCGCTCACAACGGCCATCGCTGGGTCTTCGTGGCTCCCGTCACGACTCTGGAGTTCAACCTCCGGGTGACGGGACCGAACGGCAAGCGGTGGACCCACAGCAACCGGCAGAACGTAACGGCGACAACCAAGAGCGATACCTCCGCGTTCAAGTGCGCCGACGAATCCGATGGGGACGACGATGATGACGACGACGACGGGGAAGAGGCGGCGCCGGATCTCGTCGTGTCGAATCCGTCGGTAAGCGACAGCAGCCCGAGTGCGGGCGGGACCTTCACCCTCCGAGCGACGGTACGCAACCAGGGTGACGCGCGGTCCGCCTCCACCACCCTCCGCTACCACCGCTCGTCCAATTCGACGATCAACTCCTCGGATACCCAGGTCGGAACGGACGCAGTAGGCGCCCTTTCTGCCTCGCGCACCAGCGCCGAGTCGATCAGCCTCACGGCGCCGTCGAGCGCCGGTACGTACTACTACGGCGCCTGCGTCGACTCCGTCTCGGGCGAATCGAACCGGGCCAACAACTGCTCAAGTGGTGTACGTGTGACCGTCAGCAGCGGAGGCGATTCAGGCACAAGGTACAGCGTGGGCGATGTGATCTCGACGCTACCTGGCGATTCCTGGTCTTTCGCCGGAACCCTCTCGCGCTGCTCCTTCGCCAGCCCTGGCGGTCGTACAGTCGTGGAGTGCCCCAGTGGCGGCTTCGTGGAGCGGCGGCCCTATCGCTACACCTGCGAGGCATCCACCTGTCGAATCGAGGGCAGAACGGTTACGCAAGGGACCTGGTTGGAGACCAGGAGGTGAGCGCGCCGCAGCGACAGCGAGCCGTTGCGGCAAGCGTCAGTCAAGAACCGCTGCTGACGAGACCGTGACCCCGGCGGCAGCAACCGGCTTCCGTCGCGAAGACTGCCGCGCGGAGCGCGAGACCGGTCCTCTCGGCGTCGGACTGGCGCTCGCCTTGGCTATCTCCGCGCCCGCCGCAGCACTCACCCAGGCCGGGCCGGCGGACGAGTCGACGGTCGACCACTCGAACGCCGCCGCCCTGAGCCGCGGCGAGTACAGCGACTGCACGCCCGCCACGACGGTGCTCATGTTCGACGGCGGCTACGGTGTCAGCCTATGCTGGGAGACGGCCCAAGGAACGACCGGCCTTGGTCGGGCAGGGATCTGGGCGTCGGCCGAGTCGGGAATCGTGTGGTTCTTCAGCCGCGAGAACGCCGAGATGCTGGTCAAGGTGCTCAACGGCTGTGCGCACAACGGCTACCGGTGGGTGTTCGTCGCCCCCGTGACCGACGTCGCATTCAACCTGCATGTGACGAGCAGCCGCGGCAACCGCTGGATCCACCGGAACCGACTGGGTGAGACCGCCGCGACCAACAGCGACTTGACGGCGTTCAAGTGCGCGACGGACGACGCCTACGGGGCGGATCTGGCCGTTCGAGCCCCTTCGGTCAGCAACGCCGACGTCGAGCCGGGGGAGTCCTTCTCCCTCCAGGTGCTGGTGGACAACCGGGGCGATGATCAGTCAGCCGCCACAACACTCCGTTACTGGGAATCGACGGACGCCACGATCAGCAGGAATGACGCGATCGTCGGGACCGACTCGGTGAGCGCTCTGGCCGCCTCCGGAACCGCCGCCAACTCCATCGGTCTAAACGCGCCGACGGACCCCGGGACCTTCTACTACTACGCCTGCGTCGACCCCGTGCCGGGCGAAGCGAACACGGCGAACAACTGCTCCTCCGCCGCGGCCGTAAGGGTGAGCGTTCCCGAGGCGCCGCCGGCTCTTGAGAGCGAAGGCGACCTGCAGGCCGCCTCGGGCGACACGACCACCTTGTTCACGGGAGTCGCGAATGCCGCCGGCGATCTCTACAGCTTCGGCGCGTGGTCCGACGATGAAGCGGTCGCCGTCGTCGAGGAAGTGAGAGGTTCGAGATCGGAACGATTGCTCCTCGTCACCGGCAAGAAGGCCGGAACGGCGACCGTTACGGTCGCCGCCGTCAATAGCCAGGGCGAACCGTCGGCGCTCTCCACCTTCGACGTCCGGGTCACGTCGCCCACCTCGGCCGCACCCGCTCTCGAGACCGGGCCAAGTGACGACGTGCTCAATGTCGCGTTCCGTGCCACGCTCCGGCCCCTGGAAACCCGCGCCTACGACTACCAGGTCCGCCTGCGGAGACCCCAGACCGTATGGACCGATGTCGGGTGCGTGCCGGCACGCAACTCGTCGAACAGCACATCCACCGGATCCGTCTCCACCATGCTCAGCGGACTCCGGGCGGGTACCACTTACGACGTGCGGTACCGATCCCGTCGCAGCGCGTCATGCAACACGGGTGCGCCGGTCATCTGGTCCTCGGTGGGTACGGGCACGACGAGCGGCACTCCGATCAACGAACCGCCGACCTTCCCCGCTTCCACTCCGGGAACGGTCTCGGTGAACGAGAACGCGGGCGCCGACATCAACGTCGGGCCGCCCGTCGACGCCGTCGACCCCGATGGCGTCCGGGACATCCTCACCTACAGCTTGGAGGGGCAGGATGCGGGGAGGTTTGAGGTCGTTCCCGAAACCGGGCAGATCCGCACCCGCGGCGGTCGCAGCTACGACTTCGAGGCTCGGGACACCTACAACGTCACGGTGGAAGCGCGGGATGTCCACGACGAGACGGAGAGCTTCCCGGTCACGATCAAGGTCCTCGACCTCGAGCAAGGCTGCTCGCTGCCACCGAGGCTTCGCCTCAATCCCCAGGACCGGCTACTCATCGTGCGATGGGATCCACTCGAGGACGAAGACGGGAAAGCCGCCGTCTTCGGCTACGAGATCGAGCGACGCACCGGCTCGAGTGGCGCCTGGAGCGACCGTGTCGTCGTCAGGGGACGCGAGAAGGACCTCGTGTACCTGTCCGGTCTGACGAACCTTCAACCCTATGAGGTTCGAATCCGTCCCTATGGCCCGGAGGGCGATTGCGCTTGGTCCGAGCCGGTATCCGGAATCCCGCAAACGGACCGGGCGCCGCTGGATCGCCAGGACTTCCAGGATCGCCTGGAGCCCGGCGGAAGACTCAGGGACTGGCGCTTCCTCCCAACCGGCAGGTTCAGCGAACCGCGGGACGGCCGTCGGGTTCACGGCAGCTACCGCTACGAGAAGGCCGGTCCCGACCGGGGCTTGATCACCCTCGAATACGACGAGGTCGGCCGCTCCGGCTGCGCGCTCTCCCTCTTGTTCTCGTCGCTCACTTCCGGTTCGTTCCTCGACGAGTGCAAGGGGGCCGGCGTGAACACCGACTTCGACCTCGAGGAACCACCGCCCGAGCCGGAGAATCTCGCGCCGCGGAGCCAGCAGCAGTTCGAGGCGCTCGCAGGGGGAAAGCCGTTTCTGCCCGGCCTGCAGATCGGCGGCCGCATCTCCGGGCGAAGATTTTCTGTGCGCTTGACACCGGGCTATGTTGCTCACTCGAGACCCAGCGCGGATCCGGACTCGGTAGCCACTCGTTTCGGCCGCTACGAGTACGAACATGTGGGTCCCAACCGAGCTCGACTCGTCCTGTGCTTCAAACGGTACACTGAGGATGCCGACGAGCGCTGGGTCATCGACCTGGAGTTCATCTCCGGCGACGCCGCAAAGTACACCATCACCCTGCACCGCAAGGGGCACGCACCACGCACGCTGGAGGGATTCATCGACTTCAAGAGCGGCGACTACCTCAGCAACTTCCCTCCTGAACTCGTACCACCCGGTCACCCACCGCAGGCCGCGGGCCGCGACCTGCTGGGCATCGACGCCGCGACCGGTTCGACTTCGCTCAGCATCGGCGCCGATTCGCTCCAGACGATTCTCCTGCGCGGCGACGGAATCCAGGACATCGCCTACAGTCCGGGCGATTTCCTGGAGCCGAAGGACGGCGGCAATCAGCGGATGATGATCGTCGGGGCCGGGCCGGCGTCAGCAACCCTTGCCGCAGGCGCCGGTAGAGCGTCAACGGACAGGCCGGGCGAGCCTGTCTTCGTTTCCAGCGAGCAAACGAATCTCACTGCTCTGACCGTCGTCTGCATGCAGTTCGAGAAGGGGATCCCCACCCGCGGGTCGAGGTACTTCTCGCAACCAAAGACGGCCAGTGGGAGCGTTCAGTCGTGTCAGAGCAACTGCGTTCGGACGGCTGGCGCCCGCGTGCAGGCCTGCGTCTGGCAGTGTGAGCGAGCGCACGCCGCTTCCGTCGAGTCCGCCTTCAAGGCCCCGGGCGTCGGTCTGCTGCCGATTCAGCCGCGGCGCAAGGCCGTCGAGTCGCCGGAGAAGATCGGTAGTAGGGAGCTGGGCGAGGCGGGCAGGATTGATCCAATGCCGGTCCTGGCCGGTTCGGAGTTCGGCGCCGACTAGTCGTGCGCGAGTTCGGACGCTCAACCATGCGAGAACGAAGAGTCTGGGCAGTAGCCCTTGCCCTTCTTGCCGTTGCCGGCACCGTCCAAGGGCAGTCCACGACATGGCACGACGCCTCGTTCACCGACTCCACGGGGCGGGCTCTCCTGTACCGCTACTGGGTCAGGAGCGACTGGGATCTGACGGCGCCGCGCGGCGCGGTCATCTACTTCCACGGCAACAACATAGGCACGGCCGACGAGCTGCGACGAATCCGACACACGATCATCGACACGGCCCTGGAGCTCGGCCTGGCGTTCATCTCCCCGGCATCGCCTTCCTCGAACCCGGAGCAACTCTCCTTCGGCGAGCGCACCCTGCTCCCGGAAGCCGTCGGAGCGGGAGGGACTCGATTCTGGAGCATCCGGGACGCTCGTCTCGTGCATGAACTCCTGCAGAGCAGCCTTGGGTCTCAGCTTGCGCTCGACCACGACCGGATCGTCTTTGCCGGTGGCTCGCAGGGGACCTGCTTCCTGGCGGAGTTCGTGGAACTCTACGGCGGCGTCTACGGCGGCGGCTTCCACGCCTTCTGCGGTTGTTTCTGGCTGGATTTCGACGGCGATGACTCGCACGACACCTATGCCATTCATCCGCCGTTCCACCAGTCCCCTTGGAAACCGTCGTTCGAGTGGACGCCTTCCGCCGCTTCGACTGTCGGTGACCGCTTCAGGGTGTTCGTGGAAGCGACGACGGAGGACTTCCTGCACCCCGCCGCCGTCTCGATGTCCCGCTACTACTCGGACTGGCTGGGCCTGGAAACACGCTCGGACCTGGAGACGCCCGGCGGGCACTGTCGTCGCAGCGATACGCCGCGGCGGGAGATCTACGAATGGCTGTCGTCGGGCCCCGTGGCGCCACATCCGGGAAGTGGCAACGACACGGACGGAGACGGCACGCCGAATCAGTCCGACCTCGACGACGATGGCGACGGAGCGCCGGACTTCATCGACGACCTGCCTCAGGATCGCCGGGACTGGCGCGATACCGACGGTGACCGGATCGCCGACGCGAGGGATCCGGATGCCGACGGCGACGGCGTCAGGAACGCCGTGGACGCCTTTCCCCTGGACTCGCGAGAGCGGCGCGACACCGACGGCGACGGCATCGGAGACAGGCTGGATGAGGACGATGACAACGACGGGCTTCCGGACTCGCGCGATCCGCGGCCGACCGTTGGAACCGACAACGGTCGCAGTCTTTCGTTCGTAAGTCGAAACGACCCCATCAGCGGCTACGTGGGCACTCACGTGGCTAGTCAAGTACGAGTCCATGCCGGTCGGCCATCCGGCGTTGTCTATCCCGCAGCTCGCGGAGACTCGCAGTTCTACCAGTTTCTTGAGCTCGGCGATCGGGGCGCGCGGTTCGAGATCATGATCGACAGCTTCACGCGGCCCGAGTCGTGCCGATCGGTGCTCTTGCCGCAACTGTGCAACGTCGAGGAGTTCGCAGCTTCCGGTTACTACTCGTCGTACTTCCAGGACCAGTTCGTCCGCATCTGGATCGACCGGAATCGGAACCGGAACCTCACTGACGACGGGCCGCCCCTACTGACGGCTTGGAACACGGAGCTACCGTGGCCGGTGACGACCAACGAAGCGGTTCTGGAAGTGCCCTATGCGTCGGGCCAAGTGCTGCCTTACGCGATCACCATGTCTGCGCGGCGCGGTGATCTGGCAGGAGGCCTCTTCTACGGTTGGTCCAGCGTCTGGACGGGTGAGTGGAGATGCCGTCGGGAAGGCGGGTGCTGGCGCTGACCGTCGATGGGAACGGCGACGGCTTGTTCAACTCGCGACGCGGACCGCGGACTTCAGCATGGGACTTCGTGTGCCTCGATCTCGACCGGAACGGTTGGCTGAACGAATGCGACTTCGCCGAAGACGCTACCGGGAACCGGACGAGACCCGGTGCGATCTTCCCGTCGGAGCCGTTCGATTGGGACGGGGGCCGCTACGCGCTCTCGGTGGCGCCGTCGGGCCGCGAGATCAGCATCGTGGAAGGAGATGATGTCCCGCCGACCTCGGGTTGCACGCCAACGACGACGGCCCTCCGTTTCGACGGCGGCTACGAGGTCAGCATGTGCTACCGCACGCCCGAGGGAGAAGAAGGCCAGGCGAAGTCCGGCGTCTGGGCTTCCGGCCAGTCCGGCATCCTGTGGTTCTTCAACCGGGAGAACGCGGAGGTCCTGGTCAAGGTGCTCGATGGATGCGCTCACAACGGCCACCGCTGGGTCTTCGTCGCTCCCGTCACGACTCTGGAGTTCAACCTCTGGGTGACGGGACCGAACGGTAGTCGGTGGACCCATAGCAACCGGCAGAATGAGACGGCGGCGACCAAGAGCGATACGTCGGCATTCAGGTGTACTGACGAGGTTGGGGGAAGATAGGGGCAGTCCTGTTACATGCTGCGCCGGTACTCGCCGCCGACCCGGTACAGCGCGTCCGAGATCTGCCCGAGCGAGCAGTGCTTCACCGTTTCCATCAACTCCTCGAAGACGTTGCCGCGACGGCGCGCCACGTCCTGTAGCCGCTCCAAAGCCGCCGCTGAGTGTCCGCCATGACGGCGGTGGAAGGCGGCGAGGCTGTCGATCTGCTGCTGCTTCTCCTCGTTCGTCGAGCGGATGAGCTCCGCCTCGACCGTCTCCGCGAACTCCTGGCCCTCGGCCAGGAACGTGTTGACGCCGACCACGGGCAGGCTGCCGTCGTGCTTCTTCGCCTCGTACTCCATGCTCTCGTCCTGGATCTTCGAGCGCTGGTACATCGTGTCCATCGCCGCCAGCACGCCGCCGCGCTCGGACAGGCGCTCGAACTCCAGGTAGACCGCCTCCTCGACCGCGTCGGTGAGCTGGTCGAGCGCAAAGGACCCCTGCCAGGGATTCTCGCTGCGGTTGAGCCCGAACTCGCGGTTGATGATCAACTGGATCGCAAGCGCCCGCCGCACGGACTGCTCGGTGGGCGTCGTGATCGCCTCGTCGAAGGCGTTCGTGTGCAGTGAGTTGCAACGGTCGAGAATGCCGTAGAGCGCCTGCAGCGTGGTGCGGATGTCGTTGAACTGGATCTCCTGGGCGTGCAGCGATCGTCCAGAGGTCTGGATGTGGTACTTCAGCATCTGGCTGCGGGAGGAGGCGCCGTACCTCTCGCGCATGGCCCGCGCCCAGAGGCGGCGGGCTACGCGGCCGATCACCGCGTACTCCGGGTCCATGCCGTTCGAGAAGAAGAACGACAGGTTCGGGGCGAAGTCGTCGATCTCCATGCCCCGCGCCAGGTAGTACTCGACGATCGTGAAGCCGTTGGCGAGCGTGAACGCCAACTGAGTGATCGGGTTCGCGCCGGCTTCGGCGATGTGGTAGCCGCTGACCGAGGCGCTGTAGTAGTTACGGACGTTGTGGTCGATGAAGAACTGCTGGACGTCGCCCATCATGCGTAGCGAGAACTCGGTCGAGAAGATGCAGGTGTTCTGGGCCTGGTCTTCTTTCAGGATGTCGGCCTGGACCGTGCCGCGGACCCGGCTCAGGGCATCCGCCCGGATGCGTTCGTAGACCTCGCGCTCGACGACCTGGTCGCCCGAAATGCCGAGCAACCCCAGGCCCAGGCCGTCGCTGTCTTCCGGCAGCTCGCCGCGGTAGACCGGCGCGTCGCCGGCGCCGCGGCGGCTGATCTCGGTCCGCGCGCCTTCCAGGCCGCCGCTCTCCCGCAGGTGCCGCTCGATCTGCTGGTCGATCGCGGCGTTCATGAAGAAGGCCAGGATGGTCGGAGCGGGGCCGTTGATCGTCATCGACACGGAGGTCGCCGGATCGCACAGGTCGAAACCCGAGTAGAGCCGCTTCATGTCGTCGACCGTGGCGATCGAGACGCCCGAGTTGCCGACCTTGCCCCAGATGTCGGGCCGGAGCCCCGGGTCCGAGCCGTAGAGCGTGACCGAGTCGAACGCGGTCGACAGTCGGCTGGCAGGCTGCCCGCGAGATACGTAGTGGAAGCGACGGTTCGTGCGCTCCGCGATCCCCTCGCCCGCGAACATGCGCGTCGGCTCTTCGCTGCTGCGCCGGTAGGGATAGACCCCGGCGGTGTACGGGTAGGCACCCGGGAGGTTGTGCTTCAGCAGGAAACGCAGCAGATCGCCCCAGTCGGAGTACTCCGGCAGCGCCAGCTTCGGCATCCGCAGGTGACTCAGCGTGGTCACGTAGTTGTTGCCGGTGACCGCGCGTCCCCGAACCGGGTAGCTGTACTCGTCCGCGCGAGCGGCACGGGCGCGCTGCGGCCAGTCCCGCAACAGCTCCACCGCCTCGGCGCCGACTTCCGCCAGCGCCTCCTGGTAGGTCCGGCGCAGGCGCGCCAGGCTCTCGTCGGTCGCCGTCTCCAGGGCTACCGCCGCGTAGGTCTCAAGCGGTTCAGGCAGTTCCGGGTCGTCCAGTTCGGCCAGCGCCCGGTAGCAGCCGTGCGCCTTCGACGCGGCGGCGGCAAGCCGTGCGACGTCACTCTCCGCCCCGCGCCCGGCCTCCGCGATCTCGGCCAGGTGGCGGCTGCGGTTGTCCGGGATCAGCACCGCCGCACTCGGTTCCCCCTCATCCAGGTCGACCTCGGGCATCCAGACGCTCTCGTTCAGGCCGAGCCGCTCCCGCAGAAGCCGGCACACGTTCCAGAACATCCAGTTGACGCCGGGATCCTGGAACTGGCTGGCGATCGTCGGATAGACCGGCACGTCCTCGTCGGCGGTCTCGAAGGCAAGGCGGTTCCGCCTCCACTGTTTGCGCACATCGCGGAGGGCGTCCTGGACGCCGCGCCGATCGAACTTGTTCAGGACGATCACGTCCGCGAAGTCGAGCATGTCGATCTTCTCGAGCTGGCTCGCCGCCCCGTAGTCCGACGTCATCACGTAGACCGAGAGATCGGCCAGATCGACGATCTCGCTGTCGCTCTGACCGATACCGGCGGTCTCCACCAGGACCAGGGAGAAGCCGGAGGCCTTGAGCAACGCGATGGCGTCCCCCAGCACTTCGCTGGTCGCGCGATGCTGCCGGCGGGTTGCCATCGAGCGCATGAACACCCGGTCGCTACGCAGGCTGTTCATGCGGATGCGGTCGCCGAGCAGGGCGCCGCCGGTGCGCCGCCGGGTCGGATCCACCGCCAGGACGGCGATCCGCATCCCGGCAGCCTCGCTCGGGAAGCAATCGACGAAGCGGTTCAGGAGCTCGTCGGCGACGCTGCTCTTGCCGGCGCCGCCGGTGCCGGTCAGACCGACCACCGGCACCCCGGCGCCTGCGAGCCGCCACTCCTTGCGCAGCCGTCGCAGCTCCGACTCGTCCAGTGCCCCGCGCTCGACCGCCGAGAGCATGCGCGACAACTCGCCGTCGCCGTCCGGGTTCGCAGCCACCCGCACTCGAAACCGCGGCGCCGGTGAAGGCCGGCGCTTCGCGTGGACGCGTTCGACGACATCGTCGATCATCGCCGGCAGACCCATCTTCAGGCCGTCGTCCGGGTGGTACAAGCGTTCGACGCCGTACTCCTGGAGCGCCGCGATCTCCTCGGGCGTGATCGTGCCGCCGCCGCCGCCGAAGACCTGCACGTGGCCGGCGCCCTCCTCCGCCAGACGATCGATCATGTAGCGGAAGAACTCGATGTGGCCGCCCTGATACGAGCTGATCGCGATCGCGTCGGCGTCTTCCTGCACCGCCGCGCGCACGATTTCGTCGACGCCGCGGTTGTGGCCCAGGTGAATGACCTCGGCGCCGCGGTCCTGGATCATCCGCCGCATGATGTGGATCGCCGCGTCGTGACCGTCGAAGAGCGACGCCGCGGTCACGAAGCGCAGCGGACTCGCATCCCGGTCGGGACGAAGACTGCGCCTTGGTTCGGGTGTGGTCATGACTCGGTGCGCCTAAGGGACAACGCCTGCCGGCAGTCTACCGCCGAGCCGTGAGAAACACGGGGTGCGCCGGCCTTCTGCAGAGTAAGCTGCCGCCCAACGACATCAAGCTGGACCGGCGGCAACCAGCGTTCCAGTTTGTCCAATCCGCTCCCGGAGTCTCCCCTTGAGAACGTCGATTCCCTTCTCCGCTCTGCTCCTCCTTGCCGGCCTCCTGCTGGCGGTAGCGCCCGCCGCGTCGCAGGACCGGGCGTCGTCCGGAACCGCTTCGATCGCCTCGGCCGACGAGCAAGCCGCGGCGGCGCGGCGCGAACTGCTGCGCCGCTTCCGCTACGGCAACCTGGCCGAGATCGAGTTGAGCGGCAAGAAGGTGATGGTCTCCTACGCCGATCTGGCGACGGACAGCGACGACTACCGCGCCTTCGAGGCGCTGGAGGTCGGCGAAGTCTCGGCCTGGCAGAGCGGCAAGGCGATCAAGTTCATCGCCCATGTCTCGCTCTCCTTCGGCGACGTCACCGTGCCCTACGGCAACCACTCGCCGGACTACCCCGGCGTCTACAGCCTGTGGCCCAGGCGCACCGCGGACGGCTGGCGCCTGGTCTTCAACTCCGAGGGCGACATCTGGGGCACCCAGCGCGACGCGGCGGCGGACGCGGCTGAAGTGCCTCTCGAGCACTCCCGGGCCGACGAACCGACCGACAAACTGACGGTCGAGTTCCTGGAGGTCGAACCGGGCGCGAAAGCGCTTCCGAAGGAAGCGGCAGGGGAGAAAGTTCTTCGGATCGCCTGGGGCGACCACCAGTTCCTGGCGGCGTTCGAAGCAGCGCCGTAGCTGGACCTGCTACGCCTTCGTCACGCCCGGCACCGCGACCGCGTAGCGGCCGTTCTCGTCCGGCAGCGTCGGCGGGGCGGCGTCCCATGCGTAGGTCGCCGGCGCCAGTGACACGTCCGACTTGATCGCATCCTTCCAGGTGATCTTCTTGCCGCTGTAGGTCGCCATGCGGCCCAGGACGGCCGTCATCGTGGCGATGGCGCCGTTCTTCGCCTCGTTGAACGGCTTGTCCTCGCGGATCGCCTCGAACAGGCGGTCGTGCTCGACCTGGTAGGGACTCTTCTCGTCCTCCGGCTCGTGCTGGTTCCAGCCGCCGGACGCCTCGATCAGGCCGGACGCGAGGCTCGCCCGCCCCTTGCTGCCGTGGGCGTACTCGGCGACCTGATCCCAGCAGTTCTGGATGTGCCGGCACTGGCTCAGCATGACCGCGCCGTCGTCGTAGGTGTACTCGACGAAGTGGTGGTCGAAGATCTCGCCGTGGTCGGGGCCGTTGCGCCACTGGCGTCCGCCCTGGCCCTGAGCCTCGACCGGATGCCCTCCCTTGACCCAGTTGCCGACGTCGATGTTGTGGATGTGCTGCTCGACGATGTGATCGCCGCAGAGCCAGTTGAAGTAGTACCAGTTGCGCATCTGGTACTCCATCTCGGTCTGGCCCGGCTTGCGCTCCCGCACCCAGACGCCCGAGCCGTTCCAGTAGACGCGGAGCGCCACGACATCGCCGATCGCTCCGTCGTGGATACGCCTGATCGTCTCGTTGTACATTCCGCTGTGGTGACGCTGCAGACCGACGCCGACCTTGAGGTTCTTCTCCCTGGCCGCCTTGGCCGCCTTGAGCACACGCCGCACACCCGGCGCGTCGACCGCGACCGGCTTCTCCATGAACACGTGCTTGCCCTGCTCGACCGCGTACTCGAAGTGCTCGGGCCGGAAGCCCGGCGGCGTCGCGTGGACGACAACGTCGACGCCGGAGTCGATGACCTTACGGTAGGCGTCGAAGCCGACATAGCGGTTCTCGGCCGGCACCTGGAGACGCTTGCCGTTGTCGAGCGATCCGTTCTCACCCAGCTCGACGAGACGCTCGTAGCAGTTCTCGAGACGGTCCTCGAACGCGTCGGCCATGGCCACCAGCTCGACCGGTCCCGAGGTCGACAGGGCCTGCGCCGCGGCGCCCGTGCCGCGGCCGCCGCAGCCGATCAGGCCGATCCGCAGCGTGGCATCACCGCGGGCGCGCCCCACGTCCGAGTTCGTGTTCGTGGCAGCCGCCGCGGTCCCGCCGCCGACTCCGCCCGCCAGCAGGGCCGCCGAGGCCCCGGTGATGAAACTGCGCCTGGAGGTTGTGTCCATGGTGTCTCCCCGCACCTGCAAAGGTGCCGTCGTCGTCGATCCGTATCGGTCTAGCCTTGTTCCTTGGTCGCCATACTTTAACGCTGACCGTTGCCTCCGCTACCATCCGCCGCCATGAACGACCTCGAAACGCTCCGCTTCGAACTCGCGGACAACGTAGCCCGGATCACCCTCAACCGGCCCGACGCGGCCGGCACGGAGGATGCAGCCGAAGGCATCGCCGCCTTCTTCGAGAAGCGCCGGGCGAACTTCCGGGGCCGCGGAGGCAGTTCCCGTGCTGAAAGGGCTCCCGATCCTGGTCGCGCTGTTCCTCGCCGCGGTCCAGGAACCGGGCGTCGGCCGCTATCCGGACATGCCGCCGGGCCGGCCGCCAACCGTCGACGTGCCCGCCGCGGACGCAGCCACCGAAACCGAAATGCGGCCCTACCGCGAGAGGGTCGCCGGCGTCAGCGCCGAAGGCGGCGAGACGCACCTCGACATGGCGCCGGTTCCGGGCGGTGAGTTCCAACTAGGCAGCCCGGAGAACGAGGCCGGGCGCGGCGACCTGGAGTCTCCGCGTCGCCGCGTGCGGGTCGGCCCGTTCTGGATGGCGACCCACGAGACGACCTGGGACCTGTACCGCGTCTTCATGTTCGACACGGACCGCGGCGGCGAGGAGCCCGGCGCCCCCTGGGCCGACGCCGTCAGCAGGCCGACGCCGCCCTACCGGCCGATGGACTTCGGCATGGGCGTCGAGGGCTTCCCCGCGATCTCGATGACTCAGTTCGCGGCCCGGCAGTTCACCAAGTGGCTCTCGATGAAGACCGGCCGCTTCTACCGTCTGCCGACCGAAACCGAGTGGGAGTACGCCTGCCGTGCCGGGACGGAGACCGCATGGTCCTTCGGCGACGACGCGGCGATTATCGACGGCTTCGCCTGGCATGCCGGCAACAGCGGCCGCCGTTACCAGCAGGTGGCCCAGCTCGAAGCGAACGCGTGGGGCCTCTTCGACCTGCACGGCAATGTGGCCGAATGGACCCTCGACGCCTACGCCGACTACGCCGCACTGGGCGAAGGCGACCTCCTGGTCGAGCCGATCGCCTGGCCGGCCAAGGAATTTCCTCGCAGCGTCCGGGGCGGATCCTGGCAGGACGAGCCGGTGGCGCTGCGCTGCGCCGCGCGACGCGCCTCGGAACTCTCCTGGAAGCGGATGGACCCGCAGATTCCCCAGAGCGTCTGGTACCACACGAACGCCCGCTTCCTCGGCCTCCGGGTCGTGCGACCGCTGGTTGAGCCTTCCCCGGAAGAACAGCTCGAGTACTGGGAGCCGGACCTGGACTCGGTACGCAGAATCGTCGATCGCCAGAGACGCGGCGAACGCGACTGACTACTCCGGCAGCTCTACCGCGAGCCGCAGCGTCGGGTGCGTCTCCGGCGCGGCGAGGGCGTTCAACACGGCGAAGGACAGCTCGAAGTCCGCGGCGTTCTCCCCGGTCACGGAGAGTTCCACCGTTCCGTAGGACCCCACGTTGACTACGGCGCCGCGATCGTAGAGACGCTGCGGGCCGACGCTCAGAAGCTCAACGACCCGCCTGAGCGGTTCGCGAGCGCCACCGTCACCACGCTGCCTCCCCGATACCTGACGCCCGAAACCACCAGAGTCGCTTCGAGCAGGGGGACCACGACGTCCTCCCGTCCGATCAGCTCGTTGCCTTTCCAGGCGGCCGTGCGGTTGGCATGCAAGGCCTCCCGGATGGATTCCGCAGTCCGCTCCTCGGCCAGGACCAGGGTTGCCGTTCTGTGACCGCCGCCGTGGACGTCGTAGTCGCAGTCGATCAGACCGTGCACGTCCGAAACACCGAGAACGGCGAGGTCGTAGTCGAGCGCGATCTGGAGCGCCTCCGCCTAGTACGTGTGCTCGTTCGCCACCTCGATCCCGTGTAGCAGGCCGTCCGCGATCAACCGGCGGTGCATGTCCGTAAGCCTGGCCACTCCGTCACGCCGCTGGGGAATCCAGTTCCCCGGCGCGGGGTTGATACTCCAGATGTTCGGTCACGGCGAGCAGGGCAAGGCCGTCCCGCTCAGACTTCTGGACCCGGATGACCGGCCACACCGAACCGTCCGAGAACACGGAATGGGTGTGCGGGTCGACAGCGAGCGTGCGGTAGCCGCCCACATCCGGAAACTCGATCGCCCGGCTCTGCGCGCCGACCGCTGTCAGAGGTGCTGCCGCGACCAGGGGACAGGGTCATTGCAACACCTGCTTCGCCTACCCGTCCCTTCATTCGGCCTCGCTCGCCGGCCCCAGTTCCACGTCCAGTCGCAGGGTCGGGTGGGACTCGGGCGCCTGGAACGCGTTCAGCACCTCGAACGCCATCTCGAAGCTCGTCCGGGATTCGCCGCTGATCGCCAGGTCGAGGTCGCTGTGCGGCTCGACACGCATCACCGACGGCGGACCGTTGAAGCGGTGTCCACTCACCACTCGCAAATCGAAGGCGGCGTCCGACACGTTCGAGAGCCTGATGTCGATCAGCTCGTCGCCGGCGCTGCGTTCCACCTTCGTCAGCAGGAGCGAAGCTTCGACCAGCGGCATCAGTACGTCTTCCCGCCCGATCAACCAGTTGCCCATCCAGGCGACTGTGCGATTCGCGTGCAGCGCCTGCTTGATCGACTCCGCGCTTCGCTCCTCGGCGAACACCAGGGTCGCCGTGCGGTGCCCGCCGGCATGCGGGAGGTAGTCCCAATCGATCAGACCGTGAATGTCGGACACGCCCAGGATCGCCAAGTCGTTGTCGAGCGCGATCTGCAGCGACTCCGCGGAGTAGAAGTCCCCGTTCGCAACCTCGATGCCGTGGAGCAGCCCATCGGCGATCAGCTGTGTGTGCATCTCGGTCAGCTTCGCGACGCCGTCGGGCCGCTGCCGCGGCCAGTTCGGGTGATTCCAGAACACGAAGGCTCCCTGCCCATTGGCCGCCTCGATCGCCTGTTGCGCCTCGCGCTCGCTCGCCTGCTGCTCCTCGGGAATGGACGGGCGGAGCCGAGTCATGTAGTCCGCCTCACCGATCTCCACGAGGAGGGCGTTCGCATCCGTGATGAACACGGCGTTCACGTGGCCCGGCGGCATGCTGCGGGTGATCTCCGCGCCGTTGACCACGATCACGTCGGACGCCACTTCCGCAGCGTACTCGCTGGCGACGGCGTGAGACCGGTTCCGGTCCGGATGCGGGATGTCCTCCCGCCGCGGCTGGTACTCGAGATGCTCGGTGACTGCCATCAGCGTCAGACCGTCCCGCTCAGACTCCTGCATGCGGATGACCGGCCACACCATGCCGTCCGAGAAGACGGAATGCGTGTGCAGGTCGACGGCGAACGTGCCGTAGCCGTCGATGTCGGGAAACTCGATCGCGCGCTCCTGGGCGTTCAGTGCGGCTGCCGCAGCAAGCGCTGCGAAGGCCACGATCAGCGCACTGTTGGCTGGTCGACTCTTCATGTCGGGCTCCTCGTGAGTTGCGGATGTTTCCGGCTGCGTGTTCAGGGCGGCTGGATCGCCGAGGATAGCGCCGCCAACCGGTTCAGCGACAAAACCTGCATCAAGAGATGGCGTCCGCGCCTCGGCGCCGACGCCAGACGTCGGTCGCCACCGCCAGCAGGATCGCCGCGCCGGTGATAATCCGCTTCGTCGGTTCGGTGGCGCCGGCCTGGGCGAGACCGGTCTGGAGCACGGCGATCACCAGCACGCCCAGGAGAGTGCCCGTCACCGACCCGCGGCCCCCAAGCAGCGACGTGCCGCCGATGACCACCGCGGCGATCGCCGACAGCTCCATTCCGATCGCGGCGTTCGGATCCGCCGACTGCAGGTAGCCGACCTGGCAGAGGCCGGCGGCCGCCGCCAGCAACCCGGCAAGCGTGAAGACCGCGAACTGAACCCGGGCCGGCCGAACGCCGCAGCGGTGGAGCGCGGTCCGGTTGCCGCCGACCGCGAAGACGTAGCGACCGAACGCGGTGCGCGAGAGCACGAACTGCAGCGCCCCGACGACGGCGAGCGAACCGATGAAGGCAACGGACAGTCCCAGGATCGGCACGTTGGCGCCGAGCGCGGCGACCCGATCACCCAGGTAGCTCGTCCTCGACTCGGTGACGAGGTACGTCGACCCGCGCGCGATCTCGAGCATCCCGAGCGTCACGAGGAAGGATGGAATGGACCAGCGCGCGACCAGGACGCCGTTGATCGCGCCGCACAACGCGCCGGCGGCAAGCGCGGCAAGCGCCGCCACGAAGAGTGGCACGCCCTGATCCACGGTCAGGACACCCAGCACGGCCGCCGCCAGAGCCAGCACCGAACCGACCGAGAGATCGATGCCGCCCGCGATCAGCACCAGGGTCAGGCCGGCCGACGCGACGACCAGCGGCGGCAACTGGTTCGCCAGGGCGCGAAACGTCAGGGCGCTCCAGAAATGGTCCGTCACCAGCCCGAAGGCCATGCAGAGGCCAAGCAGAACGAGGACCAGACCGCCCCGGTAACCGAGCGCAAAGCCGACACGCCCGCCAGGGAGGGCCAGCGTCATCCGCCAGCCGGTGCGGCGATCAGGTCGACCGGAGTCTGACGATCCGCAGCCTCGCCGCCGCCCAGGATCTCGAGCGCGGCCTCGATGCCGAACACGGCGAGCTGGTCGGCGTGCTGGTCGGCAGTGGCGAGGACCTCACCCGCCGCCACCAGTTCCGACACCGCATCGATGTTGTCGAAGCCGACGATCAACACGTCGTCCCGACCGCTCTGCCGGCCCGCGGCGAGCGCCCCGAGGGCCATGTTGTCGTTGGCGCACAGCAGCGCTTTCAACTGCGGGTGCTCGCGCAGCATCGCCGCCGCCACCGTGTTCGCCTGCTCCTGCTCCCAGCCGCCGCTCTGGATCTCGACGATCTCCGCGCCGGCCGCGTTCATCGCGTCTTCGAACCCGGCCTGCCGCTGCTGGGCGTTGAACGCGGTCGGAATGCCTCCGACGATCGCCACCTGGTCGCCCGGTTCGAGCCGCGCCGCGAGCACCTCGCCCACCCGACGAGCGCCGTCGCGGTTGTCGGGCCCGACGAAGGGCGCGTCCAACCCGGCCTCCGCCGCCACCTCGATGTCGAGCCGGTTGTCGATGTTGACGACCACGACTCCGGCTGCCTGCGCCCGCGCCAGCGCCGGCGCCAAGGCCTTCGAATCCGCCGGCGCGATCACGATCGCGTCGCTGCCCGAGGCCACCATCTGCTCGACCAGAGCGACCTGCTGGGCAAGGTCGCTCTCGTTCCGGGTGCCGTTGACGACCAGGTCGTACTCACCGGCATTGGCCTCTTGGTGAGTTCGGGCGCCCTCGGCCATCGTCTCAAAGAACTCGTTGGCCAGGGACTTCATGACCAGCGCGATCCGGGGCCGCGCGACGTCCTCGGCGCTGGGCGTCTCGCCGCCGCCACATCCGACCGCCAGGGCCACCGCGACGAACATGACCGGAACCGCCGGCCGAACGTTGTGCTTTGCCATAGCGGGATACAGCGTACTGGAAGGTCTCACGCCGCCGCCCGCCGAGGCCAGGCCTGCCGGCCTCCCGCCGGATGCACCGACCACCCGGTCGGTACGCGGGCCTCCGGCCGGCTTCCGGGAACCACCGCGCCGCGAAGTTGCGACCACTAGTCCACCGCCAGTTCCACGGCCTCCGCAAACCTCGCCAGCCCGCTCTCCGCCGCCGCCCGGTCGGCGGCCGGCACCTTCGACTCCTCCGCCTCGTAGTGCAACGCCAGTACCTCCAACCGACCCTGCCGCCGATGCGCCTTCAGGTCATAGCGCGCCACCAGCCGGTCGCCGGCCAGCACCGGCATGCAGTAGTAGCCGTACCGGCGCTTCGAGGCCGGCTTGAAGATCTCGAGGATCTGGTCGAAGCCGAACAGATAGGCCACCCGGTTGCGGCGCCAGAGCACGGGGTCGAACGGCGACAGGAGCACGCCCCGGTCCGGCACCGGCCGCACGCGCCGAAGCCGGGCCGCCAGATCGAGGTCCTCCGTGCGCACCCAACCCGGCCGCCGCTTGCCGTCGACCATGATCAAGTCACACGGAACCGCCTGCCCCGCCGACGCCAGATCCTCCAAAGCAGCCTTGATCTGCGGCCGCACGTTCTTGAGCCGCCACGTGTCGGCCAGCGTGCCGATCGTCGCCCAGCCGTGCCCCTCCAGCGCCCGCAGGATCAACGCCCGAAGCGACTCCTCGAGGCCCCACTCCTGCCGGCGCCATTGCTTCGGAATCACCCGTTCCGGAAGATCGAACGTGCGCTGGAAGTTGTGCCGCGAGCGGATCGCCAGTTGGCCGGTAGTCCACAAGGAGTAGGCAACCCAACGCTCCCGCTTCGACCGCCACATCTCGCCCATCATCGGTCCCTTGAGGTCGAGCGACCGCATCGGCCCCTCGGCCTCGACCTGGCGCAGAATCGCCTCCGCGACCTCCGGGTACTCGCGTATCCCGCCGCCGTGCCAGGTCCTGCAGCTTCGGTACCCGTCCCGGCGAAAGCCGAACGCCGGGTAGAGGTCGATCGGGATCCAGCTCGCCTCGTGGCCCCAGTACTCGAAGATCGGCTCGCCCGGCTGCAGGAGTTCCTCGGGCAGATTCCGGTCGATACCCGGCCAGCGGGACAGCGGCACGAGCGCGTGGGTCCTGGCCCCGGCAACGGAGATCGTGTCGAGCTGCAGGTAGCCGAAGCGCCCGATCAGCGCGTGAAGCGCGCGCCTCGCCCGCAGGCCCCGGCCGGAGGCCGACCGCGGCAGTCCGGTCCACTCCGGCTTGAGCAGGCCCGCCCGCGCCAGCGCCAACCGGCGGGCTTCGCGGACCGTGATCTCGGCCCGGCCAGCTCCCGCCGCAACAGCATCCGTGACGTTCCGAGGCATCTGATCAGAACTCCACGCTCAGGGAGATCTGCACCCGGCGCGGGTCGAAGCGGTCGCGGGGTTCTCCGAAGGCGGCGTCGCGCCGGAACGGGTTCATGTTGTAGCCGGTCTGGCGGTCGAACAGGTTGAAGAGATCGACTCGCAGCCGAGCGCCCAGGTCCGCCGGCAGGAGGAAGCGTTGCGTGTAGCCCAGGTCCAGTTGCCAGTGGCTCGGACCGCGCCGGCTGCCGGCCTGCTCGGCGTAGCGGTTGGTCGACGAGAAGTAGGAGGGCAGTCCGTACGCGACCGAATCCCATGCCTCCCACGGTTGTCCGGACTGGAAGAAGACGAAGGCGCCGACGCTCGCCCGCCACGGCAGGTCGAGTCGGCCGAACACCTTGGCGAGATGCGGCCGGTCGCCGCGCAGCGTCCCGTCCTTGTTGTCCCATACCTGCCGGCCATAGCCGTCCGCAAGGTTGGACGAACCGATGAACAGGTTGGCGTCGTTGTTCCAGCTCGTGTTGTCCTGGTCGAAGTTGCCGGTGTAGCGGCTCCGCACGTACGAAGCGTTCAGGTAGCCGCGCTTACCGCGCCACACCAATTCGACCGCGGCCTCCGCGTACTCCGTGTACGCGTCGTCGAGCTCGGCGATCACGTAGCTCGAACCTCCGATTTCCGCTCGAACGGCATCGAGACCCGACACGTAGAGACCGCGGCCGGCGACGTGGGCGGGGGCGCTGTCGTAGCCCCGGGATCCGTTCCAGGTGTCCTCCCAGAAGTGCCCGCCCTCCCGGCGGCGCAGGTGAGCGCTGAGCGACAGTCCCCGCGACAACGTCCGGGTGGCGCCAAGCGTCCACTCGTCGATGCGGCGGGGCTTCATGCCCTCCTGGAACACTTTGCCCGAAGATCCCGGATACGGCTCGTGGGAGATGATCCGGCCGCCCTCGTCGAATAGCAGGCGGAGGCTGGCGCGGGTGTTCCGGTCCCAGGAAGCCGCGCGCGCCAGCGAGGTCGCCTCCGGGTGGTAGCGAGCGTAGTTCGCGAACACCGTGCCCTCCGCCCGGTAGGACCAGGCGACGCCGAGGCGTGGCTGAATCATATCCCGCCAGTCGATCGTGTACATCCGGTACTTCTCGCCCGGCGCCAGGGCGAAGCCCGACACCGTGCCCGGCGCCGCCCGCAGACCCTGTCCGTACAGGACGTCCTGGCTCAACAGCACGCCGGCGTCGAAAGTGAAGTCGCCCGCGGTCAGGCGGTCGTGGACCTCCAGGGACGTGGTCTCCGTGAAGGAGTCGATCGGCGAAACCACCGTGCCGTCCGGGCGCCGGAGGCTCATCTGCTGCACCGTGGCGACGTAGAAGACCGGCGTTCCGTCCTCGGCCAGGTCGACGCCGCCAGGCGCCTCGATGGCGCCCCAACCGTTCGATTCACGGCTCAGCGTCTCGCGGACCTCGGCGGCCCGCAACCCGAAGTGGAGGTCGTGGCCCATGGCGCCCCAGTCGAACTCATGATCGAAGGCCAGTTCGAAACTCCGCCGGTAGAACGCCTGGTCGTTGATCAACGGATGCGCGCCGACGGCGCCGCCCCCCCGGCGCGCGCCGTGCTCGTCCGTGTAGCCGTAGCGTTCCACCAGGGGCCTGACCGCGGCGTTGTAGGCATCGGCGCCGTCCACGTACTCGGGGACGCTGAAGTAGCCCATCCGGTCCAGCTTCTCCACGTCCAGCGCGCCGTCGAGCGCCGGCTGAACGGCCAGCGCCACGTCGGGGCGGGACGAGCCCTCGAGTTCGTAGTCGCTGAACCGGAACGAGAGGGCGCCCAGGCCCGTCTGCCACACGCCGTCGACGTTCGCCACCCGCTGGTCCGCCCTGCCGCCGAGCGATACCGAATCGGCCTCGTACGGCCCGACCGAGACGCCGTTCTCCTCGCGCCGCGAGGTGCGGTAACCGGCGTTGAGCAGCACCTGGTCCGACGGCGCGTGCGTCAGCCTGCCGTAGAACTCGCGGCGGGTGTTCTCGTAGTCCTTGACCGGTCCGTAGGCCGTGGCCGCATTCGTCCGTTCTTCCGTGGGCCGGAAAGCGGAAGCGAAGAAGAAGAGCCGCGACGGAACGATCGGGCCGCCGAAGGTGGCGACGGCCCGCTGGCGGGCCGTGTCGTGTCCGGCCACGGGTTCCAGGACCGTCTCGGGTTCCGCCCGGAGATCCCGCGGCTCCACCGTGTACTCGACGCTGCCCGCGAAGGCGTTCGTACCCGACCTCGCCGTCGAGTCCATCGTGAATCCACCGCTGCGGTTGAAGCCCACCGCCGTGGCGCCGGCGCGCTCGAAGGTCACCTGGTCGATGTCATGGCTCGAAAGCTCGGCCGACAGCGTGCCGAACATCGGCAGCGACACGTCGACGCCGTCGAAACGGTACACGTTGTCCTGACCGCTGCCGCCGGCGGCGGGTCCCCGCACGCTGTCCTGGGTCACCTGGACGCCCGGAGCGAGCCGAACGAGGCTGCGATAGTCGGGACCGAGCGGCATGTCCCGCACCGCCTCGCCGTCGATGGCGCTGGCGACGGCGGCACGGCCGCGGACCGCGACCCGCTCTCCTACGACGACGAGTTCCTCGCTGACCGCGGCGGCCGCGGCGTCGAGCTCCAGGTTCAGCGTCGTCGTCCGGCCGAGCAAGACCTGTGCCTCGACCGCGCGGCTTGCTCCCGCCGGGGTCGTGAACGTGACCCGATAGAGGCCCGGGTAGAGCCGCGGCAGCGCGTAGTGGCCGGACGCGCCGGTGACGGTCGACCTTGGCCGGGGCACGGCCCCGGTCTCGGCCAGAATGCCGATGCCCTCGGGCGAGGCGGCGCCGCGCAGCGTCACCGTCCCTTCGATACGCCCGGTCTGCTGGGCCGTCGCGGCGCCGGCGCAGAACAGCAGCGCCAGAGTCAAGGACGCGGCGCCGACCCCGCACGTCCGGTTCCCGATTCTCCTCACGATCGTCATCCCGCTCGCGCGAACTCTCGCACACCACCGGACTGTCCGGCGGTCGCCAGTCAGTCGTCGCCCAACGTGCCCGCGCGCCGGGCGAGAGACGCGACCCCGCGGTAGTACGCCTCGTCCCGTGCCAGATCTTCCCGGTTGACCAGCATCGGGTTGTCCTGCAGACCGCGCAGCCAGGCGTGGTAGGCGAGTCCCGCCTTGTAGTAACGGGTTGGCGGCTGAAAGATGAAGCGTGCGAGTTCCTCGGCGGGGCCCATCAGTTCGCGGTAGCGATCGATGTCGCCGTCGCCGAGCGCGCGGAGCGCCCGCGACGCCGGCACGGCGACCGCGTCGAATGCGCCCAGCAGCGCGTGGCTGAAGTCGCCCAAACGCACCCTGCGGCCCTTCAACTCCAACGTGGCGGGGAGTCTTGAACCCCTGGCCGGCGGGCGCCCTTCCAGTAGCCGGGCGAAGTGGTGGTCGTCGCCGGTCAGGACGATCTGGCCGCGCATGGCGATGCGGCGGCGGAGCCGCACCTCGAACTCCTCGTCCAGCAGCGAGAGCTTGACCCCGCGCACCTTGTCCGCGTGCCGGGCGAGGATTCGCTCCAGGCTGTTGCCGGGAAAGTAGCCGCGCATCGCCGGATGGAACATCTCGCCCAGCCAGTGCAGGAACAGCGGTCCCTCGAGTTGGTCGATGATCGCCGAGTACACATCGACGTACTCCCTCTCGGTGGCGCCGTTCGTCGACAGATGGGGCATCGGCAACAGGACGGGTACCCCTCCCAGCTCGTCGA
Source organism: Candidatus Multivorans sp. (assembly GCA_965224025.1). Classification (GTDB taxonomy): domain Bacteria; phylum Acidobacteriota; class Thermoanaerobaculia; order Multivoradales; family Multivoraceae; genus Multivorans. The sequence continues at coordinate 1,731,553 of OZ245033.1, forward strand.
TGAACTCCGCCTGCTCCGCCACCGCGTCGATCAGCTCCGTCTTGCTGCCGACCGCGTCGACCTGGTCGCTGCCGGCGCCCGCGACAAAACCGTTCCGGAGTTCCAGGGAGGAGCAGAGTTCGATCAGCCGTCGGGCGCTCGGCCAGCCGATCTCGAAGCGCTGCGCCGTGTCCATCGCCTCGGCGACGCCGAAGCCGAACGAGTCGACGAAGCGGCGCAGGCCGGCCGTCGCCTTCCAGTCGATCCAGTGCTCGATCTCGCGGGCCGAACCGGGACGTTCGAGCGAGTGGTCGACCTCGGCATAGCCGCCGCGCACGACGACATGGAGAGCGGCGTAGCAGAGCCTTGGCAGCGGCGCGAGGCCCCCGGACGGTTCTTGGTGGGCTGCGCTCACAAAGCGGCCGCCTTCTTGATGTCACGGATCCGGGCGAACTCGGGGGTCTGCCGGTAGTGCTCGTCCAGCGGGTAGCAACCGCTGACCATGTTGTTGCGCGGCCCCGTCGTGCAGTCGCTGAAGGTGCGGCAGATCCGGCGGCGTTCAAGCGGCCGTCCCGCAAGCACGTCGGCCGGCAGGCGCGGGTAGGCCAGCACCATCCGCCCGAGGCCAACGAAGTCGACGTGACCGGCAGCGACTTCCGCCTCGGCCATGTGGGGCAGCCACTCCTGCAGGTAGCTGTAGCCCGTTCCCACGAGAGGCAGCCCCGGAAGAGCCGCGCGCACCGTGCGCACGGCCGCCAGTTGTCGCAGCACCGAACGCAGCGGATCCTCGGGAGGCAAGTAGCTGTCCGACGCCGGGTACGTGAACGGCCGCGACAGGTGCGGACAACTGTAGGGCGATCCCATCGTCACGTTGACGGCCTCGACTCCAGCCTCGGTCAGGAGTGCGATGTAGCGGATTGCCTCAGAGCAGGCGGGTTCGGGAACGGCGCAGTTCGGGGCGTCGATGCCGAAGCCGAGACGAGCGAGGCGCAGCCCGAGATCCGGACCGTCGAGGTCGGTGAGGTCGGGCGTTCCGACGCCGTCAACCCCGGCGGCAAACGGCGCTACATCGCCGACTGACAGCCGGACGCCGATGCCAAGACGCGGGCACGCAGAGCGCACCGACCCGACAATCTCGAGTGGCAAGCGCACTCTCTTCTCGAACCGACCGCCGTAGGGCCCCGGCCGGTTCCGGGCGCCGAGCAGTTCATGTAACAGGTAGCCGTGGCAGCACTTGATGTCCACGAAGTCGTAGCCGGCCCGCTCGGCACACCGTGCGGCGCGCACGTAGGCGCGGGCGATCTCCTCCAACTGCTCATCACTGATCAAGGGCCGCTTCCCGGCCTCACCGAGCCGGCCGTCAAGAGTCGGATGGACCTGCGCCCGAAGCGGCCGCGGCAACGCGGGCGGCGGATCGGGCCGCGACAACCGGCCCGAGTGGGTCAACTGCAGGCCGATGACCGGCCTAGCGCCGCCCACTCCACTCTCCTCGTGGCCAGCCAGGATCTCCTCCCGCAGCGCTTCGAGCCAAGCGACGCAGTCGTCCAGCCGGTCGCCATCGATGAAGAGCTGGTTCGGGTTCGCGCGCCCTTCGAGAACCACCGCCACCGCCTCGCCACCCCAGATCAGCTTCGCCCCGCTCAAGCCGAACCGCCGCCAACGCCGCCGCGTCAGGTCGCTCGGGCTGCCGTCGCGGTTCCCGTCCCAACCCTCCATCGGATGGATCGCGAACCGGTTGCCGGCCCCGCGGCCAAACACGGTGAGCGGCTTCGCCAGCGGCCCCTCCGGGCCGAGCAACTCGTCGCCGCAGTGGAACGCCGGATCGAGACTGCGCAGGTGCTCCCGAAAGGCCTCGACGGTGCGATGGTGGCCGGGAGGCGTGTATCGTCGACTCATGATGGAGCACAGAGGCTACATGGGCAAAGTCGAGGTCGAAGACGACGAATTCTACGGCGTCGTCGTCAGCCTCCATCGCGACCATGTCGACTTCGCGGTCGGACGATCGACGAGGTCCGCGGGGCCTTTCGCGACTCGGTCGACTTCTACCTGAAGGGCTCCGAGGAAGACGGCGAAGAACCAGAGAGGCCCTTTTAGGGCCGATTCGTCGTCCGCCTGCCGCCCGCGACGCACCGCCGAGCCAGCACGCTCTCTCGAATCGAGAACCGGAGCCTGAATGCGGTCGTCGCCGACGCGATCGAGACCTACCTGACCGGTCGAGGCCTGTAGCGGAACGCTTACGGTCCTGCAGCGGCTTCAAACGGCTGCCAGGGTTCCGGGCCGTCCGGCAGGGCACTGAGGAATTTGGCCCCCACGTCCTGGTACCAGGCGTGAAGCCGCGCTCGCATCTCGGCGACCCGTTCCGGCCGTGCCGCGGCCAGGTCGTTCCGTTCGCCGACATCTGCGTCCAGGTCGTAGAGATGGACCTGACCGTCCTCATAGCGCTCGATCAGCTTGTAGCGGCCTGTGGAGACAGCGCCGCCCGGGAAGCCGCCCTGGTTGCCGTAGTGCGGGTAGTGCCAGAACAGGTCACGCTCCGCCGCGGCGGTGGCCGCGGCTTCGCCGACTTCGCCGCCGCGCAGCACGTCGAGGAAGCTAACGCCGTCGATCTCGATTCCGGACCGCTGGTCGATGCCGGCAGCTTCGAGCAGCGTCGGGTAGAAGTCGGTGCTGAGGACCGGCGCGCCGACTTCGCGGCCCGGCGCCACTACGGCCGGCCACCGAACGATCATCGGCTCCCGGATGCCGCCCTCGTACAGCCAGCCCTTGCCGCCGCGTAGCGGCAGGTTTGACGTCGGCGCCCCTTCCGCCGTCGACAGGCCGCCATTGTCCGAGAAGAAGACGACGATCGTGTTCCCGGCCAAGTCGAGGGCGTCGAGCCGGTCGAGGACGCGGCCGACGCTGGTGTCGAGGGTCTCGACCATTGCCGCGTAGACCGTGTGGTTCTGCACCTGGCGCACCCGTCGCGGTTCATCGCGCGGCCAGATCTGCTCCTCGTCGCCGAAGTCGTCGGGATCAGCCGGCGCGCCGACTTCGACGCCCGCCTTCGCCGCGTACTTCGCGATCAGGTCCGCCGGTGCCCGCAACGGCGTGTGGACCGTGTAGTAGGACAGGTAGAGCAGGAAGGGTCTGCCTTCCTCGGCCGCCGCGTAGCCGTCGAGCAGTGCCAGCGCCTCGTCGGTAAGCCGAGCGGTGAGATGCTCGTCCTCGGAGCCGTCCTCCAGGGTCGGGTTCGAGTAGGGCGAGAAGTAACTCCGGGGCATCCCGCCGCGGTGGCCGCCGACGTTCACGTCGAAGCCCTGCGCCAGCGGCCAGAACTCCTCCGTCGGCCCCAGGTGCCACTTGCCCAGGAACGCCGTGCTGTAGCCGTCGTCCCGGAGCGCCTCGGCGAGGGTGTACTCCTCCAGTGGCATGCGGTCGTTGAGCGGCGCCGGCGCGAACTTCTCCTCGCGGCGGACCACGAAGTAGTTCGTCGCGCCCACCCGGGTCGGATAGCGGCCGGTCACTATGCTGTAGCGGGTCGGGCTGCAGACCGGGTTCGCCGCGTAGCCGCGAGTGAAACGGAGCCCGCCGGCCGCCAGCCGGTCGATGTTCGGCGTCTCGTAGAAGGTGTCCGGGTTGAAGGCGCCGACATCCATTGCGCCGAGATCGTCGACCAGGAGGAAGACGATGTTCGGAGGCTCGCGGGAGGGTTCACCGCCGCACGCGGCCGCCAGGGCCGCCAGGCAGAGGAAGCCGAGCCTCGCAGCCGCGAACCGCCAATGATCTCTTCTGGCTCGGCGCATCATCGAGAGTCTCCTCAAACCGTCTCCGGCCGCGCAATGGGCGAATCCAGCATCGCCCCGGGGTCTTCTGCCGTCCACAGAGACGCCGGCCGACCACCGCGCCGGTCAGGTGAAGCCAGAGCCAGTCGCCGACCGCGAGAATGTCGGGCCAGGGCTTCTTCGGACGGTTCTTTCACAGACCAGTCCAACAGACGCGGCGCCGAAGCGGCCTGGGGAGCCCTCCGTCCGACGCCGGAAATGGCCTCGGCCAGCATGTGGTCGTCGGAATCGAGCGAACTAGCCGACGCTCTGGCGCCTATGCCGGCCTCCTCGAACTCGTGGGGGTCCACGACACGAAAGGCGCCGTTGTAGCGCACCTTGCGCTGGAAGTTCCCCGCATCCAGCTTCGTGCTCCAGACCACTTCGTACACCTCGCGCAGTTCGCTGATCGTGAACGCGGGCCCACAGAACCTCACCCCGACAGCCGTGTACTCCAGCTTGGCCCGCAGGCGGTCCACCGCGTCCTGGACGATCTGCCGATGATCGAAGGCCAGTTCGATGTGACCGTCCTCGATACGCGCCAGCGGCAGCAATTCAGCCCGAACTGCATCGCTCCCTCCCCTCGGTTGCGGCAGTTGCGCGCAGGCAGCCCAGTACGCGACCGAAATCACGCGCATCCGCGGATCCCGACCGGCGGCGCCATAGGTGGCGAGCTGTTCGAGATAGGCCGCGCCCGGGCCGATACCGGTTTCCTCCTCCAACTCCCGTGCTGCCGCGTGATCCAGATCCGGGTCATCCGGCTGAACAAAGCCGCCCGGCAGAGCCCACGAGCCGCGGAACGGTTCGACCCCCCGCTCGATCAGCAGGACCTGGAGAACGCCGTCCTGGATCGCGAACAGAACCACGTCGACCGTGACGCCCACGGGGGGAAAGCCGCGCGGGTCGTAGCCGGAGGGAACGCCAGGGTTCATCTCCGTTTCAGTGTAGCCGCCGTCCGCACGGTCGAGTTCCTGCCGCCACCGAGGTTCCTGTGGTTATTGACGTTGAAACAATATCCTGTTATTGTCTATGCCACAATAACACTCGGAGGGCCTCCTATGGATTCTCATCGCACAGTCCCCAACCTCGAGATCGCCGCCGTCGGCAACCCGCTCACCCGTCTCGGCGTCTCGTTCTTTCCCATCTACCTGCCGGCCAACGACCTCCCCGAGATCGCCAGCGGAGACTCGGCGAAATGCGAGATCGACGAGCTCGACGACGCGACAGTGCCGTCGCTCTCCGTCCACAACCGCGGCGAAACAGCCGCCCTCCTCGTTGAGGGCGAGCACTTCCTGGGCGGCAAGCAGAACCGGATGGTCAACGTCACCGTCCTCGTTCCCGCCGCAACCAAGCTGGAAATCCCCGTTTCCTGCCTCGAGCAGGGCCGCTGGGGACGAGCCCGGTCATACCGGAGGGCCCGGACCTTCACCCCTGCCCGCGTTCGCTCGCTAAACCAGAGGCACGTTCACGCCTCGATGCGTGCTGCAGGCTCCAGACGCGGCAACCAGGGCGCCATCTGGGACGGCGTGGACAACCTCCTGCGAGACCAGGGCACACGTTCCGAGACGTCGGCTGCGGCAGACGTCGACGCTGTCTACACACGAGACCGTACGCGCTCCGACGTGGTGGAAGAACTCACCCGCATGGGATCTTTGCCCGGCCAATGCGGGGTCGCCGTCTCGCACGGTCGGTGGGTGACCGCGATCGAATTGTTCGGAGCGCCGCACCTGCTCCAGGCCCACTGGAGCGGGATCGTTCGCTCGCACATGGTCGAGTCCGCAAGGCCCCAAGGGCGTCCGTCTCCGTCCGCCGTGCTCTCCATACTCCGACGCTTTGCGACTCTGCCTGTGGACAGAACCGAGGGAGTCGGTCTGGGAGTCGAGTGCCGAGGCGAGGACCGGTGGATCACGGGCCAGGCGCTGACACTGGACGAGTCCTTCGTCCACGGTACTGCGTTCGCCAACTAGAGCCACCACCCCGGATGCCCCAAGTGCGGGCGAGGCGCCGGCGTGCCCCGGACCGAACCGGTGGCTTCGTCCTTCCGCAAGGCTCCTGGGAGCTACAATCGGGGGCCGCCTCGGGGCAAGCTTCCGATCCAGGGAGGAGATTCATGTCCGCGATCACCCGCCGCGTATTCCTCGGCTCCGCCGCTGCCGCCGCCACCACCACTCTGGGATGCCGTGCCTCGGCCGGCACCGCCCCAGCGGCGAGCCCGAACGAGGCTCTGCGCGTCGCCGTCGTCGGCTTGCGCGGGCGTGGCAACGACCACCTGAACCAGTTCGCCAAGCTGCCCGGCGTCGAGGTCGCCGCGCTCTGCGACGTTGACCGCAACGTGCTCGAAGCGGCCAAGGCGAAGGCTGTCGAGTTGGGCGCGGACCCGATGACGATCGTCGACTACCGGGAGCTCCTGGAGCGAGACGACATCGACGCGGTGTCCATCGCCACGCCGAACCACTGGCACGCGCTGCAGGCGGTGTGGGCGTGCCAGGCCGGCAAGGACGTCTACCTGGAGAAGCCGGTCTCCCACAACGTCTGGGAGGGTCGCCAGATCGTTCACGCGGCGAAGAAGTACGACCGGATCGTGCAGACCGGCACCCAGATCCGTTCGTCACCGTCGATCCAGGACGCCCTGGCCTGGGTCAACGAAGGCCATCTGGGGGAAATCCAGCTCGCGCGCGGCCTCTGCTACAAGCCCCGCCAGAGCATCGGTCGGGTCGAAGGCGCCCAGCAGGTCGATGCCGCCGTCGACTACGACCTGTGGTGCGGCCCGGCACCGAAGAAGCCGCTGATGCGGGAGCGTCTGCACTACGACTGGCACTGGGTGTTCGACACCGGCAACGGCGACCTCGGCAACCAGGGCATCCACCAGATGGACATCGCACGCTGGGCGCTGGGCGAGGACGCGCTGCCGCCCCGCACGGTCAGCGTCGGCGGGCGGTTCGGCTATGTCGACGACGGCAACACCCCGAACACCCAGTTCGTGTACCACGACTACGAGCGCGCGCCCCTGCTGTTCGAGGTCCGCGGCCTGCCCCGCGATCTCAAGGCGCAGGAGGACGAGTGGCGGCGACGGGGAATGGACGAGTACCTCGGAGCGCAGATCGGCGTCATCGTCCACTGCGAGGGCGGTCACCTGCAGATCCCGAGCTACACGGAAGCCGCCGCGTTCGACGCGAAGGGCAAGAAGCTCGAGAAGTGGGAGGGCGGCGCCAACCACTACGCGAACTTCGTCGACGCCGTGCGCAGCCGCCGCAGCGAGGATCTGACAGCCTCGATCGAGAACGGCCACCTGTCGAGCGCCCTCTGCCACCTCGGCAACGTGTCCTACATGCGGGGCGAGGCCGGCGGACCCGCGAAGATCGCCAAGGTCGCCGGGAAGCTCCGCAACGCCGGCGACACCGCCGATCGCTTCCTCGACCACCTGGTCAGGAACGGCGTCGATCCCGAGATCGAGCAGCCGATCGTCGGCTCGTGGCTCACGATCGATCCGGATTCCGAGACGATCGAAGGCGACGACGAGGCCAACCGGTCGCTCACCCGCGAGTACCGCGAGCCGTTCGTGGTTCCCGAAGTCGTCTGATGGGCGTTCTTCGCACGGCCCCGAAGCACCGCCCCACTGGGTGCGCCGGACAGCCATCCGTGCGCCCGATGACGGGCACACGGACTGGTTCACGGGTGGCGCGGATCCGCGCCACCCGGGTTCTGGCCGGAATCCGGCGCAAAGCGCCGGTCTGGTTCAATGCGGCCATGCTCTTCGTCAGCGTCGCCGCCTCCCTCCACGCCCAGTCCGGTGTTCCGGACGGCTACGAACTGGTCTACTCCCAGAACTTCACCGACGCGTCGGCACTCGACGACTTCACCTTCAGCGACAAGCGGGCGTGGAGCCACGGCGACGAGGGCGGACGCGGCTACCTCGACCTGGAAGGCGGCAGCAAGTACAAGCCGAAGCACCGCTCCCCGCTCAACATCGCCCTCATCGACGATCTCCTGCTGGCCGACTTCGTCCTCGAGGCCGAGGCCTGGCAGACCGGCCGCGAGTACGGCCACCGGGATCTCAGCCTCTTCTTCGGATTCGAGGGGCTCAACCGCTACTACTACGCCCACCTGGCCACCCAGCCCGACGACCGCGCCCACAACATCTTCCTCGTCGACAACGCGGACCGCGCGCCCATGGGCCTAATCCCCGACCAGGGCGTCGATTGGGGCCGCGGCTGGAAGAGGGTGCGCGTCGAGCGCCAGGACGGCGCGTTGCGGGTCTACTTCGACGGCGAGAAGCAACCGACGGTCTCTACCGATCGCGACCCGCTCGGCTGGGGCCGCGTCGGCTTCGGCTCGTTCGACGACACCGGCCGCTTCAGCAAGGTCCGGATCTGGGCGCCGGAGACGCGGAAGGCAGCGATGTCGGCGTTCGAGTAGGCACGCGCCTAGCCGAGCCCGCTCCGGCAGCGCTAACTCCCCAGGAACCCGAACACCGCGATCAGGAGCGCGACGAAGGCAAAGAGAAGGAGCACAAGCCACCGCTGGGTCTTCATGGAGGCCGAGAGTTCGTGCACATCTCTGGACAGGCTCGCCACATTCGCACTCAGCGAACTGAGAGTCGTCAGGACCTCCGAGAAGGGCCATGCCGCCCGAGCCCTCGGTCCTCGGCGCCGAGCCTCATCTTTCCCTGAAACGGACCGTCGTAGGGTTTCTCGGTCGGTTCGACGAGTTGGTGGAACTCGACTGAAACGAGATCGTCGTCGTACGACAGAGTGATGGCCTTGGGCGTCAGGTTCGTGAGTCCGAGTATCAACCGACCGTGGAACCCCGGGTCGATCTGCGGTCCTGTCGTCGCGATGAGTCCCTTGCGGGCGTACTTCGACCGCAGCCCGAAGCGGCCGACATGCTGCGGCCCCAGCGCGATCTCCTCGCGGACAGTGACCACCGCGAAGTCGCCCGGCTCGACCGACAGGTAACCGGTGGAGCGAAGGTCCATCACCTTCTTCGTGCTGGTCGTCGCGCCCTGTGCGCCGACCCGGTGTGCCCCTACGGAAAGGGCAAGATTCTGAGACAACTCTCCGATTCCCGGGTCCAGACTCACGCACCCCAAGGCACTTGCTGTTCCGGCCCTGTGAGCGGTTTCCGGCCACTACACCAGCCGCAACTGCCCGTCAACCAGCAACAACCGCCCCTCGACCACGAGGCGCTCAGCGTTCTTCGCCACACACTTTCGCATATCGGCACTCGTCGACTTGAATCCGAACGCACGTGCGACTTCCCTCGCACAGTCCGACACGCTGATCACTACGTTCCGTTCGACCGTCTGCAGCACCGCTGCCTGGACCTCCAGCGGAGGCAGCAGGCCGACCCGACGCAGCGTTCTCGAAGAGACGTTGCTGCGATCGCGAACCTCCACTTCGCCGCCGCTTACGGCTCTGAGAAAGCGGCCCGAGCCATGATGGCGTTGACTCAGTTGCCCTGCCCTGAGCGCTACGTCGAGCGCCTGCTGCACAAGCGCTTGAATACGCCTTCCGGCTTGCTTGTACCCCCAGAGACGGCTCAACCGGCGGCCGACCTCGTCGACGTGGACGGGCCCCTCGATCTCGACGATGCGCACCACATACTCGGCAACGCTCGCCGCGTCCAGTTCGTGCAACTCGTGGTCACGGTCGGGCCAGTCGATCGAGAACGAAGCCTCACGGTAGGGAACTCGCTCGAAGCCGGGTTCGCGGGACCGAGTTCCTCGCGGAACAGCGACGCTCTCCGGCTCTTCGACCCGGCCCTGTACTTGAAGACTCGGCTCAGGCACCTCCTCAACCGCATGCCGACCACGGCTCGATCGGGCCCCTTCGATGGCGTCGAGCAGCTTCGACACCTCGCCCGGCGGGTCGTAGAACCAGTCGGTGCTCCAGATTCGATGGAACCGCCATCCTTTCTGCTCGAGCACAGCCTGCCGGAGGCGGTCCCGTTCGCGCGCCCAACTCGACGAGTGGTAACGGGCGCCATCGCATTCGACTGCAAGCAGGAACCGTTCCTCGTCATCGGGATCCCGGACTGCCAAATCGATCCGGAAACCCGCCGAACCGACCTGCGGTACGACCGAGAAGCCATGTCTCTCCAGCGCCTTGGCAACGGCCTCCTCAAACGGGCTGTCCGCCTCTGCCCCGGTCGGAACGGGAACATCGAGTTCTTCCGTCTCCGCGAACTTCAGGAAACGCTTCAAGACCCTTGGCCCGTCTTGCCTGGCCGCGTCGAGACGTATGTCGCCATGGCGAATCGAAGAGAAGACACGGCAGGTCTGCCGGGCCCGCGTGAAGAGAACATTCAACCTCCGTTCGCCTCCGCGGATCGAGACGGGACCGAAGCTCTGCGCCATGTAGCCGTTGGCGTCTCTACCGTAGCCGATCGAGATGAAGATGACGTCCCTCTCGTCGCCCTGCACGGTCTCGAGGTTCTTCACGAAGAAGGGCTCGTGGCTGCCCTCTCGACAGAAGGTGTCGAGTTCGCGGTGCTTCGTCCGCATGTACTCGATCAGGTCCCGGATCGTGTCTCGTTGAGCCACCGAGAGGGCCACCACACCGAGCGTTCGTCCGGGTTCTTCCCGGGCGTGGCGGAGCACAGCTTGGACAACAGCCTCCGCTTCCTTCTCGTTGTTTCGCCTGCGTCCGCGAGCGTACTCGCCATCGACGCCGACCAACGACAGCCCGAAATCGCTTCCCGGACGACTGCTTGGACTCGGAGGACAAACAAGACGGTCGCCGTAGAACTCGTGGTTAGAGACTTTGATCAGGGATGGGTGCATCGAGCGGTAGTGCCACTTCAGCATCCGGCTACCCATCGCCCGCGACTCGCAAAGCGAGAGGATGCTCTCCATCTCCCCAAGCTGCATTGCCTGAACATCCGCTTCGTCGTCGTACTCGACCTCCTCGTCACCGCTCAACTGCCTGTCGAAGAACGATGTGGGCGGCAACTGTTTCTGATCTCCAACGACCACGACCTGACGGGCGCGCATGATCGCGCCCATCGCGTCGGCCGGCCGAACCTGGCTCGCCTCGTCGATCAGGAGCAGATCGAACGCCAGCCGGCCCGGGCTAAGGAACTGAGCGACCGACAATGGGCTCATCAGGAACACTGGCTTGATCGCTGCCACAGCTTCGCCCGCGGTGTCCAGAAGACGACGGAGCCGCATGTGGCGCTTCTTCTTGTTGCACTCACCGCGCACGATCCCGACCTGCCCGGCTGATCCGAGCGGCAAATCAGCGAAGTGCCTGAGCGCCACCTCTTGGGCCGCGAGGCGTTGGAGCCGCAGGTCAAGTTCCTTGAACCTCTCCACCATCGCGGAGCGCTTCGCTCCGTCGATCCGTGCCAGCTCCGGCGTTTCGTTCAGCATCCGTTCCCAGATCGCCACGGCGCGAACAAACTCGAGAGCCGCCACTGCGGTGTCCGGATCGAGCCTGCCTTCGGCCAAGCGTTCCCGAAGGGCATCCAATCCGAGATCGGCGGTTCGCCTTCCCGCTACTCCGAGCCAGTAGCCCGCATCGCAGGATTCCATGTTGGTCAACCACGCCTCGAAGCGCTCCTCGAGACGACCCCAATCGACGTCCCAGACGCTCGGCGTCCCGAACGCGGTCGCGACATCAAGGTCGAGCGATTCCGCAACCTCATCCCAGACGCCAGTCCATTCATCCGCGTCGACTCGGAGCCCGCGCGCTACCGCCGCGCAGTCCAGTCCGGCCGGTACGACCTCGGACCACGCTCTGACCGGGCCCTCCGATCCCAAGGCCTTGGCGTTCTCGGCGATCCACTCAAGCGCAGGCACGAGTCGCGTGAGTTCCGTGTCCTCGCCGCGCCAGACAGCACCCAACGCTTCCCTGCCCAGAACCGCGTCGCACTCGAATGCGCGTCTTCGCGCTGCGTGATCAAGCAGCCGGTCCAGTAACGCAAGTCGCTCGCCAAGGTCCTTGGGCATGCGATCCCGGCAGACTGCCCGCAAACGGCCGACGGCTTCACGGTAGGGGCGTCGCAGCCACCGGAACAGGGACTCGCCGTGTGCCGCCATCTCCAACCGCGCCTCTACCCACTCTGTTTCCAAGGCAACTTCGGCGACTTCTGCGAGTAACTCCTCCCGCGCACCTCGCAGGGAGGCCAAGTCCCTACACAACACCAGCAGCGATGTCGCACGCTCCAGAACGCCGCCCTCCCTCAGGATCTTCGGCCCCAAGTCCGGGGCAGTCGCAAAGGTGTCCAGACGTTCCATCGTGGGAGCGACCGCTGACTGCCGACTAGCGTCCTCGACGACAACCGCTTGCGCAGCTCTCGCCAAGGAACTCCGCACGGCAGGGAGCCGCCGCAACGCTTCTCGGATGCGCTGTGCGAGCAACTCCCGGTCGAGATACGAGAGCCTCCGGCGCACACCGCGCCAAGGGTGCTCGCGTTCGCTTCCATTCTCCGCAGTCAGCTTTGCGAGTTCCAGCACTGCCCCCAACCGCGACTCAAACTCCTTCGAGGACCAACGATCCGCGCCCTCGATGCGGAAGTCCGGTCTCGAATGGCCGCCCTCGATGAGCTTGGAAAGCGTGCCGATGGCCAGATACGGCGTCTCCCCCGAAGTCGGGTCGACCCGATGAAGGAGGGCTGACAGCCGGCTCAGTTCATCTCGCACGCTACGCACCCTCTGGTACTGCTGACGGTCGACTCCCGTTGGCGGCCCCAGTGCCAGCAGCGTCTCCTTGAGGTCCTTGTAGACGTGGCCGCGAACAGCCTTGTGCGAATGCAGTTCCAGACAAAGCGGTCCCAGACCGCACTTCTCGAGCCGGGAGTGGACCACGTCGAGAGCAGCCCGCTTCTCGGCCACGAACAGCACCCGCTTCCCGTCGCGAGCTGCCACCGCGATGATGTTCGCGATCGTCTGAGACTTTCCCGTGCCGGGCGGCCCCTGAACGACCAAGTTCCTGCCTTCTCGAACTGCGGCGATCACTCGCGTCTGTGACGCGTCGGCATCTAGGATCTGTCCCAACTCCGCCGGATCGGCAAAAAGCTCATCCAGGTTCTCCTCCTGTATGGAGGCCCCGGAATGGTCGTCTTCCTTCCTGAATCCGTCGAGTAGCAACTTCTCGGCCAGAGAACTGCCGGCCAAACCACCTTCGTGGTCCGGGGCAAGGTCTCGCCACATGAGGAACTTGGCGAAGGAGTAGAAACCCAGCACGATCGTGTTCGCGTGGACGCTCCAACGCCGCTGGGACGACACGGCCTTCCGTGCCTGCCCAAAGTACTCGGAAGGCAACCAGTTGTCCGTCTCCGCGAACTCGGGCAGCTTCAACCCGAAGTCGTTTGCCAGCATGGCGCCGAGCGAGAGATTCGGTTCCAGATCCTCATCGCGGTAGACAAGCCGGAAACGGGCGCGAGCGCTGTCACGTTCCAAGTCCACGGGAATCAGGATGAGTGGCGCGAAGCGTTCGACATCCGACGAATCGCTCTCATACCAGCTCAGGAACCCCAATGCGAGAAAGAGCACGCTTACGCCCTGCTCTTCCTCCATCGTCCGAGCGTCTCGATACAGGGCCAGGAGACGCTTTTGGAGGCCCTCGGCCGTCAAAGGTGTCTGGAGTTTGCGGTCCAGATGCCGCGCCCGAGGCGCCGTCGAGGAATCTCCATAGTCGGGGAGGAACGGAAGGTGGGATCTGTCCGGTTCTTGATCGAGCGGTGCCGTACCGCTCGCGCCGAACGTCATCTTCTTCCGTTCCAAGTAGAGGGTTCGGAAGACCTGGTCGGAGAGCTCGTCCTCGATCTCAAGCTGTTTGACTCGGCGCTTACCGATCGGCGTGTTGATCAGACGGTTACGCTTGCTGACATCGAGGAGTTGCCGCCGGAGCACTTCGATTGCAGTTTCCAGCCCTGGAGCGGAGCGACTACTCTGCTTGGCCATTTCAGCTTGGTGCCCGCTGGGGCTATTGTCCTCCGCTGCGCTCCATATCCTCCGTACGGCGCGAACTCCCGGTCAAGCTGCTCCGCCGACACCTCGCCGTCGTGGAACAGCAGTCGGTAGCGCAACCGCAACTCTCCACCGGCCGGAATCGTCCAGTCGCCGGTGCCCTTCTTCGCCTTCTCGAAGTCGTGGACGCCGAAGGGGTTGGCGGCGAACAGGCCGTAGGCGCGGGCGTGCCACCAGGTCGGGTGGCGAAAGTTCTCGGGGTGGTCGAAGATGGCGATGCCGACAGGCTTGCCGTCGACCGGGCCAGTGTAGTGGACCCAGGAAGCGCGCTTGCCCCAGACGTCGGTGCCTTCGACGCCTTCGCTGTTCCGCATCGAGCCGGCGGCGTGTTCGCCCTGGTGACGGAGGGTGGGGGCGACGCGGATGGCCATCGTGCCTTCCTTCGTGTCGCCGAGGACGACGGCGCCGTCGCCGGCCCTTAGCCTGACGTCGAAGTCGATCGCCCGCCAGGCCTGACCGGTGTCCAACGTACCGGCGAGGAAAGTCATCGTCCGTTCCTCGCCGAGCATCTCGTCGCCGCCCGGGTCAACCCAGGAGTTCGCGGTGCGCAGCACGCCGGACTCGCCGGACGCGACCGTCAGGATCTTCTGATGGACGATTGCCGAGCCGTCGCGGCCGTTCCAGATGTCATACCGCTTCGAGCCATCCGCCAGGCCCACGGCCCCGTGCGCGAACCAGAGGGAACGGTGGTGCGGATGGTCCCGCTCCTCCCCTTCCGCCTCGGCCATCGGCCAGTTGCGGGTCAACGCCTGACCGCCGGGGCCGTAGACCGGGTAGAGATACGGCAGGTGGCCGCCACCGTCCGCCTGGCCCCCGGGCCGGTACTCCGTGAACGGTTTGCCGTCGACGGAGACCAGAATGCGGTCTCCGCCGCGACGGGTGAGTTCGACCGAGGGATCGCTGGCCTCCGCTGGCGCAATCAACGCGACGGGAAGCACACACAGCAGGACACCGCGCAGGGCGCCCTGAACCGAGCGTTTCATCGCCAAATCACCTGTCACTGGTTCGTCTCCGGAGAAGGCTCAGCATGGTACCGTGCCGCGGGTGAATCTCACGAAAGGGTCGGTCCCGCAGCTCAGCGCCGGCGCCCTGCCGGCACTCCTGCTGAGCGCTCTGGCAGTCGCCGCCTGTGGTGGCGGCGAGGCCGGTGCGGACGCGGATGTCTCGGAGCCGGAAACCGTGACGGAACAACGTTCGGCAAAGGTCCTCAGGGCGCACCTGTTCGACGGCGATGTCGACGGACAGGCCGCTTTCGCCCGGATCAGGGACCGCTTCAAGGCGGCGAATCCCGGCTACGGCATGACGTTTCTGGCCGCCGCCAACGAGATCGCCGGCGTTGACGGCAACCGCCTTGTGTTCGTCCAGGCGCCGGTCGAGGAAGAGCCCGCCGCGGCGGAGATCCACACCGCCGGCGGCACCAAGGAAACCGAACTCCACGTGGGCGACATCGCGGTCCTCCGTGCCGGCGACCGGCTGACGGCAGAGCCAGCGATCGCCGCTCTGGTGTTCGACGTACCCGACGCTCCCGGCGACACCGTGCCGGCCGCCATCCGCCCCGACTGGGATCCCGACATCACGGATGTCCCCGGCGGCTGCGCCACGGAGACCGGCGCCTACCGCCGCATCCTGCTCACCTGGCTCCAACAGAACGGCCCCTACACCTTCCATGGCCTGAACGCTCACCGGGTGCGGATCACCGACTCCTTCACCCACTACCACCCCGTGGACACCGGCTTCGACGAGTTCTACCTCGTGCAGATGAGCAACGACGTCGATCAACTCCTCACCAGCTACCATGCCGCGACCATCGAATCGCCCGAGACGATGACTCCCGAACTCGCACGGGAACTGTTCGACGTCCACGATGTCCGCGCCGGCGACCTGATCTACCTGCCCCGCGGCGTGATCCACCGCGGACTGGGCGGCGTGCTGGCGCAGGTGATCACCGTGCCCGGCTTCCGCCCCGGCGCCGAGATCGGGGTCGATCATCACCTCCTGGCGATCAACGAGCGGCTCGGCCTCGAAGGCAACGAGGCCCTGCCGTACAACGTCGAAGCCTCGACACAGCCGATCGTCCGCTGACGCCTGTACCGCCTACGGTCCGAACTCCAACGATCCTGAATCCAACCGAGGATCCAGCCGCATGAAACAGACCTCCGACACCAAGAGCTACGACGCGATCGTCGTCGGCTCGGGCGCCACCGGCGGCTGGACCGCCAAGGTGATGACCGAGGCCGGCATGGACGTGCTGATGCTCGAGGCGGGCCGCGCCTTCGACCCCGAGAACGACTTCCGCGAGCACACCCTGCCGCACGACATGGAACTGCGCGGCCGCCCCGACCCGCGCAACGAACTGCTCCAGCGCCGGCACCGGCAGTCGTACTGCTACGCCTGCACCGAGGTCAACGCGGACTTCTTCATCGACGACGTCGACAACCCCTACACCGAGGCGCCCGGCACCCACTTCAACTGGATCCAGGGCAACGTCGTCGGCGGCCGCTCGATCATGTGGGCGCGCCAGTCGTACCGGATGAGCGACTACGACTTCAAGGCGGCCAGCCTGGACGGCTTCGGCATGGACTGGCCGTTCAGCTACGCGGACATCGCGCCGTACTACGACCGCGTCGAGCGCTACATCGGCGTCAACGGCCACAAGGAGGGTCTGGAGATCCTGCCCGACGGCGACTTCCTGCCGCCGATGGCTTTCACCTGCGGCGAGGCGATGCTGAAGGAGACCCTGGCCGAGAAGTTCAACCGGCCGATGACGATCGGCCGTAACGCCGTTCTGACCCGCCGCCACAACGGCCGTGACATGTGCCACTACTGCGGGCCCTGCCACTACGGCTGCCGGACGAACTCCTACTTCAACTCGCCGCAGACGACCCTCGTCGACTGCGAGGAGACGGGCAGGTTCATCCTGGTGCCGGACGCCGCCGTGATCAAGGTCGACATGAAGGCCGGCGACCTCGCCTCGGGCGTCACCTACGTCGACAAGAACACGGACCAGACCCGCGAGGTCAAGGCCGACGTCGTCGTGCTCTGCGCCTCGACCCTGGCCTCCACCCGCATCCTGCTCAACTCGGCCGAGGGCGGCCTCGCCAACGAGAGCGACTGCCTGGGCCGTTACGTGATGGACCACATCTACGCGACCGGCGTGCGCGGCGTCCTGGAAGCGAGGGCCGGAGCTCAACCGGAGCGCGCGAACCGGCCGAACGGGATCTACGTCCCCCGCTTCCAGAACCTGAAAGACCCGGCGACGAAGAACCCGAACTACATCCGCGGCTACGGCTACCAGGGCGGCGAGAACATCACCACCTGGCAACACGGCAACGGCATTCCCGGCTTCGGCGCCGACTTCAAGCGGATGGTCGAATCGAGCACCGTCTCGACGATCGGCCTCGGCGGCTTCGGAGAAATCCTGCCGCGGCCCGAGAACCGCGTCACGCTCGACCCGGAGACGAAGGACAAGTGGGGCGTGCCGGTGCTGCAGATGAACACCACCCTGGGCAGCAACGAGTACGCGATGGTCCAGGACATCATCGAGGAAGGCCGGGCCATGCTGGAAGCGCTCGGCTGCACGAACATCACGCAGAACACGGAGCCGGCGCCGATTGGCTCGGGCATCCACGAGGTCGGCACGGCGCGCATGGGCGACGATCCGAAGACCTCGTATCTCAACCCGTACCAGCAGTCCCACACGGTAAAGAACCTGTTCGTGATGGACGGTTCCTGCTACGTGAGCGTCGGCTGCGTCAACCCGACCCTGACCATGATGTCGCTGGCGCTCCGCTCCACCGAGTACCTGGTCGACCAGCACAAGCGCGGAGAACTCGCATGAGCAAGCAGACGACGAGACGCAAGGTCCTGGCGGCCGGCGTCGGCGCCTTCGGCTACGCCACCCTGCAGGCCGAACCGATTCGCGCCGCGATCCCGGCGTTGGCGGCGTACCAGGCCGAGGGAACCGCCTGGACGCCACGGCTGCTGACTCCGGCACAGGGCGAACTGCTGGCCACGCTGTGCGAGCACATCCTGCCGCGCACGGATACTCCCGGAGCTCGCGACGCCGGAGTTCACGAGTTCATCGACCTCGAACTCTCGCTCGCCGACGGAGACGATCAACTGACCGCGCTCGGCGGTCTGGACTGGATCGACCGGCGCGCGCAGGCGCTCCACGGTTCGTCCTTCGTCGGTCTCGACGCGGACCGCCAGCTCGACATGCTGCGCGAGATCAGCGACGAGCACGAAGACCACGAACCGGGACTCGTCGCCGGCGCCGCCTTCTTCAGCGATCTGAAGCGGCGCACCCTGTTCGCGTTCTACACCTCGAAGACCGGCCGCGCCGAGGCGCTCGGGCTGCCGGACCGCGTACGCGTCGAGCGCTTCCGCGGCTGCCAGCACGAGCCGGGCGAAAGCCACGTTTAGGACTTGAGGAATTCGTGAAGCGGCTCTATGTGATTGGCGCTTCAGGGTTGTGTGTGGGCATGAAGTGACTCCGGCGCGAGGTCGAGTCCGCCGAGATGGAAGTAGATGGCGAGCCGGAAGTGTGCTCGGTTTCGATAGCCGTGCGCTTTTCGCTTGATCTCCTGTATCTTCGCGTTGATGCCTTCGGCGCGGGCGTTGGAGACGGTGGACACGGCGGCGTTGATGACGGCATCCCAGTGGTTCTTGATCATCTTCGCCACCTGCTTGATCGGTTCCAGGCGACTGCGGACGGCCCAGTTGTACCAGCGCTTCCACCGTCGCTCGGCCCAGCCGCGGCGCACGTAGCCCCACGAGGAGCGCGCCATCTCCTTGATCGCCCAAGCGCGAGCCACGCGAAGGTGACTCGCGCGAAGAGCAGCGAAACGCCGCTGCTGCAGGCGCGTCATTCGTCCACTCTTCATCAACCACAGGTAGCGGCTCCGCTTCAGACGCGAATCCCCCGCTTCGAGCAGCTCCCGCTGCTCAGCACGGCGAACCAGGTCCACGGCGTGGTTCAGGTGCGCGACGATGTGGAACCTGTCGTGCACGATGTCCGCATCCGTGTACTCCTCCACCGAGGAGATGTAGGCCGGCCACATGTCCATCGCCACCTGCTCGATACCCGCGCAGCTCTTCTCACCCAACTCCTGGAAGTAACCGTCGATGGCCGACCGGCCGCGACCGTCGGCCACATGGGTCACCACCCCGCGTCCCAGATCGTTGACTACCGTCACGTACTCGTGGCGCTTCCGAAACGACGTCTCGTCCACGCCGATCAACCGAGGCGGCTTCATCTCTCGCCGTGCCAGACCCCGTTCCACGGCCCGCCGCTGAATCCCCGCCGCCTGATCCCAACTCAGACCCAGACGGCAAGCCGCCGCATGCACGCTTGCCTCACGCAGCCACTCGACAGCCTCCGCTTCGAACAGCGCCGTGAACCGCGAACCCGAGTCCGCCCAAGGCACCTTCAACTGGCGAATGCCGTGCTCGACGCAACGCACCCGAGGCACCTCCGCGTGAACCCGAGTCTGGTGCTGCATCGTGTCCAGGTGACGCCAACGGCGATGCCTCTTGTCGTAGCCCGGACACGGCAAACCGCACTCCGGACAGCGAGTCTCTCCACAATGCTCGACGTGGATCTCCACCGTGCCGCCAACCACCGGACCCCGGCGACGCGGATGCCGCTCGTCCATGCGAAGCACCACCTCCCGCACACCCCACGGCGGCTTGATCCCCAACAGCCTCTCGAACGTCTTGGCACTCTTCATCCCGCCAGTCTAAGGCCGATCGGCAGCCTCTCTAGCAGCTCCGTCCCCACACAACAGCCTGAAGACCCATGTGATTCGGCTCGACGATGCTGTACGGGACAAGCCGAAGTACGAAGGGTACAACCCGACCTACCGCCCCGGAAGGCCATGCATGTACGTGAGCAGTACCGCGTATGACCCCGACGTCCGGTTCAAACAACACAAGAACGGCTCAGGGCAGCCCGAATTGTGAAGAACCATGGCCTTTGGCTCATGCGGAGGAAGTACGAACACCTGAAATCAGTACCTTCTGATGAAGCTGAGGAACGGGAGAAGCTCTTGGCCGAATGCCTGCGACGGAAGGGCTATTGGGTATGGCAGAACTGACGAACGTCACGCGACACAAGCCCGGCGAGGGGCATGAATGAACACCCTTGACCCAATAGTCCTGGACGAGATCGTCCGGCGCATCGTGGACGTGGCGCAGCCGGAGAAGATCATCCTCTTCGGCTCGGCGGCGCGGGGCGAGATGGGGCGGCACAGCGACGTGGATCTGCTGATCGTCAAGGATGGCGAGCGCTCCCTCGACGTCATGAAGGAGATTTACATGAACCTCGACGGTGTGGGAGTTGCCGTGGACGCTCTGGTTGCAACGTCGGAGCGTGTAGAGCGGTACCGCGACAGCCACGCCCTGGTTTTCAAGTCGGCCCTGCAGGAGGGACGGATCATCTATGAGGCGGCCTGACGCACTGCCCCAGGATGATCCGGAGGAGTGGATGGATCACGCCCGGAGCGATCTTCGTCTGGCGCAGAATCGCCTGCCTGGCCTCCGCCTGGAGCACCTGTGCTTCCACGCAGGCAGCGGAGAAGGCGATCAAGGCCCTGTTGATTCGTCGCGGCATCGAGTTTCCGTACGTTCACGACCTGAGCGTCCTCCTGTCCATCGTTGCGGAAGCAGGAGAGGATGTTCCGGAGTCGGTGCGGCTATCGAGACGGTTGACGCCGTATGCCGCAGCGGCCCGCTATCCCGGCATTACGGAACGGGTGACGGAAGAGGATCACGCGGAGGCCGTCCGCCTCGCCGAGAGTGTCGTTGATTGGGCGAAGGGGCGCCTGTAACTTCGAACAAGGAGATCGAACATGTGTGACGACAGAACCAATGCCGACAACGCCAGGTACCTGCACGGGAAACGGCTGACCCGCCGGGAATTCGGGGCCGTCTCGGCCGGAGCCGGCCTGACGATGCTGCTGCCCCGGCCGGCGAACGCCCAGAGCGTCACCGAGTCCGAGATCGAGGTAGAGACCCCCGACGGCGTGTGCGACGGCTACTTCGTGCATCCCGCGAGCGGCGCCCATCCCGGCGTCCTGATCTGGCCGGACGCGTTCGGCCTGCGGCCGGCGATGCGGCAGATGGCCACGCGGCTCGCCGAATCGGGCTACTCGGTTCTGGTCGTCAACCAGTACTACCGGACGCAGAAGGCGCCGATCGTGGAAGGGACGGACTTCGGCGCCGCGCGCGCCACGCTGATGCCGCTGATGAGGTCGCTGAACGCGGACACCAACGTGACGGACGCGAAGGCCTTCGTGGGCTTCCTGGACAGCCAGCCGTCGGTCGACAAGGACCGGAAGATGGGGACCATGGGCTACTGCATGGGCGGCCCCATCACGATGCGCACCGCGGCAGCGGTGCCCGACCGGATCGGCGCCGGCGCCTCCTTCCACGGCGGCGGCCTGGTCACCGACCGGCCGGACAGCCCGCACCTCCTAGTGGAGAAGATGACGGCGCACTACCTGTCCGCCATCGCCGAGAACGACGACCAGCGCCAGCCCGAGGCCAAGGACGTGCTGCGTGAAACCTTCGAGGCCGCGGGCCTGCCGGCCGAGATCGAGGTCTACGAGGGCGCGATGCACGGCTGGTGCCCGCCCGATACGCCGGTCTACCACGAGGCCCAGGCGGAGCGGGCGTGGAGCCGTCTGCTCGCCCTGTTCGAGCGCGCCCTGGCGTAGGAACTTGGGCCGCAAGAACTGGGTGCGCCGGCCTCTGGGCGTTCTGCCGCGCTGGAGCCGGGCCACGTCATCAGCCTGAGGGTTCGCATCGACAATGATCACGATCTACCATGTCCCGCGGACCCGTTCGGCCCGCGTCATCTGGCTCTGCGAGGAGCTGGACCTTCCCTACGAAGTCGTCCCCGTCGACTTCAGCCCGGAGTACCTCAAGTCGGCCGAGTGGCGGCGGCTCAATCCGATCCGCAAGGTGCCGGCGTTGACGGACCTCGACGCGGCCGGCAACCCCTTCACGATGATCGAGTCCGGCGCGATGGTTCACTACATCCTGGAGCGGTACGGGAAGGGCCGCCTGCAGCCCCCGCCCGGAACGCCGGAAAGCGCCCTGTTCCTGCAATGGTCCTGGTTTGCCGAGGCCAGCCTCGCGCGCCCGCTCGGCGACATGGTCCACCACCGTCTGCTGAAACCGGAGGCGGAGCGAATTCCGGCCGTTGTCGAGGATGGACGGGCAAGAGCCGAGATCTGTCTAGGAGCCGTCGAAACGGCCCTTGACGGCCGCGACTACCTGCTGGGAAGCGAACTGACCGCCGCCGACATCATGATGGGCTACTCGCTGGCTCTTGCGCAGAGACTGGGGGTGCTTGACGAGAGGTACCCGAACGTCGTCGCGTACCTGAGACGGCTGGAAGCCCGGCCCGGATTCCAGATCGCCTTCGCGGCCGGCGACTGATCAGAGGTGGTTGAAGTCGTCCTTCTTGATGCCGGGCATCAGTCCGCCCTCGCCGCCGGTCACCAACTCGACCCGTTCTGCGGGTCCGCGGGGCTGCCGAAGGGGAACCACAAGGCGCAGACCCTCCTCGATCAGCACCGCAAGCGTCCGGCCCGTCTGGGTCGCGAAACGGCTCGCCTCCACCGCAAGCTCGTCGTCGAGTTCCACCTTCGTCAGCATGGTCACTACTCTACGTCACCACAGACCCGGAGCCAATCCCGAGCGCCAAGCGCTATGAGAACAAGCTCCGCTGTGCCTCGCACGTAGCCATCGCCCGCACACTCTCCGCCGAAAGGGGCTCCGGCGACACGACGTACAGGTACTCCGTGTTCCTGAGGTGGCTGACTCGCCCGACCTTCTCGCCGCGCGGGTTGAAGACGCCGATTTGGGCGCCCACGTAGCGCCTGTAGTCGCTCTCGATCACCTGGACCTCGCCTCGCCGGGCCAGGATCGCCTCCATCTCCCCGCGGCCGATGAAGCCCTCGTCGCTGAAGGAAACGATGAGGTGCGGCGCCCGCACCCGCTCCACGATCCGTTCCCAGGCAGCGCGGAATCTCCTCTTGCTGTTGAAGTCGCTCTTCCGTTCCCGGCAGTCGACCCGCTTGCAGGCTACGCCGTAGTGCTCGGGCTTGTCCCAGAGCACCAGGCTCTCCCAGACGTGGTAGTTGCCCAGGTAGCTGTGCTGGTTGTACGGCGGATCGAGGTAGGCGATGTCCGCTTCGAGCACGTCTACGGCCTCGGCCGCGTCCATGCGGTGCGCCATTCCCTTGCCGGCCGCGGCGCGCGGAGCGATGTCCGGCAGCCGCAGCTCCAGGTCGCCTAAAGCCCGCGGAGCCCACTGCTTGAGATACGCCATCTGCACGCCGGTCGTGCTGTCGACCCGATCGGCCGCCTCCATCAGCGACACGAGCACGATCGCTTCGAGCTCCGGATCGAGGTCCTTGCGCGCGATCTCCTCACGAATCGCGTCCACCCGCGCGCCGTTCTTCGGCTGCAGGTAGCGGCTCTTCTCGCAGAAGACGTCCGTGAAGTATCCCGCCGACGGCGGCAGCCGGCTGAACTCGTCGATCAGCAGCCTGGCCTGCCGGAGCTGCTCTGCCGTGCCGTCTGCCTCCACGTAGCAGCGGGCGATCGCCTCGCCGCAGGCCAGGTAGTCGTTTGCCAGCACCCGACACTGCCGCCGCTTCAGCGCGTCGCCCACCCTCGACGTGCCCGAGAAGAGGTCGAGCACCGTGCAGGCCGGCCGAAGCTGTTCGGCGATGTCGGCGATCAGCACCACGAACTGCCGTTTGGAACCGAGGTACTTGATGGGCATTTGGATCTGCGCCTGCCCGCGTCGGCGCTGTCCGGAGCCGGCTCCTTCAGGGAGACGAAACGTCGTACGCCAGCAGTTCGTCCCAGTTGCGGATGTAGAGCACGCCGTTGCTGACCACTGGATGGGCCCAGCTCGGGCGGCCGCGGTTGTCCAGGTTGAAACGACCCAGTTCGACGTAGCCATCGGGGTTCGCTTCCGCCAGACCGGCGAGGTGCCTCTCGCCGAGCAGGAACAGCCTGCCATCCGCGAGAGTGAGCGAACCCTTGCCGACGCTGCGGTCTCTCCACACGGTTTCGCCGGTCTCGAAGTTCACGCACGCAAGGGCGCTGCCGAAGAACCCGTAGAGATGTCCCTCGTAGAGCACGACGCCGCCGTGGTGGTTCCGGAGGCGCGACTCGAACCACGCCTCGGCGGTGCTCACATTGTCGCCGGCGACTCGCAGGCGGAGCGCGCCGCCGCCGGTGCCATAGTCCGATGTGTAGAAGACAAGGCCGTCCCCGTAGATCGGCGTCGCCGCGTTCGCCGTGCGGTTCGCCGGCTCGCGGTAGTGCCAAAGCAGCTCCCCGTCCTCGGCCCGCACGCCGACGCCGGCCCGCGCCGTGAAGCCTACGATCGCACGCAGCGGCTCGCCGCCGTCCACCAGGTCGACGGCGATCAGGGAGGAGTAGCCGGCCCGGTCGGTCAGGCCGGTGCTGGTCCACGCCGTGGCGCCCGTCTCCCGGTCGAGCGCGGCGATCGCACCGCGGTCGCCTCCCGGCATCACGATCACCCAGTCGCCCTCGATCAGTGGCGACTCGCTGATCCCCCAACTGATGTTCCGCTGGTCGAAGTCCCGGAGGATGTTCCGCTGCCATGCCACCCTCCCGTCCGAGAGACGGATGCGCGCCAGTTCCCCCACGCCGGTCAGCGCATAGAGCGAATCACCGGCTACGGTAGGTGTGCCCCGCGGACCGTTGCCCCGACCGTCCCGCAACCGCGAACCGAGCTCGCCTTCCCACCGGACGCTGCCGTCCGACGCGTCGAGGGCGAACACGAGGCTTCGACCGCCGCGAGTCCCCTGGACGTAGAGCGAGCCGTCGGCAACCGACACGGCGCCGTAGCCCTCGCCCAGGCCGTCGATGCGCCACAGCAGGGGCGGTCCCCCGGCCGGCCAGCGGTCGGTAAGGCCGGTCTCGGTCGACACGCCGTCCCGCTGCGGACCCCGCCACTGCGGCCAGTCTTCGGCGGCGACCGGGGGAGGCGGCGCGAACAGCGCGAGCAGGCACAGGCAGACGGCGGTCGAAACGACGGGTCGAAGGCCGATCGAGCCGGTGTCCAGCCGCTTCATCGCTCGGACACTCTGCTCCGTCGAGACCTTCTGCGTCAACTGCCGCGCGCTCCGCCTGCATGCCTCCAGCCGCGCAGCAGCCCACCCTCGCCTGGTTCCGACGGGACCTGCGGCTGACCGACAACCCCGCGTGATCGTGGGCCGCCAGGAGCGGACGCCCCGTCGTTCCGATCTACCTGCTCGACGAGGAGACCGAGGAACGCTGCGCCGAAGCTGGTCCCGAGGCGCGGACGTTCCAAGCCGGTCTCCTCTTCGAGCCGGAGGACATCCGAAGCGGCAGCGGCCGGCCGCACCGGGTGTTCACGCCGTTCTGGCGGAAGTGTCTGGAACACGAGTTCGGCCCTCCGGTGGCCGCTCCACCGCCGCCCGAGGACATCAACTCGTAGCCATCCGCTTCTTCCGCGGTGGCTGCAGGAAGAACGCCACGACCGATCCGATGAGCGTCACCGCGGCGATGGTCAGAAACGGGACGGCGTAGCTGCCCCAGGCGTCGAACGCCAAGCCGGCGAGGAAGGGAACGAGCGCGCCGAAGGGTGCGCCGATCGCGAACCGCGTGCCCGTTGTCGTGGCGAAGGCGCGACGGCCGAAGAAGCTGGCGAAGGTCGCGGCCTGGCTGATGTAGGCCATACCGAACCCGAGGCCAAGAAGGACGAGGGCGACTCGGGCCGTCCACGCCGTGCCGGCAAGAAGAAAGAGAGCCATTCCGGCGCCCTCCATGGCAAGAGCGAACCCGAGGAGACGCGGAGGCCGGACGAGATCGCCCAGGGCGCCCGCCACGCGGCCACCCGTGCTGAAGAGGATCATCAGTCCCAGCAGAGTCGCCACCGGCGCATCGCCGAATCCAACGTCGCGCAGATGAAGCCCGCCATGGGCGTTCACGACGCCCCACGGCACGGCATAGCCAAGGCCGCAGACCACCATCAGCGCGAACTGCGGCGTCCGGAGCGCCTCGACCGCCGTCCAGTGGTCGCCGCCCGAAGGCTCGGCCCGGGCGGCCGTCGCCTCCATTTCGGCCAGCGTACGGGCCCCGTCGCGAAGCTGGCCAACCGACTCCGGCCGGTTGCGGATGGCCACGAAGGACAGAGCGCCGAGGACGCAGCACAGCACGGAGATGTACTCCCAGCCTTCGCGCCAGGTCCCGCCCCTACCCAGAAGAGCCGCGTCGAATCGCAGAATCAGCGGGCCCATCAGACCAGCCGCGGTCAGCAGGAAGGCCAGTGCGCTGGCGCGCCAGCGCAGGAACCAGTTTGTCGCCAGAGTCTGAGTCGGCAGCACCGTGGTGAACGTGTGGGTCAAGCCGGCGAACAGACCGAAGTACAGCAGGACATCCCACCGGTCCTGAGCCCGACTTGTCAGATAGTAGGCACCGGCTACCACGAAAAAGCCGAGTGTGAACACCGGCCGCAGTCCGAAGCGGGTCAGGCAGACTCCGATGAGGGGTGCGACCGCGCCGCCGAAGAACGACCAGAGCCCGAACGAAAGACCGCTGTCGGCGCGGGTCAGTCCCAACTCCGCGTTCATGCCGGCGGCGAAGTAACCCCAACTGTAGAAAGGCGCGGCGCCCAAGCCGTAGATCAACCAGGCGGGCGGCAGCATCCGCCAGCCGTAGAAGCTCCAGTCGATTCGGGAGAAGCGGCCGCCCACGCCGCCGGTGTCGGGGCCGGATGCGTCGCCCGTGTCCTCGATTCCGGCCCTCACCTGCTCCGTCCTGCCGCCGGCCTAGGGACCCGACGCCTCGCCGCCGAAGAGTTGCTCGCAACCCGTGCCCGCGAGCAGCCCATCGACCGCATCGCGGTCCGCCGCCGAGAGCTCCGCGTACCGCTCCCGCAGCCACATCAGGCACTTGCCCTGGTACGGGAACGGCTTCTGCACCCAGGGCCGACCGTCGATCTCGCATTCGACACGTTCAGCCCCAGCCATCAGCGCCTTCGCATTGGCGAGCAGGAACGGGGCGTAGACCCTGCCGACTTCGCAAAGCAGCGACCGCAGGGTCGCCGGCAGTTCGCGGTCTATCCAGTCGTCCTCAGTCGGTTCAAGGCCGGAGAGGTCCTCGACCCGGTCCACCCACGCATAGACCCGCGGCGCCACCTCGAGGGTCAACGCCATCGGCGTCGGGTCGAAGGCCGCGAGCTGCGTCAACTGGCCGAAGAAGGCGAAGTCGGAGGCTCCGGGGCGGTTGCCCATCAGGAACTGGCGTTTCGTCAGGTGATCCCGGAACAGCTCCAGGATCCGCCGGTAACTGGCCTCGATCACCGGGCCCGTCGTCTCGTTCGAGCCCACCACCCAGAGCCTCGAGATCTGCCGCTCCGACACCGTCTTCGCGGCCTGTTGAAACTCCTCTTCGGGACCTTCGATCCGCCGCCAACGGGGCAGGATCTGGCCCGCCTTCTCGATGTCCGCCTCGTAGACCCAGCGATAGTGGAACATCGCCTTCGTCAGCCACTCGTCGCCGAAGTCCTCAAGCAGGTAGTCGATGAAGGCGGTCACCGGATCAGACGGAATCACCGAGCGGCCCTCGAACTCTCCTTCGAAGCGCCGGATCAGCGGCGTGGAATCGACCACCGCCTCGACCTCGCCGGCCTCGTTCGGCAGGTAGAAGGTCGGCAGCAGCCGCACCTTGGCCGCCGGCAGGTCTTCACGGCCGCCGGCGCCCGAGATCAGGAACCGGTACGGGATGCGCCGGTAACGCAGGACCGCGCGCATCTTTCGCGTGTAGGGCGACCCGGGGGCGCCCATGAAGGTGAGGAGCTGCGGTACTGGTTCGGGCATCAAGAGCGGCGACGGATCATACCCGTCGGGGCGAACGGGATGGACGGGGGCTAGATCCTCCAACCCGTCGCCTCGATGCCGATGCGGGCGAGCGCCGCCAGCGGCTGGGCGTCCGACGGCGCAGAGTCGCTACGACTCGGTGTTCCAGAGTTCGCGGGCCACGAGCCAGTGGCCATCCGGCTCACGACGCATCAGGCGCATCCAGTTGCCCTGCATCTCCGACGAGGCAGAACCGTCCTTCGGAACGGTGATCAAGGCGAAGGTCCCTCGTACAGAGGCCAGTTCGCCACTGAACTCGGTCTCTTCGACATGGAACTGCACTTCGAGATCGGCGTTCTGGAGAGTCCCCGCCATGTTCTGGCGAATCGCTTCTCTGCCTCGAATCTCCGGTGCGTCGGGCGGCATACGGATGGCATCCGCCGCGTACAGTGACGCCATCGCGTCCGCGTCACCGTTGTTTACGGCCACCATGAAGTCGGCAACCAGCGCATTGAGGGCCCGCTCGTCGCCGATGCTCGGTTCGACCGCGTCCGGATCCTCGGCAACCTCTTCCTCGACCGGGGGACAAGCGAGAACGAAGAGGCCAGCCAACAAGATCGCCAGAAAACGCATATCGAGGCGCCAGCGCGACTGAATCGTGCTCTTCATGTTCACTCCTCCTCCAGCATTTCAGGCGCCTGACTCTGCGGATGATTCCGGTTCGAGATCTCCCATTCGATCAACCACGCCCCATCCTCCTGCCGGCGCATCACGTCCATCCACTTGCCCACCTCCTGGTAGGCCACGACCGACGGATCCTCCTTGGACGTCAGGCTCATGGCGTACGTCCCTCGCACGAATGCCAGGTCGCCGCTGTACTCGCTCTCGTCGACGTGGAGTTGCATGTCCCAGTTGGTGTCCGCATAGTCGGAGGCGGCGAAAAGACGAATCGCGTCGCGGCCGACCTTCGGCGTACTGTTCGACTGCATGCGGATGGCGTCTTCGGTGTACAGCACAGCCAAGCCGTCCGCATCGCCCCGGTTCACCGCCTGCAGGTACTTGGCGGCGAGCTCGTTCAGGGCCGCTTCATTCTCGGCCACCGGATCCACTTCCGGGACGGGCGCCTCTTCTTCCGGCGGCGCCGCACAGCCCGCGGCAAGGATCAGGACCGAGCAAATCACGATGGTGGCAGGGTTCATCCGGAGGATTTCTCGACAACCCATTCCGGACCTCCTTTCCGCGGCAAGCCGCAAAGTGTTGCTCGTTGTCAGTCACCCCTAAGGGTAGCACCCGGACTCCGCGGAGAACGCCATCCGGCTGCCCGGCTTCGACGATTGATCGTAGGGTTGCAGCCGCGGCGCATAGTCTCCCCGCTGTCATGACGCGCCCGCGTTTATCCTTGTCGGCCGCCACCGCGGCCTCAGCCGCAGGTCTGGCCGCTGTCGCGCTGGGATCGGCGCCCTGGATCGCCGGGACGATCGTGGTCGTCGAGCCGGACATGGCCCGGCTCGCTCTCGCCGCCGCCGCGCTGGGCGGCATCGCCTCGATCGGAGTGGCCGCCCTTGCCCGTCGGACCCATCCGGCGCTTCGAGTCACGGTCCTGACTCTCGGCCTGCTGGCCGCGGCATCGAGTCCGGCCTTCGTGGCGCTACTGGCTTACCAACAGCCGGCGGAACCTCGGCCGGCCGGCGCACCGGCAAGCGCCGAATCGACGACCTCAACAGACCGGCTCCGCCTACTGCAACTGAACGCCTACCACGGCTATCCGGCCGGTGGCGGGCGCCTCCTGCAACCCGCTTCCGCATCCGACCGGCGAGAGCGCGCGGACCGGCTGGCGGCCGCGATCGCTCGCCTGCGACCGGACATCGTCGTCCTCCAGGAAGCCTGGTGCACGGTCGCCGAAGGCTGCCTCACAGACCGGCTTGCAGGCGATCTCGATCTGCACGCGGTCTACGCCCGCGCCAACGGCTCGCTGCGCTGGCTCGGCTTTGAAGAGGGAGCGGCAATCCTCAGCCGCTTTCCCATCGCCGTCGCGGCGACCTGGCGCCTGCCACCCGACCGCGACCGCTTCGAGCGGCGCATCGCCCTGACGGCACGGATTGACCATCCCGCTCTGCCCTTCGAGGTGGTGGGCGTCCACGCCGCCAACAGCGACTCCGAGCTCGCCGCCGCCCAAACGGAGCATCTGCTCGAGCGATTGCTCGCGCACCCCGACCGGCCGGCGCTGGTCGCAGGCGACTTCAACCTCGACAGCAGCCACCCCGCGCTCGGCCGGTTCGGCGAAGCCGGGTACCGCGACCTTCATCCCGGCGGCATCGATCATGTGCTGCTCGACGCCAGGGCGTCAGGGTGGCGGCCGCTGTGGACCGAGTGGTCCCCGCAGCCGAGCGACGCCCCCGCGATCTCCGATCATCCCGGCGTCCTGGTCGAGTTCCAGTTGCCGGTCCCTCCTCCCGACCATGACTGGTCCGGCGACTGGGCGCCTGTCCCTGCCGACCAGGTCGGGCTCGACCCGGACCGGCTGAAGCAGGCGGTCGACGACATCGGCGGGCTCCAAGGCGTCCAGGGCGTCCTGATCGCGCGTCACGGACGCCTGGTTGCCGAGCGCTACTTCCGCCGCGCCGCCGGCCAGCGTGCACACAACATGAAGTCGGCCTCGAAGAGTGTCCTCTCGGCACTGGCGGGCCTGGCGGTCAAAGAGGGCGTCCTCGATCTCGATCAGCCGATTGCCGACGTTCTGCCAGAGGCCGCCGATCTCGACGACCCGCGCAAGCAGGCGATCACCGTACGCCACCTGCTGACGATGACGTCGGGCCTCGCATCGACCAGCTTCGGCAACTACGGCTCGTGGGTGGCGTCCCGGAACTGGGTCCGGGCGGCGCTGGCGCGGCCGCTCGAAGCCGAGCCGGGAACCCGCTTCTCGTACAGCACCGGCAACACTCACCTGCTCTCGGCCACGCTGGCCAGAGCAGCCGGCAAGAGCACGCACGACTTCGCCCGCGAGCACCTGTTCGCCCCACTCGGAATCCGCCGTTCGGCCTGGGCCCGCGACCGGCAGGGCATCCACGTCGGCGGCAACAACCTCTCGCTGCTGCCGCGCGACATGCTGAAGTTCGGCCAGCTCTACCTGAACCGCGGCCGCTGGGGCGAACGCCAACTCCTGCCCTGGCAGTGGGTCGACGAGTCCACCCGGCCCGGCCTCGCCGGCCCTCGCGGCCGCGGCCGGATCTACGGCGGCTACGGCTACCTGTGGTGGCTCAGAGGGCCACGGGAACGGGGCGCCTACATCGCCAGCGGCTACGGAGGCCAGTACATCTACGTCTCCCCGGCCGAGGATCTGGTTCTGGTCGTCATCTCGACGGAGATCTCGAAGGGGCGGGGATGGCGCGGCGAATTGTTCGGCATCGTCCGCAAAGGCATCGCGGGCAGCGTGATCGACCCGTACGAACGCTAGCGGCCGGACATCTCCCGCCGGATGCGGGCAGGATGCCGACGCCGCCGTTGTAGACTGACCGACACTCCAATGGACCGGAATTCGAGGACTTCGCTACGTCCTGGCGCTGTGATCTTGGCGGCGGCATTGCTCGGTGGCGGGCCCGCGGCCGGGGCGGAGTTTGCGCCCGAAGACCTTGAGTTCTTCGAGCAGAAGATCCGCCCCGTTCTGGTCGAGCACTGCTACACCTGCCACAACAGCACCGAGATCGCGGAGAGCGGGCTGCGCCTCGACTATCGGAATGGTGTGCTCGAAGGCGGCATGCGGGGTCCGGCGATCGAGCCCGGCAAGCCGCGCTCCAGTCTGCTTCTGCGGGCGATGCGCCACCCCAGCCTCGATTTCCGCATGCCGCTTGGCGGCGCCAAGCTGCCGGACCACATCATCGCCGACTTCGAGCGCTGGATCGAGATCGGCGCGCCCGATCCACGCGACGAACCGCCGTCAGCCACCGCGCTCAAGGAGGCGACGTCCTGGCAGACGACCCTCGAACAGCGCAAGCAGTGGTGGAGCCTGCAGCCGATCGCCGCCCCAGAACCTCCCGAAGTCGCCGATGGGCTTTGGTCGAAGAACGCGATCGACCGTTTCCTGGCCGCTGGACTCGCCGGGGCCGATCTCGAACCCGCGCCGCTCGCCGAACCGCGGACCATCATGCGCCGGCTCTCCTACGTGCTGACCGGACTGCCGCCGACGCCAGCTCAGGTCAACGACTTCGAGCGCCGCGCCTCAATCGACCGGAACGCCGCCGTCGCGGAGGAGGTCGATCGGCTGCTGGCCGATCCGGCCTTCGGCGAACGCTGGGCGCGGCACTGGATGGACTGGATCCGCTACGCCGAGTCGCACGGCAGCGAAGGCGACCCGCCGGTCCCCTACGCCTGGCGCTACCGCGACTACCTGATCCGGGCGCTCAACGCGGACGTTCCCATCGATCAACTGATCCGGGAACACCTGGCCGGCGACCTGCTCGACGAGCCCCGGATGAACCCCGAACTCGGGATCAACGAGTCGGCGATCGGCATCGCCCAGTACCGCTTCGTGCTGCACGGCTTCGGCCCCACCGACGCCCTGGACGAGCAGGTGCGTTTCACCGAGAACCAGATCGACGTCGTCTCCAAGGCCTTCCTGGGGATGACCGTCGCCTGCGCCCGTTGCCACGACCACAAGTTCGACGCGATCAGCCAGACCGACTTCTACGCTTTCTACGGCACGATGGTGAACGGCCGCCCGGGGGTTCAGACGGTCGACGACGAGGCCCGCCGAAACGCCCACCGGCACGAGTTGACCCAGCTCAAGAGCGAGTTGCGGCAGGTATTGGCCGAGGCCTGGATCGAAGCCGCCGCCGGCGTGCCGGCCAGGTTGCAGCAACCGGAAGGCCCATGGGCCGCGGCACTCACGGGAGGCCAGTCGCCCTACGACCCGCTCTACCCTTACGTCCGAACCCGCGCGATCCGGGGCCGCCGGGCCTTCGCGAAGCAGTGGAACGGACTGGCTGCCGCGTACGAACAGAGCAGGCAGAAGCTCGAGACCCGGCGGCAGGCGCCAGCCCTCCAGCGCTGGGATCTGACCCGGACCGAGCACGTAGAGGAGTGGTATCGCCACGGCAACGGCCTGCCGGAAGCAAGGCCGCAGGGCGCCGGAAGCTACGAGGTCGTTCAGGCCGGGGAGACGATCGTCGCCGACATCCTGCCCGCCGGCGTCTACACGCATTCGCTCACCAGCCGTCACAACGGCACCTTCTCGTCGCCGCGCTTCTTCATCGAGGCCAAACAGAAGCTGGCGGTGCGTGTCGCCGGAGCCGGAGGCGCCATCGCGCGCTACGTGGTCCAGAACTATCCCCAACGCGGCGAGGTCTATCCGATCGAGACCCTCTCTGACGGAAATTGGCGCTGGCAGGACTGGGACCTCGACTACTGGGACGGCGACCACGCCTACATCGAGCTGGTGACGGCCGCCGATCACCCGATGACCGGCGAAAGCTCCAGTTTGCGGTCGAACCGCTCCTGGTTCGGGATCACCGAAGCGGTCGTAACAGACGAAGACGGCGAACTCCCCCGCGACGAGCCGGCCGAGTTCACGGCGCCCCTGTTCGAACTGGAGGGTGCGCCCAAAGGCCGCAGCGAGCTGGCGGCGCGCTACGGCGAAGCGGTTCGCGACACCGTCGAGGCCTGGCTCGACGGTTCGATGACCGATACCCAGGCCCGCTTCCTCGCGAGCTTCGTTCGCCGCGGCTTGCTTCCAAACGACATGGACGAGGTGCCGGAAGCGCGTCCGATCGTTGACTCGATCCGGCAGCTCGAGGAGGCGATCCCTGTGCCGACCCGCTCCCCGGCAGTGCTCGCCGGCCCGCGCTTCGATCAACCGCTGATGGAGCGGGGCAATCACCGGCAGCTCGGCGAAGCGGTACCCCAGAGGTTCCTCGAGGCGATCGATTCCGAGCCCTACCCCGACTCGGTTCACCCTCGAACGGCCCTGGCGGAGAGCATTCTCGATTCCGGCAACCCGCTAACCGCCCGCGTGATCGCGAACCGTCTCTGGGCGCATACCTTCGGCCGCGGCATCGTCGCCACGCCGGACAACTTCGGGCAGATGGGCGAACTCCCGTCGAACGCCGCCCTGCTCGATCACCTGGCGACGACACTTCCCAAGGACGGCTGGTCTCTGAAGACGTTCGTGCGGCGTCTGGCCTCCACCCGGGCCTTCCAACTCGAGTCGAGGCCGTCGCCGACCGCCCGTGAACGGGATCCGCAGAACAACCTTCTCTCCCATGCCCATCTGCGGCGCCTGGAGGCCGAAGCGGTGCGCGACTCCATGCTGTTTGCCGCCGGCGAACTCGAACCGGTGACCGCCAGCGAGACAGTCCCGGCACCCGGCTGGTCGAACCGGCGGAGCGTCTACGTTCAGGTGATCCGGAATCAGCCGGATCCCGTGCTCCACACACTTGACCTGCCCACACCCGTCACCACCAAGGGCCAGCGCGACCAGACGAACGTGCCCGCGCAGTCGCTACTGATGATGAACGACGTCCAGGTCATGCATCTCGCCGCCCGCTTCGGCGACCGGGTCGCCCAGGACCCCGACCTGGACACTGACAGCGATCGCATCATCGCGATGTTCCGCCTCGCCCTTGGGCGGCCACCGACCGAAGGAGAGCTCGATGCGGCCGAGCGGTTCCTCCAGCAGGCCCGCGACCGCGAGCCCGTGCCGGAGGACGTGGACGCCTGGAGCACGGCGGCCACTGAGCGCCGCGAGGAGAGCGCCGAGCTCCGCGACATCACCGAGGAAAAGACTCGCGGTGTGCTGCGCTTCTACTACCGGGCATCGGCGCCCAAGGCGATCGCGGCGTGGGAATTCGACGACGAACCACCCAAGGACGGCGGCGCCAGCGACGCCAGCGGCGGTCTCGAACTCAATCTCGGTCGCCATGTCCGCGTGAACGACGGCGCACTGCGGCTCCGAGCGTCAGACGTCGTCACCACGAAACCGATCCGGCGGACGCTCGACGAATACACGCTCGAGGCCTGGGCCGCCCAGCTCCCGAGCGAGGCGGACACCCACGAGCCGCCGGTCCACCTGGTCCTGGCACAGAGCCTTGAGGGCGCCCGGACCGCCTACCGGAACGGCGTCGCGGCTGACCCGGAGAGCGTCCGGCACGAACTTCCCATGAGCCTCGCGAAGGGCCGGGTCCGGTTCGCCGCCAACGGAGACACACCCCTGCGGATCCTCCAGGCCCGCCTCTACGACCGCGCATTGCACTCCGACGATGTCGCGGCCTCCGCGCTCGGCAACATCGAAGCGCCGCCGGAAGAGGAGCAGGCACGGATCTACCGCGGCACCTGGTACCGAATCGCGCGGCTCGAGGCGGAAGCGGACCGGCTCGACCAGAGCGCCGCAGGCGGCGACGCCTGGCGCCAGTTGGCGCACTCCATGTTCAACCTGAAGGAGTTCATGTACCTCCGATGAACTTGCCCACCTGTTCCCTGATGAGCCGCAGGCGGATGCTGGCCCAGGTTTCGACCGGCTTCGGCGCGATCGCCTTGAACGGTCTGCTCGGGTCGGCTCTCCTGCCCGGCGCGGCCCGCGGCGCGCCGCGGGCACGCGCCAAGCACGTCATCTTCCTGTACATGTCGGGCGGCGTCTCCCAGGTCGACTCGTTCGACCCCAAGCCGCTGCTCGACCGCGATCACGGCAAGCCGATGCCGACCAAGATCGAGCGCACCCAGTTCAACAACAACGGCAACATCTTCGCCTCGCCGTTCCCCTTCAAGCGGTACGGCGAGAGCGGCATCCCGGTCAGCAGCATGTTCCCGCACGTCGGCGAATGCGTCGACGACCTCGCCGTGATCCGCTCGATGACCAGCACGGTGAACGAGCACGCGCAGGGCAACTACTTCTTCCACACCGGCTTCCCGCTCGTCGGCCACCCGTCCGCGGGCGCCTGGGTGAACTACGGGCTCGGCACCGAGAACGAGAACCTGCCCGGTTTCGTCGTGCTGCAGAGCGGACAGGCGGGCATTCCCCATGGCGGCGTCGGCATCTACGGCAACGGCTACCTGCCGGCCGAGTTCCAGGGCTCCATCCTGCGCGGCGACACCGAGAACGCGGTCCAGAACATCCAGGCCATGGAAGGCCAGACGGCCCAGCGGGAACGGCTCGACTTCGTGCATGAGATGGACCAGGCCTTCCTCCAGCGGCTCGGCGGCCACGCCGACGTCGAGGCGGCGGTCCGCAACTACGAGACGGCGTTCCGGATGCAGGCCGAGGTGCCCGAGCTCTGCGACATCAGCGGCGAGACCCGGGCCACGCGCCAGCTCTACGCCCTGGACCACCCGAAGGAGACGACGGCGGACTACGGCCGCCAGTGCCTGCTCGCGCGGCGGCTGGTCGAGCGCGGCGTTCGCTTCGTCGAGCTGAGCTGCCTGCCGGAGCCGGACGACGGCGGGCAGGCCGCGAACCCCTGGGATCAGCACACCGGCCTCGAGAAGGGCCACCGCAGCATGGCGCTCCAGGTCGATCAGCCGATCGCGGGCCTGCTCAAGGACCTGGAGGCCCGTGGCCTGCTCGACGAGACGCTGGTCATCTGGGCCGGCGAGTTCGGCCGTACGCCCTTCCACCAGGGCGCCGACGGCCGCGACCACAATCCCTTCGGGTTCTCGATCTGGCTCGCCGGGGCAGGGATCAAGGGCGGCACGATCCACGGCGCGACGGACGACTTCGGCTACCACGTGGTGGAAGACGAAGTCACGATCTACGACCTCTGGGCCACCGTCCTTCACCTGCTCGGCATCGACCACACAAACCTCACCTACCGCTACAGCGGCCGTGACTTCCGCCTCACCGACGTCCACGGCAATGTGGTCAACGAGATCCTGGCGTAGGGCGGCGGCGGACACCCGCCTGAGTCGGGACACCGTCCTGTGGCGGAGGCTCACTCGGCTGGCAGCCGTGACTTCGGTTCGCTTCCTGGTATTCCCGGAAGTGCCGGTGGGCGACTGGGACTCTCCACCCTTTAGCAAGTGTGTTTTGGGGAGGCTGCTGCGGGTCAGGGAGGTCATGCGACCTGGGCATGGCATCGCTTGTTGGGGTCGAAGAGAGTTCGGTCTCGGAGCATGGCGCAGGCGACGCCGAGGAGTCGGTCGACGAGTTGTCTGATGGCGCGTCCGTGCGTCTTTCCCTGGGCTTTCATGGCGTCGTACTTGGCGCGGCTGATCGGGTCATGCTCGATGGCGACTCGTCCCCAGTGATAGACGGCGTCGCTGAGGTGTTCGTTGGCGGCGAGTCGTCGCATGACGATGAGCTTCTTGCCGGACTTGACGGTCACCGGCGCCACTCCGCAGAGGCAACGCAGTGCCTCGTGGTCTCTGCGGCCCAGGCTTTGATCGGCCTCGGAGAGCAGGGTGGCGAGGCCGACCTTGCCGAGTCCGGGCAGCGACCTGAGGATGGCGGCGTCGCTCGGCTTAGGGGAGTCGTCGTCGTTTTCCCGTTGGGCCGGGGCCTCGAGTGCGCGGGTCATCCGCTCCAGCCGCTTGTCGGCGTCGGCGAGTTGGCGGCAGACGGTGTCGAGCACCGGCCGGAGGAGTCCTATGTGTTCGACGGCGGCCTTAACGGTGTCCGGGGAAACGGCGATCGGCTCGGCCCGCAGTTGATCGCGCAGTTGGGCGGAGGTCAGGCGCCGGATGCGGTGTTCCTTGAGCAGTTTGGCGAGCGTGGCTTCGCGCAGCCGTCGAGCCTTGCCGGGGGTCGGCGCCAGTCGCCACAAGGCCAGCGCGAAGGGCGCCGACACCTCGTTCTTGACCACGGCGAGAAACTGCGGGTAGTAGCGCCAGAGCTGGTCGCGGACCTGGTTCTCCAGGCGGTTCTTCTGGTTGACCAACTGCTTGCGGGCGCGGGACACCTCGCGCAGCATGACGATGGCGGCATCGGATGGTTGCACGCGGTTCAGGCACTCGGGGTCGGTGCGAAGCGCGGCGGCGAGCACCCGTGCATCGCGGCGGTCATCCTTGGCGCCGGCGACGGAGAAGCGGTCCCTGAAGCGGTCGAGCTGCTTGGGGTTGATCGAATGGACGGCGAAACCCCGCTCCAGGAGAGTCTCGACCACCGGTCCGTGCGGCACCTCGATGGCGACGCCGATCTCGTCCGGAGACGTCGGTCGGGTATGTCCAAGGAGCCAGTCGGCCATGGCGGCAAGTCCCTTGCCGCTGTGGTCGAACGCCCGCTCCCCCCTCACCTTGCCGTCCCGATCCAGCACACACACGTGGTGGGTCTCGGACCCCCAGTCCACGCCGACGAACCACGTCCTGGTCATCTCGTCCTCCTTCTCCCTTGCGGTAGTGTTGCCTGGTCGGCATGCCGCGTTGCCTGCCCGTACCTGTACTGGTGCTCTAAGGCACTGACTCTCCACTGGGCGTCCAACGCGGCGAAGCAGCCAGGGCACGGGTCCCAGCCAGGTGCTCGAAGCACAGTGCGCCGGTGGTCGCTCCTGGCTGCTTGCCGACCTTCCTTCAGTGACTCCGGCAGGCCGGAAACGAAACCGACCGGCGGTCCCGGCTGCGGAAGCTGCCGGTCCCGCGGAAAACGGCAGACCGTTTCCCGCCGGACCTTGGAAAACCGGCAAGCCGGTTTCCCACAGCTACCGCAGCCGCGACGGCTACTGGTCGATTCCACCTCTCTCAACGACCCACCAGAATCCACCCGAGAAAGGTACAGGTGCGCCGGCGTCCCCGCCGGCATCCGCCCCTGGGAACGCGGGCATCCTGCCCGCATCCGCCGAAGGCGGAATCCGGAGCCCTGCCGTGGCAGTCGTGGCCGCGCTCTGTGCGACGGTCGGCGCAACCCCCATCGCAGCGCAGACGGACGACGAAACCCCCAGCTACTACGGGATGTCTGGCCGGTGATTCAGCAGCGGTGCCAGGGCTGCCACCAGCCGGCGCAGTTGGGTGGTGAGCTGAACCTGACGAGCTTCGACGGGCTGGCCGCGGGTGGGATGGGCGGGCCGGCGTTCGTCGCCGGGAAGCCGGACGAAAGCCGGATGCTGAAGATGCTCCGAGGCGAGATCGAACCGGCGATGCCCATGCGGGCCAAGCCCCTGGCGGAGGCGGAGGTTGCCGCGATCAGCGACTGGATAGCGGCCGGGGCCGCCGACGACACGCCGGGGGAGATGCGCCTCGGCGCGCCGGCCGGGCCGATCGTCTACCACCAGCCGCCGGTGATCACGGCGGTCGCCTACTCGGCTGACGGCGAGTGGCTGGCGGTGTCGGGGAATCGAGAGGTCCTGCTTCACCGGCGCTCGGAGGTCGGAAACGGTGACAGCCTGGAGGCCCGGTTCAGCAGCGTTTCCGAGCGCATCCAGGGGCTCGCGTTCCTGCGCAACGGACGGCTGATCGCGACCGGCGGCACACCCGCGCGCTTCGGCGAGATCCAGATCTGGGACGTCGACGACCGGAAGCTCCGTGTCTCGACCACGGTTTGCTACGACACCCTGTTCGGCCTCGCCATCTCGCCCGACGAGCGCCGGCTCGCGGTCGGCTGCGCGGACAACACGGTGCGCATCCACCAAGCGACCAGCGGCCGCGAATTGCTGCGGATGAACCACCACGAGAACTGGGTGCTCGGGGTCGTCTTCGGCGGCGACGGCAGGCGCATCGTCTCCGTCGGCCGCGACCGCGCCGCCAAGCTGATCGACGCGAACAGCGGCGCCTTCGTCGAGAACATCAACCTGCTGCGCGGCGAACTCGCCGCGATCGTCCGCAACCCCAGGATCGAAGCCGTCGTCATCGGCGGCGAAGACCGCGTGCCCTACTACTACAGGATGGACCGCGCCCGGAAGATGCTGATCGTCGACGACTCGACCCTGGTGCGGGAGTTCGAGCGCCAGGACGGCGAGATCTTCGCGCTCGCCGTCGACCCGCGCGGCGACCGTCTCGCGGTCGGCGGCGCCGCCAAGGCGGTGCCGATCTACGACCTCGAAACCGGCGAGCGGACCGCGACCGCGTCCGGCCACAGCGCCGGCATCTACACCTTGGCCTTCGACCCCACCGGCGCCGAACTCGCTACCGCCGGGTTCGACGGCTCGCTTCGGCTCTACCGCGCCGCCGACGGCGAACTGCTGCACGAGTTCGTGCCGGTACCGCTCGAAGGCGGTCTCGAGGGAGAGACCCGAGTGGCGCGGTCTCGCGCCACTCGCGAACCGGTCCGAGCGCCCCTCACCGGGCGCTCGGATGGCACGACCGCCGGAGGAGCACCGTGAACGGCCAGAGGCTGCCAGGGAGTGCATCCCAGGCGCTCGCCGGCATCGCGATCGCCGCAGTCGCCGCTGCCGCAGGGCCGCCGCCGAATCTGGTGGACATGCACCCCCACGGCGGCCAGCAGGGGCGGGCCCTACGTCTGGTGATCGAGGGCTACGGCCAGCCGGGCGAAATGGAGATCGAAAGCACGCTGCCAGGTTCATTCGCCCGCCTCGGCGAGGCCGCCGACGAAGACCGGCTGCGGAAACAGCGGCGGCCGAACGACCGCAACCTCCAGGCCGCCGTCTTTCTGGTGGAGATCGACGCCGGCGCCGCGCCGGGGCTCTACCCGCTGCGCGCTGTCAGCGAGGACGGTCTGTCGAACTCCCTGCTGTTCCGGGTGGACACCGTGTCCGAAGTCTCCGAGCGGACTCTGGGCGACGGTGGCCTCACCGAAGTGCCGAGAATCGATGCCCTGCCGGTCGTCGTCAATGGGACGCTCGACGGAGCGGAGCGGGACCGTTATCGATTCCAGGCAGCCCCGGGAGAACGGATTGTCCTCGAGGTCGAAGCGCGCCGCGTCGGCTCGGCGATCGACCCGGTGCTCCGGTTACTCGACAGCGACGGCCGGGAGATCGCCTTCAACCAGGAGGGACCCGGCATCGACGTCGACGCCCGCCTCGACTGGCAGGCGCCCGAGGGCGGCGGCGAGTTCGTCGTCGAAGTCCACGACGCCCGGTTCAGCGACCAGCGACGGAACTTCTATCGCCTGAAACTGATCGCCGCCGCGGACTACGAGTACGCCGGAGCGATCTTCCCGCTGGGCGCCCGGCGCGGCGAGAAGACCCGCTTCGAACTGTCCGGCGGCTCGGTTGCGGCCGCCCGCGAGACGACCTACAACGCCGACACCGCGGGCGACTTCGACGTGGTCGGGCCGGTTCCCGGCGCCAAAGCAATGAGTTCCGCCCTCCCGTTCCCCGTCGTCGTGGGCAGCCACCCGGAGGTCCGTGAGGGCGCAACCGGAGCAGCCGGGCCCCTGTCCCCGCCCGTGGTCGTCAACGGACGGATCGAAGAGGTCGGCGAAGTAGACGAGTACCGGATCGCCGCCGAGCCGGGAAAGAAGCTGCTGATCGAGGTTCAGGGAGGCGTGCTGCGCTCCTCCGATCTGTTCGGCGTGCTGACCGTCACGACGCCGGATGGCGAGTACCTGGCATCGTCCGGGGACGACATCCCCGACCCGGACACTTTCCGGCTGCTCTCGCCGACCGCCACGTCCTTCGAGCCGTGGGTGGTGGTCGAAGCGCTGGACGGCGTGGACACCCTGCACATCACCGTCGAAGACCTGGTGGGCCGCGGCGGCCCCCGCTTCGGCTACCGGCTGGCCGTGACCGAGGACGGCCCGGATTTCGAACTGCAACTCAGCACCGCGCAGATGTCGCTCCACGCCGGCGCCTCAAAGCCGATTCAGGTCGGCGCCGTTCGCCGCGGCTTCCTGGGCCCGATCCGTCTTTACGTCGCGGACCCGCCGGCGGGCATCGAGGCGCGGGACGGGTGGATCTCGGAAGAGGTTCGGGACCTCGATCGCCGCTCTCTTTCGCGCGCGGGCCGGATCATGGTCACGGCCGACCTCGACGCGCCGCGCCAGCGCTTCGACCTGGAAGTATGGGGCGAAGGCGTCCTCGCCGACGGCGCCGTGATCCGCCGCCGGGCGAGCGTGCCCGGCAGCGTGACCGCGGTGCGGGCCGGCGATGGCCGCAGCTACACGACGGAGGCAGAGCGCTCGTTCACCGCCCCCTGGCTCGAGAGCCGGCTGCCGGTCCTGCTGACCGGCCGGCCGGGACCGCGGCTGATCGGAACGCCGCCCAAGACCGTGAGGCTGGTCAAGGGCATGCCCTTCGACTTCGGTTGGAAGTACGAAGCGCCGCCGGGCGAAGACGGCGCGATCAAACCGCCGATGGTCGTCAACGCCGTGATCGCCGGCGGCGAGTTCCGCGTCGAGACGACGGAGAAGACCGACTACGACAGGCCCGAGGGCAGCAAGCTGATCCGCAGCAGCGACGGCACCCGGCACGACCGCTACAGCGTGACGCTGACCGGGGAAGTCACCGTGGGCGGCCGGCCCGAGCGGCTGTACACGCCCGGCGTGACGCTGGAGGTCGTGCCCGGCTACCGGATCGAGGTCGACAGGGCGAGCGTCAAGTCCGGCAAGAAAGGCGTCGTCGAGGGAACCCTGCACCGCGAAGAGAGTTTCCAGCAGCCGGTCGAGTTGCGCGCCGACACCCTGCCCACCGGCGTCGTCTGCGACAGCGTGGAGATCAAGCCCGAGGACGACGGGAGATTCCGGCTTTCCTGTGAAGCCACGGACGCGGTCAAAGCGGGGAACTACGATTTCCTGATCACATCGTCGTCGTGGCTGGCCGGCGAAAGAGAAGGCCGCGCGGCGTACACGACAACGCCGGTCGAGGCACGCATGGAGGTGAAAGCCAGATGACACGTTTCCCTGGGTGCACGACCCTTGCAGCCCGCATCCGGTCGAAGAGCAGCCTCGACGATTGCAGTAGAGAAGTCCACCATCTGCAACGCCGTATCTCTGAGTGCGCGGGTCTTCCGACCCGCATCAAGCGCGATGCCGCGAAGCGGCGAGCCCGTACCGCCCTCCTGCTGCTCGCCCTGGCCGCCACCGCACTATCGGCCGAAACCACCCCAACCACCCCCATCGGCCTCACCATCCAACCCCCCGAACTCACCTTCGGCAACACCCGCGACGGCCGCAAGCTCCTCGTCACCGCCGTCCTGGAAACCGGCCAACGCGTCGA
Organism: Candidatus Multivorans sp.; assembly: GCA_965224025.1. Taxonomy (GTDB): domain Bacteria; phylum Acidobacteriota; class Thermoanaerobaculia; order Multivoradales; family Multivoraceae; genus Multivorans. The sequence continues at coordinate 1,774,199 of OZ245033.1, forward strand.
CCTGACCGCCGACGCCGAGTTCAACACCAACACCGCTCCGGTCGAACGCGGCGACGACGGCTTCCTCACCCCCACCGGCCCGGGCAGCGGTTCGGTCACCGTCCGAGCCGCCGGCCTCACCGCCACCATCCCGGTCACCGTCCACTTCCCAGGCAGCACCGAACCGGCCGAACCCGTCACCTTCGTCCGCGACGTCCTGCCAGCGATGAACAAGGTCGGCTGCTCCCAGGGCACCTGCCACGGCGCCGCCAAGGGCAAGAACGGCTTCAAGCTCTCGCTCCGCGGTTACGACCCCGAGTTCGACTACCAGTCCCTGCTCTACGACATGTCGGGGCGGCGCTTCAACCGCGCCGACCCCGCGCGCTCGCTGATGCTCGCCAAGCCGACGATGCAGGTCGCGCACGAGGGCGGCCTGCAGATCGAGCATGGATCGCGCTACTACAACCTGCTGCTCGACTGGATCTCCACCGGCGTTCCCTACGGCGACTCCGGCCTGGACCGGGTCGAGAGGCTCGAGATCCACCCGGGCGAGGTCTTCATGTACCGGCCCGAGATGCGACAGCAGCCGATCGTGATCGCCCACTACGGCGACGGCAGGACCCGCGATGTGACCCGCGAGGCGCACGTCACGAGCAGCAACACGGAGACGATAGCGATCTCCACTCTCTCGAACGACGCCTTCCCGACCCGCGATGTGACCCGCGAGGCGCATGTAACCAGCAGCAACACGGAGACGATGGCGATCTCCACTCTCTCGAACGACGCCTTCCCGACCCGCGAAGCATGGTCGGCAGCTCCGGCGTCGCGGGAACGCCGGCGGAAGGGGCCGAAACGGAGCGGGAACGGCGGGCACGCTTGCTCCATGAAGTGATCGAGGACATCCGCAGATCGCGGCCGGGCTTCAGCGCCGCCGAAAATCTCCCGCGGGAAGCCCTCTACGACCGTGACCGGGCCCGGGCCGAAGACAGGGCGGCCGCCGAGAAGGAAGGCAGGTCGCCTGCCGAGTCTTCGGGCGAAGTGTGACGACCGACACCTCCGAACGCGGCCTTGAGCGCCTCATCTGCACCGCCCTCACCGGCCACCCCTGCGACCCGCCCAAGCCTGGCGAACTCCCCCAGCCGACTGAGCCGAGCGCCGCCGCCGGCACTCCCGCCGCCACCACCGCCGGCTGGACCGGTGGAAACCCCCGCGACTACGACCGGAACTACTGCGTCGATCTCAACCAGCTCTCCGCCTTCCTCCACGCCACCCAGCCCGACGCCTCCGCAAGCCTGGCCCTGGACGAAGACGGGCCGGCGCGGCGCAAGTTCCTCGCCCGGCTGCAGGGCGAGATCACAAGGCGCGGCACCATCGACGTGCTGCGGAACGGCATCAAGCACGGCGCTCACGACCTGGAGCTGTTGTACGGCACGCCCTCAGAAGGAAACGAACTCGCGCAGCAGCGCTTCGATCTGAACCGCTTCACCGTCACGCGGCAGCTCCGCTACAGCCGGGACGAGACGCAACTGGCGCTCGACCTGGCGCTATTCGTCAACGGCCTGCCGGTTGTCACGTTCGAACTGAAGAACAGCCTGACCAAGCAGACGGTCGCCGACGCCGTCGAGCAGTACCGGAAGGACCGCAGTCCGCGGGAGAAGCTGTTCGAGTTCGGGCGCTGCATCGTCCACTTCGCGGCGGACGAGCGGGAAGTGCGGTTCTGCACCCACCTGCGCGGCAAGGCGTCGTGGTTTCTGCCGTTCAACCGAGGCTGGAAGGACGGCGCCGGCAACCCTCCGAATCCGAACGGACTGGCTGCCGACTACCTGTGGCGCGACGTGCTGACCCGCGAGAGCCTCACGGAGATCATCGAAAACTACGCCCAGATCGTCGAATCGAAGGACGAGAAGACGGGGCGCAAGAAGAAGACCCAGATCTGGCCTCGCTACCACCAGCTCGATGTGGGCCGCCGCCTGCTCGCCGACGTGGCCGAGCACGGCGCCGGCAAGCGCTACCTGATCCAGCACTCCGCGGGCAGCGGCAAGAGCTACTCCATCGCCTGGCTGGCCCATCAACTCATCGGGCTGGAGGAGCGGGCAGGATTTCCGCGCTCCCAGGCGGAAGAGGACGCAGGCCCGGTCTTCGACTCCATCGTCGTCGTCACCGACCGGGTCATCCTAGACCGCCAGATCCACGACACGATCAGGCAGTACGCCCAGGTCGGGGCAACCGTCGGGCACGCGGACCGTTCGGGGGATCTCCGCCAGCTCCTCGAAGGCGGCAAGAAGATCGTCATCACGACGATCCAGAAGTTCCCCCACGTCCTGGACGCCATCGGCAACGAGCAGCGCGGACGACGGTTCGCGATCATCATCGACGAGGCCCACTCCAGCCAGGGCGGGCGGACGAGCGCGGCGGTGTCGGGCGCCCTCTCGGAGGCCGGCGCCCGCAGCGAAGACGAGACGTACGAGGACCAGATCAACCGCCTGATGGAGTCCCGCAAGCTGCTCCCGAACGCCAGCTACTTCGCCTTCACCGCCACCCCCAAGAACAAGACCCTGGAACTCTTCGGCGTTCCCGAACCGCAGGCCGACGGCTCGGTCAGGCGCCGCGCCTTCCACACCTACTCGATGAAGCAGGCAATCGAGGAGGGCTTCATTCTCGACGTGCTGAAGCACTACACGCCGGTCAAGAGCTACTACCGGCTCGCGAAGAGCGTCGAGGATGACCCGGAGTTCGACGTCAAGAAGGCGCAGCGGAAGTTGCGGCGCTTTGTCGAGGGGCACGACCACGCGATCCGCCTGAAGGCCGAGATCATGGCGGACCACTTCCACGACCGGATCGCCGCGCCGCGGAAGATCGGCGGCGAGGCGCGGGCCATGGTGGTCACGAACGGCGTCCAGCGCGCGATCCAGTACTTCCACGCCATCCGCGACTGCCTGGAGGCGAGGAAGAGCCCGTACCGGGCGATCGTCGCCTTCTCGGGCGAGCACGAGTACGGCGGAGCGAAGGTCACGGAAGCCTCGCTCAACGGCTTCCCGTCAAGGCGGATCGCGGAGAAGTTCCAGGAACATCCCTACCGGTTCCTGGTCTGCGCGGACAAGTTCCAGACCGGCTACGACGAACCGCTGCTGCACACGATGTACGTCGACAAGACGCTGTCGGGGATCAAGGCCGTGCAGACCCTGTCGCGGCTCAACCGGGCGCACCCGAGGAAGCACGACGTCTTCGTGCTCGACTTCCTGAACGATTCCGAGATCATCCGCGACTCGTTCGCGAACTACTACCGCGGAACGATCCTGGCCGACGAGACGGACCCGGACCGGCTGCACGACCTGCAGGCCGACCTCGATGCAGCGCAGGTTTACTCGGCGGAGCAGATCGACCGCTTCGTCGAGCGCTATCTGGGCGGAGCGGAGCGCGACCGGCTCGATCCGATTCTCGACGACTGCGTAGCCGTCTACCTCAGCGATCTCGACGAGGACGGTCAGGTCGACTTCAAGGGCAAGGCGAAGGGCTTCCTGCGCGCCTACGGCTTCCTCTCGTCCATCCTCCCGTTCTCGAACGCCGGCTGGGAGAAGCGGTCGATCTTCCTGAACTTCCTGATCTCGAAGCTGCCGGCGCCGCGGGAGGAGGACCTGACGCGGGGCATCCTCGAAGCAATCGACATGGACAGCTATCGGGCCGAGAAGCAGGCGATGCGGAAGATCCCGCTGCCCGACGAGGACGCCGAAGTCGATCCGACGCCGGCCGCCGGTGCCGGCCACCGACCGGAACCGGAGATGGAACACCTCTCCAACATCATCAAGGCGTTCAACGACCACTTCGGCGGCATCGAGTGGGACGACGCAGACCGCGTGCAACGAATGATTGCGTTCGACATCCCCGCCAGGGTTGCCGCGGATACTGCCTTCCGCAACGCGCGGCAGAACTCGGACCGGGAGAACACCCGCATAGAGCACGACAGAGCGCTTGTCCGCGTGATGCAGAACCTGATGAAGGACGACACCGAGCTGTTCAAGCAGTTCATGGACAACGAGAGCTTCAAGCAGTGGATGTCCGAGACGGTCTTCAGGCGCGCGTACGACCAGGCTGGGACGCCGTGAGAGCGTGAACACGCGCGCCATTCTCATCGGGCTGGCGCTCGGACTGGCGCTCGGGATCGCCGCGTCCGCGACGGGTTCGCCCGCGTTGCTGCGGGCCGCCGAGGCTGTCGAGCCGCTCGGCCAGATCTTTCTGCGTGCGATCCAGATGGTCGTCATCCCGTTGGTGGCGGCGGTCGTCTTCGTCGGCGTGGGGCGGATCGGTGATCGCGAAGACGGGAGCGGCGATGCTGCAGAACCTCGCAGTCTTCATCGTCGCCGTGGTGGTGGGCCTCTTCATCCTGAAGGGCCTCGTTCTGCTGCCCCTGGTCTGGATCCTGGGCGGCGTGCCGCCCGGGCGCTTCATCCGGGCGACCGTGGGCACGTACACCGTGGGCTTCACCACGACGACCTCCGTGGGAACCCTGCCGATGATGCTGCAGGAGGCGAAGGCACTCGGCCTGTCCGAGCGCAAGTACACGCTGATCCTGCCGCTGGCGGCGTCGATCAACCGTCCGGGCAGCGCGCTGTTTCGGAGCGCGTCGCTCGTCTTCCTGGCCGCCATGTACGGCCGTGCCGCTCGACGCGGGGCTGATCGCCGCGGCGGCGCTGGCGATCTTCCTCGCCGCGATGACGGTCGCTTCGGTGCCCAGCGCCAGCATCGTGTCCCTGGCGCAGGCCCTGGACGTGGCGGGCGTGCCCCTGGCGGGACTCGGCATCCTGCTGGGGATCGACCGCGTGCCCGACGTCTTCCGCTCCGCGGCCAACGTGATCGGCCACATGTCCGCCGCCACCACGGTCGACGCGATGACCCGTGGCGACGGCAAGGAGCCAGCCGGCACCGCGCATCCCTTCTTGGGATAATCGGGTTCGTGAGGTTCGTCGGAACGCACCGGGAGTACGATCGGGTCGACGCGGCGACTGTCTAGGAGGTTCATATGAGAATCAAGCCGATCAGGAACGAAGCCGACTACGACGCAGCGTTGGCGGCCATCGACAGGCTGATGGGCGTTCCGGCGGACACCCCGGAGGGAGACGCGCTCGACGTCCTCGTCACGCTTGTCGAAGCCTACGAAGCCAAGCGCTGGCCCGTCGAGGCGCCGGATCCGATCTCGATGATCGAGCATGTAATGGAAGCCCGCGGTTTCCGGCAGAGTGAGTTGGCGGCACTGATCGGCTCGCAACCCCGCGCCTCGGAGATCCTCAACCGCCGCCGTCCGCTGACACTGCGGATGATCCGCGCCCTATCCCGCGAATGGCAGCTACCGGCCGACGCGCTCGTCCGGGAGTATGAACTCGTAAGCACGGCATAACATGGCCAACCGTTCCCGGACCGCAACCCGCTTCGCCCACCTCCTTCCGCTGATCCTGACCTTCGTCGCCTATGGCTGCGCCATCAGCGACTCAGGCGACTACCTGAGCGCGGACCTGCGCCAACGCGTCGAAGCGCTCAAACTGGAGGCGCCCGAAAGCACCGACGACGTCGCCGTCCTGAGCGACCGCCTCGAAACCCTCTGGCAGTGGGCGAACGCTTACTCGCTCACCGGGGGCCCGATTCCGGACGCTTTTCCACAACTCGTCGCCAACGTGAATCGCACGCTGCGGGGGATCGGGGGCGGTGCCGTGGTCCCGGCTGACTTCATCCCCGATTTCATTCGGCTCTACACCCGCGAGTTCCAGATCAAGGACGAGCACCCCGGCGCGTTGGGCTCGCTACGTTTCGACCCGCCCGGGCCCTTCCACGCGGGCGACCAGGTCGAGATCCGGCAGATCTACACCGTCGGCACACTGGGCATGGCGAAGGGCGGCGGCATCCTGGTCCGGGCCGCCCGGACCGGCATTCAGGCCGAAGATCGGGTCGGCCGGAACTACGTCACCGTCGGAAGCTCGAATCCCGACGCGACGCTGACCGCCAGCGAGCCCTGGGGCAACTGGCAGGGGATGCACTTTCGCCCCCGGTCCGGCCCGGTGCGCCCAGGCGTACCGCGCACCCTGATTCCGTTCCGTCTGAGCGGAGCGGCTCTAGAAGAAGGCGACACGATCACCATCACCTACGGCGACACGTCCGGCGGTGGACCCGGCTTCCGGCTCCAGGAGTCGTCGAGCGACCAGGTGATCCTCCATATCTACGCCGACATCGAGGGCAACGGCGACCTGTTCCGCCCCGCCTGGCCGTCGTTCGAGGTGCTGGGCCGTGAGGAGGTCCGCTACGTCAACGCAGTGGCACCTTCCATCGTGGCGCCGAACGAGCCCTTCACACTGGCAGTGCGCGCCGAGGACCGGATGAAGAACCCGTCTTCGGCCCTGATGCCCGCCCTTGCGGTGTACCTCAACGGCGAACCGTTCCGAACCATCGCGCACGGCAGTCCGGCGATCTCGCTGCTCGAGGACGTCGCCCTCGCCGAGCCCGGCGTCTACCGCTTCGCCGTACAGAACGAGGACGGATCGATCCGGGCAACGAGCAATCCCGTCCGCGTCGAGCAAGACCCGGCAAACCGCGTCTACTGGGGCGAGACCCACGGCCACACCGCCTTCGCCGAGGGCCAGGGGTCGCCGGACGGGTACTACCGGTTCGGTCGCGACGTGGCCCGGCTCGACTTCCTGAGCCTCTCCGAGCACGACATCTGGATGGACGACAGCGAGTGGCGGAAGCTGCAGAACCTGGTCGAGGAGTACCGGATCGAAGGTGAGTTCACGACCATCCTCGGCTTCGAGTGGACCTCGCGGTCGCCGCTCGGCGGGCACCACAACGTCTTCTTCCGGGATACGCCCGGCCGCAGCCGGGTCCAGAATCAGAAGGCGCCCCTGCTCGACGAGCTGTACGCCGGACTCCGCAGCGAGAACAGCACCGACGACGTGCTCGTCATCCCGCACGCGCACCAACCCGGCGACTGGACGAACAGCGATCCGGAGATGGAACGCCTGGTCGAGATCCAGTCCGGCCACGGCACCTTCGACTGGTTCGGCAACAAGTACCTGCAGAACGGGTTCGAGGTCGGCTTCATCGGCGCGTCCGACAATCACAACGGACACCCGGGCTACTCAGGGATCGGCAACCGGCAGTTGGGCGGCCTGGCTGCCGTCATCGCGCCGGAGAACAACGCGGACGCGATCTTCAGCGCCCTGCGCGATCGCGCCGCCTACGCCACGACCGGCGAACGAATCCTCCTCGAAGCGACGCTGAACGGCGCCCGAATGGGAACGCGCCAGGACGACGCCGAGGCGCGCCGGATCGACTGCCGGGTGAACGGCACGGCGCCCATCGACGCGATCGACGTGATCAAGAACGGCAACGTCGTCTACACCAGGAGGTACCTCGAGAGCGAACTGTCCGAAGAGGCTCGGGTGCAGATCACTTTCGAGTCGTCGACCGAGATCCACGGCGAACGCACGCCGCCCCGCGGCGGCCGGCCGTGGAAGGGGTCCATCAGCGTCACTGGAGCGACGCTGGTCGGGTACGACCACCCCTGGTTCACTCAGCCCGCGACCTATCGCGCCGCGCGCCCAACGGATGATCGCAACCGGATCGACTTCGACTTCCCCACTCGCGGGCGCCCGAAGTCCCTGGTCCTTGAGTTGCGCGGCGCCAACCCGGACACCGTGGTCACTGTCGACATGGAGACGACGACCGAGAGCCGCGGTTCGGGCGGCTACCTTCGCGTGCCCCAGGAGCTGCCGGCGAACACGGTCCGCTTCCGCCTGGGCGATCTCTTGGGTCAGGTCGACCGCCGCGAGTACCAGGTGCTCGGGCACACCGACGCCCTCTCCGCGCAGGTCGTGACCGAAGGCAGGGCCCTGGACCAGGAGTTCACCTTCACCGACCAGGGTGAGGCCCGACCGGGCGACTACTACTACCTGCGGGTCCGCCAGATCGACGGCAGCATGGCCTGGTCGAGTCCGTTCTGGGTGGGCGGCAACTCGGGATAGCGCCGGCAGAGACCGGCGCTTCGCGCCGGATGCGGGCGAGACGCCCGCGTTCCCTGAGGGCGGAGCGACGTATCGGCGGTAGGATCCCAGGACAACCGTAGAACAAGGAGATCCGAGATGCGGAAGACCCTCGCGCTGTTGTCCATGCTGATCGTGTCGGGCGCCGGCGCGGTCGCAGCCGCGGCCGCCGACGACATCCCCCGAACCGCCAACGGCAAACCGGACTTCACCGGCCGCTACGACATCCGCTCGTTGACGCCCTTCGAGCGCCTACCCGAGCGCGGCGAGAAACTCGTACTCAGTCCAGAGGAGGCGGCCGAGGTCGAGGCCGCCCAGGCTCAGCGGGTGCTGGCCGGCGACGCGGCCAGTGCGCCGGATCGCCCGCCGCCGGAGAAGGGTGCCTTCATCGACCGGCAAAGCTACAACTACGCCTGGTTCGATCCGGGCCACACGATGTTCAGGATCGACGGCAAGTACCGTACGTCCATCCTGACGAACCCCCCGAACGGACGGATGCCGCCGCTGACGGAAGAAGCCCAGAAGAATCGTGGGGCCCTGCCCAGGTTCATCTGGATGAACGATGACGGTACGGCCTGGTGGCTGGAGTCGGGCGACACCCCCTTTGACAGCCCGGAGACAATGGTCCTCGGCGTGCGCTGCATCTACCAGCCAGGCGCTTCGATCCCGATCCGCACGATCTCCTACAACAACCTGAAGACCCTGGTGCAGACGGACGACTATCTGATGATCCACATCGAGTGGATGCACTGGACGCGGGTCGTACGGATTGACGCGGGGCACTCGTCAACGCCGTACCGTTCCTACTCCGGCGACTCGATCGGCTGGTGGGAGGGCGACACCCTGGTCGTCGAGACGACGAACTTCCGTCGTGAAGCAGCGCCCCAGATGTTGCACGGTCGAAAGTCGGCGGGCGTGCCGCGTGGAGCGATGAAGGTCACCGAACGCTTCAGCCCGATCGACGGCCAGTCTCTGCTCTACCAGTTCGAAGTCGAGGACGAGGAGTACACGGCGCCCTACGGCGGCGAGATGCCGTGGCCAATGACGGACCAGTACAACTACGAGTACGCCTGCCACGAGGGCAACTACTCGATGCTGGGGCAACTCAAGGGGGCGCGGCAGCTCGAGAAGGAGTGGATCGCGGCCGGCAAGCCGGTGAAGGACGGGGAGTAACCCGGCGTTCAGAGGCCGCCTGCGGCGGATGCGGGCAGGGATGCCCGCGTTCCCAGGCTGGCTGCCGGCAGTCCAGTCAGATCATGCTGTAGCCGGAGCCCTGCCGCTCCGTGCCGAGCCCGCGCGCTTTCTCGATCCAGCCGAACTCCTCCAGGATCGCCTGGCTGTAGGTCACCAGGCCGGTGACCCGGTCGAGCGGTTCGGTGGCGAGCAGGAGCGCGGCCTGGGCCATGATCTCGACGGTCTCGGCTTCGTTCGGGTCGCGGCCTTCCATCAGCCGGTGGTGGATGACGCCGGGAGTCGGCACGATCTGGGACGGGCTGTAGCAGGTCACCGAGACCCCGTGTTCGTAGACCTCGGAGGCGAGGCCCTGGGTGAAGCGCTCCAGGGCCGCCTTCTCGGCGCCGTACAGCGAGCCGCCCGCGAACTGCGGACCCTTGTAGGGACCGCGGCCGGGGCCGATCGCGGCGCCCGAAGAGACGTTGACGATGCTGCCGGAACCGCGTTCGATCATCTCGGGCAGCACGAGCTTGGAGAGGTAGAACGGCGCGTGGAAGTTGACCGCGGTCGAGCGGTGCCACTTGTTGATCGGAAAGTCGACCACGGGGATGAAGTAGGTCAGGGCAGCGTTGTTGATCAGCACGTCGACCGGCCCGAGCGTGTCGCGCACCTCGTTCACCAGCCGCTCGCAGTTGTCGTACTCGGAGACGTCGCAGGCGAAAGCGGTCGCGTTCCCGCCGGCGGCCCGGATTTCCTCGATCGTCTCCTCGAGCGAGCCGCCAAGATAGTGGCCGCCTTCGGACAGCGTGCGTGCCGTGCAGGCAACCCGCGCGCCGTGTTCCGCGAACAGTTCGGCGATCGCCTTGCCGATGCCGCGGCTCGCTCCGGTCACCAGCGCGACCTTGCCTTCGAGCTTCTCTGCTTGTGTCAATGGCCTTCCTCCTTCATCCAACGTAGGCGTTTCGATATCGGTCCCGCAGCACGTTCTTCTGTACCTTTCCCATCGCGTTGCGCGGCAGTTCGTCGACCCAGTAGAAGCGTCGCGGGTGCTTGAATCGGGCCAGATCCGCATCGAGCGCGGAGCGGAGCGTATCGTCGCCGACCGGCGTATCCTCGGCCACCAGCACGGCCACGACGCCCTCGCCCAGGTCGGCGTGCGGCGCGCCGACGACCGCTGACTCCTGAACACCCGCCACCTCGTCCAGGCGATCCTCGACTTCCTTCGAGTACACGTTCAATCCGCCGGCGATGATCAGGTCCTTGCCGCGGCCAACCAGGGTCAGCCGACCCTCGTCGTCGACGCTGGCGAGGTCGCCGGTGATGAAGAATCCGTCGCCACGCATCTCTTCGGCCGTTTTGTCCGGCAGCCCCCAGTAGCCCGGGAACAGGTTCGGGCCTCGGATCTCCAGCATGCCGACTTCGTTCGCGGACCGTTCGGCGCCGCTTTCCGCCACCACCCGCACCTCGACATCCGGCAGAGGAAAGCCCACCGTGCCCGCCACGCGTTCCCCGCGCAGCGGGTTCGACGTGATCATCCCCGCCTCGGTCATGCCGTAGCGCTCCAGGATCCGGTGCCCGGTCCGGGCCTCGAAGTCGCCGAAGGTCGCCTCGGTCAGCGGCGCCGAGCCGGAAACGAACAACCGAATGCCCTCGCAGTCCGCGCTGCCGAAGCCCGGCGCCGCCAGCAGCCGCGAGTAGAACGTCGGCACGCCCATCAGGACCGTCGCCTCGGGCAGCAGACGGCGCACCGCCACGACGTCGAACGCGGGCAGGAAGAGGATCTTCGAAGCGTTCAGGAACGCCGTGTGCAAAGCCACGAACAACCCGTGGACGTGAAAGATCGGTAGCGCGTGGAGCAACACGTCGCCCGATTCGAAGCCCCAGATCTCGTGCAGAGCGAGCGCGTTCGAGGTCAGATTCCCGTGCGTGATCATCGCGCCCTTGGACCGACCTGTGGTGCCCGACGTGTAGCAGATCGCGGCCAGGTCGTCGTCCGCCCGGGGTTGGATTGCCGGGTCCGGCGCGAGCGTCTGCGCCTCACGCCAGAGCGCGTCGATATCGACGGCGTCCGGCCCGGCCCCCGCGCCCCACACGACGACCCGAGGCGACGCATCGTTGACGAAGAAGTCCACTTCCCGCTCGGTGTAGGCCGCATTCAAGGGCACGTACACGCCGCCGCAGCGCAACACGCCCAAGTAGAGGGCCACCGCCTCCATCGATTTCGGCACCTGCACCAGCACCCGGTCGCCCGGCTCAACGCCCCGTTTGCGCAGCGCGGCTGCGAACCGGGCCGACGCGTGGTCCAGATCGCCGTACGTCCATTCCGTGTTCGCGCCGTCGCCGCCCCGCAGCACGAGGCTCGGGCGATCCAGCGAGGGTTCGAAGCGTTCGCGGAGGAGGCCGAAGAGGTTCGTCATGAGAAACTGGTCTCGGTCGGAAGATCGACGATCCTACGCGTGTTGCAGACTTGGTCCATGCCCCCGATCCGTGCGCCCCTCTGTTCCCGGCGTCCCAGAGCGCTGCCCCTGCTCGCCGCCTTCCTGGTGGCGGTTCTCACCGCCTGCACGGACGATCCGGTCTCCGAGACCGTGACGCTCGAGTTCTTCCCGGAGTCGGCGGACGCACCGAACGCTGCCGGAGACGATGCCGGCGCCGCGGCGCCGGACACCGCCGGCTACGTGCGAGTCGAGGCTCAGGTCGATATCCGCCGCCACATGATTCCGAAGGACAACTCCCTCAGTGCGCGCCGCATCAACGACCGCACCGAAGCGCTGATGAACGAGCTCGACCCGTGGCACATCCGGTTCGACCGCCTCTTCGAGCCGATCGCCGACGGCGCCGAGTGGCGGCGGGCCGGAAGAGAACTCACCAGCTACCGTCGCTGGGCGCTGGCGGCCGACCCGAACACCGCGCTCCAGGACTTCTTCGTCGACACCCCGATGCGCCCCGTCTTCGAGGTCTGGGACAGAGAACGCCGGTTGCCCGATCAGAGCCGGCCGCCGCCCCAGACCGTCACCCTGGCGTTCGTGTTTGCGGGCGGTACCCGGGCGACGGCGGGCGAGTCGACCGCCACCTACCGCGGCTTTCGCACCTTCGCAGCCGATGCCGCGCGCTACCAGCGTCGCGTCTCGACCCTGTGGAAGTACATGGACGAGAATCCGGGCCGCCGCTTCGAGACTCTGCGCGGACTGTTCGCCGCCGCAGACGGCGATGAACTGCCGGAGTCGCAGTTGATAGCAAGACCGCGGGAACTGGCGCCGCGGGCGGCGCCGCCGCCGGTCCGCCGTGGTTCCGAGAATCTCCCGCGGCTCCGCGACCTCGAGATCGAGTTGATCGAGAGAGTCGTCACCGCCGGCGAACCACTGGTCCAGATCTTCGAAGTGCCCAAGGACGACTCTTTCACCCTGCAGGAGCTGTCGCGCCGCGTGTTCGACCCCTTCCCGGGCGTCGTCACCGCCAAGCCTGACGGCGCCGTCGTGGAAGCGATCGGATTCGTCGAGAGCGGCGGCGGCTACCGCATCCCCTCACTTGACCTCTGGAGCGCCTACCGGGCCCTGGATGGCCTGTTCGTGTCGCCCGATCCGCTCGTCTTTCTGCTCGAGACCCAGCAGGACGACTTCGGTTGCGACAAGGACGACGACGCCTGCAGGAACAGCGCGCGGGTCGCCGCCTTCCTCCAGAGCGGCGCCCTCAGGGCCAGCCCCGGCTCCTCGACCCGGATCCAGCAGGCACTGGAGGCCGAACTGCGTCCCCTCGACGAGTACCGCCTGGTCTGGATCCGCGGCGGCGCCGACGAGAACACGGGGGAAGCCGCCGAGACAGTCGTCGAGACTGGCGAGTAGGAGCTTGCGCCGCAGAACAGGGCGGAGTGCGTTCGAAGGCTCAAGGTCCTAGTGCGGTACGGGTCTGGCGGCGAACCCAGCCGGGGCCGGTACAATCCGGCGCTGAGTTACTGAGCGCGAAGCGGTGGAGCCACGGTCTGCTGAATCGGGAACCGCCGCGCAAGACTTGATCTTCACGAGGTGCCGATGACCCGTTCGACCTTCATCCGACCCAAACTGTGTCCGTGCCGCGCCGCGGCGCTTCCCATTGCCGTCCTCCTGCTCCTGGCGGCCGCCGGTTCGGCCACCGCGCAGCGGCCCTACCCGCCCGACATGGAGGGAACGACCGCGGAGGTCTACCGCACCGTCGGCGATGTCGAACTGAACATCTACCTGTGCAACCCCGAGGGCCACTCGGCCGAGGACGAGAGACCCGCGATCGTCTTCTTCTTCGGCGGCGGCTGGCGTTCCGGTTCCCCGCAGCAGTTCCTGCCCCACTGCCGCTACCTCGCCGACCGCGGGATGGTCGCCGCCGTCGCCGACTACCGGGTCGCCAGCCGCCACGGAGTAACGGCGAACGAATGCGTCGCAGACGCCAAAAGCGCGGTTCGCTGGCTGCGGGCGAACGCGGACCGGCTGGGCATCGATCCCGACCGGATCGCCGCGGGCGGCGGATCGGCGGGCGGCCATCTGGCCGCGGCCACGGCCACTCTGCCGGGGCACGATCCCGATCCCGACGGCCCGAGCCCGGCCCCCAACGCTCTGGTCCTGTTCAATCCCGCGACCGTTCTGGCGCCGGCCGAAGGAGATCCACCGCCAACCGACGAGACGCGCGAGCGGCTCGGAGCGCTCACCGAGCGCCTCGGCGCGCCGGCGGAGTCGATGTCCCCGTATCACCATCTGCGGCCGGGACTGCCTCCGACCATCATCTTCCATGGCACCGCCGACCAGACCGTCGCCCACAGCACCGCCGAGCGGTTCTGCAACGGCCTGAGAAAAGTCGGCGCCCGTTGCGATCTCGTGAGCTACGGCGGCGAAGGGCACGGCTTCTTCAACTACGACGGCGAGGGGGAGAGCAAGAACAAGAACTACGACAACACCGTCTACCGAATGGACGGTTTCCTGTACACCCTGGAATGGCTTGACCCCAGGCCGAACCCGGACGGCACGCCCCGGAAACGACCGACCTGGCTGGACTCCTTCGGCGCAGCTCTGGAGAACGCGCCCGGCACGTTCCAGGACCCGACGCCGCAATCCGACGGCGAAGCGAAGGCCGAAGCCGGAGAGGGCGGCGAGAAGACCGAGGCGAGTTCCGAAGGCGATCCTCCGGACGGCCCATGAGGACAGCGAGCCTCCACGCGAATGACCTGGATGAGCCGCGACCAGGAACTCGGCATGTCTACGCCGCCACCAGCACCCCGAGCAACGACTGGTACGGGGGCCACCGCCCGGGCAATGGCCTGTTCGCCGAGTCGATCCTGGCCCTCGACGCCGGGAGCGGCGAGCGGCAGTGGCACTTCCAGGCCGTCCAGCATGGCCTCTGGGACTTCGACTTCCCGGCCGCGCCCGTGCTCGCCGATATCGTCGTCGACGGCAAGGCAATCCGCGCCTTGGCGCAGCCTTCCAAGCAGGCGTTCCTCTACGTCTTCGACCGGGAGACCGGCGAGCCGGTCTGGCCGATCGTCGACCTGCCCGCGCCGCCGTCCGAAGTCCCCGGCGAGCAGGCCTGGCCGCCCCAGCCGCATCCGACCTGGCCCCTGCCCTACGACCTCCAGGGACTCGCCATCTCCGACCTGATCGACTTCACGCCCGAGTTGCGGGCGATGGCTCTCGAGTACGTCTCCCAGTACCGCATCGGCCCGATCTTCCAGCCACCGACGCTGATCGAGGGGCCGGACGCCAAAGCCACGATCCAGGTACCCGGGGCTGTCGGCGGCACCAACTGAAACGGCGCCGCCCTCGATCCGGAGACGAAAGTGCTCTACCTGCCGTCCGTCACCGTGCCGGCGATCCTGGGCCCGTGCCCGCCGCCCGACCCCGCGCGTTCCAACCTGCGCTACCGGGTCGACCTGAGCGAGGCCGACGGCTACGAGTGGGCCACCCTGCCGATCACGAAACCGCCCTACGGACGCCTCACCGCGATCGACCTCGACACCGGCGAGCACCCGTGGATGGTGCCGAACGGCGACGGACCGCGCGATCACCCCGCACTCGCCCACTTCGACCTGCCGCCGCTCGGCCAGCAGGGCCGCGTGTCCGCCCTGGTCACGAAGACCCTGGTCTTCCTCGCCGACGGCTCGAACTCGATGGTGGTCCAACCCGTGGGCGCCGGCAGCAGGAAGTTCCGGGCCTGCGACAAGACGAACGGCGAAGTCGTCTGGGAGATGGAGCTGCCGGCCGGCGTCAGCGGCGCGCCGATGACCTACCTCCACGAAGGCCGCCAGTACATCGTGATGGCGATCAGCGGGACCGGCTTCGAGGGTGAGTTGCTGGCCCTGGCGCTGCCCGAAGCACCGGCTGGCGCGGCCCCCTAGGCCCACAGCGTCGAATGAACCTGCGCGCCGTTTCCGGTCTGGTCGGGCGGCTGCTGTTGCTGCTCGCCGGCGCGCAGTTGATCCCCTTCTCGTTCGCGCTCTGGCACGGCGAGGAGCGGACCGCGGCGGCGCTCGGCGGCTCGCTGCTTGTCTGCGCCGCGGCCGGAGTGGCGGCTCACTGGTGGGGCAAACCGCACGAAAAGATCTACCGGCGCGAGGCGATCCTGGTCGTGGTCGGCGCCTACGTCCTGGCCTCCTTCTTCGGCGCGCTTCCCTACGTCCTGAGCGGCGAGATCACGGACCCGATCGCGGCGCTGTTCGAATCCGCTTCGGGGTTCACGACCACGGGCGCCTCCATCCTGACCGACATCGAGCAACTGAGCGCCAGCATCCTGCTCTGGCGGAGCCTGACCCAGTGGCTCGGCGGCATGGGGATTCTGCTCCTGTTCGTCGCCCTGTTCCCGAGCCTGGGACCCGGCGCCCGTCTGCTCTACCGACTGGAGGTGCCGGGGCCCACCCAGGACATCATGCAGCCCCAGGTGCAGAAGACGGCGACCGTGCTCTGGCAGATCTACGTCGGCCTGACCATCGCGCTCATTCTGCTGCTGCTGGCGGGCGGCGCCGGCCAGTACGAGGCCTTCTGCTACGCGCTGACGACCGTGTCCATCGGCGGTTTCGCGCCCCTGAACGCGAGTGTCGCCGCGTTCGACTCCGCCTTCATCGAATGGACGGTCATCGCCTTCATGCTGATCGCCGGCATCAACTTCTCGCTGATCTTCGCGGTCCGTTCACGGCCCGGCCAGCTCTACCGGGACACCGAGTTCCGGGCCTATGCGTCTATCGCCGCGGTGTTGGTGGCTCTGGTCACCGTGGATCGCTGGCGCAGCACCGATCTGCCGTTCCTGGAGGCGCTCCGCGAGGCCGCCTTCAACTCGGTGTCGCTGATGACGACGACCGGATACACGACCCGGGACTACGACTCCTGGAGCGACACCTCGCGCACCCTGCTGCTGCTCGCCATGTTCGTGGGCGGCTGCGCGGGCTCGACCGCTGGCGGCGTCAAGGTCGGTCGCCTGGTGATGACGCTCAAGATGGCGCTGCGGGAGGTGCAGCTCATGTTCAACCCGCGCCGCGTGCTGGCGCTGCGGGTCGGCAACCGGACGATCAGCGATCAGGCGGCGCGCAGCCTGGGCGGCTTCATGACCCTGTTCGCCTTCCTGTGGCTGGGCGTCGCCGCCACCCTCGCCCTCGCCGGCAACGACATGGTCACCTCGCTGTCGTCGTCGCTGGCCTGCCTGTCGAATGTCGGCCCAGCGATGGGAGCGGCGGGGCCGAGTCTGGACTACAGCTTCTTCGCCGGTTGGGAGAAGCTGCTGCTGATCTTCCTGATGTGGCTGGGCCGGCTCGAGATCTTGGCCGTGGCGGCGATCTTCCTGCCCGTGTTCTGGCGCCGCTGAGCCTCTACTCGACGCGGCAGACTTCGGCGAACTCCGGCCGCGGCAGACGGGGGAAGTGGCCCTCGGGATCGCCGTAGCCGATCGAACACAGGAAGTTGGAGCGCACCGAAGTGCCGGCGAAGAACATCTCGTCGCACTTCGCATTGTCGAACCCCGACATCGGGCCACAGTCGAGGCCCAGCGAGCGTGCCGCGAGCATGAAGTAGGCCCCCTGGAGAGTGGCGTTCCGGAACGCGGTGACCTCGGCCAGTGCGGAGTCGCCCCGAAACATCTCGGCCATGCCCGGGTTGTGCGCGAACAGAACGTCCATCTTCTCGAAGAAGGCGAGGTCGTAGCCGAGAATGGCCGTCGCGGGCGCCTGCCGGATCTTGTCCTGGTTGCCCGGCATGGCGATTGAAGCCAGCCTTTCCTTCGCTTCATCGCTCACTGTGAAGACGACCCGCTGCGGCCAGCAGTTCGCGCTGGTCGGGCCCCACTTCATCAGGTCGTGGAGTTCGCGCAGGGCCTCTTCGGGTACCTCCCGTGGCAACCACCGGTTCTGGCTGCGAGCGTCGCGGAAGAGGACATCCATGGCGTCGTCGTGGATCTTCGGCATCGCGCTTCCCCCGGCGGATGATACGTCGCTCAGTCCGTCGCGGCGGCGCGCCGAAACAGCGATGCGACGTGCCCCTCGGGCAAGGGCTTGGTCGCCAGCGACACCGCCGCGGTGCATCCGATCGCGAACAGCCCCGCCAGCGCCGCGCAGGAGGTCGGGTTCGGAGACTCACCGTGGAGCCACGAGAACACCGGATGCAGAAAACTGCCCTCGAACCATGCCGGATCGATGACGCCGGTATGCAGGATCAGGAAGGAACTCAAACCGACGATCAGACCGGTGTAGGCGCCCGACCGGGTGACGCCGCCCCACAGCGCGCCGAGCACGAGCGGGCCCGCGAACGCCGCCATCATGCCGCCGTTTCCCGTCCAGACCAGAATGGCGATGTTCATGTCCATCAGCATCCAGGCCATCGCGACGCAGACGACCATCACGCCCACGGTCGCCCAGCGGCTGATGACCAGCACCCGGCGGTCGAGCTGCTCCTCGCTGAGGTGCGAATGGAAGCGAGGCGCGATCGTCCGCCGGTAGAGGTCGTTCGCGACGATCTGGGACGACGACACGACGAGCCCGTCCGCCGTCGACATGACCGCCGACAGGATGCCGACGCCGATCAGCGCCGCCAGCCAGGCCGGGAACAGCTCGATGAACAGCGCCGGCAGCGCCTCGTTCGGCGTCGACCCCTCCTCGTACAGGCGGCCGCCGAGCACCGCCCGGGCGAGCGCGCCGCCGTGCCGTGCTCGTAGGCGATACCCGGGAAACCGAGGAATGTCGCTCCGCTCGCGGTCGTTGCCGCGAAGGCGAGGGCCAGGAAGAAGGGGCCGTACGCAGCCCGCGCGGTCGCGAAGTCGTCGGCGCCCTGAACCCGGTTCCGTCCGATCAGCCCGAACGCCAGCATGCCGCCCATGTAGACGGCCAGGAACAGCCAGGACCAGACGATCAAGCTCATAGCGGAACGGCTCACCGTATCACCTGCACCGCGACCCGGGTGGCGCGAATTCGCGCCACCCGTGAACCAGTCCGTGCGCCCGTCAGCGGGCGCGCGGATGGCACGAAACCGGGAGGCGCCGCGCGCCGTACTGCTATTACGAAGTCCACAACCCAGAGGCCATATCCATGCGTCACGCCACCACCATCCGGGCCGCCGTCGTCGCCCTGCTGTTCCTCACCCTGCCGACCGCAGGAATGGCCGAAACGGTCCGCATCCCGGCGGGCACGACCGTCTACTGCGTCCTCGACGAGAGCCTCTCCACGAAGAAAAAGTCGAGCCACTACGTCCAGCAGGGAGACCGCGTCCGTGCCAAGGTCGCCGAGGACGTCCTTGTCGACGGCCACGTCGTCATCGAGGCCGGGACGGTCGTCTGGTCGGAGGCCCGCCGGGCCAGGCGCGCCAAGGTAGCCGGTATCCGGGGTCGGCTCGAGGTCGAGGCCAACACGGTCTCCACGGTGGACGACCAGTCGATCCGGCTCCTCGGAGGTTACGACCGTTCCGGCAAGGGCCGCTTCGTGCTCACCGCCACGCTCACCGCGGCCGTCGCATGGCCGTTCATCTTCATCAAGGGCAAGCACGCGCGCCTCGAGCGCGGCGTCATCTTCGATGCCCAGACCGCGGCGCCCGTGGATGTCGAAGTCGGAGCGCGCCCGGAGCTTCCGGTTCTCCGCGCCGACATCCCCGGCTTCGAGGTCAGCATCCCCTACGACAAGATCGATCCCGACGTCCGGCTCGCGAACCTGCCTCTCTACTTCGACGGCCTGGCGGCGGACACCACAGAAGCCCACATCGCCGCGGTCAACGGCCAGGAGATCCCACGGCTCAAGATCTCCATCGTAGACGGCACGGGCGAAGTCGACTTCCAGGAACTGGCCGAGCACTTCCGCCACGGCATGAACCGGTTCACCGTCGCGGCGGACGGTCAGACCGTGGACGTGCTGCTGGAGTTCGAGTTCTAGTCGAGACCCTGGCGCGCCTTGAGGTCGATATCGCCCCTGGAGTCCTGCGCCGCCGGTCTCACTTCGCACCAGAAGCGAAGGAACCACCGCCAAAATCCGTCTTGGTCTGCTATGGAGACAGTAGGCTTACAGTACGGGCAGCGAGAAGCACGGATCATCCTTGAGGAGGCAGGTTTCGATGCCGACCAAGCGAGGGCATTGGTCGACGTGATCGGCGAACGCGAGGAGCAACTCGCCACCAAGGACGACACTGCCGACCTCAAGGGTGATGTCGCCGTCCTCAAGACTGACGTCGCCGGATTGAAGGACGACGTCGTCGGATTGAAGGACGACGTTGTCGGATTGAAGGACGACGTTGTCGGATTGAAGGACGACGTCGCCGGATTGAAGGACGACGTCGCCGGATTGAAGGACGACGTCGCCGGATTGAAGGACGACGTCGCCGGATTGAAGATTGACATGGCGGCCGTCAACGGTCGCCTCGACGGCTTGGTGATCGCACTAGAGGGGCTTCGCCACGAGGTCCGGGATCGGATCGAGAGCCTGCGGCATGAACTCTTCGGCCGCATCGACGCGCTCGAGGGTCGCTTCGACGGACGTGTAGACGGTCTGGCAGGCAAGATGGACGGCATGAGCGGCCAGTTGGCGCTGATCAAGTGGTTCCTCGGCCTCATCCTGGCCGCGACGATTCCGATCATGGTCGCGCTCTTCCGTATCGCTTTCGCCTAGAGAGTGCTCCGGTCACGCCAGGCGAACCAACAGAAACAGGCTCCGGGTGAACAGTATGAGTCGCTCTCTGGCCCCTCTCCGACCCGCAGGAAACCGTCGCGCCTGCAAACCAGTCCTCCGCTACTGTTCCCCTCATGCGAACGATTCTCGTCCAAATACGCTTGCCTGGTCTTCTTGGTGTCCTCGCCGCCGCGCTCACCCTCGCACCGGCGACTGCGCAGAAGGAGCCCCTCGAACTCCGCCACATCTACGGGCCGGACGCGCACGACTTCTCGCCTGACCTGCCCCGGATCCGCTGGTTGCCGGGGGGCCGCGACTACTTGCAGGCCGAAGACGACACGGACGGCGCCGGCGTGTCCTGGACGTTCGTCGACGCGGCAACCGGAGACGCGGAGCCCTTCTACGATCCGAGGCCTCTGGCTGAGGCGCTCGAAAGCCAACTCCGGCTGGAAGCCGAGGACGCAGCCTCCCGAGCGCGGCCCGGGTCGCTGCGCCTGTCGCCGTCGACCGACCGGCTACTCCTCCACCTCGCCTCGGACCTGTTCGTCTGGGACTTCGATTCCGAGACTCTCACCCGCCTCACGCACGGTCCCGAGGACGAGGAACTGGCCCGTTTCTCGCCCGACGGCCGGAGCCTCGCCTTCGTACGCGACGCGGACCTCTACGTCGTCGACCTCGAAGGCGACGAAGTCCGGCTGACCACTGACAGCGGCGAGAACACGCTGAACGGCAAGTTGGACTGGGTCTACCAGGAGGAGATCTACGGCCGCGGCAACTACCAGGCCCACTGGTGGAGCCCGGACAGCCGCCGCATCGCGTTCCTGCAGACCGACGAGCGGGACGTGCACCGGTTCACTGTCGTCGACCATGTGCCCTACCGGCCACCTCTCGAGGTCTACCCGTACCCGAAGGCCGGCGACGCGAACCCCCGCGTCCGGCTCGGCGTGGCGTCGGCCGCGGGCGGCGACATCACCTGGATCGATCCGGGGATCTACGGGCACACCGAGATCCTGTTCGTGAACGTTGCGTTCTCCCCTGGCGGCGACGTCTGGTACCAGGTCCAGGACCGCCGCCAGACCTTCCTCGACCTGCACCGGGCCGACCCGGCCAGCGGCCAGTCACACCGCGTGCTGCGCGAGGAGTCCCATGCATGGGTCAACGTGCTCGGTCCGCCGCGCTTTCTGGAACGGAACGGCCAGGAAGACGGCAGTTTCCTCTGGTTCAGCGAGCGGACCGGCTTCCAGCACGTCTACTGCTACGACGAGGACGGCAACCTGGTCCGACCCCTGACCGAGGGGCGCTGGGAGGCCCGCTCGCTCCACGCCGTCGACGAGGAGGCGGGCGTAATCTACGTGTCGGGCACGTATCGCACGGCACTCGGCGCCGACGTGCTGCGGGTGGCTCTCGACGGCGCCGGCGCGACTCTGTTGACCGACACGCCCGGCAGTCACCGCGGGAGCTTCCCGGAGGACGGCCCTATCGAGCACTGGATCGCCACGTCGAGCGATCTCCACACACCGACGAGGATGACTCTTCGCCGCGCCGAGGACGGCGAGACCGTTCGCGAACTCGGCGGGGGCGACGTGCCGGACATCGAACGGTTCGAGATCTCGGCGCCGGAACTGCTGACCATCACCACAAGCGACGGCGTCGACCTGGAAGCGATGCTGATCCGGCCGCACGGCTTCGATCCCGATCGCGTCTACCCCGCCTGGATCCACGTCTACGGCGGTCCACACGCCCAGCAGGTCCGAGACGCCTGGCCCGGGGCCCGCGGCATGTGGTTCCAGTACCTTGGCCAGCAGGGACTCGTCGTGCTCGTGGTCGACAACCGCATCGCTTCCGGCAAGGGAGTCGAGTCGACCTGGCCGGTGTACAAGAACTTCGGCGAGCAGGAACTCGTCGACCTAGTGGAAGCGGTCGATTGGCTGGGTGCCAAGCCCTGGGTCGATGCGGAGCGGATCGGCCTCGACGGCTGGAGCTTCGGCGGCTACATGACCCTCTACGCGCTGACCCGCTCCGACCGCTTCCGCGCCGGCATCGCCGGCGGCAGCGTCGTCGACTGGCGCGCCTACGACTCGATCTACACCGAGCGCTACATGTCGACGCCGGACGACAACCCGGACGGCTACAAGGCCGCGTCCGTCCGCGAGCGAGCGGCTGACCTCCACGGCGACCTGCTGCTCATTCACGGCACGATGGACGACAACGTCCACATGCAGAACACGCTCCAGATCGCCTGGGACCTGCAGAAGGCCGGCAAGCCGTTCGAGATGATGCTCTACCCGAAGTCGCGCCACGGCGTGGGCGATCCGGACCTCTCGCTCCACCTGCGCGAGACGATGGCGCGCTTCATCCTGAAGACGATCGAGCCCTGAGGAACCCGTGCCGGGACCCAAGTCGACCGCCGCGGGACTCCTTCTCGCCGTCTTTCTTCATCCAGCGGGCGGTCGCTCGACGGTCCGGGCCGATCAGTTCCGCCAGGCCCGGAGGCCAAAGGCCAGCGTCGCGATGGAGTCCTGGCGGCCGATCAGCTTCGCCATGCCCGCACACTCAAGGCCAGCGTCGCGATAGTGCCCCAACTGAGCCCCACGACCACGCCGGCGTCGAGAATCCCTCGCCACGGCTGGTCCAGCCGGTGGACGAGGACGATCAAAACCAGGATGCCGAGGGTTCCGAAGTAGACGCCGAGCCGCTCCCGCCGGTCGCCGCCGAAGTAGCCGGCCGCGAACAGGGGCGCGAGAGCAACGCGAGCCAGCGTCGGGTTCGCGCGGATCGAGACCGACCGCTCCGCCACCCGCGGCGAGAAGCGCAACTGGAATCCGCGCACGCCCTCCGACCACGCCATGACGGGAATGATCGTCAGGAGGGCCGCCCAGTGATACCAAGCGAACGGATCGTCGAAGGCGGCGATCGAGATCCTCCCGAGCCTGAAGATCGCCCATCCCAGCAGGCCGACGAGCCCAACCACGGCCCACACGCCGCCGGCCGTCCCGACGATCGGGCGCATCGAGCCCGTGCCGGAACTCACGATCCGATCCGCCTGCGATTCGGCAAGCAGGCCTTCATTCGTCCGAGGCCAGATCCCGCCGGCCGCGGTCGCTGGCCAGGGCGGCGTGGTTCAGGATGTTCCTGGCCATGGACGAAGGCTGGCTGTCCGCGTTCGCGCGGTAGATGGCGGCTCGCGCCTGATGGACCTCGGCGCTCTCGGGCGCCGCGTAGTGAGCCGCCTCGATCAGATGGCATGCCACCGCATGGCGGCCGGCCGCCGCTGTCGATCACGTAGAAGCCGGCGATGCCCTTGAAGCCGAGAAGGTCCTCGGCGATGCGGCAGGAACCCGCATAGTAGCGGTGGACCGGATGGTGCTCGAACTGGAGGTCGAGTTCTCCGCGCCACGCCCGCTCGGCAAGCGCAAGCAGGTCCGGATACCCCTGGTCCGTCATCGCCGCGGACGCTACCGCAGAACAAACCGGCGCCGGTGCTCGGCTGCTGTCTCATTCCTGATGCCAACCTCCGCCCTCCCTTCCCGCCGAAGGATCCGGTGAAGCGCCACACCGGGATCCCAGCCGCTCAACACCCCCCAACGCCTTCCGTTCTCCGGAGCAAGCCCGTGCTGAGACGAACCACTGCGCCAATTGCAGGAGTGCTCGTCGCTCCGGCGACGCCGCCGATCGCGGGCTTGCAGGACACGGCGCCGGGCGACGAACGTCCGACCATGGCGGCAACCCGCGTCGAACAGGGGTCCACCATCGACGGAAATCTCAGCGACCGGGCATGGCGGCAGTCCGAGGTCGGCGGCAACTTCATCCAGCACGAGCCGGTCGACGGCGTACCGGCAACCGAGCAGACCGAAGTGCGCGTAGCGTTCACGGACAGCACGATCTACTTCGGCATTGCCGCATTCGACGCGAACCCCGACGCGATCATCGCGAAGGAGATGGAACGCGACAGCCGGATCTTTCAGGACGACTCGCTCCTGCTCCTGCTCGACACCTTCCACGACCGCCGCACAACGACGACTCCGAGGACCTGGGCCTCAACGTCCGCCTGCACTGGATCTACAAGCCCGGCGCCGACCTGTTCGTCGTCCACAACGAGAACTGGATGGCCGAGGATCTTCGGCAGCGCTTCAGCACGCACCGCCAGATCGCGGTCAAGTTCACCTACCTGATCCAGCCGTAGCCGGCCCCAGCCAAGCGAACCGGGCTCAGCTCAGGTCTTGGCCGGGTTCAACGTGCTTGAAGAAAACACTTGGCCTATCTACGTTCTTGAGCTAGACTCGCTCAGTTTGCACGGCGCCGCGAGGCAGGTGACCGCCATCCCGGCTGTCGCCGCCACACGCTGATAGCGGCCGCGACTCAGCTTCCCGAGACGTTCGTCACGTCGCACCGTCCTCCGGGGAGCAACAGAACTGCTAGCCGGCGGCGCCGGCGGATTCAACGGGTCGAACACCCCACCGGAATGCCAGAAGCGCAGAGCGAAAACCCTACCGGAACCTCACCCGCGACCAAGCCTTCGCGGCCGGCGCGCCGCAAGCGGCGCAGCCGCCCGCGCGGCAGGGCCCGCAGCGGACGTACCGTTGCGCTCCATCAACGCAGTGCGTCCCACTTTCGGCCGGAAGATCGGGAAGAAGGACAGACCGTCTTCTCGAAGGGAGGCCTCAAGCTGGAGATCGAAGGCGCAAGCGCCCGGATTCTGATCGCGCCGCCGCCCGCCGGCGACAGCGCCGCCAATTCCGAGCTGAACCCGAATGGCGCCGCCAACGTCGAGCTCGACTGGTCCAGGGTTCCGGACGAACGCATCCTCCATGCCGTCTGCGGCTGCGAACAGTTCGCTGCCGGCGCCGCCTGCGGCCACATCTGGGCATCGCTGCTGCAACTCGCCGCGAACGAACCGAAGAGCCAGCCGTCAGGATCCGGCCGAGTCTCGCTACGCAAGACGCGACCGCCCCAGGTGTCCATCCCGGGATCGGCCCTGAACGCGGTGCAGCCCGCGAGCGACGGCCCGGCAGAGGCTCCCCGTCCGGTCCGCCGCTCGCGTCGAAGTCGCAACCGGCGGCGGCGAACCTCCGCAACAACGAGCTGGCGTTCTGTTGTGGAGACCGTGCGCGAGGACATCGAACGGCAGGCTCAGCCGAAAAAGGCGGCGACTCCGAGGAACGCCCCGCCTCAGATCCAGCTCCTGCTCAACGCCGCCACCAGCCGCAACGCAGGCGGCCTGATGATCGACATCTTCGGACGCAAGCAGAACCCGCAGGGCGAGTTCGGCAAGTTGAAGCGGCTGAGCATCGACCACGGAAAACTGGAAGATCTGTTCGGGCTGACAACGGACGGCACTGCTCATTCGGCGGGGAACGGAGTACCACCCGGCGCCGGGCCGGCCATGGTCACCGCGCTTCCGCCCGAAGTGCCGGTCCGCGCCAGCCGCAAGCGCAAGGGCGGCCGCGGCGCCCGCAACACCGGCCGTCCCCTCGTGCAACGGGTCTACGTGCCCATGAACTGGATCGGCCCCCTGCTGCCGCGGCTGAGCGCGGAGGGACACCTGTACTGGTGGGACGGCCGCTCACTCGGCGATCCGCGCGCGGTCACGATCGACGACGGCGAACCCTGGCGCCTTGCCCTGCAGTTGGAACTCGCGGCAGCCAGCCGGGTCCGGCTGCGCGGCATGCTCAAGCGCGGCGACGAAACCGTACCGCTGAGTCGTGCCGCACTGGTCCTGCCCTTCCCAAACGGCGACGGAGCGACCGCCGATGCCGGGTCGGACCGGCAGGGCAACATGCTGCTCCTGCTCGACGACGCCATCGGCCGGTTCCATCTCGATCCGCAGCGAGATCAGCCTTGGTACGCGCTGCTCGGCAACAGCGGCGATCTCGTGATCCCGGATGAAGACCTCGAGGCCGCGGTCACCAGCCTGCTGGAACTGCCTTCGTTGCCGCCACTCGAACTCCCGCAAGAGGTCTATCTGTCGGAGGAATCGCCCGTCCCTCAACCTCGTCTTGCGCTCGAACCAGAGGACACTCCGGAGTGGATGAACCCTCAGCTCGAGGCCCGACTCTCGTTCGGCTACGGCGGCCTGACCGTCGACGCGGGCGATCCGCGGTCCGCAGTCGTCGACTGGGAGGAGCACCGCTTCGTTCGCCGCAACCTCAAGACGGAGCAGGATGCGCTCGTCAGGCTGCTCGAACTTGGTCTGAAGCCGGTTGCCTCGAAGAGCGGGCACAGCCTGGAACTCGAACCGCGTGACCTGCCGGCGGTCGCGGAGCCTCTGCTCCTCGAGGGCTGGGAGGTTGAAGCCCACGGCGCCTCGATCCGATCGCCCAGTCCGCCGGCACTACGTATCGAGAGCGGTGTCGACTGGTTCGAGCTCAGCGGGCAGATCGACTTCGACGGCGACCGGATCGAGTTCTCGGAGATCCTCGCCGCAATCTCGGACGGTCGCCGGTCCGTCGAACTGGATGACGGCGCCAAGGGACTGCTCCCCGCCGCCTGGGTCGAGAACTACGGCTCTCTGAGTCAACTGGCACAGGACTCGAGCGAAGATGGTCTGCGCTTCCTTCCCTCCCAGGCGCTACTTGTGGACGCGCTGCTGGCGGTAACGCCGCCGGTCAACGTGAGCAAGACCTTCGCCGAGCTGCGCGAGAAGCTGAGCACATTCTCTTCGATCAACCCCAGGAAGGAACCCCGCAGCTTCGTCGGCACGCTCCGTAACTACCAACGGCTCGGTCTGGGGTGGCTCTGCTTCCTGCGCGAATTCGGCCTCGGCGGCGTGCTCGCCGACGACATGGGGCTGGGCAAGACGATCCAGGCGCTGGCCCTGCTGCGCACGTACCGCACCGCGTCGAAGACGACGAAGTTGCCGTATCTGGTCGTCGCGCCGCGCAGCCTCGTCTACAACTGGATCGACGAGGCCGCCCGCTTCACGCCCGATCTGAAGGTCCTCGAGTACGCCGGACGCGACCGCGAGAACCTCCGTGACGAGTTCAAGACTGCCGACCTCGTGGTCACGACCTACGGCACCGTCCGCCGCGACATCGGGCACCTGGCCACGGTCGAGTTCGACACAGTGATCCTGGACGAGGCCCAGGCGATCAAGAACGCGGGTTCGCAGACCGCCAAGGCCTGCCGCCTGCTGGGCGGCCAGAACCGTCTCGCTCTCACAGGCACGCCGATCGAGAACCACCTCGGCGAGCTGGGTTCGATCTTCGAGTTCCTCAACCCGGGGCTGCTCGGTCGACTGCCGGCGCTCGACGTGCTGGCCGGCGGCCGGGCGCCGAGCCAGCGCGAACTGGCCCTGGTCGCCAAGGGTCTGCGGCCGTTCATCCTCCGCCGCAGCAAGGAGCAGGTGCTGCCCGACCTGCCCGAGAAGACCGAGCAGATCCTTCAGTGCACCCTGAACCCGAAGCAGCAGGACCTCTACGACCAGCTCCGCGCGAGCTATCGCGACAGCCTGTTGAAGCAGGTCGAGGACAAGGGAGTCGCCGGATCGACGATGCAGGTGCTCGAAGCGCTGCTGCGGCTCCGCCAGGTGGCCTGCCACCCGGGCCTGATCGACGAGGAGTGGGAGGACGCCGGGAGCGCCAAGCTCGAGTCCCTGTTCGAGCAGGTCTCCGAAGTCCTCGACGAGGGGCACAAGTGCCTCGTCTTCTCCCAGTTCACATCGCTCCTGGCCTACGTCCGCCGTCACCTCGAGGAGCAGGGCGTGCCCTACGCCTACCTCGACGGCCAGACTCAGAACCGGGGCGAAGTCGTCGAGCACTTCCAGACCGATCCGGACACCAACATCTTCCTGATCAGCCTGAAGGCCGGCGGCGTCGGCCTCAACCTGACCGCGGCCGGCTATGTATTCCTGCTCGACCCGTGGTGGAACCCGGCCGTCGAGGCTCAGGCCATCGACCGCACCCACCGCATCGGCCAGACGCATCCCGTGTTCGCCTACCGACTGATCGCGCGCGACACCGTCGAAGAGAAGATGCTCGACCTGCAGCGCTCGAAGCGGAAAATCGCCGACGCGATCCTCGAAGGCGGCGGATCGTCCCTGCGCGATCTGACCGCTGACGATCTGCGGCTGCTGCTGAGCTAGGCGCGGCAGAAACTGGGTGCGCGGGCCTTCTGGCCCGCATCCGGCGCGAAGCGCCGGTCTCTGGGAGTTCTACCGCGCCGGGGCGCATCGGCTTCTCCTGAAGAGGGCCTTCGGAACCCGAATCCGGGTTCCGAAGGCCTTTTTGCGTCTTAGTCAATGAACGCAGCCGCTGAACCCGCGGCGCACAACTTCGACGCACAGCTCGACCCACACGTCCACAGGCCAGCCGACGACCGGCCGGCGCCGTCCCGAGAGAACGATGACGCCTCTGAACTCCCCTCACAGCCCCCGCACACCGCTCCCGGACTCCCTCCCAAGCGAGCCGGACGCCTACACCAGCAGCGTCTTGAAACTTCGACTCGCTGAGCCTCCCACCCGGACCCTTGAAGCGCGCCTCGGGCACGCGCTCCAGATGCTCGGCGCCAGTTCAGCGCCGGTCATCTCCATGCTGCGCTTCCAGGCCCGCCCTCGCCCCTCGGCCCAGCGGCAAGCGAACCGCGGTCACCAGGGGCGCCGGCCATGAACCGCCGCCGGCTCGCCATCGCGATCGTCGGTTTCGCCGTCATCGGCCCTATCGGCGCTTTGTTCTGGTTCGAGTCCAGGCTCGAAGCGAGACTGTCTCAGCGACCCGAAGTCGGTATGGTGTTCCCCGCCCTGCCGGGCCTCGCCGACGGCGAGTCCCTGCCGGCCTCTCCGGGCCGGCTTCGGGTCGTTACTTTCGCCAAGGCCGGCTGCGGCAACTGCGACCGCACGATCGCCACGTTCCGGCGACTCGCGGTTGACGGCGAGCTCGACTTCGACCTGATCGCGGTCATCGCGGGCGCTGAAACGACCGAGCTCGACGACACGGCCACCCTGCGCCCGATCGCCGACCCGACCACTTCGATATCCAAGCGCTTCGGCGTGGTCCACGTACCGCTCGTCTTTCTGGTCGACGAGCACTCCCGGATCCGGGCCGTCACAACCGGCGAACAGCCCGAGGCCGCCTGGCGCTCCTTTCTGGGAATCGAAACCGATGCGCTCTGATCCGTCTGATGATGCGCTCTGATCCGTCTGATAAGGCCCGCCGTCGACGGTTGGCTGCCGCCGGGCTCATCTTCGCCACCGGCCTGATGGCGGTCGCAGTCCGCGCTGTCGGGCCCACCCTGGACCGCCTCGCCTGGGCAGCCTCCATCGACCCTTCGGCGCCGGGGCCCGGCCAGATCGTTCGACAACAAAAACGCTCCGATTGCGGCCCGGCCGCGCTCAAGATGATCCTCGATCACCACGGCGTCGCCAGCGCCACGCTCGCCGAGCTGGAGGTCGCCACCGGCACAGGCCCGGACGGCACCAGCATGCTCGCCCTGAAGAAGACCGCCGAGCAACGCGGTCTCGCCAGCCAGGGACTCCGCCTGCCGGTTGAGCGGCTGTACGACATGCCGATGCCCGCGATCGCCCATGTCCACGGCGATCACTTCGTCGTCATTCGCAGCGCCGGCGAGGAACTGGTCATCGACGACCCGTCCCTGGGCCGCCTGCGCATGAGCACCAGGACCTTCGAACGTTCCTGGGACGGCGTCCTCCTGGCCTTCACCGGCGGTCCACCAACGTTTTCGCGGACGGAAAGAAACCCGTCCATTTCGCCCAGCAACCCTTAGCCCCTCAAAGGGAGAACAACCATCAACCACTCATCCAAACGCGCCGTCGGACCGATGACCGGCGCCAACTCTTCGACCGACCCGAACACCATGAACCACAACGCCCCCTTCACACACACAACACCGAAAGGACGCCCCTCCATGAAGATGCGTATCGCCCTCCTATCCGGACTTCTGACTCTCGCCGCCGGCGCCGCCCTGGCGATTCCGACGACACAGAGCGTGACGGCGGCCGACCAGGACCAGGACCAGGTCCCTACCGCCTGGGACGAACTCCTCACCCCATCCATCGTCGGCCCCACCCTCGAACCTGACGCCGTGGAACTGGCCGTCTACGGCCCTTGCGGGTGCATTCCGATCCCTGGCTGCCCGTTCCCGATTCCTTTCCCGCGGCCATGGCCTCCGGGCGGCCCCATCTTCAATCCGTTCCCGGTCCCGGGTCCCTGCGGCCCCTGCCCGTTCTAGCTGCCCGTGCTCGCCCTACATTCCACAAGCACCACGAAGGACATTCACTCAATGATCAGACTCGCATCGATTGTTGTCAGCCTCTCGCTTCTTGCGGGAGCTTCAGCCTCTGCCGCGCCGCTGGCGCTCGAGACTTCCACCACCACGCCCCAAACAAGTGACTTCGCTATCGAGAGCGCCTTTCCACTCGCGATGAACGAGCTGGCTCAACTGACGGGAGGCGCACCTGACTGGGTCGTGGCGGGTTGCCTCGCTGTCGGTGGCTTCGGCGGTGGGCGCGCTCTTGCACTGAGGCTGGCGAAACGCGTCGTGGTTGGCGTTGTATGCCCTTGGTGCGGGACGGCGCTGATCGTTGTCGGAATAGGCTGTCTTCTCATGTAGAACCGTCGCCGCAATCCGTGTGAAAGCGAATCCCTCGGTACAAAGGACCATCAGACTCAGAACAAGCTCAAGAAAGGAAGTGACCATGAAGACACCGATCGTCTTCTTCGTTCTCGCCGCCGTTACTCTGGCTCCACTGACAGGGCCATTCACCGCAACAGTGCTCGACTCCGTGTCACCCCCGCAATCGGCAGACACAATGCGGCCCATTTCTGACCAGACCGCGGAGGCAATCCGAGGTGCGCTGGCGTGGAAGTGGAAGTGCGCGATCGTCGCGGCCTCAGTAGGAGCCGGCCTGTTCGCAGCCGCTTTCGTGACCGCCGGGGGTGCCGCGATAGCTGCACCCTTCCTGCTGAACGCCGCAGCGTTCTGCCTCATCTGAACGAACGGGACGCGTGCTAGCTCCGTGAACACTCGGCGATGGTCCGAGCGACCATCTCCTCCAACCGGGTAGTCTGCACCAGACCCGTACAAGCCGCACAAACCAGGGAGGCGCGATGGCGACAACAGGAACAACAATGACCTCGATCCGTAGCATCCGGGCTCTGGCCGGGACCTATTGGACCGTCCACACCCGGGCGCTGCGGACGGACCGGTCGATGGTTCTCCTGATCTTGATGGCTCTGCCGAGCACCGCCGTCGCGCTCTTCCTCTCCGTCTTCTTGCCGCATCTGATCTTCGGCGTGGAAGACCCCGCGCTGCGCGGCGGACTGCTCACCGTCGCGCTTTCTCTGGTGGCCGCAATCTGGCTCTTCGTGCAGGTCTTCAGCCAGCAGTCCATCAGTTGGCTGCTCGATATCCGGCCGCTCATCACGCTTCCGTTCGGGTTCGGCACGCTCTATCGACTACGCCTCGCCGGCTATCTGGCCGGTGCGTGGCTGCTGGCTCTTGGCCTGGCCGGGCCGTACTTTGCCGTCGTCCGGTCAACCAGCGTGGTCGGCTTTGCCGCGTTGACCGCAGGCATCTGCCTGGCAGTGGTGATTCAGGGCCAGATCGTGTCCATCGTGTCGTGGCAACGGGACCGGCTGGTCGAGGGAATCATGGGCTCCCTGGTCGTGCTCGTCGTCATCTGCGCGATGTACTACGGACTCTACTGGGGGGTTCTACTGAAGGCAGGCGAGATCCGTGGCGACGACATCCTGGGATGGGTGCGGAACTCCACCCTGGTCCGAGCCGCCGCCTGGACGCCGGCCGGATTGCTGGCCGGCATGCTGAACGACCCCGGCGGCTGGTGGGAGAACGGAATTCGCGTCCTGGGTTTGTGTACTTATGCCGTCCTCATCGGTATCTGCGACCGGGAGTTGCTGCGCAGATCGGGATTCGGCCCCGCCCCGAGTACACCCCGCGTCAAGCATCCCACCCTGCCGTTGCCGACACTGCTGCGCCGGTGGCCCGCCTTGTCGCCGGGAGGCGTCCTGACATTGATCGAGATCGAATGCGGCGCCAGGGACCGTGGCCTCCGCTGGTCAATGATCATCGCCCTCGCCCTTTTCCTCTTTCTCACAGTCGTCATCGGAACTCCGGTAGTCGCCGTCGTTGGTTCCCTGACGCTTGCATGCACGTTGCTGACATCCCACCGTGCCGGGCGCCTCTTGCCCACCTGTCGTCTCTGGTCCGAGTCGTTCGCCCTCCCCGTTACCCTCATCGGGGCTCTACGTGCCATGGGCCAGGCCTCCAGCCTCGTCGCGATCGGTTTCGCTTGCGCAGCCCTCGCGGCATCCTTCGTTCGCTTCGGCTGGTTCGGCTGGCTCCACGTCGGCTATATCGTCCTCCATTCTTCCGCCGCGATCTTCTTTGCCGACGCGGCCTACGGGTGGTTCGACGCGCGCTGGCAGGCACCTGTCGGAACAGAGGGAACGGACCATCGCGCAGGGAAGATCCTGGCCCAAAACATGTTGGGGCTTAGTCTCCTTCTCCCCTTTGTCCTCGTCCTCTTTCTCTTTACGGTCAATGAAGGAACTCCGGGGCGTCTGGCGCTCAGCATCCTCCTTTCGATCTACGTCGTCCTCGCCGTCACGGCAGGGTTGGCCTTCCGGGCATCGCAACGCCGTTTGGTCGCTTCCAAGGGCCTCGACGCGCTCCTGGTGCGGAACTCCACGGTGTCAGATTGTCCCAGTTGAACCGCTGCAACGCCAAGCTGGTTCACTCACCCAAGAGGAGCGGGCCAGAATGTGCAAGTACGTTTGACGGGCGCCATACGGGCGGGGTAGCGTCCGTCTGTTGGTCGTCAGAGGCGCAGTGGGCCTGCGAGCCGGACCCCCTGCCAGACCTAGCCGTCGCCCCTGGGCTTAGGGTCGCTCCCTTCGTCAGGCGAGTCTGCGGGGGGTCTCGTTTGCCCTGTGCAGTGCGGCCGATTCGGCCCGCCACCAGTCCAGGTGCCGGCCCACCTTCCCCCAAAGCCGGCTAGAGCGACTCCAAGGACTCGATGGCGACCTTCACGAACCCGAGCAGCCGGGCGGACCTGCTGCTGACCCTTGCGCGGCTGTCGTTCCCGGACGCCGTACGGCGGGCCAACCAGCCCGTGGCGGTGGCGATCCTGATCGCCGTTCTGTTTCTGGTGTTCGCGACCGTCGCCACATTCGGCCTTCTGCCCGTTCTGTTCACCCTAGAGAGCGACGCCCTGCAGCGCAATCTGCTGAACCTGATGGCCTGCTCCGCTACGGCGTTCGGGCTGCTCGCCCAGGTGGCACTCCGAGCACCGACCACGTGGCTGCTCGATCTGGACGACCTGCTGCGGCTGCCGGTGGGTTTCCGAGACCTGTACGGTCTCCGTTTCGCTCTGAGTACGATGGGGTACTGGCTCCTTGTTCTCGGTCCCGCAGGCGCCTATCTCACGGTCATGAGGTCGGGAGGGATCGCCGGAGTACCCGTCACGTTGCTGGGCATCGTGAGCCTGGTCTGGATCTTCGGCCGTGTGGTTGCGGTCTTGTCGCTCTTCGCCGACCGTTGGGTCGAAAGTGCGCTCACCATACTGGCCATGATGATGATCATGGCGCTCTGCCAGTTTGCGATCCTCGTCGGCGTAATGGCCTTCGGAGGAGAGCTCGATTCCGAAGGGGTCGCTCGGGCAATCGAAGGTTCTTCAGCTCTCGGCGGCCTCGGCTACACGCCGCCGGGACTTGTCGCCGGAATCGTCCACGAACCGGGCTGGTCGGCGTCGAATCTGGCGAGACTCGGAAGTCTGTTTGCCGCTCTCGGCGTCTTGATCGTGCTGGAGAACCGGCTCCTTCTTCGCAGCTACCTCGATCATCCCGGTGGTGACCGCCGCGCCGCTTCTGGAGTACTGCCTCTGGCGCGGATGCTCCGCG
This sequence comes from Candidatus Multivorans sp., assembly GCA_965224025.1. Classification (GTDB taxonomy): domain Bacteria; phylum Acidobacteriota; class Thermoanaerobaculia; order Multivoradales; family Multivoraceae; genus Multivorans. The sequence goes on from OZ245033.1 coordinate 1,808,332, forward strand.
GGTCGCGCCGCCTCAGTTCCTTGGGCGTTCTCACGGTGCTCGAGACGGAATGCCTGTTGCGTGCCCAAGAGGATACCGGCGACCATCAGGCAGGACGCGACGAGGAAGAACGGCCAGCCGAACCAGTCGAGCGGCGCGAAGTTCGGGGCCTCCCTTCTGGTTCCGCAGCTGGCCCTTGGCCCAGCCTTCCTCACCTTCCTTCTGTACGTGCTCTACGACGGGCAGCGCGTCAGCCCACTCACTGCCGGCCTCATCGCCGCCGCGGTCCTCCTCCTCGCTGCCGTTGCCGCATACGCCTCGCCCCGGCGGCAGGAACGCGTGCTCAAGGCGCGCGGACGCGAACTCCTGCTCGAAGACCCCGCCGAAGACCCTCCGAAGCTACCGAGCCCCTCCTGACCACTCACAACCACGAGGAACTCCGAAACTCATGGAAGCAATCAAGGCAGACAACCTGACTCGGTCCTTCGGCGGCAACGTCGTCGTCGACAGCGTGGATCTCGACGTCCAGGAGGGTCAGATCCTGGGGTTCGTCGGTCCCAACGGGGCGGGCAAGACGACGACCTGGTCGATGCTGACCGGGCTGCTCAAGCCCACGAGCGGCACGGTCCGCCTGCTGGGCAAACCGGTCGACGTGAACGACACGGAGCTCAAGCAGCAGCTCGGCATCGTGCCGGACCAGAGCATCCTCTTCGAGAGCTTGACCGGAGAGGAGTTGCTGCTGTCGTACGCCCGCATCTACGGCCTGAGCCGCGAAGACGCCGGGCAACGAACAGACGAGGCGCTCGCCGTTTTCGACCTCGAGGAGGCCGCCAAGCGACCGATCACCACCTACTCCCACGGTATGAGAAAGAAGATTCGCCTCGCTGCGGCGACCCTGCACGCGCCGCGAGTTCTGTTTCTCGACGAGCCGTTCGAGGGCATGGACGCCCTCAGCGCGCGCACCGTCATGTCGATCCTGCAGCAGATGGCCGAGCAGGACGGCGTCGCCGTGTTCCTGACGTCCCACATGCTCGACTACGTCGAACGCGTGTCGAGCCATATCGCCGTCATCCGGGACGGCAAGGTGCTCCTGTCCTGCTCCCGGGAGGAGTTCCGCGAGCTGCCCGACGCCGAGGGAGAAGACGGCGCCGGTCGGCTCGAGAACCTCATTCTCAGTATCTCCAGACGCGAGAGGTTCTCCCGCCTCTCGTGGATCGGCAACAGGAGCAAGACATGACCGAGCCTTTCCAAGACACCGACGGCCTGCGCCGGACCGGGCCGACCGGAGACCAGCCGCAGGACCGCGGAGGTTGGCCTAGCGCCTTGATCGGGATCGTCACCTCGCCGCGAACGAGCTTCGAGATCGTGCGCCGGAGGGCACCCTGCCTCGGTGTTGTCGTCCTCCTCCAGGCCAGCGCCGTCTGCCTTGCACTGCTGTCGTCATCGTTCGGCCTCCAGGTGCGGCGTGCCCAACTCACTGAGATGATGCCGGGACAGCCGGACCAGGTCGAAGCCTTGATGGCCCAGGCGGAGCAGTCGATGGCTGTGACGCGATCGATCGCGGCCGGCGGCGCCGCTCTCCTGACGGCTATCGTCTTGCTCGTGCAGGCCGTGTTCGTCTGGCTCCTGGCGATTGCGTTCCAGGGCCGCCCGCGGTTCGGACAAGCCCTCTCGCTGATGGCGCACGTCGGCGTGATCGCCCTCCTCAGGAACTGGGCCAACTTTGGCCTCCTCCACTTTCGGGACCTGAGTGCGATCCGATCGCCGCGGGACCTGCAGGTCCCAATGGGAATCGACCTCTTCCTGGCAGGAGACAGTGCCGCGCTCAACGCGGTCTGGGCAAGCATCAACCCGTTCACGATCTGGCTCCTCGCACTGCTTGGCCTGGGCGCCGCGGCGGTCCTCGGTCTGTCGCAAAGGCAGGGTTTCACGCTCGCCGGCATCTACTGGGCGGCGACGACCACGCTCTCCGCGGCAGCGGCAGGCGTGGCTAGCCGCCTCACGCCCGGGTAGCCGCCTCGCCTCCGGCGATCGCCGGGGACGAGCCGAAACCCGCCGGTCACCGCCATCCAGCGCCGGGGCGCGCCCCAGGGGCTGGATCGCGGGTGGGCCCGTGCCAGCTCGAAGGAACACGACCCTTCCTGGACGGCCGGCCCGATCGGCCTGCGGCAGACCGCTCGTTTGACGCTTACAGACCGACGCGGTAACTTCGCTTGGTTGGTCGTCAGCAGCGTAGTGGGCCTGCGAGCCGGGTCCCCTGCTGAATAGAAAAGCCGATTCAAGGTGCAGGGTCGCTCCCGGCGCTCGGCAAATAGGCAGGCGTACGTGCCCACTGTGCATGGCGACCAACAAGGCCCGGCGCCATCTCTGCCCCGAGGCCCGCACCTCCACAGGGCAGGCGCAGGGCAACGAGCCCGAAAGCGGCCCAAGTCGGTGCTGCTGGTACAAGGGGATCTCCCATCAGGTGCAGTCAAGGAGGAGAGACACGATGCAGCGCATACTTCGTACAGGCGCCGCGGCGGCAGCCGCAATCGTCTTGCTCGCGGCGCCGGCCGCGACAGCCGCCGAGGACGACGCGACCCCGCGCACGGCCTCGGGGCGCCCTGACTTCACCGCCAACTACGATGTCGCGACGCTCACGCCGCTCAACCGCCCGGCTGAGTTCGGCGCCAACCTCTTCCTGGCGCCGGAGCAGGCGAACGAGATCGTGGAGAGGGAGCGTCAACGGGTCGCTTCCCGCGCAGCCAAGCGGCGAATCACCGAACCGCCACCACCGGGCGGCGCGCCGCCGATCGGCCTCGGCGACGAGTTCCGCGAGACCAGCGGCGCCGGCAACGTCGGCGGCTACAACAACTTCTGGACCGACCGCGGCAGCGACGTGTTTTCCATCGACGGCAAGTCAGGGCAAGGACCTCCTGTACGGTTTCACGGTCGAGGACCCCACGGTCTGGACCGCGCCCTGGAGCGGCGAGTACCTGTGGCCGGGAACGGAAACCAAGGTCTACGAATACGCCTGCCACGAAGGCAACTACGCCATGGGCGGCATCCTCGAGGGGGCGCGCCTGCTGGAAGACGAGAAGAGGACCGCCGCCTCCGGCGGCGAGTAGGCCGGCGCTATCGGCCCGGCGGCTCGGTCGCGTCGCGACCGTCGCGCGGCGCACCGGTACCGGACGAGCCCATGAACAGCTTGCGACCGTCGGGGAAGGTCAGGTCACGGCCGTTCGCCTTGTTCGAACCGTCCTTCGCCTGATAGCCGTCGACCACGATCTCGGTGCCAGGCAGAAGCGACTTCTTTGAGAAGCCCCGGCGCGCCAGCGTGTTCGGCGTACCGCCCTCGACCATCCAGACTGTCGATGAGCCGTCGTCGTTCGTGACCTCGAGGTGAATCCAGGCGTGGGGGTTGATCCACTCCATCTTGGTCACCGTGCCGCGCAACTGAAGCGGCCGGTCGGCATCGAACTCGGCCGAGAAGGCGTGGTGCGCGGCGACGGGCATGGCGAGCACCAGGGCCACGCCAGCGGCCAGTAGAGCAATTCGCTTGAACTTCATCGTTGGTTCTCCTCTTCGACGTACGGCTTGAGTGCTACGGACTCGAGTCTGCGCCCTTGCGCAGGTGCCCGTACATCAGCTCTTCGGCGAACTCGACGCACTTGAACTCCAGGAGCTGCATGTTCGGGTCGATCCGGCGGTAGAGCGGCAGGCTGATCTGCCAGGGCTCGCTGTAGACGTTCTCGTCGGTGATCGTCGCCTCGTACCGCAGGTGATGCGGGCTCATCGCGGTCCAGCGCTCCTCGACATGGATCGCATCCGTGTGGTGGTTGCCGCTCGAATCGAGCCAGGTGTCGGGTACCTGGCTCGTCACGTCGACGACCAGGGTCTCGCCCTCCCATCGCCCGCGGGAGTGGCCCATCCAGGCGTCGAAGGGGGCCTCGAAGTCGGGCCGATTCATGTAGACCACCCGGGTGGAGCTGGCGAACTCGTATGCGATCAGGACGTGATCCGGCGTCTGGACGATCTGGAGGGGGAAGGGCATGTAGTTGGCGCGCGGAATGCCCGGCATGTAGCACTTGACCGCCGGGTCGAGTTCCATCCAGTTCTCGCGGTTCTTGTTCCGCAGTTCAAGCGCATCCGGCAGGTAGGGAATCTTCCCGCCCTCGACGACGCCGAGGCCGCCCGGGATGGCGCCCAGCGCGCCCATCTCGACCACCGGTCCATGGCGGGCCGCATGGGCCTCGATGTCCCAGTGCATCGCGCCCAGAGCCTGCCAGATCCCGTTCAGATCGGGCTTGCCGTCGTGCGTGCGGGGCGCCGTGTAGTCCGCATCTTGCGCCGCGGCGGGCGCGGCCGCCAGGACGACCGCCACCACGGCCGCGATCGACGTTCGTTCGATGAGACTCCGCTTCATCAGACCCCCTCTCCCGTCGCCCCAGAATTCCTCGTACCTCGGTCTGCTGGCCCAGCCCATCCTCGCCGGGACGCCACGCCGAAGAACTCGCTCCGCGTCATTCCGCACCGCCGCCTCCCGGCCCGGAACGGTGAGGATAGCAGCCGGCACCCTAGGCCGCCGGCGCTAACATGGTGTCTCTTGACCGGTTCACGGGTTCTCTGCAAATCGCCGAGGTTGCTGATCGCAACGGTCGCAGCGATCATCGCCGCAACGCACTGGTACGGCCTACCCCGGGCCGCCGCGCAGGCTCGACCAGGCGACAACGCCGGCGAACGAACCGAGGGCGAGACGGGCCGCCCGATCCGCGAGGACATCGTCCTTCGCGAGTCGATCGACGTGCGGTTGATCAGCCTCGACGCCGTGGTCACCGACTCTTCCGACCGCCCGGTCACCGGCTTGACCAGGGACGACTTCGAGCTGAAGGTCGAGGGAAAACCGGTCGAAATCCTGAGCGTGTCGGCCGCCGAGGACCTCCGCGAAACGGTCAGCGGCCGCCTCACGATCCTCCTCTTCATCGATGAGCGGCACCTGCAGCGGAAGCACCGCGACACGGCCCTGGCCGAGATCGCCGACGCTCTGGACGCGGAGATCGACGCCAACCCGACCTGGGTGGCGGCTGCCGCGTTCGGAGAGGGTCTCGAAGCACTGCTGGCGCCGACTCGTGACCGCGAGGCGGTGCGGACCGTAATCACCGCGGCCTCGGGCCGCGAGCCGCCCACGACGAGCCTCCGCAGCCAGCAGCGCACCGCTTCTCTGGCCGTGCGCGAGGCGTTGCGGCTGATGGCTGCCAAGGGCAGCCGCTACCGGCTGGGCGAAGCCTCTCTCGCCAGCGTCGAGGCGAATCTCCGCAGCTACGGCGAAGCCCTGCGGCTCGACACCCTCCAGACCATCAACGCCGTGCGTTCCCTGGTCGAAGCTCTGGCCTTCGTGCCGGGGCGCAAGGCAGTCCTGTTCGTGAGCGACGGCCTCCCCCGCTATCCGCTCGACGGCGCCGCGAAGACGATGTACGACCGGCTCGCGGGTGACTCGCGGCAGTTGGATGGCGACGAGTTGATGCTCGATCCGGGCTCGCTCGATCTCCACGACCGGAATCACCGCCCCTTCGGCGTCGACCGCGCCGACCGCATGGGCCGGCCAACGGGCATCGTGCAGGTCGACGACGGCGGCGCGATGTCTTTCCAGACCCTGGCCGCCGAGTTGAGCTGCGGGCACGCCTTCGATCAGCTCGCCGCGCTGGCAAACACGCACCGGGTTACCTTCTATCCGCTCAAGCCGCCGGTCGTCGACCCGTCGATCAGCGGCCTGGGCGAAAGCGCCGCCGGCCGCGGTTCGATCGTCGAGCTGTCGGACGTGCGCTCCGGCCTGGAGAGCCTGGCCGGCCTGACCGGCGGCCTGTCCTTCACGGCGGAGACCGGCGTCGGCAAGTTCCTCCAGTTGACCCGGACCGACATCTCGACCTACTACTCGCTTTCCTTCGCACCGCCGGACTCGATGGGCGATACCGGCATCCGCGAGGTCACCCTCCGGGTGCGGAAACGGTCCGCAACACGGCACGGCCGGGTGCGCTACCGCACCAGCTACGTGCCGGTGACGATCCAGCAGAACCTCGCCAGTCGCGCCTGGGGCACGCTGCTGTTCGGCTGGGAGAAGAACTCACACGGCATGGAGGTCGAGATCGGCCGGATCGCGCGCGCCGATACGGGCAGAGACGGTGGACGGACGCCGCTTGAGGTTGTCGCCAGCCTGCCGATCGGCGAACTGGAACTGGCGCCGACGCGAGCTGCCCGCAACCCCGTCGCCAGCGGCCACTACCGCGTCGTGCTCCAGGTTCAACGCGACGACGGAAGCCGGATGCCGCCCCAGCACTTCGACTTCGAACTCAACGTGCCCGTCGCCGAACTCGAGGCCGCGGCGGGCCAGTACATTGCCGTGCGCAGCGGCCTGCTCCTGGGGCCGGGAAGCTACCGTCTGGCGGTCGGCCTCTGGGAGGAGAACAGCGGACGCTCGTCCTTCGTGGTGCGGGAACTGTCGATCCAGCCGGACCCGAGCGTCGCCTAGGGACGGACCACTGCACGCCACGGCGGTCAGCGGCGCCCGGCGACCTTGCGCGCCGGCCGCTTCTGGACCTCGTCCAGCAGCTTTTCGAGCCGGAGACGTTCACCCTCCCGGAGCCGCCTGTTCTGGCCCTCCGGCCGGCGATCCACGAGCTTCTTCAGGTCGAGAAGCCAGTCGAGATCGGCCTGCACGTCGCCTTCCGCCAACGGGGCGGCACGCTCCCACAGGCCGGCATTGCGCAGCACGCGCAGCTCGTCCCGAAGCGCGTTGGCCTGGCGATAGATCCCGGCGGCGTCGCCGGGCCGGCCCTGGGCCTCCCGCAATCGACCCAGCCGCCGCAGGTCGGTCGGCGTCGCCCCCAGAAGTAACTCGGCTGAGCCAAGACGCTTTCTTCGCTCCGCGGGCCTCTCGTCTCCGCCGCCCGCTCGGATCAGAGTGTCGAACGCCCTCTTGCGGATCGTGTGCGCCTTCGCCGCAGAGTCGCCCGCATAGCCGGTCAGTTCAAACCATGCCTCCACATCGGCGCGAGCAAGGGCCCCACCGAGACCGGGATCGGAGGCCCCCTCTTCCACTGCTCGTCGAAGCGCCTGCGCTGCCCGCAGGAGCGCTCCCTGAAGCCAGGTCCCGCCGGCGGCGTCCGAACGGCCAGTCAGCTCACGCGCCGCCTCCAGCAGCAGGTAGGGCATCTCCGTCCTGTTTCTTGACCAGTACTCGAGCTCGTAGAACGCCGTCCGCTCGATCTGCCGCGAGTCGTCATCCGACTCGAAGACCTCCTCCGCCGGCGTCAGCAGATCCTCCCGGCTCATGCCGTCCGGCACGCCGTCCACCATCAGCCGGGCGGCGGTCGCCAGCAGGGCGGTGCGCGCGTCCTCACGGACCGCCGGATCGGACACGCCATTCGGAAGATCGGGATCGCCGAGCAATCGGATCGCCTGGCACGCACGCTGCCAGGCGCGCCGTGGCGCCGAGTCGATCAACGCCCGCGCGTCTTCCGTACGCACCTGCACCCGCTCCTCGGCCGACGCCTCCGAGCGGGCGAAGTGGTCCAGGAGATCCCCGGCGTCGTACGGCGCCGGGTCGCCGAGAAACTCGCGGCTCAGGACGCCGGCGCCCCGGAACCCGATCTCCACCGGCTGGCCGGTCGCCGTGCTCATCAGGCGCATCGGGTTCTTCTTCGTCTCCGCGGTCTCCACGTCCACGAAGGCGAGCGTCTCCGTAGCCCGGCTCAAGGCAACCCGTAGGTGGTCGACGACCGTGCGATGCAGGTTCTGCTCCACCTCCGATCCGCTGCCGTAGTCCCCGGGTCCGGTGCGAAGGAACGCCAGGAGGCGCCCCGGATTCAGAACGCATACGGACTGGTACTCCAGCCCCTTTGCCTGAGCGGTCGTCAGCACGGAAGGCCGCAGACGCTCCGGCATCCATTCCGGCGGCGCGTCCCACGGCGACACGACGACCACGCCGTCCGCCTGTTCGAGCCCCTCCAGGAGGTCGACGGCTTCGGCCGGATCGCCGATCCGCACATGGAGAAGATGGGCGTCGACATGCTCGCCGGCATCCTGGCGCCTCTGTTTCGCCGGTCGACGGGTCTTGAGGATGTCGCGGTAACTCTCCGACGCCCGGTCGACGACTTCGGCGATCCGCCGAGGACAGCGAAGATGCTCCCCCAACTGGAACTTCTGCGGCCGGCCGACCCGGAGGGCGAGGAGGTCGTTCAGCCGCGCCCACTCGAAACCGGTGGGGCGGACGGTCTGGCCCTCGTCGCCGGCCATCAGGAGCCACGGACCGCGCCGGCGGGCGAGCCCGATCGCCCGGCAGAGTTCGACCACGACTGCCGTCTCGACGAGAGTGAGATCCTGCGCTTCGTCGACCACGACGCGGTCGAAGCTCTCGAACCCCTCTGGAACGCCGCCCTTCAGCCGCTCGATCGCTTCCACCGCCGCGACGAGCTCGGGAAAGACCGCCCGCACACCGTCGCCGGGGAAGAACCGGGCAACCTTGAGCAGCGCCTTCGCCGCCTTCTCGCCCACGCCGGCGTACCCGCCCCGAAGTTCGCGGTAGGCGCGGTCGCCCAAGCGGCACACTCCGCCTTTCGAGATGCATCCGTCCGCGCCCGGAATGGCCCGGCCGAAGAGAATGGCGCGCATCTCGGCGTGAAGCGCATCGCGTTGCCGCGCCCAGGGCCCGGCAACGTCCATCCCCAGCCGCGCGAGGGTGTCCCTGAACCTGGCGCGGCTCGCGTCAAGCGTCAGCGTCGGCGTGTCGACGCCGCGAATCTCGCCCAGGAAGGTCGAAAAGTCGCGCGTCTCCACATGGACGTCGACCGGCGCGAAGGACGCGAAGCGCTCCCTGGCGACCCGCGCCAGATCGCTTGACCAGGTGAGATAGAGAACGCGGTCGCCGTTCCGCGCTTCCACCGCCTTCCACAGCGCAGTCGTCTTCCCCGACCCGGGTCGACCGTGGAGAAGGCGGACCGGGCCGTCGTCCCGAACGAACCGGTTCTGCTCATCGGTCCAGGCGGGATCGTCGGCGATGTCGTCGAGTTCCTCCGGTTTGGCGAGCCGCTGATACCCTCCGATCCCTCCGGCGGCAAGCGGTTCGTGATCGTCGTGATGCCGGACGGAGCGCACCAGAATGGCGCCTCCAGGAAGATCCAGTTCCTTCGCCGCCTGGCTGCCCTGGAGCGTCCACCAAAGGTAGTAGTGCATGCCGTTGCTGCCGCCGAGAGGAGACCGGCGCCAACCCGGGTTGCCGCTTCCGCACCCCTTGACGATCGTCGTCCGTCCATGCGCCGCCAGGTGCTGGAGCACCAGCCCGAACCGCTTGCGAAGCTGCGGCCACTGATCGAGCCGGTCCCAGGCATCCCCGTGGAGCCAGATGTCATGGCGGAGTTCCGGGAACGTCAGTTCACCCGGCCGCGCCGGACGGTCAGGCCAGCTTCGCAGCAGGGACCGCTTGTCGGGATTCAACCCCGGCCGCGGCATGGACTCCGGTTCAAAGAGGAACCGCGCGCGCCCGGAATGGTCCCACTCGGCAGGCTTCCCGGACGGGTCGATCACGACGCCGATCCGCAGGCCGTCCGACGCTCACGTACGAGCAAAGAACCTGATCGGAGCATGGTCGGCATCGTGCTTGATCCGGGTCGGGAACAGACGCTCATCGTAGCAGCCGGCGCCGCGCCGGCGCGGACTCCGGCGGGCCAGGGGCAGGACCATTCCAAAGTCCGACGCTTCGCGTCGGATGCGGGCAGATGCCAGCGTTCCCAAGCTCGGAGAGCCGTGCCGGCACAGGTCCATCGATCCGGGAGTGATGCCCGCACCTCCGGCCGCGGAATGGCCGACTTTGGAAGCCTTGGGGCCAGGGAGCCGAAGGCGACGCGACAGCCTGAACGTCGCACTGTTCTGCGTCGTAAGCCAGTCGCCGTCGAAGAAACCACCCCGGAAGGTCAGGTTGTCGTACCAGAAAGCCCGCTTGCCGCTGGTCGAGAATCCACCGGCGTAGCCCTGGTTCTCATACAGGCCCACCGGGACCACGATGTCGGAGGCGATCTCGAACGGCTCGAACAACTGCTCCTTGGTCCAGCGGGGGCCGAACCAGAGGAACTCGCCACTCTCCGTCGCGAAACCGAGCGGAGAAAGGGCTACGCTCTGACTCTCCAGACGGCCGTCGCTGCTCCGTTCGAAGCGTTGGACACCGAAGTCGGACCACCAGCTCAGCAGCCCCCTCTTCTCGATCCGGGGACGCCATTCCAGGCGAGGGTAGAACATCCGGAAGTCGCGGCGCAGGAGGAAGCCGACGGTGGGATCGAAGTCTGGCTGCACCTCGACGTAGTCGGCCGAAGCGGTGAGTTCCGGCCCCTGGTACAGGAATCCCGCGCCCCGGGTCTCGTTGCCTTCCTCCTCTCCGACGCCGAGTCCCAGATCGCTCTCAGCCCAGAACCCGAGAACTCGATACGCTGCGTCGGCTTGAGGTCGAAGTCGAGACCGTAGAGCCGTTCACCGGCCAGCCCCTCCCGGTCCCGGTGCGTGAAGCTGCCGCCGATCGTCGACCGCTCGCCGATGTTCCTGGTCACCCGAGCCATGCCGTAGGTGGCGCCCGGTACGGCAGCCTCGCCGTTCTCCCTCTCCGGGAGACCGGCCGTGCCGATTCCGAGCATGCCGAGGTTCCAGCCCCCGGCTCGTCCGGTCAGGCGGACGCCGCAATCGATCGGCACCGTGCGGCCGCCTTCGAGCCCGATTCGGCGGGAGAAGAACGGCTTCATCAGCGGCTGCCCCCAGCCCACGCGCGGACGCGGCCCGAAGTCGAAAACGCCCGCGTTCTCGAGGAAGAAGTCCCGCTTCTCGGGAAAGAACAGGGAGAACCGGGTCAGATTCACCTGCTGGTCGTCGACTTCCACTTCGGCGAAGTCCGTGTTGTAGGTCAGATCCAGCACCAGGGAGCGGGTCAGCCCCCACTTCAGGTCGAGACCGCCGTCAAGGTCGTCGGCGCTGTCTCCTCGAACCCGATCGTCGTTACGACCGCCTACGGCGTATGGCTTCACGTCAAGTTGACGCGAGGGCCGCAGATCGCGCAGGCCCTTCAGTTCCCCTGCCAGAGAAACGCGGTAAACGGCATTCTGGCCGAACTGGGACAGATCGCTGTTGATGCTGGCCTCGAGCGGCAGCGGCACGCAGTGCGTCTCCTCGTTCCTGCGCCGGACCATCCGCTGCACGTTCAGACTCCACACGTCGCTCCGAGGGTCGAAACGCAGCGTCGAGACCGGTATCGCGATCTCCGCCACCCAGCCCTGCCCCGTCCGCCGCGCCGCGACATCCCACACTCCGTCCCAAGCCCAGTTCACATCTCTGCCCTCGTCGGTGAGCAGAGCGTCCCAACTCGCGTTCAGGTCGTCGAGCTTGAGCAGGACGACGGCGACAAGACGCCCGAGGAGGATCACGCATGCGAGTGCCGCCGGCACGGCCACGGCAAAGCCCAGGACGCCGGCTGTGCGCGTCAAGAGAAGGTAGAGCAGCGATGGCCCGAACAAAGGGAGCCACAAGCCGGACAACCCGGCGCCGACCCGTAGCGCCTAAAGCGCCCGAAACTGCACCGGCAGCGGCAACAAGCGCCGAACGTCGAAAACCCGGGACATCTCGAAGCGCATCACGACCGCTGCAACGACCCAGAACAGCACCGCGATCGCGGCCAGCAGGTTCAGAGTGTTCCGCCGCAGCAGGTCGTCATCCAGTTCGAAGGTCGCTGCCGTGGCCCCGACCAGGAGCACGCCGAGAAGAAGAAGGGCGCCGCCCATGAGGAGCTTCCCAAAGCGCTCCTTTCTGCCCCGCCGCCAGTTGTCCCGCAGAATGGTCGGCATCAACGCCCGGCAATCGCTCAGCGTGCCCATCAGGCGATCCTAGCCGCGCCAAACGACGAACCGGCGACGCGTCCAGCCCCTTTGTCCAGGCGCCTTCGCCGCAAACCCGGGCTCTGACGATGCCTGGAGTCGCGATAGTCTGCGGCTTTCCGGCCGCTCACCAGGCCTCGCGAGGCGCGAACCCGCGTCGGAGCGGGGTCCCAGGAGACATACGATGTCCACACGCATGCTGTTGATCGCTCTCGGCTGCGCCGGCGCCGCCGGATTCCTTGGCGCCGCAGGCCACGACAAGACCTCCGACACCATGGCCTCGGCCGCGAACAACCTGCTCGCGTCGCTCGACGCCGCCCAGCGCACAATTGTGATGCTCGGCATGGGCGACGCCGAGAGGGTCGACTGGCACTTCATCCCCAAGGCGCGCAAGGGCCTGTCGATGCTGGACATGAGCCCGGACCAGCACCATCTGCTCCACGCCCTGCTCAGCGCCTCGCTGAGCCGAACGGGATACGGCAAAACGACGACCGTGATGAGCCTGGAGGCGGTGCTGCGCAAGCTTGAGGAGGCTGCAGGCGGGAACCCCTTCACGTCAATGCGGGATCCCCTTCGCTACCACGTGACCTTCTTCGGCGCGCCCAGCGAGGACGGCGACTGGGGCTGGAGCTTCGAGGGACACCACGTGTCGCTCAACTTCACCGTCGTCGCCGGGGAGGCGACCGCCTCCACGCCCCTCTTCCTGGGCGCCAACCCGCACCGGGTGCCGAGCGGCCCGCGCGAGGGCCTGCGCGCCCTGGGACGCGAGGAGGACCTCGCCCGGACGCTGCTCGAATCCCTGGACGAGGAGCAGCGCAAGAAGGCCGTCATCGGCGACGAGGCGCCGCGCGACATCTTCAGTTCGAACCAGCCGCGGGTGGAACGCCAGGTGCCGAGAGGCGTACCGGCAAGCGCCCTCGATTCCGAGCAACGGGAACTCCTCGACGCGCTGATCGAGGAGTACGCCGGCAACGTGCCGCCGGACCTCGCCGCCAGGCGCCGGGCCCAGGTCGAGGCGGCCGGCAACGCGATCCACTTCGCCTGGATGGGACCGGTGGAGCTCGGAGCGCCCCACTACTACCGCATCCAGGCGCCGGACTTCGTCATCGAGTACGACAACGTTCAGAACGCCGCCAACCACAGCCACACCGTCTGGCGCGACTTCGACGGCGACTTCGGCCGCGACCTCCTGGCCGAGCACCACCGCGACTACGAACACTGAGGTGGCCACAAACAAGATCCGCACAACTGACGCCCGCCTATCGAGTTTATGAGGATCTTGTTCTTCGGGATCTTCGGAAGAACAAGTTCCTCACAACTCGGCCCATAGGAAAGCTCCAGACTGCGCAAGAGACGCTCGATGTCAGCACCCGCTCCCGGCACGCCCGAATGGCTGGCCCAGGTCCAGGAAGAAACCGTCGACCCGGCCCGGCGGATCGTCGATCCGCACCACCATCTCTGGCGGCGGCCGACCGGCGACTATCTGCTTGAGGATCTGTGGGGCGACACGGAGGCGGTCGGAAGCGACGGCGAGAGCCACAACGTCGAAAAGACGGTGTTCGTGGAGTGCCGGGCCTGCTACCGCGAGGACGGCCCGGAGCACCTGCGCTGCATCGGCGAAACCGAGTTCGTGGCCGGAATCGCCGCCGCCTCCGCCGAGAGCGACGGTGCTGTGATCGCCGGCATCGTGAGCCACGCGAATCTCACCCTGGGCGAAGAGGTCGCGGAAGTCCTCGACGCGCACGAGGAAGCCGGCGCCGGGCTGTTCCGGGGCATCCGGCACAGCGGCGCCCGCGACCCGCACCCGGAGGCGCTGCGCATCGCCGGCCGGGCGCCCGAGGGTCTCTACGCGCGCGATGACTTCCGGCGCGGCTTGAGGGTGCTGGGCGAGCGCGGCCTGACCTTCGACACCTGGCACTACCACCACCAGAACCGCGACTTCGCGGCACTGGCGCGCGCCGTGCCGGAGACGACGATGATCCTCGACCACTTCGGCACCCCCTTGGGGGTCGGCCCCTACGCCGACAAACGCGCCGAGATCTTTGAGGCCTGGAAGCGCGACCTCGCGGAGATCGCCGCGTGCCCCAACGTGGTCGCCAAGATCGGCGGTCTGGCGATGCCGGACAACGGCTTCGGCTGGAGCGAGCGCAGCCTGCCCGCCACGTCCGACGAACTCGTCGCCGCCCAGCGCCGGTACTACCTGCACACGATCGAGTGCTTCGGCCCCCAGCGGTGCATGTTCGAGAGCAACTTCCCCGTCGACAAGCTCTCGATCCCGTACCACGTCCTCTACAACGCGCTCAAGAAGATCGCGGCCGGGTTCTCCGACGACGAACAGGACGCGATGTTCTACGGCACCGCCGCTCGGGTCTACTCCTTGTGAGGTTGCGGCTTCAGGCTGCCGTCTGCGGCCTGCTGGCCGCGGCGTCCGCCTGGAGCCAGGTCCAGGAGCCGGCGTCCGGCCAACCGCCGGCTCGGCGCTGGACGACTCTCGAACGGCTCGCCCCCGACCGCCTCGCGGCCGCCCACGCCGAGGTCGAACGGCTGCGCGCCGCCGTCCAACCGCCGCCGCCCATCTTCGGCCTCAACGACTATCGCGGCGTGTTCCACGCCCACGCCGGCGACTCGGATCACACCGGCGGCACACCGGAGGAGTTGCTCCGCGACGCGAAACGGATCGGCGTCGACGTGATCTTCCTCTCCGACCACCACCGGCCGCCCCGCGACTTCATGGACAGTTGGCGCGGGATTCACGGCGGCGTCCTGTTCATCCCCGGTTCCGAGGCGCACGGCTTCCTGATCCACCCCGAGGCATCGGTCGCCGAGCACATGGGCAGGGACCCCGCGACCCTGCTCCGCCAGGTGAACCGCGGCGCCGGCATGGCCTTCCTCTCCCACGTCGAAGAGCGGGTCGAGCATCGGATGGAAGGCTTGACCGGCATGGAGATCTACAACCGCCACGCCGACGCCCTCGACGACGGCGACTCGATGCGTGCCCTGGTCGCCTGGACGATCGATCCCGGCCAGTCGCGCGTCCTGGCCCGGTCCGTCGAGCTCTATCCCGAAGCGGTGTTCGGCGCCCAGTTCGACTATCCCGCCCTCTACCTTGACAAGTGGGACCGCGAGACCGCCAACCGGCGGGTCGTCGGCGTCAACGCGAACGACTGCCACCACAACCAGGTCTTCCTCGTGATCAAGGTCGACGACGACTCCGTCCGCGTCGGCACGATCGTCGACGACCCCGACGAGATGAGAGTCCTGACGACGGCTGACGCGCCCCGAATCCCCGAACTCGTGCGCGGCCACAAACCCGGCGCCGTGGTTGGCCGCTACGACCTCGACCCCTACTGGGTCTCAATGCGCAACTCGACGACCCACATCCTCGCCCCGGAGCTCACCGAAGAGTCCATCCGCACCGCCGTCGCCGCCGGCCACGTGTACGTCGCCCACGACTGGCTGGCCGACCCGACCGGCTTCTCCTTCTATATCGTTGAAGCCGGAGAGGCAGCCGCGATCATGGGCGACGAATGGACTCTGGAAGCCGACGCAACCACTGAACTCAAGGCCCACTTCCCCTTACCCGCAACCATCCGCCTCATCCGCAACGGCGAGGAGGTCGCCGTCACCGACGCCCGATCCTTCACCCACCGGCTCGACCAGCCCGGCGTCTACCGCATTGAAGGCTGGCTTGAAGTCGGCGGCGAAAGGCGGACGTGGATCTACTCGAATCCGGTGTATGTGAAGTAAGGCGAGAGCCTCATCTGGACTGCCGCCCTCGGCGACCAAGCGCCCGGAACACCGCCGGCGGCCAGCCAGAACGCCGCCAGCAACCTTGACTCAGTTCTCGGAGTTGCCTCGTCGCCGCGATTCCTGGATCATCACCAGGTGTGGCTCCCAGTCCGGCTCGACTACGGGAGTCTGACCCACATCAGACTGGCGGAAGAAGTCCTGAAGCTCGGCAACCGACTTGAAGGGACGGCGGTTCTGCTGCCGTCGGTCGCTTCGCGATTCTCTACGCATTTGGAGACCCCCTCGTCAATCACTGAACGCAGGACTCTAGGCCTCACGAATCCAACTGAGCAACCAAGGGTCCAAGGTTCTCCCGTCTGGCCCTTCGACGCACGAGCCAGAGCTGCGGCCAGCGGAACGCCACGCAGACGCCACTCCAGCCTGGGCGAGCGCCGGAAGGCCGTCCCAGCGAGCTGTCGGCAAGCGACGGCCGATGCCCGTGCATCGACTGACGCTCAACCGGAGCGCAGCCGACCGCAGCGAGCGCCAGCCTCTCATCGTCCGAACAAGCGCGAACCCGGGTGGCGCGATCCGCGCCACCCGTGAACCAGTCCGTGTGCCCGTCATCGGGCGCACGGATGGCGCCGCCGCAGGGACGGCCTTCCGGCGCTCGCCCAGGCGGGTGTAACCGACGCCGCTGCGCTCGGCTAGTTCGCCGCGCTCTCTTCCGTGTACCGCCGCAGCTCGGCGCGGCCGACGACGAGGTGATGGACCTCATCCGGGCCGTCCGCGATGCGGAGCGTCCGCTGGCCGGTGTACATGTCGGCGAGCGGCGTCCACTGGGAGACGCCGGTGGCGCCGTGCATCTGGATCGCCTGGTCGATGATCTGGCAGGCGCGCTCGGGGACCATCGCCTTGACGGCATGGACCCACACCCTCGCTTCGCGGTTGCCGAGCACGTCCATCGCCTTGGCGGCGCGCAGGACCATCAGACGCATCGCCTCGATCTCGATGCGGGCGCGCGACACGACCTCGATGTTCTTGCCGAGCTGGATGATCGGCCGGCCGAAGGCCTCGCGGGACATGCCGCGCTGCACCATCAGGTCGAGCGCCTTCTCGGCCTGGCCCACCGACCGCATGCAGTGGTGGATGCGGCCCGGGCCCAGGCGGAGCTGGGAGATCTCGAAGCCGCGGCCCTCTCCCAGCAGGATGTTCTCCCTCGGCACGCGGACGTTGTCCAGCTTGATGTGCATGTGGCCGTGCGGCGCGTGGTCGTGCCCGAAGACCTTCATCGGTCCCAGGACGTTCACGCCCGGGGTGTCCATCGGCACCAGGATCTGGGACTGCTGGCGGTGGGCCGGCCCGCCCGGGCTGGTCTTCACCATGCAGATCATGATCTTGCAGCGCGGGTCGCCGGCGCCGGAGATGTAGTACTTCTCGCCGTCGATCACCCATTCGTCGCCGTCGAGGGTCGCTCGGGTACCGATGTTCTTCGCGTCGGACGAAGCGAGGTTCGGCTCCGTCATGCCGAAGCAGGACCGGATCTCGCCGTTGAGCAGGGGCTCCAGCCACTTCTCCTTCTGCTCCGGCGTGCCGACGCGCTCGAGCACCTCCATGTTGCCCGTGTCCGGGGCGCTGCAGTTCATGCACTGGGAGGCCAGCGGGTTCTTGCCCAGCTCCTGAGCCAGGTAGGCGTAGTCGAGGTTCTTGAGTCCCTCGCCCGTCTCCGCGTCGGGCAGGAAGAAGTTCCACAGGCCCATCTCCCGGGCCTTCGCCTTGGCGCCGTCGAGCAGCTCCAACTGCCCCTCGCCGTAGCTCCAGCGGTCCTCCCGGCCTTCGCCGCGGCGGTGGTACTCCTCCGTGATCGGCTCGACGTAGCCGGCGATGAAGTTCTTGACCTTGGACAGAAGCGGCTTCGCTTCCTCGGACATCGAAAGGTCGTACAACTCGGCGTCGATGCCGAACGGGTCGAGATCGGGCATGGCTCTCTTGCTCCTTCTTCCCAGATAGAGGGCTCTGTGATTTGAGGCCGCGAAGCTATCGCACCGGCCGGCGGACGCCACATTCCGAGCGCCGCGGGCGCCACTCTGGCGGCCGGTGATTCAAGAACCGGAATCGGAAAACCGAATCCCGGATCCGCCGGATCCAGCGATTCGCAGAAACGTCTCCAAGACAGTGAATTGACGATCCGGGCCCCTGCGTGACATCAAACACCCGAATTATGGAAAAGCCGCGCAAGAACAACACTAAATCGCCTGACCGAGCGCTTGTCCGGCTCTCGTCACAAAGGCTGGCATCCACCTTGCTCCAGGTCTCGTCATGCCCCACAAGCAGGAGGACCTTCCGTAGTGTCACATCACCAAGACAACCCCAGAGGAAACCGCTCCGGCCTCAGCCGAAGCGCGATCCTGGGGCTATGCGCCGTACTGGCGCTTGCGTTTCTTGCCGCCCCGACGGCCGCGCAGCTCACCGGCCGTCTGGCCGGACAGGTGCAGGACGCCGACGGCGCCGCACTTCCCGGCGTCGCCGTTACCGTCAACTCGCCCAACCTGATGGGCACCCGAACCGACTTCACGGACGAAGACGGCGGGTTCAGCTTCCCCAGTCTGCCGCCGGGCGTCTACACGATCGACGCCGAACTTGACGGCTTCATTCCGCAGAGACGGACAGAGATCGAGGTTAGCGTCAGCGGAGCCGTTGAGCTCCACATCTCCATGCCCGTAGGCGAGTTCGGCGAAGAGGTGACGGTCACAGCCGAGACTCCAGTCGTCGATCCGGAGCAGGTGTCTACGTCCTACCACTTCTCCACCGAGTACCTCCAGAAGGCGTCAGTGGGCTCGATCCGACGCAGCTATCAGAGCGTCCTGCAGCAGGCCGCCGGCGTTGCGGGAGGCGCCAACCCAAACGTCTTCGGTTCGACACTGGGCGAGAACACCTGGATCGTCGATGGCGTCGACACCACCGACCCGGTGACCGCAACCTTCAACATCAACCTAGGCTTCGACTCCTTGCACGTCGTCGACTTCGAAACCGGCGGATACGAGGCGAAGTACGGTCGGGCCACCGGTGGCATCGTCAATGCCGTGACCAAGTCCGGGGGCAACCAGTTCTCGGGCACGGCCGACATCCGCTACCGGGACACGGACTTCACCACAAGTGGAGAGCACTTCGACCCGGAACAGAACATCTCGGAACGCCGGAACCCCGAGTTCACCTTCGGCGGCCCGTTTCAGCGGGACAGGCTCTGGTTCTTCAGTTCATTCATGCCCGTCCGTTCCAAAAGCACACCCACTGAGTCGTTACTCACCAGGGACTTTGAAGGAACAAACCTCCTGGGAAAGATCACCTGGCAAGCCAATCCGGAGTGGCAGATCGTGGCGCGCTACCTCGGCGAGGATGCGACAATCGACAACTCGAACGCCTCCAGGTTCGTGGCACCCGAAGCCGCGAGCTTCCAGGAGCAGCCGGCCAGCATCTCCGGCTTCGAAATCCTCGGAGTTCCGACATCGAACCTCCAGTGGTTCCTCAAGGCCGGCCTGCTGCGCAGCGAGTTGAACGTCTTTCCGCGGAGCGGTGACTTCGACACAATCGGACATACTGACAGAGTAACGAGCGTCTCCACGATGAACTACACTAACCAGCAGTTCTCGAATCGCGACCGCGACGATCTAGCGACCAACCTGACCTGGTTCACGGATGGCGCAGCGGGCGATCACGAGCTCCAGTTAGGCCTGGAGTACGCCGGCAACCTGTTCCGCACCCGCAACGACGCTACAGGCGGAGGCTATTCGTATTCGGATAGTAGCGGTTCGCCTTTCATTCTGAACTTCTCGCCGCTCGATCCCTTTCTCGAGTACGACTCCGAGTTGCACTCGGCTTACCTCCAAGACACGTGGCGGCTCGGTAACGTAACCCTGAAAGCGGGACTACGCCACGACCGGATCTCGTTCACCAACGACATCGGCACCGAAGTGACTGATCTGTCGCAGCTGCAGCCTCGCCTCGGTGTAGCTTGGGACGTGAATGGTGATTCCAGAACTGTTGCCCGGGCGAGCTGGACCCGCGCCATGCACCCGAACGCACTGACGCTGCCGAGTTTCGCCCGAGTGAGACGAACGCCCTCGATGCGCTATCTGTCGTGCTCCACTTTCTCCGCACGATTCCTTGGAGTCCTGCCAGGACACTGTGCCGCAGCAGCGCCCGGCGTGAGGACGGTTGGCGATTTCACCGTGTCGAACTGGATCGCGGATCCGTCGGGAGGCTTCGACGCCCACGGCTGGTTCTTCTTCGACTCGTTCTCGAGCCAGCCCGCCACAGTCCAGCCAGGGCTCGACCCTACCTATGCGGAGTCCTTGATCGTAGCTGTCGAGCGGGAACTTACCCGCCGCACTTCGATCGCGCTCACCTACGTGGACAAGGAGACTCTCGACATTTTCGAGGACACCTGCAACGGCAATGTGCCGGCGCCAGTGGCGGGCGCGGACTGCACTTTCTACACGATGGTGAATCTTCCTGGGGCCACTCGCGACTACAGCGGAGTCATAGTCGACTTCGAGTCACGGTTCGCCGACTGGTTCCAAGTCCTCGCCTCGTACACTCGATCGGAATCGAAGGGTAACGTCGAATACACACAGAACGCCGGGATAGCTTTCGACATCTTCCCCGATCACTTCCACAATCGCTACGGCTTCCTCAGCGATCACCGCAAGCATCGGGTGAAGATCAACGGCTACGTCGAGCTCCCGCTCGACTTTGGTCTCGGCGTCATCGGCTTCTGGTCATCTCCGTTCGTGTACTCTGCTGCCCAAGCGCAGCAGGATCCGTCGTCGTACGGCCTCGACTACACCGAGCCCCGGGGCAGCCGCGAGGCGAACGAGAACTACCGTCTCGACCTGGAGGTTCGGAAGGGCTTCAACTTCGGCAACCGCCTGCGGTTCCAGTTGATCGCCGCGGTTTACAACGTCTTCGATCAGGAGCAGGTCACCGGAGTCTGCAGTCGGCTTGAAGGCTGCGGCACGGTTGCTTTCGGAGACGCGACAACTTTCCGACAGCCGAGGAACTACGAAGCCGGAATCCGCTTCGAGTTCTAGAGGAGCTAGAGCGGCTCAAAGCGCGAAGGGCCCGGTGTCTCGCATTGTCGAGGCGCCGGGCTCTGGTGGGCTATCCACCCAAACATGAAGGAGGCAAAGATAGGATGTTGACGTCTCTTCTTGCTCTTGTCGCGATTGCCACACCAGCCGTTGCGGACGGCCCTGAGGTTTCTCAAAGCAATTCTACTCAGAGGACACTCCAGACCAGCCGAAACTTGTACGGAAGCGCTGCGCTCGGAGCATTCTCGCTGAGCCAAACAACGCGATGGACCGCGCTTCGAGGTGCAAGTGGC
Source organism: Candidatus Multivorans sp. (assembly GCA_965224025.1). Taxonomy (GTDB): domain Bacteria; phylum Acidobacteriota; class Thermoanaerobaculia; order Multivoradales; family Multivoraceae; genus Multivorans. The sequence continues at coordinate 1,829,305 of OZ245033.1, forward strand.
CTTCTCTTCCCGGCCATTTCCGCGCTCGCTACTGGGTCGGCGTCGGATACTGAGGACGATCCGCCTTGTTCACCAGACGACCCGGCTCAGCACCCATGCATGCGACCGGAGCCGCCACCGCCGCTCGTACGCGAGTACGTGGATGGCTATTGCATCTACCGGTACTACTTGGCGGAAACCAGTAATCCTTTCGTCGAACGCAGGGTGATCGGCTGGTGGCGCTGTTGGAAAGGGACGGGAACCGACTGAGATTAGCGAAGGCCGCCGGAGCGCTCGACTCCATCCACCTCTAAGCCTAGAGCTCGGCCTCTTCCCTCGCGCGCGCCTTGCGGATATTCGTGTTGTCCCAATCGGAAGGAGAAAGGGAGTCTCAATGAGGCTTGGAGCCGCAGCCGCCGTCGCCTTGTTCATCGCAGCCGTCCCACTGCGGGGACAGGAGAGTCCGTTGCCGGACCTGTTCTCGGACGTGATCGATGTCCGGATCGTCAACGTCGAAGCCGTCGTCACCGACAGGAAGGGAAACCGGATTCGCGGGCTTGAGGCCAGCGACTTCGACCTCCGGATCGACGGTAAATCCGTGCCGATCGACTACTTCACCGAGATCCACGACGGGCGCGCGCTGGCGCCTTCCGATGACGAAGTCGGCAGCGTACCGTCTCTGGAGCCGGAGCAACCTGCGCGTACGAGCTATCTGATCTTCATCGACGATCGGTTCGCGATCAAGCAGCGTAGAGACCGCGTGCTGAAACGTCTCCAACAGGATCTGGCGCGGCTCGGACCCGCCGATCAACTGGCGCTGGTGGCCTACGATGGCAGCGACCTCACGCTGATCACGGACTGGACCAGCGCACGTGACCAGATCGAGGACGGGTTGCTGCAGGCAAGAAGCCGCAAGTCGCGCGGCCTGCAGCTCTACACGTTCAACACGGGCGTAGACCGGTTCGACGCTACACGGCGATCGGTGATGGCCGCCGCGGGCGCCGTGCGCAGCTTCGCCACCTCACCGGGCCGCAAGGTGATGCTGCTGCTGACCGAAGGCTGGGTCACCGCGGACAACCCCTGGGTGCTGGACGGGCTCTACGGTCCGCTCGTCACCGCCGCGAACCTGGTCGGCTACAGCCTCTACCCCATCGACCTTCCGGGCCTCGAGCCCCCCGGGATGATCTTCGCGAGCCGGTCTAGAGGACTTACCGGACGGGAACGGAGGTGGCACGACGTTCTCCGGTTCCTTGCCGAGGAGACCGGCGGATTGCCAATGCTCAACGCGTTCCGCGAAAAGGCGCTCGCCGAGGCGGTCGAGGACACTCGCTCTTACTACTGGCTGGGATTCGAGCCTCCGCGCAGACGACAGCCTGCACGACATCCGTATCCGGCTGCCCGACCACCGCGGCCTCCGGATCCGGACCCGCGAGAGCTACGTGGATATGTCCAAGGGAGCCGAGCTCTCGATGCTGGTCGAGGGCGCCCTGCTGTTCGGCGGCTCGCCCGGCACCGAGTCCCTGGGCGTGAGCTTCGGCACGCCGAGAAAAGCCGGCTTCCGAAAGCTCCTGGTGCCGATGAAGGTGACGGTACTGCTCGACGACGTGGAACTGCTCCCGATCGACGGCCAGTGGATGAACGAGCTGGACTTCCGGATCCGACTCATGGACAAGTACGGTGATCAGGTCGTGCCACCGACCGCGACGGTCCCCGTGGCCATCCCGAAGGAGCCCCTGCCGGGCGACCGGCTCGTCTTCGAAACGGACCTGCACATCCGCAAGCGCAAGCACCGCTTCGTCGCGGCAGTGTACGACCCGCTGACCGGGGAGCTGCTGTCGACGACCGGCACCGTCGGGCCCAGGTAGAGCGACCTTTGAAACGAGAAGGTCCAGCCCGCGCGACTCACCGACGTCCTGCTGCGGCCTTGCTGGAAGGGCGCCTGACCGCTCTCGGTGCAGCACGGACTTCCGCGGCGGGGCTGCTGGGCCTGTCGCCAGGCAGCCGACGAGCCGCCTTCAGCCCATCTCGACAGCGCGAGGCCGGCACAGCTCGCGCAGCCGGCCTGCATCGTTCTCGTTCAGGCGATGAATCCGCAACAGCAACCGGCCCTCGGCGACGTGACGGTCGAGTTCCGAAGCCTGGCCGCGGCGGCCGCGGATCGACCTTCCCGGTAGTAGCCCGCCCTCCCAGAGCACCCGCAGGACGGTCATCAGGATCAATCCGAGCGCGGTGCCTTCATAGGTGACGACGCCGACCGGCGGACCGGCGACGATCGACATGCCGCCGGTCGGCAGCGGGTACGCGAGGGCGGTCCCGGCCGCCAGACCGAAGGCGGTCAGACCGCCGAGCACGGCGCCGGCGAGCGCAAACAGCAGGACCCGGGACTTCGGCTTCGGCAGCGGCAGTTCGTCTTCTTCCAGCGGCGCGGGGCTGCGCACTTCGACCTTGGAAGCCGCGACACCCGACTCGAGCGCGGCTTCCACGACCGCCCGCAGGTCCGCGACCTGCTCGAATGCCGCTTCGACCAGATGACGCTCCGCCGCCGCCGTCATGCCGCACCTCCACCGGGTATCGGCGCCGCCGGCGTCGCGGAGGCCGGCGCGGCATCGGCGGTCGCCGCCCCACGAAGTCGCCGTCCCGGATCGCCATTCCGGTTCACGTCGTCGGTGCCGCTCGCAGCACCACCGCCCTCTTCGCCGCCAGAGTGGCGCCAGCCCTCGCGCATCTCCCACACGGAGACGATCGGCAGCAACTGGGTGAACGTGAAGTAGAGACAGGCGAACACGCCGACCGCCCCGATCATGATTCCGAACTCCACCCAGCTCGGCATGTAGTCGCCGACGCTGTACGCCAGCCGCGGCGTGGACAGGGACGGCACGACGATCAGGAACCGTTCGAGCCACATGCCGACCAGCACGCCGCAACCGACCAGGGCGGTCGGCAACGGCCGCCGGCCGCGCGGGAAGGAGAGCACGGCCACAGGGATCACGAGGTTCACCACCACCATGGTCCAGAACGGCAAGGCGAAGTCGCCGTGCAGCAGAACGTGATGCACCAGTTTCTCGGGCAGGTCGCCGCTGTACCAGACCGTCAGGTGCTCGGCGAACGTGAAGTAGCCCCAGACCAGGGACATGGTCACGAACAGGAGTCCGAGGTTGTTGAACACGCGGTCGGTCAGGAAGCGCCCGAGCCCGAGACCGCGGCGGAGCAGCGCCATCGCGATCATGAGCACCGCGATCCCCGAGAAGATCGCGCCGACGACGAAGTAGGGGCCGAAGATCGTGCTCTTCCAGCCCGGCGTCCGGGTCATCGCGAAGTCCCAGGAGACGATCGTGTGCACGGAGACGGCGACCGGGATGATCGCGACCGCCAGAATGCGGATTCCCCACTCCAGGCTGTGCCACTGCTGCGCGGTGCCTCGCCAGCCGAGAGCGAGCATCGCGTAGAAGCGCTTCCTGAGACCCGCCGCCGCGCGGTCCCGCATCACCGCCGCATCCGGAATCAGGGGCAGGAACAGGTAGAGCGCGCTGCCGATGATGTAGGTCGTGATCGCGGCGATGTCCCAGACCAGGGGCGAGCGGAAGTTCGGCCACAGCATCCGGCTGTTCGGGTACGGGATCATGTAGTAGAAGATCGCGACCCGGCCGAGGTGAATCAGCGGGAACAGACCGCCGATGGCGAGCGCGAACAGCGTGATCGCCTCCGCCGATCGGGTCACCGGCCGCCGCCACTCCGCCTTGGTCACCCGCAGGATCGCCGAGATCAGCGTGCCGGCGTGGCTGATGCCGATCCAGAAGACGAAGTTGATGATGTGGAAGCCCCAGAACACCGGCCGGTTGATGCCGGTGACGCCGATGCCGTTCGCGATCTGGTAGCCCCAGCAGTAGAGGAAGACCAGGGCCAGCGCGCCGCTCGCCAGCGAGCCGGCCAGCAAGCCCGGACGGCGCCGGTCGAGGCGGCCGAGCAGCTCGCCGTCGAGCGTTGCCGCGCGGTTCTCGGTCCGATCCGTCACCCGAACCTCTCCCGCCGCACCGGCCCGCCGAAGCAGCCGCGTTCAGGGCGCGCGCTGAACGTCGAGGCCAGATCGTCGAACGGCCTGCCGCTCATTCGGCGGGCTCCCGCCACTCCGAGCCGCTCAGGTAGACGACGCCGGGACGGGTGTCCAGATCGCCCAGGAGGCTGAACGCCCGCGGCGACTCCGCCCACCGGGAGACTTCGCTGTCCGCGTCGTCGAGGTCGCCGAACGCGATCGCCTTCGTCGGGCACGACTGCTGGCAGGCGGTCTTGATGTCGCCGTCCGCGACCTCGCGTTCCCCCTGGGACGCCTCGTCCTTGCCGGCGACGATGCGCTGCACGCAGAAGGTGCACTTCTCCATCACCCCGCCGGGCCGGACGCTCACGTCCGGGTTCAACTGGGAGTCGAGCGGGGCCGGGAACTCGGCGTCGAACCAGTTGAAGACGCGTACCGTGTACGGGCAGTTGTTGGCGCAGAACCGCGTGCCGATGCAGCGGCTGTACACCATCGCGTTCAACCCTTCCGGGTTGTGGTACGTCGCGTAGACGGGGCAGACCGGTTCGCACGGGGCCGCGCCGCACTGCTGGCAGAGGACGGGCATGAAGCGTGTGCGGACGTTCGGGAAATCGCCCTCGTAGTAGCGCTCGATCCGGAGCCAGTGCATCGCCCGGCCCTCGCGCGCCTGCTCCTCGCCGACCGTCTGGATGTTGTTCTCGGCGGAACACGCGACGACGCAGGCCTCGCAGCCGGTGCAGCGGTCGAGATCGATGGCCATGCCCCAGCGCGTCATGCCTTCTCCTCCCGGGTCGCGGCGCCCGCCCTCACCGCACGGCGCGGCCGTCCGAGCCGCCGCACGAAGCCGGCGTCCTGCTTCGAGGCGTGAGCGGCGCCGCTGTCGTGCGGCGCCCAGCCGACGGGTATCTCCTCGGCCTGCCGCAGGCCGCGGCCGTGGATCACCGGCCGTTCGTCGCGACGGGGGCGGCGCAGCCGCTCGACCCGCGCGTTGACGGTTCCCCGCGCGAACGCGGCGACGCCCGCAACCCGGCGGTCCGGGTCGAACAGGGCGTTCACGTTGACGCCGCGGCCTCGCGCGTACCGACCGTAGTCCGCATGGCCGCCGCCGACCGGCACGCCCACGCACCCCGGCCGCACGGTCGGCAGAACGATCGCGGGCAGTTCGATCTCGGCGGCGGTTCCGGTCAGCCGCACGATGTCGCCGGTGCGGATGCCGAGGCGATCCGCGTCGGCAGTGGCCATCTCGGCCCACGATCCCCACATCACGGTCGACAGCGGGTCCGGCAACTCCTGCAGCCACGGACGGTTCGCGCCCTGGCCGTCGCCGAGCTTCAGCGACTCGAACGGAATCAGCGTGAAGGACTCCACGCCAGCCGGAGCGGCCGGGGACGGCAGGGAGGCCGGATCGGGGAGTCCGGCCGGGGCGTCGTTCGCGGCGCCCCGAGTTGGCGCGCGACGCCTCTCCTCGGTCCCGACCAAGCCGCCGGCATCCGTGGTCCTGCGCACGAACTGGCGTGCGTTCAGGGCGCCCGCGATAAGGGAAGCGGGCAACGCGCCGGCCCCCTCGGCATCCGCTCTGGTCGCGGTGAAGGCATCGCTGAGCGCGGCCTCAACGGCCTCCTGGAAGCCCGGCCAGGGAAGCTCCGTGCCGGAAGCCGCCGCAAGGGCCAGGACCACGTCGCCCGGATGCCGCGCCTCGCCCCTCGGCGCCACCGTCGGCGACGCGATGAGCAGCGCGGGCACCCCGAGCACCGGATCCGGCTCGATCGCCTGGAAGCGCTCCAGGTCGGTCTGGATCGGCAGCACCAGGTCGGCGCGAAGTGTCGTGTCGTCGAAGAAGGCGGAAAGCGCGATCACGGTGCCCGCACCGTCGATGGCGGACTCGAACCGCGGCATCGCATGCAGCGGATCGGCCTCCGAGACGACGAGGACGCCGGACGCGCCGGCGCCGTCCAGCCGGTCGGCCAGCGCCGCCGGTGGCGCGGCCGCGTCGGCGTCGCCAGCCAATCGGTCCTCGAAGCCGAAGTCCACACCGGCGAAGACGCCGCCTTCGCGGCCCACGACGCCCAGCAACACGTTGAGCGCCAGCGCGGCCGCGCCCGCGGCGAGGCCGTTCTCGCCCTCGAGCGCGGATCCCCCGATCATCACCAACGGCCGGCGAGCGCGGGAGAGTTCGCTGGCGAGCCGCTCGATCCGGTCGGAATCGATGCCGCAGCGCTCGGCGGTGCCGGCCAGGTCGGTCGGCGCCTCGGGGTAGAGCGCCTCGTAGGCGGCTCGCGCGTCTTCCGGCACCTTCCCCGAAGCAATCAACAGCCCGGCCAGGCCGCGCGCGAACACGCCTTCACTACCGGGCACCACAGGCAGCCAGTCGTCGGCGTTCGCGGCGGTCAACGAATGCCGCGCCTCGACCTGAACCAGCTTGCCGCGACGATCGGCGGTCAACTCCGCCCAGGCGCCGGCAAAGTGGGCCGCACTCCGCCAGCCGTCGAGGAATGGCGCGCCGATGCTGAGCACGTAGTCCGCCCGGGCCATGTCATACGCCGGACGAACCGGCTCGCCAAGAGCGACTCGCGCCGCCTCGCGTTCCACAACCAGGTCGGCGGACTGCCAGTGGACCGGCGCGGGCGCGCCGACCGAGGCGGCAAACCGCCGCCACAGGCCGAGGAGCGGTCCCGACGGCGCGCCCGAGACGAGCGTCGTCGCCGCCGGCGAGGCCGCAATCGCCCCCGCCGCGGCCTCCAGCGCCTCCTCCCAGGACACCGGCTCCAACTCACCCGAAGCGCCCCGCCGCATCGGTTCCGTCACCCGGTCCGGGTGATACAGCTCCTGGAGCGCCGAATGCCCGAGCGCGCAGACGCCGCCGCGGTTGACGAAGCCGTCCGGCAGCCCCTCGATCTTCTTCGCCAACCGATCGACGGTCCGCACTTCGATCTCGCAGCCAGCGCCGCACTGCCCGCAGATCGACCGCCGCCACACCGAGGCTCCAGGCAGAGCCGTACTCCGCCGCACCGGCGACTCGATCAGTTCCTGGTCCCGCCGCCGGCAGCCCTCGAGCACCGCTATTCCGGCCGCGGCGTAGACCTTCAAGAAGTCCCGCCGGCCGATCGTGACCCGGGGTTCACCGCGCTTGCCGTCGCCGCCGCTCATCCCGTCCTCACCGGTGGCAGGCCAGGCAATCGTCGCTGGCCTCGTTGTCGCGGTGGCACTCGACGCACCATCCCATGTCGGCGACGTTGCGCACCGGCTCGGCCACGGTCATCGAGGTGACGTCACCGTGGCAGGTCAGGCACTCGACCCCGGCGCGAGCATGGGCGCGGTGGTTGAAGTGGACCATCGCCTTGTCCGGGATCACGTTCACCTTCGCCCACAGGATCGGCTCCCGGTTCTCGTTCGCGAGCATCACCTTCTGGACCTCGGGATGGTCGGGAATCTCGCGTCGGTGACAGCCGGCGCATGCCTGGACCGAGGGCATGCCCGCGTGGACCCCCTCCTCCGCGCCGCGATGGCAGCGCGTGCACTCGAGCCCCGCCTCGATGTGGACCTCGTGGTTGTAGGCGATCGGCTGTTCAGGCGTCGGCAGGTTCCGGGTCGGGCCGCAAGCGCCGGATGCGAGGGCGATTCCTGCCAGGAACAGCCGACGGGTCGTGCCGCGGACCAAGCTTCTAGACCTCGCGGATCCGCTGGTACGAAGGGACTTCCTGAAGCCGCGTCCAGTAGCGTCGCACGTTGTCGCCGAAGTCGTCGATGCCGAGCGACGTGGCCAGGTGCAGGCCGTAGCCCACGCAGATGTCGGCGATCGTGAAGCGGCCGCAGCACAGAAAGTCACGGCCGTCCGAGGTCGCCTTCTCCACCAGCCGGAGCCGGCCCAGGAACCACCTGCGGTAGTCCTCGGCGACCTGGGGAACCCGGCGCTCCTTGGGTTCGAGGCGGGTGTAACGGAGGAACAGCGTCTGCGGGAAGGTCAGGGTCGCGTCGCTGTAGAAAAGCCAGTTCAGGTACGCGCCGTACTCCGGGTCGTCCACGTCGACGGCGACCGGCGTCGGGCCGTAGCGGTCGACCAGGTACTTGGTCATCCCCGAGGACTCCGTCATGTGGACATCGCCGTCGATCATGTACGGGACCGTACCCAGGACGTTGGTTCCCAGGTAGTCCTTCTTGAAGACCCGCGGCGGGAAGGGCAGCACGTGCAGGTCGTAGTCGATGCCCATCTCCTCCAGCGTCCACACCGGACGGAGCGAGCGGGCGCCCTTGCAGTGGTAGAGCTGAATCGTCACGACGAATCGCCGGCGCCGACGGCAGCCACCGCCCAACTCGGTTTCCTCTTCTCGCGGAACGCGGCCATGCCTTCGGCCGCTTCCTCGCCCTGGAACATGCGACGGCTCCAGCCCTGGGTCAGCTCGAACCCTTCGGCCAGCGAGATGTCCGGCACCGCACGCACTAGCTTCTTGCACTCGACGACCGCCGTCGGACCGCCCAGGTTGATCGCGTCGATCTCCTCCTGGACCACCGACCACAGATCGTCGCGCGGCACCGCTTTGTGCGCCAGCCCGTACTCGACGGCCTGCCGGCCGTTGAATCGGTCGCCGGTCAGGAACAGCCTCATGCCGTGATGCGGTCCCAGCTTGCGAAGGCAGACGACGGCGATGATCGCCGGGATGACGCCGATCCGCACTTCGCTGAAGCTGAACATCGCTTCCTCCGCGGTGATGACCAGATCGGAGGCCGCGACCATGCCCAGCCCGCCGGCGAAGGCGTGGCCGTTCACCGCGGCGATCACGGGCTTCTCACCCTCCCAGATCGCGGTCAGCAGATCCGGATAGGGCACGATTCGGTCCGACTCGCCCTCGCCGGGTTGCCGCTTGAGGTCCGCGCCCGAGCAGAAGCCCTTGCCGGCACCGGTGATCACGATCGACCGGACGGCGTCGTCGACCTGGGCCGCCGTCAAGTGGTCATAGACCTCGGTGATCAGACCCGGCGACAGTGCGTTGCGCCGTTCCGGACGGTTGAGCGTGATGACGGCCGCGCCACTGCGGACTTCGTAGAGCGTGTATTCGGTCCCCGGCTGGTTCCCCATGCCAATCCTCCTCGCGTCAACGCGCCGCGCCCTTAGGCCGCGTCCTCGTCGATGACCACGAGCAGCTCGCCGTTCCCCACCTGCTCGCCCTCGCCGACCCGGAACTCGGAGACCGTGCCCGGCGCCGGCGCGGTCACGCGGTGCTCCATCTTCATCGCTTCCAAAACCAGGAGGAGTTGACCCGACTCGACCCGATCTCCAACCGCGGCGTGGGTCGAGATCACCTTGCCCGGCATCGGCGCCGTCAGACCGCCGGCGACCGTTTCCAGCCCGGCGACCGGGAAGCGCGGCAGTTCCCGCAGTTCGACGTCGCCCTCCGGACCGTGCACGAGCCAGCGGTCGCCGTCGGCCGTCACGGTCGCCCGGAATCTGCGGCCGTCGATCACGATTTCGACGCCGTCCGCAGTGCGCCGGCGCAACTCGACCATGTGTCGGCTCGGCTCGCAGTCGCCGGCCGTGGCGCGCGTGTCGAACCGGCCGTCGCGCTGGATCCCGTACTCGATCCGGAGCGCGCCGCCGGCGGCGGTCATGAAGTCGGCCCGCTCGTAGGGCATCACCGTGTTGCGCCAGCCACTTGTGATCGTCGGATGGATCCGCGCCGCCTGCCTGCGGTCGTGCTGCGCGGCCATCACCGCACAGATTCCCGCCGCCACCACCTCGCCGGCCGACGGCAAGCGTACCGGCTCGGGCGCCACCCGTTCGATGAAGTCGGTCGTCGTGTCGCCGGCCAGGTATTCCGGTGAGCGGAGCGTCGCAACCAGGAAGTCCCGGTTGGTCCGAATGCCCTGCACCCGCGTCGTCTCCAGCACTCTGGCAAGCCGGAGCGCGGCTTCGCGGCGCGTGGCCGCGCCGACGATCACCTTGGCGAGCATCGGATCGAACTCGATGCCCACGTCGCTGCCGCTTTCGATTCCGGAGTCGAAGCGCGCGTTCATCCCCGGCGCCGGCTGCCAGCACTGCACCCGCCCGGTCTGGGGCAGGAAGTCGTTCGCCGGGTCCTCCGCGTAGAGCCGGGCCTCGATCGCGTGACCGCGGATGGCCAGATCCTCCTGGGCGAATCCGAGCGCCTCGCCCTGGGCCACCCGGAGCTGCTCTCGGACCAGGTCGAGGCCGGTGATCTCCTCGGTCACTGGATGCTCCACCTGCAGCCGGGTGTTCACCTCGAGGAACCAGAAGTCGGTCGGCGCGGAACCATCCGCCGGCTGCTCGACCAGGAACTCGACCGTCCCCGCCGAGCTGTAGCCGATCGCCTGGCCGGCCGCCACCGCGGCCGCTCCCATGCGGGCCCGGAGCTCGTCGCTCACGACCGGCGACGGCGCCTCCTCGATGATCTTCTGGTGGCGGCGCTGGATCGAGCACTCGCGCTCGAAGCAGTGGACGAGGTTGCCCTGCAGGTCGCCCAGAATCTGGATCTCGACGTGCCGCGAGGAGGACAGCCAGCGCTCCAGGAAGACCGTGCCGTCGCCGAACGCGGCCGCCGCCTCGCGGCGGGCACCCTCGACCGCGGCGGCGAGTTCCGCCTCCGATTCGACCACCCGCATGCCGCGGCCGCCGCCACCGGCCGCGGCCTTGACCAGAGCCGGAAAACCGACTTCCGCCGCCGCGGCCAGGTCGGCCCCTTCGCCGAGCTCGACGGCCTCAAGCGTCGGCACCTTCGCCTCGCGCATCAACCGCTTGGCCGACAGCTTGTCGCCCATCGCGGCGATCGCCTCGGGCGACGGGCCCACCCAGACCAGGCCCGCGTCGGTCACGGCGCGCGCGAAGTCCGCGTTCTCGGACAGGAAACCGTAACCGGGATGCACCGCGTCGGCGCCGGTACGGGCGGCAGCGGCCAGCACCTTCTCGATGTCCCGGTAGGTTTCGGTCGAAGAGCGCCCGTCGAGCGCGATCGCTTCGTCGGCCTCGGCCACGAAGGGCGCGTCGGCATCGCCGTCGGCGTACACCGTCACGGTCGCAATGCCCATCTCGCGGGCCGAGCGAAAGATCCGCCGCGCGATCTCAGCCCGGTTGGCGACCAGGAGCCGCGTAATCATGCCGCCCTCCAAGGGATCACGCCGCCGCCTCACATCCGGAAAACGGCATAGCCCTTCGCTCCCTCGACCGCCCGGCTGTGGCAGGCGGACAGCGACAGGCCGAGGACCGTGCGGGTGTCGCGCGGGTCGATGAGCCCATCGTCGGAGACCCGGGACGTCGCGTAGAGACCCAGCGAACGCTTCTCCGCCCAGTGGATCACTCCGGCCGCGCGCTTCCTGTCCGCCTCTTCGTCGAACTCGACGCCGCGCCGCTGCGCGGCCCTCCGGGTCACGATCGTCATCACGCCGGCCATCTGTTCCGGGCCCATCACCGCGATCTTCGCGGTCGGCCAGATGTAGGTGAACCGGGTGCCGTACGCGCGGCCGCTCATGCCGTAGTTGCCGGCGCCGTACGACGCGCCCACGATCACCGACAGGTGCGGCACGGTCGAGTTCGCGACCGCGTTGATCATCTTCGAGCCGTTCTTCGTGATCCCGCCCTGCTCGTAGTCCGTGCCGACGATGTAGCCCGTGATGTTGTGAAGGAACAGGAGCGGCGCGTCGATCTGGTTGCAGAGCTGAATGAACTGAGTCGCCTTCTCGGCCGACTCGGAGAACAGCGCGCCGTTGTTGCCCAGGATGCCCACCGGGTAGCCATGGATTGAGGACCACCCGCAGACGATCGTCGGCCCGTAGAGCGGCTTGAACTCCTCGAAGCGGGAGCCGTCGACGACTCGCCCGATCACCTCGCGGATGTCGAGGGGCGAGCGCAGGTCACGCGAGACGAGGCCGAGCAACTCGTCGGGATCGAGCACCGGATCATCGGGCGGCAGGCTCGGCCCGGGGCCTTCCTTGCGCCAGTTCAGGTGGTGAACCACGTCTCGAAGCAACCGGATGCCGTCCATCTCGTCCAGGGCCAGGTAGTCGCCCAGTCCCGAGACGCGGCAGTGCATGTCGGCGCCGCCGACGCTCTCCGGCTCGGCGTCTTCCCCAGTCGCCATCTTGACCAGGGGCGGGCCGCCGAGCGAGACCATCGCCTGGTTCTTGACGAAGATGTTGTAGTCGCTCATCCCCGGCTGGTAAGCACCGCCCGCCGTTGAGGCGCCGAAGACGATCGACACCGTCGGAATGCGCATCTTGGAGAGCTCGGAGATCTCGTAGAAGAGGCGGCCGGACTCGGCGAAGTGCCCGATGGTCCGCTTCGTTTGCGCGTTCGGATCGTCCCCCGTGTTGCCGCGCAGGTCAGCGCCCGCCGACTCCACGAACTGGACGTAGGGCAGCCGGTTGACCCGCGCGATCTCGAGGCCACGCATGAGCTTCTTCGAGTTGAACTCGTTGAAAGCACCGGCCCGAACCGACGGGTCGTGCCCGAGGATCACGCACTCCGTGCCCGAGATCACGCCGACGCCGAGCACGAACCCTGAGCCGACCGTGTAGTAGGAGTTCCAGGCCGCGAGCGGCGAGATCTCGAGGAACGGGCTGTCCCGATCGAGCGCGTTCGCCACGCGCTCGCGCACTGGCAGCTTGCCGCGGCTCCGCAGGCGATTCATCGCCTCCGGCCCGCCGCCACCGGACACCTGCTCGAGCAGGCCGTTCACCTGCTCGATCTGCTCCAGGATGTCGTCGCGGTTCTTCTTGAACTGCTCCGACCGGACGTCGACGTTGGATCTGAGAGCCTGCATGCGCCAACCGCTCGCTAGTCGCGGAGCGGCAAAGAGAAGCCTGCGTTGCGAGCGGCGATCATGTCAGATCGGATCCGCTTCGTGTAGCCGCCACACCAACCCCGACTCAGGCCGCGTTGTAGGCCCCCTTCCGCCACTCCTCGAGCAGCACGAACTTCTGGATCTTGCCGGACGGCGTCAGCGGGAAGTCGTCGACCCGGTACCAGGCCTTCGGCGTCTTCTGCGGCGACAGGTTCTCGCGGCAGTACGCGTGGAGTTCCGCGTCCGAGACCGGGTTGGCCGGGTCCGCGTCGCGGATGAAGGCGCCGACGATCTCGCCCCAGCGCTCGTCCGGCAGTCCTACGACCGCAACGTCCGCGACCCGAGGGTGCTCGAACAGCAGCTCCTCGATCTCGCGCGGGTAGATGTTCTCGCCGCCACGGATGATCATGTCCCTCAACCGGCCGGTGATCGTCGTGTAGCCGCGGTCGTCCATCGTGACGAGGTCCCCGGTGTGCAGCCAGCCATCCTGGTCGATCGTCTCGGCGGTCTTGTCCGGCATCTCGAAGTACCCGAGCATCACGAGATACCTGCGGCAGCAGAGTTCCCCCGGCTCGCCGATCGGCACCGTGGCGCCGGTCTCGGGATCGATCACCTTCATCTCGGTCTGCGGCAACACCGGGCCAAGCGTGTTCGCCTTGTCCTCCTCGCTGTCGTCCGGCTTCATCAGCGTCACCCCGGGCGACGCCTCGGTCTGGCCGTAGATGATCGAGAACTGCACGCCGAGCGTGCTTTCGATCCGCCGTACCAGGTCGGCCGGCACCGTCGCGCCGCCCGAGCAGACGGTGTGGACGGACGACAGGTCGCGGCTGGCGAAGTCGGGCTCCATCGGGTTGCCGCGGAACGAACGCAGGTAGAAGATGCCGGAAGACCTCGACTGCCGCAGCACGTACTCGAGTTCCTTCGGCTGGTACGCGGGATTGACGGTCACCAGAACGACCCCGGCCAGACCGGCGCCGTACTCCAGCAGCACCCACTCCGGGATGTTCGGCGCCCAGACCGCGACCCGATCGCCTTTCTCGAAGCGTGCAGCCAGAGCCCGCGCCACGCGCTCCGCGTCGGCCAGGAGTTCGGCATAGGTCCAGGATCGTCGCTCGCCCGGCACGCCCTCGACCAGAGCGACCTGGTCCGGCGCCCTGGCCGCGGCGTCGCGCAGGATGCCGCCGACGGTCGTCTCGAGGACAGGTGAACTCGTCTCGGCGGGAACGTAGCTCTCGGTCAGCGGCATCTCGGTTCTCCTCTGAGCGTTCGGCCCGGAATCGTACCCGTTGAGCGGCCCTCCCGACCTGGGAACGCGGGCATCCTGCCCGCATACGGCCGGCCAAGACCCTCAAGAGGAATTGGAGTTCACGTCGAGTCTCCCAGTTCTGGTCTGACTAGTCAGTTACACTTGGCCGCATGACCATCATGTACTCGACCTACGAAGCGAAGGCGCGTTTCTCGGAAGTGCTCCGGCACGTCCGGCAGGGGAAGACGATAACGATCTCCTACCGAGGGAAGCCGGCGGCCGAGATTCGCCCGATCAAGCCGAAGAAGCAGACGCTCGAAGAGAGGCTGGAGCAAATGGAGCGCGAGGGCACTCTGGTTGGCTCGAAGTCCCGCAAGCGGAACTTCAGAACGATCGAACGCCGCCCCGGCGCGCTGGAGCGGTTCCTGGCCGACCGCAACGAGTGATCCTCGCGTACATAGACACGTCGATACTCGCCGCCATTGCGTTCGGCGAGTCCGGGAGCAGTGAACTCCGCCAACGGCTGGACGACTTCGAACGGCTCGTTTCATCCAACCTGCTCCAAGCAGAATTGCGGGCGAGTCTCGCCCGCGAGCGGTTGGACTTTCAGCCGAGTTTCCTGGTCGGCGTACAGTGGGTTCTCCCTCGTCGCCCCTTGACGGCAGAGATTGAGGCAGTGCTCGCTGCCGGCTATCTGCGGGGTACCGACCTCTGGCATGTGGCCACTGCCATGTCGGTGCGCGGAGAGCCCAGGGAGATGACGTTTCTGACCAGCGACAAACGACAGCGCGCGGTCGCCCAAACTCTAGGCTTTCGGGTGTGAAAGGACGGGCGGCACCCGCCCTTGCTACCCTTCGCGCTCCCATGAACGACCAAATCGCCGAGAAGATCCTGGACGGGCTCTACCGGGTCGTCGTGCCGTTGCCGCGGAACCCGCTCAAGGAAGTGAACTGCTACGTCCTGGCCGAGGACGACCGGTGGCTCGTCATCGACACGGGCATGAACCGGCCCGAGTGCCGGGAAGTCCTCACCGCCGGGCTCGACGAGATCGGCGTGGACCTCGAGAAGACCGACTTCCTGGCCACTCACCTGCACGCGGATCACCACGGCCTGATCCCGGAACTTCTGCGGCCAGGGCGCACCGCATCGATGGGGGCCATCGACGCCGCCTCGATGGGCCGGGCCCACGGCGGCTGGTCCGAGAACAGCCCGATGGGCGTGTACCTCAGACGCAGCGGTTTCCCGCCCGAGGAGTTGGCCGAGTCCTTCCGGCGCCACCCCGGCGCGCGCTTCAGCGGGCAGATGATCGAGTACGCGCCGCTCCATGAAGGCGACGCGATCGAGATCGCCGGCTACCGCCTTGAGGTCATCGACACGCCGGGCCACACCTTCGGCCACATCTCGCTCTACGACAGGGCGAAGCGCCTCTTCATCGCCGGCGACCACATCCTGGGCGACATCACGCCCAACATCCAGGCCTGGGCCGACGACCACGACCCCCTGGGGCTCTACCTGGCCAGCATCGCCAAGGTCGACGTCCTCGACGTCGACCTGTGCCTACCGGGCCACCGAAGCCTGATCCACGACTTCCAGGGCCGTTGCCGCGAACTGCGGGAGCACCACGAGGTCCGCGGCCAGGAGGTCCTCGACATCCTGCGCGCGAACGGCGGCCGCAACGCCTACCAGACGGCCAGCGAAATGACCTGGGACATCCGCGCCAGGTCCTGGGACGACTTCCCGATCATGCAGCGCTGGTTCGCCACAGGCGAAGCGATCGCGCACCTGCGGTGGCTGGAGGATCTGGGAGAGCTGAGGCGGGAAGACGACGGCGAGCGGATTCTGTACGGCGCTTGAGAGGGAGCGTGAGGTACCGGAGACATGACATCGGACCGAATCAGAATGTGGGCCATTGGCGAATCGGCGGACAAGGTGGTGCCCATCGAACCGAAGAAAGAGACAGAGACCGAGATGCTGCTGGAAGACATCTTGGTCAAGCGTCCCGACATGCTGGCGCGCGACTTGAGCCTCGTCGGCCGACAAACCACCACTGACGCCGGGTATCCCGATCTTCTCGGTATCGACGGTAGCGGCCGTCTTGTCGTCTTCGAGTTGAAGCGCGGCACCTTCACGCGTGAAGCGGTCGCACAGGTGCTGGACTACGGCTCCTCGCTGGGATGCACTAGGCAATGAGGATCTCGCAAACCTCATCGCCAGCCAATCCGGTGGGGAGGGGATCGAGAACTTCGAGAATCGCGAGGCTTTCGACGAATGGTACAGCGAACACAAGGCCGATTCGCTGGACAACCTGCGGCCCTTGAGGATGGTCCTGGTGGGCTTGGGCGCCGACGAGAGAGCAAGCCGCATCGTCAAGTTCCTGCAGTGCGGCCTCGACATCTCGCTCCTGACCTTTCACGGCTTCAGTCACGACGGCGGGACAGTACTAGCGAGGCAGTTTGAAGCCGGAGAGCCTGCCGAACATCAAAGGCGTCTCGACGACACCCGAGACCCGCGAAACTACGAGAATCTCTCGCGATCCCTCGCCAATCTGGCCAAGGATCTGGGCCTCGCCGATCTCTGGGCAGAAGCCATCGACGCCTTGAACACTGAGGACGACATGTACCCAAAGAGATCCGGCCTCACGTTTCGCAGCCTCAGGCCGCTAACGATGCCGGACCTAGTGTCGTGTCACTCGTCAAAAGTCGGATAGAGGCGTTTGAGCCTGACACGTGCGTCGTCGGTAGTGAAGTGCCAGTTGACCTTGGCTCGGATCCGGTCTCTGGCGGCCTCCCAGGCGGCGACTTCGGCGCGCAGTGTGTCGATGGAGTCGATGCGGCGGTTGAGGCACTGGCGGATCATCACGCTGAGTTCGACCTCGGCGACGTTGAGCCAACTGCCGTGCTTGGGGGTGTAGACGAACTCGAAGCGGTCCCACAGCGCCTTGGCCCGGGCCGGGTCGAAGGTTTCGTAGAGCGCGCCGGGACGGTGCGTGTTGAGGTTGTCCATCACGAGCGTGATTCGGGCGGCCTCGGGATGCTGTCCGGCGATGTCTTCCAGGAAACGCGCCCAGTCGGTCTTGGTCCTGCGCTCGGTGACCTTGGTCAGACGCCGCCCGGCCAGCGGTTCGGTCGCCATGAACACGTTGCAGGTGCCGCAGCGTCGGTACTCGTAGTCTTCGCGGACCTCCCGTCCAGGGGCCGGCGGGATGGGAGCGCGTGTTTCGGCGATCAACTGCCGCGGCGTTTCGTCCATGCATACCACCGGGAAGTGTGCGTCGTACGGACGCCGATAGACGTCGAGCACTCGCTCCATGCCTGCCGCGAAGTCGGCGTTGCATTGCGGCGGAATCACCCAGCCGACGCGGCGCCACGGTTTGAGAGCGTTCTCTTTAGCACCCGTCGCACCGTTTCGTGCGAGACGCTGTCGATATAGCCGAGCTCCACCGCACGGTCCGCCAACAGACGCAGCGACCACTGCGAACGTCCTTCGGGCGGGTCGCCGCAACTGAGCGCGACCAGCCGCGCCTCGAACTCGCCATCCGCCTTGCGCAGATACTTGGGACGACGCCCCTGCCGATTCCCGAGCGCTGCCTCGAGACCGTCCTCCACGAACCGCTTCTTCACCCGATCCACCCTGCGCGCACTGATCCGCAAGACGCCGGCGATCGTCTCGCCGGTCGTCCGAGGCCCGTCGAGCTTGCCCTCGTCGCAGTTGAGCAGAATCAGGGCGTTGACTACCTTCTGCGACCGATGCGAACCCTTGCGCGTGATCGACGCCAACTCCTCGCGCTCCTGCACCTCCAATTCCACCACGTACCGCTTCATGCCAGCCTCCTTGCCGTCCTTGAACGGCAACGAGCCTACTACAATTCATACGACATAGGACATGTGACATGACACTAGTCGGTTACCGCACGGTGCGCGCGTCCCATTCCGTGGACCTTGACCCAAGCGCCAGAATCAGGGTCACGTTCTTCCCGACAGCCATCCATCTCTGCCTCGACAACTTCAAGGAGGCCGAGAGTACCATTCCTTTCAAGCGCGAACCCCCACCCAACGCACCCATCACGGAACGGGTTCAAGAACAACGGTACTGCTTGTTGGACGCTGATCAGTGGGAAGCGCACGAAGCAGCGCTCTGCCGCCTGGCGAGAGACGTGGCCAGCACTTGGGAAAACGAGCTGAACAAGGGAGCCGCTGGCGGCTGACCCTGGTCAATATCCTGTCGGTTGCATGTCGAAGCGTGCGGGACTACTCTGAGCCGAAAGGCACCACGGTCGCACTAAGATCGAGCAACGGAAGAACCCCTCCTGCATAGGCCGACACCAGAATCAGAGAAGGAGTCATGAACATGGCGAAGACAGCGCAGAAGCTCTACGACGCGCGTCAAGCTACGCAGCAGTTGAAAGTGACGAGGCGAGGCACGTGGTACTCCATCTACCTCCCAAACGGGGACGACGCCTACGTCTCCAATCACGAGGATGGTGCGACTGAAAGGGTGCGGGGCAAAGATGCACTAAAGGAGCGACTGTTGGACCTCGGCTACGAGCCTGAACCGCTCTTCGGGTACTACAGCCCCGCCACGCAAGACTAGACCGAAGTTCTGAGCGTCAGACCGTGAAATCGCCTGTACTGGTGGGCGTTTTCTGTAATCGGGTTATGTCGGCTACTGGGTACGCCTGGTTTCAGGGTCGGACGCGGAGGAGCCTGAAGGCTTCGTTCTGGAGTGGAGTGGGCCTTGCGAGGACATCGGCGTTGTGGTCGTCCTTGCCGTGCATGCGCACGCGGTTTCGGGTCAGCGTGGCCAGGTCGGCGAGCAGGGTCTGGAAGCTGTGGACGGTGAGCCCTTGCGGGGTTTTCCGGGAGTTGGCCTTGGCCAGTGCGGCGGTCGACCTGCGCGCGGGATCGACGGGCGACTCGCGTTGGCCGTCGCGGCGTTGGTCGTCGAAGAGGAGGGGCGCCAGGGTCCGGCGCATGTGCCACTCGACGTAGTAGGCGAGCATGCAGAGGAAGACATGGGCGCGCACCCTCGAGGCCGGGCGATGGTGGACGGGGCGCACTTTGAGGTCGACGCTCTTGTAGGAGCGGAAGGCGCGTTCGACGCGGCTGAGGCTCTTGTAGGCGCGGACCGCATCGGCTGCCGGCAGTTCGTCTTCGGGGACGTTGGTGCGGATGACGTAGAAGCCGTCGAGAGCGGCTTCCTCGGCGATGCGCGCCTCGTTGCGGCGGTATTGGAAGCCGTCCTCTTCGATCTCGACCTCGAAGTGCTTGCCGACCTTGTAGGCGCCCCGGGCGCGGTCCGCGCGCACGGCGATGGCGTCCTTGCCGCGCAGGGGGTTCTTCTTGCGCCGCGTCGCCGCAACGACGGCGTCGAGCTTGCGCTCGGTGGCTTCGAGAAGCTCCTGGCGCTTGCGGCCGCGTTCCTCCGCCAGAAGCGGGTTCCGGCACACCACGAGGCGCTCCTTCGGGTACAGCTCCGGGACCCTGATCTCGGCCATCTTCCGCTCATCGAAGAGCGACAGTTGCAGGTGGCCTTCCTGGGCCAGCGTCCTGATCGCCGGCGCGCGCAGGGCGCTGATCCAGGACAGGCCCGCGGGGTCGAAGTCCTCGCGGATGCGCGCGTTGGTGATCAGGCGCCGGTCTCCGACGATCACGACCTGGTCGAGCGAGAAGCGGTCGCGGAGCTTCTGCACCTGGGCGCTCAGGGTCTTCGGATCGGCGGTGTTGCCCTCGAATACTTCGACCGCGACCGGGCATCCATCCCGGTTGCAGAGCAGGCCGAAGACGATCTGGAGCTTGCCTCGCTCCCTGGAGTAGCCGTGCCTGGCCAGCGGGCACTCTCTGCCCTCGAAGTAGACCGAGGTCACGTCGCAGAGCACCAGCGAGCCGTTTTCCAGATGCCGCCGGGCGAGACCCTATGAAGCGCATGAAGGGTGCCGTGTTCAGGCACGTGCCCTTGATCGACACCGCAACACACGGGGCCAATACCTGGCTTGCTGACGACGACATCCACGTCCTTCGTCTTCAAGCCTCCCAGCACCGTCAGCTCGCCTCCCGCCGCGCTTTCCGGGTCGTGAACCAGAACATGGCCGCCACGCGAGCGGCGCACCGAGAACGGCGGTCGCGAAACGACGTCGTCCGGGTGAAAGCCGCCTTCAACTACGAGCCGGCAAGCGGTGTACCAGTGTAAGGGCCGGATGTGGGCTTGGCTCTGGGACTTCCCAGGCACGGAGACAAACGCGTCGAGAGCCTCGGAGAGACCGATCCAGCGACAACGGTTCGCCTGTCTAGTCACGGTGCCGCCACCGGCGCAGCATGTCGACGCCTTCCAGCAGATCGCGCTCGATGCCAACCGGCAGATCGCCATCCAGTGACACGACCACTTTCGTCGCTTCCCGAGGCTCGAGCTTCAAGACGCCGCCACCAAGAGGGTGCCCCTCGATCTCGCAACTGAGACTGGTCAGAGGGCTACTCCACTTCCGGCGCAAGCGAGATGCAGTAACGCCTCTGTCGTTCAGACGAACGCCGTGGACTGCGTTGGTGCAGGTGCATCGGGCCTGGTTCTCGACCAGGGCGGGCCCCTCTCCGCTCATGTAGGAGAGGAAGAGATCGGGAACGGACACATGGGGCACGGCGTACCAAGGGGTCCGAACGCGACACTTGTACCGCTTCCGGACCTCGACTCCGCGAGGAGAATCCAGGTACCGGCTGACCGCATCGGGAAGCGGCGTCTCGGGGCCGAGCGCGAGCAGGAAGTTCGGCCGATCGTCCGTTCGCCAGGCTGCAACCGTCTCATCGGTAATCGCTCCGGCCTGGAGTTCCCGGCCGCTACGCACGGTGGAGCGGAACAGATCACTCGGGATTTCCAGTTCCTCCGCTTCCGACGGACGGAGGTGAAAGAAGTCGTTGGCGCCGGAAACGTAGCCGATCCCGACATCGGCCACGCGCCCGAGCGCGGTGGTCAGCTCGGAATCTCTGAGGTCCTCGTAGGCGTCACGAATCCGGCTCGGCAAGAGCATCGGTCGGAGGCGCGAGCCCCAACGCCGCCACTCTCGAACAGACACGCGGGTGTCCGCGATCGGCCCAGTCGAAGAAGTCCGCACACTCTACGGTTCCGCGCGGTGCCGCCTCCGTCGCATTGGAGACTGCCGTCGCGTCGCAATCGACACCGGTGCTGCGGGGGTGCAACGCGAGAAACCGGCCGTCGCCGCAGGACGGGTCGAGCATGTGCTCGTTCGGGTCCCGAACAGCCCACCGGACCAGCGCAGCGGCGGTCTCAGGTGGTGTGTAGTAGGCCCCTCGGGCCTTCTGGTCGGTTACTTGATGCTCGACCGCCACCATCGCGGAGACACGCGGGCAATGGCCCCACGCGCGAGCCGCGAATACATCGTCGCGCGGCGCTCCGGGACGCCAAACCGCCGCCCGCCGAGGTGCGTCAAGTGGTGAGCGCTACTCAGCCTTGCCGAGCGTCCCCTCCACCGTCCACTCCAGCGACATGGACATGGACATGGACATCGAGGAGACACCGGCCGGCTGGCCCTCAACCTGCGGCAGCTCGATGACCATCTCGGTGTCCATCGTCATGTCCATGCCGTAGGCGACCGCCAGTCCCGTCGCTTCGTCAAGCTCGTACGCACCGCTTATCGAGCCGGACAGGCTCTCGAACTGCATCTCCATGCCAGGCACGGCGGGTAGGCCCGGAAGCCCGAATCCGGCGTCCTCCGTGCCGGACAGGGTACCCGCGGCTTCGATCGACGCCCGGCCGTCGCTTCGTTCCGCCAGCGTGAACGTCGTGTCGAGATCCATGCCCTGCGCCGGCATCTGCATATGCGTCCGGGTCTCGGTCTTCGTCACGCCCTTGTCTCGGTCTTCGTCACGCCCTTGTATGGGACGCCGAGTTCCGGATCGAGCCAGTAGGTATGTTCCTGGCCGTAGCAGCCGGGCAGGAACAAGAGAATCGCAAGCAGCCCCATCGCTGCGGGTGCGATGCGTCGAATCACGTTCAACTCCTTCATGCGTTTGCTTGCAGGTCCAGGGCCTCCGGCCACCTTCCAGCGGGTCGGACTCAAGCCCCCCTCAGTCCAGCGGCGCAATCTTCCCGAGGTCCTCCGAGTTCTGGCCCCGCTTCCATGCCTGCCGTAACTCGCGGCGGCGCAGTGACGCCCACTCCAACACCAGGCCGAGTGCTCTCGGCGGGAGCCGGCCCTTGAACACCGTCGACTTCTCGATCCCCATCAGCGCAATGGCCCCGCCATAGCTGGCGTGGAAGTGGGCCGGGGGCGTGTCCCCCTCCTCCATCTCGATGACGATCCCGTAGAACCGGCTGACTTCACGCATTCGCGGGGCGGTTCCTCCGTCGGAACTATGGACCTGGAATCACCGACCCTACCAGCCGACGCCCGATGGCCTGCATCCGAAACGGGTGTACTGCTCCAGGAGTCGGGGCACTCAGTCGGTCTGGTCCTCGGCAGGCGGTACTTCGCCGGCCTCCAACCGTAGTCCGGCAGTCGGCGTGACCTTGGTCTGAGCCGGGATGTCGCCCGTGACGACGCAGTTCACGCCGATGAACGCGTCGTCCCCGATCTCGATCCTGCCGATCAGAAGGCTGCCGGCGCCGACGAAGACGTTGTCGCCCAACTTCGGCATCTGGTCGAGCCGCTTGCCGGTCGGAGCGCCAATCGTCACCTGGTGGAGCAGGGTTCCGTTCCTGCCGATGCGAACCCCGTTGCCGATGACCAGACCGATACCGTGGCTGATGAACAGCCCGGGCCCGATCCGGGCCGCCGGCGCGATGTCGACGCTGGTGAGGAACAACGACAGCCTTGCGAAGGCCGGCCCCAGCACCGGGACGCGGTGGCTCTTGAACCAGTGGGCAAGACGGTAGAGAACGACCGCCTGGTAGCCGTTCTCGAACAGCAGCGACTCGATCACGTAGAAGGGGAACGGCTTGGTCTTGATCTCGCGCAGCCGTCGCGTGTCCTCACGCAGGTTCTTCAGCACGGGGAGTCGGCCTTTCCGCGTTGAACGGTGAGGAGACACGAGAGCGTCCACCAGGGCCGACGTGTCAAGGTGAATCATCGCCGATCGAACTCGCGGTCCCAGCCGACACGGCGGGATTCGCGGATCTCACGCAACTCAGCGTCGACCGCATTCGCCGAGCCCGCCAGCTGCTCACGGCGCAATCGGCCGAGCACTTCCAGCATGCTGAGTCGCTCGACTTCGGTCAGCCTGTCGCATCGGGCCGCATAGTCGGCGATCGCCTCGCGAACGATCTGGCTTTGAGGTTTGCCGAGCCGCTCCGCCGTTCGCCGAAGGCGCCGGACGGTAGCTTCGTCGAGCGAGTACGTCGCGCGCACCATAAGGTGGCAATACTGTCATAACGAGCTCGAACCCTCCAGCCGTCGCGTGTCCTCCCGCAGGTTCTTCAGCATGCCCGGACACCCTCGTCGATCCGCGGCGGCGGCGCCATCGGCGCCTTCAAGCCCTCGATCACGCCGCGCAGCTTGGCGATCACGGCACCCTGGTTGCCGCGGACGAGTTCGCGAAAGAAGGCCAGGAAGAGACCCGCCGAGAGGAATAGCAGGAACGAGCACCACTGCGCCGGACCGCCATAGCGGCGAACGAACAGCGCCGCGCTGCGGCCGTTGAAGAACGTCCGCGACGCCCGGTAGCCTCCGACCGTACGCGCCACCATGTGGTAGAGGACCGCCCGGTGCGCGTAGAAGCAGCGGTAGCCGCGCGCCTTCATCCGCATGCACCAGTCCGCGTCGTCGAGCGCGAGGTGGAACAGCGGATCCCAGAGACCGATCTCCTCGACGACGCTCCGGCGCACCAGCATCGCGCAGCCGTTCACGTAGGGCACTTCCTCGTCGCGGTCGTACTGCCCGCGGTCGACCTCGCCCTCGCCCCGCTCCCGGGTCATCGACTCCCGGAAGCGGATGCGGCCGCCAGTGGACCAGAGACGGTCACGCTCCCCGTGGTAGAAGATCTTCGGCCCCACGCAGCCGATGGCAGGATCCGCTCCGGCGACGGCGACGAGTTCGTCGAGGAAGTCCGGCTCGACCTCGATGTCGTTGTTCAGCAGGAGCAGGTAGTCGACGCCGCGGCTGACCGCGAGTTCGATCCCCTGGTTCATGCCGTGGACGACGCCCCGGTTCTCCTCGACCCGGATCTGGGTGACGCCCGGATGCGCGGCGGCGACCGCCTCGGACGAGCCGTCGCTGGAGCCGTTGTCGATGTGGATCAACTCGCAGGCGGGATAAGTCATCGCCTCCAGGCTGGCCAACGCCTGCAGCGTGATGTCCCGCCCGTTGTAGTTCAGAACGATGGCGGCGACCCTCGGTACACGTCCGGAACCCACGAATGGAGCGTAACGCAGCGGTCGCCGGTAGCATCCGCGTCATGCAGCGCCTCCTCGTCGCCGCGCTCATCCTGGCCTGCGTCGTCGCACCCGCGCTCGCGCAATCGGCGGCCAAACCGGCGCCGACCCCGCTCTGGCCCGGCTTCCGCGGCCCGGACGGCATCCCGGTCTCGGACAACGACCGTCTGCCGCTGCACTGGTCGACCACCGAGAACGTCGAATGGCGAGTCGACGTGCCCGGTTCCGGCTGGTCGTCGCCGATCGTGGTCGGCCACACGGTCTTCCTGACCACCGCGACCGCACAGGCGGAGGCTACGAAGCAGCCGGAGTTCGGCACCGAATACAGCAACGAGTTCATGCGCGAACTCCGGGAGCAGGGCCTGCCGTGGGAGGAGGTCCTCAAGCGGCACGACGAGCGCTTCATCGAGTTCCCCGACGAGGTCGATCTCGACTACCTGCTGATCGCCTATTCACTCGAGGACGGCGCCGAACTCTGGCGGCGGACGTTCTTTGCCGGCCCGCCACCCGGTGGCCGCCACTCGAAGAACACCTTCGCCTCCGAGACACCGGTGACAGACGGCGAGACGATCTTCGTCTACATCACCGGCCTCGGCCTGTGGGCCTACTCGCTGGACGGCGAACCGCGCTGGGAACGGCGGCTCGACCCGTTCCAGATCTACATGGACTTCGGCACCGGCGGCTCGCCCGCCCTGACCGAGGACCTCGTCGTGGTCCTGAACGACAACCAGGAGCACCCGTTCCTCGCCGCCTTCTCGAAGCGGGGCGGCCGCGAGATCTGGCGCGCGGCCCGCGGACGGCTGACCGCTCCGCACGCCCCGAATCACCGAACCTCGTGGAGCACGCCGTTCGTCTGGCGGCACGACGAACGGACCGAGATCGTGGCGCTCGGGCCCTACACCGTCATCAGCCACGACACGGTGGGCCGCGAGTTGTGGCGGCTCACCCGCCACTCGCTTCTGCCGGTGCCGACGCCCTTCGCCTACGAGGGTCTCCTGTACGTGACATCGGGCGTTCACGGAGACCAGAACCGCCCGATCACCGCGATCCGTCCAGGCGCCGCCGGCGACCTCACCCTGGACGAGGGTGAGACGAGCAACGACTTCGTGGTCTGGAACGACAGCCGGGCTGGCACCTACATCCCGACTCCCGTCCCGTACAAGGGCTCCCTGTGGGTCGTCTACGACCGCGGCATCCTCGCCCGCTACGACGCGGCCACCGGCGAGCGCTTCTTCCAGGCGCGGATCAAGGAATCGAACGGCCACTTCACGACCTCGCCCTGGGCCTACCGCAACCGCATCTTCGCGACCGACGAGGCCGGCACGACGTTCGTCTTCGGGACCAGCGGCGAGTTCGAGCAGCTTCACGCGAACGAACTCGACGAAATGACGCTCGCCTCGCCGACGCTGGCCGGCGACCGGCTGGTGATCCGTACACGGTCGAAACTGTACTGCTTCCGGGAGAACTGACCACGATCACGGCTTCCATGCAGTGAAGCGACACGGTTCCTGCTTCGTAGACTGTCGAACCGGACGGCGAAACCAGTAGAGACAAGGATGCAGGACGCCTACACCCGCGACATCGGCGATTCGCGAAGTACGGCCTGCTCCGCGCTATTGGCCACGGCAAGCGACTTGGCGTGGCCTGGCACCTACACCCGTCACCAAGGCGCCAAACCGGCAACGGGTAGCACCTGAAGCACCTCGACGATCTGACACATGGCGCCGCCTGGGCCCGTCACCGTTCGAGACGTTGGCGGGACTGGTCGGACGCCGCGATCAAAGTACAGCGGCCATTGAAGAGTCGGGTGTTCTCGGCCGTGCGGTGTTCGCCAGCGAGTTGCTCGACGTCCGGGACATTCCGTTTCGGGACCGTAAGAGATGGCGCCAAGCGTGGTTCAGGCGGGTCGTCGGTACGCTCAAAGACTGCGACTTGGTGTTCGCCGATCCGGACAACGGGCTCTTCCCCACCAAACGCTTCAAGCCAAACCCGGAAGGACAGCGCCAAGCAGATAAGCCTCGTCGAGGCCACGAAACTCGCCGACCAGCGCACCGCTGTCGTCTATCACCACAACACGCGCCGCCGTGGCGGCCACAAGAAGGAAATCAACCACTGGATGCGCGAGCTACCCAACCGCCGCCACGCGTCGTACTGGCATCGATGAAGCTGCCGGACCTTCTTCATTCTGAACACGGAAGGAGAGACCGAGAGACAACTCGGCAAGTTCGCCAGCCGATGAGAAGCACACGGAGAGCTGATTCGCGCGCCGGCCTGAGAGCGGTAGGTGAGCCATCGAGTGCCCCTTGGCCGGCTGGCAGGTCAGAAGTCACCAACAACTCAGCCCAGATCGTAGACGACATCGTATCGATGCCGGTGCAGCGGCGTCCGCCTGCTCCTACTCCGTGCGTTGGGATCCGCACCGCTGGCAAGCAGCGCTCGTATGGCACCAAGTTCCATCACGAGGTGCAGCGGTGTCTCCCCCGAATCATCCCGAGCATCCGGATCGGCTCCGCCAGCAATCAGAGCCTTCACAACGTCCGATCTTCTCGCCTGATGCAACGGCGTTCTACCCGCATCATCCCGAATATTCGGGTCGGCCCCGCCAGCAATGAGGCTCCGAACCACCCCGGCAGCCGGCCAGTCGTCGTCCGGAAACGCCGCCTCTGTTGCGTCGTGCAGCGGTGTCTCGCCGAACTCATTCCGCCCGTTCGGGTCAGCCCCACCAGCGATCAAGGCTTCTACCTCTTCCGGCGCTGACACGCCGTGCAGAGGCGTATCTCCGTATCGATCGTCCAAGTCCGAAGCCTCGCCGCTCGGTTTACACACCAATCAAGCTGCCCGTCGACTGAAGAGGTAGACGCGCAAGCTGTCCCCCTGAAACAACAAGCCTCAAGAATACCGCCGAAGGCGATCTGGCGACCGTCCAATCGCCCCGCTCAGCAATGTCCGCGGCCGCAACTGCAGCACGGAAAGACCCGAGTTCGTCGGCTCAGTCCGCGGAACCTCCAAGCGCCCAGGCATAGGCCGGTTGAGCTGTTACGTCATCCGGCAAGGTCGGCGGTGTGCCGTCTCGATGGAGGGTGAGCAGGAGCTTGCGGGCATCAGGAAACGCCTCCCCCGCCGCCTCAAGAGCCCGCATTTCCCGCTCAGCGGTAACCGGATCCGATGCGTCGGCGCAGACCTGAATGAGTTCGCGCCGTCTATCGGCAGAGCGGACCAGGAAGTCGACCTCGTATCCCTTTCTGGTTCGAACATAGGTCACGTCGAGCCGCCTGCGCTCGAGCTCGACCAGAACGGCCGTTTCCAGGGCATGCCCGACGTTCGCACGCCCAGTGCGGTCGAATAGCGGGATCAGCCCCGTATCGACCGGATACACCTTGCGCGGATTGACCATGCGCTGCCGTTCCGAGCCCGACTCCATCCACACCACGCGGACGAGAAAGCAGTCCTCCAGGTAGCCGACAAACCGATGCACCGTGTCCCGCGCGATCGCGAGCCCCTGCGACTTGACCGCAGCATGGAACTTCTCGACACTGAACAGACTGCCGGCGTTGCCGAGCAACTGCCGGACGAGCCACCGCAACCCGGTGACGTTGCTGACGCTGTGACGTTCCACTACGTCGCGCAGGATGGCCACGTCCACGTAGTCGCGGAGCAGTTGCTGCCTTGAGGCGGCGTCGAGGCCTTGCGCCTCCGGGAATCCTCCGGTAGCAAGCCAGGCAGAGAAAGCTCGCTCCAGGCGTAGTCGCTCGTCCCGAGGCAAGGTCTCCAAGTCGGGCGGAGCCGCGATGCCCTGGTGGCGAATGGCCTCCTCGAAACTGAAGGGGTGGATCAGCACCTGCCAAGCGCGACCGCGAAGCGCAGTGGCGATCTCCCGCGACAGAAGCGCCGCCGACGAACCGGAGACGAACACCTGCACATCACGGGTGTCGAGCAACCTCCGCACGAAGCGCTCCCAACCCGGCACGAGATGCACTTCGTCGAAACACCACATGACCGGTGCACGATCCGGTCCCGCCGCCGATAGTCGGTCGTACTCGTTGAGAAGGAGATCGAGGTGTCGGGTCTCCAGCCCTGTCAACCGGTCATCCTCGAACGACAGGTAGGGCACACGGAACGGCGCTTCGCCTTTCGGCGTCCACTCCCGCCGGAGTTGGTGAAGAAACGTCGTCTTGCCGGCCCTCCGCATCCCCACCACAGCGGTGACCTTGCCGGGAAACCGCGTGCGCCCGGACACACGTCGGGGCGTGTGGGAGGGCGGCGAATTCCGTAACGACTCCGCGAGTAACTCCGAGAGCACCTGTCGGAGCTGAGTTGGCACGACTTCCACGACATTCTCCGTCTACGGAGGAGAATATGCCACGAAGTTCTCCCTTCGACAAGGAGAATCTGACTCCCACCAGAAACACTCTTCCCTTGCCGGAACGGAGGCCGGCGAGTCCGGCCCTATCTGACGGGGTCCATGTCGAGTTCCAGGCGGTCGAAGAACTCGATGCGGTTCGGCATCGTCGCCTGGATCGTCTCGGCCATGTCGCGGGAGATCCGCTCTGAACGGTGTCGAACCGCGAAGAACGGCCCGAAGCTCTCGGCGACGTCTTCCCTATGAGAGTGCTCGCGAGCGTAGTCGGAGACAAATCCGCCGTCCGCGTCCTGCGCGGCGAGCCAGGCGGCGGCGTCCGCATGGACCGGATCCAGGGAGGTGTGCGCCGCTTCGTGCATCAGGATCTCCTCCAGCACACCGTCGCGCAGATACTCCGCGGCCTTTCCTGTATGGATCAGGATGTTGTCGTTGCCGCCGCCGAAGGGCACGACGCCCCGGTGGATCCACACGGTTTCGACCCGCGTTCGCAGGCCCGCCGGCAGTTGGCCGATGGCGCGTGCATAGAAGGCCCCGTGGCGCTCGGCCAGATCGGCATCGCCGAACTCCGCGTTGACCTGCACCTCCACGGCCGTGGCGCCCTCGTAGGTGGCGTTGAACAGGTAGGCATCGGTCAGCACGAAAGCGTCCGCGCGACGATCGAACATCCTGCGCATGTCGCGACCCGCGTAGTCGAGACCCCGCAGCGTCGACGGGTCTGACGCGGCGATGAGGTCGGGGTCGATGAAAGCCGTGCCCCGGTAGGGCGGCTGCCGCGGCGCCGGCGCCGGCCCCGCGCAAGCGAAGCAGAGCAGCAGAACGGCGGCAAGGTCGGCTCCCGGTCGCGAGTGGAACACGGCCGTTGGCTCAGACGATGCGAACTTCCGGCACGGGCAGGATGAACTTGCCGCCGCGTCGA
The DNA here is from genome assembly GCA_965224025.1 of Candidatus Multivorans sp. Classification (GTDB taxonomy): domain Bacteria; phylum Acidobacteriota; class Thermoanaerobaculia; order Multivoradales; family Multivoraceae; genus Multivorans. The sequence goes on from OZ245033.1 coordinate 1,858,999, forward strand.
CGGAACTCGGCCTGCTGGGCGAGGATCTCATCCTTGAAGTTCCAGGCCAGGAGGAGTACGTGGTCCGGCGACGGTTCCTCCAGGAGTCGCTCCGGCGCGACGATCGGGATGTGGGAGCCCGGGGTGTAGCGGCCTTGCTTGAGCGGACTGCGATCCGCGATGAAGTCGAGCAGGTCCGGGCCCAGCCGCAAGTACTCAAGCAGCGTGCTGCCCTTGGCCGGCGCGCCGTAGCCGGCTAGCCCGCGGCCGTCGGCCTTGAGGCCGCGGAGACAGTCCACGACTTCGGTCTTCAGGCGGTCGACCCGGGCCGCGAACGCGCGCCAAGTCTCGAACCGGTCGATGCCGAGCTTCCGTTCCGCCGCCAGGACCTCGGCGACACTTTCGTCCACCTCGCCCTCACCGCGGCGGATCACCGTGGCCCGAAGCTGGCCGTGGTGGATCGGCAGCCTCTCCGCGCGGACCACCTCCATGCCGTGGTCCTCGAAGAGCCGGATCATCGGTCCGAGCGCCCAGTAGGAGACGTGCTCGTGGTACACGGTGTCGAACGCGAGCTGGTCCAGCAGGTCGACCAGGTAGTGCGCCTCGAGAACGAAGGCGCCGCCCGGCGCAAGGACGGCGTCGAGGCCGGCGACGAAGCCTCTCAAGTCGGGGATGTGCGGGAACGTGTTCGTCGCGGTGACGAGCGCCGCCCGGCCCCAGCGATCCGCGATCTCGCCTGCGGTGTCCACGCCGAAGAACCCCTGGTAGCGCTCGATGCCGGTATCGCGGCTGAACTCGGCCAGGTTCTCGGCCGGATCCACGCCGAGGGTACGGGCGCCGCGGTCGCGGAAGCTGCAAAGGAGGGAAGCGTCGTTGCAGCCGATGTCGATGACGAGGCCGCCATCAGCCAGGCCGTGGCGCGCGGCCAGCGTGATCGCCAGGTCGTCGAAGTGAGCGCGGAGCGTGTCGGAGGCGGACGACACGTACAGGTAGTCCGTGAACATCGCCTCCGGCGGCACGCGTTCGACGAGCTGGACGTGGCCGCAACCGTGGCAGAAGCCAACTCGCAGCGGGAAGCGCGGTTCGGGGCGGCTCAGATCCCCGGCGCTCGGGAACTTGTTCGCGAGCGCGGTGTTGCCCAAGTCGAGAAAGTCCTCGACCGACGGCTCGGCACAGACGAGACAGACCGAGTCAGCCATTCGATCGACCCAGAATGCGGGCCAGAAGGCCCGCGCACCCAGAGATACGGCGTCGGCTCTGACTGACTTCTTTGTTGGACACGAAGACGTCAGCCATGGTGGAACGGCGCCACGAGCTGTGAGCCGTGCGATTCATGGCCGACGGGCAGTTCGAACAGGTCGCCCAGGGCCGCACGCACCGCGGCCTGCCGATCGGGCGGCACGACGAACAGCAGGAAGCCGCCGCCGCCGGCGCCGCAGAGTTTGCCTCCCAGGGCGCCGGCCGCCATCGCCGCGTCGTACCAACCGTCGATCAGCGGTGTCGTGATCGATCCCGCAAGTTCCCGCTTCATTCGCCAGCCCCGGTCAAGCAGCCGGCCGATCCCCTCGATGTCGATCTCCCCGGCGCCAAGGTCCCGGTGCAGGTCGCGCGCCTGATCGCGCATGCGGCACAGCGAGTCGAGGTTCAGCTCGGTGCGGTCGTCCTGCTCGGAGAGCACCGCGCTCGCGTCGCGCTGGTGTCCGGTCCAGAACATGAGCACGGACTGGAACAGCTCGCGCAACCGGTCGCCCGGAATCCGCAGGTGCTCGACCGTCACGCCGCCGTCCGGCTTGAACGACAGCAGGTTGAGCCCGCCGTAGGCCGCCGCGTACTGGTCCTGCTTGCCGATCCGTTCGCCCAGGACATCGATCTCGATGTGGCAGGCCTCCTCAGCCAACTGGCCCGCCGAGGCGCGCTCGCCCCTGTAGGAGTAGAGAGCGTTCAGCAGGCCCACGGCGAAGGCGCTCGAACCGCCGAGCCCAGTGGACGCCGGCACGTCGCCGACGGTGGAGATGTAGACCGGCGGATCGACGCCCAGGAAGCGCAGGCACTCCCGGGCGATGTTGTTGTCCAGTTCATCGATCCGTTCGACCTGTTCGCTGCGCGAGTAGTTGACGCGGACCGGCTCGAAGAACAGCTCGCTGTGACGCTTCACCGTGACGTAGACGTAGCGGTCGATCGTCGTCGACAGGACGGCGCCGCCCTCCCGCCGGTAGAAGGCCGGCAGGTCGGTGCCGCCGCCCACCAGGGACACCCTGAGCGGCGTACGGGTAACGATCAGGCGCGATGCGTCCACGTCTACGTCGGTTCCCGTTGTCTCAGCCGTGCTGGAGGGCCCAGTCGTAGGGGATCCGGTCGGTGAACGGATCGAGCCGCTCCATCTCGTCGGGATCGTGCGGCTCGGTGGCGGCGTTGGCCATGATCACCTGGCTTTCGCCGTACGCCTTGTAACCGTTGGCGATCCCCGGCGGAATCTGCACCAGGACGTAGTTGTCCTCGCCGAAGAAGACCTCCTGGAGTTCGCCGCGGGTCGGCGAATCCTCGCGCAGGTCATACATCACGAGCTTGGCCCGGCCGCTGACAACCGCGTTGTTCACGGTCATCGACCGGTGGATGTGCCAGGCCTTGATCGTCCCCGGCCAGACGGTCGAGAAGTAGATCTCGCCGAAGCCGAGGAAGTGCTCGTCGGTGGCCTTCAGCATGTGCATGATCTTGCCCCGCTCGTCGACGATCTGACGAAGCGGAACCACCTTGACGCCGTGGATCATCCCTTGCCCTCCGGTTGTCTCTCCCCACCCGCGGCGCCGGCATCCCAGCGCAACGAGCCGTCCAGCCGCCCCGATTCGATCAGGTGGTTGAGCCAGCGCAGCCGGACGAAGCGCCGGTCGCCGTACAACGCCGCATCGAGGCCGATCCGGCGATAGTCATCGATCAACTGTGCCGCTCCGCTCGCCGCGTCCCACCGGAACTCGAAGTCCGGAAAGGCGCGGGCGAACTTCTCGAACGAGGCGCGGTAGGTGCGTTGGTCGGCGCCGGGTTCGCCGCGGACCTCCAGGTCGCAACCGGGCACCAGGTCGGCCGCGATCTCCGCGAGTTCGATTACGCGGTGGTTCAGGTGGTCGGCGCCCGTGTTGAAGGCCTCGTTGTGCACCACCGAGAGCGGCGCCTCGAGCACCCGGCAGAAGGCCGCCGCCACGTCCCCCACGTGGACCACCGGCCGCCAGGGTTTGCCGTCGCCGTAGACGACGACGCGTTTGTTCGCAAAGGCGGCGCCGGTCAGGTCGTTCAGGACCGTGTCGAAACGCATCCGCGGCGACAGACCGTAGACGGTGCCGTTGCGCAGGAAGGTGGGCGAGAAACCGTCGCTCGCCAAGTCGCGAATCGCCTCCTCGCTCTTGACCTTCGACCTCGCGTACAGGGTCCGCGGGTCGAGCGGCGAGGTCTCGTCGACGATCTCCGCGCTCGACTGGCCGTACATGATGCAGGACGAAGAGAACAGGAAGCGGCGTACGTCCGCCTCCCGCGCCAGTTCCGCGAGGCGCACCGAGGAGCGGTGGTTGATCTCCTCCGTCCAGGTCTCGTCCAGGTTGCCGATCGGGTCGTTCGACAGCGCCGCGAGATGGATCACGGCGTAGAACGCGCGCAGGTCCGCCGGCACGAGGTCCCGAATGTCCTTGTCGATGGAAGGAATCGGCTGCGGTTCGGCCGTAATCGCGCAGTCGTCGAAGTACCCGACATCGAGCCCCACGACGTCGTAGCCGCGCTCCACGAGAAGCGGCGCCATGACCGAGCCGAGGTAGCCGCGGTGACCCGTGACCAGAACCGGCCGGCGGACGAAGGCCGACCTCATCCAGCCACCGCCGTCCTGCCTGCCGCGTGGAGGCCCAGCAGTCGCTCGGCGTGCGCGAGCAGCGGTTCGCTCTCGGTGACCAGGCCGAACGGGCAGCCTGCCGCGTCGGCCGCCTGACCGTCGCGCTCGTCGTCGCCCAGAAAGGTCGTCCTGGTGAGATCGAGGTGATGATCGCGCTGCGCCTGGAACAGCATTCCCGGCGCCGGCTTGCGGCAGGCGCAACCCTCGTCCCAGCCGTGAGGACAGAAGTAGATACGGTCGATCCGTCCACCCGCGGCCTCGGCCTCGCCGCACAGGCGTCGATGCACCGCCGCCAGGTCGTCCAGCGTCATCCGGCCGCGGGCGACGCCGGGCTGATTCGACACGACGAGCACCCGCCATCCGGCCCGGTTGAAGGCGGCGAGCGCCTCGCGGGCGCCCGGCAGCCAGCGCAGTTCCTCCGGTCGGCAGACGTACTCCGCCCGCGCCGGGCGCACGTTGAGCACCCCGTCACGGTCCAGGATGATCGTCGGCGAACGGGCGAAGAAGGCCTCGGTCAGCGGCAGGCGCTCGTGACCGCCGACGCTGTAGTAGCGGTGCTCGCTCCAGTAGGCGTGGAGCTCGCCGCGCGCCGTAAGGGCCGGGTAAACCGCCTCCTCGAACAGCTCCTGGTGGTCCGGCAGCAGTGGCAGCACGGACGCTTTCCCCAGGATCGCGTAGCTGATCTCGACTCCGCTCAGTCCCGGGGTCGTCCGGCCCCGGTCGAAGACCGTCACGAACCCGTCCTCGCCCACGATCACGCTGTCCCGCGTGTAGCCGTCCGCGTTCGCATAGACGGTGATCTGCGCCGGGGCGCCGGAGTCCACGTAGGCCCGCCACATGCGATCGAACTGCATCGGCCAGTAGTTGTCGCAGTACAGGAGCAGAAACCGGTCGTCAAGTTGATCGGCCGCGTCCTCCACCCGAAACGCGGTCAGATCGTCCGCGGCCGTCACCCGGTAGCTGATCTCGACGCCGTACTCCGAGCCGTCACCGAAGTGGTCGATCATCGCGTCCGCCATGTGGCCGAGCAACAGCAAGACGTGGTCAAAGCCCTGTTCGCGAAGCATCTCGATCACGTAGCCGAGGAAGGGTTTGCCTTGGAACGGGATCAGCGCCTTGGGCAGATTGTCCGTCAGCGGCGCCAGACGGGTACCCCGCCCGCCGGCCAGGATCACGGCCTGGGTGGGTCGAGAGTGCATCGTTGGATCGACGGTGAACTGCTTGACGGTGCGGTTCTTCTTCGCGGGCGCGGCGAGGAGGTCCTGTCCTTGGCACCCGAGGCGCAGAGCCGAACCCGCGCGCCAGCGAGCCTACCAACGACCATGGAGACGGAGCCCGGCGACCACCGACTGGTAGTTTCCGAGCGTCGACCATGCGATGTTGCCGCCCGCCAACGCTGGCTTTCCTTTCCCTCGCCGCGCTGGCCTTGGGCTGCGGCGCCGACGCCACCCTCGAACCGCCGCGACGGGTGTTCCTGATCACCGTCGACACGCTGCGCGCCGACCACCTCGGCTGGCATGGCTACCCGCGGGACACGAGTCCTCGCCTCGACGAATGGGTCGAACGAGGCGTCGTGTTCGAGCGCGCCATCGTCCAGTGGCCCAAGACCGGTCCGTCCTTCGCCTCGATGTTCACGAGCTTGTATCCGCACACGACGGGACTGATCCATGACGCCGCACAGACGATTCCCGAGTCCTACGTCGCCTTGCCGGGCTGGTTCCAGGAACGGGGCTACCGCACGGCCGCGGTCATCTCGAACCCGATACTCAGCCGGGAGCTCGGCTGGGGCCGCGGATTCGACCACTACGAGCAGACCTGGATCGACCAGGCGACTCTGGACGCGATCGACGACCTCCCGGTCGAGCAACGGCCGATGGCGTTCCGGCGCCACGTGTGGGCCGATCGCGTGAACGAGTTGGCGGGGCCCCTGCTCGCCTCACTCGCCGCCGAGGAGCGCCTGTTCGTGTGGCTCCACTACACCGACCCGCATGTGCCCTACCTGCTCCAGCCAGGAAGCGAGAACCCCTTCCTGCACGACGAGCACTACACGGGTGATGAACTCGTCGACCTCACGGGCGCCGAGGGCCGGGCGCTTGGCGACCAGCGGGAACTCCGCTACTACGTGGCCCAGTACGACGCGAACGTCCTGGTGATTGACCGGGCGATCGGCGCGATCCTGGACCGAATCGCAGACCTCGGCATGGAGGACGAGAGCCTGTTCGTGCTGACCGCGGACCACGGCGAGGAACTGAACGAGCACGGGGTGCCCTTCGAGCACGGTCCAGTGCCCTACAACAGCAGCGTCAACGTGCCCCTGGTCGTCGTCGGCGAGCCGTGGGTGACCGCCGGCACGCGCGTCGGACAACCCGTCGAGCTCATCGGGCTGTTCCCCACTCTGATCGAACTGCTCGGGGAGTCGATGCCCGAGGGTTTCGAGGGCCGGAGCTGGATGCCCCACCTGACCGGCGAGATACGGGCCGGCGACGAGCCGGATCCCGTCGCCTTCGCCGACGCCGGCGCCTACCAACGACACCTGCGGAGTATTCAGGACGAGGAGTGGCAACTCGTGCTGCGCCCCCCAAACAAACAACGCGGGAAGCCGTTGATCGAGCTCTACCACCTGCCGTCCGATCCGCTCCAGCTCCGCGACGTGGCCGAGGAGTTTCCTGACACAAAGAACCGCCTGGGGCGACGGCTCAGTAGTTGGATCCGCGAGTCGCCGGAGAACGTCAGTCCACACACGGAAGCCGCTCGCAAGGCGCTCCAGGCGATGGGCTACCTGGAGTGAACGGCAGCCCGCCCTTCCCAATCGAGCGGGTCAGCGTCGTCATCCCCTGCCTCAACGCCGCCGCGACCTTGGGGGCACAGCTCGAAGCGCTGTGCCGCCAGGCCTGGCGGGGCGAAGTCGAGGTGCTCGTCGCCGACAACGGGTCGACGGACGGGTCCGTCGAACTCGCCGAGTCCTACCGTGACCGCCTGCCAAGCCTGCGAACGCTGCACGCCGCGGACTGCAAGGGTCCGGCCCACGCCAAGAACGTCGCGGCCGCGGCGGCGACCGGCGAGGTGCTCCTGTTCTGCGACGCGGACGACGAGGCCGCCGACGGCTGGATCGACGGCCTGGTCCGCGAGTTGCAAGACCATGAGGCCGCGGCGAGCCGGCACGAGATCGAACGACTGAACGGCGAGCACGCACGCCGTCTGCACGGCGACCCGGCCCAGCAGCACGGCCTGTCCAGCTACACGAACCCGCCCTTCCTCGACCACGCCGGCGGCTGCGGCCTGGGGGTTCGACGCCACGTCTTCGAAGCCCTGGACGGCTTCGACGAGTCGTACGTCGCACTGGAGGACACCGACTTCTGTTGGCGCCTGCAGCTCGCCGGCCACCGCCTCGTCTTCGCGCCCGACGCGGTCGTCCACGTCCGCTTCCCGGCGACGCTCGCCGGCGCCTTCCGCCAGGCGGCCCGCTACGGTCGGTACAACGTGTACATCTACACGCGCTACCGGCCGCGCGGCATGCCGCGGCTTCCGATGCTCCCCGGCCTGTTGCGGCTCGGCTCACTGGCCCTGCGCAGCCCGCAACTCCTGTCACGGGTCGCCCGCGGCCGCTTCATCTGGCTAGCCGGCTGGCGGCTGGGGCGGCTCTGGGGCTGCCTTCGCTACCGTACGATCGCGCTTTAGTGGAACCCGTCCCGAATCCAGACCCGGCCGCGATGGGCGCCAAGCAGCGGCTGCTGCACTCCTCGATCAGCGCCTACGGCTCGATGCTCGTGCGGCTGCTGCTGGCCTTCGCCGCGCGAGCCATCCTGGCCCGGCTGATCCTGCCGGATGTCCACGGACTCTTCGCACTCGCGCTGCAGTTCGTGATCATGGCCTCGGCGATCCGCGACGTAGGCCTGACGCACCACCTGATGCGCGATCCACGCGAGTCCTACGGCACCGTCCTGGCCTGGAGCGTCGGCGTCGGCGCAGCGATGTCCATCCTGCTGGTCGCTCTCGCGAACGTCTTCTCCTACCTGAATCCGGACCTGCCCGGCGTGTTGCGGGCGATGGCGATATGGATCGTCATCGACGCCGTCATCATGGTCTACCGCACTTTCTTCGAGCGGCGGCTTCGGATCCGGGAGATCGCCGGCTTCGAGATTCTGCGTAGCCTGGTGTACGGCCTGATCGCGGTCGGACTGGCCCATCTTGGCGCCGGGGTCTGGGCCTTCGTCGGCGGCGAGCTTCTCGCTTCGGCCCTGTTCGCGAGCCTGCTACCGTGGCGGGCGCGCGGCCAGGTTCCGCTGACCGTCGATTGGCAGCGACTCCCGGGGCTGCTCCGCGCGAGCCGCTACCTGTTCGTCGTCTGGGCCGCGACCCAGGTCTTCCACCGCGTCGACATCTACTTCATCGAGATCTTCTCGACCACCACCTCCGTTGGCCTCTACGAGCAGGCCTACTACTTCGCCTTCCTGGTCGCGCTGACCGTGACCCCGAGGCCACTGCTGCCGGCGCTGGTCGAATTCCGTGAAGACCCCGCGGAGTTCGCCGAAACGCTGCGTCTCGGCACACTGCTCTTCCTCTCCGGAATCGTCGTCTCGGCTTACTTCCTGTACTTCAATGCCGAGAAGGCAGTCCAACTCGTGCTCGGTCCCGAGTGGGCCGGCACGGTTCCGCTGCTGCGCGTCCTCTGCCTGGTGCCCCTGATCGACGTCTTCACGACGACCGGCGGCGAAGCGCTGAAGGTACAGAACCGGGACCGCCTGTGGCTGACCACGGTGGTTCTGAACATGCTGGCCATCGTCGGCTTCGGCTTTCTGTTCACCTACAACTGGGGCCCCATCGGCATGGCCTGGGCGAACTTCCTGCGCCTCGGCAGCCTGTTGATGTTCCTCAAGGTACTCGGCATCTTCGCGGGCCGGAGACTCCGGCTCATCTCCAGCCTGGCCCAGGTCTACCTGCTGCCGCTGCCCTTCTTCCTGGCCGCGGCGGCTCTGCTGCCGACAGGAAGCTGGGGTCGGTTGCTCGCCAGTGTCGCGGCAGCGGCGCTCGGCGGCGGACTGCTGGCGCTTCGCTTCCTGCCCGACTACCGGAAGTTCTTCCGTAGGGCGCAGACGGCACCGGCGGGCACGACCGAGAGCCCCGACGGCGGGACGCCTCAGTGACCGATCGCCGGGCGCTGCACATCCTCGGCGCGTCCGTGGCGGCCCTGCCGCTGCTTACCCTCCTGTTCGTGCCGATCCGTACGATCGACGACGCCTTCATCACGTTCCGATACGCCCGCAACCTGGCCTCCGGCGACGGCCTGGTGTTCAATCTCGGCGAGCGGGTCGAGGGGGCGACCAGCCTCTCGTGGACGCTCCTGCTCACGGCCGCGGAGACGCTTCGCCTGCCGATCGAGGGGACGGCACTCGTGCTCGGCGTGTCCTTCGCCCTGCTCGCGCTGCGGGAGGCGTACCTGCTCGGTCGCCGCCTCGGCGCCTCACCCGCCGCATGTCTGGCGGCGGTCGCCCTGGTGGCGGTTCACGGTCGCTTCTGGCTCGTCGCCGCCAACGGTCTCGAGGGGGGGCTGTTCGCATTCCTGGTCGTGCTCGTCGCTCGCAAGACCGTCGAGGACGCCGACGCCAGGCTGATCGGCGCTCTGCTGGGCCTGCTGTTCCTTACTCGACCGGAGAGCCTGCTCATCCTGCTCCTTGTTCTCGCCTACCAGGTCCTTGGTGCTCGCGGGCAAGACCGCGAATCGGCCATGCCCGCCACCGGGAATCTCCGTCCCGGGAAGGCAGGCGCCTCGCCCGCATCCGGCGCCCTCCGACGCGCCACCCCAACCGCGGCCGTCGCCCTCGCCATCATTGGCGCCGCGTCAATCTGGCGACTCGGTTACTACGGCGCCCTGCTGCCGAACTCGGTCGCCGCCAAGTCCGCGCTTTCCGCCGGGCCGGAGGCATTGCTGGCGAATCTCCTAGCGGGCCTCTCCTACACCGTCCGCTTCGAGATCGCGCACGCGCCGCTGATCCTCGGCGCCGCGATCGCACTCGTCCTCAAACCAACGAACCGGGCCTTGTGGCTGTCCCTGCTCGTCGTGGCGTCGGAGATCCCGGCGGTGCTCGTCAACGGCGGCGACTGGATGCCCCACTACCGGCTGTTCATGGTCTTCCTGCCGGTGCTTGCAGCTCCCCTTGCCCTCGGCCTGTCAGCGACCTTCGAAGACTGGGATCACCCGGGCCGCCGACGGCGACGGGCGACCTGGGTTCTCGCCCTGCTGGCCCTGAGCGCCGCCTTCATGCTCAGCCGCAGTCCGTGGCAGTCCTCACCCGGACCCCGATTCGAGTTCCACCCGATCGCGAACTGCTACCGGTTCATGGCCACGCGGCTTCAACCCCACCTCGAGACGAGCGACATCGCCGCTTCCGAAGCGATCGGACTCTTCGGCTGGGTACTCCAGGACACGACGATCCACGATCCACTCGGCCTCGTCGATACGCACCACGCGCGCCACGGCGAGTACCACGGCCAGTGGGGCAAGACGGACTACACCCACCTCCACGAAGCCTGGCCGGCGGTCCTGGTCCTCCACGACGGTTCCGTCGTGACGCCCGAGAAGATCGACCGCGGCACGAACGGCGCCTTCAACCGCGACTACTCGGCGTGGTTCGTCAGCCATCCACCGGCCTGCGCGCCGTACCGGCTGATCGTCTATATCGACAACCGCCATCTCGAGCAACTACGGCCGGCGCTCGACGGGCTGGTCGTCGAACCGCTTGGAGACGAGTAGCCCTCAGCCGGGCGGTAGCCGACGGCGCAACCAGATCGAGCCGAAGTGGGTGTCGTAGTCCTCGACCTCGACCGGCCGGTAGCCGGGGATCGTCCGCTCGAGGAAGGCTTCGTCCGCGTGGCGGATCATCGGCGCTGACAGCACGACCTCGAACTCGCGGTTGAAGCTCAGGAAGGCCTGCAGGACCATCGCCTCCGTGCGGTAGAGCGGCCATTTGGCGCGGAAGATGTACTGCTCGGCCGGATACGGCGTGTTGTACGGGAAGTGGATGTCGTGGACGTGGATCACGACTCCCGGCCGCAGCCGCGGCAGGACTTCCAGGAACAGAAACGCGACATCCCCGCCCAGCTTGAGCACGTGCGTCGAGTCGATGAACAGCACGTCGCCAGCATCCAGAGCCTCGAAGAGGCCAAGGTCGGTGGCCTCGACCTTCGAAACCACCGCGTTCACCGGCGGCTCCTCCAACTCGCTCAGCCGACCGGTCGGAAACGGATCGACGCAGGTCATCTCGCAAGGACTACCCTCGCGCCCATTCGCCGCCGCCGCCAGCCACGCGTGGTACGTCGAAAGACCCGAGCCGATCTCCACGTATCGCGCCGGCCTGAGGTCCCGAACCATCAAGTACGTCGTGAGAGCATCGACCACCGGGAACCCGGGCCCGTAGCCCAGCGCCCTGATCTCACTGTGCGGCGGCAATGCCTCGAACTCGCCGCCATGCACCTCGATCAACGCCGAGAGCAGCCCCTTCATCGCCTCCAGGTCGTAACGGAGCCCCACGAGCTCGCTCGGCCGATCCCAGAGGTCACGCGTCTCCTCCACCTCCGACAACACCGGCAACGGCGAGTAGAAGTCGGCCGTTCGGGCCACGTTCCAGCCCAGCCACCGCAAAGTGGCAAACACGGCCGCGTGCAGCCGGCGGTAGATCGTTCTGGCTACCTCGACCATCCCAGGGCCGACGATAGCCCGTTCAGAGGTCACGCGTGCCGCAGGGGCCCTCGTTCGACCAAACGCGCCATTTAGAGTGCGCCCTCGGCCCACCTAGCCAGTGCGAGCGCTTCCCTGTAGTCATCCTTCGCGCCGGATCATGAGGGCCTTGACGGCCTGCTCGCCGCCTGCTGCGCGTCGTGGCACATGTCTTCCAGGTAGACGTCGGGGATGCGCTCGCGAGCCCGGCGCAAGTTGCTCCTCGCGCGGTTCAACCATTCCCGCGGGTCGTCCGGCGGGTAGCGCTCAGGCGGCTTCATAGATGACCTTGCCCTCCGTCAATGCGGGTTTGTAGACCAGAGCGTGGCAGTCCCTATAGCGCTCCAGCGAGCTTGGGGACACGACGATCGCATCCACGGCGGCGCCGACGCCGTACAGGTTGCCATAGATCCATCCCATGGCGTCGAGCGGGTCCACTCCATCCTTGACCACGAGGAGGTCCACATCGCTGTGGCGGGTCATCTCGTCCCGCGCCGCTGAGCCAAACAGGATGATCCTCTCAGGCTGACGGCCTCGACGACCCGCCGGACGATCTCGTCGAGCACGTCCGGATCCAGGCGGCCGCTCGGCCGCGGCGCGGCTTCCTGGTTCGCAGCGCGCCTCACATCCACATGTTAGCGCCTCACAGCCGACGCAACGCGCCACGACAAACGCAAACCGACGACGATCGTGCGGCCCGGCGTTGCGAAACCGGGGACTTCAAAGTAGTCCTCGTCGAGGAAATTCTCGATCCGCACGAAGGGCTTGAGCATCGACCAGGCGTAGCTCAGGTGGACGTCGACCTTGGTGTAGTCGTCCATCACGGCGCCGTTCGAGTCGATGCGGTCCGAAACGAACGCCGCCATGACGGCCGCCGCGAACCGGTCCGTCGGCTGCAACTGTGCGACCGCCGTCGTGCGGTGTTTCGGCCGCCGGGCCAACGGATTGCCCGTCGCCTTGTCTTCCGTCCGGTTGACCGTGTGCGAGAACTCCAGGCTGTAGTCGATGTCCGGGCGGTAGAGCAGCGTCAACTCCGCGCCGCTGGAGCTCGCCTGCGCCAGGTTGCCGAATGTGAAACTCGTCAGATCGAACTCGATCAGTTGATCGAAGTCGATCTCGAACCAGGTCAGATCGAGAGTCACGCCCGAATCGCCGATGCGCTGCTGCACTCCGATGTCGAAGCCCTCCGTGGTCTCCGGCAACAGGTTCGGATCGCCGGAGAACGGGAAGTAGAGCTCGTCGAAGTTCGGGGCGCGGAACGCGGTGCCGTAGCTCCCGTGGACGCGGCCGCGGCCGGCGCTCCAGCCGCCAGACACCGTGACGCGATGGCTCGTCTCGGAGCCGAACACGGAGTGGCGATCACCGCGTACCGCGGCGGTCAGATGCACCTCGTCCGTGATCGACCACTGGTCCTGCACGAACCACGAGTCCAGGTCGGCCTCCTCGTCGAAGGCGCCGACGCTCAGCCCCCTCCGCTTCTCCGTCGAGAGACCGACGTTCAGCACGTTGTCCGCGGCCAGCGATATGTCCGACTGCAGGTCGATCTGCCGAATATCCGAACGGATCTCGTAGTTGTTCCAGATCGTGTCCGGGTCGCTGCCGAGCAGCGAACCCTCGGTCTGGCCGACGCGCACCGTCTGCCGCCAGAACGAACTGAGGTCCTTCTCGACGACGAGAGCCACCGTGTCCTCGTCCTGAGCGGCCATCGCATTCAGGTCCTCGGGGCCGAAGCCGTCCACCGCCGTATCGGCCCGGTAGAAGCGAACACGCAGGTCGATCCGGCCGTCGTCGAGGAAGGCGGCGCCGAGACGGGTGCTGTATGTCCGGTTCTCGAACGGATCGTCTTCGACCGCGCCGCCCTCGATCGCGCGGTGAGACACGCCGTCGGTGCTCAACTCGGTCGCCGAAACGCTGTAGTCCCAACGATCCGACGCGCCCAAGAAGCCCAGATCGAATCGACGGTGGTCGTGGGTGCCCGCTTCCCCGGTCGCGTTCAGCCGCCAACCCGGGCCGCCGCGGCCGGTCGTGATGCTGATCACCCCGGTCATCGCCTCCGAACCGTAGGTCGCCTGCGGACCCCGAAGCACCTCGATGCGCTCGATGTTGGCGGCCAGCAGGTTGGCGAAGTCGACCGTGCCGCCGGCGACCGAGTTCACCCGCACGCCGTCGACGAGGACCAGGGCCTGCGCACCCGAGCCGCCGCGCACGCGGACGGTTGCGATCTTGCCCGGGCCTCCGGCATGAGTCACCTCGGTGCCAGGCACCGTGCGGAGCAGGTCGAGCACCGCCACGGGGTTGCGCCGTTCGATCTCTTCGCCGTCGATCACCGTGACCGCGCTGCCGACCTCCGAAGCCGGCACCTCGTAGCGGTTCGCGCTGACGACGATCTCTTCCGCGAGGACCGGCGTCTCGTCTTCAGCTTCGTCGTGCTGATGGCCGGCTGTTGCTGCCGGCGCCAGCAGGATCGTGGCTGCCACGCCGTGGATCCACCACCGGTAGCGCCTGCACGTGCCGCCGCCACTGCGAGCGGACTCGCCCTCTCTCCTGTCGTTCATTTCGGGCCTTCCTCCCCCGCGGGATTCCTGCTCCGGGCGGCCTTCCGGGCCGGCGGAGCGTTGTTGCCTCGGCAGGCAGCCAGGTCTCCTGACTCACCTTCCTCCTACTCGCCGGCCCTTCCCATCCCGGTCTCGGGACAGTGGTTAGCACCGGTTTTCGTCCGGATCACAGTCGCGGGGCGGTGGGAGATTCGCACTCCCTTCCCTTGAACTGCCTGCGTTTTACTGTGTGCTCAGACTCCCGCCGTGATGTTCCTCTTCGCGATGGTTGGAGAATCAGGCTGCGAGCCGGCATCGTACCAGCCCGGAGCCGCCCGCACCGGATTGCGCCAACACCTGCCGAACGCCCACCGGGCGACCTACAATCACCCGATGCCCCGCCCCCCGCACGCTGCCGGCTCCGGCGAGCAACTGCCGCTCCTGACGAGCCAGCCCGACACGCCGCTGCAGCTTCATGCGTCGAACCGCCTGGAGACCCTGGCGGCCCGGCTCGCCGACAGGATGCGGCAGAGCCCGGCCGAGCCGCTCGAGCCGGAGCGCCTCGTCGTGCCCGACGCCCTGCTCGGCCAGTGGCTGCGCCTCGAACTCGCGGGCCACCTCGGCGTCGCCGCCCACTTGCGGGTCGAGTTGCCGGCGGAGTTCGCCTGGGCCGCGATGCGCGAGGAGGTGAAGGGGCTGACCGGAGACTCCGTCTACGGGCCGCCCTACCTCCGCTGGAGGATCTTCGACCGGCTGGGGGACTGGGCGGAACACGACGAGATCGCGCGCTACCTGGAGGACGGCGACCCGCGCAAGCGCTTCGAGCTTGCCGACCGGCTCGCCGTCGCCTTCGACCATTGCCGCGTGTATCGGCCGGAGAGCATCCGCGCCTGGCAGCGGGGGTCGGCGGACGGATGGCACGCCCGGCTATGGGCGGATCTCGCCGCGGCCGACACCGAGCCGCGCCACTGGGTCGACGCCATCGACCGCTATCGCGACGCGCTCGCCGCGCGCACGGCGGCCGCCCCGAGGAATCGCGTCAGCCTCTTCCATGTGGCCCAGATGTCGCCCACCTACGTCGAAGTGCTGCGGCTCGCCGCTTCGGTGATGGACGTTCACGTGTACGTCCTGAGCCCGAGCCGACGTTTCTGGACCGTTCCGGCCGCTCCCTCGGGCCGCCGCAAGGCCGAACACGCCGGGGAAGCCGGAGAAGCGAACGAACTGCTCGACGTCTGGGGGCGGTCGGCGCGGGACCTCCGGGACCAGCTCTTCGCCGAGCCGAACGCCGTCGTCATGGCCAGCGGTCCGCGGGAAGACGACGTGCCGCGCGCTGCCACATGCCTCGCCGCCCTGCAGCACGACATTCTGGGCGCCGCCCCGGATGCCCGCGTCAGCCGGGCCGAACCAACCGGGCCGGACGACTCGATCCAGCTCCACGTCTGCCATTCACCCACGCGCGAAGTCGAGATCCTGCACGACCGCCTGCTCGGCATCTTCGACACCCACGAAGGCATAGAGCCCGCCGACGTGCTGGTGCTCACGCCGGACATCGACACCTACGCCCCGCTGGTCGAGGCGGTGTTCGGCGCTGCCGGCCGCATCGGCTTCAGCATCGGAGCGCGGCGGCTCAAGGAAGGTGCCGCCCTGACCGCCTTCCTCGACCTGCTGGCACTGCCCGCCTCCCGCTATACCGCGAGCGACCTGCTGGCGCCGCTGCTCGCCGAATCCGTGCGCGGCCGCTTCGGCATCTCCGACACGGATCTCGCGACGCTCCGCGGCGCCGTCGCCCGCTCCCGGATCCGCTGGGGCACCGACGGCGAGCACCGGACCGAACTCGACGTTCCCGCGTCGGCGAACCACAACTGGCGCCGGGGCCTCGACCGGCTGGTGCTCGGCTACGCGCTCGACGAAGACGACGTGCTGGCCGGCGGCATCAACCCCTGCGCGCTCGATCGGTGGGGTTTCCACGACGGCGCCGCCGACTACGAGCTGCTCGGCCGCTTCCACCGCTACTGCGATCTCGCGGTCGGGCTCGGCGGCTGGATGAAGGCCGAACGGGAGGCCGGCGGCTGGGCGGACCGCCTGCGAAGCGACGTCCTGGACGGGTTCTTCGACGCCGGAATCCGCTCCGGATCCGAGGCCGCCCGGGAGGTGCGTACGGTGTCCCGGCTGATCGAGGAGTTCGACGACGAGTGCCGGCAGGCCGGCAACGCCGGCCCCATCCCGTTCCCGGTGCTGCGCGGTGTGCTGAACGACCTCGCCGCGCAGTCCGTCCGCTCGGCGCCCCGACTCGCGGACGGCATCGCGGTCGCGTCCCTGGCCTCGGGGGAGGTCTTCCCGGCGAACGTGGTCTGCACCGTCGGCATGAACGACCGCGCCTTCCCGCGCCGCTCACCGCCCGAGGTCTTCGACTTCGAGGCAGAGCTGTTCGACCGCGAGAAGCCCAGGCCAGGCGACCCGGACCGCCGCGACGGCGACCGCTTCGCCTTCCTGGAGGCCCTGCTTGCCGCCCGGAACTGTTTCGTCGTGACCTGCACTGGCAGGGACCTGCAGGAGGACAAGCCGATTCCGCCGTCCGTCCTCGTCAGCGAGCTCCTGGACTACCTGACTGAGCGCTTTCCCGCCCAGGAACCCGAACCCCGCGACCGCTGGCGAACGGAGCATCCGCTGCAACCTTTCAGCCGCCGCTACTTCGAGGCCGACGAGCCGAACCTGTTCAGCTTCTCGCGGCCGATGCTTCAGGCCGCGAAGGCGCTGCGGTCGCGCGGCGAGGAACCCCGCCGCTTCGAGGGCGAACTGGCCGCGGAGCAGGCCGACGGCGCGCCGGTGGAGGTCGAACTGGAGGACCTGATCCGCTTCTCCGAGAGCCCTTCGAAGGACTTCCTGCGGAACCGGCTCGGCATGGCTCTCACTACACGCGAGGACGACGTGGAGAACGAGCCGCTCGACCTGAACCCGCTTGAGGTCTGGCAGTTGAAGAGCGACCTGATCGGGAAGGACGAACTGAACGACGAAGCAACCCTCGAGCTCGCGGCGGCCCGCGGCCTGCTGCCCGCGGCCAACCTGGGGCGCATCCAACACCGGCAGTCGGCGGCGCAGGTTGCGGAGCTCGACAAGGAGCTCAAGAAGTTCGACGCTCATCGCGAGGCGCCGGTCCAAGGTCTCGAGGTTGAGCTTGAAGGCGTCCGGTTGGTCGGCGCGGTCAACCGGTTTCATACGCAGAGCAACGAACTTCTCTTCTGGCGCATCGGAAGGGTCCGGCCGAAGGACCGGATCGCGACCTGGCTCAGGCTGCTCGCACTGATCGGCAGCCGAAACGAATCGGCCGACGCCCACCTCCTGGGCTGCGGTCAGGAGCTCGATAAGGTCGCCGTCCAGGGCCCGGACCCTGCCACGGCTCGGTCTCTGCTGGGCGACTGGACGGCGGTCTGGCAGGAGAGCCGGCGGCGCCCCCTGCCCTTCTTCGCCGCAACGTCGTGGGAGTGGCTGGAGAGGGAAAGCTGGAACTACAAGGTCGAACGCGTGTGGTCGGACAAGAGCTACAGCGAGGGCAACAAAGCCTCCCATCAGCTCATCTTCAACGGCGTGGCGGAGAGCGTCGAGTTCGAGGATCTGGCCCGGCGCCTGCTGGGCCCGCTCAGGAAGGCCAGCTCGTGAACGCGGGCAGCGCACGCGACGACGCGTTCCAGGCGCCTCTGGACGCGGACCTGCTGATCGAGGCCAGCGCCGGAACGGGAAAGACCTTCGCCCTGACCACGCTGGTCGCCCGCCTGGTCGTCGAGGAAGATCGCGGCATCGACGATCTCCTCGTCGTCACCTTCACCGTGGCCGCCGCCGGCGAACTGCGGGCACGGGTCCGGCGCACGCTGCACGCCGCGCGCAGGGCCGTCGCCGGGGCCGGCGCAGGGCCCGGCGACGGCGACCAGGCGCCGAAGCTCCAGAGGGCGTGGCAGTCGGCGAACGTCACGGACCAGGAAGCGCACGACCGGCTCGTCCGGGCGCTTCGCGACTTCGACCGGGCGACGATCACGACGATTCACGGCTTCTGCCAGCAGGCTCTGAACGAGTTCGCGCTTCCCGCCGGCATTCCGTTCTCCTTCGAGGTCAGCGGCGACGACGCGCTGGCGGTGGGCGACGGGCTGCGCGACTTCTGGAGACGCCGGATGGTCGACGAACCGATCGCCCTCCTCGAGTACGCCAAGTCGCGGGGTTTCGTTCCCGACAAGGACACGGCCGGTTGGGTCTCGGGCCATCACGCGCGGCCGCAGGAGATCCGGGGCGTCTCCCGGAACCTGGAGGCGGCTCTGCGCTCGAAGCGGGCGGAGTGGCTCGCGGCGCTTCGTCAGGCCGAGCAGGCCTGGGCAGACGGCGGGCGGGCCGCGTTCCTGAAGGTCGTCCACGGGCACCAGTGGTACAAGGGAAAGCGGAACGACCAGCACGTCGCGACCCTCGTCGCCGCGTTCGATTCCGGCAACGCGGAGGATCTGGCGCCGGACTTCGCCGGAGAGTTCGGCCGCGAGAAGCTGACCTCGCTGCTACAGAAGCACAACCCGCCCCCGGACGACGTTCCGCTGTTCGACGTCCTCCAGCTTGTCGGCGAGAAGGGCAAAGCCTACGGACAAGCCTGGCTGGCCGGACAGCGCCGCCGGCTTCTGAAGGACATCAGAAACACCCTGCATCACGACGCCTGGAGCGACCGCAGCCTGAGCTTCGACGCCCTGCTGGTGGAGCTTCACCACGCGCTCGCCGAAGCGCGAGGACCGGAGCTCGCGCAACGGATTCGCGACCGCTACCCCGTCGGTCTGATCGACGAGTTCCAGGATACGGACCGCCTGCAGGCCGAGATCTTCAGAACGATCTACCCGGGCGACGGCACCCCCGCGAACGGCCGGTTGTTCGTCGTCGGCGACCCGAAGCAGTCGATCTACCGCTTCCGCGGCGCCGACGTCTTCGCCTACCTGGAGGCCCAGGACCGGCTTTGCGCGGCGCGAGAACCTCTCCGGCTGGAACACAACTACCGGTCGACGCCGGGGCTGATCCGCGCCGTCGGCGAACTGTTCTCCCGCCCTCGACCGTTCCTGCTGCCGAAGTTCACGTTCGAGCCGTCCCGGCCGGCCGCGCGCGAGCGCGCCGAGCTGGTCGTCGAAGACGCGGACGACGACCCCACGCCGTTCCAGTTCGTCCTGATTCCGAAGCGCCCGGGCGAGAAGCGCAACAAGTCGGACCTGGCCCGGATAGCGGCCCGGCAAGCGGCGGGCGAGATCGCCCGGCTGATCGCCCTCGGCCACGAAGGCAGAGCGGCGCTGGTCTCTGGCGACAGGAGCGAAAGGGAGCCCCTCGCGGGCGGCCAGATCGCCGTGCTGGTCCGCACCGGCGCCCAGGGCAAGGCCGTCGCCGAGGCGCTCCGAGAGCTCGAGGTCGCCAGCGTCGAACTCGGCACGGACAACATCTTCGACTCGGCGGAAGCGGCCGCGCTCCACCGCCTTCTCCGCGCCCTGTGCCTGGACGGATCGGAGTACAACGCCACGTCCTTGCTGCGGGGAGCGCTCGCCGCCGACCTGTTCGACCTGGACATGCAGGAACTGGCCGGGCTCCGGGACGACGACGACGTGTGGGACCACTGGCGGGAGCTCGCGCGCGAGTGGGCCGACGTCTGGCAGCAACAGGGAGTCGCCACGCTCATGCGGCGCATCCTGTTCGCCGGCGAGCCGGACTGTTCCGCCAACCTGCTCCGCTACCCGGACGGTCCGCGCCGGCTGACGAACTACCTCCACCTGAGCGACTTGCTCCACGAGGCGGAAACCAGGAGCCGACCCTCGCGCCACGGCTTGGTGGAATGGTTCCGCCAATCGAGATCCGACTCCCGCCCGAGCGACGAGACGGCCCAGCTTCGGCTGGAGAGCGACGAGAACCTGGTGAAGATCGTCACCGTCCACCGCGCCAAGGGACTCGAGTTTCCGATCGTCTTCTGCCCCTTCGCATGGGATGGCCGGCGGCCCAGATCGGGCAAGCAGAGAAGACCGACCGTCGACTACTACGACGAGACCTCCCGAGCGCAGGTGCTCGACCTGAGCCCGGACGACCCGGCCCACGACCGCGAGCGGGTCGAGGAGCATGCCGACGAACTACGGCTGCTCTACGTGGCGCTGACTCGCGCCCAATACCGCACCGTCCTGACCTGGGCGCCGGACGGGCAGGCCGAGTTCACGCCGATGGCCTGGCTCCTTCACGGCCGCGACCGCGCGCTGCCCGCCGAGCCCGCGGAAGCGTTGGCCGACCTCGCGAAACATGTAAAGAGCCTCGGCCCGGACGAATGGCTCCAGCAGGTACAGGAGTTCGCCGCGCAGGCGCCGGGGGTCATCTCGACCCGCGAGACCGCTGCGAAGGCATCCCCGGCTCCGACGCCCGCCGAGCCGGCCGAAACCGCGGACCTCTCGGCCCGTGAGCTCCGCAGCAAGCTGAAGCTGATCCGGCAGCGGACGAGCTACTCGGCCCTGTCGACCGACCCGAGCCCGCGTGTGCCCGTGCGCGACCGCGACGAAGTCGATCTGGTCCAGGCCGGCGAGGCGCCCGCCCCGGAGGAGCCGGAGACGGACGAGTCTCAGGAAGAACCGGGCCCGTCGATCTTCTCGCTCCCCGCCGGCGGCCGAACCGGCAGGTGCCTGCACGAGATCTTCGAACGGCTGCTCGGCAACCCCGAACCGCCGGAGCTCGACGAGGTCTGCAAGGACGCCCTCTCCCGTTACGGGTTCGGGCAGCAGTGGCTGCCGGTGACGCGATCGCTGATCGCCAACGCGCTCGACACTCCGCTCACGCGGCCCGGCGAGGCGGGAGGCGTCTTCCGGCTCTCCGACCTCGAGAAGGCGGTCGCCGAGATGGAGTTCCATGTGCCGGTTCGAGCCCTCAGGCAACCGGAGCTCGGTCGTCGCCTGGAGGAGCACGGCTACGACCACCGGCTTGCCGACGACGACAACCGGATCGACGGCTTCCTGCACGGCTACATCGATCTGGTGGCGCTGCACGATGGCCTCTGGTACCTCATCGATTACAAGTCGAACCGCTTGGGCCCCGATCTTTCGGCGTTCTCGGAGCAGGCGCTCGCCGAGGCGATGCGAGAGCACGGCTACCACGTCCAGTACCTGCTCTACCTGACCGCGCTGCACCGCCTGCTGCGGCTTCGGCTGGCCGACTACGACTACGACCGCCACATCGGCGGCGCGTTCTACCTCTTCCTGCGCGGCATGCGGCCGAACGCTCCCGGCAGCGGCGTGTTCCGGGACCGGCCGCCCCGCGCCTGCATCGAGGCGCTCGATGCCATCCTGAACGATGGCGGGAACGAAGCAGCGAGCGACGGAGCGACCGCGTCATGAGGCGCCACGCCCGCATCGCGGCGCTGACCGAAGCCGGCGTCCTGGCCGAGATCGACCGCTGCTTCGCCCTGCTCCTGATGGACCTGGGCGCCGGTGAGGACGCGGCACTGGCCGCCGCCGTCACCAGCGCGGTCCACCGGAGCGGGCACACCTGCCTCGACCTGCGGGACACAAGTCGCCCGATCGCCGAACTGGTCGAACAGCCCGAAGTGAACCTCCCGGAAAAGGCTCAGGACCCGGAAATGCTGGAGATCGCGCTGCCCCGGCGCGAGGCTCTGCTTGAAATGCTGCCGAAGAGCCCGGTCGTCGCCGCGGGAGAAGGTCCTGCGGCCGAGCGGCCTCTCGTCCTCGACCGCGACCGCCTCTACCTGCACCGCCTGTTCGATGCCGAGTGCCGTCTCGCCGAGCGGCTGGTCGCGCTGGCCATGGACAGCGAGTCGATTCCCGGCAGCGAACAGGCGATCCGCCGGATGTTCGACGAGCGGGAAGACCGGACCACGGAGGCCGTCGCCGCGCTCCGCACCGCGATCGAACGCCGGCTGTGCATCGTCACCGGCGGACCCGGCACCGGCAAGACGACCCTCGCGGCCAAGCTGATCGTCATCCTGGTGGCCCAGGGCCTGGCCGACCCGCGGCGCATCGGGCTGGCGGCGCCGACGGGCAAGGCCGCCTCGCGCATCCAGGAATCCGTGCGCGGAAAGCTCGGCCAGCCGCCGCTCGACGACGTTCCGGGAATCCGGGAGTTCCCGGCCGAGGCCTGGACAATCCATCGGATGCTGGCGAGCCGGACCAGCCGCTTGAGCCGCCTCGACGCGCTGGTCGTTGACGAGTGCTCGATGGCCGACCTGCGGCTGATGGATCGCCTCGCGACGGCCCTGCCGCCACGGTGCCGGCTGATCCTCCTGGGCGACGCGAACCAGTTGTCTTCGGTGGAACCGGGCTCCGTCTTCAGCGACCTCTGCAAGGCCGGGGAAGCGGGGCCGCTAGCCTGTTCCGTCACGACGCTGAGGAAGAACTACCGCTTTGCCGAGCGCTCGGGCATCGGCCGGCTGGCCCGGGCCGTCGTCGCCGGCGACGCCGCCGGCGCGGCCGCCGTCCTGCGAGAAGGATCCGATGCGGAGACCCGTCTTGAACCGCTCGAGGACGAGGACGCCTTCGACCGTTTCGTCGACGAGTGTGCAGCGACCTGGGCCGATCACATCGCGAAGCTCAAGGCAGACCCTCGGGCCGCCGCTCCCTTCCCCTCGGAGCGGGTGCTTTGCAGCCACCGGCGGGGTCCATTCGGGACGCAGCGTTTCAACCGCCTGGTCGAGCGCCGTCTCGCTCGATCGCGGCGCCGGTCGGGTGACGACGAGTTCTACGTCGGACGCCCGGTCATCGTCAGCCGCAACGATCGGCAAACGAACCTCTCGAACGGCGACACCGGCGTCGTCGTGCCGGGCGACTCGGGGCGTCCGCAGGTCTGGTTCCCGGATCTCGACCGTGCCGGCGAGCGGCACCTCGTCTCGCTCGCCCGCCTGCCGCAGCACGAGAGCTTCTTCGCCCTCACCGTCCACCGCGCGCAGGGTTCGGAGTACGACGACCTCGTCTTCATCCCCGGCCCCGCGGAGTCGCGAGCGAACACGCGGGAGCTGTTCTACACGGCCGTGACCCGGGCGCGCCAGCGCGTGACCGTCATGGCAAGCGAGAAGGCCGTCCGCGCGGCGGTCCTGCGGTCAACGTCCCGCTCCACCGGGCTGCTGGACCGGCTCCGCTAGCTACCCGCCGCCGCCGACCGTTCCTTCGCTCCCGTCGCTGTCCGCGCCCTGACGCTGCTGCTGGCGGAAACGGCGGAACAGCTTGCCCTGTTCCTCCTCGCTCAACGAGTCCCAGTCGATTCCGAACTGCTCCTTGATCTGCTTCTTGAAGCTCTCGGCATTGAAGCGCTGACCGCCGAGGAAGCCGGTGTTCTCCGGCTTGTAACCCGCCTCGGCGTCCGCGTAGGACACGAAGCCGAACATCATCTCGGACGTGGTCGGACCGCCGTAGACGACGGTCTTCGTCGGATCGGGGTTCGCCGGGTTGTCGGCCGAGTTGTCCCAGGCCATCGTCAACTCGATCTCGGTGCCGGCCGGGATCCGCTTGCCGCCAGCCGGGTACTTGTAGTGCGTCTGCCAGTTGAAGTCGTAACGCGGCACGTCCAGCAGCACCTCTTCGGCGCCGTCCGGGTACTTCGCTACGTAGCGGGCCGACTTGCCGCGCAGGTGCATGTGCGGCGTGTAGCCGAGCAGCAGCGCGTCGCGGTCGAACTTCGCGCTCGTCGTGGCGACGTAGTTCGAATCGCCCGGCGGAATCTGGAAGTCGAACTTGCCCATCGCGTTGTTCTGCATCACGTAGGTCGGCTCGTAGTCCGCCGGGTAGAACCGTAGCGCCACCGAAGAGCGATCCCAGGCGCCGGTGCCGGGCCCCGGCTCCTTGTGGTAGTGCATCTGCCAGCGGATGGTGGTGCCTGGCTTGACGAGCGTGCCGAAACCGTCGTTGTGAACCGTCGGGTCGTTGCCCGGAGCGATGCCGCCGAAGGGGCGAGCGATGATGTGGTGCACGACCGGGCCGCCCGGACGGAACTCGACCGCCTTGATCCAGCGCGGCTCAGGCAGCATCTCCTCCGTGATCGCGGTCTCGAAGTTGATGTACTGATCCTCGACGTCGTCCTCGACGAAGTAGTCCTGGCCCATGTCCATGACCAGGTCCGGCTCGCCGATCGTCCAGCCGTCGGTCGACTCCCACACCTTGGCCGGCGGCGCGTCAGCCGCGTCGCCCACCGGCGCTCCGCCCTTGGCCCAGGCGATCAGAGTCGCCTTCTGCTCCGCCGTCAGCGAGCGCTCGTTCACGAACACGCCCGCATGCTCCGGCGCCGCATGCCACGGCGGCATCAGGCCGGCTTCGACCTGGCGGGCGATGGAACGCGCCCAGGGCCGTGCTTCCTGGTAGCTGGTGAATGCCATCGGCGCCACCATGCCGCCCAGGTTCGCGCCGTTCGGGCGGTGACAGACCTGGCACTTCTCCTCCAGCACGGTTTGCACCGCGCCGTAGTAGGTCGGCGTCGCCGTCGGAGCGTCGTTGTTGTTGTTCGCCGCCGCTACAGGTGCGGCCAGCGCGAGGATCAGCAACAATCCGATCGCCTTCTTCATGGGTCGGGGTCTCCTCGGGTCGGGTTCTTCGGGCGCTAACTGCAACACCGTACCACAACGACCCCGAGTATTGTCTCAGTTTGACGGAGCTGGCCGAATCCCTCGAAGATTCTTCATGACGAAAGTCGCCTGGCTCCAGGCCGGAGCAAGAGCCCGGCGCCACCAGCGGATCTTCGACACCATCTTCTTGACGTCACTCAAGGCGGTCTCACGGGTCGCCTTCAGCGATTCATACTCGCACAGGAGGCTCAGAAGCCGTTTGACCCCGGCCGGCTCCTCAGCTTCGATGGCGATCCTCTCCGCCCTACAGTCCTGATACCGCTCCTGAGTCATGGACCGCCAGTCGATCTTCGTGTGCAGTGCCCGGAACCTCTTGGCCAGAAGATGGTGCTCGGCAGCATGATCAGCGAACCTGTACGCGAGATTTAAGGCCACACTGGCTCCAGTCAACACCGAAAGTGTCCACGGCAGCCAAGGAAGGTTCACGACCTGTTCAAGACGTGCCGCGACTCCTCCCGCGAAGAACACGGCTCCAACCAGAGTGCCGTTGTTCCAGCCGACGAACCAACTCCGACGCCGATCGTGATACCGAATCGACATTTGCACGCCGACCTGGAGGGCGTAGGCGTTGCCCCTTAGCTGCTTTCGTCCGCCTCCGTTGGCGGTGGCGGCGGCGGCGGCACCGGATCGTCTACTCGGAAGTCCGGCTGTGGACTCTCTCTGGGACTGTCGATCGCCGGGCTGTCCCGTCTCTCGATCCATTCGCCCCTGTCCGGCGTTTCTCTGATCGACGGCCTTTCCCTTGGCGGTGGCGTCCTTGTTCTGTCTCTGGGCACTCATAGCCTCCCTGACTATAGGGCAGCTTCCAGAGGCAGCTTGTCGCGCGGCTAGCCTAGCAGGCCAGGGCAGGAGATGGGGCGGCCAGAGCTGTCCAATGAGAAGTGAGCCTGAAGGGGGGAGTGCTTATCCAACGAGAAGTGAGCCTGAAGGTCGGGGATGGGAAACGATCGGAGGATGATCGTGTCGTTCCAGACCCAGCGTCTTCAAAGCATCGAGCAGATTCGGGAGTTCGTGTCCTCGGGAGGGGACGCGATCTTCCGGCATAAGGACCGGCGGTCGGCGTACGAGTTCTGCCGCCGGTCGCTGGTCCAGTTCCGCTATCTGTCGCTCGGCAGGGCGGACAAGGGCACAGTCAGGTCGTACCTGGCCAAGGCGACCGGGTTCTCAAGAGCCCAGATTGCCCGCCTGATTCGACAGTACCGGGAGACGGGCCGTATCGTCGATCGTCGGGGTCCGCCGCGGCACGCCTTCGAGCGCCGCTGCACGAAGGCCGACATCGGCGTTCTGGCCGAGGTTGACGAGACCCTTGATCAAGCTGTGCGGCCACAGCACCCGGGCGGTGATGCGCCGCCAGTACGAGAAGTACGGCGATGAGCGCTTCGCGCGTCTGGCCTACATCTCGCACGGCCACTTCTACAACCTGCGCAAGGACGACGCTTACCGGCGGCGGCGCACGACGGTCCGGAAGACGCGCGCGACGACGGTGTCGATCGGCGACCGCCGCAAGCCCCGGCCGGAGGGCCGACCGGGCTTCCTGCGCGTCGACACGGTGCATCAGGGGGAGCGGGACGGCGAGAAGGGCGTGTACCACGTCAATCTCGTGGACGAGGTGACGCAGTGGGAGCACGTGGCGACGGTGCGGGCCATTTCGGAGCGCTGTCTGCCGGTGCTCGAGAACTCATCGAGTCCTGCCCCTTCAAGGTCCTGGGCTTCCACGCCGACAACGGCTCCGAGTACGTCAACCACCGGGTCGCCAAGATGCTGAGCGAACTGCACGTCGCCGAGTTCACCAAGTCCCGCCCCCGGCGCAGCAACGACAACGGAGCCGCCCCCGAAGCGCTACTCGGCCTCGTCGACCATCCGGTCCACGCACGCGGACCGGGCCTTGACCGCCTCCTCGAAGCACGCCAGGTAGTCCTCGTTGCCCTCGAGGCCCCGAAGCATCCAGTCCAGGATCTCCAGTTCCTCGGTCTCGGCCTCGTTCAACGTCTCCAACAGCGCGGCTCGCGCCTGGCGCGGCTCCGGCGCCAAGAACCTCACGTCGTCGGCCGTAGTGCCGGGCACGAGCATCGCAAACGAGGCCGGCCACTCGAACATCAGGTAGGACATCCGGCCCAGGCGCTCGTCGTCGGCTTCCAGCAGGAAGGTCCGCAGCTCGGATCGCAGGTCGTCCTGAGCCGAGCAGGCCGTCAGGGCCGACAGAAGGCCGTACAGCGCCAGGAAGCCGACGCCGAACCGGGGGCCGCTACCACCGTCCACAGCGGTAGCCCAAGTGCTTCTTGCCCTTGAAGTGCCGCCGGCACTCCTTCACACAGTCGCGCCGCGTGCCGTTCTGGCGACGGCAGTTGGTCACCGTCCGCCAGTTCACCCGCGAGTTGCGCCGACAGTCCTTCTTCACCTGCCAGCTCCACCGCTTCTTCCATGTCCTGCAGCCGTTGTCATCGAGCGACCACGCGCACAAGTTGACACGCCGGAACGACTCGTTGCAGTGACCCGGGTAGCGGTAGGAGCGCAGCGGCTGCGCTACCGACTGCGGCGCTGGAGCAAGCGAAAAAGGGTCGGCAGGGAGGTTCTCCACGGGGCCGTACTCCCACTCGTACCAGTCGACGCCGAACTCGATCGCCTTCTCGCGGTACCGCTGAACCACGCCGTACAGATGCATGACTTCGCTCTCATCCTAGTCTGCGAGGGCGAAGTAGCTGCGAATCTCCGCGGCCGTCCCGAGCAACGGCAGCGGCTCGGGCGGCGGCGGCGGGTTCTTCATGTACTCGCGATAGTCGCTGCCCTCCGGGGCGAATGCCTCGAACTCCTCGGCGAACGCCTTGATCTCCGCCTCGGTGTCGAGGCTGGCGAACCACTCCGCCTCATCGGAAAGCAGGTCGATCTCGGCCATTCGCAGGTGGAAGGCCAGGTCGTATTCCTCCAACATCTCCCTGTCGGTCATCGTGCTGGCCAGGACCCGGAGCTCCGAACGCATGGAGTCCGCGTCCTGGAAGTCCGGCAACAGGCGCACTGGGGGTTCGTGGGGGTCTGGTCGGCCGGCAGCGCCAGCAACAGCACGGCTAGCGCTGTGCGAGACACGACAACGGAGAACGTGAAGGTCTACTACCGGGAGGCCAACGACGGCCTGGAGGGAATCGCAGACCGCTCAGCGTTCTCGTGCAGTGACGCGGCGGCGCCCGACCCCGAGCCGGAACCGGAGCCAGACCCCGAGCCGGAGCCTGAGCCCGCGTGCAGCGACAGGACCTGCCTGTTGCAGGACGGTCGCTTCAGGGTGAAGGCGTGGTACGTGCTGGCCGGCGACGCCAAGAGCCGAGCGGCCAACACCATAGATGTGGACCTGGGCGCGCCTGCGGGACTGTTCGCCTTCGACGCCGGAGAGCCGGAACTGTTGGTGAGAATCACCGATCGCTGTGCGTGGAACGGGCACTACGCGGTGTACGCCGCCGCGGGGTCGGATGCCGTGCGGTACAACGTGGCGGTGAGGGACACGGAGACGAATGAGCTCAGGTGGTTCCGCGGCCGGTACGGCGCGGTGGTCATGGACAGCGCGGCGTTTCCCTGTACCGGGGCCGCTCACTAACCGGGCCGATCACGGCCCACCAACCAAGAGGATCACTGGATGGGACCTGAGTGGTTCATCGCCTCCGTCACTGCTGCGCTCAAAGCCATCGAGATGTTCAGGAAGGACCCGAAACGAGACTCCGTTGACGACGACGGGATCAACAACGACCTGGCTCTTGCCGAGATCCGTTTCAACTCGACCCTTACGCTCGTTTGCGCCATGGCACTCCTGGCGGCTGAGGCCGACACTTCCAGCCCTAAGTTCGAGACCGGCCTTGAGCGCCTCCTGAAAGACGCTACGAAGGACTATGAAGAAGCGCTTTCACGCTACTCCTGACGAGCCCTGACAGCAGACGCGCCCGGGCCCGTCGCTCCTCCATCTCCCATGCTCGCATCACATGGACCTCGATTACCCGGAGTGCCTGCCGAACGTCATCGGCGGTCTCAAAGACCATCGGCATCTGATCCTCGCCCGCGCGAGTCCGTCTCGCCGGATTCAAACTGAGACACTACCCGATACCGCGCCCGCAGCAGCAACGCCCCAAGCAGTTTGAAGAGATTGAGCGAAACGGAGTCGGCCGCAATCACCTCGTCCTCGGCGACGCCGAGCAACGGAGCAATCCGCGCCCCAATCCGTTCAGGCAGCTCGAGCCAGTCGTGCCGGTTCCAGGCGGCGACCATATCCGTTCCCCACTCCCCGGCAATCAGCCCCTCCGCGCGCGCCAGCATCGTCCGTGGAACTGGGCCGAGCGAGTTTCCGCAGAGATAGATCAGCCCTTCCGGCAACTCGAATCGATCGCGAAAGCGCGCCAGCGGATCGCACCGGTCCAGCTCCAGCAGTTCACCCCGCTGGAGTGCGCCGGAGGCCTCCCCTGTACCCACGGTCACGGGCCGCGAGTCGCGCTTCGGAACCATGGACGGAATCATAGAGAAGCCGGCTGCGCCTCCGTGTCACATCTGTCCGCACATCGGCCGTAGATCGTGGTGGGATTCTCCACACTGATCAGCAAGTCGTTCCGCATCCGGCGCCGGATCATTCTGAACCGCGTTACACCCAATGCCGCTCTGCGCTGCGCACAATGCTGCTGGGGTCGGCCGCCTTCTCCATGTGCCTCATGCATCACGTCGGGCGCCTGGGCGGCGACTTCACCGAAGACTCGAAGCGCTGATGGCTCAGCGGCTCGACGCGCCGGCAGCCGGCCGGCCCGCGTCCAGGTCGGCGTGCATGGCGGCGACCATTGTGGCCACCTCGGGCCGAGTCAGCTTCGAGCCGGGCCCCTGCTCCTCCACCCGGTCCAGCGTCGCCCAGGCGAGACGCACCGGCAGGCTGGCGAAAGCGATGTAGCCGCGCGGTGCGCCCGCATTCTGCAGGTGATCCACGTACTCCCCGGCAACCACGAGGTCCGCGCGAGCGAGTTCGAAGGCCAGCTTCCGGTCGCGAGCGCTCGGAATGAAGGTCCTGCCCTCGTCCGCATCCGCAGTCGAGTCCTTGAGGATGTTCACTAGCTGCAGCGCCTCGCCGAAGGTCGCGGCGCGGCGACGAAGCGCTTCCGCGACCGGCTCCAGGGATGCGCCGAGCAGGAACAACTCGGTCAGCATCTCGCCGACGATGCCGGCGACGACGTAGCAGTAGTCCCGGAGATCGGGGATGCCGGCAAGCCGGAGCTCGCCGTCGTGGTCAGCGCGCCTCACGATGTGCGCCATGCCGATGCAGGTGCGGCGTACGTGATGGCCGACGACCCGCCGGGCAGCCGAGTCGAGAGCCTCGTATGCCGAAAGCACTTCGTCTGTAGCCTGGAGCAGCTCCAGATAGCCCTCGTGACGCGTGGGAGGCTCCCCAAGCCAGGACTCGACCACTCCCCTTGCCACGCCATCCACCGTCTCGCCCGAGTCCGTCAGCAGATCGGCGAAACGAAACAGAGCCTCAACCCGTTGCTCGCGGCGCCAGACCGCCGCATCCTCAAGTGTGTCGGCGATACGAAGCAGCAGATAGCCCAGCGTCACCTGCCGCCTCGTCCCACCCTTGAGTTGCGGAATCGAGAGAGCGAATGTCCTGCTCGTCTTGACCAGTAGATCTTCGAGATCAGCCATTGCCGGAACGCCCCAGTGTACCGATGCTCCAACGACAGAGTCCCGAGACCCGCCAACTGCTCCAACTGCTATCGTGACGTTTCTACCGAGCATCGACAGCACCAGACTGCCCAAATGACCGCTACCAGGATCGCTTCCTTCCAGCTCCTCGCGGCCCTCACGCTCGCCTCCTGCTCCCTCGCCCCGCCGCCGGAGTTGCCACGGCCGGGCACGGAAATGCCGGAGGACTTCGCGCGAAGTCCGGCCCCGGGCCCTTACCAGCCGCTCCAGTGGTGGAAATCGTTCGGCGATCCGGCGCTCGACCGGGTGGTCGACTCGGTGCTTGAGTCCAATCTGGACATGGCGGTGGCGGTCGCACGTGTCGAGCAGGCCCGAGAGAGGGCAAGAATCGCGAAGGCTGCGGTTCCGCCAGTCGTCCAGGGCCGCGCGGGGATCAACGATCTCAGCACGCCGACCAACGCGGGGTTCGGCGCGCAGATACAGGAGTTGGGCCTGGGAGACTTGGCGCCCGGCTTCTCGTTGCCAGAGCGGCTGGGGATCACGACCTACTCGCTCGGCGCGGACTTTTCCTACGAAATGGACTTCTGGGGCCGCGTCCGCAGCGACGCGCTCGCGGCCGGCGCGGAGTACCTCGCCTCGGAGTCGGACTACCAGGCGGCCCGCATCGGGATCCTGGCTGAGACGATCAAGACTTACTTCGAGATCGCGGACCTGAGGCGGCAAATCGATCTCACCACCGAAATGGTCGATGTCCTTCGGGAGCGCGAGAACGTGGCTTCAACCCGGTACGACCGCGGGCTGTCCGACTCGCTCGACCTCTACCGGGTGCGCCAGGAACTGCGGAACACGCAGGCGGGCCTGCCAAAGCTCCAGAACCTCCTGGCGAGCGCCGAGGCCCGCCTCGCCACGCTCCTGGGCGGCTACCGGACTGACTTGGACGCGATCCTGCCCGGCACGCTCTCTCCGGCGGATGCAACGGGGTCCGTGCCGGTCGGGATCCCCGCGGATCTCCTGTTTCAACGGCCGGACGTCAGGGCGGTCGGCCTGAGGCTGGAAGCTGCTCGGCACCAGATCAGCGCTCGCCGGGCGGAATTGCTCCCCACCCTCTCCTTCTCCGGCTCGATCGGACTTCAAAGCTCCGAGATCGACGGACTGTTCAAGGTGGATCAGTGGTTCACGAACCTGGCCTCGAACCTGCTCGCGCCTGTCTTTCAGGGTGGCCGGCTGCGCAGCAACGTCACATTGGCCGAGACCCGCTTCCAGGAGGTTGCTGCCGCGTACGCACAGACCGTAGTGACGGCCGTCAACGAAGTCGAGGCGGCTCTGGCCGTGTTGCAGAATGAGGGCCAGAGATACACACTGCTCGCCTCGCGGCTCGAAGAAGCCGAGGCGACAGTCGAACTCCGGTCGCAAAGATACGAAGCGGGAATCGGCGGCTACGCCGACTTCCTGGACGCCCTGCTGACGCGGCTGAACGTGAGACTCGCTCTCGCGGGCGCGGGCCACGATGTGGCTCTGGCCCGGCTCGCCGTCCACCGTGCCCTGGGGGGCGCCTGGACCGCTTCAGAACCGATTGACACACCGCAGATGGCATCGGCATCAGCCGCGCCAGACGAACCAACTGAATAGAGAAGCAGACACATGAGTCGACGAACAGGCTGGCTCATCGCCGGCGTCATCCTGATCGGGTCCGTTGCCTTGGCCGCCCTGATGGTCTCCCGTAGGCCCGAGCCGGAGCGCCGGCCGCAACCCTCGCAGGTTCCTTTCGCGATCACGGCGCCAGTCGCGGCCGGCGAGGGCGCAATCCCGGTCCATGGGGCCGGGACCGTGCGGCCCCGCGCCGAGATCGACATCGCCGCGGAGGTCAGCGGCAGGGTGGGTTGGGTAGCGCCGGCGTTCCAGAGCGGCGGACGCGTGCGCGAAGGACAGCCGCTCTTCCGCGTTGAGGACGTGGACTACCGAAACAGGGTGGAGCAAGCGCGCGCCGACATCGCGGTACGGCAACTCGAACTCCTGAAGGTGCAGGAGGAAGCCAACGTTGCGCGCGCCCAGTACGAGCAGTTCAAGCAGCGGCAGGCGGACGAAGGATCCGCTTCGGATGCCAGCCCCCTGGCTCTGTGGCAGCCCCAGATAGCGGCCGCGGAGGCCGAGCTGGCCAGAGACAGCGTTGCGCTGGCCGAAGCCGAGCTGAACCTCTCACGCACGGAGGTCAGAGCCCCCTTCAGCGGGGTCGTGCGGACCGAGTCGGTCGACGTAGGACAGTTCGTAGCGGCCGGCCAGGGTGTTGGACGGCTCTACGCATCCGACGCGGTCGAGGTCGTGGTCCCTCTTTCCGACGCCGGCGCCGCCCTCCTCCCGGGCCTGTGGGACCTGAGGGCCGGCGACGGCAACCGGCGGATCGCGGCCCGCGTCACCGCCGAGTATGGCGACGGCAGATACACGTGGGAGGGCTACGTCGATCGCGCCGAGGCCTCCCTGGACGAACAGACGCGGACGATCGAAGTGATCGTGCGCGTTCCGAGACCGTTCGCGGGCGGCGCCGGGAAGGAGGCCGGCGACGAGGATCCGGTAGCTGAGGCGGGAGGCGGTCCGCCCCTTCTGGTCGGCAAGTTCGTGGAAGTAGAACTTGAGGGCGTCGCGCCTGACAGGTATTTCATCGTGAGGCGGCCGGCGCTCAGGCCCGGCAGCGAGGTCTGGGCGGTACGAGACGACACCGTGACGATCGTCCCCATCCGTGTCCTTCAGCGTTCCGATGACAGCGTGCTCGTGATCGGAGAGCTCCAGGCGGGTGAGGCGGTCGTCGTGGGCGGAATTCGGGTGGCTACCGAAGGCATGGCGGTGCGGACTGAAGCCGCGGGGAACTCGTGAGCAGAGACGACGGCTCCGCGCGCGAGTTGCGCGGCCCCATCGCCTACATGGTCAGGAACGGCGTCGCCGCCAACCTCCTGATGTTCTTCATCGTGGCGGCCGGCCTCGTGTCGATGAACGGGCTCGTGCAGGAGGCGTTTCCGGTGCTTGCCTTTGACGCGGTCGAGATCGTCGTGGCCCACCCCGGCGCCACACCCGACGAAGTAGAAGAGTCGATCGTCCTGAAGATCGAGGAACAGGTCAAGTCGCTCGACGGCGTGCGGGAAGTCACTTCCATCGCAGGGGAAGGCGTCGCGTCAGTCATCGCCGGGCTCAAAGCGGGCGCCGACATCAGCCGGGCCGTCGACGACATCGAGTCCGCGGTCGGCCGCATCCACACTCTCCCGGCCCAGTCGGAGCGTCCGGAAGTCCGCGAGATGACGAACCGCCAGAGCGTGATCCGTCTGGTGGTATACGGCGATGTCTCCGAGCGTGCACTCAAGGAACTGGCGTATCGCGTCGAGGACGAGATCGCCACGCTGCCCGCAGTGTCCTACGTAGAGACGAGCGGCGTACGAGCCTACGAGATCTCGATCGAAGTGCCCCTTCACCGGCTCCGGTCTCTGGGCCTGACGCTCGAGGACATCTCGAACGCGATCCGCCGTGGTTCCCTCGAGCTGTCGGCAGGCAGCATCGAGACCCGGGACGCAGACGTGCGAGTACGAACCACCGGCCGGGCCGCCAACCAGCAGGACTTCGAGGAGATCATCGTCATCGGCCGGAGCGACGGCACGGCGATTCGTCTGGGCAATATCGCAGAGATTCGAGACGGCTTCGCGGACGTGGACGTCATTACCCGGTATCAGGGGAAGCGAGCCGCGTTCGTCGAAGTCTACCGGGCCGCGGGCGAACAGGTTCTCGATGTTGCAGAGGCCGTAGAGACGCACGTCGAAGAAGACATCAGTCCCTCCCTGCCCGCCGGCGTCGCGATCGACATCTGGAGCAACGACGCGGAGATTTACGAGGACCGACTAGGGCTCCTCCTTGAGAACGGCATTCTGGGCCTACTGCTCGTCCTCGTCGCGCTCACTCTCTTCTTGGAGATCCGGCTCGCCATCTGGGTTGCCCTCGGCATAGGCATCTCTTTCGTCGGGTCTCTCTCTGCCGCCATGGTATTGAACGTCTCCGTCAATACGATCTCCCTGTTCGCGTTCATCCTCGCGGTCGGCATCGTGGTCGATGACGCGATCATGGTCGCAGAGCACATCCACGCCGAGCGCCAAAGGGGCACGCCCGGGTTGACCGCGGCAATCCGCGGAACCCGGCGAATCAGGAGGCCCCTGGTGTTCGCGGTGCTAACGACCATCGCCGCCTTCGCCCCGCTTCTTTTTCTACCCGGACCCCTCGGAAAGGTGATGGGCGCGATCCCGATCATCTTGATCGCGGTGCTCGTCGTCTCGCTGATCGAATCGACGCTGATCCTGCCGCGGCACCTGTCCCACCTGCCCGATCCGGATTGGAAACCCACTCATCCCGTAGAGCGCTTCTTCTCCTCGGTTCAGACCCGCGTGGACGCAGAGCTGAAGCGGTTCGTTGAGGGGCCCCTCGACCGCGGCGTGCGGGCAGCCACTCGCCACCCGGTAGTCGTGATAGCGGCCGGCATCGCAATGCTCATCATCTGCGTTGCCCTTGTGCCAGCCGGAATCCTCGGAGTCGTCTTGGCGCAGCGCGTCGAGAGCGACATCGTCGTCGCCAACCTGGAGATGCCGGCCGGCACACCCGCGCGCCGGACCGCCGACCTTGCGACGACTCTCGAAGCCGCCGGACGGCGGGCTATCGACCGTCTGTCAACAGGCCGACCCGACTACGCGGCGCCGCTCCTGGCAGGAGTCAACCTCGCAGTGGGCATGAAGCCCCGAACGTTGGGGGGAGCGATCGCTCAGGAACCCCACCTCCGACCACAGGCCAACATCGCCGCCGTGGAGTTCAAGCTGCTGGAAGCCGAGAGCCGAGACATCAGCTCCGGTACCTTCCTGCAGGCGTGGCGCCAGGAGGCGGGCACGATGCCGGAGGCGCGCAGCCTCACCTTCTCGGCCGAGCTGCTTGACTTGGGTCTACCCGTCCAGGCCGAACTGTCGCACCCGGACACCGACCGCCTCGGCCAAATCGGTGATGCGGTGAGCGAGCGCCTTCGTCAGCTTGAAGGGGTCTTCGACGTTCAGTCGGATCATGCAGTCGGCCTCCAGGAGATTCAGCTCGAACTGCGACCGGAAGCCAGGAGCCTGGGCCTGACCCTGGATGATCTGGCCCGACAGGTGCGATCCGCGTTCTTCGGCGACGAATCCCTCCGCATACAACGGGGACGGGAGGATGTCCAGGTCTACGTTCGCCTTCCCGCGCGGGAGCGAGATGCGATCGCCGACGTCGAGAGCTACCTGGTTCGCACTCCGGCCGGCGCGGAGGTGCCGCTCCACCGCGTCGCCGAGACGAGCCTTGGCCACTCGCCTTCCTCCATTCGGCGCAAGGATGGCCAACGGATCGTCACGGTAACCGCGGATGTGGACACCACCATCGTCACCGGTGCGGAAGTGAACGACATCCTGGCCACGACGATCCTGCCTGATCTGGCCGATGACCATCCCGGGCTCAGATACGCCTTCGGCGGCGAGCAGCAGCAACAACTCGAGTCCTTCGACTCTCTGGCGCGCGGCTTCGTTCTTGCGCTTCTCTTCATCTATTCGTTGCTTGCGATTCCCCTCGGGTCCTACACCAAGCCCCTCATCATAATGGCGGTCATTCCCTTCGGACTCGTCGGCGCGATCCTGGGCCACCTGATCATGGGAATCGATCTGAGCATCGCGTCGATGTGGGGCATCATTGGACTCACTGGCGTCGTAGTGAACGACTCCCTCGTCATGATCGATTTCATCAACGAAAAACTGCGGCAAGGCGCACCGGCAAGGAGCGCGATCATAGACGGGGCCAAGGGACGCTTCAGACCGATCTTCCTAACCTCGCTGACGACATTTCTTGGATTCTCTCCCCTGATTTTCGAGCAAAGCATCCAAGCGAAGTTCCTGATCCCCCTGGGTGTGTCAATGGGCTTCGGAATCGTTTTTGCCACCCCGATCCTGATGATGATCGTGCCTGCGCTCTCCACTCTGCACTTCCGCGCTACAGGTCCCCACCGAGCCCACCCAGCCGTGCGCGTCGCGTCCGGGTAGGTCGCAGGCAAACAACTGCAGGGAGGCTCTCACAATTGCCGCCGCGCGCGTTGTCTGAAGAAGATCTCGTAGACCGTGGGCTGACCGTGGGCGAACCCGTTTCGCCGACCAATCTCGCATGTGCTAAACTGTCGCGTCTGAGCAACAGCCTCCTACGCACCCGTACCCTGCGTGGGGTCCGAACACCGACAACCCCAGGCCGCAACGCCGGCCCTACACAGGCACATGCTGCAATCCAGTAAAGGCAGCGCCAAGCTGCCGCCCGGTCCCGAAGGACGCCGCCTGCGCAACCTGCACGAGCGTTTGTTCGCCTGCGAGGCTCTCCTGTTGCGGCTCAACAAAGACTACGGCGACGTCGTTTCGTGGAAACTACCGGCCATGGACTGCTGCGCCATCTTCGACGCGGATCTCATTCAGGAAGTCCTCATCGAGAAGCGGCCGCACTTCCCGAGGATGCGGCAACTGGCGACACAGTGCACAATGATCCCCAATGCAGGGCTCGCAAGGGTGAACTACGACGTCCACGCCCGCAAATTCAAAGCGGTCAACGCCGTGTTCGCCGAGCAACGCTTGGGAGCCTACGCCGAGATCATGCTCCATCATCTACACGGATTGCAGAGCTCCTGGCGAGTCGGACGTACGATCGACGCGAAGGAGGAGATCTATCGCGTCACGGCCCGCATCATGGCAGATTCCTGCGTCGGCGGGGACCTGCAGCTCGGTCAAGGGCTGGTCAGAAAGGCACTGAAGGGAACAAAGTG
The DNA here is from genome assembly GCA_965224025.1 of Candidatus Multivorans sp. Classification (GTDB taxonomy): domain Bacteria; phylum Acidobacteriota; class Thermoanaerobaculia; order Multivoradales; family Multivoraceae; genus Multivorans. The sequence continues at coordinate 1,896,184 of OZ245033.1, forward strand.
GGACTACGGCTTGGACTACCTGCCTTTGAAGTCTCTTCTGAGAAGGCTGCCGCTACCGCAGAATCTGAGCGCCCGCCGGTCGTTCGGCGCGATGCATCGAATCGTTAACGAGTCGATGAGAAGAGGCCGCAAGCCCTCCAACGGGCGTAGCGACTGGGTGTCCTGTCTGGTCCGTGACGGATCCGCGGCGAGTCCCCCCTTCAGCGACGAAGAAGTGCGCGACGAGGCAATCGACCTGCTGGTTGGCAACCTCGATCCACTGGCCGTAGCGCTCACGTGGTGTCTCAGCTACGTCGCCAGGAACCCGTCGGTAAGCGAGCGGATCGAACAGGAAGTCGATGAGGTCCTTGGAGGCCGCGCGATGGCGGCCGAGGACTACGACAGGCTCCCATACGCCCGTGCAGTGTTCCAGGAATCGCTGCGCCTCGCGCCGCCAGCGTTCTTCATGGAAAGGGAGGCAACCGAGGACTGTGTTCTAGGTGGCCGGCACCTCGTCCCGAAGGGAACCGTCGTGCAGCTCTGCATGGGGATTGTCCACCGCAAGCGGAAGCACTTCGATCAGCCGGACCAATTCAAGCCGGAACGTTGGCTGCACGATCCTCCCCCCGGTTGTCCCGCACACGTCTACATGCCCTTCAGCTACCAACCCCGCCGCTGTGCCGCCTGGGAGTTCTGCACGATGACAGGAACCTACCTCGTAGCCAGCGTCGCGCAGCGGCTGCGCCTCGAAGCCGCGACGGACAGACCCGTCGAATCGGACTTCAAGCTCCTCTTCGCCCCGAAGGGCCCCGTACCGGTTCTGGTCACGGAACGCGAGTCCCGGACCGATCGGGTACCGATCTGGTAACTTGCTGATCGTGCGCTTCTCCTCGTTCACGCAAGACCACGAAGTGCGGAGACAATGACGATCCCCTCGTGCTACCGCGACGGCTACGAAGCCGCCCGCAAAGTGGATCCCGAGCTGGCGGACATGTACATCCGCTACACGACGCTCGGCGATCCCGTGGCCGATGCGGTATGCGCCGAGCTGGCAGAAACCGCGGACCCGGGCGGGGTGCACCGGATCATTGCCACCACCGTCAATCATCACGATGATCCGCCGAAAGACACGCCGGACTCGCTGTTGAAGCTGATCGCGGACGCGAACGTCGTCCCCGAGTGGTTCGACCCTGATCTGGCCCTGAAGGGCACGCGCGCCTTCATCCGCAACTCGGACATGGTATTGGGCGGGCTCGTGGGTGGAGCGATCATCGAGGGTTTCTCAACGCTGATCAGCAAGTCCTTCCGCATCAGGAGCCGGATCACGCTGAACGGCGTCCGGCGCCTCAAGCAGAACCTCCTGCAGTTGGTGGAACAGTTCATGCCCGGCGGACTGGAGCCGGGCGGAGACGCATGGAGACTGAACCTTCGAATCCGTCTCGTTCACGCCCAGGCCAGGATGCTGATCAAGGACTCCCCGGAGTGGGATCAGCGAACCTACGGTCTGCCGCTCAGCACGGCGCACATGCTGTTGGGGGCCGCCGCCTTCTCCGCGCGTCTCATGGACCATGTGGCGAACCTCGGCGGCGACTTCACGGACGAGGAACGGGAGGCATACATCCATGTGTGGAGGTACACCGCGTTGATCATGGGCATCCCCGAGTCGATCCTGTTCACGGACTACGCATCGGCGATACGAACGTTCGAGATCGGCACCACCTGCGAGCCGCCGCCGGACGACGACGCGATCATCATGGCGAACAGCATCGTCAACAGCGCACCGATCGTGCTGGGATTCACCGACACCAATGAGCGACGCGCCAAGGCAGCGTTCATGTACCAGGTATCTCGGGACCTGATCGGCGACAAGATGGCCGACGACTTCCGGTTCCCTCCGCCGCGAAAGCTCAAGGAGGTTCCTCTGCTGCGTCTGCGAAACCGCACGAGCAGGGTGGCCTCGCGTCTCCTACCCGGATGGGGATCGCGTCATGCGAGGAACAAGTTCAGCGACATGCTCAGCGTCTCGAACCTGGGCAGCTACGACCTCTCCTACGCCCTGCCCACTTCGGTCTATGACGAAGACTCGCGTGAATGGTAGCCAGTGCGGCCGCGCGGCCGATCCGTCCAGGCGGCGTGGGTTTGGCCTCTCGTTCGCCGACCGGCGTTGAGGAGATCCTGGAGGTCCACGGTTCGGCAGTTCAGGTCGAATCGGCCGCCAGCGCCTTCTGGTACGCCGGCCTCGCCAGGCAGCGGTCCGCATAGGCCTCGAGGATCGGCGACTCCGGCAGCATTCCGAACATGCGCAGGAACACGGCACTGCTGCCGAGCATCACGTCGGCCGCGGAGAAGCGGTCGCCGAGGATCCACGGACCGTCCCCCAAGCCCTCTTCCCAGGCCTTGATCGTCTGGGCGAAGCTGCCCCAGCCGAGACGGCCCGGATGGAACGCCTCATCCTGGTGTTCTGCCGGCACCACGGTTCTGAGACCCGACTCGAACATCGCCGGTTCGATCATGCCGGGCGCGAAGATCAGCCACTGCACGAAGCGGGCCCGCATCGAATCGTCCAACTTCGGCGCCAGGCGTCCCGAGGCGTAGCGATCCGCCACGTACAGGCAGATCGACGCTGAGTCCCACATTTTCACGTCGCCGTCCTCAAGCGCGGGCACCTTGCCCATCGGGCTTGCGGCGAGGTGCTCCGGGCTGCGTTCCGGCTTCGTGACGTCGACGCGCACGAGTTCGTAGTCGACGCCGACTTCCTCGAGCATCCAGACCGCGCGGCTGGAACGGGTCTGAGGGAACCAGTAGAGCTTCATTCGTAGGCCTCCGAGTCCTGATGTTCCGTGCCCGCCGGAGCGCGGCCGATCTCCTTCATGCCGGCGTAGAAACCGCGCACGTCGAGTTGGAGCACAACAGGCGTGTCGTCGTCGTTGCGCCAGAACCAGCCGTGGTTGCCGGAGTAGCCGGCGGTCAAACCGCCCCGGCCGCCCGTGATGTCGAACTCCTCCGCGTAGCGAACCGGCTCGTCGTCGAGATCGTTGAAGGGGTCGGCATGAAAGTCCGAGTACAGGGTGCCGCCGTCCGTCTGCCAGGAGTAGACGATGGTCATCCCTTCGATCATCTGCAGCTTGTACTCCATCTGCTCCTTGGCGCCGATCTCGATCGTCACCGTCCCGGCACGCAACTCCCGGTTTCCGGCCATGTGCGCGGAGAGGCCGGCTTCCGCTTCGGCCATCGGCTCGGTGCCGGCGGCGGCGTAGAGCCGGTCGAGGCCGAGCAGGCCGCCGATGCGGGTCGGGTCGATCCCGTACTCAGCGGGCAGGATGACGACCACGAACACCACCGCGGCGGCGGCGAGCGTGATCGCCAGCGTCTTCAGCAGCCTGCGAAGGGGCGGCGTTCCGAGATCGCCGCCTGGAGCGGAAGAGGAATCCGTCATGACAAGAAGTACCCCGTCAACTGGTAGGCCACGAGCAGGAAGCCGACCGTCATCAGCACCGCGTTCGCCGCGTAGCCGTGAGACTGAAAGCGGCCGCTGACCCGCCACAGGTTGAAGCTCAGCAGGATGATGGCGAGGGCGGCGAACTGCCCCAGTTCGACGCCGACGTTGAACGAGACGATGTTGCCCACGAGGCCGCTGGCCGAGATCTCCACCGGTTGCAACTTGGTCGCCAGGCCAAAGCCGTGGAACAGCCCGAACACCAGCACGGCTGCTTTGGTGTCGATCCGCACCCGAAGCGCCCGGAACCCTCCCAGGTTCTCGAACGCCTTGTAGGCGACCGACAAGCCGACCACGGCGTCGATGAGAAACGGGTTCGCGTGGATGCCGCCCAGCACGCCCACCAGGAGGGTGATGCTGTGGCCGACCGCGAACAGGGTGACGTAGAGGGCTACGTCGCGGAACCGGTAGAGGAAGAAGATGACCCCTGCGAGAAACGCCAGGTGGTCGTACCCCGTGACCATGTGCTTGGCGCCCAGGTACATGTACGGGCCAACCGCGAGACCCTCGTTGTTGGTCAGGAAGATCTCGTCCTGGTCGGCGACGCCGTGCGCCCAGAGGCCGGAGGCGAGAAACAGGGCGGCAGCGGCCAGTAGAGCGGCCCGGGTCATGGTCCGGCGAAGGGTCATGCGAGCCGCGGATCGTACCAGTCCAGCCGCCGCCCCGGCCAAGCCCATACGATCCGTCGCGCTCACAGGTAAGCGAAGAGGACAAGCAGATGTCAGAGTCGCAACCGCAGCGAGGCCCGGAACGCACGCGGCTCGGCAGGGCTCAGGAAGCGCGGATTCTCGAATCCCTCGCCAAGCACATCATCCGGTTCGCCGAGCGCCCCGAAGGTCTCGTACTCACGGTCCGTGACGTTCGAAACTTCGAGGTCCAGGTCCAATGAAGGCGTGAGCTCGATCCGGCTCCACAGGTCGCCGCGCCAGGCCGACCCCAGCGGTTCCAGCAGGTTCGCCTCGTCGCCGCGCAGGTAACGGCCGGAGTCACCCAGCACGCGGGCGCCGAGCACCACCCGATCCGCGATCCGCACGTCGGCGCCGGCCCGGAACTGGCGCCTCGGCACGCCGGGTAGGAAATCGCCGGGTTCGACTTCGATCTCACCCTCCGCCGCCATCGGATGAGCCGGACTCGACAGGGCTAGGCGATCCTCGAAGGTCGCATCCAGCAGCGTGTACGAGGTATCCCAGTGCACCGAGCCGCTCCGACCGCGAATCCATAGTTCCAGCCCCTGCCGGCGGGTCGCGTCGACGTTGGTGAAGTATCCGGCGCTGGTCCCGGCGCCGCTGGACACGAAGATGATGTCGTCGCCACTGTCGCTGTGGAAGAGAGCCGCGCTCCAGCGCATGGCCGCGCTCCTGCCGCGCAGGCCGATCTCGGCGCTGGTGGTCACCACCTGGTCGAGCGGCGGATCGGCGACGAAGGCGTTGGGCAGCCGGCAGGGATCGTCCGGGTCCGCACAGGTCAGCTCCACCGGCGTCGGCACCCGGGCCGACTGCGAGACGTTGGCGAACAGCAGGACGGTCGACCCCTCCCGCGCGCTCGCCTCCCAGACGAAACCGGCCGAAGGCAGGAGACGGGAGTAGGCGTGATCGCCGTCAAGCGCCGTCCCCAGACGGTCGTCCAGTTCGACCGAGCTGTCGTTGTAGCGGGCCTGCAGAGTCCAGGTCAGCCGGTCTCCAGATGTCGTCCAGTGCCGCATCGCCCAGACGCCGTAGTGCCCTGTCTCCGCGCGCAGGCCAACTGCGGAACCCGGGAGCAGCATGCCACTGCCGACGGTGGTCCTGGTCGGGGTCAGTTCGGCGAGTTCGGTGTCGAAGGCGAAGTCCGCCTGGCCGCCGTCCCACGACGCGCCGGCGAGCCAACGGCCCGAGGCTGTCAGGCCGGAGAGTTGGACCGAGCCGCCCCAGCCCTCCTGCTCGGTTCGGCTCCTGTTGTTCACGGCGTTGAACTCGTCAAAGGCGAGGCCGTTCATGCGGTCGTCGCCATCCTCGTCGTCACCGTCGTCGTCATCGTCGGCCTCGAAGGCGTCCGCGTTGTAGGTGTCGACATCGTTTGCCCGCAGATAGACGGACGCCTCGAGCTCCAGGTTCGGCCCGAACTGGCGCCCGATCCGCAACCGCGGGAAGAACAGGTCGTTCCGGGTGCGGTCGGGGTGGGTGAAGACCTCGCTGCGGTCGAGTTCCAGCAGCTCCACGGGCGTCGCGCCGTTGCCGATCAGTTCGTTGTCCGCGACGCCCACGGTCAACGAGAGATGGCCGCGCTCGCCGCGCTGCGAGAGCTTCGCCAACACCTGGCGAAGCGAACTGGGCGAGAAGTCGCGCCAGCCATCCTCCTCGTACGAGCGCGCCGCCACGAACCAACCGAGACCGTCCTCCGAGCCGAAAACGCCGCCCGCACTCACCTCCCCCGATTGGCGGCCGAACGATCCGGCTTCGAGCGTCGCGTTCAGCCGCTCCGAATCGAAGCCGCTCCGCGTGTTCAGGGCGATCGCCCCGCCGAGAGTGTTCAGACCGAACATCGGGTTCGCGCCGGGAAGCAGCTCGATCCGCTCCGCCGCAAACATCGGCACCAGATCCCAGGCCACGATGTCGCCGAAGACCTCGTTGACGCGCACACCGTCCTCGTACAGCGACAGCCCCTGATTGGCGCCCAGGAGCGGCGACGCGCCAAAGCCGCGGTAGAGCACATCGGCCTGGAGGGAACTGCCCTGAGCCGCCGACAGGTGAACGCCCGGCAGCTCGGCTTCGAGCAGGACGCCGGCGCCACCGGCCACTCCTCGCTCCAGGGCTTCTGAAGAAACGCGATGGACCGTCCAGGGCACGCGGTCCGACGACTCGCCCAGATGATCCAGCGGAGCAAGGCCGATGACGTCGATCTCCTCCGAGAATGCCCCTCCTGCGCGCGAGTTGTCCTCCTCGCCGCGGGCATGGTCGTGTTCACCGTCGCGCGGCTGCTCCTGCGCGGACAGATGAGCGCTCCCCGCCCAACACAGGAAGCCGGCCAAACCCAGGGGCAGAAGCCGGCGCCGGGACCAGGATTCACTCATTTCGGCGGCAATACTCCATTCCAAGGTTCGCCGTGTCCACAGATTGTCAACGCTAGCCCGGGAAGGCCGCGCAGACTCGTGGTTACACTTCAAGCCAGGCGCGCAGGGAGCCGATGGAGCGTTCAAGACGAAACCGAAGCCGCGGCGGAAACACCGCGCCGAGTCCCGCCGGCGGCACGATCCAGGTGCCCGCGGGCGGTGTGAACACGGCGTTCACGTGGCCCGACGGACATCGGCGCCATGCTGTTCGGCGTCGACTGCGCGCCGCGCGCCGCGGAACTCACGATGCCGGTACTGATGATCGTCGGCTCCGAAGACCCGCTGTTCCGGCCGCGGTCGATCCGCACGATCGCCAACCTGCTGCCGGACGTCCGCGTCGTCGAAATCCCCGGCGCCGGCCACTCGCCGTACTTCTACCAACCTGAGCAGTGGAACCGGGTTGTTCTGGAGTTCCTGCGCGAGCAGGACTAGCGCCAGCGGCGGTGGCCCCAGAGATACTGGTCCGGGTCCCGGCGGATCGCCTCTTCGAGGTGCGTGTTCAGCGTGACGAGGATCGCCTCCACGTCGGCCTTCCGGTTTCCCGTCCGCTCCTGCTCGATCAGCGGCGACAAGGTGAGTTCGAAGGTCATCGGCGCCGCCCGCCGGCAGGTCGCGAAACACAGCGGCGCCCGGGTCACCAGATGCAGCATCGCGGCGGTCGTGTGGGTCTTCGCCGGATGACCGAAGAACGGGACGTCGACGCCCCGGCGCGCGTGCTGATCGACGAGCAGCGCCAGGATCTCGCCGTCGCCGAGGAGCCTGATGAACCGCCCCGGATCCGGGTCGTATGTGGGGATCATCCGGAACTCGCGCCGCGGCCGCCGGCTCAGCGCTAGCTCCTGCACGCGGGGGTTGTTCATCGGCCGCGAGATGCCCGCGACCGGCTTGTAGCGGGACAGCCACTGGCCGGCGAGCTCCCAGTTGCCGAAATGACCGGAGACGATGATCAGGCCGCGATCGGGATCGTCCAGCACCGCTTGCACGTCGTCCGGTATCCGGGCTCGAACGCGGTCCGGGTCGTCGAGGACCAGCGCCGACTTCATCGACTCCACCAGCACCATCCCCATGTGGCGTGCGGAGGCGCGGCCCATGGCCCGCGCCTCCGCCGGGTCGGCGGCCACGCCGGCACGCAGAATGTTGGAGATCGCCACGCGGCGCCGCGGCCGGTCGGCGGTCCACCACAGAACGCCCAACCAACCGCCCCAGCGAGACGCGGCAGCCGGCGGCAGCAGATCGACGCCGAACAGCGCCAGCCGAGCCGCCCAGTATTCGAGAAGGTGAAGCACCCGGGCCCCTGGAGAAACGGAGCGCCTTCGGCGGCGACCGCGGTCAAGCTCCGTTCTGTTGCAGCAGGGCGATGATCTCGCCGACGGTACGCGTCTTGACGACCTGCTTCGGATCGAGGGCGATCCCGAACTCCTCCTCCACGTCGTAGAGCACGTCGAGGATGGTCAGGGAATCGAAGCCCAGAGACTCGATCGTGGTTTCCGGAGCCACGGCGTCCCAGTCCCGCTCCTCGACGGCGCTGTCGCGCAGCACGTCCCGCAGCCGGTCGAGGATCTCCACCGTGCCGTCGCCGTCCATTGGGCGGGAAGGTTATCGCCGATCCACCGGCAGCGGTCCCACTGGGTGCACCGGCGCCCTCGCCGGCTGCCGCCGAAGGCGGCCAGGTGACGCGCCGGTCGCAAGACCGGCACCCTGTCGCTACTCTCCCGGACCCAGCACCAGCACGCCGTTGCTGCCGCCGAAGCCGAAGCTGTTCTTCATCACCAGGGGACGTTCGAGGGACTCGGTTTCACGCCCGACGAGGCGAACCCGGCACTCCGGGTCCGGGTTCTCCAGGTTCAGGTTCGGCGGCAACACGCCGCGTTCGATGCCGAGCAGCGCCGCGATCGCCTCGATCGCCCCGGACGCACCGAGGGTGTGGCCGAAGTAGGACTTGTTCGCCGAGACCGCGACCCGGTCCGCCGCGTCGCCAAGCACGGCGCGGATCGACTCGCTCTCGCAGAGGTCGTTGGCGCGGGTGGCGGTGCCGTGGGCGTTGACCGAGCCGAGGTCGGAGGGTTCGATCCCGGCCGATTCGAGAGCCGCGCGCATCGCGACCGCCTGACCCTCGGCGCTCGGGCTGGTCAGGTGGCTGGCGTCCGAGGACTCGCCGTAGCCGACGATCTCGCCGCGGACCCGCGCACCACGGCGGCGGGCGTGGTCCCACGACTCGACGACCAGCATGCCGGCGCCCTCGCCGAACACGCAGCCGTCACGGTCGGCGTCGAACGGGCGGCAGGCCTGAGCCGGGTCAGGGTTCTCCGACATCACGCCCAGGTTGTTCCAGACCCCGAAGTAGAACGGGTCGAAGAAACCGTCCGCGCCACCGCTGAGCACCGTGTCGGCGTAGCCGTCGCGGACCATGCGGTAGGCCATGCCGATCGCGTTCGTCGCCGACGTGCACGCCGAGACGACGACGTAGTTGATGCCAGTCAGCTTGAAGTGAATCGAGACCCCGGCCGAGATCGAGTTGTACATGCACCGCGGCACCGTCGACGGCCGCAGGCCCCGAACGCCGCGCTCATGGAACCGCTGCTGGCCGGTGGTGTGGCTCTCGGCCGAGCCGGCGCCGGTGCCCAGGATGACGGCCACCGGCTGCGGCTCGTAAGGCGGCGCTTCGTTGATCAGGCCCGCCTCCTCAAGCGCTTCCGCCGCGGCGACGAGCCCGAGGTCGACGGCCCGGTCGGTGGGTCGCCGGCGCAGGCGCTTCAGACCGGCGCGCACGGCATCCGTATCGACCTCCGCGCCGATGCCGACCTTGAGCGCCGACGTATCGAGCGACTGGAGCTTGCCTACGCCTCCCCGGCCGGCGACCAGGTTGTCCCAGAAGGACTCGACATCCGTGCCGACGGCGCAGGCGACGCCGAGTCCGGTAACGGCCACTCGCCTAGCCATACATGGACAACCCGCCGTTGACGTGGAGCACCTGCCCGGTCACGTACGAAGACTCCGACGACAGCAGGAACATGACCACAGCGGCGACTTCCGCCGGCGTTCCCAGGCGTCCGAGCGGCACGCGCAGTCTTTGCCGCTGGTCGTCGGACAGCTCGACCGTCATGTCGGTTTCGATGAAGCCCGGCGACACCGCATTGCAGCGGACCCCGAAGCGGGCCGCCTCGAGGGCGAGACTGCGGGTGAGGCTGACCAGGCCGGCCTTGGAGGCCGCGTAGTCGGCGCCCATCCAGCCCCCCGGGCCGTGTGCCGCGAGCGACGCCATGTTCACGATGCTGCCGCTCTTCGCCTTGCGCATCACGCGGTAGGCAGCGCGCGCGGCGGCGAACGAGGCTTCGAGGTTCACGCGCTGGGTCGCGCGCCAGGAGTCGAGGTCGAGGCCTCGAAACGCGACGGCGCGGCCGCCGCCGGCGTTGTTCACCAGACCGTCGATGCGGCCGCAACGATCGACGACCTGCTCCACCAGCGCCGCCGCGTTCTCGGGCTCGTCGAGATCGGCGGCCAGCGGGAAGGCGGCGTCACTACCGAGTTCGCGGCACACCGCCTCCACCTGGGCCGGGTCCCGCCCGTGTACAGCCACCGTCGCTCCCAGTTCGGCAGCGGCCTCGGCCGTCGCCCGGCCGATACCGCGAGTCGAACCGGTGACCAGGACCACTTGGCCGGAGAGTGAGGCAGTCATCGTGCGAACCGGGCGCAATGGTAGCGCCGTGCGGCGATCGCGCGGTGCGCGTACGATTCCAGCGTGACCCGCTTGGATGTGGATGGCCGATCGATAGTCGCGGAGCCGGGCGACAGCCTGCTGGTCGCCATGCTGCGGGCCGGTCTGCATCCGACCGGAGGCGGCTGCCTGTGCCTGGGCGGCGACTGCCCGCATTGCCTGACCACGGTCGACGGCGCCGCCTACACCCGGAGCTGCCAGGTGCGCGCGGAGGCCGGCATGGTGGTGCGCCGGGATCACGCCGGAGGCGAAGCGCCGCCCCTGTTACCCCACGTCGACGCCGGGCGGACCGCCAACATCAAGCCGGCGCCCGCCCACCACATCCACTGCGACACAGTGGTCATCGGCCAGGGCGACTCGGGCCGCCGGGCCGCCGCGGACGCCCGTGCCGCGGGGCAGGACGTGATCACCCTCGACGCCCGGGAGGGGCAGCACGTCACCGGCGTCTACCCGGGCCCTCTCGTCGTCGCGCTCGACGACGCCGGGCGGGTGCTCCACGTTCATCCGAAGCGGGAGATCGTGGTTGCCACCGGCGCCGCGGAAGTCCAACCGGTCGTACCCGGCAGTGACCTCGAAGGCCTGATGACCGCCCGCGCCGCCGCCGAACTCGCCGCGGCAGGAATCGACCTCGGCCGCATCGTGGTACTGGGCGACTGGCTGCCCGACCTGCCGGCGGACACCTTCGGCCGCTTCCTCCCGCTCGGCGAGAACGGTTGGAACCTCATCCGTTTCGAGGGCCGGCGCCGCATCGAGGCGGTCGTCGTCCGCGGACGTGGCGACCAGGACGCGCCAGAACGACGGATCGAGTGCGACACCGCGATCCTCGACCTCGGCCGCCAACCCCGGACAGCCCTGGCGCGGATGGCCTCCGACCTGCCGGTGCGAGTTGTCGGCCGCGCCGCGGAGGAGGCCGAACTGCCAACCTGCCCGCGCGAAGGGACCGTCTGCCCGTGCAGCGGCGTCACCGTCGCCGATCTCGACGGCGTGTGGGACCGCGGCTTCCGCGAGATGGAGCTGCTGAAGCGCGCCACCCTGGCCGGCACCGGCGCCTGCCAGGGCGGCGTCTGCCTGCCCTACCTGCGGAGTTTCCTGCTCGAGCGTGGCGGCCGGTACCAGCCCGCCTTCACCGCACGGCCGCTCAACCGGCAACTGACCGTGCGCGAACTGGCGGCGGGCGCACATAGCCCGATCTCCGCCCGGTCGCCGCTTCACAATGAGCATCTCCGCCTGGGCGCCCACATGGAGCGCGCCGGCGGCTGGTGGCGGCCGTGGACGTACGGGCTGACCCAGGACGAAGTCGACAGTTCCACGGTCGTAGGTGAACCCTTGCCAGGGCGCGAACATTGCCCGCCGGAGTGGAGAGCCTGGGTCCAAGGCCTGTCCGACAGCGAGCGGCGGGAGTTCATGCGGATGGACCGCCGAACGGGCTGGGCGGAAGAGCCGGACGATGCGGAAGAGCCGGACGAACCGAACGCAGGCTGGCTGCGCCGACCGAGCGTCGCTCAACCCCACCTCGACTGGGGCGAACGCCCCCGGCGACGCCGGATCGACGACACGAACGGCGACGAGTACGACTGTGTGCGTTACACCGTTTCCCTCGGCGACGTGAGCTCGCTGGGCAAGACGGTGATCACCGGCCTGGACGCCGGGGCATTTCTGGAGCGGGTCGTCCCGACCCGTGTCCGCACCATCGCGCCATGGACGTGCCGCTACGTCGTCCTTCTCGACGAGCGCGGCTATGTGTTCGACGACGGCATCCTGTGCCGGGACGCGGCCCGGAGCGGCGCCGACCGCTTCTTCCTTACCTCGACCTCGGGAGGATCGGACTTCCTCGAGCTCTGGCTGCGCGACTGGGCCGAGGCTTTCGGCTTCGATGTTCACATCCTGAACCGGACCGGCGCCTTGGCCGCGATAAACGTCACCGGGCCTCGGGCCGCCCGCCTGCTGATCCGGGCCGGCGCTCACGAACTGCCCGACTTCGGGCATCACCGCAAAGTCCGGATCGCCGGCGTCGACTGCCGCGTGCTGCGGGTCAGCTTCACCGGAGAACTCTCCTACGAACTGCACCACGCCGCCGCCGACGCGGTCGATCTCTGGCGCCGCCTTCTGGCGGTGGGCGGCGAGCTGGGGGTGCGTCCGCACGGAGTGCAGGCGCTGCTCCAACTCCGACTCGAGAAGGGCCACATCGTGATCGGCCAAGACACCGACTACGACTCGACGCCGCGCCGCCTCGGCTGCGAGTGGGCCGTGGACCTCGACAAGGGCGACTTCATCGGCAGGCAGGCAATCCTCCGCACGAACAAGCAACCGCTCGACAGGCGCCTGGTCACGCTGGAACTGGGCGACCGAACGCTCCGCCCATTCCGTCCCGGCCGCCCCTGGCTTGAGACACGGGACTACGGGACCCTGGAAGGTTCGACAATCTCCGACGGCGACGCTTACGCCGGCCACGTCACGTCCGCTCCCACGGGAGACCTCCATGGCGGGAACCACTGGTGCATGTCGCGGGAGCATCTGAAGCCCTCACTCAGGAACGCCGGCGCCTGCGTCCTCGCCTGGGTGAACACCGACCGGAACGGCAACCTGCCCCGAGAAGTTACGATCAAGGCGTATCGCCGCCCATTCGCCACCGTGTCCGAATCCAGCCCGAATGGCGAGCGGTACCAGGACGTGACGATCGAGGGCGTGTCCGCTCGCCGCATCGACGGCCCGTTCTACGACCCGGCGGGAGAATGGGCTCGGGTGGAGGTCGACCTGGCGAGCGAACCGGCCTCGTCCATCCGGTCGATTCCAGCCGTGAAACCACGACCGACGAACCTTGCCCAGGTACCGCCCGGCCCGCCGCGGCTGCGCCCGCTCGAAGCGACCCGGATCGTCGCCAAGCCGCCCGCTCTCGACGCTCTGCTCAAACTCGCACCCTGGCCGGGTCACTCCCTGCCCCTTCGCCTCGCCGCAGACGAACTCCTGCTGACGGCGCTGCCTGTGTTCGCGGTCGAGCAGGATCCGCACGCGATCGTCGCACGGGACACCGGTTTCTCCTACGTCTGGCTCGCTGCCGCCGAAGCCGCGACACTCCTCGACCGCGAGTGCGATTGGGAACGGCCGACCGCGCGGCCGGCGCTGGCCCAGGGCACGGTCGCCCGCATCCCGGTCAAGCTGTGGTTCGAAACCGAGCGGACCTTGATCCTGGCGCCGGCCCCGTTCGCAGCCGCTTTCCAGCGCCGTCTGAGCCGGACGCTCGGTCGCGACGCCCGAGGCGCGGCATGAACGAGTTCGTCGAGCGCCAGATGAAGCTGACCTGGGGGGCGCCCAAGTCCAGCTACGACGTGGTGATCGTCGGCGCCGGCGGCCACGGCCTCGCCACCGCGTACTACCTGGCGACGCGCCACGGGATCACGAACGTCGGCGTGTTCGAGCGCGGCTACATCGGCAGCGGCAACTCGGGCCGCAACACGACGATCATCCGCGCCAACTACGGCATCCCTGCCGCGGTCCGCTTCTACCAGCGCAGCGTCGACCTCTACCGCGGCCTGGAAGAGGAGACCGGGCGCTGGCTCATGCACCAGGCCAAGGGCCTGCTATGGATGGCGCACACCGAAGCGGCCGCGCGGGCCGAACGGATGCGGGCGAAGCTGAACACCGAGTTCGGCGCCGAGACCGAGTTCGTCGAGCCACGGCGGATCCAGGAGCTCTGTCCGCAGCTCGACATGGAGGGCGGCGGCCGCTGGCCCGTGCTGGGCGCCTCCTACCATCCGGCCGGCGCCACGGCCCGCCACGACCGCGTCGTCTGGGCGCTTGCCGAGGGGGCGATGGAGCGGGGCGCCCACGTCCACCAGAACCTGCCGGTCGAGGGACTCGTCCTCGACGGCGACCGTGTCGCCGGCGTGCGGACCCGGGCCGGCGACATCGCCGCCGGCGTCGTTGTCTCGGCCGTCGGCGGCCACGTGTCCCGGATCGCCGCCATGGCCGGCGTGCGGCTGCCGATCCGTACTCACCGCCTGCAAGCCTTCGTCACCAACCATTACCGGCAGCAGTTCCAGCCCATCGTGGCCTCCTCGGAGCTGTTCTTCTACGCCTCACAGACCGCCCGTGGCGAGATGATCCTGGGCGCCGAGATCGATCCACAGCCGAGCTTCTCCTACCGCTCGAGCCACGACTTCGTGCAGCAGGTATCGCGGCGGGCGCTGTGCCTGCTCCCCTTCATGGCCGACCTGCGGGTGCTGCGGCAGTGGACCGGCGTCTGCGACATGAGCCCCGACTACTCGCCGATCCTGGGGGCCACCGGCGTCGACGGCTTCCTGATCACGACCGGCTGGGGCACCTGGGGCTTCAAGGCGATCCCGGCCGGCGGCGAGCAGATGGCGCGACTCATCGCCACCGGCGAGATGCCGGAACTCATCGCGCCGTTCGGACTCGACCGCTTCGCACGCGACCGGACGATGGCCGACCGCGGTTCGGCCGGGACGCACTAACCATGAGCCTCCGCATCCCCTGCCCCCACTGCGGCGCCCGCTCGGTCCACGAGTTCGTGCATGGCGAGATCCGGCGCGCGCCCGAGCACCTGACCGATCCGGACGAGCGCGACCTCGACCTCGCCTTCATGCACGACAACGAGGAAGGCGTCGTCACCGAGCGCTGGTTCCACGCCCAAGGCTGCCGCCGCTGGTTCGAGATCCGGCGCGACACGACGACCGACCGGATCGTCGAAACGGGCGAATCCTGACCGGCCAGCCAGTTTGCGGCTACAATCCGCGCCTACTCGACTTGGAGGACGCATGAACGCCCGACGCACCCTGACTCTCTTGACTCTCCTCGCCGTGGCGGCCTCCAGCGCCGTGCTCGCGGCCGACGACATCCCCCGCCGGCCCGACGGCAAGCCCGATCTCTCCGGGACCTACGACATCGCGACCCTGACCCCGCTGATGCGGCCCGCGCAGTACGGCGACAAGCTGACCCTGACTCCAGAGGAAGCGAAGGCGATCGCCGAACACTGGCGCGGCAACTTCGAGAAGGACTACCAGCCCAGCGACCCGAACCGGAAGGCTCCGCCCAAGGGCGGCACCGGCATCTACGCGCCCGAGTTCACGGGGGCTGCAGGCAAGGTCGGCGGCTACAATGCCTTCTTCGTCGACATCGGCGACGGCACCTTCCAGCTCGACGGCAAGTACCGCACCTCGATCATCACCGAGCCGGCGAACGGCCGGATGCCGGCGCTCACCGACGCCGCCAAGCAGCGGATGGCCGAAGCGGCGATCTTCCGCCACGAGAACACCGGCACCGCCTGGTGGATCGACCGTGAGTTCGGCCCGTACGACGATCCCGAGCTCCGCCCGCACGCCGAGCGCTGCCTGCTCGGCTTCGGCTCCACCGCCGGCCCACCGGCGCTGCCCGTCATGTACAACAACATGAAGCGGATCGTGCAGACCGACACCCACGTGATGATCCTGGTCGAGATGAACCACGACGCGCGGATCATCCGCATCGACTCCGAGCACGACGACAACGTCCAGAGCTGGCTCGGCGAATCGGTGGGCCGCTGGGAAGGCGACACCCTGGTCGTCACGACGAAGAACTTCGGCGACGACTACAGCTTCACGCAGGGCTCGAAGGAGATGGTCATCACCGAGCGCTTCAGCCGCATCGACGAGGACACCCTGCTCTACGGCTTCACCGTCGACGACCCGAACACCTGGACCGAGCCCTGGAGCGGCGAGTACCCATGGCCCGCCAGCACAAACAAGGTCTACGAGTACGCATGCCACGAAGGCAACTACGCCCTCGGCGGGATCCTCCGCGGCGCCCGCCTCCTCGAAGAGGAAGCCCTGGAGGGCGACGCCGCGTCGACCGGCGGCGGCTCCGACTAGTGCGCGAGTCTCATCGGCCCAGTGCTAGCGCGCCGCCATCGCTATGCGAGCACCCATGCGAATGACCCTACTGTGCGGCACTCTATGCACCGCCATGGCCTGCGGTGGGGGCGTCCCCAATCAGGAAGCTGTCAAAGCTGAGGTGGTGACTGCCCTGGACACGTTGGTGGCAGAGCTGGTGGCTGACCGACCGGCCAACCCGGCTGGCTACACCGAGCGCCTGCGGGCTTACCTGGAAGCCCACCCCGGGTTCTACGGCAGTGCCGCCGCGCTACTCGACGAAGCCGGCGCAGTCACCGCAAGCCCCTACGTCTACCGCACCGCTGACGGCTACAGCACCCTCGATCTTGCCCAACCCGACTACAACATCGAGGAGCAGGACTGGATCACGATGCCGCTGGCGGCCGGAGCAGGCATCTGGACGCCTCCCTACTTCGATGAGGGCGGCGGCGAGATCTGGATGATCACGCGCTCGGTTCCCGTGCGGGACGGCGGTCGGATCTTCGCCATCGTCACCACGGATCTGCCGGTTGAAGAGGCAGCCGTCCCCACAGCCGCCGCGGGGGGTCGGGACGCAATCGCCATGACCGCGTTCGCTACACTCGGTTTCCTCATTGTCGTGCTGGGCTATCCGCTGTTGATCGTAGGTGTGATCTTTCTACTCATGAACGCTCTCGATTCGGCCCGTCGTACCCGACGACCAAGAAACGGCAAGTCGCTTTGGCCGTGGCGCTACTCGATCGCGAAGCCCCGGAGCTGCCGCCGCTAGAGTCGCGCCGCCAGCCGACGGCGCATTCGCGGCTGCTAGGGTCGGCGGCTCAACTCTCTGGAGGACAACCCATGCGCCGCACTCTGTTCGTTCTGTCGATCGCTATTCTCCTGTCCGTGACTGGCGTGGCCGCCGATAACCACGGTCCCAAGGTGGCCGACTTGGCCTGGATGACCGGGACCTGGAGTGGTGCGCTGGGGCCGGGCGGCAATTCTCTGGAAGAGAACTGGGCCGTGCCCAAGAACGGGTCGATGGCGGCTCTGGTGCGTGGTTTTTCGGGCGACGGCACGACGAACATGATCGAGCTGATCTCGATCGAGGAAGAGAACGACTCCCTCGTGCTGCGTTTGAAGCAGTGGAATCCCGGGATGGCGCCGCAGTACGACGGCTTCCAGGTGATGAAGCTCATCGAGTCGAAGGACCGGATGATCAGGTTCGAGAACATCGGCGAGGGCGGTCTCGCCAAGCTCGGCTACAGCCGGCCCGCCGATGACAAGTTCGTCATCTCCATCGAGCTGCCCAACGGCCAGGAGATCGACATCCCGCTCGACGCGGTCAAGTAGCGCCGCGCATCGTGCTGCGCCGTTGACCGGTGACCGCGCGCCCATGGTGAAACTCAAGTTGGCCCGGTGGCGGTGAGCCGCTTCGGAATCACGGCGTCCGCGGCGCTCCTCGTCGCGGGCGTCGAGTTGCTTGCCGGCGGCGACGCCGCCGTCGCCCAACGGAAGCCGGCCAGCCCGGCCGGCGAAGCCGCGGCCCAGATCGGCGGATACTTCGATCCCCGTTCCGGCTACGTCAACGGCGGCTGGATCGAGGTCAAGTTCGGGCGGCCGCTTCGCCGCGGCCGGGACATCTTCGGACCGCCGGACTTCATCGCCTTCCTGAACGACGGCGCCCCGGTTTGGCGGGCCGGCGCGAACTACACGACCCGGCTGATCACGGAGCTGCCGCTGATCATCGACGACACCCGCCTCGAGCCGGGCGAGTACACGATGTTCATCCAGCTCGGGCCGGAACGGTGGATCCTGATCATCTCGACCTGGCCGGCCCAGGAGACCTACGACTACCAGGAGCGCGAGGCGCTGTTCGGCGCCTACGGCTACACCCCGGACCGGGACGTGCTGCGCACCGACATGACGCTCCAGCCGCTGCCGATCTCCTTCGAGCAGTTGTCCTGGCAGTTTCTCGACGTGACTCCGGAGGGAGGGCGGCTGGCACTCCTCTGGGACCGGCAGATGGCGTCCGCGCCGTTCCAGGTCGCCGGCCCGGCAGACGAGTCCCCAGCCCCACCTGAGGAGAGCGATCAGTGAGCGAAACCGCAGCTACGGGTCAGAGAATGCGCGGCCAGTGCCTGTGCGGCGCCGTGGAGTTCGAAGTCGACGTGCCGGAGCGCACCTACAGCGTCTGCCATTGCGGCATGTGCCGGCGCTGGTCCGGCGGACCGCTGATGTCCGTCCACTGCCCCGAACCCAACACGGAATGGCTGAACGACGAGGGACTCACCTGGTACCAAGGCACCCCCTGGGCGCAGCGCGGCTTCTGCTCCGGCTGCGGATCGAGCCTGTTCTGGCGCCTGGCGGAGCAACCCGAGGGCATGCTGATCGTCAGCGTCGACGCCCTGGAAGACGCGGCCGGCTTCCATCTCGACCGTCACATTTACAGCGACGCCAAGCCCGACCGCTACGACTTCGCCGACGATCGGCCGCGGGTGACGGAGGCGCAGCTGATGAAGGAGCTGGGGCTCGGGTAGGAAACCAGGGGGAGCGTGACATGAGTTCCAACCATGTACCGGGCGACGTGCGACTGCGGAGCGTCGTGGCGGCTGCCGCGATCCTGGGGCTCCTGGCCTCGGGCGCGGTTCTCGGCCAGTCCGGCCCGCTGATCGAACCCGTCACCGACGCCGAACTCGCCGCCACGCCCGACGGCGACTGGTTGAGCTTCCGCGGCAACCTCGCCGCCTGGGCCTATACGGCGCTCGACGCGGTGAACACGGAGACCGTTGGGCAACTCGACTTCGCCTGGGCGGCCCCGATGGAGGCCGGCCCCAACGAGGCGACGCCCCTGGTGCGCGGCGGCATCGTCTATCTACCGCAGACGGGCGACGTGATCCACGCCCTCGACGCGCGCACCGGCGACCTGATCTGGGAGTACCGCCGTGAACACAACTACCTGGATCCCGAGGGTGCGGACCCGGAACGGCGCTTCGGCCAGGGTCTGGGGAGGATCACCCGCAACATCGCGATCTGGCAGGACGGCCTGTTCGTGGCCACGATGGACGCCTTCATCATCCGCCTGGACGCGAACACCGGCGAGCTGGTGTGGGAAACCCGGGTCGGCGACAGCCGCATGGCCCACTCCTCCGGCCCGATCATCGCGAACGGCAAGGTGATCAGCGGCCGCTCCTGCAGCATGTCCGTGCACGGCGGATGCTTCCTGGCGGCCCACGACGCGGAGGACGGCCGCGAACTGTGGCGCTTCTACACGATCCCGAGGCCCGGCGAACCCGGCGACGAGACCTGGGGCGGTCTGCCGCTCGAGCGCCGCTACCACGTCGGCGCCTGGCACGTCGGCTCCTACGATCCCGAACTCGACCTCATCTACTGGGGCACGTCGGTGCCCGCGCCCTCGCCTGAGGTCCTCCGAGGCAGCGGTTCCGGCTCCCTGCTCTACTCGAACAGCACCCTGGCGCTTCGCCCCGACACCGGCGAGCTGGCGTGGTACTTCCAGCATCTTCCCCGAGACAACTGGGATCTGGACCATCCGTTCGAGCGCATCCTGGTCGATCTCGAGATGGAACCGGACGAGGAAGCAGCCTGGTCCATCAATCCGGCGCTCGAACGGGGCGAGCGGCGCCCGGTGATGACCGGCTTCCCCGGCAAGACCGCCATTCTCTGGACCCTGGACCGCGAGACCGGCGAGTTCCTGTGGGCGCGCGAGACCGTCTTCCAGAACGTGATCACGCACATCGATCCGGACACCGGCGCGGTCACGGTCAACGAGGAGGTCATCCCGAAAGCCCGCGACGAGGAGTACGGCGTCGTCTGCCCGGCGGCGAGCGGCGGCAAGGACTGGCCCACCGCGGCCTACAGCCCGCTCACCGAGGCGGTCTACGCGCCCTTGCAGGACGTCTGCATGTCGCCGATCATCACCGGCACCGGCGAGGGACCGCCCCAAGGTTACGGCATCAACTTCCGGATGCAGTTGGCGCCGGGCAAGGCGACGGTTGGCCGCCTGGACGCGGTGTCCGCGCGCACGGCTGAGTCCCTGTGGCGATTCGAGGAGCCGGCCGGGATGATGTCGGTCATGACCACCGGCGGCGGACTCGTCTTCGCCGGCAACACGAACCGCCGCTTCCGCGCCTGGGATGCTCGCACCGGCGATGTGCTCTGGGAGACGGTGCTCGGCGGGCCCGTCACCGGCTTTCCCGTGAGCTTCGCGGTGGACGGCGAGCAATATGTGGCCGTTCCCGCGGGCGGCGGCGATCTGCTGAGCGGCGCCTTCAATCGCTACGCCAACCTGACGGTCCGCTCCGGCTCGAACATGCTCTACGCATTCAAGCTCTCCGACACCGCCGGACGCGGTCCGATCGAACAGCCGGTAGTCGCTGACGCGGCCGCGGCCGAACCCGGGTGGCGCCCCGCGCCACCCGCGAACCAGTCCGCGCGCCCGTCATCGGGCGCGCGGATGGCACCGCCGCCGATGATCATGATCGACGCTCCGCTGCTTGAGACATCGGCCCCCTGTGCGACCTTCTCCGCCGAGCAGGCCGAGCGCGGTGCAACCCTCTACCAGGAACAGTGCACCGAGTGTCACGGGCCCACGCTGCGCGGCGGCGCCCAGGGTGCGGCTCTAGCCGGCCGCAGCTTCACGAGCTACTGGTCGAACCGCGCCGCGAGCAGCCTCTACCGGACGATCCGCGAGACGATGCCCCAGGGCAAGGAAGGGACGATCGGCCCCGCGGCCTCGGGCGACCTGGTCGCTTTCCTTCTGCGCGAGAACGGCGCTGAGGCCACCGGCGAACTCGGCACCGACGTCGAAGCGCTATACGGCCAGCGCACCTGCTTCCGGCAGTAGCCCTTGGGAACCCGTGTGGCGCGATCCGCGCCATCCGCGAACCACTCCGCGCCCCCGTCATCCGGCGCGCGGATAGAACGCGGGCGTCTCGCCCGCATCCGCCGCATGATCATCCATGATCGTGACCGGCCTCGTCATGATCGTCGTTACCGGCCTCGTCATCGCCGTCGTGACCGGCCTCGTCATCGCCGTCGTGACCGGCCTCGTCATCGCCGTCGTGACCCGCCTCGTCGTCGTCGTGACCCGCCTCGTCATCGCCGTCGTGACCCGCCTCGTCGTCGTCGTGGCCAGCCTCGTCATGGTCAGCAGGCTCTTGTTGCTCATGCCGCACGCCGTGATCGTGACCGTCATGCCCGTCGCCGGTGCGCGGATGCTGATGCCAGAGGCCGAGCACCGCCATCGTGCCGATGCCGATCAGCACGAGCGCGAACTTGAGCGACCGGTCCTTGTCCAGCTCGGGCATCGGTACGTCGTCGTCACCGATCAACGCGCTCCGCACGTAGTGCGCAATCCGGTCCCGCTCCCGGGAGAGTTCGGCATCGAGCACGTCCATCACCGCCACGTAGATGAAGGTGCCCGCCGCAATCGCGTTGAAGCTTCCCTCGAACAGGATCGCGGTTCTTCCCTCGAAGACTTCTCCGGCGACGGTGCCCAGCACGATCCCGATCGGCGTCATGACCGAGAACAGCGCCAGGGTCTGCCACAGCGACCGGTTGCCCGCGGCGTGGGCCGTCACGATCAGGGCGAACGCGGCAGAGCCCTTGTGAAACAGGATGCCGAACATCACGACCAGTACGGCCGCGGCTTCGGGCTGAAGACCCAGGGCCATCCCCGCGATGATCGAGTGCACCGACAGCACGACGAGCAGGACGAAGGCGTAGAAGGGCGGTCTCGTCGGCTCTCCCTCCTCGCCGAGCCTCGAGTTGCGGCCTTCCAGGACGACCCGGTCGATCAGGAGCAGCAGGCCGACCCCCAGAGCCGCGAGCAGGGGCGCCAGGGGATAGTCGACCACTCCCCGGAGCGCTTCATCGGCTTCGGGCAGCAGGTGAACGAACCCAACGCCGAGGAAGATGCCCCCCGCGAGCGCATTCCCCAACGAAAGGTACCGGCGGCTCGCCCGCTGCTTCGCGACCAGGATGGGAATCATGCCGCCGACCACGCCAATCGCCATGATCGCCAGACCGGCGATGATCTTGATGGCAAGCGGGGACATCACGGGGCTCCTCCTCTATCGCGTCGGCCGCTCAGGATGACCCGCCCACCGCTGCGGACTTGTCGTCAGCCAGAAACGGCGGCAACAGTTCCGGCCGCGCGTAGAGGTTCGCCTGAGCGGCTCGGACGTAGGCCGGGCGGGCGTTCAACCGTTCCCGGTAGGCGGCGAGCCGCGGGCCAATCGGCTCTCGGTAGGCCACCGCCCAATCGAGGCAACTGCCAAGCAGGATGTCGACCCCGGTGAAGCGGTCGCCGAGCAGGAACTCTCTCCCGTCCGCGAACTCGAGCTCCGCCACCGCGGACTGTTTCGCGAATCCCTCCGACGCCGCCTGGATCACCGTAGGGGCTTCGCCGTACAGGTGGGCAAGATCACGGTGCTTGCGGATGATGTAGAGCGTGTGGGCGTCGAGTTCCATCATCACGAAGAACGCCCACTGGTCGTAACGCGCCCGCGCCTCGCTGCCCGCGGCCGGCATCAGGCCGTCCGGCTCACCGTACTTCTCCGCCAGGTAGTTCACGATCGCCGCGCTCTCCGCGAGCGTCAGATCGCCGTCCTGGAGCAGCGGGATCTTCTGCCTCGGATTGAGCCGAGTGAACTCCTCCGTCTGGGTTTCCCCCGTGCGCGGACCGATCGGCCGGTGCTCGTAGTCGAGCCCCAACTCCGCCAGCGCCCAGTGCGCGCGCAATGTCCGCGAAGTGCTGCAGCCCCAAAGCACCAAGGGTGAGGCTGCGGTCTGCTTGTCTGTCATGGGGCTGACCGAGGATGTCAGAAATGCCGGTGGATGGGAACGGCGGAGCGTTGCCCAGGACCGAAGCCAGCGGCCGACGCCAGGTTGCAGGCCCGCACACACCGCATGATATCTCCCAAGACGAAACGATGATACTATTCCCGGCACAATGGCGACAACGAACCCCACCTCCACCAAGTCCGGCCGCTTCCTGCTTCGGATGCCCCCCTCCCTCCACACTGCCCTCGACGGCGCGGCGCGAGCCGCCGGTCTATCTCTCAACGAGTACTGCGTTCGCCGCCTTGCTTCGGCGGGGGCCTGTCATGGCGATGCAGCCGCGCTTCTCGCCCGTGCTTCAGCAGTCGCGGGCAACGCACTGAACGCGATAGTCCTCCACGGCTCCTGGGTCCGCGGCGAGGCGACGGCGGCGTCGGATGTCGACGCGCTCATCGTTGTCGACCAAAGCGTCGACCTCAGCCGCGAGCTGTACCGCCTCTGGGACGCCGAACCGGTGACATGGCAGGGCCACCCGGTCGATCCACATTTCATCCACCCTGCCGAGGACGACACCTTCAGCGGACTCTGGGCCGAAGTGGCGGTCGATGGCCAGGTGCTCTTCGACCGCTACGGCTCGCTGGACAAGCACCTGCTCCGCGTCCGCCAAGCGATCGCGGAAGGCCGGCTCGTGCGGCACGTCGTCCACGGCCAGCCCTACTGGACGGAGGCCGCCTGATGCGGAATCCGGCCCTGGCGGCCGATCACTTGCGTCGCGCGCAGGCCCGACTGCGCGCGCTCGACGTGCTCTACGAAGAAGAGAGCTGGGCCGACGTCGTCCGCGAGTCACAGGAGGTCGTAGAACTTGCCTTGAAGGGACTGCTGCATGCGGTCGGTGTCGACCCGCCGCGGGTGCACGACGTGGCGGATGTCCTAGAGGCGGAACGGGACCGGTTGCCGCCCGAGTTGGCGGGCGATCTGGACCGGCTCGCAGCCGCCTCCAGGAGTCTCCGCCGCGATCGCGAGCTCGCGTTCTACGGCGCGTCGGACATCGTGCCGGTCGACTTCTACAAGGAGGCGGACGCCTCCGAGGCGAGGGAGGCGGCGCGGTTCGTGGTTGCCAGCGTCACACCGAGAGTAGAGTGATACGGCCCTATCGCTCGGGTGCCGCCATGAGTCCCAGCATCAAGAACGATGACGCTTGTCACCGCCCAAACGAACGTCCTCGCCAAACCGGCAAGCCCAAGACCGCTACGAAGGCCGCCGTGTTACGCGAGAGGCTGAACCCAGGACGGCGACAGAACCAGGCAGAGGCCTTGGCCCGGGGACTTCACGAGATCGGACAACGCTGCGCCCGCCTCCTCCAAGCCGGTCCGTCCGCCGTTGAGCATGGCGACTTGCTGTACGACACGCGCGGACTACCGAAGTGATCGTCGACCCGGCCGCGACCATGGCGATTCCCCGCGGCGACGCAGACGCCCAGTGCTACGGCTTCGCTTGGAGCCGAAACCTCGCACTTCACGAATCGGCGCCTCCATGAAGATCGAGGATTCCGAATTGCTCTGCTAACGCCGGACCATTCACGGACCCGTCACGAACGGGCTCGGCTCGCCGAAACCAAGCACCAGTAGCTCCTTCTTCGCACGCGTCGCCGCCACGTAGACGAGCGCCCGCTCCTCCGTCTCGGCCGCCGCGCGGCCTGCTTCGTCGCCGCGAGCGAAGACGGCAGCGCGCAGTGGGACGAGTCCCTTGTTCACGCTCGCGATAGCCACGCGGTCGAACTCGAGCCCCTTTACGCGGTGCATGGAGGCCAGGCGGACGCCTTCCCGCTCGCGGTCGTCGAGGTCATCGGCCTCCAGCACGAAGACGGGGAGCTCGTGCTCGCCAAAGCTCACCGCCAAGGCGTTGCGTTCTTTGTGCGTCCGGGCGACCACACATGTGCTCCTCAGCCCTTCGCCTCTTTCGCGCAACGCCTGCAGCCACTCGACAAGGGCGGCGGTCTGCTCGTCCCTCGTCTCGAAGACCCGCACCTGCGGCTCTGGCCCGAGGGTCAAAGATCTGATGCCGTGGTTGTCGTCGACGCCGCCGTCGAGATCGTCGATGCTGCAGCCGGCAAGCAGGCCGGTCGCCCAGCTCCACGTCTGCTGCGTCGTGCGGTAGTTGAGGCGGAGTTTTCGAGCGCGACCACGGATCTCGATCCCGCACCGCCCAAGCACGACCCGGTTCCGACCGTAGATGCGCTGGTGGCCGTCCCCGACGATGAACAGGTCGTCGGCCCCAGGCGAGGCCATGCTGCGGATGAGGCGATACGCCTGCGAGCCCATGTCCTGGGCCTCGTCGACGATTACAGTCGTGTATTCCAGTGCGGGCGGGTCGGCTTCCAGCAGTGCAGCAGCGTCCCGATACGCGTCGTCGACCTCCTTCAGACCGCGCTCCGCGAGCTGCGCGCGGTATTCCTCAAACACCCGCCACACCTTGACCCGCGCCGCGCGGTGCAACCGCGTCCCGCGTCCGACTCGAGGCACGCGCCGATACTCCTCTTCGGTCGTCACACCGTTGGCAAGAACGACCCGCTCCCATTCGTCGCGGTAGAAGGCGTTCCCGTAGTCGAGATCCTGGGGTTTCTGGTCGAGTGCCAACTCCCACGACTCCTGATGGCGCCCGTAGATGACGCGAGACTCGTAGCGACGACCCCGCAGGAAGCCGATCACCCAGCGGTCCAGGTTTGTCACCTCGATGCGCGCCATCTCGTCCGGCGTGCAGATGGACCGCAAGTTGTTCTCGATGTCAGCGGCCAGGTTTCTGGTGAAGGTCGTGAACAGGATGCGGCCGCTGTTCGAACTCTTACGGGCGAGCCACCGCGCCCGGTGCATCGCGACCACGGTCTTGCCCGTACCTGCCCCGCCGAGAACCCTCACCGGTCCGTTCCAGTTCCGTTCGACGAGCCGGCGCTGCGACGGATGCAGGAAGACCCGCCAGCGCTCCAGGGGCGCGTTCAACATCGCCTCCAGTTCCACTTCGTCGTCCACGACGACGAACCGGGCCTGGGAATCGGTCCGGTTCAGCGCCTTCTCGAAATCGGTGGTGTCGACCGGCTCGCGGACGGCCTCGCGCTCCAGCACAAGCCTCTCGTAGGACTCGCCAGCCAGGTACAGGAAGAGCGCCTCGTACGCTTCAACCGGCAACCGCGCCTGCATGGCGTCGAGTTCCACGTCGTCGCGCACCGCGCGCACCTCCTCCAGCATGGCGGCAGGAACGCCGAGACGCGCCAGCTGGCGATCGCGCAAGTCCTCGAAGGCCGACGGTCGGTCGGCCGCGGCCGGCGTGGCATCCTCGCCCTTCGCCCCGAGGTCAGCAGGAACAGCCGGTTGGGGCTCGTAGACCTGGAGCGCTCCCGTCTCGGCGTTGATCCGGCATTCGTGCCGCTCGGCCCAGGCGTACGCGTCGTCATGCTTGGCGGCCCACAGCAGCATGTGGACGTCGCCGCGGTCCGGCTTGAGCACGATGGCCCGATAGCCGCGGTCGATGCGCAGCGACCGCATGTGCCGGTCCCGTGCCCCGTGGATCCGCTCGTAGTTCAGTCCGCTGGCCGTCGAGTCGACGTTGAACTTCGAGATGAGCGATCGCACGCCCTTCTGCTGAGGCCGCGGCAACCGTGCGTAGGCCTCGAGAAAGTCGCTCGACATCGCCATCGTTGCAGTGCTGACCATCAATCCTCCCGGGGAAAGGCCTCGACGACCGCACGCATCACGTCGTCAAGGTCGCCGGAGATTACCTGCCACCCCGCCGCCGCCATGACCTCGGCCTGTTCCGGGTGCTCCGGCCACACGACGGCGAACCGGCGCTCGGGCCACGCGAGCTCCGCTTCCGCAACCACCACGCCGTCCTCGCCGCACAGCTCGAATCCCACCTCCGGCGCTGGCGCGCCGCCGCCTGAGAGCGTCTCCAGGACTGGCAGCAGGTCGGGCGCCGCAAACTCGAACGCCTCCCGCCAAAGCGCGTCGTCTCGTGCCGACGCGGGCGTCAGGGCCGCAAACCCGTGGAGGACATCGTAGAGCCGCCCTTTGATTCCCCGGCGCGTAGTCCACCAGGCCCCGGGCAGGAACTGGAGGAAGTTGAACAGTCTGAGCGTGGCGTTCCACACTTGGCGGTAGTTGTCCCTGGCTCGGCCCTCCACATCGTCGTGCAGATGGACGACCGCCTTCATGCCGTCCGGGTCGCCCCGCTCCACGGCGGCCAGGGGCAGTGCGAGCAAGAGCTCCGCGGCATCTGGCGCCGTGCCTGCCCAGGCGCCCAGGCCCGCTCGGGCAACCGGTTGCTCCAGATCTTCGAAGGCCGCACGACCTCCTTCGGGCAGGGTCGCCGCCAGTCTGTCCTCGAACCGGGACCGCAGGCCTCCTCCCAGCATCTCTCCGGTGTCGAAGAGGCCGCACAGCATCGCGAAGACTGCCTGCTTCCACGGCTCGGGCCGAGGGTCAGCCAGGTAACGCGCGAGGAGTTGCAGCGACGATCCGGCCGCAAGACGGGCACGCAAAGCTCCAACATCCCACCGCCGGTCCAGTGCGGCTTGAAGCTCCGTGTCCCCGGCGCCGAACAAGTCGAAGGCAGCATCCTCGGGCTTCTCTCCCACGACGTCCCGCCACGTCAGCGACCAGACCAGATAGCCGGCCCGCACAAGCGCCAGCCGCTTCAGCGAATCGTCGTCGGTTCGGTCACGGTGGAACTCGAATCCGTCGGTGAACACGGCAATCGGCGGCTGCCCGCTCGACGCGCGCGCCGGGCGGATGACGAAGTCCGGGCGGCATGGCGCCGCAACGCCGTCGGAAGGCCCTAGATCCACCTGCGGCTCCATGTACCAGGTCGAGCCAGCCACGGTCAGCACGTACCCCGGCTTGCCGCCAACCAGGTCGCGCCGAACGCGAACGGGTTCGCCGTCCACCGCAACCCCCGGCAGTGCCTCGACGAAACGCTCCTCCAACTCGCTCTCGACCGGCGGCGCGAACTTCACGGCAGCGAGTCCCTCGACCTCCTCGAGAGCCTCAGCCTGGGCGAGAATGGCCTCCAGAATCTCCACCGCCGTCGTCCTGGATATGCTGGCCATATCGCGCCCGCGCCGATACGCAAACACGCAGCGATAGCAGCCGTCCTTCTCCGGATCGTCGTTGCACAGACAAACCCTCAGCGCGTCCAGCGCCGTCCGGAACACGCCCAGCAGCTTCTCTGGTTCGCTCATCAGTTCCTTCAGGTAGCCGGTGCCGCCCGGAACCGTGTCGTAGAGCATCAGATAGCGGCGACGCGTACTCGTTCCGGCATCCGGGTACTCGCTCGTCATGACGCGCAAGTGGTCGATCTGTCCGCTGAACCACCCCTTCAGGCCCAACTCCAGAGCCGCAACGAAGGACGCTACGCGCCGCTCGGAGCCGAGTGCCACCGCCACGGGAAGGAGCATCCGAACCGCTTCGGACCGGAACTGGCGGTACAGGTAGAGGCACTCCACAATGTCGCTGTCGCCGCCCGAATCGTCGCCCTCGACCGCTCCGAACGCGCTCGACTCGGCGCTGGCGCCACCCCCAGTCCGCGCGGCACTTCGCACCGGACACGTTCGCGCATGAACCGGCTCGTCCTCATGGCGCCCCTGGACCTTCCCGCACCGCCCGCAGATGCGGAAACCGTCCCGCGGCAGCTCACAGCCGGCGAACATCGTCGGTTGGCCCTGCTGGCCCAGCCGACCGAAGTTCATCTCGCGGAACGTCGCCGACGAGATGTATTCGAAGCCGAACGGCAGATCGCTCCTGGGCATGGCATACGCGCGCTCGACCGCGTCCGGCTCGAAGTCGGCAACGAGCTGCCGCGTGTAGAAGAGCGGCTCACGATCGTCCCGCTCGTCGACGATGCGGCTGTAACGATCGGGCGTGGTCGCATGCACGAGTCGGAGCGGCAACATGTTGCGGCGCTGGCCCTCGTCCGCCCACATCGAATCGCCGCAACGCGGACACGTCACGTAGCGGTCACGGACATCGACGCGCTCGCAGTAACTGCAAGTCCGGCACAGCCGCCACGACTCGATCTCCGACAGCCGCAGATCGATCCGATCGATTTGCACCCGACGACCTCCCGCGTAGAAGTGGTTCTCCGGCGCCAGTTCGCCGAGAGCGGAGGCCGCCGGTCGCATGTACTCGTACGTCTCGTGCGAGTATCCGGCCCGCTCCGGGGCAGCGGCGCGTTTGCCCTCGGAGTCCTGGTTGCCTCGTTCGCGCTGCCGATAGATGACCGACTTCAGCGTGACGCCCTCTTGCGGGAAGGCATAGTTCGGCAGGAGGCCCTCGTCGGTCAGGAAGTTGAACGTGTTGCGGCGGTTCAAACGGCGCAGCAGGCCCTGCAGGCCGGCGCGTTCGTCCTTCAACTCCTCGATCTCCCCCTCCACCGAGTCGTCCTCGGGAGAGCGCCGCAAGGCCCCGATTCGTCGCCGCAGCGTGTCGACCTCCGCGCGCAGCGACTTTCGCTCCCTGGCGACCTCGGCGAAGCGATCCAGGAGGCGAAGCCGCAGCGACGGCTGACCATCGGCATCGCCCTGCAGAAACCCGCGCAGGTAAGTCCTGGACGCCGGGTCCAGGTTGTCCGAGAAGGCAGCGAAGAAATCCTCGAGCAGGGCTTCCGCCCGTTCCTGGACGAAGTCGAACAACGGGTACGGGAAGCGGTCCAGCGCCGTCTTCTCCACGCTGTCGAGTACCGCGCTGATCCGATGCGGCACCGCGTCCCCGGCGACGCCGGTGGCCGCCCAGCGATCGAAACAAAACGCTGTGAGCTGCCGCTCCAGCACGGCCGACGCATTCAGGAACACGCCGGGCGGCTCGACCTTGCCCCCCAACATGTCGAGCGGCTCCTCGTAGAAGTAGAGATCGTGCGGCCGTCCGGTCGCCACGGTCAGCGTGAGCGCGTTGCCGTCTCGCCTGCCAGCCCTTCCGATGCGCTGGAGATAGTTCTGCTGCGCCGGCGGAACGGAGCAGAGCACCACCGTCGACAGGTCGCCGATGTCGATTCCCAACTCCAGGGTCGGCGTGGCCGACAGCACATTGGGCTCCCACGGTCTCGACTCCGGGTCGGCGAAGCGTTCCTGGATCTCCGCGCGCTCTTCCCGTGTCAGGAGCGCGGTGTGCTCTGCAGACACGAGGCGGCGGATAGCGGTCTTCCGGTACAGACGCCCGAACCACGTTGGCGGCGGAGTTTCATGGCGGCCGTATGCGTCGAAGGCCGCAAGATCGAGGCAGGGAACGCCTTGCCAGAGATCCGCTTCCCGCTCCGGGACCACGAGCACCCGGTTCGACCTCTCACAGTGCATTACCGCAACGCGGGATGTCGCGTACAGGCCGGTCGGGTCGAGAGCCCATGCCCGGGCGCTGCCGGCATCTACGCGCTGGACCAGTCCGGCGGTCTTGAGCGAGTCGAGGGCGGCCAAGAGCACATCGGCCGCGTCGTGCGTGGCAGAGAGGGGGTCGAGGGGCGCCAGGACCTTGGCTGCCCAGTCCAGGTACCACGACCGGCGCGCCTTGCCCGTGGAGCGGCTCCAGGCCATCGCCCTTCGCGGCCCCGTCCGTCGGAAACACGGGCAGCGGCGAACGCGGGCCGAAGTCCGGAAGGGCGATCTCCCGCCTGGTCAGCCACCAGCGGCTCGCGCCGTTTGCTAGGAACCCCTGCACAAGGTCGGTCCAGATTGCCCCACGCGTCTTCATGCGGCGCAGGATGCCGAGCAACAGGGCGCGCACCGTGTCGCCGTCTACTTCGCGCAGGCCGCCAATCTCGCGGATGCGGCCGTGGGCCTCGCCGCAGGCCCCGTCGAGCCGTTCACGATCCACGCCAATCGCGGCCGCGCACGTGCGTTCCAGCGTCCGCCCGATGGTCGACCGATGGCCGAACTCGGCAAGGGCCTCCCAGCGCAACCGACGGGCCACGAGACCGGGCAGGTCGGATCCCCGCGGCAACCGGCCTTGGCTCTTCAGGGCTGTGAAGTCTTGAAGCCACAAGCGGTCCGGGGCAATGAACTCGCTCACGAAGCGCTTGGCGTCGAACGTTTCGGAAGCTCCCGCGCTCGCGCTTACGCCACGCCAGCGGGCCACCACCCCGCCGTCGTCATCCGCGCCGCCGATCAGCTCGGACAACCTGATCTCGCCGTGTTCTTCCACGACCTGAGCGATCGCCGCCCGCACGTTGTTCGGCCAGGTCCGCGCCGCGACGAAACCGGCCCGGTGAGCGGCATCCTGCACGTTGTCGGAGAACGCGATGACCTTGTGGTCGTCGTTGTGGCGCGAAGCGAAGGTCTGACCCAGCGCCACGCTGAGCAGGCTGGACGCTCGCGCACCAAAGATGATCAACGCCTCCACGGCGCCGCAGTAGGGACAGTCGCGGCTCAGTTGCATCCTGGAGCCCCGCCCACCGCGGAAGCTCTTCCTGACGACGGACTCCGGGCGGAACACGCGCAGCACCCGGTCTGCCCCGCAACCGGCGCACGGCTTGCCGGCATTCTCCGCACTCGCGGTGAGCCGGCCGCAGCCGCCGCAGATCGTGCCGTGGATGCCCCTGGCAGGCGACGGCGCCTCGCCCGGGAAGAGGTACTGCACGTCGACGTCGCGAGCGAAGAACCGGTTGTAGAAGACGGGCAGGTCGCGTTCGATGCCTTCCTTTCCGCCGCTCTTGACGGCGCCCCAGCCGGTGGCGCGACACTCCCGGCACTGAATCAGCGGCAGGTGGACAGACGGGTCGTCCGGCTTCAGGTCGTCGGAGTGACGCAGGCGATGCAGCGCGCGCGGACCGGCGCCGGCGTCCTCGCTCGATCCGCTCAACGCTTCGCCGTCGGACTCGAGCGTGGCACCCTCGTGGGAACCTCGGGAAGCGGCAACGTCCCCGACTCCGCAGACCATGCGGCGGAGCTCCCGAACCCAGAGGTGCAGCCCGACCTGCAGAAACGGCAGCAGCCGGCCTGTCGTGCTCCCGCCCTCACGCCCGCGCGCTACCGAGATCAGAGCGCACAGTCCATCGAGCACGGCAACAGCCTCGCGCTCGCTCGCCACGGGCAAGCTCCGGCGAAGTCGGTTTGCCACCTCCGCCACCGGCACGGGGCGCCCGTCGAGCACCCTCAACAGGTTCACGAAGGTGGCGTGCTCCCGCAGGCGGTCGGCCAACGCCACCCGCCAATCCTCCGACTCGAAGTCGCCCTCGATGGGCACGCCGAAGAACAGTTCGTGCAGCGCGCGGACATAGTCCTCAGTCGACTCCTGCCGGCGGTTCAGCAACCCCGCAAGGTCGCCGCGCGGCATCAGGTAACCCTCGATCAACGAACCGGCCAGGAACTCGTCAATGCTCTGCCGCGACTCACCCACGATGGAACCCGGCCCGAACCGCTGATCGAAGATCCGGGACACGTAGGCGCGCAACTCCGGCTCGGCGCCTTCGCCCCCCAGCGTCGCCGACGTGCCGGCGCAGATCAGGCCCTCGCCCGCGCCGAGCCGAGCGCGCAGGCGCCGAATGAGGCAAGCCAGGTCCGTGCCCTGCGCGCCGTCGAACGTGTGCAGCTCGTCGACCGCCAGGTAGCGCAGCGTGCCCGGCTCGTTGTGCCGCCAGAGCCGCTGGTCCGAGGGCCGAACCAGGAGGTAGTCGAGCATCTTGTAGTTCGTGAGCAGAATGTCCGGCGGACGCTCCAGGAGACTCTCCCGGTCGGCGACGATGTGCTCCGGCCCCATGCCCACCTGCGGAGCGCGCGCCGCCTGGCCGATGAAGAGCCCCGCAGTGACTCGGCCGCGCAGCGGCGAGTTCCGATGAATCGTCTTCGCGATGCGCCGAGCCTGGTCAGTCGCCAGCGCGTTCATCGGATAAACGATGATCGCCTTGATCCCCTTTCGGCCCTCCGGCGTACCCGCCTGTTCGCGGCAGTAGTCGAGAATCGGCAGCAGGAAGCACTCCGTCTTGCCCGAACCCGTGCCCGTGGCAATGATCGTCGAACGTTCGGCATCCGCAGCCAACCGCGAGAACGCGGTCCGCTGGTGGCGGTACGGTGTGTAGCCGAGCGGCACCTCCGGGAACGGCTCGCCCCCTTCCGGCGCATGCCGGTACGGCAGAGCGACGGAGAGATACGGGCCCTTGACGAGGTTCTCGGGCTCGGCCAGGAAGTCGTCGACGACGCCGGCCAGCTCCGGGTTGGACGGGCCGAACCCAGTTCTGAGGAAGGACCGGAGGGCGTCGGCGACTTCGGAGGCGACGGCGGACGGGATCAAGGGGGCGGTTCGACGGAAGATTACAGGAGCAGCGGCGGGATAGCCGACACTCTACGCGCGTTTCGTAGCCGCATCTGGTGAGCGCTGGGTCGTTTGTCGACCTGCGCTACGGGCCCGACGCTGGCCAAAGCCGCAATACGGCTATCCCGATGGCGCCGGCGGGCCGCGGCGAACTGACGACCCGCGTACTGTATCTTCCGGGCACGAAGGGAGACGAGGATGCGAACGCACCACTTCACGCTCGTCGTGGAAGGCGCCGACTTGCAGGCCGAGCCGTTGATCGACGAGGTCTTTGAGGCCGGTTGCGACGATGCCACTGTCGGGCGGAGCGAGGGCATCCAGTACGTCGACTTCGACCGCGACGCGCCCAGCCTCGGCGAGGCCATCCAGTCCGCAATCCGCGATCTCGGCCGGGTCGAAGGCATCCAGGTCGTGAGGGTTGTCCACCCGAGCGGATCATGAAGAGGTGGCCTCCCTCAAACGACGGCTCAGAGTTGTTCCTCAGTAAGGTTGGCCTCCAGGGCGTCCAGAAAGCCCGGTGGATAGCGGAGTCTGCCCTTTCTGGCCCTCTTCGCGAAACCACCAAGCGCGCGTTGCGAGAGGTCCGGCCACTTCCCCGTCGCGAACGCGGAGAGCCTGCCCAATCGCCTCTTCACCGGATACTCGGAGACCGATGCGATCATTCTCCGGCCATCGACGCTCCAGCCCGCGGTTGGCCAGCGCGTTCCGGGTTCCAGAGGAACGTCCGTCCCGTCGTCGTACTCCCCAGGGTCTGCCAATCGCTCCCCGATCCACTTCGCCACTGGCACCGAAACGGCATTCCCCACAAGGCGCCAGCGGTGCCGACCGGCCGGTCCCCGCAATGCCGAAGTCCAACCCGGTCGGAACCCTTGAAACCGCTCCACCGCCTCTATTGGCGGCGTTACGACGCGCCCGGTCGGCAGGAGAACCGCGGGCGGGGACGGTATCGCCAAAGACGATCCAGCCTTCAGCGGGGGAATCGCGTCGGCCGTCAGGCCGTGCCCAACCCGCCCCTCCGTCCAGTAGAAGCCAAGCGGTTGCGACCCCACCGGTTCGGTCAAGTCGAACCTGGGCGGCTCGCTCCCAGGGGCCTCGTCTGCCAGCAGTACTTGCCGGGGATCTCCCACCTGACTGGCGACGATGAACACGCGACGCCGGCGCTGAGCGAGTCCGAACGAGCGACTGTCGACGACCCGGTACGCCCACCTGTAGTTCCGGCGTTCGAGCCGGTCGAGGATCGAGGAGATCGCCGCACCTTTCCGCAGGTGCAGCATGAAGTAGACGTTCTCGATGACGACCCACGGAACGGCGCGCACATCGAGCAGCCTGAACAGGTGATCGACGATGACGCTCTTACTGCCCTTGATGCCCTCCTTGTCGCCGGCCATAGAGAGGTTCTGGCATGGGAACCCCGCCGTGACGATGTCGGCATCGTCCGGCAACGCCGCGAGATCGGCCACGTCATCATGGAAGCGTGCCTTAGGCCAGCGTCGTCGAAGCACTGTAGACGCGTAGTCGCAGTTCTCGCAGAGCAGCCTCGGGCGATGGCCCGCGCGCTGCAGGCCCAACTCGAAGCCGCCGATGCCGGCGAACAGCCCTGAAACCAGCATGAACTCTGGACTCTCCCCGGCGCGTCGGCTCACGTCTTTCGCAGACTCGGCCGCGACCAAGACCCAACCTGCCCCATCAATCCTCGAAGCTCGGGTTGTAGGCCACCGAATCGCGGAGTCCGAACAGTCCGAGCCCGTCGAGGAACTCCATCGGAAGTGCGGAGTGTATACGTCGCCGAAGGTGGCCGATGCCATCCTCGACCAAGTCGGGTGGCGCGGCGACGCCGATCTCTCCAAGGCTCGTCTACTGGAACCGGCGGCGGGCAACGGCGAGTTCGTGCTCCAAGCCGCGAAGCGACTGGTTACCTCGTTCCGAGCACGAGACGTCGAGCCCCGGATCCGCGAACTGAGCGCCCGGATCACCGCTTTCGAGATTCACCCCGGCGCCGCGACCGAAGCCCGGAGTCGAGTAGAAGCCGGCCTTCGGGGCATTGACCTCCACCACAAGACGGCAGCCGCGTGCTCCGCCGCCTGGATCAGAACCTCCGACTTCCTGCTTTCCGCGCCAGCCGCCCGACCGTACTCCCACGTCGTCGGCAACCCGCCCTACATCCGCTGGTCCAAGATCCCAGCCCAGCTCAAATCCCTTTACGAGGAACGACTCCCCTCCGCCATGACGCGCGGCGATCTATTCCTTCCATTCCTCGACCGGTCTCTCGACCTTCTCGACAGCAGCGGCAAGTGCGGCATTCTCTGCTCCGACCGCTGGCTCTACATGGTATTCGCCCGGAGGTTCCGCGCAAAGTGGCTACCTCGCCTGACCATCGAGTCCAACGAGACCATCAACGCCAAAGACGCCTTCTCCAGTCCCGTCGCCACTTACCCGTCCATCCTCATCGCTACGAAACGCCGGGCCGCTCGCACCCAGACGCCAGCAGTCGTCCGCCATGCGGGCGAGACCCTGCAGGAACTCGGCTGCACGATCAAGGTCGGGCCGGCTCTGGGGCATACGCCCGCGTTCGTGATCGAGCCGGGCAAAGCCGACGTCGAAGCCGAACTGCTCCATCCTTGGCTCGATAGCTCCGAGGTCCTCGAAGGTGCCATCGCGTCGCGGGAGCGTCGCGTGATCGCCCTGTTCGACGACAACGGCGACCTCCTCGAGATCGGCCGCTTTCCCCGCTTGGAACGCCGCCTTCGCCGCTTCGCACCGAAGCTCGAAGCGCGCTCCATCGTCAAGAATGGTGCCGTCTGGTATCGAACCATCGACAGGGTGCGCCCCGCCGACTGGGTGCCGCCCAAGCTGCTGATTCCCGGTCTCGCAAAACTACCGCGAGTCGCTATCGACCGCTCGGGGGCCATACCCTCACACGGCGTCTACGCGGTCTTTCCCCCGGCCGGACACGCCGACGCGGTCTACGAGCGGCTCAGCGATGGCCAGCTTGCGACAGCGCTGGAGGGCGTTGCACCAAAACTCAAGCGGGGCTACGTGCGGTGCTACAAGCACTTCCTCGCAAAGATCCGGGTGTAACGCCACGCCCTGCCAAACCTGGGATCCGGATCTCCTCCATCAGTGCCACGCACCGCGCCTTCGCCGGCACCTGCGCCGCCCCCGGTCAGTCGCCAGCGACACCCATCGCCCGGAGTCTGTTCAGGCAGGCACGGGCCTCTTCCGGCCGACTCGCCTTTTGCCACAGGCTCCTTACCACGGCTTCCACACCGTTCGGGTACCCGTGAACAGCCGTCAGCATGGCGAGGAACATGTCCAACCATGACTTCCCCGGCACCGGAAGCGCCGGGTAGCTGTCGGGAAGCCAACCCGGCAGACGTCTCACGTCTATGTCCTTCCCGCCGGGCACCTTGATTCTCCGGGCCAACTGCATGTGCCAGTACTGATGACGGCTCTCACTCTCCCATTCCCGCTCAAACCGAAACGCAAGAGGAGCCCTTTCCCCAGCGCCCTCGTCCCCTTGCTGAGCGAGCAGAAGCAGAACCAAGGAAACCAGATCTCCACCCTGCAGCAACGGCAGGAAGAACCACCATTCGTAACCGGATCGCCTCAATCTGGGCAGATCTACCATCGGCAGGAACCTCGGATCGTTGCCCTTGAAAACCTGTGTCACTCCTGCTTCGTTGTCAACAATCCGGCCACCCCCTATGAGGCGCTTGGCAGCCCTACGCGAATCGCTATTCGCCGGCTGTGTCCACTCTCTCACGCCCCGTAGCGCATAGAGCCGCATGAGCTCCCTATT
Source organism: Candidatus Multivorans sp. (assembly GCA_965224025.1). GTDB lineage: Bacteria > Acidobacteriota > Thermoanaerobaculia > Multivoradales > Multivoraceae > Multivorans. The sequence continues at coordinate 1,933,188 of OZ245033.1, forward strand.
CTTTGCTCCAATCATTGGCCCTCTCTTCGGCCGCTATAGAGCGAACCGGCTCTTCGGGGTATAGCCCCAATCGTCCAGGAAGGCCACATGCCGTTGGCTCCACTCACCCTCCACTTCCGCGACGAATTCCCGCGGCCCATCTCCCCCGCTTTCAACAGCCAGACCGAACCTTGACTGGTCCTCACAAAACACGGCGCGCTCCCACGGACTGTCGTCCTCATAGAACATCGCGTGGAGCTCGACGTCGCCATCCAGCTTCGGCCACCAGAAACAGGTCCGCCCTGTCCAAACCTCCTGGCGATACCGGGCCACCTCCAGAAACCGCCGAAAGGTCTTCTCCTCAAGAGCGAACGGCGGTTCACTTGCCGCGACCGCCTGGTTCCAGCGCTGCAGCACACCAGCACCATCGCCGAGAAGAAATGGCATTCGCATCAGGAGATGCGGCACATCTACAAGCACCGATTGAGGGGCGATGACGTCCCGCCTGAACCAACGGTCAAGCTCCGCCGCAACGACTCGGGCCACAACCTGCCGAGAAGCCTCGTGCACTGGGTCCCCTTCCGAGGCGGCTCGTAAGCCAGCCGTGATCACTTTCCGCTCACTCGGAATCGGAAGAGAGCGGCCGGACGACCCGAAAAAGTCCAGGAAGGTCACCGCCTCAAGGGCTGCATCGTCCTCTGATTCTGGCGATAGTGCGCCCTTGGCATGGCGGGAAAGGTGCACGACGGATCCCCGGTCAAAGGCCACAGCGTCGAGGATCGGCTTCTCCAGTGAGTCCTGGACCAACTTCTCTTGACAACGGCGCCTCGCAGGCACCTCGTCCAGGCTCGGCCAGTACCACGGAAGGAAGCCCTTGCCCTCCCGCCTCCGCGACCCAGTCCACAGGCCGTGGTTCTTGAGATGCGGAAGGTTCAACGCCAGGTCAGCGGTCGTCTGATAGTCGCCAACCAAGTAGCGAAGATCAAAGTCCGTCTGCGGATTCTTGTTGAGCGACACTATGTAGGGAATGTCGGTAAAGGCGCGAACCAGCCCCGCCAGCCCTTCCGCCGTGTGGCGTGCGCCGCCAACGTCCAGCTCAGCCAAGTTGTTATCCAGGATCATCAAGTCACTGCCGGCGCTGGCGAACAGCGGGTCGCTGCACGACGCGCCTGCATCCGCCGCGTCGCTCAAGAACCGCCGACCATGGTCGACGAGCGCGTTCATAGCGCGCTCAAAGTCCTTGAAAGGAACGACGATCACTTCGTGGTCGACGCCGGCTGCATCGATGGCCTCTTTCGCCTCTTGGCCACGCTTCGGCACATCGTCACATACGAGGATCCTCACTTCGTTGCCCCTTTCCACGAGAGCTCGATGGACGTGGAGAAGCCGGAACGCGGTCTCACAAACACGGCGCGCACTCCCCTTCGGGCGGCGATTAGCCGTACCAAGGCGAGACCCAGTCCCTGACCGCCCATTGCCACCGGCCGATTTCGATCACTGATGCGAAGCCGGCGCTCGAATGGTTCGAACAGCGCCGGTGCCTCTCCGAGCGGGACACCCAGACCGACGCCCGTGTCGCTCACGCGAAGCCACTCCCGGAATCGCCCCTTGCGACCGCCGTCGAAGGCTACGGAAGCCTCTTCCGCATCAAGCATGGCGTTCCAAGCGTTGGACAGCAGGTTCTGGAGAACGGCGTTCCAATCGGCAAACGAACCGACCGGGAACCGAAGATCTTCGGGCACGTCGACAACTTCAAACGCCACGCCAGGCACAATGGGCCGCATGGCGCGGACGACGCTGCCGACAACAGGACCAACGCGAAGACGCGCCGTAGCCTCCCTGTCTTCCTCGGACACCAAGGGAGCAAAGAGCTCTTGGAGTGCCCGAAAGCGGCTCCCGGCGTCCGAAAGGTCCCTTGCAATCTCCGCGAGTTCCGGAGTCTCCAGTCTCGCAGCAACCGCAATCAGTCTATCGGCAAGTCTACTCACGAGCTCGGTTTCGCGAGCGAGCTCATGATTCAGGGCAAGCGCGGTCATACCCGCAGTAGCCAGCGGGGCCAACAGTACCGCTCGCCGGTCCGTCTCCTCCTCTGCCTTCTTGGAAGCCTTCTCCGCCGCTACGACCGCACTCCTGACTTCCCGGAAAACAACCCGCGGCATCGCGTCCCGGTTCCGGTCCAACGCCGTCACCGCCCTGCGAACGGTTCGTGCCGGTGACTCCTTGGCACGCACTTTCTCGGCCGCCTGGGCCGCCAGCATCCGATAGCGACTGGCATAGAAGTCCAAGGAGAACCGGACGAGATCGCCGAGTTGCTCGAACGCGGCGTTCTCGGCGAGCCGGTCTCGACCCGGCGAGAGCTGGAGCGACTGGCCCGGCACCACGCGAGTTCTCTCTGCGAGCCCTCGTTCGTGGTTGGTGTCGATCTCCACCGCACCGAAGATCCTGCCTGGGGCGGGCAGATCCAATAGGTAGCGCCCTTCGACATTCAGCCGTGCGGGAAGGAGTTCGGAGGCAATCAACCGGCGACCTTGATCTCTTGTCACGTTCAACCAATCCTGCGATGCACCGTAGTAGGGGAGCCTGAACCCGCTGTCATAAACCGAGACGTTGCCGTACCGGCGCAGGTACTCCCTGACTTCTCCAACTGCCAACCCACCTGGCTGCCTTCCTTCCGTCTTGAAGACCAGAATCTCGAATTTCGTGTGATCTATGGCACACGGGATGCTAGGACTTCTGGTCGGCCGGGACCTAATCGGCAGCGACATTCTCTCTCTGAAAGATCTAACCGCCTCTTGGCCCTCCGGATAGCCTGGCTTGAACTCCACCTCTACCGTCGCCTCTCCTCCACCCCGCCCGTCCCTGAGCCGCCCTCTGATCTTCGCCTTCCAGTTCTGGAACAGGGCGGTTTGCAGCTTGTCGAAGGCCTCCTTCGCGTGCCGGATCGCCGGTGCGTCGATGGCGATATGAAAGTCCAGCGCCGAACGTTCAGCCCGGTGAACCGGCGGTGCCCCGGACGGCGGTCGCAGCAGCCAGATTTCTTGACCCAGCTTCTCGATCTCCTCCGTGTCCCACTCCCTCCTGAGCTTCTTGAGCACGATCCGGGTACCTGAGTTCCCAGCGATCGGACAGGTCATCGGTGTGTCGCGCACCTCCCAGAGAACGTTCACCGTCTCCAAGTCCTGGCCCCGTCGAACAGCGGTCCAGTCGACGATCGCGTAGAGATGGCGTGAAGGGTCGTCGGCCGTGGAACTCTCAAGAGTCATTTCGTCAGCCAGGAACTGGACCGAAAGACGACCGATTCCCTTCGAGCCCGTCATCGGCCGACAAAGACCCCGCGACTCACGCGTCACCGTTTTGTGCGTCGTGCCGAGACGCATCCAATGCGCGTGGAACTCTCGCCGAGAAATGCCGTGCCCGTTGTCAGATACGATAATCTCGTCGTCGCGGAATTCGATCCGACAATCGGTCGCGTCCGCGTCGTACGAGTTCTTGAGGAGTTCTGCCAGCGCTATGTACGAACGACCGATCAGTCGTTCACCCAACTCCTGCACCAAGGCAGCGTCTACCGTGAACTTTGCGGATTTCATCATGCGCTAGGACCGCCGTGCCAACGCCTTGGGGACCGCGAGACGACGAATCTGCTCGCAGATGACCACTGAGAAAGTACCCGATAGAGCCTCGGCTGAGATGCCGGTGGACCCGGCGCGTTCCGCGCTGATGGGGAGAGTTCGCGGGCGGGATACGAAGCCCGAGTTAGTCGTTCGTAGAACGGCACACGCCTTGGGCCACCGCTTCCGGCTTCACCGACGGGACCTGCCTGGTACGCCCGATCTCGTCTTCCCGCGGCTCCGCAAGGTGGTCTTGGTCCACGGGTGCTTCTGGCATCGGCACCCCGGCTGCCCACGGACGACGACACCGAGGACCCGTGTCGCCTAATGGCAGGACAAGTTCCGCAAGAACATCGAGCGAGACCGGCGGAGAATCCGGGAACTGCGGACGCTGGGTTGGGACGTGCTCGTCGTATGGGAATGCGAGACGTTCGAACGCACGAAGGTGCGGGCGTCGCTGTCCAGGTACCTCGACTGCCCTCCGCTTGGGCAGCCGGCCCCGTGACTCTCGCCGACATCGCCGGGCCGGCGAGGGCCGAAACGGGGCTCCTGCCCGGCACATCGCAATCCGCTTCCATCAACCCCTTCCGTATCGTCGTTCGAAGGCCGTCCACGCGACCCGGTAGTCCGCCTCGCGGTCGCAACGGTCGAACGGAGCATGGTACTCGATGGTCCGTTCGACGGGGCCGCCGGGGAGGGTGTCGTCGGTGATACGGCGGGTCACGACAGCCTCCTCGATGCCGTTGATGTCCTCCCAGCCCAAGGCGATGCCGTCCCGGTCGGTTCCCAGCGTGCGCAGGCCGTAGGCCGTGTCGCCCTTGCGCGCCTTTCGAGGCAGGCCGACGCCGGGAAGGCCCTTGGAGACGGTGAAGACGATGCGGCCGTTCCGGTCGTACCAGGTGTCGGCCTCGTAGTGGCGCATGACGGGGAACTGGACCCGGTAGACAGTCAGGAGCTCTTCCAGGGTCAGGCCGAGGGCCATCGCGGTGAGGACATCGATCTCGACGAGGGCTTGCCGGCGGGCGTAGTCGGTCCGCAGAGCGACCTCCCAGCGCCATTCCGGCGTGAGTTGGGCGAAGTCCTGCGGCAGACGGGGGCCCCTTTTCGCCCAGGCGTCCGTTCGGAACGCTTCAATGGCCGGAGGGCCACCACCCAACGCGAGGCTCTCCGAGCCGAAGGTGGCTCCCGCACCAGCCGCCCGGCTACGAGCACCCACTAACTCCCCGGTGCAGATCTCGGACCACAGATCGGCGTAGTGGCTGGTCAGGCAGCAGAGACTGAGGGCCCTGATCCGAAGCGCGTTCCGAATGCGCGGGTCGCAGGCTTCTCCCAGTATCGGCAGGCGGCTCAACCAAGAAACGTTGACTTCCCCGGTACCTGCGCTCTTGACGAAGAAATCGAGAACGACGGACATTGATAGCGCCGCGAAGTCCAAGCAGGTCTCTGCCCTGCCGAAGACGTTAGCCATAACGGTGTTGATCAGGGCCGCGTCCCGAGGAACGAGAGCAGAGATCAAAGACCGCTCGGCCAGAGGGCCGACCATCCTTCGGTTCACGACACGCCAGTACTCCGTCGCCTTCAGAGGCCATCCTCGTTCCGGGCTCGACCACGGCACAGCAGGCGTTCGCCGTTCGTACTCTCTCCGCCCGCACGCCGCCACGTAGTTCCCTCGCGGCAGATAGTCCGCCGGGAGCGTGGTCAGGTCCAAGACGTCGTAGTCGCTATTCTTCGTGCAGGTCCTTCGCGGTGTCTTGTTGAACGGGTTGCCCACGAAGAAGTGCGGCCCCGAGAAGATCAGGTCCGCCGGCGTTTCCGGAAACGCGGTCTGTCTTCGAATGGTCGCATCCTTCTGCGAAGCGGTTTCGTGCCAATGAGAGGTCACGAAGAAGTCGTCCTTCAAGTCGCCGAGTCGCCGCTGATGCTCGGCGAACTTGCGGAGCACGGCCAGCAGCACCCTCGAATGCAGGGCCGGCAACCGCGCCTGTAACGATGGAGTCCCGGACGGGTCATACAACCTCGCGAAGGTGCTCAGGCCGTGGACGTCGATCTCGACGATCCGGTGCTCATGGCCGACGATGCTCCAGTTGTTCGCGTCATCCTTGATGCTGGGCACGGGCCCGGCGCCGTCGTGCTCCAAACAGGCATCCACCGTCGCAGGAGCGAAGAGGTTGGCGATATGAGCGAATCGGGGCGACGACCGCCGCTCACCGTACACATTGACGCTGAACAGGGTGTGGTGATCAACCTCGGGGAACAGTCGTTTCTCGTTCTGAAACTGGAAGTGCCCACGGAGTCGCAGATAGAGCGCCTGTCTGAGCTCCCCGCCCTTCGGGTCGTCGTACACTCCCTCGGGATGCAGGAACCCTGCCACGCCTGCCTCGCTCGCCACCATCCATGCCTGCGGGGCGAAGCACTTGTACAGATTCGCCTGCTGACCGGAGAGTAACGGATAGTTCTGCAGCGCACTCAGGTACGTCCGCATCGCCTCCGCCGCTTCCAACGCGGTGAGCCAAGCGTTCCGCAAACCTGCATACCGGTTGAGGGCTGCACCGCGCAGACCGGCGAGCGCGGCTGCCGAGTAGCCGCGAAGCGCGAGGAGCGGATTGTAGTCCCCCAGCAAGTCGCCCTCCTCCCATCTCACCTTCACCCACGGCGGATTCCCCACCACCAGATCGAAGCCGCCACGGATCTCCCCACCGGCCCGCTCCCCGTAGAACACGTCCGCGAACGCCAACTCCCAGTGGTGGCAGCGGTGCCGCGCCGCCAGTTCGTCGACGAACTTCAGCCGCGGAAACTGCTCGAACAGTTTGTCGAGGTCCAGCATCCCGATCGCGTTCGTGATCCGTTTGGCGATCTCGTCCCCGTGCTCAGCGTACTCCTCGCCGAACAAGTCGGCGGTCTGGTTCGGCCCGAGGCCGGGCTGAAACACGGAGCCGGTGAGGACCAGAGTGATCTCGTTCAGGAAGTCGTCGCGGTCCGGCAGTTGGTCCGCCTTCTCGATGGGCCAGAACCAGAGAGCGCACCAGTAGTCCATGACCAGCTTCAGACGCCGGTAGGGGCTCGCCGTGCGCCCGCTCTCACTGAGTACACCCTGGGCGCGGATGCGGTCCTTCCAGGCGTTCGTCGTGAGGCGCTCGCGCTCCGCGGGCGGCTGGCCCCACACGGGCAGGGTGTCCTCTGTTGCCCGGTGGTCGCGGGCGAGCTGCTCGGAGTGAAGGGCCCAGAGTTCGTCCACCCGGTCGGAGAGCCTCTCAAGCTCGGCAATCTGGTCGCCAGCAAACGGCCGAACGAAGTCCCTGCGCCACTTCGAAGTGCGCTCGAAGCTCTCGGGCGCCAGTTCCTTCGCCGCCTTGTTCCGGTAGTTCGCCATGCCGGGGTCGGGGACGAGAAAGTGGTACACGGCACCGGGCGGTCGCCGCGGCGCGTGGGTCAGCGGTTCGACCCGTTCCGGCGGTTCGTTGAACCAGAGGTCGGCCTTCCGTTTCTGGCGACGCAACCTCGCCGAAGGGAACACCTGGCGCCTCGCGCCCACCAGCGAGTTGCCGCACAGGAGTTGGTAGCCGAACCACGGCACGTGGCCGTCTTGGTGGATGCAGTTCAGCCACAACGAGACCTCCGCCAGTTCAAGCGCCACGGGGTTCAGGTCCACCCCGTAGACGTTGCGGTCCGCGATGTAGTGCCGGACCTTCTGTAGCTCGCCGGCGTATTCGTCGTGCGGGATGCGATCGCCCAGTTCGGCCTGCTTGCGGTCGAGGTACTTCTCGGCAAGCTGGTTCACGGCCTCGTTGAGGAACGCAGCGGAACCCATTGCCGGCTCGCACACGGTGAGGTCCAGGATGCGGTCGGCGGGCATGTCGTCCGGGATGAGTTCCTTGAGCGAGTACTTGAGGCTCTTTTGAATTGCGAGTGGGTCAAGCGGTGTGCGGGTTGAGCGTGTGGAAGTCGAGTTTGCCGGCGATGAGGAAGAAGGCGATGCGTATGGTGTCGAATCGCTTGTAGCCTCTGGCCTTGCGTTTGGCGGACTGGAAGAGTCCGTTGAGGGCTTCGAGGAAGCCGTTGGTCTGCCGGGTTCGCGCCCAGGCAGCGATCGCTTGCAGGTGCTTTCGGATGGTGCGGGCGACGGCCTTCATGGGTTCGACCTTGGAGCGGTTCACGTTGGTGCACCACTGATGGAGCATTCGCAGCACGACGTTGATCTGCTTGCGGTTGAGAATTTCGCGGAGTTGCTCCCGATAGAGCCAGGCGCGTGCGGTGCGTCGGCTGGCGACCCTCTTGACGAAGCGGTCGAGGTCGGCCCGTTGGGCCGGCGTCAGGGAGTCGCGGTTCTTGAGCAGCGTCCAGCGCAGGCCCTTCAGCGACGGATCGAGGCGCTGTTCGAGGCGCCGGGTCTCGTCCACCGCCTTCGAGGCCAGGGCCATGACGTGGAACTTGTCGAGGGTCACCTCGGCGTTGGGGAGATTCTCGGCGACGCCCTTGAGGAAGGCGGCCGACATGTCGATGGACGCCCGGCTGATCGCGGCGGGATCGCCGCCGCGCCTTTGCAGATCGTCGGCGAACTCCTCGATCGTGCCGGACTTGCGTCCCTCGGCGAGGAACACCACGCGCCGGCGCTCGCTGTCGGCGACCGCGGTCACGTAGTCGTGCCCCTTGGCGCGGGAAGTCTCGTCAATGGCCACGTGGCGCAGTTCGGAGAGGTCGTCCCGGTCGACCGCCAGCTCGACGTAGCGCTTGCAGATCGCGTGCACCCGATGCCACGACACCCCGGTCAACCGGGCCACCGCAGCGAAGGTCATGTCTCGGCACATGGCCAGAATCAAGGCTTCGAACAGCAGCGTGAAGCCGGACAATCTGCCCGACCAGGGCGGAGTCACCAACGCCACCCGCTGGTCGGGGAGTCGCACACGGGGCACTCGCGCCTCGAGCAGGCACTCGTGCTGGAAGAAGTTGAGGTGCCGATAGCGCTTGATCTGCGTGTCGTGCACCGGATGAGAACCGCCGTCCCCCTCGTGGGCGAATCGGCTGCCCTTCCTGAAGTCGATCCGTATCGTCAACCGACGCTCCCTCTCACAGAAGTCCACGCCGTCAACGAACCACGGCGCCGACACGCCCAGCGCTCTCGCGAACAATTCCCTCTGCATCTCTCGTCCTCCTTCAGTCGGAACAGGAGAGACGAGTCTTGCTCATTCCGATCGCCCGCGACTACAGCCGCCACCCGAAATCGCCGCGAACGCCCTCCCCACCGGACAGCTTGCGCCCTCGCCGCTACCGGTCTTCCGCAGATTCCACAGCCCGACGGCGGCGGCTACGGCGGCGGAGGCCGCTATCCCAAGACCCCCTCAGCATCTGCACTCGCCCGCGCCCTACCCACTCGCAACTCGAAAGAGGCGTACTTGACGACGCACTTGGTGAGCGACTCGGGCGTGTAGTAGCTCGCCGTCTTCTGCCGGTCACGACCGGCCAGGCGGTAGACGAACGAGCCCTTCGGATGGACTCGGAGCTTCTTGCGGCCCTGTTCGTCCCGGTCGTAGACCTTCTCTTCGTCCTCGTACTCGCTCAGGTCACGCGCCGGCACGAACCAGACGCTGGCGAGAACGTCGGGCTTCTCTCCCGCCTTCTTTACCTCGTACAGGTCCTCTTCGGCGAAGAAGCCCCGGTAGGAGAGCAGGGCCTCGTAGACCGCGCCCAATTGGTTGATGCCGAGCTGGGCGTATGAGATGCGGCCGCGACGGCCGCGACGGCCCTTTGCCGGGCGGCTGAGGGACATCAGCTTGATCACCCGCTGGAGCACCCGGTTGCGCAGCTTCACGCGGTCAAGGAGCGGCGTGGCGTCGTCCCGGAAGAGGCGGCTGTCAAGGGCCCTCATCCGGAAGCCGTGGCTGCGAGAGGGGCTGCTGCCGAGCACGAACTGACTGCCCTGGTCGCCGAAGCCGTCGCGAACGAGCCGGAAGAGGATCTGGACGCTGTCATGCAGGTAGTACCCGTCGAGCGACTCCTCGCTCGTCAGACGCACCAACTCCAGGTCCCGCAGCCGTTCCAGGCTGTAGCCCTTCCGGTACGCCTCGGCGTCCACGGGCGCATAGCCCAGATCGGGCCGCGCCTCGATGTAGAAGAGAAACAGCAGCCGATACATGTAGCGCAAGCACTCCAGGCCGAGCTCGCCAGCGAGCTGGTCGTCGAGGTCGTACACACGGTCCTTGCTCACTTCGCGCAGGTACCGGATCGCCTCGTTCCCGATCAGCTCGATCGACTCGCGCAGCGCGTACTTCAGGTCCTCCGAGACGGCGAACGCGTGCTTGTGGCTGTTCTCGTCCAGACTGTCGAGAAGGCTCCCGCCCTGCGCGGGGACGAGGCACTCGCGGTGCAGAAGGGCTGCTGCGGCCTTGAGCGTGGCGCCGTCGCGGCGACCGAGAACCTCATTCAGGTCGAAACGCAGCAGCCGGTTGTGGGTCCACTTCCCGCGTTCGATCAGGAGAACCTGTCCCGCGGAAAGGAGCACTACCCAGCGAGGTGGTTGTTGCTGCCCGAAGATGCGGCGGGTGACGATCTCGCTCCAAGTGTCTCGGAGCAGCGCCTCCGGCGGCGGCGCCTCGCCGTGGAACTGGGCGCGGTGCGGCTTGAGGGTGAGCGGATCCTCGTCTTCCCCCGTGGCGTCGTAGGCGCCGAGCACCAGCAGGTTGATCCTGCCGTGCTGGCTCGCGGCGTGCAGTACCGGCACTTCATCGCCGTCGTCGAGGACGTGGTTGCCCGGTTCGTACTCGTAGCCGAGGGCGGCGAGAAGCTGGCGGAACCACTCCCGCTGACGTTCAACGCGGACCTCGGCCCGGCGTTCCCGACCAAATCGGTCACGGAACCGGAGGTAGTCACGGGCGAGCCCTCCGAGCGCGTCGTAGGGCGTCCTGGCGTCGGCAGTCGCGCCACGCGCCGCTTTCGCTTCGGCGCCCCAACGGGCGACGGTCTCTCCGATGTCCTTGGCGAAGATCTCCGCGAGGTAGTGCTGGCTGTAGAACTCGTTCTCGTTGTGAATGCCGGGGAACGTGGCGGCGGCGTTGGCGGGCATCGGCTCAGTTCCCTCCCGTTCCCGCTCCCGTCATCACGCAGATGACCTTGATCCAGGGACTCTTCTCGGTGGTCATCGTGTCCTGGACCCAACCCAGATAGTCGTCGAAGATCTCGTCGATCTCCCGCATGCCCTTCTCTTCGCGAGCACGCTTGAACATCTCCTTCTGCAAGGACCGCTCCAGCGTTTGCCTGAAGCGGGCGAGTTGCCGTGACTTGAGTCGTTCCAGGGCATCGAGTTCCTCCTGCAGCTTGATGTTCACGACGTCCTCGAACCGGTTGCGCCGTTCCACGATGTGAGCGCGGGCCCGCTCAACCGCGACCGGCAGGAGCTCCCCAAGACTCTCGACATCCACTGACGAACCGCGATTCGGGACCGCCTGACGGTCCAGGCCCGTCCATTCAAGCAGGTCGTCGAACGGAACCAGCGAATCGAATTCGTCCCCGCGGAAACGCGCGCCGACCCACTCGTAGACGAGAGGATGGCTCTTGCGGTTCGGCACGACACCCGAAAGCACGAATACGGCCTCCCCTCGCTCCAACCCCGGCAACCCGGCCAGCACGGGCGCTTCGTGCCGGCTGAAGAGAGCCAGCATCCGGTCGTTCAACCAGCCGACCACGGGGTTCAGCCGCCAGAGATAGTGCTGCCGCGGCCACGCCGCCTCGTCGCGCCGGCTCTCGGCAATGGCGTCGTTCATGCGCTTGTGGTCGGCGGTGAGTTCGAAGCGCCAGTTCTCCGGCACAATCTCCCGCGGCAGATAGCCGAAGCGGTGGCGCAGGTCCTCGGGAGCATCAAGCGTCAGGGTCATCGAGTCCCGGTTCGCTTCGAAGCGCAGGTCGCCCCGAGCGACCGCTTGCCGCCGAAGCCGATGCAGGGCCGCCTCGCAGTACTCCAGGTCGCCATCGAAGAGCGACTTCGACGGCGCCGGCGCTTCGCTTGGGCGTCCCGGATCGTCCTCCGCGCCGCTCGTGCCGAGAAACAGGGCCAGCAGGCCGTCGCCCTCGTTCGATCTCGGCTGGAGCCGCTCGTCGAACCGCGTCGGCTCCTCGCCGCTGGCCATCGCTTCGCGGGTGATCTTCTCCTCTTCCTCGATGTCGTGAACGTTCATGAACGCCGAAGGATCGCCCACGTTCTTGTACGCCTGTTCGTCCTTCTCCTGGAGCACTTCGAGGATCCGCATGTCGCCGCGGATCGTCTCGTTGGCGCTCCGGGTCACGAGGTAGACGATCCGGGGTTCGCGCTCCTGCCCGTAGCGGTCTATCCGGCCGTTGCGCTGCTGGAACACCATCAGCGACCAGGGCATGTCGAAGTGGATCAGGCGGTGGCAGTGGTAGTGCAGGTTGATGCCCTCGGACGCCACATCCGAGCAGAGCAGCAGGCGCACCGGCCGCTTCTCGTTGCCGAAATCCTCCACCACCCTTTGCTGCTCGATGTCGCTCATGCCGCCGTGGAGGACTTCGATCTGGTTGGCGCCCAGCTTCGGCTTCAGATCCTGCCGCAGGCGGTCTCGAAGCCAGTGCAGGGTTTCGATCCGCTCGGTGAAGACGACGAGACGATCGGCCGGAGCCTTTGCCTTCCAGCGGAAGGGCTCGCCGCCCTGGATTGCCGCGAGCAGCGCCCGGTACTTGGCGTAGTCGCCCGGGCCGATGCGGGTCAGAGCCGAGCGCAGCTTCTTCAGTGAAGCGACTTCGGCGGCGATGCCTTCGGCCAGCTCGCCTTCCAGTTCCCGGCGGCGGCGCGCGATGCGGTGGTCAACGGTCTGGACGCAGGCTGCCGGACTGGAGAAGAGCGCCTTCTCCAACGTGACGATGAAGAGGTCCCGGCGAGTCGAACCCGCCGAGTTCGCCACGCGCACCGCCAGCAGGGCATCGTAGGCCGCCTCCTCGGCGGCGGAGGCGTCGAAGGCCCGACGGTAGGTGGTCCGGTCCCGAAACGCCTCGCGGACCTCGTGCTGAATGTCCTTCTTGAAGCGACGGACGACGAGACCCTTGCCCCGGAAGTCCTCCGCGCTGTAGTCGTCCGGGTCCGCGATGGCGGTGGCGTCGAGCATGTTCATCAGGCTCGCGAAGCTCCTCGCCTTGCCGTCGTGCGGAGTGGCCGAGAGCATGATCAGCGTGTCGGACCGCCGCGCCAACAGACGAGCCAGGTGGCTGCGCAGGGAGCCCGTGCCGCGGTCGGCCACGTTGTGCGCTTCGTCGATGACGATCACGTCCCAGTACGCCTGTTCGAGGTAGGTGCGGTACTCGGAAGCCTGCTTCAACGTGTCGATGGAGATGATCGTCTTGTCGTAGTAGTAGAACGGGTTGTGGTTGGTGGGGATGCGCCGCCGCACCCGCTGGATTCCGACCGAGTCGAGCCGCGTGAGCGGAATCGTGAAGCGGTTCCAGAACTCCTTCTGGAACTGCGTGAGCATGCTCTTGAGCACCAGCACGAGGATGCGCCGGCCACGCCCCCGAGCCATCAGTTCGCTGACCAGGATGCCCGCCTCCAGCGTCTTTCCGAGTCCCACCGCGTCGGCGATCAGGATGCGCTGCCGTGGCCGGGAAAGAGCCTGGCGAGCAGGGTCGAGCTGGTACTGGACCAGGTCCATGGCGGCCTGATGGCCGACGTGGATGCGTTCGTCGTTGGGCACGGTGGCACGTAGCTGGCTCTCCATGTAGAGCCGGCTGTCCACGAATGAGGGTGAAAGATCCGGCGTCAGTCGGGTCTCGGCCGGATCGAGAAACTCGATCTCCTCCAGGGAACTAAGGAAGACGGCCTCCTGCTCGCGGACGAGTTCCGAAACGCCGTCGCAGACGAGCTGGTAAGCCCCCTCCGACGTCATGTCGACGCGGCGCACAACCCATTCCGCGTCGCGGATCAAGACCCGAGCGCCGGGGGCAGGAACCGCGGTCAGACTCATGCGAGCGTTGGGCCGCAGCCGTCAACGAAGGCCGGCGCGATCATGCAACTTCTCCTTGCTCAGCCTTCACCCTTCGATCCAACTTGATCGTGACCGTCTTCAAGGCGCGGTTCGGGGATGAAGTGCCGCGGAAGTCTCGCCTACTCCGACCGCGGCAGCGACACCGCCAGGACCACGCCGAGGCAGGCCAGCACGACGACGTAGAAGATCGTCGTCACGACATCAGCCAGCACCGGAAAGTCGACTGGCCCGGCCAGCGATCTCCGGCAGGTGGCGAGCGGGAGGCCACCGCCGATCACCGCGAACACGATCCACTGAGTCCAACTGAGTCGCGATGTCTTGTCCGTCATCTTCCCGGTCCGGTTGTCATGCGGTCAGGCTCGTGGCTTGCTGCCGGTGCGGTGGTGGAGGATGTCACAGATCGGAGGGCTTCGCAGCCTCACCGGACGAACCCGCCAGGCGGAGATCGCCTCGCTCATCGAGGCGATAGGCTGTCCGGTAAACACAGCAGAAGCACACAGCCGGGAGGTCGAGATGCGGATCAGGCAGCACAGGAGGTCTTCGTTCTGGAGGGTCTGGGGCACCGCGGTCATTTCGGCCCTGGTCGTTTTCGCCGCTTCCCCCGCGGCGGCCGAGGAGATCCCGCGCCGTCATGACGGACGGCCCGACCTCTCCGGCACCTACGACATCGCGACGCTGACACCGGCTCAGCGGCCAGCGCAGTACGGGGAGCGGCTGGCGTTGACGCCGGACGAGGCGGCCGCGATCGCAGAGCACTGGGAGACGAACTTCAACAAGGACCACGCTCCCAGCGACCCGAACCGCAAGGCGCCTCCCAAGGGCGGCACGGGCATCTACGCGCCGGAGTTCACGGGCGCCGCGGGCAAGGTGGGCGGCTACAACGCCTTCTTCGTCGACATCGGCACGGGCGCGTTCCAGCTCGACGGCAAGTACCGCACGTCGATCATCACGGACCCACCCAACGGCCGCTACCCGCCGCTCAGCGCGATTGGCCAGCAGCGGACCGAGCGGCTCGCGCCGTTCCGGCATGAGAACACCGGCACGGCCTGGTGGATGCACCTGCCCGTAGGCCCGTACGACGACCCCGAGCTGCGGCCACTCGCCGAGCGCTGCATCCTCACCCGGGGCGCCTCGGGGCCGCCCTCCATGCCAGGCATGTACAACAACCTGAAGACGATCGTGCAGACCGACGACCATGTGATGATCCTGATCGAATGGATGCACGACACCCGGATCATCCGGCTCGACTCGGAGCACCTCCCGGACAGCGTCCGCAACTGGAGCGGCGACTCGATCGGCTGGTGGGAAGGCGACACCCTGGTCGTCGACACGACGAACTTCCGCGAGGTTCGAGACTCGGTCAGCCGGGCGTCGCGCGATCTGCACGTGGTGGAACGGATCAGCCGAATCGACGCGAACACCCTTCGCTACCAGTTCACGGTCGAGGATCCGGTCTACGAGACCGCCTGGAGCGGGGAGTACCCGTGGCCGGCGACCGGCCACCGGCTCTACGAGTACGGCTGCCACGAGGGGAACTACGCGCTCGGCGGCATCCTGCGCGGCGCGCGGCTCCTGGAGCAGGAGGCGATCGAGCAGGGTGCTTCCGGCACCTCGACCGGGTCCGGGTCCGGCGACTGAGGAGCGGGAGGTCAAGCCATGCCAGACATCAACCTCATCCCCCATCCCTGACCGGCACGCCGATCGGCGCCGCGCTCGATCTCTGCGTCATCCTGGCGGCTCTGACCTGGCTGGCCACGGTGATCACCCGCGAGTACTCCTGGGTGGACCGCCTCTGGTCGCTCTGTCCGGCGATCTACTGTCTGATCGTGGCCGCGGACGCTGACTTTCAGTCACCGCGAGTGAACCTGATGACCGCCCTCGTCCTGCTCTGGGGGATCCGTCTCACCTTCAACTTCGCCCGCAAGGGGGGCTACCGGAAGGGCGGCGAGGACTACCGTTGGGCAACCGTCCGGGAGCGGTTCGGGCCGATCGGCATCCAGGTGATGAACATCACGTTCATCTGCCCGGGCCAGATGCTGCTGATCTGGTGGTTCACTTCGCCGGTACACGCGGCCTGGGAGGCGGGAGACGCGCCGCTTGGCGGACTCGACATTGCCGCCGCCGCGCTGTTCCTTCTGTTCCTGATCGGCGAAACCGCCGACGACGAGCAGATGTGGGCCTTCCAGCAGGACAAGAAGCGCAGGATCGCCGCCGGCGATGAGGTCGTGCAACCGTTCATGACCACCGGGCTCTTCCGCGTCAGCCGCCACCCCAACTACCTGTGCGAAATGGCCATGTGGTGCGTGTTCTACCTGTTCGCCGTCGCCGCGTCGGGCCAGTGGATTCACTGGACCGGCCTCGGCTGCCTGATGCTCATCGCCCTCTTTGTCGGGTCGATACCGCTCGGAGAGTCCATTGCGGCCGGCAAGTACCCGGCCTACCGCCAATACCAGGCGGCCACTCCCTGCGTGATTCCGGGGCTGCGCATGGGACGCGTGGGAACTACCGACTAGCACTGGGCGCGTCGGTGGTACGCTCGCCGACGCCCAAAACCAAGTTCCGAAGGAGGAACCACGCGTGATCCGATTGCGTCCTCGGGGGCAGTTCGCCCCGCTTGTCTTCGCCGCCGCCTGTCTGTTGCTTGCGGCATTTGTTCTCACACCGGCGTTTGCCGGCGAACGCGACCTCGGCATGGCCAAGCCGGCCGATGTCGGCATGGACCCGGCCAGCCTCGAGAAACTGGGCGCGGCAATGCACGGCATGGTCGACGATGGCAAGCTCGCCGGCGTCGTCACGGTGGTCTCGCGCCAGGGCAAGCTGGTCCACTTCGACGCTTACGGGATGCAGGACATCGCGAACGAGGTCCCGGTCGCGAAGGACACGATCTTCCGCATCTACTCGATGACCAAGCCGATCATCGGCACAGCATTGATGACGTACTACGACGAGGGCCGCTTCACGCTCGACGATCCGGTGTCGAAGTTCATCCCCGAGTTCGCGGATCTCAAGGTCGCGAAGGAGGACGGGCCGGACGGCATGCCCGTGGTCGAGGACGCCGACCACCCGATGACGATGCGCGAGTTGATGAGCCACACGGCGGGTTTGACCTACGGGCTGTTCTCGCAGTCCCAAGTCGACACGCTCTACCAGAAGGCCGGGATCATTCTGGATTCCAGCCTCACCGTGAAGGAAATGGTCGGCAGGCTGGCCAAGATCCCGCTGCGCCAGCAGCCGGGGTCGATGTGGCACTACAGCGTCGCGGTCGACGTGCAGGGCTACGTGCTGGAAGTGCTGGCCGGCAAGCCGCTCGACGAGGTGCTGAACGCGCGCGTCTTCGGCCCCCTGGGCATGGACGACACCGCCTTCTGGGTCGAACCGGACAAGGCGGACCGGTTCTCGCACATGTACCAGACGAGCCAGGGCAAGCTGGCCAAAGTGGAGTTCGGGCAGTACCTCGAGAAGCCGAACTTCCTCTCCGGCGGCGGCGGGCTCGTGTCGACGGCCATGGACTACATGCGCTTCGCCCAGATGCTCGCCAACGGCGGCGAGCTCGGCGGCGTCCGCGTCCTGAAGCCGGAAACGGTCGAGCTGATGCACAGCGACCACCTGCCCGAGAACGTCACCGACATGGGGCCGCTCTACCGCGGCAACCGCTTCGGCCTGGATTTCTCGATCGTCACCGATCCCCACCCGGCCAGCGACCACGAACGCGCCAAGGGCGAGTACTGGTGGTACGGCATTGGCGGCACTTGGTTCGGCATCAACCCGGTCCAGGATCTGGTCGTCGTCGGCATGATCCAGAGCCGCGATTTCCCCGCCGCGGCGGCCGCGCGCTTCACCAGCAAGCGGCTCGCGTACGAAGCGATCGTCGACTGAGGCGCGCCGCGGGCGCCCACGTTTCCGGGAACCACCTGAACCGTCGAGGAGGTAGGAATATGAGTCTGTTCGCCTGGTCGTGGATGTTCCTCATCCTCTACATCGCCGGCATGCTGACGTTCGGCTGGATCGCCAGCCGGCGAATCAGCAACGCGGACGATTTCGCCACCGCGCGCAGCAGCTACGGCCCCTACTTCCTGGCCCTGGCCTTTGCCGCCACGACCGCCAGCGGCGCCACCTTCCTCGGCAGTCCCGGCCTGGGCTACCAGTTCGGCATGGCCAGCGTCTGGGGCAAGTTCCTCTACCCGATGGGGGTCTACTTCGGAGTCCTGATCACGATCAGGCTGGTCGCCAACTCGGGGCACAAGTTCGGCAACCGGTCGATCCCCGAGTACCTCGGCGACCGCTACCGGAGCGACGGCGTGCGGCTGCTGGTCTCCGTCTTCTCCCTGGTCCTGTTCTTCTACGTCGCCGGGCAGCTCGTGTCGGGGCTGGTCATGTTCGAGACCATGCTGGGCCTCAAGCCGATGACGGCGCTGATCATCACGTCGGGCGTGCTGCTCGTCTACGTCGTCCTCGGCGGCGCCCACGCGGACATCCTCACGGACGGCATCCAGGGCATGATGATGCTCGCGGTCGCGGTGGTCGTCATCGTTATGTTCCTCTTCGCCTCCGGAATGGACGGCGGCCTCGGGGCGCTGATCGACAACCTGCGCGCCCAGGACGAGCACATGGTCGGGCCGCTCAACCAATCCAACTCCCTCTACGACTCGTGGTGGGCGATTGCGGTCGTTCTCTTCGCCCACATTCCGCTCGGCATGCTGCCCCACATCGGCAACAAGGTGTGGGCGCTCAAGAACGACGGCGACCGGATGCGCTTCGTCAAGCTCGCCTTCGCCGTTGGCCTGACGATGGGCATGCTGGGGCTCGGCGGCATCCTCGCCCGCGGCGTCCTCGGCGGCGAACTTCTGGCGGCCGGGCGCAACCCGAACGAGGCGCTGCCCGCGCTGTTCATCGAACTGTTCCCGACCTGGTTGGCGGCCCTCATCGGCGTGGGGATCCTGGCCGCGATCATGTCGACGGCGGACGGACTTGTCGTGTCGTCGTCCCAGATCGTCGCCAACGACATCTACCGCCGGTCGATCGTTCCCAAGTACAGCCCCCACCTGAGCGACGAAGACGTCGATCGCAAGGTGCTGGCGATCAGCCGCTGGAGCACGGTGATCGTGCTGGTCCTGTGTACCTTGATGGCCTGGGCGATGCAGGACATGAACATCGCGCTCCTGGTCTGGATCGGCACCGGCGGCATGATGGCCGCCTTCGCGGGTCCGCTGGTCGTCGGCGGGTTGTGGCGCGGCGTTACTCTCGCAGGCGCCTACACGGGCCTTGTCAGCGGCATGCTGACCTTCATCCTGCTGCGCAGCGGCCTGCCCTGGATGATCGTCGACCCGAGCTCGCTCGGGCCGCTGTCCGGAATTGCCGAGTGGCTGCACCACTACCGGGCCAACCCGTTCTCCTGCGCGGTCGTCGGCGAGGTCGTGTCCATCGCCGGTACTTGTGCGGTGTCCAAGTTGACCCAGCCGCTGCCTGAAGACCACGTCGAACGGCTGTTCGCGGCGCCGTCGGAGCCGGCTGAGGCAGCGGGGGGTTAGCCTGGTTCGTGTCTGCCAGAGAATCCAGAAACCGTTGATTCTACAAGGGCTTGTGGCGGATCTGCGAGTGCGAAGATGGCGTTGATGTCGTAGTCTACGGGCTTGAATCGCGGTCTTGGGGCGGTTTTGGCTTGATCTTCGGAGGTCTTGGGATGCGGGAAGTCCATCGTCGGCAGTTCGAGTTGGGCCAGACGCCGATTGGCGAGATCTGGATCGACCCGAAGTGTCGGGACGACATTCCGGCGGTGTTGCGGGGCGTCTCGCCGCCACCGCTCTGGCAGTAGCGCAGCGTCGGGCGTGCAGCTTCGACCGCAACTTCCACATCCCGGAGAACCGCATCCGGCTCGACGAGCTTCTCGATCTCAACGTGCTGCCGAAGAAGGGCTATCCGTCGGTCGTCGATCGGGAGCGTGAGAACGGCGAAGCGTTCGTCGCCGCCCGGCGTGCGCATCCGGCAGTCGAATCGGCGATCAACGCTCTGGAGCATCGCGGCCTCGACCGTGTCCGAAGCGGCGGCGCCGACGGCTTCGAGCGCACTGTCGCCCTCTCGGTACTCGCAGCCAACCTGCATCGCCTCGGCCGAATGCTCCAGGCGCTCGAACGAAAGCGCCGGCGGCGACGACGCGCCGCCTGACCGCCGCGGCAGCTTGCACTACGCGCGGCGCCGCCTTCCCGCTCATTTCAGGATTGGAAAGCACTTCCCGCCGGAGGCCTTCCGCGAAGGTGGCGGGCGGCGGTCCGAGACCGAAGCGAAGACAACCCGGCATGCCGGCCCAGCGGCCCGCGACCAGTAGCACGCTTCGGATGGCTCAGGTAGATGAGCTTCGTCCGTTCGCCGACGGCGGCCTCGAACGTCTTCCAGTCGAGCGACCAACTCGACTCGTCTTCGCCGGGCAGGAGCGACACGTCCCGCACCACCGCGCCCGGCGCCCCGCGCCGCCAGCGCCACTTGCAGATAGGTGGGCACGATCGCCACCACCTCGTCGCCGGGCTCGATCAACACCTGCACGGTCACGTAGTTCGCCTCGGACGAGCGGCTCGATGCCGCTCTCGCTCAGATTGACGTCCACCCGGTGTTCCCAGAGCGACTGCTGCCGCTACAGTTCGAAGGTCTCCATTTCCACTTCAATGCCCTCTGTGGTTCCTCTTCCGCCGCTGGGCGCCGCAGTATGCCCGCCTCCGTCAGGATAGGGGTCGTGCCTCGTGCTCGAATCCTGCTGCGGCTGCTCGGCGCGGTACACCTCGTCTCCTTCGTCTCACTCTGGGTGCAGGTCGACGGTCTGATCGGGTCGCGCGGCATCCTGCCGGCCGGGGAGTTCTTCGCCTACCTCGAGCGCGTGCTCGGACCCGGCACGCTCGAACGCCTGGCGAAGGCGCCGTCGTTGCTCTGGTTTTCTCCCAGCGACACGGCGCTGCACGCCCTCTGTGCGGCCGGCGTCGTCCTCTCGCTGCTCGCGGTCGCCGGCATGGTGACCGTCCCCGTCTTCGGCGCTCTCTGGCTCTGCTACCTGTCGCTGGTCTGGGGCGGACAGACCTTTCTCGCCTTCCAGTGGGACACGCTGCTGCTCGAGGCAACGGTCTGCGGCATCGTGCTCGCGCCCCTGGGTTGGCCGTTCCGAAGTCCGCCAGGAGTGCCGCCGGGTTCCGAGCCGCGGCTGCGGTCGTTCACGGCCTCCGTCCGTTCTGCCTTCCAGGTCGCTCCGGAAACGGCGGCAAGCCGGCCCGGCCTGTGGCTCTTCCGCCTCCTGGTGGTCAAGCTGATGTTCCTCTCCGGCGCGGTCAAGCTGCTCAGCCTCGATTCGACGTGGTGGCAACTGACCGCACTCGATGTCCACTACTTCACCCAGCCGTTGCCGGTCACGGCGAGCTGGTACGCGCACCACCTCCCGGACTGGTTCCAGCGCCTGTCGGTGCTGATCATGTTCGCGGTGGAGCTGGCGGCGCCGTGGTTTGTGTTCTCTCGGCGACTGCGTCGCACCGGCATGGGATTGCTGCTGGCGCTTCAACTCCTGATTGCCGCCACCGGCAACTACGGCTTCTTCAACCTGCTGAGCGTGGTGCTCTGCCTGTCGTGGCTCGACGGCGGCGGGTTCGGTTGGATGGCCGGTCGCGGCTGGCAGGTGGACAGCCCCGCTCAACCAGCTCCGATTCCCAGGGACGGCAGCCCCCTGCCGGCCGCCTCCCAACGGATCCGCTGGGCGGCAGCCGCCGCGATCCTCTGTCTGAGCCTCCTGGTCGCCACCCGCGAACTCACCCGCTCCCTGCCGCGCGGACCGGACACTCCCCCACGGGCGACCGCTGCCGCTGACCTGCTGGACCGGTTGCTGGTCGATCCGGCAACGCCCCTGCTACGAGCCATCGCCCCCTTCCGCTCGATCAACGGTTACGGCCTGTTCCGCGCCATGACGACTTCGCGTCCGGAGATCGTGATCGAGACGAGTGCCGACGGCGTGAGGTGGACGGAGCTTGCCTTCCGCTTCAAACCCGGCGACGTGAAACGTCCACCGCGCGCCGCCCAACCGCACATGCCCCGACTCGACTGGCAGATGTGGTTCGCGGCGCTCGATCCGCAGCGGGCCGACTGGTTGGGCCCCTTCGTGACGCGGCTGTTCGAGGGCGAACCTGCGGTGTTGCGGCTGCTCGGCGCCGACAGCCGGCAGGCCGAACGGCCCAACTACGTGCGCCTGCGGCTCTACGACTACTCGTTCAGCGAACCTGGTGCGGGCGAACCCTGGTGGCGAAGGGAACTGCTCTACGATCTCTCGCCCGTGCTCGAACGAACTGCCTTCGTGGCAGTGCCGGTCCAGAAAGCCGGCTTGTGAGGTCCGCCGGGGAACTCGCCGGCGGCGGCCCGTACAGCCGCGTGCGATCGGGCAAAACGCCTCCTACGGCAACGCATGAACCGACGGCATGACGTCCACGGCGGGGCTCCCGAAGCCGAAGTCCGTCGGCTCGTACTCGCCCACGATCCGCACGTCGCTCTGCTCCGGGATCCGGTCCTCCATCCCGAGTCCCCAGTACACGGCGTTCACCACCAGCCGCCGGAGCCCCTCGCTTTCGAAGTCCGTAGAGGCGCCCATCGTGGTCGTGAACACGCGCGCGGACTTGCCGCCGCTGCCCGTGTACGAGCGGGTCCAGGCCAAGGGTTCCATGGGCTCGTTCTTCGGTCCCTCGACGGGCGGATCGTCCGGAGACATACCGGCCAGCACCGCGCCCAACAGCAGCACGTCGGCGTCGTCACCGAGGTTCTTGACGCCGTAGACGTCCGTCGGACCCCAGACATCGGTCACGCCGCGCAGGATCGGATGGCCGGCGGCGCCGGGCGCCATGACGCCGCGGGTGCTCTCCCGGCCGTGGTGACCGTGGTGGTTGATCCACGTTTCACCGAGCACCTGTTGCCCGAATCCGCCCGGCCAGGTCTCGCTGCGAAAGCTCCAGTGCGAGTACGGGCTGTCCGGGTTGCGCTGATAGGAGAAGGCGTGCGTGGCGGTCCGCAGGCCCACGATCGGCCTCCCCGATTCGACGTAGTCGACGATGTGCTTCATCTGCTCGTCGGGAAGCTCCCGGAACCGCGTCGCGATGACCATCAGGTCAGCGTCGTCGAGCGCTTCGAGACCCGGGATGTTCGTCTGCTCTTCCGGATCGATCGCCCCGGTCTCGGCGTCGATCGAGAACAGCACGACGCACTCGAAGCCGTGCCGCACGGAGAGCACCTTGCCCAGCATCGGCATCGCCTCTTCCGAGCGGTACTCCTCGTCGCCGGCGATCAGGACGACCTTGCGGCCGGCGCCGGGGCCGTCGCCGCCGGAGTAGATCACCCACTGCTGTTCGCTGCTGAATGCCGGCCCGTGCAGGAAGGGCAAGAGCACCGCACACAACGCCGGCCCGGCCGGAAGAAGACGATCCATTCTCATTTCTGAAGCCTCCAGGATCAGCCTGAGAGCTTGCGCCGCAGGACGCAGCGTAGCAAGTCTGCGGCGAAAGCTCCCAGGCGAGGACGGGATGGGCCGAAACACCGAGCCTGCGAGGGGTTTCGGGGCGGTAGCACCTAGCCCTAGCACGTGACGCTCCGGACAGCACGGGCGGACGCCTGCATCCAGCAGCCGAGTTGGCGCTACTTCCCGCATCACGTACACTCAACGGCCACTTTCGACGGCTTGCACCGTACGTTCCAGGAAGCCCAAATGAAGAGACAACTCCCTCACCTTGCCTTCTTCCTCGGCGTGCTCCTGCTCGCAACCGGTAGCGCGGAGGCACAAGAATTGAAGACGGAATTCCTCGGCTCGCAGCCGGGCTTCTCACACATCGCCAAGACGACCGCGGGCAGCGTCACCACGATCCTCATCTCGGGCCAGGTCGGCTGGGCCGACGACGGCGCGCCCGCGGACACTCTCGCGGAGCAGGTCGAGAAAGCGAAATGAGCCGTCGTGCCGAGTCCACTCCCGCCTCCCGCCGGCCAGTTCCCGGCCCCGGAGCAGGAGTACAGGCGTACCCGCAAGCGGCGTGCCGCCCCGCGCCGTCGGTGACGGTTTGACGCCTGCCTGCTCTGACTACAACCCCGGGTAGACCAACGCCGTTCGCGGTCACTGCGCCGGCCACCGAGCCCGACGCGTCGCCTAACTCGAGCCTAACCTCCACGGTTTCTCCGGCGACGACCTGCACGGAAGTTCTCGCATCCTCCAGCGCTCCGGCGCCGCTGGCAACCACGTCGTATCGCCCCGCCTCAAGGCCAGCCACGCGGAACGTGCCATCACCGGCCGTCGGGCCCCCGATCCATCTGTCGTGCGCCGCCCGTGAACTCTGCTCAAGGTGCACCCAAGTACGAACGGGCGTCCCCGCGTGGGTCACTCGCCCTCGAACAACTGCCTCGGGCTGCAGAACGACCCGCAGAGGGGCGGCGCCGGTCGGCGCAACGGCCAAGAGTCGCTCGGTCGCCAGCCCCGAGGCGGAAACCTCAAGATCGACCAGGGAGTACTCGTTCAATCCGGTGACGAGGAACTGGCCGAGCGGATCGCTTCGCAGTTCCGCGGCGACTTGGCTCCCCCGGAACAGTTCGGTCCGTGGGACCCGTCCGTGCCCCCATCGACAACCCCGGCCGCCAGAATCCGGGCGCCTGGGACCGGAACGAGATCCTGGTCAGGTAGCCGGGGCGTTCCGTGGACACCAGCAGGGAACTCAGCGGGTCCGCCGGCAACGGGCCGAAGACTGGGCGCGTCGGGCGAGTGATGCGCCCACCCACGAACTCGAACCACAAACGGCCGGAGAGAAGGGCCGCGTCGACTTTGAACCTCCCGGCCGCGTCGGTCACGGCCAATGGCACGCCCGCCCTGTCTCGAACCAGCGAACCTGAGAGCAACTGGCCAGCCCCGTCGCGCAGTTCCACCTCGGCTGCGGAAGCCCCCTCCAAGCGAACAGCCGACGTCGAGCCGGGACGGCACGTCGAGGTCCGGCTGCGATAGCCGGGGGCGGCAACCAGCAGTTCCGACGGCTCTCCACTGGGTACGACGATCGAGGCGACCCCGCGTTCGTCGGTGCGCGTCGGCGGCCGCCACATGCGCCACGCGGGAATCACAGAAGGCCGTCGACCCTCATCGTCCGGTTCGGCCGCGGCGTGTGCCACCACTCGCGCCGCCGCTACCGGGTTACCATCGCCTCCCGCCACCGCGACCCGGCACGCCGATGCTTCGACCGGCGACGGCGCCGACAGGTGGCCTGGGGCCACTTCCTGCCGCCAGAGGAGAGCCATCGGCAGTCGCCCGCCGCCTTCGACCACGACCCACCACGAAGCTCCCTCCGGCGCCGTGCCCCGCACAACGCCCGTCCCGTCCGCCGAAGACACGACAACGACCGGACGGAGCGCTTCAGGCGGCGACTCGGCGAGCCAGTCTCCCGCTCCCTGTCCCGCGCTCCGCGCGGGCATGGAGCGGGAGACGGGATTCGAACCCGCGACCAACAGCTTGGAAGGCTGTGACTCTACCCCTGAGTTACTCCCGCGCGCCCGCGAAGGGGAAGAAGTGGTGGAGGCGGATGGATTCGAACCATCGTAGGGCGTTGCCCGACAGATTTACAGTCTGTTGCCTTTGACCGCTCGGCCACACCTCCGGCAACTTCCTCCGTGGAGCCGGCACCCGGATTCGAACCGAGGACCTACTGCTTACAAGGCAGTTGCTCTACCAACTGAGCTATGCCGGCCCTCGCAACGAGGCTTCTGAGTGCCACGGCGACGCCGGAGTCTACGCCAAGCTCTCCGGCCTGACAAGACGCTGGCGCACCGCTTCGTAGAGCAGCGCCGCGGCCGCCGTGGAGAGGTTGAGGGACTCGACGCGGCCCCGCATCGGCAGGCCGAGAAGGCCGTCGCAGAGACTCTTCGTCCGATGGCGTAAGCCGCGCGCCTCGCCGCCGATGCAAAGCACGATCGGGCCGCTCAGGTCGACCGTCCACGGCGCTTCACCTGTGGCGTCGGCGCCGTAGACCCAGAAACCGTCCCGCTTGAGGCGTTCGATCTCCTGGCCGCTGTTCACAATCCGCTCGACTTCGAGCCAGTCGACCGCACCCGCGGCGGTTCCGCCGACCGCGGCGGAGAGCGGCGCCGCGCCGCGGTCGCGGATCAGAACACGGCCAACCCCGGCCCCCTCGCACACTCGCAGCAGGGCACCCAGGTTCCGTGGATCCTGCACGTCCTCGACCAGCACCAGGAGTTCCGTGTCGGCAGCAGCAATCGGCGATCCGCCGCGCCTTCGCGGCACAAGGACCGCCGCGAAACCGCGCGCCGCCCGGTGATCAAGTCCCGCCGCTTCGAGCCGCGCCCGCAGTTCAGCGGCGGCCACGCTCTGAACCGGCACGCGATGTCTCGTGCACAGGCCCTCGATCGTCCGCCGGCGCTCCCCTGCCGCCCTCGAGATGACGATTTCGGCGACCTGGTGTGGCTGGCTGCGGAGGATCTCACGGACCGGCTGGAAGCCCAGCCGCCATTCCGGGTCAGGGGCTCGCTCCGGCGTACCACGGCGATCTCCCTGTCTGCTCACGAGCGCCGCCGCTCGATCAGTACGACTGCCTCGGCCGCCATGCCCTCACCTCGACCGAGGGGGCCCAGCCCTTCATGGGTCGTGGCCTTGAAGTTCATGCGCCCGGGGTCGAGTCCGAGCAGGCGCCCCACATGGTCCTCGATCGCCTCGCGGTAGGGCGCCATGGACGGCCGCTCGGCAATCAGCGTCACATCGCAGTTCCGTACCTCGAACCCCTGCTCCCGGACCAGGTCGACGATCCGCCGGAGCAGATCCGAGCTGTCGGCTCCGCGCCAGGTCTCGCTCGACGGCGGAAAGTGAACTCCCAGGTCACCGAGCCCCGCGGCGCCGAGCAGGGCGTCGCCGATGGCGTGGAGCACCACGTCGGCATCGCTGTGACCGTCCAGACCGACCTCGTGCGGAATCCGCTGGCCGGCGAGGATCAAGGGCCGCCCAGCGACCAGCCGGTGCACGTCGTAGCCCTGGCCGACCGCGGTCTCGACGACCCCTCGCGCCCCGTGCCGCGGTCGCAGCAGCGCCTCGATCATGGCGCGATCCGACGGATCGGTGAGTTTCGGGTTCGGGTGGGACGCCGCAACGGCGGCGATCGAACCCGGCTCGAACAGGCTGCTCTCGTCGTTCACCTCCAGATCCCGCGCGGCCGCCCGATCAAGCGCCGCCGCCAGTTTCCCAGCCCGGAAGACCTGGGGCGTCTCGGCCCGAAACAGACCCGCCCGATCGACCGTGGCGCCGAGCCGGCCCGACTCGACCGTCTTCAGGGTGTCGCTCACGGGGCGTCCGAGGACCGCGCCGGCCCTGCCATTCTCGGCCGCCGCCCGGACGACGGCTTCGAGGTCCACCGCGCTCAGACAGGGACGGGCGCCGTCGTGAACCGCAACCCAGTCGGAGGGATCCGCGGCGGTCGCGGCGAGCGCGGCCGCTACGGAATCCTGGCGGCGCCGGCCACCCTCCACCGTGGCGACCGCAACTCCCGGCCGCGGCCCAACTTCCTCCGCCAGCATCTCCAGCGTCTCCTTGGCGCTCCCCGCGGGCGCCGCGACGACCACCCGGTCGATGACCGTGACGGCGACAAGCCGCTCGACCGTCCAGGCCAGTACCGGGCGGTCCAGGAGCAGGGAGAACTGCTTCGGCCGATCGCCACCGAACCGCCTGCCCCTTCCGGCGGCCGGGACAATTGCGTGAACGGTCAAAGCAGGGCTCGAGGACGGGCTGCTAGACCTCGAGGATGTCCTTCTCCTTGTTCGCCAGCGCCTGGTTCACCAGGCCGATGTAGTGGTCGTGCAGCCTCTGCATCTCGTCGAACCCCCGGCGTTCCTCGTCCTGCGAAATCTCCTTGCCCTTCTCCATCTGCTTCAGGCGATCGTTGCCTTCGCGACGCACGCCGCGCACGGTATTGCGGAAGCGCTCCGTGATCTCGTGGCCGCGCTTCACCATCTCCTTGCGACGCTCCTCGGTGAGGGGAGGCACCGGGATACGGACGATCCTGCCGTCGTTGGAGGGATTCAGCCCCAGATCGGCAACCAGGATCGCGCGCTCGATCGCGGCGATCTGGGTCGGATCGAACGGCTGCGCCACCAGCAGCGTGGCGTCGGCGACCGACAGGCTCGCGAGCTGATTGAGTGGCGTCGGCGTGCCGTAGTACTCCACGGCGACCCCATCGAGCAGCGCCGTCGAGGCCCTACCGGTCCGTAGCGTCTTCAGCTCCTGGTGAAGGTGGTCGACGCCATCCCTCATCTTGAGCTCCATCTCCAAGAACAGTTCTTGCATGTGACCCTCTGCCTCCGTCTACCGACTCTAACGCCGCGCCGGGTTGCGGCTCGACGCAGAACGGTTCACGTGACCAGGGAACCGACCGTCTCGCCCAGAACCACCCGCCGGATGTTGCCCTCGACACCGAGGTCGAACACCGCGATCGGCAGGTCGTTCTCCCGGCACAAACTGATCGCGGCAGCGTCCATGATGCCCAGGTTGCGCTCCAGGACCTCCTGATAGGTCACTTCGGGCAGGCGTTTCGCCCCGGGGTCGCGGCGCGGGTCGGCACTGTAGACGCCGTCGACCTGGGTTGCCTTGAGCAGGATCTCGGCCTGGACTTCGTTCGCACGGAGCGCGGCGGCAGTGTCCGTCGTCAGGTAGGGGTTGCCGGTACCGGCGCCGAAGATCACGACCCGGCCCTTCTCCAGGTGCCGGATCGCCCGGCGGCGAATGAACGGCTCGGCCACGCTGCGCATCTCCAGGGCCGTCTGCACCCGGGTCGGAACACCGGTCTTCTCCAGCGCGTCCTGCATTGCCAGGCTGTTGATCACGGTCGCCAGCATGCCCATGTAGTCGCCCGTGGCCCGCTCGACGCCGCGGTGACTCGCCGCCAGGCCGCGAATCACGTTGCCGCCCCCGACCACGATGCCGATCTCGACGCCGAGCTCGAAGACATCCCGAATCTGAGCGGCGATCTTGCCGACCACGACCTCGTCGATGCCGAACGGCTTGTCGCCCATCAGGGCTTCGCCCGACAGCTTGAGCAGGATGCGGCGGTAGGCCGGCTCGGCAGCGGCGGCTGCGGTCATCCGGCCATCAGGAGGGATCGGAAGCCGGAGAAACCGCTGTCGCGACGGTCGAGTCGCCGCCGAGCTGGAACCTGGCGAAACGGCAGATACGCATGTTCTCCCCCAGCTTAGCGATCGCCCCCTTGAGCACGTCCTCGACCTTCCGGTCCGTGTCCTTGACGAATTGCTGCTCCAGGAGGCAGTTCTCGGCGAAGAACTTACGAATCCGGCCCTCAACGATGCGCTCGACGATGTGATCAGGCTTGCCCGACTCGAGCGCCTGCTCGCGGTGAATCCTCTTCTCCCGTTCGAGAACGTCCGCGGTCACCTCGTCGCGACCGATGAAACGGGGCTGGCTGGCGGCCACGTGAAGCGAAAGATCGTGCGCCAACTGCCGGAAGTCGTCCGTGCGAGCGACAAAGTCCGTCTCGCAGTTGATCTCGAGCAACACGCCGATCTTGCCGCCGGCGTGGATGTAGGAGATCACGAGACCGTCGCTGGTGGCGCGGCCCGCCTTCTTCGCGGCGGAGGCCAACCCCTTCTTGCGCAGCGTGTCGAGCGCGGCTTCCACGTCACCGCCGGTCTCGACCAGGGCCTTCTTGCAGTCCATCATGCCCGCTCCGGTCCGCTCGCGGAGCTCCTTGACCATGGCGACTGTCACTGCTTTGCTCATCTCTTCCTTCTCCCTACGGGGCTTGACCCGCCCCTGACTGGAACTTCACTGAATCTCGCTCGCCGGACGAAGAACCGTCGGCGCCTCACCACGAACCTGACGGCCGGCTTACGCGCTGCCGCTGGCC
Organism: Candidatus Multivorans sp.; assembly: GCA_965224025.1. Taxonomy (GTDB): domain Bacteria; phylum Acidobacteriota; class Thermoanaerobaculia; order Multivoradales; family Multivoraceae; genus Multivorans. The sequence goes on from OZ245033.1 coordinate 1,962,648, forward strand.
GCGGCAGGTTCCGCCACCTCGGCTGCCGGCTCGGCCTGCTCTTCCGAGTCCGGGGTTTCAGCCGGCGCCGGGGCTTCGCCATCAGGCTCGACGGCCGCCTCGGGTTCAGCTTCCGCCTCGCCGCCCTTTCTCCAAGCGGCAGCACCGTCGATGTACGAGTCGGCAATGCGGCCGGCAAACAACCTAATCGTCCGTATCGCGTCGTCGTTGCCAGGAATCACGTGATCCACGAGCTCCGGGTCGCAGTTCGTGTCGACGATGGCCACGACCGGGATGTTCAGCTTGTTCGCCTCGGCTATGGCAATGTGCTCGCGCCTCGGATCGACGACGAAGAGGGCGTCCGGAAGCCGCTCCATATCCCGGATTCCATCGAGGTTGCGGACCATCTTCTCCCGGTCACGATCCAGGCGTAGACGTTCCTTCTTGGTCAGCAGGCTTTCCTCGTCGGCGAGCTTCTTCTCCGTATCCTGAAGGCGCTCGACCGAGGCGCGGATGGTGACGAAGTTGGTCAGCGTACCGCCGAGCCAGCGATGCGTAACGTAGAACTGGCCGCAGCGCCGCGCCTCTTCCTCGATCGCCTGCTGCGCCTGACGCTTGGTGCCGACGAACAACAGCCGGCGGCCCATGCGAGCCATGTGTTCGACATAGTCCGCCGCCTCGCGGAAGCGCAGCAGGGTCTGCTGAAGGTCGATGATGTAGATGCCGTTACGGCGGCCGAAGATGTAACCGCGCATCTTCGGATTCCAGCGTCTGGTCTGATGGCCGAAGTGGACACCCGCCTCCAGCATCTCCTTCATCGTGACGTGAGCCAATAACCTGTCCCCGCTACCTTTTACTGAACTGGAAGCGCGCACGCGCACCCTTCTGACCGTACTTCTTGCGTTCCTTGCGCCGCGGATCCCGGGTCATGAACCCGGCCGCCTTGAGCGGTTCGCGGAAGGCTGGCTCGAAGTCCACCAGGGCACGCGAGAGGCCGTGCCGAATGGCGCCTGCCTGGCCCGAACTGCCGCCTCCGCGGACCGTGGCCCACATGTCGACCTCGCCTTCCTTCTCGACCACCTGCAGGGGCTGGTGGACGATCATCTTCAGCACTTCGCTGCTGAAGTAGTCGTCCATCCCCATGCCGTTGACCGTCATCTCGCCACTGCCGGCGCGCAGGAACACGCGCGCGGTGGCCGTCTTGCGACGGCCGGTCCCGTAACTCGCTTCCGTCAACTCGGACTCCCTGTAATCGCGATCGGCGCCGGCTGCTGCGCGGCGTGCGGATGATCCGCGCCGGCATAGACCTTGAGCTTCCGCAGTTGTCGGCGGCCCAGACGGTTCTTGGGCAGCATGCCCCGCACGGCCAACTCGACGAGCCTGATCGGCCGGCGGCCACGCAGACGGCCCGCGGTCTCCGACTTGAGCTTGCCCGGCTGTCCGCTGTGGCGGTAGTAAATCTTCTTGTCGTCCTTGCCGCCGGTGAGAACCGCCCTCTCGGCGTTGACGACCACCACGAAGTCGCCGACATCGATGTGGCGCGCGTAGGTGGGCTTGTCCTTGCCCGTCAGGATGCGCGCCACCCGCGTGGCCAGACGTCCAAGCGTCGCGCCTTCCGCGTCCACCACGTACCAGCGTCGCTCGATCTCCCCCACCTTGGGGCTCCAGGTCGGGTTCGCCGTTCTTGCTCTTGCTATTGCAGTCATTCGTGTTCCTACCCTGGCCGACCGGCGCTTACTCACCGGAATGCGGGCCCTCCTTTGCGCGCAGCATGACCGGAGGAGCAGGCATACTCCTACCGAACCACCTCGCGCAGAGGAACGGGGATCGTAGAGTCCCAACCGGGGCTTGTCAAGACGAGCGACGGTCCCGTGGCGGCGTATTCTCACGCCACCATGACTGCTCTACGGGTGGGACTCACCGGCGGCATCGCCAGCGGCAAGTCCACGGTCGGCGCCATGCTGGCCGAGATGGGCTGCGTCGTCACGGACGCGGACGCCCTGGTCGCCGAGTTCCGCGTAGGTCCGTTCGTGTCCATCGGGCTCGAATACCGGATCCCAGCCGAAGCCGCCCCCACCTCGGGGCGGCAGCACCAGTCTGCCGGCGGTCGAGCCCTCGGCGATCACCTCCCGGTCGCCACCCCTGAGCATGAGGGCGCATCGCGCCACCACACCGGGGTTGCCGGCGCGAATCGCTACTTTCGCGATGCCCTCGTCACCGACCGCCTCCAGCATCCACTTGACCAACGGCCCGGGGAAGCCGTTCATCCAGGCCAGTTCCAGGCCGGTCTCCTCGACAACGACCGGCCGCTCGAGCCGCTGCCAGGCAGCCTCCGCCTTGAACCGCAACACGTCGATCAGGTCGCCCGACTGGATCTCCGGCAGATCGATCGCCGCCGTCTCCAGCCGGTGGCCGACGATCCGCTCCGCCTCGCGCCGCTTGTTCGCGTTCCCGGTGACCAGCACCCACGGGCGCTCGCTGCCATTTCCGCCACTCGCCTGTCGGCGCCTGGAACCGGGAGAGCCAAGGGACAGACAGTGTAGCCGGCCACTACAATCCGGCCCAACGGAGGGATGTCTCACATGCCTGAACACCTGATCTCGATCGCCGACCTGGAGGAGGGCCAACTCGAGTCGATCCTCGAACTGGCCCTGCAACTCGAAGCCGGGCCGCAAGCCCACCGCGACACCCTCAGAGGCAAGTCGATCGGCCTCTACTTCGAGAAGGCGTCGACGCGAACCCGAGTCAGCTTCGAAGTGGGCATGGGGCAACTCGGAGGTCAGGCGATCTTCCTCTCGAGCCGCGATCTGCAGATCGCCCGCAGGGAAACGATCGCCGACACCGCCCGCGTCCTTTCACGCTACGTGGACCTCCTCATGCTGCGCACCTTCGAGCACAGCACCGTGGTCGAGATGGCCGAGCACGCCACGGTGCCCGTGATCAACGGGTTGACCGACGAGCTGCACCCCTGCCAGGCGCTCGCCGACCTGATGACCGTCCACCAGGAGTTCGGCGGCCTGCGCGGCCGCCGGATCGCCTACATCGGCGACGGCAACAACGTCGCCCACTCCCTGATGATCGCCTGCGCCCGCGCGGGAGTCGACTTCTCCATCGCCTCGCCTCCCGGCTACGAAGTCACCGACGAGTACCTCGACCTCGCCGGAGGACTCGCCGCCGACACCGGCGCCGGGATCGAAACCGGCGCCGACCCGCACGCCGCCGCCGGCGGCGCGGACGCCGTCTACAGCGACGTCTGGACCTCGATGGGCCAGGAGAAGGAACGAGAGCAGCGCCTCGCCGACTTCGACGGCTACACCGTCGACGACGACCTGATGTCCAGAGCAAGAGGCGACGCGATCTACCTCCACTGCCTGCCCTGCCACCGGGGCGAGGAAGTCACGGCTTCCGTCGTCGACGGCCCCCGGAGCCGCGTCTTCGACCAGGCCGAGAACCGCATGCACACCCAGAAGGCCGTCATGCTCCGCCTCCTCGACCGCGCGTAGCTGCGGCGGCGCACACCTGGCGGTGCAGCGCACCCGCCGGCTGGGGGCATGGGCGGTCAACCTCCAGGTGTTGTTCGCGATGGGTCGGACTATGAGGGGGGCTGCGCTCGCTCCTTCCCACTCGGAGTCCGGTGAACCGGGACCACCTCACAGAGTGCTTCAAGGAAGCCGTTGGTCTTTCTGGTTCGCGCCCAGGCGGCGACGGCCTTCATCGGTTCGACCCAGGAGCGGTTCACGTTGGTGCACCACTGGTGGAGCATTCGCAGGACGACGTTGATCTGCTTGCGGTTGAGGATCTCGCGGAGGTGTTCCCGGTAGAGCCAAGCCCGGGCGGTACGGCGGCTGGCGACCTGAGCCACGAGAGCATCTAGGTCGGCGCGCTGGGCGTTCGCCAGGGCGCCGCGGTCCTTGAGCAGAGTCCAGCGCAGGCCTTTGAGGCTGGGATCGAGGCGCTGCTCGATGCGCCTGGTCTCGTCCACCGCCTTCGAGGCGAGGGCGACGACGTGGGAACTCGTCGACGGTCAGTCGGCGTTGGGCAGGGTCTCCCGGACTCCCTTGATGAAGGCGGCCGACATGTCGATGGAGACCCGGAAGATCCGGGAAGGATCGCCGCCATGCCGGAGCAGGTCGTCGGCGAAGTCCCTGATGGTGGTTGCGCTGCGTCCTTCGGCAAGGAACACCACCCGCCGACGCCCCGCATCGGCTACCGTCGTCACGTACTTGTGGCCCTTGGCGCGCGATGTCTCGTCGATGGCTACGTTGCCGGCATCGGAGGGGTCCCTCTGCTCGCAGGCCTCCTCGACGTACCGCTTGCGGACCGCCCGCACCCGGTGCCAGGACTCGCCCGTCAGGCGGGACACCGCCTGGAAAGGCATTTCCCGGCACAGGCTGAGGATCAAAGCCTCATACAACAGGGTGAACCCCGACAGCCTGCCCGACCACGGCGGCTCGACCAACGCCACGCGGTCGTCGGGAAGCCGCACCCGCGGCATCCGGGCCTCGAGCAGGCACTCGTGCTGGAAGAAGTTGAGGTGCCGGTACCGCTTCAGCTGGGTGACGTGCATCGGGTGCGCTCCGCCGGTCTCGCCGTGCGCGAAGCGGCTGCCCCTCCTGAAGTCCATCCGCACCGTCAACCGGCGCTCGCCCTCGTCGAAGTCGACGCCAGCCACGAGCCAGGGCTCTGACACCCCGAGCGCCCTCGAAAACAGCTCCTGCTCCATCTCCCTCGCCTCCTTGGTCCAAAGGGGCGAAGTCTGACCCGGAAACGCTCCAAAAACCACCCGGCCATACTGGCCCACCAACCGTTTTCCGCAGCTTCCACAGGCTTCCGCAGACCCGGCGACGGCGGCTCACGGCCAGTAACGACTCGACCGCACGCACCTGCACCAAGCCTCTACCCACTCGCAACTCAGAATAGGCGGGAAAGACCACCCTACATCTCGGCAACGCACCAACCGTCGCTCGCCATTGCACACGCTATTCGAGATTCGAGCCCGAGTACTCGCAAATCAAGACTCACTAAGGAGCCGGCGGCACTTTACGGTCGAACACGGGTCGGACGACGACGTAGACCAAGAGAAGAGCCGGCAAGATCAGGCCGATCCACACGAGCGCCGCTTGGTAGTGCCATAGGCCCTTTTCCGTAGCGAACCAATACACTACAAGCCCAAGCACCGACATGCCGGTGACAATCCGGACAATATTCGCAGCGGTCAATCTCACTTCTAAATGGGGTTGCCTGTGAGGTTACAGAAGTCCACGATGATTTGGTCGGCGTGACCGCCAGCAACGAAAAGTCCCAGCACGCCGGCCAACTGCTTCTTGAGTTCGGCATTCTTAACCGAGGGCTTGCCGAAAATCTCGTTCTCGGTGAGATCCAACCACATAGCCACGGGAGAGAGCATCCCTATGCCTATACGAAGGGGATTATGTCGAATAGTGCCCAAGCCGCTCACCGGCGCGGGCGCTTGGTGTAGGTGATCTCAACGGGCTGAAGCAGTCGCCGCGCACCTTCGGCAAGCCGTTCCATCAGCGGCAACTCCATCAAGTCCGCTGGCGGCGCTACTTCGTCGCGCTGTTCGGCCCGTGACGGCTGGTAGTCCGCCTTGACCAGTTCGATCTTCCGCTTCTTCTTGCTCACGTTGCCTCCGTTCTCCTAGAACTGGTGCTGCTACAGTAGCGGCTTGCAATCGTCAGCAGCGGGACCTGAGTCGGGTTACCCGCTGAATACAACAGCCTGTTCTGAGGCTGCGGGTAGCTCCCGAAGCCGGGCGAATAGGCGGGAGCCTTGTCCGTGCTCGCTGCATGGCGGTTGCAACGGCCCGGCGCCAATCCAGGGGCTGGTGCCTCAACTGGAGGAGGCCCCCATGAAGAGACTCGCCGCCGCACTGGCGTTGACCGCGCTCGGCTGCGTATCGACCACCACGTCGGCACCAACCGTCAACCCGACCGCCTACAACGCCACGGTCGCGGAAGCGGCGAAGAAGCACATGGAGCAGTTCGAGAGGCTCCAGAGCGTCTGGTTCCGACTCACAAGCGCCAACTCGGGCCGATGCACGAAGACGCGGTTGATGTCGGGTTTCTGGTTCGCCGACCTCGCGACAGCCGCGCAGCCCTATCGCAGTGCATGGACGGCGAAGTACGGCCCGAGCGAGTACGTGACCGTGACCCACGTAGCTGCAGGATCCCCGGCCGAAAAGGCGGGCCTGCGAGCGGGCGACCGGATCGTGGCCCGCGACGGGAAGGATCTCGGCACTGGACGACGAGCCGAGCGACGGATGAAGCGTAGCCCGCAGTCGCTTCACTACAGGCTGACCGTTCTTCGAGACGGAGGCGAAGCCACGCTCTACATGGCGAGCACTCGGCACTGCAACTACCCGGCTGGCCTGCTCGAACACGCGACCGTGAACGCATTCGCGGACGGGAAGTCGGTGGCGGTCACGACCGCCGCGATGGACTTCATCAAGACCGACGACGAACTCGCGTACCTGCTCGGCCACGAACTCGCGCACAATGCCTACGGGCATCTCGCGGCCGTGAAGCAGAACCAGATCCTCGGCGCTCTGCTGGGAGCCGTCGTGACGGTCGCGACTGGCGTCTACCAGGACTACAGCGCCCTCGGGGCGCTCTACCACGCGCCGAAGTTCGAGGTCGAGGCCGACTATGCGGGGGTCTACTTGGCCGCGCGGGCGGGCTACGACGTGGGGTGCGTCTCGGCGTTCTGGGAGAAGATGATCGCTAGGAATCCCGGTGCCGCGTGGGCCGCGAGTCTCACGCACCCCGACGGGTCTTCGAGGCTGCACGTACTGGACGCGACCGCAGCGGAGATCCATCAGAAGCGCGAGAACGGGCGGCCACTCGTCCCGAACCTCAAAGGCACGTTGGAAGCTGATCGGGTCGATGTCGGGTCGTTCTTGGCCGGTACTGATTGCGCCGCCGTAAGGGGCGCAACGAGCGACCTGCAAGACCTTCAAGACGCCAGTTGCAAGAGCGCGGCGGCGAGCATCGCTGTCTCCGTCGAGGGCCTTCAGACGATTCACGAGGCCAACAAGCCTACGGAGGCTCAGTGCGATCTGTACCGCGCCCAAGCGAACCTCTGCCCGAAGGGCCTTGGGCACTGCTCGGACGATGACCGGAGCAAGTGCGCCGCGTGGGACGATCTGGTCGCCGAGCATTGCGATTGAGGACTCCATCCTTATCAGGTTACGGTCTGATTCGCCATGAATCCGTCCTTCTTGTTCTTCCTCCGCAGGCCGATCAGCGTGAGCGTGTTGGATTTGCGCCGGTTGCACGGGCCGCAGAGCAGGCGACGGTTCGAGATGTTGTTGCTGCCCCCACTGGAGCGTGGCGTGTTGTGGTCCAGTTGCAGGTACTCGGACGAGTCAAATCCCCGGTCGCAACCGTCGCAGTACACGTAGCCGTCTTCGTCCGTGCTCTGTTCGACCAACAGCGCCTTGCGTTGCGCGTTCGTGTATCCGTCTGGCGGTTCCTCGAAGAAGTGCTTGCGGCTCTTCATCTTCGGTGCCGCTATCTGCTCGTCGTCCGTACGTACTGGAACGTCCGTACTGTAGTGAACAGAGCCGACCATCGACTCTCGATCATCTGCGGCCATCCCTTCCGTTTCCAAGCGGTCAAGAACGACCCCATGGGCACCTTTCCATATATCGATGCCTGTCCACTTCCGATTCAGACGATGCGCCGCCACGCACGTCGTAGCGCAACCGCAGAACGGGTCAAGAACCATGTCTCCCTCGTTGGACGATGCACGGATGAAGCGCTCGTACAGCGCAAGCGGCTTCTGAGTGTTGAATCCCGTCCGCTCTTTCGCCCAGGGCATGACGCCGTGCATCTCGATTACATCATCCGGTATCTTGCCTCGCGCGTCTCTTTCGCTGCCGTCCGCTCTCTTCTGGCCATCGACCCACTTGTGTGGAACACGAACGTCATCGACGTTGAACGTCCACGCTGACTTGTGCTTGGTGTAGAACAGCAACGTGTCGTGCTTCCGTGCGAAGCGGCGCTTGGATGCACCCCCGCCACTGTAGTACCAGACGAGCTCGTTCTGAAACTGGAATCGTCCGAACACAGCGTCCATGAGCATCTTGAGGTACGCGCCTGCCGTGTGGTCGCAGTGCAGGTAGACCGAACCGGTCGGCTTCAAGACCCGCCTCATCTCCAGCAACCGAATCCCCATCCAGACCAGGAACGCCGCCATGTCCTCGCCGTAGCACGCCCCGGCTGACTCGACCAGTTCCTTGATCGCAGGCCAGTCATCGGCGATCTTGTCCACCCACTCTTGTTGGACGTCGTTCTCCCACGTCCAGCGGTCCTTGAAGGACGCGCCTGCCGCGAGGCTGTCGGGCGTCGCGTGGAAGTCCCGCCCTTTGTTGAACGGCGGGTCTGTGGCGATCAGGTCCACCGTCTCACTGTTCATGCCGCGCAAGACCTCTAGGTTGTCCCGGTGGAACAAAGTCCGGTTCTTCCAGTTGGGCTCGGAAGTTGCAGTGGACAATTCCGGCGCTGGCGCGCTGGCGCGCTGGCGCGCTGGCGCGCTGGCGCGCTGGCGCGCTGGCCGTCCGCCGTCATGCCGAACGTGCGCCGGACGGCAGACCGTTGTCGGCGATCAACTCGCGGTAGCGGAGTCGCTTGCCGACCAGCCACGCTGATACGACCGTCATTTGGTCGATGGTGTCGAACTCCCGAATGTTCTGCCGCCCCGCGAATTCATCGACATAGCGCTGTAGGTGCTTCGGCGAGAGCTTGTGGTAGACGCCCTTGTGGGCGCGCTTGAGCATCGACCAAAGCGACTCGATGCTGTTCGTGTGGATCTTGCCGTCCACGTACTCGCCGACCGAGTGCCGGACGGTGCCGCGCTCGTACTCGGTCAGACCGCTGTACGCCCCGGTATCGTCGCTGTACACCGTCGCGCCGGGTTCGACGTGCTCGCGCACGAAACCTTGAAGCGTCCCGCCGTCAGTCGAGCGGACGACCCGCGCCGCGACCTTCTTGGTCTCCCGATCCTTGATGCCGACCACGGCGGTCTTGCCCACGGTGCCGCGGCCTTCAAGGGTCTTCCGCTTCTTCGCGTGCATGTTCTTCCGCAGACCGCCGATGTACGTCTCATCGACCTCTACCGGCCCCTCGAAGACGACTCGCGGCCCTTCGGCCTCAAACGCCTTGCGGAGACGGTGAGCGAGGTGCCACGCGGTCTTCTGCGTCACGTCCAAGTCACGGTGCAGCTTCATGCTCGATACGCCCTTGAGACCCGTCAGGAGCAGGTACAGCGCCATCGCCCACACTTGGTAGCCGAGGTTGCTCGCCTCCATGACGGTGCCAGTCTTGAGGCTGAAGCGCTTGCGGCACGTCCGGCAGCGGTACGGCATCGTCTTGTGCTTCGCGCCACTTTGGACGTTCTCGGAGCCGCAGTGCGGGCACGATGGACCTTCGGGCCAGCGGATGCACGTGAACCACGCTTCCGCCGCCGCATCGTCGGGGAACAGGCGGATCGCGTCGATCAGGCTCATGCCCTTCCGGTAGTGCTTACCGGGTGCGTCTTGCAGTGTCGTCGTCATGCCCAGAAGATTACAGGATAGTGCCCGTCCTGTCAAGTGGTAAGATGGCCTCCATGTCGGACAGTGAACGCCTCGGCGACCTCATGCTGAAGCGGCGGCAAGCCGAGAATTCAGCAGCCTGCTACCGCACCAAGGCGAAGGGGATCGCTCGGTCTCTGACACAAGCCGCCGCGTCAATGCTGAGCGCCATCGGAGACGCGGATCAGAACGTCCGAATGACTGGCGGCTATCCGGTCGAGATGCGAGATGCGCGCTACGTGGACTACGCCGAAGCACTCCGCGCCATAGAGCAGTACACGAAGAACCTCCATGCCGCCGCCGACATCGAACGGAAGATCGAAGAACTACTGCCGCCGCAGTGCCAATGAGCGAAGAACCCCAACGAGATAACGCCACAGAAGCTCCGCGATGGGTCTTTCGACGTGCGGCTTGCAACTCGGATTCTCTCTTGGAGAACGAGGTTCGGCAGCTTGTCGAGCGCGATACCGCGGACATGAACAAGCTCTTGGAGTGCCGGGGCGAGAAGTATCGGTACGAGGTCGTCAAAGAAGAACTCACGTTGCGAGTCGCGCAAAAACGAGACGGAGAGTCGGTTGCTGCCGTATCGTTCCAGTCGACCGGCCTACAACTGCGGTTCTTGATGGCGGAGCAGTCAGATGTGATCGTCACGCCTCGATGGAGCGCGGTAGAGATGCGTTGTCACCTCCACAAGCCCGGATCGGCAGGCACACGAATCGCTCTCGATGTCTTCGTGCGCGAGAACCTCGAACGGTTCTTCTTCCACGCCGCCGGTATCCCGTGACGCTTGGGCACTATTCGACATAATCCCCATCCGAAAGCACCTGCAAGCGATCGCTGCCTGGGCGCGAACCCGGCAGACCAACGGCTTCCTCGAAGCCCTCAACGGACTCTTCCAGTCCGCCAAACGCAAGGCCAGAGGCTACAAGCGATTCGACACCATACGCATCGCCTTCTTCCTCATCGCCGGCAAACTCGACTTCCACACGCTCAACCCGCACACCGCTTGACCCACTCGTAATTCAAAAGAGCCATTGTTATTCTGGTCGGCGACGCGCAGCTCGAAGAACGCTGACGGGCTGACGACATAGCCCCAACTCGCCGTCACCATGTCGGCGGGGAGCTGGATGGGGAAGGGGCCAAAGTTGTCGCCGGAGGTGGGGGGGATCGCGAGTACCCTGGTCGGGCTATCGATTCCCAGCAGCCTCATCTGGTTGCGGTCGTTGGGCTGGAAGTTGAGCTTGACGAGCGCCGGCTCGTTGGTGCGGCCGGCGGCTAAAGGGGTGCCGGTCGCGGTGATCTTGTCGACGCGATTCTGGTCCAGCTCGGCGTAAGCGGCGAAGAACCATGCCTTGTCGCTGACGATGGGTCCGCCGACGTTGGCCTCGAAGCTCGAGATGATCGAGTCCGAGCGGGGGATGTCGATATTCTCGTCGGCGGCCCGCCACTCCTGGCTCTGGGGGATGTAGAGAAACTGGCCGTGGAGAATGTTGGTGCCGCTCTTGACCACCGCGTTGGTGACCCCACCGACCACCCGCCCGTACTCGGTCGAGAAACCGGCGCTTTCCAACTGCACCTCCTGAAGGGCGCTGGTGGGCAGGAACGTGCGCGCGCTGCCGCCCAAGCGGGAGAAGCTCGAGTCGACGCCGTCGATCATGCCTGCCACTTCGGTGTCCTGGCCGCCGTTGACCGCCATCTTCTGGTCGCTCTGCCTCCGCGACCTGGCGGAGTGCGTGACGCCAGGCAGTGCGTTGAAGGAAGATTGATATTGGCGCCCACCGAAGCTCAAGTTCTCCGCCACCGCCGTCTCGAGGCTGGCGGAGGTGCCGACGACGTAGCGGTCGACGAGAGCCGCCCCGGCGGTGACGGTGAGCGTCTCCTCGGTGACGGCGCCCAGAGTCAGCTCCAGGGTGCGACGGGCGCCGGTCTCTAGACGGGCAGATGTTGCCTCGCTCTCCCCGAGCCCCTCGAGGGCGGCCTTCACCGTGTACTCTCCCGCCTCGAGCAGGGCGAACCGGAAGACGCCGTCGTCGCCTGTAATCACGGCCTTCTCGCCGCGGGGACCGGAGAGGGTCACGGTCACCCCCGGCAGCGGTTGGCTCTGAGCGTCGAGCACCAGGCCGTCGAGGGTCCCGGTCTGCGGACCGTCGGCCAGAAGTGGCAAGGCGCAGAGGGCGATGACGATGCTCCAGATAGAAGACCTAAGGGCGGTGGCGTCCATGATCTCTCCTTCCAGAGTCTTGCGACCCGGTTGAATCGGGATCTCGGGCTCTCTCGAAATTCTCTACGTCTATATCTTCAGCACGCACTCCCCTCTTGTCCAGGAGACGGGGCAGATTTCTTCGGAGAACCTCTAAAACCTCGCTCGATATACTCGCGGAGGACCGGCGTTGCGTCCGAACAGTCCAGTGAGAGTCTCCGAGCCAGATCGCCGATCGTACTCGTTCGGTGCCTTCCGTCTCGAAGTCGGCGAGAGGCGACTTCTGCGCGGCGGTCACACCGTTCCACTTCGATCGAGGAGCTTCGACACTCTGCTGGCCCTCGTCGAGAACAGCGGGCGTCTATTGGAGAGAGACGAGCTCATGAGGCTCATCTGGCCGGACTCGACGGTCGACGACAGCAACCTCACCCAGAACATATCGGTTCTGCGCAAGATCCTGGGGAAGGAGACCGAGGGCACGCCCTACATCGTGACGGTTCCCGGCAAGGGATATCGATTCGTAGCGCGGGTCGAGGCAGCGCTGGAGGGCTCGATCGCAGTGCTTCCCATCGCCAATCTGAGCTCCGACCCGGAGCTCGACTTCTTCTGTGACGGGCTGGCTGAAGAGATCATCGACGCCCTGGCGCAGGTGAAGGGGCTGCGGGTCATTGGCCGAGCCTCGTCCGCCAACGTCGGGCTCAAGGGGCTGGACGACTCGGAGATCGGGAACAAGCTCGGAGTAGCGACGCTCGTCGAGGGCAGCGTGCGCAAGTCCGAGGGCCGTTTACGAATCGCCGTCCGGTTGACACGGGCGTCGACCGGCTTCCAGCTTTGGTCGGAGCACTACGATCGAGAGCTGGGCGACGCCTTCGCCATCCATGACGACATTGTCACAGCGATCGTCGCGCAGGTTAGGAAGACGATTCTGGGTCCCCGACTCCTTCCCGGTTGAAGAGGCCGACCGAGAATCGGGAGGTCTACCGGCTCTACCTGGAAGCTCGGTACCAGTTCGCACGTGAGTTCCGCCACCTGGAACGAGCGGTCGAGCTGCTGGAGAGAGCGCTCGAGCTGGAACCGGACTTTGCCCACGGTCTTGCCTTGCTCGGCCTCGCCCTCACCGATCTGTGTCATTACGGGCTGGCGCCGTTCGAGGACACCCTCCCCAGGGCGGAGGATGCGGTGAGCCGGGCACTCGAGCTCGACGACTCCCTCCCCGGGGCTCATCGAGCCCTCGGGATCATCCGTTCCACCTTCTACTGGGATTGGCCGGGTGCGCACCGAGCGATCGAACGCGCGCGGCAGCTCGACCCAGGAGCAGCCAGAGTGCATCTCGCCTACGCCATTTTCTTTCTGGCCCCGGTCGGCCGTCTCGAGGAAGCCGAGCGAGAGATGAGGATAGCTGTCGATCTCGACCCCCTGGCCCCGCGGTGCAGTCGGGCTCTCGCTCAGGTTCTCTTTTTTTCGCGGCAGTACGATGCGGCCATCGGGCAACTCCGCCACACCCTCGAGTTCGAGACCGACTTCCCCGCGACCCGCAACCTGCTCGCCACCGTCTACACCGCCATGGGGCGACCCGATGACGCGATCCACGAGCGGCAGATCCACCTGCAGAGGCGGGGGCAACCAGAGCAGGCGGAAGAAATGGGTCGGATCTACACCTCGGAAGGAGAGGAAGGCGTCTTCCGCTGGCTGGCTAAGAAGCAGTTGCTGCGGTTGAAGGCCGGCAAAGCCCATCCCTACGGCCTGGCACTACTCTATGCTTGGCTCGACGAGCGGGAGCCAGCCCTTGAATGGCTGGAGGAGGCCTTCGCCCGAAAGGGCAGCCTCACTTTGTGGACGAAGGTCCATCCCTGGCTAGACAACCTGCACGGCGAGCACCGCTTCGAGGCCCTTCTCGACCGCCTGGGGGTCAACCCATCGCAGAATCCCAACCAATGAATGCCGGATTACGCGCGATCAGAGTGCTCGGAATCGTTCTCGCGACGGTCCTGACCGCGCTGCCGGGATCCGTTCTCGCACAAACAGACGCAGGCGAGCGCCCCCACGTCCTGTTTGTTTCGATCGACGACCTGAACGACTGGGTCGGTCCCCTGGGCGGCAATACCCAGGTCAAGACGCCGAACATGGACCGGCTCGCGGAACGGGGGATGACATTCACGAACGCCCGCTCGCCCAGCGTCCTCTGCAACCCATCGCGAACGGCCATGATGACCGGCCTGCTGCCCTCGACCTCGGGCATCTATCAAAACCTGCCCGACTGGCGGATTCAGGAGACGTTTCAGGACATTCGGACCATCCCGGGACACTTTCAGGATGCCGGTTACACGACCGTCGGCGCGGGCAAGCTCTTTCACAGCTCGACCTTTAGCGCCTGGGCCTATTCCGGCTACAACGACACCACGGCGTGGGACGCCTACTACCCTTCACCTGAACGGCAGATTCCCGACGAGATCAGGCCCCACGACCGACCGGCCAACGGTACGCCCCTCAACCGGAACTTCGACTGGTCCACTGTCGTCGCCGATGACCGGGCCATGGGCGACGGCCAGGTAACCGCCTGGTCCGTTGAACGGATCCTCGCTCCCGGCGAGGGCCCGCGCTTTCATGCCGTGGGCATCTACCGTCCCCATCTTCCCTGGTATCTGCCCCAGAAGTACTTCGACATGTACCCGCTGGAGGACATCGAGCTGCCGAGCGTCCCGGAGAGCGATCTGGACGACATCCCGGACTACATGAAACAGGATTCAGGTGGGGAGTTGGCGTCCATGCAGCTCCATCGGTGGGTACTCGAGGCCGGTGTCTGGCGGGAAGGCGTGCGCGCGTACCTGGCCAGCGTCAGCTTCGCCGATGCCATGCTGGGACAGGTGCTCGACGCACTCGAGGAAAGTGGTCGCGCGGAAAACACCATCATCGTCTTGTGGTCCGACCATGGATTTCATCTCGGCGAGAAGTCGCGCTGGCGAAAACAGACCCTCTGGAACGAGTCGACCCGTGTGCCGATCATCGTCGTCGCGCCTGGCGTGACCGAGGCGGGGACGCGTTCCGCGGCCACCGTTTCACTGATGGACATCTACCCGACCCTGACCGAGCTGGCCGGGCTCGAGACGCCGGATCACATCGAGGGCGTGAGTCTCGTGCCGTTACTGAAGGACCCGGACGCCGAGTGGAATCGATCCGCCCTGACGACCAACGGCTATCGTAATCACGCGCTGACGTACGGTCACTACCGCTACATCCGCTATGCCGATGGCACCGAAGAGCTCTACGATCTCGAGTCCGATCCCAACGAGTGGATGAATCGGGCTGACGACGCCGAGATGGCGGACATCAAGGCCGATCTCATCGCCCGGTTGCCGAAGTACGACGCGCCGGATGCGCGCGGCGCCGAGACGCCCGGTAACTAGACCAGCGAATGCACGTCCGTCCCGTCAGCGTGGCGGGCGATAGGTCTCGACCGGCGGGAGCTGCGAGCCGGACAGGTCGGCCGGAACGCCCTCCTCGGCCCTGACGGTGTGGGTCAGCGTGCCGATCCCCTCGATGCTGGCGCTGATCGTCTCGCCCGCCTGCAGGTACCCCGAGCCTGTCGCGCGCTGGACGCGACCGGCGCCGGTTCCGCCGGACGTCCCGCTTTGCAGAACGTCACCAGGGAACACCGTAATGAGCGACGACGCATACTCGATCAGCTCCGGGATGTTGTGGATCATGTCTCCCGCCCTGGCCTCCTGGACGGTCACGCCGTCGATGACCAGGGTCTGGTGCAGGCGCTCCATCGGGTCGCCGTAGAACTCCTTCGGAACGATCCAGGGCCCATGGGGCGCGAACGTGTCATGGCCCTTACCGACGAACCAGTCCAGGACGGCGCCGAAGCCACCGGGAGGACGCCCGCCACGATCGGATATGTCCATGGCGACCATGTAGCCGAACACGTGGTCGTATGCACGGCTCGCGGAGATGTACTTGCCCGCGCGGCCGAAGACGATGGCCATTTCGACTTCCCATTCGATCCGGTCACGGCCGTGGGGCATCACGATGTCCTCGCCGCTGCCGATGATCGCGCCGCGGGTGGGCTTCAGGAAGAGATAGGGCACGCCCCGGTTCTCTTGCCGCTCCCTGGTCCGCGCCTTCAGCTCCTCCTCGGTGCAGCCCTCGCACGCGTGTGTGTAGAAGTTGACCGCCGCGTTCATCAGCTTGCTCGGATACAGGATCGGCGCAAGGATCCTGACGTCGTCGACGTTGTGGACGTAGGCGGCGCGCGCGCCCTCCGACAGCCGGTTCCCGGCGACGAGGTCGTTGACGATCTCGTAGAGCCGGTACTTGAGGCCGTACTCGTACCGGCCGATCAGCTCAAGCATGTCGGCCGGCATGGCGAGGCGGGGGTAGCTTGAATCCAGCTCCAGCTCGGTGTTCGCCGCGCCGATGTCGACGATCAGCGAATCCCGCAGCACGAGCCCCACGACGGCCTCCCCATCGATCTGGAAGGTGCCGACTTTGAAGGGTTCGACCGATTCCATGGCCTGGGCCTGGAGCCCGGCCGGAGCCGCGAGTACCACGAGCAGGACAGCGAGAACAGTTGAGCGCATTCAGTCCTCCGTGTGAATCGAGTTCAGCGTTCCAGAATGACCGCTCGGAGGGCTGTCGTCAAGACCAATTGTCCTCGCGCCGGGACTCTTCGGTTTCCACCCCACAACAACGGCGGAAGTGACGGGCGTAGACCGATCCGCTACATTCCGACCGCTCCCACCATGAACCACAGCCAGATCGTCAGCTTCCTCTGGGGCGTCGCGGACCTGATCCGCGACACCTTCAAGCGCGGCAAGTACCAGGACGTGATCCTGCCGCTGACCGTGCTGCGCCGACTCGACTACGTGCTGGCGCCCACGAAGGCGGAGGTGCTGGCGACCCAGGCCCGGTACAAGGACGAACTCGGGAATCTGGACGGGCTGCTAAGCCGCGCCTCCGGTTTCGCGTTCTACAACACGTCCCCTTACGACTTCGGGAAGCTCCTCGCCGATGCGCCCGATCTCGCGAAGAACCTGCGCGCCTACATCGCCGGCTTCAGCCCCAACATGCGCGAGGTGCTGGAGAAGTTCGACTTCGACAACACGATCTCGAAACTGGACGAATCGGGATTGCTCTTCCAGGTCCTGCAACGGTTCGGCGACCCGAAGGTCAACCTCCACCCGGACGAGATCGACAACTTCACGATGGGCACGATCTTCGAGGAACTCATCCGGAAGTTCAACGAGGCGCTGAACGAGAACCCCGGCGAGCACTTCACGCCCCGCGACGTGGTCCATCTCATGGTCGACCTGATGCTGGCGGGCGACGAGGAAGAGCTGCGGACGGAGGGCGTTGCGCGCAGCATCTACGACCCTTGCTGTGGCTCGGGCGGAATGCTCACGATCGCCAAGGAGCACACGACCCTCGGCGAGATCCGAGACGGCAAGCGCCTGAGCGACCCGGTCAACTCGGACGCTCACACGCACCTGTTCGGCCAGGAGGTGAACCCCGAGACCTTCGCCCTCTGCAAGTCGGACCTCTTCATGAAGTCGGAGGACGGCGGCGACGCGAAGAACATCCTGTTCGGAAGCACCCTCTCGAACGACCGGCACGCCGGAACCGGCTTCGACTACATGATCGCCAATCCGCCCTACGGCAAGGACTGGAAGCGAGACCAGGCCGCGGTACGGACCGAGCACGACCGGGGCGCCGCCGGCCGCTTCGCGCCAGGCCTGCCGCGGATCAGCGACGGACAACTCCTGTTCCTGCTCCACATGCTCGCGCACACGAAGGAGCCGGCCGAAGGCGGGTCGCGGATCGCGATCATCATGAACGGCTCGCCCCTCTTCACCGGTGACGCCGGCAGTGGCGAGAGCGAGATCCGCCGCTTCATCCTCGAAAACGATCTGCTCGAGGCGCTCATCGGGCTCCCCGAACAGCTCTTCTACAACACCGGCATCGCCACCTACGTCTGGGTGCTCACCAACCGGAAGCGGCCCGAGCGCCGCGGCAAGGTCCAGCTCATCGACGCCACCTCGTTCTGGGTTCTGCTCCGCAAGAGCCTGGGCGCCAAGCGCCGCGAGATCCCGTTCGAGCGGAAGGAAGACATCCTGCGGCTGCTCCGGGACTACGAGGACGGCGCCACCCGGACGGTCGTCGAGGATGGCGAGGAGCGCGATGTCGTCGTCAGCCGCATCTATCCGACGACGCACTTCGGCTTCCGCAAGATCACCGTCGAGCGGCCGCTCCGGCTCGACTTCCAGGCCAGCCCCGAGCGCATCGCCCGCCTGGACGACCAGCGCGCCTTCGCCAACCTGGCCGTTTCCCGCAAGAGGGACCCCGAAGCCAAGGCCAAGGACGAGCAAGCCGGTAGAGAGAAGCAGGCAGCGATTCGCGCCCTGCTGGCGACACTGCCCGATCGGC
Organism: Candidatus Multivorans sp.; assembly: GCA_965224025.1. Classification (GTDB taxonomy): domain Bacteria; phylum Acidobacteriota; class Thermoanaerobaculia; order Multivoradales; family Multivoraceae; genus Multivorans. The sequence goes on from OZ245033.1 coordinate 1,980,842, forward strand.
TGTTCCTGGACAGGGCGGCCTTCGAGGTCGAACTGAACCAGGCGGTCCAAGCAGCCGACCTGAAACTCACTGCGCCCATCAGGAAGGCCGTGCTCTCCGCTCTGTCCGAGCGCAACGAGAAAGCAGAGATCTGCCGCGACCGTCAGGGCCGCCCCGAGCCCGATCCGGAACTCCGCGACACCGAGAACGTGCCCCTCTCCGAGAGCATCGACTCGTTCTTCGAGCGCGAAGTGAAGCCCCACGTTCCCGACGCCTGGATCGACACGAACCGGCAGGATGACAAGGACGGGAAGGTCGGCATGGTGGGCTACGAGATCAACTTCAACCGCTACTTCTACGTGTATCGCCCGCCCCGCCCCTTGGAGGAAATCGAGGCCGACATTCAGCGGGTGGAGAAGGAGATCGTGGCGATGTTGGGGGAAGTGACGGGCTGACGCCAAGCATGGCGCCGGGTGTAGTCTCTCGCCCAAGCCATGGACTCCATTCCGGAACCCAGCCAGACCGAGGAACGGACGACCTCGCGACACGCCGAACCCGGTGCGCGGTGGTTGCGCTGCGATCTGCACGTACACACTCCGTTCGACCAAGAGAAGCGTTTCGGAGAGGACATCCGGGCCGCGATCGAGGCAATGCAGAAGTCCGACGCAACTCGACTCGCCGCAATCGCCGAGAACTTCGTCGATGCCTGTCGAGCCGCCGACCACGGTCGCGGAATCGACCTCGTCGCCCTCACTGACCACAACAGCATCGAGGGCTACAGACGGCTCAGGCCACAGTTCCAATCCATCGCTGATCGCGCGCAGGACGAAGGGAAGCCGATGCCGGCCATTCTCCCCGGCGTCGAGTTCAGCGTTGGAGGCGAGCGCCCACTTCACTTTCTCACCATCTTCGCGTCCGATACTCGTCCCGAAGACATCGAATCCGTGATCCGCTTTGTCTTTGGCGAACGGGAGCGCTTCGACCCGAAGTTCGGTACGCCCCGCGCCACCGGCGAGTCGGTCCGCACCTTCCTTGAGAGGCTGTACAAGTTCGCGAAGCCCGCGACCGGCGAAAGAAACCTGAGCTTTGTCCTGCTGCCGGCCCATGCCGACGGCGACCGCGGAGTGGCACGCGAGTCCGGCGCCCACCAGCTTCGCGTCTCCACCAGCCTTTGGGACGAGATGAAAGGGCACCTCCGGCAGTGGGCCGTGGCACGTACCGAGTGGAACGGCTTCGAAACGGCGCGGCCCTTCGACCGCCTGCCGGACGCGTTCCAGGACCTCCTGTGCCGTTGGACCGTCGCGAAGCTGGCCAAGGACTGGGACGGGCTCTCGAAGCCCGAGCGACAGCGCGTGCGGGAGCAGCGTCACTGGCCGATCGTCGAGTGCTCGGATCCCCACAAGTACGAAGCCATCGGCAGTCGGTTTACGTGGCTCAAAATGGAAGCGCCGGACGTGGAGGGGATCCGTCTGGCGCTACTTGACCCGGAGTCGCGACTGCGCCGCATGGCGGATGGTCCGCCCGGCCGGAACTACCCTCGCATCGAGCGTTTACATGTGGCAAGCACGGATTTCTTCGAGGACATTGAAGTCTTCTTCAACCCTTGTCTGACGACGCTCATTGGAGGCCGCGGAACGGGAAAGTCCACCGCCATCGAGTACCTCCGCTATGCCCTGGATCGCGCGCGCAGAAACGACCTGCACGACGGCGAGGCCTCCGGCGGCCGGGCTCGCATCCAATCCGTGCTGTTGACGAAGAAGGAACGCGACTTCGGTCACACCAGAGGAACGCTCTTGCCCGAGCACGAATTGACCGCCGATGTCGTGGTCGCCGAGCGCCGCTACCGGGTCCGCCGTTCGGTCGACGGTCTTGAAGTGACCCAGGACTGGGACCAGCCGAACGCTCAAGCCGTCCCCATTGAAGTTCGCAGCCTCCTTGCTCCCCGCATCCTCTCCCAGCGTCAGATCGCACGCATCGCTCGGGATCCTGCCTCGCAGCGCAAAGAACTTGACGCCTTGATCGACTCCACACACCTGAGGGAGCTAGACGACAGACGGCGGTCCCTTGGCGAGTCCCTCGCCCAGCTCCAAGGCACACGGCGGCACCTCCGGGATCAACGAGTCAAGCGCCCGTCGATCCAGACCGAACTGCAAACGGTACGCGACCAAATCGAGTTTCTCGAAGACGGGGACCGCAAGGAGATACTCGGTAGATTCGCAGCGTTCGAACGAGAGCGCCGCTGGCTGGAAGACCTGCAAAGCCACATGGGCGCCATCGCCTCGAAGCTAGCGGAAGAGGCGGAGGCGGTTGGCCAAGACGACTTCGGTCCCGGAGCCCCTCCCGACTCGACGCCGACAACTGTCTGGCTTCGCTCCGTAGCCGACCGCCTGGCCACTGCTCACAAGTCCCTCGCCACGGCCCTGCAGGCGCAAGTCGCCTCGTTGCAGGCGCTCGCTTCCGACATCCGGCAGGAGCAAACCCAGGGGTGGAAAGCCCAGTACGACAAAGCCCGAACCGAGTACGAGGCGCTACGCCACGACATGGCTGAGCGACGCGTCGACTTCGCGCAACACGAGAAGCTGCTGCAGCGCCGAGCCCAACTCGAACGCGAGTTGGCCGCCTTGGACAAGACCGGCCAAGAACTCGAAGAGAACGCCCGCAAGCTACGCGATACGCGTCTCCAACTTGTCGAGACTCATGAAGCGCGTCTAGCCGCGCGAAGGCAACAGGCGCAGTCACTCCAGGAGATGGACGCCGATGTCCGGCTTGAAGTTCGCTCCTTCCGCGACCGTGACGACTTCGAGTCGCGGCGCGAGGAGTGGTTTGGCGGCGCGGGACTGCACGAGCGCGACTGGACGGTCCTTTGCGACCACGTCTTCGCCCGGAGCGGGGAGGTGCCTGACCGGATAGCCACGCTTGCCGAAGCGATCCGTGCCGACCTGGAAGCCACAGCCGCGGTCGGTGGAGTCCTTGATCTGTCCGACTCCAAGGTCATAGCGTTCGTCGGTCAGTCACTCACCCGGAATTTCCTCAACGCTCTCGCGCGTCCGGAGCGCATTCGCCTCAACGAGATGGAGCGTTTTCTGCCGGAGGATCTCGTGGAGGCGCGGGTAAGGACCGCCGATGGCTCGTTCAAGACCATCGAGACCGGTTCAGTCGGCGAAAAGAGCACAGCCATTCTGAGCCTACTGCTATCCGCAGGCGACCAACCCATCATCATCGATCAGCCTGAGGACGACCTCGACAACCAGTACGTCTACAACGTTGTCGTGAACCTCTTGCGCCGCCGGAAGTTCTCCCGCCAAGTCATTATCGCAACTCACAACGCCAACATTCCAGTCAACGGCGACGCCGAGTCGATCGTTGCGCTCGGGACGGAGGAACGGTCAGGCGTAGTCCTTGGCGCCGGCAGTATTGACCGTCCCGAGATCAAGGAACTCGTCAGCAAGATCATGGAAGGAAGCGCCGAGGCGTTCCGGCTGCGCTCGGAACGCTACGGCTACTGAGCAGGGACTCAGAGAGCATGTTCGACACCCTGGAAGAGATTCGAAGGCAACTGGAGGTCAAGGAGGACGCCCGAGCAGAATTCAAGGAAGTCAAGCTAGGCAAGCACGGCGTCCGGTCCCCAAACACGGAGGACATGGCCGGCGAGATGGTTGCTTTCGCGAATGCCGAGGGCGGCGTGCTCTTCCTCGGTGTAGACGACGACGGCGTGGTGCGCGGCCTTCCAACCGACCGAGTGCGCGACGTGGAAGCCTGGGTCATCAACGTCGCCAGCAACAACTGCGATCCCCCTATTCGTCCGATCCTGCGAAGAGAGCAGCTAGCCGGCCCGGATGGTTCGGATCGACTCGTGATTCTTGTGCAGGTCGGACGCGGGCTGTACGTCCACGGCACAAGCGGCGGGCGCTACCACGTTCGCGTCGGCTCCACGAAGCAACTCCTGAAGCGTGCCGCCTTGGCCCGCCTTTTTCAGGAGCGTGGACGCACCTTCGTCTTCGACGAACAACCGGTACCGACGGCGACGATGGACGATCTTGACCGCGACGACATGAGCGCATTCTTCGCCACTCGACCTCCGAAGATTCCTTGGCAGGACCTTCTTCGGAACACGCGCGTCGCGGCTGCAGAGGACAGCTTGGTGGAACGCCCTACCGTCGCAGGTCTGTTGGCGTTCGGCGCCAGACCTCAGGCACACCTGCCGTCAGCATACGTGGAAGCGGCGGTCTACCGGGGACACCGCCTCACGTCGGACGATCTCGTGCATGCCGAGTCCATCAAGGGCCAAGTCCGCGACCAGGTCGACGACTCGGTCGAGTTCGTCGACCGCTTCATGCTGCGGCCTGCACGCAAGGCGGCTGGCCGCACGGATCATCCTCAGTACAACATCGACGCGGTCCACGAAGCCATCGTGAACGCGCTGGCACACCGCGACTACTCGCTGGCTGGCGCGAAGATCCGGCTCTTTCTCTTCGCAGACAGGATGGAACTCTACAGCCCAGGCGAACTCCCCAACACGCTGACCATCGAGACGATGCCCTACCGGGTCTTCACCCGCAATCAACTTCTGGTGAGTTTCCTGTCGCGCATGACGAGCCGCCGAACGGGCCGCGCCTTCCTTGAGTCGAGGGGCGAAGGCGTACGCGGCATCCTTGAAGCCAGCGAGGAGCATGCGGGCCGGCGGCCTGAATACAAGCTCTTCGGAGAAGAGTTGCGCCTGACCATCTGGGCGAAACCTTCGCCTCACGACGCAGGGCACGCTGAGCCGTGATGCCGAGCACCTGGATGTGGAGACCGGGCGACGTTGGGCGAGATGGCGACCTGATGTATCGAACTGTCGGCACCCCCTTTCGGTTGCCGACAGTTTGACACACTAGGACAAGCCAGCCTATGCTCTCGGCATGGCTGGCGAGAACAGCAGGCAACTGTCCACGATTGCCGACGTTTCCGACCACCGTTCCTCGCTGACCGGCGCCGCCCGGCAGAGCCTCGGCGCCAGGGGCTTCTTCCGCCAGCGCGATGCAGCCCAACTGGGCGTCCACTCCCGCCAACTACGGCAACTCGTGGATGCCGGGTCGGTCGAGAGAGTTGCCCGCGGTCTCTACCGGCTTGCCGACCTGGAACCCACCGAGCACTACACCCTGGCCGCCGTTTGCGCGCGGGTCCCGAACGCCATCGTCTGCCTGCTGTCCGCGCTGAGTGTCCACGGCCTTGGGACCCAGCTCCCGTGGCAGGAGTGGATCGCCATTCCGCACAAGGCCAGAGCCCCTCAACTTGGTGAGCTACCGGTCAAGCTCGTTCGCTTCTCCGGTGCCTCGCTCCACTACGGGGTCGTCACGGCGACCTTCGAGGGGGTTCCGACGCGCATCACGGGCCCGGCCCGAACGGTCGTGGACTGTTTTCGCTTCCGCAGGCTGGTCGGGAAAGACGTGGCGCTGGAGGCACTTCGCGACGCCCTGGGCGACCGGAAGGCAAGTGCCGACGAGATCTGGCGCGCGGCGGAGGTCTGCCGCGCGAAGTCGCTGGTCGGTCCGGTCCTGGAAGCTCTGTCGGCATGAGCCGCAAGAGGGAGATCCGCAACGTTCCCGCCTCCATTCACCAGCGCCTGCTGAACCTCGCTCACCGCCAGGGGATCCGCTTCAATCTCCTGCTCCAGCGCTACGCCATGGAGCGCTTTCTGTACCGTCTCGCGGTCTCCCGTGAAGTGGATCGATTCACCCTGAAGGGTGCCGCTCTCTTCCGGATATGGACCGGACAGGAACTGCGACCCACCCGGGACATCGACTTTCTCGCGTCTGCACCCGAAGACCATGCGGCCCTACGGACCTCATTCGAAGCGATCTGCGCCGTGCCGTGCCCCCAGGACGGCGTCATCTTCGACCCGGCGACGATCCAGATGCGCGACATCCGCGAAGAACAGCCCTACGGCGGCGTGCGGCTACGGATGCAGGGCCGTCTCGGCCAAGCGCGACTCCACCTCCAGGTGGACATCGGCTTCGGCGACGTCATCACGCCCGAGCGCGAGGAGCGCGACTACCCGACCCTTCTCGACCTGCCTGCCCCGCGTCTATGGACCTACCCGCGGGAGACTCTCGTCGCCGAGAAGTTCGACGCGATGGTGAACCGGGGCATGACGAACACTCGGGTGAAGGACCTATGGGACATCGCCTGCCTCGCAAGGCGTTTCGCGTTCGACGGTGAGACGTTGCGCACCGCGATCGAGGAGACTCTCCGGAGACGGCGAACACCACTCGCAGGCGAGAGGCCCGTAGCGCTCACGCCCGGCTACTACCTGGATGCCACGCGCGCGCAACGGTGGCAGGTCCTGCAGGGACAGATTGGCGCGTCGGCCGACGGGCCTGCCCTGCTCGTGGACGCGGGGGAAGAGCTGCTGCGCTTCTTGGGGCCGGTGTGCGACAGCCTCATCGAGGGCGGCGCGTTCACGCAGGCCTGGTCCGCCGGTGGGCCTTGGCGGCCGGGAACTGGGGCGACAGGGGGAGGCGAAGGATCGTGACCGGCAAGAGGAGTCGGCCCGGGCTGCATCCACTGTGGCGCTTTGCTCCCTACCCGGAGTACAAGGACTCCGGCGTCGAGTGGTTGGGCGACGTCCCAGCTAACTGGAAGCTCAAACGGCTCAAGACCCTAGCCTCCGTCCGCCTGAGCAATGTCGACAAGAAGTCCGAAGAAGGCCAAGTTCCGGTCAGGCTCTGCAACTACGTCGACGTGTACTACAACGACTTCATCACGGCCGAAATCGAGTTCATGAACGCGACCGCAACACCCGGCCAGGTGCGCCGATTCCGGCTTCGGACCGGGGACGTCCTGGTCACGAAGGACTCTGAGGCCTGGAACGACATCGCGATTCCTGCCGTCGTCACGGAAGAACTCGCCGACGTGGTCTGTGGCTATCACCTAGCGCTGATCAAGCCACAGCGGGGCCTTGACGGGCGGTTTCTTGCCCGCCAGTTCTCAGCAATCGGCATACGGAACCAGTTCCATCTGGCCGCTAACGGCATAACAAGGTTCGGTCTGGGAGGAGACGCAATCCGGACAGGCCTTCTTCCCGTCCCGCCCATCGAGGAGCAACAAGCCATCGCGGGCTTCCTCGACCGCGAAACGGCGAAGCTCGACGATTTGGTAGCTCAAAAGGAACGCCTGATCGAGTTGCTTCAGGAGAAGAGCTCTGCTCTCATCACCCGCGTCGTCACCAAGGGCCTCGACGCCAGCGTCCCCATGAAGGACTCCGGTGTCGAGTGGCTGGGCGAGATCCCGGGACACTGGGGGAAAAAGAAGATCAAGCGGCTCTTTGTGTACAAGAAACGCCAAGGGTTCCCTGAGCGAACGGTTCTTTCTGTGTATCGCGAGCACGGAGTGATCGAGAAGTCGTCACGAAACGACAATTTCAACCGCACACCAGAGAACTTGGACAGTTACCAAGTTGTGGATCCGGGAGACCTCGTCATCAACAAGATGAAGGCCTGGCAAGGTTCTCTCGGAATCTCTTCGCTCCCGGGCATTACGAGCCCCGACTACATCGTGTACGCCCCGGTTCACGAAGAAAGTGAGAGGTTTCTACATTACTTCTTGCGGTGCAAGCTCTTGGCCCGCATCTACCTCACCATGTCGAACGGCATTCGCCCGAGCCAGTGGCGGCTTGAGCCGCAACGATTCGAGGATCTCGCCGTGTTCTGCCCGCCGCCCGTAGAACAGGATCGGATCGCGGCGTGCCTCGATAGAGAGACAATGAAGATCGATGCCCTCGCCGCCGAGATTCGCAAAGCCATCGACCATCTCAACGAACTTCGCACCGCCCTCATATCCGCCGCCGTCACCGGCAAGATCGACGTTCGGGAGACAAGGCCGCGATGACCTTCGATCCTCACTTCACCGTCACCAACAAGATCACCGCCGACCTTACGCGCATCGAGCGGGCACGCGGATTCCTGGAGGCGGCGACACTCTCCGAGGACTGGATCCGCCAGATGGGTGCTGGTGCTCTGATCCTCGAAGCGCACCACACGACCCACATCGAGGGAACGAAGCTCTCGCTGGACGAATCCGAGCGGCTTCTGGCTGGCGAGGCCGTACCCGGGGCGGACCCCGAGGACGTTCGCGAACTCCTGAACTACCGCGACGCGTTCGATTTCGTCTCCGCCTGGCTCGGCAGCGGCGGACCGATCACCGACGCCTGCTCTCGACACTCTGCTCGTACAGAGCCGGGTACGAAGGCTTGCTCGTCGGAGGGGGAACCGCCCCGACAGATCCAACGCGGCACTACCGGCCGGCACCCGGCCTGATGTGACCGAGCGAGCTACGACAAGCTGCGACACCAGCTACGACAAGCTGTGACATCGAGCTGTGACACGGCACCGCGCCCAGATCGCATCCTTCAAACCCACCGTCCAACATGACCCCCGATATCTCCGAACGCGCCTTCGAAAACGCCATCGAGCGGGCGCTCCTGCGGCACGGCCCTGACGCCTACCCGGAGGACGCAGGAGAACTGCGGGAGCCGGCCGCGTCATACGGCGACGACCCACTGCCCGGCAGCTTCCACAAGCGCAGCAGCAAGGACGACTACGACCGCAGCCTCTGCCTCGTCCCCACCGACGTCCTCGACTTCTTCCTGGCAACTCAGCCCAAGGAGTGGCAGAAGCTCAAGCAGCACTACGGCGCCGACGTCAAGCCACGCTTCCTGGGCCGCCTCTCCCGCGAGATCGCCCGGCGGGGCGCGCTCGACGTGCTGCGAAATGGCGTAAGAGACTCGGGCTGCAAGTTCCGGCTCGCGTACTTCCAGCCGGCGAGCGGCCTCAACGAGGAACTCCAGCGCCTCCACGCGGCGAACCTCTTCGCCGTCGTACGCCAGCTCCGCTTCAGCGAAAACTCTGAGAAGAGCGTCGACCTCGGACTCTTCCTGAACGGCATTCCCATCTTCACGGCCGAACTGAAGAACCCTCTCACCGGGCAGACCGTGGAGGACGCGATCCGCCAGTACAAGACCGACCGCGATCCGCGCGAGCCGCTTTTCGGGTACGGCCGCTGCCTCGCCCACTTCGCCGTCGACCCCGAACAGGTGTTCGTGACCACGCACCTCCTTGGACCGAAGACCCGCTTCCTGCCGTTCAACCAGGGCCGCTTCGGCGGCGCCGGCAACCCGCCCGTCCCGCCCACGCGCGAGGGCTACGCAACCGACTACCTCTGGGAGCGGATCTGGGCCCGCGACAGCATCCTCGACCTAGTTCGCCAGTTCATCCAGGAAGTCGAGGAGGAAGACGAACGCAACCGCAGGACGGGTAAACGCTTCCTGATCTTCCCGCGCTACCAGCAACTCGACTGCGTCCGCCGGCTCGTCAGCCACGCCCGCAACCACGGCCCCGGCGAGCGCTACCTGATCCAGCACTCGGCCGGCAGCGGCAAGAGCTACACCATCGCCTGGCTCGCCCACCGGCTCTCGGTGCTGCATGACATCGACGACCGGCGCGTCTTCGACTCCGTCGTCGTGGTGACCGACCGTCGCGTGCTCGACCGCCAGCTCCAGCAGACCGTCCGGCAGTTCGAGCAGACCCTCGGCGTGGTCGAGAACATCGACCAGACCTCCCGCCAACTCCGCCAGGCTCTGGAAGCCGGTCGGACGATCATCGTCACCACGCTCCAGAAGTTCCCGGTCATCGCCGACGAGATCGGCCAGCTCCCCGGAAAGCGCTTCGCGGTGATCGCGGACGAAGCGCACTCCTCCCAGTCAGGCGAGAGCACGAAGAGCCTCAAGGCGGTCCTCGACGCCGAGAGCCTGGAGGACGCCGAGCAGGAGGAGGCGGGCGCAGCGACACCCGAGGAGGAGATCGAGGACCGCGTCCACGAGGAGATCCGCCAACGCGGCCCACTCCCGAACCTCTCGACGTTCGCCTTCACGGCGACCCCAAAGCCCAAGACTCTCGAGCTCTTCGGCGAGAAACAGCCGGACGGCAAGTTCAAGCCCTTCCACCTCTACAGCATGCGCCAGGCGATCGAGGAGGGGTTCATTCTCGACGTTCTCGAGAGCTACACCACCTACAAGGCCTACTGGCGCCTGAAGAAGAAGATCGAGGCCGACCCCCGGTACGACAAGTCGAAGGCCGAGCACCTGCTCAAGTCCTTCGTGGAACTCCATCCGCACGCCATTCACGAGAAGATCGCCATCTGCGTGGAGCACTTCGCCGAACTCGTCGCACACGAGGTCCGCGGCCGCGCCAAGGCGATGATCGTCACCCGCTCCCGCCTGCACGGGGTGCGCACCAAGCTCGCCCTGGATCGCTACCTGCAAGAGAAGGCCCGCTCCTGGAAGGCGCTCGTCGCCTTCTCCGGAACGGTCAAGGACTGCGGCGAGTCCTACACGGAGTCCGGCATGAACTCCGTCGGACAGGACCGGGTGATCGGCGAGCGGCAGACGGCCGCCGAGTTCGACAAGCCCGAGTACCGCTTCCTGGTGGTCGCCAACAAGTTCCAGACCGGGTTCGACCAGCCGCTGCTGCACACGATGTACGTGGACAAGAAACTCGGCGGCGTGAACGCCGTCCAGACCCTGTCCCGCCTGAACCGCACCCACCCCGACAAGGGCGGCACGATGGTCCTCGACTTCGCCAACGAGCCCGATCAGATCCGCGAAGCGTTCGAGCCGTACTACGAGACCACTCTGCTATCCGAGGAGACCGATCCCAACCTGCTCTACGAGGTTCAGGGCCGGCTGCTCGACTTCGGCGTGTTCGCGGCAACCGACATCGGGACTTTCGCCACCGTGTACTTCGGGGGGAAAGCGACGCAGGACCGGCTCTACGCCGCACTCGAACCCGCGCGGCAACGCTTCGCCGAGCTCGTCGATGAGGAAGGGCGAGACTTCCTCGGCCAACTCACCTACTACGTGCGCCTCTACGCCTTCCTCTCCCAGGTCCTGACCTTCGCCGACACCGACCTCGAGAAGCTCTACCAGTTCGCCAGGCACCTTCGCCGCCTCCTGTCAGTGGGCCGAGAGGCCCTGCCCCTCGAGGTGCAGCAGAACATCGACATGGAGTCGTTCCGCATCCAGCGAACGAGCCGCGGCCGGATCGCACTCGAACGGCATGTACGGCCACTGGAGCCGGCCGGAAGCAAGACAGAAAGAGGCGCCGGCGGCGAGCAGTTGGAAGCCCTCTCCCGGATCATCGAGGGCCTGAACGAGCGATTCGGCCTCAACCTCACCGACGAGCACCGCGTGACGCTCGAACAGATCCGCTCCGCCCTCGACAAGGACGCCGGACTCACCGCGAGCGCCCGCGTCAACACCCGCGAGAACGTCCGCCTGACCTTCGACCCGAAGGTCGAGGACAAGATCCAGGAGATCGTCGAGACCAACTTCGACCTCTACAAGCGCATCACCGACGATCCCGAGTTCGGCCAGGCCCTCAAGGACGTCCTCTTCGAGGACTACATCCGTCGACACCGTCGGGCCGAGGAGCTCCTCAAGCTCCAGGAGTCCAAGACGCTTGAGTTCAAGTCCAGCCTGCGCTGGAGCCTGAAGGAGGACCGCAAGGACGACCGGCACGTCACCCACGCCGCGCTCAAGACGATCGCCGCCTTCCTCAACACCGAAGGCGGCGACCTTCTGATCGGCGTCGACGACGACCGCAAGGTGCTTGGCATCGACCACGATCGCCTGGAGAGCGACGACAAGTTCATGCGACACCTTGCCCAGGTCGTGCGCAACGGCCTGGGTGACCGTGCGGGCACCTGCATCGATCCTGAGACGCAGATCGTGGAGGGAAAGACCGTGTGTCTGGTGAGTTGCCAGCGAAGCCCGGAACCCGTGTACCTGCGGTGGAAGGGGCTGGAGAAGACCGAGATGGGCGATTTCTTTGTGCGGAGCGGCCCAGGAACGGTGCGGCTTGGCGAGAAGGACGCCGGGAAGTTCGTGGCTACTCACTTCCCGGCCGACTGATCCGGCTCGCCTACGCCGCGCGAGCCACGGAGACTCCAAGATCCGTCCAACAAACTGAGACCTTTTACGCTTCAACCGATCGAGTCGATAGAGAGGACACACCAGGGACATCGCCGTGTGCCCTCATGTCGACGCGCGTTTCCCTCCTGTACACTGGCTCGATCCAGTGGCGCCCTCCATGAACGTGGCCAAGACCCTGCTCCTCTCCTGTTGCGCGGCGCCGCTGCTCGTCGCCGCTGTCGCGACTGCCGCCGACACCGACTGGCCCAACTTCGGCAACGACGCCGGCAATTCGAAGTACTCGCCGCTGGCCCAGATAGACGCCGACAACTTCGATCGTGTGCGGGTGGTCTGGACCTGGGAGTCGGTCGACACCCGGATTCCGAACCTGCCTGACTCGATCAGGCCGCGGTCTTTCAAGGCCATTCCGGTGGTCATCGACGGCCGTATGTACGTGAGCACCTCCCTCGGCCAGGTGGCGGCGATCGACGCCGCCTCGGGCAAGCCGCTGTGGAGCTACGACCCCCAGAGCTGGGAGGCGGGGCGGCCGGCGAACATGGGGTTCCAACACCGCGGAGTGGCGATCTGGGGCAAGGGGGAGAAGCAACGAGTGATGATGGCCACCCACGACCGGCGCCTGCTCTCGCTCGACGCCACGACCGGCAGGCCCGATCCCGCCTTCGGGAATCGGGGCGCACTGGGGATGACCGAGGATCTGGGCCGCAAGGTCCTCGAGTCGCGAACCACACACAGCTCGCCGCCGGCGATCTGTCGCGACACCGTGATCGTGGGCTCGATCGTGGCCGATATAGCCACACATCAAGAGGCGCCGCCGGGCTTCGTGCGCGCCTATGACGCCGAGAGCGGCGCCCTGGCGTGGGTCTTTCACACCATACCCCAGCAGGGAGAGGAGGGCACAGAGACCTGGGAGAACGAGTCGTGGCGCTACAGCGGCAATACCAATGTGTGGTCGATGATCACCGTCGACGAAGAGCTCGGCCTCGCCTATCTTCCGATCGGCACACCGACGAGTGACCTCTACGGTGGTCATCGCCTTGGCGACAACCTCTACGCCGAGAGCCTGGTGGCGGTCGACTGCGAGACCGGCCAAAAACGCTGGCACTTCCAGATCGTGCACCACGGCCTCTGGGACTACGACCTGCCACCGCCGCCGAACAGGATCGATCTGATGGTGGATGGCAAGCCCCGGAAGGTGGTGGCGCAAGCCAGCAAGCAGGCCTTCCTCTTCGTCCTCGACGCGGTGACGGGAGAGCCGCTGTGGCCGGTCGAAGAGCGTCCCGTGCCTCCGAGCCAGGTGCCTGGAGAGAGCGCCTCGCCGACCCAGCCTTTCCCCACCAAGCCCGCCGCCTACGATCGCCAGGGCATCAGCGTAGACGACCTGATCGACTTCACCCCCCAGCTTCGGGAAGAAGCCCTCGAGATCGCGAGCGCGTACGAGCTGGCGCCTCTCTACACGCCGCCTCGGGTCGCGGGCGAGGGTAAGCCGGTGATCCAGCAGCCCGGTCCGGGTGGAGGCACCAACTGGACCGGCACCGCGGTGGACCCCGAAAGCGGCATGATCTACGTGCCTTCCTACGCCACCCCGAGATCCGTTTCTCTCACCTCGCCCGACCCCAATCGATCGAATCTGCGTTACGTACCCGACGGCTGGTACGAGCACGTCGAGGGTCCTCGAGGTCTGCCGCTGGTCAAGCCGCCATACGGACGCGTCACCGCGATCGATCTCGCTACCGGCGAGCACGTCTGGGTCGCGGCCCACGGTGAGGGGCCGCGCAACCACCCGGCGATCAAGCACCTGGGCCTGGATCGCCTGGGCTCCCCGAACCGGTTTGCAGCGCCGCTGGTGACCAGGACTCTGTTGTTCGTCACCCATCGTGCCGAGAGCACCACCGGCGCCGATCCTCCCACCACGGATCGACCCGCCGAGATCAGCGTTTACGACAAGAAGACCGGGGCCTACCTGGGCGGCATCGAGCTCCCCGCCTTGCCCAACTCGAACCTCATCACCTACGAAGTGGGGGGTCGTCAGTATCTCGCGCTAAGCGTCGGTGGCGGAAGAGAGGCTACCGAGACCGACCCTCCTGCCGGTGTGGTCGCACTCGCGCTCGCCGGAGAGGAGGCAGAGTAGTGATGGCATTTCGATTCAGAGACTGTGCGCTCGCCGTGGGACTGATCGCCGCGTTCGGCTGTCAATCTTCTGAGCCGCCACCGGAGACCTCGATTCCCCCACCGGCGCCAGCACCGCCGCCGAACATCGTCGTCATCGTCGGTGACGACCTGGGCTACGGCGACATCGGGGTGTACGGCTCGCAGATCCCCACGCCTCACATCGACCAGTTGGCACGCGACGGCGTGCGCCTGACCGACGGCCATGTGTCCGCAGCCGTCTGCAGTCCGATGCGAGCGGGTTTCCACACCGGGCGGTATCAGAATCGCTTCGGCTGGGAGTACAACCCCACCGACCACAACCTCGGGCTTCCGTTGGATCAGAAAACGGTCGCCAACCACTTTCAGGACGCCGGCTATGTCACCGGCCTGATCGGTAAGTGGCACCTGGGCGTGGCCGAGCCGCACCATCCACTCCACCGCGGCTTCGACGAGTTCTACGGAATGCTGGGAGGCGCCTCCAGCTACATCGACTCCCGACTTCCAGGCACCCACGAGTGGCCCGCCGAGGGAGCCCCCACCACCCGCACCAGCGACTCGCGTGTCATCCGCGACGGCTTCGAGGTGATCGAGGTCGAGGAGTATCTGACTGACGTCTTTGCCGAGAAGGCGGTCGACTTCATCGATCGCCACGCCGACGAGCGCTTCCTCCTGATGCTGACTCCCAACACTCCGCACACCCCGCTCCAGGCGACCGACGAGTACATGGAGCGGGTGCGGCACATCGAAGGCGATGGAGCGCGCGTCTACGCTGCGATGGTCGTCTCGCTCGACGACTACGTCGGCGACGTCGTCGCGGCCCTACGCAAGTACGACCTCGAGCGCGACACGCTGGTCGTCTTTCTCTCCGACAATGGGTGCATCAACTACATGACCGAGCCGATCTGCACCAACGCGCCGCTGGCGGGGAACAAGCGCTACCACCTGGAAGGCGGTCATCGTGTTCCCTTCATCCTCAAGTGGCCGGCGGGCCTTCCTCAGGGCGAGGTCTACCGCGAGCTTGCCAGCGCACTCGATCTCTACGCCACTTTCACTGCCGCGAGCGGTCTCGAAGCGGATAGCCCGGACAGCGTCAACCTGCTTCCGCATCTACGCGGCGAGACCAGCGAGCCGCCGCACGAGTTCCTCTATTGGCGGGCGGCGCCGAACATCGCCATCCGCTGGGGCAAGTGGAAGATGTGGAGAGTGAACAACACCGACATGGAGGTCCCTGACGGGCGACCGGGCCAGACGACCCCGCTGAGGGAATACCCACCCGACGACTCACCCATGGGTCAGACCACCGTTCTGTACGATCTGGAGGCTGACATCGGCGAGACCAACAACATCGCAGATCAGCACCCCGAGATCGTAGAGCGCCTGGAGAGCGAGCTCGCCGCCTGGGAGGCCGAGCTTGCCGAGCCACTCTGGGTCAACCATCGCGGGACTCTTCACTCGCTTCACGGTCAGACGGTTCAGCTCTTCTTTTAGGGGATTATATCTCTAGGTTGACAAACTGGCTCTCCGTCCGGTAGGGTATACCTCACGGTTGACGGAGGGAGAAGCGATGAACGACACAGAACTCAAGGCACCCGGCAAGGCTCACCGGAAGGGCATCACGCTGTTCGACTTGCAGCGGATGTTCCCCGATGAGGAAGCGGCGCGGCAGTGGTTCGAGGCGATCGTCTGGCCGGACGGCGAGCGCTACTGCCCGCACTGCGGCACCGACAACAACCACGAGTGCAGCCACGCGAAGATGCCGTACCGCTGCCGCGACTGCAAGCGGTACTTCTCGGTGAAGACCGGCACCGTGATGGCGCGGTCGAAGCTGCCTCTGCTCAAGTGGCTGTACGCGATCTACCTCGACACAACGAGCCTCAAGGGCGTGTCGTCGATGAAGATCCACCGTGACCTGGGCGTCACTCAGAAGACCGCGTGGTTCATGCTCCAGCGCATCCGCGAGTTCAGCGACTCGGGGCCGACCGTGCGCTTCGAGGGACCGGCAGAAGCCGATGAGGCGTACTTCGGCGGTCTGCGGAAGAATATGCACGCGAAGAAGCGCAAGACCCTCGAAGGCCGTGGCTCTGTCGGCAAGACAGCGGTGGTGGGCGTCAAGGACCGCGAGACCGGCATGGTGGCGGCGCGTGTCGTCCGTTCGACCGACGGCGAGACCCTGCAAGCGTTCGTCCGTGAGCACGTCGAACCCGGCGCAACGGTCTACACGGACGATACGGGGGCGTACAGCGGTTTGACCGAGTACGAGCGCGGCACCGTCAAGCACTCGGTCGGCGAGTACGTTGCGGGCAAGGTTCACACGAACTCGATCGAGAGCTTCTGGTCGATGCTCAAGCGCGCCCACAAGGGCGTGTACCACAAGCTCTCACCGAAGCATCTACAGCGCTACGTCAACCAGTTCGCGGGCCGTCACAACTTCCGCGATCTCGACACGCTGGCGCAAATGGCGTCCGTCACCGAGGGGCTGGCGGGCAAGCGGCTCCAGTACCGTGACCTGATCGCCGACAACGGCCTGCCGTCCGGCGCTCGCTCGGCATGAACCCACCGGACGCGGGCACGCTGTACTACGGTGACTGCCTCGACTGGATGCAGCGATGGGACGATCAGTCCGTAGACCTGATTTACCTCGATCCGCCATTCAACTCGAAGGCCGACTACAACATCCTCTACTCGGCTCGCGGCGGCGCTGACGCGCAGTACCGGGCGTTCAGCGACACATGGGCGTGGGACGAAGCCGCGGCGGACCGCTACGCGGCCTACGAGGGTGCGCCCGCACGACGCGCCCACGACGCGATAGTGGGCCTACGGCACGCCATCGGCCCGTCCGGGATGCTCGCCTACCTGACCTACATGGCGGAGCGCTTGGAGCACATGCACCGGCTCCTCAAGCCAACAGGTTCGATCTACTTGCACTGTGACCCGACCGCGAGCCACTATCTCAAAATCGTCATGGACGCGATCTTCGGTGTGCCGAATTTCCGATCCGAAATCGGATGGAAGCGAACCAGCAGCCACAACGACGGCGCGCAGGGAAGACGACAATTTGGACGTGTACTGGATCGCGTCCTCTACTACTCGAGGGGCGACGGTTGGGCTTGGAATCCGCTGTACACGCCATACGATGACCAATACGTCGACGGTTTCTACCGCTATGTCGAAGAAGACACTGGACGGCGCTATCGACTCAGCGATATGACTGGGCGCGGCGGTGCAGCGAAGGGCAACCCGCAGTACGAGGTACTGGGCGTAACGCGCTATTGGGCCTACTCCCGCGAGCGGATGCAGCGGATGATCGACGAAGGACGGGTTGTACAAACAGCGCCGGGCCGCGTCCCGGCCTACAAGCGCTATTTGGACGAGGCCAAGGGCCGGCCGTTGCAGGACCTATGGACGGACATAGGGCCGATCGGCGCCCAGGCGAAGGAACGGATGGGTTACCCGACCCAGAAGCCCCGCGCGTTGCTGGAGCGGATCATCGAAGCGAGCAGTAACCCTGACGACCTGATTCTCGATCCGTTCTGCGGTTGCGGTACGACCATTGAAGCGGCGCAGCGTCTCGGCCGACAGTGGGCCGGGATCGACATTTCGTCATTCGCTATCGACCTGATCCGTGAGAAGCGGCTGAAGAACCGGACGATCCCGACGAAGGGGATCCCGGTCGATCTCGCATCGGCGCGCAAGCTGGCAACCGAGCAGCCGTTCAGCTTTGAATCGTGGGCGGTGACGCGGCTCCCCGGTTTCGCGCCGAACATGAAGCAGGTTGCGGACGGCGGCGTGGACGGTCGCGCCGTGATCGCCGCTCAGCCGGACGACTACGATTCCCGTCTCGCGCTGGCGCAGATCAAGGGCGGTGGATTCCATCTCGGAGCGTTGCGGGACTTCCGCCATGTCACAGACCGCGACGAAGCGGCTCTCGGCTGCTTCGTCACACTGGAACCAGTCGGCTCGCGTGCAGCGCGGGCGGAAGCGGCAGAGGCTGGCACGATCAGCGTGTCCGGTCAGCCCTACAGGAGAATGCAGCTATGGCCGATCAGCGAGTACTTCGACGGGAGACTGCCACGCTTGCCGACGATGAACGATCCGTACAGCGGCAAGCCGATGGCGCAGCAGGAACTGTTCTGAGGGAGCATTCCATCTACGGCGGGCCTAGGTGAGCGGCGCTGTTATGAAGATCAAGAAGCCTCGCCGCAAGGGATTGAAGGCCAACTACAACGGCGCGACTCCGAAGCAGGTGGCGCACTGGCTGCTGATGAAGGACCGGGCGAAGCCGGTCAAGGCCACCAAGAAGGCCGAGGCGTGATCGGTTTCTGTCAACCTACGGATATAATCCCCTTCTTTTAAGGCTCCGCGTCCTACAATTCCAGAGAGCGTTGTCGCGGCCTCCGAGACACGACTCAGCCGCTCGCCATGAAGCCTGGCCGGGCGATTGTCGATACAAACGTCGTCGTCTCCCGACAGGCGGCGGCTGATCCTGGAATCGCTACCCGTCCGAGCTCACTGGCGTCCCGGTATGATTCTTGCAACCATTTGCGCATTAGGGTCATTTTTGACATAGTAGCCCGCTTCGAGCCGAACCCGGTCTCAAGCGGGACTCAAACATAAGGGCTCCTTCTGGAGGACAGCAATGCTGCGAGCGAAAGCTGCCACTGTCAGGTCAGTTCTCTGTGTCTTCGCCATCGCCTGTGTGGTTCAGGCGCCGCTCTTGGCCGATGGTCCGCAGACATCGACCATTGACGGCACCATTACCGATGCCCAGGGTGCCGGCCTGCCCGGCGTCACGGTGACCCTGGCCGGCCCTCAGAACACCAGGAGGGAGATCACCAACGCCGAGGGCGACTATCGCTTCGCCCTGCTGCAGCCCGGCAACTATAAGGTGACCGCCAACCTCGAGGGTCTCGGCTCCGCCGAGCGCGATGTAAAGCTAGATCCCGGCCAGCGCCAGGACGTCGACCTCACCCTCCAGGCGGCCACCTCCGAGACCATCACCGTCACCTCCGAGGCGGCGCTGATCTCGAAGTACGACACCGGTGCCGCTTCTGCCATCCCGGAAGAGGCGCTCGAGAACGTCACCTACTCCTCGCGCAACTACAATTCGAGCGTCAGGCAGATGCCGACTCTGGTGACGCGCAGACAGGAGAATGATTTCCAACCCTCGGTCAACGGTGGCATCCGCACCGAGCTGGGTGTTTTCATCGACGGCGTCGACGTGGGCATGCCTCTTCGCGGCGGCGAGCTGCGCTTCCAGCTCCCGTCGAGCGCGATCACCGAGACCAAGATGGAAACGGCCGGTTTCGGCGCCGAGTACGGCCGCGCGACGAACGGAGTGATGAACTCGACGATCAAGACCGGCACCAACAAGTTCCACGGCGACTTCCTCTATATCGGCCAGAACCCGAGTTGGCGTGACGAGGACTGGCTCGGAATCGAGCGCCCCGATGAGATGATCAACAGCTTCGAGACCTCGCTCGGTGGCCCGATCTGGCCCGACAAGGCCTGGTTCTTCGCCTCCTACAACGAGATGAGTGACAACCGGCTCGACCAGACTCGTACCGCCGTGGTGACCCCCACCTCGCGCGAAGCGGAGCCGCTCATCGCCAAGGTGAACGCCCAGCCCGGCAACCGCCACCAGCTTTCGCTAACCGCCATCGACTCCCCGTCCGTGGCGATCGCCGGGTCCGGCATTGTGCTAGCCGGCGACCAGTACTCCCTCATGAGCTTTCCGCTCAATAACCGGATTCAGACCCTGACCTGGAGCTTCGCCATGACCAGCTCGGCGTTCCTCGAGGTCAAGGGCGCCAACCGCGAAGAGTTTATTGCACGCGTTGCTTTCCCGCCAGCTCCGATCGTTCCCCGCGCCTCGGTCGACTCTCCCAACGGCAACGACTTCCGCTACATCGATCTCAACAACGCTTTGCGCTACAACGGTCCCCTAATAGGCCTGGGGTCTGGGTTCAACGACCTTCCGCGCGATCAGGCGAATGGCTCGGTGACTCTCTTCGAGGGCAATCACGAGATCAAGGTCGGCGTCGACATCCAGGACATCACCTTCAACAACCTGACCGACATCGGTACCGAGTATCGTGGCCGCGGTTTCTGCCGCGAGTGCCCTTCTGGCTACGACAGGCCGGCCAACAAGCGGGTCTACGACCCCGCCGCCCCGATCTCGATGGATACTCTGATGAGTGCTGCCTATGCCCAGGACCGGATCGAGGTCGGTGACCACCTGACCTTCCACCTCGGCGTGCGCTACGACGAGCAGTGGATCGAGAACGACGTCATGGAGCGGGTCAACGACTACGGCGAGTGGGCGCCGCGTGCATCGGTGGTCTACGACATCAACGCCGACGGCAAGATGCTGGTGCGGGGAAGCGCCGGCCGCTACTTCCGCAACATCGGCCTCACTGTCATCTTCCAGGAGTTCACCCGTGGCAACAACGGCGCGAACATCTACAACCAGTTCCTGTGGAATCCCGCGACGGAGCTCTACGATCGCTTTCAGCGCCGCATCGAGCCCTCCTCGAGTAATGACGTCGCCGGCATCGAGCCCTACTACAAGGACGAGGTGTCGGTGGGCTTCGACTGGCAGTTCGCCAACAACTGGATCTTCACCTCGCGCGCGGTTGTGCACGAGTCGGATGACCTCTACTCGGCCAGCCTGCAGTTCGACGAGGACGGCGAGGTCTTCCGCGACCTGCGCAACTGGTCCAACAACTACCGCGAGTACGAGGGCCTCTCGTTCCAGGTCAACCGTGCGTTTCGCAACAACTGATCGCTGCAGTCTAACTTGTCGATCGGTAACGCCGACGGCACCATCGAGTCCTCCAGCGACGACGACAACCACAACGAAGGCTTCGGCGGCATCGAGGTATCGACGGGCGATCTCAACACCACCAGTAGCCCCTTCTGGGACGGGCCCATGACCCACGACCGGGAGTTCATGGTCAACATCGTCGGCCTCAAGCGCTTCGTGTTCGGCAAGCATGACCTCATGACCAGTGCTTACTTGAAGTATTCCGCCGGCGAGCCCTGGGCATTGCACCCCTCCACCAGGGTGGCGCACCCGGTGTCCGGCCAGACCATCAGAACCTCGACTTTCCGCGAGCCGAGAGGCTCTCAGCAAATGGAGGACTTCTGGAACCTCAACCTGAGTGTCACCTACCAGTTCCCGATTGCGGGCTCGGTGCAGGGCAGTATCGGCGGTGAGGTTGCCAACGCCACCAACGAGCAGGCTGTGGTCCGGATCAACGAGAGGACCGGCAGACCGCATTCCTCGGTCGCGTCTCACCAGTACCCGCGGGAGTATCGCCTCAAGGTCGGTTTCCGCTTCTAAGCAACGTCGGGACACGATCGGCTTGCCTGAGGTTCCAAGACACCGGCGGCCGCCGCCGGTGTCTTTTTCTTATGTCTGAAAGTCGCTCGACGGTCTCGACGACCGGCCTGCGCTGCTCATCAAACTGTGCATCCGACAGCTGGGACTTCTGAAGGCAACAAAGGAGACATGATGAAGCGCACGTGCAAGAGATTCGCGTTGGGTTTGGCAGTCGGCGCGATGTGGGTCGGGGCGGGCAGCAGTTTGAGCGCCGCGACGCCCCCGGGCGTCGATGACTGCGAGACCTTGCCGGCGATGGACTTCACAAGCATTCAGGATGCGCCGACGCAGGCGACGGCGACCCGAATGGTGGAGGCCACCGGCGAGGTGCCCGCCCATTGCCGGATGGATGGGTATGTCACGCCCAATGTCCGGATCGTGCTAGACCTGCCCAACAGCGCCTCGTGGAACGGCAAGTATCTGCAGGCGAGCCCTGGTGGCCAGGGCGGCTCGACGGAACAGGAGGCCGGCTGGTGCGATGAGGCCTTGCGGAGAGGCTATGCCTGTCTCACACACGATACGGGGCATTTCGGCATAACAAGAAGGTCCTCGTGGGCCTACAACAATCTCCAGGCGGAGCTCGATTACGGCATCCGCGGGTCACCATGTCGCCGCTCTGGCGGGCAAGGCCATCACCGAGCACTACTACGGCCGGGCGCCGGCGTTCTCCTATCATGTGGGCTGTTCCGCCGGCGGGAAGCAGGGAATGGTCCAAGCGAGTCGCTTTCCCTGGAACTTCGACGGCATTCTCGCCCAGGAGCCCGCGAACGTAACGGCCGTGGGCGTGATGATCCTGTGGAACGCCCTGGCATCGTACGACGCGGACGGCCAGCCGCTGTTCACACCCGCCGATCTGGACGTGCTGCACGCGGGGGCCATTGCCGCCTGCGATGCGGACGATGGCCTCGAGGATGGGATCATCGGTGGCGATCCGCGCACTTGCCAATTCGATCCGGCCGACCTCGCCTGCGCGTCGGGGCAGACATCGGGCTGTCTATCGCCGGTCCAGGTGGAGGCGGCCAAAAAAAAGTGCCTCTTTCGAGTTGCGAGTGGGTAGGGCGCGGGCGAGTGCAGATGCTGAGGGGGTCTTGGGATAGCGGCCTCCGCCGCCGTAGCCGCCGCCGTCGGGCTGTGGAATCTGCGGAAGACCGGTAGCGGCGAGGGCGCAAGCTGTCCGGTGGGGAGGGCGTTCGCGGCGATTTCGGGTGGCGGCTGTAGTCGCGGGCGATCGGAATGAGCAAGACTCGTCTCTCCTGTTCCGACTGAAGGAGGACGAGAGATGCAGAGGGAATTGTTCGCGAGAGCGCTGGGCGTGTCGGCGCCGTGGTTCGTTGACGGCGTGGACTTCTGTGAGAGGGAGCGTCGGTTGACGATACGGATCGACTTCAGGAAGGGCAGCCGATTCGCCCACGAGGGGGACGGCGGTTCTCATCCGGTGCACGACACGCAGATCAAGCGCTATCGGCACCTCAACTTCTTCCAGCACGAGTGCCTGCTCGAGGCGCGAGTGCCCCGTGTGCGACTCCCCGACCAGCGGGTGGCGTTGGTGACTCCGCCCTGGTCGGGCAGATTGTCCGGCTTCACGCTGCTGTTCGAAGCCTTGATTCTGGCCATGTGCCGAGACATGACCTTCGCTGCGGTGGCCCGGTTGACCGGGGTGTCGTGGCATCGGGTGCACGCGATCTGCAAGCGCTACGTCGAGCTGGCGGTCGACCGGGACGACCTCTCCGAACTGCGCCACGTGGCCATTGACGAGACTTCCCGCGCCAAGGGGCACGACTACGTGACCGCGGTCGCCGACAGCGAGCGCCGGCGCGTGGTGTTCCTCGCCGAGGGACGCAAGTCCGGCACGATCGAGGAGTTCGCCGACGATCTGCAAAGGCGCGGCGGCGATCCCGCCGCGATCAGCCGGGCGTCCATCGACATGTCGGCCGCCTTCCTCAAGGGCGTCGCCGAGAATCTCCCCAACGCCGAGGTGACCCTCGACAAGTTCCACGTCATGGCCCTGGCCTCGAAGGCGGTGGACGAGACCCGGCGCCTCGAACAGCGCCTCGATCCGTCGCTGAAGGGCCTGCGCTGGACGCTGCTCAAGAACCGCGACTCCCTGACGCCGGCCCAACGGGCCGACCTCGACCGCTTCGTCAAGAGGGTCGCCAGCCGACGCACCGCACGCGCCTGGCTCTATCGGGAGCAACTCCGCGAAATTCTCAACCGCAAGCAGATCAACGTCGTGCTGCGAATGCTCCATCAGTGGTGCACCAACGTGAACCGCTCCAAGGTCGAACCCATGAAGGCCGTCGCCCGCACCATCCGAAAGCACCTGCAAGCGATCGCTGCCTGGGCGCGAACCCGGCAGACCAACGGCTTCCTCGAAGCCCTCAACGGACTCTTCCAGTCCGCCAAACGCAAGGCCAGAGGCTACAAGCGATTCGACACCATACGCATCGCCTTCTTCCTCATCGCCGGCAAACTCGACTTCCACACGCTCAACCCGCACACCGCTTGACCCACTCGTAATTCAAAAGAGCCACTTTTCTTCCAGACGAAAGACGTGACAAAATTCGAACGCCCGAACAACTCGTCCATTACGACCTTGAGGTAGTGCGCCTCGTTGTCGTCAATCGACACCCAGATCGAGCCGTCCTCGGCCAGCAACTCCCTCAGCAACTCCAGCCGCGGCCACATCATCGCCAACCACTGGCTGTGTTCAAGGTTGTCGTCGTAGTGCTCGAATGCCGAGCGCGTGTTGTACGGCGGATCGATGTAGACGCATTTCACCCGGCCGGCGTAGAACGGCAGGAGTGCCTTGAGAGCGTCCAGATTGTCGCCCTGGATCAGCATGTTCGTCGCGTCGCAGTCACCAGCAGAAAGGTCGGCCGCCTCTTCGAACAGCCGGTAGGGGACGCGCTGCGCCGCACTGACGTCCTCTTCCCGGCTCAGCCAGTTCAAGATCGGCATCTACAGGGATCGTCCTTCCCACGATGGCGAACCACGCCGGCCCAAGAGGCCCGCGAACCAGGCGACGCTAGAACAGTAGGTCATCGTCCACCTCCAGACCGCCCGACTCATCTGCCGCTGGCCGTTCCTCTTCCAACGCCGCAGTGAACCTGACCACGCTGGCAACGTGGTTGAAGATCAAGAGGCTCTCGCTACGACTGAGGACCGGATTGTCGTGGGCGAGGCTCCGGTCGTTTCGCACCTTGTTGAAAGCCTCCAAGGTCGAGATCGTGGATTTGAGTATCCGTTCCGTCATCTCCGATTCAATGAAACCGTCCGCCCCCAGCCTCTTGACGTACTCGCCGAACAGGCTGTGGAGTGGCTTGGTCCGTTCAGTGCCGATGTCGCGCTCGCGGCAGAGAACCCGAACGTACTTGACCATGAACGTGTGCAGCCGGTCGATTCCGGCTTCCGGTTCGTTCCTGTCGATCGCGTCCCTGACTTCCTTCGCTACGAGTTCAAATGTCGCGCTGGCGCTGTTCGGCGTCAGCGCTTTGATATCGAGAACCGGGGCGGCTTCCTGAAGCCTCACCGCAATCCGGCGGCACGCAGCGTAGATCTCGCGCTCCTCCGAGTCCTCTGCGGGAGCGCCGTGGTGGTCAAGCAGGTCGGAGACGAGCTGGCCCGCAACGTGGTTCGGCTCCTTCTTCCAGAAAGCGCGGAGTCGATTCGACTTTGATCCGGTCGCGTAGTGGTACCTCGCGTCCTCGATGTCCAGGCCGACGCTGTCGAAGACGAACTCCCGGAATGTCCGGTCCACGAAGTCCAGAACCCAGCCGCTCCCCATACCTAGGCACCGCTCCAGGCGCTCTCTCTCCATGTAGGACAGGTCGGCCATCGGACCGCTACCTGGACCTGCTGGCGAAAGGTGCATTCGTTCCAGCGCGCCGGTCCACCCGGTGCTCCGACAATCTGGTGCCGCTAACATGGTCCAGCAGAGCGCGTCGATCCATCGGGCCCAAGTATAAGTGTCGTTTGAGGGGGCCTCCGGCCGCCAAGTCCGCGTCATCTCCTGGGCTCATCTCAGGATAGGAGAGTCCACCGCTCGTTGACTCACTCGGTGGTCAAGACCAGATCCGTCCCTGCCAGCCCGATGTCCCTTCGAGCGAGTCGAACTCGGCATCCTTGGAGATCAGCGGACAACCCAGTTCGATCGAGGAAGCGGCGATGAGACGGTCGAACGGATCGCGATGCTCCCAGTCGAGCATGCCGGCACGAGCTGCGACGGCCCGCGTGAAGGGAGCGGCCAGCGTCTCGGTCTCCGTCACCAGGGCGCCGACGTGCGGCTCCATGTCCGGCCATTTGCCGAGTCGCACCTTTCTCGTCACTTCGTAGACACCGATCGGGCTGACATAGACCACGTCGGCTGCGAGCACGGCGGCCTTCACGGTGTCCGTCAGGCGCTCCGGCGCCATGAGACTCCAGATCCACGCGTGCGTGTCGAGCAGGACGGAACTCAGGACGTTCCTTCCCAGGAAGCCAGTTCGGCCTCATCCATCGCTTCGTCGAAGTCAGGCACGGTCTTGACCAGATAGGCCAGACTCCCGAAGCGGAACGCCTTCGACGACACCGGAACCAGCCTGACCGCGGGCTTGCCCCTGCGGGCGATGATCACGTCGTCGCCCGCTTCGGCGGCGACAATGAGCTTCGACAGTTGCGACTTGGCGGCGTGCATGTTGACGAGCATTGCGCCCTCCTCCTAGCTAGTCTAGCTAGATCAGCGTAACAGCGAATCGTACTACGACCCGGCGCAGTCGCGCCGCTCAACGCCGATGAAGTGAATCGCGTGTGGAGCGGAGCCGGCCGGAAGGCCGGCGCACCTGTACCTTTCTCGGGTGGATTCTGGTGGGTCGTTGAGAGAGGTGGAATCGACCAGTAGCCGTCGTGGCTGCGGTAGCTGTGGGAAACCGGCTTGCCGGTTTTCCAAGGTCCGGCGGGAAACGGTCTGCCGTTTTCCGCCGGACCGGCAGCTTCCGCAGCCGGGACCGCCGGTCGGTTTCGTTTCCGGCCTGCCGGAGTCACTGAAGGAAGGTCGGCAAGCAGCCAGGAGCGACCACCGGCGCACTGTGCTTCGAGCACCTGGCTGGGACCCGTGCCCTGGCTGCTTCGCCGCGTTGGACGCCCAGTGGAGAGTCAGTGCCTTAGAGCACCAGTACAGGTACGGGCAGGCAACGCGGCATGCCGACCAGGCAACACTACCGCAAGGGAGAAGGAGGACGAGATGACCAGGACGTGGTTCGTCGGCGTGGACTGGGGGTCCGAGACCCACCACGTGTGTGTGCTGGATCGGGACGGCAAGGTGAGGGGGGAGCGGGCGTTCGACCACAGCGGCAAGGGACTTGCCGCCATGGCCGACTGGCTCCTTGGACATACCCGACCGACGTCTCCGGACGAGATCGGCGTCGCCATCGAGGTGCCGCACGGACCGGTGGTCGAGACTCTCCTGGAGCGGGGCTTCGCCGTGCATTCGATCAACCCCAAGCAGCTCGACCGCTTCAGGGACCGCTTCTCCGTCGCCGGCGCCAAGGATGACCGCCGCGATGCACGGGCGCTCGCCGCCGCGCTTCGCACCGACCCCGAGTGCCTGAACCGCGTGCAACCATCCGATGCAGCCATCGTGATGCTGCGCGAGGTGTCCCGCGGCCGCAAGCAGTTGGTCGGCCAGAAGAACCGCCTGGAGAACCAGGTCCGCGACCAGCTCTGGCGCTACTACCCGCAGTTTCTCGCCGTGGTCAAGAACGAGGTGTCGGCGCCCTTCGCGCTGGCCTTGTGGCGACTGGCGCCGACCCCCGGCAAGGCTCGACGGCTGCGCGAAGCCACGCTCGCCAAACTGCTCAAGGAACACCGCATCCGGCGCCTGACCTCCGCCCAACTGCGCGATCAACTGCGGGCCGAGCCGATCGCCGTTTCCCCGGACACCGTTAAGGCCGCCGTCGAACACATAGGACTCCTCCGGCCGGTGCTCGACACCGTCTGCCGCCAACTCGCCGACGCCGACAAGCGGCTGGAGCGGATGACCCGCGCACTCGAGGCCCCGGCCCAACGGGAAAACGACGACGACTCCCCTAAGCCGAGCGACGCCGCCATCCTCAGGTCGCTGCCCGGACTCGGCAAGGTCGGCCTCGCCACCCTGCTCTCCGAGGCCGATCAAAGCCTGGGCCGCAGAGACCACGAGGCACTGCGTTGCCTCTGCGGAGTGGCGCCGGTGACCGTCAAGTCCGGCAAGAAGCTCATCGTCATGCGACGACTCGCCGCCAACGAACACCTCAGCGACGCCGTCTATCACTGGGGACGAGTCGCCATCCAGCACGACCCGATCAGCCGCGCCAAGTACGACGCCATGAAAGCCCAGGGAAAGACGCACGGACGCGCCATCAGACAACTCGTCGACCGACTCCTCGGCGTCGCCTGCGCCATGCTCCGAGACCGAACTCTCTTCGACCCCAACAAGCGATGCCATGCCCAGGTCGCATGACCTCCCTGACCCGCAGCAGCCTCCCCAAAACACACTTGCTAAAGGGTGGAGAGTCCCAGTAGCTACCCGCTTCCCGGAATCGCCTCGACCAGCAACGTCAGCGCCTTCTGCAACGACGCGCCGGCATGGCCACCGAACGACCCCTCGTACAGACCGAGCCGGACGACCACCATCTCGTGCGAGGGCACGATGATCGTGCTTTGCCCGCCCGCGCCCTGCATGCTGAAAGCGCTCTCCGGCAGTGAGGGGTAGCGCCTGTTGCCGCCCCGAGGCGGCTGGTTGATCCAGAAGAAGCCGCCGTAGATGGGCCTGCCGTCGGCGACCCAGGCCGGCGCCGGTGTGCTGACGAAACGGGCGAGCCCCTCCGGCAGCACGCGCTCGCCGGTCGGCGAGACGCCGTCATCCAGGTAGAGCTGGCCGAGCCGCGCCCAGGTGCGGCCGGAACCGAAGCCATAGCCGTTCAGCAGGAAGTTGCCGTACGGATCCGCCTCGGCGACGAAGCGCCGTACGCCGATCCGGTCGAAGAGGTGCTTCTGGGGGAACTGGTGGTAGTTGTCGCCGCGACCCTCGACCGCCAGCCGGACGAGGTGGTTGATCAGGATCGGATCACAGTTCCGGTAGCGGCCGATCGCGTTCGGGGGCCATTGCGGCGAACGCTCCGTGGCCCAGAGGTGGGAGTTCACCGTGCCGGTGTAGAGGTAGAGGTGGTCCGGGTAGCCCATCGCCGCCTCGTCGTACTCGGGGTCCCCGGCGTTCACGCATCGCAGGCCGCTCGACATGCGCAAGATGTCCTGGATGCGGATCGTGCCGCGGACGTCGTCCGGGTCCTGGTGCCAGGAATCGACCGGCGCCAACTGGTCGAGGGTGTAGGCGCCCTGCTCGATCAGCACCCCCATCAGGGTCGCCGACAGGCTCTTGTTCATCGACCAACTCTCGAGCGGGGTGTCCTTGTCGATGCCATCGCGGTAGCGCTCGGCGACCAGGCGGCCCCGGTGGAGCACGACGAAGGCCAGGGTCATCGCCTCGGGCTCGAAGGCCGCTTCCACCGCGGCCGCGAGCTTCTCCGCGTCCACGTCGTCCGGGAGCGGCTCATCCGGCAGCGCGTCGCCCATCGGCCAGGGGGCGCTCTCATCGAGCGCGCTGGTGACCGAAACCGTCTCGTAGAACGGCGCGACCTCGCCCTTCGGCAGGGACACGCAGCCCTGGTCGCCGTGCAACACCGCGGTGCGGGTCACGCCGGTGTCGGTCGTGACGTGGACGCGCTGGTTCTCGCGATCGAGCCGGCGTCCCGGTAGCCGGTCCCGGTACCGGTGGCGAGAGGTGAACCCGCCGATCCAGGTCTGGGCGCCCTCGAAGTCGAGTCCGGTCAGGAAGACGGCGGAGCACAGGACCTTGGCGAACCCGGCGGCCTCATGCTCGATGAAATCGCCCGGGGGCGGTACGCGGACGGTGTCGAGTTCGTGTTCCTGGCCGCGGGCTACCAGGCTTTCGCTGAGCGTGAGTTCCTGGCCTGCGGCCGCGGGCTGGTTGCCGCCGGCGTCGGCGCAGCCGGCGAGCAGAGCCGACGTGAGGAAGATCCAGCGGGAGAGCATCACTCGCCCTCCGGCCGGTACCAGATCGGCGATGTCCAGGCCATCTCCTGGATCGCGTCGGGATACGAGCCGTCCGAGCACACGGCCGGACGGTCCTCCGGGGCGAGGCGCTGGCAGTCGTACGAGGTCCAGCGCGGGCTGGGTTCCTCCACGACCCGCAGGTAGTAGTAGGCGTGCAGGCCCGGATCGAACTCCTCGTCGCGATACACCGTGCAGAGGCTGTCGTGACCGTTGGGCGACCCGGCGATCGGGATGACCAGGGTGCGGCCGGTCCCATCGGCGTCGACCCAGCCCTTGACGAGCTGGAGCACATGCAGGAGCCCGGCGTCCTCCGCCGGGTCGCGGGCGGCGAAGGCGAGGAAGGTCGGCGCAGCGCCGGCGGCCGCCTCCGTGAGGTCGCCGCCCATCGGCACGCCGCCGGCGTACGCCTGGTCGAGCAGGTCCGCCTGGTCGCAGAGATTCGGCGGGTAGTCCCAGCCTCCGAAAAACCGCGGACGGATGCGCGGACCCGAGGTGCCGAACACCTCACGCCGTTCCATCGCCTCGAAGATCGCGTCGCGGGAGTTCTCGACTGCCCAGACGCCGGCCAGACCGCCGGGATTGCCGTCGATGCCGCTGGTCAGGAGACCCGGCTGAAGGCGCTCCTCGGGCGTCTGCTCCACGGACACCGCGCCGCCCCAGTCGTCTTCGGCCACCGCCCCCGGCGTCGCCGTGTGCGTGTCGGTCGACGCGATGATGCCGAGCTTGACCGGATTGAGCCCGGTCTCCATCTCCTCCTCCAGGCCGACGACGAGCGCCGAGCGAACGAAGTCCGTCCGGTCGACGCAGCCGGCGCCAAGCATGCCCTGGTTGCCGTTCTCGCCCTCCGGGCACTCCTCCGTCCGCAAGGTGGCCTCGCCCGTAAGCAGGGACTGGACCGTCTCTTCGCGGCCCATCACCCGCACCGCCTCGACGTTGCACAACTCGTCCGGCTCGGCGAACACGGTCGACAGCCCGTTGATGCACTCGGAGCCGCCCTTGTGCTGGAAGATCTCGATGATCGGTTCCCGCTCCAGCCGCTTCTCGGCGTACCCGCGGCGCGCTTCGAGCGTTCCGGCGAGTCCGCGATACGGCGCCATCCGACCGTTCGCGAGATTGCTGTTGTGCGGGATCGTCAGGTAGTCGCAACCGGGCCGCGCCGTCCCGTCGCCGCAGACCGCGTCGAGCCCTTGCCAGAGCAGGCTGTCCGTCGGCGCGTCGATGTACGACACCGGCAGATCGGGCACCTCCGAGCTCCGGAAGACGACGTTGCGGTGGTAGTTCGAGATCCCCGGCGTGCCGGTGTACTCGTAGCCGACGAAGCTGGTGAAGCTGCACTCCTCCGTCCGGTCGTAGGCGTCCTCCGCCGCGTCGATGATCGCCTCCCAGGGGCTCTTCGCCCATTCGAGACAGAGCGACCCGTCCTCGCCGCACAGTTCCTCGATGCGGCTCGGCGTCTCGGTCGTGATGACGGCGCCGAGCATCTGCATCCCGACTCGCTGGTTTGAGCGGGACTCGGTGCAGAACTCGCTGTCGTAGCGCGGGGACTCGGGATCCCGGCACAGGCGGCGCTCGCCCAGGAACTCGCCGTGGTCGGTCACCGCGACGAAGTCGAGCGGCCGGTCGATCATGATGCTGCCCTCGGGCGTGCCGTCCGAGCCGATGGGCCAGAACGGGATCGACTCGCCCTTCGCGAAGCGGTAGGCGTCCGCCGGCGTGGCCCCGGTGCTGTTCGCCGCCGCGTCGAAGGAGAAGCTCGTGTGGACGTGCAGGTCGCCGAACAACGCCTGGCGGAGCGGTGTCGCGTCGAGGCAGCCGGGCCGGTCTTCCGTGCGCGAGACGGTGCTGCCTGGGATAGCCGGGTCCTGCGAAGTGCCTTCGACCGAAGGACCGGCGCACGCAACCACGGCGGCGGCCATGAGGATCGGCAGGGCGCGGTACGACTCGTTTCTCATTCAGTGTCTCCCCATGCGATGCGGTGTGAAGGCCGGCTTCCGGCGGCACCCCACGGTATCGCCCTCTATAGTGACTTCAATTCAACTTCCAAGGAGAACGCAGATGAAGCCCTCGCTGCCGACCGTTCTCGCCGCCGCCCTGGCGTCCACCGCCATCGCCGCGCCCGCTTCGAGCGCCGAACCCGACGACGTGCGCTCGCGGTGGGAGACCTCCTGCATGATCCGGCACGACAAGTTCGACTACGTGCTGCCGGGCGCCATGCGCCGCAACGACATCGACATGTGGATCGTCATCGATCGGGGCCGCGGCACCCAGCCGATGACCCGCGACTTCGGGATCGCGACCGTCAACGGCCAAGGCTTCTTCATCTTCACCGACCGCGGCGGCGATCGCATCGAACGGATCCAGCTCGGCCCCGAGACCGACCTGGCCAGGGAGTGCGGCGCCTACGACCGGTTCGGCGACCCGGGCGAGTTGCGGTCGATCGTCGAGGAGCGCGATCCGGAGACCATCGGGCTGAACTACCTTGCCGTGCCCTACGAGTCCGAGGGACTCCACGTCGCGGACGGACTCACGCACACCGACTTCAAGGGCCTCACGAACGAACTGGGCGAGAAGTACGCGTCGCGCTTCACCTCGGCCCAGCACCTGATCGCCGACTTCCACGGCGAGCGGGTGGCGGGCGAGATCGTCGAGTTCGCGAAGATCGGCGACCTCACGCGCCGGCTGATCGAACGGGCGCTCTCGAACGAGGTCGTCACCCCTGGCAAGACGACCCACGCCGAGGTCGCCCGCTGGCTGGAACAGAAGCTGCACGACCACAATCTGCTGCGCGCCTGGTACCCGACCGTCTACAGCCACCGTCCGGACGGCAGCGAGATCGGCGGCACCGAGCGGGTCATCCAGCGTGGCGACGTGCTGCAGATCGACTGGGGCGCCGGCCGGAACAACTTCTCCACCGACATCAAGCGCTTCGCCTACGTCCTCCGCGACGGCGAGACCGAGCCGCCGCCGGACGTGCTGAAGACGTTCGCCGAATCGAAGAAGGTGCAGGAGATCATCCGCAAGCACGTCCGCTCCGGACGAACCGGGCGCGAACAGTTCGACGAACTGAAGCAGATCATTCGCGACGCCGGCTACGTCTACACCGAGCTCGAAGAGGCGGGCCCCGACGCGCCCGGCATCGAGGTCAACGTCGGGATGCACGCGGCCGGCAACATCGGCCACGACATGGCCGCCAGCCTGTTCGAGATCTTCCCCGAGCGGACCAAGTACGTCGTCCGCCCCAACTCGATCATCTCGCTCGAGTACATCGTCTTCATGCCGGCCGAGGAATGGGAAGGCAACAAGATCCCCATCAACGTCGAGGAGAACGCGCTGATCACGGAGCGCGGGATCGAGTGGCTCCATCCGCCGCAGGCGCGGGTGTTGGTGATTCGGTAGTGCGGCGCCGGGCTTGCCGGCTCGCCTGCGAATGGCGAGTCGGCGCGGGCCGCACTACCGGGAACAGTGCCAAACCACAACGGGCCACCAAGACAGAGGGGTGAACTCATGCGCGTGGTTGCTATGGACGCCGTTGGTTCAGGCACAGACGATCAAGGAAGAGACACTCCAGCGGATGCAGAAGCAGATCCGCGACGACAAGTTCGACCAGGTGCTGCCGCGGGCGATGCGCGACAACGGCGTGGACATGTGGATTCACGTGATCCGCGACCGGAATCCCGATCCGATCGCCCGCAACCTGGGCGGCGAATCGGGGGTCTTCGTGTTCACGGACCGTGGCGGCGACCGGACCGGACGGGCGATCCTCGGCGGGACCGACGAGGCGCTGTGGGGAGACGAGGCTTACGACCTGTTCGTGGGCGAGGAAGGCATCGAGGGTGATCCTGGCTGGCAGAACGTCGTCGGTGACTTCGTGGCCGAGCGCGACCCCGAACGCATCGCGGTCAACTTGGCGAAGCAGAACCCCTTGGCGGACGGAATCTCCCACACGGACTACGAGACGCTGGTGGACGCCCTGGGCGAGAAGTACGCGTCCCGGGTCGTTTCCGCGGAGGGCGTGATCTCCGACTTCGTGGCAGGCATCGTCGTCGGCGAGATCGCGCTCGCCGGCTACTTCGGAATGCTGACGATGCAGACCCTGGACGAGGAGTTCGCGAAGATCGAACCCGGCGTCACCCGGCTGGAGGAGCTCGACGGCAACGTCTTCGTCCGGGACCCGGACGGCAACGAGGACAACAACGAGTACGTGCTGCAACGCGGCGACCTCATCACGATCCTGAACGGCGCCGGCGAGGGCTGGTTCGTTGCCGACCTCGGGGGCAACGGCTACCTGCTGCGGGAGGACGAAACGGAGCTGCCGCCGCGGGTGCAACGGATCTGGGATCACGCGATGCAGGTGCGAGAGATCCTTCGCGTCAACATCCGCATCGGCCCGACGGCGGGAGAGACTCTGGCGCTGCTCGCCGAGAAGATCGAAGAAGCAGGCTTCCTCTACATCGACAGGGACCAGTACGACGCGACGCTCGATCCCACAAAGACCCAGGTCCACCTCGACCTCCACGCCCAAGGGCGGCGCGACATGGACGCGCCCCGGATCTCGCCGCTAGGCGGTGACTGGCAGCGGGACATGAAGCTGCCGCTCTTCCACAGCTTCACACTCGAGTACATGGTCCACATGCCCGTGCCGGAATGGGGCCCCGACAAGCACCTGTACATCGCCTTCCACGACGGCGCGATCGTTACGCCGCGCGGGATCGAGTTTCCGTATCCGCCGGACCCGGGGATCCGGCTCATCCGCTAGCGGCTAGCCGTCAACTTGGATCAGCAGCCGACAGTGATCGCTCGCACCCCACCCCTCCACGGAGTTCAACGCGCACGTTCGGATCTTCTCGTGAAAGCCGCGTGAGGCGAACACATAGTCGAGCTGCTTGGTTGCCTGAGCGGGCTCGCCCTCGTGCGTCGTGTAGAACTTGTACCAGTCCGAGTTCCAGCAGTGAGAGTTCCAATGCCCCTCGGGAATCTCTCCTAGTCGGCGCAGATGGGGAGTGGAGGCTTCTTGCAGCAGAGCAACGTCGACGTCCATCTCCCGGAGTTGGTCCCACGGCTTCTTGCGTCCCGCGATGTTCCAGCACACTACTCTCGTCGTCACTCGCCCACCTCAAGTCTTGCGTCGATTCTCGTCACTCGACCGTCGCCCGCTCTTTCGCTCCCCACCACCGCAGGCTTTCTCGACCTCCGGCGCGGTCCCAGCCTCAAAGGTCGACCCCGTCTTCGCGGATCGTCCGGCGCATGTCCTCCGTCGCCGACTCGATGGGGATGATGTCGATGTTGAACTCGGTCAACTCCTCCGCCTGCGCGGAAACGCTGAAGAAGCTCTCCACCGGAAGACCGGCCACGGCGAGGTCGATGTCCGAGCGCCAGGTAAACCGACGCTCTGGAACGAATGCCGAGCCGATGCTGACGACGCGGCTGGCGCCTTGCTGTTTCAGAAACGCGGCGATCTGGCGAGCATCCCTGCGGGCCTTGGCCCTGCGGCCAGGCGGCAACCTCGTGCGACGGACATGGTCAAGGAGTACACGACGATCCACCAGGTCCAAGTATAAGTGCGGTCAGGTCACGGACTACGCTCCAACCACCGCCTCGGACCTTCCATCCGTGCGCCCGCGGACAGGCGCACCGACTGGCTGGTGGCGCGACACGCGCCA
Source organism: Candidatus Multivorans sp. (assembly GCA_965224025.1). Lineage (GTDB taxonomy): Bacteria > Acidobacteriota > Thermoanaerobaculia > Multivoradales > Multivoraceae > Multivorans. Next base: position 2,016,063 of record OZ245033.1, read on the forward strand.
CCGGGGTTCGACGAACGCCTGTTCGAGCGTAGTCAGCCGATCAGTCGTCGTCGCCCCACCAGCGGCGCAGGCGTTCAGCGATCGCGGCCTCGGAGCCCTGGTCCGACGGTTCGTAGTAGCGGCGACCGGAGAGGCCGGGCGGAAGGTACTCTTGCTCCTCGAAGTTCCCTTCGTAGTCGTGGCCGTACTTGTAGTCCGCGCCGTACCCCATGCCGCGCATCAGACCGGTGACGGCGTTGCGCAGGTGCAGCGGCACGGGTTCGTGCGGGGCGTTCCGCACGTCCTCCATGGCGCGGCCCAGGGCCACGTAGGCAGCGTTGCTCTTCGGAGACGTCGCCAGGTAGACGGTCGCTTCGGCCAGGGGAATGCGGCCTTCGGGCAGCCCGATGAAGTGGACCGCCTGCTGAGCGGCGACGGCGACCGGTAGTGCCCCCGGGTTCGCAAGCCCGATGTCCTCGGCGGCCAGGATCACCAGGCGTCGGGCGATGAAGAGTGGATCCTCACCGGCCTCCAGCATCCGGGCCAGCCAGTACAGGGCGCCGTCCGGCGACGAGCCGCGCACCGACTTGATGAAGGCCGAGATCGTGTCGTAGTGGCTGTCGCCGGCCTTGTCGTACTGGGGCGTTCGCCGCTGAAGGGCGTCCGAGATGGCCTCCATGCCGATGCGCCGCACGCCGTCCTCGCCCGGTTCGGCCGCCACGACCGCCATCTCCAGGGCGTTCAAAGAAACACGGGCGTCGCCGTTCGCGATGTTCACGAGATGCGCCACCGCATCCTCTTCCAGTTCCGGCGCCAGCAGCGCGAGTCCCCGTTTCTCGTCCTCCAGGGCTCGCCGGACGATCCCGGTCATCGCCTCGGCCTCCAGGGCATGCAGAGTGAACACGCGACAACGGGACAGAAGCGGCGCGTTGACCTCGAAGGACGGGTTTTCCGTCGTCGCCCCGATGAACGTGATCGTGCCGTCCTCGACGTGGGGCAGGATCACGTCCTGCTGCGCTTTGTTGAAGCGGTGGATCTCGTCCACGAACAGGATCGTCGGACGCCGGTAGAGCGACCGGAGTTCCCGCGCGCCGCTGACGGCGCGGCGCAGGTCCGCCACGCCGGCCGACACCGCGCTCACCGGCTCGAAGTGTGCGCTCGTTACGGTGGCAATCAGCCGCGCCAGGGTCGTCTTGCCAGAGCCGGGCGGCCCCCAGAACAGGAGCGACGGAACGCGGTCCGCCTCGATCGCCCGCCGCAGCACCTTGTCCTCGGCCAGGATGTGCTGCTGGCCCACGAACTCGTCGAACGAGGCCGGGCGCATCCGCTCGGCGAGTGGCGCGGTGGCCTTGGTCTGAGATTCTCCGGCGTCTTCGAAGAGCCGGCCGCTCCTGGGCTTGCCGGTCAACTGTCGGCGACTCGTCCGCGCCACCCAGCTTCGCTCTCGCGTGCCCCGCGCACCGGGCTACAAGTCAGAGCCACTGCCGACGGTGGAGATCGAGGTTCCCAAGTTCATTTTCGATCTCGGCTGCTAGCCGGCGTGCGAACGCCTCGTCCAGCTTCACGGATCGACGCCTTCCTCCAGGATGACCTGGCGCATGGCGTCCGTGGCCGACTCGATCGGGATGATGTCAAGAGCGAAGTCGGTCAACTCCGCCGTGCCCGCGGACACAGCGAAGAAACAATCCGGCCGAAGACCGGCTACGGCGACATCGATATCGGAGCGCGAGGTGAAGCGGCGGCTCGGAACGAACGCGGAGCCGCCGCCCACAACGCGGCTGGCGCCATGTTGTCCGAGGAACTCGGCGATCCGCCGCGCATCGTCCAGCGCTCGGGCCCTGCGCTCCGGCGGGAGCCGCGTTCGGCGGACATGGTCCAGGAAAAGACTACGGTCCATCGACGCCAAGTATACGGAGGACCGGTCCGGCGGAGGGCCAGCGAGCCTCCGCCTTGCGGATCGCCTGCCCGGCGCCGACTTCGGCGCCATCGAGCCGGCGCGGAAGTCAGGCCGTGTAGTCGGTCCTCGCGGACTGCTACCCGTCGCCGTGCTTCAGCGCCGCCACGGACAACTACTGCCGGTTCCTCGCCCCGGATCGCCACGAGGTCGCAACCGTTGACCTCTCCCTTGACCTCATAGCCCTGTGCCTTGAGGAACGCCTTGACCGGCGTGTAGAGGGTCTGTTCGCGCATGCTGGCTAGCAATGTGCCATGAGCGGCTCGCGCATGAGTGCTGGACGCCGAGTATACGATCGGGTTCAGCACCGTCGACGAAGGAGTTCGAACCCGGGTCGCGGCACCTGCGGAACGCGACCACGGGATTGATGCGCAGCACGGGTCGCAGGTCGTAGGTCATGCGGGAGGGTCCGTAGCGGCGAGGCTGGAGTCCACACAGACCGGCGCCCGCGCGCCGCAGGTCGCGGTTGCGGAAGCCTTGGGGCAGGAGGCTGAAGTCCGGTCGACGCACTCCAGCGTCAACTCCGTATGGCGCGAGAGAACTTCGGCTGCGGATCGTGCCACTTTCGTGGCCGGACTCCGATCGATGGGTTCCGCACCGGCCAGCATACGGCCACCTTCGCCTCTGAGCGACAGTGAACGCGGCCAACCGCCGCAGAGGGGACAGCGAACGGAGTCCGATCAAACCCCGAACGAACCCGACAAACCATGCTCGTCGGTCTGAGGCGAAGCCTCGTTGGCCCTGGATGCGGGAATGGGTTGGATTTCACGCCACGGCCGCGGACAACCGCTGGGCGCTAGGGCAGCGCGAACACGAACAGGTTGTTGCCCGAGCTGGGGCGCAACTCCGGCGTGAGCCCGGCCGAGAGGGCCGCCGACGTGCTACCCGTGCTGGCGACGACGTACTGGCGCCCGTCGACTCCGAAGCTGATGGGGAAGCCGGTGACCGGTGAGCCGAGGTTTATCTCCCAGATGCTCTCGCCGGTCTCCTGGTCCAGGGCGCGGAACCGGCCGTTGCCGTCGCCGACGAAGACCAGGCCGCCGGCGGTGACGAACAGTGACATCAGCCCCGCGCGCTGCTCGTAGGTCCACAGGGACTTGCCGGTTTCGGCAGACACGGCGTGGATGGCGCCGCTCAGGTCGGTGCCTTGCGCAATCTGGTGCTCGGCATCCAGGGCGTAGATCGCAAGCCGGCCGGCGCGCGTCGCCGTCATCAGGGCGCACGAGTTGCGCATCGGCACGTACATCGCGTTCGTCAGCGGGCTGTAGGCGCCGGCCTGCCAGTCCTTGCCGCCGATGTAGGTGGGGCAGACGTAGGCCTCCTGCCCCAGCTCGCGGAACACGACTTCCGTGTTCTCGGTGACCTTGCCGTCGCCGTCGATCGTGCTGATGACGTTCTGCCTGATCGTCGGCCTCGCCCACAGGAACTCGCCGGTTTCGCGGTCGAGGGCGTACACCACGCCCGTCTTGCCGGGAACCCCGGTGATCACCTTGCGCACCTCGCCCGGCTCCACGCGGGGATTGATCCAGTCGACCGCGTCGGCGTCGGGCGCCACCGCCGTATCGACGAGTAGCCGCTCGAAGGGGTGGTCGAGGTCCCAGTGGTCGTTGAGGTGCTGGTAGTGCCACGCGATCTCGCCGGTGTTCGCGTCGAGCGCGAGGGTGGAGTTGTGGTACAGGTGCCTGAGATCCCTGCCGCCGAGCAGGAACTTCGGCGCCGGCGACGTCACCGAGGTGCCGATGTAGATGAGCTCCAGGCCCGGGTCGTAGCTCGGCACCATCCAGGCGCCGACGTGGGTACGATCCTCGAACGGGATGTCGCCCCAGGTTTCGTTGCCCGGCTCTCCCGGCGCCGGAATCGTGCGGCGCCGCCAGAGTTCGGCCCCGGTCTTCGCGTCGTGGGCGACGATGACGCAGGCGTCGGGGCCGCCGCGGGGCAGGCAACTGCGGCCCGAGATCACCTTGCCGTCGGCGATGATCGGGCCGGAGCTCTGCATCGCCGGCTGGGTCTTATAGTCGAGGATCATCGTCTCCCAGACCAACTCGCCCGTCGCCGCGTCGAGCGCGAAGACGAACTCGTCGACGCTGGTGTCGATGATCAGGTCGCCGTAGATCGCGATGTTCCGGTTGTTGGCCGCCAGCGAGCCGACCTGCTGGAGGATGTTGTCCGGGTGCTGGCGCCGGTACTCCCAGATGAGGACCCCTTCCGTGGCGTCGATGGCCTGGATGACGTCGATGGGGTTCGGCATGTACATCACGCCGTCGTAGACGAGCGGCGTCCCCTGCTGGCGGCCGTCGCTCATGCCGCGGGACCAGACCAACCGCAGGTCGCCTACGTTCTCGGGCGTGATCTGGTCGAGCGGGCTGTAGCCCCAGCCGTCGAGCGTTCGGCGCCACATCAACCAGTCGTCGTCGCTCGGGTCCTGGAGCATGGCGTCCGTGACCGGCACGAAGTCGCTTCGTTCAGGCGAGCTTGCCGTCTGTGCCTCGGCGACCGGGGTCCAGAGGACCACCGTCAGGAGGACGGCGAGAAGTGCCGCCTGGAGCAAGAAACCGCGCTGAGTCACAGGAAGGTGTGACTCTAGCTGAGTTGTAGCTCGGAGGATGGTCGCCGCTTTGCGGCGGGTCTTTTCCCAGAAGCCGGCCAGAGGGCCGGCGCACCTGTACCTTTCCGGGATGCATTCTGGCGTGTCGTTGAGAGAGGTGGAATGGACCAGTAGCCGTCGTGGCTGCGGTAGCTGTGGGAAACCGGCTTGCCGGTTTTCCAAGGTCCGGCGGGAAACGGTCTGCCGTTTTCCGCCGGACCGGCAGCTTCCGCAGCCGAGACCGCCGGTCGGTTGCGTCTCCGGCCTGCCGGAGTCACTGAAGGAAAGTCGGCAAGCAGCCAGGAGCGACCACCGGCGCACTGTGCTTCGAGCACCTGGCTGGGACCCGTGCCCTGGCTGCTTTGCCGCGTTGGACGCCCAGTGGAGAGTCAGTGCCTTAGAGCACCAGTACAGGTACGGGCAGGCAACGCGGCATGCCGACCAGGCAACACTACCGCAAGGGAGAAGGAGGACGAGATGATCAGGACGTGGTTCGCCGGCGTGGACTGGGGGTCCGAAACCCACCACGTGTGTGTTTGCTGGGTCGGGACGGCAAGGTGAGGGGGGAGCGGGCGTTCGACCACAGCGGCAAGGGACTTGCCGCCATGGCCGACTGGCTCCTTGGACATGCACGACCGACGCCTCCGGGCGAGATCGGCGTCGCCATCGAGGTGCCGCACGGACCGGTCGTCGAGTGCCTCCTGGAGCGAGGCTTCGCCGTCCATTCGATCAACCCCAAGCAGCTCGACCGCTTCAGGGACCGCTTCTCCGTCGCCGGCGCCAAGGATGACCGCCGCGATGCACGGGCGCTCGCCGCCGCGCTTCGCACCGACCCCGAGTGCCTGAACCGCGTGCAACCATCCGATGCCGCCATCGTCATGCTGCGCGAGGTGTCCCGCGCCCGCAAGCAGTTGGTCAACCAGAAGAACCGCCTGGAGAACCAGGTCCGCGACCAGATCTGGCGCTACTACCCGCAGTTTCTCGCCGTGGTCAAGAACGAGGTGTCGGCGCCCTTCGCGCTGGCCTTGTGGCGACTGGCGCCGACCCCCGGCAAGGCTCGACGGCTGCGCGAGACCACGCTCGCCAAGCTGCTCAAGGAACACCGCATCCGGCGCCTGACTGCCGCCCAACTGCGCGATCAACTGCGGGCCGAGCCGATCGCCGTTTCCCCGGACACCGTTAAGGCCGCCGTCGAACACATAGGACTCCTCCGGCCGGTGCTCGACACCGTCTGCCGCCAACTCGCCGACGCCGACAAGCGGCTGGAGCGGATGACCCGCGCACTCGAGGCCCCGGCCCAACGGGAAAACGACGACGACTCCCCTAAGCCGAGCGACGCCGCCATCCTCAGGTCGCTGCCCGGACTCGGCAAGGTCGGCCTCGCCACCCTGCTCTCCGAGGCCGATCAAAGCCTGGGCCGCAGAGACTACGAGGCACTGCGTTGCCTCTGCGGAGTGGCGCCGGTGACCGTCAAGTCCGGCAAGAAGCTCATCGTCATGCGACGACTCGCCGCCAACGAGCACCTCAGCGACGCCGTCTATCACTGGGGACGAGTCGCCATCCAGCACGACCCGATCAGCCGCGCCAAGTACGACGCCATGAAAGCCGAAGGCAAGACACACGGACGAGCCATCAGACAACTCGTCGATCGACTCCTCGGCGTCGCCTGCGCCATGCTCCGAGACCGCACTCTCTTCGACCCCAACAAGAGAAGCCATGCCCAGGTCGCATGACCTGCCTGACCCGCAGCAACCTCCCCAAAACACACTTGCTAAAGGGTGGAGAGTCCCAGTTTTCCAGAAGGGCGGCGCAGCCGGCTCCTGGGGGCCAACTTCTAGCGGGACGAGGAGAGCCGGACTTCCAGGTTCTCTTCGCCGTCGCTTCGCACCACGGTCACCGTGACGACGTCGCCGACGCGGAAGTCCTCGACGATCGTGTGGACGTCGTTCACCGAGGCGACCTGACGACCTTCGATCGCGGTGATCAGGTCGCCCAGGACGATGCCGCGGCGTGTCCGCCGGCTTTCGCGCATGCCGGCTCGTTCGGCGCCGGAGCCCGGCACCACCCTGGTGACCAGCGCGCCCTTGACGCCGCGCGCGCGGAGCAGGGAGTCGTCCAGCTCGACGCCGATCAGCGGTCGCTCGACTTCGCCGTGCGCGATCAGTTCCGGGACGACCCAGTTCACGGTGTCCACCGGGATCGCGAATCCGATACCGCCCCAGGCGCCGCTGGAAGAGACGATCTGGGTGTTCACGCCGATCAGCCGGCCGCTCGAGTCGAGCAGGGGGCCGCCGGAGTTGCCCGGGTTGATCGCGGCATCGGTCTGAATCACGCCGCGGATCAGGCGGTTGGTGAGCGAAGACACCTCACGATCCAGGGCGCTGATCACACCTGTGGTCAGGGTGTGGTCGAGACCGAAGGGGTCGCCGATGGCGAGCACGGACTGGCCCACCTGAAGGTCGCGCGAAGTGCCGACCGCGATGGGCCGCAGCTTGTCTGCCGGCGCCTCGATCTTCAGCACGGCAAGATCCACATGCGGGTCGCCGCCGATCACCTGGGCCGGCCAGGTGCTCTGATCGCTCAGGGTGACGAGCGTTTCGTGGGCGCGGAACACGACGTGGAAGTTCGTGACCACGTGACCCTTCGCGTCCCAGATGAAGCCGGTGCCGGTGCCCTCCGGAACGCGGTCGATGCGGCGGGCGAAGACGTTGCGGCGGTTCGGCACGGTAGTGATGTTCACCACCGAGGGCGAGGCCTTCCGGAACAGCTCGACCGTGGTGCGTTCCTCCGGCAGGAGCCCGCCGGCCGGCGCCACCTGGCGCGGCTCGACGCGGCTGTCGGCCTCCAGGACGCTGCCCTGCCACCTCGAGCCGAAGACGAAAGCGAGAAGGGCGAGGACGACGAGGCCGGAGGCAGCGGCAAAACGCGGCCGGGGCCGTCCTTCCGGTCCAGATGGAGTTCCGTGGGGCATGGACTAAAGCTAACAGGAGTTGGTTCCCGGTTTCTTCCCTTCGGCGCCGCTACCATTCGCGCCCGTGACCGCCATCGAACTCCTGAACGCAGATCCCCTGCTAGCTGCCGCTCTGGACCGGCGCCGCCGCCAGTGGCGCGAGGCGGACGCTACAGTTCGCCTGTGGTCCGGCGACGGTTCGCTCTGGACGGATTCCGGCGAGGCGGAGTGGCTGGGTTGGCTCGACGTCGAGCGGCTCGGCCGCGTGTCGGTCTCGAAGCCTGACGGCGACCGCGTCGAGATGGCGGCTGCCGACCTTGCGGAGCATCTCGCCGGCCGACCCTTTGAACGCTGCCTGCTGCTCGGCATGGGCGGCTCGGCGCTCGGCGCGGACCTGCTCTGGCGGGCGCTGCCGCGCCGGGTCGATGCCGAGTACATCGTCCTCGACACGACGGATCCGCGGGAGATCGCGTCGGCTCTGGATGGTGTCGCGCCCGCGTCGTTGAAGGTCATCGCGGCGTCCAAGTCGGGCGGCACGATCGAAACGAGGCTGGCGTTCGAGCTGCTGCTCGACCGGCTGGGGCCGGCGGCTTCGTCGGCGGCGTTGGCGATCACGGATCCGGGCTCCGCGCTCGAAGAACGCGCCCGGGCCGCCGGTGCCGGGGTCGTCTTCGGCCACCCGGACATCGGCGGGCGGTTCTCCGTGCTGTCGGCGTTCGGCCTGGCGCCGGCGGCGGTAGCGGGCATCGACGTGGAGCCGCTTCTTGGGAGCGCGCGGGCGATGGCCGCGGCGTGCCGGCGCGGCGGAACGGATTCAGAGACGAACCCCGGGGTCGAGCTGGGGTTGCTGCTCGCGGCGGCGCACGACTGCGGCCGCGACAAGCTCTATCTTCATGCCCCGGCCAAGTGCGCGGCGATGGCCGCGTGGGTCGAGCAACTGATCGCCGAGTCCCTCGGAAAGGGCGACGTACTGCTGTTGCCTGTCGCTGCGGCCGGCGTGCCGGCGGAGCCGAACCCGGACCGGCTCGACGTCGTGCTCGGAAACGTGAGTGGCAACGGTGCGCAGGCCTCGGCGCCGGTGCCTGACGGTCCGGTCGTCCGGATCGGCGCGGACCTTCCGGTCGACCTCGGCGGCGAGTTCTTCCGCTGGCAGTTCGCCACGGCCGTGGCCGGAGCACTGCTGGGCCTCAACCCCTTCGACCAGCCGGACGTGGAGTCGTCCAAGGTCGTCACCCGGCGCTACGTCGAGCGGATGAAGGCCGGCGATGCGCCGGCGCCCGGTGGCGTGGTCCGGCTGAGCGAGGTCAGCGAGCTAGGGCTCGCCCAGCTCCTGGGCACGCACCTCGGGACGTTCCCGGAGAGCGGCTACGCCGTCATCTCGGCCTATCTTGATCGCAGCGACCGCAACCGGGAGCTGCTCCAGACTCTGCGCCGGCGCGTCGCCGACGTCACAGGCGGCGCGTCCGTGCTCGGTTTCAGTCCGAGCTTCCTGCACTCGACGGGACAGGCGCACAAGGGCGGCCCCAACCGCGGTCTGTTCCTGCAGATCACCGCCGATCCGCCGGCTGCGGACATCTCGGTTCCAGGCGTTGGCCTGACCTTCGGCCAGGTCCAGCTCGCCCAGGCCTGGGGCGACTACGAAGTGCTCGTCGAGCGGAAGCGTCGGGTGCTCGCCGTCCATCTCGACGGCGAGGTGGAGGAAGGGGTGCGGCGGTTGGTGACTGGGTGCGCCGGCGTCCCCGCCGGCTCGCCGCCGAAGGCGGCCAAGGAAACGCGCCGGCCGTAAGGCCGGCACTGCGAGCGGTCAGAGTGGAGCGAGGCTGGCGCCTCGCCGTTTCTTCTCAGAAGCCGGCGGGGACGCCGGCGCACCCAGTGCGAGGCGCCGTGCCGAGAACCGGCGGGGACGCCGGCGCACCTGTACCTTTCTCGGGTGGATTCTGGTGGGTCGTTGAGAGAGGTGGAATCGACCAGTAGCCGTCGCGGCTGCGGTAGCTGTGGGAAACCGGCTTGCCGGTTTTCCAAGGTCCGGCGGGAAACGGTCTGCCGTTTTCCGCGGGACCGGCAGCTTCCGCAGCCGAGACCGCCGGTCGGTTGCGTCTCCGGCCTGCCGGAGTCACTGAAGGAAGGTCGGCAAGCAGCCAGGAGCGACCACCGGCGCACTGTGCTTCGAGCACCTGGCTGGGACCCGTGCCCTGGCTGCTTCGCCGCGTTGGACGCCCAGTGGAGAGTCAGTGCCTTAGAGCACCAGTACAGGTACGGGCAGGCAACGCGGCATGCCGACCAGGCAACACTACCGCAAGGGAGAAGGAGGACGAGATGACCAGGACGTGGTTCGTCGGCGTGGACTGGGGGTCCGAGACCCACCACGTGTGTGTGCTGGATCGGGACGGCAAGGTGAGGGGGGAGCGGGCGTTCGACCACAGCGGCAAGGGACTTGCCGCCATGGCCGACTGGCTCCTTGGACATACCCGACCGACGTCTCCGGACGAGATCGGCGTCGCCATCGAGGTGCCGCACGGACCGGTGGTCGAGACTCTCCTGGAGCGGGGCTTCGCCGTGCATTCGATCAACCCCAAGCAGCTCGACCGCTTCAGGGACCGCTTCTCCGTCGCCGGCGCCAAGGATGACCGCCGCGATGCACGGGCGCTCGCCGCCGCGCTTCGCACCGACCCCGAGTGCCTGAACCGCGTGCAACCATCCGATGCAGCCATCGTGATGCTGCGCGAGGTGTCCCGCGGCCGCAAGCAGTTGGTCGGCCAGAAGAACCGCCTGGAGAACCAAGTCCGCGACCAGATCTGGCGCTACTACCCGCAGTTTCTCGCCGTGGTCAAGAACGAGGTGTCGGCGCCCTTCGCGCTGGCCTTGTGGCGACTGGCGCCGACCCCCGGCAAGGCTCGACGGCTGCGCGAAGCCACGCTCGCCAAACTGCTCAAGGAACACCGCATCCGGCGCCTGACTGCCGCCCAACTGCGCGATCAACTGCGGGCCGAGCCGATCGCCGTTTCCCCGGACACCGTTAAGGCCGCCGTCGAACACATAGGACTCCTCCGGCCGGTGCTCGACACCGTCTGCCGCCAACTCGCCGACGCCGACAAGCGGCTGGAGCGGATGACCCGCGCACTCGAGGCCCCGGCCCAACGGGAAAACGACGACGACTCCCCTAAGCCGAGCGACGCCGCCATCCTCAGGTCGCTGCCCGGACTCGGCAAGGTCGGCCTCGCCACCCTGCTCTCCGAGGCCGATCAAAGCCTGGGCCGCAGAGACCACGAGGCACTGCGTTGCCTCTGCGGAGTGGCGCCGGTGACCGTCAAGTCCGGCAAGAAGCTCATCGTCATGCGACGACTCGCCGCCAACGAACACCTCAGCGACGCCGTCTATCACTGGGGACGAGTCGCCATCCAGCACGACCCGATCAGCCGCGCCAAGTACGACGCCATGAAAGCCCAGGGAAAGACGCACGGACGCGCCATCAGACAACTCGTCGACCGACTCCTCGGCGTCGCCTGCGCCATGCTCCGAGACCGAACTCTCTTCGACCCCAACAAGCGATGCCATGCCCAGGTCGCATGACCTCCCTGACCCGCAGCAGCCTCCCCAAAACACACTTGCTAAAGGGTGGAGAGTCCCGGTGGGCTAGCGCCGGCCCCGCCGCCCGCTCGCCGGCTTGCCCATCAGCTCGTCGAGCCCGACGTTGAACTCCGCGACGATCCGTATCAGCACGTCCAGGCTGACCCGGAGTTCGTCCCGCTCGATCCGTGACAGGTCGGACGGCGGAATGCCGACGCGCTCCGCCAGCGCGGGCTGCGTCAGCTTGTTCTTGCGCCGCAGCCGCCGGATCCGATGACCCATGAGCTGGACCTGTTGTGCGGGTGCTTCCTTGTTCATCGCCTGCGCCATTCGAGAGTCCGGCAATTCTAGGAGCTTGCGCCGCAGAACGCTACGGGTGAGTTCGCGGCGCAAGCTCCTGGAAGCGGACGGGATGGGCCGAAACACCGAGCCTGCGAGGGGTTTCGGGGCGGTAGCGGTGCAGGCGGTTCAGGATGTCGACCTGAGATCAGATCGACGTCTTGAGATTCTCATTGGCGGCGATTTGCGCGCCCCTTGCCTTGTAGCGTTCCCGGCGCTCCTTGCTGAAGCTGTCGACTTCGTCCTTCGGCACGCCGTAGGCGACTCCCCGATCCACGCCCGGGCGCGCGCGAACGCGTTTGAGCCAGTCCACGACGGAGGGCTGGGTCGTGATGTCGACCTTGGCCCACTTGTACGCCCGGATCCACGGGAACGCCGCGATGTCGGCAACCGTGAACGTGTCCCCACAGATGTAGGGGTGCTTCTCGAACCGGCGGCCGAGAATCGCCACCAGCCGAAGCGACTCCTTGCCGAATCGTTCCAGCGGGTGGGCCTTCTCCTCATCGGGCACGTTGATGTAGCGCGTGTAGCTCAGTTTGTTGCCGAACGCCGGGCCGAGATTTGCGGCTTGCCAGTAGAGCCAGGGAAGCACGTCCCAGCGTCGCTCGTCGGTCGGGTAGAGCGGGGTCGGGAACTTCTCCCCCAGGTACTGCAGGATGGCGCAGCTCTCCATGACGGCGCGACCGTCGTCCACCAGGGCCGGCATCTTCTGGTTGGGGTTGATCGCGGTGAATTCGGGGGTGAACTGGTCGCCGGCCGAGAGATCGACCATGTGGATGCGCGTCTCGGGCAGTTCGACCCCCGCCTCGCGCAGCTCCTCGAGCATGATCGAGATCTTCCACCCGTTGGGCGTCGCGCTGAAGTAGACGTCAAGAGCCATCTGGCGCCGCCTCCGCGAGACCGGCGAGGACGGCGTCGATGCCTTCGCCCCTCAGGCCCTGCTTCATTGCCGAGAACGCATTCGCGTCGAGTTCGGCCAACTGGGCGGCGCGCTCGAGAGCGGCATCGCGCAGCCCGCCGGCCGGCGCGACGGCGTCGACGAAACCGGCATCGCGCGCACCCCCGGCGTCGTACATCTTCGCGGTCAGGGCGGCCTGCGTCAGAGCGCGTTTGGAGAGCCGCTCCCTGGCCAGCAGCCAGGCGAACGGCGGCAGCGTTCTGCCGATCGCGACCTCGTTCAGCCCGAACCGGAAGGCGCCGTCCGCCGCGAGACGATGGTCGCCGGTGAGCACACAGAGCGCGCCGAGCGCGATGGCGTGTCCGCTGGCCGCGACCACCAGGGGCTGGGGCAATCCGTACAGGCGCATCATCAGACGGGCTCCGGCGACTCCCATGGCGCGGGCCTCCTCCGGGCCTCCATCGCGAAACACGTTGAGGTCGAACCCGCCGGAAAACACGCCGGGCCGGCCGGTCAGCACGACGGCCCGGGCTTCGTCCGCGGCACGGTCGAGCATGGCGTTGACCGCGGCGATCATCGGCGGTCCGAAGACGTTGGCCTTGCAGTCGTCCATGGTGACCAGGGCCACGTCGCCAACCTGTTCGTAGGTGGTCCGTTCCGTCATGAATGAGCTCCTTTGGCACCGTCTCTCGCGGCCTCGTTCGTCATCGCTCGTTAGTTTGTCACCTTGATCTCGCGGATTTTCTTGAGCGGGACCGCGGTGATCTTCTCCTTCAGCGGATACTCGAGGTCGCCCGGGTAGACCACCCAGAGATGTTGGAGACCGAGGTCCTCGATGACCGTGTGCATCGACCTGGTCGTCCTGGGTGCGTCCGCGCACTTGAACTCGAATCCCCAGCGCCTGCCGCCGCGAAGTAGCATGAGGTCCAGTTCGGCGCCTCGGTGGGTGCCCCAGAAGTACGCCTGGCGCGCACCGAACGCGATCAACGTCTGTTCCAGGGCGAAACCCTCCCAGCTTGGGCCGTAGGCGGGGTGGCGGACGAGGTCGACCATGGACTCCAGCCCCAGCAGATAGTGGAGGATGCCGGAGTCGCGGATGTAGACCTTGGGCGCCTTGACGACGCGCTTGCCGACGTTCTCGAACCACGGTGGCAGCACCCGGATCATGAACGTCCCGGCGAGCAGGTCGCGGTAGTGGTTCACCGACTTGGCGCCGACTCCCATCGAGCGGCTGAGCGCCGATGCGTTCCAGGTCTGCGAGTGGACATGCGCCAGCATGGTCCAGAACCGGCCGAGCGCCTCCGGCGACACCCTCGACCCGAGTCCCGGCACGTCGCGCTCCAGGAACGTGCGGGCAAAGGACTCTATCCAGAGAGTGCAGGCCGCATCCGACTCGGCCAAGTAGGCCAGGGGGAACCCGCCGCGCACCCACAGGCGGTCCTGGTTCCCGGTTCCCACTTCGTCGAGCGAGAAGCCGCTCACGTCGACGAACGAGATGCGCCCCGCCAGGGTCTCGGAGACTCCCCGGATCAGGTCCCAGGAGGCGCTGCCCAGGAGCAGGAAGACGGCCTTCCGCTCAGGGTCGTCGCAGATCGGACGGAGGATCTCGAACAGCTCCGGTACGCGTTGCACCTCGTCGATCACGACCAGCCCCTCGCCGCCTCGAAGCAGCCGCTCCGGAGTCGTGCGGAACGCCTCGCGAACCGCTGGCACCTCCAGGTCGTAGACCGTGGCGGGCCCTTCCCACGCCGCCACGATCTGCTGGGCGAGCGTCGTCTTCCCGACCTGCCGGGCGCCCAGGAGAGCGGTGACCGGTGACTGGGAGAGTCGCCAGAGAGTTGCGTCGAGCAGGCGCTGTCGGGCGGTAGATTGTCGCATATTCACCCTCAGAGGTGAGATTTACGACAATAAACGGGTTTGGCGAGCTTGTCCAGCCCCTAGACAGGTGCCTCGGCTTCGTGGCCCGCTAGCGCGCCTTGGGGAAACGTCTCCACGACGAGGAGCAGTTCGTCAGCCGTCAGGCGGCGCGTGCCGCTCTCGATGGCCGAGACGGTCTGGCGGTCCTTGAAGCCGAAGACGCGGGCAAGGTCTTCCTGCGTGAGGTCGTGCTGCTCGCGCAGCGCCTTGATGCGGGTGCCGATCGGTGATGTGGGCATGGTGTCGGCCGCTCCTTGCCGAGTCGAAGTTGAGCGGCGCCAGGGTATCTCTTGCGGAATGGGATATGCAAGAAAAGACTGCGATCAGAGGTCGCGACGACCGACCATTGTCGTAAATCCGCCCACAGACGGGAGATTTACGACAATTCCAGCCGCTCACGGTTGTCCGGCGACGCCCCGGGAGTGCCCTCAGGGGTTGCCGGAGAAACCTGGAGCGACAGGCAGGGAGCTCACATCGTCCGGGCGACGATCCACGTTCCCGCGACGAACGTAGCCAGCACGCTGCCCAGGTTGCACAGGACGACGACGAGGAGGATGCGAGTGAGGCGGTTGTTCCAGAAGCCGCGGACGGAACTCAGGCTGTCGGCGAGGTTCTCCAGGTCGGCAACCAGGGGCTTGCGGAGCAGAGCCTGGACGAGTCCCGCGACCCAGCCGGCCGCCATCAGGGGATTCAGGCTGGTCAGGGGCGCGGCGGCGAAGGCGGACAGGATCGTCACCGGGTGGGCGAGGGCGATGGCGGCGCCGAGGGCGGCCAGACCGCCGTTGAGCCCGACCCAGATGTAGACCGATTCGACGGTGCGCTCCCGGTCGCCCCAAACGAGGCCGTAGGCGAACAGCGCGACGATCAGGATCGGCACGAGCCACGCGACGACACGCGGCCACACTGGCGGGTCGGGCACCAATTCGAGTTCCTCCAGGTCGCATTCGGAGTCGGCGAGGCCGGCGATGCCGGGCAGGTGCCCGGCACCGACCACGGCCACCGTGCGCGGGCCAGCCGACTGGCGCAGCTTCTCGGCCATGTAGGCGTCCCGCTCGTCGATCAGGGTTTCCTTGACGCTCGGCAGTGCCTCGGCGAGGGCGGACATCAGGTCGGTCAGGTTGCCGCTGTCGCGGAGCTGCTCGATGTCCTCTTCCTTCAGGTCGTCGCCGACGAAGGCGCTGCCGGCCAACTGGGTCATCACCTTCGTTCGCTGCCAGAAGCCGAGCGAGTACCAGGTGCGCTTCAGCGAGATCTGGATGTCGCGGTCGATCAGTTCGAGGCGGGCGCCGCGCTCGCGGGCCCGGGCGATCGCCTCGCGCATCTCGGCGCCGGGCTCGATGCCGAAACGCTGGGCGATTCGCCGCTGGAAGGAGTGCATCAGGAACGAACTGAGCAGCAGCGCCGCCTTGCCCTCGCGCAGTACCTGGAAGATGTCCAGCTTGCGCCAGGAATCCTGGTTCTCCAGGTTCTGGTAGCGGGCCTCGCAGAGCTCGACGCACACCGTGTCGGGTTCGAGCGCCTCGATCGCTTCCTTCGTGTCCCGAACGCTCTGGGGTGAGACGTGCGCGGTGCCGACCAGGAAGACTTCCCGGTCGTCGAGTTCGAGTCGTTGCACGGAGGCGGGCAGATCGGAGGGCGCCGGTTGGCTGGCGGCTTCGGTCGTCATGGCAGCGCGGAGCGTAGCCCAGGTGCGCCGGCACCGTGGCGTCCGCGCGCCCGAAGACGGCCACGCGGGTCAGCTAGCATGTCAAGTTGGTCTCTTGAAGAGGGAGGTTCAAGATGCAGTTGACGACGATTCGCCTCGCCACGGTGCTGGTAGCGGCGGTCATCCTGGCTGCGTGCGCCGCGCCAGACGCTGACGCCCCCGCGGAGGATGCCGGCGCCGGTCCGCCAGAAACCGGAGTCGGCACACCCAACATCGTGCTCATCCTCGCCGACGATCTCGGCTACGCCGATATCGGCATCTACGGCAGCGAGGTGATCTCGACCCCGAACATCGACGCGCTGGCGGCGAGCGGCGTTCTCTTCAAGGCGGGTTACGTCAGCCATCCGGTATGCAGCCCGTCGCGGGCGGGGCTGATTACGGGGCGGTGGACGCTGAGCGCGGCCCTGCCGACGCTCCAGGTGCTGTGATGCGCCGCCGCCTCGAACAGGTGCTGGCCGCCGGCCCCCGGTCGCCCATCTTCCGCTGGGAGACCTGGCGGACGTTGTGGCCCCTTCGCCGCCGGGTTCAGGCGGCGCTGCTGGCCGTGCTCGTGGTGGCGGCGTTCTCGTCGTGGCGGGTTCAGCGGCAGGTCGGACAGGCGCGGCTGGAGCTTCGTCTGGCGGAAGCGGCGACTGCCGGCGAGGAGTTCGAAGAGCTTGCCGATTGGGCCCCCGGCCTGCTCAGCCTGGCGGCCCGCCACGCGGCCGGAGAGGGCCGCTGGCGCGAGGTGGCGGCGTTGTACGAGGACCACGCCGAACACCTGCCGCCGGCGCTGCTGGCGGCGGCCGAGGTGGAACTCGGGCTGAACCGTGCCGGGGACCAGGCCGCCGCGGCCAGTTCGGACGAGGAAGCGGCGACAGAATCGCTCCCGGATGAACCGCCGCCGGCGTCTGCGTTCGAACGGCGCCTGCAGCGAGCGCAGGAAGTTGACGCCTCGGGGGTGCAGCAACTGCTCTTCGACCGGCGGGGCCGGCCGCTGGGATCGATCGGCGACGACCGTTCGCTGACGCTGGTGGAGGATCTGCCGGCCGGCCTGGTGCCGGTCGAGTTGGCGACCCACCTGTTGCCACCCGCCCTTCAGCCTCCGGGTCTTGCCGCCGCCGGACCGGGGGCGATGAGCGGCGCCGCCGCGGCGCGAGCGTTGCGCCTGACGATCGACCGGGCCTGGAGCGAGGTAGCCGACAAGGCGCTGGGCCGGGAGGAGGGAGCGATCGCGATCGTGGAGATCCCCTCGGGCGCGGTCCTGGCGGCGGTGAGCAATCGCAGTCGAAGCCGCCGGTGGCGGTCGAACGGCGACAGCGTCCTCGATCCGCGCGAGCCGGCCTCGATCGCCAAGCTGATCACGACGACGGCGGCAATGCGGGCCGGTCTCGACCCCGACCAGGAGATCGCCGACATGACCTGCCGCGGCTCGGTGCTGATGGACGGTCAGCGGCTGTACTGCGCCGCGATCAACGGCCGGCTCGGAGGGCTCGCCGATGCGATGGCCAGTAGCTGCAACGTCGCCTTCGCCAAGCTGGCGATCGACGTGGGCGACCGGGCGCTGGTCGAAGAGTACGAACGCTTCGGCTTCGTGATCGGCGGCAGAAACGGCGAGCCGGTGCCGAGAAACGCCGTCGGCGTGGTGCATGAGTACCGTCACCCGGGCAAGCAGCTCGGCGATCTCTCGATCGGCCTCGAGGAGGCTTCGATCACGCCGTTGGGGGCCGCCTTGTTTGCCGCCACCCTCTCGGACGGCCGCCGCCGCGAGCCGAGCTTCGTTCTGCAGGCGGACGGACTCATGGGCATCTCGCCGCGGACACCGGCCGGCGACGGTCCGCGCCGGGGCGTCGAGGTTCTCGACCCGTCCTGGCTGCCGGTGCTGCACGAGTCGATGCGAGCCGTCGTTTCGCCCGGCGGGACGGCGAACCGGGTGGCGCCGAAGCGTCTCCGGGTAGCGATGAAGACGGGCACGGCGCGCGATCCGGACAAGCCGTTCCACGTGAACTACGCCGGCTTCTTCCCCTCCGACGAGAGGCAGCCGCCCCGGTACGCCTTCGCGGTACGGGTCACCGGCCAGCCAACGTCGGCACGGGTTCGCCGCGCCGCGTACGCCGTCACGTTCCGTCTGCTGCGGGCGCTCGACAGGCTGGTCGGCGAGGAGATCGAGGCGGCGTCCCGGGTTCCGCAACGGCACGCGGGAGCGACCGGAGCGAGCAAGTGACAACAAGCGCGGGCGGCGGGAAGCCGCCCGTTCGCCGGCGCTACCGGCCGGCGATCGGCCCCAGGCTGAAGCCTCTGCTGTGGGTGGTCTTCGGACTGTTCGCTCTGCTGGCGGTGAACTCGTTCTACCTCTCCGGCGTCCGCGTCGCGGAGGCGGCGACCGGCGAGACGTACCAGAACTGGTTCTACATCTCGATGTTCCTGCTCCATCTGGCGGTGGGTGGTCTGTTCGTGGCGCCGGTGATCTGGTTCGGCTTGGCGCACATGCGCAACGCGCGAAATCGCCCCAACCGGCGCGCGGTCAAGGTCGGTTACGCCCTGTTCGGGACCGCGCTCGTGCTGCTCTTCAGCGGCATCGTGCTGACGCGGATCGAAGGTGTGATCACGGTGAACGATCCGGCGGTCCGCGGCGTCGCCTACTGGCTGCACGTCCTGGCGCCCCTGGTGGCTGCCTGGCTGTTCGTGCTGCACCGGCTTGCGGGCAAGCGCATCAACTGGCGGATCGGCGCGCGCGTGGCGGCCGCCGCCGTGGTCCTGGTCGGCGTGGCGCTGGTGCTGCAGTTCCAGGATCCGCGGGCGTGGAACGTGGAAGGACCGGAGTCGGGCGAGCAGTACTTCTTCCCGGCCCTGGCGCGCACCGCGAGCGGCGGTTTCATCCCCGAGCGGGCATTGATGAACGACGCTTACTGCGTCGACTGTCACGCCGACATCCACGGCCGATGGACCTACAGCGCTCACCGCTTCAGCTCCTTCAACAACCCCGCCTACAGCTTCTCCGTCCAGGAGACCCGCGAGAAGGCGTACGAGCGCTCGGGCGACGTGCAGGCGTCGCGCTTCTGCGCCGGCTGCCACGACCCGGTCGTGTTCTTCTCGGGCGCCTTCGACGACCCGGAGTTCGACGTCGACCAGCCGGCGGCCCACGCCGGAATCACC
Source organism: Candidatus Multivorans sp. (assembly GCA_965224025.1). Lineage (GTDB taxonomy): Bacteria > Acidobacteriota > Thermoanaerobaculia > Multivoradales > Multivoraceae > Multivorans. The sequence goes on from OZ245033.1 coordinate 2,035,091, forward strand.
TGCACGTCCTGCCATGCGATCACCCATGTCAACAGTCCGCGCGGCAACGCCGACTACACGATCGAGGAGCCGCAGCACTATCCGTTCGCCTTCGCGGATTCGGCTTTCCTCAAGTTCGTCAACCACCAACTGGTCAAGGCGAAGCCCGAACTGCACAAGCGAACCTTCCTCAAGCCCCTGCACACGACCGCGGAGTTCTGCGGCACCTGCCACAAGGTCCACTTGCCGGAGGAGTTGAACCACTACAAGTTTCTGCGCGGGCAGAACCACTACGACTCGCACCTTCTCTCCGGCGTGTCCGGGCACGGGGTGGCGAGCTTCTACTATCCGCCCGAGGCCAAGCCGAACTGCAACGGCTGCCACATGGACCTGCTGCCGTCGGACGACTTCGGTTCCCGCCGGTACCCGGCGAGCGACCAGCCTGGTGTCACCCAGGTCCACGACCACCTGTTCCCGTCCGCCAACACCGGGATTCCCCACCTGCTCGACTTCCCGGACTGGGTGATCGAGGCGCACCGCGCGTTCAACGAGGGCGTCGTTGACATCGACATCTTCGGCGTCAAGCCGGGCGGCGCGATCGAGGGCGAGTTGATCGCGCCGGTGCGCCCCGAGATACCGGCGCTCGCGGCGGGCGAGGAGTACCTGCTGGAGGTCGTCGTGCGGACCCTCGGTCTGGGCCACCACCTGACTCAGGGCACGGCCGACTCCAACCAGCTCTGGCTCGACATCGCGGTGCGCGACGACAGCGGCCGGCTGGTGGGCCGGAGCGGCGGACTGGGCGAAGGCAACCGGGTAGACCCGTGGTCGCACTTCATCAACGTCTACATGCTCGACCGCGACGGCGCGCGCATCGATCGCCGCAACGCAGAGGACATCTTCGTGCCGCTCTACGATCACCAGATTCCGCCGGGGGCGGGCGACGTGACCCACTACCGGATGGAAGTTCCGCGCGCCGGCGCCACCACGAGCCTGACGGTCGAGGCGGTGCTCCGCTACCGCAAGTTCGACACGAAGTACCTGCGCTACATCTACGGCGAGGAGACGGTCAACGAACTGCCGATCTTGGACCTGGCCCGGGACGCGGTGACCTTCCCGGTCGGCCCTGGGAACCCGGGCGTCTCGCCCGCATTCGGTCCTGGGAACGCGGGCGTCTCGCCCGCATCCGGCCCTGGGAACGCGGGCGTCCCGCCCGCATCCGGTCCTGGGAGCGCGGGCGTCTCGCCCGCATCCGGTCCGGTCGTCCGTGCACCCGCCAAGCAGTTGTGGCAACGCTGGAACGACTACGGCATCGGCCTCCTGCGCAAGGGCGGCACCGGTCGCGGCGAGCTCCGGCAGGCGATCGAGGCCTTCACTCGCGTGGAGGAGTTGGGCCGTCCGGACGGGCCGCTCAACCTCGCCCGGGTGTACCTGGCGCAGGGCACGGTCACGGATGATGCGATCGCCGCGCTCGAACGGGCCGCCACCTTCGAGCCGCCGGCCCCGGCCTGGTCGGTGGCCTGGTTCAGCGGACTGGTCAACTTCCAGAACGGCGCCGTGGACGAGGCGATCGCGAACTTCCGCTCGATCCTCGAGGCTGACAGCGAAGAGATGCGGCGACGCGGCTTCGACTTCAGCCGCGACGTGCGGCTTCAGAACCAGCTCGGTCTGGCCCTGTTCGAGCGGGCCAAGCGGGAGCGTGGGCCGGCCCGTGCGGAGGCGCGGACGGGACGGCTCAATGAGGCGAGGGAGTCGTTCGAGCGCGGACTGGCGATCGACCCGGAGAACGTGACCGCGCACTACAACCTGGGTCTGATTTACTCTCAACTCGGCGACCGCGAGGCGGCCGACCGGCATCAGGCACTCCACGCGAAGTACAAGCCGGACGACAACGCCCGCGACCGGGCGATCGCCATCGCACGCCTCGCCGACCCGGCCGCCGATCATGCCGCGGAGGCGATCGTGATCTACGACCTGCATAGGCCCGAGCGCTTCGAAGGCGACCGGCCGGGGGTCACCGGAGCCGGCGGTTGAGTCCCGACCGGCCGGGAGACGAGCTCGTAGCCGAAGACGACGCCGTCATCGGCCGGACGTTCGTCGCCTCGATCAAGGTCCTGATGGCACTGGCCGCTGCGGCGTTGATCGTCGTTACGCTTCGCTACGTGTTCAGGGCGGCGCCCGAGGAGGCGCGGGAGATCCCGGTCGCGGCGCCGCGGCCGGTGGCTGCGGCGCCTGAGGTTCCGGTCATCCCCTTCACGGACATCACCGAGGAGGCCGGCATCGACTTCGTCCATGTCAACGGCGCCGAGGGCGAGGCCCTGCTGCCGGAGACGATGGGTTCGGGCGCGGCCTTCTTCGACTTCGACCGGGACGGCGACCAGGACCTGCTGCTCGTCAACTCGACCGAGTGGAACGCGGCGCCGGAGACCGGTCCGACGATGGCGCTGTACGAGAACGACGGCGCCGGGCGGTTTGCCGACCGGACCGCCGCACTCGGCCTGGCGGCGAGCTTCTACGGCACCGGCGTCGCGGTCGGCGACATGGACAATGACGGCTGGGTCGATCTGTTCATCTCCGCGGTGGGGCCGAACCGCCTGTTTCGGAACGTGGAAGGCGCCCGCTTCGAGGACGTGACCGCGGCGGCGGGCGTCGCCGGCGACGCCACCGAGTGGAGCAGCAGCAGCGCCTTCTTCGACGCCGACGGGGACGGCGACCTCGATCTGCTGGTGGGCAACTACGTCCGCTGGTCGCGCGAGATCGACATCGAGGTCGGCTACCAGTTGACTGGCGTTGGGCGCGCCTATGGACCGCCGCTGAACTACGGCGGAACGACCATGGACCTCTATCGGAATGACGGTTCGGGAGTGTTCACCGACATATCCGAGCAGGCCGGAATGCACATCCTGAACCCGGCCACGGACACGCCGGTGGCGAAGACGCTGGGGCTGGCGCCGGTGGATGTCGAGGGCGACGGCGACATCGACGTGCTGGTGGCCAACGACACGGTGCGCAACTTCCTGCTCGTGAACGACGGCGGCGGCGTGTTCACCGAGCAGGGGGGAACCTACGGCCTCGCCTACAGCCGCGAGGGAGCGGCCACCGGCGCGATGGGCGCCGACGCCGCCGACTTCCGCAACGACGGCGAGCTCGGCTTCGCGATCGCGAACTTCGCCAACGAGATGACCTCGCTCTACGTCTCTCAGGGCGATCCGACGCTGTGGAGCGACGAGGCGATCACCGCCGGAATCGGCGCGCCCAGCCGCCGCGTGCTCAGCTTCGGGCTCTTCTTCTTCGACTACGACCTGGACGGACGGCTCGACCTGCTCCAGGTCAACGGCCACCTCGAGGACGACATCGAGGTTGTGGAACCCAGCCAGCGCTACCGGCAGGCGCCGCAGTTGTTCTGGAACGCCGGGCCGGACGCGGCGTCGACCTTCGTACCGGTCACGCCGGCGCCCGGCGACGGACTCACCCGTGAGCTGGTGGGCCGAGGCTCCACCTACGCCGACATCGACGGCGACGGCGACCTGGACGTGCTGCTGCTCCAGACCGGCGACCGGCCGGTGCTGCTGCGCAACGACCAGGAAACCGGGCACCGCTGGCTGCGCTTCCTGCTGCGCGGCGATGGAGCGCAGGTGAACCGCGGCGCCGTCGGCGCCTGGGTCGAGATCGAGCAGCGAACCGCGGCTGGTCCCGTCGTCCAGCGGCGCCGGGTCATGCCGACTCGCAGCTACCAGAGCCAGGTCGAGCCGGTGGTCACGATCGGCTTTGGCGATGTGGCGTCGGTCGAAGACCTTGTACGTGTGGAGGTGGTCTGGCCTGACGGCGCCCGGCAGTCGGTCGAGGTCGCCGGGCTCGACCGGGAGATCGAGGTGGTGTACAGGGCACCGAACTGACGGAACGCCCACATGAACTCCCGGCCTGCTAGCCTGTTGGCCAAGGTTCCTGATTGGCACGGTATCTCCTGGAGGACTTCCATGTGCGATAGACGCCCCTTCATTGCGTTCGGCTGTCTGGTCTTTCTGTTCGTGTCCACCCTGCCGGCGCTCGGCCAGGAAGAGGTCGAGGTCCTGACGAACGAGGATGTCGTTCGACTGACCCAGAGCGGACTTCCGGCGTCGGTCATCGTCGCCAAGATCAGGAGTTCCCAGACAGACTTCGACACGTCGGTCGACGCCCTGGTTGCGCTTTCTCAGGCACAGGTGGATGCGGAAGTGCTGGAGTCGATGACGAACGCCGGCGCTGAGGCGGCGTCCACCGGTGGCGATGCGGCGGAGGCGGGTACTCTCGACATCGTGACCGGGACACGTGCATCGCAGGTCGCCAATGTCGCCTCGAACTTCGAGGGAACGCCCTGCAAGAGCCCTGGCATCTTTCTCTCGGAAGAGGGTTCACTGGTTGACCTGGAACTGACTCAGCCGACCTCGACCAGGACCGGCAGCGGAGTTCTCTCGAGCTTGACCTACGGCATCAAGTCGACCAAGGCGAAGGCGATGATCCGCGGCGCCCGTTCACAGGTCCGCACGAGCCAGAGGCAGCCGACCTTCTACTTCTGCTTCGAGGAGGCGCAAGCCGGCCTGTCCTACCAGACGACCGGCGCCGTGAACCCCTCCGAGTTCGTACTGATCGCCTTCGACGTCCTGAAGAAGAAGGACCAGCGCTCTTTCGTCACGGGCAAGCTGAATCTCTGGACCGGAGCTTCAGGGGGCTCGCCGCCGAAGCAGTTGCGGCAGGTTGAATACAAGAAGGTCGTTCCAGGTGTGTACGAAGTGACCTCGCAGCGGCTGGAGTCGGACGAGTACGCCTTCTACTACGGTGGTCAGGCAACAGCGCTCATCGGCTTCTTCGGTCCGGCCCTCGGCGGCGCCTCGGCTTCGGGGAAGGTCTTCGCCTTCGGCGTCGACTGAAGCCGCCTTGACGACACGCCGGTCAACACCTTGACGACGAACCGCCCTTCGCGGCGGAGGGCGATGGGCAGAAGTGGGCCGCGATGAAGCGGCGTCCGCTCGGTGTGGCGGTGGCGGTGTCGCGGGTCTTGCGGTCGCGGCGCTGCCATCGGCGGCGCAGACGATCGCCCTGACCGACGTCAGCATCATCGACGGCACGGTCGGTCCCGTCCAGGAGGACATGACGATCGCGATCGCGGGCGAGCGGATCGCGTCGATTGCGGAGGGTCCGTACCGGGCCACTGACGGCGGCGACGCGGCCGACGTCCACGATCTCGACGGCGCCTGGGTGCTGCCCGGGTTCTGGAACATGCACACCCATCTGAGCGTGATGTTCCCGCACAACCACGCCCTGGACGACGAACGGACGCCATCCAAGGTCATCCGCGCGGGACTGAACGCTATAGACGGGCTGCGCCACGGCTTCACCAGCGTGCGCTCGGTGGGCGAGGAGAACTACATCGACGTCGCCTGGCAGCGGGCGTTCGACCAGGGGTTCTTCCTCGGTCCGCGGGTCTTCGCCAGCGGCGAGCCGGTGAGTCCGACCGCCGGGCATCGGGGTTCGGTCGCGGAAGGCGCCGACGGCGTGGCCGCGATCCGCAAGGAGGTGCGGTCGCGGGTTCAGAACGGCGCCCGTGCGATCAAGCTGTTCAGCGTCGAGATGCTGCCGGACGAGCTGGAGGCGGCGGTCCAGACGGCGCGCAGTCTCGGTGTTCACGTCACTTCGCATGTCCGCGAACCGGGGGCGCGGGCCGCGGTGGAGGCCGGGGTGGACTGTCTCGAGCATGGCTACGGGCTGACCGACGAGACGATCGAGCTGATGGCCGAGAAGGGGACGTTCTACGACCCGACGATCATCTGCAACCTGAGCGCCGAGTACATTGCCGAGCGCGAGGCGCGGTTGGCGGAACTCGGATACGCGGAGGACGAGGAGATCGTGCGGTTGCGGACGATGGTCGCTTTTGCTGACGAACGGTCGCCGGAGTTCGCACGCGAACAGCGGCGCATCCTGGCGAAAGCGGCCGAGGCGGGCGTGAAGCTGCTGATCGGTTCGGACTCGATGCCGATCGGCGAGATGGGGTTCCTGGAGATGGAGCAGTTCGTCATCTCCGGGGTCAGCGAGATGGACACGATCCTCGCGGCGACCCGCAACGCGGCCGAGGTGCAGGGCCTGCTCGACGTTCTCGGCACGGTCGAGGAGGGGAAGCTGGCCGACCTAGTCGTCCTGGGGGACAGTCCGCTCGAGAACATCTCGAACATCCGCAAGACCGTGATGGTGCTCAAGGGCGGCGTCGTGGTCGACCTGGACGGGCAGCTCGGAACGGCGACCTACTGGGACTACTACGGCCCGATGGAGCTGCCCGAGGGTTTCCTCGCGGAGTCCGAGGAAGCGGCAGGCTTTCAGCGCGGGGCGACGGCAGACGATCAGTAGCAGTCAACGCGACATCGAAGGAGGACGGCGAATGAAGCGGAACACGAAGAGACACCGCGGAGCCTTCCCCGGGAACCCGGGTGGCGCGATCCGCGCCACCCGCGAACCATCCCGTGCGCGCGTTCTCGGGCGCACGGGATGGCACCCGGGCATCCTGCCCGCATCCGGCGGCAGGCCGGTCCGTGTCCAGCCGAGGTATCGCTTCCTCTTCTTCTCCGCAGTGGTGCTGCTCGTTTCGGCTGCTCCGGCCTTTGCTCAGACAACCGTCCTCACCAACGCCACGGTCATCGACGCCACCGGCGCGCCGCCGATCGAGGACGCCGCGGTGGTCATCGAGGGCAGCCGGATCACGGCGATCCACACGCCGTCGTCCTCGGCGCCGGATCCTGGCGATGACGCTCGGGTCATCGACCTGGGCGGCGCCTACGTCCTGCCAGGCCTGTGGAACAACCACTCGCATCTCGGCGACCTGCACCCCGATCCGAAGGGGCTGCTGCCGGACGAACCGCTGTTGCGCGCCATGATCCGCGCCGGCCGAAACGCGATGGACGCACTCAAGGGCGGTTTCACCACGCTGCGGATCACCGGCGAACGGGACTTCATGGACGTGGCCTGGAAGCAGGCGTTCGATTCCGGCGTGTTCGTCGGACCGCGGATCGTTGCCGGCGGCCCGCCGCTTTCGACCGATGGGGACACGGACTGGCTCGTCAGGACCGGCAAGGGACTGGAGGGCATCCGCGCGGTGGTCGCCGACAACATCGCAAACGGCGCGCAGCTCATCAAGTTCCTCGGCAGCCGGATGCCGCCCGAGCAGTTGATCGCCGGTATCGAGGAGGCCCACCGGCACGGCATCCCGGTCACCGTCCACGCAGGCGACGAGACGACCCGGATCGCGGTCATGGCCGGCGCCGAGAGCATCGAGCACGGCAACGATCTCTCCGACGACACGATCCGGATGATGGCCGAGGCGGGGACGTTCCTCGACCCGACGATCCAGTGCAACCTGAGCACCGAGTTCATCGCCGAGCGGGAACGGCTGATCGCGGAAGCGGGCTACATCGATCCGCCCGAGGTCGTCGAAGGCCGGGTGCGGGTTTCCCACGCCGACGAGCGGAGCCACGAGCGGGCGGAGCTGGCCCGCGACGTGATCAACAAGGCGTATGCCGCGGGCGTGCGGCTGACCACCGGCAGCGACTCGAATCCGATCTCGGAGATCGGCATCCTGGAGATCGAGCAGCTCGCGTTCCACGGCATCCCGGAGATGGGCGCCATCCAGGCCGCGACCCGCAACAGCGCGGAGATGATGGGAATGCTCGACGACCTGGGCACGGTGGAGGCCGGCAAGCTCGCCGACCTGATCGTGCTCGAGAAGAACCCGCTCGAGCACATCTCGCACATGCGCAGCCTGTCCATGGTGATCAAGGACGGCAAGATCGTGAATCGCTCGAGAGACGAGGGGCAGGCGAGTTTCTGGGAGCTCTATCTGCAGGACTGATCGGAAGACACCAAGGAGGAGAGTCTCATGAGGCAATTCAAGACGTTGCGAGGAGCTTGCGCGGCGGAAACTGGGTGCGCCGGCGCCCCCGCCGGCATCCGGTGCGAAGCGTCGGCCTTCTGTAGTTCTGCCGCCGTAGCGCTAGCGGTTGCCGCCGGCTGCTTACTTCTGATCGCCTGCGGGTCCACCGAACTCGTCACTCTGCCGGAGATCGACACCTCCGGTTCGCCGGACGGCATCGTCGACCTTCCCGCCGACGCGCCCGAGGTGTTCCACAAGTACTTCGACCGGTACGCCTGGTTCCCGACGCCGGACGGCAGGCGGATCCACTTCCTCGTCTCGAGCGGCTGGACCCGCGACCAGATCAAGCACGGCCTCAACGTGATGGAGCATCTGCTGGCGGACCACCCGGGCTCGGTCTACGGCGACGACAAGTCCGGGATCGCCGTGGCGATGGCGGACCGCAAGGCGACGATGGTGTTCTTCGACACGGAGGACGACCTGCGCCAGGCGATGAGCGAGGGACTGGCCGACGCGACGGATCTCAGCATGCAGGACCTGCGCGCGAACGAATGTCCGGCCCCGGGCGACGCGGACTACATGGGTCATGTGACCAGGGACGCCGCCTACGAGGAGATCTGGCACCTGATCCACGACTACGGGATCAAGCCGACCCTCACTTCGATGATCGCCGAGATGAGGACGGCGAACGACGAAGCGGCGACCAAGAGCTGGTACGCGTGGCCCCGTGACGTGCCGGACGACCATCCGAACGAGTACATGGGCGCCCTGATCGACAACTACTACGACCTCTGGACGGTGCCGCCGACCGTGTACGAGGGGCGCGACATCGCGCCCGACGAGATTCCCGAGGGATACTCCCACTTCGGGCAGTACTTCGCGGGCAGTCGCGCGGCCATGCCGGAGAAGGACCCGCTCGGCTACGCGTTGGTCACGAACTTCGTCGGGCCGTATCTGACCTACACGCCGGAACTGCCGCTGGACTTCAGCGGCACGTTCTCGATGACGTTCGCCCCGGAGGTGCGGTACACGATGAAGACCCAGCATCTGCGGAACGTCGCGCTCACCGGCGACGGCGACGCGGACCTGCGCGGCAACGCTCACGACAATGTGCTCACCGGCAACGGCGGCGCCAACCGGCTCGAGGGCGGCGGCGGCAACGACATGCTTGACGGCGGCGACGGCGACGACACGGCGGTCTTCTCGGCCCCGGCGGCCGAGTACGAAGTCGCCGCCGGTGAGGACGGAGTGACGGTGACCGACTCGCAGCCGGACCGCGACGGGACGGACACGCTGCGAGCGGTTGAGTTCCTGCAGTTCAGCGATGCCCTCGTGGACCAGGTGGGCGGTCGGGTCTGGGAGCGCGGCGTGCAACTGGACCAGCCGGAACAGTAGGTGCCGGGGAGGTGTTGGATACCGTTGCGGTATGCAGGAACGAAACGGACGACTCGCGCAGCAGATGCGCTTTCTGGTCGAAGCCGACCGGCTCAAGCAGGTACTGCGGCGCACCTCGATCGTCGGCAACGAGCGCCGAGAGAACTCGGCGGAGCACTCGTGGCATGTGACGTTGATGGCGCTGGTGCTGTCCGAGCACGCGGCCGCTTCGGGACTCGATCAGCTCAAGGTGCTGAAGATGCTGATCGTCCACGATCTGGTCGAAATCGACGCGGGCGACACGTTCGTCTACGACAAGGTGGGCCTCGAGGACCAGGAGGAGCGCGAAGAGCGGGCGGCGGAGCGGATCTTCGGGCTGCTGCCGGCCGAGAGCGGGGCCGAACTGCGCGCCGTCTGGGACGAGTTCGAGGCACGCCGGAGTCCCGAGGCGAAGTTCGCGAGGGCGCTGGACCGCCTGCAGCCGATGGTGCTCAACTACATCAACGGCGGCGGGCCGTGGCAGGAGCACGGCATCCGGGCCGACCAGGTACGGGAGATCAACGGCTGCATCGAGGACGGCGCGCCCGAACTGTGGCGCTACGCCGAGGAACTGATCGAAGACGCCGTCAAGCGCGAACTGCTTGCACCGTAGGAGCGTGCGCCGCAGAACGGTCTGGCCTGGGAACCCGTGTGGCGCGACCCGCGCCACACGCGAACCACTCCGTGCGCCCGTCATCGGGCGCACGGATGGCACGCGGGCATCCTGCCCGCATCCGGCGCGAAGCGGCGGCCTCTGGGAGTTCTACCGCCCACGCTGCCAAGTCCGTCGGACGAAGAACTGCCGGGAGGACGAACCATGAACGCTCGTTGTCTGCCGTTGAGTTGTCTGATCGTCGCCGCCTGCGCCGTTGCGCCCGAGGAAGATCCGGCGGGCGGCGAGATCGCCTGGGTCAAGAAGGTGATGGTCCACGGCGTGCCGATCTACGCCACGAACACGACGGGCGACGACAAGCTCCTGCACGCCGCGGGCGTCCTGGCCCAGTTCCTCGACAACGACGAGGACGGCGAAATCGACAACCCGAAGATGCACCAGGCGATGCTGGACACCGCCGGCACGATCGTCATGACCGGCACGCAGGACGAGGCGCACGAGATGGACTGGGCCAACGCGCCTCGGGGCCAGGGTCTCTACGACGAAGAGACCGAAATCGACGCTCGGGCGCGCGGCGTGTTCGACATCGCGCTTGAAGAGATCTGGCACATGGTTTCGGACAACGGCTACGGCGTGGCCTACCCCGACGTGTTCGGGACGGAGCCGGGCACGGCACTCACCGACGCGATGGACATAGCCCGCGGCGGACGCTTCGATGGCCCGCCCGACGAGTACCCCGAGGGCGCCTGGTACACCTACGACGACGAGACCTGCGACTACGGCTGCATGGCGTCGGAGTACATCTACTGGGTGTACACGTCGTTCATCGGTGCCCAGGACCTGCCGGGACGGCTCGACCAGATCGGCCACGAGTGGCCGCTCAACACGCCCGAGAAGCTGCAGGAGGGAGAGCCGGTCCTGTACGAGATCCTGAGCAACCCCGAATACAGGATCCCGATGGTCATTCCGGACGGCACGTACGACAGCGCGCCTTTGGAGATCGAGCCATACACCTTCCGCTCCCCCTACGAAGCGGCGAACCGGAAGGTCCGTCGCGACAAGTTCGATCTCGTTCTCCCGGAGATCATGAGGGAGCGCGGCGTGGACATGTGGATCCACGTGATGCGGGAGTCGATCCCCGACTCGTTCGGGATCGACGAACTGGGCAGCGCCTCGGGCGTCTTCGTGTTCACGGACCGGGGCGATCGGATCGAGCGGGCCGTTCTCGGACGGCGCTGGGGCGCCACCCAACGCGGCTGGGGTGAGACGGACTACCGGTACGTCGAGCAGAGCGGCGCCTACGACATCGTGGCCCCGGCGGTCCGCGTCCAGGAGCCGGTCGGCGGCCCGTTGACGGAGTACGACTACCGCTTCGAGGGGCTCAGGGACTTCGTCGCCGAGCGCGACCCGGACGTCATCGCGGTCAACTTCAAGCACAAGCTGGGCCCGTGGCCGACCTACCGGGGCGAGATCGACGGCCTCTCGCACACCGACTACCTGTTGCTTTCCGAGGAACTCGGCGAGACGTACGCGAGCCGGCTGACCTCGTCCGAGTGGCTGATGTTGGACTACACCAACCATCAGGTGCCGAGCGAGGTGGAACTGCTCAAGCGCATGCGACGCGACGAGATCTGGCTGTTCGAGAACGCGTTGGACGCGATCGAGCCGGGTGCAACCAGGATCGACGAGACCGAACTGACGATCATGCGACGCATGCGAACCGGTCAGTCGCAGCGCGGCCGCAGCGACGGCTGGGAGGATGCCGTCGTCCAGGGCGGCGACATCGTGACGAACCCGAGTATCGGCATGTATGCCTACGTGCTACGCGACGGCGAAACGGAGCCGCCGCCGGAGATCCAGGAGCTCTGGGCCGAGTACCTGCGGGTCGACGCGATCCTGGCGGAGACGATCAAGGCGGGCCTCACACCGCGCGAGATCATCCGCGACTACACACAGAAGTTCGAGGAAGCCGGGATCGTCGTGCGAGACAACCAGCTCCACATGGTGTCAGCCAAGAACGACTTCCCGGCCTACGCCGCCGGCTTCGATGCCACGAAGACCCACATCTCGATCGACTCCCACGGACAGACGAAGGGCACCCGGCCCCGGTCGGTCGAGACCTACTTCGGCCCCCGGATCGGCTCCCTGGGCCCGGACTGGTCGAGAGACATCCCGCTCGCTCCCTACCACCACTTCGTCATCGAGTACTTCTTCTACATGCCTTCGCCGGCACCCGAGGGAGAGGACCAGTACTTGCTCTGGTGGGACCATGAAGAGGCGCTCGCCACCGAGGACGGCATCGAGTACCTGTCGCCGCCCCAGACGGAACTGATCCTGGTCCGGTAGCCACTGGGAGGCCCACTGGATGCGCCGGCGTCCTCGCCGGCTGCCGCCGCAGGCGGCCAGGAACACGCGCCGGCCGACGGCCGGCACCTTCGCTTCGCGGCGGCGCCCGGATGCCGGCGAGGACGCCGGCGCACCCAGTTTGTGGCGCACCCAGTCTTTTCAGACCAGCAGCTTCTCCAGCCGCGCGACCACGTCCGGCTTGGCGGCCGCGATGTTCTCGTCCTCCCACGGGTCCGCCTCGACGTCGTACAGCTCCTTCTCTTCCCGGAAGCCGTCCACCAGCTTGTAGCGATGGTCCTGGACGACCCGCAACCGGCCGGTCGCCGCGTTCCCCGAGTTGAGCGCCGAGCGGATGTGCTCGCGGTGCTCGCCCTTACCGGAGTCGAGAAGCGGCCGCAGCGACCGGCTCTGCATCTCCTCGGGAACGGCGGTCTCGGCGAAGGCGATGCTGGTTGCCGCCAGGTCCATGTTGGTGACAAGGGCGTCGCTGCGCGTGCCGGCGGCGATGCCGGGGCCAGCCATGACCATGGGGACTCTCCAGGAAGCCTCGTGGGGAAGCCCCTTGCCCCAGTAGTCGTGGTCGCCGAGCATCTCGCCGTGGTCGCTGGTGTAGATGACGATCGTGTCGTCGAGCTCGCCGCGCTCTTCGAGCCGCGCCTCGTAGAGCCCGATCCAGCGGTCGATGTTCTCGATCATCGCCGCGTAGTTCTGGCGGATGCGGAGGTGGTGCTCAGGCGTGAACGGGGATGGCGGCGCGAGCATTTGTCCAACGCGGGCGATGCCGTGGTAGTTGTGCGGTTGCGGGAAGTCCTCGATCACCCGGTCCGGCCCCCGGTACTCCCGCTCCATGCGCTCCGTGATGTCCATCGGCGGGTGCGGCCCGTTGAAGTTCACGATCAGGAACCAGGGGTTACCGTCCGGGACGCCGTCGAGGAGTTCCATCCCGGTACGGGCCGTGTAGTTGTCCTTGTAGGCATGGTCGCCGATCGGCGTCGGGTCCGTCATGCCCCACCAGTTGACGTGCCGGGGCAGCCGCCGCTTGCTGATGTCCGCGTTGTGGATGTCCTTGAGCGGCGGGTCGAGCGAGTCGAGCCAGAACCCGTAGGGCTCCGTGTCTCCACCGTTCTTGCCGCCGGTGATCAGCATGTCGGAGAAGCCCCACTCCTCCATGTGCAGCTTGCCGTCGGGCCGCCGGCCGGCGGGACCCTTGTGCAGGTCGATCTTCCCGCAGGCCATCGTGTGGTAGCCGCTGTCGTGCAGGTGCTTGTAGAAGGTCGGCCGAAGCGCCGCGTTGTACTCGTCGCGGTTCCGCGCCACGGTGCAGTTCTCGTACTCCATGCCGGACGCCAGACAGGACCGGGAGGGCCCGCACACCGGCGATGACACGATCGCCCGGGTGAAGTCGGCGCCACGTGCCGCCAGGGCGTCGAGGTGCGGGGTGGGAACCGGAATGTCCGGGTTGCGCCCCACCCAATCGAACCGGTGCTGATCCGAGATGAGTAGCAGGATGTTCGGCCGCCTGATCGCGCGCGGCCCCGGAGTCTGCGCGTCGCCGCAGCCGGTGAGGGCGGCCGCGGTTGCCGCGGCGCCTCCAGCCAGAACCTCGCGGCGGGAGAGAAGGGGTTTGCAACTGTTCATGCCGACTCCTTGCCTTGGCAGCTACGGTCTGTCTATTCTTGTTGGAACTTCTTACAACGTTAGCAGACGGTAGTCGTGTCTCGTTGGAGTGCGACGCCGGCGCGGGAGGTAAGCGGCATGAGCGACAAGAGCACCCGGCGCGACTTCCTGCGCCAGTCGACCCTGGTCGCCGGCAGCAGTCTGGCGGGGTTCGCCGCCTGTGCCGATCCGAACTCCCCGACGCCGGCCGACGCCGCCGGACGCCGGCCGAACTTCCTGTTCTTCTTTCCCGATCAGCACCGGTACGACTGGATCGGTCTCGACGACTACGCAGTGCCGCTGTCGACGCCGAACATGGAGCGTCTCGCGCGGACCGGAGTGAACTTCACGTCCGCGGTGTGCGCGGCGCCGACTTGCGCTCCCTCGCGGTCGTGCCTCGCCTCAGGCATGGAATACGACCGCTGCGGCGTGCCCGACAACCAGTACGACTATCCGGTCGATCGGGCGACCTACTACGGTCTGCTCCGCGACAGCGGCTACCACACGATGGCCTGCGGCAAGCTCGATCTGTCGAAGGGGAGCAGCGACTGGGGGCTCGACGGAACGAACCGCGCGGACGCCTGGGGTTTCTCCGCGATGATCAACAACGCCGGCAAGGGCGCCGGCATGTCCTACCTGCGGGCGCCGGTCGGTCCCAGCGACCCGTACTACGCCTTCCTGGACGCCCTCGATCCGCCGCAGGGGCGGATCTGCGCCGAGGACATGGCTCGGCGCAACGCCAGCAGGCCGGACGGTTGGTGGGGAGATGCCAGCCCTTCACCGCTTGGTCCGGAGGCGTACTGCGACAACTGGCTCGCTCGGAACGGCCTCGACCTGCTCGAACAGGCGCCCGCGGACAAGCCGTGGCACCTGGTGGTGAACTTCGTGGGTCCACACCCGCCGATGGACATTACGCGGGAGATGGAGCGCAAGGTGCGCGGTCCCGAGCGCGTCCTCGACGGACTCGGGCTGCCGCACCACTACACGGGCTCGTTTAGGGCCGAGCAGCACCTGGGCTCGCGGCAGAACTACGCCGCGATGATCGAGAACGTCGACATGTGGCTGGGCCGATACATCGATTGGCTGGAGGAGAAGGGGCAGCTCGAGAACACGATCATCGTCTACTCCTCCGATCACGGCGAGATGCTCGGCGAGCATGGCCGCTGGGGCAAGGGGGTGCCGTACCGGGCATCCGTGGGCGTGCCGCTGCTCCTGGCGGGACCCGGAGTCCGGCAAGGCTTCCAGACCGGCGCGCCGGTCTCGATCATGGACCTCGCGGCGACCTTCCTCGACTACGGCGGCGTAGACGTCCCGGCGGAGATGGATAGCCGCTCGCTCCGGCCGTTGCTCGAAGGCGTGACCGACAACCACCGCGAGGTCGTGCTCTCCGGCCTGCGGGATTTCCGCATGGCTTGGGACGGCCGCTACAAGCTGGTCCGCGACTACGGCGACGAAGAGTGGCGGCTGTGGGACCTTCTGGCCGACCCCGAGGAGTCGCGGAACCTGGCTTCATGGCAGCCGGACCAGGTACGGCGGCTGAGGGAGTGGTTGCCGCGGCGGCGGGCCTGAGTGTCCGAGACCTCGCTTCGATCCTGGCGGCCGATGCGATTGACCGAACGCCGTCGACACGGCGGGCTGCTCCCTGGGGGAAGCGGTGGCTCAAGCCGAGGCGAGGGTCCGCGAGGCGCTTGGTCGGTGAGTTGAGTCGCGCAGGAACTGCGTGAAGTTCCCGGTTGCGCCTTACGCTTCCCGATGCGGGCAGGATGCCCGCGTTCCCAGGAGCGGCTACCAGGTGAGCCGGGTCTTCATCCAGCCCGACGTGTTGTGGAAGTCGGACACCGCGCTGCCCGGCGGCACAAGGGCGTCGCAGGCGGCGGCGATCTCGGGGTCGAGCGTCATCTCCTGTACCGCGACAAGCTCGTCGACGTGCTCGAACTGCCGGGGGCCGATAAGCGGCGCCGTGATGCCCGGCTGGTCCTTGCACCAGAGGATCGCCAACTGGGCCGGCGTGATCCCGGCGTCGGCGGCGAGCCTGGCGAACTCGACGCCGACCCGCACTGCGCGTTTCGTGACGCGGCGCGCGTAGTACTTGCCGAGCACGTCGGCGCGGGAGCCTTCGGGGTACTCCTGCGCATCGGAGTAGCGGCCCGCCAGCACGCCCATGCCGAGCGGCGCCCAGGCGAGGATGCCGAGACCGTGCTTGCGGCACAGGGGGATCAGCTCGTTCTCGATTCGGCGGTCGAGCAGGTTGTAGGGGGCCTGCTCCGACGCGAAGCGGACGTAGCCCTTCAGCTCGCTCACCATGAGCGCTTCCATCACGCCCCAGGCGGGATAGGTCGAGCAGCCGATGTAGCGCACCTTGCCGGCCCGGACCAGGTCGTCGAACGCGCGCAGCGTTTCGTCGATCGGGATGCCGAAGTCGGGCCGGTGGGTCTGGTAGAGGTCGATTTGATCCGTCTGCAGCCGGCGCAGCGCGGCGTCGCAGGCGTTGAGGATCCCGGCCCGGGACAGGCCCTGCTCGTTCGGGTTGCGGCCCGGCACGTGCTCCGAGCGGGCGAGGCCGGTCTCGGCATCGAACTCGCCGGGGTAGATCTTGGTCGAGATCAGGACCTCGTGCCGCCGGCCTGTCTCCTTCAGCACGCTGCCGACGATCCGTTCGGCCTTGCCGTCGCCGTAGATGTGGCCGAGGTCGATCAGGTTCACGCCGGCGTCGAGCGTGCGCTCGATGATCCGCCGGGACTCGTCCTCCGGCGTCACGTCGCCGAAGTTGCTCGTGCCGAGGCCGAGTGGTGAGATCTTGAGGCCGGTGCGGCCGAGGGTACGGTAGTTCACTTCAGGAGACTCCCTCACTCTTCGACGATTTATGGGTGTTCGTAGCGCGCCTGCATCTCAATTCCGCCAAGGCTCGCCAAATGTCCTTTGCGACCTCCTCGACCTCACGAGCCACACGCGGTACGTTTCCCAGTTCGATGTCCAGCGCGGTCTTGAATGGCAGCAGCAGATCGCAGGAGGAAGACCTCTCGATCAGCTCCAGCACGTGAGCGACACCCAGGTCGAGCGATGCGGTCATCAAGGCACTGAGAACCTCCTGTGGAAAGCGATCGAGGGTCGGAAGAACGTCGAGGGCTGTAGCGAGATCTTTGCTTGAAGCGGCAGGATCGGCCGATGCGCTCGCTTGGACACGAATCAAGAGAGCCCGACAGCGGATCTCCGGCGGCTGATCTCGACGGTCGCCGAGAACGTAACTAGCCGCCTTTGACGCCATTCCGTAGTTGTGGCTATCCAGTTCGAGTTGGGCTTGGGCCAGCTGTACGTGAGCTTTCAACGTCTTGGCTGGTCCGGGGACATCTGTGCCTTTCAGGAGATTGTCGTAGACTCGTCTAGCAGCATCAGGTCTGCCGAGCGCCGTGAGGATAGTTCCCTTCAACAGGAAGGCCTTCGGTATGCCCTCATCCACTTCCGTCAGGTCACGGCCCCGGAGCCGCTTCTCGAGGGAGTCGAACTCCGCAAGGGAATCTTCCAGTCTTGAGGTGTTCGCGAAGAGCATGGCTCGCCAACTTATGGCCCTCATGACCAAGCCTTCCATCTCGGCGTCGGCCTCGCTTCCGAAGCGGCCAACGAGTGCGTTGCACTCCCTCAGCGCTTCCTCTATACGGTCCCGCGGTGGTGGAAGTCGAGCCCGTTCATCCGTCCATTCCGAGATGTCGATCGCGGCGAGCCGGCTCTTGTAGTCCTCGAGTTCCTGCCGCTGCGCTTCCATCGCCTCGGCGGTGTAGTCGGGCACGCCGTCGACGATCTCAGGCTCCTGGAAGACGCGGAACTCCTCGAAGAGCTGGAGCAGGTCGGCGTGGGTGCCGGGCGCGGCCTCTTCGGCGGGTGGCGGCGCCGGGGCGCAGGCGATCGCCAGCGCGAGCAGGGCGATCAGTGGAGCAAGGCCGGACTTGAAGTGTCGCATCGCAAGGCTCCTTCCATCATTCGGGAATGTTGACCAGGGTGTAGTAGGCCTCCGAGTGGAGTAGGGCCTGGCCGTCGCCGCCGCGGACGCCGTTGAGGTGCAGTTCGTGGACGTAGCCGGCGCGGAGCGGCTCGACCGTCAGGCGGACGCTCATGGCGTCGTCGGCCACCCGCGCGGATCGGATGGCGACGCGCCGCTTGTCGTCCTCCGGTCCTCCGTAGCTCGAGCTGAGCCGGTAGGTGTAGCTCTGCATGCGGTAGGAGGCGGGGTTTCCCGCGCTCTCCGGATCCACCGCCTTGGTGAACGTCAGCTCGAAGCCGTCGGACTGAGCCCGCATCTCGTGGACCTCGAACGGCACCGCCCCGGTCCAGACGATCCGCTGCAGACCGTGAGGCTCGGGCCCGACGCCGCCCCAGCCGCGGTCCGACATGCCGGCGAAGAGCGAACCGTCGTCGGCGAAGGCCAGACGGATCACGCCGCTATCGAGGCCGCGCCGGAAGTTGAAGGCGGCGCCCTGCCAGTGGCCGTCGACCTTCTCCAGGAAGACCCGCATGACCATCGCGTGGTGCTGGTCGCCGACGAAGAGCTGGCCTTCGAAGGGCCCGAACTTGCCGCCCGTCGTGTCCCAGCGCAGACCGGACGGGGACTGCCCCATCTTCACGTAGGGGAACCAGACGGAGGGCATGCGGTAGTTCGGGATCAGTGCGTGCAGGTCCTTCATGTAGGTCCCGCCTTCGGGCTGGCCTTCCGGCGGCGGTTCGACCTGCGATTCGGGCCGGTGGCTGGACGCCATGCCGTGCGGATGGCCATGGAAGTCCCCGACCTCGATCAGGGAGAGCTTCGAGGCGTTGTTCCACTCGCCCTGGTTGTCGGTGTAGAAGACCTCGCCCCAGGGGCTGACCTCGACGCCGGCGGGCGAGCGGAGGCCGGCGGCCACGAACTCGGTGTCGCCGGTCGCGGGATCGATGCGGGCCGCCCAGCCGCGCCAGGGAGCGAAGCCGTAGGGCTGGTCGCCGAAGGGAATGTTCAGGGTCACCCAGAGCTTG
This sequence comes from Candidatus Multivorans sp., assembly GCA_965224025.1. Classification (GTDB taxonomy): domain Bacteria; phylum Acidobacteriota; class Thermoanaerobaculia; order Multivoradales; family Multivoraceae; genus Multivorans. Next base: position 2,053,990 of record OZ245033.1, read on the forward strand.
CCGTCCGGCGTCAGGCGGGGGCCGAAGACGTACTCGTGGTAGTCGCCGCTGGTCTCCCAGGCGTCCGTCACGGTTTCGAAGACGTCGGCGCGGTCGTCGCCGTCGGTGTCCCTGATCCGGGTCAGTTCCCCGCGCTGGGCGGTGTAGATCCAGCCATCGAGCTCAAGCAGGCCGAGCGGCTGCCCGAGGCCGAACGCGTACTGCTTGAAGACCGGCGCCGGCGGATCGCTGAAGGCGTTCTCGACGATGAAGATCTCGCCCCGCCGGGTTCCGGCCATGATCCGGCCGTCCGAGAGCTGCAGCAGTCCGCCGACCTCCATCGACATCCCCTCCTGGAGGGGCATCGTGAGCAGCCGGTAGTAGAGCTCCTCCGCGGCAGCCTGCGCGCCGATGGCGTCCCGCTGGCGGGCGAGGAGCTCCTTCTGCGTCTCTTCCTGAAGGCCGTCGTCCAGGGGCTCCTGGGTGAGAAGGGGCAGGGGAAAGGAAACCAGCAGGGCGACCAGCACCGTGGCGGCGGCACGGCCGGGTTGCATCGTGTTTGCGCTCAGGAGGGCCATGAGGATCACCAGGACAGAGTCACGTCGAGCTGGAGCGTTTCGCCTGGTGCGAGGTCGATCCGCTGCAGGAGCTGGCGGACGCCCTGGGACTCCCGGACGAACGGCGCAAGTTCCGCTTCGGAGGCAATCGATACGTCGAGCTGGCCATCGACGCTCCATGAGCGCTCCGATGTCGAGGCGATCTCCTCGCCCTCGGCCAGCAGCAGATAGAGCGGACGGGGGTCCGGGCCGGCGGCAAGGCGGAAGCGGCGGATCAGGTCCGTGCCGCCACCGCTGCGCAGCGGCGCCGGCGCCTCCTCGATCAGGAGGTCATGCAGGCGGTAGCGCAGCACCGGTTTGCCCTCGTCGTCGAGCCGGTAGCCGAGGAAGCGGCCGCCCACGTTCCGGTCGTTCCGCCCGGCGATGGGCCACGGGCTATCGATGTCGCTCAGGCTTGCTATGGCCGGGCCCGGTGGAAGATCCAGCACGTCCGTGCCGTAAGGGCCGAAGAACTGGCCCGCGCGGCCCTGCCAGGTGCCCCTGGCATTGAAGAAACCGCCGCGCCAGACCTTCGCCAGGCGGATGTTGTTCGCATCGAAGGCGACGTGGACGTTCTCCGGGTAGCCGATGGCAATCGACCGTGGGCCGACATCGATCATGAAGGTCCGGAACACGATCGGCCGCTGGTCCGGGACCAGGACCATTTCGGAGCCGATGTTCGCGCCCTCGGGCGCGGGCATGGAAGTGCCGAGCGAGAGGGCGCTCCAGATCGCATCGATCTGGCCATCCATCGAACCGCCTCCGAGATGCTGGAAGTTGACGACACCTTCGGGCCAGAACGAGGGCATGCGGGTTCCCGGGCGGATTGCGGCCGGATCCCGCAGGAACCGCGCGACCCATCCGGGCCGCAACCGGTCGTAGACCGTGGCCAGGTCGATCGTCGAGACGCCCAGGGCGGGATGGACGTGTACGTTGTGGCACGTGATGCAGCTCATGCTGGCCTCGCCCAGCAGTTCGATCCCGTCGGAGGCCGCTTCGGTCGAGAACGCCGGCTGGAGCAGGTCGCCGGCGGTGGCGTCGACGGTCGTCAGGGCATCGGCGAGCTGTTTGATCGTTGCCCCGGCGAAGCTCGGCATCCTCACTTCCATGAAGTCGCGGCGAACGTGCAGTTCGTCGCTGCCCAGGATCGAGCGCAGCGCTTCCGGCTTCAGCTTGCCGCCGGCGCCGTCGAGAGGAGGCGGTAGCCGCCCCTCGTCGCCGAGGTCCTGGCCGCCGACGACGGCGAAGTGGCTCGCGCGCACAGGAGCCGGGCCGCCCACCGCCACCGTACCGGCCTCTCGGCGATGGCAGCCATAGCAGTTGTAGCTCGCCATCGCGTGGACGATCCGGTCGGCCGGTGTCCGGGACGTAGCGAGATCTGGAAGAGCCTGGAGAGCCGCTCGAATCGCGCGCTTCTGCCGATCGGCGAGCCGGTACCGCGGCGAGTAGACGCCGGTGTGCATGGCGGCGCCGCCTTCGACCGCCGCCGGATCGAGGTCGGTGAGCGCCGGTGGGGTCGTGACGTCCCGCCGGTCGGGTTGGATTCCCGCGTAGCCGTGGCATGAGGCACAGCCGTGGCGGACGAAGAGGCGGGCGCCCCAGCCGGCCTCCTCCGCTTCCACGGAGACCAGGGCGCCGCCGCCCGGCCGCAGCCGTACGTTCTCGTAGGTTGTGTAGTCCTCAAGCGCCGCGCCCTCGGGTAGGGCATCGCCGGCGAGGCCCACCGCAAGAAACGGTTCCTGCGTGTCGCCGCGAATGAAGTACGTCACCGTGACCGGATGGTCCCCGACCTCGAGTTGGAGTTCGGCGTCCGTTTCGCGAGCGCTGCCACCTGGCTTGGTGGCGACCAATTCGCCGTCGACCGCCAGCGAGGAGCCGGAGCGGCGGTCCGAGGCCAGGCTGAACGTGTAGCGCCCGGTCTCGGGCACGCTCATCAGGCCCGTGAATCGAAAGGCATGGTTGCCGTAGTTCATCTCGACCGGCAGGCGTAGTGACAGCCGGCCGATCCGGCCCTCGGCGGCCGGTTCGAGCGTGTCGAGGTCAAGAGGCGGTCGGTTGAAGAAGCCCGCGACGTCCTCGTCCTGCATCGGGTCGAGGTAGTACTCGAACTCGAAGCCGCCGCGACGCTCGACGACCAGCGGCTCCTGGTCCCTGAGCAGGTAGATCGCGAGATCCTCCGCCTCTCCTGGTGTCAGGTAGAGGGACGGCATGCGTCCGCTCGGCCGCACGGACCGGGGATCGAGGAGGAAGCGCGTCAGTGCCGCGACCGAGGTCTTCGCCGCCAGGTCGGGTAAGGGGACGGAGGGGATCGCCGGTTCGGCGCCGGATGCCTCGGGCGCGTGGCAGGCGACGCAGCCGATCGAGTGGAACAGCCCGCGTCCCCGATCCACGGTGGCCCGGAACCGGAACACCGGGAACTCCGCGGACACGTCGGCCGATCCCTGAGCCGAAACGGCCGGTTCCTCCTTCTCGAAGAACAGGTGGCGGGCAAGCAACCGTGCCGTCCGGTCGCGATCCGCGGCCTCGAGGGAGTGAAGAACCTCCGGCATTGCCGTGCCCGGCTTCTCGGTTGCCGGCGAGGCGAGATAGGCGGTGAGCCACTCAACAGTGACCCGCTCCTTGAGCGCCGCGAGGTCGGGCGCAGCGCGCGCGAGTAGCCGTCCGGACAGCTCCGGGGCCGATTCATGGCAGGACAGGCAGTTCAGCTCACCGAGCAGGACTTCGCCGAGCGCCGCGTCGCCGGCGGCCCCGGCCAGTCGAAGGTGCTCGTAGCCCGGTACGACCGGCGTCGCTACCGCCTGCGCCGCGGGCTGAGCCTGAGCCGCCACGCCCCACGCTACGGTTGCGGCTGTGCAGACGAGCCAGCCGGACCACTTCGGGTACGTCGCGCGGCGGCCGATCACAATGGCCACTCAAGGTGTTCGGGGGTGACAACGGACGGCTCGTTCGGTCCGGGGAAGACAGCAGGCACGCCGATCGTCACTTCGCCGGTAGCGACGCACTCCGTACCCCGTGCAAGCACGGTCTGGAAACCGACGCAGTGCAGGGAGGCGCCGGCGGGCTCGGACTCGTCGTTGTAGTGCCCCATCGGGATATGGAACACACGGCCTCGGCCGTAGGTGACGAGCATCAGCATCGGCTCGGATTCACCCGTGACCAGGGAGTTGGCGTGCGCCAGGACCTCGACGTTTGCGGCCGGACCGCGGAGCGAGGCGTAGAGCTCGTCCGCCGCGTGCATCCACTCGGTCGGCAGGCCGGCCAGAATGGGGTGGTCGGGCTGGTCGTGGATGACTTGGAACTCCCGGATGCGACCGTGCCGCCCGCTCGGCCCCTCGTCGGGTGAGGTCGCGGCCCAGGCGCCGTCGATCTTGCGCAGGATGGATCCCGAAACGCCGGCGCGGCGTCCGCCCCAACCGCCGACCGCGATCATCTCGTTGTACCCGACCCAGTCCGCGGCGTGATTGTCGGCGGCGTGGACGGAGACGAAGCCGCCGCCCTCACGAACGAACGCCTCGAAGTCGGCCCGCGCGTCGGCCGACCAGTACGGCTCGCAACCCCCGTCTTCCCGCTCGCAGTCGCTGTTGAAGTTGCTGACCACGACCGCGTAGTCGGAGAAGGCCGGTCGCCAGGCCTCCCACTCCTCTCGCGTCGCACGCCGGTTGGGCGAGGTGCTGACTTCAACGGCGAAGCGGCCCGTTCGCTCGATCGTCGCCTTGACGGCGGCGGTGGTCCTCGCCCAGCCGTGGTTGTTCACGCCGTCGATGATCAGTACCGGGATTCTCGCGCTGATTCCGGCTGATTCCGGCTGCGGCGCCGTGCAGGCCCAGGCCAGACCGAGGATCGCGATGGAGCGAGAAAGGAACATTCGACCGACGAGGGATCACCATACAGGAGCAGATGCCGCGGCAACTAGGATCGGACAGTGAATGCTGCGAAGACAGGCTTGGGTGCTCTTGTCCTCGCGATGCCCCTCGCCTGCTCGTCCGACCTGGGCGACACTTCCGCGCCGCCGGCAGGTATCCCTCACCCGGAACTGGCGGACCTGGAACCGCCTCTCGCCCGGGAGATCGAGGCCCGGCGTGCCGGCCTGGACGCCTTGCTCGCGAACGAGGATGCCAGCGCCGCCGACCGGGCCCAGGCCTTAGGCAACCTGGGCCGGCTGTACCAGGCCCACCGCCTGCTGGAACCGGCGCTCGCGTGCTACCGGGAAGCGCACGCGCTCGATCCCGAGTCATTCGCCTGGGCCTACTACCTCGGCGTTCTCGCGGCCGGCGCCGGTGACATCGAGACCGCGCGGCCGGCGTTCCGCCACGCCCTCGACCTTCGAGCCGACGACGCGCCGACCCTGGTCAGGCTCGCCGACCTCGAGCTCGAACAGGCTCAGGTCGACGAAGCGGAGCTCCTCTATGTGCGGGCAGCGGTGGAGGAGGACTCGGCCGCCGTTGCCTATGGGATGGGCCGGGTCGCCGAAGAGCGGGGCGCATACGCGGAAGCCATCGGACAGTTCGAGCGGGCATTGACCCTCCAGCCGGGAGCTTCCGTCGTCCACTACCACCTCGGCCAGGCCTACCGCGAGTTGGGCGAGTTCGACCGGGCCGAAGAAGCGCTGGCGCGGAGCGGCCCGAACCGTGTCGCCATGGCCGATCCGCTGATGCACGAGTTGACGACGCTCGCCATCGGCGCCTTGCCCCACCTTGCCCGAGGCCATGCCGCCGCCCGCGAAGGTCGACTGGCCGACGCGGAATCCGCCTACCGCCAGGCGGTGGCGGCCGACGCAACGAACGTGCGCGCGCACGAGAGCCTGACGACGCTGCTGGTCCGCCGCGGCGATCCGGAGGGGGCAATCGAGCACTTCGGCGTCGCCGTCCGGCTGGAGCCGGAGAATGCCCGTGCCCACTCGGACCTCGGCGTGCTCCTGGCTGAACTGGGGCGCAACGACCGCGCACTGGAGCACCTCGGCCGGGCGGTCGAACTCGAACCGGGGCTGGTGGAGGCGGTGCTGGCCCTCGGCAACGTCCAGACCCGAACGGGCCGCCTCGCGGACGCCGAGACGGCCTTTCGCCAGGTGCTGGAGAGCGACCCCGGGAACGGCGAGGCCCGGCTCGGACTCGGTGCGGTACTGGCGCAGACCGGCAACTACGAACGGGCCGTCGTGGAATTGAGAGAGGCGTTGCGCCTCGCACCCGAAGCCGAGCATGCGCCCCGCGTTCATTTCGGCCTCGCCGAGGCCCTGGTTCGCACCGGCCGGCTCGAGGAGGCCCTGCCGCACTACACCCGGGTGCGCGAACTCGCACCGGGAGAGAGCCTCGCCTGGCTGCGCGAGGCGACGGTGTTGATGGGGCTGGGGCGTTTCGCGGAGGCCAAGGCGGTGCTCGAAGCGCGGCTGCGCGTCGACTCGACGGACGAGCGGGCCGCTCACTCGCTGGCGAGACTGCTCGCCGGCGCGCCGGATGCGTCACTCCGGGACGGCCCGCGGGCCCTGTCCATCGCGGGTGCGCTACTTCAAGCGGCCGAGTCGGCGCCGAACGCCGAGACCGCCGCGATGGGTCTGGCCGAAGTCGGCCGCTTCGACGAGGCGATCAGCATCCAGCGCACTCTCGTCGAGGAGGCACGCCGGCAAGGTCGGGCGGGCGATGAGCGGCGGCTCGCTCGGAACCTGGAGCGCTATGAAGGCGGCGAGGCGTGCTGCGCCCGGGCCGCGGACGCGTTTCCGCCGTATTGAGAGCGCCTCTCGGGCTTACCGCTGCGGGCCGACCGCTTCTCCGTCGCCCTGAACCAACTCCTGGTACTCCCCGACTCGCACGCCCGTCCACTGCTCGACCGTGCCATCCGGCCAACGGACCTCGACGTGGCTGACGGCGGCGTTCGCGCCATCGCCCAAGCCGGCCAGCACCCGCGGATCGCGGGCTGACGCGTAGCTGCCGTCGGTGTGGACGTGGCGCCAGATCGGCGCTGCGCCCTGCCGGTGGATCAGGACCTGGGCGCCCAGGGCGTCGCGGTTGTGGGACACGAGTCTCAAGCCCAGCCAGGGCTTGTCCTGACCGACCTGGTTCAGGAGCAGACGGGTCGGTGCGTTGCTGTTGACGACGACGACGTCCAGGTCGCCGTCGTTGTCGACGTCGCCGAAGGCGGCGGCGCGGCTGACTTCGGACTCGTCGAAGACCGCGCCAGCCTCGGCCGTGACTTCCGCGAAGCTGCCGTCGCCGAGGTTGTGGAAGAGCTGGTCCGTCTGCCGCAGCGGGTAGGGGTCGCCTTCCCGGATCAACGCGTCCATGCCGATCACGGCGCCGTTGACGACGAGCACGTCGAGCCAGGAGTCGTTGTCGTAGTCGATCCAGCCGATGCCGAAGGCGGTGAACGGCAGGCTCGGCGGCCCGAGTTGGGTCGACGCCGATTGGTCCCGGAACAGTCCTGTGCCGCCGTTGACGTAGAGGGTGTTCGTCTCCTGTTCCAGGTGGCTGACGACGATGTCGGGATAGCCGTCGCCGTCGAAGTCCCCGGCGTCGACGCCCATGCCGGCCTCGGGCTGGCCTTCGCGGTTGACGGCGACTCCGGCCAGGAGGGCGTTGTCGGCGAAAGTCCCGTCGCCCCGGTTGATCCACAGCCGGTTCCACATCAGGTCGTTCGCTACGTAGAGGTCGATCCAGCGGTCGCCGTTGAAGTCGGCGGCAACGGCGCCGAGCCCCGAGCCGGTCTCGGCGCCGATTCCCGAGGCAGTCGACACGTCCTCGAAGGTGCCGTCGCCCCTGTTCCGGAACAGGCTGTCGGCTGCCGGCCGGTAGGCGCCGGGGGCGCAGTACGTCAGTACGCCGCTCGGGAGCGGGCACGGCTTGTGGTCCGCCAGCGAGTAGTCGACGTAGTTGCCGACGTAGAGGTCCAGCCAGCCGTCGCGGTCGAAGTCGAAGAACGTGGCGGCGACGGACCAGCGGGGATCGTCGGCGCCCGAGGCGGCCGTGACGTCGTCGAACGTGCCGTCGCCGCGGTTTCGCAGTAACTGGTTGGCGCCGAAGTTCGTGACGTAGAGGTCCGTCCAATCGTCGTTGTCGAAGTCGCCCGTGGTGACGCCCATGCCGTAGCCGGCGGCTTCGATGCGGCTGGCGCCGGTGACGTCGGTGAAACGGAGGTTGGCGCTGGCGGCGCCGGGTTCCAGGTCGTTGCGGTAGAGGCGGTCGGTGAGCGGCGTGCCGGGAGGCGGCGGAAACAAGGCGTCCTCGAGCGTGAGGTTGGGGCCGATCATCCGGCCCTGGAGGAGGTAGACGTCCAGGTCGCCGTCGTTGTCGAAGTCGAACAGGGCCGCGCCGCCGCCCATGATCTCGTTGAAGTAGTGCTCGCCGGACATACCGTTGAAGTAGACGAAGTCGAGGTTCGCGGCGGGGGCGGCGTCGATGAAGATGGACGGTGGAGCGGCGATGTTGGGGTCGGGGGCTGGACTGCAGGAGGCGAGGAAGAACGTGAGGGCGAGGGCGATGTACTGGCTCGCCGCTTCGCGGCATCGCGCTTGATGCGGACCAGAGGGTCCGCGCACCCAGAGAACGGACGTCGGCTTGGCGGGGTTCTCTACATCCATGCGCTGGGGTGCCGGGCGGCGGGGAAGCTCAACCGCTGCGTTCCAGGGCTCGGGCCGAGGCGAGTTCGCGCTGCGCGTCCTGCGGCCGGCCGAGGCGGGTGTAGATGTCGGCGAGCAGGTAGTGGCCCATGGGGGCCATGTCGGAGCCGGGATCGAGTTCCAGGCCGGTGCGGGCCAGCTCCATGGCGCGGTCCAGTTGTTCGTTGCGGTCGATCAGGGACTTGGCCAGGAAGAAGCGGCCGACGGCGAACTCGGGGTTGATCTCGATCGATTGCTCCAGAGCCGCGGTCGCCCCGTAGCGGTCGCCGAGGCTGTCCAGCAGGCGCCCGAGGTTGAACTGCACCCGGTAGCTGAGGGGATGGTAGTCGAGTTCGCGACGATAGAAGTCGGCGGCTGCACGCGGGTCGCCGCGCTCTTCGGCGAGCAGGGCCAGGTTGAAATGGGCGAGCCGCACATCGGGCTGGACAGCCAGCGCCTCCTCGAAGAGCCGTTGCGCGTTCACCGGGTCGGACCGGAGGAGCGCCACGGCGCCTTGACTGACCACCGCGGCGCCCATCTCCGGCGACAGGGTGGCCGCCTCCCTGAGGTGTCCCTCGGCGCCCTCCAGGTCGCCGTGGTCCACGAGCATGCGCGCGAGTTCGTAGTGGATGATCGCGTTGCGTGGATCGAGGCGCAGGAACTCCCGGTAGCCGAGGATCGCCTCCTCCTGCGCGCCGGCCCGCCGGTAGGCGTTGGCGAGATTGATCACGGCGTGGGCGTAGTCGGGCTTCAGTTCGATGGCTCTCCGGTAGCTCTCGACCGCGGCGGCGGTGTCGTCGCCGCGCATCTGCTCGTCGCCGAGCCGGACCCACGCGTCGATCACCGACGGGTCCTCGATGAGCACCCGCTCGAGGGCTTCCAGGGCCGCCGGCTGGTTCCCCTTGAGCGACGCCTCGCGGGCGGTGCGCATCAGGTTGAAGAGGTGGATCTTGTCCTTCGGGTCGCCGAGCGTGGAACGGTCGACCGGCTCCGCTGAGCCGCCGCCGGCGAAGCTGGCGAGATAGCCGAGTGCAGCGAGCCGCGCGCGCGTGTCCGGGTCGATCTCGTCGACCTGCGCGGGCAAAGCCCGGTCCGTCCACCTCGATTCGAGCGCCTGGAGCATCGAGGCCATGCGATCGGCCTCGTCGGGGCGAGCGGCGTGGAGGTTGTTCACTTCACCCGGGTCCGCGGCCAGGTCGTACAACTCGGGACGCGGCGCCGCGACGTACTTCATGTTCTCGACCCGCAGCGAGGCAAGATCGCTCCAGCCGTAGTGGTAGCGCGGGTAGACGGCCTCGGCGTAGGCAGGCAGGCGCGGCCCCGTAGAACCCGTCAGGAGCCGAACGATGCTGGCCCCCTGGAAGGAAGCGTCCCGGTCTTCCTGGCCCGCTTCCACGGCGAGCAGATCGAAGACGGTAGGGGAGACGTCCACCGCGCGGACGACCTCCGCCACCCGGTGTCCCCTCATCGTGTCGTAGGGCGCGCGGACGATGAACGGGACGCGGGTTGCCCCCTCGTAGATGAAGAAGCCATGGCCTGACTCGCCGTGCTCGCCCAGGCTCTCGCCGTGGTCTCCCATCACCATGACGACCGTGTCCCGGGCCCGGCCGTTGCCGTCCAGCCAGGCCAGGAGGCGCCCGACCTGGGAGTCGACATAGGCGATCTCGCCGACGTAGGGACGGTTCCGGTAGCGCTCCGCGAAGGGTTCCGGCGGCTCGTAGGGCGAGTGCGGATCGTAGTAGTGGACCCAGGAAAAGAAGCGCGCCTCCGGCGCTTCGTCGAGCCAGGCGAGCGCGGCGTCCGTGACCTCTCTGGACGGCCGCTCGATCTCGTTCAGGGCCAGCCTGACCGTGTCGCCGAGTTCAAAGTCGTCGAAGTAGTGGTCGAAGCCCTGGGCGATCCCCCACTTTGCGTCGAGCACGAACGCCCCCACGAAGCCGCCCGTGCGGAGACCTTCGTCGCGCAGGATCTCGGCCAGCACGACATGCTCGTCGCCCAGGTAGAAGCCGCCGTTGTCCCGCACTCCATGCGCCGGCGGGAACTCCCCGGTGAAGATCGACGAATGCGCCGGCAGGGTCAGCGGCGCCACCGCCTGTGCCTGCTCGAACAGCACCCCCTCGGCCGCCAACCGGTCGAGGTGCGGCGTCTCGATGTCGGCGAACCCGTAAGCCCCGATCCGGTCGGCCCGGGTCGTGTCCAGCGTGATGAGCAGCACGCTCAGGTCAGCAGGCTCCACCCCCTCCGGAAGCCGACCCAGCACATGTCCCGACGGCGCCGTGACCTCCCCGCCTGGAAGGAGCCGGATCGCCACACCGACCAGCACAACCACGGCAACCGCCAGAGCCACCGCAAGCCCGATCCACCGCCCCGCGCGCTTCACATCATCCCGGCGAGTTGGTCCGCTGCCCATGGCAAGAAAAGGAGGCTAGCAGCGGTCTCTTGTCTTCTTCTCACAAGCCGTCCCCGCCTTCGCTACACGTTCTGGATCCCGAAGACGAAGCCGGGCCCGTACGGCGGGCAGCAGTCGCCGCTTCGCCGCCCGACGACGTCCAGCCTGCCAGGGGCGGAGGAGGGGGTCCCAGCGAGGCTGTCGGCAAGCGACGCCCTGCGACACTTCATCGTCCGACGACCAACCGGAGCGCAGCCGACCGCAGCGAGCACTCACCCTTCATCCATCCGATAAGTGCGAGCGGCCGCTGAGACCCCCTCCTCCGCCCCTGGCAGGCGGGTGCAGCCTCCGCCGCTCCGCCGCTCCGCCGCTCCGTCGCCTAGAAGCTGAACCGCGCCCCCAGCCGCCAGACGCGGCCGCGGACCAGCCGCCTCGGTGCGCCGAAGGGCCTGCTGCTGTCCAGGGACTGTTCGGCTTCGATCACGGTGTCCGCGTTGCCGACGTTGAAGACATCGATGCCGACGCCGAGCAAGCGTCCGTCGCCGATCGTGAAGTCCTTCTCGATCCGAAGATCGAGGCTGATGCCGTCATCGACACGGAATGAGCCCGCGGGGTAGCCGTAGATCTCCGATTCTTGATCCACGTCTTCCACCCGGACAATCTGGTTGTAGGTGTTGCCCGAGAAGAAGCGGAAGTACCCGCCGACGACGATCCCGCCCGGGAGTTGGGCGTTGCCCAGGACCTTGATCAGGTGCGTCGGATCGATCGTCAGATTGCCGTAGGCGTTGATCTGTGCATTCGGGTCGCTGAAGAAAGTCGAACCGCCGAGCGAGGAACCTCTCGCTTCCTGGAACTCGGACAGGGTGTTGTTGTCGCTGCCTCTTGCCTCGCCGTAGGTCCACGACGCCTGCAGTTGCCAGTTGTTGCGCCACCGTCTGGAGAGGCTGGCCGTGATCCCTGCGTATTTTCGGATCTTCTTGAAGCAGGTGGGTTCCTGGTACGCCTGCCCGTAGTCCTGACAGTAGTTGACGTTCGTGAAGTAGTACCGGTTCTCGCCCTCGTTCGTCTGGTCAAGAACGTTGTAGGTCCGTCCGCTGTTCGGATCCGTGTACCGGGTGGGTTCGAACTCGCCGGTTAGGTTCACGCCGTCCAGGAAGTCGTGGTTCGTCCGGTAGGTCGCCGTGATGTCGAGCGAGACGGTACGCGAGAGGACCTTTTCCCAGCCGACGTCCCAGGCGTACATGTAGGGCACGCCGAGGCTGTCGTCGATCGCCCACTGGCCGAGACCTCGCGCTTCGGTGAAGTCGTGCTCCCAGACTTTGTCGTCGGCGTTCCAGAGGTAGCCCGTCCGGTCGCTCTCGGGGGCCAGCCGGCTGTAGAAAAGCGAGATGACCTGGTGGTAGTAGCGCCCCCAGTGCGCCTTCAGCACGGAGTCGTTGTCGTCGCCCAGGTTGATGTTCAGTCCGATGCGCGGCGCGATGGCGAGGTCGGGCGTGAACACGGTGCCCTGGTCGAAGCGGACGCCGTTGATGTCCGACTCGACGGAGCCGCGCCAGTAGTTGGCTCGCACGCCGAGGTTCAGCCGGACCCGGTCGTTGATCCCCCAGGAGTCCTGTACAAAGCCGACGATCTTGTCCGTGTCGGCGAACGTGTTGTAGCCGGTGCTCTCGAGCAGGTAGTCAGGCTCGCCGGCGATGTCGCGGTAGTACTTGCCGCCCGAGAACCCGTTGAGCGTGTTGACCAGCGTGTTCTGCAATTCGACGCCGAACTTGAAGTCGTGTTCGCCGCGGATGAAGTCATCCGTGAAGTGGCTCACCGAGCCGATGAGCTGATAACGCTCCCGGTTTGCATTGAAGGGCCCCCACCAGTTCTCGGAAAGGCGGTCTTCGTATTCATCGTAGCGGGCCGGTACGTCGCCGTTGTCGGGCAGCTCGGTCTGACGCTGGTGATAGCCGCCGAACTTCAGATCGAGCAGCGTGTCCTGGGACAGCATGTCCGTGTAGTTGAAGTTGAACAGGTACTGGGTCCCGGTGTTGCTGAAGGTCGCGCCGGGGGCGACCAGGTCGCCCTCGTCCGCGCCTTGGTAGAGCGCGTCGTGGCTGCTGTACTCGAGCATGCCGCTGAAGATCTTCTCCTGCGTCGGCGTCCAGTTGATCTTGCCGACCAAGCGGGGCGCCTCGGAGGACGGGTCGTTGACATGGTCGCCGCTGGCCGTCGAGTCCTCCTGGAGGTACTTGGCCGAGACGAAGAACCACGCGTTGTCCCGTTGCATCGGCCCGCCGATGTCGAAGTGGACTTCCGTGTCGGAGCGGTCGCTGCCGCTGCGCTGCAGATCGGGGTCGTTCGTGTTCTGGGACTGCCAGTCATTGTCGGCAAGTTGCAGGTCGACCATGCCGTTCAGGTCGTTCGAGCCCTGCTTCGTCGTCACGTTGACGATCACGCCGCTATAGCCGCCGTATTCGGCCGATGCGCCGGCGCCGAGGACGGTGACGTCCTCGACCGAGAAGAAGCCGAGACTGACCTCGCTCTCGCCCGCTTCCGGGCTGTTGATGATGACTCCGTCGACCGAGAACTGGACCCCCTGATCGGACGAGCCGAAGGCCGAAGGGCGCCCGCCCGCCGTGTTCTCTGAGTGGACGCCAGGCGCCAGCTGGACGATGCTGCGGATGCTGCGGTCGCTCGGCACATCCATCAGGATCTCGTTGTTGAGTTCCGTCGTCTGCAGCGTCGAACTGCGCACGTCGATGAGCGGCGAGCCCTCGACGATGATCACGTCCTCGATGCTCCCCAACTCCATCGCGAGGTCGACGCTGAGGGTCTTGCCGACCGTGAGCTCGATGTCCCCCTGCTGAGCGGTCGAGAAGCCCTCGATCGCGGCCTCGACCGTGTAGGTGGACGGCAGGAGGGCGACGAAGCGGTAGCGGCCGTTCCCGTCCGTCATCGTCTCGCTCGTCGCGCCGAGTTCCGCCGACGTGAGCGTCACGTCGACGCCCGGCATCCGGTCGCCGTTCGGGTCCGTGATCGTGCCGGTGACCGAGCCGCGCTCGATCGACTGGCCCCATGCGGCAGCACCGCTGAAGAGGAGTAAAAGCCCCAAGCCGGTGATGAGAATGCCTCTTGCCGTCCGGGCAGGGGCGCGAGAACCCATGGTTCCGCAGTGCTTCATATCCGCCGTCCTCCTTCTTGGACTTCCGACTCTCCTTGGCGTGCTATCTCGCAGGTCGGCTTGACCTTCGCCGACCGGATTTCCCACCACAGATTGGCTCTCAAACTTCCAACGAAGTTAGCGCCGGGGTCGGCGGGGTGTCAAATGGGTTCAGATCGTTGAACCTGGTCGGCGGCTCTACTGCCGGGCGACCTCCTCGATCGCTTCCAGACCGCCTACTCGGCCGGCGTTGTCGAGGTACACCTGCCGCACCTCGTCCTCGAACAGGCTGCGCTCGACTTCGTTGAACTGCAGGCCCAGTTTCTGTAGCTCTTCGAGCGCCGCCGCGGTCATCGACGTCATCGCCTCCCGCTGGACCCGGGTCGAGGCATTTCCGGCTTCCACGACCGCCTCCTGGACCTCCGGCGGCAGCTCGTCGTAGAGCTTGCGGCTGAAGATCAGCGCCACGGCAAGGTAGAGGTGCCGTGTGTAGGACACGTACTTCGTGACCTCGTAGAAACGCTCTCCGTAGAGATCGACGTGGTCCGTCTCCGCGCCGTCGACGACTCCCTGTTCCAGCGCCGAGTAGAGCTCGCCGAACGACATCGGCGTCGCCTGCGCGCCGAGGGCGTTGAAGGTGTCGACCAGGATCGGGGTCGGGATGACCCGGATCTTCAGGCCCTCCAAGTCGCCTGGCGTGACCACAGGCCGCTCCGCGTTCCAGGCGTTGCGCCGGCCGGCGAACCAGTAGCCGAGGACGACGACGTCCAGTTCCTCCTCGATCCGGTCCGCGACGCGCTCCCCGATCGGACCGTCGAGCACCCGGTAGAAGTGATCGAGGTCCCGAAAGATGAACGGGAAGTTGAAGATCTCGGCCTCCGGCACGAAGGCCGAAATGCCGCCGCCGGCGCTGGCGGCCGAAGCGGCGAGCGCACCCAGCTTCACCATCAGGGTGGCCTCCTCCTCGGTGCCGAGCTGCTCGTTCTCGAAGATCTGCACCTGCACCGCGCCGTCGGTGCGGTCTTCCAGGACGCGCCGAAACTCCTCGAAGCCGGCCTGGAACGGGTGTCCGACGGGCCCGTTGTGGGCGACCTTGAGCACGGTGACGCCGTCGCCGCCGCGGCAGCCGCTGCCGAGCATGGCCAAAACGCAGGCGGCGAGGAGCGCCGCGATGCGGCGCGGATCACTCATAGCCGAGCGCGTGCGGCAGCCACAGCGTGACGCCGGGCACGAAGGTGATCACCATCAGCATCACGAGAAGCAGCGCGAGGAAGGGCAGCAACTTGGGCGTGACCTTCTCGATCGGCGTCTTCGAGATGCCGCAAGCCACATGCAGGCAGATGCCGACCGGCGGCGAGATCATCCCGATGCCGACGTTGGCCGCGACGAGGATGCCGAAGTGGATCGGGTCCATGCCCAGGGCGAGCGCCGCCGGCAGCAGGATCGGCATCAGGATGATGATCGGCGGCAGGGCGTCCATGACCATGCCGAGCACGAGAAAGATCAGGTGGACGAAGAGGATGAAGACGATCCAGTTCGGTGCGTGGGTCGAAATCGCTTCGGCCAGCAGATGCGGCAGCCGCTCGAACGTGAGAACGAAGGAGAACATGGACGCCGTCCAGAGCACGAACAGGACGATGCCGGAGAGCGAGACGGTCTGGAGCAGGACCTTCGGGATGTCCTCGAGCTTCAGCTCCCGGTAGACGAAGAACGACACCAGGGCGCCGTAGACGACGGCGACCGCCGACGCTTCGGTGGGAGTGAAGACGCCGCCGTAGATGCCGCCGAGGATGATGACGATCATGAACAGCGGCAGGATGCCGTTGCGGATCACGCGCAGCCGCTGCGGCCAGGACGCCTTCGCTTCGAGCGGCAGGTTGAGGTCCAGGGCCTTGATGTAGGTCAGGCCCATCAGCGCCAGGCCGAGCACGATCGCCGGCGTGATGCCGGCCGCGAACAGAGCGCCGATCGACATCCCCGAGACGACGCCGATGATGATCAGGTCGATCGCCGGCGGCACCAGGGTAGAGACGCCGCCGGCCGAGGCGAACACCGCGGTCGCGAAAGCCGGAGGATACTGCCGCTGCCGCATGGCCGGCAGGGCGACGGACCCGATGGCGGCGGTGTTCGCGCTCGGCGAACCGGAGATGCCGGAGAACAGCATCGTCGACAGGATGACCACCAGGCCGAGGCCGCCCGGAAGGCGGCCCACGAACTGCAGCGCCAGGTCGACGATCCGGCGCGCCATGCCGCCGTGCGAGATGAGCGATCCGGCGAGGACGAACAACGGCACCGCGAGGAGCGGAAAGGAATCCAGGCCGGCAAGGAACTTCTGCGGCATCACGATCAGGAATTCGGGCGAGCTGTAGAGCAGGCCGACCATGGCCGCCAGCGCCAGCGCGATGGCCACCGGCACGCCGAGCAGCAGCGCCGCCGCCAGGGTCAGGATGACCAGGAGTCCCATCGTCCCCAGCCGCCTATTCCTCGGCCTGACCCCGCAACTCGCGGCGCCAGTTCACGAGCACGTAGTAGAGAGTCAGCGTGCTGCCCACGAAAGCGGAGGAGTACGGGACCGCCATCGACATCCTGGTCGCCGGCGCCAGCATGTCGTGGACCTCGATGGTGAAACGCAGCGACTGGTAGGCGAAGACGGCAAGGAAGGCTGCCGAGCTGAGCGCGACCACGGAGCCGATCCGGCGCTGCACCCCGGGCGGCGTCCGGTCGACGACGAACCGCAGCGCGAAGTGGGCGCCCGTCTTCATCGCATAGGCGGTGGAGAGGGCGGCCAGCCACATGAGAAGGAACCGCGCCAGCTCCTCCGACCAGGACAGGGAGGCCTCCAGCACGTACCGGAAGACGACCTGGGAAAAGGTCACCGCGACCAAGGCGACCAGGATCGTGCACACCGCCGCCTCGAGCGGATGGCGGACGAGGCTCCGGAGGATGGCGGCGGTGCGCTTCAATGCATGTACTGTCCGCCGTTGGCGTAGAACGTGGCGCCGGTGGTGAACTCGGCGCCGATCATGCAGTCGACCATCCGTGTGATGTCCTCGAACTCCCCCAACCGGCCCATCGGCAGAGTGGCGAGTTCCTTCGCCAGGCCCTCCTCGGTCTCCAGGTCGTAGCGGTCGATCACCTCCCGCGTCCTGACCGATCCGGGAACCAGGCAGTTGACCCGGATTCTCGGGGAAAGTTCCTGCGCCAGACACTTGGTCAGCGCGATTACCCCGCCCTTGGCGCTACAGAAGTTGGCTCCGTTCTTGCGCCCGATCTGGCCGCAGGCGGCGCCCAGGTTGACGATCGCCCCGGGCCGGTCCGGGTTGTGGAAGACGTACTCCTGGCAGCAGACGAAATGGCCGCGCAGGTGCGCGGAGACGACCGAGTCCCACATGTCGTCGGTCATCTCGACGAAGGGGGCGTCGCGATTGATGCCGGCGAAGTTGATCAGGATGTCGACCCTTCCGAACCGGTCGATCACGGCGTCGAACATGGCCCGCACCTGCTCCCGGTTGGCGACGTCGGCCTGGCACTTCACTAGCCGGTCGGCGTCGTCGACCTTGGCCGCGATGCGGTCGAAGGTCGCCTCCGCTTCGGGCTCGATCAAGTAGTTCATCGCGATAGTTCATCGCGACACGGTAGCCCTGGAGGGCGAAGTGCTCCGACACCTCGGCTCCGAGACCGCTCGACGCGCCCGTGACCACCATCACTCTGTCTTCGCTCATCAACTCTCCTCCTGACAAATCACTCCTCGTGCCCGCCCCAGATGTCGCCGACCGTGAAGCCGTTGGGAAACGGATCCTCCGGGTCGACGACGTACTGGGCGAAGCCGGTAATCCATGCCGTCCCCGCCAGCGTCGGGACGGCGGCCGCGTAGTCGCCGACCCGCGTCTCGCGCACCATCCGGCCGGTGAACGTGGTGCCGAGGACGCCCTCGTGGACGAACTCCTGGCCGAGCGGCAGCTCGCCTTTTGCCCACATGGCGCCCATCTTGGCGCAGGTGCCGGTGCCGCAGGGGGAGCGGTCGAGGGCGCCGGTCCAGGTCAGCGGCTTGTCCCAGTCGAGTTTCCCGGTCGAGACGATCACCGTGTTGCGCCGGTGCGAGCCGGGCACGAGCGGGGGTGCCGAGAGCTGGCCGATCGTGACGCCGCGGATCTCCGGGTTCAGAGGATGCACCGGTGGCGGAAGCTGCTCCTGGCAGGCTGCCTTGATCATCTCGCCGACGCGGGCGGCTTCGGCGGCTTCTTCCGGCGCCAGGGTGAGGCCGACCTGGTCGGCGTCGGCGATGACGTAGAACATGCCGCCGTAGGTGACGTCAGCGGTGACCTTGCCGAGTTCGGGCACATCGAGGACGGCGTCCAGGTGGACGGCGAAGGCCGGCACGTTCTCGAACTCGACCCGCTTCACCTTAGCCCGCTCGACGTCGGCGCGCACCCGGATCAGGCCGGCGGGCGACTCCAGGGTGAGTTCGGTGACGGGCTCCGTGTGCGGCACCATCCCGGTCTCGATCAGCACGGTGACGACCGCGATCGTGTTCGTGCCCGACATGCCGGGGTACTCGGTTTGCTCCATGATCACGTACCCGGCCACCGCGTCGGGATGGGTGGGCGGCAGGATCAGGTTGCAGTTCGCGGCCGGGTAGCCGCGGGGCTCGCGCAGCATCCGCAGCCTGAGCTCGTCCGCTTCGGTCTCGAGGTAGCGCATCTTCTCGAACATCGTCGCCCCGGGGACGTCGAGGACGCCGCCGACGATCACCCGGCCGGGCTCGCCGCCGACGTGGGTGTCGACGGCGTGGATTACCTGGGAGACATGCATGCGGATTCAGCCTGCGGCAGCGCGAAACCATCTAAGGTGAAGTGCGTTGGAGACGCGCATTCTTCAGGAACTCCCGGCCGCTCGCAGCACGGTCATCTTCATCCAGCCCGCCGTATTGTGGAAGTCGGCGACTACGCTCCCGGGCGGCACCAACGCGTCACAGGCGGCCCGCTGCTCACGGGAGAGGGTCATGTCGAGCACCGGCAGAAGGTCCTCCAGGTGCCTGAGCGTGCGCGGCCCGATCAGCGGCGCGGTGATGCCGGGCTGATCCTTGGTCCAGAGGATCGCGAACTGGGCTGGAGTGAGGCCGGAGTCGGCCGCGATTCGGGCGAACTTGCGGCCGACGTCGATACCGGCTCGCGTAACGCGGTCGGCGTAGAAGCCGCCGCGCAGCGCGGCGCGCGAGCCCTCGGGATAGTCGGAGTCGCTGAGATAGCGGCCTGCGAGCACGCCCATCGCCATCGGCGCCCAGGTGATGACGCCGAGGCCGAGCCGCTGGCACATGGGAATCAGCTCGTTCTCGATCCGGCGGTCCAGCAGGTTGTAGGGCGGCTGCTCACTGGCGAAGCGGGCGTAGCCCTTCAGCTTGCTCGTCATCACGGCCTCGGCGACCATCCAGGCCGGGTGAGTCGAGCAGCCGATGTAACGGATCTTGCCGGCCCGGACCAGGTCGTCCAGTGCCCTCAGGGTCTCGTCGAACGGCAGCTCGGGCGAAGGGCGGTGCAGTTGATAGAGGTCGATGTAGTCGGTCCGCAGCCTCCGGAGCGAGCCTTCGCAGGCGCGGATCAGGTTGAGCCGCGAGTGACCGTACTCGTTGGGGCCGATGCTGCCGGTGTAGTCCACAACGGTTTTGCCGATGACCCTGCGCCCGTGGTCGACTTTGGTTGCGATCAGCAGCTCGTGGCGCCGGCCGTTTGCCTTGAGTGCCCGGCCGATGATCCGCTCGCCCTCGCCCTCGGCGTAGACCTCGCCGGTGTCGATCAGGTTGATACCGGCGTCCATCGCCGTCTCCAGCATGCGAACGCACTCCGGCGCCGGCGTCGGATCGGCGAAGTTGTCGCTGCCAAAGCAGAGCGGCGCGACCTTGACGCCGGTGCGTCCCAGGATGCGGTACTCCATGCTGTTCCTTGTCCCCGATCTCGCTGGCGCTACTTGTGCCAGCGCCGTCCGTTGTTCAGGCCGTCCGCGCGCGGGAACGGCCCGTCGCGCATCGCGGCATGGTAGGCGAAGCTGGCCAGGATCACCGACGCCTGCTGCAGGTCCTCCGCGATCAAGCGATCGTAGACGTCCATGTTCGTGTGGAACGTCGCGTTGAAGAACTCTAGGTCGTCCTGGATGAACTGGAAGCCCTGCAGATCCGCTTCGAGGAAGGCCATGTGGTCGGTGCAGCAGGTGTTGCCGGGCACGATCCAGGACATTCCGACGTCGTGGAACGGTTCCATCCAGGCTTCGAAGATCGGTCGCGCCCTGTCGTTCCCCTGCAGGTAGATGCCTCGGAAGCGGCCGTACCAGTCGACATTGAAGTACACGGACAGGTTCGCGTGCGCCGCCGGCTTCTCCGGCGATGCCGGGTCGCCGAAGTGCTCGCGCACGTAGCCGCGCGAACCCAACAGCCCGCTCTCCTCCGCGCCCCAGAGCGCCGCTCGAATCGAGCGTCGGGGCTTGAGGTCGAGGGCTCGCAGGAGCCGCATCGCCTCGATCACGATCGCGCTGCCGGCCGCGTTGTCGGTGGCGCCGGTGCCGCCCGGCTCGGCGTCGAGGTGACCGCCGATCATGACCACTTCGTGAGCCAGGTCGCCGCCGGCGAGGTCCGCGATCACGTTGTAGTCGACGGGATCGTCGGCGCTCAGGATGTTGCGAACCTCGACCTCCATCGCGACCGGCGTTCCGTTGGCGATGAGGCGCATCATCCGGTTGTAGTGCTCGGCCGCAACGACGACCCTGGGCATCGGGATCGGTTCGTCGAGGGGCAGCGGGCCGTCCCCGGAGACGTGGACGATCCCCTTGTCCATCGGGCCTACGTTGGCGGAACCGATCTCGACGAGGACAGCGACGCCTTGCTGTTCCAGGAACGTCTCGATGGCGTGGCGCGTCAGTTCGGGTTCAGTCTCGTCGTCGTCGTCCGCCGACTGGGAGGGGTTGTTCCGTGGGTCGATCTCGAGGCGGGCCATGCCGCTGAGCTCCTCGTCCGAGAGCCGGACCGCCTGCGGCGAGAAGTTGGGAACCAGCTCCCGCCCGGGCGAGATGAGCAGGATCGACGTCTCGACCCGTTCTCCCAGAGCGTTCAGGTCGTCCCGCGTCCGGATGGCCGTGAGATCGACCGCGGCGACCGGCCCGGCGACGCTGCCGTTGGTGCCCCGGGTGCCGGGCTGGGCGTAGCCGATGACCGGCTGGTACTGCGGCGCGGTGATGTGGACGGACGTGTAGCGGTTCTCCCAAGCATAGCCGAACTCGCCCCAGGGTTCGAGCGCCGCTTCGAGGCCGAAGCCCTCCAGGGTCTCCCGGGCCCAGCGGGAGGCGCCGTCGTAGGAAGGCGAGTTCGCATACCTGGGTCCGTAGAGGTCCGTCAGGACGTGGGCGAACTCCATGACCCGGGAGCGGTGGAAACCCTCGTCGCGGAGGCTGGCGAGGACGTCCGCATCGACCGTCTCCGCCGGGGCGGTGGAACCGGCGGCACCTTCCTCGCCGGCCGGGCCGCCGCACGCGACCACCATCAGGGCGAGCGCGACGAATGCCGGAATCCGGCTGACACCGCGTGCGATCACAGGGTTTTCGTTGCACCTCCGCGGTTGCTGAACCGTCCGGCACTATACAGCCGCCGACTACACTGCCGCCGTGTCGGCGATCGGCGTAGCCGTCCTCGTGTTCATCGCCGTGACCCTGGTCGTCGGCGTCCGGACCTACGCCAGGATCCGCGGCCGGGCGACGAACTACTACGTCGCCGGTAACGCGATGCCGGTCGGCGTCGTCGGCATCACGCTGTGCGCCCAGGCGTTCGACGCGAACGGCTCGGTGGGCAACGCGTCGCTGGTCCACTCGAACGGCTTCTGGGCCGGCGCGGTCATCCCGATCGGCCTGGCGCTCTGCCTGGTCATCGCCGGCACCTGGTTCGCGGAACCGCTGCACCGGATGCGGCTGATGACGTTGGCCGACTTCTACCGGCGGCGGTACAGCGTCAGGACCGAGACGCTCGCCGCGGGCCTGATGCTCGTGAGCAACATCGTGCTGGTCGCGGGCAACCTGGCGGGGCTCGGCCTCCTGCTGCGGGTCGTGTTCGGACTGCCCTACCTGCCCATGCTGGTCGCCATCGCCGCATGCATCCTCGCCTACGCGGTCTCGGGCGGCCTCCACGCGACGATCGCCACCAGCGTCCTCCAGGTGTCGATCTTCATCGTCAGCATCGTCGTCGCGGTGGCCTGGCTGGCCGGCGCGCACGGCTGGGGCGTTCTCCTCGCCGCGGCGCCCGAGGGCAGCATGAGTCTGGACGGCCTGCTGTCGCGCGAGCACGGAGCCCTCGTCAACTGGGCGGCCCTCGGGTCGCTGGCGCTCGGCGACATCGTGGCGATCGACTTCATTCAGCGGATGATCTCCGCCGATTCGGGTCGCTCGGCGAAGCGCGGTTGCTATCTCGCCGCGGGGCTGACTCTCGTGGTCGGACTCGCCGTGTCCCTGATCGGGCTGGCCGCCTTCCATTTCGACCGGGAACCTGGCTCCTCGCTGCTGATCGATCTGGCTCTCAACGATCTGCCGTTGTTGGTCGGCGGTGCGATCCTGCTCGGGATCATCGCCGCCAGCATGTCGACCGCTAGCGGCGTCGTGCTCGACCTCGCGAACGTGATCACCCGCAACCTGGTTCAGCGGCACAGCCGGTCGACCTGGGACGACGAGCGGATGCTGCGTTTCTCCCGCTGGATCGCCCTGCCGACGATGGCGGGCGCCGTCGCCTTCGCCTACGTCCGGCCCGAACCCGGCATCCTGCTCATCCTCGCCTTCGACATCGTCCTCGCCGGTTGCTTCGTGCCCCTCCTACTCGGCCTGTTCTGGCGCAGGGCGAACACGCCGGGAGCGCTTGCCGGCGTGATCGCCGGCAGCCTCGCGCGCCTCGTGCTTCACTTCGCGGTTGCGGATGCCTACCGCGGTCTCGACACCTTGCTGGCGCCGGTGTTCAGCCTGGTCGCGATGGTCGTCGTGTCGTTGCTGACGCAAGCCCGTCATCGGCCCCGGCACGACGAGTTGAAGCGGGTTCCTTCCGAGCGTGATCTGGTGGCAGGGTTGGACGGTGGCTAGCAGCAACGTCGACGGTCAGGTTAGAGATCTCACTCGCCTGCTCCGGCGTGAACTCGAAGCCGAGGGCCTGGAGGTCAAGGAGGCCATGGAGAACGGCGAACATGTGCTCGTCGTCGGCGAAATGCTGCTGTTCCCCAGGCGGCTGCTTGAAGGCCAGGTGGCCGAAGTCGGTGACCCCACCGCCGTCGACCTCGACTGGCTCGCCTCCGCCAACCGCACCTACTTCCGCAACCTGCGCCGGTTCCATCCGAGTCTGGTGGTGCGATCGGACCCCTGACGCTCTGTTCCCTGACCGACTCGGGCTCGCCGCTTCGCGGCATCGCCCGGATGCGGACCAGAGGGTCCGCGCACCCAGAGAACGGGCGTCGGTGTGGCACAGTTCTCTACTGCACACGAAGGCACCCACTGCCAGCGAGTGCAGCCCGGAAGGCTCGTGCAGCGCCGTCCAGCCTGCCCAGGGATCGGAGGGGAGGGTCCCAGCGAGGCTGTCGGCAAGCGACGGCCGACGAACTCCCATCAACCGACGACCAACCGGAGCGCAGCCGACCGCAACGAGCGCCGTCCCTCCATCTTTCCCCGAAGCGCGAGTGGCCGCTGGGACCCTCCCCTCCGATCCCGACCGGGCAGGCGGGTGACGCCGCCTTCGCCGCCACGCCGGCGCGGCCGGCGGCGTACACTTGGCGGCCGATGGGGAACGCCTTGGCCCTGGGCCGTCGATCGATCCTGCTTGCGCTCGCGGCGGCCGCGGCCGTGGCGGGCTGCGGCGGTGACGGGCGGACGCCGCTGGTCGTCTACTCGCCGCATGGCCGGGATCTGCTGACGGTCGTCGAGCAGGCGTACGAAGAGGCTCGCCCCGATGTCGATGTCCGCTGGCTCGACATGGGGTCGCAGGAGGTCTACGACCGAATTCGCTCCGAGCGGGCGAATCCGCAGGCGGACGTGTGGTTCGGGGGACCGGCGACGATCCTGGCGCGGGGCGCCGCCGAGGGCCTGCTGGCGCCGTCCGAGCCTTCGTGGGCCGACGCTCTCGAGGCCGCCGACCGGCACCCGGAGGGTCTCTACTTCACGCTCTACGAGACGCCGACGATCATCGTCTACAACCGCGACGCGATCAATGCCGAGGAGGCGCCGGCGGACTGGGACGACCTGCTCGACGAGCGCTGGCACGACGAGATCGTGATCCGCGACCCGCTCGCCAGCGGCACGATGCGGACGATCTTCGGCAAGATCCTGGCTGATTCGGTGGGCGAGACGGGCAGCACGGAGGCCGGTTTCGACTGGTTGCGCCGGCTGGACGCGCAGACCCGGGAGTACGTGCACAGCCCGGCGGTGCTGCACGAGAAGCTGACGCGGCAGGAGGGCGTGCTCACGCTCTGGGAGATGACGGACACGCTGTCCCTGATCGACCGCGGCGCCCCCGTCGCCTACCGGTTCCCGGAGAGCGGCACGGCCGTGATCCAGGACTCCGTGGGCGTCGTCGCGGGCTCGGAGCACCCGGACGAGGCGGCGGCCTTCGTCGACTGGCTGGGCTCGCCCGAGGCGCTGGCTTTGGCGGTGCGGGAGGCGTTCCGCCTGCCGGCGCGGGCCGACCTGGACGCGGAGCAGCTCGCGCCCTGGGTCGCGGACGTGCAGTCGCGGCTGCGCCGGGCCGCGGTCGACTGGCGGATGATCGAGGAGAACGGCAGCGAGTGGATGGCGCAGTGGGACCGGGCCGTTCGCGGCCAGGGCGGAGGATGAGCCCGGCGTCGGGCGTCTCCGTTCGGTTCGACGACGTCTACAAGTCGTTCGACGACACGGTTGTGCTCGCCGGTGTCTCGCTCGATGTCGAACCCGGTGAGATCTTCGCCCTGCTCGGTCCGAGCGGCAGCGGCAAGACGACCATGCTGCGGCTGCTGGCGGGCTTCGAGCAACTCGATCGCGGCCGCCTGCTGATCGCGGACGAGCCGGTCGAACACCTGCCGCCCGCCCGCCGCGGCGTGGGCATGCTGTTCCAGAGCTACGCGCTCTTCCCGCACCTGAGCGTGGCGGAGAACGTGGCCTTCGGGCTCAAGGTCCGCGGCGGCGGGCAGGGCGAGGTCCAGGCGCGCGTGGCCGAGATGCTCGAGCTCGTACGCCTCGGCGGCTTCGAGTCGAGGCGGATCGCCGAGCTCTCGGGCGGCCAGCAGCAGCGGGTCGCCCTGGCCCGGGCGCTGGCGCCGCGGCCGCGAGTGCTGCTGCTGGATGAGCCGCTCTCGAACCTCGATCCGGCCCTGCGCGAGGAGACCCGCGCCGACCTGCGTGGTACCGTGAAGCAGACCGGCATCACGACGGTGCTGGTCACCCACGAGCAGGAAGAGGCGTTTGAACTCGGCGAGCGGATCGGGCTGCTGAACGGCGGTCTGTTGGAGCAGGTCGCGTCGCCCGCCGCGCTGTACCAGGATCCGGCTTCGCGCTTCGTGGCGACGTTCGTTGGCCGCTGCTCCGTGCTGCCGGGGGTGGTCGAAGCGCGGGGCGACGATGGCGTGCTCGAGGTTCGGATCGAGTCGCCGGGGGCGCCGGAGGTCTGGCGTTGCCAGGGCGGCGGCGGGATCGAGGCCGGCGACCGGGTCGATGTGTGCGTCCGCCCGGAGGCCCTGGAGATCGAGTCGCTTGAGCTGGCGCCTGGCGCGGGAACCGGCTTGAGGGGCAAGATCGAGGTTGAGCGCTACACCGGCAGCAGCAGCTTCTACACCGTTCGGTTGACCGCTCCGTCCGGTGGGTCCGGGGCCGCGGCGGATTCCGTCACCGTCGAGGTCGCGATGCCCGGCACTGCCGCCGGTCTGCGCGGGGCCTGCGTCGTGCGACCGGCTGCGCAGGAGCCGCCGCCGCGCGTCTTCGCGGCCGGGTCGACCGGGGCCGAGCCATGAACCCGGCCAGTCGCGGCCGCGGCTCGGCCCAGTTCCGGTCGCTGATGCCGTGGCTGGTGCTGGCGTTCCTGGTCTGGCTGGTCGGCTACCCGCTGCTGGTGGTGGCGGCAGAGGCGTTCGGCATCGGCGGTCCCGGAGCGGACGGCCCGACGACGGAGGCGTTCCGGTCGTTCTTCAGCCGCGCCGACGAGTGGAACGCGATGTGGCGGACGCTGTGGATCTCCGTGCTTTCGACACTGGCCGCGGCCGCGGTCGGCGTGCCGCTCGGCTTCCTGTTCGAGCGCAACGAGATTCCGGGCCGGCGCCTGCTCGGCGCCCTGGTCGCGCTGCCGGTGGCCCTGCCGCCGCTGGTGGGCGTCATCGCGTTTCTCTTTCTCTACGGTGAGAGCGGGCTCGCGGCGCGGGGGCTGCAGACTCTGGGTCTCGACGTGTCGTGGCGCCTGACCGGGGCCTGGGCGATCCTGCTGGTCCACGCGTACTCGATGTACGTCTACTTCTATTTGTTCACGCGGGCCGGGCTTTCCGGGCAGGACGGAGCGGCCATCGAAGCCGCGCAGAGTCTGGGAGCGAGCCGGTCGCAGATCCTGTTCCGCGTGACCCTGCCGCGGCTGCGACCGGCGTTGGCGGGGGCGACGCTGCTCACCTTCATGACCTCGCTCGGCTCGTTCTCAGCGCCCTACATCTTCGGCGGCGGCTTTCGCGTGATGACGACGCAGATCGTCGCCTCGAAGCTGAACGGGGAACTGCGCATGGCCTATGTCGAGACGACCATGCTGGCTCTCCTGGCCTTCGGCTCGCTGTTGCTGCTGCGCCGGATCGATCCGGGCCTGGACCTGGCGTCGGGCGCGCGCGGCACCCCGCCGGCGCGCCGGCGCCTGCAGACCCAGCGCGCCCGGATCGCCGCCGCCGCGGGCGGGTGGATCCTGGCTGGTGTGTTGCTCCTGCCCCATGCGACGTTGATCCTGATGTCGCTCGTGCCTCCGAATACCTGGACCGTGGAGGCGTTTCCGCCGGTGCTCGGCCTGGTCAACTACGGCGATCTGCTGTCGTCGGCGGAGCGGCTGCGGCCGGCCCTGAACTCGCTTTGGATGGCCGCCGTCGCGACGCTGGGGGCGGTGGTCGTGGGTGTCCTGGCGGCGCGGCTGTCGCTTCGCCGTGGCGGCCTGCCCGGGCGGGCGCTCGAGGCGATGATGACCCTGCCGTGGGCGATTCCGGGGACTGTCTTCGCCCTGGCCCTGGCGGCGGCGATGAGCGTCAACGCGCCCTGGGTAGGTCGCTTCGTGCTCGTGGGCACGCTCTGGATCCTGCCCCTGGCGTACCTGGTCCGCTCGCTGCCGCTCACCGGCCGTTCGATCTTCGCCGGCTTGCGGCAGCTCGACCCACGCCTGGAGGAGGCCGCGGCGAGTCTCGGCGCCGGCGCCTTGCGAACGGTGCTGCGGGTCGTGCTCCCGCTGCTGCGGCCGGCGGTGATCGCGGGCGCGGGCCTCGCCTTCATCACCATGCTCGGCGACTTCGTGACCTCGATCGTTCTCTACACCTACGACACTCGCCCGATCTCGATCGAGATTCAGTCCAGCCTGCGGATCCAGGAGACCGGCATCGCCGCCGCCTACGGCGTGCTGCTCATGGTGCTGAGCGCGGCCGCCTTCATCGCCTGGGACGACCGCGCCGGCGGGCGGCTCTGAGTGTTAGCTACATATGGGAGGTATACGCATGAACTTCTCGTTGTCCACGCTGTCGGGCAGCACCCTGCTCGAGGCGGCGGGGATGCTGCTGCTCTTTGTCGGCTTCCTGTTTCTGGGTTCGAGGCTCCTGCCCGGACGTCGGGTCGCGGGGCCGGAACTCGAGGGGGAGTCACGCACCCAAAAGCTCGACGGCCTTGCCCTGTTCCTGGCCACCGTGATCGTGGGAGGTATTGCTCAGGTCTCGGGCTGGTTCTCCTTTTCCGCGCTGCATACGCATTTTGCCGCTTTGTTCCTGATGGCAAACGAATTCGCCTTTGCTTCTTCCGGCTGGCCCTACTTCGGGGAGCACGGGTTCGGGACGCGTCGCCGGGAGCCGGGCGGCGGTTCCTGATGGGTTCGGAGCTCAATCCGACCTGGTTCGGGGTGGATCTGAAGATGTTCAGCTATCGCCCTTCCCTCGTCGGCCTGGCGCTGTTCAACCTGTCGCTTGCCAGTACGAAACATACGGCAGCCTGATGCTGGCAATGGCTTCGTTCACTCTTACCATCGGGATAGTATCCTGGGTGCCCTGGGTGCCCTGGGTGCCCTGGGTGCCCTTTCTCGTGCCCGCGTGGCTGGCAGGGCTGTTGTGGCATCGTTCGAGACGTGATGACCGCCGCTGCCACGCCAAGTACGGCGAGCTGTGGGAGCGTCACAGGCAGCGGGTGCGTTATTCGGTGCTGCCGTTTGTTTCGTAGCGCCCGCTTGACGATCGAAGAGACAGGGCGTAGGGCTGCCAGGTGTCGCGCCTGATCGACCATCGCCTGGCGGCGCTGATGGCGGTCGCTTTCGTGGGCACCCTTGGCGAGTTTCTGGTCGTTGCGCTTCTCCCCTTCTACGCCCAGCGACACGGCGCGAGTGACTTCAAAGTCGGCGCTCTGGTGTCGGCCTTCGCCCTGGCGGCGATGGCGGCGGCGCCGCTCTGGGGCCGGCTCGCCGACCGCTCGGGCCGCAGGCCGGCACTGCTGCTCGGTCTCCTGGTGTCGGCTGTGGGCTACGCTCTGTTCGGCGTGGCGCAGTCGATCGAGTTGCTGCTGCTGAGCCGCTTGGTGCAGGGTGTTGGCGGGGGCACGGTGCCGGTGGTGTTCGCCTACATCGCCGACTCGGTGACCGGCGAGCGGCGCGCCGAGGGTGTCGGTTGGGTGACCGCCGTCACCAGCTCCGCGGCGATGATCGGCCCAGCCGTGGGCAGTTTCGCGGCCCAGCTTCATCCGGCCGGACCCGGAGGGGTGGCGGCGGCGCTGAGCGTGGCGGCCGCGGTGTTCGCGCGGTCTTGGCTGCCGGAGTCGCGTCCCGAAAGGGCAGAGGAACATGCGGAGGACACGCGGTACTCGATCCTGGATGCTGTCGGGCGGGTGGCCGTGCACCCGTTTCGCCCACTGAACCTGCTGATCTGGATCTACGCCGCCGGACAGGTCGGCATGGCGGGGATGACGGCGATCATCGGCCTCTATCTGGGGCGTCGTTTCGGGGTGGATGAATCGAGCATCGGACTGTTCTTCTTCTATCTCGGCGGCCTGTCCATCGCTTTCCGCGTGCTCGTCCTGGGCCGGGCGGTTCGGCGCTGGGGCGAGGTCAACGTCTTGCGCGCCGGCGCCGTGAGCTTCGGCGTTGGGCTGATAGCCATCCCGTTCGCCACCGGGCTGTGGACCCTGGGCGCGGCGGTTTTCCTGGTCCCGCTCGGCACCTCGCTGCTGTTCCCGTGCACGACCTCGCAGGTCTCGAAGCGAGCGCCTGGGAGCGGCGTCGTGGCGCAGGTACTGGGCGTCCAGCAGGCCTACGGCAACGCCAGCAAGATCGCCGCGCCCCTCGTTGCGGCCTACCTGTTCCAGGAGCTGTCGCCGGGGGCGCCGTTCCTGCTGATCGGGGCGGTGCTGATGGCCGCCGCGGTGGTCTCGTTCCGGCTGCGCTGAGCGAGCAGCATGCGACGACTGGTACCGGTCTTCAATAGAGTGCCGCAGGAACCTCGACGAACTCGGGGGGATCCTGGTAGGACGGCAGGCAAATCGCCAGAAGGGAGCTCGTCGGCATGGAGAACCGAAGGAACTTCCTGAAGCAGGCGGGCGCGGCCGTCGGCGCGGCGGCGGTGGCGGCGCCGGCGCCGGCGCCGGCTATCAACTGCCAGCACCCAGCGATACGGCGTCGGTGCCGCGTGTCGCTCTACGCAGTTGCGGGGTTAGCCGCGAGAAGGGCGCGGCTTTCGCCGCGCCCTTGGAAGACTTGGTAGCGGGGGCAGGATTTGAACCTGCGACCTTTGGGTTATGAGCCCAATGAGCTACCAGACTGCTCCACCCCGCGTCAGGACCAAGAATTGTGGCACAGCGGGGGTGAGGTGTCAACCCGTAGCTGGGCGGAGTCGCACCCGTCTCCGGGCGCGTGCTTTCCGGCGACAAATCCGCCCCTCGTATAGGCTTTGTCCGTGTCAGCGACGCCTCCAGACCGGCGCCGGCGGTTGCGGGAGCGCATCGATCGTTGGCGCGAATGGACGCAGCGCTCGCTTCCGACGCTGATCGGTGTTGGCTTGATCCTGGTGCTCCTGTTTCTCGCCAAGGCCGGCGCCGAGAACTACTCGGGCCTTGCCGAGCTCGCGGAGCGGGAGGCGGAACTTGAGATGGAGCTGGAGGAGGCCACGCTGCGGGTCGATAGCCTGAGGCGTACGGTGGTGCTGATGCAGGACGATCCGGTGGTGCTGGAACGGCTGGCGCGCGAGGAACTGGGCCTGGTGCGACCGGGTGACACGGTCGTGGTCCTGCCGCGGACGGACAACTGATCCGGCCCTGACCCGGTGTCCGCGTGGCGTGAACTCCGCCGCCGCGTTCGCCGCGGCCGGGACTACCGCGAACTCGCTGCGGCCGAGCGTGCGGCGGTCGTCGGTCTGCCGGTGCGCGCGGCCTCGGTGGTGTTCGAGCTGCTGGCCGAGGATCGTGCCGCGGCCCTGCTCGTGGTCGTGCCGAGCGAAAGCGAGGTGCTGGCCTGGACCGAAGGGACTCGGCTGCTGGGGCGCCGGGATGGGGCGCGGGTCGTTCCCTTTCCGTCTCCGGCGCTGACGCCCTATCAGCAGGCCGAGGCCTCGTTGCAGGTGCGCGCCCAGGAAAGCGTCGCCTACGACGTCCTGCTCGGCGCTTCACGGGTCACCGTGGTCTGCACGCCCCGGACCCTGTTTCATCGCCTCGCGGAACCGCGGGCGTTCCTGCAGTCGGTCAAAGGTGTTCGGGTCGGGGAAGACGTTGTTCTCGAGGAACTCCTGACCCACCTGGTTGCCCGCGGCTACCGGCGCGCCGATCTGGTGGCGGCGGTGGGCGCGGTGGCGCAGCGAGGCGGCGTGTTCGACCTCTTCGCTCCGGGCGAACCGCGGCCGGCGCGGCTCGACCTGTTCGGCGACATGATCGAGAGCATCCATCGTTTCGATCTGTCGACGCAGCGCTCCGAGGAGGCAATCGACTCGTTGCGCATCCGGCCCTTGACGCCGTTTGCGGCCGCGCCGGAGCAGGCCGCCGAACTGGCCCTGGTTCTACTGGAGGAACGAGGCGACGATCTGGCTGAATCGGCCCGCACCCGGTTGCACGAAATGGTGGAGGGAGAGCCCTTTCCGGGCTGGGAGAAGTACCTCCCTCTGCTGCAGCCGAGCACGAGTCTCGGCGAGGTGA
Source organism: Candidatus Multivorans sp. (assembly GCA_965224025.1). Lineage (GTDB taxonomy): Bacteria > Acidobacteriota > Thermoanaerobaculia > Multivoradales > Multivoraceae > Multivorans. The sequence continues at coordinate 2,085,039 of OZ245033.1, forward strand.
TGGAGAACGCCACGGTTGTCGTGGTCGAGCTGGACCGAGTGCGACGGGAGATCGAGCAGCACGCCGAGATGCTGTGGGACGAGTACGCGAGACGGTCCGACGACGGCGACATCGCCGCCGAACCGGAACGGTTGACGGTGCCCAGTGCCCAGGTGCTCGATCTCGTCGAGAACGCGGCTCTCCGGATCGGGGGCGCGTTGGATGAGCGCGCGAAACGGCGAACCCAGGTCGACTTCGGCGCGGTCGAAACGGACATCCTGGTCGATCAGCTTCCCCGCTTTCCGCGCGAGGTGGAGACCGCCGCGGCGCGCGGCGACGATCTGTGGCTGGTGGCGCGCGTCGGGCGGCACGAGTCGCTTCGCCAGACGCTCGGCGGCCGTGAGATCGACTGGGATGGAGGCGGCGTGCGGCTGGTCGACGGCGAACTGGCACGGGGTTTCCGGCTTCCGGCAGCCGGGCTCGCGCTCTTCGGCGAGGGGCAACTCTTCCGGCGCCGGGCGCTGGCGCCCCGGCGCCGCCGGATGGGTCCCTTCGTATCCGGCCTCGGGGATCTGCGGGTCGGCGAGTTCGTGGTCCACGAGGATCACGGCATAGGCCAGTTCCTGGGACTCAGGACGCTTGAAGGTCCGCCCGGCGACGGGCCTGACGTGGAGGGCTACACACCTCGCATGCAGTCGCGGGCGGTCGAGGTCATGGAACTCCTCTATTCGTCGGGCCGCACGCTGCTCCTGCCTCTGACCCGCCTGGACGAGATCGAGCGCTACAGCGGCATCGAGGGGCTCGCGCCCCGTCTCGACCAACTGGGCGGCGGCAGTTGGGCGAAGAAGAAGAGCCGGATCAGTCGCAGCCTGAAGGCGATCGCCACCGATCTGCTGAAGCTCTACGCGGAGCGCCGGCTGGCGCGGGCGGTGCCCATGAACGACGACAGCGACCGTCAACTTCAGTTCGAGGGCGCGTTCAGCTACGAGGAGACGCCGGATCAACTGGAGGCGGTGAGCACGATCAAGGAGGACCTCGGCCGCGAACAGCCCATGGACCGGCTTCTGTGCGGCGACGTCGGCTTCGGCAAGACCGAGGTGGCGATGCGGGCGGCGTTCAAGGCGGTGGACAACGGCCTGCAGGTCGCGGTCCTGGCGCCCACGACGATCCTCGCCGATCAGCATCTGCGCACATTCCGGCGGCGCTTCCAGGGCTTCGATTTCGAGATCGAGATGGTCTCCCGGTTCCGTTCGGCGGCCCAGGTCAGGAAGATCCGCGAGCGTTTGGCGGCGGGCGAGATTCACATTCTCATCGGCACCCACCGACTCTTGAGCCGCGACATCGACATGCCATGCCTGGGCCTCGTGATCATCGACGAGGAGCAGCGCTTCGGAGTCGCCCAGAAGGAGCGCCTGCGTGAGTTGAAACGCAACGTCCACGTGATGGCGATGTCGGCCACGCCGGTGCCGCGCACCCTGCAGTTGTCGCTGGCGGGGGTGAGGGATCTGTCCCTGATCGAGTCGCCGCCGCGGGATCGGATGGCGGTCGAAACCCGGGTGCTGCCGTTCTCGGGCGACCTCGTCCGCGAGGCGATCGAGTTCGAGGTCGAGCGCGGCGGCCAGGTGTTCTACGTCTACAACCGGGTCGAGGACATCGAGGGCATGCTCCGCTATCTGCGTGAACTCGTGCCGGGGCTTCGGATCACCGTCGGTCACGGTCAGATGGAGGAAGCGGAGCTGGGTCGTCGGATGCGCGCGTTCACGGCCGGCGAGTACGACCTGTTGCTGGCGACGACGATCATTGAGAACGGGATCGACATTCCCAACGTGAACACGATGCTCGTTCACCGCGCGGATCGCTTCGGTCTGGCCCAGCTCTACCAGTTGCGGGGCCGGGTGGGCCGCAGCGATCAATTGGGCTACTGCTACCTTCTGGCGCCCCCGGACACGGTGCTTTCGGAGGAGGCGCGCAAGCGACTCGTCTCTATTCGGGAGTTCGCCGAACTGGGGGCGGGTTTTCGGATTGCGGCTCGTGACCTGGAGATTCGGGGCGCCGGGAACCTGCTTGGCGCGGAACAGAGCGGCCACATCGCGGAAGTCGGGATCGAGACCTACATGAAGATGCTGGAGAAGACGGTCGCCGAACTCCGAGGCGAGGCGCCGGCAGACACGCCGTCGGCCTCGATCAGCCTGCCCGCGACCATGTCGATTCCGGCGGACTACATCGGCGAGATCTCCTTGCGACTCGAGATCTACCGGCGTCTGGCGGACGCCGACGAGGATCCCGACACGCTGCTTGCCGAGCTGCGTGACCGTTTCGGACCGCCGCCGGAGGCCGTGCACGCCCTAGTTCGCGGCGCGGAACTGAAGTGGATTGCCGAGTCCCTGGGTGTCCAGTCGATCGCGCACCGTAGCGATCTTCTGACGGTCAAGCTTCGCCGCGACGCGAAGGTCGATGTGGACCGTTTGATCCGCTTCGTTTCCGAGCGGGAGGGTGCCGGCTTCACTCCGGACGGGGTCTTGACGCTTGCTGAGATACCGGCCCGTGAGGCGCTCGAAATAGCGCTCCAACTCCTGCAGTTGCTGTCGGGTGAACCGCTGTCGCGGCTCGCCGGTTCGGAGACTGTCCATTGAGCGGCCGGTTGGACTCGCGTGCGATGCGGCGCTCGTGCGCCTGTCTCCTGGTCGGTGTATCCCTGGCCTGTGGCGGCGGCAGGCTGCCGGAGGGAGTGGTGGCGCGAATCGGCGACCAGGACTTTCGTTACGAGGACTTTCGCGGCTACGTGGAGGAGTCCCTGGGCGGGGACGCTTCGCGCTTCGGCAGCGCGGCGCTCTCCCGGCTCTTCGAGCGCTTCGTCGACGACCAGTTGCTCTTGCGGTTGGCCCGGGATCGGGCGCTCGTGGACGGGGAAGCTACGGTCCACCAGGCCGCGATGCGGTTGCTCGAGGCGTCGACGCCGGTCGTGTCGTTGTCGGAAATCGAGCGTTACTACGCCGAACACCGGAGCGATTTCGCGCGGCCGCCACGGGTGCGGCTGCGTCAGATCCTGGCCCAGGATCGAACCGCCGCCGAGCTGGCGCTGGCAGAGCTCGAAGCGGGCGTGGACTTCGGGGAGGTGGCGCGCCTGCGTTCCATTGGCCCCAGCGCGTCAGCCGGCGGTCTCCAGGGCGAACTGTCGCGCGAGGATCTTCCCCCGGCGCTCGCCGACGTCGTCTTCGAGCTTGGCGAAGGAGAATGGAGCGAGCTGTTAGAGGCCGACTACGGCTTTCGCATCTTCGAGGTCGAGCGTCTCTTGCCGGAAGAAACCCTGACGCTCGCGGAGGCGGCGCCTTCCATCAGGACTCTGCTGGAGGAGGCGCGAAGCGAAGAGCTCGTCCGAGCCGCCGCGGCGGAAGCCCGGCACGAGTACAATCTGCGGGTCGCGGTGGAGCGGTTGCCCTTCGAGTACCACGGCGCGCTCGCGGATCCGGCCGCAGAATGAGGTAGGAGAATATGACTCAACGCAGCCTTGGCCCCGCGTCCGGCAGTTCGTGGTTTGCCGGGCGCCGTATCGCCGGTTCACTCGCCGGCTTGTTGGCGACGCTGCTGGCGATGGCAGCCCTCCCCCTGGCCGGTCAGTCATCGCCCGGCTCGGCAAACCGGGTCGTGCTGCGGGTCAACGATCGCATCGCGACGCTCTACGACTACCAGAGGGCGGTGGCTGAGGAGGTCGGCATGATCCGCGGCGCTCGCGGACTGACCGAGCCGGAGCGGCAGGAGCGGGTCGCCGACGCCGGCCGCTTCGTCATGAAGGCACTGTTCGAGGAACTGCTGCTCATGTCGCGGGCGGACCAGTTGGCAGTCGTTGTCGACGAGAGCGAAGTCGAGGACCAAATCCGTTCCATCAGGGAGCGATCCGGGCTCGAGAACGAGGAGCAGTTCCGTCAGGCTCTGGCGCAACAGGGCATGCGGGAGGAGGACTTGCGGCGGCAAACCCACAAGCTGTTGCGGTCCAACGTCGTCCGGGGCCGGGAGGTGGCGCCCCGGGTGGTGGTCGAAGATGAAGACATGCGACGGTTCTACCGCGACAACGAGGAGCGTTTCCGCATTCCAGAGCGGGCTCGCTTCGAGGAGGTCGTGGTTCTGGAGGGCGTGGTTCCGGCCGACCGCATGGCGCCGCTGGCGGCACTGGCCCGTACCCGGTTGATGGCCGGCGGCACGGCCTCCGAAGTGGCGGAAGGGCTTGGCGAAGGGGTCACGTCCGTCGATGTCGGATGGGTCACTCCCGGCGACCTGGCGCCCGCTCTCGATGCCGTCGCCTGGGATCTTGAGGTCGACGGCGTCAGCGAGGCGATCGCCGCCCGCGGCGGTCTGCACGTTCTGAAGATGCTGGAGCGAACGCCGGCGACGGTCCGGCCGTTCGAGGAGGTCCGCGACGCGATCCAGCAGGAGGAGCGGAACCGGCTGTTCTCCGAAGAGTACGACCTCTACCTGAGCGAACTCGCGGACGCCGCCTACATTGTCGAGCGGCTGCCGGAGGGGGCCGAGGGATATCGGCCGGTCGAGTCCCCTTCGCTCGACGCCGACGCGCTGGGGCTACTCGCCCCGTTCGGTCCCGGCGCCCAGGCGCCCGACGTCGACGAGTCCTCCAGCGAAACAGCTGAGGAGACCGACGGGCAACCCTGACGCTCGGCCGGTCTGGTCCCCGGCCGGTCGTTGCGGGTCTTCGCCACCCGGGTTTCATCCCTGCGCCTGAGGACTGGCGCATGGAGTGGGTCGCGGGTGGCACGGGATCGCGCCACCCGGGTTCCTCGGTCCTCGGGTGGAGCAAAGTGGTCTGAAGTAGACATTAATGGCCCATGAGTGGTAACGTCGCCCGCCTGAGCGTCAGTTTGTGGGTACTACGCCCACCTTACCCTTCTGGGCGTGAGCGATGTTTCGAGGGCATGCAGAAGCAAAGATCGACGCGAAGGGCCGCCTGAAGGTCCCGAGCGTGTTCCTGCGCCCTCTGCAGGAGCGTTTCGGTCCCGACATCTTCACCACTTCGCTGAACGGCGAGTGCGCCTGGATCTACCCCCTGCGGATCTGGGAGCAGGAGGAACAGCGAATGGCCGCCCTGCCGGCCACCCACAGGCTGCGCCGCAAGTGGGAGGCCCGGGTCAGCTACTTCGGTCACCAGAGCCGTCTCGATTCGCAGGGGCGGCTGATGGTCCCGGCGAAGCTGCGAGGACACGCGGGCATCGAGGGCGAGGTCGTCGTTTTCGGTCGCCCGGACCGCCTTGAGGTCTGGAACCTCGAGCGAATGGAGAACGACCTGAACACGGATCCCTTCACGGACGACGAGTTGGACGAACTGACCGACGATATCGAGGCGCTGGATGCGTCTGGCAACAGGGATGCCCAGTGATGCGCACGGCGACGGTGAGAAACTCCGGCACCAGCCCGTCCTGGTCTGCGAAGTCCTGCGGTTCCTTGCTCCGGAACGCGGCGGTTGGTTCGTCGACTGCACGGTCGGCCTGGGCGGTCATGCCGCGGAACTCCTTGGGCGCTTTCCCGGCGCGCGGGTGCTCGGCATCGACCGCGACGAAGAAGCCCTGGACCACGCCCGGCGCAGGCTGCGCGAGTTCGGTTCGCGGGTCCTCCTGGTGCGCGGCAACTTCCATTCGATCGACGAAGTCGTGGCTGAGGCGGGCAGCGGGAAACCGGCGGGAATCCTCGCCGATCTCGGCGTTTCGTCGCTGCAACTGGACCAGGCGGAGCGGGGCTTCAGTTTCAGGCGCTCGGGCCCGCTCGACATGCGCATGGATCAATCGACTCGATCCGCAACAACGACTGCGAGGGACATCGTGAACCTGGAATCCCAGAGCGTGTTGGAGACCTTGCTCCGCGACTACGGCGAGGAGCGTCAAGCCCGCGGGATCGCCCGGGCGATCGTGGAGCGTCGTCGCCGCGGGCCGATCGAGACCACCGACGATCTGCGCGAGCTGGTTCACGAGACGGTCGGGACGTCCAGGATGAGGCGGGGCCGCGCGGTGCCGGGAAGCCGGTCGATCGATGCCGCGACAAGGACGTTCCAGGCACTTCGCATCGCGGTCAACGAAGAGTTGTCCGGATTGGGGCCGGCCCTCGAACGAGCGGTGAATTTGCTTGAGCGGGACGGCCGGCTGGTCGTCATCTCGTACCACAGCCTGGAAGACCGGATCGTCAAGCACCGGCTCCGCGCCAGTGCTCTGGGCGAGGTCGATCCGATCACCGGGCGCCCGCGCGCCGAAACGCGGCTGATCGAACTGATGACCAAGAAGCCGATCCGACCGCAGCCGAGCGAGGTGGAGTACAACCCGCGGTCACGATCCGCCCGGTTACGCGCGGCCCGGAGGCTCTAGCGACAGAGACGGGTTCGTGAACTGTGAAGACCGGTTACAGCGTCAGCAAGGAGATCGCGAATCCCTTCCTCGTGCGCCAGCGGGATCCGGGCCGGCTTCGCGGCCTGTGGCGGCTGGTGGCGATCGTCCTGCCGTTCGCCGCCGCCGTGTTCGCGTACACCTGGGTACACGAACAGGGCCTGGAGGCGGGCTATCGGATCGAGCAGCTCGAACGGCGCCTGGAGGACCTGCTGCAGGAAGAGCGCCTGCTCGAGTTGGAAGCCACGCGGCTCACGCGGCCTGAGCGACTGCGGGCGATGGCGCTGGAACAACTCGGTATGGCGCCTCCGACGCTGGATCAGATGATCTTTCTGAATTCGGAGAGCGCGTCGCTGGTCCAGGCCGGCATCGCGACCGGGGCCGCGCGGTGAACGCCCTCGGACCCCGCGCCCGGGGCGCCCGGCGCCGTCACGTCGGAAGGCTGACGATCCTCGTCACGGTCGCCGGCATCTGGATGGGCGCGATCGGTTGGCGGCTTTTCGATCTGCAGATTCGCGGCGCCGACTCATACCGCGAGCGCGCGGCGCGGCAGCAGCGCAGCGAAGTCGTCCTGAACCCCAAGCGCGGGACGATCTACGACTCGCGCGGCAGAACCATGGCGGTGTCGGTCGAGACCCGAACGCTCTATGCCGAAACCGCCAAGGTGGACGATCCGGCGGCGCTGGCCGCCTACATTGGCCCGTTGGTGGGCCGCGCCGAGGGACGGATCGAGGCGCTGCTGCAGAAGCCCGGGCACATGCCGCTGGCGCGGAAGCTCGACCGCGACCTGGCCGACGGCATCGACCTGTCGGCCTTTCCGGGCCTCTACTTTCTGACCGAGAGCAAGCGCGAGTACCCGATGGGATCGCTGATGGCTCATGTGCTTGGCTTCGTCGGCACGGACCGCAGCCTCGCGGGCATCGAACTCCGGTACGACGACGAGGTCGCGGGTGAGTCGGTCAGGAGACACGTGCTCCGAGATGGCCAGCAGCGGTTGGTCGTCGTCGCCGGTTCCCTGGGCGAACCGAAGCCGGGGGCGGACCTCCACCTGACCATCGACGCGACCATCCAGCACCTGGCTGAGCGCGCCCTGCGGGAGACGATCGAGTGGTCGAAGGCAAAGGCCGGCAACGTGGTAATTCTGGCGCCGGAGGATTCGGCGGTGCTGGCGATGGCCTCCTATCCGGCCTTCGACCCGAACCAATTCGGCGACTTCGGTCCCGATGAGCGCCGGAACAGGGCACTGCAGGACTCCTATGAGCCTGGCTCGACGTTCAAGACGATCACGGTGGCGGGGGCGTTCGAGCGGCAGGTGGTCCACGCCGACCAGATCATGGACTGCGGCAATGGACGGATTCGCGTCGGCAAGGCGCGGATCAACGACCACAAGCCCTTTCCCGAACTCACTTTCCGCACGGCGATCGCCAAGTCGAGCAACGTCTGCGCGGTCAAGGCCGGGCTTCTGGCCGGTGAGCAGACGATGCAGGACCTCGTGTCGGCCTTCGGGTTCGGCGCCGCTACCGGAATCGACATTGGCGGGGAACACCCGGGCATCGTGCCGCTCCGGGTCTGGGATCGTGAGACGACGGCCTATGCTTCGTTTGGCCACGGTCTGGCCGTGACGCCCTTGCAACTCGCGAACGCCTACGCCTCGGTTGCCAACGGGGGGGTGTGGAACCAGCCGTACATCGTGAGTGCCCTGGAGCGCGAAGGCGAGATCGTCGACGTGCGTCCCACGGATCGCAGCCGGCGCGTGATCTCGAAGTCGACCGCGTACCAGGTCATCCGCCTGCTCGAGGAAGTCGTTGTGAGCGGCACCGGCCGGAAGGCCGCCATCGCCGGCTACCGGGTAGCCGGCAAGACGGGGACGGCGGAGAAGTCGGACTCGGGGGGCTACTCGGAGACCGGTCGCGTCGCCGGTTTCGTGGGTATCGCTCCCGCGCGGGCGCCCCGGTTGGTCTGTCTGGTGATGATCGACGAGCCGACCGTCGCCACCGGTGGCGGTGAAGTCGCGGCGCCGGCCTTCCAGCGCATCGTCAGCGAAGCGTTGTTCTACCTCGGTGCAACGCCCTCGCGCCAGCCGATGGGCTGGAGCCAACCGGTGTGGTTGCGGCCGGCCGAGCCGGCGGAGGTCAAGGTCGCCAACGCGGTCGACGAAGAGGAAGTGAAGCAGGAGGACACGGGGACGGAAGGCGAGCCGTGGACGGCAAAGGCTTCGAGTTGATGAGACTCGGCGACGCGATCGCCGACCTGCCGCTGAGGTCACCGCTGGGCCTTGCCGCCGCCGAGACGGAAGTCACGGGCGTACAGCACGACTCCCGCCGGGTTGTGAGCGGAGACCTGTTCGTCGCCTGGCGAGGCGACCTTCACGACGGCCGTGTCTTCGCTCCGGACGCCGTGGCGCGGGGCGCCGCGGCGGTACTCGCGTTCGGCCCGCCGCCTGCTCCTCCCGCCGTACCGTGGCTGGTGGTCAACGATCCACGTGCCCGCATGGGGCGGGTGGCCGCGAGGCTCTACGGCCACCCGGAACGGGAGCTGCTGACCGTCGGCGTCACCGGCACCAACGGCAAGAGCACGACCTCCCAGTTGATCGGCGCCTGCTTGACCCGGTCGGGTCGTTCCGCCGCGGTGGTCGGAACCCTGGGCCGCACGGTCCATCGGCCGGGTTCCGAGCCCGCAGCTTTCGAGCCCCTGAGCCGGGCGGCGGAGGACCGCACGACGCCGGAGAGCAGCGACCTGTTCAGGATGCTGCGCCGGGCCGTGGACCTGGGCGCCCGGTCGGCGGCGATCGAGGTCTCGTCCCATGCCCTCGACCAGGGCCGCATGAACGGCATGGGGTTCGACGCCGCGGTGTTCACGAACCTGACCAGAGACCATCTCGACTACCACGCATCGCTCGAGACCTACTTCGCGGCCAAGCGCCGCCTGTTCTCCTTGCTCCGGCCTGGGGGCGCGGCGGTACTCAACGTCGACGACGAGTACGGCCGTCGTCTGGCGCCCATGATCGGGACTGGCGGCGGGGTCGTGCGGTTCAGCGCCTCTGGACGTTCGGAAGCCGACGTGCGAGTGGTCCGCGCCGAACTCGATCTTGCCGGGATTCGCGCCGAGGTCGAGACGCCCGCGGGCCTCATCGCGTTGAACAGCCCGCTTCTCGGCCGGTTCAACGTCGAGAACCTGGCCGCGGCAGTGGCGGCGGCTCAGGCCCTCGGCGTCTCCGTCGAGGCCATTCGTGACGCGGTAGCGGACCAAGCGCCCCTTTCCGGCCGGCTTGAGTCGGTGGATCGCGGTCAGGAGTTCCCGGTACTGGTCGACTACGCCCACACGGACGGGGGGCTGCGCGCCGCCCTGGCGGCGGTGCGCGAACTGAGCGACCGGCGGATTGCCGTCGTGTTCGGCTGCGGCGGTGACCGCGATCGCGGCAAGCGGGAGCTGATGGGGCGCGCGGCGGGAGAACTGGCGGATCTCGCGATCGTCACCGACGACAACCCGCGGAGCGAGGAACCGGGGCTGATTCATGCCGCGATCGTCGCCGGCCTCGAGGCCGCTCGGGGATGTGCCTGGGAAGTCGTTGCGGATCGGCGCGCGGCGATTCGGCGGGCCGTGTCGGTAGCGGCCGCGGCGCCCGGGTGGACGGTGCTGATCGCGGGCAAGGGCCACGAGGCGACGCAGACGACTGGCGACCTGAAGGCGCCCTTTCGTGACCGGGACGAAGCGGAGTCGGCCATAAGCGCACTGAACGGGGAGCGGGGCGGTGAGACGGCCCCTTGCTGATGCGGTCAGGATCATGAACGGCTGCCTGATCGGAGAGGTTGAACCCGGCGCCTGTTACCGGGGCGCGGCGATCGACTCGCGCCGGGTCGAGGGCGGCGAACTGTTCTTCGCGCTGCCCGGTGAGCGGACCGACGGCCACCGCTTCGTGGCCAACGCCCTGGCCGCGGGCGCCGCGGCGTCGGTGGTGGCTGCGCCGGTCGACCAGGCGGGGGGGCCCCAGATCGGGGTCGACGACGTGACCGCGGCGCTCCACGATCTGACCCGGGACCATCGCCGGAAGCTCAAGGCCCGGGTCGCGTCGGTCACCGGCTCGGCCGGCAAGACGACGACCAAGGACTTGCTGGCCCTGTTGCTCGGCGAGTGCTGGCGGATTCACAAGAGTCCGGGCAATCTGAACAACCTTCTTGGCTTCCCGCTCACGCTGCTTGCCGTGGAGGAGGACTGCGAGTGGCTGGTGGCCGAGATGGGGATGTCGGTTCCCGGCGAGCTGGCCGCGGTCAGCCGGCTCGGCCGGCCGGACGTTGCGGTGTTCACGAACGTACGGCCGGCACACCTCGCCGGCTTCGAGCAGGAGAGTGGCGTTGCCGCGGGCGTGGAGGCGATTGCGCGGGCCAAGGCGGAGCTGCTCGAGGGGCTGGCGGACGACGGGTTGGTCGTCGCGAACGCCGGCAGCCCCCACGTGGTGGGCCTCGTTGAGCGATACCTAGCCGAACGTCCGGAAAGCGGCCGCGCCGCCGCGGCCGAGCGCGTCGTGTGGTACGAGGTGGCGCCCGCGGCCGGAAAGACCCCCGTCGCCGAGGTCACGGCGCGTGACCTCGAGCCGCTGGTGGGAGGACCGGGAACGCGTTTCGTGCTCGACCGGGGCGGCGCCGAAGCACTCGTCGAACTGCCCCTGCACGGTCGGGTCAACGTCGAGAACTTCCTCGCCGCTGCTGCCTGTGCCCTTCGCCTCGGCGTTCCGATCGAGCGCGTGGCCGCGGCCGCGCGGCGGCCGACGTCCGCGGCCGGGCGCGGCGAGGTGGTTGCCCTGTCTTCGGGCGCCACCCTGGTGGACGACTCGTACAACTCGAATCCGGAAGCCGCACTGCTTGCGCTTCAGGCGGCGCGCGGGCTCGACGGCCGGCGCCACGTGGCGATCCTGGGGGAGATGCTCGAACTCGGGAGCGCCGAGCGCCGTTACCACCGGGAACTGGGCAGCGCCGCCGCCGATCTGGGATTCGACCTGGTCGTGGGCGTCGGCGGGTTGACGACCGACCTGGTGGCGGCCGCGGTCGAGGGCGGCGCACGGACCGTCTGGTTCGAGGACTCACTCGCCGCGAGCGCCGGCACGCCGGCCCTGATCAGGAACCGCGACGTCGTGCTCGTCAAGGGTTCGCGCGGCTCGGCGCTCGAGCACGTGGTCGCGGCGCTGAGGCGGGAGGGGGCGAACTGATGCTGCTCGACCTGCTGCTGCCGCTCGGCGAGAGGATGGCACCCTTCAACGTCGTCCAGTACATCACCTTTCGCTGCGCCTGCGCCGCGGTGACGGGTGTCCTGCTGAGCCTGACGCTGGGTCCCAGTTTCATCCGCGCCGCCCGGCGCCTGTCGATCGGACAGGCGATCCGCGAGGAGGGCCCGGAGCGGCACAAGAGCAAGGCCGGCACGCCGACCATGGGGGGACTGCTCATTCTCACCGCGGTGATCGTTCCCACCCTGCTGTGGTCCGACCTGTCGAACGTTTACGTGTGGCTCGCGGTCGGCACGACGATCGCGCTCGGCGCGGTCGGCTTCGTCGACGACCTGTTCAAGGTCCGGCGGCGCCACAACAAGGGCCTTGGCATGAAGGCGAAGTTCGGCCTGCAGCTCGCGGTGGGCGCGGCGCTCGGCGCCGGCCTGGTCGGCCTGACGGATCTCGACCTGAACCTGAGCTTTCCCTTCTTCAAGACCCTGTTGATCGAACTCGGGCCGTTCTACATTCCCTTCGTCGCCATCCTGATCGCCGGTTCGTCGAATGCGGTGAACCTCACCGACGGGCTCGACGGCCTGGCGATCGGCGCCACCCTGGTGGCGGCGGCGACCTACGCGATCTTCGCCTACATCGCGGGCAACTCGATCGCCGCCCGCTACCTGCAGGTGCCCTACGTCCCGGGGGCGGGCGAGGTCGCGATCATCTGCTCCGCACTGGTCGGCGCCAGCCTCGGCTTCCTTTGGTTCAACGCCCATCCGGCGCAGGTGTTCATGGGCGATGTCGGCTCGCTGGCGATCGGCGGCACGATCGGCGCGGTGGCGGTGCTCTCCAAGCAGGAGCTGCTGCTCGTGCTGGTCGGCGGGCTGTTCGTGCTGGAAGCGTTGTCCGTGATCGTCCAGGTGGCGTCCTACAAGATGACCGGGCGCCGGGTGCTTCGCATGGCGCCGCTCCACCATCACTTCGAGCTCCGGGGCTGGAGCGAGAACCAGGTCATCGTGCGGTTCTGGATTCTCGCCGTGCTGTTCGCCTTTCTCGGGCTGTCGACGTTGAAGTTGAGGTAACGGCGTTGGTCGAGTCGAGCAGCAGCACGTCCGCGGTCCCGGCGCCGCCGGTGTCCGCGTGGCGGCGGGCCCTGGTCTATGGGCTGGGCCTTTCCGGCGTGGCCGCGGCACGCGTACTGAGTGACCGCGGTGTCCGTGTGGCGGCCGTCGATGGCCGTCCCGCCTCCGATCTGGGATCCGCGGCTCGGGAACTCCTGCGGACAGGACGGGTCGAGACGTTGCTGAACGAACAGGCCGAGCTCCCGTCCGACGTCGATGCGGTCGTCCTGAGTCCCGGCGTGCCGCCGAACCGGCCCCTTCTGCGGAGCGCCCGATCGGAGAAGACGCCGGTTCTGGCAGAAGTGGAACTCGCCTGGCGCCTGCTGGAGGGGTCGGCGGCGCCGACGGTGGTGGCGATCACCGGCAGCAACGGCAAGAGCACGACGGCCGCTCTCACCGGCGCCCTGCTCGAAGCAGCGGGTTACCCGGTCGAGGTCTGCGGCAACATCGGCACGCCGCTTTCCGCACGCGTCGACGGACCGCCCGGGCGCGTGTTCGTGGTCGAACTCTCGAGCTTCCAGCTCGAGGCCATAGGCGGCTTCCGTCCCCGGGCGGCGGCGCTCCTGAACATCAGCCCCGACCATCTCGACCGCTACCGCAACGTGGCCGAGTACGCGGCCGCGAAGGCGCGTATCTTCTGCAACCAGGTACGCGGAGACATCGCCGTGGTGAACGGCGACGACTCCGGGGCGCGCCGGCTCGCGACCGACCGGGAGGAGGCATCGGCCCAGGTTAGGCGGCGCTTCTTCTCGCGTCTCCGTCAGGTCGAGGACGGTTGTTACCTGGACCGCGACCGGGTGATCGAGGTCGGCCCCGACGTTCGGCGCGAGCTGTTCCGGCTCGACGATCTGGCGTTGGATGGGCTGCACAACGTGGAGAACGCGATGGCGGCCGCGCTGCTCGCGTCGGCCGTCGGCGCCGACCCGCACGGTTTCACGCCGGGTCTTCGTGGCTTTGCCGGCCTGCCCCACCGGATGCGTCTGGTCGACATCGTGGACGGTGTCCGCTACTACAACGACTCGAAGGCAACCAACCCGGCGGCGTCGACGCGGGCGTTGGCCGGTTTCGCCGAGCGCTCCGTTCACCTGATTCTGGGTGGCCGGGCCAAGGGGGAAGGCGCCGACTTCGCCGAACTGGCGGCGATGGCGGCGACCAGGGCGGCGGCGGTCTACCTGATCGGCGAGGCCGCCGATGCGATCGCATCCGTGTTGCCCGAAGGCGCCGCGCGTCACTGCTGCGGTTCGCTCGAACGGGCGGTCGAGGCGGCATCCGCCGCGTCGAGCCGGGGCGAGAACGTGCTGCTCTCGCCGGCCTGCGCCAGCTTCGACCAGTTCGAGGACTTCGCCGACCGCGGCCGTCAGTTCGAGCGTCAGGTCGAAGCTCTGGCGGCAGCTCGCGAAAGGGGCGGCGATGGCTAAGAAGCTCGCCATCGACAAGGTGCTCTTCACGGTCGTCGTCCTGCTGGTGGTGGGGGGTCTGGTCGTGGTCTATTCGGCCAACCCGCCCGAACCCGATGGCGGCTTCAAGCGGCAGTTCGTCACCCAGTTGGCGGCGGCGATCGTCGGTCTCGCGGCGATGCTGGTGGTGATGAGCATCGACTACCGGCGCTGGGCCAGACCGTGGTTGGTGTACGCCGGCCTCGGCGTCTCGCTCGGGCTGCTTGGCATCGTGTTGGCATCGCCGCCGATCAACGGCAGCAGCCGGTGGTTGTCCCTTGGACCGCTGACGTTCCAGCCGTCGGAGCTGGCCAAGGTCGCGGTGATCCTCTTTCTCGCGTACCAGATCCACCGCTGCCCCGAGGGTGTCAGTCAGCCCCGGGTACTCGTGCCGTGCGGAATCGCCGTCGGCCTGGTGACCCTGCTGGTGCTGCAGGCCCCGGACTTCGGCAGCGCCGCGTTGATCCTGGGGATCTCGGCGGTCATGCTGTTTCTCGCGGGTCTGTCCTGGCGCTGGATCGTGCCCGGGTTGCTTGTGTTCCCGGCGCTGTTGGGGCTCTTCATCTGGTCGGAGCCCTACCGCGTGGAGCGGGTGATGGGATTCCTCTCGCCGGAGACCGACCCTTCGGGCAACGGCTTCCAGGTGTTGCAGTCGCTGATCGCGATCGGCTCGGGCGGCGTGACCGGTCAGGGACTGGGCGAGAGCGCCCAGAAGCTCTACTTCCTGCCGCTCGCGAGTTCCGACTTCATCTTCTCGATCGTCAGCGAGGAGCTCGGATTGATCGGCGCCGCCGCGGTACTGGCCGCCTTCGTCGTTCTCGCCTGGCGGGGCTACGTCGCCGGGCACCGGGCCCCGGACCCGTTCGGCCGGTTTCTCGCCTGGGGACTGACGTCGACGGTGCTCATCCAGGCGCTCGTCAACATCAGCGTCACCGTCGGACTGGTGCCGGTCACCGGTACGCCTCTGCCGTTTCTGTCGCACGGCGGATCCTCCCTGGTCATGACCCTGGTCGCGTGCGGCCTGCTGTTGAGTGTTTCGGAGCATGGATGAGCGTGCCCACTCACCGTCCTTCGGTGGTCTTCTCCGGTGGTGGAACCGGCGGACACGTGTTCCCCGGCCTGGCCGTGGCCGAGGAACTCCGGCGCCTCGGTTGGCGCACGGCGTGGATCGGGCGCGGGCGGAGCCTCGAGGAACGGTTGGTTGCCGCGGCGGGGCTCGAGTTCAGAGCGTTGCCGGCGCGGGCGTTCGTGGATCGCGGCGCCCTGGCGCGAGCCATCGCCCTGGGCGTTCTGGCGTGTTCGACGCTGCGGGCCGCCGTGCTGCTGCGGCGTCTTCGTGCCGCGGTGGTGTTCGCCACCGGCGGCTTCGCCTGCGCTCCGGCAGCGCTGGCGGCGCGACTGAACGGATCCGGTCTCTACCTGCTCGAACCGAACGCGCGGAGCGGCGCGGCGAACCGGCTGCTGTCGCGGTTCGCGACGGAGGCGGGGACTGCTTTCGAGTCCGCCGCGAAGCAGTTGGCTTGCGAAGCGCGGCTGGTTGGGGTTCCGGTACGGCGGGCCTTCCACCGTGTTGGCGAACCGCGGCTCCAGACCGACTGCACGCGGCTGCTGGTGCTCGGCGGCAGCCAGGGCTCGGATGCCCTCAACCGCGAACTGCCGGGACTGTTCGCTCGGGTCGCCCGGCGGACAGCCATCGACGTAACGCATCAATCGGGACCTTCCGGGGTCGACGACACTCGCGACCGCTACCTGGAACTCGCGACGCCGTCGTTTCAGGCCACGATCGAGGGGTTCATCGAGGACACCGCCGGCGCGATGGCGGCTCACGACCTGATCGTCTCGCGGGCGGGTGCGGTGACGGTGGCCGAGGTGGCCGCGGCCGGCCGGCCGGCGATCTACGTGCCGCTGCCGCTGGCCGCGGGGCACCAGCGCGGCAACGCGCAGGCGATGGTCGATGCGGGAGCGGCGATCCTGGTGGAGCAGGACGATCTGCGGGGCGAGGAGGCCGTGGAGCGATGCGAAGAGTTGATCGCGGATCGCGACCGGCTCTCGTCCATGGCCCGGGCGGCGCGCGCCCACGGCGGAGGGGATGCGGCGCGCGCCGTCGCGGAGCGGGTATGCGCGATCGCTGGCGCCTCCAGGGCCGGAAGGACGCCCTGATGCCTCTGTTCCTGCGCACCGCGGGCCTGGAACGGATCCACTTCGTGGGCATCGGTGGCGCCGGAATGAGCGGTATCGCGGAAGTCCTGCTCAACTACGACCTCGCGATCAGCGGCTCCGATCTGGAGGCGAACGAAACGACACGGCGGCTTGCCGGGCTCGGCGCGGCAGTCTTCGTCGGCCACTCGGCGGAGAACGTGGGGCAGGCCGACCTGGTCGTCGTTTCCTCGGCGGTCCCCGCCGGCAACGAAGAGGTCGTTGCCGCGCGCCGGCGCGGCGTCCCGATCGTGCGCAGAGCCCAGATGCTGGCGGAGCTGATGCGACTCAAGTACGGCATCGCCGTGGCGGGTACGCACGGCAAGACGACCACGACGTCGCTCGTGGGCAGCGTACTGACCGAGGCGGGCCTCGACCCGACCGTCGTCGTCGGCGGCCGGCTCCGGGTGTCCGGCACGGGAGCGCGCCACGGCAAGAGCGACTACCTGGTTGCCGAGGCGGACGAGTTCGACCGCAGCTTCCTCGATCTGGCGCCGGTGATCGCCGTGATCACGAACATCGATGTCGATCACCTGGACACCTACCGCGACCTGGCCGACATCAGGGATGCCTTCCTGCGCTTTGCCAGCCGGGTTCCCTTCTTCGGCCGGATCATCGCTTGCGTCGACGACCCGAACGTGCGGGACATGCTGCCCCGCCTCGCGGACCGACGGATCGTCACCTACGGCTTCGGTTCGCGGGCGGACCTGCGGGCGTCCGGCGCCGAGCCTGTTGCCTCCGGCATGCGCTTCGAGGTCGTCGATTCGGCCGCGGGCCGTCTCGGCACGCTCGAACTGCCGATGCCCGGTCGACACAACGTCCTCAACGCGCTGGCGGCGGTGGCCTCGGCCCGCGCCATAGGAGTCGACTTCGAGACGGCCGCTCATGTGCTTTCCGGTTTCTCCGGCGTTCACCGGCGTTTCGAGCGCGTGGGCAGTTGGCGGGGAGCGAGCGTCGTCGATGACTACGCGCACCACCCGACCGAGGTCGAGGCGACCCTCCGGGCCGCTCGCGAGGTGCTGGATCTCGGGCGGGAAGGGGGGCGGCCGCGTCGGCTTCACGCCGTGTTTCAGCCTCACCTGTTCAGTCGGACGCGGGACCTGGCGGACGACTTCGGCCGTGCCCTGCTGCTGGCTGACAATGCTCTGGTCACCGACATCTATCCGTCTCGTGAGAAGCCGCTTCCCGGCGTGGATGGGAGTCTGGTGGTCGCGGCGGCCGCCGGCCGCGGCCACCCCAGCGTCCGGGGTTGCGGCCCTTGGCGCATGGCGCCCGAGCGCCTCGGTTCGGCGGTCCGCGAGGGAGACATGATCCTCACTCTCGGGGCCGGGGATATCTTCCGGTTGGCCCGACTCCTCGTGGCTGATGGGGAGAACGGAAGATGAGTCGCGGCAGGACCGGGCTACCTCTCGTCGGGCGCCGGACCGTGCGCCGTCGTCGCTCGCGGCCCGTCGCCTGGTTTGCGATGGGAGTCGGCAAGGTGCTTCTGGGCGTGGCGCCGGCCGTGGCGGTTGGCGTGTGGCTGGCGACGGCGCCTGTGTTCGACCTGAAGCCCGATATCGGCGTCGAGACAGGGCCGAGGGTGTCCGAGGAGTGGGTGCACGACCGGCTTGCCGGCCTGGTGGGACGCAACCTGCCGATGCTGTCCCTGGAGGGCGCCGCGGTGCGGCTCGAGCACGAGTGGGTGCGTGAGGCGAAATTGGTGAAGAGGCTGCCGAACCAACTCGACGTGCGGATCGTGGAACACGAGCCGGCGGCGGTGTTCGAGTCCGGAGATCGGTCGTGGATCCTCGATCGTGACGGCCGGGCGATCGTGGCCTGCGAGCGCGCCGCCGATCTCTGCGACGGCAATGCGGGCGGAGGCGCCGGGAACACGCTGATTCGAGTGTCGATTCAGAGCGGGCTGCTCGGGGAGCGTGTCTGGGAGAATCCGGCGCGGAATCCGGGTGTCCTGGGACTCGCTTCAAGGGACGTCTCGGGCGAAGTGCTCGCGCGGACGCTGAAACGGGCGCTCGACGTGGCGACCGAAGTCAGGGCGTTCGAGTGGGGACGGCAGGTCCGGGCGGTGGAGGTAATCAGCTTCGGGATCGTTGACGACGACTATCTGCTCGAACGAAGCGGCCGGCCGGCGACTGTCCTGGTGCGCGGAAACGATCTTACCGCGAAGGGCTCGGTGTTCGAGCTGCTGCAGGTGGCGATCAGGGAACACAGCGATCCCGAGGTCGTCGACCTGCGGTTCAGGGACCGGATCGTGCTGTCGACGGAAGCGCCGGGCGCCGGCGGTTCGGCCAGCGTGGTGAAGGGTGGAGATCCCTCATAGCAGGGGAGGACGAGACGATGCCGAAGACGGACACACGTTTCGTAGCCATCGATGTCGGCTCGGCGAAGGTCGCCGTGCTGATCGTCGAGCGCACCGAGATCGACGGGGAGCCCGGCCTGAAGGTCGTGGGGGTTGGCAAGGCGCCCAACCGCGGCACGCTCAAGGGCCACATCGTGAACGTCGACGCGACGGTCAACTCGCTGCGGCGGGCCACCGAAGAGGCCGAAGCGATGGCGGGAACCGAGATTTCCCGCGCCTTTGTCGGTGTCGGCGGCAGCGATCTGCGATCCGCGAACAGTCACGGCACGGCCTACATCGACGGCAGCTACCGAGGCATAGCGCGCGCCGACATCGATCTGGTTCTGAACGCCGCCCGGGACGTGCCGCTTCCTCCCGACCGCGAGATCCTGCACGCGATCCCGCAGGAGTTCGCGGTCGACGATCACGGGGGCATAGCCGACCCGCAAGGGATGCTGGGAAGCCGTCTCGAGGCCAAGGTTCATTTGGTCATGGGGCATGCACCGCGAACGAAGACCCTGGTCCGGTGCCTGAACCAGGCGGGCGTGGAGGCGGCGGAGGTCGTGTTCGAGCCGTTGGCCACGGCGGAAGCGGTCCTGCTTCCCGATGAGCGCGAACTCGGCGTTCTGATGCTGGAGATCGGATCGGGCACCTGCGGATTCGCGTTCTTCCACCAATCGGAAGTCCAGCACAGCGGCGTCCTTCCGTTCGGCGCCAGCCACTTCACGGCCGACCTGGCTTCCGTGCTGCGAACCTCGTTCGCCGGCGCTGAAACGCTGAAGCTCCGCGACGGCTCCTGCCTCCCCGGTCTGGTTGACGGCGCCGAGAGAGTGACCGTGCCGACCGTGGGGGGAGGCGCAAGCCGGACGATCGCGCGGGCGAAGCTTGCCGAGATTCTGCAGGCGCGCGCCGAGGAAATATTCCATCTCGTTCAGGTCGAGATGGAGAAAGCGGGCTGCGCCGATCAGCTCCGGGGCGGAATCGTCCTCACCGGCGGCGGTTCGAAGCTGGCCGGTCTTCCCGAACTGGCTCAGCAGTTCTTTTCGTGCGACGCCCGCTACGGAGTGCCGCTCGGTCTCACCAGCGAGATCGAGGGTCTTGCCGATCCGACATGGGCTACCGCCGCCGGCCTTGTGCGTTACGCCATCGCCGCGGAGCAGGTCCGTCTACCGCTCGTGCGCCAGGGCGCCGTTCGCGGAGTGCGCGGGGTGATGGGCAGCCTGCGTCAGATGTTCAGCGATCTTCTCTGATCTTGAGTTACTGAACCGGAGGGTTCGAAAGGGAGAGTGCCATGATTCTGATGGAAGAGCAGGCGCCGGCCGTGATGGAGCCGACAACCTGTGAGGAGGCTTTAGCCGAGGAGAGCTTCGGTCCGGCCCAGATCAAGGTCGTCGGCGTCGGCGGCGGCGGCGGCA
Source organism: Candidatus Multivorans sp. (assembly GCA_965224025.1). Taxonomy (GTDB): domain Bacteria; phylum Acidobacteriota; class Thermoanaerobaculia; order Multivoradales; family Multivoraceae; genus Multivorans. Next base: position 2,105,101 of record OZ245033.1, read on the forward strand.
ATGCCGTCAACCGGATGATTGCCAGCAGCCTGAGCGGCATTGAGTTCATCGCGGCCAACACCGACCTGCAGGCGCTCCGACGCTGCGAGGCGGAAACGAAGCTGCAGCTCGGCCGCAAGATCACGCGCGGCCTCGGCGCGGGGGCCGACCCGGACATCGGACGCAACTCGGCGCTGGAGGACACGGACAAGATCCTCGATGTGCTGGGCGGCGCCGACATGGTCTTCCTGGCGGCGGGGCTCGGCGGCGGAACCGGCTCGGGCGCGGTGCCCATCATCGGTTCCCTGGCGGCCGAGGCCGGAGCTCTGACCGTGGCGGTGGTCACGAAGCCGTTCGCCTTCGAGGGCCGGCGGCGGATGCTGATCGCGGAGCGCGGTCTGGAAGAGCTGCACAAGGCAGTCGACACGGTCATCGCGATCCCGAACGAGCGGCTGCTGAGCTTCGTCGATCGGGGTACGTCGCTTTCTGAGGCCTTCCTCACCGCGGACGACGTCCTGCGCCAGTCGGTTCAGGGCATCAGTGACCTGATCACGATGCCAGGCGAGGTCAACGCCGACTTCGCGGACGTGCGGGCCATCATGTGCGGCCAGGGGATCGCGGTCATGGGCACGGGCCTGGCGTCGGGCGAGAACCGGGCGCTTGAGGCGGCCCAGCGCGCCGTGTCATCGCCCCTGCTCGAGGACGCCTCGATCGAGGGCGCCAGGGGCTGCCTGATCAACATCACGGGCGGCAGTTCGCTGACGCTCCACGAGGTAGCCGAAGCGGCCCGCATGGTCACCGAGGCGGTGGACCCGAACGCGAACATCATCTCCGGTCTGGTGGTCGACGAGACGATGGACGAGGAGATGAAGGTCACCGTGATCGCGACCGGCTTCGCCGAAGATCGGCAGCCTCGGGTGGACGGCCTGGAGTCGAAGCCTGAGGGCGTCGGGACGGATGAGGCTGCAGATTCGCCCGAGGGTCTCGCCGCCGCCGGGCAGGCGGCGGCCGCGGCTCTCGAGGGGGACGCGGCCGAGGACAAGGACGCCGACAAGGCGGGCTTCCGCGATCGCCTGCTCGCCGAGCGCCACAAGATCGATCCGGGCGGTTTCGGCCCGAATTGGAGAAACGTGGACGACTACGACATCCCGACGGTGCTGCGCAAGCAGATGGACTGAAGGCCACAAAAGAGCCCCGACGGCCGCGCCCGCTTCTTGGCCAAGCCGAAGCTCGGAGGTGGTGGACATGGGACAAGGCTACGAGAGTGCTTTCCAATCCTGAAATGAGCGTGAACGGGACCGTCATGAAGAATCGAGTCGGGTCGGTCTCGGGGTAGTTCTGGGGCGGCAGACGGTTCTGCACCGTCTGCCGCCTACGGTAGCGCCCGCTGCGAGGCCGCGGCGGGTTACGGGCGTTGTGTTCCGGCCTGGGCCGGTGGTGGCGTGCGGTGTATGGCATCGGGCTGCGCGGTCTGCGGTCAGCACGACGGTGCTGCGCAAGCAGATGGACTGAGCCGCCGAAGTGGCCAGAGCTACATCCGCTCGGGCAGGGGTACGCCGAGAATCGCGGCGAGCGCCTCAAGCGCTCGCACGAAGATCTGCGTGGCCGCGAGACGCGCGTCGCGGAGATCGGCCTCCCGCTCGTGCAGGATGGGATGGCGGTGGTAGATGGCGTGGAACTTCTGCGCCAGCTCGACCGCGTGCCTGGCGATCAGGGACAGCTCCAGCGTGGCGGCGGCGCGCTCGACGGTGTCCTGGCACTGCGAGGCGAGCAGCACCAGGTCCCAGAGGTCGTCGGGCCAGGCCTCGACAGGGAGGTCCGCGGCTCGTGCTTCGCCGACTGCCTGGGGCAGGCCCTCCTCCGCCAGACGCCGCCGGATGTTCCTGGCGCGCACGATGGAGTACTGCAGGTACGGTCCGGTCTCGCCCTCGAAGGCCGTGGCTTCATCGATGTCGAAGGCGATCACCCGCGTCGTCGTCGCCCGTGCCATGAAGAAGCGCAGCGCCGCCGTCGCGATCTGGCGGGCCAGGAGTCCGTCGTCCCGGTCGTCCGTGCCCGCGGTGTCGCCGTCGCCGCGACGGGCGGCGATTTCGGCCCGGCTCTTCGCCTCGAGCTGGTCGAGCAGGTCGTCCGCCTTGACGCCGATGCCCTTGCGGCCCGACATCTCCAGCACGGCGTCGCCGCTGAAGCCGAGCTGTTCGGCGGTCCGGGCGGACAGGGCGACCATCTCGTAGGCAAAGTGGATGCTCTCGGCGGCTTCGCGGGCGTGGCCGAGGGCTTCCAGACCGGCGCGGACGATCCGCTGCAGGTACGCCTGGCGGGCGTCGATCACGTTGATGACCCGGGCGGCCCTGCCGAACGCGGGCGCCTGCTCCGGGCCGCGCCCGGCGCTGGCCGGCGCGGTTTTCCACAGGGGGCCTTCGCGGCCGGTTCCATCCCCGCGAGTTCCATCCCCGAGAGTTCCATCCCGGCGACCCCTACGAGTTCCATCCCGGAAGAGCTCGTACTCGAAGTCGCGGCCGAGCAGACCGAACTTCCAGAGCTGATAGGCGATGTCCTTGCCGACGTAGGTCACGGTGCCGTCGGACCGCACGATCACCTTGTCCGGGTCCTCCAGCCCCTGGAACTCCTGGCTGTCCGAGAGCGGCATGACCCAGCAGCCGGCGTTCTTTCCGGTCTCCTCGAAGCGCACCGCGCCGCTTTGCTTGAGTTGCTTGAAGGCGGCGACGAAGAAGTCCAGGCGCAGGATCTCGCTTTCCCGCGTCAGGAGGTCGTAATCGATGTCGATGCGACCCATCGTGGCCAGGTGGCGCTTCACGATCCGTCGCGCGACCAGGCGGCCGGCGTCCGCCCGCCGGCCCCGGCCCGATTCCAGGGCGTGGAGGGTGCGGCGCCGGAGCTCGAGCCGTTCGGGATTGGTCTCGAACCAGCGGCCGATCTCGCTGTAGACGTCCCAGCAGGTGTAGTCGAAGGGCTCGGGAAGGGCCTCGATGTCGGCCACGGAGCAGCCCTGGAGATCGAGGAAGCCGACCACGACATCGGCGACCTGAACTCCGGTATCGTCGATGTAGTTCTGGACTTCGGTGGTGCGCCCGAGGCCGCGGAGCGCTCGCGCCAGGACATCGCCGAGGACGGCGTTGCGCAGGTGGCCTATGTGCGCCGCCTTGTTCGGATTGATGTTCGTGTGCTCGACGATGACCTTGGCGGGCTGATCGGCAGCGGTGGATGGCGCCACCGGAACCGCGTCGAGCATCGCCGCGGCGAATCCGGTCCTGTCGAGGTGGAAGTTGACGTAGCCCGGGCCTTCGACGGTGATCCGGTCGAATCCCGGCGGCAGCTCCATTGCCTCGACAAGCCGCTCCGCGATCGCTCGCGGCGCCTGACGGAGTTTGCGCGCGAGGTGAAGGGCGCAGGGGCTCGCGAGGTCGCCCAGGCGCCGCTGGGGCGGCACTTCGACAGTGGGGTCGTGATCGAGCCCGAAGACGCGAAAGAGGGCGCTTCGCAGCGTGTCGGCGACCAGGGTTCTCTTGCGCTGCAGCATCGGAATGCGCAGTCTAGGAGTGTCCGCAGCGTTGTCGCTGCGCTGTCGCGCAGGGAACAGGCAGCGAGTAGCCAACGTTACAGCGGCGTCGTGGGTTCATAGAGTTGGCCGCGCTGGGCAGCGAGGCCGCGCAGGCACTGGTGTGTTGGCGCCCGACTAGGAGTTTGGCCCGGACCGTGATCGGCGCTCTGACGCTGGCGGCGCGGCTTGTGTCGCGACCCCGTATGCAAGATTGAGCTTTTCGCCGCGGTCTCTGCCCAGCGCGACGATTGGATTCTACATCTACGGGAGGCAGGGGATGGCAAAGCGGAAGGCGGAGCGTCTGGAAGTCGTTCACCCGGATTGCGCCGGTGTGGACGTAGGCAAGCGCAAGCACTACGTGGCGGTGGCCCCGTCGCGTTTCGAGCGGCCGGTGCGCAATTTCTCGTCGTTCACGGAGGACCTCGAGGCGATGGCCTCGTGGCTTCAGGAGTGCGGCGTGCGTGAGGTGGCGCTGGAGTCGACGGGGGTGTACTGGATTCCGGTGTTCGAGGTGCTGGACCGGGCGGGGTTCGAGGTGCATCTGGTGAATCCTCGGGCGACCAAGCAGGTGAGTGGCCGCAAGAGTGACGTTCTGGACTGCCAGTGGATCCGGCAGTTGATGAGCTACGGGCTCCTGCGCGGTGCGTTTCGCGCGCCGGACGAGTTGTGTCCGCTGCGTTCGTACACGCGGCAGCGCGCCCAGTTGGTCCGCGACCGCAGCCGCGCGGTGCAGCACATCCAGAAGGCTCTGGTGCAGATGAACGTGCAGTTGGACAACGTGCTGAGCGACATCATGGGCAAGACCGGCCAGTTGATCGTGCGCGCGATCGTCGCCGGCGAGCGCGACGGCGCGGCGCTGGCCCGTCACCGGGACGGTCGCTGCAAGGCTGGTCCGGCTGTGATCGCGGCGAGTTTGCAAGGCAACTGGCGAGACGAGCACCTGTTCGCTCTGGGCCAGGCGCTGGCCCGCTACGACATGCTGCAAGGCCAGATCGAGATGTGCGAGAAGCGCATCGACGCCGAGCTCGACGGCCTGGCCCAAGACGGCGTCGAGGACGCGCCGCCGCCCGGTTCGAAGGCGCGCGAGCGCGCCCTGCGGAAGCGGCTGCATCGCATGCTCGGCGTGGACCTGGTCGCCATTCCGACGGTCGGCGTCGAAACCGCGCTGACCTTCGCCGCTGAGATCGGCCCGGACCTGTCCCGGTTTCCCTCGCAGGGCAACTTCTGCTCGTGGCTGTGTCTGGCTCCACCGACCAACATCAGCGGCGACAAACGGCTGAACGGCCCTCCCGTGAAGCAGACCAACCGGGTCGGCCAGGCGCTGCGCCAAGCCGCCACCACAGCCCGCAACAGCAAGACCGCCATCGGAGCCTCTCACCGCCGGCGTCTCCAGCACATGGAGAAGGCGAAGGCCATCAAGGCCACCGCTCATCAACTCGGCCGACTGATCTACGCCATGCTGACCCACGGCGAAGAGTACGTCGAGCGCGACCTCGCCGAAATGGAGGCCGTCCGACGCGAACGACAAATCAGAAACCTGCAGCGTCAGGCCCGCCGCCTGAATCTGGCTCTCGTGCCGACCGAACATGCCGCCTGAATCGCGCAACCTGCGCTGCCAACAAGGAACCCCTACCCGTTTGTTCCATGCAAGCTTGCGCCGCAGGAACGCAACGAAGTGATTCCTGAGGCGCAAGATCCTGGTGAGGACGGGATGGGGCGAAATCCCCAGCCTGCGAGGCGTTTCGGGGCGGTACCCAAGCGGGGCTTGAGCTCCGGTAGCATGTTCGCCGATTCAGGGAGCGCCGTGAACGAGAACCGCCATAGCCCCGTCCGTCCGGCCCGACTCCCGCCGGAACTCAGTACCGGGTTGGCGCCATGACGAGTCGCGAGCGGCCGCTGCCGCCGACCGCGCCGGAGTCGCTGATGGCTCGCCGCGTACTAGTGCTGGCGCCCCACTACGACGACGAAGTGCTGGGCTGCGGCGGCCTTATCCTGCAGCTGGCCGCGGGCGGCGCAAAGGTCGTGTGTGCCTTCATGAGCGACGGTTCGGGCGGCGTGGAAGGACCGACGGAGGGGTCGACGAGAGAGCAGTACTCGAAGCGGCGAAGGGGGGAAGCAGATGAGGCCGCCAAAGTACTCGGCATCGACAGCGTGGGGCATCTGGGCTCGCGCCACGGTTTGATAGATGGCGCCCTGACCTCCTCCCTGGACCAACTGACCAGCCACATTGAGGCGTTGCTCCAGGAACACGAGCCGGATCTGCTGCTGGCGCCCTCGCCTCTCGAAGTGACCCCCGATCATCAGGCGACGTTTCGCGCGCTGCACGAGGTTCTGATCAACCGCCGGCAAGGACGAACGGAAGGGGGCGAACCTCTTTCCAGCCAGGACGACGACTCGTCGCCCGGCGATCTGGCGCTGCGTGTTCTCTGCTACGAGGTGAACCACCCCTTCTACCCCGACCTGCTCGTGGACGTGACGGCCGAGGTGGAGGGAGTCGCCGACGCGATGTCCCACTATCGAAGCCAATTGGAACGCCACGACTATCTCGCCGCGTGTCAAGGTCTCCGCCGCTTCAGGGCGCTCAGCCTGCCGGACCCATGCCGTTTCGCGGAGGGTTACTGCCAGTTGACTGCCAGCGACTTCACCACCCGAAGTCCGGCCCAACTGATCGCCTACCTGGGCGGGGCGCCTGCCCTGGTCGAAGTCACGTCGCCGCGCCGGGTGTCGATGGTGGTCCGAACCTACAACCGGCCGCGCCGATTGGCGGAAGCACTGGACAGTCTGGCGCAGAGCACCTACCGCAACGTCGAGGTGGTTTTGGTGAACGACGGCGGCCGGCGCCCCGAAGTGGCGGAGGACTTCCCCTTCGCGCTGCGTCGTGTCGACTTTGCGGCCAATCGAGGTCGTGCGGCCGCGGCCCAGGCGGGTGTCGAGGCGGCGACGGGCGATTGCGTCGGTTTCCTGGACGACGATGACCTGCTGACGCCGGAACACTTGGAGAGTCTGACCGCGATGCTCAGCGGGGATGTCGACGTCGCCTACAGCGATGCGGCCGTAGTCTGCTACGAACCGAGTGCGAGCGGTTGGAGGGAGAGCAGTCGCCGCCTTCCCTACAGCCGGGACTTCGATCGGGACATCCTTCTACTCGACAACTACATTCCGTTCCATACCGTTCTGATGACCCGGGAGGCACTGAAGCGGGCGGGATCGTTCGATCTTCAGCTACCGATCTTCGAGGACTGGGACCTGCTGATCCGCTTGTCGCGCTCATCGAGCTTCGTCCACCTCGCCCGCACGACATGCGAGTACCGTCACTTCCTGGACGGTGCGGCGGCCGGCGCCTCTGGAGGTCATGCACTTGGCGGAGCGGCTTCCGCGCGCCCCGATTTTGAAACACTGAAGGCGAAGGTTCTGAACAAACATGCGGCCGACCTCGACGCGGACGCACTGGCGGGTGCAGTAACTCGGATGCGGCGTCAGGCCGTGCTGGCTGGCGAGGCGTCCCGCGCGCAGATTCTCACACGTCAGCAGGACCTGGAGCGGTTGCAGGCCCGTGAACAGGAACTGGAGTCGTCGCATCGGGAACGCGGCGCCGAGATCGTGCGGTTGCAGGTCCGTGAGCGGGAACTGGAGTCGTCGCATCGGCAGTGCGAAGTCGAAGTCCTGAGGCTCTACGACCGTGAACAGGAGCTGCAGGCCGATGTCGAAGCCATGAAGGCGACCCGGGCCTGGCGGCTGCACGAGCGTCTCCAGAGATTCCGTGGTTCCGGTGACTGACGGCTGGCTCGTTCGGGAACGAATGAGAGCGACTGGAGAATCGCCGTTGATGCGTGTCGGTTTGGTGTGCAGCGAGGCGCTGGGAGAGCGCGCGGCCGGCATCGGCATCCGCTACGTGGAGATGGCGTGCCGTCTTCCGGATTTGGGATTCCATGTCGTGCTTGTGTCGCCGTGGCGCTCAGGGCAGTCGCCTGAGGTCAGGAGCGGGAAGGCTGAAGTGCGCAGGTTCGATTCCGCGCCGCTGTCCGAGCTGCTGGAGGGGTGTGACGTCGCGGTGGCTCAGGGACAGCTGGCCAACGACGTCCTCCACGAGCTACCCAATTTGCCTACAGCGGTCGATCTCTACGATCCGTTCCTGGTCGAGAACCTGACCCACTTCGACACCTTGGGCCTCGATCCCTACCGGAACGACCACCGGACTTGGGTCCATCAACTGTCTCGCGGCGACTTCTTTCTCTGTTCTTCGCCCGAGCAGCGGGCCTACTACCTGGGCTTTCTGACCGCCCTGGGAAGGGTGAACCCACACCGCTACCGCGATGATCCAGGCCTTTCCGGCCTCATTGTCGAGGCGCCCTTTGGAGTACCGGATCCGTTGCCCGACTATCGGCCGCTGTTGCCGCCCCGCGCACCGGGCGAACGGCGGCTGTTGTTCGGCGGTTTGTACGACTGGTACGACCCGGCGCCTCTGCTGGAGGCCTTCGCCTCGTTGTCCGACCCGAACGCGCGCCTGGTCTTCGTTCGGCAGCCCCCGGGCGCGCAGGCGCCGCAGCGGCTGCTGGCGGAAGTGGAGGCGCGAAGTCGGTGTCAGGATTCGGACCGTATCGGCTTCCTGGAGTGGGTTCCGTTCGAGCGGCGCTACGATCTGCTGCGGGATGTGGACGCACTAGCGGCCTGCCATCAACCCGGACTGGAAACCGACCTGTCGCTGCGCACGCGGTTCGTCGATGCACTCGCGGTCGGCTGTCCGGTGCTGACCACCGAGGGCGGTACCGTGCCCCGCCTGCTGCGGGAATGGGACGCCGGCCTTGTGGCTCCGTGCGGCGATGTCGACGCGCTGAAGGCCGGTCTCGCGGAGCTGGTCGCTGGCGGGGCGGAGGTCGAGGCGCGAGCTCGGCGAGGTCGCGAGCGAGCCGTGGCGACCTTTTCCTGGGAACGCTGTCTGGCCCCCCTGGCGGCCTTCCTGGAGTCTCCTCGCGTTGATCCCACGAAGGAGGAATTCGCTTTCAGGCCAGAGGCAGCGGCCCCCGCCGACGAACTGGGCTTCCGGTTGCGGCGCTGGTTTCGGACGCGTCTGGCGGGGGCGTAGGCGACCGGCCGACGATGAGTGGGCGTACCGTTGGTTGGAAGGGGATCGACAGCGTCGACGTGCTGGTGGTGAGCTGGAATGGCCGTCACCACCTGGAGACCTTGCTGCCGGCGCTTGAGGACCAGCGAGTTCCGGGCGTCGCGGTGAAAGTCAGGTTGTTCGACAACGGGTCGACCGACGGTACGGTGGCGTGGGTTCGATGCGCGCACCCGCGCGTGGATGTGCTGGCGAACCCGACCAATATCGGCTTCAGTGCCGCGAACAATCGACTGGCAGAGCAGAGCAGCGCGAGCGCGCTGGCGCTGGTCAACAACGACGCCCGGCCGCGGTCGGACTGGCTAGCCGAGCTGGTCATGGCGTTACGCGAGGCGCCGGCTGATGTCGCCGCGCTTTCTGGCTGCATCGTCGACTGGGAGGGTACCCGGCTGGACTTTGGCCGGGGCGTGATGACCTTCGACGGCCACGCGTTCCAACTCGACTACCACCGGCCCCTGGCAGAGGTCGAGATGCCGAAAGAGGGCAGCGAGTCGCTGTTTCCATGTGGCGGGAACATGATCGTCCGTCGTGACGCCTACCTGGCGGCAGGCGGTTTCGACGAGGCGTACTTCGCCTACCTGGAGGATGTCGATCTCGGTTGGCGCTTGTGGGCGGCTGGTGAGCGGGTGCTGTCCGTGCCGGGGGCAGTCGTGCATCATCGCTCGATGGCCACCAGCAAGCTGCTTGGGAACGCCAACCGGGGACTGCTCTTCGAGCGCAACGCCTATCTCACCGTGTTCAAGAACTACGATGCTGAACTGTGGCCGCGGCTGATGCCGGTCGTGCAAATGACGATGCTCGCCCGCGTCCAGCACTTGCTCGCCTACTGCAATCCCCACGGTCAGAAGTTGGCCGTCGACCCGTACAGCGTTCCGGCGGACGGGTTGGGCGGTGCGCCCACCGGGATTGTCGCCAAGGCCGGCGACGGTGGTGCGAGGCAGCGGCCGATCGTCGGCTCTGGACCGCGCGATGCCTGGGAGCGGCTGCGGTCCGTCGTCGCGCTTCGCACGAGACTCAGACGGTTCGCGCGGCCGCACGGTGGGCTGCCCGACGGCGTGCCTGCCATTGTCGACGAGCAGACTGTGGCTCAGGTGCGGGCGCTGTCTTCGATCGTCCGCGGACTGGACAGCGCGGTGGAACGCCGTCACCGGATTCAGGCCAAACGGCGGCGGCCGGACGGTGAAATCTTCGAGCGTTTTCCGCTCTATCTGGTGCCGACCTATCCGGGCGACGAGCAGTTGTTCGAGAGCGTCGGTTTCGAGTCATTGTGGCCGGAAGGGCTGAAGTTGGTCCGTCGCAGCCTTGAGGAGGTCATGGACGTGGCGCGGTGACCCGTCCGCCAGACTGGAGTGTCGTCATCCCGACATTCAACCGCCTTCCCGCGCTCAAGGAGGTTCTTGAGGCGTTGGACGGTCAGGAGGGGCCAAGATTCGAAATCATCGTGGTGAACGACGGCAGTACCGACGGCACAGCCGTCTGGCTGGACGAATGTGCGGCTGTCCGCCACGGCGCCGTGCCCGGGCTGCGGGTCATCCACCAGCAGAACCAGGGGCCGGCTGTAGCGCGGAATCGAGGGGTGACGGCGGCGCGAGGGCGGTGGGTGGCCTTTCTTGGTGACGACACTGTCCCCGCGCCGGGATGGTTGGCCGCGCACGACTGCGTCCAGAATGAAGATCTCGCCTGCTCTGTTCGGGCCTCGGGCGGCTGCGTCGGAGTCATCGGTCGTACGGACTGGCACCCGCGCATGCGCCGCACCCCGTTCCTCGACTACATCAACGAGCAGGGCCTCCAGTTCGGATTCGCCCTGATCGAGGACGAGGACAACGTGCCGTTCAACTTCTTCTACACGTCGAACCTGTCGGTCGACCAAGAGGCGATGGCCTCCGAGCCGTTTGATCCGGCATTTCCTTTCGCGGCCTGGGAGGATGTCGAGGCGGGCTACAGGCTCGCGACGCAGGGCCTGCGTCTGCTCTACCGGCCCGTGGCTCAGGTCGCACACGACCATCCGACCGATCTGGCGCGGTTCGCGGAGCGGCAGTACCGATCGGGATACTCGGCGATCGTGTTCTTCCGGCGCCACGAACAACTCGGCCCCTTTCTGGGGATGCGGAACGGTAAGCCCCCTTCTGCGGGCGGCGTCGGGGAGCGAGCTCTGCTATGGGCCCAGGAGCGGCTGGCCCGCGCGTTGCAACGAATGCCGATCAGACTGCCCCGGCTTTGGGAGAACACGATGAGACATCACTATCTGGAAGGACTGAGGAACGGCTGGTCCGATGGCGTCGGTCTGGACCCGGGAGGTACATCATGAAAGGGCGCGGGTGCTACAGGCTGATCCGTCGGGGGTCGGCGCCGGCGGTTGCCGTCTTGTTTGGCTTCGGGTTGGCCGGGGGCGCGGAGGCGACTCCGGGCGGGCAAGGCCGCGTGGCCTCCGTCGCTCGTGCGGTTGCGGTCTCGGTACCGGTCGGTCTCGAAGCCCGCGACCGCGGCGAACGCCGGGAAGGCACCCGTGACGGACGCCGCAACCGCTCGCGGGTCGTCTACCGTCCCTACTACGGTTCGTTCGGGTATGGCGGCTTCGGTTCCTTCTGGCCCTACTACTTCTCGCCCTACGCCTTCGGCCGGTACGGTCCCTATGCTTGGGGGCCGGGTCCGGTCGGCTTTGCTGTGCCGAACGCGGGCGCGCTGGATATCAACACGAGACCCAAGAAAGCGTCGGTCTACCTCGATGGCGAACTGGTCGGGCGCGTCGATTCGTTCGACGGCTTCCCTCGCTATCTCTGGTTGCGTGAGGGCAGCTACCGGTTGGCGATCTTCATGGAGGGTCATGAGACCCTCGAACGGAACATCAGCGTTCGCCCGGGCGTGGTGATCAAGATCGACGAAGATCTGGCGCCGGGTCACGCTGTTCAGCCGCAGCCGGCCGCGCCCGAACCTGTCGCCGAACGGACTGCGCCTGCCGGTGAGTCCTGGAGGGTCGAGAACCGCGGCCAGCCGATCGAGCAGGATCAGCGTAGCGAGCCGGCGCGCCTGATGGTCGAAGTGCAGCCCGCCGACGCGGTCGTGTACCTGGACGGGCGGCTGCTGGGTAGCGGCGCCCAACTCGCGAATCTCCATTCGCCTCTGATCATCGACCCGGGCGCCCACCGCATGGAGGTGACACGCCCCGGCTACGCGTCCGCGGTGCGCGCGTTCGAGGCCACCAAGGGCGAAGACGTGTCGCTGCGCATCGAACTCCGGCAGGAGTGACGCCAGCCGGCGGTTCGCGAGGCCAAGAACCGGCCAAGAACCGCATCCGCTTGGACATAGAGAAGTTGCCATGCTACCATGATTTGTTGTGGCCCAAGAAATCGTGAGGCCTGCGCAGGCGCCGGTCGGTGCGCCGGCTTGGCCTGCGGCGCGCACGGTTGAGCCACTCCGGGTCCTGATCCCTTCACCGCTCGGTTCCTTGGGGCTTGAGTTCGTGGGTCGGCTCGTGATTCGTCTGGTCATTGATCCGGCGGATGCGGAGAAGGCGCTGTTCCCCTCGCTCGGCGTGGTGCAGACGACCGACTTCATCGACGAGGCGCTGGGCAGGCTGTCCGAGTACTTGGCCGGCGCGCGGCGAAACCTCGATCTGCCCTACGACCTCGACCGGATCGGATTGGACGCCCTCTCGCGCCGGATCTTCCAGGAGACGGCGCGGATTCCCTACGGTTTGACCCGCACCTACCGCAACGTGGCGACTTCATCCGGCCGGACCGGGGCGTATCGGCTGATCCGGTCGAAGCTGATGGCCAACCCGTTGCCGATCCTGGTGCCGTGCCACCGTGTCGTGCCGCGCCGGAGCGGCCCGGGTTCCTACATCGGCGGCGCGGAACGCAAGGCCCAGCTACTCGCCCTGGAGCGGAGCAACACTGCCGGCTAACTTTCTGGCATCCTCCCAGATCCCCTCGAGAGCCTGATCGAAACCGCGCCGCGGATTCCAACCCAAGCCACCGAGACGGCGCCCGTCACCGCAGAGGACGGGAACGTCCGCGGGCCGCAGGCGGTCGGAATCCTCGCGGATTTCGGTCTCGACGCCGCTGATCTCAATCAGTCGCCGGAGCGCCGCGGCCACTTCGATCGCTTCGCCGCGGGCGATGTTGTAGGCGCGGCCCGGTTCGCCGCGCTCGACGAGGATGGCGTAAGCCGCGGCGCCGTCGTCGACGTGGATGAAATCGCGGCGTGAAGTCAGGTTGCCGACACGAAGCACGGGTTCCCTGCGCCCGGCCTCGATCTCCGCAAGCTGGGCGGCGAAGGAGGGCAGCGCGAACTGCACGCTCTGGCCGGGGCCGATCAGGTTGAAGGAACGCGCGGCGATGGCGCCCTGACCGAGGGTCAGCCGCTCTACGGCGGCCTTGGTCACCGCATACGGAGACCGGGGGCGGAGGGGCCGCTCCTCCCCGACGGGGAGTTCGCCCTCGGGGACCCGGCCGTAGACTTCGGCGCTCGAGGCGACGATCAGGCGGCACGAGTCGGAGATTGCCCGCGCCGCGGCGGCCACGACCTCGGAGCCCTCGACGTTGACCCGGTAGTAGTCCTCGATTCGCTGCCAGGAGGCGCCGACGTCCGAAAGCCCGGCGAGGTGCACCACCGCGTCCGGCGCCTGCTCCCCCAAGACCCGTTCCACCGCGCCGCGGTCGCAGATGTCGAGTTCCACCCAGTCGCACCTGTCGTGCGGCTGCGTAGAGGCCGGGGCGGCGCCGGGGCCGTGGCAGGCGATGACGGCGGCGCCGCGTTCGAGCAACCGGGGCACGAGGCGCCCGCCGACGAAGCCCTCCGCGCCGGTCACGAGAACGCGGGTCATGACTCGGCCTTGCCTTGCCGCAGGCGCTCGAAGTACTCGTCGAGACCGGGCCGCCAGCCCTCGACTTCGCGGTTCGTCAGAGCCTCAAACCTTGCCGTGTCCAGGACGGAGTACGCGGGCCGCACGGCCGGGCGGGTCAGCTCAGAGGACAAGGTAGGAGTGATTGGCACGTTCAGTCCCAGAGCATCGGCGATGGCGTCGGCGAAACCGTGCCAGGACGTCGCCGGCGTATTGCAGTAGTGGACGATACCGGAGGCGCCGGCGGCCGCGAGATCGACCAGCGCCCGCGCGAGGTAGGGGGCGTAGGTGGGGCAGCCGACCTGATCGGACACTACCCGCGGGGCCTTGCCCTGGCCGATGCGCGAAGCGATCGCCGAAACGAAGTTCCGACCCTCGGGGCCGAACACCCAGCTCGTGCGGACGACGAGACCGCCGGCGTCCAGAACACCCCGCTCGCCGCGGAGCTTCGAACGGCCGTAAACGGTCTGCGGCGCGGTGGCGTCACCCTCGCGGTAGGGCCGCCGGCCGCGGCCGTCGAACACATAGTCGGTGGAAACGTGGATCAGGCGGCAGTCGGAAGGCAAAGCCGCCGCCAGCCGCTCAGGCGCTCTGCCGTTGACCTCCATGGCCAGATCCAGGTTGCTCTCGCAGCCGTCGACATCGGTGTACGCCGCGCAGTTGTAGACGGCGCGGGTGCCGAACCGTGCGGCGAGTGCGGCGGTCCCCTCCGTATCGCAGAGGTCCGCGCGGCCACGGCCGACGGCGAGGACTTCCGTGCCACGCCGCCGAAGTTCGTCGGCGACCTCGCGTCCGAGCTGGCCTGCCGCCCCCAGCACGACGGCCTTGGGAGCGCCGCCGCCGGGGCCTTTGATCACAGCGTTTCGCTCTGGCCGCCAGTGATGTCGAAGAAGGAGCCGACGCTCTTGAGCGTGACCAGCAGCCGGTACTGTGTGTCCTGGCGCAGGGTGGTGCGGAAGTTGGCGACCTCCAGGCGGAGGCCGAAGCAGCAGGCCTGGTAGTCGATTACGTGGCGCTGCATCTGCAGGACGCTCTGCTCGATGTCGTAGCTCACCATGCTGTTCAGGCGGAGCTTGCTGGGGATCACTTCCAGTCCGGCCGAGACCTGTACGTGGTGGCGGCGCGTCCTGTCCAGTTCGGGATTGCGGCGCACCGCCCAGCGAAGACCGAGCGAACTCGTGTCGCCGACACCCAGGGTCGCCGAAATACCGGTCGAAGAGAACTGGGAGAACAGGGTGTCGTAGAGCGCGTCGAAGCGGATGCCGGTGCGCCGCGACGGATTGAACCGCACCAGGGCGCCGACCGGACCGTTCTGGCTGGTGACGGAGCGGTCCAGCGAGCGCAGCAACGGCTTCTCGCTGTCGAGCGACAGGTTCCGAAAGAACTCGACCGAGAGGATCTCGAAGGCGCCGCCCTGTTCGGGATCGGCCGGCTTGGCGAGCAGACGGTTGAACAGGCTGAAGCGGGCGACATTGCTCCCGCGCAGGTTGTCGATCTCGTCGAACAGTGGGATTCGGAGACGATCGTCGAAGCCGTCGAAGTAGGCGTAGATGACGCGGGGCTCGATCACGTGCTTCATCCGCGAGAAGCGCCCGCCCTCCCCGAGATCGAAGATGCGTGAGAACCCGGGGCCGACGATCTCGGCGCGAGCGGTGGGTACCAGCCGCATCAGGTCCTCGCCTCGGAAGTCCGTGTCGCTCATCGCGGCCCTTCGTTCCTGGGCGGTCATCAGGCTGTCGCCGTACCAGGTCAGGTGACCGCCGGCGGTGAGCGACACGGACAGCCAGGTCGCCAGCGGTATGGGAACGCTGATCTCCGGCTCCAGATTGGCGCGCGCGTAGCGGCCCGTGCGTCGCGCCGAGCGGTTGGTGTCGAGATAGTGCAGCGAGCTCTTCAACTTCACGTAGAGGGGCGAGTTGCCCAGCCGGGTGGAACGCAGCTTGTACTCGATCTCGGGCAGTTGGCGCAGTTGGATCTCGCGCTCAGCCGAGATGAACGTCTTGCGTTGGTCGAGCTGGACATTGAGCGACTGGTTGCCCCAGTTCCCGCTGATGAAGGCGGTCGAGTAGAGCTGGCGCCGGCTGTTGCGGTCGACTCGGCGTTCGAAGTCGCGGAAGAAGTCGAAGTCGGATACGTCCTCGAAGCGCACGACGCCGCGGAATCCGCCGGGCAGTTGCTGCGACCGGTGGTTCCAGCGCATCCGCCAACGCTTCTCGCCCCGCTCCGTGTCGTCGATGAGGTAGCCGTCGAAGATGCCTTCGGTCCCCTCGCTGGGCCGGTAGCGGAACTCGGTTCCCGCGCCCCAGAAGGACCTTTCGGAGAACGAGTTCTCGGCGCCGGCCGGGGCGCCCTCGTAGAGGTCGACGTTGAAGGTGGCGTCGTAGCTCCTGTTGATGGCCCAGAAGTAGGCGATGCCGAGAGAAGGACCGCGGCGTGTGGAGAATCCGGGCTTCGGCATCAGGAAGCCGCTGACGCGGGATCTCTTTACAGGCCACAGCATGTAGGGCAGGTAGACGAGCGGCGCGTTCTTGGCGCGGAACGACACGCCGCGGGTCTTGGCGTAGCCGTTCGCGTTCACGTCGACCTTCCTGGCGCGGAAGCTCCAGTCCGGTACCTTGCCGTCCTCAGCCTCGCAGGCGGTGAACTGGGCGTCGAGGATCGTGAAGCGCTCGTCGCTGAGCTTGTGCACCGCGGCGCCGGTGAAGAAGTAGTCGGCGCCGAGGTTGCCCTCGACCTCGAAGATCGAGGCCGTTTCCGTCGCCAGATCGAGTTCGAGGCGAGACCCCCGGAGGACTTCGTTGCCGCGGATGAGAACGATCGACCCCTCGGCCCGGATCTGTTCGGTTTCCTGGTCGTAGAACAGCTCGTCGCCCCAAGCCCGGTAGTCGCGAAAACGGACCGAGAACCCGCCCGACAGCGCATGTTCTCCCGGTTCTCCGATCGGGCCCTGCATGGAGCCGGCCCAGCCGGCGAGTTGCCCGCCCCCGGCCTCGTCTTCGATACCGAAGGAGAATGTGTTGGCACCGGCGGGTTGCGGTGGACCGGGGTCGGGTGGCTCTTCCGGAGTGGCCGTTTCGGCGGTTGATTCGTCGCCCGTAGCCTCGGCGGACTGATCCCCGTTTGGCTGGTCCTCGGCTGCTTGCTCCTGCTCTGCCGGCGATGTCTGCTCCTGAGCCGAGGCTGGGGCGATCAGATAAAAACCCAGCGCCAATGCGACGGTCAGGCGAGGGAAGTCATAGGTCGCCATTGAGGCCCAGTTCGGCGAAGGCTTCGGTCAGGGGCCGCGCAGGCTGGTGGCGGATCCGCTTCAGGTGGTCGATGTCCTCGAGTTCTTCCAGTCGGTCGATCAGGGCCTCCTGGATGAAGTGGTTCATCACGATCTCATTTGAACGGCAGTAGCGCTCAACGGCGCGCTTGAGAACGGGGTCGATGCGGACACTGATCTGGGCCGCCTCCATGCCGGACATGCTAGCAATCGCTATGCCGGCGGGCCATGCCGGTAGGAGGTGGGCCCGTGCAGTTGACAGGCGTTGGCGGCCCGCTTCAAAGTGGCGGTGCTGTGCGTTTTCTCGGCATCGACTTGGGCCAGAAGCGGGTCGGTGTGGCGACCGGGGATTCCCAGGTGGGGATCGCGGTGCCGCACTCGACGCTGCGGCGCACCAGCGACCGGCAGTTGATCGCGGCACTCAAGGCGTTGGCCGTCGAGTCGGGCGCGGATGTGCTGGTGGTTGGCGAACCCCGGCGTCTGGACGGTTCCGTCGGCCCGGCGGCGGAGCGGGCGCGTGTCTTCGCGCGCAAGCTGGGGAAGGCATGCGAACTGCCGGTGCGGACGGTGAACGAGGCGCTGACTTCGGTCGAGGCGGAGCGCCGGCTCCGAGCGGCCGGAGTCGACCTACGCAAGCATCCGGAACGGGTCGATGCCGCGGCCGCCCAGATCCTCCTGCAGGAAGCGCTGGACCGGGAGGCCGGATGACGTCCGGCCCCCCGCGGCGACGCCGGCGTCTGCTCTTGTGGTCGGTTGCGGCCGCCGTCGCGGCGTTGATCGCGCTGGCCGCGGGCGCGGCCGGCCTGGTCGCATGGGCGGAACGGGAGCTTGAGCGGCCGCGGGGTTCGGACACCGTGGACGTTGTGATCGAGCGCGGCGCCCCCCTGGCCTCGATCCTCGACCGGTTGTCGGCGGCCGACGTGATCGGCGATCCGCTGCTGGCGCGCCTGTACCTCGACTACCGGCGGCCGGGGGAGGCGCTGCAGGCGGGCGAGTACCGCTTCGAGCAACCGATGAGCACGGTCGACGCCCTCGACCGGGTGATCCGCGGCGAGGTCGTGACCTATCCGGTCACGGTGGTCGAGGGCCTGACCCTTCACGAGACGGCCGAACGGTTGGCGTCCGAGGGTTTCGGCGACCTCGACGCGTTTGTTGCGGCGATGTCCTCGCCGGCGCTGATCGCGGACCTCGACCCGGCCGCGGAGTCGCTCGAGGGCTACCTCTTCCCCGACACCTACGCCTTTCCCGCCGGCGTTGATGAACGGGAGATCGTCGAAGCGATGGTTCGCAATTTCCGCCGGCGGGTAGAGGAGCATCTCGGCGCGGCGTCTCAGAACGACCTCGACATCCGTTCCCTGGTCACCCTGGCGAGCATTGTCGAGAAGGAGGCGGGCGCTACCTCCGAGCGGCCCCTGGTGGCCGCCGTGTTCCACAACCGCCTCGCCCGCGGCATCGGCCTCTACGCCGACCCGACGATCATCTACGCCCTGAAGATGGCCGGCGCCTGGGACGGCAACCTGCGCCGTGACGACCTCGAACTCGATTCGCCCTACAACACGTACGTCCACCCCGGCCTGCCGCCGGGTCCGATCTGCTCCCCGGGCGAACACAGCCTGCGCGCCGCGGCTCTGCCCGCCGACGTCCCCTACCTCTACTTCGTCAGCCGCAACGACGGCACCCACGTCTTCGCCGAGACCCTCGCCGAGCACAACCGGAACGTTGCGAGGTGGCAGGTCCGCTACTGGCGCGAGCGGCGGGCGGCGGACCGCTAACGGCTGCGTGCTCCGCCACTGGGTGCGCCGCCACTGGGGTGTTTCGCCACTGGATGCGCCGGCCTGCCATCCGTGCGCCCGATGACGGGCGCACGGACTGGTTCACGGGTGGCGCGGATCGCGCCACCCGGGTTCTGGCCGGCATCCGACGAAAGCCCGCCTGACTGCTTCGGTAGGGAACCTATCCATGCCGGGCGGCGTCTCAGCCAGCTCTCGAACGGAGCGCCACCATGTCGATGTCGAGCCCGAGTCGGTGTATCTCAACCAGTGAGGAATCCGGGTGTCGATCAAGGCCGTGCCCGGCGCCTGTCGCGCGCCGTTCGTCGAACACGACGAGGGTGCAAGCCGCCCTGGATGGCCCGCCGGCTGGCGGAAGCAGTCACTCCTTGGTGTCGTCAGGCGCTGTGTGCGCTTCCTGCCTCTCGGGCTCGATACGCTTTGCGGGATAGCTCACGTAGATGCGCCCCGAGGTTCGCTGGACCTCCCTCAGGTGCTTGAAGAGACCTTCGACCGTGCCCCCGTGCTTCGCGAATAGGCTTGCCCGCACGGCCCGGACCTCTTCCACGATGGGGTCCTTGTAGGAAGTCATTCCTCGATCTCCAGGAGTTGTTCGGGTGTGCAGATCGCCGTTAGGCGGTAGCCCGCGCCGCGGCAGGCCCGCTCGATCGCGGCGCGGACAGGCGCGTTCGCCATGTGGCGCAGATTCCATGTTACCAAGAAGTCAACGCCGTTGGTCACCGCCGTCGCGACATGCGCGGCGTCGCCGCCGGCTGCACGTGGTAGGGCGCCTGAGGCAAGGAGTTCTTCGGCCAGCGCCTCGGATTCCGGCGTCGCGTTGATGATCTCCACGCCTTCAAGCGCCGCCAGACGGGCACGCGCCGCGGATGGATTGCCACCGCCAGCCTCCTCAATCACCAGGTCCGAAGCAACGAGATCGAACCGGCTGCCGGCAGACAGCCACCACTCTCGCGTGATCTGCTGGTGCGCCGCCGTCACGATGTCGCGCGACGGCTTCGCGGTCAGATAGCTGACGACCGTCGTGTCGACGTAGACCCTGGGCTTCACGATGGAGTGTGGAGGCATATGGAGTGTGGAGCCATCGCGCCCGCTTACTCGATGACTACGCGGACCCGGTTTGCATCAGATGGGACTTGCCGCTGCCGCAGTTGCCGACGATGAGCAGGCCCTTGTGTTTGGCCGGCTGTTCGATCTGGAGTTGAGGGAACACGAGCCCGGTCAGTTGCTCCGCCATGCGCTCGGAGATCACGAACGTCTCCACGAGGTGTCTTGCGTCGTCGGCCTTGTCGGCCTTCCGGAGCTGGATGACCGACTCGATGGGCTCGAATTCGGTGTTGTCGGGAAGCAGGACATCGCCGCCGCGGACGTCGACCAGTCGTGCAGGAGAACCTGGGGGCGTTCACTGGTCGTCTGCTCGGCGGAAGCCCCAGCAGTCGCTCCGAGAGGGAGAGGCTGACGTTGATGAGCGGCCAGTCATGCCCGTCGGCCAGCGACCGCAGCGCTTGGGTCTTCCCGCTACGTGAAGGTCCAACCACGAGCACGAGCCGATGATAGAGGCTGCCGAGCGATGGGATGCTTGCTGCGATGTGGTGGGGCAGAGGGTCCATGGTCACGCGTCGAACGCTATTCCCGGCGACTGTAGCCGGTTCGCCACCTCATCGTTCCGATCCCAGCGCTTCGCCTCGTCCTCGTATGATCGGGCTATCCCCTCGAGGATGCGGCGCACGCGCGGATACTCGATCATGTCGGCCGCTAGCTCTCGATACGTCGTCGCCATGGCCCGCTCCTGTTCGCCGCCTGGCGCGGACCTCACGGTTACTCCGCGGGCGTTGTAAGCGCCTATACCGAACCCCCTGTCCACAGTGTCCGAGGCGACCCACTCGATGACTTCGGCCACCTCGTTACTCGGGCGGGCGACGCCGTCCTTGGTGGAGCCGCTTGGCTGGGGTTCGCCTTCGTGCTTGACGATCGCCCGAAGAAGACGAAGGATTCGCTGTGTCCCGATATCCGGCACCCTGTGCCTCACCGCGCTGAAAGCGACCGCCGGTCTCTCGGCCTCGATCAGCCTGTCGATCAACGCTCTTAGCTCGTCGGGGCTGTCCGCGTGGCGGCTTGGCTCCACTTGCTGCCAGTAGGACTTGCCGAGTTGCTCGTCCTCCCCGTCGAGCAGACGCCACGTCTCGCTCCGAAACGGCATAGCGAGAAGCAGTTCCAGCCGCGTCGAGTCGTCACCGGCGTCTCGCTGACGCTGAACAAGCTCTTTGCACGTTCCGGGATCAGCGGTCGACAGAAGTCCTGTCAAGCACTCCAGGTAGGGCTTGCCGGTCGTGTCTCGGTCTGCCAGCAGATGGCCAGAGAGGTCTTCGACGTCCGTGACGTCGAGAAAGGAGCCGAGGAGGTAACCGACCCGATGTGGAGCCTCACAAGTGGCCGCGAGACGAAGCAGCCCGGCCAACCCTTGGTCGTTGAGGATCTCGCGCAGACCGGCGATGCGGAGGCTTCGGATGCGGCTGTCCAGATCGCTGTAGTCGAGATCTCCGGTGGTCTGCCCGATTTCGGGCTCCCTTGAAGCGAACAGCCAGCGGTTGCGGGCCACGACGTCAGTCGGAATCAGTCGCTTGAGAGCGCCTCGCGAGCGCTCGTCGTCGAGCGCCGGGTAGTGCTTGCGTATCCGGTCTTGCAGGAAGACCTTTGCATCATCCGACGCATTCACGGTCCAATCGTCGATCAGGTCCCAGATCCTCGTCTGGGCACTTGCTGGGAACGCCTCAAAGTGGTCCACCAGGTCGCCCAGCGTCTTCTCGTCCTGCGGCGTCCAGTTCAGAAGCACCTCGCGGGCGGTGGTGACGGCCACAGAGACGTCGCGCCGGAGCGCTGCCTCCCCTGCTGAGGACTTGTCGCCTCGCCATTTCGGCGCAGGATTCGGCACCAACCAATCGTGGCGGCTCGGCAGCAGCCCAAGGTAAATTCGCCAGCTCACGCAGGGCCACTTCTTGGCGATGTGCTTGATGGTCCCGAGCCGTTCGTCAAGCGGCGCCGCCGTCTGCGGCATCCACGCTCGGAAAAGAGAGAAGAGGGAACGAATGGGAGTGTTCATCTGGCGGTCGGAGATTCTCTGCTCGGACAACTGAGCAAGGACGCTGGCGACCCGGGTGAGCCTGTTCGGAAACCAAGCGAGACGCTCAAGCGCCCACAGCAGGTCGGTTCGGGGGCAGTCCTGCCAGATCCCGTCGCGGCCAATGGGCTTGAGGAACTTGAAGGCCGCGGAGCGGCCGGGATCTTCCTCCAGCAGATCGAGAACCGTATCGGGCGCCGCTTCCGCGTATCCCGAAAGGTCCGCCCTGTGGGACAGAAGCGTCTCCAGCGACAGTGGTGCAAGGAGGCTTTGCACAAGCAGATCCACTCTTCGTTCGCTGTCGCCGCCCTGGCGGTTGTCGAACAAGCGCTCGCCGTACTCGGCCAGGAGGATCAGGGTGTCTCTGACACCGTTCCGAAAAGCCGTTGAGTGCTTCCGCACCTTGTTGTACACCGCGGCCATCCAGCGGTCCTCGGGGGGTAGATCGAGTGCGGGGTCTCGCTCGGAGAGGACGCGCTCGGCAACGGCGAAGAAGTCGTCGAGGTCCTTCGGTGTCACGGCCGGAGCAACTGAGAAGAGGGCGTCGATCCGGGAGCACACGCCACGGTACTGGCCGATCGACCAGACGGGTGCATCGTCCAGATTCTGCAGTCGGGCGACTGCCTTTTCGACATGCTCGTACTCGGTTCCCGCGACGCGGGCGACTGCCTCCCGGTCTGCTTTGCACCCTCCGGTACCCAGGCGGTTGAAGCGGCCGCTTCGACTCGGCCGTCCCAGCCTTTCCGTTCCGCCTGGTCGTGGCCCGGGAAGTCGACCCGCTTGACTCCCCTTGCAGTCGAGTGAACGAGTCTTCTGAGAAGAACGGGCAGTTCCTGCCGGGCGCTCAGTTGGTTGGCCCAGCGGTATATCTCGTGCGCCTTGATCGCTGTCACGAAAGGAACTGCCGACGCTTTGGCGGCGGCCGTCCGATGATGTGCAGGCGTCTTGGAGTCGTCCAGGCGAGCCTGCATCTGCTGGAGGAGCCCGGCGTCAGCGCCGAACTCACGTTCGAGTCCCTGAGCCATCTTGAGCGAGAGGCTCGACCTGCCGTTCAGGAACCTGGAGAGGGCGGGGCGGCCGATGCCCAACCGCTGGGCGGCTTCGGTGACTGTCAACCCCTCGGGAAGAACTTCGCGCTGGACGTAGGTTCCAGGGTGTTCAGGCGTTGCTGTGGGTGTCTGAGCCAATTGGGGTGTAGCCTCCAGAGTGAGCGGGCGCGGAGCGTGCCGTGTTGCGCCGACGCTACAAACGCTACACACTCCTTCTGCCTCGCGTCAGCCGGCACAAAGTGTGCATCCACCCGGCTAAGCTCATGCCCACCCTCGAGCTCGTCCCCGGTCACGAGCCCGGCGATGACTTCGGTCGCTACGACCTCCATGCACCTGCCGACCCTGAACGCGATCCTGAACGCCACCGCGGCGCTGCTGCTCGTGACCGGCTACGTCCTGATCAGGCGCGGCAACCGGGAGCGGCACAAGCAGGTCATGCTGTCCGCGCTGGGGTGTTCGGCGGCGTTCCTGGTCTCCTATCTCTACTACCACTACCAGGTCGGTTCGGTTCACTTTGAGGGCGAGGGCACCGTGCGGACGGTCTATCTCGGAATCCTCCTGACGCACACGGTGCTGGCCGCGGCGGTGCCGCCGCTGGCGCTGATCACGGTCTTCCGGGGCCTTCGCGGCAGGTATGACCGGCACAAGAAGATCGCCCGCGTCACGCTGCCGATCTGGCTCTACGTGTCGGTGACCGGGGTCGTCGTGTACTGGATGCTGTACCGGATGTCGTGGTGAAGCCGGGAGGAATCGGGGCGCGGATCCGCCGGCTGCTTCTGGTTGCCGCCTGCCTCGTCCCGGCAACGGTGGTCGCTCAGGACGCGGGTTGGCGGCTCTCCGAGTGGATCGCCTTCTACAACGCCGAGCGCCCGCACTCGGCGCTCGGCGGCGGCACGCCCGTTGAAGCTTATCGCCAAGGCCGTCAGGACCCGCCCGTGAAGGGCAGGACCGCGGCCCAGGACGATCCGCAAAATCCACGTTTTCCACAGCCCCGGCGGCGGCGGGCTGCTTGATCAACCATGGAAGTACACCTTAGCCAGGCCGCCATGCTGTCCAACGAACCGGGACCACCTCACTCCGCCTCCGCAGGAGACGATGGTCTGCAACACGGTATGGAATCCCGAGCTCGGCACTCTTGTTGAGGAATGCACGTACACGTCGCAGTAGTCGTCTGAGCGGTGTCAGGGCGGTAGAAGGAGACCGATCCCCCTCTAGGTGACGCCGTCCGCGACCGCGAGCTGCTACGCAGGTCGGCAGGCGAAGCGGTTTAGATCGGTAGCCGTGACCGCGAGTCATGGCCTGTTGGAGGGGTTGGAGGGCAGGAAGGCGGTGAACCGCTCGAGTTTCATTCGGGTTGACACCATGTTCTTGCATGGAACAAAGTAGCGAAGCGGCGTTGGTTCAAGAGGATGCAGGGGTTTTCATGCGGCTTGTTCAGCGGCGACGAGCTTCAGGTTGAGGCGTCTGGCCTGACGCTGCAGGTTCCTGATCTGTCGTTCGCGTCGGACGGCCTCCATCTCGGCGAGGTCGCGTTCGACGTACTCTTCGCCGTGGGTGATCATGGCGAAGATCGTGCGGGCCAGCTTGTGGGCGATGGCCTTGACGGCCTTGGCGGTGTCCATGCGGTGCATTCGGCGTCGGTGCGCTGCGCCGATCGCGGTCTTGCTGTTGCGGGCGGTGGTTGCGGCCATTCGCAGCGCCTGGCCGACGCGGTTGACGTGTTGTCTGGGCTTGCCCTTGAGGCGTTTGTCGCCGCTGATGTTGGTCGGCGGGGCCAGACACAGCCATGAGCAGAAGTTGCCCTGCGAGGGAAACCGGGACAGGTCCGGGCCGATCTCGGCGGCGAACGTCAGCGCGGTTTCGACGCCAATCGTCGGGATGGCGACCAGGTCGACTCCGAGCATGCGGTGCAGCCGCTCGCGCAGGGCGTGCTCGCGGCGCTTCGAGTCCGGCGGCGAAGCCTCGCCGTCGCCGTCGTCAGCCAGCTCGTCGAGTTCGGCGTCGATGCGCTCCTCGCAGTTCTCGATCTGGCCCTGCAGCATGTCGTGGCGCGCCAGCGCCTGCCTGAGGGCGAACAGATGCTCGTCGCGCCAATTGCCCTCGAGACTCGCTGCGATCACAGCCGCGCTCGCCTTGCACCGGCCGTCGCGGTGGCGGGCCAGCGCCTCGCCGTCCCGCTCGCCGGCCCCGATCGCGCGCACGATCAGTTGGCCGGTCTTGCCCATGATGTCGCTGAGCACGTTGTCCAACTGCACGTTCATCTGCACGAGCGCCTTCTGAACGTGCTGCACCGAACGGCTGCGGTCGCGGATCAACTGCCCGCGCTGACGCGTATAGGAACGCAGCGGGCACAGCGCGTCCGGCGCACGAAACGCGCTGCGCAGCAACCCGTAGCTCATCAACTGCCGGATCCACTGACAGTCCAGCACGTCGCTCTTGCGACCGCTCACCTGCTTCGTCGCCTTCGGATTCACCAGGTAGACCTCGAAACCCGCTCGGTCGAGCACCTCGAACACCGGGATCCAGTACACGCCCGTGGACTCCAACGCCACCTGACGCACGCCGCGCGTCTCAAGCCACGACGCCGTCGCCTCGAGATCGCGTGTGAACGACCCGAAGCTGTGCACCGGGCGCTCGAAACGCGACGGGTCCACCGCCACGTAGTGCTTGCGCTTGCCCACGTCGATCCCCGCACAATCCGGGTGAACGACTTCCAGACTCTCCGCCTTCCTGCTCGCCATCTCCAGCACCTCCTGTACGATTCAAATGGGGATTATACACTAGACTTGATAGCGGGGTCGGCTTGAACCTGCGGTGGCAAACGCTTCGTGACGGCTTCGGGTGCGTTTGGACGGTAGCGTAGAAGCGCAAGCGTGACCTGCGCGGGCGTAGCGTCGCCGTACTCGGCTTTGTACACCTTCTTGTGTTCCGTGTGGCGCTTCGGCTTCTTGGGCAACGCTTCCTCCCTGCTATCCGGTGAACATGTCGGTCTGAACTGCTTTGCCGGTGTACGGGTCGGCCATCGCGGGTAGGTGAGGACGGACGCCCCTCAGATACTCCTCTGCGGACCAGAACTGGAGCCGAGGGTAGCGCGTCGCGCCTACGCGGTACTCGCCCATCGCCTTGGCAGCCGCGCGGGCACTGGACGTTGTGACGCGCTTCAAGGTGACGAAGATGCCCGCCGTGGCGTTCTCGCGGCCCATCGTGCCCTCGAAGTCCCGCAGCGCCGATGCGGTGTACCCCCCCCTTCACCTGAGCGAGCACCAAGCCTGTTTCATCGTCCGGCACGGTGAACATCCTGCCGCGCCCGTCGATGCCGCCGTCGCCTACCTGGACCTCGTTCGCCGCCAGCCCGTCCACCGACGTAACGATCCACGCCTCGAAGTCGAACGGGTTGTTGCGTAGCAGGAGCCGTGCGCCTTCAACATCTGTCGGGATACCGAAGATCTGGATACTCGCATCCTTGAGCCTGCGGTCACGCACAAGGCGAGTGGCGAACGGTGAAAGGTCGATGCCGACCCACTGCCGTTGCAGTCGATTCGCCGCGTCTATCGTCGTGCCACAACCGCAGAACGGGTCAAGCACCAAGTCACCTTCCCTAGAAGACGCCTTGATGATGCGATCCAACAGCGCACGGGGCTTCTGTGTTGGATAGCCTAATCTCTCCCTCGATGCTGGTTGCAAACAGGGTATCCGCCACACATTGTCAATGGTTCTATGTGTCTTGGTCTGGTACATCAGCCGACCGTCTTCGTCTCGCTTGTTGACCATGCGGCCGTTGACTTTGGCTCGTACAAGCTGCTTGACGGGCTTTTCGCGGCGTTCTTGAAGTTGTTCAAACGAAAAACCGGAGTCCACATCCTTGACATAGAAGAAGATTGTGTCCGTGGCGGCAGCAAACAGCTTCTTCCGGCTGTCGTGCATCTTGTTGTAGTTAGTACCAGTGGAGTTCGCTTCGGCGATTGTTCGCTCCGAAGATCGCGTCCATGAGCATCTTCAGGTACGCGCCCGCCGTGTGGTCACAGTGCAGGTAGATGGAGCCGGTCGGCTTGAGCAGGCGCTTGCACTCCGCGAGCCGCTCGGCCATGTAGGTGAGGTACGCGAGCATCCCCGATGGACCTAGCGCCATGTGCAGGCCGACTACCGCCTTGTGCGCGGGATGCGCGACTGCACGGCTGAAACGGTCGTACCGCTCGGCCGCCGAGTCGTTCCATGTCCATGTGTCGGTGAACGCCCGAACTTGGGCCGGCACGCCGTTCTCGGTGCCGAACAACTGGTTGTAGTCCGCCTTCGAGTTGAACGGCGGATCGAGGTAGATCAGATCCACCGACTCGGCTGGCCAACCGCCCATGACTTCGAGGCAGTCGCCGTAGTAGAGGCTGTTTGGAACCAGACTGAACGAACCGAGGATGGTCATGCGGCGGCCTCGCGCGCGCCCGACGGCAGGCCGTTGTCGGCGATCAGGTCACGATAGCGGAGCCGCTTGCCCGCGAGTCCCTCCGTGACGGCGACCATCTGCGCCAGCGTGTCGTACTCGCGGATGTTCTGCCGACCCGCGAACTCATCGACGTAGCGTTGCAGGTGCTTCGGACTGATCTTGTGGAACACACCCTTGTGCGCCCGCTTGAGCATCGACCAGAAGCTCTCGATCGAGTTCGTGTGGACCTTGCCGTCCACGTACTCGCCGACCGAGTGCTTCACCGTGCCACGCTCGTACTCGGTCAGACCGCTGTACGCCCCGGTATCGTCGCTGTACACCATCGCGCCGGGTTCGACGTGCTCGCGCACGAACGCCTGTAGGGTCTCGCCGTCGGTGGAGCGGACCACCTTCGCCGCGACCTTCTTGGTCTCGCGGTCCTTGATGCCCACCACGGCGGTCTTGCCGACCGTGCCGCGACCTTCAAGCTCCGCACGCTTCCACTTCGGCATGTTCTTCCGCAGACCGCCGAAGTACGTCTCGTCCACTTCGGCGGGACCGTCGAACCGGACTTCCGGCCCTTCGGCGGCGAACGCTTCGCGGATGCGCTGGAGCATGTGCCAAGCGGTCTTCTGAGTGACGCCTAGGTCACGGTGCAGTTTCATGCTCGATACGCCCTTGAGCGATGTGAGTTCGAGGTAGATCGCGTAGAGCCACGTCAACAGAGGCAACGGCGAACCAGCCATGAGCGTGCCGGTCTTGACGCTGAAGTACCGCTTGCAGTCGCGGCAGCGGTACGGCATCTGCTTGTGCTTGCATGC
The DNA here is from genome assembly GCA_965224025.1 of Candidatus Multivorans sp. GTDB lineage: Bacteria > Acidobacteriota > Thermoanaerobaculia > Multivoradales > Multivoraceae > Multivorans. Next base: position 2,133,061 of record OZ245033.1, read on the forward strand.
GTGCGTGTTGTCGCCGCCGCAGTTCGGGCACCACTTCACTCCATCGGGCCAAAGGTACGTCTCGAACCAGTCTCGCGCGGCTGCTTCATCGGGGAACATCCGCGCCAGTTGCACGAACGTCAGTCCCTTGCGGTAAGCCTTGCCGGGTGCCTTGTGCTTCATCGTTTCATCTCCCGTCCAGTGTCCCTAGACACTACGGGAAATCAGCGCCCGTGTCAAGCCTAATATATAATCCCCTTCACTTTGCTGGAGGTAGCTGGTTAGCACCTCGGGCGTCGGCAGCGAGTAGTCGACGGGTGCGCGCATCAGAAGCCCAACGAGAGTCGTGAACTCGGTGCGCGTCAGACAGTGCGGTGAGCACGTTCTGGCCAGGCTCTCGGGGGTGATTCCGTCATCCAGATCGAGGACATTGTCTCGCCAGGAGAGGAGGGCGAGCGCGTGTATGAAGCCCTTGGAGACGCACAGGCGGGTGAGGTTGTCGAAGATCGTCTGCTCGGAGCGCATGAATTGGGACTTGGGCTTACCGGGCGAGGTGCGCGGGAGTTGAAGAATGGGGCGGGGCGGCTTGGCAACGGATCACGTGGTTCAGGCTTGCCGGTTGAGCCGGGACCGAACCTGTTCCAGCAGATCCTCGATCCGGGCGATCGTCTTCGCGCGGTCCAACGCCGGAGCGTCAGGGACGCGGCCCGCATAGCGGAACCGGACCGCATAGGGCGTCAGTTCGACGAGTGCGTTGAGATCGATCCCAGGAGACTGCCGGGCGGTCAGAACCTCCAGCAGTTGAGCGATGTCATGCGTGATCGGGTGGGTCTCGCCGAGGAGCGCGATCCAGGCCTTGACCAGTTTCTCGGTGGCCTGCTGCGCCAGGAAGCCGGCGATTTCGTCAGCGAAGACCTTCTCGTCCGTCATACCGCGCAGCGCGGAGAGGTCGCGCTCCGCGGCTTCGACGAGAACCCGGGCGCACTTAGGGTCGCTCATAGAGAACCTTGCCCTCGCGGAGAGCTCGCGCGACGACGTGGTTCAGCGAATCTCGCCAGTAGTCCACCTCGTCCCGAGCGTAGAGCAGGATGTCGGTCGGCACCGGGAATCGGGCCAGTCGCTTGCTGAGTCGCACCGTCTGGGCATCGCGCTTCCCTACGGTGTTGAAGGACTCTGACTGGATGACCAGGAGGTCCACATCGGACTGTTGCTCCTGGTCGCCGCGGGCCTGGGAGCCGAAGAGGATCACCCGCTCGGGACTCACTTCGGCGACGATCGCGTCGACCATCTGAGCGAGCGTTGCGTTGCTGACCGGAGTCATCTTGGCCGTTACCGCCCGTGGTAGAGCGTCGCGTCCTCGGTGTGCAGGCCCCGCGGGTCGTCGCGGTTCGACTTGTAGAGGCCGCCCTGGGCGTCGACGAGGTCGTCGCTGAAGATCGTCTCGTCGACGGGGATCTCGCTTGGGCAGGAGATCTCGATCAGGTTGCCTGCCGGGTCGCGGATGAACATCTGCATCGCGCCGTCGGGGAGCCGACGCACCTTGCCCCAGGGTGAGGTGTCGATGGCCCCGAGCTCGCGCATGCGGACGAAGATCGAGTCGAAGTCATCGACCTGCAGGCAGACGTGGCCCCGGAAGGAGGTCTGGTCTTCCCATTCCGTGACGTGTAGCTGCTGCTCCTCGTTGATCTTGAAGAACTGGGCGGGGAAGTCGAGGTTGAAGGTCGGCAGCGGTTCGAGCCCGAGTTCATGCTCGTAGAAGGCGCAGGCCTTCTCCAGGTCGTCGACGACGACCGTCGCGTGTTGGATCTGGAGTACGTTGGCCATTTCGGCCGAGGCTATCGAACCCGATCCGTTGGCGGACGACGGCCGGCCTTCTTGATTTTCTATGCCGGATTGGCTATAAAGATGCGATGATCCTCCGAAATCTGGTGCGCGAGGCGCGCAAGCGCGCGGGGCTGACGCAGGTAGAGCTCGCGGAGCGCGCCGGTGTGCCGCAGTCCACGGTCGCCCGGGTGGAGTCGGGCGCCAGGACACCTTCGACGGACCTGGTCGAGCGGCTGGTGCGCGCCACCGGCTACGAGATTCGCGTCGGTCTGGGGGAGCCGGATCCCGAGACCGCCGGGCTGTTCGAGCGGACACTGCGGCGCTCGCCGCAGGAGCGCCTCGCCGACGCTGTCCGGGCCGCGCGATTCGTGCAGCGCGGTCGCCGCGCCCTGGAAAACCGCAGCCGTGACTGAAGCAGACTTCGATCCGGAGCGAGTTCTTCGCGCCCTGTCCGACGCCGAGGTCCGCTACGTCCTGATCGGCGGCATGGCTGCGATCATGCACGGTGACGCAGGCGTAACGCTCGATCTCGACATCGCCCCCGCCTTCGACCCCGGCAACCTGGAACGTCTGGCCGCCGCCCTGCGATCCCTCGGTGTGCGCATCCGTGCCGAGGGCAGCCCGCTAGGTGTCTCGTTCGATTGTTCGGGCGCCTTCCTGCGCAACCTCGGACGGGACGCGGTTCTGAACCTGACAACGCAGGCGGGCGACATCGACGTGGTTTTCACACCCACCGGTACGCAGGGCTTTCGGGATCTAAAGCGTGATGCCATCTCCATCGATGCCGCGGGCGTCACCATCCTCGTCGCGTCGCTGGCCGACATCATCCGCTCGAAGGCCGCCGCCGACCGTGAGAAGGACAGGCGGGCCTTGCCGAGGCTGCGCTCGCTGCTGGAACGTACAGCGAGCCGCTGATGGGGCCTCGTCCAGTCCACGGATCGAACGCCTCAGCGGATCAGCGGCAGGAGTTCCTCGGCCGAGCGCTGCGTGAGCATCGTGTAGAACTCGTCGCTCAGCAGGTTGCTGCCGTGGTCCTCGATGAACTTCTTCTGCTCCGGCGTGATGTCGGTCGGCTCGGTCTCCACCGCGTTCGGATGGCGGTTGGCCGGCGTGCGGTCGATCGAGGCCACGAACTCGACGGTCAGGGCGCCGTCGTAGCCGACCTCTCGTAGCGTCTCGACGATCGCCGCCCAGTCGAGCGCGCCCATGCCGGGGGCCATCCGGTTGCTGTCGGCGACGTGGAAGTCGACGAGACGGCTGCCGGCCTTGCGGATGGAGCCCAGGACGTCGTCGTCCTCCATGTTCATGTGGAAGGCGTCGAGGCAGACGCCGCAGTCCGGCCCGGTCGCTTCGGCGAGCGCCAGCGCCTGGTCGCCGCGGTTGATGAAGTAGGTCTCGAAGCGGTTGATCGGCTCGATCGCGAGCAGCACGCCCGCGGCCCGACCGTGCTCGTAGATCGCGCGCATGCTCTCGACCGCCCACCGCCACTCGTTCTCGGGCGTCGAGTCGGGGTCCACCTTGCCTACCGTCCCCGGAACGACCGACATCTCGTGGCCGTCGAGCTCCTTCACCATCGTGATGCAGTCCTTGACGTACTGGATGGAGTTGGCGCGCTCGGCCTCGTCCCTGGCGATCAGGCTGCGGCCCTCCATCATCAACGTGACGGAGCCCCAGCAGCGAAGGCCGTACTGCTTCAGCAGGGCGCCGACCTCGGCCGTGTCGTAGAGCTCCGGCTCGCCGCTGATCTCGAGCGACTCGTAGCCGAACTGCTTGAGCCGCGCCAGAGTCTTCTCAAGCGGTTCGGCGCGCATCCAGTTGTGCATGGACAGGTGCATGGCAGGTCTCCCGTTGGTGCGGGGGAAGATAGCAGGGGCGACATGCCCAAAGGCGCCAAGGATTCGCTGTTCTCATGCGTCATACCGATGAGTTGGGATGGCAGAAGCGGTTCAGCACGTCGTCGTGGCCAGGTGGGCATCCGCCGAGCGGTGCCCTAGTAGGGTGACTGGCGTGCCGAGGCGTGACGAGGACCTGGTGCGGGCTGCGGCCCTGGGTGATCGCGAGGCCTTTGCAGAGTTACTGGACCTTCACTACCACCGGATTTTCCGGTTCTGCTTCCGGCTGACCGGAAGTCGGGACGAGGCGGAGGATCTGGCGCAGGACATCTGTCTTGCCCTGCCGGCGAAGTTGAAGAGCTTCCGCGGTAGGGCGCGACTTTCGACTTGGCTCTATCGGGTCGCCATGAACGCGGCGCACGACCGACGTCGCCGCGCGAAGAGCAGGACGAAGGCTGCTGAAGGTTGGGGAGACTGGGAAGTGAACCGCCGCGCGGCGGTAACGGAGAGGGCTGAGGATCTCGACTGGCTGCGTCGCTCGATGGCGGCGCTGCCGGACGATCTGCGGGACACGGTGGCGCTCACGCTGGACGGCGAGATGACCCACGCCGAGGCCGCTGTGGTTCTCGGAGTCTCCGAAGGCACCGTCAGTTGGCGGCTCTCGGAGGTGCGCAAGCGCCTTCTGGCGATGCGGCGAGAGGAAGGATGACGATGACTGATCCACTCGACGACCTGAAGCGCGCGTTCGACCACGCGACGCCCGAGCCCGATGCCGAAAGGCGGAAGGCCACGCTGGCTCGCGCGATGGAGTTGTTCGACGAAGCCCAAGAATCGGCGGTCGAGCCGCGTCGTACCCATGACCGCCACCAGTTCGGGGCGGCGATCGGACATGGAGTACGACACATGCTTTCCGCACTGACCTCCCGCCCCGCCCTCGCCGCGGCCGCCGGCCTGGCCGCCGTCGGTCTCGCCCTTGTCTTCGTGATCCTGAGTCGTGACGCCGTGCCGCGGCCAGCGGCGGTTGTCGCTGAGGTCGGTGTTGTTGGCGAGGAGGAGGCAACGCCTTCCGACCATCCTGCGGAAGAGACTCACGAGACAGAACGCGGCACGGAAGTCGATGCTGTCGCCGAAGGCCCAGGGGGGGCTCAGACCGACCGCGTGCTCCTCCCGGCTCCGACCGAAGAAGAAGCGATGCCTCTCGATGCTCGGGAGACGCGAAGCGAAGGGACTCCGCCGGCAGTTGCCGTAGCGGCCGCGGCGCCCCCAGCGCCCGCGGCGGAGCCGGCTGCGGCGCTTCCGGCCGCCAGGTCCCGGGAAGCCGGGTTTTCCGAGACCATTGCGGCCTTGGACGCGGAAAGAGAACGCTTGCGTGTCGCGCTGGAGTCCCTGCCGGGCCGCGCTGACGAGAGGGCCGTCGCGGGAGAACGCGTGGCGGGCGCGACCGAGTTGGCGGAACGAACGTCGGCGGCGCCATCACCTGCTCCGGCAAGGGTCCAGGACTTCGAGTCCTATCAGCGCGAGAGGGCTCAGGACATCAGAGTGAAGATCGAGCGCAACGTGGCTGAACTCCAGCGCGCGGTCGGACGTCAAGCGGGTGCGAACGAGAGCCCCGTTCAAGCGGAGGCGCTGATGGTGGCTGCGGAACCGCCCCCCACCGCGCGCTTCGCGGTATCCAGACTCCTGGACGCCGACACTGCGGCGCCGCGACAGCCCGACACCGAAGCCTTCGCCAACGAGCCGGCCAACCCGGTCAAGGTCGCAAGCGAGGAAGCCGTCTCCACCTTCTCGATCGACGTCGACACGGCGAGCTACTCCGTTGTCCGCTCGTCGCTGATGAACGGCTACCTGCCACCCGCCGAGTCGGTGCGGATCGAGGAGTTGGTCAACTACTTCCCCTACGCGTATCCGCCGCCGGAGGCGGGCGGGACGCCGTTCCGGCCGACGGTGATCGTGTCGGAGACGCCGTGGAACCCGGACACGCTGCTGATGACCGTCGGCATCCAGGGCCGCCTGCCGGCGACCGACGATCGGCCGCCGCTGAACCTCGTGTTCCTGATCGACACCTCGGGCTCGATGAACCGGCCGAACAAGCTGCCGCTACTCGTGCAGTCCTTCCGCCTCATGGTCGGCCAACTGCGCCCCGGGGACGAGGTCGCGATCGTCACCTATGCCGGCAGCGCGGGCCGGGTGCTGGACGCCACACCCGCTAACGAGCGCGGCACGATCCTGGCGGCGCTCGACCGCCTGAGCGCCGGTGGTTCAACGGCCGGGGCGGCGGGCATCCAGGTGGCCTACGGAACTGCCGGAGAAATGGCCGCCGAGGGCGAGGTCACGCGGGTGATCCTGGCCACCGACGGCGACTTCAACGTCGGCATCTCGGACCCCGAACAGCTCAGGGGCTTCATCGCCCGGCAGCGTGAGAGCGGCATCTACCTTTCCGTGCTCGGCTTCGGCCGCGGCAACCTGGATGACGCGACGATGCAGGCGCTGGCTCAGAACGGCAACGGGCAGGCGGCCTATATCGACACGCTGTCGGAGGCCCAGAAGGTGCTCGTCGACCAGCTCACCGGAACCCTGTTCCCGATCGCCGACGACGTGAAGATCCAGGTGGAATTCAACCCCGCCGCGGTCGCCGAGTACCGGTTGATCGGCTATGAGACCCGCGCGCTCAGGCGCGAGGACTTCAACAACGACCGGGTGGACGCGGGCGAGATCGGGGCCGGGCATTCGGTCACGGCGATCTACGAGGTGACGCCGGTCGGGTCCCCGGCGGTGCTGCACGATGCCCTGCGCTACGCGGCGCCCGCGGCCGACCTGCCCGGCCCGGCAAGGGGAGCGAGCGGGTCCGCCGAACTCGCCTTCCTCCGCCTGCGCTACAAGGCGCCGGGCGAGGATAGGAGCCGTCTCCTCGAACTGCCGATCGCCCGCGACTCGGACGGCGCCGGTTCCAGCCAGCGCTTCGCCGCCGCAATCGCCGGATTCGGCCAGCTCCTGCGGGGCGGCGTCTACACCGGCGGCTGGACCTGGGCCGACGCGATCGCCCTCGCCGAGGCGAACACCGGCGACGACCCGTTCGGCTACCGCCGCGAGGCCGTGACCCTGATGCGCCTGGCCGAGAGCCTCACCGAGTAGGGCGGCAGCGCGGTCAACTCGCGCCGAGAAACCGGCGCAGGCAGCGGGTGACGGCGCCCGGGGCTTCGGCCATCAGCATGTGGCCGGCGTCCGCCACCGTCTCGAAGGCCGCGCCGCCGCTGCCGTCGTGGATGCGGTCCGCGAGCGCCCGGCCGGCTCTCGGTGGCGTCATCCGGTCCTCGGTTCCCGAGACCACGAGCGTCGGGCAGCTGACGCCTGGGGCGCTTTCGCTGCCTTCCCACTCGTTGCAGGCGACGAAGTCGCGGTGGAGCACTTCCGGAGCGCAGCGGTCGAGCAGAGCCATGGTGGCGCCGAGCATCCACAGTCCCGGCGACTCGGCGCCGCCGAAGTGGGCGCCGGCGCCGTGGCCGAAGGCGGCGATGAAGCGGTGGGCGTTGAGGGGTCTCTTCAGTGTGTCGGCGAGCAGACCGGGGTTCACGCGGAGCGTCTCGCCGGCACCGAACAGGGCGACTCGGTTGGCGGGTGGGTTCAGTCTGGACGCGGCGTCGACCGCGATGCATGCCCCCATCGAATGGCCGACGATCGCAAGCTCCTCGCTGCCTGCCCGTGCCGCGGCTTGGGTGGCGAAGTCGGCGGTCCAGGCCGCGTAGTCGGCGATCGTGGCGATATCGTCCAGATCCTCGGAGGCGCCGTGGCCGGGGAGGTCGGCCGCGGCGACGTTCCAGCCGTGCTGGGCCAGTGACCGCGCCTGGAGGGCCCACACCGTATGGTCGCAACCGGCGCCGTGAAGGAGCAGGGCGAGCGGCTGCCCCGGCTTCCAGGCGGCGCCGCCGGCGCCGCAGTAGACCTTGCGGCCGTGCGTTCCGAGTTCGGGCATGCCTGATTCCCGGTCAGGAGGCCACGGCCCGTAGCCGCTGCACCTGCTTCTGGGAGCGCTTCAGGGCACGGTCGAGATCGGCGGTCAGGTCGCCTGGGTCCTCGAGCCCGACGGAGAGCCTGACCATCTCCTGAGTGACGCCCGATTCGGCCAGCTCTTCCGCCGTCATCTGCTGGTGGGTCGTGCTCGCGGGGTGGATAACCAGGCTCTTCGCGTCGCCGACGTTCGCCAGGTGCGACCAGAGCTCCAGGCTCTCGATGAAGGCGATCCCGGCCTCGAGGCCGCCGCGGATGCCGAACGTCATCAGGGCGCCGCTGCCCTTCGGCAGGAGCTTCTTCGCCAAGTCGTGCTGGGGATGGCTTCCCAGACCGGGATAGCTCACCCACTCGACTGCGTCGTGCCGTTCCAGGAAGGCGGCGACGACGGCGGCGTTTTCCGCGTGGCGTTTGACGCGCAGCGGCAGCGTCTCGAGTCCCTGCAGCAGGTAGAAGGCGGCCTGCGGATTGAGACAGGCGCCGAAGTCGCGTAGCCCTTCGAGCCGCGCCTTGAGGATGAAGGCGGGCGGCCCGTAGTGCTCGGCGAAGGCGATGCCGTGGTAGCCGGGGCAGGGCTCGGTCATGATGAGGAAACGGCCGGAAGCGGCCCAATCGAACTTGCCGCTGTCGACCAGGACGCCGCCCAGGGTGACGCCGTGGCCGCCGATGAACTTGGTCGCCGAGTGCATCACGATGTCCGCGCCGAGATCGATCGGCCGCGACAGGAAGGGGGTGGCGAAGGTGCTGTCGATCATCAGCGGCACGCCGATGTCGTGGGCGAACCCGGCGACGGCGGGAATGTCCAGCACGTCGATGCGCGGGTTGCCGATCGTCTCGCCGAAGAACAGCTTCGTGTTCGGCCGCGCCGCGCGCTGGAAGTTCCGGGGGTCGGTCGGCTCGACGAAGGTGGTCTCGATGCCGAAGCGCCGGAGGGTGTGGTTCAGCAGGTTGTGGGTGCCGCCGTAGATCGCGGCCGAGGACACGACGTGGTCGCCGGCGGAGAGGATCGTCGCCGCGGCGAGATGGAAGGCGGACTGGCCGGAGGCGGTGGCGACGGCGCCGACGCCGCCCTCGAGCGCCGCGATCCGTTCCTCGAACACGGCGACCGTCGGGTTCGAGATCCGCGAGTAGATATGTCCGGCTTCCTCCAGGTTGAACAGCCCCGCGGCGTGGTCCGTATCGCGGAACACGTAGGACGTCGAGTTGTAGACCGGCACCGCGCGGGCCCCGGTGGCCGCGTCGGGCCGCTGGCCAGCGTGAAGCGAAAGCGTGTCGAACTTGTAGAACCAGTCACTGTTCATGCCGTCTGCCTCCCGGTTGCGTCCTGTCCGAGGCGGACCGCGAGTGTACCCGCCTGCCCAGGGCCAGAGGGGGCGGGGTTCCAGGGGCCGTTCGCGCTCGGAGTGGATTGGAAGAGGCCCAGGAGCGGTCTTTGCGCGAACAGTTGAGTTGCAGGTAGATCCACGATGCGGGGATGCGCGTCGAGTTCAGGACCTTCGGCTGAAGAAAACCGCTTCCCAGGAGTAACCCGGCGGTCGTCGTCGAGGCGCTGGGCGACCGGCCGGTCACCCACGATCGAGACCCGCTCGCCGAACCGCGACTGGGGGTAGTAGTCCCACACGGCGTGATGCTGGGTGCAGCGGTTGTCCCAGAGGGTGAGCGTGTTGGGCTCCCAGCGCACGCGACAGGTCAGAGAGACTGTGGCGGCAATGTGCTCGAAGAGCATGTCGAGCAGCCCCCGGCTCTCCCATCGTCGCAGGCCGCGGATGTGCGAGGTGAAACCGCTGTTGACGAACAGGGCCTTGCGGCCCGTCTCGGGATGGCGGATCACCACCGGGTGCTCGGTCCTTGGGTACTGCTTTCCATCGGGAGCTGCGTAGCCGTACTTTCCGATGTAGGGCAGCGCACCGTCATGTACCGCTACCAGGCCCTCGAGGAACTTCTGCATCCGCTCCGAGAGCGTCTCGCAAGCGCGGTAGATGTCGGCAAGGAGCGTGTCGCCTCCCGAGCCGCACTCGGGAATCTCCTTGATATAGAGCATCGAGGCCATCGGCGGCTTCTCGTCGCACGACACGTCGGTGTGCCAGCCGTCGCCCGCCGTGTACTTCGACTTCTGGGTGGTCTTGACGACGAGGATCTCGGGGTCATGCCCGCCCTTGCACTCGGAGCTCTGGTGCAGCGGGTGGACGTGCAGCGGGCCAAAGGACCGGCCGAAGTCCTTGGGCTGCTCGCGGGTGAGCTCCTGGTTGCGAAAGAGACGCGCTGGACGAATGGCTGCGAGCCTCGGTGCTGCGCTTGAACTAGCGAGCCAAGCCCGTGGCAGTGGACGTCGGCGCACCTAGTCCGCGACCGCCGACCCGCCGTTGTGGCCGGCCTCGCGCCCAAAGGCGCGATGGCGTCCCCAACGGGATTCGAACCCGTGTTGCCAGCTTGAAAGGCTGGAGTCCTGACCTGGCTAGACGATGGGGACGCGGCGGACGGTGTCTACGCCGTCCGGGCGGCGCAGTATACCGCCAGCGGGATGGCGACGTCGCGAGGCAGAGCTGTCCAACGCGGGACCATTCCAAAGTCTGACGCTTCGCGTCGGATGCGGGCAGGATGCCCGCGTTCCGACAGGCGCTCGAACTCCAGGTAGACCGCCTCCTCCACGGCGTCGGTGAGCTGGTTGAGCGCGAACGACCCCTGCCATGGGTTCTCGCCGCGGTTGAACCCGAACTCGCGGTTGACGATCAACTGGATCGCAAGCGCCCGGCGCACGGACGGGGCAACGTGTTCGAGGAACCGATGGAGACGGTGAAGCACTGCTCGCTCGGGCAGATTTCGGACGCCCTGTACCGGGTCGGCGGGGAGTACCGGCGTCAGCATATAGGGGCTTCCGCGGTGTAGCTCAAATCAGCCGGCGCGGTTCGCCATTCGGTCGGTCCTGGTCCGAAACCAGCCGGTTTCCGTCCGCTATGGGCCAGTTCAAAGCGATAAACTACCGACAAATGCACACTGCTGTCCTACAAAGGAGGATGGGTCTGAACCGTGCCTTGTTCAACAAGGGGTCTTCCTGGTCACCCGCCTGAAGAGCGGAGTCAAGTACGCGGTTCGGGAGCGGCGCTCGTTTTCCGCCGCTTTCGGTAACCCTGCTTCACCACGAACCCCGGCGCCTGCCGAACACCACTCGCAATGCCACCAGTACGAATAGAACGGAGCGGACGAACCGTGACTACTCTGAGACTTACTCTGGCCCGCGAAAGCGTACTCCGCTGTTTCGTCGCCGGCGCTCTCTTCTTGCTGACGCCCTGGTCCGTCGCGAGGGCACAGACCATGGCCGCGCCGACGATTGACGCCGTGACTACGGGCGACAGCGGCCTGACAGTCAGTTGGACCGCTCCCACGAGCGTGACGGGAATCGTAGCATACGACGTTCGCTACATTCTAACCAGTGCTGACGAAACTGACGATGCGAACTGGATCGTTCTCGAGGACGCCTGGACGCCTTACCAGTCACCGACACTGGACCCGTTGGTCTCGGCCGTCACGGGACTGACGAATGGAGATGGTTACGACATTCAGGTTCGCGCTGTGGCGGGAGGCGATGGCACGTGGTCCGCGACTTCGACCGGCACGCCCGCCGATCACGGCGGTACCAACGCGAACGCCGTCGTACTAAGACCAAGCCAGCCTCGAGTTGGATCTCTTCCGGTCGGCAGTTCCGATGTGGACGTGTTCAGCTTCAGCCTGAGGGCGAATCAGGGATATGTGGTTTACGCCACGGGCGCCCTCGACACCTCCGCCGTCGTCAAGAGAGGGAACGACGACGTCCTGCTAGATGACAACAGCAAGGACGGTCGGAACTTCTTCCTGTCTGCGCGAGAGGGGCGCGCGGGCACCTACTACGTTCATGTGTCGCGCTCAACCGATGACTCGAATCCCGCGACTAGCGCGCCATACGTAATACACTTGAAGCAGGTAGCTGCGGCGCCCCGTGCGTCCGACGCGGTGACCCTTGATCTTGACTCGACGTCCTACGCTATCCCTGGGATCGGCTTCGGGGCCTCCAATCAGTACTTCAAGATCGCGTTGTCCGAGGAAACGGACTTGGCCTTTTTCCCTTCGATTCTCAATGTGACATCAAGGTTCGTATGGGCTGAGGCCGAACTCCTGACTGAGTCAGGCGAGCTGATCGAACACAGTGACTTCAGCCTGCTGCCGCCTTCCTATTACACGTTTCATATCCGGCGCACGCTCCCTGCCGGTACGTACTATCTGAAGGTTAATCCACTTCTGGGAGGAGCCATTCCCGTTCACGCTCGGGTCGCGGTGGAACCGGGCGACGACCGAGCCAGTGCGGGGGTACTTTGGACACAGCATTTAGCTGACGACGAGGTGGGCGAGAGGTTGGGGCGCGTGGAGCTCGGAGCGATCAAACCGGCAACGGATAGCGACTACTTCCGGCTTGAGTTGACACAATCGGACGCGGTGTTGATACGTGGCGTAAGCAGTCACCTTCAGATCCAGGGCGAATTGCTCGACGGCAACGGCGCTCCGGTTGAGGCCAACCACTACAATCCGGACAATGCCGCCGATCGTGACCTCTATGGCTTCATGATTCAGGCGTTCTTGAATGCGGGTGAGTACTACGTCAAGGTGACTGGTGTGGATCCGCTCGCCACGGGTCCGTACACGATCAAGGCCATCACCGACCCGTACGAACGGACCATTCGTTCAGAGTGCAGCGCTCTGCCTCCGATTGCTACGGGAACTGATCCGCTGTCAGGTTGCGCGTGGCATTTAGCCAATAGCCGGCAGTTCGGCGGAGCGGGAGAAGATATCAATGTTGAGGAGGTTTGGACGGCAGGATTCAGGGGTGAAGGTATTACCGTCGCGGTGGTCGACGATGGCCTGGACTACCTGCATCCGGACCTGAAAGACAACGTCGCGCCAAGAGGCAACTATGACTATGTCACGCAGGATAGCCATGTTTTCAACTACAGCGGCGTACACGGTACCAACGTGGCCGGGGTTCTTGCGGCGCGCGACAACTTGATCGGCAGCAGAGGCGTGGCGCCGCGTGCGACGCTCTTCGGCTTCAGCTTGCTGAAAGCACCCTCTGCCGGCAACCAGGTCGATGCGGTACTCCGGGGACACGAGGCCATGGCTGTTTCCAACAACAGCTGGGGACTCGGTCCGAGCATGATACCGTCCATGACGTTCCGTGCTCTCACGGCTGCACTTGAGGGCGGGGTTACCGACGGCTACGGCGGCTTGGGGACCTTCTATGTGTTCGCGGTTGGAAACCTAGCTGAAGAAGGTGGCATCGCGAGCTTGCAGGAGACACACAGTTGGCCGTATGTAACGGTTGTCTGCGGCGTCAACTTGGAGGATTGATGACGCTACGCAGCTATGGCCGCCACGATAGGAATTTCGGAGGAACGTCCGCGGCCGCGCCGATAGTGTCCGGTGTAGCCGCGCTCGTGAGGCAGGCGAATCCGAGGTTGACGTGGCGCGACGTCAAGATGGTTCTTGCGGAGTCTGCCCGGAAGAACGATCCGGACAGTACGGGTTGGTCGAAGGGCGCAAGGAAATATGGATCGGCGGACGAGTACTACTATTTCAACGATGAGTACGGGTTCGGCGTCGTCGATGCGGGTGCTGCTGTAGACGCGGCAAGTAGCTGGACGAACTTGCCGGAGTTCAAGAGCAGCGAGTATCGGGTTGAGGACGGTCTGGTGATCCCCGATGCCTCGGGAACGATTGAGGAGGTCGAAAGCGCCGTAACGGTTGATGAGACGATAGGGTTCGTGGAGTGGGTCAGAGTTGAACTTGAGTTTGATACCCCGAGAATTCGTGATCTGCGTGTAGAACTCGTGTCTCCATCGGGAACGGTCTCGGAGTTGTTGGTCCTGCCGGACCCGAGCCTTCTTCCGTTCTTTCCGCCTACGCCATTCAGCAGCAGGTTCAGTATTGGGTCGGCGAAGCACTTGGGTGAACGGCCGACTGGCACTTGGAGGCTTCGGCTCTCGGATGGCGTCGACGTCGGCGGCGACTCGAGTTTGAGTTCGTGGCGACTGTTCATCTACGGCCACGGAGGCTCTGTGGCTTCGCCTCCTCCTCCTCCTCCTCCTCCTCCGCCACCGCCTCCTCCGCCGCCGCCTCCTCCGCCACCGCCTCCGCCTCCGCCGCCTCCGCCTCCGCCTCCGCCGCCGCCTCCTCCGCCGCCGCCTCCTCCGCCACCGCCTCCGCCTCCGCCGCCTCCGCCTCCGCCTCCGCCGCCGCCGCCGCCGGAGGAAGTGGTGGCCGTGCTTGGCGTGAACAATGTTGACTGTTCTGAACGTAGGCTCTGCGTGGTCTACACGGACGGTGAGGTCGGTTTCGACGACCGAAGCCGCGGGCCTGTGTCAACGAGATGGTGGGACTTTGGCGATGGCGCCAGCGCGTCGATCAAGTCGGTTTCCCATAAGTGGTCGGAACCGGGATTCTACCGCGTTGTACTGTCAGTTGCCGGGGCGGATAAGACATCTTCGTCTCACCAGGATTTCCTCGTGAGGCCGCAAGTGCCAAGGGGCTCATGTGAGCCGGCCAGCGGGGTTCTGTGTCTGCACGAGGAGCGCTTTGCGGTGACGGGCGAATGGTGGTCGCACGAGTCTCCCCAGGAGGCTCGGATCGCCTATGCCGGGACTGACGATTCGGGGCTGTTGTGGTTCTTCGTGGAGGAGAACTGGGAGGCGCTGATCAAGGTCCTGGACGGGTGCGCTATCAACGGCCACTATTGGGTGTTTGGGGCTTCGACCACGGACGTTGGTTATCGGATAATGGTCATGGACACCGTGGCCGGTTCCGTGCGAGAGTATTCCCACGAACCCGGCAAGGCAGCTCAGGCCATCACCGATGTGACGGCGTTCAGCGGATGCCGCGGCCCGACCTCGACTTCAGCTTCGCTTGTGCGGTGGGAGCCTGTCCTCCTCGAAGGGGCATCAGAAGACGCCGCAGTCGAACCAGGCTGTGCGCCGAACGACCAGCGCCTGTGCTTTCAGGAGGGTCGCTACGAGGTCTCCGTGTCTTGGTCGTCGGTGGACGGCGCTGAGGGCCAGGGGCGCACGGCTAGGCGGCGCACCGACGACTCTGGAGTATTCTGGTTCTTTGAACCGTCCAATTGGGAGGTCCTGATGAAAGTGCTCGATGGTTGTGCCGTGAACGGGCACCGATGGGTGTTCGCGAGCTCGGCTACAGATCTTGGATTGGAGTTCAACGTGAGGGACACGCAAACCGGCCGTCGACGCGTCTACGTCACGGGACCTGGTGAGCCTGCACCGGCTCTCATCGACACGGTAGCTTTCGCGGATGGTTGCGTCGCTCCCGGGGACTCTGGAAAGTGATCGTGCTGCCGATTCGGAGCACGCAGGTTGACTTTCGTGGCTATGCATTCTGTGGAAAGGGAGGTCAATGGTGAGAAACTCTTCGCCCCTGCCTGATGGGAGATCGCATCGGCGAAGCACGGCGCTGAAGATGTTGCTCCTCGTGCTACCCGGCTCTGTCCTGGTCGGATCGTTTCAAGGAGAAGCGCCGGCACTGGGTCAGGTCGTTGGGGCGGTCGAGTCGAGTCGGCCGCAGGAAGGTGTGCCCCACACTTGGTACGACGGCGACCGGGTCAGGAAGGCGTGGCTGCAACCAGATCTCACAGTAAGGGACGTCGGAAAGAGCCTGTCGGACAGAGAGCAAGTCATTCAGCACTTGGCAGGACGTGTGATCGTCCGAATGGAAAGTCGTAATGAAGTCCGCGTGCCGGTCTTTAGGTCGGAATCGGGAGAGCTGATGACCTTGCCGGGCGGTGTTCTGGTGATTCTCGACCGCTCTTGGAGCGTGGCGCAGACGAACCGGTTCTTCAGGTCAAACGGAATAGCTCCAGAGAATATCCTGCCGTTGGACGGCTTGAAGAACGGCTTCCTGGTTCGGACACTGCCGGGTTTCCCCTCCTTGGAGCTGGCGAACTCGCTCGCAACTCAGCAGGGGGCCGTAGTGGCCAGTCCCAACTGGTTGCAGGAACTCAAGGAGCAGTAACGCCCCGCAGGTTGCTGGGCATCCAGCTCGTTGCGTCGGGCACCGTCGCTTGGAGGTGGAACTCCAGGGTGGTCACCGCTGCTACGAACACCCAGCGGTAGGCTGCCGGCCGGCCTGTAGACGCGGCTGAAGGCGTATGGCGAGAGTCTCTCCGGACCGCGGCGCGACCTGAGCGGCGATCGCTGGGTCTACCTCTGGGCGGACGGCATCTACAGCGGTCCGCGGCGGACGTCGGAGCGGCTCTGCGTACTGGTGATCATCGGGGTCAACGAACGCGGGGAGAAGCACCTGCTCGCGGTCGAGGACGGCGTGCGCGAGTCCATTCAGAGCTGGCGCGAAGTGCTGCTGGACCTGAAGCGCTGCGGCCTGGCAGAGGCGCCGAAGCTGGCGATGATCTTCAAGCTCGGAACCTGCGCCCAAGCCCGCCGGCGGCGCCTGCGAGGCTTCGACAAGGTCGCCAAAGTGATCCGCGATGTCCGTTTCGTTGACGGCATCGAACAACACCAGGACGCCGATCAGACCAGGAACGCCGCCTGATGATCAACCGCCCATACACGAAATTGACCATAGCTCGAAATTTGGAGTATTCTGCTGTTCCGGCCTCAGCGGGAAGCGCCTCAGCGGCGGCCTTGAGTAACGGGAAGGGGCACTCTCGTTCCGCAGCCAGGCTCGATGCTGTCGGCTTTGCTGACGGCATCGAGCGACGGTTGACACGTGGCATCCCGAGCCGGCTCCCGATTGTGGGTTGTAGGATGAAGCGGAGGTCTGGAGTTGCCCCTAGTACCAGCCAGACGGGTTTGGGTTTCGTGGACAGGCGGCAAGGACTCGGCATGGTCGTTGCGTAGGTTGCTAGCGCAGAAATCGACATGGGAGGTGCGAGGACTGATCGGTGTCGTGAACAGGCCCTTGGGCCGCGTGAGAACCCACGGCGTCAGGCCTGGCCTGATCGAGCGGCAGGCCAGCGCGGTGGGCCTTCGGTTGCTATGGGTCATGTACGACTGGCAGGGCTCGTCGAAGGCCTACGAACGGGAGATTGGTCTAGCGTTCTCCGATCTGCGGGCAGGGGGAGCGGAGGCGATCGCCTTCAGCGATCTGTACGCGGAACGGCACGGGGAGCGGTTGAGCGCCTTGGCGGTGGCTGCTGGACTCGAACCCGTGTTTCCGCTGTGGGGCCTTGATCCTCGCGATCACGCGTCGACGATGTTGACCGCGGGAGTGTCGGCCCGGGTATGCTCGGTGGCGACGGAGGCTCTGCCGGCGAAGTTCGCGGGCCGGCGTTTCGATGCGGACTTCCTGGCGGATCTGCCGGCTCATGTCGATCCGTGCGGCGAAGCCGACGAGTTCCATACGTTCGTCGAGTGGGCGCCGGGCTGGAAGAAGCGGATCGAAGTGGATTGGGTGCGCACGATCGACCGCTTCGGCTCCGCCGTGGCAGACTTGGCGGCCAAGGACGACGCCACCGAGCCGCCTCCTTTCGTGGTGGGAGGCAACCTCGACTGGTCGGATGCAGGCGGCTTTGCCAATGGAGCGGACTACTGCCCGTTCCGCTCCATCGAGCGTCTGAGACGCGTGGAGCGCTACGTCGCCGAGCGTTTGGCGGAAGAGTTCCAGATCGATGACGTCGCTGCCGTTGCCGCGATGACGGCGAACGGCTTCGG
Source organism: Candidatus Multivorans sp. (assembly GCA_965224025.1). Lineage (GTDB taxonomy): Bacteria > Acidobacteriota > Thermoanaerobaculia > Multivoradales > Multivoraceae > Multivorans. Next base: position 2,150,405 of record OZ245033.1, read on the forward strand.
TCGCTTCTTTCGGCGGCATGTGGGCGTTACGTTCGGTAGCTGGCTGGCTTGTCGGCGAGTAGAGAAGGCGTGCGAGCTGTTGAGGGGACCGGACCTTCCGGTGGACTTCATCGCTCGTGCGGTCGGTCTCGGCACCGACCGGAACCTGCGTCGCGTGTTCCAGAAGGTGCTCCGTTGCAGTCCTTCGGAGTACAGAAAGAGGCACCTTCCCAAGCTCGGCGCGGGCCGGCGCGCACGGCGAAAGCCGGCGTAGGATTCCGCTCACCAGCAGCGGCAGGGTCCGGCGGCGGTCGCTCCGCGAGCAGTACTTTCGCGGCCAACTGGCGACCGGCTTCTGAGCCGGCCTCGCTGGACGGTCCGACTACCTGTCGATGCACCCGCCGCTCAACGCCGAGACGCGCCACGTGCTCTCCGGCCCCCAGGCGGCGGCTTCCACCTTGTCGCTGTAGCAGGCCCGGAGCAGCGGTGTTCCGCGGAACGGGTTGGCGTTCACGCCCCCGCGGAGGCCCCGACTCAGAACCAGAACCGGGCCGAGAGAGTGATGTCACGCCCGGGCAGAGGCGCGAAGGTCTTCAGGAAGGACGTATGCACGCGCGCCTCTTCGTCGGTCAGGTTCCGGCCCCGAAGCAGCAGATCGAGGATCTGATTCTTCAGGACGAAGCGGCGTCCGACGTGGGCGTTGAGCATGGTGTAGCCGTCGGTCGGCGTCTCCAGCTCGGCGACGTCGTGCTGGTCGTCGACGAAGCGCCACTCGACCGCGGCCCGCCAGTCGTGGCCGTGGTAGTGCAGGCCGGCGCCCAGGCTCATCGGCGGAATCCGCGGCAGGTTGCCGCCCTGGTCCAGCTCGGCGTCGACGGTGTCGCCGAGCAGCTCCAGGTGGAGGTGATTGTCTTCCCACTCCAGGACCTCGATCCGGGCCCGGAGTTCGGCGCCCGTCATCATCGCGTCGCCCTGGGTGTAGAGAATGACCACGATGTCGTCGATCTGGGCGCCCGTGAACGCCTGGTAGATGAAGTCCTGGAAGTCCTGCCGGAACAGAGTCAGCTCACCCTGGAGGCGGCCCTCGTTCTTGCGCAGGGAGAGGTCCAGGCCGTTGCCGACTTCGGCGTCCAGGTTCGGGTCGCCGATCTCGTAGGTCAAGGTGGCGACATGGATGCCGTCGGCGAACAGTTCCTCGCCGGCCGGCAGGCGGACGGAGCGGGAGGCGGAGAGGCCGAGGTTCCAGGTCTCGTTGGCCTTCCAGACCAGGCCGGCTGAGGCGGATACACCATCGCCCGACCAGGTCGAGCCTCCGTGCGGATCGTGCTCGGCCTGCTCGAAGCGGGCGCCGAACTGCCAGCGGACGGCGCCCTTCTCGATCTCCTGGGACGTGAAGACCGCCCAGTTGTTCGACGCGGTCGGCGGTACGTAGGCCTCGGCCCCCACGGCGGCGAGATCGCGGTCCGAGTACTGCAGCCCGACGCTACCCCGGCTGGCGCCGCGGACGCGCTGGAACATCTCGACCCGGGTCTCGAAGTAGTCGTTCGTGAACAGGGTGTCCGGCTCGTCGCCCTCGAACTCGACGTGCTCGTAGTCCGTTCCGGCCATCCTGATCTCGAGCTTTTCGAAGCCGCCCGAGAGCAGGTAGATGTCGCCGCGCAGGTCGACCCGTTGCTGCTTCATGTCGACGCGAACGGGCGCTTCCTCGTCGTCGTGGTCGCCCTCGTCGTCGTGGTGTTCGTCTTCGTCGTGGTCGTCCTCGTCATCGTGGTCGTCCTCGCCTTCGTGGTCTTCTTCCTCGTGCTCGTGCCCGCCATGCTGGTGGGCGCCCGGCGGGATGCCGTACTCCGTGTTGAAGCCGCTGACTGACACGCCGAGGAAGCCGCGGTCGCCGAAGAACCGGGTTACGCCGAAGCGGCCGCTCTCAGTGCGGAGGTCCGTGTTCGGGACGACACCGAACGGGTTCTCGAGGTGCTCCTCGCTCTCCTCGTGGTCTTCGTCTTCGTCGTGGTCGTCCTCGTCGTCGTGGTCGTCCTCATCGTCATGGTCGTCGTCTTCGTCCTCGTCGTGGTCGTCCTCGAGGCGAGAGTGGCCCGGGATCTCGTAGGGATCCGTTTCCCGGTTGACTGCGCCGATAGTCCAGGCCCATTCGCCGGCGCCGCCGCTCAGTTCGAGGGCGCCCATTCGCTCGTCGGCTACTGAGCCTCCGACCAGGTCGACCGTGCCGCTCAGGCTCTTTGCGGCGCGGCTGGTGGGAATGCGTCCGTCGATGACGTTCACTGCGCCGCCGATGGCGCCCGAGCCGTAGCGAAGCGTGGCCGGACCGCGAAGCACTTCGATCTGTTCCGCGTGGGCCGGCTCGGACGTCACGGCGTGGTCGGCGCTGACGGCGGAGGCATCGCCGGTGCCCAGGCCGCCGGCGAGCACCCGCACGCGGGCGCCGGACAGGCCGCGGATGATCGGCCGGCCGGCTCCCGGCACGAACGCCGTGGAGGACACACCGGGTTCTGAGGCGAGGGTCTCACCGAGCGTGGCGCCCATCCGCAGTTGCAGGTCGGCGCCGCTCAGTACGGAGACCGCGTTCGACAGCTCGGATTCGCTGCGGAGATCGCCGGTCGCCGTGACCACGATCTCGTCGGAGTGTGCTATGTGGTCGATTTCCAGTTCGACGGCCGTCTCCTCCCCGGCCGCGACGGTGACCCCCTGGTTGGTCAGGCCGACGGAGGGGATCTCGACGACCAGAAGGTAGGTGCCGGGCGGTACGGCATCGAAGGCGAAGGTGCCGTCCTCGTCCAGCACGGCGCTTAACGCGAGTTCGGGGAGTCTGGCGGTGGCGAGCGTGACGCGTTCGTCGCCGTGCGTGTGCAACTCACCGGCGATCGAGCCGGTGTCCTGGGCCATCGCGGCTGGGACCTGGAGCAGGGAGGCCAGTACCAGGGCGAGCAGGCCCGCCGGGGGTGGCAGGCCGGCGGGGACTCGGGTGTCCGACGAAGATGGTTGCGCCGCGGTTGGGCGGCTTGCCGCTGGATGGGAACTGAGAGGTGTCGAGGGTGCTGGGACCATGGTGACGTTCCTGTTCTGCTGAGTGCGAGTCGGTGAAAGAGGACGATCGTTGCGGCGAGCCGTAGGCGCCTGGAATCGCTGGGCCTCGATTCGTCGAACGGTGAGAGCCAGCTACAGCCGCCCCGGCGACGGATGTCGCCGCGGTCGATGGGGCGACACCGCTGGTCTTTCGGATGGCCGATCTGCTCCGACACCTGTCGGAGGCGGGAGCAGGCCGGGGCCGGTTTCGACTCAGCTTCGAGGCGGACCGCGAGCGGTGTGCTGCCAGGACTCGCCGTTCCTGGGGCTCTCTCCGTTGCCGGAACCGGGCCCCGCGGAGACAAGGTCCAGGGCAGCGGCGATCGACCTTCTGTGCTCGGCCGGCGGCTGGGAGCGGCCCAGCTTGCACGCGACGCAGGAGTGGTCGTGAAGCGATGCCGCTTCGCCAACCGTGGCGCGATCGCTTGCCGCGGCGCCTTCGGCCTCGTGGTCGACGGCGCAGTAGGCGGCGCTTGCGGCAGCCAGGTCGTGTCCGTGTCCGCTCGAGTCCCAGGCGCCCGCGAGCAGCGTGGCGATCGTCAGCGCCAGTGCGCTGACGACGGCAACCGGAGAGCCGGGTCGGCGGAACATCGCAGTGGAGAGTAGCAGAGGCCCTAGCGCCGACTGAGCACAACCTGGTGGGCGCCGCGGCGATCGTCGCCCTCGCCGGCTGAGGCACTGAGCGCGAACTCGCCGGCCGCAACGGCAACTTGCTCGAAGGTCGCGGTGCGCTGTTCGGGCGCCAGGTCCTGTTCGAACGTCCGATCGCCGAGGTCGAGACGCAACGGGCCCGCGGAGCCCGCGCCGCTCCGTGCCGGCGCCGGCATCTTCGGGCGGTTGGCGGGCGCCGCAGGCGAGCCCCAGGATGCTGAGCAGAATCACGCTGATCGGTGCGCTACGCTTCATCGGCTTCCCTCCACGTCACGGCCGAGGACAGGATATGGCAGCAGAAGAGGTTCGCTACGAACGGCGCGGCCCGGTGGCGGTGTTGACCCTGAACCGGGCGCGCTACCACAACGCCCAGAGCTGGAAGCTGCTCGACGATCTGGACCGGCAGCTCGACCGGGCGATGGCCGACGACGACGTTCGGGTCGTGGTGCTGAAGGGCGCCGGCAAGCACTTCTCGTCCGGCCACGACCTCGGCACGCCGGAGCAGCAGGCGGACATCGAACGCCGGGGACTCACCCAGTGGGTCGGCATGGAGTGGTACGAGGCGTTCCGCTGGTACAACCTGGACAACACGGTCAAGTGGCGCAACCTGCCCAAGCCGACCATCGCCATGGTCCGCGGCTACTGCATCTTCGGCGGCTGGATGATCGCGGCGTCGATGGACCTGATCTTCGCCGCGCCGAGCGCCCGCTTCCTCGCCAGCCTGTTCGAAACCTTCACCGTGCCCTGGGACATCCACCCCCGCAAGGCGAAGGAACTCCTGTTCGAGAGCCGCTTCATCGACGCCGAGGAGGCCCACGAACTGGGTCTGGTCAACCGCGTCTACGCGGAGGACGAACTCGAGCGGGAAACCCTGGCTTACGCGGAACGAATCGCCGAGAACGACCCGGCCGTGCTGCGGCTGGGCAAGCTGGCGGTGAACAAGGCTCAGGACGCGATGGGCTACAGCGCCAACGTCGAAGCCGCCTTTGCCGACTATCTGGTGGTGCGGGAGATCCGGGGCAGTTCCAGCAGAGTGGAGGGCAATCGGCGGCTCGTAGGCGTCGACCTGGCGCTGCGGGGACAGCGTGGCGGCCGGGCCGGGCAGACGCCGGTGGGCGGAACGGATGCTTCGGAAGCAGGCGAGGACGCATGAGAACGGTTCGACTTGCCGTTGCGATCGCCGTCGGCCTGAACCTCGCGGCCGTTGCCGCGGCGCAGGAAGACGGCGCGCGGATGTACAACACCGCCAAGCAGAAGCTGATGAGCGGCGAGGGCATCGTGAGCGTCTCGGTCTCCTCGCCCGACCCGGACAGCTACTGCGCCGCCGCGAATGCCGGCTTCGACTTCACCTGGATCGAGATGCAGCACAGCCCGCTCTCGTACCAGGACGTGGCGCGGATGATCTGGGCCTGCCGGGGCGCGTCGGCCGTCCCCTTCATCCGCGTGCCCGACGCAACGGAGGGCGCCATCCAGAAGGCGGTCGACCTCGGCGCGCTCGGCATCGTCGTGCCCATGGTGCGTACGGCCGAGAAGATGGAGGCCGCGGTCCGCTTCGCCAAGTTCCCGCCCGAGGGTCGGCGCAGCCTGGGCGACGGCCAGTACCGCGCCTTGTGGGGCCGCGACTACCGCGCGACGGCGAACGAGAACATCCTCGTCGTGGCGATGATCGAGTCGCCGGCCGGCGTCGACGCGGTGGAGGAGATCGCCGCCGTCCCGGGCGTCGACGTCGTGTTTGCCGCCTCCACCGACCTCTACAGTTTCTCGGGCAAGCGTCAGGGCGAGCCGGAGTACGAGGCAATGGTGGACCGCATCCGCGACGCCGTGCTTGGCGCGGGCCTCAAGCTGGGAGGTCCGCTGGCGTGGCGCGACCGCGAGGGCTTCAGCTTCTTCCAGGCGCCCGGCGTCGGCAGCCTGATCCGGCGCGGCGCCAAGGCGCTGCTCGAGGAGACCGCGTCCGGCGTCGCCGAGATCGAGGGCTCGGAGAACCAGTAGGGTTCAAGCAACCGTTCGGCGAGTGACAAACACGAACTTTGGACGCGCGCCGTCCAAAGTTCCTGTTACTATTCTGAGCCGTGATCGAACGAGCGTTTCATATCGGGGATGTCGTTTCACCCGCTACGAGCGAAGACGATTAGGAGGTTCTCCGTTCCTGAGGAGGTCTGGCGCGCCTTGGAACCCCATTGCTTCAGATGTGCCGGCCCTGGCCGCCATCGATGTCGGTCACCGCGCCGTTGACGTAGGACGCGGCTTCCGAGCACGGGAAGACGATCATGTTCGCGACCTCCTCGGAGGTGCCGTAACGGCCGACGGGAACGCTCTTGCCGTTGTTCTTGATGATGTCCTCCCAGTCACCGCCGCGGGCGTTGGCGATCTCCTTCGCCGCGCGCTCCCACATCGCGGTGTGGATCAGGCCCGGCAGGACCGAGTTGAACAGCTTGCCGGACAGCGCCTTGCCGGTGGCGACCATCGCGGCCTTGGGTAGTGCGTCAGTTTGGGCGAAGGCGGCCGGCTAACTCACTTCTTCGTCTTGGCGCCACCGTGGCGTTGACCGTCCGGCGTGTTCAACTGGTCCAGAACTCGCGGATCGCCTTGGGCGAAGAACTCCAGTACTCCAGCGACACGACTCACCCGATCCTCCACCGTGGGGAAACGCTCCGACACAGCGTCCAACCGCGACAGCCGCTGCTCGAGCGACCAGATCCGAGACCGGTCGCGCCACAACACATACAGAATCGGAGCGGCGCAGACCACTATCACGGCCGCCGCGGCGATCAACAGAACACCCGGTTCCGTCATCTCGCCTTCTCCTGGCTCTCACCGCTTTCGCAGTTCCTCGGGATCTCGACGAGGGCGGAGGTGTACTGAGCCACCTTGGGGGCGGCCTGGACGGCAATCTCGGTCGCCGCGGTTTGCGCGCCAAACGCCACGCGGAGCGGCAGCATGGTCGCGGACGACAAGATCTTGTTTGCCCGGCTGTCCGGGCACAGGTTCGGGGGGTTGCCCAAGAGGGCAGCGCGAGACTGGGGCATGTCGATTCACCTCCGTGAGTTTTCCGCCTCCGAGAATGGAGCCGGGCCATGTGAATCGCCATGCCGCGTAGCAAGCTACGGCATGGTTTCGCCTGTTCGCCGAGGGTTGTCTAGCTAGCTAGATACACCATCCCGGACAGAGCGGCTGTTGTATTCAGCGGGTAACCCGGCTTGGGAGCCCGGCTACGCGGAGCGGAAGGCGATTCACGCCGCGAACATACCAGAATCGTCTATGAGTCCAGAGCCGGTAAGGCGAACGGACGCCGTCCGGAAAGCCGGACTGGTGAATCGCCATGCGCGTGACTCACGGCATCAGGGTAGCACGGGGAACGAAGGCCCGCGCCCCCAACTTGGTGGGTGGAACCACCGCCGAAGCCCGTCCGGCAGGCGGTGCGTCACTCTCGCCGCGGAAGCGAACCGTCGCCGCTGTACGCCCGGTAGCTGACGCTGTTGCCGGGTCTTCTGCTCCAGGTCGAGCGCCCTGCAGCATGGAAGAGCTAGGGTCTACCGTCGGGCACCCTCCGACATCTCTGAGGGCATTCCACTTCAGGTCCCAGTCCGTAGTAGCGCCGACCGGCATTCGGGAGGCTTGGCTAGTCAGCGGTACAACCCCCCGCCCTCGGCCGGTCGGCTATGCTGTCGCCTTCACTCGAAACGACGGGAGCGGATTCTTGGATGGGCTTTGAAGGTAGTAGGGACCGGCGGCGACATCGCCGTCAGCGACGGCTGGTTTGCCTGGTGGCATTCGTCCTGGCTTCGGCGTTTGCCATGCCGGCTTTCGCGCGGGACGGCGGTTACCAGGCGCCTCGCCACTACGACGGCAACCCGGATATCAACGGCGTCTGGCAGGCGATCAACACCGCGCACTGGAACCTCGAGGACCACTCGGCGGCCGCCGGACCGGCCGAACTCGGCGCTCTGGCCGCCATGCCGCCCGGTGTGGGCGTCGTCGTCGAGGGCGAGATCCCCTACCAGGACTGGGCGCGCGAGCAGCGGCGGAAGAACTTCGAGAACCGCTGGCGCGAGGATCCCGAGGCCAAGTGCTACCTGCCTGGCGTGCCGCGCGCGACCTACATGCCGTTCCCGTTCCAGATCCTCCAGGGCACCGGCCAGATCATGATCGTCTACGGCTTTGCCGAAGCGAACCGGACGATTCACATGGACAAGGAGAATCCGGCGCCGGCGCCGATCGACAGTTGGATGGGCCGCTCGCACGGCCGCTGGGAGGGTGACACGCTGGTGGTCGAGGCCGCCGGGTTCACCGGCCAGGCGTGGTTCGACCGCGCCGGCAACTTTGCCAGCGATACGTTGCGGGTGACCGAGCGCTACACGCCGACCGGTCCCAACTCCATGATGTACGAGGCGACCCTCGAAGACGAGAACGTCTTCACCCGACCCTGGAAGATCCGCATGCCGCTCTACCGGCGCCTGGAGGAGCACGTCCGGGTGCTGGAGTTCAAGTGTGTCGAGTTTTCCGAGGAGCTTCTCTATGGCCACCTACGCCGACGCGAAGAGACCCCGACTGGCAACGACCCTTAGCGGCGCTGCCGCCGTTGCGGCTCTGCCCGCGTTGACCGCCGTTCCGGCGGCGGCGGGCGAGGTTTCCGTGCAACTGACGACTTCGGCCGCCAGCGAGGCGGTCAAGTGGTACCAGCGGCACATGGACTGCGAGCCGATCGAGGGCCGCGGCGAAGCGATCGACTGCGGCAACGCGACGATCGAGTTCACCCAGGGGCCGATCATGGGCGCCAGCCAGGGTACGGGCATCGACCACGTCTCCTTCTCCTTCCCCGACTTGACCGAAAAGATGGCCGCGCTCGAGAAGGTCGGCGTGCGCGGTTCGGGCGTTCGCCTGCAGCGCTTCAAGGACGGCTCGACCCTGCGGGAACTCCCGGGGCTGTTCAAGATCGGCTTCATCTTCGACCCCTGGGGGACGCGGATCGAGGTCGTTGAGGACCCGGACACCCTGGGTTTCCACCACATCCATCTGAGCGCGGTCGATCCGGCCTCGACACTTGGTTGGTACCGCGAAACGTTCGGCGGCGTGCCGGCAAGCCTCCGCGGCATGCTCGACGGCCTTCGTTTCGGCGAGGTCTGGCTGCTCGCTTCGCAGCATGCCGAGGGTCAACCGGCGCCGAGCGCGGGACGGGCGATCGACCATCTCGCCTTCGAGATCGCCGATCTCGACACGGCAGCCGCCGGTCTGCGCGACCGCGGCGTTCGCTTCACCCGCGACCCCGAGCGGCCGGCGGGTGGCCGTTCGGAAGCGAAGCGCGGCTTCGTCTCAGCCCCCGACAACGTGGGGGTGGCGGTCCTGGAACCGGACTGGCGGGGTATCGACGCGACGATCGACTTCGAGGACGAGGCGGTCGCCTCGGCCGAGCCCTACGTGGTCCCGCGGACGCCCTGGGGCACGCCCGACCTGCAGGGGATGTGGAGCGGCAACAAGGCCCACGGCATTCCCCTGGAACGTCCCGAGGACCTCGCCGACCGCGCGCAACTGACTCCCGACGAAGCGGCGGCCCGCCGCGAGCGGGGCACCCTGGGCAGCATCTGGGGCTACGAGCGCGAGTGGCGGGACACGACGCTCGGCTACGTCAAGTCGGCGCCGTCGCGGCAGGTCGCGATGGTCATCGACCCGCCGGACGGCCGTCTGCCGCCCCTGACCGAGGAGGCACGGGAGCGGCGACGCAACGCGGCCCGGTCGTTCGGCGACTACGTACGCAGACGGCCCGCGGGACCCGAGGACCTGAGCGTGTACGTGCGCTGCATCACCCGCGGCCTGCCCGGCATGATGATGCCTTCGATCTACAACAACGGCCTGCAGATCAGCCAGAGTCCGGGCTTCGTGGCGATCCAGAAGGAGATGATCCACGAAACCCGGGTCGTCCCCACCGAGGAACGGCCGTCGCTGGGCGCCGGTGTGAAGCAGTGGCTCGGCGAATCCCAGGGCCGCTGGGAGGGCGACACCCTGGTCGTCGAGGTGACGAACTTCAACGGCCGCACGAGCTACCGCGGCTCGAGCGAGAACATGAAGCTCACCGAGCGCTTTACCCGCCTGGGACCGAACCGGCTCGAGTACCAGTTCACCGTCGAGGATCCGAGCGTCTGGAGCCGCCCGTGGACCGGCCGTTTCGAGTTCGAACTCGACAACGAGCAGTACGAACTCGTCGAGTACGCCTGCCACGAAGGCAACTACGGCATGACGAACATCCTCTCCGGCGCTCGCGCGCGTGACCGCGAGGAAGCCGCCGCGGCCGCTGAGACGGGCTCGGGAGCGCAGTAGCCCCTGGGAACCCGTGTGGCGCGATCCGCGCCACACGCGAACCACTCCGTGCGCCCGTCATCGTGCGCACGGATGGCACGCGGGCATCCTGCCCGCATCCGGGGCGAAGCGCCGGCCTCCGGTCGTTCTGCCGCGCTAGCTCTCTGCTCTCTCGCTGGGTGCGCCGGCCTCTGGCCGGCATCCGCCGTCAGGCGGAATCCGGTTGCTGCGAGTACAGCGAGTGCAGTGTTCAGTCTGTAGCTGCCGCGTCCAATGGTCGATTCGGCCCGCCGGTCAACGGTGGGCGAGCTTCCCAGCCGTTCGCCGGCCGCTCGGGGCAGTGCATCGCGCCAATGCACCTGTGGACGCTGACCTCGGGCTGCGAGACGTCGAACGGAAGGCAGATCAGCGTCAGGCCGTCGTGGAAGACGAACCGCAGAGGCCCCTCGAAGTCGTCGGTGCGCGGGTAGACCAGGGCCACAGTCCTGCACTCGTAGCGTTTGCCGTAGGCATAGAGCTGGTACATGTCGGCCTGGCTGATGCCGCGCTTCTTCGGCTCGTCCGACGCTGACTTGAGCCGCTTCCACTTCGCGTCGAGGACGAAGCGATTGGCGCCGCCCTTCTGGAGGGTGATGTCCGGCTTCATCGTGAACGCTTCGGGCTGGCAGGTCAGGCATTCCTGCGGCCCCTGCGCCCGTACTCGGTACTCGCTCTGGCAGCGGCGAAAGCTCCGCGTGACGAAGTCTTCGAAGATCTCCCCCATCGGAAACAGCAGCGACTGGTTCGCATACTCACCGTGGTAGGTCGTTAGGCCTTCACCGAACAGGAACAGCCGCACCCAGGCCATGACCGGGCGGTAGTGCTGCATGGTCCGGTCGACGGAGTGGCGGCGCCAGTCGCTCGTCGGATCGGGAGTTGGCGGCACGCTGGCGAAGACGTCGGTCAGTTCGCGCAGCAGCCTGCGGTTCTCCTCGCCGCGGACGATAGGCCGAAGCCGCTCCAAAGCCGTGCGGATCAGCCGATTCGCCGGCCGGTTCGGATTGAACTCGTCGTGGGCGACATAGAAGCGCGCCTTGTTGGCCAGGTTCTCCCGGATCTGCTGCCGGAACAGGAGGCGTCCTCGAAGGTAGGGCAGGTTCTCTTCGACCGGCACGTAGCGTCGCGCGAGGCCGTGGCGCGTCAGGTAGCCCAGGTTCTGAAGGAACAGGTGGGTAAAGGCCTCGAGCATCGGGAAACGCCTGAGCGACCGGATCGCGCTGGGCGGCAACTCGGCGTAGCGGAGCCCGCGCCAGGTGCGGAGCATCTGGAGGAAGACCTCGCGCGTCCCTTCGTGTCCGTCCTGTTGCTGGCGGGACGTGCCGTGGGCGCCGGGCGCTCTGCCGGCGTCGGGTCCTTTCGGGCCGGGAGCGAGGTCGATCTTCGGCAGGATCTCGATTGGGCTGCCGCGTCGGGTCGAGAGGACGCCGACGTAGTGGGTTGCCTTGAGTTCGCGGGCGCCGGTTCCGAAGGCGAGGACCGGGCGGTAGGCGCCGTGCTTGTCCCGCTGATTCTTCCGCGCGAAGGCCTCGAGACTCCGCCAGTCGTTCTCGTCGAGATCGAACTCTTCGCGAGTGAAGGGCTCGTACTCGCGGACCGTGATGACTCGGGTCTTCCCGTGGCTTGTCTGGTCGCCTCTTGCCGGCAGGCGTGAGACCGAGCACCGACGGAGACCGTCGTGTGAGCGCGCTCGGCGGTGTCGAAGAGCGGCATCGTCAGCCGCTCCTCGGTTCGTAGATCCTCTGGTACTCCTCGGCTGTGTTCCATGCCGGATCGTCGCCCGGAAGGCGCTCATGGATCACTCGGTCTTCGTCGAGGAGGTCGAACTTCTCGATCAACTGCTTGGAGTGGCCGTCGCGTGCCTTGTCTTTCTGGACGAAGGCGTTGCCGCCAAGTACGGCGTCGATCCTCCTCCAGTCGTCGTAGAAGTACTCCTGCAGGAGCGGGAAGATCCGGTTCCGGAACCGGCCGGCGAGATCGTCGATCGACTCCACTCGAGCAGGTACGTGTGTCCGACCTGGTGCTCCCGGTCCATGAGCAGCGCGATGCGCTCGTTCATTGCGCGCAGCATCTTCCGGCAGTTCACTCCATCCACGGCGTCGGGAATGAGATGGTGATCCGGATCGGGCATCATCTCGACGAACGTGAACCTCCGTCTCAGCGCCGTGTCGAGCTGCTGGATCGAACGGTCGGCGGTGTTCATCGTGCCGACGACGTAGAGGTTGTTCGGAACGCCGAAGCCGTCACCCGAGTAGGGAAGCGTGACCGTGGTCGCGTCGTCCTCTCCGAGCCGCCGGCTATCCTCGATCAGCGTGATCAGTTCGCCAAAGATCTTCGGGATGTTGCCGCGGTTGATCTCGTCGATGATGAGCACGACGTTGCGCCTTGGTCCCCGCCGCTTGTCGTTAGTGCGGGGCGAATACCCTCGACGAAGTCCTCGTAGGCGTAGTTCTGGTGAAAGGTGACCATGGCGATCCGGCCTTCGGCGGGCGCCGAATCGGCGGCACGTTTGAAACGGAGGCGGCGAAAGCGCTGCCGGTCTGGCTCAGTGATCTCGGCATTGGGCTTTACGGCGTCAACGATCGCCAGCGCATGGCCGACTGTGCCGTACGTCTTGCCGGTTCCCGGTGGCCCGTAGAGGATCTGGTTGAGCGGATGTTCCTCGTCGATCGGGACGGCAGCGCTGTCGACGACCTCGACAGCAGCCTTCAGCGCCGTGACCAAATTCGGGTAGGGAGTGACATCGGTGAGAGTCTTGTTGACTAGTAGCTGTCCGGCTTCCACCAGTCGGCCCTTCGGGTAGTTCGACTTCCAGTCGACGTCCCGAACGTGCTTGTGGCGCTCCCTGGTAGGGACATGGCGGTACTGGGATTTCACAGTGCCATGACCTACTACGTCGTGCTGGCCGCGCTTTACGAAGATGACGTCGCCCGGTTTCATCTCGTTGGAGAACTGCCAAAGGGCCAGACGAGTGTTGTAGGGATCTACGCCGGGCACGTCCTTCATCGCTTGACCGACCTCTTCCAGAGAGGCGTACTTGTGAAGGTCTCCAACCGGGTGCTCGTCGAAGTCGATTGAAGCCAGGCCGCTTTCGTAGCACGCACTCCAGCGCGAGGAACGGCGCCCGAGTGACATGAGCCAGTACCTCCGGTCGGCGGGTGGGGCCGGCGGAGGGTTGGCTGGTGGCGGGGGAGGCGGTTGCTCCTTCGGATCGAGCCAGATCTCGGGGCTAATGTCGAGTGCGTCGCCAAGCCATGAGTAGTGCTCGATCAGAGCCGCGTGCTGTTGGCTCGGGGGCCTGTCCTTCGCATCCGGGAAGACCTCGTCGTGGCGAGCCCTCAGCCGATTCTCATTGTAGATCGCCAGGAGTTTGGGGTCTTTCCGGTCCTGATAGAGGAACGCGACCTTCCACTTGACGGCGGGAGAGAAGTCGACCAGGTCAACAGCTTCGAGATTCCCCGCCCTGACCCCGTCGATCACGTCGGTCAGTCGAGACCTCACGGTGGCGAAAGCCCCTTCCGCCGTCTCGCCGTACTTGCGCATCCAGGCGTACTCATCACCCCAGATCCGCCCCCCTTTGGGTTGCTTTGGGTCCTTGTTGTCTCGGCGGAAAATGCCGAACTTGAAGGCCGAGCCACCCCATATGCTCCCGAGATCATAGGTTCTTGCCTCAAGCCAGTAGATGAAGGCGTCATCCCGATTGGGATTCGTGTACTCCTCCAGAGACATGCTGCGGACCTTGCTCGGTGGCCAGACATCAAGGAACTCGGACCAGAGCTGCATCTCTTTGCGCATCCTCTAACGGCTCCTTGGTAGAGGGGAGGTGGACGGCCGGGAGCGGTCAGGCAGCTCGCTCGGCAGGGCGTGACGTGGCAGTGTAACGGGCCATGGGCGCGGCAGCCGTCGGCCGGTGCTCGCTTCGCGGACGGTCTTCAGCCGTCGCCGGCAACCGTGCGTGCCGGCCGGGATGAGATCAACGACACGTCCAGACTCACCTGCTCATACGGTACCTGGGGGATCAACTTGCCGCGGCGCCCCTTCTCCAGTTCCACGAGACCGTAGCGCGACATCGTCTTCAGGGTACGCGAGAGATTCGACTTGTTTCTTCCCGTAAGCACGGCCAACTCGGTCAGCGAGTCCGGCTGCTCGCGGGCGATCAGAGCAAGCAGCTCTCGGTTGCGCTGGGAGAGCACCTTCGCGAAGCTCTCGAGGGAGGTGAACCACACCCTCGGCTCTCCCTCGGTCGGCTTGCGCTCGCCACGGGCGATCGCCAGCGTGCGCTCCTTCATTTGCCCGTAGTCAGCGATGCCGATCTTGAGCGTCTTCATGAGAATGATCCTCTTTCACGCAGCACTTGGTCGAGGGTCTTACCTTCGGTGCGTCTCACGATGAACTTCACTCAGTGGCCGACCTCGTCCACGAACAGCGTCTGGCCGTGAAGGTCCAGCAACGTGTCGAGCGCGGGATCGCGTGCGCCCTTCTTCACCGGCGAAAGTTATCAGTAAATGACAACCCGGAACGAGGATGTCTCGTGCAGGGGCGCACCGGGGCCAGCGCCGGGTGGGATGCCTGGCCAGCTTGCCGCTCGTTTCATCGACAGCGAGACCGCGGCCGGCGTTACACTCCTCCACCATGGCCGACCCCCTCCCCAAGATCGCACGGCGGCCGCGCGAGCCGCGGCGGCCGCTCGATCTGGCGGACTTCCCGGGATGCCGCGCCGTTCACCTGCCGGTCGAGAAGCTGGACGACTACGAGGGCCGCATCGAGTACTGGGAGGCCCGCACCGAGACGGCGATGATTCTCGCCGAGCCGGCGACGGTTTATCACGAGATTCCGTCGGCTGGAGTAGCGGGTCAAGTGGAGATGATCTCCCAAGCGCGCGGCGCGAAGATTCTGGCGCTCGGTTCGGCGGACTTGGTGCAGCGCGGGGAGAAGGGGGGCGTCGAGGTCCTCATGCAGGCGGACGCGGTCTTCTTTCTGGACCGGCCCTGGCCGACGGGCAAGGCGATCGATGTGGGCTGCGGTCCGCTGCCCGATGTCGTGCTGGAAGTGGATCACACGACCGACGTGCGGCGGCGAAAGCTGGGGGTCTACGCGTCGTTGGGGTTCCCCGAGGTGTGGGTGGAAGTGCCGGAGCCAGTGTGGCTTGCGCCGCGGACTTCGGGCCGGCCGCGACTGACGATCTACCTGCTGGAGGGCGGCGGCTACGTCGAGTCGGCCGTCAGCCGGGCGTTTGGGGACTGGCGGGCGGCGGAGATTCACCGGGCGCTGAACGAGGAGGGGAAGTCGGCGGAGACCGTGGCGGCGGTGCGGCGTGTGGGCCGCGGGCTGGGCAGGGCGGCCGGCACCGGCCCCGACGACGACCGGTTCCTCGGCGCCGAACGCGAAGAGAGCCGCGCGGAGGGCCGTGCGGAAGGCCGTGCGGAAGGCGGGCTGGAGATGGCGCGTTCCCTCGTGCGGCAGGCGCTCCAGGCCCGCGACCTCGCGATCACGCCTGCCGTGGAAGCCTGGCTGGAGTGGCTCTCGGCGACCACGGATACAACCGCCGCCATCAGGGCAGCGGTCGAGTGCCGCGATGCCGAGGACTTCCTGCGCCGGGTCGAGACGCCGCCGGCCGGACCGGACGCGCGAACGTAGCCGACGCCGTCAGCCTCATGAAGGCGCTCGTCGGCCGGTGGTAGCCTTGACGTACCGCAAATCGTCCACAGGAAGACGCCGATGATGACGACGCGATTCTGTTCTCGCCTTGCCCTGCCGGTCCTTGGCCTTGCTGCGGCCTTGGCCTTGGCCCTCCTTGTTCCGCCCCAACCGGCAGCCGCCCATCACGCCTTCGCGGCCGAGTTCGACGCCACGAAGCCGGTGCGCCTGCGCGGCCAGGTGACGAAGGTCGAGTGGGTGAATCCGCACGCCTGGATTCACATCGACGTCACCGACGAGGACGGCACGGTGACGGCCTGGATGGTCGAGTGCGGTCCGCCGGGCGCCCTGGTGCGGCGAGGCTGGAAGAAGAACTCGGTGGCGCCGGGGACCGAGGTCCTGGTCGAGGGTTACCAGGCGATCGATGGGGCGCCAAGGGCGAACGGCCGCGATGTCACCCTGCCCGACGGGCGCCGACTGTTCGCGGGCTCGTCCGGCACCGGCGCGCCGTACGACGATCGGGAATCGGGCTGAGCCGGATCCCCGCCAGTCAGAGCGCCGGAAAGGGCGGCCCTGTCCTTCGTGAACGACAAGTTCGGCTGGTTCTACATCGCCGCGGCGAATCTCTTCGTGCCGGCGACGGCCTCGAGAACGACATGGCCACTGGGATGTTCGCCATGCTGGAGGCCTTCCCCCTCTCCGGCGCCGCGTCGCTGCTGGGCGTGCTTCTGGTCGTCTCGTTCTTCGTCACGTCCTCGGACTCCGGCTCCCTGGTCGTCGACCACCTCACGGCCGGGGGACGGGCCGCCCCCGGTGGCGCCGGGTGGTGGTGGCGTTGTAGTACCACCCAGAGACCGATGATCGAGGAGGTGTCGGAATGAAGGTCGAGCGTGGCCTTCTTCTGGGTCCTGTCGGCTCTATTGATGCGGTCAAGCGGCCGGAATCTTGCGGCTATCGTGTTGGTTGTACTTGGACACATCGAATCAACCATGTGAGGTGACCAGATGACGACTGAAAGCTCGGCCAGTCTGACGAAGATCGTTGGGGCGATGCTCGCCCTCGCAGTGGCGTTCACTCTCGGCTTTGTGGTGCGATCTCAGCTTCCGGAGGAGCGGGAAACACCGGACGCGGTGGAAGTGGTGGCGCAGGACTTGTTGCGGCAAATAACCGAACAGCGGGAATCTG
This sequence comes from Candidatus Multivorans sp., assembly GCA_965224025.1. GTDB lineage: Bacteria > Acidobacteriota > Thermoanaerobaculia > Multivoradales > Multivoraceae > Multivorans. Next base: position 2,167,268 of record OZ245033.1, read on the forward strand.
CTGCTCGTGTAGTGCGGGTAGACGGCCTCGGCGTAGGCCGGGAAGACTTGTCGATGTTCGAGGCCGGGTTCGAGCCGGCGCCTCCCGGCGCCACGCGGCCGGTGAAGGTCGACGGTGTGAAGCCGGAGTACACGGATCTCGCCAAGGCGGCTCGGCTTCAAGGTGTCGTCATCCTGCGGGCCGCGATCGACCAGGAAGGCAACGTCGCCGGCGTCGAGGTCCTCAAGGAACTCCCAATGGGGCTCACCGAGGCTGCGGTGGACGCCGTGAAGCAGTCGAAGTTCGAGCCGGCGACGATCGATGGTGAGCCCATCCCGGTCAGCCATCACGTCTCGGTGAACTTCCGGCTCGGCAAGCTCGGCTGAGCGTGCGCCCCGGTAGGGGCTGCGGCTGGTCTCAACGCGCTCCGGCGCCGGGACTCGGTGGTACCGTTGCGGTGACAACGGATACACCGATGCACGAGGAGGTGTCGGATGAACTTTGAGCGTTCCTTTTTCCTGAGCCTGGCGGTTCTTCTGGCCGCCCCGATCGCGGTCGCGGCGCAGGACGAGATTCCGCGGCGTCCCGACGGCAAGCCGGATCTCGCCGGCGCGTACAACGTGGCGACGCTGACTCCGCTTACGAGGCCGCGCGAGTTTGGCGATCGGCTGACGCTGACCGACGAGGAAGCGTCCGCGATAGCCCGCCGCAAGGCGGAGATCTACGAGGCGGACTTCAAGCCCAGCGATCCGAACCGTGAAGCCCCACCGGTGGGAGGCGCTCCGATCTTCGATCCGGGTCTCGAGGGCGCCTCCGGCGGCAGCGGCGGCTACAACGCCTTCTACATGGACCCGGGCGACAACGCGATCCGAATCGACGGCAAGTGGCGTACTTCGATCATGACCGATCCGCCGAACGGCCGGTATCCGGAGATGACGGATGCGGGCATGAAGCGGCGCGCCGCGCAGTTTGCGGCTTTCGGTCACAAGAACACCGGCACCGCCTGGTGGCTCGAGGAGCGGGAGGACGGCGCCGGCCCCTACGACGACATGGAACAGCGGCCTCTGGCCGAGCGCTGCCTGATGGGGTTCAGCTCGACGGGCGGGCCTCCGATGCTGCCGGCGCTCTACAACAACCACAAACGGATCGTGCAGACCGGGAACCACGTGATGATCCTGATCGAGATGGTCCACGACGCCCGCGTCGTGCGCATCGGCGGCGAGCATGCGCCCGCTTCGGAGCGCCGGTGGCTGGGCGACTCGATCGGCTGGTGGGAGGGCGACACCCTGGTCGTCGACACGACGAACTTCGGCGACGAGCCGGCTCTCGGTTCGGCGACGAAGGACCTGCACGTCACCGAACGCTTCCAGCGCCTGCCGAACGGCGATCTGCTCTACGACTTCACCGTGGAGGATCCAAACGTCTGGGAGACGTCCTGGAGCGGTGAGTACGTGTGGCGGTCGACGCCCAACAAGGTCTTCGAGTACGCCTGCCACGAAGGGAACTACGCGCTGGGCAACGTGATGCGCGGCGCCCGGTTGCTGGAGGCGGACGCGATGGCAGCTTCAACCGGCGGAGAGTGATCCGCTCGGTCGGGCCGGCGTCAGGACCAAGTCATCGAGGCTCGGTGTGGCCGTCATGGCCGGCTTGGCTGTGCTTGCTGCTGGTCGTTGCAGTGGGGTTGCCGGTAGCGGCAGCGGCTCAGCAGCCACCGAACATCCTCGTCTTGGCGCCGCGGCCGGTGATCGAGGTCCACGACCTGGAGGCGGATCCCCACGAGCTGGTCAACCTCGCCGGGCGGCCCGAGGCGGCGCGGATCGCCCGCGAGCTGAGCCGGGTGCTCGATGCCTGGATCGACCGCACGGAGGACTTTCCGCCGAGTCGGCGGCGCCGCGCGGACAACACGGACCGGGTGAGCGGCGTGAAGTTCAGCCAGAAGGTGCCGCGGCTGGAGCCGTAGCTGGCCCACTTGGGGCTGCATCCGGCGCGCAGCGCCGGCTCCGCTTCTGCTCCGACTCAGCGGTCCAGCACCTGCAGCACGATCCGTGACGGATGCTCCGCCGAGTGGTGGACCGCGTTGTTCGCCGTCCGCCACTCGGTCTCGTCGTAGTTGTTGCCGCCGGTGTTCAGGTTGCGGTCGTAGCGGGGGAAGTTGCTGCTCGAGATCTCGATCCGCAGCCGGTGGCCCGCGCCGAAGACGTTCGCGGTCGCGAGCGGCCCGAGCGCGACCTCGTAGACCGTGCCCGACGCCATGTGGACGTGGCGGTCGAAGCCCTCTCGGTAGCGCATGCGCAGGATGGTGTCGTCCAGGTTGAAGGCGCGGCCGTCGGGGTGGACATGGGCGAGCTTGACGGTGAAGTCGGTGTCGGGCGCGTCGGACGACACATGGAGGATCACCTCGACCGGTCCGACCACCGCCAGCGCCTCCTCGAACGGCGCCGACGTGTAGACGAGCACGTCGGAGCGGGCCTCGACGCCGCGCTGGTCGAAGGCGCCGGGTTCGTAGTCGCCCATGCAGCAGAAGGCGCCGCCGTGGGTCGGCGCCGGCGAGCCCGGGTCGTACACGAAACTGTCGGCGCCGGCGCCGCTCGCTCCGGCGTCGGCGGTCAACGTGCCGTCGCCTGCGGCGCTGTTCGCGCTGCCGTTGCTGGAGAGATACAGCGTCATCGGTTCCACTCCGGCCGGCGGCCAGTCGTCCGCGTTCTGCCAACGGTCCTCGCCCATCAGGAAGTAGCGGACCCTGGCGTATCGGTTCTCGAAGCCGTTCGCCTCAGGCTTCGTGAAGCGGTCGAGGAACGCCCACAGCATCTCGTCGAAGCCGAAGTCGGTGTCGCCGAAGTTCCGCTCGCCGACGATCAGGGGATCCGTGAGGCGGTACATGTTGCAGTGCAGGCTGGGTGCCACGACCATGTACTGGTGATCGCGGACCTCGGGGTCGGCGTTCCGGCGCACGTGGTCGTAGAGGGCCAGGTTGGGCGACACGGAGAGGTCGTACCAGGAGTTCGCCCACAGGGCCGGCACGGCGAAGGGCTCGTCGTCGTGGTAGAGGCCGCCCTCATACCAGGCCGGATCGTCCGGCATGCGGGCGGCGAACTCGCCGAAAATCCCCTTGGGCCCGCCGACGGACTCGATCAAGGTCTGGACGGGTAGGTGCCGCAGCGCCTGCTGCCACTCGACGGCCGGCATCTTGGCGGCCAGGTCGAAGTAGGTCGCGAGCCGTTCCAGGTCTTCCCGGCTGGTGCCCGGAGGGAAGGTCGGGCGCAGGGTGTTCTGCTCGCCGTAGAGCCAGACCGCCATCGGAAGCTGCAGGGCGCCGCCGCGATAGAAGTTCCCCTGCTCGTAGAACGGCCCCATGCGGCCGATACCCGCGCCCTGACCCATCGGCACGGCGGCGGCGTGGCCGGGATGCCGCATCGCCGCGAGGCCCATCTGCCACTCCGCGGTCGAAGAGCAGCCGAGCGTCGCGACGTTGCCGTTGGACCACGGCTGGTCGGTGATCCAGGTCAGCGCGTCGTAGCCGTCGGACCGCGGCCGCCCGAGGATCTCCCAGTCGCCCTCGGAGAAGAACTTGCCGCGCTCGTTCTGGACCACGAAGGCGTAGCCGCGCTCGATCGCGTCGAGCCCGAACTTGAGCAAAGCGCTCGGACGCTCCAGGTTCGGCCCCGGTAGGAGGCTGAAGTTGTAGGGCGTGCGCCAGAAGATCGCCGGCACCGGTCCCTGAGCGTCGCGAGGCCGGTAGATTTCGGTGGCGAGGCGCACGCCGTCCCGCATCGGTACCATGACCATCCGATCGATCTCCGCCTTGCGGTCGAGGTCGGCCCGGCGCACCGGGTCCGGCGTGCGGTGGATCTGGGCGCTGAGAGACGACCCGATCAAGCCGAGGGAGAGGGAAACTGCGAGTAGACGGATGACCGATCGAACCTGGCTCATGAGGATCTCCTCCTTCGGGCTGCGGCGCGGTTCCCTTCCCGCAGCGGCGGCGGGATGTGCCGCGGTCCTCGTCCTGGCGCCGGCCATTGTGCCAGTTGCCGCCGCTTCGGATTCGGCTGCCGTCAAACCCGGTCGCATCGCCGTTCTGGTCGCCGGCCGGGAAGACGATCGCATCTCCATGGTGGTCGACGCGGCGGCGTTCTGGAACCGGGCCGCCTCCGCCGTGGGATTCGCTTCCGCGTTCGCCGATCCGCTGCTCGTGTCGCCCCCGCGGAGCCTGCGGCCGTTCGAGAACTACGCGCACCAACTCTCGCAACTCGCCGGCCGCCTGCACTCGTCGGATCCCGGCCCCGAGCCTCCGGAGGCGCTCTTCGCGGTCGATGCGGAGGTCGTCGTGCTGCTGTCGGCGCAGAATCTCATGCCCTTCGCCTGGCCGTATGGGGAGGACGGGCGCCACTTCGTCGCCGTGCCGTCGGGTGACGAACGCGAAGACGTGACCCGGAACGTGATCGCGCACGAGCTGGGGCATGTGCTTGGCTTGGAACACATTCGCGAGCCCGGCGTTCTGATGTGCCAGCCGTGCGACACCTCGTCCGCGCGCAGCCGTGACCAGCCCCGGTTCCTGCCGCTCACCGACCTCGACCGCGAGCGGCTTCGCACCTTCCTGGAGGGAACTCGACCATGACGTCTACTGCTGGAAACGTTTGGACCCGCAGGCGCTTCATCGCCACGACCGCCGCGGCCGCCGCAGGCGCCGGACTCGCCCGCTCGCCCGCTGACGCTCAGGACGGCTGGCGCGCCGGATCGCTCCAGCACCTGATCCCCGCGGCGAGCCACGATCGCGTGGCGCTCAAGTGCTCGTTCGCGGCGCCGCTTGACTTCGTGCCGATGCTGCGGATCGGCCGCCGCCTGGTTGCGGGCCGCAGCACGGACTCCGAGCGGCGCTTCTTTTCCTTCGACACCACCGGCCTGGAGCCGGATGTCGAGTACAGCCTGCAGCTTCTAGGCGGCGGCGAGGCGCTGTGCGATTCGTGGCCGCTCCGAACTTTCCCTTTGCCGTCGGCGCAACCCGAGTCGGTGCGGTTTCTGGTCTACACCTGCGCCGGCGGCCACCCGGAAGCGGGCGGCGACCAACCGCACTTCCTGCCCCTCGCCGTCCGCCGCCGGCTGCTGCGCCGGGCGCTCTCCTTCCGGCCGCGGGCGTTGATCGCGATCGGCGACCACATCTACTGGGACCAGCGCACGTTGCTCGACAACCGCGGCGAGGAGCGCGGCCGTGCGGCGCGCGAGTTCTACGAGCGGATCGGTTGGCTCGACCTGAGCCAGCCGGCCCTCGGCACTCCGAACGAGACGTCGATCAAGGCGGCCGCCGGGCCGCAGATCGCGGATCTCTACGGCGTGATGCTGCGGTCTGTGCCGTCCTACTTCGTCAGCGACGACCACGACTACTACGAGAACGACGACGCCGACCCGCAGATGATCACCCTGCCGCCGGACCGCTACCAGCTTGAGTTCGCGCGCTTCACCCGCAACGCGTACCTGCCCGAGTTCCTGCCCGACATCGAACGTCCGCTGGCGATGTCAGGCGCCGGCGCCGGCGACCGGGCGCCCGGCATCTCCGAGGCCTTCGGCACCTTCCGGTATGGCCAACTGGCCGAAGTCCTCATCTACGACTGCGCCCGCCACCTCTCGCTCAAGGGCGCCCACGCGGGTTTGGTGCCGCCGGAGGCGGAGCACTGGCTGCACCAGCGCACCCGGGACCAGGGCGTGGCGCAGTTGTTTCACGTCCCGTCCCACCCGTTCGGCTGGTCGGCGGGCAAGTGGCGCGAGTGGTACCCGGACGTGGCCGACCTCGACGACGGCGGCGCCACCGTGTCACGGATCGGCGACTTCGCCGGCAGCAACTTCCGGCTGACAACAAAGCGCGAGAAGTACTTCTGGCAGAAGGGGTGGTGGCGCCAGCATCAGCGTCTGCTCGAGTCGTTGGCGTCGCAGTCGAGACGGCCGGGCGTCGTGCTCTCGGGCGACCTGCACGCGATCGGCCATTCGGCCCTCATGCGGAGCGGCGACCTCGACCTGTCCGGGAATCCGGTCCACGCCGTGCTCACCGGGCCGGTGGGCACCCTGCGCGGCTGGCCCTCCGCGGCGCGCGGCACGCCGCCTCTTGCCGCCACCGGGCTGGTTCACGATGTGCGGGGCGAGACCTTCGAGAAGAACGGCTTCGCGCTCTTCGACGTGTCGCCGTCCGAGATCACGGTGCGACTCTTCGCGTGGAAGACTGGCGAGCCCGAGTCGGCGATCGACGAGCTCGAGCCGTATCACACGTCGGTGATCCGCCGGGGCTGATTCGATCGAGGGGCGGATGCGGGCGAGACGCCCGCGTTCCCAGGGAAGACTCACCGTTCCGGCTGTGTCGGGAGGACGTCATTCGGTACTGTTCGCCGATGCCCGAGTCGAGCAGGGATCGGAAACGTCGCGGGAAGCAGAGCAAGGGCCTCTTCACCCGCTTCCTGAACGTAGTCGAGTTCCTCGGCAACCTGCTGCCGCACCCGGTGACCTTGTTCGCCGTGCTTTCCGTGGTCGTACTCCTGGTCTCGGGGGGCGCCGCGTTGTTCGACGTGCAGGTCGTCGACCCGCGGCCCGCCGGCGCGTCCGGCCGCGCGGAGGACGGCATGATCCGCGCCGTCAGCCTGCTCAATCCGGAGGGGATGCGGCGCATCGCGATGAACCTGGTGACGAACTTCACCGGCTTCGCGCCCCTGGGGACGGTCCTGGTCGCTCTGCTGGGTGTCGGCGTCGCGGAACGGTCGGGTTTGTTGAGCGCTCTGCTTCGAGCGTTGGTTCTCGGGGCGCCGCGCAACCTGCTGACCGCGGTCGTGGTGTTTGCCTCGGTGGTCTCGAACACCGCTTCCGAGATGGGGTACGTGGTCCTGATTCCGCTGGCGGCGGTCGTGTTCCGCGCCGTCGGCCGTAATCCGCTGGTCGGTCTGGCGGCCGCGTTTGCCGGCGTTTCGGGGGGCTACTCCGCGAACATTCTGATCGGCACCGTGGACCCGCTGCTGGCCGGGATCACGACGGAAGCCGCGCGTCTGATCGATCCCTCCTACGCGCCGGGGGGCGCGAACGAGGTCCAAGCGACCGCGAACTACCTGTTCATGTTCGTGAGCACCTTCATGATCACGACGATCGGCACCCTGGTGACGACGAAGATCGTCGAGCCCAAGCTCGGCGTGTTCGATCCGAACCGGGCGGCGGACGACCTGGAGGATCCGGAAGAGGGTCTGAAGACGCTGTCGAAGGAAGAGAAGCGCGGGCTGAAGCTGGCCGGCGTCACGCTGGTCGCGATGCTGGGCGGGCTGGCGCTGCTCGCTCTCCCGGAGAACGGGTGGTTCCGCGACCCGGCGGTGAACGCGCTCCTGATCGACGATCTGCGGCCCATGCTGCGCAGCGTCGTGTCGCTGATCTTCGTCTTCTTCATCGTTCCGTCGATCGTCTACGGCCGGGCCACGGGATCGCTGCGCAACGACCGCGACGTGATCGACGGCATGGGCCGGTCCATGAGTTCGCTGGGCCCCTACCTGGTGCTCGTCTTTTTCGCCGCCCAGTTCGTCTCGTTCTTCAACTGGACCAACCTGGGCACGATCACGGCGGTCGTCGGCGCCGATCTGCTGACCCGCTTCGACCTCACCGGGCCGATCGTCTTCGTGCCCTTCATCCTCATGTGCTGCTTCGTCAACCTGATGCTCGGCAGCGCGTCCGCCCAGTGGGCGGTGACGGCGCCGATCTTCGTGCCGATGCTGATGACCGTGGGCTACAGCCCGGAAGTGATCCAGGCCGCGTACCGGATCGGCGACTCGACGACGAACATCATCACGCCGATGATGAGCTACTTCGGCCTGATTCTCGCGGTGGCGATGCGCTACGACCGGAATTTGGGGATCGGCACCCTGATCGCGACGATGATCCCGTACTCGATCACCTACCTGATCGGTTGGGTGTCGCTCTTCTACATCTGGGTGTTCGCGCTGGGCCTGCCGGTCGGTCCCGGGTCGCCGACCTACTACTCTCCGTGACGGTGGACGGCGTGTCAAAAGTCCCTGCTAGACTCGTCCGCGAGCCCTGAGAGAGAGAGCCTGCGCGGAGGAGGGGAGATCGCCATGGCTAGGCCCGGACCAACTACATTCGCCAAGCGCCAGCGGGAAATCCGCAAACGTCAGAGGCGCCAGGAGAAGCTGGAGCGCCGAGCTCAGCGCAAGATAGAGAAGGAACAGGCGGCCGATGAGGCGCCCGTCGACCTTTCGGGGGAGGATCCCGATATCGCCGGCATCGTGCCCGGCCCGCAGCCGCTGCCGGATTGGGACTGAGTCGCGGGTCGTCCTGCCGGCCGCAACCCGGGTGGCGCAATCTTGCGCCACCCGTGAACCACTCCGTGCGCCCGTCACCGGGCGCACGGATGGCACGCCAAAGTGCTTTCCAATCCTGAACTGGAGATTGGAACGGACTAGAGTCAAGCGGCTATGAGTAGTAGCCGTCTCCGGCGCGCGGTCCACTTCGTCCCTGGTGGCAACGAGCGGATGCTCGCCAAATCCCTGGGCCTCGAGGCGGACACGCTGATCCTGGACCTCGAGGACGCGGTGACGCCGGACCGCAAGGAGGACGTGCGCCGCGAGGTTGCCGGGTGGCTCAGGGCAACCGACTTCGGCGGCAAGGAACGCGCGGTACGGGTCAACGACCTGATGACGCCGTGGGGCCGCGAGGACTACGAGGTCACGATGGAGCATCCGCCGAACGCGTACGTCGTGCCCAAGGTCAGCGGAGTCGACGATGTGCTGCGGGTGGATCGACTGGTGGCGCAACTGGAGTTGGCCCACGGCCACGACCTGGGCGGCATCGCCCTCATCCTGATCGCGACCGAGACCGCCGGCGGCGCGCTGAACCTCGCCCACCTGACCGCGACCACTCGGGTGTCGGCGCTGACCTGGGGCGCGGAGGATCTGTCGGTATCGATCGGCGCCAGTCGTCGCCGGGACGAGCGCGGCGAGTACCTCGACGTGTTCCGCTACTGCCGGTCGATGACCCTGCTCGCGGCGCGAGCCGGCGGCGCCCAGCCGATCGACAGCGTCTTCGTCGACATCGGCGACCTGGACGGTTTGCGCCAGGACTGCCAGCGCGCGGCGTGGATGGGCTTCGAAGGCAAGATGACGATCCACCCGAACCAGATCCCGATCGTCAACGAGGTCTTCACGCCGAGCGAGGCGGAGATCGCTGCCGCCGCCGCTCTGGTTGCCGCGTTCGCCCAGAACCAGGCCCAGGGCCGGATGGCGTTCCGCCACGAGGGCCAGATGGTCGACGCTCCGCACCTGCACCGGGCGGAGCGGGTGCTCGACCGCGCCCGCCAGGCCGGTGCGATCAGCTAGCCGGCACTACTGAGGTGAAGTGGCGGGCATTCGCGGTGGTGTTGCCAGTCGCTGGCTTCCTGATCGTGGCATGTGGCCCGACTCCGGAACCGGTCGAGGTACTCGATCTCGTATCGGAGTTCCGCTACGCCGAAGTCGATTGGGAGCGTCCGCTGATCGACTTGGGAACTCCCTCAGCGGCCGCTTCCCTGGTCGGCGGTTGGTCCTGGAACGAAACCGATCCGCGAGGGGACACCTTCGTTTGGGCCGTCGGGCCGCGTTCCGAGGTCGGAGTGTTTCTGGCCTGGACACGGGATCTGGAGGTGCGTATGCGGTGCCGCGCGTTCAGCTATCCGGGCGCGCCGCCGCAGGTCCTCGGCGTTTTCTGGGACGACGTGGAGATCGCGTCCCTGGAGCTCGAGGCCGGCTTCATGGAGCACAGCTTCGTCGTGCCGGCGGACCGGGCGACTCCCGGCAGTCACCGGCTTTCCTTCGTGCCGGCGTACTTCGGGCGGCCGGAAGGGACGAGAGAAGCGGGCCAGGCGCCGAAGCACCCCAGAAGACTCTCCTTCGCGTGCGACTGGATTGCTCTGGGAGACGGGCCCGATTCCGGTCAGGCGCGCGGGGAGTGCGAAACGCTCTGGATCCCGGCGGCCAGTGAGGTTTCCTTCTTCCTGGAACCTGAGCAGGACCTCGAGTTGCGGTGGGAAGGCATTGCGCCCAGGGGTGTCGGCAGCGTGGATGTGGTGTGGGAGGTCGAGGGCACCGCGCCAGTAGCCGGTTCCATCGCCCAGGAGTCCGATCCGCCTCTGCGCCTACCCTTGCCGCTCCTGGGAGAACAGGCGGCGAGCGCGGCCGCCGACGGTTGGCTCGCCTCCGTTCGACCGGCGCGGCTGACGCTGCGCGCGGCTGGGGGCGCGGCCGCTTCCGGTGGGGAGGAGGCGGGGGTTGTCCTGCGTCGGCCGCGGCTGACCGCGGACGAGCGCGGGTTGTCGCTGCCGGATGGGGCTGCGGAGCAGCGTTCATTCAACGCCCCGGTGGCCTCAGAGCCGGCTTCTCTTGTTGGCGAACGCCGGCGCGAGTCCATCCTGCTTTGGATCGTCGACACACTGCGAGTCGACCGGCTCGGCTTCCATGGCCACGAAGGAACGGTGTCGCCGAATTTCGACGCCCTGGCGGAGCGTTCCACAGTGTTCGAACGGGCGATCGCGCAATCCTCGTGGACCCGGCCGACCGTCGCCACCCTGCTCACGGGCGTGGGGCCGGAACGCCACGGCATCCGGGAGCTGAGCCATGGCATGGAGGAGTCCTTCGCCACCCTGCCGGAGCGGTTGCGGGAACTCGGCTACGCCACCGCGGGCTTCTCGGCGAACGCGAACGTGACCGCCGATACCGGGTTCGCGCAGGGGTTCGACCGCTTCGAGTACGCCGCGGTCGATGCCGACGAGCTCGCCCGCCAGGCACTTGCCTGGCTGGACGAACTGACCGTCCGCTCGCCCGAGCAACCGTTCTTTCTGATGATCCTGAGCGTCGAACCGCACGCCTCCTTCGCACCGGCGGAGCCGTTCCGCAGCCGGTTCGCGGCGGCAGTCGACGATCCCGAGCTGGGCTCGGTGGACCACATGAGAGCACTGAGCAGCAAGAAGGCGCCTTCGTCACCAGAGGTGGTGGAGAAGCTGTTCCTTCTCTACGACGCGGAGATCGCCTGGAACGATCACGTCTTCGGCGAGCTCCAACACGAACGGGACCGGCGGGGCCGAGATCCCCTCATCGCCGTCGTTGCCGACCACGGCGAGGCGTTCGAGGAGCGCGGCGTTTTCGGCCACGCGTGGGACCTTCACCGCGAAGTGCTGGACATCCCCTTCCTGATCCACTTGCCGGGGCAGACAGAAGGTCGCCGTGTAGTGCTGCCCGTCCAGCAGGCGGACCTCCTGCCGACTCTGATCGAGATCGCGGGCGGTGACCCCGGGCCGGGCATCGAGGGTGACAGTCTGGCGCGCCTGCTTGACGGCGGGGCCGAAGACGTCGGCCTCCCGGCCAGGCAAGTGCTCGCCGACCGCCTGCTGCTCTCGACCATGGACACGTTCCGGCGTCCCGCGGCTTCCCTCGTCCGCGGCCGCTACAAGCTGATCGAGCGGCGCCGGCCCGGACACGCGCCGGCCCGGCAACTGTTCGACCGGGTGGACGACCCCGAAGAGCGTCGCGACCTGGCCGCCGAGCGGCCGATACTGGCGGGCCGCCTGGCCCGGCTGCTGCGGGAACAGGTGGAGCTTTCGCGGCTCGACGCGGTGCCGGCGCCGGAAGTCGAGGTGGACGAGGAAACCCGCCGCCGACTCCGGGCCCTCGGCTACATCGAGTAGGTGTCGGTCAACCGAACCACACGCGGGCATTCGCTGCCGGAATCCGTCCATGTCGGTATGCGGGGCGACGGGAGCGCCCGCAACGACCCACGGAGTTCCCGACGATGTCTCAGCCGATACAGTCGTTCCCATGAACGACGCGCGGCCGCATCCCGACTGGAACGCGCTGGACTCGAGCCGGCGATGGCGGCGGCGGTGATCGGGGAGATCCACGAGGGCGAGTCCCGGTTGGCGACGGCGGACCAGGTCGCGAAGATCGAGATTGCCCTTGCCCGCCTTCAAGGCGACCTTCGGGCGGTGGAGAGCGGTCTGCGCGAGGTCGAGGCTCGCCTGGGCGGCCGGATCGACGTACTGGCCGCTGAGATGGAATCGACGAGGACCAGCTTCGACGCCCGGTTCGAAGCGTTCGACAGGCGTATGGACGAGGGCTTCGGCGCGCTGAGGCGGGAGAACCGTCTGCTGTTCCTGTTCTTCTCCACGATGCTGGGGCTGCTGATGGTTCTCTTCCGTTTCGGCGTTCTCTGAGAGTTGCCCCCCTGAGCAGCGGCGCGGATGTCCCGCGGTGCGAGACGCGCGAGGGCACGGACGCCGGCCGGCGGCTCACTCCCTCGTCCGCTCGATCAAGCGCCCGGTAGCGGTAGCGGACCAGCGTCGCGCTCACGAACCGCTACGCTGACTCTTGGCGCCATGCGCCGAGCATAGTGGAGAGGACTCGCGATCCAGCGGCGCCGCGCTGTCCACGCCCTCGCCGCCGGACAGGAAGGCCCGGTACCTCATCCTGCGTCCCCCATCGTCACGACCATGCCCCGGTCTAGCCCGACACAGACGACTCACGATCATCTCTCATTGGATAGACGACTACCGCTCACAATCACTTCCTACTGGACAGTTATTGGGACAGCTATTGGACAGCTCTCGGCCTTGACAGACCGGTAAGCCGAAGCTAACGTGTTTCTGTTCCCGCAACCAGGGGTTCCCCGCAACCAGGGGTTCCCCGCAACCAAGGAGGAATCCTGATGAGTAACAAGATCATACTTGGTGTGTTGTTGCTGGTCTTGTTCGGATCCGTCGGTTGCGACAGCAACCAGTGCGCCTTGGGCGTGAGGGGTGCTATGCAATGCTCAGGCTACACGTCCAGCGGCGACTTCTACTATCTGGAGTACAACGAGGACGAAGGCTGGTTTTACGGCTCCCTTTGGTGTGGTGGCCCGCCCGAACCCGGAAGAGGCCCAGACTTTACGTGTGGGGGAGACCGAGGGGCGCAAGGCCAAGGTGACGACCTCGTCTGTGTCAGTCATGGGCCCTCACCTGGGGTGCCTGGCTATGAAATTCCGCAGGATCGGGTGTCCTGCTCATAGGCGACGTTTCCGTGGCCGTGCTCGGTTGTGGGCGCCGTGAGTGGCCGGGACGAGTGCGTTCGAACAGTTTCGGGCTCCTTGTCGGGCTGTTCTTCGTAGTCGTACTTGTTCCAGGCGTGCTCAAGTCTCGGCAAGCTGGCCCCGAGTTCTCGTTGAGACTTGGGAGTCCAGGGAATGAGGTGTCCGGGGCGGGATTCGCACGTATACATCTCTATCCAGTCTGCGGGTCGTTCGAATGCGGAACGAACTGGCTCGAAGGAATACCGAGGCCGCAACCGAGGTGGAGCGCTGGCCTGGCTGGTGCCGGGCGATTCCGACCATTCGGCGACGAGAGTGAAGCAGCCCTCGAAGCCTCACAGAAGGACTGGTGGGTGGTGGTCGAGGCCGGGTCGCTGCCAGTCGCTTGGTTGTGGCGGCCGGGCACGGGTGCCGGCGATCTCCCACCGGTGTCTCGGATGGCCGGGCGAAGCTGCACTGTGACGGTCCTCTCTCAAGAGGATGGGGTACCGATACCCGGCGCCATCGTCGCGCCCTTGCACAGGCGGCGCGATGTCGGTGAGGAGTTCTACTCGGCGACCGGCACTTGGCGTGGGTGGCTGGAACCTGCCGTCAGTTCACAAAGCGGCCGTGCCGTGCTTCAGGTTCCTGCCGAAGGCACGACGGCAGTTCGCGCCGGTGCGAAGGGGTTTCGTTCGGGCGAGGCACTCTGTGGACAGGCAGAAGCGTCTGGCGGCTCAGTCGCCACGGTGCGCCTGCGCCGCAGGGACGCAACGCGCGAGTTTCGGCTCACCGGGCGGAACGGGGGTCTTCTCGCGGATGCTCTCGTCAGAGACGAGTTCGGTTGGCCGGTAGCGCTTGGCGACGTGGCTGGAAACGTGCTTCTGAGTGGTAACAGTTCCGGTTGGTGGGTCGAGACGAAGAGTGGCGAGATCTACTTCGGCCACCCGCCCGAGGAGGCGGCTTCGGGCACGATCCGTTTGCAGCCCGTTTCGGAGCGTGTAGAAGGAACGGTCGTGTTTCACGCCGGACGGAACCTGCGGCCTGAACGACCCCCGGAGCCGACCAGGATCCCATCGGTGGAATTCTGGCTCGATCCCCCCGAGAGGGAATGGTCGGCTCTTCACGTCAACTTGGCCGCCTTGCGCCGGCGAGCTTCGGACGGGGAATTCGATCTCGACACGCTGCGCGACGACAGGGTCTGGTTCACGGCGGCGGGCCGTGGGTACGAGCGGTGTTCGAACAGCGACCTTGCTGCGCGCAACTGCCCGGAGATGAAGCCGGCACTGCCGATAAACGGCCGTGTCGTCGATGACCGGGGTCGGGCGCTGGCAAGCGTCGAAGTCGAACTCGCACGAAGGAGGTCTCGGCGGAACGGTCCGCCGCTGCGCCAGTTCCTGCGCACTCGCGCGGACGGCCGTTTCGTGAGCGACCGCCTGCCGGCCCCGGAGGGCCTTCTTGACTACATCAAGGTCGCCATCAGGCACCCTGGCTTCCTGCCCCTCGAGTCGGGAATCTCCAAGTACCGCACGGAACAGGACGAGTACATCATCGAGCTGCAACGGGGCGTGATCGTGACGGGGAGCGTCTTCGACCGCCAGACCGGTCAAGCGGTTGCAGGTGCGGAGGTCGCCCTAGGACGGTTCAGCGTGCAGGGTACGGTGATGAGCTTGAACGCGCTTTCTGCTCTGCGCCTGGGGAGGAACTACACGGGGCGCACCGACGGTGAAGGGAGGTTCGCCGTTCGTTCGCCGCCGGGACGGCATGACCTGGCTGTCCGCACGCCCGAATATGCCTTTCGGCTTGTACGCGGCGTCGATGTGGCGGCGGTCGAGACGCTCGATCTGGGCTCGGTTCTTCTTGAACCGGGTCTTGTTCTCAGGGGCCGGGTCGTCGACGACACGTCGAGGCCAATCGCTGGCGCGTACGTCGGTGCCATCGCTCAGCGGACGCCGGATGCTCTTGGCCGCAATCCGATGGTCGACTACGGCGACGCGATTCAGTTGACTACGGACAGCGAGGGTCTCTTCAGCGTCCCGGGACTGCCTCCCTACGTCCGGCTCGACGTCACGGTAGCCGCGGCTGGCTTTGCTGCCCGAACGCTCCGCGGTTTGACGCCCGGCGCGGAGCCGGTCGAAGTCCAGCTCGGCCCCGGCGCCGTTCTGACGGGGAGATTGACCCGCGGCGGCGAACCCGTCGGCGGTTCCTTCGAACTGTTCGGAACGGCCAGTCGCGGATTCAGGGATCCCTTGACTCGCGACCCGGGCTATGTGACTTCCGGGCCCATCGCGAGCGACGGGGCTTTCGAGGTCGCGCACTTGGCGGCAGGGCGCTATCGGCTGCTTGTGCGATCCGTGGACGGCCGGGAGAAACGAGCGATTGTAGAGCTGGATGCGGGCGACGAACGCCGCCTTGAGCTGGATCTCGACTCGCGTTCCGGGAGAGTCGTAGGCCGTGTGGTGGATCGCCGGATTGGTTTGCCCGGCGCAACGGTCCGCTTGAACCGGACGCTGGCGACCGTGACCGACGCGACGGGTCACTTTGTCTTCGACGACGTGTCCGCTGGGACGGCCGTCCTGGAAGCCGACCTCGGAAACGGTGAGGCGGTACGGACCAGGACGGTGCGTGTTCGAGGCGGGGAAACCCGCGTGACCCTCGATTTTTGCCGTTACGAGATCAGCGGCCGGGCGCTTCTTCCGAGAAGGGCTCGCGGCGCTGGCGACCTGCGCTTGATGTTCTGGTCCTCAGATTCACCGGGAGCCGAGAGTACAACCGCAACGCCGAACGCCGGAGGGTACTTTGGCGTGCGGTTGAGGAGCGGCGAGTACGATGTCGGCGGCAGGTTCAACGGTCGTCGCGTCTTTGCTCCGAAGAAACTCCGGGTCAGCGGAGACGCGGCGGATGTCAACCTTCGTCTTCGCTTCGTCCCGTCCGGGCGGATAGTCGGTCGAGTCCACGGCCTTGCAGAGGACGAGTTGGCGACGCTTCGCGTCGAGGCCGTGAACCATGCGCTGACCAGTCGGGCGGCGGAAGTGAATGCGGACGGCACGTTCTCGATCGAGCGGGTTGCCGAGGGAGAGTGGACCGTGGTGGGAGTAGTCGGCTCGTCGAGCAGGCGGGCGACCCGAGGTGCCGACGTCCAAGCTGGCGAAGCCCGGGTTGATCTCATCTTCGAGGGCGCCCACGCGGTCAGCGGGATCGTGCGCCTTGACGACGTACCGTGGTCCGGGGCACAGGTGCTGATCATGCCCGAAGGAAGGCGCGAGGGAGCACGTCGACAGTTCACGGGCCATGATGGCTCCTTCATGTTCCGTGACGTCGAGTCCGGAGGCCACTTCATCGCTGCCGGAGCGGAAGTGAGGCCGCTACGGGTCGACGGCGACGAGTGGGTCGAACTTCGCCTGGAGAGCGGCAGAGTTCTGGGTCTGGTCCTGGGGGCGACGACCGGTCTTCCCGAGGCCGAAGTGATCGTCGCGATGTGGCCTGCCGCGGCAACGCGAAGTCAGTCGGATGCGATCGGTGCGACCCGCACTTCGTGGACGAATGATCTGGGATATTCCGTCTTCGAGAGCGTGCCGTCCGGCGACTGGGTGCTGGAAGTCGTGGGGCGGCCAGGCACTCGACAGAGACTCAAGGTTGAACCGGGCCGCGACATCGCGGTGACAGTGCGGTAGTTCTCGAGGCGCCGGGTCGGTCGAAGCGGGATTGCGGCGTCGGTCGGTCGGAGGTCCGGGAGTTGCCCGTTGCTATAGTCGTTGCTCGCGTGAACGAGCTCATGAGCCGCACTTGTGCCGCGTTGACGGTCGCCCTGCTCCTCACCGCCGCCGGCGCGGCTGCTCAGCCGGAGGACCCGCCGCTCGAGGTTCTGATGCTCGCCACCGACGACGCGATGCGCGGCGACTCCAGCGAGAGCCGGATCACGATGCGGATCCGGACCGAGCGTTGGCAGCGGGAGTTGCGGCTCCACGTCGTCTCTGAGGGCAGCGAGAAGGCGCTGGTGCGGATCGAAGCGCCGGCCAAGGAGCGGGGCACGGCAACGCTCAAGGTCGAGCAGAACATCTGGAACTACCTGCCGAAGGTCGACCGGACGATCAAGGTGCCGGCGTCGATGATGCAGGCGGCGTGGATGGGCAGCCACTTCACGAACGACGACCTGGTGCATGAGTCCCGCTACAGCGAGGACTTCGAGTGCGCCTACCGGGAGCGGCCGGCGGACGAGTCGGGCCATTGGGTCGTGCGCTGCGTGCCGCTGCCGGATGCCCCCGTCGTGTGGGGCGCGATCGACGCCCGGTTTCGGGCGCGGGATTTTCTGCTCGACCAGGCGGAGTACTTCGACGAGCGCCAACGGCTTGTGCGCACGATTCGTTACGAGGACTTCGGTCCCCTGGGCGGCAGGACGCTGCCGCGTCGGATGCGGGTGATCCCTGCGGACGAAGCCTCTGAGTTCACCGAAATCGTCTACGAGGAGCACGCGTTCGACATCGATCTGCCGCCGGGTACGTTCTCGTTGCAGTCGTTGCGGCGGTGACTTCAGCACGAGGCGTGGCGGGATGAAGATGGAGTCGCGCCACCTCGATCGAGAGGACTGCTGGTGATTCCAGACGCTGCATGAAGATACTCCGCATGGCCTGGCGCAACCTGTGGCGCAACGGTCGCCGCACTCTGGTGACGGTCGGCGCGATGACCTTGGCCCTGTGGGCGATGGTGATCTACACCTCGCTCATGGAGGGGATGCTCGGCAGCATGGAGAGCACCCTGCTCGATGTGGAGCTGGGCGAGATCCAGATTCACGCGGAGGGCTACCGGGAACGGCCGTCGATCTGGGAGCGGATCGAGGATCCGGACGCGCTGCTCGAGGCCCTGGAAGAGACCGGGCTGCGTTCGAGCGCGCGCCTGCTCGGGGGGGCCCTGGTCGCTTCAGGCGACGCGTCGACCGGAGCGCTGCTCAAGGGCCTGCAGCCGGAGCGCGACGCCACGGTCAGCGATGTCTACCAGCGGCTCGATCGGGGCGAGTGGCTCGATTCGTCCGATCCCGAAGGCGTCGTGCTGGGGTACCGGTTGGCGCGGACGCTGGGCATCGGGGTCGGCGACGAACTCGTGGCGCTCAGCCAGGCGACCGACGGCAGCATGGCGAACGATCTGTTCCAGGTGCGCGGCGTACTCCAGAGCCTGAGTGAGGAGACGGACCGGGCGACGGTGTTTCTGGTCGAGGAGCAATTCCGGAGCTTCTTCGTGCTTCAGGATGGCGCCCACCAGGTCATCGTCCGCAGCGGGGAGGGTCAGGATCTGACTGCTGCGGCAGGCGTCGTCGCCGATGCCGCGGCCATGAGCTCCCCCGAGGCCGAGGTGCGGAGTTGGCGCGAACTCCTGCCGGGTCTGGCCAACGTCTTCGACTCGGCTCAAGCCGCAGTCCAGGTCGTGGCGTTCATCGTGTACGTGGTGATCGCGATCCTGATCCTGAACGCGATGCTGATGGCGGTCTTCGAGCGGATCCGGGAGTTCGGTGTGCTCAAGGCGATCGGGGTGTCCCCAGGAAGAGTTCTGACGCTCATCCTGGTCGAGGGCGCGTTGCAGACCGCCCTGGCGATCGCGGTGGGATTGACGGCGAGTCTGCCGGCGCTCTGGTTCGTAGTCGAGCGGGGGATCGATGTCGGGACCTTGGGCGGAACGGCGTTGATGGGTGTCTCGATGGACCAGATCTGGACCGGCGCGATCAGTCCGGCCACGATCGCGGGGCCGGTCGCCATTCTGGTGTTCATCGTCGCGCTGGCGGTGATGTTCCCGGCGATCAAGGCGGCGCGGATCAGCCCGATCGAGGCGATCCACCACCAGTAGATGCGGTGGGGAACGTGAGAAGGGAAGGAAGGGAGAGAACGTGAGCGGACCCAACGTGACGGCACTGGCCTGGCGCAACCTGTGGCGGAACCGGCGGCGGACCCTGTTGACGATGGGCTCGATCGTCTTCGGCGTGTTCCTGGCGGTCGTGTTCACCGCCATGCAGGACCGCAACTGGAAGGACATGATCGATCTGGCCGCCCGGCTCGGTGGCGGCCACGTCAGCCTGCAGCATCCCGAGTACCTCGACAAGCCGACCCTGACGCGCACCGTCGTTCGCGGCGAAGCGGTGGAGGCGGCGCTCGAAGGCGAGCACGGTCGAATGGCGCACGCGGTCGACCGGGTGATCGGACCGACGATGCTGGCGACGGCGGGCGAGAACTTCAGCGCCGCCTTCATCGCCTTCGATCCGGGGGCGGAGGACAAGACGACCCTCTCGATCCTGGAAGCGCTCGACGAGGGAGCGGCCCTTGAGTCGGGCGACGCCGGCGGCGTGATCCTCGGTCACCGTCTGGCCAGCAATCTGGGCATGGAGCTCGGCGACAAGGTGGTCTACACCCTGACCGACAGGAACGGGGAGATCGTGAGCGGCCTGGCGCGGTTGCGGGGAACGCTCAGGACCAACGCCCCGACCGTCGACGGCGGGTTCTGCCTGTTGCCGCTCGATACCGTACGGGACTTGCTTGGCTACGGTGACAACGAGGCCACCATGGTCGCCGTGTTTCTTCATGATCAGCGGCAGAGCGGTCGGGTCGCCGGCCGGTTGGACCGGGAACTTGGCGCCGCCGTGGCGGCGGTGCCCTGGAACACGAGCCAGCCGCAACTGGCGGCGTTCATCGGGCTCAAGGTCGGCGGCGCGGTGGTCATGGAGATCCTGATCGCCTTTCTGGTCGCGGCCGGGATCTTCAACACCCTCTTCGTGAGCGTGATGGAGCGGCTGCGGGAGTTCGGGATCATGTTGGCCATCGGCTGGAGTCCGGGCCGGCTGTTCCGGCTGGTGATGATGGAGAGCGTGTGGCTGGCGGCGCTCGGTCTCGTCGGCGCGTTCCTGATCACGGCCGGGCCCTACCTGTACCTTTCGTCGACGGGCCTCGACCTGACCGCGGTCTACGGCGGCACGGTGGAAGTCGCCGGCGTGGGCCTCGATCCGGTGCTCAAGATCGGCATCTTCCCGCGCAACGCGGTGATGATCGGCCTGTTCGCGGTCGTGGCCACCCTGGCTTCAGGCATCTATCCGGCCTGGCGCGCGGGCAGGGTGGAGCCGGTCGAGACCATCAAGGTGGTGTGACGTGGGCGGCGATCCGATCATCTCGCTCCGGGACGTGACCAAGGTCTACCGGCAGGGCAGCGTGGACATCCACGCCCTTCGGGGCGTCTCACTGGACATCGAGGCGGGCGAGTTCACCGCCATCTGCGGGCCTTCCGGCTCCGGGAAGACGACCAGTCTGAACCTGATCGGCGCGCTCGACGGGGTGACCTCGGGTTCGATCTCGCTCGAGGGGCAGGAGTTGGCCAACCTGAACAAGAAGCAATTGAGCGCGCTGCGCCGCGACCGGATCGGCTTCGTGTTCCAGGCCTACAACCTGATGCCGGTGCTCACGGCGTACGAGAACGCCGAGATGGTGCTCTGGGTTCAGGGCGTCGACGCGGCGAGGCGTCGCGAACGGGTGATGGGACTGCTCGAAAAGGTGGGCCTGAAGGGCATGGAGGATCGCCGTCCGTCCGAACTGTCGGGCGGGCAGCAGCAACGGGTGGCGATCGCTCGCGCCATTGCCAGCAACCCGGCGGTGGTGCTTGCCGACGAGCCGACGGCGAACGTCGACTCGGAGACCGCGGAGACCCTTCTGGGCTTGATGGAGACTCTCAATAGGGAGCAGGGCGTGACCTTCCTGTTCTCGACCCATGATCCGCAGGTGATGGAACGGGCCCGCCGGGTGGTGCGCCTGGTCGATGGCAGCGTCGCGAGCGACGAGCGGCGCTAGGCCGGCCGGCGTGGTGGCCGGGGTGTTGCTGCTGGCAGTGGCGGCGCCGTCGGCGGGGCAGACCGTGGTGGGCGGGGACGTGCGGATCTTCGCCTTCCAGGTCCTGGAAGAGATCGACCTGGGCGGCGACGGGGACCCTTCCGCCGGGGACGCCGAAGACGCCGGGTTGGGCGGCGCCGGCGGTGTAGAACTCGGGATCCTCCGACTCAAACTCGACTCCCGCTGGCAAGCGGGATCCGGTGACCGCTTCCGTTTCGAGGTGCACGGCGTGGCGCAGGCGGTGTCGCCTCCTGGCAGCGGCTCCGTCACGTCGGTGGCGACCGGCACCACGCGGCGCTTCTTCGACCTGGAGTCCGACTCCTTCGGCGGCGTCGATGTGGCCGGCGCCACCGAAGTCGACCGCTTCAACCTGCGCTGGGACCGGCCCGGCTTCCGGATGGTGTTCGGGCGTCAGGGGATCACCTGGGGAGTGAACTACTTCTGGCCCGTGCTCGACCTGTTCGCTCCGTTCGCGCCGCGGCGCATCGACCGCGAGTACAAGCCCGGAGTCGACGCGCTTCGGTTCACCGTGCCGGTGAGCGACTTTTCCGAGGTCGAGGTCATCGCGGCGAGTCAGGGCGCTCAGACCCCCGACGACCTGAGCTTCGCCTCCCTGGGCCGCTTCCACAGCGAACTCGGCGAAGGCCACTCGAGCCTCGATTTCGGGTACATGGTCGGCGGCTTCCATCGCGACCTGGTCCTCGGCGGTTTCTTCTCGGCCGATGTCTGCGGCACCGGCCTGCGCGGCGAGGTCTCCTGGACCAGTCCCGGCTGCGACCCCAGGAGCGGTCACCCGGCGTTCGGTTGCGGCGACTTCTGGCGTTTCACGGTGGGCGTCGACCGGTTGTTGACGCCCACTCTGACCCTGATCGCCGAGGCGAGCTGGAACGGCTTCGGCGCCGGCGACCCCGGGGATTACGCGCTGCTGGTCGACGCCGACCGCGTGCAGCGGGGCGAAGTCGTGTCGCTGGGGCGGCGTTACGCCGCTGTCTCGCTCGCGTGGCAAGCCCACCCGCTTCTGACCGTCAGCGGCGCGGTGTTGCTCAACCGGGAGGATTCCTCGGCGCTGTTCCAGCCCGGCATCGCCTGGTCCGTGTCCGACGAGGTGTCGATCGGCGCGGGCCTGATCGTGACGACCGGGCGAGGCATTCGGGACGGGGTTCTGGGCAGTGAGTACGGGGCGGTGCCGGTGGTGGCGTGGTCGTCCCTGACGGCCTACTTCTGAGAGCTTCCATGCGAGCTCGGCGCCGGCGGATCTTTACCAGTTGTTCACCTGCGGTGGGGTACGCTGCCCGTCGGTAGAAAGCTGTACGACTGCGCGACATTGGTACCCATATGAAGACTGCGAGAGTAGCCCTGAGCGCCTGTTGTCTGGCGCTTGCCGCCCTGGTTGTCGCATGCGGCGGCGGCGGTTCCCGCAACCTGATCCAGAACAAGGGCTCGGACACCCTGGTCAATGTCGCCCAGGCGTGGGCGGAGAGCTACGCCTCCGTGGCGACCGAGACCGTCGTCGCGGTGTCGGGGGGCGGCTCCGGCACCGGTATCGCGGCGATGATCAACGGCACGGTCGACATCGCGAACTCGAGCCGCAAGATGAAGGACTCCGAGCTCGAACTGGCGCGCGGAAACGGCAACGAGCCGATCGAGTTCGTCGTCGGCTTCGACGCGCTGGCGGTGTACGTCCATCCCGACAACCCGCTCGACCAGGTTTCGCTGGAGCAGTTGGCCGAGCTCTACGGTGAGGGCGGCGACCTTGACACCTGGAGCCAGCTCGGCGTCGAGGTGCCCGGCTGCGGCAGTGACGAGATCGTCCGCGTCAGCCGCCAGAACAACTCCGGCACCTACGTCTACTTCCGCGAGGCGGTGCTGGGAGAGCGGCGCGACTTCAGGCTCGGTTCGCGCGACATGCACGGCTCGAAGGACGTGGTCGATCTTGTCGAGAACACGCCCTGCGCGATCGGCTACAGCGGCCTCGCCTACGCGACGGACCATGTGAAGATGCCCTGCGTCAAGAAGAGTGAGGACGGCGAGTGCGTGTCTCCGGCAGTCGAGACGGCGATCGACGGTTCCTATCCGGTCGCGCGTCCGCTGTTCATGTACACGGCGGGCGAGCCTCAGGGCGCCATCCGGGAGTACCTCGACTGGGTGTTGAGCGACGAGGGCCAGTGCATCGTCTATGAGAAGGGGTATGCGCCGCGCGGCGACGTGGACTGCTCCTGAACCGGGCGTTCAACAGCAGACTCCAGCATGACGCGGCGCCCGCAGTTTCGAGGCGGCCGGCGTGGCTGACATGACGCACGCCGCCGACCGGCGCGATCTTGCCTGGTGGGTCGACCGGGCGATGCAGGTCCTCGTCCTGGCGGGCGGCTTGTCGGCGATCGTCTTCATCGCTGGCATCTTCGTCTTCATCACGAGGGAGGGCGCCGGTTTCGTCTTTGATCCCATGGATGGAGGGTTGCGGGACTTCCGCGAGTTCTTCTTCTCGCCGCGTTGGACGCCGACATCGAACCACAACCCGACCTACGGCGCACTGGCCCTGATCGCGGGCACGGCCTCGGTCACCGGTCTCGCCATGGTCGTGTCCGTGCCGTTCTCGCTGGGCGCGGCGATCTACATCGGCGAGTTCGCCACCGGCCGCGTACGCGAGACGCTCAAGGTGCTGGTGGAGCTTCTGGCAGCGATCCCGTCGGTGGTCTGGGGCTTCATCGGCCTCTCGATCATGAACCCGCTGATCATTCAAGTCTTCGACGTGCCGGTGGGCCTCAACGTCCTGAACTCCGGGATCATCCTGGGCTTGATGGCGGCGCCGATCATGACCACGATCGCCGAGGACGCTCTCAAGGCGGTGCCCGACGGCTACCGTGAGGCCGCCGAGGCGATGGGGGCGACGCGCTGGCAGGTGACCTTCAAGGTGGTGCTGCCCGCGGCCCGCAACGGACTCGTCGCGGCCACGCTGCTCGGTGTCGGGCGCGGCTTCGGCGAGACGATGGCGGTGCTGATGGCGAGCGGCCACTCGATCAACCTGCCGACCAGCCCCTTCGACTCGGTGCGGGCGCTGACCGCGACGATCGCGGCCGAACTGGGGGAGACGGCCGCCGGTTCCGACCACTACCAGGCCCTGTTCACGCTCGGCATCTTCCTGTTCCTGGTCACCTTCGCGATCAACTTCGCGGCGGACGTCTTCGTCCGGGGTGGCAGGCGCAAGCACCGCCGCCGGGGTCGTCGGCCGGCCGCGTCGGCGAACCCATAGCGATGCGCAGGACACCGCATGTTTGAAGCGACCGCACAGAACCGCCGCAACCGGAGGGTCGAGGGCCTGTTCCGGCTGCTGTTCCTGTGGATGACCTGCATGCTCATCCTGCCGGTCGCCCTCATCCTCGGCGTTCTCATCGTCCGCGGCGGACCGGCGATCTCGTGGGAGTTCCTGTTTACCCAGCCGATCAACAACATGACCGCGGGCGGCATTCTGCCGGCCCTCGTCGGCACGGTGTGGCTGGTGGTCGTTGCCCTGATCGCCTCGGTGCCAGTCGGCGTGGCGGCGGCCCTCTACCTCAGTGAGTACGCGCCCGACAACCGCCTCACAAGAGCCATCAACCTGGCGATCATCAACCTGGCCGGCGTGCCGTCGATCGTGCATGCCCTGTTCGGCCTCGGCGCCTTCGTCATCTTCTTTCGCTTCGGCACGAGCATCCTGGCGGCGAGCCTGACGCTGGCGGTGATGACCCTGCCGGTGGTTATCGTGGCGACCCGCGAATCGCTGCAGACCGTACCGCTCGCCTTCCGGGAGGCGTGCTGGAACATGGGCGCGACGCGCTGGCAGACGATCCGCAAGGTGGTGCTGCCCAACTCGATCAGCGGCATCCTGACCGGGGTGATCCTCGAGGTCTCTCGCACCGCGGGCGAGACCGCGCCGATCATGTTCACGGGCGCTGCGTTCTTCCTGCCCTTCCTGCCGCAGGGCGTGCTCGACCAGACGATGGCGATGTCGCTGCACCTGTTCGTCATTTCGACCCAGGTGCCTGACGTGCCGGAGCACATGCCCTTCGGCGTCGCCCTGGTTCTGATCTCCATGGTGCTGGCGATGAACGGGCTGTCGATCGCTTTCCGCGTTTACCTGCGTGGGCGCAAGAAGTGGTGAGCGCTCCGCTTCAGTCGACTGAAACCGCCGATCACGCGATCGATGTCGCCGATCTGGCGATCCGCTACCACGGACAGTTGGCGCTCTCGGGGGTCACGCTGCAGGTTCCAACGCACGACATCTTCGGCGTCATCGGACCGGCGAACAGCGGCAAGACGTCCTTCCTGCGGGCCATCAACCGGATGGACCTGATGACGGCGGGCATGGAGGTTTCGGGGAGCGTACGGGTCGAGGGCCGTGACGTCCGGAGTTGGCGCAACCCGTACGCGCTGCGGCGGCGCATCGGCGTCGTGTTCCCGCTGCCCGTGGGTCTGCCGATGACGATCTACGAGAACGTCGCGCTGTCGTCGCGCCTGCGTGGTACGCGGAAGAAGGCCGACCTGGACGTCATCGTGGAGCGCTGCCTCCGGCGGGCGGCGCTATGGGACGAGGTGAAGGACCGGCTCGATTCCCTGGGCAGCCTGCTGTCGGGCGGCCAGCAGCAGCGGCTGACGATCGCCCGCGCCCTGTCGCAGGATCCGTCCATCCTGCTGCTCGACGAATTCTCGATCGCGGTGGATCCGGTGACCACGATGCGGATCGAGGAGGTGCTGGCGGAACTCAAGTCCGAGATGACGATCGTCCTGGTCACGAACCTCGTCCAGCAGGCGCGGCGGCTGGCCTCGCGGACCGCCTTCTTCCTGACCGGCGAACTGGTCGAGGTCACGGAGACGGAGGCGATGTTCGAGGGCGGCGCCCAGGACCCGCGGACCACTGCGTACGTCGAAGGGAAGTTCGGATGAGCATGGCGGAGCCGGTAACCCAAGGTGCTCCCGACGCGTCGGCGGCGATCCTGGTCGAGAAGCTGAACCTCTGGTACGGCGACTTCCAGGCCCTGTTCGATGTCGACCTGCGGGTGAAAGCGGGCGCGATCACCTCCCTGATCGGGCCGTCCGGCTGCGGTAAGACGACGCTGCTGCGGTCGGTCAATCGGATCAACGAGCGGCTCGGCTATGTCCGGACGACAGGCAGCGTTCGGCTCTGGGGACTCGACGTGCTCGACCCCTCGGTCGAGTTGGCGCAGCTCCGCAAGCAGGTCGGCATGGTCTTCCAGCGACCCAACCCGCTGCCGCTCTCCGTGCGCGACAACGTCCTGTTCGGAACCCGCGTCCACCAGCCGGGCGGGCGGCCGCCGAACAGGGTGGAGAGCGACCGGATCGTCGAGGAGGCACTGCGCGAGGTGCTTCTCTGGGACGAATTGAAGGACTCGCTCGACCGGCGCGGCACCGAACTGTCGCTCGAACAGCAGCAGAAGCTCTGCATCGCCCGCCTGCTGCCGGTCAAGCCGAAACTCCTGCTGATGGACGAGCCGTGTTCAGCGCTCGACCCCGCCGGCACCGAGGCCGTCGAGGAGCTGATCTGGGAGCTGCGCGGCGACTACACGATCCTGATCGTCACCCACAACATGGCGCAGGCACGCCGGGCCAGCGAAGAGTGCGTCTTCATGCTGCTCGGCGAGATGATCGAGCACAGCGACACGGCGTCGATGTTCCTGAATCCGGCGGACAGCCAGACCGCGGCCTATATCGAGGGCCGGTACGGCTGAGCCGGCTACGCCGTTCGCGAAGTCACCGTGGCGGCAACGGCGCCGCTGAACGCCCCGGCGCCAAGCCCCGCCGGGGGAAACTCGTCGGACTCGGGCTCCAGGCGCCAGCGTTGCGCCAGCGCCGCCAGCGCGGACACGATGATGTCCGTGGCGAGGTCCGCGCCTCTGCACTTCTTCGGCTCGATGCTGAACGGGATGAACCCGTTCCTGGGGCATTGCTGGCCGCCGTCCAGCCATCGTTCGGGCCGAAAGGCCTCGTTGTCGTCCCAGTAGTCCGACCTTCGGTGGATCACGTGGATGACCAGGTCGACCAGAGTTCCCTTCGGTATGAAGTATCCGCCCAGCGTCGTGTCCTCCACTGCCTCGCGCGGCACCAGGAGCGGCGCGGGCGGATGAAGGCGAAGCAGTTCCTTGCATACGGCGTGCGCGTAAGGGAGACGGTCCAGGTCCTCCCCCGCCAGCGACCGGTCGCCGACGACCTCTTGCACCTCCGCTTCCAGGCGCTCTCGCGCCTCCGGATTCCAGGAGAGATGGAACGGGGCGTGAGTCAGAGCATGAACCGGCCCGTCCAGGGCGCCGAACAACATGCCGTATGCCTCGTCCCGGATCTCACTGTCGTCGGCGAAGTTCCAGTCCGATTCGCCTCGATCCGTCGCCCGCACCATGTGTGAGATCAGGCTGGAGCCATTCGCGTCGGATGTTCTGGCTGCCGCGATCGACTTGTAGGTCACTTCGTCGAGCGCGCGAATCGCTTTCCGAGCCTTCATGTCGTGGGGGAGGGGGAGCTTTCGCAGCAGGGAGTAACCCGGCATGGCGAACACGATGAAGTTGAGCTTGACGGCTTTCAGGGTGGGGAGCGCCACGTCCGGACTGAGCTTTCGGCCGGCACCGATGATGGACATCGTAAGAGCGTTGAAGGTGAAGCGCTCCAGCCTTTCCCTGAAGTCGACTGAACCTTCTTCGAGACCGTCGGCCAGATGATTCGCCTCCTCGGCGGCGAGCTGCTTCAGAGCCCTGGCCCGCTCGGGTGTGAACGCGGTCCGTACGAGCTCTCGCAGCCGTCCCTGTTCTTCGCCGGCCGGCATGCGGGCGAGACAGGGCGCCTGCATGACCTCGAATGTGGTTCTTGGATGCAGGACCTTCAGGGAGTTGGTCTTCTCGACCAGCAGTTCCTCCACCAGGTCGGCGGTAAAGATGGCACAGTGCTTGCGGGTCGGCACTTCGAAGTAGACGATGTCGCCGTAGTTCTCGTGGAGCCAGTGGAAGAAACCGATGTAGTCGTCCGCCATCCGGCGCATGGTCTGGAGCTTGCCTTCCGCCGGGCCCGGAGGGAGTTGGCGCTTCATACTGCTGGCCTCTGGAGAGGGAGACATGCGGATGGTCCAGTCAATTCGTCGGCCTTTCGTGTTTGGTCCATCTGGACTCGAAGACGTGGTAGGTCATGTCGTCGTCGAACAGTTGAGACACGCGTTCGCTGACCGCGTCTTCGAGATCGAGTTTCTTGGCGACATCGAGAGCTTCAGAGAAGCTCTTCTTCATCGCCAGGATCCGATTTGGCCATTCGTTCTTGACGGACGGGTCCGCGTCCGGCCAGCGTTGCTTCAGGACCTCCAGGGTGACCTCCATCGCCGTCCGAGAGCCCTGCAAGGACGACAGTCGCACGGAGAGGTGCTCGAGGCATCTCTTGCTGGGCTCGTCGCATGCCGAGGCGACCGACTTCGCAGTCGCCGTTGCGATCGGCTCGTACCGTGAGACCATCGACTGGGCGAGCCCGAGAAGAGCCTCTGGCCCGTCTTCTTCCTGTGCAGCTGCCGGCATGGCCAGTATGGTCAGAAGTGTGATCGCAGTCAGGAGTGGGATCGGCGAACTCTTCATGGTCCAGTTCTCCGTCGTGGTTGGCGGCTGGTGTTGGTTGGAGAACCCGTTCTCGGCCTCTTCGCGACGTTGACCGGGTATGTCCCCATGAGGCCGACGCCGATGTTCGTCTTCGTCGGCGGCTCGTCAGACTCGGGTTCGAGTCGCACCTTCTGAACGAGGCTGGCAAGACCGGCGACGAAGAGGATCTCCGCGAAGTCCTTGCCCTGGCAGATGCGCGGTTTCGTGCTGAAGGGGAGATAGGAGTGCGCCGGGCATCTGGAACCACCCTGTTCAGAGTCCTCCAGCCAGCGTTCCGGGCGGAAATCGTCCGCGTCCTCCCAGTAGTCCTGCCGGCGTTGCATCACGCGCATGCACACGTTCATCAGCGTGCCCTTCGGCACCAGATAGCCGCCGACGATGCGGTCTTCGAGGGTCTCCCGTGGGATGAGCACGTACGCCGGCGGTTCGAGACGCAACGTCTCCTTGAAAACCGCGTGCGTGCAGGGCAGCCGGTTCAAGTCGGCCAGCGTGACGGCGCGGCCGTCGAGCACGTCGTCCACTTCCCGCTCGAGCCGTTTGCGGACGTCCGGACTCCGCGCCAGGAAGTGGATGCCGTGGGTCAGGGTGCCGGTCGGCGCGTCGACGGCGCCGAACATCAGCGTATAGGCCTCGTCCCGTATCTCCGAGTCGTCGGGGAAGCTCCAGTCGACGACGCCCTCTTCGTGGGCACGGACGAAGTGGGAGATCACGTTGTGGCCGTCATGGTCCGGATCACGGGCCCTCTCGATCGACCTGTAGGTCTGCTCGTCGAGAGCCTTGATCTGCCGGGCAGTCCGGACGTTGTGAGGCAGCGGCAGCCTCTTCAGGGCCAGGCCGAAGGGAAGCAGCGACAGGAGCATGTCGCTCTTCATCGCGTCGAGGACGGACTTCCCGAGCTCGGGTTCGACCTTGAAGTCGACGCCGATCACGGCATCGAGCAGGGAGCCCCAGGTGTACCGCTCCGCCTCGTACTTGAAGTCGACCTTGCCGTTCGACGCGAGGCGCTCCCGGAAGGTGAGTGCGTTGCTGATGATCGCCTTTTCGTAGGCGGGCATGCGCTCCGGCGTGAACGCCGCGCTCATCACCTTCTCGAATTCCGTGTGGGTCTCGAAGCGGGACGTCGCCAGGCAAGGAGACGGAATCAGGTTGTACGAGGTCTTTGGGTAGTACGGCTGGAAGTACGGCTCCTGCTCAAGCAACACCTCGTGAATCAGCTCGGCGCTGAAGACCGCCGCGCACTTGCGGGCGGGGATCTCGAAGAAGGCGATGTCGCCGTACTCGCGATGGAGCTCGTCCATGAAGTCCGAGTGACGGGAGAGCCGCTGCCGCACGTTGTGGAGCTTGCGCCCCTTCGGCCCGGGCGGCAGGGGTGCGGTACCGCCGCCGGAGTCGGTCATCGCCATGAGACCAAACTTAGCTGAGCTTTCACCATCTTAAGAGCGAGATAAGGCCAAGCAATAGCGATGAGAGAGTGACGAAGACTACCGAAAGTCAGGTCCCGCTAGAATCTGAGCCGTGTCCGTCACCGGCCCGCGACCGAACGTCGACATCCCCGCCTGCTACGTCGACGGCTACAATGCAGCCTGGGAGCTGGATCCGGACTTGGCGGAGCGCTACATCCGCTACACGACCCTGGGCGATCCGCTGGCCGACCGGTCGAACAATTGGCGGCGATCGTGGAACCCCAGCACGTTCACGACACGATCGCCAGGACCGTCAGCCGCTACGACGACCGGCCGAAGGACACGCCCGAGGCTCTTCGGGAACTCATCGAGTCATCGGCCGTCATGCCCGACTGGTTCGACCCCGAGATCGCGATGAGGGCCACCAGGGCCTTTCTTCGCAACTCGGACATGGTCCTTGGAGGACTCGTCGGCGGTGCCATCGTGGAGGGGTTTTCCACGCTGATCAGCAAGTCGTTCCGCATCCGCAGCCGGATCATCCTGAACGGCGTCCGCCGGCTCAAGCAGAACACGCTCCAGTTGACCGAGCAGTTCATGCCGGGCGGACAGGAGCCCGGCGGCGACGCCTGGAAGCTGAGCCTCCGCATCCGCCTGGTGCATGCCCAGGCCAGGATGCTGCTCAGGCAGTCGGACGAATGGGACGCGCCGGAGCACGGCATGCCGCTCAGCACGGCGCACATGCTGTTGGGCGCGGCCGCCTTCTCAGGCCGCCTGATGGAACATGTTTCGCGCTTGGGCGGCGACTTCAGCCAGGAGGAGAAGGAAGCCTACGTCCACGTCTGGAGATACACAGGGCTGGTCATGGGGATACCCGAGGTCATCATGTTCCGCGACCATGCTTCGGCGTTGCGCACTTTCGAGATCGCGGCCCTGTGCGAACCGCCGCCGGACGATGACGCGATCATCATGGCCAACAGCATCATCAACAGCGCTCCGATCCTGCTCGGGTTCACGGAAACGGAGGAACGCCGCGAGATGGCGGCGTTCATCTACCAGGTATCGCGGGAACTGATCGGGGACGCGCTCGCGGATTCCTTCAGGTTCCCGAAGTCGAGGTTCGTCAAGCAGGTACCGCTGCTGTTCCTGAGGAACAGGGCGGAGAAGGCGGCCCTGAAGCTCTTCCCCCGCCTGCTCGCGAACCGGTCGAGAAAGCGGTTCAACGCGCTGCTGGACGCTTCGGATCTCGGCGAGATCGAGCACTCGTACGCGCTGCCGACCACTCTCCACGACGAGGATTCGCGGGACTGGTAGCTCGGTGCGAGACGCGGCTCACGCCCGGCGCGCGCTGCCTGAACTCAAAGAAAGCGTTACCGGCGAGCGGAAAGGCAGCGGGCACCTGCTTCTGTGGCATGATCAGCGGTTGCTTCGGGACATCGAATGGAAGCGGAGGCGCTGATGGGCAGATACGGTCTGACGGACGATGTGATCGAGCTACGCGAGCAGATGCGCGCGTTCATCGACGGCGAGGTGATTCCTGCCGAACCGGAGCTGGAGTCGGAGTCCGGAGAGGACCGCACGCGCGGCCGTCTGGCCGAACTCAAGGCGCTGGCCAAGCAGCGGGGCCTGTGGGCCCTGGGGCATCCGGCGGAGATCGGCGGCGGGGGTTTGCCGCTCATGCCCTTCGTCTACCTGAACGAGATCATCGGCCGCTCGCACTACGGCCAGATCGCCGTGGGCTCGGCGTCGATGCAGGACTCGATCATGCTCCACCTGTACGCCAGCGACGAGCAGCGGGAGCGGTGGCTCAAGCCCCTGGTTGCGGGCGACATCTACCCATCGGTCGGGCTGACGGAACCGGAGGTCGCCGGCTCCGATCCGACCCTGATGCAGACTCGAGCGGTGCTCGACGGCGACGACTGGGTGATCAACGGCCACAAGTGGTTCACGAGCGGCGCCAGCCGGGCCGCGTTCACGACCTGCTTCGCGCTGACCGAGCCGGAGGCCCAGGGCCACCGGAAATTCTCGTCGATCATCGTGCCGACGGACACGCCCGGCTACGAGATCGTGCGCGCGGTGCCGACGATGGGCACGACCGCCGGCCAGCACTGCGAGGTGCGCTACAACGACGTCCGCGTGCCGAAGGACAACCTGCTCGGCGGCCGCGGCGAAGGGTTCGTCATCGCCCAGAAGCGGCTGGGGCCGGGGCGTATCTTCCATTGCATGAGGTGGCTGGGTCAGGCCCAGCGGGCCTTCGAACTGATGTGCGACCGGGTCAAGTCACGCTGGGCCCACGGTTCCTACCTGTCGGAGAAGGGCGAGATCCAGCGCTACATCGCCGAGTCGGCGGCGGAGATCCAGGCCGCCCGGCTGATGACCCTGGACGCCGCCGAGGCGATGGACCGTGGCGATCGCGCCCGGGTCGAGATCTCGCTGATCAAGTTCTGGGGCGCGCGGATGCTCCACAACGTGATCGACCGGGCGATCCAGGTCCACGGCGCGCTCGGCGTGACGGGCGATACGCCGCTAGAGAAGATGTACCGCGAGGCGCGCTACGCGCGGCTCTACGACGGCCCGGACGAGGTTCACCGCATGGTCGTCGCGCGGCGCATCCTGCGCGATCCGCTGGGCCGGGTGCCCTGGGGCACGTTGGGCGTTGCCGACAACTAGGGCCTGGCGTTGCGGAGACTGGTTGCGCCGGCCCTCTGGCCGGCTGTGGCGCGGGTCTTCTGACCCGCGTCGAGGAAGACGTGCCGCGAAGCGGCGACGTACCGCGGCGCCTGGCCTTCCCCGGTCGCGACCGGTTGTCGGGGTGGCGGTAGTCGTCCTCGGAGCCTTCGTGTTGACTTCATCGCCGACTACTGCCCAGTTGCGTGCCGCCGCAGCCGCGGTCGAGATCACGCCGCCTGCCGGCTCGTTGCTCTACGGCTACGGCGCGCGCGGAACGAACCGGTCGGAGGGAATTCACGACCCGCTCTACGCGCGGGCGCTCGTCCTTGAAGCGGGCGGTGAGACGGCCGCGTTGGTGACGCTCGATCTCGGCTCGATCCGCAAGGAGAACACCCTTCCCGTCCGGCGGGCGGTCCTGGATGCCGCGGGCTTCGACCACGTTTTACTGAACGCTTCCCACACGCACTCCGCGCCGCTGTTCGAGGCGGACTTCCCGAACGCCGAGAGCCCGTGGGTCAGGGAACTGGAGCGGAAGATCGTCAGCGTCGTCCTGGAGGCCCACGCCGTTCTCCGCCCGGCCCGCATCGCGGTGGGCTGGGGTCGGGCGAGCGAGGGGCACAACCGGCGCCGGGTGCTTCCGGACGGTAGCGTCGAGATGTTCTGGCGCAACCGCGAGCGGTTGCCGACCGCGCCGCTGGACGAGTCCGTCGGCGTGCTGGCAATCGACGGAACGGACGGCGAACCGATCGCCACGGTCGTCAACTTCGCTGTTCACCCGGTCATCCTGGGCCCCGGGAACATGCTCGTCTCGGCCGACTATCCGGGCGCGATGGCGGCCCTGGTCGCCGGGCGCGGCGGCGGAGTGCCGATGTTCCTGCAGGGCGCCGCCGGTGACATCAACCCGTTCTGGGACAAGACGCCGCCCGCCGAAGGAGGCTTCGAGCAGGTCCGGATGGCGGGAGAGCGGCTGGGACACGAGGTGCTCCGCGTCCGCGCCGACCTGGCCGCGGCGGAAGCCTTCCACGATCCGGCCAGCCTCTCCGTGAAGCGCCACCTGGTGACGCTCGACCCGCGCTGGGATCTGGACTCTCCGGTGGTCGAGGAGGGCTTTCGGCGTCACGGGCTCGAGGCGTCGCTCCAGAGATACCGCGCGCGCTTCCCGCGCGAACGGGAGGCCGAGGTGAACACCCTGGTTCTTGGCGAGCGCGGCGAAGGCCAGTTCGCCCTCGCCACGTTCCCGGGCGAGTTCTTCGTCGAGCACCAGCTCCGTCTGCGCGCCGAGACTCCGGTGCCCCACGTTTTCTTTGCCGGCTACACGAACGGCGAACTCGCCTACTTCCCGACCATCGCCGCGGCGGCGCAGGGCGGCTACGGCGGCAGGGAAGCGACGATCGTAGAGGTCGGCGCCGGCGAGAAGCTGGTCGACCTGGCCGCGATCTCGATTCTCGAACAGGCCGGCTGGCTGCACGACGCGCCGCCGTGAGGCATTGGAACCTCATGCGAGTAGGGCTGTATCGTCGCCGCGATGAAGCGTCGCCACCGCAGAATCCTGGGGCTGATCTTCAGCCGACCGACAAGCGGTAACATGCCGTGGCGTGACATCGAAGGACTCTTCATCGAGCTGGGGGCGGAGATCAGCGAGCGCCGAGGATCGCGGGTTGGCGTCAGGCTCTTCGGTGAACGCCGGGTCTTCCACCGACCGCATCCTGGGCCGGCGACGGACAAGGGTGCCGTGAGCAGTATCCGGCGGCGAATGGAGTGGAACCATGACGAGCATGATCGAAGTCGAAGGCTATCGAGCCGTCGTTCGCTACGACGCCGAACTTCGGATGTACCGTGGCGAGTTCGTCGGTCTGAATGGAGGCGCGGACTTCTACGCCGAGGACAAGGCGAACCTGCGCGACGAGGCGGCGACGTCGCTTGCCGTTTTCCTGGAGATGTGCCGGGAGGACGGGGTTGATCCGCGAGAGCACGAGG
This sequence comes from Candidatus Multivorans sp., assembly GCA_965224025.1. Taxonomy (GTDB): domain Bacteria; phylum Acidobacteriota; class Thermoanaerobaculia; order Multivoradales; family Multivoraceae; genus Multivorans. The sequence goes on from OZ245033.1 coordinate 2,201,810, forward strand.
AGCCAAGTGCCCGGGCGTCCTGAGTTCGGGTTTCCACGGCGGACCGGGTCGCGAGGATCGAGCGCCGGGTCGAGAAGATCGAGGACCGGGCCGCGCTCGACCGGATGGACGCGCTGTTCGCTGCGCAGAGAAGGGAGAACCGGCTGCTGCTGTTGTTCTCCTCTTCGATGCTGGGCCTGTTGTTGACCCTGTTCCGGTTTGGCGTTCTCTGAGGTTCGCGTATGTATGGAAGCACTGTTTCGATCCTTCATTGTCCGCGTGGCCGCGGCCTGAGACCGGCCGTCCTGATGGCCGGAACCGTCGCGTTGCTGGCCTGCGCCGGTGAGCCGGAGACTCGCGAAGCGGCGGTCTACACCGCAGCCGCCTTCCACAACACGACGTCCTACAGCGGCGCCTCGTTCTCGGCCGACGAGAGCCGGCTGCTGATCTCGAGCGACACGACCGGCGCGTGGGCCGTCTACAGCATGCCGGTCGCGGCCGGCGAACCGCGGCAATTGACCGACAGCGCGGGCCCGGTGTTCGCGCAGAGCTACTTTCCGGACGACGACCGGTTCCTGTACGCCGGTGACCAGGGCGGTAACGAGTTGAACCACCTGTACGTGGGGTCGGACGGCGCCGGGGACGTTCCCGAAGGCGCCGTCGACCTCACGCCGGGCGACAACGTGCGCGCCTCCTTCGCCGGTTGGGGGCGTGACGGCGGGGCCTTCTTCGTGCGGACGAACGAGCGGACGCCCTTCGCGATGGACCTCTACCGCTATGAGGTGCCGCCGCTCGGGACCTGGGAGTTCGAGCGCGAGCGAGTGTTCGAGAACGACGGCACGTTCAACCTCGGCGACGTCAGCGACGACGGCCGCTGGCTGGCGCTCGACAAGCTGACCAGCAACTACGACAGCGACGTCTACGCCTACGACCTGATGGCGGGTCACCTGGTGCGCGTCACGGAACACGAAGGAGAGGTCGAGCACTCCTCCGGCGGTTTCACGCCGGACAGCGCCCAGCTCTACTACCGGACGAACGAGCACGGCGAGTTCAACCAGGTGTGGTCCTACGACCTCGCCGGCGGCTCTCGCGAGCTCGTGCTCGCCGCCGACTGGGACGTCTTCGGCGTTTCCTTCTCCGAGACCGGCCGGTACCGGGTATCGGCGATCAACGAGGACGCCTCGACCTCGGTCGAAGTGCTGGACACCGAGACCGGCTCGCCGGTCGCGCTTCCCGACCTGCCGGCCGGCGACATCGGGCAGGTTCGTTTCTCCGCCAGCGACCGCCTGATGGCGTTCTACCTGAGCAGCGACCGGGCACCTTCGGACCTCTACGTCCACGACCTGGAGCAGGGCGGCGAGGCGCTTCGCCTGACCCGGAGCCTGAACCCCGAGATCGATGTCGAGGATCTGGTGACGACCGAGGTCATCCGCTACCCGAGCTTCGACGGACTCGAGATCCCGGCCATCCTCTGGCGGCCGCACACGGCCTCGGCCGAGAACCCGGTGCCGGCGATGGTCTGGGTGCACGGCGGACCGGGCGGCCAGACGCGGCGCTCCTACCGGGCCGACATCCAGCACCTGGTGAACCAGGGCTACGTCGTCCTGGGCGTGAACAACCGCGGTTCGTCCGGCTACGGCAAGACCTTCTTCCACATGGACGACAAGAAGCACGGCGAGGTCGACCTGCGGGACTGCGTGTGGGCGCGCACCTGGCTCGAGTCCCAGGACTTCGTCAACGGTTCGCGCGTCGGCATCATCGGCGGCAGCTACGGCGGCTACATGGTGGCGGCCGCGCTGGCCTTCGAGCCGGAGGTCTTCGATGTCGGCATCGACATCTTCGGGGTCACGAACTGGATCCGGACGCTCGAGAGCACACCGCCCTGGTGGCAAGCGCAGAAGGTGGCGCTGCTCGGCGAGCTGGGCGATCCAGCCACCGAGCGCGAACGGCTGCACCGGATCTCGCCGCTGTTCCACGCCTCGAACATCGTCCGCCCGCTGCTCGTGGTCCAGGGCGCCAACGATCCGCGCGTGCTGCAGGTCGAGAGCGACGAACTGGTCGAGGCGGCGCGGGCGAACGGCGTGCCGGTGGAGTACGTCCTGTTCCCGGACGAGGGCCACGGCTTCCGCAACCGCGTGAACCGGATCGAGGCCTCGGAACGCTACGCGGCGTTCCTGGCCGAGCACCTCGGCGACTGAGGCGAGGTCGGGCTAGAAGTCCACGTGCAGTAGCAGACCGACGTGTTCGACCGATCCGGCTGGGTCCGGGTCGGTCGTCACGTAGTTCAGGAGCGCCCGCAGGTTGCCGCGCAGGTACCAGTTGAGGGCCAGGGAGAGACTCTTCTGGCTGCCGCCGAGGACGGCGCCGCCGCTCAGGTCGGTGTGATCCCAGCGCGCGGCGAGTTCCCACGCGCCCTTGCCTTCGGGCACGGGCGCCCTGGGCTTCAACCGGGTGAAGGTGCGGGAGCTTCGACTGTAGGGCTTCCTCTCGCCGGTCAGGAACCAGCCCGCTTCGACGTACCGGGCGTCGAACCGGGCGCTCCGGCCGTCCGGGGAACCAACCGGCAGCAGGTCCACCTGGGCCGACAGCGCCTCACCCTGCAGCCACAAGGAACCCCGCGCGAGTGCGACTTCGACGCCCAGCAGCCGCATGCCGTCGGCGGGCGCCCTTCCGGTGTCGACCATGCGCGGCGCGAGTGGTACGCCGGCGCGCCCGCGCAGACGGACCGCGTCCGCGGTGGGCTGGCGGTGCGAGACCCCCGCGCCGAGGTGGAGCAGGAGATCGCTTCCTTCGTCGCCGTCGAGGGCGAGGCCGGTGAGGCGGCCGGTCAGGCTCCAGTCCGACCCGGGCCGCATGTCGTAGCCGTCGCTGTCGCGGAAGGCGCCGACGGCCCAGGCGACGCGGTCGCCGGGAAGCCGGTCGTGGATCATGAAGCCGAGGTTGCGCCCCGGCGCCAGGGCGGTGGCCGCGGCCGGACGCGCGATGAACGAGTGGTAGTTGGACGATTGGAGGATGGAGAGGCTGAAGGGCTCCTTGAAGTGTCCCGCGCGGAAGGTGGCCGCGCCGCCGTCGGGCGCCGCCTCCATGAAGACGTCAGTGGGCACGATGTCTCCGCTCGCGATGTCGTGCTCGATCTTGAAGGTGAAGCGGTTGAGGAACTCGCCGTTCAGCACCAGGCGGGCGCGCCGCCAGTCGATGCCGTCCTCGAACTCGAACCGGTCGGCCAGGGCCGGGTCGGGAGAGGACGTGCTGGCCTCGACATGGAGCCGGCCGCCGACGTTGACCGAGAACCGGTCCTTGGCGTCTTCGTTGTCCTGAGAGGCCGCGGCCGCGGCGATGGGAATCAACGCAGCAGTCGTCAGAAGACGGAGCACTCGCACCTCTCGTCGGATAAGCGTCAGGGTTGGAAGGCGTCACCGCGAGCAGCCGACCTGTCCGCTCTGTCGGCCAGCGGGGTGCTCTCGTCTCTAGAATCTCTACGGAGATTGACACGCCGGCCGTCCCGATGTCTACGTCGGAGCCGGAAGAACCGGCTTTATCGCCCGTTCACTAAAGGCTGGCTAGCCTTGGGTGCAGGTCAACCGTATTGGGGGGTGCCGGACAATTCCATGAGCGCCGCGAAGATCGTCGTCATCGAAGACGAGCCCGACATCCTCGAACTGATCGAGTACAACCTTCGGCGAGAGGGCTTCGACGTCGCGACGGCGACGAGCGGCCGTACGGGTCTTTCCGTGATCGGGCGCGAGAAGCCGGACATCGTGCTGCTGGACCTGTTGCTGCCCGGTCTGGACGGTCTCGATGTGTGCCGTCGCCTGCGCTCGGTGGAATCGACCCGTGACCTGCCGGTGATCATGGTCACGGCCAGCGGCGAGGAGAGCGATGTCGTCCTCGGTCTCGGCGTCGGCGCCGACGACTACATCCACAAGCCCTTCAGTCCCCGGGAACTGGTCGCCCGCGTCCGGGCGGTCTTGCGGCGGGGCCCGATGCGGGACCGCGACCCGGAACGTCTTGTCGTTCGGGGGCCGCTTCTGATCGACCCGGTCAAGCACCGGATCAAGGTCGAGGGTCGGCGGCTGGAGTTCACGCCCACCCAGTTTCGCCTTCTGCACTTCCTGGCCTCGCATCCCGGCCGCGTGTTCACCCGCGGCCAACTCCTGGACCGGGCGATCGGGGATCGCGCAGTGGTGATCGACCGCAACATCGACGTCCACGTCCGGGCGGTGCGCAAGAAGCTCGGGCCGCACCGCGACCTGATCGAGACTGTGCGCGGCATCGGCTACTGCTTCAGCGAGGAAGAGGGGTAGCGCCGCCAAGGGTGTACGTCGGAGGTGTAGGTTGTGGATACTCGACGCGGCCGGGTCGGCGCCGCCGGGGTCCGACCGCCCGGGAGTTCCCATGATCCGCTCACCTCTCTTCTGGCGCCTCTTGATGGGCGGGGTGGGCCTGCTGGCTGCGGGCCTCCTGCTTGGCGGCGCGGCGGCCTCGGGTCGACTCGGCCCGGCCGTCTTCTGGATCTTGGCGCTGCTGGCCGGCGCCTGTGTCGCTCTCGGCGCCGCCCGGCTGGCGAAGCGGGCGCGGGGTCTGCTGACAAAGGCCGCGGCGCTTGGTGGGCGCGTGCCGGGGGCCGAGACCGGCCGCGGTGACGAGTTCGCCCGGCTCGAAGCCCATCTGGAGGAGAACGATGCGCGGTTCGTGGAACAGGTCGAACAGCTCAAGGCGGAGCGCAACCAGTTGACGGCGCTGCTCGGCGGCATGGTGGAAGGGGTGGTGGCGATCGACCTCGACCGGCAGGTGCTGCACCTGAACGCGGTGGCCGCGAACTGGTTCAGACGCCCGGCGCCGGAGTTGGCGGTCGGACGTCCCATCTACGAATTGTCGCGCCAGCCGGAGATCTCGGGCGCCCTGATCGAGGCGATGGAGAAGCGGAGGCAGGTGAGTCGCACGTTTACCCTGGCGCGCTTCGCCGGCCAGGACGGTGGCCCGAACAGATTCGAGCTGAACGCGTCGCCCCTGCTCTCGTCGCGGCGGGACGGCGAACAGGTCGAAGGGGCGGTGGCGGTGATCCACGACATCACGGAGCTGGAGCGGTTGGAGAGCATGCGCCGCGATTTCGTGTCGAATGTCTCGCACGAGCTGAAGACGCCCCTGACCGCCATTCACGGCTATGTGGAGACCCTGCTGGACGCGGATCCGGTCGACGGCCCGACGCGTGGCCGCTTCCTGCGCAAGATCCGAAGGCAGAGCAACCGTCTGAGCGCCCTGGTCTCCGACTTGCTCACGCTGTCGCGGATCGAGTCTTCTGTCGAGCCGCCGGAGAAGATCGTCGATCTGCGCTCGCCGGTGGGCGAGGTGTTGAGTCTGCTCGGACCCTCGAGCGAGGAGAGCGGTCTCGAACTGGTCGCCGAATGCCCCCAGGCCCCGGTTCAGGTCCTGGGTGAAGAGGAAGCGATCCGGCAGGCGCTGTCCAATCTGGTCGACAACGCGGTCAAGTACTCGTCGGTGGGCGGTCGGGTGGTGGTGCGTTTACAGGCGGCGAACGGGCGGGCGGTTCTCGAGGTCGAAGATCAAGGGCCGGGCATCGCGACGGAACACCTGGACCGAATCTTCGAGCGCTTCTACCGTGTCGACCGCGCCCGCTCCAGGGAGCTCGGCGGCACCGGTCTGGGCCTGGCGATCGTCAAGAACGTCGCCCGGCGACACGGCGGAGGAGTGGAGGTGGAAAGCGAACGGGGCCGGGGCTCGACGTTCCGCTTCTGGTTGCCCACGGCGGGCTGAGGAGTGCTTCACGCGCTCTTCACACGGCTGCGCGACATTCGCTACGGCTTTGATTTGGGGCCGCTAGGATTCATGGCTTGAGGATTCATCTACAGCGCGATCTCGACGAGGTGACGCGGTCGCTCCTGGAAGTGGCGGCGATGGTCGAGGACATGATCGCCAAGTCGCTGCGAGCGCTCCGGGAGCGGAGCGTCGACCTGGCGCACGAGGTCCAGCGCCAGGACCGCGTCATCGACGCCCGCGAGATCGAGGTCGAAGAGGAGTGCCTCAAGATCCTGGCCCTGCACTCGCCGGTGGCGTTGGACCTGAGAACGGTCGTGACCTACCTCAAGGTGAACAACGATCTCGAACGGGCCGGCGATCTGGCTCGGAATCTCGCTGAGCGCGCCGAGAGTCTCGCGGTGGCCGAGCCGGTCGAAGTCCCGGAAGAGATCTGGATCATGGCCGAGCGCATCCCGAAGATGCTGCGGGCGGCCCTGGACGCGGTCGTTGGCGGCGACACGGAACTCGCCCGTTCGGTGATTGCGGAGGACGAGGTCGTCGACCGCAGTCACGAGGCGATGTACGGCGTGGTCCGGAGGATGATCGACGAGGATCCCGAGCTGGCGTCGGCCAGCATCCAGTTCCTGTCGATCTCGCGCTATCTCGAGCGGATGGCCGATCTGGCGACGAACGTCGCCGAGGACGTCGTCTTCCTGGTCGACGGCGAAGTCGTACGCCATCAGGCGTCGTAGGCCCGTCCTTCTCTGTTTCGCGGAGGCCGGCGCGCCCAACCGGATGGATGTTGCAGGGGGGGTTTACGGCTGCCGAAGAAGCGGCTAGACTCCGCCCCTTCCCCGCGATGCACCGCGGAGCTTGGCTCCGGGGGGCGGGTCCCATTGCGTGTCGAGGGTCGCCTTGGCGAGCGGAGAAAAGGGTGTCCCGAAACACGGTTCAGAAACTTGAGGATGGGGAATCCTGAGACGGCTGCCCACGTGGCTCAGGGGTAGAGCACTTCCTTGGTAAGGAAGGGGTCACCGGTTCAAATCCGGTCGTGGGCTCCAGACGGGCGTCAAAGCAGCAAGCACACGGATAGTTGAGCCGCTAGAGCGGGAGAGGCAACGAGCGTCATGGCGAAGGAGAAGTTCGAGCGTACGAAGCCGCACGTGAACGTGGGGACGATCGGTCACGTGGATCACGGCAAGACGACGCTGACGGCAGCGATCACGAACATTCTGGCGAAGGCGGGCGGCGCGGAGTACGTGCCTTTCGACGAGATCGACAAGGCGCCGGAGGAGCGCGAGCGGGGGATCACGATCGCGACGGCTCACGTGGAGTACGAGACGGACAATCGTCACTACGCTCACGTGGACTGCCCGGGTCACGCGGACTACGTGAAGAACATGATCACCGGCGCGGCGCAGATGGACGGCGCGATCCTGGTGGTGTCGGCCGCCGACGGTCCGATGCCTCAGACGCGGGAGCACGTTCTGTTGGCCCGTCAGGTGGGCGTGCCGTACATCGTGGTGTTCATGAACAAGTGCGACATGGTGGACGACGAGGAGCTGCTGGACCTGGTGGAGCTGGAGCTTCAGGACCTGCTGTCTTCGTTCGAGTTTCCTGGCGACGAGATACCGATCATTCGCGGTTCGGCGCTCGAGGCATTGGAGAGCGGCGCCCCGGACAGCGAGTGGGGTTCGAGGGTCGTGGAGCTTCTGGATGCCGTGGACTCGTACATTCCGACGCCGCAGCGGGCGGTGGACCAGGATTTCCTGATGCCGATCGAGGACATTTTCACGATTTCGGGTCGCGGCACGGTGGTGACCGGCCGCGTGGAGCGGGGTCGCGTGAAGGTTGGCGAGACGGTGGAGATCGTGGGCATTCGCGAGACGAAGTCGACGGTGGTGACGGGCGTCGAGATGTTCCGCAAGCTGCTGGACTCGGGTGAGGCCGGCGACAACATCGGCGTGCTGCTCCGGGGTACGAAGAAGGACGAAGTGGAGCGTGGTCAGGTTCTGGCGAAGCCGAAGTCGATCACGCCGCACACGAAGTTCAAGGGCGAGGTGTACGTGCTGAACAAGGACGAGGGCGGTCGTCACACGCCGTTCTTCGACGGCTACCGTCCGCAGTTCTACTTCCGCACGACGGACGTGACTGGTGTGGCGAATCTGCCGGCAGGCACCGAGATGGTGATGCCTGGCGACAACGTGACGCTGGACGTGGAGTTGATCGCTCCGATCGCGATGGAGAAGGGCGTGCGCTTCGCCATTCGCGAGGGCGGCCGCACGGTCGGCGCCGGCACCGTCACCGACATCATCGAGTAAAGGGGTTGGATTTGTGACTGGACTTGGGGACTCAGGCCAGTAGCTCAATTGGTAGAGCATCGGTCTCCAAAACCGAAGGTTGGGGGTTCGAGACCCTCCTGGCCTGCCAGACGTTCTCCGGGCGATTCCGGGGACGGGACCCGACGGGTTTCGCGGAGACAGGGCGAGTTTCAGAGAGACCGGAAGGGGCAGGAGGATAGAGATGGCGGCAATCGGCAGGCTCGGCGTGTTCCTGGGCGAGGTGCGCACCGAGATGAAGAAGGTGACCTTTCCCTCGCGGGAGGAGGTGGTGGGCACCACCGGCGTCGTGCTGATCACGAGTGTCATCTTCGCCATCTTCCTGTGGATCGCCGATCTCGTCATCCAGCGTCTCTACCATGGCCTCGTCGACCTGTTCCTGCAATGAGCCCCAAGGGCGCGAGCGACGACAGGGAGTACCGGATGAGCGAAGTCGAAACGGCAGCCATGGGCAGCGTCGAGGCCGCGGCGGACGGCGGCGAGGAAGCCTCCGCTCCCCAGCGGCAGTGGTACATCGTCCATACGTACTCGGGCTACGAGGAGCGCGTCCGGGAAACCCTGCGGCAGCGCTCCGAGGCGCACGACATGGGCCACGCGTTCGGCGAGGTGCGCATCCCGACCGAGACGATCGTGGAACTCAAGGGCGGCAAGAAACGGGAAACGCAGCGCAAGTTCTTCCCCGGCTACATCCTGATTGAGATCGAGTGCGAGCAGCGCGGCGACGGACGGCTGAAGATCTCGGACGAAGCGTGGCACGTGGTCAAGAACACGCCGAAGGTGACCGGCTTCGTCGGTACCGGCAAGGAGCCGACGCCCCTCGACCAGGCCGAGGTCGACGCGATCATCGAGAAGGTGGTCACGGCGAAGGAGAAGCCGAAGCCGAAGTACCTGTTCGAGAAGGGCGAGCTGGTCAAGATCGTGGATGGGCCCTTCAACAACTTCACCGGCACCGTGGAAGAGATCAACCTGGACCGGAGCACGTTGAAGGTGATGGTCACGATCTTCGGCCGCCAGACGCCGGTCGAACTCGAGTTCCTCCAGGTCCAGAAGACCTGAGGGCGTGCGAACTGAGCGGATGAAGGTCGAGTTCGATTTGGTTGCAACCAGGTAGGGAACTATGGCGAAGAGAACGACGGGCAAGAGAGTAACCGGGCAGATCAAGCTCCAGATCCCCGCCGGCGCGGCGACGCCGGCGCCTCCGGTCGGTCCCGCACTCGGTCAGGCCGGCCTGAACATCATGGACTTCTGCAAGGCATTCAACGCCAGGACGCAGAACGATGGGGGGTTGATCATTCCCGTGGTCATCACGGTCTACGCGGACCGCACGTACTCGTTCATCACCAAGACGCCGCCCGCCGCGGTGCTGCTGCTCAAGGCGGCTTCCCTGGACAAGGGATCGTCTGAGCCCAACCGGGACAAGGTCGGCAGCGTGACCCGCGCCCAACTCGAGGAGATCGCGCGCACGAAGATGGTCGACCTGAACGCGGTCGACCTCGACGGCGCGTGCAGGATCATCGCCGGCACCGCCCGATCGATGGGGCTGGAGATCGACGCCTGATCGGCGTCGAAGCTTCACGGAACACAGGCTTCAGGGAAACAGGGCTAAGGAGAAACGCACGTGGCCAAGGCAGGCAGGAAGTACAGGGAGGCGAGAGCCGCCGTTGAAGACCGTCCGCACGGGCTCGACGAGGCCCTGGAGCGGGTCAGGAACGGCAGTTTCGCCAAGTTCGACGAGACGGTGGAGATCGCGATTCGCCTTGGTGTGAACCCCAGGCACGCGGATCAGATGGTGCGCGGCACCGTCGTGCTTCCGCACGGTACCGGGCGAACCGTTCGGGTGCTGGTGTTCGCCTCCGGCGAGAAGCTCCAGGAGGCCGAGGCCGCCGGCGCCGACGAGGTCGGCGGCGAGGAACTGGCGGCGCGGATTCAGAGCGGTTGGCTGGACTTCGACGCCGTGGTCGCGACGCCGGACATGATGCGGGTCGTGGGCCGGCTGGGTCGCGTCCTGGGCCCCCGCGGCCTGATGCCCAACCCGAAGACCGGGACAGTCACCTTGGGCGTGGCAAAGGCGATCGAGGACATCAAGGCGGGCAAGGTCAACTTCCGGGTCGACAAGGCCGGAGTCGTCCATGCGCCCCTGGGGAAGGTCTCGTTCGACAAGGAACGACTGAAGGAGAACGCCGCGGTCCTGCTGGCCGAGGTGATCCGGGCGCGGCCCAGCGCGGCCAAGGGCACGTACGTCCGCTCGCTCAACCTGAGTTCAACGATGGGCCCGGGCGTTCGGGTCGACCCGGCCGAAGCCGCCGCGGCGGAAGCGTCGTGAGCGACCGCGACGGCCTGGAGGAGTCGAAATGGCGCTGACGCGGGAGACGAAGGCCGAATTGCTGGCCAGCTACCAGAGCGACATGGCCGCGGTGCCGCATGCGTTCCTGGTTGGCTTCTCCGGCATTACGGTGGGGCAGGTCGACGACCTGCGGCGCCGGGTGCGGACAGCCGGCGGCAGCTACTCGGTGGTCAAGAACCGGATCGCCAAGCTCGCTTTCGAAGACAGCAGCCTTGGCGCGCTCACGGAGCACCTGGCCGGTCCGACGGCGATCGCGTACAGCGAGGACGATCCGGTCGGGTTGGCCAAGACGCTGACCGAGTTTGCGAAGGACGTACCGGTACTCGAGTTCAAGGCCGGCCTGGTGGACGGCCAGACGATCTCGGCCGATGCGATTCAGGAGATCGCCAATCTGCCGAGCCGGGAGGCTCTGGTGGCGAAGCTCCTGTTCCTGCTCCAGTCGCCGATTGCGCGGTTTGTGCGGGGCCTGGGCGACGTGACGCCGCGGTTCCTCCGCACCCTGAACGAGATTGCAAGTCGGAAGGAAGAGGGCTGACGGCGGCCTTCGCTATCGATGTTTGGAACCGCGGCGCCCGACCGGCGCCGCTGAATAGGAAGGGGATCCCAGGAAATGGCAGTAGCAGCAACGGATCTGATCAAGCAGATCGACGAGATGACCGTCCTCGAGCTGAACACGCTGGTCAACGAGCTCGAAGAGCACTACGGTGTGTCGGCGGCGGCGGCGGCGGTTCCCATGGCCGCGGCCGCGGGCGGCGGCGAGGCCGAAGAGGCCGAAGAACAGACCGAGTTCGATGTGCGGTTGACCTCGTTCGGCGACAAGAAGATCGCCGTCATCAAGGTCGTGCGCGAAGTGACCAGCCTCGGATTGAAGGAGGCCAAGGACCTGGTCGAATCGGCGCCGGTCGCCGTCAAGGAGGGTGTGTCGAAGGACGAGGCCGACGAGGTCAAGTCGAAAATCGAGGAGGCCGGTGGCCAGGCCGAGGTCAAATAGCCATTCCGGTTGGCGATCTTCTCCCGGGGCCGCGTAGAATCACGTCGGCCAACCTCGACCCGGCAGTCGGCGCCGGGGTGGCATTCGTGTGGTTGCCCGTCGCTCCGGCGCTCTTTCCGTTCCCTGTCCGCCCGCCGCAACGCGGCGGACCAATTCCGGGCGAACAACTGTGCTCATCGCCCCGGCTACGGCATCTGCCTTGCTCCCGCCTCGCGCAGAGGACCTGAAGTAGGAGACATCGAAGCATGACGGATCACAGAAACGCGCAGAACAGTCAGTCCAACGGCAACGGTCGGATGGACTTCTCGACCATCGAGACGACCTTGGCGATTCCGAACCTGATCGGTGTGCAGCGCCGTTCCTACGACCGGTTCCTGCAGATGAACCTGCTCCCGGACGAGCGGGTGAACCATGGCCTGCAGGCAGTCTTTACCGGCATTTTCCCATTCTGGGACTTCCGGGAGACATGCTCGCTCGACTTCGTCAGCTACTCGATCGGCGACTGGCACTGCCGTTGCGGCGAGTTGAAGGGGCTCGAGTACCTGCGCATGTCATGCACGAACTGCGGCGACAAGATCATGACGGATCACCCGCTCGAGGACAGCGTCGGCTGTCCGAGCTGCGGCGCCGTCAACGCGAACCGGGTGACCAAGTGCGACACCTGCGGCGGGCCGGTCGAGCTGCAGCTCAAGTACTCGATCGCCGAATGCCGCGAGCGCGGCATGACCTACGCCGTACCGCTCAAGGTCACGTTCCGTCTCTTCATCTACGACAAGGATCCGGAGACGGGAACGCGGATGATGCGCGATGCGAAGGAAGAGGAGGTCTACTTCGGCGAGATCCCGCTGATGACCGACACCGGCACCTTCATCGTCAACGGAACGGAGCGCGTGATCGTCAGCCAGCTCCACCGCAGCCCCGGCGTGTTCTTCACCCGCGACAAGCGCGTCTACCTGGCGAAGATCATCCCCTACCGGGGTTCCTGGGTGGAGTTCGAGTACGACCAGAAGGACATCCTGTCGGTCCGGATCGATCGCAAGCGGAAGTTCTACGGCACCGTGTTCCTGCGCGCCCTGGGTCTGGAGACGAACGAGCAGATCCTGCGTCAGTTCCACACCGCGATGCCGCTCACGCTGTCGGGAGGAGGCGTCTACCGCCTCGGCATCGGTCCGGATGTGCTGGAGCGCGAACGGCAGCGCGACCGCTCGAGCCGGGGCATCCGGCGCCGCTACAGCGTTTTCGCCGGGCTGACCCTGGACGAGACGGCTATCGAGCGCCTGGACGCCGGCGACAACATCGAAGCGGAGGTCGGTCCGCAGGAGCTGGAGCGCGCCTTCCTGATCGCCGACGTCATCGACGAGGACACCGGCGAGGTGTTGCTGGAGGCGAACGAGCCGATTCCGGAGGACCTCGACGAGCGCCTCGCGGAGCGCAATCACAGCGAGCTGGAAGTCTTCTTCCCCGATTGGGAGTTGTGCGGCGCAACGATCTCGAACACGCTGGCGAAGGACACGACCAGGGACACGAAGGAGGCGCAGATCGAGATCTACCGGCGGATGCGCCCCGGCGATCCGCCGACGCACGAGAGTGCGCGCTCGCTGTTCTACGGCATGTTCTTCGACTCCAAGCGGTACGACTTCTCGCGGGTCGGCCGGTTCAAGTTCAACATCAAGCTCGAGACCCAGGTGCCGGTCGACCGGAAGACCCTCTCGGCCGACGACTTCTACGGGGTGATCGAGTACCTCCTGCAGTTGCAGAAGGACGTCGGCCGCATCGACGACATCGACAACCTGGGGAACCGCCGCGTGCGCGCGGTGGGTGAACTGCTGGAGAATCAGTTCCGGATCGGCCTGGTGCGCATGGAGCGGGCGATCAAGGAGAAGATGTCCGTTCACCAGGACATCGACTCGGCGATGCCGCACGACCTGATCAACTCGAAGCCGGTGATCGCGGCGATCAAGGAGTTCTTCGGGTCGTCGCAACTCTCGCAGTTCATGGACCAGACGAACCCGCTGTCGGAGGTGACGCACAAGCGGCGCCTGTCGGCGCTGGGTCCGGGCGGCCTGTCGCGTGAACGCGCGGGCTTCGAAGTGCGCGATGTCCACGCTTCGCACTATGGCCGCATCTGCCCGATCGAGACCCCGGAGGGGCCGAACATCGGCCTCATCTCTTCGCTCGCGACCTACGCGCGGATCAACGACTACGGCTTCATCCAGAGTCCGTACAAGAAGGTGGAGGGGGGCCGCGTCATCGACCACTTCAAGGTGATCAAGCCGGGTGACGGCACGTTCGCGCTGGGTCAGATCGTTGCCGGCGACGACTTGGAGGCGGAGAATCGCCGCCTCAAGCGGAACAAGAAACGGCAGGTGCAGGCCGAGCCGCACGCTTTCTACCTGACCGCCTGGGAGGAGGAGAAGTACATCATCGCTCAGGCCAACGCCAAGATTGACGAGCGGGGGTTCCTGAAGAACGAACGTCCGGTAGCTCGCGCCGGCGGGGACTTCGTCACGGTCGACCGCGAGCGAGTCGACTACATGGACATCAGCCCGAAGCAGCTCGTCAGCGTAGCCGCCGCGCTGATTCCGTTCCTCGAAAACGACGATGCGAACCGGGCCCTGATGGGATCGAACATGCAGCGGCAGGCGGTGCCTCTCCTGCGCTCCGACTCGCCGATCGTCGGCACGGGCCTCGAGGGGATCGTCGCGCGCAACTCGGGTGCGGTGGTGCTCTGCCAGCGGGCCGGGGTCGTCGACTCGGTGGATGCGGATCGCGTGATCGTCCGTGTCGAGGGCGCGGACCCCGAAACGGGTGCGCCGCGTGAGTTCGGGGCCGACATCTACCAGTTGACCAAGTTCCGCCGGTCGAACCAGAACACTTGCGTGCACCAGAAGCCGGTCGTCCGCGAGGGCAAGCGCGTGGTGCGAGGGGAGGTCCTGGCCGATGGCGCCTCAACCGAAGAGGGAGAACTGGCGCTGGGACGCAATGTGCTCGTGGCTTTCATGCCCTGGCGCGGCTACAACTTCGAGGATGCGATCCTGGTCTCCGAACGGCTCGTGCGCCACGACTCCTATACGTCGATTCACATCGAAGAGTTCGAAATCGAGGCCCGGGACACCAAGCTGGGACCCGAAGAGATCACGCGCGACATCCCGAACGTCGCCGAGACGGCACTCGCCGATCTCGACGACAGCGGCATCATCCGGATCGGCGCTTCGGTCAAGGCCGGCGACATCCTGGTGGGCAAGGTCACGCCGAAGGGCGAGACCCAGCTCACGCCCGAGGAGAAGCTGCTGCGGGCCATCTTCGGCGAGAAGGCCGGAGATGTTCGCGACGCCAGCCTGAAGGCGCCTCCGGGCATCGACGGCACCGTCGTCGAAGTGAAGATCTTCTCCCGCAAGGGCGTCGACAAGGACGAGCGGGCGCTCGAGATCGAGGAGCAGGAGGTTGGCCGCCTGGAGAAGAACACCCGCGATCAGGCGCGGATCATGCACGAAGAGCGGAACAAGAAGATCGCCGATCTTCTGGTCGGCCTCAAGCCGAGCGTCGCGGTACAGGACCGGGAGGGCAAGAGGCTCCTGAAGGCGAAGGAGGCCATCCGGTACCGGCATCTCGAGCAGTTGAACCGGCGGGAGATCCTGGCTCTGCCGGTGGAGCAGGAAGACCTGTTGAAGGAAGTGGCTGCGATCTACGAGCGCACCGATTCCCACATCGAGGTCATGCACCGGGTCAACGAGGAGAAGATCAAGCTGCTGCAGAAGGGCGACGAGCTGCCTCCGGGCGTGATCAAGCTGGTCAAGGTCTTCGTGGCCATGAAGCGCAAGCTGCAGGTGGGCGACAAGATGGCTGGGCGCCACGGCAACAAGGGCGTCATTTCGCGCATCCTGCCGGAGGAGGACATGCCGTACCTGCCGGACGGCACGCCGGTCGAGATCGTGCTGAATCCGCTCGGTGTGCCGAGCCGGATGAACGTTGGCCAGATCCTTGAGACCCACCTGGGTTGGGCCGGGTGGGCGCTCGGGATCAAGTTCGCGACCCCGGTCTTCGACGGCATCCTGGAGTCGCGGCTCAAGGAACTGATGGCCGAGGCGGGACTGGCGACCTCGGGCAAGACCACCCTCTTCGACGGGGTCACCGGCGAGGCCTTCGAGCAGAAGGTCACGGTGGGCTACATCTACATGCTGAAGCTGTCCCACCTGGTCGACGACAAGATCCACGCCCGATCGATCGGCCCCTACTCGCTGATCACTCAGCAGCCCCTGGGCGGCAAGGCCCAGTTCGGCGGCCAGCGCTTCGGCGAAATGGAGGTGTGGGCACTGCAGGCCTATGGCGCCGCCTACACGCTGCAGGAGCTGTTGACGGTCAAGAGCGACGATGTCGAGGGTCGAAGCCGCGCCTACGAAGCTCTGGTCAAGAGCGACGTGCCCGAGGATCCCGGATTGCCGGAGTCGTTCAACGTGCTGGTGCGCGAGTTGCAGAGTCTGTGTCTGGACGTCGAGTTGATGAAGGTCTAGGGGAGGTCGCCTGGTGCAACCACTTTCGAGTTTCGAGAAGACGCAGTCGGTCAAGGACTTCAACGCGATCAAGATCGCGCTGGCCTCGCCGGAGAAGATCAGGTCCTGGAGTTTCGGCGAGGTAACGAAGGCCGAGACGATCAACTACCGGACCTTCAAGCCGGAGCGGGACGGCCTGTTCTGCGCCAAGATCTTCGGGCCGATGACGGACTGGGAATGTCTGTGCGGCAAGTACAAGCGGATGAAGCACCGCGGTGTCGTGTGCGACAAGTGCGGCGTCGAGGTCACGCGCTCCCGCGTGCGGCGCGAGCGCATGGGCCACATCGAGCTGGCCAGCCCGGCCAGCCACGTCTGGTTCTTCAAGGGTCTGCCCAGCCGGATCGGTCACATGCTCGACCTGAGCCTGCGCAACCTTGAGCGCATCCTCTACTTCGAGAGCTACGTCGTCATCGATCCCGGTGACGCCGATCTCGACGAGAAGGAGCTGGTCTCCGAGGAGCGCTACCGGGAACTGCGCGACGAATACGGCCCGGACGGCTTCGATGCGCGGATGGGCGCCGAGGCGATCAAGGAGCTCCTGACCCGGATCGACATCGATGAACTGGCGGAGGAACTCCGCATCGTCATGCGCACGGACACCAGCCAGATCCGGCGCCTGAAGGCGGCGAAGCGGCTCAAGGTCGTCAACGCGTTCCGGCGCAGCGGCCACCGGTCGGAGTGGATGATCCTGGATGTGATCCCCGTGATTCCGCCGGAACTGCGGCCGCTGGTTCCGCTCGATGGCGGGCGATTCGCGACCAGCGACCTGAACGATCTCTACCGCCGGGTCATCAACCGGAACAACCGGCTGAAGAAGCTGCTCGAGCTGCGGGCGCCCGAAGTCATCGTCCGCAACGAGAAGCGCATGCTCCAGGAGGCGGTGGACGCCTTGTTCGACAACGGCCGGCGCGGCCGGGTGCTGAAGGGCTCGAACAACCGCCCGCTCAAGTCGCTCTCCGACACCCTGAAGGGCAAGCAGGGCCGGTTCCGCCAGAACTTGCTCGGCAAGCGCGTCGACTACTCGGGGCGTTCGGTGATCGTGGTCGGCCCCGATCTCAAGCTGAACGAATGCGGTCTGCCCAAGAAGATGGCGCTCGAGCTGTTCAAGCCGTTCATCTACAGTTGGCTCGAGGAGCGTGAGTACGTCGGCACGATCAAGGCGGCCAAGGAGATGGTCGAGCGCGAGGAGGAGGTCGTCTGGGATGCGCTGGACGAGGTCATCCGCGACCATCCGGTGCTTCTGAACCGGGCGCCCACCCTTCACCGGCTAGGCATCCAAGCGTTCCAGCCGGTGCTGATCGAGGGCAAGGCGATCCAGATCCATCCCCTGGTGTGCGCCGCCTTCAACGCCGACTTCGACGGTGACCAGATGGCGGTTCACGTGCCGCTTTCACCCAAGGCCCAGATCGAGAGCCATGTGCTGATGCAGGCCTCGAACAACATCCTCAGCCCCGCGCATGGTCGGCCGCTGGCGGTGCCCAGCCAGGATCTCGTGCTGGGCGGCTACTACCTGACCATGCCGCGCCCCGGCGCGCGGGGCGAAGGCCGGACCTTCGCCAGCACTGACGAGGTCTTCTTCGCTCTCGAGAACCGAGCCGTCGAGACCCAGACGCCGATTCGGCTGCGGATGAGCGGCAGCTACGTCGACCTGGATGTCCAGCACGACAGCCAGGACATCCTGCACGCCGAGGTCCAGGAGCTCGACGGCGAGGTAGTCGAGACCACGGTCGGCCGTGTGATCCTGAACGAGCACCTCCCGAACGAACTGCCCTTTATCAACGGCCTGCTGCGCAAGCGCGGTCTTCAGGACCTGGTCGGCTACTGCTACATCCGCCACGGCAGCGAGTTGGCGGTCAGGATGCTCGACGAGATCAAGGAGATCACCTTCCAGTACGCCACCCTGGCCGGCATCTCCTTCGGCGTCGACGACATGGTCGTGCCTTCGACCAAGGAGCAGTTGATTGATGAGGCGCGCGGCGAGGTGCTGGAGATCGAGAAGCAGCGCAGCGCCGGCGTCATCACGGCCGGTGAGCGCAAGAACAAGATCATCGACATCTGGCATCGCGTCACCGAGAACGTCTCGGCCGAGATGTTCCGCGAGATGAAGGATGTCGAGGCCGAGCGGGGCGAGTTCAACCCGATCAACCTGATGGCCGATTCGGGCGCGCGGGGCTCCCGCGAACAGGTGCGGCAGTTGGCCGGCATGCGGGGTCTGATGTCCAAGCCCTCGGGCGAGGTCATCGAGACGCCGATTCACGCCAACTTCCGCGAGGGGTTGTCGGTGCTGCAGTACTTCATCTCCACCCACGGCGCCCGCAAGGGTCTGGCCGATACGGCGCTCAAGACCGCCGACTCCGGCTACCTGACGCGGCGGTTGGTCGATGTGGCCCAGGACGTGATCGTCACCGAGCAGGACTGCGGAACGATCGACGGCATCGTCGTCAGCGCGATCATGGAGGGCGGCGACATTCTCGAGCCGCTGCGGGACCGGTTGGTCGGGCGCGTCAGCCAGGAGGACATCTTCGACCCGATGACCGGCGAGCAGTTGTTGGCGGTCGGCGACTCGATCACCGAGAAGATGGCGAACGGCATCCAGGCGGCGGGCATCGAGCGGGTGCGCATTCGCTCCGTGCTGACCTGCGAGACCCGGCGCGGCGTCTGCGCGTCCTGCTACGGACGCAACCTGGCGACGGGACGCGCCGTCGACCTGGGCGAAGCGGTGGGTGTCATCGCGGCCCAGTCGATCGGTGAGCCGGGAACCCAGTTGACCATGCGCACCTTCCACTTCGGCGGCACCGCCAGCCGGGTCTCGGAGCAGTCCCGGCACGCGTCGAGGAACATCGGCTGGGTCAAGTTCATCAACGTCGCCACGGTCGACAGCCGCGAGGGCGATCTGGTGGTGGTCAACCGGAACGGCAAGCTGGTCCTGGTCGACGAGGCCGGGCGCGAGCTGGAGCGCCACCCGCTGACCTACGGCTCCCACCTGCTGGTGCACGAGAACCAGAAGGTCGAGCCGGGGACGGACCTGGTCGAGTGGGATCCCTTCACGTCCGCCATCCTCTCCGAGGTCCGGGGCCGGGTGGAGTTCCACGACATCGTCGAGGGCGAGAACGTCCGGGAGGAGACGGACAAGGTCACGGGGCTCTCGCACCGGATCATCGTCGAGGCGTCGCAGAACGAGAAGCGGGCGCCGGCGGTGGTCGTGGTCGGCGCGGAAGAGAAGCGCTACCTGTTGCCCAGCGGTTCCCACCTGTGGGTCAACGACGGCGACGAGATCCATCCCGGCGACACGCTGGCGAAGATTCCGCGCGAGACGACGAAGACCAAGGACATCACCGGCGGTCTGCCGCGCGTTCAGGAGCTGTTCGAGGCCCGGAGTCCGCGCGAGCCGGCCGTGATCACCGAGATAGACGGCACCGTGCGCCTCGGCAAGGAGATCATCAAGGGCAACCGCGAGATCACCGTCGAGAACGAAGCCGGGGAGAGCCTCAGCTACCAGATTCCTCGTCACATCCACGTCAACGTGCAGGACGGCGAGTACGTGACGGCGGGCGATCCGCTGATCGGCGAGGCGATGAACATCAACCCGCACGACATCCTCCAGGTCAAGGGGGAGAAGGAACTCCAGCGCTACCTGGTGGACAAGATCCAGGAGGTCTACCGTTCGCAGAGCGTGGCGATCAACGACAAGCACGTCGAAGTGATCGTCCGTCAGATGATGCGCTCCGTGAAGATCGAGGAGGTCGGCGACACGGACTTCCTGATCGACGAGCAGGTCGACCGCTGGCGCTTCAAGGAAGAGAACGAGCGGGTTACGGCGGCTGGAGGCACTCCGGCCATCGGCCGGCCCCTGCTGCTCGGGATCACCAAGGCGTCGCTCTCCACGGAGAGCTTCATCTCGGCCGCGAGCTTCCAGGAGACGACCCGGGTGCTCACCGAAGCCGCGATCAGCGGCAAGGTGGATCACCTCCGGGGCCTGAAGGAGAACGTGATCGTCGGTCGGGTGATCCCCGCCGGCACCGGCATGGACTACTACCACGACTTCCACATCGAGGACGTGACCTACCCGCCGCCGGACCTGGCTACCGACGATCTGTACAACTACGACTACCCGGAGGAGTTCATCCGCACGATGCCGCAGGTGCTCAGCGACGGCGAGAACTAGCGGCTTGGCCGCTAGACGCCGTCCGGCCACTAGCGGACCTGGTCCGCTAGTCGCGGTCCCGCCACTGAGGGTCCGGCTCCGAGAGTTTCGACAGCTCCGGAACTCGGCCACCCGCTCTCCCGCCGGTAGGCGTCGGCGCCGAGTTCCTGCGTTTCACACTCGGCCCACGATACGCTGCCTGATCAAGACGCCGATCTACAACTTTCGGCAACATCTCTCCGGTTCTTCTTCTCGGCTCTGCTGTCGGGGCAGAGGCGAAGTCAACCGCCGTACACCAACCTCTGGAGTTCTGCATGAAGCATCTCATCGCCCTGCTGGCACTGGCGCTTGCGGTCTCGCCCGCCACATCCCAAGACGCGGCTGTAGCTGTTCCCGACATCGTGAGCATGGACGATCGTCCGGTGTGGTTCTCTGCCGCCAGTCTGTTCGATCAGAACGGGAACGTAGCGCCGGAGCTTGGGAACCGGCTGCGGCTCGAACTCGTGCACCAGTCGGCTGACTTTCGTCGGAAGTTCGGCTCTGCGAGCACCTATGGCCTAGTCGATGGCGATGTGCCTGCGGTCTCATACTGCCCCGAGAGTTGGGCAGTCGACTTCGTCCACTTCGCTTCACCGGAGTACAAGGCGTTCGATCTACACCTCCTTCTCTCGGAAGTAGCGGTATTGGCCGAAATCGTCGAGGTTGTGCCGGGACTCTTGTCAGACGGACAACCCACGGCGTTGGTCGTCCTCGACCGCGTGGAGCCTCTCCGCGGCAATGTGCAGGTGCCCGAGTTCGCGTTGCTGCCTCTCGGCCAGCTCGTCGTCCGCGACCATGTGATTTGCAGTCCGATTGAGAGCGAAGTAGTTCCGAGTCTCGTTCCCGAGAGGGGACAGAAGGTCGTGATTGTCTCGGACTGGCGAGATCAGCCTGTGGTTGGAGGGGCGCAAGGGCTGGCGGTGGTGGATGAGGGCGCACACCTGAAGTGGTCTTACGGCCCCGCTGGCCCACCGACCTTGCGGGGACTCCGAAGCCGCGTAGATGATCTCGAGGTACAAGGAGCTTTCGGGATTGCGGCCGACCTTGCGAAGCAAAGTTCGTACTCGAAGGAGCGGCGGCAGTTTATCTCCGAGTGGAACCGCCTCAGCGACTCCGGGTGTTTCGGCGATGGGCCAATTGAGCGACTCTCAACCGGCGAACTCGCGACTGCGGCGTGCCCGGTGGAACGATGAAGCGGCTGCTTGTAGCCGCTGTTTCGCTTCTTGGCTTCACGGCGGTGTCGGAAGCACAGACCGGATGCGTTGTCCCGACAACCGCACATCTTCGAGCGGTTGACATCCTCCCCAACACGATCTTCGTTGACTCCGAGACCAGCACGGTAGATTCAGAGGACATCGACGAGGGCTTGGCACTGTGGACCGCCGAATGTACGGATCCCGGTCAACTGCCGGCCATTGAGAGGACATCGGCATCGGCCGATAGCGAGACTTGGTCTGTAGTCACGGACACCTACGAAGAGCTTGGTGTAGCCCCGATTGATCCGTTGACGGGTCGGAAGAGGTGTGGTCTTACGCGCTAATCCTCTACGGGCCTGAACAAGGTCATGATTTTCTCCGACCGACCGGACACATGTCCCCCGATCGAGAGCACGCTCGCGCACGAGTTCGGTCATGTGTTCCGCTTGGGTCACCCGACAAGCCAGGAATGTACGTCGCCGACCGATCCGAACGACAAACCGTCGATCATGTCGTATAGCTCTGGCAGAACAGTAAGCGATCAGACTTGCGACGACACGAAGCGAGCGTTGGATCGCACAGTCAAGCCACTGCCGTCGGGCGGCGGCGGTGGCGGCGGTGGTGGCGGCGGTGGTGGTGGCGGCGGCGGCGGCGGCGACCTGGAGCGGGACCGCTGCACGGACTTCCCCAACACTCCGGGGTGCCCTGGTTACCCCAACTGCGAGCTGAATCCGAAGGGGATTATATATTAGGCTTGACACGGGCGCTGATTTCCCGTAGTGTCTAGGGACACTGGACGGGAGATGAAACGATGAAGCACAAGGCACCCGGCAAGGCTTACCGCAAGGGACTGACGTTCGTGCAACTGGCGCGGATGTTCCCCGATGAAGCAGCCGCGCGAGACTGGTTCGAGACGTACCTTTGGCCCGATGGAGTGAAGTGGTGCCCGAACTGCGGCGGCGACAACACGCACGCATGCAAGCACAAGCAGATGCCGTACCGCTGCCGCGACTGCAAGCGGTACTTCAGCGTCAAGACCGGCACGCTCATGGCTGGTTCGCCGTTGCCTCTGTTGACGTGGCTCTACGCGATCTACCTCGAACTCACATCGCTCAAGGGCGTATCGAGCATGAAACTGCACCGTGACCTAGGCGTCACTCAGAAGACCGCTTGGCACATGCTCCAGCGCATCCGCGAAGCGTTCGCCGCCGAAGGGCCGGAAGTCCGGTTCGACGGTCCCGCCGAAGTGGACGAGACGTACTTCGGCGGTCTGCGGAAGAACATGCCGAAGTGGAAGCGTGCGGAGCTTGAAGGTCGCGGCACGGTCGGCAAGACCGCCGTGGTGGGCATCAAGGACCGCGAGACCAAGAAGGTCGCGGCGAAGGTGGTCCGCTCCACCGACGGCGAGACCCTACAGGCGTTCGTGCGCGAGCACGTCGAACCCGGCGCGATGGTGTACAGCGACGATACCGGGGCGTACAGCGGTCTGACCGAGTACGAGCGTGGCACGGTGAAGCACTCGGTCGGCGAGTACGTGGACGGCAAGGTCCACACGAACTCGATCGAGAGCTTCTGGTCGATGCTCAAGCGGGCGCACAAGGGTGTGTTCCACAAGATCAGTCCGAAGCACCTGCAACGCTACGTCGATGAGTTCGCGGGTCGGCAGAACATCCGCGAGTACGACACGCTGGCGCAGATGGTCGCCGTCACGGAGGGACTCGCGGGCAAGCGGCTCCGCTATCGTGACCTGATCGCCGACAACGGCCTGCCGTCGGGCGCGCGCGAGGCCGCCGCATGACCATCCTCGGTTCGTTCAGTCTGGTTCCAAACAGCCTCTACTACGGCGACTGCCTCGAAGTCATGGGCGGTTGGCCAGCCGAGTCGGTGGATCTGATCTACCTCGATCCGCCGTTCAACTCGAAGGCGGACTACAACCAGTTGTTCGGCACCGAGAACGGCGTGCCGGCCCAAGTTCGGGCGTTCACCGACACATGGACATGGAACGACTCGGCGGCCGAGCGGTACGACCGTTTCAGCCGTGCAGTCGCGCATCCCGCGCACAAGGCGGTAGTCGGCCTGCACATGGCGCTAGGTCCATCGGGGATGCTCGCGTACCTCACCTACATGGCCGAGCGGCTCGCGGAGTGCAAGCGCCTGCTCAAGCCGACCGGCTCCATCTACCTGCACTGTGACCACACGGCGGGCGCGTACCTGAAGATGCTCATGGACGCGATCTTCGGAGCGAACAATCGCCGAAGCGAACTCCACTGGTACTACTACAACAAGATGCACGACAGCCGGAAGAAGCTGTTTGCTGCCGCCACGGACACAATCTTCTTCTATGTCAAGGATGTGGACTCCGGTTTTTCGTTTGAACAACTTCAAGAACGCCGCGAAAAGCCCGTCAAGCAGCTTGTACGAGCCAAAGTCAACGGCCGCATGGTCAACAAGCGAGACGAAGACGGTCGGCTGATGTACCAGACCAAGACACATAGAACCATTGACAATGTGTGGCGGATACCCTGTTTGCAACCAGCATCGAGGGAGAGATTAGGCTGTCCAACACAGAAGCCCCGTGCGCTGTTGGATCGCATCATCAAGGCGTCTTCTAGGGAAGGTGACTTGGTGCTTGACCCGTTCTGCGGTTGTGGCACGACGATAGACGCGGCGAATCGACTGCAACGGCAGTGGGTCGGCATCGACCTTTCACCGTTCGCCACTCGCCTTGTGCGTGACCGCAGGCTCAAGGATGCGAGTATCCAGATCTTCGGTATCCCGACAGATGTTGAAGGCGCACGGCTCCTGCTACGCAACAACCCGTTCGACTTCGAGGCGTGGATCGTTACGTCGGTGGACGGGCTGGCGGCGAACGAGGTCCAGGTAGGCGACGGCGGCATCGACGGGCGCGGCAGGATGTTCACCGTGCCGGACGATGAAACAGGCTTGGTGCTCGCTCAGGTGAAGGGGGGGGTACACCGCATCGGCGCTGCGGGACTTCGAGGGCACGATGGGCCGCGAGAACGCCACGGCGGGCATCTTCGTCACCTTGAAGCGCGTCACAACGTCCAGTGCCCGCGCGGCTGCCAAGGCGATGGGCGAGTACCGCGTAGGCGCGACGCGCTACCCTCGGCTCCAGTTCTGGTCCGCAGAGGAGTATCTGAGGGGCGTCCGTCCTCACCTACCCGCGATGGCCGACCCGTACACCGGCAAAGCAGTTCAGACCGACATGTTCACCGGATAGCAGGGAGGAAGCGTTGCCCAAGAAGCCGAAGCGCCACACGGAACACAAGAAGGTGTACAAAGCCGAGTACGGCGGCGCTACGCCCGCGCAGGTCACGCTTGCGCTTCTACGCTACCGTCCAAACGCACCCGAAGCCGTCACGAAGCGTTTGCCACCGCAGGTTCAAGCCGACCCCGCTATCAAGTCTAGTGTATAATCCCCAATCCGAAGCTGCCCGGGTGCCCGGACGTGACGTACGGGCCCGAGTGCTTCGGGAAGTGGGAAGACAAGAACGGCAACGGAGAGATCGACCAGGGAGAGTGCAACCTCTTCGCGTTCTCGGGCACTCCGGGATCGGGGAGCGTGACGACGACCCGAACGGGGGTGTCACAGAGCCAGAGCTACGTAGTCGGGCTCCGCGCCCGGTCCACGGTCACCGTCTCGCTGACCGGGATGAGCCGGGACTTCGATTGTCGCGGCAGAGCGGGCAGCAGCCTCGACGGCAGTGGAGGCACGCCTGCGCCGACTCGAAGCGTCTCGGGCTCCTGGCGGTGCTCAGACCGTCGGGGCGCCGCTGACGATTCATGGAGCGGCTCGCTCGACGCCGGAACCCACACCCTCACGGTCTCGCCATACGGCGGCCGCACGGCAGGCGGCTACACGCTGTCGGTGGCGATCGTGGAGAGCCTGATACCGGAGCCTCCGCCGCTTTCGCTGCCGGCTGTCTCCAACCTCCAGTCGTCGTCGGGCGGCTCCTTGGACACGGTGCTCCCCGCTGCGACGGGAGGGACGACACCGTACGTCTACAGCGTCTCGGGGCTGCCGTCGGGGATCACGTTCGCCGCGTCGACCCGGCGGGCGAGCGGGACGCTTCCGGCCGTCACGACGGATACGGACTACACGATCACCTATACGGTCACGGACAGCACGGGCGGAGCCAGCGTGACGTTCGTTGTTGCCGTCGCTGCGCCGACGGCGCCGTCGGCGCCGGTGTTGAGCGGTTCGGTTTCGGGGCGGACGCAGACCCTGACCTGGATCGCACCTGGCGGCGGCGGGATCACGCGCTATCAGTTGCAGACCAGGGCATCGGCGGCCCACGCATGGCGCTTCTCGGGGACTGGCGCTCCTTCGCCGTCGTCGAACATCGGTGCGAGCGTGAGGTCGTGGAGCCTGCTGACGCCCTGGACGCTGGTTCGTCAGTATCAGGTGCGGGCGACGAACGGAGTTGGAGACGGCGCGTGGTCCAACGTCGTCGAACTGACGACGCCGCCGGCTCCGCCGCCACCGCTTTCCGTGCCGGCGATCCCGAACTTCCGGCTACCGTCAGGCGGCTCGGTGAACACGGTGTTCCCGGCCGCTACGGGAGGTACGGCGCCCTACTCGTACAGCGTCTCGGGGCTGCCGCCGGGGATCACGTTCGCGGCCTCGACGCGGCGAGCGAGCGGGACGCTTCCGACCGTGACGACCGACACGGACTACGCGATCACCTACACGGCCATGGACAGCGCAAGCGGGTCGTCCTCCGTGACCTTCACCGCTACCGTCACGGCGCCGGCGAAGCCGGCCGCGATGTCGTTGACCGGGAGCGTTGTTCGACAGACGCAGAGCCTTAGCTGGAGCCCGCCCACATCGTCGATCCCGATCACGAAGTACGAGCTACAGCTCCGGAACTCGGCGAACCATGGGTGGAGGCATACGACCGCGGGTTCGCCGTCGCCGTCGTCCGCGATTGCCGCCACGGCGACCGGATGGAGCGTGACCGGTCCGGCCGGCCTTGTCCGGCACTACCGGATCAGGGCATGGAACGCCAGCGGCGCGGGAGGATGGTCGAGCATCGTCATCCTGGAGTCGGATTCCTGATCTGCCAGGAGCGATCAGAGGGACCGGACGCAGGATCGAAACATCTGCTCCGACGCCCCATCCGCGACGACAGGCGGGCCAGGCGGTTTGCGGTAGCGGTGGAGTGTCCTTCGCGATGCCCGAGGAGCTCCGAGCCCGCTCCGAGGCTCCTGTTGCCCGGACTCTCGAGTCTCTGCTAGTGTTCGCGCTCTTGTGCGGCTCGCGCGGAGCGAGCCAAGTAGACAGTTCACTACAACAGTTACGCCATCTGCGAGCCAGGCCTTGAACCGGGAAGTAACCCGGTGCTGCGTGCGGCGTCCAAAGCCGCGCGGAGTCAGCTAGGTCCGGTCGCTCCGGCTTTCGGGTTCGCCCGGTTGGCCGGTCTTTGCGCCGCTCTGACGAGCCGATCGGTTGACGATCGCTCCGTTCTGCGGCGCGAATTGCGCCAAGAGGCCGGCTTCCCGGCCGCGAGGCAGAAGGTTTCGCGCGAGCAGGAGTTTCAATGCCCACCATTCGCCAACTGGTCCGCAAGGGCCGCCAGCGTCAGGTCATCAAGACCAAGAGCCCGGCGCTTCAGGGTGCGCCGCAGAGGCGCGGCGTGTGCGTGCGCGTGTATACGCAGACGCCGAAGAAGCCGAACTCGGCATTGCGCAAGGTGGCGCGGGTCCGGCTGACCAACGGCATCGAGGTCACGACCTACATTCCCGGCGTGGGGCACAACCTCCAGGAGCACTCGATCGTGCTCATCCGCGGAGGCCGGGTGAAGGACCTGCCCGGCGTCCGTTACCACGTGATTCGCGGCACGCTGGACGCCGTCGGTGTCGACGACCGTCGCCGGGGGCGCTCCAAGTACGGCGCCAAGCGTCCCAAGAGCTGAAGCCGGAGGAACCTGCAAGATGCCTCGACGCCGCGAAGTCCCGAAGCGCCAGATCCTGCCCGACCCGCTGTATCACTCGCAGTTGGTCAGCAAGTTCGTCAACGTCCTGATGAAGGACGGCAAGAAGTCCGTCGCCGAACGCATCCTCTACGACGCTCTGAACACGATGAGGGAGCGCACCGGCGAGGAGGATCCGGTGGCCGTCTTCCAGAAGGCGATCGACAACGTGAAGCCGGCGGTGGAGGTCAAGTCGAGGCGCGTCGGCGGTTCGACGTACCAGGTTCCGATCGAAGTGCGGCCCGCGCGCAAGCTGGCCCTGGCCATGCGATGGCTGATTCAGGCGGCGAAGGGCCGCAGCGAAAAGACGATGAGACTGCGGTTGGCTGGCGAGTTGCTCGACGCGGCCGAGAACCGTGGAGTGGCGATCAAGAGGAAAGAGGACACCCACCGAATGGCAGAAGCGAACAGGGCTTTTTCCCACTACCGCTGGTAACGGGCGATTCCGGCGCCGCCCCGGCGACGCCCACACCGTCCCCAGCCGCCGGTTGTCCACGGCCCATCCCTGCGCCGCCCGCTTTCCACGTGGAGCGGCGTTTCCCGCGCCCGTACCCCTTACCCTGTCTGCGGATCTTCCTGCCAATCTTCAGAACGACGAACGCCTCGCAAACCCGATTTCACCTACTGCGCCATGTCCAGAAACGTCCCACTCGAGAAGACCCGGAACATCGGGATCATGGCGCACATCGATGCGGGCAAGACGACCACGACCGAACGCATCCTCTACTACACCGGTGTGAACTACAAGATCGGCGAGGTGCACGAAGGCACCGCGACGATGGACTGGATGGAGCAGGAGCAGGAGCGCGGCATCACGATCACTTCGGCTGCCACGAGCTGCACCTGGAAGGATCACCGGATCAACATCATCGACACGCCCGGACACGTCGACTTCACCGCCGAGGTCGAGCGCTCGCTGCGCATTCTCGATGGCGCCGTGGCCGTGTTCGACGCCGTTGCCGGGGTCGAGCCCCAGAGCGAGACCGTGTGGCGGCAGGCGGATCGGTACGGGGTGCCGCGGATCGCGTTCGTCAACAAGATGGACCGCGTCGGCGCCGACTTCGACCGCTGCGTGCGGATGATGCGCGAGCGGCTCGGCGCCTCGCCGGTTGTGCTGCAGTTGCCCTTGGGGCGCGAGGACGCGTTTGCCGGCGTGATCGACCTGGTCGAGATGTCGGCCTGCATCTACGAGGACGAGAACCTGGGGGCGAGCCTCCAGATCGCGGACGTGCCGGAGGAGTACGCGGATCTCGCCCTATCGGCGCGCGAGGAGATGGTCGAAGCGGTTGCCGAGACGGACGAGGAGCTCCTCGAGAAGTACCTTTCAGGCGCCGAGGTCACGAACGACGAACTGCGCGCGGCCCTGCGCCGGGCGACGGTTGCGGGCAACCTGCAACCGGTGTTCTGCGGTTCGGCCTTCCGCAACAAGGGTGTCCAGCCGCTGCTCGACGCGGTGCTCGAGTACCTGCCGTCGCCGCTGGACGTGCCGCCGATCGAAGGCGTGGTCGAGGGTCACGCGGACGGCGACGAGGTGGCTGAGCGCGAGCCGTCCGACGACGCGCCGTTCAGCGCCCTCGTGTTCAAGATCATGACCGACCCGTTCGTCGGTCAGCTCGCCTACATGCGGGTCTACTCGGGTTGCGTCGAGACCGGGCAGTCGGTGCTGAATGCAAACCGCGGCGGCAAGGCGCGAATCGGCAGGCTACTGAAGATGCACGCCAACAAGCGCGAGGAGATCAAGCGGGTGTGGTGTGGCGACATCGTCGCGGTCGTGGGTCTCAAGAACGTGACCACCGGTGACACGATCTGCGATCCGCGGGCGGCGATCGTGCTGGAGTCGATGGATTTCCCGGCGCCGGTCCTCTCCGTTTCGATCGAGCCCAAGACGAAGGCGGACCAGGAGAAGCTGGGTCTGGCGCTCGAGAAGCTGATGCGCGAGGATCCGACCTTCAAGGTCCACACGGACCCGGATACGGCCCAGACCCTGATCTCGGGCATGGGCGAACTTCATCTGGACATCATCACGGACCGTCTCGTGCGTGAGTTCAAGGTCGGCGCCAGTGTCGGACGACCCCAGGTCGCCTACCGCGAGACGATCACCGCCGAAGCCTCGGGCGAAGGACGGTTCGTGCGCCAGTCCGGCGGCCGCGGACAGTACGGCCACTGCCTTGTCCGAGTGCGGTCGGCCGAGGGTGAGGGCCTGGAGTTCGAGGACGCCACGAAGGGCGGCGTGATTCCCAGGGAGTTCATCCGGTCGATCGAGCGGGGAATCACGGAGGCCCTGGAATCGGGCCCACTGGCGGGCTATCCGGTCACCGGGGTCGCGGTCGAGGTGTACGACGGCAGCACGCATGACGTCGATTCCTCCGAAGTTGCGTTCAAGATCGCCGGTTCGATGGCGTGGCGCGATGCAGCCAAGGATGCGGATCCGGTGCTGCTCGAGCCGGTCATGGCGGTCGAGGTGGTGACGCCCGAGGACTACATGGGCGACGTCATGGGCGACATCAGCTCGCGCCGGGGCAAGGTGCAGGGTATGGAGATGCGCAACAACACCCAGGTCATAGGCGCACGCGTACCGCTGGCGGAGATGTTCGGCTACGCCACCGATCTGCGCTCGGTCACACAGGGTCGGGCAACGTACTCGATGCAGTTCGAGTCCTACGAACCGGCGCCGAGGAATGTGAGCGAGGAAGTCGTGGCGAAGGCCACGGGCTGAGTCCCTGGCGGGCCCAGCCGGCAACCATTTCAGAAGACGTTCCAGACAAGACAATCAAGCACACAAGAGAGTTAGCAGGAGCACCGCAAATGGCGAAGGAGAAGTTCGAGCGTACGAAGCCGCACGTGAACGTGGGGACGATCGGTCACGTGGATCACGGCAAGACGACGCTGACGGCAGCGATCACGAACATTCTGGCGAAGGCGGGCGGCGCGGAGTACGTGCCTTTCGACGAGATCGACAAGGCGCCGGAGGAGCGCGAGCGGGGGATCACGATCGCGACGGCTCACGTGGAGTACGAGACGGACAATCGTCACTACGCTCACGTGGACTGCCCGGGTCACGCGGACTACGTGAAGAACATGATCACCGGCGCGGCGCAGATGGACGGCGCGATCCTGGTGGTGTCGGCCGCCGACGGTCCGATGCCTCAGACGCGGGAGCACGTTCTGTTGGCCCGTCAGGTGGGCGTGCCGTACATCGTGGTGTTCATGAACAAGTGCGACATGGTGGACGACGAGGAGCTGCTGGACCTGGTGGAGCTGGAGCTTCAGGACCTGCTGTCTTCGTTCGAGTTTCCTGGCGACGAGATACCGATCATTCGCGGTTCGGCGCTCGAGGCATTGGAGAGCGGCGCCCCGGACAGCGAGTGGGGTTCGAGGGTCGTGGAGCTTCTGGATGCCGTGGACTCGTACATTCCGACGCCGCAGCGGGCGGTGGACCAGGATTTCCTGATGCCGATCGAGGACATTTTCACGATTTCGGGTCGCGGCACGGTGGTGACCGGCCGCGTGGAGCGGGGTCGCGTGAAGGTTGGCGAGACGGTGGAGATCGTGGGCATTCGCGAGACGAAGTCGACGGTGGTGACGGGCGTCGAGATGTTCCGCAAGCTGCTGGACTCGGGTGAGGCCGGCGACAACATCGGCGTGCTGCTCCGGGGTACGAAGAAGGACGAAGTGGAGCGTGGTCAGGTTCTGGCGAAGCCGAAGTCGATCACGCCGCACACGAAGTTCAAGGGCGAGGTGTACGTGCTGAACAAGGACGAGGGCGGTCGTCACACGCCGTTCTTCGACGGCTACCGTCCGCAGTTCTACTTCCGCACGACGGACGTGACTGGTGTGGCGAATCTGCCGGCAGGCACCGAGATGGTGATGCCTGGCGACAACGTGACGCTGGACGTGGAGTTGATCGCTCCGATCGCGATGGAGAAGGGCGTGCGCTTCGCCATTCGCGAGGGCGGCCGCACGGTCGGCGCCGGCACCGTCACCGACATCGTCGAGTGAGCGGTTCAAGGTCGGTATTCGAGGAAGGCTGGGATCAGGCAGAATGGTGAACGAGAAGATCCGTATCCGGCTCAAGGCCTTCGACTACCGCATCCTGGATACGTCGACGCACGAGATCGTCGACACCGCTCGGCGTAGCGGCGCGCGCGTGGTCGGGCCGATTCCGCTGCCGACCCACATTGCCCGCTACACGGTGAATCGCTCTCCGCATGTGGACAAGAAGTCGCGGGAACAGTTCGAGATCCGCACCCACAAGCGGTTGCTGGACATCTTCGAACCGACCAGCCAGACCGTCGATGCGCTGATGAAGCTCGAGCTTCCGGCGGGCGTCGACGTCGAGATCAAGGCATTTGGGAGCTGAACCGGCAGTTGAGCCGGCTCTAGCGAGGGGGATTGGGACGGTGAGGGAAAGCAAGGGTCTCTTGGGGCGAAAGATCGGCATGACGCAGATCTTCGCCGAGGACGGCGCCGCGGTGCCGGTCACCGTGCTGGAGGTCGGCCCGTGCCGGGTCGTGCAACGAAAGACAGCGGACTCCGACGGCTACGAGGCGGTGCAGATCGGCCTTGTCGAGAAGCGGCCGCCGAGGCGGGTCACCGAGGCGCGCCGGGGCCACTTCAAGAAGGCCGGGGTCGACGCGATGCGCCACTTGGTCGAGGTGCGGGTCGACAGGGCGAACGAGTCGCAGCCTGGCGATGAGATCGGCGTCTCGATCTTCGAGGTCGGCGCCCGTGTCGATGTGATCGGCAACGGCAAGGGGAAGGGATTCCAGGGCGTCATGCGCCGCCACGGTTTCGGGGGCGGCCGAGCCACCCACGGCTCGATGTTCCATCGCGCTCCGGGTTCGGTCGGGCAGTCGGCGAGTCCCTCGCGTGTCTTCCCGGGAATGAGGTTCCCGGGCCGGATGGGCGGCAAACGGGTGACGACGAAGAAGCTGAAGGTGGTCAAGGTGGACGTGGAGAACCGCCTTCTGTATCTGCGTGGCGCAGTTCCGGGCGCCCGCAACGGTCTGGTCGTGGTTCGGAGTTCGGTCTGATGCCAAAGGTCGCGATCAGGAGCCTCGACAACGAGGCGGTCGGCAGCCTCGAGCTGCCGGAAGAGGTTTTCACTTATCCGTACAACGAGCATCTGATCCTCCTGGCGGTGGTGTCGGTCCGGGCCGCGCAGCGGGCGGGTACGCACAGCGTCAAGGGCAGGCACGAAGTGCGCGGTTCCGGGGTCAAGCCGTATCGCCAGAAGGGCACCGGGCGATCCCGCGCGGGCAGCCGCCGCTCTCCGCTGCGCCGCGGCGGCGGCGTCGTGCATGGTCCGCAGCCTCGCAGCCACCGCAACAAGCTGTCGCGGAACGAGAAGCGCAACGCGCTCAAGTCGGCGCTCTCGCGCAAGCTGGCCGAGGAGCGGATCATGGTGGTGGACTCGCTCGATCTCGACAACCACAAGACGGGCGCCTTCGCCGCGCGTCTGCGGGGCTTGGGGATCGACGAGAAGACTCTGATCGTCGACGACCACGGCAACAGGAACCTGATCCTGGCGTCGCGCAACAACCCGCAACTCAAGGCTGTCGACGCCCTGGGCGTCAATGTCTACGATGTCGTCGATCGTGGCTACGTGCTGTTCAGCGAAACCGCGATCGGCCGCTTGTCCGCCATGCTGCGGAAGCAGCGGAAGAACGGGAGCGGGTCATGAGAGTGCAGGAAATCCTGCGTCGGCCGCTGATCACCGAGAAGTCGACCGCACTCCGTGACGATCGGAACATCGTCGCCTTCGTCGTCGACTCCCGGGCCAACAAGATCGAGGTGCGGCGCGCGGTGGAGGCTCAGTTCCAGGGTGTCAAGGTGGCGGAGGTCCGGATCGTGAACATGCACGGCAAGGTCCGCCGCCAGGGCCGCTTCTTCGGCCGGCGTCCTGATTGGAAGAAGGCATACGTACGGCTGGCCGAGGGCCAGATCGATCTCTTCGACAACGTGTAGCAAGAGCCAAAGAGAATGGCGATCAAGAAACTCAAACCGACCAATCCGGCCAGCCGCTTCCAGGAGTACGCACAAAGGCTGGAGGTCACGACGGACAAGCCGCACAAGGCCCTCGTCGAGGGCAAGAAGCGGATCAGCGGCCGCAACAACAAGGGCCGGCAGACGATCTGGTTCCGGGGCGGCGGCCACAAGCGGCGCTACCGGCGGATCGACTTCCGACGCGACAAGATCGGCGTGCCCGCGAAAGTGGCCACGATCGAGTACGACCCGAACCGGAGCGCGCTGATCTCCCTGCTGCACTACGCCGACGGCGAGAAACGCTACATCCTCCATCCCCAGGGCTTGAAGGTAGGCGCGGTGGTCCAGTCGGGCGAGGGCGCCGAGATCGATGTCGGCAACTGCCTGCCGATCCGGTTCATTCCCCTGGGTACGATGATCCACAACATCGAACTGAAGATCGGTGGCGGCGGGCAGATGGTGCGCAGCGCCGGCACGGGCGCTCAGTTGATGGCCAAGGAGGGCGTCTACGCCCAGATTCGCCTCCCCTCGGGGGAGGTCCGCCGGGTTCATATCGACTGTTCCGCCACGATCGGCCAGGTCAGCAACTCGGAGCACTCGAACATTGCGCTTGGGAAGGCCGGTCGCAACCGTTGGCGGGGCCGCCGACCGCACAACCGGGGCGTGTCGATGAATCCGGTCGACCATCCCATGGGCGGCGGCGAGGGCAAGGCCTCCGGCGGACGGCATCCGACCACGCCATGGGGCAAGCCGACCAAGGGCTACAAGACACGGAGAAACAAGCGCACGAGCGGCATGATCGTACGGCGGCGGGGACGCCGCAAGTAGGGCCGGCGAGAGCACGAAACAGAGGTCAGCATGGGACGTTCACTCAAGAAGGGTTTCTTCATCGACAGCCATCTGTACGACAAGGTGACCGCGATGAATACGAGCCACGACCGGAGGGTCATCAAGACCTGGTCGCGGCGGTCCACGGTCATTCCGGACATGGTGGGTCACACCATCGCAGTTCACAACGGCATGAAGTTCATTCCGGTCTTCGTTAGCGAGAACATGGTCGGTCACAAGCTCGGCGAGTTCGCTCAGACGCGGACCTTCCGCGGCCATGCCGGCGGCAAGAGGGAACGCCGGGCTCGTCCCCGGTAGTTAGAGAGAGAGAGAACGATGGAAGCAATCGCCCGACTCAGGTACCTTCAGGCGTCGCCCCAGAAGGTGCGCCTGGTGGCGGACCTGATCCGCGGCCGCGATGTCGAGGAAGCCTCGACGCTGCTGCAGTTGAGCACCAAGGCGGCCGCGCGGCCGCTCTCGAAGTTGCTGCGCTCGGCGGTCGCCAACGCCGAGAACCGCGCCGAGAACCAGCAGAGGGGCGTCGACGAGGGGCAGCTCTACGTCAAGGAGATCTTCGTGGACGGTGGTCCGACGCTGAAGCGCCTGCGCCCGCAGCCCATGGGCCGTGCGTTCCGCATCCTCAAGCGGCAGAGCCACGTCACGATCAAGCTTGATTCCCGCAGCCAGTCGGCAGAGCCAACGTAGGAGCGCTCATGGGTCAGAAGACACATCCTTACGGCTTTCGTTTGGTCTACAACCAGGGCTGGCATTCGCGCTGGTACGCCGAACGGGACTACGCCAGCACCCTGCACTCGGATATCGATTTGCGGACCGGTTTGAAGAAGCGCCTGATGCACGCCGGCGTGAGCCAGATCGACATCGAGCGCGCAGCGGACAAGCTGCGCGTCACGATCTACACGTCGCGCCCCGGCATCATCATCGGCCGCAAGGGCGCGGAAGTGGACAAGCTGCGCGACGACCTGAGCCGGCAGATGGGGCGGGAAGTCCATATCAACATCCAGGAGATCCAGCGTCCAGAGCTCGATGCCCAGCTTGTGGCCGAGGCGATCACGGGACAACTTCTCCGCCGGGTTGCCTTCCGCCGGGCCATGAAAAAGGCGATGGAATCGGCCTTCCGTTTCGGCGCCAAGGGTGTCAAGATCATGGTTTCGGGTCGGCTTGGCGGCAATGAGATCGCCCGTACCGAGTGGTACCAGGAAGGGCGGCTGCCGCTGCACACCCTGAAGGCCGACATCGACTACGGCTTCGCCGAGGCCTACACGACCTACGGCGTGATCGGAGTCAAGGTCTGGGTCTACCGGGGCGATCTTTCGCGGGAGCGCGGCCGCCGCGCGGTGGCGTAGGCACGGCTGGACGCAAGGGGAACTTCGAGGGAGTAACGAACGATGTTGATGCCGAAGAAGGTCAAGTTCCGTAAGCACCACCGCGGCCGCCGCAGAGGCCTGGCCAAGGGGGGCAATGTGGTGGCGTTCGGCGAATACGGCCTGCAGGCGCAGGAGGCGGGCTGGGTCACGGCCCGTCAGATCGAGGCCGCGCGAATCGCGATCACCCGCCACATCAAGCGAACCGGCAAGGTTTGGATTCGGATCTTCCCGGACAAGCCGATCACCAAGAAACCTCTCGAAACCAGGATGGGCAAGGGCAAGGGCAACCCGGAGGAATGGGTTGCGGTCGTTCGTCCCGCCCGCATCCTCTACGAGCTGGAGGGCGTGTCGCCGGAGTTGGCGAAGTCGGCAATGAGGCTGGCTTCCCACAAGCTCGGTATCAAGACCCGCTTCGTCGTGCGCCACGGCGCACAGGTCTGAGGCATAGGTCCTAAGGGGTGAGAAGGCGATGAAGGCAAGCGAACTCAGGGAGTTGACCGGAGACGAGCTGCGGCGGAAGGAGGAGGAACTGGCGGACCAGTTGTTCGCCCTGCGGCTGCAGAAGTCGATTGGCCAACTGGAGAAACCGAGCAGGATCAGGAAAGCCCGAGTCGAGTTGGCGCGGGTTCTTACCGTCAGGCGCGAGAGAGCGACAGGAACGACATGAACGTGGATCAGCAAGAAGCGCGGGGCCGCCGCCAGGTTCGGATGGGCCAGGTGGTCAGCGCCAAGATGGACAAGACAGTCATCGTGGCGGTCGAGAAGACGGTCATGCACCGGCTCTACCACCGCCTGATGAAGAAGTCGTCGCGGTTCGTGGCGCACGACGAATCGAACGACTGCCGGGAGGGAGACGTCGTTTCCCTCGTCTCGACCCGACCAATGTCGCGCCGCAAGCGCTGGCGCGTGCAGCGAATCGTCAAGCGCGCGGAAGGGTAGGTGCGACGATGATCCAGATGGGAACGGTGCTTGATGTCGCCGACAACTCGGGGGCCAAGCGAATCGCCTGCATTCAACTGCGGGGCGGTTCCTCCGGGCAGTACGGTGTGCTGGGTGACGTGATCACCGCCTCGGTCAAGGAGGCGGTGCCCGAGGGCACGGTCAAGAAGGGCCAGGTCGTGCGCGCGGTGATCGTGCGGACCCGCAAGGAGCGGCGCCGCCGCGACGGGAGCTACATTCGCTTCGACAACAACGCCGCGGTGCTGATCAACGAAGCGCGGGAACCGATAGGGACCCGCGTCTTCGGCCCAGTCGCCCGCGAGCTGCGCGAGCGGCGCTTCATGCGCATCGTGTCGTTGGCGCAGGAGGTGATCTGACATGCCCAAGTCTGACAGGCCCAAGGTGAAGATCAAGAAGGGCGACGAGGTGCTCGTCATCGCGGGCCGGAACCGCGGCGTGCGCAGCAAGGTGTTGCGGGTGCTTCCGGCCGAGAATCGCGCCATCGTCGAACGCGTAAACCTGGTCAAGAAGCACGAGCGGCCGAACCCGCAGCGCCAGGTTCAGGGAGGCATCCTGGAGCGGGAGGCGCCCATCCACCTCTCGAATCTCAAGGTTATCTGTCCAGACACCGACAAGCCGACGCGGGTCGGCAAGCGGCGTCTCGAGGACGGCAAGTCGACACGCTACGCCAAGGTCAGCGGCGCGGTGTTGAGCTGAGGCTGTGACCTGAAGGAATGACCATGGTTCCCCGACTCAAGACTCTCTACAAGGAGGAGGTCATCGCCAGCCTGCAGCAGGAGTTCGGCATCTCCAACCAGATGGCGGTGCCGCGGCTGGAGAAGATCGTTCTCAACATGGGCATCGGCGAAGCTATCCAGAACATCAAGATCCTGGAGAACGCCGTGCCCGAGCTGGCCCTGATCGCCGGTCAGCGGCCGGTCATCACCCGTGCCCGCAAGTCGATCGCTGCATTCAAGTTGCGCGAGGGCATGCCGATCGGTTGCCGGGTCACGCTGCGCCGCAACCGGATGTGGCACTTCCTCGATCGCCTGGTCACCGTCGCGCTGCCGCGAGTCCGCGACTTCCGCGGCATCTCGGACCGGAGCTTCGATGGCCGGGGCAGCTACACCCTGGGTGTCCGGGACCACCTGATCTTCCCCGAAGTCGACTACTCGAAGAGCGACGGTTCCAAGGGCATCAACGTCACCCTCGTCACGTCGGCGGACTCCGACGCGCAGGCACTGCACCTGCTGCGCGGTCTCGGCATGCCGTTCGCGACCTGAGTTTCTACTTTCGCGAACTCTCAACCAAGGACTGCCACCGATGACCATGACCGACCCCGTCGCGGATCTGCTGACCACGATTCGTAACGCCCTGATCGTCAAGCACGACCAGACCGAGGCGCCGTTCTCGAGCCTGAAGATCGCGTTGTGCCGCGTGCTGCGGGACCAGGGCTACATCAGCGACTACGAGGTCTACGACTCGCCGCCGGGCAGGACGCTCCGGATCTTCCTGGCCTACGACGGCCAGGGGGTGCCGGCGATCACCAAGGTGCGGAAGATCAGCAAGCCCGGGCGTAGGGTGTACCGTGGCGCCGACGATCTGAAGCCGGTTCTGAACGGGTTGGGCGTCGCGATCCTGTCGACTTCGAAGGGTCTGCTCACGGATGCCGAAGCGCGGCGCCAGCGCGTGGGCGGCGAGGTCCTCTGTGAAGTGTACTGAGACGCACGAGGTGTATTGAGATGTCACGCATAGGAAAGGCGCCGATCCCGCTGCCGGAGAAGACGAAGGTGGCGACAAGCGGCGGTACCGTGACCATCGAGGGTCCGAAGGGAAAGCTGGAGCAGCCGCTCCAGCAGGGCATCGAGGTCCGGGTGGAGGACGGCGTCGTCACGCTGCACCGTTCCGGCTCGAGCGGACCGGAACGGGCCCTGCACGGGCTGGCTCGCGCGCTGCTCGCGAACGCTGTCGTGGGTGTCAACGAGGGCTTCCGGCGAGAGCTGGACATCGTCGGCGTCGGTTACCGGGGAGAGGTCAAGGGGCGCGAAATCCACTTGGCGCTGGGGTACTCCCACGCCGTGGTCTACCCGATCCCGGATGGGATCGACGTTTCGATCGACGACCGGGCGAACCGGATCGCGGTCTCCGGCATCGACAAGCAGCAGGTCGGGCAGGTAGCGGCCGACCTCCGCAGCCTGCGCAAGCCGGATGCGTACAAGGGCAAGGGCATTCGTTACCGCGACGAGGTCATCCGGCTCAAAGTCGGCAAGGCGGCGGCGGTCTAGACGGTTCGGAACGACTTCGGGAAACAGGGACATCGAGGCAATGAGCGACCTGCGCAGAAAGAGAACGTTGGATCGGAGCCGCCGCCGGCGCCGCGCGCGCTACCGCGTCCGGAAGAAGCTCCGGGGCTCACAGGAGAGACCGCGTCTGGCGGTCCACAAGAGCCGCCGTCACATCTACGCTCAACTGATCGACGATCGGGCGGGGCACACGCTGGCGTTTGCGAGCTCGCTCGAGCCGGAACTCTGCGAGGAGCTCGAAAACTCGACCGGGAGTTGCCGCGCGGCGCAGGCGGTGGGCGAGGCGCTTGCGGCGCGCGCCAGGGAACGGGGCCTGCAATCGGTGGTCTTCGACCGCGGCGGGTTCCTGTACCACGGCCGGATTCGGGCGCTTGCGGACAGTGCGCGCGCCGGAGGCCTCGAGTTCTGATGCAGCAGAGCGCAGCAGAGCAACGAAGGAGACAGCAGTGGCTAGGGACGTGAACGGTGGCTAGGGGACGTGAACAGTGGCTGGAGATATGAACATTGGCTAGAGACATAGATCTCGACAGCGAGTTCTTCGAGCAGGTTGTCGACATCAACCGGGTGACGAAGGTCGTCAAGGGCGGCAAGAACTTTTCCTTTACCGCCCTGGTTGTGATCGGCGACGGCGCCGGCCGCGTCGGCTACGGCTCGGGCAAGGCGAAGGAGGTTCCGGCCGCGATTCGCAAAGGGATTCAGATCGCGAAGCGCAGCCTGGTGCGGGTGCCGCTCGCTGGAACGACGATCCCGCACGAGACGGTGGGCGTCTTCGGCGCCGGTCGGGTGATGTTGAAGCCGGCCTCTGAAGGAACCGGGGTCATCGCCGGCGGCCCGGTGCGCGCCGTGGTCGAGGGCGCCGGCATTCAGGACATCCTGACCAAGTCGCTGGGGACGACGAACCCTCAGAACGTGGTCAAGGCGACTTTCGCGGGGCTCCTGTCCCTGCGCAGCGAAAAGCAGGTCAGGACACTGCGTGGCTTGGACTCGCTGGACGGCGCGTCGATGAACACAGATCAGGGAGGAAGAGGTAGTGACGGGCAGGACGATACGGATACAGCAGGTGCGTAGCGCGATCGGCAGGCCGAGACCGCAACGCGAGGTTCTGCGCGGTCTGGGCTTGAGGCGCATTCGCCACATCGTCGAGCGGGAAGACTCCCAGGCGGTGCGCGGCATGGTGCGGAAGATTCCCCATCTGGTCCGGATTCTTGGGGACTCCGAGGAGGGCTGACATGAAACTTCACGAACTCAGACCGGCGCCGGGAAGCCGCCGTGCGCGCAAGCGGGTCGGCCGTGGACCTGGCGCCGGCACGGGCAAGACCGCCGGGCGAGGCCACAAGGGCCAGCGCTCGCGCGCGGGCTTCTCCCGCCGCGCCGGCTTCGAGGGCGGCCAGATGCCGCTCGTGCGGCGCGTCCCGAAGCGCGGGTTCACCAACATCTTCCGGACCGAGTACACGGTGATCAACGTCGGAGACCTGGATGGTCTCGGCGATGTGGTCGATGTGGACCTCCTCGTTTCTCACGGCCGTGTGCGCCGGGGCATGAAGCTGAAAGTTCTGGGCGTTGGCGATGCGCCGGCCGGGTTGACCGTCCGGGCGCACCGCTTCAGCGCGTCGGCGCGCGCCAAGATCGAGGCCGCCGGCGGCGCCTGCGAAGAGATCGCCTGACGGAGCTGGCACGTGGGCGTCGAGAGTTTCCGCAACATCTTTGTGATTCCGGATCTCCGGAATCGGGTGTTGTTCATGTTCGGCCTGCTGGCCGTCTACCGCATCGGCTGCATCATTCCGACGCCGGGGATCGACCCCCAGGCCCTGCTCGAGTTCATGGACCAGATGCAGGGCACCGTGCTGGGGTTCGTCAACACGTTCACCGGCGGCAGCCTGGGCCGGGTGGCCATCTTCGCTCTCGGCATCATGCCGTACATTTCGGCGTCCATCATTCTGCAACTGCTGACCGTGGTCTGGCCCTACCTCGAGAAGCTCTCGAAGGAAGGCGAGATGGGCCGGCGGAAGAT
This sequence comes from Candidatus Multivorans sp., assembly GCA_965224025.1. Taxonomy (GTDB): domain Bacteria; phylum Acidobacteriota; class Thermoanaerobaculia; order Multivoradales; family Multivoraceae; genus Multivorans. The sequence goes on from OZ245033.1 coordinate 2,242,593, forward strand.
CACCCAGTACACACGGTACGGAACGGTGATCATCTCGATCATTCAGGGCACGAGCATCGCCTTCTTCCTGGAAAACCTGACCTCGCCGGGAGGCGCGCCCCTGGTCTTCAACCCCGGCCTCGGGTTCAAGTTCATGACCGTGCTCTCGCTCACCACGGGCTGCGCATTCGTGATGTGGCTGGGCGAGCAGATCAGCGAGCGCGGCATCGGCAACGGCATTTCCCTGATCATCTTCGCCGGCATCGTCGTGGGTCTGCCGGGCGCCGTGCTGACGCTCTTCAGTCAACTGCAGAGCGGCGCCATGTCCCTGCTCAAGATCCTCTTCCTGTCGGCATTCATGCTCGTGGTCGTCGCCTTCATCGTCTACATGGAGCGGGCGCAGCGGCGCATTCCGGTGCAGTACGCGAAGCGGATCGTCGGCCGGCGCCAGTACGGCGGACAGAGCACCTACCTGCCCCTGCGGGTGAACACCGGCGGCGTGATTCCGGTCATCTTCGCGAGTTCCGTGGTCACGGTGCCGGCGACCATCGCGCAGATGATCCAGTACGAGCCGATCCAGCGGATCTCTGCCGCGCTGCAGTGGGGCCAGCCGGTCTACTACCTGCTCTACGTGGCGGCGATCATCTTCTTCTCGTACTTCTACGTCTCGATCATCTTCAACCCGAACGATCTTGCCGAGAACATGCGCAAGTACGGCGGGTTCATTCCCGGCATTCGCTCGGGCAGGCGAACTTCGGAGTACATCGACCGGGTTCTGACCCGGCTGACCCTGGTCGGCTCCCTGTACCTGGCGGGCGTTTCGGTGTTGCCGGAGTTCCTGATCGCCGGCTTCAAGGTCGGGGGGCTGCCCTTCATCGGTGGCGCCCTGGACCGGGTGGCGCCCCTCTGGTTGACCGAGGGCATGGGGATCAACTTCTACTTCGGCGGCACGTCGCTGCTGATCGTCGTGAGCGTGGCCATGGACACGCTGCAACAGATCGAGAGCCAGCTCGTGATGCGCAACTACGAGGGCTTCATGAAGCGGGGCCGGATCCGGGGTCGCCGTGGCTGATTCTCTTCGCATCGTGCTGCTGGGAGCTCCCGGTTGCGGCAAGGGCACCCAGGCCGAACGCCTGGAGGTGTCGCTCGGCGTGCCGGCCATCTCGACCGGCGAGATGCTGCGGGCCGCGGTCGCCGCGGGCAGCGAGCTGGGCCGGCGTGTCGAGGGTGTGATGGCCTCGGGCGCTCTGGTCGACGACGATCTGATGGCCGAAGTGGTTCGCGACCGGCTGGCTCGGGCCGATACGGTCGCGGGTTTCCTGCTCGACGGTTATCCGCGCACCGCGCCGCAGGCCGACACCCTGGACGAGATCCTGAAGGGCGGGGCACTCGATCACGTGGTGACGATCGACGTGCCGGACGAGGTTCTCGTTCGGCGTTCCGTGCTGCGCGGCCGCGGCGACGACGACCGCGAAGAGGTCGTGCGCGAACGGCTGCGGGTCTACGCCGCGCAGACCGAGCCCCTGATCGCTCACTACGAGGGCCTGGGGCTGCTGCGCCGCGTCGACGGCAACGTCCCCATCGAACAGGTCACGACCGCAATCGAGGCGTCGCTGGCGGAAGGGAGAGCCGCCTGATGGTGACGCTCAGGACCGAAGAGGAACTCGACCTGATGGACCGCGCCAACGGCATCGTTCTGGAAGTGCTGGCTTCCCTGGAGCAGCGGCTGCGCCCCGGGATGACCACGCGCGAACTCGATGTCCATGCGGAAACGGCGATTCGTGAGCGTGGCGGCCGGCCGGCGTTTCTCGGTTACCGGGGGGTTTCCGGGCAGCCTATGCACTTCGGTGAACGATGTGATCGTCCACGGCATCCCGGACGACGTGCCTCTCGGGGACGGAGACATCGTCAGCATCGACTGCGGGGTGGAGTTTTCGGGGTACTATGGCGACGCTGCGCGCACGTACCGTGTAGGTGCGGTCTCGGAGCAGGCCGCGGGCTTGCTGGAAGTCGCTCGCCGGGCCCTGGATGTGGCTCTGGAATGCGTGGCGCCCGGCAGGTGGCTGCACGACATCGGTCGAGCGGTCGAGCGGTACGTCAAGGGTCACGGGTACTCCGTGGTTCGGGATTTCGTCGGTCACGGTATCGGTTCCGCGCTACATGAGGAACCGGAAGTGCCGAACTACCGTTGCCGGGGTGGTGGCATGGAGTTGCGGTCGGGAATGGTCTTGGCGATTGAGCCCATGGTCAACGCTGGAAGCCGGGCCGTGAAGATGGACGGAGATGGTTGGACGGCGAGAACGAAGGATGGATCGTTGTCGGCTCATTTTGAGCACTCGGTCGCGGTGACAAAGGCCGGAGCGCGCGTACTGGGCCAGGAGGCCGCGCCGTAGAACGATGCGGAGCGAAGCTCGGAGACGCAGCGCTCCCGGCGAGGTGGGGGATGGGGCCGCAGGACCTGCAGATTCCGGCCGAGCCTGCGAAGGGTTTGGAGGCGCTGGCGGCTTGAACCTGAGAGGTAGCAAGAGGACGAAGGGAACTTGGGCGTGAAGAAGGAAGAGGCGATCGAGGTCGAGGCAACCGTGGTGGAGACACTGCCGAACGCAGTCTTCAAGGTCGAGCTTGACAACAAGCACCAGGCCTTGGCCCACATCTCGGGAAAGATGCGCAAGCACTTCATCCGGATTCTTCCGGGGGATCGCGTTCTGGTCGAACTTTCGCCCTATGACCCCGGCCGTGGCCGGATCGTATACAGGCTGCGGACCTGACGGTCGGTTCGGAACCTGAGGAGAACCATCATGAAGGTGCGGGCGTCAGTGAAGAGGATGTGCGTGAAGTGCAAGGTGGTCCGGCGTCGCGGAGTTATCCGCGTCATCTGTGAGAACCCCAAGCACAAGCAGCGGCAGGGCTGAGAAGAACGGGAGAGAGCTGGAATGGCGAGAATCGCGGGGATCGATCTACCGCAGAACAAGCAGGTCGGCATCGGCCTCACCTACATCTACGGCATCGGCCGCTCACGGGCGCTCGTGCTGCTGGATCAGGCGGGTGTCGCGGCCGAGATCAAGGTCAGGGATCTGACCGAGGACGAGACGGGCCGGATCCGCCGGGTCGTTCAGGAGGCGGGGTCTGTAGAGGGAGACCTGCGCAAGGAAGTGACCCAGAGCATCAAGCGTCTGATGGAGGTCGGCAGTTACCGCGGTGTCAGGCATCGCAAGGGCCTGCCCGTCCGAGGCCAGCGCACGCACACCAACGCGCGTACCCGCAAGGGACCGCGGCGTGCCACCGTGGCCGGCAAGAAGAAGGTCGGGAAGTAGGCGAGAGAGGACTACCGGAGACACAACACTAGATGGCAAAGTCGAGGAAGAAGGAGAAGCGCGTCGTGCCCCACGCCGTGGCGCACGTCAATGCGACCTTCAACAACACACTGGTCTGCATCAGCGATCCGGATGGCAATGTTCTGACCTGGTCGTCGTCGGGCCGAAACGGCTTCAAGGGGTCGCGAAAGGGAACGCCGTTCGCGGCTCAAGTGGCCGCGCAGGCGGTCGGCTATCAGGCCAAGGACCTGGGCGTGCGGTCGGTCGACGTGCTGGTCAAGGGTCCGGGAGGCGGGCGCGAATCGGCCGTCAGGGCTCTGCAGGCCACCGGCATCAGCATCCGATCGATCCGTGACGTGACGCCGATTCCGCACAACGGCTGCCGTGCCCGGAAACGGCGTCGGGTCTGAACGCGGTATCGCTGCCGGTACTGCACCGAGACATCAACGTTTCAACCTGGAACGCAATCGAGATTGTAGGAGTGAACATGCTCTGGAAGGGATTTCAACGCCCGAAGCGGATCGAAATCGATACCGAGACTCTGACCGATACGTATGGCAAGTTCTCGGCCCAGCCGTTCGAACGCGGCTTCGGCTCTACCGTTGGCAATGCACTGCGTCGTAGCCTCCTGTCGGCAATCGAAGGCGCCGCGATTACCGCGGTGCGGATCGACGGCGCGCTGCACGAGTTCTCTTCACTCGAAGGGGTGGTAGAGGACGTCACGGACATCATTCTGAACCTGAAACAGGTGCCGCTGCGGTCCTTCGACGGAACGACGCGCGTGATTACGCTGGATGTGTCGGGCCCGCGCGAAGTGACCGCCGGTGACTTCAACGGCGACCCGAGCGTCGAGATTCGCGACCCGAACAGCAAGGTGGCGACGCTGAACGAACGGGGCCGGCTCCGCCTCGAGGCGCAGGTCAAGAACGGACGCGGCTACGTCGGCGCGGACCTCAACCTCGACGAGTCGATGGGGATTGGCTGGATTCCGCTCGACTCCGTCCACAGCCCGGTGAAGCGCGTGAACTACCGCGTGGAGGCGGCGCGACTCGGCCGGACCACCGACTACGAGCGACTGATCGTCGAGGTCTGGACGGACGGAACGGTGACGCCGGAAGAGGGAGTATCCCGTGCCGGCGCCCTGCTGCGCGACCACCTGACGATCTTCATCGACGCCGAGGAGAGCCTGGTCGTCGAAGCCGCGGCCGAGGAGGAAGTCGACGGGAGCGACCTCGGCACCCTGCTCCGGAGGGAGATCGACGATCTGAACCTGAGTGTTCGTTCGGCGAACTGCCTGAGGAACGCGAACATCAACACGGTGGGCGACCTCGTCGCGCGGAGCGAGAAGGAGATGCTGGAAACGAAGAACTTCGGCCGCAAGTCGCTCGAAGAGATCCAGAAGGTGCTCGACAGGATGGGACTCTCCTTCGGCATGGAGGTTCCGGAGAACGCGGAGAGCGGCGTCCAGGCCTGACGGCCTCTGGACCGCTCTAGAGCTTTCCCGGGAAGGAGCGAAGATGCGTCACGGAGTTGGCTACAAGAAACTGGGCCGGACCACGGCCCACCGGCGGGCGATGTTCCGCAACATGCTCGCCTCCCTGGTCGTACACGGCCGGATCCGGACCACGCTGGCCAAGGCCAAGGCCCTGCGCCCGGTGGCCGAGAAGCTCATCACCAGGAGCCGCGAGGACTCCGTCCACGCCCGGCGCCTGGTCCGCCGCTGGCTCCCCAACCGCGACCACGTCAAGAAGTTGTTTGACGAGATCGCCCCCCGCTACGCCGACCGCCCCGGCGGCTACCTCCGCATCACCAAGCTCGGCCCTCGCCGCGGCGACGCCGCCGAACTGGCCGTCATCGAGTTCGTCGACACCGACGAGTAGCGGTGCCGCGCCGTCGCGCGTCGGCGTGGCGTGGCGGCGTCGGTTCCACCCGCCTGCAGCGGGCCGAAGGAGGGGGTCCCAGCGGCCGCTCGCGCTCTCTGGGTGAAAAGAGGGGGTTGCGCTCGCTTCGGTCGGCTGCGCTCCGGTTTGGCGTCGGACGATGTGTGGGCGTCGGCCGTCGCTTGCCGACAGCCCGCAGGGACCCCCTCCTTCGGCCCACTGCAGGCTGGGCGTCGCCGGGCAACGGCGCACTTCGACCAGGCCCAGCTAGCAGCTAGCGCGGCAGAAACTGGGTGCGCCGGCCTTCTGGCCGGAAGCCGGCGCAAAGCGCCGGCTTCCGGACCTTTCTGCGGCGCTAGCCGAACCGGACGGCTAAGCTTCGCCGCTGAGACAAGGCCAAAGGAGCCGCGCATGCCACTCGAAGTGAAGCTCTGGAAGATCGATTCCGACCGACTCCAGCCGGTGCGACAGTCGCGCCTGGATCTGGAAGGGCGGCTCGAAGAGTGGCTCCGTGGGGATATTCGACTGCTGAGCGATGACCTATTGGTCATCGGTTGGCAGATTGCGAGATACGGCGTGCCTCTGGATCTCCTCGCGGTGGATCGAGACGGCAACTTGGTGGTTGTGGAGTTGAAGCGGGACCGGACGCCCCGGGACGTGGTTGCGCAGGCTCTGGACTATGCCTCTTGGGTACAGGAGCTTGGTAGAGACGATGTCGAAGAGTGCGCCCGCGAGTACTTGAAGGAGCCTTTCGAGGTGGCCTTTCAGAGGAAGTTCGGTGACGAACCACCAGAGGTCGTCAACGAACGACACCGCATCTACATCGTGGCGTCGTCGCTTGACGACACGACGCAGAGGATCGTCGAATACTTGTCCTCGACGCATGGCGTGGACATCAACGCGGCAACGTTCGCATACTTCAACACGGACGACGGTGAGTTCGTGGCACGCTCTCTGCTGCTCGACGAGGAGGATGTGCAGAGACGCGCCAAGGCGCGGACTGGGGCGAAGCGGCGGCCGGCGCGGAGCGAGGACGAACTGCGCGCCCTCGCCGAGAAGAGCGGTGTTGCGGACCTGTGGGATGTGGCCGTGAGCGGGTTCGGAGGCGTCCTGCGAAAGCAGAGGAGCCGGACAACTCTCTGGTTTCAGGTCAAGCTGGAGGAGGGCTACAGCGCCATCATCTCAGTGTTCCCCGAGGCAAGCTCGCGCGAGAAGGGACTGGCGGTGGCGGTCGTCACAGAACGCATCGCGCGGCACTTTGGCATTGCCGAGGACAAGATCAGGGCGATCTGCGGCGACAGTACGGAGGCGTACTTCGGAACGTGGCACTCTCCTGACGATTGCTTCCATCTCGACGAGGAGAAGCTGCCGCGTCTGGTCGCGCTGATCACGGAGCAGTAGCACTTAGGTGATGGCTCGGCAAGGGCTAACCCCAAGCTAGGCGGTTGGCCCAAGAAACTTGTCCCCGTCGAAGTGGATCAGGTGATCCGGCACCTCTGCCAGCCAGACTTCGGTTTCCCAGGCGATGGCCTTCATGTGCTTGCGGAACTCGTCGAAGTCCGGGAAGGCGCTCACGTACACGGGCTTGACGCGGCAAGACTGTAAGAGGGCCTCGAACTCGGTCAGGCGCTTCCGGTCGACGGGGCCATGTGACGTCACCGCCTCAATGAGGAAGAGCCGGTCGCGGGCGCGGTCGTGGAGGACGATATCGGGCAGCTTGTCGTGCTCCGTCAGCGGAAGGCCTACTTGAAGGAGGTGTTGCCGGTCGACGTGGAGGTCCTTCTTGGCGGTGTCGCCGAGGTAGAGCACATGGGCGCCAGGGGCGAAGCGCGGAGCGAACTCCTCGATCACAGCCTTCTGAAGCTCGTTGTGCGAGCCTGGCGAGAGTCGCACCTCTTGGCCGTCGGGGAACCGAATGGGGACCAGGGTCCGGGACCGCGAGTCCTCGTACTTTGCGAGCCAGGCGCTTAGGTCGCGGCGAAACGCCGTGACGTTGGGTTCCCATTGGGCGGTCCCGAAAGACTGAACGACCCGAAGCGCGGCCTCGCTGATGGCGTAGTGAGACCGTGGACTGTTGGTTGGCAGGTCAGGCTCCAAGGGGTTGTGCTCGGCGACGCCCGCGAGTACGAACTGGTGGAGTACCTGGCGGCGAAACGTCTCGCGGGTGTTTTGGGGCGTAGTCGCCGCCGAAGTGTTCGCGGACGTAATCCATGATGCCCTTGGTCACGGTTCGTCGGCCGCGTGACGCTTCAGACCAGGAGTCGTGCTCCGTCATTCCGCACAGCGCAAGCAGGGTTAGCCCCGCCATCGCATTCGACTGCGCTGGGGGCATCCCCAAGCCGCGCAGGATTGCTCGCGCCTCGTCAAGTTTATCCAACGACGCACTTCCGGTGAGTGTCGGCGGACAGTGCGTCCGCGATCAATGGGTCGAGATGGTCGATCGGGTTGGCGAGTTGTCGGACTCGCTCGCCGAGTTCGATGATGAAGTCGCTTGCCGGCAGGGGCATTGCCCGAAGCTCGGTCGCGTTGACCTGAGTGTGCCCATTCAGACACCTGAAGTAGGTGTCGAGGAGGCGGCTGTTGTAGAGCGCCGCCAACCCCCATGCCTCGTCGTCGGTGAGCGCGCCGGCCTGTCGATAGATGTAGTTCAGGTGGTTTTCAAGACCCACCAGAGGAACGGGCATGGACTTGGCAACGTAGGGTGCCGCCGAAAGCCGACGGACCTCTTCCTTCGCGGTAAAGCGGCGCAGGAGAACGTAGTTGCGGTTCGGGAGGAGTAGTTTCTCGGCGCCCTGACGCTTGATGTACTCCGGCTTGTGCCGGTGCAATGGCCAGGTGACCTGCATTGGGCGTACGTGGTTCATCCAGAGGAGCGGAACGTGCGACTCGGGTACCTCACCCTCGTGATCGACCAGATCCTTCGCGCGGAAGGGGACGACCGGTCCGGTGGAGATACGGAGGCCCAGACTGGCCAGTGTGTTCGGCCACGAGTCGACCAGGTCGAGGACCCGGGCATCCTCGTCGGATACGGGCAGTCGCAGTACGCGGTCGCCGTCGTCGAGATTGAGGGCCGCTTGAAGCGATGTCGTGCGGCGGCAAGAGTCGCTCAGGTCGCTGACGCCGCGGCTGCTGGAGATGACAAACGGAGCCTGCCGATCTTGCGGCTGGGAGTTCAGACGGGTGCCATGCAAGATGACATTCTCCTGCAGCACCTCTTCGCGTTTGAAGGCCTCCCGACGTGATCCGAATGCGTGAACCAGAGTCGGCCGAATGAGGTCGAAGAAGACTTGCCGGAACTGCCGGAAGTACAAGCCGGAGGCAAAGCTCCTCGGCGTGATGGAGATGAAGTCGCCGTCCGGGCGGACCAGGACGGCGCTGACCGCCATGAACAGGGCGTAGATGTTCGGTTGGCCGTGGACCACGTTGGAAGCGAGAACCGCCCGCGGGTCACCCTTGTTGATCTTGAAGTACGGCGGGTTTGAAATGACGATGTCGAACTCGCGGTCATCTGACTCGGACGGAATCAGACTGCCTTCGAGCCCAAGAGCCTCCGCGTGCTCCATGACGAAGTCTGCGGATTCGATTCGCACGTCGAGTCCGATCCCGTGCTCCTCGCGGCACCACTGTTCGAGGTACTCGAGAACGGCCTCCAGCGGTTCTGTCAGCTCAGCGTCTACCTCGTAGGCGACCAGCTCGATCGAACCCGGTGAAGCGTCGCGGTTGGCGAGCGCTTCTATCGCCGCGCAACAAAGAGCGCCCGCACCGGCGGCAGGATCCAGGACTCGAAGGCCGTCACCGGCGACTCGGATCTGAGCCGCCATGAAGTCGGCGGCGGCCACAGGCGTCAAGTAGAGACCGTGCCGCTTTCGGTGCGTTTCCGACCTGGAGGCGACGTAGTACTGGCCGATGCGATCGGCGTACTCCGTGGGTCGCTCGCGCGGTGCTGGAGGAGGGATGAAGCTGGTTGGGGCCGGTACAGGGCTTGGCTCCACGACCATGCGTCGATGGTAGCAACGGCGCCGGCCTCCGGACACAAGCCCGACGACCTCCAGCCTGCTGCGGTCCGGGGAGAGGGTCCCAGGGGGCTGTCGGCAAGCGACGGCCCATGTCCCCCCATGAACCGACACCAGACCGGAGCGCAGCCGACCGAAGCGAGCGCAACCCCCCCTTTTCACCAAACAAGCGCGAGCGGCCCCTGGGACCCTCTCCCCGGACCGCAGCAGGCGGGTGCGTCCACCGCACGTCCGCCGCGTGTCAGCCGCGCGCGCCAGCGGCGCGCGCCGCGCGGCGTAGCCGCGCCTCCGGATCCGGCGAGCTAGTCCTCTTCCTCCGCCCGCTTCGCTTCGGCGATAATCTTCTCCTGGATCTGGCGGGGGACTTCCTCGTAGTGGGAGACGTTCATCGTGAAGCTGGAGCGGCCCTGGGTCATTGAGCGCAGGGCGGGGGCGTAGGTCAGCATCTCGGCCATGGGGACGGTGGCCTTGACGATCTGGGCGTTGCCCTTGGCTTCCATGCCCTGGGGGCGGCCGCGGCGGGACGACAGGTCGCTCATGATGTCGCCCATGAAGTCTTCGGTGGTGTTGATGTCGACCTGCATCACCGGTTCGAGCAGGGTGGGGGCGGCCTTCGCCATGGCGTCCTTGAAGGCCAGGGAGCCGGCGACCTTGAAGGCTATCTCGGACGAGTCGACGTCGTGGTACTTGCCGTCCTGGAGGCGGACCCGGAAGTTGCCGACCGGGTAGCCGGCCAGGTAGCCGCGTGCGGCTGCCTCGAGCAGGCCCTTCTCGACCGCCGGGCGGTAGTTCTGGGGGATCGAACCGCCGAAGATCTCGTCGACGAATTCGTAGTCCTCCGGGGTCGGGACGGGCTCCATCGTGATCGTGCAGTCGGCGAACTGGCCGCGGCCGCCGCTCTGCTTCTTGTGCCGGCCGTGGCCGACCGCGGGCCTCCTGATCGCTTCGCGGTAGGGCACCTTCGGCGGGTGCAGGATGACCTCGACCTTGGACCGGGCCTTCAGCTTGGACACCGCGATCTCGACGTGGAGTTGGCCGGCGCCCGAGAGCAGGAACTCTCCCGTCTGCGGGTCGCGCCCGGCCCGCAGGCTCGGATCCTCCTCGACCAGCCTTAGCACCGCTTCGCCGATCTTCTCTTCGTCGCCTTTCGTCTTCGGCTCGATCGCGAACGAGATCGCGGCGACCGGGGGGGTGGGGAATCCGAGGCGAAGCGGCCGTTCGCGGCTCGTGATCGAGTCGCCGGTGACGCTGCTCTTGAGCTTCGCCACGCCGCCGATGTCGCCCTCGAGGAGTTGGGGCACGTTCTGGCCGGTCTTGCCCTGCAGGTGCATCAGGTGGCCGACGCGTTCCGCCTCCTCGCGCCGTGAATTCCAGTAGCCGGTGTCGGAGGTCATGCGGCCCGCGGCTACGCGGAGCAGGGAGATGCGGCCGGTGAAGGGGTCGTTCATGGTCTTGAAGACGATCGCGCTGACCGGCGCGCCGTCGCCGCGCTCGAGTTCCACGGGTTCTCCGCCGAGATCTGCGGCCGGCATCGGCGGCGCGCACGTCGGCGACGGCAACAGCTTGACCACCGCGTCGAGCAGAGCCGAGTTGCCGATCCCGTGTCCGGCGGACGACATGGTGACCGGGAACAGCGCCCGGTTCCTGATCGCGTTCTTGAGCCCCTCGACCAACTGGTCTTGATCGAGGTCGCCCTGGTCGAAATAGGCCTCCATCAGATCGTCGTCGCTCTCGGCGACGGCTTCCGTGAGTTTTGCCCGCCACTCTTCGATCTGGTCCGCCAACTCTGCCGGCGGCTCGGACCCCTGGCTGCGGCCATTCCCATTGTGGTCGTAGAGATAGGCGTTGCCGCTCAGCAGGTCGACGACGCCGGTGAAGTCCTTGCCGTCGCCGATCGGGATCTGCACCGGCAGCGCCATGCGGTCGAAGTTCTGCTGCAGTTCGGCGATGCAACCCTCGAAGTCGATGTTGTCGCGGTCCATCTTGGTCAGGTGCAGCATCGCCGGCTGCTCCAGCCCCGCGGCGACTTCCCAAGCCTTCTCGGCCATGACCTGGGTCGGCGATGCGGCGTTCAGGCACAGCAGGGCGGCGTCGGCCGCCCGCATGCCCGAACTGGTCTCGTGAACGAAGATCCCGGAGCCGGGACAGTCGATCAGGTTGACCTTGTGCTCGCCGGCGCCGTCGGACCAGGGCGTGTAGCAGACGGCGAGGCCGATGGAGATGCCGCGGCGGATCTCCTCGTTGTCGAAGTCGGTGACGGTGTTGCCGTCCTCGACCCGGTTCTGCCGGTTGAAGACGCCGCCGGTGTAGAGCAGGCCGGCGATCAGAGTCGTCTTGCCGATGTCGTTGTGTCCGACGACGGCGAGGTTGCGTATCTTGTCCGAACTTTCGAGTTGCATCGAGCCGGAGAAGATACCACGCGGCCGGCCCTTGACAGCGGCCGCATTGGCGCTCACCCGGCCGGTTGCACCGCGATCGTTCCCAGGCTCTCGAGTTGCGGCGCGAGTTCGGATGCCGGCCCGACCGCGGTCACGGTGAGCCGGTCGGGGAATAGATGGCGTTGGCAGACCTCGTGGACATCTTGGCGGGTCGTGGCGCGGATCCGCTCGGGCCAGCGTTCGTACTCGTCGCGGTCCAGGCCGAAGGTGGCGAGCGCCTGCAGCCGGGAGGCGAGATTCTGGATCGTCTGCAGGGTGTACGGGAAGACGCCGACCAGGTAGTTGCGGGCGTCGTCGAGTTCCGTCTCGCTCGGCGGCTCATGGCAGAGACGCTCGAGTTCGCCGACGATCTCCCGGCAGGCGGCGCCGGTCACTTCGTTGGCCACCGCCAAGGACACCACGAACGGACCCGGTCCACGGCGGGAGCTGAAGTTGCTGGAGACTCCGTACGTGTAGCCGTGCCGCTCCCTCAGGCTGAGGTTCAGGCGGCTGATGAACTTGCCGCCGAGGATCGAGTTCGCGACCTGTACCTTGATGCGGTCGGGATGCCGGCGCGGTATCCCGACATGGCCGACCCGCAACTGGGTCTGCGCCGCGTCGGGGCGGTCCACGATCACGACCCGGCGGGTCGGTGTCGTCGCATCTTCCGGTTCGAGGCCGGCCGGTTCGAGGCCGGCCGGTTCGCCGTCGAACTCCCCGCGGTGGGATCGGAGATCGCGTTCGATCTTCTCCTCGATCGTCTGCCGTACCCGGCCGGGTCCCAAGTCGCCCACCGCGATGAGGTGGCAGGAGCGCGCGGCGAGGGCCGCTTGATGGAAGGCGGCGATGTCGCTCCGGGTGATCGCCTGGGCGGTATCGCGATCGCCGATTGAGGGATTGCCGTAGGGGGTCCCGTCGTAGACGGCGCGCGCGAAGGCTGCTCCGGCCAGACTGGAAGGATCGCTGCGCCGCCGGTCGATCTCGGCCAAGCGCCGCCGGCGGGCGCGTTCGATCTCCTCCGCCCTGAAGGCCGGTTCCAACGCGGCTTCGGCGACCAGTTCCAGGCCGGCGGCGACGTCCTCCGAGCGCATCGTGGCGCCGATCCCCGCGATCTCCCAGGAGCAGGAGGACGAGATGCCGGTCCCCAGGTCTTCGGCCGCGGCCGCGAACTCGAGCGCCGTGCGCTGCTTTGTGCCCTTGCCGCGCAGTCCCGCCGTGAACGAGGCGAGTCCCGCCAGTTGCGGCGGATCGAGTTCGCTGCCGCCCGGCATGAGCAGGGTGACGGTGACGAGATTGCGGTCCGGGACATCGAGAGTCCACAGACGGACGCCGGACATGAGGCGCTCGTGCCCGAACTGGGGGAAGGCGCAGGGCCGGCTCGCCGCCGGGACTGGAGGCTGGCCGCGGTCGAGAGCCGGGGAAGTTGCAGTCTTCACGGTTTGGGCACCACGACGACGGCCGCACGGCGCTCCGGACCGAGAGCGCGCTCGGCCAAGCCGCGGATCTGCTCGGAATCTACACGGAGCAGTCGATCCGGTTCGGTCCAGGCGCCGGCGGGGTCGCCCAGGTAGGTCGCCGCGGCGGACAGCCGGTCGGCGCATAGAGACAGGTCCTGCTCACTGTCGCGATAGTCGAGCAGCAGAATTCGCCGCGCCCGTTCGAGTTCGGACTCGGTCGGACCCTTCGCGCGGATCGCTTCGATGTGTTCGAGGACTGCCTCCTCGACGGCCTCGGCGTTTCCGAGCGCGTCCGGCTCGCGGCTCTGGCAGGTGGCGACGACGGCGAACATCGCGCAGATCTCCGTGGGCAGGATCATCGCGGACACGGACTGCGCGATCTGGCGCTCGTAGACGAGGTCGCGGTGGAGCCGGCTCATCATGCCGGAGGAGAGAGTCGTCGCCAGCATCGCGCCGGCGTACCAGTCGTCGCTGCCGTATCCGTCCAGGCAGTAGGCGGAGTAGGAGCGGGGCAACTCGATCGTGTCCTGGAGCACTTCCCGCGCCGTGCCGCGGGGACCGATCTCGGCTACGGGGTCGACCTGCGGCGCCTGCGGCAGCGGTCCGGCCGCGATGTCTTCGAAGTAGCGCCTGACCTGATCGAGGGCGCGGGCGCTGTCGATGTCGCCGGCCAGAGTGAGGACCGCGTTGTTTGGCCGGTACCAGGTGCGGAAGAAGTCTCGGACCCCGTCGAGGGTCGCCGCTTCCAGGTCGTCCATGTAGCCGATCACCGGCCAGGCGTAGGGGTGGCTGCTGCCGTCGCGCTGGCGGTACAGCAGTTCGCTGAGGCGTTCGCTGGCCAGACCGTAGGGCTGGTTGTCGACGCGCTGCAGCCGCTCGTTCATGACCACCGAGAGCTGGTTCTCGAACTTCTCCTGGGTCAGGGCCTCGAGCAGGAAACCGAGACGGTCGGACTCCAGCCAGAGGCCGAGTTCGAGATGGTTCGAGGGCAGGGTCTCGTAGTAGTTCGTGCGGTCGTACCAGGTCGAGCCGTTGGCGACGCCGCCGACGCTCTGGATGTGCTCGAAGTGCCCGTTCTCGGACACGTGCGCGGAGCCCTGGAACAGCATGTGTTCGAACAGGTGGGCCAGTCCGGTGCGTCCGGTCTGCTCGTTCTTGGAGCCGACGTGGTACCAGATGTTCACGGCCGCCAGGGGCAGACGCCGGTCTTCGTGGAGCACGACGCGCAGGCCGTTGGCGAGTTCGTGCTGTTCCAGGTGCTGTCGTGGCATGTGGGGTGTGGTCTGAAGCCGGTTCATCGGCGCGTGCTCCAAGGCAGGTGCGAGGCGTGGTCGGGTAGTGTATGCGGCAAAGGCTGAGTACGCTGGCCTCTGGCCGGCTTCTGCGAGGAGACGCGCCGCGAAGCGGCGACCGTACTGTCCGCGCCGGCTCCCAGCCGGGGCGCGGAATTTGTTTTACGCTCGGTTTCCGTCTAGTATCGCTGGTCCATGGACGACTTCCTGACCGAGCGGCAGAAGCAGATTCTCGACTTCGTGTGCGAGTTCGTTGCGGTGCGCGGCGTTGCGCCCACCCACCTCGAGATCCGGCGCCGATTCGGCTACCGCTCCTACGGCACCGTCCACAAGCACCTGAAGCTGTTGCGGCAGAAGGGCTACCTGCGGGGCGGCTGGAATCAGAAGCGCGGCCTCGAGTTGACCGAGAAGACGCTCCGGTCGCGCCGTCCGGCGTCGAATGCCGTGCCCTTCCACGGCCGGATCGCGGCCGGCCAGCCGATCGAGGCGGTGGCCGGCGTCGACGACCTGTCGGTGCCGGAGCACCTGCTGGAGCGTGGCGCCGCCGGCCGCCACTACGTGCTCCAGGTGGAAGGCGACTCGATGGTCGACGACGGCATCTGCGACGGCGACCTGGTGGTCATAGCCCAGCGGGAAGAGGCCCACTCGGGTGAGATGATCGTGGCCCTGGTCGGCGACGAGGCGACTCTCAAGCGGTACTACCCGGAGGGCGACACGGTTCGCCTCCAGCCGGCGAACCGGGAGATGGGGCCCATCCACGTGCCCGCCGACCAGCTCAGCATCCAGGGCAAGGTGGTCGGCCTTATGCGTCGCTACTGAGGGGCGCGCAAGCGTAAGCACCCAGGACGTCGTGGTCGGCCTTATGCGTCGCTACTGGGCGCCGCGCAGGCGTCGGCGCGCGCGCATCAACTGCCGCCGGCGGTGACGGTGCGGTCGGCGCCGCCCTGGGGGACGCCGTAGTACGACAGGATGCCGTCGACGATGGCCTCGGCGACCTGCTGGCGGTAGGCGCGAGTCTTCATCAGCCGGCGGTCCTGCTCGTTGCCCAGGTTGCAGACCTCGAGCAGGATTTTGGCCGGTACCCGGTTGAAGCGGATCTGTGCCGGCACGTAAACCCTCCACTGGCGGACGATCCGATCCCGGACGGGTCCGTTGTGATGAACCGCCAGGTCGGAGTTCCGGAAGCTGGCCAGCATGTGCTGGGCCAGGTCGCGCGACAATCCCCTGCTGGTGATGCGTTCGCTGCGCGTGAAAGACACCCGCGGTTCTGCCCGGACTTCCCGGCGTGAAGAGTAGGGCGAGCCGCTCTTGCCGTAGTTGTTGGTGATGCCGACCAATCCCGGTATGTAGACCATGGCCCCCCGCAGGGAGTGGTGTAGCGAGTCGGCGTGAATGGAGATGAAGATCACCTGGCCGGGCTCGACGCCGGCCTTCCGCCGTTGCTGGTAGACCCAGTTTGCGAGGTACCAGCGAAAGTTCGTCGCCGCGGCGGCGTTGTCGATCCGGTAGGGCGGATTCGTGAGCACGGTGTGGCCCCGGGACTTCGGCAGCACGTCTCTGTCGGCGATCCGGAACGTCGAACCCTCGCGGGTCGTCGGCAAGACGGCGGCGGCGGTGCGGCTCTCCAGCACTCTCTTGGTCCGCAGCATGATGTCGTAGACGTAGTTGCTCTCCCAGAGGCCGCCGACCGGCGCGCCGATGTCACGGCCGCCGTGGCCGGCGTCGAGCACCACGGTCACCCCGTCGAGGTCGAGCGCCAGCACTTCGTTCTCGATCTGCTCTCCGGCGGCGCGTTGCGCCTCCCACTCCACGCGGCGCGGATGGTCCGGGGGCAGGTAGCGCGCCGAAAGCAGGTCGACCGGGATCTTGACTTCATATCCGACCGGCAGATCCCTGACGTTGCCGATCTCGTTGCGCTGCTCGATCTCCCGCACCAGCTCGTTCACGTCCGGGGCGTGCAGACGGCCGGTGAACCGCATGACGACACTCGAGTAGAGAGCCTCGCCCGCCTTCAGGCGGTAGCTCGCGTACTCACCCTTGTCGTCCGACCCGTAGCGGACGAAGGGCGTCGCCTCGGTACTGGAGCTGATGGCCGCCGTTCGGGGCGCGGGCAACATGCCGGCGAAGGGTTCGCCGAGGACGCGGCGCGGGACGAGGATCAACTGGCCCGGTCGGATGACGTTGCTGGTCAGATTGTTCGCCTGCCGCAGAAGCCGGTGGTTCTCGCCAGCGCCGGTGAACCACTCCGCGATGGTCCACAGGCTTTCTGCATCCCGGCCGCGCGAGGAAGACGAGACCCTGTGTTTCCAGCCGTCGGCGGTCGCCTGGTCCTTCGGCAGCAGGGCGAGGATCGCCGCCTGCTGACTTCCCTTGGGGAGCAGATCGAAGGGAACCCTGTAGCGGACGCCGCGCTTGAGGCGCCGTACGCCGCCGTTGGCCCGGCTGAGGGCGGAGGAGTGCCTCGAGTTGCCGCAGAGCCGCTTCGCGAAGGCGAGCAGGCCTTCGTTCGCGCGCGGCTTCGCCTCGATGTGGATCTTGCCGTGCCCGGTCATCACGGCGACCGGTGTCGGCGATCCGATCTCGGGCACGGCGGCGCGCTTCGTCGCCGCGGCAGCCACGGCGGGTAGCAGAATGGCAAAAGCCGCGGCATAGACAGCGGCGGTGCGGGTCCTCATGGAATCGCCTCCGGGCTGCACTCGAAACCGATCGTGAGCTCGACGGCCCTTGCCGCCCGCAGAGCCATGGCGTCGGCGAGGGGCGGGGCGAGGATCTGAAGACCCAGGGGAAGGCCTCGCCTGTCCAGACCGCACGGTACCGAGACTCCGGGAATCCCGACCAGGCTGGGCGGCGTGGTGAAGACGTCGGACAGGTACATGGCCAGCGGATCGTCGACCCGCTCGCCGCGGGCGAAGGCGCCCGAGGGACAGGTTGGAGTCACCAGCAGGTCGACGGCTTCGAAGGCCTCCGCGAACTGCTGCCGCATCGCCCCGGCGATGCGCGCGGCGCGGCCGTAGTAGGCGTCGTAGTAGCCGGAGGAGAGCGCGAACGTACCCAGGATGATGCGGCGCTTGACCTCGCTGCCGAAGCCCTCGCTCCGGCTGTCGGTGTACATCCTCTGGAGGGAACGGGCGCTGGCGGCCCGGTGTCCATAGCGGCTGCCGTCGAAGCGGGCCAGGTTCGCGCTGGCCTCGCTGTTGGCGAGTACGTAGTAGGTCGCCACCGCCGCGTCGATCAAGGGAATGCTCACCTCGGCCAGCCGGGCGCCGGCTGTCTCGAGTGCGTCGAGCGCCTGCTGATAGCCCTCCGCCGCGTCCTCGTCCAGTGCCGAGGTCCGGACTTCGCGGATCGTGCCGACCGTCAGGCCTTCGACGCCGTCTTCGATCGATTCGAGATAGTCCTCGACCGGCAGTTCGCTGCATGTGGAATCGCGGGGATCGCGGCCGGCAATGGCACCGAGAGCCAGCGCGGCGTCCCGCACGTTTCGGGTGAGCGGTCCGATCTGGTCGAGAGACGAGGCGAAGGCCACGAGGCCGTAGCGGGAAACGCGGCCGTAGGTTGGCTTGACGCCCACGACGCCGCAAAAGGCTGCCGGTTGCCGGATCGAACCCCCGGTATCGGAGCCCAGGGCGAGCGGCACTTCGGTCGCCGCGACCGCGGCTGCCGAACCGCCGCTCGAACCGCCGGGCGCCATGGCCAGGTTCCAGGGATTGCAGGTGACGGCCAGCCCCGAGTTCTCGCACGAAGAACCCATCGCGAACTCGTCCATGTTCACCCGGCCGACCGGCACGGCGTCGGCCGCCAGCAGGCGCTCGACGGCTCCCGCCGTGTAGGGCGCGCGGTAGCTGGACAGAATCCGGGAGCCGCAGTTCAACTCGTGTCCGGCCAGCGACAGGTTGTCCTTGAGCGCCGTGGGCACGCCGGCCAGCGGGCCGAGGTTCTCGCCGGCGTCCCGGCGCCGGTCGATGGCGGCTGCCCGTTCGTCCGCCCCCTCCCGCCAGAGTTCGAGGAAGGCGCCCACCGACGCGTCGACCTCCTCGATGCGGGCGAACGCCTGCTCGACCGTCTCGGCGGCGGTGCGCTCGCCCGACCGGACGGCGGCTGCCAGCGCTTCGGCGGTCATGGCCGGCCTCACTCGGCACCGCCGGGCGTCGCCTTGACCTGTGGCACGAGCAGGAAGCGGTCGAGGGATGCCGGTGCGTTGTCCAGGAAATCGTCGAGGAGCGGACGGCTTGCCGCCGGCACGTCGTTGGCGGCGACTTTGTCCCGTTCCGGCTCCGTGTCGCCGGGCCGCGGGGCGCCCGCGCCGAACGCGCGAAGCTGGTCGATGAAGCCTATGATCTCCGAGAGTTGGGACGCGAACGTCTCTTCTTCACCGGCCGAGAGCCGCAGCCTCGCCAGTTCGGCTATCCGCCGAACCTCCTCCACATCCAGAGACACTTCGCCATAAGTCTAGCATTCCTCGCGTTTACGTGGCCGCCACAGCCTTGTGCCCAGGTGCTGTGCGACGAGCAGTGGTCGGAGAGGGGGAGAAATTCAAGGCCGACATCGGCCTGTTGCCGAGGTCGACTCGTTCCTCGTAAGAGGCGGTCTGGGGAGGATCCTGGCGACACCGGAATCGATTCGGACGACCCTCTGGAAAGACGCCGCCATCTCCACGAAGCAGAAGCCGTTGCCGCCGCCCCTGATCGTGATGACCAGTTCTTCGTTCGGCGGGTCGTCCTCCAGGATCAGTTGCACCACTTCCCGATCTGTCGAGTCGTACAGTTCGGCCTCGACCAGGGCGGACCGCATGTGCCTCAGATGCGCCCGCAACTGGTGAGTTCCCGCCTCCAGCCCCCGAACCTGAAATCGGCCGTTCTGGTCGGTGCCGACCGTCCTCCGACTCGGGAAGACGGTCACGCTGGCCAGGGGCGCGGGCTGCCCATCAGGGCCGATCACCGACCCCTCCAACGAGAGTAGAGAAATTGGAGAAACCCGCAGAGATCTCGTGCGAGAAACGCTGCGCAAATCGGCGACCGAAGGGACGGCGTCAACAGGGTGTTGGCGGTAGCAACGGGAATTTCGCGGAATCTGGCGGGACGTTTCTAGGCCGTGAGGTGCTGAATGATGACGTCGACGATGTCGTCCACGTAGTCGCGCCGCAGGCCGAGGAAGGGGCGAGCGGGGATCGTGGCCTCGATGCCGCGGCCGAACAGGTTGTCGTGCTCGTGGCCGAACTGATGGGTGGCGGCATAGATGAGGTTGGTGCCGGCGACGGCCGTAGTAGGGGTCGACAGCTCGGTGAGGCTGCGCAGGTAACCGTCGCGCACAAGTGCCAAGGGGGAGTAGCCCTTGCGGGCCTTACGGGCTGCCGTGGCCGGCGCGAGCGGCGCCCAAGGCGTGCCGTCGGGGGCGGCCTGGCGCTCGAAACTCTCTTCGGCGCTCTCGCGCAGCAGGGAGGCAACGACTGCCATCGCGGGCGACAAATCCGAGGCGCGCTGCTGGAGGCGAGCGAGCGCCGAGGAGACCGCGTCGTCGTCGACCGTGATGTCGATCTGGGCCATTTCCCGGGTTCAGACAACTTCGCCGCGGGGCATCGAGATCTCGATCGGCTGAGTCGGTCGGATGCCCTGAAGAGACGGAGGAAGCGCTTCCTGGGGCGGCATCGCATCGTAGGGCCACAGCAGCCGCAGCAGGTCGGGCGCGCTGTGGCTTACGTCCGACAGGACGTACTTCCATCCGGAGTGAACCCAACTGACTTCTCCGGGCGGTTCGCTAAAGACCCGGATCGCCACCGACAGACCATCTGTGTATGCCGGCGGATTGCCTTGCTGGTACAGGTCGGCCACGGTGTCGCCGAACGGGTTGCTGAGGGTGCCGGCCACATCGTCCCAGATGACGGTATAGCTGCTGAGGAGGCGGCGCCCCTTGTAGCGGATGCGGTGCTTCATCAGGGGTAATCTACCAGCAGTCCGACGAAGAACTCGAAGAAGTCGTAGTCCAGCTCGATCATTAGGTCGAGATAGTCCGTGACGTGCCAGAAACCGCCGCCGACGTCTATCCAGATGCGATCCGGGTCCGCGAGCGTTTCCAGTGCGGTGGTTGCCACCTCCAGCGGCCTCGAGCGGGCACGGGGATCGATCTGGCCGATCACGGCACCAAAGCGCGATGGGTCCACGGGCGATGTGGACCCATCGTACGGCCTGTTGGCGTAGTCGTTGTAGCGCAGATCTCGTCCGCGGCGACGATAGAAGGCGTAGAACAGCCCGTCGAGGTCCGGGTGCATCTCCTGGATGTGGTGCACGAGTTCATGGAGCAGAGTCCTGTCGGTGGCGCCGCCGACCAACTCGATCGTTTTCGTGGCGCCATTGTAGGAGCCGAGGGCTTCGCGGTCTGCAGGCATAGCCCTTAGCCGCACGCCCGGCCCTAGATTGGCGCGGCGGATCCAGTTGGCCGGCAGGAGCCGCGAGAGCGCGCGAATTCGGTCAGCGTGCTCTGATTGGCCTAGCCCCGATTGGAGCGTCCGGATCTCAACGCCGGCCCCCTGCTCCTCGATCAACCGCCGCAGAGCCTGTCTCCGTGCAGTGCCGCGCTCCAGGAGGAGGTCGCGCTCGAGGGCGTTCCGGCGCCTGTTCTGTTCTCGCGGGTCCGGATGCGCAATCTCGCTGCGGCGGTGCTGGATCTCGGCGTCGCTCGGGCCGACGGCTCTAATGGTGGCGGCCGGTCTCCGCCCGGCAGCGATCGTTTCGTCGATCGGCAAATCAAATGCTCGCAGCATCGAATGGACCGTTTTCTCGCTGGCGGCAATGGTTGGCCTCGGCCGGCGGCCGAATCCGGGGTCGGGAATAAGGGTCTCGCCGTTCGGGGCCTGGTAGCCCCTCGTCCATGTCTGGCGCGCGCCGAAGTCCTGGTCGACGCGGACGAGGCGGCCCTCGCTGCTCTGCACCTGGAGGCCGCGCCGCCGCACCTGGCGTTCCGTCAGGGCGCGGACCTTGCACCTGCAGTTGAAGCCGTTGGGCGGGTAATGCGTTTGCCAGATCGGGTCGTCGTGCCGGAAGACGAGGCCATCGAGGGCAGCGTGAGACGGCCGCGTCCGCGAGTCGTCGATCGCGTCGTACTGCCAGTACGGCAGGGACTCGGCGGACCGTTTCTGCTGCTGGTGCCGGGCCGCGGCGTGGGCGGTCCGCAGGTTCGTGGCGTAGATCGTCCGCAGTCGGCGTGGACTGCCGAGCTCGATCGTCTTTCCGTCCTTCGTGACACGGCCCCACCAACCCTTCCTGCGCAGCACGGGTTCGAGGCCCCGACTGAATTGACGGAGGGTCTGCCCCTCGGCAAGCGCCCGGTCGACCGCGCCGCGGATGTCTCCGAGGACGTCGAACCCGGCCGATTTCGCCACCGTGAAGGCGAGCGCGTGCGCCTCCTCCCACATGTCGCGCCACGACCAGGTGAGCGCGTACCCCTTGTCGCGGAAATAGGCGATCGCCGCCTCCGGTGCGAGCCCGACGGCGTGGCCGAGGTTGACCTCCTCGGGCACGTCAGGCGGCGATCGGCAGCCCGCGGTCCAGGGCCGCCCGGACCGCCCGGCCGCCGGGGCCGGCACGGTACACGGCGGACAAGTCCAGCAGATCGACAGCGGACTGGTGGATCGCCTCGCCGAGCACGGCCTCGTCGCCCGGCGTGCGCTGGTGGCGGCCGAGCAGGCGGTACGGTGCCGACATTGAGTCGCCGGCCCGGCAGTCCCAGACAGGCCGGAGAGGGCGGGTGAGCGCGGCCAAATCGAGCCCGGCCGCTCGAGCGCGGCGCCACATCCAGGTCAGCGCCCGATCGGAGAGTCCCGTGTCGGCGCGGCCGCCACCGACGTCGCCGTGCACGCCCGGGAACCAGACCTGCTCCACGACCTGGTCGGCCTGCTCGCCAGCCCACAGACTGGGGGCGAACGGCCGGCGCTGCTCGTCAATCGCGACCGCGTGACAGGCGTGACGGATGTGGGCGCCGAGGCCGACGTCATGCCAGCGCCAACGCCGGGCGCCGACCCACCGCAGGCCGTCAATCGGCACGCCCAGGGAGCCCACCGTGTCCCAGACGCCCAGGAAGCGCACGCGGGCCCGCACGGGGCTCACCCTGGCCTCCCACTCTGCGACCTCCTCCGCGCGGCGCCGGCGATAGACGCCCATTGCTGCCCGGGCAAGCGCGTAGGCCGAGTCCCGCTGCGGCGGAATGCCCAGAAGACCGACCATGCCGGCGAGGCTGCGAGCAGTGTAGGCTCCGCGGCTGTAGCCGAACAGATAGAGATCGAGTCCAGCGCAGTAGTGCTTGATCAGCCAGTGGTACGCCTCCTCGACGTTGCGGGCCAGCCCGAGGCCGACGACGCCGCCGCGGAGACGATCGAACCGGCCGGTGCCCACGCCCTCGTCGTAGTAGACGTGCGCCGGCACGAACCGCTCGGCCGCGGCCGCAGCCGAACGGGTCATGGCCACGTTGGTGGGGTGTGGCGCGTCGGCCCTGTTCCAGGTGCCGTCGAAGCACATCACGAGATTCACCGACGGGACGCTCATGGTCGGCTCGCTTGGTGGTGGACGCCGCCAGCGTCGATCCGCAAGTCGGCGGTCGTTTCATCGAGCCACGGGATCCAAGATCTGCGGCCGCTGTCTCCGTCTACGGCCTCGCACCCGCGGGCGTCCCACTGGATCCGCGGCGCCCTCGACACTGACCGAAGAGGCGACACGGCCTGGATTGAGATTCCCCGCGAATCGAGCCGTGCCGCGGTCACCGCGCCCTTCTGCCAGCTCGTGGCCCTGTCGAGCGCCGCGAGGACGAGCCTTCCGCGCCGCTGGATGCGGACTCGCAGGTCGCCCCAGGTGCAGATATGCGACGACACGAGCCGCGTCGCGCACCGGCGGACGGCATGCGCCTCGCCGCGGACGACTCGACACAGCCTCTCCTGGACCGGCGAGCTCAAGGGCTGTCCGCTCAGCGCCAGGACCGTCGCCAGTTGCCGGCCGGAGATCGGCCGATCGTGGGCGGCGGGATCCGTCGGCATCGGGTGCCGGCGCTCCTGCCGCCGGGCCTTGGCGGCCGCGTGGCGGCGGGCGCCCGGCCATCCGATCAGCAGGCCGAGGAGATCGGTCGCGCCGCTGCTGAGAGCGACCCACCGACTGGCCCTCATCCCAACCGGACAGAGGTGCAGGTTGCGGACGCGGGCACGGACCGGCTCGCCGCCGTACTCTCCCGTCCGGACGCCCGGTCTGGACGGCACCGCCAGCATCGCCAGCAAGTCGCACCAATCGCGGACGGCACGGGACAGAGCCACCCGATCGGCGCCCCGCTCGGCGAGCGCCGCGCCGACAACCAGCGCCGCCAGCACCCGGGCGGTGTAGGTGGGGCTGTTCCACTCACGGAGCTGCCAGCCCTCGCGCTCGTAGCGGCGGACCCACTCCACCAAGGCCTCCCAGTCACCGAGGCCGGCCAGCAGCACAGGGCGGAAGTTCATGCTGGTGTCGCGGTCCGTCGTCCGGAGGAGCAGGCCGTCGCGCCGGCGCTGGCCGCGGCGGCGGTCCGAGGCGAACGCCTCGGCCAGGTCTGGGCGGCCGTTCGCGCGCCAGTAGAGCGCGATATCGCCCAGGTCACGAGGGCCGACCTTAGTCGCCGGCATCGGAATCCTCCGGCAGGCCGTGGATCGCCACGGCCGCGTTCGCCATCATCTGCGCCTGTTGCATCAGCGTGATGCCTCCTCGGCCTCCAGCCGGCCCCACACCTGGGCCACGAACAGCACTCGCGCCAGGCGCTCGGCCAGCTCGCCGACGTCCATCTCCGGCCACACCGAGGCGAGGTCCGAGAGCAGCGCCTCGGGGTCCTCCTGCGCCCGGCGCAGGACAGGCTCGATCATCGGGGCCGCCATCTCGTCCCAGGCGTCGGCGTCGATCGCCGCCATCACCTGCTCGATCCGGTCGAGCTGCCGCTCCGCCAGGTCCACTTGCGTGATGTGGCGCGACGGCCGTTGTCGCGCGCTGCCGCGCCGCGACGCAAAGGGACGGTCGGCCCACGCCATCTCGGCGTCGGCGGCGCCGGCCCCGGGAGACGTCGGCGGCGCCGGCCGCTCCTCGCCGAGCTCCACGCCGTACGTCTCCTCGACGTAGGCGTCCGACAGGCGCCGCCCGCTGATATCGACGATCAGCTTGTCCCTTTCCGCCTGCACGAGG
Organism: Candidatus Multivorans sp.; assembly: GCA_965224025.1. Taxonomy (GTDB): domain Bacteria; phylum Acidobacteriota; class Thermoanaerobaculia; order Multivoradales; family Multivoraceae; genus Multivorans. The sequence goes on from OZ245033.1 coordinate 2,267,123, forward strand.
AGGTCCGGGTCCTCCTCCTGCACGCGGCGCAGGATCGGCACGGCCGCCCCGGGCCAGTTCCAGTCGACGATCCACCGCGCGACCTGACTCCGGAACGAGTCGTGGATCAGCCAGGCGTCCGCGGACACGATCTCCTGGCGGACGTCCATGTGGATCTCCGCTTGGGAGCGCGACGAACCGTCCTCGGACGTCATTGTCTCCGAGAGCACCACCTGGGTGATCGCGTCGTTCATCCTGCCGTAGAAGGACTCGTAGTCCATCGTGCCGCCGGAGCGCTCCAGGAGCTCGATCGTCGTCGAGTCCGGGACCACGACGCCGGAGTCCGTGTGCAGCGCCTTCACGGCCTCGAGCAGCTTCGCCTTGTCCGCTTCGCTCGCGGTGGGCAGGTACCTTCCGACGCCCGTTGGCTGGCCAAACTTCTCCAGCGCCACCAGCCAGAACTCGGTCTGGTGGCGCTTGAACCAGACCGGCCAGTACAGCGCGTGCCCGAGGCCGCGGCCGTACGGCTCGTCCACGTGATCCGCGCCCGTTGATGTGGTCCAGAACTTCCGGTCCGGCAGGGGCTTGCCCGCGGCGTCCTTCACCGTGCGCAGCAGCAGCCGCCACCGCGTCGCTCGGCCGCCGTCCTCGGCGCGCCAGGCGAAGCGCCGCCGGTCGCGGGGGAGGATCGCTTCCGGCACGACGTGACGGCCGTCGCGCATCCACATGACTTCCGCGACGCCCCATCCATAGAGGGTGGCGTACAGCATCTGGTCCGTGATTGCGTCCCACGGCGACCCCCCGAGGACCTCCTCGAGCTGCTCGGCCGCCATCTTGTCCCGGCGCGTCTTGCCGCCCGGCAGCACTTGCGTCTCGCGGGCGACCAGCGCCGCACGGCGCTGCTGGTGCGTCGACCAGACCTTGTCGTCGCGGAGCAGATCCTCGTACAAAATATGGTCCGACCGGCCGCGCTCCCGGAGCACACGGTCCTGCGGCGCCAGCCACCACAGACCGTCCACCCAGCCGCGGGTGATGTCGCGGCCGCTGGTGACGCGGGCGATCTCGCCCTGGGGCGCCCTGGCCACCATCAGGACACCCACCCGGCCAGGCCGTCTGCGGCGCCGCGCTGACCGCCGGTGATGAACGACCGGCGCCAGTCCTCGCCCGTGCTGACGCGCCCGCCGGCCGAGTCGGCCGTCGGCGGCCCGACCGCCTGGTCGGCCGCCTGGCAGCCGAGCGCCAGTGCGACCGCGCTGTCCCCGTGGCGGTCCTTGCCGGCGCCGGGCAGGCGCCGACATCTTTGCCCAACAGCAGCCCGTTGGCCGTGCCTACGCGGCTGCGCAGGGTTTCTCACACGAGATCGGAGGCCATTTCTCGCGCGCCTCTACAGAGATGCCGTCGTACCGGAAGTCCAGCACGGCCTCGCGGCCTTCCGGCACCGTGACGGACCGAGCATCCTGCCTCCCGCCCGAGAGTGGCGCCCAGATGACTTCCCACTCGCCGGGGAGCACCGACTTCAGGCGGTAGCGGCCCTCGCCGTCCAGTGTCGCCTTGAGTTCCAGCCTCTGCGTGGACACCAGCTCTTCGGTTCTGGCGAGCGGACCCGACCCGTACGTGATGCCTCCCTCCGGCAACTGCGTGTCCGCCGCTCGGCGCCATACCAGCAGGCCGTCTCCCGGCTGACCGCCCCTGGTCACCGATCCCGTGACCCTTGCGGCGCTGCGGTTGCAGGTGACGACCTCGTCGCCCGCGGCATCCTCTTCGACCTCTTCGCGCACCGGGTCGCCGCCCTCGTACACCAGGACGCCGAACGGTTCCTCCGGTACGGCGGTGAAGGAGGCTTTTCCTTCCACCAGGTTCGCTGTGAACCGGTCCTGCGGCGGACCCGTTCTTCCTGAATCGAGCACGACCGTCCCTTCGTCGATGTGCGAACGGACCGTAACGCGGCGGCCGCGCGAGAGTTCGACCACGCCGACATCGATTCCCTGGATCGTTGGCGCCTCCACCTCCAGCTTCCGGGGAGCGAACCCGTCGGCCTGTACCCTGAGCGTCGGCCTTCCCAGCTCAAGGCCGAAGATCTCGAAGTAGCCTTCGGCGTTCGTTTTAACCGTGGCGACATGGCCCACCACCGACGCCAACAGCGGCCCGAACTCCGAGGGTCGCGTGTAGGAGACGGAGGCTCGCGCCACGGGGCGTAGTCGTCCTCGTCGAGCACATACTCCCAGACCCATGGGGAGGGCGGCGCCGAGACGACGCCGAGGTTGCGCACCTCTCCCGCCGCGCCTTGTACGTGAAGACGCAGGAACCCCGTGTTCCCTGCCGTCAACTCCAGGTCGTACGCCCCCGCGGGCAGGTCGAGGGAGAACGCTCCGTCGGCCTCGATGCCAGCGTGCATGCCACTCCCATTCGTCTGACTCATTGCATTCACTCGTCCACCCGCCGCGGGAGTGAGGCCGTCCGCCGCGACGAACACACCCTCCACGGAGAAGGCCGGTTCCAGTTCGACAACCTGTGGTTCCTCGGCGGTCGGTCCGGCCCGCCTGGGCAACTCGAGCTGCATGCGGAGGTAGCCCGTGGCCGAGACGACGATGCCGCGGCCGAAACCAAGCGACAACCGAATCAGTCCATCTTCGTTGACCTCGGTCCAGCGACCGCCCGCATCCCGAATCCTGGCGCTGGGGATGGCGGCACCGTCCCTCGAATCGACCACTCGGACCCAGGCGACCTCGGGAGCACGCAAGACGACGGCGCCCGGATCCACGGACCCTTCGAGATCGAGGGTCCGCGAGTAGACCAGGTCCCCTGCTTCCTCGGTCTGCAGCGAGGCAGGGCCAGCGAAGAAACCACGGATCTCGAAGCGACCATCCGGACCCGTTCGGCCGCGGTGCCGCTGCATCAGGCCGAAGCCGCTCGGGATGAAGGAGAGGCCTCTGAGCCGTACTCCTCCAACCGGTGCTCCCGCCTCGTCCACGGCCTGGCCGCTCACCGCGAGGCCAGGACCGAGTTCGATCGTCGTCGGAGCTTCCCTGAGCCTCGGGAAAGGCGCCGCGGACCGGGAGTCGTGCGAGACGATCACCGCCGAAGGCTCCGTGGTCGGCAGAGTGAGTGCCACGATGCCCTCGTCGTCCGAAACCTCGAAGCCGAGCAGCTCCGTCGGATACGGGTGTCTCGGCCTGAACAGATTGAAGCGAGAGCCGCCCAGAGGCGCGCCGTCCGCGGTCACCGCGAACCGGAAGTCGGTCGCCGGCAGCATTGCCAGTTCCACCGAAGCCTGATCGGGGGCGGCGTTCTGCCACGCCGATGCATGGTCGCCGGCCTGAGCTTGCAGCCGCCAGTCGTCGTCGTGGCGAGGAAGGGACAGAACGGGGGATTCCGTCGTCGTCGTCGTCGGCAGGAGGCGGCGGGCAACCTCTCGCCACATCTCGGCCGGCGCGGCGGTCACCTGGAACTGACGAGGGGCCTCGTCGGATGAGGCGGACCGCGAGGGTTCGAAGATCCGGCTCGTTCTTCGCCTATCTGCCACGAGTAGATCCCGTTGCCGCCTACTCCGAGCAGCAAAGCGCCGTCCTCCCGCCATCGCACGTCGCTGGCGGCGGCGACCTCCTCCGGAAGATCGAAGGTCGCCAGCAGCTCAAGACTCGGACCATCGGCTTCGGCGGCAAGCACGACGGAGCCTGCCGCCGCCAGAGCGACGACGACTAGACTCGACGGCTGCAGACCCTGGACGAGGTCCCTACTTCGGCGCCAGACTGCCGGCCTGCAGGTTCTCGATCGCCTGGAGCGTGAAGGTCTCGCCGTCCATGTCGACCTTGGCGCCCGGCTCGGAGCCCAGCAATCTGAGGGCGAGGTCGGACTCGTACGAGATGATGCCGCGCTCGGGCGCGCTCTCCCAGGGGCCGAGGATGGCCAGAACGCGCTGCTTGCCGCTTACCGACTCGAAGATCGCCCGGTTGCCGATGCGGAGCTTGTCGCAGGCCGCGGCGCCGAGGTCGATCGGCGTCGAGCGTTGCAGGTCCTGCTGCAGTTCGGTGGCCAGGGAAGTCAGGTACTCGTGGCGCTGGCGGGCGGACTTGTACTCGAAGTTCTCGCGCAGGTCGCCGAGCGCGCGTGCTTCCTCGATCGCCCTGCGATTGGCCGGCAACTCCTCTTCGACCAGCTCGCGCAACCGGTCCCGCTTGGCGGCGATCGAAGCAGGCAGGGCATAGAGATCGTCGTCGGTGTCCTGGTCGGCGAGCAGGTCGGGGAATTTCAGGTGCAGCGCCGCGAGCAGGGGCTCCCGCCGGTAGTCCTCGAGCGCCGCGTGGCGGATGGAGGCCTCGGCCTGCCGGGCTTCGTCCAGGGTCAGTTCGGGTAGCAGTTTGGGCACCGTGCCGCCGGAGTCGAAGAGGGCCTTGAGGCGGAGTCGGAACGGGGCGAAGGCTTCGTGCCTCAGGGCCTGAATCAAGAGATTGAGGAGACGGTTCTGCCGGCCCTCGCGCAGCGCCGGGTCGGCCGCGGCGCCCTCTGCGAGCCAGGTGAAGGCGGCAGGCGTGCGATGCGGTTGGACCTGGGCGCGCGCGGCGCAGCGGAGCAGCAGTTCCTGGTCGATCATCTCGACGATCGTGCCGATCGCCTTGGTGTCGGTCTCGAGGAGGAAGCGCCTCTCGAGCACGTCGCGCCAGTCGCCGCGACAGTCGGGCAGGAGACGGTAGGCCTGTTCACGTGGACCTCGCGGGTCGATCGACGCGAAGAAGCCCAGCGGATTCTTCAGGCTGCTGAGGAGTTCCTCCGCCGGCCATGTCGGCTCGGCGCCGAAGCGCTCCAGCGCGCAGCGAATCTCGAACGCGAGCGCGGGCTGCCCACGGGTCAGGCTCCGGCCCAGGTCGTCCAGGGCGGCCGTCATCCGATCCCTCAGGTCCTGTGACTGGTTCGCTGCGCGTCGCAGCAGGCCGATCCTGGCGCGAGGGGCCGCCTGCTCGAACTCCCGCCACAGCGAACTCTCGGCGTCGGTCGCTGCGACCCAGCGGTAGGTCTGCCGGGAGCCGCCGGACGACAGGACCTGGGCCTGCTTCCGGGCGCTGGTCCACCAACTCGACCAGCGGCGCGCGGGAATGATGCCGACGACGATGGCCCGCACTTCTGCCCCCGTCAGCGGGCGGTCGTAGCTCCTGAGCGTCAACTCGAGCAGCTCGGGCGGCTTCATCGCCGCCAGTTGCTCCGGCTCTTCGAGCTTCCGTCGCAGCACATGCTCCGGGGGCAGCAGGGTGAGCATCTTGCCGGCGGCCCGGAAGCCGACCGCGACTCCCTTCACCTTCTCGAGGTCGACCTTGAAGGTCTGCAGCGGCATGTTCACCTGGGCGACGCGCCCGACTCCCCGGCCCGTCATCTCGACGATGTCGCCGCGCTGGAATGCCAGCAGGTTGCGGAGCCGGTCCACCTTGTCCCAGAGCTTGACCGTCTCCTGCCGTCCCCGGTCCAAGTCCAGTTCGTGGAGCAGCTCGTTCAGGTCCGACTCGCGGTCCCGGTAGAGTTCGTGCAGAGTGTCGAGAACGGTCTCGTAGACTTGGCCGCTCCGCAGATACCTGCTGCCGTCCCCGCGGATCAGGTCCAGGCGTTCCGACCACAGGCCGCGCTCCCGCAGTTGGTCGTCGAGCAGTTCGAGCAGTGTGCCGACACGCTCGGCTTCGCCGAGTCGAACCAGCCCTCTGGTGATGGCGAGGAAGGTGTCGACCGCGATCTCTTCTTCGACCGCGGCCAGCCACTCCGCCTCGACTGCGTCGATGTCACCGCTGGCGAGGCTGTCTTGAATGCTCTGCGGGATCCTCATGCGGTGGCGGGCGCGCCGGTCTCGCGGTCGCGGCGGTGCAGGGGGCGCGCACGAACTGATGATCGTATCAGCCGGGAAACGGGTTGGTAGCGGCCTCGGAACGGCGTGAGATTGGCGCCGCTGAACTCCTCGCAGATAGAATGCATGGCGCCAGCCGTGGTCCCGAACAGTACCGATGGAGACATGAGCGAGGAGAATCAGGCTGTGGCGCCCGCGGGCGAGGGGGAGTCTTTCGGCTCCTGGCTTCGCAGCCAGCGTGAAGTTCGCCAGATCGAGCTGCAGACGATCACTCAGTCGAGCAAGATCAACATCCGGTATCTGGAGGCGCTGGAACAGGATCGGTTCGACCTGCTGCCGGCCAGCATCTTCGTCAAGGGCTTCCTCCGCGAGTACGCGCGGATCGTCGGCCTCGATCCCGACGAGGTGCTCAACTTCTATCTCGCCGCTTCGGCCCAGGACGACCTCGAGGGCGGGACCCCGAACCTGGCGAAGCGGTCTCCAACGCGGTTCGGACAGACCGTCGTGATGGTGCTGGTCTTGGTGGCGATCGCCTTGTTCCTCGTGTGGCGTTTCTACCCCGGTCCGGACCGCGAAGCAGCCGAGGACATGGAGACGATGGCGCCGCCGGTTACCGAGGGGGCGCTTCCGCTGCCACCGCCGGCGCCGCTGCCCGAGCAGGCCCTGCGGGTCACGCTGGAGTTCCGGGCCACGAGCTGGGTTGACATTTACACCGACGGCGAGCGCACGGTCAGCGAGCTGCGGATTCAGGGCGAGTCCCTGACCGTTGCCGCGGACGAGGAAATCCGTCTCAAACTCCGGAACGCCGACGCAGCGACGATCGAACTGAACGGTGAGACGTTCGAGCACGAAGCGGGCGACGACGAGGAGATCGTGATCGCGGTCCCCGAGGCCGCTGACCCGGCTTGACGCGGCGTCGCCCTGAACGCTGGACTTCCTGGCTGCGTGGCCGTATTCTGCGGCGTGCCATCCGTGCGCCCGATGACGGACGCACGGACTGGTTCGCGAATTGCGCGGACCGCGCCATTCGGGTACCGGTGCGACGGGGCGTAGCTCAGCCTGGTAGAGCGCACGGTTCGGGACCGTGAGGCCGGAGGTTCAAATCCTCTCGCCCCGACCATTCCGCCGGCAACACGCGCCGGCAACGGGCGCCTGCTCGTCAAGTAGACTCTCGAAGATGCACAGCTCGCTGAAGCTGACACGACTGGGAAGTCTCTTGCGGTTGGCGTTTGCCCTTGCTCTGGTCCTGGCGCCACTGGTCCTGCTCGCCGACGAACCGGGGTCGGAAGAATCCCCGGAGCCGGAAGAGTCCCGGGCCGCGGCGCCTGAGGACGGGGAAGCGGGGGCGCCTGCCGACGGCGATCTTCCCGCCGAGGCCGGCGCCCCGGCCGAGGAGTCCGCGCAGGAAGTGATCGTGGCCGCGGTGGACTCCGTGATCCAGGTCGTCATCGCCGAGTTCATGGACGAAGTGACCGCGGAGGCTGACCGGGTCGGCGCCGAGGCGTTGATCGTCGAGCTCTCCACGCCGGGCGGCGAGATGCAGGCGATGCGAAAGATCTTCACGCGCTTCCTGGAGGCCTCAACACCGGTCGTTGTCTACGTCTCCCCGAGCGGCTCCCAGGCTGCGTCCGCCGGCTTCTTCATCCTGCTGGGCGCCGACATTGCCGCGATGGCCCCCGGAACGAACACCGGCGCGGCCCACCCGGTTGCCGGCGGCGGCGAGGACATCCCGGGGGCGATGGGGGAGAAGGTGACTCAGGATGCGGCTGCGACCATCCGTTCGCTGGCGGCCCGTCGCGGTCGTGACGAGAAGCTGGCGGAGTCGGCGGTGCTCGAGAGCAAGTCGTTCACGGCGCAGGAGGCGCTCGACGCGGGTCTCGTCGATCTGGTGGCGCCCAGCCTGCAGTCGCTGCTCGTCGATCTCGACGGCCGCGTGGTCGAGAAGGGCGGGCGGGAGCGGACGCTGGCTACCCGCGCGGCGACGGTGCGCCGCGTGGAGATGTCGGCCTTCCAGCGTGTGCGGTCGATCATTGCCCACCCGAACATCGCGCTTCTGCTGATGTCGCTGGGGTCGATAGGCTTGATCTTCGAGATCACCCATCCTGGCGCGATCTTCCCGGGCGTCGTCGGCGCCGTCTGCCTGATTCTCGGCCTGTGGGCGATGTCCGTCCTGCCGGTCAACTACGCCGGTCTGGCCCTGCTCTTCGTGGCCGTCGTGCTCTGGGTGCTCGAGGTCAAGGTTCCCAGCTTCGGCATGCTGACGCTCGGCGGTGCGATCTCCTTCAGTCTCGGGGCGATGATGCTGTTCCGGGACGCCGACCCCGCATTGCGGGCGAGCTTGAAGTTGATCGTCGCCATCGGCATCACGATCGGGCTGCTGGCGCTCGGTCTCGCCCGGCTCGCGCTCAAGGCGCGGCGCAACCGCGTGGCGACGGGAAGAGAGGGCCTGCTCGATGAGCTGGGCCTGGTGAGCGCCGGCATCGAGGCCGGCGTGCCCGGCAAGGTGCGGTTGCACGGCGAGATCTGGAACGCGGAATCCGATGTCGCGGTCGACATCGGCGGCCGGGTCCGGGTCGTTCAAGTGGACGGCATGACTCTGCGGGTCGAACCGGTCGGCGACTCCTGAGCACTTTGAAGAAGAAAGGACCCTGATTCAATATGGCGAGCCTTCCCTTTATCGGTTTCCTCCTCGTTGCAGGCCTGTTCCTGCTCACCAGGTGGATCAACATCATGGCCGAGTACGAGCGGGCCGTCGTGTTCCGCCTCGGCCGCATTCTGGAGAAGCCGAAGGGCCCCGGTCTGGTCCTGGTGCTGTGGCCGATCGACCGCATGGTCAAGGTGTCGTTGCGCACGGTCGTGCTGGACGTTCCGCCGCAGGACATCATCACTCGGGACAACGTCTCCGTGAAGGTGAACGCCGTCGTCTACTTCCGCGTACTGGAGCCGATCAAGGCGATCGTCGAGGTGGAGAACTTCCTCTTTGCAACCAGCCAGTTGGCTCAGACGACGCTGCGGTCGATCCTCGGCCAGACCGAACTCGACCAACTGCTGAGCGAGCGCGAGACACTCAACGACCAGCTCCAGACGGTGATCGATCAACAGACCGATCCCTGGGGCATCAAGGTCTCCATGGTGGAGGTCAAGCACGTCGACCTGCCGCAGGAAATGCAGCGCGCGATGGCCAAACAGGCCGAGGCGGAGCGCGAGAAGCGTGCCAAGGTGATCCACGCCAGCGGTGAGCTGCAAGCATCCGAGGCCCTCGCCGAGGCGGCGAACGCGATCAGCGTCAACCCGGTCACGCTGCAACTGCGCTATCTGCAGACTCTGGCCGACATCGCCACCGAGCGGAACTCGACGATTATCTTCCCGCTGCCGCTCGACCTCTTCAAGGCCTTTGCGGGATACAGACCGCCCGAAGAGTGAACGGCGACGCCTACGAGCCCTATGAGATCGCGGTCAGCAACAGCCAGATTGCCGCCTTCGTAGCTCTTCTGGCGCTGGCCTTGGTGGGAGCGTTCGCCGCCGGAGTGTGGTGGGGCCGATCGAACGATCTCGATCTTGCCGAAACCGAAGCGGTCGTTACGCTGCCGGACTTGCCGCCTCCGGAGATGGGCGTCGGTGAGACCACCCCTGCCGCCGCTGACGCCGAAAGCGAAGCGGCGCCGGCCGGAGTGGTGCGGTTCTTCGGCGCCGCCGAGGAGGGAACGCCGCCGGTCGAGAGCAGTCGCCCGGCTTCCGCCGCGGCAACGACCACGGCCGGCCTGGTCGTCCAGGTCTTCTCGAGTGCCGACGCCAGCCAGGCGGCCTCGGTGGAGCAGAAGCTGCGCGCGGACGGACACCGCGCCTTCCTGTCACCCCAGGCGCTCGACGGCCAGGTGATGCAGCGGGTGCGGGTAGGCCCGTTCGAGGACCAGGACTCCGCTTCGGAGGCCGCCGAACTGCTGGCCAAACAGTACGGGCTCGAGACCTGGATCACGCCGAACAACTGACGGCCGGCCAGGGTACGCCGTCGGGACCGTCGGCGGCATTGGCGGCGCTTGTTTCGTCCATCTGGTTCCAGGTCGGTCTGGCTGCCCTTGGCGGCGTCTGGTGGGCGTTCTGTTTCGACGAGCGCCCCGGGTTCCTGATTCCTCTGGCGGCCGCCGCGCCGCTGTGTCTGATTGCCGGGGCGCCGCTCGGGCCCTGGCGCAGGTTGTGGCTCGGCTGGCTTCACGGCGCCGTGGCGTGGCTGATCGCGGTGCCGTGGCTATCGACGATGCTGACCGTCTATGGGGGCTTGCCCGCCGTAGGGTCGGCTTGCCTCTTGGCCGTGCTTGCTCTCTACCTTGGCGCCTACCATGGCCTGTTCTGCTGGCTGGCCGGGGCGGCGCTGGCGCGTCGCGACGCTCTCTCGCTGCTTGTGGCGCCGGCGATCTGGGTCAGCCTGGAACTGGTGCGGGGCGCCGGTCCTTCGGGATTCCCGTGGAACCTGCTCGCGTACGCGTGGGTCGATGTTCCGGGCGCTCTCGACGCGACCCGCTGGATCGGCAGCCTTGGCCTCTCAGGTGTCGTCGTGGTCTCCGGCCTGGGAGTGTTGAGGCTTGCGGACCGCGGGACCCGCCGTCAGGCGATGACGGTTGTGGCCGGTGTTGCAGTGCTTCTGACGGTCGCGCGCTGGACGAATCTCGACCGGACGGCGCCGGCCGGACCGGTGCTTGATGTTCGCGTGGTGCAGCCGAACATCGGCATGATGACGGACGATCAGCTTCTTGGCGGTCTGGACTATTCGTCGATTCACGCCAACTACCGTCGGCTCTTCGAACTGAGCCACGAGGCCTGCGCGCCAGGTGCGCTCGTCGTCTGGCCCGAGAGTGCCGTCTGGCCGTACGAACTGGAACGCGACGCCGGACTCGCCCGCGACGTCGAAGCCCTGGTCGGTCGCGGCTGCTCGCTGCTGTTCAACAGCGCTCGCCGCTTCAACGCAGGCGAGGAGGTGGGGGCGTTCAACTCGGCCTACCTTGTGACGCCCGGTGACGCCGGGGCCGACCGCCAGACCTACGACAAGATGCACCTGGTTCCGTTCGGCGAGTACGTACCCTTCGCGGGCTACTTGCCCGGTGTGCGCCAGTTGGCGCGGAACACGGGGAGCTTCTCGACCGGGGACGAGGTGAAACTGCTCGACATCGGAGGCGCTCGTCTGGGAATCTCGATCTGCTTCGAGATCGTCTTTCCGAGGCAGGTTGCAGCCCGTGTCCGGCGCGGGGCCTCCGTGCTCGTCACCATGGCGAACGATTCCTGGTACGGCGCCACCTGGGCGCCTCATCAACACCTGCGACCTTCCCGCTTCCGGGCCGCCGAGAACGGGCGGCCGGTGATCCGGGCCGCGATCACCGGCATCTCGGCGCTGATCGATCGCCGCGGCGCAATCCTGGCGATCGCCGACATCGATCAGACGGCCGTGCTGCGAATGCCGGTTACGCCGCTCGGAGGGATGACTCCGTTCTCCCGCGCGCCGCTGCTGGCGCCGCTGCTTTGCCTCGCACTGGCCGCTTTTGCCATACTGCGCCGATGATGGCTTCTGACGCGAACCGCTCGCTGACCGAGCTCAGGTCCCGCCTGGACGGTCTGCGGAGGTATCTTTGACCCGGCCGAGGTCCGGGAACAGCTCGCCGCGTTCGATCATGAGATGGAGCAGCCGGGGTTCTGGGACGATCGCGGGCGGAGCGCGCCCCTGCTGCGGCGCAGGCGGACGCTGGAACGGCGGCAGACGACCGTCGACCGGCTGAACGCGGACAGCGACGAAATCGAGGCTTGGCTCGAACTGCTTGCCGAGAGTGCGGAGGCGGTCGAGGGCGAGGAGGAACTCGGCGAGTTCATCGCCCGGGTTGGGCGCGAGTCCAAGGCGCTCGACCTGGAGTTGAAGCTCTCGGGCGAGGACGACGACCGTAGCGCCCTGCTCGCCATCCACCCCGGTGAGGGCGGCACCGACTCCCAGGACTGGGCCGAGATCCTGCTGCGCATGTACCTCCGTTGGGCCGAGCAGAGGGGCTTCGACGTCACGCTGCTCGAACGGCTCGACGGCGACGAGGCGGGTCTCAAGAGCGCGACGGTCGCCGTGCGCGGGGACTACGCGTTCGGTCGCCTGCGCGGCGAGAGCGGCGTTCACCGGCTGGTCCGGATCTCGCCCTTCGACGCGGCGAAGAGGCGCCACACTTCCTTCGCCTCGGTCTCCGCTTACCCGGAGGTCGACGACGGCATCGACATCGAGATCGAGGACAAGGACATCCGCATCGACACCTTCCGGTCGTCCGGGGCCGGCGGCCAGCACGTGAACGTGACGGACTCGGCGGTGCGCATCACCCACCATCCCTCCGGGATCGTGGTCAGTTGCCAGAACGAGCGCAGCCAGATCAAGAACCGGGCGATGGCGATGAAGATTCTCAAGGCACGCCTCTACGACCGGGAGGTCCAGAAGCGTCGCGAGGAGCAGGCCGAGCGCGAGGGCCAGAAGCTGGAAATCGGCTTCGGCTCCCAGATCCGGAGCTACGTGATGCACCCGTATCGCATGGTCAAGGACCACCGCACGAAACTCGAGGTCTCCGCCGTGGAGCGCGTCCTAGACGGCGAGATCGACCCGTTCATCGATGCCTGGCTCGGGCAGCAGCTCGAGACCGCCTAGGGCGGGCTGCCGGTGACCCGACCGGCTGTCGACTACGTTTCGCCGCTGCCGCCGGTGCGATCGGGCATCGCCGACTACAGCGTCGACCTGCTGGAGGAACTCGCTCCTCTGTGCGACCTGCGCCTGGTGCGCCTGCCCGGCCAGGAGGTGGCGTCCGAGATCCGGCGCCGCTACGAAGTCGTCGAACCCGCGGTGCTCGATCCGGCGCGGCGCCTTCCCTTCTACCAACTGGGCAACAACGTGTACCACGAGGGCGTACGCCGGTTCGCCCTTGAAGCGCCGGGGGTCGTGACGGTGCACGACCTGCGGCTCCACCACCTCCTGGTCGAGGCCACGCTCGCCAGCGGCGATCTGGACGCCTACGTGGCCGCGCTCGGCGGGGAGCACGGCTGGGAGGGCTCTGCCGTGGCGATACCGACCCGTTGGGGCGCCCACGGCCGGGCGCGGCTGTTCGAGATGCCGGCACACGGCTCGCTGCTGCTTCGCCAGCGCGGTCTGCTGGTTCACAGCGACTGGGGCCGTCGTTTCCTCGAGGACGAGCTGGGTGAGCGGGCGCCCGGTCACTCCCCGCCAGAGATTCGGCGGGTGCCGATGCCGATGCCGGTGCCCGATCCGCCGAGCCGCGAGGATGCCGCGGCGTGGCGGCGCCGGTTGGGCGTCGCGCCGTCCGCCGTCCTGCTCGGCTCCTTCGGCTTTCAGACGCCGATCAAGCGGACGGATGTGCTGCTGCGGGCGCTGGCGGAACCCGGCATGGAGGAAGTGCATGCGGTCGTTGCCGGGGAGGTGGCGCCCCAACTCGATCTGGCGACGCTGATGCGGGACCTGGGAGTCCAGGACCGGGTCATGGTGACCGGTTTCCTCGACGAAGCCTCCTTCCCGATCGCCATTGCCGGTTGCGACCTGTGCCTCAATCTGCGTTATCCGAGCGCGGGCGAGACCTCCGCTTCGCTGCTCCGCATCCTGGCGCTGGGACGGCCCGCGGTGGTCTCGGACTACGGCCAGTTCAACGAATTGCCGGGCGACGTGGTGGTCAAGGCGCCGCTCGGGGACGACCCGGCACGGGAGGCGCGGGCGCTCGCCGGTCTTCTGCGCCCGCGCCTGGCCGCGCCCGACCGGCTGCGGGAGATGGGCGATGCGGCGCGCTCCTTCATCGAGCGCGAGCACCGGCCGTCGTCGTCGGCCTGGGCAGTCGCCGAGGCCCTCGTGGAGTGGTCCGGCGAACCGGCTGAGGCACCCACCGCGCCTCCGCCGCCGCGTCCTTCGCCTCCCACGTCGTTGACCTGGGGCTGGTTGCCGGGACGGATCGAAGTCGAAGGCCGTGAACGACCCTGGGCGGACGGTGAGCGGCGCGCGGTGGAGGTCGTGGTCACGAACACCGGCTTCGCCACCTGGCTCTCGGGCCGTCACGTCGACGGGGGCGTCGTCCTCGAACCCCAGCTCTGGAGCGGCGGCCGCGACCTGTTCAAGGGCAGGCCGTGGATCCCCTTGCCGCATGATCTCGTGCCGGGTGACGCGTGCCGGATCGGTCTGAGGCTCCGCAAGCCGATTGGACCGGCTCGGCTCCGGCTCGAGCCCCACCTGTTTGGCGGCGGCTCGATGATCCACCGCGGGGCCCAGGCCTTCGACCGCGACCTGTGAGCCGCCGGCGAACTGCGCGGCGGTGGTCCTGGCTGGTTCTGGCCGGGCTGCTGACGGCGCTTCTCTTCTTCGCCACGCTGACGGATGCGCGCACGGCGGGGGAACGCGAGGTCACCCACCTGATGGCCGCGGCCAGTCTCGCCTGGGACGGCGATCTGTCCTACGGCCGCGAGGACTACGACCGCTACGTGCGGGCCTGGGAGCGCGAACCCGAGGCCGTCGCGCTTGCCACCACCGCCGGCAGCGGGAAGATAGGTTTCGGCAGGCCGGTGGTCTATGCGGTGGTCGCCGCGCCCTTCGTGCGCATCTCGCCGCGGTGGGGACCGGCGGCGCTGAACTGGCTGTTGCTGGCGCTTGCCGCGGCCGCCTCCGCCCTGGTGCTCGAGCGATCGGTCGGCCCCTGGGCGCCCGCCTGGATAGCGTTGTGCGTCGCCGGTACGACGGCGTTCACTCTGCTGCCGCTGCCCTCGCCGGAGCCGCTTCGCCTCGCGGCGTCGGCCGTGGCCTGGGCGCTGGTGGTGCAGATCATGCCCGCGGCCCGGCGTTCGGCACGACGCGCGGTACGACGGACGGCCGAACGCGCGGCCGGCTCGCGGCGCCCCATCGAGGCGACCGGTCGGACGGTGCTGCGCTGGTCCCTGGTCGGATGCCTGCTGGCGCTGGCCGTGGCGGCTTCGGTTGACGGGTTCGTCGTGCTGCCGGCTCTGGCGGCGGCGTTCTGGCTGTCGCTGCTGCAGCCGCGCCGGCGGCTCGCGGCGGTTGCACTGTCGGCGGCTTCGGTACTGACCTTCGCGGCGGTCTTCGGCGCGGCGGCGCTGGCCCGCGGCGGGGCGGGACCGGTCGAGCAGGAGGTGTTCGATCGCGCAACGGGCTTTCCGGCGGTCGACTTCGAGGCGGAAGAGTGGCGCCGGACGGCCGGGCCGCGCGGCTCTGGACTCCAGCTCGACGCGGGGGACGATCCCCGCGACAGCCTCCGCGCCGGCGGCGCGGCGCCCGATCGCCCCCAGTTCGACGTGAGGGCCGCCGAAGGCCTCCGTCTTCGAACCCTGCTGTATGCGCTCGTCGGTCGCGCGGTCGGCTTCCTGCCCTACTGCGCTCCGCTGGTGTGGGCCGCGTTCTGGGGTGCGGCAACCGGCGGCTGGCGGCGCGTGCTCCTGGTCGCGGCGGTGGGGTCGTTCGCCGCCCGCGCCCTGCTGTTCCCGTTCGACCTGGGCGACGAACGGGCGGCCCTGGGGCCGGGCGGTGTCGGCGCCCTGGCGCCCATGTTCTGGTTTCTGGTTGCGCGGCTCAGCCTGATGAGGATCCTCGCGGTCGGCGTGTCCGCGGCGCTTGTTTTCTACCCGCTCTGGCTGCGGCCCGGCGCGGCGCTGCGACCGGCGCCGCCCCCGGCCGGTCTCCTGAAACCCCTCCTGCCCCAGGAGACGACCCAGCGACTCCAGCCGGCGGGGTCGCCGGACCTCTTCGTTGGTGGTTTGTGGTTGCGCCCGATCGCCGGCAGGATCGCTCCGTTCGGGGAGGAAGGCCTGGTGGTCGGAACAACGGAAGGCGGGTCGGGAGACCCGCGCGAGGACGGCTGGGCCGAGTTCCTGGTCGCCTGGGAGGATGGCATCGCCGGTGGCCCGGGTGGAGAAGCGCCTCTCCGGCCCGCGAGGCTCGAGGTGGTCCTCGAGGGGAGCACGCGCCTCGAAGTCGCGGGCGCGGAGGTTGAGGAGCGGCGGACCTTGCCGTCGGGGCGGACCGCGGTCGATCTGCGGCTGGCGGCGCCCGTGGCCCGGCATCGCCTTTGGTGGTCGAGAGAATCGGTTGCTCTGCACGGGCTGCGGTTGAGTGTGGGCAGTGCCGACGACGCGCCGAACGCGGTTCATCGCCTGGAGCTTCGCTCGCGGTAGCGCGGCAGGGCAGGATGCCCGCGTGCCATCCGTGCGCCCGATGACGGGTGCACGGAGTGGTTCGCGTGTGGCGCGGGTCGCGCCACACGGGTTCCCAGGGTCAGATCGTTCTACCGCGCCTGGCCAAGCCGAGGAATCCTGGGGATAGTGTCGGCGCCCGTGAGCTGGATTCTCGAAATGCGGCGCGTGCTGGAGCAGTCGAAACGGCTGCCGGCCGCCGGAGGAAGCGGCGCCCGGGTCGCCCTGGTGCTGCCGCTGTACGTCGAAGGGGCCGAACTCTGGACCCTGCTGCGGGAGGAACCGCACGAGACGCCGCCGCTGAGCTTCGCCGCCACGCCCTTCGAAGGCGACGACCCCTGGCCGACGGTGGCGCGGCTCGTCAGCGCCGGTCTCGGTGTCGAGCCGTCGCGCGTTCTGCGCCTGGGCGAGCTGGACGAGGTGGGCGCAACAGGTGGTTTCCGGCTTCGTGCATGCGTCGTCGCCGTGCCGTCTCCCGAGGATGACGGCAGCAATGTCGAGGCGCCGCCCGTACGGCTGCCGCTGTCGGCGCTGAGGCATCCCCGGCTGATCGAGGAGCGGACCTTCGAGATCGAGGGTGAGCTCGTGCCGCTCGCCGCGTACCACGTCGGGCGCCACCGACTCTGGGGTCCTCCGCTCGATGTGCTGCTCCGGCTGCTCGAACGGCTTGACCAGCCGGAATCCGGCCCCGAAATGCCGGCTGGCAGCGTGAACTGATTGGCAGCTCGTGGCGGCTCGCGCGGCGCTACAATCGCGCCGCACCTGATCCACCGACATCTTCTCCGAGGAGTACCCAAGACCACTCATGGCCGATATCGCGCGAATCGAACAGCTTCTGGGCAGCGAGGCGGAAAGCCTCCTCGGACACGTCTGCACCGGGATTCCGAAGGAGCTTCTGACGGTGCCGGGGCCGGACGCCGTGGACCGGGCCTTCGGCCCTTCGGACCGCAACAACCGCACTCTCGGCAGCCTGGAGCGCCTGCTGGGGCACGGGCGCCTCGGCGGCACCGGCTATGTCTCGATCCTGCCCGTGGACCAGGGGATCGAGCATTCGGGAGCGGCGTCGTTCGCGCCGAATCCGATCTACTTCGACCCGGAGAACATCATCCGGCTTGCGATGGAGGGCGGCTGCAACGGCGTCGCCTCGACCCTGGGGGTGCTGGGCAGCATCGGCCGGCGCTACGCGCACAGGATCCCGTTCATCGTCAAGATCAACCACAACGAGAGCCTGACCCACCCCCACACCTACCACCAGGTCCTGTTCTCGCAGGTCGAGCAGGCCTGGGATCTGGGTGCCGTGGCCGTCGGCGCCACGGTGTACTTCGGTGCCGACGTGTGCCGCGAGGAACTCGTGGAAATCGCCGAGTGCTTCCAGCAGGCCCACGAACTGGGCATGGCCTGCGTCCTCTGGTGCTACCTCCGCAACAATGCCTTCAAGAAGGACGGTGTGGACTACCACGCTTCGGCCGACCTGACCGGCCAGGCGAACCACCTCGGGGTGACGATCGAAGCCGACGTGGTCAAGCAGAAGCAGGCGACGAACAACGGCGGCTACCCGGCGATCGGTTTCGGCAAGACCCACGACCTCGTCTACAGCGAACTGGTCTCCGACCACCCCGTGGACCTCGTGCGCTGGCAAGTCGCGAACTGCTACATGGGCCGAATCGGGATGATCAACTCGGGCGGCTCTTCGGGCGGCGCCGGCGACTTGGCGGCCGCGGTGCGCACGGCGGTGATCAACCGCCGCGCCGGCGGCCAGGGCCTGATCTCGGGCCGCAAGGCGTTCCAGCGGCCGATGGCGGAGGGCGTGGAGCTCCTGAACCACATTCAGGACGTCTACCTCTGCGAGGACATCACGATCGCATAGGCCGATCGGAATCGCCGCCAATCAACTCCGCAATATCGGCGTGCCGCGCCTCCGCGTCGCGTTCACCGACGTCGATCATCGCCCGGATGTAGTCGGGCTGGAACATCAACAGGCTGAGCAGGTCGGGGCTCTTCGTGTCCCGAGTGCCGAGGCCGCGCGTGAGGAACCGGAACGCCTTCGGCAGTTGGGGCTCGAACCGGGTCGCGAGCCGGCCCAGGTCCTCCGACGGCCGCAGCAGTACCAGGTCGACCAGCCGGAGCGGGCCGCGCTCCTCCGCCGGCAGCTTCGCCAGCAGGCCGTTGATCAGTTCCAGCCGGTTCGCGTCCTGGTCCAGTTGGTCCAGGAACACGGCGTTCATCAGCACGCCCGCGAACTGGGCCGGCGGCGGGTAGCTGCTGGCCTCCGCTGTCGGCGCCAGGGGCTGGTGGCGGGTGGAGACGGCGATCAGGCGATCGCAGCCGAGGTGCAGGGCGGGCGACAGAGGCGAAGTCAGGCGGACGCCGCCGTCGCCGTGCCAGGCGCCGGCGATCCGCACCGCCGGGAAGATCAGCGGCAGAGAAGCCGAAGCGAGCACATGATCCAGGGTCAACAGAGCCTGCTCCGACCGCCGCTTGGGCCTCTCCCACGCCTCGATGTCTCGCCCCTGGACCCAAGTGACGGTATGTCCCGTCGACCACTCGACGGTGGTCACCGCGACCGCGTCGAGCCGGCCCCGGGCGAGGTTGTCGGCGATGCCCGGAAGGACGCGCCCATTCCGCGCTTCGGCGCCGAGGACGCGCTCCAGGTGGCTGCCGAGCGGCGACGTGTCGACCAGGCCACGGACCCGAGGGCGGTAGCGCAGACCGCCCGAGGCCAGGTTCAGAAGCCAGCGGACCACCATGCCGCCCAGCGACCATCCGTCGTCACGGAAGACGTGGTCGGGGGTCAGCTCGAGCCAGGTCCGGCTCAGTTCTTCCGTCGCCTCGGCGGCGCTTCCCGAATGCGAGGCGAGGAACGAGGCGTTGATGGCGCCGGCCGAGACGCCGGTCAGGACGTCGAAGTGGAACTCCGGCATCCGCGCCGCCAGATGGCGGACGAGTCCGACCTGGTACGCGGCTCGCGCGCCGCCTCCGGTCAGGACCAGGCCGATGCGGGGCTTCCGCCCGCTGTGCGGCTCGCCGTTTTCCCCGTGTCGGCGTGCGGGCGGCTCTCCGGCGGACATCGGCAGTTCCGCACTGTATCGAATGCCCCAGAACCAGCGAACCCGGGCGTCCCGCCCACCCCCGGAACCCGGGTGGCGCGATCCGCCCCTGGGAACGCGGGCGTCTCGCCCGCATCCGGCCGCCGCGCCCGCGGGAACATCGGCCAGACGGACTCTGTTTGCGTTCATGCGGCCGCCGCCCCGGGCCTCTACGCCGGCCGTCTTCCCGATCGTGAGAACGCGGTAACTCCGCCTCGAAGCGCCGGCCCCAAGCGCCGGAGCCTCGCCCCGCCCGGAAGCAGAGCACGCTCGGTAAGCCCTGTTACGGAGCATCCTCCGGGTTACCGTCGGGACAAACCCGGTGCGCCATGAGGAGCAGAGGAACATACCTAACCGATGCCCCTGCCAAGGAGAAGAAGGACTACTGATGTCTCTCAACAACGAATGCGGTCCGCCTAATGCAGTTTCAGTCAGCCAAGCCCTGCGGACATCGCTCGCCGAGAACACGCGGAGGGCGTATCGAAGCGGCTGGCAGCGATTTGCCGACTACTGCGACCAGAGACGTGTGGACCCAATGGCCGCGACACCGGAAGACGTTGCGGAGTTCCTGGTCGCGATGGCGGCGGGGCATTCATCGCCCCGGACCGGAATGAAGACGCAGAAGCCGGTTGCCTTGGGCACGATCAGGATATGTCTGGCCGCGATCAATCGCAGGTACGGGGAGCGGAACCTGGAGTCCCCGGCGCGGCACCTGACGGTTACGAGCGTCCTTCGCGGACTCGGGCGGTTGGCCCGCGATCGGCCCCGACAGGTCAAGGCGCTTCGGGAACATGAGATCGCGGCGATCCTGTCGTGCTGCGATCGGCTTGCAGCGCAGAGGGAGCATCGGGCAATTGGGGCCCGGGACGCGGCGGTCATCGCGGTTGGCTTCGCGGGAGCGCTACGCCGATCGGAGATCTGTCAACTGGGGATCGAGGACTTCGAGTTCGTGAGCGGCGCCGGTGAAGCGGCGGGGATGCTCCTGCACATCCGTCGGTCGAAGACGGACCAGCTCGGCAGGGGCCAGAGCATCGCGATACCGGAGGGAGCGTTCATCCGTCCGGTCGAGCGGCTGCGGCGCTGGCTGGCGGTGTCCGGAGTCACCAAGGGATCTGCCTTCCAGACGATGTGGCGCGGCGGACGGCCGCGCGGAAGGCCCCTGCACCCTACTGATGTCCCGCGCCTGGTGAAGCGCTATGTCCGGGAAATCGGCCTGGATCCCGCCGACTACTCCGGCCACTCCTTGAGAGCCGGGTTCGTGACCAGCGCGGCCGTCCACTCCGCTCGCCTCGACAAGATCATGGAGGTGACGAGACACGCGAACGCGAGCATGGTGCTCCGATACATCCGCCAGGCGGACGCGTTCCGGGATCACGCGGGAGCGGCGTTCCTGTAAGCGGTCGCGGTTTCTGCACACCGGCGCCCGTTTCCGGCGCCGGTATGTGACGAGATCGTGACCGACCATGCTTGACAACAGGCTTAGGGGAATGTTACTGTGCCTTCGGGCTAGGAGGACATCGACGGGAAGGCTAGCCCGAAGATGCCCATACGGTAAGGAGTAGGTAACCTGTAGGTAACCCCTCAATCTACTCTGAAGAGCCCTCAGGAGATACTCGACCTCCGATACCTGATCATCGCGCTCTTGGCTTAGGGAGGTTGCCCCATGAAACTCAGCCGATGTCTCGCTCTGACTTGCTGCGTGGTGGCGGCGCCGCCCCTCCTGGCCTCGGAATCAGCCGAATCGGGCATCGTCGCGATCTCCTGCCCGGAGGAGGAGTGCTTCGTGGCGCCGATTTTCGTCGGTGAAGGCGGATTCGTTGCCAGGCGGGCGGACAGTGACGAGGACGTGACCTTCGTCCTGGAGTGCGGCGACAGATTCGTTGAAGCTACGGCTGAGCCGGACAGCATGGGGATCGTGCGTCAGGTGTTGACTGCCGACAACGGAATGGCGTGCATGGCAGACGCCGGCGGCGTCCTCGAGATCGGGAACATCGAGGCCGGGGGTTGGTATTGGATCAACGACGACCGGAGTTCGGCCGTATTCGCTCTGGTGGCAAAGGACGTACTGGAAAATCCCAAGACGACGCCCCTCGACCCGGGCGGAGTCACTATGATAGCGGACGAGGCCGACGTCGCTACCTGGATCAAGCACGAGGACTCCGGCCGAATAGGCATTCTGGGCCACATTCAGCCCACAGAGCGGCGGCCCGGGTGTGTTAGCGGCGGCAAAAAGCCGGTCTGGGAGCACTGCAGGATCGGCCGTTCCGACAGTTGGAGACTCTTCGCTCTCGTCGGCAACGAGGGCGCCAACGGAAGACTGGACTACGACTCCGCGTCCGGTCTTGGCGACGGTGGAATCGTCCGCCTCAGGCCGGGCGGCGCCGCTAACAGGACCAGCATGCAGGTCTTTCTCTTCGCCACGAACTATCTGGCGGGTATCGGAGCTTTCGTCGCTCCAATAGAATACGATGAAGAAGGCAATTACCGCCCAGACGTAATCAAGCCGGCGACGATCACCGGGGATCCGAGATTGGTTAACAACCCAGTCCTTGACGGCGTCTCCTTCGTCGGCGTGAACCCTCTGACGCAAGCAGTCGACCTCAGCGTGGACGGCTCCTTCGGCATGTTCGGATCAGATTCTCTGGTCTTGCCGGCGAGTTTTGCCCCGGTCGGGTCGGCTGCGGTGGCCAGGGCGGTTCACTTTTGGGAGATCGCGATCCCAGGGGTCGACACGTCCGACACGACGCACTGGTGCGCGAACCCGTTGGGCGAGAGTCTTGTTTGGAAACATCGCCTGTCCGTTACAGGCTATCTTGAGAATGCCTTTCCTTTATTAGATCAGGGCGGAGGTCCGTCGATGGAATTCGCACTGGCGTGTCCCACTGCTGAGGGAGCGACGGCGGCCGCGTCCGCCGGGAGTTCCCTGGAAGGAGTCGAACTTGTTCCAGCCGGTCCTTTCTCGCTTTCGCTTCAATTCGTTGACCGGCCATAGTAGCCGGCGTCCTCGGCGGCGGCGGTCCGCGGCGGCCGTCGACGGCGCGCCGGCCGTCAGGGCGCTCAGCGGGGCGATGCTCTTCGCGGCAGTCGCCTGGACGACGCCGGCGGCCGGCGTCGTCTACGACATCACTTCGGACGGAGCGATGACCGATCGGGCAACCGCGATCGTGTACGGCGAGGTCATGGAGAGCCGGCCGGGGCCGGGATTCACGACGGACCATTGGTTTCGCGTCGAGGAGGTTCTCAAGGGTACGCTGCCGGGAAGCGTGGTCAGGATTCGGCAGGACGGCGGTGTGCGGAAGGACGGTCTGGCCAAGGTGATCCTGGGCCTGCCGATGATGCAGGAGGGCGACCGCATGCTCCTCTTTCTGGTTGAAGAGGAAGAGGCGGACGTGTACCGCACGTTCGAGTACGCCCTCGGCATGTTCTATGAGAGATCCGGGAGCAGGCCGGTGTTCGTTCGCGAGCCGAGTCTCCAGGAGCGCGAGGTGAGGCTCGCGGCGGATTTCCGGGACTGGGTGAGGGGGAGATCGGATGGCGTGGTCCGCGCTGAGGACTACCGGGTCGAGGAGCGGAACGCGCCCTCTTCCGTTCCGTCTCCCTTCAGAGTGATTGTGACGCCGCTCGGATGCGAGACCTTGGGCGGCAAGGCGGGCCGGCCGATCCGGTGGTGGGAGTTCGACGAAGGAGCCTCGTTGCGCGTCTACCTGAATTCGAGGCCGCAGCCGGGAATCGAAGGGGACGGCTCGAGAGAGTTCGCCCGCGGCATGGAGGTATGGAACGGTGCGGACGGCTCGACGGTCAAACTGGAATATGCGGGGGTGAACGACGCAGTGGTGTTCGGTGGACGGCGGCCGGACCTGATCTCAGGATTGGTTCACGAAGATCCCAACGATGCAGTTCCGGAGAGTTTCGACCCCCAGAAAGGCGGGGTTCTGGCGGTTACCCAGACCTGGTTCGGCTGCTCTGGGGAAGTGCCGCTGAGGCCCGTACCCAACAACGCGGGCGTCGAGGCGTACCCGATTGTCGACTTCGACATGACGACGCAGGACGGCTTTCACCTGTTCCTGGCCAACCAGGAAGATCCGAACCTCGCCTACGAGCAGGTGATCGCCCACGAGCTGGGACACGGAATCGGTTTCGCTCATGCGTGCGGAGACGAAGTAGACTGCGACGTCCTCGTAGAGCCGGCCAGGAACGCGCTCATGCGCGCCGATGCGGGGGGTGGATACGGCCGCGGGGCGGTAATCACCGCCGACGACAGGAACATGGTCAGGTTCCTCTACGGTGACGGGAAGGCGTTCGAGCCGCCTCCGCCGCCGGGGGTTGTTATCCAGTACACGAACTGCGCGGTTGCGACAAGACCGCTGGTCTTCGCGGGCGGGTACGAGGCCGGCCTGTGTTACGAGACGTTCGATGGCGCTCAGGGAGGGGCGAGGGGCGGAGTATGGTCGTCCGATGAATCGGGCCTGCTGTGGTTCTTCGAGGAAGGCAACGTCGAAGTCCTGGTGAAGGTTCTGAACGGGTGTTCCTACAACGACCACTATTGGGTGTTCGTGGCGCCGATGACGAATCTGGCATTCAATCTGGAGGTGCGTGACAGGGGAGGGAATGTCTGGACGCACCGAAACGGTTTGGGCATCCAGGCACAAGCCAGGAGCGATACGTCGGCCTTCCCGTGCTCCGGAGCTCCGCCTGATCCGCCTGATCCTGACGCCGGCGGCGTGCCGCCGAGGACCTACAGCGTCGAAGTACCGGGGTTCACCTACGGGGGTCTCGTGTTTAAGGGGGATTTTGAAACTCAAGAAAGTACTGTATTCGAATACGAGCTCGCGCACAGGTTCCGCATCCTGGGGAAGGGCGTGGTGCAGCATGCTCAGGTCTGCCTGCTGCGCTTTTTCGATGTTCCCTCGAGTGAGATAGCGGAGGTCGAGATGCGTCTCTACGAAGGAGACCGCAGTCCGGAGAGGAAGCTGGCGTCCGCGAGGGTCGCGGGCAGAATCGACCTCGACGATCCGAGCGATCTGCCCTTGGAGTTCGACGAGGTCGACGCGGCGAAGTGTTTCGACGTTGGCGGAGAGTTTTCCGGCCGGGAACTGGACGCGGGTCCCATTTGGGTGTCGGCTCGTTTAAGGACCGGCAAGGCGTTCCTGGCGGTTCAGTTCGAACTTGCTGGCTTGGAGGTGGACCGCGCGTCGCGCAGCAGAAAGGAAGAAGGAGAAAGGAAAGAGTACGGGGCCTGGGACGTGGTGGAGCTTGGTCCGATGGCGGCGGCTATCAGGTTGGTTGTGTCCCATGAGGTAGAATTCCCGGACGATTATCTATTTGCATCCGGCCCTCCCGTGGACTGCGTACCTCAAGAAATGCTGTCGCTCCAGGGCGGGTATGAGGTCGGCGTATGCCATGAGCAGGGAGAAGGGCGTGAGCATGGAGAAGGTAGCGTCGGTTGGCGCTCCGACGAATCGGGACTCTTCTGGTTCTTCAGTGAGGAGAACGCGGAAATGCTGGTCAAGGTCCTGAACGGTTGTGACATCAACGGGCACTGGTGGGTCTTCGTCGCGCCGGCGACGGATCTTGGCTTCAATCTGTACGTGCTGGACCGGAAGAACCAGATCTGGCATCACGGCAACGTCGAGCGCGGCGTTGGGGAGACGCGAATGGACCTGGGCGCTTTTCGCTGCGACCAGACGGGAGGATGACGATGAAGGCTCTTGCTTCGGCGGCGGCGATGTTCTGGATCTGTGCGCCGGGAAGCGGACAGGTGAGAGACTACCAGTACGACAAGGGGTTTCCTGACGACGCCGACCTCGCGGTGGTGATGGACTGGGGCGAAGTGACTCAGATGGGCGAGCCCCGGGGACGACATGTCATCGCGGCGGAATATGCGCAGCGCTTTCGCCTCCAGAAGGGAGGCGATCTTTCTTATGTGGAGGTGTGCCTGATCGGCGAAGCGCCCGACGTGGAGTTTCGGATCAGCGTGTACGAGGATGCGGGAGGGGAACCGGGAGACCGGAGGGGAGAGCATGAGTTCACGCTCGACGACGTGGCCGTCTTGGAAGAGGGGGAGGTTGGGGAGTGCAGTCGGCTGCGCGGGTTCGACGAGGAACTGGACGCGGGCGATGTGTGGATCTCGATCGCTCCGCCGGGTCTGCCGCTGGAAGAGCTGAGCGATTTGCCGCGGTGGGGCATCTTGGCTGATCCGCTCGGCGAGAGCGCCACCAAAGTCTGGAGGCGTTTGCGCTCTACGGGCAGGCCCAGTCTGTCTTCGTGGAAGTCTCAAAGGTTCGATTGGTCTGCTCTGTTCCTTCGCGCGGGTATCCGGGAGGCGGACGACCCGGACGGCGGCGGCGAGGAACCCGAGGACCCGGACGGCGGCGGCGAGGAACCCGAGGACCCGGACGGCGGCGGCGAGGAACCCGAGGACCCGGACGGCGGCGGCGAGGAACCCGAGGACCCGGACGGCGGCGGCGAGGAACCCGAGGACCCGGACGGCGGCGGCGAGGAACCCGAGGACCCGGACGGCGGCGGCGAGGAGGATTGCAGTACGGAAGAGGTTCTCTGTCTTCTGGACGATCGGTACCTCGTGAGGGCGAGCTGGCATGACTACAGCGACAGCCTTCTCGGACTGTTCCCGCAGTTAGTGCCGGCGAGAGTGGCCGAGCCGAAGACCGATGATTCGGGGCTCTTCTGGTTCTTCAGTCCGAACAACTGGGAGATCCTGGTAAAGGTCCTGGATGGCTGTGCCTACAATGGTCGCGTGTGGGTGTACGGCGCATCGACGACGGATCAGGGATACACGATCGACGTAAAGGACACTCTTACGGGCGCTCTGTGGACATACATCCATAACGGGGGGGCGGCGCCGGCAATCACCGATTCGAGTGCGTTTCCCGGCGGCTGCGATGGCGCCGGGGACGCGGTGGGCGGAACGGGTGCGGCCATAGGGGGAACGGGTGCGGCCATAGGGATCGCGACCGAAAGCGCGGCGGCGTCTACGGAGGGATGCCGGGACGGCGATTCCTCGATCTGTCTTCTCGACGGTCGATACGAGGTCTCGGTGGACTGGTCCGCGGCCGACGGCCGCTCCGGGGCTGGAATGGTTGCCGATGTTCGGACCGGCGATTCCGGGTTGATCTGGTTCTTCGGGCCGGACAACTGGGAGATGTTGGTCAAGGTTCTGGACGGGTGCGAGCTCAACGGACACCACTGGGTGTTTGCGGCGTCGGCGACCGATCTGGGGCTCCATCTGACGGTCAGGGATACGATGACCGGCGCAATGAAGGTGTACCGGAAAGAAGCCGGCCCCCCCGCGACGGCGGTAGTGGACGTCGGCGCGTTCGCGAACGTGTGCTCCGCACAGTAGCGTCCTGTGTTTCGACGCCCGTTCTTGTTTGGAGACACCGCCTGTCCGTTACAGGCTATCTTCACGATGCCTATCCTGGTTTTCGATCAGGGTGGAGGTCCGTCGATAGCGCGTGTGCGCGCTCCTTGAGCATAGAATCCTCGCCATGGCCGAGCCCGTCCACGCTGCGCGAACGCCGCCGCCCGAAGAGCGGCGCGGTCCGGAACAAGCGCCGCTCGACGCGGCCGACTTTCCCGGCTGCCGGGCGGTCCAGATAGCGCCCAGGGAGATCGAGGACCACGAGGGCCGCGTGGAGTACTGGGAGGCGCGTACCGGGACGGCGATGGTGGTTTGCGAGCCGACCAGCACGTATCACGAGCAGCCGGCGCACCGGTTGGCTGCCTTGACGGCTCTGATCGCCGCCTCTCGCGGATCCCCTATCAG
Organism: Candidatus Multivorans sp.; assembly: GCA_965224025.1. Lineage (GTDB taxonomy): Bacteria > Acidobacteriota > Thermoanaerobaculia > Multivoradales > Multivoraceae > Multivorans. Next base: position 2,293,998 of record OZ245033.1, read on the forward strand.
CGCCTACGGTACGTCGGACCTGGTGCGCTTCTACCCTGGCGGCGAGCTGCGGGTGTTGATGCAGGCGGACCAGATCCTCTACCTGCAACCGCCTTCCGCCGAGGAGCTCGGGCCCAGGGTCGATGTGGACGGCGATGATCTGCCGGACATCGTCCTGGAGGTCGACTACTCGACCGACGTTCGGGTGCGCAAGCTGCCGCTCTACGAGGCGTGGGGCTTTCCCGAGGTCTGGGTCGATGTGCCGGACGCGCGCTCGCCGAGTCGTCCGAAGTCCCGACGCCCGGGTCTGACGATCCACGTACTCGAAGGCGGCCGCTTCGCCCCGGCGGAGAGCAGCCGGGCGTTCCCGGGCTGGACGGCCGAAGAGATCCACGGGGCGTTGAGCGAAGACACGATGTCCGCATCGACGGCGGCCGCGCTCCATCGAGTCGGCGCCGCCATGGGCGCCGCCGAAGGCGCCGGCCCGGACGACGATCCCTGGCTGCGGCGCTACCGTGACGAGACACGGTACGAGTCGGTCATCGCCGTCCTCGCGGAACGCGGCATCGCGACCACGCGGGCCTTGCCGGCGCGCATTGCGGAACTCGGGGAGATTCCGGTGACCGTGTTGGTGCGGGCCGCGCTCCGTTGCGCGAGCGAGACGGAGTTTCTGGAGCTCTGCGCCTCAGAACGCCGCCGACGCTGATCCGTTGCTCAGCGCAGGGCGGCGCCGATGATGCCGCCCACCATGGGACCATCAGGGGACGTGATGGACTCGTCGAGCATGGATCCGGGTAGCGGTGCAACGATCCGCGCGGCCTATCTGGGCCGGGTCGGTTACGAAGCCGGTGTCGAGCTGCAGCACCGGGTGCGGCAGTCCATCCTGGACGCCGACCCCGCCGCCGCGGACACGTTGCTCCTGCTTGAGCATCCGCCGACCTACACGGTGGGCCGGAACTGCGACCGGGGCGATGTCCTGGCGGCGCCGGATTGGCTCGAGCAGCGCGGAATCGCCGTCGCCCCGTGCGACCGGGGCGGGCGCGCCACGTACCACGGTCCGGGTCAGCTCGTGGGATACCCGGTCATCGACCTGAGACCGGACCGCCGCAACGTGCGCGCCTACGTCCGCAACCTCCAGGAAGTGCTGGTCAGGACGCTGGCGGCGTTCGGCGTCAGTGCCCTGGGCGGCGAGGAACGGGAGCGAATCGGCGTCTGGGTCGGGCATCGGAAGATCGCCTCGATCGGGATCCACCTCCGGCGCTGGGTCACCACACACGGTTTCGCGCTCAACGTCTCGACTGAACTCGACGACTTCGCCGGCATCCTCTCCTGCGGCTTCGACGCCGGCGTGATGACCTCGATCGAGGATCTCACCGGCCGCCGCCACAGCCTGGCCGAAGTCGGCGCGTGCTGCGCCGAGGTCTTCGCGGAGATCTTCGAACGGCGGCTGGTCACGGTGGCGCCGGAGTCGCTGGTTGCGCCGGCTTTAGGGGCTAGGATCGAGGGTGACGCGCGGCCGCGGGAGGGTCGGCCGCCGGAGTCGTAACGCGCATGGACGAACTCGTTTCCATCGGCGCCCCGCCGGCCGCGGCCGGCGCCGCCCGGTTGCCCCGGCCCGACTGGCTGCGGATCCGGCTGTCGACGCCGGAGTCGTATCACCGCGTGCGCCGGCTGGTCGAGGGTCTGAACCTGAACACGGTGTGCGAAGAGGCGCGCTGCCCGAACATCTACGAGTGCTGGGGCCAGCACGGTACCGCCACGTTCATGATCCTCGGCGACACCTGCACCCGCCGCTGCGGCTTCTGCGCGGTCCACACGGGCCGACCCGCCCCGGGTGTCGACCCGGACGAACCGGCGCGGGTGGGGAAGGCCGCGGCGACCATGGGGCTCCGCCACGTGGTCGTCACCTCCGTCGACCGCGACGACCTGCCGGACGGCGGCGCGGGCCACTTCGCGGACACCATCCGGGCGATCCGGGCGCAGGTGCCGGGCGCGGCGGTCGAGGTGCTGACGCCGGACTTCCGGGGCGTCGCGGACGCCCTCGACATCGTCCTCGAGGCGCGGCCGGAGGTCTTCTCCCACAACATGGAGACGGCGCCCCGGCTCTACCGCCAGGCGCGCCCCGGCAGCCTTTTCGAGCGCAGCGTCGACCTTCTCCGCGAGGCGGCGGCCCGCCGCGACGGTGGAAGCTATGGCGGCCGGGTGAAGACGGGCCTGATGGTCGGCCTCGGCGAGACGACGGCGGAACTCGAATCGACGATCACGGACATCCGCGCCGCGGGAACAGAGATCCTCACCATCGGCCAGTACCTGCGGCCGACCCGGGACCACCTGCCCGTCGACCGCTACGTTCACCCGGACGAGTTCGCCCGTCTGCGCGAGTTCGCCCTGGGTCTGGGTTTCAGCCACTGCGAATCGGGTCCCCTGGTCCGCAGCAGCTACCACGCCCACGAGCACGTTCGCCCGGCGGGATGAGAGCCCGTGGCCAGCATTCCCAGTCCCGCCCCTTGAAGTGAGACCATGACGATCTTCTCGCGTTTCGTCGGTTGCTCCCTGCCGCTGTTGCCGCCTCCCCTCGTGCGTTGGGTGGCGGCGCCCTACGTGGCCGGGGACGAGCCGGACGATGCGCTCGCCTGTACCGGCGGCCTGAACCGGAGGGGACTGGCCGGGACCCTGGCGCTCCTCGGCGAGGAGGTCGACAGCCGGGAACTCGCAGTCGAGGGGACCGGGCTCTACGTCGATCTCGTGGAGGCGATCAGCGACCAGGGTCTCGACTGCAACGTCTCCGTCAAGCTGACCCTCCTGGGGCTCAAGGTCGATCGCGAACTCTGCCGCGAGCACCTCGCTCGCCTGGTCGAGCGGGCAGCCGCCCGCGGCAACTTCGTCCGCATCGACATGGAGGACCACACCTGCACGACGGACACCCTGGACCTGTACGGCGAGGCGCTTGCCGACTCGCGGTCCCGCGCCGACGCCGGTGGCCCGCGCGGCGCCGGTTCCGGCGGCGACGCGGTCGGAGTCGTGCTCCAGGCCTACCTCCACCGCACCCTCGCCGACATCGAGGCACTGCCGGAGCGGGCGAACGTTCGCCTCTGCAAGGGGATCTACGTCGAGCCGCGGGCGGTCGCTCTCACCGGCTACGAACAGGTGCGCCGGAACTTCCTGGCGTCACTCGAGGCCCTGTTCGACCTCGGCGCCTACGTCGGCATCGCCACTCACGACGGCTATCTCCTGCGCGAGTCGGCGGCGATCGTCGAGCGGCGCGGCCTTGCGGCTGACCGGTACGAGTTCCAGATGCTCCTGGGGGTGACCGAGGAGCGCCGGGATGAGCTCGCCGCCGCCGGCCATCGGGTGAGGATCTACGTGCCGTACGGCCGCCAGTGGTATGCCTACTCGACGCGCCGTCTGCGCGAGAACCCGCAGATCGCCGGCCATGTGGCGCGGGCGCTGTTCCTGCGGCTGCTGCGCGGGAACCTGGATCGCCGGCGCTAGGAGACTGCGCGGCAGAAACTGGGTGCGCGGGCCTTCTGGCCCGCATCCGGCGCAAAGCGCCGGTCTCTGGGAGTTCTGCCGCGCTAGCGCCGTCGCTGGTAACTTCCCTCGGATGGCAAGTCGGCATAACGCCGCGGCCCGGCGAACCGAGGAGATCTGAAGGTGACCACGAGCAGGAAGGACGAAGGGGGCGCAGTGGGTGGCTATACGCGCGTCGCCATGATCGGCGCGGGCAAGATGGGCCAGACGCTGATCGGCGGCTGGCTCGATGCGGGCGCCGTGGCCGCCGGGTCGATCGTGGCGACGGCGGGCCATGCGGATCGAGTCGCCCGGGTGGCGCGGAACTTCGGAGTCGAAGGCACCGTCGACAACCGGGCCGCGGTCAAGGGCGCCGACATCGTGATGCTTGCGGTCAAGCCGCAGACCGCCGACCTGGTACTGGCCGAGATCGGCGACGCCCTGCGCCCGGAACAGCTCGTCGTCTCGATTCTGGCCTCGGTGACCACGTGCTACATCGAGGACCGCCTGCCGGGCCTCTTCCCGGTAGTGCGGGCGATGCCGAACACGCCGAGCCGCGTAGGCGCCGGAATGACCGCGATCAGCGCCGGCCGCCATGCGTCCGCCGACCACCTGGCGGCGTCGGAACGCCTGTTCCTGCCCCTGGGACGCACCGTCGTCGCGGACGAGAAGCACATGGACGCCATCACCGGGCTGTCCGCCTCCGGACCTGCCTTCCTCTACATCGTGATCGAGGCCCTGGCGGACGGAGGCGTGAAGGTCGGCCTGCCGCGGAAGATGGCGATCGAGCTGGCTGCCCAGACCTGTCTCGGCGCCGGCAAGATGGTGCTCGACACGGGCCGCCACCCGGCGCTGCTCAAAGACGAAGTGACGACTCCGGCCGGATGCACGGTCGATGGTATTCTGCGTCTCGAGGAGGGGGGGTTGCGCGTGACCCTGATCAAGGCGATCGTCGAGGCGGCGTCGCGCGCCGCTGAACTGGTGTCCGACGAGTAGCCTGTCCTCGGGCATCCGATGCTGCGCTCGCTGCACGTGCAGAACCTGGCCGTGATCGAACGGGCAGAGCTTCAGTTCGGGCCGGGCCTGAACGTAGTCACGGGCGAGACGGGCGCGGGTAAATCCCTGGTGGTCGATTCGCTGTCCCTGCTTGCCGGGGGCCGCGCGAGTTCGGAGACGATCCGCACGGGCGCGGACACGCTGGTCCTGAGCGGCGTCTTCGAGCCTTCGGACAGCGACTGGCGGCGGCTGCTCGAAGAGGCCGGCGTGCCGGTGGACGGGGACGAGCTCCTGGTGCGCCGCGAGGTCACCCGGGCCGGACGCAACCGCGTGTTCGTGAACGACCATCCGGTGACGCTCCGGCTGCTCTCCGCGATCACACGCCGGTTGATCCGCATCTTCGGTCAGCGCGACGAGATCGGCATCGTCTCGCCCGACCTGCAGCGGGCCTGGCTCGACCGCTCGGGCGGTGAATCCGTTGCGGCCCTCGTGGCGTCGTGCGCCAGCGCCTACGAGGCCTGGCGCGAGGCTGCCGACCGACTCGATCGCCTGAGCGGCGACGATCAACTTCGCCTGGAGCGGATCGACCTCCTGAAGTTCCAGACCTCGGAGATCGACGCCGCGCGCCTCCGTGCCGGCGAGGACGAGGAACTGCGGGCCGAACGGGAAGTGCTGCGGCATGCCGAGGCGATCGCGGGCGCGTTGCACCAGGCCCTCGCCCTGCTCAGCGACGACGAACAAGCGGTGGATAGCCGGCTTGCTCAGGCCGGAAACACGCTGCAGGACATCGCGCGCTGGCAACCCGAGGCCGGGGCCTGGGCCGACGCCCTGGCCGAGGCGGGGACGGTGGTGAACGACCTGACGGCGGACCTGCGTAGCAGCGCGGTCGGCTCCGACTCGGATCCCAGGCGGCTCGACCGGATCGAGGAGCGGTTGAGCGTGATCGAGCGCCTGACCCGGAAGTACGGCGGCAGCAGTGCCGACGTCATCGAGCACGGCCGCCGTCTGGCCGAGGAGATGCTCGAGTTGGAGACGGCGGACGTTCGCCGCGACGAGGTGGAGCAGCAGGCCGCGGCCTGCCTCGCGGAGTACGCCGCGCGCGCCGAGGCTCTGTCTCTCACGCGCCGCGAACTCGGCGCCGCGCTGGAGACGGAAGTCATCGGCCACCTGCGGGACTTGGCGGTCGAGCGCGCCGCGTTCGAGGTGGAGATCGGCCGTGCGCCGCGCCCCGACAGCCCGCTGGAACTGGACGGCGAGCGCGTCGCCTTCGACCGCCGGGGCGTCGACCAGGTGACCTACCGCTTCAGCGCCAACCCGGGCGAGGCGCTTCGCCCGCTGTCCAGGGTCGCCTCGGGCGGCGAGCTGGCGCGCCTGTTTCTGGCGCTCCAGACCGCCGTGCGCGGCGCCGGCCCCGCGGCGGGATCGACCCTGGTCTTCGACGAGGTGGACTCAGGGGTCGGCGGCGCCGAGGCGGCGATCGTCGGCCGCAAGCTGCAACGCCTGGCCCGCGGCGGCCAGATACTGGCCGTGACCCACCTGCCCCAGGTGGCGAGCCGCGGCGACCGGCACCTCGAGGTCAGGAAGGAAGTGCGAGCCGGGCGGACGCGGGTCGATGTCCATCGCCTCGACGACGAACGCCGCGTGGAGGAAGTGGCCCGCATGCTGGCGGGCGAGGAGATCACCGACTCCGCGCGCTCCGCGGCCGAGGAACTGCTGGCCGGCGCTTCTGTCGACTAGGCGGCGTCGGACGCGCCCGCCCGTCCTGGGGCAGTACGGGTCTGCTCCCAGGTGGCGCTCGCGCTTGAGAGGAGATGGGAAGGGGTTGCGCTCGCTCCGCTTCACTCGCTCCGGTTGGGCGTCGGCTACGTGGGGAGGTTCTCTGGGTGCGCGGACCCTCTGGTCCGCATCCGCCGCAGGCGGAATCCGGGCGCCGTCCGGCGCGTGTCCGGTTCCTCCCGGCGGCTCACGCTCGTCGGTCTGCGCCGAAGCCTCGTTTAGGCTTCCGCCCCATGCTTGAAACTTGGCCTTGGGACGGCGATCTGGAGGTCGTGAAGCGAGCCCTGGCCGACGGTCGGGTACTCGCGGTTCCTACGGAGTCGTCGTACGGTCTGGCAGTGGATCCCCGTTCCGCGGAGGGTGTCGATGCGACCTACCGGATCAAGGAGCGTGAGCGCGGCAAGCCGCTGCCCGTTGTGGCCGCCGACCTGGCGCAGGCCCTCGATCTCGGAATTGAAGCGAACGAGGCGGTACGGATGGCGGAAGCGCACTGGCCGGCGCCGCTCACGGTGGTGGCGCCGCTTGCTCCCGGCGCGTCGTTGCCCGCGGCGGTGGGCGGGGCGACGCTGGCGGTGCGGGTACCCGCGCACGCGCGACTCCGAGGGCTGCTGGAAGCCCTGGGCCATCCGCTGACGGCGACGAGCGCGAACCGGAGCGGCAAGCCCGGGATCTGTGATCCGGCGGCCCTCGAACCGATCCTCGGCGATGCGGGTGCCCTTGTCGTCGGCGGCGAGCAGACGCCCGGAGGGCCGCCATCCACCGTGGTATCTTGGAGTTCCGCCGGCTTGCGGGTGTTGCGCCGCGGGCGCTTCGATCTCTGACACCGGTTGCCGGCTCTGGTTGCCGACTTCCGAAGCGAATCCTGACCGTGACCCGTTCCGTTGTTCTCGTTCTCGGTCTTCTGGCCGTCCCGGTTGGGGCGCAGGAACCGGTGACCGCGGCGTCCCGCGCCGAGTCCGCTCCACCGGTCGATCTGAACGGCGACGAGATCGGCGTCGACGAGGTCTCCCGAGGGCAGATCGGCTACGGCCTGTCCGTGTTCGCCGGCAGCGAGCCTTCGCGTTTCGGAGTCGAGGTCGTCGGCGTGATCCGGGAGATGGACCCGGGCACGAGTTACATCGTGGCCCGCCTGAGCGGCAACGGGCTCGAGGAGTCGGGCGTCGTGGCCGGAATGAGCGGCAGCCCCGTCTACCTCGACGACCGCCTCGCCGGGGCGGTCGCATACTCCTGGGCGTTCACCAGCGAAACGCTGGCGCTGATCACGCCGATCGCCGCGATGCGGAAGTTGAGCGCGCTCGAAGGGGGCGAAGCCGCGGGCGAGTCGCGGGGACTGGCTGCTCCGGGTGCGCCACGGCCGTTCGAGCAGGCGGTGCGGCAGATGCTCGAACCGCCCGACGACGTTGCCGCGGCGGTTCGGGAAACCGTCGCCGAACAGCTCGGCTCGCTTGTCGCGCCGGCGGACTGGGGTGGTCGCGGGGGCGCGCAGGTCGTCACCCTGGGTTTCGGTGAATCGGTGCGCCGGATGCTCGCCGCCGCCCCGGCGGGACGCGCCGACAGCGCCGAGATGCCGGACCTCGGCGCCGGCAGCGCGGTCGCGGGCGTATTGATCGACGGCGACCTGAAGGTCGCGGTCGGCGGTACCGTGACCCGGGTCGAGGACGGCGAGGTGCTGGCCATGGGACACCCGTACCTCGGTGTGGGCCCGCTGCGCGTGCCGATGGCGACGGTGGAGGTGATCGGCGTGGTGCCGCGGCGGAGCAGCTCGATGCGGCTCAGCAACATCGGCTCGGTGGTCGGCGCATTCGACCAGGATCGCTTCGCGGGACTGAGAGGGCGGGTCGGCGCCGACGCGCGGACGATCCCGATGACGATTCAGGTCGAGGCCCCGAACGGCGAGGTCCGCCGCTTTGATCTCCGGTTGGCGGATCTGCCCCGGATGCTGCCTTCGCTGGTCGGCATTCCGACCATGCAGGCGCTCGATTCCGCTTCGTACGGCGGCGGCGAGAGCGGTCTGGACATGACCGGCGCCCTGCGCCTGCGCGGGCACGAGGACGTGCCGCTGCAGCAGGTCTTCGACGGCTCGGGGCCCGGCACGAGCGCCGCCTTCTACCTCATCGCCCTGGTCGGGGCGCTGGTCAACTCGGACTACGAAGGCGTCGAGATCGAGGGCATCGATCTCACCCTGACCCAGACCCACGGCGTGCGGACGGTCGAGATCGAGCGCGCCCAGGCCTCTTCGAGGAGGGTTCACGCGGGCGAGACGGTGGACGTCGTGTTCGACCTTCGGCGGCATCGCGGCGACCGGTACCAGGAGACCCTCCGGGTGACGATTCCCGAGGACCGCCGGCCGGGCCGCTACTATCTCTTCGTCGGTGACGGCGTGAACATCGACGCGGCGCGGCTGCAACTCGAGCCCAGCAAGGCGTCGTCCCTGACTGACCAGCTCGACATGCTGCGTTCGTTCCAGCCGAAGAGCCGGCTCGCCGCGCTCGGCGTCGTGCCTGCCCGTGGGCTCATCGTCGAGGGACGGCCGATGCCCCAGCTTCCGGCCTCGATACGGTCGATCTGGCAGGCGTCGCCCCTGCAGGGAGAGCCCCGGGCCCTGAACCTGGCGATCGTGAACGAGCAGGGACGCGATCTCGGAGTTCCGCTCGACGGACTGTTCCGGCTCGACCTCGAGATCCTGCCCGGTATCGCGCCTTGAGGGCCCGTACCTTGGGGGACCGCGCCCGGGCCGTAGCGGGAATCGCGGCGGGGACCTGGTTGCTGCTGGCCGGCGCCGGCGTCGCCCGCGCCTCGGAAGTCCAGATCTGGCGCGCCGACAGCCAGGCCGTGTTTCTGGCGGGCGAACTCGTGGACGTGAGCGTCGATCGGCTGGGGGTTCTCCGTCTGGCGCAGCGGGCCGAGAAGTTCGCCACCGTCGCTGAGCCGTTCCTGTTCTCCTTCGTTGGGGCGGAGGGGCGCTTCGCGGCGGGTACCGGCAACTCGGGAAAGGTCCTGGAGGTCCAGATCGACGGGGATGCCGGCTCGATCACGGAACTCTTCGCCACCCAGGAACCCGAGGTGTTCGCGGTCTGGGTGGACGGCGACGGCGCCGTCTACGCCGGCTCGTCGCCGGACGGCAAGGTCTACCGGAAGCGGCCGGAGGGCGAGGTCGAAGAGCTGTTCGACCCGGATGCGCAGTACATCTGGGCGCTGCTGGGCGCCGGAGACGGCGGCCTGCTGGTGGCGACCGGTCCGGAGGGGAAGCTGCACCGGGTGGACCTCGCCAGCGGTGAATCGAAGTTGCTCTACGACAGCACGGACACCCACATCCGTTCGCTCGCGCTGCGTCCGGACGGCACGGTGCTGGCCGGTACCGCGGGCGAGGGTCTGCTGCTCGAGATCGACGCGGAGGGCGAAGCCCGCACCCTCTACGACGCCGCCGGACCCGAGGTGCTGGCGATCACGCCGGGCGAGGACGGCGCCTTCTACGCCTCCGCGCTGGCTTCCGAGGCCAGTTTCGTCAACCTGAGCAGCACGCGAAGCTCCTCGAGCGGAAGTTCGTCGGCAAGCAGCTCCACGGGAAGCGGCGCCTCCGCCGGGAGCAACTCCTCGAATTCGAATGGCCAGCAGAGCAAGGTCACGGTCCAGACCGGCGCGATCTCCGCGGGAAGCCGTGCCGCCTCCTTCAAGGGTCCGCGCTCCGAGGTGCTGCGCATCGACGCGACCGGCGCCGTCGAGTCGATCTGGAAGTTCGAGATGGAGACGGTCTACGCCCTGAGCTACCAGCAGGGCCGGCTCTGGGTCGCCACCGGCCAGGAGGGCAAGCTGTTCAGCTTCCAGAACGACCAGATGGTGCTCGAGAAGGACCTCGATCAGAGCCAGATCGTCGGTCTGGGTCAGGGCAATGCGGGCCCGGTCTTCGCCAGCGTCAATGCGGCGGCCGTCTACGGCTTCGTCGGCGGCGCCGGCGGCGGGCTGGCAAGCCAGGGGACGGTGACCGCCAAGCCGCTCGACGCGTCGTCCGTCGCGAGCTTCGGTTCGATCCGCTGGCGCGGGCGCGCCGGAGACGGCGCCCTCGTGGCGCTCTCCGCGCGCAGCGGGATGAGTTCGGACCCGGACGAGACGTGGTCGGACTGGACCGAGGCTTCCGCGGCGCGGGAGGCGCCGCTCAAAGACCTGCCGCCGGGCCGCTACCTCCAATGGCGGGCCGAACTCCGCGGCAGCGGCGACCTTACGCCCGAGGTCGTGGCGGTCGAGGTCACCTACCGGCAGCACAACCGCAAGCCCGAGATCAAGAAGCTGGAAGTGCTCCCGGCGGGGACGATCCTGGTGCCGACGAACTTCAATCCGTCGAACCAGGCCTACGAGCCGGCGCACCCGAACCGCGACCGCATCTTCACCGTCGTCGGCGACCCGGCGCAGACCAAGCAGGGCGCAACGAAGAGCCTGTGGAAGCTGGGATACCGGACGCTGCGCTGGGAAGCCGAGGACCCCAACAAGGACCGTCTCCGCTACCGGCTCTCCTTCGCCCGCGAGGCGGAACTCGCGGCCGGCGACGAAGACGCGGACGACTCGGATGCTCTGTGGCTGGAGATGGCGGATGACCTCAAGGCCGCCTTTTTCAGCTTCGACGCGACCGTGCTGCCGGACGGGCTCTACCGTTTCCGGGTCAGCGCCACCGACAAACTCGACAACACCCCCGGCGACGCCCTCGAGGCAGACCGGGTATCGGCCGCGGTGATGGTCGACCACAGCCCGGCGCGCCTGGTCGAGGCCTCGCGCGACGGCGGCCGCGTGACCGCGGTGGTCGAGGACGCCTGGAGCCCGCTGCGCGAGGCGGTGGTCAGCGTCGACGCGGGCGAGTGGCGCGCCGCCAGGGTCGAGGACGGTCTGCTCGACAGTCAGCGGGAGACGCTGTCGATCGATGCCGCCGGGGGCGCCCGGTTGTTGCTGCTCCGGCTGACCGACGCCGCCCACAACGTGACCACGATTGACCTGTCCGATCAGCTCGGGAGCGAAGAATGAGCCCGCGAGTTGGCGTCTTCCCCGGCTCCTTCGACCCGGTGCACAACGGCCACCTCGATCTGATCGAGCGCGCCCGCCGGCTCTTCGACGTGCTCTACATCGCGGTGCTCTTCAACGAGCAGAAGCAAGCGCTGTTCTCGGTCGAGGAACGCATCGACCTGCTGCACACCCTGCTCGGAGAATCCGACGACTGCCGGGTCGAGAGCTTCAGCGGCCTGCTCGTCGACTACGCGCGGGAACGGAAAGCCACCGCCGTCGTCCGCGGCCTCCGCTCCGGCGCCGACTTCGACTACGAACTGCCGATGACGCTGATGAACCGCCGCCTCGCCCCCGGCATCGACACGATCTTCCTGCTGCCGGCGCCGGAGTGGATCTTCCTCTCCAGCCGGCTGACCAAGGAGGTCGGCAGCCTGGAGGGCGACCTGACGGGCGTCGTGCCGCCCTTGGTCATTGAGGCGTTGCGCCGGAAGCTGGGGTAGTTCGGGACGCGGCGATCGCGTCCACGGTCGAGTCCTACTCGGGGCCGACTTCCCCGCTCGAGATCATGGTCGTTCCGGTCAAGGGGTCGTAGACCGCGATCACGTAGGTGTGCTCTCGCCGACGGAGCCGCAGGTCGGTCTGGTAGTAGAAGAACTGGCCCGGCTCGGGCTTCTCGGGAGCGGCTATCGGGATCTTCTCGCTTGACATGTCCGCGCGGCTACCGTTCAGGCCCATCACCAGGATCCGGACCTCCAGCTCGTTCTGCCACAGGCCGGCTATGGGAAGAAGTGCCACTTCATCTAGCGGAATCGCCACCTCGATGGGCACTGAGATCTTGCCTCGGCCGGCGCGGACCGGTTCCGAGAAGCGAACGTCGAGTGGCTGGGCATCGGACGGCTCGCCTAACAGAAGGGCGGCCTCGACTGTCATGGCGATCTCGCGGTCCCGCGACGTGTCCACGTAGCCTTCGCGCGTTCGGACGTTGAGGTCGGTGCGGTCAATGATGTTGATCTCCACTCCGTGAAACTCGTCGTCCTCCCGCCGAGTGGGCTCGAAGCCCAGCCAGTAGAGGCTGAATGTCCAGTAACGGACAAGTCGCCTGTCAGGTCACGCTTTGTCAACGACTTTGGAACAGCCCTGAGCGAGAACGCAGAGGGCCTGGAGCGTCCTCGCGACTGGCACTAGACTCCTTGAACGAGCGTGGTCTTTACAGTTGAGGCAAGTTTCAGCCAGAGCCATGATCGATACGTCGGCTCGCGTAGCCCGCAAGGACATGCTCGTCGGTCTGAGGCGAAGCCTCGCTAGGGAAATGCTGCCGGTCCGGCGGCGCGAAAGGGCTTGACCGCTAGTGGGCGGACGTCGACTTGGGTGCGCAAGCGCCCACCTCAGTTCGCCCCGCGGTCGACGTTGCCGCCCGCGTCCACGCTCCAGGTGTCCGTGCCGTGGATCAACTGGTCAAGCGTCTGCGGCCGTCCGGTGGAGACCTGCTCGATCTGGTCGATGACGCCGGCGTCGTAGGTCGGCGCGTCGACGGCGCGCAGGACGCCGAGGGGCACGGGGTAGTCGCCGAGGCCGTCGCCCGTCGAGAGGCTGGCCATCTGGAACGCCAGTCCCGGGTTGGCGTGTTTTTCGTCCCACACCAGGCAGTCGTCAGCGGTCATGCCGTTACCGAGCTTGACGACCTCGAAGTCGGTGCCGTTGAAACGCAGGCCCTTGTCCTTGTTGTCGCCGAACACGAGAGGCTGGCCGTGCTCCAGGTAGAGGCCGTTCTGCTGCCGGCCCGTCTTGTCGGTCAGGGCGGCGAAGGCCTTGTCGTTGTAGATGTTGCAGTTCTGCATCACCTCGACGAAGGCCGACCCCTTGTGCGCGGCGGCTCGCTTCAGAACGGTCTTGAGATGCGGAATGAAGACGTCCACGCTGCGGGCGACGAAGGTGGCGCCGGCGCCGATCGCGACGTTCAGCGGGTTGAAGGGGAAGTCGACCGAGCCGTGAGGCGTCGACTTCGTGCGCTTGCCGAGCTCGCTGGTGGGCGAGTACTGGCCCTTGGTCAAGCCGTAGACCCGGTTGTTGAACAGCAGGATCTTGACGTTCACGTTGCGGCGCAAGGTGTGGATCAGGTGGTTGCCGCCGATCGACAGGGCGTCGCCGTCCCCGGTCACGACCCACACGTCGAGGTCCGGCCGGGTCATCTTGAGCCCCGTGGCGACGGCTGGAGCGCGGCCGTGGATCGAGTGGAAGCCGTACGTGTTCATGTAGTACGGGAAGCGGCTGGAGCAGCCGATTCCGGACACGATGACGAAATTCTCGCGTGGGATCCCCAACTCCGGGAACACCTGCTGGACGGCGGCGAGGATGGCGTAGTCGCCGCAGCCGGGACACCAGCGGACCTCCTGGTCGCTCTGGAAGTCCTTCCTGGTCAGCGGCGTTGCTTCAGTCGTGGGCATCTCTCTGCTAGGTCTCCGCCATTTGCCGGCCAGGAGCAGCGCTCTCTCCGGCCGCGGTAGATGTCTCCGCGCCGCTGAGGGAGTAGATTCGATGGAGGATTTCGTCCCGCGTGAAAGGCTTGCCCTCGACCTTGGAGAAGGTCTCGATGTCCTTCAGGTAGCGGGCCCGCAGGAGCAGGGCCAACTGGCCGAGGTTCATTTCCGGCACCAGAACCCGCTCGAAGCGGTCGAGGATGTCGCCCAGATTGCGGGGAAAGGGGTTGATGTGCCGGAGGTGGGCGCGACTGACCGTGAGGCCGTCCGCCCGCGCCTGGTTCACCGCTCCGGTGATCGCGCCCAGGGTGCTGCCCCAACCGAGGATCAGGAGTTTGCCGCTCTCGGGTCCGTTGACCTCGATGTCGGAAATGTCGCCCGCGATCCGCGCGACCTTCTCGGCTCGCAGCCGCACCATGTGGTCGTGGTTGTCCGGCTCGTAGTTGACGTTGCCGGTGACGTCCTCCTTCTCGAGACCGCCGATCCGGTGCTCGAGGCCGGGAGTGCCCGGAATCGCCCAGGGCCGGGCGAGGGTCTGCTGGTCGCGCATGTAGGGCAGGAAGCCCTCGGCGTCCTGGTGGAAGCCGACCCGGAGGTCGGGGAGTTCCTCGACCAGGGGGATCCGCCAGGGTTCGGCGCCGTTGGCGATGTAGCCGTCGGACAAGAGGATGACGGGCGTCATGTAGGTCGTCGCCATGCGGACCGCCTCGAGCGCGGTGTCGAAGCAGTCGGCGGGCGAAGCGGCCGCGATCACCGGTACGGGCGATTCGTTGTTGCGCCCGAACATGACCTGCAGCAAATCCGCCTGCTCGGTCTTCGTCGGCAGGCCGGTCGACGGCCCGCCCCGCTGGATGTCGCAGATGACCAGGGGCAGCTCGACCATCACCGCCAGGTTGATCCCCTCGGCCTTCAGCGCGATCCCGGGGCCACTCGAACAACTGACGCCGAGGCTGCCGCCGAAGGAAGCGCCGATCGCGGCGCAGACGGCGGCGATCTCGTCCTCGGCCTGGTAGGTCACAACACCGAAGTGCTTGTAGGTCGCCAACTCGTGGAGCACGTCGCTGGCGGGAGTGATCGGGTAGGCGCCGAGGAACAGGGGCAGGCCGCTGCGGCGGCTCGCCGCCACCAGGCCGATGGCCAGCGCCGAGTTGCCGTGGATGCTGCGGTAAATGCCGGGATCGAGCTGGGCGGGCTCCACGTCGTACCGCACCTGGAAGGCGTCGGTGATGTCGCAGAAGTTCCAGCCCGCCTTCATCACCTTGACGTTCGCCTCGGCGATCTCGGGGCGTCTCTTGAACTTGACCCGCAGCCAGTCGATCGTCGACTCGAGGGGCCGGCTGAACAGCCAGTAGACCATCCCCAGGGCCAGGAAGTTCTTGCACCGGTCCTTGGAGCGGACGTCGAGCGGGCTGTCCTCCAGCGCGCGCCGGGTCATCGTCGTCAGGCCGACCGGGTAGAGCCGGAAGGCGTTCAGGCTGTCGTCCTCGAGCGGATTCGACTCGTAGCCGGCCCGCTTCAGGTTGCGCGGAGTGAACTCGTCGGTGTTGACGATGATCACGCCGTTGTCGCGCAGGTCGCGCAGGTTGGCCTTGAGCGCCGCCGGGTTCATGGCGATCAGGACGTCCGGGGCGTCGCCCGGGGTGTGGATGTCGTGATCGGCGATCCGGACCTGGAAACCGGAAACGCCCGCCAGCGTGCCTGCCGGCGCGCGGATCTCGGCCGGGAAGTCGGGCAGGGTCGACAGGTCGTTGCCGATCAGCGCCGACGTGTTCGTGAACTGCGTGCCGGTGAGCTGCATGCCGTCGCCGGAATCGCCGGCGAAGCGGATGACGACGTCGGAGATTGTTGCTTCGGAGGCTCTGCCGGCGGCCGTCTGCCCTGCGATCGGGAGGGTCATGTTCGTCTCTTGCGATGTGGACGCGAGGCGTTCTTGGACGCAGGCCGAGGCCACTGGCACGCCCGCGGGCGGTCCGAAAATCCGTCCGCCGGAAGTGAGGACGTAGATAGTACCATGACGCTGCCCCGCGCGTTGGCGAGAACTTCCAGTGCCTAGTCGCGAGAACAAACCGAGCCAAAGGAGGCCATGGCGTCGAGCCGGCTGGCTGTTGGGGCTGCTTCTCGCTCTGGGACTCTCGAGCGCCACCCTCTCGCTCAACGCGCCGCTGGCTCTGGACCTGTTGGCCGGGACCGTCGCCAGCGTGGCCGGACTCGTCATCGTGTGGGTGGCCGTGGTTTGGTTGCAGCGCCGGTTGCTGTGGCGGGTCGGACGCCGCTTGGCCTTCAGCTACATGCTGCTCGGTCTGCTGCCCTTCCTGCTCAGCCTGGTGCTGGTGATCGTCACCGCCTACCTGCTGTCCGGGTTCTTTCTGGGTCACCTGTACCGGGACGCGGCGATCAGCCTCCACGAGGAACTCGAGGCGGTGTCCGAGTTCCTCATCCAGCCGCTCGAAATGGGGCTCCTCGACCCGTCCGGTCTGCCCACGACGGTGGGTGGCGCCGCGCTGGCGTACTACCAGGACGGCCTTCGCGTGGCCGGAGACCGGCGGGCGCCGGCGCCCTTTCCGGCGTGGCTGGAGACGGACGACGAGTTCGAGGGTCAGCGGCGGCGGAGCAGGGTTCCGCAGTTGGTCGTGCTGTCGGACGGTGCGGCGACCCTGGCCGCGGCTTTTGGCCGCGGGACATCCGGCGTGGTGGCCTTCTACGACCCCGAGGCCGGGCGCCTGCTGGAACGGGAGTTGAGCGGCCGAAGCGATGTCTGGACCCGGCTCCGGCGTCAGGGCGAGACGGACGGCGCGGAGACGACGCTCCAGATCCTCGACACCCAGTTCGTGCTGCAGCCGCTGGCGCGGACGCGCGGCAGCGCCGAACGCGAGGCGTTCTTCGAGTCTCTCGGCGCCAGTTCGCCGCTCAGCATCGTCGGCGTCGAAATGGCCGGGCCGCTGCACGCCTTCGCCAGCGGCGAACCGGTCTCGCCGCCGGTGTCGGCGTCGCTCGCCGCTACCGAGCGGATCGTTATTCGACACCTTTTCTCGTCATCGGGCCAGGTCGACAGTCTCGGCTGGATCGTGTTCGGTGTCGCCGCCTTCCTGCTCTTCGACGTCTTCATCGCGGCGACTGTCATGGCCGCGTTCATGATCCTGGGGCTGAGCCGCGCAGTGAACCGGTTGAGCGCGGCGACCGGGGCGGTGCAGGCGGGCGACTTCTCGGCCCGCATCCCGGTGCGTCGCCGGGATCAGGTCGGCGCCCTGCAGACCTCCTTCAACGAGATGGCGCGGAGCCTCGAGGGCCTGGTGGCCGAGCTCGCCGCGAAGCACGCCCTGGAGCAGGAACTCGAGATCGCCCGGGAGGTCCAGAAGAGCCTGATTCCGGGCCGCAGCGTGCAGTCGGAGGGTGTGGAGTTCGCGACCTTCTTCGAGCCGTCCGCCGCGATAGGCGGCGACTACTTCGACATCGTGCGGCTGCCCGGAGAGGACGGCGGCGAGAGCGATCGGCTGGCGGTGGTGATCGCGGACGTTGCAGGTCACGGGCTTTCCGCGGGTCTGCGCATGGCGATGCTCAAGGCGGGGCTTCTGACCCTGGTCGAGGAGGGCAAGCCGCCGCGGGAGATCCTGTCATCGCTCGATCGGCTCGTGCGGTCGGGAGGCGACCGCACCTTCGTGACCGCGAGCCTGTCCCTGGTCGATCTGAAGGAGGGCGTCGTCGACATCACGAACGCGGGCCATCCGCCGGCGTACCTGCTGCGGCGGAACGAAGTCGAGGAGATCCTGCTGCCGGGGACCCCGCTCGGCGCGCTCGGCGAGGACTACGGCTTCCGGCGTATCGAGCTGCAGCCGGGTGATGTCCTCGCTTGGCTTTCCGACGGCTTCATCGAGGCCGTGGGCCGCGACGGTGAGCCGTTCGGCTACGACCGGACCAGGACCTCGCTCTTGGGACCCGCGGCCAACGCCAAGGAGGTGTGCGACCGCATCCTCGAGAAGATGAGGCGCCATACCGACGGCGTCGGCGCCGAGGACGATCTGACTCTGGTCGTCATGCGTTACCAACCGGAAACAGCCGCGGCAGAGAATCCGGCCGGTCCGGAGCTCATGACCGCGGCCGGCGCCTGACGGAGGCCGCGCGTGAACGTCGCCTCGCGGGCCGCTGCGGCGGCCGTGGTACTGGTCTTGTGCGCCTCGGCGGTCGGGGCGGAGTTGGCCGTTCTGACCAACGGTTACCGGTACAAGGTGACGGCGTGGGAGCTCCTCGAGGGGCGGGGTACGAACGCCGAGCGCATCCGGCTGACCTTGGAGGGCGGCGGTTCCGTCACCCTGCCGCTGATGCGGATCGAGCGCATCGTGGACGACGAGATCGTCGAGGCGCCGCCTCCCGAGCCGCCGCCGGAGAACGGCTTCTCGCTCGACTACAGGCCCGGACAGACGGCGCCGGCCGTTCCCTACGGCGAGCTGTTCCTCGAGATCGGCCGCGAGCATGAACTGAACCCCGATCTGCTGGCGGCGATGGCGCGCGCGGAGTCCGCCTACGACCCCGGCGCCATGTCGTCGAAGGGCGCGCGCGGTCTGCTGCAACTCATGCCGGCGACCGCCGAGCGCTTCGGCGTTTCGGCGGGCGAGCTCTACGACCCCGCCCGCAACGTGCTCGCCGCGGCCCGCTACCTGACCTGGCTGCGCCGCCGGTTCGAGGACGACCTGCCGCGCGTGCTGGCCGGGTACAACGCCGGCGAGGGCGCCGTCGACGCCCACGACGGGGTGCCTCCTTACCGGGAGACCGTGACCTTTGTCGGCCGGATCTACGGCTTCCTGGGCCTGTAGGGCCCGTCAGCGGGCGCGCGGGTGATATTGCAAAGCGCGCGGGCGATCCCTTCGAGGTTGTCCGTTTCACCTTGCGCGCGGGTGATATGGGAGAGTGCGGCGATTCGGTCGAGGTCTTCCCGTTTCACCTTGCGCGCGGGTGATATAGGTCGTACAGCGTCCGTAGCCGGTGCTCGTGGATGTGGGTGTAGATCTGGGTCGTGGTGATGTTCGCGTGGCCAAGCATGACCTGCACCGCGCGCAGGTCGGCGCCGTGCTCGAGCAGGTGGGTGGCGAAGCTGTGGCGCAGCACATGGGGGGACAGGTCGGGGATGCCGGCGCCGCGGCCATAGTTCCTGAGCAGCTTCCAGAACCCCTGCCGAGTCAGCCCACCGCCCCGGTAGCTGACGAAGACCACGTCGTGGCGGCCCTTCGCCATCGCCGGCCGCACCTCCTTCAGATAGCGGTTGAGCCAGTTCTCGGCCGACTCGCCCACCGGCACGACCCGTTCCTTGGCGCCCTTGCCGAAGGCGATCAGGTAGCCCGCGTCGAGCTGGAGCTGGTGGAGTGTGAGACCGACCATCTCGCTGACCCGCAGACCGGTGGCGTAGAGCAACTCGATCATCGCCCGGTCGCGGACGCCGGGCGGCCGGCCGGTGTCCGGGGCGCGGAGCAGAGCCTCGACCTGCTCTTCCCGCAGCACCTTGGGGAGTCGTCGCGGCAGGCGCGGCGGGTAGAGGTTGACCGCCGGGTTGCCCTCGCGGTCACCCTCGTTGACCAGGAAGGCGTAGAACCGGCGCATCGACACCAGAGCCCGGCTGATCGAGCGCGGCGACAGCCCCTCCCGGCGCAGTCGCCGCAGGTGGCGCCCGAGTTGGTTGACGGTGGCGGCCAGCAGGTCGCCGCCGTCATCCTCCAGGTTGCTCGTCAGCCGCCGGAGATCGCGCCGGTAGGCGTCCACGGTGTGCTGGGAGAGGCCCCGCTCGACCAGCAGGCCGTCCAGATAGCGATCCAGTGTCCGCTCACTCTCGGACACCGCGGCCGGCTGGCTCAAGGTCTTCGTCGCGGGCATGTCGTATAGCCGGAAATCTATCAGTGCGTGCCGACACTGGTTGCGCCGGCGTCCCCGCCGGCATGGGGCCGCAGCATTGCCTGGTCGCTTGTTGTAGAGAATGTCGCTAGCGCGACACCGTTTCTCTGGGTGCGCGGACGTGCCATCCGTGCGCCCGATGACGGGCGCACGGACTGGTTTACGGGTGGCGCGGATCGCGCCACCCGGGATCTGGTCCGCATCCGAGCGATGCCGCGAAGCGGCGAGCCCGAGTCGCGTCGCGCTACGATTCCCCGATGACAAGACGAACTCTCGCACTCGCGCTTTCTCTTCTGGCGTTCGCCATCGCCGCCTGCGTCCAGCCAGCCCCTGATATCGCAACCCAACTCGACACCTGGCTTGCCGACCTCGCCGACGACGCCATGGAGGGCCGCGGCCCCGGCAGTGCCGGTGACGTCGCCGCGCGCCTGTACATCGCCGGCGCCATGGCGGACATGGGCATCGAACCGGCGGCTGGCGATGGCGGCTGGGAGCAGCCGTTCGACATCGTCGGCATCAACGCCACCGTGCCCGAGACCTGGACCTTCCACGCGAGCGGCGGCGACAGCGTCGAGTTCGCGTTCTGGGACGAGTTCATCGCCCACAGCGGCGTCCAGTCGGAGCAGGCGACGATCGAGGACGCCGAGGTGGTGTTCGTCGGCTACGGCATCCAGGCGCCGGAGTACGGCTGGGACGACTACGGCGACGCGGATCTCGCCGGCAAGGTCCTCGTCATGCTGAACAACGATCCGGACCGGGATCCGGACCTGTTCGAGGGCGACCGCCGCCTCTACTACGGCCGCTGGACCTACAAGTACGAGAGCGCGGCGGCCCAGGGCGCGGCCGGCGCGATCATCATCCACACCACGCCGTCGGCCGGCTATCCCTTCCAGGTGGTTCAGACATCCTGGACGGGGCCCCAGTTCGAGCTGCCCGCCGAGGGCGAACCGCGCACGCAGATCAACGCCTGGCTGACGGAAGAGGCGTCCCGCCGGCTCTTCGCGCTGGCCGGCGTCGACTACGACGCGACTCTGGAGTCGGCCAGGAGCGCCGACTTCGAACCCGTGCCGCTTGGACTCTCGACGAGTCTGGCGCTCGAGAACATCGTGACCAGCGAGCAAACGGCCAATGTCCTCGGCGCCCTGCCCGGCAGCGACCCGGACTTGGCCGACGAGTGGGTCGTCTTCACGGCCCACCACGATCACCTGGGCGTCTCGCCAGACGAGAGCCTGGAAGACCGCATCTACAACGGCGCCCTCGACAACGCGGCCGGCGTTGCCCAGGTGCTGGCGATCGCCAGCGAGCTGGCCGCTCAGGAACCCGGTCCGAGCCGCTCCGTCCTGCTCGCCTTCGTCGGCGCGGAGGAGCAGGGCCTTCTCGGCTCCGAGTACTACGCCGGCCACCCCACGGTGCCGCCCGGCAAGATGGCCGCGAACATCAACTACGACGGCGGCAACCAGTGGGGCCGCACCCGCGACGTGACCTACATCGGCTACGGCAAGTCGAGCCTCGACGCCGTGGTCGAAGCGGCCGCGGCCGACCAGGGCCGCACCGTGCTGCCCGACCAGTTTCCGGACCGCGGCTACTTCTACCGTTCGGACCAGTTGAACTTCGCCCGCATCGGCGTGCCGGCGATCTACCTCGACAACGGCACCGACTTCATCGACCGGCCGGAGGGTTGGGGCCACGAGCAGTTGGATGCCTGGACGGACAACATCTACCACCAGGTGTCCGACGAGTACCAGCCGATGAACGAGGAAGGCGAGGGCTGGAACCTCGACGGCATGGTCGAAGACGTCGAACTCGGCCTCGCCTGCGCCCGCGCCATTGCCGAGAACCCCGAACTCCCGGCCTGGAACCCCGGCGACGAGTTCGAGGCCGCGCGGCTGGCGGCGCTCGCCGCCGTGGCGGGCGAGTAGCGCTTCGTGCGAACTGGCGGCATCGGTTGCACCCTCCCCTCCGGACCCGGCCCAGGCTGGACGGCGCTGCCCATCAGGCCCTGGGAACGCGGGCATCCTGCCCGCATCCGGCGGGCTACCGGCTGACCAATAGAGGAGAACCATCAGATGACCGAAGCCCAGATTGCCGCTCGCGAGCCGGCGAAGATCGAACTCGAAGCCGGCACCTACTACTGGTGCCGGTGCGGCCAGTCGCAGAACCAACCGTTCTGCGACGGCTCGCACCGTGGCACGGAGTTCGAGCCGATCCGTCTCACCTTGGAGGAGGACCGCCGGGTTGCGCTCTGTCAGTGCAAGCGCAGCGGCAAGATTCCGCACTGCGACGGCAGTCACCGCTTCCTGGACTGAGGGAGGCGGTCGCCGTCAGCGGCATATCGCCGCGGGATCCGTCGGCAGGCGTGGGCCGCCGACCTGCAGCCTCTCCATCGCCGCGTACTTGGCGTTCACGTACTCCGTGAGCAGGTCCAGGACGCCGGCAGGCGCGTTCGCTGCAACCAGCGGCAGTTTCGGATTGTCGAGGAAGTTCTGGAGAAAGCCGGTCTGCGTGAGGCGGACCTCGGACAGGTTGCCGGTATGAGCGTCGCGTTCGACCCGACTGACCAGATACTCGCGCCCGCGGAGGAAGAAGTACTCCTCGTTTCTCAACAGGCCGCTCCTTGCGGTCGCCGAGCGCCATCCGGATTCGAGCAGCCGTCTCCGGCCTGAACCGGAGTAGATGAAGACCAACGCTCCGCCCGACTGCCAGATTTTGGAGAAGGCGGAATTGTAGTCGTAGCCGTTCTCGGTGATGCGCGCGTCATCGCAGGCGCGCCGGTAGAGCGCTTCCTGGTCGCCCGCCAGCAGCTCGAGGCGAGCCACCAGGGCCTGGCGTTCCTCTTCCGGGAACAGCATCAACACGGTCGCTTCGCCGCCTCCAGGAACGGCCATGGGTGTAGCCCACACAGTCACCTGCGTTTGCTTGACCGTCCCCCGGTATTCGCCGGCCAGTCCTCGGTAGGCGTCCGGCGCCGTTGGCTGCGCGCTGACGACAACGGCCGCCGGCCAGAGCAGCGCGAGCAACAAGGCTCCATGTAGATGACAGGTGTTTCTCGTCATGCGTATCGAGGGCCGCAGGCGGTTGAACCCCGAAGCACGAACCGCGACCGACAATCTCCAGCGTCAACCGAGGGCTTCGGGATTCCGGAACTTCACATGGTCCACCAGGCGGTCGAAGAACCGGTCGAAGTCCCCCGGGTCCGACCGCACCACGGGCCCTTCCGTGAAGTCGACCTCGGCGAGCACGTGGCCTTCGAACGTTCCGGTGGCCCAAGCCGGCGGCGCTCGATGGGACAGTTGGTCCAACCGCGATTTCAGTAGACCGAGCCACGTCGAGTCGTGTTTCTTCGACCAAGAGTCCTGACTGCGGTCGAAGACCATGATGTACCCGATGACGATCTCGGGTGAGTGCAACTGGGCGTTGGCCACTTCGCCCATGAGGTCGTCAATCCGATTCGGGACGGTGCCCGGGATGTTCTTGAGCAGTGACTTGAGGGAGAGCCCCAGCCGGGCCTTTCCGGCGTGCTCCCAAGCGACATCCCACTGCTTCACCCGGCCGAAGCCCTGGACCGCTACTTCCGCGCCGACGCCAGAAACGCCGCGTTTCTCGAGCTCCTGAACGCAGAAGTCCGCGAGGCCGGAGAGCCTGGCCGGGGAAGTCGTCTTCTGTTCGACAACGGCGACGCGATAGAGATGCTCTATGGCCTCTTGAACGGTAACCGCCAACGCCTAGTCCTTAGGTCGGATCGCCTTCGAACTCAGCGAACTGCCGACACACTGGAATCTGGAGTGTGCGGCACGACTTCGACCTGTTTGAACATGTCGGCTGCCTGAGTCGACATTCGCGCCACGGAAGCCTTGAAGTACTCCGGCTCCACCTCGACGCCGACACTGTTTCGGCCCCACATGGCCGCAGCCGACTGAGTCGTGGCGGTGCCCATGAAGGGGTCGAACACGGTGTCGCCCGCGAAACTGAACATCCGGATCAGCCGCTCGGCGATCTCGAGGGGGTACGGGGCGGGATGGTGCCGGGTGGAGGCTCCCCCGAGTCCTTCCCAGACTTGGCGGAACCACTTGTGGTGAAGGTCGGCCGGAATCAGGCTCAGCAGTTTGGCCGCGGATGTGGGCCGGCGGTAGCCGCCCGGCTTCCGCTGCATGAGGACGAACTCGATGTCGTTCTTGATTACGGCGTTCGGTTCATAGGGCTTGCCCAGGAACGCGCCCTTGCCGCCCTGTACTTCGTAGGCGGCGTTGGCGATCTTGTGCCAGATGATCGGGGCCAGATTGTCGAAGCCCACGCTGCGGCAGCGCTCCTGGATCGAAGCGTGCAGCGGCACGACCGTGTGGCGCCCGTGCCGGCGCCGCGAAAGGCAGACATCGCCGACCACACAGACCAGCCGTCCGCCGGGAACGAGAGCGTCGTAGCAGCGGCGCCAGACCTTGTCGAGCTGATCCAGGAAGTCCTCGTAGTCCGCGACCCACCCCAACTGGCCGTCGGAAGTCGGGTACTCCTTCAGGGTCCAGTAGGGCGGCGATGTGACCACGAGGTGGATCGACTCCGGCGCCAGCGGCGGCACGGTGCGGGAGTCGCCCAGGAACAGCTCGTGGCGGGTGGGCACCTCCGCGAGCAGCGCCTCGATGCGGGCCGTGGCGCTCGGATCCCTGGCTAGTTTGGGTAAATCGCGGCGCGGATTCTCCAAGGATCTCCAGCGCTGCGGCACCAGATCAAGGAGCGGGTCGGGCGGGTTCCGAGTCGCGTGGGCAGATACGGAACTCATGCCGGCCAGAGTACCACTTGGGCAGGTCCTCGTTCCGCCCGTCACCCGCCTCAGACGGTTGCGTAGACGCGCTGCCAGTTCAGGTCGAGGATCGCCCGAACGGCCGACTCGGAGTAGCCGCGATCGTCGCATCGTGCCCGCACCACACCAGTCCCGACACAAGCTTCGGCAGGAAACGGGTCGATTTAGGCGGAAGCAGATCGCCGTCCTCGGTGGCGAGCGCGAACTGCTTCGGCGTCATAGGCGGCAGGAAGACGCCGGCGGTGATCTCAGAGCGCTCGAGCAGCGCGACGATACCGTCCGGGTCGGCTTCGTAGGTGATGCTTCCGTCGGTGGCGGACGTAGGCGGTACGCCGGCGGTCTTCAGCAGGTGGTGGTGAATCAAGGCCGCCGGGAGGGCGGTCTTCCGGCCGGGCATGTCGGCGGGCGCGGCCGCCGCGTCGAGGGTCCAGAGTTCAGGCACCGCGTCGCCCTGAGACAAGACGGCGAGGGCGGGCTGCGGCGAAACTGAATCGACGTCGTTGCGTGGGAGGACGCCGCCGCGTCCAGCGCGGCGCTGCGCTCAGGGTCGAAGGCATGCCGTACGAGCCACCGAACAGCCTGGACGCACACTGCGTTGCCGAAGCCCTGCCTCGCCTTGACGGTCGTTGGCTTCGATCGGGAAGCAGTCAGCCGCTTGGAGGCGCGCGAACGCGGCCGATTCCAGCAAAGAACTCCGCGAAGCGGCCCGCCGTCGACGGGTCGCTCATCCGGTCCTGTTCGCCGAGACGGCTCTCGGATAGACCGGCGGCGAACTGGCGGCAATGCAGGACGCTGCAGTCGGCTCGACTCCACCACGGCGATGCGGACGCAGGCGGAGGCGATGCAGTAGCCTTGATGCTTCCCACAGAGAGTCTGCGGCTGGGCCCAAGGCCGGGGAGAGCGTGCCGGACACCTTCGACAGCGCGACGCGTTCGCGAATCATGGCGAGAGTCCAGAGTCGGAACACCGGGCCGGAGTTGATCCTTCGCCGTGCGCTCCACGCCCGCGGACTGCGGTACAAACTCCACGATTCCGCGCTTCCGGGCCGACCGGACCTCGTCTTCCCCCGCTTCGGAGCGGTCTGCTTCGTACACGGCTGCTTCTGGCATCGCCATGAGGGCTGTCGTCGCACCACGACACCGGCGACCAACAGGAGCTCCTGGGAGCGGAAGTTCGCGGCTAATGTCCGGCGCGACCGGAACAACCGAACCGCGCTGCTTGCGGCCGGCTGGCGCGTCGGGGTCATCTGGGAGTGCGTCTTGCGCCCCAAGAAGCGCTCGGAGGAGGTGGCAGCGAGCGTTGAGCTATGGCTGAAGGGACAGCGCAAGGACTTCATTGCCGGTCGTCAGTAGGCTGGCGGGTCATGGTCGTCTGCGGGCGCGTAGCGAAGGCCGGGGACGCGGTTGTGGAGCAGATTGCGCCGCACCTCGGCCCGGACGACGGGGAGTCTCGTGGACCGTGCTTCTGCGAGATCGGTCAGCTAGCCCGTTGCCCGATGCTCTTGGAGCGCCGGAGCCACTCCGACTGGTTGAGGGGAAGGCGTGACATTCTCTCGGCAATCGTCTGCGCTATCGACTGGGCGAACTCCGGCTTGAGTTCTCCCACCCAACGGTACTTTCCGTCGCCGCACTCTCCGTCGCCGGATTCCTGGAAGATGAATTCCCTCTCGGGCCCATCGCGGTTTGCGAGCACGCATTGCTCCACGGGGTCCGGTGTGAAGTACTTCATAAGCCATTCCGACGGATTCGCGGATATCGTCATGCGCCGAAGTTGGTCCGCTCCGACCGGCACGACGACCTGCAGGGTCCTGCTCTTGGGTTCAGAAAGGGGGACAAACAGGAAGGATGAATCCTGAGTCAAACGGATGCTGTCGCACCTCGGTGTAACACATAGGAGCATCCTGTCGTCGTTTCCGATCCGGCGGACGACCGTTCCCATTGACAATTGTCGCGAAGTGGGGTCGAGCACCTGGCGAAAACTCATCGTAGATGCGAAGAGACGGTCGAGCTCGCGGACGTCGCCGTCGCCTCCGGCTAGTCCATGAGAGATAAGGTCCCACTTCTTCTTCCCCTTCTTCGTCCGTAGGCATGCTGGCGGTTTCTCCTCAAGTCCATGGGTCAGCATTTCCCGGACCTCGGGTACGGTAGCCTTGTGGTTTTGGTCGAATACCACCTGATCATCGGCGAATCGGTCCGTCAACCAATGCTTAATCGCTTCGATTCCGGCGGGACGTCTTTTGCTGATCGTGTCGTCCATGATTCCGTGGAGCTCGCTGGCGATCTGTTCCACCATGTGCTGTTCTGAATCCGAGGGTTGCCGAAGAAGGGCGCGGTGCGCCAGAAAGGCGGGATCAAGTTCGCGGCCGAAGCGGTTCAACACCCGATACACGTTCTCCCTGACGGCGGTGAGTGCGGTCAGGACCAGGCCGGGCAGGAGTCCCTGGGCCATTTCGGCGATATCGGCGATAAGCCGATCGGCCAGCTCTTGTTCGTTTACGACCGTGTTCGAGCCGTCGGCCGGGGAACCAGGCTTCCCGTACACGACGATCCGGCACGCCCCGAACTCGATGGGATTGCGGTCGTCGGTTGTGCGTACCTCTCCATGAGGTAGGTCGAGGCCGTCGAGGCAGGCTGCGATCCGTGTGCGGATGTCCTGCTGGTCGGGCTCGCCGGTGTAGAAGGCGATCAGGCGAAGTCGCCCCGGCTGGTCTGTCTGCAGGATGCGTTCCAGCAGCGGCAGGGCATTCGCGCCGCTCTCTCGGCTCAGTCGCCAGTCCAAAATGAGGATGTCAGCACGAGCGACGGCTTTGGCAAGCGCCTCAACATCGCCTTGGCCTTGCTGGGGCGCTACTACGCCGCAGACCATTCCTTGGCGGGCAAACGACCATGTGATCGGCTCAACGTTCAGGGGCCGAGACGGATGATCCTGCGGGTCGGCCGTTGTCGGCCGGCTTGAAGAATGCTGGTCGGGTGGGGCCAGGTTGCCGTGGACCAGTGGACCAGTTGGGGCGGAGAGTTCGTCGTCAACGACCACCGCCGTCAGCAGGAAACGCCGGACGATCTGGCGGCAGTGCTCGCCAAGTCCGTTCGTCTCCCCGGAACTACGGGGCGCCATCGGTGTCGTCCTTCCGTTCCTTGATCGGTGCGATCGCGAACGTCGTGCTCCACTCGGGCCCGCGCTCCTCGAGCGTCAGGTCATAACCAACTTCACGCAGCGTTGCGCGCGCGATGTGCAAACCCATCCCGCGTCCCTCCGGCTTCCTAGTGAACCCGATGTCGAAGATGTCGTCCCGGTCCCGGGCGTGGATCCCGGGTCCGGTGTCTGAGACGCGGAAGGTCTTCCCGGACGCGTCGAGCCGGATTCGGCGCTCGAGGCGCTCGTTTAGGCCCGAGAGCCAGTAGATCGCATTGTCCACGAGATTTATGAACACGGGATAAAAGGAAGAGGGATAGCCCCGCACTGCGGCGCTCTTGAAGGAGTCGGATTGGGCCAGTTCTATGTTGTGCCTGGCCAGTCGCTGACCGAAGAGGTTGATCAGGAACTCGTGGATCTCCCACCCGCGAATGTCCACGGTCTTGCGGTAGAGCCTCCTTTGGAGCGGCGTGAAGAGCGTCAGATACGCGTCGAGGTGATCGAAGCTGCCGCGAATCCTTTGGTATAGCGACATCAGTTCGCGATTCGCATCGGCCCAGGCCTTAAGGCCGCGCAGTCCCGATCGGACCGAACGGATAGCGGCGCCGAACTCGTGGCTTATTATTTCGATCGCCATGCCGAGCTGAGCGAGCTGAAGGTCGGCGGCCGTCTGTTCTTGGAGCGTGACGTTGCTCTGTTCCACTGCCGCAAGTTGATCGAGAAGGGAGGAATCGCTCCTCAAGTCGATGGCTTCCAGCTGCGAGCGAACGGAGTCGAGAGTTCTCTTTGCGTTCTCCAGGGCCTCGCTGATCGGAGCTTCCAGGTCGGAACGTGCGGCAATCAGCCGCTGGTCGTCCAGACCGGCTAGGTCGCGTCGGCCGAAATCGGCCATTCCGGCGCGAATGGCATCCTCGACGTCTCGCACGCACCGGGCCGCTAGGTCGCGCACATCCTCCGAGATGCTCTTGGCTCTCGCGTTGACGTCGTGGCGACTGGCCTCCGTCTCTCTTCTAGCCAGCCGAACGACTTCATTGAGAACCGATTCCATGCGTTCTCTGGCACCAACGTCAACGCCCGCCTTCGTCACCTCCTTCGTGACGACGCTCTCAATCGAGTCCCGGATGTCCCGTATGCCGTCGGAGAGGGCCTGGAACGCTTCCTGATAGTCGCCCCACTCCCGCTGCAAGGCCCGACTCAATCCGATGCGCGGCTTGGAAACCCGGTACATGGCCTCCAGCTTCCCGAGATCTCTCCTGGCGTTCCGTTCTATCGCGAAGATCCGTCTGGCCGCCCTGCCGCGATCTGCATCGAGGCTCGCCTCCCTGACGCGCTCCTCGGTCGCCAAGCCCAGTTCCATGACGCTGTCAAGGGGCCTGTCCGTCTCCATTCGCTGGAAGAAAGCGGTCAGGTCGTTCTTGAATTGGGCGCGTTTGGCCGTGGCCTTCGTGGCACGGGCACGCCTGTGTCGTTCGGTCTCGTCCAACTCTCGCTTGCGGGTGTTGAACCGGTCGCCGTACACTCCCTCCTCTCGGAAGAAGTCGGCGGCCACCTGAACTAGGAAGCTCTTCAGAATACTCCTCAACTCACGATAGGCCCTGTTCTCGCGAAAGCCCTCTCGCCCGGCTTTCTCGCGAAGACGTCCGTTGTTGGCGGAGTCGACTTCGACCACTCCGAACATCTGCCGGTACGAAAAATAGTGGCTCTTTTGAATTGCGAGTGGGTCAAGCGGTGTGCGGGTTGAGCGTGTGGAAGTCGAGTTTGCCGGCGATGAGGAAGAAGGCGATGCGTATGGTGTCGAATCGCTTGTAGCCTCTGGCCTTGCGTTTGGCGGACTGGAAGAGTCCGTTGAGGGCTTCGAGGAAGCCGTTGGTCTGCCGGGTTCGCGCCCAGGCAGCGATCGCTTGCAGGTGCTTTCGGATGGTGCGGGCGACGGCCTTCATGGGTTCGACCTTGGAGCGGTTCACGTTGGTGCACCACTGATGGAGCATTCGCAGCACGACGTTGATCTGCTTGCGGTTGAGAATTTCGCGGAGTTGCTCCCGATAGAGCCAGGCGCGTGCGGTGCGTCGGCTGGCGACCCTCTTGACGAAGCGGTCGAGGTCGGCCCGTTGGGCCGGCGTCAGGGAGTCGCGGTTCTTGAGCAGCGTCCAGCGCAGGCCCTTCAGCGACGGATCGAGGCGCTGTTCGAGGCGCCGGGTCTCGTCCACCGCCTTCGAGGCCAGGGCCATGACGTGGAACTTGTCGAGGGTCACCTCGGCGTTGGGGAGATTCTCGGCGACGCCCTTGAGGAAGGCGGCCGACATGTCGATGGACGCCCGGCTGATCGCGGCGGGATCGCCGCCGCGCCTTTGCAGATCGTCGGCGAACTCCTCGATCGTGCCGGACTTGCGTCCCTCGGCGAGGAACACCACGCGCCGGCGCTCGCTGTCGGCGACCGCGGTCACGTAGTCGTGCCCCTTGGCGCGGGAAGTCTCGTCAATGGCCACGTGGCGCAGTTCGGAGAGGTCGTCCCGGTCGACCGCCAGCTCGACGTAGCGCTTGCAGATCGCGTGCACCCGATGCCACGACACCCCGGTCAACCGGGCCACCGCAGCGAAGGTCATGTCTCGGCACATGGCCAGAATCAAGGCTTCGAACAGCAGCGTGAAGCCGGACAATCTGCCCGACCAGGGCGGAGTCACCAACGCCACCCGCTGGTCGGGGAGTCGCACACGGGGCACTCGCGCCTCGAGCAGGCACTCGTGCTGGAAGAAGTTGAGGTGCCGATAGCGCTTGATCTGCGTGTCGTGCACCGGATGAGAACCGCCGTCCCCCTCGTGGGCGAATCGGCTGCCCTTCCTGAAGTCGATCCGTATCGTCAACCGACGCTCCCTCTCACAGAAGTCCACGCCGTCAACGAACCACGGCGCCGACACGCCCAGCGCTCTCGCGAACAATTCCCTCTGCATCTCTCGTCCTCCTTCAGTCGGAACAGGAGAGACGAGTCTTGCTCATTCCGATCGCCCGCGACTACCGCCGCCACCCGAAATCGCCGCGAACGCCCTCCCCACCGGACAGCTTGCGCCCTCGCCGCTACCGGTCTTCCGCAGATTCCACAGCCCGACGGCGGCGGCTACGGCGGCGGAGGCCGCTATCCCAAGACCCCCTCAGCATCTGCACTCGCCCGCGCCCTACCCACTCGCAACTCGAAAGAGGCAAAATAGTAGTAGGAGGCGCTCTTGGTCCGCCGCAGCTCGATCTCCAACCAATCGTAGTCCGTGTTTCCGTACGGCTGAATGCGTACGCCGTCCCGATAGATGTAGAGGCCCCCGATGCGTTTCGTCTTCTCCAACATGCGACCATGCTCCGCCGGAGGAAGAGTGGAATGCCTGGCTACACCCTCGATTGCGGCAAACGTGATATCGAACGGGCCGCACGCCGTGGGATGCCCTTGTCCTTCGCTCCAGTTGATTACATGGTCGGTCTTGGTTTCGCCGTAGACGGATACGCTGCCCTTGAACTGGCCATACCGGTCGAATCTCCCCGCGATTTGGTGATCTGCGTTGTCGTAATCGTAGGGAGTGAAGAATTCGTGTTCGCCGATCAGGTCTTCGCATGTGCCGTCCACTCGGTGATCCCGAAAGGCGGTGCGGATGACGGGTTCCGCGCGGGCCACAAACGACGGAATGGTAAACCCCAGCAGCGCCTTGTGCAGCGGTGCCGCTGAACCGGAAGTCAGATCCCCCGCCAGGTCGTAGGCCAGGTTGTCAGATGTAGGCATAAGGTAGAAGTGTGTACCGTGACCTCCGTCGAGGAGCGTAGGCTCGTCCATGTTTTCGGCTGTCTCGAGAGGATCCACCGCAAACGCTCCAAGATCGCCCTCTATCCGCGCCCACTCCTCTGCGTCCATGTGTTTCTGAAGTCGGGCGTTCCTGCCGAGGAATGACTCCACCATGCCGGCTACGTCCTCGGCGTCGGGCAGGCTGCCTCCGGGGAAGGTGCGAAGGGGAATCCGGATGTCCTGAAGATTCAGTCCAGGACATTGGAAGACCCGCCAGTTCAGAAAGGCGGCCGTCAGGTCGGACAAGACGCCATCGCGAAGAGCCCGCGTGAGCACCAGCACTTGAGGGGCGATCGTGGCGATGGCCAGGCGACCTATTCCCTTCTCCCCCAAGATGGGCCTTGCGCCTCGCTGCGGCTTGCTGCGTCGACGCTCCGCGCGTTTCCGCTGGATGCTGGTCTCCGTCGCTATGGTGAGCCATCGGTCTATGAACTCGTCGGTCTGCATGCCGAAGCCGTCGTCGCGCAGCACGAACAGCCTGTCGCGACGGTAGTAGTCAACTTCCACGCGCCCGGCGTCCGCATCGTGCGCGTTCTTGAACAACTCGCTGATCGCGGTGGGGATGCCGGCGATCTGCTGCCTCCCCAGCATGTCCAGCGTCCTGGCCCGGGCCTTGAAGCTAACCTCCGCCGACATCAGGTCACGCGTGCCTCGGCCAGGTGTCTGGTGACGTGCTGTCCCACGAGGTTCGTCAACAGCGAGGGTACCGCGTTCCCAATCTGCCGAGCCATCGAGTTCAGGCTGCCGCAGAGGTGAAAATCCATCGGAAATGTCTGAAGACACGCGGCTTCCCTGACGCTGATCGCGCGATCCTGCTCGGGGTGTCCGAAGCGGCCGTTGGAGTAGCTGATGCAACGCGTCGTGAGCCCGGAAGCGGGCCGGTCCCACGACATGCGACCGTAGACGTCGGTGGCGCCGGCAATCTTCTTGTGGCATTCAAGACGAAGGGCCTTCGGCCAATCCCGGTGCCCGCCGCCCTCGGGGGTCGCCCGGATGCGCTCCAGATTGAGCTCGAACAGCCGGGCGGCGCGGTGGTCAGAGATTGCCGGGTGGGTCTCGCCGGCCTCAATCCGGGGCAGGTCGCCTATCCAGTCGCGCACGGTGGCGAATTCGGGGTTGGCCTTGCCCGGCCCGTGCGTCTCGGGAGGGAGATCCACGGGTCCGTGGCGACTGGCGAGGAGCAGGAATCTACGGCGACCCTGCGGCACTCCATACTGCTTCAGGGGCACTGAAGTGCACGTCGGCTTGGGATAGCCGGCCTCCTCCAATCCCTGAAGGAACTCGCTGAGCGGTTCAGATTCGGGGCACACATTCTGAATCCCCGGGACGTTCTCCACGAAGACGATGTCGGGCTCGCACCTTCGGATGAAGCGCAGGAGTTCGAGAAGCAACGGCACCCGTTCGTCCTCGTTGGGCTTGGGACGGCTGGTGTTCTGCTTGGTGAACGGCTGGCAGGGCGCGCATCCGCAGAATAGAATGCGATGCGGTCGGTGCTTGACCACCAGCTCGTGGGCGGAGTCTTCATCCACATGCCGAATGTCTCCGCGTTCGAAGACGGCCGCCGGGAGATTCCGCCGGAAGGTTCGCTCGGCGTCGGTGTCACAATCGAGGCCGAACACGATGTCCATTCCGGCGTCCTGGAAGCCGCGGCTGGCCCCGCCGCAACCGGAGAAGAAGTCGAACACCTTCACTCGCGGGCAGGGCGCGGCTGCGCCGTTCGTGTTGGGATCGCCGAGGGGATTCATGGACGACGCGGCTGCCGCGACAGAGGTTCCAAGGCGGCGGAAGCCTAACAAACCGCGGCAGAAGCCGTCTTCAGGCGAAAGGCCCCTCGTGAGGTTGTGAGGTCGTTCCGGTGGGACCTCGCACCATCTGTAAGACGTTCTGCATCTTCATCGCCAGGCTGATGTCGCCGGCGATTCTCGGGCGGCCGCTCATGCCGCCTGTCCGGTTTCAGGACGGCCTCACACGATCCCCCCCAACGGTCATCGCAGGAGTGGAAACGGCTAACCCGCCACCACCTTCGCGTCATGCCCGCACCAAACCAATCCCGACACGAGCTTCGGCAGGAACCGGGTCGACTTCGGCGGCAGCAGGTCTCCGTCCTCGGTGGCGAGCACGAACTGTGTCGGTGTCATCGGGGGCAGGAAGACGCCGACGGTGGCCTCGGAGTTCTCCAGCAGGGCGACGATGTCATGCGGGTCGGCCTCGTAGGCGATGCTGCCGTCGGTGGCGGATACGATCGGCACGCCGGCGGTCGTCAGCAGGTGGTGGTGGAGCAGGGAGGCCGGCAGGTCGGCCTTGCGGCCCGGCATGTCGTCCGGGGCGGCCGCGGGGTCGAGGGTCCAGAGTTCGGGCGATGCGTCACCTTGGAACCAGACGGCGAGAGCCGGCTGCGGCGCGGCGGCGACGCGGGCCGCGATCTCGGCGCCGCCGGTTGCTTCCAGGGGTTCGCGGTGCGCCGGCAGCGCGGACATCGCGTCGCGGTTCAGCGGCACGCGGATGCCCCGGTGGACGGGGTCGATCCGGAGGTTCGCGGAGGCGAGGCTGGTGAGGACGACCATCTTGCAGGCCGCCGCGGTGCCGCTCTTTGCGCCCTCCTCGGCGGCGTAGGTCTGGGCCACCTGGGTGCGGTGGTGGCCGTCGGCGATCGCGGCGCGGGCGCCTTCGAGCGCCGCGCCGTAGGCGGCGATGCGCTCGGGGTCGGTGATCCGGAAGAGCGTGTGGACATCGCCGGTCCAGGGGTCCGCGTGGCTGACCAGGGCGGCGCCGGCGCCTCCGTTGCAGTCTTCGATCAGCAGGCGTTCGAAGGCGCCGTCGTCTTCGGCGAGGTAGAACACCGGCTCGATGTCGATCTGCGTGAGCCGCAGCAGGGCCAGACGCTCGGCGATCGACTTCGCCACCGTTTGCTCGTGCGGCCAGAGGTCGCCTTCGCGTCCCGGCTCGACGCCGACGAGGGCGCACAGGCCGAGGCGGCTTGCACCGTCGGGTTGGGTGATCGCGTACGGGTAGAGTGAGGGAGTCTCGTCGCGCTCGACGACTCCGTTCTCCAGCCACTCCCGGTGGAGCGCGGCCGAGTGCTCGTGCGGCGTCTCGCCGTCACGCGCCACGGGCTTCGTCACCCGGGAGAACTGGTGCGGCGACTGGGCGTGCAGGCGGTCGCGCAGGGCCTCGTCGATCTGATCGAACGGCGGCGCAGCCTGAGGTGCGGCATCGAGCCTGGCGGAGTTGTAGCGGTAGCCCTGAAAGGCGTAGAGCTTCATTGCGGTTCCTCGTCGGTGTTGGAGTCGGCCCCCCATTCTGGAGGATTACTGCGGGGTTACCGCGGGGTTGCAGCGGGGTTGCGGCGGGGTTGGAGTGGAAACGGCGGTTCAGGCGGCGCGATTGTCGTCGCTTCTGGCGTCGTCCGTACCGGTCGTCGGTCCGGTTCGGATCGAGAGGCTACCGTCTTCGACGTCGATCACGATCCGGTCTCCCGCGCCGATGTCGCCGCCGACGAGAGCGCGGCCCAGCCGGGTCTCGATCTCGCGCTGGAGGTAGCGCTTGAGCGGCCGGGCGCCGTAGACCGGGTCGTAGCCGGCGCGTGCCGTGAACTCGCGCGCGGCCGGGGTCAGTTCGAGCCCGATCCCCTGGTCGCCGAGCCGCTTGGCCAGGTCGGCCGTCAACAGGTCGACGATCTGCTCGATCTCCGACAGGGTCAGCGGCGAGAACAGGACCACCTCGTCGATCCGGTTGAGGAACTCCGGCCGGAAGCCGCGCCGCAGTTCGGCCATCACGGCGTCGCGCGCCGCGTCGGTGATCGAGCCTTCGGGCGTCACCCCTTCCAGGAGATGGGGCGAACCGAGGTTCGAGGTCATGATGACGACCGTGTTCTTGAAGTTGACGGTGCGCCCCTGGGAGTCCGTGATCCGGCCGTCGTCGAGAATCTGCAAGAGCACACCCCACACGTCGCGGTGCGCCTTCTCGATCTCGTCGAAGAGGACGACCGCGTACGGCTTTCGCCGCACCGCCTCGGTCAACTGTCCGCCGTCCTCGTGGCCGATGTAGCCGGGCGGCGCCCCGACCAGGCGCGAGACCGTGTGCCGCTCCATGTACTCGCTCATGTCGATGCGGACCATGTTGTCCTCGGTGTCGAAGAGCGCCTCGGCCAGGGTCTTGGCGAGTTCCGTCTTGCCGACGCCGGTGGGTCCGAGGAACAGGAAGGAGCCGATCGGACGCCGCGGATCCTTGATCCCCGAGCGGGCGCGGATCACGGCGTCCGCGACCAGCCCCACCGCCTCGTCCTGGCCGATCACGCGCCGGTGCAGGATCTCGTCCAGGCGCAGCAGCTTCTCGCGTTCGCCCTCGACCAGGCGGGTGACCGGAACCCCGGTCCACTTGGACACGATCTCGGCGATCTCGTTGTCGGTCACCTCTTCCCGTAACAGCCGGGCGCCGGTATCGGGAGCGTCGCCGGCGCCGTCGGCGCCTTCCTGCTCTCCGTCGCCGAGCTTCGCGATCAGCCCCGGGAGGACCCCGTGCCGCAGCTCGGCGGCGCGATTCAGGTCGTAGTTGCGCTCTGCGATCTCGATCTCACGCCGGACCTGTTCGATCTGCTCGCGCACCTTCCGCTCGTCGTCGATCGCCGCTTTCTCGCTTTCCCACTGGCTCCGCATCGCCGCCGCGCGGGTCCGCAGGTCGGCGAGTTCGCGTCTCAGACTTTGCAGGCGGGCCTTGCTCGACTTGTCGGTTTCCTTGTTGAGCGCCGCCTCCTCGATCTCGAGCCGCATGACGCGACGGGTGACCTCGTCGAGTTCCGCCGGCAGCGAGTCGATCTCGGTGCGGATCAGGGCGCAGGCCTCGTCGACCAGGTCGATCGCCTTGTCGGGCAGGAAGCGGTCCGACACGTAGCGGTCGGAGAGGGTGGCGGCGGCGACCAGGGCGTTGTCCTGGATCCGCACGCCGTGGTGGATCTCGAAGCGCTCGCGCAGCCCGCGCAGGATCGACACCGTGTCCTCGACCGACGGCGCGTCGACCAGGATCGGCTGGAAGCGCCGCTCGAGCGCCGCGTCCTTCTCGACGTACTTGCGGTACTCGTCCAGGGTGGTGGCGCCGATGCAGTGGAGTTCGCCGCGCGCGAGCATCGGCTTGAGCAGATTGCCGGCGTCGGTGGAGCCCTCGGTGCGGCCGGCGCCCACGATGTTGTGGACCTCGTCGATGAACAGCAGGATGCGTCCCTCGCTCTTGGCGATCTCGGTCAGCACGGCCTTCAGCCGCTCCTCGAACTCGCCGCGGTACTTGGCGCCGGCGAGCAGCGACCCGAGGTCGAGCGAGAACACGCTGCGGTCCTTGAGCCACTCGGGCACGTCGCCGCGGACGATGCGCTGGGCCAGTCCCTCGACGATCGCCGTCTTGCCCACGCCCGGTTCGCCGATCAGCACCGGGTTGTTCTTGGTCTTGCGGGAGAGGATGCGGATCGCGCGGCGGATCTCCGAGTCGCGGCCGATGACCGGGTCCATCTTTCCGGCGCGCGCCTGGGCGACCAGGTCGACGCCGTACTTCTCGAGCGCCTCGTACGACGTCTCGGGATTGTTGCTGGTCGCGCGCTGCGCCCCGCGCAGCGTCTTGAGCGCTTCCAGGAGAGGCGGCCGGGTGAGGCCGGCTTCGGCGAGCGCCTGGGCGGCGCCCCCCTTGCCTTCGAGCGCGGCGAGCAGCAGGTGCTCGACCGAGACGTAGTCGTCGCCGAGCGCTCTGGCCTCCTCCTCGGCCCGGAGCAGGAGCTGCTCCAGGCCGGCCGTGACGTAGATCTTGCCGAGTTCGCCGGCGCCGCCCGAGACCTTCGGCTTGCGGTCGAGGTCCTTCTGCAGTTCCGCACGCAGGGCGGCCGTGTCGACGTCGAGGCGCTGGAGCAGCCGGGGCGCCAAACCGTCGTGCTGGTCGAGCAGCGCGAGCAGCAGATGCTCGCTATCGACCTGTTGGTGGCCGAGACGCCGCGCCCGGTCCTGGGCGCCGGTCAGGGCTTCCTGGGACTTGATCGTCAGCTTGTTCGGGTCCATATCGTTCAATACTCCTGTTTCTCCAAGGGGGCGTGCTCAGCGCTCTCCGTCGCCGGTCCCGGAGGTGTCGCCGGAGGTCTCGAAGTGGGAGGTCTCACGGAGCCGTTCGAACAACGCCTTCTCCTCCGCGGTGAGCCGCTTGGGGACGACGACCTGAACTTCGGCCAGCAGATCGCCGTCCGGGCCCTTGGGATCGGGCAGCCCGCGGCCGCGCAGGCGCATCTTCCGGCCGGTCGACGAGCCCGGCGGAAGCTGTGCCTCCGCGTGCCCGCCGAGGGTCGGAATCCGCACCTTGCCGCCCAGCGCGGCGGTCCACGGCGCCACCGGCACGTCGCAGAGAAGGTCGCGCCCGCGGCGGCGAAAGACGGGGTGAGGCAGAGCTTCGACCTTGAGAAGCAGATCGCCGTCGGGCGCGCCCATGCCCTTGCCGCCCTGGCCGCTGAGCCGGATCGACTGGCCGGGAAGAACGCCCTTCGGAATCTGCACCTGGAGGTTCCGCGTACGGCTGGTTGAACGGTCGAGAAACTCGATCGTCCGTGAACCGCCCTCGGCCAGGTTCTCGAGGCTGAGCGGCAACGCGACCTCGTGGTTCCGGCCGCGGCGGGGCCGGGTCCAGCTCCCGGGCCGACCGCCGCCGGGGAAGCCCCGCGGGCCGGCGCCTCCGAACAGCATGTCGAAGAAGGAACTGAAGCCGGAGGCGCCGCCGACGCCGCGGGCGCTGCCGAAGTCGAAACGCTCGTCGCCGCCGAAGTTGCCTCCGTCGCCTCCGAAGTTGAAACGGAAGCCTTCCCAGCCGGGCGGCGGAGCGCCCCCGGTCTGCACCCGTTGCCAGGCGGCGCCGTACTGGTCGTACTTGCTCCGCTTGTCCTGGTCCTTGAGCACCTCGTAGGCCTCGCCGATGTCCTTGAAGCGGGCCTCGGCGCCGGCGTCCTTGTTCACGTCCGGGTGGAACTGGCGAGCGAGCTTGCGGTAGGCCCGCTGGATCTCCGCCGCGGGGGCGTCCTTCGCTACCCCCAGCGTCTTGTAGTAGTCCTTGTATTCCACCGGTTCTCCCCGTCCTCAGGGACTTGCGTGGGTCTGAGCACCAACGACCCAAGTTGGACACATAGTTTAGTCCATCACACTCAACCTTGGGAAGCCGGGTGGCGCGATCCGCGCCACCGGTGAACGAGTCCATGCGCCCGTCATCGGGCACATGGATGGCGCCCTCAGCGGGGGGTTCCGGCTGGTGGACTGCAGATTCACGAAGGGCGCGACTCGCGTCGCGCCCTGGATTTCGCTCAAGCTGTCGCTAGCCCGTCACGGCGGGTCGAAGCCGAACATCGTGTAGTTCAGCGCGATGTACTTGTCCTGACCCTCGGGCACCTCCTCGAGGGGCAGGATCGCCTGCACCGGACAGGCGTCGACGCACAGGCCGCAGTCGATGCACTCCTCCGGGTGGATGTAGAGCATGTCCCAGTCTTCCTCGTCCTTGCCGTAGATGCAGTCGACAGGGCAGACATCGACGCACGACGTGTCCTTTACGCCGATGCAGGGTTCGAAGATGATGTGGGTCATCGGACTCTTCCTCGGGCCGGCCAGTGAGTGCCGGACTCTCAAGTTTCCGGCGGATTCGGCGTGCGCGAGACAGTACCAGAGTCGCCGTCAGGCGAGAACCCGGCTGGCGCCGCCCGCGCCAGCCGTGAACCAGTGTGTGCGCCGGTCATCGGGCGCACGGATGGACCCCGGGTGGCGGTGGTGAAGCGGCTCGGCCGCATCGCGACGGGGACCGGGACGACGGGGTTCTCGGGCCGGCCGAGGACCAGCGGCGCGACCATCCTGGCGGTGAGCGGGGCCAGCAGGATGCCGTTGCGGAAGTGTCCGGCGGCGATGTGCAGACGGTCGCTCAACCGGCCGACCAGGGGCCACCCGTCGGGCGTTCCCGGACGAAGCCCGGCCCAGTGCTCGACCGGTTCGCGGCCGCGTAGCGCCGGCAGCAGGTCGGCGGCCTCACGGGCCAGTCCGCTGCCGACATCGTCGGTCAGGCTGAGGTCGAAGCCCGTGTGCTCGACCGAAGCTCCGATCAGGAGGCGGTTGCCGGCACGGCGGACGGCATAGAAGGACGGGGTTCGGATGGCGCCGGTGAAGGGCCAGTCGATCCGGTCGAAGGCGATCATCTGGCCCTTGACGGGACGAATGGGCAGGGTCGGAAGACCGCGGATCGCCGGTGTCCAGGCGCCGCCGCAGATCACGACGGCGCCCGCGGCGCAGGCGAAACCGGCGCCCGCGACAGAGACGCCGCCGGGTTTCTCCGTCACGCTCTCGACCGTGGCCCGGTGGAGGGTGACGCCCTGCCGCCTCAGGGCTGCCGCGGCCGCGGCGGCGGCAAGCCGGTTGTCGACGCGGTGTTCGCCCGGCAGCAGCAGCGCCGCCTCGATCCCGGGACGCAGGTCCGGCGCCAACTGGAGCAGTTCGGCACGGTCGAGCTCCGCGGTGGGTTCGCCGAGATCGGTGGCCCGTGCCCGGATCCCGCCCAGCGCCTTGCGGCCTGTTTCGTCGAGGACCGGCAGGATGGCGCCCGTGTTGTCGTAGTCGATCGAGGTCCCGCTCTCGTGTTCGAGGGCCGGCGCCAGCTCGGTCCAGAGATCGCGCGACGCAAGTGCCATCTTCGCGAAGGCCACGTCGGCGCTGCTCTCCGCGATCGGCGCGATCATTCCGGCCGCGGTGGGCGAGGCGGCGCCCGCGCGGCGGTCGTCGGCGACCTCGACCCGGGCGCCGGCGCGGACCAGCTCGCGCGCGATCAGCAGGCCGATCAGGCCGCCGCCAACGACCAGGACGTCGGGCCGCGGCCCACTGGCAGGCATCAGTTGTCCGCCAGGGCGTCGGCCTGCAGGCGCGCCCGCGGCGCGACTCTCGGCCCGGCGTCGGACACGAGACGCCCGCGCTCCGCGACGGCAAGGGTCTCGAAGACGGCCCGGGCGCGTGCCCGGTACTCGTCCCTGCCCTCGTCGCCAAGCATCTGCAGCGCGAGGCCGACCGTGTACTCCACCGTCTCGCGGCCCAGTCCGCTACGGCCGGGAGCGTCGATCGTGCGCAGGCTGCGGATGGCGTCCGCGGCGTCGCCGCCCGCGAGGAGCAGAGTGGCGAGATTGAACTCGAGCAGCCAGCGGGGGATGTCGCCTATTCGCTCCAGTTCCTGGAGCAGCCGGGCGGCCGCGGCGGACGGCAGCAGGTCGGGGTCGAAGACATCGAGCCCCGTCAACCCCCACTCCGGCTCGGCGGTCAGGACGATGACGGTGTCCCGATCCTGGATCTCGAGTTCAACCACGCCGCCGGGTTCCAGGTTTTCGAGAGCCGCGGTCAACTGAAGGGTCGAGAAAGCGGCCGTGCCGTCGATGGCGATGACTTCCATCCCGGGCCGGAGCCCCGCCTCGTCCGCGGGGCCGTCGGGTTCGACCGTGGCCACGATGGGCACGCCCGCGTTCAGTGAGTCGATCAGAACGGCGCCGAAGCGCGGCGTCTGGCGGCCGAGGTCTGGATCGAGGGCGCCGGCGAGACGGAGCAGCGGTCCGTCCTCCAGGCGTCCGCCATCAATCCGCACGGTCCGCACGTCGGGCCGCGCCGGGCCGGGGGCGGCCGGCCACCACCACAGGTCGACCGCATCGGCGATCAGGTCGTCGTTCAGGACGGCGGCGAAGTAGAGCGCCGCCGGCAGCCTGGCCTGGACCTGCTCCTGGACCCTGTTCCAGTCCAGTTCCCGGCGAGCGGTTTCCCGGTCGCGCAGAGTCTCCGCATCGATTCCCAGCTCTGCTAGTGCCGCGACACCTTCGGTGGCGCGTCCGAGGACGCTGTAGGCGCCGGCGCCGCGGAACGACTCGAGCGCCGATTCCATGGCCCGAACGCCGGCCGGATCGTCGCCCAGCACGCCGAGGTAGACGAGCGCGGGGCGGAGTTCGACCTCGATGGCGACGCGGCGCCGGTCTTCGGCGACCACGGATGTCTCGAAGTAGCCCAGGGCGCCGTGGGTCACCGAGAGGTCGTAAGCGCCGGGAGGCAGGCGCACCTGAGGCGGCGACTTCGACCAGTCGGGGCGCAGGATCCGGCCGTTGCCGACGACGGTCGCGCCTTCGGCCAGGCCGGTCAGACTGATGACCGCTTCCTCGCGATCGAGAACGATCGGCGGCAGGTCGTAGTCGCGCAGGTCAGGCAGTTGCAGACTGGTCTCGACGCTCCGGAAGCCGGCCTTCTCGACTTCGATCCGGTAGCGGCCGGGAGACAGGTCCTCGATCCAGAGTTCCTCCGAGAAGTCCTCGGGCGGATGCTCCGAGGCCGGGCCCTCCGGCCGGAACCAGGGTTCCGCCTGGCCGGCCGTTCGGCCGCGCTCGATGCCGTCGACCAGCACGGTGGCGCCGGTCGGCGCGGTGCGCAAACGGACGACCGCGCTGTCGCGCTCCAGCTCGACCTCGACTTCGAGGTCTAGCGCGCCCACGATCGTGAAGGCGGCGGTGGTGGGCAGGAAGCCCGGGCGGGACACGGCGGCCAAGTAGTCGCCGACCAGCAGGGGACTGGGCTCGGGAGGCTCGAACGGTTCGGGCGCTGGCTCTGCCTCGGCATCCGGGTCGGAGGCCGTGGAGTCGCCGTCGGCGCCGTCGGCGCCGTCGGCTTCTTCACCGGTTTCGTCCTCCACTTCCTCGCCGTCCTCCTCCTCGCCGGGCGGGGTCTCCGGCGGCGTCGCGTTCTCGAACTCCACGCCACCCACCAGAATGCGGGCGTCTCGCGGCAGGACCAGGAAGGAGACGCGGCCCACCAGTCTTTCCTTCCGACCCTTCAGACGGTCGGTCAACTGCTTGCCGGCGGTCTCCTCGTCCAGCTCGAAGAGGGGATCGAGGCGGACGATCCGGTCGAGCGCGTCGTCGGCGGCCTCCCGGTCGCTGAGCGTCCAATGGGCGGCGGCCAGGTAGAGCCAGGCGGTGCGCAGGGTCTCGAACAGGCGTGGGTCGTTGCCGGCGAGTTCTCGTCCGTCGCCCGTTGCCTCGGCGAGCGGCGCCAGAGTCTCGACTACGCTTTGCAGGATGGGAATCGCTCCTTCGGAGTCGCCTTCCGCGTAGAGGTCGCCGGCCTCGGCCAACGCGGCCGTCGCCTGCGGCGGCAGCCGGCTCGAGTGCTCGGTATCGAGATCGCTGCGGCCGATCTCCTGGACGCCGAAGCGCTGCGCGGCGAGGGGGCCGGAGAGGGCGAGGAGCGCCGGCAGGATGGCCGCCGCGGCGGTGAGCTTGTGGCGCATCGCGCTATTGCTACTCCACATGAGCTACTCCACGACCAGGACGGTACCGAGCCGGCTGTCGGCGATGAAGATGCGCGCCCGGGCGTCGACCGCGATGTCCTCCGGCGCCCGCAGCTCCTGGGCGCTCGGGAGGATGGGTCCGATGGTGGCGATGGGTGTGGCAAACGGATCGTAGACCAGGACCTGGAGCTTTCCCGTGTCGAGCACGTAGCGGTTGCCGAACGGGTCGACATCGAGCGCCACCGGCCGCTTCCATTCGGCGCGGAAGGACTCCTGGAACCTGCCGTCGGCGCCGAAGCGGAGCACCGATGGGGCTTGCGAGCGGGAACCCGCGTCCAGGACGTGGATGGCGCCGTCTTCGCCCAAGGCGAGGTCGATGGGCTCGGTCATCGCGGCCACCCGCAGGGTTTCTAGCGGGCGGCCGTCCGGGTCGTAGCGGAGCACTTCGGCGACGCGGCGCGAGAGCACGGTCCAGTTGCCGAACTCGTCCTGGTGGGCGGCGACGATCCGGTCGAGGGCGCCGGCCCGCGGGCGGGTGAAGGAGACGGTCGCGAGGTCCTGGAGCCGGGTCACTCCGTCGGCGGTGATCACGGCCGCGGCGCCGCGGGAAGCCTGGCTGGGCCGGACGATCCCGCGGAGGTCGCGGGCCGAGGACGGCATTCCGCCGGCATCCAGGATCGCCGCCCGGTTCGTGTCGGTGACCAGGAGCTCGCCGTCCGATCCGGCCGCGACTCCACGGGGCTTCTCGATTCCAACCTGCTCGGGCAGGTAGGGCCGGGACCGGCGCCAGGGTTCCTTTCCGGCCAGCGGGCGCAGGATCAGGCGGTGGATCAGGGTCATCCGCTCGAGCGCCGAAT
The DNA here is from genome assembly GCA_965224025.1 of Candidatus Multivorans sp. Taxonomy (GTDB): domain Bacteria; phylum Acidobacteriota; class Thermoanaerobaculia; order Multivoradales; family Multivoraceae; genus Multivorans. Next base: position 2,337,501 of record OZ245033.1, read on the forward strand.
CGGCGAGGTCGGTCAAAGGCCCCCCATCGGCGGCTGCGAGGCGTAGCCAGCCTTCCCGCGCCAGCCGTAGATGGTCGACTGCTTCCTGCCAGTCGCCCCTCGCGAGCAGCAGTTCGCCGAGTTCGAAGTGGGCCCGCGGCGTCCACTCGCTCTCGGCCTCGCGCTCCAGCACCCGCAGCAGCTCGCCGGCGGCTTGCGCCGCGTCGCCGGTGCGCCGGCCGAGTGCGGCTGCCTCGACCAGGGAGCGGCCGCGAATTGCCGATCGCGGGTGTTCGCTTTGCGGGAACCGCCGACTCAGCGCCAGCAACTGCCCGCGCGCTTCCACGAGGTCGTCGGTGCTGCGGGCGGTCTGCACGCTGGCGAGAACCGCGTCCACGGCCGCGGCCGCCTCCGGTTCGGCCGCCTCGTGCTGGGCCGGCAGAGCCGCGGCGACGAAGACAACGCCGACGCCGAGCCAGAGGTCGAGATTCCGGCCGCGCCGGAGGAGGCAGACCAACCCACTCGGCCTGCAGCCGGTCGGGCGGCTACGCGTCGAGTTGCTCGTTGAGCCGCTCGTCACTGATCCGTTGGGCGCTTGGCGAGAGAGGGGCATGAATGAGAATCAGGTTGGCGCGCGCAATCGCCTTTGCCGCGTCGCCGAGATCCTGGTAGGTGAGCATCTCCTTGTAGAGCACGTCCGCGAGTCTGTTCAACTGCCCTTCGACCTCGCCCGCGTAGGGGCCGTCCGGGAAGCGCTCGAGATACTCCGACCCGCTTGTGATGTCGTCGTAGTCGGCGACCAATTTGCCCAGCCGATCCTCGGCTCGCTCGCCCAGTTCGGGGTCGCGTTGCTGGAGGGCCAGATGCTGGAGCGAGCCAAGACGGGTGAGCACCGGCGCCAGGTTGCGCAGCCCGCGCTGGGCGGCGGCCGCCGGACTGTCTCCGTCTTCCTCGATGGCCTCGGCCGGTTCCGATTCCCAGGCCTTGAGGAAATGCTCCACCGCGTCCGTCTCGCGGCCGAGCCGGCTGTAGGAGATCCCCAGCAGCAGGGCCACCCTGGGCGCCCGCGGAGAGTCGGGATAGTTGGAGAGGAATGCCTCGAGGAAGGGAGTCTCGAATACGCCCCGGTCGAGGATCCCGATCGACTGGCCGTAGAGCTCTTCCGACTGGCGGCGAAGATCGGCCAGCTCGTTGCTGAGCACCGCCAGGAAGGGCGAGTCGGGGGTCAGGGCGCGCACGTTCTCCATCTGCCGGCGGTAGGCGGCGGTCACGCGGCCGAAGTCTCGCGAGGTGGCCAGACGCTCCAGTTCGACATCGCGAAGCTTGTGCAGCTTGTCGAGCCGCAACGACTCGGCGGCAGTGCCGGAGGGCCAGGCGTGAAGCGCCAGCTCCCCCAGCAGCTCGATTTCGGGCGACATTGGTGGCTGTCCCTGCGGGCCGCTGCGCCGCCGCTCCGTCGTCCCGCGTGCCCCGAACTCGAGTAGAACCGTCTGCGTCTCGGCGCGGTACGCATCGACTTCTTCGGAGGGCGCCGGCGCCAGGGTCGCCAGGTAGCGGCCGCGGGCTTCGGCGGCGTGGACGCGCGAGTCGAAGAAGGGGTGCGTCTGCCAGTAGCCGAGGAGGTTCAACTGCGAGATGCGTTCGCCCATCCTGGCCATCAACCGCGCCAGCCCGTTCGGGTCGAAGCCGGCGGCGGCCGCGTAGCGCTGCCCCTCCTCGTCGCTCTGGTCCTCGTGCTCGCGGGAGTAGCTGCGCATGAGCAGTTCGGTGAGCACCATGCCGCCGGTGAGAGCCGCCTGGGCGGCGGCGGCGGTCGACCCTTGGTCGCGCGTGTAGCCGTAGGGACCGACGTAGCCGTCGTCCCTGTCGGCCGCGCTGGCCGCGATCAGGCCCACGGAGAGCAGCGAACTCGCCACATTGAGCCAGGTCGCGCGCTTCTTCTGCTTCAGGAAGTGCTCTGAGGTGACATGCGCGATCTCGTGGCCGAGGAGCGCGGCCAGCATGTCATCCGAGAGCCCGAGGTCGAGCATGCCTCGGGTGACGAAGATCTGCCCGGCGGGTAGGGCGAAGGCGTTGGGAAGCGGCGTGTCGACGACCGCGAATGTAAAAGGATAACGGTCGAAATCAGAGTGATAGGCCACGCGGTAGCCGATCCGGTTGACCCGTTCCTGCGCCTCCGGGTCGTCGAGCAGCCCGTACTGCTTCACCGCCTGGGCGGCGGCGGCCAGGCTCTTCTGGAACAGGGCGGGATTCGAGATCTCGACGGCGGGCGCGGCCGTTGCATTCACGAGACACCAGACCAGGGCGACGGCGGTTGCGGACCGCGCGGATGCCCTGGCGTGGGATGTTGGGTGGCTGCGTCGCACGCTCATAGGATACCGCTGTGGCGGCCTCACAGCCGGTCGAGGCGTTGGCGATGGCGGCGCGGAGCAGCCGCGGCCATGAGCCTTGGGTGTTCTACCCGCGCGATGGCCGCTGGCGGTGGTGGTCGTTTCAGCGCGGCTGGACCGAGGTCGAGCGCTGGCGGGCGGCGCTGGAGAGCGGTGAACGACCATCGGTCGACCGGATCCCGGCGCCCCAGTCCTCTCCGCAGGCGCTCTGTTGCCACCTCGCGGCGGCCTCGGCGGAGACCGTCGCTGCCGCTGTCTTCGACGAATTGCTGGCGCCGCGGCAGCCGGCGCGGGAGATCGTCGTCGTCACCCCGCCCGCGTCGGCGTCGCCGTCGCGGCTGGACAGCCTGGCCGTGCCGTGGCTGCATTGGTGCTGTGCGAATCTGGCGGTGCTGGTGCTCGAACCGAGCCGCGAGGCGCTGGTCGGTTCGGTGCTGTGGTGCCGGCCGACGGTGCTCCTTGCCGGCATGGCGCAGGAGCGCGCGCTCGCCGCCGCGGTGCGGGAGCGGAGCCGGAACCGTGAACGCCGGGCCGCGGCGATGCTCGACCGGCTCCGTGTCCTCCTGGTTGCGGCAGAAGATCCGGAGGACGGCGGCGAAGCGCCGGATACGGCCGCCTCGTGGCGCGCCTGGGGCGTCGAGCGGCGGTTCGTGTGTCGTGAGGACTCTGGATCGCCCTCTCGCCGGTGACGCCCGCCGGGGCCGGGCCGTTGATACAGTGCCGGCAGTTGAACACTGCAGGTCGGAGCGGCGCGGATGCGCCCCCGGCCGGTGCCCGAAGGAGGCCCAGGATGAAGTTCCGGTTCTCGCCGCTGCTGGCGCTGCTCCTGATTGCTGCGGCCGTAACCGCGCCGGCCGGCGCCGCGGGCTTTGCCATCAAGATGGCGACGCTGTCGCCCGACGGTTCGCCCTGGGATGGTTTCTTCGACACCATGGGCCGCGATTGGGAGAAGGGCACCGATGGCCGGGTGAGCCTGACGGTCTATCCCGGCGGCGTGGCCGGAGACGAGCCGGACATCCTGCGCAAGATGAAGATCGGCCAGTACCACGCGGCCGCTCTTTCGGTCAGCGGTCTGGCCGACATCTCCAAGGACTTCACCGTCTTCGAGATACCCCTCTTCTTCCGCTCGGAGCAGGAGATGTTCCATGTCCTTGGGGAACTGACTCCCGGCTTGCGGGCGAAGCTGGACGAGAAGGGCTTCGTGCTCCTGGGCTGGGGCTACGTGGGGCAGGTGCATTTCTTCACGAATCGGCGGGCGCGCACCGTCGAGGAGATGCAGCGGCTCAAGATCTTCACCTGGGCCGGCGACGAGGCGATGACGGACTGGTGGCGGCGGGGCGGCTTCAAGCCGGTGGCGCTGGCCGCCACCGACATCGTCACCGGTCTGCAGACCGGCATGATCGATGCCCTCGCGGTGCCGCCGATCTACGCCATGTCGGTTCAGTTCTTCAAGCGGGCGAAGTACTTCGCCGATATTCCGCTGATCCCCATGATGGGCGCCATCGTGGTCACCAAGCGGGCCTGGAACCGTGTCTCGGAGGCGGATCGGAAGGTGCTGGTCGAGGGCGGCCAGCGGGCCGAGAACCGGATCTTCGAGACGATCCCCAGCATCGAGCAGGCGACGATCAAGCTGATGGCAAGCCAGGGGCTGGAAGTCGTTCCGATCGTGGGCACGGAGGTGGAGGACGACTGGAAGCGCATCGCCAATGACTTCGCCGAGGACATGCGCGGGAAGACGGTCCCGGAGGCGATCTTCGACCGGGCGACGGCGGTGCGGGACGCGTACCGCAAGCAGCAGGAGGCCGAAGCGGCCGCGCCTGCCGCCTCGGACAGCGGCCGGTAGCAGCTTGCGCCGCTGGAATCGCAGCCCCCTGGGAACCCGTGTGGCGCGATTCCGCGCCACACGCGAACCACTCCGTGCGCCCGTCGGCGGGCGCACGGATGGAACGCGGGCATCCTGCCCGCATTCGGCGCGAAGCGCCGGCCGGGTCTTCGCTTGACGGAGAGCGTCGCCGCGGCCCGGCTCAGGGCCCCGGTGCGCTTTCTCCATCGCGTCGAGGACGGCCTCTCGAGCGTGCTGCTGGCCGCCATGGTGCTGCTGCCTCTGGCGGAGATCGTCGTCCGCCAGACCGGCACCGGCATTCCCGGCGCGCTTCCCTTCGAACAGCACCTGACCCTCTGGATCGCGTTCCTGGGCGCGGCCCTGGCGGCGCGCGAAGGGCGCCTGCTGGCCCTGGCCACCGGGACCCTGCTCCCCAAGGGCCGGTTTCGGAGCGCGGCTGCGGTTCTGACCGGCGGCGTCAGCGCGATGGTGGCGACGCTGCTGGGGCTGTCCAGCCTGGAACTGGTGCAGATAGAGCGCGAGGGCGGTATCGAGATGGCGGCCGGCGTACCCGTTTGGGTGGGGCAGGCGATCATGCCGGTCGGTTTCGGGCTGCTGGCGCTGCGGCTGGCGTGGAAGTCGTCGGATCGCCGGCTGGGGCGCGGTCTGGCGATGCTCGGGATCGCGCTGGGATTCTGGATCAACGCGAACGCGGACGCCTTCGCCGATGGCACGGCGGTGCCCTGGCTGGTGCTGATTCTGGCTTCGACGCTGCTCGGGGGGCCTATCTTCGCCGCTCTTGGCGGAGCGGCGGTGTTCCTGTTCCTCGCCGACTGGGTGCCGCTCGCCGCCATCCCGGCGGAGAGCTACCGGCTCGCCGTCTCGCCGACCCTGGCGGCTATTCCGCTGTTCACGCTGACCGGGTTCCTGCTCGCCGAGGGCGGCGCGTCCGAACGGCTGTTGCGCGTCTTCCGCGCGATGTTCGGCTGGGCGCCGGGCGGGACGGCGGTGGTCTGCGCCGTCGTGTGCGCGTTCTTCACCGTGTTCACCGGCGGTTCCGGCGTGACCATCCTGGCGCTCGGGGGCGTTCTCTTCGCCGCCCTCTCGGCGGACGGCTATCGCGAGCGGTTCTCGCTCGGGCTCCTGACCTCGTCCGGATCCCTGGGTCTCCTGCTGCCGCCGGCCCTGCCGCTGATCCTGTTCGGCATCGTCGCGCAGGTGCCGATCGAGGACCTGTTCATCGGCGGCCTGCTGCCGGGCATGTTGTTGATCCTGCTGATCGCTGCCTGGGGTGTGCGGGAGGGCCTGCGCGGCGGCGCCCGCCGAAGCCGCACCTCGGTTGCCGAGATTGGTCGCGCCGTGTGGGCCGGCAAGTGGGAGCTGTTGCTGCCGGTAGTCATTCTGTTTGCGATCTTCAGCGGTGTGGCGACCCTGGTCGAGTCGGCCGCCCTGGCTGCTCTCTACGCCTTCATCGTCCAGTGCGTGATCCACCGCGACCTGAAGGTGGGGAAGCCGCTGATCGCGGTGTTCCGGCAGTGCACGGTGCTGGTCGGCGGCGTGCTGATCATCCTGGTGGTGGCGATGGGGCTCACGAGCTGGCTGGTGGATGCCCAGGCGGCCCAACATCTGGTCGAGCTGGTGCAGGACAACATCGAATCGAAGATCCTCTTCCTGCTGCTGCTCAACGTCTTTCTGCTCCTGGTCGGCTGCCTGATGGACATCTTCTCGGCCACCGTCGTCGTCGTACCCCTGATCATCCCGATCGGTCTGGCCTTCGGGGTCGACCCGATCCACCTCGGAATCATCTTCGTGGCCAACCTGGAGCTGGGCTACCTGACGCCGCCGGTGGGTCTCAACCTGTTCCTGGCGTCCTACCGCTTCGAGCGGCCGCTGCTTGTGATCTACCGGGCCGCGGTGCCCGCACTCGTCATACTCGGCGTCGGCGTGCTGCTGATCACCTACGTACCGGTTCTGACCCTGGGCCTGCTTGAGTTGTTGGGGAGATCGTGAACCCTGTTCTTCTTCTGGTTTCAGCCGCGGCGACCACGCCGCCCGGAACGTGAAGGGCGGAGCGGTATGAGATTCCGGACGGCTACGACGAACTGGAAGCGCCTGCAGTCGGTCGCCGTCGTCTGGTCCACCGTCTTCGTGGTCGCCGCGATCCTGGCCGTGGTGGGTGTCCAGATCGTGCCGCGCGACGTTTCGGGGCTGGTCGGATCGTTGCACGTGCTGGTGGCGGCGATCGGTTTCTTCTGCGGCGTCGCGGCGACCCGGCGCCGGGCGGAGGTCGAGGCGGAACGATGGGAGCGCGTCGAGGACTCGGATCTCACCACGAGCGAGCGGGAGCACGCCCACCGGGAGGCGGAATCGGACCTGAAGCGGGCGAGCGCCCAGTTCCTGCTCGCCGGCGTGACCCTGGGGGGCTGGCTCGCCTACCAGTTGCGTGCCGAACGTCCGGAAGCCGGCGCCGCGGTCACGGAGCTTCTCGGCGGCGAGGCGCCCGAGGTGCCCGCTTCCGTCGAGACGCTGACGGAGACCCTGGCTGCTGAGCCCGTGTACAGCGTCAGCGCGTCCGATCTGCTCATCGCGACGCCGCTCATCGCCTTCGGTCTCGGCATGCTGTGGGCGCGATACCGGGTACCCGGGCCCTATGGGGGTTGACGAGATCCTCGATGGATGGTCGCCGCGCAGCCGTCCAAGAAGCCAGAGTGGCCTCAGAGAGTCTTGTCCAGTCCTGGAACGAGCCAGACGGGACCGTGCTTGAGAGAAGAGCCGGTCGCGAGGAAGAAGGACTCTGAAGCTGTAGATGGCGCGTCAGCGGGGTCAGTCGCCCCGGGTTGGGCCTCGAGGTTGGCGGGAAGCAGCGGTTGGTGCTTCGGCTGGTGCGGACGGCGGCACGGGGACCAGGTACAGATGGCTGCTGGATAGCCCCGCCAGACGCTCGAACCGCGCATCGCCGAAGACCTACGCGGTCTTCGAACCGACCGGCCGCTACCACCGCCGGCTGCACCAGTGCCTTGCCGCGGACGGCTTGCGAAACTGCTCTGGTGCAACCGGCCCGTGCTCGTCGGTTCGCCCAGGCGTTCGGCAAACTCGCCAAGACGGATCGCGTCCATGCGACGATGTTGGCCCGGCTGGGACGTCTGGACGGGATGGAGGCGACGCCGCCAACGGCGCAGAGCCTCTATAGGCTCAAGGATCTCGTGCTGATCCGTCGGCGATTTGTCGACGAACGCGCCGACCTGGGGAGGTTGGCTTCGGAACTCGAATCCAAGGCCGGTCTGCGGCAGGTACGGCTGCAACTGCGCTGTCTCGCCAACCGCGTTGCGGCGCTCGACCGGGACAAGCACCAGGGCCGTCGCCACGTGCGAGGCGGTCGCACTGCGCCTAGGCGAGCCATGTACATGGCTCGTCTGGCGGCCGTCCGCTTCAATCCCCCTCAGCGCGACTTCTACCGCCGATTCCGCGAAGCCGGCAAGGAACACAACGTGGCCCTCGTCGCGGTCATGAGAAAGCTCGTCATTCTCGCCAACGTCCTGTTGCAGCAAAGATCGCCTCTGGCTACCCCAACCGCCACCGCCGCCGAAGGCCGCAGAAACGCTCGAATGCTCCGGCCACCTGGCATCTTGACAACACGGTTGCTCATCTCTCGTGGGACAAGGCTTGCTCAAGTCCAATCCAATCCTGAAATGAGCCTGAACGGGACGGTCGTTGGGAAGTGATCTGGTCCGGTTCCGGGAAGGTTCTGGAGCGGCAGACGGAGCGTCAGCGGAGTCTGCCGCCTAAAAGGTTGGGCCCGCTCGGCGGGCGGCGAGTACCGGCTGGGGCGCCGGCGGTCTGGGTTTCGGGTTGCATGGAGTTCAAGCGCTTCGTCGGCGGTGAGGGTCGGACTCTCGGTCGATGAGGTCGAAGAGTCTGGCACGAGCCTGGTTGAGAGCGAGGGCGGCATCGAGATCGCTTTCGGCCTTGGCTTGTTCTTCGAGGGCGGCGATGGTGAGGCCAGACTTCAGGTACTGCTCGACGTCGGGCAGGGACTTGAGCTTCTCGAACGGCGTCATCGTGTCCTGGTATCGGTAGCGGCTGGTCTTCTTTCCGCGCCGGTCGACAACCTCGGTGGGGAACAGGCACGGGCGGTGGAAGTTCAGGTAGGGCGTTAGTGTTAGGGTGTCGCGGGAGAAGACGTTGACCTCGCGGGCGAACAGCTTCGGGATGTGTCCGTAGCCGAAGTAGCGCCGGATCACGTTGCCGTTCTTGGACTCGACCAGCGCGTTGTCGTTGCTGTAGCGCGGCCGCGACTTGGTGAACTCCTCGACATGCAGGTTGGTCAACATCTCGGCCACGCGGTGGTTGATGTACTCCGATCCGTTGTCGGCGTGAAAGCCCAACACCCTGAACGGACAAGACTTGATCGACTCCTCGAGCATCCGAAGCAGAAAGCGCTCCGAGATCGCCCGCACCGTGCCCACGTGCTCCCACTGCGTGACCTCGTCCACCAGGTTGATGTGGAACACGCCTTTCCGGCCGTCCTTCTCCCCCTGATCCACGGTGTCCACGCGCAGAAAGCCCGGCCGGCCCGAGGGCGCGGGCTTGCGCCGCTCGGCGATCCCGACCTGCCGCGCCTTCGTCTTCCTGAAGACCGTGCGGCGCCGACTGTAGGCGGTCGAGTTGCGCAGGTTGTAGAAATGGCCGTTCGAGATCACAGCCAAGCGCTCGAAGCGCTCGTCGCCGTACTCCTCGACCATCCTCCGCATCACCGCCCGCGTGGCGTGGCCGCACATCTGGCCCAGCGCCGCATCGACCTCCGCCAACAAGCCGATGTCGGCCTTGGTGAACCGCGCCTTGACGAGTAGGCGGACGACCGATCCGTATGCCGAAAGCTCGCCTCTCCGCCCGAGGACACGAACTCACGTACTTGATCCAGGGTCTGAAGACGGTGCGTCTGTAGCGACACGATCATCCTCCGATGATCCCCGATCCCACCGGCTCACGCTCACCTCTCGCTGGATTCACGCTCCCCGTTCACGCTCACTTCTCGCTGGACAGCACGGGCGCTTGACAGGCTTGACAGCCGTGCTAAAGTAATGGCCACACAACAGGAGGTCCTCCAATAGAGGAAAGACAGTTGCTTCCGGGGCGCGCTACTGAGCGCGCTGTTCTTCGCTCTGATCGTCGGCGGCACGCCGAGCATCGCTGTAGCCCAAGCTCCTACCGGAGTGGAGGTTGTCTGCGGCGGTCCGTTGACGATCTTGTCGTGCGCGGAGAAGCTGTGGCGCTGCGTGTTCAAGAACGGTCGGCCCGTCGGCGAGTGCGGTCGAGAATACGTCGATTGTATCGGTCCGTGGGGCGGTCCACACTTGGGCGGTGCCTAAGTGAGGCAGACTCTACGAGTCGCGCTGTTGAGTCTGCTGTTCTTTGGCGGGTTGGCGCTGCTTTCAGTGCCAGCGGTGGCTCAGGGGACGCCGGACAACATGGAATGTGAGGGCCTGGACTGCTCGGACGCAATAGCCGTCACTGACACTGACGATCCGAACGACCTCAACCATCTGGTGCCGATCTATGTTCCGCCGTACACTCCTCCGCCGCCACACCCGCTTCCGCCGGACTACCCGCCGCCTTCGGGGGATCAAGCACTAACAGCGGAAGATTGGGCCGCGATCGACGACTTGATGGGCGACCTATGCGAGGCAATCCGGAACGGTGATGACGCAGGAACGATAATCGCGGCGATCTTGGCGATCGCGAAGAAGAACGCAGTGCTGTTCGTGATAGTCAAGGGCGCTCTTGAGGTGGCGGAGGCAGGGTGCTCTCTTGCGGGGAAATGAGATGAAGGACTTTCGAGCTGTCATCTGTTTGGTGCTTCTCGCGCTTCTCGGCGGCCATGTGTGGAGTTTGATCAAGAATGCCGAATGGGGATCGTTGGCCGTTGTTTCGGTTGTCGCCGTTGGTGGGGTACTCCTAGCGCGCAGCCGGAGCTTGGCTCGATACTCGGCGGAGCGCCGAACAGGGCCGCAATAGACGCGGAAAAGGGATTCAGTGAAGGTCCCGTTCGAAGAGTTCTCTGTCCTGTTCCCCAGTGAAGAGCTGGTCGGGTCGCTTGAGCAGATGAACTCTGAGCTCGGGGCCTTCCCTCATCCCTTGTTCGGCGCAAGTGCCGATGAGGATGAGCCGTCGCGTGCGGCGCTTGCGTTCGGCCGCTGTTACGCGGTGCTTGGCGCGCCTGATCCTGCGGTTTCAGCTCTTCTCGTCGCCGACCACCTGACCCGCGAGGGCGACTACTCCCGCGATGCCTCCGCGCTCGAAGGAGAGCGGCAACACGCCTGAGTGGGCCACGGACTCGCCTCGCGACTACTGGGCCGCGGCGGACGATCATGAGCGCGCCAACGGGCGGCTGCACCGCGAGGTTCACTTCGCGCTGCCGGCCGAGCTCGGCGACGGCGAAGCAGCGCGCCTTGGCACGGCGGTTCGCGCGGGACGTGACCGGCCAGGAGTTGTTTGCCGCACACCCTGGTGATTCCACGAGGGAGCACCTGGGGCGACAGGCGCTGTAAGGCCTCGTGGCTGAGCGTGGCAACTGCGTCGCGCCCCGCCAGTTCGGGCTCTGGCGTACGCCGTCGCGGTTCGAGCGTCGCGCCATCAGCCTCCGCGAGCGTCAGATGGGATTCCTCGCCGCCTTTTCTTCCCTAACGCATCCGCGCCACCGTGGCGCCCCATCCACCGCCGCCGGGACCGCCGCTCCTGAACGACACGACCCGCGGGTCGCGCTCCAGCACCTTGCGCACGATCTGGCGCTGGACGCCGATCCCGCGGCCATGGATGATCCGTACCTCGCGGAACCCCTTCTCGTACGCGGCGTCGAGATAGCTCTCGACGACGTCCTTCACCTCCCGGGGCTGGAACGGATGGAGGTCGATCTCATCGCCGATGGGCACCTCGACAACGTCGTCGGAATCGATGGCGCCGCGCCGCGCATCGGGTTCGGAGTGGTCTTCGGGTGGCACGCCGGCATCGTAGCGCCGCAGGCTAGACTCGGTCCATGGCCGATCCGCTCACCCGACGCCCGCCACGACGGCGCGAGCCGCTGCGCGAACTCGACGCGGCGGACTTTCCGGGGTGCCGGGCGGTGTCGATTCCCGCATCGGAGATCGAGGACTACGAGGGGCGCGTCGAGTACTGGGAGGCGCGTACGGAGACGGCGATGATCGCCGAGCCGACCACGACCTATCACGAGATTCCGTCGGCGGGAGTAGTGGGTCTGGTGGAGGTGATTTCCCTGGCACGTGGCTCGAAGATCCTGGCGCTCGGTTCGGCGGACCTGGTGCTGTTCGGGGAACGAGGGGGGCGTGAGGCCCTGATGCAGCCGGACGCGATGTTCTTTCTGGACCGCCCGTGGCCACAGGAGAAAGTGATCGACATCGACACCGGCCCGCTGCCGGATGTGGTGCTGGAAGTGGACCACACGACCGACGCGCGGCGGCGGAAGCTGGAAATCTACGCGTCGTGGGGCCTTCCCGAGGTGTGGATCGAGGTGCCGGAACCGGCGTGGCTTGCGCCGCGGAAGTCGGGTCGGCCGCGCCTTGAAATCCGCCTGCTGAAAGGAGACGGCTACGTCGAGTCGGCGAGTAGCCGGACATTCCCGGGGTGGACGGCGGCGGAGATCCACCGAGCGCTGAACGAAGAGGTGCGTTCGGCGGACACGGCGGCGGCGCTCCGGCGGGTGGGCCGGCGGATGGGCCGGATGGCTGGAACCGGTCCGGACGACGACCTTTTCCTCGGCGCCGAGCGGGCCGAGAGCCGGGAGGAGGGTCACGCCGAGGGTCGTGCCGAGGGTCGAACAGTCGGACGCCTGGACGCGACGCGGTGTCTCGTCCGGCAGACGCTCGAAGCGCGCGGCGTCCCGGTGACCGACAGCATCGAGGATTGGCTTGCCGGACTCGAGACAGTTCCCTCTGCCGCGTCTCTGATGGCGGCGGCCGTTGGCTGCCAGGATGCGGACGACTTCCTCCGCCGGGTGCTCAGAACAGCTTGAGCACCGCGATGAAGGCGCTCCAGCCGTCGTCCGGTCCGGCGAGCGCGGTGCCCACGTCCATGTTGACCACCGTGCCCCAGGGGCCGATGAAGGTGCCGACGATGCCGGCGCCGGCGAGCAGCTCGTTGTCCAGGCCGGAGGCCATGTCCGTCGCCCAGGCGGCGTCGCCGACCAGGTCGATGCGGAAGAGCTGGCCGAGTTCGAAGCCGTAGCTCAGGTGCGCCGCCGCCGCCCGTTCCGCGCGCACCTTGTCGCTCTGGTAGCCGTGGACGGTGACGTCCGAGAAGAACCCGAACTCGTACTTGCTGAAGCGGTCCAGGTCGGCGCCGTCCACGTACTCGAAGGACAGGCCGACCTTCTGGAACTTCGGCAGGTGCCAGGTCTTGGCGACGCCCGCGTTCCAGAGAGTGTAGGTGTCCGGGGTCACGTTGGCGGCGTCGAAACCCCAGGGCTCCCAGCCGCCTCGCAGGTTCCAGGTGCCGCCGAGCACCAACCGGTAGCCGGAACGCGTGTAGCGGAGGGTGGTTCCCAGGCTGTGACTCAGGTGATCCGCCGGCAGAACGAAGTCCTCACCGGTCTCGTCGGCCCGCTGGAAGTTGTTCCAGGACAACTCGTAGCGGAAGTCGAGCTTGGTGTAGCTGCCGAGCGGCCGGCCGAGGCTGAAGTCCATGTTCGGGCGCAGCCGTTCCACGTTCTCCCGAGGCGACTCCCGGCCGTCGCGGTAGAGGGTGTCCTGGCCCGCGAAGGCGAGCGCGAAGATGTCGACGCCGGCATCCCACCGCGAGCCGAACAGGCTCGGGTTCGCGATGTTGGCGAGGATCAGCGGACCGGCGATGAACAGGTCGGCCTGCATTCCCGTTCCCCGCCAGTCGAAGGCGAGCCAGTTCACGCCGCCCAGCGGCAGGGGACCATCCTGGGCCTCGTCGTAGAAAGCGCCGCCGACGATGAACATGCGGGTCTTGTCGTCCTCCTTGACCACCCGTTCGCCGGTCTCGTTGTCGACGGCCAGGTAGCGAAGCCCCACCTCGGTGTCGCGCACCATCGTCGCTTCGGAGGCCAGGACCGCCTGCCGGCGGGTTTCGAAGTCGCCGGGATTGATCCGGATGCCGGTGAGTTCGGTCAACCCCTCGACGACCGTGGTCGCGTTCAGCAGCGAGAACAGCCGCTGGCTGACGACGCGGGCCGGCAGCCAGTACGAGGACCGCTCCCACGCCGCCGGGTCGCCTTCCTCGTCGACCGGTGTGTAGACCGTCGTTTCGTCGTTTGAGAGAACATCGCCGGTCAGCCCGAGCTGGATCGCGCGGGTCTTCACCCGGGCGTAGATCTCGCGGTCCACCCATACCGTGCCGCGGAACAGGCTGCGGCCCTCGGCCAGCGCCGCCGCCGGCTCGAAATCCACGACCCAGGTGTCCCGGCCCTCGACGGTCGCGGTGCCCCGCAGCCGGTAGCGGTACTCCTTCGTGAAGGTGATCGCGGCCGGCATCGCGGCCGCCTTTTCCGGCTGGATCAGGGGGATCTCGGGGATCTTCTTGCGCCGCCAGCGGATGCCGTTGACGAAGAAGTTGTCCCAGGCCCAGTCGAAACCGGCCTTGCATTGAGCAGGTCTCTTCCCGTGCGTCAGCGCCGCGCAGACGCCGCGACTTGACTCCTGGCGGAAGAAGAAGGGGCCCTGGAAGGTCACGTCGACCGTCTGGATGCCGGTGCCGAGTTGGAAGCGCAGGGAGGTCGTGTTCGTGGCGCTGTAGTTCGCGATCCGTCTGGACTGATCGTCCTCGAAGGCCTGCAGCCGCCTCAGGATCTCGCCGACCGGCACCTGCCGGGTGTCGGCAACGGTCAATGCCTCCTCGATGCTCTCCGCCCCGTCGAGGCCAACCGCCAAGTCGCGCTCGAGCCGGAAGACGAAGGGACCGTCCGTTTCGGCCAGTTCGAGTTGATAGCCGCTTCGGGTGCGCCGGCCGCCGAAGAGCAGGTCGGTTTCGCCGGTCGCGAGGTCGAAGCGAGCGGCCGAGCCGAGCTGCCGGTCGCTGAAACTGAGCGTGACCGGCGCGCCTTCTGCCGGCGGCGACACGACGATCCGCAGGCTCAGGTCCTCGCCGTGGACGAAGCTCCAGGCCGTGGCACCCGAGGGCGTCGAGTAGGGATCGAAGGCGACGTCCCCCGAGAATTCCCGAGCGACCAGGCGGGCGGCTCGAACCGCCGCCGCGTCGCCGTCCCCGTCGCCGGGGAGTGGAAACAGGGACAGGGTGGCGCCGGCCTCCGCCTCCGCCGCGGCGCGCACGAGCAGGTCGCCGCCGGCGTCCGCGGCCGCGGTCGGCTCGCGCTCCACCGCCATCAGGGCGTCCGGATCGAGGTCGCGGAGCAATCGCCTGAGTGCGGCCAGGTCGATCTCGCCGGCCGCTCCGTCGACGCTGAACGAGACGCCGTCAAGATAGGCGTCGAGTTCCTGCCCGTAGAGGCTGCGAATCAAACCGTCATCGGCGGGAAACGACTGGGAGACGACGAGGGCATCGGGCTGTGCGCCGGAGACCGCCACCGCGGCCCGCTTCAGGGCGAGGGCGTACTCCTGGACTTGTAGGGGTTCGTCCTGAATCTCCACTGGCCAGATGATCTGGAAGAAGGCGCCGGGCGACGCCGTCCGCGCGAGGTCGGCGAGCCGCTCCAGCTCCGTCGCCAGTTCGTCGCCGCGGCCGGCCGCCGGCGGGGGCTCGGCGAAGCGAACCGCGTACCACGGCACGGCGCCGCTGTCGCGCAGCCGCGACGCCGCCTCGACCGCCGCGCCGACCTCGGCCTCATCCGCGAGGTCGACGGGCCACTTGACCACGAGCAGCGCCTCCTCCGGCAGCTCCGGCAAGGTGCCCAGGATCTCTGCCGCCCCCGCGGGGTCCTCCGTGGCCAGACCGACGCAGGGATTGCACGGCAACTGCCCGGCCGCTGGCAGAGCGCCAGCAAGCAGGAAGACTGAGGCAAGCAGGGGTCGCTTCATCATTTCTCTCTGAGTTCCTCCAGCCCGGTGTCGGACCTTAGCCCGGATAACACCCTGAAGCGGCTCAGATTCCCGGTTCGCGGAGAGTGTCGGTCTACGTTTGCCTCGTGTACCAGCGCTCTCGGCACCGCCGTCCAGCCCAGTCGGGGAAAGAAGAATGGGCTGAGTAGCGGGACTGACCCGGATGCCGCCCGCGGCGGATGCGGACCAGAAGGTCCGCGCACCCAGAGAACGGCCTCAGGTGTGGCGGAGTTCTCTACATGCAGATGAGATGACATCGCTCAGGCGCTGCGGACCAGAGGGAATCACCCAGAGGCAGGTCGGTGCCTGGCCTTGCACTCGGCACCGCCGTCCAGCCCAGTCGGGTCAGGAGGGGTCTGCTCCCAGGTGCCTCTGAACGAGCGACGCCCGACGACATCGCACTCACCGACGCCCAACCGGAGCGAGTGAAGCGGAGTGAGCGCCACCCCTTCCCATCTCCTCTCAAGCGCTCACGTCACCTGGGAGCTGACCCCTCCTGACCCCAAGACGGGCGGGTGCGTCCTCCGCCGCCGCCGTCCTCCGCCTCCGCCGCCGGCTAGCCGGCGGCCGCCGTCTGCTCGCCGGACTCGGCGGCGGCGACGATCGCCGGCAGGCCCATCTCGGAGCGGAGGTGCGCCTCGATCTCGTCGGCCAGGTCCGGGTTGTCGCGGAGGAACCGCTTCGCGTTCTCGCGGCCCTGGCCAAGCCTCACGTCGCCGGCCGAGAACCAGGCGCCGCTCTTCATGACCCGCTTGTGCTGGATGCCTAGGTCGATCAGCTCACCGACGCGGGAGATGCCCTCGCCGTAGTCGATGTCGAACTCGGCGAGCCGGAAGGGGGGCGCGACCTTGTTCTTGACCACCTTGATCCGCACCCGCGAGCCAACCACCTGGTCGCCGTCCTTGAGCGCGCCGATGCGGCGGATGTCGATGCGGACGGAAGAGTAGAACTTGAGCGCCCGGCCGCCCGTCGTCGTCTCGGGCGAGCCGAACATGACGCCGATCTTCTCGCGGATCTGGTTGATGAACACCACCGTCGTCCGCGACTTGGCGATGATGGCGGTCAGCTTCCGCAGCGCCTGGGACATGAGACGGGCCTGGAGGCCGACATGGGAGTCCCCCATCTCGCCTTCCAGTTCGGCGCGCGGCACCAGGGCGGCGACCGAGTCGATCACGACGATGTCGAGCGCGTTCGAACGCACCAGCATCTCGGCGATCTCGAGCGCCTGCTCGCCGCTGTCGGGCTGGGAGACCAGGAGGTCGTCGATGTTGACGCCGATCTTCTCGGCGTACTCGGCGTCCAGCGCGTGCTCCGCGTCGATGAATGCCGCGGCGCCGCCGGTGCGCTGGGCCTGTCCGACGACCGACAGGGCCAGGGTCGTCTTGCCGCTCGATTCCGGACCGTAGACCTCGACGACGCGGCCGCGGGGGAAGCCGCCGGTGCCGATGGCGTGGTCGACGGCCAGCGAACCGGTCGAGATCGATTCGACGCCGAGGTTCTCCTGTTCGCCGAGGCGCATGATCGCGCCTTTTCCGAACTGACGTTCGATCTGGGTGAGCGCGCCCGCGATGCCTTCCTCGCGGCCGACTTGCTGCTTGCGCGCATTCGCGCGGGTGGGGGTCATGGGTTTCTTGTTCCTCTTGTGTGGCTATCGGCGCGTTGGCGGTGTTCGGGGGTGGAAGTTCGGGCGTGATCGGCGGCCTTCGAGGGGGCGGCGACGCGCTCCCGGCGGCGTCGCCGAAGGCTGTGCGTGGCTATACTTCCGCGCGACCGATGCGGCGGTCCCCTGGATCGTCAGACGGTTGAACGGAAGGCGGGACCTGGCCGCTGCGGACGCTCGGCGACGTGGCGTAGAACAACGTGACAGCCGACATCGACAAGGGCGCAGTCAGCGTATTGCAGCCCCCCTTGGGCGTCAACCGCGAGGCTCGGGACCGGCTCTCTGCGACCCCCGGCGTCCATGTCCGCGAGGCGGTTCCGCTGGCCTCGGTGACGACGCTGCGGATCGGCGGTGCAGCGGATCTCTTCGTCCGGGTCGAGTCCGAAACGGCCCTTGCGGCGGTGATGACCGTGGCCCGCGAGTGTGCGGTCCCGCTTCACCTGCACGGTCACGGTTCGAACGTCCTGTTCCCGGACAGGGGCATTCGCGGCCTCGTCTGCCGGTTGCGAGGCGAGCTCGAACTCGTCGAAGTGGAGGGCGAAATGGTGCGGGCCGGCGCCGGAGTCACGCTTGCCAGACTGGCGCGGGACACGGCGAAGCAGGGTCTGCTCGGGCTCGAGGCCCTGTCCGGTTTTCCCTCGACCGTGGGAGGCGCCGTGGTGATGAACGCCGGGTGCTACGGCACGGAGATCGGAGACGTCCTCACCGAGGTTCGCGTGGCGCGGCCGGCGCGGCCGGTCGAGGCCGTGCCGGTCGCCCGGCTCGATCCCGGCTACCGGACCACGAACCTGCAGGGGACCGACGCGGTCATAACGGGAGCGGAGTTCCGGCTCCGGAGCGGGGACGGCGCCGCGGCGCTCAAGCGGATCAACGAGTTGAACAAGCGGCGGTGGCAGAGCCTGCCGTCCGGCAAGCCGAATGCCGGTTCCGTGTTCCGCAATCCCCAGGACGATTTCGCCGGCCGGCTGATCGAAGCCTGCGGTCTGAAGGGCCTGCGCCGTGGCGGCGCCGAGATCAGTCAGCGCCATGCGAACGTGATCGTCAACCGGGAGAAGGCGCGCGCCGCCGACGTACTCGATCTGATGGTGGCCGCGCACCGGGCGGTTCGAGACCGGTTCGGCGTCGAACTGCGGCCCGAGATCGTGCTGGCCG
This sequence comes from Candidatus Multivorans sp., assembly GCA_965224025.1. Lineage (GTDB taxonomy): Bacteria > Acidobacteriota > Thermoanaerobaculia > Multivoradales > Multivoraceae > Multivorans. Next base: position 2,355,534 of record OZ245033.1, read on the forward strand.
GCGGTCTGGCCGAGGAGTTCTGGGACCGCGCTAGGAACTTGCGCGGTAGAACGATCTGACCTGGGAACGCGGTCATCCTGCCCGCATCCGGCGCGGAGCGCCGGCCTCCGGTCGTTCTTCCGCGCCCGTTCCGGGTGATACAGGCTATCCTCAGAGGTCCACGCGAACCGAAGGCCAGACGAGGCTGATGGAAGGGAAGGGAGAGACGATGAAGGGGACTTTGAATCGGACATCGTGGCGGCGACCGGAAGTGGTCGTGGCGTTTGTTGCGGCCATCGCGCTGCTCGCCCTCGCCTGCGGCGGCGGGGGCGGTGTGGCCGAGACCCGCGCCGGCTTTATCGCGCAGTTGCAGTCGTTCACGGTTCAGGCACCGGCTGCCGAGGAGGCGATGGCATCCGAGGAGGCCGAAGCCGAAGCCGAAGCCGAAGCCGAAGCCGAAGCCGAAGCCGATACAGACGCCGAAGCGGAAGGCGACATGCCGGCCGAGCCCGCCATGGTGAGTGTCATGCTCGACATTCTGGTTCACAACGAGGGCTCCGGAACGCTCGACGGCGTCACGGTCGACCTCACGATCGCCGACCCGGACGGCGGAGAGAAGGAACGCCGGCTGCTCTGGATCGAGACCGCCGGGCTCACCAAGGGCTCCCAGACACAGGTCGTCTACGACCTGAACGATGTCGCCTATAGCGAGGGCGACGGCTTCCACGTCGAGGTCCGCCACCCGATCCCGATGGAAGAGCGCGGCGACTACCGCGAGTTCGACGCCGAAGACTGAGCCGGCTTGGCTATAGCTATCTAGCTAAGCTAGCTACCGATCGGGCGAGCTTGTCGAGAGCCTGGATTCGGGCATCTTCTCGGCTGACGTGGGCTGCGAGGAGGCCGAACAGGGCAAGGGGTACATTTTGGGGAGGCCGCCTACAGCATTCCGTGGATGGCTAGTCGGCGGGTGATCGATGACGTCGACTCCTGCGCTCCGCGACGTGTAGTGCCCGGTGAGGACGCAACCCGGGTGTGTGAGAACCAAGCCGGCACCCGTCGGCTAACGATTCGGTTGTCTCCTTCGGACGGAGACAGTGGTCTACCTGCCGGTGCAGAAGCACCACTCGGCACGACCGAGATAGTCGCGGCACCGGCGGAGATGTGGCGGGAGACGCCGGTCAGCCTGTTGCCAAGGTGGCTCGCCGATTCGAAGGCACTGGTCCTCACGCGCACCCGTGAGCGGTGGAGGGTGCAGGCCCTCGGCGAGGATCAACTCTCCGAGTTGCGCGACGTGCCGGCGGATGAGGATGCGGTGGAGCTTGCACTAGGGCCTGCGGCCGATGTTCCCGTGCAGGTGACGGCGGATCGCTCGCCGCTCTTTGGCGCCCGCCCGTCCCTGGTACGCCCGGGAGCTTCGCAGACAGGCGGGCGGGGATCTACGTTGCGGCCGATGGGCGCACTGCCGCTGCCGGAGGCCGGTTCATGGCCCGCCGCGAGACGGACAACATGAGTAGCCACCGTCCTCTCGCGCCAGACGGCTCGTTCTCCATCGATCTGCCGGGCGGCGCCTACGAGCTGGAGTTGTCTGCCGGCAACACCGGTTCGCGGCGTCTCAGGGTTAGCGGAGTGGCGGGGGAGACTCGGGACCTGGGCGTCGTTGCGGCTTCGGCTTCCGCCTGGGTCTCTGGTTCGTTCTGAGTCCCGAATACCTGCCGGTGGCAGGGGCATCCGTGTCGCGTGAGCGTTCGGACGAGATGGGCCCACTATGGGCCTGGGCTCTCGGCAACGTCGACCAGGTGACGACGAACGCCGAGGGCTACTTCGAACTGTTCGGGCTGGAATTGGGCTCCTCGATCATTCGGGTGGAGGCAGACGGTTTCGCACCACTGGAGTTCTCCGTAGAGGCGGCCGGACTTGAGTGAGTGGATGCCGGTACGGTTGAGCTCTCCCGCGGTCGCCGCGTTCTGGTGCGGTCCGACGTGAAAAGAGGTGAGGTGGTCATTGATACGGGCGGAATCGGACATCCGCGGGAACTCGTCCACAAAGCACTCAGCGAAGCGGAGGCGTTGCTTGAGGCAATCCCCGACGGTTCGTTTGTCGTGCAGGTTCTGGAAGATGGCGTTCCGGTCTGCGAGCTGGACGAGGAGAGGGAAGAGGGAGATATCGCGGTGCGCTGCAACCGCGGCACGGTCTCGGTCTCCGGCCGGGTAGCGATCGGCGAGCAGCCGGGAGATGGCATGCTCGTTTGGCGGCAGAAGAGCCGGGCAGCTCTACCCGAAGGCGGCTTGACTACTCGCGGGGTCCCCTTACCCAGTACGCAAGTCGTATCCAACCGGCCGCGGGAGAGGGAGGCGATGCTCGATGGCGAGGGCCGCTACCGGGCCGACGGCCGCTGGGTCTTCTCGCCCTGGCAGGATCTGCGGCGGGCGCTCGACGAGGGAGTGGAGCTGGATCCGTATGAGTCCGCTTCAACCCTTGTCCTCGCCGGCGAGAGCCCCGAAACGAGGGTCGAGGTCATTGGTCCCGGCGACTGGAATCTCGGCGCGCTCCGGATTTGGTTCGGTGGTGCGATGGTATTCCGGGTCGGGGAAGCGATCCCGCATCTCCCGGTCGGCAGCTACACGGTCCGCTGGAATGATCGGTCTCGGACCGTGCACACTGAACGAGGGCGTACCGTCGAGGTCGAAATCGACGGCTGACCGCGTCGGAGTCTCGTAGCCTGAGACAGGGCGTAGTGGGTCAGCAAAGCGTCTACGCTGGACCCATAATCGGGCCGCCCGCATCAGCTCCGAGAGCGTCGCGCCGACGGGCTCGGCCTTGGCCCGCCACTCTCACCTGGTCGCCCTCGATCGGGAGGTCCGCGAGCTCCTGCAGCTTGATCGCGGTGACTATGCGAGGCGATCCTCGCAACCCGGAGTCCGCAAGAGCCGGCCCCACGGCCGCTCGAGCCGAAAGGCGTACGGAAAGGTCAGTCCGGCGCCGCCGGAAGACTGGGGCGCCGCGAGCGCCGTCTCCGGAGCAAGGAGCCGCCGCGGCTGCCCTCCCTGCTGACCCTAGTGTTGTGTCTCCGACTTGACGTGCCACTTAGGGTTGCCCAAAGGTGGGCGCTTGAGGCTCGGCTACCTGTAAACCGGTATCGGAGACACAACACTAGCTTGGCTAGTAAGCGTTCTTGGTCAGACCCCGGCGCAGGGTCAGCCACAGGATCTGGAAGTCGAGACGGAGACTCCAGTTCTCGATGTAGTAGAGGTCGTACTGGATCCGCTTGCTGATCGAGGTGTTGCCCCGCCAGCCGTGGACCTGGGCCCAGCCGGTCAGCCCCGACTTCACGCGGTGGCGCAGCATGTACTGCGGGATCTCGTTGCGGAACTTGCGGACGAACGCGGGACGCTCGGGGCGGGGGCCGACGATCGACATGTCGCCGCGGAAGATGTTCCAGAGCTGGGGCAGCTCGTCGATCGACCAGCGCCGCAGGAAGGCGCCGATTCGGGTGCGACGGGGATCGTCCTCGACCGCCCACACCGGCCCGGTGGTGGATTCGGCGCCCATCCGCATCGAGCGAAACTTGAGGATCATGAAGGAGCGGCCGTCGAGCCCCATACGCTCCTGCCGGTAGAACAGCGGTCCGCGGTCCTCAAGCTTGATCAGCACCAGAACGACCGGCAGCAGGGGCAGCAGCACGGCCATGGCCGCCAGGGAGGCGCCGATGTCGATCGTCCGCTTGGCCAGACTCGACCAGCCCTCCATCGGCACGTGGGAAAGGTTGATCACCGGCGTGCCGTCCACGTCCTCCATGTCGGCGCGCAGCGTCGAGTACTGCAGGACGTTCGGCACCAGTCGGATCTCGATCAGCTCGTTGCCGATGCGGTCGAGCAGGTTGAGGATCTTCCGGTGCGCCTCGAACGGCAGGGCGATCATGACCTGATCGACGTGGTATCGCTCGATTGCTGCTTCCAGGTCGTCGAGAGTGCCGACCACGCTGACGCCGCTGACGCGCTCGCCGGATTGCCTGTCCGGGTCGTCGTCCAGGAAGCCCACGACCTCGTAGCCGAGCTCCCGGTGCCGGACCAGTTTGACGGCGATCTCCTCGCCGCTGTCGCCGGCGCCGATGATCAGGATGCGGCGCACGTTGTGCCCTCGTCGCCGGACCACGCGCAGGAAGGCGCGGGTGACGAAGCGGAGCAGTGCGACCAGGAAGATGTCGCTGACCGCGAACAGAGCAAAGAAGGCGCGGCTGTAGGAGAATGGGTCGTCGCTGCCGGCCTGAGTCACGCGGTCGAAGGTGAGGACTGCGGTCAGGATCACGAGCGCCAGCACGGTGGCGACGACGATGCTGATCAACTCGTCCACCCGGCTGTGTCCGCGCCGGATGCGGTAGAGGCCGTGGAAGTAGTAGACCGTGGGCCAGATCAGCAGGATGAAGGGCAGCATCCTGAGATACGGCTCGAAGTCCGGCACGGACTTCGTCACTTCGATCACGGGCTGCACGAAGCGCAGGTACCAGGCCAGGAAGAAGGCGCCGACCGTGGCGGCGACATCGCCGGCGATGTTCAGCGTGGCGGTAACGCGGAGTCGCTTCTGGAGCACGGTTCTGGGATCGTGGGAATGGAGGCGCCCGACTCTGGCGGACGCTGGATGTTAGCAATCCGGGCTAGGAGTGGCGCCGCGGGACGGCGGTCAGTATCCCGTCTCCCCGAGCACGTCGCGGTAGATCGCGAGGGTGCTCTCGGCGGCCGCCTGCCACTGGAATCCGGCGGCGCGGGAGGCGGCGCGGTCGGCGAGCCGCCGGGCGTGGTCCCGGTCCATCATGCAGCGTTCGATGGCTCTCGCGATCTCCTCCACCTCGAGGGGATTGACGAGTTCCGCGTAGCCTCGGGCAATCTCCTTGAGCGACGACGTGTTTGACGTGATCACAGGCGCCCGTGAGGCCATCGCCTCGACCACGGGCAGACCGAAACCCTCGTACAGGGTGGGGTAGAGGAACAGGCTCGCGCCCTGGTAGAGCGCCGGAAGGGCGCGCGCCGGCACATGGCCGGCGAGGTGGACGTGATCGCCGACCCCGAGCTGGCGGGCGCGGCGCTCGAGCTTGAAGTCGCTGCCGGGCCGCGCGCCGACGCAGACGAGGGGCGCTTCGAAGCCGGCCCGCGAACGGGCCCTGGCGTACGCCTTGAGCACCCGGTCCAGGTTCTTGTGGGGCTTCGGATTGCCGACGAACAGCAGGTACGGCTGCTGGACTCCGACGGCCTCCAGACGGGCGCCGAGTTCTTCCGCGCCGAGCACTTGCCGGAAACGATCCTCGACGCCGTTGTACACGACCTTGATCTTCTCTTCCGGGATGTCGAAGTAGTCGAGAACGTCGCTGCTCGTGTTCTGGGACACGGCAATGATCCGGTCGGCTCGGTTGACGCTGTGGCGAAACATGCGTTGAGCGTAGAGGGACGCCATGCGACTCGGCAGGAAGCCGGGGTAGAGCAGGTGGATGATGTCGTGGATCGTGACCACCGTCGTACACGGAACGATCGCCGGCAGGACGTAGTGGGTGGCGTGGTAGAGGTCCAGGCGCGACCGCGAGATGCGCCAGGTCATCATCCCGATCTCGCGCAGCGAGTAGACCGGCGACCGTTCGACGACGCAGCGGAAGTTTGCCGGCAGATCGGCAGCGAAGTCGCGATCCTCGGGGCGGACGAAGAGGACGTACTCGTTGGCGCCAGCTTCCTGCTCGCCCTGGATCCGAGCGAGACCGCGGATCAGGTTGGAGACGTAGACGCCAATCCCGAAATCGCGGACCTTGCGGGCATCGATGCCGATTCGGGCCACGGTGCAAGCGTAGCGCGGAGACCCGCGGAAGGCAGGCGCCCGACCCTGATAGGGTCCTGCACCACGGCCCTGCCTGCTGCCCGATTCTGGTAGCGTATTCCGCCATGACGACCGCGACGTTCGACACCTTGGCAACGGCCCGCAAGCTGACGGAGTCCGGTCTGGAAACCGCTCAGGCTGAGGCTGTCACCGAGGCCATCCGCGCCGCGGTAACGGAGGGTGTCGCGATGAAGGCGGACTTGGCGGCATTGAGGGCGGATGTCGCGGCCATGGAGTTGCGTCTCACATGGCGGATTCTCGGCGGAGTGGCCGTGTTGCTCGCGCTTGCGACTGCTCTGGGTCGACTGCTTGGGTGAGTTCCCGGCGCGACCTGAACTTGCAGTCGCGGTTTGAGGCAGCGGACGCTCGGCGGTGAACTGGCATGCTTCTACAGCTTGACCAGGCCCGCAACGGCCCCCTGCGTTGGCAAGACGCCATAGCGGTTCCGGCCGCTGATCTCTTGCGGGACCAGGCTCTCATCCTGGGCAATGTCGAATGCGAGGGCAGCCTGACCTTCACCGGGCCGGATTTCCTGCTTGAAACCCGGCTGCGCTATCGCCACCGGCTCCATTGCGACCGTTGCCTCACTGCGTTCAAGGAGGATGTCGAACTGCCGCTCATGTTCGTCGTCACCGTGCACGGCGGGGCCGCCCCTGCAAACGGGACGGGTAGCGTCGACGAACACGGCGGCCGAGAGCTGGCGCCGGAGGATTTGTCCACCCTGACCGCGGTGGACGGCGCGTTCGACCTCGGCTCTCTCGTGCGGGAGCAGGTCGAGTTGAACGTGCCGATGAAACCGATCTGCAAAGCCTCCTGCAGCGGCCTGTGCCCGCAGTGCGGCGCCGACCGGAACAGGGAGGCCTGCGCCTGCTCCGCCGACCGGGTCGACCCGCGCTGGTCGGGCCTGGAGGCGATCCGCGAACGAGTTGGGCGCTAGGATTGCGCGCCGGCGAAGCAACGGTGCAGCCCGCTGACAATCAAGCTGAACACTCAGAAAGGAACCCTTGAAATGCCAAACCCCAAACGACGGCACTCGAAGGCGCGTCGCGACCGGAGACGGGCCCATGACGGGCTCAAGCGGCCAGCCGGCTCGGTATGCCCGAACTGCGGCGAAACCAAGCTGCCGCATCGCGCCTGCAGCCACTGCGGCCACTATCGTGGGCGCGACGTGGTCGATATCGACGACGTGCTGTAGCCGACGGTTGGAGGGCGCTAGACTGGTGGTTTCCGAAGGACAGAGTTGGCCCTGAAATTGACGGATCGAGCCTCCACGCGAACTCCGACCGTGATCGCCGTCGACGCGATGGGCGGGGACCACGCTCCCCGGACGGTGGTTGAGGGCGCGCTGCTGGCGGCGCGCCAGCGCGAGCTGCGGCTCCTCCTGGTGGGGCGCCGGCCGATCCTCGAGCAGGAGATCGAGAAGTTCGATCCCGGGGATGGTGTTCGGCGCCGGGTCGAGATCGTGCATGCCGGCGAGGTCGTCGGCATGTGCGAGTCCGCGCTCGCGGTGCGGCGCAAGCGCGACTCTTCGGTGCGTGTCTGCGCCCGCCTGGTCAAGGACGGCCGGGCGCAGGCCATGGTGACCGCGGGCAACACCGGCGCCGCACTGGTCGCCGGCAAGATGGTGATCGGCGTCGCCCCCGGAGTCGATCGCCCGGCGCTGGCCGTGACCATGCCGCGGCGCGTCGGTCGAACCATCCTGCTGGACGCGGGCGCCAACGTCGACTCGAAGCCCGACCAGCTCCGTCAGTTCGCGGTCATGGGCCACTACCTGGCCCAGCAACTGCTGCGGATGAACTCGCCGCGCATCGGCCTGTTGTCGATCGGCGAGGAAGCCGGGAAGGGCACCGACCTGGTCCGCGAGGTGTTCAAGTCGCTCGACGCCACGGGACTCAACTTCGTCGGCAACGTCGAGGGCCGCGACGTCTTCAGCGGCACGACCGATGTCGTCGTCTGCGACGGCTTCGTCGGCAACGCGATCCTGAAGAGCGCCGAAGCGCTCGCGGAGTTCGTGGGCGGCCAGTTGCGCGAGGAGATGGGCCGCACACTCCGGTCGCGGCTCGGCTATCTGCTGGCCCGGCCCGCCTTCGACCGCTTCAAGAGCCGGATCGACTACAGCGAGTACGGCGGCGCGCCGCTGCTCGGCCTGCGCGGCGGTTGCTTCGTCGCCCACGGCCGTTCGTCCGCCCACGCGATCTGCAGCGCGGTGCGGCGCGCGGTGGAGTTCTGCGAGGCGGACATTCACGTCAAGGTCAGCGCCAAACTGTCGGAGGTCGCCTTCGAGGCGGCGCCAGAGGCGGTAGCGGGATGACAAACGGACTCAGGCCAGCTTCTACCAACCATGCACGGCGGGTCTGGATCGCCGGCACCGGGAAGGCCGTGCCGGACAAGATTCTCACCAACGCCGACTTCGAGCGCATGATCGACACCTCGGACGAGTGGATCGTCGCCCGAACCGGGATCCACGAACGACGGGTCGCCACCGACGACGAGTACACGTCGGTCTTCGCTGTCAAAGCCGCGCGCGAGGCGATGGAGATGGCGGGCGTGCAGTCCGCGGAGGTGGATCTCGTCCTGATCTCGACGGTGACGCCGGACATGCCCTTCCCTTCCACTGCCTGCCTGGTGCAGGAAGAGATCGGTGCGAAGGAGGCGACCTCCTTCGATCTGAACGCGGGCTGCACCGGCTTCATCTACGGTCTTTCAGTCGGGCAGCAGTACGTCGCGAGCGGCGCTGCCTCGACGGCTCTGGTGATCGGCGCCGAGTCGCTGACCAAGTTCACGGACTATGAGGACCGCTCGACCTGCGTTCTGTTCGGCGACGGCGCGGGCGCGGTTGTGCTACGGGGTGAAGACCCCCCGGCGCCGAGTTCGGAGAACGGGCTGCCGGGCGTCCTCTCCGTGGCGATCCACAGCGATGGTTCGCTGGCCCGCCTCCTCGAGATGCCGGGCGGCGGCAGCCGAAATCCTCCGAACCGTCCAGAGACGCTGGAAGCGCGGCTGCCCTTCATCCGGATGCTCGGCAACGAGACCTTCAAGGTGGCGGTCCGCACGCTGGCCGAAGTCTCGGGCGAAGTGCTCGCCGACGCCGGTCAGGCGCCGGAAGACGTCAAGTGGCTCATTCCCCATCAGGCGAACCGCCGGATCATCGACGCCGTGGGTCGCCGCATCGACGTGCCCGCCGACCGCGTGTACGTCAACGTCGATCGCTACGGCAACACATCGGCCGCGTCCATCCCGATCGCGCTCGACGAACTGAACCGCGACGGTCGGATCGACTCCGGGGACCTGGTCCTGATGGCGGCCTTCGGCGCCGGGTTGACCTGGGGCGCCGCCGCAGTCCGCTTCTAGTGTCCCGCCGCCGTCCCCTGGGAACGCGGGCGTCTCGCCCGCATCCGGCGCCGAGCGTCGGACCTTGGAATGGTCCTGTTGGATGAGTGGGGTGGCGTACGTCTTTCCGGGTCAGGGCTCGCAGTGGGTCGGCATGGGCCGGGCGTTGGCTTTGGCCTTTCCGGAGGCGCGGGAGGTCTTCGAGGAAGCGGACGACACCCTCGGTTTTTCGCTGTCCGTGCTCTGCTTCGAGGGGCCCGAGGACGAGCTTCAACTAACGGCCAACACGCAGCCCGCGATCGTCGCCGCGTCGGTGGCGGCGATCCGCTGCTACCGGGCTCAGGGTCTGGAGACGGAGACGCCGGACTTCGTCGCCGGCCACAGCCTGGGCGAGTATTCGGCGCTCGTCGCTGCCGGCGCCCTCGAACTCGGCGACGCTCTGCGCCTGGTCCGGGCCCGGGGCGAGGCGATGCAGAAGGCGGTGCCGGTGGGCGAAGGCGCGATGGCCGCGGTACTTGGCCTGAGCGTCGAGGACACGGCGGAGGTCGCCGCCGAGGCGGCGGGCGACACCGGCGGTGTCTGCCAGCTCGCCAACCTGAACGCGCCGGGGCAGATCGTGATCGCCGGCGCCGGGGAATCGGTGGAGCGGGCAATGGTGCTGGCGAGTGGCCGGGGCGCGCGCCGGGCGATTTTGCTGCCCGTCTCGGCCCCCTTCCACTGCGCCCTGATGGCGCCGGCCCGCCGGGCAATGGCGCCGCTGATTCAGGCGGCGCCGATGGCGGACCCACAGGTACCGGTGGTCTGCAACGTGGATGCGGCGCCGGTGACCAGCGCTTCCGCGGCCAGGTACGCGCTGGTCCGGCAGATCGACGGCCCCGTGCGCTGGGCGGAGTCGGTGACGGTCATGGCGGCCGAAGGCGTCGGCCGGCTGATCGAGTTTGGCCCGGGTAAGGTGCTTTCCGGCCTCGCGCGGCGGATCGATCGAAAGCTGAAGGTCCGGTCGGTGGCCGAGCCGGGCGACATGGAGTGACGACCGTGAGCATCTTCGACTTGAGCGGACGGACGGCGCTGGTCACCGGCGCCTCGCGCGGGATCGGCCGCGCCTGTGCCGTGCTGCTGGCGCGCCAGGGCGCCCGCGTGGTGCTGGCGGCCCGGAACGAGGAGCTGCTGGGGGAAGTCGCGGCCGAAATCGCCGCCTCGGGAGGCGAGGCCCATGCCATGGCGCTCGATCTGGCCGATCACGAACAGGTACCCGGCGCGGTGCGGCAACTTCCGAAGGAGTTCGCGGCGGTCGACATCCTCGTCAACAACGCCGGCATCACGGCCGACAACCTGTTGGCCCGCATGACCCTGGACCAGTGGCAGCGGGTGCAGGACGTGAACCTGACCGGCGTCTTCGTCCTCACCAAGGCGCTCGTGCGGGGTATGATGCGCCGCCGCTTCGGGCGGGTCGTTTCCGTGTCATCCGTCGCCGGTGTGCTCGGAAACGCCGGGCAGGCGAACTATGCCGCCTCGAAGGCCGGGCTGATCGGATTCAGCAAGTCCCTCGCCCGTGAGCTGCTGAGCCGGGGGATCACGGTGAACGTCGTCGCGCCGGGCTTCATCGAGACGGACATGACCGCCGCGATGCCGGATGGCGCCGGCGAGCGCTTCCTGGAGCAGTACGGCGTGGTGCGCCTCGGCACGGTAAACGACATTGCGCCCGCGGTGTTGTTCCTGGCAAGCGACGAAGCGTCGTACGTCACCGGCGAGGTCCTGAGCGTCAGCGGTGGGATGACTTGAGAACAGCACTGGAGCGCGGCAGAACTGCCGGAAGCCGACTCTTCGCGCCGGATGCGGGCAAGATGCCCGCGTTCCCAGGTCAGACCATTCTGCAGTGCAAGCTTGTATAGTCTCCGTCTGTCAGCGGGCCGGAGACGTCAACCCTGCGCGAATTTCCCTAAAGAGGAACCAGAATGTCCGTAGTCGAAAAGGTCAATAGCATCATTGTCGAGCAGCTCGGAGTCGATGCCGACGAAGTCACTCCGCAGGCCAGTTTCACCGACGACCTCGGTGCGGACTCGCTCGACATCGTCGAGTTGGTCATGGCCTTCGAGGAAGAGTTCGGCATCGAGATTCCCGATGAGGATGCCGAGAAGATCGGCTCCGTCAAGGAAGCCACCGACTACATCCAGGCGCACGGGGGCGATAACTAGCTGCCAGAGGCCGGCGCCCTGGCCGGGTCCGGCCGCCCCAAGCGGGTCCGCTGACGGATTCGTGTCATGCACATGAACGACCGTAGACGCGTCGTCATCACCGGTGTCGGTCTGGTGTCACCGCTTGCGGTAGGCACCGAAGCTACCTGGTCCGGCCTGATGGAGGGCCGGAGCGGCGTCGGTGCGTTGACGCGGGTCGACGCGGACCTGTATACGACCAAGATCGCCGCCGAGGTAAGCGACTTCGACGCGGAGCGGTTCATGCCTCGCAAGGACATTCGCCGGGTCGATCTCTTCATCCAGTTCGCCGTCGCGGCGGCGGCGCTGGCCCGCGAGGACTCGGGGCTCGAGATCGATGACGGCAACGCCGATCGTGTCGCCACCGTCGTCGGCTCGGGCATGGGCGGGCTGCCGCTGATCGAGCACATGCACGACATCTGGCGCGACCGGGGACCGCGCAGGGTGTCGCCGTTCTTCATCCCCGGCCTGATCGCCAACATGGCGTCCGGCCAGATCTCGATCCGGCATGGCGCCAAGGGGCCGAACACGTGCCCCACGACTGCCTGTACCACCGGCCTCCACGGTGTCGGCGATGCGTTCCGTCAGATTCAGCACGGGTACGCCGACGCTGCCTTCGCCGGCGGCACGGAGGCCACGACCTGCGATCTGGCGATGGCCGGCTTCGGGGCGATGAAGGCGCTGTCGGTCCGCAACGACGAGCCGGCCAGGGCGTCCCGGCCCTGGGACGGCGGCCGCGACGGTTTCGTTCTGGGCGAGGGCTCGGGCGTGCTGATCCTGGAGGAGCGCGAGGCAGCCCTTGCCCGCGGCGCCCACGCCTATGCCGAGATTCTGGGCTACGGCATGAGCGGCGACGCCTACCACGTGTCGGCGCCAGAGCCCACGGGCGACGGCGCGTCGCGCGTCATGCGGGCGACGCTCGATGACGCCGGCATCGCGGCGGAACGGATCGACTACATCAACGCCCACGGCACTTCGACACCGCTGGGCGACATCGCCGAGGTCCGGGCGATCAAGCGCGTCTTCGGGGATCACGCCTACCGGCTGGCCGTGTCATCCACAAAATCTTCCACCGGCCACCTTCTGGGAGCGGCCGGCGGCGTCGAGGCCGGCATCCTGGCGCTCGCCATCGACCGTCAGGTGCTGCCGGCGACGCTCAATCTGGACGAGCCCGACGAGGAGTGCGATCTGGACTTCGTGCCCCACGAGCCCCGCGAGGCGAACGTCGAGGTCGCGCTGACCAACTCTTTCGGCTTCGGCGGCACGAATGGCGCCCTGATCATGGCTCGGGCGTAGCGCAATCCGGCTGGCGGGGCGCCGGCGTTTCCGCTGCTTGTATCCGCGCGGGTTTCTTGGGCGAGTGCGCGACACGGTAGGACTGCGGGCTACTCATCTTCGTCCTCAAAGTACCTCGCGACGGCGCCGCGCCCGGCCAGTTCGTTCGCGGCATAGCGGGTCGCGGTCGCGGCGTCGGTCCATCTTCCGGCCTGCGTGAGCTCGGCGGTGGAGGCGCCGGCGGCGACCAGGGACTGAGCGCTGCCGACGCGCAGAGAGTGCCCGCTCACGCGGCCGGTGGCGCCGGCAATCGCTGCACGAACCGCGGCGGCACGGCGGACGATTCATGGAGCGGCACGCTTGATGAACGTGTCGAGTTCTCGCACCTGGGTGTGTAGAGGCGCGCGAGAAATGGCCTCCGATCTCGTGTGAGAAACCCTGCGCAGCCGCGTAGGCACGGCCAACACACTGTTGGCGCACGGGCGGGATGACGCTGCTCAGCCGGCGAACCGGAGGCCGCGCGGCAGGCCCAGCGGGAACTCGGCCACCGGCGCCAGCAAGTACTCCACGTTGCGCCCCGGCAGTTCTTCGTCGTCGAGCATCACGGGGCGCACGGCGTAGTTCACCGTCGCTTCCACGACGCCCAGATTGTAGAGCCAGCGGGCGACGTCGCCGACCAGGTCGATCACCTTCGCCGGATGGCAGTGGTCGGCAACCACTCCGGCCTCGATGGTCGCCAGTCGCCGGGGGCCGGCCTCAGACAGCATCACTTTCACGACGCCGATTCGCCGGCCTCGCTGCACGGCGATCACCGCGCGCGCTCCGCTGGACCATTTCGCGTAGTCGGCCTCGCTGTCGGCGACAAGCTGGGCGGACAGTCCGGTGAGGATCGACAGGTAGGTGGGATCGGTAGGCTCCCCGTGGCGAAACGCGTCGTAGATCGCCTTCTCGTCCCCCCGCTCGCAGGGTCGATAGATCAGCGACTCCTCGGGAACGAGGATCCTCATTCCCAGTCCCTCTCCCAGCGGGTCAGGACGCCGCCGGCGTCGCCGTAGAGGCGCATTCGGAACGTGCCGTCGCCGGCGTCTGCGACGGACACGCCGCAGACGTGCGGACGGCCAGCGGGGCCGTGGGAGACGCCGCTCATTCCCCACAGGCCGGTCCCGCCGGCCGCTCGCCACGCTGGGTCGTCCAGGTCCTCAGGCATCAGGTTGAGCCATGGAAGGTACGTGCCGTGCCACCCGAGCGGATCGAGGGAAGCGTAGCGCATGTTGTTGGCGGCGGAGCCCAAACTCTGGGCGAACACAACGCTGGCGCCAAGGGCAGTGTACCGGATCGCCCATCCCGTGGTTGCGGCCCCCACCCACACATCAGCAGTGTTGTCGTCCCAGCGCTGGACCCCTCTTACTCCGGCCGCCACGTCGTCGATGTCGGCCAGGATCGGCGGCGTGACCACCGCGGGGGCGCCCCAGGCCCCCCAGGCCGCCGCCGGCGCGGGCTCCACCGTGAATGGCCCGGCGGCCGCGCTGTAGTCCGAGGAGCCGTTGCTGTTCCGCGATTGGACCCGGTACCAGTAGCTGCCGTCAGCGAGGTTCAGATCCGAGTACGAGGTCTGCGCGGCGGTGGCGATCGTGGCCCAGGCCCCGGACGTGCCCAGACGCCGCTGCAGCCGGTAGCTCGTCGCGCCTGTCGAGGCGTTCCACTCGACCGCGATGTCGTCGTCGCTGACGGACCCGCTCAGCCCGGTCGGCGTCGCCGGCGGCCGCGGCGGCGGCGTGGTGTCGATCGTCCCGCTGGCCAATGCCGGCCCGGACACCAACTCATTGCCGTCGACGATCTGGACGGCGTAGACCTCCACGACGATCGTGGGGCTGTCGATCTGCTCCGAAAACAGGTGGAACGTCTGGGTCGGCCCGGCCTCACCCGGATCGACCGTCTTTGCGACGCCCCCGACCACTTCCAGGACGACCGTGTAGTTGTCGGCTTCGGCCACTTCGGTCCATTCGACAGTGATCGCATTGTCCTGGACGTCGAGTCCGCCGAGCGGATAGCGCGAGTAGCTGCCGCTGATCGTGACAGGGCCGGGGCTGGGCAGGGCATCCTCGCCGTCCGCGCCGAAACGGCCGACCGCGACGGGTGCGCTCCACAGAGCCGCAACTGCGTCGCCGATCGCCGGGTTGCCGATCACGTCGCGCTCCGCGCGCATCAGGTAGCTGGCCTCGGGCGTCAGTTCGGGCGAGGCGCCGTCATGCCAGTTGAGCCCATCGACCGCCACCGGCCCAGCGTTCAGCTCATCGAACCCCCAGGTGTCGAGCGGTCGCTTGGACGCCGGCACGCTGTCCGAGGACCAAGCCGCGAACGCGTACTCCGGAGCGCCGTTGCCGTCGCTCCCGTCGCCTCCCTCGACCCCGTCCACTCCGTATCGGGCGATGACGGTCGGCACGGTCCACTGATCGGCCACCGCCTGGCCCCTCGCGAGGGCGCCCCGCGGTGGCCGCCGCTGCGCACGCAGCAGCCGCGGGTACGCCGGGCTCAGGTCCGGCGCTGCGTCGTGCCAGGTCAGGCCGTTGACCGTGCCCGGCTCGTCGAACCCCCAATCGTTTGACGGCCGGCGATTCGCCGGCAGGGCCTCGTCCGCGTACGCGGCGAACACGTACTCGGGCGCGTTCTCGCCGTCCTCGCCCGGAAGGCCGTCCTCGCCGGCCGCGCCCGGAATGCCGTCCGCCGGGTCCTTGGGCGTGACGCCCACTTCGCGCGCCTCGGACCGAATCTCCGACGTGTCCACGTGGCGCACCGCCACCCGCAGCGCGTCCGTCCCGATCACGCCCGCTCGCGTAAACCCCGTGCCGGCGATCCCGCCTCGATAGGTCCAGCCGGCGGCGCTCACGAGCACGTCCGCCGTCGGCGGTCCTGGCTCGCCCACCCGATCGTAGATCTCGCTGTAGGCGTAGTCCGGCGCCGTCGACGGATTCCAGTAAGCCCAATAGCCCTCGGCAACGCCGACGGCCCCGAGGCCCGCCGGGGGATCGATCGAGTCCGATTTCCCGTCCGCGAGCGCCGGCGGGCTGGACGTCCACGCCGATCGCCGCCGCCGGCCCAGGAAGCGCGCACGCACGCGGTAGCCACCCAGCGCCACGTCGCGCAACACGATGCTCCGAGCCGTCGTCCTTTTGAGCGGCTCCCACGGGCCGCGCGGCAGCACCGACCAGTCCCCCGCCGCTATCTCCGCCGGCGTCGCCCGCCGGCGCGGACGCTGAATGTGGTAGTTGAGGTGATCGATCCGAGGGTCGTCGCCACCCTGCACGCCGATCTCCAGCAGACTCCGCACCTGATCGCGGTCCACGTACGTCCGCTCCCTCACCGTCACCGCCGTCGGCGCCAGGATCGCCGCGGCCGGATCGACCAACGGCGGCGCCAGTCGCCGGCGCTGCTCGACAGCCGTGTATTTGCCCGCGTCGTAGCGGCGCGCCTCGACCTGCACCTCCAGCTTGTCCCGCTCTCCGACTCTGGTGACGATCCAATCCACGCCGGCGTCAGCGTTCGTGACCAGGTCGCCGACGCTGAGGCCCGTCGGCGCGTCATCGGTCTGCAGGCGGTCGGCCGCCGGCGCCTCGAGCGACAACGTCGTCCCACTCGCGTCGAGAGAGAGAGAGCGACCAGCAACGTTCCGATCTCCGCCGTCTGCGCGGAGGACCACTCGTACGGAGCATCCGCGTCGCGCAGCGGGTTCTGCGCGTTGTCCGGAGGCGGCAGCGTGATCGACTGGCCGCCGATCTCCAGAATGAGGCGCCCATGCCTCTCCCACGCAGCCGGCAGATCGCCCGTCGCCCACAGCAGCAGGCGATTGTCCGCGGCGGTGTACTGGATTTCGATCGCCGTTATCTGGGGGCCGTCCGGCACGGCGAGCGACAGCGCGGACCACCGCGCATAGGTCACCAACCCGAGGTCCGTGGTCGCGGTGCTGATTTCGGGCACTCCGAGATCCCAGCTCCCCAGAGCCGCAGTGGCGGCCGCCACTGCCGCCGACTGACCCGCGCCCCACGCGATCCGTCCGCCGGCGGCCAGGCGCGGAGACGCCTGATCGAGCGTCAGCGTCTCCTGACCGGGCGTCGAGTCATCTATCTCGAGGATCCTGAACGCGGCGGGCGCCTCGTACCGCTGCTCGTCCGCGATCCTCACCCGGTCGCCGGGACGCAAGTGCATCCCCTCGAGCGCCATCCGGAACTTCACCGTTTCCGATTCGTTCTCCTGCTCGCTCAGCGCCAGCAGGCCCATCCTGTGGGCCTGGCCGCGCGACGTGCAGCCCACGGCCGCGACGTCGCGCTGCCGGAATTCGTACCGCGCCACCAGGCCGTCGCTCACCACCAGCTCGATGCCGGACCGGTAGGCGTCGTCAGGGTCCTGCCACGTCACCGCGACCGCCGAGTACCGCTCCTGCCAGCGCAGGCCCTGGTACTCGAACTCGCCGTCGACCACGTTCGCGGACCCCAGCGCGGCCGTGACGTCGCCCTCGCCGTCGATCGCCAACGACGCCGCGCCGGCGCTCCACAACGCACCCGCCCGGCACGCCGACAGGACCCAATCGACCGCCTTGCGCGCCTGCTCCCGCCGCTTGATCACCCCGTTGAAGCGCCACCGCGGCTCCATGTCCGCCGCGCTGTTGGGCGCCGGCACCAGCGCGTCGCAGCGCCGCGAGAGCTCGAGAAACTCCGCGCGCGCCGACCGGACGGCCTCCACCATGCCGGGGATGCCGCCCAGCCCGGCACGCCGATCCGTCAGGAGGTCGTAGACGACCCAGGCCGGGTTGTCCGTCCACACCCGGCGCATGGTGCCGTCCCAGATCCCCGCACCGTACCGCGCCGCCGAATCAGACGTCGGCGCCGTCGGGTCCCACACCGCCGGCGGCGGCGCCAACACCCTGCGGCCGTCGACCTCGTACTCCCGGCGGCTGACGTTCACGCCGTCGGCTCGGTCGGTCTCCATCACCAGCCCGATCACCGCCGAGTGCGGGTAGCTCTGCTTCACGTCCCGCAACCCCGCCAGGCGCTGCCAGTAGAACCCGTCCACCACCCGCGTCGACGTCGAGTCCTCCGTGAGGCGAGACACCTCGATCTCCCACGTGCCGCCCGTGCCGACGCTCTCCGGACGCTCCACCCGCCAGGACTGCTCCTGGACCTCCAACGAGAGGTCCCGCACCGTCTGCGTCAGCACCGTCGTCCAGTTCCCGCCGGACGGCCGCGACCTGATCCGGAGCTCCACCGCGGTCGCCGTTTCGTTGCCGCTCTCGTCGTACGCCGCCAGACGCGGCCACTGGAGCGTCACCCGCGCCGCGTCGTAGCCCGCCGGCACCGACCGCACCACCGGCGCGCCGCGGGAGACCTGCTCGCGCAGGTGCGTGCCGATGCCGGTCACCGTGGCGTCGAATCCCAGGAGAGCCTCCTGGCCCGACTCGTCGTGAGCCAAGCCCTTGCGCTCCTGGACCGTCACCCCCTCGATGTTGCGGTCGCCGGACGAATCCTCGACCGCGACGCCGTCGATGAACACGGACTGGAGCCCGGCGACCAGACCCTCGATCTCGCCCTCGCCGAGCAGATCGATCACCCGGAGCACCGAGCGCTCCTCCGACGCCGCGCCGCCGGTCGTCGGCGGCTCCTCCGCGTCCCAATCCCGCCGCGGCCGCTCGGCGCCGGCCGGCAGCTCACCGCCCAGGCCGATGTCGGGAGGCGCCGCGCTATCGCCGCCCGTCGGCCGCTCCTGGGTGATGCCGCCGGACACGACCGTCGACCCGACTCTCGTCCGACCGTAGATGAGAGGCACCGCGCCGCCCTGGGCGACCGAGTTCACCGGACCCGAGAACAGGGTGCGACCGCTGCCGGTCTCCAGGTGATCCGTGTCCGGGATGTCCGGAATCAGCGCCGGCAGGGCCGCGTAGCCCACGGCCAGACTGCCGATCGTCCACCAGACGGCCGCCGGCACCGCCGCAAGGAAGCCGCTGCCGGCCACCACCGGCGCCACCGAGACGTACGCCCGGTCCGGCACTTGCACGTCGAGCTCGCGCGGGCCGATCGCCGTGCCGTCGACCGTGACCCGCCAGGCGCCGAAACGCAACAGCCACTTCATCTCCGGCGCCTGCGGCGCCAGCAGCCGAAACGCCTCCGCCACAGAGACCGCATCGAGCTCGAGCACAGCCTCGCCGGTGCTTGAGCGCCGCGCCGACGCCTCGTCCAGGCGGTTCCGCACGCAGCTGGCCAGCGAGCCCTGCAGACGCAGCGTGATCATGCGCGGATCTCCCTGCCAGGCGGCCGGGCGACCTCGACCACGTGCCGCGCCAGCCGAGACGCCGCCGTGCGCCGCGACAGGCTGGTCGGATCGCACGGGCGCAGCGACGGGTGGTGCAGGAGCTGGCCGGCCTCGAGCAGCACGCCGGCGTGGTTCGCGGGCTTCGCGCCCCCCATCGCGAGCAGCACCAGGTCGCCGACCTGGGCGGAGGACGGCTCGATCCGCCGCCAGCCCAGGCGACGCCGCGACGACGAGTACAGGTCGAGCTCGGGCGACGTCACGTCCCAGCGCCAGTCGTACGCCACCGCCGGCAGCTCGATCCCGCACTCGCGCTCGTACCAGTCCCGGACCAAGGTGTAGCAGTCCGTGACGCCGTGACGGTACGGCCGGGCCAGATAGGGGCGGGACCGATCCGGCCAGAAGAACGGCTCACCGGCCACCGGCGCACCACAAGATGCAGTGGTGGCGACCGGCACCACGCCGTACGGCACGCCCGCCGCGATCTGGGACTCGAGGTCCTCCCGCGACGGGAACGACGCGCCCGAGGGATGCGAGTGGATCACCGCGGCCGCGCCCTCGAGCGACCCCGGCTCGCCTTCGAAGCCGGACCGCGGGTCCGGCGCGACGTTACGCAGCCGCCGGTACTCGAGACGGCGCTCGAAGCCGCGGAGGCCAGGGCGCCGCACCAGCACGCCCAGCGACTCCTCGGGCCACGCCGTCACCGCGTGGTCCTGCATCGCGGCGATCGCCTCGTGGTCGTGAGGGATCATCGCCGCAATTGGCTCACCCCGGCGAAGCCGCCGAACGGCAGCACGCCGTCATCGCCAAACCTCAGCTTGCAGCCCGACAACCGGCGCGAGCAGACGTCGTTCGCCGGGTTCGACACCGGCTCGTCCTCAGCGTTCCAGAGCGCCGCGCCGCGATAGGGGCAGCCGTCGTCCTCGGCCGGATTCACCCAGGCGTTCCCCTCGCGGCGCCGGTAGGCCCACTGGCACACGTCGCGCAACACCTGCCGCCGCGGGATCATCGCCAGCTCCAGATCGAGCGGCGACGACAATTGCCACACCACTTCCTCGCGCCCCTGGCTCGACAGCCGGTCCACCACCCAGGATTCCGTCGGCCAGTGGCGGGTAGGGTCCGCCTCCGATCCACCGTCCAGATAGCGACCCAGCGTGCGCAGGCGCTCGATTGTGGCGCCCTGCCAGTCCGCGGGGAATGCCGCGCCGTCCAGCACCGACACGCGCAGCGTCGGCCGCACGGAGGCCCCGGAGGAGCCGAAGCCGGCGCCGTCCAGGGCGATCGGCAGCGGACGGTACTCCTGGCCGCCGTACATCGCCGACTCGACGCCCCGATGGCCCGTCGTGTACCGCTCGACCGTCCCGGACGGCAGCGTCACCGTGAACAGGTCCACCACCGGACCCGCGTCCAGCCTGCTCGCCTGGACCGATGACGTCGGGCTCACGGACTGAAGTCCTCCACCAGATCCACCTCCATGTCCCGGCGCGTCGCCGACACGTACGACGGACCGCTGAAACGCTCACAGCGCCACTGGGCGTCAGGCATCCCCGGAGGCAGCGGATCGGGCGACAGGAACGGCTCGTGGCCGCCGCGGGCCTCCAGGAACGTCTTGAGCGATTCCGCGTCGGCCGCCAGGATGCTCCGGTACACGCACCGGTACCGCCGCTGCACGTTGTGGACGCCGTCCGCCGCCACCTGCTCGTAGCCGCCGCCCAGGCGAGCCCGCCGCAGCCTGAAGGCCGTTCGCGGACCCGAACCCTTAGACATGCCGATCGACGGCAAACGGATCGCCGCGGGCATCAGGCCGCCCGGTCCGTGCGGTTGAGCGCCCCGCCGGGGCGCTGCTCGTCCAGCAACAACTCGCGGATCACCGGCCGCAGCGCCCGCGTCAGCCCGTAGGCCGCCTCGCGGCCGAAGGAATCGGGATCGTCGATGCCCGCGGGCGCCTGGACGGTGACGCCGCCGACATTGATCTCGATCACGCGGCCGCCGCCGCCGATCGCCTCCACGCCCAGACGGCCGCCCACGCCGCGGCGAAGCGGCAGGATCGCCTCCAGACCCGCCTCGCCGGCGACGCCGCGGCGGCCGCCGCCGAAACCGAACTCGCTCCGCCGGTCGATGACGCCGCCGTAACGGAACGCCGTCGGCGGCGCCTGCGCGCGGATCGCGGCGATCTGGAGGGCGCCGGCCGCGGCGACCGCGGCGGCCAGGACGAAGTTGAGCGGCGGATCCTTCGCGAGCGCCCGGCTGACGCCTTCGGCCGTCGAGACGACGGCGGTTGCGAGCGACGCCGCCTTCTGAAACCGGAATGCGCGCTTGGACTGTCCGGCGAAGTGCCCCAGGCTCCCCGTGATGCGACGCAGCGCCTCGCCGGTCACGCCGAGCGCTTCGTCCAGGCCGCTTACGGATGCCGTGTACCCAATCGTGCCGCCCGTCAGATCCGGCAGCATCTCCAGGCTGCCGGCGGCCGCCGTCTGGACCTTCTCTCGCGCTGCCGACTCGGCCTCCAGCGCGGTGACGAGCTCGCCGCGGCGCAGCGTTTCCTCGTACACCGCGTTGATCACGTCCGGCGCCGCTTGCGGATACCGCTCCAGGATGTCCTGCAGCAGCTCCCGCTCCTCCCGCTCACGTTCGATCCGCTGGAACGCGACCTCCCCGCCCGCCGCGATGCGCGCGTTCTCGTCAGCGAGCTGCGCCAGGACATCGATCGCGGCCTGCCGATTCGCCGTCGCCTTCGCCTCGGCCGCCGCGAGCTTCTCCGCGGCCGCGGCGGCGCGCTCGTATACCTTCTCGACCGACGCATCCCGGATCCGAGCGGCTCGCTGCAGCAACCGCTCGCGCTGCTCGCCGTCCGCTACCGACTCGATTTTCCGGACGTTCGCCTGGTAGTCGAGCTGAATCCGCTCCCGCTCCGTCGCGAGCTGCCGCTCGAGCCTCAGCACTTCGGCCAGACGATCCCCCTCCGCCTCGACGGCGCGGTCCAGGTCCTCGGCTGCGAGCTCGCCGCCGCCGGATCCGAACTCGCGCGCGGCGAGCCTGGCGACCGTCACGCCGTCCTCGGTCGCGATCCTGATGGCCGAAACCGCCGCCGCGGCAGACGCCTCGACCAGGTCGACCTGGGCGGCCGAAAAGCGGCCGAGCCGCTGCCGGAGGGCGTCCAGATTGCCCTGGACAGTGTCCACCTCGGCCTCCGCCAGGGACACCCTCCGTGCGTCGACGAGATTCGGATCGCCGCCGAGCCGGCCGCCGGCCCCGACACCGCCGATCCGCGCCCGCAGCAGACGGTCCCGGGCGTCCTCGAGCTCCTGGACAGCCGCGTCGATCCGGTCCTCGATGCCGATCCGCACCGCCTCCCGTTGCGCTTCGGTCAGTGCCTCCAGTTCCTCGCGGGTCTCTCTGATCGAGTCGCCCCAACGGTCAAAACCTTCCGGCAGAACGGCCAGGCTGTCGTCGAGATCCCGGTTCGCGCGCACGAGCTCGACCACGCCGTAGGCGGCGAGCAGCGCCAGGCCGACCGGACCACCCAGGAAAGCCATCGCGGCGCTCAGTCCGCGCGTGGCCGTCGTCGCAGTGCGCGTGGCCGCCGTGTACACCCCGGCCGCGACAGCTCCCCGCTGCTGAGCGATCGCCTGGGCGCGCGTCGCCTGGGCCGCGGTCAGCGCCGCGGGCCGCAGCGCCTCGAGTGCCCGGCGGCCGGCATCCGTCGCCGCCGCGTACCGGAGCAGCCGAACAACAGAGATTGCAGCCGTCGCCTGCGCAAGCGCGGTCAACGCGCGCGGATTGATCGTCTCGAGCACGGACGCCACGCCGCCGAGAGAAGCGGAGGCTAGATCCGCGGCGAGCGACGTCTCCGCCGACCGCCCGATCAGGACCGTGAGAGCGTTGTCGATCCTCGTCCGCGCCTGGTCGAACGTCGCCCCGGCCCGGTCGAACTCCGCCTGCAGCTCCGGCAAGCCGGCCTCGATCGCCTCGAAGAACTCCCGGCTCTCCACCTCCCCGTCACGGACCTGTTGCCGCAACCGCGCCACCGAGCCGCCGGCGCCGTCAATGTGCCTGGCGGCCACCCGCAAGAGCACGGGCATGCCGTCGATCAGGCTGTTGAACTCCTCCGCCTCGACCCGGCCGCTTCCGAGCGCCTGGGCCAGCTGCAGCAGCGATCCCCCCGCCTGCGCCGAGGAGGTGCCCTGCACCGCGAGAGACTGCGAGACGCCCTCCGTCACCGCGAGCAACCGCGCCTGCGACGCATCGAGTTCGGACGACGACAGCTCCAACCGCTGGTACAACTGGGCGACCCCGCCCAGTGAACCGCGGGTCCGTTGCGCCACGGCGTACACGGCCTGCAGCGTCTCGGCGTAGTTGCCCTCGGCCGCCGACGCCTGCCGCGCGCTGTTCGTCACCTGGGTGTAGGCGTCCGCGCGGCGGATCACCGATCCGATGCCGCGGCGGAGGACTTCCACGCCCGCAAACCCGGCCAGGTATCGGACGTGACGGCCATGAGCTTCCAGGAACGTCTTGCCGGCCCGGTCCGTCGCCTCCGTCACCTGGTCGGTTGCCCGCGCCATGCCCCGCGACACCGTCGATACGACCTGCCCCTGGGCCCCGTAGAGCCGGAACGCGCCGGCCGCGCCGCGCGATGCCGCGGCGCCCCGGACCTGGGCCGCCGACAAGCGGTTGACCTGGCCTTCCAGGGCCCTGATGCGGGGCTGGCCGTTGACGTCGACGTCGACGCGAATTCCCAGGCGAAGATCGCGCTCAGGCATCTGCTACGCTGTCCTCGATGGCCCGGGACAAGATGGCGGAACGCTTCGTCGGCATCGGCACCGGCGTGGTGCTGGGCGGGCTCGTGCTCTCGGAGATCTGGCCGGCCGCCGGCGCGGCGCTCGTGTTCGCGGTCGGTGGCGCGCTCGCCTTTTCCGGCCTCTGCTTCCTGCTCGGCCTGATGGGCGCCCTTTCCGGCCCCGTCCGGCGCTGACCGCGTTCTTCAGCCTGAGCCGGCATCGTCGGCCGCCTCGGTTGCGGCCGTCGCGGCCAGCAAACGCGCGAGCCGTT
Source organism: Candidatus Multivorans sp. (assembly GCA_965224025.1). Taxonomy (GTDB): domain Bacteria; phylum Acidobacteriota; class Thermoanaerobaculia; order Multivoradales; family Multivoraceae; genus Multivorans. Next base: position 2,379,533 of record OZ245033.1, read on the forward strand.
CGCGCGGTGCAGGGCCTGCAGACCAGCCCGATCGCATCATCACCATTGCCTCCCCTCGTCAGCAGTCGCTCGGCGATCGAGCTCCTTCAGCACCGCGGCCTCGATGGCGCCCACGCCGGCGAACACCCGGCGCCAGCGCAGCCGCCGGCCGCGCCTCTCCATCCCGCCGCCGTCCGCCCTCACCGCCCGAAGCGCGGCCCGGACCGCGGCGTAGTCCAGGCCGACGTATCCCGCGGGACCTGTCCGCCACTGTGTCTGCGCAGCCAGAAACACCCGCACCGCATCCCAGTTTTCCGGCAGCACCCAACATGAATCGTCCTCGCCCGGGAGTTCGCCCTCGATCCGGATTCCCAGCGCCGCGGCGTCTGCCGCTACCTCGTCGCCCCCTGAGCGGCCGGCGCACCAGTGCCGTCCGACGGCACGGAGGTTTTTCCCGGCAGGCCAGCCTGGAAACGCGCGTGAGCGTTGATCGCCGCGCGCACGAAGTAGGGAATCCGCGCCAGCAGAGCGATGGTCTCGGGCGTGCACTCCAGCGGCTTGCCCTCGGCGTCCGAGACTTCGTCCCAATCGTCGATCGCCGCCGCGAGATACGCCTCGTCGCTCTCGAGAGCCAGCTCACGGGCCCGGTCCGCGGACAGCAGCCGGAAGTGCAGCGTGCATTCCTGGCGCTCCGTACCGCCGGACGTCGGGACGTCGATCGGCGCCGGCGTCGGGTACGTCGCGTACGGATCGGCCAACCTGAACGTCATCGGACCGACACCGTGATCTCGTCGTTGCCGGCCATCGGGAGCGCCCGGAACGGGATGCTCACCTGCTGGATGCCGCTGTCCTCGCCGTACGTCGGCTCCCCGATCTGGATGCGCGGACAGTCGATCTCGATCAATTTGCCCACGCTCGCGGCGGTGTCCGGACCGCCGTGGACGATCTCGAGCGCGTCCGTCGTGCCCGCCGCGGCCACGTCGAACGGGTTCCAGGTGGCGAGCGGCGACATGTCGAGCACGATCGTCCCGCTGGGATCGCGGTCCACGATCACCACCTCGTTGTCGGCGCCGATCACCTCGCGGTGCGTCACCTCGGCGGCCAGGTCGAGTTCGAACGACCGCATCTTGAGATTCGCCTGGCCGAACAGGCTCACGGTCGGCGTGTCCCGCGTCGACCCCGGGCGCGGCGCCTTGAACGCGGCGTAGTCGCCGGCGATCGCCGCCACGCTCGACGGAACCCGCCAGAGGCCGGTCAGCGTGAACCGCAGTCTCGGGATGTCCGCGGCCCGCAGGCTGAGCGCCACGCTGCCGCGGCAGCCGGCCAGCACGTGCTGCTGGCCGTCCCAGTTGCCGCGCACCGTCAGCGACGGCTCGGAGCCGGTGATCGGCTTGTACTCGACGAGGTTGTTGTGCGGATCGGCGGCGGCCTTCTTCTTCGAAGTCTCCGAGAATCCGCACGCGCGCAGCAGCCGGCCCCACCTCGGCGCCGTGATCGCCTTGGCGGCCGGATCGTATTTCCCGGGGCCGGCCAGCTCCACGCCGAACTCGATCTGTTGGTGGGTGTTGACCGGGATCTGGTCCGAGGAGCCGTAGTAGCTCCGCACCAGGTCACGGTCGGCCGTGCCGCCCGTCAGCGGCGTCAGCGACGGGTCGTGGGCAAGCATCGCGTCCGCGCCCGCCGTGGCCACGGTGGTGCCGTAGACGGCCTCGATCGCCGCCAGGATCAGCTTTCGTCTCGCGCTCAGCGCCATGACCGTCCCTCCGTCATTCCTGCTCCACTTCCTGCTCCCGCAGCTCCGTCACGTGCCAGACGTCCAGCCACCACTGCTCCTCTTTCCTCGCGGCCGGCTGCAGCCGGCCGCGGCGGTGCTCCACCCGCCCCCACGCCGAGTCCGGCTGCCAGCCCAGCACGGCCCGGCGCACCTCGGAGCGGGCCGCCTCGATCTCCGTCGCGGCGCCCTCGCCGCGGTCGTCCCGCCGGTTGCGCGCCCTGAGCAGGACGCCGATCTCGACATCCACGACCTGACGGACGAGGCCGACGACATCCGAGGGGCGCGAATCGTCCGCCAACAGGAACACCCAGGCGGAGTCGCGTCGCGCCGACCGCTGCGCCGCCGCCTCGCTCAGGGCGCCGCGCACCTCGAGGTCCGTCCGCGCGCGCAGCCGCGCCGCGAACTCCGACACGAGGGTCACCGCGCATAGCCGCCCCCGGACGGCGAGTCGACGAAGCCGGCCAGCGACCGGCGCGTGAAGACGCGCTCCGGCGCGTCGATCCGGATGCCGCTGCCGGCGTCCGCCTACTGCCGGCTGACTGGGTGCGCCGCGCAAACCTCGGACCCGGCGTCACGGTGAGGGCGGCCGGCCGCTCAAAGCGACGGAGCGGCTCCTACTCCTCGGCGCACAAGCACGTCAATATCTACGCTGGAGCGGACGACAGTACTCTGCTGCACGAGTACGTCCATCATCTCCAGGAAATGCACCCCGACATCGACGGGCTGTTCTACGCCTTTCATCGCCGGCAGACACGAGCCGGGCGCGGCCGGTACGTCGGCACTTACCGGTTCAGAGGCTATGCCGAAACCGAGTACGACTACCGCGGCTGGCCAAGTTACGGCAGTGTAGTCGGCGGCGTCGAGGCGATGGGGCGCGCACGCTACGGCCCACGACGAGGCGCTGCGGACGAAGCCGGTCTCTACGGACATCCTAAGGAACTGATGACGACAGCGCTGCGGTCCATCCTCACCGGATGGCCGCCTGGATCGCTGAACAAGATGATCATGGAAGATCGCGAACTCTTCGAGTTCGTCCTTGGCCTGCTAGGATGGGAACCGTGAGGCACGCAATCGAACATGTCCGAAAGGGCGTCTGGGCACCGGCCGTCATGGTCTGGGACGACCTGGCCGGCACCCTTGAGTGGACCCGCGGACCGGACGTCGAGGACCCGATGAATCCGATCCTGATGCAGGCCGTGGTCGACTCGGTCGAGCGGGTCCGCAGAGAGGGCCGCATCGTCCTCCAGACAGAACCCGAGCCCCACCGCTTCGTCCTCGAGGACGCCGCCCACGACCCGGCCGACTTCCTGCGCCTGATCGACTATGAACAAGGCTGGATTCGCTGCGGCGACGTACGCCTGCCGCCGTCGCTCCAGGACGTTGAGATGACGCCGCCCGAGGTCTTCGATCTGCCGCCCGGCGTGATCGCCTGACGGCCCGGGACTGAGGAGCCACGCCTCAATTGACGACGATCGACATCACGGTCGACGACGACGCGGTCTCCTCGGCGCTCGGTCGGCTCCAGCAGCGCGCCTCCGATTTGTCGCCCGCGATGGCAGTCGTTGCCTCCCTGCTGCGCGAGAGCGCCGAAGAGAGTTTCGAGCGCCAGGCCGCCTCCGACGGCACGCCTTGGGCGCCGCTCGCGCCGGCCACGGCAGCCCGTAAGGCCCGCAAGGGCTACTCCCCCCTGGCACTTGTGCGCGACGGTTACCTGCGCAGCCTCACCGCGCTGTCGACCCCTACTACGGCCGTCGCCGGCACCAACCTCATCTATGCCGCCACCCATCAGTTCGGCCACGAGCACGACAACCTGTTCGGCCGCGGCATCGAGGCCACGATCCCCGCTCGCCCCTTCCTCGGCCTGCGGCGCGACTACGTGGACGACATCGTCGACGTCATCATTCAGCACCTCACGGCCTAGAAACGTCCCGCCAGATTCCGCGAAATTCCCGTTGGTACCGCCAACACCCTGTTGACGCCGTCCCTTCGGTCGCCGATTTGCGCAGCGTTTCTCGCACGAGATCTCTGCGGGTTTCTCCAATTTCTCTACTGTGTGAGCCACTAGCTGAGCCGCCCCCCCGCGTCCGACGGGCGTAGCGCAATCACTTGACACCCCAGCGCCTTCCGGTGTCTAATCCGGCGTTCTGGAACACTTCGGTTCCCAGCGACCTTCGCCACGCCATGAATACACCGGCCCGCGACATCGTGATCTCGACCGTCTCCGTCGCTTCGACGACCAGCGTCGCGTCGAAGGTCTGGTGGGCTCACGGTCACGGCAAGGGCTGAATCCGGGCCAAGTCCCGGTTCGTGGTCCGGGACGAGGGTGAACTAAGAAGACCTCCTTTCGGATCGAAGGAGGTCTTCCGTTGCACTCGACAACCGACGAACCGCGAACCGCCACGCCTGCGGAGGTCGCGCGGAGCGCGACGTTGGTTGCGTCGTTGACCGAGGCGCCCAGCGCGTCCGGCGACGAGTTGCGCGTGCTCTCGGAGCGCGCCGACTGCCTCGAGGTGCGCGTGGATCTGGTCGGTGAGATCGGCGCCGAGTGGTTGCGGGAACGATTTGCCGGCGAGCTGCTCTACACCTTGCGCAGCGAAGCGGAAGGCGGCCGCGGACCGGTCGATGCGGGTCGGCGGGCCGTGCGGCTGGCTGCGGCCAACGGGTACGACCTGGTCGATCTCGAGGCAGACCGGGATCTCGGCCGCGACTCGCTGGCCGCGGTCGAGCCGAGCCGCCGGCTGGTGTCATGGCACGGCCGCGGCGCCAGCCTCAGGGCGCTGCGGGGCCGGCTCAGACAGTTCTCGGACGCGGAGGCGCGCCTCTACAAGCTCGTCACCGCTCCGAAGAGATCGGGTGAGGAACTGGCGCCGCTCGAACTGCTGCTCGAAACGGGCCGCACGGACGTCGCCGCGTTCGCGATGGGCGCCATCGGCGCCTGGACCCGGCAGGTGGCGCCACGGCTCGGGGCGCCGTGGGTCTACGCCGCCGCGGGCTCGGTCGCCGCCGCGCCCGGTCAACCGTCCATCGAGCGGCTGCGGGCCGACTACGGCCTGCCGGGCCTGCCCCAGGTGTCGAGGTTGTTCGGCGTCGTCGGGCGCCCGGCGGCGCACAGCCTGTCGCCGCGGCTCCACAACGCCGGCTACCGCGACCGCGGCGAGGCCGCGCTCTACGTCGCCTTCGACGCGCCGTGCTTCGAGACGTTCTGGAGCGAGGTCGCGCTGAGCGACTTCTTTGAGCGTGCGGGCATACCCCTGAGCGGCCTGAGCGTCACCGCGCCGCACAAGGCGGCGGCTCTGGCCGCCGCGGCGGAGGCCGGCGGCCTGGCGGCGCGAACCGGGGGCGCGAACACGCTGCTCCCGGGCCCCGGCGCCGCCGCCGACAGGCAATGGCGGGCCGAGAGCACGGACCCGGAGGGCGTCGTGGGGCCGCTGCGCCGGCGCGGGGTCGAGCTTTCGGGCCGCACTGTCGTGGTCATCGGCGCCGGCGGCGCCGGCCGGGCAGCGGCGGCGGGCCTGGCCGCCGCGGGCGCGGAGGTCGCGCTCGCCAACCGCACCGTCTCCAGCGGCCGGGCCGCCGCGGAGTTGCTCGGCGTGGCCTTCGTCCCGCTCGACGACCTGGCGCCCGGCGCGTTCGACGTCGTCGTCAACGCCACCTCGCTCGGCCACGATCCGGACGACCCGCTTCCCTGCGACCCGGATGCGCTGGGCGCCACGGCTGCCGCGGTGGAGCTGGTCTACGGCGGCGGACCGACCCCCTGGCGCCGGGCGCTTCGCGCGCGCGGCGTCCGGGTCGTGGACGGCCGGGAAGTGTTGCTGCACCAGGGTCTGGCGCAGTTCGCGGCGATGACGGGGAAGCGGCTTCCGTTCGAGGTCGGCGCCGCGGTGCTGGGGTTGGAGGCGACCCGATGAAGATCTCCGCCGGCCTGCCGACCGGAGTGTCGGCTGCCCTCTTCGACAGCGTGAAGCGCCGCCGCCGGCTGGAGGCGCGTTTGACCGGGCTGCTCGAGCAACGCGGCTTCGGCGAGGTCCTTCTGCCCATCCTCGACTACTTCGAGCCGTACCGGCCGCTGCTGCAGGGGCGCCGGCTGGAGCAGCTCTACCGCTTCGTCGACCGGGACGGTCAATTGCTCGTTCTGCGCGGCGACTTCACGCCGATGCTCGCGCGGCTGTTGGCCCCCCACCTGGACGACCTGGAACTGCCGCTCCGGCTCTACTACCGCGGCGACGTGGTGCGGCACCAGCCTCTACGTCCCGGCCGGATGCGCGAGTACTCGCAGTTGGGCGCGGAGCTCTTGGGCGGCGACCGCACCGAGGCGGACGAACAGATGCTGACCCTGTTCCTCGACCTGCTGCTACAAGCCCGCGGCGGCGTCCCTGCGAACCCGGGTGGCGCGATCCGCGCACCCGGCGAAGTGGATGACGCCGCGCTCCGGGTCGTCCTCGGCGTCGCCGGCGCCCTCGACGAGCCCCTGCTCTCCGCGGCCGGAGATGGCGCCGCCGGCGAACTGGCGCTGCGGATCGCAAGCCGCGACCGGCGGGCCGCGCGCCGGGCCGGTCTCGCCGATGTCGTAGAGGGCGGCTATCCGGAAGACGTCTCCGTGCTCGGGGGCGCCGCCGCCGCGGTGGCTGAACTGCTCTTGCTCCGCGACCGGCTTTCCGCCGAGTACCGCGACCTCGGCATCGAGGTAGAGGTCGATCTCGCCGAGTTCGCCGCCGCCGCCCTCGATCCGAGGGTCGGTGTTTCGGCTGGGCCGCGCGGCTACTACGACGGCCTCATGTTCGCGGCCTACGCGCCGGGTACGGCCTTGGCCTTGGGGGTCGGCGGCCGGTACGACAGGGTGTTCCGGTCGCTCAGCGGCGACTGCTCGGCGGTCGGCTTCTCGTTCGGCCTCGACCTGTTGACCGAACTGGCGGAGGGCCCGGCATGATCACGTTCGGCCTGCCGAAGGGACGCAACCTGGGACCGGCACGCGACGCGCTTGCCGCCGCGGGCATGGGTCTCACCGATCTCGATGCCTCGCGCCTGCGCCAGCGCTTCGGAGGCGTTGGGGTGTTGGGGGTCGAGGTCGAGGTGCTGCTGCTCAAGGACTGGGACCTGCCGCTCTATGTCGAGCACGGGATCGTCGACTGCGCGATCGTCGGCAGCGACGTGCTGGAGGAGACCCGGCCCGACGTCTTCCAGCCATTGCGCCTCCTGGACGGCCGTAGCCGCCTGTCGTTGATTGCCGAGACGCCGGAACTGCCGCGGCGGAGCGGCCAACTCCGCGCGGCGACGCGCTATCCGGCGTGGGCGGCGCGGCTTCTTGCCGCCCGCAACCTGCACGTCGAGGTGCTGAGCCTGACCAGCTCGATCGAACTCGGGCCCCTGCTCGATCTCACCGACATTGCGGTCGACATCGTGCAGACCGGCGCCACGCTCAGGACCCACGACCTGCACGAGGTCGAGGTGCTGGCAGAGGTGGCGCCGACCTTCGTGGTCAACCGGGCTTCGCTCCACGCCCACCGGCGCCGGCTGAGCCGGCTGCTGCGCGCGCTCGAAGAAACGGGGGCCGCCGGTGACTGAGGTCCGTAGCGGGGGAGCGTTGCAGGTCCTGGCGGCGGACAGCCGTGCCGGGCGGGAGCGCCTGGGACTCCTCGACCGGCGCGGCCGGGGCGGTATCGCGGCCGAGATCGGCCGTGCCGCCGCGGAGATCGTCGACCGTGTCCGCAGCGGCGGGGACGCGGCCCTTGTCGAGGCGGTCCGCCGCTACGACGGCTTCGACGCGCCTTCGGCCGGCGCGTTGCGACTAGGCGGCGCCCCCGGGAACCCGGGTGACGCGATCCGCGCCATTCGCGAACCACTCCGTGCGCCCGTCATCGGGCGCACGGATGGAACGCGGGCGTCTCGCCCGCATCCGGATTCTGAGAGCATCGACCCCGCCGTCCTCACCGCCATCGAACGCGCACGGACCGCCATCGACGTCTACCACCGCGCACAGCCGCACGGTCCGGGTGTCCAGCGCCTGGAACGGGACGGCGTGTCGATCGAGGAGCGCCGGCTGCCGATCCGCCGGGTCGGGATCTATGTGCCGGGCGGGCGGTTCCCCTATTCCTCTACGGTCCTGATGACCGCGGTGCCGGCACGGCTCGCGGGCGTCGAGGAACTCGTCGTCGCCACGCCGCCCGGTGCCTACCTCGAGAGCCCGGTGCTGCGGCACGTGCTCGACCTGGTCGGAGTGGACGAGGTCTGGGGGATGGGCGGCGCGCACGGCATTGCGGCGCTGGCCTACGGCACCGAGTCGGTCCGGCCGGTCGACCTGATCGCCGGCCCCGGGAACGCCTGGGTGGCGGCCGCGAAGCAGCACGTGGCGGTCGACGTGGGCGTGGACCGCGACGCGGGTCCGTCCGAGGTCGTCATCGTGGCGGCCGATGGCGCTCCCGCCGGCTGGGTCGCGGCCGACCTGCTGGCCCAGGCGGAGCACGATCCCCTGGCGGTCGCGGTCCTGGTCACGGACTCCGCGGCGCTTGCCGACCGGGTCGCGTCGGAGGTGGACGGGCAGCTCGCGCAGCTTTCCACCGCCGACACCGCCGCGGCGGCGCTCGAAGCGCACGGCGCGGCCTTCGTCGCGGCCGACCTGGACGGTGCGCTCGTGCTGGCCGAACGGCTGGCGCCGGAGCATCTGCAACTGATCGGCGCGGACGCGGAAGCGCGCGCGGACGAGGTGCGCCATGCCGGCGCGGTGTTCGTGGGAGCTCCGTCGCCGGTGGTGTTCGGGGACTACGTGGCCGGACCCAGCCACGTGTTGCCCACGGGCGGCAGCGCTCGCTTCGCCTCCGGTCTCGGGATTGAGGACTTCGTGCGGCGCAGTCACACGGTTCGCTTTTCCGACGAGGCCTCGAAGGCTTGGGCCGGCGCCGCCGCGACGCTGGCGGCCACCGAGGGCCTGGCGGCCCATGCCGCGGCGGCCAGATTGCGTCTCGGTGGGGGAAAGTGTCGGGAGGAAGAGCCGTGAGCGCCTCCAACCAGGGCGCCGGCGCCTTCGTCAGGCCTGAGTTCCACCGCCTGCCGGCGTACTCGCTCCACCGGGTGACGTGCCGCTACCGGCTCGACCAGAACGAGGCGCCGTGGGATCTGCCGCGCGCGCTCAAGCGCGAGGCGCTGGCGCGTCTGGCCGAGCGCACCTGGGCCCATTACCCGGACTTCCACGCCGAGCGTCTGCGGCGTCTGCTCGGCGGCCTCAACGACTGGCCGGCGGAGGGCGTGCTGGTCGGGAACGGTTCCGGCGAGCTCCTCACGACGGTGCTCGAAGGCGTCGTGCGCCCCGGCCAGGAGGTGCTCGCCTGCGAGCCGTGCTTCAGTCTCTACGAGACCTTCGTCCGGCGGGCCGCCGGCGTGCCGCGGTTCCTCGAACCGGCGCCGGACCTGGCGCTGCAGACCGACGAGCTCCAGGCCCAGACCGAGCGCGACCCGAGCCGGCCGGTGATCCTGTGTACGCCGAACAACCCGACCGGTACGGCCGCGGATCCCGCTACGGTGGAGCGCCTTCTGGGCGCACTCGAGGCGCCGCTGCTGCTCGACAACGCGTACGGCGAGTTCTGCCGCCACGACTACCGGCCGCTGCTGCGCGGCCACTCGAACCTGATCCTGTTCCGGACCCTGTCCAAGGCCTGGTCCCTGGCCGGTATCCGCCTCGGCTACGTGCTTGCGGACCCGGACCTGGTGGCGGAGCTGATCAAGGTCAAGCTGCCTTACAACGTCGGCCACGCGGCGGCGGTCATCGGCGAAGTGGCGCTCGAACACGCCGACCGGCTTCTGCCGCGCGTCGCCCAGGTGCGGGCGCGCAGGGAGCAGTGGGCGGTCATGCTGCGGGAGTTCGGTTTCGAGGTCCTCGACTCGGAGGCCAACTTCCTGCTCGCGCGCCATCCCCGCTGCGCCGAGATCCGCGACGGTCTTGCCACCGGGGGTGTGCTGGTGCGCGACGTGAGCCGGTACCCGGGTCTGGCCAACTGCCTGAGAATCGGAATCGGCGGCGGTCCGGCGTTGCGCGCGACGCGACGCGCCCTGGTCGGGATGCTGACGCCGACCGGAAGCGACGGCACGAGTGAGGGAGAGATGCCATGAGACGAGCGTCCATCGATCGAAAGACGTCCGAAACCCACGTCCGCGCCGACCTGTCGCTCGACGGCGGCCCGTGCCGGCTGGACACGCCGAACGGTTTCTTCTCGCACATGCTGGACGCGCTGTCGCGCCACGGCGGTCTCGGGCTCGACCTCGAAGCCCACGGCGATACGGACATCGACCTCCACCACACGGTGGAGGACGTAGGCATCGTGCTCGGCGACGCGCTGCGGGAGGCCCTCGGCGACCGCGCCGGGGTGCGGCGCTTCGCCCACGCCTTCGCACCGCTCGACGAGGCGCTGGCGCGCGCCGTGATCGACCTCTCGGGCCGCGGCTCGTTCCACTTCCGGTTGCCCGCGGAGCTGGAGCACGCCTGGGTCACGACCGAGTTCCCGCTCACCCTGATGGGCGACTTCTTCGGCGCCTTCGCCGGCCGCGGACGGCTGACGCTGCACCTGGACGTCCTCTGTGGCCGCAACCCGCACCATGTCGCGGAGGCGTCGTTCAAGGCGGTGGCTCTGGCGCTGCGGGAGGCGGTGTCCCTGCGGCCGGGGAATGCGGCCGAGGCGCCGAGCACGAAGGGGAGCCTGACGGCATGACCGGAGCGGCGAGCAATACCCCGGCGAGCAACCCGGCAATCCACGCGACGGTGATCGACGCCGGCGTCGGCAACATCGGCAACCTGGTGCGGGCGCTCCGCCACTTGGGCGCCGAGGTCGAGACCACCTGCGACCCGGCGGTGATTCGCAAGGCTCGCTGCCTGGTGCTGCCGGGCGTCGGCGCCTTCCGGCCGCCGCGCGAAGTACTGCGCGGGGCGCCCGAGGAGGCGATCCGGACCGCGCTCGAAGACGGCGCCTGCCTGCTCGGCATCTGCATCGGCTACCAACTCCTGTTCGACAGCAGCGAGGAGTTCGGCATGACGGACGGTCTCGGCCTTCTCACAGGCCGCGTCACCAAGTTGCCGGGCGGCGTGCCCTTGCCTCACATCGGCTGGAACCGCGTCTTCGGCGTCGCGGATCATCCCCTGCTCGCCGGCGCGGCCGAGGACGACCACTACTACTTCGTCCACTCGTTCGCGCCCGAGGCCGTGCCGGAGGAGAGCGTGCTGGGCCGCTGCCGGCACGGCCGCAGTTTCCCCGCGATCACGGGCCGCGGCCGCATCGCGGGCACCCAGTTTCATCCCGAGAAGAGCGGCGCCGCCGGCCTGGGGCTGTTGCGCAACTACCTGGCCTGGGCCGGCGGCGCGGCTGACGGAGCCGACGGAGGAAACGGTGCAACTGCTGCCGGCGATTGATCTGCGCGGCGGTCAGATCGTGCGTCTCGAACGCGGCGACGACGGTCGGCGCACGGTCTACGGCGCCGATCCCTGTAACGCGCTTCGCCGCTACCGCCAGGCCGGGGTGTCCCGTATCCACATCGTCGACCTGGACGCGGCGTTCGGCGGCGCCCAACAGCGCGAACTGGCCGGGGAACTCGCGCGGCGGGCTGCGCCCGGCGGTATTCAGCTCGGTGGCGGCCTGCGCGACCGCGAGTCCGTCGAGTGGGCCTTCGCCGCCGGCTGCGAGCGGGCGGTGGTGACCTCCCTGATCGTCCGCAACTTCGACGTGTTCGCCGGCCTCTGTCGCGACTACCCGGGGCGCATGGTGGCGGCGCTCGACATCGACGGCGGCGAAGTGCGGCTGGCGGGCTGGACCGAATCGGCCGACCGCTCGCCCGCCGCCCTGTGCGCGCAACTTGCCGGACTGCCGATCGCGGCCGTGCTGGTCACCGACATCTCGCGCGACGGGATGATGCAGGGCCCGAACATCGACCTGGCCTGCGAGATCGGCGCCATGGCAGGCGCGCCGGCGATCCTCTCGGGCGGCGTGCGTTCGGCGGCTGACCTGGAGGCCGCGGCCCGGCGACCCGAGCTCGAAGCCGCGATCGTCGGCCGCGCGCTCTACGACGGTTCGCTGACCCTCGACCAGGGGATAGCGGCCTGCGACGGGGCGGGAACACGCGCCGGAGCCGCTTCGGGGAGCGCGTCGTGAGAGCCACCATCGAACCGACCGGCCTCACGCGCCGCATCATCCCCTGCCTGGACGTAGCCGCCGGCCGGGTGGTCAAGGGCGTCCAGTTCAAGAACCTGACCGATCACGGCGACCCGACCGAGGCCGCGGCCCGCTACGCCGCGGAAGGCGCCGACGAGATCGTGTTCCTCGACATCACCGCCGCGCCCGAGCGGCGCGACACGGACCTCGACTGGGTGCGCCGGACCGCCGAGCAGGTGTTCATTCCGCTCAGCGTCGGCGGCGGCGTGCGCAGCACGGGCGACGGCCGCAAGTTGCTCCTCGCCGGCGCCGACAAGCTGGGGATCAACACCGCCGCGGTCGCCGAGCCCGAGCTGCTGACGCGCCTCGCCGAGCGCTTCGGAAGTCAGTGCGTCGTGCTCTCGGTCGACGCCAAGCGGCACCAGGAAGCCGGGGCCGACCAGAGCTGGGAGGTCGTCACGCACGGCGGCCGCACGCCGACCGGGCTCGACGCGCTGGAGTGGATCGAGGAGGGAATCGAGCGCGGCGCCGGCGAGATCCTGCTCACCAGCATCGACAGCGACGGCATGAAGAGCGGTTACGACCTGGAGCTGCTGCGGCGGGCGTCGGCGCTGTCGCCGGCGCCGGTCATCGCCTCCGGCGGCGCCGGCACCCTGGAACACCTGGCCGACGCCCTGGAGACCGACGCCGCGGCCGTGCTCGCCGCGTCGATCTTCCATCAGTCCACCTACTCGGTGGGCGCGGTCAAGGAGTACCTCGGCCGCCGCTATCCGATCCGCATGTGATGAGGAATCGAGGAGACCAGGACATGACGGCGACGGCGATCGACCCCGCGGCGCTCACCTACTTCGACCGAGGTCTGCTGCCGTGACCGCAACCGCCATCGACCCGGCGGCTCTCGCCTACGACGACCGGGGCCTGCTGCCCGTCGTGGTTCAGGACGTGCTCTCGGGCGCGGTGCTGATGCTTGCCTGCGCCAACCGGGAGGCGGTGGAGCTCACGCTCGCCACCGGCGAGGCCCACTTCTACAGCCGCTCGCGGCAGGAGCTCTGGCGCAAGGGCGCGACCTCGGGCAACACGCTGGCAGTGGTCGAAGTGCTCCAGGACTGCGACCGGGACGCGCTCCTGGTGCGGGCGCTGCCGGCCGGTCCTGCCTGCCACAACAACACGAGGAGCTGCTTCGAGCCGAACGCCGCCGAGTGCGAACTCGGCTGGCTGGCGCGTGTGCTCGCCGAACGGGCGTCCGCGTCGCCGGAGGCGAGCTACACGGCCCGCCTCCTCGACCAGGGAGTCGACCGGATCGCACGCAAGGTCGCGGAGGAAGCGGGCGAGACCGTGATCGCCGGCGTCCGGGCCGACGCCGAGCCCGAGTCAGCCGAGCGCCGCGCCGATCTCGCGGCCGAAGCCGCCGATCTCGCCTACCACCTTCTGGTGCTGCTCCAGGCGACCGGCGTCGGGATCGCCGACGTGGCCGCCGAGTTGGGTCGCCGCCACCACGCCGCGGGAAGGTCGTCGTCATGAGCGCGCGCGGCAGTGCCCCTGGGAACGCGGGCGTCTCGCCCGCACTCCGAGCCGGGAGTCCATCATGAGCCGGCCCGCCGCGGCCATCGCCCATACGCGGGAGTTCCTGGCCGACACCTCGACGCCGCTCGGCGTCTACAGCAAGCTGGCCGCGCATGCGGAGGGCGACTCCGGGGCGCGGCGCTTTCTGCTCGAGAGCATCACCGGCGGCGAGCACGTATCGCGCTACAGCTTTCTCGGCGCGAGCCCGTCCCAGGTCTGCCGCGTGTACATCGACCGGCTCGAGACCCTTGACCTCCGTTCCGGCGGCGGCGTTCAGGTGGAGGCCGGCGATCCACTGCCGAAGCTGCGGCGTCTGCTCGACGGTGTGACCGCGCATCCGCCGCCGCCGCTGCCGTTCGCGGGGGGTTGGACCTTTGCCTTCGGCTTCGACGCGATCCGGCTCGTCGAGCCGTGCCTGGTCGATCACTCGGCCGGCCGGCCACCCGACCCGTTCGGCCTGCCGATCGCGATCCTCGCCCGCTTCGACGACGTGCTCGTGTTCGACCACGCCCGCCAGCGCATCGTCGCGGTGGCGAACGAGATCGAGGGCGAGTCGACGGCAGCGGAGGCCGAAGTCCGGCTCGATGCGCTGCAGGCGGTTCTCGAGAGCCGCGGTGAGGCGATGGCGGCGAGGGTCGAGGACCTCGGCGTCAAGGCGGAGACCGCCGACCCCACCCTGAACGACGAGGAGCACAGCCGGGCGGTCAACGCAGCGAAGGAGTACATCGCCGCCGGCGACATCTTCCAGGTCGTGCTGGCACGGCGCTGGAAGATCGACCTGGACGTGCCGCCGGCCACCGTCTACCGGGCGTTGCGCCTGGTCAACCCGTCGCCGTACATGGTGCTCTTCGAGGCGCCGGAAGTGTCGTTGATCGGTGCTTCACCCGAGATGCTGGTACGGCGCACGGGGAGGCGCCTCGAGGTGCGGCCGATCGCCGGCACCCGCCCGCGCGGCAGGACCGCGGCGGAGGATCGGGTCCTGGCCGAGGAGTTGATGGCGGACCCGAAGGAGCGCGCGGAGCATGTGATGCTGGTCGACCTTGGCCGGAACGACCTCGGGCGGGTGGCGTCGCCCGGCGGGGTTTCGGTCGCCGACTTCATGGTGATCGAGCACTACAGCGACGTGATGCACATCGTCAGCTCGGTCGAGGCGGAGCAGTCCGCCGAGGCCGGAAACGGCGCCGGCTCGGCCCTCGACGCCCTCTTGGCCTGCTTCCCGGCCGGCACGCTGTCCGGGGCGCCGAAGATCCGCGCGGTCGAGATCATCGACGAACTCGAGCCGGAGGCGCGGGGCATGTACGGCGGCTCGGTGGGCTACTTCTCGTTCGGCGGCGACATGGATGCCTGCATCACGATCCGGACGCTGGCGGTCGTGAACGGCGAAGCCTCGATCACCGCCGGCGGCGGCATCGTCGCCGATTCCGACCCGGCGCGCGAGGCTCAGGAAACCCGCGACAAGGCCGCGGCGTTGCTGCGGGCGGTGGCGCTGGCGCGTGACCTGGAGGGCCGGGCATGATCCTCGTAATCGACAACTACGACTCGTTCACCTACAACCTGGTCCAGATGTTCGGTGGACTCGGCGCTGAACTCGAGGTCGTGCGCAACGATGTCGAGAGCGTGCCGGATCTGCTGGCGCGCAGCCCGGAAGGCGTCGTCCTGTCGCCGGGGCCGGGCCGGCCGGAGGACGCGGGAGTCTGCATCGACCTCCTGCGGGCGAGACCCGACGTGCCCCTGCTCGGCGTCTGCCTCGGGCACCAGGCGCTGGGGTCGGCGTTCGGTGGCACGGTCGGCCGGGCAAGGGTGCTGATGCACGGCAAGACCTCCGAAGTCGAGCACGGTGGCGTCGGCTTGCTGTCCGGCCTGCCGTCGCCCTTCGTCGCCACGCGCTACCACTCGCTGGCGGTCGAGGAGGACAACCTGCCGGCACAGCTCGAGCCGCTGGCCTGGAGCGAAGACGGGACGCTCATGGCGATGCGGCACCGGGAACTGCCCTACTGGGGCTTCCAGTTCCATCCGGAATCGGTGCTCACGGACACTGGACCGCAGCTAGTTCAGAACTTTCTGGCACTCTGCGGAGAGGCTCCGCGCAGCACCGAGACCGGTGAGGCGGGCGGCTGACTAGGCGCGACGATGGAACATGCCGGGCTGTACCTGACTGAGGAGCAACGACTCACGCGCGATGCACCGCCGGTCGAATGCCGCGGAGTTTCTCCGCGGACTGCCGGAACTACTGTGAGGCGACGAATGACTGATCTCGATCTTTCGACCCTGTTGCGAACGGCGATCGCCGGCGAGGACCTCCCCGCCGCGACGGTGGAGGAGCTGTTCGGCCGCCTGATGGACGGCGAACTCTCCGAGGTGTGGAAGAGCGCGTTCCTGGTCGCGCTGGCGGCCAAGGGCGAGTCGGTGGGCGAGATCGCAGGCGCCGCCCGGGCGATGCGGGCGCGGGCGGCGCGGGTGCGGCGCACGAGTTCCGGGGTGATCGACACCTGCGGCACTGGCGGCGACGGCCGGGGCACGTTCAACATCTCGACCGCGGCCGCGCTGGTGGCGGCGGCGGGCGGCGCGCGGGTGGCCAAGCACGGCAACCGCGCGGTGTCGAGCCGCTCCGGTTCGGCGGACGTGCTCGACGCTCTCGGCGTGCAGCTCTCCGGCGACACGGCGGCGCTCGGGCGTTGCCTCGACGAGGTCGGCATCGCGTTTCTGTTCGCGCCCATGCTCCACCCGGCCATGGCCCAGGTGATGCCGGTGCGGCGCGAGCTCGGCGTGCGCACGCTGTTCAACGTGCTGGGGCCGCTGACCAACCCGGCGGGCGCGAAGCGGCAGTTGATCGGCGTCTTCGCGTCGGAGTTGGTCGAACCGATCGCGCACGTGCTGCTCGAGCTCGGAAGCGAGCACGCCCTGGTCGTTCACGGCGACGGTCTGGACGAGATCACGACCACCGGGACGACCGCGGTCGCCGAGGTGCGGGGCGGCGAGGTCCGCACGTTCGAAGTTCATCCGCGCGACTTCGGGATCGCCGAGGCGTCGCCGGACGACCTGGTCGGCGGCGACCCCGAGCGGAACGTGGAGCTGATGCGGGGCGTGCTGGGTGGCGGCGGCGGCGCCCTTGCCGACATCACCTGCCTCAACGCCGGGGCCGCGCTCTTGGTCGCCGGCAGGGCGGACGACCTCGCCGCGGGTGTTGCCGCCGCATTCGAGGTTCAGCGCTCGGGAGCGGCCGCCGGCAAGCTCGAACAGCTCGCGGGTTGGTCCGGCTGGGAGCACGGAGGCGGTGGAGACTGAGGTGTCCGAAGTACCCGACATCCTGCGCCGCATCTGCGAACAGCGTCGCCAGCGCGTCTCGCCCGCATCTGGCTCCGCCCCTGGGAACCCGGGTGGCGCGATCCGCGCACCCGGCGCGCCGACGGGGCTCGGATCGCGCCACCCGCGAACCACTCCGGGCACCCGTCATCGGGCGCCCGGATGGCACCCGGGCATCCTGCCCGCATCCGGCTCTGCCTCGCCAGGCCTCGCCGCCGACGCTCCCGGCCGCCGTTTCCTCGACGCCATCTCCACCCGTCGCGGCCGTGCCGTGATCGCCGAGATCAAGATGGGCTCGCCCAAGCTCGGCGACCTCCGCGGCCTCTTCGACCCGGTCGCGCGGGCCGAAACCTACGCGGCGGCCGGCGCCGCCTGCCTGTCGGTGGTGGTCGAGCCGGACCACTTCTACGGCAGCTACGAGCTGCTCGCGGACTGCGCCGCCGCCTCCGGCCTGCCCGCGGTGGCGAAGGATTTCGTGGTCTCCGACGTGCAGCTCGAATGGGCGCGCGACGCCGGCGCCTCCGCGGTCCTCCTGCTCGCCGCGCTCTACGATGCCGCGGAGCTGCGGCGACTGGCGGCGCTTGCCCGGGGCTTGAGTCTCGTGCCCCTGATCGAGGCTCACGACGACGAGGACTTCGAGAAGCTGCGGCCGAGCGGTCGCGACGGAGACGGGGGCGGCGACCACGAATGGGAACTCGTCGGGATCAACAACCGCGACCTCCGCACCTTCGAGGTCGACCTGGAACGGAGCGCCGACCGCGTCGGCCGCCTGCCGGCGTCCGCTCTCAAGGTCGCCGAGTCCGGGATTCACAATGCCGCCGACGTTGCGAAGCTGCGCAGGGCCGGTTTCGACGCCTTCCTCATCGGCGAACGCCTGGTGCTCTCCGGCGACCCGGCGGCCGCGCTCGCGGAACTGCTGGGCGAGCCGGCAATCTCCGGAGTGACCCCATGAAGGTCAAGATCTGCGGCGTCACCACGCCCGCGGACGCCCGGCTCGCCGTCGACCTCGGCGCCGACTTCGTCGGCCTCAACTTCTACCGTCCCAGCCCACGCTGGATCGCCGTCGACGAGGCCGCCCGCATCCGCCGCGCAGTCGGGGACCAGGCGCAAGCCGTCGGCATCTTCGTGAACCTCCCGCGCGAGCAGGTCGAGGCGATCGACCGGCAGGTCGGCCTGGACTACCTCCAGTTCAGCGGCGACGAGAGCCCGGAACTTGTTGCCGAGTTCAGGGACCGCGCGATCCGCGTCCGCCGCCTCGGCGGCGCGGCCGCCGCTCCGGCCCCGATCTCCGAGGAGGACTGCTGGGCGGTCCTGATCGACCGGGCCCACGACCGCCTCTACGGCGGTTCCGGCGAGAGCTGGAACTACGCGGCGGCGGCCGATCTCGCGCTGGCGCCGGCCGGGGAAAGGGCGCGGCGCGTCTTCATAGCCGGCGGCATCGGCCCCGGCAATATCGCGGAGGTCGTCGCGGCAGTGCCCGGCGCCTACGCCGTCGACACATGTTCGGGGGTCGAGTCCTCGCCCGGACACAAGGACCGCGCCAAGCTTGAGCAACTGTTCGCCAACCTCGCCGGGAGACCCGCACGATGAAAGTAAGAAAACCCCTCTCCCCCGCGGCCATGGCGCCGGACGAGGGCGGCCGCTACGGCGTCTACGGCGGGCGCTACGCCCCCGAGACCCTGATGGCGCCGCTCGAGGAACTGAGCCGCGCCTACGACCGGCTGCGGCGCAAGCGCGCCTTCCAGCGGCGGCTGAAGCACTTGCTGGAGCACTACGTCGGCCGCCCGACGCCGCTTTACTTCGCCGAGCGGCTGACCAAGCATCTCGGCGGCGCGCGCATCTACCTGAAGCGCGAAGACCTGCTCCACACCGGCGCGCACAAGATCAACAACGCCCTCGGCCAGGTGCTGCTGGCGAAGGAGATGGGCAAGACGCGGATCATCGCCGAGACCGGCGCCGGCCAGCACGGCGTCGCCACCGCCACCGCCGCCGCGCTCCTCGGTCTCGACTGCGTCGTCTACATGGGCGAGGAGGACATGCGGCGGCAGCGCCTGAACGTCTACCGGATGCAGCTTCTGGGCGCTGAAGTGGCGGCGGTCGACGCCGGCAGCCGGACGCTCAAGGACGCGATCAACGAGGCGTTCCGCGATTGGGTCTCCAGCTTCGCCGACACCCACTACGTGCTCGGCACGGTCACGGGGCCCGCGCCCTATCCGCGGATGGTGCGGCAGTTCCACAAGGTGATCGGGTCCGAGGCGCGGCGCCAGTTGAAGCGGCTCGCGGGCACCGCGGATCCGGATGTCGCGATCGCCTGCGTTGGCGGCGGCAGCAACGCGATGGGCCTGTTCTCCGCCTTCCTCGACCGCCCCGACGTGCTGCTCGTCGGAGTCGAAGCCGGCGGCCGGGGACCCGACCTCGGCGATCACGCCGCCCGGTTCTCCGGGGGCACGCTCGGCGTGCTCCACGGCGCGCGCACCCTGGTGCTCCAGGACGAGGAGGGCCAGGTCGTCGGCACGCACTCCGTGTCCGCCGGGCTCGACTACCCGGCGGTTGGCCCGGAACACGTGTTTCTGCACGAGCATGGCCAGATCGAGTTCACGTCGGCCATCGACCAGGAAGCGATCGACGCGTTCCATCTCCTATCGGCCACGGAGGGCATCCTGCCGGCGCTCGAATCGGCGCACGCGATCGCCGAGGTCACGCGGCGCGCGCCCGGAATGGACCCCGACCAGATCGTGCTCGTCAACCTCTCCGGCCGCGGCGACAAGGACGTGGAATCGGTACTCGAGTACGACGCCGGAGGGAACCCGGGCGTCCCGCCCGCATCCGGCCCTGGGAACGCGGGCATCCTGCCCGCATCTGGAAGCCGAGCCACCAAATGAGCCCTCTCCGCAAGCGCTCGTCCCGCAACGGCGCCATCGCCGCCGCATTCGCCGGCTGCTCCAGGCAGAAGCGAGCCGCCTTCATCCCCTTCCTGGTCGCCGGCGATCCCTCGCTCGACGCCACGCCCGACCTGCTGCGCGCCCTGGTGGCCGGTGGCGCCGACGTGATCGAACTCGGCGTCGCCTTCAGCGATCCGATCGCCGACGGGCCGACGATCCAGCGTGCCTCGCACCGCGCCCTCGCCGCCGGCTCGTCGCTCAGCACCGTGCTGGGAATCGTCGAGCGCCACCGGGACGAACTCGGCGTTCCGATCGTCCTCTTCACCTACTACAACCCCGTCCACGCCCGCGGCGCCCTGACCTTCGCCGCTCAGGCCGCCGACAGCGGCGTCGATGGCGTGTTGTGCGTCGACCTGCCGCCCGACGAGGGCCTGCGCGAACTCCAGCCGGCCCTCTCAGAGAGCGGCGTCGACTCGATCTACCTGATCGCCGCCACCAGCACGAAGAAGCGCATCGACCGCGCTTCCGCGGCATCGAACGGCTTCGTGTACTACACCGCCCGCTCCGACGTCACCGGCGAGCGCGACGACCTGATCCCCACGCTGGCGCGGGAAGTGAAGCGCGTACGCCGGCGGGTGCGCCTTCCCGTCGCCGTCGGCTTCGGCATCTCGACGCCTACGCAGGTCGAGGAAGTGGCCCAGGTGGCCCACGGCGTCGTCGTCGGCAGTTCCCTGGTGCGTCTGGTCGAGGAGAACGCAGCCGAGCCGGATCTGGCGGCGCGGCTCGAACGCCGCGTCGGCGAGTTGACGGCTGCCCTGGGCCGCTAACGCCGCTCTCGGCGGCGTCAGCCGCGCAGAGGAACGCGGCCGTTGTCGGCGCCTGTGGACGCCGGACGACCGGCGAGGGGGAGGAAAGTGACCGGATCTGGCCCGTCTTGAGTGAAAATGGCCGAGATCTGCTAGATAGTGGCCGGTTTTCTGCCGTGCGCCTCTCTAGGTCTAGGCTGTCGAGGCAGTAACCACTACAACATTCGTGTAGGACCGTCTGTTTGCGAGATGTGGGAGAGAATGGCTGAGGCTTGTTGGGAGCGTTACGAGCGCTGTCAGGAAGCGAACCCGCATTCGCGCCGACCATGCCAGAACATCAGAGAAGAATGCTAGGGCTGGCCGAAGGCCGCGTTCCTTTGAAGCGGAGAGGCGCTGCGGACAAGAAGGTGCGAGGCTGACGCCTCGCGCAGTGTTTCTCGGAAAGCCGGCCGGAGTCCGGCGTACCCAGCGGGAGACCTCGCTGGAACTACGGCCGCAGAGTTGAACGACATGCTCGTCGGTCTGAGGCGAAGCCTCGCTAGCTCTAGCGGCAGGCTCCGCGCTGCGAGCGCCGGCCTCCGGCTCCAGTCTCCATACTGGGTGTGGCGGCGGTCAGAATGGGTTGACGACGGTCAGCGATTCGATCTCCTGGCCGTCCTGGAGGTCTTCGCTGTAGAGCACCTTGCAGTGCGACTCCAGGGCCGCCGCGACGATCAGCGAATCGTAGAAACTGAATCGCCACCGCCGGTGGAGCGAGAGCGCCGTTTCGTAGAGGGAGATGCTGGGGAAGACAGAGCACAGCGGATCCAGCACCTCACGCAGGTAGCGGAGCGCCTGTTCGTCCGAGAGAGGGCGCTCGAACTTCCGCAGGGCAACGTTCAGGAACTCCTGCACGACCTGGGAACTCACCACTCCATCGCCGGTCCCCAGTGCACGTTCCACCAGGCCGCGGGCGCGAGCTTGCTTTGCGGGGTCCCGTCGATCGAAGGTGTACACGAAGATGTTGGTGTCCAGAAAGAACTCAGCGGGCATTCATCTCATCCCGCGAGAATCGACGGCCAGGCGAGACCTCCGTCGTCGCCTCCATGAATCGGCGGTAGTCCTTGACCCGGCGTTTGCCCTGCTGGTTGCGGGCGTACTGTCCGAGCCAGACACGGAACTCCGCGTTCAGAGTCGTCCTTCTCCGCCGGGCCTCTTCGCGAGCGGCCTCTATGAGTTTTTGGTCGGCACTGAGGGTGATGTTTCTCACGGCTTCCTCACTATTGCAGTGTACACGATGTCATAGTGTACACGAGTGCCGTGGGCCTAGCAGCGTGCGCGGCAGAACTCCGAGAGGGCGGCGCTTCGCGCCGGATGCGGGGCAGGGTTGCCCGCGCGCCATCCGTGCTCCCGATGACGGGCGCACGGAGTGGTTCGCGTGTGGCGCGGGTCGCGCCGCACGGGTTCCCAAGTCAGATCGTCCTACCGCGCACGCTCCTAGCGTCCCTCGGTCGCGGTGTCCCCGGAGGGCACGGTCACCGGTTCACGAACCAGCGACATCACTCCCGTCGTCTCGTCCCGGACGCCGACAGCGACCTGGTATCCGCCCTCCGGCAGCTTCATCGCGACTTCGACACGGTAGATGCCGTCCACCGCCGGGACACCCGTTGCGCCGCCGACGGTGACCGTCTTCTGGCGGACGGTGGTGCGGGCACCCTTCTCGTCTTTGACGGCGACGAGCCAGAACCGGAGCTGGGCCGTCGCGTTGCGCGTTTCGCCGTCCTTGCCGGGAAGCGTCACAACGGACTCCGCGGGCACGCTGACGGCGACCGTCAACTCGTGGACCTTCTTTTCTTTCGGCGTCGTGCCGCCGAAATCGATGGCGGCGGCGAGGGGGTTCTCCGCGTTGCCAAGGTAGGCGACGGAGAGAAGCCGCTCGGCCAGCCGTTCGTCCAGCGACTTGTCGCGGTAGGTGCGCCGGTACTCGATCCTCCGCCCCTTTTCGGCCCCGGGTGCGAGCAGAACGGAGAGCTGCCGAACCTGGCCCAGTTTGCGTTCCTCGGAGAAGAATCCCAGAGAGTACGAGGCGGAGAGTTGTCCGGTCATGTCGTCGAGGAGGATCGCCAGATCGTTCGCGTTGGTCAGTGCCTTGCCGCCGGTCTCATGGGCCAGCAGGTGGAGCCCGCTCTGCGCGTTCATTGCCCGCAGGCTCACGTTGCGGAAGGAGGGTGACAGTTGGGGGTTGTCCAGCGCGATATCGGGGCTGGCGCTCCTGAGGCCGGCAGCATCCAGAGCGTAGAAGGTGACGCGATTCGAGTTGGCATGAGCCGAGATCCGGTTGAACCGGCGGCTCTCGTCGTACTGCGTCATCTCCGACATCATCTCCGAGGGTGCGGTGGGGCGCGGGTCCCTGCAGAGTTCGTTTCCCAGGTAGTCGAGAAGGGAGATACCCGGCCGTTGGGGCAGGCCGTCCGTGACGTACACGACGGCCTTCTTGCCGGGCACGCCAGCCAGTGTCGTCACGAGATCGGCGAGACCGTCGACCGCGATCGCCGTGTTCGTCGCCTGGTTGTCTGCGTACTGGCGCGCCAGCGAAAGCAGTTCACCCCAGTTGTCCTCGCATGGGCGGCAGTAGGGCGCCATTCTGCAGAACTCGTGGCTGTCGATCAGGCTCTTGATGGCGAAACGGTGAGCGCCATCGCCGTTCTGGATCGCCCGCGGAGACCCTTTCGGCACGGCCGCCACGCCCTCCACGATCGCATTCAGGTCGGGCGTCGGCGGCACGAGGACCTCGAGGCGGTCGACGAACCGGGCGAGCATGAAGCTCGCGTCCATGGTTCGCCACGGTCCAATCGCAGCCTCCAGCCGTCGCAGCAGACGAGTGCGGTGGGGTGGGAAGATGTTCAGGTCGTCGAGGTAGAAAACGACGGTGAGCGGACCTTCGTCCGCAGTGCCGGGCCTGGCTTCGTTGCGGACGGCAGGGCGTTCCCTGTTGCGTCGGCCGGTCCGTTCCTCCACGTAGATCGCCGACTCGAAGAAGTTCGAGATCTCGACCGGCTGACCATCCACGTACAGTTCGAAGTCTCCGCGGGTCAAGCCCTTGACCGGGCGGCCCTTCCTGTCCGTGACGACGGCATCGACTTCGACCACTTGCACATCGACGGAGTCGACGAAGGGTTGGGTCGGCTGTGCCCGCAGCAGTGTCGAGCCGGCGAGGCTCAGCAACAGCGCCGCAAACAACGGAGCGGATCCGCGATTGTGGTCAGTGAGTGTCACCGTCTTGCCTCCTGCGCCCTTTCCCCGGAGCCGGTTTGTTCCCTTGACGGAGGAACGCAGCAACTTCTGTGCCTGATAGTCGCCCCCGGCGCTCAGGAGTCCCGTCCCCATGGACGAACCGCTCGACTTCTCCGTGAACCCGCTCCACGGTGCGCCGCGAGGGGCCGGGCGTGACCGTCGATACGGCGATGGCCAGGAGCGTGTTCACCGTCAGTCCCCACAGCCCGCCGTGCATGCCGAGCGGATGCGCGTCCCATGGCAGGTCGACGCCGAGGTCGAGGCCCAGAGTCAGTGCGAGGGTGACCAGTCCCGCCCCCAGTCCGACGACCACTCCGGCGCGGCTGAGAGAACGGCCGCCGGGGAAGCAGACGCCGACGATCGCGGGCATCAATTGCAGAGCGCCGGCGCCGGAGAGGGTGACGATCGCCACCAGCAGATCGCTCTCCGTGATCGAGAGCGCGAACGCCACGGCCAGCAGGGCGACGACGATCAACCGGCCGATCAGCACGTAGTGCGCCTGACTGCGGCCCTGCGCCACGTACCGCTGGTACACGTCCCGGGTGAGGACGGTCATGTTCGCGTGCAGGATCGAGTCGAGCGTGGACATCGCGGCCGCGGCGGCGCCGGCGAGGATGATCCCGGTCAACCAGGCGGGCGCA
The DNA here is from genome assembly GCA_965224025.1 of Candidatus Multivorans sp. Taxonomy (GTDB): domain Bacteria; phylum Acidobacteriota; class Thermoanaerobaculia; order Multivoradales; family Multivoraceae; genus Multivorans. Next base: position 2,403,881 of record OZ245033.1, read on the forward strand.
TACCGGAACAGGAGCTCCGGAAAGATGCGATCCGCCTGCGCGAGTTCGGGCAGCACGACGGCGCCGCCCAGCCCGACCAGCGCCGCCGGGATGTAGAGGGTCATCAGGTAGATCGGCGTCGTCGCGCCGAGCAGCTTGAGGGTCTTGCCATCCACGGCGGTATAGAAGCGGATCATCATGTGGGGCTGGAAGACGATGCCGAACGACAGGGTGACCACCATGCCGACCCACATGCCGGGGGTGAAGAACCCCTCGGGTCCGGGCAGTGTCAGCATCTCGGGCCGCTCGGCGGCGACCCGTTGCCAGAGTTCAAGCGGGCCCGTCTTCGACGTCCTTGGCGCGCGATGCCGCGAAGCTGTCTTTGCGATTCCGCCGTTCGCCGACGTCGAGTTCGTAGCCTTCGTCGGCGCGGATGGCGCGAAAGTCGGCGAAATTGGTCCGCGAGCGTCTTCCCGGTGGGTTCGTTCACAACTACTACGATACAGGCTTGTCCCAGGGCCCTTTGCAGATGACCCCCCGTTCCACGGCCGCGCTTCAGGCCGTGGTCGCCGGCATTCTGTTCTCGACCGGGGGCGCGGCGGTCAAGGCCACTGAGCTCGATGCCTGGCAAGTGGCGGGGACACGGTCCCTGGTCGCCGCGGCAGTGCTGCTGATCGCGATTCCGGCGGCGCGGCAGTGGTCCGGCGGTCCGGGACGAACCGCTGGAGCCGCCGTCTCCGCCTGGTGGCGCAGAGCGGCGCGGCGGCGCGCCCTGCTCCTGACCCTGGGGACCGGCTGCTGCTACTGCCTGACCCTGGTGCTGTTCGTGCACGCGAACAAGCGGACCACGGCCGCCGAGACGATCTTCCTGCAGTCGACTGCGCCGCTGTTCGTGCTGCTGCTGGCGCCCATCCTGCTGCGCGAGCGCCCGGGGGCGAGGCAGCTTCTATTCGTGCCGCTGTTCGGCGCCGGGTTGGTGATGGCGTTCTTCGGCGGCGCCGATGCGGCGGCGACCGCGCCCGATCCCCGGACCGGGAACGTGCTCGCCACGTTCTGCGGTCTGGCGTACGGCCTGACCCTGATGGGTCTGCGCGCCGCCGGCCGCCCGCCGTCGGCGGCAGCAATCGGTACGCCGGGCGAAGTGTCCTCTGCAGGGGACGGCGGTGCTGTCCGCGCGCCGGGCATCGCGGCCGCGGCCTGCGGCAACGTGATCGTGTGCCTCGCCTGCCTGCCGGTCATGGCGCCGCTCCGTGGCGTCGATCCCGGGGATCTGGGGATCGTGGTGCTTCTCGGGCTGTTCCAGGTCGCTCTCGCGTATGTCTTCGTGACCCGCGCCGCCCGCATCCTGGAGGCCCCTGTTCTCGCGTTGCTGCTGCTCCTGGAGCCGGCGCTCAGTCCGCTCTGGGCGATGTGGTTCCACGGAGAACATCCGCATCTGCTGACCTGGCTGGGCGGTGGGATCGTCGCGCTGGCCACGGTGCTGCTGGCGACGGTGGTGCGGTCCGCTGAGGAGTAGCGCCGCCAAACCCGTCGCAGGCTCCGTGTTTGGCCCCATCCCCCACCTCACCAATAGCTCGCGCCGCAGAACTCGCTTCGCGTCGTTTTCTGCTGCGCAAGCTCTTGGAGCGCTACGGTCTGCTAAACAATCGCCTCCTGCGGCGTCTTCACCACTGAACCCACCGGCGCGCCGAGCCGGTACACCCGGAGCCAAGGAGACGCCGTTTGACGATTGCAAGCCTGATGACCGCGGAGCCGCCCGCAGCGCCTCCCCCGATGCCGGACTCCACCGGGGCGGGGCCGCAGGAGCTGTTCGAAGAGCATCACCAACTCATCTTCCGCACTGCCTGGCGGGTCACCGGCAACGCGAACGACGCGGAAGACGTCCTGCAGACGATCTTCCTGCGGCTCCTGAAGCGGCCCCCCGCGGCGCTTGAGACGGGAAACGCCGGCGGCTACCTGCGGCGGGCGGCGATCAACGCCTCGCTCGATCTGATCCGGGCCCGCAAGCGTTCCCGCCTGGTGGCGCTCGATCAGCATTTCATCGAGGAAATGGAACCGGCCGGGGACGGAGCGAGCGACCCGGGTCGGCGCTTTGCCTCCCTGGAACTGCGCGACCGGCTGCGGCGGGAGCTGGCGAAGGTGAACCCGCGGGCGGCGGAGATGTTCGTTCTCCGCTACTTCGAGGGCTACCGAAACTCGGAGATCGGCCCGATGATGGGTACTTCGCGCATGACCGTGGCGGTGACGCTGCATCGCCTCCGCAAGAAGTTGAGACTGACGCTGGCGGACGAGCGAGGACAGAAAGGAAAAGGAGTGCAGACGTGAGCAATCGCAACCAGATGAACCGGACCCTGATCGAAACCGCCCGGGCGATCGCCGCCGAGCAGCCGCCGGCCGATTCCGCCGCCGCGGCGGCGGAGCGGGTGCGCGGCGCCCTCGCCGCCGCCATGGCGGCCGCCGCGGACCCGAGCGACGCCTCAACAACGACGCAGACCCTGACTTCCTGCGCCGACTACCGGGCGCGGATGCCGGCCCTGGTCGCGGGCACCCTGCCCGAGGCCCGGCGTCTCCTGGTCGAGGACCACACCCGCGAGTGCATTCCCTGCCGTAAGCACCTGCAGGCCGTGCGCGCGGGCCGCGCCGTGTCGGACTCGCTGTCCGGGCCGGCGGCGCCGGCGCGGGTCGGCCGCTACTACGCTGCCGCAGCCGCGGTCGTGGCCGTTGCCTCGGCAGGCGTCTGGACCTCTCAGCGGGTGCTGCAGCCGCCCCAGGACGGGATCGTCCAGGTCCAGAGCGTCGACGGCCGGATGTTCCTCGCCGGCGCGGGCGCCGGCTCGGACCTGGTGCCGCTCGAGCCCGGCGACGCGATCGACGGCGGCGACCGGATTCGCACCGGCGCTGGCAGCCGCGCGGTGTTCGAACTCGCCGATGGTTCCCGCGTCGAAGCCGCGGGGCTCACCGCCTTCCGGGTCGACGCCCGCCGGCGGGGTCACCGCGTCCGGGTCGACCGGGGCAGCGTGATCGTCCAGGCGGCGAAGCAGGTGAACCGGTCGCTGGTCGTGTCGACCCAGGAGATGCTGGTGTCGGTCAAGGGCACGATCTTCGCGGTGACCCACGGCGTCAAGGGTTCTCGCGTGTCGGTGATCGAAGGTGAGGTCGAGGTCGAGAAGGGCCGCGAGCGGCACAACCTGCTGGCCGGCGATCAACTGCAGAGCCGGACGACGCTGGCGGCGCTGACTCTCCAGGAAGAGATCGGTTGGAGCCAGGACGCCGACCGCTACGTGGCGTTGCTCGAGGAGTTCAAGTCGCTGCGCAGCGACCTGAACCAGTTGATGGAGGCGGCCCCGGTCCGCTACTCGACGCGGCTGCTCGACCTGATGCCGAGCGATACGACCGCGTACCTGGCGATGCCGAACGCCTCGGCGACGCTGAGCGACATGTACGAGTTGGTCCGTTCGCGGATGGACTCGAGCCAGTTGCTCGCCGAGTGGTGGGCGGAGGTCGAGGCGTCGGGCGTGGTCGACACGATCGACGACCTGGTGGGGAACCTGGGCGAACTCGGCGACGCGATGGGCGACGAGACCGTCGTGGCCTTTGCGCGCGGCGCCGGCGACGAGGAGTTCACGCCGCTGGTGGTGACCGATGTGACCGACGCCGCGGCCCTGCGTGAAGCGCTCGAGGAGCACATCGAGGATCTCCTGGAGGGGGGCGACGAAGATCCGATCCGCATTCTCGACGACCTCGACTCGGCGACCGAGTCCGACGGCGAACTCCTGGTCTGGATCGCCGGTGACATCGCCGCGGCCTCGACCTCGCTCGCGACGGTGCGGACCGTGGCCGCGAATGCGGACGGCGCCACCAACGCCTTCGTGGACTCCCGCCTGCACGGCCGGCTCGCCGAGCGCTACGCCGCCGGCGCGGAGCTGCTCGCTGCGGTCGACCTGGCGACGTTCCTTTCCGGCATGGGCGATGGCGACGAGGGCGACGAGGCCGACGACGACGCCGACATGCTCGCGTTCACCGGGCTCGACAAGGTCCAGGATATGGTCGTCTCCCGTACCCAGGACGGCGATCGCGCGAACGTCACGGCGACCCTGAGCTTCGACGGCGCCCGCTCCGGCGTCGTCTCGTGGCTGGCCGAACCGGGGGCCAACGGGGCCCTGGACTTCTTCTCGCCCGACGCCTCCTTCGTCAGTGCCGGCGTGATCGAGGATCCGTTCACCATCTACGATCAGGTCGTGGATGCCCTGGAGGATGCAAGCGTGGACGGCGACGAGGCTCTGCACGAGATCGAGGCCGAACTCGGCCTTTCCATTCGCAACGACTTCTTGGTGCATCTCGGCGGCGAGTACGCGGCCGGCATCGACGGGCCGGTGCTGCCGTCGCCGGCCTGGCTGGCGGTGGCGTCGGTCTACAACGCGGAAGCCCTGCAGAGTTCGATCGAGACGCTGGTGGACAAGGCGGCAGAGCTGCTGGCGGAGGCCGAGGAAGACGGCGTCGGCAGCCTGACCCTGGAAGAGCAGGAGTCGAACGGCCGCACCGTCTACAGCCTTGCGTTCGAACTTGGCGCCAGCGACGACGGCAAGGAGGACGACGACCTCGAGGATGTGCTCGAGAGCCTCTTGGAAACTCCCGAGATCTTCTACACGTATTTTGATGGGTACATGGTGAGCGCCTCCAACCTGGCAACGATCGACACCGCGATCCGGTACCGCGGCAGTGGCGCGTCGCTCACGGACAGCCGGCAGTTCATCGAGCTGCTGCCACCGAACGGGTACACGGACTTCTCCGCGATGGTCTACAACCGGCTCTCGGAGACGGCGAGCGAACTGTTCGAGCTGCTGCCGACCGATGTCGTGGACGACGATCGGCAGGCCGTTGTCCAGGCGATCGAGGAGTCGCTCAGCAGCCAGGGGCCGTCGCTCTACACGGTGTACGCGGGCCGCAGCGAGATCGTCGTGACCTCGAGCGGTCCGAGCCTGCTCGCCTTCTCGGGGTTGGGTCAGGTCCTCGGCCTCGGCGCTTTCCTGCAAGGATTGGAGTTGATGGAAGAGGCTGGCGAACCGGCGACCGCGCCGGCGCCGGCGACGGACTCGCGGGTTGTCGCCGACCGATTGGAGCCGGTCGATCAACTACTGCTGAGGCCGGCCGCTTGACGGAGGAAGCCGCCGCGCCGCCGGTCATCGACCTCGAGGCCCTAAGCGTCCGCTTCGGCCGGCACCAGGTCCTGGACGACCTGCGCGGCGCCTTCTCGGGCCGCGCGATCGGTCTCCTGGGGCCGAACGGCGCCGGCAAGACGACGCTGCTCAACACCCTGCTCGGCTTCTACAGGCCGAGCGCCGGCACCGCCCGCCTGTTCGGCATGGACATCTCGGCCCAGGGCCGGGAACTGCGGCGCCGGGTCGGCTACATGCCGGAGCGGGACGCCTTCATCGCCGGCATCTCCGGCGTCCGCTTCGTGCGCCTGATGGCGGAGCTCTCCGGTCTGCCGCCCGAAGCGGCGCTCGAACGCGCCCATGAGGTCTTCTTCTACGTCGGTCTGGGCGAGGCCCGCTACCGCAACGTGGAGACCTACTCGCTGGGCATGAAGCAACTGCTCAAGCTGGCGCAGGCGATCGTCCACGGGCCGAGCCTCCTGTTTCTCGACGAACCCACGAACGGGCTCGATCCGCCGGCCCGCCTCCGGATGCTGCGCCTGATCCGGGAGATCCGGGACTCGGGGAAGGCGAGGGTCGTCGTGTCGTCGCATCTGCTGCGCGACGTGGAGGAATGCTGCGAGGAGGTGCTGGTGCTCAACCGCGGGCGGATCGCCACATACTGCAATCTGGCGGAGGAACGCCGCGCCAACCGGCGGTTCCTGGAGCTCGACCTGGCCGCCGAGCGCGAGGGCGCGGGAAGCGGCTTTCGAACCGCGATCGAAGGGCTGGGCTGCGAGGTCGCGGTGGTGAACCGCCGCCGGATCAAGGCCGTCCTGCCGCCGGGCATCGAGGTGCGCCACATCTACGCCTCGGCGATCGAGCAGGACATCACGATTCGCCGCCTGGACTACAAGCGCACCTCGCTCGAGGACATCTTCCTCAAGGCGATGGAGGGCGACGATGGCCGTCTATGACCACGGCTACAGGGGCTACAGCGGCCCGTTGATGCCGGCGCGGAGCCGGTTCCTGGTCATCAGCCGCTACGGCCTGCGCGATGTCTTCGCGTCGCGGTTGTTCCTTGCCTTCTTCGCCTTCTGCTTCGCCTGGCCGCTTGTGTTGCTGGTCGCCATGTACTTGCGCTACAACGCGGAGGCGCTGGCCCTCATCAACATCAGCGCGACCGACTTGCTGGAGTTCGTCCAGGTGAACACCTGGTTCTTCCAGAACCTGTTCCTTCGGGCCCAGTTGTCCCTCGCCTTCGTCGTCGTCCTGGTGATCGGGCCGTCCCTGGTGTCGGCGGATCTCCGCAACCAGGCGATGCCGCTCTATCTCTCGCGCCCGCTGACGCGGACCGACTACGTCCTCGGCAAGCTCGTCGTCCTCGGCGTTCTGGTTTCCGCGATTACCTGGGCGCCGGGGTTGCTCCTGTTCGTGATCCAGGCCTCCCTTGGCGGCCGCGAGTGGCTGGTGGAGCACTGGCGGATCGCGCCGTCCCTGGTCGTCGTGTCGATGGTGTGGACTCTCTGCATGTCGGTGCCCATGCTGGCCATCGCTGCCTGGGTGAAGTGGAAACCCTGGGCGCGAATCGTGTTCATGGGGGCCATCCTGATCGGAACTGCCTTTGGCGAGTTCTACAAGCAGTTCTACGACTCCTGGCTGGGCAGCATGGTGGTGGCGTTCGACGTCACGGCGGCGCTCTCGGCCTCTGTCTTCGGTACCGAAGGGAACGTCCAGATGCCGGACGCGGCCGCCTGGCTGGCGGCCGCCGGGCTGGTGGCGGCGTCGGCGGCGTTGCTGTACCGGCGCGTACGCGCCTTCGAGGTCGTCTCGTGAGCCGCAACGTCCTCCTGGGAGCGCGGGCGTCTCGCCCGCATCCGGGGCGCAATGCCCCTGGCGACGACCGCAACATCGTGCTCCACGATGTCTCGAAGTTCTACGGCGACGTGCTGGGCGTCAACGGCGTCGACCTGGTGATCGAGCCCGGGATCACCAGCCTCGTGGGGCCGAACGGTTCCGGCAAGAGCACGCTGATGAACCTGCTCGCAGGCCTGTTGCGGCCGACCCGTGGCGAGATCGGCATTCTCGGGGTGCCGGTCAGCCGGCCGCAGGATCTGTTCCGGAGCTTCGGCTACTGCACCCAGTACGATTCCTTTCCGCGCGGCGTCACCGGCTGGCAGTTCGTCTTCTCCTACCTGCTGCTGCACGGCCTGGACCGCAGCGCGGCGGAGCGCTTCACTGCACAGGCGCTGGAGCGGGTAGGCCTGATCGACTCGGCCCACCGCCGGATCGCGGGTTACAGCAAGGGCATGCGGCAGCGGATCAAGCTGGCTCAGGCGATCGCGCACAGGCCCCGGGTCATGGTGCTCGACGAACCGCTCAACGGTCTCGATCCGATGGTGCGCGCCGAGACCATCGAACTGTTCCGTCAACTGGCCGGTGAAGGCCAGCACGTCCTCATCTCGAGTCACATCCTGCACGAGGTCGACCTGCTCTCGGACCGAGTCATCCTGATCTCGAACGGGTACATCGTGGCGGAAGGCGAAGTGCCCGGGATGCGTGCCGAAGTCGAGGAGGTCCGCGAACAGCCGATGCAGGTGTTCGTGCGGTGCAATCGTCCCCAGTGGCTCGCCGGCCGCGCCTTCGAACTCGACCACGTCACCGAGGTCCAGCTTCACGACGACGGCGGTGGCCTTCACCTGCGCACGCGCGACGCGGACCGCTTTCTGCGTCTGGTCGGTCAACTGGTCGCCGAGGGCGGTGTGGAGGTGGAAGCGGTCGGCCCCGCCGACAGCGACCTGCAGGCCGTCTACCGCTACCTCATGGTCGAAGAGGACGAACCGTCATGACCGTGGTTCCCGGGGCCGCCGCTTCCCAGGGCTTCGACTGGGCACTGCTAGGCCGGCAGGTCGGCGGACTGGTGCGCCTCGAACTGCGCCGGCTGCTGATGACCCGCCGGGCTGTGATCCTGGGGCTTGCAGCGCTGGTGCCGGTGGGGATCGTCCTGCTGGTCGGCTCGATTCCCATCGGCGGGGAGACGGTGCTGGAACGGTTTGGCAACCGAATGGTCTACGAGACCATCTTCGAGACCGTCCTCCTCGGCGCGATCCTGTTCTTCGGTTGCCTGTACGTGTTCTTCAATCTGTTCCGCGGTGAGATCCTCGAGCGCAGCCTGCACTACCTGTTGCTGACGCCGATCCGCCGCGAAGTGGTGGTGGTGGCGAAGTACGTCGCCGCGGTAGCCGCCGTGGCGTTGTTGTTCATGGCCAGCACGGTCCTCAGCTACCTGTTGATCTACATGCCGGTGGGTGTCTCGGGAGCCGTCGAGGATCTGACAGCCGGCCCGGGCGGCGCGCATCTCGTCGCCTACCTCGGCGTCACCCTGCTTGCGTGCATCGGCTACGGCTCTCTGTTCACGCTGATCGGCATGGTGTTCCGGAACCCGATCATCCCGGCCGGCGCCCTCTACCTGTGGGAGATGCTTCACTTTCTGCTGCCGCCGGCGCTCAAGAGACTCAGCGTGATCCACTACCTGAAGGGCCTGCTGCCGGTGCCCCTCTCCGACGGCCCGTTCGCCGTGGTGGTCGAACCGCCGCCGGTGGCCGTCTCCGTCCTCGGCCTGCTCGCCCTGACCGCGGTCGTGCTTGCGGTGACCGCCCTGATCATCCGGCGCATGGAGATCCGGTACACCGAGGACTAGCGATCCAGTCCGTGCGTCCGTCATCGGGCGCACGGATGGCACGCGGGCATCCTGCCCGCATCCGGGCGACGCCGCGAAGCGGCGAGCCGAATCGCCGCATCTGAGAGCATAGGCCCATGGCCACCATCGACGTCGGCGGCCTCGCGATCCCTGCAGCAGCGCTCACCTTCAAGTTCGTCCGCTCCTCCGGACCGGGCGGTCAGAACGTGAACAAGGTCGCGACGGCCGCGCAGTGCCGCCTCGACCTCGACGCGGCCGGCATCGAAGGCCCGTTGCGCCAGCGCCTGGAGGGCGTGGCTGGCAAGCGCCTCACCGTCGCGGGCGAGATCGTCGTGTCCGCCGATACCCACCGCACCCAGGCGCGCAATCGAGCCGAGGCGCTTTCGCGGCTCTCGGCGATGATCGAAGAGGCCCGCGCCGAGCCTCGTCCGCGCCGGCCGACGCGGCCCTCCGCCCGCGCCAAGGCGAAGAGACTTTCGGACAAGCGTCGGCGCGGCGAGACGAAGCAACGCCGCGGCCCGGTCGATGCGGGTCACGAATAGCATCGTCCGGCCTGGGAACGCGGGCATCCTGCCCGCACCCGGCGCATAGCGCCGGTCCGGTTGGAGGTGGCGCTACCGGAGCGCCTTCCGGCACGAGACGGTCGTGAACCGCCCGCGGTCCTCGGTCTCCAGATCGATCTCGATGTCCTGGCCGCGAGTCAGCTCATCCCACACCGCATGGTCGCGTTGAGGGCAGGCGATCTCGGCGGTCATTCGGTCTCGCTGGCGGCCGGTCATGTTCATCAGGTCGCCGGCGAACTCGGGGATCACCTGAATCCGGTGAATGAGACGGTCCACCCGTTCCAGTTCTCGGCCTACCCACACCCGGTTCCAGCCCGGACGCAACCGTGTGGGTGGAAAGTCCTGGCCGTGGCGGTAGACCAGATCGGCGCTGACGTGTGGCGCCGTGTTGCAGGCCGCGGGCAATAGCGCGGCGACGAGCAGCGGCGGCAGCAGAAGCAAGCGGCGCATCACGGCGGAGAAACTACCGCACTCTGCGGGAACGCGACAGTGCACCCCTGGGAACCCGGGGTGGCGCGGTTCGCGCCACCCGTGAACCATTCCGTGCGCCCTTCACCGGGCGCGCGGATGGAACGTGGGCGTCTCGCCCGCATCCGCCCGCGGTGCGTCGCTACGGTCCGAAGCTATGCTTCCGCCGATGAAATCGACAGCCCTCTTCGCGGCGTTTACCCTCACGCTCGCGGCGCCGGTCGTCCACGCCGACGACTGGCCGCAGTGGCGCGGCGCCGAACGCCGCGGCGTCTGGCACGAGGACGGCATCCTCGACCGCTTCCCCGAGGGCAGCCTGCGCTTCGTCTGGCGAGCGCCGATCGGCCCGGGCTACGGCGGCCCGGCGGTCGCCGCCGGTCGCGTCTTCGCGACCGACTTCGAGCGCTTGCCCGGGAACCGCGGTCGTGAGCGCCTCGTCGTGCTCGAGGAGACCACCGGGAAGCAACTCTGGGCGCACTCCTGGGAGACCGACCTCGCCGGTCTCATGCCCGCCTACTCGAACGGCCCGCGCGCCACGCCGACCGTCGACGGCGACCGCGTCTACGTGCTCGGTTCGGCCGGTTACCTGGCGGCGCTGGCGGTGGAGGACGGCCGGGTGCTCTGGCGGCACGACCTCGCCCTGGACTACGGTGCGGCCGTGCAGCCGTGGGGCTTCGTCGGGGCGCCGCTGGCCGATGGCCGCCAGATCATCACCCTGGTCGGCGGCGAGCCCGACGCCATGGTCGTGGCCTTCGACCGCGATTCGGGCGAAGAACGCTGGCGATCGATGGAGGCACTCAACGAGCCCGGCTACAACCCGCCCGTGATCTACGAGTTGGGCGGCCGGCGGCACCTCATCATCTGGCACCCGAAGGGCATCGCCGGCCTCGACCCCGGCGGCGGCGAAGTGTTCTGGCAGTTCCCCTACGAGGTGGAGTACGGGCAGACCATCGCGACCCCGATCCAGGCGGGGAACCAACTCCTCGTGTCATCCGCGTCGCACGGCTCGACCCTGATCGAGGTCGCCGAGGCGGGCGGCGTTTCTGGATCGAGCAAGCCGCAAGCCAGGATCGTCTGGAAGGGGAAGAGCTCCAGCAAGGCGGATGTCGACGGCCTGCACGCCTTCAACTCGACCCCTGCCTTCGACGGCGACATGATCTACGGCATCGGCGGCCTGGGCGCCCTGCGCGCCCTCGACCGCGCCACCGGCAAGGAGGTCTGGGCGACCTTCGAGCCCAGCGAGGACGCCCGCATCGCCACCGCGTTCCTGGTCAGGAACGGCGACCGCTACTTCATCAGCAACGACCGCGGCGAACTGATGATCGCCCGCCTGAGCCGCGACGGCTACCACGAGATCGACCGTACTCAGCTCATCGAACCGACCACGCCGAGCAGGCGCGTCCGCCGCGAACTGGGCAAGCTGCTCTGGGTCCACCCCGCCTACGCCAACGGCCACATCGTGCATCGGAACGACCAGGAGATCGTCCGCGCGTCGCTCCTGGCCGAGTAGGCGCTCCCTCCGCCACTGGGAGGGGCGGGGCGCCGAAGAGGAAGGAGCGAGGCCGGCGCCTCGCGCGGTGTTTCTCGGAAAGCCGGCCTCCGGCCGGCATCCGGGCCGAGCCGCGAAGCGGCGAGGCTACGCCTTCGGCCCGGCGCCCACTTCCCCCGTCACGCCCACCGACCCAGCATCCACCACCACCGCAGCCTCCCGCCGCCTCCGCCGGGCACGAGACACCGCCAAGGTCACCAATCCCACCACCAACGCCACCACAGGCATCAGCGGAGTCACAGTGGTCATGAGCGACTCGGGCGCCTCCTCGATCTGGTTCAACCCGTCCCGGGCGAAGTGCAGAAAGAAGATCGACGTAACCGGCACGCTGAACCAGGGGTCGCGAAGAGTGGCTTCGACCGGCGATTCCGGCTCGCCCGCCTGCTGCGCCTCGTCCGCCTTGTCCGCGTCGTCGCCGTCTGAGCGCTTCTTGGAGGCAGCGCCGCCAGTCAGACCGAACGCCATGGCAAGCGTCGCGATCCCCAGCGCCGCCAGGAACCACACGGCGCGGTCCGTTGCCGGCGGCTCGGCGACCAGGTCCATGACGAACTGCGAGAAGAGGATGAACACGCAGAAGATCGCGGAAACCTGATACCAGGGATCGGTGAACAGCGTCGACTCGTGCCAGACAGGGCTTGTACGCGGCGCGGCTTCCTCTCCTGCTGGTTCGCTGTGGATACGTCGCAGGAGGAACGCCAGTGTCGCGACCGCCGCCGTTGCAAGAGCGACCGCGTACGCCATGGAGACGGGCGACGTGCGCAGCGCCTCGATGCTCAACAGACCGGCGTCCTCGCCGGTGAAGAGGAGGCCCATCAGCACGAGGAACCGGGCCGACGGCTTGGACTCGTCGTGCTTCTTCTTATCTGCGGTCACCGCTCCAACACCAACGTCCGGGCGACCTTGTCGTGGAGGCACTGCCTCTTGTCCGTGAAGAGGTTCATGACGTAGCCCAACTGGAACGTGAAGAAGCAAAGATACTCGGCGAAGTGGCGGCCTGTTGCGTGGCCGAAACTGATTCGATTCCCTTCCAGGTCAGTCACGTTGATGCCAACCAGCATCTTCCCGAGCGTGGCCTGTCTATGCGACGACTCCATCACTGCGGTGTACAGCCAGACGGTCAGAACCACGACAACCGAAGAGGCGGCATACGCGGGCGTTGTCCGAGGCGGCTCTGGCGGGAACGGGTCTCCGAGAAGCAGGAAATCGACCGCGATGAAGAAGGCCCAGAGAACCAGACCGTCGATCAGTTGAGCCACGACCCGAATCCAGAACCCCGCGTAAGTCACCCACCGAGTACCGATCTGGCCTGGGTCACCCATTCGTCCGCCTTCATCGAGCCATCAGTCGTTGTCGCTGGTCAGACTACTCTATTCGTCGCTGCGCCGGCGCCTCCGCACCGTGCTCAAGGCGGAGAGCGCTCCGATGAGGGGCAGGATCACGAGGAGCATGGCGAACCGGGACGGACGACCGGGACTCGTCTGACAGTCTTCACGAGGGAGGTTGTGACGTTGACTCCAAGGCTGCGTCAGTACTCTCGGGGCGACCCCCGAAACACCTGCTCACGGTGCCAATCGATGAAGTCGGTGTCGGGGCGCTGCTCGGCGCGCTGTGGGTGCCGGATCGGCCGACCGCTGCAGTCCAGGAGTTGCCGGAAGGCTCGGCTCTGGCCGTTCACCGCATCCGACACAAGCAGCCGGAAGCCATTGGCCGCACGCTCGAGACCGATCGCGCCGCGGTCGAAGGTCCGGTGGTGAAGGATGCAGAGCGCCAGCCCGTTGCGCACGTCGTCAGGTCCGCCGGCGGCATGCCAGCGGATGTGGGCCGCGTCGAGCCCCACCAGGTCGTCCTCGATCCTGATATCGAAGTCGCACACGGCACACCGCCGCTCGTAGGCGGTGAGAACAGCGTGGCGAAAGTTGGGGTCGCGGGGCGTTCGTGCTCCTGACGAAACGCCCCTTTCGGCAGGTCCGGTAGCCGCTGTGCCTACGCCCGCCGGCAGACGAACAGTTCGTACTCGCGCGGTTCGATCTCCGAGTGATCGCAGTCCACGGCCTCTGCCTCGAAACCGACGTCGGCCAGGAGACGGAGCCACTCGGCGCGGCGGAAGAGACCGGTGATGTGGCGATCATGCACGACCTCGACGCTGCCGTCCTCGGAGCGCAGCACGAAGGCGTAGTCGGTGGTGATCGTTGTGTCCGTGGGGTCAGGGTCCCAGCAACACTCGAGGTAGTGGGCGCTGCGGTCCTCACCGTCGCAGCCGCCGCAGTCGGTCCTGGGCCGGTAGTTCTCGCGCAGGTGGTCGGGAGCGAAGAGGGCGGCGCCGCCGGGACGGCAGTGGACGTAGGCGGTCTCGATGGCGGCGCGCAGGTCGTCGATGGTCGTCATGTAGTCGATCGCGTCGTGGACGAAGACGCAGTCGAACGTCCGGTCGAGGCGGATCGTCCGCATGTCGCCCTCGACGTGCCGGCACTCGGGGTTGAGTTGCCGGCTCATCGCCAGCATCCCGGGTGACAGGTCGACCAGGGTCATCTCGAAGTGCGCCTTGAGGTGGGAGGCGTTGTGGCCGCCGCCGCTGCCGAGTTCGAGGGCGGTGCGGGGGGTGCTGGCAGAGGCTTCGAGGAGATGGCGGCGGTAGATTCCGGCTTCCTCTTCGTACTCGTGGGGCGGCGAGATGAGGGGCCACCAGGGAGCGATTTCGGCGTAGAGCTTGGGCATGATCGGACGAGGATACTGGCGGGGCTCTCGGTGGCTTTCCACCGCAACCGGCAGGCTGTCGTCGACGGCCTAGAGCGAGCGCGGCGTCTTTGGTGGCGCGTGGCCGAGCAGAAGGACCGGCCTCGGACCGCTCCCTCCGTCCGATGGCCTGGCGTCTACTCCCAACCGCTCGGAGCGCGGGGGCGCCGCCGGTGAACCGCTCCGCTTCAACGCAAGGACCATCGGGAGTCGGCCCGACGAGCGCGTCGGGCAGTAGAAGATGAGACTCGACCGTCGAAGACGGGTGATGATGCTACGCATCAGTCATCCTTGAGCAACATGTGGGCATGGTAGCCGCACAGACCATCCCTGCCATCACGATAGTCGTCCAGAGTCAGCGCCTCATGGCAAATGGCGCAGTCGTAGTTCGGCAGGCTGAAGCCGCAATCCGGTGCCAGACACTTTTCCGCCTCTTTCGAGTTGCGAGTGGGTAGGGCGCGGGCGAGTGCAGATGCTGAGGGGGTCTTGGGATAGCGGCCTCCGCCGCCGTAGCCGCCGCCGTCGGGCTGTGGAATCTGCGGAAGACCGGTAGCGGCGAGGGCGCAAGCTGTCCGGTGGGGAGGGCGTTCGCGGCGATTTCGGGTGGCGGCTGTAGTCGCGGGCGATCGGAATGAGCAAGACTCGTCTCTCCTGTTCCGACTGAAGGAGGACGAGAGATGCAGAGGGAATTGTTCGCGAGAGCGCTGGGCGTGTCGGCGCCGTGGTTCGTTGACGGCGTGGACTTCTGTGAGAGGGAGCGTCGGTTGACGATACGGATCGACTTCAGGAAGGGCAGCCGATTCGCCCACGAGGGGGACGGCGGTTCTCATCCGGTGCACGACACGCAGATCAAGCGCTATCGGCACCTCAACTTCTTCCAGCACGAGTGCCTGCTCGAGGCGCGAGTGCCCCGTGTGCGACTCCCCGACCAGCGGGTGGCGTTGGTGACTCCGCCCTGGTCGGGCAGATTGTCCGGCTTCACGCTGCTGTTCGAAGCCTTGATTCTGGCCATGTGCCGAGACATGACCTTCGCTGCGGTGGCCCGGTTGACCGGGGTGTCGTGGCATCGGGTGCACGCGATCTGCAAGCGCTACGTCGAGCTGGCGGTCGACCGGGACGACCTCTCCGAACTGCGCCACGTGGCCATTGACGAGACTTCCCGCGCCAAGGGGCACGACTACGTGACCGCGGTCGCCGACAGCGAGCGCCGGCGCGTGGTGTTCCTCGCCGAGGGACGCAAGTCCGGCACGATCGAGGAGTTCGCCGACGATCTGCAAAGGCGCGGCGGCGATCCCGCCGCGATCAGCCGGGCGTCCATCGACATGTCGGCCGCCTTCCTCAAGGGCGTCGCCGAGAATCTCCCCAACGCCGAGGTGACCCTCGACAAGTTCCACGTCATGGCCCTGGCCTCGAAGGCGGTGGACGAGACCCGGCGCCTCGAACAGCGCCTCGATCCGTCGCTGAAGGGCCTGCGCTGGACGCTGCTCAAGAACCGCGACTCCCTGACGCCGGCCCAACGGGCCGACCTCGACCGCTTCGTCAAGAGGGTCGCCAGCCGACGCACCGCACGCGCCTGGCTCTATCGGGAGCAACTCCGCGAAATTCTCAACCGCAAGCAGATCAACGTCGTGCTGCGAATGCTCCATCAGTGGTGCACCAACGTGAACCGCTCCAAGGTCGAACCCATGAAGGCCGTCGCCCGCACCATCCGAAAGCACCTGCAAGCGATCGCTGCCTGGGCGCGAACCCGGCAGACCAACGGCTTCCTCGAAGCCCTCAACGGACTCTTCCAGTCCGCCAAACGCAAGGCCAGAGGCTACAAGCGATTCGACACCATACGCATCGCCTTCTTCCTCATCGCCGGCAAACTCGACTTCCACACGCTCAACCCGCACACCGCTTGACCCACTCGCAATTCAAAAGAGCCACTTTTCTTCGGCGAGAACATACGTCGCTCTAAGACACTCAGGGCATTCCTCAAGCACTGGATCGCTACCTTCCTTTGCTGCTATGTAGCTTTCAGCCCAGAGGCTCTTCTCAAGCGCGGCCTCGACCACATCCTCGAGATCGGCAAGCTCGCCGCATCGGGAACAGACCAGCGTCAACTCCTGCGGATCTCTCGCTTCGACGCTGTCGTTTCGCAGAAGGCTGCTGGAACACCTTGGGCACCGGAAGTCCTGGAGGGCTACCTCGAGCGTCGTGCTTTCCCAGTTGACCCCGGCGAAGCTCGACCGACACGCGTCTCGCTCTTTCTTGAGCACATCGGCTTCCTTCAACAGTAAGTTCCAAGAGTCCTTACCCAGCAACGAAGCAGGTGTCTCTTTGAGCTCTCGGACGATCAGATCGCGAATAATCGGCATTGCGGCGGCGATCGCTTCCCGAATCAACTCTGGGGCATGTTTGGCGTGTCTGTGCTCAATGTCGTTTCGGATCTCGGCCAAGCGATCTAGGCCCGACAGATCGGCGTCCAACTGAAGCTGCCGAAAGATCCTCTGCGTCTCGTGGCGATTGATCGTGTTCCTGCCATGTCCGACGAGCTTGGCGCCTCCCTTCTCGTCCCGCACTGCTCTCTTGTGGGCACGGACGAGAAGCTCGTTGGAGTTGGGCGGCGACCAGCGTCGCAACACCTCCTTGGCGAGCAAGAGGACGCCCGCGTACACATTCCGCGCGGCTGAGACGACGCGGCGTTGGTCGTCCGCCGCGAAGTCCTCCAACCCAAGCTGAATCGAGACAACAGCGTTCTTCAGCAGCGGGTTCATCGGGCGTCTGCGGTCTTTGCCGGGTACGAGGAGAACTCGGGCCTCTGGGAGGCCAGAATCAGGGAGTGATCGGGTGGGCGTGCCGGGCTGTGTGGGTCATCTCCGGCCTGTTCAAGAGCGCCGTCAGTCTCTCAGTCTTGGCCAGGATACGGTGCTGTTCGGCGAGCGGGGAGGGCCACAGGTGGCCGGGCGCGATGAACCGCGTGCTGCTCGGCGAGATCGGCGGCCACGTAGGAGCGGCTTCGGCGTTGAGCTTGGGCATTGTGCCGGGAACGTAAACGGGTCGCCGTTTCGCGGTGCCGCTCGGGTGCGGGCCAGAAGGCGCGCGTACTCAGAGAGGCGGCGTCGTGCCGGTGGGGTCTTCTCGACTGGAGCGCTCAGTTGGAGTTCGAGGAGGTCGAGGCGGCGATGATGGCGGGCATGGCGGCGGCCGCTGCGACTGCCGCTTGGGCGGCATCGACGGCAGCCGAAGTGGCTCTGCCGATCACGTCACCCTTAGCAAGGCTCTTCAGGCGCTGCTTCCGGGGTCGGAGCTCCCTGCGGCCGAAGATCGGGTTGAGCAGGCCGACCGCGTGGGCCAGCGCGACCAGGACGACGGTTCGGGGCTCGACTTCCCGGTCATCGCTGAAGATCGCGGCGCGCAGGCGGGAGTGGATCTCCTGCTCGGGACCCGGGTCGATCTCCGGAAAGACGCGTCGCTTGAAGATGAGCAGGATCTCCTGCTCGTCCGCCCGCAGGATGCGCCGTGCGCAGAGTTGTTCGGCGACCCGGTGGTGGAGCTTCCTCATGGAGGAGAAGCGTGTGATCCATGTCTGGACCGAAGCCCGCCGCTTGGCGGAACGGATTCTCTTCAGGCACTCGTTGAGGATGGAGTCGTCGGTGCGGCGGATGTCGCGGACCTCGACCAGCTTGCGCCAGCGGCGCGATTCGTCGATACGGACGCGCTCCTGGAGCAGAAGTTCGGCCGCGATGGCGCCGCCGAGGCCGATGCTCGTGTGGGTGCCGGTGACGGTACCCTTCGTGTCGTGCAGGGCGAGGAGCATGAGCTCTTCGTGGAGGTGAAGGGAGGTGTTCTGCGGTGCTTGCGCCACTCTCGTCTCCGAACTCTGCGGGCGGCTCGCGTCTGCTTCTCCTCGAGCGCGGCCTGAGCGTAGCAGCGTCTCACCCGGCCCCTTGACCGGGAAGCGCAACGGGTGCAGGATCGTCTTGGTTGGTGAGCTCGGTCGACCTGCTTCTGTGCGCCGACATGCTTCACCTGTGGTCGAGCCGAACTCGCTGAGTGGCGACCAGATGGCAACTACTTCTCTTACTCGGACAATCGCCGGCGGGGAGAGCGGCCCGTCGACCGAGACTCGCGGCCGCTACGGCTTGGTGACGGAGGAGAAGGGGGGCGGCGTTACGTATACGCCGACCTTGCTCGCCGCGTTCGTGGCCCGGCAGATCGGCGGGATGATCGGGCGGCTTCCTACCGATCGGCCACTCCGGCTGCTGGACCCGGCTGTGGGCCATGGCGAACTGTTGCTTTCCCTGCTTAAGCAACTTCAGCGACGGCGACTTCGCGTCGAAGTGGAGGGCTTCGAGGTCGACGAGGAGGCACTTTCTGTAGCAGGAAAGCGGCTCCGCGGAGAGTTTCCTGGCGTTCCTACAAGGCTTAGAAGCGCCAGCTTTCTGGACCACCTGACGGCGGACGGAAGCGGCCAGATGGAGTTACGGCCTGCCGCCTATCTGCAGCCGTACGACTTGATCATTGCGAATCCACCCTATGTCCGTACGCAAGTCATGGGTTCGAAGAGGTCCAGAGCCATCGCCCGACAGTTCGGCTTGTCCGGGCGAGTCGATCTGTACTACGCCTTCGTGCTAGGTATCGCTGAAGTGTTGGCGCCCAGCGGCGTTGCGGGCATTATTGTGTCGAACCGGTTCATGACGACGAAATCGGGCGCTCCGGTTCGGCGACGTCTCCTGGAACGGCTCGCGATAAGGCATGTCTGGGATCTTGGAGACACGAAGCTCTTCGATGCTGCCGTTCTACCGGCGGTGCTCCTAGCTCGCGGACGAGGCCACCGCCGGAAGGACCCGATCGCCTTCACGTCGGCGTACGAGACTCGGGAGCCAGCGGTCGAGTCGGCACCAGATCCGATCGGGGCACTCAAGCGTTCCGGCGTAGTGGCATTGCCGGACGGTCGCCGTGTCAGAGTGCGCCAAGGCAGGTTGCACAGAAGTCGAGGCGGGGGTGATGTCTGGCGCTTGGCCACCGACGCCACTGATCGTTGGCTCAGCGAAGTCAAGCGGCGCACTTGGGCGAAGTTCGGAGACTTGGGGAGGATCCGTGTGGGTGTAAAGACCTGTGCGGACCGCGTCTTTATCCGGAATGACTGGGATCAGATGGGGGGGGCGGAGCGGCCGGAGCTCTTGCGGCCGCTTGCTACGCACCGGATTGCGGGCCGGTTCAGGCCGCGTGCCGAGCCAAGTTCGACCATGATCCTTTACCCGCACGAGATCGGCGGCGGCGGCCGTCGCGCGGTCGATCTGAGGCGGTATCCGCGGAGCGCGGCCTACTTAGAAGAGCACCGCGCGACGCTTGAGGCGCGCCAGTACGTGACGGACGCGGGGCGCAAGTGGTACGAAATCTGGGTGCCGCAGGATCCGGGAGCTTGGGAGTTGCCCAAACTGGTGTTCCGGGACATTACTGAACGACCGACGTTCTGGGTGGATCTCGGAGGTTCTGTCGTAAACGGCGACTGCTACTGGCTGGCGTGTGAGGACTCGCGTGACGTGGAGTTGCTATGGCTGGCGGCGGCAGTGGGGAACTCCTCGTTCATTGAGCAGTTCTACGACATCAGGTTCCCGAACAAGCTCTACGCTGGGCGCCGACGCTTCATTACTCAGTATGTACGGAAGTTCCCGCTTCCCGACCCCGATACGTCGCTAGGCCAGGAGATTGTTGACGGCGCCCGACGGCTTTGTGGGAACGGACAGGCAGCGGGCGACGAGCAACTCGAGCGAGAGGTGGACGGTATGGTGTGGCGAAGCCTGACCGGCTCGGAGAGCCCTTCGGGACGGGAAAGCGGCCGACACTGTCAAGGCACCGGCCAGTCAGCCTGATTGGTCGCGTTGCTCACCTTTTGCCAGCGGGCCTACGGGTGCGAGAAGAACGTCGATGGCAAGTGAAGCTGCAGCTTGGCATTGACGACCTGTCCTTGGAACTGCGGAAAACGATAGAAGAAGTCTCTCCCCGTAGTTGCGTAGAAGTGAGTAAGCACTACTGAGTCCCGGTCCTTGAACCCACAGAACAGCGCGTAACGGACGTCACAGTAGCGAATGACGGCGCCCTCGATCTTGGGCATGGCGGACATCGGGTCGAGGCTGTCCGGCCTCACGCGGCCAAGGTCTATCGTCGGTGAGGTCTGGAGCTTCAGTTCGAGGAGCTGGTGTGGGACGTCGGGGAACTGGCCGTCGTCCTTGTAGCTGGAGTAACCGAGCCGGGCGCAGACCAATCGGTGCAGAACGGCGCCCCGGTGGCGCTCCTGATCATGGCCGACGTCGGCGATTCGCTGGCGAAGAAGCGGCTTCAAGCGGTCGAAGACCTCGCCGATGGGCAGGAGTTGGCCCGGGTGCGGTGCCTGGGTTGGTTCACTCGCCGGGCCTGGGTCGAAATGGGTTTCGAGCCAGGGCAGGAGGCGGTCGGTGTCTACACGACTCACGAGTTCCGGGAAGGGGCCCCGTTGGATCAGACGGGCCTGGTACTTCTTGGTCAGGACGCCGGTGGTGTCGAAGGGTGAGAGCGTCTCGCCAGTCACGACACGTACGGTCAGTACGTTGTCGTCCGGCCCCAGACGTACCAGGGCGTAGCGGCGGTCAGGTTCCAGTTCGCTGTTCCAGATCTGGAGATTGTCGGATTTCTGTGTGTACACATCCAGCCCTTGGGCCGGAAAGCGCGGTTGCGTGCGTTTGAAGGAGGGGGGCACGGGGTAGCCAAGAGCTCGGCAGACGTGCTGCTTGACCGCCTTGGACCGCGTGCGAAGCGGCAGGCCCGTGAAAGACATGCCCGTTAGGGCACGGTCGAGGATGAGTTCGAGGCGGTCAGTGGGGATCCAAAGGTCGCTGTGATGGGGGGACGAGCGGATCGTAAATCGACAGGCCGCTGCGGCGGATCGCGTCGACCACGGGATCGATGTTGGCTGTTCCTCTGCTCATTTCTTCCTCTGTGGACTAGAACGCCTCGCTCCAGGGGCGGCTGAGCCGTAGCGCGGAGTTGATCAGGCCGACCATGGAGTAGGTCTGGGGGAAGTTGCCCCAGAGTTCGCCGGTCTCGGGGTCGAGGTCCTCGGACAGGAGGCCCACGGGGTTGCGGCGTTCGAGCATCTGTTCGAACAGCTCGCGGGCCTCTTCGCTGCGGCCGAGGGCGTTGATCGCGTCGATGTACCAGAAGCTGCAGACGGCGAAGGAGGTGGTGGGGGCGCCGAACTCGTCCTCCCGGTAGCGGAAGAAGTTGCTGCCGGAACGGAGCGGTTCAAGCGACTCGACGGTGGCGGCGAAGCGGGGATCGGCGGCGTCGAGGAAGCCGAGATCGTGGAGCAGCAGCAGGCTGGCGTCGATGCCCTCGCCGTCGAGGGTGGCGGCGAGGCGGCCGCCGGTCTCGGCGCTCTGAAGGATGTGCTTGCGGATCGCCTCGGCCCGGCTCGTCCAGTACGTTTGACGATCGGTCAGCCCGAGCGCCTTCGCGATGCGCGCCAGGCGGTCGCAGGCGGCCCAGCACATGACGCTCGAAAAGGTGTGGACGGCGCTGCGCTGCCGGAACTCCCAGAGCCCGGCGTCGGGCTGGTCGAACAGGGCGGCGGCCTGTCCGCCAAGTTGCTCCAGCCAGCCGAACACGCGGGGGTTGCCGGGTTTGACCAGCCGGCGGTCGAAGAAGCTCTGGGTCACGGCGAGGATCGCGCTGCCGTAGTTGTCGTTCTGTAGTTGGCGCCAGGCGTCGTTGCCCACCCGCACCGGTCCCATGCCACGGTAGCCAGGCAGGTTGTCGACGGTGCGCTCGGTCAGTTCCCCTTCGAACTTGATCCCGTAGACGGGTTGCAGCACGCCGCCCTCGGCGGCGGCCGCCAAGTCGGTGATGTAGCCGAGGTAGCCCTCCATGGTGCGGGTCGCGCCCAGACGGTTCAGCGCCTGCACGACGAAGTGGGAGTCCCGGAGCCAGCAGAAGCGGTAGTCCCAGTTGCGGCCTGTACCCGGCGCCTCGGGGATGGAGGTGGTCATCGCGGCCAGCACCGCGCCGGTTTCCTCGAAGCTGCACAGTTGCAGCGTGATCGCGGCCCGGATCACGGCCTCCTGCCATTCGAACGGCACGGCGAGATGGCGCACGAACTCGCGCCAGTAGCTCTCCGTTCGGCTTCGGAACTCGCGCGCCACGGAGTCCACCGGCTCGGTCAGGCTCTCGTCCGGCCCGAGCAGCAGGGTGAGGGGCTGCTCAAGGACGAAGGTGATCCCGTCGGTGATGAAGGAAACCGGGGTGTCCGTGGTCAACCGCAGGGCGAGTCGCGGGCCGACAAAGCGGATGTGGTTGCTGCCCCGGGTCAGTTCGGGGCGGCGCGAGCCGTAGTCGAAGCGCGGTCGCAGACGGATGCGGATGCGCGGTTCGCCGCGTAACCGTTCGATCGTGCGGACGATCATTGTGGGGCGGAAGGAGCGGCCGAACTGCTCGAACCGGGGCGCGAAGTCGGTGATGCGGACCGCGGCGCCGTTGCCGTCGCGGAGCGTCGTGACGAGGATGGCCGTATTCTCCACGTAGTGCTGCTCGCTGTACCGGAACCCCTCGAGCAGCACGTCGAAGAAGCCGCCGGCCTCGGGGTCGCCCTCGTCAGCTTCGTCCAGGAGCGAGTGGAACACCGGGTCGCCGTCGAAGTGCGGCAGGCAGGCCCAGCAGATGCGCCCGCGCGGATCGATCAGCGCGCCGAAGCTGCAGTTGCCGATCACGCCGCCGTCGAGCGGCCGGACTTCGTCACGCGTCATGGCCGCTCGCCCGCAAGCGCCGCCAAACCCGTCGCGGGCTCCGTGTTTGGCTCCAGCCCCCACCTCACCATGAGTCTGCGCGCCAGAACGCACCATACTGCGTTTCTGCCGCGCAGATTCATAGCGTGTCGCAGAGGGCCTCCAGCCAACGATGGAGTTCGCGCACGCCGCTCAAGCCGTAGTTCGCGACGCTGGTGCGGTCGCAGCCTGGCTCCAGGCCGACCACGATCGCGGCGCCGCCGACGCTCTGCGCGGCGGCAAAGCCGTCCTCGTCGGTGATGTCGTCGCCGATGAAGACCGGGACGCGGCCACGAAACGGCGCTTCGGCCATGAAGTCCTCGACCACTGTGCGCTTGTTCGGGCGATGCGGTTTCAACTCGAACACCATCTTGCCCTCCTGGACCCGGTATCCGGCGCCCAGGGAGGTTCGGACCTTCTCCATCACTTCGCGCGCCGCGACCTCGGCGCCGGCCGCGCGCCGGTAGTGGAGCGCCAGGGTCGCCGACTTGTCTTCGAGCAGGGTACCGGGGTGCTTCGCGGCAAAGCGCGCCAGTTCGCGGCGGGCCGGACCCATGGCCCCAGCGCCGTCGACCCGGCTGACGGATCCGTCGGCGGACCTGCGTTCCAGGCCGTGCAGCCCGGCGGCCGGCAGCTCGAGAGGCGAGAAGAAGCGGTCGAGAACGTTGAGCGAGCGTCCGCTGGCGAGGGCCAGCGCGCCGCCGAGCCGGCAGCGGAGTCGTTCGAGCAGGCCGCCGATCCGCTCGTCGACGTGGACGGCATCGGGCGCGTCCGCGATCTCGATCAGGGTGCCGTCGACATCCAGGAACAGGGCCCAGGAGTGAGGCGGCGGGATGTCGGAAGCCGGTTCCAGCAGCATCCAGGCGGCGTGCGGAGGATGCGCTTTCTGGTTCACAGGGCTCAGCCTCCGAGATCCCTTACGATACAGAAACCGATGGGTTCTCAAGATCTGCCGGCTGCCCGGCAGTCGGAGCTGGTGATCGTCGCCAACACGCTCCCCGTGCGTCGCGAGGAGGTGGATGGGGAACTGGGCTGGGCGCAGAGCCCCGGCGGTCTGGTCAGCGCCCTGTCGCCGATCGTGCGCGAGGCGGGCGGCTGCTGGGTGGGCTGGTCGGGCGGCGCCGACGACGCGCCCGAGCCGTTTCGCCACGAGGGCATTCTGAACGTGGCGGTGCCGGTGTCGGAGGCGGAAGTCGCCGGTTCGTACCAGGGGATGTGCAACTCGACCCTGTGGCCCCTGTACCACGATGCCGTGCGGCCGCCCGAGTACCACCGGCACTGGTGGAACCCGTACGTGGCGGTCAACCGGCGCTTCGCCGAGGAGGCGGCTCGCCGCACCGCCCCCGGGGGCCGCGTGTGGATCCAGGACTACCACCTGCAGCTCGTGCCGCGGATGCTGCGCGAGCTGCGGCCGGACATCAGTTCCGGCCTCTTCCTGCACATTCCCTTCCCGCCGATCGAACTGTTCCTGCGCCTGCCGTGGCGGCGGACGGTGCTGGAGGGCCTGCTAGGCGCGGACGTGATCGGCTTCCAGACCCCGGCCGGCGCCTACAACTTCACGCGGCTCGCCGACCGGCTGATCGAGGCGGAGCCTCAGGGCGAAACGATCCGCTACCAGGGGCGCGACATCCGGGTCGGCGCCTTCCCGATATCCATCGACACGGACCGCTACGCGAACGCGGCGCTGGCGCCCGAGATCCGGGAGCGGGCCGAACAGCTCCAGCAACTCCGCCGCGGCCGGAAGATCATCCTCTCCGTCGACCGCCTCGACTACACGAAGGGCATCGACCTGCGGCTCAAGGCGTTCCTCGAATGGCTGGGGCGCAAGAACCGGTCGATTCGCGACGCGGTGATGGTCCAGGTCGCCGTGCCGAGCCGCGAGCGCATCTCGGAGTACCAGATCCTGCGGCGCGACGTGGAGGAACTCGTCGGCCAGATCAACGGTGAGTACGGCGAACTCGGCGTCGTGCCGGTCCAGTACTTCCGGCGCAACCTGCCGTTCGAGGAGCTGATCGCGTTCTACCTGGTCGCCGACGTGATGCTCGTGACGCCGCTGTGCGACGGCATGAACCTTGTGGCCAAGGAGTACGTCGCCACCCGCCTCCAGGACGACGGCGTCCTCGTGCTCAGCGAGTTCGCGGGCGCGGCCGCCGAGCTGCCGGACGCCCTGCTGGTGAACCCGCACGACGTGAACGCCATGGCGGCGACGATCGAACGGGCGATCACGCTCGACGCGGAGGACGGGACGCGCCGCATGAGGGCGATGCGCGAGGTGGTCCGTCGCCACTCCGTCCACGAGTGGGCGGCGCAGTTCATCGAGGCGTTGGCCTGACGCGCATGGAACGGCAGGGCGTGCGACCGTGAAGGCCGGGCCGCAGTCCGGAGAACGCCCCGTCAGCGATGCCGAAGCGGGGTTCGAGGTAGGCGAGGGGTTCGAACGCTTCTCGCAGAAGGACGACATCTTCTGCCGTTCGTTCTGGGACCCCGAGGTGAGGACCTCCCGCTCGGACATGTTCTACGAGACCTACCGCACGCCGGAGCTGCGCTGGCGCCCGGTCGACGGGTTCACGCGGCGCGACTACGCGCTTCGCAACGCTTCCTGGCACGTCACCGATCTGTTCGCCGAGCTCAGGGGAGACGCCGACCGTCGCGAGGGCTTCCTCGACCCCTACACGGTGCTCCGGGACGGTCCCGGTCCGCCGGACGAGAGCGATGAACCGGAGGAGGTCCTCGCCGCTCGACTCGCCGCCGATCTCGAGACGGCCGCCCGCGCGTTGGGCGCCGGCCGGCTGGTAGGGTTGAGCGAGCACCCGGCCGCGGAGCGCGGGAGAACAGGAGGACACGCCGACGGGAATGGCGGCCAGACCGTTCCGCTCGGTTGACACGATGTGGATCAAGAAGCACGACCCCGCCCGTTACCTCCCCTCGGACTCCGGTATCGCGCTGCCGAGCCGCGAGCCGACGCCGCGGGAGGTCTACATGGACCGCCGCAAGTTCGTGGCCGCGGCCGCGGTCGGCATTGCCGGCG
The DNA here is from genome assembly GCA_965224025.1 of Candidatus Multivorans sp. Lineage (GTDB taxonomy): Bacteria > Acidobacteriota > Thermoanaerobaculia > Multivoradales > Multivoraceae > Multivorans. The sequence continues at coordinate 2,429,819 of OZ245033.1, forward strand.
CGTCGCCTCTGGCTTCGCAGTTTCGCCTCCGCCAGCAAGTGTCGGCGCCGCCGCCCGCGCCGCCGATCGAGGACAAGCTGAAGCCGGCCCTCGAGCGGCCCGACGTCTACGGCGCCGAGCCCAGCGCGCGGCCCAAGCGCAACACGAAGTTCGCGGGTCCGCCGGAGAGCGTCGGCGGCGAGCTGACGCCGCGCGACTTCGCGGGCAGCCACAACAACTTCTACGAGTTCCTGCCGGGCCGCGGCGGTCCGGTGTGGAAGTTCGCCGGCAAGTTCACCGTCGAGCCGTGGAAGGTCGAGGTCACGGGCCTGTGCGACAACCCGATGACGCTCGACCTCGACGACATCTTCGGCATCGAGCACGAGGAGAGGCTCTACCACTTCCGCTGCGTCGAGCGCTGGGCGATGAACGTGCCCTGGAGCGGCTTTCCGCTGAGCAAGCTGATCGAGAAGGCCAGCCCGAAGTCCTCTGCCAAGCATGTTCGCTTCTTCACCGCTCTCAAGAGGGCCCAGATGCCAGGCGTCAGGGAGGCCCATTGGTACCAGTGGCCTTACTTTGAAGCCCTGAGGCTGGAGGAGGCGATGAACGAACTCGCCTTTGTCGCGACCGGGATCTACGGCGAACCGCTGCTCAAGCAGCACGGCGCGCCGCTGCGCATCGTGGTGCCCTGGAAGTACGGCTACAAGAACCCCAAGTCGATAGTCAAGATCGAGTTCGTGGCCGAAGAGCCGAAGATCTTCTGGCAGGTCCAGCCGCACGAGTACGGCTACCTCTCGAACGTGAACCCGTACATCCCGCACCCGCGCTGGAGCCAGGCGACCTCGCACTGGCTGCACAACAACCAGCCGTTCGACACGCCGATCTTCAACGGCTACGGCGAACAGGCCGCCAAGCTCTATCCCGACGAGCCGACCACGATGCAGCGGCCGCTGCGGATGGGTCAGATCGCCCGGTAGGGCGCTAGCGCCTAGGCCACCATCTGCCGAGGCTTGACCCTCTCGGCAATGTGGCGACCGGCCTCAATCTCCGCGCGGCGAAGCTCCCAAGTCTTCTGGAGGTTCAGCCATAGCTGCGGCGTCGTGCCGAAGTAGCGCGCCAAGCGAAGCGCGGTGTTCGCGCTGACACCACGCTGACCGTTGAGTATGGCCGTGACGCGATTGACCGGCACGTCCAGGGCCTTCGACAGAGCGTTGGCCGACATCCCGAGTTCATCGAGCTCTTCTCGCAGAATCTCGCCGGGATGCACCGGCCTCATTCCGTTTCTCGGCGTCATTCCACCATCGTAAAGGAGAATGGCCGCAACTGGAGTGCGGGGGGAGGCTGCGACGGCACCACATGCCGACTCCATTCGCCTCTACGACCCGTCGGGAGCCTCGGTTCCCATCGAGGCCCCTGCACCGCGTCTTGCCGCTTGCACGGCCGCCGTGAACAAGCCCATCGCGGCGCCGAACGCCAGGAGCCCACCGAGCTGCACCCAGCCCAGGGCGTCGGAAGGCGTGGCGATCGCCAGGAGTTCGGAGGCGTAGTTGAACGACGCCGCCTCCTCGGTGCGCTTGGCTCTCAGGCCCGCGAGTCCCGCCAGCAGGAGGCCGGCGCCGATGACGCTGAGGATCCCGAAGGCCGTTCCGCTCGCGGCAAGCTGCCCGGCGGTCTTCGGTGGCAGCGGTTCCGGACGGCGGATCTCGAAGACCGGTTCGCGGGCCCGTGGCGAGACGAACCGTGAGAGCATGTAGAGCCCTGGGATGCCGAGCGGCATCGTCATCAGGAAGAAGTTCGACCATCCCACGGCGTCGACCGTGATCCCGGCCACCGGCCCCGAGAAGATGCGGCCGAAGCCGAACAGGGTCGAGAACAGCGCGTACTGCGTAGCCGAGAAGCGCTTTTGGGTCATCCGCAGCAGCAGCACCGAGAAGGCCCCGGTGCCGAGCCCCTGACAGAGGCTCTCGAAGCCCATCGCGCCGTAGAGCACCAGAGAGTGATTCGGCACGTTGGCCAGCAGCACGTAGCCGAGGTTCGAGAAGATCTGGAGCGAGCCGAAGGTCCAGAGCGCTCTGCCGAGGCCGATCGAGTTCGTGGCCAGGCCACCGATGATCGCGCCGCCGATCGTCGTGGCCAGACCGATGGTCCCGAGAGCGACGCCGCGGTCGTATGCGGAGTACCCCATGTCGATGAGGAAGGGCCGCAGGAGGGACTGCGCCATGTTGTCGGCCAGCTTGAACAGGATGACGAAGGCCAGGATCTCGACCGCTCGGTCCCGGGAGAGGAAGCCGAGGAAGGGCAGCCAGACCGCTTGGCGAAGCGTTCTCGGCTGGGGTGGCTGGTTGCGGGGATTGGGCGCCAGAATCGTGACCGCAAGCATCGGCAGGTAGAGCGTCGCCAGCCCGGCGCAGATGACCGGCCAGGAGAGCGGTTTCGCCAGGGTGATGGCGGCGGCGCCGGCGATGTACATGCCGGCACGGTAGAGCGCGATGCGGGCGCCCACGGCGGCGCCCTGTTCTTCCTTCCTGAGCACGTCCACGGCGTAGGCGTCGATCACGATGTCCTGGGAAGCCGCCGCCATTGCGATGGCGAACGTGAAGGCCAGCGCGATCCATGGCGCGTCCGGATGGTCGCCGACGCCGGCCAGGGCGAACGTGCCGAGCAGCAGGCCGATCTGGGCGATCGCCATCCAACTCCGGCGTCGGCCGAGGAAGGGAGGCGAGAACCGGTCCATGAGTGGTGCCCAGACCACGTTGAAGGTCCAGGGGATCTGGGCGAGCGTGAACAGGCCGACGATGCGGATGTCGACGCCGGCATCGCGCATCCAGTCCGGAATGGCAATCCAGACCAGCCCCAGCGGCATGCCGGAAGAGAAGGAGAGCAGGACGACGGAGGCCGTTCGCCATGAGGAGAAGGCGCGGGCCAGGCTCTTGAACGTGCCTGGGCGCTCCTGCTCTTGAGGCTCTTCGCTCATCGAAGATCATCCTATGCGGACTCGGCTATATGCCCTGCCTCCGCTGGGAAACGCCGGCCATTCAACCGCACCCGACGACGGCAGGAAGCGGTACCTGGAACCCGAAGCCCCAAAATCCGTAGTTGAAGCCAGACACCAGGCTTCTCCAGGGAGGAAACCGATCGTGACCACAGCCGCCGCCAAGTCCCGCCCCCTGCATCGCTCCGCGTCCAACCGCCTCATCGGCGGCGTCTGCGGCGGTCTCGCGGCCTGGCTGGGCTGGAACCCCACCGTGGTGCGCCTGCTCTACGTCCTGATCTCCATCCTCTCGGTCGCGTTCCCCGGGATCATCGTCTACATCCTGCTGTGGATCGTCATGCCGCTCGGCGACTAGCCCGCATGTTTCACCGAGGTCCGTAGCGAGGGCGTCGAGGCGCTACAGCGAGCGGATCCGCGGCCGGAGTAGGACACCGGTGAAGTGTGCGGGCCAATCGGCCACGGCGATGGCCGTGCCACTCGCGCGCCCGCTGACGGGCGCGCGAGTGGTTCACAGGTGGCGCGGAACGCGTCACCTGGGTTGGTAGGCTGAGTCGGTAGATGGCCCCGGTCGACGCAGCAAGCTTCCACGACGCCCTCACCCGGCGCCTGGGTTCGGAGCGCGTCCTCACCGGTGCGGCACCGATGGCGGCCTACGAGTCGGACGCGTTGACCGCGTTCCGCGCCCGACCGCGGGCGGTCGTTCTGGTCGAGTCGGCGGAAGAGGTTGTCGACGTCGTCCGGCTGTGCGCCGCGGCGGAGGTGCCCTTCCTGGCCCGCGGCAGCGGCACCAGCCTCTCGGGCGGCTCGCTGCCCGTCGCCGACGGCGTGGTCATCGCGATGAACCGGCTCAACCGCATCCTCGAAGTGGATCCGGTGCGGCGGGTCGCGGTGGTGGAGCCGGGAGTCGTGAACCTCTCCGTGTCGAACGCGGCGGCGCCCTACGGCCTCTACTACTCGCCCGACCCGTCGAGCCAGTCCGTGTGCACGATCGGCGGCAACCTGGCCTTCAACTCGGGCGGCGCGCACTGCCTGAAGTACGGCATGACGAGCAACCACGTGCTCGGTCTCGAGGTCGTGCTGCCGGACGGCGAGGTGGTCGAACTCGGCGGCGACAGCCTGGAGGGCGTCGGCCCTGACCTCGTCGGCTTGTTCGTGGGCTCGGAGGGCCTGTTCGGCATCGCGACGAAGATCACCCTGCGCCTGCTGCCCAAACCGGAGACCTTCTTTACCCTGCTGGCCGCCTACGACTCGCTGGCGGCCGCCGGAGAGGCAGTTGCCGCCGTCGTGGCTTCGGGCCTGTTGCCCGGGGCGATGGAGATCATGGACAACTTGGTCATCGAGGCGGCCGAAGCGGCGGTCGGCGCCGGATACCCGCTCGACGCCGAGGGGCTCCTGATCGTCGAGCTCGAAGGCGAGAAGCAGCAGGTGGCGGCCGAGAGCGAACTGCTGCTCGAAGTCGTCAGGCGGTCGAAGCCGTACCTCGAACACGTCGCCAGCGACCCGGACGACCGGATGCGGATCTGGAAGGGCCGCAAGAGCGCCTTCTCGGCGGTGGGGCGGCTGAGCCCGGACTACATCGTCCAGGACGGGGTCGTGCCGCGCTCCCGCCTGGGCGAGGCCCTGACGAAGATCCAGCACTTGGGCGAGGAGCACGGCATCCGCGTGGCGAACGTGTTCCATGCCGGCGACGGCAACCTGCACCCGCTCATCCTCTTCGACGGCCGCGTCGAGGGCGAGTTGGAGCGCGCCGAGGAGTTCGCGGGCGAGATCCTCCGCCTGTGCATCGACCTCGGGGGCTCGATCACCGGCGAACACGGCGTCGGGATGGAGAAGCGCCAGTACCTGGGCGAGATGTTCGACGACGCCGACCTCGATGCGATGCGCCGCATCCGCACCGCCATCGACCCGGACGAACTGGCGAACCGCGGCAAGATGTTCCCGGACGCGGAGGCGCCGGTGCTGCTCAGCCACGGCCCGCACCCGCTCGAAGTGGCCGGGGTCATCTCGCGCGAATGACGGGCGCTCCCAGTCGACCAGGTTCGGCGGCCGAGGTTGCAGCGGAGGTACGCGGCGCGAAACGGATCGTTCCGCGCGGCGGCGGCACGAAGCCGGCGCTGTGGGCGGCGGAAGGCGCCCACATGCTCGACGTGTCCGCCCTCAGCGGCATCACCGAGTACTTGCCCAGCGAGTACACGGTGACCGCCCTGGCCGGGACGCCGCTTGCCGACGTCGAGGCGCGACTCGCGGCGGAAGGCCAGTACCCTCCCTTCGACCCGTTGCTCGTCGACGCCGGCAGCACCGTCGGCGGCGCCGTGGCCGCGGGGGCCAACGGCCCCGGCCGTCTGCGCTACGGCGGCCTGCGCGACTTCCTGCTCGCTGTGACCTTTGTCGACGGCCGCGGCGAGATCGTCCGCGGCGGCGCCAAGGTGGTCAAGAATGCCGCCGGATTCGATCTGCCGAAGCTCATGGTCGGCAGCCTGGGCCGTTTGGGCGTTCTCACCGAGTGCACCTTCAAGGTCTTTCCCCATCCCGAGAGCTGCGCCACCCTGCGCGTCGCCGGCCTGGCCTTCGACGAGGCGCTAGCCGCCGCCGGCCGCATCAGCGGCGGCGCGGTCGAACTCGAATGCCTCGACCTGGTGCACGGCCTGGCCGGCTGGGACCTGGAGATCCGCATTGGCGGCCGCAGCTACGCGCTCGATGCGCGCCTGAAACGCGCCGCGGACCTGCTCGACAGCGACGTCTCAACCCTCGCGGGCGACGCCGACACGCAACACTGGAGAGCCCGGCGGGAACTCGAGTGGGCTCCGCCAGACGCCTCCGTGCTCAAGCTCCCCCTGACTCCGGCCACGGCGGGCGTCCTGGAACAGGTCCTCACGGACTTGAACGCCACCCACGCGGCCAGGATCTTCAGCGCCGGCATCCAGCAGGCCTTCCTCGCCTGGCCCGCCGAACGGGGCGCCGATCTGCCCGCCCTCGACCGGGCCCTCACCGAAGCGAGACTGACCGCCCTCGCCCTGCGCGCCCCAGCCGAAGCAGCCGCGAAACCGATCCTGGGCTACCGCTCCGGCGGCGAGCTGCTACGCCGCGTCGAGCAGGCCCTCGACCCGGCCGGCCGGTTCGGCCGCCTGTGACGCTACGGGAAGCCAGAGCGTCGGCGAGCCGGCCTTGCGGCTGGGGTGGAAATCAAGGTTCCACCACGGTCAGACCGTCTGACTTCCGGGTCTTCGGAAGCTGGCCGCGGCCATCGGCGACCGCTTCGCCGGCGGAGTGGCCCCGGGCACGCACATGGCATGGGCTGTAACGCCTTGACGCGGTCGCCGACGCTGACGTACGGTCGCAAGCTGCCCCGCTTGCTGAATGGAGAAACGAGCGTTTGATCGTCCAACAGTCTGACACCTCGGCCGCCGTCCGGGAACAGCACCGGCTGCTGTTCTGACCTGGCAGCCGGAACGGACAACGGCGGTGGAAAGCGGAACGGAAGATGGACGTCAAGGAAGCAGTGCAAACCGTCAGGCCACACCTGGACGCGCTCGACGTGGAGGACTTTCCGGGTTGTGTAGCGGTGCCGATGACCGAGGCCGAGCTTGAGGAGTACGAAGGGCGCCTCGAGTACTGGGCCGCGGACACCCAGACGGCGATGATCGTCGCGGAACCGACGACGACGTATCACGAGATTCCCTCTCACCGGGTGACGGGACTCGTTCGCGAGATCGGCCTGGCTCGCGGATCGGAGATTCTCGCGCTCGGCTCGGTCGACCTCGCGCAGTTCACGGACGAGGGCGGGCGCAACGTCCTGCTGCAGGCGGATGCGGTCTTCTTCCTGAGTCGACCGTGGCCGAAGGAGAAGGCGGTTGACGTCGACGCCGGTCCGGCGCCGGACGTGTTGCTGGAAGTGGACCACACGACGGACGTGCGTCGGGGGAAGCTCTCGGTGTACGCGTCGTTGGGGCTGCCCGAGGTATGGGTGGAGGTGCCGCAGCCGGAGTGGCTGGCGCCGCGCGAGTCAGGCTGGCCGCGGCTGACGATCTACCTCCTCGAAGGTGGCCGGTACGTCGAGTCGGCGCGCAGCCGGGCGTTCGCGGGCTGGACGGCTGCGGAGATTCACCGGGCCCTCAACGAGGAGGTGCGTTCGCCGGAGACGGTAGCAGCCCTGCGTCGCGTCGGCCGCCCGTTGGGCCGGGCGATGGGAACGGGCCCGGACGACGATCTCTTCCTCGCGGCGGAGCGGGAGGAGAGCCGGGAACAGGGTCGTCGGGAAGGCCGCGAGGAGGGGCGGCAACTCGGACGCCTCGACGCGACACGGCTCATGGTCCGCCAGACTCTCGCAGCGCGCGCCATTCCGGCGTCTGAGGAGATCGATGCCTGGCTTGCCGGACTCTCGGCCGATACGGACACGGCGTCCCTCGTGGAGGCCGCCGTCGAGTGCCGGGACGCGGAGGACTTCCTGTGCCGCGTTCAGAAGTCTGGACACTGAGTCGAGTCACCAGAGCTCCCGCAAGACTGCGGCTCCTTGGAGTCTCGGATCAGGTTGCCAAGTGCACACCTACGTTGCCGGCCCAGTCCGCTGTTCCTTCGAACGAGCCAGGTTCTCACTTCCCGCCAGCAGGTCCTCCCAGCCCCGGTGATCCCAACCGCGGCGATGTCCCACCGGTCCCACGGCGTCGGACCGTAGTCCCGGTCGAAGCGGCGGAAGATCGCAGCGGCCCGGTCGGCGGACAGGAGCTGGACGAGCGGATCGGTGTCGACATCGATTCCGTGTTCTTCGGTGTACTTCTCGACCTCGCGCGAGTAGCTCTTCCAGTCGCCGCTGGCATCGGGGATGCCCACGCCCACGGAGAGGTCAGGCCACCGCCGAACGACGGCCGAATCCAGTTCGGCTTCGGTGGGCTCGATCCGTTGCCGGAAGTCCTGCTTGGTCTGCTCGTCCTCGTACGTCCGGTGTTGCCACTTGGGCTCCATGCCGGTCAACTGGCGGCGGAGTTCGCTCGTCCCGGCCTGGATGTCGTCGAGGGTGGCAGCGTGCTCTTCGTTCTTCTCCGTCAAGGCGTCGACGCGCCCGTCGACGCGGTCCAAGGCTCGCTGCACTTGGCCTAGTTGGTGGCGCTGGGCAAGCGCGGCCGACTCAGCTTCCCGTTGCGCCCGTTTCTTCATTGCCGTCTGGTTGCTCTTTGTCGATCTCCTCCCGCAGGTCCTCCTCGAAAGCGTGCTCTCTCTGGCGGAGCTGTGCCAGCGCCCTGCCTAGCAGGGCCAGTTCGCTTGAGAGCCTCTCGATCAGGAGCTGGTTCCTCTCGACATCTCTCGTCAAACCGGCCAGCCGGTCGGCGAAGTACGCGATGTCTTCGGCGAGGTTGGCTATCGCCTTCCGGTGGATGCGGAGGACCTCCTGGAGCATGAGCTCCCGGCGCGCGGACCTGGCGCGACTGCTGCGGCCCATGAACCAGCGCGTGCCGCGGTAGATGACCGCGCCGCCAATGACGGCGATTCCGAGGCCCGAGATCATGGCGGACAGACCCAGAACTCCTCCGAGGCCGAGCGCCGCGAGGCCCGAAGTGATGCCGGCGGCGCTCAGTCCGGTGACGCTGCCGCTCAGGTAGACGGCGGTGATGGGCACTCCGACTGCGGCTGACTTCGCGGCCAAGTCCTTGGCGATCTCCTCGAGACGCCGATCCGAGATCCGGCCGTCCAGGATCTTCCGATCCTGAACGCAGGCGTCCTCGATGAAGTCGAGCTGTTTGTCGTTGATGCCAAGCAGGTCGGCCAGTCGACGAATGCCACCTGCCAGCGCTGGCGAACCATCGCGGGATGTGGCGAGGTCCAGCCGGAGGGCATCCTTGAGCAGCGAGAAGCCCAGAGCGTCTTGCGTTTCTTCCGGCGTCCGTTCCCTCATCCCGGGAATGAGACTCTCGGGGTCGAGACTGCTGGGATCAGTGATTGCGTCACGGAGTGCCCGGCGGGTCTCGACATGGCACTTCAACTGCGTCAGCAGCACTTGCAGTTCGCAGACCTCGCGCTCGTCGATCACACGGTCGTCCTGGTAGGTGAGCCAGACGAGCGTCTCCAAGTAACAGCGCTTCACTCCTTCAGGCAACTCCGAAACGGCGACCTCCGGTGTGACTTCGGTGTCCTTCGCCGCTACGCGATCCTTGACGGCCCTCGCGCCTCGTTGGGCCGCGTCTGCAACGGTACGTGCTGCCTTGCCGCCGACTTCTCCCGCCCGCATGGCGGTCTCGACGAGTTGTTTGCTGGCCTTCTTCGCATCCGAGACTTTCCGTTTCGCGCGGTTCACCGGTCCGGCTGCCTTGTCTCGGGAAGCCCGCGCCTTGTCCGTTGAAGGGGCGTCGGACTGTGAGGGTTCGGTGCTCATGTCTTGCTGGAGCTTGGCCGATGCACGACGCCGTCCAGCCCGCCCAGGGTCCGGTTCCGGCAGCGCAGCGCCGGGTCGCCGACTCAGCGTCTCAGCTCGCCTTCGGCAATGCTCCCATCACCGCCTTGACCTCGAGGAACTCCTCAAAGCCGAAGTCTCCCCACTCGCGGCCGTTGCCGGACTGCTTGTAGCCGCCGAAGGGGGCGCCGAAGTCGGCGGGGGCGCCGTTAATGTGGACGTTGCCGGCGCGGATGCGCGAGGCGACGCTGCGGGCGTGATCGAGGTCGCCGGACTGGACGTAGCTCGAGAGGCCGTAGGGCGTGTCGTTGGCGATCCGGATCGCCTCCTCCTCGGTTTCGTAGGGGAGGATGGAGAGCACCGGGCCGAAGATCTCTTCCTGGGCGATCGTCATGTCGTTGTTCACGCCGGCGAAGACGGTGGGGCGGACGTAGTAGCCTCTGTCCATGCCCTCGGGGCGGTCGGTGCCGCCGGTTACGAGCTCGGCGCCCTCTTCGATCCCCTTGGCGATCAGACCCTGGATCTTGTCGTACTGGACCTTGCTGACGACGGGGCCGATGGCGACGCCTTCCTGTCCCGGCGGGCCGACGACGGTCGCCTCCGCGGCGGCCTTGGCGACTTCCAACGCGCGGGCGTGCGATGCGGCGGGGACCAGCATGCGCGTCGGCGCGTTGCAGGACTGGCCGCTGTTCAGGAAGCACTGCCGCGTGCCGGCCTTGACCGCCCTGTCGAGGTTGGCGTCCTCGAGCACGACATTCGGCGACTTGCCGCCGAGTTCCTGGGCGACGCGCTTGATCGAGTCGGCGGCGGCCTTGGCGACCGCGCGGCCGGCGCGGGTCGAGCCGGTGAACGACATCATGTCGATCCCGGGGTGGGCGGACAGCGCGGCGCCGACCTCGGGACCTTCGCCGTTGATCAGGTTGAAGACGCCTGGCGGCACGCCGGCGTCGTGAAGGATCTCGGCGAGCAGGATCGCGTTGAGCGGCGCCACCTCGCTCGGCTTGAGAACCATCGTGCAGCCCGCGGCGAGCGCCGGGGCGACCTTGCAGGCGATCTGGTTGATCGGCCAGTTCCAGGGCGTGATCAGGCCGCAGACGCCGACGGCTTCCTTGACGATGTTGGTCGTGCCGCGCGTCTCGACGAATTCGTAGTTCTTGAGCACGCCGAGCGCGCCCGCGAAGTGGCCGAGGCCGGACGGGGCCTGGGCGGCCTTGGCGAGCCAGGCCGGCGCGCCCATCTCGGAGGAGATCGTCTCGGCCATCTCGCCGATGCGCGCCTTGTAGCCGGCGACGATCCGGCCCAGAAGTTCGACCCGCTCCTCGCGGCTGGTCCGGGAGAAGGACTCGAAGGCCGCCTGCGCCGCGGCCACGGCGCGGTCGACGTCGGCCGCGCTGCCGAGGCTGATCCGGCCGGTCGGCTCTTCTGTCGACGGATCGATGACGTCCATCGTCTTCGGCGTGACCGGGTCGACCCATTCACCGTTGATGTAGAACTGCAGCGCTTCCTTCATCGGGGCGTCTCCTGGATGGTTCTGGTTGGCGGAACCCGCCGGGGCCGACTAACGGTCCGGTCCATCGGCGCTGGCATGTCGTGGGGCGAGTTTCGCCCACGTGCGGAGCGCGGAGTTTACTGCGGCAGAGTCCTTGAACACGGCTGCCACGTCTGGATCCAGCAGGACCACGTTCGTTCCCTGCCGATAGGCTCGATGGTGCTTTCCTCGAACCCCTCCTGAGAAGTCGTACTCGGGGCGCATCGCTCCCGGTTCACCTGTCTGACTCATACTGCTTTCGTTCGCCTGGTGTCGCTGTGCGGGCAGATTCGAATGCGTCGGCCACGCTCCACGTACGCTACCACCAGCAACCGGTTCTGCCGTGAAATGCCCATGCTCAGGAATCGATGCTCACCCTCGGAGTTGATTCGAACACCTTGGGCTGAAGCTGCCGGGGCTGTCGGGCCACCTCCGGGTCAGGGACAGTGCTCTCCATGGGATCCCCGAACACGGTTGAAGCCTCGGTGAAGTCCACGCCGTGCCTCTCCACGTTCGACCGCTCCTTGCGTGCGTCCCACTCCAAGTACAACATCGCTACATGCCACGGTTCCTGGATCGCTCGATGGCTCCCAGCGACCATTTGGCCGCCTGCTCACCACATCCGGCGCCGACGGCGATCGCTCGGCTCAGGCCGATGCCGTAGAGCGCGTTGCCGGCAAGGTGGAAGCCGTCGATTTCGGCGAGGGCGGCCTCGATTCTGGCCACCCGTTGCGGATGGCCGGGGGCGTACTGCGGGATCGCGTGCGGCCAGCGGGCGACGTGGGTGGAAACCGGCGATGGCTCGATGCCGACGATGCGGCGCAATTCGCGGCGGGTCAGGGCCACTAGTTCGTCGTCATCCAGGTTGGCGGCCTCGGGGTCCACGCCGCCGCCGAACATGGAGCGGGCGAGGAACTGGCCTTCCGGGCTGCGACCGCGGAAAGTCGCGGTTTCGTACTGGCAGCCGAGCATGCGGATGCTCTCGCCGCGGGCGACGAGGAAGCCGTAGGCCGGCTCCAGGTGGGCCGTGGCTTGAGCGTCAAAGGCCGTGTGGACCACAGCCATCGGAGGCGAGTCGATCTGCCGAAGTTCGTCGGCGGCCGCTGCCGACACGCCGGCGATGAGATCGGCGGCCGCGGGCAGATCGGCGGCGACGACGACGGCATCGGCAGCGTGCTCGCCGCCGGATGAAGTGACGGTGAAGCCGCCGCCGGTGCTGCGCCCTATCGAGGTCACGGGCCGGTTGCAGCGAACGTCGATTCCCGGCATCGCGGCGACCGCGCGCGGCAGGGCCTGAATGCCATCGAGGAAGGTCTTGTGTCCGGGCGGCGGCACGCCGCGCCTACGGCCGGCGCGCATGGCCTTGAACAGGGAGCCGTGGGCCTTTTCCATCGCCACCAACCGCGGAAAGGCTGCGACCGCCGAGAGCTTTCGGGCGTCGCCGGCGAAGATGCCGAGGACGACGGGTGAGATCAGGCGTCTGGCGGCTTGTCGGCCCATGCGCCGGGCGGCGAAGTCGAACAGCGATTCGTCGACGCCGCCTCGCCGGCCCGGTACCAGCGGTTCAAGCGCCAGTCGGGCCAGACCGAGCGGCCCCAGCAGGCCGCTCCGGGCGAACGGCAGCGGGCTGCGCGACAGTTCGCGCAGCTTGCCGCCCCGGTAGATGGACCGGCGGTTCGCGGCCGGTTCAGGCGCGAGCACCTCCTCGCCGAGACCGCACGCGTCGATCATCTCCCGCAGTACCGGCTGATCGTCGAGGAAACCTTGGGGGCCGGTCTCGATCAGGAAACCATCTGCCTGCTCCGTCCGCGCCTTGCCGCCGACCTCGTCGTCCGCCTCGAGCACGACGACCTTGAGCGCGGCGCCGGCGCGCCCGGCTTCGGCGGCCGCCTTCCAGGCGGCGGCCAGCCCCGAAGGTCCGCCGCCGACGATCACCAGGCGGCGCGCCCGTGCGTCGCTCAAACGTCCCGCTCCGCCTCGGCGTGGACGGCTTCGACCAGGGTTTGCACCGCCTCCAGCGGGGTCTCGGGCAGCACGCCGTGCCCCAGGTTCACGATGTGGCCGCGGCCGGGCAGGCTGGACAGCAGGCGCCGCGTCTCGCGCCGGATCGCCTCGGCGCCGGCGAGCAGCACGGCCGGGTCCAGGTTGCCCTGCAGGCACAACCCCGGCCGTCGCCCTCGGAGCGCTCCCAGGTCGGTGCGCCAGTCGACGCCGAGCGCCTCGCAGGGCAGTTCGGCGTAGTCATGGGCGAGCTGGGGCGCGGCGTGGAGGAAGAGGATGCGCGGCACGCCGGCGTCGCCGACGCGCCGGAGCAGGCGTTCCAGGTGCGGCCGCACCCGGCGGCGCCACCCGGCGCGGGAGAACAGGCCCGCCCAGGAATCGAAGACCTGGACGGCGTCCGCTCCGGCCCGGTGCTGGGCAATCAGGTAGCGGGCGCAGAGGCGTCCGAGCCGGTCGAGCAGGGCTTCGAAAGCCGCGGGCTCTTCGTGGGCGAACGCCCGCAACCGCGGGAAGTCGGGCACGCCGCGGCCTTCGACCAGGTAGGCGGCGAGGGTCAGCGGCGCGCCGGCGAAGCCGAGCAGTGCCTTGCCCCGGTCGAGATCCCGGCGGACGATCCGTTGGGCCGCCGTGACCTCGGGTGCTATCTCCGCTTCGTCGAGGCCGTCCGGGTTGGGCAGGGCGGCTACCGACGCGGCGTCGCGGATCGGTCGGGCGATCACGGGGCCGGGGGCGAAGCGGAAGTCGATGCCCAGGGCGGGCAGCGGCGACATGATGTCGGCGAAAGTGATCGCGGCATCGAACGGGAAGCGGCGGAGCGGCATCAGCGTGACCTGGGCCGCCAGTTCGGGGTCGCGGGAGAGACCGGCGAAGCCGTGGCGCTCCTTGAGAGCCCGGTACTCGGGCAGGATGCGCCCGGCCTGCCGCATGATCCAAAGCGGCCGCCGCGGCGTATCCTCGAAGCGCAGCGTCCGCAGGAGCAGGTCGGTGTCCGGCTGGGCAGAGGTGTTCGGCGAAGCGGCCTCGAGACGGGCCGCCGAGTCAGTGTTCATTCGGCGAGGTCCGTCGCGCTCTGCTTCTGCCGGCGCTCGCCGCCGAGCTGCGTGGACGGCCAGGTGTCGCCGTCGCCGGACCGCGAGGAAACGCGCCGCCGCTCCAGCAGTTCCGGCGCCGCGGCGGCGAGAAATGCGTCGACGCCCTCCTGGCCGATTTCGGTCGCGACTGCCCGCAGCCCGAGGACGGGCAAGTGGCTCAGACGCTTCGCCATGACCGAGGTCCACTGCTTGAGCGCCGCCCGCTCGGTGTCGGAGAGCCCCTTCAGCTCGCCCTGCAGCAGACGGTCGAGGTTGGCGCCCAGGGAATCCTGGTACTTCGCGCCGATTGCCCGGATGGCCCCGGCGACCGACCGGGTCGCCATCGCCTCGCGGTAGGCGTCGAGCTCCTCGTCGATCAGGACGCGGGCCTCGGCGGTGCGCTCGCGCCGGTCGCGCAGGGTCTGCTGGGCCCGCTCGTTGATGCCATCCATGCCGATCCGCTCCAGGCCGGCCGCGTCGGTGTCGCAGGGCGCGGCGTCGGCCGGGATGGCCATGTCGACCACCAGCGGCGCCGCTCCGAGCTGCGACCGGCCGGCGCGGGCGAGCGCGAAGAGGCAGCGGCGATCGACCACGGGTTCCGGCGCGCCGGTCGAGAACAGTACCCCGGTGACCGCTGGCGGTCTGGCGCGGAAGGTCTCGAGACTCATCGTCTCGATGGCCGGGGCAGCACAACGGAATGAGACCGCTGCGGCCGTTCGCTCGGCGAGTTCCTCGGCCTTCCCGTGCGTGCGGTTGACGAGAACCAGGGGGATGCCCCGGCCGTGCAGGCGCTCGGTACAGGTTTCCGTCATCGCCGCCACGCCGACCAGGGCGACCGATCCCGCGACCTCGGCCGCTCGCTCGCTCAGCAGGTCGGCCGCGATCTCGGAGAGAGAGGTGCGCCCGGCGCCGACCCCGGTTTCGCGATGGACCCGCTTGCCGGCCCGAAGCGCCGATTCGACCACCCGCCGCAGCTCGGAGTCGACGGCGCCGCAGGCGGTCGCCTCCTCCAACGCGTCGCGAAGCTGTCCGCGGATCTCCCGTTCGCCGGGCTGAGCCGAGTCGAGGCCTGCCGCCACCAGGTACAGGTGTTCGACCGCGCCCTCGCCCACCCAGCTCCGAAACACACGCCGCGCCGCCCCCTCGCCGGCGACCAGCCGCAACAGTTCGCGGCGGCACGACGCAAGCGTGGCGCCCGGTTCAGCCGAGAAGATGAACGCGACACGGTTGCACGTCGCGAGGTAGATGAACCCCTGAGCGCCGATCCTCTGCTTCAGCCGCCGCAGCTCGGCGGCCCGGCGCGTGTCCGGAACCGTGTACCGCGCGATCTCTTCCGCGCTCGCATAGCGCCAGGTCGCGGCCACGACGCAACAGTTGTCCATTCGCGCGATTCTGACTCAGTTCGGCGCGCGGATTGTCATGGGTGTGTCATGTTCGCATTGCCGCCCGTTGCCGGGCGTTGCGGTGCGCTGAATGCTCGCAGCGCCAAGGGTTCGGCTCGGCCTACAGACTGATGCCGATTCCGCTCCGCCGGCCAGCCAGCCTCACGTCCTCGATGAACGATCCGTCCGTCCCCTCGCGGACACCGACAACCTGGATGTCCTGCACAGCTACGCGATCGCCGAACAGCAGCATCGCGGCGTCTGGGTCGTATTGGCGCGAGGTCCAGATCAGGCCATCCATGTCGTACTGGTCGTGGATCGCCTTCGCCCAAAGCGCTGTGTACTTGTAGTGGCTTGGCGGGCTGGCAATCAGACTATCTCGGCGGATCTGCCACTTCCTGAGATCGGGCGCGCGCAGGCTCGCAAGGCGTAGGGGACGGCGCGGCTGCAGGGTGCTGTGCTTCCGACTCTCGACAGCGCCGCGTGGAACGGTCTTCCTGTCGCTCGATGTCACTGGAATGTCGTGGAACACCGTCTCGTAGATTGCCGCCTCCACGGTTCCGCCCGCGTAGAGCGAAGGAACGCAGCGTCCCTCCTCGTCTTGGATCGGCGCGAACCGCGTGTCAGGGCCACGGCACGGATTGAAGTCGTTTCCGGCGAACCGCCGGGGGTGGACACGATGCAGAAGCTCGTGCGGCGCCCTTACGACGACGTTGGGTTCGGCGAATACTTCGGACGGCCGCGGAAGGGCTGCTCCGAAACTCTCATCCATACGCCGGTTCCGCGAGCCGGCGGGCTGCCTGGGCGACCAGAGCGTCGTCCAGCCGGTCCTGGGGTCGGTCGCCGTCGAGCCACCCGTTCGCGGAGGCGAACCACAGCGCCGTCTGCCACGGCGTTATCGTTGCCGGGAGTTCGGCGAGGACAGCCCCCACCGCGGGCCGTGGCGACCCGTCCTCGAACTGAAACGCGGGGTAGTAGTTGCGGCCTTCCATCCGAAGGGCGAACGTCTTGCCTTCCGCCTTCCAGCGCGACGCCGGCTCGCTCGTATTCCTGGAACGCAGCCCCGACGCCAAGTGGATTTCCGCCGCGGTCAGCATCGGCGTTTCGGCCACGTACGCTCGGCGCAGCTCCAGGTTGTCGACCGCCAACTCCCCTTCCACCCCGTAAGCATGCGCCCAGAGCCGCAGTAGAACGGTGTCCAGCAAGCGGTCCCCGGCTTCGCGCTCGGGCGCGGGCGAGAACTCTTCCCACAGCCGGTTCAAGCGATCGGCCATGCCGGCCGCCTCCCCAGACGCGTGGATCAGGACCCAATCGTCTCCGGCGTCGATCGATCCCATCCGGTCCTTCACTCGCTGAGGCAGTCTCTCGACCTCTTCGGCCTGAAGCGGCTCCCATTCGATCGATTGTGGTCTCGGCATGGTTGTCGCTCACTCGTTCATCAAAGCCATGAGTGAGATTCGTGATCGGATATGTAGTCTATCGATTCTCACCCTTACCGGCAACGTGCTGCGGACAGCTACTGGCTCGGCGCCACTCGCGGGTGTTGCGGAGGATCAGCCCGGTCAGGGCGTCGAGGTGGTCGGGCCGATCGTTGAGGCAGGGGATGTAGCGGAGTCTCTCGCCGCCGGATTCTTCGAAGTAGCCGCGGTTCTCGACTTCGATTTCCTCGAGGGTCTCGATGCAGTCGGCGGAGAAGCCGGGGCAGGCGACGTCGACGTTCTTGAGCCCGGCTTGGGGTAGCTCTCGCATGGCAACGTCGGTCTTGGGCCGGATCCACAGTTCGCGGCCGAACTGGGACTGGAAGGTGCTGAGAACGCGCTCCTCGCCGATGCCGAGTTCCTCCACCAGGAGCCGGGTCGTATCCAGGCACTGGCACTGGTAGGGATCGCCGTTGTCGACGTAGCGTTGGGGGACGCCGTGGTAGGAGAGCACGAGCCGTTCCGGTTCGCCGTCCGCCCAGGTCTCGCGGATGCTCGCGGCGAGAGCCCGCACAAAACCCGGGTCGTCGTAGTAGCTGTTGATCGTCCGCAGTTCAGGCACCCGGCGCCAGCGGCGAAGTTGCCTCGCCAGCATGTCGATCGTGGAGGCGGTGGTGGCCGCCGAATACTGCGGGAACAGCGGGAAGAACAGCAGGCGTGTGCACCCCTTGCGGCGCAGTTCGGCCAGTGCGCTCTTGATCGACGGCTCGCCGTAGCGCATGCCGAGTACTGCGTGGCAGGGCGGTTCCCCGTCGCGCTGGCGCTGTTGCAGCCTGGCTGCTATGCCCTCGACCTGGCGGTTTCCAATGGCGAGCAGGGGAGACCCTTCGTGGGTCCAGATCTTCTCGTACAGCCTGGCGACTCGCTGCGGGCGCGTGGTCAGCACGAAGAGATGGAGGATGGGCAGCCACTTCCAGCGCGGCGCTTCGGCGATGCGGATGTCGCTCAGGAACTGCCGGAGGTAGCGGCGCAGTGCCGCCGGGGTCGGCGCCGCGGGCGTGCCGACGTTGGCCAGCAGGACGCCGATCGCGCGGCGGTCGGCGTCCGCCGCCACGCGGGGTTCCGGTTCGTAGAGGGATGTGCCGGTCATCTTCGAGATGCGGTTCAGATCCAGTCGCGGCGGACCAGGAAGTCCGCGGTCAGGCGGGCCTCGGGGGAGCCGGGATCGGGCTCGTAGTCGTAGCGCCAGGCGGCCAGCGGCGGCAGCGACGCGAGGATGGACTCGGTGCGCGCCCGCGCCTGCAGTCCGTAGCGGGTGCCGCGGTCGTACACCAGGTTGAACTCCACGTAGCGGCCTCGCCGGTAGAGCTGAAAACAGCGCTCGCGCTCGCCGTACTGCCGGTCCTTGCGGCGTTCGAGGATGGGCAGGTAGGCGCGCAGGAAGTGGTCGCCAACGCTTCGCGCGAAGGCGAAGCAGCGCTCGAAGGGGTCGAGTTCCCGCGGTCGCTCGAGGCGGTTCAGATCGTCGAAGAAGAGGCCGCCGACGCCGCGCATCTCCTGCCGGTGGGGCAGGTAGAAGTAGTCGTCGCAGGCGGCCTTGTAGCGGTCGTAGAGGTCGTCGCCGAACGGCGCGCAGGCTTCGGCGGCGGTGCGGTGCCAGTGGACGGCGTCCTCTTCGAAGCCGTAGTACGGGGTCAGATCGAAACCGCCGCCGAACCACCAGCCCTCCTCGTTCGCGTCTTCGGCGCCGGCCGTCGGGTGGGCGATGAAGAAGCGGATGTTGGCGTGGCTGGTCGGCGCGTAGGGGTTGCGCGGGTGGACGATCAGGGACACTGACGTGGCCTCGAAACTGCGTCCCGCGAGCTCCGGGCGGCGCTCGGTCGCGGCGAGAGGCAGGGAGTCGCCTCGCGAATGGCTGAAGTTGACGGCCGCCTTCTCGATCACGGGGCCGTCGGTGAGCACCCTCGGCCGGGCGCAGCCGCCGCGTTCGTTGGTCAACTCGCGGGCGTCGAACGCGGTGCCGTCGATCTCGACCAGGGCGTCGCAGATGCGGTCCTGGAGTTCCCTGAAGTAGGTGGCGACGGTCTCGGCGTCGGCCCGGCTTCCTCCCGCTTCCCCGGGCGTCTGGCCGAGTCCGCGGGCTTCGGTGTCCGTTTCGGCCCTGAAGGTCACGGAGTGGGGATGTCCGCCAGCGCCTCGCCGACGGCGCTGGCGAAACCGGACAGCGTTTCCTCGTCGTGGGCGAGGGACAGGAAGCCGACCTCGTAGGCCGAGGGGGCGAGCATGTAGCCGCGGTCGAGCAGCCCGCCGTGCAGCAGGCCGAAGATCTCGGCGGTGTTCGGGTGGAAGCGGTCGACCCGGCGGGGCAGTTCGCCGCCGCCGTAGGCGAGCCAGAAGATGGAACCGCAACGGACCAGCCGGTACGGGTGGCCGCTCGATGAGAGGACGGGGCCGAGTTCGCGGTCGAGCAACGACCCCAGCGCGTCCATGCGGTCCCAGCCGTCGTTGGCCTCCAGCTCGCGCAGGGTGGCAAGCCCCGCGGCGACCGCGAGCGGGTTCCCGGACAGGGTGCCGGCCTGGTAGACCGGGCCAAGGGGCGAGAGCCGGTCCATCAACCTCGCCGGCCCGCCGTAGGCGCCGACCGGCAGCCCGCCGCCGATCACCTTGCCCAGGGTGTAGAGATCGGGTTCGATGCCGACCTGGGCGCCGACGGTGACGCCGGGTACCCGGAAGCCGCTCAGCACCTCGTCGAGAATCAGCAGCGCGCCGTGTTCGGTGCAACGGCGGCGCAGTCGCTCGAGGTACTCGGGACGTTGCACCAGCAGGCCGTTGTTCGCGGGCAGTGGCTCGATGATGGCGGCCGCCAGGTTGCTTCCGTGGCGGCGGAACGCCTCGTCCAGTGCGCCGTCGTCGTCGAGCGGCAGGACGATCGTGTCGCGGGCGGTGGCCGCGGGAATGCCGGCGCTCGAGGCGATCCCGAAGGTGGCGAGACCGCTTCCCGCCTCGACCAGGAGCGCGTCGACATGGCCGTGGTAGCAGCCCTTGAACTTGAGCATCAGGTCGCGGCCGGTGCAGCCGCGGGCGAGCCGGACCGCGGATTGGGTCGCCTCGGTGCCGGAGTTCACGAAGCGAATCTTCTCGATGCCGGGGACGAGTTCCTTGACCGTCCGCGCGAGTTCGACCTCGCCTTCGTGCGGCGCGGCGAAGGAGGTGCCGCGCGCGGCGGCTTCGCGCACCGCTTCGACCACCGCCGGATGACTGTGGCCCAGCACCAAGGGGCCGAACGAGCCGATGAAGTCCACGTAGCTGCGGCCGTCGACGGAGCGCATCACCGAGCCCTCGGCGTCGGCGATGAAGGGCGGCGTGCCGCCGACCGCGCGGTAGGCGCGCACCGGGCTGTTCACGCCGCCGACGAGGTGCTTCTGCGCTTCGGCCCAGAGTTCCTCGCTGGTTCTTCCGGCGCTCATCCGGATGCTCCCGCGAGCGGATCGCCGCTCACTTCTTCATGCCACAGGCGTTCGATGCCGGCGGCGGTCGGTTCGTGTGCGCACTTCACGTTGCCGGCGCCCGCGTCCCGGAGCGCCGCGGCCGTGGTCGCCCCGATCGCCCAGCAGCTTCCCGGCCAGTCCAGACCCGAGGCCACGAAGGCGGCGACGGCCGATGGCGCCGTGAAGAGTACGCGCGCCCGCTCCGCTTGCCAACCCTTGGGCCAGCCGAGGTCCGGCGCCGGGTTGACGGTGTACGCCTGCCAGGCGACGACTTCGCGGCCGCCGGCTTCGAGCGCTTCGACCAGGGTGCGGCCGCCCCGGGCCGAGTGCGGCACGAACAGCGGGCATCTCGGGTCGAGTACGCGCGCGGCGTAGTCGGCCAGACCGTTGCCGTCCGGGGCCCGTGCCGCCAGGTTCGGCGGCACGCCGGCCGCAAGCAGGGCGCGGGCCGTGCCCTCGCCGAGAGCGCACCAGGGCAGGCGTCCCCAGGTCGGGTCGTGCCCGGCGCGCTCGACGACCACGCGCGCGGCCGTGGGCGAGGAAATGAGCAGCCAGGGCCACTGCCGGCGTGGACGGTCCAGGTCGATGCGGTCGGCGGGCCAGGCCGCCTCGAAGACCTCGACCCGGGTCGCGGGCAGCGCGGCGGCGTGGACGTGTGGCTGTAGCCGGTGGGTGAGCCGGCGGACGGCGGGCGCGGCGGTGGTCACGATCAGGTCGGGTGTGGCGGCCGCCGGATGCGGGCTGGAAGCCCGTGTTGCCAGGGGCGTCTGCGGGCTGGAAGTCCGCGTCACCGGGGGAGGAGACGGCGTCGTCGCCGCGTCCGCCAGTCTTCGTTCGATCCGCTCGGCCAGGGAGATGAGGTCGACGCCGGTACCGGAAGAGTCGGCTGAGGCTCCGACGTGGACGTTCCGGGGCGGATCGCCGGCTCCGGCCGCCTCACGCCAGTCGTCCGGCGCGATCGCGGCATGGACCGCGTCGATCGGGGAGTGCTGGGACGTGTCGCTGCGGGCGTCCGCCCAGGCGCCGAACGGGCGCAGGCAGCCGCCGCCGAGCCGGCCCAGCAGGGAGCGCTCGGCGGTGACCGCGGCGCGGGTCGGGGGATGGTCGAGACGGGCCATGGCCGGGTGGCCGTCGAGGCGGCCGCCGCTCAGGATCTGCACCGCCAGGGCGCCCTGACCGGGAGCGCAGGGCCAGGATCGCAGGTCGAGGCGGAAGCCGCGCATCGTCGCCGCCCGTGACTCAAGTTCGCCGCTTCGCGCCAGCCGCACGATTCCGGCCTCGGCGGCGAGCAGGGCGTCGATCGCGCCGCTCTGGAGCCATTCGAGGCGGCGGCCAACGGAACCGCGAACGGCGCAGCAGACGAGATCCGGCCGCAGAGCCAGTGCTCCGGCCTGGCGCCGCGGAGACGACGTGCCGAGCCGCGCCCCGGCCGGGAGGATGCCGAACGCCTCGTCCGCGGGCGCCGCGCGGCGGGCGGCGCCTTCGCCGTGGTGATCGAGCAGTTCATTTAGCGCCGTGGTTCCGGCGGCGTCCAGGCCGGGCGCGAGCAGCAGCAGATCGAACGGCCGCTCCCGCTCCGGCACGGCGGCGATCGTCAGCCCCGGCTCGTCATCGACCGGCAGGTCCTTCAGCGAGTGGACGACCAGATCGACCGTGCCGCCGCGAAGGGCCGCGCTCAACTCGCCGGTGAACACGCCCTTGGCCTGCGCGAAGCTGCCGCCGAGGCTGCGGTCGCCCTGCGACGACATGGCCTTGATGACCGCCTGGACGCCGAACTGCCGCAACTGTTCCGCAACCAGGCTCGCCTGGATCCGCGCGAGCGGCGTCGCCCGGGCGCCGATGACGATCGGGGCCATGAGCAGAGGATACGCCCCTTCGTCAGTCCGTCGCGCCCCTACCGGATGCGCCGGCCTTCTGGCCGCCATCCGCCCGTCCGGGAAGGGAGGGCTTGCCGTTGCACTAGAGTTGCCGGCGTCGGTTAGCCGCTCGTCGCGCCGAATCCGTGGAGGTCCAAGCCATGCTGTTGTCCTTGCTCCGTTTCCGTACCTCGCATCTCCCGTTGCCGGCCGCCGCCGCTTCGGCCTTCCTTCTTCTGGCTGGCTGCGCCGGCGAGCCCCGCCCCTCGGCGGCCGAGTTCACCGACGCCGCCGACGAAGCCGTCCTCGGCAACAGCTACAACCTGAGCCGGGCCCAGTGGGTGCAGGCGACTTACATCAACGACGACACGAACGCGTTGGCGGCCCGCGCCAGCGCCGCCTTCCTGGGCCGGATGGTCGAGTTGGCGAAGGAGGCGGCGACCTACGATGCCGAGGGCGAAGCCGAGGACACAGCACGCAAGCTGGGGCTGCTGCGGAGCGGCCTGACCCTGGCGGCGCCGGCCGACGAGGCGAAGCTGACCGAGCTGACCGAGATCACGACCCGGATGGAAGCAACCTACGGCTCGAGCAAGCACTGCCCGGACGGTCCGAACACGGACACCTGCCGTTCCCTGGGCGACCTGGAGGACGTGATCGACAACAGTCGTGACGCCGGCGCGCTGCTCGACGCCTGGGAGGGTTGGCGCACGATCTCACCGCCGATGCGCGCCGACTACCAGCGCTTCGTCGAGCTCTCGAACGAGGGTGCGCAGAGCCTCGGGTTCGCCGACAGCGGCGCCATGTGGCGGTCGAAGTACGACCTGCCGCCGGAGGACTTCGCCGCCGAGGTCGACCGCCTCTGGAGCCAGGTCAAGCCGCTCTACGACGACCTGCAGTGCCACGTCCGGGCGGAGCTTTCGGATCACTACGGAGCGGACGTCGTGGACCCGGCCGGCCCGATCCCGGCGCACGTCCTGGGCAACATGTGGGCGCAGACGTGGTCGAACGTCTACGACCTGGTGGCGCCGCCGGCGGCGGACCCCGGCTACGACCTGACCGAGATCCTCAAGAGCCGGGGCGCCTCCGAGATCGAGATGGTCGAGATGGCCGAGGGCTTCTTCACCTCGCTGGGGATGGAGTCGCTGCCGGACACGTTCTGGGAGCGCTCGCAGTTCGTCAAGCCGCGGGACCGCGAGGTCGTCTGTCACGCCAGCGCCTGGCAGCTCGACCTTGACGAGGACGTCCGGATCAAGATGTGCATCGACATCAACGCCGAGGACTTCTCGACCATCCACCACGAACTGGGCCACAACTACTACCAGCTCGGCTACCGCGACCAGGCGCCGCTGTTCCGGGACAGCGCCAACGACGGCTTTCACGAGGCGCTCGGAGACACGATCGCCCTCTCGGTGACGCCGGGTTACCTGGTCGACATCGGACTGCTGGACGAAGCGCCGTCGGCGGACGCGGACCTGGGGCTGCTGATGCAGATGGCGCTCGACAAGGTGGCCTTCCTCCCCTTCGGCCTGCTGATCGATCGCTGGCGCTGGGCCGTCTTCTCGGGCGCGACGCCGCCGGAGGAGTACAACGCAGCCTGGTGGCGTCTTCGGGAGCAGTACCAGGGCGTCGCGGCGCCGAGCGAACGGACCGAGGAGCACTTCGATCCGGGGGCCAAGTACCACGTTCCGGGCAACACCCCTTACACCCGCTACTTCCTGGCGCACATCCTCCAGTTCCAGTTGCACCGCGACCTGTGCGCGGCGATCGGCTACGAGGGGCCGCTGCATCGCTGCTCGATATACGGCAACGAGGAGGCCGGAAGGCGTCTGAGTGAGATGATGGCGATGGGCCTGAGCCGCCCGTGGCCGGATGCGCTGGAGGCGGCCACCGGCAGCCGCGAGATGGACGCGATGGCGATCCTCGACTACTTCGCCCCGCTCGCCGGGTGGCTGAAGGAGCAGAACGAGGGCCGGACCTGCGGCTGGAGTTGACAGTCCGTGGATTCCTGGGAACGCGGGCATCCTGCCCGCATCCGGGTTCACCGTATGAGGCCCCCATGCTGATTGCCACCTGGAACATCAACGGCCTGGGCGCGCGCTTCGACTTCCTCGTCCACTGGCTCAAGGCGCGGCGGCCGGACGTCGTCGGCCTCCAGGAACTGAAGGCGACGGCGGATCGCTTCCCCCGGCAAGCGCTCGAGGAACTCGGCTATCGGTCTGCGGTGTGCGGTCAGAAGGCGTGGAACGGCGTCGCCGTGCTCTCGCGCCATCCGATCGAAGAGGTGCAAGCGGGCCTGCCGGGCGAGGAGGGGGCGGGCGCCCGCCTGACGCGGGTGCGGACCGCGGGGCTCGATTTCACGACCGTCTACTGCCCGAACGGCAAGGACATAGATCACCTGGACTATCCCCGCAAGCTGGCGTGGTTCGAGTCGCTTCGCGACTACCTCGACGGTTCGCTCGGCGCCGATGAGCCGGCGGTTCTCTGCGGCGACTTCAACATCGCACCGACCCGCCTCGACACCCACGACGAGGACCGTCTGGCCGGCGGCATCCACCACACAGAGGCGGAGCGGGCGCGGTACCGGGCGCTGCTGGACCTTGGGTTCGTCGACCTGTTTCGGGAACTCCATCCGGACACGGTCAAGTTCTCGTGGTGGGACTACCGCTTCGGCGCCTTCCACCGCAACCTCGGCCTGCGGATCGACTTCCTGCTGGCGACGGAAGCGGTCCGGGCCCGGGTGGAACACGTCGAGACCGACCGCGACTACCGCAAGAAGAAGGAAGGCCTGATCGCCTCGGACCACGCACCGGTGATGGCCAGACTGACTTCGTCGCCCGGTTGCGACACCCCGGGGTGACCGGAACAGGCCTCCCCTTGTCCGGAAGGGGATCGGGTCGTAGTCGCTAGAATGGTCGATATGAAACACGCGATTGATCTCATGACGGCGCAGAGTCGCTTCACCCGACGTGCGGCGGTGCCGCTGGGTGTCGTGCTGGCCTTGACTTTCGCTGCCCTTCTTCAGCCAGGGTCGCAGGCGGTTGCGCAGGCCGTCGAAGTCGAGGACCAGAAAGAAGAAGGCCCCAGGAAGAGGACCGGCACCAGCCGGCCCACGCCGCCTGAAGGTCAGGTGTACATGTGGAAGGACGGCGATCGCAGTTTGAGAGCCTTCCTTCAGGCGGACCTGATTGTGTCGAAGGAGGGCGCCGTCTCACCCGTGGGGATCCCGGTCGCGAGAACGCCAGAGGGGAGGATCGTCCGGGTATCCAGCGCGAGCCAGGTCGAAGGGCAGCCGGTGTTCAGGTCGTCCTCCGGCGCCCTGATGACGCTGCCTGGGGGCGTCCTGCTGGTCTTCGATTCGGATTGGGGCGAAGCTGAAGCGGACTCCTTCTTCGCGGCCAATGGCATCGGGACAGACCGACTCTCGGCGCTCGGCGCCATCCCGAACGGCTTCGTCGTGGCGACCGAACCCGGTTTCGCTTCCATGGAGCTTGCGAACGCTCTTGCGGGACAGGACGGCGTCAGGCTGTCCAGCCCCAACTGGTGGAGAGAGCGCACGCCGCGGTAACGCCGCTTGCTGAGGGTCAGATGTTCCAATCCGCGTCCGTGAGGCGGCTACGGCAGGCGCTGTTGCTTGCCGCTGTTGCCGCCGGTTTGCTTCTGCCCGATCCGGCAAGGGCCCAGGACACGTCACTGACCCCCTCTCCGGACGATCCGGATGTGGCTGTCCGTTCCGAAGCCCTCTACGACATCACGTTCACCGGCGCGTGGACGACCACCGTGACGCCGGGCGGACTTCCCGGAGGCGCGCACTTCTCGCGCCTGATCGGCGGTGTTCATAACGACGAGGTGACTTTCCTCAAGGGCGGCGAAGAGGCGTCCGCCGGAGTGGAGTCGATGGCCGAGCTAGGCGGCTACTCGACTCTGAGGAACGAAATCAACGCGGCCGGCGCCGACCGGCTGAGCACTATCCAAGGCACGAGCGACTTCATCAGCCCAACGGCGACGGTAACCTTCGACGAGGTCACGTTGACCACCGATCACCCCCGCGTCACGCTGGTGACGATGATCGCCCCCAGCCCGGATTGGTTCGTGGGCGTTTCCAGTCTGACGCTGCTCGGCAGCTCCGGCGACTGGAAGGACTCGGTGTCGGTAGACCTCTATCCCTGGGACGCCGGAACCGAGGACGGCACGGAGTTCTCGTTGAGCAACGACGCGACGGATCCGCAAGGCGTCATCACGAGCCTTCAGGGTATCGGAAAGTTCAACAGCAACAAGATTGCAACGCTGGAGATCACACTGAAGTCGACTGTGACCGCGGCGCCGACGATCAGCGCCGTTCACCCGGGCGACGAAGCCCTGACTGTCCTCTGGACTGCGCCCTCGGGCGTCACGGACATCACCGCCTACGACCTGCGGTACATCCTGACCAGCGCCGACGAGACCGTCGACTCGAACTGGACGGTGGTGGAGGACATCTGGACCGAGGGGTTGCTGCGGCACGTGCTCACCGGGTTGACCGACGGCTCCGGTTACGACGTTCAGGTGCGCGCGGTGACCAACACCGACGGCATGTGGTCAGCGACCGTCACGGGGACGCCGACCGAGCCGGGCAACACGTTCGGCACGGCCCTCACGCTCCCTCTTGACCTTCCGCTTGGTGGTGACATCGACGTGCCGAACGACCTGGACATCTTCGAGTTCACGTTGACGGGAGAAACCGGAGTGATCCTTTTGGCTCTCGGTGACATCGACACCGTGGCCGTGCTGTACGACGAGGATGGCAATTTCCTTGACGCGAATGATGACGGTGGCCGAGTGGGCGAGCCGCTGAACTTCCTGATCTGGGAGACCCTTGGGGCCGGGACCTACTACCTTGAGGTCTCGACACGTCTCTTCTCGTTCGACACCGGGCCCTACCAGGTCCGCGTCAATACGATCGTGGACACCACCGGCCTCAGCGACGCGAAAGAAGTCGAAGTCGGCAGCTTCGAGAACGGTCTGATCGACCCGGAGGAAGACGAGGACTACTTCCGGTTCACTCTCACCGAGGAGACCGACGTCATCCTCCGTTCGGGCCCGCCGGTCGCCGACACCGTCGGTGAACTCCTCAACAACAGTGGAACGTCGATCACGGAGAACGACGACGGATTCGTGCTTGGCCGCCCCGCTCAGTTTCTGATTCGCAGGAAGCTGGCGGCGGGCACCTACTACGTCAAGGTCAAGGCGTTCTCGGAAAAAGTGACGGGGCTGTACTCCTTCCACGTCGAGACGGTGACCGAGCCGGGAAGCACGATCGCAGACGCCGCTTCGCTGGAATTCCGTGAAATCGGGGCGGGGAGAATCGACCCGTCGACCGACGCCGACTACTTCAAGATCGTGCTATCCGAGGCGACCCATGTGTTTGGCCGGGCCGTGAGCAATACGGTGGACATCGACGGGGCGCTGCTCGACGGCAACGGTGACGCCGTCACGGCGAACGTCTTCGAGCAGGACTTCCGGTCCGACGGTCCCATGGGCTTCACGTTGGCCGATCGGCTGGACGCGGGAATCCACTACATCAAGGTGACTCGGTCCGGCGGCGACAACACCGGCGGCTACTCGATTCGGATGACCGAAGACGAGGACATGAATCAGTTCGTCGCCGATTGCTCCGCCCTGCCCGCTCCGTTCAGCGATCCCCTGTCCGGGTGTCAGTGGAACCTGAAGAACACCGGGCAGCTCGGCGGCACGTCGGGGCAGGACATCCGGGTGGAGGACGTCTGGACGGACGGCAACATGGGCGCCGGCATAGGTGTAGCGGTGGTCGACGTCGGACTGCACGAAGCTCACCCCGACCTGATCGACAACGTGGATACGGCCCGCGGCCACGACTACACTAACAATGGGGACGGCCTGCTCTACCCGTTCAACTCCCACGGTACGTCGGTGGCCGGCGTCATCGCGGCGCGGGACAACGACCTCGGGGGCCGGGGCGTCGCGCCGCGCGCGAGGGTCTACGGATACAACCTTCTGCGGTCCGGGAGCTACGAGAAGGAGGTTGACGCGATGACCCGCAACATGGCGACGACGGGGGCGTCGAGCAACAGTTGGGGGGCCTTGGAGGGACCGGGCCTGGACCCGGCCGCGGAAACCTGGGAGATGGCCATCGACACCGGAGTCGAAACCGGATACGGCGGCAAGGGTGTCGTCTACGTCTGGTCCGCGGGAAACGGTGCACCCGACGACAACGCGAACTTCGACGGGTACGTGAACTACTACGGCGTCACCGCGGTCTGCGCCGTGAACGACCGGGGCCAGAGGTCGGCGTACTCGGAGTTGGGAGCCACTCTATGGATCTGCGCTCCGTCGAATGGGGGGAGCGCCGGCATCTTGGCCACCTACAACTACGGTCGTTACGGTGACAGCTTCGGAGGCACTTCCGCCGCGGCGCCGACCGTCTCCGGCGTCGTTGCTCTGGTGCGCGCCGCCAACACGGCGCTGACTTGGCGGGACGTGAAGCTGATCCTGGCGGCTTCGGCCCGAAAGAACGACACCTCCAATAGCGGTTGGCGCACCGGGGCCTCGAAGTACGGCGCCACGGGAAGGTACAACTTCAACCACGAGTACGGCTTCGGGGTCGTGGACGCGAAGGCCGCGGTGGCCCTCGCTTCCGGCTGGAAGATCCTCTCACCCTTCATCGAGACCGATCCGGTGGAGGCGACGCCGGACCTGGGCATCCCGGACGCGACGACCTCCGACCCCGGCGCGACGGTCATGAGCACCGTCACTATAGGCACGGAGGTCGAGTTCATCGAGTTCGTCGAAATCGTGGCCGATTTCGAGGCGCCGGCGTTCAGGGACCTGCGGGTGGAACTCGTCTCGCCGTCCAACACGGTGTCGACGCTGGCTGTTCCATCCGGTGCCTTGGATGAGGACGGGAACACCTTCGGGATCGACCCCGACTTCCGATTCGGGTCGGCAAGGCATCTGGGCGAGGACCCCGCCGGAACCTGGACGCTGCGCGTCACCGACCACGCGACGGAAGACACCGCGACGCTCAAGTCGTGGAGCCTCAAGATCTTCGGCCACCGATCGACGCCCGGCGCCCCGGCCGTTCCCATCGCGACACCGGGTCAGCGGGCTCTGACCGTCTTCTGGTCGGCGCCCTCGACCATCGGCGCGTCCGAGGTCACCACCTACGACGTGCGCTACATCCTGAGCGACGCCGCGGACAAGGCGGACAACCGCTGGACGGAGGAGACGGGCGTTTGGACGTCGGGTTCGCTGAGTCACACGGTGACTGGTCTGCTGGACGATACGAAGTACGACCTTCAGCTCCGCGGAGTGAATGCCAAGGGCGGGGGAGCCTGGTCGGAATCGGTTTCCGTTGAGACCCTGCCTAACCGGCCGCCGGTAGCCGTCGGTTCGCTGGTGGGGCCGGACCTGCAGGTTGGCGACGGCAGCGAGGACTTGGACGTGTCCGGGGCTTTCGAGGATCCCGACGACGACACGTTGACGTACGACGCGTCTTCGTCGGCGCCGGCGGTGGCGGAGGCCGGGATATCGGGGGACCGGGTCACCCTGACCCCTGTGGCGCGGGGGACTGCGACGATCATGGTGACGGCGACCGATGTGACCGGCTCGAACATGGCGGCGACGCAGCGTTTCGATGTGAGGGTGAAGGGAAGGCGCGGCGTGACGATCTCGGAGGACGCGTTGATGGTCGACGAGGGGTCGTCAGAGACCTACACCGTGGTGCTGGACTCTGAGCCGACGGGCCCCGTCACCGTGACGCCGTCTGTCCCAGCCAACCGCGATCTGTCGGTGGATCCGACGGAACTCGAGTTCACGACGGGGAACTGGCAGATCGAGAGGTTCGTGACCGTGGAAGCGGCGACGGACGCCAATACGAACTCCGAGCCGCCAGTCGCGATCAGCCACCGGGTGAGCGGCGCCGACTACGGCTCGGTCACGGCGCCATCCGTGCGGGTGACGATCGTGGAGACGGACACGTCGACGCTGTCGGTCGAGGGGGCGGAGGCGTCCGAGAGCGGGGGCACAGTAACGTTCGAGGTGACGCTGAGCAAGGCGGGCACCTCGGAGATCACGGTGGACTACAGGACCTCCGACGGTTCAGCGCGGGCGGGTACGGACTACACGGCGGCGAACGGCACGCTGACTTTTCCGGTGAGTTCGATGGCGTCGCAGCAGATCGTCGTGGACATCACGAACGACACGGAGGACGAGGCAGAGGAGGAGTCCTTCCGGCTAACGCTCCGCAATGCGCAGCACGCGTCGCTCGCCGGCGGCGGTTCGACGCTGCAGGTGACGGGAACGATTCGTGACGACGACGATCCGGAAGTCGAGGTGTCGTTCGGTTCGGCAAGTTACGGCGTGACGGAAGGCCGGGCGGTGACGGTGGTCGTGCGTCTGAACCGCGATCCGGAGCGGGATCTGGATATCGACCTCGACCGCACGCACCACGGCGACGCCACGGATGCGGACTACTCGGGTGTGCCATCGAGCGTGGCCTTCGGGCCGGACGTGAGGACCCAGGAGTTCCTTTTTATGGCGACGGACGACACCGTGGACGACGACGGCGAGGCGGTGGTGCTGAGCTTCGGCTCACTGCCGTCTCGTGTGACCGCGGGCGGCAGCGGCGAGACGACGGTGGCGATCCAGGACAACGACGGCGGCCTGCCGGTGCCTCCTCCGCCCCCACCACCACCACCACCACCACCACCGCCACCACCGCCACCACCGCCACCACCGCCACCGCCGCCACCACCGCCACCACCGCCACCACCACCACCGCCCCCGCCACCGCCACCGCCACCTCCGCCACCGCCACCGCCCCCGCCACCGCCCCCGCCACCGCCGCCAGAGGTGTCGGTCACGGCGGCGTCGGCCTCGGAGAGTGCCGGCGCGATGGTCTTCGATGTCCGTTTGAGTGCGTCCAGCAGTTCCGCGGTGACGGTGGACTACGCCACTGGGGACGGCCCTGGCGCCGCGGGAGCGAAAGCAGGTTCGGACTACACGGAGACGCAGGGCAGCCTGAGATTCCCCGCCGGTTCTTCAGCGCGGCAGATTCGTGTCCCGGTCACGGCCGACGGAGAGGATGAGGAGGAAGTGGAGACCTTCACGTTGACGCTTCGCAATCCGGTCAACGCGACCCTGGCCGGCGGTGGATCGGCGCTGCAGGTTGTGGGGGCGATCCTCGATGACGACGACCCGGAGGTCGTGGTGTCGTTCGGTTCGTCGAGCTACGCGGCGCCGGAGGGCGGGACGGTTGAGGTGACGGTCGTTCTGAGCGGTGATCCGGAGCGGGAAGTGTCGATTCCTTTGGTTCGGACCCACGGTGGCGGCGCGTCGGAGTCGGACTATTCGGGCGTGCCTGAGCGGGTGACGTTCAGCAGCGGCGTGACGACGCAGACCTTCGAGTTCACGGCCGCGGACGACAGCGAGGCGGACTTCGGCGAATCGGTGGTTCTTGGTTTTGGCGTTTTGCCTGCGGGAGTGGGAGGCGGCGGCGCGGCGACGGTGTCGATCGACGACGACGACACGCCTCCGATGGCGGTGATTGAAGTGAGCGGCTCGGCGTGCGACCCTGAGCTTTGCCGGGCCCTGACCGGCGAGCCGGTGCAGTTCGCGGACATGAGCACCGGTCCCGCGGCGTCGCGTCGCTGGGAGTTCGGCGAGGGTACGGAGTCGAGTCTGCGCAGGTTGGCGCACATTTGGTCGGCGCCGGGTTTCTATGAGGTGACGCTGTGGGTGAGCGACGGCGGGCGTGAATCGATGTCATCGCGTGTGTTCCTGGTCGAGTCGAGTTCTCCTGCGGGGACGTGCGTGGCGGACGCGGAGACGCTGTGTCTGCAGGACTCGCGCTACGCGGTGGCCGTACAGTGGCGGAAGCCGGACGGCGAGAGCGGCGCGGGGAGCGTGGTTCACGCGGGAACGAACGACTCGGGTCTGTTCACGTTCTTCAACCGTGAGAACTGGGAGATTCTGATCAAGGTGCTGGACGGCTGCGCGGTGAACGGTCACGTGTGGGTGTACGGCGCGTCGACGACGGACCTCGGCTACTCGATCCGGGTGACGGACACGGCGACGGGCGTGGAGAAGGAGTACTGGAACGAGCCAGGGCAGCCGGCGCCCGCGATCACCGACGCGATGGCGGTTCCGGAGGGCTGCGAGCCGTAGGCGACCAAGACGATCGTCCTATCCGGCTGCCCGCTTCGGCGTCTCGAACCACGCCAGCCTGCCGCCGTAGGGCTCGGTCTCGCTCCACGAGTCGATGTCGAGATGGACGCAGGCCAAGGCCGCGGTGACGAACCGGGGCGGATCGTCGCCGGTCAGTCGGCGGACGAGCTCGGCGCAGGTGGGTTGGTGGCTGACGAGCAGTATGGAGTTCGCATCGTCGGCCTGCTCGCGCAGAAGATCGATCGCCGATCCCGGCGACGCCAAGTACAGCGCGGGCTTCAGGATCGTGGCGCGGTTCCAGTTGCCGGCCGCCACGGCCAGCTCGATCGTCTGCCGGGTACGCAAGGCGGACGAACAGAGGATCCGGTCGGGCAGCTCCCGTCGTTCGGCGACAAGGCGGCCCATCGTCTTGGCGGCCGCGACGCCACGGGGGTTCAGGGGCCGATCGTGGTCCGCGCCGTAGGTTGCGCTCCAGTCCGATTTGGCGTGACGAAGAACGTACAGAATTCGCACGGTTGGGCGTGACGGTAGCAGGGTCGTGAGGTGCCGCCGCGGCTGTGTCATGGACACACGGTCCGGGACCGGCGCGCTGTCTCGTGACCCGTCGTGCGCGTGTGTCATTCTCGGAGCATGAAGAGCGCGGATTCAGTGCGGCGGACGGTGGCAGTCGCGGTTTGCGGACTGGTTCTCGCGGCTACGGCCGGGGCTCAAGGCGCTCCGCCGGCTTCGGAGAGGGCCGCCCTGAACCTGGAAAGCTTCGACTTCGCTTGGAGGCGGATCGCCGACACCTTCTGGGACGAGGAGATGGGCGGTGTCGACTGGCAGGCCGTGGGCGACGAGCTGAGGCCGCGAGCCCGGGATGCGGCGGACGCACGGGAGCTGCGGGAGGTGGTCCAGGAGATGCTCGCGCGGCTGGGGCAGTCTCACTTCGGCGTCCTGCCGGGCGCCCGGTCGGCGGGCGGCGGCAGAGAGCCGGCGGCGAGCGACAACGGGGACGGCGCCGCCTGCACCCCGGCGCTGATGCAGACCGTCACCGGCGAGGGCGCTTCGTCCGCATCGGACGCGGGGCCGGGGTTAGAGATCCGTTTCCTGGACCGGCTACCGGTGGTCAGCCGGGTCGTGGCGGGTTCGGCGGCTGACCGTGGCGGTTTGACGACCGGCGCCGAGGTCGTGCGGATCGGTGACCAGGGTCTCGGAGCTCTTTCCCGCTGCTTCGAGTTGGAGTCCCTCGATCCGCGGGTTGCCGACCTGGTGCGTGCGCGCGCCGTCGAGGGCCTGCTCTTCGGAGCACCGGGCGATTCCGTGGAGGTGGAGTTCGGCGACGGGTCCGGCGAGCGGTTCGTGCTCGAGTTGGAGCGCGCCCACCACCCGGACGCAGTCGCAATCGGCTTCGGCAACCTGCCGCCGATGCAGTACGTGTTCGAGACCGAGGAGGTGGAGACGCCGACCGGGGGACGGGTGCTTGCGGTGCGCTTCAGCGTCTGGATGGTGCCCGTGGTCGAAGCGTTCGAAACCGCGGTCTACGGATACCCCGCGGCCGGCTCGTCGGCGTTCGATGGCCTGCTGATCGATCTGCGCGGCAATCCCGGCGGCGTGGCCGGCACCGCCGTCGGGATTGCGGGCTATCTGATGGATGAGCGGGTCTCACTGGGCAGCATGTTGCACCGCGGCTCGGACCTGCGGTTGCCGGTGTACCCACGCCGGGTATCGCGTGGCAGCGAGAAACTCGAAGTGTTCGGTGGACCGGTCGCCGTACTCACTGACGGCGGCAGCGCCAGCACCAGCGAGATCTTCGCCGCCGGACTCCAGGACCACGGTCGCATCAGGGTGTTCGGCGAGCCGACTGCGGCGGCGGCGCTGCCGGCGGTGGTCGAGAGGATGCCGAACGG
The DNA here is from genome assembly GCA_965224025.1 of Candidatus Multivorans sp. Lineage (GTDB taxonomy): Bacteria > Acidobacteriota > Thermoanaerobaculia > Multivoradales > Multivoraceae > Multivorans. The sequence continues at coordinate 2,463,983 of OZ245033.1, forward strand.
CGACCTGCTGATGCACGCGATCGCCGACTTCGTTCGCCCGAACGGCGAACGGGTCGAAGGCCGGGCGGTCGTCCCCGAGTCGCTGGTTCCTCTCACGCGGGAGGGGTTGCTCTCCGGCAGGGACGAACCCCGGGAGGCGGCTCTGGCCTGGATCGCTTCAGAGCTGGACCGGGAGAGTCGCGGTACCGTTGACGGCGGCGGCGCGGCGGAGAGGTGACGAAACGCGCGAAGGATGCCGCGGTCGCCTGCTCTCCGAGGAGTGAGCTTGGATGAACGTCGGCCTTTGGAGTGAAGGAGTCGGGCTTGGCCGGTTCGGCGCCGAGGGCGCCCTCGGACCGCCCTGGCTGTGGGTTGTGGCGGGACTGCTGCTGTTGCTGCTGGGTCGACAGCTCTACACCGCGTTGCTGGGGCTACTCGGCTTCTTCGTCAGCTACGGCCTGCTTTCCGATGTGGTGACCCTGCCCAGCGACATGCGGCTGGTGGTGGCGGTGGGCATCGGAGTCGTCAGTGCCTTGCTCGCGTTCATCGTGCGCAAGGTCGCTGTGGCCATGGCGGGCGCGATGCTGGGCGCCGGCGCCGCGCTGTGGGCGGCGGGCTTCTACGGCCTGCAATCGGAAGTCCTGTGGTGGGTGGTGACCGCTGCCGCGGCATTGCTGGGAGCGTGGTTGCTGCGCCAAGTCTTCGAAACGGCGCTGATCGTGGTTTCGTCGTTCATCGGCGCGCTGCTCATCATGGCGGCCGTGGGCCTGGACGGGCTGCCGGCCCACGCGGGCGTCGCCGTGCTGATCGTGGTCGGGGTTGCGTTTCAGATGCGGCGTCGTCGCGGGCAGGAACGCGACGCGAAGAAGGCCTCGGCAAGCTGAGGAGTCGGCGATGAAGGATCGGCCGGGTCGGCGCCGGAGTTGGAATGGCGCCGCGACGCGCGCGCTGCTGGTGTGCGCCTGCCTGGCCGCGCTGCCGGAAGCCGCGACCGCCGTACAGGCTGAATCGGCCGCGCAGGCCTGCGTGGCCGATGCCACCTCCCTGTGCCTGAACGGTGACCGATTCCGCGTCGCCGTCCGCTGGGAGACCGAGAACCGGTCCGGCGACGGCAAGGCGGTGGAACTCACCGGCGACACCGGCTACTTCTGGTTCTTCAGCGAGAACAACGTCGAAGCCGTGATCAAGGTGCTGAACGGCTGCGCGATCGGCGACGGCGCCTACTGGGTCTTCATCGGCGGCCTGACCGACGTCCGCGTCGAACTCGACATCGAGGACGTCGAGTCCGGCGAGTCCAAGACGTACCTCAACGAAGCCGGGAACCTGTTCGTGCCGGTGACCGACACGAAGGCGTTCTCGACCTGCGACTGAAGGTGGGGGGCGGCGCGTCCGAGGAGAAGGTGCGAGGCTTGCGCCTCGCGCGTGTCTTCCGGTACGCCGGCCTGTAACCGCGGGTCTTCTGACCCGCGCAGAGAAATGGGCGATGCCGCGAAGCGGCGAGCCCGTGAGGCCTACCTACCTTCAGAGTGCTCTGCCGCCACGGCGAGAACCCCCTTGCCCGTCGCCCTGGTGCTCCCCGCGATGGCGGGGAGAAGGACGGCCTGACCGGGCCGCAGCAACTCCGAACCCGAGGCGTTGCGTACCTCGATCTCTCCCTTGAGAGCGAGGACCATGCGGGCACGACCATCAGGGTTGAGCGGTGCCTCGCCGTCGTTGCCGACCTGCAGGACATCCAATCGAAAGTCGTCGACCGGCGGCCTAAAGCGGGATCGTGTGCCCCAGGGCTGTTCGTCGACTCGGGGCGCCACCAGGGCGCCGCCGGCGGCTTCGTAGACGAGGATGTCGAGCAGCTCTGCGACGTCGATGCGCTTGGAGGTCAGACCGAGGCGGAGCACGTTGTCGGAGTTCGCCATCACCTCGACCGCGGAGCCCGCCAGGTAGCTGTGTGGCACGCAGGGTCCGGTGAAGAGAGCTTCGCCGGGATCGAGGCGAATCAGGCGCAGGAAGAGCGGTGCGACGACCAGAGGGTCGTCCGGGTAGTGCCCGGCGATGCGGACGACCCACTGCATCGCCTCCCGGCAGTCTGCGTTGCTCCCGGTCGAGGCGCGGCGGGCCGCGTCGACGGCGGCGGAGGCGAACTCGGTCCCGGTGTGCCGGTAGAGCGCTTCGAGCAGCGGTCGATAGGCGGCGGCGCCCGCGGATTCGAGCCAGTGGACGTGCGGCTGGAGTCGTTCGAGGCCGAGGTCGGCCAGGAGCCGGGCCGCCTCGGCGGCGGGCCGGAAGCCGGACAAGGCGGAGAACGGCGTCAGTGCGTAGAGCAGCTCCGGCTTGTGGTTCCGGTCGCGGTAGTTGCGGTTCGCTTCGGCGCCGGGTTCGGCGCCGCTGGTTTCGGCGGCGAAGCCGAGGGCGGCCTGCTCGCGATTGGGGTGGGCCTGGATCGACAGTGGCCGGGCGGCGGAGAGGACCTTGGTCAGGAACGGCAGGGCGGCGCCGGGCTTGCCGGGGCCGAGAACCTCGTCCTGGCGGTCGGCGATCAGCCGGTCGAGGGGAACTGCGGCCGGAGGCGGACAGGCGAGAGCGACGCCGGCCGGCGCCTCGGGATGGGCGCCGAACCACAGTTCGGCTTCCGGCCGGCCGGTGGGTTCGCGGCCGCAGAGGCGCGGGATGAAGTCGCGGGTGCCCCAGTCGTAGTGACGCACCTGGGGGATGAGCCGCAGGGGGCGGTCGAGCGGCGCGTTCACCGGCGCGCCGCCTCATGGGTCCACGAACGGGCGTCGGCTTCGGTATCGACATCCTCGAGCGGCGCCGGCGAATCGAGTTCCACCTCCCGGATGTGCTCGGCCAGGGAGTCGAGGAGCGGGCGCGCCCCTTGGTCGCCGCGCAGACGCTCCAGATGCCCGAACCACCGCCGGCCGAAGGTGACGGGCGCGCCGCGGCGGCCGCGGAAGGTCGGCACGACGATCGAGGAGGGGTCGCGGAACGCGCCGAGCAGGCGGTCGATGACGGCGGCGTCGAGCCCCGGTTGGTCCACGGCGAGGAACATCGCGCCATCGGCATCCGCCGGGACCGCGGCCAGACCGCGGCGCACGGACCCGCTCTGGCCGCGCTGGTAGTCCGGGTTGTGGACCGCGCGCAGGTCGAGGTCGGCCACTTCCGCGCCTATCCGCCGCTCCGCGCGGCCGGTGACCAGGACGACCTTCACCAGGTTCGAGGCGAGTGCTTCGCGGCAGACGCGCCGCACCAGAGTCTCGCCGTCGATGCGGTAGAGCTGCTTCGGCTCCGTCGCGCCAGTGGCCGTCTCGAACCGGGTCGAGAGCCCGGCGGCGAGCACGATGCCGGAGACCGGGCTGGTCATCGGTCCGTCGCCGGCCGGCCGTTCCTCACCGCGACGAGCTCGGCGGCGATGGCGAGAGCGATCTCCTCGGGCTTGCGACCTCCGAGGTCGAGGCCGATCGGCGCATGGATGCGATCGATCAGCTCGGACGACAGGCCGGCCTCGGTGAGCGCTTTGACCCGCTTGCCGTGGGTTCGCCTGGAACCCAGGGCGCCGACGTAGCGGACACGGGCTTCGAGCGCCACCTGGAGCGCCGGGTTGTCGAGCTTCTCGTCGTGGGTGAGGAAGACGCAGAACGTGTTGGCGTGCAGCGGCATCCGCGCTAGGTAGTCGGCCGGCCACTCGACAACGAGATCGTCGGCGTGGGGAAAACGCTCGGCGGTGGCGAAGGCGGAGCGGGCGTCGACGACAACGGTGCGGAACCCGAGTTGGCGCGCGAAGTGGACCAGGTGGATCGCGACATGGACCGCGCCGAGGATGAACAACTGGGGCAACGGCTCGAAGGTCTCGACGAAGATCTCTGCGCCTTCGATCTCGCGCAGACCCGTGGGCGGAAGGGCTTCGCCGTTCGCCAGCGCCGTGGCCGCCCGGTCGAGGCCGGGGTCGCCCAGCGTTCCCTGGGACCGTCCGTCGTCGGGCCACGCCAGCAGGCGGGCGCCCAGCCCGGCGCCGTCGGCCCCCGTGAAGGACACCACCCGTTCGGCGGCCAGCAGCGACTGGCGCAGGGACTCGAACCGGGAACTCATCGGTGGGTGCTCTTGGCCGGTTGGCCTCAGCCGTCGATGCGTTCGACCAGCACCTCGACCTCACCGCCGCAGGTGAGGCCCACGGACCACGCCTGCTCGTCCGAGATGCCGTAGCTGAGCCGCTTCGGCCGGCCGTCGTGGAGAACCGACTGCGCCTCTTGGAACACGGCGCCTTCGATGCAGCCGCCGCTGACCGAGCCGCTGATTCCGCCCGCGTCCGAGACCGCCATCTTCGAACCCAGCGGCCGGGGCGAGGAGCCGACGGTGCGAATCACGGTGGCGACGGCCACTTTCTGGCCGGCAGTGCGCCAGCGGTCGATGTCGGGAAGGATGTCCAGCACAGGCGGATTCTACCGGCGTTCGGTCGTCCGGGCAGCGCTATAGTGCCTGTGGGAGGTAGTTGACGATGACGATGCGGCGACTTTGGACGTTCGCAGTTGGAGCGGCCGCGGGGCTGCTGGTGGTGTTCTTGGTCGGCTGCGCGACGCCCGAGGCGGACCCGGTTGGGGCCGACGCGGACCCGGTTACCGCGCGGAGTCAGCCCGGTACCGGGATGGGGCTCTACGAGCCGGAGCAGCACGAGCTGTACGACGGCTGGTTCGTGATCACGGGCGGCAGCGTCCACCAGGTCGGCAGCCTGGACGACGAATCGCCCTGGGACCATATGGGCGACGACGCCAGCAACGTGGCCCCGGTGGGCGGTGAGATCACGATCGATGTCGACGAGATCGCGAACACCGGCACCTTCCGCGCCGAGTTGCAGCTTCCCGAGGGGGACTACGTGGTGGAACTCGACCGGTTCCACGAGTTCTCGGAGTGCCAGGACGGGGGCATCGCGGCCTACCTGTTCGAGCACGGCGATGCCGGCTGCGGCGATTCGAACTGGCCCAAGAGCCTGCTATATGTCGCCGGCTGGGGTTATGGCCGCGCAACGCTGAACGGCGAGGAGCTGTACAGCGACTACCAGATCCACTTCATGGTCACCCAGGGCATGCGCGACCGCGAGACGCTGCAGGTGCAGCTCGAGCCCGCCGAGGGTTCTGCCGGTGCCGTGAACCCGGCGGCCCAGCAGTTGGACTTCTACATCCGCAGCCCCGAGAACAACGACGCGAACCACCCCAACCGCGAGGTCTTCGACCACTTCTTCGCGATGGCGGTGACCTGGCAGTAGGGGCCGAGAGCGGCTGGGGGTCGGTCGCGGTTGCAACCGGCCGGTCGGGGAGCGTCGTTGGTCGGGTGGCGACGGCACTCCTGGCGGCGGAACCGCGCTGACGATCGCCGCAGCGCGATTCCACGGCATACCGAGATCAACCGGATACTGGCGCGGAAGATCTGCGCGGATCTCGGGGTCGAGCGGATCCCCTGAGCCGTTGCGCTATCAGTCGCCGCCGCCGCCGCCGGTGCTCCCGGCTTCTGCGGCCAGCACGTCGGACTCGAGCATCCGCGCGCCGCGCAGCGTGTTGCCCATCGCGTAGTTGCCCTCGTGGCAGGCGTACTCGTAGACGAGTTCCGGGCGGTTCCTCCAGATGTACTCGCCGGACCAGGCCGTCTGCCAGGTGGCCGGATCGTCCATCGTGAACCGGTAGAGGATGTCGCCGTTCGGCTGCAGGGTCAGGCGCTCCGTGGCGTGCAGCTCCTGGGTCGATCCGCGCAGGAACGTCCTGGGGTGGAAGTTCACGGAGTCGATGACCAGGGTGTCGCCCTCCCACCAGCCGATGGAGTCGCCGAGCCACTTCCGCTCTTCGGGACTCGGATGCTCGGAGTTCAGGCGCACGATGCGGGCGTCGTGGACCATTTCGATCAGGATCATGATGTGGTCTTCGGTCTGCACCGCCCGCTTGTAGTTGTTGTAGCCGCTCGGAAGCGTCGGCGTGGCGCCGGTGAAACCGACGATGCAGCGCTCGGTGACCGGCAGCGACTCGGGGCCGTCGTAGGGACCGGGGCCCTCGATGTCGAGCCACCACGCGGAGCCGTCGTTCGGTCGGCGCAGTTGGTCGCGCGCCGCCCTTTTCGCCTTTGCGGCATCGGTCCTTTCCGGCATGCGGCCGTTCGGCGGGTCGACGATGATCGACGTCCGGAACTTGCCGTCCACCGAGAAGGCCTCGGTGCCGAAATCGAGCCAGAAGAAGTTGTAGCCGCCCACGTTGCCGGCCAGATCGGGCCGACCACCGGGAGTGCGCTTGATCTCGTCGTCGGCCGCCAGGGCAGGCGTCGTGATCAGGAGCAGGACTATGGCGATCAGGGCCGCCGGGGCTCCGGCTTTCATTCTGTGTCCACCAGGTTTTCGATCAGTCGCCGCTGCCGGCCCCGGTGCTGGCGGCCTTCGCGGCCAGTGCGTCGGCCTCGAGCACCCGCGCGCCGCGCAGCGTCCCGCCCATCGAGTAGTTGCCTTCGTGGCAGGCGTACTCGTAGACATTCGCCGGGCTGCGCATCCAGATGTACTCGCCGGACCAGGGGACGTCCCAGGTGGCCGGATCCTCGATCGTGAACTGGTAGAGGATGTCGCCGTTCGGCTGCAGCGTGAGGCGCTCCGTGACGTGGGATTCCTGGGTGGCGCCGCGCAGGACGGCCTTCGGGTGGAAGTTGCGCGAGTCGATGACCAGGGTGTCGCCTTCCCACCAGCCGACCGAGTGGCCGAGCCACTTCCGCTCTTCGGGGCTCGGGTGCTCGGCGTTCAGGCGCACGATCCGGGCGTCGTGGACCATCTCGATCAGGATCATGATGTGGTCCTCGGTCTGAACCACGCGCTTGAAGTTGTTGTAGAGGCTCGGGAAGGTCGGCGTGGCGCCGGTGAAGCCGACGATGCAGCGCTCGGTCACCGGAAGCGTCTCCGGGCCGTCGTACGGGCCGTGGCCCTCGATGTCGAGCCACCAGGCGGAGCCGTCGTTGGGCCGGCGTAGCCGGCGGCGCTCGGCGGCCCTCGCCTTGCCGGCCTCGGTCATCTCCGGCATGCGGCCGTTCGGAGGATCGAAGATGATCGAGGTCCGGAACTTGCCGTCGACCGCGAATGCCTCGGTCCCGGCCTCGACCCAGAATCGGTTGTAGCCGCCCACGTTGCCGGCGCCGCCCGTGGTCCCGTCGCCGCCGACCGGCGGGGGCTTGCGGTTCGGATCGGAGATCTGGTGCCGATCCTGGCGGTACTGGGCCGCATCGGCCTCGATCTTCTCGGCGTCTTCCGTAGAGAGGAAGAGGTTCTCGCCGTACTTTTCGGGCCGCTGGAGCGGCGTCAGGGTGCCGGCGTCGAAGGTGCCGGTCAGGTCGGGCTTGCCGTTGGCGGCGCGTTTGATCTCGCCTTCGGCGGCCAGGGCAGGGGCCGCGAACAGCAGCACGACGAGGGCGGTCAGAGCTGCGGGGACTCGGACTCTCACTCTGTTTCCTCCAGGGTTTTCAGGGGCTGTCGGGAAGTCTCGGAAACTCTCGAAAAATCTATGTGGATCAAGGGTTTGCGACGTTAACCGGCCTTCACGTGATACTGTGCGGTTTCGCAGGCTCCCAGCGACAATGTGGGACCCGGTGAGGGACTGGCTGAGGGTCACGGACAAAAAGGAGTATGGGACACGGAGGGAGATTCCGTCAGATGCCAAGGAGGAAGCTGACCGCCGCGTTCGTGCGGTCCGTCGACCGGGCTGGAAAGTACGGTGACCAGCACGGGCTCATTCTACGCGTCCGCCCGACCGGCTCCAAACAGTGGATCTGGCGTGGCACCGTTGCGGGCCGCCGGGTCGATCTCGGGCTGGGTGGCTATCCCTACACGACCCTGCGCGAGGCCCGCGACCGGGCGTTCGAGTACCGGAGGGCCGCCAGGTCCGGCCGCCACCCGAAGGCGCTCAGCAAGCGCGTCCCGACCTTCTCGGAGGCGGCCGAGCGCGTGATCGAGATGCACCGCTCTTCCTGGCGGGCCTGCAGCGCCAGCGACGAGGACTGGCGCCGCACGCTACGCCTCTACGCCATGCCCCGTTTGGGGCGATGCGAGTGAGCGAGATCAGCACGGCGGACATCATGGCGGTGCTGCAGCCGATATGGGGCGCGAAGGCCGTGACGGCAAGGCGCGTCCGACAGCGGATCGGAGCGGTCATGAGGTGGGCGATCGCGCGGGGCTACCGGGCCGACAATCCCGCAGGCGACGCGGTTACCGCGGCGTTGCCGCGAAACGCAGCGCAGCCGGAGCACTTCCGTGCGCTGCCACATAACGAGGTGGCGGCGGTGCTGGCGAAGGTGCGGCAGTCGGAGGCCGGTCCCTGTGCGCGGCTCTCCCTGGAGTTTCTGATCCTGACTGCGGCGAGAGCAGGCGAAGTCCGGCACGCGCGCTGGGTCGAGGTTGACCGAGCCGGCAGGGTCTGGGCGATTCCGGCCTCACGGATGAAGGCCAGCCGGGAACATCGCGTTCCGCTAGCGCGACGGGCGCTTGAAGTGCTCGACGAGGTCAGGAACCTCGGGGACGGCTCGCCACTAATCTTCCCCTCGTCGCATACAGGCAGAACCCTGAGCTCCGGCGTGTGGTGGAAGCTCCTGCGCCGCCTTGACCTCGACTGCACGGTTCACGGATTCCGCAGTTCGTTTCGCGACTGGTGCGGGGAGAACGGGGTGCCGCGCGAACTCGCCGAGGCTTGCCTCGCCCACGCGATCGGCAACCAGGCCGAAGCCGCGTACGCGCGTTCCGACTTGTTGGAGCGGCGGCGTCGCGTGATGGAGGACTGGGGTCAGTACGCGAACGACGACCATCTCGATCCTGCTAGCGCTGGAACTACCTCTGCTGTCGGATTGGACTGAGACTATCTGGTACTTAAGTTCAAGAACCAGCCGCTCGGCCGCTTGACCGACGGGGCGGTGGCACGCGATCTTAGTAGCTACCACAAGACTAGCCGGCGCTGATCACCCGGCCGTGAGCGGTGCGGGGCGGCCAACTACTGCGTTGGTCTAAGACTGGAGCAGAACCGGCGCCGTGGGGCGCGAAGTGTGTGTGGGAGCCGAACGGGTCTGTTTCGGCACACTGAGTGGCCGTCGGATAATCGCTGCCGAGAAGAGAGGGCGCGGTTGACCAGTCAAGCGTCTTGCTCGGCGCTCAGATCCTTCTGGTCAAGGAGGTCAAGAAGATACAGGGCGGAAACGAACTGATCGCCGGCATTGACTCTCATTCCGTGCTGACGAGCATTTACACCGATGGCTCTTCAGGGTTTCGAGTGGAACGTGAGTGAATCGGGGTAGAGTTCGAGTCCACCGAGATGGAAGTAGATGGCGTTGCGGAAGCGGTTGCGATTTCGATAGCCGCGGGCGGTTTTCTTGAGGGACTGTATGACCGAGTTGATGCCTTCCAGGCGGGCGTTGGTCACTCCTTGCTCGATGGCGTTGAGCATGCCGTCGAGATGAGCTTTGATCATCCTTGCGACCTTCTTCATGGGCTCCAGGCGGCAGCGGATCGCCCACGAGTACCAGCCCTCGTAGGTGGCCCGGGCCTCGTCGCGGTCCGAGGTCTCCCACATCAGCATCGCCAACTCCTTTAGATGCCAGCAGCGGGCGGTCTTCGACGTGCCGTCGATCAAGTCCTTGAAGCGGACCCAGGAGCGCACCGGCACATGGTCAGGGTGATACAGCCACAGGTAGCGCGTCTTGGCCAGACTGTCGTCGCCACGGCTCCGCAGAAGCCGGTGCTCCTCGCGGCGCACCTTGTCCACGGCCTCGCCGAGGCGGTTCCTGGCCCGGTACCGACGCCGCGCCACGGTAGCTAGGCGGCTGCGGCCTGCGCGAGTTGTGAGGAGGCCACCAGACGGATGATGCGAACGAATGGATAGCCGCCCTGGTCACGGGGTTTCTCCTGGACAGCTTGGGAGTGTGGCAGGGCGATGCGACTCGGAGCACCAGGATTGGAAGGAGTGGCGGAGTTCGTGCGGGTGGTGGAGGTCCACGTGTTGGGGGCAACTGTAAAGGTCCCGTTCGTGGCAACCGAAAACGGCACACTCCGCGGTTTGTCGGAGGTCGTTCGTCGTTCGATACTGCTGGTTTCGCCAACAGCCATGGAGTGTTGGCAACGTTCGGAAAGTGAGCCACCCAACGTTTGGAAAGTGAGCCACCTCGGCCGTGTTGAGTGTACGCGAGTCTTCTCTCGTCGGTCCCCCTTGAGTCAGTAGCAGTAGTGGCCGCGGTAGCTGTGGGAAACCGGTCTGCCGGTTTTCCAAGGCGGTGCGGGAAACGGTCCGCCGTTTTCCGCGGCGCCGGCAGCTTCCGCAGCTGGCCGCCGGTGCGGTGCTCTCGGCGGCGGCGCCGCGGCGGTCCGGTTGCGCGTCGTGGGGTCCGGATTCACGAGGGGCTTCTCCGCGGCCGTGTCCGATAGGAGGAGCCCTTTGTGGCAAGGATGTGGGCGTGGTGGGAGAGGCGGTCGAGCAGGGCCGTGGTGAGCTTCTCGTCGCCGAATACGCGGACCCATTCGGAGAAGGCGAGGTTGGAGGTGACGATGGTCGAGCGGCGCTCGTAGCGGTCGGCGAAGACGTTGAAGAGCAGCTCGCCGCCGGCGCGGTCGAGGGCACGAAGCCGAGCTCGTCGCAGATCAGGAGGTCGATCCGCTGAAGCCGCTGCTGGAGGCGGCCCAGCTCCCGCTGGTCGCGGGCTTCGATCAGGTCGCGGACGAGGTCGGAGGCCTTGCGGAACCAGACCCGGCGGCGGCGCTTCGCGGCCTCGATGCCCAGCGCGATCGCGAGATGCGTCTTGCCGGTGCCGATGGGTCCGACCAGGACGACATCGTCGCCGCGGTCGATGTAGTCGCAGGCCGCCAGCTCTCGCAGTTCGGCTTGGACACTCCTTGCAGCGCCTCGAAGTCGATCTGCTCGAGCGTCTTGCGGTCGGGGAAGCGGGCCGCCCGCGGCCGGCGCTCGACGGCGCGGGCCTCCCGATCCCGGATCTCGGCCTCGAGCAGTTGCCAGAGGTAGTCCTCGTAGTCCCACTGCGCGTCCTGGGCCTGACGCGCCCGCTGCTCGTAGTCGCGCAGCACGGAAGGCATCTTGAGCGTCTTGAGGCCCTCGGCGATGACGGCTCTGCGCGCGGCCCGGCTCACGATGCCGCCTCCTGAAGCAGCACGTCGAAGTCGGCGGTGCGAGCGCTCTCGACCTCGTGGCCCCGGAGCGGCTCGGGCACCTCCATCCGGGGCGCGGAGCTTCGCTCGACAAGTCCCAGCAGGTCGAAGCGGCCGGCGGCCAGGGCTTCCTCGAGAGCGGAGGCGACCTCTTCGCTGCCGTGGTCCACAACCACGCTCAGCAGCTTGGCGAAGAGCCGCGCCGTCTCCAGGGCGCCGTGCCGCAACTCCAGCATTCTCCATAGCTTGCGGTACGCCGGACCGAGCTCTGCGAGCAGCTCCGGAGCGACTTGGCGCACCGCTTGAGGTTTCCGAGACAGCTCCTCGAAGTAGTGCGCGTAGCGCACCAGGCGCTGTCCCGGCCGCACAAGGTCGCAGCGGTACTCCGCGTCGCGACAGGAGAAGACGATGTCGCTGACGCCGACGAGGGCGTGGATCTCGAGGCTCTTCCAGCGCGAGGGAACCGAGTAGGTGGCGCCGCCCAACTGCACCGTCGCCCGCCGCGAAGCCCGCACGATCTTGAGCTTCCTTGGCTCAAAGCCGGCCGCCGGCAACTCTCGCAGCGCCTCCTGCTCCTCCTCCCACCGGGCGCGCTCACTGTGTGCCGCGTCGACCGAAGCCAGCACCTCGCCTGCGATCTGCTCCAGAGTGCGCCCTTGGGGTACCGGACTCATGTGAGCCAGACGGATTCCCTTGCCGCGAGACTCCACGCTCCCCTTGTCGTGCCCCTCGCCGGGGCGGGCGAAGCACGGCTCGAACAGGTAATGGCTCACCAGCGCCTGGAATCGATCCGTCAACTGACGCTCGGTGCCGACCCGGCGACGCACAGCCGCACTCAGATTGTCGTAGACCAGACGCAGCGGCACGCCGCCGAAGTGAGCGAACGCCCGCACATGGCCGTCGAGGAACGCCACCTGGTCGCAGCGGTCGTAAAGCCACGCGAACGAACGGCCCGAGTACGGCAGGTGCAGCAGGAACTTCCACACCCGGTGAGCCACGCCGTCCTCCTCCACCGTCACCTCGAAGAACCCGGGTGGCGCGCTCCGCGCCACACGCGAACCTCTCCGGGTGCGAGTCATCGAGCACACGGAAGGCAGTCCACCTGGCCGCACTCGCCGGCACGGTGCACCAGCGGAATAAACGTCTCCCGCCGCTGACGCTTCCACTCCCGCACGTAGCTGCGCACCGTCGTGATCCCCGACCTCGTAGCCATCCTCCAGCAACTGGCGATGAAGACGCACAGCCGTCAGACGCTGCTTCGCCGTTGTCCGGCGAGACCATGTCGTCAACAACTCCTCCAGACGAGGCGCCACACCCTCCGTCACCAACCGGCGCCGGGGCTTGCTCTCCACCCGCACCGGCTCGCTCTGATCCAGGTACTTGCGCACCGTGTTGCGGCTCACACCGTGCTCGCGGGCCACCGAGCGCTGGCTCCGACCCTCCCTCAGCACCTGGTGCCGAATAACATGAACCTGATCCATCCTCAGCAAATCCTTCCTCCGATCGCGTTGGTCTCATGTACAAGACCAAGCTACCGGCAAAGGGCCGAGGGTGGATCACTTTCTGCCCGTTGGGTGGCTCAGTTTCCGAGCGATGCCTCCAGAAGCGGTGAGGGCGTGCTTTGGAAGGCAGTAGGCGACGAGCGGCCGGGAACTGCTGCGGGGGTAGAGTCTGCTTTGCGGGCTGCCTAACTGGCCGGGCACCAACCACAGCTGTCTTCGAGAGAGGAGCCGGAGGAAGATGCAGGAGTACACCGCGATCGTCAAACGGGCCGGCGACTGGTGGATCGGCTGGATTGAAGAGGTGCCGGGCGTCAACTGCCAGGAGCGGAACCGCGAGGAGTTGCTGGAGACACTGGCCATCACCCTGGCCGAGGCGCTGGAGTTCAATCGGCAGGCAGCGCTGGCTGCGGCGGGCGAGGGCTACACCTTGGAGAAGGTCGTCGTCGCTACATGAAGCGCAGAGCCCTTCTGCGGCATCTTCGAAGACAGGGCTGCGAGTTGGTGCGCGAGGGGCGACGGCATTCCTGGTGGCGGAACCGCGCCGACGATCGCCGCAGCGCGATTCCTCGGCATACCGAGATCAACCGGATACTGGCGCGGAAGATCTGCGCGGATCTCGGGGTCGAGCTGGTCCCCTGAGCCCTTGAGCCCGGTGGCTTCCCGACGGGGTGCGCGGGATCGGGAGCTTGTTCCAGCCGTCTCACGCGTGCGGCCGGCGCGGCCGCAAGTAGGGCTGGGCGCCACTGAACCCTCCCGCTCGAGCCGCCGCCATCCTCTTGTGGTCTGGCTTGAGCATGGCGCCCGCCGGTTGGGTCAGAGTGCGGGACTCTGGGGTACAGCAGTTCCCTAAACCATTGCAGAATAAGGACTTACGCCGCCTAGAGTCCCAACTCTCATTCTGTTTCCTCCAGTTTCGATTGGGTTCGGGGATTGTACCGGAAGGCAAAGCGCACCTTCGGCCGTCAGGGTGTCGGCTTGGAGCCCTCGATCCGTCGCCTCGGCAGCGGACGCTCAGGGACATCCTCAAGCAGTCCGCCGTGGCCGAGCGAGGTGATGTCGCGGCGGGTCAACCGATCGCCGGCGAGCAGGCGGGGCAACACGAGGTCGACGATGTTCCGCTTCGGGCTGCGGGCGCAACCGGGGGCGCCGAGAACGGGCGTACCGCCGAGTTCGGCGAGCAGCAACAGGTTGCCGGGGTCGACCGGCGCGCCATAGCAGATGACCGACCCGCCGGCTGCCTCGATCGCGCTGGGAGCGAGATCGTGGCGGTCCTGGATCGCCGTTTCACCGGCGAGGATCAGGAGATCGACTAGCGGTGCGAGTTCGGCCACCGCAGCGGTCAGACCGGGGGCGCCCCGCTCGCCGTCGAGGGGCGCGAAACGAACTGTCGCGAGGTCGGTTCCGAGATCGTCCAGCCGCTGGCGGAACGCCTTCTCGAAGCCAGCGACGAGCCGCTCGCGTCCAACTGATTGGCTTGCTGCCACGGTGCCTGAGACGATCAAGCCGGCATTCCGGCGTGGAAGTGCGTCAAGCCGGACAAGGGGGCTGGAGGCGAGGCTCTCCGCCGCGGCGACCGTCTCTTCGGGCAGAGCGTAGGGGAGGATCTTGGTCGTCGCGACCATCTTGCCGACGCGTGCGACGCTGTGGTCGGGGAGGGTGGCCAGGGTCACGCCGTCGCACTCATTGATGCGGTTCAGGGCTTCCGCGTCGACGCGCAGCAGGCCGAGCGTCTCCGCGTGCAGGTTGACTCGGCCCGTGGTCGGACCGCGAAGGACGAGCCCCGGGCCCGCGACCGCCTCGCTGATCCTTCGGGCGGCTTCGTTCTCGTCGACATCGCCGGGTTCCAGCCGGGCGGCGTAGACCTCTGAACGGCCCAGCGCGGTCAGGAGAGCCACTTCCTCCCGGCCGAGCGCCCGACCCTTGCGCAGCACGCGGCGGCCATCGCCGTCGTACGCGTTGTGGCCGAGCACTGCCCCCAGGGCCTCGGTGAGCGGTGTGGACTCGAACTTCATCTGCCGCCGAAACTACACCGCAAACACTGGGCGCGCCGGCGTCCTCGCCGGCCTGTAGCCGCGGGTCTTCTGACCCGCGGACAACAACGCGCCTCGAAGCGGCGACCGTACTCCAACGATAAACTCCCATCCCCTATGGCTTCCGACAACTACGGCCGGATCGACGGCTGGCGCGACGAGCTCACCGAGTGGCGCCGTGACTTCCACCGCCACCCTGAGCTCGCGTTCGAAGAGGAGCGAACGGCGGGCATCGTCGCCGAGCGCCTGCGCTCCTTCGGCATCGATGTCCATGAGGGGATCGCCAGGACGGGCGTGATCGGGACGATAAGCGCCGGCAACTCGGATCGGGCGGTGGCGTTGCGGGCCGACATGGACGCGCTGCCGATCGACGAGAAGAACCAGTTCGGGCACTGCTCGACGGCGCCCGGGAAGATGCACGCCTGCGGGCATGACGGCCACACCGCGATGCTGCTCGGGGCGGCCCGCTACCTGGCGGGAACCCGGAATTTCGACGGCACGGTACAGCTCATCTTCCAGCCTGCCGAGGAGAAGGACGGCGGCGCCGGAGTCATGGTGCGCGAGGGCCTGTTCGAGCGCTTTCCGGCCGACAAGGTCTTCGGGCTGCACAACTTCCCGGGGGTGCCGACCGGCGCTTTCGCGACCAACAGTGGGCCCTTCATGGCCGCGATCGACCAGTTCGAGATCGAGATCCGCGGCCGGGGCACCCACGGCGCCTGGCCCCACAGCGGCATCGATCCGATCGTCGCCGCGTCCCAGGTCGTGCTCGGCTTGCAGACCCTGGTGTCGCGCAACGTCGACCCCCGGCGCCGGGCAGTCGTCTCGGTGACGATGAGCCACGCCGGCGACGCCTTCAACGTGATCCCGGAGACCGCCTACCTGGCCGGCGGCGTCCGCTCCTTCCTGCGCGAGGTCCAGGAGACGCTCGAGCTCGGGCTGGAGCGGGTCGTCCACGGTATCTGCGCGGCCCATGGCGCATCGGCCAAGGTCGACTACCAGCGCTACTACCCGGCGACCGTCAACGCGCTCCGCGAGACGGAGGAGATGACCGCCGCGGCGCGCAGCATGGGCTGGGAGGTCGATGCCGACATGGAGCCGCTGATGGGTTCCGACGACTTCGCGTTTCTGGCCGAAGAGCGGCCGGGATCGTTCATGATGATCGGCAACGGCGACAGCGAGATGCTGCACACGCCGAGGTACGACTTCAACGACGAGTTGCTGACCATCGGCGCCAAGTACTGGGCGCGCCTGGCCGAGAGCCAGCTTTCTTAGGGAACCGTCGAAACAAAGCCGGCGGCTGCGGCGTATTCCTTGGTGACGCGGGCAGTTTCCGGGCCCCTTCAGCCGGACACCGAAGATGCGGCGATGGCCCCCGCGCTCCGTCCACCCATAGCTTCGAAGATCACGCTTCCAAACAGACGAGCAACCTTGATGCCGTATACGAACCAGCCCACGGCGGCCACGTCCCGAGCGAGCTGGACGCCGCTTGTTCTCACTCTTCTCTTCATTCTTCCCTTCGCGGCCGGTTGCGCCTTCGATAGCGGTGTGGCCGGTGAGCCGCCGGCAGCCGACACCGCCAGCCCGGCCGACGACGACGCGATTCCCGTCGCGGCGCTGCCGATGTTCCGCGGCCGGATCGAGTCCGTGCTCCGCTTCTCGACCAATCTCGAGGCCGAAAACCGGGTCGATGTGCTCTCCGAAACCGAGCGGCACGTGACCGACCTCCTGGTCGAGGAGGGCGACACGGTGCGCATCGGCCAGACCCTGTTGCTGCTCGAGGACGAGGCCCAGCGCACCGCCCTCAAGAGGGTCCAGAGCCAACTGGCCCGCTCGCGCCTGGAGTACGACCGCCAGGAGCGCCTCTTCGAGCAGGACTTGATCAGCGAACAGGCCTACAACAAGGCGCGCTACGACATGGAGCAGCTCGAGCTGGCGTTGGAAGACTCCGAGCGCGAACTGAGCTACGCGACCGTCATGGCGCCGATTGCAGGCGTCGTCACCGAGCGCCTCGTGAACATCGGCGGCCACGTCGAGACCCACGCCAAGCTGTTCGAGATCGTCGACTTCGACTCCATCGTGGCGCGCGTGTTCGTGCCGGAGCGCCAGTTGACGGGGCTGTTCGTGGGGCAGCCGGCGCGAGTGCTGGCGCAGTCTCTCGACGGCTCGCATCAGGCCCGCGTCGAACGCATTTCGCCGGTGGTGGACCCGCGGAGCGGCACGGTCAAAGTGACCCTCGACATTCCCGGCAACCAGGGTCTGCTGCCCGGCATGTACGTCGAGGTCGACCTGGTGGCCGCGGTCGAGGAGGACGCCCTGCTGGCGCCGAAGCGGGCGTTGGTCTACGACCAGGAGCAGGTCTTCGTGTTCCGGGTTACCGAGGGCGCCGAGGGCCCGCGCGCCGAACGCCTGCTGGTGAGCATCCGGATCGAGAGCGAGGACGTGGTTCAGTTGGCCGGCGATCTGACCGAGGGCCAGCGCCTGATCGTGGCCGGTCAGGCCGGACTCAAGGACGGCGCCCGCATCCGCCTGCTCGACCCGGCCGAGGCGCTGGGCGCCGCGGCGGAGCTGGGCGCCGCGTCGACGCCGACCTACCAGCCCGCGAGCTGACTCCTGCCACCGCGATAGCGAGAGGAGCGGCGTTGTGAATCGTCCGCGGGCTGCGAGATCCTTCCTCACTCACCGGCCGGTCGCGGTTTCCATGGTCTTCCTGGCGGCCGTCGTCTTCGGCCTGCTGTCGTACCAGGGGCTGCCGGTGACCCTGATGCCCGAGCTGACCTACCCGACGCTTACCGTGCGCACGGAGTACGCGGGCGCGGCGCCGGAGGAGGTCGAGAACGACATCTCGCGGCGCATCGAGGAGCAGCTCGGCGTGGTCGGCGGTCTGCGGCGGATGAGCAGCGTCAGCCGCGCCGGCGTTTCCGACGTCGTGCTCGAGTTCTCCTGGGACACGCCGATGTCCGACGCGGTCCAGGAGACCCTGGAGAAGCTCGACCTGGTCCTGCTGCCCGATGCCGCCGAGCGGCCGCTGATCCTGCGCTTCGACCCCGGCCTCGACCCGGTGCTGGAGCTCTCGCTCTCGGGTGAGGGCGAGCGCTTCGAGGGCGAGGAGGGACTTCGGCGGCTGCGCCGGCTGGCTGAACTCCAGGTCAAGCGGGCGCTCGAACCGATCGACGGCGTGGCCGCGGTGCGGGTGCGGGGCGGTCTCGAGGAGGAGATCCACGTTCTGCTGGATGCCCAGGACCTGCAGCGCTCGCGGCTCTCGGTGCAGCAGGTGATCGACCGCCTGGGCCAGGAGAACATCAATGTCGCCGGCGGCACCCTGAAGGAGGGGCGCACCGAGTACATGGTGCGCACGGTGAACGAGTACGTGAACCTGGAGCAGATTCGGGACACGGTGGTGGCGTCGGTGGACGGCCGGGAGATCCGTGTCGGCGATCTGGGCGAAGTCCGGCGCTCGAACAAGGACCGCGAGATTCAGACCCGGACGGACGGCGGGGAAAGCGTCCAACTCGACGTCTACAAGGAAGCGGACGCGAACATGGTCGCGCTCGCGGATCGGGTGCGGTCCCGGGTCGGCGAACTCGACCTGGAGCGGGAGCGCGCGAGGGCCCGCGGCGAGACGGTGGAGCGGCCTCGGACCCTGCTGCAGCGGCTCACGGGCGGCTCGGGCGGCGCGGCGCAGCAGCGGGCCGGTCTCGGCGGCGCAACCCTTTCTGCCGACCTCTACCGCTCGGAGGGAGCCGTGTTGACGGTGGTCTCGGACCGTTCGGAGTTCATCGAAGGCAGCATCGCCGAGGTTCGCAACACGGCGATCCTCGGCGGCCTGCTGGCGGTGGTCGTGCTCTTCCTGTTCCTGCGCAACCTGGTCACCACCCTGATCGTCGCGGTGTCGATTCCGATCTCGCTCCTGATCACGTTCGCGCCGCTGTCGGCCGCATCGGTGTCGCTCAACATCATGTCCCTGGGCGGCCTGGCGCTCGGCATCGGCATGCTGGTCGACTCCTCGATCGTGGTGCTCGAGTCCATCTTCCGGTGCCGCGAGGAGGGCGACGACCTGGTCGCTTCGGCGATCCGCGGCGCCCGCGAGGTGCGGTCGGCCGTGGTCGCCTCGATCCTGACGTCGATCGCGGTCTTCCTGCCGATGGTGTTCGTCGAGGGAATCGCCGGACAGGCGTTCGGCGACCTCGGCTTGGCGGTGGTCATCTCGCTCCTGGCGTCGCTGGCGGTGGCCCTGGGCTTCATCCCGATGCTGGCCAGCCGCCGCGGCTGGAAGCTGCCGGAACGCGGCGGCGTGGTCTCCCGGCTGCTGCGATACGCGGCCCTGGCGGTGTTCCGGCGAGACGCGGCGTCGCTGCGTGCGTGGTCACGGTCGCGGAACGCTGTCATCGCCTGGCCGTGCCTGGCACTTGCGTTCCTGTTCATCAGCCTGCGGCTGGTGGTGGGAACCGCGCTCGAACTCGTCGCCAAGCTGGGCCTGTTGGTTCTTGGCGGTCTGGCGCTCTTCGTCCTTCGCCTGGCCGCGCCCTTCCTGATCAAGGTCTTCGGGCTGCTCAGCCGCGGCCCGCTCATCCTGGTCAGGCGGCTGCTCGACTGGCTGAACCGGGTCTATCCGGTGGTCCTGCGGGGCGCCGTGCGCTACCCGGCCGCGGTGGTGGCGCTGGTCGCCGTCACGCTGTGGAGCTCCTGGTGGCTGCTCGGCCGCCTGGACAGCGAGCTGCTGCCGGAGGTGCGCCAGGGCGAGTTCACGATCGAGGTGTCGCTGCCGGTCGGCACGCCCCTGGCCGAGACCGAGCGCACGCTGGCCGCCGTCGAGAGCGCGATCCTGGAGGAGGAGCTGACCATCGAGCGGCTGCTGGTGACCTTCGGCTACGACGTGACGAACACGCAGCGCTCCGACGAGGGCGAGCACACGGCGCGATTCAAGGTTCTGCTCGAACCGATGCAGGCGTCGGTCGAGGACCAGGTGGTGGAGCGCCTGCGGCGCCGCTTCGCGGAGGTACCGGACGCCACCTCGCGCGTTGTGCGGCCGGTCCTGTTCAGCTTCAAGACACCGATCGAGGTGGAGGTCCACGGCGAGGATCTCGGCCGTCTGCAGGAGTACGGCGACCGCGTGCGGGATCTGATGGCGGCGATGCCGGAACTCGCGGATGTCGAGACGACCCTCAAGAGGGGCGCTCCGGAAGTCCAGATCGTCTACGACCGCGCGATACTGAACCGCTACGAGCTCCAGACCTCGGTGGTGGCGCAGATGGTGCGCAACCAGATCGAGGGCTTCGAGGCCACTCTCTACAACCTGAAGGACCGGCGGATACCGATCATCGTGCGGCTCGCCGAAGAGGACCGCCGCACCACGGACCAGTTGAACGGCCTGGTCGTCAACCCCGGCGGCGAGCGTCCGATCCCGCTGCACGCGGTGGCGTCCGTCGCGGTGGGAGAGGGACCCTCGGAGGTGCGGCGGATCGACGGCAAGCGGGTGGCCGTGGTCCAGGCGAACCTGGGCGAGGCTTCTCTCGGCCGCGCAGTCGAGCGGATCGAGGAGGTCCTGGCAAGCGAGATCGAGTGGCCCGCGGACATGAGCTTCCTGGTCGGCGGCCAGAGCCAGGAGTGGCAGCGGTCCAGCGCGAGCCTGTGGTTGGCGCTGGGGTTGTCCGTGTTCCTGGTCTACGTGATCATGGCGGCGCAGTTCGAGTCCCTGCTGCACCCGCTGGTGATCATGTTCTCGATCCCGCTGGCGTTCTTCGGCACGCTGCTCACGCTCTACCTGTTCGACGTGAACCTGTCGATCGTCGTCTTCCTGGGCATGATCATGCTGGCGGGGATCGTGGTGAACAACGCGATCGTGCTCGTCGACTACATCAACACGCTGCGCCGCCGGGGCTTCCCGCGCCACCGGGCGATCGTCGGCGCCGGTCTGGTGCGGCTGCGGCCGATCCTGATGACCACGGCGACGACCACCCTGGGTCTCCTGCCCATGGCACTGGGCCTCGGTCAGGGCGCCGAGATCCGCACCCCGATGGCGCTGGCCGTGATCGGGGGGCTCACCACCTCGACCGTACTGACGTTGATTGTCGTGCCGGTGATCTACGAACTGGTGGAACGGCTCCGTGAGGTGTTGTCGTTCTCGCGCGGGCGTGCCGGGCGCAGCGCGCCGGCAAGCGGCGGAGTGCCCGCTCCGGCCGCGGCAGCACCTGAGGGGACCTGAGAGTGAGCGATTCGCGGCGCACGGGCAACGGAGATCAGCCGGACAACCGGCGCCTCGCTTCCCTGGGCGTCTCGCTGCCCCGGCTGTCCCTGGAGCGGCGGATCGGTGTGGTCGTCGTGGTCGGCGCGGTCCTGGTCATGGGACTGGTTGCCGCCCTGTCGCTGCCGATCGAGCTCATTCCGTCCGGCTACAGCTCGCCGTTCCTGCGCGTAACGGTGCCGTGGCGGGACGCGCCGCCCCAGGAGCTGCTGGACAAGATCACGATTCCGCTCGAGGAGGAGCTGGCAACGGTTCGCGGGCTGGAAAACCAGTTCTCGTTCTGCGCCGTGGGCTTCACCCAGGTTTTCCTGAGTTTCGCGCACGGCACGGACATGGACGTCGCTTACCGCGAGGTCCGCGACCGGATCGAACGCGCCCGGGCCCGGATGCCCGACGACGTCGAGCAGGTCCTCATCCGCAAGGACGACGACGCGATGATGCCGGTGGCCATGGTCGGCCTGATGGTCGAGGAGGGGACGGCCGACACCTACAACCTGATCCAGAACGAGGTCATCCTGAAGCTGGAGCGGGTCCCGGGCGTGGCCTCGGTCGACGCCCAGGGCCTGCTGGAGCGGGAGGTGCTGATCGAGCTCGACCGGCAGCGGGTCGAGGCGGCCGGGCTCAACATCTTCGAGATCGCGCAGGACCTGGCGAGCGACTACTTCACCCTGGCTTCGGGCAACGTGCGCGCCGGCGACCGCAAGCTGCTGCTTCGGTCGGTGGCGAGGTATCCGGCGCCGCAGAACGTCCGCGACATGTGGATCACCGACACGGTGCGGCTGGGAGACATCGCCTCGGTGCGCTACGACGTGCCCGACGACGAATTCCGGGTGCGCGTGAACGGCAGCCCTGCCTACGCGATCCGGGTCCAGAAGGAGGGCGAGGCGAACGCGCTCGAGGTTGCGAGCGAGGTCGAACGCCTGGTCCGGGAGATGGCCAGGAACCCGCGTCTGGCGGCGCTGGATATCGCGGTGATCATGAGTTCGGGCGAGATCATCCGCGACTCGATGGGCGTGCTGCTCTCCAGCGGCCGCATCGGCGCCCTGTTCGCGATGATCGTCCTCTTCTTTTTCCTCCGCCGGCTGCGGATGTCTCTCATCATCGCCTTCTCGATCCCGCTCTCGATGGTCGCCGCGGTGGTCGCGATGTACTTCTTCGGCGAGACCTTCAACGTGATCTCGCTGCTGGGCCTGATGATCTCGGTCGGGTTGCTGGTCGACAACTCGGTGGTCGTGGCCGAGAACATCCACCGGCTCCACCAGAGCGGCGTCGGCCGGCGGCAGGCGGCGCTCCAGGGGGCGGGGGAGATCGCGCTCGCGATCACCACCGCCACGCTGACCACGGTGATCGTCTTCCTGCCGGTTTCCCTGGTTGACGGTCAGGGCCAGTTCATGCTGCTGCGCTTGGTGATCCCGATCACGGTCTCCCTGCTTGCCTCGCTGGTTGTGGCCCTGGTGGTCGTGCCGCTGATGGTCTACGTAACCCTGCCCTCGCGGCGGGCGGCGGAGAAGGGCGCCCTGCGCCAGGTTCGCGATGCCTCGAACGTGGTCCTGCGCCGGGCCTACGAGGCGACGTTCGGCCTGCTCAACCGTGCCTACCGCGGCATGCTCGCCTATGGCCTGCGGCGTCGGCTCGACGTGGTTCTGGGGCTGGTGGCGGCGCTGGCGCTGACCCAGTTCGCTGCCAGCGGCCGCCTGGAAGTGGTGCCCATGTCGGAGGACGACCAGGCGTTCTTCAACATCGAGGTCCGGTTGCCGCGCGACTTGTCGTTCGACGAGACGATCGAGTACTTCGCGCGCGCCGAGGAGAAGATCGACGGCCTGCGCGACGAACTCGGCCTCGAGTACCTCGTGTTCTTCCACGAACGCACCTGGGGCCAGATCCAGGGGATCATGGCCACCGACACCGACATCGGCCTGAAGCCGCGCGAGGTCACGCAGCGGGTGCTCGATCTGATGCCCGAGATGCCCGGGATTCGTTTCCACACGGGCTTCGCCTCGGAACAGGAAACGACGGACAAGGCGTTCGAGACGCTGACCCTGTTCGGTGAGGACGCCGACGTGTTGGAGGCGGTGGCGAGCGGGATCGAGGACCGCCTGGTCCGGGTGCCGGGCGTTCTGGCGGTCAAGAAGGCGGCCGAGGAAGCGCCGAACGAACTCGCCCTGGTCCTCGACCGGGACCGCGCCATGCGCCAGCAGGTGAACCCGCGCACGCTGGCGGTGATGGTCGGCTATGCCCTGCGCGGCCAGGCGCTGCCGCGGATCTACTACGGCGGCCAGGACATCCCGGTGCGCATCCGCTTCGAGGAGCAGGACCGCCAGAGTCTCGCCGAACTGCGCAACTTCTCGGTACCCGCCGAGACCGGCGAGACGCTTGCCATCGGCGCCCTGGTCGATGTCCGCCAGCAGCCGGCGGCGACCCGTATCTCGCGCCGCGACAAGCAGACCGCGCGCCGGATCACGCTGGAGCTCGAAGAGGGCAGGGAGAGCGAGGCGCGCCGGGCGGTGCGGGAGGTCGCGGCACAGACGGAACTGCCTGAGGGCGTGGCCTGGGCGCGGCTTGTGCGCAATGTCGCCGCGGAGGAGACCCGGAACCTGATGATCGCGGCGCTGATGTCGATCGCCTTCGTCTACCTGCTGATGGGTTTCCTGTTCGAGAGTTTCCTGCTGCCGTTGGCGATCCTGGTCACGATCCCGCTCGCCAGCATGGGGGTGACCTGGATCCACCTGCTCGCCGGGCGCGACCTGGACTTCCTGGGCCTGGTCGGGCTGATCATCCTGATCGGAGTGGTCGTGAACAACGGCATCGTGCTGCTCGACTCGGTGAACCGCCTGCGCGCGGCGGGCACGGAGCGAGGTCAGGCCCTGCTCGAAGCCGCCGACCGGCGCTTCCGTCCGATCATGATGACCGCGCTGACCACGATCTGCGGCATGGTGCCGTTACTCTTCGGTCAGCCGACGCAGATGGGGCTGAGCTACAAGAGCTTCGGCTTGACGTTGATCGGCGGCATGGCGGCGGCGACGCTGCTCACCCTGCTCGCGGTGCCGGTGTTCTACACCCTGATCGAGGACGGCCGCTCTTGGGTCGGCCGCACGATCGCCGGCGCCCTGGCGCGGCGGCCTTCTAGCCGGCTTCCGGTGTCTGCAATCGGATCCGAGTGATTGGATCCTCGGCCGATTTGAGCCGATTCCGGCCTACCGTTGCTATAGTCGAGCGTTTCAGCAACCACGGAGGGATCGGCTCATGCGACGCACCCTGGCCTTGCTCGGAACGCTCTCGCTCCTCGTCCTCGCCGCGCCGGTCGCGGCGGACAGCCCCGAAACCGGGGTTGTCGTCGGACGGGCGGTCGACTCGAATGGAGACCCAATGCCCGGGGTCACGGTGACCCTCGCCGGCGAGCGGGGCGAGAAAGTTGCGATCACCGACGCTCAGGGTGCCTACCGGTTCGCCCTGGTGACGCCTGGACCGTACACGGTAAGGGGCGCTCTCGACAGCTACGGGACGGCGGAGAGCGCGGTGCAGGTGACCCCCGGCACCCGCTCGGAAGTGGGTCTGACCATGGTGCTCGAAGCGGCGGGAGAGATCACCGTCGTCGCCGAAGCGCCGGTGATCAACCGCTTCGAGTCGACCTCGGCCGGCACGATCACGTCCGACGTCGCGGAGAATGTGACTTCGATCAACTCGAATTACTACAGCGCCCTGGCGCTGCTGCCGGGCGTCACCTCGGACGGCGACCTGGCTGACGAGTACCCCGGCTCCAACGGTTCGCGGTGGATGGAGGCCGCGGTCTTCGTCGACGGCGTGGACACGACGTACACGCGGCGGGGCGGCTCGCGGCTGTATCTTCCCCAGATCGCCGTGTCCTCAACCTCCCTGCAGTCCACTTCCGGCAGCGCCGAGTACGGGCGCGCCACTGGCGGCGTCACCAACGTCACCACCAAGTCGGGCACGAACCGGTTCCACGGCGACTACAAGGCCCACCGGCAGCAGGGCGACTGGGTGTCGGAGTTCAAGAGCCATCCGGAGCTCGCGGAGCGAGTCACCTGCAAGTACAGAGCGGTCGTGAATCCGCACCTCCTGGCCCGCAGCCCATACTGCAACCCGGATTTCTTCTTCCGCACCGAGGAGCAGAAGGACTACTCGGACCTCGAACTGCAGGGTTCGCTCGGCGGCCCGCTGGCGCGGAACAGGGCCTGGTTCTTTGCCGCGGTCGCGGACACGAACACGTTCAGCAGCCAGGAGACATATGGCGGCGACATCGTGGACAACAGCGCCTACGTCGGCAGCCGGATCGCCAAGCTGAACTTCCAGCCCAGCCCGGCCCACGCGCTCTCCGCCTACTACACCACCTCGCCGCTCGACGTCACGTTCATTCTTGGTGATTTGCCGGCTGACAAGTACACGGCCACGCCGCATGTCTTCGGCGGCGAGCTGCTGACCGCCAACTGGAACTGGAGCGCCAGCCAGGACGTGTTCATGGAGTTCAAGCTGGCGTTCCACGATTCCAGCGAGCACAAGCCACTGAACGCCGGCGACGGATACGACCTGGAATCCGCTCTGCTCGAGAAGCAGCAGGATCCGCGGTATCCTGCGAACGATCAGGGACCCCACAGCCCCGGCAACAACTTCCACGGCTATATCGGTTTCGACGGGCAGGATCATTGGTGGAACGGCTGGATACTGGACAACGGTTTCGGTCGCAACGACTACCCGCGGGACCAGGCGAACGCGCGCATGACCTGGTTCGCCAGCGAGAGCCACGAGGCGCTGTTCGGCGCGGACTGGCAGAGCGTCGGCTGGGTGCAGAACCTGCAGCGGAACAACACCTACAGCGGAAACCAGTTCAACGTCTCGAGCCCGTCCGGCTTCGACATCTGCAGCATCATCGCGTTGGGGTACCGTCTCTGTGTCTTGCAGGACTACGCGCCCGCGGATCTGGTGGGCGACCCGGTTCTCGACGGCACTAGGTCATCGAACGTGGCGTTCTTTGCACGCGACAGGTTCTCGGCGGGAGATCACTGGACTTTCAACCTTGGGCTGCGCTACGAAGACCAGGTGCACAAGAACGATGTCCGCCGCACGGTGATCGATTCAACCGATGTCTCACCCCGCATCTTCACAGCCTACGATTTTCGAGGCGACGGAAAGATGCTGCTCAGTCTGAGTCTCGGCCGTTCCTACCAACATATGCCGCAGGACCTCGTCAACAACCACCTGCTTGAAGGGTGGAACGGCACGAATGCGTTCGACCGGTTCATCTACTGTGATCAGTTGGCAGCGTTGTTGCTCGCGCATGTATGTCGGGGGGTGGGATATACGGGACTGGTCGGCAGGCAGCGTCCCGGCGTCATGTGGCAGCAGATCGATGCCGGTGTGCTCCCCGATGTCGACATCGAGCCTTACTTCAAGGACGAAGTCGACCTGAGCCTGCGTTGGGCCCTGAACCCGAGTTGGTACTTCCAGGCGAGCGCCATCTACTGGACGTTCCAGAACTCCATCGGCACCACGCAGCAGCGACTGCCCAACGGGGACTTCTTCACACTGACCGAGAACTACAAGGACTACGAAGAGGTCCTGGGTGCGCTCGGCGTGGTGGATCCGGACGTGCTGGCTAACTTCGAAGAGGGCAGGCGCACATACAGGTCCCTGCAGTTGCAGCTCAACCGGAGCTTCCGCAACGACTGGGCGCTCTACAACAATCTGACTTTGGCCGATGCCAGGGGCCACTTCTGGGGCGGGTTGTTCAACAACGTGAACGCGGACTACGGGCGAAACCTGGATGTCGGACTGACCCAGGGGCACATCGATTCGTGCGCGGGGGGGCAACTTGTGACCTCTGGTGGACAGCCGGTGATCGGCGTCGACGGCAGTCCCATCGTGAGGCCGTACCCGGTCGATTGCGAGGCGGCGCTGTCGGGGTTCCTCGGCGTACCGGTATCGACGATCAATCGCTACGGAACGGTCGGCGAGAACAACAAGGTCACATGGAACAGCTACGGCTTCAAAGCCTTTGATCTGGGCAACAGCGGTCAGAGGCTCACGTTGGGCGGCTCGTTCTCATGGCGCTCCGGCAAGCCGTGGCAGCGGCAGGCGGGTGCGGGACTCGGGAGCTGCGGCAGCACCTTCGACGGCTGCGATCCTGTGCAGGCCGCCATCAGTTCAAGCACTTCCCTGTATCTGGAGCCGCGGGGCACGCGCGATCCGCTGAACTCGAACTGGACGTCAAACCTGTACTTGAACTGGGAATTCCCCATACGGGGGGATCTGAGGGGTAGCTTGCGCCTTGAGGGCTCGAACGTGACGAACAATCAGAAGCTTCAGCGAGTGACAAGCCAGGGCGAAGTGGACACCTCGCGGTACATCGGCTGGCAGGACCCACGGAGGTTCGCCCTGTCGACGACGTTCAGCTTCTAGACGGCCTGTCGGTGGGCCGCCGCGGGTACGCGCAGTGGCCGATTGGGTATCGCGCGGAGCCCGGCTTCGGCCGGGCTCTTCGTCTTTCTACCTAGCCTAGGGTCCGACAGTTCCATTGGCTGACCGGATTGCGCCGGTCAGTGGGTCGTATACGGCGGCCACGAAGCGGTGCTCGCGGCGGCGGAGCAGCAGGTTCGTCTCGTAGTAGAAGACATCTCCAGGTTCCGGCTTGCTCGTGCCCGAGATGAGAATCTTCTCGACCGGCGTTTCGGAGCGGTCGCCGTCCTCGTCGATGACTGTGACGCGGAACTCCAGTTCGTTCGTCCACCGGCCGGCGATGGGCAGCAACTGCACGTGGTCGAGCGGGATGGTTATCTCCATCGGGACCAGACTTTTCTGGATCGGGCGCGCTCCGGGCTGCCCAGGCGCACGCCGAGAAGTTCGGCGCCGGGCGAACCGCCGAAGAGCAGAGCGCCCTCGACGAGCATCGTGACTTCGGTGCTCCTCGACATGTCGAGGTAGCTTCGGCGCGACCGGACGCGCAGCTCGGGGCGCCCGTCGCCCCGGACCTCGACCTTGTGGCCTTCGTCGTCTTCGTTGCGCGGCGGCTCGAACCCGAGCCAGTAGTAGGCGCGCGTGTCCGCCGCGGCCCGTGCCAACGCTGTCTTTCTCTGCGCGTTGATCATGGCCAACCCGCCGGTCTCGTCCGCCAGGTAGCGGAGACTGTCGTGGTCCAGCCACTCCTTCCCCGGGCCTAGCCCTACCGGGGTACCGGGGTCAGCATCGCTCTCATCGGAGTACCCCACGGAGGCGTCGTTGGACGACGTGGCTCGGAAGCCTGGAACATCCACCGGATAAAGCGTGTAGCCCACGAGGTTCGCGGCATCCACGAGAGGCCCCAGGACGTTGTCCACGTTGATGTCAAGCATGGTCGGCAGACCGTCCTCGAAAGTTGGCTGGGGAAAACCCCAGCCGCCGGCTAGAACCAGCATCACCTTGCGGCCCTCTCGACCGGCGAAACTCCCTAATGTGGCCACCGCGGCCAATGCGGAGCGCTTGACCTGTTCCGCCAGATATCGCTTGGCCTGTTGGACCTCCTGCTTCTTCGAGGACTGGGGGATCGCCCGCTGATCGACCCTCCGCATCAGACCGAGCGCCGGGCGCTCCCGTGCCTGGCGTAGCGCTTCCCGGATCTCATCGGCGGAGTTCGTCCAGCCCGTCAGCAGCGCCACGTTGGCGCCGTCCGAGGCGACTGCCGCCACGCGGTCGGCGGGGCCCAACTGCGCCAAATCCCCTTCCAGCCGTCGGAGCACGTCATCGCGGTGTTGCCGGATGGAGAAGAAATCGTCGATGAACACCAGGAAGTTCGTGCCGACTTCTTCGCCGGCGTGCAGCGCAGGCATGGCCTCCGCGACTTCCACGCCCCTCGCGGGCGCCGCCCGGTCGATGCCCTCGTCGATCTCCGTGAAGTAGGCGATTGGCGCCGGCTCGCCGTCCACCAGGAGCACGAAGTCGTTCGCAGTCAGACCTCGGACCCGGTTCCCCTTCCTGTCGGTGACGACGGCTTCGACGTTCACGACCCGGACGTCGATCACGTCGGAAAAGATGTCCGGCAGGGGGCTCTCCTGGGCGACGGCGGGGAGGGCGGCCAGGAGCCACGGGGCCGCGGAAGCCGGTCGGAATCGATGAAAAGGCCGTCTTCTCATCATGTCGTGCACCTCTGTCTACCTCGGTCCAACGTCGCCTC
Source organism: Candidatus Multivorans sp. (assembly GCA_965224025.1). Classification (GTDB taxonomy): domain Bacteria; phylum Acidobacteriota; class Thermoanaerobaculia; order Multivoradales; family Multivoraceae; genus Multivorans. Next base: position 2,493,039 of record OZ245033.1, read on the forward strand.
TCGCCGACAGCAACTCGCCGGTGAGCGGGTCGTAGACGGCCGCGACGTAGCGGTGCTTGCGCTTGCGGATCCGCAGATCCGTCTCGAAGACGAACAGGTCGCCCGGCATGGGCTCGTCCGGGATGACCACGTGGAGTTTCGCAACCGGCGGCGTAGCCATCTCCCCGAACCTGTCCATGAGTCTCATCCGGAACTCCAGCTCGTTCCTCCACTGGCCGTTCACTGGCAGCAGCTCCACGTCGTCGAGCGGGACCGTAACCTTCATCGGGACGAAGAGCTTCCGGAAGCCGGCCTTGCGCGGCGTGCCGAAGCTCACCTCCAGGGAATCGGTCCCGGGTGAGCCGCCGAGCAGGAGGGCGCCCTCGACCAGCATTGAAACCTCGGTCGCCCTGGACATGTCCAGGTAGTTCTCCCGGGCCCGGACCCGGACGCCCTCATGCCCGGGCAAGCGGACTCTGATGTCGTGAAGTCTGTCGTCTTCGCTGCGGGGAGGCTCGAAGCCGAGCCAGTAGAAGGAGCGGGTGTCCTTCACGGTCTCCCCGAGCGCCTTGTTGCTGAAGGAGTTGATCATCGGTAGTCCTCCGGTCTCATCTGCCAGGAACCGGAGGACGTCATGGAATCCGCGCTCGGGTACCTCCCTCCACATTGCGTACGCTCCAATGGAACCCGCGAAGGGTGGCCCGCCGAAGCCGCTGATCGGAATATCCCGGCCGCGGAGGCCGGGCAGGTCGATCGGGTAGAGGCTGTAGCCGACCAGGTTCGCGGCGTTGACCAGAGGCCCATAGAGCCGGTCCAGCGTTGCGCCGGCAGAGGCCGCCGCATACGCCGATCCGAAGTTCCAGGAGTCGGACACGGTGGCCCACCCTTCGATCAGCAGCAACATGACCTTGCGTCCCGGTGCGTTGGCGAAACTGCGCATGGCGCCGGCGGCAGCCATCACCGATCGCCGGGTCTTGTCGCCCCGGTCTGCGCCCATGCCGAACCTGTACAGCAGACCGTGCGGCTTGCGCTTCCTTGCCTCCTGTAACGCGGTCTCAATGTCTTCGCGGGCGCCGGTCCAGTCCGTGATCAAGGTGAGTTCGCGGCCGTCGTTGGCCACAACCGCCACGCGATCGGCCGGCTCGAGCTGGACCAGATCCCGTTCAAGACGCGTCAGCACCCGGTTTCTGCGCTGCTTGATGGCGAACAGATCGTCGATGAAGATCAGATAATTCGTGCCGACCGGCTCGTCCGGCGCCAGTGCGGGCACGTTGCTGATCTGGTCGTCGGAGGTGGCCAGCGCCCGGCCGTCATCGATCTCGGTGAAGTAGTCGATTCGTACAGGTCGGCGGTCCACGAGGAGTTCGAAGTCGCTCGCCTGCAGTCCGCGGATGCGGTTCCCCTTCCTGTCGGTGACGACGACTTCCACGTTGACGACCCGGACGTCGATCACGTCGGAGAACAGGTCCGGCAGGGGGCTGTCCTGGGCTGCGCCGGGAACGGCGGCGAGGCCTAGAACAGCTATGGCCAGTGTGCAGGATCGCATTGGGATTCCCTCGGTCGTGTGTGGTTTCTATTGCTGCCCCACGGCCCCGCTGGACGAGAGGATCGCGCCGCTCACCGGGTCGTAGACGGCAGCGACGTAGCGATGTTCGCGCTTACGGAGCAGCAGGCTTGTGTCGTAGACGTAGTGCTGGCCGGGCTGTGGTTCTGCCGGGCCCGCGATGCGGATCGTCTGGACCGGTGTCTCGGAGCGGTCGCCGGACTCGTTGATCACGGTGACGCGCAACTCGAGTTCGTTCATCCACAAGTCGCCCATCGGAAGGAGCGTGATGTCGTCGAGGGGGATGACTACATTCATCGGCACCTGGATTTTCCTGAAACGGGCCTTCCGCGGCGCGCCCAGGACTATCTCCAGGGATTCCGTCCCCGGGGATCCGCCAAACAGCAGGGCGCTCTCGACCAGCATCGTGACTTCGGCGCCCTTCGACATGTCCAGATAGTGCTTTCGCGACCGCACGCGCAGGTCGTTTCGTCCCGCCAGCCGCACGTCGATTCTGTGGAGCGCGTCGTCCTCGTCGCGGGGTGGCGTGAAGCCCAGCCAGTAGAACGACCGCGTGTCGTCAGCCGTCGTGGAGAACGCGACGTCGCGCCGGGAGTTGATCATCGGCAGTCCGCCGGTTTCGCGGGCAAGAAACTCGAGGACCGAGTGATCCGCCCACTCCGGTGCGTTCGATGAGAACAAGCTTCGTTGCAAACCGCGTGCGGTCATGTACCCGTTGTAGAGGTCGTAGCTCCCGAAGAAGCCATAGTCGCGGTAGAAGCCGTGACCTCCGAAACCCGCTGCTCCGATCGACGCGTCGCTCTCGGGCCATGGAAACCTGGGTCGGAAGCCGGGAAGGTCGACGGGATACAAGGTGTAGCCGACCAGGTTGGCGGAGTGGACCAGCGGCCCGTACAGGTCGTCCACCCTGATGTGGGGGAAGCCGCCGCGGCGGAGCACGTTTTCGGGTAGAGCCGAGGGCGCGCGCCATCCCTCGGCGAGGAGGAGCATCACCTTGCGGCCCGGAACAGCGGCGAAGCTGCGCACGGCAGCCGTGGCGGCCATGACAGCTCGCTGGATCTGGGCGGAGCGGCTGCCCAGGGCGACTATCTGCCTCAGACCAAGAGCTTCACGGTCTCGCGCCTGCCTTAGTGCGGCTTCGATCTCGTTGCGGGAATCCGTCCAGTCCGTCAAGCGGGTGACGTTGTAGCCGTCGAACACGACAATGGCCACGCGGTCCGCCGGCCCGAGCTGGGCGAGGTCGGTAAGCAGCCCGTCCAGTACCCGGTCGCGGTCGCGCCGGATCGCGGACAGTTCGTCGATGAAGATGAGGTAGTTCGTGCCTACCAACTCGTCCGGCGCCAGCGAGGGCACGTTGCCGACGCCGTCGTCGGACGATGTCTTCGCGAGCCCGTCATCGACCTCCGTGAAGTAGTCGATCCGCACGGGTGCGCCGTCGACGTGGAGTTCGAAGTCGCTCGCCTGGAGTCCCCGGATCCGGTTCCCCTTCCTGTCGGTGACGACGACCTCGACGTTCACGACGCGGACGTCGATCACGTCGGCGAAGAGATCCGGCAGGGGGCTCTCCTGGCCCGCGGCCGGTACGGCGGCCAGGAGCAGCGCTGCGGTCGTCGCGCGAAGGAGCCTCACCTGGCGCCCTCCGGCGAGGCGCCCGTTCCCGTTCCCAGCTCGCCGCTTGCCGACAGGATCGCGCCCGACAGGGGATCGTAGACGGCAACGACGTAGCGGTGTGTGCGCTTGCGCATCAGGAGGTCCGTCTCGTAGACGAAGGTCTCTCCGGGTGGCGGCGTCTCCGAACCGAGGATCGGGATCTTGCTGACCGGGGTTTCGGACCGTGCACCGTGTTCGTCGATCAGGGTGACCCGGAACTCCAGCTCGTTCATCCACTGCTCGCCTACCGGCAGCAAGGTCAGATCGTCGAGTGGAATCGTGACCTCCATCGGCACGAAGATCTTCCTGAACCTGGCTTTCCGCGAGGCGCCGAAGCGCACATCCAGGGCTTCGGCGCCGGGGGCGCCGCCGAACAGCAGGTTGCCTTCGACCAGCATCGTGAGCTCGGTGCTTCTCGACGGGTCCATGTAGTTACGGCGTGACCGGACCCGGAAATCGCTGCGTCCGACCAACCGCACGTCGATGTCGTGAAGTTCGTCGTTCTGTTCGCGTGCCGGCTCGAATCCCAGCCAGTAGTAGGAGCGCGTGTCGGCTGCCGCGTCCGCCAGGGCTGTGCTGCGCGCCGCGTTGATCATGGCTACGCCGCCGGTTTCCCGGGCGAGGAACTCGAAGGCGGCGTGCTGGGAGGGTTCGAGATTCACCCAACGCCCATTGGAGGAGCGGCCGGCGTAGGCCAGGTTACTCCGTTGGCCGATCTCCTGGACGGTAAAGTTGGAGGAGCGGCCGGCGTCTCCGACCTGTCGCCGTGTTCGTCGATCAGGGCGACCCGAACTCCAGTTCGTTCATCCAGTGGCTGCCCATCGGCAGGAGTTTCACGTCGTCGAGAGGAATCGACACAACCATCGGCACCTCGATCTTCCTGAAACCAGCCTTGCGAGGCGTGCCGAAGCGTGCGTCCAGGACGTCCTGGCCCGGCGAGTCGTCAAACAGCAGGGCACCTTCGACGAGCATCGTGACCTCGGCGCCCCTGGACATGTCCAGGAAGTGCTTTCGCGTGCGAACGCGGAGGCCGCGGCGCCCGACCAGCCGCACTCCGATGTCGTGAAGCTCGTCGTCTTCTTCGCGAGGAGCTTCGAAGCCGAACCAGTAGTAGGAGCGGGTGTCCCTTGCGGTCTCTGCGAAGGCTCGGTCGCGGTACGAATCGATCATCGGCAGTCCGCCAGTCTGGCTGGCCAGAAACCGGAGGACGCCGTGCCCGCCTCGTCTCCCGCACCACCGAAGCGAGGCGGACGGGATTCTGGATGACCGGTAGGACGTGCCCAGGGTCCAGCCGCGGGAGTCGCTGGTGGAAGACGCTGTCTTACGCCCAAACACGCCGGAGGACGACGAACACGTGACCAGGTCCCTGAATCCGGGAAGATCGATCGGATAGAGGCTGTAGCCGACCTGGTTCGCGGCATGGACAAGTGGACCGTACAGGTTCTCCCTGTCTGTTTGAGGTGGTCCAGGTTCGGTGATGCTCCGAACGCCGGCCGACGTGCTCCAGCCGTCGGTCAGGAGAAGCGCCACCTTTCGGCCGGGAGCGCCGGCGAAACTGCGAACCGTGGCGGTAGCGGCCATCACGGCCTTCCGGACCTGATGCGCCCCCGAGTGGCGTAGCCTCGCGTGGCCATGTGCCCCGCGCTGCCGCGCTTGAACCAGGGCCTGCTCGATCTCCTGGCGGGAGTCGGTCCAGTCGGTGAGCCGGGCAACGTCTCTGCCATCGAAAGCGACAACCGCAAGGCGATCCGCCGGGTTCAGCAGAACGAGATCCTGCTCCAGGCGGCGCGGCACCCGGTTGCGGTGCTGCCGGACCGCGTGCAGGTCGTCGATGAAGATGAGATAGCTCGTGCCCACCGGTTCGTCCATGACCAGGGACGGGACTCCCCCGACTCCGTCTTCGAACGGGCCTCGCGCGTAGCCTTCGTCGACCTCGGTGAAGTAACTGACCGGCACTGGTTCGCCGTCGACCAGAAGTTCGAAGTCCTTCGCTTCGAGAGCTCGGATCCGATTGCCATTCCGGTCCGTGACGACGACCTCGACGTTGACGACCCGGACGTCGACTACTTCGGAGAACAGGTCGGGCAGGGGGCTCTCCTGTCCCCAGACGGGGACGGCTGCGACACAGAAGATGACAGCGGCCGCTGAACCCAGCCTCATCGAGTCTCCCTGGCTGTCCTGTGGTTCAAGACAGTGTGCTGAGCAGCAACACGCGTGCCAAGGCCGTCGTTCAGCGAGGTGTCTCCACGCGCATGTGGGGCGCGAACGCGGCGAAGTCGCATACGTTCCAGGTGAGAATCGATTCGGCTTCGCCTATGAGCGCGGCTCGCGCGAGTCGTCGCGATCATCGCGCGTGCGGATTTCATCGATGACGGCGGCCGTTTCCGCCTGGGTCAAAGCCGCCGGTGTTCTTCCTCGCGGCACCGCGACGACGAACGAGCCGCGCCGTTCGAGCCTGGCGTCCATTCGGCCGGGCTCGATGTGGGCGTCGTCGCCGGGCCGACGAACTGGTTTGTCGATCTTCGCCATGGCGGAGACGATACCGCTTCTCCTCTCGCGCAGGCTGAGCCTTCCAAGAGGCCGGGAGGGGACCCGGGAGGCTCGTCGGACAAGGTCAACGGCGAACCTGAGCGAGTCGCCGGCGGAGCCGCGAGGCATCGGGGCGCCCCGCTTCCTCGGCGAGGTCGAGCGCCTTCTCGAGCTGCGCGGCGGCGGGGTCGTCGAGTCCCGAGGCCGCCATTGCTTCGGCCACGTTCTCGAGGAGCTGAATCAGAGCGCCCCGGGTCGAGGGATCCTGGGGGCGCGCGCCGTAGGCGCGGTCCAGTGTCTCCACGGTACGAACGACGTCGCCTCGTTCCGCACTGATCAGGGCGACGAGGAGCATCATGTTCACGTCGCCGGCGGCCCGTTCCAGAGCTTCGTCCGCCATTGCCAGGGCTCCGGTCTGATCGCCGCTCTGGAAGAGGGCGCGGGCCAGGAAGGCAGCGACGCCTTCGAGTTCCGGGTGCAGGTCGTACGCACGGCGGGCAGCCGCGAGCGAGCCCGGCTGGTCGCCCGATGCCGCGAGCACTTCGGCGAGGGCGAAGTGGAACTCGGGCCGCAAGGCGTCGACTTGGATGCCGGCCAGGAGCTCGCGCTGCGCGAGGTCGAGTTCGCCGTGGACGCGGTGGGCGTTCGCGCGGCGCAGGTAGCTCCGAGCGTCGAGCGCTAGTTCGTGGACGCTGGAGCGGATCGGGTCGTTGCGGTAGTTGATTCGTCCCAGTGAACGCGCGGCGGCGGCGATCTGTTGCCCGCGTTCGCGGTCGCCGGCCCGGGCATGCGCCTGTGCGAGGGTGACGGCGAACGATCGGTTCTCGGGCGCCAGTTCGCGGGCGCGTGACAAGTGTCGGACGGCGGCGTCCGCGTCGCCTGCGGCGAGGGCCAGCCGGCCCAGGCCGGCGTGGGCGTGGGCGTTGGCCGGCATGAGTCGGGCGGCCTGCTCGTACTCCCCGGTGGCGGCGTCGAACCGGCCAGCCCGCTCCAGGGCCTCGGCGTAGCGGGCGCGGCCGGGAGCGTAGTCGGGGTCGAGGTCGAGGGCGGCGCGGTAGAGCGGAAGGCTGTCCGCGGCGGAACGCTCGTCGATCAGGGCGGCGAGGAGGTAGGGCCAGCGGAAGGTCCGTGGTGACAGCTCGTGGGCCTGCCGGTAGGCGGCGATCGCTTCTTCGGTGAAGGTGTGCGCTTCGAGTGCCATGCCGTAGCCGCCCCAGGTGTCGCCGCTTTGGGCGTTGGCGCGGAGGTCGGCCTGGAGGGTTGTGAGCCGTTGGCGAACGGCGGGTTCGGCGCCGTCGAGTTGGGGGGTGGGGATCTGTTGGGCGGGGAGGGTGGCGGCGGTGGTGAGGAGAAGAATGGTTGCGAACGAGAGTCGCGGAGACCGGCGCGCGGGCGCGCCGGATGCCGGCCGGAGGCCGGCGTACGCAGCGGGAGGTCTCGGCTTCAGGGAAGGCGTAGCGCTGCCGCAACGTCGCCGGCCGGAGGCCGGCGTACTCAGCGGGCGGGTGTCGCCGGGCCGAGGCTCTCTGCGCGTTTGTCGGGTCGTCACGGTGTCTGTCCTTCGCCGCGGATGAGCTCGATGACTTGGTTGGCGGCGGCGCCGTCGAAGGTCTCGGCGAGGCCGTCGGGCCAGACGACGTCGAAGCTCTCGACGGAGTCGGCGGTGCCGAGTCCGAGGTGTGCCGTTGCCGGGCCGGCGGAGAGGTAACTGCCGGGAGGCAGGACGTGGAGCAGCCGCGCGCCAACTGCGGTGTGGGCGGTGATCCGGGCGCCGATCGCTTCGCGGTTGAGGCGCGGATCGATGGCGCGGATCTGGAGCCAGTTGGCGGCGCCGGTTTCTTCGCCGGGACCGTCGGGGTCGATGGTCAGGTTGCGCAGCAACTGGATATGCCCGTCCAGGTTGGCGATCACCAGGTCGAGGTCGCCGTCGCGGTCCAGGTCGGTGGGAACGAGCGCCCGGCTGAGGCCGAGCTCGGTCCAGGGCAGCTCGGAGGAGGCGTCGGTGAAGCGTCCGCCCTGGTTGATCAGGAGCAGATTGGGTTCGACGTAGTCGGACCAGAATGCGGGCAGGATGCCCGGGTGCCATCCGGGCGCCCGATGACGGGCGCCCGGACTGGTTCGCGGGTGGCGCTGGAGAGCGCCACCCGGGTTCCCGGGCGGCGTCAGTGCGGAGGGCCGCCGTTTGACGGCGCCGTTGGCGACCGCGATGTCGAGATCGCCGTCGTTGTCGGCGTCGAAGAAGGCGGCGCCGAAACCGGTCAGATCGAGGCTGGCGGCGCCGAGGTCGGATTCGATCGTCGCGTCCTCAAAGCCGGGCAGCATGAGATTGCGGTAGTACGTGTTCGTCTCGGTGATCAGGTGGGTAACGAACAGGTCGAGGTCGAGGTCGAGGTCCGCGTCGCCGGTGGCGATGCCCATGCCGGCCTCGCTGTTGCCCCAACGGTTGAAGGCCGACCCCTGGAGAACGCCCTCGTCGACGAAGCTGGCGCCGCCCTGGTTGACCCACAGGTTGTTCGGGTCGGCGTCGTTCGCCACGTAGAGGTCCATCTCGCCATTGTGGTCGAAGTCGGCGGCGACGACGCCCAGGCCGGCATCGGAGACCATCGAGATGCCGGCTGAGGCGCTCACGTCCTCGAAACCGGCGCCGCCCCGGTTGTGCAGCAGCACGTCGCTCAGTCCCTCGAACTCGGTCGGCCCGCAGAAATCGCGCCGGCCGCCGTGCTGGGAGCAGACCCGCTCCGGGTCGAAGGCGACGTAGCGGGCGACGTAGACGTCCAGATAGCCGTCACGGTCGAAGTCGAGCAGGGCGGCGGAGGAGGACCAGCCGGGTGTGGCCGCGCCCCATGCCTCGCTCCGATCCGTGAAGACACCGTCGCCGTCATTCAGCAGCAGACGGTCGGGACCGACGCGGGTCATGTAGAGATCGAGATCGCCGTCGTTGTCGAGGTCGCCGGCGGCGGCGCCCATGCCGTCGCCATCCAGCCCGGCCGCCGTCGTTGCGTCGGTGAAGCGGCCGTCGTCCTGTTGCTGGTAGAACCGGCTGCCGGAGTCTTCGGAGGCTCGCGTTGGTGCGATCAGGTAGAGGTCGAGATCACCGTCGCTGTCGGCGTCGAAGACCGCGACGCCGCCGCCCATCACGGCCGGCATGGGGTAGGTCGAGTCCGTGCCGGTCCTGTAGATGAAGTCGATGCCGCTCGCGGCGGCTACATCGACGAAGCGGGCGGCCACGGCGGCCGCCGCCGGACCGGCGACGGACGTCGGGTCCGTTGGTCCGGAAGCCGGGTCCGAGGGCGGCGAGCAGCCGCCCGCCAACGCGCTGAGGAGGCCTATCCAGAAGCCCGTATCCGCTGCCCGCATCGCTTGATTCTGTACCAGGGCGAGCGCCGGGTTCAGCAGCCTTCGGCCGCCGTCATCAGGTGGCGCGAGCGAAGCCGATTCCTACTGCCAGGCTCCCTGGATGGCCCCAACGATCGCGAAGCCGATCGTCAGGTGCGCCGCGTTGATCAACCACAGCTTGAGGGACTTCTGCTCGTGCAGGTAGTTGACGCCCATCATCACCGAAGCGACGCCAAGGCCGAGGAGCAGACCGGTGTGGATTCCGGCCATGTAGCCCTCGCCGCCCATTTCGGCCATCAGCATGCCGACGACGATGGCCGCGACCAGTTCGAGCACGAAGGTGCCACCCATCGTCTGGACCATGTTGACCTCGGGCGGGTTCTCCGTATCGATCCCCAGTTCGGCGGCCCATGCCTTACCGAACAGGACGGAGTACCAGAGGGCTCCGAGGGCGTAGAAGGCAACGGCGGACACGATCACGGCGAGCCAGTTCAGGTCGGCGAGATGCATGGGCACACTCCTTTCGGATGTTACTCGTAACTTTCAGTGTAGCTTCTGCTTTGAGGAGTGCAAGCTGGTGCGGCTACTCCTCCGGCACGCCGAAGTGCTCGACCATGTAGGCGTCGCAGGGGCCTGCAAGAAAGTCGAGGAAGATCTCGTTGACGAGCTTGACCGCCCTGGTGGCGGCGTAGTCGAGGTCGCCGTCGAGGCAGCGCAACTCGATCGATACGGAGCCGGCCCGGTTCCGACAGCCGGCGTTCGCCTTGGCCGGGTCGAGACGGCGGTGCTCCGGCAGATCCTCGCTGCTGCGGGCCGCGACGTACGACCGGAGCGCCCGGTCCATGACCGACGGATAGGGAATGCCGGGCAGGAGGTCGACGAAGACGAGGGTGCCGCGCCGCGGGTCGAACCGCAGCCGATGCGGCTCCGGTGCGTGCCAGAGAAATCTGCACTCCAGGCCGCCCCCACGCGTTGTTCCGGCCCCGAATCCCCGAAAGATCCCCCGGTCGGCGTACTTCTGCAAGCAGGCAAGCACCGTCTCGGGCGGGGTCATCCGAAGACCCTCCGGAAGCGGGTGAGTCGCCGTTTCAGTGGTAGTAGGCCATGCAGCCGGGCTCGACCTTGCGGGGCAGGCCGGGCGGGTAATCGTTGGTCCAGAACTCCTTGATCGCCTGGCAGTTGATGAGCGTCGAGACGCCGTCCCTGGCGGCCATCTCGTAGCTCCTGGGCAGGGCCTCCCGCAGTTGCTCGGGCGAGGTGACGTACTCGCCGCGGGCGCCCAGGCCTTCGGCGATCTTGTCGTAGCGCAGGTTCTCCTGGAACAGGTACATGTGCATCGAGCGGGTGGCCCGCCGCGCCGATCCGTACACGCCCCAGGCGTTGTTGTTGTAGACCAGCACGACCGCGGGAATCTTGTACTTCGCCAGCGTCTCGAACTCCATGCCGGAGTAGCCGACGCCGGCGTCGCCGGTGACGGCGAAGACGGGCGCGCCGCGATAGGGCGCCTGCGGACCCACTCCGTTCATCACCGCCGCGCCGGCGCCTACGGTGTAGCCGACGTCCGGGCCGATCGCGCCGTACTGGTAGGCGCCGTTCAGGATCTGCCCCGGCCGGTGGGCGCGCAGCCAGCGGCGCGTGTAGCGGGCGATGCCGTAACCGCCGGAGACCACGGTCGTCTGCTCCTTCGGCAGATCGCCGGAGTAGAGGAAGGACGAAAGCTCCTGCGCGATCACCGCCGGGTGGATCGAGTCCGTGGCGGCGCTGTGCTTCAGGCCGAGTTCGTACCACTCCGCGTTCTGCTTCGCGAACGCCTCGCGGGCGGCCGCGAGTTCGGTGCGCCAGGCCGGACGCGCCGCGGACGGCAGCGCCTCGGCGAGCGCTTCGAGCCCGCCGCGGGCGCTGGCGACGAGACCGAGATCGACGGGCAGGTTGCGGCCGATGTCGGCGGCGTCGGGATCGATGCGGATGACCTTGGCGTCCGGGTCGAAAGCGACCTCGCCGACGTTGGGCATCGAATACTGGCCGGCGAAGATCACGAGATCGGCCGAGAGCAAGGCGTCGGGTCCGGTGCTCGCCGAGAGCGGGTGGCTGTCGGGGAAGTGACCGCGCATGGCCCCGGACTCGACCACCGCGATGTCGGCGCGCTCGGCCACGGCGCGGAGCACGTCCCACGCCCGGTCGTAGAAGACGCCGGTCGAGGCGACGATGATCGGCCGCTCGGCCTTCTGGATCATCTCCACCGCCTTCGCCGTGTCGGCCCTGGACGGGTAGGGGTGGGCTTCGGTGCGGTACGTGCTCTTGTCGTGGTAGTAGAGCAGGTCGTCCGGCGTGTCGAACTGGGCTCGCGCGACCTCGCCGGTGAAGTCGAGGTGGACCGGGCGCGGTACGCCGGACCGCAGGTGCCGGAAAGCGTAGGCGGCGTACTCGTAGACCCGGTTCGGGGTGATCAACCGCTTGCCGTACTTCTTCATCCCGACCGTGGTCGGCTGCTGGTAGCCGCGCTGGATACCGCGCTCCGTGTCGTCGCCGCCGACGGTCATGTTGCTGGCCAGCACCAGAAGCGGCGTGCGTGCGGCGTTCGCGGCGCCGATGTTCATGATCATGTTCGTGAACCCGGGCCCCTCGGTGCCCGAGCAGGCGGCGACCTCGCCGGTGACCCGGGTGAAGCCGTCGGCGGCGGCGCACATGCTGCCCTCGGTGCGGCCGCCGTAAGTGGGGACGCCCTCGGCGGCGATTGCGTTAATCACCTGGTAGTTGCCGGGCGCGCAGAACAGCGCCTTCAGACCCTCGTGGGCGCAGGCTCGGGCGAAGACCTGAGCGCCGTTCATCGGGAACTCGGCCGGGTCGGGCGCCTCGCCCAGAGTGCGCGGGATGTCCTCGGGGATCGAGATCGGCCGCTCCTCGCGGTCGACGGCGGCGGCCCTGGCCTGGTTGGCGAACAGGGCGGCGGCGCCGACGCCGGCGGCGCTCGTAGCGACGAATCTGCGGCGAGAAACCGAGGAGCCCTTCCCCGGCTCTCCGACCTGGCCCTTCTCGGTGGTCTGGGTCTCGGGCGTACGTTGGGTCTCGCTCATTGTCAGTTCTCCAGGATCTGGACGGACCCTTCGAGGGGCGGTTTCTTCGGCCGCATCTCCTTTGGACCGATGCTCCGCAGGTAATGGACGAGGTCCCATATCTCGTCGTTGTCGAGTTCCTCTTCGAACGGCGGCATGTCGAGGCCGGCGCCGAACTTCGTGCTGCGGAAGAGGTCGCCGTCGGTGGTCCCGAATCGCCAGCGCTCGGGGTCGGTGAGGTCGGCGGCCTCAAAGTCGATGTTCTCGAGCGCGCGACCGTCGAAGCCGTGGCAGATCTGGCAGTGCCGCAGGTAGTGGGTGCGGCCGCTCTTCGCCGCGGTCTGCGTGTACGGCGTGGGGTTCGCGGCTACCACGACGTCCTCCGCCGGTTTGCCGCCGATGGTCGCGTCGGTCTGGCCGGCCGCGGCCGCGGCCGCGGCAAGGCAGAGCGACGCGAACGTCGCTTCGCGGAGCGCTTTGAGGACGACTGTCATCGGAGGGACCGGGACAGTGTACCGCCGGACTCAGTCCGCCCGGGTGGGAACCAACTCGATCCGAGCCTCCGCGGCGTCGAGGATGGCGGGGCGCGTGTAGAGCAGGGGGAATGCCTCGTCGGCGGCCCAGGGCGCGAACAAATCCTTGTAGTGCGGGCTGCGGGGATCGCCGGACTGGCCCGGGTTGTTCATCGCCACCGAGGCGTCCCAGTTGCCGACGTCGATCACCATGCGGAAGGAGGCGCCGGATGTCTGGCGGAAATCGCCGCGGTAGCGCGTGTTGCCGACGGTGTCCCCGGAGCCGCCGCGGGGCGCGGGGCCGACGTTCGCGATCCGACCCAGTTGGATTCGCCATAGCGGGTGTTCGAGCTCGATCTGGTGCAGGTCACCCCAGCGCCAGGACGCGGGATCGGCGCCCAGGCGTCGGGCGACGTCGGCGTAGGCGGCGCCCAGGCTGGCCAGCAGCGCTTCGTCGCGGGCAGCCCGCCGCGGCTCGCCGAGCCTGGGGTCGGCCTCTTCGAGGATCCGAAGCAGGTTCTCGTCGTGGACGGGGACTGGCGCTTCGCCCGTCCCGAGCGCCGCGGCCATGCGTTTGCCGACCTCCACCTCGAGGTGTTCCCGCCACCAGACCTCGAACAGGGTGGCGGCCGCGCTGTTTGAGGTGAGCTCTCCGTTCCAGCCGGCGAGGAGCTTCAGCGCCGGTGCCGCCTCGGCATCGGCGGCTGCCGCCTGGTTGGTCCGCAGCAGCGCCAGCAGCCGGCGTGCGGGAATCGACACGTAGTCCGCTTGCAGGCGCACCGCGTCCTCGACGGTCATGGCCTCGGTTGCGGCCAGCACTTCGCCGATTCGCTGGCGCCGGTAGGGGGTCGCCCATTCCCAGCCCAGGGGTACGTCGTAGCCAGCCGGCAGGTTCATCTCGTTGGCCGTTGCCACCCAGCCGCGCTCCGGGTTGAACTCGACCGGCAGTTCGTCCATGTCCCGGAAGCCCCGCCACTCGTAGCGGCCGTCGCCGGGAACCGGCAACAGTCCGTCCCAGTTCGGCCGGATCGGCGCCAGACCGCCCGGTTTCCAGCCTATGTTGCCGTGAATGTCGGCGTAGACCTGGTTCTCGGAGGGCGCCCCCCCAGCGGTTCATCGCCGCCAGGAACTGGTCCCAGTTCCGCGACCGGATGTACTCGATGGACCCCAGGTAGGGCGCCATGCCGGGTTCGAGCCATGCGGCCCTGAGCCCGATCGCGAGGTTTCGGTCGGGGTCCCGGTAGAGCACCGGCCCGTGATGCGTGAAGCGAAGTTCGACTGCCCGCCCGTCGCCGCCGCGTACAGCCACGGACTCTTTGAACACCTCCATCGGCAGCCAGTTGCCCCGGTACTCGTAGAAGTCCGGTTCGCCGGGCTTCGTGCGGTAGACGTAGGTGTCCTCCTGGTCGATGCTGAAGATCGTCAGGCCGAACGCGATCGTGCCGTTGTGGCCGATCGAAACCCCGGGCAGGGCCGGCTCGCCGGCCCCGATCACGTCGAGGTCCGGGGGAACGGAGATGGACGATGTAGCGGAGCGAGGGCACGGCCTGTGTGCGGTGCGGGTCGTTGGCGAGCAGGGGCCGGCCGGTGGACGTGAGCACGGGCGACACCGCCCAGTTGTTGCTGCCTTGCCCGGCAAGGTCCGGGTCCGCGGGCTCGCCGGTTTCGCCGATTCGCTGCAGCGCGGTCGCGACGGCTTTCTCGCCGTTTACCAATTCATCGAAACGGACGGAGCGCGTGGCCAATCCGTAGGTCGCCAGCGGGCCAGAGGAGTCCAACCACGAGGGGTCGAGACCATCCGGGACGACGAGATCGTGGGCCGGTTGGTAGTGGTCGCGGAGCTCGAGGGCGCCCGGTCCGTGCAGGGCGAGAAAGCGGGCGCGGTCTATTTCGCTGCGGGCGTTCCGCAGCAGTCCGTGGCTTCGGATCCGCGGCACGGCCTCCGGCGTCCAGTGCGAAGGTTCGTAGCCGAGCGCCTCGAACTCCGGCGGCATCAATTCGGGACGCTCCAGCACCAGGTCCACGTAGGCGTTCACTCCGCGCACCCAGGCCGTGACGATGCGCTTCGTGTCCGAGGCGTAGGCGAGCCACTCGGAGTGCATGTCGCCGCGGTAGAGGAAGAGCCGGGCGGCGCGATCCTGCTCGACGTAGTCCGGCCCGAAGACCTCGGAGAGCGTGCCCTCGCCGCGCCGCCGCCACAGGTCGATCTGCCACAGGCGGTCCCGGGCTGCGTTCCAGCCCTGGGCGAAGAACAGGTCGTCCTGGCCGCCGGCGAAGACGTGGGCGACACCCCAACGGTCGACCAGAATCTCGACCGGGGCTTCGAGGCCGGGAACCTCGAAGCGGGTCGTTTCGATCGCCGGCTGCGCTTCGGCCGCGCCGACGGCAAGCAGCAGGGGGATCGCGGTGACGATGCGCGCGCGTCTGAGCATGGATGAGCCGGGACGATACCAACGGCGACGGTGCTCTCGCCGGCCCCCTGCTCGCCCCGGATGCTGCACCTGGCGGTGGGCGGTGGAGCGGCGATTCTCGACTAAGCTCTTCCGGATGTTCCGCATGCAACGAGAGCGCCGGTGCGTTGTGATCGCGCCCTCGCTCCTGATCGTCGCCGCCGGGCTGATCGCTCAAGAGGCGGAGGACGCGAAGGCAAAGCAGGAGAACCAACCTCCGACCGCGACTTACTACGAGACCGCCACTGTCAGGGCGCGTGCCCTCGACACGGCGACTGCTTCAGTGCAGGTGATCGAGCGCGGCGACCTTGCCGATCTGGCTGCGGGCGATGCGTCCGAGGCGTTGCGCCTGGTGCCTGGGGCCTTCATTCTCGGCAACGACTCGAGCGCCGCGGTCGCCGGTGCGTCGCTCCGGGGCGGCGACGCGAACTTCACCCTGGTGCTGATCGACGGGGTGCCGGTCAACGACAGCACGGACCAGTACGGCGGCGCCTTTCCGCTTGGCAGCATCGGCGCGGCGGAGGTCGAGCGGCTGGAGGTCGTGCGCGGCCCGCTGTCGTCCTTCTACGGCTCGAGTTCGCTCGGCGGGGCGGTGCAGGTGATCACCACCGCGCCGCGCAGCTCGGCGCCGTTCGTGGGTTGGAACGCCGACGCCGGCAGCCAGGAGCATCGAAGCGGCCGCCTCTCGTGGGGCCGTGCGGGCGAGTCCTCGGCCGGCGGGTTCGGCGCCGCGGTCCGGGAAGAGCAAGGCCGGGTTGGGGACGATCGTCTGGAGCAGAGGTCTCTGAGCGGCCGCTGGCAGCGCCAACTGGGATCGGCGTCGGCGTTCCGGTTTTCGGCCCGGACGGCCGGCTGGCGGGCCGACGACTACCCGGACGGTTCCGGCGGCCCGCTGTTTGGCGGCGGCGAACTGCGTTCCTCGGACCACCGCGAGTACGGTGTGGCGGCCACTCTCGATCTCGGTGGCGGGGAGCGCTTCAGTCAGTACCTGCGATCGACCTGGTACCGGCACTCGATGGAGCGGGACAGTCCGGCAATCGGATTCCAGGTGCCGCCGTGGACCGAGGATACGAGCTTTCAGGATCTTCGTCTGGCCTGGACCGGAACGCTCGCACCCGAAGGCGGTGGGTCCGAGCTCAGCTTCGGCGCCGAGGCGTTGACCGAGGAGGGGCGAAACAACAGTCTGCTGCTGTTGCCGGCCTTCTTCGGCGGGCCGCTCGACGGTGACTACGCGATCGACCGGAACCGCGTCGGCCTGTTCGGAGACTGGCGCCGGTCCATGGGCAACCTGGTGGCTGAACTCGGCGTGCGCGCGGACGTGCTCAAGGGTCGGGGCGCCGGCGGCGGGCGCGAGGAAGTGAGCCCGCGCTTCGGTCTTCGCTACGCGCCGGACGGCGGCCGCTGGTCGCTTCGCGCTTCGGCCGGCCGGGCCTTCAAGTTGCCGAGCTTCTTCGCACTGGCGTCTCCGCGGGCCATCGGCGGCAATCCGGATCTCGACGCGGAGACCAGCGTCGGCGCCGACTTCGGCTTCGAGGCCCGTTCCGCGGACGGCTCGCTCAGGTGTAACCTGACGGCCTTCGCGAACCGCTTCGAGGGCCTGATCGACTTCGACTTCGAGGCCTTCCTGAACGTCAACCGGAACAAGGTGGACGCCGAGGGGCTCGAAGGACTCCTGGTGTGGCGCCCTTCGCCCCGGGTCATGCTCGATGTCGCCTTGACGGTGCAGGACACCGAGGATCGCGCCACGGGTAGGCCGCTGCGGCGCCGGCCGGATCTCTACGGCGGCGTCGGACTCCGCGTGGACCTGAGCGAGGCGGTGCGGCTCGGCCTGGAGGCCAGACACGCCGGCAGCTATCTCGACGAGCAGATTCCGGCGCCCTGGCGGACCGAGGTCGACGGGCGGACGCTGGCCGGATTGACGCTGGCGTGGCGGGCCGCCGAGCGCTGGCGGGTCACGATGCGGGCGGACAATGCGCTCGACGAGTCGTACGAGACCCAGGTCGGTTTCCCCGGTCCCGAGCGCTCGGTCCGCGTCGGCGTGCGGTATGGGTACTAGGAATCCCTTAAGGAGGGTGGATCGATGAGATGGATGGCATCGCTTGCGTTGGTGGCCGCGATACTCAGTTTCGGTTGCAGGATTTCTGTAGGCAGTGGCGACTCGGCTTCGGAGACGGAGGCGGCGGCGGCCGAGCCGGTTGCGGAGGTCAACCAGCTCAGTGCCGAGGAAGCGGAGGCGGGCTACATCCTGCTGTTCGACGGCGCGTCGCTGGAGCACTGGCGGGGCTTCAAGCTCGACGACGTGCCGGCGGGTTGGGCGGTGGCCGAGGGCGTGATCCACTTCGTGCCGCCCGAGGGAGACGACGCCGGCCCGCGGGCCGACCTGATAACCCGCGAGCAGTACCGGTCATTCGAGTTCCGTTTTGACTGGGCCGTAACACCGGGTGGAAATAGCGGCGTGATGTTCCACGTTGCCGAAGACGCCCCCGCGGCCTACTCGACGGGCCCCGAGTTCCAGATCCTGGACGACGGCGGGCACCGGGACGGTCAGCGCATGGAAACCTCGGCAGCTTCGAACTACGCCCTCCACGCCCGCCAGGGCGGCGAGCTTGTGCCGCTGGGTGAGTTCAACGCCAGCGCGCTGCGGGTCGAGGGTGCTGTCGTTTCACACTGGCTGAACGGCGAGAAGGTGGTCGAGTACACGCTCTGGGACGAGGAGTGGAAAGAACTCGTCGCGGCCAGCAAGTTCGCCTCGATGCCCGGCTACGGGATGATGGAAACCGGCCACATCGCCCTCCAGGACCACGGCAACGAGATCTGGTTCCGCAACCTGCGCATCCTCGTCCTGCCCGACTGATGGACGATCCAGGCGGGGCGGCCGGCCTGCAGTGGTTCAAGGTCGCCGAACCGGATGAGCTGCCCGAGAACCGCGTCAAGACGGTGGCGGCCGGCAGCCGTTCGATCTGCCTGACCCACTACGACGGTCAGTACGGCGCGCTGGACAACCGCTGCCCGCACCAGGGCGGCCCCCTCGGCGAGGGGTCGATCGAGAACGGTTGGCTGCGCTGTCCGTGGCACGGCTGGGACTACTGCCCGCTCAGCGGCAAGTCGCCGGCTGGGTACGGCGAGAAGGCGCCGACCTATGCGATCGATGTGCGGGACGACGGCGTCTACGTCGGTGTCGAACCGGAGGTCGAGCGTGAGCGGACGGTCAGCGACGCAATGGTCGAGACCTTCGTCAACTGGGGCGTCACCCACGTCTTCGGCATGGTCGGCCACTCGAACCTCGGTCTTGCCGATGCGATTCGCAACCAGTGCGAGGCCGGCGCGCTCCAGTACGTCGGCGTCCGGCACGAGGGCGCCGCGGCGTTCGCGGCTTCGGCCTACGGCAAGCTCACCGGCCGGCCGGCGGCGTGTCTGACGATCGCCGGGCCCGGCGCGACGAACCTGCTCACCGGAATGTGGGACGCGCGGATGGATCGCTCCCCGATCCTGGCGCTCACCGGCCAGGTCGACACCCAGGTGCTGGGGCCGGGCGCCTTCCAGGAGGTCGACCTCTCCGCCGCCTTCGCGGGCGTCGCGGCGATGAGCCACGCCGTCTACCGCGACAGCCGCCACGTGGAACTCGCGAACCTGGCGTGCAAGAACGCGATCCTCAAGCGGGACGTGGCGCACCTGATCTTTCCCGACGAGGTGCAGACCTTGCCCTCCGACGCTTCGGCCGGGTCTCCCGAGGGCCGGCTGACGCCCTCGGAGATCACGCCGCCTCCCGAGGCCGTCGAGCGGGCGCTGGCCCTGATCCGCGGCGCGCGCCGGCCGGTGATCGTCGTCGGCCACGGCGCCCGATTCCAGATGGACGGCGTGACCGCGCTCGCCGAATGGCTGAACGCGCCGGTGGTGACGACCTTCAAGGCGAAGGGCCTGATTTCCGACGATCATCCGCTGGGCTGCGGCGTGCTCGGCCGGAGCGGCACGCCGGTCGCGAGCTGGTTCATGAACGAGAGCGACCTGCTCATCGTGTTCGGCGCCTCGTTCTCGAATCACACCGGAATCACGACCTACAAGCCGCTCATTCAGGTCGACTTCGAGGCCATGGCGCTGGGCAAGTTCCACGCCGTGGACGTGCCGGTCTGGGGTGAGATCGGCGTCACCGCGCGTTTGTTCGCGGAGGCGCTGGAGCAGGGCGGGGTCGAGACCGTCGATCAGCGGCCGGAAGTGGCCGCCCGCTGGCGGATCTGGCGCGAGGAAAAGGAGCGCCGCCTGGACGACATCGGCGAGGCGGGCATCAGCTCCGCGGCCGCCTTCGCGGCGCTGAACAGGTGCATACCCGAGGACGCGATCATTGCCGTCGACGTCGGCAACAACACGTACTCGTTCGGCCGCTACTTCGAGTGCCGCCGGCAGGCCGTGCTGATGTCGGGTTATCTCGGATCGATCGGTTTCGGCTATCCGGCCGCGATGGGCGCCTGGGCGGCGACCCGGACGGACGACCCGCGCTTTGCCGGCCGCCCGGTGGTGGCGATTACCGGCGACGGCGGCTTCGGTCAGTACCTGGGCGAGGTCGCGACCGCCGTCCACCACCGGATGAACATCACTCACGTGCTGCTGAACAACAGCGAGCTCGGCAAGATCTCGAAGGAGCAGCGGGCGATCGAGTTGCCGGTGTGGATGACCGCACTGACGAACCCGAACTTCGCCGACTTCGTGACCAGTTGCGGCGGCCTCGGCATCCGCGTCGAGGACGCGGCCGATCTCGACGGCGCCCTGCGGCGCGCGCTCGACTACGACGGACCGGCAACGGTCGAGATCGTGGCCGATCCGCTGCTGGTGTGAGTTCAGGGACGCCCGTGGGCTATCCTGCCCACCGGTGACGATCGACGGCCAGGAGGATCTGGAGGGTCTCCGCCGGGCAGGTCGAGTGGCGGCCCGGTGCCTGGCGAGGATGGGCGAATGCGTCGAGCCGGGCATGACGACGCTTGAGCTGGACCGGATCGGCCGGGAGTTCATGGAGAGTCGGGGATCGCGCTCGGCGCCCGAACTGAGCTACGACTTCCCGGCCGCCACCTGCATCAGCGTCAACGAGGAGGTCGCGCACGGCATTGCCGGCAAGCGTCGGATCGAGGCCGGCGACCTGGTCCACATCGACGTCTCTCTCGAGCTGGACGGGTACTTCAGCGACACCGGCGCGGCTTTCCCGATTGCGCCGGTGAGCGAGGAACGGCGGCGCATGATCTCCGCCACCCGGCGGGCGCTGCGGGCCGCGATGCAGCAGACCCGCCACGGCCGCCGGCTGCGCAACATCGGCCGGGCGATCGAGGACACCGCGACCAGGGCGGGTTTCGGATTGATCCGCAACCTGGGCTCGCACGGCATCGGCCGCTCGCTGCACGAGGAGCCGAAGTTCGTGCCCGGCTTCGACGACCCGAACGATGACCGCTTCCTGCACGATGGGCTCGTGCTGACGATCGAGCCGTTCCTGACCAACGGCCGCGAGCAGGCGCTGACCGCCAAGGACGGCTGGACGCTCCTCAACGAGCCCGGCACGACAACGATCCAGTTCGAGCACACGATCGTCGTCACCCGCAAGAAGCCCCTGGTGATGACGCTGCCGTAGGGGAGGGGACTGGCCGGGAGTTCTTGAGGTTAGGCCGCCGCCTCCTTGGGAACGCGGGCATTTTGGCCCACATCCGTACGGCGAAGGGACCGGCTGAGCGGCGCGTTGCATCCATCATCCCTGCTTATCCAAAGTTGCGCTTATAATCCGCAAGGATGAGGAGAGATCAAGTCCTTCCGAGGCGGGCACATGGAGCCGTGACCGCCGCGCTCGGTCGGCAGGCGGCCGTTGGGCTGATCGGGCCGCGTCAGGTCGGCAAGACCACGCTGGCCTTGCAGATCGCGGATAGCCGGAACGCGCTGTACCTCGACCTGGAATCCAGCACCGACCGGGCGAAGCTGGCCGATCCGAATCTGTTCCTGGGCGAGTACGAGGACCGTCTCGTCGTGCTCGACGAGATCCACCGGGCGCCGGAACTCTACAGCGACCTGCGGGGCCTGATCGATCGCGGTCGCCGGCGCGGCAGGCGCAGTGGCCGCTTTCTCATTCTCGGCTCGGCGTCGATCGACCTGCTCCGTCAATCGGGGGAGAGTCTCGCGGGTCGGATCGAGTACGTCGAGCTCAATCCGCTCGATGTGCTTGAGATCGCGGCTCAGGAAGTGCCCTTGAGTGCTCTGTGGCAACGGGGAGGACTGCCGGACAGTCTGCTCGCGGCAAGCGACAAGGACAGCTTGGCGTTTCGGCAGAGCTTCGTACGCACCTATCTCCATCGCGATGTACTCGACCTGACCGGGCGGCGTCTTCCGGCCGAGACTCTGGAGCGCCTGTGGACCATGCTGGCGCACAGCCAGGGCACGTTGCTCAACGCGTCGAAACTGGCCGCGAGCCTTGCGGTCAGCGCGCCGACGGTTACGACCTACATCGATCTGCTGGTCGATCTGATGCTGGTGCGCCGGCTGCCGCCGGTGAGGGCGAACGTCGCCAAGCGGGTCGTCAAGTCGCCCAAGGTCTACGTCAGGGACAGCGGCCTGGTGCACGCACTGCTCGGCATCGCCGACTACAACGCGCTTGCGGGGCATCCCGTCGTCGGAGCGAGCTGGGAGGGTTTTGTGGTGCAGAACCTTCTGAGCGCGGCCCCGACCGGTACCCGGGCGGGGTTCTACCGTACCCGCGCCGGCGCTGAGATCGACCTGGTGCTGGAACTGCCGGGCGAGCACGGTCCGTGGGCGGTCGAGATCAAGCGCGGCTCGGCGCCCCGGCCAAGCCGCGGTCTACACAGTGCCCGAGAGGATCTGAGGCCAAGCCGCACCTTCCTTGTCGGCGCCGGCGCGGACCGTTACCCGGTAGCGGACGGGGTCGAAGTGATCGGCCTTTCCGAGTTGGCCGCGGTGGTGGGCGGCAGGGAGTAGCCGGATGGCGCCGCAGGCTGGCAAGGCGGAATGAAGACGATGACGCGGTTCGGCGGGAACCACCCTGGCGGGAACATCGGGGCTTTCGGGGCGGCTTTCGCCGTTCTCTGTGGTTCCGCCCTGTCCGCCCAGGAACCGGCGCCTTCCTCCGAACCGGGGCTGGCGGAGGAACTTGCCTACGTCGTCCTGCAGGCGGTGGTCTACCGCCAGGCCTCCGCGAAGGTGACGCTCCTGGCCAAGAACGCGGAGGGCGTCGAGCAGGAACTGCCCGTGACCAGCGATGAGTACTACGAGGTGTACCTGTTCGAGCCGGGTCCGTGGTGGGTACGGCCGGCGCCGGCCAGCGGCTTCTGGGGCCGCGAGACCCTGATCGATCCCGATGCGGCGAGGAGCGGCGGGATCGCCTCGGTCCAGGACGAAGCGGAGGTGCAACCCGAGGTCGTTCCGGTGTTCGAGATCCCGGCCTACCCCGCGGCGACGGCCAGCGGCCGCGTGGTGGGCGCCTCGCGTCCGGGTGGCACGCTTCGGATCGTGCTTGGCGATGTGGATCCGGAGAACACGGACCCGCGGTTCCACGTCCAGCGCGTGGTGGTCAGGTGCCCGGTGGCGGGCGACGGACGCTGGTCGTGCGAGTTGCCGGCCGCCCTCGTTCACCTCGTGTTCTGGCGGCCCGGGCACTCTCCAGACTACCGGTGGAACGTTCCCCTGCACGATCGGCGGCAGCTCGCCCTGGGCGATCAGACGCTCGTTCCCGGAGCGAGTCTCGCGGGTTTCGTGGCCGCGGGCCCCGACTTCCAGGGCTTCGTCGACCGCTGTGTCGTTCACGTCGCACCGGGCGACCCCGGCCTGTGGAGGTCCAGTCTCGAGCCGGTGTTGACGACCGTCGACGTGAGCCGCGACGGCTTCTTCCAGGCGGCGGGCCTGGGCGTCGGCAGACGCTGGATTCAGGTTGACTGCGACGGCCGGGTTGCGGCGCGGGCGGGACCGTACGAACTGGCCGAGAACGCCGAGACCTTCCCGCGCAAGCGGGTGCTGCTGGCGCGGAGCCGCCTCCTGGACGTTTTCGTGCAGCCCGCCGATCCGCCCTACGGCAGCCATTGGGTAGCCCTGCTCAAGCAGATCAGGGAGGACGATTCGCCGGAGTTCCGGTCCCGCTACGTGAAGAGGGAGTATCCCCAGCAGACAGCCGTCGTCGAGAACGGCCACGCCCGGTTCCACGTCCCCGGCGACGGCGCCTTCTCGGTGGAGATCCAGGACGCAATTGGTGGGCGATTCGGCGAGCTGGACTATCTCGAAGTTGTCGTCGACCGGTCCGCGGTTGTCGAACTGGAGCTGGTGCCCGTCGTTGGCCGGGTGACGCTGGACGGGGTCCCGCTGGCGGGCTACGTGTTCTTCGGCGGGCGCGGCGCGTCGCCGGAGTTGTTCTTCAAGGTCGCGGAGGATGGGTGGTTCCGGGGTGCGTTGCCCGAGCGGGAGGACTGGCGGGTCGACGTGGCGTCGCCGGCACACGATGTGATGCAGTCGTTCCACGACGTCGATGTGCCGGTGAACGAACCCCTGACGCTGGAACTCGCCGACACCGTGGTCCATGGCCGCGTCGTCTTCGCGGAGACCGGTGAACCGGCGGCCGGCGCGGTCGTTCGCTTCGAAACGACGGACGACCGGATCGTGCATCAGGCCCGCGCCGGCGAGGACGGCGGATTCTCAGCCCGCGGCGTACCTGTCGGCTGGATCCGCATCTCCGCCTATCCACGGGGTTTGGGCGGACAGTTGGCGAAGGTCTCCGTCGAGGCGGTAGTAAGTTCGTCTGCACC
The DNA here is from genome assembly GCA_965224025.1 of Candidatus Multivorans sp. Taxonomy (GTDB): domain Bacteria; phylum Acidobacteriota; class Thermoanaerobaculia; order Multivoradales; family Multivoraceae; genus Multivorans. Next base: position 2,516,886 of record OZ245033.1, read on the forward strand.
GCTGAACGTGACCCTGCGGTTGCCGAAACTGGATCTGGAGTCGTTGCGGCCGGGAGCGGCGGCGCCGGTCCGCCGGAACGTCCGGCAGTAGCTCGCCTAGCGGGGCCGTTCGGCCGGTGGTACCCTGCGCCGCCATGACTGGTCCGCTCGACGGTTTCCGGGTGATCGAACTGGCGACCATGGTGTCGGCGCCGATCGCCACCATGCTGCTGGCGGATCAGGGCGCCGAGGTGATCAAGGTCGAGGCGCCGCCGCACGGCGACATCATGCGTCGCCTCGGACCGCAGCGAGGGGGAGTCACGGCCGGGTTCGCGACGATCAACCGCGGCAAACGGTCCCTGGTGCTCGACCTGAAGCATGAGCGCGGCATCGGCATCCTCCACGACCTGCTGCGAACGGCCGACGTCTTCGTGCAGAACTTCCGGCCCGGGGTGGTCGACCGGCTCGGGCTCGGCGCCGAGCGGCTGCGCGAGATCAACTCGAGGCTGGTCTACGTGTCGATCAGCGGTTTCGGACAGGACGGTCCGTACGCCCAGAAGCGGGTCTACGACCCGATCATCCAGGCCCTGTCCGGCTTCGCCGACATCCAGGCCGACCGGGTCACGGGCGAGCCGAAGATGGTGCGCACGATCATCCCCGACAAGGTCACCGGGCTCACCGCGGCCCAGGCGATCACGGCGGCGCTGCTTGCGCGCGAGCGCGCCGGCGAGGGCCAGCACCTCGGCCAACACCTCGAGATTGCCATGCTCGACGCGACGATCTCCTTCGTCTGGCCCGAAGGCTTCGTGCGCCAGATCCTGGTCGGCGGCGAAGTGGCGCACGGACGCCCGGGATCGACCAGCGACCTGATCTACCGGACCGCGGACGGCTACATCACCGCGTCGACGATCTCGGACGCCGAGTGGGAGGGCATGGCGCGCGCCACCGGACACCTCGAATGGCTGGAGGACGAGCGCTACAACACGGCCGCGGGCAGAATCTCGAACGCCGACCAGCGACTCGGGATGGTTGGCGACGTGCTGCGCCAACGCACGTCCGCGGAATGGATCGAGGCCTTGGAGGCGGAGGATGTCCCCTGCGCCCCGATCCTGACCCGCAACCAGGTCCTGACCGACCCGCAGGTGGTCCGCAACGAACTGCTGCGGGAACTCGACCATCCCCAGGTCGGCCGCATGCGCCTGCCGCGCGCGGCGGCGAAGTTCTCGGGCACGCCGCCGGAGCCGGCGGCGGCATCGCCCGTCCTCGGCGAGGGAGCCGACGACCTGCTGGGCGGCCTTGGGCTGAGCGAGGCCGAGCTCAAGGCGCTGCGGCGCGAGAAGATCGTCGGCTAAGCGTCGGCGTCGGCGTCGGTGGCACCCGCCCGCTGTCGGGGCTCCGGGGGGAGGTCTCCCAGGTGCCGTTCGCGCTTTGTCGGATTGCGAAGGGGGGTGCGCTCGCTGCACTCCGCTCGCTTCGATCAGGCGTCGCTTTCCCTGATGTCGTCGGCCGTCGCTCGCTTCGAGCCACCTGGGAAACCTCCCCCCGGAGCCCCTGGCGCGGGCTGGACGGCGGTGCCCCGAATGAGGCCGAGCACCGACGTGTCTACTGGGTGCGCCGGCCCTCTGGCCGGCATCCGCCGCAGCGACGTCGCGTGGACGCTAGGAGTACGGCTTCAGAGAGTCGCGTGGCCTGCGACCAAGGCGGCCCAGATCAATGGCAGCACGATCAGGGAACCTAGAAAGAGTGTTCGGGCGCGTGGGTCGCTGCGCTTGCTTGCGAAGAGAATGGCGAGTACAACGAAGGCCGCGCTGAAGCCGGCGGCTGTAGCGGCGAAGGCCGCCGAAGTCAGACCGACGACGGTGGCAAGCAGGCACACACCGACCAGTACGAGGGCCCAGAGGAGGGAGTGCACCGCGGTGCGGCGCCCGTCCGGATCGACGGCCGCCAGGACCCTGAAACCGGCGCGGGCATAGTCGTCGCGGTAGAGCCAGGCCAGGGAATGGAAGTGGGGTAGTTGCCAGGCGAAGACGATGGCGAACAGCAGCCAGGCTTCCACGGTCAGGGCGCCGCGGGCGGCGGCCCATCCGATCACCGGGGGCAGCGCGCCCGGTACGGCGCCGACCAGGACTGCCCAGGTGGAGCGCCGCTTCATCGGGGTGTAGATCCAGGCGTAGCTGACCAGGGTCGCCAGCGCGACGCTCGTTGCGACCAGGTTGACTCCGAACGCAAGTAGGATCAGACCCGCCACGCTCAGGATCGTGGCGAAGAGTCGGCCTCCCGCCGGCGAGATACCGCCGACGGGCAGTGGGCGCGAGCGGGTACGCACCATCAGCGCGTCCAGATCGCGTTCCGCGACCTGGTTGAAGGCGGCGCCGCCGCCAGCCACGAGCGCGGAGCCCGCGAGGACAAAGAGCAACACGACCAGGTCGAGTTCGGGCGCTCCGAGGTAGTAGCCGATGCCGACGGTGGCGACGGCCAGCGCATTGAGCCTTGGCTTGGCCAGCGCGAGCAATACCGAGGCGCGCCCCGGATGCGCAGCCGCGGCGGCCAGGAGCGTCACGCCCTTGCCTGCCGCGGCGCGCCGGCGGCGTTGGCCACCAAGTCCGCGGCCGGGATGGACTGCTCGTCGCCGAACCAGGCCCGGTGGACGCGAAGCGCCAGGGTCGCTGAAACGACCCACACCAGAGCGCCGGTGGCGACATGGGCCGTGTTGATGTGGGGCTGCAGACCGCTCCAGACGGTCCATGCGCCCAGGCCGATCTGAACCAGTAGCACAGCGCCAAGAAGCATCGCGGGATGGACGAGTTCAGACCGGTGGCGGTGCTGGCCGAAGACCCGGACGATCAGAGCGATGGCGGCTATGGTCACGGCCACCGCGCCCAGTCGATGCGCGAAGTGGAGACCGATGCCGAGGCTCCACACGGGCGGCGGGAGCCGTCCGAAGGCGAGCGGGAAGTCCGGAATCGCCAGTCCCGCATCGTTGTGGCGCATGGTCGCGCCGAGCAGGATCTGACCGTAGACGCAGGCTGGGACGATCACGGCGAGGCGGCCCAGAACCTGATCGTGCAGCGGCTGGGCGCGCCCGTAGCGAGTTCGCCACCCCGGCGACGTAAACACACCCAGGCTGACCACCAGGGCGAAGAAGAGTTGAGCCAGTCCCGCGTGGCTGATCGAGACCGGCTTCGGCAGCAGGTAGATCACGGTGATGCCGCCGAGCAGACCCTGCGCCACGACTGCAGCCAGCGCGCCCCAGGCCAGACGCCGCACCCAGGCGCGTCTCTCGACGCGCGCGGTCCAGACCGCCAGACCGATCGTCAGCAGTCCGACCACGCTCGCGATCAGCCGGTGACCGTGCTCGTAGACGATGCCGCCGACCATCTTCGAGAACGGGAAGGAGAACATGAAGTAGCCGTACGTGTTCGGCCAGTCGGGGACCGCGAGCCCCGAGTCCGTGCTGGTGACCAGACCGCCCGCCGCGATCAGCAGCAGGGATGCCGCGGCCAGCAGCCGGAGGTAGTAGTGCAGCCAGCGCACGACCGGTGGACTCTACATTCGAGACCGTGGCGCCCGCCAGTCCGTCCATGGCTGCGCTGCTTTGCGGCTCTAGTCCCGGGACTCTGGCTTGAGCAGGAGGATTCGGTTGTCGCTGGCGCCTGGTACGGCCGCGATCGGTATCGAGTCGTCGAAGGTGGCCAGTACGCCGTCGTTGTGCACCGCCAAGGCCAGCAGGTAGACGTCCGTGATCTGGCGGTACCCGCGAATCGACCCGGCGGTGAGGTGCTCGCGTTCACGCAGCGATAGCGAGTCAGGCCAGAAGACGTGATCGCCGGTCTGGCAGAAGACTCTCAGGCGCTCAGACGCGTCCGCCACGGTCGTTCGGCGTCCCGGATAGTTCGGGTTCGCCACGATCCGGACGAAGCCGTTCTCGGTCAGCGGGCAGGTTGACCAAGAGCCACGTGCGCGACGTCCGAACCATGCATGGGCCGTTTCGTAGTGGATGTGATCCGGGTCGAAGAGCGCGATCAGGACGTTGACATCGAGCAGCGTGGTCAAGTCTCGTCGTCTCGAAGGGCATTGACTGCGGCGAGGGAGACCGGCCGGGCACCGTCACGTGGCGGCAGGAGGGGAACGCCGTTTCGCTTCTTGAGTCGGTCGTCCGGGGGCGCCAGCGCCTTCCTGGCCAGGTCCGAGACGACTTGACCCACAGGCACACTGCGCTGCGCTGCGAGTTCCTTGGCGGCCCAGAGGACATCTTCGTCGAGGTTCAGAGTGGTGCGCATGGCGGTAGCATCACGCATCACGCATCTGATGTCAACGGGACGGTCTATGTCGCCGTCCCGGACTCCGCTCGGATCGCCGGGCCGTGCCGGTCGAGTTCGGGCCGTTCCAGCACCTCTTTGCACAGCCGCACGAATTCGCGGTCGTTCTGGACTCCGATCAGGACGGAATCGCCGTCGCCGAGCTGGAACAGCCCGTAGGGCACGATCGTCGGGTGGCCGAGGCCGACCCGTGGCCAGTCGAGGCCCTGATGTTCGAAGCGCAAGACGTCATCGCCAAGCGAAGACCGGCTGCTCGTAGTGAGCGACGCGGACGTCGTTGCCGCGCAGGACAACCTCGAGCATCTGGTAGACGATCGCCGCGGTCGGCGCATGGACGAGGCCGCCGCGGATCGGCATCGAGAGCACGGGATTCTCGCTCTCGGGAATCTCCCGCAGCACCGGCACGTCGGGCCGGTCAAGGTCGATCAGCGGGATGCGGTAGGCGCGGTAGACCTCGTCGGGGTTCGGCTGCAGTTCGCGGTAGTCGTCGCACCAGAACACGATCGGCGTGATGACGAAGCCGGAGCGGGTACCGAAGTCGTCGAGCCGGCCCAGGACGGTGCCGGGTTCGAGGTCCAGGCCGACCTCTTCGTGGAGTTCGCGCAGGGCCGCTTGCTCGGGGGTCTCCGCCTCGTCGATGCGGCCGCCTGGAAGTGCCCACTGACCGCGATGGCGGCGGAGCCTCAGGGAGCGCCGGGTGAGCAGGAAGCAGCCACGCCCGCCCTTGTCCGGCAGCAGGGTGATCGCTACCGCGGCATGGGCGTTGGCCGGCACGGCGCCGGTGTGCCCCGAGGCTTCCGCGGCCCGCGCCGCAGCCGCTTCAGGATCGAGCTTCCGCCGCTCGAAGCGCTCCAGGTTCCGCTCAGCGTGGGCGTGGAGTTCCGGGCCGTGCCGCGCGGGGAAGCTCACGTAGTGGCGGGTGCCGGACCGGTCAAGGCGCCTCCTCGCGGATCAGCTCGACGACCCGCCCGAGGGTATCGAGTCGTTCGGTCACCGTGGCGCCGGCCGGGCTGAGACGCAACGTCGTCACGCCGGCGTCCCGATGGGCGCGGATGCGGCTGCGGATCCGGGCCTCGTCGCCGATCAGGGTGTTGCCGAGCACCATCTCGTCGGGAACGCGCGCCGCGGCTTCCTCCCGCTTGCGGGCGATCCACAGCGCCTGCACTTCGCGGGCCGCCTCGACGAAACCGGCGCGGCGGTAGGCGTCGTTGTAGAAGTTGGTCCGCGCCGAGCCCATCGCGCCCAGGGTGAAGGCCATGGCCGGCTTGCGGCGGGCCGCCATCCGCTCCAGGTCGTCGCCGAACTCGACTTCGCCGCCGACCTGGATGTCGATGTCGTCGAGGCTGCGACCGGCGCGCTCGGCCCCCGTGCGCATTGAGGGAAAGAACGCCTCCGCGTGTTCCGGGATGAACGAGGTGCCGAGCCAGCCGTCGGCCACCTCGCCGGTGAACTCGAGCGACTTCGGTCCGAGCGTCGCCAGGTAGATCGGCGGTTGCGGCCGTGGAGGCTGCGACATGCGGATCGCCTTGCCCTCGCCACCCGGCCTCGGCAGGGTGTAGTGCTGGCCGTCGTAGGCGATCTTCTCGCCGGAGAGAGCGATCTTCAGGATGTCGATGTACTCCCGGAGACGGCCCAGGGGCTTCGCGAAGGCGGTGCCGTGCAATCCCTCGACCACCTGGGGGCCGCTGACGCCGAGGCCGAGGACGAACCGGTCCTTCGACATCGAGGCCAGGGACATCGCGGTCATCGCCGTCATCGACGGCGCCCGCGCCGAGATCTGCATGATGCCGGTGCCGAGCCGGATGCGCTCCGTGCGCGCGGCGAGGTAGGCGAGAGGGGTCACCGCGTCGGTGCCCCAGGCCTCGGCCGACCAGACATCGTCCACGCCGAGGCGATCCGCCTCGACGACGTACTCGGTGAGCGCCTCCCAGTCCGTTCCCGAGGCATAGGCGCTCCCTATGCCGATCGCGGTCCGCATCGATTCTTCCTCCTTGGTTCAGGCAGCTCTACTGAACGGCCGTGGCGCGGACGTAGATCAGTTTGCGGATGTCCGGACGGGGGTCTTGAGTGCGGGTGTGCAGCATCACCTCCAGTTCGCTTCCGTCCTTCGACAGTTGCCAGGTTTCGGTGATGTCGAAGTCGCCGAACGGTGTGACTCTCGTGTAGGAGACGGAGAGCTTGTTCTTGCGCCACTTCACGCGGGCGGTGCGCGTACCGCCCTGGAAATCGGGCATCTCTGCGGGCTTGCCGTCGGTGGTGAGGTTCTGGGTGAACTGGACTGGCGCCGGGAGGTTTCCGCCCCGCATGGTGTAGTTCATGATCAGGTCTTCCCCGGTCAGGGCGATGTCGAGTTCGAGGTCGAGCGTGTTCGGCCGTTCGCGGCCGGCGCGGCTCGGGGCCAGGGAGTCGCTGCGCTCGTTGTCGAGTTGCCAGATTCCGGCGAAGCCCTCGTTGGCGGCGGCCAGCGGCGCGGCGCCGAGCGAGGCGACGGTGAGGGCCACGGCCACGACGGAGGCTGCCAACCTTGTCGCTGTGAAGGAGCGGGGAGGGTGGCGAGGGCTGGTACGAGTGGGGACCGTCTTGTTCATGGATGTCTCCTGACGGCAGGTACCGACGATGCCGGTTGCTGTCCGCGGCGTTGGGCTGACCTCGATCTCGATGTCGGCCGCGTTCGGTTACGGCCGGTCATGGCGACCCGGCCAGGGAGCATCGCTGCGTGCGGTGTCCTTCCGCCAGATGCCGACCATGCGTCGAGAGTGGATCGCTCGGCTGGGGGCGGTCTGGTTCATGGGCATCTCCTTGCGGTCGGCGTTGTCCACATCGGCGATGACGGTAAGATCCCGCCATCCTAGCGCGCTTGCGCAGCAGCGCGGCCACCCGGTGGTTGATGTACTCGGAGCCGTTGTCGGCGTGGAGCCCCGGATGGTGAAGGGGAAACCTCGATCGATCCTTCCAGGGCCGGAACCAGAAACGCTCCGAAATGCCTTCTACAGCGGCCACGAACTCGTACTGCGTGACCTCGTCCACGAGATTGATTTCGTACAGACCCTTCTCCCCGTCCAGGTCGCCCTGATGGACCGAATCCACTCGCAGAAACTCCGGCCGACCGGCGGGATGAGGCTTGCGGCGCTCTCCGATCTGTACCTGCGTCGACCGCGTCCTGACCACCACAAGGCGGCGCCGCCGGTACGTCGTCGACTCGCGAAGCCGGTACAGATGGCTGTTCGAGAGCCCCGCCAGGCGCTCGAACCGCACATCCCCGAACACCGCGTACTGGCGCTGCATCATGCGCCGGGTCACCGCGCCGCACAGACCGCCAAGGGTCTCGGCCACCGCGGCCAGCAGGCCGATGTCCGCCTTCGTGTAGCGCCGGGGAAACGGACGCTTCGGACCCCGGCGCCGGTCCTCGATGCGCCCCGTCTCCCGGTACTGGAAGATCAACCGCGCCCCGGACGATTCGACTCTCAGGGCCAAAGTACTGCCAACTTGGCCATACCCCACACCTCAGCCCTGACTTCACGGTGACTTTGGAATGGTTCTGATGGGACAAGTGGATGGGACAAGGCTCGGCCTTGACAAGCCCACGTCCGAGCCTGTAGCTTCATCTTCTGTATAGTAACAAACGATAGTCTTGGAAGAGGATCTATCTATGATTGCGAACCGACACCGAAGAGCGAACAATGAGTCAAGCTCCCTGAACTTGGTCCCCGCTTTGCTGCTTGTTCGGTCGTCGGGGATGCGGGGGTTCGCACGTGATGGGTTCTTGCGAGGAGCGTCCAGAGGAGGGCTCCAGTGGAGTTGACTCCTGCCAGACGGGCCTCTACCACTACACTCAGTCGGGTTGCACAGAGGGTGACCTTGGATGCGATATCGGTCGCGCTTGGACGACAACGGGCGTAGACGGTTGGTACTACGCCTCCGCCATGTGCGGCAACGGCAAGCTCTTGGAGTGCAGCGGAGACGGATATGCGTATGCGTGGTTCGACGGAGACAAAGCCGGCGTTCGCCGCCGAAGAGGGGCTTTGACCACGGCGACGACCGCTGCTACTAGAGGTGGGGGGTGGCCGGCCGAGAGATCGCGGGCATTGCTGTCCTGGTTGTCTCCGGCACTGCCGGAGCGGAGGAGCTGCGCGTTTCTGGCACGATAGCCGGCGTCTCGGTGTCGGACCCGCCGGTCCGGGTACAACTCGTTCGAGCGCCGACGAGGTATGAGCGGCTCAAGGGGATAGCAGGCGGTTCGGTTGGACCCCTATACGAAGTCCATTCCGAGGTGCTCTCGAACGACGGTCGGTTCTCGCTGATCGCGACGGAGCTTGGTGTCTGGAGGGCGCTGGCCGGCCCCGCGACGTCATGGTACGGGGGGCTGTCGATTGTCGGCCCGGAGACCGATCTGGTCCTGTTCAAGGAGGATGAGCGCTCGCTCGCCGCGTGCCGGCGGTTGCTCCGGGAACCAGCGGTCGCCTGGATTCGGGCAGGAGAGGCTGAACGGTTGGACGGCGAGCGATCGAGCGGTTGGCAACGGTGGGGCCCGTGGATCCGGTTGGAGCGGGGGCGCGAACAGTCCTACTGGTTCGACGCGAAAGCCAAGCGGGTTCGAGTCACGATCGGCGCCGTGGGCAGGGATCCGGTTCCCGTCGATTGCCGGGCTGGCGAGCGCGCCGAAGTGAGCCTCGCGGTACTCACTGGGGAACCGCTGGGGCTTCGCTTGGTGCGTAACGGCCGACCGCTCGCGGCGGCGGTGTTGGCAAAAGAGAGGACGGTTGGCCCGAATGCCTGACAGACGGGGAAGGTCGGTGCCGCTCCCGGACTGGTTCATACTCGGTGGTCTCCGCGGACCGGGCCGACGCGCGCATCGAAGTGGTGCGAGGCGGAGAGGTTGAGGTGCCGCTCGTTCGAGAGGAGCCCGGCTGGGTGGATGTAGTCTTGCACGATCGACCGGCGGGCGACTCGGCGCGAGCGAAGGGTCCGTCATCTCTCCGTAGACCTGTACACCTCCGCAGATCTTCGGTTGGTCTCTCGGTTGTCCACTGGTCCAATGCGAACGAGATCCTGGCGTCCAGCACGGTGACGGCTTCGCCAGACGACTCGAACCAGATGCGCGCCGTGGTTAGGCGGCGGTTTAGTGCTGCACGTACAACCGTCATGGCGGCAGGATTCGGAGCCGTCTCGGTCGCCTGGCTGGGCGATCGAATCGACGTGAGGAGTGAGTTTCGAACCGTTCATCTGAGAGCGCTTGTCCAGGTCGAGGGAGAAGTGGTCGACGCGGAAGGACTTGCCTTGGGAAGCGCGGAAGTTGCGGCTTGGGTCCAGGACGACGGCAGCCTGAGGCGGCGCGCGGTCGTGAGCCGCGACGGTCGATTTCTCGTCGAGGCGCCCTCAGGCGTCAGGCAGGTCGGGTTCAGCGCCCGGGCTCCCGGATTCCGCCATGTGTAGAAACTGGTCGAGTCGTCGGTGTTCCCGCTTGTGCTGGAGATGGAGAGAGTCTCCGGCCTGCGGGGCCGGATAGTCTCGCCGTTCGGTACCGCCCTTTCGGGTGACGCCGCCCTCGTTCGGAGCCGCGGTCAGCCACTGGCGAGCGAATTGATCGGCGCCGTGCGCCAGTGGCGGCGAGCGAGCAGGACGCCCTGGTCGCGTATGGGCGCGATTGCCACTTCACAGACGACAGTCGACGGGGCGTTCCACTTTGAGGACATGCCGGAGGTGGACGACCTATGGCTTGCGGTGAGCGCGGAGGGCTACGTGCCCGCTTGGCGGCGGATCGATAGGGCAGCAAGCGCCCACCCGGGCGTGGGCGATCTGCACGTGGGCGATCTGGTCGTCGAACCCGAGGTTCCATTCCATGGTCTCGTGACATCGGCCGGCGCGCCCCTGGTCGGCGTCAATGTCGGCTATTCGCGTAGTCCGGCGATAGTAGGACGGGAAGGGCTTCTCAACGAGTTCAGGCCGATCGCCTCGGTCGAGAGCGACCGACTGGGGCGCTTCTCGATCGGCGGTCTTGCTAGCGGTGGTCTCCTCGACATGGTGCTTGACCGGCCTGGTTTCGTCACCCGTGAACTGCGGGGGATCCGGATCGACGCTGCTCCTGGCCAGTCGCTGCTGGAAGTCGCACTCAACCCCGCCGTCGAGATGACGGTCCGCGTAACGGACCGGGAGTCAGGTGCTCCAGTCAAGCGGGTGAGGACTTCGTACGGCCCCCCAGGCAGGCGGCCTTGGGCTATCGAGTCATCCGCTCCAGACGGGTCGGTGACGCTTCAAGGTATACCGGATCGCCCCGGAGTTCTCGTCGTTGAGGCGAGAGGATTCGAGCCAGTGCGATTGCCGCTGGAGAAGCCGCCGAGGGAGACGCTCGGGATCGAACTCGAAAGGGGCGATTCTCTGCTCCGCGGCGTCGTGGTGAAGTCCGGTTCACCCCTGCCGGGCGTTCGGATTTCCATTGGCTCGATCCGCGCGGAGACCAATGACCAGGGACGTTTTGAGGTCCGGCTCAGCGCTGGGGAACGGACCATCGTGGTCGCGTGGCTTTCCCTGGATCCGATCGTCAAGGTGAGCCGACCCCTGGCCACGCGCCCTGGTCTGAACGAGATCGTCCTTGACGCAACGCCAACGGAGATCACCGGTCGAGTCGAATGGGAGGACGGGCGCCCCGTCGCCGGGGCAAGGGTCGGCGCCGGTGCCGAAAAGGTCCGGTGCGGTTTGGACGGCCACTTCACGTTGCAGGTGTTTCCGGGCTTGACTGACTTTGCGGCTCACGATTCCGACGGCCGTCTCCTGGCTCGAACGCGGGTCGCGGTGGAGGCGGCGAGCAGGCAACACGTGGTGCTCGTAGCTCGGGAGCGTCCGCGGCCGGTCCTCCGCGTCCGAGTCACCGGCCTGGGTTCTCGCGAGAGGGAGGCGCTGAGCGTGCATGTCGAGTCGGGTCCGTTCGGATGGGGTCCTTGCGGAACCTGTCAACGACATTGACACAGCGGGGTTCAGGATTTACTGAGTGGTCTCTGCAGTCTCGTTGTCGGGCTTGTTGATCCAGACGGCCCGGGGCAGTGGCGTGTGCATCGGTTGGCCGCCGACGAATCGTTCGGGTGAGCTCTCCCAGGCGGCGCTCAGCGTGCGTTGGCGCTGCTCGATGACGGCTTGCGCCCGGCCGTAGTGGACGGTCTGGGGAGTCAGCATGGCGATGCCGGCATGGCGGTGTTCGGTGTTGTACCAGGGGAAGAAGGACCTGCAGTAGTCGGTCGCGGCGTCCTGGCAGTTGAAGCGGCTGGGGAAGTCGGGGTGGTACTTGAGGGTCTTGAACTGTGCTTCGGAGTAGGGGTTGTCGTCGCTGACCCGCGGTCGGCCCAGGGAGCGGTTCACGCCGAGGCGGGCGAGCAGTTGGGCGGTGCCCTGGCTGGTCATGGGGGCGCCTCGATCGGAATGCAGGGTCAGGACATGGGGCTTGACGCCGTGCTTGAGGCGGGTCTCCTCGATGAGCCTTTGGGCGAGCGCGGAGTTCTCGCGGTCGGCGACCATCCAGCCGACCGCGTAGCGGCTGAAGAGGTCGAGCAGGACGTAGAGGTAGTAGTAGGTCCAGGTCTGCGGTCCGAGCAGCCTGGTGATGTCCCACGACCAGACCTGGTTGGGCGCGACAGCGACCAACTCCGGCTTGGCGTACGACGGATGGACGCGCTGATTGCGGCGGTCCCTCACGGGGTGGTTCGCTTCGAGGATGCGGTACATCGTGCGCTCCGAGCACAGGTAGCGGCCCTCGTCGAGCAGGGTGGCCACCACTTCTCCCGGCGAACGATCGACGAAACGCGGCGACGCAAGCGTGGCCTCGACCCGTTTCCGCTCGATCTGGCTCAGTGCCCGGGCAGGCGTGGGGCGGGGCTGCCGTCGCCCGGGAGCGGGCCTCGCACGACGATAGAAGGTCGATCGCGACACGCCCAGCGCCCGGCACGCCGGCGCGATGCCGACCTGCCGGGCCAGGGACCTTGCCGCCATCAGCAGTCCTTCCCGTCTTCGAGGCTGAATCCCAGCAGCCCTGCAACTTTTCCCTGGACGTCCAGGATCGTGTGCGCGGCGGCGACTTCCCTCTCGAGCCGCTTGACCTTCGCTTCCAGCCGCTTCACCTTCGGCATCAGAGGGTTGGCCTCGACAGGCTTGCGGCCCCGCTTCTTCGGCCTCAGACCGGAAAGCGCGCCCTCGCGCCGCGCCTTGCGCCAGTTGGCCAGATGGGAGCTGTACAGACCCTCTCGCCGCAACAGCCGACCCACCTCGCCGCGGTGGGTGCATCGATCCGCTTCCTCCAGAATCCGCAGCCGGTACTCCGCCGCGAACTGCCGTCGGGTCGGCTTCGCTACGACCTCCGGGTCGGGAACGCCCCCCGCGGACGCCGCGCCGGCCGCGGGGGCCTCGTCGCTACGCTCCTCAACCCCCGCGGCCGGGAGCTCCGAGCCGCCGCCAAACCTCTGCTCTCGTCTTGACATTGATCCTCCTTGCCAACGCGTGCCCTCCACTATTCAACGGGATGCCCGCTGTGTCACGTACGTTGGCAGAGAGGGTTGGCCGCTTCGCCTCGTCGGTCGCGGCTCGGAAGTCACCTTTGAGGCCGACGACGTTCCGCCGGGGGAGATGACATTGATCGCTGCCGTTCCCTTTACCGGCCGCCTCCAGCGCCAATTGATCAATGTCGCGTCCGAGGGCGTTACCAGCGTGGGGATTGAGTTCAAGGACTTGGACAGCCGGATTGAAGGGGCGGTGACGGTCGACGGGAGGCCGCGGGCGGGAGAACCGGTCTTCGTGCTGAACGAGCGTCGCGGAGACGCGTGGGCCGTGAGGACGGATCAGCTCGGGCGTTTCGTGATCCAGGGTGTTGCGGCCGGCGATGAGATCGCCGTGGTCACGGTCGGTGAACGCAGGACCGTCCGGGTGGACGGGGAGCGCCTTGGTTTTTCCGCCCGCAGCGCCTCGCTGCGCGGGCGACTGGTTCTGACAGACAGCGCCTTTCCGGCCGCTGGCATGTTGGTCTTGGCGGTGCCGGTTCACACGTCGGCCGCCGCGGCGCGGCACGTCGGTCAGGCGGCGACGACCTACAGCGCCGAGGATGGATCTTTCTTCCTTGAGGGTCTGTTCGCAACCCGCTACCAAGTGCTCGTCCGCAGTCTGTCCGGTGGGCAGACCTTGGGTGCGATGGAAGTCGATCTTGACGCCGGCCCAGCGGATGTGACTCTAGCTGTTCGGCTTCCGCAGTGACCCGGCGTGGGCGCCGGCCGCGACGCTCGGCAAGCCGGAGCCGAACAGGGCTGGGCGGCAAACCGTTTCGGACCGCGGTCGCAGACAGTGGGCGTTGGGTCACATGGCGGAGGTCGACGGCGACGGTTTGGCCCTGATGCCGTTCGCCTAACCGTAGTTCTACCCGCCCAGTAGCTTTGCGAAATAGCGGATCGTCTTTCCCAATCCCGTCTCCAGGTCGACCCGTGGCTGCCAGTCCAGCAGGCTGGTGGCGCGGCCGATGTCGGGTTGCCGCGTCTTCGGGTCGTCGACCGGCAAGGGCTGGAACTCGATCTCGCTACCGCTCTTGGTCAGGCCCTGGATGACCTGAGCGAACTGCAGCACGGTCATTTCGTGGGGGTTGCCGAGATTGACCGGGTCGGTCTCCGACGAGTTGAGCAGCCGCCAGACGCCTTCGACCAGGTCGTCGATGTAGCAGAACGAACGCGTCTGCTGGCCGTCGCCGTACACGGTCAGGGCCTTGCCGGAGAGGGCCTGACGGATGAAGTTGGGAACGACGCGGCCGTCGCGCAGCCGCATGCGCGGGCCGTAGGTGTTGAAGATGCGGACGATCCGGGTGTCGAGATCGTGGATCCGGTGGTAGGCCATGACCATCGCCTCGGCGAAGCGCTTGGCCTCGTCGTAGACGCCGCGCGGGCCGACCGGGTTCACATTGCCCCAATACGACTCCGGTTGCGGATGGACCAGCGGGTCGCCGTAGACCTCCGAGGTCGAGGCGAGCAGGTAGCGGGCGCCGTGGTGCTTGGCCAGACCCAGCGAGTTGTGGGTGCCGAGCGACCCGACCTTGAGCGTCTGGATCGGCAGTTCCAGGTAGTCGACCGGGCTCGCCGGCGAGGCGAAGTGGAGGACGTTGTCGACGTGGGGGCCGACGTAGACCGGCGAGCTTATGTCGTGCTCGATCAGGGTGAAGCGTTCGTTGCCGAGCAGGTGCTCGATGTTCGCGGGGCTGCCGGTGATGAAGTTGTCGACGCAGTAGACCTGGTGGCCCTCGGCGAGCAGCCGGGAGCAGAGGTGGGAGCCGATGAAGCCGGCGCCGCCGGTAACGACGGAAAGCAGTAGCGAACGCCGTAGTCGACGTTGAGGCGCGGGTTCATCTGCCGCGAGTCGGCGAGGTTTGCTCACGAGGCCTTCACTCCCGGAACCGCGGCGGGCGGGACGGCGACCGGTTCGCTGACGGGGACTGCGTCGGCGCGGCCGAGCGAGGAGTACCTGAGTCCGGCCGCTGCCACCCGCTCGGGCTCGTAGAGATTGCGCAGATCGACGACCCGCGGTTCGCGCAGCAACTGCCTGAGACGGTCGAACTCGAGCGCGCGGAACTGGTTCCACTCGGTGAGGATGACCAGCAGGTCGGCGCCCTCGGCGGCCTCGTACTGGTCGCCGCAGTACACGGCCTCGGGGCGGATGCGGCGGGCCTTTTCCATCGCGGCCGGGTCGTAGACGCGGACATCGGCGCCGCGGGCGAGCAGTCGATCAAGCACGAACAGGGCCGGCGATTCGCGGATGTCGTCGGTGTCGGGCTTGAAGGACAGCCCGAGCAGCGCCACCGTCTTGCCCCTGGGATCGCCGAGCACGGACTCGATCTTGGCGAGCATCCGTTCCTGGACCCGGCGATTGACGTGGAGCGTCGCCTCGACGATTTCGGCGCGGGCGCCGGCGTCACGCGCCATGGAAACCATGGCCCGCGTGTCCTTGGGAAAGCAGGAGCCGCCGAAGCCAGGCCCCGGGCGCAGGAACAGAGGTCCTATCCGCTTGTCGAGGCCCATGCCGTGGGCCACGACCTGGACGTCGGCAGAGGTCAGCTCGCACAGCTCCGCGACTTCGTTGATGAAGGAGATGCGGGTGGCGAGGAAGCTGTTCGAGGCGTACTTGATCATCTCCGCGGTCTCGACGTCGGTGACCACGATGGGCACGCCGCGGGCGCGCAGCGGTGAGTAGATATCGAGCATGATGTCGGTGGCGCGCTGATCGCGGCTGCCGATGACGAGGCGGTCCGGGCGCATGAAGTCCTCGATCGCGGAGCCCTCGCGCAGGAACTCGGGGTTGCTGACCACGGAGAAGGTGCGGCCGTAGCCGATGATCTCCTCGATCATGCGGCCGGTGCCCACGGGCACCGTGCTCTTGGTGACGATCGCCTTGTAGCCGTTGAGTCGCCCGCTGATCGCCTGGGCCACTTCGCGCACGTAGCGGAGATCCGAGGAGCCGTCCTCGCGCGGCGGCGTGCCGACGGCGATGAACACGGCCGCCGCGGCTTCGAGCGCGGGCCCCAGCTCGGTCGTGAAGCTCAGTCGCCCGGCTTCCTCGTTCTTCGCCGCCAGGGTCGCCAGACCGGGTTCGTAGATCGGAATCCGGCCCGCCTGCAACTGGGCGATCTTCGCCTCGTCCTGGTCGACGCAGACGACATCCATGCCGAAGTCGGCCAGGCACGCGCCCGTGACCAAGCCGACGTAGCCGGAACCGACGACGCAGATTCTCACCTGCGCTGTTATATAACAGCGAGCGGAAGGCGTCGCTTCCCGCGCTGGGTTGCGGTGCGTACAGAGGACATTTCCGAAGAGTCAGGGTGAGTCGATGAAGCGTGGACGACGGCTGAGCAACGCGATAGCAACCCGGAAGTCGGTGATCACCGCGCCGCGCAGCTTCTCGAAGGTGCAGCGGAACGAGCCGTGCCCGTGCGGCAGCGGCAGGAAGTACAAGGACTGCCACTTCGCCGAGGGCGAGGCCTTCCTGCGCAAGCTGGAACGCCGGCGCTTCAAGGAGCAGCAGAAGGCGGACGGTACGCCCTGGTACGTGCGCTGGCTGACCTGATCCGTCAGACCGGCGTCGGCGCCGCCCCCGCGTCGACCCCGGCGTCGTGGTCCTGCTTCGCCTTCAGCAGTTGCGGCATGATCAGATCGATCTCGCGATTGTTCCACATGCCTTCCTTGCTGAACTTCCGGATCACCTTGGGCTGCTGCATGATGCCGATCCAGCCGCGCATCACGTCGATGATCTGAGCGGTCATCTCCTGGCCGGCGTCCGAGGCCAGCCAGGCGCACACGGGGGCGATCTGGTTGGGGCTCTGCTCGGGAGCGTTCTCGTCGACCTGCATGCCGCGCGAGGCGCGCAGCTCGGCCGTCATGCGGGTCGTGGCGCCGGGGGAGATCGTGTTCACGGTGCAACCGTATTTGGCCAGTTCCAGCGCCAGCACCCGGGAGAGACCGGCGATTCCGGCCTTGGCGGCGGCGTAGTTCGACTGTCCGAAGTTGCCGTACAGGCCCGAGACGGAGGAGAAATTGATGATCCGGCAGCCCGTCCGGTTCGTCCCACGGATGTAGTTGGCGAACGGCCGGCTGCAGCAGTAGTGGCCCTTCAGATGGACATCGAGCACCGCGTCCCAGTCCGCCTCTTCCAGATTGAAGATCGTCCGGTCGCGGAGGATGCCCGCGTTGTTGACCAGTATGTCCAGGGCGCCGAACGAGTCGATGGCGGTCTTGAAGATGTTCTGCCCACCCTCGACCGTGGCTACCGAGTCGTAGTTCGGCGCCGCCGAGCCGCCGGCGCTGCGGATCTCCTCGACGACCTGGTCGGCGATGCGTGAACCGCCGGTGCCGTCGGTGGCGCCGCCGAGGTCGTTGACCACCACGTTCGCGCCTTCCTCCGCGAACTTGAGCGCGATGCCCTTGCCGATGCCGCGTCCGGCGCCGGTGACGATTGCGGTCCTGCCCTCGAGGATTCCCATGATCTTGCTATCTCCGTCGGTTGTCGTTGTCGTTGTCGTTGTCGGGGGCGTACTGTACCGCCCCTTTCGGCGGCTCGTCGCGGACGCTCAGGCGACGACCGCGAGGCCCTGGCTCACCGCTTCCTCGCCCTCCGCGTTCAGCACCCGGAAGGCGATCTGCCGGCCGCCGTCCGCTTCGCCGCCGAGGAGGTGGCGGCCTCTGCCGTTGCTGACCACCGGCCACTCCAGGGATACGCAGTAGGAGGGCGGCGCCGCGATGCCTCCACCGCGAGCGTCGTCGAACACGGACTCGCAGGTGTCGCCGATGCCGGCGGCGTAGGCGAGCGCGTCGCGCACGGTGATCAGGCGTTCATGGGGCGGCAGGTCGCTGCCGGCCGCGGCGGTGGAGATCGGCATCGTGGGTGCTCCGGTCCGTCGGGACGGGTCAGTCGGTGGCGCCGCCGAGGCGCCGTTCGAGATCCTGGAGACGGTTCTTCAACTCGTCGAGTTCCGCCCGGGCGGCGCCGCCGCCGTCTTCTTGCTGCGTTGCGGCAGGGGCACTCGGTTCGGGCGCGGTCGGCTTTGCCGACCGCGCCGGTTCCTCGCTGCCGCCGGTGTTCCGCCCGGCGCCGAACACGCCCTCCACCTGGCGGCTCATCTGCGCCTGCATCTGCTCGGCGATGGCGCGTGGATCCCAGAGCCGCATCCAGGATGGATCGGGTGCGAAGGGATTCCTGCTCACCGTCTCCCGCACGCGCTCGTAAACCTCGCCGGCGCTCTTGAGGTACCACTGGAAGAAATCGCGGCCGGCCTGGTCGCGGGCCCGCACCAGGTCGCGCAGGAACTCCAGCGGCGGCCCCCTCTCAGGGTCCTTGGCGCCGTCGACGATGATCTGAGTGAGCACGTGGCGGGTCACGTCCTCGCCCGTCTTCGAGTCGACGACCTGGATGTCCTCGCCGCTCCGCACCATCTCGGCGACGCCGTCGAGGTTCACGTAGTGGCTGTTGCGGGTGTCGTAGAGCCGCCGGTTCTCGTACTTCTTGATGACGATTGGCGAGGTCATCTAAGGGGGTTGGCTCATTCGACGAGAGCGGAGGTCATTTCGTGCTGGGTCGCTCATTGCTCGGGGGTTGACACAGCGCAGCATAACGTGCAGGATTCATGCTGCACTGCACAAGAAGGGCGCTGTCGATGGACGCCACCGTCGTCGGTGCATACTTCGAAACAGGCCAGACGAGCCGAAACCACATGGACGAATCCGAACCAAGGATCGTACCACTCAGGAGACTTCAGATGACGACCAGTACAGCAACCAGCACGACGAAAAGCCCCATGCAGCCCTGGCGTGGAACGATGATCGACGCCAACCGCCGGGTGCTCGACTTCCAGAAGCGGGCGTTCGACACCAGCTTCGACATGGTGGCCAGGATGCAGGAGCGCCAGGAAGAGGCGGTCGGCAACTGGGTTGAGAACGCAGACCGGATTCCGGCAGAGGCCAAGAGCCTGGTGCGGGAGTGGACCCGGCTGTTCCAGGACAGCCGCAACGCCTACCGCGCCGCGGTGGAGACCAGCTTCGGTCTCGCCAACAGCTACCTCGACTCGCTCGCGCCGCAGGCGACCGAAGAGTCGTAGTCGGCCAGCGGGGATCGGCTCGTTCAGCGCCGGCTCCAGGCGGCGGCCACGACGTCGCCTGGAGCCGGCCGCTCCGGGCCGCTCCAGATCGCAGACGGACTAGACTTGGGACACCGCTCCCGCCATGGCCGACGACCGCCGCACCGCCAAGCCCACGAATCCGCCGCCCGATCCCTTCGCCATGTGGCGGGAGTGGGTCACGAAGTCCGAGCAGCAGATGAACCAGGTGTTCAACCAGATGATGGGGACGGAGGAGTTCGCCCGCGCCTCGGGGAGCTGGGTCGAGGCGATGACGATGTTCCAGCAGACGATGAACGAGAACGCCCAGCGTTACTTCCAGATGGCGGGCGTGCCGACGCGGACGGACGTCAGCGAGCTCGCCGAGCGGCTGACGGCGGTGGAGGAGCGGCTGCAACGGATCGAGGCGCTGCTGGCCGAAGCGGTGGGACGCAAGCAGGGACGGAACCAGGCGGTCCAGCCGGCACGGACGCGCCGTCCACCGTCCGAACGCCGTCCGCCTTCCGAACAGAGGGCGGCGGAGCAGCCTGAACCGCGGACGGCCGCCGAGTTGGTCGATGCCGTGCCAGCCGGTTCGGATGCGGCGTCCGCCGGGACAGGGGCGGCGCCGAAATGACGACCGCGACGGCCACGTCTGCGGCCGCGTCGACGCCGAGGCAGCAGCCGGACCGATCGGCGAACCGCACCGTCCTCGACATGGCCGGCGTCGCCGAGAGCGTTCGCCGCGAGATGGAGCGCGCGTTCCGCCGCGGCGTCAAGGGACTGCAGTACGTCTCGACCGGCGATCCGGGCGTCGGGTTGACGCCGAAGGACATCGTCCACAGCCGCGGCACCCTGCGTCTCTACCACTACCGAGCCCGCGTCGACGAGGTCTACCGGACGCCGATCCTGCTGGTCATGTCCCTGATCAGCAAGCCGTACATTCTCGACCTTGCGCCGGGCCAGAGCCTGATCGAGTTCCTGCTCGACCGCGGCTTCGACGTCTACATGATCGACTGGGGCGCGCCCAGGCCGGAAGACAAGCGGCTCCGGCTCGAGGACTACGTGCTCGACTTCATCCCGGAGTGCGTCGAAACCGTTCATGAGCGCAGCGGCGAGCCCGACGTGTCGATGGTCGGCTACTGCATGGGCGGGCTGCTGGCGGCGCTCTACGCGGCTCTTCATCCCGACGCGGCGTCGGGCGGCCGGCTCCGCAACCTGGCCTGCTTCACCACGCCGGTCAACTACGACGGCATGGGCCTGTTCAGGACCTGGACCGACCCGGCCCACTTCGATGTCGACCGGATCGTCGACCGGCTGGGCAACGTGCCGCCGCAACTGCTCTACGCCTCGTTCAACGCGCTGCGGCCGGCCTCCCAGGTCGCGGGCCGGGTGCGGCTCTGGGACAACATGTGGAACGACGAGTTCGTGACCTCCTACCGCCGGCTCCAGCGCTGGGCGGCGGATCAGATCCACTTCCCGGGCGAGTGCTTCCGCCAGACCACGAAGGAGCTGCAGCAGCAGAATCTCCTGTTGAAGGGCGAGTTCCAGCTCGGCGGCCGGGTGGTCGACCTGTCGAACATTCGCGTCCCCTTCATCCACGTGGTGGCGGAGCACGATCACATCGTGCCGTACGAAGCGGCGCGCGACCTGGTGGGAATGGTCGGCGCCGAGGACAGGGAGGAGATCATGCTCAAGGGCGGACACGTCAGCCTGGTCGCGGGCGCCAACGCGGTGCGCCGCCTGTGGCCGCGGCTTGAGGAGTGGTTGGCCGAACGGTCGGTGTAAGCGTCGGCCTCCTACCTGGGAACGCGGGCGTCTCGCCCGCATCGGGCTCGGCGGCCGCGGCTGGCGTGACATCTGAGGACTACGAAGGGAGGTCCACGGGATGACTGAACAGAAGCGTTATGGCTGAACCGAAGAATGGGGGCGGAGCCAATCCCGTTTCCATCTCGCACACCGGTCGCGGCTGACGCCACGGACGAACTGGGCGCGCCGGGCTGCCCGGAAACCCACTGGATGCGCCGGCCTTCCGGCCGGCATCCGGCGCGCTACGATCCCGGTTCTGAAACCATCAGTGGGTTGCTGAACGCCCGGGAGAACCAGCCATGCGAGACAACGTCGGACTGACACTGACCAAGCGCGCCTCTCTGTCGCCCGACATGGAGGGCTTCATCGACGTGGAGACGGAGCGCCGTTTTACGTTCACGGAGTGGAACCTGCGCTCGAACCGCACCGCCAACGCGCTGCGGGAACTGGGCGTGGGCAAGGGCGACCGGGTGGCGCTGCTGTTGATGAACAGCGTCGAGTACATGGAGACCTTCTTCGCGGTCGCCAAGATCGGCGCCGTCTGCGTGCCGCTGAACTGGCGGCTGACGCCTGAGGAGCTCTCGTTCATCATCCGTGACGCCGGCGCCGAGACCCTGGTCTTCGGCGACGAGTTCCAGGCTCAGGTCCTGGACCTGATCGCGCGCGGCGGCGGCGAGAACGGCACCAGGGTCAACAGGTGGGTCCACGTGGGTCCGGACGAGCAGCGGCCGGACGGCTGCCTCTCGTACCTGGATGCCACCTCGGCGGCGAGCGACGCCGAGCCCGAGATCGGGGCCCAGGACGACGACCTGCTCTACATCATGTACACCTCGGGGACGACGGGGCTGCCGAAGGGCGCCGTCCACACCCACGAGTCGGCGCTGTGGGCCGCTCTGACCATCATGGCCAGCGCCGACACCCGCTACGGCGACCGCTACCTCGTCTCGTTGCCGCTCTTCCACGTCGGCGCCCTGACCCCGGCCACCGGCAACGTCCACCGCGGCAGCACCAGCATCGTGATGCGGGCGTTCGATCCGGTGAAGACCTGGCAGTTGATCGACGAAGAGAACGTCAACGTCATGCTCAAGGTGCCGGCGATGCTCAACTTCATGCTCCAGGTGTACGACCCCGAGCGCTGCAAGCACGAGCGGCTGCGCTGGTGCATGAGCGGCGCGGCGCCGGTGCCGGTCAACCTGATCGAGGCGTACGAGAAGCTGGGCATCGAGATCCACCAGGTCTACGGCCTGACCGAGACCTGCGGCCCGGCCTGCCTGATCTCGCCCGAGGATGCGATCCGAAAGGCCGGATCGACGGGCAAAGCCTTCTTCCATACCTCCGTGCGCGTCGTCGACGGCGACGGCAACGACTGCGGCCCCGGTGAGGCGGGCGAGGTCGTCGTCGCCGGCCGCCACCTGATGAAGGAGTACTGGAACCGGCCCGAGGCCACCGCCGAGGCGATCAAGGACGGCTGGCTCTACACCGGCGACGGCGCCGTGATGGACGAAGACGGCTTCGTCTACATCCAGGACCGGCTGAAGGACATGATCATCTCCGGCGGCGAGAACGTCTATCCCGCCGAGCTCGAAGAGGTCATCGGCCGCCACCCCAAGGTGCTCGAAGTCGGCGTCATCGGCCGCGAGAGCGAGAAGTGGGGCGAATCCCCGGTCGCCATCGTCGTCCGCTCCGACGAGAGCCTCGAAGGCCAGGAGGTCCTCGACTTCTGCCAGGACAAGCTGGCCCGCTTCAAGCAGCCGGTGGCCGTCCACTTCATCGACCAGTTGCCGCGGAACCCGTCGGGGAAGATCCTGAAGCGGCTGTTGAGGGAGCAGTTCAACTAAGAGGGTGTCAGGGAGGCGGTACCGGTTGTCTGGGTGCACGCCGACCTTTCGCCCTGCAATCGGCGAGCCCCGCAGCGGCGTGCGCCAGTGTTGCACAGACGCCGTCTTCAGTAACCGACCCCCAAGCCCCATCCATGCGCTACCGCGAGGAGCTTCCGCGAGGCTGTCCGCCCGATGACGCCGAGGAGGTTGGGGAACCTCGCTTGATGTTTCGGCTCGCTCGGACGATCCCGCCGACCGAAGCTGACTTCAGGTCCCAGAGAGCCGAGAAGCCGGATCAGGTATTTTCGGGCGTGAGCGAGTGTCAGGCCCGCGGATTGTCGATCCATGGGGATCGTGCCGATTCCGAGCAGGTGCTGAAACTACCGAAGATGAGAGGACGCCGCGTCTGTAGACTGTCGTTGACGGCCGGAGCGGGTCGCGTTCAGCAGACCGGGATGCGTTCCCACCACGCTTGGTGGCCCTTCGCCGACTACGACGTCCTGGCTTGTTGTGACGGTGACGTCCAATGAGAAGCATCACCCACAAGGCGACCCTGTTCTGGTACGACGGCCCGCAGGTGTTCGAGGCACGCGATGCTATCGGCGGCCACTACGTGGGCGTAGCTGTGGAAGAACCGCCCGGCGTGAGCCGCCATCTCGTGGTGGGTGTACCGCCGGCGAGGCTGCGCCGGCTCCGAGCCGGTGCTCTCGATCTGCGGGCCTGCCTGGTGGAGGCCGGCGCCGAGGAGTGGCATTTGACGCCTGCCGAGGCCGATTTGGCGGAGCCGCTTCCGCTCGACGTCCAAGCAGGGTCCCTTGAGGAGACGGGCTTGTTGCCGGACGAAGGCTTCTTTCTGCATCCTGATCCTTCGGATGAGTCGATGCTCGTCGAATCTCGGGCACGCAACAGGCTGGTGATGGAATTGGCGGCTGAGCCCCCGGAAGCTGCCGCGGAACATCGCATTCGACTCGACACCTACCTTGAGATCCTCGGCGAAGTCCAAACCCTGGTCAGGCACGCCTACAGGTCGGCGTGGCGAGAGTTGTCCAAGGGCTATCGCAGCATGCTGGAGCAGGACACGGGCCCCATGCTGGATGTTGTCGTACCAGCTTCTGGCGGCTCGTTTCGGGTGCTTCTCGAAGCCACTCAGACGCCGAATCTGATCGGAGAGAGCGAACTCGTCCGTGCACTCCGACGCGTTGATGCGCTGTTCGAGCGGGTGGCAGAACCCGACAGGGCAACTGCTACAGCGCGGGAGCACAGAGGCCATCTCGCGGGCTCTTACCTGAGGCTCCTGCGCGTTCTGGCAGAGCGAGACACCAGCTTGCGGTACTCGTGGGCGGAGCCATCTGCAGTCGGTGCCTCGCGCCGCTCCGTGACGGCGGCCGAGGCTGAACGACTCGTTCAGGTCCTCTCAGGCGTGTCGAACCTGAGCACCGAGTCCGTCACATTGGAAGGTGAGTTCGAGAAGTTCAATCGCGCTTCGGGTCTGTGGGGTCTGTTCACGGAGCACGGCAAAGTCCAAGGCAAGATCCGTGACGGCGGCCCGAGCCTGGACGGCCTGGAAGTCGGTGGTCGCTACAGGTTTGCTTGCATCGAGGAAATAGACCAAGTGGAAGGTACCGGCCGGGAGAGCCGTACGCTGTACTTGACAGGTCACGACCCCGCCTGAACTTGCCGGTCGGGAGACTGAACCGCTGGGCGGCAGTACGGTGTTCCGCTACGGCGGAAGAGCGGCCTTGGGCCCGTAGCCGTTCTGGTTTCAGCCGCGGTCCAGCACTTCTCCCAGCGATCGTGGTTTCGGGCCGCCGAGACCAGCCTCGGTGGGCTCATCCAGCTTCGGCAGGTACTCCGGCGGCCGGAACAGCGGATTGCCCGGCGACCAAAGCTCCACGCTTTCGGCGTGTTGCTCGTAGTACGCCGGGTTGGTCGTGATCCGAAGTGCTTCGCTCATGCCGGGCGCCAACAGGGTGTACTCGCGGTTGCCGGCGTCCAGGTAGCTGACGTCGAAGCCCGGCGGCATCAGGTCAGGGCGTCCGAGCACCCGCTCCAGGTCCAGCATGGTCATCGGGGGTTCGGGCCGCGCAGGGAGTTCCAGTTCTTCATCGAGGACGGCGTCGAGGTCGAATCCGCCGGTTTCGGTTTCGTCGATTCGGCTGCGCATTCGGTCCGCGAGGTTCGATGTGCCTTGGTCGGCTGTCGCGGTGCCGCGGCCCGCGAGGACTTCTTGGGTGATCGTGCGCGGCAGTTCGGCGAGGATGGGCTGCAGGCGGCCGACGACGGTCTCGAAGAGGTCGATGCGCTCCTGGAGGGCCCGGTAGACGTCGGCTTCGACGGTGTCCTCGTAGTGCAGGTTGACGATGCGGATCGTGGGGCTCTGCTGGCCCAGGCGGTCGATGCGGCCGATACGCTGCTCGACCCGCATCGGGTTCCACGGCATGTCATAGTTGACGATGGCGCCGCAGAACTGGAAGTTCAGCCCCTCCGCGGCGGCGTCGGTGCAGAGCAGGACCTCCGCGTCGCCGGCGCGGAAGCGCCTCTTGACCTCGTCGCGCTTGATAACCCGCCAGCCGCCGTCGGCGGTCGGGGCCTCGCCGCCGCGGCCCGAGTAGCACATCGGCTTAGGCCCACCGCGGTCGGTGCCGAGCGCCTCGCGTAGGAAGTCCATCGTGTCCGTGTACTGAGTGAAGACCATGACCTGCGCGTAGCCGCTGTCGCGCAGGTGGCTCAGTTCCGCCTTCAACGTTGCCAACTTGCTGTCGGGCGGTAAGCGCCGGGTCTGCTCCAGCAGGTTCTGGATGTCGGCGCCCTCTTCCGCAGCGAGGGCCTGCCGCTCCTTTTCGGCCAACTCGTCGACGTCCCAGTTCTCGCCCCGGAGCTCGTCTTCGAAGGCCTCCTCGTCCAGGTCGGTCCGGCGTACCGCGCCGGAATCGCCGATCGCGGCCAGTCGGTCCTGGAGCGTGTTCGCGAGCGCCCGGAAGCTGCTGGCCAGCCGCCGGCGACCATCCAGGCCAACAGTTCGAGCGCCTCGGCCTCGTCGGCGACCGGTTCGAGCGTCATGGCGCCTAGACGCCGGTCGACCATGTTTCGCAGGCTCTCGCCCCGCTCGATTGCCTCGATCTCGGGTGGATCGAGCGTGCAGCCGACGAGCAGCCTCATGCGTCCGGCGTTGCGAACCAGCCCCTCGATGCCGCGCGCCGCCAGGGTCAGCGCGCCGGCCTTGAAGTACCCGGTCAGCCGGTCGTAGCGCTCCGCGTCCTCCAAGGCCGGGACGTAGAAGACCCGCACCAGATCCCCGTCTTCCGGCGTGTACTTGAGGTGCCAGGAATGGTCGCTCAGCATCGGTGGAGGCCCGGCTCGGGGATCAGGTCGCCTCGGCCAAGCGCAATGCGAGCTGTTCCGGCTCGTCGATCCGGTCTGCGAAGGCGAATCGGCGGAGGTTGTAGAGGGCCTCGAAGTCGTTGCTGGACGCGGCAATTTCGCCCTTAAGCGCGACGCCGGTGAATGTTGTCGACACCGGGAGAACCTCGAGCACGGCTTCGAACGCGGCCAAGAAGAGCGGATCCTCGTCGACCTGAGCCCGCGCGAGCAGGTCGCGCGCCTCCTCCAGCGACCGGCTGCGGGCCGTGTGGGCCGCGTGATGGAGAGCGTCGATCATTCCCAGGGCGCCGTCCGCTGGTCCCAGGGCACCGCGCGCCGCCCCGGCGCTCGCTGTCCCAGAGTTGAACGTTGGCGCTCTTCTTCAGCGCCAGACGGCCGACGATCTCGCGGTCGAGGTCGGCACCCGTGGCGCGAGCCAGCCTCAACGCCTCGTCGAAGGAGAACACAGGCGCCTTGAAGGCATCCCAGGCCAGGACGAAGAAGGCGGTAGCCGGGTCGAGGTCGACATTGGCCTTGAGGTGGGTCAGTTGCTCCAACCGCCAGCGCTTCACTTCGCGGCGCGCCACGTCAAGAGCGTCCTCGGGCGTGACGGCATAGGGGTCGGGCTCTTCCAGCAGGAGCGCTGTCTGATGGCCTCTCCTCTTCGCGCTGGCCGGCAGTTCCCGGGGCGTACCGCGCCGGAGCGGCCAATGGCGGGAGAACTGCTCCAACGCCGGCCCGAAGCACGCGAGGTACAGGTCCACGCCGCCGATGCCGGCCTCCTGGAAGTCACCGACGCGGGCACGAACCGCTTTGGCGACTTCCGGTTCCACGTCTTCCCAGTACGTGGTCGAATCCCGGAGTTCGGCCGCGTTGCGGTCGTCGGGCGGGCGGCAGACGAGGAAGATCGTGCTCTTGGCGGCTGCCTTGTCCTTGATGTGCAGGCTGCCGGCCGCCTCCGTGTTGATCGGCCAGGACGCCGTGATCCGGAAGCCGGCCGTCATCAGGCCCGTGGTCAGTGCATCCCAGGCGCCGGTGGCCTTGTGGGTGAACATCAGGGTCATGATGCCGTCAGGCTTCAGCACCCGGCGGCATTCCCGGAAGATCGCCGCCATGCGTTCCTGGTAGTCGCGGCCGGCGAGCGCCCGAGCGCCCTTCTTGCCCTGAAACCGAGCCGGATTGGCGACCGCTTCGTTCTCCTTGTCGGTCAATTGGCGCCGGCAGAGCTCCGGGAACACGTGGCCGGCCGTGCGCTTGAGCCAGACGTAGAAGAAGTCGGACAGCTCGGCGTACATCACGTTGTCGTAGTAGGGCGGGTCCATGACGACGTCGTCGACGGAGGCGTCGTCGATGTGGTCGAGGCTGTCGCCGGGTTTGCAGGTGATGGTGATTGGCGGCGGGCCGGGCCGGTTGGTGTCGCCGTCGTGTGCGTCGCGGAGCAGGGGGCCTTCGTTCGGAGTGGCGTTGGGGTTGACCAGGGCGACGAGTTCCTTGACGCACTTCGCGGTCTGTTTGGTCGCCCAGTCGTAGCCGACGCCGGCGATCAGCGGCGCCATCTCGGCGTGGGACCAGCAGAACGCGAAGTAATGACGATTGAACGTATTGGCCATGACCTCGCGGGTTGGCATCCACACCGACATGCGGGAGTTGTAGTTCAACAGCTTGTCCAGCGCCAACGCCAGGTGCCCGTAGGCAGCCTTGCGCACTTCGTCCAGTTCGCCCGCGGACCGATCAGCTTCTAGCAGCTCCCGGAAGACCTCGACGCTCGTGCCGTGGCAGAGCAGTTGGCGGGGCGAGAACAGGTCGCGCCAGAGCGGCATCCCGTACTGGATCGGGCGCGTGTCATTGCCGTCTTTCGGGAAGCGCTCGCTCGGCACGATGTCGAACGCCTCCCATTCCGGCATCTTTGCGACGAGGCGTTCGGCAATCTCGGCCGAGTTGTCGTCCTCGGGCCGCGGTGCCCGATAGCCGCGCAACCACTTCTCCCGGAGCTTCCCGGTCTTCGTCCGCGTTTCGACCCGACGCTTGTAGACCACCGTGTAGAGCTGTTCGCCCATCCGGCCGGCCTGCGCCTGCGCCTTGATTTCGTCGCCGTCGATCACTCGGCCTCAGTCGCTGAAGGTGCACGTTCCGTCGTCGCGCGCGACCGTGCCCGCAGACTGTTCGTCGGCTGACTCCACGATCTCGAACGAGCACACCCGGCCCGCGGTTCCGGGGCCGCCGGCGACTTCGGGCCGCAGCCGAACGCCGGTTCCGCCGGGCGCGAGCCGCCAGTTCGGCGACAGCGGCACGAGGCCATCGCAGTAGGGGCAAGAGACGGTTCGGGACCAGAGATATGTGAGGTCCACTTGTTCAGGAAGGTCACGCTGTGCGAACAGGTCGGACAACCTCGCTTCGAGTTCCCTTCGCCAACGCCGCGCCAAGCCCTGGAACAAGATTCCGATGCCTGCGGGCCAGTTCGTCGGCCACTCGACCGTCGCCTTCATGACCAGGGCGGCCACAGGGTTCAGGTCGTTGGCAAGACCCGGAAGGCCGAGTCGAGCCGTTTCAAACGGGATGCTTCCGCCGCCGGCGGTGGGGTCGAGCACGACCGGACCGTCAGATGTCGCAGAGCGGTACGACTCGAACCACTCGACGTCGGCCGGAGCGGGAACGTACTTGAAGGCGCGGTCGTAGCCGTAGGGATCCTTGACACGAATGCCCGTTCTCCGGGCGTTGTCGATCTTCGACCTCGCCTCGACCGGGTCGCCGTGAATCCCAAGTACATGAAGGAACCGCTCCCGGTCCGCGTCTTCCGGCAGCACTGAAGCGAGGACCGCTGCCCGCGAAGCGACGAGCGGCCGCCGTGCCCACCACACATGCAGATAGTAGGTAGGGGGTAGCGCGGTCATCGACCTGCGCTCGCGGGCGGACTCCTCGCCCAACTCAGCAATCGGCAGCCAACGTTCGATCAGGCGCGGGTCGGACATCGTTCAGACTCACTCCTTGGGAGACGCAGCGAGTATCTTCTAGATCAAGGGGCCGAAGTAGCTGCGGCCCGTTGTGAAGAAGGGCGCCAAGTTGCCTGCTTCGTCTGGACTGAGCCCGGTTCGGAACCATACGTCCAACTCGTGTTCCTCGTCTGCCTGCGCCGAGAGCTCGACGAGCCCAGACCATTGCCGGCCGCGCGCTTGTTTGAGGCGTTCCGCGTTCAGGTTCGGGATCTCGATGGTGCGGGTCAAATAGGTCGGCTCGAAGTCCGCCTCCCGGCAAACGACCTCGTCGGGCCGAATGCTCTCGTCCTCGAGACGACTTCTCATCGCTGTCGCCAGTCAGTCCGGAAGTCTAGGCGGCGCAGCAGTTCGTACGTATCAATGCAAGGGACTCCCAGGTCGGCGCAGACATCCGGAATGTGGCGGTTCGCCCGCTGCCTCTTCGGCTTGCTCCGTTCCATGGTCACGACGGTCACTTGTCCGGGCAGCGCGACTCCGTACGCGACGATGAACGGGTCGGCCTTGAGTTTCTCCAGTTCGTCCTCGGCCAGATCGGTAGCGTAGCCGACTTCCACGGCGCGGCTCACGGGACCGGCCTCCAACTCCGTTTCTTCCAGAAGAACAGGCTTGTGCTCCTTGACCCACTTGACGAGCTGGCCCTTGCCATCCTTGACCTCCTCGAACGCCTCAACTGGCACCTTGAGAAGACCCTACGCGGCCAGATGGAGCAGCCACTCCCAGAACTCGGGTACACGGTCGATTGGGTAGTAGTCGCGGTCCGCGTCGATCAGGACGTTCGAGTCCAGGAGATAGCGCAAGTGCAGGCGCCCGGGTTAGCCGCTGAGCATCTCGCCCACTTGGGTGGGCTTCACGCCTAGGACCAGGGCGGCACGGGTTGTCGGCAGGTCGCCGGCGAAATGCGCGTTTCTTACAGCGTCCACCAGGGCCCTGCCGGCGCGATGGCGCCGTACCGTGTAGAAGTTGGGGCCACCGTCGATGGCTCGGACCGCTTCTCTTCGTTCCTCTCTCCGGCCGAGCCATTGGGTACGGAAGGCGGAGATCAGCCCCCTGTACTCTTGCGGCTCGATCTGATTCGATCGAAACAGGCGGTATGCCACCAGGGCGCGGCTCACGTTGTGGGCCCTGGCCGTTGTGCCAATAGCGCTTGCAAACTCTTCGCGTTCGAGACGACTCAGTTCCAGCGCCGTCAGGGCCTTCTCGGGAAGCAGGTGCGTGCTGGCAACGTCGTTGCAGAACTGCTCCACGCGATTGCCGGCTCTGGTGCCGCTGATCCCGGTGTGGCCCAGGAACACGTGCACAAGCTCATGCACCAGCGTGAACGACCACGCCGCTCGGGCGTCGTTGTCATTGATCACTATGAATGGGGCGAGTCGATCGGCCAAGGCAAAGCCGCGGAACGTCTCCGTGTCGATGGCTGTCTGGTAGCTGCCCAGGTCGCCCTTCAGCAGGACGAACACGCCCGCTTCGTGGACTGACTCCCGCAGCCTCTCGAAGGCCTGAGTCGGGTTGGCGGCTTGCCTCGCGTGAGAGGGGCCGAGGACCTGGCGTGCGAGTTCAAGCGCGGCAGAGCGCCCATCGTTCAGTGTCAGGGAGCCAACGAAGGGAACTTCGGGAGCCTCTTCTTCGACCAGGATGTCGCGCAGAATGCTCTGGCGCGCCAGGACCTGACGAACAAGAACCTGAACCCTGGCGTCGTCGCTCGGAGCCCGGACGCCTGAAAGACTGCGAAAGTCCGTTCCGCGGTCGCCTCGTTTCGGTGGCTTCGAGAGATAGAAAGCGACCAACGGACGCCGATACTGCCTTGCCATTCGGACCAGCATTGGTCGGGTAGGTTCCCGAGCGCCGGATTCGAGTTCCTGCAGACGTTCGACCGGCGTCTTGCCGTAGGCGGCATTGAGCGAGAGCTTGGCGACGGCCTCTTCCATCGACAGGCCGGCACTGTCGCGCGCCCAGGAGAGGATGTCAGGGTTTACAGCAGGCATGGTTGGCTTAGACCTAACGAGAACGTTGCCCCGGGCGTAGCACTCACCGCCCCGGCTCCGTCAACAACAACCGCAACGCCGCCAGCACCCGTCTCGGCCTCTGCCGGTGCATCGCCATGCCGAGCCAGTAGGCCGCCTCCTCGCGGTCCATTCGTTCGATGCCTTCGGCTACGGCGCGCATCCGGTCCCGGCTCCGCATCGGGGCCAACGTGCGAAACAGGAGGCCGAGATGGAGCGCCAGATCCTCGGTCAAAGCGAGGCCGTGCTTTACGTCCCTGGCGGGGCGAGTGAGTTTCACGCCTGCTTTGGCGAGACGTTTCAGCACGCGGTGCTCGACGAGTTCGAGGTTGCGGCCCCTGAGGCCGGCGACGCGGGCAGGCGCCGTGATCTGGGGCGACGCCGCCGCGGGCAGTTGCCAGATCTCGTAGTTCGCCATGGCCGAGCCGAGCGGACGGATTCGCAATTCGTAGCGGAGTGCCGCGCGGGCCGTGTCGATGTGCCTGAGCTTCGCGGTGCGTTGCGGGTGCGGCGTCATGGCTGTTCCTCGGGGGTGGGCGACGGTGTGTCTTCCGGGGCAGAGGCTTCGGGTCGCGCGACGGCGGAGGCCGAAACATGGGCGGCGCCGCTAGCGAAGCGGGTCAGTTGTTCGGCCAGTTCCTCGGGGGCGTCGCCGTTCATCGTCAGGCCATCGGTGAAGTCGAGCGTGAACGTCGCTTGGATGTTGGAAGCGGCGGCCCCCCGGAACTGCGGTTCGAGGAATTCCCGGACCGGCTGTGCGTCGGACGGTGGGCCTCTAAACTCCTCCAGCAGGAAGTGGCCCCCGCCGCGCGTCTCATAGCCGCCTTCCAACCGCACTGTCTTCGCGGCGCCAGCGACTGCGTTCACCGCGTTCACCATGGGGAAGGCGTCGCGCGACTCGAACATCTGGATGGCCAGCGCGTCGAGCGCTTCTACGTTACGGTCGCGCGCCTGCTCCCAGAGCTTCGTCAGCGCCTCGCGGAACGGTCCTTCGGCAGCGAACTCGGCCTTTCCTGGAGTGGCGTGAGGCGACGTGGGTGGAGTCGTGTCATCGCTGGGGCGCTCTCGGATCTCGCTGGAGGTCTTGCTCTCCTTGTCCTCCCTGGTGGGTCGGGGCCAGATCGACTCGTTTCTGGCATAGGCCATGGTGAAGATCATTGACTGTTCGTCGATCTCGATCGTCGGCGCCGGATCGCCGGGACCGAAGAGCAATTCTCCGCGCTGGTAGACGTACTCGCCAAGCTCCACTCCCCGGCGAATTCCCCGCACGAACACGTCGTTTCCCGAGAGCATGGGAAGTCCCGGATCGCGCCGGAACTCGTCGCGCAGAGCGCCGGTCGAGATCTGCCCCTTCTTGAGCGGCGTGCGGTCGCGAACAAAGGCGGCAGAGTCGGGCTGGTCCTCGGACAGTCGCAGCTTGCCGAGGTCACGCAGGGCGCGCACGACTTGCTGCTGGCCCGCGCCGGGCCGGTCGGAGGAGGAGTGCATGTCGACCGCGGAGTGCGCGAGGTCGACGTGCCGGCTTCCGATCCGGTTCCTCGAGGGGTAGAAGATGTGCCGGTAGGCCTGCTGGATGGCGATTGCGAGTTCCTGTTCGGAGCGCTTCTCCTGCTCGCGAACCTGGTTCTGTTGATGCTCGGCTAGTTCGGCGAGGCGTTCCGGCTTCTTCATCTCGCGCAGCGCCAGCCTTCGCCTGCTGCGGTCCTGCATGTTGGACTTGCGGGCGTCTTCCGGGGCCACGAAGACGAGGTGATTGCGCAGCGACCGCAACGCGGCGCTTTGCGCCCCCTTGCGCGAGTAGATGCGTTCGATGAGATCGGGAACTTCCTCGACCGCCGGACCGACGGCTACCCCATCGTAGGAGAGCACGACGAGCTTTGGCCGCCCGTCGCCGACCTCGTCCGGCACGTCGAAGGGTCCGCCGGGGAAGGTGACTGCGTCGAAGACCGTGCCCGAGAAGATCTGGCGGATGCGGTCGTTCAGTTCGACGCGCGCCTCGCCGCTGTCGACGTGCTGCTCCTCCCGCCGGATGATCTGGCTCAGATTCGCCTCTGCCAGGAAGCGCAGGGGGGCGGCTGGCCGGTCGTCGAGGTAGGCCGATTCGGCCACGAACTTCTTGCGGGCTTCCTCGACGAAGCTGATGTCGAGAGCCGGGCCGAGCATCGAGTAGCGCAGTTGGTCGGGCGCCAGCCCCTTCAGTGGTTCGTTGAACGCCAACGTATGCATGAAGATCGTCGCGCCGCATACTCGGCGTACGGCGGCATGGCGCGATGGTGCGTGGCGTCGATCTCCTGGGCCAGCGACCTTTTGTCACCGGGTCCCGTGATGTCGTTGGCAATCGCCGGGGCGTAGGCATCCTGACCGAGGCGCGTGAGGATCTCCTGACGGATCGGCTCGTGCCCCGGATCGATGTGGTGCAGGTGGATTGCGGTGGCGTCGCCGGGCCGCTCTTCCCACAACTGACCAACGGTGCGCGCAAGCAGACGCAGCATGCCGCGCACGCGCTGGAACGTGGCGAGCGTGGCCGTCTTGCCGGTCAGCGTCTCCAGGACTTCTGGATGCAGGGGATAGCTGGCGCGGAAAGCGCTCGCCGTCTCGGAGTGGTTGGCCCAAGCGGGAAGCGAGTCGCCGTGGGCGGCCCAGAGCTCGCGGTAGGCATCGACGACTTCGGTGCCTCCTCCTGCATCATCGATGCTCTCGAACAGGCGCCGCCGGAGCACCTGGGTGGTCTCGTCGTCCGCGGTTGGGTTCAGCAGCGTCGCCTTGCGGGCTGAGACGCTCTCCGCCTCCGCCATCTGGTCGGCGATGAAGCGGTTTTCCTCGCTGTAGGCATCGGGCGCGCCGCTGTCCCCCTTGCCGATCGCCAGCGTGTAGACGAGTACCGCGTTCGGCGCGTCTTCGATCGCTTTGAACAGCGACGTCAGGAAGGCGGTCAACTGGTCCTGCGCGTCGTCGAGCCGGCGGACCTTGCGCAGGTAGACGGAGAGTTCGTCGAGCAGAATGAGGGTCGGCTCGCCGCCGAACAGCTCCTGAAGCGTCCCGGCACCGGGCGCCACCCGCATCCGGTCGCTGTTGCGTACGCGCTCGTAGCCGGTGGCGCCGGCGAGCGCGTAGGCGATCTCGCCCCACGGCGTGTAGGCCAGAATGCCGTCGCCGAGCGCTCGTCCGTTGGCGGGGTCGGCGTTCTCACCGTCGAACGCGGCGACGCGCACCGGGCCTTCGGGCAGGAGGGACCGGTCGAGGAACTCGGCAGAGTTGGCAACGCCTCGCATTCCCCGGGCTGCGTGGACCAGCGCGATGAGGCCGTGGGTCTTGCCGCCCCCGTAGGACGTGTCGAGGCGGAAGATGGCCGCTGCTTCGCCGCCCGCACCGCTGAGTCGCCGGCAGACGTTGTCGAGCAGATTCCGCAGGCCGCGGGTGGGGTAGGTGTTGGCGAAGAACTGTGCAGGGTCGATGTAGGCCGGACTACCAGCGCCGCTGACGACCGAGGCGAGATCGGCGGCGAAGTCGGCGTCGGCCACCGCTCCGCGGAGGATGTCCTCGCGTGGTCGGCAGGTCTCGAAGATCGTCGGGATTGCCATCTCGGCGGAAGGATAGCGTCTACAGCGCGGCGTCGTCGGTGAGGCGAGCGGGGTTGTAGGGCAGGGCCGGCCGGTCCAGGAACTGGGCTGCCGCCTCGTCGCCAAGGGCATCGAGAGCCGCTTCCGCAGCCAACGGCAGGTCGGCGGCGGCTCTGCGCCAGTCGTCGAGTTCGATGGGCTTGGCGTTCGTCGGAGGCTCGATCCGAACGAGCCTGTCTGCGCCAATGAGCAACCCGGCTTGGCCGTTGGCGTTCTGGGCCTGGAGGTCCATGGCGGCCAGAATGAGGTCCGACCATAGGAGCTTTCCACCCAACCGGATCTTCCAGTTGCCAACCCGCCGACGGGCAGCTCCGCATCCCAAGCCGAGGATGCGGACTTGGTCGCGAGAGATGTCGAAGCACGACAGCGCTTCGGTCAGCGCGACCATGGTCGGGTTGTTGGCCCAGACGCCTCCGTCGACCAGTACATAACCGCTGCCGTCGCGGAGCGGCTGGAAGAACGTAGGCGCCGCCGAAGTCGCCTCACCGACCGCGACCATCCCCTTCGCGCCGTCTAGGTGGTAGTCGGAATGGTGGGGCGTCTTGTAGACGAAGACCTCGCCATGCAGCCCTTCCATGGCGGGCACACAGAGTCGTGCGCAGGACTGACCTAGTCGTAGACCGCCGAACGACTCCTCCAGGAGACGGCTCAGGGCAGCACGGTCGTAGCGGTAGCGAACCAGGCCCGTGGCGCCGCGCAAGAGCGCTCCGAGGCGGCCAGAACGCGTCGGTGGGAACACCTCGCCGCCGCGGTCGATGTAGAGGTCTCGAAGTCGCGCAGCGGGCAGGCCGGCCCCGAGGCCCAGCGCGATGATCCCTCCGGTTGACGTACCCGCGATCAGGTCGAAGTAGCGGGTGATCGGCTCGCCCCCCAGGTACCGCTCTTCAAGACCGGCCAGGAAGGCAGCCGGGAAGATCCCCCTGATGCCGCCGCCGTCGATGGAGAGCACGCGGAACTCGCGGTCTGCGGGCCATGGCAGCCGTTTGCGCCGCCGCCTGATCGCTCCCGCGGACCGCGGGGGTGGTTCATTGTTCCGGGAGGCGTTCAGAGTGCTTCCTCAGGGCACGGCGGCTGCTTCAGTCGCGTTCCGGTCAGATGCCGGTCCTGAGCCAGAACTCGTAGCGCCAGAGCCACTCAGCGGTCCAAGGCACGATCGTGTCGGCGATCGAGAGTCCGGGGTGCCACTCGTCGCCGGCGAGGTCGTGGAGGCACAGGAGTGGCAGGTACGGCGTGTGCTCGTTCACGTACACATGCGGGATCGGTTGATCCGGTTGCGCCGAACGACGGTGAAGGAGAGGCGCCGTCACACGCACTTCGGGCATGGCGTGACGGACTGGGCTCCTGCGATGCAACCGGTGGAGGATCTCGACTTTGTAGGGCCGGCCGTCTGGCTTGAGCTTCCCTTCCCAGTGGATTCTGGTCTTGGTTCTATCCAGGACGTTGAAGTTGCTCCAGCGCCGTCGCATGCGGTGCTGTTGCTCGTAGGTCGACAGGGTCATAGTCCGTCCTCCCCGTCGCCGTGAAAGGTGTGGCGGGGCACGGTTCTACGGGCGGTATGTACTGCGGCCGCGGTGCCTGCGATCACGCCCCCGGTCGAGGTCACGCGTACGGGCCCTCGTGGGATTGCCTTGAGGTGGGGCTCGATCGCCTTGAGGGCTGGGGCTTCGCCGAACAGGCCGGCCAGGATTCCCCTGATCTCATCGATGTTGGAGCTTCGTTGGAGCGCTAGCAGGTCGGCGACGAGGTTCCTCGAGTCAGTGATGAACGTCGCCTGCGCGTCCAGGTTTCCTGGCCAGCGATCCGTCAGTATGTCGGCAGGGCACACCGGGTTCGCGACGTGGAGAAGTCGGCCACCCGTGTTCAAGTGCTCGAACTCGGCAAGGAGAGTTTGTGCCAGTTGAAGCAGAACGTGCAGCAGGCTTGGGCCACTCACTACTGCCTCAGCGGCGGCGTCGGCGACGAGCTTCGACAGCACGACAGACGGAGGTCGGCGACCGGTCCGCTTGTCGTACCTGACGTTGCGGCAACGCTTCAATAGCTGGAGTGCCACGACCACCCGGGGCTTCCAGTCCACTGGTATCGGTGGCGGTACCGGCTCAGCAGCCAGGATTCTCTCGTAGGCTTCGGCGCGACCCGTGAACCACCGGGAGAAGTCGCGATCGTCCGGCATCCGCATCTTGAACCACTCGGCGAAACCGTACGGGTTGGCGATCAGACTCTTACCGGCATCGAATTGGCGCTTCGACTCGTGCTCGAAGATCCAGCTTTGCCGGGGAGGTGTTCCGGCTTGGAGGATCGCTGGTGTCAGGTCGACGTGCATGCCGTCGCCGTAGCTGACCGTCACGCAGCGACTTCGGCGGCGCGTACGTCCGAAGTAACGCGAGCCCGGTTCGCCGCGAACGGCCCTGAACAAGGCGTCCAGGACGTCGCAGGGTGCGGTTGCGGCCGGCAGGCCTAGCTGGGTCACCGCGTCGATGTCGAACTCGTCGTTGGTGACGCGGGAATTGATCGTCGCCCCGATCCTCATCGATCCCTGTGCGTAGGTCGTCTGTACGAGGCCATGCAGGGGACTGCCGTGGCGCTGGATCCACTGATCCAGTGTCTCGTACCTCTCGGTGGCTAGGCGATGCTGGGTTGGGCTGAGCTGGATCCGAATCGCGATGTCGGCAAGGAGTTCGTCTACCATGCTTGATCCGGCTCCACGGCTGGTGACGTCTGTCCGAGTAGGCTTCGTGTAGTCGTTCATCGATGTG
Source organism: Candidatus Multivorans sp. (assembly GCA_965224025.1). Classification (GTDB taxonomy): domain Bacteria; phylum Acidobacteriota; class Thermoanaerobaculia; order Multivoradales; family Multivoraceae; genus Multivorans. The sequence continues at coordinate 2,554,132 of OZ245033.1, forward strand.
ATCTCCGGCCAGGTCCTGGATCGCGACGCGCGGGTCCTCCACGCGGGAAGTGTACGTCGTCAAGTTTACAAAGGTATCGCATGATACGCGATTTGACAACCCGTGCTACACTTCCTAAGTCAGGACGAAGTAGCGGCGAGGAAGATCTCGATCTCGACGAGAGGCATAAGTCGTTGCCGATCAGCACTTTGCGGCCTATACATGTGTCGTCTGTCTGGCTTGTTCACGCTTGCGGTCCGGCCTGAGGAAGACGATCCGTGATCGGAGCGCGCCTGAAGCTGGCCCGCACGAGAGCGGGCCTGTCCCTGCGCGGTCTGGAGGAGCACATGGGCAGGCTCGTCACTGCGCAGGCGATCGGCAAGTACGAGCGCGGCGAGTCGTCACCTCGGCCCCATGTGCTGGAGGCTCTGGCCCGCGCCCTCGACGTTACGGTGGACTACCTGTTTGAGGAGGACTCGCTACAGATCTCCGCGATCGAGTTTCGACGCAAGGGGCGCTTGGGGAAGCGCCAGTTCGCGAGAATCGAGGCCCAGGCCGTGGACGCGCTCGAGCGCTACCTCGCCGTTGAAGACGTTCTGGGCATCCCGAATCCGCGTTGGAAGGCGCCGTTTGGCGCGATCGCTGGGTTAGGTGCGCCTTCCGAGGCAGAGAAGGTTGCTGAGCGTGTACGCGACTGCTGGTGCCTGGGTGACGGCCCCATCCGCAGCATGGTTGGCTTGGTCGAAGACAATGGGGTTCGGGTCCTCGCCTTGGACTTTGGCGGCGGCAGGCTGGATGGCTTCATGGCTGCTGCGCGACGTGCTGACGGAGAGGAGCTCTCGGTCATCGTGGTAAACGAGAGGAAGAAGGACGGCGAACGCCGCCGGTTCACGGTGGCGCACGAACTGCACCATTTACTGCTGGGCGGCGGAGAGGACAGGAAGGCGGAGCAAGCGGCCCACCGCTTCGCCGGCGTACTCCTGATGCCGGAAGCGGCATTGCGGGACCGGCTCGGCACGCGGCGTACCTCCGTGGCCTGGGAGGAGCTCATTACTCTTAAGCGCCTGTTCGGCGTAAGCCTGCAAGCGCTCACGTTTCGCTGTCGAGAGTTGGGGATCTTCAGCGTGGCGCTATCCCGGCAGCTCCATCGGGAGTTCTTGCGACGCGGTTGGAGCCGCCCGCCGTATGCCGAGCCGGAGGTGTCGAAGCCCGAAATTCCCAGCCGATTCCGGAATTTCTGCCTTCGCGCTCTTGCTGAAGGCCGCGTTGATGCGCTCAGGGCGGCGGAGCTTCTGGGAACATCAGTCGAGGCGCTGTACGGCCAGTCGGTCGATCAGCCTCTTCACACAGGCGGCGCCTGAGAACTCGCCAACCTCCGACCACCGTAGTCGGTGCCGGTCGTCGCTGTCGCGGAAGTGCTGGCGTCTTCCGACAGTTGCTCGATTGTGCTGAGAACGCGGCGAAGTGGCCCTGATCGCCGATGCGCCGAATGTCTCACTCGGCACCCTTGGACAGTAGGACCTTGATCGTCAGACTCCGAGATCGCGCTTCAAACGTCCGCAAGAGGAACGCCGCCGTTCGCTCTGTAGTCGGCCAGTGCGTCGAGGGCGTCGAGTAAATCCAGACGATCCTCGAGTGCTTCCAGCATCTCGAGATCGGAGGGCGGCACCAGCGCGGCCACGGTCTTGCCGCGTTTCTGGACGGCGATTCGCGTACCCGCGGAGTGGACCCAGCCTGTGATTCCAGTGACGTTCGCCTGAAGTTCGGCGATGGGGAGTGTGTTGTGCATGGCTACGGCCTCGCGCTGTCTCGGTCAGAGAATACGCCACTCCCTGGAACCGGGCCGAACGGTCCTGGGCTCGGCCGCAACGGATAGTGCCCGCTTGTGTGGCCCTCAGCCGCCTTGAGACGCCGGGAACCCCTCCAGGAACCAGTATTCCCCCTCGACCGCGCCGGCCTCCTCGCCGACCGCGCCGGCTTCAGGCGTCGCCATGTAGGCCTCCGCCCTCGCCCGGTCCTCGACACCGAGGATGAAGAACACCTCGTCCTCCTTGTCGGCCGAGCGCCAGACGTGCCTGACCGACAATCCGGCGGCCATTCCGGCGGCCTCCTGCTCGGTCTCGCCAGCACTTCCAGGTCGGGAACCGCCCCGGCGGGCGCCGCGCCGGCCGGGGGGGCCTCGTCGCTACGCTCCTCAACCCCCGCGGCCGGGAGCTCCGAGCCGCCGCCAAACCTCTGCTCTCGTCTTGCCATCCATCCTCCTTGCCAACGCGTGCCCTCCACTATTCAACGGGATGCCCGCTGTGTCACCTACGTTGGCAGAGAGGGCAGCGAGGAATGAGTCTACGGTCTCCATACGCTCGGCTAGTCCTCCCGCTCGACCCACCAGCCCCTGGTTCCGGGCACGAACGCGGTAACGCCTGACGGTCCGAGTTCGACGCCGCGCATGCGCTTGCTGAAGCCCCAGGTGGTGCTGTAGTTCCACAGGAACAGGGCCGGCTGGTCGGCCTGGACCTGGGCCTGGAGTTCGCGCAGCAGTTCGGCGCGGCGTTCGCGGTCGAGTTCGACGCGGGAGCGGTCGAACAACTCGTCGACCTTGGGGTTGCTGTAGCTGTCGTAGTTGCGGCCGTTTTCGATCGCTTCGCTGTGGAAGAAGTTGCGCCAGATGTCGGGGTCGGCGAAGACCTGGTAGGTGTCGACGCGGGCGATCATCTCGTGCTGGATCAGCCGCGGCGAGCGGCTGGCGTTCTCCTGGATCTCGGTGTCGAAGGAGACGCCGATGCGGCGCAGGTCGTCGCGGTAGATGTCGACCATGCGGCGGGCGTCGACGAAGGACTGCGGCAGGTTCATCATGAAGTGGAACCGCACCTGCTCGCCGTCGGTCTCCTTGTAGCGCCAGCCGTCGTCCGGGTTCGTCAGCCAGCCGGCTTCGTCCAGTACCGCGGCCGTCTTGTCCAGGTCGTACTCGAGCGGCTCGACATTCGTATTGTGGCTCCAATGACTCGGCGGGAACATGCCGTTCGAGCGTGTGTAGACGTTCCAGCTCACCTGCCTCAGCACGCGCTCGGCGTCGTAGGCGTGAGCCATCGCGCGCCGCACCCGGACGTCGCCGAAGAAGGGGTTGTTCCCGCCCTGTTGCCAGCCGATGTAGGCCTGCATCCAGCGCGGCCCCCCGGGCTGGCGGGGTTGCCCAGGCAACCCGTCAGCGCCAGGGCGGCGAGCGCGGCGACGCCCAGCCGAGCGATCATTGGCACTCGGCGCCTCCCGCTCCGTTGAGCCGGACCGCGCGGCCGCAGAACTCTTCCTCGCACATTTCGCGCAGCGTTTCCCGGTCCTCGACGTTGGCCCACGTCCGGCGTCCGTCGGGCAGCCGGCAGGCCAGGTGGGCGACGGTGGGCTCGAAGCTCGGAGCCTCCCTCTCGCCGTAGACAGACCGGTACGACGTGGACTTCGCGCTGCCGCCGCCGAACATGACGGTGTACGACTCGATTTCGGTCCGTCCCGCGTAGTCGGTCACCGCTTCACGTTTGGGTAGCGCGTGGACCTCGGCGGTCAGGTCCTCGTGCCGGTACGGCTCGACCGGTTCGTCTGTTCCATAGACACCGAAGGAGTGCTTGGTCAGCATGCCGCCGTTCGCGGTGACCAGCGCCCGGCCGCCGTCCTTTTGGCGGAGCAGTTCCGCCGTGCGGGCGATCGAGTGCATCACGTAGCTGTTGAGCGGGCCGCCGCCGAACGTCAGGCCGCCGGTGACGGTGAGCGGACGCTCCGGGTCCAGGCCGAGCTCGCTGGCGGCCACCTGTACGGAACTCGGGAAGCAACTGTAGACGTCGACGAAGTCGAGGTTCGGCACCTCGACGCCGGCCAGCTCCAGTGCCCGGTGTCCGCCGAGCCGGATGGCTGGGGACGAGTGGAGCGTGTCTCGCTCGGAGACGAAGTAGTGATCGACGGCGTCCGTACCGGAAAGCGGGAACACCATCTTCGAGGGCGGCACGCCCAGCGCTCGTGCTGTTTCGAGCGAGCAGAGAACGAGCGCCGCCGCCATGTCCACGCGCATGTTCGCGTTCATGAGCTTCGTGTAGGGGTAGGTCACGGCACGGTTGGCGGGCGACACGGTGCCGATGTCTCCGGCGGTCAACGGCTTCCTGATCCAGGCGTTGGGGTTGTCCTGCGCCACCCGGTTGAAGCCAGCCCAGAGTTCGGCGATGCGGGCGCGGTGATCGCTCACGGCTTCCTGGTTCTGGCGTCGCAGCGCGATCTCGAACAGCGAGTAGTACTGCACTGCCTGCTGGATGCCGCGGTTCATCTCGATCTCGTGCCGCGTCCAGCGCGTGTCGCCGTAGCTCACGTCGGGCAGCTTCGATGGGTCGTCGTCCTGAAGCCAGTCCAGCTCCACGCCCATCTTTCCGGCCCGGCCCATCGTGCGGCCGCACTCGGCGGCGCAGAGCACGATTGCCTGGCGGCGCCCGCTCTGGATGTCAAGGGCGCTCTGGTTGAAGACCGTCTGCACCTGGTTGCCGCCGACCACGGAAAGGCCGGTCTCGGCGTTGCCGAGTTCAAGTGCCTCGATCACCGCCAGGGCCGGATTCCGGTAGCCCCAGACACCCTTCATCGCCCGCACAGAGTCGATCCGAGCGGGCAGGGCGAGGGTCTCGGCGTCATCGATCGCGCTTTGCACCGCTTCGATCATCAGTTCGATCGGCGCGCGTGCCTCCTCCGGCTCGTCAGAGCGCTGGAGCATCTGAGCGATACCGATCAGAACGGGAGTGCGTTGACTCATCGTATGCTTGCCCTTCAGGGCTGGTGGGACGCTGTCGAGTGGGGAAGCGCGAGCGGCGAGTGTAGCTTGCCGGGTTGTCCGGCGCCGCTCCTGAGCGCTGCGCTAACGTAGCCGCGTTCGGCGCCGGCCCCAGCAGATGCTCACCAAGCTCACGATCCGCAACTTCAAGCGCTTCGAGGAGGTCGAGATCGAGCTGGGCAACCCGGTGGTCCTGATCGGTCCGAACAACTCGGGCAAGACCTCGGCGATGCAGGCCCTGGCGCTCTGGGACATCGGTCTCCGGCGCTGGAGGGAGAAGCGATCGGGCGGCAGCGCTCCGGAGAAGCGCCCCGGCGTGACCGTGAACCGGCGCGACCTGGTGGCGATCCCGGTTCCGAACGCCAACCTGCTGTGGCGGGAACTCCACACCCGGCACGTGCGCCTTGTGGATGGCCGGCAGCGCACGGACAACATCTGCATCGACGTACTGGTCGAAGGAACGACCGGCGGGGAGGCGTGGCGGTGCGGCCTGGAGTTCGACTACGCGAACCAGGAGTCCTTCTACTGCAGGCCGCTGCGCCTCGGCACGGATGGTCCGGTGAAGCGGATGCCGATACCGGAGCAGGCCATGGTCGTCGACGTGGCCTACCTGCCGCCGATGTCGGGCCTGGCCTCGGCCGAGACGCGGCTCGATCCCGGTACGGTGAACGTGCGCATCGGCGAGGGGCGCACCGGCGAGGTGCTGCGCAACCTCTGCTTCCGCATTCACGAGCAGGATACGGCGTCCTGGGATCGGATGGCGGAGCGGATCGAGCGGCTCTTCGGCGTCGAACTCGACCCGCCCGTGTACGTCGAGGAGCGCGGCGAGATCTCGATGCGGTACCGCGAGCGGAGAATCTGGCTCGATCTCTCGTCGAGTGGCCGCGGCCTGCAGCAGACGCTGCTGATCCTGGCCTACATGTACATGCATCCCGGCGCCGTCCTCCTGCTCGACGAGCCGGACGCGCACCTGGAGATCCTCCGCCAGCGCGAGGTGTACTCCCTGATCCGGGAGGTCGCAGCGAAGAGCCACAGCCAGATCGTCGTGGCCAGTCACTCCGAGGTGCTGCTCGGCGAGGCGGCCGGGACGGACACCGTGATCGCGTTCGTGGGCAGGCCGCACCGGATCGACGACGGCGGCAGCCAGGTCGCCAAGGCGCTGACCCGGATCGGCTTCAACCAGTACCTGCAGGCCGAACTGACCGGCTGGGTGCTCTATCTCGAGGGATCGACGGACCTGGCGATCCTCAAGGCGTTCGCGAACCGGTTGGGGCACGAGGGCGCGATGAAGGCGCTCGACCGGCCCTTCGTTCAGTACGTCGGTGACCGGCTCTCGACCGCCGAGCGGCACTTCCACGGGCTTCGGGAAGCGTCGCCGCGGCTTCGGGGCGTCGCCCTGCTCGATGACCTCCCGGAGAAGGCGCCGACGGACGACGGTCTGGAGCGTCTGGCCTGGAGCAAGCGGGAAATCGAGAACTACCTGTGCTCGCGGTCGGCTCTTGGGGCGTACGCCGCCGACTGCGCCCGGCAGGAGGCGTCGGGTCCGTTGTTCGAAGAGTCGGAGGCGGACCGGCACGTCGACGCGATGCGGGAGTCGGTGGTGGAGGTGGAGAAGGCTCTTGGCCATCTCGACCGGCCCGACCCGTGGAGCGCGGAGACAAAGGCCAGCGTGGACTTTCTCGGACCGCTGTTCGAGACCTACGCCGCCAAGCTAGGCCAGCCCAACCTGATGGCGAAGACGAACTTCCACCGGCTGGCCGAGTTCGTGCCGCGGGAGGAGATCGATCCCGAGGTGTTGGAGAAGCTCGACGCGATCGCCCGCGTGGCTGAGGCCGCCGAGGCCGCGCGCGAAGAGTCGTGATGGGATGCCTGCGCGAAGGAGCGAGGTGGCTCTGATGGTTGGCGGGCGGGCCGAGATTCCCTTCCTGGCGGCCGGGGCCGCGGTGCTCGTCGCCGCCGGCTTGATGGGTCTCTCCTGCACTGCTCCGGTGACCGTCCCGGCCGACGGCGATACCAGGACGCAGTCCGAGCAGCCGAACATCCTGTTCCTGTTCGCCGACGATCAGCGCGCCGACACGATCGGGGCCTGGGGCAACGAGCTGATCGATACCCCGAACCTGGACCGCCTGGTGGCCGAAGGGTGGAGCTTTCGGCGCAACTACGTATTCCCTTGTGCATCAAGGTCCTTCAGCCATCCCCGGTAGGGGCGTTCCAGGCGCCGCTCGCGCTCGGAGGAGCGTGAAGGGTTGGCGCTCACTCCCCAAGATGCACCGAGCACTACGCCGATCACGCGCGACCGAGCTGCCCGCGATACGCGATTTACGTCAACCTCCTTCCGTCGGCGAAGAAATGTGTTGCCCACGTAATTCCCCGTCACTCGCGTAAAGGGAGCAGTGCGTCCCAAGAAATCTGGTGTAGCCTGCTGTTCCGGCCTCAGGGCGAAGCTCCTCCGCGGCGCGCTTGAGTGCGCGGGCCGGCGCAATTCCATGCGTCTCCGTCGCGCGTCCGATGCCGTGGCAGTGCATGGCGTGCATGGCGCGAGGCCCGCGGCGGCAGCCGCGCCCGCCGGGCCGGTCTTTCGCGTCACTCGACGACCCGGGCGTCGGCGCACCGGAAGTTGAGTCCGCTCGTTGAACTCGACTCCGACGGCCGCAATAGGAGAAGACATCGTGACCACGTTCCTCGGAGCCGGCGCAGTAATGCTGTTACTGTACAGTCCTATTGTTGTATTTGGTCAACAACCAGAGCCACTGCAGTACCGCGATGGAAGTCGAACAATCAAGCTCACACTATCCGCGGATCTGGTATTCGACGTCCGATCAAAGAACATCGTACCGGCAGAGTCAAGAGACGACGCGCCTCGCAAGTCGGCAAGTGCTTCGACTGCGGCAGATCCGGTTCTAGTGTAGTGTCTCCGACATGGGTTGACAGTTTCGGTTAAGTTCGTCAGTATTCCGTTCATGTGGGAACCAGCGGAACGACTTGACATCGAAGAGAGCGATCGAGCGCTTCTCAAGAAAGGCGCTTCAGGGTTGTGTGTGGGCATGAAGTGACTCCGGCGCGAGGTCGAGTCCGCCGAGATGGAAGTAGATGGCGAGCCGGAAGTGTGCTCGGTTTCGATAGCCGTGCGCTTTTCGCTTGATCTCCTGTATCTTCGCGTTGATGCCTTCGGCGCGGGCGTTGGAGACGGTGGACACGGCGGCGTTGATGACGGCATCCCAGTGGTTTGAGGTGGTCCCGGTCCTTTGGACAGTTTCGAGGCCGGGCTAAGGTGTACTCCATGTGTTGATTACGCCGCAGCCGCCGTCGCCGGGGCTGTGGAAAACTCTCGATTCTGCGGAATGCCCATTAGTCCGCGGTGGGCTTCGGCAGGTGTCCTGCCGCCGAGCGCCGTGTGTGGCCGCTCCTCATTGTAGAAGGCGAGCCACCCATCGATCACCCGCCGCGCCTCGATGCCGTCGACGAGTTCGTTCAGGTAGACCGCCTCGTACTTCAGCGAGCGCCACAGGCGCTCGATGAAGATGTTGTCGAGGAAGCGACCCCGGCCGTCCATCGAGATCTTCACCGTCGCGTTCTCGAGAAGACCGGTGAAGTCGCCGCTCGTGAACTGGCTCCCCTGATCCGTGTTGAAGATGTCCGGCTTGCCGTACCGGTCGAGGGCTTCGGCGAAGGCCTCGACGCAGAACGATGCGTCCAGGCTGTTCGACAGCCGCCAGGACAACACCCGACGGCTCGCCCAGTCCATGACCGCCACCAGGTACAGGAACCCGCCGCGCACCGGAATGTACGTTATGTCCGAGCACCAGACTTGATCCGGACGCTCGATGGAAAGCCCCCTGAGCAGATAGGGATAGACCTTGTGCTCCGGGTGAGGCTTGCTGGTCCGCGGCGCCCGGTAGATCGCCGCGATACCCATCAACCGCATCAGACGCCGCACCCGGTGACGACCGACCCGAACGCCCTCTCGGCGAAGGTGGCGGACCATCTGACGCGAACCGTAGAACGGGTACAGCAGGAACAGCTCGTCGATCCTGCGCATCAGGGCCAGCGTCTCGGCGCTCTCGCCCTTGGGCCGGTAGTACAGCGAGGAACGGCTGATCTCGAGCAGACGGCACTGCCGACTCAAGCTCACGTCACCCGTCTCCCGCTCGATCATCCGCAGGCGCTCGGTCCGGCTCAGTGCCCGAGCCCCCTGGACAAGAAATCCCGCTCGATCGTCAGCTCCCCGATCTTCGCGTGCAGGTCCCTGATCTCCTCCTCGTGGTCCCGGCGCCGCTCCGGCCCGGCCGAGAAGGTCTCACTCATCCCCTCGATCGCCTTCCGCTTCCAACTGCTCACCTGATTCGGGTGAATCCGGTGCCGCGATGCGATCGCCGCGAGCGGCTTCTCCTCACGCAGCGCCTCAAGCGCCACCTTCGACTTGAAAGCCGCAGTGAACTTCCGACGCTTCCTCTTCATCCTGGCTCCTCCTCTAGGTCGAGGAGTACACCTTAGCCACCTGTCCAGTTTTCCGGGACCACCTCAGTTCTTGATCATCTTCGCCACCTGCTTGATCGGTTCCAGGCGACTGCGGACGGCCCAGTTGTACCAGCGCTTCCACCGTCGCTCGGCCCAGCCGCGGCGCACGTAGCCCCACGAGGAGCGCGCCATCTCCTTGATCGCCCAAGCGCGAGCCACGCGAAGGTGACTCGCGCGAAGAGCAGCGAAACGCCGCTGCTGCAGGCGCGTCATTCGTCCACTCTTCATCAACCACAGGTAGCGGCTCCGCTTCAGACGCGAATCCCCCGCTTCGAGCAGCTCCCGCTGCTCAGCACGGCGAACCAGGTCCACGGCGTGGTTCAGGTGCGCGACGATGTGGAACCTGTCGTGCACGATGTCCGCATCCGTGTACTCCTCCACCGAGGAGATGTAGGCCGGCCACATGTCCATCGCCACCTGCTCGATACCCGCGCAGCTCTTCTCACCCAACTCCTGGAAGTAACCGTCGATGGCCGACCGGCCGCGACCGTCGGCCACATGGGTCACCACCCCGCGTCCCAGATCGTTGACTACCGTCACGTACTCGTGGCGCTTCCGAAACGACGTCTCGTCCACGCCGATCAACCGAGGCGGCTTCATCTCTCGCCGTGCCAGACCCCGTTCCACGGCCCGCCGCTGAATCCCCGCCGCCTGATCCCAACTCAGACCCAGACGGCAAGCCACCGCATGCACGCTTGCCTCACGCAGCCACTCGACAGCCTCCGCTTCGAACAGCGCCGTGAACCGCGAACCCGAGTCCGCCCAAGGCACCTTCAACTGGCGAATGCCGTGCTCGACGCAACGCACCCGAGGCACCTCCGCGTGAACCCGAGTCTGGTGCTGCATCGTGTCCAGGTGACGCCAACGGCGATGCCTCTTGTCGTAGCCCGGACACGGCAAACCGCACTCCGGACAGCGAGTCTCTCCACAATGCTCGACGTGGATCTCCACCGTGCCGCCAACCACCGGACCCCGGCGACGCGGATGCCGCTCGTCCATGCGAAGCACCACCTCCCGCACACCCCACGGCGGTTTGATCCCCAACAGCCTCTCGAACGTCTTGGCACTCTTCATCCCGCCAGTCTAAGGCCGATCGGCAGCCTCTCTAGCAGCTCCGTCCCCACACAACAGCCTGAAGACCCTCAAGAAATGGGTAGAGGCGCCGACGACGCCACAACGCACGGTCCGGCGTAGCCGGATCGTGCTCGCTGCGGCGGAGGGCACGGCCAATCGGGCGATCGCGGCGAAACTCGGAGTTTCGCGGCCCACGGTGCTGCTGTGGCGTCGTCGGTTCGCGGAGGACGGGCCTTCGGGGCTGACCAGGGATCGTCCCCGCGGTTGCGGAAAGCCGCCGCTCTCGGAGTCGGTCGTGCGTAAAGTGATCGAAGCGACGCTGCACGAGAAGCCGCCCGGTCAGACCCACTGGAGCGTGCGTTCGATGGCTCGGGCCCAGGGCATCAGTCCGGCGGCGGTCCAGCGCATCTGGGCGGCGCACGGGCTGAAGCCCCATCTGGTCAGGACGTTCAAGCTGAGTAACGACCCCAGGTTCGTGGAAAAGCTGCGGGACGTTGTGGGCCTGTACCGGAATCCGCCCGAGAATGCGCTTGTGCCGTGCGTGGACGAGAAGAGCCAGATCCAGGCTCTGGACCGGACCCAGCCAGGTTTGCCGCTCAAGCGCGGCCGCGCGGGAACGATGACCCACGACTACAAGCGCAACGGGACGACGACGTTGTTCGCTGCGCTGAACGTGTTGGAGGGCACGGTGATCGCGGAGTGCATGGGCCGGCAGCGCCACCAGGAGTTTCTCCGTTTCCTCAAGCGTCTCGACCGTGAGATCCCAAAGCACCTCGACCTGCACCTGATCCTGGACAACTACCAGACCCACAAACACGCCGCCGTGCGCGCATGGCTGGAGCGAAAGCCTCGCTTCCACCTCCATTTCATTCCCACTTCGTCGCCCTGGCTTAACCTGGTCGAACGCTGGCTGGGCGGTCTGACCACGAAGGCGATCCGGCGCGGTGCATTCCAGAGCGTCAACGACCTCGTAAAGACCATCTACGACTATGTGGACCACAGCAACGAAAACTCCCGGCCGTTCGTCTGGACGGCCACCGCCGACAGCATCGTCGCAAAGGTTACACGTGGTAAAGCCATGTTGGAGACACCACATTAGATACGGATATCCCAGTCTTTGTCACTGACGTTGGCCAGCGCCTGGTTCCGGTTGGCGGCGTCATCTTAGTTCTTCACGGTTCATGGACTATCGAAGACTGCGAGTCCTTTCTGGACTGGCATGGTCTTAGTGACGATGCAGAGTTCATGATAGGCCTGCCGAACTACTACGCGATTGACACGCAACCGGGTGTAGCCGCCATCGACCTTGCAAACAAACTAGCGGCGGCTGACGGCGTTGTGTTGTCGGTTCCGAACTTCTGGAAGGAGGTTAAGGAACGATGAGAGATGCACGAGGTACATGCTTCAAGGGCTCCAAGCGAGCGAGGATACTTGGGATCCTATGCATTCTAACGCCATCGAGTCTGACTGGTCAAAATGTTCCAGATCGTCCAAGCAGGGCTCTTGTCGATTCGGGATCCACGTCGATGAGCCTGTCTGTAAGTTGGACCGAGCCGACCGGTCAACCTACGTCATACGATGTAAGGTATCGGTTGGAATACGCGTCTAGTTCCAGCTATACTGATGGGCCTCAAGATGTAGCCACCACTTCCACTACGATCACGGGCCTCACAACGAACACGGCCTACATGGTTCAGGTAAGAGCATCCAATGCTAATGGCGATAGTCCATGGTCGGGAGATAGTGTAGGTTACACTGGCGCAACCGTAAAGGTTAGCAATAGCGGTGAAACCAATGCCGCCGATAAGACTTTGAACTACCCTAATTCCTATAACCCAAGATTCGCTACTGGATTCACTCCGGGTCCTGGAACCTGGACCATTACCGCTGTCGAGTTAGAGTTGAAGCAGTGTCCTGAGAGTGTCAGTTGGCTTCAAGTCAAGATCTGGGACGAGGACGCCCTCTCCGACGGTAATCCGGGGGTTCAACTCTACGCTAGTCTCGATAACCCCGTCTGCGAGGTTGGGTATGTGAAGTATGTGGTCCCGGCGCCTCCCGTCAATGCCGTGAGCGCATTCTCTGGAGGGTCGAAATATTTTGTTGGCTTGTTTATCCGTGCCGGTACGGCGATCAAGCTTGGAGTTACTGAGGGAGATGGCGAGGATGGCGCTTCTGCTACTGGTTGGGTTATCGACAATACAGGTATTGCTCGTGATTCGAATGCCGTTTGGAGTGCGGATGATTCGAGTCTGAAGCTCAAGATCTGGGCCATTCCCTACAGCGCTCCACCCGCGCCAAACTTGCCTCCAGTGTTTACTGAAACAGGTCTTGTGACGCGATCGGTAGCGGAGAATACTGCCTCTTTCGAGTTGCGAGTGGGTAGGGCGCGGGCGAGTGCAGATGCTGCGGGGGTGATGAGCGAGAGTTCCTTGGCTCTGCCCGGACCGATGGCCCGGGACAGCCGCGCGGAGAGACCCCAGCCGGAGAGCAGGCCGACGCGGGCGTGGGTGTCCGCGAAGCGCGCCTCCGGGGTTGCGATCAGCAGGTCGCAGGACAGGGCGATCTCGAAGCCGCCGGTCACGGCGATGCCGTTGATCGCGCCGATCACCGGTTGACGGAGCGAGCGGAGCAGTTTCGGCGGGTCGGCGATGGCCTTGCGCTTTCGGTTCGGATCGCTCATCTCCTTCAGGTCGAGGCCGGCGCGGAGGGCGCGGCCGGCGCCGCTCCGACTCGTCATCCCCGCGCAGATCCTCGATCGTGTGGGCGAGCAGGTCTCTCCTTCTTCGTGGAACGGGTGGGGAATCTTACGGCACGCGGTAACCTCTCGACAGACCTGTGCGAGGGAGGCAGCGATGCGACGGAGACTCGTTGACGCGGAGGATCTGGCCCTTGACCGGCGGACTCTGCTGGCAGTAGCCGCCGGCGGCGCGGCGCTGGCGATGGGCTGCCGGCCGGGAACCGAGGCGGCTGAAACCACGCCCGCCGCTGTCGGCGGCTGGACGCCGCCGACCGACGAAGAACGGCGAGCCCTGGTGTCGACGGCGCACCTCGGTCCCAAGCGGGCGGTCCGGAGCGCGAACGGCCTGGCCATCTGCACCCACCCGCTCGCTGCCTCGGCGGCCGCCGACATGATCGCTCTGGGCGGCAACGCCTGCGACGGGGTGCTTGCGGCCAGCATCGCGCAGGCGGTGGTCGAGCCGCACATGACGACCCTTTCGGGCTGTCTCTCGATGCTCTACTACGACGCGGCTTCCGGCGAGTACAGCTACGTCAACGGGATGATGGCGGCGCCGCGGGCGGTGCCGGATGTGCGGAACATGGACGTGGCCGAGTTCGGGGCCCTGATGGCGAAGACGGACGGCACGCTCTGCTTCGTGCCCGGCTTCTGGGGCGGCTTCGAGGCCGGGCACGACCGCCACGGCCTGCTGCCGCGGGCCACCGTGATGGCGTCGGCGATCCACTACGCCCGCCGCGGCTTCGAGATCCACCCCTTCCTGTGGGGCGAGATGTTCGTCGAGTCGTCGGTGCTGGGCCGGGAGCCCTTCAGCCGGGAGATCTACTTTCGCGGCAGCACGCTCCGCGACATTGGCGACACCCTGGTCCAAAGCGCGCTCGCGGACACCCTGGAGCGCCTGGTGTCCGAGGGCGGCGACCACTTCTACCGGGGCGAGTTCGGCCGCCGCTACGCCGAGACGGTACAGGCTGAGGGCGGCCTGATCACCGCCGAGGACATGGCGTCCTACGAGGCGTTCTGGGACGAGCCGGTTCACGGCACGTACCGCGACTACGGCGTCGTGGGTTCGCCGGCGCCGGACTTCGGCGGTCAGGCGCTGGTCGAGATCATGAACATGGTCGAGCTGCTGGACCTCCAGAAGCTGGGGCCGGCGTTCGAGTCCGGCGAGACGACCTTCAAGATGATGCAGATCGTCGGCCGGGTGTACGCCGACGCGGTCGGCGGCCGTTTTCGACGGCACGCTGCCCGAAGTCGAGCGGGCGATTTCGAAGGACTACGCGGCGGAACGGTTCGCCTCGCTCGAGGGCAAGCCGGCCAGCCCCAACGACCGGTACGCGGCAGTGAGAGCGATCCCGCCCCCGCCGGGCTCGAACCACGTCACCGTGGTCGACGCCGAGGGCAACGTCGCCACCGTGCTGCACTCGGTCATGTCGATGCCGTTCAGAACCGGCCTCTACGTCGACGGCGTCTACGCCTGCGCTTCCGGGGTCCACCTCGGGTCCGGTCCGGTCGAGCCGGGGGCAAGGGCGCACGCGCGCATCTGCCCGAACATGTTCACGCGGGACGGCCGCCCCGTGCTCGCGTCCGGGTCGCCGAGCGTGTCGCTGACCGAGAACATCGTCCAGAACTCGGTCAACCTGCTGGACTTCGGCCTCGACCTCGAGACCTCGGTCCACAAGCCGCGGTTCGGCGGCTCGTCGATGAACGTCCCCGGGGCGCTGATGGTGGAGGCCGATCTGCCTGGGGAACCGGGTCGCCTGCTGCGTGAAGCCGGCGCGACCGTAGACGTGGTGAACCCCTGGAACTGGCTGTGCGGTTCGTTCGAGGGGGTTCTGATCGACGAGGACGGCGCCGTGGCCTGCGGTGACCCGCGGCGCACGGCGCAGGCGGCAGCCGTTTGAGAACCCCGGTGCTGCGGCTGGCGCCGGCGCTGGCGCTGGCGCTGGCGGCAGCAGGAGCCTTCGGCGGCGAGACGACGGTGGCGGTGGCGGCCAACGCGGCGGAGGCGATCGAGACGCTCGCCGCCGAGTTCGAGCGGGAGAGCGGCCACCAGGTGACGGTGACGGTCGGCTCGACCGGCAAGCTCTACGCGCAGATTCTTCACGGCGCGCCCTTCGATCAGTTTCTCGCGGCGGACCAGGAGCGGCCCCGGCTGCTGGTGGAGCAGGGACTCGCGGTCGAGGACTCGCGCCAGACCTATGCGGTCGGTCGGTTGGTGCTGTGGAGTTCCGATCGGACGGTAGAGGCTTCCGCCGAGACGCTGCGCGCAGGCTCGTTTCGCCGGCTAGCACTCGCCAACCCGGACCTCGCGCCCTACGGGGCCGCCGCCCGGGACACCCTGCGCGAACTCGGTCTGTGGGACGAGTTGCGGCCGAAGATCGTCGTCGGCGAGAACGTCGGCCATACCTTCGCCATGATCGCCTCTGGTAACGCCGAGTTCGGTTTCGTTGCGCTCGCGTCCGTGCTCAATCCGCGGGATGGTTATGCGGGGAGTTTCTGGGAGGTTCCGGCGGATCTCCACACGCCGATCCGCCAGGACGCGGTCCTTCTGGAGCGCGGCAAGGGCAACGCGGCCGCACGCGACTTCCACGTCTTTCTGAGCAGTCCGAGGGCGCTACGGACGATCGAGTCGTTCGGCTTCCTCCTCGACAGGAGAGCTGGACCGTTCGACGACGTTCGCCCAAGGTGATCCTCCCGTTCGGTGTGGGCGAGTGCGGGACGGCCAGTGCGATTCTGGGGGGCTCGTGGGCCCGAGAATCGGGAAACGGAGTCAGCAGAGCCGTCGGCTGGACGTGCCCGGATGAAGCTAGGGCTTGCAGCAGCCAGCCCTGTCCGGGGCTATCCGCCGGTGTGGTCCGTGTGCGCGGAGCGTCGCACCCGGAGCAGTAACTACGGTCCGGTGCTTGTGCTTTCCGGAGCTTTCTGAACGGCAAGGTTCTTCGCCCAGAGTTGGCCGGTACTGCTCAGTACCGACTTGAGGGCCGGACCTTGGTCGTACAAGATCGTGGACAGGTGATAGAGCGTCAGGGCCTCGTCTTGGAGGGACTGGTCCTCTTCGAGGTCAACTACTGTCAGGTCTTGATCCCTTGCTTCATCCCGGTCGATGCGCCGCCCGTGGCTTCGGTGTTGCAGCCCGCCGAAGTACTCGGCAGCGCTGCCAGCGAGTTCCGACGCATCGGGACGGCCCGCAAACATGTACCGTTGGAGCCATCCTTGGACGAGATCCTGGCCGTAGGCCAAGGCTTGCCGTGCCTCCTCGAGCAGCGCGGGTCCGAAGGAACGTAGTACGGGCGCCCACGCGTGGGCAAGCAGCGGATTCCCCGTGATTTCGCGCTTCGCTTCGTTGAACTGCGCCACGATGGAATGCGCGGAGAAGGCGCGGTCGGCGACGATGAGCTGCGGATCGGTAGGGCCCAACTGGCTCTGTCGCCCCATGATCACGCGGTCGCAGCCAAGCGCGATCATCGTTCCGGCCGACATTGCATAGGTGGGTATCAGGACATCGATCTGGCCGAACTTGCTGCGAAGGTAGCCAACGATTGTCTGGGCCGCCTCGGCCAAGCCGCCCGGGGTATGCAGGATCAACAGGAGCCCCTTCGAGAAATCACAGCCGTGAACGCCGGCCATGAATCCGTTGATGTCCTCCCGGTTGATCGCCGTGAACAGTCCCGGGACCTCCGGCTTCTGGAGGAACGCGGAGGAGTAGTAGAGCACGTTGCGGTCACAGTGCTCCGCAATCCGCCGCGCCGACGCCCGGGACCTTTCGGTGATGAAGCGACCTCTTTCCGCGACTGGAGTTCCGTTCAACTCATCCAGGAGGTCAGCCCACGTCGCCATCGGAACTCCCCGTCACCACGTAGCCGATGGGGTTGTCCCACGAGTATGCCGGCTGAATCTCTATTGCGGCCGTCATCGGTTCTGGCAGGTCGGCGAAGTCGGCCAGTCGCATGACATCCTCGTACTGCTGCCTTGCCTGCTCAAGGAGCCGGATGACCTCGGCGTCGCTCGGTTTCACCCGCGTCTCCGGGTCGGATCGGCGAGAGGAGGTTGGGTGCGTCATGGGGCCACTCTTTCCGGGGCACTTGTTTCCGGTGGTCCTGTGACCGCCAGATGGACGAGGTGTCGTTCGATTGCGGGTCACCGCCTTAGTCCTCGGCCGTCAAGGGGCGGGCCGTCGGTCTTGGGCTCTCCTGCTGCGCTCTTCCTGACACGGACAGCCTCCCTTTGGCCCGCGCCGTGCCAACTTAGGTGTCTGGAGTCTACGTCTAGTGTTGGTCGCTAGCAAGCGGACGAGCGACGGACGGGCACCTTCCGTGGACATCGGCTCGGTCGTGCCTTCTCCGGTGTGACAGCTGTGAGCGTGGGGCTCCGCTCGTGGGGACGAGGGGTTCGGGACGGAACCCTAGTCCGAAGTGCCGGCATGGGACTGCCTGCATGAGCCGGACATCACGCGAGCGGGGTCCTCGCGCCAGTCTCACCCAACCCGTACAACCGACGCACCAGCCCCTCGAGTCCGCCTTCGAGATCCTCGACGTCCGCCGACGGGTCGCGCCGTCTTGCCGTCAGGATCGCGTCGACGACGCGGACGACGGGCAGCTGCGCCTTCTCGCTGCAATCGGGAACGGGCAGCCTCTTCCAGTCGTTGGGGTAGAGGTGGATGTTGCTCCGTCGATTGGCGCGCAGGAACTCGCGGGCCACAGCGGAGTTCATGACACCGAGCAGGAACTTGACCGCGAAACGGGCGCTTGTCTCCTCGAGGTCTTCGCGCCGGGGCAGGTCCGGCCGGCGAGGCTTCTCGTCGCGATATCGCGTCTGACGCTTGATGGACCTGTTGCGAACTCCGCGCAAGCTGTGCCACGGTACGATCCCCACGGGTGCTCGGCGTCGGGAGTGTCGGACACGAGGTCGGCCAGTTGAAACGCTCCTGGTACCCGCTTCTCGTCAGCGTGCGCGACCAGCCCAACGCTGACATAGCCGACTTCGTCGAGGGTCACCGTGGGCCGACTGAATCGATGCTCGATGGTGTCCTCAGGGAAGAAGGCCCGGTGCGTAAGCCTTCGTTGCTCGTCGGTCGTCAGGAGCTTGACGTTGCCAAACTCGCCGTGATGCACCCTGCGTTGAGGCTTGTTCTGGACGCCGTTGGTCTTCTGGAAGACGAACGTGACGTTCCTGACGGCGGCGTCGAAGATGCGGATGCGGCTCAGGAAGTCCAACCGCAGAATGCGTGCGTGCCGAAGAAACCACTCTTGTGACTTCTCCGCGTACTTGGCGTGGCAGTAGGCGTCGGAGACGATGAACGTGATGACGCCACCCTCCCTCAGCAACCGGAACCCCCGCTCGATGAAAGGGATGTACAGGTCCCACTTTTCCCACAGCGTCTCGTACCTGTCGCTGTCCACCACGCGCTGCCGCAGTTCTTGGTGAGCGGGGTCGGGGAAGTCCGCACGCACGTAGGGCGGATTCCCGATCACCACATCGAAACCGTCCTTCACGCCAAACATCCACTCGGGGTCGAGCCAGTCGGCGCTGGCGTTCTGGTCGTACGGCCGCCATGCCGAGAGGGCGTTCGCCGCCGTTTCGCTCCATTCGTCCTCGATGAGCGCTTCGCGGAGTTCGCCTCTGAGCCTCTCGTCCTTCTTCCTCAACTCCCACTTGGCGCCGCGGTCGTGGGCGTCGAACCACTGCCGCCGAAGCCGCTTCAGCCGCTCTTCTAGCCGGCTGACCTCGGTGCTCCGTAGCTCGGCTTGAGCGGGGCGCTCCATACCCAGCAGCGAGTTCGCGGCAATGAAGTTGGTCTCGAGATTCGGCAGCGGATCCAGACCATAGTTGTTGGCGGGATCCGAGGTGGGTTGTTGCTCGACGATCAGAGAGATGAAGAAGCGCAGCTTGGTGATCTGGGTGGCCACGGGTTGGATGTCAACGCCGTGAATGACCCTCTGGATCAGGTAGAGCTTTCGCCCGAAGTCCCCGTAGCAGCGCTCCTCTGAGAAGGCGTGTTCGATCGCGCGAAGGGCGCTCCCGCGGGCCTGGGGATCCTCGATCGCCTCCGCTGCGTCCAACTGGCGCCTCTTCCACCGTTCGTTTTGCGGGTCGACCTTTCCGAGCTCGGTGTTGAGCGTCGCGAAGAAGAGGTTCTGGAGCACGGCCCGGTAGTAGTCGGTGCGTTCGGGACCGTGGTTCGTCAGAGTCGCCTCCGCGAAACGCTCGCGGAAGAGTTCGCCGGGCACTAGCCATTTCTCCTTGAGGAACCAGATGAACAGCAGCCGTGTGATCATTCGGATCACGTGCCGTTCGGCGTTGCCTGCACCCGCGCCGTCGTCCGGGAAGGAGCAGTCGTCTACTGCGCATTCGAACCATCGGTACAGGCGCTTGTAGAAGCGTCTGTTGAGTTCCTCGGTATCGAGTACCTGCTGCCACGCGCGGTGAAGTTCGTCAAAGTTGGAGTTCGCCGGCGCGAGCTCAGCAAGCGCGAGTTCGCTCGGGATTCGAACGTGCGCGCTGTGGGGGGCGTCCACGCGGATGTCCTTGATGAGCGTCGCCTTCGTGAGCACGTCGCGGTCGAAGTCGCGTTTGTGGGCCCTCCGGTGAATCACCGCCAACGTAAGCGCGGTGGTGCCGTCGTCCCTGCGGTAGCGGAAGAAGACGATGACGGGCATCCTGAACAGTCGGTTTACGCCCCGCACCATCGAGGCCAGCCGGAAGCGGGCATGGTCCCCGTCCCTGAGCTCTACGGCCATGAAGAGGAACGACTTGATCCGGCTCTCGTCGAAGTGTGTGAACTGGTTCTCGAACAGGTGCCCCTGGATTCTGGAGGCCAACTCGTCTTCGCCATACTGGAACACGATCTCAACACGCTTCCAGGTGTCGAGAATCAGGCTCCGCTGCCTCTCCGCCATCGTCTGCTCGCTGTGGCGGACGAATTGGTCGAGGAAGTCCCTGGGGTTTTCGGGTCCGGTTCCGAGGGTGCGTTCGCTCTCGTAGCCGAGGCACTTCAGCAGGGCTGCTGCCCGCTCTCCGAGCGGGCCGTCTTCGAACGCGCGAACTGCATCTTCGACCCGTTCGCGAAGGGCGTCGGTGCTCACGTGCCCTCGTCGACGATCGCGAGCCAGGTCACGAGTTCGAAGTCCCGACTGCTTGAAGGACGCTCCGAGCGCCTTGACACCATCGCTTCACGACTCTTGGCGAGTGCCGCCCGTTCACTCCGCCGAAATCGACCCACGATGTCCCGAAGGGCCGCCCCGAGGATCTGCTCGTACTTCGCCATCTCGCTCCCGTGACCAGTCTTGCGGTCGAAGATGTCCACGAGTTCGGAGAGCACTTCAATTCGGCCACGCGCGACAGCGCTGAACAGCGTCAGCACTTGCTTCGCCTGCCGGAACGAGTAACGCACCGTTCCGTCGTCGCGCGCGTAGACCAGGAAGTACGGGTGGAGGCGATTCGGTGTGCGTTCCGCGCCGGCGTTTCGCTGCCTGAGGCAGAAGATCGCGCCCGGTTGGATCCGAGAGGACACGTCGGCTGACTCGGCCGTGAGTGGTCGTGTCGGCGACACCGCCACGATCCCCAGCGGCGCTTTCTCCAGCGCCTCTCGATTGGCCTGCAAGTACGCGAGCAGGTCGGCCAGGAAGTCGTCGAGGGTGAAGTCGCTCATCGAAATCCCGTCGTCCACCTCTTCCAGGTCGAGAGCTTCCTCCCCTCATCCGTCGCAACTGGCGGTCGCGGAATCCGAGGTCGTATTGGGCGGCCGTCGTCAACGCCTCGCTCGGTTCCACATCATCGGCGGCCAGCAGGTCGTCCTGCCCGGTGGCCGCCGCGTCTACGAGCGCCATTCGAGCCTCTACCCGGTTCTCGGGGAAGCCTCCGATCTCCGCCTCGGCTTCCGGGTAGGCCCGGCGCACGTGGGAGCGCGAACGGGCGATGGTGACCCCGTCGAGAAGGGCGAGGAAGTCTGCTCCCAGCCGCTCCAGCAGCGCTGCCTTGTCTCTGACGCTGCCCCGTGCGCATTCCTTCTCCCACTCCTGGAACTCCCGCTGGGCCAGCCTGAACACGGTCTGAACGTCGCCGATGCCGAGCGATTCCCGGAAGGCGTCCTGTTGCTTCTCCGTCATCAGGTAGATCTGGTTGCGGAGGTCGCGGAGGCTCGTGTTGACGGGAGTTGCCGAGAGCATGAGCACCTTGGTCCGCGCTCCTTCTTTCAGCACTTCCTCCAGCAGCCGGTTGTAGCGGCTGCGGGCGACGAGATTGCCGTCTTCGTCCTTTCTGTCCCGCCCCTCGTTGCGGAAGTTGTGGGACTCGTCAATCACGATCAGATCGAACCCGCTCCAGTTGAAGTTCGCCAGGTTGACGTGCCCGGACTCGCCTCTGGTGCGGCTCAGGTCCGTGTGGGCGAGGACCGTGTAGCCCAGGCGGTCGTCGGCCAGAGGGTTGCCCGCCTGTCCGGCCCACGAGGCGTACCGGATCCAGTTCTGCTCGAGCTTCTTCGGGCAGAGAACCAGGACCTTCGCGCTGCGATCCTCAAAGAACTTGATGACGGCAAGTGCCGTCCAGGTCTTCCCGAGCCCTACGCTGTCGGCGATGATACAGCCGTTGTGGCGCATGAGCCGGTTGATGGCGCTCACGGCGCCGTCCCTCTGGAACTGAAAGAGGGCCTTCCAGACCCGCGTGTCGTACAGGTGGACATCGCGGATCAGGCCCTCGCGCTCGGCGTGCTCCGCCAGCCTGTCCCCGAGCGCGTGGAAGAGCGTCTTATAGTAGACGAACTCGGGAGGGTAGTCCCTGCCCAGTCGTGCGAGCGCGCCCAGGACTTCCTGTTTCGCGTCGCGGGTCAGCTCGTGGTCGTTCCAGAGTGCGTCGAACCAGGCCAGGAGGGGTTCGCGGTCGGCTTCGCGGTGGAGTTCGAGGTTGAGTTCGATGTTCGGATTCACACCGAGGCCGAGACCGCCCCGCGTGAAGTTCGAGCTGCCGAGAACCGCAGCGTTGTCCCCTGCCCCCCGGGCCACATGGTAGAGCTTCCCATGCAGGAAGTTGCTTCTCTCGACGCTACGGATGTCGACCTTCCTCTGGATCCAGTTGGCGCAGGCTCGCGCCAGCGGCTTTTGGGCGAGTGCCTGCTTCAGTTCGATGCCCCCGTCGTTGGTGAGCCTGAACGCCTTCTCTCCGGCCTTGGAGGGGTCCACCGCCCCGACCCCGCGGGGCTCGCCATACAGGAAGCGCATCCGCTCGATGGCGTCGAGCCGTGCCCGTAGATCGCCGTATGCGTATATGGTGAAGTAGGCCGAGACGACGGAAAGTCGAGATCCGGGATCGATCTGCTCGCGGAGGAAGCCGCCCACTTTGCGGGACTGGTTGTCGATGATCGCGTTTGTGGGTGCGGTGTTGGGGTGGCGAGGCTTCATGGGTGTGTGGACTCGGCCGATTCTCGGAGGAGCTTCGGCGGGAACTGCGGACGTCGGGATACCTAGGTGCGGACGAGTCGCCGTCGAACTCTAGCCCCAGGTCAAGCCTTGTTGACGTAGTGTCGGCTCCCTCTCTCCTCCTTGCTGCTTCCGGGAGGAGTGTGACGTTACAGTGTCACTTCTACGTCCTCGACACGGACTTAGGTGAAGCATGAGTGAAGTACCCGAGGCAGGCGGGTGCGGTCAGCACAGCCGCATGAACGAAACCTGAGTACGAGCACAATGGACCTTCCCGAACTCGGCCCGCTCTGGCTCAGCCTGCAGCTTGCGGCCGCGGCGACCGCGGTGCTGGTCTTGCTCGGTACGCCGCTCGCCTGGTGGCTGGCCCGCACCCGTTCGCGGATCAAGCCGGTGATCGAGGCGGTGACCGCCCTGCCCCTGGTCCTGCCGCCGACGGTGCTCGGCTTCTACCTGCTGCTGCTGATGAGCCCGCGGTCGTGGCTGGGCGGGCTGTGGGTCGAGGTCACGGACACGACGCTGACGTTCTCGTTCACGGGCCTGGTGATTGCTTCGGTCGTCTACTCGCTGCCGTTCATGGTCCAACCGCTGCAGGCCGCGTTCGAGTCCTTGGGGAGGGGACCCCTGGAGGCAGCGGCCTCCCTTCGCGCCTCGCCCCTCGATGCCTTCCTGACCGTTGCCGTGCCGCTCTCGCTTCGGGGCTTTCTGACCGCGGCGGTGCTGACCTTCGCGCACACGATCGGCGAGTTCGGAGTCGTGTTGATGGTGGGCGGCAGCATCCCCGGCAAGACGCGGGTCATTTCGATCGCCATCTACGAACACGTCGAGACCCTGCGGTACGCGGAGGCGCACACGCTCGCGGTCGGTCTGCTCCTGTTCGCGTTCGCCGTGCTGGTGTTCGTCTACGTCTTCAACCGGAGGCTCCCGGTCCATGTCGCCTGACCGCAGCGAGAGCGCCCTGGAACTGGACGTGCGGGTCGGCTTCGCCGGCTTCGACCTCGAAGTTGACCAGGCGATCCCGGCCGCCGGCGTCACCGCCGTCTTCGGTCCGTCGGGCAGCGGCAAGACGACCCTGCTGCGGGCCGTGCTGGGCTTGGAGCCTGGCGCGACGGGACGCATCGCATTGGGCGGCGAGGCCTGGCTCGACAGCGAGCGCGGCGTGCTGACCCCGCCGCACCGCCGTCCTGTCGGCTGTACCTTCCAGGACGGCCGGCTGTTCCCGCACCTCGATGTTGCCGGCAACCTCAGCTACGCGGACCGGCGGAGCGCGCCGGCGTCCGGAGCTGCGACGGCGATCGCGCGCGACGATGTCGTAGACGCGCTGGACCTCGAACCGCTCCTCGACCGGCGCCCCCACACGCTGTCGGGCGGCGAGCGGCAGCGAGCCGCCCTTGGTCGGGCGCTGCTCAGTCGCCCGCGTCTGCTGCTGCTCGACGAGCCCCTGTCGGCGCTCGACCGGCGCCGCAAAGCGGAGATCATGCCGTATCTCCTGGCGCTGCATCCGCGCTTCGGCATTCCGACCCTCTACGTCAGTCACGCGGTCGACGAGGTGGCCCTGCTGGCGGACCGCATCCTGGTGCTCGCCGAGGGCCGGGTGCAGGCGTTCGGCGGTACGGTCGAGGTGCTCGAGCAGCTCGACCTGGCGCCGCTCACAGAGCGCTTCCAGGCCGCGTCGGTGCTGGAGGCCCGGGTCGGCGCCCACGATGACGAGTACCGCCTGACCTGGCTCGACCTGGACGGCCAGCGGCTCAGCGTGCCGCGAATCGAATACCTCGCCGTCGGCGAGTCGGCGCGGTTGCTGGTGCGCTCGCGGGACGTGTCGCTCGCCACCGAACGCCCGTCGCCCACCAGCATCCGCAACGTGTTGTCGGGCGTCCTCGTGGCGCTCCACCAGGACGAGTCGACCGCATTCGCGGAGGCGACGATCGATCTGGGGTCTCATCGGCTGCGGGCTCGGATCACACGGGCGTCGGCAGCCGAACTCGGCCTCGAGGTCGGCTCGCCGGTGTTCGCGCTGCTCAAGAGCGTGAGCCTGGACACGCGCGCCGGTCGCTAGCGGACGTGCCGGCCCAATGCGAGCCTTCGAAGGCGGACCCAATGCTCGCGAACGACAGCGTGAAGGCGGCCCTGTTCTGCAACCGTCCCGTCGTCGCGGCGAGGGTGCTTCCACCCCGCCCGGGTGTCCAGGCTGCTTGCCACGAAAGGAGTGAATGGCGAACGTGCGGTCGCGCGGAAGCAGCCGCGGTAACAGCCTGCTCGGAAACGCTTCCATCGAGGGCTCTTCGACCAGGAACTCCAAGTGGCGAACCGTCACCGATTCCTACCTCGTACACCTTCCAGCGGGGCCCCCTCGTTCACGAGCGGATCTCCCGCGCCGAGGTGTCCTTCCATCCACAGATCTCCGAGCTTTGCGCCCTCTTGAACGAACTCCCTCACACCCGGACTCTTCGAGACAAGACGCGCCTGCGTGTAGCCGGCTTCATTCCGCCACAGGACACGCACTTCCTTGGGCCTCAACTCCTCCAGGAAGAACGGGGAGTGGGTCGTGATGAGCAACTGCGTTCGACCGGAGGCGGCACGACACTCCTCCGCGAGTTCTGGCAGCAGGCGGGGATGAAGGAAGTTCTCCGGCTCCTCGATCCCAATCAACTTGGGAGGCGCGGGGTCATACAGGAGAGTCAGATAGGCCAGCATCTTCAGGGTGCCGTCCGACGCGAACCGTTCGCTGGACTCGAAGCGGCCGAGCGGGACGCCCTTCAACTTCATGGAGTACAAGCTGGTGTTAGCTCCGACAACGTTACGTCCCGGAGGGCGCGGTAGTTCTTGACCTTCAGCCAAGTCACCCGCGGCCGTACGCGCTCGCTCATGTTTCGTCCTTCCAGGTTCCGCCACTAGTCAACCTTCTAGGCTGCCCGTTTCGGCACATGCGTGGACGATACCAACCCGGTCGGGATGGTCCGCCACCGCCCAGGCCTGTAACGCCGCCGGTTCAGGCCGTAGGTCGGTCTGCTGAATGAAGGGCCTGGCCGCCGCCCGTCTGCTACGGTCGCCGCCTTGCCCGCAAGTTCGGAGAAGCAGGAGTTCAGTCCGGGCTACGCGCGCTACGTGCTGGGCGTGCTGTTTCTGGTCTACGTCTTCAACTTCATCGACCGGCAGATCCTCTCGATCCTGATCGACCCGATCAAGGAGGAGCTCGGGGCGTCGGACACCCAGATGGGTTTCCTGACAGGGACCGCCTTCGCGGTCTTCTACACGGGATTCGGCATTCCCATCGCCCGCTGGGCGGACCGCGGTGTTCGGCGGTCGATCATCGCCCTCGGTCTGACCGTGTGGAGCGTGATGACCGCGCTCTGCGGACTGGCGCATGACTTCCCGCGGCTCGCGGCTGCGCGCATCGGCGTCGGCGTCGGCGAGGCCGAGGCGTAGCCCGGCCCTGGGAACCCGGGTGGCGCGGCCCGCGCCACCCGCGAACCATCCGAGCGCCCCTCATCGGGCGTGCGGTTGGCACGCGGGCGTCTCGTCCGCATCCGGCCGCCCTGGAACAAAGGGCGCGCTGTTGCGTCTTAGAGTAGGTAACATCCCGCGCCTGAACATCCGATGCGCATAGTAGTCTGCGCTCGCCCCTCTTGGAGAAGCACCATGAAGTGGACCACGAAACGCGCTCTCACCCTGACCGTCGGCCTTCTCGCGTGGCTGGCTGTGGCGATACCGGCGCCAGCGCAGGATCAGCCAGACGGCGTGGCGAAGGTGGCGACCGTCGAAGGGATCACCGAGTACGAGTTGGAGAACGGTCTCCGGTTCCTCCTGTTCCCGGACCAGAGCAAGCAGCAGGTGACGGTGAACGTCACCTACCTGGTCGGTTCGCGGCACGAGGGCTACGGCGAGACCGGGATGGCGCACCTTCTCGAGCACCTGGCTTTCAAGGGCACGCCGAACCATCCGGACATCCCGGCCGAACTGACGGAGCACGGGGCCTTCCCCAATGGCACGACCTGGTTCGACCGCACGAACTACTTCGAGACCTTCCCGGCCACGGATGAGAACCTGGACTGGGCGCTCGATCTGGAGGCTGACCGGATGGTCAACTCCTTCATCTCGGCCGAGGACCTCGAGTCGGAGATGACCGTGGTGCGGAACGAGTGGGAGAGCGGCGAGAACCAGCCCGGGAGCGTGCTCCGCAAGCGCGTGATGTCCGCTGCGTTCGACTGGCATAACTACGGCAACTCGACGATCGGGGCGCGGGCCGACCTGGAGAATGTGCCGATCGAGCGCCTGCAGGCCTTCTACCGCAAGTACTACCAGCCGGACAACGCGATCCTGGTGGTGGCCGGCCGGTTCGAGGTTGACCGGGCGCTGGAGCTGGTGGCGGAGAAGTTCGGGCCCATCCCGCGCCCCGAGCGCACCGGCGCGAACAGGCTGTTCAGCACCTACACCGCCGAGCCGGCCCAGGACGGCGAGCGGACGGTGACGCTGCGGCGGGTTGGCGATGTCCAGCTCCTGATGGCGGCGTACCACGTGCCGCCAGGCGCCCACGAGCAGTTTGCGGCGGTCGATGTGCTGACTCACGTGCTGAACGCCAAGCCTGCCGGGCGGCTGTACAAGAACCTCGTCGAGCCGGGGCTCGCCGCTTCGGCGTTCGCTTCGAGTCTTCAACTCAACGAGCCCGGTGTCCTGATGGCGTCGGTCCAGGTCCGGGAAGGGGATTCGCTGGAGGATGCCGCCGAGGCTCTCTTCGCGACGATCGACGAGATCGCGGCGGCGCCGCCCACCGAGGAGGAGGTCGAGCGCGCCAAGACGGACTATCTGTCGGCCATCGAACTCGCCTTCAACAACCCTCAGGGCATCGCGCTCCAGTTGAGCGAGTGGGCCTCGATGGGAGACTGGCGTCTCTTCTTCCTGCATCGGGACCGCCTGGAGAAGGTCACGGCGGAAGGGGTTCACGAGGTTGCGCAGACCTACCTGCGCGACTCGAATCGCACCGTGGGCTACTTCTATCCGACGGACGAGACGCCGGTTCGTGCCGAGGTGCCTGAGCCGCCGGACGTTGCCGGCCTGGTGGCGGGCTACGCCGGGCGCGAGGCGGTGGCGGAGGGCGAGGCCTTCGACCCGACACCCGCGAACATCGATCGCCGGACGCGGCGCCTGACCCTCCCGAATGGGGTGAAGGTGGCTCTGCTGGCGAAGCAGAACCGCGGCGAGTCGGTGAGCGTGAGTCTCGGTTTCCGCCACGGCACGGAGGAGACCCTGATGGGCCGTGCCACTGCCGGCGATCTCGCGGGTTCCATGCTCATGCGCGGTACGACGAGGCGCTCGCGACAGGAGATCAGCGACGAACTGGACCGCCTCAAGGCCCAGGGGAGCGTCGGCGGCGGCGCGATGATCGCGAGTGGTTCGTTCACGACGGTGCGGGAGAGTCTGGCCGACGTATTGCGGCTGGCCGGTGAGATCCTGCGCGAGCCGGCGTTCGATGCGAACGAGTTCGATCTGCTCCGCGAGGAGCGTCTGGCCGCGATCGAGTCCCAGCGCTCGGAGCCGATGGCGCAAGTGCCGCAGGCGATGAGCCGGCACTTCAATCGCTGGTCGCCCGAGCATCCCCGCTACTCACCGACGTTCGATGAGCAGATCGAGCGTCTGAACGCGGCCACGGTCCAGGAAGCGAGGGAATTCTGGTCCTCCTTCTATGGCGCCGAGGGCGGCACGATCGCGGTGGTCGGGGACTTCGACGGGGACGAGACGGTTGCGGTGCTCGAGGAGCTGTTCGGTGACTGGGAGGCGTCCCAACCCTACGAGCGGGTCGCCGATCCGTACCGAGAGGTCGACACGGTGACACTCGACATCGAGACGCCCGACAAGACGAATGCGATGATGATGGCGGTGACCAGCTTCTCGATGCGCGACGACGACGAGGACTACCCGGCGCTCGTGATGGCGAACTACATGCTGGGCGGAGGATTCCTGAGTTCGCGGCTGGCGACCAGGATTCGGCAGCAGGAGGGGCTGTCCTACGGCGTTGCCTCTCAGATTGTGGCGCCTCCGATCGACGACAGCGCGCTGTTCCTGACCTACGCCATCTTTGCGCCGGAGAATGCCGACAAGGTCGTCGCGGCCTATCGCGACGAAGTGGAGAAGGCGCTCGAGGCCGGCTTCACCGATGAGGAGTTCGAGGCTGCCAGGCGCGGTTACCTGGACGCCCAGCAGAACGGGCGATCCCAGGATCGCGCTCTCGCGTCGATGCTGAACGGCAACCTGTTCTTCGGCAGAACGATGGCGTTCACGGCCGCCCAGGAGCGGGCGATCGGGGCTCTGACGGTCGAGCAGGTCAACGAGACCCTCCGCCGTCACATCTCCCTCGATGGCATCTCGGTCTTCCGCGGCGGCGACTTCGCCAACAAGCTGAATCAGTAGGCGCGCCGGTCTCCGGACTGGGTGCGCGGGCCTTCTGGCCCGCATCCGGCGCGTAGCGCCGGTCTCCGTTCCGTCCTACCCCCCAACCTCGCCGCCGATCGCCGCCACCAACGCCGCGATCGACTCCGGGTTCTTCAGCGTTCCCACGTTGACCGCCGTCTGCACCGGCTCGCCCGCGAGGATCCGCTTGATCGGCACCTCCAGCTTCTTGCCGGAGAGCGTCGTCGGCACCTCTGGAATCGCGCGGATCTCGTCCGGACCGTGCCGCGGCGAGAGCCGCGTGCGCAAGTGCCGGCGAATGCGGTCGGCGAACGCCGCGTCGAGCGACATTCCGTCGCGGGGCACCACGAACAGCCACAGCTTGCCCTCGTTGTCCAGGCTCCCGGTGTCCACGATCACGCAGTCTTCGATCTCGGGCAGCTCCGCGGCAGCGCGGTAGAACTCGGAGGTGCCCATCCGCACACCGCCGCGGTTGAGCGTCGAGTCGGAGCGGCCGTAGATCAGGGAGCTGCCGTCCTCATCGAACTCGATCCAGTCGCCGTGGCGCCAGACGCCGGGCCAGTGGTCGAAATAGCTGTCCCGGTAGCGCTCGCCCGAACCGTCGTTCCAGAAGAAGAGCGGCATGGACGGCAGCGGCTCGGTCAGCACCAGCTCGCCGACTTCTCCGACTACCGGCCGGCCGCTCTCGTCGAAGGCCTCGACCTTGGCGCCCAGCGAGCGGCACTGGATAAGGCCACGCCGAACCGGTTGGAGCGGATTCGGTCCGACGAAACCGGTGCAGACATCCGTGCCGCCGGCGAGCGAGCCGAGCCAGACATCGGACTTCACGTGTTCATGGACCCAATCGAAGCCCTCGGCCGGCAGCGGCGCGCCGGTCGAGCCGACCGCGCGCAAGGCGTCAAGGCCGAATCGCTTGCCCGGCGCCAGGCCGGCAGTCCGGCAGGCCAGCAGGAAGGGCGCGCTGACACCGAAGCAGGTCACCGCTTCCTCGTCGGCGAGACGGTACAAGGCGTCCAGGTCGGGCCAGCCGGCCGAGCCGTCGTAGAGCACCACGGTCGCGCCTACGAGAAGCCCCGAGACCAGGTAGTTCCACATCATCCAGCCGGTCGTCGTGTACCAGAAGAAACGGTCGCCAGGCCCGAGATCGGTGTGCAGCGCCAATTGCTTCAAGTGCTCGACGAGGATGCCGCCGTGGCCCTGGACGATCGCCTTCGGCAAACCGGTCGTGCCGGACGAATAGAGGATCCAGAGCGGATGGTCGAAGGGAACCGGCTCGAAGGCGAGTTCACCGGGTTCGGCGGTCAGTTCACGCCAGGAGAGTCGTTTCGGCATGCCGATGCAGGCACCGGCCGGCGCTACCAGGACCGCCGCCACGAGGGTCGGCAGCGAACGGACGCTCCGGTCCAGATCCGCAGCGCGGTCGTAGCGCCGGCCGTTGTAGTCGTAGCTGCCTGTGCCGATCAGAACCTTCGGTTCGATCTGACGGAAGCGGTCGAGCACGCTGTCCACCCCGAACTCGGGCGGACAGCTCGACCAGATCGCGCCCAGGCTGGCAGTGGCCAGAAAGGCGATCGCGGCCTCGGCGCTGTTCGGCAGATAGGCGACCACCCGGTCGCCGGCTCCGACGCCGAGGCGCTGCAGTCCGGCCCGCGCTGCCGCGACTTCGCGCCGCAGGTCGTCGCGGCTCAGTTCGCGCCGGGGCTCCGCTTCGCTCCGGCAGATGAGAGCCGGTTCTGTACCGCCTCCTGCGAGGGCATGCTCGGCGTAGTTCAGGGTGGCGCCCGGGAACCACTTGGCGCCGGGCATGGACCTGTTTCCGATCGCCCGCTTGGCGGGGGTGTGAAAGCGCACCTCGAAGTACTGGGCGATAGACTCCCAGAATGCATTCAGATCGGTGACCGACCAACGCCAGAGCTCGTAGTAACCGGCGAATCGAAGCTCGCGCTTGGTCTCCAGCCAGCGGAGGTAGGCGGTCAGCCTGCATCCGTCAACCTGTTCCGCGGAGGGTCGCCAGAGCATCTCATGCCCGGTCACGTTGTTTCCTCACTGTTCGGGGCCGAACGCTACGCTCGTGTGACACCCACAACACAAGGGAGGGTAGACGATGAAGCATCTTCCGCTCATGGCGCGCATTCTGCTGGGACTGATCTTCGCGGTCCTCGGCACAATCGGTCTGCTTCAACTGGGGCCGGAGCCCGAGATGGGGGAGGAGGCAGCAGCTTTCATGGGCGCGCTGATGGACACCGGCTACCTGTGGCCGGTCATCAAGGTAACCGAGATCGTCTGCGGCGTGCTCCTGATTCTCGGGATCTTCGTGCCGCTGGCGCTTCTCGGGTTGGCGCCGATCGTCCTGAACATCCTGCTCTTCCACCTTTTTCTGGCGCCCGAGACCGTGGCCATCGGTATCGCCGCGGTGGTGCTCGGCCTCTACGTCGCCCACCAGCACAGATCGAGCTTCACCAGCGTCCTGCAGCGGAAGGCCTGAACGAACTGATCGGGCGCCCGGCGGGCGCTACGACCCGGCGCCGACCGCGATGAGGTGCCGTCGGGCCCGGAAGTAGATGACGCCATCCGAGATCGCCGGTGTCGCCATCAGGGTCTCGCCGAGTTCGTTGACGGCGATCTCGTTGAGTTCGGGGCCCGGCTCGATGACGTAGACGTCGCCGTCCTCGCTGTTGAAGTAGATGCGGCCGCCGGCGGCGACCGCCGAGGCGCTGAAGCCGGAGGCGCCGCGGCCCAGGCGCTTCTGGGTCAGGCGCTCGCCGGTCGTCCAGTCGACCACGGTGACGACGCCGTTGTCGTAGCAGAAGTACGCGAGCTCGCCGACCACGATGGGCGTCTGCATGTAGTTCCCGAGTCGCTCGTGGAACCAGGCCACCGCGTCGTGGTCGGGATCGAGCTTGCCCTCGGCGTCCGGATCGATCGCGTAGATCGGTTTCAGCCGGCCATGGGCGTTGGTGATCAGGATCGGTCCATCGCCGGCGCGAACTGGCGTCGGCACGGGGATGTCTCCGCCGCCTTCGAGGCGCCACAGTTCCTCGCCGGTGTCGAAGTCGTAGGCGCCAATGTGTTGGTAGCCGTTCAGCACCACCTGGCGCCGGCCGTCGGCGCGCGGAAAGACGGCGGGCGTGCTCCAGGTGGCGACCTCCTCGCGGGGCGTGCGCCAGATGTCCTCACCGGTCATGGCGTCCAGGACCGCGACAAAGGAGTCGCTCAGGATGTCGACCTGGATGACGACGCGGCCGTCGTGGACGATCGGCGAACTGGCGAATCCCCACTCGTAGGTGGGGAAGTCGTAGGGGCCTGAGTCGAGCACGCCGAACTGACGGTTCCAGAGTGAGTTGCCGTTCAGGTCGTAGGCGTGGAGCCCCTCGGAGCCGAAGAAGGCAACCAGGACGTGGCCGTCGGTCGCCGGCGTCGAATTGGTATGCGACGCCTTCATGTGGCGCTTGATCGCCGGCTTGCCGTGGAAGGCGGTCTGCCGCCACAGGAGCTCTCCGCTCTTCTTGTCGAAGGCGAAGACCTGAAAGCGCTGGGGCGGTTCGCCCGCGACCGGCGTGCCGTCGCCGTAGAGACCGACCTTGAGCGACGCCTCGCCCCGGTCGGGCACCGCCGTGGTCAGGAACAGGCGGTCGCCCCAGATCACCGGGCTCGAATGGCCGAGGCCGGGCACGGGTACCCGGAAGACGATGTTCTCGCCGGTCTCGACGTTCCAGGTGGCCGGCGGCGATCCGGTGCCCCTTCCGTCGGCGCCGTTGCCGCGGAACGACGGCCAGTTGTCCGAGGCGGCGAGGGGCGGGGCGGTGGCTGCTGCCAGCGCGGCCAGCGTGGCAGCCGCAGCGTTTCGTCTGCTGGAGGAAGCGGCCATCGCGGACTACGACCCGGCGCCGATCGCGATCAGGTGACGGCGGGCCCGGAAGTAGATGACGCCGTCCGAGATCGCCGGCGTGGCCATCAGGGTCTCGCCGAGCTCGTTGACCGCGAGTTCGCCCAGATCTTCGCCAGGTTCTATGACGTAGACGTCGCCGTCCTCGCTGCTGAAGTAGATGTAGCCGCCGGCGGCGACCGGCGAGGCGGTGAAGCCGGAGGCGCCGCGGCCCAGGCGACGTTGCGCGACCCGCTCGCCGCTCTGCCAGTCGACCACGGTGACGACCCCGTTGTCGAAGCCGAAGTAGGCGAGGTCGCCGACCACGATCGGGGTCTGCATGTAGTTGCCGAGTCGCTCGTGGAACCAGACCATTGCCTCGTGTTCCGGACCGATACCGCCCGCCGCGTCCGGGTCGATGGCGTAGATCGGCCGCATCCTCCCATGGGCACTGGTGATCAGGATCGGACCGTCGCCGGCGCGGATCGGCGTCGGGACGGGTATGTCGCCACCGCCTTCCAGCCGCCACAGTTCCTCGCCGGTGTCGAAGTCGTAGCCGCCGATGTGCTTGTAGCCGTTGACGACGACCTGGCGGCCTCCGTCGCCGCGAGGGAACACGGCGGGGCTGCTCCAGGTCGGAATCTCGTCACGGTCGGTGCGCCAGACGTCCTCGCCGGTCGCGGCGTCGAGAGAGGCGAGGAAGGAGTCGCCCTGCACGTCGACCTGGATGATCACGCGGCCGTCGTGGATCACGGGCGAACTCGCAAACCCCCACTGCGCCGTCTTGACCATGTAGTAGCCGGAGTCGAGCAGGCCGAATTGCCGGCTCCACAACGCCTTGCCGTCGAGGTCGAAGGCGTGCAGCCCCTCGGAACCGAGAAAGACGACCAGCACATTGCCGTCGGTCGCGGGCGTGGAGTTGGTGTGCGACGCCTTGGTGTGGCGCTTGACCGCCGGCGTGCCGTGGAATGCGGTGCGCTGCCAGAGCTTCTCGCCGCTTCGCTTGTCGAAGGCGAGCACCTCGTAGTGTTGCGGCGGTTCGCCCTCCACCGGCGCAATGTCGCCGTAGAGGCCGACCTTGAGCGACGCCTCTCCGCCTTCCGGGACCGACGAGGTCAGGAACAGACGGTTGCCCCAGATCACTGGGCTCGAGTGGCCCAGGCCGGGAACGGCGACCCGGAAGAGCACGTTCTCGCCGGTCTCCGCGTTCCAAGACGTCGGCGGCGCGCCGGTGCCGTTGCCGTCGGCGGCGTGACCGCGGAAGGAGGGCCAGTTGTCGGAAGCCGCGGCAAGGGGGGCCGCCGCGATGAGAGCGGACAGAATCGGGAAGTAGCGAATCGATGAAGCGGTGGCCTTGGTGTTCATGGCCCTAGTATCTTCGATCATCAGCTTCCTGGTGTGCCTTGCGTCGCCGAGACCCGCTGACGTCTGCCGCGCTGAGATGGCGACGAGGTGGCGCCGCGTTGCCTCTGCGGAGTGGCGCCGGTGACCGTCAAGACGTCTGCCGCGCTGAGATGGCGACGAGGTGGCGCCTGCTGGAGGGTCGCTGCGAGGTGTTGGGCTAGAGTCCGTCCCATGAGGTTCACGCGAATTCCCGGGAGTCAGGATGATGGTCCAGTTCTGCCATAGCCGGACCGGCGGGCGGGTCGCGGCGGCAATCCTGCTTGTCCTTGTCTCCGTTGCGACTCTGCCGGCCGCGGCGGACGCGCAGGTCGATCCCATGCCCGACACGTCGCTCGGTCCATCGCCGCCGGATCCGCGGGTGACGGTCCGTTCGGAAGCCGACTACACGATCACGTTCCAGGGCGCGTGGACGACTGCCGTTGCGCCGGGCGGCCTTCCCAGCGGAGCGCACTTCTCAAGCCTGATTGGCGGCGTTCACAACGACCAGGTGGTGTTTCTGAGAGAGGGCGAACAGGCATCCCTTGGCGTGGAGAGGATGGCCGAACTCGGAGGGACGTCTTCGCTCACGACTGAGATCAACTCAGCGGGTGCGAACCGGCTCAGCCTGATCAAGGGCTTTCTTTCGGGCAGCGGCCCGAGAACTACCGTGAGGTTCAAGGGTGAAACCCTCACCACCGATCATCCTCGCGTGACTCTGTTGACGATGGTCGCGCCCAGTCCGGACTGGTTTACGGGCGTTTCCGGGTTGTCGTTGCTCGACAGTTCGGGCAATTGGAAGCCGTCGCTTTCCGTGAATCTCTATCCGTGGGATGCCGGGACCGAAAACGGCGAAGAGTTTCAACTGGACAACGACGCGACTTCGCCACGGGGTGTCATCACGAGCCTTCGCGGTGTTGGGAAGTTCACCAACGCGAAGATCGCAACGTTGACCCTTACCCTGGAGACGATTCGGTCGGTGCCGGCTGCGATCGCGGACCTTGAAGCGACGCCGGGCAACGAACAGGTCATGCTCAGTTGGACGGCGCCCTCCGCCGCCGGCAGCGCGATCACGAAGTTTCAGTACCGCGTGAGCAGCGATGGCACGTCCAGTTGGAATCCCGACTGGACGGATATCCCTGACGGAGGCGATCCGGACAACGATGCAGGAAATGAAGTCGGCTACAGGGTATCCGGTCTCATGAATGGCATTGAGTACACCCTCGAGGTGCGCGCGGTGAACGCCCATGGCGGGAGCCCGGCAGCGGCGGTCATTGCAACGCCGGTCGGCGACGCCGGCGGCGTTGACGATGGCGAGGACGGCGGAGACGACGGGGACGCCGACGAGGACGACGGAGACGACGCCGACGATGAGGCCGGCTTGCCGCCACAGGCTGCGATCACGGTGAGCGCGGAGTGCG
Source organism: Candidatus Multivorans sp. (assembly GCA_965224025.1). Taxonomy (GTDB): domain Bacteria; phylum Acidobacteriota; class Thermoanaerobaculia; order Multivoradales; family Multivoraceae; genus Multivorans. The sequence continues at coordinate 2,589,713 of OZ245033.1, forward strand.
CGGAGGATCTGTGTCGCGCGCGCACCGGCGTTCCGGTGACCTTCGAGGACACGAGCAACGGTACGGTCGAGTTCCGGAGCTGGGAGTTCGGCGACGGCCGCATCCGGGAGAGCCCAACCGTGGAGTACGCATGGTCGGAACCGGGCTTCCATGAGGTCGTTCTCCGGGTTGGTGATGGCACGACAGAGTCCACGGCGTCCTTGAAGTTCCTGGTGGTGGCGAACGAGCCTGCCGGAACCTGCGAAGCGGACGAAGAGACGCTGTGTCTGCGGGACTCGCGATATGCGGTCGAGATGGACTGGTGGACCGGCGACGGCAGCGAGAGTGGCCCCGGCAGGGTGGTGTACGAGGGGACGAACGCTTCGGGACTGTTCTACTTCTTTGAGCCGGGGAACAGTTGGGAGGTCCTGACCAAGGTTCTGAACGGTTGCGCGTTGAACAACCACGTGTGGGTGTACGCGGCGTCGGCGACAACGCTGGGGTACTCGATCCGGTTGACGGACACGGTGACCGGTGCGGTGCGGGAGTACCGGAACGAGGACGGCCGGCGGGCGCCGGCGATCACGGACGACATGGCGTTTCCGGAGGGCTGCGGGGGGGCAGCCGTGGCTTCATCGCCACGAAAGTAGACGTGAATACACGATGGCTTCACCGATGAGCGTCTTGTGGGACCCGCGCCGTGAACGCCGCACGGTCCCTCCCCGGTTTCCCGAACGGCCGGAGCGGTCGTTGTACGATGGTGAAGATTCAATGAGGGTGGACCACCCGGGGAACAACCAGGAGGAGGCATACGAAGTTGAGATCCAGTCCCAGTTTTCCCGTCAGGATCCGTACTCAGGGCATCCGGCTGAACGAGGATCTGAAGCGCACGATCGAGTTCGAGGCCCAGGGCCTGGAGCGGTTCAACTCGCGGATCGTCGACTGTGAAGTGGCGGTTACCGGCCCAACCGGGAACCGCCGCAACGGGTGGTCATTCGATGTAGTGGTCAAGGTCGCGCTGCCGGGACCGGACGTGGTCGTCCACCGGTCCGCCGCCGCATCGATTCCGATCGCCATCAATCAGACATTCGCCACCGCCCGTCGCCGGGTGAAGCGTCAGGCCCACCTGCGGCGCAGGCGAATGCCGCTGGGGCGGACTTCGGGGGTCGGCGGCCGGGGCCGGCCGCGGCGCCGGAACGGCAGCGGGCGGATGCGTGCCTGGTAACTTGCGCGGCAGAAACTGAGTGCGCCAGCCGTTGCGCGGGCCTTCTGGCACGCGTTCCGGGCTAGGCGAGTTCTGCCGCGCTAGTCGGTAGCCGTGCCGAAGACGCCGTCGAGCACGGCGCGCACTCGAGGCAGCAGGGGATACGTGTCCGGGTCGGATTCCGCCGCGGTGTAACCCACCCAGACGGCGACGACATCGCGGTCCGGGTTGACCAGCGGGCCCTGGCCGGCCCAGCCGCCCTTGTAGATGTCGTTGTTCGTGAACACGAGATCCCACTGGTAGACGTTGTGCTTGACATCAGGCGCCTTGCCGCCGAAACGGGCGTTCTCCAGCAGCTCCGGGCGACCGCCGTGGAGCAGGGTCTGGACGTGCTCCTCCGGCACGATTCGCTCCGGCGAGACCTTCCCGTAGCTCCGCGTGAACAGGAGCCCGAACCGGGCCATGTCCCTCGGGCGCGCCAGCATGCCGCCCGAGGTCAGCGGAATCCCGTAGCGCCCGGCGTAGATCGAAGCGTCCGCCTCGGCGCCGATCCGGGTCCAGACTTCGCGGCTCAGCGCGTCCTGGAACGGCATCCCGGTGATCTCCTCGACCAGCCAGCCGAGAACAAACGTGTTGGTACCCGAGTAGTCGAACTCCTTGCCCTGCTCGGCCCAGCGACCGGCCTTCAGGTTCGAGAGCATCGTGTACGGGTCGTCCGGCGTCTTCGCGCTCCGCACCCCGTCGCCCAGCGAGGCTTCGAACTGGTAGTAGCAGGTGGTGCGGTCGCTGTAGTCGCCGTCGGGGCAGTCGACCCCCGAGGCCATGTCGAGCACGTTGCGGACGGCGACGCCCTCGAAGTCCGATCCCTTGAGCGCCGGCACGTAGCGGTCGACGGGCTGAGCGGAGTCGACGAGTCCACGGTGTTCGAGGAGCGCCACCAGGGTGGCGGGGAGAACCTTGGTCACCGACCACCAGATCGGCTTCTCGTGCGGCTGCATCCGGGGGTAGCGCTCGAAGACGACCTCGCCCCGGTGGAGGATGACGATGCCCATCGTGGTCGAGTGCTCGCCGTGCAGGTAGGCGTCGAAGGTCACCTCGCCGGAAGGTGTCGCGACCGGGAAGTCGGCGATCTCGGACATCGGCCGCGCCGCCAGCTCGCTGACCGGCCCGGCGCGGTAGACGTTGACCGAGGGCACGATCTGGTGGAGATTCCGGTTGCGTCAGGCCATCGCCTCGCCGGTCTCGGTCCACCAAACCTCTTCGGCCGGATCGGGCAGAGCGTGGTGCTGGCGCAGGTTCTCTTGGACTGTCGAGGCGGGCTCGAAGGTCGGGGGAGTGTCCTGCGCGCCGGCGACCGCGGCGACGACGAGCGGGAGCGGCACGAGGAGGCTTCGTTTCATGGCCGCAAGCTAGCCGAAAGACCGGCAGCGGACAGATGTCGCATCGGGCCGGGGATTGTAGCTGGGGCTTCGGGTGGGGCAGGTATTGGCATTTGGCCGGGCAGCGCCCGCCAAGTGTCACGTCGCTTTGAGCATCAAGCCGCCGTGCGCCGCGAAATGGCGGAAGTCCCGATCTCGCGTGACCAGGGGCAGGTCGTGATCCAGGCAGGATTGGCAGATCAGCGTGTCCGCCAGGTTGGCGCGCAACCCCTTTGCGAGGACTTGCGATCGCAGCGTCGCCGCACGTTCCCAGTAGCCGGGCGCCACCTGCAGGAGCGGAAGCTGCCGGATCAGCGCCTTTGTGTCTTCATCGGCAGTCGGGCTGCTGAGCAGCTCGGTCAGGACGACCGGGGGCAGGACGGCGATACTGAGGATCAACGCCTCCTCGACGGCGTTGACGTCGGCGCCTTCGGCGCCCTCCAGGTAGGCGATGAGCGAACTCGTGTCAAGCGCGATCAAGGTGCGGCGCTAGTCTTCCCGGAGGCGCTTCAGATCGAGATCGAAACGGACCTTGCCGCGAAGTGCGCGCAGCTTGCCGTACGCATCGCGCGCGGCGACGAGGTGCAGGCCCTGACGGACCGTCTCCGTGATGCCGGAACCGCTCGCCTCCCGTGCGCGCGTGAGGAGCACATTCGGCACGTGGACGGTGATCTTCTGCAGAGGCGTGTCGCTGCTTCCGCTCTCAGCCATGGAGCGACCGTACCATACTCGATGCCAGAATCGCTTACGGCATCGTGCAGAGGATGAAGTGGGCGCTCGGTTGACGCAGACTACTCGTGAAGGCTACGTTCACGGGCACCATGAAGAAGACAACACTCTGGATCGCCGCCGCAGTGGCGGGTCTCGTTCTGCTGGGCTTTGGCTACGGCATTGGCTGGATCGCGGGCGTCACCGGCGTCGGACGGACCGTCCCGCTCGAAGAACTCTCGGAGCGGGAGCGGGCGTTCGTGGAGCGGATGCAGAGCGTGGACCTCGTCGGCCACTTCACGATCGACAACCTGGAAGGTCTTGAGGAGGTCGAGGGCGTCCAGCGAGACCGGAACCCCGAGCGCTACGAGATCGCGAGCGTCTCGAAGCTCGAAGGGGAGGGCGACCGCTGGCGTTTCGACGTCCGCGTGGTCTACATGACGGTCGACGTGACCCTGCCGGTGGTCGTGCCGCTGGTGTGGGCCGGCGATACGCCGATGGTGAGCATCACCGACTTCGAGATTGCCGGTTTGGGCGGCCAGTTCGGGGCGCGGGTGTTGTTCTACGACGAGCGCTATGCCGGGACGTGGGACCACGGGCCGTACGGCGGGATGATGTACGGCGTGATCGAGCCGTCGGGCGGCGGCGAGTAGCGGCGCCTACCAGGTGTCGATGTTGCGGCGTTTCTTGCCGTCCCGGACCGGGGGCGGCGGCACGGAGTCTAGGCTCCGGGCGATCCAGCGGCGCGAGTCGGCAGGGTCGATCACGTCGTCGACGGCGAAGGCCGCGCCGGCGGTGAGGGCGCTCCCTCGTTCGTATGCCGCGGCGACGAGCTCTTCGTAGCGGGTGCGCCGCTCTTCGGGGTCTTCGATGGCCGCGAGTTCGTTGCGGAAGCCGAGCTTCACCTGGCCTTCGAGACCCATGCCGCCGAACTCCGCCGTCGGCCAGGCGACGGTGAAGAAGGGCTCCTTCAGGTCTCCTCCCGCCATCGCCTGGGCGCCGAGCCCGTAGGCCTTGCGCAGCACGATGGTCAGCGTCGGCACGGTGATGTTGGCGCCGACAACAAACAGCCGGCAGCAGTGGCGGACGAGGGCGGTGCGCTCGATCTCCGGGCCGACCATCATGCCGGGCGTGTCGCAGAGCACGAGGACCGGGATGTCGAAGGCGTCGCAGAGCTGCAGGAAGCGGGCGCCCTTGTCCGAGCCGTCGCTGTCAATGGCGCCGGAGAGGAACTCGGGGTTGTTGGCGAGAATGCCCACGGGCCGCCCTTCGATCCGGACGAGAGCAGTGACCATGCCGAGGCCGAACTCGGGCCGGAGTTCGAGCACGCTTCCAGTGTCGGCCAACGTGCGGATTACTTCGCGGATGTTGTAGACGCGCAGGCGGTTCTCCGGCACGATGCGGCGCAGCAGTCGCTGGTCCGGGCAGTCCCAGTCCCCGGTCCGGCCCTGGAAGTACGACAGGTACTGCTGCGCGGCCGCAACCGCCTCGACCTCGTCCTGGACCGCGATGTCGACGACGCCGTTCGGCGCCTGGACATCCATCGGGCCGACTTCTTCCGGCCGGAACACGCCCAGGCCGCCGCCCTCGATCAGCGCCGGGCCGCCCATGCCGATGCTCGAGTCGGCGGTGGCGATGATCACGTCGCAGCAACCGAGGAGCGCCGCGTTGCCGGCAAAGCAGAACCGCGACGTGATGCCGACGATCGGCACCAGGCCGCTCAGGCGGGCGAAGGAGGTGAAGGTGGGCGTGTCGAGCGGGCGGTAGGTCTCGTCGCTGCGGCCCTGGCCTGCCTTGGTGGTCGACGCGCCGCCCTTGCGCTTGCCGCCGGTGCCGGCGCGGCCGCCGCCACCCTCGGCGAACAGGACCACCGGACGCTTCCAGCGGTGCGCCAGTTCGACCATGCGGTCCGTCTTCGGATGGTTGAGCGCGCCCTGGGTGCCGGCGAGCACGGTGTAGTCGTAGGCCATGACCACGCAACGGTTGCGCTCGTCGGGGAAGAGATCGCCGTTGATCGAGCCGACGCCGGTGATCATGCCGTCGGTGGGGAACTTGCGGATGATCTCTTCCTTCGGCAGCCCGGTGCCTGGGGTCAGCACCAATTGTCCGTGCTCCACGAAGCTCCCTTCGTCGCAGAGCTGGTCGATGTTCTCGCGCGCCGTCCGCTGCTCCGTGTTGCGCCGTTTCCGGACCGCGTCGGGTCGCGCCTCGTCGAGGGTCACCCGGTGGCGTTCGAGGACTTCGCCGAGATCGGGCCGGATCGCGTCGAGGTCGATCTCGGCCTCCCGCTCGCCGCCGGAGGTCGCGACATCCCGCTCCTCGATCAGAGCCAGGACGTGGCCCTCCCAGACCGCGTCGCCGACCGCGGCGCGCAGATCGCGCAGTACGCCGCCGATGTCGGAGCGGATCTCGTGCTCCATCTTCATCGCTTCCATGATGAAGAGGATCTGGCCCGGGGCGATCTCCTGACCGAGTTCCGCCTCATGACTGAGGACGGTGCCCTGCATGGGGGCGCGGACCGCGGTGAGGCCTTTGGGGACGGGCGTCGAATCGACCGGAGGCGGCTCGGCTGCCCGCACGCTGACGGCGGGGCCGCCGGACTTGCCGTGATCGAGCACCGCCAGCGGGTCGACGGCGTCGACCTTGACGCCGGCCAGTCCTCTTCCGCCGCGGCCGCCGGCGTTGCCGCCGTCACCGACCTTGCCGGCCCGGCAGCCGCGATCCTCGAACCCGGCGGCCGCCTCGACGAGCTCCGCCAGCCGCTCGTCGACGAAGCGCGTGTGGATGTCCCACGACCCGGCCTCGGCACGCGCAAGAAGCGCGCGCAGGAAGGAGGCGTTCGTTTCGACGCCCTCGATCCGGAAGTCGCCGAGCGCGCGGGCGGTCCGGGCCAGGGCGGCGCCGTGGTCCGCCTGTGGCACGCGCCCCACGACCTTGGCGAGCAGGGAGTCGAAGCGTGGATTCGTCCGGTAGCCCGCGTAGCCGAACGTGTCCGTGCGCAGCCCCGGTCCGTTGGGGGGCTCGAAGGCGGTGAGGACGCCGCCGGTCGGCAACACCGCGCCGCCCGCGGTCATCTTCTCCATGTTGACCCGGGCCTGGACGGCGGCGCCGCGCGGCGCCGCGCCGTTCCGAGAAGTGAAGCCCAGTTCGGCGAGCAGGCGGCCCTGGGCCAGTTCGAGCTGGAGATGGACGAGGTCGACGCCGAAGACCTCCTCGGTCACCGTGTGCTCGACCTGCAGGCGCGCGTTCGCCTCGATGAAGAAGAAGCGCGGTTCGGCATCGGGCGCGGTCGGAGTCTCGACCAGGAACTCGAAGGTGCCGAGGTTGCGGTAGGCCGCCGCGGAAGCGAGAGCGAGCGCGGCGTCCCGGATCGCCTCGCGCAGCGCCGGCGGCAGGCAGGGCGCGGGCGCGATTTCGATCAGTTTCTGGTGGCGCCGCTGGAAGCTGCAGTCGCGGTCGCCGAAGTGGACGACCGCCCCGCTCGCGTCGCCGGCAACCTGGACCTCGACGTGGCGGACCGCCGTCAGCAACTCTTCGACGAAGACGCCGTCGTTGTCGAATGCGGCGCCGGCCTCGGACACCGCCCGGCGGTACGCGTCGTCGAGTTCGTCTTCCGCGGCCACCATCCTCATGCCGCGGCCGCCGCCTCCCCCGACCGCCTTGATCAGCATCGAGGCGCCCGGGGGCAGGTCGTCCATGAAGGCGCGCGCCTGTTCGAGGGTGACCGGTTCGGAAACCCCGGGGACGACCGGAACGCCATGCTCCTGCGCGAGAGCCCGGGCCCGCGCCTTGTCGCCGAACAGATCGAGCGACGCAGGTTGCGGACCGACGAACCGGAGGCCGGTATCGATACAGGCGCGGGCGAAGCCGGCGTTCTCGCTCAGGAAGCCGTAGCCCGGGTGGACCGCGTCGCATCCGTGCTCGCCGGCGGCCCCGAGCAGTTGCTTGGCGTCGAGATACGCGGCGGGGCCGACGCCGCTCAGCGCCGCCGCTTCGTCCGCCCTCCGGACGTGAAGGGACGCGGCGTCGTCTTCCGAGAACACCGCCACGGTCGGGATGTCGAGTTCCGCCGCGGCGCGGGCGATACGGACCGCGATCTCGCCGCGGTTGGCGATCAGCAACTTCATGGGCCTTTGTCCCTCTGGGCCGGAAGGGCCCCCTCAGCTCGGAAGGGCCGCTATCCTATGCGGCCGGCGATCCGTCCCCTCGCACGTCAAACCGGAGAAACCCAGAGTCATGAAAGTACTTCGCACGCCCGACGAACGCTTCGCCGACCTGCCGGACTTCGACTACGAACCGCACTACACGGTGGTGCCCAGGGGCGACGGCGAGGGCGAGGGTCTCCGGATCCACCACGTGGAGGCCGGACCGGAGGACGGTCCGGTCGTGCTCCTGATGCATGGTCAGCCGACCTGGAGTTTCCTCTACCGGCGGATGATTCCGGTGCTGGCGGAGCGGGGGATGCGGGTGATGGCGCCGGACCTGGTCGGCTACGGCCGGTCGGACAAGCCGACCGAGCGGGATGACTACACCTACCAGCGCCAGGTGGACTGGCTGAGCGCCTGGCTGCGCAGCAACGGCGTCGTCCACGCGACCCTGGTCGGCCAGGACTGGGGAGGTCTGATCGGGTTGCGGATGGCGGCTCTCGACCCGGCCCGGTTCGACCGCATCGTGGCCGCGAACACCGGCCTGCCGCTGCCGCTCGAGATGCCCGAGGAGACGGTGAAGAAGATCGAGACGTTCCGGGCCGAGGCGCCGACGCCGACGATGATGGAGATGCAGCAGCAGATCTCGCAGATGGGCACGGAGACATCCGACCGCCCGAAGACGGGCGCTCGGACTGTGACGCGGCTGGCGCGGGAACGCGCCAGCCGGGTTCCGGCGGTGAAGTTCGCGTACTGGCAGAAGTGGACGTGGGAGACCGAGGACATCCCGGTCGGGCTCATGCTCGCGGCCAGCGTCAACGGCGTCTCGCTCACCCCCGAGGAGATGGCGGCCTACGACGCGCCGTTCCCGGATCCGTCCTACAAGGCGGGGATCCGCGCCATGCCGAGCCGCGTTCCGATGCTGCCGAACGACCCCTCGGCGCCTGCTCAGATGGAAGCCTGGAAGGTGTTCTCGGAATGGACGAAGCCCTTCCTCTGTGCCTTCGCGGACAACGATCCGGTCACGGGCGGCGCCAAGCGGCCCTTCGAGGTCAGGGTTCCCGGCGCGCGGGGGCAGCCCCACCAGACGATCGAGGGCGGCGGGCACTTCCTGCAGGAGGGCCGGGGCAAGGAACTGGCCACGATCGTCGCTGACTTCATCGATTCGACGCCGGTGGGCGGGTAGCCGGGATGACCGAGGTACGGCGGAATCGGCTGCGCCACGGGCTGCTGATCATTGTCGGACTCGTGGCGCTGGCCGGAGCGGCCGTTGCCGCGGTCAGGAGCTACCTGCGCTTCACCCCGCGGCCGCCGGATACGACGGAAGCGCGCCTGCTGACCGGCGGAGGCGGCGAGATCGACCACTGCGACCTGCCGGTGCTCGACGGATCGGGGCTGACCGCGGACGAGATACCGATTGCCTACACGCCCGGCTGCGAAGGTTGGACCGAGTGGCCGCTGCCGGTGCTGGCCGAATGCACGGCGCCGCTTCCCGCCGGAGCGCCAGACCTGCGCGGTCTGTGGCTGGATGACAACACGGAACACCTCGAACGGGTCGAACAGTGCGGCGACCGGGTTGTCGTGACCACGGTCGGGCTGATCCACGACATGCGGGCGGACGGCACGCTCCGCCGCGGGGCCAACGACGTGAACCCGAGCTGCATGAGGATCCGCAACCGGACCCGCTACCGCGACGGAGTGCTCGAGATGGACGGCTACGGTGTTCCCTGGATCCGCGTGGAGCGCTGGATGGATGGCGACGATCTGCGCTGGACCCATCCCCAGGCCGGCAGTCACGGGATGCGCCGCATCTGCCGCGTGCCGGCGGATCGCGTGACGCGCGAGCCCTACTGAAGGAGCCGTCGTCCCGGACAGCGGTCCGCCTGCCTGAACCTGGTCCGGGCGCCTATGTGCGCGAGGCGCGGGCGCCGGCCGCTTGACATCTGGAGACTCGGGTGATGTCATAGCACCATCAATAGGGGGGTCATGACATCATGCGTAGTACGGTGCGAATCGACGACGACCTCATGGAGGCCCTCCGAGCGCGCTCGGAGGGTGAGGGCCTGAGCATGACGCGCATGCTCAACCGGCTGCTGCGGTCCGGCCTCGCCGCGGAATCACGCGCCACCCGGCGGCCGAGGTTTCGGCAAGCAACCGCGCGCATGGGCCGATCCCGCGTCGATCTGGACAAGGCGCTCTCGCTCGCCGCTGCGCTCGAGGACGAGGAGATTGTTCGCAAGCTCTCGGTGAGGAAATGACTGCCCCGTGATGATCGTCGACGTCAACGTCCTCCTGTACGCGGTCAACGAGAACGCAGAGAACCACGAGCCGATCCGCTCCTGGCTGGAGGACGCACTGGACGGGGACGAGACGGTGGGCCTGCCGTGGATCGTCTTGCTGGGCTTCGTTCGGATAGCGACCAATCCGCGCGTGTTTTCGGCGCCGTTGCCGGTCGACGAGGCGCTTGACAGGGTGGAACAGTGGTTGGACGGCCATGTCGTCACGATCGTCGGGGAGAAGCCCGGCCACTGGCGCGCGCTGCGGGGCCTGCTCGAAGACACGGGTACGGCGGGGAACCTGACGACCGATGCTCACCTCGCGGCGTGCGCCGTCACGCACGATGCCACCCTGGTGTCGTGTGACGGCGACTTTGCCCGTTTCGAGGGCCTGCGTTGGAGGAATCCGCTCAAGGCCGCGCGGCCGGTCACGGCCCGCGGCAACGGCCTGTCCCGGTAGCCGCGGTACGATGCCGCCATGCTCGGCAGGACCCTCGATGCTCCCGCCTATCTCGACCGGTTGCGGGTCGAGCTGGCCCGTGTCGACGCGGCCGCGGTCGAGCGTTGGGCCGACTTTGTCTTCGACGTCTGGAGCCGGGGCAGCACGCTGTTCCTGATCGGCAACGGCGGTTCGGCGGCGGCCGCGAGCCACCTCAGCGTCGACCTGGGCAAGGGCGCCGTCGCTGCCGGCAGCCAGCGGGACGAGTCACACCGCCGGCTGCGGGTGGTCAGCCTCACCGACAACGTGCCGTGGATCACCGCGGTCGCGAACGACCTTGACTACGAGCAGGTCTTCGTCCAGCAATTGTTGAGTGCGGCTGTTTCCGGCGACGCTCTGATCGCGTTCAGCGGCTCGGGCAACAGCCCCAACGTCCTCGCCGCGGTCGACTGGGCCAACCGCCATGGGCTCCGCACGTTCGGCTTGACCGGGTTCGACGGCGGTCGGCTGAAGGAACTCCAGCAGGACGGTGTTCATGTCGAACTCGACGACATGGGCATGGTCGAGAGCGTGCATGTGAGCCTGTTCCACTGGGTCGTGGACGACGTGTACGCACGCACCCAGCAGACGGGGCGGTACGGCTGAGGGTGCCCCCGGTGGGGACGGCATCAACTGGCCGCCGCGTGGATCTGCCGGGGCGGGGCGCGACCTGGGTGCACGAGGTCGAAGGACCCCCCGGGGCGCCGGTCCTGCTGCTGCTGCATGGGCTGGCGGCCACCGCGCTCCTGAACTGGACCACGAGCTTCGCCGCCCTCGGACGCGGGTTCCGGGTCATCGCCCTCGATCACCAGGGGCACGGTCACGGCGTCAGCCGGATCGGCGCCTTCAAACTCGAGGACTGCGCCGACGACGCGGCCGCCCTGGCCGACCACTTCGGCCTGGAGCGGGTGATCCCGGTGGGCTACTCGATGGGTGGAGCGGTGGCGCAGTTGTTCTGGCGCCGGCATCCGAAGCGGACCGCGGGTCTCGTGCTCTGCGCTACGGGGTTCCGCTTCGGCGGCGCGCGGGCCCAGCGGGCGGCCACCACGCTCGGGCCGTTGCTGTCGCTCGCGGCGCGCGCGGCCCCCCAATCGTTGTGGGACAGGATGGGCGTACGGATGCTCGAAAACGTCCAGGATCCCGCCCTGCGGCAGACCTTGAAGCGGGAGACAGGACCGACCGATCCCGTCTCGGTGATCGAGGCGGGCGCCGCGCTGGCGCGTTTCGATTCCAGTCCCTGGCTCGGAGAGATCGACGTGCCGACCGCGGTGGTGCTGACCGAGCAGGACGGGCACATTCCGCCCCAGTACCAGGCGCTCCTGGCGGAGCGGATTCCCGGCGCTTCGGTCCACCGGGTGGATGCCGACCACTACGCCTGCGTGGCGAGGCCCGCTCTCTTCGTGCCGACCCTGTTCGACGCCTGTCGCTCCGTCGCCCTGCGCGGCGTGGCGGTGCGCAGCGTTTCCTGACATCGCGTCAGCGGGTGCGCGGGCGCGGCGGAAACTGGGTGCGCGGGCCCTCTGGCCCGCATCCGGCGCGAAGCGCCGGTCTCCACCTTGCGTCTCAGAACTCGCTTCGCTGCGTTCTGCGGCGCAAGCTCCTGGAAGGGTGGTTCGGTGTCGGTGGTCAGGCCCCGGTTGGGTCATGGTCCGACTCCCGCCATGTCGCGCGGAGTCTCTGCCGTGTCGCGGCGCCCAGGGACGGCGGCGCGTCCACGGCGCTTGACGTTGCCAGATAGCCTTCACGGTCGTACCGGTCGGTACCGCCGCCAAACCCGTCGCAGACTCCGTGTTTGGCCCCAGCCCCCACTTCACCAGGACCTTGCGGCGCAGAACTCACTCCGTTGCGTTTCTGCGGCGCAAGGTCCTGGTTGGTACTCTGCGGCCACCGCAAGCCGAATCATACAGCCGATGGCGGATCCGCGAGGGATTCCGCTGCCGTGCGTACCAGTCCGGAGGTCGTTCGAACATGCACCGCGATCCACGAAGAGCATCCGCCCCTGGTCCCCTCGTTCCGACGCTGGCTCTGGCCTTGTTCCTCGTTGTCGCAACGCCGGTGGCCTCGGAGGATTTCGACCACGTCCACCTGACGGCGCCGGACACGATGGCGGCGGCCCAGTGGTACAACAATCTCTTCGGCGGCAAGCTCGGCAAGAGCGGCCCCTTCGACGCCGTGTTCTACGGCAACGACATCCTGAAGGTCCGGGAGGGCGAGCCGACCAGCGGCAGCGGCGGCACCTCGGTCGATCACATCGGTTTCTCGGTCGAAGACGTGGCGGCGAGTCTCGAGCAGTGCGAGGCCGCGGGCGGCAAGGTCGTGGGCGCCGCCCGGCATGTCGAGGCGGCCGGGTTCACCTTCGGCTTCTGCGAGGACCCCTGGGGCGCCCGGATCGAGGTAATCGACGACATGGACCACGGCGGCGCGCCGGGGCTGCACCACGTCCACGTGTTCTCGGGCGACGCGGTGGCGACCGCCGCCTGGTACGCGAAGCAGTTCGGCGGCGAGGTCGTGCCCTTCAAGGGCTTGGCCCCGCTGCACTCGATCCTGTACGAGAACGGCGGCGACGAGACCTGGCTGATCGTCAACCAGGCGCCGGGCGAACGGACCGGCACCGACGGCACGGTGGTCGATCACATCGGTTGGCACACCACCGAATACGATCCGTGGCTCGAGCGGTTGCGCGCGGGCGGCGTGAAGTTCGTCGTCGAGCCGCGGGAGCTGGAGGACGGCCACCGGATCGCGTTCATCGAGGGGCCGGACGGCACGAAGATCGAGGTCGTCGAGTTGCTCGAGGCAGGGCCGCCTTGACGCGGAAGTCGAGCGTGGACGACCGGCGGCGGCGCGAGTGGCTGCGGCTGGGGCTCCTGGCCGCGGCCGTAGCTGCGGTCGCGGCCGGACCGCTTGCGGCGCAGGAAGCGGGCGCGGCGGTCGAGCCGGCGCGGTTCCACCACATCCACCTCAACGTCACGGACGTCGAGCGTTCGACCTCTTTCTATCGCGACACGTTCGGCGCGTTGCCGATCGAGTTCCGCGGCGCGGCGGACGCCGTGTTCACGGAGCGGTCCTTCATCCTCTTCAACGACGTGGAGGAGGCGCCGGACGGCAGCCAGGAGAGCGGCATCTGGCACTTCGGTTGGGGCGGCGTCGATCTGCCGAACGAGTACAAGTGGCTGGTGTCCCGCGGCGTCGACATCCACACGCCGATCTACCGCCTGGGCCGCGGGCACGTCGTCTACGTCAACGGCCCCGACCGCGAGATGATCGAAGTGAACACGATGGGCCATCACCGCTTCGCCCACGTTCACCTGTTCGGCGTCGACGTCAACGAGACCGCGTCGTGGTACGAGCGGTACTTCGGGCTGCACGCGGGGCGGAGCGCGGAGGGCAACCCGCGGCCGGTGGGGCCGGACGCCGAGTTCTCGACCTGGCGGGAGTTCCACGAGGAACACCGGGCCTGGTCGAACGGTTTTCGGGCCGACAACGTGACCTTCATCGTCTACAACATTCCCGACTACGAGCCGGTGGCGCCGTGGTGGCCGCAGGACGCGGCGCCGCTGCGTGAGCTGGCGCCTCAACGGGGGCGGGCGATCGACCACTTCGCCTTCTCCTACCGCGACATCGAACCGGTGTTCGAGCGGCTGCAGGAGGCGGGGGTCGAGATACTGGCGCCGATCACCTACCGGCCGGAACTCGAGATGCGGAGTTTCTTCGTGATGGGCCCGGACAAGGTGGCGGTCGAGGTCGTCGAAGCGAAGCCGATCCCGGAGGGCGTGTGGGACTGAGGCGGGGAGGCGGGCCAGGCCTGGGCACCCGGGTGGCGCCCGCATCCGACGCGAAGCGTCGTCCGACCGCTGCCTACCTGCTAAGGTCCGCCTGCCGACCGAAACAACTGGTTTAGAAGCTGGAGGCGCGCATGAGCCGCTCGATCGCTGCACTTCTCGTTCTTGGCGCCTTGGGCCTCGCTTCCGTGGCGGTCGCCGCCGACACGGGCGAGGAAGTCACCTTCCACGAGCATGTGCTGCCGATCTTCCAGCAAAGCTGCCAGACTTGCCATCGGCCGGGCGGCGACAACGTCGCCGGCATGGTGGCGCCGATGTCGCTGATGACGTACGAGGAATCGAGGCCCTGGGCGCGCTCGATCGCGCGTCTGGTGCAGAGCCGGGAGATGCCGCCGTGGGACGCGACGGACCACACGGCCGGGGTCTTCGCCAACGAGCGCACGCTGACCCAGAACGAGATCGACACGGTCGTGGCCTGGGTGGGACGCGGCGCGCCGAAGGGCGATCCGGCCAAGGGGCCGGCCCCCCGTGTGTTCGAGGACACCGGCGGCTTCCTGATCGGCAAGCCGGACCTGATCGTCTACATGGAGGAGCCCTACTTCGTGGATGACGACATCGAGGACGAACAGCCCAACTTCTTCATCACGCTGACCGAGGAGATGCTCCCGGAACCGCGCTGGATTCAGGCGATCGAGTACCAGCCGGATGCCGAGTTCGTCCATCACATCACCGGCCGCGCCTTGACCCCGAACGAGGACGGCGAGGTGAACGTGCTCAGCGAGAACACGTTCTCCCTGGGTTCCATCGCAGCCGGCGAGGATCCGACGATCTATCCGCCGGGGTTCGGCAACGTGTTGCGAGCCGGCATGGTGGTCCGAATGAACGTGCATTACCACAAGGAACCCGGCCCGGGCACCTCGGGCTACGACCGTTCAGCGGTCGCCTTCAGGTTCCATCCGGCGGGCGCCGACGTGAAGCACAAAGTGACCTGGAACACGGTCGGCGCCGGCGCCTTCGAAATTCCGCCTGGTCACGGGCGCTGGCGTGTCGGGTCGTCCAAGGTGTTCGAGAAGGACACGGTGATCCTGTCGCTGCATCCGCACATGCACTTCCGAGGCGAGAGCATGAAGTACACGGCGTTCTACCCCGACGGCGGCGCAGAGGTACTGCTCGACGTCCCGCAGTACGACTACAGTTGGCAGACGAACTACATCTACCGTGAGCCCAAGGTGCTGCCGGCCGGAACCCGGGTGGAGATCGAAGCGATCTACGACAACTCGGAGACCAAGCTCGATGAATACCCGTTCCTGAACATCGAGCGCGCCGTGGACTGGGGCGCGCAGAGCACGGACGAGATGATGGCCCCCTTCCTGGCCTGGACCTACGTGGAGCCGGAAGAGGCGGCGGCGATCCGAGCCGCCGGCGGGCCAAGTTCGACCGGCGGCGGCGAGTAACGCGGGCTGCACCCGCCTGCCGAGGGTCCCGTGTGTGGGGTCCCGCGGGACGCGCCATCCGTGCGCCCGATGACGGCCGCACGGATTGGTTCACGGGTGGCGCGGATCGCGCCACCCGTGTCACGGCTAGCAGTTGGCTCCCTTGGAGGGCCGCGCTTCGGTGCGCACCGCCGTGCAAGTCGACCGGTGGGCGCTACGCGTCGGCGGACTCGGGTCCGACGAAGTGTGCGCCGGGCTGCCGTGTTCTCACCGGACCTTGAACCTGTCGGCGTTCATCGAAGGGCAGTCATGATCCGCCGGGTAGCGGCTGGTAGGTTCCCGCGCACTACGAGTTCGTTTTCGACGATGACCGGGAGTTCTCGGCTGGAATCAAGAGCGGCGATGGAGGCGTCGGCGGGGCGATGGGGCGTCAGAGGATCTGAGAGGGCGATGACGAACCGTCGGCCGGTCTTGGTCGTCGCCAGGATGGGTGCGGTGACGGTCGCGCCGGCCGTTTGCAGGGGGGCATCCATGTCGAATCGCGTCCCGCCCACGGATTGGCGCTGGAGATCATTGCGGAGCAGCGCTGTCGAGGAAGCCAATCGGCTTGGGCTGAACTCGGCAAGCCGTCCGTCGATGAGATAGCTGAGAAGTTGGGCGCCGATGTGGCGGTCGAGGAGACTGTGCTCGAACTTGTTCTTGAAGCTGCGTAGGCAGCGGTAGCACGACGCGTCGCAGCCTTCCTCGCAACTGATGAGAAGGCCGTGTGCTGCCTGCAACAACTCGACGGGTGATTCGGGGAGTTGCGTCGAGAATCCGGCACCACCTGGGAGTGTGTCGTACAGGAAGACCTCGGCTTCTAGGCCAGTTGTGCCGCCGGGCGTGAGTGCAGGGCGGAACTCGGCCATCATTTCTCCCGGCTCTAGTTCGAGCAATCTGCAGGCGGCAGCAGCCAGCGCTTCGCTAACAGTCCGCAAGGCAACGACCGTTGATGTGTGGCCGGGTTTGAGGCTCATTGGCCGAGCGACCCGCAAGGAGAAGAGTGCGATGTCCGTTATGAAGTCGGTGCCCAGGACGAGGTGGCGTACGGGGTTGAGACCGTCGCAATTGCGCTTGTCGTCGTCGTACGGATAGGGCTTCAAGTGCGTGCCGTGCAGTTGGTCGGAATGGGCCGCTGTCGCTTCTATGCGACCGCACTTCGTGCAGTACGTGTAGCCGTCCTTTCTCGGACCCGTATTGGACACGAGCAGGTGTCTTCTCGACGCAAGTACCCGGACGCGTTCGTTGACGATGGTCCAAGCCTCGGAATCGTCCGGCGTGTCCATCGTCAGCTTGGCGCGGGTCGCGTAGCTGGTTTCCGGCATGTCGTCCGGCGACGTGACCTCTTCGGTGTCGACGGGATGGGCGAACCCGGGGGGCCGCAGCCAGTAGCGCCCAGGACCGAACGTTCGGACGCCGCCACAGGCTTGGCAGTCCCGAGTTTCGCGCCGCTGGGCCTCGCCGACAGCGTAGGTCCTGGCGAAGCCGCAGATCTCGCACTCCATGTAGATGCGCTTGGACTCCCATGCGGCGAAACGGTCGTTGGGATGGGCGGAGTAAATTGCACTCGACGTGTAACACTTGCCGGAAATCCACACCTGTTTGCCTGGGGAATACTGGGACAGGGCAACCGAAAGTCCTTGCTGGGGCGCGAAACGCATGATCGGGCGGAATCGCGTGGACCGGTCGGTGTCGAACACATGGAAGGTCGCGACGTCGGTCGGGAAGGCGTAGCGTGGGAGTTTCCCGCGGTAGAGAAGCCGGTCGAGAAGCTTTTGGGTGTTGGCTGTCTGCTTCGAGCTCTCCTCGCCGGCTTCCGGCTGGAGTTCGGCTTCGGCCGCGTCGGGGGACTCGCCGTAGTCCTCGGCTTCGTCGGGCGCGAGGCCAATAGCGTCGTCGATGGCTTCAAGGCAATCCTGAATGAGACCGCTCAGGAGCAAGTCGCGGTCCTGCGGGGTGATCTCCCGCGGAATCCAGGACGACACCCGGCACCGTAGGTTGCCTTCGTGCTCTCCGAGCCAGTGAGCGAAATCGTGGCGGTTCAGGACAGAGGCAGGATCGCGGAACTCGGCGACGGTGCCGAGCACCGAGAAGAGGTCGTGATTCTGGCCGGGATCCACGGCCGGGATGCGATCCTGGTGGTAGCACTGCAGTAAGAACGCGCGGATGTGCCGGCGTACGATGTCCGGATTGTCGAGCGTTAGTTTCGGGTCGACGACATCGCCCCGGATCATCCCGTCCGGCTTCGTGAAGTAGTGCTCGTCGTGGCTGTCGGCGCTGCCGAAGGCAACGACGGTGGCGACGGCGTTGCCGCGGCGTCCTGCTCGGCCCGAGCGCTGCTGATAGTTGGCGCGGCTCGGCGGCATGTTGCGCAGGGCGACGCCGGCCAGGGCGCCGATGTCGATGCCGACCTCCATGGTCGTCGTGCTCGAAAGCACATCGACGGCGGTGGACGAGTTGGCGCGTTCCCCAAGGGCGATGTCCTGAAAAAGGAGTTCGTTCTCCTCGGCCTTGGAGAACACGTCCTCGGTCTGCGGGGCGTTCAACTGCGCGGTGTGCTCGGCGGCGACGAGAGCAAGTGGTGGATTCGGAGGTTCCGAGAGCGCGTCGGTGACGGGTCTGCGGTAGAAGCCCTTTCGCGCTAGGAAGATGGGGTCGTGGTCAGGATCAAGTTCCCCGATGTTGAGGCTTCCGCAATCCAGACAGTGCGGGATGCTCGAAACGGGCCGATGCACGGATTTGCAACTGCTACATCGGGCCCAACTGCCTTCGAAAGCGAGGGTCAAATCGCTGCCCCGCAGGCGACTGAAGCCGTTGGCGGTGGCCTCGGTGAAACGGGCCATTAGTTGGGGTGACCAATCGCCGTTGAAGATCTTGCGCGCCGCAGGGACGGCGAGGATGGTGTTCATGGCCCTGAACTTGCCTTTCCGCGAGCGGACGCTGATGCCTTGGGAACGCGGGCGCTGGCCCCAGACGGGCGGCATGGCACCGAGCCAGAAGCCGTACCCCTGCCAGCAGCGCAGCCACGCCCGCGCGAGTTCCGCCTTGGTTTCGGGCGTTTCGGCGACGCCGGGAATCGAGGGGAGTTCGTACAGCATATCCGTGAGGTCTTCGCGTTCGGCGAGGGATGCCAGGGCCAGAGGCTCGAATCCGAGAAAGCGGTCCTGCACGGTCGTTACTATCTGCTCGAGCAACGCTTCGGGTGGACGTTCTGATCGAATCCGCATGCAGAGTCTGACTAGGGTGCCGTCGTTGTCGGTCTGGTTGTTGTCGACCGCGTCTCGCACGATGAGATCCGCCCCGAAGCTCTCGCCGGCCTTCTTTTCGGGGCGCAGGCGCACATGGAGCGTCCGGGCGGCAAGGAGGACAGCAAGATAGAGGTCGTTGAGGTTGAGGTCTGGCCGCAGGAAGGGGACGGCTTGGAGCCGCTGAAAGCCCCAGGCGATGAGCGGGCGAAGGGAGTCGCGGACCGAGTACATCTGCAAATTCGGGGCTAGGCGTGCCGCGACCTGTCGCGAGTCCGAGAACGTCAGTACCTTTCTGCCCCGCAAAGGCGCGAAGGGGGTCGGAGGGTCGAGGGACGGAGGTTGGATCTGCAGTTGCCGGGCCACGAGCGCTTGGAACGGTTGGTCGCCCTTGGTCTGGTGATCCCGGACGTAGGAGGTACCGAAACGGGCCCACTTGCCGCAGACGGCGCACGGAGCGAACTGGCCTGGTGACATGAGTGACGGGTCGCCGCCGCCGTTTGCTTCGTCCAACGCCCCGGACAGGCGATCGTTGCATAGATAGACGCGGCGCATGCGCGGGCCTAGGGATGGCGGGTTGAGGCGGCCCGTCTCAAGATCGTAGTCCGCGGGCTCGGCGGCTTCGTCGGTGGCGGGAGCTTCAAGCAGAAGATCTAGGGGACCAAGCGGACCCGTTTCGCCCTCCGCCATGCGTAGGCGCTGTCCGGGTTCAGACCATAAGGACGACGGGCAATCGACATCGTGGGTGTAGGCCCTTGCGTACGCTGTACCGCAGTTGCGGCACGTGTACAGTTCGAGCACGCGGGCGCCGCAGTGGCAGGATTCGCGCGGCTGGCTGTACATGGTTCCGCAGATTCCGTCCCTCTCGGATTCGTCGAGGTTGCTGCATGCCGGGTCCATGCAGACCCAAAGCCCGGGGAGACCGCGGAAGAAGTTGTGGATGCGGCAGGGCAAGAGCCCGGGGGTCTTGGGGTCGAGGCGCGCGGCACTGCCGAGTGCCATTAGCGCGTTGACCGCGCTGTCGGCGGTCTGCGAATTGGCGCTGGGGAACAGCTGTTGGCCGAGTTCGGTAAGAGGGAGCGCCCGCTCCATTGTCATGTTAATAAGACGGCCCATTGGTGGGTAGTCGGCGAGCGAGTTGTGGAGGGCTCGCTCGGGATTGGTGTCGTCCTTCGCATGTAGATGGTCGACGATCGGCTTGATGATCGCGTGACGTTCCGAATCGGTTTGCGCGTCGTAGTAGCGCTTGAGGTCGATGCCCGCGAGGACCCCGGCGTCCCGGGGTGCACCTGGGCCGTCGTGCGGTCGGAGATCGAGTGCTCCCGAGATCGGGAGGAACGTGTCTGGCGAAAGGCCCGATAGCTGTGCGCCGAACTGCGGAGCGTACGGGCGGCAGCTGAAGCTAGCGGTTGAGCAGATGACGCGGAACCGGTCTGCTGGAACACCGAGGCGATCGCGCAATCGGCGCAGCAGAAGGCTCACCTCCGCTCCGGCGGTCCCCCTGTAGAGATGCGCCTCGTCGAGAACAACCAAAAAGTCCTCGTCCGTATTGAGTTCGAGGAACGCGCGTGTCCTATCGAATACGGCGCGCTCGATCGGACGCATCATCATGTACTCAAGCATCGAGTAGTTGGTGACGAGGAGATCAGGGGGGGTGCACTGCACTTCGTGTCGCGTGAGTAGTTCGCTGTCGTCCGGCAGCGTCACGGCCCTGACGAATGCACCTGTCTTCGGATCCTGCCAGCGGCTCCTCTTCGCGCCGAGCCAGGCACTCAGGTCTGGCTTGGCCGGCCACTTTCCGCGCTCCTTGAGTGCATGCCGCAGGCGACGCGCCTCGGCATGGCCTTCGGCGTTCGTATCGCGCGCGGCACGCTCGATGTCGACGAAGAAGTCATCGAATGCCCTGAACTTGGCGGAGTCCTTCTCGCGCGTCCGAACGCCCGCGTAGGGCGTGCGGCTCGTGTAGCGGGCGAACCGTGGAGGCCGCCCGGCCCAGGTGTTGAAGAGTGAAACCAAGCGGGGGTCGCCGAAGAGCCCGCGCAGGCGCCCCAATTGGTCGTTGACTAGGGCGTTCATGGGATACAGGACGAGAGCGCGCATCCCAGGTTGGTTTGCAAAGGAGTCGCTCCCCGAACTGGCTTCCCGTGCCAGCTTTCCGAGGATGGGAAGGAGGAAGGCCTCGGTCTTTCCCGACCCGGTGCCTGTCATCACGACGAGATTGCGTCTGTCGATCAGGCTACCCCGGACCGCTTCCGACTGGTGTTTGTAGGGAGGATCGTAGATCAGCTTTGGCAGACCGCCTTGCGCGTGTGATACGGCGCTGAAGGCTTCGAGTGCTGCGGCAGGGAGTCCCGCCATTTCGGAGAAGCGCATACCGGTTTCGTAACGCGGCGTGGACTCCAGGTAGGGGACCTGGTGGATGACACCGGGAGTGTTCAGCAGTGCTTTACGCCGATTTATGAGCGACTTGGCGCTGATGTGGTAAGTGGCTTCAATGTAGTCGCGCAGTGCTCCGTGGAGTTGCTCTATCGACTGTTGGATGGTCTGCATGGGGCTGCTTTTTCTAGTGATGGTTGTTCACGCGCGACAACCACAGATTCTGTTGCAGAAACGTCTCCTCTGTATCGGCTTCATTCGCCGGAAGCACGTATGAGAGGAGGGACCTGTCGCGGGGTACGGGCCTACCGAGGATCATAAGGCGGCGCTGCGACCATTGCGGCAGAGGGGAAAAGAAGTCGAAGCGAACACCGCCGTTGTCCGCCCGACGCCGGTAGCACTGTGGCCTGTCATTGCAGTGATCGATGGCCATTTGAAGGTGCCACGCGGCGTCGCAGGCGCGCCAGCGCGTCTGCTTGAGTGGTAGGTCGAGCAGCCGGACCGGAGCGCCGCTGCGCAAGTCAACCAGACACCAGGCCGGAGCACCGAACTCCTGAGGCCGCCGAGCGACGAACATGCCGTCCTGGTTCGTGGGTTTGCCCCATCGGCCGCGGTAGTAGGCGACCGGTCGCGCGGAGTCGAGGATCTGAAGGTCGGGGACCTCGGTGACGGGGTTTTCGCGGGCCAGAAGCTGCTGATGGCGAGCGACCAAGCTTGCTGGATCTTCGGGCCGCGGACTCTTGAGCCAAGCGCCGTCGGATAGTTGCTGCAGCCCCAGTTCGCTCAGTTCATGCGGGAGATCTTCACCGGGTCGCGGTTCAAGGAGGCGTGTCGCGCCACGGTAGATAACGCGGCCGGAAAGCGTAGACGGGAGGAACGAGTCCTGATCCGGCACGACGCCGAAGAGAAACACGGAGCCACTTGGCCGTACGACGAAGCCGGGGGGCGCCGCGAAAACCCAAGTCTGTCTAACGTTCGAATCTTCGGTGACGACATCGTTGAGTTCGAGGAGGTCGCCGCCGACGATCAGAGCTTCGATGGCTTCGTCGGCGGCTTCGGGAGGGGAATCGTAGGCGGCCGGTAGGCCGCGCGTGCATTCGAGCAGCGAGGCCCGTAGGGTGGCTCGGGAGCACGGGCAGTGGACGCCGGCACTGCGCCTGCCGAGGGCTGCCAGCGTGGCGTCGTCCAGTGCGACCTTTTCGCCAACGGGCATGCCGAGCTTTCGACGGCAGTCGGCGAGAACCTTAGTCGCGGAGACGCGCTCAATCATGTCCGTACCCACGTCCGCTGGCGGTTGGTAGGTTAGCCACGATGGTGCTCCCGGAGAAGTGCTACGAGACGGGCACCTCGGACCAAAGCCGGACTGTTGACGAGCTTTTGGACTCGGTCGTCCAGGAGCGGGTCGGCGAGGACATCGGTTGGCCGGATGGCTAGACGCAGCGCGAACCGGCATAGGTCGCGGTCGAACGACACGCGATGGAGTTCGACCACGTCGGCGAAACGGTTGGCTGCGGCGTCTTCGCTTTCGCCAGGGTCCGAGTGTCGAGCCAGGGGCCGGCCGAACTGTGTGGATTTGTCCACGAGCTTCTTGAGAACCGAGAGAGCATGTCGAGACATCGGTCGTTCGACGAAGGATCGCTCCGCTCTTGCCCAGTTCTCGCCGCACATGGTCCCGAAGATCGCGCTGATGATGCTGCGGATGACTTGGCGCTGCCTTGTGCTAGCAAGGAAGCCCGCTTGTCTCGCGCCGTGCCAGTAACGGAGCATGCGGAACGCTTCCCGGAGCGGTGGACCCGCGGGAACGTCAACCTCCGGCTTCACGCCGAGATCCTGCAGGCCCGCGCTTGGCGGCGACGAACTCACCACAGCCGCGTCGAAGAACCGCGTATGGCGCGCGAGAAAGAGTCCACCCGGCGGCGGGACGGGTCGCCCCGCTCTGGCGCTCTGGGCTTGCAGAGGGATGCGTTTGAGCGGTCGCTCCATACTGTAGAACCAGATGTCCGAGGCGGTGTCGTGATGGCCGCTGTCGTCGACGAGGCGGACCAAGGTCTTGTGCTTCCGGGAGCTCAAGACCCAGCGCAGGGGTGAGGGATCGTGCTCGAACCTGAGGGTGCAGGTGCCTAGGGATTCGCCTTTGACTTCGAGCGTGCAACACGCGGCCTCCAGGTACTTCCAGGCGCGGGATCTATCGCCGACAAATCGAGCGAACGTGTTACGCCAGGCTTCCGGCGTGATGGGGAGGTTCATTGGAGGTTCCAAGGGACCGGAGAGGATTTCCCGGCCGTCCGCGGTGTGCAGGCGCACATCGAGGCGGACGGCGAAGCCCTCGGGACCATTGACGGAGAGGTTCAGTTCGTTGCGCCAGAAGAGGTCGAGGCTGGCGTCGTAGGGATCTGTGGTGACGAATAGACCTGGGTGCGAGGCGATGCCTGGGGTCCAGGGCTCCGGTTCGCGGACCGCGAGTCGTACGAACCCCTTTGCCGCGGGCGTGGACACAGTGCGGTCCAGTTCCGGAGTGCGGTGTGCTTCGACGGTCAGCATGTGGATACCGGCTCGTAGGGGCGGCAGTCGCACGAACGTGTGGCCGCCTTGAGGGTCGGTCGCGAGAACCTGCGGGGCATCCTCGTTCAGGCGGAAGGAAAGCGCATCGAGCGGATGGTCCGGGGCGATTCCGAAGCAAGGGGACTCAGTGGTCAGCCACTCCGTGCTGCCTTCGCCGTCCCACCCGCGTCCGGGCAAACCGGCTGGCCAGACGCGGATGGTGCGCGCTACATCGAATCCCAACTCGCTAAGGCGGGCGACCTCGTCCGACGAAACGTGATCCGGCACGGCGAGGCGGAAAGCCTGGACGTCTTCGCACTCTAGGATGCACGAAGAGGCTTTCGGTAGTTCGCGAGGCACGCTCCCGGCAGTCACGACGATGTAGTTGTGGTCTGGTCTGACGGTTCGCGAGGCGAGGTGGCGGGCGATGCCGTCGGTGCCGATGCGAAAGAGCCAGAGCGGCCCGGGCGGGAGTCGGCACTCGGACTCAAGAAGATGATCCATAAGGGGGTTTGGCCGTTCAAAGTGGATGAGCGGCACCCCGGCGTCCGGCCAGCGTCGAAGGGCACCCTTTCGATCGCCGGACAATAGCCATCCTGTCGGCTTCCAGTCGTCGGCGCCGTTCAGGCGGCATCGGGTGCCGTCGAGGAAGGCGCGCAGGTCGGCGCTTTCGGCAGCCACGGGACGAAAAGACCTTAGCTGCAGGACGGGGGACCAGCGATCGGCGCCGACATGGCGGAGGAAGAGCGCTGGGCGGATGATGAACCGCGACGTGTCGGGTGGAACGGGCTCGTCGGGGCCGGTGGGGCTGGGCGAGACACGATACGTGCCGCTGCCGATGCCCTTGAAACGATCCGAGACGACGCGCCTTGTCTCCTTGAGCCACTCGCGAGAACTGCGCACGTGGTCCAGATCCGCGACGATTCGTTGGAGGGTCGGTGGGTGGATCAAGTCCTCGGTGTTGACGGACTCGCCGCGAAGGAGCGCGGCGACGATCTGTCCGCTCAGGTCTTCTTGTTGGAGGAACGCCTGAAAGCGCGTCGAGGAATGGGACGCATGGGCGGCGAGGAGCCTGCCGATCGAACGTGTGTCGAGCGAAGAGGTAGCGGCCAAACGGAACCGTAGGTCGTAAAGGAGCCTGGCGAACTGGTATTGGAGATACCGTGGAAGAAGCGCATGGGTGATCGGCCAAGCGATGATGCTGAACTGCTCGGCCCATGGGCCGGATGGCACCACGCCGTTGAAGGACCTTTGGAATCTCTGGAACCAGGACTTCACCTTGGTTCGGTCGTGAAACTGCCAGTTGGGCGTTCGCTCTTCAAACGAAGGCCAGTACTCGTCGCCTTTGTACTTGTAGCCGGCCTCGCTCGCGTAGACGACCCATGGCAGCCAATGGGGCGCTAAGCGCCGCCGAGTTCGAACCCGGTCGCGAAGCAAGGCACTGGCGCGCTTGAGTTCGTAAGGGCTGACGCCGTGTTCCAGGGCAAAGATCGGGAAGCCGGATCGTTCGCGGGCGCTCGCGAGCGAACTGAAGTGTGCGAGAAGGCGCTCCTGTAGAGCGTTCAGTGCGGCGGCGTCACGGTCCATCGTTTAGGTCGCTGACGAGCGACTGGTTTCAGTTGGACGCCGCCTGGTGCGGCTGGGTACCGACGTGGCTGTCGAGCAGGTGGAGGACGTCAGACCTGTCCCAGACGCGGTAGTCGGGGCGTCGCCGAGCACGCGGAAGAATCCACCGTTCTAGAGCGAGGTCGGCGACTTGCTCGGCTGAGAGAAGCGTAGAAATGTCTGGTGGTCCCTTGCCGGTGCACAGGATCGTAGCGGCATTGGATGCGAGCTTGCAAACGAAGACTTCGCGCTGGATACCGTGGCGCAGCAGGTCCTCTCTGAACCCAAGAGCCTTGAGGGCGGCGCGTGTGGTGCGAAGACGCCAGTTCGGGCCTTGTCCGAACCGATGCTGATCCGCATACCCGTGGCCAGTGCTTCGCAGGTAGTCGCGCAACTCGAGAAACAGGTTGTCCGAGATGTGGAAGTGACCCCAGCCGCGCGTGTACCCGATGGGCTCAAAGTACCGTACACCGCCCAGCTTCAAGCGGTTGTACACCGAGGACCGCCCCATCGACGACGAGGTGGTGACGGCCAGCAAGCGCGGCTTCTTCGCCTTGCCGGAGATGATGCCTGTGCTGTTGCCGTAGGTGCGCGTGAACTCGTTGTAGACCTGTCGTGAGCGGAGGAGACAGGCGACCATCTTCCCGGCCAATAGCGAGTTGTACGGGGGCAGTGCGCCCAGCACGTACGCGTCCATGACATTGACCAAGCGCTCACGGCGGTCGTTGGCATCCCATCCGATAAAGGCGTCGCGAACCGAGAGATTGAAGACCGGATCGCCAATTGCGAGCACGCCCAGCAGCTTGTCGTTGTGGGTATCCCAGATGACATAGCGGAGACGCCGCCCGAATCCGTTGGAGACCGGTACGGACCATGTGAGCGTGGCTAGGCGAAACAAGTCCGCCTGCCAGGTTCCCGCGTACACCCGCTCAAGTTTGGGTCTGATTTCAGCGGGTTCCAGATCCCGACCGGAGGCGAAGTAGGGAAGGAGCTTCGGGGCACGGCGCGAAACGAAGTCCGAGTTGACCGAGAGACGGTCGGTTCGCTGGGGCCCGTGCAATCTCCGAACGAGGTCTTTGTCGTGGCCGCCGATGTTGAGGGTGCCGTCCGCTGACTTGTGGAAGCCAAGGGAACGCAGCTGGCGTCTGACCTTGCGTCGGAGCGAGGCCTCCCGTGTCGAGATGGGGATTACCGGGCTGCTCTTCTTGTTCGAGTTCCCCACGACTGACATTTCCGCTTTCTGGCCGGGTTGGTCTTCCCTCGGTGGCGGGCCAACTGGAAGGTGCTCGCCGCGTCACTCGCAGGATGACGACTCCGGATTCGAGTGGGATTCTCGCCTACATCGACCCAGGGGACAAGCCGGACGCCCACTGGGAGGAACTCGGCGACGATCTTCCGACTGGTGGTCGTGAAGGACGGCTGCGGGCGGCACGGGCCAGGATCTGTCGCGAGAGGCACATCGCTGGCAGACAGCCGGTCGGACGAGTACACGTGCACCGGTCGCAGGAATCCCTTCGTAGGTTCCTCAACCCGGATGCTCGCTCCGGTCGGTCGTTGCCTGACTTTGGGTCGGTGGGCGTCGCTCGCTCCGAGCCCCTTGGGATCCCACCCACGGGACCCTCGGCAGGCTGGCGGAGGTCGGGCTGAGTGATGCCGGTCCGTTGCGATCCCTGGGTGGGTCGAAACGGCTGGCGTGCTTACGCGGGCGGTCGGGGGCCGTAACGATGTCCGTCGACCTCGAGTTCCCAGTCCAGCATGCGGTCGCCATCGAAGATGTAGCGGCCTTGGGGCGTCAGGCCGTTTAGCGAGTGGGGAAGCCAGAGCCGGTCGTCCTCCCACATCTCGTCGTAGGGGATGGCGTCGACTTCGGTCCAGAGGGGGGCCGCCTCGTCGGTTTCACGGATGTCGCCCTGGTAGCCCGAGGCGACGAAAGCGTAGACGTGGATGGAGTAGCCGTCGACGAACTGAAACAGGTTCTCTCCCCGATACTCGAGTCCCTGGGGCGTGACGCCGAGTTCCTCCTCGACTTCGCGGGTGGCGCAGTCGATCGGCTCCTCGCCGGGCTCGAGCCGGCCACCGGGGCCGTTGACCTTGCCGGCGCCCAGGCCGCGTTTCTTGCGGATCAGGAGCACCCGGCGGTCTTCGAGGACGAAGGTCAGGGTGGCCCGATCGACGGCGCGCCAGGAGGCCCAGTCGATGTCGCCGAGCTTCGTCTTGCCTGCGGCAGCCTGCACGGCGGCATCGTAGCGAAGGAAAGGCCGGTCCGCGCCTACCGAGGTACCGGTACCGCCCCAAGACTCCTCGCCTGCGGCTCGGTGTCTTGGCCCATCCCCCCGTGTCTAGCGGTCCGGCCTTCGGCGCGTACCGGTACACTGCGCGGCCTATGAGATTCGGACTTCGGTACTGCAACACGGGCCGCTACGTCGATCCGGGCCTGGCGGTGGAACTGGCCCAGGCCGCCGACGAGGCGGGCTTCGAGTCGATCTGGACCGTCGAGCACGCGGTCGTTCCGGGCGGCTATGAGTCGGCGTATCCCTATTCGCCGGACGGCAAGATGGCCGGCGGCCGAGACGACTTTCCGTTGCCCGACCCGTTGATCTGGATGGCGTTCGTCGCGTCGCAGACCCGGCGGATCCGGTTCGCGACCGGGATCCTGATCGTGCCACAGCACAACCCGGTGGTCGCCGCCAAGCAGATCGCCACCCTGGACCACATGACGGGCGGGCGTCTCCTTCTGGGCATCGGCGTCGGCTGGTTGAAGGAGGAGTTCGACGCGATCGGCGCTTCCTTTGCCGACCGGGGACGACGCACGGACGAGTACATCGAAGCGATGCGGGAGCTCTGGGGCGCCGAGAGGCCGACCTACCAGGGCGAGTTCGTCCGGTTCGAGGCCGCCTACTGCCGCCCGCAACCGGTCACCGGCAGCGTCCCGATCATCGTTGGCGGCCATTCCAAGGTCGCAGCCCGGCGCGCCGGCCGCCTGGGTGACGGTTTCTTCCCGGCCCGCGGCGCCTCGGCCGAGCTGATCGCGCTGGCGCGTGACGTGGCCGTGGAGCACGGCCGCGACCCGGGTGCAGTCGAGATCACGACCGGCATCGGTGAGGATCTGTCGAGCCTGCGCTCGCTGGCGGACCTGGGGGTTGAACGCGTGCTGGTTCCGGTGGCGCCGATGCCGGGGATGGGGCTGCACCTCGGTCGGCCGGAGAACGCACAGGCGCTGATGGACCAGATCCTCGAGGCGGCGCCGCCGGAGTAGTCAACAGAGCTTGCGGTTTCGAGCACTATCGTCCTTCGCGCTCTCGGCGCTCCTCTTCGGGGGATGCTCCGGCCCCGGGCCGCCGCCGTGGCACGCGGTCCACCTGACGTGGCAGGGCGACACGTCGACGACGATGACAGTCAACCTGGTGGTCGAAGCGGACGGCATCGGGGAGAGGCTGCCGCGGTCGGCCGGCGTCGAATGGCGCGATTCCGGCTCGGACGGAGAGCCGTATTCGATCCCAGGGGAACCGGTCGAGATCCCAGGCGTACCGGACGTTCGGGTCTACCGGTTCGAGCTGCGAGAGCTGGACGCCGGCTCCAGCTACGACTTCGAGATGCTTCTCGACGGACGGCCAGCAGGTCGGGCGCGGAGCTTCCGCACGGTACCGCGGGAGGGCCCGGTGCGCCTGGCGGCGGGGGGCGACGTGGGCGCCGAGCCGCTGTCGCTCGCCCTGCTGGCCCAGGCGGCGCGGCAGTCGCCGCACCTGCTCGCCATCGGCGGCGACCTCGCGTACGCCAACGGCCTGACCTCGAACTGGCCGCGCTGGCGGGCCTGGTTGGAGCATGTGACCGAGGCGTTGGTTACGCCCGACGGCCACACGGTTCCCCTGGTGCTCGCGATCGGCAACCACGAGGTGAACGTCGGCCGAGACGGCGGCGTTCCGGCGTCGGCGCCGGCCGAGCAGAAGGCGCCCTTCTTTCTTTCGCTGTTCGCGCGGAATCAGGCCGGCCGAGGCTCGCGGAAGGACGGTGGGGCAACCTACTTCCGGCGCGGCCTGGGCTCGGTGGGAGCCCTCTACGTGCTGGACAGCGACCACCTCGTGCCCTACGAGGATCAGGCAGCCTGGCTGGCGGAGCGGATGGCGGAGGACGAAGGCCTGCCTACCCGGCTGGCCCTCTACCACGTTCCGCTCTACCCGGCTCACCGGTCCTACGAGGGGTCGGCCGATGGGCGTGCCGCGTGGGAGGAGCTCTTCCACCGAGGCAGGCTGACAGCGGCGTTCGAGAACCACGACCATGTGTTCAAGCGCAGCCACCCGATCAGGCTCGGCGAGGTC
This sequence comes from Candidatus Multivorans sp., assembly GCA_965224025.1. Classification (GTDB taxonomy): domain Bacteria; phylum Acidobacteriota; class Thermoanaerobaculia; order Multivoradales; family Multivoraceae; genus Multivorans. Next base: position 2,619,255 of record OZ245033.1, read on the forward strand.
GTCGAGGAGGGCGAGGGCGTGCTCTACCTCGGCGACGGCTGCATGGGCCAGGATGCCCGCACCGTCGATCCCGAAGAACGCTGGTACCTTGCCAAGTCGGCCAGCGAGCCGCATTTCTGGATGGCCGAGCTGTCCGACGAGGGAGCGATCTTCCGCGCCTTCGACGAAGAGGGCCGGTTGCTCGACCTCGTCTCCACCGGCGATGTGGCGACGCCACCCGACGCAGGGGATGTCCTGCCGGAACTCGACCGAACCGTTGAGATGCCCGGCTGAGCGGTCGAGGTCGAGCCCACTTTCGCCTCGAAGTCGGCTCGGTTGGGGCACACCCGCCTGCGGGCACACCCGTCAGCGCCGCGATCCGGAGGGGAGGGTCCCAGCGGATGCTCGCGCTTGTCGGATGAATGGAAGGTCGGCGCTCGCTGCGGTCGGCTGCGCTCCGGTTGGTTGTCGGTTTCTGGAGGGATATGGGCAGTCGCTTGCCGACAGCCTCGCTGGGCCCCTCCCCTCCGGCTCGCGGCGCTGACTGGAGGTCGTCGGCGAGGCGTCGGATGTCTCGATGCCGGGCTGTCGAAGTTGGAGGGGCTGCTGTTATCGTCCGAGTTCGCCCATGGAGAGAGTCAGGATGCAGGACGCCATACGGAATCTGCTCGACGATAAGGCCTTCAAGGACTACGCGGCCCTGACGAAGAAGCGGAACTTCAACGCGTTCGACGTACTCCGCTACAGCGACTACGAGATTCGGCACAGCAACGTGCTTGCCTGGCTGCTGACGCCGGGCGCGACGCATGGCGTGCGCGACGCATTCGTCAAGAAGTTCGTCAAGTGCCTACCGTCGAAGGAGCACTGCGGCAAGTTGGCAGACCTGAAGCGCAAGTCCTCCTTCGCCCACGACGATGTCCGGGTCGAACGCGAAGTCGACTACGTCGACATCAAGGTGTTCTTCGAGAAGGAGCCCCGGCTCCTTCTGGTCGTCGAGAACAAGCCCTGTCCCTTCTTGCCTGAGTATGCGGAGCAACTTCGACGGTACGTAGGAGCAGCGCGAGAAGCACGGCGCCAGGTACTGCGTTCAAGGCGTTCTGCTGACCGCTTCACGCGAGGGAGACCCGCAGCACGAGGACTACCTTCATCTGAGCTGGCACGAGATCCAGAGCCGCGTGGAGTCGCTTCTCAACGGATGTGAGTCCCTTTCCACGGAGGTGAACGCCTTTCTCCAGCAGTACGTCGACATCGTCGACCGGAACATCCTTGGCCGCGGGCCCTCCTCGGACTGCTTCAGAGGACTGTTGAAGGACCATGGGGCGACGCTCGAGAAGATGCTGCGCGAGTGGAAGCCTGGCAAGATGCCTAAGAAATGGCCGGTCCCTCGGGCCGACGTCGACGCTCTCGACAGTCTGCTGCGGGACTTCCGCCAGCGGCCCGCGGACCTGAGAGACGCCGTCCGGCAGGTTCTGCGGAGCAGAGGCTTCGAGACTCAGGCCGTGACCGCTACTGGAGGGACGGTGTACTGGCTCTCCTTCTGGGATCGCCGATGGCTCAAGACCGCAAAGAAGCTCGGTATCAAGGACCAGAGGTGGTGGTTCGAGTTCACGCATCGGAACGTGGTCGTGAAACTGGGCGGCGTCGCAGTAGCCGGCGAGAAGCGGCGAGCCGTGAGGAGGATTCTCGACTTCATGGAGAAAGCTCCGGTCGAGGGGATCGTTGCCGGTGAGTTCCCGCTTGAAGTAGAGGAAGGTAAGTGGCCCCGGTTCTACCGTCAGGATCTCCTGACCGAGACCGAACTTGCGAACGCCTCGGCCGAGGAGAGTCGCGAGCGCACCCTGCGCAGAGTCAGGCGGTTCCTCAACTCCCCCGACTACAGGCGAATCAACCGCTACTTCGAGGTCCTCGCCTTCCGCCCCTCGCCCAAGTAGGCGTTGCACCAGCGGACCATCTCCGCGACCACGTGCAACACGGACTCCCGCGCCGCGTAGCCGTGGGATTCATGGGGCAGGGTGACGTAGCGCACCGCGGCGCCGTGGCCCTTCAGGGCCTGGTAGAAGCGCTCGGACTGCATCGGGAAGGTCCCCGAGTTGTTGTCGATCTCGCCGTGGAGTAGGAGGATCGGCTCGTTCACCTTCTCGGCGTGGAAGAAGGGCGACATGGCCGCGTAGATGTGCTGGGCCTCCCAGAAGGTCCGGCGTTCGTTCTGGAAGCCAAAGGGTGTTAGCGAGCGGTTGTAGGCGCCGCTGCGGGCGATGCCGGCGGCGAAGAGGTCGGAGTGGGCGAGCAGGTTGGCGGTCATGAAGGCGCCGTAGCTGTGGCCTCCGACGGCGATCCGGTTGCGGTCGGCGACGCCGAGTTCGACGGCCTTGTCGATGGCCGCCGCCGCGCTGGCGACGAGCTGTTCGACGTAGGTGTCGTTGGCCGTCTCTCCCTCGCCGACGATCGGCATCGTTGGCCCGTCCAGGATCGCGTAGCCCTGGGTGAGGAGAAGCAGGTGCGTCGCGCCCCGCGGCCGGGTGAATCGGTGGGGCGAACCGCTGACCTGGCTGGCGGCGTCGGGATTCGTGTACTCGCGGGGATAGGCCCAGAGCAGCATCGGCGGCCTGTCGCCCTCGCGGTGGCCAGGCGGCAGGTAGAGAGTGGCGGAGAGGCCGGTGCCATCGGCGCGCTTGTAGGTGATGAGGCGCTTCTCGATCTGACGCAGGATGGGCGCCGGGTCGGTGAAGTCGGTCAGCGCCTTCCTGGCGCCGTTGGCCGTGTTGCGCACGAAGTAGTTCGGAGGCTCCGTTTTGCTCTCGCGGCGGGTGAGCAGTGTCCTGCCGTCGTCCGCGAGAACCGCGACCACGGTCTCGTAGGTCTCGGGTTCGGTGTGGAAGAGCCGCTTTGTCTCCAACGTCCGCAAGTCGAGCCGGTCGATGAACGGCCGGTCGCCTTCGGGCGATGCGCCGGCGCCGCTCAGGTAGATCGAGTGCCCGTCCTGCAGAAGAGTGGCGCCGGCGGTTCCGCCGCCGGGGCGGCGGACCGGGAAGCCCGGATCGCCGTAGCGGTCCTCGGCGCTGCGATCGAACAGCGGCCGCGGCTCGTCGCCGCCGACGTCGAGCAGGGCGGTGCGGGTCCAGCGGGTCGGGCGGTCGTACTCGTTGACCAGCGCGGTGCCGTCGGCGGTCCAGGAGATGCCGCGGAACCGGTACTCGGTGCGGGTCAGTTCGCGCGGCTCGCCGTCGAAGGGCGCGGCGAGGGAGTAGACGTAGTCGCGATGCGGGACATCGGCCTTCGGATCGCCGCCGTCCTGCGCTTCGCTCCAGACCAGGGTTGCCGGTTCGGTGGGATTCCATCGGTGGCCCCGGGGTCCTGTGGGAACACCGCCGATCGGTACGGCGTCCGCGAGAGGCAGCGTCGCGATGGTGGTCGCGCCGCCGTCGCGCGTCCAGACCTCCACCGAGCGGGCGAAGCGGTTGGCCGGGTGCAACCACGAGAACGGACGCTGCAGGCGCTCGACCAGCACGTGCCGACTGTCCGGCGCGGCCGAGACGCGGGCGTAGAGGCCCGGTTCGCCGATCGCCGTTCGGGCCCCCGTGGCCAGATCGACAGTCTTGAGCTGACTCGTGAAGTGGTACTCGAACAGGGCTTCGTCGTAGGGGTTGCTCAGCAGGTCCTGGTAGGTGCGCACCGGCGCGGCGCGTCCGTCCGCGTGTTCCTGGATGTTCGGGCCGTTCGGTTGGCGCGGCGGCGCTTCCGGCGTTCCGCGGGCGGCTCGCCGGAAGCGGCAGAGCACGCCGGTCGAGTCGAAGAGCCATTGGCAGGGGTTGCCCCAGGTGGCGTTGAGCGACGCGACGGTCAGCGGCCGCGGGCGGCCAGTCGCCAGGTCAACTGCCCAGAGTTCGATCCCGGTGTCTCGGAGGACCGCGTAGGAGAGGTGCGAGCCATCCGGAGAGAATTCCGGCCAGCCGAGGGTCGTGCCTCGCGGCGCGTCGATACGCACGCCATCGTCGCCGGCGCCCGCTTCGTTGACGACAGCGTCGAGGCGGCGGATCGTCAGCGCCGCAATCTCCGGCGCCCGCCAGGGGCCGCTGTTCCGCGGATCGATCCGGTAGCCGGCCAACCGTTCCAGCGGCCGCGCCAGCCACCCGATCGGCGGCATGCTCCGCTGCTCGATCAGCATGATCACGTCGCGCGTCGGTCCGACGAGAACGCCTGGCGTCGGCGGTGCGTCGAGAATGTCGACGATCTCCCGCGGGGGTGTGAGATAGCCGTTTTCAGCGACGCCGGCCTGGGCGGCAGCCGAAGCGCTGGCCGCAAACAGGATGGCCGGCAAGGTGACGACGGTAGTGAGCTTCATGACGGGTTCCTCATCGGTAGTCGCGGAGCATTATCGTCCATCGCCTGTTGCCGGATCCGTCCCTTGACCCAACTGGAGAAACTGGTCTAAGGTGGACCACATTGGTGAGGAACCCCTGAGGAGAGTCCCCATGGCCATTGGCCCCGATTCTGAACGAGCTTGGACCATCGCTGAGGCCAAGGCGCGACTGTCGGAGATTCTTCGCCTCGCGGAGGAGGAAGGGCCCCAACAGATCGGCAAGCGCAACACGTTCGTCGTCGTTCCGAAGCGCGAGTGGGAGCGCCGCTCGACGCCGCAGAAGCCGCTGGGCCAGTGGTTGGTGGAGAACATGCCTCGTGGCATCGAACTAGAGCTTCCCGACCGGAAGAACGAGCCGGAGCGGGAGATTCCCTTCCAGACCGACGACTGGGATTGGGAGAACTGGGAGTGAGGGGGTTCCTTCTCGACACGAATGTCGTCTCCGAGATGGCCAAGCCGGCGCCCGACCTGCAAGTCGTGGCGTTCCTGAACTCCGGAGGTGATCTCTGGCTTTCGACCATGGTCGTTCATGAACTGGATTTCGGTTTGCGCCTGCTTCCCGCGGGACGGCGTCGACGCCAGCTCGGCCACGCGCTGGCGGCGATCCAGGCGCAGTATGAGAACTGCCTGATCGCTATCGGTCGCCGAGAGGCCAGACTGGCGGCGAGGCTGCGCGCACAAGCCAGGAGGTCCGGCCGGACGCCGGGCGTCGCGGATGCGCTGATCGCCGGGACGGCGGCCGTGCACGACCTCGCCGTTGCGACCAGAAACATCTCCGACTTCGACAGCCTGGACATCGACGTCGTCAGTCCGTGGGAGCCCTTGTGAACTCCCACCTCCAGGAAGCGATCCAGGCCCTTGCGGCCATGGACATCGAGGACGCCGAAGATCCGCGTCAGACCCTGGCGCTGGCCCAGCGCGACATCCTGCGCGAGTTTGCGCCGGCGTACATGCGGTGGCTCGACGCACACGCGGAGGCGGAGGAGGGTCTGTTCCCGGTCGAGGAGGAATCGGCCGACGAGCAGCGCGCACGGATGTGGGTACTCCGGCCGAAGCCGGACGAGGACATGCGCCGCTGGCTGCGCTTCCTGCGTTACCGGGAGCTGATCCGGGTCGCCGTCTCGGACTTCAGCGGCCTCGACGACTTCGACACGACGACGGCGAAGATCTCCCAGGTCGCGGATGTCTGCGTGCAGCGCGCGCTCGAGGCGACGGGACTCGATCGGGAGCCGTTCGCGGTCATCGCGATGGGCAAGTGGGGCGGTCTGGAGGTCAACTACAGCTCGGACATCGACGCGATCTTCGTGGCCTCGGACGATGTCGACCAGGAGGCCCTGCACCGTCTTCAGCGGCTGGCGCCGAAACTGATCCGGCTGATCTCCGACAACACGGCGGACGGGTTCGTGTTCCGCGTCGACATGCGTCTGCGTCCCGAGGGGAAGATGGGCCCCCTGGTGCGCACGGTGGGGCAGTACCTCCGCTTCTACGAGCGCTACGGGATGACCTGGACCTTCCAGGCGCTGATCAAGGCGCGGTTCGCCGGCGGCGACGCGGCGGCGGCCAAGAGCCTGATCGACGGAACGCGGCGCTTCGTCTTCAATCCGGAGAGGCCGCCCGAGACACTGTTGCGCGAAGTCTTCGAGATGAAGCAGATGATCGAGAAGTCGCTCCGTTCCCGCGGCACGGACATCGGCAACGTGAAGCTCGGCGCCGGCAGCATCCGCGACATCGAGTTCATCGTCCAGTTGCTTCAGCTTTACCAAGGCGCCGCCAACCGCGGTCTCCGCTCAGCCAACACGCTGCGGGCGATGGCGCGGCTCCGGTCGCACCGCGTCATCACGGATGACGAGCACGACGAGTTGCACGAGGCATACGTCTTCTTGCGGGTGGTGGAACACGTGCTCCAGTTGGAGCGGGATCTCCCCGTGCGCCAACTGCCGCAGGATCCGAAACAGTGGGCGACGTTCCAGTGGCGCGTGGCCTTCGCCCTGCGCCAGCCGCTGGACACGCTCGATCTCGGCCCTCGCTACGAGGAGACGGCGGCCACGGTGCGCCGCATCTTCGGCGAGTTCTTCGAGGAGACGATCGAACTCCTCGAGCGCAAGCAGCAGGTCCGCGAGCTGTGCCCGGACCTGCCTGCCGAGGTCGTCGACGAGCACTTCAGGCGGCTGGAGAGAGGCTACTTCCTGAGCTTCGCGGTCGAGGACGTGGCGCGCCACCTGGAGATGATCCAGGAACTCGATGCCGATCGGCTGTGCCGGGTCGATGTGCGCTGCGTCGGCTCGACCCGGCGGGTGACCGTGGTCGCAAACGACTACCAGGGTGAGTTCGCCAAGATCTGCGGACTGCTCGCGGCCTACGGCCAGTCGATCCTGAGCGGCAGTTCCTACACCTACCAGGATGTCGGCGACGTCGGACTCTACCGGCGGCCCCGGCGAACTCGGCGGCGCCTGCCCGAGCGGTCCCAGGACCGGCGCCGGCGGCGCAGGACTCCGCCGCCGCCGCGAAGAAAGCAAGGCCCGACGCGGATCGTGTACTCGGCCGATGTGCAACCGGCGCCGGAACGGTCGACTGAGGTGTTTTCCTGGACCGAGTTCGAGCGGGACCTGAACCGGTTGCTGGCGCTCCTGGAGAAGGGCGATGCGCGCCGCGCCAACGAGGAACTGACCCTGCGGGTCATGGAGGCGGCGCGGCGGATGGACCTCGGCGCCGAGGCGGACCGGGTCCTGCCGCCGATTGCCATCTCGGTCGACAACGAGTCGGACGAGAACTGCACGATTCTCGAGATTCGAAGCCCGGACAGCTTCATGTTCCTGTTCGAGTTCGCCACCGTCCTCTCGACCCGGGACTACTGGATCGACAAGGTCGAGTTCGACACGGTGGACGGCGAGGTGCGCGACCGCCTGTTCGTGACCACCCGGCGCGGCGGGAAGATCGAAGATCGGGTCGCCGTCGACAATCTGCGTCTCACGGTGACCCTGATGAAGCAGTTCGCGCACCGGCTGGCGGTGGCGCCGAACCCGCACCTGGCTCTGCGCCAGTTCGGGGCGCTGATCGACGCCGCGTGCGAACAGGTTGCCGATCCGACCCAGGCGCTGGCGTCGTCGCTGGACGAACTGGCGCGGGTCCTTGGGGCCGGCACCTACCTCTGGGAGGAGTTCCTGCGCCGGCAACACGAGAACCTGATGCCGCTGCTCGCCAACATGGCCGACCTCGACTTCGGCGCCGACAGAGGAGAGCTGGAGCGCCGGCTGGACGCGGCGCTCGAAGGCCAGGACAAGCCGGACGACGTTCTCAACCGATTCAAGGACGACGAGATCGGACGCATCGACATGCGCCACCTGACGCGCAGGATCGAGCGCTTCAGCGACTTCGGCGCCGAACTCTCGACCCTCTCCGACGTGGTGCTCACGCGGGGCGCCGAGGAGGCGGTGGCCGAGGTCGCGGCCGGCGGACCGGCGCCCGGAGCGTGGTCTCTGTGCGCGCTCGGCAAGTGGGGCGGACGCGATCTCGGCTACGCCTCGGACATCGAGCTCATGTTCGTCTGGGATGCCGAAGGGTCGGAGCAGGGCCGGGCCGGGGAACTCTACGAGCGCGCGGCGATGCGCTTGGCGCGCCTGATCCGCGCCAAACGGGACGGGATCTTCGAGCTGGACTGGCGTCTGCGCCCCGGCGGTTCGTCCTCGCCGCTATCGGCGTCGTTCCAGCGGTTCTCCTCGTACTACAGCTTTGACGGTGACGCCGACCCCTACGAACGTCAGGCGCTGGTTCGGCTCCGCGCGGTTGCGGGCGATCCGGCGCTGTGCGCCCGCATCGAGGCGCACCGGCGGGACTACGTATTCGATCCGCGGCCGCACGACGTGGCGCGCATCCTGCACCTGCGGAACCGTCAACGATCCGAACTCACGGCGCCCGGCACGACGAACGCGAAGTTCAGCGCCGGCGGCCTGCTTGACGCCGAGTACTTGGTGCAGGTGCGGCAGATCGCGGCCGGCGCGGACGACCCCGGAGTGCGTCAGACGAACACGCTGGAGGCGGTCAGGGCGCTCTACGAGGGTGGCCACGTTTCGGGCGACGAACTCGAGCAGGTCGAGGCGGGATACCGGTTGCTGAGAGCGGTGATCAACTGCCTGCGCATCGTCCGCGGCCACAGCAAGGATCTGGTCATACCCGCCCGGCGGACCAGCGAGTTCCAGTTCCTGGCTCGGCGCCTGCACAGCCTGGGTCAGTTGCCGGACGAAGAGGGCGCCTGGGACCTGATCGCCGGGCGGATGGGCAGCCTGCAGCGTCTCTTCGACGGCCTTTCGGGCTGAGCGTCCGGCGCCCATGGAGAGAAGCGCGCCGGGGAGCGCGCCAGGTCAGCCGATCGCGACGTTTCCGGTTTCGCCCGTGCGAATGCGGATGGTCTCTTCGAGCGGCAGGACGAAGATCTTGCCGTCACCGACATTGCCGGTCTTGGCGCCCCGTGTGATCGCATCGATCACCAGGTCGACATAGTCCTCGTTGACCGCAATCTCGATCTTGAGCTTGCGCAGCAGAGCGCCGGCCTCCTTGTGGCCGCGGTAGACCTCGGAAACCCCCCGCTGGCGACCGCGCCCCATGACGTTGGAGACGGTCAACAGGTGGATCTCCCGCTCTTGCAGGAGATCGAGAACCTCCTGCATCCGGTCGGGCTGAACGATGGCCACGATGTACTTCATGTCATTCCTCCTAGTCCACCAGGGTGTAAGCGTTTTCGCGGTGGTCGGTGAGGTCGAGACCGATCCGCTCTTCGTCGTCGCTGACACGGAGTCCGATGATCAGGTCGATGACCTTGAGCAGAATGAAGGACACGACCGCCGCCCAGACGATGGTGTAGGCGATTGCCTTGAGTTGGATCGCGACCTGACCGGCGTTGCCGTAGAACAGCCCGTTCGCGTCGTTGCCGGGCACCACGTCCGTGGCCCAGAGGCCGGCCGCAATCGCGCCCCACATGCCGGCGATGCCGTGGACACCGAAGACGTCCAGCGAGTCGTCGTAGCCGAGCTTCGCCTTGAGCCAGGTGACCGCGAGGTACGCGAACAACGAGGCGCCGGCGCCGACGCCGATCGCGCCGATCGCGCTGACCGAACCGGAGGCCGGAGTGATCGCCACGAGTCCGGCGATGGCGCCGGTGATGGTGCCCAGGAGCGTCGGCTTGGAGTCGCGGATCCAGTCGATCAGGCCCCAGGCGGCCGCCGCTGCCGCGGTCGCCACCTGGGTGACGACGAAGGCGTTGGCTGCCGAGCCGTTGGCCGCCACGGCGCTGCCGGCGTTGAAGCCGAACCAGCCGAACCAGAGCAGGCCGGTGCCGAGGACGGCGAAGGGCAGGTTGTGCGGAGGCGAGGCGTGGTCCGGATAGCCCTTGCGGCGGCCGAGAACGAGCGCCGCGACGAGGGCCGAGACGCCGGCGTTGATGTGAACGACGGTGCCGCCGGCAAAGTCGAGGGCGCCGTCGCCGCCGAGGCCGAAGAAGCCCTCGGCGCCGCCCCAGACCCAGTGGCAGATCGGGGCGTAGACCACCAGCAGCCAGGCACTCATGAACAGGCAGATGGCGCTGAACTTCATCCGTTCCGCGAAGGCGCCGATCATGAGAGCGGGCGTGATGATCGCGAACATGCCCTGGAAGATCATGAACAGCGGCGCCGGAATGCCGGTGCCGTCCCAGGCGTCGTAGCCCAGGTTGGCGAGCAGGAAGTAGTCGCCGCCGCCGATCACGCCGCCGAGGGCGTCTGAGCCGAACGCGAGACTGAAGCCGACGACGACCCAGAGCACGGTCATCAGGCCCATGCACAGGAAGCACTGCATGAGGATCGAGAGGACGTTCTTTCGCCGGACCAGCCCGCCGTAGAAGAACGCCAGTCCCGGCGTCATCAGCAGCACCAGGGCGCTGGCGGTCAGCATCCATGCCGTGTCGCCGCTGTCCACGCCTTCCTGTGCCGCGGCCGGCGCGGCGCCGAACAGAGCCAGCACCAGGGTGAGTCCCAGGGCCGAACCCAGACCGATGGTTCGACCGCGAATTCTGAAGCTCATGCGAGTCCCTCCTCTTCGTTTGATCCGCCCGGCTGATCATCTCGGCCCGCGCTTCTTCTGCGGCGTGGGAGAGGTCAGGTTTCCGGAACTGACGTCCAGGCTTGCCGCGCTCCTGTATCCAGAACCGTGCCAAGCGGGCGGAGGCGCTTGGGCCGCGCCGGGAAGTGCGGACGCGAGACCGCGGCAATGCCCGCAAACCCGCGCGCAGCCGCGAGTTGGCGGCGGATCGAGGAAGTGGCGATGGGGCTCGATGGGGGCGCCGGTTCCGGGTCAGGCTGCCGGCGCGCCGCCCCGGACGAACATTCCTGTTCGGCTCGGGGAGGGCGTGCGACAGAACTGTAACGCCGGCAGGATCGGGCTCAGGGCAGATCGAGCGCCGGGTTGCGGTCGAAGAAGTCGAACGGGCGCAGTTTGAAGCCGTGCCACATGACCGGCATCACCGGCCAGTCCTCGGCCCGCGGCAAGTGGTGCATGCCGACCGTGTGCCAGAGCACGATGTCCCTGTCCTTGATCGGCCGGTCCGCCTCCGTCCATTCGGGCAGACCCATGCCCGGCTCGCTCAGGGTCGGGTGGTCGCCGGCCGCGTAGAGTTCGTCCGGGTCGTAGGGGGTCACCCACAGGTGGTGGTCGATGAAACCGGCGCGCCGCCGCGGATAGTCGTCCGCCGAGAGCAGCGTATTCGCGTTCCTGCCCGGCATCACCTGGAAACTCGTCGGATAGCCGACGGCGTTCGTCCGGCTGGTGCTGAGCACCCGCCAGAGCGTTGGTCGCTCCAGGTCGATGTTCAGCCGGGCGTCATGCTCGCTGGCCGCGACCTCCTGTTCCTGGACCCACAGGCTGCGTCTGGGGTGGTCGGCCGGCAGCCGTTTGGTGACCAGGCGATCGGCGACGAAGCGATTGTCTGCGCCATCGACGTCGATGTCGAGCCGGTAGCTGAAGTAGTGGTCATGATTGACGGCGACGATGTTGCGGTCAACGAAACGGCCGTAGGCATCGGCGCGACCGGGTGTCCGCAGCGCGTCGGCCGCGGCTGTGTTGACCGGCCCCGCCGATGGCGCCGGTGGGATCGCGGAGGCTGCGTTCGTTGCCTTGACTTCCAGGATGCCGGTGGCGCCGACCCGGGCTTCGATGGAGCCGTCCTGCCGGAAGATCCAGTCAAGCAGGTAGTCGTAGTTGCCGACCACGGCCCCCGTCCGCAAGACCAGATCGCGGCTCCGCCGGCTGTCGGGCTGTTCGGAGGCGTAGTGCCTCCAGGCAGGATCGCCGGTCTCGCGTTCGTACATGCAGATCGTGTCGGGCACGGTGCGGGGGCGGCCGTTGCCGCCGCTGACCAGGGTGTCGATGTAGACCGCGTGACCGGGGCAGTCCCGGCCGCGCAGCATCGGCTTGGCCAATCCCCCGGCAACGAACTCGCCGGCGTCGATGAAGTTGCGCCGATACCAGGCGAACGACGGGTCCATGTACGGAACGAAGATCTCCGACAGATGGCCCTGGTACATCACGGAGCGGGAACTCGCGTCCGATCCCGGTTGGTAGCGAACCAGGGACAGAACCAGGCCGATCCGCTGATCGGGCCTCAGGTGGAAGCTCCAGTTCTGCCAGCGCACCTGGTAACCGTCGATCTCGAAGCCGGGTCCGAGCGGCTGGCGCGTATCGATCGGTCCGGGCACTTCGCGCGGATGGTCGAGGGTGGTGCGGTCGAAGTCCGCGGTCGTCGTGGTGGCGGGCACCGGACCGTCGTCAACCACCCGCAAGACTTCGCCGGCGCCGAGGTCGACGACGGCGCTCAGGCCCTCGACCTGCCGGGTCCAGGCATTGCGGACGCCGCGCGGCTCGGAACACCTGACATTGCCGATCCGCCGTCCGCGCTCTTCCTCGGTCCCGAAGTAACCGGGTGGTCCCGTGCCGCAGTCGAGAAAGGTGTGGTCGGTGATGCCGCGCGCCTCAAGGCCGGCGATGAAGTCCGGATGTTCGAGCACCTTGTCGACGACTGCCTCGAACTCTTCGCCAAGCCAGGCGGGTTGCGCTCCGGCAAGGGGCGTCCATGACGTGACTCGCTCGGCGGCAAGGTCGACGGTGGCCTCATAGGTCTTGTCGGCCTGGCGAACCAGGGCATAGACCGTCCGGCCCATTTCGAGGCCGGGGCGCCAGGCGAGCACGTCGCGTTTGGCCGGCTCCTTGAGTCTCAGCTCCGAGAAGCGGGTCTCCTTGTTCATGTGCCCGGCATCGCGGAGCACCTCCAGCGCACGCCACATCTCCTGGTAGCTCAGGGGGTCGAGCGGATGTTCCGCGGCCGGTACGGGTGCGGCCATGGCGAAAACCATCGAGAGAGCGAGAAGGAAGGTCGACGAGCGCATGGGTTCTCCTTGGGACGCGGTGGTCGGATCCGCTTGATGGGGCCTTGGCCTGTTGGCCGTGTACTGTCGGCACTGCCACCTGAACCTATCGCGGCTGCGCTTCCGCTGTAGACTAGCCAACCAGTGAGTCTGCGCATCGTGCCACCGTCGCCGCGCGCGAGCGCGACTCCTGACGCCGTTTCGGCGCCAACGTCCGGCCGCCTCTGGCCGTCCGCGCCGCAGGGGAGGCGGTTGTTTCGTCAGGCGACGGACGGCAGCAGCCCGCGTCAGGTGAAGACGAGCGTCGCGCTCCAGTTCCTGCACCGGATCGTGGGGCTCGAATACCTGAACTTCGGCATGTGGAGCGCCGAGGATCCGTTCGACTTGGCTGGTCTGCGCCGAGCCCAGGAGCGGCTCGTGGGGCGTCTGATCGAGCTGCTGCCGCCGGGCGTCTCCTCGGTGCTCGACGTCGGTTGCGGGACCGGCGTGATCGCGGAACGGCTGGCCGCTCTCGGCTACGACGTCGAAGGACTGTCTCCCGATCCGTACCATGGCGAGTTGTTCAGGTCGCGGCTGCCGGATCGACGCTTCCACCTTGGCCGTTTCCAGGAGTTCGAGCCGGATCGGCGTTACGACCTCCTGTTCCTCTGCGAGTCGGCGCAGTACGTGTGGCTGGAGGAGCTGTTCGAGGCTGTGCAGCGATCGCTGAGGCCGGGTGGGCACGTGCTTCTGTGCGACTACTTCGTCACCTGCCCGGACGGCAGCGAGGGCTCGCGGAGCGGCCACCCGCTGGACGAGTTCCTGGCTCGGTCCGAGGCCAGCGGGCTCGTTCTCGAGATCGACGAGGACGTGACCGAATCCGTCCTTCCAATGCTGCGGCTTGCGCGGGCGATGCTCGACCGCTTCGGCCGCGGCACCGTGAGCTTGCTGCGTGAGGCCTCCACGCGGCGGTTCCCGCGGTTGGCCGGCGCCGGCTGGCGATTGGCGCGGCCTCTGACCGGCCGGCTGGACCGGCTCGACCGGCTGATCGACCCGGAGCACTTCGCCCGCATCAAGCAGTACAGGGTCATGCGTTTCCGGGGGGCGGTGTGAGGCGGCTGGGCGCCGCTGCCCTCTTGTTCGGCGCGTCGCTGGCCGCAGTTCCGACTGCGGTGCCTGGCGACGACGCTCCGGCGGGAGCGGCCGGCAAACCTCGGGCGGTCACCTTGGATGGGCGGGAGGTGGCAGCACCGGAAGGGCTCGCTCCACGCACCCTGCTGGTGATGAGCTTTCACCGCGCGGCGAACGGCCGTGCGCGAGGCTGGCGCAGTGCGCTGGACGAAGAGGCGCGAGCCGCGGAATGGTCCGTCTACACCGTCGTGGTGCTTGAAGGTGCGCCGCAGATGATCCGCCGCTTCGTGGTTCGCGGGCTGCGCGGCGACGTGCCGGCTGAACGCCAAGGCACCTTCCTGGTCGTCGAGGAAGGCGCCGACGCGTGGCGGGCCCTCGCCGGCTCAGACGGCGACGCCGAAGATCGGGATGATGCGGTCTTCGTTGCACGCCTGGAAGGCGGCAAGGTCCGCGCGCGCGTTCGTGGGGTCGTGTCGGCGGAAGCGTTGAATCGGCTGTTCAGCGCGGCTTGCGGTCCCTAGCGCCATCCGTCAACACTCCAGACAGAAGCCGACGCCGGCCGTCACGGCCCGCGACTTGTTGCCGAACCACGGCGGAATGACGGCCGCGAAGCCGCCCGCGGGGCCGCCGGCGGCGACGATCAGGAGGTCGTCGGGCGACTGGAGCGCTCCGTACTCCTGGTCCTGGTTCGCGTCGGTGACCACGGCCGCCTTGCCGACCCGTTCCCAGTCGCCTCGCCGCACCCGCGCCGCGCGGTGCAGATAGCTCCGAATGTCCGCCCTGGTCCAGCCGGCGTCGGCCAGGAGTTCGCGCAACTGTGGCGGCGGGATGAGACAGTGGTTGCCGGCCCAGATCGAGTAGTGGAGGAGGTTGGCCCGCATCTCGGCCGCGATCGTGTCGAGGATCGATTCCGGCTCGGTCGTCCACTCGTTCATCACTTGCCGGGGAGCGCCGGCGGCGAAGACGGTGACGCTCGAGCTGCCCGCGGGCGCTCCGCGCTCGGCCGCCAGCGAGGGCCAGGGTGAGCCCTCCTCGTCTTCGGCCAGGCAGTAGCTGAACTTCCCCGGATGCCCCAGCGTGGAGCGGTCGAGCTCGCCGGGCCGCACGCCGACCAGGTTGCGGAGGATCAGGCGAAGTGCCCGCCCGATCGCGAGCGACGCCCGGTCGGCGCCGCCCAGCACGTTGAACGCCCCGGTCATGCCGAGTTCCCGGCGGATCGGGCCGTTGACGATGACGAGCACGGCGCAGCCGCCCGTGCTCGAGGTGGCGCCGTGCAGCAGGAAGGCCGGGTCGCACATCGCCTCGACCGCCGCGGCGACAGCGGCGAAGTCGCGAGGCCGGCACCCCGCCATCACGGCGTTGGTCGCCGCCTTTTCGGCCGTGATCGCCCGACCGCGGACCGTCTCGACCCCCAGCACCTGCGAGGGCTCAATGACCGCCGCCTCGACGGCTGCCGCCACCCGTTCCGGTGTCGGGGGCACGATCGGCAGACCGTCGGTCCAGCCGCGAAGTTCGAACAGGGCGCGGGCCGCGTCGTCGCCGTCGACCGGGTGGACGGATGCCGGCCCTGGAAGTGTAGTTTCGGTCGAGAGGCTCTTTTCGGTCATTGGAACGCGGCCTCGGCAGCCTACCGCGCAGCAGTCGAGGCGCTACGATCGGTGAGTTCCGAATCAGAAGGGGGAATGGAATGGCGCGAAGAAGAGAGGTCCCGTTCTTGAGTGCACATGTGTCGATTGGCTGGCGGGCCGGCGGTGCGGCCGCCGCCCTGGCGCTGGCGTTCGCCGCCTGCGCCGGTCCTGCCGCGGAGAGCGATTCCGCCGCGGCCGCCGAACCGGTCAATCCGGACGCGGAGAACTTCGGCCCGGCGGGCGAGGTCCTGTTCTGGACCCCCGAACAGCAGGTCGCTGGCTACCGGAACATCGACCAGATCAGCAACGTGCGGTGGTTCAAGGCCTCCGACGACCCCTATCCGTTGACCCCCGCGCCGCGGGATCTGTCGTCGGTCACCTATGAAGTGGAAGGCGAGACGCTTACCGTCGAGGACTACATCGGAGACCGTCGGATTGCAGGCCTCCTGGTGGTCAGGGACGACGAGATCGTGTTCGAGCGGTACGGCCTCGGCAACGACGAGAACAGCCGCTGGATCTCGTTCTCCATCGCCAAGTCCGTCGTTTCGATGCTGTACGGCGCCGCGATCGCCGACGGCTACATCGGCGGCGTCGACGATCCGGTCACCAAATACCTGCCCTTGCTGGCGGGCGGCGGCTACGACGGCGTGTCGATTCGCAACGTGCTGCGGATGGCCTCCGGCGTCAAGTGGAACGAGGACTACGCCGACGCGGAGTCCGATGTCGCGACGTTGCCGTCCCCCCTGGTGGAGCAGGCCCGGTACATGGCGGCACTGGAGCGGGAGCATGCCGCCGGTGAGGTGTTCCACTACAACACCGGCGAAACGAACATGGCCGGCGCCGTCCTGCGGGCGGCGATCGGCAACAACCTCTCGACCTACCTCGAGCACAAGCTCTGGGGACCGTTCGGCATGGAGGCGGACGCGAACTGGGTGCTCCACGAGCCCGGCGGCGGCGAGCTCGGCGGCTGCTGCATCAGCGCCACGCTGCGCGACTACGCCCGGATCGGCATCTTCGCGATGAACGGCGGCGTGCTGCGCGACGGCACGCGGGTGCTTCCCGAGGGCTGGATGGCGGACTCCACGAGCCCCAGTCCCGGCTACGACGGCTACGGCTATCTGTGGTGGCTGCGCGGAGACGGCGCTTTCGCCGGCATCGGCATCTTCGGCCAGTACCTTTGGATGGACCCGGGGTCCAACATCGTCATCGTCGCCCACGGCGCTTGGCCCGACGCGACCAACCGGGAGTACGGCCGCCACCGTTCGGCGGTCGTGTCGGCGCTCGCTGAAGCGGTGCGGTAGCCACCAACGCCTGCAACGGGAGTGGGAATAGGCAAGGCGACAGTGATTGCTCTTTCCGCGTCAGGCGCGACCGGCGAGCTGTTGCCGCCAGATCAGTGGACGGGAAAGAAGATGTCCGTGCGCCACCTCGACTGATCGGGCTCGGCGCCGGGGTCGGTGACGTAGACCTCCCATGGTGCTGCCGCGCCGTCGAGGCCCTTCGACTTCATCCACTCCGTCAGCGCCGCCCACGTATGCCCAAGGTCGGTGTACGGTCCCATGTGGGTGACGGTCGCCGCAGTTCCTGCGGAGAGCTCTCCTGCCTTGATGCGGCCCGCGCCCGGCATCGGCGCAGCGACCGGTATCGCGCATTCGAGGTCGACGGTGTCGCCGGGGCCGGGCATGGAGTGGTAAATCGCGAGGGGCATTCCCGCCGCCGCCTTGCCGTTTTGCTGGATGTACCCATGCACCTCGCCGAACAGAGGCCCCATGGCCTGCCCGATCTCGGCAACCGCAACTGTCGTTCGGATGCCCAGGATGGGCTGCGCTTCAAGCTGCGTCGTCCCGAATTCCGGCTTCATCGGCCTTGTCTCCCCGTGTCTCTCCGTCTCGCCGCCACCGGCCGATCACCGCGCGCCGCAACGCTCAAACCCTCCGGGAGCCAGCCAAGCATCGATGTGGTGGAGCTGCGAGCGTGGCCCGAGTGGACTGACGACGAGGACGCTACCACAACAGACGGAAGTGGGGCTCTCCGGGACCGTGCCGCGGCAACAGCCGCTCGACCGACCGTGCCGCGATGTCGGGCGCGATGCCTCGCGGCTCGAATGCAGCGCGACTCTCATCATGGACTGCCTAGCGGGAGCGTCGTCGCCGGACATGTAGCCGGCCAGAGCCGGGACGAGGACCTCGAGCGACACGGATCAACTCGGTGGTCCCGAAGGGCTCGAACAACTTCGAGACGAACTCATCGACGGGGCCCAGCGGTTCGCCGCTCTGAACCGGGAGCCGTCACTTCGGCCTCGAGCGCCTACCCGTTTGGGGTCGACTCTACAGGCGCGTCAATCGCCGAGCCGGAACCGGCCGCGCGGAACAGACCGTTCCGCACATCGGCCTCCAACTGGCGCAGCGCTTCGGCGCGGTCGACGAGGTGGGGAATCCGGTCGACCAACTGCTTTCGGCCGGACTCGGCTCTCCGTGCGACCTCCTCCTCGACGCTCCCCATGTCTTTCTCGACGAGTTCTTCCACTCTTTCCGGGACGCCGCCTTCGAACTTGGCCCGGTATTCGCCCTGAAGCGCCGCTTGGAAGGCGGTGTCGAAGTGGCGGCGACGTTCCCGGTGCTCGGCAATGTCGAGGGCGATGTCCCCGCCAGCGGCCAACGTCTCGCCGGCAGTTTTCGCCAGGAAGTCAGCGGGCATGGCGGCGTTCAGTTCGGCTGTGAGAGTGGATGTCAGCAAGTAGAGGTCCAGGTCGATTGCGCCGACGCGTCGCGACCGCGCCGCCCGGGTGGCGACCGCGTGTCTGGCAAGAGCGGCCTCGAGCGTGGCCATGTTCCTGCGCCGTTCCCGCTTCTTGGGCGGGAGGCTCTGGAAGACGGTCAGGGCGGAGTCAAGAGTCTTGTCGGCTCTTTCCAGGGCCGGTTCGTAGTCGGCTTGGGCCCGGATGACGGCCGCCTCGTAGTCCCCGATCTTCGTCCGGGTCTCGCCGAGGACTTGGGACTGGTAACGGTCCTTCAAGCGGGCGCGAGCGAGTTCGATCGCCCTTGGACCCTCCGCCTCGATGGCGGCCCGCCCGGCTTCGAGCGCTGCCGGGCGGAGGTCGCCGTACCGGCCCAGCGCGGAGCGGAGCGCCTCCTGGGCGCCGGCGGCGGTGATCATCTCCAGGGCTTCGGTCTCGATTTCGCCGATGACGGCCGTCGCCGTCTTCCTCAGCGCCGCCTCCACCGCCTCGAACTCAGTTGGGTCGAGCACCGTCGAGACCATAGCCGCATCGAGTTTGGCGGCTTCGCGCGCTTCAAGCGCCACGGCGCGCTCGCTCGAGGCGGCCTGGGTGGACCGGGCCGCGGATTCGCGTCGCGCGCTTGCCTGCGCTGCCCGGCCAGCGGCAGCGTTGAGCGTTTCCCGTGCCGCCTCAACCTGGGCTCGCGCCTCGGCGAACTCGGCCTCCCAGGCCTGATCCGCAGCGAGGTAGGAAGACATGCCCCGCTCCCGTGCTTCTCCATCCTGCTGTTGCGCCGCCAGCCTGCGCGACAACGGCGGTGAGACCGCCCAACACGCTGGAGGCCAGGCTTGGCGCGTAGGAATCGGTATCCGGCCGGTTGCGAGATACCCGGTCACGCCTGGCGACGGCGGCCTCCAGGGCTCTCTGCGCTTCGTCCCGGGCGGCGACCGCCATGCCGTAGTCGGACTCGCTGGCCCGCGCTTCCCGAGCTGAGCCGCTGGCAACGCTCTGCCGCGAATCCAGCGCTTCGGCCGCCACGGCCATGACAGCGTCATAGACTTCCAACTCGGTACGGACGGAGGCGACGGCATCGTCCACCGCGGCGAGAATTGCCTCGGCCGCCGGCGAGTAGTCCCGAGCAGCGGCTGCGAGGGCGCGGGCGTAGGTCGCGTCGGCGTTTACCAAGGCCGCGTCGCGCGTCGTGCCCGCGGCCACCAGCGGGCCGCTCGTCTCGAGGCGACGGCGGGCGTCTTCGGTGAGGGACGCGCTCGCCGAGCGGACGGCTCCGGCTACGCGTTCGTAGTCCGCTGCGGCATCTTGCGCCCCAGCTTCGCGGGCAGCCCGTGCGGCAGCCATTGCCGCGGCGTAGACCGCTCGGGGAGAGCGTTCCTCGGCGGGCTCCTCGCTCTCGGGAGGCTGCTGCCCGTGCAGGAGCACAGCTTGAGCGAGGAGAGCAATTGCGATGATCCGGACCATGACGACCTCCGCGGGTTCGACGCCTTGTCTTTCGTGTTGGTCCGCTATTGTAACGTGGACTCACAGGGGACTGGAGGTCCGCCATGGGGAAGACTGCTCGGTTGCTCGTGTCGGCCGCGGCCGCGGTGCTGCTCTGCTTGGCGCCGGCGGCCGGCCGCCAGGAGGAGGGCGTACTGTCGAACGGGGACATCCTGTCCTTCGTGGAGGCGGAGTTGCCGGCGGAGAAGATCCTGGCCACGATCGAGTCGCGGAGTACGGACTTCGACACCTCGCTGCCGGCGTTGGCGCGTCTCTCGCGAGCCGGTGTGGATGCGGAGGTTCTGGAGGGGATGACACGAGCGAATGCACTGGCCGGGCGGGGAGTGAAGTGGGAGATGAAGTTCCGGGACACGCTGCGTTCGGGCGGTACGGGTCCGGAGATGGTGGTGATTCCGGCGGGCAGTTTTCGGATGGGCTGCGTGTCGGGCGTGGACTGCCAAGAGGATGAACAGCCTGTGCACCAGGTGACGATTCCGGAGTGGTTGGCGGTGGGTAAGTACGAGGTGACGTTCGCGGAGTGGGACGCCTGCGTGTCGGCGGGCGGTTGCGGTCATCGTCCGGGTGATGAAGGCTGGGGTCGCGGCCGGCATCCGGTGATGAAAGTATCGTGGGACGACGTTCAGGAGTACGTTCGTTGGTTGTCGCAGCAGACGGGGGCTTCGTACCGTCTGTTGAGCGAGTCGGAGTGGGAGTACGCGGCTCGTGCGGGGTCGAGGACTGCCTACAGTTGGGGCAACGAGATCGGTTCGGGCCGTGCGAACTGCGACGGTTGCGGGAGTCAGTGGGACGACTCTGGGACGGCGCCGGTGGGTTCGTTTTCGCCGAACGCGTTCGGTCTGTACGACATGCACGGGAACGTGTGGGAATGGGTGCAGGATTGCTGGAACGGGAGCTACAACGGCGCGCCATCGGACGGCAGTGCGTGGCAGGTGGGCGATTGCTCCGGTCGCGTTTTGCGCGGCGGTTCCTGGATCAATATTCCGAGGTCCCTCCGCTCCGCGTTCCGCAGCTGGGACACCACCGGCAACCGCAACAACAACTTCGGTTTTCGTGTAGCCCGGACGCTCACTCCATGAATCGTTATTTCTTTACATCCTTGGGGGGTTCCAAGGGGGGCTTGCCCCCCTTGGTCGAGTTGAGATCCGGTGGGTAGGGAGCTTGCGCCGAGTCAGGCGGTAGTTGCCGCCACGGCCTTCGGGCAGGTCGGGATGCTCTCGCATCTGCTCGAAGCGAGGTTGCCGCAGGTCCAGTAGAGAGTAGCGGCCCGGCACGCCGTGACTCTGGGTGGGCGGGTCCGTAGCCGGGGGCTTCTGACCACCGTCGACACGCGCCGGAAGCGGCCTAAGGAACGAACTGGCCGCCGGCCGGCTTCGTCTTCGGTCGGGAGCGTCGTCGCCGCAGCCACTGGCCGGTAGGCCCTGCGGCCGCAGCCAGCACGAGAACCCAGGGCAGAACGGCCTCGGGGACCGCATCCAACAGTGGCGCCAAGGGCCGGTACTGCATCAATTCGGAACCCCGCTCGCCGGTCCAGTGCCAGGCAGTGTGGACGATCAGGGCAGAGATGAGGATGATCCCCAGCCGCTCGTTGGGAAGGCGACGGAAGACGAGGTCGAGCAGCGGAACGAGCAGCAGCAGGACCAGGATCTGACCGAGTTCGACGCCGACGTTGAAGGCTAGCAGCGAGGTCACGAGATGCGAACCGGCGAACTGGAGCGATTCGCTGAGGGCGAAGGAGAAGCCGAAGCCGTGGACGAGTCCGAAGCCGAAGGCGGCGGCCCAGCGACGGTCGCTCCCCACGCCCAGGATGTTCTCGAAGGCCATGTAGACGATCGAGAGGGCGATCAGCACTTCCACCAGGGTGGGAAACCAGAGGGCTCTGGGCGCCAGACCCGCGGCGGAGGCGATCAGGGTGATCGAGTGGGCGACCGTGAACGAGGTGACGACGAGGACGAGTTGCCGCAGGCGGCGGAGCGGGGCCACCAGGCAGACCAGGAACAGCAGGTGATCGAGCCCGCCGAGGATGTGCTCGAAGCCCATGGCCACGAAGTGGAGGCCGGCCTGGCCCCAGTGCGGGTCGAGCCGGACGCGACCAAGCTCGGCGGCGAGTTGGAGGACTCTCGAATCGCCGTCGGGCGACTCGTAGCGAATCACGGTCAGGACGCGCAGGCCGAGCCGACCGAAGCGCGGGTCGATCGAGAATCGGGTCCTCCTGGCGTCGGACGAGCCCGCGGCGGACGTCTCCAAGTGGACATCGAGCAGTGCCTGGCGCCAGGCGAGCTGCGATGTCGCCGGCAGCGGCAATCCGTGGATGTGTTTCAGGGCGCGGTCGAAACCGCTGAAGGATCGGTCGGACGGGATCGATATGCGGGCGGCCTGAACGGTCGTCGTCGGCAGCTTGTCGCGACCAGCGTAGAGGTCGAGGTTGGGCGTGATCCAGCGGTTGGCGGCTTCCACGAGCAGGCCGCCGGCGCGTAGCGCCTCGAGGTCCAGAATGCCCCGGTAGTCGACCGGGAATTGCATCTCCTGCATCGCTTCGAGCGGCGTTCGCACAAGCACCTGGAGCCGATCGTCCTGCTGCCGGACCAGCACCTGGACCGTCACGCTGCCGGGCACCTCGTGGGCGGCCGCGGGCTCGCCGGCGAGGAAGAGCGACGCTGCGGCGAGAAGGGCGCCTAGAAGCGCAGGTGGGAAGCGAGCGTTGGAGCGGAGGTGGCTCAGTCGGTCGGCACGTCTTTCAGCTTTCTTCAGCCGAGCAGCCGGAGCAGAGCGAACACCGCTGCCAGTTGGCCGGCCAGGAGGGCTGCGGCAACGCCGTAGAGCGTCCGGGTCATCCGCGTTTCCAGGGCTGCCAGGTCAGCGCGGAGCGCCGCCATCGCAGCGTCCAGGTCGGCCCGTGTCACCGTATCGGCGCTGCTGACCGCGCCGCCGATCGCTTCCGTCACCGCCTCCGCATGAGCCGGGTCCATTCCGGCTTGTTCCAGGGCACGGGCAGTGGCCAGCGAGTCGAAGATCGTCCTGCTCATTGTTTGAAGCTTAGCGCAGGTCGGCACGCCTCGGGGCGGCCCACGGCGCTTCCTGGCTGCTCGACGGGCCCGCAGACTTGGGGGCAGGCGGCTCCGTTGTACACTCGCGGCACCGTCCCGGAAGCAGCAGGGGAGAGTAGCAAACGCGCAGGATGAGGGACTCGAACCCCTCGGAGGGCCGACGATGACATCGAACCGTTCACACTGTGCTCTTGGCTGCGTTGCGGCCCTTGGACTGGTCCTCGCCGCTTGTGGCGACGTTGGCCGTTACGGCGGAGACGATGCCGCCGGCGACGGGCCGATGGCGCCGCGTTTCGAAGTCGACCCGTTCTGGCCCAAGCCGCTGCCGAACCACTGGATTCTGGGTCCGGCGATCGGCGTCGCGGTCGATTCCCGCGATCACGTCTGGATCGTCCATCGGAACACCCCGAACGCCTTCGGCGCGATCAACGAGATCGGCGCGGCCCAGGATCCGCCCCTCTCCGAGTGCTGCATCCCGGCGCCGCCGGTGCTCGAGTTCGACCCCGACGGCAACCTGATCGGGCACTGGGGCGGACCCAGCGAAACCGGTGAGTACGAGTGGCCGGCCTCAAACCACGGCATCCTCGTCGACCACATGGACAACGTGTGGATCGGCGGCAACGGGGGCGGCGACTCCCACGCGCTGAAGTTCACCCGCGACGGCCAGTTCCTGATGCAGGTCGGGAAGGCGAACGCCCGCGTCAACGAGGGCGCCGGCGAAGATGCGCCGGCCTTCGTGCGCGACAGCCACGACATGGAGAACTTCGGCCGCGTGGCGAAGCTCTCGGTCGATCCCGAGGCGAACGAGATCTACGTCGCCGACGGCTACTTCAACCGCCGCGTCGTCGTGATCGACGCCGACACGGGCGAGTTCAAGCGCTACTGGGGCGCCTACGGCGAGGCCCCCGACGACGAGCTGGACCTCGGCCGGTACGCGCCGGGCGATCCGCCCGCGACCCAGTTTCGAGGCCCGGTCCACTGCGCCGACATCTCCGCCGACGGGCTTCTCTACGTCTGCGACCGCGCCGCCGACCGCATTCAGGTCTTCCAGGCCGACGGCGCCTACGTCGACGAGGTGTTCATCGCTCCCGAGACCCTTTCCCAGGGGTCGACCTGGGACGTTGCCTTCTCGCCCGACGAGGAACAGAAGTTCCTCTACCTCGCGGATGGCCAGAACATGAAGGTCTACGTGATCGAGCGCGAGAGCATGGAGGTCCTCTACGCCTTCGGCGACGGCGGCCGCCAGCCCGGCCAGTTCTTTGCCGTCCACAGCATCGCCACGGACTCGAAGGGCAACATCTACACGACCGAGACCTACGAGGGGAAGCGGCTCCAGAAGTTTGTCAACCTGGGGATGCGGCCGGCGCCGGAGGAGGATCTGGGGACTCCCTGGCCGGCTGAGTAGGAAGCGGACTTGGGCCGCTTGGCCGAACGAGTTCAGGAATTCGACAACCCGCTCCCGCCCGCGAAACGTGCCGCGGACCTCGTCGCCGTTCGTGTGCCGGACGTTCAGTTCGTAGCGGACGAAGTCGGAGGTCCGCGTCCGGCGTGCTTTCCTCGGAGGACACGTCCACCCCTTCGGTCGCGAAAGCCTGGATGACGGGATTGTAGGGGCAGTAGGCCAGATGGAAACGGTGAGATCGCAGTTGGGCGAGCGATCCTCCTGTGAACTCTCCCGCGAGAACGGTGCCCAGGAACGGCTGCCGGCGAGCGTAGGTCTCCGCGAGGGGAGCGGTCGCGCTTTGAATCTCCTGGACCTTGTTCCGCGAGTGTTTGGTGTATCTCCGCCAAGCTGTTTCGATGAAAGCGACTGGCTCGCCGCGCGTTTCCTCGGAACCTCCCTCTTCCAGAACATAGTCGAGATCGTTGCGGCGGCGATGGTGAACGCCTCGTGGGCCGTGAGGTGCTCCTCTTCCTTGAGCCCCGGCGGCGGCAGGTAGTGATCGGCGTACCAGATGCTGTCCCAGGGACCCTGGTCGAGCAGCTCGGCCACTTCGCGGATGCTGTCCCAGGTGTTTCGGTAAACGGTGACCTGCGCGCCGAACCTCACGTCTTGATCCTCCCGGTCATCAACCCGCGTTCTCCATGACCGTCTTGCCGATGACCTTGCGGTCCATCATGTCTCGCAACGCTTGCGGAATCTGCTCCAGGGGGTAGCGCCGCGAGATGTAGGGCTTGATCTTGCCCGCGGCGGCGAGAGCCTCCGTCTCGAGCCGGGCCGCTTCGAAGATCTCCGGCTCGCGCATCCTGGAGGCGCCCCAGAACACGCCGACGATGTCGCAGCCCTTGAGCAGAGTGAGGTTGAGCGGCATTCGCGGAATGCCGGCGGTGAAGCCGATGACCAGAAACCGGCCGCGCCAGGCCGTAGACCGCAGCGCTGCTTCGGCATACTCGCCGCCGACCGCGTCGTAGACGACGTCGACGCCCTTGCCCCCGGTCAACTCCTTGGCGCGGACCTTCAAGTCCTCCTCGGTGTAGTTGATCGTCTCGTCGGCGCCGCGCTGGCGGCATAGCGCCAGCTTCTCCTCGGTCGAGGCGGCGGCGATCACCCGTGCGCCCATCACCTTGCCCAGCTCGAGTGCGGCGAGGCCGACGGCGCCGGCGGCGCCGAGCACGAGGAGCGTCTCCCCCGGCTTCAGATCGCCCCGGTACTTCAAAGCGTAGTGGCCGGTGCCGTAGGCGTAGCCGTAGCCGGTGGCGTCGGCGCAACCGAGACCCTGGGGCAGTTTGCGAACCTGGGACGCGGACAGCAGCACCTGCTCCGCGAAGCCGCCGGTGCCGCCGCCGCCGACCACGTCGTCACCGACCGCCAAGCCGTCGACATCCGGGCCGACAGCGGCGACCGTGCCGCCCACCTCGCCGCCGACGACGAAGGGCGATTCCCCGCGGAACTGGTACCGGTTCTCGATCATCAGCGTGTCGGGGAACGTGATCGCCGCCGCCCGGATGTCGACGACGACTTCGCCCGGACCGGGGACCGGATCCGCCAGCTCCTCGATCGTCAGGTTCTCCGGGGGACCGAACTCACTGCATACGACTGCCTTCATTGCTTGCCTCTTCCGTGTGTCGTGAATCGTCTGCCTAGATCGCGCGGTCGCGTCCCTTCCAGTACGGTGCGCGCACCAGGCCGCGCTGGATCTTGCCCGTGGGCATGCGGGGCAGGTCGGTTGCGAAGTCGATGGAACGGGGGCGCTTGAAGTCGGGCAGGTTCTCGCGGCACCAGGTCAGGAGCTCCTCGGCGAGTTCCTCGCCCGCTTCGTAGCCAACGCCTACTTCGACCACGGACTTGACGCTCTCGCCCCTCTCCTCGTGGGGCACGCCGACGGTGCACACCTCGTACACCGCGGGGTGCTGTTGCAGCACGTCGTCGATTTCCTGGGGGTAGATGTTCACGCCGCCGGCGATGATCGTTTCCGCGGAGCGGCCGGTGAGGAACAGGTAGCCGTCCTCGTCGACGTAGCCCATGTCGCCCATCGTGAAGAAGTCGCCGCGATATGCCGAGGCGGTCTTGTCGGGGGCCTTGAAGTACTCGAACCGGTTCTCGGACGCCTGGAAGTACACGGTGCCGGTGGTTCCAGTCGGCACGTCCTCGCCGTCGTCGTCGAGGACCTTGTACTTCGTTCCCTCGACCGTGCGGCCGACGCTGCCGGGCTTCCTGAGCCACTCCTCCGAGTCGACGAAGAACGTGCCGCCCTCGGTGGCGGCGTAGTACTCCCAGACTACCGGGCCGAACCACTCGATGATCTGGTGCTTGATGTGGACCGGAGTCGGCGCCGCGCCGTGGACCAGCCAACGCATCGAGGAGACATCGTAACGATCGCGGATCACCCGCGGCAGCGCCAGCACGCGGTGGAACATCGTCGCCACCATGTGCGTGTGGGTCGCCCGGTGCCTGTCGATCAGGGCGAGCGTCTCCTCGGCGTCCCACTTGTCCATCAGCACCGAGCCGACGCCGGCGCCCATCGGTATCGCCAGGTTCAGGCCGAGCGGCGCGGCGTGGTAGAGCGGTCCGGTGACCAGGGAGCAGTCCGTGTCGGGTTCGAAGTCGCCCGACTCGCGGACTGCCAGCAGGAACGGCGTCGGCGTCGCGTCGGCCTTGCGGTAGACGCCCTTGGGATGGCCGGTCGTACCCGAGGTGTAGAGCATCGGCGCGCCGAGGATCGGGTTCTCGATGTTCGAGCCGTCTTCCGCCGCGAGCGCGTCGTCGTAGGACTCCGCGCCCTCGATCTCGCCGCCGACGACGAGCGTCAGGCGCAGGTGGCTCGACTCTGCTTGCGCCAAGGCAACGGCCGGTGCGAAGGCCACGTCCGCGATCAGCACCCGCGCTTCGCAGTTCGCGACGATGTAGGCGACCTCGGGTGGTGAGATGTGCCAGTTGATCGGCGTCATGCGTCCGCCGGAGCGCTGGCAGGCGGCGACCGTTTCGACGAACTCGGGCCGGTTCCGGCACAGCAGGGCGACGCCTACGTCAGGACCGACGCCGTGCGCCCGCAGCACGCGGACAAGACGGTTCGCATTGGCGTTCAGATCGCCGAGCGTCCGGCTGCCGAACTTCGACAGAACGACCATCCGCTCGGGCGCCGCCTCCGCGTGCACCGCGACGCCCATGCCGTAGGGCGCGGCGGCCATGAGTCGTTCCTGCAGTTGGGGATCGATCGCCATGCGGGCGTTTCCGCGGGCGCCGAACGAAGCCGGCACCCTGGTTTCCGGGTTGTTGCGTTGCTCGCGATTCCTGAAAGAGCCGCGAGTGTACCGATAGCTACACTGACCGCCCATGGCCGCCACGAATACACCCGGGTCCGTCGAACTGACCGGCCTCGACCGCGCCATGCTCGCGGGCGAACACGGAGAAGCGG
The DNA here is from genome assembly GCA_965224025.1 of Candidatus Multivorans sp. Taxonomy (GTDB): domain Bacteria; phylum Acidobacteriota; class Thermoanaerobaculia; order Multivoradales; family Multivoraceae; genus Multivorans. The sequence goes on from OZ245033.1 coordinate 2,646,853, forward strand.
CCGCGACCGCGATGCGCATCCTGGTGACGATGGCGGGGGTCTACGGCGCCCGCCGGTTGCTGGACATCGAAGGCGCCCACATCGACGGCTGCCTCTACCACGGCGACTCGGGCGTCGACTTCGCCGAGATGCTGGTGGCGGGCGGCGCCCGGGTGAGCGTGCCGACGACGCTCAACGTCGGCGGTCTGGACCTGCTGCACCCGGAAGAGTTTGCGGGCTCGCCGGAGCGCCGTGCCAAGGCCCTGCGGTTGATGGAGTGCTACGAGGAGATGGGCTGCCGGACGATCTGGACCTGCGCGCCCTACCAGGCGACGCCGCGGCCGGAGTTCGGCCAGCAGGTCGCCTGGGCCGAGAGCAACGCGATCGTGTTTGCGAACTCGGTGCTTGGGGCTCGCACCCACCGCTACGGCGATTTCATCGACATCTGCGCCGCGGTGACCGGCCGCGCGCCGGCGGTGGGACTGCACCTGGAGGAGAACCGGCGGGGTCAGGTCGTGTTCGATCTGCGTTCGCTACGGCGGTCGCTGACGGCTGCATCGTGGCTTCTGCCGGTGATCGGCTACCTGGTGGGAGAGCGCTGCGCCAACCGGGTGCCGGTGCTGCTCGGCCTGGAACGGGCCGACGAGGACGGTCTGAAAGCGCTGGGCGCGGCGGCGGCGTCTTCTGGCGCGGTGGCGCTCTTTCACGCCGTCGGCATCACGCCCGAAGCGCCGACGCTCGAGGCCGCGCTCGGCGGCCGGGAGGCCGACGAATGGATCGAGGTCACCGTCTCCGATCTGCGGGCCGGGCTGCGGCGCCTGTCGACGGCGGCGGGCGCCGCGGAACCGGATGGCGGCGCGAACGACCTCCGGATCGACGTCGTGGCGTTGGGCAGTCCGCACTTCTCGCCGCGCGAGTTCGCGGAGCTGGTGCCGATGATCGAGCGCCACCCGCCGGCCGTGACAGTCGAGTTCGTGGTCTGCACGAACCGCATATCGCTCGACTTCCTGGAGCGCAGAGGCGCTCTGGATCGCCTGCGCGAACTCGGCGTGCGCGTGGTCGTCGACACCTGCGTGGTCGTCGCGCCCATCCTGCGGACGCCGGCGGGGGGAATCCTGATGACGAACTCCGGCAAGTTCGCGCACTACGCGCCGGGCAACGTCGGCTTCGATGTCGTCTTCGGCAGCCTGTCCGAGTGCGTGCGGTCGGCTCATGCGGGCCGGCTGCGGCGCGACCCGGAGTTGTGGCCGTGAGCGGCGTCGAGCTGCGCAGCCAGGTCCTGGTCGCCGGCGCCGGCGCCGGGCCGGTGCTGCGCCTGGAAGAGCCACTCTCCTTCTGGGGCGGAGTGGACCCCATGACCGGGCGGATCATCGACCGGCGCCATCGCCGGTGCGGTGAGAGCGTCTCGGTCCGCGTCCTGGTCATGCCCTACGGCCGGGGATCGAGCAGTTCGAGTTCGGTGCTGCTCGAGGGCGTGCGCCTCGGCACGGCGCCGGCCGCCATCGTGCTGCGCGAACTCGACGGCATCCTGGCCCTGGGCGCGGCGGTGGCGCGGGAGCTCTATGAGCGGTCGCCGCCGGTCGTCGTGCTGCCGGCGAGGGACTGGGAGGCCCTGAGCGAAGGGGCCGAGGCTGCGGTCGACGTCAGCGGCCGTCTGCGGATCGCAGGCTGACGTTCCAGGACGTCCACAGCCAGACCTTGAAGGTGTCGGTGCTCCAGTCGTCGGCGTCGTACCGCGCCAGCTTGATGCCGAAGTCCTGCTTCCATCGCGTGTTCCACACCGCCATGGCGTCGATCTCGGACCCGTAGTCCATGCTGCCGACCGCGGAGCGGAACTGGTGCCAGCGCACGGTCCAGTTCCAGGTGTCCAGGTTGTGGTCCAGACGCAGGTAGAGGTCGACGAGGCCGTTGGCCGGCGTGCCGAGGAACTTGTCGGTCCAGCCGTTGAAGCCGTGCAGGGTGGCCAGCGGCGTGCGGAACCCGTAGGCGCCGTCGCCGTCCAGGGCCTCGCGCACCGCGCGCACGCTGACGTCGCCGCGCGAGAAACCGATCCCGGCCTTCTGGTAGTCGACGTCGACGCTGCCGGGGTTGTCCGCCCAGTCCTGCTGGACCGCGTACTGGAGTTCCCACAGAACGGCGGCCGCGCCGGCGTCGTGCGAGCCGTTGTAGCTGGCGCCCCAGTTGGACGTCGAGTTGGCCGCGGCGCCCGGCCGTTCGTAATCCAGCAGGTAGCCGAAGAGCGCCAGGTTGCCCGGGCCCGCCGGCCCCGAGGCGTGGATCACGTGGGATCCCATCGGCTCCTCGGCGCCGGTGATCCGGTGGGCGCGGTCGAGGAAGGCGTAGCGAAGAGTCCAGTCCGCGCCCACCTGTGCGTCGAGGGCGGCGGCGTCGAATGCCTGGTGGTGCTGCCGCCAGCCGACCGCGCCGACGAAGCGCTGATCGCCGATCAACAGTTCGGTGCGACCGAGCGTGAACGCGACCGGCCCGCGTTCGAGCTTCGCCGCTGCCTGGTTGATCGCCGTGAGCGCCGGGTCGGCGATGACCGGACGGTCGCGGACGCCATTGTCGAGTCCGCCGTAGCCGAGGTTGCGATAGGTGCTGTCGTCGCCGACCGGGGTCACGTCCTCCGCCTCGAGCAGGAAGGAGAAGCCGCGAAAGGCCTTCGTCTGAAGTTTGAGCGTCGTGCGCAGGGTCGAAGCGAGCGCCGCGCTGTCGAACGCGTCGTCGTCCGACTGCTCGATCCGGTAGCGGAGGCCGACCGAGACGTCCGCGTCGCGAATGGCCTGTCCGAGCGTTGCCGGCTCCTGGGGAACGTCCTCCTCGTCGCCTTGCGCAAGACCGGGCGAAATGCCGACGGTCGCGCTCAGCGCGAGCGGAATCAGACACTTGCGCATGATGGGGTTGGGTACTCGGAGAGGAGAAGTTCGGGATGACGGAGACGGGGCGCACTATACAGCCCGGCCTTGGCGAACTCGTAGGCGTCGTCGGGCGTGCTGCGAGTGCCGAAGATGAAGGCGTCGAACGAGTCGCGGGTGTGGACGTGGAGGTCGCCGAACAGAGCCCGTCTGGCCGCTTCCTGAGCGGTGGCGGTAGTGGCACCGCAGAGGATGAGGACACTCAGGATTCCGGCTGCGCTGGGGAGGGACTCTCGAATGTCGGCGCCTGCTGGCGTGGCGGTTGTTGTCGACGGCATCGTGGCCGGCCTAGTAGCGCCGAGGGAAGTTGACCGTCAGAAGCCAGTACACGGCGACCGGCTCCCCGTGAAGAGTCGCGGGCTTGAACTTGTGGCGCTCCGCGTACTTCAGTGCTTCCCTTGCGAACCCGTAACCGGGATCCTGCAGCACGCTCGTGTGAGCGACCCTTCCGTGCTCATCGATGACCATTCCGAAGACCACGGCACCCCTGACGCCGGCGCTGCGCGCCTCTGGCGGGTGCCTCGGTGCCGCCGGCCTGTTCTTCCGCACCGGCCGCTCCATGCCTTTCACCGGTTCGCCATCTACCGATAGGGTGTGGATCTGCCGGTCCCCAAACTTCTTGCGAACGGCCTCGAGATCGGCCTCGATGACGATTTGGATGGCCACTCCGTAGTGCTCGGCGCCGTTGCCCCGTTGGTTCACATAGCGGCGCGCCGACCTGACCGCCACATCGTTCAGTCCCTCTTCCTTCGCTGCGGCGGCGTGCACGAACCAGAAGAGAGTCGGGAGTTCCAGGTCTTCGTGCAGCGTCTTGAGTTCGACGATGTTGTTCAAGGTCGTGAGAGCTTGAGATGAAAGCCCCTGTTCGACGAGGTCTACGGAGTACAACCACCAGCGTTCGACCTCGGCCGCTGGCGTCGTCCGGGCTTGCGCGAACCCGGGTCCGACGGCAAGCAGTGGAAGAAGAACGGCGGCGCAATGAGCTCGCCGAGCGAGCACCTGCTTACACTGCACGAATCCTGAGGGCATGCGGAAGAACCTCCGAGGACGGACACACGGCGACCTTAGGATAGCGCCCGTCTGGTTCAGGTACACTTACTGGGCACTGACCAAGGATCCGAGCAAGCGATTCCTTGGCCGTCGACAGCGGACGTAGCGGTCCGCACCAACGGGAGCACCCGAAGAATGAAGACCCAGACCTCTCGTCCCATCCTGCTCATGCTCACCGCCGCCGTTGCCCTCCCGGGCATCGCCTTGACCGCCGACGCGGAGACGCCGACCTTCTACGCCGACGTGTTGCCGGTCCTGCAGGAGAACTGCCAGACCTGCCACCGGCCCGACGGCCAGGGCGAGAACATCGGCGGCATGATCGCGCCGATGCCGCTGATGACCTACCAGCAGACCCGCCCCTGGGCGCATTCCATCGCGCGTGCGGTCGAGAACCGCTCGATGCCGCCCTGGTTCGCGACCGAGGCGACCCGCGGGCAGTTCCACCATGAGCGGGTGATGTCCGACGACGAGATCGAGACGGTTCTGGCCTGGGTCTCGGGCGGCGCGCCGGCCGGCGACGCCGCGGACGCTCCACCGCCGAAGAAGTTCGTCGAGGAAGGCTCGGGCGGCTGGTCGCTCGGGCGCCCCGACCTGGTTGTGCCGATGCCCGAGGAGCATTGGGTGGCCGACGACATTGCCGACATCAATATCAACTTCGAGACCGAACTGACGGAAGAGATCCTGCCGGAGCCGGTCTGGGTGCGCGGCGTCGAGTTCAAGGTCGGGAGCAACGATGTCCATCACATGTGCGCGAGCATCCGGCCGCCCGGCGGCGCGACCGCGCTCGGCAAGTTCAGCGACAGTTCGCTTGGCTGCATCGCGCTGGGGGCCGAGAGCCACCTGATGGAGCCCGGCTACGCGATGAAGCTCGAGCCCGGATCGACGATCGAGTTCTCCATGCACTACAACAAGGAGGCGGGCGAGGGCAGCGGTTTCTCCGATCGCTCCGAGATCGGCTTCGTGTTCGCCGATGTGCCGGAGAGCGAGCTGCGCGAGGTCAAGTTCGACTCGATCGGCAACCTCACGTTCGAGATTCCGCCCGGCCACGAGCGCTGGAAGGTCGGCGCCGCGAGGGTCTTCCCGGTGGAGACGGACATCCTGGCCCTGTGGCCGCACGCCCACCTGCGGTCGGTCGCGGTCCGCTACGACGCCTTCTACACCGACGGTACGACCGAGGTCCTGCTCGACGTGCCGAACTACGACCAGGAGTGGCAGACGACCTACCAGTACAAGAAGCCGAAGACGATCCCCGCCGGCACCCGGGTCGAGGTCTCGATGTGGTTCGAGAACACGCCCGAGCGCGGCGAGATTCGTGGATTCGATCCGGCGGACAACGTGGTCAACGGCACCGCCACGACCGATGAGATGATGCTGGGCTTCGTCGCCTGGGCGCCCGTCGAGCCGGTCGATCCGATCGCGCTTCGGCTCGGTCTCACCTCGATTCAGAGCACCGGCGGCGGGGAGTAGGTAAACGGAAATGACCGGTTTGCGCGGGTGGCGGCTGCCTTCGGTCGCCGCCCTCCTGCTGCTCTCGGCAGCGGCGTTTGCGGCACCGGCGACGGGCCAGTTCTCCGAGACCGATGAAGTCATCGAGAAGCCCTCGAAGGAGGGTGAGGGTCGCAAGCTCGACGCCTCGGGGCTGACCAACGCCTTCGCGCTGCTGGTCAACGCGACCCGTTCGATCGACAGTGCCGAGATCGGCGGCGGCACCGTCGAGGTCAATGCCGGAAGGCTGCCGCTCCTCGGCGTGGATTGGGAGGCGTTGCAGGAACACGAACAGGGCTTGTTCGAGTTTCAGACCGCGGCGGCGATCAAGCTGCGCGCGGAAGCCGACATCGTGGTCGGTAACCTCGAGGTGCCGTCCGGCAACGTCTCACCCGGTTTCGCGGGTCTCTACAGCTTGTGGATCCGCCTGGACGACGATGGCCAGTGGATGCTGATCGTGAACCACGAACCGGATGTCTGGGGCACGATGCACGATCCGTCCAAGGACCTGGGCGAGACGCCGCTTGACCACTCGATCGTGGAAGGGGGCAAGTCAAGCCTGACGATCGAGATCGATCCGCCCGAAGGTGGCGCGCCGGGCACGCTCAAGCTCTCCTGGGGCGAGCACCGCTGGCAGACTCAGGTCGCCGCTGCCGGCTAGGAGGGGCAACGCAGGCGCGTTGCACTTCCGCACGGCGATCTAGCCGCCCAGGGAACTCGTGGCTACGGGCGCGATGGGCCGTGCCCCGAGCACGGGCGCGCGCAAGCCGAAGGCGACGAAGGCGCCGACGAGGCAGAGCCCGGTCAGGACGGACAGGGTCAGAACGTGGGAGCCCGACCAGTCCGAGAGAACGCCGGCAATGAGCGGTGCGGCGGGGGAGATGACGCCGGTGATCGCGAAGCGGATGCCCACGGTCGTGGCGAAGGCGCGGCGGCCGTAGAAGGCCGAATAGACGACGGGGATGCAGACGTAGGCGGCGCCGAAACCGAGTCCGATCAGGACCATGGACAGGTAAGCCACGAACTCGGTGTTCGCGACGATGAACAGCGCGCAGCCGATGCCCTCCAGGATGAGGACGACGCCGAGCAGACGCTGGGGGGTCATGAAGTCGCCGAGGAAGGCGCTGAGACGGCCGAAGAGGCTGACCAGCACGCGGGCGCCGAGGATCGACCCCGCCATGGCCGTGGTGAAGCCGAGGGCAGCCAGGTGGAGGCGGCCGAAGACCGCGATGACGCCCCAGGGCACCCCGTAGGCGACCGACAGGCCAACCAGGACGTAGAACTGTGACGTACGCAGAGCGAGCGGCGCCGTCCATTCGCCGCGTACGGCTGGTCTGGACGAGGTTGCGACCTCAGGTTCCGTGCCGCCCGTGCCTCCGTCGGGCTCCTGACCGATCTTCTCCGGCTCGCCGCGCATGAACAGCGCTGCCAGGACGGCAACGATGGCGGAGATTCCGGCGATGATGAGCCAGCCCGTGCGCCAATCGGCGACCTCGAGGATTCCCGGGGCAAAGTACTTCAGCGTCAAGTAGCCGACGACCGCCCCGCCGGCGAGAATCAGGGCCATCGCTCGTGAGCGGAAGCGTATGAACCAGTTCGAGGCCAGGGCCTGGGCCGCGAGAATGGTGCCGATGCCGATCGCGATTCCGCCCAGCACGGCGTACGCGAACATGGCGTCGGCGAACGAGTCGACCCGGCTCATGAGCCAGAAGGCGAGGATCCCGACCACGGCGCCGAGGCTCATCATGGAACGGATGCCCCAGCGTCCGATCGCGAAGCCGGCCAAGGGCCCGAGCCCATGGTAGATCCAACTGAAGACGCTGAAGATCAGACCGCCCTGGGTGTCGTTCATGCCGAGGTCCTGCTGCATCTCGGGCAGGAAGAAGCCCCAGCAGTAGTACATCGGCGAGATGGCCAAGCCATAGCAGACCGAGCCGAGCCCGATCATCTTCCAGCCGAGGAATCCGCGCTCGCTGGTCAGGGGCGCTTCCTTTGTCTCGGCTTGACTTGACTACTGACTACTGCCCGCGGATCGCTTCGAGCCGGTCGTTGATCTCGCGTTCCAGGGCGGTGCCCGTCCTCACCTCGTCGCCGAACTCGAGGTACGCCTGCTTCTTTCCATCGAACTCCGGCCACGCCGGCCGGCCGCCGCCGTTGGGATCGCCGGTGCGGGCGAACTGGACCCAGTAGTCGATCATCAGCGCCGCGAGAGCGTCATCCGTGTCGTCGTAGTTCTCGCCCAGGAGCGTGTTGAAGACGTATCCGAGTTCGGCCGCATGGTGCGCGCCCCAGGCCGGGTTCTCCGGGTTCACGCGGGTGAAGAAGTACTGGAACGCGGGCGAGGAGACGTTGTCCATGCCGAGCAGCATCTTGCGGGTGCCGCGGAGGAACCAGGTGTCGGTGAGGAAGCGGTCGTGCTGCACCTTGAGCTCGTCGGCGTTGGACGACGGGTAGAGCGCGGCGACCTTGTGGGCTGCGTCGCCGTACACCCCTTCAAGCAGCTCGAGGAATTGCGCCCGTTCAGTGAGCGGCTGGAAGGCCATGAACATCGTGCCCTCGTTGCGGTTCGTGCCCGCGATCAGGGGTACGTCGTTCTGCTTGCCGCCGGCGTACCGGTCCTCGCTCGACTCGGGCATGAAGGCCGTGTCGTAGGTGACGTGAGGTTCGTAGCTTCCGAGTGCGCCGCCCTGGGCGGTCCGGGTGATGATCGTGCCGGCGTCGAGGGCCCGCAGTGCATCCGCGGTCTGCTCTGCGCCGTCGCCGAGCATCGCCTTGGCCCAGGCGACGCCGACATCCTCCGCGCTGGCGAGCGAACCGGCCGCTTCCTGGAGGGGACGGATGTTCGTGTCCGTGACCCACGGGCTCTCCGCGATCGCCCGGTGGATGAGGCTGGCCGCCCGCGGGCTCGCCAACAGGGCGTGAACGCTGGTGCCGCCGGCGGACTCGCCGAAGATCGTCACGTTGCCTTGGTCGCCTCCGAACCGGGCGATGTTCCGGTTGACCCACTCGAGTGCCGCGATCTGGTCGAGGAAACCGTAGTTGCCGGATGCGCCGCCGGCCTCCTTGGACAGCGCGGGGTGGGCGAGGTAGCCGAGCGGCCCGAGCCGGTAGTTGATCGACACGAGGACCACGCCCCTGGCGGCGAAGGCGGAGCCGTCATAGGGGACCTGGTTGCTCCAGCCGAGGCTCAGGCCTCCCCCGTGGATCCAGACCATCACCGGCCGCGGGTCGTCGCCTTCCCCGGCCGCCGTCCATACGTTCAGGAACAGGCAGTCCTCGGAATTCTCCGGCAGGGACTCGCCGGTCATCATGGCCAGAGCCGGGCTCTGAGGACAGATGGCGCCGAACTCGGTGGCTTCTCTGACGCCGCTCCACTTCGCCGGCGGTAGCGGCGCCTTCCAGCGCAGCTCGCCCTCGGGGGCCGCCGCGTAGGGAATCCCGCGATAGACGGTCAAGCCGCTCGCCTCGTCGAGGACTTCGCCGCGCAGCGAACCCGTGTCGATGTCGACGACGGCTGCGGCGCTGCCGGCGCCGTTCGCACTCGATGTCGGCAGGAAGGTGGCGGTGAGTACGGTCGCGGCGGCGACGAGCGAAGCGGCGGCGCGGAAACGGCGGATAGTCATGAACTCTCCTTCTCGATGCTTGGGCTCGACTGGGGAGTCGAGGTCCGATGGCGGTCATCGCGGTTGGCCTGTAGCCGAAGGCGGCATCCTAGCCGACCTCGTCGACCCGAGACGGAGGAGTGGAGTCTCGTTGTATTCTGGCCCCTGCTCACGATCACTTCTCGGTGGAGAGCACCCGACTTGCGCTGACGGGAACCGGCACTGGTAGAGTCAGCCCATGGCCCAAGCGCCGACGTTCGACAGACCCCAAGAGGAGGATGTAGACCCATGACAAATCGAGTTGTGCGTCCCATCTCGATCCCACTCACCGTTCTTGTGTGCGGCCTTCTGGCCGTCGCGCTGTTCGCCGGCCCGGCGCTGGCCTCGGAATCGGAGCGGCCGGAGACAGCCGGCTTCGTCGGCGTGGACCAGGCGGCCGAGATCGAGCAGGCCGAGGGCGATCTCGAACCCTGCGTCGCGAGTGAGACCGTCATGTGTCTTCATGGCGACCGCTACGAAGTGACGATCGAGTGGGAGAACCCCCAAGGGGCCAGGGGGGACGCGAAGGTGGTCAGGGGGGGGGCGCGACCTATCGGCACGAGTGAATCGGGCATGTTCTACTTCTTCAGCCCGAGCAACTGGGAAGTGCTGCTCAAGGTGCTTGATGCCTGCACTCACAATCGGCATCACTGGGTGTATGCAGCGTCGGCGAGCGATGTCGGCATGACGCTGGTCGTTCGGGATACGAGCCTCCCGAACTACGATGCGGACGGCAGGATGATCGTCAACTCCAGGACCTACACCTTCGCGCCTCATAGCAGACGGCCGCAGAACCCGGGTGAGTCGGATGAGGACTACCGGACGAATGTTCTAGCGAAGGGACACCCGGCGCTTACTGAGAGTGGTGCGTTCCCCGACGCGTGCCCTGCCCCTGCGGACGCATAGCTGAGTTCGCGGCTCGGCCTAGCCCCGCGCGATGCCGACTCTTGAACGTCAGCTCATCAGGCCGGCCAACAGTCGGATCGACTCCTCGACCTCCCATGGCGCCGCGTCGGGGACCCCGCAGCGGGCAATGACGTGGGTCATGCCGATTTGCTCGCGGTAGCGATCGAGGCCGGCGCGAACCTCGTCGCTGTCGCCCACGATCGCCCAGTTCTCCACGTCGGCCAGCTCCTCCTCCTGGACCAGACGTGTGCCGGAGCGCACCATGCGGATCGCCTGGGCAGTCAGAGCGGAGCGGACGCGGTCGCAGGTCTGCGGGTTGTCCGCAACGAAGACGGTGCGCATGACCGGCACGATGGGGCGGGGGGCGTCCTCCGGGAGAGCGGTCCGATGGAGTTCGTGGTTCCTGGTCAGGCGCTGGATCGTTTCCAGCGGTGACGACAAGTAGGGCAGGCCGAGTTCGCCGGCCTGCTTGAGCGCCAGCGGGCCGAAGGCGGCCACCCACAGTTCGGGGTGTGGCTTCTGCACCGGTAACGGCGCCAGCCTAACCGGCTGCCGCGCATCCGGTGCACCGACTTCGATCGCTTCGCCGGCCCAGGCCCGTCGCATCAGGTCGAGGGATTCGGAGAAGCGCTGGCGTTTGGTCCGCGGATCGACGCCGAACGCCGCGAACAGCGCCGGGCGGAAACCGCGTCCCAGGCCGAGGATCACCCGGCCGTTCGAGACCTGGTCGAGGACCGCGACATCTTCGGCGGCCTGGAACGGGTTCCGGATCGGCAGCAGATAGGACGTCGTGCCCAAGCGGAGCCGGCTCGTTCGCGCCGCCGCGGCTGCGAGAACGACGAGCGGCGACGGGCAGGAGGCGGCGCCGCTGAAGTGGCTCTCCGGCAGGAACAGGGAATGGAAGCCGAGTTGATCCGCGAACTCCGCCTGCTCGGCGATGGCGGCCGCCTGGTCGCCCAAACGGTCAACCCAAGGCGTGAGTCCGACCTGGATCCTGTTCGCTTCCTCCACCATCCGCCGGCCCGGCGGCGCCGATCAGGAGCGCCAGTCGCTGAAGCTCTTGCCCTTGGCGGCCAGGTCGGCGAGCAGACCTGACGGCTGCCAGAAGTCGTCACCGCTCTCGCCCGCGAACTCGCGCATCCGGTCGACGATCTTGCCCAAGCCGACGCTGTCGCTCCAGTGCATCGGACCGCCCCGGTACACCGGCCAGCCGTAGCCGTTGACCCAGATCACGTCGATGTCGGAGGGCCGGATCGCGATCCCTTCTTCGAGGATCTTCGCGCCCTCGTTGACCATCGGATAGAGGCAGCGTTCGAGGATCTCGTCTTCGCCGACTTCGCGCTGTTCAATGCCCTGGGCGGCGCCGAAATCGCTGATGATCTGTAGCACTTCCGGATCGGGCGCCGAGGCGCGGGTTTCGGGATCGTAGACGTAGTAGCCGCGGCCGTTCTTCTGGCCGCGCCGGCCGGACTCGCAGAGGATCTCGCGGATGTCGCGAGACGCCGACTCCTTCTCGTTCCAGCCGATGTCGAGACCGGCGAGGTCGCTCATCGCGAACGGACCCATGGGGAAGCCGAAGTCGTACAGGACGCGGTCCACGTCGTAGTATCTGGCGCCTTCCAGGATGATCTGCTGTGCCTGCGTCTGGCGCTGGAACAGGATCCGGTTGCCGACGAAGCCGCGGCAGACGCCCACGAGCACCGGCACCTTGCCGATCTGCTTGGAGATCGTCATCGAGGTGTGGATCACGTCCTTCGCCGTCTTCTCGCCCCGCACGACCTCGAGCAGGCGCATGATGTTCGCGGGCGAGAAGAAGTGCATGCCGATCACGTCCTCGGGCCTCGCCGTGGCGGCCGCGATCTCGTTCACGTCGAGGGCCGAGGTGTTCGTGGCCAGGATGGCGCCCGGCTTCACGATCCGGTCGAGGCTGGCGAAGATCTCCTTCTTCAGATCCATGTTCTCGAACACCGCCTCGATCACCAGGTCGCGGTCGGCGAGCGCCTCGCGGTCGGTGACGCCGTTGAGCAGTCCCATGCACTGGTCGACCTGTTCCATCGTCATGCGGCCGCGGCTGGCGGTCCGTTCGTAGTTCTTGCGGATGACGCCGAAGCCGTGGTCGAGCCGGCTCTGCTCGGCCTCGACGATCGTCACGCCGATGCCGCGGTTCGCGAAGTTCATCGAGATGCCGCCGCCCATCGTGCCGCATCCGAGGACCCCGACCTTCTCGATCTTCCGCATCTTGGTGGTGCGGGGCACATCGGGCACCTTGGCGGCCTCGCGCTCGGCGAAGAAGTAGTAGCGCTGAGCGATCGACTGCTTGCCGGCCATCAGCTCCGCGAACAGTTGACGTTCGTAGTCGAGCGCTTCGTCGAAGGACATGTCGAGGCCGGCCTCGATCGCCCGCGCGTTGGCCTCCGGCGCCTCAAAGCCGCGCGTCCGCCGGGCGATCTTGCGCCGGAAGCCGTCGAAGATCTCCTTCCGGTTGGCCCGCGCCTCGTTCACCTTCTCGTCGAGGTCGCGGATCTTCTTGAGCGGCCGGTCTTCGGCGATCAGTTTCTCGGCGAAGGCGACCCCGCCCTCGAACACGTCGCCTGTGATCTCGTCGATCAGGCCGCCTTCGAGCGCCTCCGCGGCGCCGATGGGGTTGCCGATCACGCACATTTCGAGCGCCTTCGGATAGCCGACGAGTCGGGGCAGCCGCTGCGTGCCGCCCGCGCCCGGCAGAATCCCCAGCTTGACCTCGGGCTGGCCGAAACGGGCGGACGCCACGCCGACCCGGTAGTGGCAGGCCATCGCCGTCTCCAGGCCGCCGCCGAGTGCCGTGCCGTGAATCGAAGCGATGACGGGCTTGGACGCATGCTCCATCGCCTCGATCGCTTCGTTCAGGCCGGGCTCCTTCATCGGCTTGCCGAACTCGGTGATGTCGGCGCCGGCGATGAAGGTGCGGCCCTTGCACACCAGGAGGACGGCGGCTACATCGTCGTCCGCCTCCGCCCTGGCGAGTCCTTCGACCATTCCGGCCCGCACGCCGTGGCTGAGAGCGTTGACGGGAGGATTGTCGATCACGATCAGGGCGACTTCGCCGCGAACTTCGTAGTCGACCATGTCTGTCAATGGGGTCATGCTTCTGTTCTCTCCTGGCGCGGGCGCGCCGATGGGTTGCTTGGGAAGTTGCCGCCGGGGTTGGCGCCGGAAGGAAACGGAATCTAGTCGCCGGCGCCGAGCAGGTCCAGGAAGCTGCTGATGCGGTCCGCGTTCTTGCCCAGGTCGCCGACGCCGACGCGGGACACGGAGCGCACGTCGACAGCGGCGCCGCCGGCCTCGGCGCGGACGCGGACTGCTATGTAGTCGACGAACCGGAACCACGGCGTGGTGTCGGAGAACTCGAACAGGCCGTTCTGCTCGTCCTCGCGCACTGGCGTCCAGCCGAGGTCCTCGGCCGCGTGCTGGACCCGCCAGATCGCCTCGTTGGTGGCGATGTCGAACCTGGCGGTGTCGAGATCGGCGTATGCCTGCCGCTGCAGGTCCGGCACCTGGTCGCCGCCGCTCGGGTAGGCGAAGCCGGCGCCGCGACTGTCGAGGGAGGCGGCTGCCGCGAAGGCCGGCGGGTCCTCGGGATTCGTCGTGATGTCGTGGATGGGCGGGGCCTGGGCAGCCCCGCCGCGGCGCTCTCTGGGCCGCGTGCGGACCAGGCCGATCAGGCCCAGAAGCAGCGCCAGCGCGGCGCCCAGAGGCAGCAGGAAGGCGAACAGGGCAAAGCCCGGCAGGGAGGAGACCAGGCCGAACCGGGCGCCGACAGCGCCGACCAGTCCGGTTACCATCGCCAGGCTGGCCACCAGCGGCGAAGCGAGTGCGGTCGTGGAGTTCATAGGGCGCGGAGGGTAACAGGGACTGCTACGGTTCTGCCGTTCCATCCGTGCGCCCGATGACGGGCCCACGGAGTGGTTCGCGTGTGGCGCGGGTCGCGCCACACGGGTTTGCCGCGCAGCCGATCCGAACGCCGCAGCAGCCATCGCCGTGCAGGAAGACCGATTCGCAGCCGCCCTGGTGCTTCTGTTCGTCTCGCTGGCCGGGTGCGGCGGCGAGCGGGCGGCCGACGGTCGCGCGGAACGCCGGCCCAACGTGGTCCTGTACGTCGTCGACACGGTCCGCGCGGACCGGCTCGGCATATACGGCTACGACAAGCCGACCTCGCCGCGGCTCGACGCGTTCGCGGAAGATGGCGTCGTGTTCGCGAACGCCTACGCCCAGTCTTCATGGACCCGGCCGGCGATGGCGTCCCTCTTCACCGGCCTCCTGCCGCCGGCGCACCGGACCGTCGGCCGCCGTTCCGTGTTGCCCGGGGACGCGACGACCCTGGCCGAGATCCTGGCCGCCAACGGCTACGAGGGAATGGGCCTCGTCCGCAACCCGAACGTCGGCCGGGCCTTCGGCTTCGCCCAGGGGTTCACCCGCTTTCGCAGCGAGGATCGCGAGCGGGACGAGACGATGCTCGACCGGGTTCGGCTGTGGCTGGACGAGCGACAGGACACTGGATCGCCGTTCTTCCTCTATCTGCACGCGATCGACCCCCACGGGCCCTACGACCCGGCGCCCGAGTTCGAGCGGATGTTCGACGCCGGCGGCGCGCCCGGGCACTACCGCACGGTCCGGTACCTGCTTCAGTTGAACCGGGGCGAGGTGGAGCCCGATGCGGGCACCGCCGAGGCCTTGTCCCGTCTGTACGACGCGGAGGTGGCCCAGAACGACCGCGCCTTCGGCCAGCTTCTCGACGAGCTCAACGTTCGTGGACTGGTTGGCGACACGGCGGTGATCTACGTGTCCGATCACGGTGAAGAGTTCGAGGAGCACGGCCGCTGGGAACATGGCATCTCTCTCTATGAGGAAGTGCTGCGGATCCCTCTGGTGATGGGTCTCCCGGGAGTGACGGCGCGGCGGGTCGAGACGCCGGCGCAGCACGTCGACCTGCTGCCGACCCTGCTCGCCTACCTGGGCATCGAGACGCCGGCGACGGACGGTCGCGATCTGCTTTCGGAGCCGAAACGGGGAGATGAACGGTCAGACGTCTACGCTCACCTCGACGTCGACAACCACCGGAGCTCCGCTGTGATCCGCGGCCACTACAAGTTGGTTCTGCCGCAGTCACGCTCCCAGGGCAGCGAGCCGATGCTCTTCGACCTGGAGGTGGACCCGGACGAGCGCGCGAACCTGGCGCCGAGCCGGCCGGAGATCGTCACGCGGATGACGGAGTTACTCGCTGGCAGAGGGCTCGCGGGCGAAGTCGAGCCCGCAGTCGAACTCGAAGATGACCAGATCGATGAGGACCTGCGGCGCAGGCTGAAGGCGCTGGGCTACGTCGACTAGCGCTAGAAGCTTGCGCGGCAGAAACTGGGTGCGCCGGCGTGCCATCCGTGCGCCCGAGTGACGGGCGCACGGAATGGTTCACAGGTGGCGCGGATCGCGCCACCTGGGTTCCCGCCGGCATCCTGCGCGAAGCGTCGGCTTCCGTGAGTTCTGCCGCGCTAGCGCTGCGGCGCCAGCTCTCGCAGGCACTCTGCCAGCAGTTCGACCCCTTCGCGGATCCTGGCGACGGAGGGGCAGGCGTAGGCCAGACGCAGGAACGGCACGTCCTCGCGCCCCGCATGGTAGGCGGCGCCGTGGCCGTATTCGAGGCCGCGCCGCTCGCCGAGCGCAAAGAGCGCCTTGCGGTCCACTTCCTCCGGCAGGCCGACCCACAGGAACATGGCGCCGGCAGGCTTGCGCCAGGTGCAGACGCCGCCGAGCTCCTCGGCGAGCGCGGCCAGCAATGCGTCACGCTTCGGCAGCAGGGCGGCGTTGTTGCGCTCGATCTGAGCCGGCAGGCGGCCGCGCAGCAGTTCCGCAACGATGCTCGAGGACAACGTGCTCTGGCCGGCATCGAAGCGCCGATCGAGAAACCGCTGTTGGAGCGGCTGCCTGGCCAGGAAGTAGCCGATCCGGACTCCGGCGCCGAGGATCTTGGACAGCGACCCGATGTAGACGACTCCTTGGCCGCCGGCCAGGCTGTAGAGCGACTGCGGCGGGCGCGGCGCGTCGTCGTAGTGGACGTCGGCGTAGCAGTTGTCCTCAACCAGAAGGACCTCGAACTCGCG
The DNA here is from genome assembly GCA_965224025.1 of Candidatus Multivorans sp. Classification (GTDB taxonomy): domain Bacteria; phylum Acidobacteriota; class Thermoanaerobaculia; order Multivoradales; family Multivoraceae; genus Multivorans. The sequence goes on from OZ245033.1 coordinate 2,662,960, forward strand.
CGCCGCTTCGATCATCTCGAGGCGCCGCTCGCGCGGCATCACGGCGCCGGTCGGGTTGTGGTAGGTCGGCAGGGTGTAGATGAAACGCGGCTTCCTGCCGTCCGCGGCCAGGCTCCCCAGCGTTCGGCGCAGTTCGCCGATATCCATGCCCTGCTCGTCCGTCGGCACGCCGACCAGGCGGTAGCCGAGCCCCCGGTAGGCGCCGAGGGTGCCCGAGTAGGTCGTCTCCTCCGTGATCACGATGTCGTCCGGCTCTTCCATCAGCGCCCTGCCCACCAGCGTCACCGCCTGCATGGAGCCGTTGGTCAGCGCGACCTCGTCGGGGTCGTACTCCACGCTTTCGCGGTCCGCTTCGCGCCGGGCAAGCACTTCCCGCAGACCGGGATGGCCGAGATCACCAGGGTAGAAAGCGAAGTTCTTCCCGATGTCGAGAATCGCGCGTCCGGCCGCCTCGGCCATCTCGGCGGCCGGGAACGCTTCGGGCGCCGTCATGCCGACCCGCATCGGAATCGGGTTCGCAGGCGGGCCACTCGAGTCTGGAGCGCCGGTCATCGCGGCGGGGACTGTAGCAGCGCCGGGCGGGCTGTTACCCTCTGCCGCCTCACAACCGACAACACTGGGGGAATCGGACGATGAAGGACCTCTTCGACCTCACCGGCAGGGTGAGCGTCATCACCGGATCGACGAAGGGCATCGGCAAGGCGATGGCCGAAGGCCTGGCTGCCTTCGGCTCGAAGGTCGTCATCTCGAGCCGCAAGGCGGATGCCTGCGAAGCGGTTGCGGCCGCGATCAACGAGAGCGGCGGCGAGGCGATGGCGCACCCCTGCCACGTCGGTCACAAGGATCAGTTGGAACGCCTGGTTGCGGCGACCCGGGAGCGCTGGGGGAAGATCGACAACCTGGTCGTCAACGCCGCGGTCAATCCGTACTTCGGTTCGAGCCTGGGCATTCCGGACTCCGCGTTCGACAAGGTGATGGAGGTCAACATCAAGAGCGTCCACTGGCTGTGCCAGATGGTGATTCCCGACATGCGGGAGCGCAAGGACGGGTCGATCATCATCGTGTCCTCGGTCGGCGGCTTCCGCGGCAGCTCGATGCTCGGCGCCTATGCGATCTCCAAGGCCGCGGACATGCAGCTCGCGCGGAACCTGGCGGCCGAGTTCGGTCCCGACAACATCCGCGTCAACGCCGTGTGCCCCGGCCTGGTCAAGACGGACTTCGCCCGCGCGCTTTGGGAGGACCCGGAGCGGGAGCAGGCGGTCGCCGCGAGAACTCCGCTCCGGCGCCTCGGCGAGCCGGAAGACTGCGCCGGGATCGCGGTCTATCTCGCGTCGCGCGCGGGTTCGTGGACCACGGGCCAGACCTTCACCGTCGACGGCGGGGTCGTGGGCTGCGGTTGATCTCGTTCCCCGCGGCGCTGCTGCTCGCCGCCGGTGCGGTGGCCGCCCAAACGGCCGCCGAGCCCGCCGGCGCGGTGTTCCTCGCCAGCGGCGCCCGGGTCGGAGAAGTGACCGCGACGTCGGCCGTCGTCTGGACCCGGACAACGGCCGAACCGCAGCGGCGTGCAGGAGAGGAGATCTCCGGCCGACCGGTCGTGACGCTCGAGCCCGCTGTCGACGTGTCGACGCTCGAAGGAGCGGTCCCCGGGGCGCCGGGCGAGGTCCGGGCGACCGTGAGGCGCCGGGATGGAAGTGGTGAAGTGCGGCTCGTCGACTGGCGGCCGACCGAGCTCGCTCGCGACTTCACCCGTCAGATTCTGCTCGACGACCTGGCCGCCGATACCTCGTATCTCGTCACGGTCGAGGCACGGCCGGCGGCGGATTCCGAAGCGACGGCCCTTGACGCCGTGGCGTTCCGCACCGCGCCGCGGCCGGACCAGCGGCGTCCGGTTCGCTTCGCCGCGATGACCTGCCAGCACTACGGGCGCCGCGACCGCACGGACGGCTTCCAGATCTACTCGTCGATGGCCGCCGGCGGGCCGGACTTCTACCTGTCCATCGGCGACAACGTGTACTACGACAACGAGTCCCCGCGCGTCACCTCCGTGGAGTTGGCGCGCTACCACTGGCAGCGGATGTTCACCCTTCCGGCGGTGGCCACCTTCCTGCGTTCGGTGCCCGGCTACTGGCTCAAGGACGATCACGACCTGCTGCGGAACGACTCCTGGCCCGGGATCGAACCGGGCATCTCCGCGCCGATGACGTTCGAGGAGGGGCTGGCGGTGTTCGCGGAACAGACGCCGGCACCCGAACGTCCCTACCGTACCGTCCGCTGGGGCAAGGGGCTGCAACTCTGGCTGGTCGAGGGCCGTGACTTCCGTTCGCCCAACGACATGCCGGACGGCCCCGGCAAGACGATCTGGGGCGCCGAACAGCGGCGGTGGCTGCGGGAATCCCTGCTTGCAAGCGACGCGGACTGGAAGATCCTCGTCTCACCGACGCCGATCGTCGGCCCGGACCGGGGCAACAAGGCGGACAACCACGCCAACGCCGCCTTCAGCCATGAGGGCGACGCGGTCCGCGAGTGGGTCCAGGCGAACATGGACGACCGATTCCTGGTCATCGTCGGCGACCGGCACTGGCAGTACCACTCGGTCCATCCGGGGACTGGCCTCGACGAGTTCTCCGTCGGCCCGGCCAGCGATGCCCATGCCGGCGGCACGCCCGGCGAGGATCCCGACTACCACCGCTTCCACCGCGTCGGCGGCGGCTTTCTCAGCGTCGACGTCGACTGGGTCGGCGACCGCCCGCGCATCGTGCTGCGGCACCGGGATGCGTTCGGCCGGATGGTCTACGAGGTCGAGCGTCTCGGTTCGTAGGGGCTGAGCGCTGGCGTCAGCCCTCCGGCTGGACTCGGCCTGGGCTCACGGCTGGCGGTTCCTGTTCGCGTAGCGGCGCGCGGCGGCCTGTTTCTTCAGTTGCGGGATGAAGTCGAAGTAGCGCGAGAGAGCGTAGCCGGCGCGGGTGGTCGTGGCCCTCGGGTCGCGCGTCACCAGCAGTTTGCCGTCGCGCAGGACGCGGTGGTAGAGCAGGGGCGGCGCCCGGTTCAGCAGGACGACGTCGATGTCGTTCGTTCCCAGCTCGGTCATGAGGTCGGTGATGAGTTTCGCGTCGTAGCCGTACGGGCCCGGCTCGGCGAGGTCTTCGTCGATGAACACGGCGACGTCGATGTCGCTCAGGGCGCCCGCGTCTCCGCGCGCCCGCGAACCGAAGAGGTAGGCGTCGAGGATCTCGGGCCGGGGCTCCAGGGCGCGGGTCAGCCGGGCCTGAAGATCCGTGCCCTCGGTGCTCGTTCTTCCGGATTGCGCCTTGCCCATCATCGGTAGTTGCAGAAAGTGGGTTTCGCGACTCTGCCTGGACGTATCGTACAGCCGACGCGAAGTGCCAGCCCGCTGAAGCCGGTCGACTGCTAGCGTCCGCTGCTCTGGTCCAACGAGGACGTCAGATCGTCGCCTTCGGCACGGCCAGCCCCGCCACCGGCGCCCGGGTCCGGAAGATCGAGCCGCTGCTCGCCGGATCGTCCGGGTCGCCGGCGGTGACGACGTAGAGGTCTCGCCGGTCGCTGCCGCCGAAACAGACGCTAGTGATGTTCTTCGCCGGAACTTCCAGGTGGCTCACGATCCGGCCTTCGGCGTCGAAGCGGGTGACGCAGCCTCCGGCGAAGCAGGCGACCCAGAGGCAGCCCTCTTCGTCGACGGCGAGGCCGTCGGGGCGGCCCCGATCCGGCGAGGCGAGCGGCCCGCGGTTGCCGCATTGGCCGTCTTCCATCACGTCGTGGGCGACCACGTGGTTGCGGGCGGTGTCGGCATGGTAGAGCGTCCGGCCGTCCGGCGAGAAGCCGATGCCGTTGGTCAGGCTGATGTCGCCGTAGAGTTCGGTCGCATTGCCCTCGGACTCGATTCGCCAGCACTCGCCGGGAGTGCGCTCCTTGGCTCCCGTGAACGGGCTCGTGCGCATCGTTCCGCAGATGACCCGGCCCTGGGGGTCGACGAACAGGTCGTTGAAGCCGGGCGTGTCCGGCGGGTCGAAGAGGACGCGCGTGACGCCGTCCCGAACGTGGCAGATGTTGCGGCCCGAGCAGACGACGCCGCCGTCGGCATGGAGCGCGATGCCTCCTACGCCGCGACGCTTGGGCACGACCGTTTCGATCTTGCCGTTCGGGCTGCGCCGGTAGACGCCGCCGTTGTGGACGTCGCTGAAGTAGAGGCGGTCCGCGGAGTCGACGCGGGGTCCTTCGATCAGTGTGTAGCCGGACGCGAGGAGCTCCATGGGGCGCGGACTGTAGCAGCGCTCATCGCCAGCGAATTCCCAGCCAGGCGGCGGGGTGGAGGAAGATCAGCACGGTGACGATCTCGAGCCGGCCGATCCACATGTTGAGCGCCAGGTAGACCTTGATCGGATCGGAGAAGTGGGCGTAGTTGCTGAACGGTCCGACGTTTCCCAGGCCCGGGCCGATGTTGCCGAGGGTGGCGATGCTGGCGGTCACTGCGGTCGGCATGTCCGTACCGGCCAGTCCGACGACGCCGACGCTCGCGGCGAACAGCACGAGGTAGAGCAGCAGAAAGGACACGACGGCGTGGATCACGTCGTCGGGCACTCTCCGGCCGTCCAGGCGCAGCGGCCGCACCGCCCGCGGGAAAATGGTCTGGAAGAGCTCGAGCAGCGTCGACTTCGCGATCAGCCATACCCGCACCAGCTTGGGGCCTCCGGCCGCGGAGCCGCCGCAGCCGCCGCAGAACATGAGCAGCAGCAGGATGGTCTGGCTTCCCTGCGCCCACAGCGTAAAATCCTCGGTCGCGAATCCGGTTGTCGTCATGATCGCGAGCGCCTGGAAGCCGGCGCGCCGCAGCGTGTCCTCCGACAGTGCGTCGGTCGCGATCCACTCCCACAGCGGCACCTCGTCGCTCTTGAGGGTGCAGGCCAGAAGCAGGGTCGCGGCGACGACGATCAGGAGGTAGAGCCGGAACTCCTCGCTTCGCAGCAGGGTCAGCGGGCGGCCGCGGATGGCCTGGAACTGGAAGGCGTAGTTCGTTCCGGCGAGGAGCATGAAGGCGATCACGGTCCACTCGATCAGGCTGCTGCCGTAGCCGCCGATGCTGCTCGGATGAGGCGAGAACCCTCCCGCCGACACGGTGCTCAGGGAGTTGCAGATGGCGTCGAAGGGCGGCATGCCGAAGCGGATCAGGAGGCCGGTTTCGAGAGCGGTCAGGCCGACGTAGAGCGTGTACAGGTAGAGCGCCGTGTTGCGGATGCGGGGTGTGAGGCGCTCCTCCGTGGGCCCGGGTGCCTCGGCGAAGAACATCTGGCGGCCGGCGATGCGGAGCGCGGGCAGCACGGCGATGAAGAGGGCGATGATGCCCATGCTGCCCACCCACTCGCTCAGGCTGCGCCACAGGAAGATGCCTTCACTCACCGCGTCGAAGTCGGTGAGGATCGTGGCGCCGGTGCCGGTCAGGCCCGACATCGACTCGAAGAGCGCGTTGGCGGGGGCGAAGCCGTTCGCGGAGTAGGGGATGGCGCCGATCAGCACGAGCAGGAGCCAGGCCACGGCCACGGTCGCCAGCCCTTCCATCCGCCGCATCTCGAGTCCCCGGCCGGGCAGCAGCCGGGAAGCCAGACCCAGAAGGACGGCGAGTCCGGCGGCGGCGAGGAAGGCCAGGGCGCTGCGCCGATGCCCGTAGGCGGCCTCGACCGCCGACGGCGCCAGCAGGACCGCGCCGAAACAGCCGACCAGCGCCAGGGTCGTGCGGAGAACGAGCGAGACGCGCATCGCCGGCGGCCTCAGTCGGCTTCGGGCGCCAGTCCGAAGGCCGGGCCCACGGTGTCGGCGGCCTCCGCCGTGGCGACGACCAGCAGACGGTCGCCGGGGCGCACTTCGTCGCCTCCACCGGGCACGATCGTGTTGTATTGCCGCAGCACGGCGCCGACGATGACGCCGGTAGGCATGTCCATCTCGCGCAGGCGCCGAGCCTCGAAATCCGGCGGAATGGCGACTTCGACCACTTCGGCCCGGCCGTCCTCGAGTGTGGCGCGGTACTCCAGGCGCGGCGCGTGGATCTGGTGCAGGACCTCGGCGATCGCGGCTGCGCGGGCGTTCAGCGTCACGTCGATGCCGACCCGCTCGAACAGTGCGCTGCTCGTGTCGTGGCTGACGCCGGTGACGACCTTCGGGATCCCGAGTTGTTTGGCGATCAGGGAGCAGAGCAGGTTCGTCTGATCGTCACCGGCCATGGCGACCAGAGCGTCGCTGCGCGCGACGCCGACTTCCTCCAGCACCCTCAGGTCCGTGCCGTCGCCGCAGAAGACGATCGCCCTGCCCACCTGTCCGGCGATGTCCTCGCAACGACGCCGCGAGACCTCGATGACCCGGACTTCGGGCCAGAGGCCCCGCGTCAGTTCCTGGGCCAGGAGCCTGCCGGTGCGGCCGCCGCCGATGATCGTCACGGTGCGCACAACGGTCTCGGGGGCGGCGAAGAATCGCTTCGCGACCTGCCGCAGCGCGGTCCGCCGACCCATGAACAGGACCTTGTCGCCTGCTTCCAGGCGGTCCTGCCCGCGCGGAACGATCAACTCGCCGTTCCTGACCCGGCTGACGGCCAGGGTGTTCCTGGGCAGGGGCGCGTCGGCCAGGGTCGGTCCGCACAGCGGGGAGTCCGCCGGCAGCCGGTACTCCATCAACCAGACCCGGCCGCGGTGGAAGTTCTCCACATCCAGGGCTCGGGGCTCGAGCACGATCCGGGCGATCTCCCTGGCCAGCGACCACTGGGGCCAGATCAGGTGGTCGATGACCTCTTCGAGTGTCGTCTGCTCCGGGTCGTTGAAGCTCTCGTGGTGTTCGTCCTGTGAGATGAAGCAGTAGGTCGTCGCCTTCGACCGGCCGCGGGCCGCGAGGCAGGCGATGATGTTGCGCTCGTCCGAGTCGGCGCAGGCGATGAACGTGTCCCGGTCTGAGAGACCGACATGCTTCAGCGTGGTGCGGCTGGCCGCCGGGCCGACCGTGATCTGCAGGTCGAGGTTCTCGAACCGGCCGCGGGCCGTCTCGGTGGGCACGACGACGAAGACATCCTCCTCGCGCGCCAGGGAGGACGCGAGCAGGTAGGCGATGTCCCCGCCTCCGGCGATGACGACTGTCACGTTCGGGACGATACCGGACCGCGCCCGGGCTCGCAGCCAGACAGGATTCCCGGATGTGCGGCCGGTTAGAAGATCCGGGAGAAGCCGCCGCTCTCGCTGCTCAGTCTGGAGTTCACGACGTTGTTGTAGATCGAGCCGAAGGTGTACCGCAGCTCGATGCCGCCGCGAAACGTGAGGTCGGTCTCCAATTGGCGCCTGGCGACCAGAACCTCCGCGTCGGAGGCCCCGCCCTTCGGCAGGTAGATCTGATCCCGGATCCGCGAGACGCCGGCGTAGATGTCGAAGCTCAAACCGCGCAGGATGCGGTACTCGATGTCGGTGTTGAACTCGATGCGGCTGCGGTCGAAGTCGTCGATGAAGTGGCTGTACTGGAGATCGATGTGCGCTTCGCCCCAGGGCCTCTGCATTCCAAAGGCGACGAAGGCGCCCTGGTCCGCGAAGGTCTCGCGCAGCTTGTCGTAGACGGTGATTTCTTCGTAGTCGAGTCGCGTGCCGCCGATGAAGTAGGCGAACGTGAACTCCCTCTCGGACGACTCGCCGTACGGGAAGATGTTGTACTCGACCGCGGCCGCGGCGCGATAGGAGTTGTCCAGGTTCAGGTAGGTCGACCGCCGGCTGCTGGCGCCGACGCCAACTCCCCAGTGGGGCGCCAGGGTGCGGATCACCTGGCCGAAGTAGTTCGTGCTGCGCGAGACGTTCTTGTAGGCGCCTCCGTCCTCGAACTCGAAGTTGTCTTCGCGGTAGGAGTAGAACACGCCCATGCCCGTGCGCCACATGTCGGTGGTGCGGCCGGCGGAAGCGCTGGCCCGATACGTCTGCGAGTCTCGCCGATCCTCGGTGCGAAAGTCGGTCTCCATGCGGAGCCGGTAGACCCAGTGGTTCCAGGGGTCGTCTTCCGCGTCGGCGACGAGGGTGTTCGGCTCCGGATGGAAGTGATCGCGATGCGGCTCGCCCTGTCCTTCGCCGTTCTTGAAGTCGACGATCAGACCCTCGGCCTGAGGCGTTTCCAGGACGTAGCGCACGAGGCCGAGTTCCAGGACGCGGGCAAAGCCGCGGCGGCGCTCGTCGTCCGTTTCGATGGAGGCGGACGTGAACAGCAGTCTCTGGGCGATGCTCTCGAACCGCTCCAGACCGATGAAGTTGAGCGTGTACTCGCGGGAATTGCCGCCGTACTGGCTGGTCACGCGGACGTGAACCTCCGCGTCCTGACGGTCGCGAACCCAGTTCACGTAGGTGATCTGGCTGCGCAGGAAGTCGAAATCGCAGCCGCCGTCGCAATCGAGAAAGAGGCGGAGCGCCTCCGTCCCTTCGGTGGTCTCGAACGCTGGCGCCGGCCCCGCCAGGCCGGTGAGACCAAACAACGCGAGGGCCGGGAAGATCGGGCGCCATGGGCGGCGTTGTCGATCTCGAGTCGGCGCCGGCAACTCTCCGCCCCGGGGGCCCCGAACGTCGCTATGATGCCGGACGGACTCCCGTGAGTCTCTCGGTGTCATCGGTGGGGTGGTCTTGGGCGGCTTGCAGTGAATGTGCAAGAGGCGCGGGTGGGCGACGACGGAAAGTACCACAGCCTAGAGAGAGAGTTTCAAGCGTGAACAACCTCCCGCGAGACGAGCCCGCGGACCGGCGGGGAGATTCCCGGTGAGCGTCTTCGACTCGGTCGAGTCGGGTGCCGTGCCGGTACGCGAAACAGGTCCTGGGAGCGACCTCTGGCGGCGCGTGAAGGCCCTGATCAAGTGGCCGTTCTACGTGGTGTACCAGCGCCGGCTCGAGTCCAAGGTGCGGACCTGGCGGCTGCCCCAGCACATTGGGCTGATCATGGACGGCAACCGCCGCTTTGCGCGCCAGCAGGGTTTCGGCAACGTCAGCGCCGGGCATTTCCGGGGCGCCGAGAAGCTGTGGGAGGTTCTCAACTGGTGCTACGAGGCGCAGGTCTCGACGGTCACCGTGTGGAGCATGTCGCTCGACAACTTCAATCGCTCCGCGAAGGAAGTGCGGGCCCTGTTCGATCTCTTCGAGGAGAAGACCCGGGAACTCACGAACCATGACGACGTCCACGAGAAAGGCATCCGGGTGCGCTTTCTGGGGCAGATCGATCTGCTGCCGGAGAGCCTTCAGACCGCGATCCTCGAGGCGGAGGCGGCAACCAGCGGCTACGACCGCTACCGGTTGAACATCGCGATGGCGTACGGCGGCCGGGAGGAGATCGCGAGCGCCTTCCGCAACTACCTGCTGGACAACTCGGCCGTCGGAAAGTCGCTCGACGAGGTCGCCGACGACTTCAGCGCCTCGTCGATCGAGCGCTACCTCTACACATCCGGCCAACCCGAGCCCGACCTGATCCTCCGCACGAGCGGCGAGGTCCGCTTGAGCGGGTTCCTGCTCTGGCAGAGCACCTATTCCGAGTACTACTTCTGCGACACGCACTGGCCCGCTCTGCGCAAGATCGACCTTCTGCGCGCGCTGCGCTCCTACAGCGGCCGCCAGCGTCGCAGAGGACGTTGAGATTCCGGGACACAAGACAAACTGGACAGGCGCGGTGGTCGCCCGATCGCTACCTGTGGTCGGAGGTCGTGCCGGCTGGGAGTTGCCAAGTGAACAAGACAGCCGAAGTAGCAGCCTTGTCGAGATCGATGGCTTGGCGCTTGGCTGCGGTTGGAGTGTTTGGGAGTAGCAAGTGAACAAGACAGCCCAGGTAGCAGCCTTGTCGAGATCGATGGCTTGGCGCTTGGCTGCCGTTGGAGTGTTTGGGAGTAGCAAGTGAACAAGACAGCGCGGAAATTCCTTGTCGATCTGTTGGCCACGCCGAGCCCCTCGGGCCACGAGGAGCCGGTGCAGGAAGTCGTTCGCGCCTACGCGGGCAAGTTCGCCGACGACGTTTCGACCGACATTCACGGCAATGTGATTGCGGCCGTGAACGGCGAGGCCGGCGAGAAGCCGGACGGCCGCCGCGTGCTGTTCGCGGGCCACTGCGATCAGATCGGTCTGCTGGTCAGTTACATCGACGACAAGGGCTTTCTGTGGGTGCAGCCGATCGGCGGCTGGGATCCGCAGCAGTTGATAGGCCAGCGGATGATCGTGTGGGCCAAGGACGGTCCGGTACCCGCGGTCATCGCCCGCAAGCCGATCCACCTGCTGGACACGGAGGAGCGTCGGCGCGCGGTCAAGATGGAGAATCTCTGGCTCGACATCGGCGCGACGGATGGCGACGACGCGAAGAGCGTGGTGCGGGTCGGTGATCCGGTGACCCTCGATCTCGGTTTCCGGGAACTGCGCAACGGCTTGGCCAATGCTCCGAAGATGGACAACACGACCGGCCTCTGGGTGGTCATCGAGGCGCTGCGGCGGGCAGTGAAGCGGAACCCGAAAGTCGCGGTCTACGCGGTATCGACGGTGTGCGAGGAGATCGGCCTGCGCGGCGCCCGCACGAGCACCCACGGCGTCGACCCCGACGTCGGCATCGCGGTGGACGTGACCCACGCGACGGACTGTCCGACGATCAGCAAGCGGCAGGAGGGCGACCTGCGCCTGGGCGGCGGGCCCGTCATCGTGCGCGGGCCCAACATGAACCCGAGGGTCAGCGATCGGCTTGAGGCGATCGCGGAAGAAGAGGAGATTCCGTTCCAGTTGGCGGCCCTGGGGCGCGCGGCGCCGAACGACGCGAACTCGATCCAGATCACCCGTGCCGGCGTCGCGACCGGACTGATCAGCGTCCCGAACCGTTATATGCACAGCGCCGTCGAGACGATCTCCCTGGACGACATCGATCACTCCGCCGATCTGTTGGCCGGCTTCGCGGCGTCGCTTACTCCCGACGAGTCTCTGATCCCGTGACCTAGCGGGGGACGCCCCGCTGGCTGCTACTCTCCGCGGCCACAATCACCGTCCAACGAAGCGACAAAAGGGGCTAGAAGCCAATGCCGATGAAGAACCGTCTGCGCGACAGGATCGACAACGGAGAGGCGGCGCTCGGCGCCTGGTTGGCCTTTCCGGACACGCACAGTGCTGAGCTGATGTCCCGTCTCGGTTTCGACTGGGCGACGATCGACATGCAGCACGGGCTGGTCGACTACCAGCGCGCGACGGAGATGCTGCAGGCGATGACCGCCTCCGACACGACGCCGATCGTCCGCGTTCCCTGGAACGAGCCCGGGATCATCGGCAAGATGCTCGACGCCGGCGCTCACGGCATCATCATCCCGATGGTGAACAGCCGCGCCGAAGCGGAAGCCGCGGCGGCCGCCTGCCGCTATCCGCCGCGCGGAAAGCGCAGCTTCGGTCCCTTCCGGGCCGGCCTGCTCTACGGCGGGAACTACCTGGAGGAAGCGAACGAGCAGATCTACTGCATCCCGATGATCGAGACCCAGCAGGCGCTCGACAACCTCGACGACATCCTGTCCGTGCCGGGCCTCGACGGCGTTTACGTCGGCCCGAGCGACCTCAGCGTGTCGTTGGGGCTCCGACCGGCGGCGGACCAGAAGGATGAGAAGTTCACCTCCGCGATCGACAAGATCCTCGATGGCTGCAACCGGTACGGGCTGTTTGCCGGGGTTGCAGGCACCGTCAAGGAGGCGCCGAAGCGGATCAGGCAGGGGTTCCGGTTCGTGGAGGTGGCGCGCGACGGCGGGTCGATGGCCAAGGCGGCGCTCCAGGATCTGCGCGCCGTGCGGGCTTCCATGGAAGATTCCTGAGCCGATTGACTCGGTACCTGGAACGAATCGGCCCGGAGCGCGTTCTCACTACAGAGGCGGGCCGGCTGTGGCGCGCCCGCACGCTATGTGTCCTGTCTCCGACACCGGCGTTTCGGACCGGATGCTGCGTAGCTCTTGGCGCTGGGCAACATCATGATGCAAGCCAAGGGGAGACAAGACACTAGAATGCAGAGCAAACGCAGAGGCAAACAGGAGAAGGATCGAACCATGTCGCGAATGAAGGTCTGGTTGGTAGTGGGTCTGGCACTGGCTATAGCGGTGCCGGCTGTGGCGCAGGACGGCGAGAAGAAGCAGGTTCGGAAGATCCAGATCAAGAAGATCGTGGAGTGTGCGGACGGCGAGGACTGCGAGGAGCAGGCGAGCCGGATGGTCTTCGTCGGCGACGACGGCGATGTCCGGGTTCTTCATGGCGACGATACGGAATGGGTGTCGGAGGACAACGTCCGCATTCTCAAGGCGAACGGTCACGACGTGGTTCTGATCGGAGATGAGCACGCGGACGGCGAAGCCGGCGAGTCGGTGCGGCGCCGCGTGCATCGGATGATGAAGCAGCTCGGCGAGCGCGGTTCACGCCTGCACCCGCGGCACGGCGGCGGCGCGTTTCTCGGCGTACAGCTCTCCGATCTGACGCCGGAGCTCCGCACTCACTTCGGCGTGCCCGAGGACGCGGGCGTCATGGTCGGCAAGCTCGTGGACGGCAGCCCGGCATTCCGTGCGGGCTTGGAGATCGGCGACGTCGTCACCGCGGTCTACGGTGAACCGGTCGCATCCGCGTCGGCGCTGGCGCGGGCCGTCCGCGGTCACGAGGACGGCGATACCGTCGTGCTCGAGGTCTGGCGCGATGGCCAGATGCAGAAGATCAGCGCCACTCTGGAGGAGCGGGAGCGGGAGCGGCGCGTCGAGATGTCCAGCGCCGAGGCTGGGGAACACGAAGCCCGCGTGATCGAGGTCAAGGTCGCCTGCGAGGACGGCGAGGACTGCACGGTCGACGTCGACAACCTGCACTCGTTCGACTTCGCGGCTTCCGCCTGCGGCGACTCGGGCGAGTGCGAAGTGAATGTCGACTGCACCGGCGGCGACTGCGCCTGCACCGTGAACGGGGAAGCGGTCGACTGCTCGGCGTTCCCCGGCCTCGCGCAGTAGCGCGGACCCGCATCCGGTCCGGGGCGGTCCGAACCGGCGTGCCATCCGTGCGCCCGATGACGGGCGCACGGACTCGTTCACGCGTGGCGCGGATCGCGCCGCGCGGAATGTAGAGTCCCGCTCTTCACTGTCGCGGAAAGGACCTCCCGGATGCCCTTCGAACGTCTCAGCCTGACCGAAGTGCTCGACCAGCTCGACGCCGGAAAGTGCTCCTGCGTCGAGCTGATGGGCGCAACGCTCGACCGCGTCGAGGCGACCCACTCTCGCCTGAACGCGGTGGTCAGCGCGAGACCGCGCGAAGAACTGCTGGCCGACGCCGAGGCCGCCGATCGCCGGCGGGCCGCCGGCGAGGCGGGCCCGCTCGAAGGAGTGCCGCTCGGGGTCAAGGATCTCGAGGACGTGGCGGGCATGGTCACAAGTATGGGCTCGAGGGTGTTCCGGGACAACCTGGCCGGGAGCGACTCGACACAGGTGGCGCGGTTGCGGGCCGCGGGCGCGATCGTCGTCGGCAAGACGAACACGCCGGAGTTCGGGTTCACCGCGATCACGAAGAACCCGCTGTTCGGGGTGAGCCGCTCACCGTGGGACCTGGAGCGAACCCCCGGCGGTTCGAGCGGCGGCTCGGCGGCGGTGCTCGCGGGCGGCGTGCTGCCCCTGGTCACGTCGTCGGACGGAGGCGGCTCGATCCGCATTCCGGCCAGCTTCACGGGCGCCTTCGGCCTCAAGCCGAGCCAGGGCAGGGTGCCTCGGGGGCCGATGCGGTCATGGGACTACGGAGGCACCGCGGTGTACGGTCCTCTGACCCGGACCGTGGCAGACGCGGCCCTGTTCCTCGACCTCGTCGCCGGCCCCTCGCCTTGCGACCCCGGCTCGTTGCCGGCGCCGGGCCTCAGCTACCGCGACGTGTTCGACTCCGCTTTGCCGGCATCCACGCGGATCGCCTGGTCGCCGGACCTCGGCTATGCCCGGGTCCAGTCGGACGTCGGCCGCGTTGCGGCGCAAGGGGTGGCGGCGTTCGAGGAGGCGGGTTTCCCGGTCGAGGCCCTGGAAGAGCACGTCCCCGGCGGTCCGCCGATGCTGACCGCGGCCTGGGGCGCGCTCGGCAACTTCTTCCTTGCCGGTCAACTGCACGAGTCGCTCCGGAACCAGCGCCACGACATGACGCACTCCTTTGCCGACGCGCTGGAGCGCTCGTGGGACGTGACGCCCGAGTCGTTCGGCGAGGGCGCGCGCGAGCGCGGACGCCTGAACCAGTGGTGCGGCGAGGTGTTCGACCGGTTCGACCTGCTCGTGACCCCTACCGTGCCGTACGACCCGCCGCCAGCCCGCGGTCCCTTCCCGACCCACACCGGGGGAAGGGAACAGATCCCGGCGGGCGTCGCCGCGTTCACGATTCCGTTCAACATGTCGGGTCATCCGGCCGCCACGGTGCGGGCCGGCTTCTCCGACGCCGGTCTGCCGGTGGGCCTGCACATCGTGGGTCCGCGCCACCGCGACGACCTTGTGCTCCGGGCCGCGCGCGTGTTCGAACGGGCTCGCCCCTGGCACCCGAACTGGCCGGAGATCTAGCCATAGCGCGGCAGAACGATCGGAGGCCGGCGCTTCGCGCCGGATGCCGGTGGGGACGCCGGCGCACTCAGTTTCCGCCGCGCAAGCTGCCAGGAACGGTTCACGGGATCACGGAGACCTTGACCGCACCGGACCGTTTGTCGCCGGCGACTTCGAAGGCGCGCTCGATGTCGTCCAGCGGCACTTCGTGGGTCAGCAGGCCGGCGTAGTCGCTTCCGGCCGCGGTCAGGATGCGCACCGCCTCCTCGAAGTCCGCTTCGCCGGGGCGGCGCGCGTAGCAGTTGGACCACTGAAGGCGTGCCTCCTTGCCCAGGAGGGTCAGAGGATCGAGCGTCAGGGGCCCGAGGAAGACGCCCAGGACGGCGATCGTGCCGCCCGGCGCCAGTGCCGCCGAGGCCGCATCCATCGTGTCCGCCGTGCCGCCGACCGTCTCGACGACCGCATCGGCGTCGAGGCCGGCCAGATCGTCAGTCGACGCCGCGTCGAGTGACTCGTGGACGCCGAGCCGCTTCGCCAGGCGCGCCTGGTGCTCGTAGCGGGCCGTGATCGCAATGTCGTCGAACCCCCAGGCGCCCGCGACCGCGGCCACCGCCAGGCCGATCGCGCCGGCGCCGAGGATCAACAGCCGTTCGGGCTGCCTGCTGTCGTTGAAGCCGGCCAGACGCAGGCCGTGGACGGCCACCGCGAAGGGTTCGGCGAGCGCGGCGAGGGCCGGCGGGAGAGTCTCGGGAACCCGGTACAGGCGGTGTGCTGGCACGACCACGGCGTCGGCGAAGCCGCCGGGACGGCGGAGGCCGTAGAGCTCCAGGTCACGGCAGATGGAGTCCCGGCCTTCGCGGCACGGGCCGCAGTTGCCGCAGGAGGCGAGCGGCTCGACCACGACCGGTTCGCCGCCGCCCAAGCCCTCGACTTCTGGGCCCAGGGCGTCGACTAGCCCGGCCATCTCATGCCCCATGGTCGAACCCGGGGCGATGATCGGCTGCGGGCTGTGAACGAGATGCAGATCCGTGCCGCAGAGCCCGCAGGCGGTGATCCGGACGCGGACCTCGCCGGGGCCGGGTTCCGGCAGCGGCCGTACGGCCAGCGCCACTCTTCCCGGTTCGAGGTAGACGCCGGCGCGCATGGTCGCCGTCATGGGGCCGTTCCTTCCTTCCCGTCTCCCAGACACACGGGAAGCGCAAGCAGGAAGAGCGCCCAGCGCTGGATCTCCGTATCGCGCCAGTTCGCCTCGAACAGGCCCGCGACGTTGAGGGCCAGCAGAGCGAAGAGAACACCCAGATAGAGGTCCGCGCGGGGTCCGGCTCGCCCTCCCTCGCCGCGGTAGCGCTCGATCGCCGGAGCCGCCGCCGCGCCCATCAGCCACAGGTAGCAAAGCAGCGAAGGGATGCCGCGACTTGCGGCCATGTGGACGAACGTGTTGTGCAAGTGCTTCACGCGCGCCCGCACGGAGGTCGGATGACGGTAGACCGGGTACCACTCGCGGACCATGGCCGGGCCGATGCCTGTGAGCGGCCGGTCCGCGATCATCCGGCCGCCGGCCCACAGCATGCAGAGCCGGTCGTAGTTCGAGGGGTTGCGGACGTCGACCACGGACGTGGCGCGTTGCCAGTAGGTCGGCCAGAAGGTGGGCGCCACCGCGGCCAGCGAAACGGCCGCCAGCACCAGGGCGGCGGCGTAGCCCACGAGGACCCGGCGACGCTGCAGAGTGAAGGCGGCGGTGGCGACGGCGAAGGCGCCGAGCCAGGCGCTGCGGGTGAGGGTCAAGACGAGCGTTCCGCCGACAATGGCCAGCACGAGCCAGTTCACCTGCCGGCGCCAACCGTGGCTGCTGGAGACACGCCCGGCGATCAACGCCAGACCGAGCAGGAGCACGCCGGAGAAGGTCATGTAGTGCGAGAACGGCCCCGGGATCCGCTGGTGCAGGGGTCCGTAGTCGGTGAAGACGAACTGCGTCAGGCCGTAGACGGCCAGGACCGCCGAGATACCGATGACCGCGGCGATCACAACCCTCACCTGCCGTTCGCCCCGGACCAGCAGGAGCGCCAGTGGCAGGGTGAGGACGGAGTAGAGCTGGGAGAGTTCCTGGAGACTCGTCCCCGGCGCGTAGGAAAGGACCGCCGAGAGGACAAAGCAACCGGTATAGGCGGCCAGGGGGTAGAGGAGCCGCCGCCGTCGCCGGCGATCCTGGTCGCCGGCTGTGAAGAACAGTCGTCGGCGACTGAACGCGCTCCAGACCAGCGTAAAGAACAGCAGGATGTTCGAGAGCGCGATCCCGAAGGTGGTCACGAGCTGGCCCAGGAAGAGCCAGAAGCCCGCGTTTCCCCTGGCTTCGCGGCAGGGCCGGGGCACGGCGCGCTCGATCGCCCCCATCGGCCCCTGCGTCCGCTGCATGGCGGTCAGTCTATGCGGGTCCGGCTCACTGGGACTCTCCACCCTTTAGCAAGTGTGTTTTGGGGAGGCTGCTGCGGGTCAGGGAGGTCATGCGACCTGGGCATGGCATCGCTTGTTGGGGTCGAAGAGAGTTCGGTCTCGGAGCATGGCGCAGGCGACGCCGAGGAGTCGGTCGACGAGTTGTCTGATGGCGCGTCCGTGCGTCTTGCCTTCGGCTTTCATGGCGTCGTACTTGGCGCGGCTGATCGGGTCGTGCTGGATGGCGACTCGTCCCCAGTGATAGACGGCGTCGCTGAGGTGTTCGTTGGCGGCGAGTCGTCGCATGACGATGAGCTTCTTGCCGGACTTGACGGTCACCGGCGCCACTCCGCAGAGGCAACGCAGTGCCTCGTGGTCTCTGCGGCCCAGGCTTTGATCGGCCTCGGAGAGCAGGGTGGCGAGGCCGACCTTGCCGAGTCCGGGCAGCGACCTGAGGATGGCGGCGTCGCTCGGCTTAGGGGAGTCGTCGTCGTTTTCCCGTTGGGCCGGGGCCTCGAGTGCGCGGGTCATCCGCTCCAGCCGCTTGTCGGCGTCGGCGAGTTGGCGGCAGACGGTGTCGAGCACCGGCCGGAGGAGTCCTATGTGTTCGACGGCGGCCTTAACGGTGTCCGGGGAAACGGCGATCGGCTCGGCCCGCAGTTGATCGCGCAGTTGGGCGGAGGTCAGGCGCCGGATGCGGTGTTCCTTGAGCAGTTTGGCGAGCGTGGCTTCGCGCAGCCGTCGAGCCTTGCCGGGGGTCGGCGCCAGTCGCCACAAGGCCAGCGCGAAGGGCGCCGACACCTCGTTCTTGACCACGGCGAGAAACTGCGGGTAGTAGCGCCAGAGCTGGTCGCGGACCTGGTTCTCCAGGCGGTTCTTCTGGCCGACCAACTGCTTGCGGCCGCGGGACACCTCGCGCAGCATGACGATGGCGGCATCGGATGGTTGCACGCGGTTCAGGCACTCGGGGTCGGTGCGAAGCGCGGCGGCGAGCACCCGTGCATCGCGGCGGTCATCCTTGGCGCCGGCGACGGAGAAGCGGTCCCTGAAGCGGTCGAGCTGCTTGGGGTTGATCGAATGGACGGCGAAACCCCGCTCCAGGAGAGTCTCGACCACCGGTCCGTGCGGCACCTCGATGGCGACGCCGATCTCGTCCGGAGACGTCGGTCGGGTATGTCCAAGGAGCCAGTCGGCCATGGCGGCAAGTCCCTTGCCGCTGTGGTCGAACGCCCGCTCCCCCCTCACCTTGCCGTCCCGATCCAGCACACACACGTGGTGGGTCTCGGACCCCCAGTCCACGCCGGCGAACCACGTCCTGGTCATCTCGTCCTCCTTCTCCCTTGCGGTAGTGTTGCCTGGTCGGCATGCCGCGTTGCCTGCCCGTACCTGTACTGGTGCTCTAAGGCACTGACTCTCCACTGGGCGTCCAACGCGGCGAAGCAGCCAGGGCACGGGTCCCAGCCAGGTGCTCGAAGCACAGTGCGCCGGTGGTCGCTCCTGGCTGCTTGCCGACCTTCCTTCAGTGACTCCGGCAGGCCGGAAACGCAACCGACCGGCGGTCTCGGCTGCGGAAGCTGCCGGTCCGGCGGAAAACGGCAGACCGTTTCCCGCCGGACCTTGGAAAACCGGCAAGCCGGTTTCCCACAGCTACCGCAGCCACGACGGCTACTGGTCGATTCCACCTCTCTCAACGACCCACCAGAATCCACCCGAGAAAGGTACAGGTGCGCCGGCGTGCCATCCGTGCGCCCGATGACGGACGCACGGACTGGTTCACGGGTGGCGCGGATCGCGCCACCCGTGTTCTGGCCGGCATCCGCCGCAAGGCGGAATCCGGCTGGGCTCCGAAGGCGGCCTACCGTCCCCGGCTCCGCACGCCCGTTGCCACGAGCCCCGGACGCAGCACTTCGACCCGGATGTCCCTGAGCCCATCCGGGCCGGCCGCCGCGACCGACGGCGGTTCGAAGGCGATCAGGTACTGCGAACGAAGAGCGCGCGCAATCTCGCGGTAGATGCGGTCCAGGTCGTCCACCGATTCGGCGGCGTGGTACTGGCCTCCGGTGCGGTCGGCAAGCTTCCGCAGCGCATCGATCGTCGCCGGGTCGCCTACGCGCAGCGCGATCGGGTAGGTCGCAACGCCGGCCAGCTCGACCTGGGCGAGCACGCGCTCGAAGTCGAGGTTGCTGTCGGTGTCCGCGCCGTCGCTCAGGATGACGAGAGCCCGCCGGTCCGGCCGTCCGGCGAACGAGGAGACCGCGTAGGCGATGCCGTCGTAGAGCCGGGTCGCGCCCCAGGCGCGCAGCCCCTCGGCGGCGTAGCGAAGCTGCCGGGCGTCGCCGACAAAGGGCGTCAGCCGTTCGAGATCGTGGTTGAAGACGAGGAGGCTGGCGGCGTCGCGCTCGGTCAGGACCCGTTCGAAGAAGCGCTGCGCGCTCGTAGCCGCGACCCGTACGCTGCGTCCCAGGGAGCTGGAGACGTCCATCAGCAGGGCAACGTTCAGCGGCCGGTCCGCGAGGCTGCGGAAGTCATGGACCGGCGCCTCGATGCCCTGGTGAAGAACCCGAAAGTCCCCCGGTCCGAGGTCCGTCGCCGGGCCGGTCTGCCGGCCGCCGACGGAGACGAGGATGTCGACCAGGCGCACATCGATCTGCTCAGGCGCCCCGGCGCCCAGGAATGCGAGATCCTCGACCTGCTCGCCGGAGCGGAGCGTGGCCGCGGCGCGAACGAAGCTGAGGGGTAGCCGCAGCCCGGCCGGAACCCGGCAACGGAAGGGTGGCGCGGTCATCCGCTCGAGCAGGTCCGCGCCCAGGAAGCAATCGACGTGCTCGAGTTCGCGTCCGGACGGCACGTCGACGCGGACGGCCAGGTCGAGCGCCTGGTCGAGGCGTGCCGGGTCGGGAGGTTCAAGCGCGATCGCGAACGGGCGCTCCTCCCGTTCGACGTCGAGGCCGTGCCGGGCCACGAGCCGCCCCACGCGGTCAAGGCCACGGAGTTCGATCCGGTGACGCTGCTCCGGCAGATCGATGGCGTGAACGAAGGGCGGCTCGCTGACCGTGGCCACGTTCTCGCCGTCGCGCCGGAAGACGACCTCGGCGATGCCGGGGCTGGCTGTGGCGCGGGCGGTGAACGTGGCGCCCAGCACCCGGCCGTCCGGCGCCAGAAGTTCGACGCTCGGCAACTGGTTCAGGACGATCGTCTCCCGCCGGGTCAGCAGGTGGAGCCCCGGCACGTCGGGCGGTGTGGAAAGCGCCGGCACGTCGACCGTGTTGCTGCTGTGGAGCAGCCCGCGCCCCAGGCCGTCCTCGGCGCGGAGTTCGAAGCGGTAGGCGCCGGGAGGCAGGCGACGGTAGAAGTCGAGCGCGATGCCCGGCGAACGGTCACCGGTGTCCGTCGCGTCGACTGGAATGCCGCCGCTGATGTGGTGCGTGACGACGAAGGCGTCGGCGAGCCGGTTGCCGAGGAAGACATCGCCCGTGATCGTCACCCGGTCGAGGATCTGGCCGGCGCCGAGTTCGGCGAGATGCTCGGGAGGCAGCCGCAGCCGGCCGCGCATCGCGGTGCGGCGGTTCTCGCTGCCGAGGGCCTCGAACTCCAGCGAAACACCTGGCATTGCCATGGCAGCGGGATCGAGGACGGCCTCCACGCGCAGGAAGTCGTCGACCCAGCTCGAGGTCCGGTCTTCGGCCCCGGTCGGTTTCCCTATCCAACCGAGCCGCTCGACGAACCGTCGCCAACCTGCCGCGCGTTCGAGCCGTCGCTGCAACCGGGCGCGTTCGTTCGCGGTCAGGCAGCGGCGGCGTTCCGCCTGTTCCAGTATCCGGGGCGCGCCGACTCGCGGGGGAGGAGTGGCGTCGTCACTCGGGCTGTCCGAAGCTTTGGGGGCGAAAGCGAGATCCACGCCGGATTCCGGCGACCACACTCGCATCGATCGGGGGTCGAAGTTCACTTGCTGGACGAACGCGAGCAGGAGTTCGCCCTCGCCCCGTGGCGGCGGCCGGCCGAGTTGGTGTTCGAGTTGCCATCCGTACCAGGTCCAGATCTCAATCCGGCGCAGGGTCGATTCGCACGGCTCGACCATCTGCCGGTCAGCCGGCTTGCCGGCCAGCAGCACGGCGCGCTCCATTGCCGGCGACCGCTCGCGGAGCTGGTCGCGGGCTCGCCGGTTTGCTTGCCAGCGTTCGAGCAGGCGCGGCGGACGCGCCGCCCAGAAGGCGCGCAGGAAGCGCTCGCGCGCGCCCGGGCCTTCGAGTTGTTCGAAGGCCCGGCGCTCGCGGTCGGTGAGCAGCGGTTCGACCTCGGCGAACCACTGGGTGTAGAAGTCGGGCAGCCGGGCTTGCGGGCGGCGACTGCCCTGGGCCTCCGTGGGGAGGGCTGCCGAGAGCAGCACCGTCGCGGCGAACAACGTCGCAGCCGCGATTGGCGGCGCTCCAGCGGCGAGCGCGGGCGACGCGGCCACGCGAACGCGGCCGCCCCGGAGGAGGCGCTGATCCGACCGGGCCGAGGCCCTACTCCGACAGCAACGCCTTGATCGCCTCGGAAGGCTCGAAGACGCTCGGATCGACGTCGTTCCAGGTGACGGACTCGATGGTCTGGGTCATCTCCATACTCATGAAACTGATGACCACCCTGCTCGGGGCCATCAGACCGCCGAACTCCTTGTAGTCGCTCGAGCTGATCGTGACATCGACAGTGCCCATCTCATTCGTCTGTGTCGTCTCGATGCCGATCAGGAGGCCGGTGTCCTTGGCGAAGTAGTGCGAGGATTCGTTGCCGTCGGTGTCGACGAGGTCGAGCTGATAGGCCGCTTGGCCGTTCCACTCTGTTTCCCCGGCCGCCTGCTGCTCGGGGTAGATCTCGGCGTACTCCAACTCGGAGTAGAAGCGGGCGTCGCGCGCGGCGTCCTTCAGCATCTGGCCATCCAGGAGGCGCGTGCCCTGCATTGGATCGTCGGCCCAGCCGATCTCGCCGTTGTAGACCTCAAGGGTCTCGCCAAAGCCGGCCAGGTTGGTCGACTCGTAGTACTTGTCGGGCGCCATCTGGTAGATCGTCGTTTCACCGGAGACACCCATTGCGGGCAGGTCGAACGCGGCCTTGATTGTCGCGGATGTATGCGAGCGCACAGCTTCCTCGCCACCGATCGCTTCAACTAAGCGGGCGATGATCTTCTCTTCCTCTGTCAGCTCTCGGGGTGGTGGGACTTCTGCCGTCGCCTCTTGGGGTGGTGGATCTGCGTTGTAGGCAGAGCAGGCGCCGAGAATCAGACCGCAGCAGGCAAGTGCGAGCACGGTGCGGCGGCGAAGGGAATGGAAGGACATGAGCGGGTCTCCTTCGGAGGATGTGTTGGTTGTCGTACCTGACTACGTAGAAGCGGCGGCGCGGTTGCGGTGCGTTCCCTAGGAGTGTCCGCAGCGTTGTCGCTGCGCTGTCGCGCAGGGAACAGGCAGCGAGTAGCCAACGTTACAGCGGCGTCGTGGGTTCATAGAGTTGGCCGCGCTGGGCAGCGAGGCCGCGCAGGCACTGGTGTGTTGGCGCCCGACTAGGAGTTTGGCCCGGACCGTGATCGGCGCTCTGACGCTGGCGGCGCGGCTTGTGTCGCGACCCCGTATGCAAGATTGAGCTTTTCGCCGCGGTCTCTGCCCAGCGCGACGATTGGATTCCACATCTACGGGAGGCAGGGGATGGCAAAGCGGAAGGCGGAGCGTCTGGAAGTCGTTCACCCGGATTGCGCCGGTGTGGACGTAGGCAAGCGCAAGCACTACGTGGCGGTGGCCCCGTCGCGTTTCGAGCGGCCGGTGCGCAATTTCTCGTCGTTCACGGAGGACCTCGAGGCGATGGCCTCGTGGCTTCAGGAGTGCGGCGTGCGTGAGGTGGCGCTGGAGTCGACGGGGGTGTACTGGATTCCGGTGTTCGAGGTGCTGGACCGGGCGGGGTTCGAGGTGCATCTGGTGAATCCTCGGGCGACCAAGCAGGTGAGTGGCCGCAAGAGTGACGTTCTGGACTGCCAGTGGATCCGGCAGTTGATGAGCTACGGGCTCCTGCGCGGTGCGTTTCGCGCGCCGGACGAGTTGTGTCCGCTGCGTTCGTACACGCGGCAGCGCGCCCAGTTGGTCCGCGACCGCAGCCGCGCGGTGCAGCACATCCAGAAGGCTCTGGTGCAGATGAACGTGCAGTTGGACAACGTGCTGAGCGACATCATGGGCAAGACCGGCCAGTTGATCGTGCGCGCGATCGTCGCCGGCGAGCGCGACGGCGCGGCGCTGGCCCGTCACCGGGACGGTCGCTGCAAGGCTGGTCCGGCTGTGATCGCGGCGAGTTTGCAAGGCAACTGGCGAGACGAGCACCTGTTCGCTCTGGGCCAGGCGCTGGCCCGCTACGACATGCTGCAAGGCCAGATCGAGATGTGCGAGAAGCGCATCGACGCCGAGCTCGACGGTCTGGCCCAAGACGGCGTCGAGGACGCGCCGCCGCCCGGTTCGAAGGCGCGCGAGCGCGCCCTGCGGAAGCGGCTGCATCGCATGCTCGGCGTGGACCTGGTCGCCATTCCGACGGTCGGCGTCGAAACCGCGCTGACCTTCGCCGCTGAGATCGGCCCGGACCTGTCCCGGTTTCCCTCGCAGGGCAACTTCTGCTCGTGGCTGTGTCTGGCTCCACCGACCAACATCAGCGGCGACAAACGGCTGAACGGCCCTCCCGTGAAGCAGACCAACCGGGTCGGCCAGGCGCTGCGCCAAGCCGCCACCACAGCCCGCAACAGCAAGACCGCCATCGGAGCCTCTCACCGCCGGCGTCTCCAGCACATGGAGAAGGCGAAGGCCATCAAGGCCACCGCTCATCAACTCGGCCGACTGATCTACGCCATGCTGACCCACGGCGAAGAGTACGTCGAGCGCGACCTCGCCGAAATGGAGGCCGTCCGACGCGAACGACAAATCAGAAACCTGCAGCGTCAGGCCCGCCGCCTGAATCTGGCTCTCGTGCCGACCGAACATGCCGCCTGAATCGCGCAACCTGCGCTGCCAACAAGGAACCCCTACCCGTTTGTTCCATGCAAGCGTGCGCGGCAGAACATGGGGTGCGCCGATTCTTCCTGCGGCGCACGCAGCTAGCTTGCCCACTTCCTGGCTGCGGCCAGGGCCTCTTCCGACGGTGGCAGAGTGGGCTTCAGGCGCGCGGTCACGTTGAAGGGCTCCGTGTCGATCTCGTCGAGGCCCTGCTCGCCGGCGAGGACGGCGCGTTTCCATTCCTGCTGCTGGTCGTCGCGTTCCTGGAACTCGGGCATCACTTCGCGCGCGAACAGCTCCAGGCTGCTCTTGATGTCCTCGTGGGTGTTCTTGCCGGCCTGGTTCAGCAGGATGACCTGGTCGACGTGGGCCCGTTCGAGTTCCAGCAGGCGCTCGCGGATCGTGGCGGGTGAGCCGATCAGTTCGCTGCGCGAGCGCTTCCGGCCTTCGGGCGTCTGCTTCCACTCCTGGTAGCGCTCCCAGAAGTTGTTCGACCTGGGCTCGAACGGACCTTCCTTGTTGTAGAGCTGCAGGGCGAACTGGAAGAACGTCCAGCCGTCGGCCTTGTGTTGCGCCTCTTCGTCGGTGGGCGCGCACATGAAGCCGCCGACCACGGCGAGGTTCGGGTTCGTCTGGTAGTCGCAGAGCCTCTGCTGGTCATGGGCGAAGGTGTTGTAGTACGCGTTGACCCAGGCGCGGGCGGAGTCGAGGTCGACGAACTTGAAGCACAGCGCGCCCATGCCGCGATGCGCGGCGTAGCGGATCGTTTCGAGTTGCGAGCAGGCGACCCAGAGCGGCGGGTGGGGCCGCTGCAGCGGCTTCGGAATCACGTTGCGCAGCGGGAAGTCGAAGTAGTGGCCGTGATACTCCCAGCCCTCTTCCCAGAACATCGGCAGGCAGGCCTGGACGGCCTCCTCCCACACGATCCGCTTGTCGCGGAAACTGCGGCCGAAGGGGTGGAGTTCGGTGACGCTCGAGCCCTCGCCGAGCCCGAGTTCGACGCGGCCGTTCGAAACCAGGTCGAGGGTCGACACCCGCTCGGCGACGCGGGCCGGGTGGTTCGTCGTCAACTGGACGATGCCGTGGCCGAGGCGGATGTTCGTCGTGCGCTGCGACGCCGCGGCGAGAAACACCTCGGGCGCCGAGCTGTGCGAGTACTCCTCCAGGAAGTGGTGCTCCACCTCCCAGGCGTAGTCGTAACCGAGCCGGTCCGCGAGTTCGATCTGCTCCAGGGAGTTCTGGAGCAGGCGGTGCTCCGAGTCCGGTCCCCAGGGCTTGGGCAACTGGTGCTCGTAGAAGATGCCGAATTTCATGGCAGCCGACAGTAGCACTGTGCACGTCACCCGCCCGCCCCGGCACTCCGGGAACACGGACTGCTAGGGTCGCGCGGCGGAGGTGATGGCGATGGCGATGACGGCAGACGAGATCCAGGCGGCTTGCGGGGAACTGAGTGGTTGGGAGGCGGATCTGGAGGCCCCTTCGATCTCGCGGGCGTACCAGTTCCCGACCTTCCCCGCGGCGGTGCGTTTCGTGGACTTCGTGGCCGAGTTGGCCGAAGCGGCGGACCACCACCCGGATATCGACATCCGCTACAACCGGGTCCGGCTCACCTTGAGTACCCACTCTGCGGGCGGGGTAACCGAGAAGGACTTCGCTCTGGCGCGGGCGGTCGATCACTGTTGATGAGGCCGGTTCGCTGCCCGTGACTCAACCGTTGGAAGCGGCGCCGCGGCCCGCGCCCGAGGCGCCCTACTACCTGCCGGCCGCCAACGAGGTCGAGATGTTTCTGGCCGCGTACCGGGCGCGCATGCCGATCCTGCTCAAGGGACCGACCGGCTGCGGAAAGACGCGGTTTCTGGAACACATGACGCACCGCCTGTACCGCGGCGCCGAGTCGGGCACGCGGGCCGGCATCGAACAGCCCCTGGTCACCGTCGCCTGCCACGAGGATTTGACCGCCACGGACCTGGTCGGCCGGTACCTGCTGGAGGGCGACGACACCGTCTGGATGGACGGTCCGCTGACCCGGGCGGTGCGCGACGGGTCGATCTGCTACCTCGACGAGATCGTCGAGGCGCGCAAGGACACGACGGTGCTGATCCACGCGCTGACCGACCACCGGCGCATCCTGCCGATCGAGAAGCGGGGCGAGATCCTGCCGGCCCACCCCGACTTCCTGCTCGTCTTGTCGTACAACCCGGGCTACCAGAGCGTCGCCAAGGACCTGAAGCCGAGTACCCGCCAGCGGTTCGTGGCGCTCGAGTTCGACTACCCGCCACCGGAGCTCGAAGCCGAAATCATCGCGCACGAGGCGGACATCGACGAGACGCTGGCCCGCGACCTGGCCGAACTCGGCAAGCGCATTCGCAACCTGCATCACCGCGGCTTCGACGAGGGGGTCAGCACCCGGCTGCTGATCTACACGGCTCAGTTGATCGTGGGCGGCATCAGTGTGCGCGAGGCGTGCGTGGCCGCGATCTGCCGGGCGATCACCGACGACGACGAAGTCCAACGCGCGGTGACTGAGGTCGCATCGACTCTCCTGCCTTGACCCTTCCACGTCCCGAGTGCGCTTTGGGAACGCGGGCATCCTGCCCGCATCTGCCCCTGGGAACGCGGGCATCCTGCCCGCATCTGGAACGGTTCGGGACTCTCCTGCCTTGCCCCTCGTAGAACTCGACGACATCGGACGCATCCTCGAGCTCTACGTCGAGGCGATGCTGGCGCGCCCGGCCGAGGTCCGGCCGCTGGCTGATCTGGAAACCGGCGACCGGTCGCGCGCCGGTCACCTCGACTTGGAGGGCGCGGCCGCAGCGGGCCGCCCGACGACCGACGGCGCCGCCTTCTACCTGCCGGAGCAGATCGACCGGTTTCCCGACCGCTACGGGAACTTCATGGTCTACCGGATGGCGGTGCTGCACCAGTTGGGCGGCGTGCTGTTCGGCACCTACCGCCGGGGTCCGGTCCGGTTTGCCGACTTCTTCGCCGGGTTCGACGAGCCCGGCCTCGCCCGTGCGCTGTTTGCGCGACTCGAAGGGGCGCGCATCGACGCTGCGCTGGCGCGCACGTTCCGGGGTGTCCGCCGGGACCTCCTGCGGCTGATCGACGATGCCCTGGAGTCCTCGGCAGCGCCTCCGTCGAGGGCGAGGCGGCGACATCGGTTCCGCGAAGCGGCTCTGTTCGATCTGGCGGCCGCGTTGCTGGTGGCCCAGCGATCATTGTTGACTTCGCCCGCATCCGGCTCTGAACTACGCCGCGGAAGCGACCTCCCCAACGAAGCCGCGTCCCTGCTCCAACCCGGCGCTACCGTCGAGGACACGCGACGCGCAGTGCGCTCCCTCTATCCGGTGTTCGCGGCCCTGCGCTCGCGCGGCCTCCCGGCCGACCCGGGCGTGCCGGCCGGCGATGCCTGCGCGGAAGATCGCGAGCCGGCGCCCGACGCCGACCCGGTCCCGCAGTCGCTCGAGATGCCGGCGCCGGCCCATCACGGCGACCCGGCGCCCGAGCGGGTCGAACTGCGAGGCGAGTGGGCCGAACTCGCCGCTGAGGTCGAACTGCGCGACGACGTGGAACCGGGTCCGGTGGCCTCGGGCCTGATGGACCAGTTGCAGGTCGACGAACTCGGCGTGCTCAGCCTCCAAGACGGCGATCTTTCGGGCACCGCCGGACTGCCGCTCACCGACCTCGACGTCACCGGGGCGATCGAGGCCGAGGCCGGCGACGCGGACGCCGAGTCGATCGAACTCGATCCGGAAGAGCTGGCCGCCCGGCTGGAGGAACTGTCGAAACGGCTCGAGCGCGAGCTTGCGGAGGCGGGCCTCGACCGTGACCGCGAGCAGATCCACTACTACGACGAGTGGGACCACGAGCTTGCCGGCTACCGTCGCCGCTGGTGCCACCTCCGCGAGAAGGCGATCGAACCGCCACCCGCGAAAGGCGGCGTCGCGGCCGTTTCGGATCGCCGATTCGTCGATGAGACGAGACACCACCATGCCGACCTGCTCCGGCGGGTGCGTCGCCAGTTCGAGTTGCTCAAGCCGGAGGAACTCCGGCGCGTGCGCCGTCTGATCGAAGGCGAGGAACTCGACCTCGACCGGGTGGTGGAGACGCACGTGGACCGCCGCGCCGGCCGGCCGCCGGACGGCGCCGTATACATGAGCCGCCGCCGACAGCATCGCGACGTGGCGGCGGCGTTCCTGCTCGACATGAGCGCATCGACCGACGCCGAGGCGCCTACCTGTGAGCCGGAACCCCTTCCCGGCAAGACCCCGGCGCCCGAGTACGTGGGCGTCTTCGACGACTTCGACTGGCCGGACAATCCCCAGCCCCTGCCGCCCGGCCGCCGGGTGATCGACATCGAGAAGGAGTCCCTGGTCCTGATGGCCGACGCGCTCGAGACCCTGGGCGACGACTACGCGATCTACGGCTTCTCCGGGTTCGGCCGCAAGGAGGTGGAGTTCTTCGTCGCCAAGGAGTTCGACGACGACCTCAGCCGGGAAGCGGAAGAGCGGATTGCCGCGATGGAACCGAAGCGCAGCACCCGCATGGGACCGGCGATCCGCCACGCGGCGGTGAAGCTCGCCGAACGCGAAGCGAAGGTCAAGGTGCTGCTCATCCTCTCCGACGGCTACCCCCAGGACTTCGACTACGGCAGCGACCGCGCCTCGCGCGTCTACGGCATACGCGACACGATGGTCGCCCTGCGCGAGACGGAACGCCAGGGCATCTCGACGTTCTGCATCACCGTCGACCCCGCCGGCCACGACTACCTGCGCGAGATGTGCCCCGAGCGCCGCTACCTCGTGATCGACGAGATTGCGGCCTTGCCGAGCCAGTTGCCGAAGGTGTACCGGGGCCTGACGGCGTAGCGGCGCCGCCTTGGTCGGTCTCAGCCGTCCGCACAGGGGGTCTCACCCGCCCCTCTCGACCCACTGCGCAGGCTGGACGGTGTCGAGCCGGCAAGGCCGCGCTCCGTAGCTGGTCTATCTCGGCGCGAGCACTCCCAACGGGGGTGAGCCGTCGGGGCTCTCGAAGTCGACGTCGAGCAGCAAGGCTATGAGGTCTGCGATGTCGGTGAGCCCCATGCGGTGTACGGTGCGGCCCGGCTCGAAGCCGGCGCCCCAGCCGACGAAGCCGGTGAGGATCTCGGGGAAGTCGGTGGGGAAGAAGCCGTGGGCGCCGCCGGCGGTGGGGCGAAGGGCGTCGCCTGAGGCGTCGGAACCGAAGCTGACGCCGAGCGTGCCGGCGAGGGCGAAGGGGGCATTCGGGGCGGCGCCGATGGCATCGAGTTCCTCCCGTTCGACGACGCGGAACAGGCGGTGGATGGAAGCGGGCAGAGTGGCGAGGAGCTTGCGCACCGCTGCTTCAGCGTCTCGGTCGTCGGCGTCCCGCAAGTGCATGAAGGCGCCGCCGCCCGTGGGGTGGAAGGTGGCGCGCCATGTGCCGCGGTCGGGCTCGGTGCCGTGGAGGCCGGCTTCGGTCAGCCAGACGTTGGGCATGACCTGGGTGTGGAGGTCGACGAAGCCGTGGTCGCCGGTGATCACGAAGGCGGTGCGGTCCAGGATCCCTGCGCGTTCGGCGGCGTCGCGGATCGCTCCGATCGCCCGGTCGGCGCCGGCGACAGCGCGCCGGGCGATGTCGGACTCCCGCCCCTGTTCGTGCTGGAAGCGGTCGGTGGAGATCAGGTGGAGGGCCATCAGGGCCGGCCGGTGGGTCTCCAGGACGTACGCCGCGATGGCGGCCGTCGTGTCGTCGCGGGTGATGTAGTTGGCGGAGTAGTTGCGCAGGTTGAGGCGCCCCGTGGCCTCCCGCTCCAATTCCTGCCACAGACCCGGCGTGCTGCCCTCGCGCATCGGCAGCAGGCGGTCGACGTTGGGGTCGAGGGAGTAGACCTCGGGGACGAGGAGGTCGATCGGCGCGCCGACGGTCACCGGCCAGGAGATCGCCGCGGCCTCCCTGCCGGCGGCTCGGACCGCGTCCCAGAGGGTGGGAACCTGGATTGCCGATTCGTGCCAGTACCACTGGCCGGTCTGGCCGGCGGGTTCAAAGGGCCGGTTGTAGTAGACGCCGTGGCGGGCGGGTAGTGCGCCGGTGACGATCGTCGTGTGCGAGGGATAGGTAACGGAGGGAAACACCCCGTGCACCCCCTCGGCGTGCGCGCCGTCGCGCGCCATCTGCTGCATGTTCGGTGCCGGCCAGGAGGAACCTGGAATGTAGAAGTCGGGACGGAAGCCGTCCACCGAAATGAGCACGACGTGGTCCGCCCGCGGCTGGGCGGCCAGGGGGACGGTGGCCAGGACCAGGGCGCCGATGGCTACCAGGAAGCTCCGCGGCATCATGTGCCGTTCCGCCCCCTGGGAACGCGGGCATCTTGCCCGCATCCGGCGCGCAGCGCCGGCCTGACACCGCTGACCCTCATTCTCAGGAGGCCGGGCTTCGTCACTTCCGCTAGACCGCCGCCGCCAACCGGCGGTCGTAGACGCTCTGCCGCATCTCTTCCAGCTTGTCGATATAGAGCTGCCGGTAGCCCTCGTAGTCGAGGCCGAAGGGCGCGTTGCCCGGCTCGAAGCCGGCGAAGGTCTGGTTCGGGTCGTTTTCGGCGAACGGACGCATGGCCTCGACCTGCTCCTCAAACAGGTCGACC
The DNA here is from genome assembly GCA_965224025.1 of Candidatus Multivorans sp. Classification (GTDB taxonomy): domain Bacteria; phylum Acidobacteriota; class Thermoanaerobaculia; order Multivoradales; family Multivoraceae; genus Multivorans. The sequence continues at coordinate 2,693,567 of OZ245033.1, forward strand.
AGGCCGGAGTGCTCGGCCAGCAGCCGCTGCAGGACGTAGACGCCGAACGCGATGTGGCGGGCCTCGTCACGCTGGATCAACCGGATGCCGCGCTCGAGCGCCGGGAAACGTCCGCTGCGCTCGAAGATCGAGTAGTACAACGGGTAGCCGGCCTCGGCGCCCACGCCCTCGACGTAGAAGTGGTAGAGCATGATCGCGTTCAGCATCGCCTCGGGGCTGTCATCCGTGAACAGCGCGCGCATGGCGTGGGGCAGGCGCGTGGAGAACATGTCGCCGTGGAGATCGGGGTACGGAATGTCGACGCCGAAGCGGCCCGGCAGCGTCTCGATCAGCCAGGTCTCGAAGAACTGGACGTGGCGTGCCTCCTCGTACATCTGGGCGGTGACGAACATCTCCTCCTCGAGCCGGCCCTGCTGGCGGAGCCGGAACTGGAGCGGCGCGAGTTCGTGGGCCACGCCGCGCTCGCCGACCCGGAAGCCGGACACGAGCCGCAGCAGCAACTGACGTTCGTCGTCCTTGAGCGACAGCCAGTCGGAGTGCTCCTGGGAGAAGTCGATGTCGGCGGGGTTCCAGGAACGCTCGTGCGAAGCGGTGAACAGCCGCATCGGAAGCGAGGTGTCGTCGAACGGCATCAGGTAGACCTCCTGGTCGCCGATTCTAGTCCAGCGCCTCGCTGGCATCGGGGGCGAAGCGGTCGATTCCTGGGAACGCGGGCGTCTCGCCCGCATCCGGCGCGGTCCTTCAGAGCGCCGGAAGAGTCCTTAGGTCGGGGAAGCGCTAGAGTTACACCGTGAATACCACGTCTGAGACGACACTGTGGGCTCGGGGACCGGTACCGCCCCGCACCGCGGTGCGATCGCGGTTGGTCGCCTTCGGCGCGCTCGCACTGGCCGGAGCATTCCTGGCATGCGCCGAGTCGGTGCCCGAACCGGACGAAGGCAGTCTGCGGGCTTCCTTCATTGCGCAGATCGAGGCCGACGAACATGTGAAGGACCTCAAGGTCTACGGCAACGAAATCCACTTCGCTCGCCGTGACCGCTCGGGTGAGCACGTCGACTGGCGGGTTCGCATTGACTCGCTGTCGGTGGAGCCCTGGGCCGGTGACGAGGCTGAGTTGGCGGGTCACGTCGTGTCGGGCTGGAGTGTTGCCGGACGCCCGGTGTCGGTCGAAATCGGGCCGGAGGGTCTGGTCACCGACATGCCGATCTGGGTGCTCGACGCAGGCTTGGCGCCGGTGTGCTGGGCGCTCTGGGACGAGGACGCGAAAGCCTGGGGCTGGTGAAACCGGGTGGCGCGATCGGCGCGACCCGCGAACTACTCGCCGCGCCCGTCAGCGGGCGCGGGGATGCACCCGGGTGGGTCGGACGCTGCGGCGGGGCAGCTATGATCACGGTGCGCGAATGAACACGCTGGTTGGAGGGCAGGCACATGAGAACGCATGAACGCTTGAACGTCGGATGGACTGTGGCTGTTGTCTCTGTACTGCTGGTTCTTGCCCTTTCCGGCGGCGCGACCGCTGCGGGCAACAACCCCAACAACGCCGCCAAGGACGCCGACTGGACCATGCCCCGCACCGGTTCGGGCCACCCCGACCTCCAGGGAGTATGGGCGAACAACAACGCCACGCCGTTGCAGCGCCCCGCCGCCTGGGCCGGCAAGGAACGCCTGACGGACGCGGAGCTTCAGCAGTTGGTGGCCGCGGCGGCCGAGGCGACGAACCCGGGCGCCGACGCCCTGTTCGGCGACCAGCTCGTCCTGGCTGCCATCGCGCGCACCGAGGCCACCTCCTACGACCCGACGACCGGCAACTACAACCAGTTCTGGATCGCGGACCGGGATTGGACGAACCGCACGTCCCTGGTCATCAATCCGCCCGACGGCCTGATCCCGCCCTTCACCGAGCCGGCGAAGAAGCGTCTCTGCAAGCGGGTCAAGCACCTGATGGAGCACGCCGCCGACTCATGGCTGGACCGCCCGATTCCCGAGCGTTGCATCAGCTACGGCGCTCCCTTCATCTTCCCGGGCTACAACGGCTACCACCAGGTCTTCCAGAGCGAGGACCACGTCGTGATTCACCAGGAGATGATCCACGACGCGCGGGTCATCCCGCTCGACGGCCGGGCGCAACTGGACGAGGACGTGCGACTGTGGAACGGCGCCTCCCGCGGTCGCTGGGAGGGCGACACCCTGGTCGTCGAGACGACGAACTACTCGGAGAAGAACGACTTCATGGGCTCCTCCGAGCAGCTCGCGATCACCGAGCGCTTCACCCTCACCGGGCCGGAAACCCTGGAGTGGGAAATCACGGTCAGTGACCCGGGCACCTGGACCGAGCCCTGGACCGCGTCGATCCCGCTCAAGCGCACTGAGGACGCGATCTTCGAGTACGCCTGCCACGAGGGCAACTACGCCATGGAGGGCATGCTCGCCGGCGCCCGCGCGGAGGAGGCGTCGGACAAGCCGAAGCAGCTCGACCCCGGTGCCGCGTTCCGGTACCCCGGCCTGATCTGCGACTTCTGATCGGTCCGACCTTTCGTTGAGCTTTCGGCTCCAGGCTCGCGCCAGAGCAGGGCCAACAGTGCCGAGGCATCGAGGAGGGCCCGAGTCACCTCAGTCTCGTGCCGCCTCCCGGCGTCGCTCGGCGATGAAGGCGTCGACTTCGCTTCCCGATGAACCTGTGCCGTACTTCCGAGCAAGCGCCTGGGCTTGTCACGCGGAATGGTATGGCGCCCGGCTGTACCACGGGAGTGAGAGCAGCTGCCAGTCGCTTGGGCCAGCGGTCAGCACGGTGGAGGGACGGACGAGGGTGACCATACCGTCGCTCCACCGTGCGTCGCCCGTTGTCGGCGGGTCGGTCGACCCGGCTACATACAGATGGTCATGCTCTGGAAGGTCAGGTACATCCCGATGGCGGTCAAGACGGGGGAGCCGACAACCTGGCCAGCGGTAGTAAACACCGCTCCGGCAACCGAGTTGGTCCTGCAACTGTGGCGCCGCGCTCCTCCGACCACGCTCGTCAGGTCGGTGGCCGTGAAGCGGTCGAGGCCATCGTGGCCGATAGTCGATGGTCCGCCCGCTGTCACGGCGTCAGGCGGTATGGCGAAGGAAGCGCCAACGTTCAACACCAGGGCGATCAGTGCAATAGCTGAGAATCTCGTCATGTCCAGGGTTCCTTTCGGTTGTAGAGGATTCGGCAGTCAAGCGGTGGAGGCGGCCGGTAGGCATCTCTCGGCCCACCTATGGACCAAGACGGAATGGGCGCGGCTGGATTCGTCTCGTGTCCTCGCGTTGCTCAAGGGAAGACGGGCTGCCCGGAAGGAGCGCTATGCATGTTCAGCCGCTGAGCATCTGCTCGCGGCGCTCCGCGCGGGCGAAGGTGAGCGCGATGATGGCGGTAATTATGAGCGCGTAGCCGATGCGGTTCCGGACGGCCATCGCGAGCAACTGCTCAGCGTCGGCTCCTTCCACCGTGAGCGGGTTCCAGAACGGCGAAATGCGGAACAGGAACGGGAGTAGGGCAGGCACGCTGACGGCCAGGCCGAATAGCCCGATGGTTGCCAGGGCGCCGGAAGTCTCGCTGCGGAACAAGGCAGCGAAACCCATGGTCAGTGCCAGACAGAAGACGGCTCCTTGCGCGGCGCCGTAGAGGGTCTGGAAGACTGGAAAGGCGGTGAAGAATGCGAATGTGAGCACCGCCATCAGGCTCAGGCTGGCAAGCAGGATGAGGCCCGCGGCGGCGAGCTTCCCAAGCCAGACTCGATGGGCGCCGCCCGGTACGGTGTAGGCGATCTCCAGGGTGTGCTCGTCGAGTTCCCCGGCGATGATCCGGCCGCCCAGAAACACGGCAAGAGCCGACACCGGCATGCCGATCAGGATGTTCTGGGCTGCGGCGGGTTCAAACCCGGTCTGGCGGGCGGTAACCAGCAAGACCGCCTGCACGGCAAGCCACGGAAGCGGCAGCAGTGGCAGCAGCCAGTACCGCGGGCCCCCGAGCAGCACGGCGGAGAGACGGATGATGGTGATCACGCCAGAGTTCCGAGGGTCGCCAGACCGGGGCGGACATGTTTGGGTTCGACGCCAAGGAGCGATTGCTGCGAAAGAAGAGTTGGGAGTGACGCGAGGGCGACGAATACCAGCGGTGTCCACGCGACGCAGCCGACCGCTGATCGGCGCGTCCGCGTCGTCAGAGGCCCGGCGGCCGGTCCGACGTGGCATCCCGGTTGGTTCACTGGACGTCGCCCTCGCGCCCACGCGGGAGGAAGGATATTGGCCCACCGGCGCTCTCGGAAGAGAGAATCCTCATCAATACGATCGCGTGTAGACTCTCGGGTGGCGCCGGTGGAGAGATTGGTTACACGCAGATAGCACCGACAAGGCCGAGGCCGGCACCCTGCCCGATTGGATCCCCTGCGATGGTGGCGGCTACGAAGAGCAGGTAGCCGAGACCCTTGACGGCCAGAGTGCAAGCTCCCGACCGCCACCCTTCACCGGTCACGGCGACCATGTCGGCATCCGTGAGTTGTTCGAGCCCGGGATTGTCCGCGCCCGATGTGTCGCCCGCCACGGCCGTGACAGGGGGTTCTGCGAAGGCGCCGCCGACGCTCAGCACAAGCGCTGCCACTGCGAGAGTTAGAACTTTCTTCATGATTCCTGGTTCCTTTCCGTTTCATTGGTTTGTGTTGCCGTCGACCCCGTTCGGAGAGGCCGACGACGCTGGTAGGCGGTGAGGTCCGGCGGAAGCCGAGAAGGCTTCGCAGGTCCGGCGACCCGCAGCGCCTCGTGGCGCCGCAGGGACTGTGCCCGCCTATAGACCTAAGACGGAATTCGGAGCGGTTCTTGTCGCGAGGAACCTGAGAGGGGGGCTGGGTGGCGGTGGATGCGTGTCAGTCGATGGCGGAACCCGGCTCAGCCACCGAGCATCTTCTCCCGCCGTTCCGCTCGGGCGAAGGTAAGTGCCACGATGGCGACGATCGCGAGTGCGATGCCAATACGGTTCTGGACGCTCATGGCGAGCATCCGCGCCGCGTCGGCGTCCTCGATCGCGAGCGGATTCCATAGCGGCGAAATGCGGAACTGGATAGCGCCGAAGCTGGTGATCAAGCCGTTTAGGCCGAGGAGGCCGATCGTGGCCAGGGTACCGGCGACCTCGCTGCGGAACAGGGTGGCGAACCCCATCGCGGCAACGAGGTAGAAGACGACTCCCTGGCCCGCGCCGTAGAGGCTCTGGAGGACGGGGAAAGAGGTGAAGAAGGCGAACGAGACGGCCGCCATGAGAATCATGCTGGAGAGCAGGATCAGGATCGCGGCCGCGAGCTTGCTTAGCCAGACGCGATGGGCGCCTCCCGGCACGGTGTAGGCAATCTCCAGGCTGTGCTCGTCGAGTTCGCCTGTGATCGTCCGCCCACCCAGGAAGATGGCAAGGACTGCTACCGGCACGCCGATCAGGGTGTTCTGGGCCGCCGCGGGCTCGAGCGTGGGCCGTCCCGCAAGCAGTAGCGCTGCCTGGATCGTCAGCCAAACGAGGGGCAGAAAAGGCAGCAACCAGTAGCGCCGCCCGGCCAGCAGCACCGCGGAGAGACGCAGCACGCCGATCACGCCGGGGTTCCACCGCGCGCCGCCCGCGCCAGCCAGAGGTAGCCGTCCTCGAGCGTGGGTTCGACCGGTTCGGCGCGTTGATCGGGGCGATCCGCGGCCAGCACGCGCAGGCGGCTGCTGCCGTCGGGCTCGGGTTGGCGATCAGCGAGCACGGACGTCTGGGGCAGCTCCGGCTCTTCATCTCCGGGCGCCGTCCAGGACCAGACGCGGCCTTCTGCCTCCCGGGACAGCGCCGCCGGCTCGCCGTCGAACACCATGCGGCCGCCGGTGAGCACCAGCACGCGCTCGCAGGCCACGGCCACGTCCTCGACGACGTGGGTGGAGAAGAGGACGATGCGGTCCTTGGCCAGGCGCGAGAGCAGGTTGCGGAAGCGGACGCGCTCGCGGGGGTCGAGACCGACGGTCGGCTCGTCGACGACGATGATCGGCGGCAGGCGCAGCAGCGTGCGGGCCACCGCGACCCGCTGCCGCATGCCGCCGGAGTAGCCACCGATCGGTTCGTCCGCGCGCTCGTCGAGTCCGACCTCGCGCAGCAGGGACGCAATGCGCTCGGCTCGCTCCGACGCCTCGATCTGGTAGAGCGCGGCGTAGTACTCGAGGTACTGGCGGGCCGTCAGGCGCGCCGGCAGGCCGGCGTCCTGCGGCAGGTAGCCGACGTAGCGGGCCAGCCGCTTCCGGACGCTGAGCAGCGGCACGCCGCCCAGCGTGATCCGGCCGCGGGTCGAATCGAGAATGCCGGTCACCTGGCGGAGCAGGGTCGTCTTGCCGGCACCGTTCGGACCCAGCACGCCGACCATGCCTCGCTCGACTTCGAAGCTCACCGCGGCCAGCGCCTTCACCGTGTCGATCGGCAGGTCGAGGCCGAAGATCCGGCTTGCAACCGCGCGCCAGAGGCGGATCAACATGCCGCGCCAGCCCCGTGTGCGCCGCTGGCGCGCCTCTCGCTGCTCCCGGCGCACCGTCTCGAGGCGCGCCGTGCGACGTCCGAGTTGGATGAAGAGAGTGATGGTGGAGAGGATGGTCACGACGACGAACCCGCCCACCGCGGGTTCGCTCGCGAGAGCCGGACCGGCGAGGCCCGCGAGAAGCGCCCAGGGCAGCAGGGCGGACAGCACGCCCTCGATGCCGCCCGGCTCGACTCGTCCGAGCGCGTCGGCCCGGCCACGGGCACGCCGGACCTCGGTCAGCAACCGGGAAGCGATCAGCAGTGCGGCGATCCAGGCGCCCAGTTGGATCAGGTCGGCACGAAACCTCAGAGCCATGGCGACCGCGCCGGCGAGCAACAGGAGCAACGGCGGGATGCATTCCCGCGCGTCGGCGGGGTGGAACGCTTCACCGCCGCGGTCGACCACCTGCCTGGCGAAATCGGTCGACGCCCGCAGCGCCCGGCGCACCGGTCCCGCGAGGCCGTATGTCTTGCGCAGGTGGCGGACCACGAGGCGGGGCGGTCCGGCGCCGGCCTCCGGCTCCGGCGTCGGCGGCTTCGGCACCAGCCACACGGCGAGCCCGAGCAGCGCGCCGGCGATGAGGACCGTCGTCGTGATCTGCCAAAGCATGGACTCGATCACGCCGAGCACGAACAACGGGGCGGTGGCCGCGATGACCGCGCCGAGCCAGGTCAGCACCATCCAGGGTCCGACGCGGCTGAACAGGTCGTCCAGGCGGCGCAGAAAGACGTAGCCGACCGGGATGACGAGCAGCGTGAGCACGGTCGAGGTCAGAAGACCGCCGATCACGAGTGTCGCGAAGGGCGGCCAGATCTCGTTCTCGCGTCCGGTGGCGATGGCCAGCGGCGCCAGCGCCGCGATTGTTGTCGCGCTCGTCATCAGCACCGGACGCGCGCGCTCCCGAACCGCGGCCAGGGCGGCGGCGCCGGCGCTCCAGCCGGCGCCGAGTACACGCTGCTGCATCCGGTCGACGAGCAGGACGGCGGGATTCACCGCCAACCCCAGCAGGACGAGCGCCCCGAGCAGCGCCATCGGATCGAGCCCGATGCCTGAGAACATGAGCACCCACAGCGAGCCGAGCAGGGCCAGCGGCAGGGCCAGCAGGACGAGGATCGGCAGGGTCATCGATTCGAACGCCACCGCCAGAACCAGGAACACGAGCATCACGACCGGGCCGAGGACGCGCCGGAACCAGCTCGTGTTCTCGTCCGAGCGGTCGAGCTCGATTGTCGTTCCGGGCGGGCGGTGGACGCTGGCGAGGGCCTCGTCCAGGTTGCGGTCGAACTCCAGCCGGGCCGCTCCGCTGCTTGGTACGTCGGACGAGACGCTGTAGATGACCTCCCGCTCGCGGCGGCCGTTGTGGTGGGTGATCACCGGGGAAGCCGGCGCGCGGCGGACCTGCGCCAGCGCCGCCACCGGCAGCACGCCGGCGCCGGTGGAGACGCGCAGCCGGGACAGGCCACTGAGCGACACTTCGCGGTCAGGACTCATCCCGTCTTCGGGCGTCGCGTCGCTGGGCCGAGCTTCCAGGCGTTGGACGACGATCGGAAGCTCGCGGCCGCTCGGAAGCGGGAAGCCGCTGTTGATGCTCGTGCCCTCGCGGCCGGCGAGATTCAGCATCGGCAGCACATCGTCGAGCAGCACGCCGAAGGTGTCGAAAGCGCGCCGGTTCGGGCTGACGTGGATCTCCTCGGGGCCGGGTCGCGAGGAGGGGAAGGCGCCGCTGATCCCCTCGATCTCCTTCAGCCGCTCGGCAACCTCGGCAGCGAGACCGGTCAACTGATCGTTGTCGTTTCCGGACAGGATGACCTTTTGGGGGCCGCCGCCGAGCAACTCCTGGGCGCCGCCCCCGCCGCCGGGGCCGCCGCCGCGACCGCCCGGGCCTTCGCCTTCGCCGGGTCGCAGAATCTCGGTGCCGGCGCGCCGGTTCGCGGCCCTGCGTACGAGCTGACGGATTCGCCGCGCGGTCAGTTCCTCGGGACGGTCCTCGAGGGGCTCGAGGTGCACCGTCAACGAGCCCCCCTCCTCGCGGATCATGCTTTCGACGCGGTCCACACCGTCGACTTCATGAACCGCTTCCAGGGGCTGAAAGGCGCGCACCGCGGCATCGAGCGAACTGCGGCTCTCGTCGAGGCGCACCGAGAGCTGGACCTGGTCTGCGATTTCTGCGTCCGGCGACACCGTGTTTCCGAGCACAAAGGGCAGGGCCACGAGCGCGGTGACGACGACGGCGAGAGCCACCGACGTGACCCAGCTCGCGGGCCGCCTCAATGCCGAGGCGAGAACTCCCGCGAACAGGATGCGGGTCGGGTCGGGCGGCGCCTGTCCGGCGAAGCGTTCGCGTCGCCGGCGCAGTCGGTCCAGCCGGCGGATTGCCGCGGGCGCGGCCAGATGGCGGGCCAGCAGCGGTACGAGACCGATCGCCACCAGCAGGGAACCGAACAGCGGCAGCAGGATCGAGAGGGCGGCGATCGCGATCAGGTTGCGGATGAACGACGATCCCAGGTCGACGAGCAACGGCGGCACGAACACGACCGCGGTGGTCACCGACGCGGCGATGATCGCGCGGGCGGTGCGACGAATGCCCCCCGCCGCGGCGTCGTCGGGACTTCGTCCTCGTTCGAGGCGCCGCTGGACGGACTCGAAGACGACGACGCTGTTGTCGACCAGGAGGCCGACCCCGACCGCCAGGCCGAAGAGGCTGATCAGGTTCAGCGTCTGGCCCGCCAGATAGAGGAAAGCCAGGGCCGAGGCCAGACTGACCGGCACGGCGATGGCGACAACCGCCACTGCCCGCCACTGTCGGAGGAAAAGGAACAGGACGGCGAGAGCGATCAGGAAACCGGTCAGACCGAGTTTCTTGAGCCGGTCGATCTGGGTCTCGACGAGCTCCGCGGCGTCGAAGCTGCTCAGCAGGCGAATGCCCAGCGGCTGGAGATCTTCGTTGATCTCTTCGATTCGGCGGCGGAGGTCGCGGCCGAGGCGAACCAGGTTCGCACCCTCTTCCTGGAGCACCATGACTCCGACCGAGGGGTCGCCGTTGACCCGGAACAGCGTTTGCCGCCGGCCGGGGCCGACCTCGATTTCGGCGACGTGGCGCACCAGGGCCGGCCGGTCCGGCACGATCCGGACTTCGCCCATGGACACCGGCCCGATCGGGCGGCCGTCGAGCATCACCGCCATCCTCCCGGCCTCGTCCTCCAGGCTGCCGAGGTAGCGCAGGCGGCCGGCCGCGGCGCGCACCGCCGCCGTCACCTGCTCCGTGGTGACGCCGAGCGCGGCACAGCGGTTCGGGTCGACCCAGACGGTCAACTGGCGCGCCGCGCCGCCGCCGACCATCGCCTGGCTGACGCCCGAAACCGCGGCCAGCCGCGGAGTGACGAGTTCGTCGACCAAACCGCGCAGGGCGTTCTGATCGGCCGCGCCGGTGACCTGCAGAACCATGGCGAAACTGGAAAGAAAGCCGGTGTCCTGGGACTGGACATCGAGGAAGGCATTCCGCGGCTGGGTGCGGGCCAGGTCCGCGGCGATCCGGCGCACCTCCAGCTCGCGCACCTTCAGGTCGACGCCACGCTCGAAGAGGATCGTGAAGCTGCCGCCGGAGCCGATGACCTCGCCCCAGGTTTCGGCGACCCGCGGCAGGGTCCGTACCCGGGCCTCCAGAGGCATCAGGATCTCCCGCTCGATGGTCTCCGGTTCGCTGCCCGGGCGGAAGAAGTTGACGTAGAGCTGGTCGCCGGTCAGGGCGGGGAAGAGTTCCACCGGCAACCTTTGCCATGCGAACAGCCCCATGATCACCAGCCCCAGGAAGAACATCGCCACGGCGACGGGGCGGCGAATGGCGAGGGTGTCGAGACCGGCTCTCACGTCGCCTTCCGGTTCAGGCCCCGGCCGGGGCGCGGCGGCGCCGGGTCAGTCGCATCGAGTCGAGGATCAGGTAGAGGCAGGGCAGGACGAGGAGCGAGCCGACGGTGGAAGTCAGGATGCCTCCGATGATCGTGTACGCCATCGGGCTCCGCAGTTCCGCGGCCTCGCCGGCGCCGAGAGCGAGCGGCGCCAGCACCAGGACGGTGGTCAGAGTCGTCATCAGGATCGGCCGCAGCCGGATCGCCGCGGCCCGGGCCAGCGCGGCGTGCCGCTCCATGCCGGCGGCGAGCAGGCGCCGGGCGGTGGCGATCAGCAGGACCGCGTCGTTCACCGCCACGCCCGCGAGCACGATGAGGCCGAGCAGCGCCATGACCCCGACCGGCCGCCCGAGGAAGCCGAGGGTGCAGGCGACGCCGACCAGAGCCAGGGGGATCGAGAACAGCACCGTGAGCGGTTGGAGCAGGGACTCGAACGTTCCGGCCAGGACCATCAGCACGAGAACGAGTGCCAGCAGGCCCGCCCAGCGCAGTTCGCCGACGGCGCGCTCGCGTTCCTCCTCCTCGCCGGCCAGACGGACCCCCAGACCGGAGGGCAGGTCGGTTGCCGCGATCGCCTCGCCGGCTGCCGCGACAGCGCGCGGGTAGTCGCTGTCCTCGGCGACCCGGGCGGTCACCTGGGCGACGCGGCGCTGGTCGCGGCGGAAGACCTCGCGGGCGCCCTCGGCGGGGACGAAGCGGGCGACCTGGCCGAGGGCGAGATCCGCGCCGGCGTTGCTTGTGAAGCGCAGTTCGGCGAGTTCTTCGGGCCGCGGCTGGGGCAGAGAGAGGACGACATGGCGCTCCTCGTCTCCGGTCGAGAGCAGGGTGACCCTGCGGCCGTCGAGTGCGGACTGGAGCACTCGGGCGATCGTCTCCAGGCCGACGCCCAGACCGTCGGCCATCGCGCGGTCGAGTTCGATCCGCAGTTCCGGCGGCCCGCCCTCGAACGAGGAGCGGACGTTCCAGAGTTCGGATTGTGCGGCGAGGGCGTCGCGCAGTCTGGTGGCCGCCAGGCGCAGGTCGGGTAGCGACTGGCCGGCGATCTCGACCACGATCGGCGGCCCCGCGGAGCCAAGCGCGCGCGACAGGGCGGAGGCCCCGACCTCCCACTCGATCTCGGTACCCGGCAGGTCTTCGAAGTTGGGCTGCAGGGCGGCCACGATCTGGCCGCCGGTCGGCCCTTCGGCGGACATCCGGACGAGCAGGCGGGCCGTGTTCTCTTCGGTCAGCTCCGTGGTCACCAGCCGATCGTCCTCGGGCAGGCGGCCGACCTCGGCCTGGATCGCCTCCAGGTGCTCGCCGGCAGCCTGCCGGACCGCCTCTTCCAGCGTCGCAACGGCGCCGGCGGTGGCCTCGACGCGCTGGCCGGGCGGGCCCACCATGCGCACCGAGAACTGCCGCGGGTCGGCGGGCGGCAGCAGCTCGCTGCCGAGTCCGAGCAGAACGTGGACGCCGCCGGCGGCGGCGAGCACCGCCGTCGCGACGACCAGCCAGCGCAGCCGGAGCAGGGAGAGAACCAGGCGCTCGACGGCGCCGAAGGCCCAGCCCAGCGGGCGCGCCTCGTCTTCGTCGGGGTCCGCGGTTGTGCCGGTGGTTGCCGCCTCCGATGCCTCCTCAGTGGCCTCGGGCGCGGCGGTTTCCGGCTTCGCGCGCGGCAGGAGCCAGCGCGACAGGGCCGGAATCAGCATGATCGCGACCGCCAGGGAGGCGCCGAGAGAGGCGGTGACGGTGAAGGCGATGCCCTCGATCAGACGCGCCGCCAGCCCCTGGACGAAGAGGACGGGTAGGAAGACCACGCAGGTGGTGAGCGTCGAGGCGGCGATTGCGCCCGCGACCTCGCCCGTGCCCCTGGCGGCCGTGTCGGCTGCCGAAGCGCCGGGGCGGTGGCGGCGGTGGATGCTCTCGACAACGACGATCGCGTTGTCCACCAGCATGCCGGCGCCGAGCGCCAGCCCGGCCAGGGTGATGATGTTCAGGGAGTGCTCCCACAGCCGCATCGCGAACAGGGCGACGAACAGGGACACCGGCACTGCCGAGGCCACGACCACGGTCGGACCGAGGGAGCGCAGGAACAGCGCCAGGACGACGACGGCGAGGGCGATGCCGATCAGGGCCGCGTTCAACAGATCGTCCATCGCGTCCTCGACCAGGGCGGCGTCGTCGTTGACCATCGAGACGCTGACCCGGGGCAGGTCGCGCTCCAGGTCGTCGAGCGCCGCGCGCACGGTGCGCGAGACCTCCACGGTGTTCGCGCCGGCCTCCTTGAACACCTGGAGACCGACGCCCTCCCGGCCGTTCACCCGCACCAGGTGGTCGATCTCGGCGTGGGCGAGTTCGACCTCGGCGACATCGGAGACCCGGATCGGCTGACGGACCTGCTGGCCTCCCCCCACCTGCTGAGTGCGGTAGCGCACGACGACCCGCTCGACATCGCGGGAGTTCCGGAACCGGGAGATGCCGCGAACGAGATAGACTTGACCGCCGTCCTCCAGGGTGCCGGCGTCGATGTCGACGTTCTCGGCTACGAGTCGCTGCTCGAGTTGATTCAACGTGACGCCGAACGCCTGCAGGCGGTAGCGGTCGACGCGTACACGGACCTCCAGGTCGCGTCCGCCGAGGACCCGGACCTCGGCGACGTCGGCAAGCTGCTCCATGGCCGGCGCCACTTGGCGGCGCGCCAGGCGGCGGAGCTCGGCGAGATCGGGTCCTTCGGGCTCGGCGGCCAGCCCCAGGGTGATCACCGGCGACTGCCGCGGATCGAGTTGACGGACCAGGACCTCGTCGACTTCGGGGTCGGCGGCGACCGGATTGACCGCCTTCTGCACCTCGATCAGCGCCAAGTCCATGTCGGCGTCCCAGTCGAAGCGGACGGTGGCGATCAGGCGGCCGGTGCGGGCCACCTGGTGAACCTCGCGGAGGCCGCGCACCGTGAACAGGCGCTGCTCGACCTGCTCGCCGTAGAGCCGCTCCATCTCGGTCGGCGGCCGGTCGCCGGAACGCACGGCGACGACGATGGTCGGCGAACGCAGGTCGGGCAGGAGGTCGATCGGCAGTTCGCGCCACGACATCCAGCCCACCAGGGCGAAGGCCAGGGCGGTGACGGTGACCGCTACGGGCCGGCGCGCAGCCAGGCGGGCGGGACCGAAGGTCTCACCGGATGTTCGAGTCATCGTGCCGGGCTCCGGTGGTCAGAGCTGCCGAATCGGCTCCTATTGGGAGACCCGGACGCGTGTACCGTCGGTCAGGGTCTCGAGACCGCGTACGACGACCCGCTCGCCGAGCTCGAGCCCCTGGCGAATCTCGGTGATCTCGTCGTCGCCGAGGCCGAGAACGACTTCGCGCCGCACCGCGCGCTGGCCGTCGAGGACGAAGACGACGCGCCGGCCGCCGCGCTCGGTAACCGCCTCGCGCGGAATGACGGGGACGTCGTTTCGCTGCTCGACGACCAGGGTCACTTCGACGAACATGCCCGGCCGCAGCAGGCCGCCGGGATTGCGCACGGCGACCTCGGCGCGGAAGGTGTGGGCGACCGGGTCGACCTCGGGGGACAGGCGAACGACCGCGCCTGCGAACGTCTGGCCCTCCCAGGCGAAGTGCCTGAGCCGGCCCTGCTGCCTGGGGTGGACCCGCGCCAGTTCGGGGCCCACGAGGTCGATGTCGGCGACCAGGGAGTCGACCGGAGCGATCCGGGCCACCTGGAAGCCCTGGGAGACGAGCTGGCCGTCGGCGATCGGCATGCCGTTCGGGTCGCGCGCGAGTTCCATCAGCACACCGCCGATCGGAGTCAGCATCTTCGCGCGGTCCTCGGTCAGGAGGCTCTGCTCCCAGGTCGCCTTCGCGTCCTCGAGCGCGATCTCGGCGCGGCGCAGTTCCTCGGCACTGATCAGTTCCTGCTCGAACAGCTTGGCGCGGGCGTCTCGTTCGGCCTCGGCGCCCAGGTAGGCCTGGTGGGTTGCTTCGACCCGGGCCGCAAGGCGTGCGTCCTCGCCGGTGACCTCCGCGATCATCTGGTCGGGGACGACGCGGTCGCCCTCGGCCAGCCGGTCGCCGGAACCGTTGCGGCCGATCAGCAGTCTCCCGGGCGTTTCGACCTGCAGGACGATGCTCTCGGCCGCTCGCAGAGTGCCGGTGGCGACGATCAGATCCTCGACGCTGCCGGTTTCGACCTCGGCCGCGGTGACCGGCACCAGGAAGTCGACGGGGTCCGTGCTGCCGCCGCCTTCGCAGGCGACGATCGCGGCGCAGGCCGCAATCGCAATTGCGAGGCCCGCGCGCCGGAAGTTGGCGGTCGGGCGGGATGGCTGCCGCGCGCTCATGGCCCCGCGCCCCCGGTCTCGGCACGGCCGGCGGCGGCGCCGTTGTCGAGCCGCACGAAGCGCACGGCGTCCGCGGCGACCGCTCTGCCGGAGGTCTCGTCGCTCAGGACCAGTTCGGTCGGGCCGCCGGCCAGATCGAAGTCTCCGAGCACCGCCCATCCGGTTCCCGCGGCCGCGGCGTCGAAGTCGATCGGCCGGGAGACGCCGCCGTTCTGCAGTTCGAGGTCGTAGGTACCGAGATTCAGGCCCAGGTTCACCGAGATCCGCACGCCGTCGCCGTCGTTCCCTCTTCGCTGAGCGTTTCCTCCATCGTTGCCGACCCGCACTTCCCGACGCACGCCCGCGGCGCCGGCTGGCAGCGGCGAGAGCGACGGTACGTGCAGTTCGACTCGCCAGCGGCCGTCTGCCGGCAACTCCGTCCGGTAGATCGCGCGGCTGGTCCCTTCGCCCGCTGGCGCCAGGGCGGTCGTGCGGCGGTAGCGCCCCCAACTCGTGGGCTGTTCGTAGCGCGACCATTCTGTCGGCGTTCCGCCGAAGCTCTGGTAAACGAGCAGGCCCTGATCCGTCTGGTTCGACGGTGCGAAGAAGCCGGCGAGACCGCCCTGCAGCCGGAAGCCGCCGGTATCCGCTTCATCCGTCTCGATCGAGAAGCCGGGGTCCAGGTCGTCGACGACGACCATGTCGGTCGCTGATCGCAGGAAGGCGGGCAGCCAGTCGGCCGGTCGCGTGCCGCGTAGCGGTTCGGCCTCGACGATCGATTCGTCGTCGACATCAGGCAGATCGATCGGGAACTCCCGGCGGTTCAGCGACAGATACGGGGAAGCGAGCATCCTGCCCGGCGCCCTGGACGTGACCAGGCCGAATTCGACGGAGGTGTTTCCCGGGATCAGAGTTGGCTCGCTGGTCTCCCAGCGCACCCCGCTCGGTGCGCGAACGGCGTAGCGGAGCCGGAAGAGGCCGGGCGCTTTCTCGCCGTTGTGGACGAAGAGACGGGTCTGGTACTGCGGCAGGCCCTGGTCGTCGTCCGCCAGCCGCACGAGTTCGGCTGCGGAGACGACGAAGCCGGGCAGGTCGGTCTGGTGGAGGAAGTCGCCGACCAGGCCGGCGAGGTCCACGCCGGCTTCCTGAGCGGCCCGTTCGAGGTCGGCGGCGGTGAAGGTCGAGCCCCGGTGGTCGCGCATGAGGTTGGCGATCATCGCGGCGGTCCGTTCCCGGCCGGCGCCGTCCAGGATTGCGGTGGCCAGGGCCGAGGTCTTCAGGTAGAGCGCGTTGAGCGCCTTCTTCGGCTCCTCTTCGACCTCCATTTTCGTCAGCGAGGCGCCGAGCACGGCGTCCCAGACTTCGGGGCGGTCCGTGAGGCTCCTCACGATCGAACTGGAGATGGGTGCGCCGCCTCCGCCGAGCTGGCCCAACACGGCGCCCTGTACCACGCTGCCGATCGTCCAGCCGAACTCGCGGTCGAACAGGTGGGCCGAGAAGTACGATTCGCCGCCGCTCACCAGCCGGTTCACCAGGTTGTTGCACAGTTCGTCGAGCGCCAGCGCCTCCGGACCGCGGGCGGCGGTCTGATACAGGAACAGGTTGCGGATGCCGCCCACCTCCACGTTGCCGCCCGAGAAGTCGTTGCGGAAGAACTGCTGCAGTCTGAAGGCCTTTGCCCGCGCCAGACCGCCCTCCTGCTCCTCGAACTGCTCAGGGTTGCGGAACGGGAACTCGAAGCGAGCGGTCGGCAGGCTGCTCTCGCTGATCAGCACCATGCCCGGCGGTGCGCGCTCGGTGTCCATGCGCCAACCGCCGCCGTAGGAACGCAGCGTCCAGGGCACTTCGACCAGGGTGAGTTGGCGGTAGGGGTAGGGCAGACCGAGCTCGCGGGCAGTGGCGAAGCGCTCGGCGGCGACCGCTTCGATCTCTTCCCTGGCATCGGCGAAGAACTCCACGTTTCTGAGATGGCGGGGGTGGACGAGCAGTTCGATCTCGACGCCCTCGATCTCCGTCGTCCGGCGATCGAACCGTCCGGCGATCAGGGCCGCTTCAGGCACGACCCCCACCGGTGCGAACCGTTGCCGGTCGCCTGCCGCCTCGCCTCTGCCTGGCCCGGCGACCGTCCAGCCCGAGGGGGCGCCGACCTCCAGGTCGAGTTCGAAGAAGTCTCTGGGACGCCTTCGCGGATCGGCGAGGCCAACTGAAGCGCCGGGGCGTGGCAGCCAGGCCAGCGCGGCGGGCAGCGCGACGTAGCGACGCTCCGCAAAGCCGTTCAGGGCGCCGAGAATGATGATCTGCGCGTCCTGGAACTTGATCCGGTTGAAATCGATCGCGGAATCCAGGTGGGCGAAGCGAAGGTCAGGCCGTCCGTGGGCGCGCAGGCGAAGGTCGACGGCTTGGCCCGCGGCCTGCGAGCGCCCGAGGTCGACTTCGAGCAGGCCGGCGCCGTGGTTGAAGGCGAGCGGCGCGCCGGCAGAGTCCTCGACGGCATCGACGTCAAGGCCGGGGTTCAGGCTGAAGAGGGCCCGCGAACCTCCGGCGGCGAGGAACCGGACGTTGACGTCGAGGGTCAGACGACCCCGCGGTTCGATGTCGACGGAGCCGTGGATCCGCTCCAGGTCAAGGACCGGTTCCTCCTGACGTTCCGCGTGGGCGATCCGCCAGTCGTCGATCTCGTCGACCTGGTTGGTGGCGGTCACCGCGGCGGCCGCGATCGTGCCGATGGCCGCGACCAGAAGGCCGGCGCCGGCGGTGGCCCACAGGCGTCGCCGGGCGTCGTCGAGCCGGGGATGGACGGCGACGGCGACCGCAAGCAGACCAACGGCCAGCGCCGCGACCGTGGCCCGGTTCATCAGGTTCAGGGCGGTCCATATCTGGGGCGCGACTTCGGACGGATTGCTGCCGAAGCCGCCCTGGAGCGACAGGATGGGCAGGATGTAGGTCGGTACGCGGAAGGAGAGAATCCATGGACCGATGGCCAGCCCGAGGCCAAGAAGCGCGGCCACCAGGCGGTTGCGGCTCAGGAGCGACGCCACCTGGACGAAGGCGATGGTCATGGCCAGCGCCGGCAGCGCCTCGGTCAGCAGGTAGGCCCAGACGGAACTCCAGATCGCCGGTTCGCCCACGTACCAACCGAGCGCCACTCCGAGATGGCCGAAGCCCTGGATGAGCATCATGCCGATGAAGGCGACGCCCCAGATCAGGATCAGGGCGCCCAGGAACCTGCCCAGGACGAGTTCCGCGTTCGAATAGGGCCGGCTGTCCAGGACCTCGATCACGCGGTCGCGCCGGTCCCGTGCGCGCACGTCGAAGGCCAGAAAGACGACGCCGATCGCCAGGACCATCGTCTGGATCGAACCCATCTGGGCGAGCAGGAACTTCGGGCTGAACGAGCCGACCGTCGCCGACCAGGACGAGAAGAGGCCGTGGATAGCCCAGTAGTAGCCGTACGACAGCAGGCCGATGAGGATTGCAAGGCCCGAGAACAACCAGAAGCGGAACAGCCGGCGGATGGTGCGCATCTCGGCGCGGGCCAGGGACCAGACGGCGGCGAGTGAGATCACTGTCGGGCCCTCCTGGGAACGCGGGCGTCTCGCCCGCATCCGGCTCGGGGCCAGACCACGGCGAGCGGCATCACGGTTGAGCCTCCTTGCCGGACACGCCTCCGTCGGGTGGCGCTGTTGCGCCGGGAGACCCTGGGCCCTCCAAGTCTTCGGCAAGTCCGGCGCCTTCGCTCTCGCCGAAGTGCTTCTCGGTCACGATGGCCTCGGCGCGGCCGCGCGCGACCATGAAGGCGAGGTATCCCTCCTCGAGGGTCGGCGACGAGGCGATCCGGGCGTCCGCCGGCACGCCGCCGGGCGCCGCGACGCCGCGGTAGGTCGTTTCGTTCATGCTGGCGGTGCGCGAGACGATCTCGAAGCCGCCCTCGGGTTGCGGCGCGGATGTCGGCAGGGTCAGCTCGAAGACTTGGCCCTGGGCGCGCTCGAGCAGGCCTGACGGAGAGCCGCGAAAGACGATCTTGCCCGCGTCGAGCAGGGCGAGGTCGCTGCAGCCGGTACCCAGGTCGGCGACGATGTGGGTAGAGAGGATGATCGTCCGTTCGCGGCCGAGGTTCGCCATCAGTTGGCGGAAGCGCAGGCGCTCCTCGGGATCCAGGCCGACCGTGGGTTCGTCGACCACCAGCAGGCGGGGTTGGTGGATCAGCGCCTGGGCGATGCCGAGGCGGCGGGTCATGCCGCCGGACAGCTTCTTCACCTTGCGGTGGGCGACCTCGCCGAGGCCGACGCTGTCGAGGACGGAGTCGACCCGGGCCCGGCGGGCGCCGCGGCCGTCCAGGCCCGAGAGCTCGGCCAGGGTGTCGAGGACTTCCTCCACGCGGTGCAGGCGCCAGGCGCCGAACTCCTGCGGAAGGTAGCCCAGGTGTGCGCGGACGCCGCGTCGCTGAGAGACCACGTCGTGGCCGAAGACCGTTGCCGCCCCGCCGCTGGGCTTGAGCAGCGTGCAGACGATCCGCATCAGGGTGCTCTTGCCGGCGCCGTTGGGGCCCAGCAGACCGAAAAGGCCGGCGCCGATCTCCAGATCGACGCCGTTGAGGGCTACTGTGCCGCCGCGATAGACGTGGCGGAGGCCGCGGGCGGCCACTGTCGTCGTCAGAGTTGTCTCCTCCCGAAAGGTCTATACGGATGACAGCGGTGCATGGTTTACAAGGCTCTGAAGCCGAGATCTCGGTTCGCTTGCGATGAAACTCAGCCCTGTGGCTCGGCGTACGTCCTATAGTATGCGGGCGCCGGCCCGGACACTCTTTCCGACAACATCTCTGGACACCCCCCAACGGAGGCTTCAAGAATGATCCGTTCCCAGTTCTCGCTCGTGAGTCGTGCGCTCGCACTCGGCGCCGTCTGTTCGCTGGCCTTCTCCGGCCTCGCCGCTGCCGCCGCGGTCGACCCCGAGCCGGTCACCTTCTACCGCGACGTGGCGCCCGTGCTGCAGCAGGAATGCCAGGTCTGCCATCGGCCCAACGGCGCCAACCTCGGCGGCATGGTGGCGCCGATGGCGCTCACGACGTACGAAGAGACGCGGCCCTGGGCGCGTTCGATCGCGCGCCAGATCGCTGCGCGCGCGATGCCTCCCTGGGATGCCTCCCCGGCACACAACGGTGTGTTCTCCAACGAGCGCACGCTGACCCAGGAAGAGATCGACCTGATCGTGCGCTGGGCGGAATCCGGCGCTCCGGCCGGCGACCCGGCGGACGCCCCGGCCGCCATCGAGTGGCCGAGCAGCGACGGCTGGCTGATCGGCGAGCCGGACCTCGTCCTGCAGTTCGACGAGCCCTTCTGGGTCGAGGACGACGTGGACGACCTCTACATCTACCGGAAGACGACGGTGACCGAGGACATGATCCCCGAGGACCGCTTCGTCAAGGCGATCGAGTTCCGGCCCGGCAGCTCGGCGGTTCACCACATCATCGTTCCGGGCCTGGGCGGCATCGCTCCCGGCAACGACCCGGTGATCCACGCGGACGGCATGGCGGACGTGCTCAAGGCCGGCCGCGACCTGACTTGGCAGATGCATTACCACAAGGAGCCGGGCGAGGGCACCGGATCCTGGGATCAGTCCTCGGTGGCGCTCAAGTTCTATGACAGCGAAGACGAGGTGAAGTACGAGGTCTTCAACGCGGACATGGGCAAGTACGACTTCGCCGTTCCGCCCGGCGCCTCCGACTACACGATCCAGACCGAGTGGATCTTCCCGACGGACTCGGAGATCGTGGGTTACCTGCCGCACATGCACCTGCGCGGCAAGGCGGCGAAGTACGAGGCCTACTACCCGGACGGCAGCCACGAAGTCCTGCTCGACGTGCCGAACTACGACTTCAACTGGCAGACCACCTACAAGTACCAGGAGCGGAAGAAGGTGCCGGCAGGCACTCGGGTGGTCCTGACCACGGTCTTCGACAACTCGGAAGACAACCCGGCCAACCCGGATCCGTCGATGACGGTGCGCTGGGGCGAGCCGACCACCGACGAGATGAGCTTCGGCTTCATGTCCTACATCAACGAAGAGAACAAGGGCCGCGGCGCTTTCCAGGGCCAGGACGGGAGCATTGACGTCACGGCCATCGTGGCCTTCTCGGACGAGAGCCGTGACGGCCTGATGCAGCTTGAGGAGGCGCCGGACATGGTCAAGCCCTACTTCGAGATGATGGACCAGAACAAGGACGGCGCCGTCGACATGGAGGAGGCGAAGGCAGCCAACGGCGTCCTCGAGCAGATGGCGGAAGGCGGGGCGGAGGCCGACACGCCCGCCGCCGGAGCGGCCGGCGGGCAGTAGCCCCCTTGGGCAGTCCGTTCAGTTCGAACCGCCGGCGCGCCGAAAGGCCGCCGGCGGTTCTGCGTGTCGGGTCAGATGTCGTAGGCGTGACGAATTGCCGCCGCGGCCAACAGGCGCGCAGGATCCAGCAACGGCCTCTCCGCAACCTCCGCCCCGTCAAGCGCCAGTGGAATCTCAGTACACCCCGCCACCAGGACATCAACGCCGCCCTCATCGACAAGCCGCTGGGCCGCCTCCTCGAGCAACGCACACGCCTCAGCCGACCCGCCATCCGTCTTGATCCCGCCTCCCTGATGCCGTTCGTCGATCCAGGGCCCGTAGATCGGCTCCATCACGCAACGGAGCTGCAACGCTTCGCCGTTCTCCAGGTCGAGCGGGCTCATAGCCGCTAGGCCTCGCTCCGCCAGCGGATCGTGGTACAGGCGCGAGCGCAGCGTGCCGGAGGTGGCGAGCAGCCCGACGCACCTTTCCGGCGCGATGCGGGAGGCCTCGTCGGCGGTGGCCTCGATCAGGCTGAGAATCGGCAGCGGGCTCTCCTCGCGCAGTGGCGCCAGGAACAGGTGCGCCGTGTTGCAGGCGACCACGGCGAAGTCCGCTCCGGCCCGCCGCACCCGTTCCAGGCTTCGAAGCAGCACCGGGGTCGGGTCCTCGGCGTGGCCCAGGAAGGCTTCGGTCCGGTCCGGAGTCTGCGGGATGCTCGAAAGCACCCACTGCGGGAAGTCTTGATCGCGCCGGGCCCCGATCAGCTCGCTCGCAGCGTCCAGCAGCTTCCGCTCGAAGTCCAGATGCGCGAACGGCCCGAGTCCTCCGACGATCCCGATGAGCCGTCGTTGCTGCATGCGAGTTGTCAGCCCCGCCTGAAGGCTCAGGGTCGAGCGGCTCGCGGGCGGAGGGCTCCGGGACTGCGACGCGGAAGGCTCGGATGGCGTGGTGCGCCTCCCAAGTAGGGATAGTCGTCGAAGGCGTCGCCGTTGCCCGTGGCGCGGGGGTCGCCGGTCGATCGCAGTCGCTCCATCAGCCGCTCGCCCAGCTCGTCGCGGATCGCCTCATACTCCGGATCGCCGCCGACATTCACCTGTTGGTCCGGATCGTTGCGGAGGTCGTAGAGCTCGACCGCCGGGCGCTTCGCGAACGCCAGGTCGTAGAGCCGTCGGTGGTCGGCGTCCCGATCGCGATGCTCGATCATGTAGGTCTTCGTCGGCCCGTTGTCCGTGTCCGCGTACCAGGCGCCGGGGTAGGCGGCCTGTTCGTAGTTCGGCGTACCGTTCGGCCAGCGGTCGGGCCGGAAGTTGCGGATGTAGAGGAAGTCGTGGGTGCGGATCGCGCGGCTCGGATAGCCGCCCATGTCTGGCGCTTCCTGCGCCGGCGTGTGACGCTCCTTGCCGGTCAGCACGTGATCGCGTCCGTTGGCCACGATGACTGCCTGTAGGAACTCGCTGGCATTGCCGGATCCGAGCAGGGGGATGAGGCTCTTGCCCGTCATCGCCTCCGGCGGCGGAAGGCCGGCGGCTTTCAGGAACGTCGGCGCGAAGTCCGTCAGGCTGATGAAAGCGGTGATCTCGAGGCCGGGCTCGACCCGGCCAGGCCAACGGATCGCCAGCGGCACCCGCGACCCGCAGTCGTAGACGTTGCTCTTGCAGCGCGGGAAGGGCATGCCATGGTCGCTCGTCATCACCACAATCGTGTCGCTGGCGAGACCCTGTTCGTCGAGCAGCCGCAGCGCGTCTCCGACCAGGGCGTCGAACCGCTGGACCTCCCAGTAGTAGTCCGCCACGTCGCCCCGGGTGTCCGGGTGGTCTGGAAAGGCAGCCGGAAGCTGGATCGCTCCCAAGTCCATGCCGCTCTCCTCGCCCGATCCGAGGCGGAAGGGGCGGTGCGGATCGGAGGTGCCGAGCCAGAAGGCGAAGGGCTGGCTCTCGCCCTGCCCGGCCAGGAACTCTTCGAAGTTCCCAAAGCGTCGCCCGGCGAGTTGCCGCCCCTCGGTTTCGGTGCGCCCGGGCCCCCAGCCCTTCCCGGTGACCCCGGTGCGGTAGCCGGCGCCCTTCAGTAACTCCTGGTAGGTCTCGAAGCGATCGGGAAAGACGCTCCACAGGTTCGCTGCGCCCCCGAGCCGCCAGTGCCACTGCCCGGTGAGGATCGCGCCGCGCGACGGCGTACACGAGGGCGAGGAGACATAGGCGTGATGTGCCAGGGCCCCCTCGCTCGCGATCCGGTCGAAGCTTGGCGTCTTCACCACCGGGTCGCCGTAGGCGGAGCCGTGCGGCCAGCCCCAGTCGTCGGCGATTGCGAACAGGATGTTGGGGGGTTCGTTCTGGGCCGCGACCGGGACGGAAGAAGACATGACTGCGGCGAGGCAGGCTCCGAGTATCGTGCGGGCGGTGAGTGAGGCTGTGTGTCGAGTGCTTGGCATGCTCGGATGATCCTAGCTTCCAGGGTGCGTTCACCTGCCGGTGGCTTGATGAGGCTTCATCGGCGGTGGCTAGTCTGGATGGCATAATGGACTTATGTCTGACGCATCACTCCCTTGTTGGTCCGACCTTATTGGGGGGCGACTGCAATCAACTGAGCGCCCGGATGGGGGGCCACGATTCCAGTAGCGGCCACTTTGCGCCACCTCGCGGCCACTTGAGCCTCTTTCGAGTTGCGAGTGGGTAGGGCGCGGGCGAGTGCAGATGCTGAGGGGGTCTTGGGAGAGCGGCCTCCGCCGCCGTAGCCGCCGCCGTCGGGCTGTGGAATCTGCGGAAGACCGGTAGCGGCGAGGGCGCAAGCTGTCCGGTGGGGAGGGCGTTCGCGGCGATTTCGGGTGGCGGCTGTAGTCGCGGGCGATCGGAATGAGCAAGACTCGTCTCTCCTGTTCCGACTGAAGGAGGACGAGAGATGCAGAGGGAATTGTTCGCGAGAGCGCTGGGCGTGTCGGCGCCGTGGTTCGTTGACGGCGTGGACTTCTGTGAGAGGGAGCGTCGGTTGACGATACGGATCGACTTCAGGAAGGGCAGCCGATTCGCCCACGAGGGGGACGGCGGTTCTCATCCGGTGCACGACACGCAGATCAAGCGCTATCGGCACCTCAACTTCTTCCAGCACGAGTGCCTGCTCGAGGCGCGAGTGCCCCGTGTGCGACTCCCCGACCAGCGGGTGGCGTTGGTGACTCCGCCCTGGTCGGGCAGATTGTCCGGCTTCACGCTGCTGTTCGAAGCCTTGATTCTGGCCATGTGCCGAGACATGACCTTCGCTGCGGTGGCCCGGTTGACCGGGGTGTCGTGGCATCGGGTGCACGCGATCTGCAAGCGCTACGTCGAGCTGGCGGTCGACCGGGACGACCTCTCCGAACTGCGCCACGTGGCCATTGACGAGACTTCCCGCGCCAAGGGGCACGACTACGTGACCGCGGTCGCCGACAGCGAGCGCCGGCGCGTGGTGTTCCTCGCCGAGGGACGCAAGTCCGGCACGATCGAGGAGTTCGCCGACGATCTGCAAAGGCGCGGCGGCGATCCCGCCGCGATCAGCCGGGCGTCCATCGACATGTCGGCCGCCTTCCTCAAGGGCGTCGCCGAGAATCTCCCCAACGCCGAGGTGACCCTCGACAAGTTCCACGTCATGGCCCTGGCCTCGAAGGCGGTGGACGAGACCCGGCGCCTCGAACAGCGCCTCGATCCGTCGCTGAAGGGCCTGCGCTGGACGCTGCTCAAGAACCGCGACTCCCTGACGCCGGCCCAACGGGCCGACCTCGACCGCTTCGTCAAGAGGGTCGCCAGCCGACGCACCGCACGCGCCTGGCTCTATCGGGAGCAACTCCGCGAAATTCTCAACCGCAAGCAGATCAACGTCGTGCTGCGAATGCTCCATCAGTGGTGCACCAACGTGAACCGCTCCAAGGTCGAACCCATGAAGGCCGTCGCCCGCACCATCCGAAAGCACCTGCAAGCGATCGCTGCCTGGGCGCGAACCCGGCAGACCAACGGCTTCCTCGAAGCCCTCAACGGACTCTTCCAGTCCGCCAAACGCAAGGCCAGAGGCTACAAGCGATTCGACACCATACGCATCGCCTTCTTCCTCATCGCCGGCAAACTCGACTTCCACACGCTCAACCCGCACACCGCTTGACCCACTCGTAATTCAAAAGAGCCCTTTGAAGTCGTGTCGACGTATCTAACAACGGCCCGGATCGAGGACGAGGGCGGGCAGGCCGTGTACCGCTCCAGCAACGCATGGAACACCGCGACCGGTTTGCCTTCGCCGCCACGCTCCGGGAATTCGTGCGGCGCCGGCGGAGGTCGACGTCCGCGTGTTCGCCGACGCGGCGGCTAGGCCGCCACCGTCGACTTCGACCAGGTGCTGGCCGCCGGGTGGTACTGGAGCCGCCTGGAGTCGGCAGGGGTCGTCCAAGCCGGCGAGACTCGGCTTCGTGCAAAGGCCTTGCACTAGGAAAGGAGCCACTTCATGGCTGAACGCCCAGTAGTCATGATCCACGGTTGGAGCGCCACGTCCGAAGGACTAGAGCGGTTGGCAACTTTCGTTCGGGCCCAACTCAACACACAGATCTCGGTTATTCGTCTCGCCGATTACGTCAGCATGGAAGACGAAGTACGCTTCGACGACGTCGTGTCGGCAATGAACAGGGCTTGGGACGCCGAAGGGCTCCCCCGGACGAAAGGTGGCGTGGATGCCCTCGTCCACAGCACCGGTGGTCCGGTCGTTCGGGATTGGTTGGATCGCAACTTCGGCCCGGACGAGTCGCCCATAATGCACTTGGTCATGCTCGCGCCTGCGAACTTCGGCTCGCCGCTGGCCCACAAGGGAGGTCCTTTATCGCGCGTGCGTTCAAGGGCTTCATCGCGAAGAAACCGGAGGGCGAGCCCTTTGAGACGGGCACAAAGATCCTGAAGGGGCTGGAACTGGCGAGTCCCTATACGTGGAACTTGGCGCATCGCGACAGGTTCGGCGAAGGCGGCACACGCTACCAACCCGGGAACGTGCTATGTACCGTCCTAGTGTAGTGTCTCCGACATGGGTTGACAGTTTCGGTTAAGTTCGTCAGTATTCCGTTCATGTGGGAACCAGCGGAACGACTTGACATCGAAGAGAGCGATCGAGCGCTTCTCAAGAAATGGGTAGAGGCGCCGACGACGCCACAACGCACGGTCCGGCGTAGCCGGATCGTGCTCGCTGCGGCGGAGGGCACGGCCAATCGGGCGATCGCGGCGAAACTCGGAGTTTCGCGGCCCACGGTGCTGCTGTGGCGTCGTCGGTTCGCGGAGGACGGGCCTTCGGGGCTGACCAGGGATCGTCCCCGCGGTTGCGGAAAGCCGCCGCTCTCGGAGTCGGTCGTGCGTAAAGTGATCGAAGCGACGCTGCACGAGAAGCCGCCCGGTCAGACCCACTGGAGCGTGCGTTCGATGGCTCGGGCCCAGGGCATCAGTCCGGCGGCGGTCCAGCGCATCTGGGCGGCGCACGGGCTGAAGCCCCATCTGGTCAGGACGTTCAAGCTGAGTAACGACCCCAGGTTCGTGGAAAAGCTGCGGGACGTTGTGGGCCTGTACCGGAATCCGCCCGAGAATGCGCTTGTGCCGTGCGTGGACGAGAAGAGCCAGATCCAGGCTCTGGACCGGACCCAGCCAGGTTTGCCGCTCAAGCGCGGCCGCGCGGGAACGATGACCCACGACTACAAGCGCAACGGGACGACGACGTTGTTCGCTGCGCTGAACGTGTTGGAGGGCACGGTGATCGCGGAGTGCATGGGCCGGCAGCGCCACCAGGAGTTTCTCCGTTTCCTCAAGCGTCTCGACCGTGAGATCCCAAAGCACCTCGACCTGCACCTGATCCTGGACAACTACCAGACCCACAAACACGCCGCCGTGCGCGCATGGCTGGAGCGAAAGCCTCGCTTCCACTTCCATTTCATTCCCACTTCGTCGCCCTGGCTTAACCTGGTCGAACGCTGGCTGGGCGGTCTGACCACGAAGGCGATCCGGCGCGGTGCATTCCAGAGCGTCAACGACCTCGTAAAGACCATCTACGACTATGTGGACCACAGCAACGAAAACTCCCGGCCGTTCGTCTGGACGGCCACCGCCGACAGCATCGTCGCAAAGGTTACACGTGGTAAAGCCATGTTGGAGACACTACACTAGTCGGCAACACGGGCTATCGGGGCATCCGCGCGATCGCCAACGAGGAAGGCTCTGGCGGCACTGTACGGGTTTCAACCGCGAACATGAACTGTCTTCGCGTCACTGCCAGGTTTCCCGCGCACCCTGAAGAACCCGACGTGGGACACGATGTCACTTGGAGGGAGATGGATGAGTCCACCGGCTCAACCGCGTTCGGTGTGCTTGATGGTCACAATCACAGCACCGTCAAGCTTTCGCACCTCCGCAACCGGCCTCTGAGGTCCCAACGTGACCGCGGGGCGCTGAGCGACATCGTCAAGGGTCTGACCGTGCAGGAGGACGACTTCGAGAAGTGGCGAGAAGAGCTGGCAGCCCGCAACGAAGAACTCCTTCCCAATGCACCCCGTGGTAACGGGCAGAAACATGGTTTTCAGAACACCGTCGTGCATGTAGAGGAGCAGTACGGAGTAGGAGTTGACGACTTCCTCTTGGAGTTCTATGAGAAAGACGACAATAGAGGTAGAACGACCGAACGGTTCCACCAGTCCGCGATCAATGGAGTTCACAAGTACTGCGATGACCACTCCTACCGCAGTGTCTACATAGACTGTACTCGCTTGGTAGCGGCGATTGACAAGATCAACGAGTACTTGAGGATAAGTCTCACGGCATACCCTGAACTCAGTCCTCCGAAGATTCCAGTCGGATTCGAGACGATAGCCGACGAGCACATCGGGGGACTACGTATCGGCAGACAGGACGTCGGCAGGTTCTTTGTGCCACACCGCACAGCCCTGGTCTCGCTTCAACTGGAGCGGCAGCAATCTCCCGAAGTGTTCGCCTTAAGGCGATATCCGTAGGGCCAGTCTACTTGCGTACAGCCGCTCACGTTGGCAAAGCACGAACGCGACGGCAAGACGGGCCTTACGGTAGATTCGACCCGCTGTGCGTCTCGCCCTTCATGCCCAACTCGGCGTGCTCGTTCTCCCCGTCATCTGGGCCACGCCCGCAACCGCGTTGACCGAGGGCGAAGCCAAGCGTGCCGTCCACCGTTTCATCGACGCTTGGAACACCCGCTCCCGAGCCGCCTTCGCCGCGACCCTCCAGTACCCGCACGTCCGGCCGACGGCGGACTTCGACGGCCGTGTGTTCGCCGACGCCAACGCGTACGCTGTGACGGTGGACTTCGACCAAGTGTTGGCGACCGGCTGGGACCGGAGCCGCCTGGATTCGGCAGCCGTCGTCCGTGCCGGCGAGAGTCAGGCCCACGTAGCGGGGAGGCACTGCCGGCTCCGGGAGGACGGTTCGGCCGCCTGGAGCAACCAGGACACGTACGTGGGCGTCGAGAAGGACGTTTCGGCCGGCATTCAAGCGCGCTTTGATGCGGGTTTCGACGACCTTTCCGAGGCGGAGCGCGATGCGAGTGCCGTAGCGGCGATGGCAGACATCAACCGCCATTTGTAGGTCTTCAGCGCCTGTGACGAGGAGGCGATAGTGGCACCTTCCACTTGCCTCACGTCCGTGTCGGGGCGGAAGCGTGCGCGTCTCAAAGTCCGGTGCGGAATCCATGGACGCGTTCGACTTCGACTCCAGCGCCGAACGGCTCGGCAGGGAGCGATCGGGAGCGGACACCATGGAGGCGATCCAGCTGGGCGCCAGGGGCGTGAACGTGGTGGTCGGGATGACCCGGTACAGCTCCGAAGATGCCGGAATTCCACAACTTCGACGCGACCTACCTTGTTTCACCGAGGACGACTGCCTTGGGCCGATTCGGGCGGGCTCTGAGTATCGCTTCCTCCGCTTGGGGTTTGAGCGACGCCCGAGTTGAAGAGAACGTCAGGGCTCTCTCACCTTGGGGGACGTTCCCCTGGCCTTGCGAATGAAGCTGCGGTCGAATGTGAGCATGGTCTGGCAGTGGGCGGCAGCGCCAAGATGCAGCGCGTCTGCGAAGTCCATGCCCTTCTCTGCTCGGTCGAGCGCCTCCCTGAGCAGGGACGGGCTCTCTACGGTGACCCCCGGCAGGCCCGAGAAGGCCTTCAGGGCCGCCGCGACATCCTTGCCGTAGAGCCCGTACACGCTGCGCAGGACCCACTCGCTCTCGAGGAGAACGGTCGTGCCGACGAAGACGCCCCCGCGTCGATCGCGCCTCTTGCCTTGGCGGCTTGTCCCGGATCGTCGTCGGTCAAGTATCGGACGACGACGTTGGTGTCAATCGCCTGCATGCCGTCGCCTGGCTTCGGCCAGTACACCGGCCTGCATCTCTTGAAGGGACTTCGGCGGGCCGCCGTAGGCCAGGCTGCCGAACACGTCCTCCGGCCGGGTTTCCGAGAACACGGGCGCCGGCTTGAGCAAGACGCCCTCGGACGTGCTCTCGACGACGAGGCGGGTTCCGGCTATCCAGCGCAGCGCCCGACGTATGGCCTTCGGCAGGATGACCTGCCCTTTCGTCGACACGGTGGTGGTAAGCGGTTCAGGCGTCAGCATGGATGAGTTCCTCCTTCGCAGCCGGTAAGGCGAAAGTAAGATACACCGTCCGGTGCCGTGAGCCAAGCGCAAACAGAGAGCAAGCCGCGAATCGGTTCGGCCTGGCGGTGTAAATTGAACTCACTGTGCGTGCGGTCGTTCACTACCTGCTCGGACTTCTCGTTCTCCCCCTTGCCTCCGCCGGCCCCGCGGCCGCTTTGACGGAGGAGCAGGCCACCCAAGCCGTCCACCGCTTTATCGAAGCCTGGAACACCCGCGACCCCGCCGCCTTCGCCGCAACGCTTCAATACCCGCACGTCCGGCCCACGGCGGACTTCGACGGCCGGGTCTTCGCCGACGCCCCCGCCTACGCGGCGACAATCGACTTCGACCAAGTGCTGGCGACGGGATGGGATCGGAGCAGGCTTGATTCCGCGACAGTCGTCCAGACCGGCGGAAGTCAGGCCCACGTAGCGGGGAGGTACACCCGCGTTCGTGCCGACGGCTCTGCCGTCTGGAGCAACCAGGTCACCTACGTCGTCACCGAGACGGACGGCTCAGTCGGCATCCAGGCGAGGCTCGCGGCAGGATTCGACGATCTGTCGGAGGCCGACCGTGAGGCGACCGTCTCGGCCGGGGTTGCCGCCGTGGAGCGCTACCTCGCGGCCTTCAACGCCCGGGACGAGGAGGCGATGACGGCCGCGCTCCACTTCCCCCACGTTCGAGTGGGAGTCGGAAGGGCCAGGGTGTGGGAGTCCGCCGCTGAGTACCTGGAGGGGTTTGACTTCGACGCCTTCGCGGAGCGGCTCGGCTGGGAGCGCTCGGAAGCGGACACCATGGAGGCGATCCAGGTCGGCGACCGGGGCGTCAACGTTGCGGTCAGGATCACCCGCTTCGGTGCCGGCGATGCGAGAATCCACAGCTTCGACACGGTCTACCTGGTCACCGAGGAGGACGGTCGGTGGGCGATCAGGGCGGGTTCCAGCATCGCTCCTTCTCCCTGAGGCTCCTCGACGATGGTCGCGATCCTCATCGGCATCGGGGTTCTGATTTTCGCGATCTTCCTTGACATCGCGGTCGGTGCGGGCCTGGTGCTCAAGCTGTTCTCGAAGAGCCCGGATGGTCCGGAGCCGCCCCGCTACCGCAATCGCTGAGAGGGGACTCAGGCTCGGTTGAGGGCGGTCAGAAACGCTGCCCGACATCAGCTTCCAGCCAGTTCCCCCGGCTCCGAGTGACCTCCGAAGGCCACTGAGGCCCCAGTGTGCGGTCACTGGACGGCAAGTAGCGGCCACCAGAGCGCTCCGTGTTGAAAGTTTGAGAAGAAATGACCTACGTTCAGCCGGTAACAAACAGGCCCCGACGTAGGGAAACCCGTCATGACCAGCGAATCCGAGCGCCACTCCTCAACACCGTCTCATGCTCCGCGAGCCCAAGTGTCCGGGCGATCCAACGGGGCAACGGACAACATCGCGGTAACCCTCTCCAGCTTGGCGATCCACGACCGTGGGGCTGGAGTGGCGCGGCGCGGTCATCCATACGTCGTGAGCCTGGCGATCGATGCCCACAAGGCGGCGACGCCGGCGTTCGACCTCAACTTCATTCCGTTCCCGGAAATGCGCCCGGGGCAGAGAGTCGGAATGCTCGGCGATGGGCATGTGCTGTACGGACCGAAGGACCCCGGAGGTTTCGTTTCCGTCCTCGTCCTCGTCATGAATTCGAGTCTGGACATGACCTACGCCGGCGATAGCGTGAGGGGCGCACTGGAAGACAGCGCGGCGAGCCTGGCTGCTGAGTTGATGCTGGCGGGGAACCCCGTGGCCTCCTTGGGAGCGGCGTTCCTTGGGGAGCTCGCCGAGTGCTTGGCGGGGGCATCGGGCAACGTCAGGGATAGCGAAGTCTGCCGTTTCTCGGGTTCGTTCCTGCAGGACGGACCGAGCCCGTACGACGTGGGCCGGGAGTACGGGATCAACAACTACGTGGGCTCGTTGGGCCTGCGTGTAGTTTCCCTCGCGGAGCCCAATGGCGTGGGACCCCTGCCGGAGGAGATTGATCTGGGAGGGTGAGCAGTGGCAGGACGGAACGATGTGCCGGCTGACCGGTGTCACGCCGCCCGCGGCGTGCGCGCTGTAGAGTCAGCCTCGTGACTCGCGTTCCGCCCCCAACGACCCGCGACGCCGTCGTCCGCCGCGCCGACGACGCGCCGGTGAACCAAGTCGAACTCGGCACCGCGACCACGACTCAGGTGCTGCTCGGCGCTGACGACGACACGCCGCACTTCGCGATGCGGCGGTTCCGCATGGGCGACGGCGGCGGCATGCCGCTGCACACGAATCAGGTCGAGCACGAGCAATACGTGCTGCGGGGACGGGCGCGGATCGTCCTGGGGGAGGAGACGGTCGAGGTCGGAGCCGACGATGCGCTGCTGATTCCGGCTGGCCTGCCGCACTCGTACGAGGTGATCGAGGCGCCGTTCGAGTTCCTCTGCCTGGTGCCGAACCGGCCGGACCGGATCGATCTGGTCTAGAAGGCGGGTGGCTCTCCGCACGTGCCTGGTACTGGTGGCGGCGCTTGCGGCCGCGACCGTCGCGGCCGCTGGTGATGGCGAAGCCCTGCCGCCGGACCTCCGCACCCGCACGGACGGCATCGACTGGCCGGGCTTCCTCGGA
Organism: Candidatus Multivorans sp.; assembly: GCA_965224025.1. Lineage (GTDB taxonomy): Bacteria > Acidobacteriota > Thermoanaerobaculia > Multivoradales > Multivoraceae > Multivorans. Next base: position 2,725,881 of record OZ245033.1, read on the forward strand.
CCGAACCGCGATTCGAAGTCGCCTGAGACGGGTATCCGCATCGATTGGACGAGCGGCCTGCCCCTGCTGTGGCATCTTGAACTGGGAGAGGGCTACGCGGCGCCCTCGGTAGCGAGGGGGCGGCTGTTCTTCTTCACCCGCGTTCGCGACCGGGCACGGCTGATCGCGGTCCGTTCCGAGACCGGCGAGGAACTCTGGCGCTCCGAGTACCGGACGGAGTACGAGGACTCTTACGGCTACGACGGCGGGCCGCGCACTGCCCCCCTGATCGACGGTCCGCGGATCTACTCGGTGGGAGCGGACGGGTTCCTGCGCTGCCACCGGGTTGCCGACGGCACCGTGCTCTGGGAGCGCGACGTGCACTCGGACTACGGCGTCCAGCAGAACTTCTTCGGTGTCGCCAGTTCGCCCTGGATCGAGGGCGATCTCCTGATCGTGGCGGTCGGCGGCAGCCCGTCCGGCGCGCCGAACATTCACAGCGGGCGTGTGAGGCCGAACGGCACCGCCCTCGTCGCCTTCGACAAGCGGACGGGCGAGGAGCGCTACCGTCTCGGCGACGACCTGGTCAGCTACGCGAGCCCGGTGGTCAGAGTCATCGACGGCAAGCGCCGCGGCTTCCACTTCGCTCGTTCCGGCCTGATCGTCTTCGACTCGAAGGACGGCCGGGAACTCGACGGCTTCCCTTGGCGGGCGCGCCGGCTGACCAGCGTGAATGCCGCGAACCCGCTGGTCGTCGGCGCCCAGGTGCTGCTCACCGAGTCGTACGAGAAGGGGGCGGTCCTGCTCACGTACAATGACGATCCAGAAGGCGACGACGCCCCGGAGGCGGACGCCAGCGGCCTCCGACCCGTGTGGCAGGACGGCCCGCGCAACCAGGCGATCGCGGCCCACTGGAACACGCCGGTCCACCACGAAGGCGTGATCTACGTCTCGAGCGGCGAGAAGTCGCCGAACGCGGAACTGCGGGCGGTGGACTTGGCCACGGGCGAGGTCCACTGGAGTCAGCCTCGCCTGGCGCGCACCCAGTTGCTCCATGTCGACGGCCATCTGGTGGTGCAGAGCGAGGTCGGCGATCTGCTGCTGGTCCGCGCGACCGCGGAGAGTTACCAGCAGGTCGCTCACCTGCGCCTCAAGGCTGAAGTCGACGGTCGGAGCGTCGATCTGTTGCGTTATCCGGCCTGGGCGGCGCCGGTTCTGGCGCACGGCGTGCTGTACGTGCGCGGCAGGGACCGTCTGGCCGCCCTCGAACTCATCCCGCCGCCGGAGTAGACGCCCTGGCTCGCGGCTCGATCCTCGTTTCCTGTTCGTCGGCCCGGAGGCTGGCTGCGGCGGCCGAGTGGCTGCGGAAGCGCCGGCACGGCGAGGAGGAGACGCTGCTGCTTGCGGCGTCGCGCGGTGCCGCCGACGACCTGGTTCGGGCGTTGTCGGAGACGGGTCGGGGGATGCTGGGCGTTCATCGCGCGTCGCTCGACCAGTGGGCGCTGCAGACCGCGGCGCTCGAGTTGGCCGCCCGTGGACTGCGGCCGGTCACCCCGCTCGGAACCGAGGCCATGGCGGCCCGGGTCGCCCGCTTGGCCGCGGCGCAAGGGGAGCTGGAGCGCCTGTCGCCGGTTGCCGACCTTCCCGGCTTCGCCCGCTCCCTGGCGGCCACGATCGGTGAGTTGCGCGCGGCAGGCGTTTCGCCCGGCGACCTGCTGGCTGTCGACGGAACGCACGATCTGGGCCGGATGCTCCACGGGTTCGACGACGAGATGACCCGTTTCGGGTTGGCGGATACGGCGACCGTGCTTCGCTCCGCCGTGGCGGTGGTGGACCGGGAGCAGGTCGCGGTTCCTCCGGGATCGCTGTGGCTCGACCTGCCGCTTCGAAACGCCAGCCAGGTCGCGCTCTTGCGGGCGCTCGCCGCGCGCTGCCGGGACGTGCTCGCGACCGTGGCCGCGGGCGATGACGAGACGCTGGAGTGGCTGGGGTCGCTGCTCAGTGATGGGGCGGTCGTCAGTCTGGACGAGGAGCGCTGGGACGACGGCGGACTTCCCAGCGGGCAACGGTTGGACCGTGTCCAGCGCTTCGTCTTTGAGACCGGTGTGGACTCCTTGCCGCTTGACGGCACGCCGGATGCGGGCGAGACGCCCGCGTTCCATCCGCGCGCCCGCGGACGGACGCGCGGAGTGGTTCGCGGGTGGCGCGGGACCGGGCCACCCGGGTTTCCAGGCAGCGCCGCAGACGTGCCGGCCCGCTCTTCGGTCGACCTGTTCTCGGCGGCCGGCGAGGGCCAGGAGTGCGTCGAGATCGCCCGGCGCATTCACCGCGCCGCCGCCGGGGGGCTCGCCTTCGATCGCATGGCGATCCTGCTTCGCCAGCCAGCCGCCTACCTGCCCCTGGTGGAGGACGCACTCGGCCGCGCCCGCATCCCCGCCTACGCCACCCGGGGCACGTTGCGCCCGAATCCGGCCGGCCGCGCCTTCCTGGCTCTGCTGGCGTGCGCGGGGGAGAGACTTTCGGCGAGCCGCTTCGCCGAGTACCTGTCGCTCGGTCAGACCCCCGAGCCGGCGAAGGGCGGCGGACCGCCGCGGCGCGACGTGCCCTGGGTCGAGCCGGCGGGCGATCAAATCGTCCTGAAGTCGCCGGAGGCTGCGGGTGCGGCCTCGTCCGGCGCCCTCTCCGAGCAGGAAGGTCCAGCGGGCGCGGGTTCCCTGGTCGACCGGACCGGCGGCGGCGAAACGCAGGAAGAAGCCGCGCCCGCCGGCGCGCTGCGCGTCCCCTCCCAGTGGGAGCGTCTGCTCGTCGATGCCGCCGTGGTCGGCGGCGCCGAACGCTGGAAGAAGCGGCTTGCCGGTCTCGGGGCGGAGTTCCGGCTGCAACTGCGTCAGGTCGACGACGAGGACCAAGGCCACAGGAGCTACCTGGAGCGACAGATCGGGCGCCTGGAGACTCTCCAGACGTTTGCGCTGCCCCTGATCGAGTTTCTCGACGCCCTGCCCAAGCGCGCGGACTGGGGATGGTGGCTCGAGCGTCTGCAGGAGCTGGCGACGATGGCGCTGCGCCGGCCGGAGACCGTGCTCGAGGTGCTTGCCGAGCTCCGACCGCTGGCGCAGGTAGACGAGGTGGGCTTGGCCGAGGTGGAGCGGATCCTGGGCGAGCGTCTGCGATTCAGCCTCAGCCGGCCGCCAAAGCGTCGGTTCGGCCGGGTCTTCGTCGGTGCTGTCGAGGAGGCGGCGGGACGGAGCTTCGATCTGGTGTTCGTGCCGGGTTTGGCCGAGGGCGTGTTTCCGCGGCGGGCGAAAGAGGATCCGCTGCTGCTCGACGAACGCCGCCGGAGGCTGCGGCATGCGGGCTACCGGCTCGCCGAGGATCTGGGACGCACCCGGCGGGAGCAACTGCTGCTTCGCCTCGCCATCGGCGCCGCGAATCGTTGGCTGGTCGTGTCGTATCCCCGGGTCGACCTGGTGCGGGGGCGTGCCCGCGTGCCGTCGCTGTACGCGCTCGACGTGCTGCGCGGCGCCGAGGGGCGCCTGCCGGACCTCGACGCGCTCGGCCGGCGCGCCGCGGCCGCCGGCGCCGCGGTGGTCGGCTGGCCGGCGCCCGCCGACCCCGACGACGCGGTCGACGAGGCCGAGTTCGATCTCGCCCTGCTGCAGCCGCTCCTGGGCCCCGGCGCCCCGGTTGCGGAACGCAGAGGACGGGCGCGTTTTCTCCTTGAGTCCAACCCGCACCTCAAGCGCGCCCTGCAGGCGCGCGGCCGGCGCTGGCGGCGACCCTGGTTCCCGGTCGACGGTCTGGTGGACGCGAGTGCCGAGGCGAGGGAAACGCTGGCCGCCCAGCGCATCGGCGCGCGCTCCTACTCGCCGACCGCCCTCCAGAACTACGCCGCCTGCCCCTACCGGTTCTTCCTGCAGGCGGTGCTCTACCTCAGGCCCCGGAAGGAGCTGGTTCAGCTCGAGCAGATGGACCCGATGACCCGGGGCGGCATCTTCCACGAGATCCAGTTCCGCCTGTTCGGCGCCCTGGAGGCGGTGGACCTGTTGCCGGTGGCGCCGAGCCGCCTGGAGACGGTCTTCGAGCTGCTGGACGAGGTGCTCGCCCAGAGCGAGGGCGACTACAGGGAGGAGCTCGCGCCGCCGATCGAGCGCGTATGGAGGGCGGAGTTCGAGGGCCTGCGGGCCGACCTGCGCGGCTGGTTGCGGCAGGTGGCGGACGAGGGCGGCCAGTGGAAGCCGATCCACGCCGAACTCTCCTTCGGCCTCAGGCGGTCCGGGGACCGGGATCCGCGCAGCAAGCGGGCGCCGGCGGAGGTGCTGGACGGGGCGCTGCTGCGCGGCTCGATCGACCTCGTCGAGGAGGATGCGGGCGGTCGGCTGCGGGTGACCGACCACAAGACGGGGCGCGCCGTTCACGCCGGCGGGGCTCTGGTGATCGGCGGCGGCAAGGTGCTGCAGCCGGTGCTCTACAGTCTGGCCGCCGAGCACGTGCTCGAGCGGGACGTGGTCTCGGGGCGGCTCTTCTACTGCACTCAGCGGGGCGGCTACAGCACGGTCGAGGTGCCGTTCGACGGGCGGAGCAGAGGCGCCGCCGACCGCCTGCTGAAGGCCGTGGACGGGGCGCTGGACGATGGCTTCCTGCCCGCGGCGCCGGGCAAGGACGAGTGCCGGTACTGCGACTACCGCCGGGTGTGCGGCCCGTACGAAGAGCTGCGGGTCGGGCGCAAGGACGGGACGCGGCTGCATGACCTGCAGGCGATTCGGAGGGAGCGGTGATGGCTTCCAGTCCGCGCGCCGGGGCCCCGCCGCCGGCCGACGAAGCGGCCCGTCGCCGCATCCGCGAGGCGCTGGACGAGAGCCAGTTGGTCGAGGCGGCTGCAGGTACCGGCAAGACGACCGTGTTGGTGGAGCGTCTGGTGGCGATCCTGGAGGAGGGCCGCGGCTCGGTCGACGCCTTGGCGGCAGTGACCTTCACCCGCAAGGCGGCCGGCGAACTCAAGCTGCGCCTGCGCCAGGCGCTCGACGCCCGTCTGATCGAGTTGCGTGCACGCGGTGCGGCCGGCGAGCGGACGGTGAACCTCGAAACCGCGATCTCCCGACTCGAACAGGCGGCCATCGGCACGATCCACTCCCTCTGCGCCGACATCCTGCGCGAGCGCCCCGTCGAGGCCGGGGTCGATCCGGGGTTCGGTGAGCTGGCGGAAGACGAGGCGCCGCGCCTGTTCGCCCGCACGTTCGGACGCTGGATCGAAGAGCAGCTCGAGGCGATGCCGCTTGGCCTGAGGCGGGAACTGGCCCGCCTGACGGTGAGGCCGTGGTCGCCGCGGCAGTCGGCGCTCGACCGGCTGCGCGAAGCGGCGTGGAGATTGGTCGACTGGCGCGACTTCGCGGCGCCCTGGCGGCGCCCCGACTTCGATCGGGAGACGGAGTTGGAGGAGCTCTCGGCCGGGGTCGAGCGGCTGGGAGAACTGGTCCTCCACGGCCGGCAGGGCGACGTGCTGCGCCGGAATCTTACGCCCGTCGTCGATCTGTCGAGCTGGATCGTCCGCACCCGGCAACTGGACGTGGCGGGTCCCGGGCCGAATGGAGGTGATCGGGCAGACGGCCGGGAGGCGTTCCAGGACCAGTTGGAAGCCAGGCTCGTCAAGCTGTTGCGAGACCTGAGTGGGTTCAGGAGTCCGCGCAAGGGCCGGGGCGGTTTCGCGGAGGGCGTAGCCCGGGAACAGGTCTTCGAACTCTGGCGCCGGCTCCTGGAGCGACTGCGCCGCTTCGAGCAAACCGCGAATGGCGACCTGGCCGCATTGCTGAAGGATGAGCTATCGGGCGCCGTGCAGCGCTACGAGCACGCCAAGCGACTGCTCGGCAAGCTCGACTTCCACGATCTGCTGATCAAGGCCCGCGACCTGCTTCGCCGCGACCGGGAGGTGCGGCGCCACCTGCAGGCGCGCTACCGGCACCTGTTCATCGACGAGTTCCAGGATACGGATCCGCTCCAGGCCGAGATCCTGCTGCTGCTTTCGGCCGACGATCCGGACGAGGACGACTGGCGGCAAGTGCAACCGGCGCCGGGCAAGCTCTTCGTGGTCGGCGATCCGAAACAGTCGATCTACCGGTTTCGCCGAGCGGACGTGGTCCTCTACCAGGACGTCAAGGAGATGCTCGCCGAGCGCGGCGTCGAGGTGCTGCAACTCACGACGAGCTTCCGGTCCGTGGCGCCGATCCAGCGGCTGGTGAATGCTGCCTTCGCGCCGTGCATGACCGGCGACCGGACCGCCGGCAGCGCCGACTACATCCCCCTCGGTGAGCACCGGCAGGCGATCCCCGGCCAACCCCAGGTCGTCGTGCTGCCGCCGCCGAAGCCCTACGGTTACCGCAACGTGACCCAGCGGGACATCGAGGCGTGCCAGCCCTACGCGACCGTCGAGTTCGTGCGCTGGTTGATCCAGAACAGCGGCTGGAAAGTCGAGGTCCCCGATCCGGACAATCCGGGTCACTTCATTCGAACGCCGGTGCAGCCGCGGCACATCTGCCTGCTTTTCCGGCGCTTCCTGAGCTGGAACCAGGACACGGCCCGGGACTACGTCCGCGGCCTGGAGGCGCTCGGCATTCCGCACCTGCTGATCGGCGCCCGCTCCTTCCACGACCGGGAGGAGGTGGAGGCGCTGCGATCGGCGTTGACGGCGGTGGAGTGGCCCGACGATCGTCTCTCCGTCTACGCGACGCTCCGCGGGTCCCTGTTCGCCTTCGACGACGATCTGCTGCTGCGCTTCAAGACGCGCTACGGGAACTGGCATCCCCTCTTCTCGCCGCGCCGGGCGCGGGAGCGCGGCGAGCCGCCGGAGGAGTTCGCCTCCCTGGTCGATGTCCTCGACTTCCTCGGCACGCTCCACCGCCGGCGGAACTACGTTCCCGTCGTGCAGACGGTGCAGGAGATTCTGGCCAAGCCACGCGCCCAGGCGGCGATGGCGCTGCGGCCGGCCGGCAACCAGGTGCTGGGCAACGCCCAGCGCGTGTGCGATCTCGCGCGGCGTTACGAGGTGGCCGGCGGCCGTTCGTTCCGTGGCTTCGTCGAACAATTGGATGAGGAGGCGGAACGGATCGGGGGCGCCCAGGCCCCGGTGGTCGAGGAGGACGCGGAGGGAGTCCGCGTGATGACCGTCCACACCGCGAAGGGGCTCGAGTTCCCGGTCGTCATCCTGGCGGATATGACGGCGAAGCTGTCGCGCGGCGCCGAGCGGACCGTACGCAGCCAGGACGAGCTCTGTGCAATGAAGCTGCTCGGACTCTCGCCCCAGGAACTGCTCGACGCCTCGGAAGTCGAGGACAAGAGAGAGGAAGCGGAAGGCATCCGCGTCGCGTACGTGGCCGCCACGCGGGCCCGGGACCTGCTCGTGGCGCCCGCGGTCGGCGACTTGAAGCGGCCGGGCTGGATCGAGTGCCTCAACGACGCCGTGTACCCGGGACCGGACTGTTGGCGTGGCTCGGCGCCGGCCGAGGGCTGTCCCGAGTTCGGCGACAGGTCCGTGGCGGTGCGTCCGTCGGACTACGACCGCATGCCGGAGCGGTCCGTGAAGCCGGGCCGTTACCGGTTCCCGAAGGCGGCTGGAACGGACGGCGCGGCCGGCGATGGCCCCGAATACGACGTCGTCTGGTGGGATGCGGACCTTCTGAACCAGGAGCCTCCGGCTACCTACGGCCTGCTGGGAGAGGATCTCCTGGTCGAGGGCGGCGGCGCCGCCGCCGATGCGAGTCGCGAGCGGTTCGAGAGGTGGCAAAGTCGCAACCGGGCACTGCTCGCGTCCGGCGGTCGTCCTTCCGTCCGGCCTGAAGCCGTTACCGACCTGGACTTCGAGCCGCCGGGGGTTGCCGCCGAGGTCGTGGTCGAGGAACTGGATCGTTCCCGCAAGCGCCCTGGGGGCGTCCGCTTCGGCAGCCTGGTGCATACCGTGCTCCGGGATGCGCCTCTGGCCGGCGACCCGGCCCGGATCCGGGAGTTGGCCGGTCTGCACGGTTCGCTGCTCGCGGCGACCGAGGCGGAGATCGAGGCCGCGGTCACGGCAGTGGCGACCGCCCTCGCCAGTCCGGCGGCGAGCGCGGCGCGGGATTCACGGGTGCTGCGCGAGACCCCGTTTGTGCTGCCTTTGCCCGCTGCGGAAGCAGGCAGCGAAGACGGTGAGGATGGCTGCGGAATCGTCGAAGGGACGGTTGACCTCGCCTACCTGGACGAGGACGGCTGCTGGATCGTCGTCGACTGGAAGACCGCTTGGGGCGATCTCGACGCGCCGGTTGGTGGTGGTGACGACGCCGGCGCCGAGGGTGTTCCGCGGGGCGACGCGTACCGCCGCCAGGTGCGGTGGTACTGCTATGCGTTGGAGCAACTGACCGGCGCCTCGGCGTCCGGTCGGCTGGTGCTCTTGTAGCTGCGTGTTCCGCGCGAGGGCCTATAGCCAGCCTGTCGGAGCCGGTTCCGCCAGACGGGGTGAACCGCCAAGGAACCACTCGTAGGCGGGCTGAGCCTCGATCCTGCCCGGCGTTTCTGAAGGGAGGCCCGACCGCGTGAGTGTCAACAGCCGTTTGCGGGCGTTCGGAAACCGTCTCTCGGCGTCGGTCAGCGCCCGAAGCTCTCTGGACGCTGTGTCCCGGTCCGAGGCATCGGCGCAGACTTGGATGAGTGCCGTGTCGCCGCCCGGCGATCGAGCCAGGAAGTCCACTTCGTAGCCTTCTGGCGTTCGTACGTAGGTCACCTCGCACCCTCGGCGCTCCAGTTCAATGAGGACGGCAGTCTCCAACGCATGCCCCAGATTGACTCGGCCACTGCGGTCGAACGCGGGAATCAGACCGGCATCAACTGGATATGCCTTGCGCGGGTTCACCATGCGTTGGCGTTCCGAGTCGGCCTCGATCCACACCGTTCGCACCAGGAAGCAGTCCTCCAGGTAGGCGAGGTACTCATGGACCGTGTCTCGGCTGATCGCAATTGCCTGCGCCTTGAGCCTGGCGTGGAACTTCTCGACGCTGAACAGAGACGCGGCGCTTGCCAGCACGTGGCGGGCCAGCCAGCGCAATCCCGTCACGTTGCGGACGGCATACCGATCGATCACGTCGCGCAGGATGGCTACGTCGACGTAGTCCTGGAGGAGCTGTAGCCGGGACGCCGCCGGCAGTCCTTGAGCTTCCGGAAACCCTCCGGTGCCGAGCCACTTGCGGAAGATCGACTCCAGCCGGGTTGCCTCCGCTTCCGTGGCGGCGGACGGATCACGAGGTGGGACCATGCCCTGGTGCCGAAGAGCCTCCTCGAAGCTGAACGGGTAGATCGCGACCTTCCATCCGCGACCGCGCAACTCCGTGGCGATCTCGCGGGAGAGCAGGGCGGCCGAGGATCCTGAGATGTAAAACTCGCTGCCCCGGGAGTCCAGCAGGCGCCTCAGCAGGCGCTCCCAGCCGGGCACCACCTGGATCTCGTCGAGCAGCCAGGCCTCGGCCGCGGCGTCCGCACTCTCCAGATAGCGGCTTGAGTACTCGTCGATCAGCGCGCCCAGGGAGAGGGCGTCCAGTCCGGCGAACCGCTCATCCTCGAGCCTCAGGAACGGTAGCCGCCATGGTGCGGTGCCTCCGGCCATCTTCTCGGCTCTCAACTGATGCAGGAACGTCGTCTTTCCCGCGCGTCGCATTCCGATGACGGAAGTGACTTTTCCCGGCAGCCGGACCTGGCCGAAAACGCGGCGTCTCGTGAAAGACGGATCCGCGTCTTCCAGTCCGTCGGCGAGCTGGGCGTCGAAAGCGAGTCGGAGTCGGTCCAGATCCGGCGACATGGGGCTACGGTTTCTCCTTCTCAGGAGGAGAAACCGGATTCGGGCCGGGCGCACTGAGCGGGAGGCGCGGCCGCCACTTGACCGCCCCTCTGCCGTCGACGAAGACCTCGCCCCGGAAGCACTTCTCCCTGACGTAGGTCGCGAAACCTCTGTCCGCGATCGTTCCCACGACCTCGCCGTCCACCACGAGGTCGTACACCTCTCGCTGCTGGAGCGCGGCGGTCTCGCGGGGAAGGATGAGCCGGAAACCTGCGGGAGCTTCGGCCGGCATCTGGCCGACGCTGGCCAGCTCCGCCGCTGTGCGCTGCCAGGCGCCATGGGCCGATCTCGGATCGGTCGTCAGGCCCGCTTCGGGTGCGGCGTCCTGAGCTCTAGGTGCGGATCCGGCGGGTCCGGCCTGGGTTGTTGAAACGAGGCTCTCCGAGATAGGGCCGGGGCCTGCCAGATCGTCGACGGCAGAACGAGAGGCGTCCGGGTCAGAGCCACTTTGGCTTTCGCCGGAAAGCCTGTCCGGCCCTTCGTCCATCTTGTAGACCGTCTGGCCTTCGGGAACCCCGGCCCTCATTTCGTCCTTGAGGCGGTTCACGAGTGCCGGGGGCCACCCGTAGTAGCGCGCGGCTTCCTGCAGATCCACGAACCGGACCGCCGTGCGCTCGGCCTGTGCGAGCGTCACGGCCTTCAGGCGGCCACGGCGAATCGCCGCCCGTACCCCAGCCACCGTCACCTCGGCCAGCCGCGCGGTGAGCTTGATCGATAGAAGAACCGTCCCGGCCATCGTCTCTGTTGCCCTCCGTCAATGTGTGACGAAACGTTACGTTGTTGCGTAGGGTAACACGGCCACGCGGCGGTGTCCTCCGGGTGCCGGCGGCCTCGCAGGCTGTCGCCGAAGGTGGCTAGACTGGGTGCAGCCAGAGCTCGCTACCGAGTAGCTCGCTTGTTCCGATGGTACGTGAGCGCAGCAGCGATGCAGAAGCGAAGCGGGTCTTCCGGCAGTGAGTCCGTCTTGTCGAAGACGATCGCCCGATTGCCCTCGAATCGCAATTCGTCTGGAAAGAGAGCCCGGAACGTCTCGATCAGGTTGGTTCGGCAGTGGAAGTACATCGCGTACTGGGACGGTTGCGATCTCTTCCAACCGATCCGCACGGTGCTTCCACTCTTGCTCTGCGAAGTGACGTAGGCCGGCTCGCCCCACTTCAGCGTTTCTTCGAGTGGCCCTACACCGTCTGTGTTGTCGGCTGTCTCGAGTATGAGAGAACGCAGAACCAGGAGCCTGCTGCGGATTGCGGGCGGGTAGGCCTCAAACTTCTCGGCAACGTCTCCGTCTTTCGGCTTCATTCGCTCGAAGCTCATAGCACCTCGCCGATGTAGCGTTCCCGCGCCAACCGCCAGAACACGACCAGGAACGCCGTCAACGGGATCGCCAGGATCATGCCGGCGATGCCGTTGAGGGCCGAGCCCCAGAAGAAGACGGCGACGATGATGGCCATCGGGTGCAGCCCGGTGCGGTCGCCCATGATCCGCGGCGTCAGTACATAGGCCTCGATGAGTTGGACGAGCACGAAGACGACCAGCACCCAGATGACGAGGTTGAGTCCGCCATCCTGCTGCCAGTAGCCGATCGGCAGGGCCACGGCCAGACCGACAATGCTGCCCAGATACGGGATGATGTTGAGGAAGCCGAGCATGAGTCCGAGGACCAGGCCGTAGCGCAGGCCGGCGATGGAGAAGCCGATGGCGAACAGCGCTCCCTGGAGGAAGGCGATGACGAGCTGGCCGCGGAAGAAGGCGACCAGGATGTCGATGAACTCCTGGATCAGGTAGATCACGTCGCCGCGCGTCTTGGCCTTGAGGAACGGAAACAGGTGATCGAGCTTTCGGAACCGGTCCGGCTCGACGATGAGGAAGAAGCACAGGTAGACCGGCAGCACCGCCCAGGCGAAGAGCGAGGCGAGGCCGGCGCCGATGCTCTGGAGTACGTCCAGAGCGGTGTCGCCGACTATGCCGAGGCTCGAGAGCAGGTTCGACTCTCCGCCCTCGAACGCCTCCCGCACCTGGATTGCGACCGAATTCGTTTCCAGGAACTCGGTCACGACGGGCGAAATCTCGGCCGTCCAGTCGACGACGCGGTCCCACGCGCCGGGGAGCGCATCGAAGAGTTCGTCGATCTGTGACGCCGCCATGGCGCCGAAGAACCAGGCGAAGCCGGCGACGGGAACGAGCAGCGACAGCAGCACGGCGGCCACCGCGAGGATCTTCGGGAACCGCAGCCGCTCGTTGAGCAGCTCGTAGTACGGCCGGAGCACGAACGCCAGCACGGCCGCGACCGCCAGCGGCAGGAAGACGCTCGAGAAGGCGGCGAAGAACGTGCCGACGGCCCAGAACAGCGCCGCCACCGCGGCGAGGATGACGGCGGCCGCGGCGATCGTCGCGGCGGCTGCGACCGTGGCGCGCTGGCGTTCCGAGAGTTCGATCTGCACCGGCGGTCCGTCCTCGACGGGACGCTACCACCGATGTCCTGGCGCGCCGCCGGGGTGTCGCCGTCCCGAGGACGGGCCCGTTCCCGGCTTCCAGCATGCCTGTACGTCAACGCTCCTTGTCTTTTACATGGCCCGTTAGATGTTCGGCGACGCGGCATCCGTATACTGATTCGCATGACCGTAATGCTGCTTGACAGGCCGCCGCGGACCTTGCCGCGCAGTTTGGGGCCGTACCGCCGCCGCGACTACATGGCCCTCCCCGATGAACCCCGCTGCGAGTTGATCCGTGGGAGGTTCTACCTGAGTCCCAGCCCGATCGTCCTCCACCAGTTCATCGTCGGTTACCTGAACAGGTTGTTCTTCGACGTGGCCGATCGCACCGGCGGCACGGCGATTGTGGCGCCGATGGATGTGCACCTGGCGGACCACTCGGTGGTGCAGCCCGATGTGATCTACGTCTCCCCGGAGCATGACGAGATCGTGCAGGACTGGATGGAAGGCGCTCCGGACCTCGTGGTCGAAGTGCTGTCGCCCTCGACCGCGTCGCGGGACCGGATCCACAAGCTCGACCTCTACGCTGCCGCTGGCGTGCGTGAGTACTGGATCGTCGATCCGCGGCAGCGCCGGATCACGTTCCTCGTTCACGACGGCGAGGGCTTCGCCGAGCGCGCGCCGGAGGGCGCCAGCTATCGGACGCCGGCGGTTCCGGAGATCACGCTGGACATCGACGAACTCTGGGCCGCGGTCGACCGGAAGTTCTCGGACAACTGAGGGCCTGCGCCGCGGACTGAGCTGTCGCACCGATCCTGAGAACGCGGGCATCCTGTCCGCATCCGGTCCGAAGCGCTGACTTGTTTCGCGCTTGAAGCTCGCTACGAGCACCCCCTATGCAGCGGGGGTAGATACGATCACTCCCCCATGGCTGCGAAACACCGATTCCAGACCGTCAAGGGCATGCGGGACTTGGTGCCACCGCATGCGGACTACTTTGCCGCGGTGGAACAAGCCGCTCGGTCGGTGTTCAAGCTGTATGGCTACAACGAGTTGCGTACGCCCATCGTGGAGGACACCGAACTGTTTGTGCGCGGAGTCGGCGAGGGCAGCGAGATCGTCGGCAAGCAGATGTACACCTTCAGCGACAAGAAGGGCCGCAGCTTGACGCTTCGCCCGGAGAGCACGGCGGCCGTGGCGCGCGCCTACCTGCAGCACAACATGGGGTCCTGGCCGCAGCCGGTCAAGGTCTTTTACATGGGGCCCCACTTCCGCTACGAGCGGCCTCAGGCAGGGCGCTACCGCCAGTTCAGCCAGATTGGCGCCGAGTTGATCGGCGATCTGGGACCCTACAGCGATGTGGAGCTGCTCATCATGCTCCTCCGTTTCTTGTCGGAACTCGGCTTCGCGAACTTGGAAGTGAGGCTCAACTCGGTCGGCGATCCTGAATGCCGGGAGCGATACTCGCGGCGTCTGAGCGAGTACCTCGAACCCCACCGTGACGACCTAGGCGCGGACAGCAAGCGTCGCTTGGAGACGAATCCGCTTCGCATCCTGGACACGAAGGTGCCGGACGAACGTCGCCTGCTGGAGGGTGCGCCGCCCCTAGTCGATGTACTCGGAGATCCGGCACGCCGACACTTCGATGTGCTGTGCGAGGAGCTTGGACGGTTGGGAGTAGAGTTTCAACCGGACGATCAGCTGGTTCGGGGTCTCGACTACTACACGCGGACTGTGTTCGAGATCACTTCGGCGGATCTGGGTGCCCAGAACGCGATCGTGGGCGGTGGCCGATACGACGGCCTCATTGCCGATCTGGGAGGAGCGAGCGTGCCGGGGATTGGCTTCGCGATCGGTGAAGACCGACTGGTCTCGCTGCTTCTCGATACCCTTTGGGGCGGCAGTATCGGTAACGAGGTCCTTCAACAGCCAAGGGTATGTGTGGTTCCGGTAGGCGCTTCGTACCGTCGGCATGGACTTCAGTTGGCGCAGGAATTGCGCGACGCCGGCATCCCTGCGATCTGTGAGTTCGATGCCCTCAGGCCACTCAAGGTCGGTTTGAGGCAAGCCGGCCGCCGCGGTTGCCGGTGGATCGTGCTGATAGGCGAGGACGAGTTAGCCGCCGGCACCGTCGTCCTCCGGGACTTCAAGAACAGTACCCAGGAAACCATCCGACGCGACGAGTTCGTCGCCACCGTGAAGGCGAGAATTTCCGCCTGAGTTGTGCGAGGATCCGCGGTTCGAGCCCGTAGGTGTTCCGAACCAAGGAAGAACACGTGAACAGAACCAAGGCAGGAACCCTGATCACCGAGCAGGTCGGCGAGCAGGCGAAGGTCCAGGGGTGGGTCCACCGCCGGCGCGATCACGGCGGCGTGATCTTCCTCGACGTGCGCGACCGGAGCGGCGTCGTGCAGGCCGTCGTCCACCCCGAGAGCACGCCTGAGACGGCCGAGGCCCTGCAACCCGCGCGGCTCGAGTACGTCGTCGAGGTCGAGGGCGAGGTCGTGCGACGTGACCCGGACAAGGTGAACCCGAAGATGGCCACCGGCCAGATCGAGGTGCGGGTCCGGGAGGGCCGGATTCTGGCGCGTTCCGAGCCGATGCCGTTCGGGGTGGAGGGCGTACAGGACGCGAGCGAGGAGACCCGCCTCAAGTACCGGTTCCTCGACTTGCGGCGGGAGGGCCTGCAGCGCAACCTGAGGCTGCGCTCCGACTTCACGATCGAGTCCCTCGCCTACTTCCGGGAGCAGGGCTTCGTCAATGTCGAGACGCCGATGCTCACCCGCTCGACGCCGGAGGGGGCCCGCGACTACCTGGTGCCGAGCCGCCTGAACCACGGCAGCTTCTACGCCCTGCCCCAGTCGCCGCAATTGTTCAAGCAGATCCTGATGGTGAGCGGTCTCGAGCGCTACGTCCAGTTCGCCCGCTGCTTCCGCGACGAGGATCTGCGCGCCGACCGCCAGCCCGAGTTCACCCAGATCGACATCGAGATGTCCTTCGTCGACGAGGAGGATGTCTACAGCCTGGTCGAGGAACTGTTCTCGCGTGTGTTTCCGCTCGCCGGGATCACGCCGCCGGCCTCCTATCCGCGGCTCTCCTACGACGACGCGATGGCGCGCTACGGCTCGGACCGTCCCGACCTGCGGGTCGAACTCGAGATCACGGACGTGACGGACTGCCTCCGGGAGACGAAGTTCCGCGCCTTCCAGGCGGCGATCGCCGCCGGTGGCGTCGTGCGGGGCGTCCACATACCGGGCGCGGCCGGCTCGAGCCGCCGACAGGTCGACGAGTACGCCGAAATCGCCCGTCGCCAAGGCGCCCAGGGGGTGCTTTGGGTCAAGCGCGAGAACGGCGCGCCTTCGTTCCTGGTCAAGAACGCACTGACGCCGGCGCAGGTCGAGAACCTCGCCGATCGCCTCGGCGTCGAGGAGGGCGGCATGGGACTCCTGGTCGCGGCGCCCGCGCCGACCGCGGCGGCGGCTCTCGGCGCGCTGCGGGTCGAGGTGGGCCGCCGCTTCGGCCACAAGCGCGAGGACGCGCACGAGTTCTTGTGGGTGCATGACTTCCCCCTGGTCGAATGGAACGGCGACGACGGCCGCTGGAACGCGACCCACCATCCGTTCACCTCGCCGCGCATGTCCGATATCGATCGGCTGGAGAGCGACCCGGGGTCGGTGCGCTCGCGCGCCTACGACGTGGTGCTCAACGGCAACGAGATCGGCGGCGGCTCGATCCGGATCCACGACCGGGAACTGCAAGAACGGGTGCTCGCCCTGCTCGGGATCGACGCCCAGGAGGCGGAGCGGCGCTTCGGCTTCCTGTTCGAGGCGCTCAGCTACGGGGCGCCGCCACACGGCGGCATAGCCCTTGGCGTCGACCGGATCGTCATGCTGATGGCCGGCGCCAACTCGCTGCGCGACGTGATCGCCTTCCCGAAAACGGCATCGGCGGTCTGCCTGATGACCGAGGCGCCGTCGACCGTCGACCAGGAGCAGTTGCTCGACCTGGGATTGCGCATGCGCCCGCGGGCAGGAAGGTAGCAGCCCGTGGCGAAAGTCACGCTGCATTCGAACGGCGATGCATCACGCCTGACATCGTTGCTCCTCAGTCGAAGATGGCCCGATCTGCTCGTTCGTCGCGCCTTGTCAGCCGTGCGCCTCGCCGCTCTCGGTGCGACGCGAACTTCCGCCACGGGCTGCTAGAGGTTGCCTTGGCCGAGCCCGCCGCGGATGGCCCGTATCGTCTGACTCTCACCCACTCCCGGGGCGTCAGCGAGATCCTCGTCGGCCCGGGTCTGCTGGCCGCGGGCGCCGAGGGCGCGCTTGGTGGCGTCGCGGACTGGTGCCGGGGCCGGGTCGCGTTCCTGGTGACGAGCGAGGCGCCGGATCGCCACTGCGGCGCCTCGGCACGCCGGTTGCTGGAGTCCGCGGGCGCGGCACGGGTCGAGACGATCGAAGTGCCCGACGGCGAGGCGGCGAAGACGGTCGAGTGCGCCGCTTCCGTCTGGCGGCAGATGCTTGAGCGCGGCGGCAAGCGCGACAGTCGCCTGGTGACCCTCGGCGGCGGCGCCGTGGGCGATCTCGGAGGTTTCGCCGCCGGCTGCTTCCTGCGCGGCATCGACTACAGCCAGATCCCGACCACGCTGCTGGCCCAGGTCGACGCCTCCGTCGGCGGCAAGACCGGCGTCGACCTGCCCGGCGGCAAGAACACGGTCGGCGCCTTCCACCATCCCCGTTTCGTCCTCGCCGACATCGACTGCCTACGTACGCTGCCGCCCGGTGAGTTGCGGGCCGGGCTGTTCGAGGTCGTCAAGATGGCGGCGCTGCTCGATCTCAGTCTGCTGACGGTCGTGGAGGAGTCGCTGGAGGCGTTGCTGGCCGGAGATGCCGAGTGGCTGACGCCGGTGGTCGCTTCGTCGGTCCGGGCCAAGCTGCGCGTCGTCGCGGCGGACCTGGAGGAGGGGGACAGCCGGCGCCTGCTCAACTTCGGCCACACCTTGGGGCACGCAATCGAATCGGAGTGCGGCTACCGGGGCCTGCGTCACGGCGATGCGGTGGCTCACGGCATGAGGTTCGCCCTGCGGCTTGCGGGTCGGCGCGGCATCGATCCGCGGTTCGCGGCGAGGCTCCTGGGCTTGATCGATCGGATGGGACCGCCCGCGCTCGCCGATGTGGAGCGTGATCTTGGCATTCGCCTCGACGTAGACCGCTTGATCGCCGCCATGGGGCGCGACAAAAAGGCGCGCGAGAGCGGTCTGGTCTGGATCCTGCCGGCCGAACCGGGTCGTGGCGAGATCGTCGCCGATCTCGATCCGGCGCTGGTGCGGAGTGAACTCCGGGCCTTCCTCGACGACTCCCGCGCCTCGTCGTCCGGGGGCGTGCCGTGAGCGTGGAAATCGGCGGTAGCGGTGCGGCCGCGCCGGCGGTCGAGGACGAGGCGCGCGAATCGCGGGAATCCGGAAGGGGTGGCCTGTGGAACCGGCTGCGGCGGGGCTTGGGCCGCACCCGGAAGGGACTCGTCGGCCGCATCGGCACCGCGCTTGGAGGCGCCGCGCGGATTGACGAGGACGTGCTGGAGCGGCTCGAGGAGACGCTGATCGAGTCGGACCTCGGGGTCGAGACCTCGCTCGAACTCGTCGAGCGGTTGCGTCAGGCGGGAGACTCGGGGCCGATCGCCGCCGGCGACGAGTTCGCGCTCCGGCAGTTGCTGGTCGACGAAGTGGCGGTTCTGCTGCTCGACGCGCCGCCCGCGGCGCTGCCGGCGACCCCGCGCATCACGCTGATGGTGGGCGTCAACGGTTCGGGCAAGACGACCTCCGCCGCCAAGCTGGCGCAGGCGTCCCTGGCTCGCGGCGAGAAGGTCCTCTTCGCGGCCGGCGACACGTTTCGTGCCGCGGCCGCGGAGCAACTCGGGGTCTGGGGCGAGCGGCTGGGCATCGAGGTCGTCCGTCGCCCGTCGGGCGGCGACCCGGCGGCGCTCGTCTTCGACGCCGTCCAGGCGGCCACAGCACGCGGCATCGATCATCTGATCGTCGACACGGCGGGCCGCCTCCACACCCGCGGTCAACTGATGGAGGAACTGTCGAAGGTCCACCGCGTTGCGCGGCGCGCGGCCGGCGACACGTGGAACATCTTCACCCTCCTGGTTGTGGACGCCGGCAACGGTCACAACGCGCTGGTGCAGGCGCGCGAGTTCGGGGCGACGGTTCCGATCGACGCCGTGTTCCTGGCCAAGCTCGACGGCACGGCCAAGGGCGGCATGGCAGTGGCGATCGCCCGCGATCTGCGCCTGCCGGTCGCCTACCTCGGTGTGGGCGAGGGGGTTGAGGACATCGTCGACTACAAGCCGCGGCCGTTTGCGGCCGCCCTGTTCGGGTGAGCGCGATGGTCGCTGGAGCAGTTGGGGCCAACGGAGAGGGCGATCGTTTCGACGACGCGGATCGAGTGGCGATGGCCCGCGCGCTGACCCTGGCGCGCCGCGGCCGGTTCACCACGGCGCCGAACCCGATGGTCGGCGCGGTGGTCCTGCGGGACGGCGAGATCGTCGGCGCCGGCTGGCACCGCCGGGCCGGCGGGGAGCACGCCGAGGCGATGGCGCTGTCCGCGGCGGGCGACCTGGCCGTCGGTGCAACCGTCTACGTGACCTTGGAGCCCTGCAACCACCAGGGTCGCACGCCGCCCTGCGCCCGCGGCATCCTGGAGGCTGGTGTGGACCGCGTGGTCTACGCGCACCGCGACCCGAACCCGGAGGTGACCGGCGGCGGTGCCGACCGGCTGCGGGCCGCCGGCCTCCGCGTCGAGAGCGGGCTGCTGGCGGAGGAGGCGGTCGAGTTGAACGTGCCCTTTTTGACCGGTCTCCTGCATCGACGGCCCGCCGTGACGCTGAAGTGGGCGATGAGCCTGGACGGCCGGATCGCGACGGCGAGCGGCGACAGCCAGTGGATCTCGTCGCCGCGCGGCCGGCTGTGGGCGCTCGAACTGCGCGAGGAACACCAGGCGATCGTGGTGGGCAGCGGCACCGCGCTGGCCGACGATCCGCGTCTCAACCGGCGGCTGGGTCGGGCCGAGGGGCCGATCGTGCGGGTGGTGCTCGATCGGCGGTTGCGGCTGTCCCCCGGGGCGCAGATGTTCGAGGTCGAGGGGCCGGTCGTCGTTTACACGGCGCAACCGGAAGGTGCTGAGGGCGAGGGTGCAACGGAATGGGCCAAGCGGCGCGACCGTCTGCGCGACGCGGGCGCCGATGTCGTCGTGCTCGAGGCCGTGGAGCCGGCTGCGGTGCTGGCAGACCTGCGCGGGCGCGGCGTGTCGCACGTGCTCGTCGAGGGCGGCGCCGGGGTCCTGGCGGCGTTCGCGTCCTCGGATGTCTGGGATCGCGCTGCGGTGTGCTGCGCGCCGCTTCTGATCGGTGGCACAGAAGCCCCGGGTCCGCTCGGCGGTGCCGGTGTGGAGCGGCTGACGGAAGCGTGGCGCCTGGGCCGCTTGAGAGTGCGGCAGCGCGGCCCGGATGTGATTCTCGTAGGCTACAGGCAGGGATGTTTACCGGAATTATCCAAGAGCGTGGCCGGGTAGTCGAGGGCCCCGGAGCTTCGCGGAGCCACGGTGCTCGCGTGGTGGTCGGGCACTCCCAGGAGCTCGCATCGCAGCTGGGTTCGGGGGCCAGTCTCTCGGTTTCCGGCGTGTGCCTGACCGTGGTGGAGCAGGGCGGTGCGAACGACGTTCCGGGTACCGGCGCGGTGAGCGGTGAGCTCGCGGCCTGGTCCGCCTTCGACCTGTCTCCGGAAACCCTGAGCCGGACCACCCTGGGAGCGCTTGAGGACGGCGACGAGGTGAACCTGGAAGCGCCGCTTGCCGCCGGTGACCCTCTTGGCGGACACCTGGTCCAGGGACACGTCGACACGACGACCCGCGTGGTGAAGGTCGAGGAACTGGGGGACAACCGGGTCATTACGTTCGAGGTGCCTCAAGAGCTGGCGTCGGGAATGGTGGAGAAAGGCAGCGTGACGATCGACGGCGTCAGCCTGACGATCGCTGCGCTGGACGAAGAGACCTTCGACGTGGCCCTGATTCCGCACACGCTCGAGGTCACGACTCTGGGGAACCTGGAGCCCGGCGACCAAGTCAACGTCGAGGGCGACATCCTCGCCAGGTACGTTCAGAAGTCGGTCGAAGCCGCGGTCGCTGCGGCGCTTGGTTCGAACAAGCGTTGAGCGCCCTCTCCAAGCCGTTGTTTACAGCAGAGCCGCACATCGCTGCCGACGCCGTATCTCTGGGTGCGCGGGCCTGTAGCCGCGGGTCTTCTGACCCGCGGAGAATGCGCGCGATGCTGCGAAGCGGCGAGCCCGAGTTGTTTCGGGAGTCCGTGCGTCCGCCCGAGATTCGAACTGGAACCGCGCCGTGACCCCACTCACACTCCGGGAGCACGTTGCCGAACCGGCGAACCTCTGGATCCGCCACAGCTTCTCCCGTTGGCCCGCGGAGGGCGGCGACGACCTCTGGTGCGACCTAGCCACTGGCGGCTTGCCGCCGTCGACCGCCGGCCCGTTGCCGGCCGCCGCCAAGGCCGCCGAAGGGGTGCGTTCGGTGACCGATGTCGTCTACGTTCCGCCGCTCCCGGCGGACCACGAGTACCTCCGCACGCGCGTCGTCGAGGCCGCGGCCGAGGCTGGAGTGCCTCTCCTGATTCAGGTTGTGGGAACCATCCCTGCCGGCGGATCGAGCCTGCGCGAGCTGGCTGCGCCGGGACTCGCCGATCTTCCCGCCAACGCCGTCGTCGCGGTCGATCTCCTCGACGTCCTGGTCCGCCACGCCGCCGCCCTGCGTGAAGAGCTCAGGGAGCGCCGGCAGCCGAGCCTGCCCTTCGAGCCCGCGCCGCTTCAGGACGTGACCGTGGTCTGGCCGCTCGTCACCGACTGGACCGACCAGCCGGCTCTTCTCGGGCCGGCGATGGCCCGGCTCGCGGCCGCCAGCGCCCGCCGCGTCGTGCCGCGCGGCATGCAGCTTGGGGCCCGCGAACGTCGCCTGCTCTCCGAACGTCTGCAGTCGACCTGGCCCGAGGCTTTCGACGCTCTGTTTCACGGCGACGATTCCCACCCGGACCAGTCGGCCTTCCGTACCGCTGCAGAGGCAGCAGGCCTCGAGCCCCGCTTGCCAAGGCCCCTGCCCTCGCCACCTCTACCGGCCAGGCTCCGCCGCGCTCGCGAACTCGCCGGCCACCTAATCGAACTCGGCGACTCCGCCGGCTCCGCTGGAGACGCCTACTACCGCGCCGCCCGTTTCGTCGACCGCAACGAAGTCGACATCGAGGCCGCCGCCCGGGAAGACAACCTCGGCGTCTTGCCCTGGCTCGAGGAACCGGTGAAGCGGTCGGTGGAGCAGTGGCTGACCGCGCCGCGCGGCGGCTGACCCGTCATGCACCTGGTCGTCTTCGATGTGGACGGAACCCTGGTCGAGTCCGAGGACTTCGACGGGACTCTCTACGCCCGGGCGATTCGGAACGTGCTGAAGATCGACGTCGACGAGGACTGGTCCGGGTATCGCCATGTGACGGACAGCGGCATCCTGAACGAGGTCCTGGAACGCAGCGGAATCGGTCTCGATCGCGCCCTCGCGCACGCCTCCGTCAAGAGCGACTTCGTCGGCCTCATGGACAGATACCTCGCCGACCGCGGCAATCAGCTACCGGAAGTCCCTGGCGCCCGCGCCTTCGTTGACCGGCTAAGCGCCCATCAAGGCTTCCATGTCGCCGTCGCCACCGGCGGCTGGAAGGAGACAGCCGCAAAGAAGCTCCGGGCTATCGGCCTCGATCCCGAAACGTTCGCCCTGTCCTCCGGTTCCGACGCCATCAGCCGCGTCGAGATCATGCAGATCGCCGCCCACCGCGCCCTGACCGGCAGGCTGGCCGACCGAAAGACCTACTTCGGCAACCGCCCGTGGGACAGGGACGCGAGTCGTCGGTTGGGCTGGGACTTCATCGGCATCGGCAGGGATGTCGAGCACAGTACCCGGCTCGACGACTTCCGGGATGAGGAGTCGCTAGCGAAGGCATTGGGTTGGTCCACGACCTGGTAGCTGGTCTTAGGAACACGGTAGACAACCGTCATCGGTCGAAGCGCCCGAGTGCATCTCGGACCTCAAAGACCCCATCGATACAGAGACGGTCGATGAGGTCCAGCAAGCGGGGCCCCCACTCGTCGGTCTGGTGCTGCTGGTACGTTCGGAAGATGAGCTTGGTCACGGTTCCTCTTGAGCGGGCGACTTCACCCCGGAATGTGTCCAGGAAGCGCTTGCAGACCATGCACGTGAGGCCAGGCAGGCGTCTGCGCGACTCCTCGAGGACCAGGAGGAGAGGTCCCGGGAGACTCTTGAAGGCTGCGCTCTTGGAGAAGTCGTCGATGAGTTTCTCGTACTCCTCGAGGGGCGCTCCTTCGAGGTGACGGAAGCAAGAAGCGGCTTGGCGCTGCACGTCCTCGTCCTCATCTCCGAAGAAACGGAGGAGTCGGTCCTCGCACCAGTCGCGGCACTCACGGTTTCCGATGTTGGCCGCAGCGACCTTGGCGAGGCCGAGTCGATGCCGGGAGGTCAGACTGATCGCCTCATTGGCCAGGTCCTTATCGCCCGGCTGCAGCAGAGCCGCGATTCCAGCATGTGTGCTACCGGCCTCGCAGACTTCGGGTTCGGAAGATTGGAGCATGCGTTCAACTACAGGTCGGATCTCGGCCAAGTCCTCCCTTAGGGCGAGACGGATAAGGGGACGCGCGTGTTGGGTTGCCAGGACTCGGTCGTCGGACAAGGTTGCCCCCAGAAAGAGTCGCAGTCCCATCTTCGGTTTGTGATGAGCAACTGCTGTGAGGGTAGCGAGGACACAGGACATGACGGCGGTACTACGGTCCTTGATCATCTGGTCCAGAGTGGCGCGGAAGGCGTTGATGCAAGTCGCGTCTTCGGAAATCACCTTCGCCATCGCGTACGCTGCATTCCCCCGCGTCGAGTTGAGCCCGCATGTGAGAATGTCGCCGCCCCAGTTGTGGCCGCCCTGGGGTGCTTTCTTCTGCCAACTCTCTTCGGCGGGGTCCTCGTGTTCGGTCGCAAGGTAGTGCAGCATGCGGATGGCATCCTCTGACGACGGAGACTCGAGGTTTCCGAGGACGTCGGCTACGGCCCTGCCGCAAAGTCCTGGCGATGCCTTGAGCGCCTTCTGACACACCTCGACCTTGAGTCCGCTCTCGACGGAGGATTCCCGCAAGCCGCGTAGCACGCCCTCAAAGTAGGTGGGGGGGGCGTGTTCGAGGGGAATAGCAGGGCCAGACGGGCAAACCGCTCTGGTTCTTCTTTGGCGCGGCCTCGAAGAACGTCCGCTAGCTCGGACGAGCCGCTGAGGAAGTCGGCCCCAGAAGAGTGGGCGTGGCCTTCGGACGAGTGTTTGCTGATGGCACGGAGCCAGTGCTCGTCGGTCATTTTCTTTGCCGAAGTCTCGTCGATCGGAGATCGGACATGGGCGACCGTTGGTTGCTGAGGTGCGGTCGGTGGGTCGCGGAACTTCCGCGACAGTTCTCGCAGGCGTTTGTGTACTCGGGAGCTGCGAAGTTCCTCGGGGATCGCCGAAAGAAGGGCAAACTGGGACCGACCGAACTGCTTGTAGCCTCCGGTGGTGCCTTCAAAGGCATTCACATACGAGAGGAAGGTGTCCTCGAGTCTTCGGCGATTCTCCTCTTCGCAGTACGGGAACGCCACGCGAACGAGTTCCATCGCGTACCAATACTGCTGGCTGCGGTACCAGCAACTGAGACGCCAGGGTTCTTCGCATAGCAAGGAGGCGGCCTCATTCGCGTATCGCTCAGGGCGGGCGGCGTACAGAACGAGGAGCAGTCGGTTGGACGTGTTCGTTTCTCGCTGCCGAAGTTGCCGAACGACTTCGGTCAGGTCGGTTTCGTCTTGAGCAAGGGCTACGAGCGCTCGCTCTAGTCCGCTGAGGCACGGAACCTGTCAACGACATTGACACAGCGGGGTTCAGGATTTACTGAGTGGTCTCTGCAGTCTCGTTGTCGGGCTTGTTGATCCAGACGGCCCGGGGCAGTGGCGTGTGCATCGGTTGGCCGCCGACGAATCGTTCGGGTGAGCTCTCCCAGGCGGCGCTCAGCGTGCGTTGGCGCTGCTCGATGACGGCTTGCGCCCGGCCGTAGTGGACGGTCTGGGGAGTCAGCATGGCGATGCCGGCATGGCGGTGTTCGGTGTTGTACCAGGGGAAGAAGGACCTGCAGTAGTCGGTCGCGGCGTCCTGGCAGTTGAAGCGGCTGGGGAAGTCGGGGTGGTACTTGAGGGTCTTGAACTGTGCTTCGGAGTAGGGGTTGTCGTCGCTGACCCGCGGTCGGCCCAGGGAGCGGTTCACGCCGAGGCGGGCGAGCAGTTGGGCGGTGCCCTGGCTGGTCATGGGGGCGCCTCGATCGGAATGCAGGGTCAGGACATGGGGCTTGACGCCGTGCTTGAGGCAGGTCTCCTCGATGAGCCTTTGGGCGAGCGCGGAGTTCTCGCGGTCGGCGACCATCCAGCCGACCGCGTAGCGGCTGAAGAGGTCAAGCAGGACGTAGAGGTAGTAGTAGGTCCAGGTCTGCGGTCCGAGCAGCCTGGTGATGTCCCACGACCAGACCTGGTTGGGCGCGACAGCGACCAACTCCGGCTTGGCGTACGACGGATGGACGCGCTGATTGCGGCGGTCCCTCACGGGGTGGTTCGCTTCGAGGATGCGGTACATCGTGCGCTCCGAGCACAGGTAGCGGCCCTCGTCGAGCAGGGTGGCCACCACTTCTCCCGGCGAACGATCGACGAAACGCGGCGACGCAAGCGTGGCCTCGACCCGTTTCCGCTCGATCTGGCTCAGTGCCCGGGCAGGCGTGGGGCGGGGCTGCCGTCGCCCGGGAGCGGGCCTCGCACGACGATAGAAGGTCGATCGCGACACGCCCAGCGCCCGGCACGCCGGCGCGATGCCGACCTGCCGGGCCAGGGACCTTGCCGCCATCAGCAGTCCTTCCCGTCTTCGAGGCTGAATCCCAGCAGCCCTGCAACTTTTCCCTGGACGTCCAGGATCGTGTGCGCGGCGGCGACTTCCCTCTCGAGCCGCTTGACCTTCGCTTCCAGCCGCTTCACCTTCGGCATCAGAGGGTTGGCCTCGACAGGCTTGCGGCCCCGCTTCTTCGGCCTCAGACCGGAAAGCGCGCCCTCGCGCCGCGCCTTGCGCCAGTTGGCCAGATGGGAGCTGTACAGACCCTCTCGCCGCAACAGCCGACCCACCTCGCCGCGGTGGGTGCATCGATCCGCTTCCTCCAGAATCCGCAGCCGGTACTCCGCCGTGAACTGCCGTCGGGTCGGCTTCGCTACGACCTCCGGGTCGGGAACGCCCCCCGCGGACGCCGCGCCGGCCGCGGGGGCCTCGTCGCTACGCTCCTCAACCCCCGCGGCCGGGAGCTCCGAGCCGCCGCCAAACCTCTGCTCTCGTCTTGACATTGATCCTCCTTGCCAACGCGTGCCCTCCACTATTCAACGGGATGCCCGCTGTGTCACGTACGTTGGCAGAGAGGGGCAGGCTTCTTCAAGACTCGAAGTGTTGTAGCCACCGTAGAAGGACCAGACGCTGTCTTGCTTCGGTAGCGTGTCGCCAGTCGAAGTTGCGTCCGAGACTTCGAGAACGGCGGGTAGCACGAAGTCTGCGAAGGCACCGGCAGCGTGTTCCGCCGAGTGTTGGAACGTCCTCTCCGCAGCGGGGTCGTAGCCCAGTAGGCCCCGGTGGCCAGGTGTCTTGCCGTCGGCGGGGAAAAGCACGAGTCGGCGCGGGAGCTGGTGGGCCAGAAGCTCAGCCACCCACTGTGGATGCTCCTTCTCCATTCCGTGGACGCTGTCCCAAACTGTGATGTCGGACGAAGACTCGTCTTCGAGTTGGTCGAGAGTCCCGTTGTCTAGCAGTCGAAGGAAGAGCTCAAACAGACGGAGGCTCCCTCTCGGGCCAATCCGTTGTACGAAGAATCGAAGCCTTCGAGGCCACTCGCCATCCTTGTCCGCATACGGTTCGAGCAGAGCCGCTGTGCGGTCAGGAGCGTGTCGTTGGTGTACTCGCAAGTACCCCACCGCCATGTCAGCGAGGGGGTTGTTCCCCGCCGCGAGCCAGTCCGCGACGGCGCCGCACTCATCGGCGAAGGTGAACCAACTCGGTGAACCGGAGAAATGTCGCCAGGCCAACGTCGGGAGCTTGTCGGAGTTTGCCCGGCCCTCCTTGATTGCCTGAATCTCTGGTCCGATCCACTCGTTCCAGATGGCCCATTCATCCTCTCTCGGGCCAGCAGCATCAGCTAGGACGGCGAAGATGAGGTCCTTGACGTGAGTTCGGACCCTCTTGTCCGAGAGCAGAGCGCGAAGCTCGCCCACATAGCGAGTCGGGTCAATCTCGCGAAGATAGGCCAGCACTTGGCGGACTTGAGCGCGTCGGAACAAGTGCTGCTCGGTGTCGGTGAGCAGCGGCAGCAACGGCTCGTTCTTGGTGCAGAAGATACGTGCGAAGCAGTAGTCGAAGAAGCTCTCGTGACCAAAACCGTAGCGATAGCCATCGAAGTCGATCACACCAGCAGATGACATCTGGTGCAGGTAGTCGGGTGACACACAGTCCAGTGCTTCCTTCCGCACTGAGAGCTGCTGAGAGGAAGTCATTTCGGTGCAGACAGTCTCAACGACTTTCAACCATTCGTCCGACCCTGCCCGCTCTCGGACCGAGGACCGCCTGTAGTCCCAGTATCGATCGAACAGTTCTCTCGTCGTGCCGAACGCAGGCGCTTCGGCGACGCTGAAGTCGGCGTCGAGAAACAGGGACAAGTTCTGTGGGAGGCGCAGGAGTTCAAGCTGGGGCCGACCAAACCCGTTGAGATCGTACTTCGCGTCGGTGAGAGTGGTCTTGACCTCGTCTATCGAGAACGGACTGACGTTGACTCGGGATGCCATGTCAGGGATGAGCCGGCGAAGACTGGAGTCGTTTTCCCAGTCGAAGGTCCGGCACACGACGACCGTGTGAATCGGAGCGCGCTGTCGAGAGCCGCGGGCCTCCAACAGCAGATCCTCTACGAGTTCAAAGGCGGGTGTAGTCCTTCCAGACATGCTGCTGACCGCGTCAAGCTGGTCGATGATCAGGACGCCGTGACGCCCGGCGGCCTCTGCCGCTGCGGCGAGCACGATTGCGGGCGACTCCTCAAGGCCGAGATGCTCTCCTAGCTGCGGTGTGGTCAGTTGTGGGTGCAGCCGGTCGAGACGGAAGACCAACACTGGGATCTGCCGCTCACGCAGTGACTCCGCGACCTGGATGACGCACGCCGTTTTGCCCGAGTCGGCCTTACCGGTGAGCACGTTGTCCGAGCCTGTTCCCTTCAGTAGTTCGAGGACCTCGTCCGCTGCGGGTCTCGGGACAAGGTTTTGGCGGATGAGTCGCCTCTTCGTGCGGACCAAGTAGCGCTCGTCCGTCGCCTTCTCAAGAGCGACGCCGGCCTGCTCCGGGTGGCGCAGATTCCGGAGCTTGTAGCCGCGACTGGCGAGCTTGGCGGTTGAGTCTTCGCGAGTGATTGTCTGGTTGACTGCGTCATCGACGACTCGGAGAATCTCCGCCACGACTTTCCGCGGCTCGGCAAGGAACTTTCCCGGTACCGCGTTGTGCAAGTCCCTTTCCAGCGTGCGATCGTCTATCGTTCTGACCTCGGCCCTCTTCAAGCGATCGAGAGCGGTCGAGGGGGCGCAGTCCCACCAGTCCTTCCATAGCCTCTTGAAGTTCCGACGTCGGCGGTCGTTGAGAAAGTCTTTCTCCAGTTCCTGCAGAGAAGCCGCATCCGCTGCGGCGGCGCACAGTTCATCAAGCTCCCGTGCGTGACTGCCGGAAGCGAAGATGAACCGGGCGTCGGGGTCGCTCAGTGTTTCACCGATTGCCTGAATGAGCCCATGGCCGGGAGAGGCTAGGTCAACCAGTGTCCACTTGCCGGTTGAACTACCCATCTTGGCTTGGTGGAAGGTCCGCTGCTGCCCAGTGGCAACGACGAACTCCGCCTTCTCGGCATCGAGTCTCTCGATACCGATCGAATCTGCGGAACCGCCGACCATGGCCAAGAAGGCGCGGGCGGTCCACAAGCGCTCGTAGAGATTGCCGAGCTTTTCTGCGGAGCCGCCTCTTAGCGGAAGGTGTCGCGCGTTGTTCTGGGGTCTTCAGACGGAAGTAGAGGTGCCCCTCGGGCTCTGACCAGCGGGACGGTGGGGATTGCTAGCGTGGGATGCGGGCGACCTGAACGAGCTTACGAGACAACTTGGACGCGTCCTTCTCATCCACGACGACCGGCCGGATGGGCCCGCCAGCAAGACACTGTTCGAGAAAGCTGTCACGAGGAATCCAGTAGGCAAGGGCCGTGCGCTTGGGAGGCAGGAAGTCGCGGATATGCCAAATCTCTTCGCGGCCGAAGTCAAAGAAGACGGGTGCCCTAGTGTCCACCCATCTATGTAGAAGTTTGCTCTTTCCCCACCACTCCAGTCCGTAGACCACGGGGTCGATATCGAGAGGCTCCATTGAGAGGCCCATGTAGAAGTACGCTGCGTCGAGGCCACCCCGGTCGCCATCGACGACCGGAACCTGTCAACGACATTGACACAGCGGGGTTCAGGATTTACTGAGTGGTCTCTGCAGTCTCGTTGTCGGGCTTGTTGATCCAGACGGCCCGGGGCAGTGGCGTGTGCATCGGTTGGCCGCCGACGAATCGTTCGGGTGAGCTCTCCCAGGCGGCGCTCAGCGTGCGTTGGCGCTGCTCGATGACGGCTTGCGCCCGGCCGTAGTGGACGGTCTGGGGAGTCAGCATGGCGATGCCGGCATGGCGGTGTTCGGTGTTGTACCAGGGGAAGAAGGACCTGCAGTAGTCGGTCGCGGCGTCCTGGCAGTTGAAGCGGCTGGGGAAGTCGGGGTGGTACTTGAGGGTCTTGAACTGTGCTTCGGAGTAGGGGTTGTCGTCGCTGACCCGCGGTCGGCCCAGGGAGCGGTTCACGCCGAGGCGGGCGAGCAGTTGGGCGGTGCCCTGGCTGGTCATGGGGGCGCCTCGATCGGAATGCAGGGTCAGGACATGGGGCTTGACGCCGTGCTTGAGGCGGGTCTCCTCGATGAGCCTTTGGGCGAGCGCGGAGTTCTCGCGGTCGGCGACCATCCAGCCGACCGCGTAGCGGCTGAAGAGGTCGAGCAGGACGTAGAGGTAGTAGTAGGTCCAGGTCTGCGGTCCGAGCAGCCTGGTGATGTCCCACGACCAGACCTGGTTGGGCGCGACAGCGACCAACTCCGGCTTGGCGTACGACGGATGGACGCGCTGATTGCGGCGGTCCCTCACCGGGTGGTTCGCTTCGAGGATGCGGTACATCGTGCGCTCCGAGCACGGGTAGCGGCCCTCGTCGAGCAGGGTGGCCACCACTTCTCCCGGCGAACGATCGACGAAACGCGGCGACGCAAGCGTGGCCTCGACCCGTTTCCGCTCGATCTGGCTCAGTGCCCGGGCAGGCGTGGGGCGGGGCTGCCGTCGCCCGGGAGCGGGCCTCGCACGACGATAGAAGGTCGATCGCGACACGCCCAGCGCCCGGCACGCCGGCGCGATGCCGACCTGCCGGGCCAGGGACCTTGCCGCCATCAGCAGTCCTTCCCGTCTTCGAGGCTGAATCCCAGCAGCCCTGCAACTTTTCCCTGGACGTCCAGGATCGTGTGCGCGGCGGCGACTTCCCTCTCGAGCCGCTTGACCTTCGCTTCCAGCCGCTTCACCTTCGGCGTCAGAGGGTTGGCCTCGACAGGCTTGCGGCCCCGCTTCTTCGGCCTCAGACCGGAAAGCGCGCCCTCGCGCCGCGCCTTGCGCCAGTTGGCCAGATGGGAGCTGTACAGACCCTCTCGCCGCAACAGCCGACCCACCTCGCCGCGGTGGGTGCATCGATCCGCTTCCTCCAGAATCCGCAGCCGGTACTCCGCCGTGAACTGCCGCCTGGTCGGTCTCGCCAGCACTTCCGGGTCGGGAACCGCCCCGGCGGGCGCCGCGCCGGCCGCGGGGGCCTCGTCGCTACGCTCCTCAACCCCCGCGGCCGGGAGCTCCGAGCCGCCGCCAAACCTCTGCTCTCGTCTTGACATTGATCCTCCTTGCCAACGCGTGCCCTCCACTATTCAACGGGATGCCCGCTGTGTCACGTACGTTGGCAGAGAGGGGACCCAGATCATGTTGCCGTAGAAGAGCTCCCGACTTTCGAGCTCACTCTGTTGGATTGGCGAGTGCTGGAACTCGACAACAAGATCTGTGTCTGTCTTGACGTCTGCGAAGTGGCGCTCGCCCGTGTCGCCGTCGATGTGGACGACCTCCTGGCACTCTTACGGAAAACAATCCTTCCAGTTGCGGTGCCAGTCCGTCTCGTTCTCGGCCCAAGGATCGCATCGTCTTCTGCCCTTGTGGGCCCAATGCCATGCGACGAAGTCGCCGCACTTCGCAATCATCCCGTGGTTGCACCGGCAGCAGCGACCGCGCAAGCCGCGGTTGGGCCGACATCGTTTTCCGTCAACTATCGCGAATCTCATTCAGTCCTGTTTCCTCAAAGGGATGCTTGTGGCTGCCGACCGCGGCTACGGATTCCTACCGCGGCCGCAACAACGGAAACAGAATCACGTCCCGGATCGAAGGTGCGTCGGTCAGCAGCATGACCAGACGGTCGATGCCGAGGCCCAGTCCGCCGGCGGGGGGCATGCCGTACTGGAGGGCCTCGACGTAGTCGCGGTCGAAGCGGTGGGCTTCGTCGTCGCCGCCCTCGCGGGCGCGGAGTTGCTGGCGGAAGCGTTCGGCCTGGGCGTCGGGATCGTTGAGTTCGCTGAAGGCGTTGGCGATCTCCATGCCGCCGATGAAGAGTTCGAAGCGCTCGGTGAAGCGCGGGTCGTCTGCTGACAGCTTGGCGAAGGGGGAGACCTCGATCGGGTAGTCGTGGATGAAGGTCGGTTGAATGAGCTTCGGCTCCACGAGGCGGTCGAAGATGGCGATCAGGAGGTTGCCGTAGCCGGGGTTCTTGGACTCCGTTTCGTCGTGCTTTGCCAGTTCGGCGGCGAGCGCCGCTTCGTCGTCCACGGTGGCGGCGTCGAGGCCGCCGATCTCGATCAGTGAATCCCGCACGCTGTAGCGGGGCCAGGCGGGTGCAAAGTCGATCTCGTTGTCGCGGAAGGTGGAGGTCGTCTGCCCGTTGCCGTTGACGGCCACGACGATCTGGCCGAGCAGTTGCTCGGTGACGTCCATCAACTGCTCGTAGTCGGAGTAGGCCCAGTAGAACTCGAGCATGGTGAACTCGGGGTTGTGCTGGGTCGAGATGCCTTCGTTGCGGAAGTTGCGATTGATTTCGAACACCCGGTGCAGCCCGCCGACGAGCAATCGCTTGAGATACAGCTCCGGCGCGACGCGCAGGTAAAGGTCCATGTCGAGTGCGTTGTGATGGGTCACGAAGGGTCGGGCCGCGGCGCCGCCGGGGATCGCCTGCATCATCGGGGTCTCGACCTCCAGGAAGTCGAGACCGAGCAGGAAGCGGCGGATGGCGGCGATCGCCCGCGAGCGGACGACGAAGCGCTGCCGGGACTCGGGCGAGTTCAGGAGATCGAGGTAGCGCCGGCGGTAGCGCTGCTCGCGGTCGGCCAGACCGTGCCACTTCTCGGGCAGGGGCCTGGTTGCCTTGGCGAGGAACTCCAGGCGGTCCGCCATGACGGTCAATTCGCCGGTGCGGGTGCGGATCAGGACGCCGGCGGCGAGCACGTAGTCGCCGATGTCGAGCTGGGAGAGCAGCCACCACATGTCTTCGCCGACCTGGTTGCGGCGCAGAAGAACCTGCACCTTGGAGCCGGCGGCGTCCGAGATGTCGAGAAAGGCCGCCTTGCCGTGGGTCCGGTGGGCGCGGACGCGGCCGGGAACCCGGAGGGGGATCGCGGCTTCGTCGAGTTCTTCGGCCGTCCGATCGTCGTAGCGTTCGCAGACCGTGCTCGGTTCGAGGTCGTAGGCGGCGCGGGTCGGGTAGGGCTCGATGCCCCGCTCGCGCAGGCGATCGCGCTTCGCGCGCCGGTTTTCGATCTGCGCTTCGAGTTCGGACACGGCTCAGTTTGATTCGCGGGCCCAGAGAACGCCGTCGGCGATCAGGTCGGAGGTCAGGCGCGCGATGCCGACCGCCGCGGCGCCGCCGATCCGGAGCACGTCCTCGTGGTCGACGGGTCCTTCCTCGAGGCCGACGCCCATGTTCGTGACCAGGGAGAAGCCGAGCACGCGCAGGCCCATGTGGCGCGCGGCGATGACTTCCAGCACCGTCGACATGCCGACCAGGTCGACGCCGAGCGCCTGGTAGGCGCGGATCTCGGCCGGCGTCTCGTAGGAGGGCCCGAGCAGACCCAGGTACACCCCTTCGCCCACGTCAATCCCGGCACTGCGGCCGAGTTCGACGAACCGGCGGCGGAGGGCCGGGTCGTAGGCGCCGGCCAGGTCGGGGAACCGGGGGCCCCAGCTTGCCGGCATGCGGCCGCGAAGGGGGTTCAGACCGGTCAGGTTCACGTGATCGGAAATTGCCGCGATCGACCCCGGCGGCAAGTCCCGCCGCAGCGAGCCGGCCGCGTTCGTGACCACGAGCGAACCGGCGCCGAGGAGCGCCGCCAGGCGCACCAGGTAGACGACCTGGGCCGGCGTGTAGCCCTGATAGGCGTGCAGCCGGCCGCGGCAACAGAGCAGGAACCGGCCGTCCGGCGTTTCGACCACTTCGGCGGTCGTGGCGTGGCCCTCGATCGCCTCGACATCGAATGGGAGCAGATCGCCGAACGGCCACGGGCCGGCCGCCGGCGCGCCAAGATCGAGGCTCAGACCGGAGCCGGTGACTAGGAGAGCGTCAGGCCGAGGCCACCCCGCGTGGAGCCAGCGTGTCCGGCTTTCCTCGAGTTCGGCTGAGAGACCCGTGTCCGGCCCTGTATTCTTGCGCAGACTCACTCCCTTGATCCCCCGTCGCGGAATGGGGGGAGACGATACACGACCGGTTCGCCGTTGCGGCGGCGCGAGAGGTGATCCATGACCGACAGCGGAATGCCCCGGGTGCTCATTTCGACGGAGACGCTGCAGCGTCGGATCGACGAACTGGCGGCCGAGATCGAACGCGACTACGCCGACAGCAGGGACCTCCTCTGTGTTGGCGTGCTCAAGGGATCGGTGTTCTTCCTCTCCGATCTGGTGCAGCGACTGTCGCGGCCGCTGGTGGTCGACTTCTTCCAGACCTCGAGTTACCGGGGCGAGACGACCTCGCCCGGCGAGGTGCGGATCCGGCGCGACCTCGACCATTCGCTGGCCGGGCGGGACGTGCTGCTGATCGAGGACATCGTCGACACGGGCTACACGATGCGCACGATCATGGCGCTGATGGGTTTCCGCGGCGCTCGTTCGGTGCGCCTCTGCGTCTTGCTCGACAAGGCGTGCAAGCGGGAGACAGAAGTCCATATCCACTACCGCGGCTTCGAGATCGACGACGTGTTCGTGGTCGGTTACGGCCTCGACTACAACGACCGCTACCGCAACCTGCCCTACATCGGCGTGCTGGACGACCCGGCCGCAGCTAGGAGCGAACCTGTCCAACGAACCGGGACGAACTCAGTTTGATGATCGCTGGGTCCGGCGCTAGTCTTCTGTTTGCCCCGCAAGTTAAGGAGAAACTCTCATGAGAACCACGAGTTGGTTTCGGGGCCCACTTCTGATCGGACTGTTCGTCGCGCTGCTGATCGGCGCTCTGCTGGCACCCCTTGCTCCGCTCGGCGCCGACAACAAGCCGGGGCAAGCTACGAGCAAGATGCCAGGCTGCGGGGAGTGCGTGACCCTCACCTTCAGCTCGTGGTTTGAAATCGAGTGTAGTGGCGGCGGGGAAACGCCGTGTGATACCGGGAGGGATCTCAAGTGTTTCTGGTCGACCCAAACCTGAAGCCCGTGACCACATACTCCTGGCCTCAGGAGTGGGGCGACGATATCCACTTCCGTGACGGAGGCTCGGGCCGACCCACACTGGTCCAGGAAGTTGAGGGAGCTCAAGACGGCCTCGTTGCCTGGCTTTACTTTGCGAAGCGCGACCGCGACGGCATCATGCGGTTCGCGTTGCCCGCCGGGGATGGGGATGCGGCAGTTACGCCAACTGGCTTTTGGCCGCAGATGACGACCGAGGCTCACCCACACGTACCGCTCTTTCCCTCCCGCCTGGCGGCGACGGCCGGTGAGAACGCAGACGTCTACGCACTGCGCGTGGACGAAGGGCTCTTCATCCAGCGTCTGGCGGGCAGCGGCGAACGCCTGAACGTGTTTCCCGACTGGCCCGGTCCGATGCCGGACCTTCCTCCGCTAAGTCAGATGGAGCACTACCCCCAATGGTGGCAGGCGGTCGAGAACGCGAGCTTCCCGGCCAGTCTCTATGCGGAGGGGCCGCACCTCTACGTGCTCATCCGGTTGGCGGCGGCGGGCGGACCGGAATGGGAGTTGCACGCGGTCGATCCGGTGGCGGAGTCTCTGCTGCATCGCGTTCGGCTGCCCACGCGGGCCACGCACATATCGCTTGTGCCCGGACCCAGGCACTGGGTGCTCCTCGAAGCATCGAGCTACTTCGACGAGGAGTCGCGGAGACCGACGCGCCTGCTGCTCCTGGACGCCGAGGCCATTCGCAACGGTGAAGAACTCTCGTGTAGCTGACCCGCGTCGCCGGGCACGGCCGCTTTCGACCGGGCCCGGCGGCGGTCAGCAGAGGGATCACGTGGTCCGTCCCGGGGGCGGCCTGCATCGAGTCCTGGGATGGGTCCTGCTGACGGCGACGGCCGCGAACCTGTTCCCATCCAGCGGCACGGGGTTGGCGCAGGAGGCTCCGCTGGTCCCGACTGCCGTCTCGATTCAGGATGAGCGCGGACGCGGCATCGAGGACGTCGTCGTTCAGGTGCTGCGGATGCCGCCGGCAGGCGCGATACGCCCCTATGCCGTGGTCCTGACCAGGACACGGACCGCCGGCGATGGAACGACAGAGGGTTCGCTGCCGAGCGTCCGCGGGATGACGGTCGTTGTCGATCACCCCCGCTACGAGCGGTTCGTCGGCGCCTACCACGACGGCCGGCCGCCGGCGACGATCCGGCTCGGACCTGGACGCGTTCTGGAAGGCCAGGTCCTCTCGGCCGACGGCAGCGAGGCGGCCGGCGCCACGGTCTGCGTGCGCTGGGAGGACGACACGACGCCGTCCCCCGCGAACGTCGTGCGACGATGCGCCGACGCGTCGGAGGACGGCCGGTTCGTGGTGTCCGGTCTCTCGGCGTTCGCCGAAGCGGAGGTCGTGGCGGAGGCCGAGGGCCATGGCCGCGCCGCGGCCGAACTCGCCGGCGACCCTTGGCCGGAACGCCCGCTCGTCCTCAGACTGGACGACGCGGCGGCCGAGGACGAGGCGTCCACGCTGGCCGCCAGGTCGGGCAGCGTGCGCGTGCAAGTGCTGTCCACCGCCGGGATCCCGATCGACCGCTTTGCCATGCGGGTTGTGATCCTGCGGCCGCGCTCCCACGCTTTCGCCCGTTGGGAGGCCGAGCAGGATACGTCTCCCGTAATCGTCCCGATTCCCGGCGATACGGCACGGGGCGATCTCCAGGTCCACTTCCTGGCGGAGAACCACGTCCTCTCCGATGGCTTCCGCCTGTATCCCAATCCGGGGAGCGTCAC
The DNA here is from genome assembly GCA_965224025.1 of Candidatus Multivorans sp. Taxonomy (GTDB): domain Bacteria; phylum Acidobacteriota; class Thermoanaerobaculia; order Multivoradales; family Multivoraceae; genus Multivorans. Next base: position 2,761,885 of record OZ245033.1, read on the forward strand.
CGACCTCGGCGTGGTCTACCTGGAACCGGGCGCCGTCGTCACCGGACGCCTGTTCGACAGCGTCGGGTCCCAGCCTGTCGCCGGCTGCATTCTGGAGCTCCTGCCGGCCGGGAGCGGGCGGTTCCTGCACCGCCTGCGAGGCCTGCAGCACGTCACGGTCTCGGACGGCGAGGGCGCCTTCCTCCTGGGCGGGCTCACCGAGGGGCGGTACTATCTCCGCACGGAGTGCAGGACGGGGCCGCCCACCGAGAGGCTCATCGCCCTCGACGACTCGGAGCGCGCCGACCTCGGGGAGATCTGGATGCCCGCGGCGCGCGCCGTTCGGGTCAGGGTGCATGGGGCCGGCAGCGGCACCATTCACGTGATGGACCGCTTCCGCGAGGCGGGCACTTCTCTGGCGACGGCCGTTCTCCAACCGGCGACCGCGCCCGAATCGGCACGGGAAGATCGCGGCGCCTCTTCGTTCGCTGAGGTTCAACTCGCGCCGGGCCGCTACCGGATAGACCTCAGGGATTCCAGCGATGCCCCTGGCGCCTCTTCCGTGCACCGGGCTCAGGTGGCGGCGGATGGTTCCTTCATGTTGGAGGGTGCGCCCGACGAGTTCCTGTGGATGACGTGGTTCGCGCCCGACGGCCGAAGCCGCGTCGGTCGGATCTGGCCCGACCGGCCGCTCTCCGAACTCGACCTGGGCGGGACCTCGGTGGTTTCCGGCGAACTGCGACCGGCGGCAGGCCGCGTCCTCACGAAGACCAGCGTCGTCCTGATCGGCGATCTTGGTCTTGACGTCGCCGGCACCTTCACGGCGGAGAATGGGTACTTCGCTCTGCCTCCGGTACCGCCGGGGCGCTATCGCTTGCAGGCCAACACCGGAGCGGCCCTCGCCACCGCGGACCTCGTCCTGAACGCGGACGAACCGCCTCCGTTCCAGATCCTGCAGGCGGATGAAGACGGCGTCGGCGAGGTCGAGGTTCGGCTGGCTACGCCAGGCATTCCCCTGGTCGGTGCACGGCTGCACGTCCTTGGTGCCGACGGGACCCTCGCCGCCAGCCGTCTCGTCGTCGAGAACGGCGTCTTTCTTGCCGGGAACGTGCCGGCGGGAGAGGTCACCGTCCTGTGGGATCATGGCGGCGCCTGCGTCGGCGCCGACAAGGTGACGCTGGAAGCCGGCCGATCGGCACGGCTGGAGCGCACACTGCGCCTCGGAAGGCTGCTGGAACTCCGGTGCTCCGAGCGGAGTTGCGCGGGCGAGACTCTCTCCCTGGTCCGCCTGACGACGGAGGCAGGCGTCAAGGTCGCCCACCATCTGACGGCAGCGTTGCCCGGTACGACCTTCTCGGACGACGGCCGCGTGGGCCTGGGCTGCCTGACTCCGGGGGCCTACAGTCTCTCGCTCTGGGCGGACGGACGTCGCTGGGATGCGGAGTTCGAACTCGAGCCGGGGCCGGAGGAGATTCCGGTGACGGTCACCGTCCGGCCGTCGGCCGGCTGAGCTGATTCGGCGCTGTCCGGGGTTGGGCATGTTCCGCGCCTCGCTCCGTCCAACGGCCAGCGGATAGCCTCGCGTGCCGTGGGCTTCGTTTGGCATGTCGCGCTGAGGTACTTCCGCTCGACCCGCGCGGATGCGCACATCCGTGTGCTGTCTTCGCTGACCGCCGGTGGTCTGGCGGTGGGCACTGCCGCCCTGGTCCTCGCCCTGGCGGCGCTCTCGGGCTTTCAGAACCATCTGCTGGAGGACCTCGCGCAGCACACACCGACCTTGCAGGTGGAACTGGGAGGTCGAGCGGAATCCGGGAACGGGTCGGCCGGGTCGGCTGCCTCGCTGGTCGACCGGGTGACGGCTACAGAAGGCGTCGTGGCGGCCCAGGAGTTGCTCTACGCTCGCGGCTGGCTGGTCGACAGGACGGGTGCGTTGCCGGTCGAGGTGGTGGGCTACGAGAAGACGCCGCCGGCATGGATCCCGGTCGAGCACGCTGCCGCTGGGGGCCTGATCGTGCCCGTCTCCGTTGCTCTGCGGAGGGGGCTGGCGGTCGGCGGCACGGCGCGGTTGGTGTCGCCCCGGCCCGGACTGACGCCGGTGGGGCCGCGGCCGCGTACGCGCACGCTGCCGGTGGCGGCGATCTACGACTCCGGCCGCGCGGAGTACGAGGACCTGCCGGTGCTGCTGCCGCTCGAGCAGGCGGCCGCGCTCTTCGCGGGCGGCGACCGCCGGCTTGATCTGACCCTGGCCCCGGCCGCCGATCCGGAGAACGTGGCCGGCAACCTGCGTCCGGCGATTGCCGCGGGCGAGGGCACGGTGACGACCTGGCGGCAGGCCAATCGGGCGCTGCTGTTCGTCCTCCGGCTGGAGAAGGGCCTCGTGTTCTCGGCGGTGGCGCTGATCGTCGCGGTGGCGGCTTTCGCGCTGCTCGCCGCGCTGTCCCTGGTGCTGTCGAGCAAGCGCTCCGAAGTCGGCGTGCTCGCGGCGATGGGGGCGCCGCCGGCCCGGTTGCAGCGACTCTTTCTGGCGCTCGGCGCGCTGCTCTCGGTGGGCGGCGCCGGTTTCGGCGGCGCGGTGGGCGCGGGCGTGGCCGTGTTTCTGGACCGCTTCCGGGTCCTTTCGCTCCCGTCTGACGTGTACATCGTCGACTATGTACCGTTCCTGGTTCGGGGCCGGGACGTGCTCGTGGTCGTGGTGGCCACGATCGTGTTCACGGGCGCGGCCTCGCTGCTGAGCGCGCGCAGGGCGAGCCGCCTGGATCCGGTCGAGGCGATGAGGAGCGCCCGGACGTGATCTCGGTCTCCGGAGTCGCCAAGGCCTACCGCGACGGCGACGTCCGGCGCGAGGTCCTGCGCGGCGTCGATCTCGAGGTCGGCCGCGGCGACACGGCCGCCATCGTGGGACCTTCGGGCTCGGGGAAGTCGACCCTGCTGAACATTCTGGGGGCGCTGGATGCGCCCGACGCCGGCACGGTTCGCGTCGACGGAGTGGATCTCTCGGCCTCCAGACCCGGAGCGTTGGCGGGGTTTCGGAATCGCTCCCTCGGCTTCGTGTTCCAGTTCCACCAGTTGCTGCCGGACTTCACGGCGATCGAGAACGTGATCATGCCGGGACGGATCGCGGGCCGCTCCGCGGCGTCGCTGCAGACTCAGGGGCTGGAGCTGCTCGACCAGGTCGGGCTCAGAAACCGCGCCGCCGACTTTCCGCCGCAGCTTTCCGGCGGCGAGCGGCAGCGGGTGGCGATCTGCCGCGCGCTGGTGCTCGAACCCCCGGTGCTGCTTGCCGACGAACCGACCGGCAATCTGGACGCGGCCAGCGGAGCGCGGGTGCTGGAGCTCATGTACGGCCTTCAGCGGCGGCGCGGAACCACCATGGTGCTGGTGACGCACAATCCCGATGTGGCCGGTCGCTGCGGCAGGGTGCTGCGACTGGACGGAGGACGCCTGACGGCGGACTAGAAGCCCGATCCGCGAGCGCCGATAGCGCCCCGAAACTCGGCGTCCGGAGCAAGCAAGTCGAGCACGGCCGCAGCATGGAGGCGAAGGAAGGCGGCCGCGGCGCGCGATTCTGCGGTCGCGGACTTCGGGTCGACGCGCCGGCTTGAGCGCTTGCCTCGCACGAGTACCGGCCGCGCCGTCCTGGCAGCACTGACCGTGGCGGATCCTCGGCGGCGTCGGACTCTTGCGCGCGGTCTTCGCCGCGCTGGATCGCCCGATACCGGCACTACGTCGCCCTTGGGAAAGGTAGACGGCGTCACGGCGTAGGTCTACAGTCTCAGCATGAGCGCGGTTCAACACGGAGGGTACACACGATGAAGACGCCCCGACTCTTCGCACTGAATGAAGCCCCTGGACCGCCGTTGCGGAGGTTCTGGATACCACGCGCGGCGTGGTCTACTCGCAAGTGCCGGACACGTTGCGCGCGAAGCTGGAGCGGGAGGCCGCTGTCTTCGATCAGCGATTCGGTTCCGCTCGCGATCACGGTCTGGAGGAGGGCGAGTCGGCGCCTGACTACTGTGGTCCGTACGACGCCGATTCATCGACCATTACATATGCGCCTCCGGAGACGACAGATGTTGAGCTGGCGTTGATGTTGGCGGAAGTAGCCGTGACGGCTACCACGTCAGAAGTCATCCCCGGATTCGACGCCGAAGGCAATCCCTATGTGTTGCTCGCGTTGTCTGAGATCGATCCGCTGTTCAGCGATTCGCAACTGCCGGCCTATGCTCTCGTTGCAGTGGAATCGCTCGTGATCGGTGACCGGGTCTACTGTGGGACTATGCCCTTCGCGAACACGACGCCCTACCAGCCGAGGGCAGGCGGCCGTGTTGCCCTAGGCGGTTTTCTGGCGTCCAGCTCGACAACCATCGTCGTTGATCCCGTGCACGACGGTTTTTTGGCCGCGTCGGAGGTAGCCAACAGTCAGTTCCGGCTGAACTGGAAATCCCATGCTCGCAAGCAAGGGCCGACAAGAATGGCCGGTTTGCGGGTTCTGGCAGACGGGCTCGTGTCCCGGGGGCTACGTGATCTGACGAGAGATCTTCGCAGCCTAGATGTCTCGGAAGAAGAATACGACGAGCGTATTGGGTTCGCTGACTTCTGGAACGAGACCACGGAGAAAGGTTGTGGGGTGCTGGGTGCTGAGCGCCTGTCAGATAGTCGCATAGAGCTGAGGTTGCAACCGTGCCCAGAGTAAGAGTCTGCCTGACTTTGCTCGTTAGCCTTTCCCTGGTCCCCGTTGCTGCGAGTGCTCAGCCGGGCTGCGTTCTAGGGTCTGCGGCCGGCACGTTTCGAGCCATTCCCAGCACCATTCGCCTTTTTGCCGATGAGAGTGACGTTGGTACGAAGCGGGGGAAACAAGGGCTCACCACGCCCGCCCAACCTAACAGCGTGGTCAGTTCCGAGGCTTGCGACGACATTCGACGCGAGATGAACGGCGAGCCGGATCCTGACCCTGATGACGGCGGCAGCGGCGGCATCGAAGGCGGCAGCGGCGGCATCGATGGCGGGGGCGGAGGAGGAGGTTCGGGAGGGCTTCCGTCGTGCGCAACGCTACCTGGGGGTTGTCCGCCTCCACCGCCGCCGGAGCCCGACTGTTGTGTGGCTGTCTGTGGCGGCCCGCCAGAGCAGGTTCCCTGCGACGAGGACGAGGAAGAAATCTGAGACCCTTCTGAACTCGGCTCCGATTGTGACGGCGATGTGTGTAAGGGCGCCTACTTTCCTTCAAAGTACACCTTCGCCGCTTCGCGTCCTGCCTCCTGGGTACTCCTCTCGGTCGAGGAGTACACGCTAGCCACTTGTCCACTTTCCGGGACCACCTCAGGGAACGGAGTTCGCCGGCGCGCTCGTCGATCCGCCGCAGCGCCGCTTGGGCGTACTGCTCGGCCTCGGCGAGTTCTGTCAGAACGCGCCGGTTCGCCTGCATCCGGTCTTCGAGGCTCAGCGGCTTCGTCATCGCTCGAACCCCACCCGCCGCGGTCCGGGACGATGCGCTGCGGGGTCGGTGCCGGCCGGGTCGGTTGTGGCTGCGGCGGGCCTATCTGCTCCTTGACCCAGTGGCGAAGGCGGTCGATCTCCTGGCGGAGTTTGCGGACGCACTGCCGCGGCGCCGCGGCGGTCTTCTCGGTCAGGGCCGCCCGCTCATAGCGCCCCGAAACTCCTTGCAGGCTCGGTGTTTCGGCCCATCCCGTCCTAGCGCCCAGAACCCGGGTGGAGCGATCCGCGCCACCCGCGAACCAGCCGCGCGCCCGTCATCGGGCGCACGGATGGAACTTGCTTGGCTGCGTTCTGCGGCACAAGATCATAGACTGGGGTCCGTGTTCGAGAAGTACAACGAAAAGGCGCGTCGGGCGCTCTTCTTCGCCCGCTACGAGGCGAGCAAGCTGGGCAGCCGCGTCATCGAGTCGGAGCACATCCTGCTCGGCGTCCTGCGGGAGGGCGAGGACTCGATCACCGAGCTGCTCCAGCGGCTCGAGGTCAAACCGGAGGACCTCCGCCGCGAGATCGAGGGAGAGCGGGTGTTCGTCGAGCGCATCTCGTCGACCGCGGAGTTGCCGCTCTCGGAAGAGTCGAAGAAGATTCTCGCGTACGCCTCGCACGAGGCCGAGAGCATGGTCCACTCCTCGGTCGGTTCGGAGCATCTGCTGATCGGGGTGCTGCGGGTCGAGGGCTGTTTGGCGCGGCGCATCCTGGTTCAGTACGGGTTCGATGTCGCGACCGTGCGCGAAGAGGTCGCGGAGGTGGCGCGGGAGCGGGCCAACCGGCGCGGCAAGCAGGAGCTGCCCTATCTTCACGAGTTCGGCCGCGACCTGACCGCGCTCGCCCAGCAGGATCAGTTCGACCCGCTCATCGGTCGCGAGGAGGAGGTCGGGCGGATAGTTCAGATCCTCGCGCGGCGAACGAAGAACAACCCCATCCTGCTCGGGGAGCCGGGGGTCGGCAAGACGGCGATCGTCGAAGGGCTGGCGCAGCGCGTGGTGCTGGGGCGGGTGCCCCGGTTCTTGGCGAGAAAGCGCATCGTCGCCCTCGACCTGTCGTTGATCGTCGCCGGCACGAAGTACCGGGGCCAGTTCGAGGAGCGCCTGAAGGGCATCCTCAAGGAGTTGGAGGAGGGCGAGGACGTGCTCGTCTTCATCGACGAGATCCACGCTCTGGTCGGAGCGGGCTCGGCCGAGGGGTCGCTCGACGCGGCGAACATCCTCAAACCGGCTTTGTCGAGGGGCGACATCGCCTGCATCGGCGCCACGACGCAGCGGGAGTACCGGCGCTACATCGAGAAGGACCGTTCCCTGCTGCGGCGTTTCCAGGCCATCCAGGTCGAGCCGCCGACGGCCGATGAGACGTACGACATTCTGGTCGGGCTCAAGGAGCGTTACCAGGGATTCCACAAGGTGGCCTACGACGACGGCGCGCTGCGGGCCGCGGTCGCCGGGTCGAACCGCTACATCCCCGACCGATACCAGCCGGACAAGTCGATCGACGTGATCGACGAGGCCGGCGCCAGGGTCAAGCTGCGCAGGGTGAGGGACACGCGCCAGACGCGCCGGATCGAAACCGAGATCCGGCAGGTGGTCGCCGAGATGAAGGCGGCGATTTCGGACAAGGACTTCGACTGCGCGGTCCGCTACCGGGAGCGCGAAATCGAACTGCGGGAAGATCTGGAGAGCATGGAGCGGTTGCATAACCGTGGCGTTGGAGATCAGGTCGTGACTGCCCAGGATGTGGAGGAGGTGATCGCCTCCTGGACCGGTGTGCCCGTGGCCGCTCTGCGCAACGATGAGGCCCAGCGTCTGATGAACATGGAGGAGGTGCTGCGCCAGCGGATCGTGGGCCAGGAACGGGCGATCCGTGCGATCAGCCGCGCCATCCGCAGGTCGCGGCTCGGTGTCTCCGATCCCCGGCGCCCGGTGGGTTCCTTCGTCTTTCTGGGACCGAGCGGCGTCGGCAAGACGGAGGTTGCGCGGCGGCTCGCCGAGTTCCTGTTCGGCAGCCGGAACGCCCTGCTGCGATTCGACATGAGCGAGTACATGGAGAAGTACGCGGCTTCCAAGCTGATCGGCTCCCCGCCGGGCTACGTCGGCTACGAGGAGGGCGGCCAGTTGACCGAGCGGGTGCGGCGCCAGCCGTACTCGCTGATCCTCTTCGACGAGATCGAGAAGGCGCACCCGGACATCTCCAGCCTGCTGTTGCAGATCCTGGAGGAAGGGACGCTGACGGACGCCTACGGCAACCATGTCGACTTCCGCCACTCCCTCGTGCTCCTGACCTCGAACCTGGGCAGCAATCTGGTCCTCAAGGGGGGCCGGATGGGCTTCGGAGGCGTCTCCTCGGACGACGACTTCGCCCGTGTGCGGGAGGAGATCGAAGCCGAACTCCGGCGATCCTTCAGCCCCGAATTCATCAACCGGATCGACGAGACGATCGTGTTCAATCCGCTGGGCCGCGAGGAACTGCGGGCGATCGTCGATCTGCTCCTGTCGGACGTGAACGAGACCCTCGCCGAGCGTGGCCTGACGGTCGATGTGACTCCGTCGGCTCGGGAATGGCTGCTCGAGCAGGCGGGAATCGACCCGTCGACCGGCGCCCGGCCGCTCCGGCGGACGATCCAGCGCCACGTCCAGGACGCGGTGTCCGACCTGCTGATCCAGCGCACCGGCGCGGAGATCCATCGGATCGAGTTTGATCTGGCGCCGATCCAGGGGCAGAACCCCGGCGGCGAGGGTTCGCTCGCCGAGATGGAACTGGTCCTGGAAGTAGTCCCGGGCGCCGGCGGCGAGCAAGTCGCAGCGGCCGGTAGACACCTGGCAGTCCGTGAGGAGGAACCTGCTCTTGCCGAATCCTGATCGAAGCCGCTTCTCGGGCCCGGCGCGGATGGGCGCGCTCCTGGCCGTGCTCCTGGCGGCGTCGCCGGCCGCATCTCAACTTCTTGTCGGTCGTCCGATCGCGTCGGTCGAGTACACCGGCGTCGAGACGCTGAGCGAAGAGAGCCTGAGCTACTACCTCGACTTGGCGCCGGGAAAGCCCTGGGATCCGGGCCGACTGAACGACCGGATCAAGGAGCTGTGGGAGCGTGAGCTGGTCGACGACATCTCCGTCAATGCCGAGGCCGAAGGCGAGGGCGTCGGGGTGCGGGTTGCGATCACTGAACGGCCCCTCCTGACCTCTCTTGACTACGACGGGCTGAAGAAGCTGAAGCGCAGCGACATCGGCGACATGACGGATCGGGAGCGCATCTCGGTCTACGAGGATCTTCCGCTCGACCTCGGTGAACTGGCCCGCCTCGAGCAGGCGATCAAGAAGCTCTACGAAGAGCGGGGCTACCGCTTCGCCGGGATCCACGTGGAGGTGCAGGACGCGGGCCTGGGCGAGAAGCGTGTTCTGATCACCGTCGACGAGGGCGGCCGGGTCAAGATCGGCCAGGTCGACTTCGAGGGCAACGAAGTGTTCTCCGCCGGCAAGCTCCGCCGACAGATGGAGAAGACGAAGAAGTCGAATCTGCTGACCCGGATTCGCAAGCGCGACGTCTTCAACTCGGCCACCGTCGAGGAGGATCTCGACAAGGTCAAGGGCCTCTATCGCCGCTTCGGCTACAAGGATGTCGAGGTCGGCGATCCGGAACTCGACGTGATCGAGCGCAAGCCGAACGCGGAGCGGCTAGAGGACCGCAAGCGGCAGCTCGCCCTGGTGGTGCCGATCGAGGAGGGGCCGCGCTGGAAGCTGGGTGAAATCGACATCGAAGGCGCCGAGGTGTTGCCGGAAGGCCTCCTGCGCCGGATGTTCAAGGATCCCCAGGGCGGTTGGCTGCGTTCGGACGTGATCGACGAGGGGGTCGAGCAGATCGGCGAGCTCTACAGCAACAGCGGCTACATCTTCGCGGACGTGAAGATGGAGGTCATCGAACGCGACGATCTGGTGGCGGATCTGCTGGTGACGGTCGAGGAGAACGACCAGTTCAGGGTCGGGAGGCTCGAGTTCACCGGCAACGACCGCACCCGGGACCGCGTTCTCCGGCGCCAGATGCTGCTGAAGGAGGGCGATGTCTTCAACTCGGGCAGGCTCCGCACCAGCCTGTTGCGGCTCAGTCAGCTCGAGTACTACGTAGTCAACGAGGACGATCCGGTCGAGGTCAACTACGACACCGGCAACCAGAAGGTCGATCTGGTCGTCAAGGGCACGGAAGCGGGCCAGACCGAGGTCCAGTTCGGCGGCGGCTACAGCGAGCTGGACGGGTTCTTCGTCCAGTCGGCTCTCCGCACCCGCAACTTCCTCGGCCGCGGCGAGACCGTCGGCGTATCGATTCAGACCGGGCGCTATCGCGACATCTTCGATGTCTCCTACTACATGCCGTGGGTCAAGGACCGGCCGCAGAACATCGGCATCCAGTTGTTCAACCGCGACACGGACTTCGATCTGCTGGTCGACCAGCGCTACCGGAGCAAGGAGGCGGGCGGCGTCATCTCGTTCGGACGGCAGTTCCGGCGGTGGGAGCTCGTCCAGTTGGCCTACAGCAACATGGACATCGAGAGCTACCAGTCGCAAACCTTCTTTTTCTTCGAGGATCCGGAGGAGCGGGACGAGACTCTGAGCGACACGATCGAGCAGGCGTTCCAGTTCAACAGGCGGTCGATCACCGCGACCTACCAGTACGACAGCCACAACAGCCGGCTCGAGCCGACCCAGGGCAAACGACTGATTGCCTCGCTCGAGTACGCCGGCGGTCTGCTGGGCGGCGAGTCGTTCTTCATCCGGCCCTCGCTGACGGCCGCGATCACCGTGCCGTTGACGCGGGGGGCGTGGCGCACGGTGGGCAGGGCGAACTTCCAGCTCGGCTACATCAAGCCCTTCGGCATGGACGACGAGGGCAACCTCCGCCAACTGTTCTTCCTCGATCGCTATCTGCTCGGCGGGGAGAACAGCCTCAGGGGCTTCGCCTTCCGGTCGATCTGGGTGCGCGATCCGGAAACCGGGCGAACGCTGCTGGATCAGAACGGTTTCCCTCAGGGCGGCAACAAGAGCGTCGTGGTCAACCTCGAGCACCACACGCTGGTCAACGGCCCCTTCCGGGTGGTCGCCTTCTTTGACGCCGGCAACGTCTATGGCGATGACCAGGACGTCGACTTCAGCCACATGAGAATGTCTGCCGGTATCGAACTTCGGGTTAACGTGCCTATCCTTGGAGCCCCGCTCCGGTTCATCTACGCTACGAACCTGAATCCCCTCGACGACCTCGGCGGTTTCGACCGGGAACGCTTCGACAGCTTTGACTTCAGCATCGGGACCAGCTTCTGAGGTCCCTGGCCATAAACGGAGAACAGCCCATGAAACTCAACACACTCGTTGCCCGCGCCGCCCTCGTCGCGGGCGCCGTCCTCCTGGGGGCCCTGACCTCGGGACCGGCCCTCGCCCAGAGCAAGATCGCGGTGATCGAGGTCGAGCGGCTGCTGCAGGAATCGGGTCGAGGCCAGGTGGCGGTCCAGGAACTGACCAGGCTCAGGGACCAGATGCAGTCGCGGCTCCAGGGTCAGCAGGAACAGTTGGCGGCACTGCAGAAGCAGTACACCGACGGCCGTCTGACCCTGGCTGAGGATCGTCTGGCGGAGATGGAGAAGCAGATCGAGGACATGACCATCGGGCTGCAACGTTCCCAGGACGACGCGAACCGCGAGATGCAGAAGCTGCAGACCGAGAAGTTCGGCGAGATCGAGCAGGCCGTCCTGCCGATCATCTCCCAGGTCGGCCGGGAGTTCGGCTACACGGCGATCTTCAACAAGTTCCAGGGCGGATTGCTGTACTCGGCCGATGCCGCCGACATCACGAACCTGATCATCGAGCGCTACAACGCCGCCTATCCGGCGACGCTCGCGGAGTAGCCGGCTATTCGTTCCTGATGCCGTAGAGCTTCGAGCGGGTGCGGATCAGCAGCCGGTCGCCCGCGACCGCGGGCGACGCCATCGCCATCTCGTCGAGGCTGTTGATGTGCAGCACTTCGTACTCGGCGCCGGCCCGGATCACGTAGGTGTCGCCCTGCTCGCTCAGCGCGAAGACGCGGTCGTTGTAGGCCCACGGCGATGAGGTGAAGCTGGCGCCGCCGCGCGGAGCGACCCGCTGGCGGCCGTACACCGGTTCCCCCGTCAGCGCGTCGTAGGCCTCGAAGAAGCCGCGGTCCAGCAGGCTGTAGTAGATGCCCTTGTAGACCAGGGGCGAGGTGTTGTAGTTGCCGGCCTTCGGCTGGTGCCAGGCGACGAACTCGCTCTCGGTCGCGTCCTCCTCCAGGGTGATGTCGCCCAATGCGCCCGGACGGATCGCGAACACCGGCCGGCGCTGGTCCTGGAAGTAGCCGGAGTTCACGTAGACCATGTCGTGCGCGGCAAAGGGAGTCGCGATCGCCGCCCACGACATGCGGCCGTCCATCTCCCAGAGCAACTCGCCGTCGAGGCCGTAGGAGCGGATGCGGTTCTTGCCGTTGGTGACGATCTCGGCGCGGACTTCGTTCGTCCACACGAGGGGCGTGGCCCAACTCGAGACCTCGTCGCGGTCGGTACGCCAGCGCTGCTCGCCGGTGACCTTGTCGAGGCCGGCGATCCAGGACTCCTCCTCGTTGTCGTACAGGACGATCAGCAGGTCGTCGTGCACCACCGGCGAGGAGGCGGCGCCGTAGTCCCACATGGTCGGCCGGAAGGGGGTGTCGAAGCTCCAGACCGAGGCCCCGTCCATCGTGAAGGCGTAGACACCGAGATCGCCGAAGCGGACGTAGACGCGTTCACCGTCGGTGGTGGGGGTCTCGGAGGCGTAGGTCTGCTTCTGGTGACGCGGGAACTCGGGGATTCCCGTCTTGACGGAGCGATGCCAGACGACCTCGCCGGTCTCGATGTCCAGGCAGTAGACCCGCCAGTCATGGATGGCCTGGGGCGGTTCGCTCCGCCCTCGCGCGGCGTAGAGCCCGGCCTGGGGACGTTCGAACTCGCCCTCGGACACCGCCGCCGTGAGGAACACGCGGTTGCCCCAGACGATCGGACTCGACCAGCCGAGACCCGAGACCTCGGTCACCCACTCGACGTTCTCCGTCTGGCTCCAGCGGTCCGGCAGGTTCGGGTTGTCCTCGACCGCCGGGTTCATGCCCGGGCCGCGGAACTGGGGCCAGTTGTCGGATGCTTGGGCCGGTGCGGTGACGCAGAGAGTGGCGCAGGTGAGGATCGCTACTGCGCTCGCTGCACGGTCGATCAACCGGGGCGAGAGTTCGCGACAGGGTCGCGACGTGGTCGGTGCATCCATCGAAGGAACCTCCAGGAGTCGTCGAAGAGAGTTCCGGCATCGTATCGCTGCCCAGACGGGCGTCCACCGGGGTTCTTGTAGTCTCGTTCAGTGACCCACCGTCTGGCTGATCTCGCCGCGATGATCGGCGCCGAGTTTGTGGGCGATCCGGATCGGCCCATCGACGGTGTCGCCACGCTGGAGGCCGCCGGTGACCGGGATCTCTCCTTCCTGACCAATCCCAGGTACCGGGATCAGGCGCGCTCTTCGGGGGCCGGGGCGCTCCTGGTGCCGAAGGACATCTCGCCCGACACGCTTGGCGGTCTGCCCGCCGACTTGTTGTTCTGCGACGACGCGTATCGCGCTCTTGCCGACCTGATGACGGCGCTCTTCCCGACGCCCGAAGTGGCGCCGGGCGTTCATGAGACGGCGTGCGTCGATGCGACCGCCCGTGTCGATGCCGCCGCCCGGATCGATGCCTTCGCCGTCGTCGGCGCGGGGTCGACGGTGGCCGCGGGCGCGATCGTCGGCGCCCACGGCGTGGTCGGCCGCGGCTGCCGGATCGGCGCGGGCACGGTGCTTCACCCGCACGTCGTGGTCTACGACGGCGGCCGGATCGGCGATCGGGTGATCGTCCACTCGGGCGTCGTGCTCGGGGCGGACGGATTCGGTTTTGCCGAGGGGGCGGCGGCGGCGTCGCGGGTCAAGTTGCCCCAGGTCGGCGTCGTCGCGATCGAGGACGATGTCGAGATCGGCGCCAACTCGGCCATCGACCGGGCCACGTTCGACACCACTCGCATTGGCCGCGGCACCAAGATCGACAACCTGGTGCAGATCGGTCACAACGCGCAGATCGGCAAGGGATGCATCCTCTGCGGACAGGCGGGGGTGTCAGGCAGCAGCCGCATCGGCGACCGGGTTCTGCTCGCGGGTCAGGCCGGTGTCGCGGGTCATTTCGAGATCGGGGACGGGGTGCAGGTCGCGGCCAAGTCCGCCGTGTTCCAGGAGGTGCCGCCGGGGCAGCGGGTTGCTGGAATCCCCGCGACGCCGATTGCCGCCTGGCGTCGCCGGAACGCGCTACAGTCCCGCCTGCCGGCGATGCGCGCCGCGCTGCGCGGCCTTGAGCGCCGCGTCCAGGAGTTGGAAGCGGCGGGCATCGACGGGGTGGGTGGCTCGGCGTCGTCGGCTGGACCTTTGCCGGCAGCGGATCGAGTGACGGACGGGGGAGACGAGAAGTGAGCGAGGAGCAGACCGTTGGCGGGGCGCCCCTGGGCCCGTTCGACTCGCGTTGGATCGCGACCGTGCTGCCGCACCGCTATCCGCTGCTCCTGGTCGACCGGGTGCTGGAGTTGGCGCCGGGGCGGCGCGTGGTGGCGATCAAGAACGTGACCCGCAACGAGCCCTTCTTCGACGGCCACTTCCCGGGCAACCCGATCATGCCCGGCGTGCTGGTGATCGAGGCGATGGCGCAGACGGCGGCGCTGCTGCTGCTGCACGAAGTGGAAGATCGGGATCAGAAGGTGCTCTTCCTCTCCGGTATCGAGAAGGTTCGCTTTCGCAGGCCCGTGGTCCCAGGCGATCAACTGCGGATGGAGGTGCAGTCCCTGCGCATGCGGACCGTCCATTCACGCTTCCGGGGCCGGGCGACCGTGAATGGCGAGCTGGCGGTGGAGGCGGTCTGCACGTCCACGATGGCCAGGGCCTGAAAGACCGGCGGTTGCTGATGCCGGGGCACGCACGGTGACGGCCGAACTCCACCCGACGGCGATCGTCGACCGTGAGGCCGAGTTGGGCGAAGACGTGGTCATCGGTCCCTACGCCGTGATCGGCGCCGGCGTTAAGGTCGGCGACGGCACGAAGGTCGGCGCCCACGCGACGATCTACGGCGAAACGGTCCTCGGCCGGGCGAACAGGGTCTTTCCCCATGCGGCGATCGGCTTCGACCCGCAGGACCTCAAGTACAAGGGAGAGAGCAGCCGGCTGGCGATCGGCGACCGGAACCAGTTCCGGGAGTTCTGCACGATCAACCGGGGAACGGAGTTCGGCGGCGGCGAGACGCGGATCGCCGATGACAACCTGTTCATGACCCAGACGCACGTCGGCCACGACAGCCAAGTGGGCAGCCGCACCGTGTTCACCAACGCCGCCACTCTGGCCGGGCACGTGGTGGTCGAGGACGACGCGACGCTCGGCGCGTTCTCGGGTGTCCACCAGTTCTGCCGGGTGGGCAGGCACGCCTACATCGGCGGCTTTTCGGTGATCACCATGGACGCGCTGCCGTTCTGCATCACGGTCGGGATCAAGCCGGCGTGCATGGGCGTCAACCGCATCGGCCTGGAACGCAAAGGGAAGTCGCCCGAGGACATCCGGGCGATCGAGCGCGCGGTGAAGGTGGTCACGCGCTCGCGCCGGAACAGGACCCAGGCTCTGGAGGAACTGGACACCGGGCATGCCGGGCACGCCGACGTGGACGCGCTGATCGCGTTCATTCGCAGTTCCGCCAGAGGCTTCATCCGCTCGGCGCGCCGCGGCTCGCGAGGCGCCGGCGCCTGAGGGCGCGCCGATGGGGAGCGGACTCCGCGCCGGTGTGGTCGGCGCCGGCGTGATGGGCCGCCATCATGTCCGCCTGCTCACGGACCTTCTGGGACCCCGGGCGGTGCTCGTGGTCGATGCCGATGCGGCTCGGGCCGCAACCGTCGCGGATGAGCACGGCGTCGCGGTGGCGGCTGGACTCGGCGAGCTGGCGGAGGCCGTCGACGTGGCCGTGGTCGCCGTTCCAACGGTCGATCACCTCGACGTGGCGGGGCGTCTGATCGAGGCCGGAGTCCACGTCCTGGTCGAAAAGCCGATCGCGGTCGACCTCGCCCAGGCGGACGCACTGGTCGAGGCCGCGGCGGCGCGCGGTGTGGTTCTGGCGGCGGGCCACGTCGAGTTCTACAATCCAGCCGTTCAGGCACTGTTGGCTTCGGGTCGCGGGCCTCGCTTCGTCGAAGTCGAACGGATGTCGCCCTTCAGCCCTCGTAGCCTGGACGTGGACGTGGTGCTGGACCTGATGATTCACGACCTGCAGATCCTCCACGCCCTCGATCCGAGTCCGGTGCGCGAAGTACGGGCGGTCGGGATCGATGTCCTGTCGGACCGGGTCGACATCGCCGACGCCCGGATCGAACTCGAATCGGGCTGTGTCGCGAACCTGACCGCGTCGCGGGTGTCCACGGAGCGGGTGCGGCAGCTGCGGGTCTTCTTCGCGGATCGGTACTACTCGCTGGACTACCAGGAGCAGACGGTGCGGGGGTTCCGCGGAGTGCGGGGCGCCGGCGCCGCGACGCCCGCCGCGGCCGGCGCCGGGGGACCGGCCGGACGCATCGTGCCGGCCGATCTCGAGGTGGAACAGGGCGAACCGCTGTGCCGGGAACTCAAGGCGTTTCTCGACCGCTGTGCGGGTGGACGGGCTGCGTTCGTCGACGGCGAGGCTGGCCGGCGGGCGCTCAAGACGGCGCTACGGGTGAACTCGACGATCGGCGGAAGCGGAACATGAGCGCGGACGCCTACAAGGTAGGGATCATCGGCGGCTCCGGCCTCTACGGCATGGAGGAGCTCGAGGTTCACGAGGAACGCGCGATCGAAACGCCGTTCGGCAGCCCCTCCGAGGTCTTCGTGCTGGGCGAGCTGAGCGGTCGGCGGGTCGCTTTCCTGGCCCGTCACGGCCGCGGCCACCGCATCCTGCCCAGCGAGTTGAACTTCCGGGCCAACATCTATGCCTTCAAGACGCTGGGCATAGAGAGGTTGATCTCGCTGTCGGCCGTTGGCTCGCTCCGGCGTCGCTACCAGCCGACCCACATCGTGGTGCCGGACCAGTTCATCGACCGGACGCGGTACCGGCCCGACACGTTCTTCGGCAACGGGCTGGCGGCGCATGTCGCCTTCGCCGATCCGATCTGTCCGGTGCTGATGGAGGTCTGCGCCGACCAATCGGCCGCGGCGGGCGCCGTGGTCCACCGCGGCGGCACGTATGTGTGCATGGAGGGACCCCAGTTCTCAACCCGCGCCGAGTCGTTCATGCACCGTGGCTGGGGCGCGGACGTGATCGGCATGACGAACCTGCAGGAGGCGAAGCTGGCGCGGGAGGCGGAGATCTGCTACTTGACGCTCGCTCTGATCACGGACTACGACTGCTGGCACGAGGAGGAAGATGACGTCACCGTCGATGCCGTCCTCGCCGTGCTGCAACAGAACGCGCGCACCGCGCAGGCCGCGGTGGCGCGGATCGTCGGGGCGTTGCCGGAGGAACGGTCGCCTGGAGCGTGTCCCTGCGCCAATGCGCTGGAGCACGCGCTGATCACCGATCCGTCGGTCATACCGGCGTCCGTGCTGCGCGACCTGGCCCCGATCGTCGGCGGGCGCCTGGGCCGCGACGACGACCGTTGAGCGGCGAAGAGCGGGGGCCCGAAGTGACGCGACTGCTGCTGACGAACGACGACGGCGTCGCCGCGAAGGGCCTGGTCTGCCTGGCGGCGGCGCTCGACGAAGCCGTGACGCCCTTGGGGCCGATCGACTACCGGGTGGTGGCGCCGCTGCACGAGCAGAGCGGATGCGGGCAGGCCCTGACGCTGTTCCGGCCGCTGCGCGCCAAGCCGGTGCGGGAAGGTTGGTTCTCGGTCGACGGCACGCCGTCCGACTGCGTCAACCTGGGCGTTCACGCGTTGCTGGACCGGCCCCCCGATCTACTCGTCTCGGGCATCAACTACGGGGTCAACCTGGGCGACGACGTGACTCACAGCGGCACGGTCGGCGCCGCGCTCGAGGCCAGGCTGCTCGGCATACCGGCAGTCGCCTTCTCCCAGGAGTACCGCAAGGCCCAGCCGGCGGACATGGAACGGGCCGCGGCGCTGGCGGCGCGCGCGATCGTGTCCCTGCTCGAGCAGGGGATTCCCGATCGGATGCTCCTCAATGTGAACTTCCCGTTCGATCCGCCGCGCGGCGTCAAGGTCGCGAGGCTCGGCCGGCGTCCGTACCGCAACTCGGTGGTGCAGCAGGATGATCCGCGCGGCGGAGAGATGTACTGGCTGGTGGGAAAGCCGGAGCCTGAGCGCCTCCACGACACGGACGCCGCGGCCGTTCGCGACGGCTACATCTCGATCACTCCGCTCAGCGCCGACCTGACCGACCGCCGGGCGATCGCCGAGGGCGACGGTGTGTTGCCGGGTCTCGTTGGAGCGCTCCGTTGACGACGGATGGGCTCAAGCTGGACGGCGCCTATCGCTTTCCCCGCCGGCGCATGGTCACGAAGCTGGTCGAGCAGTACGGCGTGCGGGACGAGCGGGTGCTCGCGGCTTTGGAACGCGTTCCGCGTCACCTCTTCGTGCCGGAGCACCTGGTCAACAACGCTTACAGCGATCGTGCGTTGCCGATCGGTTGCGAGCAGACGATTTCCCAGCCCTACATCGTCGCGCGCATGACGGCTGAGCTGGATGTGAGGGAAGAGGACTCGGTGCTCGAGATCGGTACGGGATCGGGCTACCAGACGGCGATCCTGGCGGCGCTCGCTCGCCGCGTCTACAGCATCGAGAGGGTGGGGCAGTTGGCCCGGGAGGCGATCGGCAGAATCCAGGCGCTCGAGCTGCCCAACGTCAAGGTCCAGGTCTTCGACGGCACGGTCGGCTGGAGCAGTGCCGCGCCCTTCGACCGCATCCTCGTTGCCGCGGCGGCGCCCCGGGTTCCCGACGCGCTTCTCGATCAACTGGCGCCGGGCGGCCGCCTGGTCATTCCGGAAGGGGACCAGCACGAGCAGCGGTTGATCGACTACCGGAAGCACAAGAACGGCGTGGTCACGCGGGAGGTTGGCGAACCGGTTCGCTTCGTGCCCCTGATCGGTCGACACGGCTGGAAGACGAAGGTCGACTAGGAGGAGTCGAGTCGCGGCGTCCGCGCCGCGCTGACGCACGGGAAACAGGGCTTGTTCCATGCAAGTATCCGCAGCGGGGACTGATGCGCTGTTGCGCAGGGAACGAGGCGGCGTCCGGATGCGGGCAGGATGCCCGCGTTCCCAGGGGCTTGTTCCATGCAGGGGCCCTGACTGGAGAAGATTGCGATGGAATCAGACGACGCGAACCGACTGAGAAACTGGATTCGCGAGGTGTCCGACTTCCCGAGGCCCGGCATCCTGTTCAAGGACATCACGACGCTGCTCAAGGAGCCGGCGGCGCTGCGGGAGGCCGCTGACCGGCTCGCCGACCGGTTTGCGGACCGTCGGATCGATCAAGTGATCGGGATCGAAGCGCGCGGCTTCATCTTCGCGCCGCTGGTGGCGTATCGACTGAACGCCGGTTTCGTGCCGGTGCGGAAACCAGGAAAGCTGCCGGCCGAGACGGCATCCCGCACGTACGAACTCGAGTACGGCAGCGACACGCTGGAGATGCATGTCGACGGCATCGCCCGCGGTGACCGGGTGGCCGTGGTCGACGATCTGCTCGCCACTGGCGGCACCGCCAGGGCGGCCGCCGATCTGGTCGAGTCGGTCGGGGCGAAGGTCGAGGCCCTCGGATTCGTCGTTGAACTGACATACCTCCAGGGCCGGCGACGCCTCGAAGGCTACGACGTGGTTGAATCGCTGGTCCGTTACTGAGATCCTTGGCGGGCGGCCGGTCCCGGGCCGGCCCGACGGGTCAGCGCCTGTAGCTCAGCGGGATAGAGCGCTGGATTCCTAATCCAGAGGTCGGAGGTTCGAGTCCTCCCAGGCGCACCACCCGCATCTCAGGGGATGGCGCGCTAGGGATTCCCAATCAAGAGGCAAGGAGGTTCGAGTCCTCCCAGGCGCACCACAGCCCGCAGGTCAGGCGAATGGCGCGATAGATTCCTAATCAAGAGGCAAGGAGGTTCGAGTCCTCCCAGGCGCACCCGTCGCTCCGTAGCTACTCTTCGATCTCGCGCTTCGGCTTGTCCTCGTCCTCGTCTTCGCCGGGCTCGTTCAGGCCGCGCTTGAAGTTCCGGATGCCGGCGCCCAGACCTCCAGCTAGCTTGGGAATACGGCTGGCGCCGAAGACCAGGACGATGATCGCGAGGACGATCAGCAGTTCGCCAAATCCCAGGGTCGGCATCGTGGGTGCTCCAGGTGGTTGAGTGGCGTCGCCGGATGACGGTGCTCTGCGTTGACAGACGCCTGAGGACAAGTCTGCCACAGAGGTGTTTCCCGTTTCTCCGGAGCCAAGGGCTGTTATGGTTTGCGCCGTCTGAGGGGGATTCTCCATGAGCCGTCTGACACGAGAGGAAATACGGCGCGACGAGGTGCGCGAAGCGGTCTTTTCTGCTTCCGCCTGGTTCGCCGAACACGTCCGTCAAATCCTGCTGGGGGTCGCGGCGGCGATCGCTGTCGTGATCGGCGTCGTGCTGTTCCTCAACTACCAGGATCGCCGGGAAGCGGAGGCGAGCTTCCATCTCAGTGAAGCCCTCAAGGTCTATCGGGCAGAGATAGACGCGCCGGAGACGGACGCAATCGACGATCTCTTCGGCGCGCCGCCGGACAGTGCGCCGGGCGAGGACGACATCGGGGAGTCGGAGACTCCCGTCGCGGAAGATGACGGCGAAGACGAAGGCCTGAGCTTCGCCTCCGAGGCGGAACGGCGGGTGGAGGCTCGGGTGGCGCTCGAAGCGGTGCGCGAGAGTTACGGTTCAACCGCTTCAGGTCGGCTGGCTTCGGTCTACCTGGGCCGGATCGCCGCGGCCGAGGGCGATACCGTGGCGGCCCGTGAGTTGTGGACGGAGTTCCTCGAGAACAACGGAAGCGACCACGCACTTGCCGTGAACCTGCAGTTGAACCTGTACAGCCTCGACCGCGCCGAGGGCCGGGGAGAGCAGCTTGCGGCCGAACTCCGTGGCGCGGTGGCGACCGAGACCTCCGCGCTGCCGAAGGATGTACTGCTGTTCGAACTCGCCGCGACCCTGGACCAACTCGGCGACGAAGAGGGCGCCCGGGAGACCTTCCAGCGCATCGTCGACGAGTACCCGGACAGTGGCTACGCGATCCGGGCCCGGCAACAGCTCGGGCCCGAGCCCGCCGCCGCGAGTCCGTTCAGCTTCGGCGGTTAGGAAACCGTCCACATGGCCACGCCCTACGGCATTCTGAACCGGATGCGTCAGGGGCGGAGGCTGACCAGAGACGAGGTGTGGGCGGTGGTCGCGGGAGCGGCGGACGGGAGTTGGACGGACGTACATCTTGCCGCCTTCCTGATGGCCGCCGCGATGCGGGGTCTCGATCCCGACGAGACGCGGGAGTTGACCCTGGCGATGCTCGAATCCGGCGACCGGTGGGCGCTTGCCGCGGACTTCGGTCCGCTCGTCGACAAGCACTCGACTGGCGGAGTCGGCGACACGGTGAGCCTGATCGTTCTGCCCTTGTTGGCCTCGTGCGGCGTGCCGGCGGCCAAGCTCACCGGCCGATCTCTGGGTCACAGCGGCGGCACCGCGGACAAGCTGGAGAGCATCCCCGGCTTGCAGTTGGAATTGGACAGGAGCAGGACCCTCGGTCTGCTCGATCGCTTCGGCATGGCGATCGGCATCGCCACCGCGGGCATCGCGCCGGCCGACAAGCGCCTGTACGGCCTGAGGGACCGGACCTCGACCGTGAGTTCGATCCCGCTCGTCGTCGGCAGCATCCTGTCGAAGAAGCTCGCCTTGGGCGCATCCGGCATCGTCTTCGACGTGAAGACCGGCAATGGCGGCTTCTTTCCCGACGCCGAGGACACCCGCACGCTCGCGTCCGGCCTGGTCGAGGTCAGCGTCGCCTGCGGCACGCCGGCGGACTGTGTCCTGAGCGACATGAGTCAGCCTCTTGGCCGCTGGGTCGGCCACGCCGCCGAAGTGCGGGAGGCACTGGACTTCCTGGACGGGGACGGCGACCCGCGCCTGTTCGAAGTGGTCGCCGCGGTCTGCCGGAAGGCAGCCCGCCTCGTCGGCAAGGAGATGTCTCGGAAGGACATCGAGGCCGTGATCGCCTCCGCCGCCGCCCGCCAGAAGCTCGTCGACTGGGCCGACGCCCAGGGCGCCGAGCCCGGCTGGATCGACGCCCTGGACGTGGCGCCGGTCGAAGCCGTGGTCACCGCCTCCGAGTCGGGTTTCCTCGAAGCCGTCGACTGTAGACGAATCGGCAAGGCCTTCGCCGACGCCTGCCGCCCCGACCGCGACCCGAACAGGATCGACCACGCGGTGGCGCTCCGCTACGACGTCCGCCTCGGACAGAAGGTCGAACGAGGCCAGGAACTCGCACGGTTGTACGTCCGGCGCGACCCGGAAGTCCTGCAACGCGAGGTCGCCGCGTCGCTCGTCATAGGCGAGGAAACCGAGCCGCCGCCGGCCGTGGCGGAGGGCTGAAGGGCCCCGGCCGAGGATGGTGGGCGGTGGTTGCGCGGTCTGGCGCTCGGTCATAGGGTAAACGATGAGCCCTGCGTACCGTGGAGATGGCGATGACCATGAACATCAAGAAAGAGGAGGCCTGCCGTCTCGCAGGCGAGGAGCGCCGGCGTGACCTGGATGCCCGGGTCGACCAGTTGCTTGCCATCGGCCGGCGCTGTGCCGAGTCCCTACAGCCGGGACCTTCGGCCGCCGAGCACGGCGACCTGCTCTACGATGACGAAGGCTTGCCGAGTTAACGTTTGTCACCGCGGAGCACCTCGAAAACGAGGTCTGGACCTGCGCGGGCAGGAACTCGCGCGACTGTAGGTGCGGCGTGACCCGGAACGGCTGCGAAACGAGGTCGCGGCTGCGCTCTTGATCGGGGAGCAAACTCAGGCTCCGCAGGCCGTGGCGGAGTAGAGCGTGTCAGCCGAGTTGGCCGGCCTCGGACGCCGACGCTCCATGGTCGGTGCGGGGCCCAGCGGCGCGTTAGGGTTGCGTCAGAGCCGGAGTGTGCAACGCGTGGAGGTCGGCGACGGATGGAGATTCCGAAGAACGAGCTGGAGCGGGTGCGGGCGCGGTACAAGACGAGGGGCGACCACCCCGGTCATGCAAGCGAATGGGTGGCGACGATGGACAGGGATAGGTCTCGCCAGATCGGGGAGGCGGCTCGGCGCTTTGCTAACGGCGGCGGACTGAGGCAGTTCGCCGAGAGCTACCGGCCGCTGCTGGGTGCCCCGCAATGGGACGGTCCCTTGGTTCGCCGACTCGCGGACGGATTGGAGGGAGACGAAGAGGCGACGGATGATCTGCGGCGCTTCGTCTGGCTGCCGGCCAGCGACGACGAAGCTGCCGCGCAGGTGGATGGCTTTGCCGGGTGGATTCTCGGCCGGCTTCCTAGCGGCCCGGAGGATCCGGGGAGCTACCTTTGCCCGATGATCCTGAGCGTCTGCTGGCACGGGCAGGACGCCGGCCGCTGGCAGTTGTATACGTCGAGTTGGCTGTCCAGCCTCCGGTCCGAGGCTTCCGGTGTTTGCCGGCGTTACCGCAGAGGGGCAGGAGCATCACCTGGCGAGCGCTACGTCGAGTTCAGTCGGGCGATCGGGGAGTTGAGTAAGGCGCTCGACGTCGACTCGTGGGAATTGACGTTGAAGATGATCGGGCGGTGGAAGGCAGGTCGAGCAGACGCGTCCGCGGAAGACGCTACCGAGAAGCCCATCGGCAACTACACCATTGCCGCCGCCGCCGCCGACATCTTCCTCGACCGCGCCGACATCGAGCGCCTGCTCTCCCAGCTCAAGCGCAAGAAGAACCTCGTCCTTCAGGGTCCGCCCGGCACCGGAAAGACGTTCATCGCGCAGCGGCTGGCATGGGTCCTGGCGGCAGAGCGGTCGATGGAGCGCATCGAGGCTGTGCAGTTCCACCAGTCCTACGGCTACGAGGACTTCGTCCGCGGCTACCGGCCCACGGAAGAGGGCGGCTTCGTGCTCCGCGACGGGCCGTTTCTCGACTTCTGCGAGCGGGCGCGCGAGGACGGCGAGCGGCCCTATGTGCTGTTGATCGACGAGATCAACCGAGGCAATCTGAGCCGCATCTTCGGAGAGTTGCTGATGCTGATCGAGGCGGACAAGCGGTCGGAGGAGTGGGCCGTACGGCTCGCCTACCCGCGAGCCGGCGACGAACGGTTCCATGTGCCGGAGAACCTCCACCTGATCGGCACGATGAACACGGCGGACCGTTCTCTGGCGCTGGTCGACTACGCGCTGCGCCGGCGTTTCGCTTTTTTCACGGTCGAGCCGGCGTTCGGGCAACCTCGGTTCCTGCGTCACTTGGAGGATCGAGGCGTCCCGGCGTCAGTCCGCAAGCGCATTGGCGAGCGGCTCGGTGCTCTGAACGAGACGATCGCCGAGGACTCGGACTTGGGATCCGGTTTCCGCATTGGCCACAGCTACTTCTGCGACCCGCCCTTGGGAGAGTCGCCCGACCACGACCGTTGGTTCGAGGAGATCGTCGGCTTCGACATCGCGCCGCTGCTCGATGAGTACTGGTTCGACACGCCAGAGAAAGCTCCGGGAGCCGTAGCGAACCTGCTTGCCGGCGACTGACCCGCATCCGCGATGAAGATTCCGGCCCACACTCTCTACGTCGTGCTCTGCTACGCGTGGAAGCGGTACGAGCGTCTGGACTCGGCGGCGGCAAGAGAACACGCTTCGGCCCCGGACGATCTGCCGCAGAACCTCCTGGCCCGGCTGCTCCGCGACAGCTTCCGGCGGCTGTGGCGGCGGGGCCTCGATCGCGGCTACCTGGAGCGTGCCGAGGACGTACGGCGGCCGAAGGGGAAGATCGACATGGCGCGAACCGTGGCCCGGGCGCTTCGTTCCCGCGCTCGCGTGGCGGTGCGCTACGAGGAGTTGACCCGGAATGTGCTGCCCAACCGCCTCGTCAAGTCGACGATGCTGCGGCTGGCGTCGCTGCCCGCGCACGATTTCGACCCCGAGCTGCGTCGCGACCTGCTGCGCCTGGCACGCCTGCTTCCCGAAGTCGATGAGGTCGAGTTGCGGGGCGAGTTCTTCCACGGCGTGCAGCTCCACCGCAACAACTCGGACTACGGCTTCCTCCTCAGCGTCTGCCGACTGGTTGCCGGCCGGCTGGTTCCCGAGGGCCGGTCCGGCCGCTACTGGTTCCGGGCATTCTCGGCCAGCGACACAGAGATGGGGAACCTGTTCGAGGCCTTCGTACGCGGCTTCCTGAGGCGTGAGCGGCGGGCGCTCAGGGTTCGACCGGGCAACACGCGGATCTCCTTTGGCGCTCTCGCACCGGTTGGAGCACCGAGTGTGCCCGCCATGCTCGCCGACATTTTCGTCC
Source organism: Candidatus Multivorans sp. (assembly GCA_965224025.1). Classification (GTDB taxonomy): domain Bacteria; phylum Acidobacteriota; class Thermoanaerobaculia; order Multivoradales; family Multivoraceae; genus Multivorans. The sequence goes on from OZ245033.1 coordinate 2,786,863, forward strand.
CCGCGCGCGGCGCCTCGGAGGGTCGACGGAGCGTCATCGTGGAGACGAAGTGCGTGAACGATCCGTTCGCCCGCGACGAGAAGCTCCGCTCGGACCACCTCTACCAGCTTTGGGCCTACCTCACGAACTACTCCCGCGCCAACCCCGCGGATCGTTCGCCCGCCGGCCTGCTGCTCTACGCCACGGACGGCCGCTCGTTCCGCCACGCGTACGACTTTCCCGGCCACCCGATCGAGGTCCGCTCGCTTGACCTGGGCCAGGGCTGGTCGGACCTTCGCCGCGACCTTCACGACCTCGCCAATGATTTGGCCGGAGTTGCCGGCGCAAGCGCGTCAGCCGCTTGAGGCCGGAGTGCGGTCGCGGAACCCCGCGCAGCTCTTGGCCCTTGGCGGCCGGCCTGAGAATCACCGCTTCTCAGGGCGCCGCGACGTGGGGGAGCCGCTGCATGGCCGCGTCGAAGGTGTAGACGCCGTCCAGCAGTTCGCCGTCGGTCGCCGCGGTCCGGAGCGCCTTGAACACGATCAGCGCGTCGGCGAATCCGACGCGTCTGGCCGACCCTGTTTCGCCGGCCGCCCCGTCGCTGCGGTAGGCGTGGAGAGCTCGCCACACGACCTGGTCGTCCTCGAAACGGATGCCCGGCTCGCTGAACAGCCGTTCGAGGACGGCCACCAGTTGAGCCTTCGGCAGTCCGTACTTCCTGCCGGAGAGCGTCCAGATCGTCTCCACCAGGACGACGTCTGTGACCAGGATCGTCTCGCCGGCAGCGAAGACGGCGGCTGCACGAGCCGCCTGCGCCTCGTCGTCCTGGAGCACGTAGCGGAGCAGCACGCTCGTGTCGACTGCGATCAAGGCCTCGACACGTCGAGTGCGCTCCGCAGCGACTCGTCGTCGCTCATCACCGGGTCGCCGGTGACGTGCCGCAGAAAGCCCCTGGCCGCGCCGGCCTCCTTCCGCACGATGGTGATGCGGCCCTCGGCAACGAAGCAGCGGTACTCGTCGCCGGGTTCGATACCGGCCTCCCTGCATTGAGCGATGGGGAGCGTGATCTGGCGTTTGGCGCTCACTCGCGGCATGATGTCGTCTCTTCCCGGATGGCCGATGCGAGTGAAGGCTAGCCGCGTTCTTTACTGTGAGTCAAGAGGTAAAGAACGCTGCCGCGGGGGCAAGTCGCCTCGTTACACTGCGGCCGGTGAAGGCTTCGATTCTCGCGGTGGGCGCCGAGTTGCTCGGTACGGACCGGCTCGATACGAACTCGCTGGTGCTGACGGAGGTGCTGAGGCGGCGGGGAGTGGAGCTGGTCTCGAAGGCGGTCGTCGGCGACGACGTGGTCGAGATCGCGGAGACGTTGGATGGACTCCGGGAGCGGGCGGACCTGCTGCTCGTGACCGGCGGGCTGGGCCCGACCCGGGACGATCTGACGCGGGAGGGTCTGGCTCGGCTGCTGGGGCGGTCCGTCGCGGTGGACGAGGCGTTGTGGGACCAGATCGAGCGTGGGTTTCGCAAGCTCGGGCGGCGCATCCCGCGGGTCAACCGCAAGCAGGCGGAGCGGGTCGATGGCGCCGAGATGCTGCCGAACCGCGCCGGCGTGGCGCCCGGGCAGCGGATCGAGGATCCGGCGCCGGCGCATCGGGGCACGACGTACTTCCTGTTCCCCGGCGTGCCGCGGGAACTGAAGGCTCTGGTGGCCGATGCGCTGGATCCGTGGCTGGCGGCACGGGCCGAGGACGGCTCGGGGTTCGATCAGGTCGAGGTTCGGGTCGCCTGCCTGCCGGAGTCGGTGGTCGAGGAGCGGATCGCGCCGGTCTATGAGCGATTCGGCGACGAGGACGTGTCCGTGCTGGCGAGGCCGGGCGAGATCCGGCTGCGGCTGCGAGCCGGCGGGCCGGTCGCGGGCAGGGCGCCGCGTCTCGCGGAGATGGAATCGGCGGTCCGGCAGGCGTTGGGCGAGGCGGTCTTCTACGTCGGCCAGGTAGAGGACGGCATCGAGTTCGAGGCCGCGGTCGGCGACTTGCTGACGGCACGAGGAGAGACGGTGTCGGTCGCCGAGTCCTGTACGGGCGGCCTGCTCGGCCAGCGTTTCACGGCCACCCCGGGCAGCAGCGCGTACTTCGTAGGCGGCTTTCTGACCTACTCGAACGAACTGAAGATGCGCCTGCTCGGCGTTGCGCGGGAAACCCTGGTGGAACACGGCGCCGTGTCGAAGCCGACGGCGCTTGCGATGGCTGCGGGAGCCCGGGAACGTTGCGGCAGCGACTACGGCATCGGGATCACGGGTGTCGCGGGTCCCGGCGGCGGCACCCAGGAGCGGCCGGTGGGGACCGTCCACATCGCGGTCGCCGGACCGGCAGCCGCTCGTTCGCACTTCGAGGCGCGCTTTCCCGGTGACCGGGCCCGGGTGCGGCAACTCTCGACCCAGTTCGCGCTCGAGCTGCTGCGGCAAATGCTGCTGCCGGGGGAGACCGAGCGAGACCTGCTGCCCTGGGCCGCGCCGCGTGGGGAGGCATCGTGACCGCGACCGGTCCTGTCGCCGTCCTGGCGGCGTACCTCCTGGGGTCCGTGCCGTTCAGCTATCTGATCGTGCGGATTCACCGGGGTATCGACGTGCGCGCGATCGGCAGCCGGAGCGCGGGCGCGACGAACGTGCTGCGCGCGTCGGGCAAGTGGGCGGCCCTGCTCGCTCTGCTGCTCGACGTGGCCAAGGGCACGGCGGCGGTGGTTGTAGCGCGTACGCTCGAGGTCGGGAGCTGGTGGCTCGCGGCTGCCGCGGCGGCGGCGGTCGTGGGGCATGTGTTTCCCCTGTTTCTCGTCTTTCGCGGCGGCAAGGGCGTGGCCACGGCAGCCGGCGTGCTGGCAGTGCTCGTGCCCTGGGCCGGGCTGGGCGCCCTGGCCGTCTTCATCCTGCTGGTGGCCTGGAAGCGCTACGTTTCCCTGGGGTCGATCTCGGCGGCGGCTTCCCTGCCGGTGCTCGTCTCTGCCCGCTGGTGGGGCGGCGCGTTCAGGAGTGCGGACGGCCTGGACCACGGCCCGGCGCTGCTGGCCGGTGTTTCCGCCATCGCCGTCCTGGTGATCGTCAAGCATCGGGCCAACCTGGCCCGGCTGCGCGCGGGAACGGAGTCCCGTCTAGGAGCGCGCGCCGCAGAACGCAGCGGAGCGAGTTCTGAGGCGCATTCTGCTGGTGAGGTGGGGGCTGGGGCCAAACATGGAGCCTGCGACAGGTTTGGCGGCGTGGGCCAGAAGCCGCCGGCGCCCGAGGCTGCCGAATGACGATCGCGGACAAAGGCGGTGGAGTGGCCGTCCTCGGCGCCGGCGCCTGGGGCACCGCGCTCGCGGTCCATGCCGCCCGGGCAAGTTCGCCGGTGATCCTCTGGGCCCGGTCTGCCGAGTTCGGCGCGGTACTGGCGGCGGAGCGGGTGAACGAGCGCTATCTGCCGGGTGTCGAGTTGCCGGCACAGGTTCGGGTGACCTGGGATCTGCGACAGGCCGCGGCCTGCGAGACCGTGCTGGTCGTCGTGCCGTCCCACGGCTTTCGGGCCGTCGTGCGCTCCTTTCTCGAAGCGCGGGCCGGTCTCGGCGGCGGTGCGCCGCTGCCGGAGCGGGTCACCTTCGTTTCGGGCGCCAAGGGCATCGAGTCGGACCACCGCGGCGGTTTCCGGTGCATGAGCGACATCTGCCGGGAAGAGGCGGCGGCAGCCGGCACGGACGTCGACTTCGCCACCATCAGCGGGCCCTCGTTCGCGGCCGAACTCGCTGCCGAACTGCCGACCGCCTGCGTCGTCGCGGCGGAATCCGAGGCGGTGGCCGAGCGGCTGCAGACGCTCTTCTCGACCGGATCGCTGCGGCTCTACACCTCGACCGACGTGATCGGGGTCGAGATCGCCGCCGCGGCCAAGAACGTGATCGCGATCGCGGCCGGCGTTCTGGACGGTCTGCGCTACGGATCGAACACGCGCGCGGCTCTGATCACCCGCGGCCTGCACGAAATGATGCGACTCGGTCTGGCGTGCGGCGGCCGGCCGGCGACCTTCGCCGGTCTCGGCGGTCTCGGCGATCTCGTGCTGACCTGTACCGGCGGCCTGTCGCGCAACCGGAACACCGGCATCGAGCTGGCCCGGGGCCGCACGCTCGAGGAGATCGAGGCGGACCGCGCGGGGGTCGCCGAAGGGGTGCGCAACTCGCTCGCCCTGCTCGAGTTGGCGACCGAGAAGAAGGTCGAGTTGCCGATCACCGAGCAGATGGTCGAGATCCTCTACCGGGGCAAGAAACCAGCCGCCGCGATCCGGGATCTGATGCAGCGAGAACCGAAGGTAGAGTCGGCGCTGTGATGGCTGAACCGGCGAGCGCACCGCCATCCCCGGTCCAGCCCTCCGTCGCCGGCGAGCACGAGACGGTCCTGGTACTCGACTTCGGAGGCCAGTACACGCAGTTGATCGCGCGCCGGATCCGGGAGCTCCGGGTCTACTGCGAGATCCATCCCTTCGACCTGGCCGTCGAGCGCATCCGGGCTCGGCGGCCGGTCGGCATCGTGCTCTCAGGCGGGCCGGACAGCGTCTACGAGCGGAACGCGCCCCAGGCCGACCCGGAGGTTCTCCGGCTGGGCATCCCGGTGCTCGGAATCTGCTACGGGATGCAGTGGATGGCTCGCGTCCTCGGCGGCCGGGTCGCGGCATCGGGCCTGCGGGAGTACGGTCGCACCCAGATCACGGTCTTGGCCAGAAGCGGCGACTTGTTCTCGGGACTCGGACCGGAGCAGAACGTGTGGATGTCCCACGGCGACCGGGTCGAGGAACTGCCGCCGGGCTTTGAAGCGACCGCCTCGACATCCACCGTGCCGGTGGTGGCGGCCCAGGACCGCGGACGGGCCCTGTTCGGTATCCAGTTCCATCCCGAGGTCACCCACACCGACAGCGGCGCCAGGATGCTTCGCAACTTTCTCTACGACGCCTGCGGCGCCGCGGGAGAGTGGCGCATGGCGTCGTACGCCGACGAGGCGACGGCCGCGATCGAGGCCCGGGTGGGACCCACGGACCGGGTTCTCTGTGCGCTCTCCGGTGGCGTCGACTCCGCGGTGGCGGCGAGCCTGGTCCAGCGCGCCGTGGGAGGGCGGCTGACCGCGGTGTTTGTGGACAACGGGCTGCTGCGCAAGAACGAACGCGGCGAGGTGGAGCGGTGCCTGCGCCGGGGGCTCGACCTGCGGCTGGTCGTGGTCGACGCCGCGCGCGACTTTCTGGGTGCGCTCGCCGGGGTCACCGATCCGGAAGAGAAGCGCCGGACGATCGGCCGCGTCTTCATCGAGGTGTTCCAGCGCGAGGCGGAGAAGCTGGAGCGGGAAGGCTGTGGCGCCGGCGCGATTCGCTTCCTGGTTCAGGGCACCCTCTATCCGGACGTGATCGAGTCGGTCTCGGCCTTCGGCCCGTCGGCGATGATCAAGAGCCACCACAATGTCGGCGGCCTGCCGGAACGGCTGGGCTTCGAGTTGATCGAGCCGCTGCGCTTCCTGTTCAAGGACGAGGTGCGAAAGCTCGGCCGGGAACTCGGCCTCGGTTCGGAGTTCGTGGGCCGGCATCCCTTCCCCGGTCCGGGCCTCGGCGTCCGGATTCTCGGCGACGTCACCGCCGACCGGGTGGCGGTGCTGCAGGAGGCGGACGCGATCTTCATCGAGGAACTGCGCGCGGCGGGTTTCTACGACCGCGTGAGTCAGGCGCTGGCGGTTCTGCTGCCGGTCCACAGCGTGGGCGTGATGGGGGACGGCCGCAGCTACGAGAACGTCGTCGCCCTGCGGGCGGTCGAGACCGAGGACTTCATGACCGCCGACTGGAGCCAGTTGCCGCACGAGTTCCTGGGCGGCGTGGCGGGCCGGATCGTGAACGAGGTGGCCGGAGTGAACCGCGTGGTCTACGATCTGACCAGCAAGCCGCCCGGCACGATCGAGTGGGAGTGACGGCGACCGGCGGCTGAGCGGCCGCCTGGAGCGGCGCCCAGGTCAACGGTTCGCGATCGGCGCGATCCGGTTCGGCTCCTTGCGCAGGATGGTGGCGAGCCGCGCCTCCAGGCGGTCCTGCTGGCGCGGCACGGCCTCGGCGCCGCCGCGGGCGACCGGCATCCAGCCGCCGGCGATCATGCCATGGCCGCCGCCGCGGCCTCGGCGGCCGACCAGCCGGCGCATGACGCGAGAGGCGTCCGCGCGGGTGTTCGTGGTGCGGATCGAACAGTAGACCCGGTCCTCGTAGAGGCCGCTGCACAACGACCAGGTCCGGCCCTCCATGCGCAGCAGCAGATCGGCGATCTCGGGCACGATGTCGGGCTGGGCGACGGCGCCGAGCCGGCTCACGACCAGGGTGTCCACGCCGCGCAGGTTGGCCAGCGCCTCGCGCAGAGTCTCGAAGTAGTTGACCGGCAGCCGCGGGTTCTGAATCCGGCCCAGCAGGCGTGGCAGGGCGCGGGCGTTGAAGTGATCGTGGATCAGCCGGTCCGCCTCGTCCGCGCCGCGGGAGAAGTCGAGGGTCTCGCTGCGTATCGCGTAGACGATGGCGGTGGCTTCGCGGCGGGTGGCCGGAATCCCGGCGGCGAGCAGGTACTCGGCGAGGATCGTGGCGGAGGCCGCGTAGTCGTTTCGCAGGTCGTGGAAGGCCGACGCGGAAGTCCTTGGACGGCGCGGATGGTGGTCGATGACGACTTCGGGCGCCAGATCGTCCGGCAGGGGGCTGTTGCCGGTCGCCGGCTGGCAGTCGACGAGCGCGACATACCGGTAGCTTCTGAGCTTCAGCCGCCGGGCCTGGCTGAGCTGCATTCCCAGGGAGCGGACCATCTCCTGGTTCTCGGCCCGACCGATGATGCCCCGGTAGGCGGCGGTGGCGCGGCGCTGGAAGGCGGAGCGGAGGACTTTCGCCAGGATGGTCGCCGCGGTCAGGGCGTCCGGGTCCGGGTTGTCATGGGTGAGGATGAGCCAGCGTCCCCGCGGATCCGTGCTGCCTATGTGGCTGCGGAACGCGGCGAAGCGGCTTCGGGCCTGCTTGCTCAGCATCCCGTTCATGCTAGCTGCGCCTCTCCGGCGGCGGCGGCGTAGGATGCCCACCCATGATCTCGGAATTGTTCCGCATCGGTCCGCTGTCGGTCTCGCCCTTCGGGCTGATGCTCGTGGCCGCTCTGTTCATCGGCAACCTGCAGTTGCGCTGGGGCCTTCGGCGCGTGGGCGCGAGAGCGGCGCGGGCCGCCGACGATGCCGCGGCGATTCTGCTTGCGGCTGCCCTCGGCGGCATCGCCGGCGGCAAGGCGTACTACGCGTTGCTCTACGGCGACTGGCGTCTGCTCTACAGCCGCGCCGGGCTGGTCTGGTACGGCGGTTTTCTGGTCGGGGCTGCGGCGGTGCTGTTCGTCATTCATCGTCGCCGGATGCCGGCGTGGCGGACCGCCGACGCCGCGGCGCCGGCGCTGGCGCTGGGCTACGGCATCGGCCGCATCGGTTGCTTGCTCGTCGGCGACGACTACGGCGCGCCGACGGACGTGCCCTGGGGAATGACCTTTCCCGAGGGACCGATCCCCACCACGGCAGGCGCTCTGCAACGGGAGTTCGGAGTCGATCTTCCCGCCGGCATGGCGCCGGACGCCCTGGTCGCGGTGCATCCCACCCAGCTCTACGAGACCCTGATCGCGCTGCTCATCTTCTGGTTCGGTCGGACGCTTCTGGTGCGGGGCGCACCGGCCGGCGGCGTCGTGCTGCCGGTCATCGGGCTGCTGTCGCTGGAACGCTTCCTGGTCGAGTTCCTGCGCGTCAAGGACGATCGTTTCGTGGGAGCGCTGACCCTGGCGCAGTTGATCGCGGCCGCCCTCCTGCTTCTGGTCCTTCTGCTATGGCTGCGCCGCCGCCGCGCGTCCTGACCATCGCCGGCTCCGACTCCGGGGGCTGCTCTGGGGTGCCGGCGGATCTGCGGACCTTTGCGGCCTACGGGGTTCACGGCCTGTGCGCACTCACCGCGGTCACGGCCCAGACCGCGGGCGAAGTGCGGGCGGTTGAACCGGTGGGTGTCGAGCTGCTGCGCCACCAGTTGGCGGCGGCTGCCGAGATCGGCATCGACGCGATCAAGATCGGCATGCTCGCCGATGCCGCGACCGTCGAGGCGGTCGGGGACTGGTTGGAGATGCTGCCGCCGACGCCGGCGGTGCTCGACCCGGTGTTCGGGTCGACCTCGGGCGCCGCGCTCCTGGAGGCCGACGCTCTCCGCCTGGTCGTGGAGCGGCTGCTGCCGAGACTGCTGCTGGTGACGCCGAACCTGTTCGAAGCGGAGAGGCTGAGCGGCATGGCGATCGGGGGTCTGGACGATGCCCGGGCCGCCGCGCGCCGCATCGAGCGGATGGGGCCGGGTGTCCTGATCACCGGAGGCCACGGCTACTCGGCCGCGGCGGAGCCGCCTGACTGCGGCAAAGGCGGCGAACTGACCGACCTGCTGTTCGACGGCAATCGGTTCGAGGCTTTCGTCCACCCCAGGATCCGAACCCCCTGGCGGCGCGGCACGGGCTGCACCCTGTCGGCGGCCATCGCGGCGGGTCTTGGCTGGCACATGCCGCTCGAGCGGGCTGTGCGGCGGGCGGTCGCCTTCGTCGAGAGGGCACTGCGGGGGTCGTACCCTCTGGGCCGGAGCAATCGCCACGGCGCCCTCGACCCGATGGCGGGGCATCGGGGCCACAGGTGAGGCCTGTTGTCCGGAATGACTCGGGTCTGCGCCGTGTTGTCCGGGTTCGCGGGACTCGCGGATAACCCCGCGCCGCTGCCGTCGCCTATAATCGAGAGTCCATGGTTCGATCGCTACGCCAAGCGCCGCTTCTGTACACTGCGGCCTTGATCGCCGGGTTGCCGCTGATCGGGTCGGTCGCCGTTCCGGCGCAGGAGAGTCCCGCCCAGGCGCCTTCTCAAACGCCTCGCGCCACGTTCGAGGAATCCGTCCACGTCAAGGTCGTGAACGTCCAGGTCTTCGTCCGCGACAAGGACCGCAACCCGGTCACCGGCCTGACCCGGAAGGACTTCGTCCTCAGAGAAGAGAAGGACCCGGTCACGATCACGAACTTCTACGAAGTCAACGAGCGGGTCAAGGTAAGCGACGTTCCCGGCCTGGTGCCGGACGAACCCGAAGTCCGGTTCGTCGATCGGCCGGGACTGGAGCGCCGCCGTCGCGTCGTGCCCGAGGACGAGCGCCTCAACCTGGTGATCTACATCGATCACCTGAACATCCGACCCCAGAACCGCAACCGGGTGTTCCGGTACGTGCGCGAGTTCCTGCGCAAGGACGTGACGCGGGATGACCGGGTGATGCTGTTGAGCTACAACCGCTCGGTGAAGGTCGAGCGCGACTTCACCAGCGATCCGCAGATGATCGCGAACGCTCTCTACGAACTCGAGAAGCACACCGGCGGCAGGACGCAGTGGGACTCGGACCGCGCCGACATCATCCGCGACATCGGCGAGGAGGACCGCCACTACGAGTACGTCCAGGGCCGCGTCCGGATCTACGCGCAGTCGATTTTCAACGACATGCAGTTCACCATCGACGGGCTGAAGGACACCGTCCTCTCGCTGGCCGGCCTGCCCGGCCGCAAGGCCTTCATGTACGTTTCGGACGGTCTGCCGATGCGTGCCGGCGCGGACATGTTCGAGGCGCTCGATCAGCGCGGCCGGGCGGTGGACTCGGGGAGCTACAACCAGAACTCCTTCCTCGATTCACTCCAGTACGACTCGAGCCGGCGCTTTTCGGACCTGGTCGACGCCGCGAACGCGAACGAAGTCTCCTTCTACACCGTCGTCGCCGCTGGGCCGATGGGCATCAACTCGCGGGACGCCTCCATGCAGGGCATGGCGTTCTCGTCCAACATCGACTCGGTGGCCCGGGACAACATGCACTCGTCCGTCATGTACATGGCCGACGAGACCGGCGGTCAATACATCGTAAACACGAACAACTTCCGCGACGGGCTGAACCGCATCGCCCTCGACTTCACGAGCTACTACTCGCTCGGCTTCCAGCCCGGTCATGCGGGTACCGGCCGGAGGTACAGGCTCAACGTCGAGTTGACGGACGAGGCGAAGAGGCGGCTGGGCTTGAAGCGGGACCGGTACGTGAGGCATCGCCTGAGCTACCGCGACAAGTCGATCGATACGGAGATGACCGAGGGCACCCTGGCGGCGCTCAAGCTCGGTTACGAGAAGAACGACCTGGACATCACACTGGTCAAAGCCGACGAGATTCGTCGCGAGGAGCGGGGGCTCTACACCGTTCACGTCGATGTGCGGGTGCCGATCGGCGAGATGACCCTGGTGCCGGTGGGTACGGTCGGAGACCACCTCCTGCGGGCGCGGGTCTGGGTGCAGGCTCTGGCGTCGAACGGCGACATCTCGCCGCCCCAGGTCGAGCCGTTCGAGATCACCATCCCCGCCGAGGATCTGGAGCGGGCGCGGGAGAGCTTCTACACCTACAGGCTGCCGCTGATCATGAAGGAGGGCGATCAACGCCTGACGATCGCGGTGCGGGACGAGGTGGCCGGCCAGACTTCCTTCATCACCCGAACCCTGCGAGTCGGCGCCTGAGCAGCGTCTGACCGGGGAGTGCAGGTAGGCTGCCTGGAGGCTGACCTTGGGGCTGCCTGGAGGCTGAGCCGTTGAAGACCACGAAGATCGTCGAGTCGTTGACAACATTGAGCGGGCTGGGAGGCGCTCTGGCGCGTTCCGCCGCGGCCCTGCTCGAAGCGGAAGTGGATCAACTGCGCTTCGACCTGGCGCGGAACTGGCGCCGTTTTCTGGGCCTCGTCCTGCTTGCCGCGCTGGTGTTCGGCGTGGTCTTCTGGGCCCTCGGCGCGCTCCTGTTCGCGGCCGGCGCCGGTCTCGCGAATGTGCTGCCGCTCTGGGCGGCCGCGCTGGCGGTCGCGGTCGGCCTGCTGGCGCTGGCGCTGATCCTGCTCTTCATCGTCCGTGTCAGGGCGCGCCGCCTCGAATCGCCCGTGGGCACCGTGAAACGCCGCGTCGGTAGTCACCTGGCGTTTTGGCGGGGCCTTCTGGACGAGGCCGCAGGCAGCAGCGACGCGGCTTCGGATCGGGAACCCGACGAGTCGCCGGGAGGCGAATCGTGAGCGGCCGGTCGGAGGCGCGCAAGCGGGCGGCTCTGCTGGCGCGCCGGCGTGACGACACGAGAGAGGCCCTGGAGCAGGTCCGCAGGGCTCTCGGCGACGTGGGCGGCGCCGACTTGAGCCGAGTCCGCGCGGGGACGGTCTGGGTGTTGCCCGTGGCGGCCGGGGCTGTCGGGATCGCGATCGCGTGGTCGCTCAGACGGCTCAGGAACAGGTGAGCAGCCTGTCGGCCGACGGTCGTCCACACGCTGTCGACTGTGCGGGTGTCCGGGGGGCGCCTGGCCTGCCGTCCGCCGACGCGTCTGCGCGGCGGCTGCTGCTCTTCGCCAAGGAACCGGCGCCGGGCGACGTGAAGACCCGGTTGATCGGTCCAGGCGGTCTGACCGCCGGTCAGGCCGCTTCGCTGCACGCCGCCCTGGTTGCAGACCTGAGCCGGCGGCTCGAAGCCGGCCGCTGGGATCTGGTCCTGATGTGGTCGTTGTCGGAGGGGAGTGATCCGCCGGCCGACCTGACGCCGGCCGGTGTGCCCTGGCGGCCACAGCGCGGTCGCGACCTGGGCGAGCGGCTCTACCGTGGGCTGGAATGGGCGGCCTCCGGCGCTGGATACGCGGCGGCGGTCGGAAGCGATCACCCCGACCTCGATCCGGGGCATGTGGAGACGGCGTTCGACCTTCTTGCCTCCGGGCACGACGCAATCCTCGGTCCAGCTCGGGACGGCGGCTACTACCTGATCGCCCTGCGGCGCGAGGCTGTACATCGCAGGTTGTTCGATGGACTGGCCTGGAGTACGCCGTCGGTGCTTCTCGAGACTCTGTCGCGCTGCCGCGAGTTGGGGCTGGATGCGGCCCTCCTGCCGGAAGAGGAGGATCTCGACACGCTGGACGATCTGGCTCGATTCCGGGACGCTCTCGAACGCCGGCCCGAGTTGCGGTCTCTATGCCCGCGAACCGCCGAGGTGGTCGCGTCCTGGTCCCGGCGTCCGCCAGCACCGGAGAGCCAGGGGTGAGAGTCGTCACCACCGAGGAGATGCGGTCGGTCGAAGCCGCGGCGACCTCTGCCCTCAGCGTGCCGGCGCTGGTCCTGATGGAGAACGCGGCCCGCGCCATTGCCGACGCCATTGCCGAGTGCTATCCGCGCGCGCGCCGTGTCGCCATCGCCTGCGGCCGGGGCAACAACGGCGGCGACGGTCTGGCCCTGCTCCGCGATCTGACGGCACGCGGGTACGAAGCGACCGCCTTCATTGCCGGACCGCTCGACAGGCTCAGTCTCGAAGCGACGCAGCAGCTCGTGTCCTGCGAACAGCTCGGGCTGTCGCCGGCGGTGGCCCCCGAACCCGCCAAGTGCGACGCGGTGGATCGAGAGGTCGACCTCTGGGTCGACGCGCTGCTGGGCACGGGGCTGAATAGGCCCGTCGAGGGCCCTGTGGCCCGCTGGGTCGACTGGCTGTGCAACCGGCGGGGAAACGTTCCACTGGTTTCGGTCGATCTGCCGACCGGGCTCGACGCCTCCGCGGCCGTGCCGCCTGGGCCCCACGTCGTCGCCGACCTCACGGTGGCTCTCGGCTTTCCCAAGGTCGCGAACGTGCTGGCGCCCGCATCGGACGCCGGTGGCCGGCTCCGGATCGGCGATCTAGGCGTGCCGCTGCCCGAGCCGCCCCCGGGGCCCGAGGCTCTCTACCAGTCGCGCCGGGAGGATCTGGTGGGTCGCCTCGGAGCGCGCCCGCGGAGTGGCCACAAGGGAACGTTCGGTCACGTCATCGTTGCCGGCGGCTCGAGCGGCTACAGCGGGGCCGTGGTCCTGGCGGCGCGCGCGGCGGTTCGGGGCGGCGCCGGGCTGGTGACGGCGGCCGTGCCGGAACACCTCACGCAGGTGGTCGACGCCGGTTCGATCGAGTCGATGACCCTGGGCTTGCCCTCGAGGCGGGGCGGCTGGTCGCGGGACGCGGTGGAGCCGTTGCTGGAGACGATCGTCGAGCGCGCTTCGCCGGGCGCGTTGGCGCTGGGCCCGGGCCTCGGCCTGAGCGACGATGCCCGCGTGCTTGCCCGGCAGGTCCTGGCCGGGAGTACGGCGCCCGTCGTCCTCGATGCGGACGGCATTTCCGCCTTCGCCGGCGACGCGCGGGCGCTCCGGGCGCGCGACGCGGACCTCGTGATTACGCCCCATCCCGGCGAACTGGCGCGGCTGCTGGGCGTCGCGACCGATGCCGTGGTGAACGACCGCTGGGGGAATGCGCGGCGGGCTGCCCGCGAGACCGGGGCGGTGGTCGTCCTCAAGGGCCGCCAGACGCTGATCTCGGACTCCGCCCTCGGTGCCTGGGTGAACCCGACCGGCAACCCGGGCATGGCCACGGGGGGCAGCGGCGACGTGCTGACCGGGGTGATCGCGGCGCTGCTGGCTCAGGGATTGGAACCGCCTTCCGCGGCGAGGGTGGGCGTCTACGTTCATGGCCTGGCGGGCGATCTGGCCGCCGCAAGCTGGGGTGAGACGTCGATGGCCGCCTCCGACCTGGTAGATGAACTCGGATCGGCGTTCAAGTCGCTGGCCGGCGCGGAATAGCGGAATAGCAGCGGGGTTCGATCGTCTTGCAGATCTCCCACAGATGCGGCGTGCTCGCCCCATGATCGTTCGCACCGGGAGCGCCGGAGAAACCCGGAGGTTGGGGGTCGAACTCGCCGAACGGCTGAGGCCGGATGGCATCGCGCTCCTGTTCGGCGACCTGGGTTCCGGCAAGACGGTCCTGACCCAGGGCATTGCCGAGGGCCTGGGGCTCGACTCGGGGCTGATCCAGTCGCCGACCTTTACGCTGATTCACGAGTACGACCGCGGCCCGGTGCGCCTGGTCCATTTCGACCTCTACCGGTTGCAGCCGGAGGAGGTCGAGGGGATCGGGTTGGAGGAGTTGTTGGCAGGGAATGGCGTCAAGGTCGTCGAGTGGGCGGACCGCATGCCTTACGGAGTGCCGGCGATGGAGGTTCGGCTGGAGGTCGGTCGGGAACCGGGAGAGCGGACGATCGAGATCACAGGCTGACCGTTGCCAGCGCCGCCAAACTCGTCGCTGGGCGCCGGCCAGTGAGGTCACTGCGCCCTTGGGGCCAGTGACCCTGATGCTTTGATCGTCTCTGGCCCGCAAGCTCCTGGCGGTGTAAACCACAACGGGCTCCGTGTTTGGCCCCAGCCCCCACCTCTCCCGGAACTTGCGCCTGAGAACTCACTCCGTTACGTTCTCGGCGCAAGCTCCGGGAGTTCCGCACCGAAACCGGAGCGGCTGATTCACCGGACCTACAAAGGAAGAGAAGAGAGCTCGATGGAAGTGCAACGCGTTGGCATCGTCGGCTGCGGTCTCATGGGCCGGGGCATTGCAGAGATCTGTTCGCGGGCCGGGCTCCCGGTCACGGTCAGGGAGATCAACCAGGGAGTGCTCGATGCGGGGCTCGGCGCGGTGCGCCGGTCCCTGGCCAAGAGTCTGGAGAGGCGGCGCATCGACGCCGAGGAGCACGACCGGGCGATCTCGAATCTGAGCGGCACGGTCGACCTTGCGGATCTCGCCGGTTCCGACCTGGTCGTCGAGGCGATCGTCGAGGACCTGGAGACGAAGCGCGAGCTGTTCGTCGCGCTGGACGGCATCGTCGGCGACGACGCGATCTTCGCCAGCAACACGTCCTCGCTGACCCTCACCCAACTCGCGGCTTCGACGTCGAGGCCGGACCGGTTCGTGGGGCTTCACTTCTTCAACCCGGTGCCGGCGATGCGGCTGGTCGAGGTCGTCCGCACCCTGATGACATCCGACGAGGCGTACGACGCCTCCTGGCGTCTCGCTCAGCGGGTCGGCAAGACGCCGGTTGCGTGCAAGGACAACTCCGGTTTCATCGTCAACCGGCTGCTGGTGCCGTATCTGCTGGATGCGATCCGCGCCTATGAGAACGGCATCGGCTCACTTACGGACATCGACACCGCGATGAAGCTCGGCTGCGGCTATCCGATGGGGCCGTTCACGCTGTGCGACTTCATCGGCCTGGACACGATGTACTACGTCGCCAACATCATGTTCGACGAGTACCGGGAGACCCGCTTCGCCCCGCCGACGCTGCTCAAGCAGATGGTCCAGGCCGGGCAACTGGGACGCAAGAGCGGCAAGGGGTTCTTTGAGTACCGCTGAACCAGCGCAGGCCAGAGCCCAGTTGATCCTGCCCGAAGGGTCGGTGCAGGCGATCTGCGGCGCCCACGACGAGAACCTGCGACGGGTCGAGAAGGCGCTTCAAGTGACCCTCGGCGTGCGCGGATCGGCGGTTCAGATTCAGGGCGCGGCGAAGGCGGTGGGCCAGGCGGAGCGCCTGCTCACCGATCTCGGCGCGCTGGCCGCGAGTGGCCGCCGTCTCCGCTCTGGCGATCTGGCGACCGCGCTGCGCGTGGTGGCCGAGGAACCGGCGACATCGCTGGTCGACTTCTTCAAGACCGGAGCGTTGATCCAGGCCTCGCGTCGCCTCGTCGCGCCTCGCAGCCTGAACCAGAAGCGCTACCTGCGCGCTATGCTGGACCACGATCTGGTCGTCTCGACCGGGCCGGCGGGCACGGGCAAGACCTACCTGGCGGTGGCGGTGGCGGCTTCCGCGCTCAAGCAGGAAAAGGTCCGGCGCATCGTGCTGGCCCGGCCGGCGGTCGAAGCGGGCGAGAAGCTCGGGTTTCTGCCCGGCGACCTGGCGGAGAAGGTGAATCCCTACCTGCGGCCGCTGTACGATGCTCTCTACGACATCATCGGCTTCGACAAGGTGTCGCGGATGATGGAACGCGAAGTGATCGAGGTGGCGCCGCTCGCCTTCATGCGGGGTCGTTCGCTCAACGACAGCTTCATCATTCTCGACGAGGCGCAGAACACGACGCCGGAGCAGATGAAGATGTTCCTGACCCGCATCGGCTTCAATTCGAAGGCGGTGGTCAACGGCGATATCACGCAGGTCGACCTGCCGCCCGGTCAGCGATCGGGGCTGAAGCACGCTCTCGAGGTGCTTCGTGGCGAGGAGGGCATGGCTTTCGTGAGCTTCGGGCGGTCCGACGTGGTCCGTCACGAACTCGTGCAGCGGATTGTCGGCGCCTACGACCGCTGGGAGGCTCGTTTCGGCGACGACGCGGAGCGCCGGGAGGTTCGGTGAGCGCGTCGGCGAAGACGCCGCGGCGACGCCGGTCCGGGCGCCGGCGAGAGGTTCGCAAGCGGCTGCGGCGCAGCATGTTCCGGCGCCACGGCGAGCGGTTGACGGTCGCCGGCCTGTGGCACTACGTGCTGGAACTCGACATCGTCTGGGTCGTCTTCATGGTCCTGGCCGGCGCCTGGATCATGGCCCCGGCCGGCGTCTTCTTCGGTCCGGATCTGAGCGAGGGCGACATCGCGAACCGCGACTATCACGCGACGCGCGATGTCCTGATCCCCGACGAGGCGAGGTCGGAGGAACTGAAGGAGCAGGCCCGTTCCGACGTCCGGCCTCTCTACGACCTCGACGCCGCCCAGGCCGACGAGGTGGAGGACCGGATCCGGCGCCTCTTCGAGATCGAGCGAGGGGGCGACGAGGCGGCCGAACTCCTGCCCGAGGGGGAGGAGCAGGAGGTGGCCGCCGAACGGTTGCGACGGCTGCGAGAGGGCAGCGACCTGCGAGTCGACGAAGGCCACGCGGACCTGCTGGCCGCCCAGGTCGACGGCGAGGACGAAGGCGCCGAGCTCGAGGAGCGCTTGGGCCGCCTGGTCGGGTTCCTGCTTCGGGAAGGGATCGTGGAGAACAAGGAGACCCTGCTCCAGAACCGGCTCGAGGGCGTGACGGTGCGCATCCTCCAGACCGGAGAGGAAGCGGTCCAGTTCGACCTCTTTCGCTATCGCGGCTGGGATGAGGTGCAGAGCTATCTCGAAGCGGAGGTCGGCCGTTGGGGCGGCTGGAGCCACGCCGACCGGGAGACGGTCGTCGACTTCCTGATGGTCAACCTGACTCCGAACGTTTACCTGAACCTGAACGAGACCCAGGAGCGGCGGGACGCGGCAGCGGAGGCGATCGGGCAGGCGTTCAACGAGATCCGGGCGGGTCAGGTCATCGTGCGCAGGGGCGACGAGGTCGACCAGAAGGCAATCGAACTGCTGCGGGAGATGACGGGTAGCGAGCGGCGGTCGATCCTGCTTCGATCGCCGGCCGCGTCGGTACTGCTGCTGGGCTTGGCGGTGGCGTTCCTGTGGATCGCGTTCCGGCGCAAGCGGCTGGTCACCGTCGAGGCTCGCGCCTTCGGCAGCGTCGTGCTGCTGCTGATCCTGGGTCTCCTGGCGACCCGCTTCGGCTTCGTGGTCGCGGATGCGCTCGCCGCCTCCTTCGAGATCGAGGCGCTCAGCTCCGCGAGGAGCTACGGCTTCGCGATTCCGTTCGCCGCGGTGGCGCTCCTGGTGTCCGTGCTCTACGGCCGCGGCGCCGGGCTGCTCGCCGGCCTGGTCTTCTCCGTGCTGGTGGGGCGTCTCGGATGGGCGGAGGCAACCACCTCGCAGCTCGGGTTGGCGGGCGGCACGATGCTCTTCGCGCTGACCGGCAGCCTCGCCGCCGTGTTCGCGCTCGATCAACTGAAGCAGCGATCCGCGGTGATCAGGGCGGGCCTGCTGGTCGGACTCGTCAACATGGCTTCGGTGACCGTGGTGACTCTGCTGGACGAGAACGGCGCCTCGATCGCGGGCTGGGGCTTCGAACTGCTCTGCGGATTCCTCGGCGGCCTGCTGGCCGCGGCGGCGGTCGGCTTCGCGATCCCCGTGTTCGAGGCGCTGTTGTTCCTGACCACGGACATGAAGCTGATGGAGCTCTCCGACACGAATCTGCCGCTCCTGCAGCGCGTCGCCTTCGAGGCGCCCGGCACCTTCCAGCACTCCCTGATGGTCGCCAATCTGGCCAAGGCGGGCTGCGAGGCCCTGGGCGGGAACCCGACGCTGGCGTATGTGGGGGGCCTTTACCATGACATCGGCAAGGTGCTGAGGCCGCAGTACTTCGTGGAGAACCAGCGCGACGGAGACAACCCGCACGACAACCTCGCTCCGTCGATGTCGGCGCTGATCCTCCTCGATCATGTGAAGGAGGGCGTCCGCCTGGCGCGGGAGCATGGCCTGCCTCAGCCGATCGTGGACGCGATCGAACAGCATCACGGCACGCGCACCCTCGGCTACTTCCTCGACCGGGCGAAGAAGCGGGCGGAGCCGGAGGAGACGATCAACGAGCATCAGTACCGGTACCTGGGCCCGATGCCCCAGAACAAGACGATGGGCGTGCTGATGGTCGCCGATACGGTGGAGGCCGCGAGCCGCACCCTCACGGACTTCTCCGAGGAGTCGATCCAGGCGCTGGTTACGCGTCTGTTGGACGACATCGTCGAAGATGGTCAGTTGGATCAGACCGATCTGACCCTTTCCGACCTGCGACGGTTGAGCTACACGCTGCAGAATGTCCTGAAGACGATCCACCACCACCGGGTGGAGTATCCCGGCTTCGAATGGGGCAGTGAGAGTCGCGGTTCTCTGCGGGTTCTTCCCGGCGGCGCGGGGAGCGGCCGGGCGCCAGGAGCTCGCGCCGCAGAACGACACGAGTGAGTTCTGAGGCGCAAGCTTCTGGTGCGGACGGGATGGGCCGAAACTCCGAGCGATGCGAGGCGTTTAAGGGCGCTGAGCCCGGCGTGGCGACCATCGATCTGCAGGTTGCGGCCTCCGTGGAGGCCAGTTGCCGGGCCCTGTTGCCCGGTCTCCGCCGCGTCGCTCACGATGTGGTCGCGGAGCTGGCGCCGCATCCGGCCTCGCTGACCCTGCGCCTCACGGGCGACGACGAGATCCGGGGGCTGAACCAACGCTACCGGGCGATCGATGAGGCGGCCGACGTGCTCTCGTTCCCCGGCGAGACGACTCCGGAGGGGCGGCACCTGGGCGATGTCGTGATCTCGGTGGAGACGGCCGTGGCGCGCAGCGGCGTCGCCCTCGAGCGGGAGCTCCAGGTGCTGGCACTGCACGGAATCCTCCACTGCCTGGGCTATGACCACGAGACGGACGACGGCGAGATGGAGGCCCTGGAGCAGCGGCTGCGGGCGCACTGCCTGGGGCCGTACAAGACCGGGACGGTGGCGTTCGTGGGGCGGCCGAACGCCGGCAAGTCGACGCTGATGAACCGGATGCTGGGCGAGAAGCTCGCGATCGTCTCGGACAAGCCGCAGACCACCCGCCACCGGTTGATCGGTATCCTGACCACGGAGCGCGGCCAGATGGTGTTTCACGACACGCCCGGCCTGCACCGGCCCCTGCACCGGTTGAACCGCCGCATGGTCCACGCCGCCTCCGCGGCACTCAACGAGGCTGACGTCGTCTGCCTGATCCGCGACGTGGCGGTTCCGTTCGGCAAGGGCGACGCCTACGCCCTCGATCTCGTCGGCGCCGCGGCGGCAGCCGGACAGGAGCGTCCCATGCTGTGCCTGCTGAACAAGATCGACCAGGTCAGGAAGCACCGGCTGTTGCCCGAGATCGAGCGCTATGCGGGCCGCGGCGTGTTCGAGGAGATCGTGCCCATCTCGGCGCTTGACGGGGACGGCGTGGAACAGGTCCTGGAGATCCTCTGGCGCCACCTGCCGGCGGGCGAGCCGCAACACGATCCGGAGCTTCCGACCGTGCACACGGAACGCTTCCTGGTGGCCGAGCTGATTCGGGAGAAGGTGCTCGAACAGACGCGGGACGAGTTGCCCTTCACGACCGCCGTCGTCATCGAAGCGTGGGAGGACGGCGACAAGCGGACGGACCTGCTCGCGCACATCCTGGTCGACCGGGACAGCCACAAGGGCATCGTGATCGGTCGCGGCGGCAAACGGATCAAGGAGATCGGTACCGCCGCGCGCCGGGATCTGGAAGGCTTCCTGGGTCGGCGGGTGTACCTCGAGTTGCAGGTCAGAGCCCACCCGGGATGGCGCGAGGACGCAGCGGTGCTCGGCCGTCTGGCGCCGGGCTAGCCGACTCCGGCCCTGGGAACGCGGGCGTCTCGCCCGCATCCGGGTTGCAGAGCGCTGGCCAGTGTCGTTCCGGGCACGGTAGACGCTACGGAATCGTCGGATCCTGGCCGGGGGCCGCGACAGAGTTGTTGGCTCAGCGCGGGTGCGATCGGACCGAGAAGAAGCTCGACTGGACTCGGCGGCCGATTCCTGCCCTACGGTGCGGAAACTCCGGGCGCGTGGCCCGTTTCACGCCCCAGGAAAGCGTCCCGGCACGCAGGTTGCTAGCGGAAGAGCCACGGCGTCGGCGCCGCGGGTTGCCAGTTGATGGACTCGCTGATAAACAGGCGGCCAAAGCGCTTTCGTGCATGCAGAGATCGGCCGGGTCGGCGGCTCGGCTACATCGGTTCGGCGCGGCTTCACCGCGGCAAGGACAAGCAAAGGAGGACTTCATGGCAGACGCTAGCCCCCAGTCGATCATTGGACGGATCCGGGACGAAGGCGTCCAGATCGTCGATCTCAGGTTCACCGACTTTCCCGGTCTTTGGCAGCACTTTTCGGTGCCCGCCCGCGAGGTCGACGAGAGCACGTTCGAGGATGGGCTCGGATTCGACGGCTCGAGCATCCGCGGTTGGCAGGTGATCAACGAGTCGGACATGCTGGTCGTTCCCGACCCCGGCACGGCGTTCATCGACCCGTACTTCGAGCACAAGACGCTGGTCATGACCTGCAACATCGTCGATCCGATCACCCGCGAGAGCTACGGCCGCGACCCGCGCGGCGTCGCCAGGGCTGCCGAGGCCTACGTCCAGTCGACGGGCCTTGCCGACACCGCCTACTTCGGCCCCGAGGCCGAGTTCTTCATCTTCGACGACGTGCGCTTCGATGGCGGTCCGAACTTCGCCTTCTACGAGGTCGACTCGATCGAAGGTCGCTGGAACAGCGGCGCCGACGAGGGGCCGAACCTCGGCTACAAGCCGCGGTACAAGGAGGGCTACTTCCCGGTGCCGCCGACAGACAAGCACCAGGATCTGCGCAGCGAGATGCTGCTGACCCTCGAAGATGCCGGACTCCACGTCGAATGCCAGCACCACGAGGTCGGCACCGGCGGTCAGGCCGAGATCGACCTGCGCTTCGGGCCGCTGGTGGAAACCGCGGACGCGATGATGCTCTACAAGTACATCATCAAGAACACGGCCGCCAAGCACGGCAAGACGGTCACCTTCATGCCGAAGCCGCTGTTCGAGGACAACGGCAGTGGCATGCACACGCACATTTCGCTCTGGAAGGGCGGCGTCCCCCTGTTCGCGGGCGACGGCTACGCGGGCCTGTCCGACATGGCGATGCACGCGATCGGCGGCCTGCTCAAGCACGCGCCGGCGCTGCTCGCCTTCACGAACCCGACCACCAACAGCTACAAGCGCCTCGTGCCTGGCTTCGAGGCGCCGGTGAACCTGGTGTACTCGCAGCGCAACCGGAGTGCGGCGGTGCGGATCCCCATGTACTCGCCGTCGCCGAAGGCGAAGAGAGTCGAGTTCCGTTGCCCCGATCCGAGCTGCAACCCCTACCTCGCCTTTGCCGCGCTGCTCATGGCTGCCGTCGACGGCATCCAGAACGAGATCGATCCCGGCAGTTCGCTGGATGTGGACATCTACGATCTGTCGCCGGAGGAGAGCCAGGGCGTTCCGACCACGCCGGCGACGCTGGACGAGGCGCTCGACGCGCTCGAGGACGACCACGACTTCCTGACCGCGGGCGGCGTGTTCGACGAGGACGTGATCGAGAACCACATCGCGTACAAGCGCGAGAACGAGTGTCAGGAGATGGCCCTCAGGCCGCATCCGCACGAGTTCGCGCTGTACTACGACATCTGATCTGCGCCGACCGGAGAGTGGGCGCCGTCAGCGAGGAGGTCCCTTCCGTGCAAGCCTTGGCGATTCGCACCCTCGGCGTCGTGCTGGGGTTGACGTTGACCGCGCCGGCCATGGCCGACGACTGGCCGCAGTGGCGGGGCGCCGACCGCTCCGGCGTGTGGCAGGAGGACGGCATCCTGGAGCAATTCCCCAAAGGGGGGCTCGAGGTCGCCTGGCGGGTACCCATCCACGGCGGCTACTCGGGCCCGGTGGTGGCGGATGGACGTGTGTTCGTCATGGACTGGCGGCGCGTTGAAGGGTCGCGCGCCATCATGGGGAAGGAACGCGTGCTGACGCTCGACGAGGAGACCGGCGAGGTGCTCTGGAGCCACGAGTGGGACGTGAACTACTCCGCGCTCCAGCAGAGCTACGCGATCGGCCCGCGCTCCACGCCGGCCGTCGACGGCGACCGCGTCTACGTCATGGGCGGGGTCGGGCACCTGTTCGCGCTGAATGCGGAGACGGGCGACGTGATCTGGAGCTACGACTCGGTGGAGCAGGGCAATGCCAGCATCACGATCTGGGGGTTCTCCAGTTCGCCGCTCGTGCATGGCGACCTGTTGATCCAGATCGTGGGCGCCGAACCGGACGGCAAGGTGATCGCCTTCGACAAGCGCACGGGCGAGGAGGTCTGGCGGTCGCTGTCTTCGGACTGGGAGATGGGCTACGGCCAGCCCATGATCTTCGAACGCGGCGGCGTGGAGCAGCTCATCGTCTGGGAGCCGCGGGCGGTCAACTCGCTCGATCCGGCCACCGGCGAGGTCTACTGGACCGTGCCCTGGGAGGTCGCTTCCGGGATGACCGTGACGACCCCCGTGATCGACGGCAACCGGTTGCTGTTCAGCCAGTTCTACCGCGGTTCCCTGCTGCTCGAGCTGGCCGAGGACAAGCCCGAGGTCACGGAGCTGTGGCGCGGCAAGAGCCGCAGCGAGATGCCGGAGGAGACGGAGGGGCTTCACGCCCTGATCACCACGCCGATTCTCGAGGGCGACACGATCTACGGCGTCTGCAGCTACGGCCAGTTGCGCGGCCTTGACGCCTCGGATGGTTCACGGCTCTGGGAGAGCGACAAGATGACCCGCCAGGGGCGCTGGGGCGCCGCCTTCATGGTCAAGCACGGCGACCGCTGGTTCGTGAACAACGATGTCGGCGACCTGATCATCGCCCGCTTCTCGCGGGACGGCTACGAGGAGATCGACCGCGCCAAGCTGATCGAGCCCACTGCGCGATCCGGCTTCGGTCCGCGACGCTTTTACGACGCGATGGTCAACTGGTCCCACCCGGCCTACGCCAACCGTCACGTCATCGCGCGTAACGACGAGGAGGTCATCCGTGTCTCCCTTGCCGTCGAGTAGGCGCGGGCATCCTGCCCGCATCCGGTGCGTTTCCGCACTCGCAGCGGCGCTCGTCGCTCTCGCAATCCTGCCGGCCACCGCCCAGGAGGGCTCGGATGCCCAAGGTCCGGTGGGGGAGCTGATCTTCCCGCTCGAGCACTGGCACAACCACGGCTCGTCCCTGGTCGAGCTGCCGAACGGCGATCTGCTCGTGGCCTGGTTCCACGGTTCGGGTGAGCGCACCGCCGACGACGTGCGCATCCGGGGCGCTCGCCTTCGCGCGGGCGCCGAGACCTGGAGCCAGCCGTTCCTGCTCGCCGACACGCCGGGCTTCCCGGACACGAACTGCACCCTGCTGCTCGAGCCGGTGAGCGCCGGCGGACACCGGCTGTGGCTGTTCTGGCCCACGATTCAGGCGAACTTGTGGGAGAGCGCGCTGATGAAATTCAAGGTCTCGACCGACTTCGAGGGGCCGGGGCCGCCGGTGTGGCAGTGGCAGGACGTGCTCCACATGAAGCCCGGCGACGGCTTCCACGACCTGGTGGCGGAGAGGACGGACGAGTACTTCCGGAGCCTTGGCTTTACCGGCGCCACGGATCCGGCCTCGCCGGAATCGGTCCGGCAATGGGCCGCGCGCAACCTGGAGCAGGCCGCCGACAAGCTGACCCGCCGCCTCGGCTGGTTCACCCGTGCCCATCCGGTCGTCCTGCCGCTGCCTGAGGGCGGCCAGCGGCTGCTGGTGGGCCTGTACTCCGACGGCTTCAGCTTCGCTTCCGCCACGTACAGCGACGACGGCGGCCACACCTGGACGATGAGTGAGCCGATCATCGGCGGCGGCAACATCCAGCCCACGTTCGCGCTCCGCGACGACGGCACCCTGGTCGCCTTCATGCGCGACAACGGGCCGCCGCCGAAGAGGGCGCACGTCGCCGAGTCCCGGGATCTGGGAGGGACCTGGACCATCGCCCGCGACCACCCCGACGTGGTCGAGACCGGCGCCGGACTCGAAGTACTGAAGCTCGAGAGCGGTCGCTGGGTCGTCGTCCACAACGACATCCCCGACGGCCGCTACCGGCTCGCGGTGTCGGTCTCCGAGGACGAAGGCAGGACCTTCAAGCACAGGCGCTACATCGAGCTCGAGGAGAAGGGCGTCGGCCGCTACCACTACCCGTCCGTCATCCAGACGCGAGACGGCGGCATCCACGTGACCTACAGCTACCACGTCGCCGGCGCGCTCGACGACGGCGGCCAGGGCAAGAGCATCAAGCACGTGAACTTCGACGAGGCCTGGCTGCTCGGCGAAAGCTGAGCGAGGCAAACACGTTCAACCGGGAGGGTTCCCATGCGCCTTCGACTTCTTTCCATCGCTGCCTCGATCGCGGCGACCTGTCTCGTCCTGCTCCCGGCCTGTGCACCCGAGGGCGGTGCCGGCACGGGCGCCGGCACCGAAACCTTCGCGGGTCTGCCAATTACAACACCCGAAAGCGCCGGCATGTCGAGTGAACGGCTCGACCGCATCCGGCCGGCGTTCGAGAGTTACGTGACGGACGGCAAGCTCTCCGGCGTCGTCACCGTCGTCGCGCGCGACGGCCGGGTCGTTCACTTCGAAGCCAGCGGCAACCAGGACGTCGAGGCCGGCGAGCCGATGACCGAGGACACGCTTTTCCGCATGTACTCGATGACCAAGCCGATCGCCTCGGCGGCGCTGATGAGCCTCTGGGAGGAGGGGCACTTTCTGCTGTCGACGCCGTTGTCCGCGATTCTCCCCGAGTTCGCGGACGTGCGGGTCTACGTCTCGGGCGACGGCGACGACATGGAGACGGAGCCGCCCCGGCGACCCATCGTCATCCGGGACCTGATGACCCATACTTCCGGTCTGACCTACACCTTCATCCCCAGCCCGGTGGCCGCCTTCTACGCGGCGCAGGGGCTTGAGGGCTCGGCCGAGGCGGTCCCGCACGACGACCTCGCGCACTACGTCCGGGAACTGGCGAAGCAGCCCCTGCTCGCGCATCCGGGCACCGCCTGGAACTACAGCGTCGGTCTCGAAGTCGCGGGCCGGGTGGTCGAGGTCGTTTCGGGGCAGACCTTCCGCGAGTTCCTGAAGGAGCGAGTCTTCGACCCGCTGGGCATGGTCGACACGGAGTTCTACGTTCCCGACGAGAAGCTCGATCGCTTGGCCGTGAACTACGCGCCGACGCCGGAGGGCGGCATCGTCGTCTTCGACGATCCCGAGACCAGCGCCTATCGCAAGCCGCCGAAGGTCGAGATGGGCGGCTCCGGTCTGGTCGCCACCGCCGGCGACTACCTGCGCTTCGCCCAGATGCTGGCGAACGGCGGCGAGCTCGATGGCGTGCGGATCCTCGGACCGCAGACCGTGGCCCTGATGATGGACAACCACCTCGGATCGACCTACGGACCCTCGCCGATGTCCAGCCTCAATCTCGACATGGGGATGAGCGAGGGCATGGGCTACGGCCTGGGCGGGTACTCGATCACCGACACCGGCCTGACCGGACTGCCGGCTTCGCCCGGCACCTACGGCTGGGGCGGCGCCGCCTCGACCGACTTCTGGGTCGACCCCGAGGAGAACCTCGTCGGCATGGTGCTGACCCAGTTGCTGCCCACCGGCACCTATCCGCTGCGTTCGACGATGGAGGTGCTCACCTACCAGGCGATCGTGGAGTAGGCGCGAAAGGGGGCCGACGATGAGCATGTTTCGACGACCGCCCCGGCGTCTACCGTTGGTGCGGGTGTTCCGTGTTGGACTGACGATGGGTCTACGGCGCAGTCTGGCGTGAACGTCGTGCGGAACGCGTTCGAGCTGGAAGCCCATCATCGTCTCGTAGACGGCGCCGATCTGCTCGACGTCCAGGGCCCGGTAGGAGAGGCGCTCGCCATCGAGCCACTAGCAGCTTCTCCTCGTGGGCTGCCTGGAAGCCGCGCAGCAGCTCGTAGAGGGCGTGCAGCACTTGTACCGCGAGCCGGCTGTTGGGCGAGGCTTCGAGCCGGCCGGCGCCGGCGGCGACCCGGTCGAAGTCCTGGTCGGGCTCAAGGGTCTGCACCAGCACCGGGCCTTCCTCGCTCGGTTCTAGTTCGCGGACCGCGAAGTCGGGGCGCAGCGTCTCGCCGTAGTCGGGCAGGTGAAGGCTCAGATCCTCCGGCATCGGGGCGGCGCTGCCGCCGGCGTAGCCCCTGGGCGAGAAGTTCCAGCCGAGCACGGTGCGGGCGAACGGCTCGAAATCGGGCAGGAGGGCTGAGGGCTCGTCGCCCGATCCGGACCGCCGGCATTCAACGGCCGCCTGCAGACGGCGCTGGCCTTCCCGGTCGCTGCGTTGCAGCACCGCGCCGGCCTTGTCCAGCGCCGGCGCCGAGACGACGAGACCGGTCGGCTGCACGAAGCCGAGCCACTCGAGATGGGCGAGCGTGTTCGCGTTCGGTTGGGCCATCGTCTACGGCGGGGCGAGCACGGGGATGACGCGGCGTCCAGCCTGACGGTAGATGCGGAAGCCGGAGTCGAGCGTGAGAACCGAGGCGTTCTTTGTCTGCTCGACGATCCAGACCAGACAGGCATCCGCGAGCGACATCGGTACATTGCTGTAGCGTCGCATCAAGCGGCCGACGGCGCGGGCTTGGTCGGGAGATGCGAGTGGATCCGCGACTTCGAGGACACCGCGCTCGACGAGGGTGATCGGCAGGCTCGGATCGGCCGAGGCGCGAGCCAGCAGGAAGGAAGCCTCCGAGAGGATGACAGCAGGCCGAAGCGCTCCTCCATCTCGCCCTGCCACTGTTCGAGCACGGAACTTGGCGCCGAGACGACGATCGTCTTCACGTTCTTGCGGAGCAGCAGCTCCCGGGCGATCAGCCCGGCCTCGATCGTCTTGCCGAGACCCGTGTCGTCGGCGATGAACAGGTTGACCCGCGGCAGCCTGAGCGCCTTGCGCAGCGGCTCCATCTGGTAGACGTCGAGCTTGATGCCAGCCCTGAACGGCGCCTGGAAGAGGTTCGGATCGGTGGCGGTGACGCAGTTCCAGCGCAGCGTGTGCAGGAAGGCGGCGAAACGGCGGGGCGTGTCGAACCCCTTTGCGGCGAGTTCGCCCCAGCCAGCCTGCTTCAGGATGCGGCGGTCGAGTTCGCGGTCCCAGAAGACCTCGATCTCTTCGCCCTGGGCGTCGTCTTCGGCGCAGGCGAGGCGGACTATCGAGGAGTGGCAGGGCTTCTCGCCGGGCTGGACGCCCTCGACGAGCCAACGGCGGCTACGGACCTGGACGAGTTGACCGACATCCGGGTCGTGTTCGGGGCGTTCTTTGTTGGGGGCTGAGAGAGCGGTTTCGTGGGGCGTCATTCGGGCCGAGCGTACCGGGTTGCGGCCAGACCGGTCACGGGAGCGCAACGGTGGATTCGGCGTGAGCCTGGAGATGGCCGATGCCAGTTGCCGGCGAATTGTCTCAACGACGACGGCTGGCTGTCGCTGTTTCGATCCGTTCGTGGAGGGTCCGCAAGGCGTTGTACGAGGCGGCTCGCAGGTTGAGCGGTCCGCGCACGGCCTCCCAGCGGCGCACGGTTGCCGGGGTAACCCTGAGCGCGGCGGCGAACTCGGCGACCGTCAGGCCGCTGCGCCGGCGGAGCCTGGAGACGCGGGCGCCGGTGGGGCGGAAGGGTGGCGCGACACCCGGGGCCTTCTTCGCGGCGCCCTTTCTCGCGGCGCCCTTCTTCCCGGCGCGCTTTCGCCGGCTCGGGGGCCGGGAAGCGCCACCGCGTTTTCGAGCCTTGCGCGCCGCCCTCTTCCGCGGTCTGGAGCGGGGATCCCGCGCCTCGTCCGTGTCCAGTTCGATGCCGAAGATTCCCGACAGGTCGCCTTCCGCCAGGGAATCCGCACCCGCCGCGCCGGCCGGCAGCGCCAGGTCGGCGTCAATCAGCTCCGATTCGTCGACCTTTCGCAGCAGGAAGAGGAGTTCGGGGCTGTCGTCGAGCCGGTTGCCGACGCCGTACAGGACCGAAGCCACGTGCTTGCACATGCCGGCCCAGTCCGGGCAGTCGCAGTCGAACTCGATCTGGCGCGGAGTCGGAAACAGGCCGCGGCTGCGATCCGTGACGACGGCCATCACCTGGTCGGAGAGTCGTCCCTGGAGCAACTCGATGACCGATCCGATCTGTCCGGTGCACCTGGCCTTGATGGACTTCCAGACAGCGGGCTTGAGCTTCTGGATGCGAATGGCGACGTGGTAGAGCCTCGTGCCGAAGACCAGTGCGTCGACGCGGCCGGCCCGGATCGCCAAGTCGCAGACCGCGCCGTGGCGCGCGTAGCTGCGGCCGCGCGGCAACCGGTTGCGGTAGTCGGAGAAGGACTCCAGGTGCTTGCACCAGCGCTTGCCCCAGAAGCTCCGGGCAATCAGGTTCCCCGTGATCTCGACCGGCTGCACCTTCATGCCCTGCCTGCGGAGACTGGCGACCTTCCGCGCGGCCCTGGCTCGTCGCGCGGCGACTGGAACGTAGGTCGGAAACCTCATGACAGATCCCGCGCTTCCTACGCTTTCGCCCGGGTGATGTCCAGACGGACCAAGTCGAGCAGTTCGTCATCGGAAAGCTCGGTGAGCTTCATCTCGCGGCCATCCTCCAGCAGATCGTTCACCAGTTCGCTCTTCTCCGTGATCATCCGGTCGATTCTCTCCTCGATGGTTCCGGAGGTGATGAACTTGTGGACCAGCACGGCCTGTCGCTGGCCGATGCGAAAGGCCCGGTCGGTAGCCTGGTTTTCGACGGCGGGGTTCCACCAGCGGTCGAAGTGAATCACGTGCGTAGCCGCCGTCAGGTTCAGACCCGTGCCTCCCGCCTTGAGGGACAGGATGAAGAACGGCGGTCCGTCGCGGTGCCGAAAGGCTTCGACCAGAGCGCGGCGCTGCCTGACTCCGGTGCCTCCGTGCAGCGCCAGCCCCGGCCGACCGAAGGTCGCGGCGAGATGGTCGGACAACGGATCGATGATCTCCCGGAACTGCGTGAACACGAGGGCGCGTTCCTGGCGTTCGGCCAGTTCCGCGCAGATCTCGGCGACGCGTTTGAACTTGCCGCTGTCATTCGGCTTGTAGGCGCCGTCTCCGGAAAGCTGACTGGGATGATTGCAGACCTGCTTCAATCGCATGAGCGTCTGCAACACGAGGCCCCGCCGCTTCATGCCGTCGACCGATTCCAGGCCGCGCTGCATCGACCGCACGACTCGCTCGTAGAGTGCAACCTGGGGTCGGGTCAGGTGACAGTAGCGCGCCGTCTCGGTCTTGTCGGGCAGGTCGTCGATGATGCGGCGGTCCGTCTTGAGGCGGCGCAGGATGTAGGGCGCGACAAGTCGGCGAAGCGGCGCGAAATGTTGCTTCTCGCGCTGTTGCAGCGTCTTGACGAACCGCTGGAACACCGCGCGCGAGCCGAGCAGACCGGGATTGAGGAAGTCGAACAGTGCCCACAGATCTCCCGGATGGTTCTCCACCGGGGTACCGGTCATCGCGATGCGAGCGCCGGCCTGGAGCTTCCGAGTGGACCGGCTCTGGAGCGTACCGGGGTTCTTGATCGCCTGCGCTTCGTCCAGGATGACCAGTCGCCACCGCACCTCCGCCAGCCAGGGCTGCCGAGCGAGCATGGCGTACGTGGTCACGACCAGATCGGTGCCGGCCAGCGTCCGCGCGGGAGCGTTCGCGATCTCCGTCAGGGTCTCGCGATCGGTTTCGGACGGGTGCAGGAATCGAAGGTTCAGCGACGGCGCGAACCGCGCCGCTTCGGCGCGCCAGTTTCCGAGCAGGGACGCCGGAATCACGAGCAGCGACGGCGGTCGCTGCTCCTCCTGGCAAAGGCCGCGGTCGGAGAGCAGCAACGCCAGCACTTGAATGGTCTTGCCCAGGCCCATGTCGTCGGCCAGACAGGCGCCGAGGCCCAGGCGGGTCAGGAGGGCGAGCCATGCCACGCCGTCGCGTTGATACGGCCGCAGGGTCCCTTGCAGCGCGCCGCCGTCGACGGGGGCGAGCGTCTCCGGTTGACGCAAGCCGGCGAGAATCTCGCGCATGCCGTCTCCGGCCTCGACATGAACCCAGGGGCGTTCGGCCTCGGTTTCCGCCCCGCCCCGAAGATCGGCCGACGCGCCGGCGAGGAGGCGCATTCCCTCGATGAAGGAGATGCCGTGGTCGCCGCCCGCCTGACGCACGGCATCCCAATGCTCGATCGCCTGGCGCAGGCGATCGCGGTCCACCTCGACCCATTGACCCTTGAGGAACACCAGATTGCCGTCGCTGCCGAGCAGCGCGTTCAGGTCGTCTTCGGAGAGCGACTCGCCGCCGAGAACGACCTCGACCCGAAAGTCGAGCACGGCGTCCGCGCCCACCAGGGACGGCGCCTCGCCAACCGTCACGGAGACCTGCGGTCGCGGGCGCTTGCGCCACCAGTCAGGTAGCCGCACCGACAGGCCGCTCTCCTCGAGTTCCGGCACGCTGCGCAGGAGTCGGTAGGCGCGATCCGGCGTCCAGGCCATGGGCCGGTAGACGTTGCCGGAATCCACCATCTCCCTTACCCAGTCGCAAGCGCCCGCGGCCTGCTGGATCGGCGACAGCAGCGTGACGAGCGCCGAGCGGTTGTTCTCGCCCGCGTATTGTTCGAGTGCTCGCCGCAGCGGCAGGTGCCGCGCTCGTCCGGTCGCGCCGAATTGCGCGGCATACGTAGCCATGAACGCGAACGGTCGTGCCGCGTCGTTCCGGTTCTCGGCCAGGTGGAAACAGACCCGCCCGACCTGATGCCAGTTCGACGCTCGCTCACGCAGGAACGCGGACAGCCCGCCGGCAGCCGAAGCGGCCTGGCTCGCCCAGCCGTCCAGCTCGGTCCAGATGCGTTGCAGGCGCTCCGCAGACAGGTATTCGCCGCCGATCATCGGCGGGGCGGCGTCGACGAGAGCGGCGCACTCGGCCGCGCTCGGCGGTTCGGCGCTGAACGAAGCCGCCCCTTTCGCGTTCGGGTTCATGGCGGGCAGGTGGCAAAGCGCGGTCAGGTGGCGCTCGGCGATGGTCTGCCAGTAGCGGACGGCGGGCCGCTCCCGTGTATCGGTCTTTTCGGCCGCCAGCGTGAAGAGAGCCTCTCGCCAGTCGGCGTCGAAGGCGCGTTCAAGGTGCTGGAGCCGCTCCGGGAGCTCTTCGACGCCGGGATCCGTCCAGCGCACGTCGCCGGCCGGTGTCAGTCCGAGGCTCACGCCGAGCCCGCTTGCCGGCGCGATGCGCGCGAGCGAGGCGACGGCTGGGCGGATCTTCGCCACGGGCTGTCCGAGGGGAAGATCGTGGAGTGCCGGTCGATCGGCGAGATCGGCCCGGTGGGCGGTCCGTCGAGGGTGTGGAGGAGACGCTCCAGCCTCATCGATTCGTTGACGCCAGGCGACCGAGGGGCTGCAACATGGGCGATTTCGCCGCCTCAGCCGTACATGACCGCGGCCGCCTGCTCCCGGAGCGCCGTCGGGTTGCCCAGCGCCTGCCGGTCGTAGCCGACCCGCTTGTAGAAGATGTGCATGTCGCACTCGTGGGTGAAGCCGATGCCGCCGAAGACCTGGGTGGTCATCGTGACGGCGTGGCTCGCCACGTCGGTGGCGTGGGCCTTGAGCAGGGGTGCGAGGTGACAGGTCTCGTCCGAGCCCTCGTCCCAGGCGTCGGCGGTGTGCCAGAGGAGGGACTGGACGGGCTCGACTTCGGCCAGGACCTCGGCGCAGATGTGCTTGACGGCCTGGAAGGAGCCGATGATGCGCTCGAACTGCTTGCGCTCCTTGGCGTAGTCGACCGCGATGTGCAGTCCCTGCTGGGCGGTGCCGAGGGCGTCGGCGGCGAGGGCGATCTGTGCCGCGTAGACGGCGCGCTGAGTGTTCTCGGCGCTGCCGCCGAAGCTTTCGGCGGTGTTCAGTTCGACGCCGGTGAAGGTGACTTCGGCGACGCGGCGGGTGTCGTCGACGGTCTGCAGGGGCTCGATGTCGATCCCCGCGGTGGTCGCCTCGAGCAGGTGGAGACCGCCGCCGGATTCGAGCAGGAACGCGTCGGACCAGGCGGCGTCGGGCACGTAGAGCACGGTGCCGTCGACGCGATCGTTCGCGATCGGGGCGTCGAGGAGGGGGGTGACCAGTGTCTTCCCTTCGGCGATCCCTTCGAGCAGCTCGTTCCGGCGCGCGCCGCTGTCGCCGCCGGCAATCAGCAGCGGCGCCAGGACGTAGGACGAATGGAAATTGACCGGCGCCGCGGCACGACCGATCTCCTGGGCGGCGATGGCGGCCTCCTGCATCCCGAGTTCCGAGCCGCCGAGGTCCATGTCGACGAGGAGGCCGGTGATGCCCTGGTCGCCGAGCTGACCGTGGATCGCCTCATCCCGCCCCGACTCGGAGTCCATCACGCGGCGGACGCGTTCGATGCCCACATCCTGGGCGAGAAAGCGGGCGATCGAATCTCGGAGCAGCTCTTGCGGCTGCGTCAGTCCAAAGTCCATGCCGGACTCCTTCGCGTGGTTCGTCGAGCGAGGCGCAGCTGACTCTAGGCCGCTGCCGGCTTCGGCTCGCGCGGCAGTCCGAGGCCCCGCTCGCCGATGATGTTCTTCTGGATCTGGGCGGTGCCGCCGCCGATGATCAGGCCCAGGGCGTACATGTAGTTGCGTTGCCAGTTGCCGTAGTCGCGGACGTGCTTCGAGCCACGCTTGAGCACGCCCCGTTCGGCCATGGCGTCGATGGCCAGTGCGCAGACGTCGTAGTTCAACTGACAGTTGTTCAGCTTGACGATGAGGCCGCCGGCGCCCGAGTCGCGCTTCCTCAGCCGGTCGGTGAGGAGGCGCAACTGGTGGTACTTCATCGCCTGCACCCGGCCCTCCAGCTTGAGCAGCCGGTCGCGGTAGACGGGCGAGTCGATCAGGCCGGTCTCGCGCAGGATGTCTACGCAGCCGGCCAGGTAGTTCTCCGTGGCGTTCGAGCGTCCGAGCATGTTGCGCTCGAAGCGCAGGGTGTAGGTGCCGACCTCCCAGCCCTGGCCCGGGCGGCCGATCACGTTCATGGCCGGCACCCGCACGTCGGTGAAGAAGACTTCGTTGAAGGAGGCGTCGCCGGTCATCGTCATCAGAGGCCGGACATCGAGCCCGGGCGTGTCCATCGAGAGAACGAGGTAGCTGATGCCGCCGTGCTTTCCGCCGTCCGTTTCGGTGCGGATCAGGGCGAACATCATGTCGGCCTCGCGGGCGCCGCTGGTCCAGATCTTCTGGCCGTTGATCACGTACTCGTCGCCGTCAAGCCGCGCGGAGGTGCGCAGCGACGCCAGGTCGGAGCCGGATCCCGGCTCGCTGTATCCCTGGCACCAGATCAGCTCGCCGCGGATCGTGGGGCCGATCAGCTCCTGCTTCTGGTCCTCGCGGCCGAAGTGCAGCAGGGTCGGGACGAACATGCTGATGCCCTGGTTTTCCATCCCGAGGGAGAGCCCGGCGCTCTGGAACTCCTCCTCGATCACCAGGCTCGCGAGGGCGTCGGGCTTGTGGCCGGCGCCGCCGTAGCGCGTCGGGATCTCGCGGCCGGCGTAGCCGGCGTCAACGAGCCGTTTCTGCCACTCGACGACCCGCTTGCGGACCTCTGATTGGTCGCCGCCGAAGCCGGGCCCGGCCGGGACGGCCACGTCCTCGTTGGCGGCGAAGAAGGAATGGACCTCCTCGCGGAGTTCGTTGTATTCAGAACCGATCGATGTATCCATGGTGGGCGCGACTTTATCGCGCTCGGTGGGCTTCGTCAGGGCCTCGGAGCATTCGGAGTAAGCTGTTCGGTTGAACGGTGCCATCCGTGCGCCCGTCATCGGGCGCACGGACTGGTTCACGGGTGGCGCGGACCGCGCCACCCGGGTTCTGGAGGGCGGGCAACGAACAGCGGCGGCGGGGGTGAAATGAGCGACCACACGGTTGGAGGAGACTTGGCGGTAGAGGCAGACGGCGCCGGCGAGCAGGCGCCGTCCAGCCGTGATGCCCTGCGTCTGGAACAGTTGCGGCAGGCGGCGGCTTCGGCCGGCGTCGACGCGGTCGTCTTGACTCCGGCGGCCACGATGACGTGGCTGTTCGGCCATCACTTCGACGCGCACGAACGCCTGTTTCTGCTCATCGTGCCGACATCCGACGCGCCGGTGGCGGTCGTTCCGGCCCTGGAAGAGGCCAACTTCCGCGGCGCGGCGCCGTCCGTCGAGTCGCTTCATCTCTGGGACGACGCGGACGGTCCAGAGAAGGCCGCCGCGGAGGCGTTCAGGTGCCTGGCCAAGGCGGCCCGGGTGGCAGTGGAGCCGCTGAGCCTGCGCTTCATGGAGTTCGAGCACGTTCGCCGGGAGCTCCCGAAGGCGCAGATCGAGAGCGCCGAAGAGGTCGTGGTCGCGCTACGGCTCAAGAAGAGCGACGAGGAGGCGGCCGCGATGCAACGGGCGTCGAAGATCGCTGAAGCGGCGCTCGAGTTCACGTTGCGGGACGTGCGGCCCGGGCGCAAGGAGATCGAGATCGCGTCCAAGCTATCGAGCGAGTTGCTGCGGCGGGGCGGAGGCGGCATCTCATTTGGACCGATCGTCCTGAGCGGGCCCAAGTCGGCGTTGCCGCACGGCGTGTCGGACGATCGCGAGATGCAGGAGGGCGAGTTCCTGCTGATCGACTTCGGGACCTCCTTCGACGGCTACCACTGCGACATCACGCGCACATTCGTGGTCAGCGGTTCGCCCACCGACCGGATGCGAGAGATCTACGAGGCGGTCCTGCAGGCGAACATCCGCGGCGTCGCCGCGTCCCGGCCCGGAGTGACATACGAGTACGTCCACAAGAACTGCCAGGCCAATCTGAACGCGCCCCGCTTCAAGGCCTTCATGACCCACCGCACCGGGCATGGTCTGGGCCTGGAGATCCACGAACCGCCTTCCGTGATGGCTGGCAACGGCGACATCGTGGAGGAGGGCGCCGTGTTCACCATCGAGCCGGGCCTCTACCTCGACGGCTGGGGCGGTGTGCGGATCGAGGACAACGTCCGGGTGACGGAGCAGGGCTGCGAACTCCTCACCTCCTCGCCACGCGAGCTGCGCATCCTCGGCGCCTGATCGGCCGCGCGGCTGGCCGGCGTGGGGGCGGTCGGTGCGGTCACCCGCCTGTTTGGTCGGGGTCTGAGGGGGTCAGCCTCCAGGTGCCGCTCGCCCTTGGTCGGAGAATGGAAGGGGGTGGGCTCGCTGCACTCCACTCGCTCCGGTTCGGTGTCGGTCGTTGTAGTGACTTGGGGAGTCGCTCGTTTCGAGCCACCTGGAGGCTGACCCCCTCAGACCCCTCAACAGGCTGGAGGGTGTCGGCTTGGCGCCATGGACGGAGAAGCCTCCGGGCAATCCTTGTGAGACGCTGGTCAGACGGTGATCCCCGGAACGCTGGGCCTGCGTGCGTTCGCTTCGCGACGGTATCCAGCCGGCCCCGGTGGGTGCAGCCGAGAACGCCAGCAGGCCTCAGAAGTGGAGGTGGAGGCCGAGTTGGCCGCGGCGGCTGTTGCCGAGGCCGCTGCGGATGGTGCCGTCGACGGTCGCGGCTCAGGGTGTAGCTGACCTCGAAGGTCAGGAGTCCGTCGAAGGCGTTCCGGCCGCGCAGGGTCGCGGTCAGATCGTGGTAGCGGGAGCGCGCGGAGCTTTCGGTGTTCGTCAGGGCGTTGGTGCCGCCGCCGCCGGGATGGGTGCCGACGCCGAATGGCGAGCCGAAGGCGGCATGGTTGCGGTCCACGAAGCGGAAGAGCTCGTCGGTCCGCGCGTGCTGGTAGGCGAGTTCGGCGGTCATGCCGCGGCCGAGTCTGCGCTCGAAGCCGGCGCCGAAGGACCAGGTTTCGGGCAGTTCGAGGTCCCGGTCGACGACCGTGATGTCGGGCAGGAAGGGCAGGGTGTCCGAACCGTCGATCTGCTGGTCGATGGGCGGCACCGGGCCCAGCGTTGGCGAGGCGGCGCTGCTGCGGAAGAGGACCTGCTGGAACGCGCCGTTCGTGGTCCGGGGGCCGGCCAGCACCAGGCTCGGGATGCGGGAAACGTACGAGCCGGCGTTGAGCCGCAGTACGTTGGAGCCGTCGCCGGAGGCGTCCCAGACCAGACCGAGGCGGGGCTGGAAGTTGTCTGTAGCGTCGGGGATCGTGCCGTCGGAGGGGAAGCGCGGGTCGTCGAGATAGGGGGCGAAGTACGTGTCCTGGGGCGCGATCAGCGGGTCGGGGTTCCAGGTTCCCTCCCAGCGCAGTCCGAGGTTCAGGACCACCCGGTCCGTCGCCTGCCAGGTGTCCTGCAGGAAGAGGCCGACCTCGTCGACCTCCAAGGCCTGCTTGCCGAGGTCTTCCGGCGGCACGCCGGGGACGGTCGCCGCCTGCAGGTAGAGCAGGACGGGCCCGGTGATCTCGGCCCCCGGCGGACAGACGCCGGCGGCGCTGGTCGAGCCGTCGGAGCAGGTGACGTACCGGTTGCCCTGTTCCATGAAGTGGATGAAGCCGTCGACCGAATCGAAGATGTAGCGGCTGTTGCCGAAGCCCAGGAACTGCTGGCTGACGCCGGTCCGGTTGACTTCGATCCCGGCTTTGACCAGGTGATCGCCGAGCAGGGTGGAGACGTTGTCGACGAGTTGCTTGCGCTCGTCCGCCCCATCCGCGCCGATGGGCAGGAAGAACGGGCCGCGCCAGGTTGGCGGGGCCAGCGACGCTGCGAACGAGTTGCTTGGTCTCCGAGGCGTCCTGCTCGTCGTAGGCGCCGAAGAAGAACGCCCGTTCGCGCCGGATCGGCCCGCCGAGCGTGAAGCCGTACTGCAGGCGCTCGAAGTCCGGCTTCGCGGCCTCGCCGGAGGGATGCTCGGAGGAGATCCCGTGCCATTGGCGGAACGTGTGCACCGTGCCTTCCAGCTCGTTGGTCCCCGACTTCGTGATCACGTTGACGAAGCCGCCTGCCGAGCGCCCGAACTCGGCGGTCGCGCCTTGGTTGATGACCACCATCTCCTGGATCGCGTCCTGGTTGAATGTGAAGGCCGGGCGCTGCCCGCCGCGCTGCTCGCCGAAGAAGGAGTTGTTGAAGTCGGCGCCGTCGACGATGAAGTTGTTGAAGATGCCGCGCTGGCCGCTGATGTTCAGTTCGTCGCCGTCCGGCCCCTGGGAGAGGGGCGCGCCCGGCGTGAGCAGGGTCAGATCGAAGAAGTTGCGGCCGTTCGTCGGCAGCCCTTCGATCACCTCGTCGGCGAGCCGCTGCGAAGTCGTCACGTCGTCGGTGGCGGGCGTCTGGTACGCGTCCTCGCTGACCGTGATCTCCTCGGCGACGACCTCCTTCAGCGCGAGGTCGAGGTTCAGGGTCTGGCCGACACGAAGGGTCAGACCGGCGATCCGCTCCATCCACCCCTCGGTGTCCTTCGTCACGATCAGTTCGTAGGAACCGAGCGGCAGCAGGGTGCGGGCGAAGGTCCCCGATGCGGTCGTCTCGACGGAGGTCACGAGTCCGGTCTCGCCGTGCTGAATCAGCACGTGGGCGCCCTCGACCGGCGCTCCGCCTGGGCCGCGGACGACTCCGCGGATGATCCCGGTCGTTGCTTCGGACTGGGCTGCGGAGGGGACGGCGCCTGCGGCGGCGGCCGCGACCAGCAGGATGGCGGCGAGGGGCGAACGGAGCGTCATCACGGGAGTGCGCGTCTTGTGGCGCGCTTCGGAGCGCTGGATGATAGCGGGCGTTTGGGGGGCGCCGGATGGTAAGCCGCCGCCAACCGGTGTGCCCGGAAGGTGGCTCAGACGGGCAGGTGCTCCCGCAGCCGCCGCACCACGTCCGGCTGCTTCGAGATCAGGTTCTCCGTCTCCATCGGGTCCGCTTCCAGGTCCCAGAGAATCTCCTCGTTGCCGAAGCCCGTTACGAGCTTGTAGCGACCGTCGTAGGCGAGCCGCCAGTCGCGAAGACCGGACAGAACGACCTCGCGGTGGCTGTCGGTCCGGCCTTCCAGCAGGGGTCGCAGGGAACGGCTGTCCATGTCGGCCGGCGTCGCGAGCCCGGCGTAGTCGAGGAACGTGGCCGCGAGATCGAGCACGGTCGTCGGCAGGTGGCAGTCGTACCCGGCGCGGATGCCGGGCCCGGCGGCCAGCAGAGGCACCCCGGCCGAGGCCTGGTAGGGCACGGACTTCCCCCAGCGCGCGTGGTCGCCGAGCATTTCGCCGTGGTCGCTCGAGTAGACGATGATCGTGTTCCCGAGTTGGCCCGTCTCCTCGAGCATCTCCAGGTAACTGCCGAGCCACATGTCGATGTTCTCGATCATCGCGGCGTAGTTCTGGCGCAGGGCCACATGTTCGGCGGGTGTAACGGCGCCTTCGTAGGCGAAGGGCTGGCCAAGGCTCTCGAGTCCGCGGACTCGCTGTTCCATTTCCGCGGTGATGTCGACCGGGGGATGGGGACCGACGAAGTTGATCGCCAGGTGCCAGGGCTGGCCTTCCGGCGCCGCCTCGATCAGGTCCAGGCCGTTCTGAGCGATCCAGTTGTCGCAGTAGGCCTCGGGGCCGAGCGGTGAGGTGATCACGTCGCCCCACCAACTGTCCGGGTAGTTGGAGCGCCGCCGGCGGAAATCCGTGGCGCAGGCGCGGCCCTGCGGCGGTTCCAGCGAGTCGAGGTAGGCGTAGTACGGGTCCTTCGGCCCCTCCGGATCTTCGAGGTAGGACTGCATGCCGTCGCCCTTGCCGCAGTTGTTGATCTGGGCCGAGAAGCCCCAGTGAGAGGCGAAGTTCGTTCCGTCGATGCCCCAGTTGCCGCTGTTCTTCGACATGTCGAGCTTGCCGACGGCCATCGTGTGGTAGCCGGAGTCGCGGAGTCGGCCGTAGAAGGTCTGCCGGTCGAGCGGGTAGTCGGTGCCGTTGCCGGGCACGCCGCAGCGGTCGTACTCACGGCCGGAGGCGAGGCAGGCCCGGGACGGGGCGCAGACCGGCGACGGTACGAGGGCGCGGGTGAAGTTGACGCCGTCGCGCGCCAGACGGTCGATGTGAGGCGTGCGCAGCGGCGCCAGGCCGCGACCGTCCAGCCCGAGCCAGTCGGGCCGGTGCTGGTCGGGGAAGAAGAACAGGAGATTGGGGCGGTCGTCGGTCGCCGCCTGTTCCTCAAGTGCGTTGCAGCCGGCGAGGCCGGCCAGGGCGCCGCCGGCGATCAGGCGCGAGGACTGTTGGAGAAAGTCGCGGCGAGTGCGTGAGATCATCGGGCTGTCCTTTTCGGCTCGGGTTCAAAGAATCGAACATAGTTGAACATAGCCAACATCGTTGGCTACATTAGTCCACACAAAGCCATGGGATCGGTTGGGCCGTCTCGGAATCGTCGCGGCGGCCGGTTGAGTCCCCAATCTGGAGGCCGAAGTATGAACCGACGTTCCGTATGGCTCGTAGGGCTGGTTGCCGTGCTCAGCGTGGCGCCGCTGCTCGCGGACGGACCGCAGACCGGCACGATCGACGGCCGCGTCCTGGACGCTCAGGGTGCGCCGTTGCCTGGCGTCACCGTAACTCTGACCGGTCCGCAGAACACGCGGACGGTAATCACCGACGCTGACGGCGTCTACCGCTTCGCGCTGCTGCTCGCCGGCCGTTACACGGTCAACGCGGAGCTGGAAGGGCTCGGTTCGGCCGAACTCGCGACCGACCTCGATCCGGGCCAGCGGCGGGGCGTCGACCTGACGCTCGTGTCGGCGACCGAGGAGGAGATCACGGTTACCGGCGAAGCGCCTCTGATCAGCAAGTACGAGACGGCGGCTGCGGCGACGATCCCATCTGAGATCACGGACAACGTCGCCTTCGGCACGCGCGCCTACAGCGCGGCCGTGCGGCAGTTGCCGTCCGTCGTCAACCGGAGTGACGCGGACGCCCGGCCGTCGGTGAACGGCGGCATCTCGACCGAGGTCGGCGTCTACGTCGAGGGCGTGGACACCTCGATGCACCGCCGCGGCGGCGAGATGCGTCTACTCATCCCCAGCACCGCGCTGACCGAGACGAAGCTCGAGTCGACCGGTTTCGGCGCCGAGTACGGCCGGGCGACGTCCGGCATCATCAACTCGACCGTCAAGACTGGGACCAACGAGTTTCACGGCGAGGCGCTCTATATCGGCCAGAACCCGACGTGGCGGGCGCCGGACATTCTGGAATTGGAGCGTCCGGACGATCAGATCAACAGCTACGAGACCAGCATCGGCGGTCCGCTCGCCCCTAACCGGGCGTGGTTCTTCGTGTCCTATGGCCGGATCTCGGACAACCGGATCGATCGCTTGCGGGACGGGAGCGTCGTCAATCTCAGCCGCCAGGCGGATCCCCTGGTCGCCAAGGTGAACTTCCAGCCCAGCGACAACCAGCAGATCGCGATCACCTCGATCGATGCTCCGTCGGACGCGATCGGCTTGTCCGGCAACCCGGGCGACCAGTACGCGATCATGAACTTCCCGCTGAACGGGCGGGTGCAGACGCTGAACTGGAGTCTCGGCCTGGGCACCTCGAACTTCCTCGAGTTCAAGATCGCGAACCGCGAGGAGTTCGTTGGCCGTCACGCGGCGGAGCAGCACCCCATCGATCCGAACGCGTCGCCGGACGACCCTCCGGGGAACAACTTCCGCTACCGGGATCTTTCCACTGGCCTGCGCCACAACGGGCCGGCGGTGCGGCTGGCCGAGGGCTTCAACGACTTCCCGCGAGACCAGGCAAACGTGTCCCTGACCAGCTTCAGGGGCCGGCACGAGTGGAAGTTCGGCGTCGACGCCCAGGCGATCGAGTTCGCCAACCTGACCTCGATCATCACCGAGTTCCGCGGCCGGAACTACGACCCCAACCTGCCCGGCGGCTTCGTGACCCCGGTCAACAAGCGGGTGTTCGACCCGTCTGACGTGATCACGGAAACCAGCGACTTTCTGGCCGTCTTCGCCCAGGATCGCTTCGAGGTCGGGGACAACTGGGTCTGGACCCTGGGCGTCCGCGGCGATCAGCAGACGATCGACAACGACATCGGCGAGCGGGTCAACGAATACACCGAGTTCGTGCCCCGCGTCAGCGGTGTCTATGACGTGAAGGCCGACGGCAGCGTACTGCTCCGGGGCACCCTGGGACGCTACTACCACGCGATCGGCATGGGCATCGTGCTCCAGGAGTTCT
This sequence comes from Candidatus Multivorans sp., assembly GCA_965224025.1. GTDB lineage: Bacteria > Acidobacteriota > Thermoanaerobaculia > Multivoradales > Multivoraceae > Multivorans. The sequence continues at coordinate 2,828,316 of OZ245033.1, forward strand.
CGCGTCAGAACAACGGCGAGAACGTCTACGAGCAGTTCCTGTGGAACCGCCAGACCCTGCGTTACGATCGGTTCCAGCGCCGGATCGAGCCGACGTTCGACCAGGCGATCCAGGACGTCGACCCTTACTACAAGGACGAGATCTCCTTCGGCGCCGACTTCCAGGTGTCCGAGAAATGGGTCGTCAAGTCGCGGCTGGTGGCGAGCGAGGCGGACAACGTCTTCCACGCCACGCTCCAGTTCGACGATGCCGGCCGGGTGGTTCGCGATCTCCGCAACTGGGAGGACGCACGTCGTGAGTACCGGGGGCTGCAGATCGAGGCGAACCGGCTGTTCCGCGACAATTGGACACTGCGCACGAACTACACCCTGAGTTCGACCAAGGGGAACATCAACTCGCTCAACGACAACTTCAACCTCAATGAGGGCTTGGGAGGCATCGAGGTGGGCACGGGCTGACCAACGCTACCTCGAGCGAGTACTGGTTCGGGCGGCTGCTCGAGGACCGGGAGCACTTGGCGAACGTGATCGGGATGAAGCGCTTCGTCTTCGGCAGGCACGACCTGGTGCTAGGGGGTTTCCTCCACTACGCAGCCGGGCGGCCGTGGGGAAGCCATGTGTCGACCCAGGTACGGCACCCGGTATCGGGACAGACGATCACCACGTCGACGTACCGCGAGCCGTCGGACGCGAACCGGCTCCCGGACACCTGGACCGTTGATCTGTCCCTGATGTACTCGATTGCGATGGCGGGCAACGTGCGGGCCAAGATCGGCTTCGACCTCGCGAACGCGGCGGACAGCCAGGAACCGATCACGATCAACCAGTCGACCGGGCGGCCGAACGCGCTGGTGTCCTGGTATCAGCGGCCGCGCGAGTTCCGGCTGAAGGTGGGCTTCAGCTTCTGATCCGGGCCGGCAACTTCGGTCGAGGCCAGGCGCCGCTCCTCGTGGGCGGCGCCTTGGTCCTCGTCCTCTCCGGCTGCGACACGGCCGGCCCGGGGGCCGTCTACGACCGGGATCTGGGCGCCGCCGTCGACCAACTCAAGGCCGATGTCGCGGCCGAGGCTACGGACGAGTCGACGATCGCCGCGCGGGCGGCGGTGGTCGCCGACTGGGCCGACGCTCTGGCCCTGGCCGGGCACGAGATGGGCCTGGAGGGGCCGCGGGTGCGTCTCTTCTCGACGTTGCCCCCGACCGGCGAGGCGGCCGTCAGCGCGGGCACGACGGTCGACCGGCTGGTCCGCGAGTTCACGCTGCGGGAAGAGGAAGGCGCGCTGGGTTCGCTGGAGACGGACACTCCGGGACCGTTCGAGGCCCGTCAGTACGCGACGGTTCGTCAGACCTGGACCGCCGGCACGCGGCCGGTCGAGACCGGCGGCGGGTTCTGGATCGCTCGCCACTTCAACGCGAACTACAGTGCCTTTCAGACTTCCGACCCGGCCGGCGCCGGCTACGTGAGTCTCGAGACCAGTGACGACGACGCCGTCTTCGAGGTCGACGTCTACATGGCCTCGGGACCTCACGGGGGCTTCCGCGCCCCGGAACCGGCCCTCGCCTACCGGCTCGTGGACGGGCGGCTCGATTCGGGTGAATCGGTGACGATCACCTACGGCGACACGTCCGGAGGCGGGCCCGGAATCCTGATGACGCAGACGACGGGTGCGCGGATTCCGTTCCCGCTCTACATCGACCTCGACGGCTCCGGCGAGTGGCGCCCGCAGCCGATTCTGCCGTTCTCGGTGGTCGGCACGACGGTAGCCGGAGTCCACGGCTTCGCTCCCAGCGTGGTGCGGCCCGGCGAGGCCTTCGAGTTCTCGGTGCGCGCCGAGGACCGCTTCTACAACCGGGCCATCGGCGACGTTCCGGGCTTCGATGTCCTCCTGAACGGAGAGCTTCGCGCCTCGACCGAGCCGGGAACCGAAGCGACCACGGTCGTCGAGCTCGCCCTTGATGAACCCGGCGTCTACTGGGCCACGATTCGCTCCCGGGGCGAGGGGCCGTCGATCGGCGGCGACGCCAACCCCATCCTGGTAGCCGAGAACTCCGAGTACGGCATCTACTGGGGCGACACCCACGGCCACTCGGGCTACGCCGAGGGCATCGGCACCCTGGACTTCTTCCTGCGGTTCGCGCGCGACGACGCCCGGCTCGACTTCGTGACCCACTCCGAACACGACGTATGGCTGGACGCGGGCGAGTGGGAACTGATGCGCGAGAAGAGCGCCGAGTACGACGAGCCGGGACGGTTCGTTCCCTACCTCGGTTGGGAGTGGACGCGGCATACGCGCCAGGGGGGCGGCCACCACAACGTTCTCTACCGGACTATCGACGACCGAGAGGTGGTTTCGGTGCTGGAGTTCCCGACCCTTTCGGAGCTCTACCGGGAACTCGACACCCGCAACGACCGCCGCGACGTGGTCGTCATTCCGCATGCCCACAACCCGGGCGACTTCCGCCAGTCGCATCCAGGCCTGGAGCCCCTGGTCGAAATGATGTCGATGCACGGGACCTTCGAGTGGTTCATGCAGGAGTACCTGTCACGCGGCCACCAGGTCGGCGTCGTCGCCGCGTCGGACGACCATCTCTCCCATCCCGGCTACTCGGCACCGAACCGGAACTCGTTGGCGCAGCGGGGCGGCCTGGGAGCGGTGCTGGCGCCGGAGAGGTCGCGTGACGCGATCTTCGACGGGATGAAGGCACGGCGCACCTACGCCACGACCGGCGACCGGATCATCCTCTTCTTCGAGGTGAACGGGACCGGGATGGGGTCGCGGGCGCCGTTCTCCGAAACCCGCGAGATTGTGGGTCGGGTGATCGGCACCGCACCGATCGGCTCGATCACGCTGATCAAGAACGAAACGGAGCTATGGAGCGAGGATTACTCGCTGGATACCGATGGCGGCGCTCCGACCGATCTCATGGTGACCTTCTACTCGGAGGAGACGCCGGTCCACATGGGCGACGCTCCGCGCGGCTGGCGGCACTGGCGGGGCGAACTGACCGTTGCCGGCGCCACGCTGGTCCGGGTCGAGGGGACGGACTTCGCCAACCCGACCACCCAGCACGTGGAGCAGAGCGGCAACGGTGCCGTCTTCCGCACGAACACCCGCGGCGAGACGAGTTCGCTCCGACTGTCAGTGGCGGACGTGCAGCCCGGAGCGGCGATCGTGCTCGAACTGGAAGAGGCGGCCGAGACCGGTTCGGCGCCGCCGTTCTATCGCCCGCGCGCCGTCATTCCGGGCGGCCGGGTTCGACTGCCGCTGTCGGATCTGCGGGGCGGCCGTTTGGAGCGGCTGCTGCCGATCGAGAACTACCCCGGCGACTCCGTGACGCTGCGGCGCGTTCGTCCAGACGGCCCGCGCGACCTCACCTTCAGCTATACCGACACCGATACGCCGCGCCAGGGTGACTACTACTTCGTCCGCGTGCGCCAGTTGAACGACGCGATGGCCTGGTCGAGCCCGGTCTGGGTCGGAGGGCATCCCTCCCAGTAGCGGTTAGACGGGCTCCGCGATGAAGATCGGGATCGTGCGGGACGTCTTGTTCCTGTAGTCCTCGTAGGGCGGAAACGCCTCCACGGCGAGCGCCCAGACGCGGGCGCGTTCGTCGGTGTCCTCGACCTCGCACACGCGCATGGACTGGACTTCCGTGGCGTCCCGAAGCTCGACATCGGGGTGGGCACGCAGGTTGTACACCCAGACGGGGTTCGTAGGTGCCCCGCCTCGCGAGGCCACCAACACATAGCTGTCGCCGTCCTTCACCCGCATCAGCGGCGTCTTGCGGATCGAACCGGTCTTGTTGCCCGTGTGGGTGACGATGATGCACGGCAGGCCGGTGTCCCGCAGGCCGACGCCCTCGGTACCGCCGCTGCCTTCATAGAGCTCCACCTGGTCGCGGACCCACTTGACGGGGCTTGGGATGTACTCAGCCATAGCGCTCCTCATATCCACTTTCGTGGGAAGCAGCCAATCTACCCGACGGGCAGAGTAGATTCCCGCCATGAGCGACCGGTGTATGGCGATCACCATGGGCGACGCTTCTGGCGTCGGGCCGGAGATTGCGGTGCGCCGGTTTGCCGATGGCTTGCTGGGCAGCGATGCTGTGATCTACGGCGACGTGGCCGTTCTGGCGCGCGCCGGGGAGATGCTGACTCCAGGTGTGCCGATTCATCCGATGGATGGGCCGGGAGAGGCGGTGGAGGGTGTGCTGAACGTCCGCGATCTCCGGCTGTTGGGTGCTGAGCAGGTGCCGCCGGGCATCCTGAGTCGAGAGGCCGGTGCGGCCGCGCTGGCCTATGTCGACCGCGCGACGCGCGACGCTTTGGCAGGCACGGTGGCGGGGGTCGTCACCCTGCCGATGAACAAGGAGGCGACGCGCATGTCGCGGCCGGATTTCCAGGGGCACACCGAGTTCATCGCGGGCCTGTGCGGGGCCGAGGACTTCGCGATGATGTTGACGGTGCCGGAACTGGCGGTGACCCACGTGAGTGCTCATGTCAGCCTGCGCGAGGCGATCGAACTGGTGGAGCCCGTGCGGATCCGCAAGGTGATCGACCTGACCCACGAGGCCATGTCGCGGTTCATCGAGCGGCCGCGGATCGGCGTATGCGGGTTGAACCCGCATGCGGGGGAGCACGGTCTGTTCGGGAGCGAGGACGAGGACGTCATCCGTCCGACGGTAGAACGTGCGGCGGCAGACGGACTCGACGTGTCCGGCCCGCATCCGGCGGACACGATCTTCCGCCAGGCGATCCAGCTCGACCGCTACGACGCGGTCGTCTGCATGTACCACGACCAGGGCCACGCGCCGATGAAGCTCTACGGCTTCGAGCGCGGTGTCAACGTGACGATCGGCCTGCCGATCATCCGCACGTCGGTGGACCACGGCACGGCGTTCGATATCGCCTGGCAGGGAAAGGCCTTCACGGATTCCCTGGGCCATGCGCTCGACTACGCCTGGAAGCTGGCGGGACGCGTCGACTGACGCGTTGGAGGCGCTACATGGCTCGGACGGCGAGCAGCTCTTCCAGGCCACGCAGGTCGGCGGCGTTCCTTGTGTAGAGGGGCAGGTCGTTGGCCAGCGCGACGGCGGCGATCAGCAGGTCGGCGAGGCGCCGGCGACCGACGGGGCCCCGGGCCAGGAGTGCGGAGTAGATGCGGCCGTACGCGCGAGCTGCCGCATTGTCGAATGGCAGGGGATCCCAGGTGGCGGCGGTCCACTGCAGACGGTCCTGCCGGCGGGCCCGTTCTTCGTCATCCTGGCCGGCCGCGAGAGGACCGACCGTGAGTTCGGCGATCGTGATGGCCGAAACGGCGGACAGTTCCGGCAGGTCTGACGCATCGATCAGGTCGTAGTCGATGACGACGGATGTGTCGAGCAGGCCGTGGCTGTCGCCAGCGAGCGTCTGGCTGGCCTGGAGTCCGGTTTCATGCGCCGCCTCATGAAGAGGGTGAACAGCAGAACTCATGTCCGGCGAGTCGGGCTGCTAGTCATCGACCCAGGGATCGATGATGGCGTCGATGTCGTTCCGGAAGCGGCGCGCATCGATCCGGGGAGCGGTTCTCGAAGCTTCTTCGAGAGTGGCGCGGGACACGAACCGTCTAGCAGCCACCGGCCTCAGTTCGGCCACCGGAGTTCCGTTGCGGGTAATGGTCATGGACTGGCCCTCCTGAACGGCCCGGAGCACCTTCGCCGAGTCGTTGCGGAGTTGTCTTTGGGTGATCGTTCGCACGCGGCGTAGCGTAGCAACTGTAGCGCTTTGTAGCAAGATGGTCCTTTCTGTAGAGTTCAACTACAGACTAGATGCAGCTAGAGGGCTAGGCCCAGCTACAGGATCAGATCCAACTACAGACAAAGACGGAGAGAACAGCGGAGATCTCGCATGGGCGAACGACATCGTGTTCCGGTTGCAGTCGCGTTCCTCTTGGCGGCGCTCGCGAGTGCCTGCTCCACGGATGGGAGCGTCGGTGAGCAGGAAGCGGCCGCGGCCGTCCCGCCGCCGAACATTGTCGTCATCCTGGCGGACGACCTCGGTTACGCCGACGTCTCGACCTACGGCGACCGCCTTCAGACGCCGAACATCGACCGGATCGGCCGCGAGGGAGCGGTGTTCACGCAGGGCTACGTGACGACCCCGGTGTGTTCGCCGTCGCGGGCCGCGCTGCTCACCGGCCGCTACCAGCAGCGGTTCGGGTTCGAGTACAACGCCCGTCAGGCGCCGGAGGTGCCGGATGTCGGGCTCATCGCCGGCGAGCTGACGATCGCAGACCACCTGAAGGCGGCCGGCTACGCGACCGGCATCGTCGGCAAGTGGCACCTGGGCTTCAAGGACGAGCACTACCCGACGAACCGCGGTTTCGACGAGTTCTACGGGCATCTTTCGGGGGCGACGTCGTTCATCAGCCGGAGGACCGAGGGCGTGCTGTCGATGCGGACCGACGAGGAATTCCGGCGGCGTCCTCCAGATGATCCGCGTACCGATTTGCTGATCAGAGGCACGGAGGCTCCGGAGCCGCCCGTCCGCCGCCGGGGCAACCTGATCCTGCGCGGCCCCGAGAAGACCGTGATCGACGAACCGGCCTACATCACGGACGTGTTCGGCGACGAGTCGGTGGATTTCATCCGCCGCCACGCCGAAGAACCGTTCTTTCTCTATTCAGCCTTCAACGCGCCCCACTCGCCGTTCGAGGTGACCGAGGAGTACTACAACCGCTTCCCGGATGTCGAAAACGAGCTGCACCGGATCTACTTCGGCATGATCGCCGCCCTCGACGATGCCGTGGGTCGTATCCTGGACGCGCTCGACGAGGCCGGGGTCGCGGACAACACATTGGTCGTCTTCCTGTCGGACAACGGCTGCGCCGGCTACTTCCCCGGCTTGTGCTCCTGCGAGCCGCTCTCCGGCGGCAAGCTGACCTACTACGAGGGCGGCGTCCGCGTTCCGTTCCTGCTTCGCTGGCCGGCGGCGGTAGCGCCCGGGATCCGGATCGACGCGCCGGTGTCGACGCTCGACGTCTTGCCGACGGCGTTGTCGGCCGTCGGAGCGGAGACGCCCGCCGGCCTCGAGCTGGACGGGCTCGACCTGATGCCCCTTCTCGGCAGGTCGGCCGAGGCGACCGGCCACGGCCGGCTCTTGTGGCGGAACTACCCGACAGTCGCTGTCCGTAGCGGCGACCTGAAGCTGATCAAGCCGAACCAGGATGAGCCCGGCGGTTTTCTCTACGATCTGTCGAGCGACGTCCGGGAGCAGACCGACCTCGCCGCCGAGCGGCCGGCCGAGGTCGCCAACCTCGAAGCGGTGATCGAGGACTGGCGCTCGATCACGGTGGAACCCGCGTGGAGCCGCCGCCGACCGCTCGCCTACTCGATCTGCAGTATCGAGCCCATCGGGTTTGAAAACTAGGCGGCTGCGGCCGTCCAGCCGCCGTCTGGCCACCGGGGGACCTCAGGTCCCCATGTGGCTGGAACAATTCGCGCGGTTCGCGGTTGTAAGAGTGAGTCCCAGTGCATCGATGTGGCTGATGAACGCCGCCCGGGAGCGCCTGCCGCTCCTGACGGCAGGCGAAGAACGGGAGGTTGCGAATGACGACCTGGATGGAAACGGAGCCTGGTCGGCGGCGGAAAGCCGCGATCGTGTTGACGGCGCTGGCGATCGTTCTCACGAGCGGATCGTGCGGCGGCCCGATGGCCCTGGAAGAGTCGAGCGTCGAGGACGAGATGGCAGCTCTGGTGGCGGAAGTCGGCCCCGACTGGGAGGTTGTGGAGGACTATGTCGAGAGTGAACGGACCTGGATGGCCCGGATCCTCGCGTCCGGCAGGGCCACGGACCACGACTCGTCCCCGAGCGTCGGAGAGGCGGCTGGAGCAACGCAGCGGGTCTTCGTGGTTCGCGCATCCGGCGATGGCGCCCCACCGCGTGCCGAAATGGAGCAGGCACTGCGAGCGGCGCTCGAGGCGGAGAACGGCGCCGACGTGGAGCAACGGCTGGGAGCGGTGCTCGAGGACCTGAACGGCGCCGAGCTCGTGGATCCCGAAGACGAGGACTCTTCTGTGAGCACTGCGGTCAACGAGACTCTGCGAGCGGCGCTCGCGGCGCAGCTTGGTGCCGAATCGGCGGACCTGCGGCGCGAAGACGAGGATGCGCCAGAGAGCACGGATGGCGGGACGTCCGACGCCCCCGACGTTCGTCGTGCGGCCGCCGCCGCCATCGCGATTCTGGAGGTCGGCGGGACACATGAGAAGACAGTGGAGGCCGCGGAGTTTCTCGTCAACTCCGCGGCGATGACGCCGGGAGGTCAGAAGTACGCCTCCAGGGGCGCCAGGGCTCTGCTCGAGTACGCACCCGACTACGAGGGTTGGGGGTCGATGCTGCAGCGAATGCACCTGTTGGGGGGCGTCGGGCCGGACAGGGGGGCCGCGGCGGTTGCCTTCTTTGAGGAGTTGGCTTCCGGGACCGACGATCCGGTGCTGCGTGCCGCGGGCAGGTACTACGTCGCGGCCGGACGGATGCACTCCGCGAACGCTCCCGGGATGTCCGGGGAGGATCGCGCAGCCGAACGTCAGAGCGCCCTCAACCTGGCAACCGGCTTGAGCGATGGCGTAGAGGACGAGAAGCTGCCAGGTGACGCGCGGACCTTCGCGGATGCGGAGGCCGACCTCACCCGCGGCATACGCCACGGGACCGTGGGCAGCAAGGTCCCGGACCTTGTGGGCAGTCGGCTGGATGGCGCCCCCGAACGCCTCTTGGACTACAGGGGCCGTGTGGTGCTCCTCGATTTCTGGGCAACCTGGTGCGGGCCGTGCGTGGCCGCGCTGCCGCAGAAACGACAACTCGTTGCCGACCTCCCAGCGGACCGATTCGCTCTCCTGTCGATCAGTGTCGATGCGGAGCTCGAAACCGTGACCGGATTCATGGAGGACGAGCCCATGCCGTGGGCGAACTGGCATGTTGGAATGGCGAGCGAGATCGCACGTACCCTGAATGTCGGCTCCTACCCGACCTACGTTCTCATTGACGAGCACGGTGAGATTCTCGAAAGGACGAACCACCTCCCCGATGATTTTGTGACGCTCATCGAGGAAGCGGTCGGGCGTGGCCGGGCGGCGAGCGTCGAGGATGAGTTCGCGGCGTTGGTGAGGCGGTTGGCCCCGACTGGGAGGTCGTCGAGGAGTTCCACGACCGGCAGCGCGAGTGGTCGGAGCGTTTCCGCGAGCTCAGCATGAGCGACGTTTCCGAAAAGAGCCTTCAGGAACTTGGTCGCGAGCAACCGGACATCGGCCGTGCCGCGGTCGCGGCTACGGCGATACTCGACGCAGGCGGCGAACACGAGAAGACGATTCAGGCCGCGGAGTTTCTCGTGCTCCACGCGGGCCTCAGGGCAGGTGGGGACGAACACGCCTACCGGGGAGCCAAGGCTCTTCTCGCGTACGCACCCGACTACGAAGAGTGGCGGATGGTCCTGAGTCGACTGGACATGCTCCGGCATTTCGGCGAGGACGGGAAGTCGTCCCGGCCCCTGGTCGATACCTTCTTCGAGGAGTTGGTGTCGGACGCCGAAGATCCGGTTCTGCGGGGCGCGGGGCGTTACTACCTGGCGACGGGTCTGCTGGAGGCGGTGAACGTCTCCGGATTGTCCCCGGAAGACCGTGCCGCCAGACGCCAGGATGCCCTCGACGCGGCGGAGGAGCTTAGCGCGGGCGTGGAGGAGGAGGAGTTCCCTGGTGCCGGGCTCGCCACGATGACATTCGCGGACGCGGAGGCCCAACTGATTCAGACCATACGGCACGCGACCGTGGGGAGTACCCCGCCGGAACTCATGGGCAGTACGGTCGATGGCGGCCGGGAGAGTCTGTCGGACTACAGGGGCCGGGTCGCCCTCGTCGATTTCTGGGCGACCTGGTGTAAACCGTGCATCGCGGCGTTGCCGAAGCTCCGCGAGCTGGTCGCCGATCTTCCGGCGGATCGGTTCACCCTGCTGGCCATCAGCGTGGACGCGAAGCTCGAAACCGTGACGGAGTTCCTGGAGGACGAGCCGATGCCCTGGTCGAACTGGCATGTCGGGACGGGGAGCGAAGTCACCCGGACCCTCGACGTCAGTTCCTACCCCACCTACATACTGATCGACGAGCACGGCGAGATCCTGGCCAGGACCGGCGGCCTGAAGGACGACTTCCTGTCCATGATCGAGGAGGCCGTCGAGCAGGTCCCGGCTGCTTGAGGAGGCCGCCGAACCGTTTCCGGGGCCGACCGGGCGAGTACCCGGCTACGGGGAACGACGGAGTCGATAGAGGTATCGTAGGGCTCGTTCATGCGTAGTCTCCGGTATCTGCTCGTCGCCGCGGTCTTCCCGTTTGCCGTCCTCGCGTCTCAGGCGGCCGGTTCCGCCCAGAATCTCGCCGACGCGATCGCCGAGGACTACCGGACGGAGTTGAAGTCGCTCTTCGAGCACTTCCACCGCAACCCGGAACTCTCCTTCCTCGAACACAAGACGGCGGCGCGGGTCGCCGACGAACTGCGGAAGTCGGGCGTCGAGGTCACTGACGGCATCGGCCGCACAGGCATCGTCGGCATGATGGAGAACGGCGCCGGCCCGCTGGTCCTGGTGCGGGCCGACATGGACGGCCTGCCGGTGGCGGAGAGATCCGAGCTGCCCTACGCCTCGACGGCGACCCAGGTCGACCTCTCGGGCAAGGAAGTGCCGGTCATGCACGCCTGCGGCCACGACATGCACATCACGACGATGGTCGGCGTGGCGCGCCGGCTCGCCGCGATGCGCGACCAGTGGTCGGGAACGGTCATGTTCGTGGGCCAGCCGGCGGAAGAACGGATCATGGGCGCCCGCGAGATGCTCGAGGACGGCCTCTACGAGCGCTTCGGCGTACCGGACTACGCTTTGGCCTTGCATGTGTCGGCGGGCAAACCGGCCGGGAAGATCGAGGTGCCGCCGGGCCTGCTGGCGTCGTCGTCGGACAGCGTCGACATTACTGTCTTCGGTATCGGTGCGCACGGCGCGTCTCCTCATCGGGGCAAGGACCCGATCTACATCGCGGCGCAGCTTGTCGTGGCGCTCCAGGGCATCGTCAGCCGGGAGTTGAACCCGCTCGACCCCGGCGTGGTCACGGTGGGGGCGATTCACGGCGGCTTCAAGCACAACGTGATCCCCGACCGCGTCGAACTGCAACTCACGGTGCGGGCGAACAGCGAAGAGACGCGCGAGCAGTTGTTGTCGGCGATCGAGCGGATCGCCGAGGGTGTGGGCCGGGCTGCCGGACTGCCTGCTTCGCTGCTGCCGAAGGTCGTGCGCACGAAGGAATCGACACCGGTGACGGTGAACGACCCGGAAATGGCGGCCAGGGTGCGGGCGGCGATTGCCGGCGGCATGGGCGAGGATGTGTTCCATAGTGAGCCACCTTCCGGCATGGGCGCCGAGGACTTCGCTTACTTCGTGCGCACGGAGCACGAAGTGCCGGGAACGTACTTCAATGTGGGGGGCACGTCGCAAGCCGACCTGGAGGCCGAGGCGGAAGGTGGACCGCCGGTGCCGTCGCATCACTCGCCGTTCTTCCGCATCGAGCCGGAACCGGCGATTCGGGCCGGTGTCGAGGCGATGACGCTGGCGGTGCTCGACCTGCTTCAGCCGTAGGCCGATGCCCGAGCCCGAAGGCCCCTTCGAGCAGATTCCGGAGGCCGCGCTGGGGAAGGTCCTCGCCGAGCTGGAGCGGCTCTACCCAAACGCGGACTGCGAACTCCGCCACGAGAACGCGCTCCAGCTCCTGATCGCGACGATCCTCTCGGCGCAGTCGACCGATGTACGCGTGAATCTGGTCACGGCAACCCTGTTCGCGCGCTACCGGTCTGCTTTGGAGTTCGCGGCGGCCGATCCGGCGGTCTTCGAGCAGGAGATCCGCGGCACCGGCTTCTTCCGCAACAAGACGAAGAGCGTGCTCGGCGCGGCCAGGAAGATCGTCCAAGACTTCGGCGGCGAAGTGCCGGACACGATGGAGGAACTCGTCACCCTCCCGGGCGTGGCGCGGAAGACGGCGAACGTCGTGCTCGGAACCTGGTTCAAGAAGCCGGTCGGCGTCGTCGTCGACACCCACATCGGGCGACTTGCGCGCCGTCTGGGCATCACTCGGGAGACGGATCCGGTCCGGGTGGAGCGGGATCTGATGCACCGGCTGCCGCAGGACAAGTGGATCTTCGCCGGCCACGCGATCATCTGGCATGGCCGCCGCGTCTGTGCGGCGCGGCGGCCCGACTGCGCGAACTGCACGTTGGCCGAGTGGTGTCCGCGCAACGGGCTGCCGGACGTCTAGCGCGCGAAGCGCATCGGTAGCTGCCGCCTCGTGCCGGGGAATCCTGGGTACGCAGGCACCGGCTTCAATGGTGCTGCTAGGCTGCCTCGGCTTTATGGGGAAGCGAATCGGTAGTCCGCCGCTTCAGCGTGTGCTAGTGCTGCTGCTGGCGGCTATGCCGCTGTTTGCGGGGCCCCCTCCGGAGCCGCCGCCGTTCTATGCGATCCAGGGCGCGAGAGTCGAGGTCGGCAATGGCACGGTGGTCGAGCAGGCGACGGTCGTCATCGAGAACGGGACGATCACGGCGGTGGCGGAGGATGCGGCCATTCCGCCTCATGCCTGGGTCGTCGACGGCGAGGGGCTGACGGTGTACCCGGGGCTCATAGACGCGATGGGTCGCCTGCTGCAACCGCGGCGGCCTTCCGGCGGACCTGGTGCGGGCGGACTTGGCCCGGGTGGTCCCAGACGACTCCCGGATCCGGGCAGCCCCCTGCCGCGCGGTCCGGAGGACCGCCCGCAGACGACGCCGTGGAAACGGGCGGCCGACGACCTGACGCTCGACGCGAAAGCGGTCGAATCGTGGCGCAAGGCGGGGTTCACGTCGGTCGCGGCACGGCCCGGCGACGGGCTGTTCCCAGGCCTGCTGTCCCTGGTGCGGTTGGGCGCTCCGGGGCGCGATCCGGAGCACCAGGTGGTTGCCCCCGAGCTTGCGCAGATGGCGTCTTTCAGCGGCGGAGGCGGCTTTGGCTCCTACCCCGGCGCGTTGATGGGTCGGATCGCCTACCTGCGGCAGTTGCTGTTGGACGCGAGCCACTACGCCTCGGCGGTTGCCGCCTACGAGGCTGACCCCGCCGGTTGGAGGCGGCCCGACTTCGATCCGACGCTGGCGCCCCTGGCGGCGGTTGCGTCGGGCGAAGAGTGGATCCTGCTGCCTGGCTCGAGCGCTGCCGAAATCGTCCGGGCGCTCCGGCTCGGCGAGGAGCTCGGTCTCGACTTCATGATCTACGGCGGCCAGGAGGGGTACCGACTGGCTGGGGAACTGGTGGAGGCCGGCGTACCGCTGCTGATCGACGTCGATTGGCCGGCGCCGTTGGCCGAGCGCGACCGGGATCCGGATGCGGATCGGCCCTTGCGGCAGATCCTCCATGAGCGGCTGGCGCCGTCAACGCCGGCGGAACTGGCGGACGCCGGGGCGCGGTTTGCGTTGAGTTCCGGTGGCGCAAACAGCCCGGACGAGTTCCTCGCCGGCGTGCGTCGCGCGATTGAAGGAGGCCTGGAACCGGCGCGAGCGCTCACGGCGCTGACCCGCGACGCGGCGGCGGTCTACGGTCTGGAGGATCGGATCGGCACGGTGTCCGAAGGAATGGCGGCCGACCTGGTGCTGGCCGACGGCTACCCCTGGCTGGAGTCGACCCGGGTTGAGGCGGTGTTCATCGACGGCCGCCGCTACGCCGTATCAGACGGTGAAGGCGCCGAGGACGCAGAGGAGGACGGCGGAAGCGCCGAGGACGCCGAGGAAGGGACGCTCCAGGCGGAATCGGCCGAGGACGCCGAGGAGCCGGACGAGCCGCGGCGGCGGGGACGCGGCCCACGAGGCCCACGCGGTCCGGGTGGCCAACGCGGAGACTCGAGCGTTGCCCCGGCGCCGATGCGGTTGGCCGAGGTGGCGGAGAAGTACGAGGAGGTCGCCGGCGACTCCGGGGTGCCGATGACGGGCCCATACCGCGAGGACGACGTGCTCGCGATCGTCGGCGGGACGGTCCTGACCATGGCCGGCGAGACGATCGAGAACGGCACGGTGGTGGTGCGGGACGGCAGGATCGCGCGGGTCGGCAGCGGTGTCAGACCGCCCCGGAACGCGCATGTGATCGACGCCGCCGGGGGCTACGTGATCCCGGGCATCATCGACGCCCACTCGCACATCGCCGCCGAGGGCGGCATCAACGAGGGCAGCCTGGCGGTGACCTCCATGGTGCGGGTCGCCGACGTGGTCGATCCAACCGACATCGGGATCTACCGCGCGCTGGCCGGAGGGGTCACGACGATCAACGTCCTGCACGGCAGCGCGAACCCGATCGGCGGTCAGAACCAGGTGCTCAAACTGCGCTGGGGCCAGGACGCCGACGGCATGCGCTTCGACGGCGCGCCGCCCGGCATCAAGTTCGCGCTCGGTGAGAATCCGAAGCGGTCGCGGTCCTTCGGTCAGGGTCTGCGGCGCTATCCGGCGACCCGCATGGGTGTGCTGGACGTGATCCGGCAGGCGTTCACCGAGGCCGCCGAGTACCAGGCGGCGTGGGCGCGTCACCGCGAGGCGGAAGCCGCCGGTGAGCGCAGCCGGCCGCCGGCTCGCGACCTGGAGCTCGAGGCGCTGGTCGAGATCCTGGAAGGACGCCGCCTGGTGCACGCCCACAGCTACCGCGCCGACGAGATCCTGCAGTTGCTGCGTCTGGCGGAGGAGCTGGGCTTCCGGATCGCGACCCTGCAGCACGTGCTCGAGGGCTACCGGGTCGCGGACGAGATCGCGGCCCACGGCGCCGGGGCTTCGACCTTCTCCGACTGGTGGGCGTACAAGGTCGAGGCCTACGAGGCGATCCCCTATAACGCCGCGCTGATGACCGACCGCGGCGTCGTCGTGTCGATCAACTCGGATGACGCGGAGGAGATGCGCCACCTGAACCACGAGGCGGCCAAGGCGGTCAAGTGGGGTGGGCTAAGCGACGACCAGGCGCTTGCCCTGGTCACGATCAACCCGGCGAAGCAGCTTCGGATCGACGACCGCGTCGGTTCGATCGAGGTCGGCAAGGACGCGGATCTCGTCGTCTACGACGGGCATCCGCTGAGCTCCTACGCGGTGGTCCAGACCACCCTGGTCGACGGCAAGGTCTACTTCGACCGCGAGTTGGATCGGGTGCGCCAGGGAAACCTGGCCGCGCTGGAACAGTCGCTGATGGAGTTGGACGACGAAGACGGTGGAGAAGCGCCGTGAGCGGGGCCGGGACGAGGACGATCCGGGCGTCGTTGCGATCGGTCACCGCCGGGCTGCTGACCCTGGCCGCGGCGCTGGTCCCGGCAACGGCCGCGGCGCAGACGCTCGCGATCGAGGGCGGTACGGTGCATCCGGTCTCGGCGCCGTCCTATGTCGGCACGGTGATCGTGCGCGACGGCCTGATCGAGGCTTCGGGCCCGGAGGTCGTGGTGCCCGCCGACGCCGAAGTGATCGACGCCGCCGGGCTGCACGTCTATCCCGGCCTGCTCAACGCCTTCACCTCGGTGGGCCTGGTCGAGATCGGCTCGATCGCGGCCACGCAGGACGACAGCGAACCGGGCGACACGCCCCACCTGCGGGCGCTGGAGGCGATCCACCCCGCGAGCGAGATCATCCCGGTGACCCGGGCGAACGGCATCACGCACGTGCTGTCGGCGCCCGACGGCGGCCCCTGGGCTGGCCAGGCGTCGGCGATCCTTCTCGACGGATGGACCGTGGAGGAGATGGCGGTCGAGCCCAGCGTGGGTATGGTGCTCGAGTGGCCCAGCCTCGCGACTCGCGAGTTCGACTTCTCGACCTTCAGCGTGCGCGAAAAGAAGTTCTCCGAGGCGAAGAAGGACTACGACCGCACGATCGAGGAACTCGCCGACTGGATCGGCGCGGCCCGCCAGTACGACCAGGCCCGGTCTGCCGCCGGCGCCGGAGCGGCGGTGGAGCAGAACCACGCCCTGGAGGCCGTCGCGAAGGTCGCCCGGGGCGAGTTGCCCCTGATCGTCGTTGCCGACCGGGCGCGCGCGATCCGGGATGCCGCGGCGTTTGCCGAGGAGCACGAGCTGCGACTGGTGCTGGCTTCGGGACGCGACGCGGCGCAGGAAGCCGAGCTGCTCGCCGCGAAGGGCATACCGGTGATCCTGGGCGCCGTCCAGGCCCTGCCGGTGCAGGAGGACGACGCCTACGACGACCCCTTCACGTCGCCCGGTGATCTCCACCGGGCCGGCGTTCCGATCGCCTTCGGCACCTTCGACTCGTCGAGCGCCCGGGTTCTGCCCTACGAGGTCGCCACGGCCGTCGCCCATGGTCTCGAGGGGGACGCCGCGCTGCACGCCCTGACCCTGGGCGCCGCGAAGATCCTCGGTCTCGACGACCGCCTGGGTTCGATCGACGCGGGCAAGTGGGCCAACCTGATCGTCACCGACGGCGATCCGCTCGAAGTCCGGACCTCGGTGCGCGAGGTGATCATCCGCGGCCGCTCCGTCGACCTGGCGAACCGGCACAGCCGGTCGTACGATCGATACAGCAGCCGGCCCTAGTGCGCCCCCAAAGCCGCCGACTTCCCGTGCGCAACACAAGCGATCACGAATCTGTCCCGAGCGGCGAAACGGTGATCGTGACGCCGCATGGCGGCATTCTCACGTTCGGGGAAGTGATGGATTGGCTCGGTCTCGTCGGCACTCCGGGTGACTTTCTCTCGGGGCCCTTGCCGGAGGTGGTTGAGGTCGGGGCGGCGCCCGCCGGTCGCTACGCGGTTGCCGAGGCGCCGGCTTCGTGGAGCTACGTCGACGCGTGCTACGGGGGACTGGCTACCGATGGAGCCTGGCAGGTCCTGGTACCGGGCAGCCGGCTGGAACTCGATTTCGACTTCGGATGGGAGACCGGAACCTCACTGGCCCACTTCCCGTCGGAACTGTTTCAATAGAGTCGGTCGGGTCGCGCCCGCCGCGTTCTGGTCCGCCGCGGACGGCCTGCTACGGCTCCTGGCTTGAGGCCGACTCCGCTTCCTGTGCCTGGAGCAGGCTGATGACCCGCTGGGTGAGGTCAACTCGTGCGCTGGCGTGGAGCACGCCACCGATGCTGGCGTTCAGGATCAGGTCGTAGCCGCCCTCGTCGATCAACTGCTGGACGATCGGGCGCAGCCGCTCGTTGATCTCTTGCAGCGCTTCCTCTTCCCTCTTCGACGCGCGGCGCTGGGCATCGTCAGCCAGACGCTGCGACTCCCGCTGCAGATCCTCGATCTCGTGCTGGATGCCGCGGAGTTCGTCCGGCCCCTTGTCGGCCGCGCTCTGGCGCAGGGTCTGCTGCTGGTTGGCATTGGCTTCGAGTGCCGCCCGGGTCGTGGTCTGGACCTGTTGCAGAAACGCCGCGAGTTCCTTCCCCTCCCGCGCTTCGGCGACCACGAGTTCGACGTTGATCACGGCGATGCGAACGCCGCCGGTTGCCGTTTCCTGGGCATACAGTGAGGGCGCGGCGGCGGCCAGTAACAGGATCTGAAGCGAACAGACTGCTAGACGACGGGTCATTGGGACTCTCCACCTGGGGTGTAGATCGGCAGGGGGAATGGGGTGACTTTCCGGCTCTCCCGCCGTTCGAGATCGCGGATGCGGGCCGTACCCTGCTTCGTGACCTGATCGATGCGCAGCACCGAGTGCATCGGCAGATAGGTGCGCCTCACGCCGCTGAACTCGCGCTGGAGGCGTTCTTCCGAGGGATCGACGACGACCTGGGTCTTCTCGCCGAACACGAGTTCGCCGATCTGGACAAAGCCGAGCAGACCGCCCTGGGCGACTGAGCGGGCGTACACCTCGTAAACCTCGCCCTGGCTCAGAAACGTCACCCGGTAGATCAGGTCGTCGGACACGGGTTCACTTGGACTGCTGGAGTTTGGCGAAGGCGGCGGCCATGACGTTCAGGCTCTTCGAATCCGGCTGGCGTTTGCGGTAGTGCTTGTAGTCCGCCTTCGTCCCGACGAGTTGCGACCCCGGCGGCGCCAGCCCCAGACGACGGCGCTTGCGGTCGATGCTCTCGACAATGACCTTGAGTTGGCGCCCGGGCGGGTAGGCGCGCTGCGCCTGGTTGCCCTCTGGGAGGGTGACCGCGGACATCGGCAGCAGACCGGTCAGCCCGGGCTCGAGTTCGACGAAGATGCCGAAACGCGACACCTGCTCGACCCGACCCTCGACCTCGGCGCCCTCGACGTACTGCTCGCCGAGGTTCTTCCAGGGGTCGTCCGCCGGCACCTCGCGCAGGGACAGCGCGATCCGGCGCCGCTTGGGCGTCACCTCGACGATCCAGCCCTCGACCTCCTCGCCTTCAGCGAACTCGCGTGCGCTCATCTGCTTGCCGATCGGGAGTTGGGAGGTGTGCACGAGACCGTCGAGGCCCGGCGCCAGCTCGACGAACAGGCCGAATTCGCTGTGCCGCGCCACCTTGCCCTTGAACTTGTCGCCGGCGGTGAAGTTCTTTGCCGTCTCCTTCCAGGGATCCGCCTCGAGTGCCTTCATGGACAGCGAGATGCGCGCGCTGCGCTTGCCGTTCTTCTTCTCGACCTTGGTGACCACGGCCTCTACGCGCTGTCCGACCTTCAACAGGTCGCCGGGCTCACCCGACCGGGTTCGGGAGATCTGGGTGCGGTGGACGAGGCCGCCGAGTCCGCCTCCCAGATCCACGAAGGCGCCGAAATCGGTTACTGAGGTCACCTTGCCGCTGATCGGCTCGCGGGACTCCTGCCTGGCGCGGATCTCGTCCAATGCGCGCTTGCGCTCGTTGCGGATGGCCGGTCGCCGGGTGAGCACGATCCGGCGGCCGGCCTCCTTGATCTCGAGGACGTTGAAGATGTACGTGTTGTTGACGTACTGGGCCGGAGGCTTGGGCCGGTTGCCGAGTTCAATCAGCGACCGCGGGCAGAACGTCGTGACGCCTTCCGAGACGATGTGGAAACCGCCCTTGTTCCAGCCGATCACCTTGCCCTCGACCGGGTTCTTCGCCTCGAGCGCGGCGGCGAAGGGGATGGCGGCCGCCGCCAACTCGACTTCCGGGGCCTCTTCGGGCTCGGCGTCCGTCTCGGTGGTTGCCGCGGACGCGGCCTCGGTCTCGTCGGGTGCGGCCTCGGCCGCAGGTTCAGGTTCCGCCTCCGGCTCGGACTCGGGTTCGTGCTCGGCCTCGGCCGTTGCCTGAGCTTCGGTGTCCGTTGGGGCCTCATCCGGTTCGGCCTCGGGCGCGGACTCGGGTTCGTGCTCGGCTTCGGCCGTTGCCTGGACTTCGGCGTCCGGTTGGGCCTCGCTCGCGGCCTCGTCCTGCTCCGTATCGGTCGACGTTTGTGCTTCGAGTCCGACGTTCTCGTTCGGCTCGGCCGTTGCTTCTACCTGGTCCATGGGCGCTTCGTCTTGACCTGGTGGGGGCGCCGGCTCAAGGGGCGCCTCGCCCTCTGCCGGCACCTGAGCGAGCTCTGGATCGTTCGTCTCTGTCATGGTGCTGGAGGGAGGAAGCGGGGCCGCGGCTTCGGGCGTGGGCCGAGATTGTAGCAGTCCGCCGCGGAACAAGGTGTACCCGGGAACGGGACGGGCCCCGACGGAGCGGGGCCCGTTGTGGCCGATCGCCCAATCGGCACGGTGATGCACTCCGTCGAGCAGATCGAGCGGCGTCGGGCAGATAGGCGCGGCGTAGTTCAGGCGATCTCGATCTTCCGTGCCTTGGCCTCCTCGATCTTGGGGACGGCGATGCTCAGCACGCCGTTCTCGAACTCGGCCGTGACTGTCGAAGCATCGGCATCGGAAGGAAGGTGAAAGCGCCGGGCGAAACGGCCGTGGACGCGCTCGATGCGGTCCACGCTCACTCCCTCCCGCTCGATGCGGCGTTCGCCCGAGAGGGTGAGGGTGTGATCCTCGACCGTCAGTTGGACGTCGTTCCGGGACAGACCGGGGAGGTCGACCGTCAGTGTGTAGGCGTCTTCGGTCTGCGTGAGGTCCGCGGCGGGTGACCAGGTCATCGCGGCGGACTCGGCGCCGTCGTGGCCCGCGAAGCGGGTCAGGACCGGTGAGAAGAGGTCGTCGAGCATCGCCTTGCCGAAGAGCGGCTCGAAGGCCCCGATCAGGGGGCGGCGGAAGGGAGTGTGGTGAATCAGGCTGCGAGTCATGGGTGCTTATCCTCCATTCGTTGATCTGCGAAACACCGTCGGTTGGTTGAGCCCCGACGGCCAACGAGTATGAGTGAAATGCGCGCAGATGTCAACTATCTGCCTTGAGACATATCAGATAAGTGGCTTGCTGCACTGCTTCGGCCCCGAACCTCCCCTCGGGCAGCCGATGTCAGTGGCCTGTAACGGCGACTAGTGGACCGGTTTCCCGGTCCACTGGTTCGGCTTGGTCACGCCGGTGACCGCGCCCAGCGTCGGGCCGATCTCGGCGTGGAGCACGAGGTCGGCAATCCCGTCGAGGTCGGTGGCTTCGCGGTTCAGGATGACCAGCCTGGCGCCCACCTGCTTGGCGAGGGCGGGGAAGCCGGCGGCGGGGTAGACCACGAGGGAACTGCCGATCGCCAGGAAGAGATCGGCGGCCAGGGTTGCCTCCTGGGCGCGTCGCATGGCTACCTCGGGCATCGCCTGACCGAACGAGATCGTGGCGGTCTTGATGATGCCGCGGCAGGTCTCGCCGGCCAGGTTCTGGCGTGTGCAGACCGGCAGTTCCTCTCGCTCGCGGAACGCGGCCACAATGGGATCGAGCTCGTAGCGCTGGCGGCACTCGAGGCAGGCGGCGTAGGTTGCGTTGCCGTGCAGCTCGATCACCTCGCCGTCGGGGATGCCGGACTCCTGGTGGAGGCCGTCCACGTTCTGGGTGATCACGGCCCGCAGCTTGCCCAGGCGGCGGAGTTCCGCGAGCGCAAGGTGGCCGCGGTTCGGCCGCGCCCTGGACATGGTGCGGTCGCTGCCGATCTTGCGCCGCCAGGACTCGCGACGCGCCCCCTCGGAGGCGACGAACTCGCCGAAGTCGATCGGCTTGTACTTCGTCCAGATGCCGCCCGGGCCGCGGAAGTCGGGGATTCCGGATTCGGTGCTGATTCCCGCGCCCGTGAACGCGACAATCCGGGTCGCCTCGTTGATCAAGCGTTCGAATTCCTGCACTTGGCTCATGGCGATCTCCCGGTCGTTTCGTTGATCATGTGTCCGAGTTCCTGCACTTGGCTCATCGCGCTCTCCCGATGGTTTGGGCCGTATCGCCAGTCTACGGCCTGTTCTCTACCGACCGGTCGGTCTGTTACACTGCCGGCCGCTCGCATACCAGTTGGATGGACCCGGCGCCGCCGGAGGATAGAGAGTCAGCATGTCTTTCCATAGCTTCACAGGCACGGACACCTACCTCGCCGCGCCCGAACTCCGGGACTCGGTGAACGTCTCTGCGGCGCTCGAGAAGCCGCTCCTGGTCCGCGGCGAGCCCGGTACGGGCAAGACCGTGCTTGCCGAGGCGATCGCGGAGAACCTGGTCATGGAGCTCCTGACCTGGAACATCAAGTCGACGAGCAAGGCGCAGGAGGGCCTCTACGTCTACGACACGGTGCAGCGGCTCAACGACGCCCGGTTCGGCGACAAGGACATCACGGACATCTCCCAGTACATCAAGTACGGCCCCCTCGGGCAGTCCTTCCTCGCCGACCAGCGGGTCGTGCTGCTGATCGACGAGATCGACAAGGCGGACATGGAGTTCCCGAACGATCTGCTGCACGAACTGGACCGGATGAGCTTCTTCGTCAACGAGACGGGCAGGCGGCACGCCGCCAGGTTCCGGCCGATCGTGGTCATCACGTCGAACAACGAGAAGGAGTTGCCGGACGCCTTCCTGCGCAGGTGCGTGTTCCACTACATCGCGTTCCCGGACAAGGTCGAGATGGAGAGCATCATCCGGGTCCACCACCCGGACGTCGAGGCAGAACTGCTGCAGCAGGTTCTGCTGCGGTTCTACTGGCTGCGCGATCTGCCCGAGATTCGCAAGAAGCCGTCCACCAGCGAACTGATCGACTGGATCGCCGCCCTGCGCCGCGGCGGCGTGAGCACGGACGTGATCGAGAGTGAGCTACCCTTCCTGGGCGTGCTGATGAAGCGGGAGAACGACCTGGAGGCGGTGATGGCTGCGCATCGCCGCGGCCGGGTGAACTAGGGTCGAACCGCAGCACCACGCCACAGCCCGATCCGACTCGAACGCAGCCCCAGCCATGTTTGTCGATTTCTTCTACCACTTGAGAGGCTACGGCCTGAAGGTGACGATCACGGAGTGGCTGGCGCTGATGAAGGCGCTGGGGATCGGCTACAGCCGCGCGGACCTGCACGTCTTCTACAACCTGGCCCGTTGCCTGATGGTCAAGCGGGAAGCGGACTTCGACAACTACGATCGCGCCTTCGCGTCCTTCTTCATGGGGGTCGACAACCACTTCGACATCAGCGACGAACTGCTCGAGTGGCTGTCCAGGCCGGAACTGCCGCGGGAGTTGACCGACGAGGAGCGAGCAAAGCTGCAAGCGCTTGATCTCGATGAACTGCGCGAGCGCTTCAAGGAACTGCTCGATGAGCAGAAGGAGCGCCACGACGGCGGCAGTCGCTGGATCGGGACGGGCGGCATGTCTCCCTTCGGGCACGGCGGCGAACATCCCACGGGAGTTCGCATCGGCGGCTCCGGCGGCGGCCGGTCCGCGGTCCAGGTGGCGACCGACCGGCGTTTCCGCAATCTGCGCTCGGACCGCATCCTCGACACGCGGCAGATCGGGCTGGCGCTGCGCCGCCTGCGGAAACTCGACAAGGACGAGGGCCCCGAAGAACTGGACATCGACGAGACGATCGACAGCAGCGCCCGCAATGCCGGCGAGATCGATCTCGTGTTCCGGCCGCCGAAGCGGAACCGGATCAAGCTGCTGCTGCTGATCGACGTCGGCGGGTCGATGGATCCCCACACCCTGCTCTGCGAGCGGCTGTTCTCCGCCGCCCACAAGGCGAACCACTTCAAGAAGTTCGAGTTCAAGTTCTTCCACAACTGCGTGTATGAGAACCTGTACACGGACATCAGCCGCTGGAAGGGGGCGCCGACTTCCCGGATCCTCAAGCGTCTCGACCACACCTGGTCCGTGTGCCTCGTCGGCGATGCCTGGATGAGCCCCTACGAGTTGACCCACACCGGCGGCGCGATCGACTACTACCACACCAACCAGGTCACCGGTCTCGACTGGCTGCGCAAGTTCCGCGACCGTTGTCCGAACTCGATCTGGCTCAACCCGGAACCGCGCCGGATCTGGAACGCGCCGACGATTCACCTGATTCGCCAAGTCTTCCCGATGTTCGAGTTGACCATCGACGGCCTGACCGAAGGCATCGACGTCTTGAGAGGGATCCGCCCGAACCGCGCGCTTGCGGCCTGAGTCGGCGCAAGGGCGCCGCCGGTTCCAGACCGCCCGGGAATGGCCTGCCGGCCGTCAGGGTTAGCGCCGCCAAACTCCTCGCAGACTCGGCGTTTGGCCCCATCCCCACCTCGCCAGGAGCTTGCACCACGGAACTCACGTCGTTGCGTTCGGGTGGCGCAAGCTCCTAGACTATTCAGATGGAGGAGAAACCACCAGCGGAGACCCCGTCCGACGGCCTCGACTCGGTGGAGAACGAGCCGGATCGCAGTGATCCGATTCTCGATCTGCCGTTGAGCCTGAGCAGGGAGAGCGCCCCCGGCGAACCCACGGGCGCGGGCCCGTACCTTGACGGCTCGGCCGAAGATCCGCCGCCGGACCGCTCCGGGACGATAGCCGTCATCGTCATCGCCGGTCTCATTCTCCTTGGCGGCGGTGCGGTGATCTGGTGGTGGTTCTCCAGCCGCTCCGAGGATCCCGTCGATCCAGACGCCGCGGCTGCGGCCGCCGCGGAGGTCTCCGCTCCCGAACCGAGCGCGGCGACGCCGGCCGCCGAGCCACCCGCCCCGGAACCGACGGCGCCGCCAGTCCTGTCCGAGAGCGATTCCCTGGTACGGGATGTCGTGGGCGGCCTGTCACAGCATGCACAGTGGATGACGTGGTTCGTCCCCGAGGAGCTGGCGATGAACTTTGTGCGCGCGGTCGCAGCCGTCGCCTACGATGAGCCGCCCCAGTCGAGTCTGGAACCGCTGCAACCGGAGGAGGGCTTCAGCGTCGTGCGGCGTGGTCAACGCTTCTACCCGGCCGAGACGAGCTTTCGCCGCTATGACCTGGCGGTCGAGGTCTTCGATTCGATCGATGTCGCCGGCGTCTCCCGCGCCTACGAACGTCTGGAACCGCTGTTCGAGCAGGCGCACGATGAACTTGGTTACCCGAACGAGTTCGGCGACACGCTGGAACTCGCGGTGACCAGGCTGCTGGCGACGCCGACTCCGGACGCGCCGCCGGAACTTCGGTTGCGAGTGATCAGCTTCGAGTACGTCGATCCCGGTCTCGAGGGATTGAGCCCGGCCCAGAAGCTCCTGTTGCGCCTGGGTCCGGACAACGGCGACCGTGTTCGCGCGAAGGTCAGGGAACTCTACGGGGCGCTGCCCTAGCCTACCGTAAACAACTGGGTGCGCCGGCCTTCCGGCCGGCATTCGGCGCGCAGCGCCGGCCTTCCGACTGAGAGCCGGCCAGAAGGCCGGCGCACGCAGTCGAGGCCCTAGCGCCCGAGGGCTCGGCGCTGCGCTTCGGCGTACCGCGCGAGCATCCGGTCGTAGACCGCGACTGCCTGGGGGCGAGGCGCGGCGGAAGGACCGGCCTCGCCGGCCGGCGGCAGAGGGTACGGCCTGCGCCCGGTCGCGCGTAGAGCGGCGCCCAGGGCTGCGCCGTCGCTGACCTCGTGCCCCTCGACGGTGCAGCCCATCACGTCGGCGGCGATCTGGAGCATCTCCCGATTGTGGGAGCCGCCTCCGGTAGCCAGAATCCGGCTGGGCCGGGTCGCCATCCATTCCGAGTTGAGCCGCATGGACAGGAACTGCCCTTCGACGACGGCACGGCAGTTCTGAGCTGCGTGCTCCGGCGCATCCTCCAGGCCGTCCAGCCGAACGACCCGCGGCGACGCCACGCGCGGGACGATCTCCGGTTCGAACCACGGCAGCATCATCTTGCCGTCGTTCCCGGGCGGAGTTGCCCGCAGCGACTCCTCGAAGCTTTGCCAGTCGAGACCGTGACGGTCCCGCACCGCTTCGCGCGCCAGCGACCCGTTGCGGAAGCAGATCAGGCTCATCGGATGACCGCTCGGCGCGATGAACACATGGCCGTTGGCATCGGGATCGACGGCGACATCGTCGAGCAGGCAGAAGTAGGTGTCGCTGGTCCCCAGGCTCAGCACAGCCTCACCCGGCTCGCGGACGCCGACGCCTACCAGGGAGCAGGGGTTGTCGCCGGAGCCGATGACCGCTTGCGCGTCCGCGGAAAATCCGTAGCGGTCCACGAAGCAGGGAGCGATCTCTCCAACGATTGTCCAGGGCGGTTGGGACGGCAGTAGACGCCCGTCCAGCCCTTCGGCGGTGGCGGCAATGGCTGTTTCAGACCATTCCCGCCGCCGGATGTCGAGCAGGTTCATGCCCGAACCGTCGCCGTGGTCGATCGGCGCCAGCCGGCCGGCAAGGACGGAGGTGACGAAGGAGCTGACCAGGCAGACGTGTGCGGTATCGGCCCATGCGTCGGGCTCGGTCCGAGCGAAGCGCCGGATCTGGGGCCCGGTGAAGCGCTCGAAGGCGTCGCTGCCGGTGAGTTCTGCGGTCGCTGCAGCGCCGCCGAGGGTGCGCCGAATCTCCGCGCACTCCCGCGTGGTGGAGGAATCGGTCCAGATCGGTGCTTCGGTGCGGGCAAGAAGAGGCTCGATCTGCTCCGCGAGGCCCCGGTCCGGGGTCAGGGACCGAAGGCCGGCCCCGGTTCCCGATCGGAGATAGACGGAGCCATGCTGCTGGCCCGACACCGACACGCCGCTGATCTTTCCGCACAGGTCGCTGCCCAGTCGTTCGAGCGCCAGGTCCAGAGCCTCAAGCCACATGCATGGTGGTACCCGTCCGATCGCCGGATCATCGTTGGGGAGCTGGCCGTTGACGGTGCCGAACTGAGGGAGTTCGGAGTCGTAGTGGACGCGTGCGCGCGCGGCGATCTCGAGCGCCCGGTCCTCGGCCTCTCCGTCGGGCGGCGTCGCCTCAACCAGAATTACGGTCAAGCTCTGTGTGCCGACATCGATTCCGAGGTAGAGGGCCCCACCGCCAGCGCGGTCGTCGCTCTGCGGTCGCCGCTTCGCGGCGCGTCTCATCCCGGAAGCCGGCCAGAAGGCCGGCGCACCTGTACCTTTCCGGGATGCATTCTGGCGTGTCGTTGAGAGAGGTGGAATGGACCAGTAGCCGTCGTGGCTGCGGTAGCTGTGGGAAACCGGCTTGCCGGTTTTCCAAGGTCCGGCGGGAAACGGTCTGCCGTTTTCCGCCGGGCCGGCAGCTTCCGCAGCCGAGACCGCCGGTCGGTTGCGTCTCCGGCCTGCCGGAGTCACTGAAGGAAAGTCGGCAAGCAGCCAGGAGCAACCACCGGCGTACTGTGCTTCGAGCACCTGGCTGGGACCCGTGCCCTGGCTGCTTCGCCGCGTTGGACGCCCAGTGGAGAGTCAGTGCCTTAGAGCACCAGTACAGGTACGGGCAGGCAACGCGGCATGCCGACCAGGCAACACTACCGCAAGGGAGAAGGAGGACGAGATGACCAGGACGTGGTTCGTCGGCGTGGACTGGGGGTCCGAGACCCACCACGTGTGTGTGCTGGATCGGGACGGCAAGGTGAGGGGGGAGCGGGCGTTCGACCACAGCGGCAAGGGACTTGCCGCCATGGCCGACTGGCTCCTTGGACATACCCGACCGACGTCTCCGGACGAGATCGGCGTCGCCATCGAGGTGCCGCACGGACCGGTGGTCGAGACTCTCCTGGAGCGGGGCTTCGCCGTGCATTCGATCAACCCCAAGCAGCTCGACCGCTTCAGGGACCGCTTCTCCGTCGCCGGCGCCAAGGATGACCGCCGCGATGCACGGGCGCTCGCCGCCGCGCTTCGCACCGACCCCGAGTGCCTGAACCGCGTGCAACCATCCGATGCAGCCATCGTGATGCTGCGCGAGGTGTCCCGCGGCCGCAAGCAGTTGGTCGGCCAGAAGAACCGCCTGGAGAACCAGGTCCGCGACCAGCTCTGGCGCTACTACCCGCAGTTTCTCGCCGTGGTCAAGAACGAGGTGTCGGCGCCCTTCGCGCTGGCCTTGTGGCGACTGGCGCCGACCCCCGACAAGGCTCGACGGCTGCGCGAAGACACGCTCGCCAAACTGCTCAAGGAACACCGCATCCGGCGCCTGACTGCCGCCCAACTGCGCGATCAACTGCGGGCCGAGCCGATCGCCGTTTCCCCGGACACCGTTAAGGCCGCCGTCGAACACATAGGACTCCTCCGGCCGGTGCTCGACACCGTCTGCCGCCAACTCGCCGACGCCGAAAGGCGGCTGGAGCGGATGACCCGCGCACTCGAAGCCGACCTCTCCCGGGAAAACGACGACGACACGCCCAAGCCGAGCGACGCCGCCATCCTCAGGTCGCTGCCCGGACTCGGCAAGGTCGGCCTCGCCACCCTGCTCTCCGAGGCCGATCAAAGCCTGGGCCGCAGAGACTACGAGGCACTGCGTTGCCTCTGCGGAGTGGCGCCGGTGACCGTCAAGTCCGGCAAGAAGCTCATCGTCATGCGACGACTCGCCGCCAACGAACACCTCAGCGACGCCGTCTATCACTGGGGACGAGTCGCCATCCAGCACGACCCGATCAGCCGCGCCAAGTACGACGCCATGAAAGCCGAAGGCAAGACACACGGACGAGCCATCAGACAACTCGTCGATCGACTCCTCGGCGTCGCCTGCGCCATGCTCCGAGACCGCACTCTCTTCGACCCCAACAAGAGAAGCCATGCCCAGGTCGCATGACCTGCCTGACCCGCAGCAACCTCCCCAAAACACACTTGCTAAAGGGTGGAGAGTCCCAGTCACGCTGGCGGACTGGTCCTGCCGCCCCCTCCGCTCTCTGGTCAGGCGGGTGCGTCCGCACGGCCGTCGTTACTCGATGTGGGTGCTGTACAGGTAGTCGTTGAGGATGCTCTCGAGCTCCTCCTGGCGGCCGCTGATCTTCGGCGGTTCGCCGAGTCGTCCGGCCCAGTCCTCGAGTTCCTCGAGGGTGGTCTCGCCGGCCAGGAGCTTGCGGCCGAGGCCGCGGCGGTAGCCGGCGTAGCGCTGCCGAATCCGCTTGCCGGCGAGGCCGAGGACGCCGTCCTTCCGGATGCGGTCGACGATCAGGAGCGCCTTGGCGAAGACGTCCATCGACGCGATGTGGGCGTAGAACAGGTCAACGGTGTCAAAGGAGCCGCGACGGACCTTGGCGTCGAAGTTCAGGCCGCCCCAGCGCAGGCCGCCCTGGCCCTGGATGATGAGCAGGGCCAGGACGCATTCGCGGAGGCTCATGGCGAAGTTGTCCGTGTCCCAGCCGACGCCTTCCAGACCGCGGTTGATGTCGACGCTGCCGAGCATTCCGGCGCCCGCCGCGGTCGCCAGCTCGTGTTCGAAGGAGTGGGTGGCGAGCGTCGCGTGATTCGCCTCGACGTTGAGCAGGAAGTCGTCTGTCAGCTCGAACTCGCGCAGGAAGTTCAGGCAGTGCCCGCAGTCGAAATCGTACTGGTGGATGGAGGGTTCCTTCGCCTTGGGTTCGAGGAAGAACCTGCCCTTGAAGCCATGGCGCCGGGCGTAGTCGACGGCGAGCCGGAGGAAGGCGGCCAGTTGCTCGCGTTCGCGGCGCATGTCCGTGTTGATCAGCGAGGTGTAGCCCTCTCGGCCGCCCCAGAACACGTATCCGGCGCCGCCGAGTTCGATCGTGGCGTCGATGGCGCGCCGGACCTGGGCGGCCGCGTGGGCGAAGACCCGGGGATCCGGGTTCGTCGCCGCGCCGTGGGTGTAGCGCGGGTGGCCGAACAGGTTCGCCGTGCCCCAGAGCAGCTTGACGCCGGTCTCGCGCTGCCGGATTCGCGCCAGTTGGACGATCTCCTCCAGGTACTCGTTGCTCTCGGCGACAGAGCGGCCTTCGGGCGCGATGTCCCGGTCGTGGAAGCAGTAGTAGCGCACGCCGAGCTTGGTGAAGAACTCGAACGCGGCGTTGAGCGTCCGCTGGGCGACCTCGATCGGTGTCGACGCGTGGCTCCAGGGGCGGTCGTACACGGGATCCGGTCCGAACGGGTCCTGGCCGCCGCCCTTCAAGGTGTGCCAGTAGGCGACCGCGAACTTGAGTTGCCGCTCCATCGTGGAGCGGCCGACCTTCCGCGTGCGGTCGTAGTACTTGAACGCGAGCGGGTCGCGGCTGTCGGGGCCTTGGAAAGGGATCGCCGTCTGGATCTCCGGGAAGAACGGCTCGACTTGGGGGAAGAAGGGCGTCATAGGGCAGCCTCCTCTGGCCGACCGCGTCAGTTGTCCTCGAACGCGGCGTCGAAGGCGATCGCCGAGGGCGAGAAGTCGAGCGCCCTCACGAAGTCGGCCGCTTCGGCGGCGCCGTGCTCGCGGTCCATGCCCGA
This sequence comes from Candidatus Multivorans sp., assembly GCA_965224025.1. Lineage (GTDB taxonomy): Bacteria > Acidobacteriota > Thermoanaerobaculia > Multivoradales > Multivoraceae > Multivorans. Next base: position 2,857,941 of record OZ245033.1, read on the forward strand.
ATCCTCCCATTCGACAGAGAGCGGGCCGTGGTACCCGATGTCGTTCAGCGCCCGGATGATCTCCTCGAAGTCCACCGAGCCGCGGCCGGGCGAGCGGAAGTCCCAGAACCGGCGGTGATCGCCGAAGTTCGTGTGGCCGCCGAAGACGCCGCAGGGCGTGGGCTGGTCGGACCACCAGGCGTCCTTGATGTGGACGTGAAAGATGCGTTCGTGGAAGCGGCGGACGAAGTCCACGTAGTCGACGCCCTGATAGCCGAGATGGCTCGGATCGTAGTTGAAGCCGAACGCGGGATGCCCGTCCACGGCTTCGATGGCGCGTTCGGCGCTGACCGTGTCGAAGGCGATCTCGGTCGGATGGACTTCAAGGCCAAACCGGACCCCGAGCTCCTGGTACGCGTCGAGGATCGGAGTCCAGCGGGCGGCGAAGTCGGCGAAGCCGTCGTCGATCATGGCGGGCGGCACCGGCGGGAAGGAGTAGAGCAGGTGCCAGATCGAACTGCCGACGAAGCCGTTCACGACCGAGAGCCCCAGCGCCCTGGCCGCTTCGCCGGTGCGGATCATCTCGTCGGCGGCCCGCTTCCGCACCTCTTCCGGATCGCCGTTGCCCCACACGCGCGGCGGCAGGATCGCTTCGTGCCGGGCGTCGATCCTGTCGCAGACGGCCTGACCGACCAGGTGGTTGCTGATCGCGAACAGTTTCAGGCCGTGCTCTTCGAGCAGTTCCCGGCGCGAGGCCGCGTAGGCGTCAGAGCACAGGTCGACCTCCACGTGATCGCCCCAGCAGGCGAGTTCGGCGCCGTCGTAGCCGAAGTCGCGGACGAGCGGGCAGAGATCGGCGACGGGCAGGTCGGCCCACTGGCCGGTGAACAGGGTAACGGGTCGGGCCACGGTGCGTCTCCTACTGGTTGCTGCCTTCTTTCGTTGGGGTGTGGCGCTTGTGTGCCGCGGTCAGGCGGGCATCCCGAGCCACTTCTGGTCGCTCTCGCTGCTGGCGACGACCGTCTCGATGAACTGCATCCCGCGCAGGCCGTCGTGGACGGTGGGGAAGTCGAGCATGGTTTCGCCGGGCTCGACGTCGCGCCGCCGGCAGTCGAGCGTCCGGGCGAAGTTCCGGTACAGGTTGGCGAAGGCCTCAAGGAACCCCTCGGGGTGTCCGGCCGGCAGCCTGGTATGCGCCGCGGCGTCCTCACACAGTCCCTGGCCGGAGGTGCGGAGGATCTCGCGAGGCCGGTCGAGCCACATGAGGAGCAGCGTGTTCGGCTCTTCGTGGCGCCACTCCAGGCCGCCCGTTTGGCCGTAGACGCGGATCGCCAGCGCGTTCTCCTCGTCGATCGAGATCTGGGAGGCGTAGAGCACGCCGCGGGCGCCGTTGTCGAAGCGCAGGAGCACGTTGCCGTCGTCCTCCAGCGGCCGGCCGTCGACGAACGTGGTCAGGTCGGCGCACAGCGACTCGATCCGCAGCCCGGTGATCGCTTCGGCGAGGTTCTCGGCGTGGGTGCCGATGTCGCCGATGCAGCAACTGATGCCGGCGCGCTCCGGGTCCGTTCGCCAGTCCGCCTGCTTCTGCCCCTCCGCTTCGAGCCGCGTGGCGAGCCAGCCCTGCGGATACTCGACGACGATCTTGCGTATCTCGCCGAGCTGGCCGCTGCGGACCCGGTGCCGGGCCTCCTTGACCATCGGGTAGCCGGTGTAGTTGTGGGTCAGCCCGAAGACGAGACCGGTCCGCTCGACGAGCTCGACCAGCGCTTCCGCCTCGGCGGCCGACTTCGTCATCGGCTTGTCGCTCATCACGTGGAAGCCGGCTTCGAGCGCGGCTTTCGCAACCGGGAAGTGCATGTGATTCGGGGTCACGATGGAGACGAAGTCCATCCGTTCGGCCGTGTCGAGGGCGGCTTCGCGCTCCATCATCTTCTGGTACGTGCCGTAGCAGCGTTCCGGTGGCAGGAAGAGCTCGGCGCCCGAGGCCCTGGAGCGTTCGGGATCCGAGCTGAAGGCGCCACAGACGAGTTCGATCAGGCCATCGAGGCCCGCCGCCATGCGGTGGACGGCGCCGATGAAGGCGCCCTGGCCGCCGCCGACCATGCCCATGCGGATCTTCCGTTCCATCGCGCGCTCCCTCGTGGTGCGATCCGGGAGCGTACCGCAAAGGAAGCCGCGCTTGGCCCTACTCGGCAGCCTCCAACCGGGCCCCTTCCTCGATCGCGTACAGCTCCGAGCGGGTCGCCACGTAGAGCACGCCGTCCTTGGCGAGGGGTGTCGTGTAGACGGCCCCCTCCATGAACACCTCGTTGATCAGGTTCTCCTCGCGACCGGTCGCGAGGATCGCGACTTCGCCGTCCTCGTCGCCGATATAGATCTTGCCGTCCACGACGAAGGTCGAACCCCAGATCGCGGCGTACGCGTGGTGCATCCACTGGAGTTCGCCGGTCTCCTCGTCGAAGCAGTAGACGTGGCCCGAGAGGTCGGCGATGTAGACCAGGCCGTCATGCACGGACGCGGTCGACATCGTGCGGTGGAAGTCGTCGCCTCCGACGTGCCAGATCTCGCCCGACTCCGTGATGTCGCCGGTTCCGGAGGCGTCGATCTTGTAGAAGTGGCCGGGGCCCTCTCCGTGCTCCGGATCCTGGCCGACGCCGATGTACACGACGTCGTGGTGGAACACGGGCGTGGAGATGATGTTGTTCCGGCTGCCCTTGCCGCCGAGTTCCCACACGGACTCCCTGGGATTCGCGTCGAAGGTCCAGATCAGTTCGCCGGTGTCCGGCGCGAAGGAGTAGACGACGCCCTCGCCCCCCGGGATGACGATCTGCTCCCGGCCGCCGCCAACACCGGCTGCCGGATTGGACCAGGTCCCGTGGAGGATCTTTTCCATCGGGTGGGCGCTCTCCCAAACCAGTTCGCCGGTGTGCTTGTTGAGCGCCACGAAGCTCGGACCGAGCGGGGAGGGGATGTTGATGTGCCCCTCGTCGACGCCCTGGCCGGTGGTCGCGACGACGACGTCGCCGACCACCAGGGGCGAACCGGCGGCGAGATTGTGGGGGAAGACGTCGAGCTCGGCGATCGTGTCGTAGATCCAGAGGATGTCGGCGTCCTGTTCGTCGCCGTACTGCTCGTCTTGCAGTCCATCGTTGCCGTCGGCGAAGCCGTCGATATCGACCGCCACGAACTCCCCCCGGTTGGAGACGTAGTAGGCGACGCCGTCCTCGATGTAGGGGGTTGAGCAGATGCCCTGGAGCGGCCAGTCGTTGACTCGTCCGGCCGGCAGCTTGTCGTGCGTGGCCTGCCACAGCAGTTCGCCGTCGCTCTCGCGGAAGGCCATCAGAATGCCCTTGTCGCCGACGATGCCGGGCCGGCGTTCGCCCTCGTTGTTCGTGCCGACGAAGACCTTGCCGTCGTAGATGATGGGCCCGGCATAGGTCTGGGAGCCGAGCTTCTGCTTCCACTTGATGTTCTTGCCGGACAGGATGTCCCAGTCCGTCGGGACGCCGGTCTCGGTCGACACCATGTTGCGCGAAGGCGTCAGGCCGAACATGGCCGGCGGATCCTCCGCCAGCGCCGCAGCGGCGCCGGTCGAGATCAGGAACGCCGCGACAACGGTCCCCTTTGTCATGCTCTGCTCCTCGGGTTCAGTGGATCGTCTTGCCCTCTCTGGCTAGCCCATCGATTGCACTTCGAGTGCTCAGTTGCTGGTGATGCGAACGTTGTCGTAGGAGACGGCGGACGGCGAATAGCCGAGCAGGCCCGGCGAACCGTTTCGGATCGGGTGGGGGTCCTCGGCCGTGATCGTCCACTCGGCCGGTTCCTCTTCGTCGCGGGGCCACACCTTGCCGCGGATCGTCGCCGTATCGCCCTCTGCTTCCACCTGCAGTTTCATGGTGTACCAACGATCCATCTCGAACGCGTAGTCGACCTTCTGCTCAACGCGTAGCTCGGCGGACCAGGAGCGGATCTGGAGGCGTTGGTGGATGCCCATCATGTCGAGGATGTAGCCGCTGTTGATCAAGCCTGAGTCGGACTTGCGGCGGCCCTTCTGCGAGTTGCGCACGTCGGCCTGGATCGTGTAGTTGCCGAGCGAGGGTGGGCCGAGAAGAAGCGGCGAGCGCAGCAGGCCACGCTCCGCGACCGGCTTGACCAGGGTGCTTTCGCCGCCTTCTTCCGCGATGTCGTAGCGGCCGCCGCCGATCCAGTAGCCGCGCTTGCCGGCGGAGAAGTCCTCAGTCCAGGGCAGGGGCGGGAAGACCCGGATGCGGGCCTCGGCGGTGAGGTCGCCGCTGGTCGCGACCAGCGCGCCGGCCTGGAAGCCCGAGTCGTCGGCGAAGCGGAGGGCGCCGCCCGCAACCTCCGCCTCGAGCCCCTGGAGCGACCAGTCGGCTTCCACCGCGCCGAGCGGCCGGCCGAGAGCGTCGTAGGCGAAGACCTCGAAGTCGTGACTTTCGCCGGGATTGGCCCTGATCTCGGCGGGCGCCACGAGCAGTGTCGCCGGCGGTCCTTCGGGCTCGCCCTCGTCGCCGCGGCTCGGAAGTGGGGAGGCCGCGACCTCGAACGGCGCGTCCTTGTCGCCCAGGCAGTAGACGCCTTCCTCGGTCGTGAAGTAGATGCGGCCGTAGGCGATCGCCGCCGAGCCGTAGAGCTCCGCGTACCGGCCGTCCGGAACCTTCAGTTGGTGCCGGGCGAGGATCTCGGCGCTCGTGTCTCCGGGCCGGATGATCGCGAAGTGACCGTTCGTCTCGCCGGCGTAGATCTTGCCGTCGGCCCACACGGGCGACGCCTTGCCGACCGTGCCGATGCTGAGTTCCCAATAGACCTCGCCGGTGTCCGTATCCACCGCGGCCAGGTTGCCGGAGTTGTTCACGACGTAGAGGCGGCCGTCGTGCAGCGCCGGCGACGGGAAACCGGCCTTGTTGCGGTTCCACCGCCACAGTTCGCCGGTCTTCGTGAGGTCGCCGCTGCCCGTGCCGTCGATTGCGATGACGCGGCCGAGGGTGCCTTCGTCGATGTTCTCCTCGCTGTGGGAGATGAAGACTCTGCCCTGGTCGTCGACCACGGGCGAGGAGTTGATGCCCCGTTTCGAGAGATTGAACTCCCAGACCTTTTTGCCGGTGCGGGCTTGCAGCGCGTAGATGCGCCCATCCGCGTTGCCGGCGATCAAGAGTCTCTGACCGTTGATCACGGTCACGATCGGGACCGATTGCGTGTTCCGGTCGTAGACGGCGCCGCCCGGCGTCGACATCCACTGCACCGCGCCGGTCCGCTTGTCGAATGCGTAGTAGCGGTGGCGAGGCGGGCCCTGGGCGCCCCAGCTCCCGTTGTTCATGTTGACGATGATCAGATCCTCGTCGATCACCGGGGAAGCGGTCCTGCCGCCGTAGCCCTCGAACCGTCCGTGCTCTTCCTTGAGGGAGCGCGACCAGACGAGATTGCCGTCGCTGTCGTGGCAGAGGAAGAGCCCGCTGACCAACTGGGCGTAGACGTAGCCGGTCTCGGGATCGCCGGTGAGGGAAGCCCATCCGACCCGGTTGAGCGCCACCGTGGTCAGGTAGAGGTTGTACCGGCGCTCCCAGATGGGCTCGCCGGTGCCGGCGTCGAACGCCGCGACGACCGCCTGCTCGTGGATTCCCGAGCCGGCGCGCCCGTTGACGAACACGCGCCCGCCCATCACGACCGGCGTCGAGCGGGCGACGAAGTTTTGGCGCCAGATCAGGTTCTCGCCCTCCGGGCTCCAGGTGTCGATCAGGGCGGTCTGGGGCGAATAGCCGTTCTGGTACGGGCCGCGCCAGGAGGACCACTCCTCGGCCGGCAGCGATGCGGCGGCCAGCGCCAGAACGAGCAGGAATGAACAGGACGTTGGGCGGTTCCTCATCTCGGCTCCTTGCCAGGGTGTCGGGAAGCGGGCAGCGGCCCGCACGCGGCGCTCATTCTAGGCAGATTCGCCCCGGACCCGCTCTCGCGTCGGGTGTTCGTGCTTCCGCGGACGGTGGCTCTACTCGGCTTCCTCGGCTTCCTCGGCCGCCTGCGCCGCGGCCATCCGCTCCTGCCAGTTGGAGGGATAGATCATCGCCATGAGCATCGATTGCTCGGACTGGTACTGCACCATGGCGCCCTTCGGCAGCCAGATGGTGTCGCCCGGCCCGACCTCGTGGCTGTCCTCGCCGGAGAGGATCGTGAGGTGTCCGTCGAGGTTGTAGAGGTACTCGTCGAACATCATCGGGCGCTGTTCCTGGGTATCGAAGTTGTCCAGCACGGTGAGGGCGCAGTGCAGGTTGTCGCTGACCGCGACCACGCCCGGCGTGCTGGCCGGCCCGACATCGGAGCCGGTGCTGATGCCCGGCGCGAACGCCACGATCTGGCGGTCGGCGGCCGCGACGAAGGACACCGGCGCCGGTTCGCCCTCCATCGACCAGTTCTCGTCCGCGGGCTGCCAGTCGACCGGGTAGACGGCGACGATGTTCGTCGCCCTCTCGGTCGCCTCTATCCTCTTCGCGACTGTGCCCTTCGGTATCCACAGACCGTCGCCCGGGCCGAGTTCGTACACCGCGTCCTCCGTCTCGATCGTCAGGATCCCCCCCTCGAGGCCGTAGAGGTACTCGTCGTACGTGTACGTCCAGTTCTCGAGCAGGTAGTTCTCCCAGCGCGCGATGACGTTCGCCATCGTCGTGCTTCCGGCCACCGAGCCCATCGCGTTCGGGTCGCCGACATCCGTCGCCGTCATCAGAGCCGTGTTGCCGGGTGTGAGTTCGTGGAACTCACGGGCGTCGCCCTCGATGACGACGATCTCTCCGACCGGCGCCGGCACTTCCCGCATCGCAGGCTCCTCGGCTGGAGCTTCCACCTCTTCTTCGGCCGCGGCGCAGGCGAGGAGGACGACGCCCACTGCAAGCACGCTGAGAGCCAGGATCGGGGTTCTTCGGACAGGCTGGATAGACAACATTCTGTTCTCCCTGTTGCGGAACCTCATCTCCCAATCTTCCTTAGGGAAACCTAAGAAACTTCCAGCCGCGGCAAGGAACCGAGTTTGGGCCTGCAGTCCTTTGCGGGAGACGTGTGGATAAGCCTTCGTTTGGCAACGCAGGACGCTTGCGGCAGCCGTTAGGATTGGTGTGCAGCATACTGAGCGGCCCCTTCAGGGTCAAGAAGACACAGCGCGGTCAAGAAGCACAGAGTGGTCAACAAGACACAGCAAAGGTGGACGCTTCGGGGGCGTCGATTCTTGTTCAGCGCGATCGTCCTGATTGCGATCGCGCTGTCGGTCGCGTGCCGGCGGGAGGGGGCTTCCGTAGCGGCCCCGCCCGAAGCTTCGGCCCCACCGCCCACCGAAGCGGCATGGAGTGAGGCGATGGGCGATCTGGCGCCGGGGGACTGGAACGTCGTGCTGATCACGATCGACACCCTCCGCGCCGACCGGCTGGGCTGCTACGGCTACGCGGATATCGAGACGCCGCACCTCGACCGTCTGGCCGGGGAGGGCATCGTGTTTGAGAAGGCGGTCACGACGGTTCCCTTCACGCTGCCCGCTCACAGTTCGATCATGACCGGCGCCTATCCGCCGATCCATGGCGTGCGGGAGAACGTCGGTTATGCCCTGGACGAGCGGCTGCCCACGCTGGCTGAAGACATGGCCGCCGCCGGCAGGCTCACCGGAGGCTTCGTCAGCGCCTTCGTCCTCGACGGTCGATGGGGGATCGACCGCGGCTTCGACCGCTACTACGACGAGTTCAAGGTCCAGGACATGGGGACGCTGAACATCGCCTCCGTTCAGCGCGAGGGGACGGAAACGATCGACCAGGCGGAGACCTGGCTGGACGAGGTAGCTGGTTCTCCCTTCCTCCTCTGGCTTCATCTCTTCGAGCCGCACGATCCCTACGAGGCGCCCGAGCCCTTCGCGTCGCGCTATCCGAAGCGGCCCTACGACGCGGAGGTCGCCTACACGGACAGTCTGGTCGGCAGGCTGCGCGAGATGCTCGAGGGCAGGAACCTGCTCGGCCGGACTCTCCTGGTGGTTACCGGAGATCACGGCGAGGGACTCGGCGACCACGGCGAGTTCTTCCACGGCTTCTTCGTGTACGACAGCACGGTCAGAGTGCCGCTGATCGTGCGGCTGCCGGAAGGGCGTCTCGGCGGCAGGAGCGTCGATGCGGCGGTGAGCCACGTCGATCTGCGCCCGACGATTCTGGACGCGCTCGGGCTGGAGTCGCCGCCGGTTGATTCGCGGCAGAGTGGACGCAGCCTGGTCCCGCTCCTGCTTGGTCTGGACGACGGCGAGCGGGTTGCCTACAGCGAGTCCTACTACTCGCTGTACCACTATGGCTGGGCGCCCTTGCGCGCCATTCACACTGGCCCGCTGAAGTTCATCGACGCGCCGGAACCTGAGCTCTACAGCCTGACCGAGGATCCGGGCGAGACGGAGAACGTCGTGCGCGGTACGCGGGTCGAAGCGCGGGAGCTTCGCGACCGCCTGCTGTTGATGATCCGGGACTTTGATCGTTCCGGCGCCGGCGAAGCGGCGCGGCCGGACCTGGATCAGGAAACGCTGGCGCAACTCCAGGCGCTCGGGTACCTGGCGGGCAGCGGCAGCCGCGCGGAGGCGCCCGAGGATCTGTCCGGTCTTGCCGACCCGAAGGGCAAGATCGCGGTGCACCGGGCGATCATGCTCGCTCAGAGCGACATCGGAAAGGGCGAGACGGAGGCTGCCCGTGAGCGACTGCTGGAGGCCATCGAGCTCGATCCCGGGGTGGTCGACGCCCAGCAGATGCTCGGCAACATCCACCAGCGCGAGGGCGACTATCCGGCCGCGATCGAGTACTTCCGGACCGCCCTGGCCCGCAATCCGGATCACCAGGCATCGCTGCTGGGTCTGGCCGATTCGTACCTGTGGCTCGACAGACCGGAGGCCGCTCTGGCCGGTTACGAGCGGCTCCGCGGCCTGGCGCCGCAAGACAGCAAGGCGGCGATCGCCTCCACCGAGATCCTCGTCGATCTGGGGCGTCGGGCGGAGGCCCTGGAAGTCGCGGAGTCCGCGGCCCGCTATGAGCACGCCCCGGCGCTGGTCCACAACCAACACGGCGAACTGCTCACGCTTGCCGGACGGGTCGACAAGGCCGAGGGCGCCTTTGAACGCGCCATCCAGGCGAATGACCGCCCGGTGCAGCCGCATTTCAACCTGGCCGTGATCTACGAAGAGCGCGGCGAGACGGCGAGGGCGATCGAGCGCTACAAGGAAGCGCTGGCCCGGATGCCGTGGCACTACAAGACGCTGTTCAACCTCGGCCGGTTGCTGGGCCGGGAGGGAGACGTGGTGGAGCAGGAGGAGCTGTGGCAGGCAGCGATCGCCGCGAATCCAGAGTTCATCGAGGGGCACTACCTGCTGGCGAAGCTGCTAATGGACCAAGGCGGCGATCTGAAGCGGGCCGAGGAGCTGGTGCGCGCGGGTCTCGAGCACGACGAAACGCACCAGGCGGGGGCTCTCGGCTACTTCGTGCTGGCCGACATTCTCAGTCGCCTCGGCCGGACCGGGGAGGCGATGGAGGCGGTGCGCTCGGGCCGGGCCATTCAGGGGTCGCCGGGCCACTCAAGACCAGCCGATGCTGCTCGTGGTCGTCGGCGTTGAGCGCTGGCGTGGCCGACTCCCGGTCAAGGGGATGAAGCGGCCTCCGACCGACCAGCTCGCCGTCGGCTACGAACAACAACTCGGTGAGTACGCTCTTGGCGCTCAGCTCGTCGTCACCGACACGACCGACCTGATCGGCTGGCAGATCCAGGGCGACGGCGAATGCGAGGATGTTCCTTGCGTCAACTCCTTGACGGGCGAGGCGATCATGCTCAAGAACCTCGTCACACAGCCGACTCTGCGCAAGGCCAACGACCCCGGCGCGGCGGCCAACGTCCCACCGGGAACGAAGTTCGAGCAGGACTACACTGGCGTTTTTCTCACCTTCCGCAAGCGCCACACCGGCCGCTGATCTCTCGACTCGTCGCTGGGCTGGTCGGAGTCGAAGGGAGTGCAGCCTCGTCCGCTCCAGCAGAATGGGAACGTTGCCTTCTACACCAGCTCGGAAGGCAGGGATCCCAACCATCGCTACGGACCTCGGTGGAATACGCGGTTCTAGCGATCCGCTGCGATGACCGAGAAGGGGCCCGTATGACCGAGAAAGGGAGCCAGATGACTTCGACACCCGAGGAGCGGCGCCTCGTCGATCGCCGTGCCCTGATGGTATCGAGTTCGTTGGGAATCGCCGCGGCGGTGGCGGCAACTCGGCGTTTCGCAAGGAGACCAGCGGTACTCGGATCGAATACCTCAAAGGGCAGAGTAACTGTCTGGAACATCGAAGCCATCAGGACGGCTGACGCCCGCGTCACCGCTGCCAGAGCCAGGTGGCCTTGAGGATGAGCTGTCGGCCCTGCGTGCGTCGCTCCGAGAGCGACGGCGCCGTCCAGTTCTCGTTGTAGACGAGGAAGATGTCGGCGCCGGGTCGGTAGATCCAGTGGAAGCGGACGTTGATGCCGAGATCCTCGGCGGCGTCGTTGTACTGGGCAATCATGTTCAGCCGCAGATCCGGCGTGAACGAGAGGTCGACGTCCTGGCTCCAGAGGTTGATCTCGAACGCGCCCTGCGGCAGCTCGACATCGTGGTGCGACCAAGTGGTGGAGGCACGAACGAGGCGTGACAGGCGAAGACCGACCGTCTGTCGCAGGGAGATCCAGTCGCCTTCGTAGAACTCGCCCCAGTTGTTGAAGCTCCGTAAGTTCACCGATCGCGATGCGTCGGTGAGCATCAGCAGTTCCCAGTCGTCGAACTCGAACAGACCCGGCGGGATCACCACGCCGGGGTAGATCTCGAACGGCGCGAACAACCGCTCCTTGGTGCGAATAGCTCCGAACTCCAGGAAGTCGTTGCTCTTGAGGACCATGCCGAGGGGATACACGACAGTCTCCTCGCTCTCCAGACGTCCGTCGCTGGAGCGTTCGAAACGGCGGTGGGCGCCCTCGGCGTACCAGGAGCGGATACCGCCCCGCTCGATCCGCGGCTGCCAGATGAAGCGCGGGTTGAAGAGGCGGAAGTTCTCGCGCAGCAGAAACCCGACGCCCGGATCGAAGTTCCGCTGGGACTCGATGAAGTCCAGCGAGGTCGTCAGCGTGGAACCCTGGTAGCCGACGCCGGCGCCGAAGGAAGCGTCGTCGCCGTCGATGCCCGGCCGCTCGCTGCGGCTCCAGTAGCCGTTGAGCTGGAGGAGTTGGGTGGGTTTGAGTTCGATGTCGAAGCCGTAGAGGCTCTCCGCTCCCGCCGCGGCGGGATCGCGCTGCGTGAAGATCGCGCCCACGCTGGAGCGCTCACCGATGTTGCGCTTCACCCGGGCGACGGCAAATCCGGTTTTCGCCGCGTGGCGGCCCCCGGTGTCGGCCGCTCCCGTGCCGATGCCGAGGACGCCGAAGTTCCACTCTCCGAGCCGGCCGGTCAGGCGACCTCCGGCCTCGATTGGCACCGTCTCGCCGCCGTCGAGCCCGATGCGGCGGGAGAAGAAGGCCTTCATCAGGGAGGGTAGCCACGGCACTCTCTGAGGGGGACCGAACTCGAAGATGCCCGCGTTCTCGAGAAAGAAGTCCCGCTTCTCGGGAAAGAAGAGGGAGAACCGGGTCAGGTTGACCTGCAGGTCGTCGACCTCGACCTCGGCGAAGTCCGTGTTGTAGGTGAGATCGAGCGCCATCGACTTGCTCAGTCCCCACTTGACGTCGAGTCCGCCGTCGAGGTCGGTCGTTGAAGTACGGCTCGGCGGCGCTTCGGAGCCGGAACCGATCAGGTAGGGCTTGACGTCGAGGCTGCGCGAGCGCCGAAGACCGGCGAGCCCCGTCAGGGCGCCTGCCAGGGAAACCCGGTACGCCGCTTCGTGGGACACGCCCGATGTGGTGATCGGCAACGCGGAACGCGGCAAATACGCCCAGTTCACTTCCTCGCTCTTGCGGCGGATGAGTCGCTGTACGTTCAGACCCCAGCGATCGAGAGCCGGATCGAAGCGCAGGGTCGCGAAGGGAATGCCGATCTCCGCCGTCCAGCCATCGGTCGTTCGTCGCGCCTTGACCGACCACACACCGTCCCACTCCTCGTTCACGTCGCGCCCCTCGTCGGTAATCAGTGCATCGTGACGAGCACCATTCGGGTTGGTGGCGAAGGCGAAGGAGTTGCGGCCGTCCAGAAACGTGTCGAACACCAGAACGAAGGAGTCGTCGGAGGCGAGCTCCGCGTCGCGCTCCATCTCCTTGGCGATGATCCTTCCGGGCGCCCGATCGAACGCGCGCAGCGCCACGTAGAGCGTCGTGGGGGTGTAGGCGATGGAGAACTCGGTCCGTTCGGAAGCCGGCGCTCCCTCGCGGGGCTCGCGTTGCCGGAAGTTCGTGCCGACTTCGGCGCGTCGCCAGGCGGGTTCGTCGAGCCGACCGTCGACGACGATCGGCTGGTCGATTGCGAGTGCCCCGATCGAAGGGCGCTCGTTGAGATCGGCATCGACTTGACCGACCGCCGGCGCACCGAGTGTCAGCGCGATGACGAATAGAGCCAGCCGGTCGGAGGCCTTGGGAGGGCGGCTGGTCCTGGCGCGGGGATGGGTTGGAAACCGGGCGCTCATAGACCTTAAGGTTTTCTAAGGTTTTGCTCTAGATCAAACGCTGTTCGATCGGTCAGAGTATCGTTGTTCGTTCTTCAACGAAAACCGGAGGAGACCATGTCGAAGATGCGTCTGGCGGTGTTTGTTTCGCTGCTTCTGGTGATAATCGCGGGGCCGGCCCTGGCCCAGAACGTCGGCACGGTCCGGGGCGAGGTCCGCGACGCGAACGGCGACCCGCTGCCGGGCGTGATGATCGAAGTCGACGGACCGCTGGTGCGCGGCGACCGCTCGACCACGACGGGCGTCAACGGCGAGTTCCTCGTCACGGCGCTGCTTCCGGGCACGGTCTCCGTCACCGGAACGCTCGACGGCTTCGAGGACGAGACGGTCGAGGACATCCGCGTCTCGATTTCCCTGACCAGCACCGTGCACATGGTCCTCCAGCTCGCCGCGACCTCGGAGGAGATCACGGTGACCTCGGAGCGGCCGATCCTGGACGTGACGAGCAACGTGATCAGCACCCACCTGACCGAGGACTTCATCGATGACCTGCCGACGAAACGGAGCTTCCAGGACTACGCGAGCATGGCCAAGGGGGTGACGCTCCAGGGGCGCGACCAGACCTACGGCGACTGGAGGTACTCGGTCTACGGCAGCGGCGGGGTGCAGAACAACTGGAACATGGACGGCCTCAATTCCGCCATGCACGACTACGGCGGCGTCTGGTGGTGGATCAACCCGGACACGATCTCCGAGGTCCAGGTGCTTGGCGTGGGCGCCCCGGCGGAGTACGGAGGCATGTCCGGCGGCGCGATCAACATCGTCACGAAGTCCGGGACGAACGAGTTCGACGGCCGCCTGAACTACTACGGCCAGTTCGAATCGCTGACCGCCGAGGGCCCGAAGGTGGCTGGATTGACCGGCGAGGAGACCGGCTTCTATCGGGACAGGTTCAACAACTACACCCTGGCGCTGGGCGGCGCGCTCGTCCAGGACAAGCTGTGGTACTTCCTGTCGCTCGAGTACAAGGAGGACGCCCTCGGGGAGCCGGGCTCGATTCGGGAGTACGTCCGGCCGGACGTCTGGGAGCGCTCCGCCCTGAAGCTCGACTGGACCTTCAACCCGTCGAACACGCTGACGCTCAGCGCCCAGTACGAGGATTACGACTGGCAGCAGGCTTCGGACCCTTTCCGTTCGCAGGACGCGCAGACGCATGAGTTCGGTACCCGGCCTGCCTTCCGGCTCGGCTGGCAGTCCGTGTTCTCGAACCGTACGTTCTTTGAAGTCAACGTCGCCGACTTCGACAACTACGACCGCGTGGCTTCGGTCACCGGCAGCGTGGAGCCGCCCTTCGTGGACCACACGCAGCCGGTGCCGACGACCGTGGGCGGACCGAGGTATCCGTACGACTACGGACCCGCGATGATCCGCACCAGCGCCAAGCTGACCCACTTCGCGGACGACCTCGCCGGCAGTCACGAGTTCAAGTTCGGCGTCCAGTTCACGGACGCGACGACGAAGACGCCCCAGCTCTATCCCGGTTCGGGCGGTCTCTATTACGCCAAGTTCGCCGAGAGCTTCTACTGGCGCTACACCCGGCAGCAGCACTACTACGGCAGCGACTCGACGTCGCTCGGGTTGTTCGTGGACGATTCGTGGAACCTGGGCGGCAAGACGACCCTGAACCTGGGCGTGCGCTACGACCACGACAACGGCGGAATCCCGCCCCTACGAGGTGCTGCTGTCGCACGGGGGCGGCAAGGGGAACGCCGTCTTCAGCGGTGACTTCTACCCCGCCTACGACGATCTGGTCGACTGGAAGAACATCTCGCCGCGGCTGGGGATCGCCCATCAGATCGGCGAAGGCGAGCGGCAGGGCGTGCTGCGCATCTCCTACGGCAAATACTTCGAGGCGAACAGCACGGCATTCTGGAACGGCCCCCATCCGGACCGGCCGCCCTCGGTCTATGCCTCCAGCTACTACCGGAACGGCCCGTGGTACGTCTACCGGACGGTCGCGGACGAGAACCTGGTCGAGCCGGACCCGAACATGAAGGCGCCCGAGTACGACCAGTACGCGCTCGGCTACGAGCAGCAGCTCAGCGAGACGCTGACGGTGGGCGCCGAGCTCGTCGTCAAACGCGGCACGAACCTGATCGGCTGGCACATCCTCGGTGACGGCGTCTACGAGGAAGTGCCGTTCATGAACCCGGAGACCGGCGAGACGATGACGCTCTACAGCATCGTCGAGGAGCCGACGCGGCGCAAGGGCAACAGCCCGGGACCGGGCGCGAACGCGCCGCCGGGCGCGAAGTACGAGCAGGACTACGAGGGGATCTTCGTGAGTCTGACCAAGCGCAAGGTCGGCCGGTGGGGGATGAACGCTTCGCTCGGCTGGTCGAACTCGGAGGGGTTCTCGCCACGGAACCTCGACCAGCGCCAGACGGAACCCTTCTTCGGGAACCAGAGCGGCGTGGATCCGAACCACCACATCAACGCCGAGGGGTTGATGCAGGCGGACCGCGCCTGGGTCTTCGCGGGCCAGGCCCAGGTCGACCTGCCCTGGAAGCTGCGCGGAGCAGCGGTGCTGAAGGTTCAGGACGGCCGGCCTTACGCGCAGTTCCAGCGGGTCCAACTGCCTCAGGGCCGGATCGATGTCGCACTGAGCCCGCGTGAGGACGACCGGAGGATGCCGGGCAGCGCAACGCTTGACCTGGCCATCGGGCGCAACTTCTCGCTCCGTGGTGACGTCTCGTTCGGCGTCGACCTGCAGGTCCTGAACGCTCTGAACGAAGACGCCTGGGACTGGTGGCAGGGCACTGCGTTCAGGGACGGTAATCTGGTGCCCTCCCTCTATCAGTATCCGCGCCGGCTCATGCTGCGGTTGAGCTTCGACTTCTAGGCTGCGGCCGTTCGGTCCGGGCCTGACTACTGACCTCGATCAGAGGAGATCATCGTGATGCGGAAAGCGACTGTCGTTCGGTCCACCGGAGCGCTGAAGCTCCTTCTCTGCCTGGCTCTGCTGGCGGCTGCGTGGTCCGCGCCGACCCTTGCCGCCGAAGGCGACTGGTCGCAGTGGCGGGGGCCCGCCAGGGACGGATACGCGCCCGTGGCCGGCAACGAGAGGCTCGCCGCGGCGCTTCACGGTCCGCTGCCGGCCTCCCTGCACCAGGTCTGGAAGCTGGAGGTCGGCCTCGGGCAGTCGGCGCCGATCCTCCACCAGGGCAAGCTCTACATTCACGTTCGGCAGGGTGAAGACGAAGTCGTGCTGGCGCTCGACCCGGAGACGGGCGAGGAGATCTGGCGCTACGCGTACCCGGTTCCCTACGTGGAGGTGAATCACGCTTCGGCGTGGGGCCCCGGCCCCAAGTCGACCCTGACCGCCGTCGGGGACACGCTCTACACCTTCGGCGTCACCGAGAGGCTGCACGCCATCGACACGGAGCAGGGCGACGTGCGTTGGGACAAGAACTACGACGACATCTACAAGCAGCCGTACCCCGAGTGCGGCACCAGCGCCTCGCCCCTGGTCGAGGGCGATCTGGTCATCGTGCCGGTCGGGCAGACCTGGCCGGATCCGTCGCTCAAGAGCCTGGGAGAGCTGGTGGCCTACAGCCGGCACACCGGCGAAGAGGTATGGCGCAGCGAGTACTTTCCGCCGGGCTACGCCTCGCCGATGGCGTTCACGATCGAGGGGGTCCGGCAGATCGTCACCACGACCCAGAACCACGTGGTCGGGATTTGCGCCAGCGACGGCAAGACGCTGTGGAAGAAGGAAATGCGGATTTTCATGGAGCAGAACATCCCGACCCCGGTCCTGTACGACGGCAAGGTCTTGATCGGTGGCTACCACTGGGGGAATGCGCTGCTCGATTTCGAGCCGAGCGGCAGTGACGAGCTCTGGGACGTCAACAGCGTCTGGGCGACGAAGCGGCACGAGCTGTACATGGACTCGCCGGTGCTGATCGGGGACTACGTCTACTTTCGTTCGCACAAGAGGCTCGGAACGATGGTCTGCGTCGACATCCGGACCGGCGAGCAGTGCTGGCGGGGTCCGCCTCAGGCGGCGCGGTACGCGGCCTTCGTCGTCGTCGGCGAGGACCGGCTCCTGGTGCTCACGGACAACGGTGACATCAAGGTGCTCGCGGCGGATCCCTCCGAATACCAGGAGCTCGCCTCATGGGAGGTCGCCGACACGCCCGTCTTCACCCATCTGACGGTCGCCGGGTCGCGGATGTACGTCAAGGACGAGGCGCATCTCGCGGTGTTCGAGATCGCGGCGGACCAGATCACGGAGGCTTCGGACAGCCCGGCAGGCGCGGTCGTCGCGGCCGCGTGGACGCCGACGCCGGAAGACGAGGCGGCGGCGCTCGAGGTCGTCAACAGGTTGCTCGACACGCAGAAGGAAGCCACGAGCTGGGAGCAGGTCGAGGAGCACCTGAGCTACTGGGCCGAGGACTTCAGCGACTACTCCGGCCAGACGAAGGCGGACTGGACCGCGATGTACCGGAACATCTTCAACGCGGCCGGCAGGATCGGACCTCCGATGGGCTACGACACGCAGTCGATGTATCTTGAGGGGTGGGTCGACGATACGGCGATCGTCCGCGGCATCTTCATCGACTTCCGGCCGCGCCGGCAGGCGATCATGGAGCAGTTCTACGCCGTCAAGAAGTACGGTGACCGCTGGCTGTTCACCGGTACGGACAACCGGCCAATCTGGGAGCGATGGGTCGAGGACGGGGAGTACAAGAGCACCGCCTTCGGGGAGGAGACGGAGGATCAGTAGGATCCTTGATCTCCAGGGCAGAGTTCCGGCGCCGCCGCGAGGTTCGGTCGGCGCGACGACAAAGGTCCAGGACCTACGATAGACAGGGGAGCGCAGGCTCCGTCAACCAGGCGCCGGTCTCAAGCCGGCCGTTCGGGAGTTCACGATGCTGAGACTTGCTTCCCGCCTTCTCGTCTGCGCCGCCGTGCTTGGGGTTCTGCCTCTCCAGGCGGCGGACCATCCACTGGATCCGCTGAGCTACCAGGAGGTCTGGCGCGTCCTGGAGATACTGAGGGACGAGGGCCGTCTGGACGGGGAAACCCGTTTCTCTCAACTGACGCTGCAGGAACCGGCCAAGGACGAAGTCCTGGCGTGGCGCCCGGGCGCCGACATGCCGCGAGCTGCCTACGCGGTCGTGCGCCAGGGCGCGGAGGCCTTCGAAGCGGTCGTCGACCTGGCTGCCGGGGGAGTCGCGTCCTGGTCGCTTCTCGAGGGCGTGCAACCCAGTTGGACCCTTGAAGAGTACGGAGCGCTGATCGGGGAGGCCCTCGCCCATCCCGACTTCGTCGCCGGTCTCGAGGCCCGTGGCATTGCCGATGCGAGCTTCCTCGACTGCATGACGCTGCCGCCCGGATACTTCGGCACCGCAGAAGAGAAGGGGCGGCGACTCGGTCACATCCGCTGCTCGGAACCTCGCGGCGCCCGCAACAGTTGGGCCCGGCAGGTCGAGGGCCTGACCGCCGTGGTCGATCTCGGCACCGGCGAGGTGCTGAAGGTCGTCGACGACGGCGTCGCCCCCATTCCAACCGCCGACGCGGACTTCGACCGGACGACGCTCGACGAGCCGCGCGAGGTTCCAGGACCGTTCGATGTGCGGCGTCCGCTCGGGTCCGGGTTCGAGCTGGACGGCTACCAGGTGCGCTGGCAGACGTGGCGCTTCCACCTGCGGCCCGATCAGCGCACGGGCGCGGTGCTTTCCCTGGTCAGCTATCAACAGGATCCCAATGAAGCCTCCCGGTCGGTGATGTACCAGGGCCAACTGTCCGAGATCTACGTTCCCTACATGGACCCGTCGTTCGCCTGGTACGGGCGCAACTTCATCGATGCCGGCGAGTTCGTTGCCGGCGGCCTGGGCAAGCCGCTGCTTCCGGGTCGTGACTGCCCGGACCACGCGGTCTACATCGACTCGCTGCGAACTGGCCCCAACGGTCATCCGGCGACCGTGCCGGGGACGATCTGCATCTACGAGCGGGAGACCGGCGATCCGTCCTGGCGGCACTATGCGGATGAGCAGCCGGACAGCCGCCGGAGCCGCGACCTGGTCGTGCGCACTGGAGCGGTGCTCGGCAACTACGACTACCTGCTCGACTGGATCTTTCGGCAGGACGGTTCGATCGAGGCCAGAGTCGGCGCCACCGGCATTCTCGAAGCCAAGGCGACCAGTGCAGCGTCCGCGATCCAGCCTGCGCCGACGGCGGGGCCGGTCAGCACGGCCGCCGTCGATGCCCTTCAGGCCGGAAGGCGGGCCGACGCCTACGGCCGTTTCGTCGATCGCAACATCGTGGGCGTCAACCACGACCACTACTTCAGCTACCGCCTGGATCTGGATGTTGACGGCACCGATAACCGCTTCGTCGCCGACCGCCTGGTCACGCAGCGGCTTCCCGACGACCACCCGCGGCGGAGCGTGTGGGTCCAGGAAGCGCACCCGGCGGCGACCGAGCACGACGCCCGGCTCGACATCAACCTCGAGCGGCCCACCCTGTGGCGTGTGCAGAGCACGAACCGGCGCAACGCCGTCGGCTATCCGACCAGTTACCATCTGCTGCCCGGCAGGAACACGACGAACCTGCTCGTGCCGGAGGACTACTCGACGCGGCGGGCCGGCTTCATCGAGCATCACCTGTGGGTGACGCCGTACCGGCCGGACGAACGCTACGCCGCGGGCGATCATCCCAGCTTGAGCGAGCCGGACATGGGTCTGCCCACCTGGACGAAGGCTGACCGGCCGATCAGCGATACGGACATCGTGGTCTGGCACACCGTGGGCATGCACCATCTGCCCCGCGCCGAGGACTGGCCGGTGATGCCGGTCATGTGGCACGGCTTCGAGTTGCGTCCGTTCGACTTCTTTGATCGCAACCCGGCTCTCGATCTGCCCTGACTTCGGCCGGCGGAGCGCCGTTCCTCAATACACGTCCGGGCTGGTAGTGTCGGCGGCATCGTTCCCGGCCTCGGTCGCCTTCCGAGAGGTCACGCCGCCATGTCGATTCCCCCCGAACTCCAGTCCCGCATCCAGGGGATCGTGGATTCAGGCCCTGCCGTTCTCTTCATGAAGGGCAGTCCCGCCGCGCCTCAGTGCGGTTTCTCGGCCCAGGTCGTCCAGGTGCTGAACCGGCTGCTTCCCCGGTACCAGACGTTCGACGTGCTGTCGGACTCCGAGGTTCGCGAAGGCGTCAAGGAGTTCTCCGACTGGCCGACGATCCCCCAGCTCTACGTCGGCGGCGAGTTCATGGGTGGCTGCGACATCGTCAAGGAGATGTACGACAGCGGCGAGCTCCACGATGCGCTGGGCATGGAGCGACCCGCGTTGACTGGCGACCAGGTAGCGATCTCGATCAGCCCGGAGGCGGAGCAGATCCTCCGCAACGCCCAACAGCAACAGCAGGCGGAGCTGCACTTCGGTATCGACGCGAAGTTCCATCCCTTCCTCGGCTTCGGGCCGGCGGCGGGATCGGAGGTCCGGGTTCAGGTCGGCGATCTGTACTTTCTGCTCGATCAGGACAGTGCTGTTCGGGCCCGGGGCGCGTCGATCACCGTCGTCGAGAGTGAGCATGGCCAGCGCCTCGACGTCGACATGCCGACTGCCCGAGCCGCCGGCTGATCGATCGGCGCCGGGTCGGAACGGTTCGTGGAATGGAGATCGCTGAACAGCCGTCGCCGCGGGAGACGGCCGAGCGCATTCGGGAGGCCGTGGCCGCGGCGCTGCCGGGCGCCCGCATCGAGGTGACGGGCGAGGGCAGTCACTTCAGCCTGCGCGTGGAGTCCACAGCGTTCGCCGGTAAGGGCCGGCTGGCCCGTCAACGGCTCGTCCTGCGGGCTGTCGCGCCCCTGATGAAGGGCGAAGGCGCGCCGGTTCATGCGATCGACCGGCTGGAAACGGTGCTGCCGGACCAGAGCCGTCCGATAGCGTAGTCCCATTCAAAGATGAGCCTGAACGGCGGTTCATCGGGAGTGGAGCCGCGGGAGGGCTTCGGGGCGGTTTTCTGGTTGCTGATCGGAGCAAAGCGGAGATCGGCGCCAGGGACCAACGGTAGCGCGGGGACCGCGAGGCCGCGGCCAGGTGTACGGAGAGTGGTGGAGAGGTTGGTCGGACCGCTCATGCGACGGTTGCATCGCGGCGTCGGATTTCGGTGAAGAGCGCGACGAGCGCTTCGTTGACGGTTCTCGCCGCAGCGAGGTCGTCGAGCGCAGTGGCCTCCTGGTCGAGCTGCTCGAAGGTTATGCCGGGCCGCAGGTACTGGGCGGCGCCGTCGAGCGACTTCAGCTTGAGGTAGGGCGTGGTGACGCGGTCGAAGGGGTAGGTCTTTCGCTCGCGTCCCTTGGCGTCTGTCGTCTCGACGGGGAAGTGGCAGGGCCGGTCGTAGTTGAGGAACGGGGCGAGCACGTCGCGCAGGAAGCCGTTGACGAGGGCGGCATGATGCCGGGGAATGTGGTCGTGGCCGAGATAGCGCCGAACCACCGAGGCATTCTTTGACTTGACCAAGGCGTTGTCGTTGCAGTGCCTCGCGCGGGACTTCGTGAGTTCCTCGACGTGCAGCTTGTTCAGCAGCGCGGCGACCCGGTGGTTGACGTACTTGGAGCCGTTGTCGACATGGAAGCCCTTGACGACGAAGGGGAAAGCCTCGATCGACCCTTGAAGGGCCGGGACCATGAAACGCTCCGAAATGCCTTCCGCCGCGGCCACGAACTCGTATTGCGTGACCTCGTCCACGAGATTGATCTCGTACAGACCCTTCGCCCCGAAGAGGTCGCCCTGATGCACCGAATCCACGCGCAGAAAGCCCGGCCGACCGTCGGGACGAGGCTTGCGCCGCTCTCCGATGCTCACCTGCGCCGGCCGGGCCTTGGTCATCGTCAGACGACGGCGACGGTACGTCACGGACTGGCGCAGGCGATACAGATGGCTGTTCGAGAGCCCCGCCAGACGCTCGAACCGCGCATCGCGAAGACCTCGTACTGGCGCTGCATCATGCGCCGCGTGACCGCGCCACACAGGCCGCCCAGGGTCTCGTCCACCTCCGCCAGCAGACCGATGTCCGCCCTCGTGTAGCGCCGGGGAAACGGGCGCTTCGGACCCCGGCGCCGGTCCTCGATGCGTCCCGTCTCCCGGTACTGAGAAATCAACCGCGCCACCTGAGCCCGACTGAATCCCGTCACCTTCATCAGAAACCGCCGCATCAGGCCCTTCTCGGACCTCGACAGCCGGATGTACCGCGAACGCACCAGGAACCGCCGGACGAAACCGTACGCGTCGGCGCGCTCCATGGAACGAAAGTCGACCGGCGCGCTGCCGGCCATGAAGTCCCGGACCTCGTCCAGCGTCCGCAGCCGTTCGATATCGAGTTGCAAGATCATTCTCCAATGATCCCCAACCCTCGCTCAGGCTCATCTCTCGTGGGATTGACATCGTCCCTTCAGGCTCATCTCACATGGGACAAGGCTTACCGCGGCTTCTCGCTTCAGCGCAAGCTACGATCCTCGCATGGACCCCTATCTCCGGGCACTCCCTTGAGAACACGGCTTCGCTCGCAGTTCAAGTGCGCCAGCGCCAGTTCCTTCAGATTGATCCTCTATCTTGCTCCGCTGGGCTTGGCGAGCCTTCTTGCCGCCGGGAGCGTCTCGGCCCAATCCGCGGCACCGCATTCCACCGTCACCGGAACGCTGGTCGAAGAGAACGGCGATCCGGCCAGTGGCTTCGAGGTCCTGCTGCGGCCGTACCCGGCGAGGTATCAGCACCAGCTTCATGACCTATCCGGCCAAGACGCGCTGCCGCCGGCCGTGGACTGGCTCCGCTCCGATGCGGCCGGCGCCTTCCGTCTATCCGCGCCGCGGGAGGGACCTTACCGGCTGGAGATTCGGCCCGCCTCGACCGGCGAGGAACCAGGGATCATTGTCGCTTCCGTCCACTACCCGCTCTTACCGCTGGCGACGCCGGTTGCCCTTGAGCCGATTGAGGTGCCGGCTCTAAGCCGATTGACGATTCGGGTGTTTGATGGCAACGCCGATCCGGTCCGGGGCGCGCTGGTGATTGTCGATCCAGTGCCTGAACCGTCGAAGCGTCACGTTCACGCCCATGTTCCGCGCCGCGAGCAGCCGCAGCGGCTCTACCTGAACTTCGGCACTGCTGGGGGCCGCACCGACACCGGAGGTCTCGCTCGATTCCTGATACCGACCCGGGAGGCGGACATCGTCGTCTCGGCACCCGGCTTTGGCCTGCACCGCGGCCGAACCAGAGCCTCCCGCGCCGTCGTCCGGCTCGACCGCGAACCGGGCGTCACGTTTCACGTCCGCGGTCCGAGCGGTCAACCTGCCGAGGGAACTCTGGTTCGCCTGCGGAGCGGAGGCGAGGCGCCCCTCGGATGGACCGACCGCAGCGGCGAGATCCTGGTCGCCGCCGGCGCAGACCGCAGAGCGACGTTCGAGTTCGAGGCGGCGAACGGCGCCTTCGCCACGTTCCCGGCGGGTTCACACCCGCCGGCGGAGGCCCTGGTAGAGCGAGTCGTCGAGGTGCGGCTCGCTCCTCCGTTCGTGGTCGCCGGCCGGACGATCGACGCGCATTCGGGCGAGGGCGTTCCCGGCGCGGCAATCTGGCTTCGCACCGATCCTGGAAGGCACACGTTCGCGGATCCGTTCGGGACCTTCGCCCTCGGCGCGGGCTTTCAGGAGGATCTGGACCTCGGCGTCGCCGCCGCTGGGTACCGGTTTGCAATGGCTTCGGTGACCGGCGGGTTTCGGAGTGCTGTGGAAGATGCGCACATCGGACTGACGCCGGCCGCCCTGCTCGGCGGCTGGATCGTCGACGTCCTGAACCGGCCCGTACCGGGCGCGAGCATCCGGGCCGAGCCAGGCGGCACGGACGCGATGTTCGCCTTGCCCGGGAGAAGCTCGGCACGCGTCACATCGGGCCCTGACGGTTCGTTCTGGATCGCGGACGCGCTGCACGGCTTCCGCTATCGGTTGATCGTCGAAGCCCGGGGCTACGCCTCGTCGCTGCACCAGCTGCAACCGTTCGCTCCAGGCGCCGCTCCGGTGCCGGTGCGTGTCGTGCTGACGGCGGGGCGGCAACCCTGGGGCACTATCGTCGACCTGGAGGGAAACCCCGTGGCGGAGGCCCGGGTCCGGCTGGCCTGGCCGTCAGGCGACCCGGAGATCGAGCCGAGCCAATGGGCCGAGAAAGCGACCGAGCCGGCAGTCTCCAACGGGCTCGGCGAGTTCGAGTTTCCACACGTTGCACCCGGACTCTACGGCCTCGATATTGCGCATCTGGACCACATCGAGCTCCAGGGAAAGGTGGTCGACGTGCCGCCCGGGGAAGGCTACTTCGACCTGGGGGTCTTCGCGTTGGCGGCCGGCGCCGAGATGCACGGCCTCGTAGCGGACGTAGATCGCCGACCCGTGGCCGGTGCCACGGTCAGTATCACGCAGCGGGGCCAGGCCCTGTCTCGTCACGTCCGAACCGCGGTCAGCGGCGACGACGGGGGCTTCCGGTTGGGAGGACTCCTGCCGACCCTGGGCGATCTTGCGGCAAGCGCCGAGGGCTACGCGCCGACCGTCGTGGAATCGGTGAGGCCGTCGCCCCGCGAGGACGTCCTCGTCGAGCTGGCGAGGGGCGCATCCTTGGCTGGGCAGATCCTGGAAACCAACGGTAGCGTCGCTGCAGGCGTCGAGGTCGTCCTGTCGCTCGCGCAAAGCACGTTCCGCGTCCCGACCGGGCTGAGCGGAGACCATTCCCACAGGCGGACCAGAACGGACGGCGGCGGCAGCTTCCTGCTCGAGGACATGATCCCCGGAGTGTGATCCGCCAAGGCCCAGGACGAGGCGAGAAGGGCGTCGGTCGAAGGCATCGAACTGGCGCCGGGAGAGCTGCGCGAGATCGAGCTGCAGCTGGGAGAACTGGAGCGATTGACGGTCCTCGTCACGGACCGCGTGGGGGCGCCCGTGACCGACGCCGACGTCACCGTGGAGCCCCAAGGCCCGAAGAGAGAATTCGGCCGAACCGACGCCGGCGGTCGGGCGCACCTCGTCGCCGCCGCCGGGCCGGCGGAGGTTGAGGCGCGCCACCCGAGTTCCTGAACCAATCGCAGGAGATTCGGATCGGGAACGGCGAAAACGAAGTCCACCTGTACCTCGAACGAGGCTGGGAGATCACCGGCACGGTGTCGTCGACCGACGGTGGCCCGCTGCCGGGAGCCGTGGTGCGGGCGGTCAAGGCCGCGCCCGAAGAGGCCGGCGAGTGGACGGCTGAGTGGAACCGTGCGATGCGATTCGCGCCGCCCGCAGCCCGCGCAGTGTCCGACGGCTCGGGCCGGTTCCGGTTGAGCGGGCTGGGCGGAGGTCGCTACAACCTGATCGTCAGGCTGTCAGGCTACGCGGATGGCGAGTCGACCGAACCGATCGAGATCCGCGGTCAGTCCGTCGCCGGCATCGACATCGTGCTGGCGCCGGGCAGCTCGCTTCGTGGCGCGGTGACCGGCCTCGGTTCCGCTGAACTCGCCAGCGTCGAGGTCGGAGCCTGGCAAGGTGCCCGGTTTCGGAGCGCCTCCCCCGATCTTGAGGGCAGCTTCGAACTCGCGGCTCTTGCGCCCGGAACGTGGCAGATCGCGGCGAGGAGCGGCGCGAGGAGATCCGAGGAGATCAGCGTGACCCTCGAACCAGGAACGGGCGGCTCGTCCGTGGAGCTCCGCTTCGCCCGCGGATTCCTGCTGAGCGGACAAGTCCTCGTCGCAGGCCAGCCGCCGGCCGGCGGATTCGTCAGCGCACGGTCAGGCCAAGGCCGCGTCACACGGGCGAGAACCGATCACGAGGGGAGGTTTGAGATGGAAGGACTGCCGGCCGGCATCTACGAACTGAGCGTACGGCACGAAGGCGGCTTCACCGCCGAGCACGCGGTCGACCTTCACGGCGACCAGTACGGTCTGCCGATCCACCTTCTACCGGCGGAGGAGCAGTGAAGGGATTCTCCTATCGTTGGTTCGCTGTTCCCCGAGCCGTCTACGCCGCGGCCCGTGAGACCCTCGTTCGACCGTCGACGTGGCGTTCGTCGCTGTAGCGCTCGTCGTGTCGCAGCACCGCCCAGGCGATCCGCGCCAGCTTGTTGGCCACGGCCACCGTGGCGATGCTTGCTTCCCGGCGCCGCTTGACGTCCAAAGCCCATTCCTTGAGCCTCGTCCGCTCGCCCTTGTGAGCCGTGCGCAGCACCGCCCGCGCACCGTGGATCAGAAGCGCCCGCATGTAACGGTCCCCGCGTTTGCTGATTCCCGGCAGCACCGTGCGCCCGCCGGTCGATTCCTGACGAGGCACCAGCCCGAGAAACGCCGACATCTGACGACCGCTGCTGAATGCCCAGCCCGAGCCCACCGACGCCACCAGCGCCGTCGACACCATCGGACCGATGCCCGGGATCGACATCAGACGCTCGCACAGCGGGTTCTCCTTCGACTCCCGCTCAAGCATTGCCGTCAGATCGGCCACCTGCTCGTCGACCTGCATCAGCGCCTGGTGCTGCATGCACAAGAGAGCCCGAAAGTCGCCCGGCAGGTCCCGTTCCGGGTCCGTAGCGATCGCAGGCACCTCCCGCATCACCACCGCCACGCCCTGAGGCAGCCCGATCCCGTACTCCCGCAGAAAACCACGCAACTGGTTCGCCAACCGCGTGCGCACTCCCACCATCGTCTCCCGACTCCGGTGAATCTGCTGCAGCGCCCGACGCTCCTTCGTCTTGTACGGCACGAAACGCATCGTCGGACGAGACACCGCCTCGCAGATCGCCTCCGCGTCGTGGTAGTCGCTCTTGTCCGATGAGGTGGTCCCGGAAAACTGGACAGGTGGCTAAGGTGTACTCCTCGACCTAGAGGAGGAGCCAGGATGAAGAGGAAGCGTCGGAAGTTCACTGCGGCTTTCAAGTCGAAGGTGGCGCTTGAGGCGCTGCGTGAGGAGAAGCCGCTCGCGGCGATCGCATCGCGGCACCGGATTCACCCGAATCAGGTGAGCAGTTGGAAGCGGAAGGCGATCGAGGGGATGAGTGAGACCTTCTCGGCCGGGCCGGAGCGGCGCCGGGACCACGAGGAGGAGATCAGGGACCTGCACGCGAAGATCGGGGAGCTGACGATCGAGCGGGATTTCTTGTCCAGGGGGCTCGGGCACTGAGCCGGACCGAGCGCCTGCGGATGATCGAGCGGGAGACGGGTGACGTGAGCTTGAGTCGGCAGTGCCGTCTGCTCGAGATCAGCCGTTCCTCGCTGTACTACCGGCCCAAGGGCGAGAGCGCCGAGACGCTGGCCCTGATGCGCAGGATCGACGAGCTGTTCCTGCTGTACCCGTTCTACGGTTCGCGTCAGATGGTCCGCCACCTTCGCCGAGAGGGCGTTCGGGTCGGTCGTCACCGGGTGCGGCGTCTGATGCGGTTGATGGGTATCGCGGCGATCTACCGGGCGCCGCGGACCAGCAAGCCTCACCCGGAGCACAAGGTCTATCCCTATCTGCTCAGGGGGCTTTCCATCGAGCGTCCGGATCAAGTCTGGTGCTCGGACATAACGTACATTCCGGTGCGCGGCGGGTTCCTGTACCTGGTGGCGGTCATGGACTGGGCGAGCCGTCGGGTGTTGTCCTGGCGGCTGTCGAACAGCCTGGACGCATCGTTCTGCGTCGAGGCCTTCGCCGAAGCCCTCGACCGGTACGGCAAGCCGGACATCTTCAACACGGATCAGGGGAGCCAGTTCACGAGCGGCGACTTCACCGGTCTTCTCGAGAACGCGACGGTGAAGATCTCGATGGACGGCCGGGGTCGCTTCCTCGACAACATCTTCATCGAGCGCCTGTGGCGCTCGCTGAAGTACGAGGCGGTCTACCTGAACGAACTCGTCGACGGCATCGAGGCGCGGCGGGTGATCGATGGGTGGCTCGCCTTCTACAATGAGGAGCGGCCACACACGGCGCTCGGCGGCAGGACACCTGCCGAAGCCCACCGCGGACTAATGGGCATTCCGCAGAATCGAGAGTTTTCCACAGCCCCGGCGACGGCGGCTGCGGCGTAATCAACACATGGAGTACACCTTAGCCCGGCCTCGAAACTGTCCAAAGGACCGGGACCACCTCACGACTTCACGTACGCACGCACAAACTGAGGACTCATCATCCGCACGTCGTGACCCAGCTCGCGCAGCTTCTCCACCCAGTGGTGCGCGCCGCAGCTCGCCTCCATCCCCACCAGGCACGGCTTGAGCCGCGACATCAGCTTCATCAGCCCCGGCGCCTTCACCTGACGCTGCAACACCACCGACCCCGACGAGTCCATGCCGCACACCTAGCGAGGCTTCGCCTCAGACCGACGAGCATGTCCTTGCGGCATCCGCTGTCCCCTGCAGGCGACGTATCGATGCATGGCTCTGGCTGAAACTTGCCTCAACTGTAAAGACCACGCTCGTTCAAGGAATCTAGCGAGGCTTCGCCTCAGACCGACGAGCATGTACTGGGCGGTGTCTGGTTGTGGGTCTGAGCTTGATCGGACCCCGGGCGCTGCTCCAGCCGCGGAGAGAATCCGCCTCGATAGTCGCTCATGGGCGAAGGTGGCCGTATGCTGGCCGGTGAGGAGCCCATCGACCGGAGTCCGTCCATGAAGGTAGCACGCAGCGTAGCCGAGGTTCTTTCGGATCACACGTCGTTGACGCTTGAGAGCGTCGACAGGATGTACCTCAACGTCTATGTTCCGCTGCTTCAGCGGGGCGTCGGCGCGGCCTGGTTCTTCCGGGAGTTGCAGGGCTGGCAGGTGCCGTCGTCGGTACTGATGGCGCCGATGACGAGGCGCTTCGTGGCGGCGATCAAGGGCTACGCGAGGCAGCACCGGGTCGAGATCGTCTCGTTCCGGCGCGGCGAGCGGAAAGACGACCGTACCCGGGAGTTCCTTCGCCAGTGGCGCGGTGGGGAGGGTGTGCTGTACATCGGCAAGGCCCAGGAGAAGGCTCGGGTGTTGCGCTCGCGGCGCCGCCAGAGTTCGTCGGGCGTTTGGTATCCGTGGTTGACGGACTCGACGGCGATGGTGAACCACTACTACTTCTACGCGTTCGACGATGACTTCGGTCCGTTCTTCGTGAAGTTCTGCTCGTACTTCCCGTACAACGCGAAGCTGTGCATCAACGGCCACGAGTACCTGAAGCGTCAGTTGAGCAAGCGGGGGATCAGGTACGAGTCGCTGGACAACGGCATTCTGCACTGCTCGGACCCGGAGGCGATGCAGCAGTTGGCCGACAGCCTCGACGCGGACAGGATCGATGCGCTGCTGCGCAAGTGGCTGGCCCGACTGCCTCACCCGTTCGCGGCCCGGGACAGGCGGCAAGGCATTCGCTACGACCTGTCGATACTTCAGGCCGAGTTCGCCTTGACCCAGGTCTTCGACCGTCCGTTGCAGGGCCGGGTCTTCTTCGAGGAGGTGATGCGGGAAAACCTCGACATGGGTCGGCCCGAGCACGTTCAGTTGATCTTCGACCGGCGGATCACCCGCCGCACGCCCTCGGCGTACCGCACGCGCGTCATCACCTCGGGAGTGACGCCGTCGTTGCACGTGGACTACAAGCACTCGCGGATCAAGCAGTACTACAAGGAAGGGCGCGCCCTGCGCACCGAAACGGTGATCAACGACACCTACGACTTCGATGTCGGTCGCCGGCTGAGAAACCTCGATGATCTGAAAGGATCGGCTTCGCCGCCAATCGACGCCTGCTCGGCGTCCAACGTCTCAGCCGCGACTGCATGATCGGAGCCCAGGTGCTCGACGACCTGCACCGTCCGACCTGCGCCAACGGCCAACGCGCTTCGGCACTCCGCTTCGGCGACCAAAGAGTGCAGGGCCTGTTCGCCGCCCTGCTGCGGTTCAACCTGCTGCCGCAGGGCTTCCGCAATCGCGACCTGCGCCAGACCGTGGCCGGGTTGTGCGGACTCCAACCGGAGGACTACGGGCCTTCCCGCATGACCTACGATCTGCGACGCCTCCGTCTGCGGGGAATCATCGAACGGATTCCCCACACCCAGAGGTACCGGCTCACTCCCGAAGGACTCCGCATCGCTCTCGCCTACCACCGAACGCACGCACGAGTGCTCGGACCTGTCCTCTCGGCCACCAGCGACCCGGAAGCCAACTCGAAAATCCGCAGCGCTCTTGCCTCCTATGATCGCGAGCTCCAGAGAGCCTGGATCGGACAACCGCTCGCAGCATGAACACCAGCGCGGGTAACTTGCCGCAGAAACTTGCCTCAACTGTAAAGGTCACGCCTGCTCAAGGAATCTAGATGGCTCGCGGGCCCCTGCCACTCCTTGCCTGCCCTTGAGACAGGAAGGTGTCAATCTGCCGCAGCACCACCTCCGGGTCGCCCAATGCGCACTCCCAGACAGTCAGCACGCGCCAGCCGATTTCGACCAACTTGGCCACGTTCTCTCTGTCTCGTTCTCGTGTGCGCACGAGCTTTGGCTTCCAGTAGCCGAGGTTCGACTTCGGCAAGGTAGCAATCGGGCGTTCAGGATCCGGATGCCAGTGCCAGAAGCAGCCGTTGACGAAGATCACTGCGCGATGTCGTGGGAAGACAAGGTCCGGCGTGCCGGGCAGATCGCGCCGATGCAGCCGGAAACGGTAGCCGTGGCGGTGGACCATCGAACGGACCGCACTCTCGGGCCGCATGCCCTTGGATCGGATCTGGGCCATGCAGCGCGCGCGGTCGACGGGGCTTGGGTTGTCGGTCACTTTGGCTTGGGTTTGTGAGCCGCGACCATCAAAGCCTGCGCGGCCTCTCGACCGACCAGCCTGTCTGGCGTCTGCTCGGGCACCGCATCGAGCAGCAGAACACCGCCACGTCGGTTGAGCGCCACCGTCGATCGGTTCCCAGCCGTTCGATGAGAGAATCTCCAGATTCCGATGTGGTATCCGCGTCGAATCGCCCGCTTCCTCGATTCTCAGTTCGACTCGGCCGCCCTCTTCCGGTAGGGAGCT
This sequence comes from Candidatus Multivorans sp., assembly GCA_965224025.1. Taxonomy (GTDB): domain Bacteria; phylum Acidobacteriota; class Thermoanaerobaculia; order Multivoradales; family Multivoraceae; genus Multivorans. The sequence continues at coordinate 2,888,560 of OZ245033.1, forward strand.
GAGTTCCAGGCGCGTTCGATTGCCTCCGACTGAAAGCAGCCGCACGTCCCGGACGGCAATGGCGCTTCCCCTCGCGACGCCGCCTCGAGCGCCCGTACCGCCCGTTCTCCTTCGCCGCCTCCGATGCCGGTTCCTCAGTCCCCTGGTTCTCGCCCTCGCCACCACCAACCTCGTGGCCTGTGTCGTCGCCGTCCCCTCCTTCGGCGTGATCCGTGTCCCGGCCGACCTCAAACGCCCCAAACGGTCACGGGCCGTCCGTCGAGATCCTTCTCGCGGCGGAAGATCTCCTCCTCCCATGGCTTGTCCTCGGAGCGGTCGAACACGACGAGGTGCCCCGACTCGGCCCGGCAACGATCCATGTAGTCGATTGTCTGTTCGAGCCCCTCGCGAATCGTCGCGTCGACGCTGCCGCGGACGATCTTGCACTCGACGACGTACCGGCGCGGTGGCTGGGCCGCTTCACTGCCGCTGCCGAGGCAGTCCGGCGGCCAGACGATCAGCAGGTCCGTACGCCTTCGCCCCAGGCCGTATTCGCGCTCGATCCGGCCGCCACCGTTCACGATCCGTTGCAGGAACGCCTGCAGCAGCAATTGGGGCCCCGCCTCGCGGTACTCGAAGCCCAGTGTTCCGAGTGTTCACGGAAGAAGCGCTGGAACGCGGCCAGCAGGGCTTCGACGTCCAGGTCGCCGTCGGCCTTGACGTACCACCCAGTCTCCTGAACCAGCCCTTCCTGGGCGGCGGCGGTCAGTTCGCGCGGCATGACTTCGGCATAGATCGGATTCGCGATCCGCAACGGACTGTCGCGGGCGACCAGCCCCAGGTCGCGGACGTACTCAAGGTCCCGGGCCGTGAAATCCGGCTCGTCGCCGCCGCTCAGCAGGGGCGCCACTACCCGCCGCACGCGGGGCTCCCGCAGCTTGTCCGCGAGTTGATCGAGATGGGTCTGGCGGCCGACGATCAGCGCTTCCTGGGCCTCTGATATCGCGTCCTCGTCGATCCGCTGCGAGCGGTTCCGTCCTGCCTTGTCCCCAAAGCACGCCTGATACGCGAGCGCGTTGACCAGCCAAGGTTGGCCGCAAGTCTGCCGCCACACGGCCGCGACCGCCTCCTCCGCGAACTCCTGGCCGGTTGCCTCGGTGTGCTGGCCGAGCAGGGCTCACACGTCGTCCGCCGTGAGGTCCCCCAGCCGCAGCGACTCCGCCTTGATATTGAAGGCGCTGCCGCCGGCGATGATCTCGCCCCCGGATTCGGAGTGGATGCGGTAGTCGCCGCTTCGGTTCAACAGATCCTGCAGAGCCAGCAGGGCCGACGTCTTGCCCGTCTGCCGCGGCGCGTGCAGCACGCAGTAGCGGCGCTCGCGGATCAGCCCGAACTCCACTGGCGGACCCCGCTCAGGCCGACCAGCACCACGACCGGCATCGTGACCAGGGGTATGAAGATCATGATCCGCGGCGAACGCCGGAGGATCTGGCCGCCGCGGGCGGCGTAGATGCGCTGGATCGCCTGGGGATAGACGGCGCCCGAGAAGCCGACCAGCAGGATGGTGCTCAACCAGTAGCGGCTGTGCTCCGCGTCGGGCAGAGCCGTCATCTCGGGCCGGTTGGTGGCCACCATTCCGTCAGAGCACCCAGACCGCCGGTGCTGTGAATCACCGCCGCCACCAGGCCACCCAGGCCGAGCAGCAGGAGCAGGCCCTGGATGCAATTCGCGAACCGACTGGGACCTACGGTCCCAACGCGCCGATCGGAACGACCCCTAGGTCGTTCCTCCCGGTGTAGCCGTAGCCGTTGGGCACGATGACCGCGAGGGCCGAAGGCTCGCTCGGCGTGTCTCTCATGGCCCGTGGAGCCCGCTGGGCCAGTCGGAGCAGGTTCCTGGCGCCCTCGTCGACCCCGCGCTGGCCGAGCTTGATTTCGAACGCGGCCCAGCGGCCGTCGGCGGCCTCGACGACTGCGTCGACTTCCAGCCCGCCTTTCTCCCGGTAGTGGAAGACCTCCGCGTCGTTGGCCTGTGCATAGATCCTGAGGTCGCGGACGACGAGAGACTCGAACAGAAGGCCCAGGAAGCGCAGATCGTCCAACAGGCGGTTTGGCGTAGCCCGAAGCACGGCTACGGCCAGCGACGGATCGACGAAGTGGCGTTTGGGGGCTTCACGAAGAATGGCCCGCGAGCGCAGGTGAGGCGACCAGGCCGGTTGGTCCTCGATGACCATGAGCTGTTCCAGTGCGTCCAGGTAGCCTGCGGCGGTTTCGGGCTTCATCGTGATCTGGCGGGCGCCCACATCGGCGGCCAGCCTGGAAAGCGTCACTTCCGTCGCGGTGTTCCGGGCGAGCGAGCGCAGAAGCCGGCCGACCCGGATCGGGTCTGCCCGGCGTTCGGCGACTCTGGAGACGTCCGTACGGCGTATCTCGTTCAGGTAGCCCAGGTTCAATCGCATGGCTTCGCGCGTCAACCGGCCGTGGTTGGCCGGCCAACCTCCGATGGCCACGAGTTCGGCAAGTTCCGGAATACTGAGTGAGGACGCATCGGCTCCCTGGGGCGAACGGTTCAGCAGCTCAGCGAGAGAGATCTCGCCGCTGGAATGGCCGGATTCGAAGAGCGACAGAGGCCGCATTCGGATACGAGTGAAACGCCCGGCGCCTGAATGCCGCGTCACATCGTCGGCAGGCACGGCGGAGCCGGTGAGAATGAACTGGCCGGAGTCGGCCCGGTCGTCGACCGCGCGACGAACGTGGTTCCAGATCGAGGGTTCGAGTTGCCATTCGTCGATCAGCCGCGGCGTTGCGCCGGCGAGCGCGGTGGCGGGATCCACGCTTGCGAGTTGCCGCGCGTTGCGGTCGGTATCGAGGAGAACCTCGCTTGCAGCCTTCTGTCTGGCGGTGGCGGTCTTGCCGCAGGCTTTGGGACCTTCCATGACGACGGCGCCGGTAGCGGCCAGACACTCGTCGAGTTCCGTCTCGACAATTCGCGGAAGGTAGTTCATCGAACAAGTCCAGCGGGTGATGTGGACAAAGTGCAGCGGGTGAAACGGACAAAGTCCAGAGGGGTAAACGGGCAGAGTTTAGCGGGTGATACGGACGAAGTCCAGCGGGCGATACGGACAAGCCACAGCGGGTGAAACGGACGAGTTCCGGCGGATGAAACGGCCGGCGCCCCCTGTCGACGGGCGTAGGCTGCGACGTGCTACGTCTGCGGTCGCAGGTCGTAGGCCACGGCTTCGCGGTCGTTCCTCACCAGCAGGACGCCGTCGGCGATTGCCGGGTTGTTCCAGGTCCGGCCCGGCACGGCCGGCAGGGCGGCGACCTCCTGGTGGCCTTCGGGGGTGGCGCGCACCAGGACGAGGTGGCCGCGTTCGGTGGTGATCACCAAGTGGCCGGAGGCAAGCAAGACCTGACCGTGGCCGTAGCGGCCGCCCTTCCAGACGCGGTCGCCGGTGGCCGGGTCGATGCAGGCGAGGATGCCTTCGTCGAGACCGTAGATGTAGCCCTCGTGGAGCACGGAACTCGAGAACTTGTTCTTCATCGCGTTGCTGAACCAGATCTCGTTCACTGTGGCGGTGTTGGCGTCGACATCCGCTTCGACCTCGAGCATCGCGGCGCCGTGGCCGTAGCCCGACGACACGAACACGCGATTCGGCGCGACCTGCAGCGGCTGCGCGGCGTTGATCCCGTTCATCGTCGCCCAGGGCCGCGTCCAGTAGGTACGGCTGCCGTCGGTGGCCAGCGAGATGACCTGGTCGCCACCGATCAGGACGATCTGCGGCAGACCGTCCAGGGTGAAAACCGCCGGCGCGGTGTAGGCGCCCTGGGCGTCGAGCGCCCGCCAGCGGATGGCGCCGGTGGCGAGCTCGTAGGCGATCACCGCGCCATTCGGGCCGCCGGGTGCGGTGAGCACGGCGTCGCCCATGATCGAGGGCGACGCCGCCATGCCCCAGACCAGGTTGGTGGAGCCCGCGTCGTCGAGGATGTTCGTGCGCCAGATCCCTTCGCCCGTGGCCGCGTCGATCGCCCGGAATTCGCCTGTGGCGCCGAGCGCGAACAGCGTGCCGCCGTGAAGAGCTGGTGTAGCTCGAGGACCGTCGCCGCCCATGGTCTCCTCGAAGCGGGCGTCCCAGCTCACCGACCAGCGTTCGACGCCGGCCAGGACATCGTAGGCCGCGACGACCTCCTGTTCGCGGCGCTGCTCGATCGTGTAGGCGAGTCCGTGGCCGACAACGAAGGAGGCGTAGCCGCCGCCGACGGGAATTCGCCACAGTTCGGGTGGGCCGGCCTTGGGCCAGACGGTGTTGATCGGCTCGGGATAGCGGCCGTCCATGTGGAGGCCCCGGTAGTAAGGCCAGGCGCCGGCGGGAAGAGCTTCTTCGACCGTCGGATCCGGTTCGGGTGCGTCTTCAAGCAGGTCTGTTTCGGCGACGGCGGCTGGGGCGGCGGCCTCGTTCGCTTGCGCGGCGTCGTCGCTGCGGTCGGCCTCGGACCTCGGAGCGTTGTCGCCGTCGGGGGCCTCGGGCGGTTCCGGTTGCTCCGGATCGGCGACCGGGGCGACTTCCGCGCTCCGGTCCCGATGGGCCTCCAGGGCGCGGTAGTGCCGGTCCTCGTGGTGGAAGTCCAGTTGCGGCATGAAGTTGCCCGTCATCTGGAGGTGCATTCCGGTGGTCAGGTTCAGCACCAGCGCCAGACCGGCCAGACCGACGACGGTGATGCCGGTCCACTTCAGAAAGGCGAGAAATCGTCTGGGTTTGCGGGTTTTGGTCATTGCTGGCCCATCCTACTGGCTGGTTTCTGTTCTTGAGCCGGATGCGGGCGAGACGCCCGCGTTTCCAGGGGACGGAGCCCGGATGCGGGCGAGACGCCCGGGTGTCATCCGTGCACCTGCTGACAGGCGCACGGAGTGGTTCGCGGGTGCTCGTTGGTACTCTCCCGATCCGCTGTGAAGGCACCCAGTACCCACCTCCGCTTCTCGCCCGCCGTTCTACCCGAGACTGCCGCGGACCTTCGTTTGGGGGTCCGCGATCTACTGGAAGAGACGCGCGCCGCCGGCGTCTGGTTAGCGGACGGACTCTCGTGGTGGGGCCGCAACCCGGAGCTCAGCCGGGCACTCGGTGAGGCGCGGTTCATCGGCATGACCTGGCCGCGGCGGTACGGCGGCTCCGAGCGGAGCTGCCTCGAGCGCTACGTGGTCACCGAGGAACTGCTGGCGGCGGGTGCGCCGACCGCGTTCCACTGGTTCGCCGACCGGCAGATCGGTCCGAGCATCCTGCGTTTCGGCACCGATCAGCAGAAGCAACGCTTCCTGCCACACATCGCCCGCGGCGAGCTTTCCTTCGCGGTCGGCATGAGCGAGCCGGACTCGGGTTCGGACTTGGCTTCGATCCGTACTCGCGCCGAACGGGCCGACGGCGGCTGGCGGGTCAACGGATCGAAGATCTGGACCTCCTATGCGCACCAGGCGGAGTACTGCGTCGCCCTGATCCGTACCGCGCCGAAGTCGGACAAGCGGCATGCCGGGATGAGCCAGGTCATCATCGACCTCAGGCACTCGAACGGGATCACGGTCCGTCCGATCATCGATCTGCCCGGCCGCCACGACTTCAACGAGGTCTTCTTCGAGGACACCTTCGTGCCCGACGACTGCCTGCTCGGCAATCCCGGCGACGGCTGGGCGCAGGTGATGTCCGAGTTGGCCTACGAGCGCAGCGGTCCCGAGCGGTTCCTCACCAACTTCCATCTGCTGCGGGCGCTGGTCGAAGTGCTGGGCGAGAGTGCTTCGCCAGCGTCCCGGCGCGAGACGGGGCGGCTGGTCAGCCGGCTCTGGGCGCTGCGCGCCGCTTCGATCTCCGTGGCGGCAGCGCTCGAGGCCGGCGGTACGCCAAATGTCGAGTCGGCCCTGGTCAAGGACCTCGGCACGAACTTCCAGCAGGAACTGTCGGAGGCAGCGCGACGGATCGCGGCGGACGAGGGGTTAGTCGATCGGACGCTCCTCGACGTCCTGCAGCAGGTGGTCATGGCGGCGCCCTCCTACACGATCCAGGGCGGCGCGACCGAGATTCTGCGAGGCATCGTCGCCCGCGGTTTGAGGTTGCGATGAGCGCACCCCGGTGGCGCGATCCGCGCCAGTCCGCGAACCAGTCCGAGCGCCCGTCTTCGGGCGCTCGGATGGCGTTGCGTCAGCTCCTGCTCGACACGGCACTACGGTTGTTCGAGGCGGCAACGGAAGACGAGGTGTTCGAAGGCGTCGAGTCCGGCCGCTTCCCGGTCGACCACTGGCGGGCGATCGAGGAGAACGGCCTGGCGGACATGCTGCTGCCCGAAGCGGCCGGCGGGGCCGGTGTCGACCTCGGTGACGCGATGGCCGTGGCGCGGGCGGCGGGGGCATTCGCCCTACCGTTGCCGCTCGTTGAGACGATGATCGGGCGGCGGGTGCTGGCAGGCGCCGGACTCGAGGCGCCGTCAGGGCCGTTGGGACTCGTCAGCGGCGCCGGCGCGCGGGAGGTGCTCTGGCCGGACGAGATCGCGGCCGTGGTCGTCGCCGATGGCGCCGGCGGCGTGGGGTGGATCGCCGCCGGCGCGGTCGGCTTTGAGCGCCGCACGAACAGCGCAGGCGAACCGGTGGGGCTCTTGGGCCCGCCGCCGCCGATTCCGGGAGGGCAGGCGGGCAGCCTGGGCCCAGGGCCGGCTCCCTCGGTCCTGATGGCAGCCGCGCGCAGCGCGATGATCGCCGGCGCGATGGAGCGCATCCTCGATCTGACGATCGAGCACGTGCAGGGCCGGGTCCAGTTCGGGCGGCCGCTGGCCCGCTTTCAGGCCGTGCAGCAACTGGTTGCCGTCATGGCGAGTCAAGCGGCTGTGGTCGGTGTCGCGTCGGATACCGCGATCGCGGCCATCGAGGAGGAGTTGGAGGGCGGCAGGGGCGACGCCACCTTCATGGTCGCGTGCGCGAAGGCCCGCGCCAGCGAGGCCTGCTACGAGGTCACCCGCATCGCCCACCAGCTCCACGGCGCGATCGGCTACACGCGTGAGCACGATCTGCACCGGTTCACCCGCCGGCTCTGGGCCTGGCGGGACGCCGACGGAGACGAGGGCTATTGGCAGCAGAAGGTCGGCTCGATGGCGGTTGACGCCGGCGGCGACAGCCTCTGGCCGCTACTCGTTGGCGCGTAGCGCCGCCAAACACGTCGCAGACTCCGTGTTTCGCCCCAGCCCCCACCTCACCAGGAGGCTGCGCCGCACCACTCACTCCGGTCGTTCTGCGGCGCAGCCTCCTGGTCGTCGCCCGCAACGACAGACTTTGGCGCACACCGAGCCTTGGGAGTTCGCGCCCGGCACCCTGCTCTGCTACCTCGCGGCGCCCGACAACGTGAGCATCGAATTGGTTGAAGCGAAGTCGAAGTAGGGTGAGATTGATGGATCAGTCGCGCGGGAACGGGCCGCTTCGAGGTGCCGGAAGGCGAACGGTTCGGCGGCCTGGGGCGCACGATCTCTCTTGAGATGTGCGGCCAGTTCTTCCACGGCAACGCGAGCTACCACACCGACAAGGAAGCGTCCCGCGAACTCGGCTTCCAGGACGTGGTGGTGGGCGGCCGGATGACGATGGGCTACGTCGGCCACATTCTGGAAGAGCGCTTCGGCAAGGCGTGGTGGCGGAGCGGTTCCTTCGATCTCAAGTTCACGAACCCGGTCTGGCCTGGGGACACGATCACCGTCAACGGCGTGGTGACCGGTTCTGCTGTGCGGCGACGGACGTAGCGCTCAGATCGAGAGCGGCGGCGATCTCCGGCTTATCACTGCGCTTGGCGGCGTACCGTAAGCCGTGTTGCCGTGGGTGTCGATCGCACTCGGGTCGGCACCGGCCCGGATCAGCGTGTCTAGAACGCGGACGTCCCCGGCCTTCGCGGCCGCATAGTGCGGGGGCGTTCCGCCCCGCTTGTCCGGAGCCTGAACCTCGAGCCCGACGCGGATCAGGGCGGTGATCACGTCGACATCGTGACCGAGTTGCACGCTCGAGTCGTACTCGGAGCCGACGCGATTGCGCGCTGCGTAGTGCAGTGGTGTTGCGCCGCTGCCGTCCGTCGCGTGCACGTCGGCGCCGGCTGCGATCAACGCTTCCATTGGACCGGGGTCGAAGCTTCGCTCCGAGGCGTAGTGGAGTGGAGTGGTGTCGCGCCGCTTGTGTCCGTGGCGTTGACGTCCGCCTCGAGAGTGAGCAGGGCACTGAGACGGTCGAACGTGGAGAAGTGATTGGAGTACCCGGGCCCACATCCGATTCCTCCGCTGGTGTGCCGCGCCGCGATGTGTAGCGGCGTCCGGCCGTCTTTGTCCCTTGCCTCAAGGTCCGCGCTGGCCTCGGCCAGAGTCAGGAGCATGTCGACCCCCGAATGTTGAGCGGCCTGGTGCGTGGGCGTGCGGCCCTGGTCGTTCCTGGCGTCGACATCGGCCCCCGAGTGGAGGAGTGCCTCCATGATCTCGAGGCTGCCTCCGGCATGCCTTGAACCGGTCGCCAGGTGTAGCGGCGTGTTGCCCGCGCGGTCCCTGGCGTTCACCGGGAACCCGAGACGAATCAGGGCCTCTACGGTTTCCGTCCCCTCCCTGGAGTGAGCCGGTTCGGCAGCAAGCAGCAAGATGCAAGAGGGTGCGTCCCTTGCGATCTCTGGCGTTGGAGTCGGCGCCGGCGAAGATCAAGGCTTCCGCGGCGGCCAGGCTATTGCGTCGGACCGCATACTGGAGTGGAGAACGCCCGCCATTGTCGGTGGCGTAGTGGAGGAGTGTTCGGCCGTCCCCGTTCTTCACGTCGACATGCGCGCCAGCATCCAGCAGCAGGGCTAGAACCTCCTGATGGCGACTGAACTCGGCGGCTTTCAGGACAGGAGTGCGCCCCCGATCGTCGCGGGCGTCGACGACCGCGCCAGCCAGGAGCAGGGCCGCGACGATCCGCGGATCCTCACTCCATGCCGCGGCTTCATGCAGGGGCGTGTATCCGTACTGGCCGCGGTTGTTGACAGGGCTTCCGGCGTCGAGCAGAAGCCGCACCGTTTCCAGCCCGGCTCTTGGGCGGTGTAGAGGAGTGTCGCCATCGCCATCTCTCGCGCTGGCATCGGCGCCATGGGTGAGCAGGAGCCGGACCATCGGCGCCAGATCGCCGACGTCGCCTCCCCAGCGCTCCGCTCTCACCACTTCATGGAGGGGTGTCGTGCCCAAGTCGCAGCAGGCAATAGACGTAGGCGGCAAAGAGCTCCGGCGTCACCGCACGGCCGTAGGCGGCGCCTAGCCGTTTGAGCAACCCGGGCAGCAGGTCCGGTTCGGAGGCGTCGGCGGTGCGGTAGAGGGGGATCGCGTTCTTGGCGCCGTAGGAGCCGCGGAAGTGGTGCAAGTCCGGTATTGGCGCCGAGGCCGTGACGGCAGGGCCCCCTCCCAAGGGTTGGCTGAGCATGGTGGTCAGGTAGAGCTGCTGCGGTCCGTCCGACCGCCAGAGAGCGGGGCGGGGCCGGGACATCAGCCGGGCGTCGGCGAGAATCCACTGACGATCAAAGGAGCGGTAGCCGTAGCGGCGGGAAGGCGGCGGTGCCGCGCCGACCGAAACCTCCGCGATCGGCGTCGAGTCGGCGGAGGTGCTCCACGTCGTGCCGTACCGGCGGTCGATCTTCCGGTCGCCGGTTTCGCGGAAGGCGCGGCCCCGGTCAGGGGCCGAGCTGCGGCGGTTTGGCTCGTGGACTCTCAAGGGTGTCCGTGAGGTAGATTCTCGTACCCTGCGGCAGGAGTTCGCCGCCTGCGCCGGCGAGGGCCTGACTGACTCTCAGCTCGGCAACCGCGTAGGCGCCGACGATCCGCTCGAAGCCGTGAAGGTTGCGGGCCAACTCCGTGGCGTGACCCCGCGTTGCGCCCGGTCCCTCGAACTCGGCGAGGCGATCGAGCGTGTGTTCGATCACTCCCAGCAGATAGGTGCCGGTCCCCGCAGCGGGGTCGAGGGTCGACACGGTCGGATCCGCGAAGCCGTGCCGACGCCCGAGGCGACGGACCAGCAGGTCGTCGATCAGCCGCACTTGGGTGCGGACCACCTCGACCGGCGTGTAGTAGACGCCGGCATCCTTGCGAAGCTTCGGATCGTAGGCCGCGAGGAAGTCCTCGTAGAAGTAGAGCCAGGGATCCGTCGCCGTGCTCAAGGCGGAGGCCGGAAGCGCGCCGATCAGTCGCAGAAGGGTGCATAGCGAAGTGTCGAGCGTGTCGGCGATGTTCCCGTCGGTCAGGAGTTCGAGGGCGCGCGACAGGAGGCTGTGCTGGGAGAGAAGGGCGCCCTGGGCGCTCTCCAAGGTGAGCGGATCGGCGCCCAGGCTGCGCCCGAGCAGCATCGCGAAAGCAACAGTCTGGGCGTACGCGTCGGCGAACGCCGCGTTGGAGGCCTGTGGAAACAACAACTCCCGCCAGTCCGTCCTCAACCGTTCGAGAGGAAGGGCGGGATCGCCGAGCGCGTCGATGACCTCGTCGCGCAGGAGGCGGCAAAGCGGGGCGAGTTCCTCCGCGAACCGGGCGAGATCGATGTCGCCGCCAGCGGTTGTCGGCACGATCGGCGCCCAGGCGAGGAAGTTCTGAAACAGGGGCGCGAGGGATCGGGCGTCTTCCCGAGCAACCGCGTTTCCCCCGCTCTCGACCACATTCCCGGCGAACCGGACGACGCTGCCTCCAAGATCTCCGCGACGATAGAGGGCCCACTCAGTCCCGTCCGTGTAGAGAACATTGGGGAGCGACGAGAATCGTTCGAACTGCTCGCGGTCGCGGCCCTTGAAGTGCTCCTTCCGCGCACCGCGTCCGGGTGCCTTGAGCTCGGCGTAGCCGGTCAGCAGGCCGTCCCGGTGGACGGCGAAGTCGGGACAGCCAAGTCCCGCCGGGAGCTGCGCCTCGCCGCTCGCTACGACCTTCAGCCCCTCGGCGGTACCGACCCGGCTTAGGAGCGTCTCGAACGGGCCACGGAGCTGATCTTCGGGCTGGCCCCGGCCTGGCGCAGCAGTCTTTGCCTGCACGGCGTTTGCGAATTCGCGGAGGGCCTCGTGGATAGGGTCGGTGAAGGACATTGGACCGCGGATCCGCCTGTCGGAGTTTAGTCTGCGGATACGGTCCGGCGGCGGTTACGATCGACGAGCGAGCGAATGACGGCAAACTGCGGATCATGGACGTGATCACCCAGGTCCCGCGCTGCGCCCTCAGCGCCTACGTGATGGGCGGTGCGGCGCGGAGGACATCCACGCGCCGGATGACGAACTGGTCGAGATGGCCCACCAGGAGCGTGAAAGCGACAGCCTGCCCGCGAGCACGCTCGACCTGTGCGCGACGATGGCGCCGGCGGCCGGGCCGGACGCCCGCACCGAGAACGGCGGGAACCTCCTGCCCTACCTGCGCGGCGAGATCGAGGAATCGCCCCAGGAGGTCCTCTTCTGGCGGTCCCTGCCCAACGCGGCAGTCCGTTCGGGCAAGTGGAAGCTGTGGCGGGTCGACCTGACCGACCAGGACTCGGTCTCGGTGCTCAGCCGCGGCGCCCATTTGCTGTCGGAGGAGGACTACGCGCCCGTGTCGGCGCATGGCCAGATCACGGTGCTCCACGACTTGGAGGCGGACATCGGCGAGCGGGAGAACGTGGCCGGCCAGCACCGCGAGTCGTCGAGCGCCTCGAAGCGGCCCTCGCAGCCTGGGAAGCGGAACTGGCGGAGCCGATGTGGACCACCAACGCTCAACGCTGGCCGATCTGCACGGTCAGGCGATCCAGCTCTACTTCTGAGGCGTTCAAACTGCTCGGCCGCTTGTGGCTCCTTGCATCGTCGTGTTGGCACCACCAGTTGCGGCGTTGGCGATCGCATCAGACGAAGCAGCCGACGAGTTCGGTGGAAACGCCGGCGCAGCACGGACTGGATCACTGTCGCGTCGATGATGTGCGTGCCGTGGCTACTCGGGCTTGCACTTCGGCCCACGTTTCAACACCCGTTGGGCCCGGGAGATACATTTCAAGATCCCTGAACATCCGGTGCACCTCCCGTCGAGAAGGCCTTCGAGAACGGATCTGGTCGTAGAGTGCGTACATTTCCAGGGAAGAGAAGCCGAGACGGACGCACTGGTTGAGGCACAAGAGCGTCGGCGCTGCGTCGTACGTAGGGGGCATGAGGTGCGGCGATTGACGGGCCGTAATCATGGAGGCGGCGGTAAACAGATGGCCGAGCGCTGGCAGAAGACGCACGAATTTCCTGGCGCTTGTGGACTTCCCGAGGTCGCGGGGGTTGCCGTCTAAGGCCTGTTGCACGACGTTCAGAGGTTTGCCATTCATCCGCAGATCGAGCGCGTCCGGGAGCTTTGGTGCGGCATAGCGGACGCGGGCCTTGTCGGTCTTGAGTTTGCTGAAGCGTGAACGTACTCCGCAGCGCTTGGCGGAGACGGCCTTTGGCGTCTTCACCGTCGGCTGAAGCGCAGAGTCGAGAGACCACGTAGCGGTCAAGGTCCGAGGGAGGCGACGCCTGGTTGTGGACTCGATCAAGTACCTCGGTGAGTGGATCGTCGAGGTCCAAGCATTGGTCGGTCTGACTGAAGATCTTGCGCAAGCTGGACCATCTCCGGTCGATCCTCGATTCTGTTTCGTTGAACCCCACTACTTTGCCTGGGATGACGACGACGATCCCGGTGGCGTTCTTGCCGGCCCGTCCTGCGCGACCGGCGGCGTTGAGGAGCTGGCCGGGCAACGCACGCATCATTTGGGGTGGGCGGATGAGGACTTTCTCGCGTATCGTGTCCGACTGCAGGTGCGCGGCGAGCCAGGAGATCACTTGGAAGACCCAACCGTCGCGGTGCTCAGACGACTGTCCCGGTCCGACGCTTAGGAGCTTTCGGGCACCTTGGAAGCCGGCAGGGGTCGGCCCGGAAGGGCTATAGCCGGTCTCGTGGAGGATCCTCTCGACGGTCGCGACTTGGCCTGTCGCGACGCGGGCGAGCATACTCGCCAGTTCCGCTTCGTTCCTGACGGTCCACTTGGAACCGTGCCATCTTTGGCCTGTGCCGATCGGGGTAAAGGACAGGGGCATGACTTGGTCTGATCGTCCTGCGGAAGCAGGCGTGCGAGGTGTTGCCTTACAGCGTGCGGGTGACCTAGCCTTACGATGTCCTTCACGGGGAACCAGTGGAGCCGAGCGGTTGACCGCTACACGCGGTGGGGCATCAGGGCACGGGTTGGCGATCCAGTCGGCACGAATCTGGTTGAACGACAGTATGTCTCCGCATGCTGTGCCAGGCAAGGCGTAGCTTCTGGCCCTCTTTCCTTCAGGTTTCAGGCCCAGTTTTCTTCGTGGAGCCGTGACCAAGGCACCAGCCGCGCACCGGAGCGCTGCTGTGTCTGGTCGCCGCCGTAGACCACGACCTTCTCGCAGGGGCGACCAGCCTGCTCGATCGTGGCGCCGACCCGCCGCGCCGAGCCGAGCAGCCGGGCGGTGGCGGTCTGAGAGGACTTCGCCTCCACCAGCGTCAGGCGGTCGCCACGCTCGATAATCAGGTCCGCCTCCGCGCCTCCCTGATCCCGGTAGAAGCACAGGCCGCCGCTTTCGCCGCGGTTCGTGCGGTGCTTCGCGATCTCGGTGACCATCCAGGTTTCGAACAGGGGGCCACGCAGCGGATGGGAGCGCAACTGGTCCGCAGACCGGATACCCAGCAGCCAGCAGGCCAGCCCCGCGTCGTAGAAGTGCAGCTTGGGCGACTTGACCAGGCGCTTTCGCAGGTTGGCGTGGAACGGCCGCAGCCGGAAGGCGATGAAGCCCGCTTCGAGCACGTCGAGCCAGGACCTGGCGGTGGGCTGCGACACACCGCAGTCGGCCGCGAGCGACGAGTAGTTGAGCAACTGGCCGGTGCGGCCCGCGCATAGCTCGACGAAGCGCTGGAAGGCGGCGAGATCGCTGATGTTGGCTACCGCCCGCGCGTCGTGTTCCAGGTAGGTCGCCGTGTAGGCGGCCAACCAGTCGGTGGGGGCGATTCCGCGGTCAAGGATGGCGGGGTAGCCGCCCGTGAACAGAGCGTCTTCCAGGGTGGTCGGATGGCGGTCGAATCGGAGCGATTCGCCGTGGGACAAGGGCAGCAGATGCAACACCGCTGTCCGTCCCGCCAACGACTGGCTGACCGTCTTGAGCAGGGCCAGATTCTGAGAGCCGGTGAGGATGAACCGCCCGGGCCGTGGGTCGGCGTCGATCAGCCCTTGGAGGTAGGAGGGCAGGTCAGGCGCGCGCTGCACCTCGTCAAGGATGGCGCCGTCCGGAAACTGGGCCAGGAAGGCGCGCGGATCGTCGAGGGCGAGACCGCGGACGTCCGGCGCTTCCAGGTTGGCGTATGCCAAGTGGGGAAAGAGCGCCTGGCACAGAGTCGACTTGCCGCTCTGGCGGGGCCCGGTCAGGGTGACGGCCGGGAACTGCCGCGCAGCCTGAAGGAGGCGGGGAGCTAGGTCGCGGTCGATCATGGCTGCGGCGGATTCTATGCCGCGGTCCGACAGATTCAAAATCGCACTTTGAATCTGTCAACCCGATCGATCATCGGATGCGAGTTCGACACGGGTAACATCGCTGCCCGGTTTCCAACCGAAGGCGGCGATCGTCGCCGAGGGCAAGCTGGTCGTCCCGGGCTGGATCGACATCCATACCCACTTCGACGCCCAGGTGTCCTGGGACCCGTACCTGACGCCGTCGTGCTGGAACGGCGTGACGGCGATCTGGCCGGTGGAGAGTCCGTCATCGCCGGCGCATTCGAGCTGGTTCAGGGGGTTCTCTTGAGGGTGAGGACGCGCTCCGCGGCTTGTCGGATGATCTGGAGGGCCTTGCTCGCGGACTGGGCTTCCTGCTCGAGATGCGCTCAAAGCCCGGATAACCGCGGTGCCGGCTCGACCTGGAAGACCTGCGGCTGCTGGTGCGCAGCTCCGTAGTACCGAGCGGCCGTCAAGAGCCCGGCATAGTAGGGGAGTCCCAGTGTCGCGGCCAGCCGCGCGAAGTCCGCCCGTTGGCCGGCCGCTCCCCTGGACGACTTGCCAGGCGGGCACGGATGTGTAACGATTACACACTCCATCCAGGACACCCTCAGGAGGATGAACCGACATGGCCCGACGCGTCAATATCATGATGGACGAGGACTCGTGGCGCGTGATGCGGAAGCTGCCGCGCGGCGCCCGCAGCCGCGCTGTCAACGCCGCGATCCGCGAGTGGTCCGGGGCTTCCAGGAGGCGGGACGCTTCCGCCCGGATGGATGCGCTGCGGGCGCGTCTGCCCGCAGTCCCGACAGATCGGATCGTTCGATGGATACGTGAGGAACGGGAGCGGCGGCGGCCGTGATCGTCACGCCCGACGCGTCGGTGCTCCTGAAGTGGGTGCTTCCGGGTGACGACGAGCAGGACACGGACGAGGCGCTCGCGCTGCGTGACGAGGCCGTCGCCGGAAGCCTCGATCTCGTCGTTCCTCAGCTCTGGATCTACGAGGTGGGCAACACGCTGGCGAGGCGGTTTCCCGACGATGCCGGCGAACTACTGGCGACGCTGGCAGACTTCGGCCTGACCGAAGCGAGAATGGACGCGAGGTGGAGAAGCCGCGCCGTGTCCCTGGCCGTGACGTACAGCGTCGCGTTCTACGACGCGGCGTACCATGCCGTGGCGCTCGGCCTTGGAGGCGTGTTCGTCACGGCGGACGAACGATACCTGCGCCGCGCGTCGGACGCCGGAGGCATATCGTCCCTGCGGCGCTGGCGCATGCCGTGACCGACAGAGTCGCTGCCAGCTCGATCTCTAGGGCTCCTCGGTGTACTTCTCGCCAGCCTCCACCGCCACCGCGAGCCGATTCCGCGGCGTGGCCAGCGGGCACGTGGCGTATTCACTGAAGACGCAGGGCGGGTTGTAGGCCTTGTTGAAGTCGAGGATGGTGGCGCCGTCGGCGTCGGGGAGGTTGGCGGCGAGGTAGCGGCCGGCGGGATAGGTCGTGTCGCCGGTTGTGCCGTCGGCGAAGACGATGAAGAACCCATCGTCGGATCGGTAGGCCTCCAGCGACAGCGATTGCCCCTGGGCCTCGAACTCCAGGGTGCCGGGAACGGTCGGTTCCCAGCCGAGTCCCTCGACGACGGTGGCGACCCGGATCTTCCGGGGTTCGGGATAGGCCTCGAACCTTGCTTCGATCCGCCAGTCCTGGTCGGTGGGGTACGACTCGATGCCTGCGAAGGCCGTCACGGCGGGATGGTCGTAGTCGCGTAACCGCACTCCGAGCCGATCCATTCGCCGGATCACAGTCCACGACAGGGAGCCGTGGGTAAGCGGGGTGGGGCCATCCTCTTGATCGTCGACGAGGAGTATTTCGGTGACGGGAGATTCGCCGTGCAGGACCTCGACGCCCGGTTCGGCCCGGAAGGTGGCCGCGCCGTCCTCGACGACGAAGTTCCCGAGCTTCGGCGGCGCTGAGCCTTCGGGCGCGACGAGGTCGTTGCCGGCCGCGGTCCCGAAGCTGTTTGAGCCCTCTTCGAGCCAGTACAGGCCCGCCAGATTGAGCCAACCATCCGGGCCCTTGAGGCTCGCCACCCGATCGGCACGCCATTCCGCAAGAGCGCTCTCGTAGCGGGCAGGCTCTGCCTCCTCGCCCGTTGCCGGCTGAGCGAGGATGACCGCGGCCACCAGCAGCGCCCGGATTCGATGGTCGATTCCTGTCACCGTCTGAAATCCTAGGACCGCGAGCGGCAGGAACCTAGGAACTACGGTTTATTGAACCTGCGGCGACTGGGCCGACTGTTAGACTGGCGCGCGTAACGTCACAGTCGGATCCTGATCTTCAGCCCGGGAGTTGGAGATGCACCAGCCACGACCGAGTCCGAGATGTCGCCCACGGGCGATTCGCGTGGGTTTCTTGTGTCTGTGTTGGCTTCTGGTGGAAGTTGGCTCTGCGTTCGCGGGCCCGCCTGTGACGCCGGCAGCCGCCCGGGCGTTCGACGCCGACGCACCGCACCGCGTGCTGATTTCGCGCCACTGCCTGGGTTGCCACAACAACCGGCTCAAGACGGCGGGACTCGAACTGGACGCCCTGGTGGAGCAGCACACGGGCCTCGACCGGGCGACCTGGGAGAAGGTCGCCCGCAAGCCGCGCGCGGCTACGAGTTCTCGATCCGTCTGGCCCGTGACCGCAACGAGCACGTCGAGGGTCTGCGCGAGCCGCACGACCTGGAGCTGCTGATCGACCGAGAGCGGATCGAGACCTTCACCGTCGAGCCGCCGGATCTGATGAGCGACGTGGCGCTGAACTACCAGCCTTCCCAGGACGACGTCGACGATCACCTGGTCATCCGGGCGCCGGTGACGGCGTGGGCGCGGGCGATACGCCAAGCCGGAAGAGTGTCTTCGTCTGCCGGCCGCGGAGCGCGGCCGGCGAGGACGGCTGTGCGCGGGAGATCCTGAAGCACCTGATGCGCCGCGCCTACCGCCGGCCGGTGACGAACGACGAACTGCGAGGTCCCTTCGCTCTCCATGGCCAGGCGAAGGCCGACGGAGGATTCGAAGCCGGCATCGAGATGGGGCTGGCAGCGGTCCTGGTCAGCCCCGAGTTCCTGTTCCGGATCGAGCGGGCGCCCGAGGGCGCCGCGGCTGGACAGCCGTACCGGGTCAGCGACCTGGAACTCGCGTCGCGGCTCGCGTTCTTCCTCTGGAGCAGCATCCCGGACGACGAGCTGCTGTCCGCGGCGGAAGCAGGCGAACTGAGCGCCCCGGCTGAACTTGGGCGGCAAATCGAGCGGATGCTCGCCGATCCGAGGGCGGAGAACCTGGTCACCAACTTCGCGGCGCAGTGGCTGCACCTGCGCAACCTCGCCGCGGTCACGCCCGACAAGCGCCTGTTCCCCGACTTCGACGAGAACCTCCGCCAGTCCCTGCGCCGCGAGACGGAACTGTTCTTCGGGAGCATCCTGCGCGAGGACCGCAGCGTCCTCGACCTGCTCCGGGCCGACTACACCTTCCTGAACGAGCGCTTGGCCAGGCACTACGGCATCCCGCACGTCTACGGCAGCCGGTTCCGCCGCGTCGACCTGGACGACGAGAGCGCCCGCGGCGGGTTGCTGCGCCACGGCAGCATCCTGACCGTGACCTCCTTCGCCACCCGCACGTCGCCGGTCGTACGCGGCAACTGGGTGCTCGACAACCTGCTCGGCGTGCCGCCGCCCCCGCCGCCGCCCGACCTACCGGACCTGCCGAAGGCGAAGATCGTCGCCAGGGAGCTGCCGATTCGGGAGCGGCTCTCGGCGCACCGCGACAACCCGGCCTGTTCGGGCTGCCACCGGTTGATGGACCCGGTCGGTTTCGCACTCGAGAACTACGACGCGATCGGCCACTGGCGCACCGTGGACACGGGCACCCTGCTGGACAACTCGGTCTACCTCTACGGCAGCGGCATGGGCAACCCCAACGTCCACGACCACGTGAACCTGCCGATCATTGTCGCCGGCGGCGGTGGCCGGATTCGCGGCGGCCGCCACATCCGCCACGGCGAGCCGACGCCGATGGCAAACCACCATCTGAGTCTGCTCGACAGCGTCGGCGTGCGGCTCGATTCCTTCGCCGACAGCACCGGCCGGATCGACACCCTTGCCGACCCGGTCCGTTTGGCGGGCTGAAGGTGATGCGTACCTGGGACCGCGGGCGTCCCGTCCGCATCGGCACCTGGGAACCCAGGTGGCGCGAATTCGCGCCACCTGCGAACCGCTCGGCGGGCCCGTCATCGGGCGCGCCGACGGCACGCGGGCATCCTGCCCGCATCCGACGAGTAGTGCGTAGGTCCGGGACTGGGTGCGCGGGCCTTCTGGCCCGCATCCGGCCGTCAGGCCGGGTTCTGGCTCCGGTTGCCGCGTTGACCGCCCTCCTCGCCGCTCCCGTCACGGCAGTAGCCGCCACCGCCGCAACCACCTCACCCCTCGCCGACGCCGCCGAACGGCTCGACACCGCCACCCTCGAACGCCTCCTCGCCGCTCCGCCGGCTGTCGACCAAGTCAACGCCGCCCAGGTCGACGGCATGACCGCCCTCCATTGGGGCGTGTACCACGACCGCGGAGACGTCGTGGACCGCCTGCTCGACGCCGGCGCCGACGCCTCGGCCGCGAATCGCTACGGCGTCGTCCCGCTGTCCCTGGCCTGCGCCAACGGCAATCCGGAAGTCGTCGAATCGCTCCTGGCGGCTGGCGCCGACCCGAACGCCGTGCTGCCCGGCGGCCGCTCGGTGCGGCGACGCCGCTTCTCGTAGCCGTGACCAACGGTCACTTCGAACTGGCGGCCCGGCTGCTCGACGCGGGCGCCGACCCGAATGCCGCGCATCCGGGCTACACGCCGCTGCACATGCTGGCGCGCGTACGCAAGCCCGGCGCCGGGGACAACAACCCGCGGCCCGATGGCTCGGGCTCCATGGACGGCCTGGACTTCGTCCGCGACATGGTCGCGCACGGCGCCGACGTCGAGGCTCGCATGACGGTCAAGGCGCGCCTCAACAACACGAGCCTCAACGAGTTGGGGGCGTCGCCCTTCGTCCTTGCGGCGCTGGTCGCCGACGCGGACCTGATGCGGATGCTGGCGGAGTTGGGCGCCGACCCGCTGACCCGAACCGACGACGACTCGACGGCGCTGATGGCTGCGGCCGGGCTCCCCGCGCTGAGTGGTCTCCTCTTGCGACTGATCGCGGCGGTCCTGGGCGCGAACGACGGCCTGGTCTCCAACTTCAGCCTGGTCATGGGAGTGGCCGGCGGCACCGGAAACCTGGACTTTGTGCTGCTGGCGGGGACTGCCGGCCCGGACTCCGAGCCTGGACCGCATGGCGGCGGAGGGGATCCGGTTCACGCACTTCTACCCGGGAGCCACGGTGTGCGCGCCGTCCCGCAGCGTGCTGATGACCGGGCAGCAAACGGGGCACACCCATGTCCGCGGCAACGCTGCGCGAACTGCCCAGTCGCTTCGTGACGAGGACGTCACTGTCGCCGAGGTGTTGAAGTCCGCCGGCTACGCCACCGGGCTGTTCGGCAAGTGGGGCCTCGGCGAAGTCGATATGGAGGGGCATCCGCTCAAGCAGGGGTTCGACTCGTTCTTCGGGTACCCCCCGAGATTTACTACATCGAGCCGCTCGACGAGCGGGTTCCCGTCTACCAGAAGCCGTTCCGCCTGGTGCAGGAGGTCGTTGTGGAGGGTGATCGCGAATCGACAGCACAGCTCGCCGAGATCGATGCGTTGACGCTCACCGGCCGCCTCGACTACCAGGCGTGCGACGCCGGGATCTGTTTCAATCCGGCGTCGGTGCCGCTGACCTGGACGCTGGCCGTGTCGCCGCTCGACCGGCAGCGGGCACTCTCGGCGCGTGAGTAGGGGCCAGTGGAGCTATGTTGTTACAATAGTTGGCCTAAAGGCGAGGAACTGGCTGAGAGTTCGACCTTGGTGGCCTGACGCGTCGGTGCGCGTCGCCCAAAGAGCAACACTGGCTCCATGATCACGAAGACGGATCAACGTCCGCTGAGTCCGAACGCTGAACTGCCGCCTTTCCCCGAGGGTTGGTACTTCGTCGCGAATCGCGAGTCGATTCTGCGGAAGAAACTGATCGAGAAGACCTGGATGGGGCAGGAGGTCGTCGCCTGGTGCGACGACGAGGGTCGCATCTGCATCTCCGACGCGATCTGTCCACATCTGGGGTCGCACCTGGGGCCGACGGTTGGCGGCAAGGTCCGCGACGGTTGCCTGGTCTGTCCGTTTCACGGCTTCGAATTCGACGCGACTGGGCAGTGCGTGGCCACTCCACATGCTCCGCCGCCCAGCGGCGCGAAGCTGAACGTCTATGAGACGGCAGAGATTCTCGGCATGGTCTTCGCCTGGTGGGGCGCCGCGGGACGGCCGTCCCTGTGGCGCCTGCCGGACGAGCCGCCTGCGGGCGCCGAGTGGAGCAAGCTGAGATCCTGCACCTTGCGGTTCCGAGGCCATCCCCAGGAAACGACGGAAAACTCCGCTGTGGGTCCTCGCCACACCGGTCGACTGGACGTTGTGCGAAGTGAGGCTGGTCAGCCAAATGCACAAGCTACGCAAGCCGGGGCGCTTCGTTGCCGGTCTCCGCTTTCTGCCGGTAGCCCTACGCCATCGGCTGCTGAACTACGTGATGAACGGGCAGGAGAAGCGCTACGTCAAGCAGGATGTCGTCATCTGGGAGAGGAAACAGTACAAGTCTCCCCCCCGGCTGTGCCGCGCCGACGGTCCCATCGGGAAGTATCGCCAGTACTGTCGGCAGTTCTATCCGGAACTCGAGGCGGAACGCAGGCCGAAACTGCGGGCCATCTGAGGGAAGGGCGGCGTCTCCGGAATCAGGCTCTCGCCTTCCGGAACCTCCAGCCATGGAGGATGCGCCCGTAGTGGTTGAAGGTCCGCCGGGCGCCCGGGTCGTCGAACGGATAGTCCGCTCCGAGTTGCCTGGCTGCGGCCAGGCCGGTAACAAAGCAGGTCTCCTGGCTGTTGACCAGGGTGTGCGCTCCGCAGTGCCACGTCCGTCTCCTGCCTTGAATGAACTGGAACAGGGGGGACGAGGAGGGCGATGTGTCGCACGTCGTGAACGACGTGCTGGAACCACTGCTGGTGGACGATCTTGCTCTCGTCGATCCGGCTGATGGGGTTGTAGGTCACCAGACAGGGCTTGTCCGACCGGTTGGCCCACGGCTGCTGGTTGTGCATGATGTAGGTGATCTCGTAGTTGTCCGGCCGCCCGCCGTACTGCTCGATGTGGTTGCTCCGCGTTTCGAGCGGTCTGACCTCGTTGTCGGGAAGAACCGAGGAGTCGCTGTGCACGACGGTGTTATTGTGCAGCTCGTTTTCGTAGCGAATGGAGGAGAGGAGATAGCGCTCCAGCATCGTGGGCCGGTCGAGCATCATCAACGTCTGGTTTGCGTTGCAGGCGAAGATGACGTCGTCGAACGTCTCCCGTACCCCGTCCTCGTCCTCGACCACAACGCCGGACGACTGCCGGTACACCTTGCGCACCGGACGTCCGAGGCAGACCCGGTCCCGGAAGTCTGCTGACAGCGCCTCGTAGATCAGTCGGGTCCCCTGGTCCCAAGTCCTCATGGGCGTGGCGCGTTCGATGTCGACGAACTCGAGATAGCGGGCGAACAGCGCGGCCGGCATGTCGAAGACGTTCGTCGCCATCAGGAAGTTGACGAACATCGGTTTCAGAACCTTGTACCGGAAGTCTCCGGACAGACCGTACAGATTCAGCACCGTGCCCATGCTGATGTAGTTGAAAGGGTTGAGAGCGTTCAGCACTCTGGACCGGGCCCTGGTCAGAAAGGCGAACCGTTTGATTCTCTTCAGGACGCGCTGGAACTTCTCGATCTCGTCCTGCAGGTCCCGTCGTATGTCCGAATCGAAGTCGTGAGCATAGACGCCGCCTCGGTACCGGACGCTGTAGCTGAAACGGGTCTCGAGCAGTTCGATGCCGAACTCCTCGAGAAGCAGCACGACGTGATCGTAGACCGAAGGAATGCACGCGGTGACGGAGATGTCGAAGGGGATGGAGCTGCCGTCGTCCTGCGGCATGTCGGCGGTCACCGCGTTACCGCCGAGCCGGTCCTGGGCCTCGTACAGCAGGAAGTCGAAGCGGTCGGGATTCTGGCTGAGAGCCCAAGCGGCGCCGAGGCCGGACATGCCTCCGCCGACGATGGCGATGCGTCGCGCCACGGGGACCGTCTCCTGAGCCAGCCCAGCTACGCCAGTCGAGACGACGGCGTCAGGCGGTAACCTCATGAAGTTGTTCGACGATCCGGAAGCGAAGCTTCGCCCGAGGTTTCATGTTCGGGATGGGATTGAACTGAAGCCTGTAGTCCTTGGGAACGACTTCAAATGTGAAGTGGCGAGCGATCATCAGGAGGTTGATCGCCAGTTGCAGCTCCATCTGCAGAAAACCAAGGCACCTATGAGTACCCAGGCCGTAGGGTGCGTAACCGGCGGTGCGGTGCTCCGCGCGGTCGGGCAGGTAGCGGTCCACGTCGAAGGACAGGGGATTGGGGAAGACCTCCTCCATGTAGTGCGGCGCGGTCGAAGCGATGAACAGCCGTGCGCCGACCGGAATCTCGTAGCCGTCGATCACGCAGGCGTTCATCACGTTCCGAATGGCCATGGGGACGACCGGGTACATCCGGAGGGTCTCCATGAGGAACCGGTGGGTGATGTCGATTGTGGAGGGGTTGATGGCCTCGCCGTTCGGGTCGCCGTTCTCGAAGAGGGCGTCGGCTTCAGCACGGATCTGCTCCCGCAGCTCCGGCTGGGTCGTCATGGCGTAGAGCGCGAAGCTGAGGGCGTCGCCCAGGTAGACGCTGGCGACCAGCGCCGCGGAGAGCTGGAAGCGAAGCGTGGTCTCCGGCACGAACTGCGGGTCACTCGCATGGAGCCCGAGCCAGTCGTCCGCCAGGTCGCGGGGCTGGTCGACCCGCTGGGCCGGGGTATGGGAAGTCTGGATGCGTCTCAGTAGCGTGTCGACGGTCCTGGCCTTGCGCTTCATCCCGGGCGTGTTCATCATCATCTTGGGGAGGGCTTGCGCGATATGAACGGCGAGGGCGCGCTCCTTGTAGGCGACCAAGTCCTGAATGAGGTCCTGCGACTCCACTCCGATGGTGAGCGGGGAGAGCTGCGTGTTGACCAGGAGACGGCAGGACCGGGCCGGTATGAGATCGCCCACCTCCCAGTTCGCAAGGTACGTTCGAAGATAGGCATACAGTCGATCGAGTTGTCCGGCGAGCCTGCCGCGGGAGTATCCGGGCGACATGGCCTTGCGGAGTCGAAAATGATCCGCGCCGTCCAGGGAAGGCATGACGCCGGACGCGCCGTAGACTTTCTCGAAGTCGTTGAAGTAGTCCTTCGTTCTCAGGTACATGCGCCCGCGCTTGTTGACCCATTGATTCACGTCGGTCCCCGCCATGCAGATCATGCGCTCCCCGATGGGTGGGCGGAGTTCGAATACAGGCCCGAACTCTTGCGCCAGACTCGCGAAGAGTGCCGGAACATTGCCGTCGCGGGCATGTTCGTTGAACGGCAACCTCCGGAATGGAACGGTCGGAATCTTCTTCGTGAGAGCCGAGTGCCGTCGGATCGGCTCCGCGATGTTCTGGGCCACTGCCTCGGCGATGGAACGCCCGATCAGGTCCATCTTGCAGACCAGTTCGATCCGTTCCTCCGCCTCTTCGTCGATCTGGAAGATGAAGCGCGGAACGTCGCAGGCGTTGACGATGCAGAGAACGATGATGTCTCGCGGATCCGGGATGTCGTCGTTGAAGATGACGTTGGCGATTCGGTCCCGAATGAACTGGCTCGCCGTGCCTTCGCCGGATTGGCCGTGCGCGTCCGCCTGCCAGCCGCTTCGCGGAAGGGTCCAGAAGTCGCCGTCGTGGTGCTGGAGGATCTTCCGCTCCACCAGGCGGTCGAGGGTGAGATCGACGACGGCCTCGGCCTGTGGCGCGAGCCGTTCGATCCAGTAGCGGGCTGTCCGCTGGGTCTGCGCCTCGGCCAGCTCCTTGAGAATCGGATCGAGAGCCGGGTCTCCCGTTTCCGTCGCGTCCATGAGATAGAGAGCTTCCGGGTCCGTATCGATGCGCGACTGAAGGGAGAGTTCGGCAAGGACCGCCCCGGCAACGGCGCAGTGCAGGTGCCAGCCGGGGACCTGATGGAAGTAGCCGTTCTCCTCGTTGAGGAGCATCAGAATCAACTCGTCCGTGAGAGTCAGTCCCTGGCTCGCGGGAATTGCGGAGGTGGTAGTCATTTGGTGGCCTTGTTCGGGAGGGTCGGAACCAGTCCGGGTCGTCGCGCTGCCTATGCTGCCTCAAGGGCGGGACCGCGGGCCCGGCGCCGAGAGGTCAATCGAACGTGAATCGTATACAGGGACGGTACGAGTAGCATCAGAAGAGAGGTCGTGATGGCGATGCCGAAGCCCAGCGAAGCGGCGAACGGGACGAGGAACTGTGCATGGACGGCGTCTTCCAGAATGAGTGGCGTGAAGCCGAGGAAGGTGGTGAGCGAAGTGAGCATGATCGGTCGGAAACGCCCCTTCGCGCCTTCGATGATCGCGGTCCGGGCTGAGGAGCCCTGTCCGAGTTTCTGGTCGATGAAATCGATCATGACGGTGGGAAGCGCTGTGAACTCGTCCTTGATCTGGTACGCCAGTTCCTTCAGGGAGCGCTCGGACACGGCGCCATGGACGATCAGGCGCATCATGCTCTGGCGGTTGGTCATCTCCCGGATTTGGGGACGGTCTGCTTCGGCCGGGAAGGACTGGATCCGGTCAACCGCGGACTCGATGTCGTCCAGCGCCTTGGCCATATCCGTTCCCGAACTCACTTCAACTCGAACCGAGGCCATTCCGGGAGCGGCCACGGACTTGACCGCCTTGACGTCGTCCAAGCCACTGACCTCGTCCTCGATCCTGAGGACGATGGACTCCTCGACCTCCTCCGGTGTGGCACCGGGATAGGCCATCGAGACCTCGATCTGGAAGAAGGGCACCGTGGGCCAAGCCTCGCGCTCGATCCCGGTAAACGAGACGAGGCCTGCAGCGATGATCGCCAACATCAACAGGTTGGCCGCAACACCGTTGCTCGCCATGTAGGCAATTGGTCCAGGCCGTTCGCCGTGGCTGCTGTCGTTGGAAGTCACTTGTGTGCCACAACTTTACCGCGATGGCCGCGGCTCGGCCCTCGGCACTGGAACCGCACCCGCAGGCCGCCGTTGATCACGCGCCCGTGCAGGGGCGCCCAGGCATCGACGGTCCAGCGTCCGTCGGGTGCGCGGTCCGGGCGCAGCGACGAGTGCCACCGGTGCTGCCGCACGTCGGTGAGGTTCTCCAGGTTGACGAAGAGGCGGACCGGTCCGAACCGGCGTTCCAGCAGGACGCCGACCACCGTGTACGGCTCGCTGGTGTTGCGATAGGGGTTCGCCTCGAGCCGCTGCTCTCCCGTGTAGTACACCTCAAGGCCGATCCGGCCGTCCTCGTTCTCGGCCATGGCGACGGCGCCGAGGCTGTGGCGCGGGGTCTGCGGCACGTCGAAGGTCGCGTCGCCGACCCGCTCGCGTGAGCGAACGTGGGTGTAGGTGGCGGTGACGGCGAACGGCGGCCGGCGGTACGTCCCGAGCAGCTCC
Organism: Candidatus Multivorans sp.; assembly: GCA_965224025.1. Lineage (GTDB taxonomy): Bacteria > Acidobacteriota > Thermoanaerobaculia > Multivoradales > Multivoraceae > Multivorans. The sequence continues at coordinate 2,914,708 of OZ245033.1, forward strand.
ACGCCGACGTTCCTGGTGGGATGGTCGAGGTTGCGCAGCACGAACGTCTCGCGGTCGACGTGCAGCGGGTCGGCGATGCGTGATGTGAACAGAGTCGTGGTGAAGGCGAGCGGACCGTGGGTACGGGTGAGGTCGATCGAGGCGCTGCGGCCTCGTTCCGCCCGCAGCGGGCCGTTCACCATGAGCCGGGTCAGGCCGGCCGCCTCGGCCTCTTCCGTGAGCGGCGTCGGCCCGAAGAACCCGGTCCCGGCCGACATGCGCGTCGACCAGTCGCCGAACCGCAGGAGCACCGAGACGCGGGGGCTGAAGAACCAGCCGTACTCGCTGTGGCGGTCCGCACGGCCGCTGATCGACAGTGCCAGCCGCTCGTTCACGTCGATGTCGTCCTGGACGAACAGGCCCGGCGTCGTGAAGGAGTAACCGAAGCCGGGAACGTCCCTCGGTTCGTAGGTGTCGTGCTCGACCGCGGCGCCTGCGACCCAGGTATGCCGCCCCGCCGCTCGGCGCACCGTGACTTCCGCGAAACCTGTTTCATGGCGGTCGCGTTCCAGGGTCGTTCCGAACCGGTGTTCGTGCCGATTCCGCGCGATGGCGGCGCGTCCGTTGATGACGGAACCTCCGGCCACGGTCTGCCACAGCGCTCCGAAGTCGCGGCGGCGGGTGTCGAGGGCCTCGCGGTAGGGCGAACCGGTCGCAGTGAGCGTGTGGCCCGGCTCCGTGCCGCCGCGGCGGCTCTCGCGGGTCGCACCGGCTGTGAGCAGGAGCGACCGCCCCTGTCCGTCGTCCCAGAACACCCGCGGCCGAACGACGCCGCGGGCGTAGCGGGCCATGTCCGCCCAGCCGTCGCCGTCGATGTCCGTGAGGCTCTGCCAGTGTCCGCCGCCGACGAGGGTCATCCCCCAGTTGCCGGACAGCGGGGTGGAAAGCCACAGCACACTGTCCGTGCCGTCCCGCGTCGACTGGTTGAGCAGGACCTCCCGCTCAGCCTCGTCGCCGGGCCGCCGCGACAGCAGGTTGACCACGCCGCCCATCGCGCCGGCGCCGTGCAGGGCGGACGCGACGCCCTTGATGACCTCGACCTGCCCCAGGTCCATCGGCGGAATCTGGAGCAGTCCGAGGCCACCGGGCTGAGCGCCGTAGAGCGGCAAGCCGTCCGAGAGGATGCGCGTGTAGCGCCCCCGCATGCCCTGAATGCGAACGCTCGCGGCGCCGAGCGAGGGCGACGTCGCCTGCACCCGCATGCCGCCCATCTCGTTGAGCATCATGACGATGTCACCCGGCGTCATGAGCATCTTCTCTTCGATTTCCTCCCGGTCGAGCACCTCGACCCGCATCGGCTGGTCCTCGATGCGGCGACCCGTGCGGGTGCTGGCGACCACGGTAACCTCTTCCTCGACGGTCATCTCCGGCTCGGATTCGCCCTGCGTCTGGTCCGTTTCCTGCGCCACGGCGTCAACGGACGGCGCGGCAAGCAGCAGGACGAGTGCGATCAGCCTCGCCATGGGATTCAACTGCGGGGTCAAAGGCTGACCTGGCACGGCGAGGCGCCCCTAGGCGAGCGCGGCCCTCCAGAACTCCATCATGTCCTCGTGGAACGCCTGTGCCTGGTCGCCGGCGGTGCCGATCCGCGCACCCCTGCGGCCGTAGGGCGACTTGACCTGGTAGATCATCGCGTCGCGTTCCGTGAAGCCCGGATCGGCCTTGCCGGTCACCGGATGAACGAGAGCGCCGTCGTCGCGGATGTAAATCGTCGGAGCGCCCGGGCTGACCGATGCGTCGGGGACGAGCTCGACCGGCGTGTCGCGGTCGAAGCTGTGGTGCGTGTCCGGGAAGAGCCGGAAGCTCGCGTCGCATCCGCACAGCGTCATCGCGTGCATGTGGGCCTGGACCTGGAGCGGCAAGCACCATTCGTCCAGGTCGCCGATGACCGAGCGCACGACGGTGCGGCCGACATCGGGCCGCAGGAACTGCATGCCGGACCACGGGTACGCGGCGTAGATGGCGGCGAGCCCGGGCGCCCTCTCCGGGCCCACAATCGGCGTCAGGCAGGCCGCGGACAGGACCGCCGACCCGCCGCGGCTATGGCCTTGAGCGCCGATGCGCGCGGCGTCGATGTCCGCGTGTTCGACCAGGACCGTAGCGGTCGCGAGCACGTCCCAGGCGCTCGCCGCGAACGAGTACTGCGCCTGGTTGGCGACGGTCGAGGTGACGCCACGCGTGCCGAACGGGTCGATCACGCAGCAGGCGATCCCGGCCTCCGTGAGCAGGTCCGCCTTGGCGACGTGTGACGGCGCGACGCCGAGGCTTCCCGGCACGACGATCACGACGGGCCACGGCCCCGGTCCCGGCGGCAGGAACAGGCTGCCGAGGATCTCCGTTTCCGGCATGGCATCGGGCTCGGAGATTGCCTGGTGGAAGCCGGCTGGATCGGCGGTGTGGATGCGGAGCACTTCGCCCGCGATGCCGTTCTCGAGAACGACCGGCCCGTCCGTCAGGCTGACCGTCGCACTGCTGTTTGTTGGCACTTGGCTACCTCCCTTGCGGTCCAGGCGGCCTGGGCCGCCAGCTTACGCTCTTGCATGGAACAAGAGCTTCACCGGGCCGGTCAGGGCATCGCGCTTAGGGCCCGCGGCGGCCCCGTAACCGCGTAGAGCGCCTCGCTCGCTGCGACGCCGTATCTCTGGGTGCGCGGGTCATCTGACCCGCTGCCGCCGAAGGCGGCCAGAAACACGCGCCGGCCGAAGGACGGCTCCGCGCCGACGAGAGCCCACGTTTGCCGAGGACTGCGCACGCCGCTCCGCGGCGGCGCCAGGAAGCGGGCCAGAAGGCCCGCTCACCCAGAGAGTAGGCGATTGCGGTCCCGCCCTGGATGTGCATCGAGCCGCCGTGCGCCGAGGGCCAGGCGTAGCGGCGGTAGAGGCCCTGGCCGCGCCAGTGGAGTCCGCCGGCGACGCCGTAGAGCTGCCGCACGACGAAGCAGATGTAAGGCGTCCGGGTCAGGTTGAGCGCCGTCACGACGCGGGCGCCCGCCCTCACGATGCCTAGCCGCTCCTGCGCGGGGCCGACGGAGAACCCGGGCTCGTCGGCGAAGTAGACGAGCGGCAGGTGGAAGGTCTCGCGGAGCTCCAGCAGCCGGAGCATCTTCTCGCCGGCTGCGATGTCCATCGAACCGCCGTTGAAGCGGGGGTCGTTGCTCATGACCCCGCAGGGTATGCCGTCGACACGTGCAAGCCCCGTCACGCGGGCCCGGCCGTAGTGCGGCCCGATCTCGAAGAAGCTGCCCTCGTCCACCACGGCGCCAACGATCTCGTAGGGGTCGTAGGTTCGGCGCCGGTCCTGGGGCACCGCGGACAGCAGCGACTCGGCTCGCCGGTCCGGATCGTCGTCCGGCGTGACCTCCGGCGGAGCCTCCCAGACGCTGGAGGGCAGGTGCGAGAGGAACCGCCTCACCTGGCCGATCGCGTCGGCCTCGTCCTCGGCCAGGTTCATGACCACGCCGTTTCTGACCTGAGTAGAGAAATTGGAGAAACCCGCAGAGATCTCGTGCGAGAAACGCTGCGCAAATCGGCGACCGAAGGGACGGCGTCAACAGGGTGTTGGCGGTACCAACGGGAATTTCGCGGAATCTGGCGGGACGTTTCTAGGCCGTGAGGTGCTGAATGATGACGTCGACGATGTCGTCCACGTAGTCGCGCCGCAGGCCGAGGAAGGGGCGAGCGGGGATCGTGGCCTCGATGCCGCGGCCGAACAGGTTGTCGTGCTCGTGGCCGAACTGATGGGTGGCGGCATAGATGAGGTTGGTGCCGGCGACGGCGGAGGTGCGGTCGTGGTCCGAGTCGATGCTGCGCAGGAGGTCGCGGGTGATTTGGAGGATGGGACCGTCGCGGCCTGCCTTCTGGCGCCGCTTGAGCGTGGTGTCGGCGAGCGGCGCCCAGGGCGTACCGTCCGGACTTCGCTCGTTGGCGAAGGCGTCTTCGGTGGAGGCGACGAGGATCTCGGAGATGCGCGCCATCGCGGGGCTCAGGTCCTGGGAATCGCGGGAGAGACGAGCCAGGCGCTGCCGGATCTCGGTGTCCTCGATGCGAATGTCGATCTGGACCATGCTGTTAGAGTCGGAGGTGCCAACCGGGGATTCGCGTCTGGGACTCGCACTGCTCCTGCCGCAGAAGTTGCCGGCGGATTCGGGACAGAGGCAGGCTGCTGTTCCGCACGCCGGTTGGCATCAAGGGCGACGATACAGCAACTCGCCCTGCCTTCGCTTGTAGACCTGGGCGTGACGAGTGGTCGTAAAGAAGGTCCAGGCGATCCATGCCTGTTTCGGCTCGATGGAAATCACCGCTGTCCTGCCATCGTCGAAAGCACCGAGGAAGTGAGGGCGCAACACCGGTCCCTTCGCTTCGGTGCCGACCCAGGTGAGCCAGACCTCGTGAGGATTCTGCAGGGCCGGCAGGATGAAGTTGGCGAACTCGGCGCGACTTGGGTGCGGCGCGACGTGCTCGACGAATGCCTGATCGATCTGGACGTCTTCGAGGCCGGCGGGAGTCTCGACGGTGAGTATTGTGCGACGCAAATAGCCGGGCCTACGGCGGCTCGGCAAACCCAGGGCGGCGTAGATGTTCGCCATCGCCTCCGCGGACGTGGCCGGTGTGGACAAGCGCACGGCGCTGAGTGGATTCGCCGGCGGCCAACCGTCGGTCAACCCAAGGTCGCTCGGTCCCCGCTGGCCCGGTGCGACTCGTCTCAGGCCGAGCCAGGGCGCGGCGCTGCCGACGCCTCCAGGTGGCCCTCCAAGCGACTGAGCAGTCAGCCCCGGCCGGTAGTTCCATCCTGGGTCAGGCGCCATGAGGCCGCGGAAGCTGGTCGTCTCCACCTCGTGGCCGCCGGTGACGGTGTGATGGACCGGCGCGAAGTCGCTCGGCCGGCTGCGTACCACCTCCAGCCCCATCCTCTGAACATCGCGTGCGCTGAGAGCGCGCACCAGACAGCGGCAGTTCCAGCCGTTGGGCGGGAAATGGGTGTCCCAGAAGGGGTCGTTGTACCGGAACACCTTGTTGTCCAGGGCTGCGTGGGAGGGCCGGGTGCGGCTGTCGTCCATCGCGTCGTACAACCAGAAGGGGCGATCGCCGGCGTTGGACTTCATGGCCTGGTAGCGGGACGCTGCCCTGGCGGTCGCTACATTCGTGCGAAGTATGGTCTTCAGTCGGTGGCGGCTGCCGAGCTGGACGATCTCGGTTTCGCCGGTGTGGGGGTTGACGCGCTCCTGCTTGCCCCACCAGCCCTGGTCTACCAGTTTCGGCGCCAGCTCGCGCTCGAACTGGCGGAACGTCTGTCCGTCGGCGAGAGCCTTGTCGACGGCGCCGCGGATGTCCTTGAGCAGATCCAGCCTCGCCGCCTTGGCGACGGTGAACGCCCTCGCGTGCTGCTGTTGCCACACCTCGGGCCAGTTCCAGGAGATCGCGTAGCCCTTGGACCGGAAATACTCGATCGCCCGCCGGGGCGGCAGGCTTACGGCGTGGCCGAGGTTGACCTCCTCGGGCACGTCAGGCGGCGATCGGCAGCCCGCGGTCCAGGGCCGCCCGGACCGCCCGGCCGCCGGGGCCGGCACGGTACACGGCGGACAAGTCCAGCAGATCGACAGCGGACTGGTGGATCGCCTCGCCGAGCACGGCCTCGTCGCCCGGCGTGCGCTGGTGGCGGCCGAGCAGGCGGTACGGTGCCGACATTGAGTCGCCGGCCCGGCAGTCCCAGACAGGCCGGAGAGGGCGGGTGAGCGCGGCCAAATCGAGCCCGGCCGCTCGAGCGCGGCGCCACATCCAGGTCAGCGCCCGATCGGAGAGTCCCGTGTCGGCGCGGCCGCCACCGACGTCGCCGTGCACGCCCGGGAACCAGACCTGCTCCACGACCTGGTCGGCCTGCTCGCCAGCCCACAGACTGGGGGCGAACGGCCGGCGCTGCTCGTCAATCGCGACCGCGTGACAGGCGTGACGGATGTGGGCGCCGAGGCCGACGTCATGCCAGCGCCAACGCCGGGCGCCGACCCACCGCAGGCCGTCAATCGGCACGCCCAGGGAGCCCACCGTGTCCCAGACGCCCAGGAAGCGCACGCGGGCCCGCACGGGGCTCACCCTGGCCTCCCACTCTGCGACCTCCTCCGCGCGGCGCCGGCGATAGACGCCCATTGCTGCCCGGGCAAGCGCGTAGGCCGAGTCCCGCTGCGGCGGAATGCCCAGAAGACCGACCATGCCGGCGAGGCTGCGAGCAGTGTAGGCTCCGCGGCTGTAGCCGAACAGATAGAGATCGAGTCCAGCGCAGTAGTGCTTGATCAGCCAGTGGTACGCCTCCTCGACGTTGCGGGCCAGCCCGAGGCCGACGACGCCGCCGCGGAGACGATCGAACCGGCCGGTGCCCACGCCCTCGTCGTAGTAGACGTGCGCCGGCACGAACCGCTCGGCCGCGGCCGCAGCCGAACGGGTCATGGCCACGTTGGTGGGGTGTGGCGCGTCGGCCCTGTTCCAGGTGCCGTCGAAGCACATCACGAGATTCACCGACGGGACGCTCATGGTCGGCTCGCTTGGTGGTGGACGCCGCCAGCGTCGATCCGCAAGTCGGCGGTCGTTTCATCGAGCCACGGGATCCAAGATCTGCGGCCGCTGTCTCCGTCTACGGCCTCGCACCCGCGGGCGTCCCACTGGATCCGCGGCGCCCTCGACACTGACCGAAGAGGCGACACGGCCTGGATTGAGATTCCCCGCGAATCGAGCCGTGCCGCGGTCACCGCGCCCTTCTGCCAGCTCGTGGCCCTGTCGAGCGCCGCGAGGACGAGCCTTCCGCGCCGCTGGATGCGGACTCGCAGGTCGCCCCAGGTGCAGATATGCGACGACACGAGCCGCGTCGCGCACCGGCGGACGGCATGCGCCTCGCCGCGGACGACTCGACACAGCCTCTCCTGGACCGGCGAGCTCAAGGGCTGTCCGCTCAGCGCCAGGACCGTCGCCAGTTGCCGGCCGGAGATCGGCCGATCGTGGGCGGCGGGATCCGTCGGCATCGGGTGCCGGCGCTCCTGCCGCCGGGCCTTGGCGGCCGCGTGGCGGCGGGCGCCCGGCCATCCGATCAGCAGGCCGAGGAGATCGGTCGCGCCGCTGCTGAGAGCGACCCACCGACTGGCCCTCATCCCAACCGGACAGAGGTGCAGGTTGCGGACGCGGGCACGGACCGGCTCGCCGCCGTACTCTCCCGTCCGGACGCCCGGTCTGGACGGCACCGCCAGCATCGCCAGCAAGTCGCACCAATCGCGGACGGCACGGGACAGAGCCACCCGATCGGCGCCCCGCTCGGCGAGCGCCGCGCCGACAACCAGCGCCGCCAGCACCCGGGCGGTGTAGGTGGGGCTGTTCCACTCACGGAGCTGCCAGCCCTCGCGCTCGTAGCGGCGGACCCACTCCACCAAGGCCTCCCAGTCACCGAGGCCGGCCAGCAGCACAGGGCGGAAGTTCATGCTGGTGTCGCGGTCCGTCGTCCGGAGGAGCAGGCCGTCGCGCCGGCGCTGGCCGCGGCGGCGGTCCGAGGCGAACGCCTCGGCCAGGTCTGGGCGGCCGTTCGCGCGCCAGTAGAGCGCGATATCGCCCAGGTCACGAGGGCCGACCTTAGTCGCCGGCATCGGAATCCTCCGGCAGGCCGTGGATCGCCACGGCCGCGTTCGCCATCATCTGCGCCTGTTGCATCAGCGTGATGCCTCCTCGGCCTCCAGCCGGCCCCACACCTGGGCCACGAACAGCACTCGCGCCAGGCGCTCGGCCAGCTCGCCGACGTCCATCTCCGGCCACACCGAGGCGAGGTCCGAGAGCAGCGCCTCGGGGTCCTCCTGCGCCCGGCGCAGGACAGGCTCGATCATCGGGGCCGCCATCTCGTCCCAGGCGTCGGCGTCGATCGCCGCCATCACCTGCTCGATCCGGTCGAGCTGCCGCTCCGCCAGGTCCACTTGCGTGATGTGGCGCGACGGCCGTTGTCGCGCGCTGCCGCGCCGCGACGCAAAGGGACGGTCGGCCCACGCCATCTCGGCGTCGGCGGCGCCGGCCCCGGGAGACGTCGGCGGCGCCGGCCGCTCCTCGCCGAGCTCCACGCCGTACGTCTCCTCGACGTAGGCGTCCGACAGGCGCCGCCCGCTGATATCGACGATCAGCTTGTCCCTTTCCGCCTGCACGAGGAGGTCCGGGTCCTCCTCCTGCACGCGGCGCAGGATCGGCACGGCCGCCCCGGGCCAGTTCCAGTCGACGATCCACCGCGCGACCTGACTCCGGAACGAGTCGTGGATCAGCCAGGCGTCCGCGGACACGATCTCCTGGCGGACGTCCATGTGGATCTCCGCTTGGGAGCGCGACGAACCGTCCTCGGACGTCATTGTCTCCGAGAGCACCACCTGGGTGATCGCGTCGTTCATCCTGCCGTAGAAGGACTCGTAGTCCATCGTGCCGCCGGAGCGCTCCAGGAGCTCGATCGTCGTCGAGTCCGGGACCACGACGCCGGAGTCCGTGTGCAGCGCCTTCACGGCCTCGAGCAGCTTCGCCTTGTCCGCTTCGCTCGCGGTGGGCAGGTACCTTCCGACGCCCGTTGGCTGGCCAAACTTCTCCAGCGCCACCAGCCAGAACTCGGTCTGGTGGCGCTTGAACCAGACCGGCCAGTACAGCGCGTGCCCGAGGCCGCGGCCGTACGGCTCGTCCACGTGATCCGCGCCCGTTGATGTGGTCCAGAACTTCCGGTCCGGCAGGGGCTTGCCCGCGGCGTCCTTCACCGTGCGCAGCAGCAGCCGCCACCGCGTCGCTCGGCCGCCGTCCTCGGCGCGCCAGGCGAAGCGCCGCCGGTCGCGGGGGAGGATCGCTTCCGGCACGACGTGACGGCCGTCGCGCATCCACATGACTTCCGCGACGCCCCATCCATAGAGGGTGGCGTACAGCATCTGGTCCGTGATTGCGTCCCACGGCGACCCCCCGAGGACCTCCTCGAGCTGCTCGGCCGCCATCTTGTCCCGGCGCGTCTTGCCGCCCGGCAGCACTTGCGTCTCGCGGGCGACCAGCGCCGCACGGCGCTGCTGGTGCGTCGACCAGACCTTGTCGTCGCGGAGCAGATCCTCGTACAAAATATGGTCCGACCGGCCGCGCTCCCGGAGCACACGGTCCTGCGGCGCCAGCCACCACAGACCGTCCACCCAGCCGCGGGTGATGTCGCGGCCGCTGGTGACGCGGGCGATCTCGCCCTGGGGCGCCCTGGCCACCATCAGGACACCCACCCGGCCAGGCCGTCTGCGGCGCCGCGCTGACCGCCGGTGATGAACGACCGGCGCCAGTCCTCGCCCGTGCTGACGCGCCCGCCGGCCGAGTCGGCCGTCGGCGGCCCGACCGCCTGGCCGGCCGCCTGGCAGCCGAGCGCCAGCGCCACGACGCTGTCTCCGTGGCGGCCTCCGCGCGCGGTCTGACCGGCTGGGAGCTTCGGCGTCCCGTTGACGAGCTGCACGGCGCGGTGATCCGAGAGCACGTCGGCCGAACGGGGAATGACGATCTCGCCGTCGTCGACGCGCGCCTTGTACTTCGACATCCACTCCGCCCACCAGGGCTGGGTGATGCTGACCTCCTCGATCAGCGAGCCCCATTTGTCCGCCATCGCTTCGGCCACCGCCGAGCCGGCGCCGGTCGCGTCCATCGCCGCGCCGCCGAACCGCGGCAGACGGCCGGCAATGTGATCGAGGACCTGGAACTGCTGGGCGTGCGGCACCCGGTGCAGCTCGAGCAGGAACGGGCAGCGCAGAGCGTTCCGGCCGCCAATCTCGATCGGCGCCACGACGCTCAGGGCGATCCGGCGCGCAAAGTCGAAGCCGAAGACGTGCCGCCGCTCGAGGTCCAGCCGCTCGAGCAGCGGATCGAGGTGCCCCGTGATCCATACGGCCATCTCCACGCGGCGGACGGGCTCCGGCGTGTCGTCCCAGGCCGCCGGCGCAGGGAACTGGATCACGGGAGCGTCGTCGGCCATGCAGGCGTCGACCTGCGCGCGGCTGAAGTAGGCGCCGGCGCTCCTGGCCGGGACGCCGACGAAGAGGCAGGAGGCGACCGGGTACACGTATACGGCTACGGACACGGACGGCGACGCCGCTTCGCTCTCCTTCACGATCGAAGTGGCTGGCAGGGCGTCGGACGATGCGTCGTTCGCGTCGTACGTCGACGTGCCTTCGACGATGGCGGCGGGTTCGTCGGCGACGGTAGCGGTGCGGATGCGGAACACGGGCACGACGACCTGGACGTCGGCGGGCGGCTACCAGTTGGGTTCGCAGCGCCCGCAGGACAACGTGACGTGGGGTTTGAGCCGGGTTGCCCTGGCGTCGGAGGTGGCGCCGAACGCGACGGTCGACTTCACCTTCGCGATCACGGCGCCGGCGACGGTCAAGGGGCACAACTTCCGCTGGCGGATGCTCCGCGGTGCGAGCGGCTGGTTCGGCGACAAGACGGAGCTTCGCGAGATCACGGTGGAGGCGGACGAGTCGCCGTCGTTCGGCGCGTCGAGGATCCCCGGGCAGACGTGGGTGAAGCAGGTTGCGATCGATGCCCTGGCGTTGCCCGCCGCAACGGGCGGCAACGGCGAGTTGACCTACGGGTTGGCCGGAGACCTGCCTTCTGGCGTGACCTTCGACGCTTCGACGCGCACGCTGTCGGGCACGCCGGCGAAGAAGCTGGCGGCGACCGAGTACGCGTACACGGCGACGGACCTCGACGGCGACGCAGCTTCGCTTCTGTTCACGATCGAGGTCGCCGGCAGGGCGAGAGACGATGCGTCGTTCGTGTCGTACGTCGACGTGCCTTCGACGATGGCGGCGGGTTCGTCGGCGACGGTGACGGTGCGGATGCGGAACACGGGCACGACGACGTGGACGTCGGCGGACGGCTACCAGTTGGGTTCGCAGCGTCCCCAGGACAACGTGACCTGGGGTTTGAGCCGGGTTGCCCTGCCGTCGGACGTGGGGCCGAACGGGACGGTTGACTTCACCTTCGCGATCACGGCGCCGGCGACGGTCAAGGGGCACAAGTTCCGTTGGCGCATGCTTCGAGGTGCGGCCGGCTGGTTCGGCGACAAGACGGAGATTCACGAGATCGCGGTGAAGGACCCGTCGTTCGGCGACGCCACGATTCCCGACCAGACCTGGGCGAGGGCCGTGCCGATCGATGCCTTGGCGTTGCCCGAGGCGAGCGGCAGCGGCGGCGTGTTGACTTACGCGTTGACGCCTTCGCTGCCGGATGGCTTGACCTTCACCGCGTCGACGCGGACAGTGTCGGGCACGCCGACGACAGCGCGGGACGCCGTGGAGTACACGTACACGGCGACGGACATCGACGGCGATGACGCGACGCTTGCGTTCACGATTGCGATCGAGGCGGCCGAGACGGACGACGCCTCGTTCGAGTCGGTTTCTGGCGTGCCGTCGAAGATCGCCGCCGGCGGCACGGCGACGGTGACGGTGACGATGACGAACACCGGCACGACGACGTGGACGTCTTCCGCGGGCTACGGTCTCGGTTCGGAGAGTCCTCAGGACAACGACACGTGGGGTCCGAGCCGGGTTTCTCTGCCGACGGACGTGGCGTCGAACGAGTCGGTCGCCTTCACGTTCACGATCACGGCGCCGGAGACGACGGGTAGCTACACGTTCGCGTGGAGCATGGTGCGCGATCCCGGGGCGTGGTTCGGGTCCGGCACGGGGGACGTGACGATCGAGGTGGAGGACCCGTCGTTCGGCGACGCGGCGGTTGCCGACCAGACGTGGGCGCAGGACACGATGATCGATGCGTTGACGCTGCCTGAGGCGGGCGGCAGCGGCGGCGTGTTGACCTACGCGTTGACGCCTTCGCCGCCGGATGGCTTGACCTTCATCGCTTCGACGCGGACACTGTCGGGCACGCCGACAGCAGTGCAGGGACCAACGGAGTACACGTACACGGCGACGAACGCGGGCGGCCGTGCGGCGACGCTTTCGTTCTCGGTCGCGGTGGCGCCGGCGCCGAGGGACGACGCGGTGTTCTTGTCCTACACGGGCGTGCCGTCGAAGATGGCGGCGGGCGGCGCGGCGACGGTGACGGTGACGATGCGGAACACGGGCACGACGACATGGACGTCTTCCGCGGGCTACAGGCTGGGATCACAGCGCCCGCAGGACAACGAGACGTGGGGCTTCAGCCGGGTGTCCCTGCCGTCGGATGTGGCGCCGGACGCGACGGCCGCCTTCACGTTCACGATCACTGCGCCGGAGACGACGGGCAGCCACGGGTTCCGGTGGCGGATGATTCGGGATACGGACGGCTGGTTCGGCGGCAAGACGGAGGTTCGGACGATCGAGGTGGAGGACCCGTCGTTCGGCGACGCGACGATTTCCGACCAGGCGTGGGCGCAGAACACGGCGATGGAGGCGTTGACGCTGCCCGCGGCAAGCGGCGACGACGGGGGGTTGACCTACGCGTTGACGCCTTTCCTGCCCGACGGCGTGACGTTCAACGCATCGACGCGGACGCTGTCGGGGACGCCGACGGCAGTGCAGGAGGCCGTGGAGTACACGTACACGGCGACGGACGCGGACGGCGACGCGGCGACGCTTTCGTTCGAGATCACGGTGGCGCCGTCGTCGTCGTCGTCGTCGTCGTCGTCGGCAGCCAGGGCGCTTCCGCCTCCGGCGCCGCCCGGCGTCTTCGACATGTTCGAGTACTGGCTGCCGCCGCGCGGCAGCGCTCTGACGGTACAGGCCCGCCTTCGGGACGGGCGCATCGCGCCGGCCGAAGGTTCGTCCTACGTTCGTTCCTTCTGGCGCGGAGACCTGTGGGGAAGGAAGGTGGCTCTCCTGGGCGATCCGAGCGGCGAGCGCTACGACATCTTCGAGGAGGTCGAGGACGGCCTCGACTACTGGGGGACGTTTGAAGGCGCCGCGGCAGGCGGCGAAGCCGGTCCTAGCGCGGCGCTTGACCGCCCCTTCCGCTGGATGAACCGCCTCATGGCGGTGGGCGATGTCGTGGAGAGTCAGGTGACCGGCCGGTTGCTGTCGAACCGCAGGCGGACGCAGGAGAGCGTCCTGGAGGCGACGATGCGGCTCGAGGTGGTGTCGCATCGCGCGTCGTTCACGATTCCGGCGGCTGACGGTGTGACGTTCGAGGACGTGCTGGAGGTCCGCTTCCGGTCGGACATCGAGCGGGCGGAGGCTTACGACACGTTCTACCTCGCCCGGGGCTACGGCGCGGTGTACTCGCGGCGGTCGGCGGTGGCCGCGCCGGGAGGGGTCGTCGAGTGGTGGGCGGTCGAGAAGGCGCTGACGCCGGTTGTCCCGGCGCCGCCGCTGGTTCCGTGGTTCGATCCGTTCTCTCCGGGCTGGCCGAAGACGGCGGTGCGGAACGGCAACCTGGACGATTCCGCAAACGGGGTCGAAGGCGGGCAGGTCACGAGCTCCGAGGCGCCGGGCTGGACGGCCGATTCGGGCGACGCGGTGATCGCCCGGCCGCCTTCGGGTCTCGCCGCGGGCGCCTGGAGCATGCTGCTTCGCGAGAGCGACGGCGGGGGCGACGGTGCGCCTGACGCGGCGATCACCGAGGAGTGGATTCCGGTCGAGGGCGGGACGTACCAGCTCTCGGCGTGCATGCGGAGGGAGAGCGCCCGAGACAACGTGTTCCTGGACTTCGACGACGGCAAAGGCCTGGACGCGGACTTCGCCGACGCCCACCTGGTGGCTGCTTCGACCGGCACCTGGGAGTGCCGGGCGGTGACGAAGTGCATCCCCGGCTCGGTGGGGGCGGTCAGGATCCGGGCGGCCCGGGACGGCGCGAACCTGGGCGACGCCTGGTTCGACCGGATCGAGTTGAAGCGGATCGCCGCCTGCGCGGAGCAGCCGGGGCACTCGCAGCCCTGACGAACCTGGGGCGCCGGCTCACGAACTGTTGTCACCGAACGACGAGTTGCGGAGGTCGATCCGGACGGCTGAAGCAGACAGCCTGGTCCTGGCCTGGTCGGCGCCGAGAAGTGTTGATTTGCCAACACTTCTCGGCTAACATGCTGCGGCCATGGGGGTCAGGAGAAGAAGACCGATGACGCGACTTGTCGTCGGCGCCTTGCTGTTTCTCGGCTGTGTCCCGGAAGGAGATGCTGATTGGCCACAATGGCGTGGACCGGGAGGACTTGGGGTTTCAATCGCATCCGATCTTCCGGTTGAATGGTCGGATGCGGAGACGAACACCCGCTGGACTGTCGCACTTCAAGGACAGGGCAATTCATCTCCGATTGTCGCTTTCAACACCGTCTATCTTACAGAGGCACGACGAGAGAATCCGGGCGAGACCCCCAAGAGATTCTCCAGATGGCTCCTGGCCGTTGACGGTGAGAAAGGCGCGGTGAAGTGGGAGAAGCGAATCGTAACCACCGATGCAGAACCGAAGCACCGGCAAAACACATTCTCCAGTCCAACTCCGGTTGCTGACAGACATGGTGTGTACGTTATTTCGGTGCTCATCTCGCTCGTGTACTCCACGCAGGAGATGTTGACTGGCTGGTTGAGGTGGACCCGGACTACGCTGCCACTTAGCGCTACGGCGCGGCGAGTTCTCCCGTACTCGCTACGGATGTCGTTATCGTCCTGCAAGACCGCGAGTGGGGCTACGGGCAGCGACCTTCTCACGTAGGATGGATTGCCGCTTTTGACCGTGGCAACGGCGCGCTCCGATGGAAGCACGAGTGGGCGGGCCAAAAGGGGCCGTGCTGCACATACACAACACCCCTCATCGTGGGGAGCGGACACAGAGAGCGGCTGATCGTTGCCTACTCCTGGATCATGCGCGAATACGATCCGCAGACAGGCGAGGTTCTCTGGTCATACGAGTACACTGACGGTGGGTGGGCGATCAACCAGTTGGCCTCTAGCCCCGTCTTCGAGGATGACCTTCTGGTCGTTTCGGGCGGTGCTCACGCCGTCAAGTCCACTCAGGCATTCAGCTTCGTAGCGTCGGATGCGAGCAGCAGGCCGCTGTTGCTATGGGGCAATGAGCAGGCGGTGCCCGAAACCAGTTCCCCGTTGCTGATGGATGGAATACTCTACACGGTCACGGACAACAGGACCATGAGTGCCTACGATGGGCATACTGGTCGTCTCCACTGGCGGCAGAGGCTCCCTCCGAACGGTAAGTACCAAGCCTCTCTTGTAGGTGGATCCGGTCGGGTTTATGCGGTCGCGCCCGACGGTGTCGCAGTAGTCGAGGCTGGAAAGGAGTTCAAGCTACTAGCGAACAATGTTTCGAATGGCGTAATCAGCAACGGATCGCTCGCCGTCGGGGCTGAGTGCTTGCTGCTGCGGATGCAAAGCACCCTTCGCTGTATTGAACGCTCAGGATCGACGGTCGAGTCAGATCAAACCCATCCCGGCTGAACCGGGCCGGCGCCGACAGCCGTGCAGGTGGACCTGGAGTTGCTGCGCGGCGCGCCGGCGCGGCTGGAAGTGCCGACTCCCGACGGCAGCGTCCTGTCCGCCGAACGGAGCGTGTTCGAGGACCGGGGCGGCGGCGACCTGATGTGGTCCGGCGGTCAGCCCGGCGCGGGGTACGACACGGTGGTGCTGACGGTGGAGGGCGGCCGGCTGGTGGGCCGCTTCGGGGCGGCCGGCGGCGGGGCGTACCAGATCCACGCGGAGCGGGACGGCCGCGGCGGCCGAGAACTGGGCTGGCCGCGGCGGCGCCCGCCGGTTCCTGCCGTTTCGATGAGGAAACGACTTGCCTTCAGGACTCGCGCTTCGAGGTGAAGGCGAACTGGTGGAGCGCAGACGGCGAGTCCGGAGCCGGGCGCGTGGTCTACGCGGGCACCAACGACTCGGGCCTGTTCCGGTTCTTCGACCCCTGAACTGGGAGATCCTGGTCAAGGTGCTGGACGGCTGCGGGATCAACGGGCGAATGTGGGTGCTGGGCGCTGCGACGACGGATCTGGGATACCGGATCGTGGTCACCGACGCGGTCACCGGCGAGTCGCGGTCGTACGTGAACGAGCCGGGCCGGCCGGCGCCTGCGATCGTCGATACGGAGGCCTTCTCCGGGGCCTGCGGCGGCGGCGCAGGGCCTTGAGCGGTGTGCCGGCGCGGTCGCCCCGCTGGGCCGGCCAGGGCGCAGCGGCTCGATGGGCGTTTGTTGTAAGTACGACTGGTAGCCTGCCCGCACCATGCCAAGACACTCCGCGGCTCAGGTTCTTGCACTCCCGGCGATCGTCCTCCTCGCGGCCTGCGGCGTTTCCGCGCCGGTCGGCACGCCGAACGTGCCGATGGGCTGGGGTACCCACCACGAACTCGAGCTCTACGTCGAGGCCGGCCTGACGCCGATGGAAACCCTCGTCGCGGCCACTGCCACGGGCGCCGGCCGCGTGCCGCCGGTCGGCGAGGCGGACTTCGGCACGCTGACTGCCGGCATGAGCGCCGACCTGATCGTGCTGAGCGCCGACCCGCTGGCCGACATCCGGAACACTCTCCAGATCGACCGCGTGATGCTGCGCGGCGAGTGGGTGAACCGCGACGGGCTCCTGCCGTCGCCCTGAGACAACCCTGAAACCAGAACGGACCAGCGGGACGTCAGGGGGAGCGACCGATTCGACCGGGCTCCGGGCCGTACCCGGATGCCGACCGGAGGTCGGCGTACCCAGCGAGCGGATGTGGGCGGTGGTGGCGGTGTACGGCTTGCTGGCCCTCGTCGCCCCGGCCGCGTCGGCGGCCGCTGCTCATCAGGACGGTTCGGGCGGGCCGACGCGGACGGCGGTCGTGACTACCGTGACGGCGCCGATCCTCATCGACGGCGTCCTCGACGAGACCGCATGGGAATCGTCGCCGAAGATCGGCAACCTGGTGCAACGCATACCGACGGAGGGCGCCGAGCCGAGCGAGAGGACGGAGGTCACGCTGCTTCGCGACGCGGACAACCTCTACATCGGGGTGCTGTGCCATGACTCCGAACCGCACAGGGTCCTCGCTTCGCAGATGGCCCGCGACGCGTCCCTGGGCCCCGACGACAGCATCGAGCTGCTGCTCGACACCTTTCGCGATCAGAGCAACGCCTTCTACTTTTCGACGAACCCGAACGGCGCTCTGGTGGACGGTCTGGTGTTCGCGAACGGAGAGACGAACGAAGACTGGGATGCAATCTGGACGGTCGCGACGCGGCGCTCGGATCAGGGCTGGAGCGCGGAGTTCGCGATTCCCTTCAAGAGCCTGAACTTTCCCCCGGAAGGGACGGTCTGGGGATTCAACATCAGCCGCCAGATCCAGCGGAAGTTCGAGGAGGTCCGCTGGGCGGGCGCCCGCTTCGACGCGCAGTTCTTCCAGGTTTCGGAGGCGGGCGAGATCACCGGCATGGGAGGCCTCGAGCAGGGTCTCAGCCTGGATATCCGGCCTTTCGTCGCGGGCCGCTGGGATCACGGCGCCGCCAGCGGCGACGACAGCCTGCGCGGCAAGCCGGGGCTCGATCTGTTCTACAACCCGACCCCCAATCTGAAGCTGACCGCCACCTTCAACACGGACTTCGGCGAGACGGAAGTCGACGCACGCCAGATCAACCTGACTCGCTTCTCGATCTTCTTTCCCGAGAAGCGGTCGTTCTTCCTGCAGGATGCCGGCGTCTTCAACTTCGCCACCACCGGGGTCGGTCAGCCGGGAGGAATCCCCGACACGGGAGCGGAGATCTTCCCGTTCTTCAGCCGCCGGATCGGTCTGCTGGGAGGACGGGAAGTACCGCTGGACTACGGGGTCAAGCTGACCGGCAGGGTGGGCCGAACCGAGGTCGGCGTCCTCAACGTGGGCACGCGTGACACCTCATTCGTCGAAGACCAGAGCCTGTTCGTGGGGCGGGTCCGGCAGAACTTCTGGCAGCAGTCCTACGTCGGCGCTCTCCTCACCAGCGGCAATCCGGCTCTCCCGGCTGACGCCAGCACGATGGGTGTGGACCTGCGCCTGGCCACCTCCGATGTCCTGGGCAGCGGCCGGAACTTCGTCTTCAACGCCTGGGGTCTCCAGAGCGACAACGAAGGGGTTTCGGAGGAAGGCACTGCCGGCAACGACGCGGCCTTCGGCTTCGCGGCGGCGTTTCCCAACGACAAGTTCGACGCCCAGGTTCAATGGCGCGAGATCCAGGAGAACTTCGATCCGGCGCTCGGTTTCATTCAGCGACGCAACGTCCGCATGTTGCGGCTCGGCGCCAGCTTCAACCCGCGGCCGAAGAACCAGTGGCTGGGCATCCAGCAGATGTACCACGACATCTTCTACACGGAGTTCACGCGGCTCGACAACGGCTTGGTCGAGAGCCGGGACTTCTACTTCACGATTGTCGACTGGCATTTCCAGTCGGGGGACTCGCTGCACAGCCTGTTCGACGTGAACCTCAGATACGAGCGCCTGTTCGAGCCGTTCGAGATCTCTCCGGGCGTGGTCCTCCCGCCGGGCGAGTACGACTTCACGCCGCTTCGGATCTTCTTCAGTTCGGCGCAGAAGCGCAGGCTCCAGGGGAGCTTCGGAGTTACCTTCGGCAGCTTCTGGTCGGGAGACGCCGAGACGTACAGCGCGGGCCTGAGATACTCCGCGCCGCCACGGTTGACGATTCGAGTGAACACGAGCCAGACCTTCGCGCGCCTGCCGCAGGGTGACTTCGTCGCCAGGATTCACCGGGCGGAGGTCAACTACGCCGTCTCGCCCAGGCTGTCCTTCGCGAACGTGATCCAGTTCGACAACCGTTCGGGCAATCTCGGTTTCCAGGGCCGGGTGCGCTGGACCCTCGAACCGGGTAACGACATCTTCTTCATCTTCGGCCAGGGCTGGGTGCAGGAACTCGGCGAGCGTGGTTCCGACTTCCGGCGGCAGGACTCGAGGCTGGCCGCGAAGGCGCAGTACACGTTCCGGCTCTGAGGCGGCGGGAATGAGAACGGGCCGCCGGTGGCTCGTGACGAGTCAGCAGCCACACCCGTCCTGTTGTCCACTGAACAGTTGACAACGAATCTGTTGTGTGGTCTCATCTCCTGCATGTTCCACCGCAACTACGGAGCGCCCGAACCATGAGATCGTCGACAGGACGTTGGGTATCTGGTGCCGACTTCTTCGGCCGCGAGGCCGAACTCCGTCAACTCAACACCTTGGTCAGGGAACGCAACCACGTCCTCCTGACCGGCCAGCGCCGTATGGGCAAGAACCAGTATCGTGCGCGAGCTTGGGCAACGTCTCGAGGCTGATGGTTGGCTCTTCCTCTTCGTGGACCTCGAGGGTGCAGGCAGCCCGGAAGACGCGGTGGCTGACATGGCGCAGGCCGTCTATGCGCACGCCGACGTCGCGCGTCGCTTTGCAGCCGGTGCCGGCCGTTGGTTTCGCCACCGGTTTGAGGAGGCTGGCGCGGCGGGCTTCCGTTTTCGCGTTCGGGCCGGCCTTGACGCGGGCAGTTGGCGTCGTCATGGCGAACGCCTGTTTCGAGAGTGCGGCCGTCACGACCGCTCAGTGTTTCTTGCACTCGACGAACTGCCCATCTTTCTCAAGCGCATGTGGCGTCAGGACGGTGGCCCGAGGCGTGTCGATGAGTTCCTCAGTTGGCTCCGCGGTGTGTTGCAGTCGATGGGCGACGGCGCCCCAGTACTTCTTGTATCGGGGTCGATTGGGCTGGAGCCTCTCCTACGCAAGATCGGGCTTCCGGACCGGATCAACCACCTCTACGCCGTCCGCCTGCCCCCGTGGGATCGCGATACCAGTATCGCCTGCCTTGAGCGTCTCGCCGAAAGCCATGACCTCGACCTGGAGCACGGCGTCGCGGCAGCCGCGTACGAGGCCCTCGGCGTCGGTGTTCCTCACCACGTTCAGGGCTTCTTCGCCCGCCTGCGGGACTTCGCGACGATCAATGGGCGCCGCAGCGTGACGGTGGCCGATGTCCACACGGTTTACCGGAACGACGTTCTGGGCCCGTCGGGTCAGGCGGACCTGATGCACTATGAGACCCGTCTCAAAGAGGCACTCGACGACGAGACCTTCGGCCTCGCCATGGAAATCCTGGCTGAAGCCGCCACACAGGGCACGTTCACACCGTCAGCGCGCTCCCGCCTGGTGCTTCTGTACTCCAAAGTCGTCGATGACGCCCAGGCGCGGGTCGCCGAGGCGCTGGACGTGCTCGACCACGACGGCTACCTCGAGCCGACCGCGGCCGGCTACCGGTTTCGACTCCGTCTTCTGCGGGACTGGTGGGTGGCTCGCTTTCGGGACCACCATGTGCCCCTCGAACAGCGAGCCGGAAGTGATTCCTCCGCCGCAGCTGCGTGATGAAGAGGCGCACCTCGGCCGTCGAAGACCGCCTGCCGACGATCCGTCGGTTCAACCCCGCGGTGCTTCAGTCCGATCAGGCTGTCATCAACCAGTTCGTCGTTCGGCACCACGAACTGTCCATCGCGTTGGATGTGCTGCGAGGCAACATCGAAGTCCCGTCATCCCAGCACGCGCTCGTCGTGGGGCCCCGCGGTCGAGGAAAGACCATGCTCCTCGCCCGCGTCGCGGCGGAGATACGTACTGATGCGGCTCTGTCACAACACCTGATGGCCGTCCAGTTCATGGAGGAGAACCAGGAGATCTTCAGTTTGGCCGAGTTCTGGCTCGAAACGCTGTTCCAGCTTGCTGGTGCCGTTGCGCCCGGCGATGCCGCACTGGCCACTGAGTTGAGGGAGAGGCATGCTGCCCTTGCCGGGCGCTGGCGGGATCACGCTCTCGCCGACCTTGCTCGTGCCGCCGTGCTCGATGGGGCTGACCGTCTTGACCGACGGTTGGTGCTGATGATCGAGAACTTCCAGTCGCTTTGTCGGCAGGCTGACCCCGACTTCGGATGGCAGCTTAGGGAAGTCCTGCAGTCAGTGCCGGAGGTCATCCTGCTTGGCTCGGCTACAAGCCGCTTCCAAGCACTAGAGGATGTCGAGGAGCCTTTCTTCGAGATGTTCCGCATCGTAGATCTGAAGCCTCTCGAGACGGATGAGTGCCGGCGCCTTTGGGAGATGGCCCGCGGTGAACGGGTGTTCGCTTCCGATGTCAGGCCGCTCCAAATCCTGACCGGAGGGAGCCCGCGCTTTCTCGTCTTCCTGGCTGGCTTCGCCCGTCACAAATCACTGGGAAGTTTGATGGAAGAAGTCGTCACCATCGTCGATCAACACACCGAGTATTTCCGCGGTTATCTAGACAATCTGCCGCGCGGCGAACGCCGGGTCTTCATTGCGCTGATTGACCTCTGGGCGCCTGCCACCGCCGGAGAAATTGCCGTGCGTGCCCGCATGGACATCCGGGTGGTGTCGACCATGCTGGCGCGGCTCATCAACAGGGGAGCCGTCTTGACGGATCCGAACAGTCCGCGGCGAGGGCGTCTCTACTCCGCCGCAGAGCCCCTGTACAGCATCTACTACAAGTTGCGTCGCGAACGGGATGGTGCCGCCGTCGTCGAGAGCTTGGTCCATTTCATGGTGGCCCTCTACGAAGTCGGCTTGTTCTGGCGCCTTCGGAACTCGTTGGCGGCTGAACTCTCCGATTCGGTCTCGCTTCACACCGGCTTCGAAAGGGCGCTTGAAAGGCGGCCGGCTGATCTCGATCTACCGTGCAGGATGAAGTGGGATGCGGTCGAGGACATCGTCGGGACTGCCCGAAACGATCGGCTTGCTGACGCCGAGATTCGGCTTGACAAGGAGATCGGCGAAGCCATCGATCGAGGCGCCTGGAAGGAGATCCACTCCGCCATCGACGGCTACGTTGCCGCGGTGCGGCCATTCAAGAGCGTCGACAACGACCACGACGCTGTCTACTTCGCACACATGCGCACGCTGGCTCACATGAATCTCCACGACTTCGCGAAGGTCATCGAGATCGCGCAGGAGACCATGGACCGCTTCCGCAACACGCGAAATGTCTTCGTCTGGTTTCGGTCGGCCAGCGTGCTGTTGCACAAGGCCGCCGCTCACCTGAATCTTGGCGACTATCCGGCTGCAGTTGCCGCAGCGAGTGAACTCATTGAGTGGGTGGCGGATGGTGAGGGCCCTGATGTCGAACGACTTGGCTCGCAAGCCCAGCTCTATTGGGCGAGAGCCGAAGCGGCTCAGG
The DNA here is from genome assembly GCA_965224025.1 of Candidatus Multivorans sp. GTDB lineage: Bacteria > Acidobacteriota > Thermoanaerobaculia > Multivoradales > Multivoraceae > Multivorans. Next base: position 2,936,837 of record OZ245033.1, read on the forward strand.
GCTACATCGGAGCGGCGTTCAGAAGGTTCGAGTCGCTGTTGGAGCGCTTTGGCAGTTCCGCGCATGCCGATACGCGGAAGGTCGTCGTCAGGGCATTGCTCCTCTATGCGGAAACCATGCGAAGCGCACGCTGCGACACTCTGCGTATCAGCGCGCTTTACGAAGAGGCCGTCCACCGTATTGATGCGCTCGGCGTGGAGGAGGTTAGGGAGCTAGCCAGAGATGCCTTCCTGAACGCTGCTCTAGCGCGGGCGGACGTGGGCGACTTCAATGGCGAGATACTCGCGTACCGGAAACTCATCGCCGTCTTCGAGTCCAGTGGCGATTCAGCCTTGGATGTCGAGGTGACAGTCGCGCAAGCCCTCATGAGCATGCGTCAGGCCGAGATGGGGAAAACCGAGCAAGCTCTCGCGGCGGTGCCGTCGCTCCGAGCCCGACTCCGGGCTGCGCCGGACGACATTCGGAAACGGTTCGAGTGGTGGGCGACCGGCGTCGCAGCAATGGCCAATACTGCGGGGGGTGACGGTGATGCGGCTCGTGAGGCCCTTCGCCGAACCTTCGCAGCGTTCCGGCCTTGTGACGAGTTGGCGACCCGGTTCATGCTTCGTTTCGTGTCTAACCTGCTGGCTGTCGGCGGCTCCGAATCCGACCTTCTCGACATCCTTGCCTCGGAACCCAGCGCGCCGGGAAACCTCGCACCGCTGATCGTCGCTCTGCAGCTATCGACCGGCGAGGCAGTCCGCGCCCCTGTAGAGATACTCGCAGTGGCGTCCGATCTGCGAAAGCAGATCGACGAACGCGCCGCCGAAGGCGGGCTGACGAGTTGGTAGCCCTCCCGCCTGCGTTCATTGGGCGCCCGCCGTCCCGCCCTGGCCGGCCGGTCGCCCGATTTTCACCAGCAAGTAAAGCCCATCGCGCCTTGTTGGACGCGCGCGTCACCGCTCTCACTGCGACACGCTCTTCTGCCATGGGCTGCTAGCCGGAACTTCACGGTCGATTTCCGGCGTCGTTTGGCGGCAGATCGTTGATGGCAGTTGGTTTTCGGGCACTTGGGGCTGGTCCAGGAGCGGGATATTTGTTTACATGCAAATCAGTGCGAACATGTAGATAGATCTATGTATTACCGGTAGGATTCTCGCCACAGCCTGTTTACATGCTGGCTAAGGCGACATGTCCTTCCGCATCGATGTCATCTCCAACCGCGGCCGCTCGCCGCAGACTCTGCTCCGGCAGTCCTGGCGAGAAGGCAAGCGCGTACGACACAAGACGGTCGCAAACCTCACCAAGCTCCCGCCGCACGTAGTGGACGGATTCCGCGCCGTGCTCAAGGGCGGCGCCGTCTTCACCGTCATCGACCAGGCCGTCTCGATCCGAAGGGCCCTCCTGCACGGCCACGTCGCCGCCATCCTCGGCGTCGCCCGGAAGCTCGGACTCCCGCGCATCCTCGACCGCAAGAGCACACGCCGCGGCAAGCTCGCTCTCGCCGCCGTCGTCGCCCGCATCATCGACCCTGGCTCGAAGCTCTCCACCGCACGGCATCTCTCGCCGGATACGGCCGCCTCGAGTCTCGGGACCGTCCTCGGACTCGGGCGCGTCACCGGCAACGAGATGCTCGCCATGCTCGACTGGCTTCACTCTCGGCAGCGTCACATCGAAGCCAGTCTCGCGAGGAGGCATCTCGCCGGAGGCACACTGATCCTCTACGACGTCAGCTCGAGCTTCGTGGAGGGCAGATGCTGCCCGCTCGCCGCCTTCGGCCACAACCGGGACGGGAAGAAAGGCAAGAAGCAGATCACCTACGGGCTTCTCTGCAGCGCCGACGGATGCCCAGTGGCCGTCGAGGTGTTCTCCGGCAACGTCAGCGACCCGTCCACGGTCAGCGCTCAGGTGCTCAAGCTCCGCAAGCGCTTTCGCATCGAGCGGATCGCGCTCGTCGGGGATCGGGGCATGCTCACCAGCGCGCGCATCCGCGAGGACGTCGAGCCCGCCGGCCTCGACTGGATATCGGCACTGAAGACGACCGAGATCCGAAAGCTCCTCGTCACGCGAGACCCCGAGGAGAATGCCCGGCCGCCGCTTCGCCCGGAGGATCTCGTGGCCGATCAGGTGGCCGAAATCACCAGCCCGGACTTCCCCGGCGAGCGCCTCATGGTCTGCTTGAACCCGCGTCTGCGTGAAGAACGGGCGCGAAAACGCGAGGACCTGCTTGCAGCAACCGATGCCGCCCTCGCCGAAATCGACGCAAGTGCCCGGAGGCGACGGCCCGGAGCAAGCAACCGAGACCGCATCCACGCCGCGGTCGGCGAACAGGCCAACCGGTGGAAGGTGCGCAAGCACTTCGACATCGAGGTGCGCGACGACGGAATCAGTTGGGAGCGCAAACAGGAGAAGATCGACGCCGAGGCCCGGCTCGACGGCGTCTACATCATACGCACCAGCCTCTCGGGCGCCGCCATCGACGCCGAGCAGACGGTCGAGGCCTACAAGGCGCTCGCACGCGTTGAACGAGCCTTCCGGGCGATCAAGACCGACCGCCTCCAAGTGCGTCCGATCCATGTCTACGCGGAGAACCGGGTACGGGCACATGTCTTCCTCTGCATGCTCGCCTGGTACCTGGAATGGCACATGCGCCGCACGCTCGCGCCGCTCCTCTTCGAGGACGACGATCCCGAAGGTGCCCGCGCCAAGCGATCCACACCGGTCGAAAAGGCTCGACCGTCCGACAGCGCCAAAAGGAAGACCGCATCCAAAACCACGCCCGACGGCCTCCCCGTCCAGGCCATGTCCGATCTCCTGAACCACCTCGGAAGCCTGACCCTCAACGAGGTCACCCTCCCAGGTCAGCCCGACAGCCGGTTCATGGTCACCGCCGAACCGACGCCACTACAGGAAAAGGCCTTCCAACTCCTCAAACTCCCAGCGAAACCCGTGTTTACAGCAGTCTGACACCGCAATCTGGAGATCCTGCCCGTGTCTACTGCCGCTTCTGCGTCCAGGCCAAGTGAAGTTCCGGCTAGCAGCTGGTGCGTGGGTTGGTCGTTCCGAACGCCGGTGTGACAGCATTCGGAGTGTAGGCACCGGGTAGCCCCAGTCATCGGAGGCAGTTCATGAGCATTCTCACCATCGTGGTTCTGGCCGGTCTGGTCCTCCTCGCCGTCATCTTCGGTGCGTCGCTGATCGGGACCTTCAACAAGCTCGTCACGCTGAAGAACCGCTACCAGAACGCGTTCGCGCAGATCGAGGTCCAGCTCAAGCGGCGCTACGACCTGATCCCGAACATGGTCGAGGTGGCGAAGGGCTACATGAAGCACGAGCGGGAGACCCTGGAGGCGGTGATCCAGGCCCGGAACATGGCCGCCGGCGGACTGGAGCAGGCGGCCGCGAACCCAGGCGACGCCGCGGCGATCCAGGGTCTCGCCTCGGCTGAAGGCGTTCTCACCGGCACCCTCGGCCGCCTCTTTGCGTTGGCTGAGGCCTACCCCGATCTGAAGGCCAACCAGAACATGATGCAGGTGAGCGAAGAGTTGCGCTCGACGGAGAACAAGGTCGCTTTCTCGCGCCAGGCGTTCAACGACGCCGTGACCGTGTACAACACGTTCAAGCAGAGGTTCCCGGCGGTAATGATCGCCGGGATGTTCGGTCACGGCCAGGATGCGACGCTGCTGGAGTTCGACAGCGAGGCGATCGCCGAAGCGCCAGAGATTTCGTTCGAGTGAGCCGGTTTGGGCGGCGGTCCCGTGCCCGGCGCTCTGTCGCGGATGCGGGCAAGATGCCCGCGTTCCCAGGGCGGAGGATTCTGCGCTGCTAGAAGCGTCTTCAACACGATCTGGGTAGTGCGATGGCCACCGACTTCTTTCAGCAACAGGACGCGGCAAGGCGGGGCACGACCCGGCTCGTCGTGCTCTTCGCGCTGGCCGTGCTGGCGATCGTGGTCTCGGTCGAGCTCCTGCTGGCCGCCACGACGGGGTTCCTCGGCCGCGATCCCGAGACGAACGAGGTCGACTGGACCGCCGTCGCCGACCCTCGGCTGCTGATCCTGGCCACCTTTGGCACCCTGGTCGTGGTCGGCGGGGGGAGCCTGTACAAGATCGCCCAGTTGCGCGGTGGCGGCAGGGTGATCGCCGAGGAACTGGGCGGCCGGCTGGTGGACGGCAGCACGTCGGACCCGGTCGAGCGCAGGCTGCTGAACGTCGTCGAGGAGATGGCCATCGCCTCGGGCACCTCGACGCCGCCGGTTTACATCATGGATGGCGAAGCGGGCATCAACGCGTTCGCCGCCGGCTTCGCGCCGCAGGATGCGGTGATCGGCGTGACTCGCGGGGCGGCGACGTCACTGGACCGCGACGAACTGCAGGGCGTGATCGCCCACGAGTTCAGCCACATCCTGAACGGCGACATGCGGCTCAACATCCGCCTGATGGGCCTGCTGCACGGCATCTTCCTCATCGGGATGATCGGCTACTTCGTCCTGCGGATGTCGTTCTACAGCGGCGGCGGTCGTTCCAGAGACAACAAGGGTGCGCTGCCGATCCTCGCGTTCGGCGCCGGACTCGCGGTCGTCGGTTTCGCCGGCACCTTCTTCGGCAACCTGATCAAGGCCGCGGTCAGTCGGCAGCGCGAGTTCCTTGCCGACTCCTCGGCCGTGCAGTTCACGCGGCATCCCGGTGGCATCGCCGGCGCGTTGAAGAAGATCGGCGGCTTCGTGACCGGCTCGAAGGTGGAGAACCCGAACGCTCCGCAAGCCAGTCACATGTTCTTCGGCCGGGCGACCTCCGGCTTCAGCGCGATGTTCTCCACCCATCCACCGCTGGGTGAGCGGATCAGGCGGATCGATCCGTCCTGGGACGGCGAGTTTCCGGAGTTGCCCGAGGCTGGCGATCGTGTTCCAGTCGGCTCGCCGGGGGCTGCTGGCTTCGCGGGGGCCGAAGCCGGAGGGGCCTCCAGTCCGGACATCTCGAGCGCGGTCAACCAGGTCGGCCAGCCGACGCCGGCGCACGTCGAGTACGCGGCGAAGCTGATCGACCGCCTGCCTGAACCGGTCGTCGCGTCTGCACACGAGCCCTACGGCGCCCGCGCCCTCGTCTATTCGCTCCTGCTCGACCGCGATCCTGGATCGCGACGGTTGCAGCTTGCCCACCTCGAAGCCGCGGCGGACGACGGTGTCTACGAAGAGACCGTGCGGTTGGCTCCGCTCGTCGAGCGGCTCGATCCGAGAATGCGTTTACCGGTGCTCGAGATCGCTCTCCCGGCGCTGCGCGCCCTGACCTCGCGGCAGTACCAGCGATTCCAGGAGAACGTGGTCGAGCTCGTGGCAGCGGACGAGGTCATCGACCTGTTCGAGTGGTCGCTTCAGCGCATCCTGCTGCGAGACATGCAGGCCTCCTTCGGGCGATCCGGGCCCACGCGTGTGCGGCACCGTTCGGTCAAAGCGGTGCAGTCCCCGCTGGCGGTGCTGATGTCGGTGCTGGCGTACGTCGGCCATCGGGATCGGCAAGCGGCCGAAGGGGCGTTCGCGGAAGGGTGGCGCGTTCTGCCGCTTCCGGACAGGGGTTTGCTTCCGCACGAGGAATGCGGCTTCACAGCACTCGATGCGGCTCTCGTTGAACTGGACCGGGCCGCGCCACAGGTGAAGAAGCGCGCCCTGGAAGCGGCGGTCGCCTGCATCACCGCCGACCGGGAGGTCACGGTGGAGGAGGGCGAACTCCTGCGGGCCGTTGCGGCCTGGATCAACTGCCCGATGCCGCCGATCATCGGGTAGGGCCTCCCGCAACGCACTACGCCCCCCCCCCGGAATCCAGCGCGGTACTCGCTGGCGCGCCCTGGAGCTGCATTCTCGGCGCGCTATGCTCCGCCTTTCTCCTGACATTGAAAAGGCGCGCTCGTGCGGACAAGGAGCGGCCTGTATCAAGCAAGGCGACCGAGGGGACCTCTTGGCGCGGTTCTACCCATGAAACAGGCCAGCTTCGACACCCTCACGGCTCGCCAACGAAGCGAGCGCATGAGTCGGGTCCGCTCCAAGGATACGAAGCCCGAGATGCGTGTTCGCCGGCTCGTCCACGGCCTCGGCTACCGCTACCGCCTTCACGACAAGAACTTGCCGGGCTGTCCCGATCTCGTATTTAGGTCGCGACGGAGAGTCGTCTTCGTTCACGGCTGTTTCTGGCATCGGCACGATGGGTGTTCCCGGAATCGCACGCCGAAGTCGCCCGAACGGCGTGGTTTTTGGCTTGAGAAGCTTGAAGGCAACGCTCGGCGCGACCGGAAGAACCAAGCAGCGCTTCGGGGAATGGGATGGCGCGTTCTCGTCATCTGGGAGTGCGAAACGAAGGACCTTGGCCGCCTTGCGAACCGGGTCAAGGCGTTCCTCGGTTCGTCCCGAGTCGGTCGGTGAAAGCGCGTAGGCGCTCTTTGGCCGCTGCCTTGCTTCGTGGCTGAAGCTGCGCGGCCCATCTTCTGCCGGGATGAAGGGTGTCCCACCAAGGGCATAGCGCTTGAATCCGTCCCTTGCCCGGGTCGTGGAGACCGAACCCTTCAACGCAGACGTTCCAACAGGGTTGGTAGTGCTCGACCAGGAACCGCTCCGCCATCGTGATCCAGAGAGGGACAACCACGAGGTGGCGGCATTTGAAGTCGTCCACGCGAAGATTGATGGCGGCGTGCAAGGAGTTCGCATGCTGCCGGATGCGATTGTAGAGGACGGGGGCGGCCTCATCCGGCGTCTGGCCTCCCTTTCTCGCGCCTGGAGGCACGGCCTTGCCGACGTAGATTGGACGGACCGCATCCGAGGAGCGCAAGGCCGCGTACGGCTCGTAGTCGCCGTCATAGAACAGCGCGTAGACGCCGGGGCCGTTGAATCGCTCCGCAAGCGGCAGGTTCACGGGCCTTCGATCCATGAGCTCCCGAACCAGGTTGACGGTCAAGTTCCCGTAGTCGAGCGGATCGTACGGCTTGGGTTCAGGCATGCCGGGGGACCAAGCTGGCGGCGATGCTCTTCGCCAACGTGGCGGCGAGTTCCCTGGGCACGGCGTTGCCGAGTTGTCTCATCGTCTCCGTCCAGCTTCCCGTGAAACGCCAAGCGTCTGGGAACGTTTGGACCCTCGCCGCTTCCCGCACGGTCAGGTAGCGCACCGTTCCATCCGAGAACGCGATCATGTTCTCTCCGCCTGGAACTCCGTGGACCCCAGCTTTGAGCGTCTTCGCGGGCAGGTCGAGCGGGCTTCCCGTGTGTCCCGGATAGGCGCGGGCGCCCGGCTGAAGCCGGTGGAACAATGCGTCTGGTTGTTCGCCGGACGGCCTGGGCCTCGGCAGGTCCGATATCGAGTCGCGAAGCGTGGTCCATGGCTTCCGCGGCGGCGGGAACAGCCGGCTGACCGTTCCCGCCAGTCTCGCGGGAGGGTCGGGTTGGTCAAGACCGCGCGCCTCCCAGTACTCGCCCGACACCCATTGGTCGTACTGGAGCCTCTCGCGAGAGTGAGTCGCCTCGGGGAAGTGCCACTCCGTGTCGAGGTCGTGCCGAAAGCCGACTACGAACACCCGTTCGCGAGTTTGCGGAACGCCGTAGTCCGCCGCGTTGATCAGGCGACGGACGATCCGGTAGTGAAGCCCCTCCCGACTTCCCCGAGTATGAACGTCCTCCAGTCGGGCAAGATGATCCTCCCAGGTGTCACCCGATCGCCGGGGAACGTCGGGATGCCGCAGCCGCAACTCCACGTAAGAGAGGTAGTTCTTGAAGGTCTTGCGCGTCAGCCCCTTGACGTTCTCGAACAGGAACGCGGCGGGCCGCACTTCACGAATGGCGCGGATGAACTCGGGGATCATGTCTCGCCCGTCGTCCATCCCTCGGTGTTTTCCGCCAATGCTGAACGGCTGGCATGGAGGCCCGCCCGCCACCAGTTGAGCGGAGCCGAATGATGCGTAGTCGCGTGTACGCACGTCCCCTTCGACAATGGTCCAGTCAGAGACTCCCGGAACGGTGTCGTGGCGGACGTTCTCCCGAAGTGTCCTGCAGGCATCGCGGTTCCAGTCCAGGAGGGCGACGTGCTTGAAGCCGGCGGCGTGCGTTCCGAGTGCGAGTCCGCCCGCTCCCGTGAACAACTCCAATGACTGCACCTCGCGTCTCCTTCCCCGTTCCGTGGAATCTTACCCGGCCTTGGCCCGATGCCGCCCGTCCTCACGCCTCCCGCACCCACCGGATCAACTCCCGCAGGTTGGGGCGGTTGCCCTGACTGAGGATGCCGACCTTGTAGATCCTGCCCGCCACCCAGGCGGCGCCCCAGACGGTCACCGCCATCAGCACGATCGAGAGGGCGACCATCCAGGCGGGTACTTCGCCCATGACGGCTCGCGGGTACATCATGATTGGGCTGAAGAAGGGGAACAGGGCGACCCAGTTCATCCAGGGCATGTTGTTTCCCTGAAACGTCATCATCTGCATCATGAACGGGACGATGATCACGATGATGAGCGGCGTCTGCGCCTGACCGGCCTCCTGCAGGTTCTTGCACATGGCGCCGACCGCGGCGAACAGGCTCGAGTAGAGGAAGTAACCGAGCAGGAAGAAGATAACGAGCAGGGCGATGGCGCCAGGGTCCGGCAGGTACTGCCGGACCTGCCCCAGCTCTTCGAGATCCGGCGCCGCGGCGATCAGGCCGGGAAGCGCCAGGCCGGCCAGCAGGGCCACGCAGCCGATCCAGATGGCTACTTGGGTGAGGCCGACGGCGCCGACCCCCACGATCTTGCCCAGCATGAGCTGCCACGGCCGCAGCGACGAGATCACCAGCTCGACGACCCGGCTCTGCTTCTCCTCGAGCACGGATTGCAGCGTCTGTGCGCCGTAGGCGAGCATCATGATGTAGAGGATGAGGCCGCCGGCGATGCCGGTGATCATCCCGGAGATGCGTTCGGCTTCGGCTTCCTCCGCTTCGGCCTCGTCGAGGCCCACGGGCTCGTACTCCAGCGAGCCGCCCTCGAACAGCCTTCGGACCGCTTCGCCGTCCTCGATCTGACTTAGACGCAGGTCGACGATTTCCTCGACGATCGCCGAACGCATCAACTGGGAACGCACGCTTCCCGGCGGTTCCTTCGCCCGGTAGTGGAAGACGGCTTCGCTGGCCGTCGTGTCGTCGAGAAGGATGTAGGCCTCGAGTTCGTCGTCGAGCACCTTCTGGTCCAGCTCCTCGGTGCCGGTCCCGGGCGCCGCGAGTTCCACGTCGTATCCCGCCTGATCGAGGGCTTGCTGGACGCGTTCGCCGAGTTGTCCGCTCTGGTCGACGAGGGCGATCTGCCGCTCCGACTGCTCGGAGAGGAACGCCACGAAGCCAACCACCGCCATGATGCCGATCATGAGCAGCGGCATGCCCAGTGTCGAGAGGATGAACGCCCTGGTCTTCACCCGCTCCACGTACTCCCGCCGGATCACCGACCAGACCTGCTTCACGACGCACCTCCCGCCGGCTGGGCCGTGTCGTCGTCGCCGGGGTCTCCGGCATGGCGCACGAAGATCTCGTGCAGCCGCGGCTCGAGCAGTTCGAACCGGCGCAGGCTGACACCTTCCGCGAGCACCGCCCCCAGAATCTCCTCCGGGCGCACACCGTCGTGCAGGGACAGGTGGAACGCGTCACCGACCTGCTCGACTTCCAGGACTTCCGGCCACGCGATCCGGGGCGCCTCGCCGTCGAACTCGACGGCCACGACACCCGTTCGCTCGCGGCGCTTCAACTCCTTGAGGTCGTCGTCGAGCACCTTGCGGGCCCGCGAGATGAGGCAGACGCGTTCGCAGAGCCGCTCCGCCTGCTCCATGAGATGAGTGGAGAAGAGGATCGTCTTGCCGCGCTCCTTCTCCTCGAGGACGATCTCTTCCAGCACGTCCTGGTTGATCGGGTCGAGGCCGCTGAAGGGCTCATCGAGAATCAGCAGCTCCGGGTCGTGGAGCACCGTCGAAATGAACTGGACCTTCTGCTGCATCCCCTTCGACAGCGTCTGGACCTTCTTGGAGGCCCATTCGGTCAGGCCCAGGCGCTCCAGCCACTCCTCGGCCCGGGTGCGTGCCAGGGATCGTGCGACGCCGCGGATCTCACCGAAGAAGACGAGCTGATCCAGGACCTTCATCTTCTCGTAGACGCCGCGCTCCTCGGGCAGGTAGCCGACCCGGCTGCGTCTCTTGAAGTCGGGGGCGCCGCCAAAGAGCTCCACCCGGCCGCTGTCGGGCAGAAGGATGCCCATCATCATGCGGATCGTGGTCGTCTTGCCGGAGCCGTTGGGGCCCAGCAGGCCGTAGATCGTGCCGGGCTCGATCACGAGGTCCAGGTCGTCGACGGCCGTGTGGGCGCCGAACGTCTTGCGCACGCCGGTCAGGCGCACTGCCGTTCCGTTTTGAGTCATGAGGTCCTGCTTCCGTCCGTGGGGCGCAGAGAGGATAGCGCCCGATAGGCTGCCACGACACTCCCATAGCCTGCACAGGACAGAACGGAGGACGCGAGATGAAGAGATCACGGCGAGATCTGGTCGCGACGGCGAGCCTGGGCGTCATCGCCCTGGCCTTCGCGACGATGGCGGCGCCAGCCCTTGGCGAGGAGATCCGGCCCGGCGTCTACCGCACGCCCGACGCCCGGTTCGAGAACCTGCCCGACTTCGACTTCGAGCCCCACTACCTGGAGGTCGACGGCTACCGAGTCGCCTACCTCGACGAGGGGCCGGCCGACGGCGAACCGATTCTGCTGATCCACGGAGAGCCGACCTGGTCGTTCCTGTACCGGAAGATGATCCCGGTCCTGGTCGAAGCGGGCCATCGCTGCATCGTGCCCGACCTGATCGGCTTCGGGCGCTCCGACAAACCGGCGAGCATGGACACCCACACCTACAAGTTCCATGTCGACGCGATGACCGAACTGGTCGAGGCCCTCGACCTCCGGCAGGCGACCTTCTTCGGCCAGGACTGGGGAGGACTGATCGGCCTGCGGGTGGTGGCGGAGAACGAGGAGCGCTTCGCGCGAGTCGTCGTGTCGAACACCGGCCTGCCGGTCGGCGGGGCGGCCGGCCCGGAGGACTTCCCGAAAAACAGCGCCTTCATTCAATGGAAGCGCAGGAACCAGGCGATGATCGATCGCGGCGACATTCCCACCGGCCGCATGCTGGCGACCAACACCGGCGACCCGTCGATCGAGGCCGCCTACGATGCGCCGTTCCCCGAGCCGGCCTACAAGGCAGGCCCGCTGATCATGCCTCAGCGGGTGCCGGTCTTCGCCGACGATCCGGCGAACGAGGCGAATCGCAAGGCCTGGGAGGTGTTCGAACGCTGGGAGAAGCCCTTCCTGACCGCCTACGGCGACAGCGACCGGGTAACGCGCGGCGGCGAGAGACCGTTCCAGAGACGGGTTCCCGGCGCGCAGGGACAGCCCCACGTGACGGTCGAGGCCGCGGGCCACTTCATCCAGGAGACCCACGGCGAGGAACTCGCCCGCATCATCAACGAGTTCATCGCCGCGAATCCTGTGGAATAGATGACTCCGGACCGCCGTCGTCAGATCAACGTTGCCCTGCTCCGGGGCATCAACGTCGGCGGCAAGAACAAGCTGCTGATGAGGGACCTGTCCACGATGTTCTCGGAGGCGGGGTGTGACGGCGTGCGGACGTACATCCAGAGCGGCAACGTGGTCTTTCGGGCGGGTCCGGCGTTGGCCCGCCGCGTGCCCGACCTCATCCGTGAAGCGATCGCCGCCCGGTTCGGCTACCGAGTTCCTGTGGTGACTCGAAGCGCCCGTGAGCTTGCCGCGATCCTTCGAGTGAACCCCTTTCTGGGACGCGGAGCGGATGCCGGCCAACTGCTTGTCGGATTCCTGGCGGACCTTCCGCAAGCTGCGGACGTCGACGGACTCGACCCCGACCGCTCGCCTCCCGACGAGTTCGCCGTGGTCGGTCGAGAAGTGTACTCGTACTGTCCGCAGGGGCTTGCGAGCACGAAACTCACCACCCGGTACTTCGAGTCGAAGCTCTCTACGACCATGACCGCGCGGAACTGGAAGACGGTGATGAGGCTCCACGAGCTGGCCGGCGGTCTTTGAAGCACCGCGGACGGGACGCGGTATGCTCGCGCCCTTCTTTTTCGGTTACCTCAGCCACTACGCGGCACGATCGTGCCAGACGGCGTCGGCGTCGCCCGAGATCGGGGGCGCCGCCGGCGGAAACGGGGGCGACCTACCGGTTGGGGCCTTGACGAAAGCAGCTACTAGTAGCTACTTTCGTGGCCATGAGATCCGTAGGCCTAAAGACGCTCAACAGCAAGCTCAGCGAGTACGTCCGCATCGCTGCCGCCGGCGAGACCGTGCTGGTCACGAACCGCGACCGGGTTGTTGCCGAACTCGGCCCGCCGCGTCCTGACCGGAGCCCGAGGCTGGCCGACGCGGAGTTCGCCGAGATGGTGCGGGAGGGCATCCTGACTCCACGCGCGATCGAGCCGGGGTCGCGGCCGCTGCCGAAGCCGAAGCCGATCATGAGCTTCGAGGAGCTGATGGAACTTCTCGACGACGTGAGAAGCGATCGGTTGTGATCTATGTCGACAGCTCGGTGGTGCTCGCGCACCTCCTTGCCGAGGTTCGGCGGCCACCGGATCGGGTCTGGGATGCCTCGCTCGTCTCGAGCCGCCTGCTGGAGTACGAGGTCTGGAACGTCCTGCACAGGCGCTTCTGCGCGGAATCCCATGGCGAGCGGGCCAGGGACCTCCTGGAGCGCATCGATCTGCTGAGGCTTTCGCCGCCGATGCTCGAACGGGCCCTGGAGCCGTTCGACGCTCCGCTTCGCACGCTCGACGCGCTCCATCTCGCGTCGCTCGACTACCTGAGGAAGGAGCGAGGATGGCGAATCGAACTCGCAACCTACGACCGGCGGATGGCGGATGCCGCGGAAGCCATGGGCGTCGTCCTCTTCGACCTTCAGGTGGAGCCAGCCAACGGCGCCTAGGGCCAAGGCGCCAAGCGGTCGGCCCTGGCTGGAAGTTGCCGTGTCCCGCTTGCGCGCTACGCGCCGGTCGGACAGTTCAGGGGATCAGCCGCTGAAGGGCGACCACTGTTCCGACGATCACGCCGCCCTGAATCCAGAGGGCGCGGTACAGGTCGGCGCGCAAGGCGGCCATGTCGGCGCGAAGGTCGGCACGAGTCGCCAGCAGGTCGGCGCGAGTCGCCAGATCGCCGACCGCTTCGGCCATCGCTTCGTCGATCGCGCGGGCATGGGCAGCCGCCTGGCGTTCGGGGACACCGGCCTCGGTCAGGGTCTCGGCAGTGCGGAGCGTGTCGGTCGCCGCGCTCATCGCGGGACCTCGCTCTCCGAAGTCGTCGGTCGGGAGTGGTTGACGGGCATTTCTCCTCCGTCGGGGGGCGCGCGGCTACGCTAACGCGGCCCTCGGTCTCGCGCAAGCCTGACGGGCCCGGTCCCGAGGACTGATCATCTCTCCGCCTGCAGTTCCCTGCCGATCTCCAGAACGCGGTCCAGTACCTGCATGACGTCGTCCTCGGTGGTGCGGGTGTTCAGCACGCAGAACCTCAGTGAGAACCGGTCGCCGAGCCGCGTGGAGGCGATCATCGCGAATCCCGACTGGACGATTCGGTCCTGGATCTGGCGGTTCAGTTCGTCGAGGCGTTCACCCGAAACGGCTGGTTCCGCGTTGAGGCCCCGGTAGCGGAAACAGACCACGCCCAGACTCGGCGGCGCGAGAAGTTCCAGTTCGTCCTCGCGTGCAATCCTGTCCGCTGCCTCTGCGGCGATGCCGATCGCCCCGGCGATGGCTTGCCGGTGCGCGGCCAGGCCGTAGCGCTGGACCGACAGCCATACGCGGAGCGCGCGAAACGCGCGGGTGAGCTGGAGCCCGCGGTTGCAGAAGTTCACGTGCTGGGTGCCGAGATCGGTGTCCTGCATGTAGTCGGGCAGGATGCGAAAGGCGGACTCCAGGCGGGTGACGTCGCGGGCCATGAGGCAACCTGTCTCGTAGGGCTGCATGAGCCACTTGTGCGGGTCGAGCGTCACGCTGTCGGCCAGTTCAAGGCCTCGGAGCAGAGGTCGGGCTTCCGGATCGAGAACGGCGAAGCCGCCGTACGCGGCGTCGATGTGGTTCCAGAGCCCTTCCGTCCGAGCGATCTCCGCCAGCTCCACCAGGGGATCGATGGCGCCGGTGTTCGTCGTGCCGGCATTCGCCACGAGGCAGAACGGTTCCAGACCCGCCTCGCGGTCTCGGCGTACGGCTTCCAGGAGGGTCGCTGGGAGGATTCGGAATTCACCGTCGGTGGCCAGGACCCGTATCCGGGCGGGATCGACTCCGGCAATCCGGGCGGCGCGTCCCACCGAGCCGTGGGCCTGGTCGGAGACGTAGACCGCGCCGCGCTGAGGGTTTCCGGCGGCCTCGCGCGCCGCAACGACGGCCAGCAGATTGGCGGCCGAGCCGCCGCTCGTAAACAGGCCGCCCGCGCCTTTCGGGTAGCCCAGCCAATCGCGAAACCAGTCGGTGACCGTGAGCTCGATCTGGGATGGTCCCGCGGACGCGAGCCAGGTCCCCTGGAAGACGTTGTACCCGCTGATCAGGAATCAGGCCAGCACGGAGGCCCAGGAGGGGCTGGCGGGGACGAAGGCGAGAAAGCGCGGGTGGTCGATCCGGGCCGCGAGCGGCATCACATCGCGAACCACGGTCTCGAGCAGCGGATCGAGATCCCGCCCCTCCTCGGGAGGAGGTCCATGGAGCAACGCCTCGGTGACATCCCGCGGCGCAGTCTGGAACGCCTTGTCGTGCCCAAGTTCGCTCAAGCGCTCGACAATCGCGTCGACCACCCGGTAGCCGGACCGGCGCATTTCCTCCGGATCTTCAAGGATCGACACGTCTTGTCAGACCTTCCTGGCCGCACCGGTTCTGGACCGACTCGCGGCGCGGCAGCTATCGTACAGCCCTGAGAACCACTGCCCTCCGCTTCCGCCCAGGGAGACGCCTTCTCCTTCTGGTGTTCGGCCTCTCCATGTTCTCCTCCCTCGTTTACGAGGTGGCCTGGTCGCGCTCGCTGTCTCTGGTTTTCGGGACGACGATCTACGCCTTCACCGCGGTCCTCACGGCGTTCATGGCGGGCCTGGCCCTCGGAGCGTACTGCTTCGGAAGAGTCGCCGATCAGACGAAGACACCCGTCCTGCTCTTCGCGAAGCTCGAGTTCGCCCTTGCCGCCTACGGTGTTCTTCTCATACCTCTTTTCGACCTCACGTACCGAGTCCGGTTGGCTCTGTTCAGCCAGCTCCAGGGATCTTCCGCGATGTTGTTCATCATGTTCAGCATCGTCTTCCTTCTTCTCATCGTGCCGGCGGGAATCATGGGCGCCACGTTCCCGCTGATGACGAAGATCTACTCCAGAAACTTCGGCCGCGACATCTCGGACGTGTATGCGGTGGACACGATCTTCGCCGGCGCCGGCGCCCTGTGCGGCGGATTCCTCTTCCTGCCGTACCTGGGCCTGTCTCAAACGATCGTGCTGGCCGCGGCACTCAACCTGATGGCCGGCTTCGTGCTCTACCAGGGGCGTGAACGATGAAGCTGAGGGCGCTGCTTCTCGTTGCCTTCTTCTTCTCGGGCTTCGCCGCACTGGTGTACGAAGTCATGTTCACCAAGGGCTTGATTCTGTTTGTGGGCGGGACGGTCTACGCCTACAGCTTGATCCTGACGGCTTTCCTCACGGGAATGGGCTTCGGCAGCCTGTTGGCGAAGCGCTTCCAGAAGACGGATCTCGCCACGCTGTTCGCGTACGTTCAGCTCGGGATCGGCGCCTACGGTCTTCTGTTCGTGCCGATCCTGAACAACCTGGATGTCGCGTACCTCGAGATCTACAACATCTCGCGCGGCAGCTTCGGTGTCTTTCACTCGCTCCTGCTTCTCCTCGCCTACTTGGTCCTCCTCGTGCCGACCCTGCTCATGGGGATGACCTTTCCGGTCGTGAGTCGGTTGATCACCCGGTCCCAGAAGATCGGCACGGATGTCGGGAAGCTGTTCTGCGTCAATACTCTGGGAGGAGTGGCCGGCGCCTTTGTGGGAGGTTTCGTGCTGCTGCCGGGGATCGGCCTGGAGAGGGCGATCCTCGTCGCCGTCGCGCTGAACTTTCTCATCTCAGCCGTGGTCTTTCTTGCTGCCGGGAAGGGCGGCAGGGTCGCCTACGGCGGCGCCTGCGCCGTTGTGTTTGTTCTTGCCGCGTCCCTGTTCGACGCGAAAGTCGATCCCTACCGCTTTGGCGTCTACCACCAGCATGGGAGGTTCGAGGCCGCGAGCGACTATCGACAGGCCCTCGCACGAGAGAGAGGAGCCGCCGGAATAGCGTTTTCCGATTTTGGGCTGTACGGCTCCGTCGTGGTGAAAGAAGAGGGCTCCGTGAAGGTACTCATGATCGACGGGAAAGTCGACGCCGGAACGGGCCTGGACGTTCCTACCCAGCTCCTCCTGGGGTACATCCCCAGCCTCATGCACGCCGATCCGAAAGAGGTGGCGATCATCGGCCTCGGCAGCGGGATCACCTTGTCCGCGGTCCAGAGTTTCCCGTCGGTGGAGAGGATCGACGTGCTCGAGCTGAACCCGACGGTCGTCGAGGCGGCCGGGTTCTTCGAGCTGGAGAACCGGAACGCCCTCGGCGATGAACGGGTGGAACTGACCGTAGGCGATGCGAGGGACTATCTCTCCACGACCGAGCGGACCTACGACGTCGTCATTTCGGAGCCTTCCAACCCGTGGATCGATGGTGAGGTCTTTCTCTTCACGCGAGAGTTCTACTCCGTCGTCGCCGAGCGCCTCAACGAGGGAGGACTGTTCCTGCAGTGGATCGGCGCCTACGACTTCAATCCAGAGGATCTCAAGATCTCCCTCCGAACTCTCGAGACCGCATTCCCCTACGTGCAGGCCTGGGCCGACGCCAGAGGCGTGGATTTCTTCCTGCTGGCATCGAAAGAGCCCATCGTCAGAGACTACGAGGGAATCGCGGCCGCCATGCGGGAACCGGTCATCCGTTCCGACATGGAGGCGATCTCCGCCCTGTCGAACCGGGCGCCGTTCACGGGTCCGGACGTCTTCTTTTCGTTCTTCGTTGCCGGCGATGAGGCTCTCGACTCCTACGCCACGGGCGCGCCGGTCAACACGGACAACCGTCCGATCATCGAGTTCAGGACCGCAAGGAACAGAGTGGGGCGCACAACGAGCAGCCTGGGCGCCATCCTCGACCATACGAGCGACGGCGGCCCCTCGACGGCGATCTCACCTCCCGTGACCGATCCCGTCTCGGGTGACGCTCTGTCCTTCCTGGGCTTCGCGCGAGCCTCGACATGCCTCTGGCGGAGATCGAGTACGCCTACGAATACACCACTCGCGGTGAGGACCCCACGAGCCTCCGTCTGGCGCTCGAGCTGACGAAGCACGTCATCTTCACCGACGGACGGAAGCTGCTGGTCATCCGTGGACACCCTCGAGAAACGGCGCCACCGATCGAGGAGTTCGAGAGGATCGCTAGTTCCCTGGATTCGAATGTGCTGAGCACGATCGAAGTCGAGGGACAGACCAGGTACCTGACCCGAGGCGAGACGATCTCGGCGATGCTGTGGCACTGCAACCGGCACCTGTACGTGACGTACTTCGAGCATCCGCCGGGAGCATCGCTGCCGTCGATGTTCGACACCCTGGCGGGTGTCAGTTGCGCTGTTCCTAGAAGGTGAACCCGACGTTGAACCGGTACTCGGACGGCCTCTGGTAGGCAATGTCGCCGCCGCCCCTTCCCGTGGGCAGGCCCGACACGGGATTGACGAACAACTGGGCGTCGTCGTTCAGCGCGTTGGCAAGTTCCGCGCCTACCTTGATCTCGTACTTGCCCTTGATCGGCGGGAAGATCCAGCTCGCGTTGAGGTTGAGCTCCGTCGCGGTATCGAGCTGTCGGGAGCCTTGGGGATCGAGAAACTCCACGACTCTTTCCCTCTGGCCCGTCAGCGGGTGGGTTACGAAGACGTTCCGTTGGCTCTCCCATAGACGTCCCGTCCGAAAGCGGTAGTGGGCGCCCGTGGTCAGCGTGTGTTCGCCGATCGACCAGCGCTTGGCAGCGAGGACATTGAAGATCTCCGGGAACTCCGAGTTGTTGCCGATAGGACGGTTCCCTCTGTTGCGGGAGTTCACATCGCTACTCCCGTCGGAGCCGAGGCCGCCGATGGCTTCGATGGCATCTTCGAAATCCTCGGTGCCTCTTGCCTCGCCCACGTACAGGTTGGCGCGCAGCGTCCAGTTGTTCCGGAAGTTGCGGTTGAGCTCGAGGATGATGCCCTCGTGCTCGCGAGTCAGGCCCAGGCGCGAAGGGACTCCGTGCAAGGCCGACAGCCTGTTGACCTCGGCCTGGGTCCAGTTGGCGAGGGCGAAGCCCCGTCTTCCGTTTTCGTCGAACTGGATGCTCGTATCCCAGATGTTGTCGTTCTCGCTCACGGTGTACATGGCCTTGGCGACCCAGTTCCGGTTGAACTGCCAGTCGACACCGAGCGTGTACGCGTCGGAGTACTCGGGTTCCAGGTTTCTCGTTGCCTCCCTGCCGGCGCTGGCCACGATGGAGCTGCCCAGGATGTCGTAGTCCTGGGTCAGGGGATTCCAATCGAACACCATGCGCGTGTTCGTGCCGTTCGAGCCCTGGTCGAAGTTCTGCGTGAGACTCATGTTGAAGAGATTGAGATAACGCCCGGCCGTACCGCGGACCAGCAGCCTGCCGTCGCCATTGACGTCGTAGACGACACTCAACCTGGGCGCCAGCTCGTCGTAGTCGTTGACCTGTTCCCCGGCGTTGTTCTCCATCGACTGGCCCTCGAGCCGCAGGCCCGCGGTAAGAACCCACTTGTCTCCGATGTCGATGCGGTCCTGGATGAAGAGGGTGTTCAACTCGCTCTCCCGGCGGAACAGGCCTCCATCCGGCGGCGCATAGACCGTAAAGGTCTCGGGAGTCGCGAAACCGCCGGGGAGGTCGTAGCCGAAACCGCGACCGCTGTACTCCTTCTCGGGCCAGTTGCGCGTATCGAGGCCCATGACGTGGCGCTCGGCGCCGAGCCTGAGCTCGTGGTTGTCGCCCGCGAAGATCGTCGCATAGGCGTTGATCTGCCGGCGGGGACCGTCCGTAAACCGGCCGGACAAGCCGCCAACGGTGCAACCGTTGTAGAAGAGGCGGCGGTCGAGGTCGTAGTAGCGGAAGTTGTTGCTACTCGGGGTGTTCGGGTTCCCGCCGGAGAGACTCCCCTTGCGATTGAGGCAGTTGTCGATGCGAATGTCCTCGCTGTCGCCAACCTTGAGTTCCGTGAAGACCTTCGGGGTGGCGGCCCAGTTCCACAACGCCGTGTTCAACTCGGCCGTCTCCTGGCGCCCGTTGAGGGTGAAGAGGTCCCCCGTCCGGTTGCCCCCGCCCTCGCGGTAGCCCGGGGTGCGCACATAGGTCGCGGCGAGCTGATGGTCGTCGCCAGGCTGGAAGTTGACCTTGGCGACCGTCGAACTCCCCTTGTAGCTCCAGTCGAAGACCGGATCCGCGATGACGTCCGGGTTGGAGTTGGTGCTGGCGCCCCGGATCCTGTTGTCGGACAGTTCGGCGTGGGCCGCGAAGAACCAGGCACGATCACGGTAGATCGGGCCGCCGAGAGCGGTCTCGTAGTTGTTGATGATCTTGTCGGGACCCTCAAGATCGGGGTAGTCCCGGAATTCGCCGACCCACGCCTGGTTCTGAGCGACGTAGTGGAAGTCGCCATGGAACACATTGGTGCCCGACTTGACCACCGTGTTGATCGTTGCCGTCTGGGTGCGCCCGTACTCGGCGCCGCGGCCCTGGGTATGAACCTCCGTCGCGGCAACCTGCGTGGTCGCCATCCTGAACTTGAACACTCCGTAGTTGCCCGTGACCTGGCTGACATCGACGCCGTCGATGTTCACCGTGCCTCCGTCTCGGGGGCCGCCCATGAAGCTGTTGAGCCAATCCTGCTGCTTGGAGCCGGAATTGGCCGGCAGAACCGCCAGGCTGTTGACGTGGTGACGGGTGATGAAGGTCGTCAACTCCGCGGTTTCGGCGTCGATCCTCGCCGTCGCCCCGGGCTCGTACTTGTTGATCATGGGCGCTTCCGCGACGACCTGGATCTCCTCGGCTTCGCCTCCCCGCAAAGTGAGGTCGACGGCGCGGCGCTCACCCGGATCGAGAGTGACCGCGACCTGGTCGCTGGAGCCCAGGCCTTCGAGCTCGGCGCTGACCGTAAAGAGTCCGTCGAGCAGCAGACTGAAGCGAAACTCCCCGGCCGCGTCGCTGATCGCGTCCTTGGTGTTCTGCTGTCCGACGAGTTCCACACTGGCGCCCGGCAGTGGGTCTCCTTGGGCGTCGAGCACGCGGCCTTCGATGATTCCGGTCCCCGGACCGTCGGCCCACAGCGGCAAGGCCGCGCAGGCGACGATGGGGAGCATCCAGATGCTGCGCTTGAGGACGGCGATCTTCATAGCTCCACCTCCATGAGTGTCCGACCCCGGGGTGGGAAGGGTCTAGCCCTCTTTGAAGGCCGGCTCAGCCCTGGTTTCCGCCATCATTAGCAGATGGTTGGTCGGGCGGCCGGCCGTTCGTCCTCGGGGCGGCTCCAACGTGGTTGGAAAGTTCTTCCGAGTGTAGCGGACGAATTGCGCCGCGTCTATCACCGATTTGACGTGCTCGCTGTAAATCGGGCTAACATCGTTGGTCCCACGATGCAGGCTTCCATTCGCCTCGCGCTGCGCCTCGTCTTCGTCTGTGGGTTCGCGTCCGCCTCCGGCTCGGCGCAGCCGGGCGCGACCGGCGGCGACTGGCGCACCTACGCCGGCGACACCTGGGCGAGCAAGTACTCGTCCCTGGACGAGATCGACGCCGACAACTTCGGCGACCTGGAGATTGCCTGGCGCTGGAAGACGGCGGACACGCATCTTGTCGTGGCGGGCGATGGCGGCGCGTCGCTCGTGCCGTCGCAGGTCGTGTTCGACCGGGTGGCGGAGCAGCAGCCCGACCTGTGGCTGCGCGGTCCGGGGATCGGCGCGATGTCCTCGACGCCGCTCGCGGTCGACGGTGTGCTCTATCTGACCACGAGCGTCGAGCAGGCTGCGGCGATCGACGCGGGCACCGGCGAGACGCTCTGGGTTCATGACCCGCGCACCTATGAAAGCTCCGCGCTTCCGACCAGCAGAGGCCATCGGGGGGCGGCGTACTGGGAAGGCGACGGCGAGGCCCGGATCGTCTGGGGAACCGGCGCCGGCTACCTGATCGCGGTCGACGCCAGGACCGGCGTACCGGCCGCGGAGTTCGGAGACAACGGACGGGTCGACTTCATCGCCGACCTGCCGCGCTCGCCCCGCGGGCAGCCCTTCCAGTTGCCGGTCGGCTCGCGGTCGGCGGCGCCGCTCATCGTCGGCGACGCGATCGTCGTCGGAACCAACCACACCGACTTCACCATTGCGAAGGAGGGGCCGCCCGGCTTCATCTTCGCCCACGACGTGCGCACCGGAGAGCGGCTGTGGGAGTTCCACATCGTGCCGCAGAGCGCCGACGAGTTCGGCGCCGACACCTGGGAAGACGAATCGTGGCGCTACACCGGCAACGGCAACGCCTGGGGCAATCTGAGCGCCGACCCGGAACTCGGCTACGTCTACGTGCCGACCTCCGCGGTGGCCCCGGACCACTACGGCGGCCATCGCCCGGGCGACAATCTGTTCGCCAACAGCATCGTCTGTCTCGACGTCGAGACGGGGGCGCGCGTGTGGCACTACCAGCTCATCCATCACGAGGTCTGGGACTACGACAGCCCGACGGCGCCGAATCTGCTCGACATCACCGTCGATGGACGTCGTGTGAAGGCTGTAGCGCAGGTCACCAAGCAGGGGTTCGTCTACACCTTCGACCGGGTGACCGGCGAGCCGGTCTGGCCGATCGAGGAGCGCCCGGTGCCGACCGACACCGACCTGGAAGGGGAGGTCATGTCTCCCACCCAGCCGTTCCCGACCAGGCCGCCGCCGTTCGCGGTGCAGGGCGCCCGGATCGAGGACCTGGCGGACTTCACGCCCGAGATCCGGCAGATGGCGCTCGAGGCCGTCGGCGAGTTCAGGCTCGGCCCGCTCTACACGCCGCTGTCGCTGCGCGGCACGGTCTTCCGACCGGCGGCGGGGGGCGGCGCCAACTGGTCGGGCGCCGCCGTCGATCCCGAAACCGGCGTGCTGTACGTCCCGTCCACCAATGGCCACTCGGTGATCCGCTTCCGCGACGGAGGGCCCAGCACCGACTTGCGCTACCTCGCCGACCGCACCGATCCCGTCGGCGGGATCATGCGCGGCCGCTCGACTCCCTGGGGACCGTTCGAGACTGTCGCTCGGGGCGCCTCGTTTCTCGACGGAGGCAACCCGACCCGGCAGCCGGCGATGCCGCGGGGGCTGCCGCTGTGGAAGCCGCCCTCCTCGGCGATGGTCGCCATCGACATGAGTCGGGGCGAGCATCTGTGGACGACCCCGCTCGGCAGGGGCGCCCGGTACCAGGACCACCCTCTGCTGCGCGATCTCGATCTGCCGCCGTTGGGTGGCGATCACAGCCGGGCCGGTTCGCTGCTGACGAGGACGTTGCTGATCCACGCGCTGAGCGGTGGGACCGACGACGGTCCGCAATTGGTGGCCTACGACAAGGACACCGGTGAGGAGCTGGCGGGGGTCGATCTGCCCGGCCGCGGTCTCGGTTCGCCGATGACCTACCTGCTCGACGGACGGCAGTACGTCGCACTCACGGTCAGCGGCAGGGTGCCCGAGTTGATCGCCTACCGGCTGTCGGAGAGTCGATGATGATGACGCGGTGCTCACGGAGCGTTCGTCGACGCCGCGGCGTTCGGCTACGCCGCGGAGGCATGACTGCGGGCACCCTGGCGCTCGTCGCGGTGCTCTGCCTCCTTCCCGGTGCGGCTCCCGCGCGTTCGCTCGAGGCCGACGTCGAGCGTCTACTGGAGGTTTCGTGCCTTCGCTGTCACGACGTCGAGACCGAGACGCCGCTCGATCTCGAGAACCTCGACTACGACCTGGAGGATCGAGGGACCTTCCGGAAGTGGGTGCGGGTCTTCGAGCGTCTCGAGGCGGGCGAGATGCCTCCGCGCGGGACGAGGCGACCCCCGAGGCCGGTCGTCGAAGCGGCGCTCGGCGCGCTGGAGAGAGATCTGGAGACGGCGGACGTGGCGGCTCGCGCCTCCGAGCAGGCAGCGCCGCGCCGTCTGACGGGGCTCGAGTACGAGTACACCGTCGAGGATCTGCTCCTGATCGAGGAGACCCTGGCGCGCCTGCTGCCGGCCGAGAGCGCATCCGCCGGGTTCGACACGCTGGCGGCCGAGCAGGGGATCTCGGCGCTTCACCTGCGCAGCTACCTCGAGGCGGCCGATCGTGCGCTCGATGCGGCGATCCGGCTGGGCGGGCGTCCGGCGAGCGCGGCGTACCTGATCGACTACCCGAATCGCCCGTCGTCGTACCGCATGGTCCGCCAGAGCGTCAGCAAGAAGCTCGACGATGCCGTCGCGATGTTCGTCGATGAAGACCATCACAACACCAGCGGGTCCTTCTCGGCCAGAAACCTGAGGAGCGACAGCCACGGCTTCTCGGCCGCGCATCCGGGGCTGTACAGGCTGACCGTTGACGCCTATCCCTACCAGGCATCGACGCCGGTGACGCTCCTTCTCGTTCGTGCCAACCCGGACGGCGACAGGAAGTTGCTGGGCGCCTTCGACCTGGTGAACGGGGAGTCCGGCACCTTCGAAGTTGTGACCTTCCTCCACCCGACCGACTACGTCTTTCCCGAAGTGGCCGACCTCGACTGGCACACGGAGGTCGAGGGCTTCTACGCGCCCGTCGAAGACTGGTCGGCAGCGGCCCAGGTCGTGGCTGCGGGGAAGGGCCTGGGCCGGCGGCTGCTCAACAACCGGCTCTATCATCCGATCTTCTACCACCCCACCGAGATCCTTGTGGACGGGGCCGCCACCTACAAGGGCGAGGGCGTGGCGGTCAAGTCGCTCGCAATCGTTGGACCGCTCCTCGATGCGTGGCCGCCGCCGTCGACGCGCCGGCTCTTCGACGGCATCGAGTTCGACTCGGCCGGCGATCTGAAGCTCACGAAGGATCCGTACGAGCACGTCGTGGATTTCGTCTCGCACTTCGTGCCGCTGGCGTTTCGACGGCCGGCCGAAGCGGGTGAGGTGGATGCGTTCGCGAGCCTGGCGAAGCCCGCGATCGCCGCCGGACGGGAGTTCGTCGACGCCGTCCGACTTCCGCTGCGCGCTGTCCTGAGCGCGCCGCAGTTTCTCTACCACGACGACCGGCCGGGCGAGCTGGACGACTTCGCGCTGGCGACCCGCCTTTCGTACTTCCTGTGGAAGAGCCTGCCGGACGAGGAACTTCTCGCGTCGGCACGGGAAGGCACGCTGTCGGAGCCGGAGGTGCTGGCCCGGCAGGTCGAGAGAATGCTCGATGACGACAAGGCGCAGCGCTTTGTCGCGGACTTCGTGGGTCAGTGGCTACGGCTTTACGAGATCGAGCTCACGAGTCCCGACGAGCGGCTCTATCCCGAGTACGACGACCTGCTGCATCACGCACTCCAGGAGGAAACCAGGCTCTTCTTCGCCGAGCTCGTGAAGAGCGACCTCGGAGTCCGGAACCTGATCGACTCCGACTTCACCTTTCTCAATCGCCGCCTGGCGGAGCACTACGGCATCCCCGGGGTCGAGGGGCAGCACATGCGCAAGGTGTCGCTGCCCGACGACAGTTTGCGCGGCGGCGTCCTGACGCAGGCCAGCGTGCTCAAGGTGACCGCCAACGGCACGACGACGTCGCCGGTCTTCCGGGGCAGCTTCGTCCTCTCGAACCTGCTCGGCCGGCCGCCGAATCCGCCGCCGGCGAACGCCGGTTCGGTCGAGCCCGACATCCGGGGTGCCACGACGATCCGCGAGATCCTCGCCAAACATCGCCGGGATCCGACGTGCAACGTCTGTCACCGGGCCATCGACCCGCCGGGCTTCGCCCTGGAGGCCTTCGATCCCACCGGCGGCTACCGGACGCGCTACCGCTCCAGCGGCGAAGGCGAACTGCCCACGGGGACCCTTCACGGTCGCCCGATTCTCGAGTACAAGGACGGACCGCCCGTGGATGCGGGTGGCGTCACCCCGGACGGAAGGCCCTTCTCGGGCATCGCCGAGTACAAGCGCCTCCTGCTCGCTGAAGAGGACCAAGTGGCTCGCCACTTCATCTCCCAGCTCGTCGTCTATGCGACCGGCACGGAGATCGGCTTTGCGGACCGCGACGAGCTGTCGCGGCTCGTCGCGCAGAGCCGCGAGGGCGGTTATGGCGTGCGCACGATCATCCACAACGTCACCCAAAGCCCACTCTTCAGGGAGCGGCAACGATGAACCGACCCCTCGACCGACGCACCTTCCTCAGGACCTCCGGGGTCGCCTTGGCGCTGCCTCTCCTCGAAGCGATGAGCCCGGCCCTGGCCCGAGCGGCGATCCCGGCGCCCCGGCGGATGGTGACCGTCTGCAACGCACTCGGCCTGCACCCGCCGTCGCTCTTTCCGGCCACACCGGGTCGGGACTACGAGACGACCGAGTACCTGGAGCTGCTTCAGGACCACCGGCGCGACTACACCCTGTTTTCGGGGCTCTCCCACCACGACCAGAACGGCCGCCAGGCCCACAGTAGCGAGGTCTCCTGGTTGACCGCGGCCCGCCACCCGGAGCTCGCCGGTTTTCGCAACACGATCTCCGTCGACCAGGTTGCCGCCGGGGAGCTCGGCTACGTGACTCGCTTTCCCTCACTCGTGCTGGGTACCGACACCACGGTTCAGCGCAGCGCCAAGGGCACGCAGAGCCAATCCTTCACGAGGCGGGGCGTCATGGTGCCCTCAGAAACCAGTCCCGCCAACCTCTTCGCCCGGATGTTCCTCACGGGGGATGCCGACGAGGTCGAGCGGCAGAAACGGGATCTCGGCGACGGAAGCAGCATCCTCGACGGCCTGAGCTCGCAGCGAAAGACGCTCGACCGGCGCGCCAGCGCCGTCGATCGGGGTCGGCTGGACTCGTACTTCGAGGCCGTGCGCGCGGCCGAGAAGGGCATCACCGAGGCCCGGGCCTGGCTCGACCGGCCCAAGCCGCGGGTGGACCGCGAGCCTCCCGTCGATGTCCGGGAACGCCGCGACCTCATTGGTCGCGTCCAGTTGCTGATGGACCTCATTCCGCTGATTCTGCAGACCGATTCGACCCGCGTCGTCGCCGTGATGATCCAGGAGCTGCGGGAAGTACCGAAGATTCCGGGTGTCTCGGGGACGCATCACAACCTCTCGCACCACGGTCAGGATCCGGACAAGATCGCGCAACTGCGGAAGGTCGAGAGGGAGATCGTCAAGTGCTTCGGCAGCCTTCTCGAACAGCTCAAGGGCGCCAGCGAGGGAGACGGCACGCTGCTCGACCTGACCGCGGTCCTCTTCGGCAGCAACCTCGGCAACGGGAACTCTCACGACACCCGCAACCTGCCGATCTTCCTCGCCGGCGGCGGCTTCGAGCACGGTCGCTACGTCGCTTTCGACAACGACGACAACGCGCCGCTCTCCAACCTTTACGTCTCCATGCTGAATCACATGGAGCTGGAAAGCGCGTCGTTCGGCCAGAGCACCGGCGAGCTGAGCTGGTAGGACGCTGGGAGTAAGGGTCGCCGGCCTGCGGCCGGCGGCAGTCTTTCTTCGGGCTTCGCCGCTCCGCGGCTTCGCCCGTGAGCGGACCAGAAGGTCCGCGCACCCAGAGATACACCCCGGTGCGGCGGAGTTCTCTACATGCGGGTGACCTGGCGCCGCTGCAAGCGTTACCAACTGCAGCAGGGCATCCCGCGGAACCCCACGCACGTTCTCTGGGTGCGCGGACCTTCTGGTCCGCTGCCGCCGGAGGCGGCCAAGTAAACGCGCCGCGAAGCGGCGACAAAGGTCGCCGGCCTTTGGCCGGCGGCTGCTTTCTTCGGGCTTCGCCGCTTTGCGGCTTCGCCCATGAGCGGACCAGAAGGTCCGCGCACACAGAGATACACCCCGGTGCGGCGGAGTTCTCTACATGCGGATGACATGACGCCGCTGTGGGCCCAGCCCAACTGCAGCAGGGCATCCCGCGGAACCCCACGCCCGTTCTCTGGGTGCGCGGACCTTCCGGTCCGCTGCCGCCGCAGGCGGCCAGGTAACGCGCCGCGAAGCGGCGACAAAGGTCGCCGGCCTTTGGCTGACCCCTACCGACCTTCGGCCCACTCCTTCTCCAACTGCCGCGCCCCGCGCATCGTCATTCCCATCGAGTAGTTGCCTTCGTGGCAGGCGTACTCGTAGATGCGCTGGTCCGTGCGCAGCCACGGGAACGAACCGCCCCAGGTCGCCTCGTAGTCGGGATCGTCGACGCTGAACTCGTAGAACAGGTTGCCGTCTCCTTGGGGAGTCAGACGCTCGACGATGTGGAGCCCCTCGTGAGGCACGCCTGAGGAGCTCCCGGAGTTCTTCCGTCGCTCGCTCGCGGCCCTTGCCACGCCCTGGCGGCGGAAGTTCGTCGTGTCGACGACCAGCGTGTCGCCATCCCACCGGCCGATCGAGTCGCCGGCGTAGGAGAGCACTTCTTCCGGTTCGTGCTCCGAGTCGAAGCGGACGATGCGCGCCTCGTGCATCAGTTCCGCCAGGAACACGACATGGGTCGCGGTCTGGGTTATGCGGTAGTAGGCGCCGTAACCCCTTCGCAGGGTAGGGATGGTCGCCCGGTCGGAGTAGATGCAGCGCTCCCAGAGGCCGATCAGCTCCGGGTCGTCGAAGAGCCGGTGTTCCCCATTCGTCGTCGGGATGACCCGGCCTCGCACGCCGGCGACTTCGTCCGCCTCCAGCCACTAGGCTCCGTCGGGATTCGGGGGGCCCATGCGATCGGCTGTCGTGAAAGCCGGCCGCCGTTTCTTTCCGGCCTCGGTGACCGCCGGCATGCGGCCGTTCGGCGGGTCGGTGAGGACCGAGTTCCGGTGCCTGCCGTCGACGGTAAAGACGATCGTGCCCATGTCGAGAAGCGCGAGGGCATTGCCGCCGGTGACCCGGCCGCTGCTGTAGCCGCCGGCCGGCGGGGGAGAACGATCCGGGTCGCCGGGGATGCCCTGCTGGGCGACCCTCGCGGCCATCGCCTCTTCGATTCTCCTCGCCTCGTCGGCGCCCATGTAGGGGTCGTTCCCGTACTTCGGATTGCGCGCGAAAGGCGTCAGCGTGTTGATGGTGTAGGTGCCGGAGAGATCCGGCTCGCCGCCCGGCATCCGTGGAATGTCGCCCGGCGCGGCCGGCGCGGCCGCTGCCACGAGGCTTGCGGCGAGCACTAACACCGCCTTCTTCGCCAGCCAGCGATTTCGGCTTCCCTTCATCCCTCGAGCTCGATGCGCTGCAGCGCGGCTTGGGTGAGGATCCGCAACTGATCCACGCCCTCGGCGCCGGCGTCGACGTCGATGACGATCGTGGTCCCGTCGGCGAGGATCTCCCAGGCGTCGGAGTCCGTCTCGCCGACGAGCGAGCCGCGATCGGCCGGGGTGCCGAACTCGGGGTCGGCGAAGGCGAGGAAGTCGCTGGCGGCGAGGCTCGCCGAACTCGCGGCGACGCCCAGGATGGGGTCGTCGAACGTGATTCCGACGCCGCCTGAGCCGGCCGCGGCGGTGGGGGCGAAGTGGAGGAGGAAGCTGTGAACGACGGTGCCCGCGGGTACGGTCGCTCCGTGCGGCGGGTTGCCGCCATCATAGGAGGCGGGGGCTCCGTCGGACTCGACTGCCAGGTCCTCGCCGAGGGTGGCGAACTGCCGCTCGACGATCAGCTCCGGACGATCGACGGCGGTCCGGCGAGCGGCCGACAGATCGTCGGGAACGGTTTCGTGGCCGATGTCGCCGAGAACGTCGACGCCGTCCGCCGAGGCGATGCGCGCGTCGTAGTCGGCCCCTTCGCGGCTTCGGGCCGCTTCGACTTCGAACCAGTTGGTGAGGTCGTCCCGCAAGGACTGGAAGATGTTCTGGATCTCCGGCGTCTTCGAGCCGATGTCGGCGCTGGTGGCGACCGGCGTCTCTTCGCGCGGGTCCTCGATCAGGTCGTAGAGTTCCCACTCCCTGCCGCTGGTTTCGGAGATCAGCTTGTATTGGTCGTCGATGATCGACCGCTCGCCGCCGACCCTCTGCAGCATTCGGGTACGCCGGCTGTCGCAGTCGGTGTCTTCATCGTCGCCGCGCTCGGGAGTCGGGTCGCCGCAGTCCTCCCACCGGATGGGCCCCCTGCGCGGCGCCGAACGATCGCCGAAGAGGACCTCGGTCATCGACTCGCCGTCGAGGGGCCGCGCGTCCGGCATCCCGATTCCCCAGATGTCCAGGAGCGTCGGCAGGTAGTCGCTGGTCGTCATCGGTGTCGAGGTCTCGCCGGGGGCGATCCGCCCCGGCCACTCGACGATTCCCGGCACCCGGACTCCGCCTTCCCAGAGGTTGCTCTTGGAACCTCGCAGGCCACCCTTGCCCTTGCTCTCGAACTCCATCCTCACCGAGCCCGACTGGCCGTTGTCGGACGTGAAGGCCAGGAGCGTTTCGCCCTCGACGCCGAGCTCCCGAAGGTGCGTCCGCAGGCGGCCGATCTCCGTATCCATCGCCGTGATGCTGGAGTAGTAGCGCGCCTCGTACTCACTCCACTCCGCCTGCTCCTCCGGCGTGTAGAACTCGTCGAGCGTCGCCTGGTTGAGACGGTGCGGGCCATGGGGTGCATGAAGCCAGACGACGGCGAGGAAGGGACGCTGGGCCGCGACCGCGTCGTCGATGAACCGCAGCGTCTCGCGGATGATGATCGCCGAGGCGTCGCCGCGCAGCTCCGGCAAGTCGGGGTCGACGTGCTCTCCGGGGCCGGTGTAGTAGCGGCCGCCGTGGAAGTTGCCCTCGCTGGGGAGCGGTCCCAGGGGGTCCTCCTTCATCGGCTCGAAGGTGGGCAGTGCCTGCTCGCTCGCCCAGACGCGGTCGTAGCCGTGGCTCCAGGGCGGGGAGTAGAACTCGCCGCCGTTCCTGTCTCGCAGCGTCCTGGTGAGATCGCCGAGGTGCCACTTGCCGAAGTGTCCGGTCGTGTAGCCCTGGGTCGCGGCGAGTTCAGCCAGCGTCAGCTCGAGGTTGCGGAGGGCGTCGTTGTATGCCCAGTCCACGCCGTTGCGGCGCGGCGCCCGGCCGGTGACGAAGGAGGCCCGCGTGGGGCTGCAGACCGAGCCGCCCGAGTACATGCGATGGAACTGGAGCCCTTCCTCCGCCATCGCTCGCAGGTTGGGCGTCCTGAGCTCGGGATGGCCCGGGAAGACGTGTCCGGGTGCGAGTTGCTGTGAGTACTCGACGGCGCCCCATCCCTGATCGTCGCTCATCATCAGAATGACGTTGGGCCGCGACGGAAACGGCAGAGGCGCTGCCGCTTCGTCCGCCACCGGCGTCGCGCAGCCACAGGCCGCGACGCCCGCGAAGAGCATCGCCCATCGAAGCGATTCGGGTGTTCTACTCATGTCGAGGTCACGGCGCAGCCGGCAGGGCGAAGGCCACGAGCTGAGCCGTCTCCGGGCCGCCGCGCGCGGTTCTCGAGACCACCTTGCCGCCGGCGGGCACGACGATGTACTGGCGGCCCTGGTGCAGGTAGGTCATCGGTACTCCGTGCAGGGTGGCCTCGGTCTCCACCTCCGCCAGGAGCTTGCCGGTCGCCTTGTCGTAGGCCTGCAGGTAGCTGCCCCTGGCGGCTCGGGCGTCCCAGCTCGGCCAGTTCGGCACGTAGGTGATCAGCAGGGTCCTGGTGATGAGAAGCCCGCCCTCGCGGTTGCCGCTCGAGGGGCGGCTGCCGAGCGGGCCGAGTTCGAGATGCCGGATGGCGGGGTGGTCGGTCGGTCCCTCGCCGAACGGCGCCATCCAGGCGTGCTCGCCGGTGCGCAGATCGATGGCCGTGATGCGCTGATACGGAGGCTTGAGGAGCGGCAGTCCCTGGGGACTTCCGACACGACCGCCGCGGCTTACCCATCTCCACTCGCTGCGCGCCGGGTCCGGGGGCGCGACCGCCACCCCGGTCGGCTGCGTTCGCGACTGGACGTAGAGGACGCCGGTCAAGGGATCGAGCGAGGCGCCGGGATGATTGGCTCCACCCGCCATCCCGGGCACCGCGAGCGTCGCCTGCTTTCCTCCCTCACCGCCGACGATGGGAGGCGTGAACATCGGTCCCAGGAGGAACTCCCCGGCGATCTCGAGCGCCTCCTTTCGCAGCTCGGGCGTGAAGTCGATCAGATCGTCGATCGTCACGCCCTGGAGATCGAAGGCCGCCGGTCTGGTCGGAAAGGGCTGGGTCGGCGCCGTCCTCTCCCCGGGCACCGTGGTCTGCGGCACCGGGCGTTCTTCGATCGGCCAGATGGGCTCGCCCGTGACCCGGTCGAAGACATAGGCGAAGGCCGTCTTGGACACCTGGGCGACGATCTTCCGCAACCGGCCGTCGATCACGACGTCGGCGAGAACGGGCGCGGAGGCGATGTCCCAGTCCCAGATGCCGTGATGAACGGCCTGGAAGTGCCAGACGCGCTCGCCGGTTTCGGCGTTGACGCAGAGCAGGCTCTCGGCGTAGACGTTGTTGCCGGGCCGGTGACCGCCCCAGAGGTTGCCGGTCGGCGTCGTGGTGGGGATGTAGACATAGCCGAGCTCCTCGTCGCCGGCCATCGCTCCCCAGACGTTGGCGCCGCCAACCCACTTCCAGGAGTCGTTGTGCCACGTGTCGGTGAACTCCTCGCCCTCCTGCGGGATGGTGTGGAAGCGCCACTTCGGCTCGCCGGTACGGACATCGTAGGCCCGCACGTGGCCCGGCGGAAGACCCTGCTTCGTCGCCGGTGCGTCGGCGATTCGCGAGCCCACGACGAACGTGTCTCGAATCACGATTCCGGGCGAGCCGGCGCTGATGTCCCGCTGGAAGATCTCCTCGCGGCCCAGCCGGTCGTCCGACAGGTCGACGATGCCGTCTGCTCCGAAGGCGGGGTCGGGGCGTCCCGTCGCGAGGTCCAGCGAGATCAGTTGCTTGCCGCTGGTGATGAAGATGATGCGCTCGTCCTCGCCGTCGGTCCAGTACTCGAGGCCTCGGGGAGTGGCGCCGTAGGCTCGCGGGAACTCGTAGCTCTTCGGGTCGTAGACCCAGAGCTCCGCACCGGTCGCGGCGTCGAGGGCCGCGATCTGCCAGAGGCTGGTCGCCATGTAGACCCGGCCGCCGATGTTGAGCGCCGAGCCGCGGAAGGTCCCGGGCTCCTCCCTCAGCTCGTGATCGGCCGACCGCCAGCGCCAGGCGACCTCGAGCCGCTCGAAGTTCGACGCATCGATCTGGTCGAGGGGCGAGTAGCGGGTGAAGGCGTGGTCGTGGCCATGGTGGCGCCACTCGGCGTCCGCTTCGCGTGACTCAGCGAGGGCCGCTGTTGCCATCGAGGCGGCCGCCAGCAGCGCCACGACAAGGCGGGCCTGCCAGATGGTCGAGCGCTGGCGAGCGTTCTTGTTCACTGTGCTCGCTGCAACGCCGCTTGGGTGAGGATCCGCAACTGATCCACGCCTTCGGCGCTGGCGTCCACGTCAACGACGATCGTGGTCCCGCCGGCGAGGATCTCCCAGGCGTCGGAGTCGGTCTCGCCGACCAGCGTGCCGCGATCGGCCGCGGCGCCGAACTCGGGGTTGGCGAAGGCGAGGGAGTCGCTGGCGGCGAGGCTCGCGGAGCTTGCGGCGACGCCGAGGATGGGGTCGTCGAAGGTGATCTCGACGCCGCCCAGGCTGGCCGCGGCGGTGGGTGCGAAGTGCAGCAGGAAGCTGTGGACGACCGCGCCCGCGGGTACGGTCGCTCCGGGCGGCAGGTTGCCGGCGTCGTAGGAGGCGGGGGCGCCGTCGCTGTCGACCGCCAGGTCCTCGCCGAGGGTAGCGAACTGCCGTTCGACGACCAGCTCGGGACGATCGACGGAGGTCCGGCGAGCGGCCGACAGGTCGTCGGGAACGGTCTCGTCGCCGACGTCGCCGAGAAGATCGACGCTGCCGGCGGCGGCGATGCGCGTGTCGTAGTCGGCGCCCTCGCGGCTGGCCGCCGATTCAACTTCGTACCAGGTGGTGATCTCGTCGAGGAGCGACGTGAAGACCGCCTCAACCTCCGGCGGCTTCGAGTCGATGTCGGCGCTGGTGGCGACCGGGGTCTGTTCGCGAGGGTCTTCGAGCAGGTCGTAGAGTTCCCACTCCCGGCCGCTGGTCAGGGAGATCAGCTTGTAGCGGTCGTCGAGGATGGAGCGCCCGCCGCCCACCCTCGTCAACCCCCGGCCGCCGCGGCCACGGCCGGCGCTGTCGCAGTCCTCGGGCTCGCCGACTGCGCGTTCGGGAACGGGGTCGCCACAGTCGTCGAACCGGAGGCGTCCCAGGCGCGGCGCCGAGCGATCGCCGAAGAGAACCCCGCTCATCGACTCGCCGTCGAGCGGCCGCGAGTCGGGCAGGTCGAGTTCCCAGATGTCCAGGAGCGTCGGCAGGTAGTCGCTCGTGATCATCGGTGTAGCGGTCTCTCCGCGAGCGATTTGCCCGGGCCACTCGACGATGCCCGGCACCCGGACCCCGCCCTCCCAGATGGTGCCCTTGAATCCGCGCAGGCCGCCCTTCGCCTCCTCCCGATCGTCGAGCCTCACGGATTGCGAAAGCCCGTTGTCGGAGGTGAAGGTCACGAGCGTGTCGTCTTCGATGCCGAGCGTGCGCAGGTGCCCTCGCAGGCGGCCGATCTCCTTGTCCATCGCCGTGATGCCGGAGTAGTAGGCCTTTTCGTAGTCGTTCATCTGGCTCTGCTCCTCAGCCGAGTAGAACTCGTCGAGGGTCGCCTGGTCGAGGCGGTGGGGGCTGTGCGGCGGATGGAACCAGACGACGGCGAAGAAGGGCCGCTCGGCGGCGACGGCATCGTCGATGAACCGCATCGTCTCCCTGACGATGATCGCGGAGGCGTCGCCGGCGAGAGTGGGGGAGTCGATGTCGACGTGCTGCTCGTGACCGGTCCAGTAGTGCGCGCCGATGTGATTCCCTTCGCTGGGTAACGGCCCGGCGGGGTCGATGCGCATCGGTTCGAAGGTCGGCAGCGCCTGCGGGGACGCCCAGGTGCGCTCGTAGCCGTGATGCCACGGCGCCGAATAGAAGTCGCCGCCGCTCCGGCCGAAGCAGCGGCCGCCGCATCGCGCAAGATCGTCCGCGTCGGGTTCGGGTGTCTTGTTCAGGTTGCCGAGGTGCCACTTGCCGAAGTGTCCGGTCATGTAGCCCTGGGTCTGGGCCAGTTCGGCGATCGTCAGCTCCAGGTTGCGCAGACCGTCGTTGTACGCCCTGTCGATGTGGTTGCGGCGTGGAGAACGGCCGGTGACGAACGACGACCGGGTCGGACTGCAGTTCGAACCGTGCGAGTACATGCGGTGGAACTGGAGGCCGGCCGCCGCCATCTCGCGCAGGTTGGGCGTCTTGACCTCGCTGTGGCCCGGAAAGACGTCGCCGGGGGCGAGTTGCTGGGGGTACTCGACGTCGCCCCAGCCCTGATCGTCGCTCATCATGAGGATGATGTTCGGCCGCGGCGGAATCGATGCCGGCCCGGCCTCGTCGCCTGAAGGAGCCGCGCAGCCGCAGGCTGCGAGGCCGAGGATCAGCGCGCCCGGCCGGTGGAAGGCGGTACGTGAGACTCTGCTGATCATCTTGTGTACCTCCTCATCCCGTCGAGCGAAGTTGTCAGCGCTCCCTCGGCAGGGCGAAAGCCAACAGCTCGGCCTTCGCCGCCTCGATGCTCGCGTTCCTGCCCACGGCCCTGCCGCCCGGCTTGCCGCCAGCCGGGACCACGATGTACTGGCGCCCCTGATAGCGGTACGTGATCGGCACGCCGTGGAGCGCGGTGTCGGTCTCCACCTGCGCCAGCACCTTGCCGGTGGCCTTGTCGTAGGCGGTGAGGTAGCTGGCGGTCGCCGTCGGCGCGTCCCAGCCCTTCCGTTTGGGCGAGTGGCTGATGAGGAGGGTCCTGGTGACCAGAAGCCCGCCCTCGCGGGTGCCGCTCGAAGGGCGACTGCCCAGCGGCCCGAGGTCGAGGTGACGGAGCGCGGGGTGATCGGTCGGGCCTTCTCCCAGCGGCGCCTGCCAGGCGTGCTCGCCGGTCTTCAGATCGATCGCCGTGATGCGCCGGTAGGGAGGCTTTGTCAGCGGCAGCCCCTGCGGGATCTTGAGCCCTCCGCCTCCTCCCGTCGACTTCTTCACGTAGCGAAACTCGCTGCGCGCGGGGTCCGGCTTCGCCAGCCCCCAGGCACCGAGCTGGGTCGTCGACTGGACGTAGACGATCCCGGTCAGGGGATCGAACGAGGCGCCGGGATGGTTCGCTCCGCCGCCTGCGCCGGGCGAAACGATCGTGCCGAGCTTGCCTTCCTCGCCGACGACGATGGAGGGCGTGAAGATCGGTCCGGTGACAAACGACTCGATGTAGTCGAGCGCCTCCTGGCGCAGCTCCGGCGTGAAGTCCATCAGATCGTCGACGGTCAGGCCCTGCAGATCGAACGCCGGCGGCTTGGTGGGAAACGGCTGGGTCGGCGAGAGCTTCTCGCCGGGCACCGTGGACGGGGGAACCGGCCGCTCCTCGATCGGCCACAGAGGCTCGCCGGTGACCCGATCGAAGACGTAGAGGAAGGCGGTCTTCGCCGCCATGGCCACGGCCTTGCGCAGCCGGCCTTCGACGACCACGTCGACGAGGTTGGGGGCCGAGGCGTTGTCGTAGTCCCAGATGCCGTGATGCACGGTCTGGAAGTGCCAGACGCGCTCGCCGGTCTCCGCGTCGACGCATACCAGGCTCTCGCCGTACACGTTGTCGCCGTGTCGGTCGCCGCCGTAGTAGTCGCTCGACGGTGTCGAGGTGGCGAAGTAGACGTAGCCGAGCTCTTCGTCGGCGGCGAGCGGCGCCCACACGTTCGTGTTGCCCATCCACTTCCAGGAGTCGTTCTCCCAGGTCTCGGTGAAGTCGTCGCCTTCCTGCGGGATCGTGTGGAAGCGCCACTTCTGCTCGCCGGTGCGCACGTCGTAGGCGCGCACGTGGCCCGGCGGGATGCCTGTCTTTTTCGACGGCACGTCGAAGATCCTCGAGCCGACGATGTAGGTGTCGCCGACCACGATGCCGGGCGAGCCGGCGCTGATGTCGCGCAGCCGGATACCGGGGCGTCCGAGGTCGTCGAGCGACATGTGGACGAAGCCCTCCTCGCCGAAGTCGGGATCGGGTTGCCCTGTCTCGAGGTCGATCGAGATCAGCAGCTTGCCGGAGGTGGCGAAGAGGATGCGCTCCTCCTCGCCGTCGGTCCAGTACTCGATGCCCCGTGGATTCGAGTACGCGGCCCTCGGCGCCTCGTGCGCCTTGGAGTCGAACGCCCAGAGCTCTTCGCCGGTTGCGGCATCGAGGGCCGCGAGTTGCCACAGCGTGGTCATCATGTAGACCCGGCCGCCGATCATGAGCGCCGAGCCGGTGAAGGCGCCCGGCTCCTCCCTCACGCGGTGGTCGGCCGATTTCCAGCGCCATGCCACCTCGAGCCGGGAGAAGTTCTCCCCGTCGATGTCCTCGAGCGGCGAGTAGCGGCTGAAGGCGTGGTCGCGGCCATGGTGCGGCCACTCGACGTCGGGGGCGCCGGATTCGGCGAAGGCGGCGGGACCAGACGATGCGGCCGCCAGAGCCGTCAGTACCGCGCAGGCAGCCCTCACCGGTTCGGTGGCTCCGACGGGTCGGCTGAGTCTCTCGGCGCGCCGGTGCCGGACGAGCCCAGGAACAGCCTCTCCCCGTTCGTGTAGGTCACGGTGCGTCCCGCGCACTTGTTCGAGCGGTCCTTGGCCTGGAAACCGTCGACCACGATCTCGGTTCCCGGCAGCAGCGACTCCTTGGTGAAACCGCGACGGAACAGGCTGGGGGGCTGCCGCTCTCGACCATCCAGATCTCTGTCGAGCCGTCTTCTTTCGCCACCTCCATGTGGATCCACGCATGCGGGTTGATCCACTCCATCCGGGTCACCTTCCCGGTGAGCTTGACCGGGCTGTCGGCATCGAACTCGGCCGCGAAGGCGTGGTGCGCCATCGCCGGCACGGCGCCCACGAAGACGAAAGCGGTTGCGGCCAGAAGGGCCTTGGTGGGCACCATGTTGACCTCCTTTCGGGTCATTCGGGTTCTCCGCCCTTCCAGACGCCCTTGCTCAAGTGGCGGTACATCAGCTCTTCCGCGAACACCACGCACTTGAAGTCGAGGAGCTGCATGTTCTCCTCGATGCGTCGATAGAGCGGAAAACTCACCTTCCACGGGCGCGTGTAGGTCTTGGGATCGGTAATCGTCGCCTCGTAGTGGAGATGGTCCGACCCGGTCGCCGTGTAGCGCTCGAGGACGTGGATCTCCTCGCTGTGGTGATTGCCGGAGCTGTCGAGCCAGGTGTCGCCTACCTGGGCGGAGACATCGATCACCAGGGTCTCTCCCTCCCAGTGACCGCGCGAGTGCCCCATCCAGTTGTCGCCGGGGCTCTCGAAGTCGGGCCGGTTCATGTAGACGATGCGGCTGGCGCTGGCGAACTCGTAGGCGAAAATGACGTTCTCGGGGCTCTGGATGATCTGGAAGGGGAAGGGCATGTAGTTGGCGCGGGGGATGCCGGGCATGAAGCACTTGATCGCCGGGTCCAGCTTCCACCACTGGGCGAGGTTCTCCTGCTGCTTCGCCCTCGCCGCCGTGGTGTAGGGGATCCCGCCGCCCTCGACGATGCCCAGGCCCCCGGGGACGGCGCCGAGCGCCCCCAGCTCGACGATCGGACCGTTGCGGGCGGCGTGGGCCTCGATGTCCCAGTGCGCCGTGGTCAAGGCCTGCCATATTCCGTTCAGGTCCGGCTCGCCGTCGCTCGTTCGCGGGGCTCGGTAGTCCTGCGCCTGGATCGCCGCCGCTGCCGTCACCGCAAGACCGACTGCGACCGTGGCAAGGAGTCTCGCGCCCCGCTTTCGGATTCGCACGTTCCCGCCTCTCATTCGGGGTCGGCTTCGGAGGCCGCGGCGGCCTCCCGCTCGGAGACACGAGCGCCGCGCAGGATGTTTGCCATGTTGTAGTTACCCTCGTGGCATGCGAACTCGAAGAGCGGCTCGTTCCGCTTGCCCATCGGCGTCCTCACGGTCCACGGCCTGACCCAGATCGGCGGATCGTCGATCGTCACTTCGTAGAGCATCGTTTCGGGGCCGACTCGGGTGAACCGCTCGGTCACCACCAGCTCTTCCGAGTTGAGGGAGTGGAACCAGGTCTGCGGGGTCCCTCGCTGGTGGCTGCCGGCATACCCCTTGGGCAGGTAGTTCGTCGTCTCGACGACCAGCGAATCGCCTTCCCAGCGACCCCGGGAGTCACCGAGCCATAGCCCGATCCTGCGATCGGGGTGAGGCGAACCATCGAGGGGGATGACACGCGCCTCGTGATACCACTCCATGACGATGACGACATGGTCCCTGTTCTGGACGAACTTGTAGTACTGGTTGAAGTTCGCCCGCACGGGCGCCCCCAGGGTCACGCAGCGCTCGCCCAGGGAGCGGTCCTTCCAGGTGTCGGCCGGATGCTCCTCCAGGTACTGCTGGAGCGCGTCCCAGTCCTTCTGCGCCTGCTCGGTCAGAGCCGGAATGCCGCCTTCGGGCGGGTCGATGACCAGATCGGAGAGTCTGGCGCCGCCGCGCGTGCCGCCGATCTCCACCCACACGCCACGCAGGTCGGAGTGGCCGTCCACGGTGCGGGGTGCCGTCCAGCCCGCTGGCGGTTCGGGAACCTCGACGGGTCCGCGAGCCCTTCTCTGGGCCGCACCGACGCCGGGCAGCAGCAGTAGCAACGCGATCCCCGCCGCCAGGCGTCGCGAAGACGATCGGCACATCGGCAGCCTCCTGCGGGTTCTCGGCCGGTGCTCCCCGTCAGAGGCGCACTCGAAGAACGGCAGTTCGGTTTCCGCGGAGCTGCGCCCTGGGAGTGCGCCTTTGGTGCAGCCGACCAGCTATTGGATGGCAGTGGGTCGGCCTTTGAGACTATTGGACCTCCCGGCTTCGGTCAAACGCCGTGTGGAGAACGTCATGACCGGCGTCAACCCTTGATGCGAAGATGCAGTGTCGTTATGCCGGCCTGCAGCGCAGAGTCCCGGAGGCAGCGGGACTTCGCGCGGTTCAGCCATCCTGAAATCAGGTTTCGTGCTGCGACCGCAGTTCGATCTGCTTGTAGCCGCCGGTTCGCCGGAAGTGGAGGATCAGGAAGAGGAACCCGAGCGCCATGAACGCCGGGACGAGTGCGGTGGCCTTCAGAGCGCTCTGGCCGCCGTGGAAGGACGCGTCGCGCACGGCCTGTTCGTCGGGGGGCAGGGTGATACTGAAGTCCTTGGCCTTCTCCATGACCGGACCGGCCTTGGAGCCGTCGAGGCCCTGGACGGGGGCGAAGAACAGGAAGCTGTTCGTGCCATCAGCCTTGTACTCTTCGTAGACGGCGGGGGCGTTCGCCTGCAGGTTGTTCGAGGCGTGCCGGTCCTGGAGGTAGCCGATGCCCGGGCCGCCGAGGAGGCCCGCGGAGAGCATGCCGACGCCGCCGACGGCGCCGAGCGTCAGGGCGCCGCCCTTGGGGAAGCGCTCGGAGACGACGGCCAGCATCGTGGGCCAGAAGAAGGCCTTGCCGGCGCCGTAGATCGTGGCGGCGATCATCACGGTGACCGCGCCGGCCAGAGAGCCAAGCGAGTAGAGGCCGATGGCGGCGACGCAGGCGCTCACGAAGAGCAGGCCCAGCGGGTTGATCCGGTGGACGATCGGCCCGGCGAAGAAGCGCAGCACGAACATCAGGATGGAGGTGTAGAGCAGGATGAAGAGCCCCTTGCCGCCGAGCACCGTGTCCATGATGTTGACGATCCAACTGTCCGTTCCGAGCTCGACGTAGCCGATGCAGACGTGGAGCACGAGCAGGAAGAGCAGCATGGGCGCCGCGAACTCCTTGACCATGTCGAGGAACTTGACGCCGGCGGCCGCCGCCTCGGACTTGGGGAACTTCTCCTTGGCCATCATCAGGACGTAGACGAGGGTCGGAACGAGATAGAGCGCGAGGACGATCTCCCAGCGCACGCGGCCGATCAGGCCGATGCCCAGGAGAGAGCCGGCGATCAGGCCGGCGGGCCAGCCGGCGTGCAGGATGTTCAGGTAGTGGGTCTTCTCCTTGGGGTACAGGGTCGCGACCAGCGGGTTGATCACCGCTTCGCAGATGCCGTTCGCGACCGCGAAGATGAAGACGCCCCAGAACAGGCAGAAGTAGGCCCCGGCGCGGGCGAGTTCCGGGTCGGTGTCGATCGCTCCGTTGTAGACGAAGGTGGCCGCAAGGGCCACGATGACGGACAGCACGTGCAGAACGCCCGCGCCCATCAGGAACGGCTTGTAGCCGTAGCGGTCGAGGAAGGCGCTGGCCAGGAGAATGACGAGTCCGAAGCCGACGAAACCGCCGCCAGTGATCTGCCCGAGTTCCGTCTGCGTGAAGCCGAACTCCGTGCCCCACTCCAGGAGGAGGCCGCCCCGGACCGCCGTCCCAAGTCCGGCAACCAGGATGGTGAGGAAGCTCGCGATCAGTAGCTTGGTTTTGTTCATTGGCCCTCCTGAAGCCGGTCCGTTGGTTTGGGTCTTACGTTCCGAGCGTGAAGCGGGGTAGCCGGACGATCTCTCCGCCCTTCGTGGCGGATTCGTGGGCGCAGATGCCGACGCAGGTCCAGTTGGCGCTTGTTGTCGCGTTCGGCCAGGGATCGCGGTCGTCACGAAGCGCGCTCAGGAACTCGTGGACGAGGTGCGGGTGCGAGCCGCCGTGGCCGCCGCCCTGGATGAAGGAGAGATGCTCCGCGTCGTGGATCTCCTGCGGCAGGGTGAAGTGGCGGAGCTCCTCTGGCAGCAGGTGCGCGTAGTCCGGCACCTCGATCTTCTCGGGGATCTCGTGCTCGGGCTTCTTCGCCGTGTGCAGGACGTGTGGCTCGTCCTCGATCAGCGTCCACTCGAAGCTCTTCTTCGTGCCGTAGACGTCGAAGCTCTCGCGGTACTGCCGGGCGACGTCGTAGAGGAAGCGCCAGATGTGCGCGGTGAGCTCGCGGTCCTTGACCTTGATGTGGCAGGTCTCGACGGCGAAGCGGTTGCCCGACTTCTCTGCGATGTCAGAGCGGACCGAGCCGGAACCGAAGCAGCTCACGTACTCGGCCAATCCCTCGACGAGGCCCAGGCACGGGCTGACGACGTGGGTCGCGTAGTGCATCGGGATCATCCGCTCCCAGTAGGACGGCCAGCCGTCCATGTCCTGCGGATGCGAGGCGGCGAGATGCTGGATGTCGCCCAGCTCGCCCTTCTCGTACAGCTCCTTGATGAACAGGAACTCCCGGCTGTAGACGACCGTCTCGGCCATCATGTACCTGAGGCCCGTCTCCTCGACCTTCTCGACGATCTTGCGGCAGTCGTCGACGGTGGTCGCCATCGGCACGGTGCACATGACGTGCTTGCCGGCGTCGAGCGCGGCGAGCGACATCCAGGCGTGGTCGGGGATCGGCGTGTTGATGTGGACGTAGTCGACGGCCGGGTCGGCGAGCACGTCGTCGTAGTCCGTGTAGCGCCGCTCGATGCCGAACTGGTCGCCGACCTTGTTCAGTTCCGATTCGTCGCGGCGGCAGATCGCGTGGACGTTGGCGCCGGGGTACGCCTGGTAGATGGGGATGAACTCGGCGCCGAAGCCGAGTCCGATCATCGCGACGTTCGTCATGTCCACTTCCTGGGGAACCTGGCTCAGGGCTGCCTCAGGGGCCCCTGAGGGTTCGTCTCTTCCTGAGCGGTCATCAGGTACGCGACGAGGTTCGTCACCTCATCGTCGGTGTACCCATCGAGCAGTCCCTCCGGCATCATCGAGAGCGGGAAGTAATCGTGCGACTGGATGTCCGAATGCGGGATGACGACCTCGTCCTGGCCGACGACCCGGAGCGTCATGGCGCGGGCGTCCTTGGTGGCCACGGTGCCCGAGTAGGTGCGGCCGTCCCGGGTGGTCACCATCAGGGTCTGGTAGGCGTCCTGCATGTCGCCGCTCGGGTCGATGATGTTCGTCAGCAGGTAGTCCAGCTCCGTGCGGTTGGAACCGGTGAGGTCGGGACCGATGAGGCCGCCCTCGCCGAATATCTGGTGGCAGACGCCGCAGATCTCGCTGAACATCTGTTCGCCGTGCGCCGTGTCGGCGGCCGCGACCGACTCGTCGTTCAGGATCGTCGTGTACTTCGCGATGGCGGCGGTCTTCTCGCTGGAGACCCGGGTGATCGGCCCCCAGACCTCGAGGAAGCCGCTGCCGACGACCCGGTGGAGCTGGCGGGCGACGTAGGCCGGCACGTCGCGCCGGGGGATGGCCTCGCCCTTGAGCGCGCCCATCAGCACCCGGCCGTAGATGGGGCGGGACGACAGCGTCTGCACCGTGGCGAGCTTTTCGTCCGCGTTGAAGGAGTCGTAGTGGCCCAGCAGCAGGAACCCGGCCTCCCAGCGGCCGTCGAACGCGGCGTAGGCGCGAATCGCGGCGAGCCGCAACTCGGGTACTTCCAGCAGGGCCGGGAGCCGCTCGAAGAGCTCGGAGTGCTGCTGGTCGGCGAGGCCCCGGATGGCCCGCCGCCGGTCTTCGGCCGGCGCGCCCTCGTCGTCGAGCGTGGCGAGGAATCGGCGCGAGACCTCGACGCCGCCGAACTGCTGGTCGACTTCCTCGGCGAGGTCGGCGAGTGCCCGATTCCGCTGCAACTTCCGGTAGGTGGAAGCCCAGTTCTCCGGCCGGTCGATCTCGAACTGGCCTTCCAGCCCGTCCCGCATGCCCCGCAGAAGGGCCGGCCGGGCCTCGGACCGGTCGTCAAGGGAGGTGACGAGGAACTCGAGCTGGTTCGCGGCGATGGCGCGGCGCGCGATGTTCTCGGAGAGCATCGGGATCCGGGAGGTTCTGGCGAGCCGGAGCGCGCGCTGCGGGTCTTCCGGGACCAGGGGTTCGAGGCCGAACCAGATCATCTTGGGGATGTTGTGGTCGTCCGCGTCGTCGCCCTTCATCGCCAGGTGCTCGGCGATCGGCCAGCGCACGTCGTGCTCGACGCGCTGGAGAGCGGCCGCCAGGTACAGGCGCACGATGGGGGAAGCGTCGCGCTCCGCCAGCTCGACGAACTTCTCGGTGGCCGCGACAGATGCGTCGTGGTCCTCGGTCAGGAGCTGGATCGCCCAGGCGCGGACGTGCTGATCTTGGTCGTCGAGGGCGGCGGTCAACTGGTCGGACGTGAAGCCGCCGGTGACGTGGAGGGCCCACATGGCCCGCAGACGCAGGTCGCCGTCCGGGTTCGACGCGAAGCTCTCGTCCAGCGCGTCGTGAACCGAGGCGTCGACCTCGCCCTTGGCCGCCCGGCCCTGCAGGACGACTCGCGCCCGGCGCGCGTGCCAGGAACTCTTCGAGAGTTGCAGTTCGACCAGCTTCTCGTTCGACATCGCCTTGATGTCGTCGAAACGCCCCTCCCAGTTGTCCGCGCGTGACTGCTCGGGAGTGATGCGGAAGATGCGCCCGGTCTCCTTGTGCTGGACGTCGTTGCCGCAGATGTCCGCGTCGTGCCAGTCGAGGACGTAGACGTCGCCGCCAGGCCCGATCTCCATGCTGAAGCCGATCCACTGCTTGTTGTTGGCGAGCAGGAAGTCCTCGCCGTGGCGGGCGACGAAGCCGGACCCCTGGGGCTCGAGTTCGTCGGAAAGCACCGCGTGCTCGTGGATGTTCGCCATGAACAGCCGGCCGTATTGCTCCTCTGGGAAGGCGTCCGACAGGTAGACGCGGGCGCCGCCGTGCGCGGAGCGGTGCCGGTGGTCGACGATCGTGCGGATGTCGCCGTAGACGTACGGGTTGAAGTGGCTGCCTCCCTGGCGGTGGTAGATGCCGCCGGGGACGACGTGGAACAGGTGGGGAATCACGCAGGCGGTGATGAAGATCTGGCCCTTCGCGTCGTAGTCGATGCCCCAGGGGTTGCTGAAGCCGTGGGCGACAACCTCGAACCGGTCCTTCGTCGGGTGGTAGCGCCAGACGCCGCCGTTGATGTCAACCCCGTCGGCTTCGAAGAGGTCGGCCGGGAAGGGATCGTTGTGGCCGTAGATCGTCTCCTCGGGACCCGGCTTGCGGATCCTGGAGGGCGTCGCGAACCCTTCCAGGCCATAGAGCCAGCCATCGGGCCCCCAGTGGAAGCTGTTGATCGTCTCGTGGCGGTCCCGGATGCCCCAGCCGGTCAGCAGGATCTCGGCGTCGTCCATGTCGGCCACGTCGTCGCCGTCGCGGTCGGGAAGGTAGAGCA
This sequence comes from Candidatus Multivorans sp., assembly GCA_965224025.1. Classification (GTDB taxonomy): domain Bacteria; phylum Acidobacteriota; class Thermoanaerobaculia; order Multivoradales; family Multivoraceae; genus Multivorans. The sequence continues at coordinate 2,981,252 of OZ245033.1, forward strand.
GGTGGGGCGGCGCGCCGACGAAGACGCCGTCGAAGCCGACCGCGAGCGCCGCCGGGAACGGGATGCCCTCCGCGAAGACCTTCTTACTATCGGCCTCGCCGTCCCGATCGGTGTCCTCCAGGATAAGAATGCGGCTGTCGCCCGAGCCGGAGAAGCCTCTGCCGCGGGTTTCGTAGTCGCGGTTCTCGGCGATCCACATGCGGCCGCGGTCGTCCCAGGCGAAGGCCATCGGCTGTGTGATCATCGGCTCCGAGGCCCAGGCGTTGACCTGGAAGCCGTCGCGCGCCGTCATCGCATCGACCGCCTCTTCCGGGGTCAGGAACTTCTCCTGCTTCGCCTCCTGCTGGGCAATGCCCCAGAGCGACGCCGTGGAGTAGGCGTCTTCGGCCGCGCCCGTGTACTCGTGCCAGTCCTCCGTGAGTTCGAGATCGTTGAGTTCGCCCGTGTAGACGATGAGCCGGTGGCGGATGACCTCGGTCGCACCCTCGGGGATGTGCCAGTCGCCCATCCGCGCCCGCGTCGGGCCGACGCCGAGCTGGCCGTCAACGCGCCAGGTCTGGGGGTAGCCGGCGTTCATCGGGTGGTCGAAGATGGCGACGTGGAGGAAGTCGTCGCGGCCTTCGACCTGCATGCCGACGTCGACCCACATCGCGCGCTGACCTTCGGCCTGCCTGTTGCGCTGGCGGGCCGCGTTGACCGCCTCGCCGGGGATGTCCTTGTGCCAAGGCATGCGCAGGAACATTCCGCCGTAGGACATCTCGTTGATCGAGGCGTCGGTGTGCGCTTCGCCGGCCCATTCGAGATCGAGGATGAAGCGGTCCTCCTCGGCCCTCATCGTCCAGTTCTGGGTCTCCGTCATGAAGGCGTTGCCGTCGGCGTCGAGCATCCCGTAGACCGTCTGCCACTGCACCTCGGACCCGGACTCGGTGACCACGGTGGCCGAATCGCGGCGCCAGTAGTCGCCGCCCGGGTTGTGAAAGTAGTCGCGGCCGACCGCCCTGGCGATGTCCTCGGACTTGTCACGACGGTAGAACCACTGCCTGAGAGTGTCCTCGTCCATCGGCTCGCCGTTGACCCGGGTGAAGCCCCAGTAGAGCCCCGTCTGGTGGGGGTGGTGCCCCGGGCTGTACTGCGTCGCCAGCCCCTTGCCGTCGGGTGCTGTGATCGGATGCAGGAACGGCCGGTGCTCGGCGGCGGCGTTCTGGGTGACGATGGGTTCGTCTTCGCCCGCGCGGTAGATGGCGATCGAGCCGGTCTCCTCGTTCTGGACCGCGCGGAGCGGTACCGCGCTCTCGGACTCCTGGGCTTCCGCTCCGTCGGCGCCGGTGCTCTGAGTACAGCTTGCGCTGAGCGCCGCGAGGACTAGTGCCAATACGAATGCCGACTTGGCCGGAAAGCTCATGCCGGACTTCCTCCCTGGAACGCGAAGGCCTGTGGTTGAGACAGGCGGGCATCCTATCGTCCCGACAAATCGCAAGATTGGTCAGGTCTTCGCGCGGCTTCGGTCAGGCGCGGACGGTCTCCGCGCTACAGACTTCCGGCATGGGGAAGGCTCTCGAGCTGGCCACCCGACTGCTTCGGCACGAGCGGTTGCCGGTGGCAGCGGGGCTGCTGGCCGCGTTGCTGCTGCTTCCGGCACTGTGGGGTGGCTTTCAGCTCGACGACCACCTCCAGCGCCACCACCTGTTGGGGGCTCGGCGACGATCCCTTGCAGCTCTTCGTCTTCTACGACGGCGACACGGACAGCAATCGAGCCGAGATGGAGGCGGGCACGCTGCCGTGGTGGGCGAGCCCGGATCTGCGGCACGCCAACTTCCGCTACCTCAGCGTGCTGTCGATGCAACTCGACTATCTGTTGTGGCCCGACTCTCCGGTGCTGATGCATCTGCACAGCCTGGTGTGGTTGGGGCTCTGCGTAGGTGTCGCGGGTGTGCTGTACCGCCGCCTGTTCGGTCGGGAGGCTCGTGGGGCCCCGTGGGCGGCCGGATTGGCGGCGCTTCTCTACGCGGTGGACGACGCCCACTCCTTGCCGGCGGCGTATCTCGCGAATCGCAACGCTCTTCTGGCGACGTTCTTCGGTCTCCTGAGTCTCCACTGTCACGTGAAGTGGCGCGACGACGGGTGGCGTGCCGGCGGCGTGCTGGCGCCGGCGTGTCTCGCCCTCGCGCTGCTTTCCGCCGAGCTGGGTGTTTCGACGTTTACGCTGCTCGGGGCGTGGGCGCTGGTCCTCGACCGCGGCGCTTGGCGGGCACGACTCCTGTCACTGGCGCCGCATGCTGGCGTGGCGGTCGGCTGGTTTCTGGCCTATCGACTGGGTGGCTTCGGCGCGCAGGGGTCCGGCGTGTACGTTGATCCTCTCGGCGACCCCGGCGGCTTCATTGCCCTGCTTGTCGATCGATCGGCGGCCCTGATCCTGGGCCAGTGGACTCCTTACCCCGCGGACTGGGCGTTTGTCCTCGATCTCGGGACGAGTGAAGCTTGGGGCCTGCGTGTCGCGGCTCTGGTCCTGGTGGTCGTCCTTGCCTGGCTCTTCGTTCAAGTCCCGCGCCGGAACTCCCTCGCCCGGTTCTTCCTCCTGGGGACCGCCCTGTCGCTGGTTCCGATCAGCGCGGTCGGTCCGCAGAACCGACTCCTGTTCTTTGTCGGGTTCTGTTCGATGGGGCTCATCGGATGTCTTGCGGCGGGTCGTCTCGGTACAGCACGACGAGTGGCGCTCGCCGCGCTCCTCGTGATGCACCTCGTTGTGGCACCCGCGGTGGCCTACGTGTTCCTGGACACTCAGGATCGGGCGGCGCGGCGGATGGAGGTCGCGTCGGAGAGCGTGCCCGATGACGCCCAACTGGAACGCCGCGACGTGATCCTGGTGAACCCGACGGACTCCGTCTATCTGACGACCTCGATCTTCACGATGCGCTGGGCTGACGGACGCACCGTGCCGCGCCGGGTCCGGGTGCTGTCGCACGGGTCGACGGATGTTCGGGTGGCGCGAGTTGACGAGGCCGTCCTCCTCGTCGAGCCGGACGAGGGCCTGTTTCCCGACCCCTTCAGCCGCTACCACCGATCGAAGGAGCGTCCATTCCAGATCGGCGATGTGGTCGATCTGGGCGACCTTCGAGTTGAGGTCCTCGGAGTGGACCAGGAAGGCGGAGGACCGTTGTCGATCCGCTACGAATTCAGCGAGCGCTTGGAGGCCGGGCGCTATCTGTGGATGGTCTGGAACGGCAACCGCTACGAAGAGTGGACCCCGCCGGCTGCTGGCGAGGAGGTGGTACTGCACTCGCGACCGGGTTCCTTCGAATGACGCCGGATGAGAGCCTCCACGGACAGCCGACATCGTCTCTATGTGCAAGCGGCGATCGACTACATCGCCGACCACAGCAACGAGCCGGTTCGACTCGAGGATCTGGCCCGCTACATCGGCCTGTCGCCCACCTACCTGCAGAGGATCTTCCGCGCGCAGGTCGGGGAGTCGCCCGCGGAGTACGGGCGGCGTGGCACCTGAGTCGAGCGGGAGCGACCGTCACGGACGTGGCCCTGGACTCCGGCTACAAAGCGCCGGAAGCGTTCACCCGGGCCTTTCGTTCGCGGTTCGGCGTTCGCCGAGCGAGTATCGGCGAGGGGTTCGAGCCCGGCGTCGGGAGCGAACGGAGCCCTTCGAAATCGTGCGACGTCCGCCGTCCCGGGCTGCCTGCGTTCGCTTCGTCGGGCCCTACGACGAAGCGAACGATGCCTACGACCATCTCCGGCACTGGGCGGAGCCCCTGGGTTTGCTCGAAGGCCGGAACACGCTCGGTATCTACTGGGACGATCAGACGATCACGGATTCCGAAAAGACGCGGTCGGACGCCGCGATCGAAGTGCCGGACGATCTGGAGCGGGTGGTCGGTCCGGGCATCCAGGAGCGCCATCTTCCGGGCGGCGCCTACGCCCTGGTGCGGCATTGCGGCCCGGCCTCGGTGCGTGAGACCTACGAGGCCTGGTTTCGCGACTGGTCTCCCCGCTACGGCTGGAAGCCGGACGCGCGGCCGATGATCGTGGAGTTCAGCCGCGGTGGTGATTGGTCCGAAGCGTCGTTGTATGTGGCCGTGACCCGATAGGCGCTGTTCGGCCGTGGGAGTTCGCGCCCGGGATGTACCATTGGGCCCATGACGCAACGCCGACTAGCCAGCCGAGGTTCCGCCTACACTGCCGTCGTAGAACGCTGTCCCGACACCGGTTCCTACGTTGGCTACGTACCGGGTCTGTCCGGCGCCCACAGCCAGGCCGAGACACTTGAGGAGCTCAACGCGAATCTCCGTGAGGTCATCGGTCTGATCCTCGAGGACGGACCGCCTCCCATTACGGGAGAGTTTGTCGGCACGCAGGTCGTCGTCGCGTAAGGGGCGCGTGGCACCGATTCCCGTCCTGAAGGCGCGCGGGACCGTCCCCGTCCTACGAGTCGCCTTCACAGAGGAGCCGCAATGACCGATGTCGCCATAGCCGATCCGGAACTCCACACGGGCGATGAGGCGGTCCTTCGCCAGGCCACGTTCAGCCCGAAGGTACGCACCTACTGGTTGCTGACGGGGGCGTTGATCCTGACGGTTTCCATCGTCGGGATCCCGTTCCTCATCTTCTGGTTCCCCATCGGATACGTGCTCACGGGCCGCTACATGGAGCGCCTCCGCTGTGTGCTGACCGAGAAGAACCTCCACGTCGCCCGCGGTGTGCTGGTCCGGCAGGAGAAGACGGTTCCCCTGGACAAGATCACGGACCTGGCGATGTCCCACGGGCCGATCATGAGGTCCCTCGGCCTGCGCGGGCTGTCAGTCGAGACGGCCGGCCAGTCCGGCCCTGGCAGCCTGATCAAGCTGGTCGGCATCGAGGGAACCGAGGAGTTCCGGGCCGCGGTACTGGCCCAACGCGAGCGCGTCGGAGCATCGGGTGGGGCATTGTCCGCTCCGTCACCTGCGGCCGCGGCTGCGGGTGAAGCGGCGGTGGAGTCCGGCAAGCTGCTGACGGAGATCAGGGACGCGCTGTTGCGGATCGAACGGCGGCTGGACGGCAACTCCGGAGGATAGGGTGCCGCGGCCGGCGCGAGGCCGGTGCAGAAGCCACGACCCGGAGCCGACCATGACCGAGAACCGCCAGATCATCATCGATTCGCTGCCCAAGGACCGGCTCGAACCGGGCAACTACGCGCTGCGGACGGTGGAGGCGCCTGCGCCGGGCGACGGCGAAGTGCTGTGCCGCACGCTGGCGATCACGATCGGCGCCGGCCAGCGCGCCGGTCTCCAGGGCAGTGCGAGCTACGCCGGAGCGCCGCGCGCAGGAATCGTGATGGGCGGCACCGCGGTGGCTCGGGTCGAACAGTCGAGAGACGACGCGGTGCCGGCCGGGGCGCTCGTCGTCTGTCCGGCCGGTTGGCAGGACTACTCGGTGCACGAGGCATCGAAGGTGCGCGTAGTCGATGACGGCGGCGGCGACAGCGTCGGCGACCCGGCCCACCACCTCGGCGTCTACGGCACGAACGGGCTGACCGCCTACTTCGGGCTGTTCGATGTCGGCGAGCCGAAGGAGGGCCAGACGGTCCTGGTTTCGGCGGCCGCCGGTTCGGTCGGCCACCTGGTCGGCCAGATGGCGAAGATCGCCGGCTGCCGGGTCGTCGGCGTCGCCGGCGGCGAGGCGAAATGCCGCCTGCTCACCGAGGAGTTGGGCTTCGACGCCGCGGTGGACTACAAGAGCCCCAACTTCCGGCTCGAGTTCAAGGAAGCGCTGCCCGAGCGCATCGACATCTACTTCGACAACACCGGCGGCGAGGTGCTGGGCGGCGCGTTGCGGCGGATGAAGACCCACGGCCGCATCGTCTGCTGCGGCGTGGTCTCCCAGTACGACACCTCGAGCCCGTCGCCGGGGCCGCGGGGTGTGCCGGGTCTGCTGATCAACTTCCGCATCCGCATGGAGGGTTTCCTGGTCTTCGACTACGCGGACCGCTACGGCGATGGCCGGGCTCGGATGCGGGAATGGGTCGAAGCCGGGAAGCTGGTTCCGAAGCAGGACGTGTTCGAAGGGCTCGAACGGGCGCCGGAGGCGTTCGTCGACCTGCTGGCGGGCGGCAACGTCGGTACGCGGATCGTGCGGGTGGCCTCGTGATCGGGCCGTACTGGTCGCGGTCCACAATCGCAGTCTCGTCAGAGGGGAAGACATGAACCGAGCGGCATTCTGGACCCTGGCGCTCGTCGCCGTGATGGCATGGGCGTGCGCCGGCCCTGCGAGCGAAGATGTGTACGACGCCGACCCGTCGCCCGAGGCGCTACTCGAACAAGCTCGAGCCATCCATGAACGCGTGCTGGTCCTCGATGCCCACGCGGATACAGAGCTTCCGGACGCGCCGTCTCCCTACGTCGGCGACGACGGGCTGTCCCAGGTCGCGCCGGCGAAGCTGCACGCGGGCGGCGTCGATGCGGTCGTCATGTCCGTCGCGGTTGGCGCCGGACCGAGGACGCCGGAAGGCTACGCCGCAGCCCGCGCGAGGGCGGAGGCGGAGGTTGCGGCCGTTCTCGAGTTGGCGGCCGACCCCGCGAACAACGCGGTGGTCGCCCGTTCGGCGGACGAGCTGGTCGCGGCCCACGAGGAGGGGGAGGCGGCGCTCATTCTCGGATTCCAGAATGCCATGATCCTCGGTACGGACGTCTCGGCGCTGGACGACTTCTACGCTGCCGGAGCACGGGTGTTCGCGCTCACACACCTGGGGCACAACGACTTCGCCGATTCGTCCCGGCCCGTCTTCGATGCGGCCACGGGTACTCACGAAGCGGTCGAGCACGGCGGGCTGTCCGAACTGGGCGTCGCGGCCATCGAGCGGATCAACGCACTTGGAGGGGTTGTCGACGTCACCCAATTGTCCCGGGACGCGGCCCGGCAGGTCCTTGAGATCTCGAAGGCGCCCGTGATCGCCAGCCACTCGAACGTGAGACAGCTCACCGACGTCAGCCGCAACCTGAGCGACGAGGAGATCGACGGCATCGGCGCCATCGGCGGCGTCATCCACGTCTGCCCGTTCCGGGGCTACCTCTACGACTCCAACGATGCGGCGCTGGATGCGGCGATCCGGGAGGCGCGGCGCGCCGCCGGCGTCCTGGAGGACTACCTCTATCCCTTCGAGCTGTACTGGGAGATCGACGATCCCGGCGCTCGCTCAGCCTTCACGCAGTCGATCAGCGATCTCCTCGGCCCCGGCAGCGTGGACGCGATGCTCGACCACCTCGACTACATCGTCGAACGGATCGGCGTCGACCACGTCGGCATCGGATCAGACTTCAACCATGGCGGCGGGGTCGAAGGCTTCGCGGACGCCAGCGAAGCTCTGGGAGTGACGGTGGGTCTGCTCGAGCGCGGCTACCGCGAGGAGGACATCGCGAAGATCTGGGGCGGCAACTTCCTCAGGGTGATGCGCGCGGCTGAAGGCGCGAGGAGTTCGGACGAGTAGCCCGGGAACGCGGGCGTCTCGCCCGCCTCCGGGTGTGGAGTCCGCTGTAGCAGGTGGCGCCACGGAGTGAGGTGGCGTTACACTAGATCGACCAGTTCAGTTCCGATTTGGAGGTCCCGAATGATGAAGCGCTTCGCAAGCCTGCTGTCGATAGCCGTCCTCGTTCTCGTCTGTGTCCCGGCCGTGGTTGCTCAGGACGACGGGATTCCGCGAACCGCGAGCGGCAGACCCGATCTGACTGGAAGCTACAACGCAGCCACCCTGACTCCTCTCGAACGGCCAGCGCAGTTCGGCGAGCGGGCCTACCTGACGCCCGAGGAGGCCCAGGCGATCGCCGACGAGGAGCGCGCGATCCAGGAAGGCGCGGTCGAGCCGTCGGACGCGGCTCGCGAGGCGCCGCCCGAGGGAGGCGCCAAGGTGGTCGGCCTGGAGCACACCGCTGGCGGCGGCAACGAGTTCGGCGCCGGCAACGTGGGCGGCTACAACCTGTTCTGGATCGATCGGGGAACCGACGCCTACCGCGTCGACGGCCAGATCCCGACCTCGATCATCCTCGATCCTCCGAATGGCCGCATGCCGCCAATGACTCCGGCGGCGCAGAAGAAGATGATGGACGCCTTCGCGAGTTTCCTGCGTCCCAACGATGGGACCGCTTGGTGGGTCGAACAGGACGGGCCCGGCCCGTACGAAGGGCCCGAGACGCTCCCGCTGAGCGAGCGGTGCCTTGCCGGCTTCACTGGCGCCGCGCCCACCCTTCCGAGTCTGTACAACAACTTCAAGAGGATCGTCCAGACCGACACGCATGTCGTCATCCTCCTGGAGATGATCCATGACGCCCGTGTCGTGCGCCTCGACTCCGAGCATGAGGCTCCCGAGGTCACGAAGTGGCTGGGCGACTCGATCGGCTGGTGGGAGGGCGACACGCTTGTCGTCGATACAACGAACTTCCGTTCCGAACCGGCATTCCGTGGAGGCTCGGAGAACACGCACGTCGTCGAGCGCTTCGCCCTGCAGCACGACGGCAGCGTGATCTACAACTTCACGGTCGAGGACGACACGGTGTGGACTGCACCCTGGACCGGCGAGTACCTGTGGCAGGCGAGCGACGATCGTGTCTACGAGTACGCGTGCCACGAAGGCAACTACTCCATGGGCGGCACCCTGCGCGGCGCCCGGGTCCTCGAGGCGGACGCGCTGAGCGGAGAGAGCACCGGCGCCGAGTAAGGCCGCGCCGGTACGGCGCCGACCAGGTACGGCGTCGGTACGGCGGCGGTAGCACCCGCCCGTCTTGGGTCAGGAGGGGTCAGCTCCCAGGTGGCGTGAGCGTTTGAGAGGAGATGGGAGGGGGCTACGCTCACTCCGCTTCACTCGCTCCGGTTCGGCGTCGGTTAGTTCAATGTCGTTGGGCGTCGCTCGTTCAGAGGCACCTGGGAGCTGACCCCTCCTGACCCGACTGGGCTGGAAGTCGGTGCCGAGCGGGCTGATTACGACGGGGAGCACGCCGCCTTCAACCTGACGTGGCGCGAAGAGCCCAAGAGGAAGATCAAGAGCCACACGAAGCTGGGCACGCTAACGATGCCTGGCTATTCCACCCACGCCGGCGACCACAGTCACGAGTACGGGAACTTCCCTGACCCTCGTAGTCAGACCGGGGGGTACGTGGAGAGGGCCATGAAAGCCAAGAGTAGGGAGGACGGGCGGTTCCGGGAGCGAGTTTCGGAGTGGCAAGGTGTGGCGCCCAAGACCGCCTATGACCAGTGGAGGCGGAACCGGGTTCAGATCGTGAGGAATGCGTGGAAAAGGGAAGGTCGCAGCGAAGCTCCCCTGTTTGAGATGGAGGAGTGGTACGAGCAGAGACGCGGTGCTGCCGCCAGCTCCTGAAGGAGTCGCCTGGTGTCCGGAGCCGTATCCGCGGGCAGAGAGGACATCGTGACGTCGGAGGCTCAAGACCGCTGCCGTGGCCTCATGGTCGGCCTCGGCATCGGCAACGTCCTTGGCGTGCCACAGGAGGGTTGGCCACGTCGGACGGTCGAGGCTTGCTACCCAACGGAATCCGTGAGTTCGAACTAGGACTCGGTGAGCCCGACGACGACGATCTGGCCCAGGCGGTCATCCTGGCGGAGGCGGTCATCCTGGCGGAGGCGGTCATCCTGGCGGAGGCGGTCATCCTGGCGGAGGCGGCCATCGACGCACGCGCTGGCCGAGCGCTCGGCCGGTGCTAGCGGATGAGTTGCGCTGAACCGGTAAGTCCCGCGGCGGTCATGGCCTGAGCGAGGGTCTTGTCGGCGGTTGCGAGCGGGCAGTCGAGTTGTTGGGCCAGCGCCGCGTAGACGGCGTCGTACACGGTGAGGTCCAAGGCGAAAGCCAAGCTGCGGGCCGGTGGGATGAGTTCGGCCAGTGGCGTCAGCATCATCGGCACGGCGGCTAGCGTCTGAAACGCGACGTCGGCGTCGGGTCGTGACAGAGCGCCCCGGCGGACCTTCGTCCAGAGAACGTTCGCGGCTTCCAGCAGCAAGAAGTCCGGGGCGTGAAGGACATCCCGGTCCAGGAGTTCGAGGGCGTCAGGGCTGCCTTCCTCTTCGAGAACCCACTTCAAGGCGGCACTGGCGTCAACGACGACGCGTTGGAGCGGCAAGGCGGGTCAGCCCGAGAGGTCGTGGGCTCTTCCGTCCCGCAGTTTCCGAACCAGATGCTCGACGGGCTCGTCGTCGTCGTGGGCTATCGCCGCACGGACGGCGTTGAGCCGAGCCCGCGTTGCTTCCCGGTCGATGCCCACGGCCATCGCCAGCGACCGGCGCGCTTCTTCCTCGGTTGACGTGCCTGCGGCCGCTGCGCGGCGCCGCAAGGCCTGCACTACTGCTTCGTCGACGTTGCGTATGGTGAGTTGGCCCACGGGCCGAGAGATTACAATGACAGCGCATTCATTGCAATCATAGTTGTGGTTGCTACTTCGCCGACCCAACCAGCCCCAGCAGCTCGTCGACCTCCTTCGGCACCGCCGCACTCAGGACTTCCGGCTCGCCTTCGGTGATCAGCACCGTGTCCTCGATGCGGATGTGGATGTTCCGTTCGGGGATCTCGATGATCGGCTCGACGGCGATGACCATGCCGGGTTCGAAGGGCAGGGAGCCGTCGCCGACGTCGTGGACGGAGAGGCCGACGAAGTGGCCGGCGCCGTGGGCCGGCTTGTCTTTGAAGCCCCAGTGGTCGTAGATCTCGCGGCGGATCGCGGTGGTCTCCCGGCGGGTGGCGCCGGGGCGCGTGGCGGCGATGATCGCCTTCTGGGCTTCGAGGACGGCGCGGTAGGCGCGTTCCTGGACCTCGTCGAACTTCCCGTTCACGGGCCAGGTGCGGGTGATGTCCATCGCAGGGATACGGATATGTTCGGCCAGCGGTGCATGCCGAAATTCTTAACCGGCAGGTAAGAAGTGCTGCTTACAGGCCAGTATTTTCGGCTCTTGCGCGAAAACTGTTGCAAGACGCCGGTTTCTTGGTCGATTGACAGGGCACAGACTAGGAATTGTGTGATCTCTTGAGTCGGGATCCGATTTTCCCGGTCCCGCCGCCGAAATTCTACCGCCGCCGGCCGCCGCCGATCGCCACCGCACCGGCTTTCGCGAACGGAGCGAAGAAGTCGTTGCCCTTGTCGTCGATCACGATGAAGGCGGGGAAGTCCTCGACCTCGATCTGCCAGATCGCTTCCATTCCGAGGTCCTCGAACTCGCGGACTTCGACCTTGCGGATGCTGTGCTCGGCAAGGGCGGCCGCCGGGCCGCCGATCGAGCCGAGGTAGAAGCCGCCGTGCTTCTCGCAGGCGCGCCGGACTTCGGGCGAGCGGTTGCCCTTGGCGAGCATGACCATGCTGCCGCCGTGGCTCTGGAACAGGTCGACGTAGGGGTCCATGCGTCCGGCCGTCGTCGGGCCGAACGACCCGGAGGCCTTGCCCTCGGGCCGCTTGGCGGGGCCGGCGTAGTAGACCGGCTGGTCCTTGAAGTACTGGGGCAGGTCCTGGCCCGCGTCGAGCAGTTCCTTGAGTCGGGCGTGGGCGATGTCCCGAGCCACAACCAGGGGGCCGGTGAGCGAGAGCCTGGTGGCGACGGGGTACTTCGAGAGCTCGGCCCGGATCTCGTCCATCGGCCGGTTCAGGTCGACGGCGACGACCTGGCCGCTCAGCTCGTCTTCCACGATCTCGGGCAGGTACTTCGCCGGGTTGGTCTCCAACTGCTCCAGGAACACGCCGTCGCGGTTGATCCGGCCGAGGATCTGGCGGTCGGCGGAGCAGGACACGCCGAGGCCCACCGGCAGCGAGGCGCCGTGGCGGGGCAGGCGGATCATCCGCACGTCGTGGGCGAAGTACTTGCCGCCGAACTGGGCGCCGATGCCGATGCGGGTGCAGAGGTCGAAGATCTGCTTCTCCATGTCGAGGTCCCGGAAGGCGCGGCCGAGTTCGTTGCCGCTGGTCGGCAGATCGTCCATCGCGTGGCAGGTCGCGAGCTTGAGCGTCTTCATCGTCGCCTCGGCCGAGGTGCCGCCGACGACCAGGGCGATGTGGTAGGGCGGGCAGGCCGAGGTGCCGAGAGTGCGGAGCTTCTCGTCGACGAAGTTCATCAGCGAGATGGGGTTCAGGATCGCCTTCGTCTCCTGGTACAGGAAGCACTTGTTCGCCGAGCCCCCGCCCTTGGCGATGAACAGGAAGCGGTACTCACCGCCGCGCGCGGCGTACAGGTCGACCTGCGCCGGCAGGTTGGTGCCCGTGTTCTTCTCCTCGTACATCGACAGCGGCGCCATCTGGGAGTAGCGCAGGTTTCGCTCCTGGTAGGCGTCGTAGATGCCGCGGCAGAGCACCTCTTCGTCGTCGCAGTCCGTGTAGACGTCCTGGCCCTTGTAGCCGAGGACGATCGCGGTGCCGGTGTCCTGGCAGCCGGGGAGCACCCGGCCGGCGGCGATGTTCGCGTTCTTGAGCAGTTCCATCGCGACGAAGCGGTCGTTCGCCGACGCCTCCGGGTCGTCGAGGATGCGGCGCAATTGCTCCAGGTGGCCGGCGCGGAGCAGGTGGGCGATGTCGTCCATCGCGTCGCGAGCGATCAGCCGCAGAGCCTCGGGGTCGATGTGGAGCGTCTCGCGGCCGCCGGCCGTCTCGACGCGGACGTGGTCCGTGGTGAGAAGGCGGTGCTCCGGCTCGTTGCCGCGGTGTTCGAAGAGGTGCTGGTGGCGGAAGTCAGGCATGGCGCGAGATTAGCCCGGATGAAGGTTGCCGGTGAAGTCCCGCTGGTAGTCTGCGGCGTGCCATGCGCAGGTCTGTTCCCCTTCTCCTGCTTGCCGCGGCGCTCGCCGGCGGGTGTCTTGGCCCGGGGCTCTTCGTGGAGGTGACCCGGCGCCCCTGGGGAGAGGTCGACGGCAAGGAGGTCGAGCTGTTCCGCCTTGAATCGCGTTCCGGCGCCAGCGTGGAGATCTCCGAACTGGGCGGCGCGATCGTGTCCCTGACGGCCGCGGACCGGGACGGCGAGTTCGCCGATGTCGTGCTGGGTTTCAACGACCTCGAATCCTATCTGGCTGACTCGAACCCCTACTTCGGCACGATCGTGGGCCGCTACGCGAACCGAATCGCTGGGGGTCGGTTCACGCTCGACGGAGAGACGTACACCTTGCCGCAGAACGACGGGAACAACAGCCTCCACGGCGGCGTCCGCGGGCTGACCCGGGTCGTCTGGGACGGCGAGCCGATCCGGACCGAACACGGCAGGGGGGTAGCGCTCCGCTACCGGAGTCCGGACGGCGAGGAGGGCTATCCGGGCAACGTCGACTTCGAAGTGCGCTACGTTTTGGGTTTCAATGCACTCCGCATCGAAGCGGAGGCAGTGACCGATCAACCCACTGTCGTCAACCTGTCTTTCCACTCCTACTTCAATCTGAAGGGCGAGGGCAAGGGTGACATCCTGGACCACGAAGTCCAGATTCTCGGTGTCGAATACACGCCGGTTGACGCCAACCTGATTCCCACCGGCGAGACTGCGTCCGTTCTTGGAACGCCGATGGATTTCGTACGCGGAGCGAGGATCGGCGAGCGGATCGACGACGATTTCGAGCAGCTACGGTTCGGCATGGGCTATGACCACAACTGGTCTATCGACCCCTGGTACAGAGAGGGCGAGCCTGCGCCGGTGGCGGTGCTCTCCGAACCGACGAGCGGTCGGGTGCTCCAGGTCACGAGCACGGCACCCGGCCTGCAGCTCTACACCGGGAACTTTCTGGACGGCACGCTGGTCGGTAAGAGCGGCCGACCGTACGTCCATCGGGGCGGTCTCTGCCTGGAGACGCAGCACTTCCCCGACTCGCCGAACCAACCGGCGTTCCCCAGTACCGTCCTCCGGTCGGGCGAGACATACCGCCAGGTAACAGAGTACGTGTTCATGACAGACGACTTTGTTCGCCAGGCCCGCGGGGAGTAGCCTGCCAGGCCGCTGTTCCTCTGACTAAGGAGGATGAGGCGAGAGAGATTCCTTCGAGCGGTTGACGGAGATTCCGAATGGGGGCTATTGTGGAGTCATGAAGACCACCGTTGATATTCCTGAACGTGAACTCGAGGATGCGATCAGGTTCACGAACGCGAAGACGAAGCGCGAGGCGATCGTCGGAGCGATCGCGGACTTCAACCGACGCATGCGCATGGCGGAGCTGGTTCGATTCGCGGGAACCTGCGACGACCTGATGACGCCTGAAGAGCTCCAGGCGCTTCGCCGCCGTGGTTAGAACGGGTGATTCTCGTTGACACCTCGTCCTGGATCCACCTGCTGCGTCCGCATGGCGACCCGGCCGTTCGCGCTCGGGTCGAAGCCGCCCTGACGTCCGGACAGGCCTGCTGGTGTCCGGTGGTGCAGCTTGAACTCTGGAACGGCGCCCGCGGCGGTCGGGAGCGGAAGGTGCTGCGGCGCTTTGCCGATACGCTCCCGGAACTGCCAATCGAAGGCGATGTCTGGCAAAGGGCCTACGAGTTGGCGTCTCGCTCACGAGCCCGAGGGATCACGGTGCCGGTAACCGACATCCTCATCGCTGCGTGCGCGGCGCATCACGGCGCTGCCATCGAGACCGCCGATTCAGACTTCGACCTCTTGTTGTCGGTGGATGAGGCGACGAGCTAGCGAGCTTGCGCGGCAGAACGATCTGACCTGGGAACCCGTGTGGCGCGACCCGCGCCACACGCGAACCACTCCGTGCGCCCGTCATCGGAAGCACGGATGGCACGCGGGCGTCTCGCCCGCATCCGGCGCGAAGCGCCGGCTTCCGGGAGTTCTGTCGCGCTAGCGAGCGCCACTCCGCGAGTCGTCCCGGTGCGGCCCGAAACCCTCGCGCCGGCTCCGCGTAGGTTAGGACCATAGAATGCCCGCCATGAAACGACTGACCGGTGGAGTGCGTCCGCCGGTGCTACCGGTGCGCCGGTGAGCGCCCTGGCGAGTCCGGGCGGTGGCTCCGAGCCGCCGGCGCGACCGGATCTCTCCATCCTCCGCGCCGACGACGAGTACGAATACCGGCCTCGCCGGGGCCGCTACATCAAGTGGGGCATCTTCCTGGTGCTCGTCATAGCGGCGGTCTACGCATGGCGCACGGTGCCGTTCGACCAGTACGCGCCGTGGCTCATGCCCGAGGTGGAGACGGTGACCGTGCAGCGGCTGACGGCGGAGCAGGCGTCGGCGGTGCTCAACGCGACCGGCTACACGTACGCGCGGGTGCGGGCCGCCGTGGGAGCGAAGATCACGGGCCGGATCACGGAGCTCTACGTCGACGAGGGGGACGCGGTGGCGGCCGGGGATCTGATCGCCGTACTGGACAGCAAGGATCTGGAGGCTGCGGTGCGTCGGGCCGAGGCGGCCCTGATCGAGTCGACGGCGCGGCTTGCCGACGCGGTGCGCGAGGAGGGTCGTCAGCGCCGGGTCGTCGAGGCGGGCGTGGCCCCCAGTGCCGACCACGACGCGGCGATCACGACGCTCCAGGTGGCGAAGGCCCAAGTCGGCACGGCGCGCGCCAACCTCGACTCGGTCCGGGCCCAGTTGGAGTACACGGTCATCCGCTCCCCGGTCGACGGCGTGGTCATCGAGCGCACGGTCGAAGTGGGCGAGATGGTGGCGCCGGGCGGGTTCACCAGCCAGCAGTCGACCGGGGCGCTGGTGCGGATCGCCGATCCGACCTCCCTCGAGGTCGAGGCGGATATCAACGAGAGTTACATCGCCCGCATCGAACTCCGCCAGCCTGCCGCGATCCGGGTCGATGCCGTGCCCGACCACGAGTACAGCGGCAGTCTGCGCCAGATCGTGCCGACGGCCGATCGCCAGCGGGCCGTGGTCCAGGTCAAAGTGACGATCGACGACCGGGACGAACGCCTGGTGCCGGACATGAGCTGCACCGTGACCTTCCTGCAGGAGGGTACGGACCAGGCCGCGCTCGAGGCGGCGCCGAAGGTCTTGATTCCGGCGGTCGCGGTCGTGACCGAAGGCGGCCGGAGCTACACCTGGGTTGTCCGGGATGGCGCCCTCGTCCGCTCGGCGATCGAGTTGGGCCTGGAGCAGGACACCGACTTCGAAGTGCTGTCGGGTTTGAGCGGCGGCGAAACGGTCGTGCGGCAACCGTCGGCGGATCTCGTCGACGGGATGCGGGTGCGCGAGGTCTCGTGACCGCTTGGAGAGAATGAGTGAAGCTGCACGAAGGGCGTCCGCTACAGAGGGCGCCATGGAGGATCTGATCGATGACTGAAGCGGTGCGAAGAGGCGCGCGTACACACGGTGCCATGGAGGCTCTGATCCATGGCTGAGACCGTCGTCCAACTGCGGGACGTGACGAAGAACTACCGGCGTGACGCCTTCGAGCTGAAGGTGCTGCAGGGGATCACTCTCGATGTCGAACAGGGCGACTTCGTTGCCCTGATGGGACCCTCGGGCTCAGGCAAGAGCACGCTGCTCAACCTGCTCGCGGGCATCGACCAGCCGAGCAGCGGCGAACTGGTCGTGGCCGGGCAACAGGTCAGCCGACTGGGCGAGAGCAAGCTCGCACTGTGGCGTCAGCGTCACATCGGCTTCATCTTCCAGTTCTACAACCTGATTCCGGTGCTCACGGCGTACGAGAACGTGGAACTGCCGCTCACCCTGCGACGATCGTCGAGGGCGGCGCGCAGGAAGCGAGTCGAGACCGCGCTCTCCGTGGTCGGCTTGCAGAACCGAATGAAGCACTATCCGCGGCAGCTCTCCGGCGGCCAGGAGCAGCGGGTGGCGATCGCCCGCGCGATCGTCACCGACCCGACGCTGCTGCTCGCCGACGAGCCGACCGGCGATCTGGACGCCGAGTCCGGCCGGGAGGTGCTGGACCTGCTCGGTCAGTTGAACGAGCAGTTCAACAAGACGATCCTGATGGTGACGCATGATCCGAACGCCGCGGCGAGGGCCAAGCGCCTGTTGCGACTGGACAAGGGCCGCCTGGTTTCGTCGGAGCAGGGAGGAGGAGCGGGAGCATGATCAAGCTGATTCGCCGCAACCTGCTGCGCAACAAGCGCCGCACCTTCCTGACCATGGCGAGTCTGGCGATGGCGCTGTTCATCCTGTCGCTGCTGGGCGTCGTCAACGACGCGATGAGCTTCGCCGACGAGTCGGCGATCCCCGACCGGCTGGTCGTGCGCAACGCGATTTCGCTGACGTTCCCGTTGCCCGAGGCGTACGAGCAGCGGCTTCGAACGATCGACAACGTGGTGTCGGTGACACCCCAGAACTGGTTCCAGGGCGTCTACAAGGACCAGAGACCCGAGAACTTCTTCCCGCGCTTCACGATCGATCCGGACACGTTCCGGAGTGTTTTCTACGACCTGGAGTGGGACGAGGAGGAGTGGGAGGCATTCGCGGCGCAGCGCACCGCCTTCGCGGCCGGCCGCGAGCTGACCGAGATCCAGGGGTGGTCGCTCGGCGACGTGATCACGATCAAGGGGGACATCTACCCGATCGACGTGGAACTCCAGTTGCGCGCGATCTACGACTTCGACGAGCCGGGCCAGGAGCGGCAGATCTTCTTCCACCGGCGTTACGTCGAGGAGGCGATGGGCAATCCCGGCCAGAACGGTACCTACTGGTTGCTGCTCGACGACCCGGAGGCCGCGCCCGCGGTCATTGCCGCAGCCGAGGCCATGTTCGAGAACTCGGACAACCAGGTGCGGGCGGAGACGGCAGAGGCGTTCGCGGCCTCGTTCACGGAGATGCTGGGCAACATCCAGTTCTTCTTCTCGATGATCGGGCTGGCGATCGTCATCTCGATCTTCCTCATCACGGCGAACACGATGGCGATGGCGGCGCGCGAGCGGACCACCGAGGTTTCCGTGCTCCGTACCCTGGGCTTCCGGCGCAACCAGGTGCTCGGCATGGTGATCGGCGAGTCGCTGGCGGTAGGCGTGCTGGGCTCCGCGCTCGGCCTCGGCTTCACAGCGGTCGCCATTCAGGGTGCGACGCCGTTCCTGGAGCAAATGGGCTTCGGGTTTGGCGGGTTCGCACTCGACACTCAGGTCCTGGCGACCGCGGTCGCGATCGGTATCTCGGTAGGCCTGCTGAGCGGCGTCTTCCCGGCGGTCGCGGCGGCACGGCTCAAGATCGTCGACGGATTGAGGCGGCTGTGACGATGGACGGCTGCGTGCGCAAGGAGACGGCATGATCCCGATCAAGTACACCTACCGCAACTTGTTCGAGCGCCGAGGCGTGGCCTTCATGACACTGGCTTCGATCGGATTCGTCGTCCTCGTCTACATCGGCGTGCTCGCCCTCGCCGGCGGCCTGCGGGCCGCGTTCGCGGACACCGGGGACCCCTCGGTCGTCATCGTGATGCGGGACGGCACCCGCGCCGAGATGGAGAGTTCCTACGCGCAGGAGAGCCACCGCCTCCTGACCGCGATGCCGGGCGTCGAGCGGACGGCCGGCGGCGACGTGGCGGCGTCCGGCGAGACGGTGACGATCCAGATCTTCGAGCGGGTCGACGGTACCGAAACGAACGTGATGGTCCGTGGGGTGGAGCCCGGAGGGTTCGCCATCCGGCCTACTTTCGAGATCACGGAGGGCCGGCGCTTCGAGCCCGGCCGAGGTGAGATCATCGTCGGCCGCAGCCTGGCCGGCCGGCTTGGCCTGCGGGTCGGCGACGAGCGCGAGTTGGGGCGGAACACGTTCCGGGTCGTCGGCCTGTTCACCGGCGTGGGCGCCCACGGTTCCGAGATCTGGGGCGACTACCGCGACCTGGGCGACTCGTTCCGCCGCAGTGGCTACTACTCCTCGACCCGGCTCCAGGCGGCGTCGCCGGCGGCCGCCCGGGACCTGATCGAGACGGTCAAGGCCGAGCAGCGGCTCCAGGTGCAGGCCCTTTCGGAACCCGAGTACTACGAGCTCCAGTCGGAAACGTCATCGGGCCAGTTCATCATCCTCGGCAACGTGCTGGCCGTGCTGATGGCGGTCGGCGCCTGCTTCGCCGCCGCGAACACGATGTACGCTCAGGTCGCCGCGCGCGCCCGCGAGATCGGCACCCTGCGCGCCCTCGGTTTCAAGCGGCGCTCGATCATGGGCAGCTTCTTCCTGGAAGCGGTGCTGCTCGGAGTGGTCGCCGGCGGTTTCGGTGCCCTGCTGTCGCTGCCGCTCAACGCGATCCAGACCGGCACGATGAACCAGGTCACGTTCAGCGAGATCACGTTCCAGTTGCGAACGACGCCGTTCGCCCTCTTTTCGGGCATCTTCCTGGCCACCGTGACCGGCGTCCTCGGCGGCCTGCTGCCGGCCTTCGGCGCCTCGCGCCAGAAGATCACGGACCTCCTGCGAGAGGCGTAGGGGGGCGCCCGCCCCCCTCAGCGGAGCCGGCCTTCGGCCGGCGCGTTTCCTGGCCGCCTTCGGCGGCAGCGGACCAGAAGGTCCGCGCACCCAGAGAACGGGAGGAGATTCCGCGGGACGCTTTGCTGCAGTCTGGGAAGGCTCGCAGCGGCGTCATGTCATTTGCATGTAGAGAACCTCGCCACACCGGGGTGGTTCTCTGGGTGCGCGGACCCTCTGGTCCGCTGCCGGGCGCCGCCACGAAGCGGCGGGCGATACACCGCGTGTAGTCTCTTTAGATGCCCATCAGCTCCGCGCTCAAGCGGTGCTCCGGCCAGCCACGGCCGGCCTCTCGCCACCTCTGCTCAACGCTCGTCGCAGTGGCTCTCGTGCTTGCAGGATGCGCCGACGCACCCGCGCCTCCACTAGCCCGAAGTTCTGAGCTTCAAGTCGTGAAATCGCCTGTAGTGGTGGGCGTTTTCAGTTGTTCGGCGGTGTCTTGTACTGGGTACGTCGGCTTCAGGGGCGGATGCCGAGTAGTTTGAAGGCTTCGTTCTGGAGTGGAGTGGGCCGTGCGAGGACGTCGGCTGTGGAGTCGGCGTCGCCGTGCATCCGCACCCGGTTTCGGGTCAGCGTGGCCAGGTCGGCGAGCAAGGTCTGGAAGCTGTGGACGGGGAGTCCGTCGGGGGTCCTCCGGGAGTTGGCCTTGGCCATCGCCTCGGGCGACCTGCGCGCGGGATCGACGGGCGACTCGCGTTGGCCGTCGCGGCGTTGGTCGTCGAAGAGGATGGGCGCCAGGGTCCGGCGCATGTGCCACTCGACGTAGTAGGCGAGCATGCAGAGGAAGACGTGGGCGCGCACCCTCGAGGCCAGGCGATGGTGGACGGGGCGCACCTTGAGGTCGACGCTCTTGAAGGAGCGGAAGGCGCGTTCGACGCGGCTGAGGCTCTTGTAGGCGCGGACCGCATCGGCTGCCGGCAGTTCGTTTTCGGGGACGTTGGTGCGGATGACGTAGAAGCCGTCGAGAGCGGCTTCCTCGGCGATGCGCGCCTCGTTGCGGCGGTATTGGAAGCCGTCCTCTTCGATCTCGACCTCGAAGTGCTTGCCGACCTTGTAGGCGCCCCGGGCGCGGTCCGCGCGCACGGCGATGGCGTCCTTGCCGCGCAGGGGGTTCTTCTTGCGCCGCGTCGCCGCAACGACGGCGTCGAGCTTGCGCTCGGTGGATTCGAGAAGCTCCTGGCGCTTGCGGCCGCGTTCCTCCGCCAGAAGCGGGTTCCGGCACACCACGAGGCGCTCCTTCGGGTACAGCTCCGGAACCCTGATCTCGGCCATCTTCCGCTGGTCGAAGAGCGACAGTTGCAGGTGGCCTTCCTGGGCCAGCGTCCTGATCGCCGGCGCGCGCAGGGCGCTGATCCAGGACAGGCCCGCGGGGTCGAGGTCCTCGCGGATGCGCGCGTCGGTGATCAGGCCCCGGTCTGAGACCATCACGATCCTCTCCAGCGAGAAGCGGTCGCGGAGCTTCTGCACCTGGGCGTTCAGGGTCGTCGGATCGGCCGTGTTGCCCTCGAATACCTCGACCGCGACCGGGCATCCGTCCCGGCTGCAGAGCAGGCCGAAGACGATCTGGACCTTGCCTCTCTTCTTGTCCCTGGAGTAGCCGTGCCTGGCCAGCGTGCACTTCCTGCCCTCAAAGTAGACCGAGGTCACGTCGCAGAGCACCAGCGAGCCGTCTTCCAGATGCCGCCGGGCAAGAGTCCGCTCGATGCGCGGCTGTCTTTCGAGCAGCCAGTCCATGGCGCCGTAGAGTTCGTCGGCCGAGGCCTCCTGCACGCCGAGTTCCTCGCCGAGGGTGTGGCTCATGGTCTCGCTTGCGAGTCCGCGGGCGGTGGCGAGCTTGGATCGCGGCTCGAGGATGCGGGCCGCGATCATGGCCAGCGCCAGCGCCCGCTCGCGCGAGGGCCGTCGATCGAGGAGCCGTTCGAGGCCGAGGCTTCGGGCCGCGCCGAGGACGGCGGCGACGTGGCCGTGCGGTCTGGCGCGCAGGATCTCGAAGGCGGCCTCGAGCGAAGGCAGGGCGACTCCTCCCTTGAGCAGGGTTCTGAGTCCTTCGACGAGTTGATCGGGCCACTTGGAGAGGTTGGCGAGAGTGCGTTTCTTGACCTTTCCGTCCTGTCGGTGGGACTCTCTCAGCAGGACGGCTGGTGGTGAGTTTCGGTTGGGTACCCGTTCGATGTACATGGCTTCTCATTGTAGACGAAACCATTCAGAATGTCTACATGCCACGAGATCATTACATGGCTACCAATGGCGGAAAACAGGGGCGGCCCAACACCCGAAAACCCAAGCACTGCAACGCCTCTCGACGACGAGGAGGCCCCAGGAGCCTCAGAACTTCGGACTAGAGCCGCCCCTCCCCAACATCGTCCTCATCGTCCCCGACGACCTCGGCCGCCACGACGTGAGCTTCCACGGCGGCGAGATCGCGACGCCGAACATCGACCGCATCGCGGCCGAGGGAGTGCTGATCGAGCGCTTCTACAGTGCGCCCGTCTGCTCGCCGACCCGGGCTGGCCTGATGACCGGCCGCTATCCGATCCGTTTCGGGCTGATGCGGGCGGTGATCGCGCCCTGGCGGGACTACGGTCTCGACACGTCGGAGGTCGCCCTGCCGGAAGTGTTGGCCCGTGCCGGTTACGAACACCGCGGCATCTTCGGCAAGTGGCACCTGGGCCACTTCGACCGCAAGTACCACCCGCTGCGCCGGGGCTTCACGGAGTTCGTGGGCCACAACACGGCGGTCGACTACTTCACGAAGGAGCGGGAGGGCGAGCGGGACTGGAGCCACGACTACGAGTCGGTGGACGAGGAGGGGTACGTCACGGACCTGCTGACCGAGCACGCGGTGGGGTTCATCGATCGCCATGCCGGCAGTGAGGCGCCGTTCTTCCTCTACGTCCCGTTCAGCGCTCCGCATTATGAGGACCTGGACGCGCTCGAGCCGCCGCGCGGCTGGGAGGAATCGACGGCTGGCCGGCCGCTTGCCGCCGATGACCGGCGGCGCGACGGCAGCCGCATTCACGCCGCGATGGTCCACGCGCTAGATCAGTGCGTCGGCCGCGTCCTCGACGCGCTCGACGATCACGGAATCGCCGACAACACGCTCGTGCTCTTCTTCAGCGACAACGGCGGCTCCGTCGGCATCGGTGACACCGGCCCGTACCGGGGCGCCAAGGGCAGCGTCTTCGAAGGAGGCACCCGGGTCGCGGCTGCGGCGCGCTGGCCGGCGGGGAACATCTCGGGTGGCGGCCGGATCGAGGCGCCGGTGTCGTACATCGACGTGCTACCGACGCTGATGGGCATTGCCGGCCTCGACGATCACGGCGGTAAGCCGTTGGACGGCCGGGATGTTGGTGACGTGCTGACGGGAGAGGCCGAGGCCGGACCGGAGCGCGATCTCTACTCCTTCATCGCCCAGCTCGACCCGGAGCGCGAGCAGGTCTCGGTGACGGAGGCCGAGTGGAAGCTCGTTGTGGTCGGGCCGCCGCTGGTTCGTGAGGGCGCGGTGGACGCGTCGCGGACGATGCTGTTCCGGCTTGCAGGGGATCCTCTGGAAGAACTGGACGTGGCGGCTGACCATCCCGATCTGGTGGCTCGGCTGGTCGAGAAGGCGGCCGACTTCCGGGCATTGCAGCCGCCGAATCCGGTGGCGCCGTTCTTCGCAGGCCGCGACGACTACCTGGTCTGGCACTACCACGAGAAGGGTAAGCGGTACGCCGATCCGCTGCTGTGGGGTCCTGGCGGGGAGGGCGGGACCCACGAGGGGCAGTACGGCCCCGATCTGTTTGTGGACTTCCTGCTCGACCGGATCGAGCGGAGGGACGACGCCGGAGAAGCAGTGCCGGTCGAGCGGACGTGGGTGCACGGGTTCATCATCTACACGGCGTCCGGGCACATGGCCGTTCACCTGGTGCGGCCTGACCGCCAGGCCTTCGCCGGCCCTCGCCCGACCGCCGAGGAGGCGGCCTCCGCGATGCGGACGTACATCAGCTACTTCGGGCCGTACACGATCCACGCGGACGACGGCTACATCGTTCACCACCGGTCCGGCTGCTGGTTCCCGAATTGCATGGACACGGATGCTCAGCGCTTCTACGAGTTCGGAGAGCGAACGCTGACGCTCCAGCCTCCGGCTCGGGAGGTGGATGGGAACATGGTTCAGGACTCGTTCGTGTGGGAGCAGATCGGGGAGTAGCGGCGGTCATTGCGCTTGGCCCGGACCAAACTGGCGCACGGCGCCGGATGCGGGCAGGATGCCCGCGTTCCCAGGACCGGAGGGAACGCCGTCTAGCGGTAGTAGTCGCTACGCGGTCTTCGCGATCTTCCGGCGCAGCCAGTCGATCAGCACGCGGTTCGTCTCCTCCGGCTTCTCCTGCGGCGTCCAGTGGCCGCAGTCCGCGACCGTGTACTTCTCGAAGTCGTCGATGAAGTCCTCCATGCCGTCGGCGGAGGAGGGTCGCAGGATGACGTCGTTCTCGGCGCCGATGTAGAGGCACGGCACTTCGATCTCCCACTTCGCGTTTTCGATCTCCGGGAAGGGACGGCCGGCCATGCGGTACCAGTTCAGGCCGCCGGTGAAGCCGGTGATCTCGAAGGTCTCGGTGAAGTAGTCCAGCGCCTCCTCCGACAGGAACACCTCGCCGGGGTAGTCCTCGCGGTCGAGCATCCGGAGCAGGTCCATCTGCCGTTCCGGGGAGTCCGCCGGCATCGCCTTGAACGCCTCGACGTCCCAGATGTAGCCGCGACGGAGAAGCATCTCGAAGGACTTGCGCACGTCGGCGGATAGTGCCTTCTCCGCCCGGCCGGGCTCCTGGAACTGGACCGTGTAGTAGTTCTCGGACCGGACGATGAGCGGTTCCTCGGAAGGCTCCGGGCGGGCCATTCCCGGCGGCCGCCCGCCAGGCGTGTTCACGCCGACGATGCCGAGGCAGCGGTCCGGGTGCAGCCGCGCCATCATCCACACGACGCCGCCGCCCCAGTCGTGGCCGACGAAGACGGCCTTGTCGATCTTGAGCGCGTCGAGCATGCCGGCCATGTCGTCGCACAGGTGCCTGAGGCTGTAGCCGTCTACGTCGTCCGGCCGGTCGGTCAGACCGTAGCCGCGCTGATCGGGGGCGATGGCTCGGAACCCGGCCTCTGCGAGCGCGGGGAGCTGGAAGCGCCAGGAGAAGGCGAGTTCGGGGAACCCGTGGCAGAGCACGACGGGGACGCCCGATCCCTGCTCGTAGACGGCCATGCGGATGCCGTTCGTCTCGACGAAGCGGGGTGACGGCATGCCGGGCGCCGGTCGGACCTCGGCGCCAAGGGACATTCGGGGCAGGGCCAGCGCGCCGGCCAAACCGGTTGTCGTTTGTAGAAAGCTGCGGCGGGAGATAGTAGGGAATCGGATCATCGGGCCTCCGGCACTGGCTTGGGGACGGGCTGGGTTGGAGCGGACTGCCGGAGTATTTCAGGCTGCGGAGGGGTTGCGGGTGTAGAGTGATATCGATGCACAGCGCTTTCCGGCTCATCTCGGCGTTCCTGGCACTGGCGGTCCTGGCCGCCCCGGTGGTTGGAATGTGCGTCTCGTTCGCCGCACCGGACGCCCCGTGCGAGATGCTGCAAGCGCCCGAGATGGCGTCCTGCGGCCACGGCGAGATGGTGATGTCGGGGTGTTGCAGCGTCGAGTCGGCGGCGCCGTCTGCGGACGCGATCCTGTCCGGCTCTGCCGGCGACATCGATCCGCCCGCACTCAGCCAGGGCGGGTTCGACGCGTTCGCCGCCGGTGGAAACGGGGCCGCGGTCCTCGCCTGCGACGCTGATCCGCCGCCGACCGTTCCGCGCTACACGCTCTTCTCGGCGCTGTTGCTCTGATCCTCCGCTGAAGCGAGTCAAGCGGTCGTCTTCCGAGGGAAGGTGGCCGCAGGAAACACGTTTCTGCGGAGGAGTTCAGATGCATCAGTTGCGCAAGCGTCACTACAGAGGCAACGCCGGCAGGCACAAACGCCTGCTCGATCGATCAACGCCTTGCCTGCTTGCCGTCGTTCTGGTCGCGGCGGCGGCCGCGCGACCATTGACGGCCGAAACCGATCAGCAGCCTCGGCTGGCCGAGGGCCCCGTGCCGGCAGGGGCCGATCTGGTCGCGGAGGGCATCCGGGAGCCGGAACTGCGCGCCCTGGTCGAGGAGTCGCTGGACCGGTATCCGGCTATTCGAGCCGGTTTCGCGCGCGCCCGCGCCGCCGCGCAGAAGGCGCCCCAGGTTGCCTCCCTGCCTGACCCGACGGCGGAAGCGACGGCCTTCCTCCTGCCGCCGGAAACCCGCGTCGGCCCTCAGCGCCTCATGCTCGGCTTCAGCCAGGCCGTGCCGTGGTTGGCCAAGCTCGATCTGAAGGAAGCCGCCGCGCTCCAGGAGGCTGTCGCCGTGGAACACGAGGTACAGGCGGATCGCCTGCGGCTGGTCACCGACGTTCGGCGGCTGTACCACGAACTCCTCTTTCTGGATCGTTCGCGGGTAACCGTGACGACCCTGCTGGAAGACCTGGACCAGCACGAGGAAGTAGCCCAGGCCCGCTACGCGACCGGCGTCGGTTCGACGCAGGCGGTGCTCAAGCTGCAGGCGGAGATGACGCGGGCCCGACAGGAGCTGCTGGACCTCGACTCCAGGGAAGCGGCTTTTCGCGCGCGGCTGAACGCCCTGAGGGATCGGCCGCCAGCGACGCCGGTGACGAGAGGGGCGTTGCCGGAGGGCATCGGGGAGGTCGGCCTGAAGCCGGAGCAGCTACTCGACCAGGCGCGAAGTGCGCGGCCGGAGCTGCAGGCCGCCGATGCACGGCTGGCGCGTGCCGACCTGGTGGAGCGTCTGGCCCGGATGGCTCGCCGGCCGGACTTCAAGGTTGGCGTCACCTACACGCTGGTGACATCGCGCGACGACGATGCCGCGCGCCTTCTGGCGATTCAGGGTGACGGCAACGACGTGTTCGGCCTGCGCGGTGGCGTCACGCTGCCGGTCCGGAAACGGAGCCGCGCCGCCGCGATCCAGGAGGCGCTCGACCTGCGGTCGCACGCCGTGGACGAGAGACGGCACGCGGAACTGTCGATCGAAACGGAAGTAGGCGATCTGACCGAGAGGCTGCCGTTGGCCTGGCGCCGATTGCGGTTGCTCGAGGACCTGCTGGTCGTCCAGGCCGACGAGGCGCTCGAGTCGGCCGAGGCGGGGTACATCGCGGGCGCCCTGAACACCCTCGACCTCGTCGACGCCGAGGAGGTGCTGTTCGAGGCGCGGACGGCGGTCGACAAGGCGCGGGTGGACTATCTGATCGGCTTGGCGGAACTGGAGGGTGCTGTCGGCAGACCGTTGCCGGCGCCTGCGAGTGGAGGAACGGAGCAATGACGAACCAGACGAACGGTGCCGGGCATGCGGTCCGAACCTGGCTGCGCTCGGCAGCGTGGGTCGCGGGCAGCTTCGCCGTCTTCTACATCCTCTTCTTCGATCCACTGGGCATGCATCCGCTGGACGGGTGGCTGGAACGGACGGTCGGCTACCGGACAGGGTCGATGGCGATGGGCGGCGGTGAGGAAGCCTCGGCGTCCGGCGGCGAACGCGAAGTCGTCTTCTACCGGAATCCGATGGATCCAACGATCACCTCGCCGGTGCCGGCCAGGGACGAGATGGGCATGGACTACGTGCCGGTGTACACGGACGAGGCGGAGCGGGCGCTGGGCGCCGGAACGACCGTCACGATCGACCCGGTCGTGGTCCAGAACATGAACGTCCAGACGGAGATGGTCGAGAAGGGGGATCTCCGCCACGAGATCAGGACCGTCGGCTACCTCGAGTACGACCAGGAGCGGATGGTCACCGTGACGACGAAGTACGACGGCTGGGTCGAGAAGGTCCACGTCAACTACGTCGGCGAGCCGGTCACGAAGGGCGAGGGGCTGTTCGAGGTCTACTCGCCGGAGCTGGTCCAGACCGCGCATGAACTGCTGTCGGCGATCCGGTACGCCGCCAGGCTGGGCAACGCGCCGGGCGACGCCCGGCTGCATGCCGAGGCCCTGGTGGAAGCGGCGCGGACGCGGCTCGCGTTCTGGGACATCTCCGCGGAGCAGATCGCTCGGCTCGAGGAGACGGGCGAGATCTTCCGGACACTGACGGTGACCGCGCCCGCGGGCGGTCTGGTGATGAAACGGATGCCGGGTCTCGAGGGCATGGCGGTGACGCCGGGCATGGAGGCGTACCACATCGCCGACATCACCTCCCTGTGGCTGTCGGTCGAGGTCTTCGAGGACCAGGTGGTGTGGATCCGTCCCGGCACCGAGGCGGAGGTGACCTTTACCTACTTCCCGGGCGAGACGATCCGCGGCACGGTCGAGTTCATCGAACCCGAACTGTCGGAACAGACCCGGACCCTGACGGTCAAGATCGCCGTGCCGAATCCGGACGGCCGCCTGCGCAAGGGGATGTTCGCCACCGTGGTCTTCGATCCAGTGATCGTACGCGGAGCGGTGACGGTTCCGAGCGAGTCGGTTCTGCGGACCGGACGCCGCAACGTCGTCATCACGGCGCTGGGCGACGGCCGCTTCAAACCCCGGGAAGTCGAGCTGGGCCATGCGCACGGAGGGCTGGTGGAAGTGCATTCGGGCCTGGAGGCGGGCGACCGGATCGTGACGTCGTCGCAATTCCTGCTGGACTCGGAGTCCAAGCTGCGCGCGGCGGTGCAACAGATGCTGAGCGGCGCCGCGACGCCGGCGGCAGGTCGTGAAGGCCACGAGATGGGCGGGATGGACCAGGACGAGGATCACGCGGGCCACGACATGGGCCACCAGGGTGACGCGGTTGCCGAACCCGAGGACGCGCCCGAACCGCGCCAAGTGCACGAGAACGACGGCAGGTGATCCGATGCTGAACCGGCTCATCGAGTGGTCCCTGCGCAACCAGTTGCTGGTCGCGGCGGGACTGGTCCTGGCCGTCGCGGCCGGGGTGTGGTCGGTTCGGACCACGCGCATCGACGCGATACCCGACCTGTCGGACGTGCAGGTGATCCTCTACACGGAGTTTCCGGGGCAGGCGCCCCAGGTGGTCGAGGACCAGGTGACCTACTCGATTACCTCGACGATGCTGTCGGTGCCGTACGCCAAGGTCGTGCGCGGCTACTCGTTTTTCGGCTTCTCCTTCGTCTACGTCATCTTCGAGGACGGCACGGACCTCTACTGGGCGCGCTCCCGGGTGCTCGAGTCCGTGGCCGGGCTCGGGAGCAGGTTGCCGCCGGGCGTGTCGCCGCAGCTCGGGCCGGACGCCACCGGCGTGGGCTGGGCCTTCATGTACGTGCTCAACTCGGACTCGCGGTCCCTGGCGGATCTCCGCTCGCTCCAGGACTGGTACCTGAAGTACGGCCTGCTGGCGGTCGAAGGGGTGTCGGAAGTGGCCTCGATCGGCGGCTTCGTGCGCCAGTACCAGGTCGAGGTGGATCCGGTCCGCCTCCGAGCTTACGGTCTCTCCCTGCCGGTCGTGCGGCGGGCGATCCAGGAGTCGAATGCGGACGTCGGCGGTCGCCTGATCGAGGTGGCCGAACGCGAGTACATGGTGCGCGGCCGCGGCTACGTGCGGGAACTGCGGGACCTGGAGACGATCGTCCTGGCGTCCGGCCCCGGTGGGGTTCCGGTGCTGGTCCGGAACGTGGCGAACGTGACGATCGGACCGGAGATCCGCCGCGGCCTCGCCGACTGGAACGGCGAGGGCGAGACGGTGGGCGGCATCGTCGTCGTCCGCTCGGGCGCCGACACCCGCGCAACGATCGAGCGGGTGAAGGAACGCCTGGCCGAGCTGGCCGGCGGCATGCCCGACGACGTCGAGATCTCGGTGGCCTACGACCGGAGCGGACTGATCGAGCGCTCCATCGAGACGCTGACGGACACCCTGCTCGAGGAGTCGATCGTCGTCGCGGTGGTCTGCCTGGTCTTCCTGTTCCACTTCCGTTCCGCGCTGGTGCCGATCCTGGCCATTCCGGTCTCGGTCCTGCTCGCCTTCGTCGTGATGCGGGCCCAGGGCCTCGGCTCGAACATCATGTCGCTCGGCGGCATCGCGATCTCGATCGGCGTGCTCGTCGACGCCTCGATCGTCATGGTCGAGAACGTCCACCGGCACCTCGCGACACACAAGGGGAAACGGTCCCATTTCGAGATCGTCCTGCGGGCTGCCCAGGAAGTCGGCCCGACGCTGTTCTTCAGCCTGCTGGTCATCACGGTCTCCTTCCTGCCGGTGTTCACGCTGGAGGCCCAGGAGGGTCGGCTGTTCAAGCCGCTGGCGCTGACCAAGACGTACTCCATGGCGATGGCGTCCGTGGTCGCGGTGACCGTGGTGCCGGTGTTGATGTTCTGGTTGGTGCGCGGGCGAATCGTCCCGGAAGACCGCAATCCCGTGTCACGGTTCCTGCGCTTCGTCTACCGCCCGCTGGTGGCGGGAGCCGTTCGGCTCCGCTGGCTGGTCATCGTGCTGATGATCGGCATGCTTGCTTCGAGCCTCGCGCCGCTCAAGCGCATCGGCTCCGAGTTCATGCCGCCGCTGTGGGAAGGCGACCTGCTCTACATGCCGACGACGCTACCGGGCGTGTCGATCGGGAAGGCGCGGGAGATCGTTCAGCAGACGGACCGGATCATCCGCAGTTTCCCGGAAGTGGAGACCGTGTTCGGCAAGGTCGGCCGGGCGGAGACGGCGACCGATCCGGCGCCGCTGTCGATGCTGGAGACGACGATCGTTCTGAAGGACCAGGACGAGTGGCGTCCCGGCCTGACCCCGGACGGCCTGATCGCCGAACTCGACCGGGCGCTCCAGTTCCCCGGTCTCACGAACTCCTGGACGATGCCGATCAAGACCCGGATCGACATGCTTTCCACCGGGATCAAGACGCCGGTCGGGATCAAGCTCGGCGGCCCGGACCTTGTGACCCTGGAGCGGCTCGCCGAGCAGGTCGAGGCGGTCGTCAAGCCGCTTCCGGGAACACTCTCGGCCTACGCCGAACGGGTCATGGGAGGCGCCTATCTCGATTTCGACATCGACCGGGAGGCGGCGGCCCGCTTCGGCCTGCGGATCGCCGACATCCAGGACACGATCCAGTCCGCGGTGGGCGGCATGAACGTGTCCTGGACCGTCGAGGGCCTGGAGCGGTACCCGATCAACCTGCGCTATCCGCGGGAACTGCGGGACGACCCCGAGGCGCTCGAGCAGATCCTGGTCACCGCGCCCGGCGGCGCCCAGGTGCCGCTCGGCCAGGTCGCGGCGATCGAGTTCCGCGACGGGCCTCCCGGGATCAAATCCGAGGGAGCGCGGCCGAACGCGTGGGTATACGTGGACCTGGAGAGCAGCGACATCGGCGGCTGGATCCGCCGCGCTCGCGAGGAAGTGGCGGACAAGGTGGAGCTGCCTCCGGGTTACACGCTCCTCTGGTCGGGGCAGTACGAGTACATGGAGCGTGCGCGCGACCGTTTTCTGCTCATCGTGCCGCTCACCTTCGTCCTGACCTTCGCGCTGCTGTACCTGAGCACCCGCTCGGTGATCAAGACCGCGTTCATTGTCTCGGCCGTGCCGTTCTCGCTCGTCGGATCGGTCTGGCTGCTGGATCAGCTCAACTACAACTGGTCCGTCGCCGTCTGGGTGGGGATGATCGCGCTCGCGGGACTGGCGGCAGAGACGGGGGCCGTGATGCTGCTCTACCTCGATCTCGTATACAACGAACGGAAGGGCGCTGGAGCGATGGAGACCCTGCGCGATCTCCGCGAGGCGGTGATCCAGGCCGCGGTGCAGCGGATCCGGCCGATCACGATGACCGTGTTGACGACCTTCATCGCCCTCGTGCCCATCCTGTGGGCGACCGGCACCGGCGCCGACGTGATGAAACGGATCGCGGCGCCGATGGTCGGTGGCCTGATGACGGTCTTTCTCGCGGTGACGTTCGTGTTTCCGGCGCTCTACTTCGTCTGGCGGTCGATGGGGCTCAGGCGATCAACGGCGAAGTGATCCGGTTCAGGCCCGCGATTCGGTTGTTGAGGTTAGACTTTCTCCCGCCGGGTCAGGCGTAATGCCCCGCCCCGTCCGTCCGGCGCCCTTGCCGACTCTGTTTTCGGCTTCCTTGCCGACATCGGCACGCTGCTCCCATGTGACATCCCGCGCGGAGTGGAGGACACGACGATGACGACGAATGAACCGAAGGAGCGCTCCGACGCTCCCGCCACGCCTGGCGAAGCCTGGGCGATCCTGAACCGCACAGTCGAGCTGATGGCGGAGAACGAATCCAGGGCGGAGAAGCGGCGGGCCGAGGAGGCGAAGCGGCGGGCCGAGGAGGCGAAGCGGCGGGCCGAGGCGGACAACAGGCGGCGGGCCGAGGCGGACAGGCAGATGGCCGAGTTGAAGGAGCGAATGCTGGAGACCGACCGGCAGATGAAGGAGACCGACCGGCGGCTCAAGAAGGCGGAAGACCTGTTCACATCGCAGTGGGGGAAGCTGATGGAGAGCCTGGTCGAAGGCGACCTCGTGCCACTGCTGAAACAACGCGGCATCGAGGTGGAACGGACACTTCAGCGAATGACGGGGCGCCGGAACGGAGAGCACTTCGAGATCGACATCGTCGCGGCGAACGGCTCGGAAGCCGTGGTTGTCGAGGTCAAGACGACGCTGAGGTCCGAAGACGTCACCGACTTCCTGGGCAAGCTCTCCCAGTTCGTGGAGTGGTCGCCGGAGTACCGGGAAAGTCGGGTCTACGGCGCGGTGGCTTACCTCAGGAGCGATGCTTCGGTGACGAAGTACGCGGTGCGGCGAGGGTTGTTCGTCATCCGGGCGACCGGCGACAGCGCGAGCATCGTCAACGAGCTGGACTTCAGACCCCGCGTCTTCTCCTGACGCGGTTCGACTCCCCGCGCAGCGTCGTGCCGGTTGGGGGGCCGTCGAGTTCGAGGAGACCCTTCAGGAGAATGTCGGCTTGATCAGGGATTCATCGTCGTTCCGGTAGTTGCCGACCCGCTTCGATACGGAATAGAACTCGAGGTCGCCGGTGTACGTCTCGATCTGCTCGCCCAAGGTATCTGGGTCCTGTAGCGGACCGTCCAACCACTGTTCGCACGGCGGCTGGGCGATCACCGGCATCCGGTCATGGATCCGTGTGATCGCCTTGCCGGCGGGGCAAGTCATGATCGTGCAGGCGAGGCCGTCGGGCGTCCGGTTCCAGACCCCGGCGAAGCCGAAGGGTCCGCCGCCGGGCATGCGGATGTAGTGGGGCAGGCGGGAGCCGTCGGGCTGCGGTTGCCACTCGTATCAGCCGTCGGCGACGACGAGGCAGCGCCGCCGGCTCAGGAGGGTGCGGAAACCGGGCGCTTCGACCGCGGTGTCGTCGCGGAGGTTGATCTGGGGACCGCCGCGCTTCCTTGGCAGGCCCCAGCGCATGGTTCCAAGGGCGCGTCGGCCTTCATGCTTCAGCGCGACCACCGCGGCGTCCTGGGTCGGCGCGATGTTGTATCGGGGCTCCAGGTCCGGCAGTTCTTCCAGCTCGAAGTGGTCGGCTACGGTTCGTGCTTTCGAGCGGAGGGTGTACCGGCCGCACATGGGATCGGATGATACGGCTCGTTCACCCGACTCCCAGGTCCAGGTGCCGGACATGTACCTGTTCGGCGACTCCCGCGATAGTACCGAGTGGCGTTATCATGAGGCGGTGATCAGGAGCTTCCGCGACAGAGGGAGCGAGAAGCTCTTCCACCGGGAGAGGAACCGCGCGGTTCCAGGGAGCCTCAGGAAGGCTGCGCTTCGGAAGCTGCTGATCCTGGACGCCGCGGAGAGGCTCGAGGATCTGAGAGTGCCACCCGGAAATCGATTGGAGAAGCTCAAGGGCGACCGAGCCGGCCAACACAGCATCCGCATCAACGACCGGTACAGGATCTGCTTCTTCTGGAAGAACGCGGGCGCCGATGCCGTCGAGATCGTCGACTACCACTAGGAGCGCATGATGGCGAAGAAAGTACTGGAGCCGATCCACCCGGGCCGGATCTTGCTCGACGAATTCTTGGTGCCCCTCAGTCTGAGCCAGTACCGGCTCGCCAAGGGCATCAGTGTGCCCCCCCGCCGGATCAATGAAATAGTCCACGGAAAGCGGTCCGTGACAGCGGACACGGCGCTTCGCCTCTCGCGCTTCTTCGGCACCAGCGATCGGTTCTGGCTCAATCTCCAGACGCGTTTCGATCTCGAAGTGGAGAAGGATCGCTTGGGCGAGTTGCTCGAGGCTCAGGTTGAGGTGCTCGCGAGAGCGGGCTGATGAACCGGTCCAATCGCTTGCCAGGACCGCTCGCCGCTCGCTTGAGGGCGTGCCTCCCCATGCTACGAGACACTGGTGGCTACACGGTTGCTCGAGCCGCCCGACATGCGAATCGGGCTCGGTTGGGTCACTCGCCGCGGACATGGCCGCGAGCTCCACTGGCACAACGGCGGCACCGGCGGCTACCGTTCGTTCCTGGGCTTCGACCTTGAGTCGCGGACCGGCGTCGTCGTGCTGTCGAAGTCCGGCGACAGCGTCGACGACCTGGGTTTTCACCTCCTGGACTCGCGCTACCGGCTCGTCGTGCCGCCGGCGCTGCGGACCGCGGTCGAGGTGGATCCGGCGCTCTACGACGCCTACGTCGGCCGGTACCAGCTCGCCGAGAACCTCGTCTTCACCGTTACACGGCAGGGCGATCGGCTGTTCGTCCAACTAACCGGGCAACCGCGCTTCGAGGTGTTCCCCGAGTCCGAGACGAAGTTCTTCCTGCGCGTCGTGGACGCGCAGATCACGTTCGGGCGCGCTGATGACGGCTCGGTGGACCACCTCGTGTTGCACCAGAACGGGGTGGACCAGCAGGCTGGGCGGATCGTGGGAGACGACTGAAGTCGCTGTACGCTCCAGGCGAGCGACGTATTGAAGCGGAAGATCGCCATCGGGTCGCGGGTCCCTGGCCCCGAAGAACGATCGCAGTGATGGCCTGCAGTTGCGTAGAGAAGCACGTCTACGGTGTCGCTGTGTCTCTGGGTGCGCGGGTCTTCCGGCCCGCATCAAGCGCGATGCGGCGAAGCCGCGAGCCCGAGTTGTTGTATCCCGGGAGGTTTGTGGCGCCAGAGGAGAAGGAGCCGGCCTTCGGCCGGCGCGTTTTCTGACCGCCTTCGGCGGATGCGGACCAGAGGGTCCGCGCACCCAGCGCACGGTCGTTGCCGTGTTGTGGCTCTCTACTGCAGTTGGCAGGTCGATGGCGCGCTGAAGGGCTCTTACCGCAACCGCGACCGGCGTATCGCGAGCGGTAGAACCCTACTCATGGCGCCAGCACCGATTGGATGATCAGCTCCCTGACTGCCTCGACATCCGTGTCCCACACGATGTCGCTCGCGGGTGGACTGGTCGGTCCGATCGCTCTGATGAGAGCAGCCGGGCGGAGGTCGGCCACGGTCATGCCGCGAGTGTGCTTGCCTTGGACCTCGACGGCCACGGGATGACGGGACCGCTCGAACAGATGGGGGTGGGGTGCCGCGATGGCGGCGGTCGCGTCATGCACGGGGACGACGGATTGCCCGACGTACTGCCGGAATCGGTCGCGCAGAAAGTCGATCAGGCCGGCGGCGAACTCGGCCACCGGCGTACCGCCCGCCCGCATTCGTGCCGTCTCGTCGTCTCCGAAGACGACCTTGTTCGTTACGTCGAGGCCGACCATGGTCACCGGCGCGGCCTTCTCGAACACGACGGCCGCCGCCTCCGGGTCGGCCCAGATGTTGAACTCGGCGACCGGTGTGATGTTGCCGGCGCCGGTGCTGCCGCCCATGATCGTCAAGCCGGCAAGGTGGCGTCGGAGGTCCGGGTCGCGTTTCAGTGCCAGCGCGACGTTGGTCAACGGGCCGATCGCCAGCAGGTGCAGGTCGTCGACGGAGCGGGCGGTATCGCAGATGTAGGCGACCGCATCGTCGGACGCTTCGGATCGGGTCGGATCGGGCAGGACCGAATCGCCCAGGCCGCTGGCCCCGTGAATCCGGCTCCCGTCCACTGGATGGCCCGCGAGCGGTCCGGCAGCACCCCGGTGAACCGGTACGTCCACACCGGCAAGCTGCGCGACCGCGAGCGCGTTGCGGGTCGTGCGGCCAATCCCGACGTTGCCGGCTACGGTCGTGATCCCGACGAGTTCGGCGTGGTGCGCCGCCGCCAGAAGCGCGATCGCGTCGTCGAGTCCGGGATCGCAGTCCAGGATGAGTTTCTTGCGAGGCGGCATGGCACTACGGTAGCGCCCTGGTGCGCTGCCGACGACACTGGCTAGGCCGACTTTCACGCCGGATGCGGGCGAGACGCCCGCGTGCCATCCGTGCGCCCGATGACGGGCGCACGGAGTGGCTCGCGGGTGGCGCGGATCGCGCCACCCGGGTTCCCAGGGACAGGACGGCGTCGTTCTGCCGCTACCGCTCGTCCCGGGCCTCCAACGCCTTCGAGATGACGAACTGGTGGATCGCCGTGGTCGCCTCCTCGTTGAACATGTCCGCGTAGCCGGGCATGCCGAGCGGCGGCAGGCCGTCCTGGACGATGGCCATGAAGTCGTCGTGGACTTCCGGGGACATGCGGCGCAGGTCGGGGGAGGCGGTGGCGACGATCGCGGTCTGCCCCAGTCCGCCGTGGCAGAGCGCGCAGTGCTCGTGGTAGAGCGTGTTGCCGCGGTCGATCGTCTCGGCATCGGCGGCCAACGGCGGCTGTTCGGGGATCGTGAAGTCCCGCTCCGGCGGCTCGGCCAGAGTCGCCTCGCCGTCCAGCGAGAACACGAGCAGCGAGCCGGGCCGGTCGTACCGCGTGCTGCCGCCGACCATTGTGGCCAGGTACTGCGTGCCGTCGATCATGTAGCTGATGATCGACGAGGAGAACGACCCGAAGGCGTCGAACTCCCACAGCTTCTCGCCCGTGTCCTTGTCGTAGGCGCCCATGTCGCCGCCGCCGCCGCAGTGGAACAGCACGCCGGTGGTCGTCGCGAGCACGCCGCCGTTGAAGGCCGAGGGCAGCCGGTTCTCCCACACCTTCTCGCCGTTCAGCGGGTCGAAGGCGACCAGGAAGCCCTTGTCCTCGGGGCGAGGCCCGGCTTGCTCCTGGAGCTTCTGGCGGTAGGGGCCGGAGGCGACGCCGAGGCTCAGTCCCCAAGGCCGGATCGTGTAGGCGCCGGTCTCAACGAACTCCTCGGGCAGGGCGTAGAAGTTCGCGTAGTCGTGGTAGTAGAAGTACATGACGCCCTTGTCCTGGTCCCAGGACATCGGTTCCCAGTTGTGCGCGCCGGCGTTCGCGGGCGTGATCCACTGCGGCTTCTCCTCGAAGACCACGTCCGGGTTCTCGATCGGCCGGCCGGTCTCCATGTCGATGTGGGTGGCCCAGTCGATCGCGTCCGTGTAGGGATGGGCGCGCAGCAGTTCGCCGGTCTCGCGGTCGATGACGTAGAAAAAGCCGTTCTTCGGCGCCTGCAGCAGCACCTTGCGTTCCGCACCGTCGACGGTCAGCTCGCCGAGTGCGATGTCCATCGCCGAGCTGTAGTCCCAGTTGTCGCCGGGAACCGTCTGGTAGTGCCACTTCATCTCGGCGGTGTCGGCGTCGACCGCCACGATCGCGGTCAGGAAGAGGTCGTCGCCGCCGCCCGGTGAGCGGACCTGGCGCGACCAGGGCGCGCCGTTGCCGACCCCGATGTAGAGCAGGTTCAACTCCTCGTCGTAGACCAGGGAGTTCCAGGCGGTGCCGCCGCCGCCCATCTTCCACCACTCGCCGCCCCAGGTCTTGGCCGCCATCTCCATCTCCGGATGCTCGAACGGTTTGGACGGATCGCCCGGCACGAGGTAGAAGCGCCAGGCGAGTTCGCCCGTCTCGGCGTCGTAGGCGGAGACGTAGCCGCGGCGTTTGCCGCTCTCGGAGCTCCCCTGCCCGATGAAGATCTTGCCGGCGGCGGCGCGCGGGGCGCCGGTGATGTTGAAACGGCCGAGCGCGGACGGATGCCACGTGTCCACGTCCCAGACTTCCTCGCCGGTGGCGGCGTCGACCGCGACCAGGCGGCCGTCGAACAGGGCGACGTAGACCTTGGCCCCGTAGACGGCGACGCCGCGGTTCGCGACCCCGCCGCAGCAGGAGTACTTGACGTAGGTGCGGTCCGTCTGCGGGTCGTGCGTCCAGATTCCTTCGCCGGTGGCGGGGTCGAGCGCGTAGATCACGCCCCAGCCGTTCGTCGCGTACATCACCCCATCGACGACCAGCGGCGTGCCCTGCATCCGCTCTGTGGGGCCGCCTATCGGCTTGGACCAGGCGAGCTTCAGATCCGCGACGTTGTCGCGGGTGATCTGGTCGAGGGTGGAGAAGCGCTGTTCCTTGTAGGTCTGGCCGTAGGTCAGCCAGCTCCCGGGCTCGGCCTCGGCGGCGCGCATGATCCGCTCGTCGTCAACGTTGCCGGCGGTTGGGGCCATGTCGGTGTCGCCGCCATCGCTGCCGCCGCCGCAGGCGGCCGCCAGCAGGAGAAGGAGAAGGGGAGCGCACGCTGCCCACCGTGACGTTTCGGTCGCTTCGCTCATGTTCAAGTCCCTCGGAGGTTCGCCGGGCAACCTAAGCGTCCGAGTGTCCGGTGTCAACGGCACTAGGCGTCAGTAGGCGTCGCCGCGGCGGAGGATGGCATAGACGTGGAGGACACGTGCCTCCGAGTCGGGCGTCATCAGGATCCGCCAGCCGCCGACTCGAACGCGGTAGTCGCCCTTGAGTCTTCCGCTTAGGGGACGAACGCGAGGACGGCTCAAGGGCAGGTCGGACCTCCGAAGATCGAGCAGCGTCTCCTTGAGCCGCCGCCGAGTCGTCGAATCGAGCCTGAGATACTGCTTTTCCGCTGACGGATGGACGTCAATCCGCCAGTTCATCGAGGCTCTTACCGGGGACGCCTGACTCGACTTCCTTCTTGCCGCGCTCGATCGCCTCGACCAATTCGGGGCGGGAGAGAAGATCGAGGATCTCCTTGTGGCGCTCGATGTACTCGTCGATCAGGTCGGAGAGAATCACTTTCATCTCGGTCTTCTCGATACTGGCAATGACCCTCAGAACGTCTCGTTTCTCGGCTGGAATGCGGACTGTCGCTGTCGTCATGGCAGGTTCCCTTGCATAGTGCACTAGTAGCTTAGGCGCTTGAGCGCCTCGATTCAAGCAGCGAGGTTCGGGATCTTGTGGCGACGCGGGGCTGAAGTAGCGCTACTGATCGGGTGCGTGGTACCAGATCGGCGAGGTCCAGGCGCGTTCCTGGATCCGCCACGGCTGGTCCGGATCCGCGCATGCAGCCGGCCGTTCTTCCTCGGGAAGAGCAGCGCACTGGAGCGCGTTCCAGCGGCAACTCGGATTCTCGAGGACTCTCGCGTAGTAGACAGCCGAGCGGGCCGGATCGAACTCGGGATCGGTCCACGTGGCGCACAGGGACGTCGCGCCGTCACCCCTTCGTTCGCAGGTGGACCTGGACACGTCCGCGCCGTTGTCCGGCTCGCCGGCGACGTCGAAGATTCGCTCGTGGAACAGGCCGTGGTCGCCGGCCCAGCCCTTGATGATCTGGATGCGCTGCAGGGGCGTGCCGGGGTGCTCGCTGGTGCCGGGGTCGGCGATGGCGGACACGAACAACGTCGGCGCCGCGGCGCGTTCGCTTTCCGGAAGCGCGCCGCCCATCGGCACCGCCGTGTCATAGGCGTCGGCGATCATGTCGCCACTGGAGCAAAGATCGGGAAGACCCCAGCCGCCGAACAAACGCGCCTTGATCCGCACCCCGCTGGTGCCGAAGGTCTCCTTGCGCAGCATCGCGTCGAACAGGGAGTCGCGCGAGTTCTCCTCGGCCCAGATGCCGATCAGGCCGCCGGGGTTTCTGAGCCGGTGCGGCGCGTAGGCGGGCGTGGTGAGCCGCTTCCCGAGGTCCGAGTCGACGTTCGCGTTCTGCCCCTGGTAGTCGAACTCATCCGTGTCGCCAGGGAAGCCGTTGTGGCCGTCAGTCGAGGCCATGATCCCGAATTGGAACGGGTTGACGCCCAGGCGCTCCTCCTGGGCCAGACCGTCGATCAGCGCGTAGCGCACGAAATCGAGCCGGGACTGGCAGCCCTGGCCGCGCAGCCCGCCGACGCCGGTGCCCTCCTCGCAGTCGGGCGGCCTCTCCCCGTCGATGTAGCGCACCTTCTCGAAGTCGCAGAACTCGTCCTCGCCGACGACGCCCCACATGCCGCGCCGGCACTCGGAATCGCCCTTTGCCTGCATGATCTCGACCAGCGGATCCATCTCGGCCTGGAGCGCCGCCCGTGCGCGTTGCTCGTCCAACGGCATGCTCGCCCAGTCGACGGTGAACATCTGGCCGT
This sequence comes from Candidatus Multivorans sp., assembly GCA_965224025.1. GTDB lineage: Bacteria > Acidobacteriota > Thermoanaerobaculia > Multivoradales > Multivoraceae > Multivorans. Next base: position 3,020,937 of record OZ245033.1, read on the forward strand.
TCGAGATGTTCGAGTTGTGGGGGATCGTGAGTGCCTGGCAGCCGGTGCCGGTGTCGTTGCAACGGTCCTTGAGCCGGGTCCAGAGGTCCAGCGGCTCCGCGGCGTCCATCCAGGAGATCGGCAGCTCGGGCGCAATCTCGTTGCGCAGGATGACGTTGCGATGCACCTTGGACAAGCCCGGCATTCGGGTGTACTCCCAGCCATGGAAACTCGTGAAGGAGCAGTCGCTCGACCGGTCGTAGTGCCGTTCGGCTGCGGCCTGGGTTGCACCCCAGGCGGTGAGCAGGCCGTTGCGGCAGACACTCGTGTCCTCGCCGCACAGTCCCGGCACCCGGCCGGTGATCCGGTGGTCCATCCAGGCCGCGCGTTCTTCGGCGGTGCTTCCCGGCCGCATCCCGCGGCAGGCCGGCTCGTCGTAGAGCGGCGAGGACGGGTCGGTGCAGACGGAGACCTCGCCCAGCCACTCGGAGTGGTCGGTGACCGCGGCGAAGTCGAGTGGACGGACGAGTTGGGCCGTGCGCGTCGGCTGTCCCTCTTCGTCGAGCGGGCCGAGGCCGAGCGCTTCGCCGCGGGCGAATCGATAGGCGTCATCAGGGGTCTGGAAGCCGCCGCGGCCGAGGGCGTCGAGGGAGAAGGCCGTGTGGGTGTGGAGATCGCCGAAGAACGCCTGGCGGAGCGGGTCGTGGTTGGCGCAAGGGTCTCGCGGCACGAGCTCGCTCGGCTCGGCCGCCGCGCTGGGCGGGTTCCACTCCTGGGTGACGTAAGGCGGAATCCCGGTCGGGGGTGTCGCGTCCCCGTTCGAGTAGTCGTCCTGGCCGCACGCCAGCGCGACGACGACGGCAAGGCCGGCTGCGAAGCGGCGTTTCTTCATGGCTTCAGGGTGGCGCGTGGGTCCGGGTCACCTGTTGCGGCGAGGCCCACGTCGTGCCTTCGGTGGGCGGGGCCTCCACTCAGTAGCGCAACAACTCGAGGCCCGGGATGCCGCCGAAGGGCTTCGCGTTTCGAGTCGCCAGTGGGGCGGCGTTCTGCGCCGCCCATGCTGCGATCCAGAGATCAGGCTTGGAACGTCCGGTTAGACCGCCGTTAGTTCTGAGGTGAGACACGATGCGGGCGTAGCTCAGCGCCGTCTCGATCGTGACATCGCCGATCCGGAACAGTCGCAGAAAGCGCAGCGATTCCGCGAGCCGCGCCTCCGAGATCGTGGCCCCACCCTCGAGAAACTCCCCGGCGGCGTGGCATGGAACCACGAACTCCTCCCCGGAGTACCGCTCGAGTAGCGACCTCGCGGAGGAGTCTTCGAACTCGTGACTTCGCCAGAGATCGACCAGCAAGGTCGTGTCGAAGCAGATCATTGTTCCCAGCGTTCGCTGTCGCGATTTTCGGCGACAACGGCAAGAAACCGCTCCGCGTCACTCTTGGTCAGGCACGAGAAGCCCTCTAGGCTTCGGAGAATGTCGCGTCCCGTGTGTGCGTCCGCTACCTCGGACAACAGACGGTCGATGACCTTCGAGAAGGACTCGCCATCTCTCTTCAACTCGGCGAGACGCCCGTAGATGCTCGACTCGAGTGCGATCGTCTTCGTGCTCATACATGCAGATTTGCATGTAGAGTGACACGAGTCAAGACCGGGCGAGGCCATCGCCCTTGCCTCGTCGAGAGCCTTGAAGATGGAGCCGACGAGCGGATTTGAACCGCTGACCTGCTGATTACGAATCAGCTGCTCTGCCACTGAGCTACGTCGGCACAACCGGGCGAGACTGGCCGATCCCGGCGCGGAGGACGCCGGAGTGTAGCAGCGGTTTGACTAGTCCTAGCGCGGCAGTATCGTCGCCGCTTCGCGGCGCGTTTCCTCTCGGAAGCCGGCGGGGACGCCGGCCCACCCAGTTTCTGCCGCGCAGTCTTGCATGGAACAAACGGGTAGGGGTTCCTTGTTGGCAGCGCAGGTTGCGCGATTCAGGCGGCATGTTCGGTCGGCACGAGAGCCAGATTCAGGCGGCGGGCCTGACGCTGCAGGTTTCTGATTTGTCGTTCGCGTCGGACGGCCTCCATTTCGACGAGGTCGCGCTCGACGTACTCTTCGCCGTGGGTCAGCATGGCGTAGATCAGTCGGCCGAGTTGATGAGCGGTGGCCTTGATGGCCTTCGCCTTCTCCATGTGCTGGAGACGCCGGCGGTGAGAGGCTCCGATGGCGGTCTTGCTGTTGCGGGCTGTGGTGGCGGCTTGGCGCAGCGCCTGGCCGACCCGGTTGGTCTGCTTCACGGGAGGGCCGTTCAGCCGTTTGTCGCCGCTGATGTTGGTCGGTGGAGCCAGACACAGCCACGAGCAGAAGTTGCCCTGCGAGGGAAACCGGGACAGGTCCGGGCCGATCTCAGCGGCGAAGGTCAGCGCGGTTTCGACGCCGACCGTCGGAATGGCGACCAGGTCCACGCCGAGCATGCGATGCAGCCGCTTCCGCAGGGCGCGCTCGCGCGCCTTCGAACCGGGCGGCGGCGCGTCCTCGACGCCGTCTTGGGCCAGGCCGTCGAGCTCGGCGTCGATGCGCTTCTCGCACATCTCGATCTGGCCTTGCAGCATGTCGTAGCGGGCCAGCGCCTGGCCCAGAGCGAACAGGTGCTCGTCTCGCCAGTTGCCTTGCAAACTCGCCGCGATCACAGCCGGACCAGCCTTGCAGCGACCGTCCCGGTGACGGGCCAGCGCCGCGCCGTCGCGCTCGCCGGCGACGATCGCGCGCACGATCAACTGGCCGGTCTTGCCCATGATGTCGCTCAGCACGTTGTCCAACTGCACGTTCATCTGCACCAGAGCCTTCTGGATGTGCTGCACCGCGCGGCTGCGGTCGCGGACCAACTGGGCGCGCTGCCGCGTGTACGAACGCAGCGGACACAACTCGTCCGGCGCGCGAAACGCACCGCGCAGGAGCCCGTAGCTCATCAACTGCCGGATCCACTGGCAGTCCAGAACGTCACTCTTGCGGCCACTCACCTGCTTGGTCGCCCGAGGATTCACCAGATGCACCTCGAACCCCGCCCGGTCCAGCACCTCGAACACCGGAATCCAGTACACCCCCGTCGACTCCAGCGCCACCTCACGCACGCCGCACTCCTGAAGCCACGAGGCCATCGCCTCGAGGTCCTCCGTGAACGACGAGAAATTGCGCACCGGCCGCTCGAAACGCGACGGGGCCACCGCCACGTAGTGCTTGCGCTTGCCTACGTCCACACCGGCGCAATCCGGGTGAACGACTTCCAGACGCTCCGCCTTCCGCTTTGCCATCCCCTGCCTCCCGTAGATGTGGAATCCAATCGTCGCGCTGGGCAGAGACCGCGGCGAAAAGCTCAATCTTGCATACGGGGTCGCGACACAAGCCGCGCCGCCAGCGTCAGAGCGCCGATCACGGTCCGGGCCAAACTCCTAGTCGGGCGCCAACACACCAGTGCCTGCGCGGCCTCGCTGCCCAGCGCGGCCAACTCTATGAACCCACGACGCCGCTGTAACGTTGGCTACTCGCTGCCTGTTCCCTGCGCGACAGCGCAGCGACAACGCTGCGGACACTCCTAGCGTGTTCCGGGATACCCTGCCGCGAGGCTGGTGCCCACCCGATGACCGTCCAACGATTCCCCAGCCCGGCCCCAGGGCCGCCGCCCGGGCGTGGCGGCATGTGGGAGTCGCTGCGGATACCCCAGTTCCGCTGGCTCTACCTGTCGAACACGACCTTCTTCCTGGCCATGCAGGGCCAGTTGGTTGTCCGTTCGTGGCTCGTCTACTCGCTGACCGGCAGCGAGTTCGCATTGGGGCTAGTCAGCCTGATGGTGGCGCTTTCGATGCTCAGTCTGGGGCCGGTCGGAGGAGCCGCGGCCGACCGGTTCGAACGCAGGGGCCTGGTGGCCGCCGGACAGGCAACGGTGGTGGTGGCCGAGGTGATCGTGCTCTCCCTGCTTCTGAGCGGAAGACTCGACTATTGGCACATCCTGGTCCAGGTGACGGTGGTAGGGGCGGTCTTCCCCTTCGTCATGCCGGCGAGGAACGCGATCGTCGCCGACGTGGTCGGCCGGCGCCGGCTGACGAACGCCATGGCGCTGAGCATGACCGCGGTCAACGTAACCCGGGTCGTGGGGCCGGGAGTGGGCGGCTTCCTCATCTGGGCTGCGGGCGTAAACGTTGCGTACTCGATCAACACCGGCCTCTATGCGCTGGCCCTTGCAGGCATGATGGGGGTCCATCGGGCGCCGGTGGCCGACCCGTCGAGGCACTCGATGCTCCACAACATGGGGCAGGGTTTCCGGTACGTGGCGGAGAACCGGCTGGTCCTCGTCTTGCTGTTCTTCGGCCTGGTGCCGATGTTCCTGGTCATGCCCTTCCAGACCCTGCTCGTGGTCTTTGCCGAGGACATCTGGCAAGTGGGCGCGGGCGGCCTTGGGGCGTTGAGCGGCGCCGCGGGCGTCGGCGGCGTACTGGGGGCGGCGTTCGTCGCCTGGCGGTCCTACTCGACCCGCCGACTCCGGCTGATGATGACCAGCGTCTTCGCCTTCGGCCTGTTCATGATGGGCTTCGCGCTCAGTCCCTGGTTCTGGCTCGGCCTTCTGTTGGTCCTGGCCGGCTCGGCGTTCCAGGCCGTCTACACGACGCTGAACAACACGGCGATTCATGTCCTGATCCCGGACTCGGTGCGCGGCCGGGTATCCGGCTTTCTGACCATGTCGTTCTCGCTGCCGATGCTCGGCGTGGCGCCGATCAGCGCTCTCGCCGAGGTCTGGGGAGCACCGGTGGCGGTGGGTCTGGCCTCGATGCTTGCCGTGGTGGTGGCGATCGTCTTCTACCTTGTCAGTTCCGACCTGCGGCGGATGGACCTCTTGATCCGCAAGGCATTCAGAGCCGCGGTTCGTGCTGACGCCGAACGGCCGGTTGCACCGGAAGCGGCCACAAAGGAGGTCGCGCGGGGGTCGACTCCCTGAGCCTGGAGAGGAGGTATTGGACATATGCTGATCACGATCTCAAGGCAGTACGCCTCCGGTGGCACGCAGGTGGCTTCTCTGGTGGCGGAGCGGCTCGGTTGGCGGCTGGTCGGCAACACGCTGATCGACGAGGTGGCGGAGCGTGCCGGTGTTCCGCCGGAAGAGGTCCAGGCACGGGAAGACCGGCCCCCAGGCTTCGTGGAGCGCCTCGCCCGCATTGCCAGCGTCCAGCTTCCAGATCTGTTCCTCCCGGCGCCTCCGATCGGGCAGCCGATCGGCGAAGGGAATCTGGTGCGCGTCACCCGCAGCGTCGTCTGTGAGATTGCCGCTGAAGGCCGTTGTGTGTTCGTCGGCCGCGCGTCAGCCGCGGTGCTGGCACGGCGCGAGGATGCGCTCCACGTGCGGCTCGTTGCGGGCCCCGAGTTCCGGCGTCGGGTGGCGGTCGAAGCGATGGGTGTGCCGGAGAGGGACGCCGACGCGATCGTCGCGCGCCGCGACGTGAACCGGGTCCGCTACCACCGCGAGTACTACGCGCGCGACTGCGACGACCCGCGGCGCTACGACCTGGTGCTGAACACTGAGCGGCTTGGCTTTCCGGGCGCCGCAGACCAGATCGTTCACCGGGCCCGGGCGCTCGGTTGGACCGACTGACTTCTTGGAACCAGCTTGCTACGATCAATGCTACGATGAGTCGCTGTCGCGATCGGGAAGCTTCGAGGCGCTGATCGCTAGTCCTCCTCGGCCGCTTCGAGCTTGTCTTGGGTCCTGGTCTCGAAGTCGCTGGCGGCGTGACGCTCGCGGAGCTGCTTCTCCGGCGGGCCGAAGGCCCGGTTCACCATCTGCCCCCGCTTGACCGTCGGGCGCCCGGCGATCTCTCGCGACCACCGGTTCACGTTCTCGTACGTGTGGGCCTCGATGAACTCTCCGGCGCCGTAGAGCTTGCCCGCGGCGAGGCCGCCGTACCAGGGCCAGATCGCCATGTCGGCGATCGTGTACTCGCTGCCCGCCATGTACTCGGAGTCGGCCAGGTGGCGGTCCAGCACGTCGAGCTGCCGCTTGACCTCCATGGTGAAGCGGTTGATCGCGTACTCGAACTTCTCGGCGGCATACGCGTAGAAGTGGCCGAAGCCGCCGCCCAGGTACGGCGCGCTGCCCATCTGCCAGAACAGCCAGCACAGGCACTCGGTGCGCGCCGCGTGATCTTCGGGCAGAAACTCGCCGAACTTCTCGGCCAGGTAGAGGAGGATCGCGCCGGACTCGAAGACGCGCGTCGGCGGTTCCGTACCGCGGTCGACCAGCGCCGGGATCTTGGAGTTCGGGTTGACGCCGACGAACCCGCTCGAGAACTGGTCGCCTTCGCCGATGTTGATCAGGTACGCGTCGTATTCGGCGCCGCCGTGGCCGAGGGCCAGCAGCTCCTCGAGCATGACGGTGACCTTGACTCCGTTGGGGGTGGCCAGGGAGTAGAGCTGGAACGGGTGGTCGCCGACCGGCAGTTCCTTCTCGTGGGTGGGCCCCGCGATCGGGCGGTTGATGTTGGCGAAGCGGCCGCCGCTCTCGGCGTCCCACTTCCAGACCTTGGGCGGTTCATAGGACATGCGGGTGGGCCCTCCTGGTCGAAAGTGACTACGGGTCAGGTGCAGCCCGTTCGCGTCGTCCTCGGAGTACACCGCGACGGTGTGGATACCCAAGTCCATCGCCGCGCGGGCGACTCGTACCGCGATCTCGCCGCGGTTTGCGATCAGGAGGCGCTGCACGGGTCAGGCCCGCCGCTCGGAGATCGACGCCGCGCGGCTGACTGCGCGTTTGAGGGGGAACATAGGGCCGGGATTATAGGAGGGAGTGCTGGCGCTCCGGATCGGGTGCCGGTTGCGCTCCACCCGTGGCCGCACCGGACTCGGCGTCGTCGGCCGGACCCATTAGCTGCCCTTGTTGGTCGAGTTCGATGAGGCGGTGTCGTGGGCTTCCAGCGAGACGTCGTGCGGCCCACGCTCGCACCTCTTCCTCCTGGCTGAAGGCGACGATCTGCCGTTCCCTGCTGAGCGCGAGGAGCAGATCCAGGAAGCGCATCGTGCGATCGGTGTCGATGTGCACGGTGGCGTCGTCCAGGAACAGGGGCGCGGATTCCCTCTTGTCGCCGAGAGCCTCGGCGAGGCCGATGCGGAGCAGCAGGTAGACCTGATCGACAGTGCCGTGGGACAGTTCGGAGGCTGAGCGGTACTCGCCGTCCTCGACCTCGAGTTGGACTTCGAGACCCTCCTCAGGATCGATGCGAACGGCCGAGTACCGTCCGCCGGTAACCAGGCTCAATCGCTCGGCCAGTGCCTCACGGAGGTCGGGCGCGAGCATGCGATGGACCTCTTCCTGGGCCGCTTCGAGGTGCTTGGTGGTGGTGTCGACGATCTCGCCCGCCCTGCGCAGGAGCTTGACCTCGCGCTCGGCGGCAGCAAGTTCCTCCTCGAGTTCGGCGAGTGCCGGGAGGTCGGCGTCGGCGGCTAGTCGACCTTCGTACCGGCTGACTTCTCTTCCGGCTTGGCCGGCTTCCATACGCGCCGCAGCCAGCTTGCGTTCCAGTTCGGGGCGGGTCAGCCCCTGGAGTGCTGCTGCCGCTTCGGATTCCGCGCGGGCGATGGCCTTCAGACCGGCGGCCGCTTCCGCGCGTTCGTCCAGGAGGCTCTGGCGGTCGCGGCCATCGAGCAGGTGTTGCAGACGGTCCCAGTCTCTTTGTCGTTGCCCTGACCGGCGTTCCCGGCCGGCAAGCCAATCGTCGGCCCAGAGTTCCGGATCGTCGGTCGAGTCGCCGGTGAAACCGGCCGCCGTGAGTGCGGTACGGAAGCGTGCCTCCGCCGCTTCGCGGTTCTGTCGCTGCGTCTTCGCCGACCGTTCCGACTGCCCGCGGGCCTCTATCCGCGCTGCCAGGGCTTCGCGGCGGTCGGTTCCCGTGGCAAGTTCGGCGCTTCGTCGACAGGCCTGCTCATAGCGGTGGAACAGGTCGTCGACTGCTGCCTGGGGATCTTCCAAGCCGCGATCGGCCAAGGCGGCGCGCAGCGCCTCCGCGGCGGCCGCTTCGTCGGTGCGAGCGGACGCCATGCGCCGCTGCCAGGTTGCATGTTCCCGCTCCCACGCGTTCCCTTTCTCGCGTGCGTCGAGGGCGGCGCGCACGGCGTCCGGATCGGCTTCGATCCGGAGTTTCGCGAGTTCCTGGGTTGCGGCTTCGAGTTGTTGCTGCCTGGCCTTGTGCTGCCGCTTCAGGTCCCTGAGTTCGGCTCTGGCATCGACCAGTTCTCCGCCGCGGTCCATCTGTTCGTAGGGACGGGGTCGGGAGGCGCGCCTCTGTGCGCGGTACATGAGAGCGAAGCAGACGATGGCAAGAAGCCACCCGCCGGCGCCAACGAGCCGTGGCAGCAGATCGAAGGCGCCCAGCGTACCCACCAGACCGCCGACGGGCGCGCCGATCCAGGGCCACTTTCCGAAACCGGAGTTCGCTTCGAGCTCAGTCATGAGCTCCCTCTGCTCGGCGCGCAGCTCCTGAATGCGCCGTTCGAGGTCGCCGGACGACCGAAGCGCCGGTAGCTCCAGGACCGTCAGAGCGCGCCGCGCGACCGACTCGGCAGCCTTCGGGAGAGTCGCCTCCGGAGGGTCGCCGGGTCCTAGCCGCTCGCGTACGGCACGGGCTTCGCGTGCTTCCCGCCATCCTCGGGCCGCAGCAGCGACTTCGGGCGCGATCTCGCGATCTCCTTCGGCCGCCTTGGGGAGTTCGGACAGTTCCCGGACCATCTCGTCCGCGCTGGGTCCCCGGAGTTCTGCGGGATCGTCGGGGCGCATCCGGTACGCGAGGAGAGCTGTGCGGAGCTCACGCTCGATCGCGGCGCCTGGTCCCTCGCCCGGGGCCTCGGGGGGATTGCCACCGGGGAAGCGCTCGGCCAGTCTCTCGATATTCTCCAGGCGCGCATCGAGGCGACGCAGCTCGTGTTCCGCCAGCGCCCGCTCATGGCCCCGGACGAGTGAGCCCGCCCTCTTGGCCTCTTCGTTGGCTGCCGCGAGAGCGTTTTCCAGCCGGTCGCGCTCAAGTTGACGGCTCCTGCCTGTAGCGAGCTCCCGGCTGGCTCGGCCGACGTGCTCGACCGCCTGCTGCAGCGGCTTGGTCGAATTGCGGCGCTCGGTGCCGATCTGATCGCTGGCGTAGCTCTTGAGCAGGCGGAGCGCTTCGACCGCGGTGGCGGCGCCGCCGGCGGAGGCGGCGGCGCGTTGCAGCTCCTTCTTCAGCGCCGAGGCTTCGTTGCCCTTCGTCTGGCGCAGGCGCTGGATGTCTCCCTGGCCGATCACCAGAGTTGACGGCATGACCTGGCGATTGAGACCCAGGAAGCGCGAACCGTCGATGCTCCCCCGGTAGATGACCTCGTTCCCGATCGGACGGCCGGTGTCAGCGTCGTGAGCGACGCTCTCCTTGGTGTTGAGATCTCTCTGTTGAATCTCGATTCGGCGCTTGTTGTCGAGTTCGAACTTCACCGTGGCGCGCCAGGGCTCTCCGTTCCACGGCTCGTACTGTCGTTTGAATTCGCGCTCTTCCTTGGTCGATCCGTGACCGCGCCGGCGGCCGCAGAGGGCGGCGAAGATCGCCTGCAGCCAGGTGGACTTACCGGCTTCGTTGCCGCCGTGGATCACGGTCATGCCGGGGGCCAGGTCGAGCTCGCCGTTCAGCTTGCCGAACTCATGGGCGCGGACACGCTGGATCTTCATGCGGCCGCTCCGTCTGTCGGGACATCGAGCGGCTTCTCACCGGAGGAGTCCCCGTCGGCGGCCATCCGGAGTTCGTCCAGGATGCCGATGTCCCGGTTGTCGAGTGCGCGCAGCCCGGCGAGCAGGACGACGCGCTCCGTTTCGCGGTCGAGGTCGGCCTCTCGAACTCGCCTCACGAACATGCCGCGCACCGTCGGCTCGTCCTCGATCTGGTCCAGGTCGTATGGCGAAGTCAGGCCCGAGGTGTCGACCAGCACCTGGTCGATGCTCTCGGGGGGCTCGAACAAGGCCGCGCCGAAGTCTTCGGCATGGAGGTGGAGGTTGTCCGGCTCGCCAATCAGGCGGATGCGTGCGGCGCCGGCCAGGCCGTCGAGGGCCCTCCCGATCCGCTCCCTTGCCTCGCGGGCGTTCTCGGCTTCCGTCAGATCGACGCTCAAGGTGTGGAGCGTGGGCGGTCGGGGATCGAGGCGGCGTCGTGTGACTTCGCCATTCTCGACCTCCAGCATCACGGCGCTGCCGTAGGCTTCCTTGAACTTGAGGCGTTCCAGGGAGCCGAGCCTGGTCCAGATCGGATGGTCGGCGGGCTTGTGGGAATGTCCAACGACGGCATGGTCCAAACCGGCGGCGGCGATCTGGTCGCCGTCGAACGGGGCGTGGCGGTGCTGGCCCTGGAACGCGGCGAGCCGTTCCTCGCCGTGGAAGACGGCGATGTGGACGCCGTCGCCGGGGGAGTCGCCGACGTGGAAGCCGTCGTCGAAGAAACCGGGAGTGTCGACGGGTTTCCGGTGCGCCGCGCCCCAGATCGTGACCGCGGCGCCGAGCGGCGCCGCGGTCAGGTGGGTCTCGTTGAAGATGTGGACGTTCCCGGCCCAGTTGACTCGCCGGTACGGGCTGTCCGCATCCGCGTAGTCGTGGTTGCCGGGTGCGGCGAAGATGGGCAGGCCCGATTGTTCGAAGGTTCGCTTGAGGAAGTCGACGGTGTCGCGGGAGGTGAGGCCATGCTCGAACAGGTCGCCGCCGATGAGCACGGCGGCGGCTCCCTCGTTCTCCGCCTGCTCGAACGCCCAGGTCACCGCGTCGCGCAGCCGCTGACGCTGCCGGCGGGCCACCTCGCGAGTCGCCCAACCGAACTTCGAGTCCAGGTGGACGTCGCTGAAGGCGAGGAGCTTCACGCCAGGGGCGTTCTCGCTGGAACGACGACCGTCCTGGCGGCGCGCGTCACTCGTTCAGGACCGCGGGCCAGTTCTCGTCCGCCTGCTCGATGTTCGCGTCGCGCTCCTCCAGCCACTGCTCCATGACCTTCGCGTTGTAGTTCAGGTAGAGCTTGCCGTTCACCAGCGTGAACGCGTCCGGGTCGGTGGGAGCGGTGTAGTTGCGGCTCACCGCCCAGGCGCAATAGCCGCCATACTGGGGCGCGTACTTCTCCGGGTCGTCGGCGAAGAGGTTGCGGTTCTCGTCGCTCGCGAAGCGCCAGTCGGCGCCCTGCCAGCCGAGGGTGAACTCCTTGCGACCTTTCACTGGTTGCCCGTCGGTGAAGTAGGCCACCGGGTCGTACCCGCGGATCGCGAGGTTGCCGCGGGTGGCGAAGATGGGGTCCTTGTCCTTGGCCGCCGCCGGAACCGCGGCCAGGGCGACGCTGATGGTGAAGGCGGTGAGGGCCGTCCCGCGAGCGAGTCGGGCGCTACGACTGCGGCGCTGTGGCGTAGACATGAGGCGAGTTCCTCCCGGAAGCGAGTCTATGCAGTCGGCGCCGCGAACTCACTGCGTTGCGTTTCCACGGCGCAAGCTCATGGACGGGAGTTCAGATGTCGAGTCTTTCCGTCCAAAGTCCCGTGAAGCGGTCGAAGTCGCGGTCCTCCGTCAGCAGACGAGGACGTTCGTATCGACGGCGATCAATCGAGCCCGTCCATGATGTCGTAGAGGGACTTGCGGTCGTCCAGGTTTACTCCCGGCAACAAACGGCCCGGCTTCGTGAGAAGCTTCAGTTTGAAAGGGGGTTCGGGACGTTCCGGAGGCTGCAGGTACTGACGAAGCGCTCGTTCGATCAAGCGCGTCAGCGGTTCGCCGTCGTGGGCGGCGCGTGCCTTGGCCGCCCGAATCAGGCGGTCGTCGAAGTTCAGCGTGGTCTTCATGAAAAAAATCTGTATCACTGGAGCCGGATTTCTGTCAACGGAGTTGACTCGTCGAGACGGGGCGTCGTGGAGTTCTCCGTTGTTCGGCAGAGGTATCTCGCGGATAGTGTCTGATGTGGGCTATGCGGCGCTCTTCCGTCTTCTTCTCGCTCGGCTTGGCCACGGTTCTCCTGGCGTGCGGCGAAGCGGACGGCGGCACGGACGTGCCGATAGCGGCGCCCTCGCCGACCGCGGTCTTCGTCGAGCGTGCGGCTGAAGCGGGCCTGGACTTCGTCCACCGCAACGGCGCGGCCGGCGGGTACAACTACCCCGAACTCCTGGTGGGCGGCGGGGCGCTTCTCGACATCGACGAGGACGGGTTCCTCGACGTCTATCTCGTGCAGAGCGGTCCGTTGCCGGGTTCCGGGCCTGGGAACGCGGGCGTCTCGCTCGCATCCGGCAGCCCGCCGGGCAACCGTCTCTACCGCAACCAGGGTGACGGCACGTTCGAGGACGCGACGGACGCCGCCGGCGTCGGCGACACGGGCTACGGTGCCGGCGCCACCGCGGCCGACTACGACCGCGATGGCTTCGTCGACCTCTACGTACTGAACGTCGGCGCGAACCGGCTGTATCGCAATCTCGGCGGCGGCGCCTTCGAAGACACCACGGAACGCGCCGGCGTCGGCGACGCCCTCTGGTCGTCGAGCGCCGTCTTCCTCGACTACGACGGCGACCTGGACCTGGACCTCTTCGTCGCCAACTACGTCGTCTGGAGCGCCGACCGGGAGCGTCCCTGCCTGGGGCCGAACGGCCTGCGGAACTACTGCAATCCGGCGGAGTATCCGCCGGCGCCGGACACGCTCTACCGCAACGAAGGCAACGGCCGCTTTGTCGACGTGAGCGAAGTCGCGGGAATCCGTTCGGTGGCCGGTCCGGGCCTGGGCGTCGTTGCCGGCGACTTCGACGGCGACGGCTTGGTCGATCTCTACGTGGCGAATGACCAGGCGGTGAACCACCTGTGGCTCAACCGGGGTGACGGCACGTTCCGGGAGGACGCGCTGCCGCGCGGAGCGGCGCTCAACGAACTCGGCCAGCCGGAGGCCGGTATGGGCATCGCCGTGGCCGACCCCGACGACGATGGCGATCTCGACCTGTTCCTGACCCACCTGAGCGGTGAGACGAACACGTTCTACCGCAACGACGGCGACGGCTTCTTCCTGGACGCGACCGACGAGAAGGGGCTCGGCGGCGTCAGTCAGCCGTACACCGGTTTCGGTACCTCATGGTTCGACTACGACGGGGACGGCGTCCTCGACCTGTTCATCGCCAACGGCAAGGTGACGCCGGGAGATACCGCTGCTTTCGACTACCGCGAGCCCAATCAGTTGCTGCGCGGTCGGGGTGCTGGCCGCTACGAGGACGTTTCGGGCCGGGCCGGCGCCGCCCTGGAACTGCTTGAGGTGAGCCGTGGCGCGGCGTTCGGCGATCTGGACAACGACGGCGATGTGGACATCGTGGTGGTGAACAACGAGGGGCCTGCGAGGTTGCTTCGCAACGAGGTCGGCAACAGGCAGTCATGGCTGGTGGTCGATCTCTGCGGCGGCGGTGTTCTCGACCGTTCCTCCATCGGTTCGCGCGTCACCGTCCGGGCGGGAGGCAGAAGCTGGACCCGGGGAGTGCGGCCGGCGCGCAGCTTCGCCGTTGCTAACGCTCCGCGGGTTCACTTCGCGTTCGGCGACGTTCCGGGCGTCGATCACATCAAGGTGAACTGGTCGCACGGCGGGGTCACCGAGCGATCGGGGGTGCAGATGAACAGCATTCTGCGGCTGCTCGCGCCGGGCGGTACCGCGCCGGCCGAGGGAGTTTGCCGTGATGCGCGGTGACCGCGCTGCCCGCAGCGGAGGCGGCACGCTTGCAGTAGAGAAGTGCGCCTCTTCCGACGCCGTGTCTCTGGGTGCGCGGACCCTCTGGTCCGCATCTGCCGTGGTGGTTGCCCTGGTGACCTTGCTAGCCGGCTGCGCCGCTCCGCCGTCCGACGCTCCCACCGAATCGTCAACGTCGCTGGCCACGGAACCGATCCCCCGCATCCCCAACCTCTCCGAACTCGATCCGGGCTTCGCCACCGCGGTCCGCGACGCCGCGGCAGCCGTGGAACGCGACCCGTCGAGCGGCGCCGCCGTCGGCGCTCTGGGCCGCCTCTACCAGGCGCACCGCTATGTCGACCAGGCCCGCCGCTGCTACGAGCGGGCCGCGGAACTCGATCCCGGCGCCGCGGAATGGTCGTACTACCTCGGCTTCCTGGCCGCCGGCCGCGGCGCCCACGAAGAAGCGGCGCGCCGTTTCGAACGCGTTCTCGAACTCCATCCGTCGTACTGGGTCGCCCGCGTGCGGCTTGGCAACGCGCTGCTCGCGGCCGGTGACATCGACGGCGCCGAGCAGGCGTTCCGCGCCGCGCGGTCGGCGGCGCCGGGCGCACCCTGGGGCGAACTCGGCCTGGGCAAGACGGCGCGACGGCGGGGACGTTTCGAGGCGGCGGCCGAACACCTGCGTTCGGCGCTGGAGGTGGACCCGCGGCATCGGGAGACGCGCTACCTGCTGGCCATGACCGAGCGGCAGCTCGGGAACGCCGCGCGCGCCGAAGAGTTGCTTCGCGGCCTCGAAGAAGCGGCGGCGCCAGGCCTCGACGACCCGATGATGCAGGCGGTCCTCGCCCTGTTCCGGGACACGCAGACGATGATCCGCACCGCGAACCAGCGTCTGGCGGAGGGGGACTCCCGGTCCGCGGAACGCCTCTATCGCGAGGTGTTGCGCCTCGATCCGTACTCCTACGACGCCCACCTCAACCTTGGCGTGCTCTACGGTCTCGCCGACCGCAATCCGGAGGCGGCAGCCGCCCTCGAACGCGCGATCGAGATCGACCCCGGCCGGGCCGACGCCTACGCGCTTCTCACGATCGCCTACATCAAGACCGGCCGCGCTGAGCAGGGCCTTCGGCAGTTGGAGAAAGTGCTCGAAATCGATCCGGATCATCCCAGAGCGCGAGAGATTCTCCACAGCCTGGGCGGCAACCCGGAAGAATTGCGCTAACATCCACGGTTTGGCCCCACTAGAGACGTCTACTTAGCGTCGCCTGGTCAACGGCGCGACAGAGTTGTCTCGGTGAGACTCTGAGTCGGGCCGGTCCCGGTTGGACAAGTGCCTGAACGGGAGCGACTTTGGAGTCGAATGGGCAACGGGAAGGCGCTTGACGTGGCCGGCAACTGCGTTAGTCCCTTAGGGCTTTTTCGGGCTTTGCTTTCCTTCTTTCTGAGAGGGTACTTGGGCGTATTCGGCGTGGATCGAGTGCGCACCGAGGGTCGTTGAGAGCGCTTTCCTTTCCTGGTTGCCTAGAGGGCAGGCAGACGAACCGGCGGAAAGCCGATCAAACGAGGGGTAACAAATGGGCTGGACTGGACGCGTGGCGTCGCGTGTTGGGGTGGGGTGCGTGTTGGTGTTGGGCGGAACGGGAGTCGGCTTCGGGCAGATCCTGATCAACGAGATCATGTACGACCCGAGCGTGTCGGGCGACGTCAACGCCGAGTGGTTCGAGCTCAACAACTCCGGCACTGACCGCGTCGACATCCACGGCTGGAAGATCAAGGACGATAGGACGACGGAGGAGACACACACGATCAGCACCACCGAGGGGGAGCTGTGGATCGCGTCGAAGGGGTTCCTCGTTCTAGGCCGCAACTCGGACAAGTCGCAGAACGCCGGCGTGACCGTTGACTACGTCTATTCGACCGTGAGTCTCAGCAACAGCACCGACGGCCTGATCCTGACGAACCGCGACGACGAGCTGCAGGACACGGTCGTCTGGGGCAGGGCGAACAGCTTTCCGGATCCCTCGAACAGCGCCTCCATCGCGCTCAAGGGGGCGGCGGGCACTCCGGGCGTTGATCCGTTGGGCAACACTCTGAACAACAACATGGGCTCGAACTGGTGCATCTCGACGAAGCCGATCCAGGGGGGTGTCGACGCCGGCACGCCCGGTGGGGAGAACAGCGACTGCCTGATCACTCCGGCATACACCTGAGAGATCTGGGGTATCCAGGGCAGCGGCGCCGTGTCGCCTCACGTCAGAGCGGTGTCGGTGACGACGAACGACAACATCGTCACCGCGGTCGAGGCCGGCGGCTTCTTCATGCAGACGCCCGCCAGCCGCAGCGACAACGACCCGGACACGTCGGACGGCATCTTCGTGGCGCACTCCGGTTCGCCGACGGTCGCCGTCGGCGACCAGGTCGACGTGAGCGGCACGCTGGAGGAGTACTTCGGCTTTACCCGGTTCGCCTCCGGGGCCACGGTCACGCTCGACGCGAGCAACCAGCCGTTGCCGGCTTTCGTGGAGTTCGATGCGAGCCGTCCGGCGGTGAATCCCGCCCGGGCGAACTGCGCCATGGAGCCGGAGTGCTACGAGGGCATGCGGATTCGGATCGCAAGCGGCACGGTGTTGAGCGGCAGCCAGTACTTCAATTCCGACTATACCGCCGAGATGTACATCAGGCCCGGGTCCGGGCGGGCCTTTCGCGATCCGGGCGTCCGCTACCCCCGGCATTGTCAGCCGGCCGGGTATCCCCGTCTGGGACGGGAACCCGGAAGTGCTCAAACTCGGCCCGGACAAGCTGGGAGAGCCCAACGTGTCGTGGGCGCCGGGCGCGACCTTCTACGCCGACGGGGTGCTCGGTTACGAGTTCGGAAGTTACGAACTGTGGGCGACTGAACACCGTCTGCTAGGTGAAGGCATTGTCCTGCCGCAGCCGGTGCGCTTCAAGGTGAGAGGCGAAGTCACGGTGGCGTCCTGCAGGGTCCGGGCGACTCGGTGCTGCGCTTGTCCGGGTCCGTGCCGGCGAATACAACATCCACGGTTGTGGACGAACTGGTGCCCAACATTGCGTACAACTTCGCGGTCGAGGCGCGGAACGGGCCGCTCCTCTCCGGGCGGACGCCGATGTCCACCGCGACCACATGGGGCGACGCGAATCTGCACATCGATGCGGAAGGCCGGATTGTCTCGGAGGAACTCGTCCGCTACACGGTCAGCGTCCGCAATGCCGGTCCCTACGATGCCTCGACGGTCGTCGTGACCAGTTCTCTGATGGCGGCGGAAGACTCCTTTGTGATTTCGACATCCGGCTGCGGGGAGGACCCGAGTGGGGTACCGGAGTGTGGCCTGGGCGGCATCGAGGTCGGAGAGTCGGAGTCGTTCACGGTCGACGTCGAGATCGATGCCGCTGGGCGGAACTCACTCACCTACAGGGGCGCCGTCGGCGACGTTGCGGATCCGAGGCCTCAAGACGACACGGTCGAGATGACCCTGACTCTTGGTCGGCCTTCGTCGCCGTCCCATGTCGAGGCCACGGTGCTCAGCGAGACGGAGGTCGAACTCCGGTGGCGGGACAACTCGGACAGAGAGACGGAATTCGGCGTCTTCCTGCAGGGACCGGGCGACTCGAAACTGCGGATGATCGGGACGGTGCCGGCCAACACGACTTCAATGGTCGTCGACGAGCTGGTGCCGAGCATCACCTACAGCTTCGCGTTGGAAGCTCGGAATGAAGCGCTTCGCTCCGTGCGAACGTCGAAGGCCACGGCGACCACTTGGACGGCCGATGCGGCTCGGTGCGGCGGAGAGGATTCTCTATGCCTCGGGACCTTCCAGGTGGAGGTCGAGTGGGATGACGGCAAGGGCAGAGTAGGCCGAGGTTTCGCCGAGCGACTGACGGCTGAGGCCGGGGACTTCTGGTTCTTCCATCCGGGCCGCTACTCCGGCGTGTACCAGATCGTCTGCCGGTAGGGCGCGCCGAGGGCCCGGGCGGCCGCATGACCGGGGGCCTGGTGGGCTATCGTCGGCCCGTCGAAGGCGGCGGACTCACGCCGCCTGGAACGCGGAGACAGTCGGATGGGTCAAAGCCGGAACGCGTTGAAAGCGGTTCAACTGGGTCGGAAGAGCGGACTCCGAGTGTCGGAGTTGTGCCTGGGGACCATGAACTTCGGCGAGCCGGGCCGGGGCCACCAGGGCGACTGGACCCTGGACATCGATGCCTCGCGCCCGATCTTCCAGGCCGCGGTCGAGCACGGCCTGTTCTACTTCGACTGCGCCGACATCTACGGCATCGGCGCCTGCGAGCGGGTCGTCGGCTCGCTGCTGCGCGAACTGCTACCGCGCGACGAGTACGTGATCTCGACCAAGGTGTCCATGCCGATGGGACGGTCGCCGAACCAGGGCGGGCTGTCGCGCAAGCACATCATGGAGGGCGTCGACGGCTGCCTGAAACGTCTCGGCCTCGACTACGTCGACCAGTTGATCATCCACCGTCACCCGCACGGCATTCCCGGCCAGGTCAAGGCGCCGATCGAGGAGACGATGGAGGCTCTGCACGACGTCGTCAAGGCCGGCAAGGCGCTGTACCTGGGCGGCTCGTCGATGTACGCGTGGCAGTTCGTCGAGCTGCAGATGACGGCGCGGCACAACGGCTGGACCGAGTTCGTCTCGATGCAGAACCACTACAACCTGGTGTACCGGGAGGAAGAGCGGGAGATGAACCCCTACTGCGCCCGGACGGGAGTTGCGCTGACGCCGTGGTCGCCGCTGGCGCGCGGCATCCTCACGGGTTCCTACAGGGGCAGCTTCGATGAGGGGGGCACCGACCGCTCGAAGGGCGGCGACCGGGCGCGCACGGAGGGCCTGTACAGGGGCGCCGCGACCTTCGATATCGCCGACCGCGTGGTCGAGGTGGCGAAGAAGTACGGCCGCACGCCGGCGCAGGTCTCGCTCGCCTGGTTGGTGAGCAAGCCCGAGGTCTGCGCACCGGTCGTGGGCGTGTCGAAGGTGGGTCAGCTCGAGCAGCTTGTCCAGGCGACGAAGATCGAGCTGGAAGCGGCCGATGTCGAGTACATGGAGGAGCTGTACCAGCCGGTGGAGAACCTGCTGGCGCTCGGCCACTCCTGAGGGGGGGGCGGCCGCGCGCCGCACCCGGTGCCGCGACGGCAGCGGGGCGCCCGCCCAGGCGCTATCATCGGCACCGGTCTTCGCACTCTGACAGTTGGGGGAACCCCAGTTGCAGCATCGCGCCCTTCCAGGAATTCGCGCGGCAGTGACGATCGCTTGCGCGCTTAGGCGATGAGGGTGCATGACGGCACGATCTACGAACCACGGGCGTACCTCCGTGAGTTGGAGATCTACAGTGGCCAAAATACGCAGGAAGGAGATGTACGGATCAGGCTGTCGGCATCATCGACGGGAAGGGAGCCGCCACAACCGGGCACGTTCGGTGAGCGAATGGTCTTCGCGGTGCACGATGCCGGCCTGAACGAGGCCCTCCTTGGCGCGGACGGCTTGCCCCTCGTGACAGCGGAACTGGGTGCCGTTGGGGATGGGTGGTTCACTGGGACGTTGGCCGGCGAGACCAGAGCGTTTTGGGAGGGGACTGGACTTTCGTGTGTCCGTGAGGCTGCCCAACAGAGCGCCGGTGATCACGCTCCCCATCGACGACGTGACGCTAACGGTTGGCGGTCGGTCGGAGACCGTGAACCTCGCTTCGCACTTTCGGGACACGGTGGAGGAGGACTTGACCTACGCCGCGTCGTCCGGCGACCCCACGGTGGTCAGCGCAGTAGTAGCGGATGGTGTGCTGACCGTGACCTCTTTGGCGGCAGGATCGGCCGCCGTCACGGTCACGGCCAGTGACCCTAGCGGCTTGACGTCGGACCCCGAAGTGTTCACAGTGATTGCGCAGTCGCCCGTGAATGTGAGAATACCGGATGCTGGGCTTCGCACCGCCATCGAGGGGGAGTTGGGCAAACAGGCGGGGGAGACGATCACGAGCGCTGAGATGGAGTTCATCAGCAGCCTCGAGGGTGTGGGAAGGAACATCCAAAACCTGACCGGACTGAAGTTTGAGGTGGTCCCGGTCCTTTGGACAGTTTCGAGGCCGGGCTAAGGTGTACTCCATGTGTTGATTACGCCGCAGCCGCCGTCGCCGGGGCTGTGGAAAACTCTCGATTCTGCGGAATGCCCATTAGTCCGCGGTGGGCTTCGGCAGGTGTCCTGCCGCCGAGCGCCGTGTGTGGCCGCTCCTCATTGTAGAAGGCGAGCCACCCATCGATCACCCGCCGCGCCTCGATGCCGTCGACGAGTTCGTTCAGGTAGACCGCCTCGTACTTCAGCGAGCGCCACAGGCGCTCGATGAAGATGTTGTCGAGGAAGCGACCCCGGCCGTCCATCGAGATCTTCACCGTCGCGTTCTCGAGAAGACCGGTGAAGTCGCCGCTCGTGAACTGGCTCCCCTGATCCGTGTTGAAGATGTCCGGCTTGCCGTACCGGTCGAGGGCTTCGGCGAAGGCCTCGACGCAGAACGATGCGTCCAGGCTGTTCGACAGCCGCCAGGACAACACCCGACGGCTCGCCCAGTCCATGACCGCCACCAGGTACAGGAACCCGCCGCGCACCGGAATGTACGTTATGTCCGAGCACCAGACTTGATCCGGACGCTCGATGGAAAGCCCCCTGAGCAGATAGGGATAGACCTTGTGCTCCGGGTGAGGCTTGCTGGTCCGCGGCGCCCGGTAGATCGCCGCGATACCCATCAACCGCATCAGACGCCGCACCCGGTGACGACCGACCCGAACGCCCTCTCGGCGAAGGTGGCGGACCATCTGACGCGAACCGTAGAACGGGTACAGCAGGAACAGCTCGTCGATCCTGCGCATCAGGGCCAGCGTCTCGGCGCTCTCGCCCTTGGGCCGGTAGTACAGCGAGGAACGGCTGATCTCGAGCAGACGGCACTGCCGACTCAAGCTCACGTCACCCGTCTCCCGCTCGATCATCCGCAGGCGCTCGGTCCGGCTCAGTGCCCGAGCCCCCTGGACAAGAAATCCCGCTCGATCGTCAGCTCCCCGATCTTCGCGTGCAGGTCCCTGATCTCCTCCTCGTGGTCCCGGCGCCGCTCCGGCCCGGCCGAGAAGGTCTCACTCATCCCCTCGATCGCCTTCCGCTTCCAACTGCTCACCTGATTCGGGTGAATCCGGTGCCGCGATGCGATCGCCGCGAGCGGCTTCTCCTCACGCAGCGCCTCAAGCGCCACCTTCGACTTGAAAGCCGCAGTGAACTTCCGACGCTTCCTCTTCATCCTGGCTCCTCCTCTAGGTCGAGGAGTACACCTTAGCCACCTGTCCAGTTTTCCGGGACCACCTCAGTTCGCGACCGGCCTCGACTCGCTTGAACTCGGCGACAACTCGATCACGGACCTGACGCCGCTCTCAGGCCTCACCAACCTCAGGGACCTCCACCTTTACGAGAACGCGCTTACGGACGTAACGCCGCTTTCGGGTCTCACTGGCGTCACGGCGATGGATCTCGACGACAATGAGATCACGGATGTAACGCCGCTTTCTGGACTCGTCAACCTTTCGAGACTGACTCTCGGCCGGAACGCGCTCACGGACGTAACACCGCTTGCGGATCTCACCAATCTCACGTCTCTGGGTCTCCGCAGCAACAAGATCACGGGCCTAACACCGCTCTCGGGTCTGACCAACCTCGTACGGCTGGATCTCCACAGCAACGGGATCACGGACGTGACGGCGCTCTCCGGTCTCACCAACCCCTCTCTGCCAACGTACGTGACACAGCGGGCATCCCGTTGAATAGTGGAGGGCACGCGTTGGCAAGGAGGATCAATGTCAAGACGAGAGCAGAGGTTTGGCGGCGGCTCGGAGCTCCCGGCCGCGGGGGTTGAGGAGCGTAGCGACGAGGCCCCCGCGGCCGGCGCGGCGTCCGCGGGGGGCGTTCCCGACCCGGAGGTCGTAGCGAAGCCGACCCGACGGCAGTTCACGGCGGAGTACCGGCTGCGGATTCTGGAGGAAGCGGATCGATGCACCCACCGCGGCGAGGTGGGTCGGCTGTTGCGGCGAGAGGGTCTGTACAGCTCCCATCTGGCCAACTGGCGCAAGGCGCGGCGCGAGGGCGCGCTTTCCGGTCTGAGGCCGAAGAAGCGGGGCCGCAAGCCTGTCGAGGCCAACCCTCTGATGCCGAAGGTGAAGCGGCTGGAAGCGAAGGTCAAGCGGCTCGAGAGGGAAGTCGCCGCCGCGCACACGATCCTGGACGTCCAGGGAAAAGTTGCAGGGCTGCTGGGATTCAGCCTCGAAGACGGGAAGGACTGCTGATGGCGGCAAGGTCCCTGGCCCGGCAGGTCGGCATCGCGCCGGCGTGCCGGGCGCTGGGCGTGTCGCGATCGACCTTCTATCGTCGTGCGAGGCCCGCTCCCGGGCGACGGCAGCCCCGCCCCACGCCTGCCCGGGCACTGAGCCAGATCGAGCGGAAACGGGTCGAGGCCACGCTTGCGTCGCCGCGTTTCGTCGATCGTTCGCCGGGAGAAGTGGTGGCCACCCTGCTCGACGAGGGCCGCTACCTGTGCTCGGAGCGCACGATGTACCGCATCCTCGAAGCGAACCACCCCGTGAGGGACCGCCGCAATCAGCGCGTCCATCCGTCGTACGCCAAGCCGGAGTTGGTCGCTGTCGCGCCCAACCAGGTCTGGTCGTGGGACATCACCAGGCTGCTCGGACCGCAGACCTGGACCTACTACTACCTCTACGTCCTGCTTGACCTCTTCAGCCGCTACGCGGTCGGCTGGATGGTCGCCGACCGCGAGAACTCCGCGCTCGCCCAAAGGCTCATCGAGGAGACCTGCCTCAAGCACGGCGTCAAGCCCCATGTCCTGACCCTGCATTCCGATCGAGGCGCCCCCATGACCAGCCAGGGCACCGCCCAACTGCTCGCCCGCCTCGGCGTGAACCGCTCCCTGGGCCGACCGCGGGTCAGCGACGACAACCCCTACTCCGAAGCACAGTTCAAGACCCTCAAGTACCACCCCGACTTCCCCAGCCGCTTCAACTGCCAGGACGCCGCGACCGACTACTGCAGGTCCTTCTTCCCCTGGTACAACACCGAACACCGCCATGCCGGCATCGCCATGCTGACTCCCCAGACCGTCCACTACGGCCGGGCGCAAGCCGTCATCGAGCAGCGCCAACGCACGCTGAGCGCCGCCTGGGAGAGCTCACCCGAACGATTCGTCGGCGGCCAACCGATGCACACGCCACTGCCCCGGGCCGTCTGGATCAACAAGCCCGACAACGAGACTGCAGAGACCACTCAGTAAATCCTGAACCCCGCTGTGTCAATGTCGTTGACAGGTTCCGAACCTCACACGGCTGGAGCTCTCCGAGAACGCGATCACGGATATCACGCCGCTCTCAGGTTTGACAAAGCTCATAACGCTGAGTCTCGCCCACAACGGGATCACGAGTGGCACCCCTCTCTCGGGCCTCACGGTCCTCAGACGGCTGGATCTCTCCTGGAACTGCCTCGCGAACATCGAAGCATTGACGAGCAACACAGGACTAGGCTCCGGTGACTACATCTCACTCGATTGGAATGCCCTGGACGCAGACACGCTCGCTGACGACGTGACGGCGCTGCGGGACCGGGGACCGTGGTGATCTCGGAGACGCCTTCGGTGGAAGTCGGCGCGCCGCGCAACCTGAGCGCGACCCCGGGTGACCGCGAGCTCACGTTGACCTGGGCCGCCCCGTTAGACCCGGTCGACGTGCCCGTGTACCAGGTGCGCTGGCGTTCGGCTACCGGGTCGTTCAACGACTGGACGCTCGTTCCGTGCTCATCAAAGCGTCGGCACAAGCTGACCGGTCTGGTCAACGGCACGACCTACACGGTGGAACTGCGAGGCGCGGGACATGTCGACAACGGGGTCGCGACGGCAAGCGCCACGCCTCAGCAGTAGTGGTGGCGCTAGCCTGTGGGGACGACGTTGCAGGCAGCCTTGACTGCACCGGGCACGGTGCCGAGCGTGACCTCGGGCTACGGCGGAACGGAGATTCGCGCAGAGGGTGTTTGGGCGCTGCGCCTCGAGGATGGCACGATCCGCCAGCCGCAACTGTACCTTCGTGTACTCCACGCTATCGAGGATCCACCTTCGGATACGCAGCAGGTCCGGATCACGCTGTGGACATCGGCGACGGGGTCGGCATCGCCGCCTCAGGGCACCTTCGGTGGGCCAACTGCCTTGGCGATTCACGACGCTGGGCTCGAAGAGGCGCTCGTTGACGCGAGCGGTTCGCCTCTCGTGACAGCGGTCCTGACTTCCCTTGGCAATGGGCGGTTCGGTGGGGCGTTGGCGGGCGACACCGAGACGTTTTGGGACGCGTTCGAGGAGCGCGGCCCGTACAGCGAGAGCGAGGGCCTGTACGTTGAGCTGACGCCCTGAATGGCGGCCTCCCGGTTCGGTGGACAGGGTCTGCAGCAGTTGGAGAAGGCGCTCGAGATCGACCCGGATCACCCCAGAGCGCGAGAGGTTTTCCACAGCTTGGGTGGCACCGGGAAGAACTCGACTAACATACACGGTTTGGCCTCACCGGAGACGGCTTCTGCGCCGCCTGGTCAACGGCGCGAGGGAAGTGCTCTGGTGAGACTCTGAGTCGGGCCGGTCTCGATAGGACAAGCGCCTGATCGGGAACGATTCGGAGTCGAACGGGCAGCCGGGAATCGTCCGGCGCGGCTGACCGCCTCGTCAGTCTCTCGGCTTCATCGGGTTTTTTCCACTTCCTGGGAGAGTTCCCGGGCGTATTCGGCATCTTCCGAGTGCGCACCGAGAGGCGTTGACTGCATTTCCGCACCTGCTGCCCTGCGGGCAGGTTGATGAACTGGTGGAAGAGACGACCGAAAGGGGAGGTAACAAATGGGCTGTGTTGGGCGTGTGGCGGTGGGTTGTGTGTTGGTGTTGAGTGGGGCGGCCGCGGGATTCGGGGGGGATATCGTGATCACCGAGATCATGAACAACCCCGGCGGACCGCCAGGCAATCTTGTTCCCGACAGTGCCGGCGAGTGGTTCGAGCTCTACAACGATGACTCCGATCCGACGAACATGGTGGACATCAACGGGTGGACGGTCGAGGAGGCCGACCGAAGCCCCAGCTTCACCATCAACAACGGCGGCCCACTGAACATCTGCGGGGGTTGCTATCTGGTTCTTGGCATCAACGCCGACATGGCCGCCAACGGTGGCGTCACCGTGGACTACGACTACCCCAACTCATGGTCACTGAACAATGGTTCGGACTCGATCGTGTTGAGGGACCGTAATGATGCGGTGAAGGACTCTGTCGCCTATGACAACGGCGCTACGTTCCCGGACCCGAATGCCAGGTCGATGTCCCTCAGGGCGACCAACCTGCCCAACGAAGTCGGGTCGAACTGGTGTGAGGCGCCGGCGACACCCACCTACGGCGACGGCAGAAACAGCGGCACGCCGGGCGCCGCCAACGACTGCGTTGGCGCGGCCCCCCCGCCCCCGCCGCCCCCGCCGCCCCTGCCACCCTCCACGTTCACGGGCGAGATCTTCCAGATCCAGGGCAGCGGCGCGACGAGCCCGCACGTCGACGCCTCGGTAACCACCGAGAACAACGTGGTCACGGCGGTGGGGACCGACGGCTTCTTCATGCAGACGCCGGCCGCCCGCAGCGACAACGACCCCAACACTTCGGATGGCATTTTCGTCGCGACGGCCGATACGCCGACAGTATCGGTCGGCGACCTGGTCAACGTGACCGGCGAGGTGGAGGAGTTCTTCGGCTTCACTCGATTCGCCTCGGGGAGCACCGTCACTGCGGCGGGTTCCGGCACCGTGCCGGCGCCCGTGGAGTTCAATGCGGCACGGCCCTCGCCGGATCCGGATTCTCCGAGTTGCGCCCTCGAGTACGAGTGCTATGAGGGCATGCTGGTCCGCGTAGCCGTCGGCACGATCGCCGGACCGAGTCAGAGCTTCCGCACCGACCCGATTGCCGAGATGTTCGTGACCCCGACCGCGGAGCGGTCCTTCCGCGAGCCCGGCCTCGTGTATCCCGGCCACGCCTCCTACCCCAACGTTCCGGTGTTCGACGGCAACCCTCAGGTGTTCGAACTCGACCCCGACAAACTGGGCCTGACGAACGTATCCCTGGTCCCGGGTTCGACCTTCAGCGCCACCGGCGGGCTCGGCTTCGAGTTCGGCAACTACGAACTCTGGCCGTCCGCGTTGACCGTCCTCACCGAGGCCACGCTGCCGCGCCCGGTACGGCAGAAGAAGCCGGGTGAGATCACGGTCGGCTCGCTGAACGCTCTTAACCTGTTGTCGTCCCGCGCGACCACCAAACTCACCAAGCTGTCGCTCTACATCCGCGAGGTGCTGGGGTCGCCGGACATCCTCGGAATGCAGGAAGTCGGGACCATCGCCGATCTGACGGCCCTTGCCGACCGGATCAAGATGGACGATCCGAGCGTCGTCTACACCCCCTATCTGGAGGAAGGGCCGATACCCGACAGAATTGACGTCGGCTTCCTGGTGCGTTCGAGGGTCGAGGTCGGAAGCGTCATCCAGTACGGCAAGAACGAACCGAATCCCGATGACCTCACGGGCGAGTCCATTCTGAACGACCGGCCGCCGCTCTTGCTCCGCGCGACGGTGGATGGCTTCTCGCTCGCGGTCATGGTGGTCCACAACCGGTCGCTCATCGGCGTGGCGACCGAGTTGCGGGTGCGCACCAAGCGCTTGGCGCAGGCGCAGTTCGTGGCGGAGTTGGCGCAGTCGCTGCAGGATTCGAGGCTGATCATCGTGGGCGATTTCAACGCGTACCAGTTCACGGACGGCTTCGTCGATGTGATCGGCCAGATCTCCGGCACCGCCATTGCGAGCCAGGCGGTGGAGTCGGGACCGAACCTGGTCTATCCGAGCCTGTTCAACGCGATCAACCTGTTGCCCGCCTCGGAGCGATACTCGTACCTGTGGCCGTGCGATTCCTCGGCACGGGACGGACCGCGCGATTGCGAAGCCCAGATCCTCGATCATGCGCTCGTGAACGCCACACTCAGGCCGTATGTCGTGGGGATGCAGTTCGGACGCGGCAACGCCGAGGCCCGAAGCGCGCATAGCAGCGGCAGGACGACGCCGCTCGCGACGTCGGACCACGACGGCTTCGTGGTCTACGTGAGCCCGCCCGCCCGTCCTCCGTCGGCGCCTTCCCAACTGACGGTCGCCACGATCAGCGACATCGAGCTGAAGCTCAGTTGGCGGGACAATTCGAACGATGAGACCGAGTTCGCGATCTCAAGCCGCGGACCGTACGATACCCGGTTCGCGCGGATCCGGACGGCGCCCGCGAACACGACTTCCCTGGTCGTTGGGGACCTCCTCCCCGATAGCACGTACACGTTCGTGGTCGAGGCGTGCAAGGGCAGCAGTTGCTCCGACCCCACAGCCGAAGTCAGCGGGTCCACAGGGATCAACGTCACGCTCGACGCTCCAGTCGCGGGACGCCACGTCGCCCTCTACTTCAAGGGTTCGGGCGGCTTCGTGGGTCAAGCGGCGCCCGACCTGGCCTCGACCGAGGATGTGGACGAGAGCGTCGTGACGTTCCTGGTCACCTGCGGCAACCGGACGATGTCTCGCGAAGCCGAGAAGGACGACAGCGGCATCGTTCGCCAGGTGTTCAACCAGGACAACGGCCTCGCCTGCAACGAAGGCGGCTCGATCGAAATGCACGGCCTCATGGACGGCGGCTGGTACTGGATCAACGACGAGAACAACTCGGCGGTTTCCTCGCTCATCCTGAAAGCCGCGCTGGGCAACGCACAGACGAAGCCGATTGATCCGGGCGGCGTCACGATTACATCCATGAAGGGCGGCGCCGCGAGCTTCGTCAAGCACGAAGCGACCGGTCGCGTGGGCCTCCTGCCGCACATTTTCCCTGAACCTCAGGTTGGTTGCAAAGGCGCCGCGGGCGAGCCATGCATTGTCGGTGCGGCCAGTGACTGGATACTGGTTGGTCGTATCGTGGACTCCCATGAGGAGTTCAGCGGTCCGATCGAACGAGAGCCGCGCAAGACCCTTCGCGTTAGTCTGCAGCGGCGTGGCAACGCCGACTTCGTCAGGATCGGCACGATCGTCGCGGCCGCAGATCTCTTGGGCGGTGAGCGCGGCACGGGCCTGCCCCTGCCCGAGGGCGTGCTTCTCAGTCCCGGGAGGGAGTATGCATCTCCCGACGACTTCGACAAGATCGGCCTTGTCTACTACTGGGATATCACCATTGAAGACGACCCGGTTCGTTGCGCTGCCGGGAGCCGGGATCGGCGCCAACCGCAGAAGGTCGCGATGACGGTGACCAGTGGGCTGGAAGGTGCGATTCCGGCGTTCGCAGGGGGCCAGGGTCCCAGTTATGGCTTCGAGGTCGTCTGCAAGGCTGATTCTGCTTCCTCTGGCCGGTAGTTCACGTCCGAGTTCGAGAGAATTGCCGGCGCCACACGGCGGACCGGCAGAAGCTCGCGTTCCTGGGGTTACTCCGGCGTGTACCACATCGGCGAGGTGTAGGCGCGTCGCCGGGTGACCATGTAGCCGGCGGTCCGGTGGGCTATCGTCGGCCGGTCGAAGGCGGCGGACTCACGCCGCCTGGAACTCGGAGGCAGTCGGATGAGTCAAAGCGGGAACGCGTTGAAAGCGGTTCAACTGGGTCGGAAGAGCGGACTCCGAGTGTCGGAGTTGTGCCTGGGGACCATGAACTTCGGCGAGCCGGGCCGGGGTCACCAGGGCGACTGGACCCTGGACATGGATGCGTCGCGCCCGATCTTCCAGGCCGCGGTCGAGCATGGCCTGTTCTACTTCGATTGCGCCGACATCTATGGCATCGGCGCCTGCGAGCGGGTCGTCGGTTCGCTCCTGCGGGAACTGCTTCCGCGGGACGAGTACGTCCTCTCGACCAAGGTCTCCATGCCGATGGGCAGATCGCCGAACCAGGGCGGACTGTCGCGAAAGCACATCATGGAGGGGGTCGACGGCTGCCTGAAGCGGCTCGGCCTCGACTACGTCGACCAGTTGATCATCCACCGCCACCCGCACGGCATTCCCGGCCAGGTCAGGGCGCCGATCGAGGAGACGATGGAGGCTCTGCACGACGTCGTCAAGGCCGGCAAGGCGCTGTACCTGGGCGGCTCGTCGATGTACGCGTGGCAGTTCGTGGAGCTCCAGATGACGGCGCGGCACAACGGCTGGACCGAGTTCGTCTCGATGCAGAACCACTACAACCTGGTGTACCGGGAGGAAGAGCGGGAGATGAACCCCTACTGCGCCCGGACGGGCGTTGCGCTGACGCCGTGGTCGCCGCTGGCGCGCGGCATCCTCACGGGCTCCTACAGGGGCAGCTTCGATGAGGGGGGCACCGACCGCTCGAAGGGCGGCGACCGGGCGCGCACGGAGGGCCTGTACAGGGGCGCCGCGACCTTCGATATCGCCGACCGCGTGGTCGAGGTGGCGAAGAAGTACGGCCGCACGCCGGCGCAGATTTCGCTTGCCTGGCTGGTGAACAAACCCGAGGTCTGCGCACCGGTCGTGGGCGTGTCGAAGGTGGGTCAGCTCGAGCAGCTTGTCCAGGCGACGAAGATCGAGCTGGAAGCGGCCGATGTCGAGTACATGGAGGAGCTGTACCAGCCGGTGGAGAACCTGCTGGCGCTTGGGCATTCCTGAGGAGGTTGCGTCCGCGCGGCGCGGCGCACTCCCAGGCGCTATCATCGGCACCGGTCTTCGCGCTCCGACAGAGGGGGAACTCCGGTTGCAGCATCGCGCCCTTCCAGGAATTCGCGCGGCAGCGGTGGTCGCCTGCGCGCTTTCGCTCGCGGCGCCGGCCCTTGGCGCGCCGGTCGACTCCGCAGTGCATGCCTGGATCGGCGACCTCGAAGCCCTCGCTGAAGCGGAGTTCGGCTACGAGCAGGCGGCGCATCTGCTGGAACGCGCCGGTTTCGGCGGTACGCCGGTGCAGATCGAGGAGCTTGTTGCCTTGGGCCTCGAGGGTGCGGTCGCGAGGCTGGTCGACTACGAGTCGATCGACGATTCCGGTCTCGAGGCGTTCGACGAGTCGGGAATCTGGGACGTTGGGATGGACCCGTTCCCGGCCAGCCGCGCCCAGGCGGTGCGGATAGGGCGCCGGAACGGCCATGCCCTGGGCGTCGACGTGCTGCCGGAGGGTTCCTCGCGGCCGCTCCAGCCGGTGGTCGACAAGTTCTTCTACGGTCTGCGCAGCAACGTCCTGGAAACGCGGCGGCTGGCGCTGTGGTGGGGCGACCGCATGGTCGCGACGCCGCGGCCGCTCGAAGAGAAGATGACCCTCTTCTGGCACGACCACTTCGCGACCTCGGAGGTCAAGGTCCGCGACGTCCGGAAGATGGCCGTGCAGAACCGGACCCTGCGCGCCCACGCCACCGGCGACTTCCGCGGTCTGGTGCTCGCGGTCATGCGCGACCCGGCGATGCTGGTCTACCTGGACAACCGGGAGAACGTGAAGGACCACCCGAACGAGAACTTCGGCCGGGAGCTGCTCGAGCTGTTCACGATGGGCCTGAACAACCTGGGAAACGCGAGCAACTACACCGAGCAGGACATCCGGGAGGCGTCGCGGGCGTTCACCGGCTGGACCAACGAGGTGCTCGATTTCCGCTTCGACGCCGAACTTCACGACGACGGAGCGAAGACGTTTCTGGGGCGCGAGGGCAACCTGGGCGGTGAGGACGTGCTCGACATCATTCTCGAACAACCGGCGACGGCGGAGTTCATCGCCGGCAAGGTGTACCGCTACCTCGTTCGCGAGGATCTGGAGCCCGCGCTCCAGGCGGAACTGGGACGCCGCCTTCGGGAGTCCGGATACGAGCTGAAGGCCCTGTTGGGAATGATCCTCTCGTCGCGCGACTTCTACAGTCCGCCGTCGGTCGCGACGCAGATCAAGAGTCCGGTTCAGCTAGTCGTTTCGACCTATCGCAAGCTCGGGGTCAAGACGGCGCCCACGGTGCCGGATTTGGGCAGCCTGACCGGGCGCCTGGGGCAGCAGTTGCTCTACCCGCCGAACGTCGCCGGCTGGGCCGGCGGTCGGACCTGGATCACGCCGGCGACGTTGCTCGAACGCGGCAACGCGATGCGTTCCGTGCTCTTCCCGCCCAGGCTCGAGGAGTTCGGACATCCGGACCGGCGCATGCCGGGCATCTACCGGCAGGTCGGCGAGCGACTGGCGCGGGGAATGACGATCACCGCGGCCACGAAGCTGGGCGATGCGGCCTCGAACGCGATGGCCGACGCCGACGAGGAGTACAACACGCGTTACGGCGGCTACCGCGGCTACGCGATGGCGTACGAGCGGGTCAAGCTTGTGCCGCGTCATGTCCTGGACGTGGACCTGAGGGCGATGGTTCTGGCGGCCGGAGCGACCGACGCGGAGGGCGCTGTCGACCATCTGCTGCGCCGGTTCCTGCGCGTGCCGGTGACCGACCCGGGCCGCCAGGCGATGGTGGACTACCTGGCGGCGGAACTCGATTCGACCGGGCTGGACGAAGAAACCGAGGGCGTCTCGGCGAAGGTGGAGAAGGCGCTCCGCTCGACGCTCTACCTCATCTTCAGTTCGCCGGAGTACCAGTTGGGCTGAGGGCGCCCGCAGCCAGGAACCAAGGAGCCGACATGCCTGAACGACTACCCTGCGGCTGCTCGCGGCGCGGCTTTCTGCGCCGGGGCCTCTACGGCATCGGCGTTGCCGCCGGCCTGCCGGCGGTGCTGGGCCGGGCTTCCGCGGCGCTCGCGTTCGAGGAACTGCAAGGCGGCGTCACGGACGCGTCGCGACGGATCCTCGTCGTGGTCGAGCTGTCCGGCGGCAACGACGGCCTGAACACGGTCGTCCCGTTCCGCAACGACGAGTACTACCGGGTCCGGCCGAACCTCGGCATCCGCCCGCGGCAGGTGATCGGGCTCACCGAAGAGGCCGGGTTCCATCCGTCGCTGAGCGGCATGGAACGCCTGTACAAGGAGGGGCAGATGGCGGTGGTCGAAGGCTGCGGTTACCCGAATCCCAGCCTCTCCCACTTTTCGTCGATGGGCTTCTGGCACACGGGCGTACCGAACGGCGGCGAGGCCCTCGGCTGGCTCGGCCGCCTCGCCGACGATCACGGTCCCGACGGCACCCCGAACTACATCGTCAACGTGGCCAGGTCGCAGTCCCTCGCGGTGCGAGCCGCCCGCCACTCTCCCCTGGTCTTCGACGATCCGGGCCGTCTGCGGCGTCAGGGCACGCCGCGGCAGAAGCGGGCGCTCGCGCAGCTCGGCAGCGACGAGACCAGCGGCAACGATGCCCTCGACTTCCTGCGCGGCACGGCCGCGGACGCCGCCTCGAGCGCGGCTCTGGTGCGCGACGCCTGGTCCGGCTACAGGACGCCGGTGGACTACGGCATCGGCGGGCTCGGCGCCGACCTTCGCAAGGTCGCGGCCCTGATCCAGGCCGAGCTGCCGACTCGCATCTACTACGTCAGCTTCCGCGGCAACTCCTTCGACACCCATGTCCACCAGGCCGACACCCACGCCCGCCTGCTCATGTACATGTCCGACGCCGTCGCGGGCTTCATTCGCGATGTCGAACGGATCGGCCGCGCCGACGACGTGGCGGTGCTCATGTTCACCGAGTTCGGACGGCGAGTGGAGGAGAACGGCAGCCTCGGCACCGACCACGGCACCGCCGGACCGATGTTCGTCGCCGGCAAGGGCGTTTCCGGCGGCTTCTACGGCGACATGCCCAGCCTCACCGACCTCGACGACGGCAACCTCAAGATGACCACCGACTTCCGGCGCGTCTACGCATCGATGATCGAGGGCTGGATGGGCATGGACGATGCCTCCGCAGTTCTCAAGGGCGAGTTCCCGGCGCTGCCTGTGTTCGGCGTGACGTAGGCTTCGCGGGCCGGAAGGATCATCCGGCTGCGAGGACCAGAGCCGGAACTGAAACCGGACGGCACGGGAGGCCGCTGAGCGGGATGGACAAGCGGGATCTGACCGAGCTTGGTGTTGCGAGGGCCGGCGCATGACTCGCGTACCGGTAGCCGCGGAGATGCTCCGCTGGGCCTGCGAGCGCTCCGGTCGCGGCATGGCGGACCTCGCCGCCCGTGTTCCTCAGCTTCCGGCCTGGGTTCGAGGCGAGAGACAGCCGACGCTCAAGCAGTTGGAGAAGCTTGCCACGGCTACGCGGACGCCGTTCGGCTATCTGTTCCTGGCCGCGCCGCCGGAGGAGCGTCTTCGGTTCCCGACTTTCGCACCGTGTGGGGTGCTTCCCGGGCGAGACCGAGCCCCGACCTGCTGGACACGCTGTACAGCATGCAACGTCGCCAGGAGTGGCTCCGGGAGTGCTTGATTGAGAGCGACGTGGAACCGCTGTCGTTCGCTGGAAGCGCCCGCCTGACGGATGACCCGGCCTCCGTGGGTCGGGAGATGCGTCGAGCACTCGGCCTCGATGGCGGTTGGGCCGCGGGAGTGAGCACCTGGCGGGACGCCGTGAGCGAGCTTCGCCGGGCCATCGAGCAAGTCGGCGTGATGGCGGTGATCAACGGAGTAGTCGGGAACAACACGAGCCGGAAGCTGAGCGTGGAGGAGTTCCGCGGCTTCGCGCTCACGGATCCCTATGCGCCGTTGATCTTCGTGAACGGCGCTGACGCCAAGTCGGCGCAGATGTTCACCCTCGCCCACGAACTGGCCCACATCTGGCTTGGCACGGCGGGCGTCTCCGGCTTCGAGTCTTTGTTCCCTGGCGGCTCGGACGTGGAGGACTGGTGCAACGCGGCCGCGGCTGAACTCCTCGTCCCTTCGGAGGAACTTGCATCGCGTTGGCACGAGGTGAAGAGGGGTCCAAGGCCGTTCGAGACGCTCGCCCGGGCGTTCAAGGTGAGTCCGGTCGTTGCCGCCCGCCGAGCCCTGGACCTGAGTTTTGTCGGCCGCGACGCCTTTCACGACTTCTACAGGGAGTACGTCAGACACGATCTCGCGGGTGGCGCGAGTTCCACCGGGGGCAACTTCTACAACAACCAGAACACTCGTGTCGGCGAGCTGTTCGCGTCCCATGTGCTCCGTGCGGCGATGGAGGGCCGCATCGGATTCAAGCAAGCCTACGACCTGACTGGCATGCGTGGAGGAACCTTCCAGAAGTACGCGAGGCGACTAGGAGTGAATCTCCCATGACGAACGGCACGACCTACCTCGTGGACTCGGATGTGTTCATCACGGCGAAGAACCTCTACTACGCGTTCGGCCTTTGCCCCGGGTCTGGAAGAGCGTTCTGCACCACCACCGGAAGGGCCGGATCTTCAGCGTCGACAGGGTTCGCAGCGAACTCCTCGCGGGCAGCGAGACAGAGGATCTCGTGCGGTGGGTCAAGGGAGAAGTTCCACGGGAGTTCTTCCTCCCGGTGGATGCCGATGCTGTCGTGAGTGCCTACACCGAGATCATGATGTGGGTACAGCGCCACGGGAGGTACTTCGACCACGCCAAGGCGAAGTTCGCCACGGGCGCGGACGGCTGGTTGGTCGCCTGTGCATGGGTTCAGGGCGCCGCCGTGGTCACGAACGAACGGGAGGCGCCGGAGTCCCGGAGGGAGATCAAACTGCCCGACGTGTGCGAGGAGTTCGGTGTGGAGCACCCCAACGTCTTCGAGATGCTTAGGGCGCTGGACGTCCAGTTCGACTGGGCGGAGGACCGTTGAGCGACCCTAGAAGGTCTGCGAGCTACCGGATCTCGACGTAGCGCGCGAGCCGCTCGACCTCGTCGTCGTCGACGTACTTGACAATCTCGCGGCGGAACCGGGCCATCGCCTCGTAGGGCCGATACTCCTCGAACTCGTGCCGCATCCGGCGGCCCACGCCGGGGATGCTCAGGATGTCCTCGCCCGAGGCGGTGTTCAGGTCGATGCGGACGTACACGTACTGAGCGAGTCTCTCGACCTCGTCGTGGTCGACGTACTTGCCGATCTCCCGGTGGAACTGGGCCAGCGCGGTGTAGGGGCGGTACTCCTCGAACTCATGGGTCATCCGCCGGCCGACGCCCGGGATGAGGCCGATTTCCTCGGAGGTCGCGTTGGTCAGGTCGATGGGGACCCAGATCGCGCCGTAGATTGAGTCGAACCCGTCCTCGGCGACGTGTTTGGAGATCACGGCGTGGAGGTCCGCGGCGCGCAGGAAGGGACGGCCGTCGAATAGAGCCTTGACCGCGTCACCGTCGAGGCCGCTGATTGCCGCGAGTTCCTCCTCGCTGGCGAGGTTCGGGTTCAGCAGGCCGTTGTTGGCGCCGACCTGTGCGGCGGCGGGGATGGCGAAGATCAACAGGACCGTCGTGATCCACATTAGGGCCGAGCGTTTCATGTCGAGATGCGTCCTCGTGTGGCTAGTGGGTTAGTTGTGCGGGGCGGCAGGGTCCGCCGCGTCGCCGTCAGGTGACGTGGCGGCGGAGCCACCGCCGGCCGCGGGGTGCTGGAGGGCGATCAGTATACCCAGCATGCCGAGGAGGATCATTGCCCCCGGAGCCAGGGTCGGCATGGCGCCTCCGAGACTCTCCGTGACGAGTTCGAATCCGCTGGAGTTCGGGTGGAGCTCACGCTCGAACTCGACATTCGACTGCTAGTGGAAGTAGACGTCCAGCAGGCCCGCCGGCACGTGCGCCGCCAGCAGGATTCTGAATGCTTGAATAGACCCTCGGGAAGGACGCACCGCCAGCCACACACCGGACAGAGTTCCACTCACCAGAAGCACCAGAGGGATCCACTGCCTCCAATCCACGCAATGGTCCAGCAGATACAGCTCCGCCAGTAGACCCACCGCCCCGAAGAGCAGGATGTACAGCAGGTACCGCCGCCAGGCCTCGATCATCACGGAGTTCCGAATCGCCCCCTCACGACGACCCTACCCCCATACGAGGGGGCCGCACGCAGCCGACCGACGACCTCCAGCCTGCGGAGGGGTTCAGGGGGACGGGTCCCAGGTGGCTCGGAGCGAGCGACGCCCGACGCCTTGCAAGCGGCCGACGCCCATCCCGAGCGAGCGGAGTGCAGTTAGGTGCTCCGATGAGGGCATCGAGCGTGAGCTGGCGGAACGGGCCCTGGCCCACGCGGTCGGGAGCCAGGTCGAGCAGTGCTACGCCCGTAGCGACGTGCTGGAGCGCCGCCGAGAGGTCATGGAGGCCTGGGGCGCGTTCCTGGTCGAGTCGGTGCTAGCGGCGGTGGCGGAAGTCGGATGTCTCGTCCGCCGGGTGTCCGACTCGAAAGGTACCAAGACCCCACAGTGCTACGCGCGCTTCGCCCGCTCCGCCCGTGGAGCTAGCGAGGGAGGGCCTGCGGCCCCCCTTCGAACCCCCCCGGCGCGTTCTGTTGCCGCGAGTGAGAATCGACGCGACCATGCACGCGTTCCGCAGTTCGTTCCGGTCCTCGTGTTCCCGCCGAGGGGATTGACCGGGAGCTGGCGGAGCAGGCCCTGGCTCACGCGGTCGGGAGCCAGGTCGAGCAGTGCTATGCCCGCAGCGACGTGCTAGACAGTCGCCGGGAGATCATCGAGTCCGGCGCGTTCCTGGTCAGATTCGGTCGCCGACAGGGCACGGAACCGGCTTTCCCGGTCGGCGCCACTGAGTCGGCCCACTATGACTTCCGCGCTGGCATCTGACTCTCCTCCAGCCGGAGCTCGGTAGCGACGGGCGGCTGAGTAGTGCTGAGAATCACGACGCGGTTCCAGGGAGCTCTCACCAGAATCTGACGCCGCACTTCGTCCGCTTCGTGGGAGTCCATTGGTGCGTGACCAATGTGGTCTACGAGTACGAGCCACAGTTGTTCATACTTGCCGCCCATCGCCCCGAGCTTCTTGGTCTTGCTGGCTACCGTCATGGGGATTCTCGAGAGGTACTCACGAACCGGGTACCTTCCCTCTCCCGAGTTGACGGTACCTACTCTGTACTGAGGCTCGCTGCTGGAACGGCAGGCGGGCACCAAATCGAGACTGACCCCGCAAGGGAGGCAGATCCTCCCGGGATCCCAAAGGGCCTTCCGCGCCTGTTGCGTCACAGTGCGCCTGCTCGGAAGCTCCTTCTTCATGTCGTACTTAGCGACGGCGCTGTAGGACGGATGCCAGCGCGGAGGTTTGATCTCCTCAAAGAGGACCTCCAGCGTTCTCCTCAGGGCCTGTTTCCGGCGACGGCCGTCGTCGTCATCCTCCTGTGTGTGCAGGCGGGTCACTTCGACACCGTACTTGCCGTCAACCAAGAAGTCAGGTGGATCGTCACAGATCTTCTTGACGGTGTGGCCCAGGTCTTCAAGCCACTGGCGTGCTTGTTTCTCGTCTAAGTTCTCAGATCGACAGGGGTTGTCGGTGACAGAATTGTGGCACATTGGGGCCTCCCTTAGGGTTGCCGTGGTTCGTAGAGGTGTTGCCGAAGGCTGTGGGTCGACGAGGATTCTTGCGCGGTTCGGCAGGCAACGCATCGGTTCGATGCGTTGCTAGAATCCGTAGGACACCCTTACGTCTGTGTGAGTCCTGATCGGTTGGCCGTTTGCCGTAGCAGGTCGGTACTTCCACTTCCTGACTGTCGCCACAGCCATAGCAGTGGTTTGCTCTTCAGCAGAGCGTCGTCGTTCAGCATAGCCGCGACGCTCCTTCGCATACGCTCGACCGATGTAGGCTTCTCTCGTTACCTCGACATCCACAACCTCTCCACTCTCGGAGATTGTGAGACGAAGGTCCAGCCAGCCTCGAACACGGGCTCTTCGGGCTTCCTTCGAGAACGGCGGATCGGCGCCACTGATCTTCTCGGGCGGCACCATGATTGGGTCGGCTTTCGCGATCTCGGGTTCCACCCGAGGGCAGGCGGGGCCGTTGAGGAACGCCTCGACGACCTCTCGCTCGGGTTCGCCGAACGGCAGCCGCCAGACCGCCGTTGAGTTGTCGGAGTGACGGGCCTCGAACGCGAGTGTGGTGCCGGCCCACGCGGCCGACTCCTGCACGAACAGAGTGTGCGGCGGGTCGGTGGCGTTCTGCACCTGTCCGTTCAGGATCACCCTCGTTGGGCGCAGCGGTTCGCCGGACACCGGGATGCCGTTCGAGTTGACCCGACCTCGATCCGTGACGACCTGCACCACACCGTCGCAGTACACGAGAAGCATGGCTGTGTAGAACCCCGGCGTACTCGCGCTCGCTTCCGAGTACATGGGGGATCGGAGGTGACACGAACCCATCTGCCCCGTCAAGTCGTCGTGGTCGCAGATCTCACTCCACGACGAAACTTCGCGCACCGTCGGGTGGTTCTTCTCGTCCTCCCGAAGCGCGGCTTTCATGACCGGGTGGTCGTAAGTGAGCTGGCTGACTGGCAGTTCTGCTGACCGGCGCGACTCCGCTTCCTGCCCTTCAGACGCCGAAGCAGCTAGTAGCGCGAGGGGCAGAACCGCGACTGCGGCCATCGTTCTGGCCGTCCGCTCAGCTACGGAGAATCCCCTGACGGCGAGGGGCCGAGCGGCCTCATCTCGGCAACGAGTAACCCTTGTTGGGGGGTACCGTTCCGGTCCTCCGCCATACGGAGAGCGCTGCATCTGAGCCTCCTATACCCAGAAGGCAGAATAGCAGCCCCGCATTCCGCCCGATAGCCGGCGGGCACCGCCCAGGCCATGAATGGAGGCTCCTCGGCGCTGTTTGCCGACACGCCGACTGGTGCCGGGCCGTGTAACGCACCGTGCGCACAGGTAACTGATCCCGCTTATTCGCCGCGCTTGAGCACGGAACCCACGACCCCGACGCGAGCCCGTTCACCGACTGTTGTATTCCACAGGCGACCCGACGTGGGGAACCTGCACACACTTGCGTTACCGCACCAGCGTAGCGGACGTGGGAGACGCCCTGGCGACTCAGCTGTCAATGGCAACTGAAACCGGTCACGGCCTGGGCGCGCTCCGCGTCCAGTAGTCGCCGGCGCAGAACTCGTGCACGGCCCTGGCGGCGCTCAGTGGCGCGTCTGGCCTCCGAGCCTTCCCGCAGGGATCAACTCTGACGTGAGCGACCCCAGGCCCGCGGTAAACGCCGCGGTAAACGAGGAGTAGGCCGCAGGGCCGCATCAGGCGGTGAAACAGGGGGGGCGCTCACGTCACGACCCGGCCGCTTGGAGCGGTCGGGTCGCCAGCCCGCTGCGGTGCCGGTGCAGAAAGGCTTCCGAGAAAACGACAGGCAGTGCAA
The DNA here is from genome assembly GCA_965224025.1 of Candidatus Multivorans sp. Lineage (GTDB taxonomy): Bacteria > Acidobacteriota > Thermoanaerobaculia > Multivoradales > Multivoraceae > Multivorans. The sequence goes on from OZ245033.1 coordinate 3,059,876, forward strand.
CGACATTCTCGGAGTGTCCTCGAAAGCGGACAAGTAAACGAGGACGGCGGAACAGCTAGACGAGGGGGATGCTGACCTTTTTCACTCCTGGAGCGGATCCTGGTCCGACTCCGTTAGGCGGTCAGGGATCGGGGCGTGGGGCTGCGGAGAGTCGAGGTCTGGTGTTCCCCAGCATTGGTCTGGCGAAAACGATCGCCGCAACTGCCGAGTCGGCCGGCCTCTACCAGACCTTGAGGTTCTAAGGCACATCGAGCAGAGCGCGCCAAGCGTCCGACGCGGTGTAGTAGCGAATCATGGCGTCTTCCGCCGCGAGTTCGGCCGTCTCTTCCGCTGCAGCGGCTCGCGTAAGGGCTGGAGCGGCGAACTCGGCCACTGCCGCGCGTTGAACACGCCGGAGTTCGTTGAGCGCGCGCCCGCTCGCACGGCTACTCTCTGCAAACCGTTCATAAAGCTCCGGGCGTGGTGTTTCGCCGGGGCTCAAAGCATGTCTCGACCATGCCGCCTCGGCGCGGTCTCTCGCTTCGCCGGTGCGAATCACTTCCGCCAAGGCGGAGGTCGATGCGGCGGTGATTGCCTCAGCGGCAGGACCTTGACTCACTTCGCCGCGACTCCGGGTAGCCAGCGCCGCTGCCGCTTCGGCCGAGACGGCCTTAGCAGTGTCTCGGGCCTCAAGGGCGGCTGCCAGCGCGTCGCCGAGCTGTTCGGCGTACTCGGCCGCTTCAAGACTCCGGTCGAAGGCCGCAGCGGTTGCCTCGGGTGCTGTGTCACGCGCGTCGCGGGCCGCTTCCAGAGCCTCGCGCGTAGCAACTCGGAATCTGTCCCGGACGCCGGCAGCGTCGGGATCATCGACGGCTCGTAGATCGTCGATTGCGTCGCCAGCAGCGGCAGCGGTGAGTGCAGCCAACCGGACCGCGGCAGGGTCTGGCTCTGTAGGCGCACACGCCACGGCCAGAACCGCGACGAGGGCACCAGCGAAGCCCTGCTCGAAGACTCCAGTTCTGTGCTTCGATTTCACGCTCGAAACCCTAGTCTGCCAGTGACCCCGGGGGAGGATGATACCTTTGCTCACAGTTGGCACTGCAGGACAATCGGGACACCAAACCGCCTTCCCTTTGGTGCTACGCACACGGCGAGGTTGCTGGAGCGCCGGCGGAACGTCATGGAGGCCTTGGGCGCGTTCCTAGTGTAGCGTCTCCGACATGGGTTGACAGTTTCGGTTAAGTTCGTCAGTATTCCGTTCATGTGGGAACCAGCGGAACGACTTGACATCGAAGAGAGCGATCGAGCGCTTCTCAAGAAATGGGTAGAGGCGCCGACGACGCCACAACGCACGGTCCGGCGTAGCCGGATCGTGCTCGCTGCGGCGGAGGGCACGGCCAATCGGGCGATCGCGGCGAAACTCGGAGTTTCGCGGCCCACGGTGCTGCTGTGGCGTCGTCGGTTCGCGGAGGACGGGCCTTCGGGGCTGACCAGGGATCGTCCCCGCGGTTGCGGAAAGCCGCCGCTCTCGGAGTCGGTCGTGCGTAAAGTGATCGAAGCGACGCTGCACGAGAAGCCGCCCGGTCAGACCCACTGGAGCGTGCGTTCGATGGCTCGGGCCCAGGGCATCAGTCCGGCGGCGGTCCAGCGCATCTGGGCGGCGCACGGGCTGAAGCCCCATCTGGTCAGGACGTTCAAGCTGAGTAACGACCCCAGGTTCGTGGAAAAGCTGCGGGACGTTGTGGGCCTGTACCGGAATCCGCCCGAGAATGCGCTTGTGCCGTGCGTGGACGAGAAGAGCCAGATCCAGGCTCTGGACCGGACCCAGCCAGGTTTGCCGCTCAAGCGCGGCCGCGCGGGAACGATGACCCACGACTACAAGCGCAACGGGACGACGACGTTGTTCGCTGCGCTGAACGTGTTGGAGGGCACGGTGATCGCGGAGTGCATGGGCCGGCAGCGCCACCAGGAGTTTCTCCGTTTCCTCAAGCGTCTCGACCGTGAGATCCCAAAGCACCTCGACCTGCACCTGATCCTGGACAACTACCAGACCCACAAACACGCCGCCGTGCGCGCATGGCTGGAGCGAAAGCCTCGCTTCCACTTCCATTTCATTCCCACTTAGTCGCCCTGGCTTAACCTGGTCGAACGCTGGCTGGGCGGTCTGACCACGAAGGCGATCCGGCGCGGTGCATTCCAGAGCGTCAACGACCTCGTAAAGACCATCTACGACTATGTGGACCACAGCAACGAAAACTCCCGGCCGTTCGTCTGGACGGCCACCGCCGACAGCATCGTCGCAAAGGTTACACGTGGTAAAGCCATGTTGGAGACACTACACTAGTCGAGCCAGACCACCGGTGGTACGCCAGCGTGCAGACGAGGGGCCGGAGGGCCGTGAAGACGTACTCTCTGGGGGAAGTAGATGAAGAGCAAGGGCCACAGAACGAAACCATGGCACTTGTCGTCTACACAGACGGTGTACCACTACTGGAGCACCTGCCCTCTCGCGCATGAGAGATACGAGGAGAACGCGCAGAGCGGCAAGGGCGCCGGTCGCCGTCCGTGCGGCCACTGCCAGAACCACGAACGCGCCTGGGCGGTAACCAGACGGTAGAGTTTGAAGGGCTGCCTGAAGCGGACGGCGAGACTCTAACGGGCGCTCTCTAACTCTAAGTCTAAGAAGGCAGCAGAGTCTAGGCAGGAGTCGAGGCCCGCCGTCGGTCGCTGGTGTCCGGGTGGGGACGAAGGGGACCGTATGGGGACAGTCCCCGACGAGCGTTCGCCTCAAGTATCTGCGTCTACTGCTACTTGGCCCGATTCAGAGCGGGAAGCAGTGAGCGCACCCCCTTTCATTCTCCGACCAAGCGCGAACGGCACCTGGGACCCGTCCCCCTGAACTCCTCCGCGGGCGGGTGAGTGCAACTCGGCTCAGGGCGCCTCGCCGGCCGCCGCCGCGGCCTGCTCGTCGGCGAGCATGTTGCGACGGTGCAGCACGTAGGACTTGAGGAGGGCGACGTCGTCGCGGTCGAGGACGGGCGCGAAGCTCGGCATGCCGAGGTCGACGAGGGCGCCTTCGAGCAAGACTGCCTCGTAGGAGTCGAAGACGCGCTGGGAGGACTGCCGCAGGTCGGGCGTGACGCCGCCGGAGACGGCGCCGTAGCCGTGGCAGACGAGGCAGTACTGGTTGAACAGCCGGCGGCCGGCGTCGATGTCCGCGGCCGAAGCGCCGTGGTCGGCGCGGGTGACGCGGATCTCGCGGCGCTCCCGCCGCTCGATCGGCCGGCCGGTGGCGCCGAGGGCGTAGACGACGATCCGGCCTTCGGAGTCGACCGCCTGTCGGGCTGAGCGGCTGCCGACGATGCCGAAGGCGCCGCCCCAGCCGGACATCACGGCGATGTACTGCGTGCCGCCGCTCTCGAAGGTGATCGGCGGCGCGATGACGCCGCTGCCGGTGTAGCTCTCCCAGAGCTTCTCGCCGTCGTCGGCCCGGTACGCGGTCAGGAGGCCGAAGGGGGTGCCCTGGAAGACGAGGTTGCCGGCCGTGGCGAGCGTGCCGCCGGACCAGGGCATCGTGTACTGCGCCCGCCAGACCTCGCGCTGGGCGACCGGGTCCCACGCCAGCAGGTGACCGGAGAGCAGAGCCGGCGGCGCGTCCTCGGCAAGCATCTGGCCGGAGAGGCCGGTGGCGTCGATCACCGCCTGAGGAATGTCCTCGGGTGCGGCCGGCCGCACGCCCAGGTTCCACTGGCCCGGCGTGTACTTGAAGTTCAGGGCCGGCACGTAGAAGTTCGACATCTCCATCGCCGGGATGTACACGAGTCCGGTGTCCGGGCTGAACGCCATCGGGTGCCAGTTGTGCCCGCCGAGCGGCCCGGGCGAGACGGCGACTGCCTGGTCGGTGTAGCGCGCTCCGGCGAGCTCGACCGGCCGCCCGGACGCGAGATCGACGTGGCTGGCCCAGGTCACGGTGACGAACTCCTCGGCCGAGATCAGCTCGCCGGTGCGGCGATCGAGGACGTAGAAGAACCCGTTCTTGGGCGCCTGCATGAGGACGTGGCGCACCCGGCCGCCGATCGGCAGCTCGGCGAGCATGATCGGCTGGGTGGCGGTGTAGTCCCAGGTGTCGCCGGGAGTCGTCTGGTAGTGCCAGACGTACTCGCCGGTGTCGGGACGGAGCGCCACGATCGAAGACAGGAACAGGTTGTCGCCGCCGCCGGGGCTGCGGAGGTTGCGGTCCCAGGGCGCGCCGTTGCCGACGCCGATGTAGAGCAGGTCGAGTTCCGGATCGTAGACGATCGAGTCCCACACGGTGCCGCCGCCGCCGCCGGTCCACCACTCGCCGGTCCAGGTCTCGGCGGCCATCCGCATCGCCTCGTCCTCGAAGCCGTCCGCCGGGTTGCCCGGCACCGTGTAGAAGCGCCAGGCGCGCTCGCCGGTTTCCGCGTCGTAGGCGTCGACGTAGCCGCGCACGCCGTACTCGGCGCCGCTGTTGCCGATGATCACCTTGCCCTTCGCGATCCGGGGGGCGCCGGTGATCGTGTACATCGAGTCCTCGGGCACTGTCATCGTCGACCAGGCGAGTTCGCCTGTCTCGGCGTCGATGGCGATCAGGCGTCCGTCGAGGGTGGCGGAGATCACCTTCCCGCGGTAGAGCGCGGCGCCGCGGTTGACCGCGTCGCAGCAGGTCTTCATCGCGATGGAGCGCGGCACCTCCGGGTCATGGGTCCACAGCGGTTCGCCGGTGACCGCGTCCAGGGCGTAGATCACGTTCCAGGCGCCGGTCGCGTACATCACGCCGTCGACGATCAGCGGCGTGCCCTCGAGGCCGCGCTTCGTGTTCGTCTCCATGACCCAGGAGATGCCGAGCTCAGCTACGTTGCCGTCGTTGATCTGGTCGAGCGGGCTGTAGCGCTGCTCCTTGTAGGTGCCGCCATAGGTCAGCCAGTCGGCGGTACGGCCCGCGGCGCCGACCAGGGCGGCGTCGTCGACCGCGTAGGCGGCCTCCGCGCGACGCGGCGGCGGCTGAGACATCGCCGAGCCGGTGAGAAGGAGCGCCGCGGTCCCGGCGGCGAAGGTTCGGACGGAACGAGTGAACAAGTGGCTCATGGCAAGAGTTCTCCTACGAGGCGTGGGGCCTCGACCTGAGAGCGCGGGCATCTATGCCCGCATCCGGATCCTCGGTACGGCTGAGGCTACTCGGCCGGTTCGTCGCCCGCAGCCCTGGAAGGCAGCGCCAGGACGACGAGTTCGGGCGGCGTACCGCCGCCGCCGATGCCGAACCTGCCGCCGCCGGTGGCGACGGCGAGATACTGCCGGCCGCTGTGTTCGTAGCTGATTACGTTCGAGTGCGGCGTCTCCGGCAGTTCGATGCCGCCCAGGTACTCACCGGTCGCCTTGTCGTAGACGCTGATCTCGGGCGGTACTTCGGGTTCTCTCGCCGCGGTGACGAAGAGCAGCGTGGGCGTAACCAGGGGCGCGGCGGTGTGGTTGACCCGCCCAAGCCGGCCGAGTTCCAGGCGGGCGATCGCGGGATGGTTCACCGGCCCTACGCCGTGCGGGACCATCCAAAGGTGCTCGCCCGTGTTCAGATCGATCGCCGTGATGCGGCCGTAGGGCGGCTTCACCAGGGGCAGCCCCCGGGGTCCTTCGACCGTCGAGTACCAGCGGTCGGGGACGAAGTTGAGGTCGGAGCGGTTCGGGTCGGGCTGGATGAGCGAGACGCTGGCCGGGCGGGTGTGGGAGACGACGTAGAGCACGCCGCTCTCGGGATCGACCGCCGCGCCGGTCCAGTTCGCGCCGCCGCCGTCGGCCGGCAGTTGGATCGTCGGTTTGCCGGACTCCTCAAGACGCGGCGGCGTGTAGAGCGGCACGAGGTCGTAGTCGGCTGCGATCTCGAGCGCCTCGGCGCGGAGTTCCGGCGTCCAGTCGATCAGGTCGTCCTCCGTGATTCCCTGGCGGTCGAACGGGGCCGGCCGGGTGGGGAAGGGCTGGGTCGGCGCCGCGCGCTCGCCGGGTACGCCGCTGGGCAACACCTCGCGTTCCTCGATGTCCCAGACGGGCTTGCCGCTGGTCCGGTCGAAGACGAACGCGAACGCCTGTTTGGTGACCTGGACCACGCCGCTCACCTGCTCGCCGCCCACCGTCGCCTCGAACAGGTTGGGGGCGGTCGGCGGGTCGTAGTCCCAGAGGCCGTGGTGGACGAACTGGTAGTGCCAGCGGCGTTCCCCGGTCGCGCAGTCGACGGCGACGATGCTCTCGGCGTACAGGTTGTCGCCGAGCCGGTGGCCGCCGTAGAGATCGTTCGTCGGCGTGCCGATGGGCAGGTACGCGGTCCAGGCCTCCTCGTCGACCGCGATCATCGACCAGACGTTCGTGTTGCCGCTGTAGCGCCAGGAACCGTCCTCCCAGGTTTCGACGCCCAGTTCGTCGTTCTGGGGGATGGTGTGGAAGACCCAGGCAAGATCGCCGGTCGGGATGTCGTAGGCGCGGACGAAGCCGGGCGGGGCTTCCTTGTGGGTGGCGCCGTCGGCGACGATCGACCCCACGATCACGGTGTTGCCGCAGATCGCGGGCGGCGAGCTGTGGGTCGTCAAGCGTTCCATCACCTCTCGTCCGAGGTGCGGCGTCATCTCGACCGCGCCGCCGTCGCCGAAGGCGGGGTCCGGCTTGCCGGTCGCGGCGTCGAGGGAGACGAGCCGGCGGTCGTGAGTGGGAATCAGCACCCGCTCACGCTCACCGTCCGTCCAGTAGGCGACGCCGCGGTGCTGGAAGCCGAGGTTCGCGGGACGTCCGGCGCGCCAACTCTCGGGGTCGTAGGTCCAGATCGTCTCGCCGTTGTCCGCATCGATGGCGGCGACCTGGCTGAGCGAAGTGGACACGAAGATCCGGCCGTTGACCTCGAGCGGGATCGCCTTGAACTGGCCGCGCCGCACGGTGCTCGGAACTTCCGTGTCGGCGGCGAAAGACCGCCAGCGCCAGACGACTTCGACATCCTGGAAGTTGTCGCGGTCGATCTTGTCGAGCGTCGAGTACTTGCTGTTGCCGGGATCGCCGCCGAAGACGGGCCAGTCGCCGGAGGCGCCCGCCTGGGCCGCGAGCGGCGGGCTCGCGAGCGCCGCGGCGAGCGCAAGACCGGCCGCGGCGAGGCGTGAGGTGAAATGCCTGGTCAGGACAGGAGGCCGATCAGGCGGGCCCAGACCGAGACGCTGGTCCAGATGCCGATGGACAGCACGCCGACCACCTTGGGCCAGTGCCCCAGCGTTCCTTCCTCTGCGAACGCGACGCGGCGGCGGATCGTGAAGGTGAAGAGCAGCCCGATGACGATGATCTGCATCTTCCACCAGAAGAACGGGCTGTAGTACTGCTTGAGCGCGGTGGACAGGACCTGGGGCACGCCGGTCACGAACAGGGCGACGAAGCTCCAGATCATCCAGCGGTCCAGCTCGCGTGCGAGCTGGTTGAGAGGCGTCTTGATGAGGCCGCGCCCGATCAGCCGCATGTCGACCACCAGGACGGCGCCGGCGAATGCCACCAGAGCGACCAGGTGCATGCACTGGATGATCGGCGACGCCCAGGTCTCCTCCAGCATCCAGGCGCTGAAGGACAGACCCTGCATCCACTCGAAGAAGGACTGCATCACTGATCGATCCTCCGCATCATTGAGCCCATCCTCCGCGGTCAGGCGCCGATGTTCAGGTTGTCCCACCAGTCGGGCATCAGGCCGGCGTAGGCCATCATGCGGCCGGTCACGACGACCGCCGCCCACAGCACCAGCGAAACGACGCCGGCGAGCCGGGCGTTGATCGGAATCTCGCGGCCCTGGTCCCATGCCTGGACCGACTTGTAGGTCGCGTAGTGGAACCAGTACATGTTGATGCCGGCAACCACCATCAGCAGCATCTTGGCCCAGAAATAGAAGTTGCCGTAGTAGCGCATCGGCTGGCTGTAGAGCAGCAGTCCGCCGGTGATCAGGTTGATGCCGTAGCCGGTCAGGGCCCACGGGAAGAGGCGGGTGGGAATGTTCGACACCGGCACCTTCCTGAGCGTCAGCCCGACCAGCCGCATGTCCCAGAAGGCGATCAGGCCGGCGAACAGGCACATGCTGACGACGTGGGTCGTCAGCAGAGTCGGGTACGCGTTCAGCGATTCCCGCAGCGCGATGCTGCTGGGAAGCGCGTCGACCCACTCGAAGGCGCTACGCATGAGAGTCGGAAGATGGCGCTCGTGGGCTCAGGCCGGGCGGCGCCGGCACAGCCCTACCTGCGGCAGCGGTCCTGGTACTTCCGGTAGATCGCGTGGCAGTCCTCGCAGGCGCCGGCGAGTTGGTTGGTCAGGTCGCTGACCTTCTCCTGGTCCTCTTCGTGCGCCGCGGCGTAAATCTCCCTGGCGACGGAGGTCAACTGCCTGGCGTACTTCTGGTAGTCCTCGTTGGCTACCGGTGCGTCCCTGCCGTTCTCGCACTTGCGGTCGGCGTTCATGATCAGCGCCTCGACCTCGGATAGCGCCAGCGCGGCCTGCTGCGGCACCTTCCAGCCGGTGTAGATGCCGGAGAACAGGGACGATGCGGAGCGGTCGTCTTCGCTGCCGGCCTCGGGCGGGGCGCCCGGATCCGTGGTCTGGACGTCGAACAGGAAGTTCGAGTTCGGGAACAGGATGGCGCGCATCAGTTCGGCCAGATTGCCGACCGGCTCCTCGTGCTCCGAGGCGGCGAGCGGCGTCGCGGCCATCGTCGTGCCGGCAGCGAGAAGCACTGCCGCGGCCAGGAGCGGCGCAAGTTTGGTCAAGCGCATTTGCGGGATCTCCTTCCCTCGGCGGGAACAACGTTGTTGAGGTGAGTCGCGCGCTCGCGAGCGGCCAGTCTAACTCAGGGGTTCGGCGTAACTCAGTCGTTCGAGGTCTCGTCTGGCGAACTTTGGCTGAGCTCGGCCAGTGTCGTGGACGCGATCAGCCACTGCATTTCGAGGCCGGCGGTGCGATGGACCGAGAACTCGGTGACGCGCGGATCGCCTGCGATGCGCAGGAACTCCGCGCGCGACGGGTACTCGACCAGGGCGATCGAGTCGAAGCGTTCCTCCGTGTCTCCGATCACCATCGAGTCGACCCGGCCCGACCAGATCAGGCGGGCGCCCTGGGAGGTGATCCACTGGATCATCTGGGCGCCGTAGCGCTGGTAGGCCTCGGCCCCGCTCAAGCCCTCGTCGGGCGCGTCGGCCTTGTCCTTGAAGCGCAGCAGGTTGACCATGACGACCGGGCCCTCGGCGGGTCCCTTCAGGAGTTCTTCGATCTGTTCGGGCTCGGGTGCGATCTGGGCCATGGCGCCTCCGGCGGCCAGCACGGCCACGGTGAAGAAGATGAATGTGGCGGCGAAAAGGGGTCGGGGCATGACGGGCTCCTTCCTGGTTGGACGTCAGGCGGGTCTGGCCGCCATGGGTTGGAACTTCATGTAGGTAAGCGATCGCCACAGCCACTCGAGCGGTCCGAAGCGGAAGCGGGCGAGCCACCACGGCGACCAGATCAGTTGCAGCACCCAGATGGCAAGGACGATGGCTATCTGGCTGAGGCGATCGACCTGCTCGAACAGGCCGAGGCCATGACCGTAGAAGATCAGCGTGCAGATGACGCTCTGCGTGATGTAGTTCGTGAACGCCATTCTTCCCGCGGCCTGAAGCCGACGCTGCAGGCCGGGAAGCCAGCCTTTCTGCACCGCGAGCATGACCAGGGCGACGTAGCCGAGGAAGACTCCGAGCGAGCCGACGTAGTTGAACACCGTGCCCTGGAACATCGAGTGCTCGAAGGCGAAGTCGTGCCGGGTGTTGAAGACCACGCCGAGGATCACGATCGGCAGGCCGAGCGCGAGTCCGGCGGCCGCCATGCGCCGGTAGAACGCGGACGAGCGCTTCGCCGAGAGCACGCCGAGCTTGAAGAGCCCCATGCCGACCAGCATCAGACCGCCGGAACGCCAGAGGAACAGGAGGAGGAAGACGGTGGTCTCCAGGCCAACCGCGGTGGCGCTGCGCTCCGGCATCTGGGTCAGCCAGCCCGACTGGTAGGTCGCGATCTCGGCTTCGACCTCGCTCGCGGCCGGCGCCCAACCCACTTCGAGACCGGCCCGTACGTCGGCGGGCATGCTTGGTATCGAGGATGCGGCCAGCAGGAAGAAGACCGGGGTCACCGCGGTCATGGCGAAGCCGGCGATCACCAGCTTCCTCGGCTTGAGGCCGCGCAGGCTGTAGAGGATGAAGCCGCACAACGCGTACGGCACCAGGATGTCGCCGTACCAGATCAGGTGGGCGTGCGCGAGGCCGAGGAGCAGCAGCCAGAACTGCCGCCGGTAGTGGACGCCGGTGGCCGAGGCGCCGCGGGAGGCGGCCCGCTCGGCCATCAGCGCCATGCCGGCGCCGAACAGCATTGAGAAGATCGACATGAACTTCGTGTCGAAGAGGACGTGGGTCAGCACCCAGACCGTGAAGCCGGCGCCCGCCAGCTTGTCGTTCGCGGCAGGGTTCAGGTAGGCCGCCGAGACCATCGAGTAGCTCTGCACGTTCATCGCCAGGATGCCCAGCACGGCGAAGCCGCGCAGGACGTCGATGGCCGCGATCCGTTCGCCGGCCCTGACGGGGGCGGCCTTCGGCGCGGCGGCGGCCTCGGTGGGCGGATCGGCTGTTGTCATGGCGGCGTCAGTCGGCGAGGAAGGCCCGGGTCACGGCCACGAACTCGTCGAGCTGGTCGTGGTGGACCCAGTGGCCGGCGCCTTCGAAGTTGCGCAGCTCCGCGCTCTGAAACGCCTCGATGCGGCCGTCCTCGACCGGGTCGCTGGCCCAGCTCTCCGTGCCCCGCACCAGCAGGGTGGGGCAGGTGATCCGGCCCCAGATGGTGCGCAGCTCCTCCTCGTCGTAGCGGTAGGGCGGGAACGAGCGGACGTAGTTGTCGAACTTCCAGGTGTAGGTGCCGTCCTCGTTGCGCGCCATGCCGTTGACGGTGAGGTGCCGGGCCTGCTCGGGGCTCAGGAAGCTGTTCACCTCCTGCATCCGCTCGGCCGCGGCGTCGAGTGACGGGTAGCGCCGCGGCTGCCGGCCGGCGAGCTTCTGCATGCTGCCGATCCAGCCCCGCATGCGTTCGTCGACGCCCGCGCTGACCCGGCCGCTGAGGATTCGGGGAGGCGGCCCCATGCCCTCGATCGCCACCAGCTTGTGGACGTTCTCGGGGTAGAAGCCGGTGTAGTGGAGGGCGATGTTCGCGCCCAGGGAGTGGGCCACGATGCGCACCGGAAAACGGTCGAGCGCCTCGAGCAGTTGGGCTACATCGAGCACGAAGTCGGTGATCGCGTACATGCCGCCGATCGCCCACTCGCTGTCGCCGTGGCCGCGCAGGTCCGGGGCCACGATGTGGTAGTCGCCGCGGAGCGCGTTGGCCACCCAGTCCCAGTTGTGCGCGTGGTCCCGGCCGCCGTGAATCAGCACCAGGGGCGGCTTGTCCTCGTTGCCCCAACTCAGGTAGTGGAGCCGGAGGCGCTGCGAGATGTAGAACTGCGACGACGGGCCGACGATGTCCCTGAAGGGACTGTCGCTGAAGGCGGTGTTCATCACTTGGTTGCGGCTGTGCCGACCGCGGTCATTGCTGGTCCGGACGGGGCGGATTGATCATTACGTGGGCCCCCGCGGTACCCGGCGCCATGAGCCACGGCGCGCCCGGCACGGGACGAGTCGTGAGCCCGGTCGATTCAGCGGTCGCGTACGGCGTGTAGATCACCCAGCGCAGGTAGGCGTCCGTGACTTTGCCGGCTTCGGCGTCGAAGCCGCTGCCGTGCAGGACGTACAGGGTGCGCGGCTCGCGCGGCATCGCCAGCTTGCCCTCCGCGATCTCCTTCTCGCGCATCGCGATGCGCTCCTCGCCGGTGATGCCCTGGGCCAGCAGCTCGCGGCCGCGGGCCATGAACGGCTCGAGCGACTCGTGGTAGCAGGCGACGCTCCATTGAGGAGTGCCCGGTCTGGCGGCCAGACAGACGAGGTCATTGCTGCCGGCGCGCAACTCAACGACCTTGCCGTCTTCGTTCCAACCGAGGACCCGCGCGCCGTCCCGGCGATCGTCGGGCGCGGCCTGGATTGCGGCGGCAAGCTGGGCTGCGGCGTCGACCGGCTCCGAAGCCGCGGATGGGGCCGCGAGTCCGGCGAGTGCGAGAGCGCCGATCGTTGCTGCGAGAGTCGTCTTCCTGTTGTGCACCGCGTCCTCCTGTTGCGCCCTCCGTGTGTCGGCAGGGCGAACGACAGCGTATCGCGGCCGACCCTTCCGGCTCTAGGATTTGGCCACGGCGCTTCGCCGGCGTGTTGGTCTGAGCCGTTGGAGCAAGCGAAGCGTCCTCTGGACATCTGGCGGTACGGTGTTCATGTGGTGGATCACCTCTTCCTGAGCTAGGTGAAAGGGGAACTCCTCTTGCTGCAACCAACCTTGAAGGCCGCTCAGCACCTTCTTGGCGTCCGACCAGTGTGCCAAGTTCGCGTCCTCAAGTGGGACCTCCTCCTGAGCTTGGTCCATAGCAGTCGTCAGGCTCAGTCGAGGGTCTTCTTGTTGGATTCTCTCGGCCACCCTTACCCAGATGCGTTCCCGCTGATCTCCCAGTCGGCGCTCCCATTCGCGAATAAAGCGTCATCGCACCCTGCGCCACGCCGTTTTCTTGGCCGTTGCGGCGGCGTTTGAATCGAGCGCGCGCAGAATGGCCTCTAGATCCAAGAGGTAATTCTCGACTTCATTCTCCTCCCAAAGGACGAGTCTAAAGTCGAGCTTGTACGCTTCGCTTTTGGCGGTGGCGTTCCGGTCTCGTAGTGCTCTCAGGCGCGTCTTGTCGGTACGGTAGTCACGATCTCCGATTGCCAAGAACCTCGTAGTGACCGCACTCTCGAGTCCAGGGCTAGTAACGATATCTCGGACTTGAGGCGCCAGATCGAGTACGCGGGCCTCTATGGGCCCTTGGTACGTGTACAGAAATGTCAGGTGGCGCCAGATCGCCTGCTGCTTCTTCGCTCCCCAGTGCTTTCGAGCAAAGGCCTCCAGGAGCTTGCGGTCGCTCTTGTTCTCCACGAAGACCACGACACGGTTCACCAGCAATGGCACCAGTTCCATCTGGTCCATGGCACCCAGATCGCCCAATAGGAGGAGCTGGTCTGGTTGGACGGTGAAAGGAACGGCCTGACCGGCCATGCAAACGCGAATGGAGCCCGACGGTGCTGCGTTCAGGAGTTGAGGGGAGTGCGTAGCAAGCACGAACTGCTCGCCTTCTTCACGAGCCAGGCGCTCCAAGATGGCCATTAGCTGGCCTTGTAGGCGAGCGTGTAGGTGTGCGTCCGGTTCATCGAGAAGGAACATCGCCGCGCCGGGTGTCAGTACGGATGCCAGAATCTGAAGGGCTTGGTGGAATCCAGAGCCGGACGTGATGACGTCTCGCCTGCGTCGTAGAGCTTGGTCCTTGTAGGTGGCCTTCAGAAAACGGTCAATGTCGAGATTGAAGTCCACATCGACGGTGCTCTCTGGAAACAGCTCGGCCAATAGCTCTTGGAGCTTTCGCCAGCGCAGCGGCTCGTCTTGCTGTAGATGCCAGAGTTGATTCCGAATCGTCTCGCCGTGCCGCTGTAGGCGCAACCTGTCCTGCCGTGCAGGCGGCGTCAGGTACTCCTCCTGAGGCAAGAAGCCCGCGAAGATGGGAATCAGGCGAATCTCTCGGCGGTGTACTGCTTCTTGCCACGGGCCCTTTGCGCTTGGTTGGATGCTGAAGCGGTTGTAGCTGATCCGGATCTGAAACTCGATCTCGGAGCCGTTGGTGAACGCGGCCTTTAGTGAGATGGGTCTCGGTTTGGATTTGCGGGTGATCAGCCCGTCGGGCCAGAGGTCGCCGGGATGAGCGGCGGGAACGACGCCGAACTCCTCGAAGCCGGTCGTTCGGCTGGCCAGCACCAAATCGTCGGCTCGACGGCCATTCCCGTTGTACTTCCGTGTGATCTCGATGCAGTACTGGAAGAGGGTCAGGGCTTGAAGGATCGTCGACTTCCCGCTGTTGTTCGCGCCGACCAACAGCGTGATGTCCTCAAGGTCGACGCTTGTCGCGTCGCGGAAGCGTTTGAAGCCCTTGATCGTGAATTGGCGGAGCATCGTCGGTCTGTCCTGAAGTCTCGGGAGAAAGGAGGCTCAGTCGGCGGTTGAGGGCCTCTTGGCGAACTTGGCCGTCGAAGGAGGAGGCCAGCGGCCGACCACCGTTGCGGCTCGTTGGGGAATCCTATGGCAACGGCGTGTCGGCAACAGTGTCGGTATCGGCTTTCCGGTCTTGGGATCGCGTTGCCGTTCACGCTCCGTGGGGATTTGGTCGGCTGTTGGGCGGCGCGCGCCCCAAAGAGGGAGGACCCGGTCGGCTATTCTGCCGTCCCCGTTCCGACCAGGTCTCACCGAGGGAGCATCGCCCATGATCGATCTGCACTACTGGCCGACGCCGAACGGCAAGAAGGTCACCATCCTGCTCGAGGAGTGCGGGCTCCCGTACCGCATCGTGCCCTGCCGGATCGGCTTCGGCGATCAGTTCAAGGAAGAGTTCCTGGCCATCTCGCCGAACAACCGGATGCCGGCGATGGTCGACCATGAGCCGGCGGACGGCGGCGAGCCCATCGCGCTGTTCGAGTCCGGCGCGATCATGATCTACATCGCCGAGAAGGCCGGGCAGTTCTACCCCCAGGAGCTGCGCGCGCGCCACGAGGTGAACCAGTGGCTCATCTGGCAGATGGCGAACCAGGGGCCGAAGTCTGGCGAGTGCGGTCATTTCCGTCGCCTGCGCGACACGGAGGGCGACCAGAGCTACGCCGTGCGCCGCTTCACCGACGAAGTGAACCGGCTCTACGGGGTGATGAACAACCGCCTCTACGACCGGCGGTATCTGATCGGCGACGAGTACACGATCGCCGACATGATCTGCTACCCGTGGACGGTTCGCTGGGAGGACCAGCGGCAGGACATCGAGGAGTTTCCGTACTTCAAGCGCTGGTTCGAGGAACTCGGCGCCCGTCCGGCGGTTCAGCGCGGCATGGACGTCTCGAGCGGCGAAGCGATCGACTACAAGAACCTCTCCGACGAGGAACGCGCACGCCTGAAGAAACTGCTCTACAACCAGCGCGCCCGGCCGGCGCCGGAGGGTGGCCTGCTGTAGCGCTGGAGCGGCGGACGCACCCGCCCGTCTTGGGGCAGGAGGGGTCGGCTCCCAGGTGACGTTCGCGCTTGAGAGGAGATGGGAGGGGATGGCGCTCACTCCGCCTCACCCGCTCCGGTTTGGCGTCGGTAAGTGCGGTGTCGTCGGGCGTCGCTCGTTCAGAGGCACCTGGGAGCCGACCCCTCCTGCCCCGACTGGGCTGGATGTCGGTGCCGAGCGGGCTGGAGCACAAGGCGAGGCCCCGACCTGTCTGAGGGTGCGCGGGCCTTGCGGCCCGCATTAGGGCGATGCCTTGAAGGGGCGAGCGCGCGACGCGATCGGCGAAGTCAGTCAGCCGTCGGGCAGCTTAGCAACTGCCCTGCGGAGTTCCGCATACGAGCTATGGCCCGTCATGGGTTCGACGACTCCCTGCCACTGCCGGTTCCAGGCCGCGATGACTTCGGGGGGTACTTCACGGGAGCCTTCGCCGGACTTGCCCTTGCGGACTTTCGAGGTGGTGCCGGAGTCAGGTAGGCCGCAGGCGGCATTGCGGGCGTCGCGGACCAGATGGTCGTCGAACTTCGGTCCGTGCTTGCGCATGAAGTCGATCAATGCCTGGCGGGTGGCGACCGCGACGCTCGGGTGGTCCGGCCGGAGGCCGAGGAAGGTGGCTACACGAGCAGTGGCCGCGGGGAGATCGGCGACGATGTCCTCGAAGCAGAGCCACAGAGTGTCCGGGTCCAGGCGGCGGGGCCACCAGGACACCAGGTGATCCCAGTAGCGGCCGCTTCGGGAGCCGTGGAGGACGTACTCGAGGGCGAAGTCCTGTATCGACACGCTGCCGGCCTCGAAGACCCAGCCGCTGAAGAAGTGGAAGAAGGAAACGAGAGAGTCGGCAGGGTCGCGGGCGACGAATATGTAGCGGCCGCCCTTGGGCGTCGAGTTCCAGTCGAAGTGGGTCTTGAAGGCCCGCGGCGCGGCCCGCTGCGGGGCGTCCAGGTCGAGGCCGAGGTCGTGGGCAAGCTCGAGCCACGGCACGACCTCCGTGATCTCGTCGAAGTCCATGTCGCCGCCGGTGCGCAGGCCGTGGACGATCTGCTGCATCAGGGTCGTGCCGGCCTTGGGGTAAGTGGCGATCAGGACGTCTGTCGGCTGCAGTTGGAAGTTGCGCCCCTTCTTGATCCCTTCCGGCGTCGCGAAGCCGGCCATACGCCGACGGATGCCATCGACCGTGGTCGCCCGGCTCAGGGAGGAGCCGCCATTGGGCGCGCCGGTGGCGCCGCCGACGTTTCCGCTCACGACAGCACCTCCGCCGAAAGGTCGACTCCCACCGGGCAGTGGTCGGAACCGGTGACATTCGTCGCGATGAAGGCGCGATCGACGAAACGCATCGCGGCCGCCGACGCGAGCACCAGGTCGATCCGCCAGCCGACGTTGCGCTCACGGGCATGGAACGCTTGCTTCCACCAGCTATAGCGCACCGTGTCGGGGTGCAGGGTCCGGAAGGTGTCGATCCAGCCGGCGTCGAGCCAGCGCTGGAGTTCCTCGCACTCCTCGGGCAGGAAGCCCGAGTTCTTCCTGTTCTGTTTGGGCCGCGCCAGATCGATCGGCTGCGGCGCGGTGTTGAAGTCGCCCATGACGAGGACGCGGTAGCCGGCCTCACGCGCTTGGTCGACCTGCTCGAACAGGGCGCGGTAGAAGTCCAGTTTGTAGGGCACGCGGCTGTTGTCGCGCTTGCTGCCGCTGCCCTTGGGGAAGTAGACGTTGGCGACCAGAAGCTTGCCGAAGAGCGCCAGTTGAAGACGGCCCTCGGCGTCGAAGCGGTGCTCGCCGAGGGAAGTGCGCACCCAGGTGGGCCGGATGCGCGCGTAGAGGCCGACGCCGGAGTAGCCGGGGCGCTCGGCGCTCGAGAAGCTTGTGTGCCAGCGGCTTGGCTTTCGCAGCTCCGGCAGCAGTTGTTCTGCGCGGGCCTTGGTCTCCTGCAGGCCGACGATCTGCGCCCGGCTGGTCCCGAGCCAGTCGAGGAACCCCTTGCGCCCGCGGGCGCGCAGGCCGTTCACGTTCCAGGAGACGACGCGGATGCGGCGCCGCGGGCGGGGACTCAGATGCCGCTCCGGTCCGGCGGGTCGACGTCGTACGACATGATCATCATGTCGCGCGTGCGTCCGGAGCGGTCGATCACCCAGTCCGTGAGCAGGGCCTCGGGCGAGAAGCCGAGCCGCTCGAAGAGTCGGCGGGCGCCGATCTGCTCGCGCGTCATCTGCGCCACGAGCTTGAGCAGGCCCATGTCGTGCGCCGTGTCGAAAACGCGCTGCGTCAGGATGCGGCCGAGGCCGGAGCGGCGGTGGCCTTCCGCGATGATCACGCGGATCTCGCCCAGGTGGCTCATCCACTGCAAGCCGCGCAGGTTGAGGCTGCCGTAGCCCACCAACTCGTTCTCGTAGTAGGCGAGGGTCGTGAACCGGCTGCCGGTGTCGGCGTCGCGGATCCAGCCCTCGACAACGTCCGGATCGGTGAGGTCGGAGCGCAGGAACTGCAGGTCGATCTCGGGCAGGGCGCGGGCGAGGCTCACGATGTCGTCGCGGTCTTCGGGACGCAGGCGGCGTAACTCGTAGTCGCGGTCGCTGCATTGGACCCGCTCGACGGTGCTTCCGTCTTCGACCCCCGGTGCCGGAACGTCGGCGCCGGGACCGGTTCCCGGTTGCAGGACGGCGGCAGTCAGGGCACTGCGGAGTACGGACATGTGCGAAGCGACCAGGTCGGCCGCCGGATGCTCGGTGCGTGCCCGCTCGGCCGGCCGACCCGGGTGGCGCGAGCCGCGCCACCCGTGAACCAGTCCGTGCGCCCGTCATCGGGCGCACGGATGGAACCTGCCAACGCTAGCAGCATGCAACCTTCCGGACCACGCCCGCGCATTGCAGCATCCCGGTCGGGTATCGTCGCGCGAACCAGACCGAAGGAGAAAGCGAGATGGCTCCGATACCGAAGGGCGGCACGGTCGCGGTCACGGGAAGCGCCGGGTTCGTCGGCGGTTGGGTGGTCCGCCTGCTGCTGGACAAGGGCTATCGCGTGCGCGCCTGCGTGCGGGACGCGAACGACTCGGAGAAAACGACCTTCCTGCGCGGGATGCCCGGGTACGCCTCGGGCCGGCTGACGATCCACTCGGCGAACCTGGACGAGGCGGGCTGCTTCAACGACATCTTCGCCGGTTGCCACGGCGTGGCACACGTCACGCACGTCAGCGACTACAACGACTTCGACTACGTCAAGAATGTGTGCGACCACATCATCGCGAGCATCGAGAAGTCGGGATCGGTGACGCGGGTCGTCGTGACTTCGAGCATCGCGGCCGTCATCATGGAGGCCGACATCTACGAGTTCGTCCGGCGGCCGGTTCTGTACGAGGACCGCTATCCGGACGAGGCGAACCCGAAGCGCACCTCGGAGCGCGGCCACGGATACTCGATGAGCAAGCTCTACGCTCAAGGAGCCTTCACGGAAGCGGCGGAGAAGAGCGGTCGCTGGGACGCGATCACCTGCTGCCCTGGCGACAACGTGGGACCGATCCTGTCGGCGCACCAGAAGGACAAGGGTCCCTGGCAGCACAACATCGAGTTGATGCTGCTTGGCGAGTGCACGCAGACCCAGGCCTACCGGCCGTGGATGACCGTGGACGTGCGCGACGACGCGGAGAGCCACATCCGGCTGCTCGAGAGCATCAACGTCAGGAACGGGGAACGCTTCATTGCCTGGTCGGCGGACGCGGTGCCGGTGGAGGAGATCAACGCCGGGATCGACCGCCTGCTGCCGGAACTCCGCCATGACACGCCGGAGGTTACGGACCCCCATCCCGAGCACGTGCAGAAGCGGGAAGACGAGTTGCGCGGGATCTGGGCCGGCTGCGAACTGCGCAACGACCGGATGCGGGCGGCGACGGGAATCACGTTCCGGCCCTTCGACGAGTCGCTGCGCGACTGCGTCGAGTCGCTGCTGGCGGTGGCCAAGGTGGAGCCGAAGCGGCGGCCGGAGACGGACGTCTGAGGCGGACGGCGTCGGGCTGGACCGCGTCGGGTTGTCGGGCGTTGGGCGCAGCGGCGTCCTCGCCACCGCCGGCGGTCTGGTCTGGAGCGCCAGCGTCGACGGGTACTCGCCCTGGACGAGGAGACCGGTGAACCGCTGTGGCGGATCTCGCTCGGCGCCGCGCCGCACGCATCTCCGATGAGTTACGCGGTCGGCGGGCAGAAGCGGGTGGTCGTCGCGATGGGCAACGTCGTCTTTGTGTTCGGTCTGGCTGGGGAGTAGGGTCCGGGCAGGTCGGCACGAAGCAAGCGGAGGTGTCGGAAGAGATGGGAGTCCCCTGGTGGCGCCTTGCGGCGTGCGCGCACTTGCTTGTCCTGTTCGTGGCTGGTCCTTCGCCAGGCCAGCAGGACGGCGAGTCCAAAGGTTCGGAGCCCGCACACGCCGAAGCCGAGTCCGACGATCCGGCGGCCCACGTCCACGACGAGATCGTGGTGACCGGCACCCGCGCGCGGCAGCGGTCCATCACCGAGTCGATGGCGCCGGTCGATGTGATTTCCGCCGAGCACGTGGCGCATCAGGGTGAGACGAACCTCGACGCGCTGCTGCGCAACGTGGTTCCGTCACTGAACATCAGCGCCACCTCCGGCGACGCCGCGGTGGTCGTGCGGCCGACGAACCTGCGCGGCCTGGCGCCCGACCACACCCTGGTGCTCGTCAACGGCCGGCGGCGCCATCGCGGCGCGGTGATCCTGTGGTCGCGGATCGGTGTCTCACACGGCGCTCAGGGCCCGGACTTGTCGACGATTCCCGCCATCGCGCTGCGGCAGGTCGAGGTGCTGCGGGACGGCGCCTCGGCCCAGTACGGTTCGGACGCGATTGCCGGGGTGATGAACTTCCTGCTCAAGGACGCCAGCTCCGGCGGGTCGTTCGAGCTGCTCACCGGCGCCTATGGCCAGGGGGACGGCGAGTCCGTGACCTTCGCCGGCAACGTCGGTCTGCCGTGGGGCGAGAGCGGCTTCGTCAACCTGAGCCTGGAGTACGGCGGCGCGGAGCCGACGAACCGGAACATCCAGCGCGCGGACGCCGCGCTGCTGGTCGCCGCCGGCAACACCCATGTCGCCGCCCCGGCGCAGCTCTTCGGCGCGCCGGAGGTCGAGGACGACCTGAAGCTGTGGGCGAACTTCGGACGTCCCCTGGGCGGAGGCAGTTCGCAGTTCTACGGCCATGCGAACTACGCCAGCCGGCGGGTGGGGAGCCGCAACTTCTTCTTCCGCAACCCGAACACGCGGGACGCGGTGTTCAGCGGCGACGGCGGCGCCACGCTGCTGATCGGCGATGCGCTCGACGCGGCCGACGGGATCGTCGACGGGTCCGCCGGCTGTCCCTCCGTCTCGGTTTCGAACGGCCTGCCGGACCAGGGCGCGCTTGCCCGCGTGTTTGCCGATCCGAACTGCTTCAGCTTCCAGGAGATGTTCCCGGGCGGCTTTCAGCCGGTGTTCGGCGGCGACCGCACCGATGCTTCCCTGGTCGCCGGCGTGCGCGGATACACGGCCTCTGGCTTGACCTGGGACGCGAGCCTCAGCACCGGCTCGAACGAGGCCGACTTCTTCCTCTACGACAGCGTGAACGCGTCCCTGGGGCCGGACACGCCGACCGCCTTCGACCCCGGCTCCTACACGCAGGAGGAGCTGAGTGCGAACTTCGACGTCGCCCGCAACCTGAGCGAGCGGCTCCACCTCGCCGCCGGGCTGGAGTGGCGCAACGAAGGGTTCGAGATCGGCCTCGGCGACATGGATTCCTGGCGTATCGGTCCCTATGCGCAGCAGGGCTTCAGTTCGGGCGCAAACGGCTTCCCGGGCTTCAGTCCGATCGCGGCCGGCGACTGGAACCGTTCGAACACCGCCGTCTACGGCGACCTGGAGTACGGGCCCCCCGACCACTCGTGGACCATTGGGACGGCGCTTCGCTTCGAGAACTATGACGACTTCGGCTCGACGGTGAACGGCAAGCTGGCGGGCCGCCGGGAGGTTGCGCCCGGACTGGCGCTCCGTGGCGGAGTCAGCACCGGCTTCCGGGCGCCGACGCCCGGCCAGCAGAACGCCTTCAACGTCTCGACGCAGTGGGATCCCAACCTGATGGAGTTGGTGAACAACGGCACGATCCCGTCCACCTCGCGGGTGGCGGCGCTGCGCGGCGGCAAGGCCCTGGACGCCGAGAAGTCACTCAACCTGGCGGCCGGCATGGTCCTGGAGCGGGGTTCGTTCCTGCTCACGGCCGACGTGTTCCGGATCGACCTGCGCGACCGCCTGGGCGTGACCCAGCTCTTCGCGCTGGAGGCGGACGAGGTGGACCAGCTCCTGGCCGAGGGCATCACCAGCGCCGCGAATCTCGCGAACTTCCGCTTCTTCGCCAACGACTTCGAGACCCGCACGGAGGGCGTCGACCTGGTCGCGTCCTGGCAGCCGCCGGCCTGGGGCGGCCACACGACGCTCGATTTCGCGGTCAACCTGACCCGTACCGATGTCGTCGAGCACAATCCGGCGACCCTGGACACGCGGCGGATCCGCGAACTGCGCGACGCCCTTCCCGGCTTGCGCTGGAACGCCTCGGTGCACCACGAGATCGGCCGGGTGGAACTGCTGGGACGCCTCGGCTATTTCGACGGATGGTGGGATCCGAGGGACGCCTGGGCCTACGGCGGCGCCTACCTCGTCGACCTGGAGGCGGCGCTGCGGATCGACGAGCGCACTCGGTTCGTGATCGGCGGCCGCAACGCGCTGGACGGCGCCGCCGACCGCAATCCGAACCCGACGGTGATCGGCAACGTCTACAGCACGCGCGCGCCGTTCGACACGAACGGCGGCTTCTACTACGCGCGGTTGCAGTACCGGTGGGGAGCGGGCGGCGACTAGCAATCAGCGCTGTGAATGCGCAGCGCTCGCTGCTACGGCTCGGGCGGTCCGCCGGCCTGGGATCCGTAGCGCTCGGCCATCGCCTCGCGGATGCGGCTCGATTCGTCCTCCGCGCCGCCTTTGAACCAGGCGTGCTCGGGCCGGGCGAGGATCGAGTCGATCAGTGCCCGCACCGTCCGGGCCTGACGCTTGCGCCCGGTGGCGTCCGCGTGCTCGGTCATCTCGAGGGCTTGCGGAATGAACTCCATGTAGAAGCGCTCGGCGACCTCGAACATGCCGTGCCAGTGAGTGTAGTCGGGCGCCATCATCGAGGCGCCGTGGCGGGCCCGCCGTCCTTCGTGGTGCCAGAGGTAGAACCAGGTCCACTCGATCTCCTCGTCGAATTGAGTGGGGCTTCGAAGTCCGTGCTCGAGTAGCGCGGACACGATCGCCTGTCCCGGCTTGGCGAACTTCTCGTTGTAGAGGGTCACGAGGTCGTCGTACTGTTTGTAGAAGGCGTTGACGTAGTCGGGCGTATGGCAGTGCGAGCAGACCTCCTTCATGCGCGTACGCTTCGCTTCGGCGGTGTCGGCGATTCGTTCCCGGCGCTCCGCCGGGTCGGCCGTGGTCACGATGCGGTGTTCCGCGTCCGTGTCCATCGGCAGGCTGACCGGTGGCCTGTTGGTCCAGGAGATCCGTTCGCCGGGATCATGGGTGACGCGGCCGTTGTTCCGGGTGTGGCCCGACATGTGACAGGTCGCGCAGGTCGGCGCCGCCGAGTAGTCCACGCCCAGCACCCAGTCCTCGCCGTCGAGGTTCATGGAGTCGGTCAGGTCGCGGTAGGCGACGCCGTGCTTCGACTCTTCGTAGATTTCCTTCTGCGGATGGTCGGGCCCGAGATGGCACTTGCCGCAGTTCTCGGGTTGGCGGGCGCGCCGCGGCGAGAAATCGTGGCGGCTGTGACAGGCGCTGCAGGAACCGCGCGAGCCGTCCAGGTTGAGGCGGCCGATGCCCGTGTTGGGCCAGGTGCCGGGGTCGAACAGGGGCCGACCGTCGTCGTTGCGCAGGATGCGGTCGAGGACCTCGGCTTTGGTCGGGATGCCGTCCTCGTCGGGGCGCAGGTCGTCGAGCGTGATCGTGCCGCCGTCGGTGGCCCTGAGGGCGACCTTGGAACCGTGGCATTGCTGACAGCCGAGGAACGCGCTGGCGAGGCCGTTGACCGGTTCCATCGGGCGGCCCGGCGTGGGCGAGTGGGGGTTGAACGGCTGTGTCGAGCCTTCGACCGTCTCGGCCAGGAAGTTGTCCAGGGAAGCGAGGATGTTGCCGCCGGCGGCGTGATGGCTGCGCGCGAACTCCTCGGCCTCGTGAGGGTGGCAGGCGGCGCAGTCCCTGGGCGTGACCACGGTCGCTATCTGGAAACCGTAGTGGTCGTGACTGTCGGGATCTTCCGCTAGCGCGCGATGGCACTCGACGCAGCCGACGCCCTTCTCGGCGTGGGTGCTGCCGCGCCAGTGGTCGATGATCCCAGGATTCGTTTCCTGATGGCATTCGATGCAGTCGACGGAACTGGCCGGCGCGACGATTCGCTCCGGGCGCAGGCCGGCCTCTTCGGCGCGGCGGATCGTCTCCAGCCACTGGACGAACACGAGCGAGAGAATGAACACGCCTCCCAGGCTGCCGATGATGATGCGCTTGGTTTCCAGGGTCATCGCTGGCCGTCCTTTCGTTGGTTCAATGGGGCGCCACGGCTTCCCAGATCGTCATCCCGATGATCAGGAGCGTCGCCGCCACGCCGATCCAGACGCTCGCTTCGCGCAGGCGGGTGCGCCGGCGCAACCAGGCGTCGATGAAGGGCCAGGCGAACATGAGGAAGACGATCAGACCCATGCTGAGCACTGCGGCCGTGCCGCCCATCAGCTTGAGCCAGCGGAACGTGACGTAGAAGAACCACTCCGGCTTGATCTCCTCCGGCGTGGTCAGGGGGTCGGCGAGCGGGCCCATCGTGGCCGGCGCCAGCGTCGCCAGAGCGCTGAGAACGACCATCAGAACCAGGCCGATGATGAGTTCGGTGTAGAGGTGGTCGGGAATGAAGGGGAACTTGCGGTCCTCGGTCGCCGGTTCCTCCCGGAACTTCAACTCGGTCACGCCCTGAATCCGCACCAGCGCGATGTGCGCCGCGATCAACGCGACGAGGAATCCCGGCAGCACGGCGGCATGGAGCACGAAGAATCGGGCCAGGGTTCTCTCGTTGTAGGCCTCTCCCGCGAGCAGCATCTTCTTCAGGAAGCCGCCGATCACCGGGATCGTGTCGGCTATGTTCGCGGACACGGTCGCGCCCCAGTAGCTCAGTTGCTCGAAGACCAGGCTGTAGCCGGTGAAGCCGAGCATCAGGGTGCAGAGCAGGAGCAACATGCCGACCATCCAGTTCATTTCCCGCGGCTTGCGGTAGGCGCCGGTGAAATAGACTCGAATCTGGTGCAGCACGACGGCGGCGATCATCAGCGTCGCCGCCCACTTGTGAACGCTGCGCAGGTACCAGCCGAAGGATGCCTCCTCGGTGATGTAGCGCACCGATTCCCAGGCGGTCGACGGATGGGGCTGGTAGTAGAGCGCCAGCAGGACGCCGGTGACGATCTGGACCACGAACAGGTAGGCCGGCGTGCCGCCGAGAGCGAACCACCAACGCTTGAGATGGTGGGGGACGGGTTCGTTGGTGAGTTCGCGGAGCGCGCCGGGCGCGATCGGAATCCGGTCGTCGAGCCAACGCTTGATCGTGGTCATGACCGGGGGCTCGGCGCCCTCAGCGGCACCGCCTCGACCTCGACGAACAGCATGCCGTTCCTCACCTCGACCGGGTAGCCCGAAAGCACCATGCCCTCGGGTGGCCCGGCGGTGCCCAGGCCGTCGGAGTCGAAGACTCCGTTGTGGCACGGACAGAAGTAGCGGTTGTGTTGCGGCTGCCAATAGACCTGGCAGCCCAGGTGGGGGCAGACGCTCGAGAGCGCGGTGAAGTCCTCATTGCCGCCGGTGTCGTTGCGGCGGGTGACGTGAACCTCGGCCCCCGCCGGCGTCGTGTAGGTCAGGCTCTCGCCGGTCGCGAGGCGGTCGAGCGGCGCGACGAATTGCCATACCCGCTCGGAGGCGCGGGCAGGATAGAGGAACCGGCCGAGGATGGCGCCGAACGCTCCATAGCCGCCGGCCAGCCCCAGGGCCATGGCCGAGCGCGAAAGACCGGCGAGAAACCGCCGGCGTCGTAAGTCGGCGGGATCGTCCGAAGGTGGCGCCTCTGACGAGGACATCTGGACGGCAAACCTATCAGTCGGGACTTGTCGCTGCCATCCCGTTGGTGGTCAGGGACGGTCAGGAACCGCGAAGGGCCGGAGCGCCGTGGGAGATGGCCAAGCCGGCTCTCCGCGCCGCTCTGCGCCGGCCGCGGATCGCCCGCCGCCGTTCGCGGCCGCGCTCGACCAGGAGGTAGAGCGAGGGCACGAAGACCAGCGTGATCAGTGTCGAGGCGAGCAGTCCGCCGCCGACGACCCGGGCCAGGGGCGCCTGCAGCTCGGCGCCCTCGCCGATCCCGAGGGTCAGCGGCAGCAGGCCGAGCGCGGTCGTCAGCGTCGTCATCAGAATCGGACGCAGGCGGCGCCTGGAACCGCGGATCAGCGCCTCGTGCAGGGTGCAGCCGACGTCCCGGCGCATCCGGTTCACGTTGTCCACCAGGACGATCGCGTTGTTGACCACGATGCCGACCAGGACCACGAGGCCGAGGAAGGAGTTCATGTTCAGGGTCGTGCCGGTGACCGCCAGGGTCAGGAGCACGCCGAGCAGCGAGAAGGGCACCGCGGTCATGATGACCAGGGGCTGGAGCAGGGACTCGAACTGAACCGCCATCACCGTGTAGACGAGGAAGACCGCGAGCAGCACGCCGATCAAGAGTTCCACGAAGACCTGGCGCTGTTCTTCCAGCTCACCGCCCATGTCGACCGCGAAGCCGTAAGGGGTCTCGACCCGCGCCAGCGCGGCTTCGACGTCGCTCGCCACGTCGCTGAAACGACGACCGTCGATGCCGGCGAGGACCTGCATGATGCGTTCCTGGTTCTCGCGGTTGATCGACAGCGGCCCCTCGCCGGGACTGATGGTCGCGATCGAGCCCAGGCGCACGACGTCGCCGTGCGGGGTGACGATGGGCAGTTGGGGAAGTTGCTCCAGGCGCAGACGGTCCTCGGGCTGGAGCTGGACCCGGATGTCGAACTCGTCGCCCTGGTCGCGGAACCTGGTCGCCACGCGCCCGAGGACGTAGTGCTCGACGGCGTCGGCGACCTGGCTGCCGTTGAGCCCCAGCTCCGCAAGCCGGGCGCGATCGACGCGCAGGGTGCGTTCGAGTTGGCCGGATTCACGGTCGAGCCGGGGGTGGATGACCCCCGGGATCGCCTCCATCGCCTCGATCACGCGCTGGGCGAGTTCGTCGCCCTGGTCCAGGTCGTGGCCGCGGATCTCCACCACCAGGCGGGCGTCCTCTCCGCCCCGCATCATGCGCATCATCATGTTGCTGGAGGAGGCGTAGAGCTGGATCCGGGCTGCCGGCACGTCGGCGATCGCGTGACGGATCGATGCGACGATTTCCTCCTGGCCGCGACTCCGATCGGTCACCGGGGTGAGCATGATCTCCATCGTGCCCTGGTTGGACTGGGCGGGGCGCCACCAGCTCTCGGGACCGGCGGTGGTGATCAGGTTGTCGAGTTCGTCGGGGCGGACAGCATTGCGGACCTGGGCTTCGATCTCGGCCATCGTGCTGGTTGTCGTCTCGAGAGGAGCGCCCACCGGCATTTCGACCTGCATGTTGAGCCGGCCCTCGTCGCTCTCCGGCATCAACTCGAGACCGATCACGGGCACCAGGGCAAGGGAACCGAGCAGGAGCACGACGGCCGTGGCCATCACCAGGCCGGGCCTGCCGAGGGCCCACTCGATCATCCGGCCGTAGGCCATGTCGACGGGACCGAGGGCGGCGACGCACTCGTCCGTGACCTGGCGACTCTTCGGGACCTGCCGCAACCAGCGCGCCGCCGCGGCCGGAATCAGCGTGAGGGCGACGAACAGCGCGCACAGCAACGCGAAGCTGACGGTGATCGCCAACTGGTTGAAGAAGATGCCGGCGAAACCGGAGATGAAGACCACCGGCAGGAAGACGGCCACGGTGGTCAGGGTGCCGGCGGCGATCGCCATCGCCACCTCGTTGCTGCCGGCGATCGCCGCGGCGGTGGGGCGTTCACCCTCGTGAAGCCGGCGGTAAATGCTCTCGAGCACCACGATCGAGCCGTCGACCAGCATGCCGACGCCGAGCGCGATGCCGGCGAGGGAGATCACGTTCAGGGTGAAGCCGTTGAAGTACATCAGGGCGACCGTGGCCAGCACCGAGATCGGGATCGCGGCGCCCACGATCAGGGTCGCTCGCAGGTCGCGGAGGAAGAACATCAGCACGAGCACCGCCAGCGCGGCGCCGAACAGGGCCCCCAACTGGACGTTGTTCACCGCCTGCCGGATGAAGGCGGCGCCGTCCATGAGGATCGAGATCTCGGCGCGGCCAGCGTAGTCGCGGTTGATTGCGTCGATCTCGCGCTTCAACCGATCCACGACCTCGACCGTGTTGGAGCCGGACTGCTTCATCACGTACATCCGCATGCCCGGAGTA
This sequence comes from Candidatus Multivorans sp., assembly GCA_965224025.1. Lineage (GTDB taxonomy): Bacteria > Acidobacteriota > Thermoanaerobaculia > Multivoradales > Multivoraceae > Multivorans. The sequence continues at coordinate 3,087,618 of OZ245033.1, forward strand.
CCGTTGATCCAGAGCTCGTTGGTCAGTTCGCGGATACCGTCGTCGACCCGACCGACGTCGCGCACGAGGATCGGCCGACCTTCGCGGATGGCGACGATCGTGTTCTCGACGTCGACCTTGCGCTCGAACTCTCCGATCGCCCGGATCAGGACCTCGCGCCCCGTTTCGAGCATGTCGCCCGCCGAGACGTTGCGGTTCTCCCGCGACAGGGCCATGGTGACCTCGCCCGGCGTGATGCCGAGCGCGGCCATCCGGTCGGCGGCGAGCTGGACCTGGATTTCTCGCACGCGACCGCCCTGGACTTCCACCGAGGCGACGCCGGGCAGGCGCTCCAGCCGCCGGCTGATCGTCTGCTCGGCAAGGTGGCGGACCTGGCGCGCGTCGCCTTGGCCGGAGAGGCCCAGGAAGACGACCGGCATATCGGAGAGATTGAACTTGAACAGAGTCGGTTCCGAGGCGTCTTCCGGCAGCATGCCGCGCACGAAGTCGAGCTGTTCGCGGATGTCGTTCACCACTTCGTTCAGGTCGACGCCCCAGTCGAACTGGGCCTGGATGCTGCTCATGCCCTCCGCGGACATGGAGTTCAACTTGTCGAGACCGGTGACGGTGGACAGGGCCTGCTCGACCGGGCGGGTGATCAGGCTCTCCATCTCCTCCGGCGCCACGCCTTCGTAGGTCGTCGTGACCGAGATCATGGGCATGTCGACCTCGGGCATCAGGTCGACGGCAAGCTGACGGACGGCGACAAGGCCGAGCACGGCGACGCACACGTAGAGCATGCCGACGCCGACCGGACGGTTGGCGGAGAGACGGGGGAGGTTCATCTGCCAATCCTCACGGACTGCTAGTCATCCTCAAGACCCGGCGGCGCCGGCGGGGGAGGCGCCGCCCGGCGCCCCGTTTGCTTTGACCACCCGTATCGGAGCGCCGTTGCCGAGCTGCGTGTGCCCCAGGGTCAGCACCAGCTCGCCAGCCTCGAGGCGGCCGTCGACGGCGCTGAACTCACCGGAGCGGCCGGCGACGTTGACCGGCCGCCACTCGGCCAGGCCGTCGACCGGAACCAGGACGCCGACCGAGCGGGCGCCATCCATCGCCACCCGCTCCAGCAGGGCGGCGCCCGGAACGATCAGCGCGTCGTCGAGGTCGCGCAGGCTGACGGAGACGTCCGCGTACATGCCGGGCCGCAGCAGGTCGTCGGTTCCCGCGAGTTCGCCCTCGACAAGCACGGTGCGATCGTTGCGGCGTACCTCGCCGGCGACCCGGCGCACGGTGCCGGAGAAGATCTGCTCGCCCGTGGCTTCGGTCGAGACATCGAAACCGGCGCCTGCCCGAACCGCGGCGAGATCGCGTTCCGGCACCCGGAACTGAACCATGAGCGGCGCCTCCTCGACCAGCCGCAGGATCGGGGTTCCAGGCTGCACCAGGGCGCCCCGGTCCAGGTAACGGTCGGCGACGACAGCATTGAACGGTGCGCGGACGCGGGTGTTGGCGAACTGCTCGGCGAACTGGGCCTCCCGCGCCGCGGACTGCCGGACCTGAGCTTCGGCTGCAGCCAGGTTCGCCCTGGCCGTGGCGTACTGGGACGTGACCTGCTGCTGTTCCTGCTCCGAGAGCAGGCTCTGGTCGTAGAGCTCCATCGCCCGCTCGTAGTCCGCCTCCACGCCGACCAGTTCGGCCGCCGCCTTGTCGCGGTTCGCCTGGGCGACGCCAAGTTGACCTCGGGCCTCCTGGAGCTGGTTCTTCAGATCGATGTCGGCGATCACGGCGAGAACGGCGCCGGCAGCGACCCGCTGGCCGATTCGGGTGGGCATATCGATCAGCAGGCCCGAGACCTGGGGCGAGATGTCGGCGACCTCACCGACCAGTTCGCCGGAGTAGGCGGTGCGCACCGAGAGATGTCCCCGGCGGGCGGCCTCGGCGCGCACCGGCACGGCCTGGGCCGGCGCGGCGTCGGCGCCGGGCGCCGCTGCCCCGGACTGTGGCGAACGGCCCAGGGCGATGACGGCCGCCGCGGCCAGAACCACTGTCCCTGCCACGCCAACGGCGATCCAGGGGCCGCTGAGGCGGCGGCGTGGTTTGACGGCGGGGCGAGAGCCGGCCGGGACGAAGCCGCCCGCGGCGGGATCGAAGCGCTCGGCGCCGTGGGCGTGCTCCGACGGGCGAGGCGCGTTGGCCGCCGGTCCAGCGGCTGCTCGGGAGCGGGGCGGCACGGGGCCGGTTCCAGCTCCTCCGGATTGAACTATCGCCATGGTCGTCGTTCTCTCTGGTTGGTGGTCGTGCTGTTGGAGTCGCCTACGCAGTGCCGGGTCGGGAGTTGCCGCCACTTTCCTCCATCGTGGCGAGCACGGAGTTGAGGCTGTCGGCGAGGGTGGCGTAGAAGCGGATAAACCCGTCCAGGCGGCCAGCGACGACGCTCCCGTCGGCGCCGCTGGGAAGGAGCGCCTGCTTCATCTCTTCGGCCATGGCCTGCCGGTCGCGGAAGCGGTCCGCGACCCGCTGCAGCAGGCCGGGTTGCTCGTTGATCTGGAAGTAGTCACGGCGGTCGCCCGGGCGAGTAACCCGTTCGATGACGCCCATGTTTTCCAGCAGACGGGTGTTCGTACTGATGCTGCCGCGGCTCACGCGCAGGCGCTCGGCCAGACGGTCGAAGCGAAGTGGCTGCGGCGACAGGATGAGCAGGCCGACCAGGCGGCCCGCGATGCGGGGCAGACGGTCCTCTTCGAGCGCCAGACCCATGCCCTCGATGAAACGTTCTTTCGCGGCGTCGAGGCTGAGGCCGGCCGCGGCGGAGGGCTCGGCGGATCGATCCGGAACGGAAATCGGCTCGGAGACGGCCATGAGTCAGAGATGTTGGAACATTTGATTTGTTTTGTCAAGACTGAACGGGATGAACAGCGAGAACGGAACCGAGCTTGCCCCAAGCCGCTAGGCTCGCGGCCATGCGGTCCTCAAAGCGTCGCTCGAGCCCCGGGTTCCTGCCCCTGCTTCTGGGCCTCGTAATGCTCGTCTTCGCATTGCTGCAGCTCAACGACCCGGACCCCCTCATCTGGGTGAGCTACTACGCGGCAATCGCCTGCGCCTGTACGGTCGCCGCCTACCGGCCGCTGCCCACGGCCGCGTTCCTGGGCTTGGCCGCGGTGACCGCGGCCGGCGCGGTGCTCACCCTGCCGGGCTTTACCGACTGGGTGCTGAACCGCCCGACGAGCGATCTCTGGGCGCCGATGTCGGCCGACCGGATGTACATCGAGCACAGCCGGGAGCTGCTGGGACTCGTGATTGCCGGCACCTGTCTGGTAACCGCACAGTGGCTGTCGCGGAGGCGGTAGCGTCGCCGCTTCGCGGCGCGTTTCTCCCCCCGGGTCAGAAGACCCGGGGTCACGGGCACCTGCCTGGTAACCGCGCACTGGCTGTCGCGGAGGCGGTAACGTCGCCGCTTCGCGGCGCGTTGTTTTCCGCGGGTCAGAACCCGGGTGGCGCGATCCGCGCCACCAGTCCGTGCGCCTTTCATCGGGCGCGCGGATGGCAGACCCGCGGCTACACCCGCGGTTACTTCTCCGGGGCGGCGGCGCTCATCATGAAGCCCATCATCATCTCGTCGGTCGACGGCTGGCCGAAGCGGACGGTGCGGCCCGAGTTGAAGCCGTAGCGCTGCGCCTTCTCGGCCGAGTTGTCGTACCAGGCCGTGTACTCGACCCGGGTGCCCTTGGGGATCCGCTTCAACTGGTCGTAGTAGTAGACCGTCTGCCACGAGAAGTCGAACCGCGGTACGTCCAGCAGCACCTCGGTGGTGCCGTCGGCGTAGAAGGCCTCGAAGCGCGCGGCCTTGCCCCGCATGTGCATGTGCGGCATCAGGGCGATGATGTCCGTGTCTCGCTGGGCGACCGTGGAGTAGGGGCCGACTTGGTGGTTGCCGTCGCCCGGCGGGATTGCGAAGGTGAAGTTCATGATCGGCCTGAGGCCGGAGCCCAGCGACCGCGTCACCGGCTTGTCGGCGAAGACGAAGCCGATCGACGACTGGTCCCACACGCCGGTGCCGGCGCCGGCTTCCTTGTGGTAGTGGATGTCGAAGGTGACCCGTGAGCCCTTCTTGAGCAGGAAGCCGTAACCCTCCGGATACCGGTTCGCGTCGCTGCCGGAGGAGACGCCGCCCATGTAGTTGCCCGCGTTCTCCGGCGACGGCGCGATCTGGTCCTGGTTCGGGAACTCCGGCGGCGGCGGGAGTTCGCCGGTCTCGTCCGGCGCCAGGAGGTGGAGGTTGAAGTGGTGGATGATGTCGCTGTCCGGCTTGCACTGGAAGGCGACGACCCAGCGGTCCTCCGGCAGATCCTCCTCGGTGAGGATGTAGGAGAAGGCGGCGTAGAGGTCAGAGGCGGAGTCCTCTACGAAGTAGGGCTCGGGCATCGTCACGACCAGGTTGGGCTCGCCCACGACCCATCCCCCAAAGCTGGGGAAGTCACGCGGGGGCGGGGCGTCGGCGGCGTTGCCGGCGGCGCCGCCGGTCGCGGCCCAGCTCACCAGGGTCTCGATCTCGGCCGCGCTGAGCACGCGCTCGTTGGCGAAGGTCCCGTCGTGTTGGGGATGCGCGTCCCAAGGCGGCATCTCGCGGGCGGCCACGGTGCGGGCGATCGATTTGGCCCAGGGCCGCACGTCGGCGTAGCTGGTCAGCGCCATCGGCGCGCGCATGCCGCCATAGTTCGCGCCCGCCGGCCGGTGGCAGTCCTGGCAGTGCATCTGGAGCACCGGCAGCACGTCGGCGTAGAAGGTCGGCGCGTCGCGGTCGGCCGCGGCGGCCGGCGCGGCAACGAGGGTGAGAAGGACGGCGGCGGGCAGGGCTGAGCGCTTCATGGCGTGAGAGTACCAGCGGGCGGTTCGGAGCGGAGCGCCGCGGCCGCTTCGCGGCGCGCCGGATGCCGGCCAGAGGCCGGCGCACACAGTCCGGATGCGGGCGAGACGCCCGCGTTCCCAAAGCCGGAACTACGCTCAGGCGGTCGCCAACTGCTGTTCCGGGTGCATCTCGTCGACATCGACGCCGACGATCTTCGACACGCCCCGTTCCTCCATCGTGACGCCGTAGAGCGTGCTCGCGGCCTGCATCGTCAGCTTGTTGTGCGTGATGACCAGGAACTGGGTGTCGGCCGACATTCGCTTCAGTAGGTCGACGAAGCGCAGGATGTTCGCGTCGTCGAGCGGCGCGTCCACTTCGTCGAGGATGCAGAAGGGGGAAGGCTTGGTCTGGAACAGGGCGAACAGGAGGGCGATGGCGGCCAGCGCCTTCTCGCCGCCCGACAGCAGCATGATGTTCTGCGCCCGCTTCCCAGGCGGCCGGGCGGTGATTTCGATGCCGCAGTCCAGCGGGTCGTCCTCGTCCATCAGGCGCATCTCCGCTTCGCCGCCGCGGAACAGTTCCGTGAAGATGTGGCCGAAGTTCTCGTTGACCTCGCGGAAGGCGCTGACGAAGCGCTCGGAAGAGGTCTTGTCGATGTCGCGGATCGTGCGTCTCAGGCTCTCGATGGACTCGGTGACGTCGCTCCGTTGTGCGGTCAGGAATTCGTGACGCTCCTGGTGCTCGTCGTACTCGTCGGCGGCGAGGACGTTGACCGGCCCCATCCTCTGCAGCAGGCCTCGCCGGCGTTCCAGCTCCCCGGTCATCGCTTCGAGGTCGCGCGCCTCGCCGGCCCCGGTTGCCCGCAGTTCCTGCCCGGCCAGCTCGCGCCCGAACTCCTGGCGGTAGTCCTGGCCCAGGTGTTCCGACTCCTGTTGCAGGCCGGCCTGGCGCACGCGCAGTTCCTCGATCCGGCCGCGCAGTTCGTCGCGGCGCGCGTCGAGTTCCCGGAGTTGCGCCTCGAGCGTCCGGCCCTGTTCCCGTTCGTCGTCGAGGGCGCGCTGAGCCCCGGCGGCTTCGTCCTGGGCGTTCGTTCGCTCGGCGAGAGCCTCATCCAGCTCCCGCCGAGCGGCAGCCGCGGCAGCTTCATGCTCGCCGATCCGCCCCCGCAGCCGGTTCGTTTCGGCGGCCCAGGCTGCGTCGGCCTCGCGCAGCGAGGCGATCTGGGCCTCGACACGCTCCCGCTCGCTCCGTTCCGAGGCCGCGCGTTCTTCGATCAGGTCGAGCTGCCCCTGGCGGCCGGCCCCCGCGGTGATCCGCTCTTCGCGCTCTTCGCGGGCGCGCTCGACCGCGGCGCTTGCCTCATCGGCTGCTTGTTGCAAGGCGGCGAGCCGGGTCTCGGACTCCGCGATGTCCGTGTCGACCTTGGACCGCCTTGCCCCTCTCGCCTCGATTTCTCTCTCCAACTCGTCATGCTCCGCCTGGGCCGCTCCGTGCTCGTGATGAAGAGCCGCACGTCGCTCGCCGATGTCTTGGAGACGGGCCTTGGCCACCGCCAGTTCCTGGCGCAGTTCCGCGGCTGCCCGTTCCAGGCGCTGGCCCTCGGCGGCGGCTTGATGAACACGCTCGCCGGCCGCTTCGATCTCTCCGCCGAGGGCCGAACGCTGTTGTTCCAGTTCGGCGATCCGGTTGCCGAGTTCGTCCATCTGGCGCTGGCGGCCCAGGGCGCCCAGCGCCGCCTGTTCGCCGCGTACCGTCACGCGCCCGGCCTCGATCCAGAGACGGTCCCGGCACAGGAAGGCGACGCCTGGATGGTGCGGCGCCAGACGCTCGGCATCCTCCGGACTCTCGACCAGGTAGGCGGGGGGAAGGGCGTTGCGCGCTTCCTCCGGGAGTCCGAGCGCCGCGGCGAGGTCGCCGACGATGGCCGGATCTTCGACCGCCGGGAGCGGCCTTGCGACGTTGCCGGAGCGCAGCAGAGTGGCCTGGAAGTCGGAACCGCCGATGGAGCGGGCGATGGCCAGGGCGTCTTCGTCTCCGGGAGTCATGACTGCGTTGCGCAGGGGGCCGAGGAACAGATCGAGGCTGTGCTCCCAACCTTCGGGAACCTGAACTTCGTCGTCCAGGAAGCGTGGCTCCGGAAGACCCAGTTCGAGCAGAGCCTTGCGAATCTCGCTCCTCTCTTCGGCGTCGCGCTGGCCGAGTTCACCGAGCACGGCGGCCCTCTTCTGCGCCTCGACCAGTTCCTCGCGACACGTTTCGAGCTCGGCTTGGGCCTCCTGTCGCCGATTTCGGTTCGCTTCGAGATCGGCCGCCACCCGTTGGGCGGTCCTGGTCTCGGCGATCAGGGCGACCTCCAGGGATTCGATCTTGGTTCGGACCGCCTCGACTTCGTCATCGATGGCCTTGAGCGCATCGCGGCCGCGGTCGAGGATAGCTTCGGCCCGGTCGCGGCGGTCGACGGCCTTCTCGCTGCCGATGCGCTCGGCGATCAGTGTTCCGTGCAGCTCGCCCTGCCGCGCCCGGCAGGTCGCGAGTTCGTCAAGCAGCCGGCGCTGCCGCTTGCGGGCTTCCGCAATCGCGGTGTCGGCGTTGCCGATGCGCCGGCGGTCCTCCTGGACGTCGGCCAGGGCCTGCTCGCGCTTGGATTGGAGCATCCGGCGCCGGCCGAGGAGAGCGGCAAGCCGCTCTTCGGCCACTGCGAGGTCGCGCCGACGCCGTTCAGCGCTCACACTGCCGGCTTCGAGCCTTTCGGCGATCTCCGCGAGCGTGGTTCGGGCGCCCTTGATCAGCTCCTGGCGACCCTCGATCACGGCGAACAGTTTCGCCTGGCGCTCGCTGGACCGAACGGTGTCCTCGGTGCGAGCGTCGATGACCTGCCGGCAGGCGGCGAGTTCCGCGTTGGCGCGCGCGAGTTCGGCCACCAGATCGGCTTCGCGATCGGTGTCCTGTCTTAGAGTCGAGGCCAGGTCGTCCAGGTCGGCATGGAGCAGGATCCAGCGCTCCTGGAGCACGGCGTCGAGGAGCTCGCGGTAGGACTGCCGGCGTTCACCGTAGCGGCGGGCGGCGTTCGCCTGCCGTTTCAGGGAGCGCAGCCGCCGCTCCACCTCGACGATGATGTCGTCGAGACGAAGCAGGTCGGCGTTTGCGTCCTCAAGCTTGAGTGTCGCCAGCCGCTTGCGGTTCTTGTAGCGGGTGATGCCTGCCGCTTCTTCGATCAGCTTGCGCCGGTCCTGGGGTTTGCCCGACAGGATCATTCCGATCCGCCCCTGTTCGATCACGGAGTAGGCGCGGATTCCCAGACCCGTGTCCATCAGGATGTCGCGGATGTCCTTGAGCCGGACGACCCGGTCGTTCAACCGGTACTGACCCTCGCCGCCGCGGAAGATGCGGCGTCCGATCGTGATCCGGCCGTCCTCCGCCCGCGGGGTGCTGCCGTCGGTGAGGAAGGAGAGGCTGACCTCGGCCATTCCCAGGGGCTTGCGCTCGTGGGTGCCGTTGAAAATGACTTCCTCCATGGAACTGCCGCGCAGCGACTTGGCGCTCTGCTCGCCCAGTACCCAGGTGATCGCCTCGGCCAGGTTGCTCTTGCCGCAGCCGTTCGGCCCGACGATCGCCGTGATTCCGTGCGCGAAGTGACTCGTCATCGGCTCAACGAAGGTCTTGAAGCCGTTGACTTTCAGGTGTTCCAGTTTGAGCATGGCGTGGTTGTCCAGCAGCGTGTACGGTCGGCAGGGATGGGAACCCGTTGCCATGGAGGAACTTAGCAGCTTTCGCGCATAAGTCACAACTTGTTGTGCCCTTGCGGCCCAGGTTCCACAACATATGGCGCTTGCGTCGACAGACTGATACGCTGCCGCGCCAGTGAGCAACCTGACCGTCAAGAGGACGCTGTTCGACGCCCGCCAGATGGCGCGAATGATGCGCCGGATGGCGGCCGAACTCGTCGAGCGCGCCGGAGGCACCGAGACGCTGATGCTGATCGGCGTCCGAACGCGCGGCGTGCCGCTGGCGGATTTCGTGGCCGCCGAGATCGCGCGCACCGAGGGTGTCGACCTGCCGGTGGGCGTGCTCGACATCACGCTCTACCGGGACGACCTGTCGATGATCGCGCCGCAACCGGTGGTCAAGGAGAGCGTGCTGCCGGTGCCGCTCGACGACAAGATCGTCGTGCTCTGCGACGACGTGCTCTACAGCGGCCGGACGATCCGCGCGGCGATGGACGCGCTGATGGACTATGGCCGGCCGCGTGCGATCCGGCTCGCCGTGCTGATCGACCGGGGTCACCGCGAGCTGCCGATTCACGCCGACTGCGTCGGTGAGAACGTCCAGACGACGGACACCGAAGTGATCAAGGTCTCCTACGCCGCGACCGACGACGGCAAGGAGATGGTCCAGCTCCTCGAGCGCGAACCGTGAGCGAACTCAGGTGGCAGCGAGGCGACCTGCTTGGGGTCGCCGAGTTGTCCACAGAGGAGATCATTCACGTTCTCGACACCGCGGAGTCGTTTGTCGAGGTTGCGGCGCGGCCGGTCAAGAAGGTGCCGACGCTGCGCGGCAAGACGGTGATCAACCTCTTTTTCGAGGCGTCGACGCGAACCAGGTCGAGTTTCGAGATCGCCGAGAAGCGGCTCTCCGCCGACAACATCAACTTCGGGGCGTCCGGTTCGTCGCTGTCCAAGGGCGAATCGCTTCTCGATACCGCGCGCAACCTGGAGGCGATGGCGCCCGATCTGGTCGTCATCCGGCACGCGCACCCCCGGGTTCCCCACGGTCTCGCGGACCGCATCGGTTCGGGAGTCGTCAACGCCGGCGACGGCGCCCACGAGCATCCGACCCAGGCGCTGCTCGACGCCTTCACGATCCGTCGCCACAAGGGCCGGGTCGAGGGCCTCAAGGTGGCGATCGTCGGTGACGTGGCGCACAGCCGCGTAGTGCGTTCAAACGTCCTCTGCCTTAGCAAGCTGGGCGCCGAGGTCACGATCGCCGGTCCGCGCACGATGATGCCCGAGGCGCCCGAGGCGCTCGGCGCGCGGGTTGCCTACTCCCTGGAGGAAGCGATCTGCGGCGCGGACGCGATCATGATGCTGCGCGTGCAATTGGAGCGGCAGGCGCGCGCCTCCTTCCCCTCGGAGCGCGAGTACTTCGAGTTCTTCGGTCTCACGGCGGACCGGCTGCAAGCCGCCGCGGACGACGTGATCATCATGCACCCGGGGCCGATGAACCGCGGCGTCGAGATCGCAAGCGAGGTGGCGGACGGTCCCTGGTCGGTGATCCTCGAACAGGTGGCGAACGGCGTCGCGGTGCGGATGGCGGTGCTCTATCTGCTGGCCGGGGCCAAGAGCAGCGTGGAGGGCCCGTGACTTGAGGGGGACGACTTGAACGGGGCGCTGCTCATCCGTGGCGGCCGGGTCGTGGATCCGAGCCAGGAACTCGATGGCCGGGCCGATGTCCTGATCGAGGACGGCGTGGTCACGGCGTGCGGCCCGGAGCTCAAGGCGCCGGACGGAGCACGGGAAGTCGACGCCGCCGCGTTGGTGGTGACGCCGGGTCTCATCGACATGCACGTCCATCTGCGCGAGCCCGGACAAGAGTACAAGGAGACGATCGACAGCGGCGCCCGCGCCGCCGCCGCGGGCGGCTTCACCGCGGTCGCTTGCATGCCGAACACGGCGCCGGTGAACGACGATCCGTCGGTCACCGAGTTCGTCCTCAGGCAGGCCGAGCGGGCCGGTTCGGCTCGGGTCCACCCGATCGCCGCGGTGAGCAGGGGGCTCGAGGGCCGGGAACTGACCGAATTCGGGGCGCAACGCCGCGCCGGCGCGGTGGCGCTGTCGGACGACGGGCGGCCGGTGTGGAACGCGGCTCTCATGCGGCAGGCGCTGCGCTACGCCCGGCACTTCGACCTGCCCGTGATCCAGCATGCGGAGGAGCTCGAACTCTCGGGCGACGGAGTGATGCACGAAGGCCGGTTCTCGACCCTGCTCGGGGTGTCCGGGATTCCCGGCGCCGCCGACGACGTGATGGTCTGCCGCGACCTCGTGCTCACAGCCGACACCGGCGGCCGCTACCACCTGGCGCACATGTCGACCGCCCGCAGCCTGGAACTGATCCGGGACGCGAAGGCGAGCGGCCACCGGGTCACGGGCGAGGTCTCGGCGCATCACCTGCTGCTGTGCGACGAGGACGTGTACGACTCGGGCCTCGATCCGGACTTCAAGATGCACCCGCCGCTGCGCGGCGCGGCCGACCGGGACGCTCTGGTGGAGGGCATCGCCGACGGCTCGATCGACGCGATCGCCAGCGACCACGCGCCCCATCATCCGGACGAGAAGGAACTCGACTTCGTCGCCGCGCCGAACGGCGTGGTGGGGCTCGAGACGACGCTCAGTCTGTGCCTGGACCGCCTGGTGGGGAAGGGCGCGATCGATCTGACGCGCCTTGTCGAACTGCTGTCGATGGCGCCGGCCCGGATACTCGGCATCCCGGGCGGCAGTCTGGCCCCCGGCGCCGCCGGCGATGTCACCCTGATCGATATGGACCGCGAAGTCGAGGTCGACCCGGGCGCCTTCCACAGCAAGTCGCGCAACACGCCCTTCGCGGGCTGGAAGCTCAAGGGCGCCTCCGCCGGCACGATCGTCGGCGGCCGCGTGATCGAGTTGCCGTAGCCAGCCAAGAGCTGGGCTACGCTACTTGCCCATGTCCGCGATGACGCGCGTCGTAAGGCTGACGGAGGACGGTGAAATCAGAGTCCCGGAGGGCCTGCTGGGAGCGCCGGATCTGGGCGAGAGGGTCGAAGTCCGGGCCGAGCTCGGCCGGCTCGTGGTGACCGCGGCGGATTCGGTTCGCCAGTCTCGCCAGGGCTGGGCCGACGAAGCGCGGGAGATGCGCGCGGCCGGAGACGATCGGCTTCTCGATCCTCACCAGGCGACTTCGTTCGACGATGAGGAGTGGGAGTGGTAGCTCTTGGCGGGTGTGGAGCGAGGCGAGGTCTATCTCGTCAGGCTGAACCCGACCGCCGGTAGTGAGATCAGGAAGACGCGGCCCTGCCTCATCGTTTCGCCGGATGAGTTGAACCAGCAGCTTCGGACCGTCATCGTTGCGCCGATGACCACCGGCGTGCCTACCGGTGGCGACCGATCTGTCGGTTTGAAAGTCGTACCGGCTACGTTGCCCTGGACCAGATCCGAACTGTCGACAAGCACCGGCTTGTGCGGCGCCTTGGGCGGTTGGGGCCCCAGACCGTAGTGGACACTCTGAGGATGTTGAGGGTCATGTTCGCCGAGTAGCCTGCTCCAGGGGTCTAGCCAATGCTGCGGCCCCCGTCGACGTCGAGGCAGACGCCGGTAGGAAAGGCGGCGCGAGTTCCATGGCCCCGCGCTTCCCGAGTTGGACCGTGGTCCGGTTCCCCTGGGCGTGATCGATGTCCGCGAGCGCGACGGCGCCGCCCTCGCCGGCGAGCCTGCGAGCGATCGCCCGGCCGAAGCCGCCCACGGCGCCGGTCACGACCGCGACCTTGCCGGCGAAGCGGGGATCCCGGCGCGCTACGTTGTTGCTGCTCTTCGAGTCGTCCATGATGAAGGTCCTCCCTGGGTTCCGGGCGGCTACGCTACCTTCCGGCGCCGGAGGGGCGCCGAAGTCATGGAAGACCGAGCAGCAGTCAAGCGGCGTGTCACCGTGGTACTGGCCAGCGGCGGTTTCGAGGCGAGCCGCGAGTGGCGGCGGCACCTGGGCGAGGGTTGGGAAGCGGCCAAGGTGCGTGGCGGCCGCTACAACACGGGCGACGGCATTCGAATGGCGCTCGAGGCCGGCGCCGCGCGCGCCGTCCTCGGCCGGATTGCGGGCGCCGGGGCGGCGGGGCGCGATGGCTGACCGGCTTCTTGGCGGCGACTCCCGCCTCGGGGAGATTCAGTTCCACGGTCCGCGCGGCCGGGTGCGCTATCTGACTGTAACGAGGTTGTGGCTGCAGCTCGCTGTAGCAGTCGCCGTCGTCTTCTTCGCTTTCTTCGTCAACGCCGTTGTGGCCGCGCCGGCCGTGGTGCGGGACGAGTTGTTCCGGGCCGACCACGTCGAGCTCGCCTCTGCGCGCCAGCGCTTCGGTGAGAGGTTCGAGGCGCTGACGGGACGCTACGAGGAGATGCGGGAGGTGGCTTCCGATCTCGACAACCGCCTCTGCAAGGTGGTTCTTGCCTACGGCGTCGAAGGAATAGCCGCCGAGGGCTGCGGCCGGGCGGCCGATCTTGGCGCCGTGCCGGGAGCGACGATCTCCGAGGAGCGGCTACGGGCGGTGCGAACCGCGATCGAGACAGATGTAGAGGGCGTCGCCACGCGTTTCGCAATCCGGCTGGAGGCCGCGGTCGAGGTCGAGTCGTCACGGCCCGACCTGATCGGCTTCACGCCGTCCGCGTCTCCGCTGCGCGGCGACGACTTCGTTCTCGTCGCCCCCTTCGGGGAAACCGCGAACCGTGTGACTGGAGCGCCCGAGTTTCACGACGGCATCGATCTCGCGGCGCCGGCCGGGGCGCCGGTTCGGGCCACCGCCGCCGGCCGGGTGACCTTCGCCGGCCGCGGCGCCGCGCTGGGACCTGCGTGGAGACGGTACGGCCGCGTGCTGGGGATCCGTCACGGAGACGGCTTCATCACCATCTTCGGTCACCTGGAAGCCACCGAGATCCGCGCTGGTCAGCGTGTCGAGAGGGGCCAGAGGATCGGTACGGTCGGGGCGACCGGCTGGAGCGTGGAGCCGAACCTGCACTATGCGGTCCTCCGTCGCCGGAGCGATGGTCGCTACGAGGCCATGGACCCGCGGATCCACATCCTCGACTATCGCTGGGACAACGAGCAGGCTCTGGTCTCCGAGATCGTGGCGGCGCCGGACGCTCTTCCGCCGGTGCCGGCGACCCTTCTGAGATGAAGGGGTGTTGCTGAGATAGAAAGCTGCGTTCTGGATCTTGGCGACACGGAGTGAGTTGCGCATGAAGTACCGAGCTGTGATCTTCGACTTGGGTGGCGTGGTCTTCGGATCGCCCCTGCATGCGATCCGGCGCTACGAGCTGGCGAACGGGATCGAGGAGAACTTCGTCAACCGCCTGGTCGTCTCGGCCGGACCGGAGGGCTCGTGGCAGCGGATGGAGCGGGGCGAACTGGTCATGGGTCTGGGGTTCTTCGCCGCCTTCGACCGCGACGTGAAGGCTGCCGACCCGGCGGTCGCGGAGCATTTCTCGGCTGAGGCGATGATGGCGGCGATCGCCGAGGAGTCGGGGCCGCGGCCGCAGATGATCAAGGCGCTCCGCCGGCTCCGGGCCGACGGCTACACGGTGGCGGCGCTTACCAACAACTGGGTCAGCGAGGAGGAACGGGAACCGAAGGACGCCAAGGAGGCGGCGATGCGGGCGGAGGTCCGGGCCCTGTTCCACGACTACGTCGAGTCGAGCGTGGTCGGCCTGCGCAAGCCGGACCCGGCGATCTACCGCCTCGCCCGCCGTCGGATCGGCGTGGAGTTCGATGAAGCGGTGTTCCTGGACGACATCGGATCCAATCTGAAGACGGCGCGGGCGCTCGGCATGACCACGATCAAGGTCGACGATCCGGACGATGCCCTGGCCGAACTGTGGCGGACGCTGGACGGCTACCGGTAGAGCCCGTCTCGAAGACTGGCTCGTCAGCGACCGCGGCGACGAGTTCGTAAAATCTCATGGCGAGAACTTATCAACTCTGGCTATTTGGTGCCGCCGAACCGCGCCGGCGTCGTGACAGCCACGTCCCCTACGGAGCTTCTGCCGTTCCCGGCAGGGCGAACGTGAGATCGACCATGCCGGTGAGGCCGTCGAGCAGGGTGACAGCGGACCGTTGGGTGCCGAGACGTTCGTGCCAGGCCTCGATCGTGTAGGTGCCAGCCGGCAGGCCTGGAATCTCGAATGAGCCGTCGGCGCCGGTGACGGCGAAGTAGGGGTGGTTGAACACGGCCAGGTAGGTCGACATCCACGGGTGGACGTCGCACTTGATCCGGAAGGGAGGCTCCTCGTCGGTGAAGGAGAAGGTGGCTCGCTTGATGGCGCCCGGCATCGCACGGTTGAAGGGCCGGTTGACCTCGGACAGCGAGTGGACGTTGTGCAGCAGTTCGTCGGAGTTCAGGACCTCCAGCTCCTGGCCGACCATGATGCCGGCGACGTGGGGCGTGTATCGGCAGCCCTGCTGGTCGATAAGGGGCGGCTCCGCCAGCGGGTAGGGGCCGCCGGGAAGGTTGTCGGCGACGTAGACCAGGACGTTGGCCAGGCCGGCCTGTTCGTCTACTTCGAGGATCTCTGGATAGACGGCCTCGGTGTGCTTGGCGGCGCAGGCCGGGTCCGCGTCCATGTTCAGCGGCTGCAGTTCGGGGAGTACCCCGTCGTAGCGGATCGAGCCCCCGATCGTGCTGGCGCCGAGGGGCGCCGCGGGCGGCTCTTCGGCTTCCGGAGCAGCCTGGTCGGCCCCACCGCCCGTGCCGCCGCCGCAACCGGTCAGGGCGAGGGGAAGGAGGAGCAAGAGGAGCGTCGCGGGCGGGACGCGGCGGAACGAGCGAAGCTGGAGATGAGTCATGGAGTCATTCTATTGGCCTTCGGACTGAGATCGAACGGCCGAATTCGCGTTCTTCGGGCCGGATTCCTTGACCCGGATGGGGGCCGGTGTTAGCTTCCGCGCGATTCGTGGCCCGGCTTAGCCCTTGAGGGTACCGCCGCCCTACTTCTTCGCCCTTGATGGCACAGAGTCAGGACAACACTCACGAGCCCGTCGCCGGACGCGCGCCGCTGATCGTCGGCGGCTACGACTTCCGTTCGATCACGGAAGCGGTCGCCGTCCCCGTTGAGCGCAAGACGCCGCTCGGCTGGTGGTTCTTCTTCCTGCCGTCGCTGGCGATGCTGGGCCTGTTCGGGGTCTCCATCGGCTGGCTGTTCTGGGAGGGCACCGGCATCTGGGGCCTGAACAACCCGGTCAACTGGGGCTTCGCGATCGTCAACTTCGTCTTCTGGGTCGGCATCGGCCACGCCGGCACCTTGATCTCGGCGATCCTGTTCCTGTTCCGGCAGAAGTGGCGCACCTCGATCAACCGCGCCGCCGAGGCGATGACCATCTTCGCGGTCATGTGCGCGATGGTGTTCCCGGGCATCCACGTCGGCCGGGTGTGGGTCGCGTACTGGATGTTCCCGCTGCCGAACCAAATGGACATGTGGCCGAACTTCCGCAGTCCGCTGATCTGGGACGTGTTCGCGGTGTCGATCTACGGCACGGTGTCCCTGATGTTCTGGTACGTCGGTCTGATCCCCGACCTGGCGACGATCCGCGACCGCGCCAGGACGCGGATTCGCAAGCTCGTCTACGGCACCTTCGCACTCGGTTGGCGCGGCTCGCACCGGAACTGGCTGCACTACGAGCGGGCCTACCTGATGCTGGCCGGGTTGGCGACGCCGCTGGTTCTCTCGGTCCACTCCGTGGTGTCGATGGACTTCGCCACCGCGCAGTTGCCGGGCTGGCACACGACCATCTTCCCGCCCTACTTCGTCGCCGGCGCGATCTTCTCGGGCTTCGCGATGGTCATGACCCTGATGCTGATCAGCCGGGTCGTGTTCAAGATGGAGGACATCATCACGATGCGCCACCTCGAGAACATGGCCAAGATCATGCTGCTGACCGGGTCGATGGTCGGCTATGCGTACGGCATCGAGATGTTCATTTCCTGGTACAGCGGCAACCCCTACGAGCAGTTTGCCTTCGCCAACCGGGCCTTGGGGCCCTACGCCTGGGCCTACTGGATCATGGTGAGCTGCAACGTGATCACGCCGCAGTTGTTCTGGTTCAAGAAGCTGCGCAACCACATCGGCTGGCTGTTCATCTCGTCGATCCTGATCAACATCGGCATGTGGTTCGAGCGGTTCGTGATCGTCGCCTCGTCGCTCCACCGCGACTTCCTCCCCGCGAGCTGGGACTACTACCAGGCGACGTTCTGGGACTTCGCGTCGCTGATCGGCAGCTTCGGCCTGTTCTTCACCATGTTCTGCCTGTTCGCCCGCTTCCTGCCCATGGTGGCGACCGCCGAGGTCAAGACCGTGCTGCCGGAGGCGGATCCGCATCAGGGAGAGGAACTGGTGCGGGTCGTGCGGGGCGGTTCCGAGGCGGAGGCGGTGCCCCAGCCGGCGCCGGCCGGAGGGGGAGGGGCCTGAAATGGGTTTGATGCAACTCGACGTTCCCGAGGCGTCCGGCGGCTACAGCCACTACGGCGTGCTGGCACGCTTCAGGACCGCCAAGGCGCTTTACCGCGCCTGCGAGGCGGTCAGAGACGCCGGCTACTCGAAGTGGGACGCGCTGACCCCCTTCCCCGTCCACGGCCTGGATAAGGCGATGGGGCTCAAGCCGTCCAAGCTGCCCTTCCTGGTGCTGGCGACCGGCCTGACAGGCGCCGGGGCAGGGTTCGGCCTCCAGAGCTGGGTCCACGTCATGGCCTATCCGCTGATCATCAGCGGCAAGCCGCTCTTCACCTGGCCGGCGTTCGTGCCGGTGACCTTCGAGCTCGGCGTGCTCGGCGCCGCGCTGGGGGCCGTGCTCGGCATGTTCGCGTTCAACAAGCTGCCGACGTACCACCATCCGCTGTTCCGCTCCGAGACCTTCGCGCGGGTCACCGATGACGGTCTGTTCATCGCCATCGAGGCGTGGGATCCGAAGTACGACGATCAGGCGACGGCGGAGTTCCTGAGCGGTCTGGGCGCGGTGGAGGTAGAGCATGTGCCGATCGAGGATCCGCCGGACGACGGCGCCGGCGGCGAGGACGCCCGATGAGTCACGGACCCCGCATCGTCCACCTGGATCAGCTCGTGATCCGCCCGGGCAGCACGTGGGCGCGCCTGCCGCTCATCGCCGGCGCGGTCGGGGTTGTGTTCGCTGCGGTCTCCGTGGTGATGGCAATGGGGTCCGAGGACAACGCGAAGCAGTTCTTCCACTCGTGGCTGGTTGCGGTCGTCTTCTTCCTCGGCATCGGTCTCGGCAGCTTGTTCTTCATCCTCATCCATCACGCCACCAGGGCGGGTTGGGGCGTCGTCGTGCGGCGTCTGGCCGAGAACCTGGCGTGCGCGGTGCCCCTGCTGGCGGTTCTGTTCATACCGATCGCCGTGTTCGGGATGCACGACCTGTTCCACTGGACCCACAGCGACGCCGTGGCGCATGACCGCCTGCTCCAGGTCAAGGAACCCTGGCTCAATGAGGGCGGCTTCTGGATCCGAGCCGTCGTCTACTTCGCCGTCTGGACCGGGCTGGCGCTCTTCTTCCGGAACTCGTCGCGGCGGCAGGACGCGAGCGGCGACGAGGCTCTGTCCCGGCGCATGGCTCGGTTCAGTCCGCCGGCTATCGCCCTTTTCGCTCTGACCCTGACCTTTGCCGGCTTCGACTGGCTCATGTCGCTCGATCCGCACTGGTATTCGACGATGTTCGGCGTGTACTTCTTCGCCGGCACGATCGTCGCCGCCTTCGCCGGGCTTACCGTTCTCACCCTGGCGCTCGACTTCGCCGGCTACTTCCGGGGCGTGATCACCGGCGAGCACCTGCACGACCTCGGCAAGCTGCTGTTCGCCTTCACGGTGTTCTGGGCCTACATCGCCTTCAGTCAGTTCTTCCTGATCTGGTACGCGAACATCCCGGAAGAGACAGGCTGGTTCCTGCACCGCCTGGAGGGGAGCTGGCGGCCGGCGACGATGGCGCTGGCCATCGGCCACTTCGCCATCCCCTTCTTTTTCCTCATGCCGCGGACGTTCAAGCGCAACCGTGTGCTGCTGCTGCTCGGCGCCCTGTGGATGCTGGCGATGCATCTTTGGGACATCTACTGGCTGGTGATGCCGAACCTGCACCATGAGGGCGTGAGCTTTGCGTTGCTCGACGTCACGTCGATCATCGGCGTCGGCGGACTGTTCGTGGCGCTCGTGGCGTGGCTCCTGGGCCGCGGCGCGCTGCTGCCGACTCGCGATCCGCGCCTGGTCGAGTCGCTGGCCTTCGAGAACATCTGACGACCCGAAGGCGCGGGCCGCCGCGCCACCGATCCGTCTTGTTCCGCGCCCCGGTCCTTGCTACGCTGCCCCCGCTCCAGGAGAAGTCCTGCATCTGAATAGATTCATCCGGCGGTCGCCACGCGCCATGCCGTCATGGGAAACGCGCGGGCAGGTAGCCGGCCTCCGGTTCATCAACCTCTACATCACCTCCCTGTCAAGGAGCATCGACATGATTCCGAAGCAGACGATCCGCGTCTGTGCCGTTCTTCTCGCCATCGCCTTGGCCTCGTCCTCGGTCGTTCTCGGCGGCACGATTGCGGGCAAGATCACCTATGACGGCCAGGTGCCGAACTTTCGCCCTTTGAGGATGGACGCCGATCCCAAGTGCGCGGCGAAGCACAGCGGCGCGGTCAAGCCCGAAATGCTGGTGCTGGGCGACAACAACGCTCTCGCCAACGTGTTCGTCTCAGTGACCGGTGGTCTCGAGGACAAGGACTTCGATCCGCCCTCCGAGCCCGTCGTCATGGACCAGAACGGCTGCATTTACACGCCGCACGTGATGGGCGTGCAAGTCGGGCAGCAGTTCAAGGTCAAGAACTCGGATGGCCTGCTCCACAACGTCCACTCGCTGTCGAAGGACAACCCCCCCTTCAACCGGGCGATGCCGGCCAACGTGACCGAGGCCGACTACAGCTTCGCGAAGACGGAGCGGTTCCGGATCAAGTGCGACGTCCATCCCTGGATGGGTTCCTTCGTGACGGTCGTCGACCATCCCTTCTACTCCATCACCGGCACGGACGGCACCTTCAAGATCGAGGGGCTGCCGGCAGGTACCTACACCATTGAAGCGCAACACGAAGTCGAGGGATTCGGCGACGGTGGCATCTACAGGGCGGAAGTCACCGTTGGTGCGAGCGACACGGTCACGCAGGACTTCGTGTTTGTGAGGCCGTAGCCGGGTCGTACCGCCGGGTCGAAGAGTCAAAATACCAGGATCAGGAAAGGAGCGGCGTCCATGGCGGAGCCCGTTCACGCTTCACCCGCACACGAAGAGCATCACCACGAGCAGAGCTTCTGGCGGAAGTTCATCTTCTCGACCGATCACAAGGTGATCGGCGTCCAGTACTCCGTTACTGGTCTGGCGTTCCTGTTCTTCGGGTTCTGTCTGATGATGATCATGCGCTGGCAGCTCGCCTATCCGGGCGAGCCGATCCCATTGATCGGCTCGCTCCTGGGCGAGAACCGGGCGCCGGGCGGCATCATGCTGCCGGACTTCTACAACGAGCTCGGCGCCATGCACGGCACGATCATGGTGTTCCTGGGCGTCGTGCCCCTGGCGGTCGGCGGCTTCGGCAACTTCGTGATGCCGCTGCAGCTCGGCGCGCCGGACATGGCGTTCCCGCGGATCAACATGATCAGTTACTGGTCCCTGTTCATGGGCGGCGTGACGATGTTCGCCAGCTTCTTCCTGCCCAACGGCGCGGCTGGCAACGGATGGACCTCCTACTCGCCGCTCGCGGACATCGCCCTGAACGGCCAGACGGCGTGGCTCATCGGGATGATCTTCCTGATCACGTCGTCCCTGCTCGGCGCGATCAACTTCATTACCACCGCGATCCAGCTCCGGGCGCCCGGCATGACCTGGATGCGCCTGCCGTTCTTCTGCTGGGCCCAGATCGTCACCGCCTTCCTGCTGCTGCTCGCCTTCCCGCCGCTCGAGGCCGCGGGCGTGCTGCAGTTGATGGACCGGGTCGCTTCAACCAGCTTCTTCCTGCCCGACGGCCTGGTGGTCGGCGGCGAGGTGCTGGAGATCAGCGGCGGCGGCAGCCCGCTGCTCTGGCAGCACCTGTTCTGGTTCCTGGCCCATCCGGAGGTCTACGTCCTGATTCTGCCGGCGATGGGCATCGTCGCCGAGGTCATCGCGAACAACTCGCGCAAGCCGCTCTGGGGCTACCGGTCCATGGTCTATTCGCTGATCTTCCTCGGCTTCATGAGCTTCATCGTCTGGGCGCACCACATGTTCATCACCGGCATGGGGTCGGTGATGTCCACCTTCTTCCAGACCACGACGATGATCATCTCGATCCCATCGGTAATCATCCTGAGCGCGCTGTTCATCTCGCTGTGGGGCGGCTCCATCCGCTACAACACGCCGATGCTGTTCGCGCTCGGATTCCTGCCGATGTTCGGCATCGGAGGGCTGACCGGGCTGCCGCTCGGGCTCTCGGCGGCGGACATCCCGCTGCACGACACGTACTACGTGATCGGGCATTTCCACTACGTGGTCGCGCCGGGGACCTTGTTCGCGCTGTTCGCCGGCGTCTACTACTGGTTCCCGAAGGTCACGGGACGGAAGATGAACGAATTCCTGGGCAAGCTCCACTTCTGGCCCTCGCTGATCTTCATGAACGGCGTGTTCTTCCCGATGATGATCCAGGGCCTGAACGGCGTTTCCCGGCGGCTGGCGGACGGCGGCATCACCTACGACTTCGCGGGCGAGGTGGCCGGTCTGAACCGGATGATGTCGGTCTCGGCCTGGTGTCTGGCGGTGGCTCAGATTCCGTTCATCATCAACTTCTTCATCAGCATCCGGAACGGCGAGAAGGCCGGCCGCAACCCCTGGAACTCGACCACGGTCGAGTGGTTGGCGCCCTCGCCGGCGCCGCACGGCAACTTCGATCAGCCGATCGAGGTCGTGCGCGGGCCGTACGAGTACAGCGTCCCGGGTAGCGACAAGGACTACGTCCCACAGGCCGAACCGGCCTCAACCTGACCGTTCGAGGACCTGAAGAGATGGAAATCCCCTACACGGTAGAAGCCCACCCCGAAACGGGCCTCAACAACGGCAAGATCGGGATCTGGCTGTTCCTGACCTCGGAGGTCATGCTGTTCGGTGCGCTGTTCGCGACCTTCATCATGCTCCGTCTGGGGTCGGACGGGCACTGGGCGGAGATGCAGGCCGAGGCGGAGTTGAACATCCCCCTGGCCACGCTGAACACCGCCGTGCTGATCGCCTCAAGTCTGACGATGGTCATGGCCTGGGCGTCCCTGATGCGCGGGCAGTTGGGTCGCTTCCGCCTGTTCGGTTGGCTGACCGTCGGTTGCGGCGGCGTCTTCCTGGTCATCAAGTACTTCGAGTACACGGCGAAATTCGCGCACGACCACTTCCCGGAGTCGAACACCTTCCTCGCCATCTACTTCACGATGACGGGCCTGCACGCCCTGCACGTGATCGGCGGCATGGCCTGGAACGCCTACTTCACCGGTCCGGGGTCGAAGCTGTTTCATACGAAGAGGCAGTGGCTGACCGACCGGGTCGAGCACTCGGGTCTGTTCTGGCACTTCGTCGACCTGGTCTGGATCTTCCTCTTCCCCGTCTTCTACCTGCTGTAGTGGGCGCCTCCGCCCTGAGCCCTGGTTTCCCTGGAGTGAGTCGCATCCCATGAGTGAACACGTCGATATCGACAAGCACGTTCGTACGTACCTCCTGGTGTTCGGCGCCCTGATGGTGGGCACCTTGATCACCGTAGGAGCGTCGTACCTTGACGTCCCGGTCTCGCTGGCCATCACCATCGGCTTGTTCATCGCCAGCGTCAAGGCGACCCTGGTCGCCTGCTTCTTCATGCACCTGATCGACGAGAAGAAGGTGATCTACTGGGCCCTGGCGTTAACGGCGGCGTTCTTCATCGCCCTGATGGCGCTGCCCCTCCTGACCTCGGTGATCGACCAGGCCGGGGAATTCGCGCCAGGCGGAGCGCCCGCGCCGCACTGATCCAGCCATGAACCTGAAGGTCATCCACATCGTCTTCGTGGGCAGCGCCGTTCTGCTGGCGCTGTTCTTCGGAGGCTGGTGCCTGGCGCAGGGCGCCGGGTTCCTCGCGCTCGGTGTGGCTTCCTTCGTTGTCGCGGCGGCGCTGGTGGTGTACGGCGTTTGGTTCTGGCGCAAGATCACGACCCCCGAAGAGGAGTGGAATCGCCGCCGCAAGCTCTTCCGCACCGTGCCCGTGGTGGTTGGCCTGTGGCTGTTCGGGTCCGAGCAGGCGGCCTGGGCCTGCTCCGTCTGCTACGGCGCCGCGGAAGGCTCGATGATCGACGCCGCCCGGGCCGGTGTGTGGTTCCTGCTCGGCGCGGTGCTCGTGATGCAGGCCGCCTTCGTACTCTTCTTTCTCTATCTCCGGCGCCGCGCGCGTCGTTTCCGCGAAGACTCTCAAAGAGACCCGGTGCCGCCCTGGTGGAGCACGGTTGAGGAGCCTCTCAAATCTTGATGGCAGCGAGTCGCCCGGCGTTCCGCCGCGGCAGTGTCCGCAGTCCCACCTTGTTGACGGCAGTTGAGGAGCCAATCGAACCATGATGGATGCCATGTTCCCGGCGGCCGCTTCGGCCCACGCCGGCGATATCGACACGATGATCGACGCGGTGCATTACCTGATGCTCGTCCTGTTCGTTGCGTGGGGGGCCTTCTTTCTCTACACGCTGATGCGCTTCCGCGCCGCTCGCAACCCGAAGGCGGACTACGTCGGCGTCAAGAGCAAGGCCAGCACGGTGGGAGAGGTCCTGGTCGCCATCGCCGAAGGGATTCTGCTCCTCGGCTTCTCCATCCCGATGTGGGCGGACCGTGTCGACGAAGTGCCGCCGGAGGCGGACTCGACCGTGGTTCGCGTCGTCGCGCAGCAGTTCGCCTGGAACGTCTGGTATCCGGGCGCCGACGGAGTGTTCGGAGACGCGGACCCGCACCTGACCGACGAGGCGACCAATCCGATCGGCCTGGACCGCGACGGGGCGGGCGCCGACGACATCTGGACCGTCAACCAGTTGCACCTTCCGGTGGACAAGGCGGCGATCATCCATCTTCGGTCCAAGGACGTGATCCACAGCTTCAACCTGCCGAACATGCGGATCAAGCAGGACGCGATCCCGGGTCTCTCGATTCCGGTCTGGTTCATTCCGACCAAGACGACGACTCAGATCCGCGAGGAGGTCGGCAATCCCGACTACGTCTACGAGATCGCCTGCGCCCAGCTCTGCGGCAACAGCCACTACTCGATGCGCGGCTTCCTGACCGTGCACACCGAGGAGGAGTTCCAAGCCTGGCTCGACGAGGAGGCATCCTACCTCGGCGGCGGCGAGGAAGACGACTTCTTCAACTAGGCATCGAGTCGCGGCGTCCGGATGCGGGCGAGACGCCCGCGTTCCCAGGGGCTTGCTCCATGCAAGCGTTCCTGGAGCCGTGACCCTCACGTTCGACGGGAGTCCCTTGGCCCTGCGCTTGCCGCTGGGTGTACGCTCAGGGCGATGAGTGGGTGGATTCCCCAGTGGGGCCGCCGCGAGTTGCTGAAGGCGGCTTGGGTGGGGCCGGCGGCGGCCGCTGCGGCCTTGCGCGCCGGCGCCGCGGCGAGACAGGAACCTGGCGGCGCGCCGGTCGCGTCGCCGGCCGACGACACGGCCGCCGAGGCGTACCGTGGCGGGTTCGCCGCGCCACCGCTCGAGCGCGTGCGGATCGGCTTCGTCGGCGTCGGCCTGCAGGGCGGCGGCCACGTGCGGAACTTCTTGGCGCTCGACGGGGTCGACATCGTCGCGATCTGCGACATCGACGAGTCGCGAGCCGAGGAGGTCGCGTTGTGGGTGGTCGACGCCGAGAAGGAGCCGCCGGATCTCTACACGCGCGGCGAGACGGACTTCAAGCGCCTGTGCGAGCGCGATGACGTCGACCTGGTGTTCAACGCGACGCCCTGGCGGTGGCACGTGCCGGTTTGCGTCGAGGCGATGGAGACCGGCAAGCACGCGGCGGTCGAAGTGCCGGCCGCGATCACGGTCGAGGGGTGCTGGCGGCTGGTCGAAACCGCGGAACGCACGGCGCGCCACTGCGTGATGATGGAGAACTGCAACTACGGCCGCAGCGAGATGATGGTGCTCAACATGGTGCGCCAGGGGCTGCTCGGCGAGCTCCTGCACGGCGAGGCGGCCTACATCCACGACCTGCGGTCGATCAAGTTCTCCGATGCGAACGAGGGCCTGTGGCGACTCCAGCACTCTCTCGAGCGGAACGCCAACCTGTATCCGACTCATGGCCTCGGGCCGGTGGCCCAGTGCATGGACATCAACCGCGGCGACTGCTTCGACTACCTCGTGTCGTTGTCGAGTCCGGCGCGCGGCCTGGCCCGCTACGCGGAGGAGCGCTTCGGCGCCGACGACCCGCGGGCCAAGGTCCGCTACGCCCTCGGCGACATGAACTCCAGCCTGCTCCGGACCCGCCGCGGGCGCAGCATCCTGCTGCAGCACGATACGACGACGCCGCGGCCGTACAGCCGTCTGAACCTGGTTCAGGGCACAAGCGGCGTGTTCGCGGGTTTCCCGGACCGCATCTTCATCGAGGGCGAGGCCGAGGGGCACGACTGGAGCGACGTCGAGCCCTACCGCGAGCGGTTCGAGCACCCGCTTTGGGCGGCGCAGGCGGACGATGCCGAGGGCGCCGGCCACGGCGGCATGGACTACCTGGAGGACTACCGCCTCGTGCGCTGCCTGCTCGACGGCACGCCGACCGACATGGATGTCTACGATGCGGCCGCGCTGTCGGCGCCGGTCGAGTTGAGCGAACTCTCGGTGGCGCGGGGCAGTGAGCCGGTCGAGTTCCCGGACTTCACCCGCGGCGCCTACCGGACGCGGCCGCCGCTGGGCATCGTGGCCTGATCCGTGGGGATTGTGGCCTGAGAGTCGCCTATCTCCTGCCCGGCGCCGCTCTCTACGGCGGTGTCAAGGTTGTGTTCCAGCACGCCCGGGCTCTGCGGCGGCTCGGCGTCGAGGTCACGGTCCATTCGCCGGATCGCTGCCCGGACTGGTTCGACGGCACCGACGCGTTCTACCGGCAGGTTTCGGCGCTTGAGGGCCGTTTCCTGCCCCGAGTCGAGGTCGCGGTCGGCACGCTGGCGCCGACGGTCGCCCCGGCGATCGAGACCGCCGAACGGCTAGCCTGCCACCTGTGCCAGGGGTACGAGCCGGGTCACGACACGCTGAAGCAGGCGGCGCGCAACGCGATGCGTGCGGCCTACGACCTGCCGGCACTCAAGCTGGCGGTCTCGCCGCACCTGGTTCGCACGCTGCGCGATCGGCACGGCGTGGCGGCGCGTTGGATACCGCAGCCCTTCGAGCCGGACCTGTTCCGGCCGCCGGAGCGGGAACGTGCCGACGACCGTCGGTTGCGCGTGCTGGTGAGCGGGCACTGGGCTCTCGAGGTCAAGGGCGTGGCCTGGTGCCTGCGCGCGCTTCGGCCTCTGTTCGAGCAGAGCGGGGGAAGACTTGAACTGGTCCGTCTGTCGCTCGACGCGGACGCCGAGGAACTGGCCTTCTGGCCCGAGGCGGATCGGCGGCGCCATGTCCCACCGCGTGAAGTGCCGGCGCTGTTGCGGGACGTCGATCTCTGCATCGGCCCGTCTTCGCCGCTCGAGGGCTTCGGTCTGATCGCGCTCGAGGCGATGGGCTGCGGCCGCGCGTGCGTCTTGACCGACATTCCTTCTCACCGCGACCTCGACTCGGAGGACCGGGCCTCGATCAAGGTGCCGTTTGGCGACGGGGCTGCCCTTCGCGCGGCGGTCGAACGCCTGTGGCGGGACCGGGAAGTGCGGCACCGGCTGGGCGCGGGCGGTCGCGCCGTCGCCGAGACGTACACCGAGCGACGGACGGCCGAAGCGCTGGTGGACGCCTTCCGGCACGGTCTCGCGACGGAGCGGCCGGTCGGTCAAACGAAGATCGACACGTAGAAGCCAGCCGTGGCCAAGCTCTCCCGGTCCGGCTCGAGCGACTGAGACAGAGCATCGATTCGCGCCGGAAGGGGAGTGGTCTGGGCGTCGATCCGGTAGCGGTCAAAGCCGGCGGCGTGAAGCCAGTCCTCCAGCGTGCGGCGAGTGAAGAACCGGACGTGGGTGGCGCAGAGCAGCCCCATGGCCACGTAGTCCCAGCGCCCGGCGATCAGATCCTCCACCACCGAGTAGTGGCCGACGTTGGGCACCGAGAACACCATCCGGCCGCCGGCACGGAGCCAGCCGGCGGCGCGTTCGAGGAACGACTGTCCCTCGGTCAGATGCTCGAACAGCTCGAAGGCGACGATCGCGTCGAAGGTCTCGCCCGGTTCGACAGTCTGGACGTCACCCTGAATTACCCGGTCGAGGCGCGCCTCGGCGGCGGCGGCGGCTTCGGGGTTCAGTTCAACTCCGACGACGCGGCAGCCGAAGCGCTCCTTGATCAGCGCCCCGGTCGCCGCGCGTCCGCAGCCGATTTCCAGCACGGACGACGCGGGTCCGAGATTCTCGGGCAGCAGAGGCAGGACATCGGCGCGCTCGCCGCCGTAGTAGTCGATGAACTGGTAACAGAGGCCGGCGCTCGGCCCACCGGGGCGTTCACCTGCCGTCCACCTGGCCGAGGCGGCGGGCGACACGAGGACGGCGGGACTCCCTATCTGGTCTTGGGGCGCGGCTGCCGGGTTCTGGGCGTCGCCGGCGAGCCAGGCCGACTCGGCGAGTTCGAAGTCGGCCAGGGTGAACAGATCGCTGCTCGCCTCCGGGCCGGTCGTGGTCAGGTCGGTCGCATGGACGGCGCCCTGGTCCTGGCCCGCGCCGCTGGTCAGTTCCTCGCGCATCCGCTTCAGGGAGGCGCGGCCGATCATGACGCGGCAGGACGCCAGGGCCAGCACTGCTTCCGTGTCGGCCGGCAGACTGGCCGGCAACTCCGACGTGACCTCGACGTCGCCGAAAACGGCTCGCGCCTCGCCGATGAGCCAGCGGCGGAGGTACCACCACTCGGCGGACGCTTCGGCTTCGGGGTTCCAGGGCAGCACTAGCAGCAGCATGGGCGTGATCGTAGCGCCCGCCGAGCGCTTACAGCCTCGCCATGACCTGATCGTGGAACTGCTCGATCACGCGCTCCTGGGTGGCAAGCGACGGCAGCAGCATGAGTTGATCGAGCCCGGCGTCGGCGAGCGTTCGGACCTGGGCGCGCACTTCGTCGGCCGTCCCCGCCAGACATGAGGCTCGGATCAGGTCCAGGGTGACGAACTTATCCTCCTCCGGCAGGGAGTAGGTGCAGTGCCCGGCGTGAACGCGCAGGTGCCGTCCGCGCGCCGGCGTCTGCTCGACCACGGCGCAGTACTCGTTCCAGACCGGGCGGACGTGGGGCGGCGGCGCCCGGTTGAACTGGTGTTGCTGGTCGTAGAGGTAGTGCAGGCCGGAGAGAACGAAGGGTCCGCATTCCTCGATCACGCGGGGCGAGGTTAAATCCTCGCCGGGTTCCAGGATCACCGCCGTGGTCAGGGAACAGGTGTAGAACCTGTCGCGGTCGAAGTCGCGCCCCACCGCCTCGGCGCCGCGGCGGCAGTTCTCGATCGCGCGGTCGAAGAGGGCGGCGTTGGGCGGGATCGACATGACCAGGCCGTCGCCGACTTCGCCCGCCAGACCCTGGCTCTTGGGGCCGAAACCGGAGACGTACATCGGAATCCGGGGCTCGGTGGCGATGAAGCCCTGCTCCTCCATCAGGAAGCGAAGCGGCTCGGTGCGGCCGCGGAACGCGAAGTCGGCCTCCTCGCCGTCGAGCAGCGCCCGCACCACCCGGAGGTACCCGCCGAACTCCTTGACGCCGACCGGCCGATGCCCCATCAGCCGCGGGGCCGTATTGCCGGCCCCGATGCCGAGGAACGTCCGCCCCGGAGCGATCCGGTTGATCGTCGCGATGCTGTGCGCCGTCACCGGGGCGATCCGGGTACCCGTGATCGCGACACCGGTCCCAAGCTTGATCCGGCTCGTCCGCTCGGCGGCAAGCGCCAGCACCGCATAGCAGTCCGACCAGATCATCTGGCTGTCCGCCAGCCAGGTGTGGCTGTACCCAAGCTCTTCCGCCCGCTCGATGTACCCGATGTCGTCGATCTTGCTGGCGACGCAGATGCCGAAGTCCATTGCCGTGCCTCCTGCGGCGGAAGGCGGCAGTGTATCGGCGAGGCCGTTGGTGGCACCCGCCCGCTTGGGCCTCAGGGGAGAGGGTCCCAGGGGCCGCTCGCGCTTGTTCGGATGGACGGGGGTTGGCGCTCGCTGCGGTCGGCTGCGCTCCGGTTCGGCGTCGGACGATGAGATGACGCCGGGCGTCGCTTGCCGACAGCCTCCCTGGGACCCTCTCCCCTGAGCCCCGGAGCGGGCTGGAGGGTGTCGGCGTGCCGCGGAGCCGCGGCGTTCGAAGCTGGTGTCGCCGATTCTCGGAACCTCTGGTTTCGGCCGTGAACGTCGACCCTATTGGCGACGCATCGACCTCGGGCACTTGTGCGTTCACTAAAGAAGAAGATCCCGGGCGACCCAGACCCCGTAGGTCCTCTGCACGAGATGGTGTCCGAGATCGGCGATCTTGGGTCCGAGCCTCGATTGACCGTGCTGGTCGACGGGACGGTGAAGCCTGAACTGGTTCATGGGCTCTTCGGGCTGCACCGTGACGAAGTCTGGCAGCTTCCGCTGCGCTGGGTGATCGCCGGACGACTGGCTTCTCGTGATCAGTACCTCAGGCCCCCGGCCGATGTCTTCTTCGATACCGAGGTTGTGCTGGAGTCGCTCACTTCCGACCAGGCGCGAAGACTGGTGTTGGCGCGTCTTGAGGGAGCTGCGCCGGAGGGCGAGACCGATGCTCAGCGGATCCGGAGCCGACTCGACCAGATCGTCGAGCGTGGCGCCGGCGTTCCGCGCCGACTTCTGGCGGCCGCTCGCGAGGCACTGCTCAGCACTTCGGAGGAAGCAAAGACCATCGACGAAGCGCTTGCCGTTGCCGCTTCGCTGGGCAAGACCGAATCGGCCGCCATGCACTATCTGGTCGCCAGTGGAGCCACCAGTGCATCAGACGCGGACTTCTTGGCGGAACTCGGTGTCTCTCGCTCACGTGCCACGCAGGTCCTCAAGCGACTTGAGGCGTCGAGTCTCGTCCTGGTCTCAGAGATGCGGACTGGTCGCGGCAGGCCGCGCAGGTTGTATCGCCCTGTAGGCACGAGGCCAGAGGAGGAGTCGTGAGCCGCGACCTCCTACTGTGGTTGCTCCACGCACACGTCCTTGACCGCGCACTGCCTCACCCCGATGCCGGCCGCCACGACGTGGTTACGAAGCTCGGCGGACGCGTCTTGCAGTACCTGCTCGGTGGTATGGCCAATGAAGAAGCGCCGTGGCTGGGGTTGAAGGGAGTCGCTCCTGGCCAGAAAGGGCCTACGGACTTCGGCTTGTCGCTTAGGTGGCCTCCGTCTCGACTGCTGCGGGCCGAGCGTCTACCAGTGACGACGACGCGGGAGCAAGTGATGGCGAACGTCTATGCGGCCCTCGGGTGGCATGGAAGTCGCCAACCGCGCGACGAGCGAGCCGTCGTCCGGCCCGTGCGGACGCCGCCGGGCCTTCAAGATGTTCGGGTCGACCACGCCTTCGTGGAGCATGTCGCCAAGTACCCGAGTCGCGGCGAGTTCGCCAACTACATCCTGCCCGTTTTGAGGGAGCCTCACGAGGTTTGGTTGACCCAGGTCGGTTCAGGTAGCGGTGCGGTGTACCGTCCTCACTTTCTTGCCGCCTTCGATGGCGGCACGACCATCGTGATTGTCGTCAAGTCAGTCGAAGAGCCGGTCGCCTGGAGTTTTTTCCCTATGAAGCGCCGGACGACTATCCAAAAGCGGCGGAAAGGGGTGGTCCTCTACGCTGGCCCCAAGGAGTATGCGGTTGAGGGCGCGCGTCGCGGGCAGGAGAGGCTGGAGCCTGCCGCCGCCTCGGGCTCGCCGGCTCACGTGGCAGGTCGATACTGAACGCCGGACGCGAACCCCCAGCGACGCGCGCAGTATGACCCTAGCACGGGCGCCTTCCGTGTTCGGCCGTTGCGGGGCGCATCGGTGCCTCCGGCGCAATTCGGTCGCGGCGGCGGACGATCAAAGCAGGTCGAAGGCAGTGACGATGCCGAGTAAACGACCGTGTTCGGCGACGACGACGGGCAGGTAGTCGACGAAACGCTCAGCGGGTATCTTTGGGCCGACAATCGACACAGGCTGCGCCAGCTCTCTCGCTTCCTCAAGCCTCTGGCACAGGTGCTTGCGGTCGTCCAGCAGATACTTGCCGAGGTCCTGGGCGCGCAGCACCTTCCACCCGTCGCCGTTCCCGCTGTCGCCGTTCTCGAATGGCGGTGTCGAGTAGTCGTGCATGAGCATTGTTCGCCTCACGTCCGCCAGTGTCTGCCAGCTACGCGCGCAAACAGGATTCGAGACCATGAGTTGGCCCGCCGTCGTGCATTTCCTCGGTGTCATGAGGGCCTCCATCAGGACAAGTGCCAGCGCGACGGCCCTAGTGCCGGTTAGCGCGGCCGCGGTTCCTGTGTGCGTAAGGTCGTTCCTATCCTCGCGGACTGCGTCGTACATTGCGTGCCAGTTCCACCTGGGTAGACCGGTCTCCGTGAGCATGTGGGGAGCGTTGGCTTCGACCAGCGCTCTGGCGTGCTTCGTCGCCTTCCCGAGTTGTTCCTCCGGATTGCCGGAAAGGTACTTCGCCACCCGCTCAATCTCGTGGATCAGGGAGGCGAGCGCTCCCCGGTCGGTCGCGTAGTTCGTGACCGCCGTGCGTAGGTCGCACCGGAGCGCGGCCGCTGCCTTCGGGCATGTCTTGATCGCCGCGGCTGCCTTTTTCATAGGGGTGGGCTCTAGCTGATTTCGGTGAGCGTTCATCCCCCTCCAGTTAGAAGCGGCGAGCATACGCCCGACTCCTCCCAGCCGCTTTCGGCTCCCTGGGGCTGTCACTCCAGACGGTCGAGCCGGAGCTGTTGGACGGTGTGGCCGCGGGACGCGCTGCTGAACGGATAGGCTCCGACCGTCCAACCAAAGGGGTCAACGCCAGTGTGGAGGATCAGATTGCCGACGAACCGGATCGTGGGTTCGTTTCTCCTCCCTAGCCTCGGACTTGCTGCCGGGGCCGCGGTATCTAGAGCCGCGACGGCACCGGACTTCGAGTCGGAAGTGTTGCCGGTCCTCAAGAGCCGGTGCTTCGCCTGCCACGGGCCGCTGCGGCAGCGGGGGAACCTGCGGCTCGACTCCCGGCCGGCGATGCTTATCGGCGGCGGGCGGGGCGCGGCGGTCGTGCCTGGGGATGCCGAGGCCAGCCTGCTGGTGTCGGCGATCCGGCGCGAGGACGAGTTGGAGATGCCGCCGCCGCGGGCGCTGGAGGACGCTGAGCGGGAGCTGCTCGAGGCCTGGATTCGGGCCGGGGCGGAGTGGCCGCTCGCGCATCAGGTGGAGGCGGCGCCGACTCAGGTTGCGGCGCGGGAGGTGCCGGCGGTGGAGCACGGCATCACCGGCCCCGGTGAACCCCTCTCCTTCAACCGCGACGTGCGGCCGATCCTCTCGGATCACTGCTATGAGTGCCACGGGCCGGACGAGGCGGTACGGCAAGCGGGGCTGCGGCTGGACAATGGGAAGTCCGCGCATGGCGTCCTGCCGTCGGGACGACGCGCGCTGGTGCCGGGCGACCTGGACGGGAGTCAGTTGTTCCAGCGGATCGCGGCGGCTGAGGCTCTCGACCGGATGCCGCCGCTTCATGCAGACTCGACACTGTCGGACCGCGATGTAGAGATCCTGGGCCGGTTCATCCTCCAGGGAGCGCAGTTTGAGGACCACTGGGCCTACAGGCCGCCGGTGCGCCCAAAGCCGCCTGCCGTTGCGGATGCCGATTGGCCTCTTGAGGAGATCGATCGTTTCGTCCTCGCGCGGCTGGAGAAGGAAGGCCTCGCCCCGTCGCCCGAGGCGGATCGGCGTACGCTCGTCCGGCGCCTCTCGCTCGATCTGACCGGTTTGCCGCCGACGCCGGCGGAGGTGAACGCCTTCCTCGCCGACGACCGGCCTGACGCCTACGAACGCCTGGTCGATCGGCTCCTGGCTTCCGATCGCTACGGCGAACACATGGCGCGCACCTGGCTCGATGCCGCCCGCTACGCCGACACGAACGGCTACCACATCGACAACGAGCGGTACATGTGGCGCTGGCGCGACTGGGTGATCGAAGCGTTCAACCGCAACCAGCCGTTCGACGAGTTCACGGTCGAGCAGCTTGCCGGCGACCTGCTGCCGGATCCGACGACGGAGCAGTTGCTGGCCACCGGGTTCCACCGCAACCACATGATCAATTTCGAGGGCGGCGCCGTGCCCGAGGAGTACCGGGTCCAGTACGTGTTCGACCGCACCGACACGACGGCGACGGTGTGGATGGGGCTGACCGCGGGCTGCGCCAAGTGCCACGACCACAAGTTCGATCCGGTCAGCCAGCGCGAGTACTACCGGCTCGCGGCCTTCTTCAACACGGTCGACGAGGTCGGTCTCGACGGCAGCCAGGGGAATGCGGAGCCCAAGCTGCCGGCGCCGGACCGGGGGCAGCGCGCGGTGCTGAAAGATCTCGCCACCGAACTCGAGCCGCTCGACGCGATGCTGGACGATCCGAGGCAGGACGCGGTCGCGTCTCAGGCCGCCTGGCAGGCGGAGTGGGAACGCAAGCTGCGGAAGAAGTGGCGCCCGCTCGCCCCGGTTCGGATGGAGTCCCAGGCCGGCGCCGGCATGACGCTGCTGGCGGACGGTTCGATCGAAGTATGGGGGAAGAACCCTTCCACGGATGTCTACGTGATCGAGGCGGAGACGGACCTCGACCGGATCGGCGCCGTGCGCCTGGAAGCGCTCCGGGATCGGTCGGACCCAGGCGCCGGGATCGGCCGCGGTCCGGATGGCAGTTTCGTGCTGACCTCGATCGAAATCCGAGCGGCGCCGCGCGCCGGGGCCGGACCGGCCACGGACCTGACTTTCTCCCATGCGTACGCCGACTACGCGACCGGTTCCCTGCCCGTCGATCTGGCGATCGACGGCGACCTGGAGACCGGTTGGGGAGCCGGCTACGTCACCAGGGCAACGGCGCGGACGGCCGTGTTCCGGGTCGCTCAGCCGCCGCGAGTGGACGCCGGTAAGGCCGCGGCGCCTCATCCCGGCGGCGTTCGTCTGCGCATCGTGCTGCGCCAGGAGTCGAGCTACGCACAGAAGACCCTCCGCCGATTCCGGCTGACGGTTTCCGACGCGCCGGAACTCCGGTTCCGGGATCTCGCCACGGCTTCGATGCCTGGTCCACTACCGGCCCTCGCGGCCGCCAGCCGCGAGTTCGAGTACCTGGTCGGTCTGCCCGAGGATCAGCGCACCGAGGATCAGGCGGACGAGCTGCGGCGCCGTTTCCGCCGCGGCTACTGGCCGCCCTGGCAGCCGAACGAAGCGCGCTACGCGGAGCTCTCGGAGCGGCGTCGGAAGATCGAGGCGGAAGTGCCGACCACGATGATCATGCGCGAGATGGAGGCGCCGCGGCCCACCTTCCTGCTGCGCCGCGGCGAGTACGACCAGCAGGCCGACGAGGTCGATGCGGCCGTGCCGTCCTTCTTGCCGTCGATTCCGGAGGGGTTGCCGAAGAACCGGCTCGGCCTGGCGCGCTGGCTGGTCGGCGAGGAGCACCCGCTGACTGCGCGGGTGACCGCGAACCGGATGTGGCAGAGGTTCTTCGGCCGCGGCCTCGTGGGGACTTCCGGCGACTTCGGCTCCCAGGGGGAGTGGCCGTCCCACCCCGTGTTGCTCGACTGGCTGGCCACCGAACTGGTCCGCTTGGACTGGGACCTGAAGGCGCTCCAGAAGACGATCGTGATGTCGTCGACCTATCGCCAGAGTTCGAAGGCGAGCCCGGAGCTGGTCGAGCTGGATCCCGAGAACCGGCTGCTGGCGCGGGCGTCCCGCTTCCGGCTGGACGCCGAAGTGATCCGCGACGGCGCGCTCGCCGCCTCCGGTCTGCTGGTGGAGAAGTTGGGTGGCCCCAGCGTCAAGCCCTATCAGCCGCCGGGGCTGTGGCGGGAGATCGGCTACGAGAGCCGGGGCCGCTTCACCGCCGGTATCTTTGAGCAGGACGAGGGCGACGCGCTCTACCGGCGGAGTCTCTACACGTTCTGGAAGCGGACGGTGCCGCCGCCCAACATGCTCGTGTTCGACGCGCCGAACCGGGAGACCTGCACGGTCGAGCGGTCGCGCTCGAACACGCCGCTGCAGGCGCTGGTGCTGATGAACGACCCGCAGTTCGTCGAGGCGGCGAGGGTGCTGGCGACGAGTCTGTTCGCCGGGCGGGATGCTCCAGGCAGCGTGGGCGACGACGAGCGGGTAACCGAGCTCTACCTCCGGGTGCTGGCGCGGCCGCCGAGCGAGCTGGAGCGGTCGGCGATCCGCGATCTGCTCGCCGACCTGCGACGGGGTTACGAACAGAACCCGCGCGCGGCCGCGGCCCTGCTCCGCGTGGGTGAGCAGCCCGTGGACGAGAGCATTTCGGCCGCGGAACTCGCGGCCTGGAGCGTGACGGCGAGCGCGGTACTGAACCTGGACGAGGCGGTGACAAGGCTATGAGCAGGGGAGCGAGAAGATGAGCAGGGGAGCGAGAAGATGAGCAGGGGAGCGAGCGGTTTCGGATGTCCCACCTGCGGCCGCTCGCCTGGCGTCGATCCGCAGGCCGACTACGCGCTGGGCGTCAACCGGCGGCAGTTCTTCGGCCTGGCCAGCACCGGAATCGGCGTCGCGGCGCTCTCGTCCCTGCTCGGCCCGGCGCCGTCGTGGGCCGCTCGGACAGAGGCGTCGAAGGCGCTGGGCGCTCTCGGTGGCGTCCACTTCCCGGCCCGGGCGAAGCGGGTGATCTACCTGTTCCAATCGGGAGCGCCTTCCCAGATCGACCTCTTCGACTACAAGCCGCGGCTCGCCGAGTGGCACGGCGAGGAACTGCCGGCGTCGGTGCGGGGCGATCAGCGCGTCACCGGTATGACCGCGAACCAGGCCGAGTTTCCGATCACGGCCTCGATGTTCGGGTTCGCCCAGCACGGCGAGAGCGGCGCCTGGGTCAGCGAACTGATGCCCAACACCGCGCGCATCGTCGACAAGCTCTGCTTCCTCAAGGCGGTGAACACGGAGGCGATCAACCACGATCCCGGCATCACCTATCTCCAGACCGGCCACCAGCAGCCGGGGCGCCCCAGTCTCGGCGCCTGGTTGAGCTACGGCATCGGCTCGGAGAACCACGACCTGCCGGCCTTCATCGTGCTCATCTCCCAGGGCAGCGCGAAGCGCGAGTCGCAGGCCCTGTTCCAGCGCCTGTGGGGCTCCGGCTTTCTTCCCTCCGAGCACCAGGGCGTGAACCTCCGGGCGGCGGAGGATCCGGTGCTCTACCTGTCCGATCCGCCGGGAATCGACCGAGGATTGCGGCGCCGGATGCTGGACGTCGTGGCCCGGCTCAACGAGGAGCACCACCAGGAGTTCGGCGACCCGGAGATTGCGGCGCGCATCGCGCAGTACGAGATGGCGTACCGGATGCAGGCCTCGGTCCCCGAACTGGTCGACACGTCCGGCGAGCCCCAGAGCACCTTCGACCTGTACGGCGAGGATGCGCGCACTCCGGGCACCTACGCGGCCAACTGCCTGCTGGCGCGGCGGCTCGCCGAGCGGGACGTGCGCTTCATCCAGATCTACCATCGCGGCTGGGACCAGCACGGCGACCTGCCGAGCGACATCCGGCTGCAGTGCGCGGACGTGGACCGGGCCTCGGCCGCCCTGGTCGCCGACCTGGAGCAGCGCGGACTGCTTGAGGACACCCTGGTGGCGTGGGGCGGAGAGTTCGGACGCACCGTGTACTGCCAGGGGGCGCTCTCCGAGGACAACTACGGGCGGGACCACCACGGTCGCTGCTACACGGTGTGGATGGCGGGAGCCGGCGTCGAGCCGGGCAGAACGTACGGCGAGACGGACGACCACTGCTACAACATCGTGTCGGGCGGCGTGCACATCCACGACCTGAACGCGACGATCCTGCACCAGCTCGGGATCGACCACGAACGCCTGACCTATCGCTACAGCGGTCGTGACTTCCGCCTGACGGACGTCCACGGCCGGGTGGTGGAGGAGATACTGGTCTAACGGTCCGTGCAGACGGTCCGACGTGATGCCGTGCCGGCGGCGCCCATTCTTCAGAGGAGGTAAGTCATGAATTGGAGTAGGGCAGTAGTTGCCGGTCTGGCGGCCGGTTTCGTCCAGAACATCGTCAACTTCGTGCTGCACGGCCTGGTGCTCGGTGGCACGTACGTGGATCAGCCGGCATTCGTGCTGGAACCCGACGACATGACCATGCAGATCGTGTGGTTCCTCGTGGTGGCTCTGGTGATCGGGGTCGTCGCCGGCCTGCTCTTCGCGTGCAGCCGCCAGTCCTGGCAGGCGGGCGCCAAGGGAGGACTCCACTTCGGAATCATGCTTGGCGCCGTGGTCGGCTTCCAGCAGTTCTACCTGACGCTGGTGATCAACGACTTCCCGTACCACGTCGCCTGGATGTGGCTGGGAGTCGAGATCATCTCCTTCGGCATCGGCGGCATGGTGCTGGGCGCCATGTACAAGCGCGTCGACTAGGTCGACCGCAGTCGGAGTCGGGACGCCGGCCGGGTGCCGATGGGAGTGCTCGCGCCTCCCTGAATGCAGGCGCTACAATGCTCCTGTCCCGAGCATTGTTTGACGGTTTCGTCACGCCTCGCGTCAGGCGAAGGCCCGGGGCGCCTCAGCATCGGGAGCCGATCCCAGGGAGGCGTTGCCGCGATGGAAGGTCGCGGGGGAGGGACGCGCCGAACCCCGTGCCGGCCATCGGTTCATGTGTTGCGCACTCGTCGGGTGGGTGAACGAGATCTGGCCGCGCGTAGTCGACGCCTTCGCAAGAGAGGGCGGGGCCTCCACCACATCTGGAGGGAACAAATGAAGCCCCAGCTCATGCCGCCTTCGTCACGACGGATCGTCCTCAAGGTGTTCCTGGCCGGCGTTGTGCTTCTGCTCGCCGCATCGGCGGCGGGAGCGCGGGAGCCCGGTGAAGCCACCTACGTCTTCAACACGTACGCGTTCCTGGTCTGGGGCGCGTTCATCATGTGGATGTGCGCCGGCTTCACGATGCTCGAGGCCGGGTCCGTGCGGACGAAGAACGCATCGGTCATCTGCCTCAAGAACATCGGGCTGTACTCGATCGCCGGGATCGCCTACTACGTCATCGGCTACAACCTGATGTACGTCGACGTCGGCGGCTGGATCGGTTCGATCACGCCCTTTTTCAAAGCGTCGGCGGACGAGATGGCGCTTCTCGGCGGCGATGCGGACAAGACCGCGGCGGTCGTAGCCAGCGGCCACTCAGAGATGTCGAGCTGGTTCTTCCAGATGACCTTCGTGGCCACGACCGCCTCCATCGTGTCGGGCGCTCTCGCGGAGCGGGTCAAGCTCTGGTCGTTCCTCATCTTCACGGCCGTCCTGACCGCGGTCATCTACCCGATCGTCGGCGCCTGGACCTGGGGCGGCGGCTGGCTGGTCGAACTCGGTTTCCAGGACTTCGCCGGCTCGACGATCGTGCATTCCACGGGAGGCTGGGCGGCGCTGGCCGGCATCATCATGGTCGGTGCGAGGCGCAACAAGTTCCGCTCCGACGGCAGCGTCAAGGTCACGCCGCCGTCCAACGTGCCGATCGTCACGCTCGGCGTCTTCATCCTCTGGATGGGCTGGTTCGGATTCAACGGCGGCTCGCAGCTCGCGCTGGGCGGCGCCGCGGACGCGACCGCGATGGGCAATTTGCTGATCAACACGAACCTCGGCGCCGCCGCCGGCGTCGTGGCGGCCCTGGCCTTGTCGCGGCCGCTGCTGGGCCGCGTCGACCTCCTGGCGGTCCTCAACGGCGCGCTCGGCGGGCTGGTCGGCGTCACCGCCGGTCCCCACCTCATCGGCCATCACTGGGCGCTTGTCATCGGCGCCATCGGCGGGGTGGTCACGGTCGCCGGCATGAGGCTGCTCGAGCGGATGAAGCTGGACGATGTCGTCGGCGCCGTTCCGGTCCACCTGTTCGCCGGCATCTGGGGCACCCTGGCCGTTTGCATCGCGGCGGGGGGCAACTTCGTCGATCAGCTCATCGGCATCGTGGCGGTGGGCGTCTTCGTCTTCGGGACCTCCATGCTCCTGTGGTGGGTGCTTGAGAAGACGATCGGCGTTCGCGTTTCGCCGGAGGTCGAGGAACTCGGTCAGGACATGGCCGAACTCGGCATCGAGTCCTACCCCGAGTTCATCCTGATGCCCGACGAGGACGACATGCAGGCCGCGAAGGCGGCGCAGGAGAGCGTGAGAGCCTAAGCTGCGGCATAGCCGGCGTGGATCAAGAGAGCCAACGATCTATCATTTGATAGGCCCATCGGAATAGATCACAGAATACTGTGATACCGTACGTCGCCATGGCGGCGCTCACTTCTCCGGATGGGTCTCCGGCTGATGTCGGCAAGGAAGTGCGGCGTCTCCGAGGTCAGCTTGGGCTGACCCAGGAACAGTTCGGGGACCGTATGGGCGTCTCTACCATCACCGTCCATCGGTGGGAGTCCGGCCAGTCGCGGCCGCGACGGCTTGCGCTTGAGAAGCTGGCGCAACTCTCCGAGCAGGCGGCGGCCGAGTCGGCGCCACGGCCAATGCGAGGGCTCCGCCGCCCAACAGCGGCCGCCGACGGCGCCTCGTTGGACTTCGCCGGTGATCTGGAGGCCGTCCTCGCAGTGGCCGACGCTCTGCGGCTGTCGTTCGGGCATCAGTTCAACCCGGCGTTCGGGATCGAGACGTCCCGCATCGATCCGCTGCTGCATCAGCGCTTCGCGGTCTATGAGCGGATGCTGAAGCAGGACCCGCTGCGGTTCCTGCTAGCCGACGACGCCGGCGCCGGCAAGACGATCATGACCGGCCTGTACGTCCGCGAGATGTTGTCGCGTGGGCGTTTGAAGCGGGTGTTGATCGTTCCGCCCGCGGGTCTCGTGGGCAACTGGCGGCGAGAGCTCCAGACCCTGTTTCGGTTGGACTTCCGGATCGTCAGCGGCGCCGACGCGAGCGGCAGCAACCCGTTCCGCGGCGCGGGAAGCGATCGCGTCATCGTCTCCGTGGACACCCTCGCAGGGGAGGCCATGTTCGAGGCTCTTCGCCGAGCGGGCGGTCCTGCCTACGACCTCGTCGTTTTCGACGAGGCTCACAAGCTGAGCGTGCGTGAACGAGGTGTCCGGGTCGAGCGGACTCTGCGCTACAAGTTGGCCGAGGCGCTGGCTCTCGGCGCCGAGTCGGGTAGTTCCTTCGGCGGCCTCGGCTGGACTGCCCGGCATCTGCTGCTGCTTACCGCTACGCCCCACATGGGCAAGAGCCTCCCCTACGCATGGCTCTGGAGGCTGCTCGATGCCGGCGCCTTCGGGGCAGTGGAAGCCGTGCGCCGTGCCCCCCGAGCCACCCGGGACAGGCACTTCCTCCGCCGCACCAAGGAGGAAATGCTCGGCCTCGACGGCGAGCCGCTCTACCCGCCGCGCAAGTGCAGCACGTTCACGTACGAACTGAGCGGAGGGGACAACGGCGAGCAGGATCTCTACGACCGCACGACGCAGTACCTGGACGAGCACTACGGCCGCGCCCTGGACAATCAACCGGCGGTGGAACTCGCCAAGACCGTGTTTCAGAGACGCCTGGCCAGCTCGACGTGGGCTTTGCTGCGCTCCTTCGAGCGGCGGATCGAGAAGCTCGCGCAGGCCGCGGACGCGATCGAGACCGGTGAACTCACACCGGAGCTCATGCATCGCAGGCAGGCGCTGCTGAGCAAGCGCTACCGGCGCGACTACTTCGACGACGCCGCCGCGGACGAGGACGTGGCGCCTCTTGGTTGGGCCGAGGGAAACGAGGCCTACGAGGATGCGGTGCTCGGCGCGGTCACCGTGGTCGGCGTGGAGGAGCTGAGGCGGGAGGCCGGGCAGGTCGAGGCGCTGGCGGAGCGGGCGCGCCGGCTGGTCGATTCCGGAAGGGAGACCAAGTTCGAGCGCTTGCGAGAGGTCCTGGAGGAGCCCGAGCACCAGAACGAGAAGTGGCTTATCTTCAGTGAGCACCGGGACACGGTGGACTATCTGGTGCGGCGGCTTGAGGGGCTCGGCTACCGGGGACAGACAGCGCAGATCCATGGCGGCATGGACTGGAAAGAGCGCGACCGCCAGGTGGAGGCCTTCCGCCGTCCGAACGGCGCGCGCTACATGGTTGCCACCGATGCCGCGGGGGAAGGCATCAACCTGCAGTTCTGCCGCCTGATGGTCAACTACGACATCCCGTGGAACCCGGCCCGGCTGGAACAGCGGATGGGCAGGATCCATCGCTACGGCCAGCAGTTCGAGGTCCGGATCGTGAACCTGGTGGCGGGCAGCACGCGCGAGGGCAGCGTGCTGCAAGTGCTTCTGGAGAAGCTAGAGGAGATTCGCGACGAACTTGCCTCCGACAAGGTGTTCGATGTCATCGGCCGCCTGTTCGAGGGCGAGTCGCTGACCAGGTTCATGGCCGACGCCGTGACGGCGGAGGGCGAGCGGATCGCGGTCGAGCGGATCGAGGAAGCACTCGGCGCCTCCAGGGTAAGGGCGATCGGCAAGCGCGACGCCGAGGTCTACGGCGTGCCGGAACGGAACGTGACCGGCGAAGACCTGCGACCGGACGTGGAGAGGGAGCGCTACCTGCAGCTCCTTCCCGCCCACGTGCGCCGGTTGGTGGAACGTGGCGCCCGCCTGCTCGACGTCGAGATTCACGGCGACCTGGACGACCGGTTTGCATTTGCGCCGGGCCGTCCCGGCGCGCTCGACCCGTTGCTGCCGGCGCTCGAGGCCTATCCGCCCGGCGCGCGCGACTGGTTGACTGTTCGGCGGCCGCTGGAAGACGACACCGGCATCTGGCTACATCCCGGCGAGCCGTTGTTCGACGCTCTGTGCACGGCGATCCAGGCGCGCTGCGGCAGCGACGCGTTGCGCGGCGCCATCTTCGTCGACCCGAGAGCGGACGAACCGTACCTCCTTCATCTCGCTGAGTTGCGGGTGGAGCGGCAGGACCTCCCCGGGGTCTCGAGCGCCTCCGTCCCTAGGAACGCGGGCGTCTCGCCCGCATCCGGGGTTTCGGGCGTCTCCGTCCCTGGGAACGCGGGCGTCTCGCCTGCATCCGGCGCGGAAGGGCCGATTCAGGCCGGTCGCCAAGTCCTGGAACGCCGGCTGGTGGCGTTGCAGCAACGGGCGGATACGCCGCCGGCTCAGTGCCCCGTCGAGCAGCTCCTGTTGCTTTCCGGCACCAAGTTGGCGCCCGGTTTGGCGCCGCTGGCGCCCCGCGCCCCTGTGCTGCGCGCGCAGGCCGGCGCCCACCTGAACACGGTTCTCCAGGACTTGGTTGACGACCTTCGTGCCAAGCGTGAAGCCGAGTCGCCGGATCTCCGGCGGCGCGTTGCCGTGGGCTTCGATCTGCGAGCGGCCGAGTTGGCCGCCCGGCGCGGGAAGCTGGCGCGGAAGGGTGTCGGCCCAGGCGAGTCCGGCGGCGAAGAACT
This sequence comes from Candidatus Multivorans sp., assembly GCA_965224025.1. Taxonomy (GTDB): domain Bacteria; phylum Acidobacteriota; class Thermoanaerobaculia; order Multivoradales; family Multivoraceae; genus Multivorans. The sequence continues at coordinate 3,129,890 of OZ245033.1, forward strand.
GAAGGCCGTCAAGCGCCGACAGAAGCGACTGTCCCGCAACCGCCAGCTCGCACTGCAGCGGATCGATGAGGAGGCACGGGACATTGGTCCCGGCGGCTTCCGGTTCCTGCTTCACGCGCTTGTCGTTCGCCCGGAGGATGTGGCCGGCGTGGAGAACGTCGAGCGGTTCGACGAGGCCGTGGAAGAGATCGCGGTCCGCATCGCCGCCGATTGGGAGCGCCAGCGCGGCGCGCATGTCCAGGACGTGTCCAAGCCCGTGCTCGCCCGCGCGGCCGGCCTGCCCGACTGGCCCGGTTTCGACCTCTTGTCGACCCTGCCGGGCGGCGACCAGCGCTGCATCGAAGTGAAGGGCCGTTCGGCCCGCTCCGCGGTTCCGGTCGAGAACAACGAGTGGGCCCAGGCATGCAAGCTGGGCGACCGGTACTGGCTCTACGCCGTCCTCGACTGCGCCACGCCGGCGCCCGAACTGTTCCGGGTCCGGGACCCGTTCGAGAAGCTGCTGGCGCACCAGCGGGTCAAGACCTTGTTCGATGTGCCGGTGGGATCGTTGATGAGAGCGGCAGAGGCCGAAGAACCGAAGCCAGAACCCGCGTGGCGCGGCTCCGCGCCGCGCGCGAACCAGTCCGTGCGGCCGTCAGCGGGCGCACGGATGGCAGGTCGGGGGGGACCAACATGATGATGAGAAAGGAACAACGAAAGATGGGACTGACCCACGTTCAAGTGACTGTCCGCAACCCCGCCGACGCCGAGCGAAGCTGGGCGGGCGCCTTCCTGGTCGACACCGGGGCCATCGACTCCCTCGTGCCGAGAGAGCGACTGGAGCAGATCGGTTTGAAGCCGAAGGGGCGGCGCGTCTACGGACTTGCGGATGGAAGAGAGGCTGCGATGGACATCACGGTTGCGGAGTTGGAGTTCATGGGGGAGGTCATCGGCAGCACGATCGTCTTCGGAAAAGAGGGCTCTGAACCTCTCCTGGGCGTTACGGCGCTCGAGTCGATGGGCATCGAGGTCGATCCCGTGAGTCAACAACTGAGGAGGCTGCCTTCGATTCACTTGAAGACGACAGCAGGCGACGAACGGCCCTTGCGGGTGACCTCCGAGCAAGAGCGGGAAGGCGCACGTTCCGCCACGGGCCATCCAATGCCCACCGACCTGACAAGGCCGCCCGAGGAGGCCTCGGCCGGCCGCGTTCGGCAGGACCTCGGGGAGAGGTCACCATGACTGCCTTCGAAGTTGCCGTCGTGCTGCTGGACTCGGTCGAGGAGCACCCCAACGCCGACCGTTTGGAGCTGGCTCGCGTCGGCGGCTACCGCTGCGTCGTTCCCAAGGGGAAGTACCAAGCCGGTGAGCGGGTTGCCTACATACCGGAAAACGCGATCGTCCCGGAGGATCTCCTGAGAAGCATGGGGCTCTGGGACGGCGATGCCGGCAAGGGCCGGCTCGGTGGCAAGAAGGGCGACCGTGTCCGGCCGGTCAGGTTGCGCGGCGAGCTCTCCCAAGGTGTGGTGTTCAAGCCGGGCGCCGACGCCGCGGTCGGGGACGACCTGGCCGCCGCCTACGGCGTCACGAAGTACGAGCCGAAGCTCCCGACCACGATGTCAGGCCAGGTCGCGAACGTCGGCGGTTTCCTCGTTTCCTACGACATCGAGAACATCAAGAAGTACCCGGACGTATTCGTGTCCGGCGAGATGGTCGTGGTGACCGAGAAACTGCACGGGACGTACGCTTGCTTCAGCTATATCCCACCGCCGGATAGCGCCTCGCTCCCCGCCGATCTACCCAACGGTTCGGTGCTGGTGGCGTCGAAGGGACTTGGCGCGAAGGGCCTGGCGTTCAAGGACGTGGAGGACAACAGGAACAACCTCTACCTGCGGACTTGGCGGGAGCAGTTGCGGGACACCGGCGTCTGGCGTCGCGTGGAGGACTCCGCTCAGGGTCCCGTCCACATCATGGCCGAGATCTTCGGTCGTGGGGTGCAGGACCTGCACTACGGGCTGACGCGGCCCTCCCTACGGGTCTTCGACGTGTTCCTGGGGCCGCCCGCCACCGGTTCGTTCCTGGGCTACGACGCGCTCTGCCGGACGACCGACGCGTGGGGCGCGGACCGGGTGCCTGAGCTCGCGGTGGCGCCGTTCAGCGAAGAGCTGATCGAAGAGCACCGGGACGGCCCCGACACGGTGTCCGGAAGCCACGTAAGGGAAGGCATCGTCATCACGCCCAGGGAGGAGCGGCAGGACCGGCGGCTGCACCGGGATCGGGTAAAGCTGAAGGCCGTCAGCCCGGACTACCTGTTCCGCCGGGGGAAGAGGACCGAGTACGAGTGATGGGTGACCCTCAACCAGCAGTGGCGCGGGCGCGTCTCGATTCCGGCGCGGCTCGATCCCCAACGACCAAGTGGCGACCGAGGGTGCGGAGAACAGCCGCGATGTAGTCGAGCCGTGAGGGGCGGTCAAGGTCGAGAAGCCGACGGACCTTGGTCTCGCGAACACCCAGGGACCGGGCGAGTGAGCGACGTGAGATGCCTTCGCGGCGCATCGCCGTGTAGAGGGCCAGTTGCGCTGCCGTGTTCGGCGGCAACGTGACCACATGGTGCTCCTCGGAAGGCGTGCTCGGCACCGGAATCTCCTGCCGTGCCTCGACGTACATGCTGAGGGCGACGATCAGCGCATTCTCGGCGAGGATCAGGGATTCTTGGCGGGTGGCGCCGCCCGTGATCGCTTCGGGAAGGTCCGGAAAGGTGACCAGGTAGCCGGGATCGTCCTCCTCCGGCGTCAAGATGCAGGGATACGCGTAGTTCATCTCAGCTTCCTTCACGCGAGGCGGATGACAACTGGCCGGCGCTCCGGGCTACGATTGGCGGCGATGCCACCGATCGATTCGCGGGACTTCCGGGGATGCCGGAACGGGGCCGCCTGTGCGTGACGGCCGCCGGGGTCGCGGCGGCGGTAGGTCGGCCACTCCCGGTACCCGTCTGATCGAGGCGGCGTTCCCACTACGCCAGACCTCGTTGGATTCGGTCCACGAGAAGAACGTCCGGCACGGGCATATCTCGACGCTGCACATCTGGCCGGCTCGGCGGCCGTTGGCGGCTTGCCGGGCGGTGTTGCTGGCGACGCTGCTGCCCGACCCGGGGGACGCGGATGGGCGGCGGCGGTTGATGGGGCGGATTGCGGGCGAGGTGCGCCAGCGGCAGACACCGGCCGGGAAGCTGAAGGACGAGACGGCGGGCGGCGTTCTGCACTGGGGCCGTGAGAGCGACCCGGAGCTTGAGAAGCTGCGGCATGAGGTCAGGGAGGCGTTCGGCGGGCGGGCGCCGCGAGTGCTGGATCCGTTTGCAGGCGGCGGGGCAATCCCGCTGGAGGCGATGCGGCTGGGCTGCGAGGTCACGGCCTCCGACCTCAACCCGGTGGCCTGGTTCGTGCTGCGCTGCACGCTGCACTATCCGCGGCTGGTTGCGGGGCAGGAACTGCCGCTACCGGAATTCGCGGTCGGCGACCGGAGCTTCGTTGAAGCGTTCCTCAAGGCGCAGGGCGTGACGAAGAAGGCCGCGCTGCGCGAGAGGCTGCGCGAGTTGGGCCATGCGGACGGAGAACCGGTACAACTGCGGTCGGCCTTGCTCGACGGCGCGGCCGACTCGGCCTGGAGGAAGGCGCGGACATCGGCGGCTCGGCATAGCGATCCGTCCCTGGGAACGCGGGCGTCCCGCCCGCATCCGGCCCGAGACGGCGCCGTGCCCTCCCTGCCCGCGAGCTTCCCTTGGCACTTACGGGCTTGGGGTCGCCGCGTTCTGGCCGAGGCACGGCGCGAGCTGGCGAAGCGCTATCCGACCTATGCCGAGTTCGAGCCGGTGCGCCGGAAGGGTCGGCGAAAGCGGGACGCCGAGGTGCGGTTCCCGGAGAGGCGTTTCCGGCCGCGGCCGCCGGAACTGCTTGAGCCGGACTCCGAGGGCAACGTGTCGGTGGCGGCACTGAACGCCGAGTTCGACTCCGTTCATCTGGAGAACGAGGCGAACCCGCGCTGGGTCGCGAAGCCGACGGTTGCCTACCTTTGGGCTCGCACGGTTCGTTGCGCGAACTGCCGGGCGGAGCTGCCGCTGCTCAAGACGCGCTGGCTGTGCAAGAAGCCCGGCAAGCGGGTGCTGCTTCAGATGACGACGCGGGCGGACGGTTCCGGAGTGGAGTTCGCGCTGGAGCACGGCGTGCCGGAAGGCGAGGGGAACGCGGCCCGGCGGCGCGAGCACGACCGGCGGCTCGGCGCCGGGACGATGAGCCGCAGCGGCGCCGAGTGTCCGTGCTGCGAGGCCATCGCGACGACAGCCGACGTTCGGACCGAGGGAATCGCGGGGCGGCTCGGCGAACGGATGACCGCCGTGGTCGTGGCCGGGCAGCAGGGCAAGGAGTACCGCTTGCCGACGAAGGTCGAGATCAAGGCGGTAAAGGTCGACGAGGAGGACCTGCGGGTTGTCTTCGACGGGATTCCGTTCGGTTTGCCGGAAGAGGAGATCTGTTCGGTTCGGCCGTCGCCAAACGCACGCGGCGCTTCTGGTCTGCCACGCTACGGTCTTGATACGTGGCGCAAGCTCTTCACCAGCCGTCAGTTGCTGGCGCTCGGGATATCCGTCCGGGCGATTCGAAGCGCTCCGGTCGCGATGAACGACTATCCGGAGGAGTGGCGCGAGGCGATGGCGGCGAACTTGGCCTGCGTCCTGAGCAAGCTGTCGGACTACAGCAGTTCCGTCTGTTCCTGGCACAACTCGGGTGAGAAGCTCAGAAACACTTTCGCTCGGTTTGCGTTGCCCATGGTGTGGGACTACTGCGAGGTCAACCCGCTGTCCCAGACCTCAGGCGGCTTTGCGGCCATGATGGATTGGGTAGCGCGTTACACCGATCACGCGCTCGGCGCGCTCGCAGCAGCGTCAGCCCCCGAAGTACGAGCACAGAGCGCGGTCTCGCTGCGGGACGGCGGTGCCGACCTCATTTGCACCGATCCGCCCTACTACGATGCCATCCCGTACTCGGACCTCATGGACTTCTTCTACGTCTGGTTGCGCCGCGCGCTCGCCGGACTGTCGCCATCTGCGGATAGAGCCTTCGCCAGTCCCTTGGGGCCCAAATGGGACCCGGCGGCTTTGGGCGGAAGAGGGGATGGTGAACTCGTTGATCAGCCCGGTCGGTTCGCGGGTGACGGTGCCGAGTCGCGCCGCGCCTACGAGGACGGAATGGAGCTGACCTTCAGGCGCTGCCGCGAGGCTCTCGTCGACGACGGTCGCCTCGTAGTGGTGTTCGCTAACAAGCAGCCCTCCGCCTGGGAAACCTTGGTTTCGGCCCTGATCCGTGCTGGTTTTGTCGTTCGAGCTTCTTGGCCGATCCAGACGGAGATGGTCAACAAGGTGGCGGGCGGCGCCCGACTGTCCTCCTCCATCTGGTTGGTGTGCCGCCGGCGCCCCGCAACCGCGCGGCCGGGCTGGGACGGCGGAGTGCTGTCGGAGATGCGCACCAACATCACGGATCGCCTGCGGCAGTTCTGGGACGCGGGCATTCGCGGCCCGGACTTCGTTTGGGCGGCGACCGGTCCGGCGCTCGAGGCCTTCAGCCGCCATCCTGTCGTCAAGAAGGCCGACGCCCAGGGTGAACTGCTGTCGGTCGCCGAGTTCCTGCGCCAGGTGCGGAGAATGGTCGTGGGCTTCGCGGTCAGCCGCCTGCTCGCGGGCGGGCTGCACGAGTCGCGAGCGGCTGCGGAACTCGACGACTTGACAACGTACTACCTCCTTCACCGCCACGACTATGGACTCGACGCGGCCCCGGCCGGCGCATGCATCCTCTACGCCGTCTCCTGCAACCCGTCGGACGCCGAACTCGCCGGCGGTCTGGACCTGCTGGTGCGCGGCGGTGCCTCCAAGACCGCGGTCCCGGACGAGGATGGAGACGAGGACGGCTCAGAAACCGCCGGTTCGGCTTCGGAGGCCCGGCTGAAGCCGTGGAACCGGCGTCGCGGCCGCAACTTGGGCGAACCCTCGGCGGACGGCGCAACGCCGCCCCTGATCGACTGCGTCCACCGGCTGATGCAGCTCTGGAAGACGGGCGAGCAGGGCCGCGTGGATCGCTACCTGGCCAACCGCGGGCTGTGGCGCCACGAGCTCTTCGCCCGCGTCGTCCAGGCGGTCATCGAACTCGCGGCCGAAGGCTCCGAGGAGCGGTCGATCCTGGAGTCGGTTCAGAACCACCTGCAAGGCCGGGGCGCCGCCGCTGTCGCACCGCGGCAGCGGAGCATGTTGTAGGTTCGCGCCGTGATCACGTCGGTTCGACTCAAGAACTTCAAGAACTTCGCGGACGAGACGCTGCGGATGGGGCCCTTTACGGTCCTGGTCGGCGCCAACGCGAGCGGCAAGAGCAACATCCGCGACGCATTCCGCTTCCTGCACGGCATCGGCCGGGGATATCGACTGGCCGACATCATCGGCGGCCGGTATGGCGCCGGCGGACAGGTGGAGTGGGAGCCGATCCGTGGCGCCGTCGATGAGATCGTTCGCTTCGGCGATGCCGAGTTCCGCTTGGCGGTCAACATGAGGTTCGCCGTGGAGGGGTCGTCAGTCCACAAGTCGTGGCGCCCGGCGGCCTACGCCTTGGCCGTCGGTCGCGGGGCGAACGCAGCTTCCGTGTTCCGAGTGATCGACGAGAGTCTGTCGCTTGGTTGGGGGGAACCGCTCTTTACGAGCACGCCGGACCCCGGCGATGCGATCTGGCGCGAAAGGGACGGTGCTGACTTGCTTCTACGCATGGCGAAGACCGGGTCGCAAAGGAAGTTGGGGAACCGCGTCCGAGTTGCGCGGGACCGACCGGCGCTGGTGCAGATGCAGAAGCTGAAGGGCGTAGTTGGGTACCACCAGGGCGAAGCGCGGCGTACGCAGGATCTGCTCGCGAACATGCGCTTTCTTGACCTGTCGCCCGAGCGAATGCGGCGACCCGCATTCCCGGGCCAAACGGTCCTCGGCGACCGTGGCGACAACCTGCCGACGGTGCTGAGGGAGATTTGCGCCGACCCACGCCGGAGGGACACGCTAGTCGAATGGACACGTGAGTTGACGCCGATGGACGTGGAGGACTTCGCGTTCCCCGTCGATCCGACCACCGGTCGGGTTCAGTTGGCACTACGGGAGACTGGCAGCAGAACCGTCTCGGCCTACGCCGCCTCGGACGGCACGCTCCGCTTCTTGGCCATGCTGGCGGCCCTACTCGGTGGGGATCCTGCTGGTCTTTATGTCTTCGAAGAGATCGACAACGGGATTCATCCGTCGCGGCTGAGGCTGCTGATCGACCTCATCGAAAGCCAGACGAAGAAGGGGCATGTGCAGGTGCTGACGACCACTCATTCGCCGGACCTGCTATCGATGGTCAGCGACGAGACCTTCAAGCACACGTCGGTGGTCTGCCGCCATCCGGAGACCAACGCCGCCGTCATTCGGCCGGTTGCGGAGCTACCGGACGCCGACCGCCTTCGCCAATCGCGTGGGTTGGGGAGGCTTCATGCCTCCGGCTGGATGGAGGACGCCGTGTTCTTCACGGAAGAGGACGGTGCGGTCGAACCGTGAGAGTCCTGATCGTGCCGGAGGACTTCCGCAAGGACCAGTACATCCTCAAGCCCCTCTTCGAGCGGTTGTTCCGAGAGTTGGGAAGGGGCGCGGCGCGCATCCGGGTCTGTCAGAACCCCTTGCTCGGCGGTATCGACCAGGCGTTGAAGTCGGAACGCCTGGCGGAGATCATGGATCTGTACCGTATGGTCGACATCTTCGTTCTGTGCGTGGACCGAGACGGCGAGAAGGGGCGACGGCGTCGCTTGGACGCCATCGAGGAGGAGTTCAGCGCCGGGCGGACGTTTCTGGCGGAGAACGCCTGGGAGGAGTTGGAGACCTGGACGCTTGCAGGTCTCGATCTGCCTCCGGCGTGGAACTGGTCCGACGTTCGCGCCGAAGTTTCCGTCAAGGAGCGGTACTTCGACAAGCTCGCTGAGGAACGAGGCGTCGCCGATGCACCCGGAGGCGGCCGCAGGCCCTTGGGCGAGGAAGCTGCGCGCAGGATCTCAGCCATCCGGCAGAAGTGTCCCGAGGACTTCGATGCTCTCGCTCTCCGGTTGGAGAGCCTTGTGGCCGCTGGCTGACCGGCTTGGGTAGCGCGTCGTTCGAGTCGACACTTCCGGCGGGACCGCTGCGCGGCCGCCGATCAGCGCGCGCCTACCGCCCACCTGACTCGTCGCCTTGGAACATTGGCGTCGTCGCCATCGGCCCGAGCGTCAGGGCCGATTTCCCGACGGCGTAGCAGTAGGCCGCGGCGGGTCCGATGTTGATCGGACCGCTGCCGGCCCACGGCTGGTCTCCCCGTCGCGCCGTCCTCGTTGTGAGCAGGACTCGGGTGTTCGGGTGGCGTTGCGAAAACGCCACGAGACCCTCGAGTCGGTTGGGCGCCGCGGCCAGTCGGTCCGACCACTTGACTTCGACGCACCAATCCGGCCGCTGCCGGGCGTCGAGATGAACGAGGTCCACCTCGCCGGCCGGGATGCTCCGCCGTGCAGGCCACCGGGCGTAGTGGAGGTTCGCGTTCGAGTGAAGCCACTGGGCGAAGACCGCGGTTTCGACCAGGCTGCCGAAGACGTCGTCCTGTTCGTCCACGGGACCGAACAGGGCCGTGCGGAGGGACGGTGTGGCGAGGTGGATCTTGAAGTGCGTGGCACGTTTGAACCGCCTTGCATTCTCGTCGATCCGGTGGATCCTCCGGATCAGGAAGGCGGCTTCCAGATAGTCGAGGTAGCGTCTTATCGTCGGCTTGCTCACGCCCGACCCCTTGGACAAGGCGTCGAGCGAGATCTCTCCCGCCGTGTTGTAGGCGAGCATCGCGAACAGCCGGTTGAGTTCCTGGACGTCCCGGATGCCGTAGAGACTTGGGAGGTCGCGGAGAAGCACCTTGTCCACGATGTCGGACCGAATGTAGCGCCCCGGGTCTTCGCGCACGGAGGTGGACGTGATCGCCTCGGGGTAGCCGCCGAAGTTGACGTAGTCGACGAAGTGCCGGTTGAGCTCCGTCCAGTCCCCGCCGCGGAGTCGGTCTGAGCGCGGCGGGTTTGCGAGACGGTCGATCCCCGAGAGGTACAGGTACTCCCAGAACGTGAGTGGCGGCAGCAGAAAGTCGGTGAAGCGGCCGGCGCCCGACTCCACGCTCTTGCGTTTCAGTGCCGCGGCCGCCGATCCGCAGGCGACGCACTGGACTTCGGGGTGCGCGTCGACAAAAGCCTTCAGGTGGCGTTCCCAGTCCGGCAGGTACTGGATTTCGTCGAGGAGCAGGACGCGCAGGCCTTTCCCGTCGTCTACCTGGGCGGCGCGAGAGAGTGCCTGCGCGGCATCTTCGATCGACAGCCCGGTGTAGAGCGGCTGATCGAGAGAGAGATAGCCGATCTGCCGCGGGCCGCACCGTTCGGAGTCGATCAGACGCCGGATCACGTGGTGGAGCAAGACGGTCTTGCCGATGCGTCGCGGTCCCATGAGGATGACCGCCCGCCGCACGTCGGTTCTCGTCGCCAAGTCCGCGAACTGGCTGCAGTACGTCCTCTCGGCGAGCACCTCGTAATCTCGGCGGATGCGGCCGTCCGTCCACCACGGATTGTCGGCCTTCATCCGCTGGAGGCGTTGATCTCCCGAGATCTCGCGCATGAGGTGAACATAGCGCCTCCGGTGCGGATTGGTCAAGCTAGAGAAAGAACACTTGTCTTAGCTTGATGGCGACCCGTAAACCGTTCACTATCAGTGAGTTACCGCAGGTGACGAGCGGACACGGGACGACGGACCGGCTGCCGGCACCTCCGCGAGCGAACTGTGTTGTAGGTTCGCCCGACACCTTGCGTGCTCCGACCGTTCCCGTCTCGAGGAGACGAACATGCCCGATTCGGCGCCACCGAAAGCTGCCCCCATCCTGTTCGCCGCGGTGTGGCTGGCCGCGTCGACAGCCGGCGGTCAGCCCGCGCCGGACCGGCCCCAGTTCCACGACGCTCACTTCCACCTGACGAACTACGTCCAGCGCGGCGTCACGTTGAGCGAGTTCCTCGTGACGGCGGGCGACGACGTGGGCCGCACGGCCGTCTTCGGTATCCCCCTGCAGCAGAAGTGGGACTTCTTCGAATCGGGCGAGAGGGCGCCAGACTACTACCTGCACTCGGATGCGGCGCTCTACTACTACTCCTTCGTCGACGCGATCATCGCCGAGGAGTACCAGTTGCTCTCGCCGGAGGAGCAAGAGCGGTTCGACCCGATGATCACCGGCTTCAACCCGACCGACATGTATGCCGCCGATCACATCCGGCGCGTCCTGACGCTCTACCCGGGGGTGTTTTCCGGGATCGGGGAGTTCTCGATCCACAAGGAGTTCGTGACTTCGAAGACTCTGGGGCACACGGCCAGTCTGAGGAATCCCGCTCTGCACCGGGTGCTCGACTTCGCGGGCGAAGTCGGCTTGGCGGTCATTCTCCACAACGACATCGACACCGTGCTGCCTACTGGAGCGCCCGAGCCGGTCCACCTGGAGTTGCTCCGAGAGATCTTCCGCGCCCACCCCGAGGTCACGATCATCTGGGCGCACACGGGGCTCGGCCGCTTCGTGGCCCCGGCCGTCGACCATGTGGAGTTGCTCGATGGACTGCTGTTCGACGACGCGTTCGCCCACGTCCACTGCGACCTTTCGTGGGACGAGGTGGCGAAGTACGTCGTCCGCGACGAGGGTGCGCTCGAAGCCTGGGCGGCCCTGCTTGAGCGGCATCCGGACCGCTTCCTGTTCGGCACGGACTCCGTGGCGCCCGCCGACCGCGACGGCTACCTCAAGACCTGGCGCGACTACCGGCGGCTCTGGGAGCGTCTGAGCGAGGAGACGCGTTACGCGATCCTGAGGGGCAACTACGAGCGCATTTTCGACGCCGCCAACAGCCGAGTGCGCACGTGGGAGGAGCGGAACGTCGGTCGGCCCCAGGGCACCGAGGTGGCGTCGGATGGAACGGTGGAGCAGTAGGGTAGACCCCCGATGGCGGCATCATCCTGTCGTTGGCGCCGAGAGACCTTCTGTAGGCTGTGGCCATGATCCGCCGGATCCAAGCGCTCAACTACCGCTGTCTGCGCTCAATCGATGTACGGCTTGACCGGTTTCACGTGCTGGTCGGGCCCAACGGAAGCGGCAAGAGCACGCTGCTCGATGTGGTCGGCTTCCTGGGCGACATGGTGTCCGAGGGGTTGCACAAGGCTGTCGAGGCACGCACCCGGAACTTCCAGGACTTGGTTTGGGGTCGACCCAAGGACGGTCTTGGCTTCGAGTTGGCGGTGGAGTTCGATCTACCGGACAACGTGAAGAGCGAGCTGCCCGGGGACAAGGGCTTCGAGCTCTTTCGCTACGAGATCGGGATCGAGGAGGACGAGCGTGGCGGAGTACGCATCGAATCCGAAAGGGGTCTGCTCCTTCCCCGCTGGGACGACGCACCAGCGCAGCGTGTTCTTCGTTTCCCGGATCCGCCGACCGCCCCTCCGACGATCCTCCTTCGCGGCGGACGACGCGGCGCCCGAACGATACTGAGCAAGTCCGATACGGGAAGGGACAACTTCAATATCGAAGTCTCGGACAAACCTGGCAAGGGGTGGGCCATCAGCATTTCGTTCGGCCCGGGACGATCGACGCTGCGGAACTTGCCGGAGGCCCCTGAGAAGTTCCCTGCTTCGACTTACGTCAGGCGCTTGTTGGAGACGGGTACCCACAGGCTTTTCCTGGACAGCGAGCGGATGCGCCAATCGAGCCCTCCGGAGCGGCGGCGCGAGGCTCTATCTTCCGACGGCGCCAATCTCCCTCGTGTGATCCGGAGGCTCCAGGAAGACTGCGGCGAGAAGTTCAAACAGTGGCTGAGTCATGTTCGCTCGGCGCTGCCTGCGATCCGGGGCGTTCGTGTTGTCGACCGAAAGGACGATCGCCACTGCTATCTGATGATTCGCTACGAGACAGGGGTAGAAATTCCCTCGTGGATGCTGTCCGACGGGACGTTGCGGCTCCTGGCGCTGACTCTGCCAGCCTATCTTGCGGATTCTGAGGGGATTTACCTCATCGAGGAACCGGAGGACGGTCTTCATCCAGGCGTGGTGCAGGACGTGTACGACGCTCTGTCGTCGGTGTACAACTCCCAGGTGTTGCTGGCGACGCATTCGCCCGTCTTCCTTAGCCATGTAGATCTGGAGCACGTTCTCTGCCTGGGAATGGACGCCCATGGCGCGACGGACATGATCCCGGCGACGGCGCATCCCAGACTCAGGGACTGGCGGGGAGAGCCGGACTTGAGTGTTTACTTCGCGGCGGGTGTCTTGGGATGAATTCCGGCGCCGCGCCCCTGAATCTCATCGTTCTGGCCGCAGACAAGCACATCAAGGCGTCGCTTGAGGCGTTGCTGCGACGGCGGCCTGCGGATTTGGGGATTCGGGACGTGGTGTTTGAAACGTATCGGCATCCCGAGTCGGATCCGGGCTGCCGGGTCAGGGCAGTTGAGTTTCTGCGCCCGTTTGCCAACGAAGATACTCACGCCCTGGTTGTCTTCGATCACGAGGGGTGCGGTAGCCGGGATTCGCCCGAGAAGATCCAGAAAGGAGTTGAAGAAGCGCTCGGGCGCAACGGCTGGAGGGGGCGCTCAAGGGTCATCGTGATCTCCCCAGAGTTGGAGGCATGGGTTTGGAACTCCTCAGATGCAGTCGCGCGTTTCCTCGGATGGGGTGACCGGCTCGATCCGCTGCGGGCGTGGCTTGAGGACCGGGGCCTCTGGTCGCGGCGGAATCCCAAGCCGGCCGATCCGAAGGAGGCTCTACGTCAGGCGCTGCGCCGCAGAGGCCGGGTGCCGTCCGCTGCCTTGTTCAGGAAGCTGGCCGCCTCCGTGGACTTTGCCGGCTGTGAGGACCGTGCCTTCAACGAACTGCTCGGCACCCTCCGAACGTGGTTCCCGAGGTCTGAGGCCTGATGGCCAGGCCACGCCCCAAGCCCTGGCACCAAGTCGTCCGGCTGAAGGACGAGCTGCGCTCGGGCGAACTGTCGCTGGCGGAGTTCGCCGCCGATCTGCATGAGGTCACGCTCGCACGGGGCAAGCGGCCGGTGTACGAGGAGGCGGACAAGTTCTTCGCCCTGACCTATCCAACGCACGCGTTGCGGGATCTCGCCCGTGATGTGGCGGCGAGGCTCGCGGGGCGAAGCGACAAGGCCGTGCGGCAGTTGGAGCTGACCTACGGCGGCGGCAAGACGCACACGCTGATCACTCTCTATCACCTGTTCCGGGATCCCGAGGGTTTGCCGGACGTGCCGGCGGTGAGTGAGTTCCGGCAACACGCGGGTCACCAGTTGCCCCGAGCGCATGTGGCTGCGCTGTGCTTCGACAAGATCGATGTCGAGCGCGGCATCGAGGGAGTGCGTTCCCCGGAAGGCGATACCCGCGTGCTTCGCCACCCCTGGAGCGTGCTCGCGTACCAGCTCGCCGGCGACGACGGGCTGCGGTCGATCCATGGCGAGGGCGGTGCCGAGGAACGCGAGACTCCTCCGGCCGAGCCCTTGCTGGTCAAGTTGCTGGAGCGCCCGCAAGAGCGCGGCCTCGGAACGCTCATCCTGGTCGACGAGGTCCTCATGTACGCGCGGGAGAAGGCCGGTCAGGACCGCGTGTGGCGGCATCGCATCATCGACTTCTTCCAGTACCTCGTACAGGCCACGACGAAGGTGGATCGCGCGGTGCTGGTGGCCTCGTTGCTGGCTACGGATCCCGCCAAGCAACAGGGAGCGGAAGGCCAGCGGCTGATCGGCGATCTGTTCGACGTGTTCCGCAGGCAGCGGGAGGAGGGCGTGCAGCCGGTCGGTAGGAAGGACGTGGCGGAAGTGCTGCGGCGCCGGTTCTTCGAGCCCGAGGCGTTGCGGGACACCGAGTCGTGGCGTTCGCAGGCGATCGGGGCGGTGCGGGAGCTGGCCGGGCTGGACGAAACGACAGCCAGGAGCAGGAAGACGGAAGAGGACCGTTTCGAGGGCAGCTTCCCATTCCATCCCGACTTGACCGACGTGTTCTACAGCCGGTGGACGCAGCTTCCGGGCTTCCAACGCACGCGCGGCATTCTGCGCATTCTGGCGACGGCGTTGCGCGAGGCCGAGTCCTGGGATGGGAGTCCTCTGGTCGATTCCTCTGCGCTGCTGACGGCCCAAGGGACGGATGGTGTTTCGGAAGCGGTGCGCGAGCTGGCGGGCGTCGCGAGTTCGGAGACCGGCGAGGGCGCGAGAACCGATTGGACCACGCTGCTGGAGGCCGAGTTGGACAAGGCGCGGCGGATCCAGGCGGAGCTGCCGGCCCTGGCGGCCCGCCGGGAGGTGGAGCAGGCTGTGCTGGCGGTCTTCCTCTACTCTCAGCCGATCGGCCGAAAGGCCTCGACGCCGGAGTTGTTGCGGATGGTCGGCGCTGGCGGTCCCGACAAGATCGGGATTCGCAAGGGACTCGCCCGCTGGCGCGAGCTGTCCTGGTTCCTGGACGACGAGGATGTCGGCGCCGATGTTCACGGCGTGGGTGGCGGCCTACCAAAGTCGTGGCGCCTTGGCAATCGTCCCAATCTGCGCCAGATGCACGACGAAGCATGCAAGGAGCGCGTGTCGGCTCAGGCTGTCGAGACCCGTCTCGAGGAGGCCGTTCGCAAAGCCAGAGTGCTTACGGACGGCGCCCGTGCTGCCGGCGCCGCCGTCCACATGTTGCCGGCGTCCCCAGGGGATGTAGGCGATGATGGCGCCTTCCGGTACGTCGTGGTGGGCCCCGATGCCACCTCGGAATCCGGCAAGCCCAGCGCGCTGGCGAAGCGGTATCTGGCCGAGACCACTGGCTCGGCCCGCCCGCGTGTGCATCGCAATGCGGTGGTTCTTGGTGTGCCGTCGCGCGATGGCCTGGAGGCGGCGCGGGGCAGCATCCGCGCGTTGCTCGGCTGGGAGGACGTGCAGGGCCGACTCACGGGGCAAACGGTCGATGCGATACAGGCCGAACGGCTCCATCGGCAGCTTCGAGATGCGCGCGCGCGGGTTCCCGATGCCGTCCGGCAGGCGTACTGCGTGGTTGTCACCGCGAACACCGACGGTGACCCACAGGCTTTCAAGCTGCCAGGGGCGGCGGGTCCCCTGTTCACGGAGATCAAGAGCGACGAGCGGTCGCGAATCCGGGAGACCCCGGTCGACGCTGAAGCGCTTCTCCCGGACGGGCCGTATGACCTGTGGCGGCAGGGCGAGCAGGCGCGATTCGTGAAGGATCTCGCTGGCGCATTCGCGCGGTATCCCCATCTCCCCAAGGTGCTGAGGCCGCGGATTGTCCGTGAGACGGTGCTGCAGGGCGTGGAGCGCGGTCTCCTGGTTGCCCGGCTTGAGCGGCCCGACGGCAGTTGCCGGACCTGGTGGCGAGAGCCGGTGGATTCGGAGTGCGTAGACGATCTTGCGCTCGAGGTCGTGCTTCCGGGCGGCGCCGAGCTCAGACGTCTCGCCCCGTCCCTGCTGGAACCGGGGAGGTTGCCAGGACTGTGGCCGGATGCGGGCCGCGGAGTCGATTTCACGGCTCTGTTGGAGTACTTCGGCGGTGACTTCACGGTGACCGTCCCGCACGAGGGTTACGACGACGTGGTCGAGATTCCGGGTTGTTCCCCAGCGGTTGTGGAAGAGGTCGTCTGCCAGGCCGTGGAGCAGGGCTTCGTCTGGCTGCGCAACGGGCCCACGTCGGTGTGGAAAGAAGAGGTCCCCTACGGTGCGCTCGATGAACGTGCGGTTCTGCTGCGGCCGCTCGATGAGTTGAGGCCCCAGGAACTGATTGAAGAAGCGCTACCAGGCGCTTGGAGCGACGAACAGGCGACCGGCTGGGGCCTCTCGCAGGCGTTGTCGCAGGTTCGGGGGGCGCCGGTGCCGTGGGGGCTTCTTCGCGAGGGGATCGCCAACGCGGTGCGTAGTCGCTGGTTGGAGGTCCTCGATGGAAGTACCTCGGCCAGTTCCGAAGACGCCGCCGTTCTGAAGCTTCGACGCCCAGCGGATGCCCAGACGCCCGGGCCGTCGCCGGATCCCCGTGTCGCCGACGCGCTGCTTGAGGCGAACGAGGTCCAGGATCTCGCCGACCGGCTTCCCGATCTTCTGAGCGCCAGCGCCGGGTGCGGCCTGAAGTTCCGCGTGAGAGTGGAACTTGGCGAGGATGCGCCGGCCGAAGCGCGTGACGAACTGAACGAGGTGCTCGGCGAGATATCGGACGATCTGAAGGCCGGGTAACTGCGCGCCGCCTACTTCGCTCGGAGCTCCGAGAGCCGCAGCATGCGTTCCTCCTCGGTTCGTGCCGAATCGAATGGCACGAGCCCGCTGCGCCGTCGTTCCCAGAGTCTACCGGTCGCGAAGGGCGGAGGCTCAGTTTGCGTCCCGCACCAGTCGCAGCATGGCGTCGCTGACGGCGTAGGAGAAACGCGGGTCGTTGATGTTCGCGTCGACCTCGGTGATCGGCACGGCCCGCCTCAGGTTGTTGCGCAGGGCGGTGAACAGGGCGTCGTCGGCGGCCGGGTCGTGGAACGGTCCGCCGGGAGCGGCGAGAGTGGAGACGCCGCCGAGCGGCAAGTAGACCTCGACCGGGCCGGTCGAGGCGTTGAGCTTGGAGGCGAGGACCTGACCGAGTTCGGCGCACTCCCTGGGCGAGGTGCGCATCAGGGTCATGTTGTCGCTCTGGCGGTGGAAGGTGCGGCCCTCGAACTCGGCAGGGACGGTGTCCCGGCCGAAGAAGCTCACCATGTCCAGGCAGCCGGGCACGACGACGGCGGGTGTGCCGCTCTTGGCCGCGGCTTCCAGGCGGGACGGGCCCGCGGTACGCACGCCGCCGACCAGTTCATCCGCGCACTCCGTGGTGGTCAGGTCCAGTACGCCGCGCAAGAAACCGGCCTCGATCAGGCTCTCCATCGTGCGGCCGCCGGCGCCGGTGGCGTGGAAGACGAGGACCTCGAGCCCCTCGGTCTCGAGCTGGCGCCGGCAGGCGTCCACGCAGGGGGTGGCGCTGTGAAACGTGGAGGCCGCGATCAGAGGACGGTCGTCGCCGGCCTCGATCTCGACCCGGGCCATGGCGCAGACCGCGGCGGCGGTGCGGCTCAGGATCTGGCGGCTGATGCGGTTGATGCCGTCGAGGTCGACGATCGAGGGCACCATGACGATGTCCTTGACGCCGACGTAGCCTGAGGCGTCCCCACCGGCCATGGTGGACACCATGACCTTGGGTAGGCCCAGGGGAAGCACGCGCATCGCGGTCGTCGCCATCGCGGTGCCGGCGCGGCCGCCCAGGCCCACGATCGCGTTGAAGCTGCCGTGACCGTAGCTGCGGCGAACGACCTCTTCGGCGCCGGCGGACATCGCAGCGATCGCCCGCCTGCGGTCGGCGGCCTGGGCCAGTTGCTCGATCTTCTCGCCACCGGCATTGGCGACCTCGCGGCGGCTCACGTCGGGGAGCCAGCTTCCGTCGAGTACAGGCTCGCCGAGCACGCCGAGGTCGATGACGAACGCGCGGCAGTCCCAGTCGCGGACGATGCGATCTACGAGATAGGAAACCTCGCCGCCCTTCGTGTCGAGGGTGGCCAGGACCGCGATCGTGCATGGTGCGTGGGGCACAGCCCTGTCATCCTACGGAGGAGTGGCGCCCGAAGACAAGATCTTCGGGATCGCCCGAAGCCTGGATCTTCGGGATGAAGCCAGGATCTTCGGGATAGTAGGATCGGGGGGATGCCGCGCACCTACCGGGACGAAGGCCGCCGCATCAAGGGCTACGACGATCGGCGACCTTTCCGCCCATCCAGCAGTCGATGAACAACGCCGTCTCCCAGACTCTCGGTCTGACCCTTGCTCTGGGTCTTGTCGCCGGTGCGAACGCGCAGGAGCTGATGCCGGATCACGACGCGTCGCGCCGGGAGCGGCTCGACTACACGGGCGGGCGCTTGCGCACCGCGGACGGATTCCAGGTCGAGTCGGCTGCCACGCCGGGGCTGTTCGGCTCGGTCGTCAACATGACCTTCGACGCCGCCGGCCGACCGCTGCTGGCGCTTGAGGGCGACGGTCTGGCGGTGCTCGAGGACGGTGACGGCAACGGCGTCTACGACCGCCGGATCGACTTCGCGCCCCAGGTCGAAACGGCGCACGGGCTCTACGTGATGGGTCCGGGCGACCTGCTGGTCCACGCCAACGGCGACGGGCGGCTGGCCGAAGCGGCCGGCGTCGAGGGCGAAGTGCGCTCGAGCGGCGCCGTCGAGGACACCGGGCTCTACCGGCTGCGGGATACCGACGGCGACGACCGGGTCGACAAGATCGAACGGATCGCCCGCGCGACGGGCCGGATCCAGGAGCACGGCCCGCACACGATCGCGCGCGGTCCCGACGGAGCGCTCTACCTGCTGTACGGGAACTACTCCGGCCCCGATGTGCGTTTGGCGGCGTCGTCGGCGCTGCGAGAACTCCAGGAGGACCAGCTCCTGCCGCGCATCCTCGATCCGCGGGGCCACGCCAACAGCCTGCGCGCGCCGGGCGGCACGCTCTACCGGGTCGACCTGGAGACGAACGCCTGGGAACGGCTGTCCGGCGGGTTGCGCAACCCGTTCGATCTGGCGATCGGGGCGGCCGGCGAGGTGTTCGCCTACGAGGCCGACATGGAGTGGGACCGCGGCCTGCCCTGGTTCCGCCCGACCCGCGTCGTTCACCTGATTCCGGCCGGGGACTACGGCTGGCGCACGGGCGCCGGGAAGTTCGCCTTCTACGAGATCGACACCCTGCCCGGGGTCGTCGACATCGGCCGCGGATCGCCGGTCGGCGTCGCCTTCTACTACCACCACGCCTATCCCGAGCGGTACCAAGGCGCCTACTTCATGGGCGACTGGTCGCGGGGCCGGATCCGGGTTCTGTTCCCCGAGCGATCCGGGGCCACCTGGACGGGCAAAGCGCACGACTTCGTGCTCGGCGAGCCCCTCAACGTAACCGACATGGATGTCGGACCGGATGGCTGGCTCTACTTCGCCACCGGCGGCCGGGGGACGTCGGGCGGGTTGTATCGCGTGACCTACGAGCAGCCGGGCCCGCCTCCCGAGGCGACCGGCGCACCGCGGGCCGTGCGGCAGCCGATGCCGCGATCCGGCTGGGGCAGGGAGGCGATCGTCGCCGCACGGGCCGAGGCGGACGATGCCTGGGCGCCGGAGCTGTGGCGGATCGTCCGTGATCCGGACAGCGAAGCGCTCGACCGCCAGCGCGCGCTCGAACTGCTCCAGGTCCATGGTCCGAAGCCGACCCTGGAGGAGGCATCCGCCTTGCTTTCGAGCGACGAGCCCATGGTGCGCGCGGCGGCGGCTGCGCTCCTCGGCGCCCACGCGTTCGCGCAGGTGCAGGAGCCGCTTCGCGCAGCACTCGCGGATCCCGACCCCCTGGTGGCGCGCCGTGCGGCCGAGTCGCTGGTCCGGTCGGGGCTTCATCCGCGTACCCGACGGCTTGAGGTCGCGACCGCCGAGGCGTTGTACGAACTGCTCGATCACGAGGACCGGTTCCTGCGCTACGCCGCGCGCGAGGCGATCCTGCGCATTGCCCACGGCTACTGGGTCGATGCGGCGATCATGGCCGCACCGGCGCAACGTCCCCGGGGCGTCTTTGAAGCCCTGCTGGCGGTGATCTACCGCCAGGAACACAAGCTGGAGTACAACTTCCTCGCCGGGAAGCTGTTCCAGTTGGCGCAGGCCGATCTGGACATCGAGGGAGAGCTCGACTTCCTGCGCATGCTGGAGCTTGCCTTCGTCCGCGACGAGGATCCGGATGCGCCAGGGCGCGCCGACGCACGATCCGGATTGGGCCCCATGCTGCTCGGCCGCTATCCGCACGCCGATTCGCGGGCAAACCGCCAGCTCGAACGGCTGCTGGCATTCCTGCAGCCGGACGGAGCGCTGGCGAAAATGGCGGGTCAACTCAGATCGGGTCGCCCGCCGGAGGAGCAAATCCACACCGCCTACTGCCTGCGCGCGATGGACCGGGGCTGGACGCCGGAATTGCGCAACCGGGTCGTGGCCTGGTTCGACGACGCCCGCGAGTTCCGCGGCGCCGCCAGCATGGAGGGGTACATCGACGCGATCTGGAACGATGTGCTGGCGCGGTTCCCCGCCGATGAGCGGAGCGCCGCCGAGGAACGGCTGGAGATGCAGCGTGCCGAGCGCGCCGAGCGCGCCGCCGAACTGATCACGGATGTCGAGGGCGACCGGCCGGGCAGGAGCGACCTCGCCCAGATGAGCTTCGAGGAACTGGCCGAGTACCTGGAGTACGACGTGATGGCCTACGAACGGTACAGCCCGGAGCAGGGCGAGCGGGTCTTCCACCGCGCCCGTTGCTCCGCCTGCCACGTGTTTGGGAACATCGGCCGCGGCGGCGGCCCGGATCTCTCTACGGTCGTCAAGCGCTTCCGCCGCCGCGAGGTGCTGGAGTCGATCATGTTCCCCTCGCGGGTCGTCTCGGACCAGTACCAGGCGGTCGATGTCGAACTCGACGACGGCAGTCTCCACAGCGGCATGGTGGTCGAGGACGCGGAGGCGCGGTTGACCCTGATCGACGCCGGCGGCAACCGGCTCGACCTGGACCGCTCGCGCATTCGCACCCAGGCGCCGTCGGCGCTCTCGATCATGCCCGAGGGCCTGCTCGACGCGATGACCCTGAGCGATCTGACCAGCCTGATCCGTTTTCTGGACGAGGGTGCGGAGCAGCAGCAGTAGGGCGGGCCTGGGAACGCGCGCATCTCGCCCGCATTCGGCGCGTAGCGCCGATGACTCGGCGACGGCACAGTGGTTGGTACAGTTTGCCGCTTCCTCCGTCCCGGATCCTACCCGTCGACCTCGCCCATGCCTTCCAAGCCACGAACGAGGTCTCGGCGCTCGCGTCATCCGGTGTGCCGGGGCGTCCGGGGTGCGACGACGGTTGAGGGTTCGACCCGGGAGGAGATCCTGACCGCAACGGCGGAGCTGCTCCAGCGGATGGTGCAGGCCAACGGCATCGCCCCGAATGACGTCGCGAGCGCGATCTTCACCACCTCGCCCGACCTGACCGCGGAGTACCCGGCCCTCGCGGCGCGGCTGATGGGGTGGCGCGACGCGGCCCTGCTGTGCGGGCACGAGATGGCCGTCCCGGGCGGCTTGGAACGTTGCGTGCGCATCCTGCTGCACTGGAACACGACCGTGCCCGCCGACGAGATCGAACACGTCTACATCCACGGCGCCGCCAACCTGCGCCCCGACCGCAGCGAACTCGAAGAACTGCGCCGGCAGGTCGACATCGGGACCGACCGGCGTTTGAGCTGATCAGTCGAGCCGGCGGAGGGTCAGCAGGCGGAAGTCCATTGCCTGCTCGACGGAATCTCAAGCGCATGGCTCGTTTCTATCGCGATCGGATCCTTCGCATCCGGCAGGGCCGGCGCAAAGCGCGATAAACGTGACTAGAATGGTCACCTTTTCGACGCTTCCCAGTAGCTCCAGATAACACATGACCCGATAGACCGGAGGAACCATGACGCTCAGAATCAACCACGAGGCCCCCAACTTCACCGCCCAGACCACGGAGGGGGAGATCGACTTCCACGAGTGGATCGGCGACGGATGGTGCGTCCTGTTCTCCCATCCCAAGGACTTCACGCCGGTGTGCACGACCGAGTTGGGCGCCGTGGCCGGTCTCAAGGGCGAATTCGACCGGCGCAACTGCAAGGTGATCGGCATCAGCGTCGACGGCGTTTCGGACCACGAGGCATGGTCGAAGGACATCGAGGCGTCCCAGGGCCACGCCGTGAACTACCCGCTGATCGGCGATCCGTCGCTCGACATCGTCAAGCGCTACGACATGCTGCCCGCCGACGCCGGCGACACCTCCGAAGGACGCACGCCGATGGACAACGCCACGGCACGTTCGGTCTTCATCATCGGCCCCGACAAGCGGATCAAGGCGACGCTGACCTACCCGATGAGCACCGGCCGCAACTTCGCCGAGATCCTGCGCTTGGTCGACTCCGTGCAGTTGACCGCGAAGGAGCAGGTGGCGACGCCGGCGAACTGGGAGCAGGGCGACGACGTGGTCATCCTGCCGGCGGTGTCGGACGAGGCCGCCAAGGCCAAGTACCCGCAGGGCTGGCAGCAGCCCCTGCCGTACATCCGGGTCGTGCCGCAGCCGTAGCGCCGCGGAGTCCCTGCCCGGCTATTCCGGGGAGTCGAACCGGGCGCCGCCCCGGCAGTCCGGGGACAGGCTGCGGCTCTCGCCGCGCGCCTTCCACTCGTTGGGGGTCCAGGCGTCGATGGCCAGGGCGTGGACCGGCCCCGCCAACTCATCGGCCAAGGCGCTGTGAACGACGCGGTGTCTGCGGAGCCGGGTTGCGCCCTCGAAATGGCTGCTGACCAAGACGACCCGGAAGTGGGTCTCGGCCTTGGGCGGTACGTTGTGCATCCGGCTCTCGTTGAGAACCTCCAGCACTTCGGCGCCGGTCGCCGCTTCGAGCTTGGCGCGGATCGTCCGCTCCAGGGGAGTTCCCTGGACAACCGCCTTCCCGGAGGCGTTGTTGGTGGCGAGGGGACGGCCGATGCCGGTCATGGGCGAAGCATAGCGCTGACGTCCTTGTTGGTGCGTGCTACGGTCTTCTCCCGATGGCCGCCGAGCGTCGTTCACCGTGGGTCTATGTGCTCCTGGGCTGTCTGGGCGTGCTGGTTCTGGGAGCCCTGGTCGTCGGCGGCCTGGTGTTCTTCGGCGTTCGCACCGCCCGGAACATGACCGCCGACAACGAGGATCCCGAGCGGCGCCGCGAACGGGCTCTCGAGATTCTCGGCGCCGACGAGGCGCCGGGCGGGTACCACGCGGTGGCTGTGATCTCCGTTCCCTTCGTGCTCGACATGGCCGTCCTCTCGGACCTGGCTCCGGGCGCGGAACCCTGGGCGGGCGAGTTTGGGGAACGGGGCTTCTACTACATCCAGACCCGGTGGGGAGGCGATGACCTGAGGGCGTTCTTCGACGGGGAGACGTCGGAGGCGCTGGCCCTGCGGAACATGGGGCTGGAGATCGATCTCGAGGAGAACCTCAGCCGCGGCGATCTGAACCGGGAGGATGTCTCCGCGCGGTGGGCTACTTTCCGCGGGAGCACGATGTTCGGTCCGGGGGAACAGATCGGAGAACTCGTGACGTTGATTGAGTTCGACTGCCCGCAGGACGAGAGGATGCGTATGGGCGTCCGGTTCGGGCCTGCGGAGGAGAGTCGGAGGGCGGAGGCAATCGAGGACGACGACGCGGCCGATACGACTCCAGGGAGTGAAGCGCTTGCCGCCTTCCTCCAGCCGATCCGCCCCTGCGGCCTTGCGGCAGCCAATGGTGGCTGACGGGGTCGGCTCCGCGTCCTGGAGATCGGGCCGCTTGGGGCGCCTGGGTGTCTACCTGGCGGCGGCGGGCGTGTGCTGCTGGTTGGCTGCTCCCGCGGCCGCACAGTCTTCCGGCGGCGGGTCGGCTACGTACCGGCTGACGTTCGAGGGCGCCTGGACCACCGCCGCCACGCCGGGGGGCGTGCACCCCAACGCGCACTTCTCGCCTCTGATCGGCGCCGTCCACAACGACGAGGTGATGTTCTGGAGCCGCGGCGGCACAGCCAGCCGGGAGCTCGAACAAGTGGCGGAACTCGGAGTCAATACGAGGATGCGAGCGCTCCTGGAACGCAGCCGTCCGGATGTGCTGCACATGCTCGAGAAGGACCCGGGGAGAGGCGGCACAGCTCGGACGACGATCGAGTTCGAGCCCACCAGGGACCATCCCCTGGTCACCCTGGTCACGATGGTCGCGCCCAGCCCGGACTGGTTCGTGGGCCTCTCCGGGCTCTCGTTGCTCGACGGTCAGGGCGAGTGGTTGACCAGCCGCAGCGTGGATCTGTTTCCCTACGATGCCGGAACCGAAGACGGAACCGAGTTCTCCCTGGACAATCCGGCAACCGTGCCTTGGGGAACGATCACGAGTATCCGGGGAATGGGCAAGTTCACCGATGCGCGGATGGCGAGGCTGACGTTCGAGCTGCTGGAGTCCGATGAGCCCGACGACCCCGAACCCCGGTTCTCCGGCGACGTTGCGGTGGAGCCGATGGGCGACTCTGGCATCATCGTGTCCTGGAGCGGAGAGTGGGCCGAACCGGAAAGGGGGAGACTCGGCGTCGAGGCGCGCAGCCAGAAGACGGGCTGGACGCTGCTCGTGACCGCCGACGCCCCAGATGGGGTGGTGCGCATCGACGGCCTCGACAGCGGAGCGCCGTACACGTTCCGGCTGCGAGTGGAGACGGATGGTGGGGGCTTGGAGTACTCGGAGCCGGTCAGCGCCACAACCGGCGCCTACGGTGGCACTTGCCGCGCCGGCGAGGGGTTCCTGTGTCTGCGGGAAGATCGCTTCGAGGTCCAGGTCCACTGGAAGAACAACAGCCGGGTCGGCGACTACGGGTTTGGTAGCAGCGTACCGGTAGCCGTCTCCGACGAGTCCGGACTGTTCTGGTTCTTCAATCCGGCCAACATCGAACTCGTGGTCAAGGTCCTCGACGGCCGGGCTTTGAACGGCAATCACTGGGTGTTCTTCGGCGCCCTGTCCGATGTCGAGTACTGGATCACGGTGCGGGACGTGGTTGGCGGCGTCAAGCGCACCTACCACAACGCGCAGGGTCGGATCTGCGGACAGAACGACACGAAGGCGTTCTCGGGGAGCGGCGCCGCGAGCGTCGCTGCGTCCGCTCGCCGCGATGGCGTCTCTGGTCGTGCCGGCCTCGATCTGCTTCGCGCCCAGCCGCTGCCCTTCGATCTGACCCGTGTGGCACAGCCCGTTCACGGCGACGGCCACTGCGAACCGGGCCCGGAGCGGCTTTGCGTCCTGGACGACCGCTTCTCGATCGAGGTCCGTTTCGTCGATCCAAACATCTCGGACCCGGACGTGGAACCCGAGATGGCCGCGAAGGTCGCGTCGTCGCTGACGACCGCGGAGACGGGCTTCTTCTGGTTCTTCAACCCGTCGAACATCGAGCTGGCGGCGAAGGTGCTCGACGGCCGGCCGCACAACACTCACTTCTGGCTGCTCTACGGAGGTGTCTCGGATGTCGAGTACACGCTCACGGTCACGGACACCGTCACGGGCGCTTCCCGGAGCTACCGCAACGTACAGGGGAGCATCTGCGGAGAGGTCGACACGGAGGCCTTCTAGCTGTAGGACAGCGGGAGCGTCTTCCTAGCCGCGGTCGACGATCCGCTGCAGATCCCTGCTGCGGTCGACAAGCGATTCGAGCAGCGCGAACTGCACCCGGCAGCGATCCAGGTTCTGGCCCGGCCGCTCGACGCGGAAGTAGACATCGCCCTGCAGATGGTCGGTCAGGAACCGGACCGCCTGTTCGAGCGTCAGCACCAGGGCGCCGTCGACGAGGCTGCGACGTTCTCCGGCGGTCAGGAAACGGGCGCCGTCGACGTAGCCGGAGACAAGAGCGCTGAATAGGTCCAGGTCGACCTCGACTCCTCCTGGATCGGGGGCATCCTCGTCGGCCCGGTGGGCCATGGACCGCGCCATGTCGCCGAAATCGAAGGCGGCCAGACCGGGCATCGCGGTATCCAGGTCGACTACGCACAGCGCTTCGCCACTCTGTCGATCGAAGAGAACATTGCTGATCTTGCAGTCGTTGTGAACGGTGCGCTGGGGCAGGCCCCGGGCCGCGGCTTCGATCAACCGGCCGGCCAGACGTCGATGCGCGGCGGCGGCCTGGATTTCGGCCCGGGCCTTGCTGCGGCGAGTCACGGCGCCGGCGCCGGCCGGCTCGGCGCTTAGCACACGGTCCAGGGCATCGAAGCGGCTCACCGTGTCGTGGAAGCGGGGAATCGTCTCGAACAGGGGCGGCGGGGGCAGGTCGGCGAGCATGCCCTGAAAGCGTCCGAACGCCTGTGCGGCCCGAAAGACCTGATCGGTGGACGCCGCGCTCACCTCGGACGCCACGTCTTCGATCAGTTCGTACATCCGCCACCAGCCGCCGGCGCTGTTGCCGTGTTTTTTTGTACCGCTTCCTTCGGAAGCGCTGTGGATCTCAGCCCACGTCCGACCGCTGTGGGCTGGAATCAGGGTCAGCCGGCGTCGCCGGCTTCCCGGACCGAGCTTCTCGGCGAGATGCCGGGTGATCCGCTCCACGTTGTCCATCAGCCGGCGCGGCTCGGTGAAGACGTGTTCGTTGATCCGTTGCAGCAGTCCTCGCCGCCCGCTGTGGCTCGAGATGACGTAGGAGTCATTGATGTGGCCGCTTCGCAGCTCGTGGGCGGCGGTCGGTGCGCCGCCGAGCCGGAAGCGAGCGGCGACCTCAAGGACGGCCTCCGGTTCGAGGGTCGGTCGGTTCACCATCATGGTGGGGAACATCCGGCCGCCAGGATTGCATCGTGATATTTAGGTGATATCATCTTCACATCGACAACGGACCCACGGCCGTCCGAGGCCGTGTTGGAGGAAGGGAGTCATCATTCATGGAAAACAAGATGGTAGAGCACCAGGAGAAACGTCTCTCGGTCATGTCGGGCCTGGGCATGCTGTGCCTGTTCCTCGCCAGTTTCGTGGGCCTGTTCTTCGTCATCTTCCTGTCGGGGCGCGCCGGTTTCGTGCCGGGTATCGTCGCCGGCGCCTTGGGGGTGCCGGTCGTCATCTTCCTCATGATCGGGTTGTTCATGGTTCAACCGAACGAGGCGAGGGTGCTGCAGTTGTTCGGCGCCTACCGGGGCAGCGTGTACAGCACCGGCCTGCGCTGGGCGAACCCGTTTCTGAGCAAGCGCCGCGTCTCCGTGCGCACCAGGAACTTCGAGACCGGAAAGCTCAAGGTCAACGACAACGCCGGCAACCCGATCGAGATCGGAGCGGTCGTGGTATGGCGGGTGGTGGACAGCGCCGAGGCGCTCTTCAATGTCGACGACTATGAAGACTACGTTCAGGTGCAGAGCGAGGCGGCTCTGCGGAACATGGCCACCGGTTATCCGTACGACGCGCATGAGGAGGGGGAGATCTCCCTCTCGCACCACACGGCCGAGATCTCGGAGCGGCTCCGCGGCGAGGTGCAGGAGAGACTGGCCACCGCCGGGGTTCACGTGATCGAAGCGCGGATCAGTCATCTCGCTTACGCGGCGGAGATTGCGGCGGCCATGCTGCAGCGCCAGCAGGCGGCGGCGGTGGTTGCGGCGCGAGCCCAGATCGTCGACGGCGCCGTCGGCATGGTGGAGCAGGCGTTGCACATGCTGAGCGAGAAGAACGTCGTTCATCTCGATGACGAGCGCAAGGCGGCGATGGTCAGCAACCTGCTCGCCGTTCTGTGCAGCGATCGGCACACCCAGCCGGTCGTGAACACCGGCACGCTCTATCCGTAGACAGGGGGATGATTGACCAGGCTGAGCAAGAAGTCGGTGGCCGCTCCGCGCAAGGCGTTCCTGCTGCGGCTCGACGTACACGTCTTCGAGGAGATCCGGCGCCTCGCGGCGTCGGAACTACGGAGCGTGAATGGGCAGATCGAGTACATGATCCGTCAGGCCCTACGGGATCGAGGAAGAACGAGCGACCGGGGAAGAACTGCAGGCGCTTCTGATGTTGGGGAAGATGAACGCACAGCCCCTGAGCGAGAGGGGGGCGAAACACCACGGGGTGGCTGATCGTCTTCATACTGGTACACTTGCGCGTCGTCGGTCGTCCAACGATCCGCAACACGCTGAGATGCTCCTCCAGCGGGTAGGGTGATTTGTAGGCAAAGGCTCGCCGAGACAAGACACGCTACCGCGGCCGAATCGAACCTCCGGAGAACGAAGCATGGCAGTTGCTCCCGTCAAGAACACAGGCAAACCGCTTGAGGCAAGGTACGCCTCGATCCGTCAGTTGCTGGAACTCGGGAAGGCGAAGACCTACTTGCTGGGCGATGAGATCCAGGACATGATGCCGGCCGACATGGTCGGGGTCGAGGGCGAGATCCGCGAGCTCCATGACCGTCTCCGGGAACTCAGGGTGGGCGTGATCAGGCGGCCGGACTGGTATGTGGCCAATCTCGACGAGGCGGTGACGCTCGAGATCGACAAGGCGGACGACGACCCGGCGACGCCGACCGCGAGCGAGCCGGTGAACACCAGCGACCCGGTACGGATGTACCTGCGCGAGATGAGCACCGTGCCGCTGCTCGACCGTGACGGCGAGGTCGAGATCGCGCGAGCGCTCGAGGACGGCGAGTGGCTGATCTTCCAGGCCATGGCCGGCAATCCCGATCTGATGACCCGGCTGCTGGCGCTGACCGAACTGGCGGACCGCAAGAACGCGAAGCCGCTGTCGCAGTTGGTCGAGATCGACCACCCGCTGTCGCTGCTCGACGAGAACGGTCTGAAGCGGATCGCCAAGCGGGTCGGCGTGTTCGAGAAGATGAAGGAGTTGGAACTTCACCTCGAGCGCACCCGGCGCCGGCAGAAGCGTTACAGCCCTCGCGGCGACCGCTACCAGGAGATCGAGCGGGAGATCGACCGGCTCGAAGAGAAGGTCTCCTCGCTGATCGTCGAACTGGCTTTCACCGGGCCGGACCGCAACCGGGTGGTCGATCTGGTCAAGCTCATCGACAACCGTTTCCGGCGCAGCGAGCGCGACATCAGCCGCGCCCAGGTTGCGCTTGAGCGCGAGAGCAACGAGGAACTCAAGGCGCTGCACCGCCGGCGCATCCAGAAGTACCGGGAAGCGGTGCGGGCACTCGAGGCCCGCTACTCCATCACCCAGGGCGAACTGCGGGTGCTGGTGGCGAAGGTCAAGCGCGGCGAGGCGTTGAGCGAGCGGGCCAAGGAGCAGCTCATCATGTCGAACCTGCGCCTGGTCGTGTCGATCGCCAAGAAGTACACGAACCGCGGTCTCCAGTTCCTGGACCTCATCCAGGAGGGCAACATCGGCCTGATGAAGGCGGTGGAGAAGTTCGAGTACCGCCGGGGCTACAAGTTCTCGACCTACGCGACCTGGTGGATCCGGCAGGCCGTTGCGCGCGCGATCGCCGATCAGTCGCGGACGATCCGCATCCCGGTCCACATGATCGAGAACATCAACAAGCTGACCCGTACGTCGCGGTCCCTGGTGCAGGAACTGGGGCGCGAACCGACCGCCGAGGAGATCGGCGAGCACATGGACCTGCCCGCCTCCAAGGTGCGGAAGATCATGAAGATCGCTCAGGCGCCGGTTTCCCTGGAGACGCCGGTGGGCGAGGAAGAGGACTCCCACCTCGGTGACTTCATCGAGGACAAGAACTCGCCGTCGCCGGTGGACGAGGTCATCTCGGCCAATCTGCGGGAGCAGACCGGCAACGTGCTCCGGTCGCTCTCGCCTCGCGAGGAACTCGTGCTGCGGATGCGCTTCGGAGTCGGAGAGGGCTCGGAGCACACCCTCGAGGAGGTCGGGAAGTCGTTCAACGTGACCCGGGAACGCATCCGGCAGATCGAGTCGAAGGCGCTGCGCAAGCTCCGGCATCCCGACTGGGCGCAGAAGCTCCGTCCGTTCCTGGACGACGGCGCCTAGCTTCTCCGGGCAACGATTCGACAGTGCGGGTACGCACCGGCACCAGCGGGTTCTCCTACCCGGCATGGACGGGACCCTTCTATCCGCCTGGAACCAAGCGGCCGGACATGCTGAGCCTCTATGCCGCCAGGCTCGGTGCGGTGGAGATCAACAACACGTTCTACCGGATGCCGAAGCCGGACCTGCTCGAGCGCTGGCGCGACGCGGTGCCCGACGGCTTTCGTTTCGCGCTGAAGGCGTCTCGCCGAATCACGCATCACCAGCGCCTTCGGGACGCCGGCGACTCGGTCGACTACCTGTTTCGCACCGCCAGCGTGATGGGCGAGCGCCTTGGACCGATCCTGTTCCAGTTGCCGCCCTACCTAAGGCGTGATGTCGACCGGCTGGCGAGGTTTCTCGAGATCCTGCCCGACGGCCTGCGCGGCGCCTTCGAATTCCGCCATGCCAGTTGGTTCGGCGACGACGTGTTCGCGCTGCTGGAGAACGCCGGCGCGTCGCTGTGCATCGCGGACAGCGGGAGCGACCACGGCGCGCCGCTTGTCGCGACCGCGGACTTCGGCTATCTGCGGCTCCGCCGCGAGGCCTACGACGAGTCTGCTCTTCGCGCCTGGGCCGAGAGGATCCGGCTGCAACCCTGGCGCGAGGCGTACGTCTTCTTCAAGCACGAAGACGAGGGCGCCGGGCCGCGCATGGCCGGCGAGTTCGAAGCCCTGTTCGACTGACCGTCCGTCATGACGATCGATATCTCGTACCGCCGCATCCTCGCGCTCACGGCGCCCGTTGTGGTAACCCAGGTGACGCACACCGCGATGGGTGTGATCGACACCATGATGGTGGGCCGGGTGGGAGTCGTGGCGCTTGCGGGCGTCGGTCTCGGGGCGATCATCTCCTGGTGGTGCCTGAGCTTCTTCGTCGGCCTGCTGCAGGGCGTGAACACCTTCGTCGCGCAGTTCTTCGGCGCCGGACGGCGGGACCGCGTTGGCGTCGCGTTCTGGCAGGGCCTCTACTTGGCCGCGGGCTCAGGGCTGGCGCTGCTGCTGCTTTCGCCCCTCTCGACCTGGGTGTTCAGTCTGACCAAGGCCTCGCCGGAAGCGCAGGCGATTGCCGCCGAGTACACCGAAGTCCGGATGGCCGCCGCAATCGGGCTGATGATCTTCCTGGTGGCGGAGAACTACTACCGCGGGCTCGGGCGCACCGACATCCCGATGTGGGCGGGCATGATCCAGTTGGGTCTGAACTGCGGGCTCAACTACCTGTTCATCTTCGGCGTCCACGGATTCCCGGAGCTGGGCCCCGCCGGGGCCGCGGTGGGGACCGTCATCGCGCAGTTCGTTGTTGCGGTGGCGCTTCTGGGCGGCGTGCTGCTGACACGCATGGGCAAGGACTACGATGCCTCGACCCTCCGGCCGCCCGAGTCCGCCCTGATGGCGAGGATGCTCCGCGTCAGCGTGCCGATCGGCATTCAGGTGTTCATGGAACTCGGCGGCATCAGCGTCTTCACGGCCCTCGTCGCCCGCCTTGGCGACGCGGAGATGGCCGCCACCAACGCCGTCATTCAGGCGTGGTCTGTCTCCTACATGATTGCGATTGCGCTCGCGGCAGGCGCCACGACACTGGTCGGCCAGTGTCTCGGCGCGCAGCAGCTTCGCGACGCTCGTCTGGTGGTGGGGAGAGTGCTTCGAATCGGCTATGTGGCGATGGCGGCGACGGCGGTCGTCTATGTCGGCTTTCCCGACCGCTTGATGTCCCTGTTCGTGCGCCAGGCCGAACTGGTCGAGGTGCTGCCGTACGCCCGGCCGCTGTTCTTGATCGCCGTCGTCTGCCTGGTCTTCGACCTGCAGTTCAACGTGCTGGCGGGGGCGCTGCGGGGTGCCGGCGACACGACCTACAGCATGCTGGTGAACATCGGCGTCGCCTGGCTGGTCTTCGTTCCCCTGCTCTTCGTCGCGACCCGTTCGTGGGGTCTGATCGGCGCCTGGAGCTGCTTCATCATCCACGTGATGCTGATGGCGGGTCTGCTGGCCCTGCGGGTTCGCGGACGTACCTGGATCGAGCGCGGCGCCGCGCTGCTCGAAGCGGAGCGCGCGGGTCGTGCTGCCGGCGTTTCGATCGAGATCGATGACATGCGGTCCTCGCCGGTGCTCTGAGTCGCGTGGTCTCCGGGTTGCGCGGTCACCGGCACCTGAGGCCGGCTACGGTGCGGCCCTTGCGTCCTCGCAACTTTCCGCAAACGCCTTCTCGTCGGTGATCGCGGGTGCCGGAAGTCCCGGCTCGTTCCGGTACTCCTTCACCGTCCCCGTCACCGTATCGGTCACCCGGATCGAGTATCCGAGGTCCGTCGTCGAGGCGCCGTAGACCCATTCGTGTCCGTTGAGTGCGCAACCGTCCAGCACCTTGACCAGAATCTCCCAGTTCTCCCGGTTGAAGAACGTGAACAGGCCCGAATCGTTGGTGCCCTCATGGACCACGCTCCCCGGGCCGCTCTCGCCGTCTGACTTCCGCCAGTCCACAACCACCGCGTAACGCGAATCCTGCAGGCACCGCCTCTGGGCGCTCGACTCGCACGTCCCCGCGGGAGAACTCGACTCGACCAGGAATACCCGCGATGACGTCGATTCACGCGTGCCGTCACTTACCCACAGCGTCACCTCGTAGAAACCCGGCTCAGACCAACTGTGGGCCAAGCTCCGCAGACGCGACTCGGTACCCTCGCCGAAATCCCATCGGCGTGACGTCGCGGGGCCGGTGCTCGCGTCGGCGAGCGCCACCGGCTCACCGGTAAGGGCCCGGCAGAGTTCCCGGTCGCACTCCACGCCACTGACTTCGATGACGGCCATTGGGGACGTGTCGTCGTCCTCGATCGATACGGTCGCCGCGCCGCCGCCGCTCACTCCCGGAGGCAGACCGCCGAAACCAAGGACCACCGATTCGCCGAAGTCCTCTTCGCTGTCGTCCGTGGCAGCAAACTCGAACGTTCGCGACGTCACGCCGCGGCTGAACGTCACCTGCTCAGGCACGCCCGAATAGTCCGCTTCCGACGCTCCGCCGCGGTGGGTCCGAACCAGCGGAATCGACACCTCCCGCTCCGCGTCCGCGCTCAGAACCACTGTCACATGAACCGTCTCGCCCTCCGGCACCTCGTAGGTCGACGATCCGAACGACACCACGACCTCCGGATCGTCGTCGTCCTGAATCGTCCCCACGACCTCAAGCGTCGATCCGTCGCCGGTCAGGGTCGCGTTGATCGGATTGCGAAGCGTCAACGTGAAGGTCTCCATCTGCGCCTCGTCCTCTTCGTCGTCCGTGATCGGGACACGAATCTGCCGGGCTGTCGAACTGACGGGGAAACGGAGCGTGCCGCTGGTCGTTGTGTAGTCCGAACCCGCGCTCGCTCCCGTGGCGCCGGCGCCGTCCGCAGTGGCGTAGTCGACCGTCACCGTGGAGCCTGTCGCCGCACTCAGGTTGACGTCGAACATCACCGCCCCAGCGCTTTCCAGGGCCTGCGACGGTGCGACCGATAGCGCTGGCGGTGGCGGTGGTGGCGGCGGTGGCGGCGGCGGCGGCGGTGGCGGCGGCGGCGGTGGCGGCGGTGGGTCGGTGCGGCCAGGCGTATCGGACGCCGGGGAAGACCATCCGCTGCCTCCGACGGCATTGATCGCGCGTACCTGAACTTCGTACGGCTCGCCGTTCGTGAGCCCGGTGATCGTGTGCATCGCGCTGGTGTCGGCACTGACGATCGACCAACTGGAAGCCCGGCCGCCTGGTCGGTAACGGACCCTGTACTCCGTGATCGAGGAGCCATTGTCGTTCGGTGCCGTCCATCGAACTGTGAGCTTGCCGTCGCCCGATTCGAGCGTGGGCGAAGAGAGCGTGGAGGGGGGAGCGTTTTCCATGAAGAGGAAGATGGCGCTGACCGCGCCCCAGTTGTTGTCCGAGTCCTTCGCGCGCACAAAGACGGTATGGCGCCCCGCGCTCAGGCCGGTCGTGTCGATCGTGGCCGTCGCGCTCTCCGAACTGCCGTCGAATGCGCCGTCGGCGGCGGACATCGAATTGGCAACGGCTCCGGTGGCCCAGGGCGGTACGTCGACGTAGTACTCGCCCGCTGCGAGGGTCTGCGTCGGTTCGGCGCCGTTGCTGTTTTCGTAGCGCGTGTCGTCGAAGGTCGCGGAGAGGGTGACCGCCGTGCCGGCGGCGACGCCGGTCGTCGATGCGCCAGCGCTCAAACTCAGGTTGCGAGCGTCCGGTCCGGCCGGAGTCAAGTACGGCGCCCTCACCACCTTGAAGGCGTAGAGGAGCGACGCGATGTTGCTGTCCAGGATCGAGTCCTTGAAGTAGCTGCAATCCTGGAAGAACCTCGTACCGAGTTCGTACGTGAAGGAGGCGCGTCCGAGAACGCCGTAGCCATAGTCCTCGGTCGTGCCGCTCGTCGGATACAGCCCGTAGCCTCGCAGCGGCCTGTGTCCATTGAAGAACGCGAGCTTGCGGCCGAGAGTCTGGAGCGCCGTGCCATTGGGCGCGCTCTCGTCCACGTGGGCCCAGGGCCACAGGATGAGTCGGCCGGAGCTGTGGACGTCAAGGAACACTCCGCTGGTGTCGGAGGGCGTCGCGTCGTCGTCATCCGGTCCGCGGGCGTCGGGGAACAGGGTCGCCATGTAGGTCTGAATCGCCTGGGTTTCCGGTTCGGAGGCGGCCGACGGCCCCAGGTAGGTGAAGTCACACTCGTTGGTGCTGGCGCCCGCCTCTCCCCACTCGAAGTCGAAGTTCCGGTTCAGGTCGATTCCCGGCCAGCTGTAGGGGCAGTGGTTCGTGTTGTGGTTCTTGCGCCAGAGCAAACCCTCCTCAGCGCGTTTCCTGCCGTCCGGATTCGCCTGCAGCATGATGTGGATCTCCTGGTGGTCCAGGAGCCACCTCACATCGGCGTCCGTCTCGTAGGAATCGACAAGGTACTCGGCAAAGCGCAGGGCGAGTTCGACAGTCGTGTACTCGCGCGCGTGGACCGCCGTGGTGATGAACAAGGCGGGCTTGGTTCCCAAGGTCGCCGAGTTGGTCAGGCGCAGCACGTTCAGGTCGTAGCCGTCGGACGGGTTCTGTACCTTCTTCCAGGACTTGCCGACGGTGGTCCAGGTGGCGAGCGCTGGATGCTGGCTAGCGATCGTCCCGGCGCCCGCGTAGGTCTCCTCGACGGTGCGGTAGCAGGGGAAGCCCGCGATGGTCCCCTGTACGACCTTGGTCGGGAGTTCGGAGGGGAGGGCCACGAGAACGTAGTCGTCGTCCTCGACGACCCGCATTCCGGCCTGCCGCGCCGCCTCGATGTCTTCGTCTGTCGCGAGCAGAACGATGTAGCCCTTCTCGTATTCAGACTCCAGCGCTTCGAGCGAGATGACCGCCCTGGCGGCGAGCAGCGGATCGTCGAAGTAGGCGCGCACGACCCGTGTGCCGGCGGGCCGGTCGGCCTGCTGGGCCCAGGCGGTGCTGGCGGCCGCCAAAGCCGCCGAGAGGGCGAAGACCTTGGCGCGGCGCCGCATGGCCATCCTCAGGGCCGGTAGGGCGGAGCGGTCGGACCGAGCTGACTCCGGATCACGCGCTGGGCATTGGCGGCGAACTCGCAGATCGCGGCTCGGGTTTCGCGCGGATCGATGCTGTCCTGGCCAGTGGCCTCGGCGGTGCGGAACGGCGAGACGAGGCGTGCGCTCGATGCCCTCGGGGCCGCCCATCTTGCGGCGCAGGTCGCGGCGCCGTTCGAGTTCGTCGATCTCCGGTTTCCAAGTCATTCGAAGAACGATTCGATCACAGGCGGCAACCGACGGGCTCGGGCGGTTCCCCGGGTCGAATCGTCCTCGGCTTTGTGGCTATGATCACCGCCGGGCCGGACGGTTCGCACGCCCCGACGAACCACGGACTCGACAGAGAGGACAGAATCCGAGATGGCTTTCCCCGCCGTGCTGAAGCGGCGTTCGTTCGGTGAAACCCAACGTCAGGACGCCTGGTGGCTGCAGCCGGTCTCCGTTGTCGCGGGTCTCGGTCTCGCGAGCGCCTACGCAACCTGGGCGGCGCTTCAGGCAGATCACTACGTATACGGCGGCTACCTGTCGCCGCTGTACTCGCCCGAGGTCTTCGGCCTCTCGCACCATGCCTGGTTCGAGGGCTTCCCGAGCTGGTGGCCGAGCTTCATCCCGCAGTCGCCGGCGCTGTTCATCCTGATCCTGCCGCTCGGCTTCCGCGCCACCTGCTACTACTACCGCGGGGCGTACTACAAGGCGTTCTGGGCCGATCCGCCGGCCTGCGCGGTCGGCGAGCCGCGCAACGCCTACCGGGGCGAGAATTCCTTTCCGCTGATCGTTCAGAACCTCCACCGCTACTTCCTGTACGCGATGATGGCGTGGATCTTCGTTTTCTTCCCGATCGACGTGTACCGGGCGTTCGAGTTCGAGACGGCGTCCGGCGGCCACGCCTTCGGCATCGGCGTCGGCAGCTTCGTCCTCCTGATCAACTGGCTGCTGCTCGGCGGCTACGCGTTGGGATGCCACTCGACGCGCCACGTGATCGGCGGCTTCCGCAACGCGATGGCCGGGCGGCCGTTCCAGAGCGCCTGCTACCGCTGCGTCTCGTGCCTGAACCGCCGGCACATGGCCTGGGCCTGGTTCAGCTTGATCTGGGTCACGTTCTCCGACATCTACGTCCGGATGTGCTCGATGGGCATCTGGACGGACTTGAGACTGGTCTGATGGAGCAGACACCCTACGAGTACGACGTGCTGGTGGTCGGCGCGGGCGGGGCCGGACTGCGGGCCGCGATCGAAGTCTCGGCCGCGGGCGCTTCCTGCGGCGTGATCTGCAAGTCCCTGCTCGGCAAGGCGCATACGGTGATGGCCGAGGGCGGCATGGCGGCCGCGATCGGCAACGTGGACGAACGGGACGACTGGAAGGTCCACGTCACGGACACCCTGCGGGGCGGCCAGTACCTGAGCAACCCGAAGATGGCCGAGATCCACGCCAGGGAGGCGCCGGCGAGGGCGCTGGAACTCGAAGCCTGGGGCGCTCTGTTCGACCGCACGAATGACGGCCGCATCCTGCAGCGCAACTTCGGCGGCCACCGCTATCCACGGCTGGCCCACGTCGGCGATCGGACCGGGCTGGAGATGATCCGGACCCTGCAGGATCACGGCATCCACCACGGCATCGACTTCCACATGGAGTACACGGTCTTCCGGCTCCTCCTGGACGACGGCCGGATAGCCGGGGCGCTGGCCTACGACCGGGAACGCGGACGGTTCCGCGCCTACAAGGCGAAGGCGGTCGTGATCGCCACGGGCGGCATCGGACGCGCCTTCAAGATCACCAGCAACAGTTGGGAGTACACCGGCGACGGCCACACCCTGGCCTACGACGCGGGCGCCGACCTGATCGACATGGAGTTCGTCCAGTTCCACCCGACGGGCATGGTCTGGCCGCCCAGCGTGCGCGGCATCCTGGTGACCGAGGGCGTGCGCGGCGAGGGTGGGATCCTCCTGAACTCGGACGGCGAGCGCTTCCTGTTCGACGAGATCCCGGCTCTGTACAAGGACCAGACGGCGGACAGTGCCGAGGAGGGCTGGCGCTATGTCGTCGGCGACCGCGACGCGCGCCGGCCGCCGGAGCTCCTGACCCGGGACCACGTTGCCCGTTGCATCGTGAATCAGATCAAGTCCGGCAAGGGCTCCCCCCACGGCGGCGTCTACCTCGACATCGCCTGGATCAAGGAGAAGATCAGTAACTCCGAGGAGCACATCAGGAAGAAGCTGCCGTCGATGTACCACCAGTTCAAGGAGCTGGCCGGCCTCGACATCACGAAGGAAAGGATGGAGGTCGGCCCGACGACCCACTACGTGATGGGCGGCGTACGGGTCGACGCCGAAAGCCAGATGTCGTCCGTCCCCGGCCTCTACGCCGCCGGCGAGTGCGCGGCCGGCTTGCACGGCGCGAACCGGCTTGGCGGCAACTCGCTTTCCGACCTGTTGGTGTTCGGCAAGCGCGCCGGCGAGTACGCGGCGGGGTTTGCCAAGGAGCAGGGCGACGTCCGGCTCGACGAGGCCGCGGTCGACACGGGGATCAGGGAGGCCCTCCAGCCCCTCGAGCGGGAGGGCGGCGAAGGTCCGTAC
Organism: Candidatus Multivorans sp.; assembly: GCA_965224025.1. GTDB lineage: Bacteria > Acidobacteriota > Thermoanaerobaculia > Multivoradales > Multivoraceae > Multivorans. Next base: position 3,167,633 of record OZ245033.1, read on the forward strand.
CAGATCCAGTACGCACTCCAGGACCTGATGCAGGAGAAGGTCGGCATCGTCCGGGTCGAGTCCGAACTCGAGGAAGCGGTCGAAGAGATCGGGGCGCTGTCCGAACGGGCGCAGGCCGTGTCGGCGCCTGGCAACCGCGAGTACAACCCGGGCTGGCATACCGCTTTGGACCTGCACAACCTGATGGTCGTTGCCGAGGCCGTGGCGCGGGCCGGCCTGATGCGGCGCGAGAGCCGCGGCGCCCAGTTCCGCGACGACTACCCGCGGAAGGACGAGCATTTCGGCAAGGTCAACATCCGGGTCGCCAAGGGGCCGGACGGCGAGATGGTGGTTGAAGAGATGCCGGTGGAACCGATGAGCGACGAACTGACCAGGCTGGTCGAGGAGATGGGCTGAGATGGCCGCGACACAGTTCAGGATCTGGCGTCAGGACGGCGCCGAAGGCGAGGGCGGCTACCGGGACTACGCGACCGAGGTCACCGAAGGCATGGTCGTCCTGGACGCCGTCCACCAGATCCAGGCCGAGTCGACGAACGATCTCGCCGTGCGCTGGAACTGCAAGGCCGGCAAGTGCGGATCCTGCTCCGCGGAAGTCAACGGCACGCCGCGGCTCATGTGCATGACGCGAATGAGCGACCTGCCGGCGGACCGCCCGGTCACGGTCGAACCGATGCGGGCGTTCCCCGTGATCCGCGATCTGGTCTGCGACGTGTCGTGGAACTACGAGGTCAAGAAGAAGGTCCAGCCGTTCGAGCCGCGGCCGCCTGACGCCGAGGACGGCACCTGGCGGATCTCGCAGGAGGATGTCGAGCGGGTTCAGGAGTTCCGCAAGTGCATCGAGTGCTTCCTGTGCCAGGACGTCTGCCACGTGCTCCGTGACCACCACCTGCACGACGAGTTCGTCGGCCCGCGCTTCTTCGTCTACAACGCGGCGCTCGAGATGCACCCGCTCGACACGGGGGACCGGTTGTCGGCGCTCAAGCAGGACGAGGGGATCGGCTACTGCAACATCACCAAGTGCTGCACCAAGGTCTGCCCCGAGCACATCACGATCACCGACAACGCGATCATTCCGCTCAAGGAGCGGGTGGTGTCGGAGTTCTACGACCCGCTGAAGAAGCTCTTCCGGGTGTTTTCGGGCGGTTCCGCGGCGTAGGCGGCCGCCACTCGAGGGCGGCTGGCCTGCCTTACAGTTGCTCGAGGGCCGCTCGCGCTACTTCCGCGTTCTCGTCGTTCGGCGCCATCTCGAGGAACCTGTTCAGGTGTTCACGGGCGGCGTTTGCGTCGCTCGCGTTCACCGAGAGCATGCCGAGTTCGTAGTGCGCCCTCGCCCGATCGTCTTCGTCTTCCGCCGCCGTCTCAAGGTACTTGGTCAGGTGCTTCCTGGCCGGCCCGGAGTCGGCGCTGCGACGGTAGATCACCCCGAGCCGAAAGTGGGCGCGGGGGTGGTTGTCGTCCCAGGCGATGAGCGACTGATCGTAGAGCTTCGCGTTGCCGTAGACCTCTTGCTTGAAGAGCTGGTCGGCCTGGTGCTGCACCTGGGCGCCGGCGGTCGGATTCACCGCGATCCAGGCCTTGCCGGCCTCGACCGAGTCCTCCAGTTGACCCTGCAGGGCAAAGCTGAAGAACCTCATCCGCATCGCTTCGGTGTTCCTCGGATCGAGTTCCAGGGTCTTCTCCAGTGCCTCCAGTGCCGGTTCCCAGTTCTGGTTGTTGAAGTGGATCGTGCCGATGTTGCGGTAAGCTTGGTAGAGCTTCGGGTTGAGCGAAGCCGCCTCGGTGAACAGTTCGACGGCGCGCTCGTCGTCGCTGTCACGAACTGCCTGGACTCCCTGCGAGAAGACGCCTGCCGCGATCTCCATGCCCATGCCGGCGTCGATCGCCCGTTGCTTCGCGTCTTCGACCCGTGGATCGCCCGCGGCGAGGAAGATGTCGAACGCCATGCCGACGAACTCCGGCGGCAGTTCCTCGAACTCGAGGTACTTGTCCAGCGGCTCCAGCGCTTCCGCGGGCTTGCCCATCCCGTGCAGGATCGCGGCGATCGTGCGGTGGGCGGCGGCAAGGCTGGGATCGATCTCCACCGCCTTCTGGAACAGCTCCAAGGCACTCTCGGCGTCGCCCCCCTGAATCGCCCGGATGCCGTCGTTGAAGTTGTCGACGGCCTGCTGCTTGGTCATCGTTTCTTCGTCGTAGAGCGTGGCGGCAAACGAACGATCGGGGCCTCCTTCGTTGAGGAGGAACTCATGCTCCTGGTCCGGGTAGCCCTCCATCCGCAACACCACCTTCCACGGTTCTTCCGACGTCGTCAGCCGGATCCTGAGCTTGCCGTTCTTCTTGGTGGCCGCTTCGATCACCTCGCCCTCGGGCGACGTGAAGGTGAGACTCACCGGCCCCACTTCGGCACCGTTCATGTCGACGATCTGCACATTCAGCTCGCTGCGCTGGGCGGCCGCGGCAGAGGCGAGGAGGAGAAGAGCGAGGGGAAGAAGTCGAAGGGCGAGTTTCTGCATGGTCTGGGTCCTCAAGGTCGGCCGCCGCACCCGCGGGCCGGCGCTTCACCGGGGAAGAGTGGAGGGATTCCGCCGATTCTAGCGCTTGACGCAGCCTTCGCGAGTGGGGGATCGCACGACCCATGGACGCCGACGACTTTTTCGAACTGCTCTCCACTGCCCGATCGGTTCGCCGCTACAGCCCGGAACCGATGCCCGACGAGGATCTGGCGAAGATCCTTTACGCCGCGAGCCGGGCGCCGTCCGGTACGAACCGCCAGCCTTTTCGCTTCATCGTCCTGCGTGACGGGCCGCGCGCCCGGCGCGCCCGCCGCCTGCTCGGGGAGTCCTTCCGCCGCGGCTGGGCTCGCAAGACGGCGGAGGAAGGCTGGAACACGGGCTCGGCCGCCGATCCGAACTCGCCGAAGTCGCGGGTGAACCGCGCGATCCAGCACTACGTGGACCACTTCGAGCGGATCCCGGCGGTCATCATCGCCTGTTACGTCCGCTACCGGCCGTTGACCCACTCCGAGGGCGCGTCCGTCTTCCCGGCCTGCCAGAACCTGTTCCTCATGGCGCGGGCCTTGGGCTACGGCGCCTGCTACAGCGGCTGGCACCACGCCGTCGCGGACGAACTGCGGGAGATCCTGGAGATTCCGGAGAACGTCGAGCTGTCGCTGACGATCACGATCGGCAGGCCCCTGGGGCGCCACGGACCGCTGCGCCGAAGGCCGATCCGCGACACGGTCTTCGACGATTGCTGGGAACAGGGTGCCGAGTGGATCAGCGATCCGCCGGATGCCCGGTTGTCGAAACGGCGCTAGGGCCCTGGCCGGCCGGCAGGGCGTAGGCCACCAGGGAGTGTTCCTGGCCGCGGTTGCCGACCGGTACGACGATGAACTGGCGCCCCCCGACGGTGTAGGTCATCGGGCCGCCGCCCGGAGTGTCGGGCAGTTCGGTCCGCCAGACCTCTTCGCCCGTCCCTTTGTCGAATGCGTAGAGGAAGCCGGTCGACGGGCCGCGGGACGCGAAGCCGCCGGGCCCTTCCTGGTAGGTGCCTCGCACTTGCTCACTGGTGACGACGAAAACAAGCGTGGCGGTCGCCATCGGCCAGCCCGGCGTAAGACCGGCGAGCGGCCAGGCGCCGAGCGGGCCGAGGTCGAGGTCGGCCAGGGCCGGGTGGTCGCGCGGACCGTCGCCGACCGGGGTCTGCCACAGGATCTCACCGCGATTCAGATCGATCGCGGTCAGCCGGCTCCAGGGCGGCTTGACGAGCGGCAGACCCTTGGGCCCGGCGGGGAACGTGAACGCGGGCAGGTAGTCGCGGTCGGAGGGCTGACGCGTGGTCGGCGCGGTGAGCCCCATCGTGCCGAGCCGGGTCTGCGAGGGCACGAACAGGACGCCGCTGTTCGGATCGACGGCGGCGCCGCCCCAGTTCGCGCCGCCGGCCTGACCGGGCAACTGCGCCATCGCCGCCTTGCCGTTGTTGCCGGCCACGATCGGCGGCGTGAACAGCGGGCCTCCGAGGAGGGTCTCACGGTAGATCTCGACCGCCTTGGCGTTGAGTTCGGGCGTGAAGTCGATCAGGTCGCTCTCGCGCACCCCCTGGCGGTCGAAGGGCGGCGGCTTGGTGGGGAAGGGCTGCATGCTCGCGGTCCATTCCCCGGGAACCAGGCTCTCGGGGACCTTGCGCTCCTCGATCGGCCACACCGGCTTGCCGGTCTTGCGGTCGAAAACGTAGGTGAAGGCCTGCTTGCTGACCTGCGCCACCGCCTCGATGCGCTTCCCGTCGACCTCGATGTCGAGCAGGATCGGCGCGCATGGGAAGTCGTAGTCCCACAGGCCGTGCCGCACCGCCTGGAAGTGCCATTTCTTCTCGCCGGTCGCGGTATCGATCGCGACCAGACTCTCGGCGTAGAGGTTGTCGCCGTGGCGGTGGCCGCCGTAGTAGTCGCTGGTCGGCGTGCCGGTGCCGAAGTAGACCCAGCCCGTCTCGTCGTCGCAGCTCATCCAGGACCACACGTTCGTGTTGCCCGAGTAGCGCCAGGACTCGTCGTGCCAGGTCTCGGCTCCGGGCTCGTCGCCCTGGGGCACGGTATGGAAGACCCATTTCTTCTCTCCGGTGCGGATGTCGTAGCCGCGAATATGGCCGGCCGGCATCTCCTGGGTCAGGGAGAAGTCCATGATCGTCATGCCCATGAGAATCGTGTCGCCGCAGACGATGCCGGGCGAGTTCGCGCCGGTGTGGCGCATTTGGTCCGGCCGGCCGATGTCGCCGCGCATGTCGACCATCCCGGCTTCGCCGAACTCGAGGTCGGGCTTGCCGGTCTTCGCGTCGAGGGAGACGAGCTGGTGGGTGCCGGTGACCAGCACGATCCGCTGCATGCCGCGGTGCTCCCAGAACTCGATGCCGCGCTGGGTGAAGCCGCCGTGGGTCGGGATGCCGCGCTCGTAGGCCAGCGGGTCGTAGGTCCAGAGCTCCTCGCCGGTCGCGGGGTTGACCGCGCTCACCAGGTTCATCGCCGAGACGGCGTACAGCGTGTCGTTCACCATGAGCGGCGTGCCCTTGAGGTCCCCGGCAAGGGTCTGCGCTTCGACCCGGCTGTCCGGTGTGGCCCAGCGCCAGGCGACCTCGAGTTCCGACACGTTCGAGGCGTCGACCTGAGCCGCCGGCGAGTACTTCGTGCTGGCGCGATCAGCGGCGTAGTGGCGCCATTCGACCGTCTCCTGCGCGGAGGCGGCGGAGGAGGCGAGCAGACCCACCGTGAGGCTCAGGGCGAACCGCGTAGTCGAGTTGCGATGGGTCATGCTGGTGTCCCTCTCGGGTGTAGGTCGCGTCGCGTTCCGGCGCCGTTGGATCGGCGCCCCTTGTCAGCGTCCCTTGATCAGCGTCCCTTGAATTGGGCGGGCCGCTTCTCGAGGAAGGCGAGGACTCCCTCGCGGGAGTCTTCCGTAGCGCCGGCTTCCGCCTGCAGCCTCGCCTCCAGGTCGAGTTGCTGCTCGTACACGTTCTGCCAGGTAGCCCAATAGGCCTTCCGGATCATCGCCAGGGAGCGCGGGCCGTCGGCGAGGCGATGGGCCAGCTCGGTGGCTCCCTCCATCAGGGACTCCTGGTCGTCGTACAGGCGGTTGATCAGGCCCCATTCGAACGCCTTGTCGGCCGGCAGACGTTCCGCGAGCATCGAGAGTTCCACAGCGCGGCCCCAGCCGATCAGGCGCGGCAGCATGAAGGTCGCGCCGCCGTCGGGCACCAGGCCGATGCGCGCGAACGCCTGCAGGAAGAAGGCCTGCTTCGAGGCGCAGACCAGGTCGCCGATCAGGGCGAAGCTCATGCCGACGCCCGCCGCGGCCCCGTGCACTGCCGTCACGATCGGCAGGTCCAGGTCGCGTAGCGACAGCAGCAGGGGGTGGTAGTTGTTGCGCAGGTTCTCGCGGGCCGTCAGGTTCACGCTCCCCTCTTCCTGGTTGCCGCGGCCGGAGAGGTTGGCCCCGGAACAGAAGGCACGGCCCGCTCCGGTAAGCAGGAGGGCGCGCACGCCGCTCTTTGGATCGCGGATGCGCAGCACCGCGTCGCCCAGTTCGCCGACCATCGTGGCGTCCGTCGCGTTCAGCACCTCCGGGTGGTTCAGCTTGATGACGGCGAGATCCCCGTCCCGTTCGAGCAGGATCCGTTCGTAGTTCATTGCTCCTTCATTCCTCCGGGTACTTCTCCCTCATCGCGTCGAGGGCGCTCCCGATCAGCTCTTCGAGCACGCCGATATCGATGTCGGCCAGCTTGTTGATGTAGAGGCAGGACTTGCCGGTCCGGTGCTTGCCAAGTCGGGAGAGGAGCTCGTCATAGTTCGAGAACCCGGGCATGACATAGACGGTCAAGCTCTGTTTGCGAGGCGAGAAACCGATGCGCGGCCACTCGCCGGAGCGGCCGCTCGCGTAGCGGTAGCGGTAGGTGCCGAAACCGACAATCGCGGCGCCCCACATCCGGGGCTCTTCGCCGGTGATCCGCTTCATCAACTCAAGCACGGTGAAGCTGTCCTCGCGCCGCCGCTCGTTGCCGACCGAGCCCAGGAACACCTCGACATCGGCGTCGTTCTGCTTCGTCTTCAGTTCGCTCACAAGCGACCCTCGATCGGGGCAAGAAATCACCGCCCTGCGGAAGGAAGCGGCTACCGTAGCAGACGGCCGGATGCAGCCGGAGTGCGCCGCAGACTGCGGGGTGTGCCAACCGAGCGCTCGATGACTCGCGCACGGAGTGTTTCGCGGGTGGCGCCCGTCGCGCCACCCGGGTTCGCTTATGCTCGACAGGTCGTGAGCGCGAACGGCCACTACTGCATCATGGGCATCGGCGATATGGGCTTCCATATTGCCGATGCGTTCGGACGCGAGGGCCGGAGCCTGACACTGATCGACGTCGATCCGGACAAGGGGCAGCGGATCGAGGAGGAGCTGGACGCGGCCTTCGTGGTCGGCAACGGCGCCCACCAGGCGGTGCTCGAGCGGGCGCACGTCGATGCCGCTGACCTCTTTATCGCCGCTTCTTCGTCGGAAGAGGCGAACCTGGTGGCGTCCGTCATCGCCCGCAACCTGGGCGCCAAGCGCTGCGTGGTGCGGCTCGACACCTCCGAGGATCTGACCGTCTACCGCCGCTCCTACGAGCGGTTGTTCGGCGCCGACCTCCTGCTGTCGCCCCAGAGTCTGGCCACCAACGCGATCCTGAACGTCGTGCTCGGCCACCACACCTACGAAGTCGACTACCTGGCCAAGGGGCGTTTCGAGTTGCGCACGATCCAGGTGCAGGCGAACAGCGCCGTCGCCAGCCGGCCGCTCCGGGAGCTGCCTCTTCCCGAGGGCGCCCGGATCGTCGGCTACTTCGACGAGGAGCACGAGTTGTCGATCCCGGGGCCGGACCTGCGGGCCGCGCCGGGTGGACTGGCGATGGTCCTGTGCCGCACGCAGTCCACACACGACGTGGAGGAGTTGTTCGCGTCCCGCGTCGAACATCCCCACACCGTGGCCGTTGCTGGCGGCAGTTCGGCCGCGGTCGCGCTGGTCAAGGCGTTACGGAGCGAAGTCAAGCGGCTGCGCTGGATCGAGCGCGACCGGCGGCGTGCCGAGTTCCTGGCGCAGTCGTTTCCCGATGTCGAGGTGCTGCACGGCGACCCGATCGACGCCGCGACCATGGAGAGCGAGGGACTCGGCCGAGCCGACGTTCTGATCGCAGCCACCAGCCACGACGACAGCAACGTGGTGGCGGGGCTGATCGCCCAGGAGTTGGGCGTGCGGCAGGTGGTCGCTCTGATCCACTACACGACGAGCCGGCTCTGGCAGCGGGTCGGCGAAGTCGAGCTCGTGTCGCCGCACTCCCTGGCGATCGACCATGTGCGCAACTTCGTCGCCAACGGCTACAAGGCGAACCTGGTCAACCTGGCCGACGGCGCCTTGCAGGTGGTTCAGCGCGTGATCCACGAGGCCAGCCCGGCGGCCGGCGCCACGCTTGCCGACCTTCAGGCGCCCAGCGGCCTGATCGTGGGCGCCGTGGTGCGAGGCGACCGGGTGTTCATGCCCGAGCGCAGCAACATGCTGCGCGCGAACGATCAGGTCATCCTGTTCGTGCACCGCTCGCAGACCCAGATGGCCCGGCTCCTGTTCCCGGGCAGCGAAAGCGAAGTCGCCAGCTAGCCGGCTTCTTCGGAGGCACCAGTCCGCTCCTGCGGCCTCCGGTGCGGACTGTCGCGGGTCTGACGGTAGGCTGAAGAAGGCCAAGCTGGTGACCAGGAAGCGGGGGCGCGGGCAGGTGCTCGTGATTCGGGAGTACAGCGTCAACAGGAAGCACCAGTTGGTCCTCTTGACCCAGTTCCAAACCGTCGCCGGCGTGGGAACCTACGCCTACAAGCTGGTCTACGACCGCAAGAAGGGCGCCTGACGCCGTTCCGGCGCCGGCTCGTCAGTTCGAACCGGTCGGGATGTCGCTGAAGGGCCGGTCGCGGTCGACGCGGATCTCGCCGGGCAGGGTGAGGACGCGCTCGGCGATGATGTTGCGCAGGATCTCGTCCGTTCCGGCGGCGATCCGCATTCCGGGAGCCGCCAGGTAGGCGTGGTGGAACATGCCGCCTGATGGTGCGTCCTCGCGGCCGCTGACGGAACCGGCCACATCAAGCAGGTCGGCCGCGAACGAGGCGATGTCCTGCCGGGCGCTGGCGGTGATCACCTTGCAGATCGAGTTCTCGGGTCCCGGCTGCTTGCCCTGGGAGATGGCGGTCAGAGTGCGCAGGAAGGTCAGCTCGACGCCGCGGCACTGCACGTACCAGTCGGCGATCCGGTCGCGCACGGCGCTCTGCGCCGCAACGGGTTCACCGTCGATCTCGAGTTCAGAGGCGATGCGCAGGGCGTCGCTCCAGTCGGGCGTCATCTGGTAGCGGCCGTGCCGTTCGTTCATCAGGGTGGTGATCGCCACCTGCCAGCCGTCGCCGACGTTCCCGAGACGGTTGTGGTCGGGGACCCTGACGTTCTGCAGGAAGACCTCGTTGAATTCCGCGGTGCCGGGAATCTGCCGGATCGGCCGGGGCTCGATGCCGGCCGACTTCATGTCGACGACGAAGAAGGTCAGGCCCTTGTGCTTGGCCACGGTCGGGTCGTGGCGGGTGACCAGGATGCCCCAGTCGGCGAAGTGGGCGCCCGAGTTCCAGACCTTCTGGCCGTTGACGATCCACTCGTCGCCGTCCCGCTCGGCGCGGGTGCGAAGGCCGGCGAGGTCGGAACCCGCTCCCGGCTCGGAGAAGAGCTGGCACCAGACTTCCTCGCCGCTTGCCAGCTTGGGTAGGTAGCGGCGTTTCTGCTCCTCGGTGCCGTGCGCCATGATCGCCGGCGCGCAGGTGCCGTGGCCGATGTTGAGGTAGCCGTCGGGAACGTCGAACCTCGCCTGTTCCTGGTCCCAGATCACGCCCTCCATGAAAGTCGCGCCGCGGCCGCCGTGCTCCTTGGGCCAGGTGATGCAGGCCCAGCCGTCGTCGTACTTCTTCTGCTGCCACCCCTTGACGGCGGTCAGCCCCTCCTCTTCGGAGAGCCCGGCGTAGCGGGACGTGTCGCCGGGCGCCAGGGGTTCGGCGTTGGCTTCGAGCCACGCGCGCGCCTCGGCGCGGAAACTGGCCTCCTGCGGTGAGTCCTGAAAGTCCATGGAATGTCTCCTGGGCAGCGGTGCGGTTGGTTCCGGGGAGTCGTGATTGTAGTCCAGCTTTTTACCGCCTGAGCGCCTGACGGTAGGCTAGGCCGAGGGCGATAGGGGAGGCTGAAGGAGAGGTGTCGCGATGAGGGAGTTGCATTCGGTTCGTTCTTTGCTGGGGCCGGTGGTGCGATCGAGCGCAGTCCTGTCGCTGGCCGCGGTGACGGCTGTCGCAGTGGCGCCGGTCGGGGCCGCCGCGCAGCGGGGAGGCGCTGAATCGGCGGATATGGGCGGAGAGTGGGTGTTGAACGAGGCCTTGAGCGACGATCCGCAGGAGAGACTCTGGCGGTGGATACTGGACCACGCCGATAGCGGTGAAGTCGCACGCGACGGAGGCAACGTCGGCCCGGAGCGGCTCATGATCGCCCTGGTCGACGAGGGAGTCCGGATCACCGTTTCGTCGGGCCGGTCCCGCTTGGTCCGGACTGACCGCATGTGGCGCCAGGGGAGCGCCGGCGGCGAGACCCAGTCTTTCTGGAAGAAGGCGAAGCTGGTCACCAGGACCAGGGGCCGCGGGCAGGCGCCCACGATCCAGGAGTACCGCCTGAACAGGAAGGGGCAGTTGGTCGTCGTAAGCACGCTTCCGATGGTCGGCGACGCGCCCTCCATCGTCTTCAAGTGGGTCTATGACCGTGGGGGAGGCGTCTGAACCCGGCGCCGATCCTCAAGCCGTTCTCCCTGTGGTTCAGAGCCGGCCCGAGATGATTCCCTGGTCGGCCAGATCGGCGATCTCCGCGGCGTCGAGTCCGAGTTCTCGCAGCAGGTCGCCGGTGTGTTCGCCGAGTTCGGGCGCCGGTTGGGGCTTCACCTTGTCCTCGCCCTCGATGAGCACCGGGCTGTCCACCGTGCGCAGACGCCCGTACTGCGGGTGGTCCAGGTCGCGGAACATGCCGATGGCCTCCAACTGTTCGTCGGCGACGATGTCGTCCAGGTTCGAGACGAGGCTGTAGGCGATCTCGTAGCGGGTGAACCGCTCGCTCCACGTGGTGACGTAAGAACCGGTACCGGTCCGTTCCCGCTTCAGCAGACCGGCGAGCACGGCCGAGAACAGAGTGACGCCGGTGGGGTGGTCGCCCGTGCCGCAGCCGAGCGGTCCCAGATGGCCGTCGACAGGCGTGAACGTCGCGACGAGTCCCGAGCGGGTCCAGTAGCAGACCTGGTCGTAGCCGGGCTTCTCGGCCTCCGGTCCGGTGTGGCCGTAGCCGGTGCCGTGGGCGAAGATGAGCCGCGGGTTGACCTCGCGCAAGCGGTCCCAGGTCATGCCCAGATCGTCGAGCACGGAGTTGTGGAAGTTGGTCAGGAACACGTCCGCCGTCCCGATCAGCCGGTGGGCGACCGCCTGGCTGCTCTCCTCCTTGAGGTCGATGACGACGCTCTTCTTGTTCCGGCCGTCGAGCAGGAAGCAGTACGGAATCTCGGAGTCCGGCATGCCGGGCAGATCCTGGAAGTAGCGGTAGAGGTCGCCCCTGCCAGGCGCCTCGATCTTGATCACTTCGGCCCCGAAGTCGGAGAGCATGGCGCACGCGGAGGGGGCCATGACGATCGTGGCGAGCTCCACCACGCGGACGCCTTCGAGCAGGGCCCCTTCGGGACAAGGCTGGCTGGCGCCCGGCTCGCCGACGAGCGGGCTTGAGGTCACGCCGGTTTCCCGCCGTGCGCAGGTTGACAATATGTGTTCAGAGCGGCGGGATTGTGACATAGGGCCAAGACACCTCGGAGTGCGGGATACGATCCCGCCGATGTTCGGGCGGGAGCCAGCATGACCGGAGTCCGGCTCGCCAAGCCCTGGCGCGACCTGGACGATGCCGCGATCGCCGCGCTGCCCGGGCAGTTGGGCGTGTTCGAAATCGGTGACGCGGAGGGCGCCGTCCTCGAACTGGGGTTCGCGGGTGGGCGCTCCCGCTTCGGTCTGCGCAGCGCGATCGCCGAGACGGCCGCGAAACACGAACGGGCGGCCAGGTTCCGCTACGAGGTGACGATGCAGTACTGGAGCCGCTTCGAGGAGTTGCTGGCCGTCCACGTCGCCGATCACGGCGACTTGCCGGCCGGGAACGCGGACCGGGGCGACCGGCGGATCGGCCGAATCGCCGCGCCGGGGAGGTGAGGCGTTGGACTTCGAACTCAGCACCGAACAGAAGCTGATCCTCGAGACGGTGCGGCGCTTCGTGCACGAGGAAATCGTGCCGCTCGAAGCGGACCTCGACCCGGACGCGAGCGAGCTGCCGCCGCATCACCGCGAGCGGCTGGTGGCGATGACGAAGGAACTCGGTTTCTACGGCCTGGACATCCCGGAGGAGTACGGCGGGCCCGGCATCGATCTCACAACCAGGACGTTGATGGCGTTCGAGATGGCGCAGCACCGGGCCGGCCTTTACGCGCCCTGCTACGGCGTCTTCGGCGGCGCCGGGCTGGCCCAGTTGTACGAGGCGGACGACGACCAGAAGGAGCGCTACCTCTATCCGGTCCTGCGGGGCGAGAAGCGCGGCTTCTTTGCTCTCACCGAGCCCTCGGGCGGCAGCGATCCGGCCCGCGCGATTCGCACCGCGGCGGTGCGCGACGGCGACGACTGGATCATCGACGGCGAGAAGACGTTCATCTCGGGCGCGGACAAGGCGGACTTCGGCATCGTGTTCGCGCGCAGCGATCCAGAACTTGGGCGCAAGGGAATCACGTGCTTCCTCGTCGACACGGACATGCCGGGTTTCCGGGTTCGGCGCATCGTCCATACGTTGCGCTCGACGCACTACGCGGCGGAACTCGAGTTCAACCGGGTACGGGTGCCGGGCCGCAACGTGCTGGGCGAGGTGAACCAGGGCTTCGCGATCGCCAACGACCGGCTGAGCCGCAACCGGATCCCGTATGCGGCAGGCTGCGTGGGCGTCGCGCTCAAGGCCCAGGAAATGGCGATCGCCTACGCCAAGACGCGCAAGACCTTCGGCGACTACCTGTCGACCCGGCAGGCGGTGCAGTGGATGATCGTGGACAACGAGATCGATCTGCGCACCGCCAGGGCGCTGACCCTGGAGGCCGCGGCCCGCGCCGACGCCGGCAAACCGTTCCGGACCGAGGCGGCGATCTGCAAGCTGGTGGCGAGCGAGGGTGCGAGCCGGGTCGTCGACCGGGCGATGCAGATCCACGGCGGCTACGGCATGACGAAGGACCTGCCGCTCGAGCGCTGGTACCGGGAACTCCGGATCCGCCGCGTGGGTGAAGGCCCGAACGAGATCCAGCGCCTGATCGTCGCCCGCGACATCATCGGCGGTTCTTTCCACTGAGGACCAGAGCGGCGCCGTGACCGCCAAGAGGCAGGGATGAGCGACCACCACACTGGGAACGCGGGCGTCTCGCCCGCATCGGCCGCAGCGCGGCCGCCAAGGCCGCTGGCGGGAGTCCATGTCCTCGACCTGGGCCAGTTCTACCAGGGGCCCTACGCCGGCTTGCCGTCCGGACCGCTCGATCCGAGCCCCGAACTCGGCCGCCACGGAGAGGAAGTCGTCACCGTATGGCTCGGTGAGACGTCATCGCAAGAGAGGAGTTCCCCATGAACGTTGCCCGCATCGAGACCCGCCACTGCGACGCCGGTTGGCGGAACTACCACTTCGTGAAGCTCACCACCGACGATGGAATCGTCGGCTGGAGCGAGTACGACCAGCACCAGGGCGCGCTCGGCGTCACGACGGTGATCGAGCAGTTGGGTGAGGTGGTCGTCGGCATGCGGGTCGCGGACCTGGAACGGATCTACCAGCGCCTGCTGACGAGGGCCCGGCAGTCGATGTCCGGCGTCATGGCGATGGCGATCGGCGCGATCGAGAACGCGCTGCTGGATGCCCGGGCCAAGGAGCTTGGCGTCCCCTGCTGCGACCTCCTGGGTGGCCGGGTGCGCGACCGGGTGCGGGTCTACTGGTCGCACTGCGGGACCTGGCGGATCGGGCTGCCGCAGTACTACGGGAACGCGATCACGGACATCGACGGCGTCACAGCACTCGGTGCCGAAGTGCGGGAGCGGGGATTCACGGCGCTCAAGACGAACATCTTCGACTACTCGAGCGGCTCGCCCCGCGGCTGGGCGCCGGGCTTCGGCCGTCCCTTCGAGCCCGGCCAGAACGTTGACCGCAAGGTGATCTCGAACCTGCGGCGACACCTCGGGGCGCTGCGCGATGGCGCGGGGCCGGACGTCGACATCCTGCTCGACCTGAACTTCAACGCGAAGATCTCCGGCTACCGCCAGATCGTGCGGGCGCTCGCCGACCTCGACCTGTTCTGGATCGAGATCGACACGCCGTCGGCCGAGGGCCTGGCGACGGTGCGCCAGGAAAGCCGGCACCCGATCAGCTCCTGCGAGACGCTGATCACGCCGGCCGCCTTTCTGCCGTTTCTGCGGGCCGAGGCGGTCGACGTGGCGATCATCGACGCGGTCTGGAACGGCGTCTGGCAGTCCCTGAAGATCGCGGCTCTGGCCGGTGCCTACGAGGTCAACGTGGCGCCGCACAACTACTACGGCCACCTGGCGACGATGATGAACGCCCACATGAGCGCCGCGGTACCGAACCTGCGGATCATGGAGACGGACATCGACCGGCTCCCGTGGGACGGCGAGGTCTTCACGCACGAGCCCGAGTTCGAGGACGGCGGCTTCCTGGTCGTGCCGGAGCGGGCCGGCTGGGGCACGGCGCCGGACGAGGCGGGGCTGGCCCGGCATCCGCCGACGTAGGAGCAGCCGCAGCGGAGTTGCAGCGTTGCGGTGCAGGGAACCGGGCGCGCCTACCGACCTGTCAATCGCTCAGTCGCTGCAGAAGGTCCTCCGCGCTCCCGCACTCCTGCGCCGCCCGCATCAGTTCCACTGGCGACTTGTCGCCGAAGACGGCGAGACGCGCCGCGAGGTCGGCGTCGACGGCTACGCCGCGGCTCTCGAGCAGAGCTGCCACCGCGGCGACCATGCCTTCCGCTCGACCTTCCGCCCGGCCTTCCGCCCGGCCTTCCGCCCGGCTCTCGTCTCGCTCGTACCGCAGCCACCGATCCTGGTCGGGGCCCGTCCCTTCGCGTGCGCCCAGGGCGCGGCCCACCCGGCGCAGCACGGTCATCGTCTGGTCGCTGGGCAGGTGCTCGTTGAGAGCGCGGTGGATCTCCTCCGCCGTCCAGCCGGGGAAGGCGCGGCTGGACGGTGTGCTCTCGAACCGGCCGTTCTCGAGAACGTGGATCGTGAGCCCCGATCTGCGCGACCTGGGTTGGCTTGCCGCGCGCTCGTCGGGCACGTCGACCCAGACCTCCGGGAAGCCCCATGCCTCGTAGCGCGGCAACTTGCCGCGCCGGACATCGGTGGAGTGGTCGACTTCCAGGACGACATCCGGCAGGTCGCCTCCGTCTACGTCGACTCTCGGGCTCAGTCCGACCGCCGCCGGCGGGTTGACGTACACGATCTGGTCCGCCTGCATGAGAACCCTCATCTTGCCGCTGGCGAAGAGCCGCACCAGGTCCGTCGTCCCGAACGTCTCGATGAGGGACCCGCTCGAAGCGGCGACCCGTTCGGCCAGCCTCGCCAGGCGTTGGGAGGGCCGTTCGTGAAACAGCGTGGTCGGTTCGCAGACCACCATCGCCGTCTCGGTCCGGCTGTCCCAGTACTCGACCCGGCCTTCGTGGTCTTCGATCTTCTCCCGCGGGATCGGGACCGCCTCGCAGCCGGGGAAGTCGGCGGGGTCGAGCGGCCAGCCGTCGGCGTCGAGCTGGGCGCCCACCGGCCCGGCGGCAGCTTCTCGAGGGTCAGTCCCCTCGCCCTCCAGGTTGGGAAGAACTGCAGCGGCACCATCAGCCATGGCCCTAGACTACAGCCGATAACTCGGAACGGAGGGATCGAAACGCAGCTCCGGGACGCGGCGAACGAGCTGCGGGCGAACTCGCGGTTGGTCCGGTGTGGACTCGTTGCCGACCCTCCCCGGCTGGCGGTTCGAGACCCGGATGATCCACGCCGGGGCCGCGCCCGAGCCGATCTCCGGTGTTCCAGCCGGCATCCGGTGCGTCTTGTGCGTCTCAGCTTGGTGCGGGCGAGTAGTATCGCGCTGAGGCCCCAAGAAAGGGGCCGACTTTGGCGATACGGAGGCACGAGACATGACATCAGCTTCAAGGGCGTCCTTGCCTGCCTCGTTCGCCCTGCAAGTCGAGGCGCGACTGGCCGTGCAGCGCGCCGAGTATGGCGCTCGGATCGAGATGACGGGCCAAGCGGGATCTGTATACGAGGGGGACGATGATGTCTATGCCGTACGCGGCGTGAAGCCGGGCGGCGTGGTGGGCTTTGGCGCCTCCATCAAGGAGGCATGCCGCGATCACACCCAGAGACTGGGACTCGTACTCGACGATCTGCTTCAGGAATCCGCGTCCTATGACGAGTTCGAGCGTCGGGCACAGGCACTCTTCGCCTACGAGAGTCCGTGGTCGCGGCAGCGGTTCGACAGGGCACTGGAGCAGGCGGTAGCGTCTCTGTTCTCAAGCGACGAGACTTCAGTTGCTGAACCCGACCACTCCATGCCTCCATCGTGGCGCCCGGTCGGTCCTGACCAGCATCTGTCGGCACCGGTGACGAGCCTCATTCACCGGAATGCTTGATGGGGCAGGCCACGGAGGAGCAAGAGTCGAAGTCGGGAACAAGGAACCGGGCGCACCGAGATCACGCTGATCTCCAGCAGGTTCGACGCCGAGAGCGAGGAACAGCATCGTGCTCTCATCGACGTCTTCAACCGAGAAGGAACCCTGAAACTCAAGCTCAGCGGCAGGGAGTTCCATGCCGAGCGGATCACGAAGATCCCGACTGAGGACGATCTGACGATGGTTGTCAAGGGCAGGTGGGTCGATTCGTGATTCTGTGCTCAACGCCTCGTTGGCCGAACTGGGAGTGCTTGTGGTCGTGGAGAATCGGGCGCACGCGACCAGCAGATTCCTTCGGGCCGTTGCGGCTTGAGGCGTGGGGAGACACGGCTGCCCCGGAAAGGCCATGAACGACAGCGGAAACCAGTTGGAGGCGCGGCTTTGGGACGCGGCGAACGAGCTGCGGGCGAACTCGCGGCTCAAGGCGTCGGAGTACTCGACGCCGGTGCTGGGGCTGGTGTGTCTGCGCTATGCGGACCACAGGTTCCAGGCGGCCAGGGAGGAGATCGAAGGTGCGTCAAGTAGGCGGCGGCAAGTCGGGCCGGCGGACTACCAGGCGCGGGGCGTGCTTTACGTGCCCCCGGAGGCGAGCTATCGACGCCTGACCCGGCTGCCGGAAGGCGAGAACGTCGGCGCAGCCGTCAACGAGGCGATGAGTGCGATCGAGGCCGCCAACCCGGACTTGAAGGATGTTCTTCCGAAGACCTACAACCGCTTCGACAATGCTCTCCTGAGTGAGTTGCTGAAGACCATGAACTCGGTGCCTATGGACGTCGAAGGCGACGTGTTCGGGAAGATCTACGAGTACTTCCTGGGCAAGTTCGCGATGGCCGAAGGGCAGAAGAGAGGAGAGTTCTTTACTCCGACCTCGATCGTGCGCCTGATTGTCGGCATCATCGAGCCCTTCCGGGGCCGCATCTTCGATCCGGCCTGCGGCACGGGCGGCATGTTCGTCCAGTGCGCCCGCTTCGTTGAAGAGCACCGCCGGGACCCCAACGCGGAGCTCTCGGTCTTCGGTCAGGAGCGGGTCGCGGACACGGTGCGGCTGGCGAAGATGAATCTCGCCGTCCACGGCCTGGAGGGCGACATCCGGCGGGGCAACGCCTACTACGAGGATCTGCATCGCTCTCCCGGACGGTTCGACTTCGTGATGGCGAATCCACCCTTCAACGTGAAGAAAGTGGACAAGCCGCGGCTCAAGGACGACAAACGCTTTGGACTCGGCCTGCCACGCGCCGACAATGCGAACTACCTCTGGATCCAGGTCTTCGCGAGCGCTTTGGCCGAGGGCGGCCGGGCCGGCTTCGTGATGGCGAACTCCGCCGCCGACGCCGGGCATTCGGAACTTGAGCTTCGGAGGAAGCTGATCCAGAGCGGCATCGTGGACGCGGTCGTTGCCGTGGGACCGAGTTTCTTCTACACCGTGACCCTGCCCTGCACGCTGTGGTTCCTGGACAGGGGCAAGCAGGACACGGACCGGGCCGACCGGGTGCTGTTCGTGGACGCGCGAGAGGTCTACCGGCAGGTCGACCGCGCCCACCGCGACTGGACGGAGGCGCAGATCGAGTTCCTGGCGAACATCGCTCGTCTTTGGCGGGACCGGGCGCCGGAGAACTTGCACGACGGCGCCGAGATGCTCGCTGAGCACTTCGGGTCGACGCCGGGGTACCGGGATGTGCCCGGCCTTTGCAGGTCGGCGACACTGGCCGAGATCGACGCGCAAGGCTGGAGTCTGAATCCGGACCGCTACGTAGGCGTGGCCGAGAGGCGAGAGGATGAGTTTGACTTCAAGGTACGGCTCCGCGAGCTGCACGCGGAACTGGAGGGGTTGAACCAGGAGGGTTGGGAGCTCGAGGAGCGGATTGCGGAGAACGTAGCGTTGTTGCTGGGGACTGAGAAGTGAGGCTGGGTAGCGTCATCGCCGTCAATCCCGAGTCCGTTGCCAAGGGCTATCCCCATGAAGAGATCGAGTATGTCGATATCTCGTCAGTTGGCACCGGCACGCTGAAGGGCACCCGACGCCTAGCTCTTGCCGGCGCGCCGAGCCGAGCGAGAAGAATCGTCAGACAGGGAGACGTGCTGCTCGCGACTGTCCGACCAAACTTGAGAGCCTTCTGGTTTGCTCGGGAACCGCCTCGCAACACTGTGGCTTCCACGGGTTTCGCCGTGCTGAGGGCAACATGCGGGATTGATGAACGGTACCTCTACTACTTGATCTCGGACCAGGGCTTCACCGACTACTTGGCGGCCAACGTCAAGGGGGCTGCTTATCCTGCCGTCGACGTTGAGACGATCAGGCGCGCCGAGGTGTCGATCGCTCCGATGGAAACCCAGCGCAAAGTCGCCGCCGTCCTCTCGGCATACGACGACTTGATCGAGAACAACCTACGCCGGATCGAGGTCCTGGAGGAGATGGCGCGGAACTTCTACCGCGAGTGGTTCGTTGAATTCCGGTTTCCGGGTCACGAGGGTGCTCGCTTCGTGAAGTCGCCGCTGGGACGGCTGCCGGGCGAATGGACTCCGAGGACGCTCGGCGAGGTCGCGACGATACAGACTGGTCGCTCGAATCGGCAGGACGCGGTTGCGGGCGGTGCCTTCGCTTTCTTTGACCCTTCGAGTGAGATCAAGAGGAGCCAGCGTTTCCTATTGGATTGCGAGGCGGTCATTGTCCCGGGAGAGGGCAAGGAGTTCCTTCCCCGGTACTGGAGCGGTCCGTTCGATCTACACCAGCGTGTTTATGCCTTGACGGACTTCAGAGGAATCAGCGGTCTGTTCCTGTACTTTACTCTGCTGCACCGGCGCGAGTACTTTTTCCGGGCTGCCACCGGAGCCACGGTCAAGTCCCTTCGGAAAGGCATGTTCGAACGTTTTGAGTTCGCGCTTCCCACACAGGAACTAATGAGCCGGTTCGACGCTCATGTTCGGGACATTCTGGCGTTGGCGAAGGCGCTTGACGACCGCAACAGCGCCCTTCGTGAGGCCCGCGATCTTCTCTTGCCCAAGCTCGTCTCCGGCGAGATTGACGTTTCCGACCTGCCCGTCCGCATGCCGCCCCTCTACACGGGCGATCCCCACCGCATCACCGGGTACCGGTTCTTCCGGGAGATCACGGCTCTGCCGTTCGTCACCAAGGTCGTGCTCTTCGGGTCGCGCGCGCGCGGCGACCACGAGGAACGCTCGGACATTGACCTCTGCGTCTTCTGCCGGGAGGGCACGACGGAGGAGGAATGGATGCAGGTGCTGGCCTGTCTGGAGCGAGACCGCGTCGATACCCTGCTTAAGGTGGATTGCGTGCGCTTCGAGACAGGCAACGCCGCGTTGCAGGAGAACGTGCTGACGGAGGGCATCGTGCTCTACGAGCGGAGGGAGGGTCCGTGAGCGAGACGAAGCTGGCGGTCCGGTTGAGCAATGTCGAGAGGAGCCTTGCGCGACTGGAAGCAGTGGCGCGTAAGGAGATGGACGAGGAGTACGTGAATCTCGACGCTACGGTTCATCGCTTCAACACGGTCTACGAGACCCTGCTCAAGGCGCTGGACGCCCATCTGGCGTGCGTATACCGGATGTCTCCGAGCGAGCGAGGGCGCTCGAACTTCGAACGGCTGCAAGTCGCCTGGCGTGTGGGTCTGATCGACGACGATCAGGTCTGGACCCGCATCCGCAAGGCGCGCAACGCGACGGTTCACGAGTACGACCTGGAGCAGGCGCTGGCGTTGTACCGGGCGGTGAAGACCTACGTACCGCAGCTTCGCTCGCTGCTGCGGCGGATGCGCGTCGGTCCGGTTGAGTGATGGCGGCCCGCAGTGCCAGGCAGGCGCCGAGCAACGTCTCCGCTTCGCTTCTCGCATGAGCTCGCACGGCTATTCCGAGGACGACCTGGTCAAGCAGCCTGCGCTCGACCTGTTCCGTGAACTGGGCTGGGAGACGGTGGACGCCTTCGGGGAGTTCGGCCGCGCGGGCGGTGACGGACGGAGCGGGCTGGGTCGGGAAACGGAGGGCGAGGTCGTTCTGGTCGCAAGACTCCGGCCGGCTCTCGAACGACTCAACCCGAACGCGGGCGAGGCCGCCGTCGACCAGGCGATCGAGGAACTGACGCGCGACCGGTCAAGGATGAGCCCGGCGGCCGCGAATCGCGAGACCTACCGCCTGCTGAAGGACGGTGTGCGGGTGAACGTCCCGTCCTTCGAGGAGAACGGCGACACGGTCGAACGGGTCCAGGTCATCGACTGGAACGTCCCGGCGAACAACGACTTCCTTCTCTGCTCCGAGTTCTGGCTGGCGGGCGAGATGTACCGACGCCGGGCCGATCTGGTGGGCTTCGTCAACGGTTTGCCGTTGCTGTTCTGCGAAGTGGAGGGCGTCCATCGGCGGCTGGAGGACGCCTACAACGAGAACCTGCGCGACTACAAGGACACCATTCCTCAGCTCTTTTGGTTCAACTGCCTTGCGTGTGCCAGAACACACCGAGCCGGCCCTGACGGCCGCGAATCGTCCTCAGCGCTCAATGCTGCGGAGTTCTTCAGACAGGTAGTCGAGTTCACCCAGGATCTCAACGAAGAGGAGCGGCGAGGCGTTGCGGAAAAGCTCGATCCCGACGAACTGGCGGTTTTCGACATCCTGACGAGACCCCGGGTCGAAATGAGCGACGCGGATTGCAAAAAAGTCAAGGCCACCGCGCGTGAACTCCTGGCGACGCTCAAGGCCGGGAAGTTCGCTTTGGACTGGCGCACGAAGCAGCAGGCCCGCGCCGCGGTTCGCGTGACCATCGAGGAGCATCTGGACGCGGGCCTGCCGCGCGCCTACACGCCGGTCCTGTTTCAGAAGAGCGAGCAGTAACACGCATCCGATCAGTTTGTGTCTGAACCTGATCGCACGGCTCGTACCGAGGCACCGAGAAAGCCGACGGCGCTAACATCCGCGCCGTGACTTCCGCCCTCCACTACAGCGACGCACTGATCCTGGGCATTCTGCGCCGGGTGCGGACGATCGCCGTGGTGGGCGCTTCGCCGAACTGGAAGCGGCCCTCGAACTTCGCCATGAAGTACCTGCAGGAGAAGGGATACCGCGTGATTCCGGTGAATCCCCGGGCGGCGGCTCAAGGTGCCTCTATTCTGGGCGAGCGGGTCTGTGCATCCCTGGCCGAGGTGCCGGCGGCGGTGGACATGGTCGACATCTTCCGTAGCTCGGAGGCGGCTCTCGGAACGACCCGGGAAGCGATCCGGCTGCGGGAGGAGAAGGGCATCGAGGTGGTCTGGATGCAGCTCGGCGTGCGCAACGACGAAGCCGCCGCCGAGGCGGAGGCGGCCGGGCTCACGGTGATCATGGATCGCTGCCCGAAGATCGAGTACGGCCGCCTGTCGGGCGAGCTGGGCTGGGGCGGCATCGACAGCGGCGTCATCTCCAGCCGGCGCCCGCGGCTGGTGCGGGTGCCTGTGCGCGGAGGGTCCGGGTGAGCGGGGGAGCAGGGCCGAAGCCGCGCCGGGAGGCGGACCCCGGTTGGGGGTTCGAAACCCGGATGATCCACGCCGGGGCCGTGCCCGAGCCGGTCTCCGGCGCCCGGCAGACGCCGATCTATCAGAACACGGCTTACGCGTTCCACGACGTGGACCACGCCGCTTCGCTGTTCAATCTGCAGACCTTCGGCTTCATCTACTCGCGCCTGGGGAATCCCACGGTCGCCGCGCTGGAACAACGGCTGGCGAGCCTGGAAGGCGGGCGGGGCGCCGCCTGCTGCGCGTCCGGCCACGCGGCACAGATGCTCGCGTTCTTCCCGTTGATGGAGCCCGGCGCCCGGTTTGCCGCATCGCACCGGCTCTACGGCGGGTCGATCACCCAGTTCAGCAGGACGTTCCAGAAGTTCGACTGGCTCTGCGACTTCGTCGACACGGACGATCTGTCCGCGGTCGAGGCCGCCCTGGGATGCCGGCGCCAAGGCGCTGTTCATCGAGAGCCTAGCCAATCCGGGCGGCGTCGTTTCGGATCTCGAGGCCCTCGCCGGACTGACGAAGGCCGCGGGCGCCGTGCTCATCGTCGACAACACGCTGGCCACTCCCTGGTTGTGCCGGCCGATGGACTGGGGCGTCGACCTGGTCGTCCACTCCGCAACCAAGTTCCTGTCCGGCAACGGCACGGTCATCGGCGGCGCGTTGGTCGACAGCGGCCGCTTCGACTGGGGCGCTTCCGGCCGCTTTCCAGGGCTGTCGGAACCGGAACCGGCTTACCACGGGCTGAAGTTCAGCGAGACCTTCGGTGACCTCGCGTTCACCACTCACGCCCATGCCGTGGGCCTGCGCGACCTGGGCGCCGCGATGGCGCCGATGAACGCGTTTCTGATCCTGCTCGGCATCGAGACCCTGGCTCTGCGCATGGAGCGCCACTGCCGAAACGCGCAGCGGGTCGCCGAGTGGCTGGAGGAGCACCCGAAGGTCGAATGGGTGTCTTATGCCGGCCTGGCCGACAGCCCCTACCGGGATCTGGCCGCGAAGTACCTGCCGAAGGGCGCGGGCGCCGTGTTCACGTTCGGAGTCCGCGGCGGCTACGACGCCGGCATCCGGGTCGTGGAAGCTTGCGATCTCTTCTCGCACCTGGCCAACGTCGGCGACGCCCGCTCGCTGATCCTCCATCCCGCCTCGACCACCCACCGTCAACTGAGCGACGAGCAGCGTGCCGCCGCCGGCGCCGGCCCCGAGGTTGTGCGACTCTCGATCGGCCTCGAGACGGTGGACGACCTGATCCGCGACCTCGACCGTGCCCTGGCCGCGGCGTAGCGGCGCCGGTTGCGGCCTGGGAACGCGGGCGTCTCGCCCGCTTCTGGAAGACAATGCCGCCGCGAAGCGGCGACTTTGCTGCTGCCAGTGGGCTCGACGTACCGCAGCGTAAGATCGCCCGCCCATGCTCGACTGCCAGCGTCACCGGTTCCAGCTTCCGGCCGATCTGCACTACCTGAACTGCGCCTACATGGCGCCTCTGGCGCGCGAGGTCGAGGCGGCGGGTTTGCGCGGCATGGCGCGCCGGCGCGATCCGTCGACGATCGTCGCCGACGACTTCTTTGAGCAGGCGGACGCCCTGCGCGGGCGCTTCGCGAGGTTGATCGGCGGTTCCGATCCGCGGCGGGTCGCGATCATCCCGGCGGTCTCGTACGGCATCGCGACCGCGGCCCGCAATGCTCCGGTGGGCAGGGGGCAGAACATCGTCATCCTGGGCGAGCAGTTCCCCAGCAACGTGTACGCGTGGATGCGCAAGGCGGGGGAGAGCGGCGCGAAACTGCGCGCGGTCGAGCGTCCGGCGACCGGCGATTCGAGCCCGGGCGCGGCCTGGAATGAGCGGCTGCTGGAGGCCGTCGACGGTGATACGGCGGTGGTTGCCCTGCCGGTCGTCCACTGGGCTGACGGCACGCGCTTCGATGTCAAGGCCGTCGGCCGGCGCGCGCGCGAGGTGGGCGCGCTCTTCGTCATCGACGGCACCCAGTCGATTGGTGCGATGCCCTTCGACATCGAGGAAGTGGCGCCCGACGCGCTGGTCGTCGCCGGGTACAAGACCTTGTTTGGCCCCTACCAGAGTGGTCTGGCGTGGTTCGGCGAGCGCTTCGACGGCGGCGTACCGCTGGAGGAGCCCTGGGCCGCCCGCAAGAGCAGCGAGCTGTTCGTCGCTGGCCGACTGGAGTATGTGCAGGAGTACCGGCCGGCCGCCGCCCGCTACGACGTGGGCGAGCGCAGCAACCAGATCCAGTTGCCGATGTTGAACGCCGCCCTGGACATGGTGCTCGAGTGGCGGCCCGAGCGGGTCCAGGACTACTGCGCGAAGCTGCTCGAACCGTTTGAGGACGCCGTCCGCGAGGCGGGCTTCGAACTGGAGCACCCGAACTTCCGCGGGGCGCATCTGTTCGGCCTGCGCTCCCGCCGCGGCCTGGACGCTGACGCCACCGCGGCGGCCCTCCGGCAGGCCCGGGTGTTCGTCTCGGTTCGGGGCACCGCGATCCGGGTGGCGCCTCAGGTCTACAACGACAGCTCGGACTTGGAGGCCCTGGCGGCGACGCTGCGGGCCTTGTAGCGGACGGTTTTTACCCCCTCGGTGCGACCCGCAGGTCGATCCGTTGCAACCAAGAGATATTTGTGATCGTATTTGTCACAAATGCAGCAAGAACTGAATCCGAGCGGCCTCGGCGGCGCCGTTCTGGAGTTTCCCGGCCAGGCCGCCGACGGCGATCTCTGCGTACTCGGCTGGGCGATGGAGCTGGAACCGGCGACGCCCGAACAGGTGCTCCGCTGGGCTCACGAGCGCTGGGGCAACGAGCTGACCTTGGCGACCTCGTTCCAGGCGGAGGGCATGATCCTCCTTCACATGTGTCATCAACTCGGTCTGCCGGTTCGCGTCGTGACACTCGACACCGGCCGGCTGCCGGAGGAGACCTTCCGGCACATCGAGCACGTGCGGCTGCACTACGGCGTTGAGGTCGAGATGGTGGCGCCTCGTGCCTCCGAGGTTGCGCGGCTGGTCCGGCGGGAAGGACCGAATCTCTTCTACGCCTCGGTCGCCGGGCGGCAGCGCTGCTGCAACGCGCGCAAGGTGGAGCCGATGCGCCGGGCCCTGGCGCCCGCGCCCGCGTGGCTCAGCGGCCTGCGCCGCGATCAGACGCCGACCCGGGATGTCCTCAACAAGGTGGAGGTCGACCGGGTGACGCGGACCAAGGGCCGCCTGGTCAAGGTCTGCCCGCTGCTGGACTGGACCGAGGATCAGGTCTGGGCCTACATCCATGAGCAGGGAGTCCCGTACCACCCGCTCTACGACCGGGGCTACCGGACGATCGGGTGCGCCCCGTGCACGCGGCCCTCTCGACCCGGTGAGGGCGCCCGCGGCGGCCGCTGGTGGTGGGAGTCCCAGACCGGCAAGGAATGCGGCCTCCACGTGCTGCAACCGCGTTGAGCGGCGACCGCCGGCCTCCCGCCTACTATCCGGTCTATCTCTCGCTCGCCGAGCGGCTCGTGGTCGTGGTCGGCGGCGGCGCCATCGCCGTGCGGAAGGTGGCCGGCCTGCTGCCGTGCGGGGCGCGCGTACGGGTCGTCGCACCCGCACTGACGCCTGAGCTCGAGCGGCTGGCCGAACTCGGCGAGATCGAGCATTGCGCGCGCGACTTTCTTCCGGGCGACCTGGAAGGTGCGACGCTGGCCCTGGCGGAGCCGGGCGACGCCTCCCGCAGCGAGGCGTTCTTCGCCGAGGCGGAAGAGCGCCGCATCTTCGCCAACGTGGAGGACGATCTGGATCACTGCAGCTTCATCGCGCCCTCCATCGTGCGGCGTGGCGACCTGGTGATCGCGATCTCGACTTCGGGCCGGGCGCCGGCGCTGGCGGTACGGCTCCGGCAGCGGTTCGAACGGGAGTTCGGACCGGAGTACGGGGCTCTGCTGGAACTGGCCGGCCGTCTTCGGGAACCCCTGGCGCGAGCGGTGCCCGAGTTCGAAGAGCGGCGGCGTCGTTGGTACGAGCTCGTGGACTCGGAAGTGCTCGACCTGTTCCGCGACGGCAGGACCGGCGAAGCCCGCGAGCGGGCCGAGCAGATCATGGGCGTCGCGGCCGAGGAAGCGCAGCGATGAGCGGCGCCGCCGACTCGTCCGGGGTTACCGGACCGGGACGGGTGACCTTGATCGGCGCGGGACCGGGCGACCCCGACCTGATCACGATCTTGGGCCTGAAGCGGCTACGGGCCGCCGACGTCGTGCTGCATGACCGCCTCGCGGCGCCGGAACTTCTCGCCGAGGCGAAACCGGGCGCCGAGATCGTCGATGTCGGCAAGCGCCCCGGCGACGACGTGCAGGTCCGGCAGCGCCGGATCGAGAAGCTGATGATCGAACACGCCCAGGCCGGAGCTCACGTGGTACGGCTCAAGGGCGGCGACCCTTCCGTCTTCGGCCGCGGCGGCGAGGAGATCGAGGCCTGCGCCGCAGCCGGTGTGCCCTGCCAGGTCGTGCCGGGAGTCACTAGCGTCACGGCAGCGGCCGCCGTGGCCGGTGTTCCCCTGACGCACCGCGGCGTTTCGCTGGGCTTCGCCGTCGTCTCCGCGCGCAACGCCGAAGGCGGCGAACCCGACTGGGCGGGCCTCTCCGGTGCCGACACTGTCTTGGTTCTCATGGCATCGCGGCGGCTCGAACGCATCGGCCGCGGCCTGATCGCCGCCGGCCGCGACCCTTCAACGCCCGCAGCAATCGTCGAACGCGCAACCACCACCGGTCAGCGGGTCGTCTCCTCCAGTCTCCGTTCGCTCGATGCCGGCGAACTCTCCGGCCAGATCAAGGCCCCATGCGTCGTCATCGTCGGCCACGTTGCCGCGCCCGCCGCGGCAGCTACCGCGTAGCGGGTTCGGCGCCGCCACGTTGCGCCGGATGCGGGCGAGACGCCCGCGTTCCCAGGCACGGGGTGCCCTGCGGCGCAGACTCCTTAGGGGGAGTACACGGGCGCCAGCAGCTCGGCGCTGAGATCCGCCTGCCCCCGTCCTTTCGACTGGGCGACCGCGCGCAGCAGCCAGTCGAGACGGTCGTTGCCCCAGAAGCGCTCGCCGCGGAAGATCAAGAGCGGCACGCCGAAGGCGCCGTCCTCCCGGGTGTGGTTGAAGCCGTTCATGACCTTCTTCTTCCATTGCGGGTCGTGGGCAACCTCCAGTGCTTCGGCGCCGTCGAGCCCGGCGGCCGCCGCGGCGGCGCGCATCACTTCGTCGGCGGCGAGGTCGAGGCCGCGCTCGAACCGCGCGGAGAATGCCTCGCGCGCATAGTCGATCGCCTTGCCCTGGTCCCGCGCCCAGAGATAGACTTGGTGGGGCGGAAACCAGTCCGGCTCGCCCTCCGACTCCGGCCACTTGACGCAGAGTCCATAGGCCTTCGCGATGCGTTCCGTGTCCAGCCGCATGTAGGACGACTTGGCGCGTCCGGCCGAGAGGTTCGCACCCTTGCCGAAGGGGAAGATCGGGACCGCGTCGATCTGGTTCCAGTCGAAGACGCCCGTCGTGGTGATCCGGTGAAAGGCCAGCCACGAGAACTGGGAGCGGAAGGAGAAGTAGACGCGGAGGTCGGAGTCGCTCATACGGCACGAACCTCAGAGGGTGGCGGTGGAGTTCAACGGAAGATGTCGACCAGGCGGCTGTACTTGACGATGACGGTCCGATCCGGGCGCTCGTAGAGGAGCCGGGCGCCCAGCTCGTCGACTTCGTTGTAGACAACGAAGAGGCCCGTGTTCGCATCCTGCAGCCAGGAGAAACGGAGGTTCGTCGAGACGTTGTCCGATTGGTCGTTGTACTGGGCGAGGGCCTGGACCAGCATTCGCGGGGTGATCGAGTACGAGAGCCGCAGCCGGCCGAGATTGACCTGGAACTTGCCGGATGGCACTTTGGCGTCGTTGTGGTCCCAGATCAGCTCCGAGGTCAGGCGTTCCCCGCGCCGGGCTAGCAGGGTCAGCGAGGTCGTACTCAGGTCGCCGCCGAAGAAACCGCCGGTGACGTTGCGGATGCTGATCGAGAACGGTTTCGCCTGGTTGGTCTGGACCACGGTCTGGAACTCGTGGTGGCTGTACCTGCCCGGCGCGATGGAGAAGCCGTCGACGACCTCGAACGTCTCCTTGACGCCCTCCTCGGTGAAATTCACGCCGGTGTGGATCTCGAAACCGTTGCGCCACTCCCAGTGCGTGTCGACGTGGATGTACTGGGTCTCCTTGTAGTCGTCGAAGTCCCAGATGCCGCTGTAGGAGACATGGGGCCGGATCTCGTGCAGGCCGGCGAGGTTCTTCGGTCGCATCGTGCGCATGCCGAACGCGGAGAAGTTCCGGAACTCGGTTCGTGACATGAAGCCCACTTCCGGATTGAAGTTCGCGCGCGCCTCGGCGACGCTGACGCTGCCGCGCCACTCCGGCTTGCCGAGGTTGTAGCTCAGGAGCATGGATGTGTCGTCGCCGGCGAGCCCCGGCGTGTCGGTCTGAGCGACGTACGACTCGATCGTGTGGTGCTCGCCGATGCCCCACTTGCCGTCGATCGCGTAGGTGCGGTTGGTGTCGTTCTCCAGCGCCAGGCTGCCTGCGCCTTCGCGGCTGACGAACATGCCGCCGATGCTGGAGCGCTCGCCCAGCTCGCGGTTGACGCGGGCGACGGCGTAGTTGTTGCCGTGGAGGCCTCCCACCGTGGCGGTCTGCATGTGGAGCAACCCGACGTTGAAGCGGCCGGCCTTGCCCGAGAGCCGGCCGCCGTAGTCGATCGGGATCAGCTCTCCGCCCGGTCCGATACCGATGCGGCGGCTGAAGAACAGGTCGACGCGGGCCGATGCGCGGCTTCCTCCCGAGCGCGCTCCGACCGTGAAGAGTCCGGCGTTCTCGAGGAAGAAGGGTCGCTTTTCGGGGAAGAACAGGTTGAAGCGGTCCAGGTTGACTTGCTGCTCGTCGACCTCGACCTGGGCGAAGTCCGTGTTGTAGGTCAGGTCGAGGGTCAGGCTCGGCGTCACGCTGTACTTGACGTCGAAGCCGAGGTCGGAGTCCGACTCGTTGTCGCGGTCCGCCTGGGGGGGCGCCCGGCTGCTGCCGATGGCGTAGGGGATCAGCTTGAGGTTGCGTTGCGGCGGCGGCTCGACGCCCTGCAGGGCGCCCGCGTCGGTTAGCCGGTCCAGTTCGTGATTCCGGTCGAGCTCGGACCAGAACGAGACTTCCTTGTGGCGGGCGATGTTGCGCTGGAAGTTCAGACCCCACGTCTGCAGGTCGCTTGGGGGATAGCGGAGCGTGCGGAAGGGAATCGCGAACTCGGCGCTCCAGCCGAAGTCTCCGACCTGGGTGGCGACGTTCCAGGCGCCGTCCCAGTTCAGGTTGAAGCCCGTGCTCATTCCCCGCCGGAAGCGGCTGCTGCCCCCCATGCCGCTGAAGATGCCGGAGCCGCCCTCGACCACCTGACCGTCGTACTCGATGCCGGCCGGGTTGGTGCCGAACACGAAGCCGTTGCGGCCATCCTTGAAGGTGTCGAAGATGACCTGGAAGCTGTCCGTCTCGTTGAGCGGCGCGTCGCGACGGCTGTCCGAGATGACGATCCCGTCGGGTTCGCGGTCGTGGCAGACCACGGAGACGAAGAGGATGTCCTCGGTGAACGCGAAACGCACCTCCGTGCGCTCCGTCCCCGGCTCGCCGGCGTAGGGCCGGGTCTGGGTGAGGCCCGAGGCCGGCTCAATGGCCTGCCAGACCGGGTCGTCGAGAACAGCGCCGTCGAGCACCGGGGCTTCGCCGATCGTCATCGCCGTCGCGGACGGCCGCGCGGTCTGAGCCTGGGACGCGGCGGCCCACAGCGACAGGATTGCGGCGATCGTCGCCGCGGGAAAGCGCCTCACGGGTGGCGACTTTACTCCGAATGCGAATCGCGACGCGGGCGGGAACCCCTGCTTCGCGGCAACTCTCTCCGGTAGCATCGGCAGAGCCGAACCCTGAGTACCTTCGGAGGAGGCTGGATATGCAAGTTGCGGGATCGGCAATGCAAGATCACACCCGGAAAATGTACCTGTGGGTGTTGGCCCTGGCCGGGATCCTGGCCGCGGCGTTGACCACGGCGCCGGCGCTGGCTGCGGGCGAGTTGATGGATGTCGAGGGCTATCCGTCCCTCGTCCGCAAGCCGGTCGAACTCTGGAGCGACGGAACGCGGTTGGCCGGCGACGTCTTCTACCCGAAGGCGACCGCGGAGGGCGAGAAGCTGCCGACGGTCGTCCTCTGCCACGGCTGGGGCGGTACGAAGTCGCACCTGAACCGCGGCATCGCGCCGCGTTTCGCCGCCGCCGGCTACCTGGTCCTGGCCTTCGACTACCGCGGCTGGGGCGAGAGCGATGCGCGCCTCGTCGTCCGCGGCGAGATGCCGGAACCGGACGAGGACGGCTACGTCACGGTCAAGGCCCAGGCCATCCGGCAGCTAGTGGACCCGCTCGACCAGCAGGAGGACATCGACGCCGCGATCACCTTCGTTGAAGGCGAACAACATGCCGACGCCTCGCGGATCGGCATCTGGGGCTCAAGCTTCGGCGGCGGCCATGTCATCTGGCGCGCCGCCCACGACCGCCGCGTCAAGGCGGTCGCCGCCCAGGTCGGTGCAATGGACCAGCGCTCCGGCCTGGTCACGGCTCCCGGCGGCCTCAAGGGCTTCCACCGGACCGCCATCCAGCGCGCCCGCGGCGAGGTGGACCCGGTGCCGGTCGGCGGCCCTCAGCCCGAGGGCCTGACCGGCAGCCCGTACTACGAGCGCTTCGCCAAGTTTGCCCCCGTCGAGGACGCGCATCTCATCACGGCGCCGACCATCATCATCGACGCCAAGCAGGAGCACTACTTCGACATCCGCGAACACGGCGAGCGCGTCTTCAAGATCCTCTCCGGCCGCGTCCCCGTCGAGTACCACGCCTGGGACATGAGCCACTACGACGTCTACAGCGGCGACTGGCTCGACAAGGCCATGTCGGCCGAGATCGACTTCTTCGACCGCCACCTGAAGTAGACCCGCGTCGGTCGGCTGCGCCGGAGTGTCTGCGCCGGAACTGCTGCGGTGGCACCCGCCTGGTCCTAGGGGTCCGGAGGGGGTGAGAGCCCAGGTGCCGCTCGCGCTTGGTCGGATAATGGGGAGTTGGCGCTCGCTGCACTCCGCTCGCTCCGGTTGGTCGTCAGTAGTTGAAGCGTCGTCGGGAGTCGCTCGCTCCGAGCCACCTGGGATCTCACCCCCTCCGGACCCCAACCAGGCTGGACGGCGTCGGGCACCGAGAGGGTAGCCGTCAGCGTTTTCCCGGACGCCGTCTTGGGCGGCTCAAGGGCGTAGTCGGACTCAAAGGCTGAGACCGATGGTAGGGTGAAGCGAGAAGTGGTGCCTGCCGGCGACGTGTGAGCTTCGACATCGCCGGTGTCTTGCGGGGGAACCGCTCTTCGTCCCGACCGGAGACACGTTCCCGATCCGGTCGAAGATCGACTACGAGACCGGTCTCTGGGCTTGCGTCAGGTGCGGCGGGCCGGTACGCAAGCTGGCTGGAGGGTTCGCCGGATCGGACGTCCCATCGCTGGACTAACCTTCAAGGAGGCGTGGGCGATTGGCAGGCCTGCGGTCGACGCTACGTCACCGCAACGGCTGCGGAATGCATGGAACAAAGCGCCTCTACCAGAAGTCGCCTCCGGCGAATGCCGGCTCACCCAGTCTCGGCGGCGCTGTTTCCCAGCGAGGCGGCGCCGGGGTCTCCGCTGCGGAAACCGTGGCGCGTGCGTAACTGCGTCCCGGATGCCCGACGCCGTCCAGCCTGCCCAGGGGCTAAGGGGGAGGGGTCCCAGGTGGCTCGGAGCGAGCGATTCCCCGTGTCGCTTCAACCATCGATGACCAACCGGAGCGAGCGGAGTGAAGTGAGCGCACCCCCTTCCAATCTCCGACCAAGCGCGAACGCCACCTGGGACCCCTCCCCCTTAGCCCCGACCAGGCAGGCGGGTGTAACCGAAGTCAGGCTGCACGCCGGTTGAACAGCCCGATGGTGAGCGCGAGCGGAATCACGAACAGCAGCGTGCGCAGCCAGCCCGGCATGTCGGTCATGATCAGGATCAGACCGAGCGGGATCCAGAAGGCAGTCCACATCCAGAGGGGGATCATCCTCGGCGGGACGGGTTCCGTGCTGGCGCCTTCGGCGATGATGATGACGACCAGGATGCCGACGGCGGCGCCTAGAACACCGGCTATCAGGGCGCCGGCTGGGTAGACGTATGCGGCGAGGATCAGTTCAGGCATATCGGGGTCCCAAGGTTGTGGCGGGTTGTTAGTGGCGCGAATCGTAGCAGCCCTCGGATTGCAGTACATTGGCGGCGGAGGGGTAGCCATGCGGGTCAGCATTTCAGTTCAGAGCGCCTACAACGTGACCGACGTCCGCGAGGGGGCGCGGCGCATGGTGGACCGTGCGCGGGCCGCCCGGGACGCCGGCCTGGATGCGCTTTTCGTCGGCGACCATCACGCGACGCCGGGGCCGTACTACCAGAACACCGCGATCCTGGGCCGGATGCTGGCGGAGTGGGGCGATCGGCCGGCGGGCGCCCTCTACCTGCTGCCGCTGTGGCACCCGCTGATCGTCGCGGAGCAGGTCGGCACGCTGGCCAGCGTGATGGAGGGCCGGTTCATCCTCCAGTGCGCGATCGGCCCGGCCGACAACCAGTTTGCGGCCATGGGCGTCCCGGCGCGTCAGCGGCCGTCGCGATTCGAACAGTCGCTCTCGATCCTGCGCCGACTCTGGGCCGGAGAGACGGTCACGACCGATGGTGAGAACGACCGTTTCGGGATGCACGAGGCGCGGATCGCGCCCTGTCCGCCGGAACCGGTCGAGGTCTGGGTCGGCGCTTCGGCGCCGCCGGCGATCGACCGCGCCGCGCGGCTGGGCGACGGCTGGTTGGCGGCGCCCGGTCTGACGCCGGACCAGGCGGCGGAGCAGCTCCGGCGCTACCGGGAGGCCTGTGAACGGCACGATCGTCCGGTCGGCGCGTGCGCGATCCGGCGCGACATCTATGTCGGTGAGACGGCTGCCGAAGCCGAGGCCCTGGCGGGGAAGATGATCGATCGCGGATACCGGGGCTTTCCGCCGGAGGCGCTCATCGTGGGCGACGTGGAACGGGTCGCAGCGGCGTTCGCTGAACTGGGCGCGATGGGGTACGACGAGGTCGTGGTGCGGCACCTGGTGCAGGATCCGGCGCGGGCGCTCGACTCCATCGGGCGCCTGGCCGGGGTCAGGGAGAGGCTGGGTTGCTAGCGGCGCGGCACGTCGTCCGGGAACGGCTCCAGGCCCTCGTCGAGTTCGACCTGGATGCTCCTGAGCGCCATCGACACCATCCGGTATTGGCCGACGGTGAAGATGAGGTCGATCATCTGCTGGTCGCTGTAGCGGGCTTTCAGGAATGCCCAGGTGCGGTCCGAGATGGCCGAGCGCGAATGCAGCTCGTTGGCGGCGCTTAGCAGGTAGCGCTCAAAGCTGCTCCACGGCCCCGCGTTCACACCCACGGCGATATTCCTGATCTCTTCGTCCGTCATCCCTGCAGCCTTTGCTGCGCGGGCGTGGTACCCCCATTCGTACTCGGCCTCATTGAGCCAGGCGGTGCGCAGGATGACCATCTCGCGGTCCCGGTCGGGCAAGGTACTGCCGCGCAGAATGTAGCCTCCGAAGGGCCCCCAAGCCTCCATCAGCGGCGGGTGATGGGAGAGGGTGCGGATCAGGTTGATGCTCTCGACACCCTCGGCCGGTGGGATTCTGGGCCCAGTGTCGCGCCTCTGCCTCTGTGCCGAGAGCGAGCTGGCGGCAAGGGCCAGGCAGAGGGCGGCCGCGGCGGTCTTGCGGGGTGTCAGCGTGCTCATCGTCGATCCTCCTTGTCGCGGCTCACTATAGCCGCCGGGTCTCTACTCTCCGGCTCGACTCCGGCGTGCGGCCGCGGTCTTGAAGCCGGAGTACTTGGGCTGATCGATCGCGATCTGGTTGACCACGGTGGCGCGGAGGTGCTCGTGGAGCCGGGTGTCGTCGAGCGCGATGGCCTCGTCGCGAATCGCGTGGACCAGCTTCCAGCGCAGGTTGAGCAGCGAGCCGTCGGCGTCGAGCAGGCGGCGGAGCCGTTCGTGTTCGCTGTGACGGTGTTCGGCGCCGAAGTGCAGGTCCCGGTACACGATGTCGAGCGCGTTGCCGGCGACCAGCGCGTGGAAGCGGGTTCGCCCGGTGGTTTCGTCCCGTACCGGGCCGTGCAGGAAGTCGCGCGTCGCGCCGACGAGCTCCTCGAGGCGCGGCATGTCGGGGTCCTCGAGCTGCTCGGGCGCCGCGACGAGTTCGACGGGACCGGGGATCAGGAGATTTGTGCAGTCGACCTGGCACTCCGTCGTGCGGCGGCCGATCGTCACCCGCTCGACGGAGCGGTCCAGGCCGATCCGGTAGGCCTTGGTCATGCCGAGAGTGGAGACCGCCCACCAGTAGGAGCCGAAGACCTCCCAGTACTGGACACGACGGAGGTCGACCCGGTTCCCGCTCGTCGCCTCGTAGCCGGCGAAGAGGTCCTCGTAGGCGCCGAAACCGCCGACCGGCAGTTCGGGGCCGGCGCCGTAGCGCCAGGAGTTCGTACAGATCCAGCCCAGGTCGCGCATAGGGTCGCCGATATGGGCGATCTCCCAGTCGAGCACCGCGACGACGCCGGTCCGATCGACCATCAGGTTGCCGTTGCGGAAGTCGTTGTGAACAAGGGTCTGTTCAGTCGACTCGGGAAGGTTCTCGGTGAGCCAGCGTCCCGTGAAGTCGATCATCGGCTGCGGTGTTCCGAGGGCCTCGTAGCGGCCGCGGGTCTGCTCGATGAAGTCGGCGGCGCTCAGGCGCGCGAGGTCGCGGTCGAGTCCGTGTGCTTCGAGGTCGATGCTGTGCAGTCGGCCAAGGATCTCGCCGCACTGACGGGCCAGCTTGGGGCGGACTTCGGCGAGGTCGGGCGAGCGGACGATCCGCGCACCCAGTGCGATGCCGTCGAGCCACTCCATGACGAAGCCGCCCCCAAGATCGTCGCCCGGCTCCAGGATGTAGAAGACCTCGGGCTCCGGAATGCCGTTGCTTCGGGCGACCTGCATCAGCTTCGCCTCGATCCGAAGCCCCGGCGCGCTGCGCTCGACGGCAGGAGCTTCTTCCTGCTTTCCGCCCTGGGATCGCCGGAGTGCGAGCTGGCGATCACCGGCCTCCGTTTCGATCCGTAGACGGTAGGTCTCCTGGCTGGCGCCGCCCGAGAGCCTCTCGACCGCGGCCAGATGCTCGCAGCCCGCGATCTCGCGCCGGAGCACGCACTCCAGTCGCGCCTCGAAGCTGTCCTTCTCCCATGTGCCGCCGCTGCCGCCGGCCACTGGAGCGAGCAGGTAGATCTCGTCGCCGTCCTGGAGCGGCCGTTCGCGGTTCGTCTCCAGGGGGCAGCGCTCACCGTTGATCATCAGGGTGTCGCGCAGATGGGTCGAGGACTTGATCGCCTCGGACAGCGGCACGCCGGCGCGGTCGGCGGCCGGCAGGAGCTCGGCCAGCGTAGCGCCGGGCGCCAGACGGAAGGTGCGGTCGACATCGTGCCAGCCAGCTCCGATCCGGCCGCGGATCAAAACCCGGACGCGACGTACCGCTTCGCCAGAGCGCTGGCGTCGAGAAACAGCATCAGAATCGGTCGTCTCGATCCTCGACGATGGTGTCCGCGATCGATCCGCCGCGCACCGGGACCGGTTCAACGGACGCCGCAAGGCGAGCGGTCCTCAGCGTCACGAGTCCCCGGGCCGCAAGGTCGGGGAGTATCTCCTCCTCGTCCGAGGCGGCCTTCGGCACGGGCCGCGGTTCGGCGACCGGTCGTCCTCGTTCGGTCACGAGAATCACCGACCCCCTCGCACCCTCCGGAGGTGCGTGCCCAGCCTTGTGTTGAGTTCTCTTGCTCCAACGGTCACCATGTGACCATTGTAGGCACAAGAGCGCGGGTCAGGCAATCGCAACCGGTGCTGCCTGGCCCGTTGCGGACTCGTCAGCGTCGCTTCAGGTGGAAGGTCATCGTGCCGGACTCTCTGTCTCCCTCGTGGGCCTTCCAGGCGCTGTCGAGCCGGTCCTTGCCGTCGAGCCGGATCTCTGCCGAGTGGATGTGGCTGGGCGTGGTTTCGAGGTTCGTGCCACCGTCGAAATCGAAGGCCAGGCGGTTCGGAGCGCTGGTGGCGGCGTTGAACTTCATCCGCGGCTGGTTGCCGCCCGAGCAGTAGTGGGTGAGGACGAGGTCGGAGCCGTCGAGGTGGTACATGTTGACCATCTCGTAGTCGGTGTCCGGCCCCATGCGCTCCATCAGCACGTGGCCGCTGGCGGTGACCTCAAACTCGTGGACGACGGTTCCGGTACCGTCCGCCTCCGCCGCGGCCTCGGCGCCCTCGCCGCTGGCCGAACCCTCCCAGGTCCCCGCCAGCGCCTTCAGGCGCTCGAACGCCTTCTCGGCGGTCAGGTCGTCGGACGCCGTCGCGGCAGCCGGAAGCGCCAGGACGGCCGCGACGGCCGCGATCCACTGGATTCTCTTCATTTCGTGTCTCCTCTTGGGGCGGGATGATGGTATCAGGGCAGTAGGATAGCGCCCTTCGTCCAGGCGGCAGCAGGCTGCCGACCAGTGTGCCGTGCGGCCCGGCGGGGCCGTGGACGAGTTCCGCTAGCCACTCGCCGGGAAGCCGCTGATGGAGTCATCGCGTATTCTCTCGCGTCGTGCCAGAACTCCCATTTCTGCCCGAGAGCCTGCGCCTGCACGGAGCGGGCGGTGTCGAACTGCGGGTCTACGACTACGGCAACGCGGAGGCGCCGCCCCTGGTCCTGCTTCACGGCATGCAGGACCTGGCGATGGCGTTCGAGCCGTTGGCGAACCGGTTCCGCGACCGCTACCGCGTCGTCTCGCTCGATTTGCGCGGCCACGGCGACAGCGGCAAGCCGGGCGTCTATGCGCTGCCGCACTTCATCGCCGATCTCCACGCGGTCATCTTCCAACTCCAGCTCAAGCGGCCGGTGCTGGTCGGCCACAGCCTGGGCGGTCACATCGTGAGCCACTACGCCGCGGTGTTCAGCGACGTACCGAGCGTCGTCGTCAACATCGACGGCGTCGGCGCTCCGTTCCGCGAGAGCGACATGCCGGTCGAGAACCGGCAGCTTCGCCTCCAGAACGGCCATACGAGCCTGTTGCGGCCTGGAGGCCACAAGCGGCCGATGATGGACCTGGACGACGCCTGGCGGCTGTACTGCCGGTTCCATCCCGGGCTCGACCACGATCTGGCGCGGCACCTGGTCGAGATCGGCACCACCGAGCATCCGTACGGCGGCCTGCAGTGGAAGTGGGACCCGCAGGTCGAGACGACGGGGCTGACGATGTCGTCACAGTTGGCGGCGGAGCGCTGGCCCTGGATTGCCTGCCCGGTCCTGGTCGTCACGGGCGGCCGCTCGGCCGACTTCTACCGTGGGCGCGGCGGCATCGACTACGGCACGCCGGCGGCGCCGGACGAAATCGATCGTCGCGTCCGCCTGTTCCGCAACGTTCACCACGTCGAGATCCCGGAGGCGGGCCACATGGTCCACTTCGACGCGCCGGAACGGCTGGGCGAGATCATCGGCAACTACCTGGATGCGGGGTAGCAGGACCATGGACTTCGAGATTCCCCAGGACATTCGCGACAAGCTGGCCGAACTCGACGACTTCATCGAGCGCGAGATCAAGCCGTTGGAGCAGCAGGACGACAACATCCGTTTCTTCGATCAGCGTCGCGAGTGGGCGCGGACGGACTTCGACAACGACGGAACGCCGCGGCCCGAGTGGGAGGCCCTGCTGCGCGAGATGAAGCGCCGCGCCGACGCGGCCGGCCATCTGCGCTTCGGCCTGCCGAAGGAACTCGGCGGCCAGGACGGCTCGAACCTGGCGATGGCGGTGATCCGGGAGCACCTGGCCGCCAAGGGGCTGGGCCTGCACAACGACCTGCAGAACGAGTCCTCGATCGTCGGCAACTTCCCGACCGTGATCATGATGCACCGCTTCGGGACGCCCTCCCAGAAGGCGCGGTTCATGGAGGGCATGATGACCGGCGCGGTGCGGATGGGCTTCGGCCTGACCGAGCCGGACCACGGCTCGGACGCGACCTGGCTCGAGACGTCTGGAGTCCGCCACGGCGACGACTGGGTGATCAACGGCGCCAAACGGTTCAACTCGGGCCTCCACGCGGCCACGCACGACCTGATCTTCGCCCGCACCTCGGGCGATCCGGGGAAGGCGGACGGCGTCACCTGCTTCATCGTGCCGACGAATTCACCCGGCTTCGAGATCCCCTTCATGTGGTGGACCTTCAACATGCCGACCGACCACGCCGAAGTGTCGTTGACCGACGTGCGCGTGCCGAACGAAGCGATCCTCGGCGAAGAGGGCCGCGGCCTCGCACTGGCCCAGACCTTCGTTCACGAGAACCGCATCCGCCAGGCCGCTTCCGGTGTCGGCGCCGCCCAGTTCTGCATCAACGAGAGCGTCAAGTACGCCCGCGAGCGAACCGTCTTCGGCAAGCCGCTATGGCTGAACCAGGCGATCCAGTTCCCCCTCGCCGAACTCCAGACCGAGTGCGAGATGGTGCGCAACCTCGTCTACAAGACCGCCTGGGAGCTCGACCAGCAGCACCACATGGAGGTCACCGACAAGGTCTCCATGTGCAACTACCGCGCGAACCGCCTCGTCTGCAACGCCGCCGACCGCGCCATCCAGACCCACGGCGGCATCGGCTACACCCGCCACATGCCCTTCGAGCACATCTACCGCCACCACCGCCGCTACCGCATCACCGAAGGCTCCGAAGAGATCCAGATCCGCCGCGTCGCGGGGATCATGTTCGGCAAGCGGGCGAAGCGGTAGTAGACTGTCGCGCATGAGCGAGGCGACCTTCGACACACTTTCCGCCGCTCGCGCTCTGGAGAGCGCCGGGATGGACACCGCTCAGGCGGAGGTCGTCGTCGAAACCGTTCGCTCCGCGGTGATCCAGGGTACCGCTACCAGGGCGGACATCGCGGACCTTCGGGCCGACATGCGGGCCTATCTGGCAGCACTGGAACTGCGCCTGACCAAGCAACTGCATCGTCAGACGGCAATCCTCGCCGGCCTCGTGGCGGCAGCCGCCGCACTCTTTCGGGTGCTGGGCTAGGTGGCAACGCCCCAGGTAGCGCGCACTGCCGCAGGCCGGCACCGGGTCGAAGCGACCGCGAAGGCTTCGTGGACCGGGAAGCGGACGAGCGCCGCCCGCGCGACCTGGTCGCCAGGCTGCGCGGGCTGAAGTTCGAATCTCCGACCCAGGGCATGACACTCGACATCCTGCGCGACCTCAGGTCGTGATCGTCGTCAGCGCCTCGGTCTCGATCAGGTGTTCGTGTCCGGCGAGCCGCTAGCGAGCGCCGTCGCATCATGAGCCGAAGATCCGATGCCGCTGTCCGCCCGACTCCGGCGGCGGTGGAGCGTGTAGGCCGCCCGGTCGCCGATTCTCGACGAGCCCGAGGACGGAGGGGCGGGAGCGCCCCGCGAGCTACGATGTCGGCTCGAGGATCGCCTGGTAGGTGAGACGGCGGCTCAGCGAGCGAACGTCCGGGCGCAGGGGGCCGAAGTGCTGGATCATGCCGACGAAGACGAGATCTTCCTTCGGGTCGATCCAGAACCAGGTGCCGGCGGCGCCGCCCCAGTAGTACTCGCCCTTGGAGATGCCGTCGGCGGCGACGGGGTCGAGGATGACCGCG
Source organism: Candidatus Multivorans sp. (assembly GCA_965224025.1). Lineage (GTDB taxonomy): Bacteria > Acidobacteriota > Thermoanaerobaculia > Multivoradales > Multivoraceae > Multivorans. The sequence goes on from OZ245033.1 coordinate 3,207,229, forward strand.
AAGTCGAGGCCGAAGCCGGTGCCCGGGGACATCTCGCCGAGTTCGCGAGGGAGGTGGTTCCGGTGCATCAGTTTGACGGTCGAGGGCGCGAGGATGCGCGCGCCGTCCAGTTCGCCGCCGTTGAGGAGCATCTGGCTGAAGCGCATGTAGTCCCTCGTGGTCGATACCAGGCCGCCGCCGCCGGAGAGGAATGTGGGCGGATCGAGGTAGTCGCGGCGGCCGCCGAAGCCCTCCTGGGCGAGCAGGTTGCCGTCCTCATCGTGGGTGTAGACCTGGGAGAAGCGGTCGGCCTTGTCTGCCGCGACGTGGAAGGCGGTGTCGTTCATGCCCAGCGGACCGAACACCGGAAGCCGCGCATCCTACCAGTCTGCGACGCTCGGATGGCCGCTCGGTTGAGGCGGCCGCTGCTACGATTGGCGGCTCGCGATGGAGAAGACGATCGACAGGCCCAAGCTGGCGCGGGACATCATGGTGACCAAGCTGGTCACGGTGCATCCTCGTACCCACGTGTACGACGGCATCAGCGCCTTGCTGCGCCATCGCATCACCGGCGCGCCGGTGATCGACGAGCGGCATCGCTACCTGGGCATGCTGTCCGAGAAGAGTTGCCTTGCCGTGCTCACGGTGACCGCGCGCGGGGCGGACGAGCGCGGTCTGGCCCGGAGCCGGAGCACGCTGGCCCGCGACTTCATGGCCACCCGCCTGGTGACGCTGCAGGCCGGCATGTCCGCGCTCGACGCGATCGGTCTGCTGCTCAAGAACCGGATTTCGGGCGCGCCGGTGGTCGATGAGAACGGTCGGCTGCTGGGGGTCTTCTCCGAGAAATTCTCGATGGAGGTCCTCCTGGGACTGGCCTACGACCAGTTGCCGGCGGCGCCGGTCGACGCCTTCATGAACACGGACTTCGGCCGCGTGATCGACGGTTCCGAGCCCCTGCTCGAGATCGCCCAGCGGTTTCTCGATACGGAGTATCGGCGCCTTCCGGTTGTCGACGGCGGTGCGCTTGTAGGCCAGGTCAGCCGCCGGGACGTGCTCGCGGCGTCGCACCACCTGACATCGGCGCTCGACGGCCGTCGCTCGATACTGCGCGAGCGCAGCGGCGAACTCGGCCTGGAGGATCTGGCGGCGCCGGACGACGAAGGCGAATCCGGGGACTTCGAACTCGACTCCACGGACGCGTCGGCCTTCATGGACCGCAAGGCGCGCACGATCTCCGAGGACACGGACATCCTGAGCATCGCCCGCATCTTCAAGAGCACGCCCTATCGCCGGCTGCCGGTGCTCCGGGGCCGCGGGCTGGCCGGGCAGATCAGCCGCCGGGACGTGCTCGCCGCCACCCACGGCCTCCTGGTGCGGGAGCCGCAGCCGGGTCAGGCGCTGCTCTACCTGAGTGCCGTGGTCGATTCCGGCGAGCGGCCCTCGTTGTCCTGACCCCTGAGTGTCGCAGTCTGGGCCGCGATAGGTTCGGTCCCTTGATCCCCGGTTTGGAAGACTGGAAGGAGAAGCCATGTCCCAGTTGAGTGTGGATCTCTCGCCCTGGAGGCGTCTGTTCGGCTTCGGACTGGCCGTTCTGGTCGCTCTCTCGGCGGTGACCGCGCCGCTGGCGGCTGCCGATGACGAGGACGAAGAAGAGAAACTGGTCCAGCCGGCGCCTCCGCGCCCGGACGGCGAAGGCGAAGGTCCCTTCGACCGCCTGATTCTGCGCGGCGTGACCGTCATCGACGGCACCGGCGCGCCTCCCTCGGGGCCGGTCGACATCGTCATCGAGGGCAACCGGATCGAGGAGATCAAGGGCATCGGCATGCCGGGCACCGAGATCGACGAGAGCAAGCGGCCGAAGGATGCCGACGGCGAACTTGATCTCGGCGGGTCCTACGTGCTGCCCGGCCTGGTCGATCTGCACGCCCACACCGGCGGCGTGCCGAAAGCGCCCACGGCGGAGTACGTCTACAAGCTGTGGTTGGCGCACGGCATCACGACCGTCCGCGGCGTACCCACCGGGCCCATGGACTGGGACCTGAGCGAGAAGGAGCGCAGCCGGAAGAACGAGATCACCGCGCCGCGCATCGTCTCCTATCAGCGCCCCGGCGGCGGCAAGGAGTGGAAGGACCGGAAGATCCGCACACCGGCCGACGCGCGGGAGTGGGTGCGATACGCCCACGACAAGGGCGTGGAGGGATTGAAGCTGGGCGCCTACCCGCCGAAGATCATGGCGGCTCTGATCGACGAGGCCGCCAGCCTGGGAATGGGATCGACGGCCCACCTCGACCAGATGGGGGTGGCGCACATGAACGCTCTCGACGCCGCCCGCCTCGGCCTGGTCGGCATGACCCACTTCTACGGCCTGTTCGAGTCGATGTATGACGGCGCCGACGTGCAGCCCTGGCCGGCGCGGATGAACTACATGGACGAGCAGTTCCGCTTCGGCCAGGTGGCCCGCCAGTGGCGTCTGGTCGAGCCCGGCGGGGAGCGCTGGAACGCCCTGCTCGACGAGTTTCTCGCACTCGACTTCTTCATCAACCCGACGATGACGATCTACTCGGCCGGCCGCGACGTGATGCGGGCGCGCAACGCCGACTGGCACGCTGACTACACCCTGCCCACGCTCGCCGAGTTCTACGCTCCCAGCCGCGAGGACCACGGCTCCTACTGGTACGACTGGACGACCTGGGACGAGGTGGCCTGGAAGAACTTCTACCGGGTGTGGATGCAGTTCCTCAACGAGTACAAGAACCGCGGCGGCCGGGTAACGATCGGCTCGGACTCCGGGTTCATCTACCAGACCTACGGCTTCGGCACGATCCTGGAACTCGAGCTGCTCCAGGAGGCTGGCTTCCATCCGCTGGAGGCGATCCGCTCGGCGACGATGTACGGTGCCGAGGAGTTGACCCGGGCCAGCGGCGCCGAGATGGAGTTCGGCATCGTGCGCGAGGGCATGCTTGCCGATCTCCTGGTCGTGGACGAGAACCCGGTCGCCAACCTGAAGGTGCTCTACGGCACCGGCGCGGTGCGGCTCAACGACGACACCGGCCGCCCCGAGCGGGTTGGCGGCGTCCGCTACACGATCAAGGACGGCATCGTGTTCGACGCGAAGAAGCTGCTCGCGAACGTGGCGGATATGGTTGCCGCCGCCAGGATCCAGTCAGAGAGCCCGTTGCAGGAGACGGCGGGAGGAGCGCGGCCGTAGCGGCCTGAGAACGTCCGCCCGCTCGGACAGACCGAGAACATGGAGAACCCCCAAGTGAGACAGACAAACTCGTGAAACAGACACTCGTGAAGCACGCAGTCGCAATTCTGCTCGCCACCGCCGTGATCGCCGCGCCGCTGGCGGCCGGCACCGACACCGAAGTCCACGCCGACGTGGTCTACGGCCACAAGATGGGCATGGCTCTCACTTTCGATGCACTGGTGCCGGCCGAACAGAACGGCGCCGGCGTGCTGTTCATGGTCAGCGGCGGCTGGTTCTCCCGCTGGTCGGACCCGCACCGCATCGTGTCCGGTGAGGGACGCCGGTTCGGTGCGATCGGCGACCTCCTGGACAACGGCTACGCCGTGTTCATGGTCCGCCACGGCTCGGCCCCGTTGTTCAAGGTGCCGGAGGCGGTTGCCGACGTGCGCCGCGCGGTCCGCTACGTCCGCCTCCACGCGGACGATTTCGGCGTCGACCCGGAACGGCTGGGCGTCACCGGCGGCAGCGCCGGCGGCCACCTGTCCCTGATGCTCGGCAACGCCTCGGACGAGGGGAACGCGGAGAGCAACGATCCCATCGAGCAGACAGGAAACCGCGTCGCCGCGGTGGTCGCCTACTTCCCGCCGGTCGACCTGCAGGGGCTGACCGGTCCGAACGAACGCTTCCCGGCGCTCGATTTCGACGCGGAGAAGGCCGCCGCCATCTCGCCCGTCCTGTTCGTCAGTGAGGACGATCCGCCGACCCTGCTCGTCCACGGCGACCAGGATGCGCTCGTGGCTCTGAGCCACAGCGAGCGGATCAAGGCCGCCTTCGACGAGGCGAACGTGACCTCCAAGCTGGTGGTGATCGAGGGCGCCGCCCACGGCTTCCGCGGTGAGGACAGCCAGCGCGCCGCGAGCGCGCTGGTGGCCTGGTTCAACGAGCACCTTGGGGTGTCGTCGGACTGAGCCCGGCTGCTCGGCTGCCTGCCTGTTCCAGCGTCAGCGCTACGACCCGAGCAGAGAAACCAGGTCGCGGTTCGCAACCCGGCGCACGGCCCGCGCATCGGCGGTCAGCCATTCACCGCCAGCCAGCGAAGCCAGCGCCAGGTACACCGCGTCGTAGCCTGATAGCCGCCAGCGGTCCGCGAAGTCGGCGGCAAGGGCCAGCAGTTCATGTCCGTTTCCGACCCGGGTCATGCCGAGCGCCTCGACCAGAGAAAGTGCCTCCTTGACCTTTGCCGGAGTGCTCCCGGGCAGGCGGCAGAGAACTGCGAGCAGCTCGTTCATGAACAGATCGGGGACCAGGTAGCGAGCCGGATTCGCCTCGATCTCTCCGAGAACACGCTCCGCCTCTTTCACCAGGGGCTCGCTGGTCACGAACCACTTGATCGCGACCGACGCGTCTACGACGGTCACGACCGGAGGTCGCGAAGCATGTCGAGGGTCGTGCCTTTGGCCGGCGACTCGAACTTCAACCCGCGGAGTTTGGCGACCACTTCACGCCGCCGGTCATCGGCCTCTTGGTCGACGAAGCGCTCCTGGTAGTCCTTCAGACTGACGAGGGCTGCCGCAGGCGTCCGGCGACGGCAGACGAGAATCGGGTCCCCGTGCCGCTCGAGGTGGTCGAGTACCTTGCCGAGACTCTGACGCAGTTGCAGGGCGTTCACCGTTCTCATGACAGTTCAGAGTATCCCTACTTGTACAGTTTGGTGTCAAGACTCAGGAGGTCAGAACCTCCAGCTCACCCTCCCCGTACCGCGCCCGCAGCACCTTCTTGTCGAACTTGCCGACGCTGGTCTTCGGAACCTCGTCGATGAAGGTCCAGCGCTCGGGCACCCACCAGCGGGCGACCCGGTCGGCCAGGTAGCTCCTGAGCTCGCCGGGGTCGGCGTCGGCGTCGTCGTTGAGCACGACGCAGGCGAGGGGCCGCTCGTCCCAGCGGTCGTCCGGCACGCCGACGACGGCGGCTTCGGCCACGGCGGGGTGGCCCATCAGTTCGTTCTCGAGATCGACCGAGGAGATCCACTCGCCGCCGGACTTGATGACGTCCTTGGCCCGATCGGTGATCTGGATGAAGCCGAACGGGTCGATCGAGGCGACGTCGCCGGTGCGCAGCCAGCCGTCGTGGAACTTCTCGGGGTCGTCGTCGAGGTAGTAGGAGCCGGTGATCCACGGACCGCGGATCTCGATCTCGCCGACCGCCTCGCCGTCCCAGGGCATGACCTCGCCGGCGTCGTTCGTGATGCGGACTTCGACGCCGGAGATGATCCGGCCGGTCTTGACCCGCCAGTCGACCTCCTCTTCGCGCGGCGTGCCGCGTGGAGGAATCGCCATGGCCGCGAGGGGCGAGGTCTCGGTCATCCCCCAACCCTGGATGATGTCGACGCCGAAACGGTCCCGGAAGCCTTCGATCAGGGATCGCGGCACGGCCGAACCGCCGCAGAGGACGGCGCGGAACGAGGAGAAGTCCACTTCGTGGTTCTCCGAGTAGCGGAGGACGTCGTTCCAGATCGTCGGCACGGCGCCGGAGAGGGTCGGCCGGTGCTCCGCGATGATCCGGCACAGGGGCTCGGCCTGCAGGAAGCGGTCGGGCATCACGAAGTCGGCGCCGGTGAACCAGCCGACGTGGGGCAGGCCCCAGGCGTTGGCGTGGAACATCGGCACGATCGCCAGGATGCTGTCCTGCTGGCTGATGCCCAGCGCGCCGCCGGAGGCGACTCCGAGAGCGTGCAGGAAGGACGACCGGTGGCTGTAGGCGACGCCCTTCGGGTTGCCGGTGGTGCCGCTCGTGTAGCACATGGCGCACGCCGCCCGCTCGTCGATCTCGGGCCAGTCGAAGGTGGTCGGTTGGCCTTCGAGCAGGTCGTGGTAGCGGTGGATGGCGGCCCCTCCCGCCGCCAGCGCCGAGGCGTCGCCGTCGCCGACCACGATGAAGTGCTCCACCGTGGTCAGGTCGGCGGCGACCTGGGCCAGCAGCGGAATCAGGGAATCGTCAACGATCACGACCCGGTCCTCGGCGTGGTTCGTGACGTAGGTCAACTGCTCCGGGAACAGGCGAATGTTCAGGGTGTGCAGGACGGCGCCCATGCACGGGATGGCGAAGTAGGCCTCCATGTGCTCCTGGTTGTTCCAGGCGAAGGTGCCGACGCGGTCGCCCGGTTCGATGCCGAGGCCCTTCAGCGCGTGGGCAAGCTGCGCGGCGTGGTCCGCGACCTCGGCGTAGGTTCCGATCCGCGCGCCGTCGGCCTGGCAGGTGATCACGCGGCTGTCCGCGTAGACCCGGCGGCCGTGATCGAAGATCATGCGGATCGTCAATGGGAAGTCCATCATCGTGCTGTCGGTCATGGCGGCTCCTGGGGTCTGGGGATTCGGAAGCGGTACCTTAGCGAGTCCCGAGGTCGCGGCGTAGACTCCGCCCGTGGATCCGGTCCGTCTGGAGCTGTTTTCCAATCGGTTCGCTGCGATTGCGTCCGAGATGGGCGTGATGCTGCGGCGGACCGCGATGTCGGTGAACGTGAAGGAGCGGCTCGACTTCTCGTGCGGTCTGCTCGATGCCGGCGGCAGGTTGCTGGTCAACGCGCCCCACATTCCGGTGCACCTGGGCGCTCTCGGCGAGTGCGTGCGCGGCGTCGCCGCCGAGCTTGAACTCGGCCCCGGCGATGTCGCGGTCACGAACCATCCCGGCTACGGCGGGTCCCACCTGCCGGACATCACGGTCATTGCTCCGGTCCACGTGGACGGCAGGCTGATCGGCTACGTCGCGAACCGGGCCCACCACGCTGAACTCGGCGGCATCCGCCCGGGCTCGATGCCGCCGAAGGCCGCGAACCTGGCCGAGGAGGGCGTCGTCATCGCGCCGCGGCGCCTGGTGCGGGCCGGCGAGCCCCGGTGGGAGCGGATGGAGGCGTTGCTGCGCCGCGGCCCGTCGCCGTCGCGCTCGGTGGCCGAGAATCTCGCCGACCTCGGCGCGGCGGTGGCGGCCAACCGGCGTGGAGCGGCGGCGCTTCAGCAGCTCGCGGCGGCCCACGGCGAGGACGAAGTACGGCGCTACATGACGGCGCTCTACTCGCGCGCCGCCGACCGCATGCGGATCGCTCTCGAGGATCACGTGCGGAGCACCGGACGCCAGTCCTTCCACGCGCTCGAACGGCTTGACGACGGCTCGCCGATCGAGGTCGAGGTGACGATCGATCGCGGTTCGGCCCGGATCGACTTCACCGGCAGCTCCCCGGTCCATCCGGGCAACCTGAACGCGACTCCGGCGATCGTGCGAAGCGCCACGATCTACGTGCTGCGGCTGCTCATCGGAGTGCCGCTGCAACTCAACGAGGGGTTGCTCGAGCCGGTGGAGATCGTGATCCCCCGCGGCATGCTGAACCCGGAGTTCTCGGCCGACCCGAGGCGCTGCCCGGCGGTGGTCGGGGGCAACGTCGAGACGAGTCAACGGGTTGTCGACACGCTGCTGCGGGCGCTCGGACTCTGCGCGTGCGGACAGGGCACGATGAACAACACGCTGTTCGGCGACGACACCTTCGGGTACTACGAGACGGTCGGCGGGGGCGCCGGCGCCGGTCCCGGCTTCGTCGGCGCGAGCGGCGTCCACACTCACATGACGAACACGCGGATCACCGATCCGGAAGTGCTGGAGCATCGCTATCCGGTGCGGATCGAGCGGTTCGGCCTGCGTCCCGGGTCGGGCGGGGCCGGCAGGTACCCGGGCGGCGACGGTCTTCGGCGCGAGCTGCGCTTCCTGTCCCGGCAGCAGCTCTCGGTGCTCGGCCAGCACCGGGTGGAGCGGCCCTTCGGCGTTCTTGGCGGCGACTCCGGAGCCGTGGGCAGTGCCCGGATCCTGCGGGCCGCGGGCGGGGTCCGGGAACTGGCCTCCGTCGATCAGGCCGATGTCGAGCCGGGAGACCTCCTGGTGCTCGAGACGCCGGGCGGCGGCGGCTGGGGCAAGGTCGAGTAGGAAGAAGGCCAGGCAGCGGCGGTTGGGGCCGCCGCCGGGTACAATGCGCCCGTCCCGACGCGTCGGGCCAACCCTTGCCGGTCAGCAGTAGAGTCGCGGCGTCTTCGCCGCGCTGATGCGCAGGGTACATGTTGTTTCATGGAGCCAACAGGAGCCGAGTCGATGAGCCAGCAACAGGTTCGAGTGAGCGAAGAGAAGGCCCGGGCGGTCGCCGAAGCATCCCGCCAGAAGGAGTGGAAGAACCCGTCTTTCATGAAGGAGCTGTTCCTGGGCAACTTCCGGTTCGACCTGATCTGTCCCTATCCCACGCGGGACGAGTGGCGCCCGGAGTTCGAGTCCTTCTACTCGGCGCTCAGCGACTTCCTGCGTGACGAGGTCGATCCGATCGAGATCGACGCCTCGGAGGACTACCCGGACCACGTGATCGACGGTCTCGCCCGGCTCGGCGCCTTCGGCATGAAGATCCCGAAGGAGTACGGCGGCCTCGGATTCGACCAGGTCGAGTACGCCCAGGTCATGGAACTGATCGGCGCCTTCGACGGCAACCTGACCGCGCTGCTCTCGGCTCACCAGTCGATCGGCGTGCCGCAGCCGCTCAACCTGTTCGGCACCGAGGAGCTCAAGCGCAAGTACCTGCCGCGCTGCGCCTCCGGCGAGATCTCCGCCTTCGCCCTGACGGAGCCGGAAGTCGGTTCGGATCCCGCCCGGCTGGCGACCTCGGCCGTGCTCGACGGAGACTTCTACGTTCTGAACGGCACCAAGTTGTGGTGCACCAACGGCACGAAGGCCGGCCTCCTCGTCGTCATGGCGATGGATCCGGCGACCGAGAAGATCAGCTCCTTCGTCGTCGAGACCGCCTGGGAAGGCGTCACGGTGGAGCGGCGCTGCCACTTCATGGGGCTCCGGGCGCTCGCCAACGGAATCATCCAGTTCGACAACGTCAAGGTGCCGAAGAAAAACCTGATCGGCCGGGAGGGCAAGGGACTCAAGATCGCCCTGACCACCCTGAACGACGGGCGGCTGTCGATCCCGAACAGCTCGGTCGGCGCGGCCAAGTACTGCCTAAAGGCGGTGCGCGAGTTCAGCAGCAGCCGGATCCAGTGGGGCGTGCCGATCGGCAAGCACGAGGCGATCGCGCAGAAGATCTCGGACATCGCGGCCTACGGCTTCGCGATGGAGGCGATCGTCAAGCTGGCCAGCCACATGGCGAACAACAAGAGGCTCGACCTGCGGCTCGAGAGCGCGGCCTGCAAGGAGTGGAACACCTGGCGCGGCTGGCAGATCATCGACGAGACGATGCAGGTGCGCGGCGGCCGCGGCTACGAGACGGAGTCCTCCCTGCGTGACCGCGGCGAGGATCCGGTCGGCATCGAGCGGATGATGCGCGACTTCCGGATCAACCGGATCTTCGAGGGCTCGAGCGAGATCATGCACCTGATCATGGCCCGCGAGGCGGTCGACAAGCACTTGCAGGTGGCGGGCGCCCTGATCGACAAGCGAGCCGGCTTCGGCGCCAAGCTGGCGGCGCTGCCGAAGATCGGTCTCTTCTACGCCTGGTGGTACCCGACGCGGTGGCTGGCGTGGGGCCGCTGGCCCCGCTACGCGGGCTACGGGCGCTATGCCCGCCACCTCCGCTTCATCGACCGCTCGGCGCGTAAGCTGGCCCGAGAGAGCTTCCACGGCATGCTCGTCTACCGCGAGAAGATGGAGCGCCGCCAGATGTTCCTGTTCCGCCTCGTGGACGTGGTCAACGAACTCTTCGCCATGGCCGCCTCGATCTCCCGGGCCCACACCGAGGCGCAGAAGGGCGCCGAGGACGCGACCACATCCGCGGCGCTGTGCGACCTCTTCTGCCGCATGTCGCGGCGCCGGGTGAAGCAGCTCTTCCACGAGCTGTGGCACAACGAGGACGCGCTGAAGTACCGCACCGCGCAGGACGTGATGAAGGGTCGGCACGCCGGGCGCGAGGAACTCCTGACCGCCCTCGATCCGTCGGCGCGACAGCCGCGCCAGACGGCTGCCGCCGCCTCGTAGCCGCCCCGAAACGCCTCGCAGGCTCGGCCCAGTTTCCAGGTTGCGTCGGCCCATCCCGTCCTCACTATGACCTTGCGTCCCAGAACTTGCTGCGCTGCGTTCTGCGGCGCAAGCTCCTAGCCCGTGTCGACCCCCGCGAGGAGGGCGGATCCGGGCGCCGTGTCCGGAGTGCCGGGGCGCCCGGCCGCGGTCGGCCTGGTCAGCCTCGGCTGCGCCAAGAACCACGTCGACAGCGAGATCATGCTCGGCGTGCTGGACCGCCAGGGCTGCCGGCTGGTCGCGGACCTGGATGAGGCCGAGACCGTGATCGTGAACACCTGCGGCTTCATCGACGAGGCCAGGGAGGAGTCGATCGACGCGATTCTTGACGCCGCGGCCCGCAAGTCCGACGGCGGCGCGCCCGTGCGGCGGGTTCTGGTCGCGGGCTGCATGGCCAACCGGTACGGCCAGGAACTTCAGGCCGAGATCCCCGAGATCGACGGCTTCATAGGTCTCGACTCCCTGCGCCAGGTGGGTTCCCTGGTGCGGCTCGGCGGCGCTCCGGCCGCGGCGCCCTCCGCGTCCCACCTGGTCTTCGATCACCGGGACAGCCGGATGCTCACCACGAGCGGCTACGCCTACCTCAAGGTGGCGGAAGGGTGCAACAACCCCTGCACCTTCTGCGCCATTCCCGTGTGGCGGGGCCGGCTACGCAGCCGGGCGGTGGCCAGCCTGGTCGCGGAGGCGCGCGACCTTGTGGCGCGCGGGGCCCGTGAACTCGTGCTCGTGGCCCAAGACACGACCCGGTACGGGGAGGACCTGAACTACGGCCGGCACGGTCTGGCGCGTCTCGTGGAGGCGCTGCTCGCGGGTACGGACGCGGACTGGATCCGGTTTCTCTACGCCTATCCGACCACGCTCGACGACGCTCTGCTCGAGTTGATGGCGGCCGAACCCCGGGTGGCGTCGTACCTCGACATGCCGCTCCAGCACAGCGACCGGCGCATGCTGCGCGCCATGCGCCGGGGCGGAACCGCGGACCGCTACCGGCGGATCTTCGAGCGGGCACGCGAACTCGATCCCGAAGTCAGCCTGCGCACGACCTTCATCGTCGGCTTTCCGGGGGAGGACGAAGCCGCCTTCGAAGACCTGCTCGATTTCGTGTCCGAGGTTCGCTTCGATCACCTCGGCGCGTTCGTCTACAGCCGCGAGAGCGACACGCCGTCGGCGGCGCTGCCGGGCCAGGTGCCGCGGCCGGTGGCCGAGGAGCGCAGGGAACGGTTGCTCGGCTTGCAGCGGGCAATCGCCCTGGAGCGCCGCCAACGCCTGGTCGGCAGAACGCTCCCGATGCTGATCGAGGGGCCCTGTGAGGAGACGGAGCACCTGCTCTCTGCCCGGCACCAGGGCATGGCGCCGGAAGTGGACGGCCGGGTGCTGATCAACGACATCGTCGCCGACGACCTCGGGACCGACACGGACGCACCGTCACTGACCACTGTCGCCGCGGGCCGGATCGCGCGGGTCGAGGTGACGGATGCCTTCGCGGACGATCTCGTGGGCCGGATCGTTGGACTCGAGAAAGCGCCGGCCACTGCACCAGCCACCGTCGGGGCGAATCCCTGATGCCGGCGATCCGGGACGCCATGAAGTCGACCGAGCTGCCGCGTGGCGTGATCGCCACGATCGGCAACTACGACGGCATCCACATCGGCCAGCAGAGCGTGCTCGACATGGTGACCGGCCGCGCCCGGGAGGTCGGCGTGCCGTCCGCGGTGATCACCTTCGATCCCCACCCTCTCAGCGTCGTCCGCCCGGAGGAGGCACCGCCGCGGCTGGTGACCCAGGACCAGAAGGAGGCCCTGCTGGCGGCCGCGGGCGTCGACTATGTGCTCACGATCCGCTTCTCGCACGAGTTCTCCAACACCCGGGCGCGCACGTTCGTGCGCGACTTCCTGCACGGCCGGCTTGCGGTTGCCGAGCTCTACGTCGGCTCGAACTTCACCTTCGGCCGCCGGCGTGAGGGCGACATGGCGCTGCTCAAGGAGATGGGAGCGTCCCGCGGCTTCGCGGCCGTGGAGATCGACGAGGTGCGTTCGGGAGGCGAGCGGGTGTCCAGCAGCCGGATCCGCCGCTTCGTAACGGAAGGCAGGATCGCCGAGGCGAACGATCTGCTGGGGCGCCCCTACACGATGACGGGCGCCATCGCCCGCGGTGACCGGATGGGGCAGCGGCTCGGGTGGCCGACCATCAACCTGGCGCCCGAGAACGAGCTCTACCCGCACAACGGTGTCTACGTGACCAAGGTGTACTTTCCCAGCTTCGAGGCGACCTTCCGGTCGGTGACGAATATCGGCACCCGGCCGACGGTCTACGAGAACTACCGGCGGATCATCGAGAGCCATATCCTCGACTTCTCGAGCGATGTCTACGGCGAGCGCGTGGACCTGTCCTTCTGCCGGCACCTGCGCGAGGAGAAGCTGTTCTCGTCGATGATGGACCTTTCCGCGCAGATCGGACGTGACGCCGACGCGGCGCGGGAGTACTTTCGCCGTCTCGAGAGTTCCGGTTGATGTCAGCATCAGGCACGAGCCCCGATCCGGAATCGACCAGCAGACCAACCCGGTTGGCGCGCTTGCGCGCGAACCGCGAACCAGTCGCGTCGCCCGTCCGCGGGCGCCGCGCTGACACCTGACACGAGGGACCCAACCCCATGGCAAGCGAACAGATTTTCAACGTGGACAGTCAGAGCTTCGAGGACCAGGTGCTGGGCGCGGACAGCCCGGTTCTGGTCGACTTCTGGGCCACCTGGTGCGGTCCGTGCCGCATGGTGGCGCCGGTTCTCGACGAGCTCGCGGATGAGTACGACGGCCGGGTGAGGATCGCCAAGCTGGACGTCGACCACGCCCAGGACGTTGCCGTGCGCTACGGAGTGCAGGGGATCCCCCACTTCATCCTGTTCAAGGACGGAGAGATCGCGGGGCGCATGACCGGAGCGGCCCCCAAGATGAGGTTCCAGGCCTTCCTGGACGACCACGTCTGAGGGGCCGCGAGGCGCCGGGATGACCTGGCCGCGCAGCGAACTCCTGGCCGAGCTGCTTGCCGGGGAGGAGGCCGAGGCTCTCCTGGTGCTCGCCGGTTCGAGCCGCGACCCGGACCTCGCTCCCTTCGTCGGCGGAGCGCGGTTGGGGAACGCCTGCGTGCTCGCCGACGGTTCCGGCGCCCGCCTCGTCTACTTCACGTCGATGGAGCGGGAGGAGGCGGCCCTGGCGGAGGCCGGCGGCGTCGAGCTGATCCACCCGGCGGATTTCGACATGGAGACCCTTCGCCGTGAAGGGAAGAACTCCGAGGAGATCCTCGTCGCGGCGCTCAACTCGGCCTTCGACAGGGCGGGGATCGGCGCCGGCCGGGTCGCCCTCGCCGGCCGACCCCCGGCGGGTTCGGCGGTGGCGGTGGCGGGCGCCCTGCGGGAGGTGAACCGGGCGCCGGTCTCGGGACGCGGGCTGATGCAGGCCCTGCGCCGGACCAAGACCGGGAGCGAGATCGAGGGGATCGCCGCCGCCGCGCGCGCCACCGTGGAGGCCTTCGAGTCGGTGGCGCGGATGCTTGCCGGCAGTGCGACGCGGGAGCAGGGCGAACTCTGGCTGGGCGAGGAGCGCGTGACCGTGGCCCGGGTCAAGGCCCGGGCCGCCGCAGTCTTTGCCGGCCACGGCCTGGAACAGCCCGAGAGCTCGATTGTCGCTCCGGCAGAGGAGGGGGCGACCGGACACAGCACCGGGACGCCGGACCGGGTCCTGCGGTCCGGCGAGTCCCTGGTCGTCGATCTGTTCCCGAGGGGCCTCCTGTTCGCCGACTGCACCAGAACCTTTTTCGTTGGAGAGCCGCCGGAAGGCCTGACGCGGGCGCACGGCCTGGTGCTCGAGGCGCTCGAGACCAGTCTCGCGGCGGTCCGCCCCGGTGTGCGCGGCTGGACCCTGCACGAGCGGGTGTGCCGCAGGTTTGAAGGTGAGGGCTTCGCGGTGCCCGACAAGAACCCCGGGACGCAGACCGGCTACCTCCACCTGCTGGGACATGGTGTCGGTTACGAACTCCACGAACTGCCCAGCTTCCGGGAGACCGGACCGGGCACGGAGGAACTCGTAGCGGGCGACGTGGTGACGATCGAGCCCGGTCTCTACGACCCGGAAGCCGGCTGGGGCGTGCGGCTCGAGGATCTTGTGGTCATAACGAAGGACGGGATGACGAACCTGACGCCGCTTCCGTACGCTCTCGATCCTCGCGCCTGGTAGGTCTGAGGCGCGGAGCGGGGCGCCAGCGCGGCAGAACTACCGGAGACCGGCGCTTCGCGCCGGATGCCGGCGGGGGCGCCGGCGCACCCAGTTTTCTGCCGCGCAGCCTCCTCAGCTCCGGTCGACCCAGTAGTTGGGCGACTCCTTCGTGATCACCACGTCGTGCGCGTGGCCTTCCTTCTGGCCCGCGGCTGTGACCCGGACCATGCGGGCGGACGTCCTCAGTTCGCCAATGCTCGCGCAGCCCGATAGCCCCATGCCGGAGCGCAGGCCGCCGGTCAGTTGGGCGATCACCTGGTGGACGCTGCCCTTGTGGGGAACCATCCCCTCGATGCCCTCCGGCACCAGCTTCGAGAGCGGCTGGTCATCCGACTGGAAGTATCGGTCGGCGCTGCCTTCGGCCATCGCGGACAGGGACCCCATGCCGCGGTAGGCCTTGTAGCTGCGCCCCTGATAGAGGATCGTCTCGCCGGGGCTTTCCTCGGTGCCGGCGAGCAGGGAGCCGACCATTACGCCGTGGGCGCCGCAGGCCAGCGCCTTGGTCAGGTCGCCCGAGAAGCGGATGCCGCCGTCGGCGACGATGGGCAGATCTCCAGCTACGCCGGCGGCGTCTCGGATCGCCGTCACCTGGGGCATTCCGGCGCCGGTGACGACGCGGGTGGTGCAGATGCTGCCGGGTCCGATGCCGACCTTGATGCCGTCCGCGCCGCGCTCGGCGAGCGCCCGCGCACCCTCGGCGGTCGCCACGTTGCCGACCAGGAGTTGGGCGTCCGGCAACGCCTCGCGGATCCGAGCCGCAGCTTCGAGCACGCCGCGGCTGTGGGCGTGGGAGGAGTCCACCACGAGCACATCGGCCTGGGCCGACGCCAGCGCCCGCGCCCGTTCCATGTAGTCGCCGCCGGCGCCGACCGCCGCCGCCACCCGCAGGCGGCCGAGGTCGTCCTTGCAGGCGATCGGGTACTGCATCATCTTCTGGATGTCCTTGACCGTGATCAGGCCCTTCAGGTTGCCGTCGTCGTCCACAACAAGCAACTTCTCGATTCGGTGGCGGTGGAGCTGGGCCTTGGCCTGGTCCAGGGTCGTCCCTTCCGGAACCGTGACCAGGTTCTGGTGCGTCATCAGTTCGGAGACGGGACGGCTCGTGTTCGTTTCGAACCGGAGGTCGCGGTTGGTCAGGATGCCGACCAGGTGGCCCTCGCGGTCGGTGACCGGCACGCCGGAGATCTTGTAGCGGGCCATCAGATCCAGCGCGTCGTGGATGAGCTGCTCGGGCCGGATGGTGATCGGGTTGACGATCATGCCGGCTTCCGAGCGTTTGACCCGGTCGACTTCCGTGGCTTGGGCCTCGATCGACAGGTTCTTGTGGATCACCCCGATGCCGCCCTCCTGGGCCAGGGCGATGGCCAGCTCGGCCTCGGTCACGGTGTCCATCGCGGCCGAGATCAGCGGGATGTTCAGCTCGATCCCGCGCGTAACGCGGGTGCCGAGGCTGACGTCGTTCGGATGCACCTCCGACAGGCCGGGGGCAAGGAGGACATCGTCGAAGGTAAGGGCGAGTGCGGGCCTTTCGCTCGCGGAGTTCGGCGTTTCCATGCCGAACGCTATCAACTGAGAAGCCGTGACGCAGCCAGTCTTGGTTTGCACCCGCCCGCCGGAAGCCGGTCATTGCCGTCCCACAAACTTTCAGAGTAGCGCGAGCTGAGTTTGCGTGTTGCTCGGGTCCCTTGTGCATCAAGGTCCTTCAGCCATCCCCGGTAGGGGCGTTCCAGGCGCCGCTCGCGCTCGGAGGAGCGTGAAGGGTTGGCGCGCACTCCCCAAGATGCACCGAGCACTACGCCGATCACGCGCGACCGAGCTGCCCGCGATACGCGATTTACGTCAACCTCCTTCCGTCGGCGAAGAGAATGCGTTGCCCACGTAATTCCCCGTCACTCGCGTAAAGGGAGCGGTGCGTCCCAAGAAATCTGATGTAGCCTGCTGTTCCGGCCTCAGGGCGAAGCTCCTCCGCGGCGCGCTTGAGTGCGCGGGCCGGCGCAATTCCATGCGTCTCCGTCGCGCGTCCGATGCCGTGGCAGTGCATGGCGTGCATGGCGCGAGGCCCGCGGCGGCAGCCGCGCCCGCCGGGCCGGTCTCTCGCGTCACTCGACGACGCGGGCGTCGGCGCACCGGAAGTCGAGTGCGCTCGTTGCACTCGACCTGATTCCAAATCGGCCGACCACGGCACGCTGGTCGTCCGCACTCCGTGCTCCACGCAGTCCAAAAAGGGTAGGTTTCAGTTCATATATAGACTTCGGAGGTGTAGACGTGAGAATGAAGAATGTGCTGTGCTGCATCGGTCTGCTCTCTTTTGTCGTCTGGCCCTTGTTTGGCCAGAAGGTAGCGGCAGAGAAGACAGCAGAGCCGGCAATCACATCGTACAGAGACGAAAACCGCACTATCCAGATCACGCTCGTAACCGACATGGTTCTCGAGAAAGACCCGAAGGACCGGTGGTCTCTCGCAAGAACGGATGCAGACTCCCCCGGACGGGCGGTGGAAGCCGTAACTGCGGGTCGGCCGCCTGACGTCCCGGTCTTCAAGACCGATACGGGTCAGTTGCTAGCCCCCGTGGGCGGCATCATCCTGGTCCTTCATAGTTCGTGGACCAAGGGGACCTGCGAGAAATTCCTCGACATCCACGGCCTATTGGAGAGCGCCGAGCCGTTCGAGTGGCTTACTAATGCATACAAAGTCCAGGCGGACTCAGGAATGGCTTCTATCGAGCTAGCGAACCGTCTCGCGCCACTAGAAGGTGTAGTGATCTCTGCGTCCAACTTCTGGAGAGAGATTTAGGCAGTAGATAACTTACGAAGTTTAAGGAGCGCTGAGGTATGAGACAGAGTTCTTTAGTAGCGGTTGGCTTTGCGGCATTCAGCATTGTCTCCATCAATGCTTCTGGGTATTGCCAATTACAGGGCGTCGATTTTCCCCAAGACCAGTATGATCTGGCCCTCGACGAGAACACGGGGGGGGGGGTAAGTATCGCAGATGTCAAGTATGAGGGTTCTTCTGGAGTTGGCGACGCTTGCTCGATATCAGGTTCAGATTCAGCGTCGTTTTCTGTCGAGCAGGGAGAGACCGGAGGCTCGTTCCTGACGGCCCCGGAGAGGTATTGTCGAATCAAGACAGAGTCCGGTGTCACCTATGACCACGAGTCGAAAGCTGTCTATTCTATCATATTGGAGGTCTCGGCCGTGCTTACGTCCGATACAGCGGCGGTCACTATTTCCATAAATGATGTTGATGAGCCACCGTCCCCGCCCGATGCTCCGGGAGTTAGAGCATCATCCACTACAAGTCTGGACGTTCGACGGACGGCTCCCGACAATACGGGCAAACCCGATATCACATCGTATGATATTGAGTTGGGAAAAGATATCGATAGCCTTGTGGCAGGTCCTCAAGATGTAGCAGAAACATCAGTTACCATAAGCGGCCTGGAAGAGGACACTCGGTACTTTGTCAAGGTTCGCGCCACGAATGACGAGGGAGACGGTCCATACTCTTCGGCCGGAGAGGGGCTAACGGACTCCCGACTCAACAGTAGGCCCATATTTGATCAATTGAGCACTCGCTCGACGCCAATCGCATTTACCCTGGAAGAGGAGACGGCGGCTGGTGAGGATGTCGGCACCGCGCTAACGGTCACTGACGCCGATTCAGGAGACACTCTGACGTTTACGCTCGAAGGAAGTGACTCAGGCCATTTCAGTATCGATTCATCCACAGATCGTGTTCAGATTCAGACTAGCGCCATATTCGACCATGACGAAGGCGGCTTTGACGATACCAAGTCGTTAGAGGTTCTTGTCAGCGACGGTACGGCGTCCGAGACGGCATATGTTGAAATTGCCATTACGGACAAGCAGGAGATTCCTCCGGTACCTACTGGTTTCAAAGTGAGCTCGATGGAGTCCGGATCAAGCTTGACTGCGTCCTGGGATTCGCCAGTTGCGGGCGATCATCCTCCCGTGTCAGAGCATCGACTGAGATGGAAGAAGGCTACAGACGCCGATTTTGCGTACGAGCTTGTCCCCGTCGCCAGGACATCTCATACAATCAGTGGCCTGGAGTTTGGCCTCACTTACAGTGTAGGGCTGGAACCACGTAACGAGGATTCCGGTATAGACGAGAGCAATTTTGCGATCGCGGTTGTGGATGCGATCGTGACGGATCCTCCTATCCCTCTATTTGCTGAAGATTGGTATTCCGTCAGTATGGATGAGGGCACGGAAACCAGCCCCGTTGCTGCCGGCACGATAGTCGGTAGTCCTATCGTTGCTAGGGACGGACGGGAAGCGGTTGTTCTCTCCTATTCGCTTGAGAACGATGGATATTAGGTGGACTCTGCCTCGTTTACCGTCGGGGCGATGAGTGGGCAGCTCAAGACCGTTGACGGCGTGGCGTATGACTACGAGACCAAGAGCGAATACTCGTTCATCATGCGAGTATCTGACGGTGACGCCGCCACGGATGACGATACCGCGCCTGTTACTGCCGCTCTTGTCGATGTTGATGAGTCAGAATTAGAGAGGAACAGCGCTCCGGTCTTTCGGGAAGCCGACGATCCAGTGCGACGTAGCGTTGCAGAAAACACTCCAGATGGAATGGCTGTTGGGCAATCTGGAACGGGAATTAACTGGTGGAGGGGTGTGCCGATAACTGCAACCGACGCAGATAATGATGCGGTGGAATACTCCCTTAGTGGCGCTCATGAATCGTGGTTCGAGGTTGATCAGAATGGCCAGGTCCTGATCAAGGTACCGCTAACGGATGCCGAGGCGCCTGATGTCGCATCAGTCATCATAGCCGCCACCGATGGACATGGCGGCAGTGCGTCGAAGAACGTGGAAATCACGGTTGAGGAGTATGTCAACGTGGGGACGATTAGTATAAGTGAAATAGATCCTCCTGATAGGTTCACGATTCACCACACGAACTATAGAGTTTCGCTATTGCCAGTCGATGCGGGTATTACTGAAATGGTAGTGTACTCGAGAGTTCTGGGAAATACCGGGTTCAGCCCCATCTACGGCGATACATGGCAATCAGCATGTTATGGTGACAAGCTGCGTGACGCATTCGGACGGGAGAACTGGGATTGCACAATTGCAGTGTTGCCCGGTGGCAACTATGATCTCTTACTCCGCGTAGTGAAGGATGGTGGGAACATCTGGCTTCCACCAGAAGTCGTGCGTGACGGTTCTAAGCCTGCGTTTGGCGATGATTCCTATACTTTGTCGCTTCCCGAGAATACAACGGAGGGTGTGAGTGTTGGCGAACCGTTCATGGCCACGCACGCTGATAGTCTCTCATACGCGCTGAGAGGGCCTGACGGGGATTCGTTCGCTATTGATCGGAATACCGGTCAGATCCTGACCACCGGAGAGATGTACGATTTTGAGGCTAAAGCCATTTATTCCGTGACCGTAACGGCCTCCTCTATCGCGACGCGCGTAATGAGTACAGTCGATGTAACAATAAATCTCAGGGACGTCTCCGAGCCCCCTTTGGCTCCAGCAGCGCCTACGATCACATCTCCGACGACTTCGAGCCTTGCTGTTTCGTGGCAGCCTCCGCCCAACGTAGGGAGACCTCCCGTAACATCCTACAGGCTTCGGTACAGAGAGAAAGACGGGGTTTCCTATACCGCTCTCAGCATCGTGGACGTGACGACCGCGATAGACGACCTGGTAGAGGACACTGCGTATCTGGTTCAGGTCAAGGCGGTCAACGATGAAGGCGAAAGCGAGTGGTCGATACACGGGGAGGGAAAGACAGTCACCGGAGGAAACAGGCCTCCCGAGTTCGATCCCGTGAGCACGGAGCGGAATCCTCGCAGGTTCCGTATAGATGAGAATACGGCGGAAGGCGCGAATATTGGCGGCCCGGTATCCGCCACGGATTCTGACGGGGATTCACTGAGCTACACCCTGAGCGGCGCCGATTCTAACGACTTCGCTATTGACGTGGGCAACGGTCAGCTGAAGACCCTGACCGTGTTTGATCATGAAGCTCTTGTTCTCAGATCACTCGGAGAGAGCAAATCACTTGTCGTAACCGCTGATGACGGCAAGGACAAGACGAGAGCCTATGTGGAGATTCTCGTTGTCGATGTAGAAGAGCCGCCACCGATACCCGCCGCTCCTGTTCTGAGTGCGCACTCGGAAGAAAGCATTGCTGTTTCATGGAGTCTGCCCGTTGCGGGCGAGCATCCACCAGTCACACATCATATTCTGTATTACTACAGAAAGAACCCGGGAATCGTGTTGCAAACTACCGATAAGATTGACGCCGATGTTACTACCCATATCCTGAGTGGACTGGCGCCGGGTTCAAGGTACTGGGTATTTCTTCGATCTTACAATGAGGAAGGGCAGACCGAGTCGGAAATCGTCGACAGAATACCGTCAGCGTCCGCGGTTCCTATTTTCACGGACGACGCGTATAGCAGGTCAGTTGAGGAGAATGCATCGTCAGCCGTGGAAGTCGGAGCGGCTGTTTCCCTGAGTTATGGAGGATCCGGGTCTATAGAGTTCAGCCTCGAGGGTGGTGATGCATCTTCATTTACCGTTGCTGGAACCGGCAATGACGCTCAGAGACTGACCACGGGAGTGGGATACGATGCTGAGACCAAGAACCTCTTCTCCTTCAAGCTGAAGGCATCCGTGGTCGGGGAAGGCGAGGCCTTGGCGAGCGTGGTTGTCGACATCTCGGATGTTGAGGAGCCTCCATCCCCGCCCTCGGCTGTTCGGGTGGTCCGCGCGTCCACCGCATCGCACAGGTCTCTCGATGTCAGTTGGGTCGCTCCGGCGGATGCTGGCAAGCCTCCGGTCATGGGTTATGACGTTCAATTCAGGAAGGACGGCGCCGCCGACTACGTCGACGGACCTCAAGCCGTGCCGGGAACTGCGTCGCTGCTTCGCAATCTTGAATCGGCTACCACGTACGATGTTCAGGTAAGCGCGAATAATGATGAGGGCGATGGCGATTGGTCTGCGGCAGTCCAAGGTGAAACGGATGAGGCATCTCCCCAGTCCGCGCCTTCAGCGGTTCGCGTTACTGCTGAGTCACATAAATCTCTCGATGTTAGTTGGGTTGCTCCGGCGGATGCTGGCAAGCCTCCAGTCACGGGCTATGACGTGCAATTCAGGAAGGACGGCGCCGCGGGCTACGTTGACGGACCAAGAGCAGTAACGGGAACTGCGTCGCTGCTTCACAATCTGGAATCGGATACTGCGTATGACGTTCAGGTGAGGGCAATTAATGACATAGGTCCTGGTGGCTGGTCCGTAGCGGTTCAAGGTGCTACAAATCCATCTCCCGTGTTCGGCTTGGCGGAAGCTCCTCGGGCAACCGCGCATCCCGGCGATCGGACCGTCACCGTAATGTGGGAGCCCTCTTCCGGCGCTGACGCCTCATCGGTGTATGATGTGGCCTATATCGGCGATGGTTCAAGTAGCTGGAACGTGTGGACTGGTCATGGATCCGGGATGGGCTCGATTTATGCTGTTTTGCCGAGGATCTTGGAGAACGGAAGGACGTATAGCGTCAAGGTGCGAGAGAAACGAGGTTCCGAGGCCAGCGACTGGTCGGATGTCCTGGAAGTGACCCCTTTCGATATACCTGAACCATATCACTTTTACGATACACATGCCCTGAGGTTGGACGATTTGCCGGGAGTGGTGATCGGGGGCACGATTGTCGGGACCGACCAGGATAGTTTCATGATTACTGTTCCGGACAATTCGAGAAGAAGGGTTTGCTATGTCACGGTGTGGGAATCTGCGCTCAGTTCGAGGTTTCATTTAGAAATAGAGGAGACCCCGGGAACCGCGGGGGAAAGAAGTCGGACCAGGTTTGGACCAGTGCACTCCGAGTTGATATCCTCCGAGGCGGACGGGAGAGTGAGGCTGTTGGCCGTTCCGGGCGATGAGGGAGAACCGAAGACTTACAGGATCACGGGTTCGTTGGAAGGGAGGACCGGGCGCGGATCGAAGGTCGCGTATGACGTTCTTTGCAGGGGTTTCCTCCCCAAGAAGACTAGAGAGGACGCTATTGGTCTAGGCGGGGACTATCCTGGTACCGTGCTTTGGCGAAATATGGACGACAAGCACTACCACAAGTTTAGAATTCAGGAATCCAGTCTAGTGACGATCAGGACTCGAGGTGTACTGGATAGCCTTGTGACGCTCTCTGACAGCAGTGGCAACGACCTCTTCAAGTCCGACGACGGGTACGAGCTGGGAAACGTCTTCGATGGCGTGATTCCGCCAATGATATTGCACTACGATCAGTCAGTCCCAGAGCCGGGCGTCTACTACATAGAAGTTGCGCTACCGTATGCCTATGATGTGGTTTCGCTGTTTGGCCAACTGATTCCGGTCCCGCCGCCAGCTTCGAAGAGGCTTCTAGAGCTGGATGTGATGATGATTTCCTCGGCTTCGCTGGGTGGGAGTGAGAGCAGAGACGATCCAGATATTGCTGAGATCGACGTGTCGAGCGGGTCGCTACTTCTGGGCAATGGGAGTAAATTCATAGGTGACGCCATTCCTAGGCAATACGGCAAGTTGGAGTCAAGAGCGGAGGTTGATTGGTGGAAGTTGGTCAGCGCGGGAACCACGTACACGCCTACTGGTCAAACCTTTCCTGGGATAGATGTCGTTATCAGGGGTACGGCAGTCAGGGGTTCGGATCTTGCTGTCGTAGTCCTGGATTCAGGCGATCCTGGATCTTTCGTTGACAGCGTGTCCGTGAGAACGGAGAGGTTTCCGAAAGCTGCGTACCAATTTGAGCATCTTGTGGACGGGTGGACGGTCTCGGGGTATTTCCCAAACGGTGAGTACTATCTGGGCGTATCCTCAGAGACGAACGCGATCGGATACTATGCGCTGAGCGCGGCGAGAGATATCGAGGTGCAGCAGTACAGGTACGATAGTGCAATTGACGCCTACGACGTGGGGTGCGACTATCCGAAACCGTCGTTTGTTCACGACCCACTTTATCGTTGCCAGTGGTACCTGGGACGGGGGCATGCGTCAGATATCAAGGTTCTGGAAGCGTGGGCCAACGGTAATACGGGGAAGGGTATCGAGGTGAAGATCGTTGACAGTGGAATTGATGACGATCATGCTGATCTGAACATAGCACCGGGCAAGAGTTTCACCTGGATAGACACTCCAGAACCAAGTCAACGGTATGATGATGCATTTCCTGATGACCGCCAAGACGGACACGGCATGAATGTTGCCGGAATTGTCGCGGCGAAGGCCAACAACTTTGGAATACGAGGCGTTGCCTATGAAGCCGGTGTGTATGGCGTTGACTTTCTGGGTCATCAGCCTGACTCACGGCAGGCTGCCGACGCGAACCATGCAGACGCGATTGTTCGTCATATGACTACTCTTGGCGTATCTAATCATAGCTACGGTCCACCGGACCGCGGTACTCTGGCAAGAAGTGCCAAAATCTGGAATATGGCCGTCGATACAGCCGTCAAGGAGGGTCTTGGCGGTCTCGGAGTCAGTCTGGTCGTTACGGGAGGGAATCACCCCTGGAGTCGATCTAATCCGAATTGGCGGGACGTAACCACATTTGGTGAACATCTTGGCCATATGGGAGTGATAGCTGTTTGCGGCGTAGGGAAAAATGGACTCAGAGCATATGAGCAAGGCATGAATCTCTGGGTGTGCGGTCCGTCGCTGGGACTCGATATCAGCGATGAGTTCCCGCTAGCGGTGCCCAGTGACGAGGGAATGTTCACGACGGATCTGTACGGTCGCTATGTGGCAGGGTTTAGCGGCACGTCGGCGGCTGCTCCGGTAGTAAGTGGCGTTGTGGCGCTGGTGCGCGGCGCTAGTCTTCAGCATGGGAGAGACTTGACGTGGAGGGATGCAAAGCTGGTTCTTGCGGAGTCTGCCAGGAAAATCAATCCAGACGATGACAGTTGGCAAGATGGAGGCCAGAAATATGGAGATCGATCTGAGCGCTACCAATATAGTAGGAAGTTCGGCTTTGGTCTGGTGGATGCGGACAAGGCGACGCGGTTGGTGGCGAGCTGGAACAATGTACCGTCCTTGCTTAGAAACAGTGCCGTGGATCGACCCAATGTAGATGTCTCGGGGCGTGGGTCAATAGAAAGAGCACTTACTCTTGACTCCGATGATATCGAATTTGTCGAGCATGTTGAAATTCATGTCGATATGCATGCCGAAGACTTCAAAGACGTAGAGATTTGGATTGGGTCGCCGTCAAGTGTGTCGGAGGAGTTCCCTTCGGGATGGTCCGAACTTGTTCCAAGGAGAAGTCAGGATGCGGAATCCGTGGACGGTCCGTTCCGATACTCCACAAACCTGTTTTTGGGAGAAGATGCTTCGACGGACAGTGGCGCTTGGAGGTTGTACTTGAAGAATCATGGTTCTGGCGGCCCGATTAGACTGAGGTCGTGGGGTCTTGTGATCTACGGGCATGGAAGGGAGTCTGTTACGCCGAGTAATTCGGATGTTCTGGATAGCGTCAGTCGATTGCTTGCTGAGCCTGAACCTGAGCCTGAACCTGAGCCTGAGCCTGAACCTGAGCCTGAACCTGAGCCTGAACCTGAACCTGAGGAACACTGCAGTACGCATATTTCGCCGTATTGGCAAGGCAACGGCGGATTCGCAGTGAGGCCCGCCAATGGCAGGTCAGTAAAGGTGGAGATTAGTTGCAGCGGGCTGAGTGTTAGCGAGACTCTTTACGCTAGAGACGACGGACGCATCGTTCAGCTTCTGGATAAGCCGATATGCGTGGCGGACGACGGGAGACCGATTCAGGGTGATGTGCGGTTTGAGGGAGCGCGAAGCGATGGCTGGTACTGGATCAATGGAGATATGAACGCAGCGGTGTCGTCTCTGGTGTGTGAATCGAAGACTGGACAGTTTCGTGCGCTTGATCCTGGCGGTATTGAGGTTCGTACGGGTTCGGGCGGAACGTTCGTCTCTCATCATCGGAGCGGACTGATTGGGATCGTTCCGCATGGTATGAGGAGTGGCGACGACACCTACGTTGCTCCGTTCTGGCGGGGCTGGGGCGGTGTCGTTGTCAAGCCGGTTGAGGGAGGGACTGCTGAGATCACGGTTCGATGCGGTTCGGGGGCGGAGACCTATTACCGTGAGCCGGACGGGAATGGAGTGGTTGCGGTGCTGTCACGCAACGAGGCGTGTAAGGATGGAGACGGGAAGCCACTGCGGGGATCGCTTGAGGTCAGAAACGTGGAGCCGGGCGGCTGGTACTGGGTCACCGGCGGGAAGAATGCGGCCGCTTCGGCACTTGTGCCGAAGAACAAACTGGGCAGCGTGGAAGCCGTTGACCCCACCGGACTGCTGATCGAGAGGAGCAAGGGTGGAACACTGTTCACCCACGAACCGACGAAGCTGATTGGGATCGTTCCCCATCAGTAGGAACAGTCGCGGCGTACGGTCTTCCCGATCGGGGTGTTCGGGTGGGTGCCTGGCCGTCTGGAGGAGTCGGGCGTGGAGACGCCGGCGGGAGTCCTAGACGGCGACGGGGGCGCCGCAGCACTTCTTGTACTTCTTGCCGGAGCCGCAGGGGCAGGGGGCGTTGCGGCCGACCTTGGCCTGGGGGCGGACGACGGTGCGTGGTTTCCGCGGCCGCATGGGCGGACCGGCTGGGCCTTGCGGCGGCGGGAATCCGCCGGGGCCGGGGCCGGGAGGGCCGCCGCCGGGCATGCCGGGAATGCCTGGGCCTGCGCCTGGTTGCGGTCCTGCGGGAGGAGCGGGCAGGCCGAAGGCGCTGGGGTGGCGGAAGCGCATGCTCTGTGGTCGGAGCGCGCGGCGGCGGCGTTCGAGTTCCGCGACCTCCTCGGCGGAGACCGGCCGCAGACGGAACAGATCCTTGATGATCGTGTCCTCGGTCCGCTCCTTCATTTCGGTGAACAGTTCGTAGCTCTCGCGTTTGTACTCGTTCTTGGGGTCGCGCTGGCCATACCCGCGCAGGCCGATTCCCTCCTTCAGGTGATCGAGGGCGAGCAGGTGGTCCTTCCAGGCCGTGTCGACCACGCGCAGCATGTGGTGGCGTTCGGCGGCCCGGAGCGCGTCGGCGCCGTGCGTCTCCTCCTTCTCGCTGTAGCTCCGCTCGGCCGCGCCGATGATCGCGTCCTGGAGTTCTTCGGTTCCCAACTCGTCGAGCGGCTCGCCCAGATCGGTCTCGTCGAGGTCGAAGTAGGCGCGCATATCGGAGCGCATCTCGTCGAGCTTCCAGTCCCGCGGGTCCAACTTGGCGGGGCAGTGGCGTTCGATCAGGTAGTCGACGACGTCGCGGGCGATCTTCATCACGTAGTCCCGCCCCTCGCGGCCGAGCAGGATGTCGCGGCGCAGCTCGTAGATCGCCTCGCGCTGCTTGTTCATCACGTCGTCGTACTCGAGCAGGTTCTTGCGGATCTCGAAGTTCCTGCCCTCGACCTGGGTCTGGGCGCGCTCGATGGCCCGGTTCACCATGCCCGCTTCGATCGGCACGCCCTCCTCCATGCCGAGCCGCTTCATCAGCGCCTGGACCCGGTCGGAGGCGAAGATCCGCATCAGGTCGTCCTGCAGGGAGAGGTAGAAGCGCGAGGAACCGGGATCGCCCTGGCGGCCCGAACGGCCGCGAAGCTGGTTGTCGATGCGACGCGACTCGTGCCGCTCGGTGCCCAGGATGTGAACGCCGCCGGCCGCGACCACTTCTTCCCGTTCCGCGGCGCACAGCTCCTTGTACCGGGCGAGCGCCTCGGCGAAGCCTTCCGGGTCCTTGCCGGGATCGACTTCGCCCTGGGCCAGTTGTTCGGGGTTGCCGCCGAGGACGATGTCCGTGCCGCGCCCCGCCATGTTGGTGGCGATCGTCACCGCGCCGCGGCGGCCGGCCTGGGCCACGATCGACGCTTCGCGCTCGTGGTACTTCGCGTTCAGCACGACGTGCTGGACCCGGTTCCTCTTGAGCAGACGCGACAGCATCTCGCTGTTCTCGATCGAGACGGTGCCGACCAGCACCGGTTGGCCGTGCTTCTGGCAGTCCTGAATCTCCTCGACCACGGCATTCCACTTCTCGGGAGACGTGCGGTAGACGAGGTCCGAGCGGTCGTCGCGGATCATCGGCTCGTTGGTCGGCGCGACCACCACGTCCAGGTCGTAGATCTGGCTGAACTCGCCGGCCTCGGTGTCGGCCGTGCCGGTCATGCCGGCCAACTTCTCGTACATGCGGAAGTAGTTCTGGAACGTGATCGTCGCCAGGGTCTGGTTCTCGCGCTCGATCCGCACGCCTTCCTTCGCTTCGACCGCCTGGTGCAGGCCGTCCGACCAGCGCCGGCCGGGCATCTTCCGGCCCGTGAACTCGTCGACGATCACGACCTGGCCGTTCTCCATCAGGTACTCGACATCACGCCGGTAGAGGTGGTGCGCGCGCAGTCCCTGGTTGACCGCGTGGAGCACGTCCATGTTCTCCATCTCGTACAGGTTGCCGATGCCGAGCAGGCGTTCGACCTTGACCGCGCCTTCGTCGGTGAGGTTCGCGGTGTGCGCCTTCTCGTCGCAGACGAAATCGCCGGTCGTGTACTTGCGGTCGCCGTCGCGGAGCTCCTCGCCGCGCTCGAGTTTGGGGATGATCCGGTTGACCAGCGTGTACTTCTCGGTGGACTGCTCGGACGGGCCCGAGATGATGAGCGGAGTCCGCGCCTCGTCGATCAGGATCGAGTCGACCTCGTCGACGATCGCGAAGTGGTGGCCGCGCTGAACCATGGAGTCCAGGGTGAACTTCATGTTGTCGCGCAGGTAGTCGAAGCCGAGTTCGTTGTTGGTGCCGTAGGTGATGTCGGCGCCGTAGGCCTGCTGGCGCTCCTGGTCGGTCAGGCCGTGCTGGATGACCCCGACGTCGAGACCGAGGAACCGGTAGATTCGGCCCATCCACTCGGCGTCGCGGCGCGCCAGGTAGTCGTTCACGGTGACCACGTGGGCGCCGTTGCCCGCGAGGGCGTTGAGGTAGACGGGCAGGGTGGCGACCAGGGTCTTGCCCTCGCCGGTCTTCATCTCCGCGATCTTCCCCTGGTGGAGGACGACGCCGCCCAGCAACTGGACGTCGTAGTGCCGCATCCCCAGAGTGCGGCGCGAGGCTTCGCGGACAGTGGCGAAAGCGGGGACAAGAAGGTCGTCGAGACCGGCGCCCTGGTCGAGCCGGGTTCGGGCCTCGACGGTGCGGGCCCGCAACTGCTCGTCGCTCAACGACTCGAGTTCCGGCTCGAGCGCGTTGATCGCGTCGACCAGCGGCTGGAGCCGCTTCAGATCGCGATCGTGCTTGTTGCCGAAGATCCTGGTGATCGCTTTGGAGATCATCGACTCGTTTCGGGGGGAAGACGCGGCGCTAGCGCCGCCGGACGGCTCGCCGATTCGCAGTTCGTGAGTGCCCGGGGCGCGGCACTTTCCGCCGCCGCGACGCTACCCGCTAACCCTGGTCTCGCATGAACCCGAACGGGTCGCGGGTGTCGCCGCCGATCCGCACTTCGTAGTGCAGATGGTAGCCGGTCGCCCGTCCGGAGTTGCCAACCCGGCCCAACGTGTCGCCGCGCCGGACCTCCTGGCCCTCTTCGACCAGGATGTTCGACAGGTGACCGAAACGCGTCTCGTAGCCGAATCGGTGGACCATGTAGACGGCGCGGCCCAGGTTTCCCGCCCTTTCGGCGCGGACGACGATGCCGTCGGCCGTGGCAAAGACGGGCTGGCCGCGGTCGGCCGAGATGTCGATGCCGTCGTGGTGGGAGCGCTGCCCGGTGATCGGATCGCGGCGGAAGCCGAAGCCGCTGTTGATCACGCCCCGCACCGGCGAGACCATGGGCGTTGAACGGAGCAGGAGGAGGCGATCCTCTACGGCCTCGTTCACCTCGTCGAGCTGGCCGTCGAGCCGGGAGGCCCGGGCTTCGAGCAGTGAGAGGTCGTGGCTGTTGGGGGCCGTGGGACCCGGGTAGCTGCCGCCGGCGCCGGTCTCGGACGGGCGGTTCTCCGGCTCGCCGCCGACCATCTGCTCGAGGCCGGCGACGATCGCGAGATCCCGGGTGCGGTCCTCGGCGTCGGTCAGCGCCTGCTGCAGGCGCGAGATGCTGGTCTCGAACGAGTCGTTGGCGCGGCGCAGCTCCTCGTTCTCGCGCTCGATGCGGGCGAGGTCGCGGAGTTCCGCCGCCGACCGCACCTGGGCGACGGTGGCCCAGGTGACAAAGCCCAGTATCAAGACAGCAGCGGCCGCGGCGGTTCTCAGCCAGCCGCTGCTGACGCGGAACTGCCGCGTCCGCTTCTGCGAGTGCGGAACGAAGACAATCGTGTGGAACCTTGGTCGCATGCTGAGGAGAGCCTGTCCGGGGCTGAGTCGCTGCAGGCGTCGACCACCGAGGCGCGAGGTATCGAAGAACCCGAATATTATCCCTCTTGGGCGAACCTGTGTCAAGAGTCCAGACCCCCGTGGGGCGGCGTGTACGGGGTCGATCGAGGCACTTTAGCAGCAAACGCCGGGAGTCGTCCCGGGAGTCGTCAGGGGGGCGGCCGGACGGGGCGGAGGGGAAGCCCCGCCCGACCGCCTTCCGCTTCGACGTCACGGTCCGCCGCGATCCAGTGGCCGGTACTGGATCGCTTCCGCAACGTGAGTGACGTCGACCTTGGGGGACTCGTCCAGGTCGGCGATGGTGCGAGCGACCTTGAGCGCGCGGGTCAGAGCCCGGGCGGACATCGCCAGGCGTTCGAACGCGGCGTCGATGAGGCTCTGCGCGGCGGTCGTCGGCCGGCAGTGCCGGTCGAGGTCCCGGCGCGCCATCGCGCTGTTCAGGGGCGTCGGATGTCCGGCGGGGAACCGGGACGCCTGGGTACGGCGGGCCGCCTTGACCCGCTCGGCGATCGAGGCTGAAGTCTCGCAGGCCGGCCCCTTCAGCTCCTCGAGGCTGGGTACCGGCATTTCGATGTGGAGATCGATGCGGTCGAGCAGAGGTCCCGAGAGCTGACGGCGGTAGCGGTCGATGTCCCGGGGCGCACAGACGCATTCCGCGCGGGGATCTCCAAGATGGCCGCAGCGGCAGGGGTTGCAGGCGGCTACCAGTGTGAAGCGCGCCGGGAAGGTGAGCCTGGCCTGAGCCCTGACGACCGTGACGATGCCGTCCTCGAGCGGCTGGCGCAATGCCTCCAGCGCGTCGCGTCGGAACTCGGGCAGTTCGTCGAGGAACAGCACGCCGCCGTGAGCAAGGCTGATCTCTCCCGGTCTCGGCATGGCGCCGCCGCCGATCAGCCCGGACGAGGACACCCCCGCGTGCGGGCTGCGGAAGGGGCGTGTCCACAGCAGTCGATTGCCGCGGGCGGCGCCGGACAGGGAGTGGATCTTGGTTACCGTGATCGCTTCGGCCTCACTGAGCGGAGGCAGGATGCCGGGGAGCCGGCGGGCGAGCATCGTCTTGCCGGTGCCCGGCGGCCCCACGAAGAGGACGTTGTGTCCGCCGGCGGCGGCGATCTCGAGCGCCCGCTTGGCGGTTTCCTGGCCCCGGACATCGGAGAAGTCCGGAGTCGCGCCGTTGGTGTCGCTACGGGGGAGCGGAATCGCCGGGCCGATGACCAGGTCGTCGCTCAGGTGCTGGATCGCGTCCCGCAGATGGGTGATCGGTACCACCGGCGTCCCGGACAGCGCCGCGGCCTGCCGGCTGTTCGCGGCCGGGAGCAGGAGCTCGCGGATGCCGAGCTTGCCGGCCAACTCGGCGACCTGGAGGGCGCCGCGGATCGGACGCACCTCGCCGTCCAGGCCCAGCTCGCCACAGGCCATCCGGCCCTCCAGCGAGTCGGTCGTCAGTTCGCGGTGGGCGGTGAGGAGACCCAGCGCGATCGGCAGGTCGAGCTGGTTGCCCTCCTTCTTCAGGTCGGCCGGAGCGAGGTTGATGACCACATTGCGGTTCTTCAGGTCGTAGCCGCTGTTGCGGATCGCCGAACGCACCCGGTCCCGACTCTCGCGAACCGCGGTATCGGGCAGCCCGATCAACTGCATCGCGGGCAGACCGAAGTCGGCCCCGACTTCCACCTGGACCTCCCGCGCCTCGATGCCCCAGGGCGTCGCGGAACTCATGTAAGCGATCACATGGACTTAGACGGAAAACGGCGCCCGGAACCTCGATCCGGCTCTGGCCGGCATCCGCGCGCGCCGTACCCGCTGCCGGGTTCTGGGCGTTCCGCCCCCTGAACGCAGTGAGAGCGCAGCACTGCACCGGGAGTACCTTCCAGACCCTAATCGTCACTTCGTAGGACTCGGAAGTGCTGGTTATACAAGGGTTATAGGCCATTCAGAGTACAGAGACCGGCGTTCGGCGCGATGTCGCCGAGGCGTGTCTAGCTCACGTCGTGAGGGATCGGACGGAAGCGGCCTACGCTCGATCAGACCTTTCGCGCAGCGCCGCGAGGTCATGCGGGACTGGGCCGACTACGTCGGCGGAGTAACGCCGGCCGCCTGAAGGGCGGACAGCGGAAGCTCGTAACGACGACGGCGCAGCAGAGTTGGAGGAGGAAGCGATGGACCTTGCGGCCGACGCCGGCATCAACACAAGGGACTACGGCCTGTGGCAGAGGGGGGAGGTCGAGCAGTGGCACCAGATCGAGCTTGTCGAGCTACATGGAGGCAAGATCGTCCACGGCCGCCCGCTGCCGGTCTTGAGGGAGTGGTGATTCCGGCTTCGTGACCGGCGATCCCGTGGCCAACTGGCCACGCGCCATCTTGTCCGGTGGTGTGCACAATGGAAGACGTGCACGCAACACCGATGCATCGAAGCGCCGCGGTGGGAGGGGACTACGGCTGTCGACGTGACGCGCTGCCGCTTCGACTTCGACCGACGCGACCGCGGCGTCGAGAACTGGATCCCCGTCGCCGAGGTCCGATGGCCGGTCGACCGCCACCACATGCTGACCTTGCAGGACGGCGAGGGGGTTCGACGGTCGCGGCCGCGGTCGCCGATGCGGTGCTGCGGGGCCGCTCCAGCAGGCGCGGGCCGAGTCCGTGGTCGTCGCTTCGAGCTTCGACCAAGCGAGGCTGACGTTCGATCACGTCCTCGCGTTCGGCGACTACCGCGACAACCGGGCGCGGTGGCGGATCAACGACACGGCCAACCGGGCGTCGATCGAGGACCGACGGACGGGCTGTCGGGTCCGGTGCGTGGGCAGCGATCCGCGGCGCGCTCACGGCCCGCGCCGGCGTTGGTCCTGGCCGACGAGCCGGCGCAGTGGGAGCCGACGAAGAGCGACGCCATGTACGCGGCGTTGTTGACCGCGATGGGGAAGATCCCGGGCGCGCGGATGGTCGCGTTCGGAACCCGTCCAGCCGACCCCGACCACTGGTTCGGCAAGCTGTTGGCCGGCGGGGCCGCGTACGCGCAGGTACATCGCGACCAGCTCGTACAGCACATGGTCGCGGCCTGCGGCGTTCGCGTCGACCTGGTGAGCAGTTCGGACGGCACCGGCGCGCGCGAGGGCTGGCGTCGGTTCCCGTTCGGCAGCGTCGTTCCGCTCGGCCGACTCGTGAGCGCCGAGCTGGCCGACAAGCTCGACATGCCGGGACTGACGCTCGCTTGGGACGAACTACGGGCCGCGGACGTTACGGGGCGGCCAGGGCCTTCCAGAGCCTCAGAGGCGGCGGAATGGCCGCTCAGGCGGCCGCACGGGTCGCCGGGTTCGAGGGCCTGACCGACGCCGACTTCGAGACGCCGGCCAGTAGCCAAGTCGGCCACGACCCGCCGGACGACAACTGAGCGCCGGAAACCGTAGATTCTTCAAGGACTTCCGGCTCTTCAAGCGAATGAGAGCGCAGGCGTGAACCTGCGCTCTCAGGGTGTCCCCGGCCTGGATGGATGCGTTTTCGCGGTGGGCGTCGGGCGCCCGCTGGGCCTCGACTCGTTCTCGTTGGCCTCGGCGCGTCCGGTTCGGATCGACGATCCGACGGACGCTCGGGCGATTCAGGCGACGGTCGAGCGGCCGGATGGCATTCGTCCACTCAGGCTGCGGACTTGGCGGCCCCCGGCTTGGCGCTCTGGGCGGTTTGCCTCAGGCGGGCCGGGGGCGGGAGATGGCCCGGCGGTGTCATGGCGCCTCCTTCCGTTGCATCGGTGGAATCACGGTAAGGGGCCGCAACGGGAGTTGTCAAGCGTCCGACCGGTCGGACGGTCGCGGGGACCTGGGGGCCGCTGCTGGCGTACACTTGCCCCGATACACCGGGTGCCATCCGCACGCCCGATGACGTGCGTCCGGATGGTTCGCGGGTGGCGCGGATCGCGCCACCAGGTGCGGAGGGGGTGCCGTCACGGTTCGGGCCGGGTTCAGGAAGCGTTGCCTGACTCTCTTTCTGCGTTTGCTGGCGAGGCTGTTCTTCCGCGGCGTCGAGGTCACGGGAAGCGAGAACGTGCCGCGAGACGGCGGCGGCCTGCTCGTCGCCTGGCATCCCAACGGACTCGCCGACGGCGTCCTGGTCCTCGGGTTCTGCCCCCGGCCGGTGACCTTCGGAGCCCGTCACGGTCTGTTCCGCATCCCCGTGGTGGGCTGGCTGCTGCGCGGCGTCGGCGCGGTGCCGCTCTACCGGGCTCGGGATCGCGGCGAAACGGGCGCGTTCACAAGCGACGAGGAACGCCGGGCGGCGAACCACCGGAGTCTTGGCGCCCTTGCGGATGCGGCCCGGCACTCCTTCGTCGCCGTTTTCCCGGAGGGGGCCACGCACGACGAGCCGAA
This sequence comes from Candidatus Multivorans sp., assembly GCA_965224025.1. Classification (GTDB taxonomy): domain Bacteria; phylum Acidobacteriota; class Thermoanaerobaculia; order Multivoradales; family Multivoraceae; genus Multivorans. The sequence goes on from OZ245033.1 coordinate 3,241,452, forward strand.
CCTGCTCGAGTTGCGGGCCGGAGCGGCTCGGTTGTTCCAACTGGCCCGCGAAGGTGGCGGAGACCTGGCGCTGGTGCCGGTGGGGCTGCACTACGAGCGGAAGCATGCGTTTCGCTCCCGGGCTCTGGTGGCCTTTCACGAACCCGTCGAGTTGCCGGCCGATCTCCGCGTCGGCGACGGGGACGCAGCGGAGGGCACGGGTGACTCGGCTACGGACACGTTCGTCGACCGCCTGACCGGCGTGATCGAACGGCAACTGATCGAGGTCACCCACCCGACGCAGAGCTGGGGCATTCACCGGGCGATGGAGAGGGTGCGGTCTCTGGTGCGCGCCGAGGGCGCCGCGCGGGCGGGCGAGCGGCTGCGGCGGGCGCCGATGGACGAACGGGATCAGGGCTTTGCCCGCGTCTGGGCCGGCTACAGCACCCAGCGCGCCGTCGATCCGGAGGGGACGAGGCTGCTCACGCGCAGGGTGACGCGCTACGACGAAGCGCTGCGACTGCTGGGACTGAACGACCGGGAACTGGACGGCGCACCGCTGGCGCGGACGGCGCTGCGCTTGGCGCTGCTCGGCGCCGAGGCGCTGGTCATGCTGCTGCTCCTGCCGACCGTTGTGCTGGTCGGCAACCTGATCAACCTGCCGGCGGCGCTGCTGGTGGTGCTCGGCGCGAAGAAGCTCTCGAAGACGAGGAAGGAGCAGGCGGGACTCAAGATGGTGCTCGGTCTCGTCATTCTGCCGACGGCGTGGATCGTCGCGAGCTTCGCGGTCGGTATCGCCTGGACCGAGCCGTTGCCGGGATTCGACTGGGTGCCCGAATCCTTGTGGGCGCGCGTCGCCGGGATGCTCGGATTGTGCGCCGTGTCGGCGTTGCTCGGCCTTCGCTACCATCGCCTGATCGCCGAACTCGGTCACGGTCTGCGGGCGCTGTGGACGGTGGGTCTGCGCACCGGAACGGTGAAGCGCCTGCGCCGGCGACGCGCCGAACTGTACGACGAGGTGGTCGGGCTGGCGGCGGATCTCGAACCGGCCGGAGACGGGGCGCCGGAAGAGAGAGCCGGGGCCGGTTTGGCGGATTCCGGGGCCTGAAGATCATGGGGACTGGTAGTCTGCCGCCGTTGTGCGGCCGTCCGTCGTTCTTCTCGTGCTGCTCGCTGCCGGAGGCGTAGCCGCGGCAGCGCTCGTGTTGCTGCGGGTGCGGCAGCGGATCCACGCTCTGCGGCTCGAGGTGACCCGGGTTGCGACGTTGTGCGGCGCGCTGGAGAACAGGATCGACGGGATGTCGGATCGGGCGGCGGAGGTCGAAGAAGCGCTCTTCTTCGAGTTGTATCCGGCGGAGGTGCTGCCGTTGATCGACAAGCTCGATCGGGGCGGCCGGCTGGCCGAGGGCGCGGCCGAGCGCCTGCGCCGCCTGACGCTGGAGATACGCGCGGAAGCTTGGTCCGACCACGGGGCGGACGTCGGTCTCACGCTTCCACGAGCGACATAGCGCCGCCCGATGCGCGTCGGCTTCGATGTCGCCAAGGTCTTCGGACCGCGCGACGGCATTGCCAGCTACACCGCCAGCCTGCTGGACGTGCTGGCGGCTCGGGCGGAGAGCGGCGGCGAGTTCTCGCTGCATCTCTACGCGGGAGACGCCGATGTCGAGCCGGAGGACTGGGAGCGGGCTCTGGGCCATCTGCCGGGGAGCGCGGTCCGGCATCCGGGTCGTCACCCGGACCGGGACGATCTCGACCTGTTCCACACGACCTCGTTCACGGACACGGGCTTCTTCGACGGGCCGGTTCTGTTCACCGTCCACGATCTGACCTTCCTTACCCACCCTGAGTGCCACCAGTCGGTCAACCGGGCCCACTGCCTCCGATCGACGCTGCGCGCGGTGTGGCAGGACGCGACCCTGGCGGTCGATTCACGGGCGACGGCGGACGAGGTGCGGCGCTGGTTCCATGCGGCGCCCGAGCGGATCCAGGTCGTCTACCCGGCGGCGTCATCGGCGTTCGCCGCACTCGACGGTGCGCAGCTCGCTGCCGCGAAGCGTCGACTCGCCGATCGCTTCGGGCTCGACGGACCGTTCGTGCTGTCGGTCGGCACGCTCGAACCGCGCAAGAACATCGCTCGGCTGATCGAAGCGTACTCCGGGCTCGACCCGGCGCTGCGGAAGGGCACGCCCCTGGTGCTGGTGGGGGACGGCGGTTGGAAGCAGGCGGCGACCTTCGCCGGGAAGTGGCCCGAGTACATGCGGCGTCTCGGCAAGGTCGACGAGCGGGATCTGGTGGCCCTGTACAACGCCGCGTCGGTGGTGGCCTACCCGTCCCTGGTCGAGGGGTTCGGTCTTCCCGTGGTGGAGGCGATGGCGTGCGGCACGCCGGTGCTGACTTCGAACGTGTCCTCGCTGGTGGAGGTCGGCGGCGACGCGGCGGTGTGCGTCGATCCCTTCGACGCGGGGGCGATTCGGGGTGGTCTGCAGGCTCTGCTTGGGGATCCGTCCCTGCGCCGGCGGTGTCGCGAAGCCGGCTTCCAGCACGCCGCCGGGTTCTCGTGGCGGAAGGCGGCGGACCAGGTGATCGGTATCTATCGTGAGCTGGCGGGCGGCGACTAGGGTACGCTCCCGGTGCATGCGGCAGGTGACCCGGCTCCTGGACCTGCTCCGGCCCTTCGTCGTGCTGCTGGGGCGCTTCACGCGATCGGGCGCAGCCAGGCCTTTGCGCAGCCTGTTGCGGCAGGTGATCGGCAGAGATCGCTACGAGCGCCTTCGGCTTGGCGTCTGGCTCGGGACGAAGCAGGCCGTCCGGGTCGATCCGCTTCACGCCGACATCCTCCCGCTGATCGAGCAGCTTGACAGTGAGGGTCACTTGATGGCCGGCGCCGCGAAGCGGCTGCGGGCCGTGGCGCTGGGGATCCGGGCCGAGGCGAGACGGGAAGCGCAGGCTTCGAGGCCGGGCTAGCAGTGATGCGCGTCGGTTTCGACGTGAGCAAGATCTTCGGGCCGCGGGACGGCGTGGCCCGGTACTCGGCAAGCCTTCTGCAGGCGCTCGCCGAGGAGGCGGAGGAGCGCGGCGGCACACCGGCGCTTCATCTCTACTCCCTGGGTGCGGAGGCGGACTCGCGGTCCTGGAGGGGCCTTCTGGACGAGCTGCCGGCGAACGCGCGGCGGGGACCGGGCCGGTGGCCGCGGCGGCGCGACGTCGACCTGTTCCATATCCCTTCGTTTTCCGATCCGGCCTGCTTCGACGGTCCGGTGGTGTTCACGATCCACGACTTGACGTTCCTGACCCACCCCGAGTTCCACGTGCTGGACAACCGCAACCAGTGCCTGCTCGGGACCATGCGCGCGGTGTCGCGGCAGGCCATGATTCTGGCGGTCTCGGAGGCCACCGCCGAGGAGGTGCGGAAGTGGTTCGTGCTGCCCGAGGATCGGCTGAAGGTGGTCTACGAAGCGGCATCGCCGGTGTTCGTTGCGTTCGTCGACGCGGAGTTCGAAGCCGCCCGGAAGCGGTTGGCGGCGCGCTTCGGGCTCGACGGCCCGTTCGTGCTCTCGGTGGGCTCGCTCGAGCCCCGCAAGAACATCGCCCGCCTCGTAGAGGCTTACGCCGAACTCGATCCGGCGTTGCGGAGCAGCGCTCCGTTGGTGCTGGTCGGCGGCAGCGGTTGGAAGGAGGACGCCGCGTTCGGCGGCGCCTGGCCGGACTTCGTACGGCGTCTGGGGACCGTCGAGGAGGAGGACCTGGCCGCCCTCTACAACGTTGCTTCGGTGGTGGCGTATCCGTCCCTGGTCGAGGGGTTCGGGCTGCCCGTGGTGGAGGCGATGGCCTGCGGTACACCGGTGCTGACCTCGAACACGTCGTCTCTCGTAGAAGTGGGCGGAGACGCCGCGCTCTGCGTCGACCCGCTCGATGTAGGGGCGATTCGCGGCGGCCTGGAGGCGCTGCTCGGCGACCCGGCTTTGCGCTGCCACTACCGGCGGGCCGGTCTCGCTCGCGCGGCCGGCTTCTCCTGGCGCACGGCCGCCAAGGAAGTGATCGAGATCTACCGCGGGGTGGTGGGGGCGGGCCGATGAGCGGTACGGCAACAGGCCCGCGTTCGATCGGCGTCGTCGCCTACGAGATGGAGGGCGAGTCCACCGGCGTCGGCCGCTACGCCGAGGAGCTTCTGGCGGCCCTCCGTCGAACACCTCAAGCGGAAGGGTGGCGCCTGCGGCTGTTCTTCAAGGGCGATCCCTTCGAGCACCCGCTGTGGACCGGCGGGGCGGGCGAGGGTTGCCGCTGCGAACCGGTCTTCGATCGGCGGCCCGGCGCCCATCCGATTCTCTGGGAGCAGTTCCGGTTGCCGAGGCTGCTGCGGCGTGAGCGGCCGGACGTCGTCTTCTCGCCGGGCTACAGCCTGCCGCGCGCCCTGGATCGGCCATCCCTGGTCACGATCCACGATCTTTCCTTCGAGCACCTGCCGCGGGACTTCGGTTTCCGCGAGCTGTGTCGCCGCCGCTACCTTGCCCGCGGCGCGGCACGCGCGGCCACCAGAGTACTGACCGACACCCGGCGCACCGCCGCCGACCTGCGGCAGCGGTACGGCCTGCCGGCGGACCGCGTTGCCGCTGTGCCCCTGGGCGTGTCGCCGCGCTTCGCGCGAGCCCGGGAGTCGGCCGGCGCCGGAGAGCAGGAGCAGGCCCGTGTTCTGGCGGAGCTGGGTGTTCAGCAGCCCTACCTGCTGGTGCTCGGCTCGATCCTCCCGCGCCGGCGGCTGGACCTGGTGCTGCGTGCTCTGGGTCGCCTGGTGCGCGAGCCGGCGCCGACCCCACTGGGTGCGCCGGCCTTCCGGCCGGCATCTGGCTCGGGACCGGGTCCCGGGTCCCCGAACCTCGACGAGCTCCGCCTCGTCATCGCGGGCCGGAACCAGTTGCCTCGTCGTGACGACCTCGACCGGCTCATCCAGGGCGGCGACTGGGCGCAACGCGTCGTCCGCCTCGGCTACGTCGACGACGAGCTGCTGCCGGCGTTGTACGCGCGGGCCCTGGGAACGATCTACGTGTCGGAGTACGAGGGGTACGGGCTGCCGCCGCTCGAGTCGCTTGCCGCCGGGGCGCCGGTGCTCGTCTCGGACGCGCCGGCCCTGACCGAGTTGTGGCCGGAGTATCCGCTTCGATGCGACCGGCTCGAGATCGACGCGTTGACCGACGGCCTGCGGCGGCTGGTGCTGGACCGCGAAGCGCGCGGGTCGGCAATGTCGGAGGGGACCGACCGGGTACGATCCCTGACCTGGGACCGCGCCGCCGAGTGCTTCGCCGACGAGGTGGAGACGGCTTGGCGAACGGCGCGGGGGAAGGCCCAGTGAGCGGATCGCAGCAGCCGGCGGTCAGCGCCCTGGTCGTGAACTACAACGCCGGTGACCGGCTCAGGCGGTGCTTGGAGAGCCTCCAGGCGATCGGCGAGGCATGGCGGCCGGACGGCGCGGCCGCACCGGATTCGGCCGGGACGGGCGCCGCTGGCGGCAGGCCGGCAGCCGGGAAGTGCCGGCCGGCTCGATTGCCGGCCGGTTTGGAGGCGGTGGTGGTGGACAACGCGTCTGTTGACGGTTCGTCGTCGTCGGTCCGCGAGTTCGAGTCGGCCGCGTCCCCGGCCCTGCCGGTTCGACTCATCGAGTCGGATCGCAACCTCGGCTTCGGCGCCGCGTGCAATCTGGCTGCCGCGAAGTCGGCCGGCCGTCATCTGCTGCTCCTGAACCCGGACGCATGGATCGACGAGGAATCCCTGCGGCGTCTGGTCGAGGCGCTGGAGTCCGACGATCGGCTCGCGGTCGCCGCACCTTCGCTCCGCTACCCGGACGGCGCCCGCCAGTTCGTCTGGTCGCCGCCCACCGGAGTGCCGGGGGAGGCCATTCAGAGATTCCGCAACCGGTTCGAGGGGGCGGGTTGGAACCACCGCGTGCTGCCGCCCGTGCTGAGACTCCTGGTGGGTCCCGGCTGGTTCACCGCCGCCTGCCTGCTCGTCCGTCGCTCGGCCTTCCAACGGGCCGGCGGTTTCGACGAGGGGTTCTTTCTCTACTTCGAGGACGCGGACCTGGGACTCCGACTCCACCGTGCCGGCTTCAGGCAGCGCGAAGTGGCCGGGGCGCGGGCATGGCATCTGCGGGGCGCCGTGACCGGTGCGGATCGCGAACGCGGTCTGACGCCGGGGGTGGAGCGCTTCTACCGCGCCTCCCAGTTGCGCTACTACGACCTCCACCGGTCCCGTTGGGAACGGGCGGCTCTGCGCCGGCGGCTACGCCGCAAGTTCGGTGCGATCGGGGATGAAGCGCACCGGCGAGCCATGCTCCGGTTGCTCGAAGAGGCGTGACCGGTTGGTAAGGTCCCAAGGCTTGCGGAGGGAGTGGCCAGTGTCTCGTGTTCGCCCGGGTCTTCACCGCTGATGCGCCAGTACCTCGACCTGCTGCGTGAGGTGCTCGATGAGGGCGTCGTGCGCGACGACCGCACCGGCACCGGCACCCGCAGCGTGTTCGGCCGGCAGTTGCGTTACGACCTGGCCGACGGATTCCCGGCGCTGACCACGAAGCGCCTGCACCTGCGCTCGATCATCGTCGAGCTGCTGTGGTTCCTGCGCGGGGAGACGAACGTCGACTTCCTGCACCGGCACGGGGTGACGATCTGGGACGAATGGGCCGACGAGAAGGGCGACCTGGGCCCCGTCTACGGTTCGCAGTGGCGGTCCTGGGCGACGCCGGACGGGCGGTCGATCGACCAGATAGCAGCCGTCGTCGATCGCATACGGAGCGAGCCGAACTCGCGGCGTCTGATCGTCAGCGCGTGGAACGTGGCCGAGGTCGACTCGATGGCTCTGCCGCCCTGCCACACGCTGTTCCAGTTCTACGTCGCCGGCGGCAGCCTCTCCTGCCAGCTCTACCAGCGCAGCGGCGACCTGTTCCTGGGCGTTCCCTTCAACATCGCCTCCTACGCTTTGCTGCTGATGATGGTCGCGCAGGTCTGCGGTCTCGCGCCTGGGGAGTTGGTCCATACCTTCGGCGACGCCCACCTGTACGGCAACCATGTGGAGCAGACGTGGAAGCAGTTGTCGCGGCAGCCGCGTCCGTTGCCCGAGATGCGGCTCAATCCGGACGTCCGCTCCATCTTCGATTTTGGGCCCGACGACTTCCAACTCGTAGGCTACGACCCCCATCCGGCGATCCGCGCCGCGGTCGCGGTCTGAGATGCGGCTCTCGGTGATCCTGGCGGCGGCGACGAACGGCGTCATCGGCCTGGACGGCCAGCTTCCCTGGCGGCTTCAGACGGATGTGAGCCGCTTCAAGCGGCTGACGGTGGGCCATCACGTGGTGATGGGTCGGCGGACCTGGGAGGAGATCGGCTGCCGGCCGCTGCCGGGAAGGGAGTGCATCGTGCTGAGCACCCGGACGGACTTCGAGGCGCCGGGCGCGGCCACATTCCGCTCGCTCGACGACGCGCTGGGCGCGGCACGCGAGGCGGGCGAGGAGGAGGCGTTCGTGATCGGCGGCGCCGGCCTGTTCCAGGCCGCGTTCCGTTTCGCCGACCGCGTCTACCTGACCCGCGTCCTGGCGGATGTCGAAGGCGACACGGCGGTCGATCTCGGGCCCCTTCGGGGGTGGCGCGTGGAGTGCTTCGAGGACGTTCCCGCGGGCCCCAACGACGACTACGCCACCCGCTTCGAGATCCTGTCGCCGCCCGAAGACCGGGCATGACGGCCGTCAGCGCGGCGAAGAACCGCACGGAGCTGCTGACCGGGTGGGCGCTCGAGGCCGGTTTCGACCGCGCGGGGGTCGCTTCGCTGGAACCGCGGGCCGGCGCCGGCGCGTCCTTCCTGCGCCGGCTGGAGCGGGGCCTGTTCGCCTCCATGGCCTGGCTCGGCAGGCGGCCGCGGAGGCGCCTGGCGCCGGCTTCGTTGCTCGACGGAGCGAGGTCGGCGTTGTGCGTGGCGCTTCACTACCACCCTCTGGAGGGCGAGCCCGAGCCCGAAGGCGACCTCTGGCCCCGGGTGGCCCGGTACGCGCGCGGCGACGACTACCACCCGGTGATGGAGCGGCGCCTGCGGGCGCTCGCGGCCCGTATCCGGGAGGCGTTTCCGGGCGCCGGCGCGCGCTTCTACGTCGATACCGGGCCGGTGCTCGAGAGAGAACTGGCGGCGCGGGCGGGACTTGGCGCCATTGCCAAGAACACCCAGTTGCTCGACCGCACCGGATCGTGGTTCCTGCTCGGCGAGCTGTTCCTGACCCTGGAACTGGCCCCCTCCGAGCCGCTGGCCGAAGACCTCTGCGGCAACTGCCGGCGCTGTCTTGAGGCCTGTCCGACCGGGGCGCTGCCGGCCCCCTACGTCCTGGACGCCGGCAGGTGCATCAGCTACTGGACGATCGAACACCGCGGCGAAGTTCCGGACCACGCGCGATCCCTGGTCGGGGACTGGGTCTTCGGGTGCGACGTCTGTCAGGAGGTCTGTCCCTGGAACGAACACCGCGCCGCGCTGGCTACGCCCGAGCGGAGCCGGGAGTTCTCCTTGCCCGCGCATCGCGCCGAACTCGATCTGACGGCGCTCCTCGGGGTGTCGGAGGGCGAGTACCGGACGCGTTTCCGCGGCAGCCCGATGAAGCGGGCCGGGCGGTCCGGATTGCGGCGCAACGCCGCCCTGGCGATGGGGAACCGTGGCGAAGCCGCCTACGTCCCGGCGCTCGAACGGGCGCAGGCAAGCGGCGACCCCGTGGTCCGAAGACACGCGTCCTGGTCCCTGGCGGCGCTTCGGAACCGGGCCGAACGCGACACTTAAGTGTCGTGGAATGAGTGATTAAGCCATGCGCGACGGCACGTTCTGCAAACCGAGCGGCGGTTGACCGCTTCCGGCCGCGTCCCTATACTTGTCGGTCTGACCTTGGCGTCCGTTCGGGCCCCGACGCCTGCTGTTCGCAGTGCGTCACGGGCCCGATTGTCGGTGCGCTCACTATCTGGAAACGCCTACCGCACGGTCCACCGACCGCGGCGAGAACACAGGAACCCATGGAATCCACCGAAGAACACACGCCGGCCCCGAACGCGCTTCCCGCGGAAGCGCCCGCCCCAGATCCAGACGACCTTTCCTACGAGCAGCTCGTCGAGATGTACGACGACAGCATGCGTCATCTCAACGAAGGAGAGATTGTCGCCGGCAAGGTGATCGCGATCACTTCGAACGTCGTCGTCGTGGATGTCGGCTACAAGTCCGAAGGCCTGGTGCCGATTCACGAATTCACTTCCCGGAACGACGAGCTGCAGGTCAGCGTCGGCGACGAGGTGGAAGTGCTGCTCGAGCAGACGGAGGGCGCCGACGGTCACGTGATGCTCTCCAAGGTCAAGGCCGAGCGCATGCGCATCTGGGCGCAGGTCGAGAACAGCTTCAAGGAAGGGAAGGTGATCACGGGCCGTGTGATCGATCGCATCAAGGGAGGCCTCACGGTCGATGTCGGTCTGCGGGCGTTCCTGCCGGGTTCCCTGGTCGACATCAAGCCGGTCAAATACCTGGAGTCGTTCAAGGGCGAGGAACTCGAGTTCAAGGTGATCAGCCTGGACCGTCGGCGCAACAACATCGTGCTGTCGCGGCGCGCGGTTCTCGAGAAGGAGTACGCCAAGAAGAAGGCGGAGACCCTGACCAAGTTGAAGGAGGGGGCGCGGCTTCCGGGTGTGGTCAAGAACATCACGGACTACGGCGTTTTCGTCGACCTGGGCGGCATCGACGGCCTGCTCCACATCACGGACATCTCGTGGGGCCGGGTCAACCACCCATCGGAGCACTTCGCCGTCGGCGACGAGGTCGGGGTCGTCGTGCTCCGTTTCGATCCGGAAACCGAGCGTGTCTCCCTGGGTTACAAGCAGACCACCGAGGATCCCTGGACCCTGGTCGACAAGAAGTACCCGCTGGGTTCGCGGGTGCGAGGCCGGGTCGTCAGCCTGGTCGACTACGGCGCCTTCGTGGAGCTGGAGGAGGGCGTCGAGGGCCTGGTCCACGTCAGCGAGATGTCGTGGACGAAGAAGGTCGTGCCGCCGTCCAAGATCGTCAGCGTCGGCCAGGACGTCGAGGCGATCGTGTCGGAACTCGACATGCAGCAACGTCGCATCAGTCTGTCCCTGCGCCAGGTCGAGTCGAACCCGTGGGAGGATCTCGCGGCCCGGTTCCCGGTCGGCACGATCGTCGAGGGCCGGGTGCGGAACTTGACCGAGTTCGGCGCCTTCGTCGAGATCACGGAGGAGATCGACGGGCTGGTCCATGTCTCGGACATGAGCTGGACGAAGCGCGTGAAGCACCCGAGCGAGGTGCTGGCGAAGGGCGATGCCGTCCGGGCGAGGATCACGAACATCGATGTCACCGGGCAGCGCGTGTCCCTGTCGATCAAGGACTTCCTGCCCAACGAGTGGCAGGACTTCATGGACAGCAACGGCGTCGGCGACGACATCGTGGGCCGGGTGGTCAACGTGACCGACTTCGGGCTGTTCATCGATGTCTACGACGGACTGGAGGGTCTGGCGCACGTCAGCGAGGTCGACGTGCCTGGCGGCAAGCTCGAGGATCACTACAAGATCGGGGAGTTCGTCCGCGCCCGCATCCTCCGGATCGAGGACGAGGACAAGAAGGTCGGTCTCACGCTGCGCGGCGTGGTCGAGTTGACCGACGAGGAGGCGGACGAGTTGGCGGCCGAGCGGGAGCGGAAGCTCGCCGAGGCTACGGCTACGGCTGCGGCTGCTGCCGCCGAGGAGGCTGCTGACGTCGAGGATGCGGTGGAGGCTGCTGAAGCCGAGGACGCGGTGGAGGCCGCTGAAGCCGGGGACGTGGTAGAGGCTGCTGAAGCCGAGGACGCGGTGGAAGCCGCTGAAGCCGGGGACGCGGTAGAGGCTGCTGAAGCCGAGGCGGACCAGCCCGAGGAGAGTGAAGAGGTCGAGAGCGCCGACGAAGCGAGCGTCTCGGAGAGTCCATCGCAAGAGAACTAGAAGGGCCGGCTAAGGGGAGAAAGCCGAAAATGAAAGACGCGATCCAGATCTCTGAAGCCATCCGCCAGGGGATGACCAAGGCTCACCTGGTCGAGGAAGTGGCGCGCGGCACCGACTTGACGAAGAAGGATGCCGAAGTCATCGTGAGCACGGTGCTGGATAGCATCGTCGACTCGCTGAAGGACGGCGACAAGATCGAACTTCGCGGCTTCGGGAGTTTTCGCATCCGCGAGCGCGGTTCCAGGATCGGTCGCAACCCGAAGACCGGCGCCCGGGTCGATGTTCCCTCCAAGAAGATTCCGTACTTCAAGCCCGGCAAGGAACTCAAGGAGCGCTTGAACTCTGACGAGTGACCTTGGTAGTGAGACCGAGCCCCACAAGGCCCGGGTTGAGCCCGCCGCGCCCAGATGACGACGACTTCGCCTCCAGCCGGCCCTCCCGCCGAGCCCAGCGGTGTCGTCCGGCCAGTGCTCGTGGCGGTCGCGGCCTGGGCGGTGCCCGGCAGCGGCCACCTGATTCTGCGCAAGCCGCGTCGCGCCGCCGTCGTCTTCGGCGTGGTCCTGTTCTCCTTCCTGTTCGGGTGCTGGCTCCGGGGTCACCTCTACGTCGTCGTGCCGGAGCAGCCGCTCAGCCGGCTGGCCACTCTGAGTTCGATGGGCGCCGGCGCCCCGTACTTCGTGGCCCGCTACCTGGTGGAGTACAGCGGCGACATCCTGTCTTCGACCTTCGAATACGGCAAGGCGTTCCTGCTGACTGCCGGTCTTCTCAATCTCCTGGCGGTGTTCGACGCTTGGGACATCGCCAGCGGATCGAAGGACTGACGGACGTGTTGACCAGCCACTTCGCCTTGATGGTGATCTACGCCGTCCAGGTCAGCCTGTTCTTCGCCGTGCTGTGGCGGCGCCAGTTCAGGGACAGGGTGCGGCTCTTTGTGCAGATGATGGTCGGCATGATCGGCGGGGGCCTGGTGCTGGCCTGGTTGATGTTCCCGTTTCCATGGTCGCCGCCGGCGCCGATTCCCTGACCGGGAGGCCCGGGACCGAGAGCGGTTCGGCGGTTCTGATCTCCGCCGGCGAGGCCTCCGGCGACCACCACGCGGCGCGAATGATGGAAGCGGTGCGGCGTCTGGCTGGGAACGAAGGGCCGATTCGCTTCTTCGGACTCGGCGGCGACGCGATGGCTGCCGCGGGTCTGGATCCGGTCGCGCACAGCGATGAGGTGGCCGTGGTCGGCATCGTCGAGGTTCTGCGGGAACTGCCGCGGATCCGGCAGGTCTTTCGCCGGCTGCTCAGGGCAGTCGAGAAGCGCGGGCCGGAGCTGGCGGTGCTGGTCGACTTTCCGGACTTCAATCTGCGCTTGGCCCGGCGGCTTCACCGGCGTGGCGTGCCGGTGCTCTACTACGTGTCGCCGCAGGTGTGGGCGTGGCGCCCGCGCCGGGTAGGAACGATCGCCCGCCTGGTCGACCGCATGCTTGTGCTCTTTCCATTCGAGGTCGACGTGTACCGGGGGCACGAACTCGCGGTGGAGCACGTCGGCCATCCCCTGGTCGATGAGGTGCCCCAACTCCAGTCGGTGTGGGACCGGGAGGCGGATCTGCCGGCACGCCCGACGGTGGCGCTGCTGCCGGGCTCGCGCAACAGTGAGGTGCGGCGGATCCTGTCGCCGATGCTGCGGGCCGCGGCGGCCGTGGCGGGCGGACGAAAACACGGTACGACGGAAGCCGGTTCCGGCAACGACGCCGCGCGCATTCGCCTGATCCTGGCGCCTATGGTGGATACCGACCTGGTTGATCGCCTGGTCGCGGCGAGCCCGCTCGCCCGCGAGGACCTGGAGATTGTCCGCTCGGGGCGGTTTGCGGCGGTTGCCGGCTCTCATCTCGCGCTCTGCGCTTCCGGCACCGCGACCCTGGAGGTGGGGCTGCTGGGCACGCCCATGGTGGTGGTCTACCGCGTGTCGCCGCTGACCGGGCTCGTCGGCCGGTGGTTGGTCAACCTGCCGTTCGTCAGCCTGGTCAACCTGGTGCTCGGTCGCCGGGTCGTGCCGGAACTGCTCCAGGGTGAGGCTGGTGAGGCGCAAATGGCGGCGACGGCGCGGAAACTCCTGTCCAAACGGCGCCGGATCGACAACATGCGGGCGGACCTGGCCGAACTCCGGCCGGCGCTCGGCGAGTCCGGCGCCAGCGAACGGGCCGCCCGGAGCCTCCTGCGGGAACTTTCGATGAGCAGGCGATGCCGGGAAGGAGGCCGGCCCTGAGAAGCATGACCGGGATCGGAGAGGCGGCCGAACAGAGCGGTACGCACCGCGTGACCGTCACGGCCCGGTCCGTCAACCACCGCTTTCTCGACTTCGCCGTGCGTCTGCGGGCGCCCTACCGGGTTCTGGAGCCGGAGTTGCGTGCGGTGGTCGCGGCGGAGATCCGGCGCGGCCGTGTCGAGCTCGGCGTCGAGATCGACACGGCGACTGGCGCCGCAACCGTCGAGGCGTGCGACGAGACGGCGGATGCTCTGCAGCGGGTCGCCCGGCGCTGGCGGCGCCGGGGCCTCGTGGCGTCGGAGCTGAGTGCCGGCGAGTTGATGTCGGCCGCGCGCGTGTCGCGACCGGAAGGCGGGCCGTCCGTCATGGGAGCGGAGGAGATGGCGCTCGCGGTGCGGGTCTGCCGGCGCGCGGTGGCGGCTCTCGCGGCCGAGCGGGAACGGGAGGGACAGGCCCTGGAGGACGCTCTTCGGGGCCATCTCCGCGAGTTGCGTGGAAGGGTGGAAGCCCTTGCCGCGCGCCGCGAAGAGGTGGTGGATCAGGCCCTGAACGAGTTGCAGGGGCGGGTGCGCGGCCTGCTTCAGCGTCGGGAAGCGGCGGACGCGGCGGACGCCGGACTCGACCCGGCGCGCGTGGTTCAGGAGGTCGCCCTGCTGATCGAGCGCAGCGACACGGTCGAGGAACTGGAGCGGCTGAGCGGCCACCTGGAGGGCTTTGCGGCGGCGATGGCCGAAGAAGGCGCGGTGGGGCGGCGGCTCGACTTCCTGACCCAGGAGATCCTGCGCGAGCTGAACACGGTCGGGTCGAAGTGCCGCGACCTGGCGATGCAGCGCGCGGTCGTCGAGGGTAAGGTGCTGTGCGAGCAGTTGCGCGAGCAGGTGCAGAACATCGAATGACCGCGGGCACGGCAAGAGGGGAGCTGTTCATACTCTCGGCGCCGTCCGGCGCCGGGAAGACCACGCTCGTGCATCGGGCGATGGAACTCGTCGCCGGGGTCGAGTTCTCGATCAGCCACACCACCCGCCTTCCCCGTGAGAACGAGAGGACCGGCGTCGACTACCACTTCGTGGAGCGGGACGCGTTCGCGTCCATGGTGGCGGAGAACCGGTTCCTGGAGTGGGCGGTGGTCCACGGCAACCGTTACGGGACATCCGTCGACGAGGTCCTGCCCCGGATCGAGAGGGGAGTGGATGTCCTGCTGGACATCGACGTGCAGGGCGCGGCCCAGGTGATGGCCAACGGGGGCGCGGCGGGCCGGTTGGGTACCGCGGTCCACAGCATCTTCGTCATGCCGCCGAGCCCCCAGGCGCTGGTGGCGCGCCTCCGGGGACGCGATCTGGACGAGGCGCCGGCGATCCGGCAGCGGCTCCAGGGTGCGCTGGGCGAACTGGGCCGCGTGCTGGACTACGACTATGTTATTGTCAACGACCGCGCCGAGGCGGCCAGCGAGACCTTGGCCGCCATCATGCTCGAGAAACGACAGCGAAGGGAGCGGATGCGGGAGCGCGTACGCGGCGTTCTTGCGGATTTTGATGCATATGGCCCGTTTTCCTGAGAAAGTGGATAGCAAGTTCCGTTTCGTCCTTCTGGCCGCGCGCCGAGCCGAGCAGTTGATTCGCGGCGCCCAGGAACGCATGCCCCGGGAGAGCCCGAAGTTCGCCCGGCATGCGATGAGCGAGATGCAGCACGACATGGTCGAGTGGGACTACGGCGAGGCGCCCGAGTCTCCTGAGTCGGTCAGCGCCGAGGACGGAAGCCCGCAGCCCGGGGGCGATGCCTTCGGGCGGCGCAGCACAGTCAACTAGGGGTCTGCCGGAGGTCACGGTGTGCCCGACGCGCCTGCACGGGCTGCCCGAGTCCTTCTCGGCATAAGCGGCGGGATCGCCGCCTACAAAGGCGCTTACCTGGTCCGCCGGCTTCGCGAGCGGGGGGTCGCCGTACGCTGCGCGCCGACGCTGGCGGCGGAGAGCTTCGTGTCGCCGCTCACACTCGAGGTGCTGAGCGGCGAACGGGTCTACGGCCAGAGCTACCTGTCGCGCGACGGCGGTGTGGATGGCGCCGAGCTCCACGTCGAGGCGGCGCAGTGGGCCGATCTGCTCTGCGTCGCGCCGGCGACCGCGAACACGCTGGCCCGCCTGTCCCTCGGTCTCGCGGACGACTTCCTGAGCACCACCGCTCTGATGTTCGAGGGACCGGTGGTGGTGGCGCCCGCGATGCACGACGCGATGTGGCGCAAGCCCCAGGTCGGCGCCCAGGTCAAGGCGCTGAGCGGCCGCGGCGCCCTGATCGTGGGGCCGGTCGAGGGCGCCCTGGCTTCGGGCGAGCGGGGTTGGGGCCGCATGGCCGAACCGGAGGCGATCGTGGACGCCGTGTGCCGGAAGTTGGCTCTGCCGGAAACCGGGGCCGCTTCGCCTGTGGGTCCACTGGCCGGTTGGCGAGTCGTCGTCACGGCCGGCCCGACCTACGAGGCGATCGATCCCGTTCGTTTCCTCGGCAACCGGTCGAGCGGGCGCATGGGCTTCGCCCTGGCGCGACAGGCGGCGTTCCGGGGCGCGGCGGTCACTCTCGTCGCCGGACCCGTGAACCAGGAGACTCCCGAGGGCGTGCAGCGGATCGATGTCGTCTCCGCGGTCGAGATGCAGGCGGCGCTCGGGGAGACGGCGCCGGCGGCCGACCTGGTCGTGATGGCCGCCGCGGTGGCCGACTACCGGCCGCGCGAGCGCGCCGGCCAGAAACTCAAGAAGTCCGGCGCCGACGGTCTGGTGCTCGAAATGGAGCAGAACCCCGACCTCCTCGCCGGTCTGGCGTCGGTGGCGCCCGCGGCGATGCGCGTTGGTTTTGCGGCCGAGACCGAGCGCCTCGAGGACTCGGCGCGGAGCAAGCTGAAGGCCAAGCAGGCGCACTGGATCGTCGCCAACGACGTGTCGCGGCCGGACATCGGCTTCGAGGCGGCGGACAACGAGGTGGTCGTCTTCGGCCGGGGCGGCGGCCCCGTCCGCTTCCCGAAGCAGTCGAAGGACGAACTGGCGGGCCGTCTGCTGGAGTTGTTTGCCGGCGACAGGGCCGCTTCGGGCTAAGGGCTCGTGACGCGGCCTTCGCCACGGGCTGCCGGACTCTCCGCGAGTCAGGAACTCGGTCTGCTGCGAGACCTCGGTTTCGAGGACGCCTATCCGCCGCGGGCGGCGGAAGCCGTCCAGGAAGGCGCGGGAGACCGCTCCGAGCGTCTACGGACGGTGGCGGAAGAGGCTCGGGGCTGTACCGCGTGCCGGCTCTGCGAGCAGCGCAAGACGGTCGTGTTCGGTGACGGTCATGCTGACGCCGGCCTGATGTTCGTCGGCGAGGGTCCCGGCTACAACGAGGATCAACAGGGCCTGCCCTTCGTGGGGCGGGCGGGACAACTGCTGGACCGCATCATCGCGGCGATTGGCCTGAGCCGTCAGGAGGTCTACATCACGAACGTGGTCAAGTGCCGGCCGCCGAACAACCGCAATCCGCAGCCGGACGAAATCGCCGCCTGCCGTTCGTTCCTCGACCGGCAGATCGAACTCGTGGCCCCGGGTGTGATCGTCGCCCTCGGCGGAGTCGCGGCCCAACAGCTCCTGCAGACGAAGGACTCCGTGGGCCGCATGCGGGGCCGTTGGCACGACGTGCGGGGTGTACCGGTTCGGGTGACCTACCATCCGGCCTTCCTGCTAAGGGATCCGTCGTACAAGCGGGCCGCCTGGGAAGACATGCAGCTCGTCCGCGATCGTCTGTTGGAGGCTGGCGGACATGGCTAGGAGTGTCCGCAGCGTTGTCGCTGCGCTGTCGCGCAGGGAACAGGCAGCGAGTAGCCAACGTTACAGCGGCGTCGTGGGTTCATAGAGTTGGCCGCGCTGGGCAGCGAGGCCGCGCAGGCACTGGTGTGTTGGCGCCCGACTAGGAGTTTGGCCCGGACCGTGATCGGCGCTCTGACGCTGGCGGCGCGGCTTGTGTCGCGACCCCGTATGCAAGATTGAGCTTTTCGCCGCGGTCTCTGCCCAGCGCGACGATTGGATTCCACATCTACGGGAGGCAGGGGATGGCAAAGCGGAAGGCGGAGCGTCTGGAAGTCGTTCACCCGGATTGCGCCGGTGTGGACGTAGGCAAGCGCAAGCACTACGTGGCGGTGGCCCCGTCGCGTTTCGAGCGGCCGGTGCGCAATTTCTCGTCGTTCACGGAGGACCTCGAGGCGATGGCCTCGTGGCTTCAGGAGTGCGGCGTGCGTGAGGTGGCGCTGGAGTCGACGGGGGTGTACTGGATTCCGGTGTTCGAGGTGCTGGACCGGGCGGGGTTCGAGGTGCATCTGGTGAATCCTCGGGCGACCAAGCAGGTGAGTGGCCGCAAGAGTGACGTTCTGGACTGCCAGTGGATCCGGCAGTTGATGAGCTACGGGCTCCTGCGCGGTGCGTTTCGCGCGCCGGACGAGTTGTGTCCGCTGCGTTCGTACACGCGGCAGCGCGCC
Organism: Candidatus Multivorans sp.; assembly: GCA_965224025.1. GTDB lineage: Bacteria > Acidobacteriota > Thermoanaerobaculia > Multivoradales > Multivoraceae > Multivorans. The sequence goes on from OZ245033.1 coordinate 3,259,155, forward strand.
CAGTTGGTCCGCGACCGCAGCCGCGCGGTGCAGCACATCCAGAAGGCTCTGGTGCAGATGAACGTGCAGTTGGACAACGTGCTGAGCGACATCATGGGCAAGACCGGCCAGTTGATCGTGCGCGCGATCGTCGCCGGCGAGCGCGACGGCGCGGCGCTGGCCCGTCACCGGGACGGTCGCTGCAAGGCTGGTCCGGCTGTGATCGCGGCGAGTTTGCAAGGCAACTGGCGAGACGAGCACCTGTTCGCTCTGGGCCAGGCGCTGGCCCGCTACGACATGCTGCAAGGCCAGATCGAGATGTGCGAGAAGCGCATCGACGCCGAGCTCGACGGTCTGGCCCAAGACGGCGTCGAGGACGCGCCGCCGCCCGGTTCGAAGGCGCGCGAGCGCGCCCTGCGGAAGCGGCTGCATCGCATGCTCGGCGTGGACCTGGTCGCCATTCCGACGGTCGGCGTCGAAACCGCGCTGACCTTCGCCGCTGAGATCGGCCCGGACCTGTCCCGGTTTCCCTCGCAGGGCAACTTCTGCTCGTGGCTGTGTCTGGCTCCACCGACCAACATCAGCGGCGACAAACGGCTGAACGGCCCTCCCGTGAAGCAGACCAACCGGGTCGGCCAGGCGCTGCGCCAAGCCGCCACCACAGCCCGCAACAGCAAGACCGCCATCGGAGCCTCTCACCGCCGGCGTCTCCAGCACATGGAGAAGGCGAAGGCCATCAAGGCCACCGCTCATCAACTCGGCCGACTGATCTACGCCATGCTGACCCACGGCGAAGAGTACGTCGAGCGCGACCTCGCCGAAATGGAGGCCGTCCGACGCGAACGACAAATCAGAAACCTGCAGCGTCAGGCCCGCCGCCTGAATCTGGCTCTCGTGCCGACCGAACATGCCGCCTGAATCGCGCAACCTGCGCTGCCAACAAGGAACCCCTACCCGTTTGTTCCATGCAAGTCCGCGCGGCAGGTTGCGGGTCTTGGCCCCTTGAGCGGCGCCGGCGTCCCTCCGGTGGGTCTTCCGGAGAAGGTCTGCGAGGATGTGAGCGAGGCGATCGGCGGCACGCCCATGGTGCGTCTCCGCCGTTCGCTGGGCTCGGCCCGGAGCGGGACCTGTGTCTGCGCGAAGCTCGAGTACCTGAACCCGATGGGCAGCGTGAAGGACCGCGTGGCGCGGTACCTCGTGGACCGTGCGCTCGCCTCGGGAACGCTCTCGCCGGGAGGCGTGGTGATCGAGGCTTCGTCCGGCAACACGGCAATGGGGCTGGCGATGATGGCGACGAACCGGGGCCTGCGCTGCCGCGCCGTGGTCCGCCGCCAGACCAGCCGGGAGAAGCTCGACTGCCTGCGCGCCCTGGGCGTCGAGCTGATCCTCGTGGACGGCGATCTGCCGCCTGAGCACCCGGAGTCGTACAACCGGAAGGCGCGGTGCCTGGCGGCCGCCCATCCCGACGCCTTCTTCCCCGACCAGCACAACAACCGCGACAACAACCGCTGCCACTACGAGACGACCGCCCCGGAGATCTGGCGGCAGATGGAAGGGCGGATCGATGTCTTCGTCGGCGGCATCGGCACCGGCGGCACCGTCTCCGGCGTGGGCCGGTACCTGAAGGAGCAGGATCCGAGGATTCTGGTGGTCGCGGTGGACGTCGAAGGCTCGGTGTTCAGCCGCCACTTCGCGGCGCTGTCGGGGGCGGAGGACGACTCGGCGGCCCCCGGCCGCTACCTGCTCGAAGGACTCGGCGACGAGGAGATCATCGACTGCCCGGAATTCGATGTCTTCGACCGGATGCTCCAGGTGAGCGACGCGGAGGCGTTCCTGGCCGCCCGGGAACTCGCGCGGGAGGAGGCGATGCTGGTCGGCGGCTCGAGCGGCGCGGCGCTCTGGGGAGTGCGAGAGATCCTTCCCGAGCTGAACCCGGCGGCGCGGGTGGTCACCCTGTTTCCCGATTCGGGCACCCGCTACCTGAGCACGATCTACAACGACGACTGGCTACGCCAGCAGGGCCTGCCGGCGGCGCGCAGCTAGGCGGAGGCAGCACCCGCCGGTCCAGGCGGTGCCCTCAGCCGGCGAAGATCAGGTCGTAGCCGATCGCCATGATGGCGAGGTCGAAGCAGACGTGGCTGATCCAGGGCGCCAGGAGCCGGTTGCCCGTGGCGCGGTACAGCAGGGAACAGAGGACGCCGCCGACGACGACGGGCACCGCCATGAGGAGCACCACCAGAACCGGCGCGTCGCCCACGTAGACGCCGATCACGACGACGTGGTGGGCAGCGAAGCCGAGGGCCGCTATGACGAGGGACCACTCCGAGCGCATGAGCCGCTGGAGCCAGCGGTAGACGAAGGCCCGCCAGTAGACCTCCTCGAGCCAGGAGTGCAGGAAGCTGATGAGGAGCGCGGCGAGGACATAGCGCCAGAGCGTGTCCAGGTGGAAGTCGGCGAGCTTGACGGCGATCGCTTGGGAAGCCGTAGCCGCCATGTCGCCGCCTCGAAAGAGGGCCACGTAGGCAATCCACGTGAAAGCGGCGCCGGCGATTCCGGTGCCGAGGCCCAGCGCCAGGGATCGGCCCGGGCGTGACGGCCCGGCTGCCGCCGCGAGCAGTGCGCCGAGGGCTGCCACCGGGCCCGCGAATTGGAGCACCTTGGCGCCGAGGTAGGCCGGGGCGACCCAGCCGGTGCCTTCGAGCCAGACGAAGTAGGCGAGCGAGGCGACGGTCGGCAGGGTCATGGCGGCGACCAGGACGGTCCACAAGACCTTCCGGCTTCGTGGGCCGAAGGCGACCTCTTCGCGGACACCCCTCACCGGCGGCGGCGCTCTCCCCGCGATAGAGCTTCCAGGTAGGCGTTCCGATAGGCGCCGGCGACGATGTCCCAGGTCAGATGCGAAACGGCCCTGGCGCGGGCGCGGGCGCCCATCCGCCGCCGGCGCTCCGGATTGCGTAGGAGACTGGCGATCGCGTCCCTGAGGGCGGGGCGGTCCTGTTCCGGGACCAGCAGTCCCTCGACGCCGGACTCGATCGCGAGCGGAATTCCCGAGATGGCGGTGGAAATCACGGGCAGGCCGCTTGCCAGGGCCTCCAGGATCACGTTGGGCAGGCCGTCGACATTGCCCTGCGGGTCGTGGACCGCGGGCAGGACGAAGAGGTCGGCGCTGCGGTAGAGGCCAGGCAGATCGTCGTGGGCGACCAGACCGGGAAAGTGGATCCGCGCCGTGTACTCCGGCGCCCAGGCCGCCACCGCGGCCAGGAGTTCGGGCATCTGGTCGCCGCCGCCGGCGATGACGGCGTGCAGGTCGTCGAACTCGGCCAGGAGCCGCGGGAGCACGTCGACCAGGACGTGAAATCCCTTCTTCGTCGCCAACCGTCCGACGCCGAGCAGCACCGTGGCGTGGTCGGGGATGCCGAGCCGTTCACGCCACCGTTCGCGGCTCGGCGGGTCCGCGGCCTCGGCGGCGGGACAGAAGAGGTCGACGTCGACGCCGTAGGGGATGACCCGGTGCGGCTTGCCGCGGTAGCCCAGCTTCAGGACGCGCTCTACAAGTTCCGGCGAGCAGCCGGTCAGGAGTTGGCAGCGCTTCAGGACGCGCCGGATCGCGGGACGCGCCGCGGCCTTCTCGGCCAGGAAGACGTCGCTGCCGTGCAGGCCCGCGGCAATCAGGGCGTTCCGCCCGTGGACGCCCGGCCACAGCGCCACCAGTCCGTTGGGGGCGAGCCAGTGCGCGTGGAGCAGGTCGTAGGGGTCGCGCGCGAGATGGCGGGCGACCGCGGCGGCGGCGGCGCGCAGGTAGAGCGGCGCCGCCAGACCGGCGCCAGGCCGGATGCGCTCGTCGGCGGCCAGACTGCGTCCATAGCCGAGCACCTCAAGCTGTCGCGGCGCGTAGGCGAAGGTGCGGACCTCGACGCCGTCGTCGACCCACGCGGGACGCACGCCCTCCGCGCGGGGCGCCAGCACCGTGACGCGGTCGCCGCCGCGGACCAGGCCCCGGGCCAGTTCGCGGATGAAGGGTCCGGCCGTATCGCCCGGCCAGCGGGGGTAGGTCTGGGTGAGGAACAGGATCCGCAGAGCCGCCGCCGGGGCGCCGGTTCGCCCGCCCCGTTCCGCTGCCGAGGTCAGGTTCTCTTCAGGCAAGTCGCCCTCAGCCGACCCGCTCGCGTACGGAGTAGCTGTCGTGCCGGCGGAAGTTCTTGAAGGTGATCAGCTCGCCGATCAGGCCGGTGGTGACGATCTGAATGCCGAGCACCATGAGCAGGACGCCAAGCAGCAGCAGGGGCCGGTTCGAGAGGGACGCGCCCGCGAACCAGAGCGCGGCCAGATAGGAGCAGACGCCAAGACCCGCCGCGAAGCTGATCAGACCGACCGGCCCGAAGAGATGCAGCGGCCGGCGGGTGAAGCGGCTGATGAAGAGCACCGTGATCAGGTCGACCGGGCCCTTGTAGGACCGATCCCAACCGTACCGGCTGCGGCCGACGCGGCGCGGATGGTGGGCGACCGGAATCTCGCCGATGACGAAGCCGCGGCGGCTGGCGAGAACCGGGATGTACCGATGGAGTTCGCCGTAGACGGCCACCTGCTCCAGGACCTCCCGACGATATGCCTTGAAACCCGAGTTGAAGTCGTGCAGCTTGACGTTGGAGAGCGTGCGCGTCACCCAGTTGAAGACCTTCGAAGCCATGCGGCGCCGCAGCGGGTCGCGGCGGGTTCGCTTCCAGCCGCTGACCAGGTCGAGGGGTCCCTCCTCGAGGGCCTGCAGGAGGCGGGGAATCTCGTCCGGATCGTCCTGCAGGTCGCCGTCCATCGTGACCAGAATGCGGCCGCGGGCGTAGTCCACCCCTGCCGAGAGCGCCGCCGCCTTGCCGAAGTTCCGGCGCAGGCGGATGAGGCGGACCCGTGGATCGCGCTCGTGTTGCCGCCGCACCTCTTCGGACGTGCCGTCGGTCGAGCCGTCGTCGATGAACACCAGTTCGGAGCGGACGCCCATGGCGTCCAGGTTCGCAAGGACGCGCTCCGCCAAGGCGGCGACGGTGGCCTCCTCGTTGAGCGCCGGCACCAGCACGCTGACGTCGAGTGGCGTCTGCTTGGCTTCGGCCTCGGTACTAGGGTCCGGGCTCGGCATCAACCGGAACATACTCGATTCTCCGGCCGTCGACGATCAACGCCGCCGGCTCGGCTTCGAGGTCGAACTGCACCGTGGTCTCCCGCTTGGAACGTACCCGGATGTGCTGGTCTATCCGCTCCTCGGGGCGCCACCTGGGGTTCTTGAAGATGCTGATGACGTGGGCGCCGACCGGCAGTTGCAGGCTGTCGATCGGTGTCCAGCCGATCGCCTCGTCGCCGATGCGCACGAAGACCGGACGCGCCGACTCCTCGGCCGAAGCCACGCTGAGGAACCCCGGTCGCACCAGGGGCACGGGCGTTTCCAGCAGGCGGCCCGAAGCGACCTGGGTCACCACCTGCTCCCGGAGCTGGTAGTCGCGGGTGGCGAGTTCGAACGTGAGCACATGGTCGACGCCGGCTTCGACTTCGAACACGCGCCGCCGGTCGAGAACGACGGGCTCTCCACCTGTCACCGAGACGGTGATCTCAGGGTGCCAGGCGGGCGCCAGGGCGAGGCGGCCGGCGCCGCGGCTCGCCGGGCGAAGGGTCTCGGGCCGACTCGGGGCGGAGCCGGCCGGCGCCGTGGCGTCCGTCGAGGAGTGCAGGTCGTCAGAGGGGAGGGCATCACCCGTCGCGGCCGCCGTGCTCGGCGGTGCCGGTTCGGAAATCGTCTCTTCCGCGGGGGCCTCGGAATCGGCCACGGCCGGACTCCCCTTGGACCACCAGAGAGTGCCGCCGAGCCAGAGCGCGGTTCCGGCCACCGTCGCGAAGGTCAACCAGCGCCGGCGGAAGCGGGAGCGCGATGGCCGCTTGATTGCCGCCGCCACCGTCTCGAGACTTGGCGGGGTCGCGCTGTCCTTCCCTGAGGCGCTGCCCCGGAGTTCGACATCGACCAGGGGGACGTCGCCGTGGGTCGCGGTCACGCCGGTGTTGGTCGCGGTGACGTCGGCCGTATCGTGGATGGCGGCCTCGAGTGCGCCGACAACGGACGTGAAGTTGCCGAGGCGATCCGCGGGATCGTCGTGCAGGCAGGCCTCGAAGACGGGGAGCAGCCGGCGCGGGAAGTTCGCGGGCGGATCGTTCAGCGGCAGGGAAGACCTCGACTTCAGCCGGCGCGGAAGGGTCGGGTTCGCGCCCGGCTGGCAGGTCAGCAGGCGGTGGAGCAGGACGCCGAAAGCGTAGAGGTCGGCGCGCACATCGACGGCGTCGCCGCGGAGGAGTTCCGGGGCGCGGTACCGGAGTTCGCCGGTGGCGCCCGGATTGGCGAAACCGCGCAGTTGGGCCGTGCCGTCGGAACGGATCGTGACCATGCCGGGGTGCAGGTCGCCGTGAACCACGCCCATGCCGTGTGCGTACTCCAGGGCGCGTGCGATCTGCGCCAGCCAGCCGAGAGCAGTCTCTTTCGGCAGATCGCCGGCCCGCCGGAGATTCGCCGCGAGGGTCTCGCCGTCGGCGAGCTCCTCGATGCGGCACGAAGTGGCGCCGTCGATCCCGAAATCGAGAATGCGGGCGACCCCGTCGTGCTCAAGCCGCGCGCCGACGGCAGCCCGATCGAGGAAGCGCGCCTGCGCGTCGGGAGTCTCCGGCGTCCAGATGTCGATCGTCGCCGAGGAGCCGTCGGTGGAGTTGCGGCCGAGGTAGGAAACGGCACCGGCGTGGGCGTTGAGACGGCCCACGATTTCGAAGCTGCCGATATGTTTGCTCATAGCCCGATGCGAAGAAGTTGATCGACGGGTAGAAGCAATGATAGCACGTTCTTCGTCTAAGTTGTTGTTTCTCAGTGTGTTGTGTCTCTTCTTGAAGGCTATCGGGCGGCAACGGGTGCTACTCTTCACCGCGGGATCGGTCGATGCGGGCGAACGGGAACACGTGGGCCAGCGGTCTCGTCTGCTCCGCGACCGGAGTTCAGGCGCCCGATGGAGTGCGCCTTTTCCTGAAGAACGAGGCGGGCAATCCGACCGGTTCCTTCAAGGATCGAGGACTGTCGCTGGCGGTGAACCGGGCGAGGGAACTCGGCGCCCCCGGTGTGCAGCTTCCGAGCGCCGGCAACGCAGGCGTCGCGGCCGCGGCCTATGCTGCCGCCGCGGGGTTTGCCCTGTCGCGTGGCTCTGCCCGAGGACACGCCGGCAACGGTGCGTGAGCGTTGCCGCGGCCACGGCGGCCCGGGTGGCGGTGGAGGAAGGGGTTCTGGTCGGCCCCGAGACCGCGGCGGCCATGGCGGCGCTCTTCCGCCTGAGCGACTCCGGTACCATCCGTCCCGGCGAGTCCGTGCTGGTCTTCGCTACCGGCCATCCGGCCAACTACTGCTAGGGGAGGCTGACGCGCGATGCCCGAGGAACTGTTCGGGAAGGTGGCGGATGGGATCAACGGGTTGCTCGGGCCGGTAGCCGGCTGGTTCGAGGGACTGGTCTGGAACACGCCGCCCCAGGCGCCGATCCTGGCGCTGGTGCTCCTGGGCACCGGCCTCTTCGTCACCGTGCGCCTGGGCCTGATCCAGTTGCGCGGCTTCCGGCACGCCTGGGCGATCCTGGGCGGCAAGTACGACGATCCGGACGACGACGGCGACCTGGTTCACTTCCAGGCCCTGACCACGGCGCTTTCGGCGACGGTCGGCATCGGGAACATCGCCGGCGTCGCCATCGCGATCCGAATGGGGGGGCCCGGCGCCCTGTTCTGGATGTGGGTGACGGCGTTCTTCGGCATGGCCCTCAAGTTCGCCGAGTGCACCCTGGCGGTCGCCTACCGGCGGGTTCACAAGGACGGCTCGGTTTCCGGCGGCCCGATGTACTACATCGAGAAGGGCCTGGGCGCGAACTGGAAGTGGATGGCGATGCTGTTCGCCGGCCTCGCGGTGATGTGCTCCTTCGGCACCGGCAACATGAACCAGGCGAACACGATGGCCGATCAGCTCGAGTCCCAGTTCGGTCTGGCGCCGGTGTGGACCGGTCTCGTCTTCGCCTCCGTGGTGGCGTTGGTCATCATCGGCGGTATCCGCCGCATCGGCAAAGTGACCTCGATCCTCGCGCCGGGCATGGCGGTGATCTACGTCGGCGGCGCGATGGTCATCCTGCTCATGAACATCGAGAGCGTGCCTGCGAGCCTGGCCCTGATCGTCGAGCAGGCGTTCCGGCCCACCTCCATGGTCGGCGGCGCCGCGGGCTCCTTCCTGATGACCATGATGTGGGGCATTCGCCGCGGTCTGTTTAGCAACGAGGCGGGGCAGGGCAGCGCGCCCATCGCCCACGCGGCGGCCCGGACCGACGAGCCGGTGCGCGAGGGGCTGGTCGCCTCGCTCGAGCCGTTCATCGACACCCTGGTCATCTGCACGATGACTGGTCTCGTCATCGTGACCACGGACGCGTGGCGCGACCACGCGCCGCAGACCTTCGGGCTCGACGAGGTCGAGGGCATCCACCGCGTACTCGGGGACGACTCGGAACTGCTGGCGGCGCGCGACGAGCGGTCGGCGCGCGGCGGCGGCGCGGTCGATGTCGAGGGCGGGGCAGCCGGCGGCTCCTTCGTGGTGCTGCACTCGATGATCGCCGAGCCGCGCCTGGTGGACGGCGCGGGCGCCGCCTGGAGCGGCAGACTGGACGTCGCCGGCGATGGTTCGCTGACCGCCGCGGGCGATGCGCCGCGGATCGAGGGCGGAGCGCTTCTGACCGGAGCTCCACTGACGGCGCGGGCCTTCAGTCTCGGTCTGCCCGGCAGCCGGGGCGATCTGATCGTCACCCTGTCGGTGCTGCTGTTCGCTGTCTCGACGGCGATCTCGTGGTCGTACTACGGCGACCGTTCGACCGAGTACCTGTTCGGCGCCAGAGCCATTCCCGTGTACCGCTGGGTCTATGTCGGCTTCTTCTTCCTGGGCTGCCTGCTGCCGCTCTCGACCGTGTGGACCTTCGGCGACGTGGCCCTGGGGCTGATGTCGTTCCCGAACCTGATTTCGCTGCTGCTGCTCTCGGGCGCGGTCACCGGCATGACGAGGTCCTACTTCCGCCGCCACCTCCGCAAGGGCGCTCCGAGGCGGCCATGAGCGCGTGGAACAGGTACGGGACGTTTCCCGTGCTCCTGGTCGACGGCGCCGGGAATGGCTGAGCACGGCCGCGACCGGGGTCCCTGGGCTTCCGTTGCTACGGGCCTCATCGGCGCGCCGATCCTGGCGGCGCTGGCGTACTTCCTGATCCCCGAGGCGGCGGTCGATGCCAACGGCGAGGTCGTCTCCGGGCTTTCCGACGGGGGTCGGGCGGTGGCGGCGACCGGGGTCCTCATGGGCGTGTTGTGGCTGACCGAGGCCCTGCCCGTGGCAGTCACTTCGTTGCTGCCGCTCGTGGCGATCCCGCTTCTGACCGGCGGAGACATCGCCATCGCACGGGTCGCGGCGCCCTACGCGAATCCGAACATCTTCCTCTTCCTGGGCGGTTTCATGATCGCCCTTTCGATGCAGACCTGGGGCTTGCACCGCCGCATGGCGCTCCACATCATCCTTCGCGTCGGCAGCCGGCCGGATCGCCTGGTGCTGGGCTTCATGGCCGCAAGCGCCTTCCTCAGCATGTGGATCTCCAACACGGCCACCACGGTCATGATGCTGCCGATCGCCCTGTCCGTGATCGATCTGGTCCGTCAGAGACTCGGGCCGGAGGCGGCGCCGGTGGGGAAGCCGTTCCCCTTTGCGCTGAATCTGCTGCTCGGGACGGCGTACGGCGCCTCGATCGGCGGCGTCGCGACCAAGATCGGCACCCCTCCCAACCTCCAGATGATGTCGTTCGTGGAGGAGACTTACGGCCGGGAGATCACGTTCGCGCAGTGGATGCCGTTCGGTCTCCTGCTCACTCTGTCCTTCCTGCCGCTGGCCTGGCTGGTGCTCACGCGGTTGGTCTACCGGTTGCAGATCCGCGAAGTGCCCGGCGGCGCGGAGCTCATCCGCGGCGAGCTTCGGAAGCTGGGGCCGATCACCGCACCGGAGAAGGCGGTGCTCGCGATCTTCGTTTCGGCCGCCGCGCTGTGGACCACTCGCACTTGGCTCGCCGAGATCGAGATCGGCGGAGCAGTGCCCCTGGCCGGACTGACCGACCCGAGCATCGCGATCGGCGCCGGCCTGTTGCTGTTCGCGATTCCGGTCCACTTCCGGCGAGGGGTCTTTCTGCTGAGTTGGAAGAAGGCGCTCGAGGCGCCGTGGGGAATCCTGCTGCTGTTCGGAGGCGGGCTCAGCCTCGCGGCCGCGGTCGTCGGTACCGGTGTGGACCGTTTCATCGGCAGCCTCCTGCTCGTGCTGGAGGGCATGCCGGTGCTGGTTCTGGTCATCGGCGCCGCCACCCTGCTCATCCTGCTGACGGAGGTCACCAGCAATACGGCGACGACCGCGACCTTCCTGCCGATCCTGGGCGCCACGGCGGCGGCGATCAACGTGGATCCGCTGCTCCTCATCGTTCCGGCCACGCTGGCGGCGAGCTGCGCCTTCATGATGCCGGTGGCGACGCCGCCGAACGCGATCGTGTTCGGCTCCGGGGAGATCACCATTCCCCAGATGGTCCGCGCCGGCCTGTGGCTCAACCTGATCGGCCTGGTGCTGGTCGTGTTCTGGGTCTACGTAGCGGGCGGACTGATCGGCCTGTAGAAAGCGTGGGCCGCCTCACCGCGGCGGAAACCGAAAGCGGGGACCGCTGTCTCCCCGGCCGCGCTCTAGGGGATCAGCCGCAACAGGGCGACCACCGCGCCGATGATCACGCCGGTCTGAATCAGCAGGATGCGGACTAGGCGGACCTCAAGCTGCGCCAGGTCGGCGCGCGTCACCAAGTCGCCCAACACCTCGGTCGCCGCATCCTCGATCGCTCGCGCATGGCCGGCGGCCTGCCGGTCCGGCACGCCGGCCTCCATCAACGTCTCCGCCGTACGGAGCGTGCCGGTCGTGCTCATCGCCGGCCCTCCATGCCTTCGATGCTACGCCGAGTGTCGGAACCCCAGCAGCGCCGGCTCGTGCGCGGCTTCGTCTCCGAGCAGTGCGCCAGCCGCGGCATGGTCGCGGACGTGGCCTACCACGACGGCGGCACCCGGAACCCTCATGCGCAAGTGCTCCTGACGACACGGCGCATCGGCCGGCCGTCCGGCTTGGAGCGAGTATCGAAGTTCGATCGCGGGCTCCGGGCGGCCATCGAGAGAACAGCCGCGGCGGTGGTCTACGCCGCCGCGCTGGGGAATGCGGACGTAGCCACGCCCTACTGCGCGGGCTGAAAGACCGAATGCGCCGTCAACTCCCGCCGGAAGCGGTAGCCGATGCACTTGTAGAGCAGTCTGGCGGCCGTGTAGTCGCTGGCCGGGTTGCCGGGGATGGGCGCCAGTTCGACGACATCCATCGCGATGACCCGCTTGTGCTCGAACAGCAGGCGGAGCAGGGCCAGAGCCTGATGCCAGTCGCCGCCGCCGGGTTCGGGCGTTCCGGTCGCCGGCAGCAGCGACGGGTCGAAGAAGTCGAGGTCGAAGGTCAGATAGACGGTATCCGGCAACGACGCCAGGAGACCCAGGAAGAGTGCCTGGAGCTCGTCTGTGGCCAGGGCCTGCATCTGGCCGGCCCAGATGACGGGTAGGCCCTCGGTTTCGATCCGCACGGCCTCGGGGCGGCTCAGGGACCGGATGCCGATGGCCAGCGTGGACACGCCGAGGTCGAGCACCCGGCTCATCGCGCAGGCGTGGTTCCAGGGGGTGCCCGCGTAGGTCGGCCTCAGGTCGGCGTGCGCGTCGAACTGCACGACTCCCAGGTCGGGGCGCAGGTCCGAACCGGCCGCCTCCACCACGCCGCGCACCAGGGCGGGCGTGACGGTGTGTTCGCCGCCGATCGCGGCGAGGAAACGGCCGCGTTCGATGGCGGCTCGTGCAGCGGCGCTGATCCGCTCCAGCGCCGCGTCCTCGCCGGCCTCGACGTCGACCGGCGGCAGGGTCTCGATGCCGATGCGAAACGGTTCCAGCCGGAGTTCCTCGTCGTAGAGCTCCACGTAGTGGGAGGCGCGGAGCAGGGCGGCCGGTCCATCCTCGGCGCCCCGTCCCCACGAGGTCGTGCGTTCGTAGGGAACCGGCAACACCGCGACGGCCGGCTCGCCGGCCAGCGCCTCGAACTCGAGGAACGGCGTAAGTACGGCGACGCGCATGGCCCGGCAGCCTAGGAGTGTCCGCAGCGTTGTCGCTGCGCTGTCGCGCAGGGAACAGGCAGCGAGTAGCCAACGTTACAGCGGCGTCGTGGGTTCATAGAGTTGGCCGCGCTGGGCAGCGAGGCCGCGCAGGCACTGGTGTGTTGGCGCCCGACTAGGAGTTTGGCCCGGACCGTGATCGGCGCTCTGACGCTGGCGGCGCGGCTTGTGTCGCGACCCCGTATGCAAGATTGAGCTTTTCGCCGCGGTCTCTGCCCAGCGCGACGATTGGATTCCACATCTACGGGAGGCAGGGGATGGCAAAGCGGAAGGCGGAGCGTCTGGAAGTCGTTCACCCGGATTGCGCCGGTGTGGACGTAGGCAAGCGCAAGCACTACGTGGCGGTGGCCCCGTCGCGTTTCGAGCGGCCGGTGCGCAATTTCTCGTCGTTCACGGAGGACCTCGAGGCGATGGCCTCGTGGCTTCAGGAGTGCGGCGTGCGTGAGGTGGCGCTGGAGTCGACGGGGGTGTACTGGATTCCGGTGTTCGAGGTGCTGGACCGGGCGGGGTTCGAGGTGCATCTGGTGAATCCTCGGGCGACCAAGCAGGTGAGTGGCCGCAAGAGTGACGTTCTGGACTGCCAGTGGATCCGGCAGTTGATGAGCTACGGGCTCCTGCGCGGTGCGTTTCGCGCGCCGGACGAGTTGTGTCCGCTGCGTTCGTACACGCGGCAGCGCGCCCAGTTGGTCCGCGACCGCAGCCGCGCGGTGCAGCACATCCAGAAGGCTCTGGTGCAGATGAACGTGCAGTTGGACAACGTGCTGAGCGACATCATGGGCAAGACCGGCCAGTTGATCGTGCGCGCGATCGTCGCCGGCGAGCGCGACGGCGCGGCGCTGGCCCGTCACCGGGACGGTCGCTGCAAGGCTGGTCCGGCTGTGATCGCGGCGAGTTTGCAAGGCAACTGGCGAGACGAGCACCTGTTCGCTCTGGGCCAGGCGCTGGCCCGCTACGACATGCTGCAAGGCCAGATCGAGATGTGCGAGAAGCGCATCGACGCCGAGCTCGACGGCCTGGCCCAAGACGGCGTCGAGGACGCGCCGCCGCCCGGTTCGAAGGCGCGCGAGCGCGCCCTGCGGAAGCGGCTGCATCGCATGCTCGGCGTGGACCTGGTCGCCATTCCGACGGTCGGCGTCGAAACCGCGCTGACCTTCGCCGCTGAGATCGGCCCGGACCTGTCCCGGTTTCCCTCGCAGGGCAACTTCTGCTCGTGGCTGTGTCTGGCTCCACCGACCAACATCAGCGGCGACAAACGGCTGAACGGCCCTCCCGTGAAGCAGACCAACCGGGTCGGCCAGGCGCTGCGCCAAGCCGCCACCACAGCCCGCAACAGCAAGACCGCCATCGGAGCCTCTCACCGCCGGCGTCTCCAGCACATGGAGAAGGCGAAGGCCATCAAGGCCACCGCTCATCAACTCGGCCGACTGATCTACGCCATGCTGACCCACGGCGAAGAGTACGTCGAGCGCGACCTCGCCGAAATGGAGGCCGTCCGACGCGAACGACAAATCAGAAACCTGCAGCGTCAGGCCCGCCGCCTGAATCTGGCTCTCGTGCCGACCGAACATGCCGCCTGAATCGCGCAACCTGCGCTGCCAACAAGGAACCCCTACCCGTTTGTTCCATGCAAGCTTGCGCCCCAGAACGCAACGCGGTGGATTCCTCGGTGAAGCCTGCTTGGAGCAGACCGCCGTTTCGAGTGACGGTTTGCCGACGCTCGGAGCGCGACGCCGCTTCAGCGGAGTCGAAATTCGTCTAGGTCGGCAGAGGAGCACGCGATGGCGAGACCAGACAAGCCGCTCCGTAGCACCCTGCGGGAGATGCCTTCGGAGCAACGTCCGCGAGAGCGCCTGCTGGCGCACGGCGCCGGCGTTCTGACGGACTGCGAGTTGATCGCCATCCTGCTGCGCACCGGGCACCGTGGCTGCTCGGTGCTCGATCTCGCCTATGACCTGCTCTACGACGAGGGACGCGGGCTCGGCGGCCTGCCGGCGCTCGCCCTGCTGGTTGAGCACGATCTGCCGTCGTTGCGCCGCAAGGGGCTCGGGGACGCCAAGGCGGCTACTGTCCTGGCGGCCGTCGAACTGGCCCGGCGATTGGCCCGGGCGCAGCTCCCGGAGAGAAGGCCCCTGGGCGACGTGGTCGGCGTCGCCCGCTACCTGAACCTGCGTTACGCGCGCCGCGACCAGGAGGTGATGGGCGCGATCTACGTCGACATCCGCGGTCGCGTGATCAGCGAGCGGGAGCACTTCGTCGGCGCTCTGGACCGGACCTCGGTCGAGCCGCGGGTGGTCCTGAAGGAGGCCCTGCGCCTGGGCGCGACGGCTGCCGTGATCTTTCACAATCACCCCAGTGGCGACCCGGATCCGAGCCGGGAGGACGTGACCTTCACCCGCCGGCTGGCGCGGGCCGGCGCGGCGGTCGGAGTTGAACTGGTCGACCACCTCATCCTGGGCGGCGGCGGTCGCTGGGTGTCGATGCGGGAAAGGGGATTCCTGTAGCGGACTCCGGCTGTACCGGTTGTGGGCTGCGGGCTGTTATGGTCCGCCCGATGGCTGCTGGAGGCCCCGTACTGCTCCACATGGACTGTGCGAGCGGCATCTCGGGCGACATGTTCCTGGGCGCCTGCCTGGACCTGGGGTTGCCGGTCGCCCTGCTCGAGGAAATGGTTGACCGGCTGGGCCTGGACGGCGTCGAGTTGAAGGTGCGGCGCGCGAACCGGGGGACGCTGGCGGGCGTGCGCTTCAGCGTGCTTCGCTGTGGCCGGCCGGTGGAGGGAGACGGCGGCGAGGGCGCTTCGCACCGGAACCTGTCCACCATCCTCCGCATGATCGAGCACAGCGGTCTCGGTGCCGGCACAAGGGGACGGGCCGCGGCGCTCTTCCGCCGTCTGGGAGAGGCGGAGGCAAACGTGCACGGAGTCGGCCTGGACGAGGTGCACTTCCACGAAGTCGGCGCCGACGACTCGATCGTCGACCTGGTCGGCGCCGCGCTGGCCATCGAACACTTCGCTCCGGCGGGCGTGTCGTGCTCCACCGTCGTGGTGGGCGGCGGCACGGTCCGGACCCGGCACGGCGTGATGCCGGTGCCGGCGCCGGCGACCGCCCTGCTGCTTCAGGGCGTGCCGATCAGCAACGGCGGTGTGGAGGGCGAGTTGACGACGCCCACCGGCGCCGTGATCGTGCGCGAGTTCGTGGACTCGTTCGAGCCCTCGGCGGCCGGCAGCCCACGCCGGGTCAAGAACAGCGGCCTCGGGCTGGGCAGCAGGGAACTCGCCGATCGGCCGAACGCCTTGCGTGTCCAACTGGCGACGCCCGTTTTGGCCGGCTCGCCGTGGAACCGCGTCGCGGTGCTCGAATGTCAGGTCGACGACGCGACCGGCGAGGCGATGGGCTACGCCGCGGAGGCGCTGCTTCAGGCCGGCGCGCTCGATGTTTTCGCCACCCCGGTGCAGATGAAGAAGTCGCGCCCGGGCATCGCCGTCACCGTCATCTGCCGCCCCGAGTGGGCGTCCGAACTCGCCGAGCGGCTACTCCTCGAGACCGGTTCCCTGGGCTGCCGGCGGACGGTCGTCGATCGGCTGGAGGCTGAGCGGGCGACCGTGTCGGTGACGACGCCCTTCGGCGAGGTCAGGGTCAAGACGGCCTCGATCGGCGGCCGGTCCCTGGGAGCGGCGCCGGAGTACGAGGACGTGCGACGGATCGCCCGGGAGAGGGGAGTCCCCTTCCGGGCGATCTATCGCGCCGCCCTCGGCGCGGCCGACTGAACGACCGGCCGGTGTCGGCCGGCCGACCCGCGGGTCGGCGCCTGACCGAGGATCTCGCGAGTCACGGCGGTGGTCTCAGCGCCCATCTTCGGGGCGGTGCTGCCTTCAGGCATAGGCGAGGGGATCGTGGAAAGCGATAGCGCAGCCAATGGGGAGTCTGAGGCGCCTCCGACGCCACGTAGGGATCAGGTATCAGGGGACTCCACCCACTCGAACAGGCCGCTTCCTGAAGACGGTCCATATGGTCGTACAAGCCGAGCAACGTATCTGTGGGGACGGACGGGACGGGCGTATGTGTGATTCCCCACGCACCCTGGCCCTATGTCCTGCTGCAGTCGCGGATCCGGTCGCTGTAGCGCGACGCTCTCTCTCCAGGCGTCTCGACGGAGTGTTGGCTACGTCTTCGCCGCCTCTCCGTCCGAGGGGCGTGCTACGGCGGCGCCTCCACGCCTTCGCTACGGACCTCGGTGAGTTGGCAGGCTAGTTGCGACGCGGTCCGCGACCGCCACCGCCACCGGGCCGCGGTCCGCGCCCGCCAGGGCCGCGTCCACCAGGGCCGCGCCCGCCAGGTCCGCGTCCACCGGGACCGCGTCCACCAGGGCCGCCGCGTCCGCCCGGGCCGCCGCGGCCGCCGGGACCGCCCCTGCGGTCGCCGCGTCCGCGGAAACCGCCCCTGCGGTCGCCGCCGGCGGGCGCCGGGACGCCCATGCCTTCGTAGTCCTTGGGATCGAAGTCGGGATCGTCCATGATCACCGCCTTGCGGGAGAGCCGCACCTTGCCCGACGGATCGATGTCGATCACCTTGACCGTCATCTCGTCGCCTTCCGTCACCAGGTCGCGAATCTCGCCGACCCGATAGGGCGCGAGTTCGCTGATGTGGACCAGACCGTCGGTACCGGGGAGGATCTCGACGAACGCGCCGAACGGTTCCACCCTGCGCACCTGGCCGGTGTAGACCTTGTCGACCTCGGGCACTTCGGTCAGCCGCTCGATCATCGCGATCGCGTGTCCCGCCGCGGTGGAGTTCGGCGAGGCGACGACGACGCGGCCGTCGTCTTCGATGTCGATCTGGCAGCCGGTCTCCTCGGTGATGCCGCGGATCGTCTTGCCGCCCGGTCCGATCACGTCGCGAATCCGGTCGCGGGCGACCATCATCACGTGCAGGCGCGGTGCGTGGTCCGACATCTCCTCGCGCGGCTCGCCGATCTCGGCGGCCATGTGGTCGAGGATGTGCAGCCGGCCGGCCTTCGCCTGGGTCAGCGTCTGGCCCATGATCTCGCGGGTCACGCCGGCAATCTTGATGTCCATCTGCAGGGCGGTGATGCCGCCGCGGGTACCGGCGACTTTGAAGTCCATGTCGCCGTGGTGGTCCTCCTGGCCCGCGATGTCGCTCAGCACGGCGAAGTCCTCGCCGTGCTTGACCAGGCCCATGGCGACGCCCGCGACCGGGGCCAGCATGGGCACGCCGGCGTCGAACAACGCCAGGGAGCCGGCGCAGACGGTGGCCATGGACGAGGATCCGTTCGATTCCAGGATCTCCGAGACCACCCGAACCGTGTAGGGGAAGTCGTCCTCGGTCGGCAGCACGGGAATCAGGGCGCGGCGAGCCAGAACGCCGTGGCCGATCTCACGCCGGCTGGAACCGCGCAGGAACCGCACCTCGCCCACCGAAAACGGTGGGAAGTTGTAGTGGAGGAGAAACTTCTGGTGGGTCTCCCCCTCGTACTCCTCGATGAGCTGCGCATCGCGGCGGGTGCCGAGCGTGACCGAGGCGAGTGCCTGGGTTTCGCCGCGGGTGAAGAGCGCGGAACCGTGGACGCGGGGCAGGAGACCCGTGTCGCTATCGAGCGACCGGATCTCGTCGAGTGCGCGGTTGTCGAAGCGCTTGCCCTCCTTCATCACGATCTCACGCAGCGCCCTGTCCTCGAGTTCGCTGACGATCTTGCCGACCTGGGCGCGGCGCTCGTCGTCCTCGGGAAGCTGCTCGAGGAAGCCGTTGACCACGGCCTTGACGGCGTCGCGGCGCTCGAACTTCGCGGGCGTGTTGAGCGCCGCCGTGAAGTCGTCCCAGATCGCGCTTTCGACCTGCTGCTGGAACTCGGCCGCGTAGGCCTCGGGAGCAGTCCAGTCGGGCTTCTCCAGGTTCATCTCGCGGAACAGGTCCCGCTGCGCGCGAACGATCTTCTGCAGCTCCTGGTGGCCCGCGAAGATGCAATCGAGGATCACGCTCTCATCGAGCTGATTGGCGCCGGCCTCGACCATGGTCACCGCTTCCTCCGTGCCGACGACGATCAGGTCGAGGTCGGACACATCGCGCTCGGCGCCGGTCGGGTTGAAGACGATCTCGTCGTCGATCAGTCCCACGCGGACGGCGCCTACCGGGTGGTAGAAGGGGATGTCGGAGAGCACGAGCGCCGTCGACGCACCGTTGATCGCGAGAATGTCGGGGTCGTTCTCCTGGTCGGCCGAGAGGACGAAAGTGATGATCTGGGTCTCGAAGAAGTACCCCGACGGGAAGAGCGGCCGCAGCGGCCGATCGGTCAGGCGGCAGGTGATGATCTCCTTCTCGGAGGGCCGTCCCTCGCGCTTGAAGAAGCCGCCCGGGATGCGACCCGCCGCCGATGTGTACTCGCGGTAGTCGACGGTGAGGGGCAGAAAGCCGCGCGGGGTGCTGTCCGGCGCCATGCAGGCGGTGGTGAGCACGATCGTCTCGCCGAGCTGCACGGTGCAGGAACCGTTGGCCTGCTTGGCCAGGCGCCCGGATTCCAGGGTCATGGTGGAGTTCCCGATCGGGATGTCCTTGGTGAACTTCATTGCTGTTCTCTTGTCTTCCTTACTCTGTAGTTTGCACCCGGCGACTTGAGTGGCGGGCATGTGCCTTCATCGGCGAATGATCTGTGGGAAGTGACCCGAAGAGCAGTTCGACTTCCTTCCTGCGACTTCCTTCCCGGAACGGGAAGTCTCGTCTGTTGGATCCGTTGTCGGATCCAAACTCACCTGTCGGGCGAACCCGGTCGGTTGCGGAGAGGCGGAACCGCCTGGCGCCTCCGGGCTCCGGGGTCTACCTGCGGATGCCCGCTACCTGCGAATTCCGAGGCGCTCGATCGTCGTCCGGTAGCGCTCGAAGCCCTGGTCGCGGAGGTAGCCGAGCAGCCGGCGGCGGCGCCCGACCAACTTCAGCAGACCGCGACGGCCGTGATGGTCGTGCTTGTGGACCTTGAAGTGCTCGGTGAGTTCGTTGATGCGATTCGTCAGC
This sequence comes from Candidatus Multivorans sp., assembly GCA_965224025.1. Classification (GTDB taxonomy): domain Bacteria; phylum Acidobacteriota; class Thermoanaerobaculia; order Multivoradales; family Multivoraceae; genus Multivorans. The sequence continues at coordinate 3,278,443 of OZ245033.1, forward strand.
AGCGCGACCTGGACCTCGGGGGATCCCGTGTCCGTCTCGTGGAGACGGTAGTCACGGATGATCCGGCCCTTCACTTCGGTTGTCTGTGGCACTCTCTGATTCCTCGCTGACTCTGCTTGTTCCGTTCTGGTTGGTTCTCTGTGTTGCCTTCTTACGGTTCCTTCGTCGTTTCCTCTGTCCTTTCGCGGCGCGGAGTGTAGCACGGTCAGTTTACTGGCGCACCTCTCCAAAGTCGCTCTCGGAGAGGACTTTGGCTCAGTGGAAGACGATCTTCGGCTGCACGACGGCGAGGCCGCGGTCGCCGATCCGCTCGGCGACGGCGCCCACGGCGAGGAACCGCCCGCGGTTGTCCGTGATCTGTACCCAGTCTCCCTCTTCGGCCTCGCTTCCCGGCGCCAGCACGGACTGTCCGTGGGCTATGCGGCGTTCCTGTGCCGCGTCCATCGCGACGCGGGGGAAGGGCAGGGGGATGTCGTCAAAGGGCACCCAGGCGACTCCCAGATCGCCGGTCGCGAGGGGCTCGTCGCCGCGCTCGACCGCTTCGAGGCGCTGGGAGTCGAGCGCGCCTTCGACTTCGAATGAACCGATGCGAAGTCGGCGGAGCGCCGCCAGGTGTCCACCGCAGCCGAGCTGCTCGCCCAGGTCGTGGGCGAGGGAGCGCGCATAGGCCCCCGTGGAGCAACTCAGCCGGAACGGGACCCGGTCGGGGCCCGGTCCTCCCAGCGGGCCGGTCGCCTCGAACTGGAAGATCTCGACATCCTTGGCCTCACGTTCGAACTCCTGCCCGCGGCGCGCGAGCTCGTAGTACTTGCGACCGCCGATCTTCTTGGCCGAGTAGGAAGGCGGCAACTGGTGCTGCGGTCCCTCGAAGTCGCGCATTGTCCGGGTGACCTGCTCGTGGGTCAGGTCCGCGGTGCTGCCCTCGAGGGTCACTTCGCCGGCCGCGTCGTAGGTGTCCGTGGCCACGCCGAACCGGATCTCGCCTTCGTAGACCTTGGGAGCGCCGATCAGGAAGCGCGTGAGGCGGGTGCTGCGGCCGACGGTCAGCAGCAGCAGGCCGGTGGCGTTCGGATCGAGGGTGCCGCAGTGACCGATCTTCCGCTCGCCGAGCGCGCGCCGCGCTGCCCGCACCACGTCGTGGGAAGTGCCTCCCGGACGCTTGTCGACCAGGAGCAGGCCGTGGCGCCCGGGTCCCTGGTTCACGTCGCGTCCTCCGAAGCCGTAGCGCGCCGGCGATTCCCCATGGCCGCCTCGACCGCGGCGGCCAATTCGGCGATCACTGCGGACTCGTCCGCACCCCCGTCGATCAGGCAGCCGGCGGCGTTGCGATGGCCGCCGCCGCCGCGCCGGCTGGCGATTGCCCCGACATCGACCTTGCCGCGGCTGCGCAGGGAGACCTTGAGGTCTCCCTCGGGGCGTTCGCGGAACAGCGCCACCGCCTCGACGCCGCGAATCGACCGCGGGTAGTCAATCAGGCCTTCGGAATCGGTCGCCGCGGCGCCGGCGCGTTCGAACATCTGCAAGTCGAGCCGGACGGTGGCGACGCGTTCATCGCAGTGGAGTTCCAGCGTCCCCAGCATCTCCCCCAACAGCCGCACGGCGCCGGGCGGCTGGGACTCGTAGAGCCACCCGGCAATCTGCTCCGGGCGGGCGCCGCAGCGGACGAGTTCCGCGGCCGCGTCGAAGGCCCGCGGACTGGCATTGGAGAACCGGAAGCTGCCGGTATCGGTCGAGAGCCCGAGGTAGAGCGCGTTCGCGGTCGCCGCGTCGATCGGTGCGCCCAAGGCGTGCGCCAGGTGGAGCACCATCTCGGCCACGGCCGGCGCTTCCGTGTCGACCCAGTTGGCCTCTCCGTAGAGACGATTGCCCAAGTGATGATCCATGTTCAGGAGCTTGATCCGGCAGAGCGCCTGTTCGAGGCCGGTGCGGTCGAGTTGGGGACACTCGAGCGGTACCGCGAAATCGAAGCCGCCGGGAAAACCGGGCGGCGGCGTCCGACCGACGTGAATGGGCATGTCTCCGATGACGCCGGCATAAGTTGCCGGGGCCGGATCGACGTTCCAGATCGTGGCGGATCGTCCGGTCGATCGGAGGATCCGCGCGAGCGCCACCTCGGCGCCGATCGCGTCGCCGTCCGGGTGGGTGTGGCTGGAGAGCAGGAAGCTCGAGCCCCCGCGCAGGGCGCGGACGAACTCCTCGGGGACGGTGAGGGAGAGGCTTCCAGCGTTCACAACTCACTCAGGAGCCGGTCGATCCGCTCGGCGTGTTCCGCGCCGCGGTAGAGCTCGAAGTGGAGTTCCGGCGTCCGCTTCAGACGCAGGCGCCGCCCCAGGCGGCCGCGAATGAAGCCGGCTGCTCGTCGCACGGCTCGGATCGCCGTCTGGCGTTCATCGTCGTCCCCAAGCACGGAGAGCAGGATGCGCGCCTGACCGCGATCCGCGCTCAGGGTCAGATCGGCGATGCTGGCGAGAGCCGCCCGGGGATCCTGGACTTCGCGCCGCAGAATGTCAGTCAACTCCCGGCGCAGCAGATCGCGTGCGCGGGCCTGGGATACGGATGTCAAGGGACTAGAGGGTTGGGGCGACGGCTTCGTGGTCGAAGGCCTCGATCAGATCGCCGGGTTTGACGTCCTGGAAGCGGTCGATGCCGATACCGCAATCGAAGCCGTTGCGCACCTCCGCCGTGTCGTCCTTGAATCGGCGCAGCGAGCCGATCCTGCCCTCGTGGACAACCACGCTGTCCCGTACCAGGCGAATCTGCGCGCTGCGCGGGATGACGCCCGCGACCACGTGGCAGCCGGCGACCATGCCGACCTTGGGCACCTTGAACACCTCGCGCACCTCGGCGCGGCCCATGGAGACCTCTCGGTAGGTCGGCTCCAGCAGTCCGGTCATCGCCGCGAGCAGCTCCTCCGTCAGCTCGTAGATCACCGTATGCAGCCGCACCTCGACATCCTCCTTGGCGGCGAGGTCGGCGGCGTTGCGCTCGGGGCGGACGTTGAAGCCGTAGATGATCGCTCCCCCGGCCGATGCCAGGAGCACATCGTGCGTGGTCACGGCGCCGACGGCGGCGCGGATCACGCGTACCTTGACCTTGTCCGTCGAGACCTTCTGCAGCGTGTCCCGGAGCACCTCGACCGAACCCTGGACGTCGGCTTTGAGCACGACGGGCAGTTCCTTGACCTCGCCTTCCTTCAGGCTCGCGAACAGGCTTTCGAGGGAAACGCCGCCCGTGGTGGGAGCGAGTTCGATGCGCCGCTTCTCCTCGCTCCGGAACTGTGCGATCGAGCGAGCCTTCGCCTCCTTGGCCGCCACCTGAAACGGGTCGCCCGCGTCGGGAAGATCGTTGAAGCCCGCGACCTCCACCGGCAGCGAAGGCGGAGCTTCCTTGACCCGCTTGCCCAAATCGTTCATGAGAGACCGGACCCGGCCCCAAGTCGAACCGCAGACGAAGACATCGCCGATCCGGAGAGTGCCGTTCTGAACCAGGATCGTAGCGACCGAGCCGCGGCCGGTTTCCTTGCTCGCTTCGATCACGACGCCCTGGGCCTGCAACTCCGGACTTGCCCGCAGCTCCGCCACCTTCGCGGTCAGCGTGAGCATCTCGAGAAGATCGGCGATTCCGTCGCCCTTGAGGGCGGAGATCGGCACCGCGATCACGTCGCCGCCCCAGTCCTCGACCACGAGGTCGCGTTCCGCCAACTGCTGCTTGACCCGGTCGACGTTCGCGTTCGGCCGGTCGATCTTGTTGATCGCAACCAGGATCGGCACCGCCGCGGCGCGGGCGTGGTCGAGCGCTTCAAGGGTCTGGGGCATTACGCCGTCGTCGGCGGCTACGACCAGGACCACCATGTCCGTGACCTTGGCGCCCCGGGCCCGGAGCTGTGTGAACGCCTCGTGGCCGGGCGTGTCGAGGAACGTGATGCGACCGTCGTCCTGCTCGACCTGGTAGGCCGCGATGTGCTGCGTGATGCCGCCGAACTCGCTTTCGGTGAGCTTGGACTTGCGGATCGCGTCGAGCAGGGAGGTCTTGCCGTGATCGACGTGGCCCATGATGGTCACGATCGGCGGTCGCTCGACCTCGGCCATCCCATCGGCGCTATCGCCGCTGGCCTCCAGTTCTTCCTCCTGCTCGATTTGGATTTCCTCTTCAAAGGAGACGACCAGGGCGTCGAAGCCCATCCGCTCCGCGAGTTCGACCGCCACTTCCGGTTCCACGACGTGGTTCACGGTCGCCATGACGCCGCGGTCGAACAGCATCTTGAGCAGATCCTTCGCCTTGAGGTCCATCTTCTCGGCCAAGTCCCGGACCCGGAGACCGTCTGACACGGTCAGAGCGCGGCGCGGGCCGTCTTCGGCAGCCGTCTCGGCCTGCCTCTCCTCCCGCCGCTCCCGGCGGCTGCGCAGATCGATGGCGGGAGGCGCCGCTGCCGGAGTTGCCGGGGCAGCCGTTGACGCGGCGGGCGGCGCCGCCGGGGACGATGTCGGCGTGGCGGTCGGAGCGGAGGCCGGCGTCTCGACCGCCGGCGTCGTCGTCGGCGGTGCCGTGGCCCGGCTTTCCGACCCGCGCGCGCGCGCGGCCCTGGCCGCCTCCTCGGCCGCAATCTCCTTGGCTGCGATCTCCTCCGGCGTCGGAGGTTTCGGCTTCGTTTCGGTCGGCGTCAGGGTCCGAATCGTGTGCTTGTGGACGACCTGTCGCCGTCGATTCGGGCGCATCGGCCCGGAGGGCGGCCTGAGGCTCGAAATAGGTCGGCGCCGGGGCGCGGCCGGCGGCGCCGCGCGGTCGCGCAGGATGACCTCGCGCTGGGGACCGGCGATCTTCCTGCCTTCCAGCAGGGCCTTGATGATTTCCGTGTCGATCATCGCGTCTTCGCCTTCTACGCGAACACCGATCGATCGGAACTTGAACAGCAGGTCCTGTTCGGCCACGTTCATCCGCTTGGCCAGATCCTGCAGCCGGATTTTTGCCATTGAGTCCTCGGTTCCCCGTCGTCGTATCGGCTCAGACGCCCCTAGGCTGCGCCGTTCCCCGTGTCGTTGTCGCCGCCCTCGCCGGCGCTGCCGGCCTCTTCCTCGCGGGTCTCTTCGCTAAAGGCGCGCGTCAGCGCCGCCATGAAGTCGTCTTCGTCCATCGCGGGGCTGTCGCTGTCCGTTGCGGCGTCTTCGGCCTCGGCCGACCCGGAGCGTTCGGCGGCCCACGCGAGAATCGCCGCGGCCAACGCGTCGTCGACGCCCGGAACCATCGTCAGGGCCTCCACGCCGGCGTTCTCGAGGGCTTCGAGTTCACCCAGGCCTGCCCCGGAGAGGGCGGCTGCTACCCCATCGTCGACGCCCGGAATCTCGGTCAGGTCGAGTTCGCCCGCGCCGCGGTCGACGTTCAGCATCCTGGCCAACGCGTCGGCGACCTCGTCCTTGACGTCCGTTTCGCTCTTGATGTCGATCCGGGCGCCGATGAGTTCACTGGCCAGGCGCACGTTCTGGCCCCGTTTGCCGATCGCAAGCGAGAGCTGCTCGTCCTCGACGATCACGTCGAGGTGCGGGGTGGCGCCCTCGTGGGTCACCGATACGCGGGTGATCCGCGCCGGCGCCAGGGCGCTCTGCGCGAAGGTCACCTGGTCTTCCGAGTACTCGATGATGTCGATCTTTTCGCCCCGAAGTTCGCGGATGATCGACTGCACGCGCGATCCCTTCATGCCGACGCAGGCGCCGACCGGGTCGACGTCGCGTTCCCGGCTCAGGACGGCGACCTTGGCGCGTTCGCCGGGAGCGCGCACCGCGGTCTTGATCACCACGGTGCCGTCGTAGATCTCGGGCACCTCCATCTCGAACAGCTTGACCAGGAGGCGAGGGTCGGTGCGGGACATCACGATCTGAGGTCCCTTGGGCTGCTTGTGGACCTCGACGATCACTCCGCGGATTCGCTCACCCTGGCTGTAGCGCTCGTGGCGGGACTGCTCGCTGCGAGGGACGATCGCCTCCGTGCGGCCGAGGTCGACAATGATGTCGCCGCGTTCGAAGCGTCGCACCGTGCCGTTGACCACCTCGCCGACGCGATTCTCGAACTCGCCGAAGATCTTCTCCCGCTCGGCTTCCCGGACACGCTGGTAGAGCACCTGCTTCGCCGACTGGGCGGCGATCCGTCCAAGCCCCTCGGTGGAGATCGGGAGCTCGATTTCCTCGCCGATCTCGGCGTCCTCCTTGTGCTCGCGAGCCTCTTCGAGGGTCCACTCGGCGAAGGGGTCCTCAACCTCTTCCACCACCTGCCGGTAGAGGAAGGCGCTGAACTGGCCGGTCTCCCGGTCCATGTAGGAGCGCACCGGCTCCTTGATGTGGTGCTGCTTCTTGGCCGCGGAGGCCACCGCGTCCTCGAGGGCGACGATCCACCGGTCGAGATCGATGTCCTTCTCGTGAGCGACCTGCCTGAGGACCTCGTTGATGTTCACTTCGGGAGTGTGCGGCTGAGCCATTGTCAGAGTCCCCGGAGTCAGAGTTCGACCAGTAGTCTGGCCTTGTCAATGCTGTCGATGGTCAGGGGCAAGGTATCGCCGCTGTCGTCCTCGAGGATGAGTGCGACACTTGGCGCCTCGGCGCTCAGACCGTCCAGGAGACCCCGCACCGTGCGCCGGCTTCCCGTCGCGGCGTCGGTGAAGGTCACCTTGGCCCGCCGTCCGCGGAAGCGTTCGTAGTCGGGCGCTCCATGGAGTTCGCGGTCGAGTCCCGGCGAGCTGACTTCAAGCACGTAGCCGGAGATGGGGCCGAAGTCCTCCGCGTCGAGGAGGACGGACGCCTCCTTGGAGACGCCGGCGCAGTGCTCGTGGGTCACGCCGTCGGGATGATCGATCACCAGACGCAGGCCGCCGCCCCGAAACGCGGCGTCGAGCAACTCGCAGGAGTGGCTCGCTACCAGGCGCTCGAGGCGTCCAAGAAGGTCGGAATCGATGGCGTTTCCCATGGGGTGGCGCGGTCTCGAAACCGATCCGACCGCCGGCGTTCCATCGGGCGCCCGGAGATCGGAGGTGGGTTGGGGAGAGGGCATACGGTTTCGGGGGGTGGTCTCGCTGAACGGGTCTCTAAACAAAAGAGAGCGGGCCGAAGCACCCACTCTCAGCAGCCGCCTGCCGGTTTTCGGCGGACTTGCGCCCCGGAGGTTGAGGACTGTTCCCGACTCAGAAGCGATCTCCCCCTCTTCCGGGAGAAGCGTGGGAGAAGCGCCGGCAGTTGGGCGCAGACTATACAATTGATGGTTGGGGCGGGCAACCGCTCTTCGCGCCCTCACGCCAGAATGGCGCGCTTCCGTGGACCGTGGTGTTCAGCGGCGCCACTCTGTGCCGCGTTGTGTAGCGGAGAAGACCGGGCGGCGTTGGCAGGCGGATTGCACGCTCGGGGCTCCGCCGGCCACGTCCGCGTAGGGAGGGCGAGCCGGGACGGTTGTATGCTCTCCCTTCTTCAACGAGGTACTACTGACGATGAATACGAAGAAGCAGATCCTCTTCACCGGCCTGATGGTGTTCGGCGCCCTGGTGTTCGGCATGGTCATCGCGGGCGGTCTGAACCTCACCGAACCGACCCGGGCGGAAGAGGCCGGTCAGACCGCCGTGGCTGCGGAGGACGACTCCCGACGAGCGCAGGCAAGGAAGGTCGAAGGCCACGCGAGGACATCGATCGAGAGCTTCGCCGATCTGGCGGAGGCCGTCCTGCCGGCGGTGGTCACGGTCGAAGTGGCGAGGATCGAAGAGAGTTCGGGGCCCGAGTTCTTCTTCCGGCGCAATCCGTTCCAGCGGCAACCGGATCAGGAGTCGGAACCTGACGAACAGCGGCTTCAGGGCGCTGGCAGCGGCTTCCTGATCTCCGCCGACGGCTGGATCGTGACGAACAACCATGTGATCGACAGAGCGGAGGAGGTCACGGTCCGCTTCGAGGGGCGCGAGTATGAGGCCGAGGTCAGGGGCCGTGACCGGGAGACCGATCTGGCTCTGATCAAGATCGAAGCGGATGAGGACCTGCCGTTCCTGGCGCTTGGCGATTCGGAAGAGCTTCGGGTCGGCGACTGGATCATGGCGATCGGCAGTCCGTTGAGCTTCGAGGCATCGGTGACGGTGGGCGTGGTCAGCGCCAAGGGACGCTCGTTCGGCATCGAGGGCGGACCCACCAGCTTCGCGAACTACATCCAGACCGATGCCGCGATCAATCGGGGGAATTCCGGCGGACCTCTGGTGAACACGGCCGGCGAGGTCGTCGGAATTGCCACTGCGATGGCGTGGGCCGAGAACATCGGCTTCGCGGTGCCGGTGGACGTGCTGGAGGGAGTCCTTCCGCAGTTGCGGGACGAGGGCAGGGTCCGGCGCGGCTACCTCGGCGTGCAGATCCGTGACCTGGAACACATCGAGGCCCGCTACTACGAGCTGGACGAGCCGAACGGCGCTCTGGTGCAGGAAGTGGTGGAGGAGACGCCGGCGGACAAGGCAGGTGTCGAATCCGGAGACGTGATCCTTGGCGTCGATGACCACGAGGTCGTGGGCACGCGCGACCTGATCGACTACGTGGCGGCGCTGGCGCCCGGCGAGCGAGTCGAACTCGAGATCCTCCGCGACACTCGGCGGATTAGCCTCGATGTCCTGCTTGAGGAGCGTCCACTACAGATCGCCGAGAGCGGCTCCGCGCGCCCGGCGCCGACCCGGAGCGAAGGCATGGACTGGCTCGGTCTCGATCTGCGGCCCCTGACCGCCAATCTCCGCGAGCGCTCCGGGTTGGACCGGCGACAGCACGGCGTGTACGTGTCGGATGTCTCGGCTCGCAGCGTCTTCGCCGAGCGGGGCTTCCAGGCAGGGGTCGTGATCACCGGCATCGACGATGCCGAAATTCGCGATCTGGACGACCTGAAGGCGGCGGCCGCCGATCTTGAGACCGGAGACCTGATCCGCGTGGCGGCGGTGGTTCCCGGCGGCCAGCGGTTCTTCTCGGTCATCGAAGTCCCCTGAGCCGCATGGGCCCTCGCGTGCTCGTAGTCGACGACGAGGAGTCGATCCGAAGCTCGCTGCGGATGATCCTCGAGTTCGAGCGCTACCGGGTCGAGGAGGCGTCGACCGGGAGGGAGGCGCTGCGGCGCGTGATGACCAGGCCTCCGGCGGCCGTCCTGCTGGACATCAAGATGCCCGAGATGGACGGTCTGGCCACGCTGTCGCGCTTGCGGGAACGCGGCCACGACATGCCCGTGGTCATGATCAGCGGCCACGGCGACATCGCCGCAGCGGTGGAGGCGACCCGGCTGGGGGCCTACGACTTCCTGGAGAAACCGCTCGAACGGGACCGCGTGCTGCTGGCTCTGCGCAACGCGATCGAGCGACGGCGGCTCGAGGACGAGAATCGCCTTCTGCGAGGGGCGCCGTCGGAGTTGGTGGGTGAATCCGCCCCGATGCAGGAACTTCGGGCGACGATCGAACGAGCGGCGCCGACTCCGGCGACCGTGCTGATCACGGGCGAGAGCGGCGTCGGCAAGGAACTCGTGGCGCGCGGCATTCACGCCGGCAGCCCGCGGTGCGAGGTGCCGTTGGTACAGGTCAACTGCGCGGCGATTCCCGATGAACTGATCGAGTCCGAGCTCTTCGGCCACGAAAAGGGCGCTTTCACCGGTGCCGTGCGCCGCCAGATCGGCAAGTTCACGGCCGCCGACGGCGGCACGATCTTCCTGGACGAAGTGGGGGACATGTCCGCCCGCACCCAGGCCAAGGTGCTGCGAGCGCTGCAGAACGGCGAGATCGAGCCGGTCGGCGCCCGCACGACCGTTACCGTCGATGTCCGGGTGGTGGCGGCGACCCACCGGGATCTGCTGGCCGAGGTCGAGGCGGGCCGTTTCCGCGAGGACCTCTTCTACCGGCTGAACGTGGTCCCGGTTCACGCGCCGCCGCTGCGGGCGCACCTGGACGACCTGCCGCTCCTGGTCGCCCACTTCATCGAGCGTTTCGCCGCGCAAAACAACTACCGGCCCAAGACCCTCACCGGGGAGGCGACCCGGCAGTTGCGGGCGATGCCGTGGCGCGGCAACGTCCGTGAGCTGAAGAACCTGGTGGAACGCCTGCTGATCCTGACTCCGGGTGACGAGATCGACCGCGCAGACGTTCTCCGGCTCGCCGGTCCGGAGCGCGGGGGGCTGTCGGAGGCTATTCTCGCGGTGTCGACCCTGCGGGAGTTCAGGGAGACCGCGGAACGTCTCTACTTGGCGAAGAGACTCGAGGAGCATGGCTGGAACGTGACCCGTACCGCCAAGGCGATCGGAACGCCGAGAAGCAACCTGTACAAGAAGATGGACCAGCACGGCCTGCGCCGGGAGGACGCGACTTGAACACGGAGCGGCCCGACGCGGCGACACCGCACCGGATTCTGGTCGCGAAGCCCGGACTTGACGGTCACGACCGGGGCGCGAAGGTCGTGGCGCGGGCGCTGCGGGACGCCGGCTTCGAGGTGATCTACACCGGTTTGCGCAAGACGCCCGAGCAGATCGTCGCGGCCGCCGTGCAGGAGGACGTCCGGGCCGTCGGCCTGTCGACCCTGTCCGGCGCCCACAACACCCTGCTCCCCGAAGTCGTCGAGGGGCTGCGCGCGGCGGACGCCGGCGACGTGCTCGTGTTCGCCGGCGGCATCGTTCCGGAGGTGGATATCGAAGGCCTCAAGGCGGCCGGAGTCGACGACGTCTTTCCCCCTGGCTCCAGCACCGCCGCGATCATCGAGTATCTGAACCGGCGTCTCGGGTCGCGATGAAGACACTGTGAGTAGCGGACGAAGCCGCGGGCCGGGCGGCCGGGGCCGGCGACTGATGGCGGACAACGAGGCTGCGGCGGGCGCCCGAACGGCGGGCGCGGCGATGGACAAGCGCTTCAACCCCGCGTCTTACGAGAGCAGGTGGCAGACGTGGTGGGAGGAGCAGGAACTGTTCCGTTGTCCGCGGGATCCGGAGGACGAAGGACAGACCCCGTACTGCATCCTGATTCCGCCGCCGAATGTGACCGGCAAGCTGCACATGGGGCACGCCCTCCAGAGCACTCTGCAGGATCTGGTCACCCGCTGGCGCCGGATGCGAGGCGACAACGCCTTGTGGCTCCCGGGCACCGACCACGCCGGTATCGCGACCCAACTCATGGTCGAACGTCAACTCGAGCAGGAGGGCACGAGCCGGCTCGAACTCGGGCGGGAGAAGTTCCTCGAGCGGGTGTGGTGGTGGAAGGATGAGTACCACGCGAACATCAAGCGGCAGTTGCAGCGCCTGGGCGCCTCGTGCGACTGGTCCCGTGAGCGATTCACCCTGGACGAGGGGCTGGCGCGGGCGGTCCGCACGGCCTTCGTCGGGCTCTACCGTGAGGGCCTGATCTACCGGGGCGAGTACATGGTGAACTGGTCTCCCGTGCTGCGGACCGCGGTGTCCGACCTGGAAGTCGAGAACCGCGAGGTCGAGGGCACGCTCTACCACCTGGCTTACCCGTTGGAACCGGAGGAAGGAAGCGGAGACTCTGGCGAGGAGACGTTGATCGTCGCCACGACCCGTCCCGAGACCATGTTGGGCGACACCGCGGTGGCCTTCCACCCCGAGGACGGGCGCTACCGCCACCTTGCGGGGCGTTTCGCGCGGCTGCCGATCCTCGACCGTCGTTTGCGGCTGGTCGCCGACGAGCATGTCGACCCGGAGTTCGGCACCGGGCTGGTCAAGGTCACGCCGTTCCACGATCCGAACGACTACGAGATCGCGCAGAGGCACGATCTCCCCGGTGTGCGGGTAATCGGCCTGGACGGCCGGATGACGGCCGAGGCGGGCGCCGACTTCGAGGGCCTGGACCGCTTCGAGGCCCGTCGCCGCGTCGTAGAGCGTCTCGAGGCGGAGCGGCGCCTCGTCAAGACCGAGCGGCACGTCCACAGCGTGGGCCATTCGCAGCGGGGCGGCGAACCGATCGAACCGATGCTGTCGCCGCAGTGGTTCGCCGACGTCTCCGGCATGGCGAAGGAGGCGCTCGCCGCCGTCTCCGGCGGGCGCCTCGAGCTGATCCCGAACTCCTGGGACAGGACGTGGGAGCACTGGCTTACGAACATCCGCCCCTGGGTCATCTCCCGCCAACTCTGGTGGGGACACCGGATTCCGGCCTGGTACGACGAGGACGGGGCCTGCTACGTGGCGATGAACCGCGAGGAGGCCGAGGAGCGGGCGGGCACGTCCGAGCTGACCCGCGACCCCGACGTGCTGGACACGTGGTTCTCGTCCGGGCTGTGGCCGGTCTCGACTCTCGGGTGGCCCGACGAGGACGCGCCGGACCTGCGGACCTGGTACCCGACGGACGTCTTGATCACCGGCCACGACATCCTGTTCTTCTGGGTGGCGCGGATGGTCATGCTCTCCAACCACTTCTACGGCGATATCCCGTTCCGCGCCGTCCACCTGACCGGTCTGGTGCGGGATGCCCACGGCGAGAAGATGTCCAAGACCAAGGGCAACACCGTCGACCCGATGGACCTGGTAAAGGAGTACGGCGCCGACGCGATGCGCTTCACCCTGGCGGTCCTCGACGTGCCGGGAAGGGACATTCCGCTCGACCTGGAGCGCATGGCGGGCTACCGCGCCTTCGGCAACAAGATCTGGAACGCGGTCCGCTTCGCCCTGGCGCGCACCGAGGGCGCCAGCACGCCGGCGTTGGCCGCCGAGCTGCTCGGTGACGACCTGGCCGCTCCGGAGCGGTGGATTCTCTCGCGCCTGTCGGCCACCGCGGCGGCGGTGAACGATGCCCTGGAGGAGTTCCGTTTCGACCGCGCCTGCAACGCGCTCTACCACTTCTTCTGGCACGAGCTCTGCGACTGGTACATCGAGTTCGCGAAGCCCGCCCTCTCCGGCGCCGCGCCGCGTCCGCGGACGGCCGAGACCCTCCTGTTCGCGATCGACTTCAGTCTCAGGTTGCTGCACCCCGTGATGCCGCACCTGACCGAGGAGCTCTGGCAGCGCTTGCCGCGAGGCGCGGCGCCGGAGTCCGCCGGACCCCGGAGCATCGCCGTCGAGGCCTACCCGCTGGGCGACGACGACCTCGTCTCGCATGAGATCGAGCGGGGCATGGACGTTCTGGTCGCCATGGTGCAGACGGCCCGGAGTCTTCGCCGCGAACGAAACCTCACCGGCGCCGCGAAGATGGCGGTCTTCGTCGAGGACGGCGACGCGGACCTGATCGCCTTCGTCGTCGAGCAGGCGTCCCTCCTTGGCGCCGTCGCCGGCGTCGGGCAGGTGACCGCGGGCCAGGGTCCTGCCGGCTCGGTCCGGGACCGGGCCGGGGGCCTGAACCTGGCATTCGAGGTCGAGGCGCCCGCGATGAGCCAGGCCGAGCTGGCGAAGCTCACCAGGGACCTGGAGAACATCGACGCCGAGATCGCAGGCGCGCGGGGCCGTTTGTCGAACGCCAGGTTTCTTGAAAAGGCGCCAGCCCACGTGGTCGAGGGCAACCGCGCCCGCCTCGCCGAACTGGAGGAGCAGCGCAGCCGGGTGAGCGAGATCCTGGCGCGTTGAGCCGGCGCCGCCTCGGTTAGGCTTCGCGCCCCAATGCCGGACCGCGCTGACGATTTCGACCAGTTTGTCGGGGAACTTCGGTCCCGTTCGCGGCGCCTGCCGGACAACCTGGTGTTGATGGACACGGTCGACTCGACGAACCGTTTCGTCAAGGCTCTGGTCGAACGGTTCTTCGAGGAGGACTCCACGCCCCGGACGGCGCTAGTGGTGGCCTTCGAGCAGACCGCGGGCCGGGGTCGACAGGGTCGTTCCTGGGTCAGCACCGCGGGGCGCGGTCTCTACTGCACCTGGCTGCAGCCGCTGCCGATCGCGGGGGCCGGCCCGCTGGAAGATCAGCTCGGTGCGTTGCCGCTGCTCGCCGGAGTCGGGGTGTGCCGCGCGTTGACGGGCTTCACGGGCGGCCGGGCGGGCCTGAAGTGGCCCAACGACGTGCTCGTGGACGGCCGCAAGATCGCGGGGATCCTGATCGAGACCGTCGTCGGCCGAGAAGGCGGCATGGCCGCCGTGATCGGTTTCGGCGTGAACTACGACTTCGGCGCCAGGGACGAGTTGCCGACGCCGGTATCGACATCGCTCGCGCTCGAAACGGAGCGCGCGCCTTCGCGGGCGGCCGTCGTCGAACGGCTCGCGACCTCGCTGGAACGCGAGCTCAGCCACGCCGGCGACCCCGTGTACGCACTGGATGTCTACCGCCCCTGCAGCGTCCATCGCGAGGGCGACGAAGTGAGTTGCAAGCTCGGCGGCGAGAGGGTCTCCGGCCGTTTCGCGGGCTTCGACGACGGTGGCCGCTTCCGCCTCGAGACGTCGGCCGGTCTGCGCACGATCGCCTCGGGCGAGGTCATCGAGTCGTGACCACGGGAGCGGATCCTGAGAGCGGGGACCGCGACTACTTCGAGGCGATCGAAGAGGAGTTCATCCGGCTGCGGGGAGCGCCGCTGCTGCTGAGTCCCGCCGACTGGCGCCTGGCGCAACAGTGGCGGCAGGAAGGCATTCCCCTCGCTCTGGTCCTGGAGAGCATCCGCGAAGTGTTCGCGCGCCGGTCCGAGCGGGCGGCCGCCTCGCCGGAGGCGCCGAAGCGGCGCGTGAGCAGTCTGCGCTACTGCCGGGCGACGGTGGAGAAGGCATGGGCGGTTTACCGGGAGTTGGGGGCGGTGCCGCCGGTGCGCCGGAGGCCCGCCGCGATCGATGTGCCGGCGCGGCTTGCGGCGCTGGCGTCCGCGCTACCGGCGTCGTTGGAGGGTGTCGATGGCTGGCGGGGCAGGCTGCTTGGGCTGAGCGGTCCGGCGCCCGAGGTCGAAGCCCGGCTGGCCGAGTTGGATATCGAACTTGTGGCGCAAGCGTTCGAGTCCCTGGCGCCGGCGGCCCGCGACGCCGTCGTGGCGGGCGCCGACGAGGCGCTGGGCCGGATGGCGGGAAGAGTGGACGAGCAGAGGCTGCCGGATCTCAGACAGCGCCTGATCCGCCGCTCGGTGCGCGAGCGCCTCGGGCTTCCGCTGCTGTCTCTCTTCGCCGAGCCGGCCGCGTCGCCGCCCGGGAACTGACTTGGCAGCCGCATGTTCTACCGCGCCCTCGCTACGGCCCTTAGGCAAAATATGCGGCTCAGCCGCTCTGTTCTTCGCTGTTCCGGCGCCAGCGGTCGGCGCAGCGGTCGTAGAGCACGACCCCAACCGTCATGCCGAGATTCAGCGACACGGCGGTCGGAACCCGGATCCGGTGATCGCTGCGTTTCAGGATGCGCTCCGATACCGAGCCGCTCTCCGGTCCGAAGACGTAGCAGGCCCGCTCGGGGTGAACGAAGTCGGGTAGCGCTACGGCGTCCGCCACGATCTCGACCGCGACCAGGGCCGTGTCGCGAGGCGTCGCCTCGAGCAGGTCCTCGACCTCGATCACCGGGACGTGCCGGTAGGCCCGGGTGGGATCCGTCGGCAGCCGGCGGATGTCGATGTCTTCCGAGGGCTGGCCCAGGATGATCATGCGAGCCTGGAAGCAGAGCGCGGCGCGCAGGACGTGGCCGACGTTCACTGGATCGGCCGGCCGGTCAAGTGCTATGCAGGCGAAGCCCCGGCCGCCGGCCAGGCCGGCGCGGCGCTGGACCGGGCGCTCGATCTTCTTCGGCATTCAGGACGACTCGTTGCCGTACTGCTCGAACAGCCGCTCGATGAGGAGCTGGAGCGGGAACCGGTTCAGCCTGCCGGTGCCGGCGGCACGTTCGCCGTAGCTGGTCACCTCGTCGGGTGCGATCCCGTCGCCCCAGATCAGCACCGGCACCGGGTCGGCGCCATGGGCGCCCACCTCGGACAGGGTGGCGTGGTCGGCCGTCACGGCGACCCGGA
Source organism: Candidatus Multivorans sp. (assembly GCA_965224025.1). GTDB lineage: Bacteria > Acidobacteriota > Thermoanaerobaculia > Multivoradales > Multivoraceae > Multivorans. Next base: position 3,294,303 of record OZ245033.1, read on the forward strand.
TCGGCTGTTCCAGCTTCTCGAGCCGGGCGCCGAGTTCGCGGTCGAGGCGCTCGAGGAAGGCGACCTTCAGATCGGGGCGGCGGTCGTGAGCGGCGATGTCGGCGCCCTTCACGTGGATCATGACCAGGTCGTGATCCTCGAGCGCTTCAGCGGCGCAGTCGAACTTGAGCGACAGGTCCGTGTCCACGTTCGCGGTCATGCCTCGGCGCCGGATCACGGAGGCGCCGAGCGCCGAGGCGATGCCCATCACCGTCCGGTCGCCGCCGATGCAGGCCGCGCTGAGCGGCAGACCGCCCGGCTCCAGGGGCAGAAGCTGGTGGACCCGGCCCACTCCCCGGGTCAAGACGGCGTTCGCCGCCAGTTCGCCGCTCGCGCGCCGGTCCTCGTTTACCGGATGCCGCGCCAGCACGCGCCGCGCCTCCTGCTCGAAGAGGGCCAGGACGCGCGCGGTGCGTTCGGCGGTATCGTCGTTCGGATCGAGAGGCCTCGGCGCCAGCGGCCGTCCGGAGGGTGCGCCGTCGCCCGGATCGGAGCCTTCGATGGCCGACGTGAGGCCTTCTCCGCGCAGGGTGATTGCGAGTCGATGCTCCGTCGTCGCCCGCACGCGGACCTTGACCCGGTTTGAGGCGGGCAGGTCCAGACGGTCGATTGCCTTGGCGAGTTTCTTGGCCCCTTCGCGAATGCGGCCGGCCCGGCGGTCGACGACGAAACCGCGCTCGTCGAGGGTGGCGAAGTTGCCCCGGATGGCGATCGTCCCGGTCTTCAACTTGAGGCCGGCGCCCAGGGCCTCGATCGGCCCTCGGGTCATCACCCGCGGCGACTGGGCGAACAGGGCGAGGTTTCCCGATGCCGTATCCGGAACCACGCCGGGCGCTACCGGGTCGGCCAGACCGCAGGCGCCTTCCCGGGCCAGCCGGTCGAGCGTAGGCGTCCGCGCGGCTTCGAGAGGCGTCCGCGCCCCGAGCGAGCGCAGGGGGCGGTCGGGAAGACCGTCGATCACCAGCAGGAGAGCCGGGGTACGGCGCTCGCTCAGCAACCCCACCGACGCCTGAGTGAGCCAGGGCAGCCGCTGGGACAGGCTCTGCCCGAGCAGGGCGATGGCGGTCGGAAGCAACTCCTCCCGGTCCGTCGTGTCGAGAATCGGAACCCCTGCTTCCCGCGCGAGTCGCAACAGGTGCCTTTGCTGTCCACGGATGACCCGGAAGTGGTCGAGCTGCCGGTTCGGCCTTCTGCCGGCAGAGGACTCGCGCGCGAGGAAGTGGCCGCGGTGGACTTCCTCGTCAGGAGTCGAGAGCACGGTGAAGAACTGGTAGGCCTCGCCTTCGAGGTCGGCGAACGGAACCAGACCGGGCAGGAGGTGGACGCCCTCGACGACCAGACTGAGATTCTCGGCAATCGCTCGCTCGACCACCGCCCGGACACCGACGCACACCCTGGTGGCCTGCTCCTCCAGCGTCGCTACCTGGGGGTTTCCAGCGCCTGTGGCGAACTCGCTCGATGGATCCGCGGGCGTTTCATAGCTCGAGACGTGGAGTGCCGGCAGGATCGCCGGCGCGAACACCATCCGCATCACCTGACGCACGGTGTCGGTGGCGTTGATCCGGTAGATGCGCAGTTGCGGCGCCAGGTCGAGCGCCAGGGTGGACTTGCCGGTGCCGGCGCCGCCGCCGATGTACAAGATGAGGGGTTTCGGCAGCCGCCGCAGGCGACGGATCAGCCGGTAGCGCCCGGCGGTGTCCGCGCCCTCTTCCGCTTCCAGGAGTTCGGCGATCCGCTGTGCGAGACGCCGCTTCTCGAGGCTGGTCGTGCCCTCGCGCTGCAACTCTCGCTGCAGTTGCTCCACCCGCCTGTAGGCCCGGTCGAAGTCGAGTCCGGCAGCGTAGAGGCTACGCGCAAGCAGTCCGCGGGAGAACGGCTGCGCTTCGCCGTGGTAGGTGATCCGGATCGGGCGCTCGGGACCACCCTCGGCGGCGATCAGGTTTCCTCCCGCGTGCGTCGCAGCGGACAACTTGCGCAACTGAGGGGCTCCCCGTCGGGTCCGAGGACGTCCGGGCCGCCGCAGGAACCGCGCAGGCAGCGGCCGCTCAGCAACACGCCGACCGACATGAGGACCACGCAAGCGGCGATGACGGTTATGGTCAGGAACAGGATCGCCATGGCTCGAAGCGGAGTCTACCGGTCGCGCAACGGGCGGTCGGCGCCCGCCGGTCCGCGGTCCCGGGATAGATCCCAGCGCCTGTTCGCGTTTCTGGAAGAGGATGAGGGACCCTCAGGGGCCCTGCGAGTTGGCTCCTGGGCTGGTCCCGCAGCCTGTCCAGCCGTTCTCGCGCCAACACCGCTGCATTGCATTCAAGTGGGCTTGGCAATGGGGATTGACTCTCGGATCCGTGCTTTGTCCATCGCAGGCGTCGTACCAACGGTGCTGGTGTTCTTCGCAACCTCGGACGTGTCGCGACTTGACGCATAGTGCCTGCAACATCGGATGTGCCGCCCAGATCGAAGCAAAGTGATCCTCAGTCAACTCAGACCTCGGTGGACTCTCCCGGCAATCCTTGTCGGTCCCAACTTTCGCCATCGCCGTCTTCATGGACGGCCTGGAGGATTTTTCCCGGTTCGGTCTCGGCGTCGAGGTTCTCAAGTGTCTTCTCGAATCTCTGGCGGTCGAGTCTTCTCTTGATGCGCAGCATCTCGTAGAGCTGCATCGTACGCTTGTCGTCGCCAATAGCCACGAAGGCTTCCAGTTCGGAGCGAATGGCGGAGAGTTGTGGCGGATCACTGAGAGCGGCCTCAACCGCTTCTCGGTCTCGGTGCCCAAACCGTAGCGCCTCGTGGAAGTCGAGTAGTTCGGTAGCTTGCATCCGGTCCAGTTCTTGAAAGAGTCGATGCCGTGCGGCAATCGGATCTTCAAGTTCCGGCAGCAGAGCCGGACGGGACAACTCCATGACCGGAGTAGGAAGCTCCGTGGTGGGCTGGGTGCCAGAAAGTGAAGCGCCAAATGTCAAGACGAGCATCGCTCCGACGATGGGCAGAAGTCGTGTCATGCAGGAGTCTCCGTTCATGAACGGACCGGCAGATCCTACAGGAGACTACCGTCGCCAGGGAGCGAAGCCAGTCACCGTCCCGAACCGCGCGTGGAAGGCGGTGCTGGGAAGTTCTTCCAGGGAGTTCCCGCGGTAGACGAAGAGGAGGGCGGCGATGTCGTTCTCGTTCGCCCAGCGCAGGCCTTCCTGGGGACCCAGGACGATCAGGGCGGTGGCGTAGGCGTCGGCCACGGCGCAGCTCTCGTGGAGCACGCTGGCCGAGGCGAGGGCGTGTTCCACTGGCCGGCCGGTCCGGGGATCGATCGTGTGGGAGTAGCGGACGCCGTCCCGTTCCCAGTAGTTCCGGTAGTCGCCAGAGGTGGCCAGGGATCCGTCGGTGAAGGAGAGGACTTTCCGCAGGCTGGCCTCCATGTCGTCCCCCGTGGCGGGAGGTGAGGCGGTTGACCCGGGATCGGTCGAGCGAGCCGACGGACGTTCGATCGCAATGCGCCACGGGTCGCCGGTACGACTGTGGCCGGCGGTGCGTACTTCGCCGCCGATCTCGACCAGGTGGTTGGCGTAGCCGGCGTTGGTCAGGTCCTCGGAGACCCGGTCCACGGCCCAGCCCTTGGCGACGGCCGAGAGATCGAGCGCGGCGCCGGGATGGAGCTTGACAAGTCGTCGGTCGGCGGGCGACGGCTCGATTGCGCCCACGGCCTTCGCCAACTCGGTCAGGCGATCCTCGCCTGGAGGGATCGGTTCTGCGTCTCGTCCCGGCGCGCCGAACCCCCAGGCGTCGACCAGTGGCCCCACCGTGGGATCGAACGCGCCGCCGCTCTCTTCGCGCACTCGCCAGGCAAGCTCCAGAACCGCCCAGGTGTCCTTCGAGAAGACGAACGACTCCCCGGCCGCCAGCCGATTGAAGCGGGAGAGCTCCGAGTCGTCGCGCCAGGTCGACATCGCCCGGTCCACCGCATCCAGCCGTTGCTCGACGAGGCCCTGGATCGCCTCGCGATCGCCGGTCTCCGCGATGACGCGAACCCGGTAGTGGGTCCCCATCGTCGGCCCCTGGAGCACGATTTCTTCGTGTGCCTGCGCACAGCCCAGGACCAGGCCGGCCAGGACCACGAGCGGCGTCCAACGGCACCTGGGACCCCTCCCACCGGGCCCGAGCCTGGCGGGTGCTGGGTACACCCAGCCGCGCAGCCGCCTAGCCGAAGTCGTCGAAGGCGATGTTCTCAGGCTCGACTCCCAGGTCGTCGAGCATCTTCATGCAGGCCTGGAGCATCAGCGGCGGTCCGCAGAGGTAGTACTCGACGTCTTCCGGACAGGGGTGGTCCTTCAGGTAGTTGTCGTACAGGACCTGGTGGATGAATCCGGTGTAGCCCTCCCAGTGATCCTCTTCGAGCGGGTCGGAGAGCGCGAGATGCCAGGTGAAGTTCGGGTTCTCGGCCGCGATGCGGTCGAAGTGATCGGTGTAGAAGGCTTCGCGGTAGGAGCGGGCGCCGTACCAGAAGGACACCTTGCGGTCGGTGTGGAGCCGCTGGAACTGGTCGAAGATGTGGGAGCGCATGGGCGCCATGCCGGCGCCGCCGCCGACGAACACCATCTCGGCATCGGTCTCCTTGGCGAAGAACTCGCCGAAGGGGCCGGCGATCGTCACGTCGTCGCCCGGATTCAGGTCGAAGATGTAGGACGACATCTGACCGGGCGGAAGGTCCATCTCGCGCGGCGGCGGCGTCGCCACCCGGACGTTCAACATGATGATGCCCTTCTCCTCCGGGTAGTTCGCCATCGAGTAGGCGCGGACCACGGTCTCGTCGACCCTGGAGACCAGGTTCCAGAGCTTGAAGCGGTCCCAGTCCTCGTGGTAGTCGTCCTCGATCTGGAAGTTGCTGTAGTTCGCCACGTGCGGAGGGCACTCGATCTGGATGTAGCCGCCGGCTTGAAAGGGCACCTCTTCGCCGGCCGGCAGCTCGAGGATCAGCTCCTTGATAAACGTGGCGACGTTCTCATTCGAGCGCACGGTGCACTGCCACTTCTTGACTCCGAAGATCTCGGCGGGGACCGCGATCTTCATGTCCTCCTTGATCTTCACCTGGCAGCTCAGGCGGCAGCCCTCGCGGGCCTCGCGGCGGCTGATGTGGGTCTTCTCGGTCGGCAGCATCGCGCCGCCGCCGTCGAGCACGTCGACGGTGCACACGCCGCAGGTGCCCTGTCCGCCGCAGGCCGAGGGGATGAAGATCTGGTGCTCGGCGAGCGTGTTGAGCAGGGTGCCGCCGGTCGTGGAGGTCAGCGTCTTCTCGTCGTTGATCAGGATCGAGACCTCGTCGCCGGCGACCAGACGGGCCTTGGCCTGCATCAGGATCAGGACGAGAGCCAGGTTGACGACCGTGAACATCACCACCCCGAGCAGGGCTTCGGTGATCACAGTTGGATGCCTCCGAAGGCCATGAAGCCGAAGGCCATCAGTCCGGTGATGACGAACGTCATGCCCAGGCCGCGCAGGCCGTGGGGCACGTTGCTGTAGCGCAGGCGCTCGCGGATCGACGCCAGGGAGACGATGGCCAGGAACCAGCCGATGCCGGAGCCGAAGCCGAAGACCACGCTCTCGCCGAAGTCGTAGTCACGCTCGACCATGAACAGCGAGCCGCCCAGGATCGCGCAGTTCACCGCGATCAGGGGCAGGAAGATGCCCAGGGTGGCGTGGAGCGCCGGGAAGAAGCGGTCGGTCGTCATCTCCACGAGCTGGACCATCGCGGCGATCGTGCCGATGAAGCAGAGCAAGTTCAGGAAGGTCAGGTCGACATCGGCGAACTCAGGGCTGATCCACGAAAGAGCTCCTTCGCTCAGGAGGTGGGTCTGAATCAGGTTGTTGGCCGGCACGGTGACGGTGAGCACGAAGATGACCGCCAGACCGAGCCCGACCGCGGTCTCGACCTTCTTCGACACCGCCAGGAACGAGCACATCCCGAGAAAGAAGGTCAGCGCCATGTTCTCGACGAAGATGGCCTTGACCGCGAGGTTGAGGTATTCCTCGAACATCGTTTCGAACCCCCTTTACCCGTCCATCTCGACCTGGGCGGGCTTCCAGACGCGGAGCGCCCAGATCAATCCGCCGATGATGAAGAAGGCGGCCGGCGACAGCAGCATCAGGCCGTTCGGCAGGTACCAGCCGCCCTCCGACACCGTGGGCAGGATGGAGTAGCCGTACAGCTTCCCGGAGCCGAACAGTTCCCTCAGCACCGCCGTGGCCATCAGGATCGCGCTGTAGCCGAGACCGTTGCCGATGCCGTCGAGGATCGCCAGCGAGGGCGGGTTCTGCATCGCGAACGCCTCGGCCCGGCCCATGATGATGCAGTTCGTGATGATCAGCCCCACGAACACCGAGAGCTGCTTGCTGATCTCGTACACGTAGGCCTTCAGGATCTGGTCGGTGACGATGACGAGCGAGGCGATCACGGTCAACTGGACGATGATCCGGATGCTGTTCGGGATCTGGTGGCGGAGCAGGCTGACCGTGAGGTTGGAGAGGGTGAGCACGCAGACGACCGCCACGCACATGACGAGCGACGTTTCCATCTTCGTGGTCACCGCGAGCGCCGAGCAGATGCCGAGCACCTGGAGCGCGATCGGGTTGTTGTTCCAGAGCGGATCGAGCGCCGCTTCGCTCTTCTTGACTGCCATCAGTTCGCCTCCGCCCGGATTCGGGCGAGATACGGCTCGAAGCCGTTCTCGCCGAGCCAGAAGTTGAGCATGTTCGTCACTCCATTGCTCGTGATCGTCGCGCCGCTCAGACCGTCGACGCGGAAGGGGTCCTCTTCCGCACTGGCGGCCTGACCCTTGATCACCGCCAGTTGGAACTCGCCGTTCGCGTCGAACGCGCGGCGTCCCTGCCACCGCGCCTTCCAGCGCGGGTTGTCCACCTCGCCGCCCAGCCCCGGCGTTTCCTTGTGCAGGTAGTAGGTGATGCCGCGCACGGTCGTCGCGTCCGCGTCGAGCGCCAGGAAGCCGTAGAGGGTGCCCCAGAGCCCCAGGCCCTCGATCGGCAGCACGATCATCTCGAGTTCGCCGTCGTCGCCCCTCACCTCGTAGAGCAGGGCCTGATCGGGAAGGCGCTTGACGCTGGCCTTGTTCTTCGGAAGCTCGACGCTGGTGGAAGGATTCCGGGCTCGCCGCTGCTGATCGAACGTTGCCGTGTCGGCGTCGGTCTGCGCTTCGCCGGTCGCGAGGTCGATGATCACCGGTTTGACCGGTTCGAAACGCTCGGCCACCTCTTCCGGCGTCACCCGCTCGCCGGGCTGGAGCAGGCCCACCGCCTCCAGCACGCGCTTCTGCTTGTCGAGCGCGGCGTTCTCATCCTGGCGCGGCTCCAGGCTGACCGCGAAAGAGGACACGAGAATGCCGCAGACGATGCATATCGCCATCGCGAACAGGAGGATGTAGCCGGTGGCCTGTCGGTCTGCCATTCGAGTATTGCCGGTCGGGAACTCTACTGAGCGTAACGTGCCTTTCGGCGCTTGACGTTCGCCTTGAGCACGTAGTGGTCGATCAGGGGCGCGAACAGGTTCATGAACAGGATGCCGAGCATCACGCCTTCCGGGAAGGCGGGGTTCACGGTGCGGATCAGGATCGCCAGCACGCCGACCAGGAAGCCGTAGATGTACCGGCCGCGGTTCGTCTGCGCCGCGCTCACCGGATCGGTGGCCATAAACACCATCCCGAAGGCCCAGCCGCCGAGCACGACATGCCAGTGGAAGGGCACGGAGAGCATCGGATTCGTCGTCGACACGACCAGGTTGAGCAGCAGGGAGATGGCCAGCGAGCCGGCGGTGGCGGCGACCATGATGCGCCAGGAGCCGATGCCGGTGGCAATCAGGATCGCGGCGCCGATCAGGCAGGCGAGGGTCGAGGTCTCGCCCATCGAACCCGGGATGTCGCCCAGGAAGGCCTGCATCCAGGACACGTCGCCCGTGATCGCGTCCAGGCCGTTCAACGCGGCGGTGCCCGCTTCCGGGACAGCTTCCTGTGCAGCGACGGCGTCGAGGGTGGTGGAGCTTGAATCGGCGGCGCTCGAGCCTTCATCGGCCTCATGCACCGCGATGGCGCCGAGCGCCGTGGCGCCGCTGTACCCGTCGGGGGGGGCCGAGGTGCCCGCCGCGATCCATACCGCGTCGCCCGAGATCTGGGCCGGATAGGCGAAGAACAGGAACACGCGCGCGGTAAGCGCCGGGTTCAGCACGTTGTAGCCGGTGCCGCCGAAGATCTCCTTGCCCACCACGACGCCGAAGGTGATGCCGATCGCGACCTGCCAGAGCGGGATGGTCGGCGGCAGCACCAGCGGAAAGAGCATGCCCGTGACCAGGAAGCCCTCGTTGATGTCGTGGCGGCGGACGACCGCGAACAGCCCCTCCCAGGCGCCGCCGACGGCGAAGGTCACGATCAGGACCGGCAGGTAGTAGAGCGCGCCGTGGACCGAGTTGGCGAGCACGCTGCTCGCGTCGAACGGCAGCCCCAGCATCTCCATCGCGTCGGTGCGCCAGTTGGGCAGGGCCGTGGCGCCGCCCGCGATCGCCAGGTGGATCTGCCGTCCCGTGTTGAACATGGCCATCAGCACGCAGGGCACCAGCGCGACGACGACCGTCATCATCAGGCGCTTCAGGTCCAACGCGTCACGCACGTGCGCGGCGCCGGCGGTCGTCTTGCCGGGCGTGTACAGGAAGGTGTCGGGCGCTTCGTAGAGAGGGTAGAAGCGCTCGAACCTGCCGCCGCGCTCGAAGTGGCGGGCCTGGCGGTCGAGGATTTTGCGCAGGAACTTCATTGCCGGGGTCGGCCCTAGCCTTCCTTCTCGATCAGTTCGAGCGCGTCGCGCAGGTAGGGGCCGTACTCGGTCTTGCCGGGGCACACGAAGGTGCAGAGCGCCAGATCCTCCTCCAGCAGCTCCAGGCAGCCGAGTTCCTCGGCGCGCTCGATATCGCCGGCCACCAGCGACTTGAGCAGGAAGCTCGGCTGCAGGTCCCACGGGAAGACGTTCTCGTAGAGGCCGATCGGCACGATCGCGCGCGGCGAGCCCCAGGTCGTCGTGGTCATGGCGAAGGACCGCCGCGGCAGCAGGGAGGAGGCGAAGGCGCGGGCGCGCGAAAAGGCGCCGAACCCCGGCAGCAGCCAGCCCAGGAAGCGGCGGCTGTGGTCGTCCTCGAGTGCTGAAACCGTGTCGTGGAAGCGGCCGAGATAGCCGTGAAGTTCCGCCGGCGCTCCTTCGCCGATCGCGGTGCGCCCGCTCAGTGGCGAGCCGGTGACGACGCGTACGTCGGCGTCGATACCGGTCTCGTCCGCCGCTTCGACCTCGCCTCGCACAAGGTCGGCGAGCGAGGCGCCGAGCCGGGTGCGCAGCAGTCGCGGCGTGCGCACCGGCGGACCCGCCAGGGCGACGATGCGCGCCACGTCGGGCTCGCCGGTCGCGAACAGGCGGCCGATCGCCAGGGTGTCCTGAAGTCCGATCTGCCAGACGAGCTTGCCGCGGTCGACCGGGTCCAGTGTGTGGATGTGCAGGCCGGGGGCGCCGGCCGGGTGGGGGCCGACGAACTCCTCGATCCTCACCTGGCCGCTGGTCTCGACGGCCGCGAGCGTTCCGGGTGCGCGGCAGAGGTAGACCGGGCCGTCCGTCAGCCGGGCCAGGGCCGCGAGACCCCGTTCCAGGTCACCGGCGCGTCCTTCGGCGATCCGGTCCGCGTCGGGCGCGAAGGGTTCGCTGTTCATCGCGGTCACGAAGATCGACTTGGGCTGCGACCCGGGAGCGGCGGTGCGCCCGAACGGACGCGCCCGCAGGGCGGTCCAGTCGCCGGACTCGACCAGCAGCGCCTCCGCCTCCTCGCGGGAGAGAGCGCTCGGGTGCCTCCCCGTGTAGCTCGCGAAGTCGACCTGGGCGCCGCCGGATGCCGCCTGGTCCGAGGGATCCACCCGCACGACGACCGAGATCAGGGCTCGCTTGGCGCCCCGGTTCACTGCCGAGACCGTTCCGGCGGCGGGCGAGGTGAAGCGGACGCCGGGCTGCTTGCGGTCCTCGAACAGGAGTTGTCCGCGCCGTACCCCGTCGCCCGGCGACACATGCATCGCCGGCTTCATGCCCGGGTAGTCGGCGGCGACGACCGCGACCGCAGACGGTACCGCGGCATCGCCAAGCGTCTGCTCGGGACCGCCGGCAATGGGCAGGCTCAATCCCCGCCTGAAACGGTGCGTGCCCATCCAATCGTGACGTGCTCTATTCCGGCGATCGAGCTCTAGTCCGGCGAGCGAGGGCGAATCGGTACGCGTCGCTCGGCCAGTAAGGGACTATTCCACAACGGTGGGGGATCGGCAACAAGGGGGCTCGGGTCGGGAGAGTCGTTCGACTCACCGTCCAGCGTGCAGCGCGATGCCGAAGGCCGCAGGCAGCTCGTTCTGCAGGCCGACGAGGCGATCTACCTCCATCCGTCTCGGGATCGTCCATCTGGCCTGTACGTCGACGTAGGTAGCGACTCGTTGCCCGACGTCGTCCTCGAAGTCGACTTCTCCACGGACGTTCGCCGCGGCCGTTGTGGCCGCGCCGGCAAGCTCGCCGACTACGCGGCTTGGGGGCTGCGGGAGATCTGGGTCGAAGTGCCCGACACGGTGAGATCCACGGGTCGCCGCCGGCCCGGTCTGACCATCTTCCTGCATCGCGGGGCGTGGGCGCACGGGACACTGCCTTGCAGGTCCGCCTTGATAGCATCGCTCCATGGATGCTCCGGCAGGCTCGACGGCAGCCGCGAACCTCCTGACGGATCATGATCGGACCGGCGGTCTCCTCGGCGGGTGGCTCCGCGCGTACTACGGCTGCGAGACCGTGCCGATGACGGTGGCGGAGTACGACGACGAGGAGAACGAAGGGCGCCGCGTCGAGTGCTGGGATTCGGTCACGGAGACGGCGCAAATCCTGTGCGAGGGCGCCACCCTGCAGCACGAAGTAGCGGCGACCCGGTTGGTGCAACTGGTCCGGTCGATCGCCTACGCCCGAGGCTCGGCGATCGTTTCGGCCGGTTCCACTGACATCGTCTCGCGGAACGACGAGGGTCAGAGGTTCTGCCTGGAAGCCGACGCGACGATCTACCTGCATCCCGGGCGGGATCTGCCGGCCGGCCGATACATCGAGGTCGCGAGCGATGCGCTTCCGGACCTCGTCCTCGAGGTCGATCACACCACGAACGTGCGCCATCGCCGCCGGCGCGGCCAGCGGAGCAAGCTGGACGATTACGCCGCGCTCGGTATCCCGGAGTTGTGGGTCGAAGTGCCCGACTCATCCAGGACCCGCGGCCGGCGCCGACCCGGCCTGAGCATTCTGCTGTTGGAAGGCGATGGGTACCAAGCGTCGTCGGCGAGCCGGGCGTTTGCGGGCTGGACAGCCGCGGAGATCCACAGCGCCCTGAACGAGCGGGAAGAGTCCGCCGAGACGGCCTCCGTCCTGCGACGGGTGGGCCGGACGATGGGCGCCGCCGAAGGCACCGGGCCGGACGACGATCCGTTCCTTCGGCAGGAGCGCAGGGAAGCCGCCGCGAACCTCGTCCGCGCGGCGGTTTCCGAGGCGTTCGTTTCGCGCGGCATCCCGGTTTCGGACGCGTTGAAGCAATGGCTCGTAGGATCCGAGAATCCGTCCGATCCGGCAGGGGTGATTCGACTCGCGTTCACTTGCCGGGATGCGGACGAGTTTCTGAAGAGGGTCGAAGCAGCGAAACGCGGCTGATTGGCCGGGACCGGCGCTCCGGGGACTGAGAGCTTTCCCGCGCGGGCTGGAGCCCGCGAAGAGCGGGGCTCGGGACGGCGACGATCTCGGGGCTATGCTCCCAGCAGCACCGGATGAAGTGCTTCCCTTGGCTTCAGGGGCTTGATGTGGGCAAGCTTGTTTCGAGCCGCTCGCAACCGCCTCGCCTCGCCCATGACCTTCCCGTTCGGGGGTCCGTGTAGCTGGAAGTAGTAGAGCAATGGGCCGAGTTCCAGGTCATCCGCTTCCTCAAAGCGCCCCAGTTCGGTCTCGAACGGCAGCTTGAAGTGGGTCCGGTGGCGGTCGATCAACTCCACCCGCCGCTCCTCCAGCAACGGCATGAGCACGGAGGCTTGCGCTGCCCACAGCCTGCGATCCAGTTCCGCCTCGCGACCCTGGATCGCCAGCAGCGCGGAATGGACGACCGGCCGACTCCGCGGTCCGTCGACCGTGCCGACTTCCCAGTCCTCGACTGTCTCGGCGATCCAGCCTCGGCCCTTCGCGTAGCTCTTGAGGATCGCCCAGGGCTGCAGGGCGCTCTGCAGGTCGGTCTCCAGCATCTGCTCGGCCAAGGAATGATCCCACTGCGAAACGTGAGCCACCGAGTTCGCCCGGAGGGCGCGGCTCATTCGATGGCGGGAGGAGCCACGACTATCCTCGTGTTGTAGCGCCATTACGTAGAGATCGTCGCGGTGAACCACATCCCGGAACTTCCGATGGGTTACCGCCACATCCGACAGGTCGGGTTGCTGGAAACCCGCGCCCTGGAGCGGTACGACGAGCGCCGTGCGTCGGTCTTCGGGCACGTGATTCCGGCTGGCGTCGGAGTAGGCCAGCAGAAAAGTCCTCCAGGCGGGCCAGCTTTCCGGCGAAACGCCGCTCACCCAGATCAGCCGCTCTTGGAAGTGCTTTAGGCGGACGAGGTCCGCCACGCTCGCGACCTTTGTTTCCTGCCCCTGTGATGGGAGCACCCGGCGAATGGCCGCAAGAGGGGGAGCCTCTAGCCCGGCGTCGAGTTCCGACCACCGGAAACCCCAGTGACAGTGCCGTTCGAGTTCTTCGGCGAGACCGTCGGGAATGGCGCTGCCACAGTGGACAACTACGCTGGAGCCGTTCCGAAGCTCGTCACCGATGGAGCGGACGAATCGGGCCGGGCCCGGGAGCTGCCAGAGAGACTGCATGGGCCTCTCAGTTCCCTGCCGAACTCACAGCAGTTTCCTGACGACCGGATCGATCTGCCAGTCGTCCGCGTCGCTTCGCCGTACAAGATGGAGTTTCTCAGCCACCCAGAGGGCGGAGCGAAGTTCGTCGTCGTTCAACTCGCAGTCGATGAGGTCGCGGGTCTCCGGGTCGAGAAGACTCTCGAGATTCGCGGAGCCGTGTGCGTCCAGAAGGCGTAAGGTCTCCGACAACGGGTGAAGATCCAGCCCGAACGCTGGCCGAAGGCGGTCGGCGCTCTCGGTGAGCACCCGATCGAAGCCGCTCGGGTCGACGAGGTCGGATGGCTTGGTGTCGCCCTGAAGCCGCTGGACGATCAGCTCGATCAGGATCGGCCAACCGCCCGCGTTGTTCGCGAGTTGCATCTCATCTTCGGGCTTGAGCTTCTTGCCCACGGCGGAATCTTCGTCCAGACAGACAGCCGCAAAGCCCGGATCCCAAGGCCTGAGAGAGACTAGATCGACGTCTCCCTGGGCCAGCCACCCGTCCATTGCGTTCTGATGGGAAACCAACTGGCCTGGATCGAGAGCGAAGACGACGCGGGCAAACTTCTCGCGTGATCGGAGGTTACCCAGCAGGCGAAGCGCTTCGTCGACCCACTGTCCTTCCCAGCCGCCAGGAACGATGATCAGCGTCGTCTCGTGGCCACGGGCGTCGAGACGCCGCTTCAGTTCCTTCCTGAAATCGTCGACGCTCGGCGTCGGCTCCAGGAGAATCGCTTCACCTCGTTCCTTCCCCCACTGCAGGAAACTCGCCACGTTCCCTAGTCCCGCCGCCTCTGGTCCGCAGACCAGGACGACGGCGTTCCCCCGTTGACGGGCGAGCCGATGTGCCGAGTCACCGTGGCCGGAGATCCGACGTTCCTGCCAGAGCGTCAGGGGGCGGGAACGGGGCCCCTTGTCGTCATGGCGTCTCCGGATCTCGAAGGGTCCGGGTTCCGGAGACGCAGGTCTCTTCTCGAACGATGCCAGCCGTTCCTCAATGTCGTCCTTGCGGCCAAGCAACGACAATACGTTCGGATTCCGCAGGCTGAAGCGGCGGCGGTCTGTTCCGCCGTACGTGCGACGAAGAACGCCTAGCTCGACCATCTCGTCGAGCAACGCCCTGAAGTGTTCCGACTCCCTGTCGCTCTCCTCGAAACCCTGGGGCCACCATACGCGGACGTGACGAAGGACTCGGTCGTCCCCGATCCCTTTCCGCAGAAGGTCCCGGTCCTCGAGACAGGCGAACGCCACGGTGTAGGCGATCGCCTCGTAGCGCGGGTCGAGCTGGAGCGTCCACTCGAACCGTTGTCGGATCTCCCTTCCCAGTTCGCGGTCTCGTTGAAGAGCCTCCAGAAGATCGGGACCGATCGCTCGAACTGGAGAACCGGTAGACGCCGACGGGGCGGAGAGCCGGTTGACCAGCGTGGCGCCGTAGATCTGGAGAAGACTCGGATAGTAATTGGCGCGCGCGAGAACGCTGGTTGCAAGCCGCGTCGGTTCGAAGCGGTAACCGCAGGCATCGAGCGGCGCACAAAGCAATTCGTGGGCGAATCCGCGTTCCTCCCTTTCGATGAATGGCCCGATCCCGATTGGCCGCTCCATATGAGCCAACGGGTGGTTCGACTGGGTAGTCGTGCGCACGACGTTGTGCAGGCCGGCGAAGACCACCTTGATCGAACGATCCTCGTCCATTAGGGACTTCAGGCGCGTCGACTCGGCGAAAGTCTCACGGCTGCTGTTCATGGCGTCTCGCTGCAGGAAGCGGTCCGCCTCATCAAAGAGCAGCAGGAGGGACTTCCCTGCAGTGCGGTTGAACTGTCTGAGGAGTGCGTCCCTGAACGCATCGACGTTCCGTCTGGTCGGCTGTCTGGTGCTCTCGTCGATCGCGTCGATGCGCCGGAGAGCCCGCCACATCGCGACCCAAATGTCCGACGTGTGTTCTTCGCCAACGCCCTCGGCCTTGAGATCGATCCAGGCCGCGAAGCGGCCCTCCGCGGGGTTCATGAATTCCCGCTCCACGTGTCTCAGCAGAGCGGTCTTGCCCAACTGGCGGCCACCGTAGACCAAGCAGGACCCTCTCTCGAAGTCCTGAATCTCCGTCACTTCGGCTTCGCGTCCGAAGAACATCTCCGGCGGCACTCGTCCTGCGCGCGGCACGAAGGGCTGGTTCCAGGTGAATGGAAGCGCACAGGCGAAGAAGGCAGCCAGCCGGGAACCGGACTGGGCGGCCATGAAGATGAGGAGCGGCTCGTCGAGAGTGACCAGCGTCAGCGATTGTTCGTCGCTCAGGCGCGCCAGTCGCATGTGGGTGCGCTCGCCGACCGGATTGAGGCAGATTGCGATTACGGCTTCCCTGCCCGCCTGCTGGAGGCGCTGGAGAATCGTCTCGGCGGTGGGCGGTCGGAAGAAGATCAGAAGCCTGTAGTTTCCGTTGGCCTCCGAGCCGAAGTGGGGCACCGGACAGTCATTGCGGCTCCTGAGTGCGGACGCCGTCATCCGGGCACTTGCGAATTCTCCTGACGCCTGCTCAACGTGAACGGAGACGTCCAGGAAGCCTCCAAGGTTCGAGAACAGTCCTCGGGTCGCTTTCCCGATGGCTTGCCGGTCTGTTGGGCGGCATCGCTTGAGCGCGCTCCAGCCGTCGAGCAGAGTGGCCGCGGACGCTCGTTCGTTCTGGTCGAGGCGATCGAAGCGCAGTGGGCCGAGCCGCTTGCCCTGTTTGGCAGAGTCGCGCAGGTTCGGCCAGTCCTCCCCGATCTCTCGCAGGCGTTTGCGGCCGATCGTGCGATGGGTGTCGCGAAGGCTCGGCCGCTTCGCTCTCTCGTCGCCGAACGCCGCGTGGTCGTCACCGGAGCGGTGGAGGAGCTCGTACGCCGTAACCAGATCGCCGTCGTCGATGTGCCGTTCGATTCTCACGCGCCGCGGGTCATCCGCGTCCGGGTATGCAGCATGAGCCTCGGCTCGGGCTGCGCTCAGGCTGGCCTGGCTGGCCGCCTCCAGTTCCCCCCGGACAGAATTGAGTTCGCCGTTCTCGTGGTTGAAGCGGACGGCCGTTTCCTCCCGGACCACTCTCTCGACGGAATCAAGTCGCGCTTCCAGGTCAGTGCGTTGCTCCTGCTCGATCTGCCCTTGGGCAAAGGCCAGATCAAGGCGATCGCGTACCTCCTCCAGCTCGGTTCGGAGCGAATCGAGCTGCTCCTGCTGGGTGCCGTGGATTCTCTGTTTCCAGGAATCGACGGCGCCGTTCTTCATGTCGCCTTCAGTTGTAAGCCAGTCCAGAATGTGCCGGGCCGTGTTGGTCTCACCGCTTTCTATGTTCCTTGCGAGAGCCTCGTTCAGTGGAAGCGGTTCTGCGTTCAGGAGCACGTCCAGTGCCGCTTCGGGATCGCCTTCGACGAGGCCACGCTCGTCTATTCGCAGGTCGGGGAAGCCGAAGAGCCCCGAGGCCAGGAGCGGTCGCGGATCGGGTTCATCCGCTTGCGGGCCGACGGTCGCGGGGTCTACCAACTGATCGACCAGCCTGAGCGACCGGAGCGCAACCGAGCTAGCCGCCCGAGTGAGGGCATGCTGTCGGTGTTCGGCCGCGATCGTTCCCAGTGCCGACTGCAGCGTCGGCGAGCCGCGTCGCAGCGCGCCGACCAGGTCGTCGATGACCTTCTTCAGGTGGCCGCCACCGGCTTCCGGCGCCGCCTCCATGGACAGGTACCGTCGCGAGAGTTCGAGAGGCTCGCGGAGGTGACGCCTGAATTGTCGGAAGATCTTCGTGTCGACGCTTTGGCCATGCGATAGAACCTCATGCGCTAGGCGGTCGACGATCTTTCGCAGGTGCGACTCGTCCTCCAACTCGGCGAGCAGTCGGCGTACCTCCCCGTGTCCGCCCTGAGTGCGAATCGCTTCGACCAGCCGACCGAGCTCGCCCGACGTGGAGAGCGCACGCCATACCTTGTTCGCGGGGGTGTAGGACAACGGACTCTTGGCTGGGCCTTCGCGCCAGGCATCTACGTCTTGCAGCAGTTTCAAGAGTGCGTCTTTGTGGGTGGCCTGGTCCCTTGCCGTATGGAGGAGAGTCTCGGCGTCAATCCGCGCCTTCTGGACTTCCCAACTCCGGGCAGCGATCTCTTGGGCAAATCGGTAGAGCGGGTCGAGCCCCTCATGGACGAGGTCCTGGAGGAGAGAGGTTGCACCGGAGTAGGGCGCCAGCAACACCGCCGGCATGGCCGCAGCGAAGGAGATCAACGCCTCGGCGTTGATCGAGTCAGACTCCCGGTCGGTCAGGGCCTCCGCCGATGGCGCCTCCTCGATCGCTAGTTCATACTCGGCGGACAGACGGCTGTTCGGGCGTGCGAACCGGCTTGCGTAGAGGGCTGCCTCAAGCAGCGCGGCCTGCGGCAGGCCGGCGTCGATCCCGAGTTCTTCGAGCAGGCGGCAGACGTGCGTCGCGTAGGCAAGGCGGGGCGGATCGGCGGCAAACGCGCGGGCAACCGCCTCTCGGGCGTCCACGTGCACGCCGGGCTCGTCGGTCTTTGGCACGGCTTCGGCCTGGTCCCACTCAGGCGATGGCGGAGCGGCGGGCTGTTCCTCGGCCGGAACAGAGTCTTCCTCGGTGACGGAGGGTGCTCCGGTCTCCTCGGCGGCCACCGGCGATGCTGCGACCGTCGGTTCCTCCGGCGCTTTCGAGTCGGTGGGTTCGCCGCCGTCGCCGTCGCTCGGCGGGTCGACGCCCGTAGCGACCGGACGAGTAGTTTCGCCCTCGGCAGGTTCGGGTTCACCGGCATCGAACGCCGGCGCCAGCGCCTCGATCAGAGCATCCTCCGCGGCTCGTCGTTCACGGCGGCGGCGGGTCGCCTCTTCCCGGAGATCGTCTCGCTCGTCGCGCCAGCCGCGGAGGGCCTGTCTATCCGAAGGGCGATTGGCGCGGAGCGTGTCGAGCCTGTCTTCCACCTCCCGGTGCTGCGTATCGGACTGTCGCAGATTCTCAACCAGTTGGCCGACCTCGCTCCGAAGGCGCTCGGTCTCTGCACCGGCCCTGGTCGGGTTGAGGGCAGGAATGCCCAACCAGGCGCCACGAAGTCGTTCAAGCTCTTCGGGATCGACCTCTTCGCTGGCTGGCTCTCTCTCGATTCTGTCCACGAGCGTACGCGCGAGAGACTGGAGTTCCTCGGTCGCGGTCTTGGCCTTCTGGATCTGTTCGACGCGTTCCTCGATCTCTTCGAGGTCGGCGATTGCTTGCCGCAACTCGTCGAGGACATCCAAGGCAGGCGGCTTCTCGGTCGCCTCCGTGGCGATAGCCGCCAGCGACTGGAGCCCCTCGCGCCAGGCAGCCTCGGTTGCCGCACCCCCTTCCGAGGGGGCCGCTCCGTCGCTGTCCCGGCTCACGAAGTCGGCGCCCGACGCCGACGTCTGGTCCTGTTCTTCGGCTGGAGCGGGAACTTCACCATGCGACTGCTCGTTGACGGGTTCGGGCGCGAGCACTTCGGCGTACTCCTCCTGAAGCTCGGGAACCCGGGAGCCGGCCTTGTGCAGGATGCCGTGGTCGTCCAGGACGGTGGCCAGACAGAAGAGCTCGACCGTCTTCCACTCCCGCTCCGCCGTCGCCAGCGATGGCCAGTCCTCCAGCCCTTGGAGCAGCTCGGTCGCCGTCTCCCGCAGCCTTGCGCGGTCGGGGGGCTTGTCGTTGCCGCCAGCGGCAGCTTCCGCCGTCTCGGACGATGCTTCGTCGAAGTACTTCCGGAGGACGTTGATCTCGAGACTCGGCGGCGTCTTGGAGTTGGGAGCGCCTTCGGCGTTCGGCCCATCGAGCCAAGTCTTCCAGAGTTCTCGGCGGTGGGCGGGGTTTCCGTAGAAGGCGAACATTCGTCTACGGTCGTAGTCGCCCGGCTTGCCGCTGTCAGGACCCAGGTCTCCGATACGGGCACGCACGAACTCGCGATCCAGAAGGCGGCGACGTTTGGCGCGGTTCAGGTACAGAGGCCGCTGGAGCTTCGCCAAGCCGGTCAGGCAGCGCGGGAGTCCATGCCCGAGCGCCAGACGGCGTTCCTGATCCTTCATCGGTGGGGCCTCCAGAGGGAAGCAGCGACTCTACACCGGTGATGGACGAATCAGGTCGAGGCTCGACTCACGTGAGCCTACCGGGGGGCATGATTCGGACCCATGAGCGGTACTGTGATCGGTCGGCAGACAGAGTTCCGGGCCAAGCGCCCCTGGCTTCGTGGCTGCTAACCGACCCTGGTGGGGAGGTGCGATCGCCCGGCCCGACCGCAGGGCCTGTCGGGGCTACGGCGCGTAGTACGGGTTCGTGCCCGCGGCGTGGTCGGTCGTGTCCAGCACGCGAGTGACGGACGGTACGGCTTCGAGGATCGCCTGCTCGACTCCCTGCTTCAAGGTGAGGTCAGCCATGCCGCAGCCCTGGCAGCCGCCGCCCATGGTGATGAACGCGGTCTCCTCCTTGACCTCGAGCAGGGTGACGAAGCCGCCGTGAGCGGCGATCTGCGGGTTGATCTGGTCGTCGAGGATGCGCTGGACGTCGGCCGCCGCCGAGTCGCCCCAGGCCGAGTTCGGGTTCTCGAACTTGAAACCGCTCTCGGACAGGCGGGTGACGAAATCGATCGTGACGCCATCGAGGTCCGGGGCGCTCTCGGAGTCGACGTAGACCTTGAACGTATCGGTTTCCACCACCTCGTCGCCGGGCCGGGTCTCGTCGAGTCCGACCAGGTCCATCTGGTAGCGGAAGCCGCCGCCGGTGCGGCCGGTGATCGCGATGCGGAGGGCGAGGTCGTCGCGCTCTTCGTCCTTCATCGCTTCGGCGACCTTCTTCTGTGCCAGTTCGGTGATCGTTAGCATGCGCCACATTCTAGCCCCAGAATCCACTTAGCCGAAGGAGTACCCGCGCCATGAGTTTCGAGCACATCCTGCTGGACCACCAGGGCCCGATCACGCGGTTGACCCTGAACGTGCCGTCGCAGTTGAACGCGATGACGCCGGCCATGGGCGCTGAGATCAGGGACGCCGTACGACTGACCAATGACCGGGGCGAAACCCGGGTGGTCATCGTGCGCGGCGCCGGCCGCGCGTTCAGCGCCGGCGGCAGCCTGAAGAGCATCCAGGAGGAAGTGAGCGAGGATCCTGGCGCGGGCCCGGGCCTCGGCGGCGGCGTGAACTTCTACCGTCTTTACCTCTCGGTTCGCGACCTCGAGGCGCCGTCGATCGCGGCGATCAACGGCCACGCGATCGGCGCCGGCCTGTGCTTCGCGCTCGGCTGCGACATGCGGGTCATCAAGACCGGTGCGCGGGTGGGGATGACCTTCGTGCGGCTCGGGATTCACCCGGGCATGGCGGCGACCTGGACGCTCCCGCGCCTGATCGGCCCCGCCCGCGCCGCCGAACTCCTGTACAGCGGTCGGCTGATCGACGCAGGCACGGCGGTCGAATGGGGCATCGCCAGTCGAGAGGCGGACGAGGACTTCGACCAGGTCGTCGAGGACCTTGCCATGGAAATCGCGGCGGCCGGCCCGGTGGCGGTGAAGGCGACGAAGCGGACCGCGCGCGGCACCTTCGAGCGGACGATCGACGAGGCGCTGGACCTGGAGAACGCGGAGCAGGTGGTCACATTCGGCACGGCCGATGCGCGCGAGGGGGTTCAGGCTCTGAGCGAGCGGCGATCGCCCCATTTCGTGGGCCGGTGAGCGACCCCGCAACCGCGGCGAGGCCCAGGCTCCTCGGGGACTGTGCGGTCCCGCGTTCGGCGTGGGCGAAGAGTAAGCTACCGCGATGCCCACCGCGGCGGCGCTGATCATCGGGAACGAAATCCTCACCGGCAAGGTCGAGGAGGCGAACCTGACCCTTCTGGCGCGGGAGTTGTTCGGCCTGGGAATCGAGTTGCGGCGGGTGGTCGTCTGTCCGGACGACACCGCCGGCATCGCGGCCGACATTCAGAGGCTCAGAGGCCGTTTCGACTACGTGATCACGTCGGGCGGAGTCGGTCCGACCCACGACGACGTCACTCTCAAGGCAGTGGCTGACGCTTTCGACCGGCCCCTGGTGCGCTCTCCGGAACTGGTGACCAAGATCCGCGAGATGGTGGGGGCACGCTGCACCGAGGGTCACCTTCGAATGGCCGACGTGCCCGAAGGCGCCGACCTGGTCAACACTCCGGACGTGCCATGGCCTTCGGTGGTGATGGGCAACGTCTACGTGTTGCCCGGGGTGCCGCGGATCTTCCGCATGAAACTGCCCCTGCTGCGTGACCGGTTGGCGGCCGGCCGGCGGTTCTACAGCCGCGCCGTCTACACACTGTGCCGCGAGACGGACATCGCCGAGATGCTCGATTTGGTTGTTGCCGCTCACGCCGACGTCGAGATCGGCAGCTATCCAGTGATGGACGGGGACTACCGGGTCAAGCTGACGGTCGACAGCCGCAGCCGCGCCGCCGCGGACCTTGCCGTGGAAGCCCTGGTGGCGGCCTTGCCGAGCGGCGCCGTGGTGCGCGTGGAGGGCGGCCGTTTCTCGTCGGGACCGGCCGCGGCTGCAGGTAGTGCAGGTAGTTGCAGGGAACAGGTAACGACGAAGGGGAAGCCATGATCGAGCGAAGTGTTCTTCCGATGTCCCGCAGACCGGGCTTGTCCCGGGTGGCGGTGAACACCGCGCTGCTTACCGCCTGGGTGTGTTCGCTTGGGCTCGGCGCCGCCGTCGCGCGGCAGGAAGCGGCGGAGGTCGGCGGCGACTGGACCTACGAGCTGACCGAGGTCCTGCCCCAGGATCCGGCGGTGCTGACCGGTCAACTGGAGAACGGTCTTCGCTACTACGTGCGCAGCAACGGCCGGCCTGAGAACCGGGCCTTTCTGCGACTGGTCGTGCGCGCCGGTTCGGTGCTCGAGGACGACGATCAGCGCGGTCTGGCGCACTTCGTCGAGCACATGGCGTTCAACGGCACCAGGAACTTCGAGAAGACCGAGCTGCTCGACTATCTGCAGGGCATCGGCATGCGTTTCGGGCCGGACGTCAACGCTTACACGAGCTTCGACGAGACGGTCTACATGCTCGAGGTGCCGACCGATGACCCGAGAATCCTCGACAAGGCGCTCCTGGTGCTCGAGGACTGGGCGTCCGGCGTCAGCCTGGAGGACGAGGAGATCGAGAGCGAGCGCGCGGTCGTGATCGAGGAATGGCGGGGAGGCCGGGGCGCCGGCGCGCGGCTGCGCGATGCCGAGATTCCGTACCGCTTCCACGGCTCGCGCTACGCCGAGCGGTTGCCGATCGGCGACCCGGAGATGCTGCGAGAAGCGCCGCCGGAGCGGCTGCGGGACTTCTACCGCGACTGGTACCGGCCGGATTTGATGGCGGTGATTGCGGTCGGCGACTTCGACGCGGCGGCGATTGAGGCGGAGGTGCGCCAGCGCTTCGGGACGCTCAAGGGGCCGGATCGGCCGCGGGAGCGGTTCGAGGCGGAGATTCCCTCCCACGAGGAGACGCTGGTGTCGATCTTCAGCGATCCCGAACTGCCGCGCTCCTCGATCTCGGTCGCCTACAAGGGCCCTGCGGATCCGTTCGTCACCGTCGCCGATTACCGCGCGCGGCTGGTCCGCGGCCTCTACAACGGGATGCTGAACAACCGGCTCGCCGAGCGGGCCGAGGAGGCCGATCCGCCGTTCATCGGCGCCACCAGCGGCAGGGGAACGCTGGCCCGGACCCGCAGCCTCTACGTGCTCTCAGCCGGCGCCCGCGAGGGCGGCGCGGTGCGGGCGCTCGAAGCCGTACTGACCGAGTCGGAGCGGGCCCGCCGCCACGGTTTTGAAGAGAGTGAACTGGAACGGGCGAAGGTCAACACGCTGCGGTCGATGGACCGGGCCTACGACGAGCGCGACAAGACACATTCGGGGGCCTACGCCGGTGAGTACTCGCGGAACTTCCTGACCGATGAGCCGTTTCCGGGCATCGCCTACGAACGGGAACTGGCGCGGCGGTACGTGCCCGAAGTCGAGCTGGCCGAAGTGAACGCGGCCGCGGACTCCTGGATACACGACAACGACCGCGTGATCCTTGCCAGCGGCCCGGAGAAGGAGGGCCTCGAGCAGCCCAAGGAGGAGGAGCTGCTGGACGCCTTCGACCGGGTCGAACAGGTCGAGGTGGCGGCCTACGAAGACGATGTCGGCGAAGGCGCCCTGGTGCCCGTCCGACCGTCACCGGGACGGATCGTCGAGCGGTTGACGATCGAGGAGCTCGAGGTCACCGAGTGGCGGCTCTCGAACGGCATCCGGGTCGTGCTGCGGCCCAGTGACTTCAAGAACGATGAGATTCTGGTCGCTTCCTTCAGCCCTGGGGGCATTTCCCTGGTCTCGGACGACGACTGGCTCGAAGCGAACATGGCGACCTCCGTGGCCCAGCTCTCCGGCTTCGGGAACTTCAGCCTCACCCAGTTGAACAAGGCGCTGGCCGGCAAGGTGGCGCGGGTCGGTCCCGTGATCGGCCCCCTCTTCGAAGGCATCAGCGGTCGGGGCTCGCCCAAGGATCTGGAGACGCTCTTCGAGCTGATCTACCTCAGTGCGACATCACCCCGCCGCGACGCGGAGGCGTACGAGTCTTTCCTGACCCGCCAGGGCGCCCTTTTGCGCAACCAGAGCGCGATGCCGAGGTACGCCTTCTTCGAGGCCCTGACGGAGATCGCGACGCAGGCGCACCCGAGGCGCCGCATGATCACCGAGGAGATGCTGGCGGAACTCGATCAGGATCGCATCTTCGCGGTCTACGAGGACCGGTTCAGGGACTTCTCCGACTTCACGTTCTTCTTCGCCGGCAGCTTCGAACTCGACGCGATCGAACCCCTGGTCGAGACCTGGCTCGGCGGCCTTCCGTCCTCGGGCCGCGAGGAAGCCTGGAGAGACGTCGGCGTGAGGACGCCGGAGGGGCGCATCGAACGGACTGTGTACAAGGGCCTGGAGGCGCAGAGCCAGGTCGCCCTGGTGCATAGCGGCCCCTTCGAGCAGAGCCAATTGAACCGCTACCGGCTGAACGCGATGATCTCGCTGCTGCGGGACCTTCTGCGTGAGCGCCTGCGGGAGGAACTCGGCGGCACCTACGGCGCGAACGTGTCCGGAGGCGCGGACAGGATCCCGGTTTCGACATTTTCGGTCCAGATCAACTTCGGCTGCGATCCCGACCGGGTCGAAGAGATGCTCCAAGCGATCGACGAGGAGATTGCCCGTATTCGCACCGACCCGGCCACCGAGGAGGAGATCGCCCAGATCCAGGAGCAGCAGCGGCGGGGCCGCGAGACGGCCAAGGAAACCAACGGCTTCTGGTTGGGGGTGTTGCAGACCGTGTACCAATTCGGCGAGGAGCCTCTCAGCATCCTGGAGTACGAAGAACTGTTCGACCAGCTCGATGCGGACATGATCCGCGGCGCCGCCCGCGACTATCTCGGCGGTGCGAACCTGATCCAGGTTCTGCTGATGCCGGAGGCACAGGCAGCGCCGGATGAGGCGGCCGGCGGGGAAGCCGGGGCGCCGGCCGCGGCGAGGGACGCCGCGTGAGCCGCATCTGCCTGCGGTCCCCGGTTCGATCCCGCCGCGCGGTTCGCGTCCTTTGTGCGTCCCTTTCGATCCTCGCCGCCGCGGCGGTCGGGGCATCGGAGTGGCCGAACTGGCGGGGCCCCGACCGCAACGGGTACAGCGCCCACACCGGTCTGCCGGTCGAGTGGTCGCACGACGGCGAATCGGAGCGGAACATCGTCTGGAAGCTGCCGCTCCCGGATCGCTCGGGCGCCACGCCGATCGTGGTCGGCAAGCGGATCTTCCTCAACGTGGCCGAGGAGGACGATCTCTCCCTGTGGCTGGTCGACGCGGACTCCGGGGAGGTCGTCTGGCGGCGGCCGATCTCTGGCGGCAACCGGTTCCAGCGCAAGCACAACATGTCGTCGCCGTCGCCGGTGACGGACGGCGAGCGGGTCTGGGTGCTGACCGGCACCGGCGCCCTGCAGGCCTACGACATGGGCGGCAACCGGCTCTGGGCGCGCGAACTCGAACAGGACTACGGCGCCTTCGGCCTGAACCACGGTTACGGCTCCTCGGCGCTGCTGTGGGAGGGTGTGCTCTACGTGCCTGTGCTGCACGGCATGAAGACGGACGACCCGTCCTACCTGCTGGCGATCGACGCCGATTCGGGCGAGACGATCTGGCGGCAGGAGCGCCCCACGGACGCCCGGATGGAGTCGCCGGACGCCTACATCACGCCGGCCCTGGTGGAGAGCGGCGACGGCCACGTGCTGGTCTTGAACGGCGGCGACTACGCCACCGGCCACGACCCGGAGAGCGGCCGCGAGCTGTGGCGGGTGGGAGGCTTCAACCCGAGAGACAGCCCGATGTACCGGGTCGTCGCGTCGCCTGTTTCGGTCGGCGACCTGGTGTTCGTGCCCACGCGCGTCAATCCGATGAAGGCGCTGCGGCTGGGGGACGGCGGCGAGCCGGAGACGCTGTGGCAGACGGACCGCGGACCGGACGTGCCGACGCCGGCGACCGACGGCGAGACGCTCTACCTGCTGCGGGACAACGGTCTGCTGTCGCGGCTCGATGCGGTCACGGGTGAGCCGGTCTGGAAGGACCAGCGCCTGACCCCGGGCACCTACAGCGCGTCCCTCCTGGTGGCCGACGGCAAGGTCTACGCCACCAACGAGGACGGCGTGACAACTGTCGTCCGCGACGGGCCCGAGTTCGAGATCCTGGCTCGGAACCAGGTCGAGGGCTTCACGCTGTCGTCGCTCGGAGTGGCGCCCGGCAGGCTCTATCTTCGCACGGCGAGCTTCCTGTACTGCATCGCCGAACCGGGCGGCTGAGGACGGCGGCTCGGCGCGGTATCATCGTTGCTTCGCCCGATCCTTCCCATGCGCCGTCAACACCCCTGAGGGGACACCGTCGATGAAGATCCGTTCGCTTGCTCCGCTTCCGGCGCTCGTCCTGCTCCTCGCCTGCGGCGGGGGAGGAGGCGGCGAGGGCGACGGCGGTTCCGGGGGGCCGCAGTTCATCAGCATGGGGACGGCGCCGGTCGGCGGCGCCTTTCCGGTCGTCGGCGGCGCGATCGCCGAGGTTCTTAACGAGAACCGCGGCGAGAACGCGTGGAGGGTCCAGCCGCGCGGCACGAAGGGGTCGCAGGAGAACATCCGCCGGCTCGTACGGGGCGAACTGCAGCTCGCGATGTCCAACTCGGCGATCAGCTATTTCGCGGTTCTCGGGGAGTCGGGGTGGGAGCAGAGCTACGATATCCGCGCGGTTGTAACGCTGGCCCCGAACATCGCGACCTTCATCACCAAGGCCGACTCGGGCGTCATGAGCATGACCGATCTGGTGGGGCGGCGAGCGATGGTAGGGGTCGCGGGCGCCGGCTTCGAGATGTTCGTTCAACCGCTACTGGCCGCCCACGGCGTGACCTACGACGACTTCACCCAGGTCTATGGCACGCAGAGCGGCGCGGTCGATATGCTGGGCGACGGTTCGATCGATGCCGCCTTCCTTGGCGGCGCGGTGCCGACCGGAGCGGTCACCCAGGCCTGCGGCACCCACGACATCCGCTTCCTCCCCTTCGACGAAGAGAAGCGGCAGCAGCTCGCCAGGGACTACCCCTTCTTCCAGCTCGCCGTGATTCCGGCCGACGCCTATTCCGATCTGACGGAGGACTATCCTGGCCTCAACGTCGGTTCGATGCACCTGATCACTTCCGCCGATGCCGATGAGGAACTGGTCTACGAGATGACGAAGACGATCTGGGAGAACCGTCAGGCGGTGGCCGAGAAGCACCCCGCGGGCCGGGCGATCAACGAGAGGAACGCCGCCCGCAACACCGGCACGCCCTTCCATCCGGGGGCCGAGCGCTACTACCGCGAAATCGGCATCTGGCCCGAAGAGGCCGGTTGAGCGCGCCAGAGCAGCTTCCCGACCCCATCGCCTCGCCCCCTGGGAACGCGGGCGTCTCGCCCGCATCCGCTGGCCCCGCGGAATCGGGTGCCGCTCCTGCGGGGCTGGAGCGCGTTCGTCGCGCCCTGATCGGCGGGCTGGGGGTCGCGCTGTGCTTCTTCGTCCTGTTCGAGGTCAACTACGGCATCCTGCTGCCGCAGTCGTCGCTGGCGGTGTTCGTCGGTCTCGGGCTGCTGCTTACCTTCCTTGCCTTTCCGGTACACCGGAAGCTCGCTTCGAACCCCTGGCTTCGAGGGCTGGACGTCCTTCTCGGTCTGGCGGCCGCCGCGGCGTGCGCCTACGTCGTGGTGCAGACGGAGCCTGCGTTCGAGCATCTGTGGTCGGGCGGTCGATCCCTCGGCAACCGGGCGGGAATCGAGACCGGAGCGGACATCGTCCTCGGCCTGATCGGCCTCCTGCTGGTGCTCGAGGCGGCACGCCGCAGCATCGGCTGGATCGTGCCGGCGCTGTCGCTGGCCTTCATCGCGCACACGCTGTACTGCTACTACAGCTTCCAGGCCGGCTGGCCCCTGCTGCCGGACTGGCTGTACCCCCATGCCGGCCAGCACCCGCGGGACGTCGTCGGCACGACCTTTCTGCAGAGCCTGGGAGTCTTCGGTCCTGCCGCTTCGGTCATGTTCCGCTACGTCTTCCTGTTCGTCGTCTTCGGGGCTTTCCTCGAGATGTCGGGAGCGACCCAGTTCATCATGCGGTTCGCGGAACGGGCATTCGGGACGAAACCCGGCGGGCCGGCGAAGGTGGCGGTCCTCAGCAGCGGCCTGCTGGGCTCCCTCTCCGGCAGCGCGGTCGCGAACGCCGTGACCACCGGGGCCTTCACGATCCCGATGATGCGCAGCAACGGCTTCAAGCGCCACGTGGCGGCCGCGGTGGAGGCCGCCGCCGCTTCCGGAGGCGCTCTGGTACCGCCGGTCATGGGCGCCGGCGCCTACATGATGCTCGAGATCGTCGAGCCCCAGGTCACCTTCCTGCAGATCGTGCAGGCGGCGCTGTTGCCCGCCGTTCTCTTCTACCTGTCCATCTTCCTGATCGTCCACTTCTACTCGAGGCGGATCGGGACGCCTGAGCGCGAGGGCGAACCGCCTCCGGTTCGGCGGTTCGACGCCCTGGTCTTCGTCTCCGCGCTGGGCGCGCTGATTCTTCTCCTGCTGCTGCGGTTCTCACCCTTCCGCGCGGTGACGGGCGCCTTGATCGTGATCCTGATCCTGGCCGTGATGCGGAGGGAGATCGAGCTGCCCCAAAGGCTCCGGTACCTGGCGCTCGGCTGCTTCGGAGCGGTGGCTCTTCTTCACCAGTTGCTCTGGGCCGATACGCCGGCCGGACCGTCCTTCCGGCAGGTCTTCGAATCCTGGCTGTCGTCGGGCATCGTGGCGATGCTGGGCTTGCTCGTTTTCGGACTGATCCACCACGCCTGGCGCCCACACATCCTGGGCGCGCTGACCCGAGCCGCCCGCAACGGGATTCCCTTGGTCGCGGCGAGCGCATGTGTCGGGACGATCATCGGCATCGTCCAGCAGACGGGAATCGCGACCGACTTCAGCGCTTCGATCAAGGCGGTCGTCGCCACGAACCTCTTCCTGGCCCTGCTCGGGATCATGGTCACCTCGCTCGTTCTCGGCATGGGCGTGCCCTCGGTCGTCTGCTATCTGTTGATGGCGACCCTGATGGGCTCCCTGCTCTCGGAGTTGGGCGTCATCCCGCTGGCCGCCCATCTCTTCATCTTCTACTTCGGCATGATGTCCATGGTCACGCCGCCGGTGGCGCTTGCCGCCTACGCGAGTTCCAGCCTGGCTCAGGCCCCGGTCATGCCCACGGCGCTGGCGGCTTTCCGCTTCGCCCTGGTCGGGTTCACGCTGCCCTTCATGTTCGTGTACCGGCCGTCCCTGCTGCTGATGGACGAGAACGGGGGGAGCCTCTTCGCCGCCGGGGCCGCCGGTCTGCCGCCCCTCGTGCTCGCGCTGGGGGCGGCGGTCGTCGGCATCTTCGCGCTTGCCGCCGGCATCGGCGGCTACCTGCGCGCTGAACTCAGCATGCCGCTGCGAGTCCTGATGCTGGTTGCGGCGGCCCTGCTTCTGGTTCCCGACCTGGGCGGCCCGACCCTGGGAGTCGCGGTGAACGGCCTCGGCGCCGTGATGTTCGCAGCGCTGGCGGTGTTGAACCGCCCGGCGATGGTTCGGGCCTAACCGGACCAGTAGGTCGCATATACTGGGAAAGGCTGGCCGTCCGGTCGGGAGGGCCTACTGCAGGTGGGCTACTTCGATGTCGCCCCAGTGTTCATGCAGGTACTCCGCGACCAGGCGGCGGTGGCAGTGGTGAGGTTCGTGCTCGCTGCACAGGAGACAGCCGTCCGAGATGATCTCTCTCGTCACGGTTTCTTCGATGCGGCGCTCGCGCATCAGCTTACGGAAGCGGATCTCGTAGGTCTCCCAGTCGCCGCGACGCTTCTTGTAGTCGTCGAGGATGTCCTTCGTGGGGGCGAGTTCCGGGACGTGGATGTACTCCATGCCGCAGATCTCGCGCAGGAAGTAGGCAAGGTCGTCTCGCTTGGCGAAACCGGCGAGCTGGGACACGTTGTGGAGCCGCACGTCGACGACCCTCTTGGCGCCGGAGGTGCGCAAGAGGCTGAAGAAGCGGGATGCCGGCTTCTTCGTGAAGCCGATTGTGCAGAGTCTCATCAGCGTCTCGATTCGTGTTCAGTAGGCTGATCGGAGGATGCGCTTCACATGCGGCATCGGTCGATTATGCGTCGAGACCCGCCCGAACCAAGAAAGGGTGGCCTCACGTCCTTAGGGCATTGACCACGGAAAGGCCCACGCCTGGTAACCTGCTCGACGTCACTTAGTCCACGGCGGGGCTGTGGAGCGCCGGTTCAGCTAAGTCGGCTCGAACCTGAACCGGTTCGCCTTCAGTTCGTAGCGGGGCAGGGCGCCGGGCGCGGCGGTGCGCACCGGCACCCGCAGGCTGAGACGCTCCTCGAACAGTTCCTGGAGCCGGATACGGACAGCGCCTGTGTCGCGTCCCGGCTCGGGTTCGACTTCCAGCTCGACTTCGGCCATCTGCCGGTGCCGCCGCACCGTGGCGCGGTACTCGACGATGCCGCCGGCTTCCCGGATCAACGCGTCAACCGCGTTCGGGTAGACGTTGACGCCGCGGACGATGAACATGTCGTCGGTGCGTGCGAGGACGCCGCCGGGAAGAAACACGGTAGGCCGGCCGCAGGGGCACCCGGCGGCGCAGAGCCGGGCCACGTCGCCCGTGCGGTAGCGGACGGCGGGGCTGCCGATCCGGCCCAGGTTGGTCAGTACGAGTTCGCCGAGGACTGGGTCCTCATGCGCGTGCGATTCGGGATCGAGCGGCTCGATCAGTTCGCCGGTGGACCGGTCGAGCCACTCGACGACGAACTCCTCCTCGTGGATGTGAAGGTGTTCGGCGACGCCGCAGGGAATGCCCCAGGCGCCGACCTCCGTGGCGCCGGCGTGGTCGAAGACCTGGGCGCCGAATCCCTCGGCGAGTTGGCGTTTGACTGCCGGGACGCCCGCGCCCGGTTCGCCGGCGTGGACCGTTCGCTGGACGGTGCCGCCGGCGATGTCGACGTCGAGGCCGGACGCGACCTCCAGCAGGCGCAGGGCGTAGGTCGGTGTCGACAGCAGCACCGTGGCCTCGTCCTCGACGATCATCTGCAACCGCTGCTCGGTGCTGAGGTGGCCTCCCGGCATGACCAGGCAGCCAAGCTGCTGTGCGGCTTCAAACGCGGTCCAGAAGCCGATGAAGGGACCGAAGCCGAAGGCGGTGAAGACCCGGTCGGCGGGCGTGACGCCGGCGCCGTCGTAGACCGCGAGCCAGCAGTCGAGGAACCACTGCCAGCTCGCCGGCGTGTCGAGCCAGCGGAGCGGTTGGCCGGTCGTGCCCGAAGTCCGGTGGACGCGGACGTAGCGATCGAGCGGGAAAGTGAGGTTGGTGCCCCAGGGCGAGCTGGTGTCCTGGTCGGCGGCGAGTTCGTCCTTGGTGGTGAACGGCAGCTCCGTCAAATCGTCCAGTGTGGGCGGGCGGTCGAATCCGACGCTCCGCCACTTCGCCCGGTAGAAGGGGTTGTGGACGTGGACCTGCTCCGCCATGCGGCCGAAGCGGTCCGCCTGTCGCGCCCGGAGCCGCTGGCGTCGCCGCGCCAGCCGGTCGGTCAATTCCGTTCTTCCTCGGTCACACCCTGCGAAGGCTCGAGGGCAGGCGCCGGCGACGCCGGCAGACTGTCGAACTCGTCGCGGAAACGGACCTCGATCCGGTACCCGTCCACGTCCTCGCCGAACTGCGAGAGCAGGAACGTGCGCACGAAATCGGCCGTCTTGCGGCGTCCCAGTTCGCGCACCAGAGCGATGTTCTCGCCGGCGCGGGCGGCCAACTGGTCCGTGATGCGAAGACGAAGCTGTTCCAGCACCGCGTCCTCATCTCGAAGGACCGAATCCGCCTGCACCCGGTACTCGATGGCCGAGGCGTCCACCGCCGGCCGGTTCGTACGCACCCCGGGCGCCAGCACATGGACCGTCGTTCCCTCGAGGGTCAGCGACCACTCGTCCTCGAGGTCGAGGTAGTAGGTGTAGCGGACCGGAACCCGCGCCTCGACCATCACGTCCGGGAGCCTCAACCGTCCCCATAGCAGGCTGGCCGAGTCCGTGCGCTGCAGCACCTCGGTCTGGTCGAGAGTCGCGAACTGGAGGAAGGCGCTGCCGGAGATCTCGGTCGCGTAGCTCAGGAACGAGGTCTGGACGGTGCCGGTGCTGAAGGCCTGCGCGATCCGCTCCACGCCCGCGATCGCATCCCGAGCGAGTTCACGGCCGTCCTCCACCAGGTCACTGGGCACCTGGGTCAATCGGATGATGACGAAGCCGATCACGATCACCACGACCAACCCCAGGGTCAGCGTCACGAACGCGAGCGGCCACAGAACCTGGCTGCGGGAGCGTCCTGAACCGGGTCTACGCTCGCGTGGCTCCTGGACCCCTTCACTCATAGCCGCAGTCTATGTCCGACCTGCCAGGAGCTTGCACCGCAGAAACGCAACGGAGTAAGTTTCGCGGCGCAAACTCATGGCGAGGTGGGGGCTGGGGCCAAACACGGAGCTCGCGCCGGGTTTGGCGGCTCTAGCCTCGCGCGCGTTTTCCTCCAGGAATTGACAGAGACACTCAGGAGATTGGAGACCGGACCATGGAACTAGGACTGCTCGCCGGCGCCTTCGGCAGCCAGATGAATATCCCGATCGACCGCATCCGTCAGGCGGAGAGCGCCGGTTTCACGTCCGTCTGGACGGCCGAGGCCTACGGCTCCGACGCGGTCTCGACAGCGACGTGGATTCTTGCCCAGACCGAGAAGATCAAGGTCGGCACGGCGATCATGCAGATGCCCGCGCGCAGCCCCGCGATGACCGCGATGACCGCCATGACCCTGAATCAGCTCTCCGGCGGCCGGTTCCTCGTCGGTCTCGGTCCGTCCGGCCCTCAGGTGATCGAGGGTTGGCACGGCGTCGCCTACGGCCGTCCGCTGACGCGCACGAAGGAGTACATCGAGATCATGCGCAAGGTCTTCGCCCGGGAGGATCCAGTCACTCACGAGGGCTACCACTACCAGTTGCCCTACCGTGGCGACGACGCGACGGGCCTCGGCAAACCGCTCAAGAGCATCCTGGCCGCGGATACCTCGATCCCGATCTACACTGCCTCGATCAGCCCGAACGGGCTCGAGTGCAGCGCCGAGGTCGCGGACGGCGTGTTCCCGATCTGGATGAACCCGGAGCGCTTCGACCTGATCGAGGGCGCCCTCGACCGCGGCTTCGCTGCGGCCGGCAACGGCAAGAGCCTCGACGATTTCAAGGTCATGCCCTTCGTCACCGTCGTCATGGGCGACGATGTCGAGCAGTGCCGCACCCCGGTCAAGATGAGCATGGCCCTCTACATCGGCGGCATGGGCGCGCGCGACAAGAACTTCTACAACGACTACGCGAAGCGCCTCGGCTACCCGGACGAGGCCCGGGCGATCCAGGACAACTTCCTCGGCGGCAAGCGGAGCGAGGCGATCGGCGCGGTGCCGGACGCCCTGGTCGACGATGTCGCCCTGGTCGGCCCGAAGGAGCGGATCGCCGACCGTCTGGCGGCCTGGAAGGAAGCCGCGGGCAACGGTCACGTCGCGTCTATGTTGTTGGGCTGCCAGCAGCCGGAGGCGCTCGACGCGATCGCGGAGGCGGTGCTGTAGCGGCCTAGACTGTGACGGCCAGCGGGTGTCCGGTAAGCTGGCGATCAGCAGTCAGGAGCCGCAGGCCTTCTGCTTGGGCATGCACGAGGAGCAGCTCGTCGAACGGATCCCGGTGCGGGATCGGAGTCTCCAGTTCGCGCGCGGCGTGGCGGGGCTCAACTGAGAGGAAGGTCACGTCTTGCTCTTGGAGGATCGCGAGCATATCATTCGGGTCGTACGGGTTCTTGCGTTCACATGAAGGGTGGAAAGCGTGGTACTTCAGATGCATCTCCCATATTGAGACTGCGCTGACGAAGAACTCCGCGTCATGCTCGGCTGCGAAACCGCGTATGGATCCCGAGAACTCGCCGTAGGCCGCCATCAGGTCGTACAGGAACGACGTGTCGAGCAGGACACGCACTTTCGAGTCGACTCTGGGAACTCAGTCGTCTTCCAGGCCGAGGACGCGACGGCTCAGCGCCGCGTCGTGGAACGCTTCGCGCATGGCCCTGGCCTCTTCCGGGGGGGCGTCTTTGATCCCGAGCCGGCGCCGGGTGGCGTCGAGTTTGTCCCAATCGAAGCCGCCCTTGCGGCGCTTGGAGCAGCCGACGAGTTCGACGGCGGGCTCGCCACGCTTCGTGACGACGACCCGCTCACCGTTCTGGGCGGCGGTGACGAGCTCTGAGAGTCGAGCTTTCGCCTCGGTGATTGCGAGTTCCACGGGAAGCCTCCTGCAGCGGAGATCCTACTCGACTAGTCGTCTTCGAGGCGAGGACACGGCTCGCGCCGGATGCCGGTCCGAACCCGGGTGGCGCGGTCCGCGCCACCTGTGCACCAGTCCGTGCGCCGTCATCGGGTGCACGGATGGCAGGTCGGCGCACCCAGTTCTAGCCGCCGTCCGCTTCCAGACCCGGGCGCACCAGCCGCAACGGACCGGTGCGCTCGTAGCGGTGGGCCGGCGTGTTCAGCACGGCGGCCAGTTCCGCGGCCTGGAAGGAGGCCTCGACCCGTTCCGGGGGCGGCGTGCCGTAAGGCGTCGTCCGCTGTCTCGGGATGCGGCCGGCGCTCCGGATCAATGCGTCCATCTCCGACGGCGGCAGTTCCTGGCCATGCTCGGAACCGGCGGCGCGGGTGATGCTCTCGTTCATCAACGTGCCGCCGAGGTCGTTCACGCCGGCCCGGAGGCAGGCCGCGACGCCTTCCGGCCCCATCTTGACCCAGGAGGCCTGGACGTTCTCGAACCAGGGGTGAAGCGCCAGCCGGGCCACCGCGTGCATGAGCACCGCCTCCCGGAAAGTCGGTCCCTTGCGGGCGCGGCCCTTGAGGTAGAGCGGCGCCTCCATGTGGACGAAGGGCAACGGCACGAACTCGGTGAAGCCGCGGGTGCGCTTCTGCAGGTCGCGCAGGCGGAGCAGGTGCCGTGCCCAGTTGCGCGGACCGTCGACGTGGCCGTACATGATCGTCGCCGTCGTGCGGTAGCCGACGCCGTGGGCGGTCTCCATCACCTCGAGCCACTGGTCCGTGTTCAGCTTGTCGGGGCAGATGATCGCGCGAATCTCGTCGTCGAGGATCTCGGCGGCCGTGCCGGGCAGGGTGCCCAGGCCCGCCTCCTTGAGGAGCAGCAGGTAGTCGCGCAAGGGCATGTCGAGGGTCGCCGCCCCCTGCCAGACCTCGAGCGGCGAGAAGGCGTGGACGTGGATCTCAGGGACCGCTTCCTTCACCGCGCGGCAGATGCCGAGGTAGGTCTCGCCCGTGTAATCCGGATGGATGCCGCCCTGCATGCAGACTTCCGTCGCGCCGCGCTGCCAGGCCTCCACGGTGCGGCGCATGACCTCTTCGAGTTCGAGGTCGTAGGGCTTGCCGCGCAGGTTCTCGCTCAGCTTGCCTTTGGAGAAGGCGCAGAACTGGCACTTGAAGTAGCAGACGTTCGTGTAGTTGATGTTCCGGTTGACGACGTAGGTCACCGTGTCGCCGTTCACCTCGCGGCGGATGGCGTCGGCGGCGGAACACACGGCCGTGAAGTCGGCGCCGCGGGCGCCGAACAGGGTGGCGATCTGGCCTTCGGTCAGGTCCTCCCCTGAGCGGGCGCGGTCGAGAATCGCCTGGATGGGCGCCCGGCCCCCGGCGCCGTTCCTGTTGCCGTTTCCGTTGGCGTTCCAGACGGCCGGCGCCGTGACCGCGTCCAGCAGCTCGCGTGGCGGCGTCTGTTCGCCGGGAGACCATTCGTCGGTGCGCGGCAGCCCGGTGGCGTCGATCCGTTGCAGGACCGCGGCGCGGACACCGCCCATGCGGCGGACGTCGCGGCTCTGGCCGCGGCCGTCGTCGAGCCAGCGTTCGCCACAGGTAGCCCACTCCGGGTAGACGGTCAGCCGCTCGACCAGGGTCTTGCCGGCCAGGGCGGTCTCTTCGGCGAGGCGTTCGAGGTGCGGCCAGGGGGCCTCCGGGTTGACGAAGTCGGGCGTGACCGGCGATACGCCGCCCCAGTCGTCGATGCCGGCGGCAACGAGTTGCGGCAGGACGCCCGGGCTCAGGTTCGGCGGCGCCTGAATGTGCATCTCGGGTCCGAGCACGAGGCGCGCCGCGGCGATCGTCCACAGCAGGTCCTCAAGGGTCGGCTCGGGTGCGTCCGCCATCCGGGTCTCGGGCTTGGCCCGGAAGTTCTGGATGATGACCTCCTGGATATGGCCGTACTCGTCGTGCAGGTCGCGCATCGCGAGCAGGGCGTCGATCCGTTCCTCGCGGGTCTCGCCGATGCCGATCAGGATGCCGGAGGTGAAGGGCACCCGCGCCTCGCCGGCCATCCTGAGTGTCTCCAGCCTGCGCTGTGGAACCTTGTCGGGACAGCCGTAGTGTGCCTGACCCTTCTCGTGCAGCCGCGTCGAGACGCTCTCCAGCATGATGCCCATGGACGGCGACACGGGGCGTAGACGTTCGATGTCCCCGGCGGTCATCAGGCCAGGATTCAGATGGGGCAGGAGCCCGGTTTCGGTCAGCACCCGTTCCGCGGCTTCGCGCAGGTACGAGAGGGTCGTGTCGTGGCCGAGTTCGGCCAGACCTTCCCGGGCCGCCTTGTATCGCAACTCCGGCTTGTCGCCGAGGGTGAAGAGCGCTTCCTTGCAGCCGGCGGCGGCGGCGAGGCGGGCCTGGTTCAGGACGGTGTCGAGCGGCATGTAGGCCGCCTCGCCCTTCTTCGGGGGCTGGGCGAAGACGCAGTAGTGGCAGATGTCCCGGCACAGGTGGGTCAGCGGCAGGAAGACCTTGCGCGAGTAGGAGACCAGGTTGCCGTGGCTGCGGTCGCGCAGTTCGCCGGCGACCTCGATCAGCTTGTCGAGACCGTTGCCCGCGTCGGTCCGGCTGAGCGCACGCGCTTCTTCGGCCGTGGGGCGGCGGTCGAGATACGTGGTGATCGGCGGGGACACAACAGACCTGCAGGCCGGCGGGGGAAGGGCTGAGACCGAACGGTATCAGCCCGGACCTTGGCCGCTTCCCAGCCTCTTTGCTGTGCCGATGGCGTTCAAGAAACGGGCGCTCCGGCTCGAATTGTCGCGGCGCAGCAGTTCGGCCAGGTCGTCCGGATGGTCGACATCCAGGCTCAGTCCGTCGAGTTCGAGGCTGGAGGCCGCGGCGCCGGAGCGTTCCGCTTCGCGTAGATGCGCGTGGAAGCTGCCGTCGCCGAAGCGGAACGGAATGCAACCGGGCGGCGAGCAGGCGAGGGCGTTGGTGCCCGAGCGGAAGCGGTCGGGCGCCACGGTGACCGTGGCGCGCGGCGCTCCCTTTTTGGCAGCGCCTTGTCCGTTTTCCAGGTGGTGGTCGCAGAGCGCGTCCAGGTCGGCCGACTTCACCAGGGGCAGGTCGATCGGCAATACCAGCATCGTCGAAGCGGCCCGCCGCTTCAGTTCCTCCGCGGCGGTGCCCAGCGCCCGGTTCAGGCCGCGCCGGGGTTCGGCAAGGAGCTCGCAGCCGGCGGCGGCCAGGTACTCGCCGGCCACCGGGTCCGAGGTAACGGCGAGTACGCCGTCGATCCGGGAGGCGCCCCCGATCGCGCCCAGCAGGTCGTCGAGCATGGAGCGGGCGAGCTCCTGACGCTCCTCGCCGCTCAGGACCGGGGACAACCGCCGCTTGGCCTCGGCCCAGGCCTTGACCGGCAGGACGGTCCAGAGACGGCCGGCGCTCACGGTTCGCGTTCCGTAGGCGCGCCGGCCCGAGCCTGCCGCCGTGGTTCAATGCTCCGGGCGAAGTCGAGCACTTCGCGCGCCAGGCGCTCCCGGTCGGCCAGACTTTTCATCACCGTGCCGGTGACCAGGGTCGGCAGACCGAGATCCTCGATCTCCGCCGCATCGGAAGCGTCGGCGCGGTCGACGACGAAGCCATCGAGAAGATCGCGCTCGCGGTAGTGGCGGGCGACAGCCGCCGCGGTTACGGGCATCTGTAGTTCCGCCATCATCTTCGCTGCCGGACCCTTGATGGCTTGACCGCCGACGATCGGCGACACCGCGACCACGGGCGCGGCGCTGTCTCGAAGAGCCGCCTCGATTCCCGGCAACGCCAGCAACGGATCGACACTGACGAAGGGGTTCGAAGGACAGATGACGACCGCCGCCGTCGCATCGTCTTCGAGCGCCGCGATGAAGTCGGGCGCCGGACGGGCGGCATCGACGCCCTCGAAGCGGAAGCCGGTCACGGCGGGGGCGCAGCGGTCGCGCACGAAGTAGTGCTGGAAGCTGAGTTCGCCGGACGGCGTGTCGACGACCGTGCGGATGGGATCATCGCTCATCGGCAGGATCTCGGCTTCGACGCCGAGTGCCCGGCACAGTGCGTCGGTCACCGCGGTCAGGCTCTCGCCGGCCCGGAGCCTGCGGGTTCGCTCGACGTGGGTCGCCAGATCCCGGTCGCCGAGCCGGAACCAGGTCTCGCCGCCGAGTTGGGAGAGTGCCTCCAGGAAGGACCGGGTTTCGTGCGCCTGACCCCATCCCGTGACGCGGTTCGCGACGCCGGAGAGGGTGTACATCACCGTGTCGAGATCGGGACAGACCCGCAACCCGAGGTGGTCGAAGTCGTCGGCGGTGTTGCAGACCACGGTCAACGCTTCCGGCGACAGGACGCGGGACAGGCCGAGTGCGAGCTTCGCGCCGCCGACGCCGCCCGACAGCGCGAGGCAGCGGTGCGGAGCGGTGGTCACCGGAACAGGTCCTGGTTGCGCGGCCGCAGCAGGTCGCGGGCGGTCTGGGCCGGCCCGAGTTTCCGCAGACCGCGGACGCGGACTACCGGCGTGCCCTCGGCGCCCTCGCCCTGGACGATCTGTGCCGCGCTTGCGACCTGGTCGGCGGCGCCGGTCTCGGAAACCAGGAGTTCGCGTCCGAACAGATCGCGTTCGCCCCGGAGGTCCCACAGCGCGGTCATGCCCGCGACGCCGATAGCCAGCCCGACGGTGCCCAGGCGCCAGGCTCGGCCGACGCTGTCGTTGACAATGACCCCGAGCTCGTCGATTCCGAAGCGAGCCGCCAGGGCGTCTCGCAGAGCCGCCGCGGAGGCGTCCGGATCTTCAGGCAGGAGCAGGGCGTAGCCGTGGTCGTCGCCCGGTCGGAGGTTCGACTGATCGATGCCCGCGTTCGCCATGATCAGACCGAGCCGGTGCTCGACGACGATGACGCCGGGCGCCGTGCGAAGCACTTCGTTCGACTCGCGAAGGATCAGCTCGATCAGGCGCGGGTCCTTGTCGACCTCCCTTGCGAGCCGAACGGCCTCGACGCGCGGCGCCACGGCGGCCAGCTCGACAATCCGGCCCTCGGCCTTGGAGACGATCTTCTGGGCGACTACGAGCACATCGCCGGGCCGCAACTTCAGGCGCGCCCGGCGCATCGCCTCGGCGATCAAGGCGGCCAGATCGTCATCGGGTTGGACCTCGGGCAGGCCGGGTACGGACTTGATGCTCAGCATGATGCAGGAGGCGCGACGGTCGGAATCCGAAGGCTACCCGCCGTGTCGCGGCGAGTGCCGCGCGTGAGGCGGCCGCGGGCCAACGGTCTTCAGGGCGTACGGGTCGGTTCGCCGGTGATCCGGATCCCGGCGCCGGCAATGCCGTACTTCCGGTTCAACTGGATCAGGATGGATGTCAGGGCTTCCGCCGCGGCCGCGTTGTCGAGCGGCCCGGCGTGCCAGCCGCGCATCCCCAGCGCCTCGATCAGTTCGATGGCCTCGGCGCGCGCGGCCGGGTCGTCGGAGGTAACCAGTACATCGCAGTCCACGGCGTCGTCCTCGCGCAGGTGCGCGGCGCCGACGTTCTGGAAGGCGGACACCACCCGCACGTCCGGGCCGACGGTCTGCTGGGCGATGACCGCGGCGCAGCCCTCGTCGGGGAGCTGCACCCGCGCGACCTTCGGCGGCACGAGCGGCACCGTGCAGTCGATCAGGATCTTCCCCTGCAGCGCATCGCGGACCCCCTCCAGGGTGGCCCGCTGGAAGGCATACGGCACCGTCAACACGACGAGGTCGCCTTCCTCGGCGGCGGTCAGGTTGTCCGTGCCGCGGACGGTCGGGGCCAAACCAAGCGCGCGAAGCTGTTCGTTCACGTCTTCGGCGGAGCCCGCGCCCTTCTCTCGCGAACGCGAACCGATGACGATCCGATAGCCGGCCGCCGCCCAGCGCCGGGCGAGGCCTCCGCCGAGGTCGCCGGTGGCGCCGAGCATGGCGAGGGTGGGTCTTGGGGAACTGGCGGACTCGTTTTCTGACATGACGGTTCCAGTGGCTTGCAGGGAAGTTTGCCGCGCTGCTGGTGAGCGCTCCGGGCGCGAGGGCGGCGATCGTACACCGCCGGGACGCCGGCCTTGCTGGCCTTTACTTCCGTCGCCGGTGGAGCGTCACCGCGTCGACCTCCTGCTTGCGCTCCCACCAGTTCTGGTAGAGGTCGAGCGCGAACATGAGCAGGAGGATGAAGATGACGATCCACTGCGGGATGTACGGAGTGGGGGAGCCGTTCACGGTCAGGTGGGCGCTGTGGCCGCCCTCGAGGATCAGCACGAAGCCGATCAGCAGGAGCACGAAGAGGCCGAGGATCTCGAACTCGGGGTTCGAGCTGAGGAACCGCGAGATCGGGCCCGCGAAGAGCAGCATCAACGCCACGGAGATGAGTACCGAGCCGACCATGACCGCGAAGATGTCGGTCATGCCGACGACGGTGAGGATGGAGTCGACCGAGAAGATCAGGTTCATGCCGACGATCAGGGTCACGACCTCGGCGAAACGGCTTGCCTTCGCGACCTCGTGTTCCACGGCCTTGAGCTTGATCCGGAGCTCCTTGACGCCCTTCCAGACCAGGAACAGACCGCCGATCACCAGCACCAGGGACTTGCCGTCGACCCGGCCGGAAACCTCGACGCCCAGGAACGAGCCGTCGGGATGCCAGAGTTGAGTGGTTGCCGCCTGCAGGACCAGGCTGACGACCAGCAGGAGGACGATGCGGAGCGCCATCGCCAGCACCAGACCGAGCTGGATCGCCTGCTTGCGGCGGGCGGCGGGCAGCTTGTTGGCGATGATCGTGATGATGATCAGGTTGTCGGCGCCGAGCGCGATCTGAATCAGCGTCACGGAGAACAGGGCCGCCCAGAAGGACGGCTGGGCGATGAGTTCGATCATCGACGGGGCGCCTTACGACTCGCGTACCGGATCCGGTTACCGCCGCCAAACTCGTCGCTCGCTCCGTGTTTGGCCCCAGCCCCCACCTCACCAGGAGCTTGCGCCGAGCAACTCACTCCGTTACCTTCCTGCGGCGCAAACTCCTAGGCAGTGCGCCCGTCGTTTTCCCAGCCTTGACCATCAGCAGCCCACCTCCAGGAGAGTGTTCGACGCCATGAAGCTACACGAAGCCGCCACCGCCCCCAACTGCCGCCGCGTACGCATCTTTCTTGCCGAGAAGGGCATCGAGGTCCCGATCGTGCCGGTCGACCTGGGCAAAGCCGAGAACCGGCAGGCGCCCTTCCGGAAGAAGAACCCGATGGGCCGCGTCCCGGTGCTCGAGCTCGACGACGGCGCCTTCATCGCCGAGTCGGTCGCCATCTGCCGCTACTTCGAGCAGTTGCGGCCCGAACCGGCGCTGATGGGCGGCGGCGACCCGGAGCAGGCGGCCCGCATCGAGATGTGGCAGCGGCGGATGGAACTCGAGATCGCCCTCCCGATCATGCAGGTCTTCCGCAACACCCACCCGTACTTCGCCCAACTCATCGAGCAGTTCCCGGACTACGGCGAGGGTCAGCGCCGGCAGGCCACCAAGCGCCTGGCCTGGCTCGACGAGGAGTTGGCCGACCGCGAGTTCGTGGCGGGCGACGAGTACTCAATCGCCGACATCACGGCCCAGATCGGGATCGACTTCGGCCGGGTCACCAAGTTCAAGGTCACCGAGGAGACGCCTAACCTCCTGCGCTGGCACCAGGCGGTGTCGGCGCGGCCGAGCGCGAAGGCCTAAGCGGCCTTAGAGCGATTGCGCGCGGGTGGCTCCGGGACCGCCTACGCGTGATGGGCGAGGCAGCGGTTTCCCAGGATTCGCACGAGGTGACCGACTAAGGCGCCAGCGCTGGCTCCTCGGCGGTGCCACGTTCCGCTGCGGCCGTGCGGCTATTCCGCCACAGCGGCGGCAACCGAGACTGGAACTCGGTCCAGACCGGTGCCGTGTCGCAAGGCGCTGGCGGTCCGCCCAAGCGGTGTTCACCGTGCCTACCTAGAAGCGGCGTGTCAACTGTGGATAGGCAGGATCATGCATTCTAACATCCCGCAGTAGCGAGCCGTCAGAAATCCCTGCTACCCGTCGCTGCGCGGAGTCCTGGCGCCGCTTTCAGCCGCCTGGCCCCACACCGACGCAGTCACCGCAGTTCCTGCTGCCTGGGTCTGTCATCGGGTTCCAACCGTGATCGCGCCAACAATCATGCGTGTCGAGCATATGGCCCAAGCAGTGGGTAGAGTCATTGGTATTGTTGTCTAAACGATCTTCACCGCCGTCCGAGCACGCCTCGAATTGGCGATGGAGTTCCTCGTCACAGGCGCGCGAAGCTTCGGATGGGACCCCGTTCAAACACAAAGTGCACCCGAAGAACCGGATTGCTCTCATGTGCTCCTGGTTGAGATGTCCTCCGGGATCCGTTCTTGGGGATTCCCTGCACTCTTTCTCAGTCCACCCGTGGTCCTCATCGGCGACCGCCATCCTTATCACCGCCGCCCCTGAGACGGCGGCGGGTGCTTTGGGTGGGGTTGGGAAGTAGTTACAAGCTTGTAGACAAGGAAGTCGTTGTAGAGAGCAACTACATCTGAGTCGCTCGCGGTTACGAGAAACTGCTCTAACTCTGAATGGATTGAGGTGATATCTGCCGGCCACGTCAGGGAATGTCGGACTACGTGTTCCGGTACGACTCTGTAGGCGGTCAAAGCGAGGTGCTCGTGGTATTGGAGCTTCGCCCGAGCGCTCATTTTGTCGAAGTTGTGCAGCAGCTTCTTGCGAGCAGTGACCGCGTTGTGAGCGGTGGGTTCGAGCAACATGAGTGTTTCGCGCTCATCGGGCATCTCGCGTTCATCGGGTGATTGGGACATGGCTGGGGCTACAAGCGCAAGCAGCGCCGCACAGGCAGAAACTAGACACTTCTTCATGGTTGGAGCCTCCTTCGGGTTGTGCTCAGCTCGCCCGTCAGCGCGGGCCTTGTCCGCGAACGATCCCCGGTGGTTACGGTTTGCGCCTAGAACTGTAGCAGACGCCGGTTGTGTCCTTGGCGTTGGACGCCATCCTTTGGAAGAAGCGCGCTCAGATCATCCCGCAGGGACGCCGAGGAACCTGACTCCGGGCTCGCGCCCAGGAATCCGCCGCCCGATATGTGCCGCGAAGAGGGTGTAATGGGTCGATGTCCCCGGCCGAGTTGGGGCCGCACTCCAGGAGGCCGAAGGCGTGCAGGATCCTCGATCGGGGCCTGGGGCGACAGACCGGTGGCGAATTCGAGGGCGACGTTCGTGTGGCCGCACCACCCGGTCCGCCACTGCTGTAGCAAAGCCCGGTCGTTCCAGACGCGCTTTGCCGGCGAAGCCGTCGAGGCCGATTCGTCGGGCCGTCAACAGGATGTAGGCGTGAGGGTTGCAAGTGTCGCCGCCGTGGTAGGCGATGTCGGCCACCATGCCGGCGGACACGAGCTCATCGCCGACGAAGTCGCGAACCAGCTCGCGGCGCTGTGGCTGGGTCAGTTCGACCGGCAGCGCGACCTGGACTTAGCGGGCGAGTTGTTCATCCTTGCGCCGCTCGGCGGCCTCGACTTGGTTCCAGAGGCGGGAGCGGTCGTGTAGCCAGGCCGACGCGTTCTGCGGAGCCAGGATCTCCGCGCCGTCCAGGCCAGCGCGCCGCGAGTAGTCGTGCGTGTCGCCGGTGGGTTCCTCGGTGAGGCTCGTCGGTGGGTCGCCGCCGGATGCCCTAAACGGCGGCCTCGACCGGGTTGCTGAGACGGCAGATGCCTTCGAGCTCGACCTCGAACGTGTCGCCCGGCTTGAGCGCCGCAGTTCGACCCGGGGTGCCGGTGAAGATCACGTCGCCGGTCTCGATCGTTGCGTAGTGGCTGATGAAGGAGACGATGGCCGCTGAGCCGAAGAGGAGATCGCCGGTCGTCTGTTCCTTGGACGACTTCGCCGTTGTGGCGGCCGCGAAGAGTCAGGTCGTCCGGATCGACGCCGGTGACGACGGCGGGGCCGACCGGGCCGAACGTGTCGCTGGCCTTGGCCCGGAACCACTGCAGGTCGGCGCGCTGCCAGTTGCGGCCGGAGACGTCGGTGCCGCGGGTGACGCCGAAGATCGCGTCCGCGGCCTCTTCGGGGGTCGCGTTCTTGAGCCGCTTGCCGACCACCAGGACCAGTTCCGCCTCGTAGTGGACGTTCTCGGATCCTTCGGGCAGCACGATCGGCTGCCCGTGGCCGGTGATGCTGGTCGGCAGCTTGAGGAAGATCGGCGGCTCCTTGGCCGGTTCGGCGTTGCCGAGGTGGCTGCGGTAGTTGAGACCGACGGCGAACACCTTGCTCGGGTCGACCGGCGCCAGCAGGCTGGTGTCCGGGGCGGCTACCGTCGATCCGGTGGCGGCGAGTACGGCGAGATGACGGTGAATGCGTGGCGTCATGAGGGCTCCTTCCCGCGCTTCGCGGTGACCATTGAGTCAAAGGGAATCGTGGCGAGCTTGCCAGAACCTGCGGGACCGCGCTGGAGAAACCGATTGCGCTGGCTCACCCCAACTACACGACCAGCGCGAGATCCGTCCGCGAGAAGTCTTCGCCCTTGCAGAGCAACGGTTCCCCCAACTGGCGGGCGAGCGCGTAGGCGAAGCAGTCGCCGTAGTTGAGTCCGGCCGGGTGCCGCCCCTTCCCAAAGTTGGCGAATGCCTGGCGCGCGATCTTGGCCTGAGCGAGATCAACCGCAACCACCTCGAGGTCGGCCGACTCGATCAACAGGTCGAGCAACCGAACACCGTCCGCCCCGTGACGCGACTCGAGCACCATCGACGCCTCCACAAAGGTAGCCGCCGATGT
Source organism: Candidatus Multivorans sp. (assembly GCA_965224025.1). Lineage (GTDB taxonomy): Bacteria > Acidobacteriota > Thermoanaerobaculia > Multivoradales > Multivoraceae > Multivorans. The sequence continues at coordinate 3,339,010 of OZ245033.1, forward strand.
CCGGCACACGGGCGCCGCCGCGATCTCCTCGGTGAACGAGCCACGTTCCGGCTCATCCTGCAGAATCGCGAGTAGTGCCGATGTATCGATGACCATCAGCGAGGAAGGCCGTTCTCGTCGTACCCGAGAATCTCGTCCGCGGACCGCCTATCGCGTACCGGGAGCTTCGCGCATCGGCGTCCGATCTCGTTGAGTTCGTCGGCCAGCGTGCGGCCGGACTGTTCTCGTCGACGCCGTTCCAGATGGTTCCGGAGAGCCTCGGTGACTGCCTCGGTCTTGGTTTGTCCGGTCAGCCTCGCCAGCTCGGTGGCCAGCCGCTCTGTTTCAGCGTTTCTGATGTTGAGCGCCATAGCTACATGTATAGCACGGCTACTACACGTATCGTGCCGTCCAAGGCGATCGTAGTGAACCTGTCACACGCCGTCAACGGGACGGGACGGCTACTGACGGAGCTGCGCGGCTGCCTTCGCCTCCAACTCTTCGCGGAACTCGGGCGCGGCGATCCGGATCAGCCGCCTGGCGCGCTCGACGATGTCCAGGCCGCGGACGCGCGCGACGCCGTACTCGGTGACGAAGATGTCGGCGTCGGTACGCAGCGCCGTGGCGGCGTTCCCCGCCGGCAGCGTCCCGACGATGCGGGAGAAACGACCGCTGCCCGCAGTCGCCTCGAAGGCAACGATTGAGCGACCTCCGCGGGACATCTGTGCGCCGCGCATGAAGTCGACCGCGCCGCCGGTGCCGCTGATCTGGCGGCCTCGGACCATCTCCGAGTTGATCTGGCCGAACAGATCCACCTCGACGGCCGAGTTGATCGCGACGAAGTTGTCGATCTGTGCGATCACGCGCACGTCGTGGGTGTAGTTGGCTCCGCGGAGGTCGATGAGTTCGCAGCCGCTCGCCCAGTCGTAGAGCGCCGGCGATCCGAGCACCATGGCGGAGACGAGGCGGCCGGCGTCGATCGTCTTGCGGGCGCCGGTGATCGCACCGGCCTCGACAAGTTCCATGACGCCGTCCGAGAGTAGGCCGGAGTGGAAGCCGAGATCGCGATGATCGCGGAGAGCCGCCAGCACCGCGCCCGGAATCGCCCCGACGCCGGTCTCGATGCAGTCGCCGTCATCGACCAGCTCCGCGACCAACGCTCCGATGCGTCGGGCGGCGGGGCTGGGGCGGGCCGACAATGAGGGGGGCTCGATGTCTGTCGCCACGACGTGTTCGAAGCGGTCGACGGGCACGATCGGGGCACCGGGAAGCCGGGGCAGTGATTGGTTCCACTCGGCGAGGAAGGGAACATCGTTCCGTTCGAGCACGGCCGGCACGAACTCCGCTCCCAGGCCGAGCGAGCAGTTCCCGTTCCGGTCCGGCGGCGTGAACTGGGCGATAGCCAGGTCGATGGGCGCCTCGAGCAGGTAGTCCCAGATCCGCCGGTACTGCATGGGCAGGAACGCCATGGTTCCGGCCTGGAAGCTGTTCCGCATCTCGGGGACGACGAAGAAACTCCGCACCGTGGCGCCCGCCCACGGTTTGAGCGCCGGCGCCGCCACGCCGGGAATCGGGGTGACCAGGAACTCGACGCCCCGGGTCGCTTCGGGCTGGTCGTGGAGCGCCGTGGCGATGCCGCGCGGTTCGCAGGCGCCGCCGAACAGGGCCACTTTCATGCCGGGGCGCAGCAGGGTCCCCACCTGGTCGAGATCGAGAAGCTTCATGACCAGCCGTAGAGTAGCCGTAGCCGGGCAGCGGGCTGCCGTAAGCCGGACCGGCACACGCGCCGGATGCGGGCAGGGATGCCCGCGTTCCCAGGCTCCCATAGCCTCGGCGCGCTGATACCCTGCCGCGGCCATGACGACTTCACCACTGGGCGAACGCGCCCCCGCGATCTCGCTCGCCGCAGTCCCCGGCCGGCGCCGGTTGACCCTCGACCTGGCCGCCGAGATCGAGCGCCGCGGCTTCAGCGGCATCTACTGTCCAAGCATGGGCGACGGTCTGGCGCTCTGCGAGGCGATTGCGCTCAGAACCGAGCGCATCAACTTCGGCACCTCGATCGTGAACATCTACACCCGCCACGTGACGGAGTTCGCCCGCACGGCGTCCTTCATCCACGAGGTCTCCGGCGGCCGCTTCCGGTTCGGCGTCGGCGTCAGCCACGCGCCGGCTCACGCGCGGTTGGGCGTCACCGTCGGCAAGCCCCTGGGCGACATCCGCGCCTTCGTGGAGGAGCTGAAGGCGGTGCGGGGGGCCGGCGAGCTGCCGCCGATCGTCCTCGCCACGCTGCGCGACCGGATGATCGCCACGGCCGCCGAGATCGCCGACGGCATGGTGTTCGCGAACGGCGCACGATCCCACATGGGCCATTCCCTGGCGGCGGCCGGGAAGCGGGCCGCCGATCCGGATTTCTTCGTCGGCAACATGATCCCGACGGTCATTTCCGACGACCGCGACCTGGCTGCCGCCCGCAACCGGAAGACGCTCTCCCGGTACACGCTGCTGCCCAACTACCGCAACTACTGGAAGGCGGCCGGCTACGTCGAGGAGATGGAGGCCGTGGAGCGGGCGGTCGCGAGCGGTGAGATGGACCGCCTTCCGAGCCTGCTCTCCGACCGCTGGCTGGCCGACTGCACGCTGTTCGGTACGGCGGCGGAGGTCCGCGAGGGCGTCGAGCGCTGGTTCGACGCCGGTGTTGGCACACCCATTCTGGTGCCGTCGTCGGCGGCCGGCAACCAGCTCAAGGCGCTCGAGGAACTGTTCGCCGCCTACTCGTAGAGGTTGACTCGCAGGAACCGATGAGATGACGACCACCGTCAAGGGGCGTCTCGCGGCGCTCGGCCTGGAACTCCCCGCGCCCGCGGCGCCCGCCGCGAACTACGTGCCCTACGTGCGTACGGGATCGCTCGTCTTCGTGTCCGGCCAGGTGCCGGTGAGGGACGGGCGGCTGGCCTACCGCGGCAAGGTGGGCGTGGACTACTCGCTGGAGGAGGCTCAAGCCGCTGCCCGCCTGGTCGGGGTCAACATCGTCGCCGTGGTCGCTGCCGCCTGCGACGGCGACCTGGAACGCGTCCGCCGCTGCGTGAAGCTGGGCGGCTTCGTCAACTGCAGCGACGATTTCGAGAACCACCCGGCGGTGATCAACGGCGCCTCCGACCTGATGGGGGAGGTGTTCGGCGACAAGGGGCGGCACGCCCGGTTCGCGGTGGGCACGAACAAGCTGCCCTTCAATGTTCCGGTCGAAATCGACGCCGTCTTCGAGGTCGACCGCCCAACTCGCTGAGAAGCCTTGGCTTAGGGGAGCGGCACCGGCCGCCTTGGGGCGGGTCGCCGGCCCCCGGCTGGTACGATGCGACCCGCCATGTCCACCCAGCGGGTAGAGATTCTCGGCGACACGATGCGCCGGCTGGCGCGCCGCGGGGCGCGGCGGAACCTGTCGCGCGTGCTGAGCAAGGTGCGGCCGGGAGATGTCGCCGCCGCGTTGCGGAAGCTGGTGCCCACGGAGCAGTTGTTCGTGGTCCGTCTGGCGCTCGAGGACTACCCGGATTCGGCTGGCGAGGTGCTGCTGGAGCTCGAGCCCGGCGAACGGCGGCCGCTGCTGGAGGAGCTCACCCCGGCCGAGATCGCCGGGTTGCTCGCGCCGCTGGCGGTCGACGACAGCGTCGAAATCGTCGACGGCCTCGAGGACGAGCTGCGCGAGTCCGTGCTGGCGCTGCTCGACCGGCCCGACCGGGACGAGTTGCAGACCCAGTTCGCCTACGAGGAGGACACGGCCGGACGGATCATGAACACCGAGTTCTTCTCGCTGCCGGAGGACACTTCGGTCGGTGACGCGATCGCCAAGATCCGGGAGCACGGCGAAGTGGAGATGATCTTCTACCTCTACGTCGTCGATCCGGAGGGCCGCCTGGTCGGAGTGCTGTCGCTGCGGCAGCTCCTGCTCTCGGTTCCGAGCCGCACCCTGGGCGAGATCATGAACCGCGGTCTGGTCACCGCCAACACCGATACGGACCAGGAGGAGGTGGCGCGGCTCGCTTCGCGATACGACTTCCTCGCCATCCCCGTGGTCGACGACCTTCGCCGTCTGCTGGGTCTCGTGACCGTCGATGACGTGATCGACATCGTGCAGGAGGAGGCGGAAGAGGACTTCTACAAGATGGTCGGTACCTCGGACGACGAGTTGCTGTACCGGGAGCGAGCCTGGCGCGTGGCCGGCATCCGGTTGCCCTGGCTGCTCGTCAACCTGATCGGCCTGACGTTGACCGGAGTCCTGATGAAGGAGTTCCAGCTCAGATTGAACGAGGTCTTCCTGCTCGCCTTCGCTCCCGTGGTCATGGGCATGGGCGGCAACATCGGCAGTCAGACGATGACGTTGACCGTGCGCGGTCTGGCCACCGGCAGAATCGGCGAGGAAGGCGGCCGGATGCGGCGCTTCCTGATGCAGCAGATCCGGATCGGTCTCGTCGTGGGCCTGGTCTGCTCGACGGTCGCCGCCGGGGCCGCGGCGTTCCTCGAACAGAACCCGGCCTACAGCGCCGTGGTCGCGAGCTCGCTGTTCCTCGCCATCGTGCTCGCGTCGCTGATCGGTTCGCTCCTGCCGATGGCCTTCGAGCGGATGGGCATCGACCCGGCGGTGGCCAGCGGCCCCATGGTCACGACCTTCAGCGACATCACCGGCATCCTCGTGTACTTCGGCCTCGCCACCCTGATGATCGACTGGCTGGTTCGCTGAACGGCGGATGGACTATCGCACGGCGGCGCAGATCCCCAGTTTAGGGGACCGCTTCAGCGTGTACTGTAACTACCATGAAGCGGCGAAGCGGCGAGGCATTGCTGCTTCAGACCATCGACCTTCACGAGCGCGACCGGATCGTCGTCTTCCTCAGCCGCGACTGGGGGCTGAAGCGAGGCGCGGCGCGCAGCGCCCGGGCGCGCTTCAGCCGCTTCGGCGGCGAACTGCAGCAACTGGCGAAGGTGCATCTGTCCTGGTTCGAGAAGCCCGACCGCGACTTGGTCCGGCTCGCTGACGCGGAGATGATCAGGAGCCCCGGCGCCCTGCACAGCGACCTGGAGGGGATTCTCGTCTCCTCGTATCTCGCCGAGCACATGCAGGTGTTCGCGCAGGAGAACGAACCGGACAATCACCTGTACCGGCTCCTGGACTCGACCGTGCAGGCGCTGATCGGCGGCTGCGATCGCTCCCTGGCGGCGCGTTACCTGGAATGCTGGACCCTGCGGCTGAGCGGCGTGTTTCCGGCGCCCCGGCAGTGTCCGTCCTGTGGCGCCGCGCTCGGTGACGATGCGGTTCTGGCGGTCGACGCGGCCGGCCTGCTGTGCCCTGCGTGCGGCGCCGGCGCGGGCCCGAATCGCCGGATCGGCGAGCCCGCTCTTTCCTTCCTGCGCCGCATCGGCGCCGCGGACTTGTCCAAACTCCAGGAGAACGGAGGGGTCGAGGAGGCGACGCTGAAGTCGGTGGAGGCGATTGCGCGCGAGGTTCGGCGTGCCTTCCTGGGCAAGGAACTGCGCAGCTACGGCGTGATGCAGCGGACGCTGCGGGATGTGGCGCCCTGATGGGGCCGGACCGGCAAGGCGCGCCGGAGCGCCGCCCGCTGCAGCGGCTTCCCGACACCCTGATCTCCAAGATCGCGGCCGGCGAGGTCGTGGAACGCCCATCGTCGGTGGTCAAGGAACTGGTCGAGAATGCGCTCGATGCGGGTGCGTCCCGGATCGAGATCGACGTCGTGAACGGCGGCAAGGACCTGATCGTGGTCACGGACGACGGCAGCGGCATTGCCGCGGAGGAGGCGGTTCTGGCGGTCGAACGCCACGCGACGAGCAAGATCGGCTCCTTCGAGGACCTGCTCGAGGTCGCGACCCTTGGCTTCCGCGGCGAGGCGCTGTCCTCGATCGCCGCGGTCTCGAAGTGCGAACTGCTGACGGCGCGCACCGCCGGCGACGGTCACAGGCTCGCGGTCGAGGGGGGGAAGGTCACGATCGACGAGCCGGTCAGCCGGCCTCGCGGCACCACGGTCACGGTGGAGTCGCTGTTCTACAACGTGCCGGCGCGCAAGAAGTTCCTGAAGCGGCCGGCGACCGAACTGCGGCATGCGACGACGGTGGTGCAGGGGTACGCCCTGTCCCGCCCGGACGTGACCTTCGTCCTGCGCCACAGTCCCGACAGCGCGTCTCCCCGGCGTGAAGTGCTGCGCACCCAGGCGACCGGAAGCGACTCGGCCGGCCGGCTGGAACGAATCGCCCAGTTGTTCGGCCCGGATCTCGCAGATCACCTGATTCCGCTGCCCGAGGCCAGGAGGCGGCAGGGCGTCGACGGCTTCGTCGGCGACCGGGAGACCTCCAGGGGCCGGCGGCAGTTCGTCTTCGTCAACGGCCGCCTGTTGCGGGACCGGGCGGTGCTGGGGATCTACTACAAGGCGGTTCGGGACCTGATGAAGGGCGATCCGGCGCCGGCCCTGTTCCTGTTCCTCGACGTGCCGCCGGAGTCGGTCGACGTGAACGTCCATCCTCAGAAGGCGGAGGTCCGCTTCCGCGACGCGGCGCTGCTCGGGCGCGTCGGCAGCGCGCTCCGCAAGGGACTGGAGGCGGCAAAGGGCGAGGCGCCTGCGCCGCTGCGGGAACTGGGCGGACCGGTGGCGCCCCCGGCCTGGACCGGCATGGGAGAAGTCCGGGAGACCGGCGGCCCGGTGTCGTGGCGCCGCTCCGGCCCGGGAGACGCCGGTGGACGGGAGGAGGGCGATCAGGCGCCGGCGGCGCCCGCCTGGGCCGAGGAACTTGCCGCCCGCTACGGCGGTGCGCGGGCGGGGCCGGCGGGGAAGCTGGCGGAGGTCGCCTACAAGCCGCAGCCATCCTCCCCGGTCCCCCTGTCGGGCAAGGGCCGGGAATCGCTCCGGCTGATCGGACAGTACAAGGGCACGATGATCCTGCTCGAGGGCCCTGAGTCGTTGTTGGTCGTGGACCAGCACGTAGCCCACGAGCGCATCCTGTACGAGCGCTTTCGCCGCAGTCTCGGCGAGCAGGAGTCCCTCAGTCAAACCCTGCTTGTGCCCCGTGTACTGGAACTCTCCGCGGCCGAGAACGCGGCGCTTGCGGAATGTTCCCCGGGCCTCGCCCGCTGCGGCTACTCGGTCAGCAGCCTCTCCGGCGGCAGCGCCGCGATCACGGCGATTCCGGCCGTGCTGCCCGACGCCGAGGCGGAGAGCCTGGTGCTGCGGATCGCGACCCGGGTCGCCGGCGGCGACGAGTTGCCGAGCGAAGAGGAGGCGCTGGCGGAGTACCTCCTGACCCAGTTGGCGGCCAGCCGCGCCTGCCGCGCCGCGGTCAAGATGCACCAGGCGCTGTCGGCGGAGAAGATGGAGAGTCTGATCGGGGAGCTCTTCGCCTGCGAACACCCGTACACCTGCCCGCACGGCAGGCCGGTGGTGCTGGAACTCACGGACCGCGACCTGGAGCGCCGCTTCAAGCGTCGTTGAGCCGGACTGCCTCTCCGGGCTGGACCGGATCAAGACGACTGCGTAGGACATTGGGGTGACAATCTGGCCCAGACGCTGACTTGCTAGTCTCCCGGCCGCTCAAAGGAGGGACGGGGGCGGAGCGTGGAGAGCGAACCATGGAACCAGAGGTGCTCGCGGAGACGGCGCTTGCAAAGAGGAGCGGAGAGTCTTGACGATGAGTTGGTCGGAGCCTTCCGGTAGTTTCGATGGACTTGGGTAGCGATCTCACTTCCCGGCCGGCAGGGGAAATCCTGAGATCGGAACGGGTGCTCGCGGTGCTGGATTTCACGGACCCGGCAACGGCCGAGACGCGGATCGGTGATTCTCGGCATGTAGTGACAGGTCTGCCGTCGCTGTTCCCTACCGGCGTGCGAGAGGTCTGGCGGAGTTCCACGCCGGTGAGCGTAGGTTGGAACGACGCCGTTGGCTGGGCGGCCGGGAAGTTCGGGCTCTTCGCTACAAAGACCGTTCATGCCCCGCTTGAGAGAGATGTCGCAGAAGTAACGCGGCAAGCGTGGTTGGACCTTCTTGAGACGGCCGAGGCGAAGGGTTGTCCGCATCTCCTTCGCGCATGGAACCACGTACCTCACATCAACACCGGAGACGGCGACGACGAACGGTACAAGCGCTTCTGCGTAGGCCGGTACCAAGCCTTCGAGACCCATGGCTACACAGAAGATCGCTACCCCGCCGCCACGGCGGTGGGGAACTTCGGCGACGCGTTGGTCGTCTACTTGCTCGCCTGTGCCGAACCGGGGAGTCACTTCGAGAATCCGCGCCAAGTAAGGGCACCTTCCTATCCCCGGCGCTACGGACCGCGGCCGCCATCGTTCGCAAGGGCAACACGCTGGGCGGACGAGAAGCTCGTCTTCGTTGCGGGCACCGCCAGCATAGTGGGGCATCGCACTTTTCATTCCGGTGACCTCGCAGGGCAACTGGCGGTCACGTTCGGCAACATCGATCGGCTCATGCGAACGATGCCCGCGCAGAACGGCGCGCGTCACGGCCTCGATTACGTTCGAGTCTATCTACGCGAGCCGCAACACCTGGCGCTGGCGAGAAAGGCCGTCGAAGATCACATGCCCCTTGCGGTGGCGGCGTACGTGCACGGCGAAATCTGCCGGTCGGAACTCGAGGTAGAGATCGAAGGCGTTCGGCACGTGTAGGTCAACTCGACTCATGGGAACTGGATCGCCCGGCGCGATCAGCGGGAATCGCTACGCCGCGGCGGGACGTCGCGCGTTGGCGGTCGTGCTGCGAACAGAGACCTCTGAAGCTCTCCATTCAACGTGTGAACCCACTTGTTGTAGTTCCGGTGGATCTTCGCTTTGCCCTTGCGTTTCTTGTAGTCGAGGTTGTGGCTGTCTTTGTAGGTGATGGAGTAGGTGGCCTCGTCGAACGTGATATCCACGAACGCCATGTGGGAACGCACCGAAGCCGTGCCTCGATGTGGCCCGCCGCGACTGCCTGAACGGCCCAACCCTGCCGACTCAGTACGCCGGAAACCAGTCGTTGCTGAATCTGCTCCATGCTGAGGCCGGCAGGAACCGGTGCGTTCTCGATGTCGACGATTGGGGCCGCGGCATGGGCAGCCGAGCCACTGAAGAGCAGTGCCGCTGCAAGGAGGTATGGGATCAGTTTCATGAAGGCTCCTTTGGCCGAGTTCATGGGGTTGGCATTTGGAGGCTAGTGGACCGCTGCGTCGTGGGTGTTGCTTACCCAACTATCTCAGCGATTCGGTCGCGAAGGTAAGAGGGCATTCCAACGATCAGTTCTTCCGAGCCGGCATCAACGGGCACTTGCACGGTAAACGCCTCGTTCGCGAGTTCTCCGTCGACCTTGCAAACCTCGTAGTAGATCTTCAGCCGGAATTCCCACTCCACGAGTTGCGCGGACACGGTGACCGATTCCCCATACGAGATGCTCCTGCGGAAACGCACCCGGGTGTCGACGATGGGCCAGAGTTGGCCCTTGGCGCCGAGGAAGCGATAGCTGAAGCCAAGCTTGTCGAGTAGCGCTGAGCGTGCCGTTTCGTAGTACCGAAAGTAGTTCCCGTGCCAGACGACGCCGGTCGGGTCCGCGTCCTGAAAGGGCACATCGAGGGTAGCCTGCGCCCGCAGTGCCGGATGGTCCGGCCAGCGCTTTCTCCAGAGAGCGCGACGGCCTTGGGTGAGCCTCGAGTTCATGTCTCGTGGTGTTGACGGGTACGATGCCCGGGACTCAACAGCCGGACAAGCGCCTGCAGGATCAGGAGGGTGTGCATGCGACAGAACCTGAGATTGTCCGCGAACAGCCGGAAATGAGAGCGGCCGCCTTGCGGATAGACGACTCGTGTCGGTATGAACTCGAGTTCCAGACCGGCCCAGCAGGCCCTGACGAGCATCTCGACATCGAACTCCATGCGGACACGCTTTCCGAGAGTCGCAAAGAGAGGCAACACGGAAGCCAGTGGGTAGAGCCGAAGCCCGCACATCGCGTCCTCGACTTGGCCGCCGCCCGCCGCTAGCCGAGCCAACACGTTGGTGAGCTTCCGGCCGTGTAGACGAACCTTCGGCATGTCGTCTCCGAAGACCGGCCGGCCGGAGAGCACCCGCGATGGGTGGCGCTGCGACGCCAGCCTGAGCCGGGTTACGTCTGTTGGATCGTGCTGACCGTCGGCATCCACCGAGATGACGTGCGTGGCACCGTGGGCGTGCAGGTACGTCATGCCTGTGATCATCGCTGCACCCTTGCCACCGTTGCGGTCCCGCTGGAGCAATGACGCCCAAGGGTGACTCGCGATCAACTCGCGTAGCCGCCGCCGGGTTCTGGAATCGCTGCCGTCGTCGACAATTAGTGCCGGCAGGCCGGCCGTCGCGAGTTGGGGGAGGAACCCGGCGAGTTGGTCGACGTGGCGGTAGTGTGGAATCAGGAGATGGTAGCGCTCCGACATGCCTCCATGCCCGCGAAGTGGCGCCTCCGGTAGTGGATGCGGAACAGATACTCGCCGCCAAGCAGCAGACCGATCAGCAGGTAGCTGATCATTCCGTTGTAGATCGCCCAGACGCCGGTCGATGCCGCAAGGGCCGTGTAGGTCGCGGCGCCGCCATTGAACAGGAAGAAGACCACCCAGATCTGCGTAACGCGCCTGGTGTAGGAGGACTTGCGCAGGTCGAACTGCTCCTTGGGATTGGCAATTTGCGCGAGGCGCTCCGCTGCAGAGGGCGGGTGGATCAGGGTCCACGCGAACCAGGCAGCGCCCGCGGTATTGACGAGGGCAGGGTACAGCTTCACCCATTCCCAGCGAGCGTCCACCCAAGCCACCGTACAGAACAGGCCCAGCAGAATCAGTAGGAGCGCCCGGTGCTTCCGGTGGATCGAGCGCCCGACCGCGATTCGTGCAGCGCCCAGGATGCCGAGGCCGGTCACCATCAAGGCAGGCGATACGCGATCCAGCAGCACGTAGACCAGAAAAGGATAGGCAAGGAGCGCCAGCGCGGTGACGGCGTTCACTGCTGTTGTGCGGAGGGGCGTAGCCAAGCTCAAGACCTCACCAATGTGCGGGTTCTCCGAACAGTCCCGCCAGCGCGCGTTCGATGACGACGGAGAACGTCTTACCCATCGTGGCCGCCGGATTCCCCGTAAGCGAAAGTCGCTCCCGTGGTCGGATCCTGGACTTTGATCGGTAAAGCGCGCACTGGTGGGCGATAGAGGCAGAGCGCACGGGATGACCGAGTTCGGTGCGTTCTCGGGAGCAACGTTGTTACCGGGAACGGCACTAGAATACAGGCGGTCATGGCCCCACGTCTAGGAGAGCGGTTCTTTGGGCCGTGGCAACTCGAAGAGCGCCCCCCAGCCCGCCGCGTCACGTTGGAGGCCGTCTTGTGACCGTGTACGTGAAGGCCTACACCCTGACTTCGGCGTTGGGAGCGGGTGTCGGTGCGCTGAGGACCTCTCTGCGAGCGAACCGAACGGGTCTCGACGACCGGGAGTGGCGAGGCAGCGACGTTCCGTGTTTTCTCGGCCGGGTCGATCTGCCCGAGTGGGTCGAAGTGGCGGCGGATCGATGGAGCCGCAACACGCGCCTCGTCGAGTTCGGATTGCAGCAGGACGGTTTCGTCGATGCCGTCGCCGAAGTGCGGGAGCAGGTGGAGCACGCCCGCCTGGGGCTTGTTCTGGGCACGAGCACCTCGGCCATCGACCGAACCGAGGAGGCGTATCGGCAACTCGAAGACGACAGCAGGTTCCCCCCCGGGTACCGCCAGCCCGAGGTGCACAATCCTCATGCTCCGACCGCCTTCGCGGTCGAGCGGTTGGGAATCGAGGGCCCGAGGATCACAGTCAGCGCCGCCTGCGCCTCCAGCGCCAAGGTGTTCGCCACCGCGAAGCGCTGGCTGGAGCAGGATCTTGTCGATGCCGTCGTGGTTGGAGGTGCCGACAGCCTCTGCCTTAGTGTGATCCACGGGTTTCATTCGCTGCAGCTCGTTTCGCCTGAGCCCTGCCGGCCCTTCTCAGCAGATCGGATGGGCATCAGTCTCGGCGAAGCCGCGGGGTTCGTCCTGCTATCCCGGGAAGCGGCGCCGGGAGACCTTCGTCTCCTCGGCGTGGGCGAGAGCTGCGATGCGTACCACATGTCCAGCAGTCATCCTGAAGGCCTGGGCGCACGGCTCGCGATGGAGCGGGCGCTGGCTGACGCCGGAATCTCCATGAGCGAAGTCGACTACCTGAATCTCCACGGCACCGGCACCGAGGGCAACGACGAGGTCGAAGGAAAGGTGTGCGCGGCGATGATGGAGGGCGACGTTCTGGCCAGTGCCACGAAGGGTTGGACGGGGCACGCGCTCGGGGCAAGCGGCATCGTGGAGGCGGTGCTATGCCTCGAGGTACTCGCCACCGGCTTCGTGCCGGGCACCAGGAACACGACGACTCCCGATGCGCCGTTCGACTTGCTGCTCGAGAGCGTGATGCGCCCCATCGATGTCGCTCTCACGAACTCCTTCGGGTTTGGCGGTGCCAACTGTTCGGTGGCGTTCGGCCGGTGACTCGGCCGGCGCTTGGACTGGCGATTACCGGCGTCGGCCTCTGGACGCGGGGGCTGACCAGCTTCGCCGGGTTCAGCGCGGCAAGAGAATCCGGCTTCGTCGACCTGGACGCCAGCGAGTTCAAGGCGCCAAGACCCGCGTCGCTGCCGGCGCGGGAGCGGCGCAGAGCGGGGTTGATGATCAGCCTGGGCGTCGAGGTCGCGCACCAGGCCTGCGAGGTTGCCGGCGTCCCGAAGGACGCCGTGCCCTCGGTCTTCGCGTCCGCACTTGGCGACACGGCGGTCACGGAGTACATGTGCCGACGGCTGGCGCAGCCTACGAAGGTGCTGTCGCCGACCAGGTTCCACAACTCGGTTCACAACGCGGCATCGGGCTACTGGACGATCAGCGCCCGCAATCGCTCACCGAGCACGTTCGTCGGCGCCTTCCTGGAGAGCTTCGGGGCCGGATTGCTGGAGGCGGCCAGTCAGTCGGTCGCCACTCGCGGCCCCGTGCTCTTCGTGGCCTGCGACATCGCGACCAAGCCGCCGCTTACGGCGGTCGCGGACATTCGGCAGACGCTCGGGGCAGCCTTCGTTGTGGAACCGGCCGAGGGCGTGGCGCGGGACCGCCCCTGTCTGCGGGCAGAGATCCGGTTCAGGACGGGCGCACCCCGGACGACCCCTTTTCCCGCCGGCCTGGAACGGCTCGGACGAGCGAATCCGATGGGATGCGCGCTGACCCTCGCGGATCGGCTTGCGGCCTCGGAAGGTGACCCGTCGCGGCAAGGGTCGCTTTGCTTCGCAGCCGGTCCACGTTGCGGAGTCGAACTGCTCCTGGAGGGGGGGCGTGGCTGGCATGGCTGATTTCGTGCAACGCCGCGACGTATGTATCGTGGGCGGAGGGTTCGCGGGCCTGACCCTCGCCCTCCATCTCCGCCGACGACTGCCCGATCTCGACATCGCTGTGGTCGAACGCAGGCGCTTTCCAGTGCCGGAGGCGGCGCACAAGGTTGGCGAATCCACGGTCGAGATTGCCTCTCACTACCTGGCCAACGGGCTTGGTCTGAAGGAGAATCTGGAGCGGGAGCAGCTTCGCAAGTTCGGCTTGCGCCTGTTCTGCCGCGGCGAGACCCCCATCGACCGCGACCTGGCCGCCTACGACGAGATTGGGCCCAGCGCGGCGCTCCCGATCCCCACCTATCAACTTGACCGGGGCCGCTTCGAGAATCACCTGGCCCGGACCTGGAAGGAGGTCGGAGAGCTCAGCGATGGAACAGCCGTACGGTCGATTGAGATCGAACGCGGGGCGCACCGGGTCGTGCTGCGGGATTCGGCGGAGGGCAAGGAGAAGACGCTTCGCTGCAGGTACCTGATCGACGCCAGCGGTCGCCGCGGTTTCCTGCGGCGATTGCGCGGTACCGCCCGTTCGGCTCGTCACCTGCAGCACGCCGTCTGGTTCCGGCTCCGAGGGCCGGTCGATGTCGAATCCCTGAGCGCGGACAGCGACTGGCTGTCCCGGTGTTCCGGGGAACTGCCGCGGCGCGCCAGCACGATCCACTTCACCGGCCCGGGCTACTGGCTCTGGCTGATTCCGCTCGCGTCCGGCACGACCAGCGTAGGTCTGGTGTCCGATCCCGCGCGAGTCGCCCTCGAGGACGTCCGCAGTCGTGCCGACCTGATCCGCTGGCTGGAGCGCGAACACCCGCTGGTGGCGGCGGAACTCGCCGAACGGGGGGCCCTGGACCACTCCTTCCTGAGCAACTACGCGGTCGGCAACTCCGACGTGTTCTCGGAAGATGGTTGGGCGGCGACCGGCGATGCGAGCCTGTTCGCTGATCCGCTCTATTCTCCCGGCGGCGACTTCATCGCTCTGGCCAACACCTACGCCGTTGAACTGATCGCGCGCGGATTTCCACCCGAATGGGTGGAGAACTACCAGCGCAACTATCAGGCGTTCTTCGCCAATACGATGCTCCTCTACCGCGGGCAGTACCCGGGCTTCGGAGATCGGACCCTGATCGTCGCGAAGACCATGTGGGACTACGCGTTCTACTGGTCGATCCCTGCGAAGCTGTTCTTCTCGGGCAGGATCACCGATCTGGAATTCATGCGGCGCAACGAGAATCTGCTCCAGCGGGCAGCGGCCCTGCACTGCGGCGTGCAGAAGCTGTTTCGCGTCCGCGCGGCGAAGGCCGGCCGTGTCGGCGGCGAGGGCCGCTTCTTCGACCACCACTCGGTGCCTCTGTTCCACGAGCTGCAGGCCGACCTCCTGGAAGGCGACCCGGATGAGGCCGAGACACGGTTGACGGAAAGCGTCGACCGGCTGCAAGCGGCGGCCACGGGTATCAGCGGCATCCTGGCGGATGACGCGGACAGCCTGACGCGACGGTCGCTCGGTCAGATTCCGGGCTTCGGATAGCGGCCGAAGCGCGTCAGCAGGTACGCTGCGGCCACTCCGGTCGCGACCGTCTGGCCGATTCCGGCGAGAACCGGAATGCTGGAGAAGGCCAGGAGCGCGAACACGACGAAGCTCGAAAGCGCGCAGATCAGCACGGCGGCTTCGGTATCGCCGGCGTCCGCAGCGTCAGCCGGCGTTCGGCTGTGAAACAGGCCGTAGTCCAGACCGAGCCCCGCCACCAGCGCCAGCGCCATCAGGTCGAAGGGCGAGAGACCACCCCGCAGCCATGTCCCGAGACATGCCGCGGCCGCAAGTGCGGCGGCGACGTTCCCGAGCAGCCAGACCGAACGGCGGAAGTCTCGGGTCAGCAGCCAGAGCGCTACGCCGGCGGCCAAGAGCGCGGCCGCGAGAAGGACCGTGATCCTGCGCCGGAGGTCCGACACCAGCGTGCTGGAAGCCTCGACGAGGTCGACGAGGTGAACTCCGCTCAGGCCGTCGAGCCGCTCAGCCACTGCGCCGGGGTCAGTGATGCCGCTCAGGTACGTGAGACTGGTCCAATCCGCGGTCGGCTCCAAGAGGTGAAGGTCTGTCAGCGAGGCGAGTTCCGGGTTGTCCAGCAGATCGTCGACCGCGAGCCAGTCCGCACTTCGTTCGATGGCTACGGCATCGTCGTGGAAGGGCTGAAAAGCGTCTCCGGTGAAGGACAGGTCAGCCGCGGCGCGCGCGAAGGCGCCACCGTAGACGCCGCCGTCGGCAAGGAACCGACGCACATCGTCCAGCCGCTCGCGCTGGCGCGATCGGCTGGGGAGCAGCGGCGAGATGCTCCGGTGGGCTTCGAGTTCGCCGGCCAGTACCGCATCGTCCAGACGCGCGGCGACGGCTTCCGTGAGCCGAAGGGCGTCCTCGAGATCCGCGGCGCGGCTCGCCGCCACGTGGCGCATGTCGTTCGCCCCCACTTGCCGCCGAACTGCCGCGTCAGCCGCTAGCGTTTCCCTGGGCACGGGCGTCAGCGCGTCGAGGTCGTCCAGGAAGGGGCCGCGTGCGGTCAGCGGGAACGCTGCGGCCGCGGCCACGACGACCCAGGGCCAGTGGCGCAGTGCCGAGTTGCCGGCGGGCGCCGGCTTCGCCGCCGTCGCCGGTGGCGCCGCGGTCGCGGTGCCGGCTGTCAACCAGGCGGTTGCCAGCGCGGCTGCGACGATGCCCGAAAGAGCGAACACGCCAAGCTGCTGGAGACCCGGGGCGCCGCCCACGAGGAACACGGAATAGGCGATCAACGTGCTGCCCACCCCGAGGCGAAGGGTTGCCCAGACGGCGCCCGGGTTCGACCGGTGGCTGAGCGCATGCAGGGGATAGTCCACCGCGACGCCCAGCAGAGTAAAGCCGAAGGCGAGCGCGATGCCGTGAACCTCTTCGTAGAGGAGCGACGCGACCCCGAGCCCCGCTGCTGCGCCCGCGAGCATGGGCGCTCCGGCGGCGACGACAGCGGCGGGCGCCCGGAAGTGCCGGAACAGAAGAAGGGCCAGCGCAACTACGGCCAGCGCACTGAACAGCTTCGCCTCCCGTTGCGTTCTGGCCTGCAGATCGACGCTGTAGACGCCGCTGCCGTAGAGCCGGGCGTAGTCGAAACCGTGTCCGCCCAAGGTCCGCCTCACATCCGCGAGCAACTCGGCGTGCGCGCCGATGTCGAACATGGCGGCTGCCGGGAGAATCAAGAGGTACCGGCTGGCGCCGTCTCCGAACAGGTGCTGTGCGGAGGCCATCCGTTCGAGCGCGGAGACGCTCGCCAGCAACGGGTCGGCGGCGATGAGTTCCAACGCCGCGTCCGAGTCGGCCAGCGTGGAGTCCGCGAGCCGGGTTTCCAGGACCTCGCGCCAACCGTCTTCTCCCGCGGGGAGGTCGTGGAGCAGAAGGCGTTTGCGCCAGATCGGGAGGGGGATCGAATCCGGTTCGAGTACTTCCGCCTCTGGAAGAACGCGGCGTACCCGCGGCAGCGCCCGCAGGTTGGCCGCGACGGCTTCGGCCGCCGCCTCTGACGCCTCCGGCAGAACCACGTAGACCGCGTCGGCACCGGAGACTCGCCCCAGGCGTTCCACGAGCAAGCGCTGGGCGGGAGTGGTGGGCCTGGGCAGGAAGGAGGCGAGGTCGTAAGCGATCGAAAGGTCAAGCGTAGCCGCGCCGGCGACGATCGCGGCGAGGATCAGGAGGACGGCCGTGCGTCGGGCGAGAGTCAAGATCAGTTGACGCTCTCGTCGCCTCGGGATGGGAAGAGAAGCCGGATCTCCCGCCAGTTCCGGGCCCCGCGGCTCAGGTGCAGGAAGGCGAGGCGCCGGCCCGCGCCGCGAAGACGCACGGAGACGAGTTCACTGCGCAACCTGGGGTCCCGCGGAACCAGCTCGATCTCCCAGTCATCGCCTTCGGCGGAGTCGTCGAGCGAGATCGACGTGGAGTCGAACCTCTGCCGGAGTTCCGAGACGTCGCCGGACAGCACGTCGAGGATGATCGCCAGCACCAGGTGAGCGCCCCGCTCGCGGTTCAGCTTACGGCGCCGCTCGGTGCCCTTGTCGAGCGCAGCGTCCCGCTCCTTCGGACCGGTTCGTCGCCGGTGCGGCCGCCGCAGGACCAGCCGGTCGCCCTCGATCCTGCGTTCCTCGAGGCGCGGGGCATGCACGCGCATGACCGCGACGCCGTCGCTCGTCAACCAGAGTTCGCCGCGCTGTTCAACGGGCGCGCGCAGCAGTCGATTCAAGTGTCGCTCAACGAAGGCGACGCGTTGCTCCCGCGGGAACGTCAGGCCCGCGAGCCGCTCCCAGGCAGCGTCGTCGGCGGCGACTGGGGCTGCGGCCAGGAGGGCAAGAACGGCGGCGACCACCTGCCCGAAGCGGGCCGCGTCAGCCCGCCCTGCCGCTGCCGGGCCGTTGCGCCTCGGTTGCATGCTGCGCCCAGAAGTCGAAGAAATTGAACCAGGAAAGCGGCGCCGCGCGGACGTGGCGCTCCAGTCTCTCCGCGTATCCCCGGGCCAGCGCGGCGACCGTGCTCGCTCGTTGCGATCGAGGCACTCGGCCGCCGGTCCAAAGAACCTCGCAGTGGACCTCATACCCGGGCGGGTCCAGACGGCAGAACATGCAGATGATCGGCGCCCTGAAGGCGCAGGCGACGAGGTACGGGCCGAGCGGAAAGGCCGCCGGGGCGCCGAGGAAGGGAAGCGACAGAGTCCGGTCCCCGGGTCGACAGCGATCCGCCATGAACCCGACCCACTCGTTCTCGCGAAGCGCTTCCGCGATCGAGACGCCCAGCGACGCCGCGCTCTGCCCCGAGTCGATGATTCGTTCCGCCATCGCCGGATCGATCTCCTCCATGGCCCGGAGGAAACGGGCGTTGACGCCCTTGTCCAGGACGATGCGAATCCCGAACTCCCGACGGTCCGCGTCGACGATTCTGGGCGCGTCGAACGAACCGAAGTGCGCGGTCACGAAGATGCCCGCGCTGTTTTCCTCCATAACCTGTTGGATTCTCCCGTCGCGCACGAACCTGACCTGTCTCGCCTCCGGGCTGCGGCTGAGAGCGAAGAAGCGGTCCGCCGCGACCCGCGCAAAACCGAGGAAGTGCCGCAGTACGTCGGTCTCGCGTACCGGCCGCTTCAAAGCTCGTCTCAGGAAACCTCGGGAGGCCCTGCGTTCCGGCGCCCGCACCAGGTAGAAGTACAGGACCGTCGGGTAGAGCAGGAGATGAACGGCCTTACGGCCCAGCCTTCGAGCCACCCATGCTGCGATGCGGATGGCGAGCCGGTTGCCTGCTTCGGAACGCGACTGCCAGTGGGCCGCATTAGTCATCGGACTGGACGGCGCGGGCACCCAACATGCTTGTCAGTCTGCCGAGAGGCGTCTTGCCCGTACGATTGCGCGGAAGCGCATCCACGATCCGGATCGGTCGCGGCACGAAGGCGGGATCCAGCCGATTCGCCATCGCCTTTCGGATGTCTCGCGGCTCAAGGTCCGGCGCCACGACTAGGGCCGCGAGGCGTTCCGACGGCTCGCCGTCGCGCCGGGGTTGGAAGATCACGCCGTCCTGCACTCCAGAGACTTCCAGCAGGAGCGCGTTCAGATTCGCGAGAGACTCCCGCTTTCCGGCAATTTTCACGATGTCCGTGGACCGTCCGAGGAACTCGAACCCTCCATCCGCAAGGGGCTCGAAGCGGTCCGCGAGGTCGACGGGTGCCTCCAGACGCGGCGCGCTCACCGTCAGGCCGCTTTGGGAAAATGCCAGTTGAAAGTAGTCGAAGAAGCACCATCCAGGACCTTCGGCAGGCCGGCGGGCGGCCAACGTTCCCACTTCGCTGCAACCGTAGAGTTCCAGAATCCGCGTTCCGAGGCGTTGTTCCGCCTGAGCTGCAAGGTTCGCATCCAGAGGGGCGGTTGCGCAGATCGTGACGCTTACCGGGCGAGCGGGAGGGGGTGCCTTGAGCAGCGCCCGCAGGTGGGTCGGCGTCGTCACGAGGACGGTGGGAGCGCTTGAAGAATCGAGGGTGTCGACTACGTCCTTGGGAAAAAACGCGCGTTCGCAGTGCACCGAGGCGGGAGCGATGCTCGGCAGCAGCAGCGTCCACTCGAGCCCGTACAGGTGCCATGGCGGAACGGTCGACACCATCGCGACCTCGCCGGCAGGAGTACCGGTTTCCTCCAGAGCTTGGGTCAGGCGGCGCCAGTGGATGGTGCGGAAGTCGCTGAGCAGCCCCCAAGTCTTCGGATGCGGGCGCGGAGCGCCGGTGCTGCCCGATGTGAAGACGATCGCGGCAAGCTGGGCCGCGTCGATGGCGGGCAGTTCCGCGGGCGGGTCCGCTGCGCCGGGGGAGGGGTCTGGAAAGGCCGTTGCGTCATCTCCGACGATCGCGCTGTCCGGGTACCTCCGGCGCAGCGCGTTCAGGGCGTCCGCACTTCGCTGTGACGGCAGAAGGTTGACGCTGCCTCTAAGGAGCGCGGCGAAGAACGCAACCCCGAAGAGATACCGGTCGGAGCACACGTTGATCAGCCAAGGGCGGTCGGGCAGGTTGTCGGCGCACAGCCGCGCGTCCCGGGCGAATTGCGAGACGGCGATCGGACGGTCGCCGGCGTACGCCCATGGCGTCTCGCCCGATCGATCAGAGGCGCCGCCGCCGGCGCCTCACGTTCGCGCATTTACTTCCTTCCTGACGAAAGCCGTCAGGCTACCGAGAGTGGCGAACGCTTCCCGCGTCGTCTCGTCCTTGGCGCTGAAGTGGACCGCGAACTCCTCCGCGATCGCGACCGCGATCTCCAGGGCGTCGATGGAGTCCAGGGCGAGACCCTCGTCGCCGAACATCAACTCGTCGGGGTCGATGTCGCCGGGATCGATTTCCTCCAGGTTCAGTGCGTCGACGATGAGCACGGCCATCCGGGTCTGCTCAGGCGTCTGGTTCACGAGGAATGGTGCCTTCTTGGGGCGCCAGCCGAAACACGAGCGAAGTGTTCACGCCGCCGAAGGCGAAGTTGTTGGTCATCAAGTGTTCCGCCTCGATGCACATCGGTTCGCCGACGACGTAGCCGAGCGCAGCACAGCGGGGGTCGGGATTCTCCAGATTGATCGTCGGCGCGGCCCAGCTTTCGCGGAGCATCTCGAGGCTCATCCATGCCTCTAGACTGCCACAGGCGCCCAGGGTGTGACCGATGTAGCTCTTCAGCGAGCTGATCGGCACCGGACGGCGGAACACTTCCAGCGTCGCCCTGCTCTCCGCGATGTCCCCTAATTCGGTGGCGGTGCCATGGGCGTTCACATAGGCGATCTGATCCGCGCTCAAGCCGGCGTCGGCGAGAGCCAGACGCATGGCTTCGGCCATGGTTCGTTGCGCGGGCTGGGTTGGATGGGCGCCATCGGAGTTGGCGCCGAAGCCGACGAGTTCGGCCAGGATCGTTGCGCCGCGGTTGAGGGCGTGGCGCCTGCTTTCGAGCACGAACGTGCAAGCGCCTTCTCCGACCACAAGGCCGTCGCGGTCGGCGTCGAAGGGTCTCGGCGTGCGCGACGGCGTCTGGTTGCGGCGGCTCGTGGCGTACAGCGTGTCGAATGTCGCCACCGCCGGGAGGTCGAGTTCGTCGGCGCCGCCGGCGACCATCGCGTCCTGGTAGCCGTGCCTGATCGACTCGTACGCCATGCCCAGCGAGAGGCTCCCCGAAGTGCAGGCGGAGGAGGAGGGGAGGAGACGGCCGGTGAGGCCAAAGAACATGCCGATCGCAGCCGCCGTCGTATGCGGCATCAGCTTGACGTAGACGTTCGAGGTGACGCCCGCGGTCGACCCGGTCGCGAGAAAGCGGCCGACTTCCCGCAGGCTGTCGGTGGATCCGATCGAGGATCCGTACGCCACGCCGACTCGACCGGATCGCAGGACGGGGTCGTCCCGGAGGCCGGCTTGCTCGAGCGCCAGTTCGGTCGCCCGGACGGCCAGGGCCGACACGCGACCCATGGACCGCCGCATCTTGCGCGGCCAGCGCAGGGGCGTCTCGAAGTCGGCCGGAGCGCCCAGCCAGGACCTCAACCCCTCTACACGACTCCATTCGTCCATCCGTTCGACGCCGCCCTCTCCCGCCAACAGACGGGCCCGAATCGACGCCCAGTCCGCGCCGATGGGCGAGATACCGGCGACGCCGGTGACGACGACCCGCCTGTTCATCCCGGAAGCGTTCCGGCGCGAGAGAGATTCAAGATGAGGCCGAACGCGGAGTCGGCTCCGCTAGATCATGCCCCCGTTTACCGACAGGACCTGTCGGGTCACGTAGGCGGCAAGGTCGGTGAACAGATACCGGACCAGGCTGGCGACCTCCTCGGGCGTTCCCCGGCGTCGCAACGGCACGAGCCGCTCGACGATCTCGTCGGAGGTGCTCTGGGTCATCTCGGTCCCGACGATACCCGGAGCGACGCAATTCACGGTGATCTTCCTCTTGCCGAGTTCGACGGCCAGCGCCTTCACGGCGCCGATCAGCCCCGCCTTGGCGGCACTGTAGTTGACCTGCCCGCGATTGCCAGCGATGCCGGAGATGGACGACATGGCCACGATGCGGCCGCCGTCGCGCAGGCGGATCATCGGCATCACACACGGCTGTACGACGTTGAAGAAGGAGTCCAGGTTGGTGCGCAGGACATCGTCCCAATCCGCCTCCGTCAAGGCGGGGAACGCGGCGTCGGCGTGGGCGCCGGCGTTGCAGACGACGCCGTAGAACGCGCCCCGGTCCGCCATGTCCCGGTCGAGGGCGGCGCGAATCGCGACGCGATCCGAGACGTCGCCGAGGAGCGCGCTGGCGGTGCCGCCGCGCGAGCGGATCTCGCCCACGACGTCCTCCACGTCGCCTCGGGCATTGCAGGCCACGTCGAACCCGTCCTCGGCCAGGGCCAGGGCGACCGCGCGGCCTATGCCACGTGACGCCCCGGTTATGAGCGCTCGACGCGGTCCGGTCATCAGGGTGTCCGCTCGCTTCTGGATCGCAGGTAGACGGTTACGGCGCAGTCTGCCAGTTTACCCCTGAACTGGTCTGCGATAACGCCTCGGAACTTGGAGACGTCGGGAGTTTCGAGGACGGGAGACACGTCGATGGTCAGGCGGGCGCCGAGGCGGAACCAGGTCTCGGTGCACGTGTACTCCCGCGTGCCGAGAAGGTAGCCGACCCGTACGGGCTCCCCTTTCCGCAGGGCGACGAGTCCGGCGTGAGCCGCAACAGTCTGGGCGATGTACTCGATGCCGAAGTAGGAGGGAACCCCGTGCGGCGCCTCGTAGAACATCGAGTCTTCGCCGATGCGGACCACGCTTCGGGTCGACGAGGATCCCTGCGCCGTGGCGCTGTCGATCAGGATCATCGGCGCGGCATGTGGCAGTAGGGCTTCGATGTTAGGCACCGGGACGGTTGCGGCTCGATCTGGCACGGACCGCGCGCGGCGCTACGCGCCGATTAGCACGCCGCTGCTGTGCGTGCCTGCGTCCGAAGTGAACCTGAATGCGACCCGCGACCGCGTCTGGATCTCGTGGATCACTGCGACCCGAAGCCTGACGCCTGGCACGATCAGCCGCGCGAACTTCAGGTTGCGGATCTCGGCGGTCGCGGTGTGATCGGCAAAGACCCGACGCGAGAGCTTGTCCGCCCACAGCAACTGGGCGAGGCCGGGAACGATCGGCTCGTCCGGGAAATGGCCCTCCAGGACCGCCAGGTCGGCCGTCACCGCAGCCTCGCCGAGCCACGTCGCGGTAGTGCACTCGAGTTCCTTCCAACGTGGGTGGAGGGGACGGTCGCGATTGGCCTTCCCGGCGGCGGGAAGACGCCGCACGAAGCGCCATCGCTCGTGCACCCGCTCGATATCCGCTGCGGACGAAAGAAGGCTGCTCAGTTCCCGGACTAGCGCCTGCTTGCCCTTGTACGCCAGGGTTTCCCAACCAGCCTCCGTCGGCACGACGAAGAGTTCTCCGGCGTGGAACCGGGCGGTCTCGACGGACTCCAGACGTTTGACCGCCCTGACCAGAGCGTTCATTTCAGCGGACCTGCAACAACTCGGCGACGAGGTCGACCAGGTCCTCGACCGTGCGAATCTCCTTGACCCGTTCCGGTGCGATTTCGGCCTGTGTGAACTCCTTGAGTCGGACGATCAGATCCACCGCGTCGATGCTGTCGAGGGCCAGATCTTCGTAGAGGCGGGCGTCGAGGGCGATCCGGGCTGGCTGAAGCTCGTACATCTCGACCAGGATGTCCGTGAGCTTGGCCTCGATTTCGTCGCGCGTCATCCTTTTCTGCGGCTCCTTCAAGCAACGCCGAACCCTACCAGCGGGCCATCTTCGGATCCAGGCAATCCGCGGGTGGCAGTCCCAACGCCCGCTCCAGAATCCTGCAGCCCGATCGGGACTTCTCGCGCTCGCTGCCGCGGCTTCCGAACGCGGACGGATGGATCTCTTCGCCGACGCTCATCGTGAAGCGCACAGCGTCTGGCGGAAGGCGCGCGAGAGAGTCCGTCTTGCCGAGCGCGGGCGGGCGAACCCGTAGGCGGACGGGAACCGCCGAATGGTCGGACCGCAAGAGAATCAGCGCCGCACCGCGCCGCACGGCAACTGGCCGGTCCTTCCTCGTGCGCGTCCCTTCCGGAAAGAGGAGGACCGTCTCGCCGGCTCGCAGGAGACGCACCGTCCGGTCGACGACGTCAAGCGGGTCGACGCTTGGCACATAGCCTGCGAGGCGGACGACCGCACCCAGAAACGGGCTGCGCCACACGGCCCGTTTGACGACGCAGCGTGCGTCGGGAAGGCGGGAGACCAGGACCACGACATCGATCAGCGATGGATGGTTGGCGACCACGAGCCGACCGCGAAGATGAAGCAGGCGCTCTTCTCCGCGAAACTCGAACCGCATGAGGCGCAGAACGGACAAAAAGGCCAGGAACAGGCGAAAGGACAGTTGAATGGCTCTACGGCACCGCCGTCCGATCGCTTCTCGCGGGCTCAACAGACGGATGGTGGGGAAGATGACGGCGCCCAGAACGAGGCCGCCGAGGCCGAAGAGAAGAAACGACATGGCCGTCAGCGGAATCCTCCAGCAGCGCTGAAGGAAAGTTCTTGCGTCGGCCATCCGGTTACTTGCCATCCTGCCTTGGCGCTTCCGCTCCGTTCGCTGCTCGCCGTCCGCCGCTTCCGGATGAAGGAGCCGGGCCTTCGGTCGCGGCGACATGGCGAAGCGCCCTCGCCGCCGCGCGGCGCTCGGCCGCCTTCTTCGATCGGCCCGTCGCGCTGGCCGCAATCTCGCCGTCGATCCAGCACTCGACGTGAAAGACCGGATCATGATCCGGACCCTCCCGACTCATGTGCTGGTACTCGGGGGGATCGAGGCCTTTCCCCTGCAGCAGCTCCTGCAGCCTGGATTTCGCATCTGAGGCGTCCATTGCTTCGGCGGCCTCTGCCTCGATCCACGGCTCGACCAGGCCGCAGGCCGCCTCCAGGCCACCGTCGACGAACACGGCACCGATCACGGCTTCGAGCGCACAGGCGAGGAGCGACTGCTTGTCGCGCCCCCCGGAGCGCTCCTCGCCACGGCCCAGCCGGAGGGCCGAACCGAGCTCCAGACGCCGTGCGCAGCGCGCCAGCGCCTCCGCACTCACGACCCGGGACTTGACCTTTGACAGGTCGCCTTCCGCCGCCAGCGGTCGGCCGCGGAACAGCCAGTTGGCGGCGATCAGACCAAGCACCGAGTCGCCAAGGAACTCGAGGCGCTCGTTGTGCTGCTTCAAGCCCTGTTCGTTGGCGAAGGAGGTATGTGTCAGGGCCTGTTCGAGAAGAGCGCGGTTCTGAAACGAATAGCCGAGGCGGTCTTCGATCGGGTGGGGTTCCACGGACCTCAGGGGTAGATCCGATCCATCGTTCGAGGGTAGGGGATTGTCTCTCGCAGGTGATGGACGCCGGCCATCCAGGCGACGAAGCGCTCGACGCCCATGCCGAAGCCGCTGTGCTCGAACGTGCCGTAGCGGCGGATGTCCAGGTACCACTGGAAGGACTCGAGCGGCAGATCGTGCTCCTTGAGCCGCGACAGCAGCAGATCGTGGTCGTGGATGCGCTGGCTGCCGCCGATGATCTCGCCGTAGCCTTCCGGAGCGATCACGTCGAGCGCCAGGGCCAGGGTCGGGTCTTCCGGGTCGGGTTCCATGTAGAACGCCTTCAGTGAAGTCGGGTAGTGGGTGACCATCACCGGGCGGTCGAACTGCTGGGCGATCGCGGTCTCTTCCGGAGCGCCGAAGTCGTTGCCGAACTCGATCTCCGACCCCTGGCGGCGCAGCAGGTCGATCGCTTCCGTGTAGCGGAGCCGCGGGAAGGGCTTGCGGATCGCTTCCAGTTTGGACGTGTCCCGCTCGAGGACCCTGAGCGGGTCGCCGCAGTTCTCCAGCACCCGCTCCGCCAGGTAGGCGACGAAGTCCTCGGCCAATTCGCACAGGCCCTCGAAGTCGAGGAAGGCCGCTTCCGGCTCGACCATCCAGAACTCCATCAGGTGGCGCCGGGTCTTCGACTTCTCGGCCCGGAAGGTGGGGCCGAAGCAGTAGACCTTGCCGAGAGCGGCGGCCGCGGGCTCGAGGTAGAGCTGGCCGGACTGGCTCAGGTAGACGTTGCCGTGGTCGAAGTACGGCGTCTCGAACAGGGTCGAGGCCCCTTCGCACGCCGCCGGCGTCAGGATCGGCGAGTCGACCAGGTAGTAGCCGCGCTCGCGGTGGAAGTCGTGGATCGCCTGGCAGACTTCGCTGCGGATCCGCAGCACCGCGCGCTGCCGGCTCGAGCGCAGCCAGAGGTGGCGATGGTCCATCAGGAAGGCGGTGCCGTGCTCCTTCGGCGTGATCGGATACCCGTCCGCGCCGCGGACCAGTGCCAGGGACGAGACGTGGACCTCGACCCCGCCGGGCGAGCGCGGGTCGGCGGCGGCGGTGCCGCTCACCGCGACTGTCGATTCCTGCGTGGCGTGTTGGAGCGCCTCCCAGGAGGCCTCGTCCACCTCCTTGCGGCTGATGACGAGCTGCACCGTGGCACCCGAATCCCGGAGCTGGATGAAGCCGATCCGGCCGCTGGAACGGCGGCCGTCGACCCAGCCGCGCAGGCGGACTTGCTCGCCGACGAGCGCGCCCAGCTCGGGGATCGAATTCCAGCCGCTCACGGGTCGCTCCTCACGGCGCGATCATACCGGCGGGGAGTGTCGGACTCCGGGAGTGGCGGACATTGGCGGACCGGCCGGAAACGGGCAGGCGGTGGCCGCAAGGCAACGGCGGCTGCCAGCCGCTACACTAGCGCTCGATGCGTCGCCAGCGGTCTGGGGCTCCGGCCCCTCCGGTAGCAGCCGGGCCTGCCGGGGGCCTCGGGGCCCGGGCTGCGATGACGGAACCGGCCGTACCGTTCACAGCCGGTCCAGCGACATCAGTGGCTATCGCGACGCTCGCGATCCTCTGCTGTCTGGCGCTCGGCCTGGTCGTTGCCGCGCCGCTCCTGGCCGCTTCCGGCGGTCTTTCGGCATCGGTGCTTTACGAGTCCTTCGCTCGGGTCTGCCATCAGATCGCCGAACGCAGCTTCCATGTGGCGGGTCACCCCCTGGCCGTCTGCCACCGCTGCTTCGGTTTCTACGTCGGCTTCACCCTGGGGATGATCGTGCTGCCGCTTCTCCGTCCGGCGCGCGACTGGCTGCTCGAGAAACCCAGGCGCATTCTGCTGTTCCTGACGCCCGCCGCGATCGACTGGCTGCTGCCGATGAACACGCCGGCGAGCCGTTTCCTGACCGGCGTGCTGGCGGCGGCGCCCATCGCCGTCCTGGTCTGGGGCGCAGTCGGCCAGATCGTCCAACAGATGCCCCGAAACTTGCCACTTGAGGACCCGTAGAGCGTCTTGACCGGCGTGTGCTCGGGTTCGACCCGTCTGAGGAGATTCCATGATACCGAAGAAACTCAAAGCAGCGGCCATCGGCGGTGGGGCGGCGGGAATCGCCTCGCAGATTCCATACTTGGAGTGGGTCAACGCTGCCTGCTGTGCGTTGGTCGTCGGCGGTGGTCTCCTAGCCGCTTACCTCGCGCGCCGGGACGACGGGAACGCGGAAGGCTTGCTCTACAAGGACGGAGCGTTGATCGGCTTCATGTCTGGAGTCGTAGCGACGATCGTCTCCTTGGCCCTTGAACGGGTGTTGCAGGTAGGTCGTAACGATGAAACGGACGAGCAGGTCCAGGAGGCGCTAGCACAGGCTGAGGGCGCGCCGGAATGGGTCCTCGGACTGATCGAGAGCATGTCTACTGGCTGGTTTCAGGCGGGAATCACGCTCGTCCTCTTCGGCGCCTTCGGTGTTCTAGGAGGCGTGTTGGGTGTGGCGGTGACTGGCCGCCGAAGAGGTTAGCCACGAGTGTTGGGCGAGCGAGTGACATCTGAGCGTGACCCGGTTTCGTGGGCACCAGATCCGTGGAAGAAGCGGTACCCCAAGATGTCGAGAAGAAGGGGCCGTACCATGTTGCCCACGGGGAACACGCCCGATACGATGCGCCGAATGGGCTTCAAGAATGCCCGAGGGACTTGCAGGGCTCGTACGAGCGATCCGCACCACGGAGTGCGGACACCCGTTTAGCGGTGTGTTCCTCAACTAGCAGTAGACCACCAGAGAGGATACAACCGTGACGACACCAGCTGTTCCGCCGCCTACCGCCTCCACCTACGCCGAGGGTAGTCAGGCCACGGCGGCCCTAGTCTTGGGGATCCTCGGCTTCGTCTGCTGCTTCCTCTGCGCTCCGTTCGCCTGGTGGATCGGTGCGGCGGAAGTCTCGGCAATTGACGCGGGACGGAGGCCACCTCAGAATCGAGGCGTTGGGAACGCTGGCAAGATCCTAGGCATCATAGGCACCTGCCTCATGACTCCCTTCGTCTTGATCATCTTGTTCCTGAACTTCGCCACCATCATGGCGGCCCTGGCGGGCGGCTAGGCGAGAGTGCAACTGCCAAGGTCGCGATGTAGCCAACCGAGGTGGATTCGTAGTGGTTTTTTGGGCCGAGCTTTCGTGGCCAAGCCTTCGTGTTTGCCTCTTTGCGTCTCTTACTGGCGTTGCCTGTCCGGGATGTGGCCTTACCCGGGCCGTCGTAGCTCTTGCGTTGGGCGATTTTGCCGCGTCTTGGCGGTATCATCCACTGGCCATGCCCGTCGTGGTCCAGGGTACCGTTTTCGCTTGGAGCTGCATGCGAGCGCGACTGCGGCCCGAGTCGGCGGGACCTGGCCGGCTCCAACTCGCCGCGCTTGCGACGCTGGGTGTTGTTCTCGTCGTCACTTGGTTCTGGCGTTGGTCGTCTGGCAACTTGCCGCCGGTATGAGCTGAGCTTGACCCGGTTCGTGGACACCGGATCCTTGTAGGAGGAGGTATCCGCGATGCCGAGATCAAGAGCCCCGTACCCAGCAGAGTTCCGGCGCCAGATGGTGGATCTGGTGCGGTCCGGGCGCAGCCCGGACCATCTAGCCCGCGAGTTCGAACCGTCAGCGCAATCGATCCGTAACTGGGTAGTCCAGGCGGACCGGGACGATGGCCGCCGAGATGACGGGATGACCACCGCCGAGCGCGAGGAGCTCCGGAGGCTGCGCCGTGAGAATCGGCGTCTGCGCGAAGGGCGGGAGATCCTGGCAAAAGCAACGGCCTGGTTCGCCCGGGAGACGAGGCCCAAGAGGTCTACGGGTTCATGAGGGCGCACCAGGCCGTGTTCCACGTCACCACGATGGCCCGGGTGCTCGGCGTCTCCTCGAGCGGGTTCTACGCGTGGCTCAGGCGGCGGTGCTCGGCGCGGTCGCAGTCGGATGACAGTCTGTTGCGGCAGGTGCGGGAGATTCACCGAAGCAGTCGGGGCACCTACGGTGCACCACGCATCCACGCGGAGCTGGTGGAGTCGGGGGTCTGCGTAGGCCGGAAGCGGATCGCCCGTCTGACGCGAGAGGCCGGCTTGGCCGGCATCAGCCGACGCAAGGGGCCCCGCACCACGCGCCGCGACCCGCAGGCCCTCCCGGCGCCGGATCTGGTCAACCGCCGGTTTCACCGCCGTTGCTCCGGACCGCCTATGGCCATCCGTTGCCGGCCCGGTCCAAGGAAGCCAACCGGAAGAAGTCAAAGGTGCGCGCGCGAGTTGAACACGTCTTCGGCCACCAGGAGGCGATGGGCGGGAAGCTGGTCAGGACAGTGTGCCTGGACAGGGCGAGTTGCAAGATCGGAATGATGAATCTTGTCTACAACCTGCGCCGCTCGCTTGGCTTGGCGCCCGCAAACCGTTGAGCCCCGCTCAAGCTGCCGCCTGAGCCCCCGGGTAGGCGGCCGCCACCGGCAAGCCCGCCCTCCGAGTCGGCCCGAAACCGCGGCCGCCTCTCCTTCGAGCCGGCCAGTCGCCCTACAACTCCCATCCTCTCCGGCGATACGTCACCAAACGATGCCGTCAAACCGATTCTGAGAGCCTCCCATCTGGCGCCGGTACTCTGCTGAGTACGGCGGGCTTGATCTCGGCGTCGCGCGTACCTCCTTCTACAAGGATCTGGTGTCCACGAAACCGGGTCAAGCTCAGGCGGTAGTACCGCTGGTGCCAGATGCCCGCCTGGTCTTCGTCGTCCATGGGGCATGCGCCAGGTGCGGACGGTCGCCCGGGCCAAGTCCAGGGAGTAGCGGCCGTCTGGCTGGTCGATTCTGGTCTGGAATGCGGTCCTCGGCAAGCGTCCTGCGGGACGTACCGGCAGGCGATCCGGCGATAGCGGTCGCGCCAGCGGTCCTCGACGCTGATGTCGTGGGCGAGTTCCGCGTCGCCTTCGACGAGGACCTTGCAGTAAGGGAAGATCCTGCTCGTCGAACGTCAGGTAGGGTCGGGGATCGCCGTCGCAGGTTCGCGAACCAGGCGGAGTTCTCGGGACGGCGTGAACCCGGGTGGCGCGACCTGCGCCACCCGGGAACCACTCTGTGCTCCCGTCATCGGACACACGGATAGCACCAATTTGCCTCCTCCCAGAAGTTTGGGGATCACTAGGGGGCCACCCGTCATCGCAGACTGTGCCGATCCGCGTCAGATTGTCGTCTTTCGTCTATAGCGGCTCACAGACCTCGTATGCGACTGTAAGGGCCACCAAAGCAATGCCACGCTTGATGAACCGGGGGAGGCCACGAGCCTGTTTCCCTGCTTCTGTCATGACAAAACGGTAACAGACATCTCGAACTAATCCTCTACCGGTGATGTCTGCCAGTTCGGCATCTGTGAGTTGTCGGAAGTCGTATGGATTCGGGCCAGAAACGTCGGTAGGTGAGACAGGCACTTGTAGTACTGAATGGGGAATACAGACAGCGAATACAAAGCCGGACAGTACGACAGGTAGGACTGCTCGCTTCATCGTTCGATGACTCCTTTTATTGTTCGTGAACGAGTTCGACGGGCCGTGGGGCCGGCCGCATGATGTCGAGGCGAAGGTCCATCAGCGGATCATATGGTCTCCTTTCGTTTTGTTCGAGACGCGTGTGGTGGTGGGAAAGGTCAGGTCCCAAAGGACTGACTCGCTCAGGCTATGCGCTTCCGCGCTGAAGGTGAGGACGATTCCGTCCCAAGCCCGGAGGAAGGTGGCCCGACTCATTCTTAGTCGACCGAGCGAGGGGTCGTCGACGATCACGTCGTTTGCGATGCTCCGTATGACGACGAAGTGGTCGCCGTGAACGTGAGCGATTGCAGGCGTCGGCACGTTGCTGAGTCCCTCGGTCGGCACGCGAAAAGCTAGGCTTGAGAGGCCTCGTGATTCGGCGGCGCGCTTCAGGGCCAGGAAAGTGCTGCCCTTTGGCCCGCTACTTGTGGCGGCGTCGAGTTCTTCGAGTGTGCTGTCAGTGATTCCGTGGTGGTGGAGGATCATCTGGAGGGCTGCCGCCCCGCAGTCGGATAGATCTCGCTGCAGGACGAGCGAGCCGTCGGCCGGTGTCTTGGGATCCAGAGAAGCTACCCAAGAGAGTCGATCGCGCGTGGCCGGGACCGTGCACGAGGTTGCGGTGACGAGCCCGGCCGCGAGCAGCCAGACGAAAAAGGCGGGTCGCTGGCACCGCAAGCGACTGGGCCCGTGAGCGGTAATGCTCATCGTATGTAGAGCAGTTTGAGCACCGAGCGGCCTCGGTTGCGCGTCGGCGACGTGGGCGACGTTGTGGTAGGCGGGAGGGTCAGAAGCCGCTCCCGAAAGATCGGCGGCGGCAAAGGTCCCGGTCGCAGGCGCGAGGATCCCTAGGGTGGACGCGAGAAGCGGTCGTTGACAGGTCGAGCGGAATGCCGACGCTGAAGAGGCGAATCAGAGCGTTCTTCCCTCCCTGCACCGACACAGTGTGGCGACTAAAGTGCCTCCAGGTCCAGACGGTAAAGGCCACGTGGCTTGTCGATCGTCGCCGGTATGTAGTCCTCGGCGGCGTCCTCCGGCACGTACCGGCAGGCGATGCGGCGGTAACGGTCGCGCCACGCGTCGTCGACGCCGATGTCGTGGACGAGTTCCGCTTCGCCCTCGACGAGGACCTTGCGGTAGGGGAGGTTCTGCTCGTCGATCGCGAGGCAGGTGCGAGGGTCGCGCCTCAGGTTGGCGAACCAGACCGAGTTCTCGCGCGGCGTGGACCCGGGTGGCGCGACCTCGCGCCACCCGTGAACCAGTCCGTGCGCCCGTCATCGGGCGCACGGATGGCACCAGATCGCGTCCTCCTTGAAGATGAACCAGATCGGAGTCACTAGGGGCCGGCCGTCGTCGCAGACCGTGCCGACCCGCATCAGGATGCCGGGCTCGGCGAGGAAGGCGTCGCGCTCGCCGTCGGTCATCGTCGGCATGTCAGTCCTCCTCCGGAGCGCCGAGGGTCCGCGCCGCCGCGATGTCGGCGGAGTAGTCGCGGAGCTTCGTCGGCATCAGGGTCATCTCCTCGATCATGGTGCGTTCGGGGAGTGCCGCCGCGGTCAGGATCGCCTCAGCGATGTCCTCGGCCGCCATCATGTTGGCTCGCTCCTCGGCCGATGGCGGCCGCGGCCGGTTGTCGAGGATCGGCGTGTCGACCTCGCCGGGCAGGACGCTGGTGGCGCGGATGCCGAGCTGCCGGAGTTCCGCGCCGAGGCCGAAGATGTAGTTGCGCGAGGCGGCTTTCGCGGCGCCGTAGGCGGTGCCGGCCATGACTCCCGGGCGGATTGCCGCCATCGAGGAGACCATGATCACGGTGGCGCCGCCGTGGGCGAGCATCGCCGGCAGCAGGGCCTTGGTCAGCATCGCCGGACCGGTCGCGTTGACGGCGATGACGCTGTCCCACTCTTCCTGGGAGATGTAGCGGGTGCTGCGGACCTTGGAGCTGTGGCCCGCGTTGTGGACCAGGACGTCGACCGTGGGATGGCGCTCCAGGACCGCTGCCGTGAGTCCCCGAACCGCGTCGGCCTCCTCCATGTCGGCCGAGTGGGCCCAGGCGCTATCTCCGGTGGCTACGATCTCGGCAACGACTGCTTCCAGCGGTTCAAGTCGTCGGCCTGAGACGACGACCGTCGCCCCCTCGCGGGCGAAGAGCAGGGCGGTGGCCCGGCCGATGCCGGTGCCGCCGCCAGTGACGAGGGTTGTCTTTCCTTCGAGCTTTCCCATTGCGTTCCGATCTCCCTGTTGCTGTCCTGGCGCGGCAGAACCCCCGGAGACCGACGCTTCGCGCCGAATGCCGGCCAGACGGCGCACCCGGTGTCTGCCGCGTAACTCCCTAGGTCGGTTTGCGGCCCGCAGTGTAGCCCTTGCCACTGTCGGAGGTGCCGGGTTGCTCGACCCGCAGGTAGCGGCGGGCCGCGAAGCCCAATGTGGCTGCTCGGCCGGCCATCATGCCGACCATGCTGAGCCAGAGCAGGTTGCTGTCGCGGAAGTGGAGAGCGGCCCAGGCGAAAGGAGCGAAACCGAGACCCAGGCTGATCGGCATCGCCCGGCTGAGCAGGCTCCCGCGGGTCAGAGAAGCCGTCGAACGCGTAGGCCAGGGCCGCGAACAGGAGGACCGGCAGCAGCCAGAGGTTGCTGCCGGCCGCAAGTACTATGACGTCGTCGTAGCCGACGAGCAGGCCGTACGTGCCGCGGGGGAAGACCAGCACCGGCAGCAGGAAGGCGACGGCGCAGATCTCGGCTGCCGTCAGGGTCAGGGTCAGGATCAGGACGCGCCGCAGCTCCTTGTGGTCGCCGGCGCCGTAAGCCATGCCGGCGAGCGTCTCGCCGGCGAAGGCGGCGCCGTCGACCAGGTAGGAGGCAAGACTGAGCATTCGGAGAATCAGGCCGTTCGCCGCCAACCGGGCTGTGCCGAGCAGTGCGCTGCCGTTCGTGAACACCGCGAAGGCCGTGATCAGGAGCAGGGTTCGGATCACCAGATGGCCGCTCAGGGCGACGATCCGGCGAAGCGCGGCACGGTCGAGCACTGTTCGCCAGGAGGGTGGCGTGGTTTCCACGCCCAGGGTCAGAACCAGGCCAATGCCGGCTGCCAGCCACTGTGCCGTGGCGGTGGCCACTCCGGCGCCGAACGCCGCCCAACCCAGTTGAAGGATGAACCACCAGTTCAGGACGACATTGCCGACATTCGCCGCCGCGACGACGAACAGCGCCCGTGCCGCCTCGCCCCTGCCCAGGAACCAGCCGACGAACGCCAGGTTCGCAAAGGTCGCGGGCGCGCCCCAGATGCGGGCGTCGTAGTAGCGGCGTCAGCCGCGCGAATCGCCGGGTCAGGCCGGGCGTCGCGGTGGCCGCCAGGGGTCAACCGCGCGCGCAGGCTGCTAGCCTGCGCGCGCTCATGGCGTCAGAACGTGCTTCGGGCGTCTTCCTAGGCCGCTTCGTCGGCTGGGTCGATCGCTTCAACTCGCGGTTGGGGATCGCGGTCTCCTGGCTGACGCTGGCCATGGTCGCGGTTGGAGCGTACAACGCGGTGGTGCGCTACCTGGGCCGGTTCACCGGCTGGCACCTGAGTTCGAACGCCTACCTCGAACTGCAGTGGTACATGTTCAGCCTGGTGTTCCTGCTGGGCGCGTCGTACGCGTTGCAGACCAACGCCCACGTCCGGGTCGACGTGGTCTACAGCCGGCTGCCGGAGCGCTGGCGGCGGCGCATCGATCTCTGGGGTTCGGTCTTGTTTCTGATCCCGTTCGCGGTCTTCGGACTCGTCATGTCCTGGCCGGCGGTGCGGAACTCCTGGGCGGTGCTCGAGGTGTCCTCCGATCCGGGCGGTCTGCCGAGGTACCCGATCAAGAGCGTGCTGCTGGTGGCATTCACGCTTCTGGCCCTGCAGGGGCTTGCCGAGACGGCGCGCCACTGGCTGCGCCTGCGCGCGCTCAAGGCCGGGGCCGAAGAGGAGGATCTGCAGCAGGAGGGGCTGCTGTGAGCGTCGATTTCATGGGCCCGCTGATGTTCGTGGTCGTCTTCCTGTTCATCTTCGCGGGCTATCCGGTCGCGTTCTCGCTCGGCGGCACGGCCCTGATCTTCGCCGTCATCGGCATCGAACTCGGGCTCTTCTCCTGGAATCTCCTCTATGCGTTCCCCGAACGGGTCTTCGGCGTCATGTCGAACGGCGTTCTGCTCGCTGTGCCGTTCTTCATCTTCATGGGCACGATGCTGGAGAAGTCGCGGCTCGCGGAGGATCTGCTGCGCACGATCGGGATGCTGTTCGGCCGCCTGCGCGGCGGTCTGGCCCTGGCCGTGGTCATCGTCGGCGCCATGCTTGCCGCCGCCACCGGGGTGGTCGGCGCCTCGGTGGTCGCCATGGGCCTGATCTCGCTGCCGGTGATGCTGCGCTACGACTACTCGCCGATGCTCGCCACCGGAGTGATCAGTGCTGCCGGCACCCTGGGCCAGATCATCCCGCCCAGCGTGGTGCTGGTGGTGCTCGCCGACCAACTCGGCATCTCGGTCGGCGATCTGTTCATCGGCGCCCTGGTGCCGGGGCTGATGCTTGCGGGCTTCTACGCGGTGTATGTCGTGGGGGTTGCGATCGCCAAGCCGGCTGCGGCGCCGGCCCTTCCCGCCGAGGAGCGGAGCGTCCATGGAGGCGCGCTGGCCCGCCAGGTGGCCGTGGTCATGGCGCCGCCGCTGGTCCTGATCCTGGTCGTTCTGGGCAGCATCTTCGCCGGCATCGCCACCCCGACCGAGGCCGGGGCATTGGGCGCCGTGGGCGCCATCGTCCTCGCCCTGTCCCGCGGCCGCCTGACCATGAAGGCGGTCAAGGAGACGATGGACGCGACCGCGAAGCTGACCACGATGGTCATCTTCCTGCTCATCGGCTCGACCGCGTTCGCGCTCGTGTTCCGGGGTCTCTACGGCGACATCTGGATCGAGGATCTGCTGACCGGCCTGCCGGGCGGGAAGATCGGCCTGCTGATCGTCGCCAACCTGGCGATCTTCATCCTCGGCTTCTTCATCGACTTCTTCGAGATCGCCTTCATCGTGATTCCGCTGATTGCCCCGGCGGCGCGGATTCTCGACATCGACATGGTGTGGTTCGGGGTCATGATCGGCATGAACCTGCAAACGTCGTTCCTGACCCCGCCGTTCGGCTTCGCGATCTTCTACCTGCGCGGCGTGGCGCCGCGGCGGATCACGACCGTCCAGATGTACCGCGGGGTGATCCCCTTCATCGTCATTCAGCTCATCGGGCTGGCGTTGATCTGCCTCTACCCCGAGCTGGTGACGGCGCTGCTGTAGGGCTCCGGCCTAACCGCCGCCGAAAGAGAAGCGCGCGTACGCCTGCTCGGCGGTGCTGAACCAGCGGAAGGACGACTTGCGCACCTCATCCCAGGAGTCGAAGATCTTCCGGTAGGCGGGGTCGGCCGCCGCGTTCTCATTCATCAGTTCGAACGAGGCGCTCCGGGCCGCGGTCAGGATCTCGTCGGAGAACGGCCGCAGCGCGACGCCGTCGTTGACCAGGCGCTGGAGAGCGGCCGGATTCACGGCGTCATAGCGTGAAATCATGTCGATGTTCGCCTCGGCAGCCGCGGACTGGAAGATGGACTGGTACTCGGCGGGCAGACTGTCCCAGGCCGTGCGGTTGACGTAGGCGGTGAGGCTTGGCCCCGGCTCCCACCAGCCGGGGTAGTAGTAGTTCTTCGCCACCCGCTGGAAGCCGAGCTTCTCGTCGTCGTAGGGGCCGACCCACTCGGCGGCATCGACGACGCCCCGTTCGAGGGCGGGGTAGATCTCGCCGCCCGGGATCGTCTGGACGGTGACTCCGAGTCGGCTCAGAACTTCGGCGCCGAGCCCGGGAATGCGCATCTTCAGGCCCCGCAGTTCGTCCAGCGTGTTCACCTCGCGCCGGAACCAGCCGCCCATCTGACCGCCCGTGTTGCCGGCCGGGAAGTTCACGATGTTGAAGTCCGCGAACACCTCGCGCATCAGTTCCAGTCCGCCGCCGTGGTACAGCCAGGCGTTCTGCTGGCGCGTGTTCAGGCCGAACGGCATCGCGGTGTCGAAGGCCACGGCCGGGTTCTTGCCGGTGTAGTAGTAGCTCGCGGTGTGGCCGAGTTCGACCGTGCCCTGCTGGACCGCGTCCAGCACGCCGAGCCCGGGCACCAGTTCGCCGGCGGGGTAGGCGCGGATCCGGAACCGGCCCTCGGACAGGCTCTCGACCCGTTCCGCGAGCACTTCCGCGCCGCCGAAGATCGTGTCGAGTCCGCGCGGGAAGCTCGAGGCCAGACGCCAGTTCAGGCGGGGCTTGGTGACCACGGCCGGTGCGTCGTCGGGTCCCGTTGCGGGCCCGCCGCAGGCGGCTACGGCGCCCGCCCCGGCCGTTGCGAGGGCGGCCTTGCCCAGGAAGTCCCTGCGTCTCAGTTTGGTCATGCGCGCACCTACTTTGTCTCGCGTTGTGTGGCCGGTCAGTCTACTTCGCCTACTTGTAGCCGTGGCTCCCCGGCGGACACCGTAAGGGCGACCTTGTCCATCATTCGCTTAACCAGCGCTCGGCGTCGATCGCGGCCTGGCAGCCGGTTCCCGCCGCCGTGACCGCCTGCCGGTAGTACGGGTCCATCACGTCGCCGCAGGCGAACACGCCCTCGATGTTCGTCGCGGTTCCCGGATGGCGGACCTTGAGATAGCCGACATCGTCCATGGTGAGTTTGCCGCGGAACAGCTCGGTGTTCGGGTTGTGGCCGATGGCGGTGAACACGCCTTGGCAGGGGAAGTCCGATTCGTCGCCTGAGCGCGGGTCGCGTAGCCGCACGCCGCTGACCCCCTCCGACTGGGAACCGTGGATTTCCTCCACGGTGGCGAAGAACCGCCACGCGATCTTCGGGTCCGCCGCGGCCCGGTCACGCATGATCACGGACGCCCGGAGTTCGCCGCGCCGATGCACGATGGTCACCTTGCTGGCGAACTTGGTCAGGAACGTGGCTTCTTCCATCGCGGTGTCGCCGCCTCCCACCACGACGAGTTCCTTGTCGCGGAAGAAGAAGCCGTCGCAGGTGGCGCAGGCCGAGACGCCGTAGCCCATCAGCTCCGCCTCCGAGGGGAGGCCCAGTTGGCGGGCCGAGGCGCCGGTGGCGAGGATCAGGGCGTCGGTGGAGTACTCGCCGCCGTCCGTCTCGATCCGGAACGGCCGCTCGTCCAGGTCGACACAGGTGCCGGTCTCGAATCGGGTATCGGCGCCGAAGCGCTGGGCCTGCGCCCGCATCTGCTCGATCAGTTCGGGTCCCATGATTCCCTTGGGGAACCCGGGGTAGTTTTCGACATCGGTCGTGATCGTCAGTTGACCGCCGGGCTGGCTGCCCTCGAGGACCAGGGGCGCAAGGTCGGCGCGGGCGGCGTAGAGAGCCGCGGTGAGACCGGCGGGTCCAGAGCCGAGGATGGTGAGGCGATGGTGGTGGCGTGGCGAGGCAGTCGTCATGGGCCGCGGAGAGTAGCAGCGCGGCGCCGGTCGCCAGAGGCTAGGGGCCGGCCGCTGGCTTCGCCCGGGTGCGGGCGGCGCGGCGGCGAAGGCGCAACCTCTTTCCGAGCCAGGCCGTCGGCCCCGAGAGTGCGTAGCTCGCGGCGCCGACCAGGAAGAAGAGGCCGATGTGGATCAGGGCAAGCACCACGATGGCGGCGATCACCACCACCACGCGGAAGCCCCTGCGTCGCCGGAAGTCGAGCTCCTTGAAGCTGAGGTAGCGGAACGTGGAAACCGAAAGCAAACCCACCACGACCAGGGCGCCAAGGACCGCGAGCTGCAGAACGAAGGAGTCGCCCCTGGCGTCGACGAAGAAGAGGATCGAACCGATGGCGCCGGCTGCCGCGGGCGCCGGCAGACCGATGAAGTACGCGGGATCGCTGGTGCGCGGGCTGACGTTGAAGCGGGCGAGCCGGGCGGCGCTGCAGAGCAGGTACACGGCCGGCGCCGCGAAGCCGACCCGGCCGAGTTCGTCCAGGCCCCAGAGATAGCAGAGCAGGGCGGGCGCGAGGCCGAAGGAAACCAGGTCGGCCAGCGAGTCGTACTCACGGCCGAAGGGGCTTGCGGTACCGGTCAGGCGGGCGAGCCGCCCGTCCAGGGTATCGAGCACGGCGGCCGCGAAGATCATCAGGACCGCGGCCCGGAACTGTCCTTCCAACCCGGCCAGCAGGGCGTAGAAGCCGAGCAGCATGTTCGCCGTCGTGAACAGGCTGGGGATGAGGTAGGCTCCCGCTCGCAAAGGTCTGCGCGGTGAGTTCGACGACTCCGTTGCGGGCTTGGAGTGGGCCCCCGCACGCAGGTGTCTGGCTCTCTTTCTGGGCCGTTTCCAGGTCATGGGGCGCCGGAGGAGCGGGCCGACGGTCTTCTGACGGGGAAGTCGCCGGGCGGCGGTGTAGACGGGTCGGTCGGCATGGCGATCGGCGTCTCACCAGAGATCACGCGCTGTCCCCTTTCGACCAGCGGGTCGTAGGACATCGGCACGAAGACATCGACTCTGGAGCCGAACTTGATCAGGCCCAGGGGTTCGCCCTGGCTCACTCGTTGACCGGCCTGCAGGCGCGAGACGATGCGTCGAGCGACCAGACCGGCAATCTGGCGCACCGCGATCAGATCGCCCCGGGTGCGGCGGAGCAGGGTCAGGTGGTTCTCGTTCACGTCGCCCGCTTCCTTGCGGTACGCCGGCAGCTTCTTGCCCGGTGTCGCGATGCTGCCGATCACGACGCCCTCCACGGGGGTCTTCTGGGTATGCACGTTGAACACCGACAGGAAGATCGAGATGCGGCGCCACGTTTCGTCTCCGAGAGCGCTGTCGGTGATGACCTCGACCGCGGTGACCGTGCCCTCGGCGGGCGCGAGAACGACATCGGGAGGGCCGTCGTAGCTCCGCGTCGGATCGCGGAAGAAGAGAAGCACCAGCAGGCCGAGCACCGTCATCGAGACGGCAGCCGGAAGAATCCCGGCCAGCCAGAACACGCCGGCAGCGGCCAGGAACGGCAGCACGAAGGGCCAGGCTTCCCGTGCGAACTTCATCCGTTCCTCCGTTGCCGGGTGCGGAACGGTGGGAGGGGACGCAGCCCTACCGCGTCACTTGGCGGCTTGAAGAGCGTGGGACCGGATGATCGACTCCATGCGGTCCTTGAGGGCGAGTTTGTGGAGCTTGATGCGCTTGGCTTCGGAGTGGTCGATCGGTGAGAGGACGGGTCGCCCGACCAGTTCTTCGAGTTGGCTCTCACATGCCTGGTGCTCGTCGTAGAGCTTGCGGAACTCACCCTCCTGAGCCAGAAGTTCTTCCTTGACTGCGTCATCGCTCATTCGGTACGCGCCTCCCTTCGTTGTTGTCCCTGGGTTCGGCAACTCTCGCTGAGAGCCTAGCAGCCCGTGGCGGGCTGGTGGCCGGCGAGCGAAGGTAGAGTGGCTCGGTCAACGTTCCGCCATCCCAACCGAGGGCGCCGTCCGCCATGAGACGCAGCAGGGTCGGCGCGAGCTCGGACGGCTCGATCGCTCCTGCCGGGGCGGGAAGCCCGGAGACACCGTGCCCGACGAGCGGCAGCGGGGCCCGGACGAGGTCGGCGCGATCCCTGATCCCCGGCGGACCGGCGGCTTCGACCCTGCGATTCTCCTCCAGCCGCATGGGCTGGGTGTACCAGCGTCCACGGAGGGCGTCGACGACGGCCACCACCTCCGTCGCGCCGTTGTCCGTGCGCTCGAAGTAGTGGGCGGCCAGGATCTCGAACGTGGATGCGCCGCCCGCCCTGACGCCGGAGGCCTGGTGGAGCCCCAGCGCGGTCGCCAGTCCCACGCGCAGGCCGGTGAAGCTCCCCGGTCCTCGAGCCACGCCGATGCCCGACAGATCCCGCGGCTTGATGCCGGCGCGGGTCAGGAGCTCGTCGATCATCGCGATCAGCTCGCGCGACGAACGGCCCTGTGGCGCGGACAGGCCGTCGAACCGGTCCCGCTCGCCGACCGCCACGCTGACGATGGCCGAGCCGGTGTCGAGCGCGAGCAACGGCGCCATGCCGCTCAATATACTGGCGGCCGCCCGTGGCTAGATCGAGCACCGCCGAAGACGCGGAGGATTCGCGGGCGTCTGCCGCCGGATCGCGGGGGTCGGCGCGGAGGTTCTCGGCGATGACGCCGATGCTCCGGCACTACCTGACGGTAAAGGCTGAGCATCCCGACGCCATCCTCCTGTACCGGATGGGCGACTTCTTCGAGATGTTCTTCGAGGACGCGGTGACCGCGGCGCCGGTGCTCGATGTCGCCCTGACCGCGCGCCAGAAGGGTACGGCCAGCGAGGCGCCCATGTGCGGCGTACCTCACCACGCGGTCGACGCCTACATGGGCAGGTTGCTGGACGCCGGCTACAAGGTCGCGGTGTGCGACCAGGTGGAGGATCCGGCGCAGGCTCGTGGTCTGGTCCGCCGCGAGGTCACACGGATCGTGACGCCGGGCACGATCAGCGACATCGAAATGCTGGACCAGGCCCGCCCGAACTACCTGGCCGGAATCCGTTTCGATGGGGCGTCCGGCGCGGGCGCGTTTCTCGATCTCTCGACCGGCGAGTTCTTCGTGCGGCGCTGGTCGGACGCGGGCGAAGCGGTCGAGGATCTGGAACGGCTGGCGCCACGGGAAGTCCTCACCTGCGCCGCCGATTTCGAAGCCGGCGGGAGCGATCCCGAAGGCCATCTACCGGCCTGGATCGGCCGTGCCGGCCCTTCCCACACCGAGGTCGACGAGGCCCAGGCGCCGCGGCCGGTCTCGGCCGAACGCGCCCTGCGACGGCAGTTCGGGGTCCAGAACCTGCGCGGGTTCGGTCTGGTGGAGGGGGAGGCCGCGGTGACCTCGGCGGCCCTGGTCCTGGGCTACGCGCGCGGCGCGGCCCGGTCCGATATCGAGCACATCGCCGCGCTGGAGGTCCAGCACGACGATCGATGCGTGGTGCTGGACGAGACGACGCTGCGCAACCTGGAGGTCTTCCGGCACCTCCAACATCAGGCGGGACGGACCCTGGTCGAGGTGCTCGACCTGACGATCACCGGGCCGGGAGCGCGCATGCTGCGACGCTGGTTGAGCCGGCCGCTGCGCGACCTGGCCGCGCTCGGCGACCGCCACGACGGGGTGGCGGCGTTGCTGTCGCAGATTGCCCAGCGGGAGGCGCTCCGGTCGCGGTTGAAGCGGATAGCCGATCTGGAGCGGCTGACCTCGCGCACGGTGCTGGGACGGATCACGCCTCGGGAGGTGGGGGCCTTGCGGGATACCCTGCGCGAGGCGCCGTCCGTGCTGGGCGCCCTCGACGGTCTTCAGGCGGAACTCCTGGAGCGTCTCGCCGTCGTGGATCCGCTGGCCGAACTCCGGTCGAGGCTGGACTCGGTGCTGGCGGAAACGCCCGGATCCCTGACCGAGGGCGGCGTGATCGCCGCCGGCGTCGACGCGGAACTCGACCGGCTCCGTTCGCTGGCGCGGGACGGCAAGGGGCACATCGCCGGTCTCGAAGCGCAGGAACGCGAGGCGACCGGCATTGCGACGCTCAAGGTCGGCTACAACCGGGTCTTCGGCTACTACTTCGAAGTGCGGAAGACCCAGCAGGATCGGGTTCCCGACCACTACGTGCGCCGTCAGACGCTGACCAACGCCGAGCGCTACGTCACCGACGAACTGAAGACGCTGGAGCAGCAGATCCTCGGCGCCGAGAGCGGCCAGCTCGCGCTGGAGCAGCAGTTGTTCGAGGGGCTGCGAGAGGAGGCCGCGGAGCAGGCCTCGCGGCTGCTGGAACTGGCCGGCGCGCTGGCGGAGATCGATTGTCTGATCGCCCTGGCCGAGGCAGCCGGCCGCTATGACTACGTGCGGCCGCGCATGCTGCCGTCCGGCGGCCGGATAGAGATCCGCGACGGTCGGCATCCGGTGGTCGAACGGTCGGCGGCGGCGGTGCGGGGCGCGTCGGGTTTCGTTCCGAACGACGTCGCACTGGACCGGGAGAGGGAGCAGATCGTCCTGCTCACGGGGCCCAACATGGGCGGCAAGTCGACCTACCTGCGGCAGGCGGCGCTCATCGTGCTCATGGCGCACGCCGGCAGCTTCGTGCCCGCTCAGAGTGCCGAGATCGGTCTGGTCGACCGCATCTTCACCCGCGTCGGCGCCAGCGACGACCTGGCCCGGGGCGAGTCCACCTTCATGGTGGAAATGGTCGAGACCGCGAACATCCTGCGCCACGCGACGCGCGACAGCCTCGTGGTACTCGACGAGGTCGGCCGCGGCACGTCGACCTACGACGGGCTCTCACTGGCCTGGGCGATCATCGAACGCCTGCACGAGCACAACGGGTGCCTGGCGCTCTTTGCCACCCACTACCACGAGCTGACCGGTCTGCCGGCAACCCTCGCGCGGGTTGCGAATCGGCGCATGGCGGTCAAGGAATGGCAGGACCAGATCCTGTTCCTTCACCGGGTCGCCGCTGGCCGGGCGGACAAATCCTACGGGCTGCACGTCGCCCGTCTGGCGGGAGTGCCGGCGGAGGTGGTCGAGCGCGCGGCAGCCGTACTGGCCAACGTCGAGTCGCAGCAGTACGGCTTCTCCGGCAAGCCGCGCGTGGTCGAAGGCGCGGCCGGCGCGCCGCCGGACAGGGGTCCCGACCAGCTCGCCCTGTGGGCCGGCGAGGACGAGGCGGTGGTCGAGGCGCTCAGAGTCGTCGACGTGAACCAGTTGACGCCCGTGGCCGCGCTGAACCTGGTGCAGACCCTGAAGGACCGGCTCAAGTCCAGATCGCCGGAGACCTCACGGTCCGGTCGACGGTAGAAGGCGCCGGCCGTTGGCCGGCAGGTGATCCCGGGCGCCCTTGGCGGCAGCCGGCCGGAAGGCCGGAGCACCGGGTGTTTGCCTAGAAGGGGATGTCGTCGTCGCCGCC
This sequence comes from Candidatus Multivorans sp., assembly GCA_965224025.1. GTDB lineage: Bacteria > Acidobacteriota > Thermoanaerobaculia > Multivoradales > Multivoraceae > Multivorans. The sequence continues at coordinate 3,382,704 of OZ245033.1, forward strand.
GGCCGGGTCGAAGCCGGCGTCTTGGGGGGCGGGCTGGGCCGGCGCCGCCTGGCTTCGCCCGTGGCCGGACTGTCCGCCGCTGTCGCCGCGGCCGCCGAGCATCTGGAAGTTGCGGCAGATGACCTCGGTGCGATAGCGCTTCTGGCCGGACTGCTGATCGTCCCAGGAGCGGGTCTGGAGTCGGCCCTCGACCGAGACCAGTTTGCCTCTGGTCAGGTACTGGCCGGCGACCTCGGCCTGGCGGCCCCAGCAGACGATGTAGTGCCACTCCGTCTCCTCCTGGCGGTTGCCGTCCCGGTCCGTCCAGCGCCGGTTCGTGGCGACACTGAAGTTGGCGACCGTCTGGCCGGATTGAGTCGTGCGGAGTTCCGGGTCGCGGCCGAGATGGCCGATCAGGATCACGTGGTTCAGCATGGCGGGAGAGTCGTCCTTTCTGGTGGTTCGGGAGGGAGCGGCGGTTTGTCTTCGGCAGGCGAGTCTTGGAAACGGCACGACCGGCATCGTGTCTCTCGCCTGGTTGTACGGAACTCGGGTCCGGAGCGTCGCCCGGCCGTCGCGATGGTCGATCGTAACCGCTGGACCAGGAGACTGCGCGGCAGAAACTGGATGCGCGGGCCTTCTGGCCCGCATCCGGCGCGAAGCGCCGGTCTCTGGGAGTTCTGCCGCGCTAGCGCCGCGGGTACCGTCCCGGCGTTATGGTTCGGCCGTGCGTCTGGTCGTGCAGCGGGTCAGTTCGGCGTCGGTGACGGTCGATGGCCGGACCGTCGGTCGGATCGACGGCGGCTTGCTCGTGCTGGCGGGAGTGGAAGTCGGCGACGGCGAGGACCAGGCGGCGGCCGCGGCGTCGAAGTTGACCCGTCTGCGCCTCTTCGATGACGAGCGGGGAAGGATGAACCTGGATGTGCGGCAAGCCGGCGGCGCGGTCCTGCTGGTGTCGCAGTTCACGCTCGCGGCCTCGACGCGGAAGGGAAGGCGGCCCTCCTTCGACCGGGCGGCCCGTCCGGAAGTGGCCGAGCCGTTGCTGGCCGGCCTGTGCAGGCGCCTGGAAGAGGCGGGGCTGGTCGTCGAGGGCGGCCGCTTCGGCGCCCGGATGCGGGTGGATCTTGCGAACGACGGACCGGTGACGTTCGTGCTGGAGTTCTAGCGGCGCAGGGAACTGGCCGCGTCGAAGAGGACGCCGGCGCGCCCAGTGGGCGGCCAGTTTTCAGCGCCGGTTGCTACAGGTTCTTCAGTTCCTTGCCAGGCTTGAAGCGGACCGTCTTGCCGGGGGCGATCGTCACCTCGACACCGGTCTTCGGATTGCGCCCCACGCCGCGCTTGCGGTTGCGGATCTGGAAGACGCCAAAGCCGCGGAGCTCGATCCGCTTGCCGTCGCCAAGGGCGGCCTTCATGGCGCCGAGGATCGTGTCGACCGCACGCGCGGCCTTGACGCGGGGAAGATCCGAGTTTTCAACGACCCGGTTCACGATGTCCGCCTTGATCATATGGAGCGCCTCCTCAGAGCCGGCGGCCGGGTTGCGGGCGCGGGTTGCGGGCAGAAGGCCGAACACCGCCGCGGATCGGCCGTGGGTCGGTCATTCTAGCGCGCGAGGGCCCCTCCCGTAAAGGCATCACGCGGCCGCGTACCCGGCTGCTAGCCTTGGCGCTCGCATGGACTCCCCAGGACTCAACCCGGCGTCGTCGAGACCACGGATGTGGCGTCACCGAGTCGCCGTGGCGACGCTTGTAGTGCTCTGCCTGGGAACATCCGGCTCGACAGGACAGGAGGCCGCCGAACCGGTCGCCGACAGCGGCCCGTTCCTGTTCGCGGCCGCCCGCATGCTGGCCGGTGAACCGGACCGGACCGACGAGGCGTTGGACCTCTACGAGCGGGCGGTGACCACGGATCCCGAGGCGCCCTTTCTGAGGGTCGGGCTTGCCGACTTCCTGAGTCAGCTCCGGCGTTTCGACGAGGCGGCGGAACACCTGGCGGTCGCCTACCGGAATGCGCCGGACGATGTCGACGTGTTGCGCAGATACGGGCAGATCCAGATGCAGCTTTCCGACCGCCTCAGGGACAGGGCGGCGGTGGACCGCGCCCTGGAAGCGCTCAAGGCCCTGCGGGAACTGGCGCCGAGCGACATCGACGGCATGCTGTTCCTGTCCCGGATTCACGGGGCGCTGGGGCGGCACAAGGAGGCGGCGGCGGTTCTCGAAGAGTTGATCAGCTACCACAACGGCAACCGTCAACTGCAGCACATGCTGGTCAATGCCTTGAGGGAGGCCGGCGAGGATGATCGGGCGCGAGAGGTCCAGGCCGACATGCTGCGCTTCGATGATCTCTCGGTCGAAGACCGGCTGGAGCTGGCGGGGAGGGAAAGCCGGCAGGGAAACCACACCAGGGCGATCGAGATGCTGGAGGGTCTGTCCGAGGAGTCCGACAGCGTTCCAGTCCGGGGGGCCCTGGCGGAGGAGTACTACCGGCGCGCCATGTCCCGCGGGCGAACGCCCGGTCAGCGAACCGAAGATCTCGCCGAGGCCCTGCGGCGTCTGCGCGAGCTGCCGCGCGCCACCCGCCGCAACCCGGGCGCCCGCTTTCTCGAGGCCCGCGTCCTGGGCGCCTCGGGCCAGGGGCGGGAGGCGATCGACCTGCTGGAAGGTCTGCGCGGGGAACAGCCCGACGAGCCGCGGGTTCTGAGGGAACTCGTGCGTCAGTTGATGGCGGCGGACGAGTGGGAGCGGGCCCTCGCCGAGTTGGAGGCCGAAGTGGAGCGGCGCGGCGAGTCGGCCGCACTTCTGTTGAGTCAGGCGGAGTTGCTGGCGGAGTCGGGCAGGAAGCGGCGTGCGATGGCCATCCTCCGGCGTGACCCGGTTGCCACCGACCGTCTGGTCCGCGGCGGGGAGGACGGCGCACCGGACGTGCAGGCGATCCACCGGAAGGCCGGGCTCTACGTCGACCTCGACGAGGAACGCCTCGCCATGCGCATCCTCGATCGGTTCGCGGCGGCTGGAAACGTCGCGCAACTGATCGGGATCGCCGACTTCTGGCGCTTGCGGGGTCGATTCGCGGAGTCCGCGCCCCTGATCGAGCGGGCCCTCGTTCGGGTCGATAGCGACTCCGAAACCGGCCTGGATCTTGAACCTGAGACTCTTCGCGCGGGTCTGTTCTTTCAACTCGGGGAGGCGTACGAGAGGACCCGTCGCTACGACGAGGCGGCCGAGCAGTTCCAGGCGGTGCTCGAGATCCAGCCCGAGAACAGCACCGCGATGAACTACCTGGGCTACATGTGGGCGGACAACGGCGAGAACCTGGAGCAGGCGCTTGAGCTGGTGCGCCGCGCCGTGGCTCTCGAACCGGACAACGGCGCTTACGTCGATTCCCTGGGTTGGGCGCTGTTCCGGCTGGGGGAGTTCGAAGAGGCCCGCCGCCACCTGGAGCGGGCGATCCAGTTGGCGCCGGAGGACCCCACCGTCCTGGAACATCTCGGCGATGTCTATGTCGCGCTCGGCGATACGGGCCGGGCCCGGGAGGCCTACGAGCATGCACTGGCGATCAACGACGAGGAAAACGTCGAAGCCGTGCGCCGCAAGCTGGGCGAACTGTCTCCGCGGTAACTCGCTGGCGCCTGCGAACCAGTCCGGGGCGCTGCTGCTGGTGCTGCTGAGCCTGCTCTGGCTCATGGGCTGCGGCAGTGCCGGCCCGACGCTTGATCTTCCGCCTGGCGGAGATCCCGCCGCCGCGGCTGCGTTGCCGTGGGAGATTCCCGAGCCGGAGTGGCGTACCCAGCGCATCGTCCAGATGCAGTACGACGGCTCGGAGGGACACGGAACGCTGCACCTCGTGTTGCGTTTCGAGTCGCCGGACCGCTTTCACGTGGTGGCCTCGGATCGGTTGGGGCGCCGATGGTGGGACCTCAACGTTCAGGAGGGCAGCGCCCTGGTCCTGTGGGTGCGCGAGCGGACCTTCTGCCGGTACCGCGGCGACCTGGAGATTCCCGCCCTGTCCCTGGGCCCGGTCCCTGCCGGTGCGGTCGCCGCGCTGCTGCTGCGGCGACTGCCGGCGCCGCCGATCGACGCTGGAACCGTGGCGGCGGCGGCAGCGGCCGCAGGCTCCGGCGTCGTGGAGCTCGACTTCGATGACCGCTGGGGCCGGCGCTGGACGGCGGTGACGACCAGGGGCGGCCCGCGCCGCTGGACACTGCACCGGGGCGCCGAGACGAGGGCCTCGTGGAGGCTCCACGATGGCGGCATGTCGCGGCTGGTCGAGCCCGAAACAGGGCTTGAGCTGCTTTGGCGCCAGAACAAGCCGGCACGGGAACTGAGAGGTGCGCTGCGGGCCCCGGAAGTACCGGACGGTTTCCTGCCCGGCGCCTGCGATTCCGGCAGTGTCCGATGAAGACGGAGGTCAGCCTGGCGTGCCCCGCCAAGGTCAACCTGAGTCTGCGGGTGCACGGCCGGCGCCGCGACGGCTACCACGCGATATCGACCGTGATGCAGACGGTCGGTCTTTGCGACCGGCTGACGGTGAGCCGGATCGACCCGACTGATCCCATGCGCCTCGATGTGCCCGTAGGCGGGGCGCCGAACGATGACTCGAACCTCGTTCTGGCGGCGGCGCGGGCGTTCTTCAAGGCCGTCGGCGAGCCGGCGCGGGGTGTCCGGTTCGAACTGAGGAAGAGCATTCCGGCCGGCAGCGGACTAGGCGGCGGCAGCAGCGACGCGGCGGGGACTCTGGCCGCCCTGCAGGAACTCTGGGGCGAACCGCTCAGTGCCGAGGGTCTCCACGCCGCGGCCGCCGCGGTCGGTTCGGACGTGCCCTTCTTCCTGGTCGGCGGGACGGTGCTGGCGACCGGCCGGGGCGAGAAGCTGCAGGCACTGCGGGATGTCGAGGCGGCGCCGGTGGTCGTCGCGGCGCCGGCGGTGGAGGTGTCGACAGCGGAGGTGTACGGGCGCTGGCGCCGAAGCAGATCGTCAGCGGCGGGGCCTCGGGAAGAAGAACTGCTGCCGCCGCCGACGGGGCGAAGCGAGGCCGCCCCGTGGCTCCGGGGCAACGACCTGGAACCGGTTGTCCGGCGCCTCCATCCGGAGGTGGACCGCCTGGTCCTCGCCCTGCGGGCAGCCTCGCTCGACGAGTCGGACCGGGGTCCTCAGGTTTCCGGCAGCGGCGGCGCGGTGTTCGGGATCGGTAGCTGGAGGGATGCCGAGCGCGCGGTCGCAGGCCTTGACGTGCGACTGTTCCGAACCTCGACCCTGCCCAGACGCCGCAGCGCGGAGTTGCACCTCTGACGAACGTCGCCGGGGTTTTCTTCGAGCGTCCCTTTGCCGCCGCTAGCGGAGCGCTCCCTAGGCGAGATTCCCGGATGGACGCAGAGGTGGCTCGCGCGCTTCATGTACAATCCGCCGGCCCGTCTGGGGCGTCGCCAAGTGGTAAGGCACGAGACTTTGGATCTCGCTATCGGGGGTTCGAATCCTCCCGCCCCAACCACGGAGATGCGCCGGCCTTCTCTCCCTGATGACCGTCCACGCCAACAACGTCGAGCGGGCCATGTACACGGAGTTGAAGATCTTCGGCGGCCGGGCGCACCCGGCGCTGACGAACGAGATCTGCGGCTACCTGGGCATGGCGCCGGGCCAGGTCACGGCCTACAACTTCGCCGACGGCGAGCTTTTCTGCCAGATCCAGGAGAACGTGCGCGGCACCGACGTGTTCATCGTGCAGCCCACGTGCCCTCCGGTCAACGACAACCTCGTCGAGTTGCTCATCATGCTGGACGCGGTCAAGAGGGCCTCGGCGGCGCGTGTAACAGCCGTCATTCCGTACTACGGGTACGCCCGCCAGGACAAGAAGGACAAGCCGCGGGTTCCGATCACCGCCAAGCTGGTGGCGGATCTCATCACGGCTGCCGGCGCCGACCGTTTGCTGACCATGGATGTCCACGCGGCGCAGATTTCGGGCTTCTTCGACATTCCCGTTGATCATCTGTTCGCGGCGCCGGTTCTTCTGGACGCGATCAGGGCGCTGGCCATCGACGACCTGATGATCGTGGCGCCTGACGCGGGTGGCGTGGCACGGGCTCGGGCGATCGCCAAGCGGCTGCACACGGATCTCGCCATCATCGACAAGCGCCGCGTGGCCGCGAACGAGGCCCAGGTGATGCACGTCATCGGCGACGTGAAGGGACGCGACCTCCTGATCCTCGACGACATCATCGACACCGGCGGCACGCTGCTGAATTCGGTCGAGTCGCTGGCTGCCCAGGGTGCGCGGAGGATCTTCGCCGCCGGGATACACGGCGTTCTTTCGGCCTCCGCGATCGAACGAATCGAAAACTCGAAACTCGAGGGCGTTCTGGTGACGAACACCACGCCGCTCGAGGACAAGCTCGCCAGGAGCACACGGCTGCGTCCCCACAGCGTCGCGGCCCTGCTCGGCGAGGCCATTCGCAGAATCCACGACAACAGCTCCGTGACATCCCTCTTCGTCTGAGCTGTTCGACACTCCAAGGAGCTCGAAGTGAGCGAACCCACGGTCAGTGTCCGGCTGCGTGAGCAGACCGGAAAGAATGCAAACCGCCGTCTGCGGGCCGCGGGTGAGATTCCGGCCGTGGTCTACGGCGGCGATGCCGATTCGGCGGCCATCCGGGTCGACGGCATGAGCGTGCAGAGTCTGATCCGGGAGGGCGGAGAAAATGCCGTCTTCCAGCTCCAACTGGAGGGTACGGATCGCACGCGGCACACGATGATCCGCGACCTGCAGTGGAACCCATTGACCGGTGCGCTGGTCCACATCGACTTTCTGCGGGTGAAGATGGACCAGGAAGTTCAGGTCTCGGTGCCGGTCGCGCTGACCGGAACTCCCGAAGGAGTCAAGAACGAGGGCGGCTTGGTGGAGTTCATCACCCGAGAGGTCGCGGTCACCTGCCTGCCCGGCGACATTCCGTCCTCGATCGAACTCGATGTCACTCCGCTGCACATCGGCCAGCATCTGGAGGCCGGCGAACTCGTACTCCCCGACGCAGTGCGGCTCGACGAGGACGACAACCGCGTCATCGTGTCGGTTGCCGCCCCGAGAATCGCCGAGGAGGAGGAAGAGGTCACCGACGAGGACGAACTGCTCGAAGCCTTTACCGACGAACCCGAAATGGTGGGCGGGAAGGCCGAGTCGGAGGATGGGGACGAATAGCGACGCACGGCGACTGGTCCTCGGTCTCGGCAATCCGGGAGAGCGATACGCCGGCACCCGTCACAATCTCGGCTTTCGCGTCGTCGAGGAACTGGCACGGCGACTGGACGTCCGTCTCGGCCTGGAGGTCTGCGGCGCGCTCTGGACCGCCGCCGGCCCCGTCGACCTGGCGACTCCGCAGACCTACATGAACCGCAGCGGCTACAGCGCGCGCTGCCTCAGTGAACGGAATGGCTATGCTCCCGAGAACATCCTGGTCGTCTATGACGAAGTCCATCTGCCCCTGGGAAGGCTGCGCCTTCGCGGCAGGGGCAGTCCGGGCGGCCACCGAGGTATGGAGTCGATCATCGAGAACCTGCGCACCGCGGCGGTGCCCCGGCTGAGGTTGGGAATCGCGGAGTACGAAGCGGAACAAGCGGATGGGAGTGCCACCGGGATGGAAGCGGGGCTCACGGATTTCGTGCTCGCTCCTTTCGCCGGAGAGGAAGTCGAAACGGCAAAGCGCATGGTGCGCCGCGCCGCCGACTGCGTGCTGAGTTGGGTCGACCGCGGTGTCGACATCACCATGAACGAGTACAACGGATGAACGAGTACAAGGGATGAAGGTGTACGACCGATGAGGGGAAACGGATAGTGGACAACATGTACTACCTGCTGCCTGTGTTCGGCGCGGCAGCTCTGATCCATGCCTTGCTGCGAAGCCGGTGGATCAACCGGCAGGATGCCGGCGACGGCGAGATGGCTGAGATCGCCGGCCACATTCGCGATGGCGCGATGGCGTTCCTGGGCCGCGAATACCGCATCCTCGGGATCTTCGTCCTCCTGGCCGCGGCTCTGCTGGCGCTTGCAAATTCCGACCGCGCGGGCAGCTCCGCGTGGATCGGGGTCTCCGTGCTCGGCGGCGCCCTCTGTTCGGGTCTGGCCGGGTTTTTTGGCATGCGGGTCGCGACTTCCGCCAACGTGCGGACCGCCGCGGCCGCCCGCACCAGCCTGAACCGGGCCCTGGCCGTCGCCTTCTCCGGCGGCGCGGTGATGGGCTTCGCGGTGGTGGGGCTCGGCATCCTGGGCTTGTCGCTGCTCTATCTGCTCTACGCCTCGATGTTCGGCAGTGCCGACAACGAGTCGCTGGGGCAGGTGGTGACGGTGCTGACGGGCTTCTCATTCGGCGCTTCCTCGATCGCGCTGTTTGCGCGCGTCGGCGGCGGCATCTACACCAAGGCCGCCGATGTCGGCGCCGACCTGGTAGGCAAGGTCGAAGAGGGCATTCCCGAGGACGACCCGCGCAACCCGGCCGTGATCGCGGACAACGTCGGCGACAACGTCGGCGACGTGGCCGGCATGGGCGCCGACCTGTTCGAGTCTTACGTCGGCGCCATCGTCGGCACGCTCGTCCTCGGCGTCAGCACGACGACCCTGGCGGGCGAGGAGTTCACGCCGAGCCTGATCTTGCTGCCGATGCTCCTCGCCGGCCTCGGCATCCTCGTGTCGCTGGCCTCGACCTTCCTGGTGCGCACCCGGGAGGGCGGCAACCCGCAGCACGCCCTGGACCTTGGCACCTTTGCGGCTGCCGGAATCATGCTGATCGTGACCTGGTTCACGGCCCGCTGGCTGCTGGGCGAAACCCGGTACGTCGTCGAGGGCCAGGAGTTCGGGTACATGGGAGTTTTCCTGGCCACGGTCGCCGGCCTCGTGGCCGGCCTCCTGATCGGTCTGATCACGCAGTACTACACGGCCGAGTCGAAGGCGCCGGCCCAGGGCATCGCCAGGGACAGCCTGACCGGCAGCGCCACGAACATCATCGGCGGTCTGGCCGTCGGCATGCAGTCGACGGCGCTTCCGATCGTCGTTCTGACCGCCGCGGTTCTCGTGGCCCACTCTCAGGCGGGCCTCTACGGCATCGCGATCGCGGCTCTGGGCATGCTGTCGACGACGGGAATTCAGCTTGCCGTCGACGCCTACGGACCGGTTGCCGACAACGCCGGCGGCATCGCCGAGATGAGCCGTCTGGGCGCCGACGTGCGTGCGCGGACCGACAAGCTGGACGCGGTCGGCAACACGACGGCGGCGATCGGCAAGGGCTTCGCGATCGGCTCGGCGGCGCTCACCGCTTTGGTGCTGTTCGCGGCCTTCCGCACCACGGTCGGCCTGGAGAGCATGGACCTGGTGAACCCGCGCGTGATGTGCGGCCTGTTCATCGGCGCCATGCTGCCGTTCCTGTTCTCGTCGATGGCGATGAAGGCCGTGGGCAAGGCCGCCTTCGAGATGATCGAGGAAGTGCGGAGGCAGTTCCGCGCGATTCCCGGCCTGATCGAGGGGAAGGCGAAGGCGGACTACGCCCGCTGCGTGGACATTTCAACCGCGGCGGCGCTCCGGCAGATGGTCGCGCCGGGTCTGCTTGCCATTCTGGTTCCGGTCGCGGTTGGCTTCTACGATGTCGAGGCGCTGGCGGGCGTGCTTGCCGGCGTCACGGCGGGCGGCGTCCTGCTCGCGATCTTCATGTCCAACGCCGGCGGCGCCTGGGACAACGCGAAGAAGTACATCGAAGCCGGCGCCCATGGCGGCAAGGGCTCGGACGCGCACAAAGCCGCGGTGGTTGGGGACACGGTGGGCGACCCGTTCAAGGACACCGCCGGCCCGAGCCTGAACATTCTGATCAAGCTGATGTCCGTCGTGTCCCTGGTCATCGCGCCCCTGCTCGTACTATGACCGACAGCCGTGATAGATTCCGCCGCCGATTCGTTGCGGCTTGGGCGCCAACGAACATCACCATGCGCTCGCGGACAAACCTCGCCCTCCGTCTTCGATCCACCGCGACCGCCGCACCGAGGATGAACGATTGACACGGACATACGAACTGGTCTTCATCGCGGACCCACGCCTCTCGGACGAAGAGGCCGTGCAGTTGAGCGACGGTTTCGCCGAGATGCTGGTCGCGGATGGCAGGACCCGGATCACTCAGGAAGAATCCTGGGGCAAACGCCGGCTCGCCTATCCGATCCGGAAGTTCACCGAGGGGCGGTACCACATCTACTACCTGGAGTCCGACGGAGGCGACCACGGCCTTGCCGAGGTCGGGCAGAGGATGCTCCAGAACGAGCGCATCCTGCGTCACCTTGTGGTGCGGACGGACCGTGATCTGAAACGCGCGGCAAGCAAGGGCAAGGCGCCGGTCCAGTCGACGGTCCTCGCCGAGGCTGCCAGCTAAGGGGATATCGAGAGACATGCCGAAACGCAAGACCTTCTTCCGCCGCCGCAAGGTGTGCAAGTTCACCGCAGACGGGATCGAGTACATCGACTACAAGGACGTCGCGACCCTGCGGCCCTTCGTGCCGGAGAGGGCGAAGGTTCTCCCGCGCAGGATCTCGGGCAACTCGGCCCGCCACCAGAGAATGCTGGCCCGCGCCATCCGGCGGGCGCGCTTTCTGGCCCTGATTCCGTACACCACGGACTGAACTGTCAGGGAGGGAAGGGGCGAGGAACGAAAGATGGAAGTCATCCTGCTTCAGGACATGAGGGCGCTCGGTGCGCGCGGCGAGGTCGTCGATGTCAAGCCCGGCTACGCACGGAACTACCTGTATCCGAGGGAGCTCGCCGCGCCGTCCACGGTGGCGAACCGGCACTGGTTCGAGTCGCAGCGGTCGAAGTTCGACGCCCGGCACGCGGCGGAGCGCTCGGCTGCCGCCGAGATCGCGGCCGAACTTGCGGCCTTGAAGCTCAAGATCGCCAAGCGGGCCAGCGAGGCGGGAACTCTCTACGGCGCCGTGACGCCGACGGAAGTGGTCGAGGCGCTCGCATCCAAGGGCGTTCAGGTCCATCGCCGGATGGTCGACCTGTCGGGCGGCATCAAGACGTTGGGCGATCATGTCGTGCGGGTCGACCTGCACACGGAAGTGATTGCCGAAGTTGCGGTCGAGGTCGTGCCTGAGACCTAGGGTCCCCAGCGAGGCGGACGTGCTCGACGGGGCGTCCGAGCAGACCGTCGGCGCGGACGGTGAAACAGTGGGCGGCGACAGCGGATCCACGGAAGTCGAAGACTTCCTTGGGGATCGTCCGACCCATCGTCTCGAGGATTGGCGCCGCCTCTGGGATCGGGATATCCCGTTCCCCATTCGCAGTCACCGCGGCTTCGCCGGCAGTCTGCTCGTGGCCCTCAAGCGGTTGCTGCGGCCGTTCGTCTTGCTGCCGCAGAAGGATCTCTGGGAGCGCCAGCGGGTCTTCAACCTCATCCTGCTGGGCCAGGTCCAGGATCAGGAGCAGCGTTTCCGGGAATGGCGCAAGCGCCAGGAGCAGGTCGATCAGGCACTCGAGCAGCGCATCGGCGATCTGGACCGGCGGACCAGGCACCTCGAGAGCTTCCTGCGCCAGGGCCTGGACGAGGTCATGCGTCATGACGACGCGCTGTTCGGTCGCGTCGACCGAAAGCTGGACCGGTACCGCCGCGAAGCGGACGAACTCGCCGGTCTCCTGAGATCGGCTCTGGCCAGGGGCGGCGAGGAGGCGGCGGGGGCGTTTCGGTCCAGCGTCGACGACGCTTCCTACCTAGCGTTCGAGCACCGGTTTCGGGGCGGGGAGGAAGAGATCCGGCGGCGCCTTCAGGTCTACCTGTCTCGGCTCCGCGAGGCGGCGCCGATCCTGGACCTCGGCTGCGGCCGCGGCGAGGCGCTGGCGCTCCTCCAGGAGGAGGGAGTCGAGTGTCGCGGCATCGATTCCTCCGCTGCCATGGTGCGCCGCTCTTCCCAGAGGGGCCTTCGGGTCGAGCAGGGCGATCTGCTGGAGGGCCTGGCCGGCGTCGAGCCCGGATCCGTAGGCGGAATCGTCTCCTTTCACGTGATCGAACACCTGCCTCCGGAGGCAGTCGACCGGCTCGTGCGGCTCGCCTTCGCGGCCCTTCGCCCCGGGGGGCTTCTCCTGCTCGAAACGCCGAATCCGCTCTCGGTTTCCGTGACCGCGCGGAGCTTCTGGCTCGACCCGACGCACGTGCGGCCGGTTCACCCGGAGACGCTGCGCGCCAGCTACGAGAGCGCCGGATTCGGCGGCATCGAACGGCTCGACCTGCGGCCCTACCCCGAAGAGGAGCGTCTGCCCGAGATCCCGCTCGAGGGTCTGGACGGTCAGAGCCGCGAACTGGCGGACCGCCTGAACCGCCTTCGCGACGAACTCGACGATCTCCTCTACGGCTACCGGGACTACGCGTTGGTCGGCGTGCGGCCCGTGTCGGAGTCGGCGCGGCCCTGACGCAAGGCCGCCCGGAGCGCGTTCAACGAGCGTCGCCGGAAGCCGGTAGGACCGGCAGTTCCACGGCCCGGCCCCGCAGCATGACGCCAAACACCCGGTGGCGCTCGGTGAAGACCGACGGCAGCGGCGCGCCCGGGACGTTGCCGCGAAAGCCGGTCCTCAGCAGCCGCGGATCGTCGAACTGCTCGACCACGTCCGGGCGCCCCGGCCCCGAGCGCCCGACGTTGGCTAGGAACTCACCGTCGCGGTAGATGACGACTTGGCGCGCCGTCTCGGCCCGTTCGAGGTCGGCCGCCCAGCCCGCGATGCTGGTGCCGCGCCGCAGCGCCGCCACCCGGTCGACCGCGCCGTCGAAGCCGTCGCCGGGCGCATGCACGGGGAGCCGGCGACCGTCCGAGACGGGGACGATCTCCCTGCCGCCGCGCCCGCGCTCGAGTGGCCGGTAGGAGAATCGGAGCCGAGTGGCGACGCCGCCGTGACCGACCGCGAAGGCGACGATGCCCTCGCGCTCGACCTGTTCCCGGTCGGCCGCGAGCCGCAGCGTGAAGCCGTTGTCCCTGAGCGCCGGGCCGCTGAAGGCGGTCGCCTCCGAGCCGACGACGGTGACCACCGTGTTGGACCGTCCGGTGTTGACCGCGTCGGACGCCCGGCCGTTGAGCCGGAAGAGCGAGCGGCCGCCTGCCGCGGGCCCCTCGGGCACGGTCGCGTCCAGGTATCCCAACAGGTCGCGGGACGGCGGCGCCACCGGCAGCGTCTCCGACGCCCGGGCCTGGTCCCGGACGGAGCTCCGGCGCAGGCCCTCGATCAAGCCTTCACCGCCTCGCACCGCCTCGTACCGGTACTCGGAATCCACTCGGTAGGCGAAGGCCTCCGGAGAGTCGAGGCGTTCGAGCTCCAGTTCGCCGTCGCGATCCGTGGCCAGAAACAGGTCGATCCGGTTGTGGCCGGGGTGCAGCAGCGGCTCTGGCAGGATTGCCGAGACCCGAGTCCGGCCGCGCTCGAAGTGGGCGTGGACGGTGTCCGCCACGATTCCGTTCACGGCGACGACGACGGGTCGGTCCGGGGGCGTTTTCCGATCGACGAGGAACGCTTCGACGACAGCGGGCAGCAGCGTCGCCTCCAGGTCGATGTCGTCCCAGACGTGGGGGAGCTCGAGTCGAGCGCGGGTTGCGCCGGCGCGCACCGCCAGTTCGGAGACCGGCCGGCCGTGCAGCTCGGGCAACGAGCCGATCCCCGCCGGGTCGTTCGACTCGCCGAGCAGCGCGGTCTGCTCCGCGAGGCGGGAGCGGCGCCAGGAATCCCGCTCCGCCGGAACCTCAATTTCGGCGCCGTGCTCACTGAACCACAGTGGAGAGGCGCCGCCCCGCGCGCGTCCCATGCCGGTGTTGCCGGCGTCCCCGGCGAGTTCCAGCATGAGCGGCGTCAGGTCGACCAGAGAGATGGGACCGCGGTCGATCTCCGGCCGGTCCTGGAACGGCGCCTTGACGATCAGGGGCACGGCGACAAGGTCCAGGATCTGGCCGCCCGAGGGGTCGGGCGCCGGCAGCCGCAACGACCGGCCCGGCTGGAACGAAAGGCCGTGATCCGCCGCGATCACGACCAGGCTGCGGTCGAACAGGTCGAGCGCATCCAGCTTCTCCAGCAGCTCGCCGATCAGCCGGTCCACGAACTGGAGCTGGAGCAGGTAGCGCTTCTGGTGGTGCTTGACCGTCCAGGCGTCGCTGGTCCAGGTTCCGTCCCTGAGACCGTAGGCCCTGCTGCGGGAGTACCTCCGGCCGGACGGCAGGTACTCCCAGGGAGCGTGGGGCAGCAGGACGTGCGTGAAGTACAGGCCCGGCCGCGCTCCCGGCGGTCTGATCGAGTCCATGAAGCGGCGGAAGTCGTTGACCCGTTCGTCGTTCCGGCGATGGGGGTGGGCCCGCGCCAGTTGCCGATCGCCGGGTGTCGAAGGCGCGGCCTCAGCGGTCGCCCGGTCGAAGCCGCTCCAGGTCCGGTCGAGCGGCGGAATTCGCTCCGCCCACGGTTCCGGCAGCGTCAGGCTGAGCCAGACGAAACGGAGGTCGGAGAGCAGCAGGCCGAAGCGCTGGCCGAAGGGAGGCCGTTCGTCCTCCAGCAGGTTCCGATCGGGCGGGCACAGCGAGGTGACCGGTTCCATGGCGAAGATGTCGTGGCTCGGCGCGAGCAGCGTGAACAGATTGACCGCGTGGTCGGCGGCGGTCGGGAGCCGGCCCCGCTCGGGCGGCGAGCCGGTCAGCATCGCCGGCACCGCGTGGTTCGTCATGTTGGAGGCGGCCGTGGCGTTGGGATACCACGTGGCGCGGTCGGCGAAGCGCGCCAGATTGGGAAAGCGCCGGCGGTCGATCGCGCCCTCGGCGTCGAGGATCGAGATCATCGACCACTCGTCGAAGACGGCCAGGACGATCGGCGCCCGGGCGCCGCCGCTGCCCGGAAGCGCCGCGCCGCCGGCCCCGGCGAGGGCGCGCCGCACGTCGCCGTCGAGCACCAGGACCGCCGGCGCCACGACCGTGGCCCCCGCCACCAGCAGGGCGAGGGAACGAAAGGCGGGGAGGCGGAGGTAGGCCCACGCGACGGCGGCGCAGGTGGCCAGGGCGACGGTCCCGGCGGCGGCCGCGGGAAGGCCGCGAACGGCCTGCAGCGCGATCGTTCCGACGAGCAGTCCGGCGGCCGCCGCGACCGCCGGTCGCACCCAAGCCGGGCGGAAGAGCCGGACCGCGGCGGCCGGAACGGAGAGGACGAGGGCGGGGCCGATCGCGGCGAGCGCGACCAGGACCGCGATGTCAACAAACGCGAGCTGTCGGATGGCGAAGAACTCGGGCGTTCGCCGCAGCAGGTCGTAGACCGGCTGGGCGATCGCGAGTGTGCTCAGTCCGGCGATCGCGAGAACGCCGCGGCCGAGGCCCGTGCGTCCTCCGGTGCTCCGGGAATCCGGAGAATCGCCGGATGCTGGGAGGACTTGCCGGTTCGCGCCCAAGTCAGGGGCCTTCCTCGTCCTCTCTCCAACGCTCGCGGACCAGGGACCAGTCGGTGACGTCCTCCGGCATGTTCTCGTCGGCCTTTGGCTCGCCGTACAGGGCCCGCTGCTGGTACCAGGGCAGGTCGTAGACGGGTCGCGTGTCGGGGTCGAAGGAGAGCACCGGCTCGGTGCCGGCGATGAACGCTTCGTCGATCAGGTGCTGTCCCACGGGGCGACGCGCCGGGAGCAGGCCGGAGTTGTACTCGATCCGCGCCAGGCGGACCTGGTTGGGCCGGGTGAACGTCTCCCGCGGATCGATCCAGCCGTCCTCGATCCCCTGGCGCAGGATCTCGTTCCAGATCGGCAGGGCCGCCGCGGCGCCGGTCATGTTGCGGCCGATGCGCTGCCGCTGGTCGTAGCCGACCCAGACCACGAGCGTGTACGTGGGGGTGTAGCCGGCGAACCACGCGTCGGTAAATCCGTCCGTGGTGCCGGTCTTGCCGGCCACGGCCGCAAGTCCGAGGCTTTTCGCTGACTGGGCGGTTCCGCGCTGAACCACTCCGGAAAGCACATGGGTCAGCAGGTACGCGACCTCCGGAGTCAGCACGGTCGACACCTGGGGCACGTGAGCCTCGAGCTCGCGGCCGTCCCGGGTCGCGACGCTCTCGATCATGTACGGCTCGACGTGGATCCCCAGGTTGGCCATCGTGGCGTACGCCGTGGCCACCTCGAGCAGGCTCAGGTCGGCGGCGCCCAGGGCCAGACTCGGATACGGCGGCAGCGACGAACGGATGCCGGCCCGGTAGGCGAAGTCGACCACCCGGTCGGGGCCGACGATGTCCTGGAGCTTGACCGACGTGACGTTGATCGACTTCTCGAGCGCCTTGCGCAGGGTCAGGATGCCGAGGTACTTGCGGTAGTAGTTGCGGGGACTGTAACTCGGCAGGTTGTCGACGCCCACGAACACCGCCGGCCCATCGAAGAGCGTGTCGGCGGGGGTGAAGCCGTGTTCGAACGCGGCGCCGAAGACGAGTGGCTTGAAGAGCGAACCGACTTGGCGACGGGCCTGCACAGCGCGGTTGAATTCGCTTCGCTCGTAGTCCCAACCGCCGACCATCGCGCGCACCGCGCCGGTCGACGACTCGAGCAGCAGCACGGCGCCCTCGACGATCGGCGCCTGGACAAGTTCGAGCGTAAAAGGCTGCCCCGGATCGGTTCCGCCGTCCAGCTCGGCCTCTCCGGCGGGCCGGAGTTCGAACCAGGCGATGTCGCCCCGCTCAAGGGGCGCCGCGTCGCGCCGGGTCCACGCGTACCCTTCGGGATGGAGCACAAAGCGGTCGTCGCCGATGCGGATCTCCGCCTCTCGCCGGCCGCGCCGGAGCACGACGCCCGGAGCCCAGGCACCGGCCTCCGGTTCGAAGCCGACCCAGGCGGCGAGAAGACCCCCGACCGACTCGGCGAGGTCCTGCGCCTCGAGATCGTCCTGGTCGACACGGGACGCCGGCCCACGGTAGCCGCGCAGCCGGTCGATCCGAACCAGTCCCCGCCGCAGCGCCTGCTCGGCGGCGTTCTGCATCCGGGGATCCAGCGTCGTTCTGACCCGGAGACCTCGCTCGTAGAGGCCCTTCTGGCCGTGGGTGCGGTAGAGGTCGACCCGAACTCGTTCGGCGAAGTACGGCGCCACCGGCTTCGTCTCGCGCTGCTTGACCACGTTGAGCGGCTGCGTGGCCGCCTCCTCGGCCTGCTGTCTGCTGATCACGCCTCGCTCGGCCACGACGCGCAGGATCGTGTTGCGGCGATTGCGCACGACCTCGGGACGCAGGTACGGCGTCCACACGCTCGGACCCGGCAGGATGGCCACCAGGGTGGCGGATTCCATGTGGTCCAGCTCGGCTGACGGCTTGCCGAAGTAGTAGCGGGAGGCAGCCTCGAGGCCGTAGTTGCGGTGGCCGAAGTAGGTCAGGTTGCAGTAGAGAGTCAGGATCTGCTGCTTGCTCAGCCGCTTCTCGAGTTCGATGGCGAGGAGCGTCTCCCGGATCTTCCGGCTCCAGACCTTCTCGCGGCCGAGATAGAGCGTTCGCGCCACCTGCATCGTGATCGTCGAGGCACCCGAGAATCTCTCGCCCCGCCGCCAGTTCTGCACGGTTGCTCGCGCCACGCCGATGATGTCGAAGCCGCCGTGAGAGTAGAAGTTCCGGTCCTCCGCGGTGAGCAGCACGCGCTCGAAGATTTCCGGCACCTCGCCTTCGGCGAGCATGATCCGCTTCTCGACGGAGTAACTCCGGAAGACCTCGCCGCGGTTGTCGAGGAGACGCGTGATCTGACTCGGATTCAACTCGGCGACGGTTTCCACCTGTGGCAGGTCGATCACCGCCGCGACGCCGATCCCCAGCAGGACGCCCGCGAGCGGCGTGGCCACAATCGGCGTAAGCCACCGCCAGTGCCGCAAGCCCCAGGCGAGCACGGGTTGCAGGGCGTTCCGCGGCGCCTCCATCACGCGCGTATCATACGGCCCGACTCATGAGTCCCGAAGCCGAGGCGCCGCGCGGCCTGCCGCCGCTGCCGGAACCCTTCCCCGAGCCGTCGTCTGCGCGGCCGCGGGATCCGGGCCGGACGCGGCGTGGCTGTCTAGTCGCGGGCGTGGCCGGATGCGGACTGCTCGCGGTCGTCCTGGCGGTGGGGCTGGCGGTGGCCCTGACCCAGGCGGACGAACTGCTTGAGTTCGTACTGGACTTCGGTCGCAACCGGATCATGGAGGAACTGCCTGAGGACATCACGTCGGAAGAGCGCAACCGTCTCGACCGGGCCTTTGATTCCGTACTCGACCGCTACAAGACCCGTCCGGCGACGCCTGCCGATAACCGGCGGCTGCAGATGGCTCTCACCGACGCGCTGCGGCGGGCGGAGCGGGGACTCCTCGACCGCGACGATCTGCGCCGGCTGACCGAGCGTCTCGAGCGGGTAGCGGCTTCCAACACTAGCCCGGAGATCTGACTTGCACCGGGGCGTCGAGCCGGCGAACGGGCCCAAAGCTTCGGCGCCCGGCGCGGAGGCCGGCCCGTCGGATCGCTGGCGCAGGTCGCGACCAGGCCGTTTCGAGCTCATCTCGCCGTTCAAGCCGCAGGGCGATCAGCCGGCGGCGATCGCCGAATTGGCGGCGGGTCTCAGGGACGACGTTTCCGAGCAGGTGCTGCTCGGGGTCACGGGTTCGGGCAAGACCTACACGGTCGCCAAGGTGATCGAGGCGGTGAACCGGCCCACGCTGGTCCTTTCGCACAACAAGACGCTGGCGGCGCAGCTCTACCAGGAATTCAAGAGCTTCTTTCCGAACAACGCGGTGGAGTACTTCGTCTCCTATTACGACTATTACCAGCCCGAGGCCTACGTTCCACAGTCGGACACGTACATCGAGAAGGAGACGAGCATCAACGACGAGATCGACCGACTGCGTCTGCGGGCGACGATCTCGCTCTTCGAGCGCCGCGACGTGCTCGTCGTGGCGTCCGTGTCGTGCATCTACGGCCTGGGCGCGCCGGACGTCTTCTTCTCGATGCTCCAGTTCTTCGAGCGCGGAACGGAACTGCCGCTCGAGCGAGCGCAGCGGAGCCTGGCCGAGATGCAGTACGAACGCACCCGGCTCGACCTGTTCCACGGCAGCTTCCGGGTACGGGGCGACGTGCTTGAGATCCTGCCGGCCTACGACGACCGGGGCATTCGGGTCGAGTATTTCGGGGACGAGATCGACCGGGTCTGCCGGTTCGACGTGATCACCGGCCGGGTGCTGGAGGAGGTCGACCGGGTGCCGGTCTTTCCGCGCAACCACTACGTGACGCCGGAGGAGCGGATGCGGCGGGCGATTGCCTCGATCGAGGAGGAACTGGGGGAGCACCTGGCCGTCCTCGAACGCGAGAACCGCCTGCTCGAGATGCAGCGGCTGGAGCAGCGGACCCGCTACGACCTGGAGATGCTGCGCGAGCTCGGTTCGTGCGCCGGCATCGAGAACTACTCGCGCCACCTCTCCGGCCGAGCGCCGGGCGAAGCTCCGCCGACGTTCCTGGACTACCTGCCCGAAGACTTCCTGCTGGTGGTCGACGAGAGCCACCAGTCGATTCCCCAAGTCCATGGGATGTACCACGGCGACCGCGCGCGCAAGGAGACCCTGGTGGAGTTCGGCTTTCGCCTGCCGAGCGCCCTCGACAACCGACCGCTCCGGTTCGACGAGTTCGAGCAGCGTTGCGCTCAGCGGATCTACGTGTCGGCCACGCCGGGCCGGTTCGAGCTGGAACGGACCGGCGGCGTGGTGGTGGAGCAGATCATCCGGCCGACCGGCCTGCTCGATCCCCGGATCGAGTTGCGGCCGTCCGCGAACCAGATCGACGACCTGGTGGAGGAGGCGCGGGCGGCGATCGAGCGCGGCGAACGGATACTGGTGACCACGTTGACCAAGCGGATGGCGGAGGAACTGACCCAGTACCTGACCGAGCTCGGCCTGCGGGTCCGCTACCTCCACAGCGACATCGACACCCTGGAGCGGGTCGAGATCACAACCGCGCTGCGGCGCGGCGAGTTCGACATCCTGGTCGGCATCAACCTGCTGCGGGAGGGGCTCGATCTCCCCGAGGTCTCGGCGGTCGCGATCCTGGACGCGGACAAGGAGGGATTCCTGCGCAGCGAAGTATCGCTGATTCAGACCGCGGGCCGGGCGGCGCGCAACCTGAACGGGCGGGTCATCTTCTACGCCGACCGGCGCACCGACTCGATCGACCGGTCGTTGGAGGAGACGGCGCGGCGCCGGCGGATCCAGGACCGCTACAACCGCGAGCACGGGGTCGAACCGGCGTCGATCCTGAAGGAGGTCCATAGCCCGCTGGTCCAGATGAGCAACCTGGACTACCTGCACAAAGCGGGCGCCGAGGCCGAGAAGGCGGTGGAGGATCTGCTCCGCGAGGACGCGCCCGAGATGCCACTCGAACGCCGCATCGCGCGCCTGGAGAAGGGGATGAAGCAGGCGTCACGGCGGTTGGAGTTCGAGCAGGCGGCGGTGTTGCGCGACCGTCTCAAGGAACTGCGCAGTCTGAAGGTGATGGGGAGGTGATGGGGTGATGCACTCCGGCCTCCGCCGCAGACTCGCCGAGCTTCCGGATCAGCCGGGGATCTACATTTTCAAGTCGGAGGCCGGCGACGCGCTCTACGTCGGCAAGGCGAAGTCCCTCAAGCGGCGCGCCGCCTCCTACCGCAAGCCGGCGGAGGATCCGCGCATCGCCTTGATGCTCCAGGACGCGGCCGATATCGAGTTCGTCGTCACGGACTCGGAGGCCGAGGCCCTGCTGCTCGAGAACAACTGGATCAAGCGCCGGCAGCCCCGCTTCAACATCCGGCTGCGCGACGACAAGACGTACCCGTACCTCAAGCTCACCCTCGCCGACGGCCACCCGCGCCTCGCCTTCACCCGGCGCATTCGCCGTGACGGCGCGGAGTACTACGGGCCCTACCTGCCCGCCGGACTGGCGCGCAAGGCGATCAAGCTGACGCAGAAGCTGTTCGGCATCCGCGTGTGCCGGATCGAGATCGACGGCAGCCTGCCGCGGCCCTGCCTCTACTACGACATGAAGCGCTGCCTGGGGCCCTGCGTCGACGGCCTGACCACCGACGAGGCCTACGCCGAGGCGGTGGAGAAGGCGCGTCTCTTTCTCGCCGGCAGGAACGACGAGTTGCTGCGGGATCTGCGCGGCCGCATGAAGACTCATGCAGCCGATCTGGAGTTCGAGGCCGCGGCCCGTGTTCGCGACACGGTGCAGGAAGTCGAACAGGTAAGTCAGCGGCGGAAGCTCTTCTTGGATAGGGGCGAGGATGTCGACATCTTCGGTGTCCACACCAGCGGCGACAACGCGGCGGTCGTCGTGCTGGTCATGCGCGGCGGCCAGGTTCTCGATCGTCGCGAGCTGTTCTGGGAGGGGATCTCGAGGATCACCGCCGAACGTCTGCTGTCGGAACTGCTGCCGCAGCTCTACGATCGGACCACCCTGATTCCGAAGGAGATCCACCTGCCGGCGCCGATCGAGGGTGAAGAGGCGCTGGCTTCGTGGCTGAGCGAGCGGCGGGAATCGAAGGTCTACCTCCGCATGCCCTCGCGCGGACCGAAGGCTCAGCGGGTGGCTCTGGCCAACCGGAACGCACGGATGGCCTTCCGCCGGCGGTTCCGTGGCGCCGGGGCCGCCGGCGAGGCCAGCGAGGCGTTGCGGCGAGCACTCGACCTGGAAGAACCGCCGCGTTGGATCGAAGGCTTCGACATCTCGACCTTCGGCGGCAGCCAGACGGTCGCCTCCCTGGTGGTTTGGAGCGACGGCCGGATGGTCAAGAACCAGTACCGCAGCTTCAACATCCGGGGTCTGGAGCAGGCCGACGACTTCGCGTCGATCCGCCAGGCGGTGGAACGCCGCTACCGGCGCCGGCTGGAGGAGGTCGGCGAGATGCCCGACCTGATCCTGATCGACGGAGGGCGCGGCCAGTTGAACGCGGCGCTCGAAGGTCTGGCGGAACTCGGCGTCGACGAGACGCCGGTAGTTGGGCTGGCCAAGCGGGAGGAGGAGATCTACGTCCCGGCGCGACCGGCCCCGCTGCGGCTGAAGCGGAATCACGCCGGCCTGCGCGTCCTCCAGCAGGTGCGGGACGAGGCGCACCGGTTCGCCGTGTCGCGGCACCGCCGCCGCCGTTCCAGGCGGACCCTGCACAGCCGGTTCGACGACCTGCGAGGCATCGGGCCGCAGCGGCGCAAGCTGCTGGTGCGGCGCTTCGGCAGTTACACCGGCGTGACGCAGGCGTCGGAGGAGCAGCTCCAGGAGGTACTGGGGGCGAAGCTGGCGCGCTCGGTCTTCGACTCGGTCCATCGCGAGTAGGTGCGTCCTCAGGGCCGTTCCAAAGTCGATGATTCTGCGGTCGGAGGTGCGGACATCACTCTCGGATCGACGGATCGGTGCCGAGCCGGCTCTCCGAGCCTGGGAACGCGGGCATCCTGCCCGCATCCGGCGCGAAGCGCCGGTCTCTGGGAGTTCTGCCGCGCTAGCAGTGCTTTCCAATCCTGAAATGAGCGTGAACGGGACCGTCATGGAGAATCGAGTCGGGTCGGTCTCGGAGTAGTTCTTGAGCGGCAGACGGTTCTGCACCGTCTGCCGCCTACGGTAGCGGCCGCTGCGAGGCCGCGGCGGCTTACGGGGGTTGTGCTCCGGCCTGGGCCGGAGGTGGCGTGCGGTGTATGGCATCGGGCTGCGCGGTCTGCGGTTCAGGCGCTCCGGCGCCGGTTGGGATCGGACTCCCGGTCGATGAGTTCGAAGAGTCGGGCACGAGCCAGCTTGAGGGCGGTCGCGGCGTCGAGGTCGCTCGTGGCGCCGGCCTGGTCTTCGAGGGCGGCGATGGTGACGCCGGGCCTGAAGTACCGCTGCGCGTCCGGCAGGGCCTTGAGCTTCTCGAACGGCGTCATGGCGTCCTGGTAGCGGTAGCGCTTCCTGGTGCGCCCCTTCTTGTCGGTGACCTCGGTGGGAAACAGGCACGGGCGGTGGAAGTTGAGGAAGGGCGTGAGCACATCGCGGGCGAAGGCGTTGACCTCGCGGGCGAACAGCTTGGGGATGTGCCGGTATCCGAACTGGCGCCGGATCACGTTGCCGTTCCTGGATTCGACCAGGGCGTTGTCGTTGCCGTGCCGGCTGCGGGACTTGGTGAACTCGGGGACGTGCAGTTGGTTGAGCATCTCCGCGACCTTGCGGTTGATGTACTCGGAGCCGTTGTCGGCGTGGAAGCCCAGCACCTTGAAGGGGCAGGACTCGATGAGCTCCCTTGAGCACCGGCGCCAGGCACCGCTGGGAGATGGCCCGCACCGTCGCTACGTGCTCCCCCGCTGGACAGCGCTCGGCGTTGACAGGCTTGACAGCCGTGGTACACTACCGCCCAAACAACGGAGGTCCTCCACAACTAGGAGGTCCTCCAATGAGGAAAGACAGTTGGTTTCGTGGCGCGGTCCTGAGCATCCTGTTCTTCGCGCTGATCGTGGGTGGCGTTCCGTTGCCGGCCAGCGCGCAACTACCTGACGGTGGCGGCGAAACTATCACCGTTACGGCTCCGGCCCCAACATATCAGCCGGGAAACCCGGGGCAAGACACCGGCAAGGCTAGAAGGCGGAGACCGCCCAAAAAGAAAACGAGGCTCGGCGCAGGGACCGCTCAATACTACGAAATGCACCGCAGGGTGCAGCGTTGAACAACGTGTGTAGTGACCTAGACTCTGCGCAAACCGCGGTAGCCGTAGCTGCGCTAGCCGCTGCAGTCTTGTCGCTTGGCTTGGCAGTAGGGGGAATATCCCCGGCGCGGCGATACTCTTGGCCGCCGCCGCGGTTGGGTTCGCCGGCTACAACGCTATGCTGACTTGGTGTAACAGCACCTTTCGACCTTGGTACGCCACACAATTCAGCGGAGGATAACCCGTGATCAGTGCAACTTTCGTTTGGCTTGTGTTTGGCGCGGTCGGCATCGTTATTGCCGTTCTCGCGCGGCGGGAGAAGCGCCGCGGATGAAGCGCTTGCGGTCTCCTGTACTGGGCTTGTCGCGTAGGTTGCGACTTCCGCCCTAGCCGCTTGGTTGGTTTGTCTCCCCGCCGCGCCGTCGAGTCCGAGGGCGCGGCCGGGAGCGCCGGCCAAGCCCGTAACGGTCCGACCACCGCCCCCCAACGGGTACCCCCGCGGGGCGCCGTTGGGCCGGGTCCACTCCTGGCCCGGAAGGGCTGAATCAAAACAGACAAGCCCGTGGTGAGAATCGGCCTGGTACCGAAACGCACCAGCGTCTCGCACACGAAACGGTAGGCCGATTCCCGGTCCCAGGAGCGCGATGTCCGCGGCCTCGGCGCCGACCACGAACGCGCGTACATCATTCAGCGTCTCCAAACGGTGGGTCTGTAGCGACACGATCATCCTCCGATGATCCCCGGTACCAACCGCTCACGCTCAGCTCTCGTTGGATTGACGCACCTCGCTCACGCTCACTTCTCATTGGACAGCGCTTGTCCGGGCGGTAGCGGTATCCACGCCGCTATAGTCAACAGCGCTTGCGACGACTGGAACGGCATGTCTGACGCGGCGCAGTGCGCAGGGCTGATTGGCGCCGTTGCCGCCGCGAGTTTTATCGTGGCTGGCTTGGCCGCACAGATAGAGACGGCAGGCGGAGTAACTCTAGCGGGCATTTTCCTGGTTCTTCGCTACGGTAGGGCGATCGCTTCCTACATGCGGGCAATTGCCGCAGTGCTTACGGAAGGCTGCGCGATGTACTTGTCGACCCTCTAATGATGGAGTTTCTGAGCCACCCTCTCGGTTTCCTAGCCTTCTGGCTGGCCATCCTGTTTGCTTGTGGACCTACGGCCCGTTTCTGCGGGCGATTTGTAGGCCGCTGGATGGCACAACGGAAAGCGAACCGCTCCGCTTGAAGCGGGCGGTGTTCGGATTCCTTCCCCACAACCCGGTTCTTTTCCCGGAGTGGCTGGTCCGTCTGCTCAAACTCTTGTGGAACGCGGCATTGAGGACCTGATCGTCTTCTGCGGCGGCGGCTGAAACGTCGTTTCGGAGAGTGACGCCTACCGCCGCCTCCGGGCAACCCGGGTGTGGCGGTTTCTACAAGTGGGGCGGCAGCATAGACTCAGGCGCATGCCTCGAACTGCCCGAAACGGTGAAGCCCACGCCATGTAGCATGTGGAGCGGGTACCGAGGGCTGATCTCGGCATCGTGTGTACCTCCGCCTCCACGGACGTGGTACTCACAAGCCGACACGACCCTCACCCGTACCTCTGGGTGCGGGGGGATGGCTCGATGATTCCCCGCAGCAGGAGCCTTCGGCAGCTTGTCCAGCACGTTCCTCAGTCGATGCACCCAGCGTCTCTGCTCCCTGGTTTCGGGCCACACGTCGCGGATCGCGCCACAGGCCCAGAGCGCCGTCGCCGATGGCCAGGACCGGCGCTCGCAGGCCGCGGCGCTTCAGGTCCCGCAGGACGCTCGACCAGTTCTCCGCGCTCCCCGGTACCCGTCCTCGACCGCGATCAGCTCCTTAGTCCCGTCACGGCGCACACCCAGCAGGACCAGCGTGCACAGGCGATCGTCCTCCAGACGGACCCGGAAGTGCACGCCCGTCCGCCCACACGTACACGTAGTCCTCGGCAGGTCCCGTCGCCGGAAGGACCGGTACTCCTCCTCCCAGGCCGACGTCATCCGCGTGATGCTGGAAGCCGACATGCCCGAGGCCTTGTCCCCCAGCAGGGCATCGAGAGCTTCCCTGAAATCGCCCGTCGAAAGGCCCCGTACGTACAGCACCGGAAGCACCTCCGACACCTTCGGCGACCGACTCATGTACGGCGGAAGGATCGAACTGGTGAAGCGATGATCAGGCCTCCGATCATGCACGCGCGGAGCCTGCACTTTCGCCGTGCCTCCGCCGGTCGTCTCTCGCCGCGGCCGGCCTCTGCCGTTGCGCACCACCAAGGCCCGACCGTCGGTGCCGCGCTCGGCGCGGTGTCTCTCCACGTAGTCGGCGACTTCGGCGTCCAGAGCCTCCATCAACATCCGGCGAGCGCCCTCGCGGGCCAGCTCATCCAGCGTCGAGGGGACATTCCCCTCCGGGACGGTTCCAGTATCTTGAGCATCGGGCGGCGTGTCCTTTCTCCCGGCATCCGACCGGGTATTCAGTTGAACACCCAGGAGGATACGCCGCCTGATCTACATCAACGGATCCACAACTTCTGGCAGTAGCTCACCTCCTTGGAAAACCGGCAGACCGGTTTCCCCCAGCTACCTCAGCCCGCTTCCACGGTTGACTCAAAGAGACCGACGAGCCAAGACTCCCGTACAATCAACACGACCGAGGTGGCTCACTTTCCAAGCGTTGGATGGCTCACTTTCCGAGCGTTGCCAACAGAACTGCCGGTGCCGTACCTGCGGGGTCTGTCGACGGGCGACTTCAAGGAGGCGCTGGCGGCGGACCACCAACGCGATCGAATCGACCTTCGGCACGCTTCGTTCTGCGTCGAGGCTCTCGATGAGGCCCTGTCCCGTTGCGGCCGGCCCGAGATCTCTAACACGGACCAGGGTTGCCAGTTCACCAGCGCGGACTTCACCGGCCTGCTAGAGGAAGCCGAGGTGGCGATCTCGATGGACGGCTGCGGCCGTTGTATGGACAACGTGTTCATCGAGCGTCTCTGGCGCTCGCTGAAGCACGAGGCCGTGTACCGCCACGAGCTGGCCGACGGCCTCGAGGCGCGGCAGGTGATCGGCGCCTGGCTCGCTTTCTACAATCTCGAGCGGCCGCATTCATCCCATCAGGGGCAGGACGCCTGCCTACGTCTACCGCGGCGCGAACCGGGATACGACGTCCAACGCTCGGCTCCGGGGCGAGTCGAATTTTCCGCAGATTCCGCAGTCTTCCACAGCCCCGGCGGCTGCGGCGAACTGCTTCATCAGTTGCTGCTGGGCTACTTCGAGGGTCTGGACTCGGAGCGGGGCATCGCGTGGCGGGCTCATGACTCCCTGGGCACTCGTCGGTTCCTCGGTTTGGGGGTGACCGAATCGGCGCCGGATCACTCGACGATTTCGCGCACTCGGCGGCAGACCGATGTGGAGACTCACCGCAGGGTGTTCCGTCGGTTCTCGGCCGTCTGGCGGAATCGGGTCTGGTGTCGGGCAAAACGGCAGGCGTGGATGCGACGACTCTGGAGGCGAACGCTGCGCTACGGAGCATCGTGCGTCGCGACACGGGCGAGGACTACGAGGAGTTCGTGCGGGGTCTGGCGGAGGCTTCGGGCGTGGCCACGCCCGAAGCGGGCGGAGCTGGCCCGTTTCGACCGCAAGCGCAAGAAGAAGCTGTCGAACGAGGAGTCGGAGAATCCTCACGATCCGGACACGCAGGTCACCAAGATGAAGGATGGCCGCGCGCACCTTGCATGCAAGGCGGAACAGGCGGTGGATCTGGAATGCGGGACCATCCTGGGCGTGCCGGTCCATGGCAGCGCCAAGGGAGACGGAGTCACTCTTCGGGACACTGGACGAGACCTTCGAGCAGGTGGAGTCGGCAGTCGGCGACTCGGCGGCTGCATCTGCGCGGGCGCCGCAACGCGCTCAAGCGCCTCTACATTCAGGCCTGCGGCTTCAACCTCGCCCTCCTGATACGTACGCTCGTGAGAGTCGGAACGCCACGGGTGCTCCAGCGGCGGGCTGCGGCGGTTCTCGACGCTCTGGTCGGCCCACATGCGACGCTCTGGGAACGACTTGCCGAGCCATTCCGGCGGCTCCTCGCCCGATGGCAGGCAAACCGCGCCGCGATGCGTCCCCAGTTCAATCTCGCCTTCCCTGGCGCCAACGTCGACTCTGGAGAAGACAGCATCGCTCGGACCGCACGACCGCTGCCACGGGCTGTTAGCCTGGACCTGAAACCGTCCAACGAAACGGGACCACCTCAGCGAGGCCGCTCGCACCGAGCCTGAGTTCCAGTTCGGCCCGGCCGACGGGTGCGAGGAGCAGGTCCAGGGCATCGCGTGCTCGGGTGGCGAGAGCAACGTGGTCGGTGAGGACCGCCCCTACCCTTGGTGAGTCGACGCACGTCGGGCTGAGAGCCGGAGGCGGAAGGCCGGGCGTTCGCGTACGAGAGATGCTAGTCTTCCTCGCGCCGGAGGACCGGATGCGGTCGCTCCCGGCGGCGCCGCCGCCGGGGGAGGAAAGTCCGGACTCCAACGGACGGCATGCTTGCTAACGGCAAGGCGTGGTGACGCGACGGAAAGTGCAACAGAGAGCAGACCGCCGGCCCGAGGGTTCCGGAGTCCGATCCGGGCTTCGGCTGCTGGAGGGCCGGCAAGGGTGAAACGGTGCGGTAAGAGCGCACCGCTCGGCCGGTGACGGTGCGAGGCGATGGCAAACCCCATGTGGAGCAAGACCAAATAGGGAGCGCGGATCGGGCTGTCCGTCCCGATTCCGGGCTGTTTGCAGCCCGGGACGCCCTCCGGGTAGGTCGCAGAGATGAATGGCCGCCTCCCCTTAGCCTCCAGGTGAGGGGACGAACAGAATCCGGCTTACGAGGTCCTCCGGCACTTGACCTTTCGTAGCAGCGGAGCCCGGCCCGGCGCGAAACGTCCGGCCGCCGCTCGGCCCGGGGACCGGATCGGGATCGCCGCGCTCTCGGGACCGATCGACGAGGAACGCCTAGCCACGGGCGTAGCGGCACTCGAGGACCTCGGTTTCGAAGTGGTGCTGGCGTCCAACCTGCGTCCCGGAGCGACCCACGAAGGGAGGGCCCTCTTCGCGGGTTCGGACCGTCAGCGTCTGGCGGCGTTCCACGAATTGGCCGCGGACGACAGCGTGGCCGGAATCGTCTTCGCCCGCGGCGGATACGGCGTCACCAGGCTGCTGGAGAGGATCGACTGGCCGCTGCTGGCGTCCCGACCGCGGCCTTACGTGGGCTACTCCGACCTGACTCCCATGCTCCTGGGCCTCGTGGCGCGCACCGGCACAGTTGCCTACCACGGTCCGATGGTGGTCGACTTCGCGCGTGGACTGCGGCCGGACGAAAGGACGTCCTTCCTCGACGCGCTGGCCGGGGAGCCGGGTGCGACGTGGCAGTTGGAGCCGGTTGTCCGCGGGCTGTCGGCCGGCCGACCGGAGGCAACCCGCGGGCGGCTGCTCGGCGGCTGCCTGAGCATGCTGGCGGCCACGATCGGGACGGGTTTTCCGCTCGACTTTCGGAACTCCATCCTCGTGCTCGAGGACATCGACGAGCCGGAGTACAGGATCGACCGGCTACTGGTCCAACTCCGGACATCGCGCGTTCTGGCCGGTGTGCGGGCGGTAGTTGGCGGCCACTTCACGAACTGCGACGCGCGCGACAGCCTGATCGACTTCGCGGAGGCGCTCGGTGTGCCGCTCCTGGTCGGGTTGCCGGCAGGCCACGAGGCGCCCAATCACACGTTGCCCCTGGGAACCGCGGTCCGGCTCGATCCGGCGGCGGGCACGCTCAAGGTGATGGCCTGAGGACGGCGGAATTGCCGGAAGCCGGCGCTTCGCGCCGGATGCCGGCCAGAGGCCGGCGCACCCGGTTTCCGCCGCGCGCATAGCATCCCGCGCAACGATGGAAGCGCGCGACCCGATCACCAGTGCGCGCGGTGTGGGCCCCGTGTTGGGCCGCCGGTTGGCGGCCGCCGGTTGTCGGCGGATAGCGGACATGCTGGCTCACCTGCCCATCCGGTACGAGGACCGGCGCACGCTCGGACGCCTGCCCGGGCCGGGGAACGCCGGGCCGTCCGAGAACGCGCCGTGTCCGTTGACCGTAGTGGTGCGGCTGGAGAAGCTGAGGCGGGTGTTCGGCCGCGGCCGATTCTCGCGCGTGGAGGCGTTCGCGCACGACGGCGAGAACGGGGCCGGCGTGGTCTGGTTCAACCGGCCCTATCTGCTGAATCAACTGGAGGAGGGGGCGTCCTACCTGCTCCACGGCGTGCCCAGGCGTCGGGACGGGGACGGCGCCTGGGAACTGGCGAACCCGACCGTCGAGCGGGTGGGTGAGGAGCCGGTGGATGGAGGCGGCGTACGGCCGGTGTACGGCCGCATCGGAGACGTGCCGCCATCGCGGGTGGAGCGCCTGGTGGGCGGGGTCGTGTGCGACCTGGCGGAGTCCCGGGGCCCCAACTGGATCGACGAGTGGTTGCCCGGCGAGGAGTTGGCGCGGCACGGGCTGCCCAGCCTGGCCGAAGCCCTCGCCGAGGTTCATCGGCCAACGCCTCTGGCTTCGGTCGAAGAACTGAACGAGCGGCGCAGTCCGGCCCATGCCCGCCTCGCCTACGGCGAGTTCCTGCTCCAGCAGTTGCAGCTCGCCGCTGTTCGCAGGCAGCGCAGCCGGCAGGGGAAGCCGCACCGGTACCGGACCTGTGACGCGGTCTGGAGCGCGGCGCGGGATTTGCTGCCCTTCCAGTTGACCGGGGCCCAGGAACGGGTGCTGCGGGAGATCCTCGCCGATCTCTCGGGGCCGCGGCCGATGCTCCGCCTGGTGCAGGGCGATGTCGGCAGCGGCAAGACGGTCATCGCCGCCCTGGCCTTCGTGGCCGCGGCGCGGAGCGGTCTCCAGTCGGCCCTGATGGCGCCGACGGAGTTGCTCGCCGAGCAGCACTTCGCTTCCCTGGAGCGGTTGCTGGGATCACGCCTCACGCTGGCCCTCGTGACCTCCAGCCAGCGCGTCGCCAGCGACGGCGGCGGCGCGGTGCAGGAGCGGGTCGCCGCCGGCCGGATCGACCTCACCGTCGGCACTCACGCGTTGATCCAGGAGCGGACGCGCTTCGCGCGCCTGGGATTCGCCGTGATCGACGAGCAGCATCGTTTCGGCGTCGCACAGCGCCAGTCCCTGGCGGAGAAGGGGCTGCGGCCCGACCTCCTGGTCATGACCGCGACGCCGATACCGAGGTCGCTGGCGTTGACCGTGTACGGTGACCTGGACGTGTCGATGCTCGACGAGATGCCGCCCGGCCGCGGTCCGATCGAGACCCGGGTGATGACCGGGGACCAGCGGGATCAGGCCGTGGCGCTGGTCCGCGAGCGGCTCCGGCGCGGCGGCCGGGCATACGTCGTCTTTCCCCTGATCGACGCCGGCGAGGGGGGCTTCGCGGCGTTGCCGTCTCTCGAGGAGTCGGGGGCCTGGTGGGCCGAGGCGCTCGGCGAGCCTCACGGTGTCGTCCACGGTCGCCTGGGGCGCGACGAGCGCGACGCGACGATGAGTCGCTTCTCGGAGGGCTCGATCCGGGTGCTGCTGGCGACGACGGTGATCGAGGTCGGCGTCGACGTACCGGAGGCGACCGCGATGGTGGTCCTCGGTGCGGAGCGGTTCGGACTGGCCCAACTGCACCAGCTTCGGGGCCGCATCGGCCGCGGAACGGACCAGGCGCTCGGGGAGTCGATCTGCATCGCCGTCTGCGGCGGGTCGTCGGCCGAGGCACAGCGGCGGTTGGCTGTCTTCGAGGCATCGAACGACGGCTTCCTGATCGCGGAGGAAGATCTTCGTCAGCGCGGCCCCGGTGAGGTGCTCGGAACCCGTCAGGCCGGTCTGCCGCAGTTCCGCTTCGGAAATCCGGCCCGGGACTGGAAGTGGCTGGTGGCGGCGCGTGCGGACGCCGCGAGGCTTCTCGACCGGCTCGCGGAACCCGGGAACGAGCCGCTTCGACGGCAATTGGAGCGCCGGATTCCCGCGCTCGTAGCCCCGGCGCGAGGGACCGCCGAGCCGTGAAGGTCCTCCTGGTCGCCAATGTCCTGCCGCCGCGGGATCTCTCCGGCGCCGGCGAACAGGTGCTGCAGCTCGCCTGGGGCCTGCGTGAGGC
This sequence comes from Candidatus Multivorans sp., assembly GCA_965224025.1. Taxonomy (GTDB): domain Bacteria; phylum Acidobacteriota; class Thermoanaerobaculia; order Multivoradales; family Multivoraceae; genus Multivorans. The sequence continues at coordinate 3,414,443 of OZ245033.1, forward strand.
GGGCTGCGAAGTCGAGGTTCTCGGCCGCGACGGGTGCGGTCCGAAGGTCTCGAGAACCCTGTTCCCCTGGTACGCCCGGCGTGCCGTTGCGCGACGGGTCGGCGAGTGGCGGCCGGACGTGGTCCAGATGCACGAGAGCGACGGCGGTCTGGTGATCCGGGATCTTGCCCGGCAGGGCGGCGCCCACCGGCCCGTGCTTGCAGCCCTCCAGCAGGTGAGCTATGTCCGGGAGCGCCGGGCGGTCCGTCCGCTCGTCGATGGCGACCGTGGCGCCGCGGTGGTTGCCCGCCCCGCGATGAGCGAGCGTGTCTTCCGCTCGCTGCGCACGCCTCTGCACATCGCGCTGGGCCGGATCACGGCCCGGTGCGCCGACGTACGCCTCGCCCCGAGCCGGGTCACCGCGAGGGAGATCGAACTCGACTACGGCGTCAACGGCGTTCAGGTGGTCCCCAACGTGACGGGAGCGCCCCTGGACCACCAGGACGACCGCGACGCACCGGGTAGCCGGGGTGACGACGTCTCCGGGCAGGCGCCGTTCGTGCTCGCGGTCGGCCGGATGCGGATCCGCAAGGGGTTCGAGATCCTCCTCCATGCTCTGGCGGCGGCCCGTGAACGGGGGCATCGGCCGCGGCTGATCGTCGCGGGCGACGGGGAGCGGCGTGAATCGCTCTCCGCGCTGGCGCGCAGCCTGCGGCTGGGAACGAGCGTACGGTTCGCGGGCCGCTGTTCGCGGTCGGAAGTCGCCCGGTTGCGGCAGCGGGCGACGGCCCTCGTCGTTCCCTCCACCTACGAAGGCATGCCGCTGGTGGTCCTCGAGGCGATGGGCGACGGGATCCCCGTCATCGCCTCTGCCGTCAGCGGCATTCCGGAGGTCGTCGTCGATGGGGAAACCGGCTGGCTGGTGCCGCCGGAACGTTCGAGCGCTCTCGCCGACGCGTTGATCGCGGCAGCGTCCGACCCCGCTGAATCCCGTCGGCGCGGCGAGGCGGGACGGCGCCGGCTGGACCGGGGCTACCGGCCGCGGCACGCCGCGCAACACTGGTTGGAGGCACTGGAGCGAGTAGGTGGATCGCCGCCGCCGGTGTGGAAGAATCCAGACGGATGAGTACAGGACCCGCCAGCTCCCGGGCGGCAACGAGTTTGCTGCCGGCCTCCTGGCGAGTCGAGTTACCGGAGTTCGAGGGTCCCCTCGATCTGTTGCTTCACCTGGTGCGAATCAACGAGATCGAGATCACGGACATTCCGGTTGCCCTGATCTGCGACCAGTTCCATGAGTATCTTGGCCTGATGGACGAACTGGATCTCGACATCGCCGCCGAGTACATCTACGAAGCGGCGCTCCTGATTCAGATCAAGGCCAGAGTCTTGCTGCCGCAACACGAACCCGCGCCGGGAGAAGAGCCGGAAGATCCGCGCCGGGAACTGATCGAGCGGTTGCTGGAGTACCAGCGGCTCAAGGAGGCGGCACAGACCCTGGCCGAAGTCGACGACCTGCGCCATGGGCTCTGGACCCGCGGCGCCAAGGAAACCGTAGGGCCGGGTGAGGACGACGACTTCGACATGGGCGATCTGTCGCTGTTCGACCTGCTGCAGGTGCTGCGCGGTGTGCTGAAGCGCTATGACGAGGAGCACCCCGGTCCGCTGATCTACCAGGGCGAGACCTTCAGCGTCCGGGGCCAGATCGAGCGGCTCCTGGGACGCTTCGAGGGTGGGCGGTCGCTCGACCTGAAGGACGACCTGTTCGCTCTGTCGAGCCGGGCGGAAGCGATCGCGTGTTTCCTCGCCGTACTGGAGATGGCCCGGTTGAATCTGGTTCGGCTCCACGCGTCCGACGCCGGCGCCGTCTTCCTGTTCCGCACCACGCGAGCGCTGGATCCGGTTCTGCTGGAGGATCTCACCGGATGACCGACACGGCCGAGATGGAGGCGGTGTTCGAGGCGCTGCTCTTCGCCAGCCCCGATCCTCAACCCGAGGAGAAGCTACTCGAAGTGTTCCCCGAACAGGATCGGGAACGCGCCGCTGGGGCGCTGGAGGCGGTTCTCGACCGCTACCGGGTTGACGATGCGGACGGGCCGCCGAACCGCGGCGTCGTCCTGGACCGGGCCGGCGGCGGGTACCGTCTGGTCACGCGCTCCGACCTGCATCCGTACCTCCGCAGGTTCTTCGAGGTGGCGGGCCGCAGCAGGCTGTCCATGGCCGCGGTGGAAACGCTTGCGATCGTCGCCTACCGCCAGCCGGTCACGAGCCCGGAGATCCAGGAACTGCGGAGCAGGAACTCCTCGGGGGTGTTGAAGACGCTCCTCGAGCGCCGGTTGATCCGGATCTCCGGTCGCAAGGAAGTCGTCGGGAGTCCCTTCCTCTACGCCACGACGCGCGACTTTCTGCTGCACTTCGGTCTGCGCTCGCTCAGTGGGCTACCGCCGCTGGAGGAATTCGAAGAGACCTTCCTGGCCGCGGCCGAGGAAGAACCGTCCCAGAGCGCGATTGCCCTTGCGCCGGCGGAACCGATCGATGGCTGAGGAGCTCAGGGGGGAGCGGCTACAGAAGATCCTCTCCCGTGCCGGAATTTCCTCACGGCGGGCCGCGGAGGATCTGATCCGCGCAGGCCGGGTCACGATCGGCGACCGGGTCGCGGTGCTCGGCGATCGAGTGGAGCAGCGGGGAAGGGGAACTGAGACGGTGCGAGTCGACGGCGAGCCCATCGCGCAGACCGCCTCCGCGCTCTACGTCCTGCTGAACAAGCCGGCCGGCCACGTCACGACCCGCAGCGACCCGGAAGGGCGCCCCACGGTCATGGACCTCCTCCCCGAGAGGTGGCGCGGACGGCTCAAGCCCGTCGGACGGCTCGACTACCGGACCGAAGGTCTGCTCCTCTTCACCGACGACGGCGATCTCGCCAACCGCCTGACCCATCCCCGCTTCGGATGCTCCAAGCGGTATCTTCTGAAGGTCCGGGGTTTTCCCGGCAAGGCGGCGGTCGAGCGACTCGGGCGGGGCATGTTCATCGCGGGCCGGCGAACGGCGCCGGTGACGCCGCGCCAGGTGCGAACACGACGGGGAGGCAGGACCGCACGGTCGTCGAGTTGGTGGGAGATGGAACTGCGTGAGGGGAGGACCCGGCAGATCCGGGAGATGTTCTTCCGCGTCGGACACCCGGTGCAGCGACTGCGCCGGGTGGCGATCGGCCGTCTCGAGGATGCCGGGCTCCGGTCGGGGAGCTGGCGCGAACTCTCGCCCGGAGAAGTGGCGACCCTGCGGGCCGGTTCGGGGCCGGTCTCGGGAAAGCGCTCCAGCGGCGGCCGTCGGCGGGGACCGCGGCGCCGGTGACGATCGTCGCCATCGACGGCCCGGCCGGCGTCGGCAAGAGCACCGTGGCCCGGAGGGTCGCGGCGAAACTCGGCGTTCCCTATCTCGATACGGGCGCCATGTACCGAGCGGTCGCGTGGAAGGCGCTGGAGGTCGGTCTTGACCCGGCCGAGGAGTCGGCAATGGAGAAGCTGATCGGAAGCATCGGGTTCGAGTTGCGCATCCGGGTAGCCGAGGCGGAGGTGGTCGTCGACGGCTTCGTTCCCGGGCCGCGGCTTCGGACCCCCCGGGTCGATGCGGCGACCTCACGGGTCGCTGTTCATCCCCAGGTGCGTTCCTGGCTGGTCGCCAAGCAGCGGGAGTTCGCGGCCAGGGAGGGCGCGGTGGTCGAGGGCCGCGACATCGGCACGGTCGTGTTTCCCCGGACCAGGCACAAGTTCTTTCTCCACGCGCCGCTCGAAGTCCGGACGGAGCGACGCCTGCGCCAGCTTGGCGGCGAGGATGCCGGCGACCGCGAGCGACTCAGGCAGGAGATTGAGGCCCGGGACGAGCGCGACACCCGGCGCAGCGCCTCGCCGCTGCGGCGCGATGAAAGCTACGAAATGATCGACGCTTCGACCGGTGCGGCCGATCGGATCGTGGCCCGGATTCTCCGGTCGGTGCGGGCGACGGAGGCGTAGAATCCCCTTTGATGAGTGGGGTTCACAGCGGGTTCGGCAGCGACTGACGGATGGCGGCCTCCGCGGACGAGCGCGGCGGGGGGACTGCCGAGCTTCGCATCATCTTCGGCCTGTTCGCGCTGGCCGCGATCCTGTTGGCCGTCGAACGATGGCCGCGGAGCGACGAGCCGCCGCTTCCGACTCGGGGGCAGACCGCCGCGATGGAAACGGCCTACCAGGAACTGCTGCTGGATCTGCTGGCGGATGCCGAACGCGCGGCGGAGGGTGTCCGCCGGACCGGGACGCTCCCGCTCGACTCGGCGGAGGCCAGACAGAGCGTCTTCGAGGAGTTGGATCGGGCCAGCCGCGAAGGCGGCCGCACCCTGGTCCTGGTCGATCCCGACGGACTGGCGCGGGCCTGGGGCGGCTCAGGGCTGAGGCACGATCTTCCCCTCGATCGCCTCCTGCCGGGAGGGATCAACCAGACGGCCGGCTTCACGGCAGTTTCGTTGTACGCGGCTGTCGACATGAGCACGGGTGAGGGCGGCTGGCGGCTGGTTGTCGGCAGCAGCTTTCCGACCGACACGTTGCCGGTCCGAACACCGTTCGGACTGCGGCGTCACGGCGTCAGGTGGTCCGTGCGGGACCACTCCGCGGAACCTCTGGCGCCGGCCCTGGAGGCGAACGGTATTCGCGAACTCGCGCCGCCGGACGGCGTTCCGGGGCCCTGGTTGCGTCTGCGATTCGAGCCTGCCTCCGAGCGAAAGCCAAGAGCCGCCGGCTCGCTCGCCCTGGCGGCGCTTGCCCTCGGTGTCGGCTTGTCGCTGGTCTGGGCCTTCCGCCGCTGGACCAGTGGGGCGCCGAAGAGGCCGCGGGCCGCGGCGGCGGCGCTTGGCCTGATCGGGATCTGCTCGGCAGTGGGCTACGGCCTCTATCGGTGGCGGATCTGGGCGGTCGACGCGGCGGGAGCGCCGGCGGATCTGGGTGTTTCGTTCGGAGGTCCGGTCGGACATTGGGTGGTTCTGCTGACCAGTTGGGTTCTGCTCGCCGGGACCGCGCTCTGGGCCGCGGGTTGGCCGGACGGTCGGGACTGGATGCACGTTCTGCTGACCGCTGCCGCGGCGGCTGTCGGAGTCGGCCTGCTTGCCGAAGCTACGCACACGCCCGCACTGCGTGCGTTGCTGGCCGAAGGAGTTCGCGGCGGTCTCGATGCTCCGAGTCCCGGGGAAGTCGCCGCACTGGCGGCGAGAACGAGTTCCTTCGTGGCGGCGAGCGATCTGAGGGACCTGGCGCTGGGCGATCCGAACGAGCTCGACGATCACCAGGATCTGGCCCTGGAGCTCTGGCGCCGATCGCCCCTGGCCGCTTCCGAGACGTTCTCGGCCCTCGCCGTGATCCGGGAGGACGAGATTTCGATTTTCTCCTACGGCTTGCCGGTGGACGCGGCGACCGGCGACCTCGCGGTTGAAAGCGCGCGCTGGCCACGCGGCGACCTGCCGGTCTGGCAGCAGCAGCGCAGCGCGTCGGGTGAGGTCACGGCGGTCTCCGCCGGACAGGACTGGGGTGCGGTCCGCTACTGGACAGTGGCGTTTCCGCGACTCGATGTCTGGAGCAGCGTCACTTCGGGAACTGGCGCAGAACTCGAACTGCGCCTGCTTAGGGGTGGCCCGGGCCGAAGTCGGAGCGGCTCGAATCCGCCGGGGAAGGCGCTCATTGCCTATGTCGACGGCGCGGGACGACCGCTCGTCTCGCGGTGGCAGGAGGACTGGCTGCTGCCGGCGCCTTCGGAGGCCGTGGATCCGCGGCGGGCGATGCGCGTCGAGACACCGGCGGGACCCGCCTTGGCCTGGTTCAACCCCAGCACCCTCGAAGGCCTCTGGGTTGTCGCGCTGCTGCCCGAGCAGGCCGTGGCGGAGCGCCTGTGGCGCATAGCGACGGTCGCCGCGCGGCTGGTGCTGGCCGTGTCTGCCGTGGCGTTCGCCGTGCTCCTGATCGGCCTGCCGACGGCGAAACTGCGTGGGAGCCTCCTGCCCGATGTCCGGCGCTACTCGGTCCGGCTTACGGCGGTGCTGGCTCTGATCGCGATCGTGCCGCTGACGCTGCTCAACGGGTTGCTCTTTCGCAATCTGGGCGCCCGGATGCAGGCCGAGCAGGAAGTAGCCGGCCGTACCGCCCTCGTGTCGCTCGAGTACGTTCTGACGGACTTTCTTCTTGGATTGGAGGCGGGATTCTCGATGGACGCCCAGTTGGACCATGAACTCCTGGCCTGGCTGGCGGAAGTCGTGGGACACGAAGTGAACCTGTATTGGCGAGGCGGCGTCTATGCGTCGAGCAAGCCGGACCTCTTCACCGCCGGATTGATGCCCAAGCGCATTCCGGGAAACGTGTACGGCAGGTTGGCCCTGCTCGGCCACCCGACCGCCGCCCGCGTTCAGACGGCGGGCCGGGGCGCGTCCTACCTCGAGCTGTACACGCCGGTGTCCCTGGGAGAGGAGCGTCCGGGGCAATCGGGTCTGTTCGTGTCGGTGCCGCTGCTGGCGCAACAGGAGGCGGCCACCCGCGAACTCGCCGCCCTGAGGCGGCAGGCCCTGGTCATCACCACGGCGCTGGTGCTGTTGCTGGTCACCGTCGGTGCTCGGCTCGCGCGGGGATTCACCCGTCCGCTTATGCGCATGATCGACGGCGCCGGCCGGATCGCCGGCGGCGCGGCCTCACTCGGCTTTGAGCCGCAGGAGACGGAGCTGAAGACGCTTGCCGGCGCCATCGACGGCATGGCGGCGCGGATCGCCGCGAACCGCGCCCGGGAGGAGGCGGCACAGCGGCTGGAGGCCTGGGCTGAGATGGCGCGGCTGATCGCGCACGAAGTGAAGAACCCGCTGACCCCGATCCGCCTCTCGACCGAGCACCTGCGGCAGGTGTGGCGGGATGCCCCGGAGCGGCTGGAAGAGATCTTCGAGCGCTGCACCGACAACATCCTGGTTCAGGTTGACGAACTGGCGCACACGGCGGGCGAGTTTTCGACCTACAGCAGGATTCCCCTGGCCCGATTGGCGCCCGGGGACCTGGCCGCGGCGGTTCGCGATGTGGTGGACGGCTATCGCCACCCGCCGCCGGACGGCGTCAACGTGGTTTTCGAGTCGGAAGTGGACGCGCAGGCGGCGCGGTCTTCCTTCGATCGGCGCCTAGTGCAGCGTGCGGTTCGCAACCTGCTCGAGAACGCCCTCCGCGCAAGCGAAAGCGGAGGCGAGGTTCGGGTCACGGTGGCGCCGGCCGACGCCGGCGGCGCCCTCGGCGTCACCGTGCATGACAGGGGCCGGGGGGTCTCGGACGCCGACCTGGAACGCATCTTCGAGCCCTACTTCTCGACCTCGAGCGGCGGTACGGGCCTGGGCCTTCCGATCGCCCGGCGCATCGTGGAGGAACACGGCGGCACGATCACGGCCGTGAGGAGAGCCGAGGGAGGACTCTCGGTGCGAATCGTCCTGCCCGTCGATCAGGCTGGCTAGCGCTAGTCGTCGCGCAGCGGCGGTTCCAACTGAATCGTCTGGGTGGGGAAGGCGATCCGGACGCCGAGACGGTCCGCGAGGCGCAGGATGTCCAAGGCCAGATCGTGGCGGCGCCGCAGCTCGGTGCTCCAGTCCGGCGCCAGGAAGAAGACGTAGAGCATGATCTCGAGGGCGTGGGGGCCGAACTCGTTCAGGTGGATCTCGAACGCGTCCTGCCGCATCGATTCGTTGTCGCGCACGAGCTGCCGGATGCCCTCGCAGAACGCATCGACGCTGGCCGGCGGCGTGTCGTAGGTGATCTGGATACGGGTGCTCCAGCGCCGGAAGCGTCTGGCGCCGTAGTTGTCGACCGAGGCGTCGATCAGGCGGGCGTTGGGCAGGGTGATCAGGGAGGCGTAAAACGTGCGGACGCGGGTGCTCCGGAAGCCGACCTCTTCGACCACCCCCTCGACATCGCCGATCTTGATCCAGTCGCCGACCCGGAACGGCCGGTCGAGGAGCACCGTGATCGAGCCGAAGAGGTTCTTCAGCAGGTCCTGCGCCGCGAGCGCTATCGCCAACCCACTCAGGCCCAGGCCGGCGAGGAGCGCGGTCACGTCTCCGCCCAGCCGGGCGATCAGGAACACGGCGCCGAAGATGGCGGCTGCCAGCTTCAGGGTCTTCGTGACGAACGGAACCAACTGGTCCTGGAACCGATTCTCGCTCCTGGCGGCGCGGGCCCGCAGCGCCGTCCCCAGAAGGTCGATCTGGGCGAAAGCGGCCCGGCCCAAGGCGAGCAGCAGAAGCACGAGGAGAGTCGTATCGAGCCAGGCGTCGACCTGTGGCGGCAGACCCAACCACTGGATTCCCAGCCACCACGCCGCGGCCAGACCCAGCAGTCCGGTTGGCCGCAGAATGCGGCGCGCTCCAGACAGGTCGAGGTTCTCGTAGCGGCCGCTCAGAGGTTTCGCGAGCAGGCCGTAGGCGGTCCAGACGACGATCCGGTCGATCAGGAGACCGAGCAGGAGCAGGAGCGGCAGGGCCAACCACTGCCAAGGGTAGAGGATGAAGCCGCCGCTCTTGAGGGACTCCGGGATACGGTCCCGAAGCCACATGGCGGCGGTGACCGGCGCTTCCTCGACGCCTTCGACCACGGTGCGTTCACGCACTTCCTGGTACAGGGCCCCAATTGCGGCGACCGTTGCCCGGTTGAACAGCCAGCGGCCGTCGCCGTCCGGCGCCAGGACGATCGGCGCCGACAGTTCGTCGCTGAACACCCAACGTTCGAGGTCGCCGTCTACCGGGATGGCGTCGAACTTCACGAGCTCGAGCCGGTCGATCACGTGCTTGAGTTCGTTCGCCAGGTTCCGGCCCTGCCGGGCGCGGACGGGGAAGGGAAGGTCGCCGAGGTCCAGGCAGGCTGCCGCGGCATCCAGATCCGGGCGGCCGTCCTCGGTTGCGAACGCCTCGAGGAAGACGCGCATCGTCTCGCGCGGACTCTCAAGCGGCGCGTCGGCGGCGGGCTGCGCGAACGCGAACCAGGCCGCCGCCAGCAGCGCGCCGGCGGCGACCAGGGAGATCCTGCGGAGGAAGGAGACGTTCATGACCGGGGGCCACTCTTCCAATCCGGGGAGGAACGGTCAAGGGGCGAGCGCCGCGGGACTACGGAAATGGGCTGGTAGCGTGACCGCGATGCGCGGTTGCTGCCTGGCTCTCACCCTCACCCTCACCCTCTCCCTTTGCCCGACGGCCGGGTGCACGCCGGCGGGGTCGAGCGGTTCGGTGACCGAGGGAACCGGTACGCAACCGGTGCGGGCGCCCGAGCGCTGGTGGATCGAAGTGCTGGACCGGCGTCCGCACGACCTCAAGGCCTACACGCAGGGACTGCTCTGGCGCGAAGGCGTGGTCTATGAGAGCACCGGCTCGTACGGCGCCTCCAGCCTGCGCGCATGGCGCTGGAGCGACGGCGAAGAGCTGGCCCGGGTGGACCTGGACCAAAGACTGTTCGGAGAGGGGATTGCCCTCGTACCGGATGCCGGCGACCGGCTCGTTCAACTGACCTGGCGGCGGGGCGAGGCGCTCGTCTGGTCGCTCGACCCACTGCGGGAGCAGAGCCGCGTCCGGTACGACGGCGAGGGCTGGGGGCTGGCCTACGACGGTTCCGACCTGATCATGAGCGACGGCACGCCGGTGCTGACCCTGCGCGATCCCCGTACTCTCGAGGTGCGCCGGCGGCTGCGGGTGACGAGGCGGGGCATGCCGCTCCCCGACCTGAACGAGCTCGAACTGGTCGACGATCTCCTCTTCGCGAACCTCTTCGGGAGCGACGAGATTGCCGTGATCGAACTTGCCTCCGGCTCGATGGTCGCCGTGGTCGACGCGTCGGGTCTGTTGACGGAGGAGGAGGCGGCCGCGGCCGATGTCCTGAACGGGATCGCCTACCGGCCCGGCACGGGGACCTTTCTGCTGACGGGAAAGTACTGGCCGTGGGTGTTCGAGGTGCGGATCGTGGGCTACGATGCCCCCGGTCCATGACGGCGCCGCCTGCACGTCACCCCTGGCGCCGGCCGGAGGTTCGCCGCGGTCTGTCCGGACCCCTGAGAGCAAACGTACACGGGCCCGCCTTCAAGCAAGCGTAGGAGTTGAGACGATGAGCGACCGCATCTGGTATCTGGCCACCTCCGGCAAGCAGGAAGGACCCTTTCTCGCCGGCGAGATCGTAGAGAAGATCCGTGCCGGCGCCGTTCCCCGAAGCGCACACGTGTACCGGGAGGGCTTGGGCAGTTGGGCGCCCGTGGTCAGCGAACCCCAATTCGCGTCCGCGTTCGGGAGTTCGATCCCGCGGCCGCCCGGGAGCGTCGCGGACGAGATCGACTACGTCATCGTGGGCGAGGAGATGCAGTTCGTCGAGATCACCCTCGATCCCGGGGAGGCGTGTGTCGCGGAGGCCGGGTCGTTCATGTACATGGACCCCGGCATCGAGATGAACACGATCTTCGGTGACGGTTCCGACCGTGGCGGAGGCGGCTTCATGGACAAGTTGCTGTCCGCCGGCAAGCGGGTGCTGACCGGTGAGTCCCTGTTCATGACGGTGTTCGGAAACAGCGCCGGCGACCGCCGGAACGTCGCCTTCGCATCGCCCTACCCTGGCCGCATCATCCCCCTCGATCTGCCCTCCCACAACAACAGGATCCTGTGCCAGAAGGACGCGTTCCTGTGCGCCGCCAAGGGCGTGTCGGTCGGCATCGCGTTCCAGCGCAAGCTGGGCGCCGGCCTGTTCGGCGGCGAGGGGTTCATCCTGCAGAAGCTGGAGGGAGACGGTCTGGCCTTCGTTCATGCGGGCGGCACGGTCGTCGAACGGGATCTGGCCGCCGGCGAGACGTTGCGGCTCGACACCGGCTGCCTGGTGGCGTTCGAGCACCAGGTCGACTACGACATCCAGATGGTCAGCGGGATCAAGACGGCGCTGTTCGGGGGCGAGGGACTCTTCTTCGCCAGCCTGACCGGACCGGGCAAGGTGTGGATCCAGTCTCTCCCGTTCAGCCGCCTCGCGAGCCGGGTGTTCGCGGCCGCGGCCCAGGGCGGCGGCGCGAAGAAGGGCGAGGGCTCGGTGCTCGGTGGTCTGGGAGGCCTGGTGATGGGCGACCGCCGCTGACGGTCAGGTAGCGACGGTTTCGATCTTCAGCATCCGCGCCCAGGCGGCGCGCAGGCTGTCGGGGAGGTCGAGGTCCTCGAACAGATCGCGCACTTCGTCCCGCGAAACGTAGTCCCAGATGTCCTCCCACTGGGCGTAGCGGAGCATGCAGGAGACGGCGTAACACCGTTCCTCTCTGCTTCCGCCATGGAGCATCACGTTCAACTCCTCGGTGGTCACGCGCCGCTCCGGGAAGAAGTAGAGGGGCTGGTCCTGGTGCGAGGAGCTTGTAGCCATCAAGGGAACGGACCGAGGCGCGGAAGGGGGCGGCGAAGCATCATAGCGCGGCCCGCTCGTGAAGCCACCGAAGTGCGCTTGACCGCCCGTGATGGCTGGGTTACCTTGGCGGTCCGCGGAGTTCTGGCGGGCATAACTCAGTTGGTAGAGTGCCAGCTTCCCAAGCTGGATGTCGCGGGTTCGAGTCCCGTTGCCCGCTCCAGCCGCCAGTCCGTGCGGCCCCGTCCTGCTGACTTCGTACCGGGATAGAAAGTAGATGGCGTTCTTCAAGAAGGATCCAGGCGAGTCGGCGGCGGATGCCGCCCTGACGCCCCCCGGTGACGTGAGGTCGACTTCGGCCGCGCCGAGCCGAACGTACGTAGCGGCGGGCTCCCACATCGAGGGCAGCATCTCCGGCGAAACGGAGGTTCTCGTCGACGGCGCCCTCGATGGGTGCGTGCAACTCGAGGGGCGGTTCGTTCTCGGTCGCCGCGGCCGGATCGAGGGCGACGTCAACGCCCGCTCGGTTCAGGTCTCCGGCAAGGTGAAGGGCAATGTGCGGGCCACGGAGAAGATCGAAGTAGGCTCTTCCGGCTCGATCGAGGGGGATCTGGCCGCACCCTTGGTATCGATCGCCGAAGGCGGGGTCTGCAACGGCAGGATCGAGATGAGCGGCACGCTGGCGATCGGATCGCCGTCGGCTTAGGGGTTTCGCGGGCGAAGTCGCCGAGTCGGGCGGTTCCTGACTAGGCCTCGTCGGCGGGCAGGCTCGACGCCAGATCGCAGGCGGCGCACAACTCCTGCAGGTCCCGGGGTATGGGTGCGGTGTGGCTGGCAGGAAGTGCGCCGGAGAGGGAGGGGAGCGTCAGCTTCCGGGCGTGGAGCGCGGGGCGTGGAAACTCCCGAAGCGGACGACGCAAGGCCGGCGGCAGGCCACGCCAGCGTTGTTCGCCGTAGGCTGGATCGCCGACCAGGGGGTGGCCGACCGCCTTGCAGTGGACCCGGATCTGGTGGGTTCTGCCGGTAAGGAGTTCGACTTCCAGCAGCGAAACGCCCGTTCCGGACGCGAGCACGCCGTAGCGGGTTGTCGCGGGACGGCCTCCCCGCGACTCCGGGACAATGGCCATACGCGTGCGGACGGTGGGGTGGCGGCCGATCGGGAGTTCGATCGTTCCGGTTTCGGGATCCGGCCGACCGTAGACGACTGCCAGGTACAGCTTCCCGACTTCTCGTTCGGCAAAGGCCCGGCTCAACCTGCGGTAAGCCTTGTCGGTGCGGGCGATGGCCAGAGCACCGCTGGTGCCCATATCCAGGCGGTGGACGATTCCAGGCCGCTCCGGGGATCCGACGCCTGCGATCTCCGGATGGTGGTGGAGAAGCCGGTTCACCAGGGTGCCGCTCCGAAGGCCGGCGCCGGGATGCACGACAAGTCCGGCCGGCTTGTCGACCACCAGCACCTGCTCGTCCTGGTGGAGCAGTCGGATCGGCCCGGCCTCGGGCTTCAGAGTAGTGGGCCGGAGTGGCGGAATCCGGTAGTCGATCCGCTCGTCGCCGCGCAGCCGGTAGGAGGGCTTGAGCGGTGTTCCGTTCACGGTCACGCGGCCGTCGCGCAGGAGGTTCTGAACCTGGCCGCGGGGCAGATCCAGAGCTCGGGTCAGGTAGCGGTCGATCCGTTCACCAGTCGCGTCCGCAGGCGCCCTCAGGTGGCGCCGCGAACAGGGGAGTTCGGGAAGCTCGCGGGATGACGGCGGGGTCTCGTCTATCGAGTTCACTTCGACGTGCGGGCCTGGATCAACCCGCGGCGGCTCTCTCCTGCCGCGCCCCGCCGCCGCCGAAGCTGTGGTCCGAAACTGTGCGCCAGCATCAGTACGATGCCGACCGTCACTCCGCTGTCAGCGACGTTGAACGCCGGCCAGTGGTGGGCGCCGATGTACAGGTCCAGGAAGTCGGTCACGGCGCCCAACAGAATGCGGTCGACCAGGTTGCCGACAGCCCCTCCGAGCACCAGGGCGAGGGAGAGCAGGAGGAGCGGCTCGCGCTCCGAAGTGCTGCGGAAGTACAGCGAGACGGCGGTGAGCGCGGCGAGGCCGAGGGCGGTAAGCAGAAGTGTGCCGGCCAGCTCGCGGCCGGCGGGGAACAGACCGAAGGCGATGCCCGTGTTCTGGACGTGAACCAGGTCGAAGAAGCCCGGCAAGACCGGCAGCCGTCCGTGGAGTTCGAGGCTGGCTTCGATCCACAACTTGCTCCACTGATCGAGCGCCAGCACGAACGCGGAGAGGACGAGAAATCTCGACTTCACGGGAGTGGGATCGTACCAGTCGCGCGCGTCCACGCGCTTGCGAGAGCCGCGGCCGTGCCGGGTTCGGCAAAGGCTCGGATCGCGGCCACGCCGTGTGCGCCCGCGCGGGCCAGCAGAGCCGCGTTGCGGGAATCGACACCGCCGACGGCGAGGATCGGGAGGGCGCCCTGCGCGGCCCGCTGCAGTCGTTCGAGACCCTGGGGGACACCGAACCGGAGCTTCTCGGGCGAGGCGAAGACGGGGCCGAAGAGGGCGTAGTCGACACCGGCATCGACGGCAGCCTCGATTTGCCGCTGGCTGTGCGTCGACACACCGAGCAGCAGGCCCCGCTCCCGGACCGTCGGGGCTACCTCGGCCCATGGTTGGTCCGAGCTCAGGTGGACGCCGTCGGCCCCGCAGGAGATAGCCGCTTCCAGATTGCCGTTGACGATCAGGAGGCCGGCAGCGACGCTTCGCAGTGTGCGGCCGATCGCGGTCAATGCGACGGAGTCGAGGTCCTTCTCGCGGAGCTGGATCGCGGCGCCGGCCGGCAGCGAGAGCGCCCAGCGTCCCAATCCGGATGCCCCGCCGCACAGGCGCCGGTCGCTGATGGCCAGCAGCGCCGGAACTTTGGACCTCGGCTTCATCTTGCTCGATCGGGTTCCGGGATCGGCGCTTCCGGGTCGCCCGAACGCCTGCTGAGCAGGATGCGTTCGAGATCGTGGATGCCCCAGATGAGATGAACGAGCCCGAATCCGGTGACCGCGCCGCGGACCCACGGCAGCATGAGAAACGCTCCCAGATGCGCCTGCGAGAGTGCCGATCTGGTGACCAGCAGGTTCCAGAACTCCCGCCACGGCGCGATGACCAGGAACAGCCCCGCCTCGACGCAATAGATCACGAAGAGAACGCGGAGCAGGCTGGACCAGGCGACACGCCAGCGCATGGTCAGGAAAGAGCCCGCCGCGAGTTCCAGATTGTGGGCGCACTACCGGCCGCCGCCAGGGAAGACATGGGAGTCGCATTCTAGGACTCAGCGCCTCAAATCGGTACGCCAGTACCGATTCCAAGGCGGTGAGACCTAAGGCGGTTGGGGCCGAAGGCGCCTCCCCGCGTCGCCTCAGCGCAGGCGGGGAGGCGTGCGCCCGCTATCGCTGGGCGGCGACGACGACGGGCGCGAAGCCGGCGGCGACGAGGCCCTGGGCGCGGAAGAGCTGGATGGTCTCGACGGTGGCGAGTAGCTGCGAGACGGCGGCGATGACGAGCGCGGCGACGAACTCCGGGGCGCGGACCGCGTCCGCGTGGGCGGCGCGGACCGCGTCCGCGTGGGCGGCGTGGAGCGCGGGCTCGAGGTTCTCGGCGGCGCGGACCGTGTGCGGGTCGGGGTGGACTTGGGCGTGGATGCCCGCGGCGGCGCCGACCTGGTGCGGGTTGGTGTTGCGCGCCGCGGTGTGCTGGCGCGGTCCGGCCGCCTGGACGAAGGAGTCGCCGCCCGGGGGGAACTCGGCGACGCGTCCCGCCCGCGGATCGCGTCGAGGACGCGGCGCGCGGGCGTTGGTCTCCGGCTGCGATCGACCGTTCCTCCACTCGACCGTGGCGCTGCCACGCGGACCGTCGCCTCTTCGTCGGTGCTCCCAGGCGCTTCGACCGCGGTCGCCGGCCTCGGGGCGGGCGCCGCCGTCAGACCTCCGGTACGGACGCGCGTGGGTTTCGGCGTTTCCACTCGCCGGATCCCGGTGGCGGCATCGGATGGCGCCGCCGCATCGGTGGGAACCGAGCCGGCCCTCCGCGGTTGGATCGTGGTCTTGACATTGCCGCTGCCCGCGCGCTGAACCTCACCGGGGGCTGCCCGCCGAAGCGTGACGCCCGTGGCGGAGTTTGGTCCGGCGCCCGCTACCTGGGATGTGGAACCCGCGCGGAGCCCCCCAGCCGTGACGCCGACCAAGCCTGGCCGGTTGCGATCGGATGGGGTGCGCGCCACCGCGACGACGCCCGGTTCGGCGTCGGTCCGCTTGAGCCCCGTCTGGAGCGATTCGTGCAGGTCGGCTCTGCGGGCGATGAAGTCCGTGACGTCAGGGAGCTCGCTCTCGGAGATGCCGCGGCGCTTTCCGAGAAGGACCTGCTGCGCGGCCTCAGGATCCCGCCAGTTTCGGTAGTCGATGCCGTTCGTGTCGGTCGTGATGACGCCGCGGGCAAGCTTCGAGTGCCGGCGGCGCAGGGAGCGACCGTATGTGTAGCCGCGACCGTCGCCCAGGTAGCCTGACGGACAGAAAATCCAGGTGTTGAACGGATCCCAGAGGCCGCCGGCCCATCCGTAGAGGCCGTAGCGAAGGTCGAAGCCCAGACCCAAGTAGTGGCGCTGGTAGTAGCCGCGGGGGATCCAGCCGACATAGGACGGTCCCCAGTACCAGTAGACATGGCTGGGGGAGTAGATGGTGTTCGGGAACCAGAGCCAACCGTAGCCGGGGTTCAGGCTCCAACTGCCGTAGTGGTACGTGAGCGGACCCCAGGGATCCCGGGCGACCCAGTACAGTCCGGCGGGCGTATGCGTCCAGCGGCCCCGGCTGTACGGCTGCCAGTCGTCTTCGATCTCGGGCTTCCAGGCTCGGCGATCCTCGACTTCGACCCACTGGCCATGACCGGTCAAGGCAGAGCCGTACCCGTCGGCATCGACGGCCGCGTAGGCCGCGAGCCGGGCGCGGTGACCCTCCGCCCATCGATCCAAGGCCGCGGCAGCCGCGCCGGCGCCGCTCTGGAGCTCGATCCAGGGGTCGTCGAGGCCCCGAACCAGGAGCGCTTCGCCACCGCGGACGATCACCGAACCCCGCTGGGTGACGACCTCGGCGAACCCTTCCAGCACCGCGACTTCGGTCCAACTGTCGCCGTCGCTCTCGACCTGGTAACGGCCTTCCTGCTTGGCGTAGACCCTGGCGTTGGTCGTGTCGACCGCCGGCAGCTCCGAGTCCAGCAGGTGGTTCGCAACCTCCAGGCTCAGCCGGCCCCGGTGCAGGACGTAGAGGGAGTCCGCGTCGTCGGCGTCCGGTGATCCGGCGATCTGGGCGAAGGTGACCTCGCTGTCGTGGTCCAGGGCCAGAATCGAGCGGTCGGACATCAGCACCGCCAGACGGCCGTACGGTCTCGTCCAGAGTCGGTCTCCGCGCAGAACCGGCAGGTGGATCTCCAACTCGCTCTGAGCACCGGAGCGCGCCGCGAACAGGGTGGCGTCTCCGTCCAGCGCGCCGACGAAGCTGTAGACGCCGTCGACTTCTCCTCGTTCATGTTGTACCGGCTGCGCTTGCGCGGCGCTTGCAGCACCTGCCGCGACGACGATCAGGAGGGCTTGCGGGAGGGTGAATCTCATCTCTTTCCTCCAACGGGTCGGAGTCTGCACGCTACCACCGGGGACTCTCCGGCCGGGTTCGGTTCAACCCGGCGCTCTGGGCGCGTGCTCTTCTGCAGGAGGGTTGAGCAATCCGCGTGCCAGGAAAGTGGACACGACGCCCCTGGTTGGATGCGGGGCGCAGCGGCCTCGAAGCGGCGCCGCCAGACGCCTGCCCGGGAGCACGACCGGGGGGACTGGAGCGAAGGCCGGGGCGACTGGTCGTAACGGACCGTAGCGGGAACGTCACACCGGTGTCCATTCGTGGGGACAGTGGGCAAGCCCGCGGCCGGCCTTCTCGTATGATCGGCGCCGGCCTCCGCGCCGCGTAGGGATTGCATGTCCGTTCTTCCGATCCGTCTCTACCCGGACCCCGTGCTGCGGGTGCAGTGCGCACCGTTGGAGGAGTTCGGCCCCGATCTGGCACGCCTGGTAGCGGACATGATCGAGACGATGCATGAGGCGCCCGGAGTCGGCCTTGCCGCGCCCCAGGTCGGCGTGGAGCTGCGCGTAGCGGTGGTCGACGCGACCGCCGGAATGGACCCCGACGCGGTGCGGGTGCTGGTGAACCCGCGGGTCGTCGACTCGGCCGGCGTGGACACGGATACGGAAGGCTGTCTGTCCATTCCCGACTTCACCGAGAAGGTCACGCGGCCGGCCGCGGTTCGCATCGCGGCGACGGACCTGGAGGGTTCACCCTTCGAGATGGACGCGGAGGAGCTCGAGGCGCGGGCGATCCAGCACGAGCTGGACCACCTGGACGGCGTGCTCTTCGTCGATCGGCTGCGTGGGTTGCGAAGACAGCGGGCCAGGAGCTTTCTCCGCCGCCTGCGCGCGAGCGAACCGGCTACGGCCGGTGGGGAACGCTGATCGCTCCGGCGGCAGGGGCGCCATTGCGCTTTCCGGTATTGCCGGCGGCCCTTCTCGCGGCGCTGGGCCTCGTGGCCTGCGACGGTGGAGGAGGAAGCCCGACCGCGCCAACCCCTCCTGCGCCGCGGGGCGTCACCTTCTCCGCGGCGCAGGTCGCGGACGGGTCGATCGGGCTGCGCGGCATGGTGTCGGGGACGACGCTCGAGGTGGAGATTCATGCCGCCGGCGTCGAAGGTCTGTACGGTCTGGGCTTCGAGCTCCTGTTTCCCGCCAACCTGCTGCGCTACGAGGAGTCGGGCAGAGGCGTGTTCCCTAGCCTGGAAATCCTCGAGACCGCGCCGGGACAGCTTCTCGTGGGCGCCACCCATCTCGGCGCAGTCGCGGGTCTGAACGGCAGCGGTGCGATCGCCGTCGTCCGCTTCACGGCAGTCGCCAACGGCAGCGGGAGCTTCGACTTCAGCGCGCGGGAGGCCTTCGACAGTTTCGGGGATCGAATCGCCCTGAACTGGGCGGGGGCCACGGTTCAGGTCGCTCTCTGAGGCTGTCAACTCGTTCGTGGCTTCGCGGCGGCTGGACCGCCCCTGTCGCCGTTGCTACTGTCGCCGGTGCCATCCGCGCGCCCGAGGACGGGCGCGCGGAATGGGTCGCGTGTGGCGCGAATCGCGCCACCCGGGTTCAAAGTGACTCAGGAGTCGCTCGATGGAACCGGTGAAGCTCTACAACTCTCTCGGGCGACGGCTGGAGGAACTCGAGCCGCTCGAGCCCGGTCACGTTCGGCTCTACACCTGCGGCCCGACCGTCTACGACCGGGTCCACATCGGCAACCTGCGCACGTTCGTGTTCGAGGACGTGCTGCGGAGGGCGCTCAGGTTCTTCGGGTACAGGGTGACGCAGGCGATGAACCTGACCGATGTCGAGGACAAGATCATCGCCGCGGCGACCGAGGCCGGCGTCGACATCGGCGACTTCACCGCGCCCCATGTCAGCTCCTTCTTCGAGGACCTGTCCGCCCTTCGGATCGAGCGGGTCGAGCACTACCCGCGGGCCACGGCCCACATCGACGAGATGATCGCGATGGTCGAGCTGCTGCTGGAGGAGGGCTACGCGTATAGGGCCGACGACTCGGTGTTCTTCCGCATCGCCGCCGACGCGGACTACGGCAAGCTGTCGGGAATCGACCTGGACCAGGTGCGGCGGGGCGCGCGCGTGCAGTGCGACGAGTACGGCAAGGAGGATGCGCGCGACTTCGTCCTCTGGAAGGGCGCCAAGGAGGGGGAACCGGAGTGGCCGTCGCCGTGGGGGTCCGGTCGTCCCGGGTGGCACATCGAGTGTTCGGCGATGAGCCAGAAGTACCTGGGCACAACCTTCGACCTCCACTGCGGAGGCGTCGACAACCTGTTTCCGCATCACGAGAACGAGATCGCCCAGAGCGAATCGGCGAACGGCAGCCCGCTGGCACGGTACTGGCTTCACTCGGAGCACCTCACCGTCGACGGCGAGAAGATGTCCAAGTCGCTGGGCAACTGCCACACGCTTGGCGATCTTCAGGCCAGAGGGCTACATGTCCGTTCGATTCGGTACCTGCTGATCTCGGTCCACTACCGGCAGCAACTCGACTTCACGTTCGCCAAGGTGGCGGAGGCGGAAAGGGCTCTCAAGCGGATCGACGACATGCGGTTCCGGCTCGCCCATGAGGCGCAGCAGGCTTCCGACGCCGCACCGCTCGAGGCGGCTGTGGCGGGCTTCGAGGAAGCCTTCGCTGCCGCTCTGGCCGACGACCTGAACACTTCCGCCGCCCTCGGCGCGGTGTTCCGATTCGTGCACGACGTCAACGGGATCATCGACCGCGGTCTGCCAGCCGGCGCCAGGAACCGGGTGGAGGGCGCGGTGGAACGAGCCGATGAGGTGCTGGCGGTGCTGGACGCCGGAGCCTGGGCAGTGGACTCCGGTTCCGCGTCGGAGGAGGCGGACGCCGGCCTGAGCGACGGGGAGATCGAGAAATTGGTGGAAGCCAGGAGCGAGGCGAGAGCGGCGCGGGACTTCGCCGCCGCGGACCGCATCCGCGACGAACTGGCGGCTGCCGGCGTGGTGGTGGAGGACGCTCCCGCCGGCAGTCGCTGGAAGCGGTCCTGACCAGAGGCCGCATGAGCAGAGGGCGAGCGGAATGCGAACCGCGCCTGAGCGGTGCGGAGGCCGAGCAGGCCGCTGCCGACCTGCTGCGAAGAAAAGGGCATCGAATCGTGGGGCGGAACGTCGACACCGTTGCCGGCGAGCTGGACCTGGTCACGATGGACGGCGACACGCTCTGCTTCGTCGAGGTGAAGGCGCGTTTCGACCCGCGTTTCGGCGGCGCGGCCGCGGCGGTGGACCGTCGGAAGCGGCGCCGCCTGGTGCGGGCGGCGGAGGCCTACCTGAGCGAGCCGGACCGAACGCCGCTGCGGCTCGGTCCGTGCCGTTTCGACGTCGTGGCGGCGACCTGGCAGCCCGAGCAGGGCGAGTGGCGGTTCACTCACTATCCCGACGCCTTCACCGTCGACGACACGGGCGGGCGAAGCTGGCTCTAGCCCGAAGTTCTGAGGCTCCTGGGGCCTCCTCGTCGTCGAGAGGCGTTGCAGTGCTTGGGTTTTCGGGTGTTGGGCCGCCCCTGTTTTCCGCCATTGGTAGCCATGTAATGATCTCGTGGCATGTAGACATTCTGAATGGTTTAGTCTACAATGAGAAGCCATGTACATCGAACGGGTACCCAACCGAAACTCACCACCAGCCGTCCTGCTGAGAGAGTCCCACCGACAGGACGGAAAGGTCAAGAAACGCACTCTCGCCAACCTCTCCAAGTGGCCCGACCAACTCGTCGAAGGACTCAGAACCCTGCTCAAGGGAGGAGTCGCCCTGCCTTCGCTCGAGGCAGCCTTCGAGATCCTGCGCGCCAGACCGCACGGCCACGTCGCCGCCGTCCTCGGCGCGGCCCGAAGCCTCGGCCTCGAACGGCTCCTCGATCGACGGCCCTCGCGGGCGCTGGCGCTGGCCATGATCGCGGCCCGCATCCTCGAGCCGCGATCCAAGCTCGCCACCGCCCGCGGACTCGCAAGCGAGACCATGAGCCACACCCTCGGCGAGGAACTCGGCGTGCAGGAGGCCTCGGCCGACGAACTCTACGGCGCCATGGACTGGCTGCTCGAAAGACAGCCGCGCATCGAGCGGACTCTTGCCCGGCGGCATCTGGAAGACGGCTCGCTGGTGCTCTGCGACGTGACCTCGGTCTACTTTGAGGGCAGGAAGTGCACGCTGGCCAGGCACGGCTACTCCAGGGACAAGAAGAGAGGCAAGGTCCAGATCGTCTTCGGCCTGCTCTGCAGCCGGGACGGATGCCCGGTCGCGGTCGAGGTATTCGAGGGCAACACGGCCGATCCGACGACCCTGAACGCCCAGGTGCAGAAGCTCCGCGACCGCTTCTCGCTGGAGAGGATCGTGATGGTCTCAGACCGGGGCCTGATCACCGACGCGCGCATCCGCGAGGACCTCGACCCCGCGGGCCTGTCCTGGATCAGCGCCCTGCGCGCGCCGGCGATCAGGACGCTGGCCCAGGAAGGCCACCTGCAACTGTCGCTCTTCGACCAGCGGAAGATGGCCGAGATCAGGGTCCCGGAGCTGTACCCGAAGGAGCGCCTCGTGGTGTGCCGGAACCCGCTTCTGGCGGAGGAACGCGGCCGCAAGCGCCAGGAGCTTCTCGAAGCCACCGAGCGCAAGCTCGACGCCGTCGTTGCGGCGACGCGGCGCAAGAAGAACCCCCTGCGCGGCAAGGACGCCATCGCCGTGCGCGCGGACCGCGCCCGGGGCGCCTACAAGGTCGGCAAGCACTTCGAGGTCGAGATCGAAGAGGACGGCTTCCAATACCGCCGCAACGAGGCGCGCATCGCCGAGGAAGCCGCTCTCGACGGCTTCTACGTCATCCGCACCAACGTCCCCGAAAACGAACTGCCGGCAGCCGATGCGGTCCGCGCCTACAAGAGCCTCAGCCGCGTCGAACGCGCCTTCCGCTCCTTCAAGAGCGTCGACCTCAAGGTGCGCCCCGTCCACCATCGCCTGGCCTCGAGGGTGCGCGCCCACGTCTTCCTCTGCATGCTCGCCTACTACGTCGAGTGGCACATGCGCCGGACCCTGGCGCCCATCCTCTTCGACGACCAACGCCGCGACGACCAACGCGAGTCGCCAGTCGATCCCGCGCGCAGGTCGCCCGAGGCGATGGCCAAGGCCAACTCCCGGAGCACCCCCGACGGACTCCCCGTCCACAGCTTCCAGACCTTGCTCGCCGACCTGGCCACGCTGACCCGAAACCGGGTGCGGATGCACGGCGACGCCGACTCCACAGCCGACGTCCTCGCACGGCCCACTCCACTCCAGAACGAAGCCTTCAAACTACTCGGCATCCGCCCCTGAAGCCGACGTACCCAGTACAAGACACCGCCGAACAACTGAAAACGCCCACCACTACAGGCGATTTCACGACTTGAAGCTCAGAACTTCGGGCTAGCGGGCCGGTTGGCTGCGTCCGCGAGTTGACAGTGCCGGAGAGGGGGCCGTATCCTCCGCGACTCAGGGCCTGCCGGTTCTCCGGCGGGTTCGCTCCGGCGCGGGAATAGCTCAGTGGTAGAGCACAACCTTGCCAAGGTTGGGGTCGCGGGTTCGAATCCCGTTTCCCGCTCCATGCGAGCCGCGCCGCTCGAACCGGCGCCGAAGTCTCCCAAGGCGACGTGGCCAAGTGGTAAGGCGAGGGTCTGCAAAACCCTTATTCGCCGGTTCGAATCCGGCCGTCGCCTCCAGACTTCCTGATACGCCGGAGTGGCGGAACGGCAGACGCAGGGGACTTAAAATCCCCCGCCCTTCATGGGGCGTGTGGGTTCGAATCCCACCTCCGGCACGCCTCTGCTGTCGTGAACAGGCGTCCCCCGCGGGGAGCGGAAGAAACTGGTACTGTTCCGGTCCAGAATGGATCGGACACTGGCCGAGTTGGCGGATTCTGGCGACGACCGGCTGGTCGAGATCGCCGGTGTAGTGGGAGACGGCCCGGTCAGTTGGCGTCTGCGGGAGATCGGTTTCTGCCGCGGAGCCGCGGTGCGGTTCGTTCGCCGCGCGCCGTTGGGTGATCCGGCGATGTATGAGCTCCACGGCGCCATCCTCAGCCTGCGCCGCAGTGAGGCGAGTCGGATCCGCGTTCGGTCCCGCGGCTCATGACGGAGCTGGTCCGGCTGGGGCCGGCGCACGCCCCCCAGCGGCTCGCTCGTATCGCCATCCTCGGAGCACCGAACTCGGGCAAAACGACGCTGTTCAACGCCCTCACCGGGCACCGGGCGAAGGCGGGGAACTACCCGGGCGTTACGGTCGACCGGCGCGAAGGCAAGCTGCAGGACCGGTTCACGAAAGAGTCCACACGCTTGATCGACCTTCCGGGCGTGTACAGCCTGGAGCCGCAGTCGGAGGACGAAGCCGTAGCGGCTCGTGTGCTGCGGGGCGAGTTCGGCGAGCCGCCGCCCGACGGCATGGTTGTCGTCCTGGACGCGACGACGATCGAACGCGCCCTGCCCCTCGTGGCGGAGGCCGCGAGTCTGGGCCTACCGCTTTGTATCGCTCTGACCATGATCGACGAGCTGAAGGCGCGGCATGGCGAGATCGACGTCACCGCCCTCGAGGTCGAACTCGGCGTTCCGGTGCTCGGCGTGGTGGGTAACCGCGGCCTCGGCATCGATGATCTCGGCGCTCTGCTGGCCGGCCCCGGTGACTGGAGCCCGTCTCCGGCCCTACGGGAGGCCGCAGCGGCGGACACACCGGAGGAGAGGTTCGATTGGACCTACGGAGTGCTGGAGCGATGCCGCCGCGAGACTCCGCGACCGGATCGCTGGACCCGGAGACTGGACCGGTTTCTGCTCCATCCCGTGCTCGGGCCGGCGGTCTTTCTCACCTTCGTCGCCCTGTTCTTCCAGGCGATCTTCACCTGGGCCACGCCGGCGATGGACCTGCTGTCAGGGCTCATGGACGGCTTTGCCGACGGACTGCTCACCGCTCTGCCGGACACGTTGTTGACGCGACTGCTTGCCGACGGCGTGATTCGCGGCGTCGGGGCGGTAGTCGTGTTCCTGCCTCAGATCGTCCTGCTGTTCAGCGTCATCCTGTTTCTTGAAGGTTGCGGATACATGGCGCGGGCAGCCTTCGTCGTGGATCGGCTGATGGGTTGGGTGGGTCTCGAGGGTCGCTGTTTCCTGGCCCTGCTCTCCTCGTACGCCTGTGCGGTTCCCGGCATCATGGCGACCCGGACGATCCCTTCGGAACGGGATCGGCTGACCACGATCCTGGTGGCTCCGTTTGCCACCTGCTCGGCTCGGCTGCCGGTGTACACGCTGCTGATCGCGGCGTTCATTCCCGCCGATCCGGTGTTCGGGCCGTTCACCTGGCAGGGGCTGACCCTGGGCGGCCTCTACCTCCTGGGAACGGCAGCGGCACTGGTCTCGGCGGCGGTGCTCAAGCGCGGCCTGCGGCGGGGTGCGTCGCTTCCGTTCTACCTGGAACTGCCGCCGTTTCGCCTGCCACGGCCGAGCGACATCGCGCTGGGCGTCTGGGACCGCGCGCGCATGTTCCTGCGCCGCGCCGGCACGATCATCCTCAGCGTCAGTGTCGTGCTCTGGTTCCTGCTCAACCTGCCGCGGCGCGACGCCGACCCGCAGCTCAGCGCCGCGGCCAACCAGCAGGCGATTCTCGAGGGCAGCTACGCGGCTTCCGTGGGCAGGTTCCTGGAGCCGGTGTTCGCGCCCATGGACTTCGACTGGCGCATCAACGTCGGCCTGGTCGCGTCTCAGGCCGCTCGCGAGGTCATGGTCGCCACGCTGGCGCAGATCTTCGCCCACGAAGGCGAGGACCGGGAGGGGCTCGGCGGCATCCTGGCCGGCGGCGGCGAGCGCGGGAGCGAGCCGGTGCTGTCGCGTGCGTCGGCGCTTGCCCTGCTCGTCTACTTCGCGTTCGCCATGCAGTGCATGTCGACCCTGGTCGTGATCCGTCGCGAGACGGGGAAATGGCGGTGGCCGGCCTTCACCTTCGTCTACATGACCGGCCTGGGCTGGCTGGGGGCCTGGGCCACGTTCCTGGTCGCCACGGCGGCCGGCGCCTGAGCAACGGCCTCGGCGAACTTGCGGCGCCGGCCGGCGGAATGGCCGCAACGGGGGCCGGCGACCGGGAGTGAATCAGGAACCGGTGAAACGCGGCAGGCGGCGTTCCGTCATCGCCCGCACACCCTCGGCGAAGTCCGCGGTCTGCCGCAGCCGGTCCTGCTCGACCTTCTCGTGGTCGGTGGCCGCACGGATCTCGGCGGCGAGCCGGCCGCGGAGGGTCTCGCGGATCGATCGCACGGCGAGAGGCGCCGAGGCGGCGATCTCTCCGGCGAGAGCCCGCGCCCGTGCCCGCACGTCGTCACGGGGAGCGAGTTCGTCGCAGAGACCGATCCGCAACGCCTCTTCGCCCTTGACGCGGCACCCGGTGTAGAGCATCTCCATCGCCCGCTGACGGCCGACCAGGCCGGGGAGGGTGACGGTCAGCCCGAAGCCCTGGATGAAGCCCAGGCGGGCGAAATTCGCGGCGAACCGGGCTTCGGCGCAGGCGACGCGGAAGTCCGGCATCAGGGCCAGCCCGAGACCGCCGCCGATGGCCGCGCCCTGGATGGCGGCGACGACCGGGGTCCGGGTTTGGAACAGGCGCACGGCCTCGTCGTAGAGGTGGCGCTGCGGGGTTCCGGTTGCTGGACGCGGAGAGTTCAGGTTCGCGCCCGCGCAGAAGTGCTTGCCCTCGGAACAGAGCACCACGGCGCGGCAGTCGCTCCGCTCGTCGAGGTCCTCGATCGCTGCCGCCAGCGCGGCAATCAGATCCTGGTCGAAGAAGTTGTTCGGCGGCCGGTGGATCTCCACTTCCGCCACCAGATCGTCGCCGACCGCGACCGTCACTTCGCCATTCCCGGCGGCGCTTCCGTTCATCTCGCTCCTCGCTTTCGCGTCGTGTTCCCGGGCCCGGACCCTATCTGCCCGGAACCGGTGCGGCCGTACCCTGGCCGCGGTAGTCGCCGAACAGCATTTCGACGCCGAAACGCAGGATCGGGACCGAGTCCCTCGGTTCGCCCCGCACGTCGCGCCGCCAAGCCATGCCGGGACCGATCTCGAGGAAGAGCCACTCGCGGAGGATCTGCTGGCGGTAGATCACCCGCACGAAGTAGTTCTCGATCAGAATCGGTGCGTCGGTCTCGCCGTTGGCGCCGACCTGGTGGGCGAGGGCGCGGCGGCGGCCAAGGCGGTGGTAGTAGCTCAACTCGGTGAACCAGTCGGCGCCCAGCGTGACGTCGGAGATCTTCCCGGCGCCGCGCCAACGCATCATCGAGCCGTTGGTGAAGGCGTGCTCGTAGTCGATCCGGGTCGACAGGCCCCAGCCGTCCTCCCGCTCCCAGAATAGAGCGTGGCGGAAGCGCACGAGGTCCGTGTCCGAGAGGAAGGTCCGGTGCTTGTAGCGGGCGCGCGCGAAGGGTTCGATCGGGAAGTCGAAGTTCATTCCGACATCGAAGTCGAGGTCCCCGCCGCCGCCCGAGATCGGCCGGTAGCCGAGTCCCACCAACCACTCGTCGTCGGCGGGATCGAACATCGTCGGCAGAGAGGTGGCGCCGCGGCGCTGGGAGTCCTCCAGCAGGTCCTCCCGGTCATCGCGGCCGATGAAGGCATTGAGACGCCGCTCCATTCTCGGGAAGTGCAGGCGGGCGCGAAAGCGCACGTCGTCCTTGAAGCCGTACTGCTCGTCCCAGATCACGCCCACCAGGGCCCGGCCGTGCGTCGCTTCGAGTTCCTCGTCCAGCCGGTAGTCGCCGAACAGGTGGTCGAACCACAGGGCCGTCTCGCACGCCGTCCGGTGGAGGCGCAGGTTGAGCCAGTCGAGCCAGGATCGGCCTTCCAGGTACTCGGACGCGCACGGGTCGACCTCTTCGCCCGTGACCTCCTCGCCCGCGGCCTCTTCGTCGCCATCGCCGTCGGTCCCGGCCTGGTCCGTGGAGCGGGTTGCCTGCCGGGGGTCGGGTTCGCGGTCCACGTCCTGACCTGCGACGGGAGCGATGGCGAGAACCGAAGCGCAGAGAACAGCCCATGCCACCCCCAGCCGAACACGCAAGGGATGCTGCGAGCGTCTTGCCAACATGGGTTCAGGGGCTGTGCCAACCGGCTCACGACCCGACCGCCGGCACCGCCCCATCTTCGCACGCGAACCCGGAAATCCGCAGCCGCGAATCCTGCCCGCGTCAGCGCCTGACGGCGCTAGGCTAGGCGGGTCGTGCGCGCCCCGGTCGAGGAAACCCACAGTCTGCCGCACAGCGAGGAGTCTGAGCGCGCGGTGCTCGCCGCGATTCTGCTCGACGCCGACCGGCACCTGGCGGCTACCTCGGTCAGACTGAAGCCGGAGGACTACTACTTCCAGAGGCATCGGCTGCTGTACGAGGCGATGCTCGCGCTCCAGGAAGCGGACAGCCCGATCGACCTCCGGACGGTGCAGGCGCGGCTGGAGCAACGAGACCAGTTCGACGCCGCCGGCGGGGTGGCGTATCTGGCCACGCTGGAGGTGGATCTGCCCGACCTCGGCCGGGTCGACTCCTACGTCGAGATCATCAAGGAACGGGCCCTGCGCAGGCGCCTGATCGATGCCTGCACGACGATATACAGGACGGCGCTCGACGGCGGTCTCGAGGCGGCAGACGCCCTGGACCGTGCGGAGCAGGCCGTGATGGAGCTGAGCGAGGAGGCGGTGGCGCGGAGCTTCGTGCCCCTGGACCAGGTTTACCGCGAGACGGTCAAGCAGTTGGAACAGCAAACGGCGGACGACTTCCCCGGCCTGCGCACCGGCTTCGTCGACTTCGACCGCATGACCCACGGTCTCCAGCCGGGCAACCTGGTGATCGTTGCCGGCCGGCCGGGGATGGGCAAGACGAGTCTGGCCCTGAACATTGCCACCCACGTTGCACAGGAGGAGAAGAAGGCGGCGGGCTTCTTCTCGCTTGAGATGAGCGAGCGCGAGATCGCCATGCGGGTGCTGTGCTCGACGACCGACATCCCCTTTCACCGGCTGCGCGGCGGCCAGCTCGGGGCGCGTGACTGGAGTCGCGTACACCAGGCGGTGGAAAGCGGCCGGGACTCGACTCTGTTCATCGACGATTCGGCCAATCCGTCGATGCTCGAGGTCGCCTCCAAGGCGCGCCGGCTGAATGCGCAGCACGGCCTCGCGCTCTTGGTCGTGGACTACCTCCAGTTGATGAACGCGGGGGGCAGGTACGAGAACCGCAACCTGGAGATCGGAGCGATCACGCGCGGCCTGAAACAACTGGCCAAGGAGCTCGACGTGCCGGTGGTGGCCCTGTCCCAGCTCTCGCGGCTGCCGGAGCGCCGGGGCAAGGACCACCGTCCCCAACTCGCCGACCTCCGGGAGTCGGGCAACATCGAACAGGACGCCGATATCGTCATCTTCGTCTACCGCGAGGAGGTGTACGAACCCGACGACCCGGATGTGGAAGGCATGGCCCAATTGATCATCGCCAAGCACCGCAACGGGGAAACGGGGAGCGTCAATCTCGTCTTCATCGGCGACACGACCACGTTTCGCAACTACGACGGCCGTCACACGCCGCCCGAGGGGCCGAACTGACTAGCGGCGCCAGCGCCCGGGTCGAGATCGACCTCGGCGCGCTGGCCGCCAACCTGCGTGTGGTTCGACAGGCCGTCGGTGAGGCAGGAGTATTCGGAGTCGTCAAGGCTGGCGCCTACGGCCACGGCGCCGTGGCTGTGGCGCTCGAACTGGAGCGGCTGGGCGTTGACGGGATGGCGGTGGCGCGCGTGAGCGAGGTGGAGGAACTGCGGCGCGCCGGCGTGCGGAGCACGCTGCTGCTGCTGAGCGGACCGGCCTCGATCGAGGAACTCGAGCGTGCCGTCCATTGGGACGCGACGCCGGTGCTCACGAGGCGAGATCAGGTCGCCGACTGGTCGGCTTGGCGGCGGCGGTCGTCCGATGGCGGAATCCCCCTTGGTGTCGTGGTCGAGCTGGACACCGGCATGAGCCGCTACGGCGTGCCGCTCGACCAGTGGCCGTCGATGCTCCACGATCTCCGGGCCGCGTCCGAACTGAAGCTCACCGGCCTGATGTCCCACCTGGCGGAATCCGAATTGCCGGCAAGCCGCTTCACCGGCGAACAGGAGCGACGGTTTGCCGCCGCTGTGGCGGCGCTCCACCCGGAGGAGCGCCGGACTGTCTCTGTTCATCTCTCGAACTCGTCCGGCGCGCTCAGACGGGTCTCCGCGCGCTGGAATGCGGTGCGCGTGGGCGGCGCGCTCTACGGGCTTGATCTGGCGGCGCCCGCGGATCCCCTGCCGGCGTCCGGCTTGTGCCCGGTGATGAGCGTGAAGGCGCCCATTCTCGATCTCCGACAGGTGCCGGCCGGGGCCGGCGTTGGTTACCGCCGAACCTGGAAGGCTCCGCGCAAGGCGACGATCGCTCTGGTACCGGTCGGGTACGGCGACGGGTTCAGCACCGGCTTCGGCGCCGGCGACGTTCTGGTGCGAGGCGCCCGCTGCCTGATCGCCGGCCAGATCAGCATGGACTCGCTGACCGTCGACGTCACCGGAGTTCCCGGCGTGGCGGTAGGGGACGAGTGCGTTCTGCTCGGCGCGCAGGCAGACGAGAGAATCGGCGTCGCCGAACTTGCCGCTCGCGCCGGCGTCGCGGCCTACGAAGTCTGGTGCGGCTTCAGAAGCCAGCTGCCACGGCTGCTACGCGGGGGGTACCGGCCTATAGGACCGGATCGCGCCCGGTGACGCGCCGGAACGCGTCGAGATAGCGCTCCCGGGTCTCGTTCACGACCTCTGGCGTCAGTTCCGGCGGCGGAGAGGCCTTGTCCCAGCCGGTGCCGGCCACCCAGTCGCGGACCGGCTGTTTGTCGAAGGACACGGGCTCGGCGCCCGGCCTCCAGGCCGCGGCGTCCCAGTAGCGCGACGAGTCCGGAGTCAGAACCTCGTCGATCAGCAGCAGTTGGCCGTCGACCAGTCCGAACTCGAACTTCGTGTCCGCCAGGATCAGGCCCCGCTGCGCCGCAGATTCGCGGCCGCGCGTGAAGAGTTCGAGCGTGAGCCGGCGCAGCGTCGCCGCCATCTCCGCGCCCACGCCGCGGGCAAGGGTGTCGTAGTCGATGTTCTCGTCGTGGCCCTTCTCGGCCTTCGTGGCCGGCGTGAAGATGGGCTCGTCCAGTTTCTCCGCCCGCCGCATGCCGGCCGGCAGGTCGTGACCGCAGGCCCGGCCGGTCTCCTGGTACTCCTTGAAGGCGCTGCCGGCAAGATAGCCGCGCGCCACGCACTCATAGGGGACCACCTCCGCCTTGCGCACAAGCGCGGAACGCCCTTCCAGGTAACCGGCGTGCCGCTGCAGGTCGGCCGGGTAGCGCCGCGCGTCGGTCTCGACCAGGTGACCTTGAATCGTGTCTCCGAGGCGATCGAACCAGAAGTTGGTCAACTGGTTCAGGACCTTGCCCTTGTCCGGAATCTCCGGCGAGAGCACGAAGTCGTAGGCGGACACGCGGTCGCTGGCCACCAGGAGCAACAGGTCGCCCAGGTCGTAGATGTCCCGGACCTTGCCGCGGCGGGGCGCCGGAAGGCCCTCTAGAACGTTCATGGCGGCGGCAATGTAGCATGGCGTCTCCGCTCGCAGTCGGCCCTTGATTTCCTTGCCCGAGAGGGCGAACCGCAAGGAGGCAATCGTGGAGAACCGGTCGTCCCGGGGAAGCAGTCGGTAGCGGCGGGCGTGCGATACGACGTCCAGACCTTCCGCGGCGACCTGTTCGGCGCACTGACCTCGACCGTCGTCGCGCTGCCCGTCGCTTTGGCCCTGGGCGTCGCCTCGGGCATGGGGGCGGCTGCCGGGCTGCACGGCGCGATTGCAGTCGGTTTCTTTGCCGCCGTATTCGGCGGCACGCGGTCCCAGATCTCCGGTCCCACGGCACCGATGACCGTCGCCATGACGGTCATCCTCACCACCCACGCATCGAATCTAACCGAGGCGCTGACGGTGGTCGTGCTCGGGGGCCTGCTCCAGATGCTCCTCGGGCTGGCGAAGGTCGGGCGCTACGTGGTCTACACGCCCTATGTCGTCGTGTCAGGTTTCATGTCGGGCATCGGCATCGTCGTCATCCTGATCCAGATCCTGCCGATGCTCGGGGCGCCGCCCGCCCCGGGAGGCCCCATGGGCGCGATCCGAGAGTTCCCGGAGGCGGCGGGCGTCGTGAACGTGGATGCGCTCGGGCTCGGCCTGACTACACTTGCCGTGGGCGTGCTCTGGCCGCGTCGGCTCGCGAAGTACCTGCCCGGCCCGTTGCTGGCTCTGATCGTGGGCACGCTCCTCGGTGTGCTCTGGTTCAGCGGCGCGCCGATTCTCGGCCACGTGCCGGCCGGTCTGCCGACCTTGAAGATCGGGATGCCCGCCGCGGGTTTTCTCCTGCACGCGCTTCAGCCGGCTCTGATTCTCGCCCTGCTGGGTTCCGTCGCCAGTTTGCTTACCTCCTTGGTGGCGGACTCGCTCACCGGCACCCGGCACAAGCCGAACCGCGAACTGGTGGGGCAGGGCATCGGCAACATGGTCTCGGGGTTGCTGGGAGGCCTGCCGGGCGCCGGCGCCACGATGGGAACGGTGGTCAACATCCGCGCCGGCGGCTCGACGCGGCTCTCCGGCGCGCTGCGGGCGACGTTCCTGCTCCTGCTTGCGGTGGGGCTCGGACCGATCGTCGAGCCCGTTCCTCACGCAGTGCTGGCCGCCATCATGATGAAGGTCGGCTGGGACATCATCGACTGGCCTCTGATGGCGCGCGTCCATCGGATTCGCCGCGAGCACCTGTTGGTCATGCTGTTGACGCTGGGGCTGACCGTGTTCGTCGACCTGGTGACGGCGGTGGCGGTCGGCCTGATCGCTGCGGGAATGGCCCATGCTCGGCGGCTGGAGCGGCTCGAACTGGACAGTGTGGTGTCCGTGCCGCTTCTCGACCGCACGTTCTTCACCGAGGAGCAGGGATTGCCGGCAGCGGATCGGTATTCGGCGCGCGTTGGCCTCGTGGCGCTCAAGGGAACGTTCACGGTGGCCTCCTCGAACAAGCTGGTTTCGGTGATCGGAGGAGACATCAAGGATCACGAAGTGGTCATCTTCGACTTCTCCGAGACGGTACATCTCGATGACAGCGCCGCCATGGTGATGCGGCGCCTCTTCGAAGTGGCCGCCGCGGAGCGGACCGACGTGGTCATTGCCGGCGTTTCCGGTTCCGTCGCCAGGACGCTGCGGACACTCGACATACTCCGGGGCATCGCGAAGGACCGCCTGACAGGGACCCTGGAAGAGGCGCGAACGGTCGCCTACGATCTGCTGAATGAGAGGTCCGCGACGGGATAGTGTGTGGCCGGTTCCGACCCGCGGGTCGGGGATCGCGCGGCTCGGAAAGGCGACGCCTGAGGAGTCGGGGCATAGGGTTGGTGAAACAACCTCGCGCCTCTCGCGTCAAAGAGGGAGACACGATGCGTGGCGGCCGTTGCGGCCGGGACGCGTTCGAAGGAAGGAACGTAGCCCGATGAACCTGTTCCCTGTACAGCGAGTCCTAACGGTGACGATCGCCGCGCTCTGTGGCGCTCTCACCCTGCCTGCGGCGTCGACCTCGCCGGCGGCAGCGCAGGTGCGGGTGGGCTCGACCTGGATCACCCGACCGGTCGTGCCCGATCTGGACATTGCCGATCGGCAGCTTCGCCTGGACCTGGACGAGGCGATCGCGATCGCGCTGCAGAACAACCTCGGTCTGCTGGTGCAGCGCTACCAGCGGTCGCAGTCGCTGTTCCGGATCAATCAGGAGTACGGCATGTACGACCTGGTGCTCGGGGTCAACGGCAACGTGAACAGCGACAGCCGTCCGTCCGCCTCCCAACTCGACGGCGCCACCGTGACCCAGAACGAGACGATCACCGCGAACGTCGAGTTGCGGCAGCCGATCTCGACCGGCGGCGACTTCACGATCGACTTCCAGAACAGCCGTTCCGAGTCGAACTCGCGCTTTTCCGACATCAACCCCAGTCTGCGGTCGAGCCTGACGTTCGCCTTCAACCAGCCTCTGCTCAGGAATCGCGGCAAGAAGATCACGGAGCGCAATCTCGCGGTGGCGCGGCTCAGCAGCGACATCAGCCTGGAGGATCTGGAGGTCCAGGTCGTCGACACGGTACAGACGGTGGCGAACGGCTACTGGGCTCTTGTCGAAGGCCTGGAGCAGTTCAAGGTAGCCGAGGAGAGTCTGGCCCTGGCCGAGGAACTCCACGAGATGAATCGGATCCAGATCGAGGTGGGGACGCTGGCGCCGCTCGAACTCGTGCAGAGCGAAGCCGGTATCGCCACCCGTGAGGAGGAGATCATCCGTGTGCAGGCGCAGATTCAGGACGCGGCGGACGAACTCAGGCGGTTGCTCAATCTGGACGAGGCGTCGTTCTGGGATCTGGAGATCGTGCCGACAACCTCGCCGGAAATTGCCCGCGTCGTCATCGACCTGGAGGCTTCGCTGAGCTGGGCGCTCGATCGGCGGGCCGAGATCGACCGTCAGGAGCATCAGATCGCATCCCTGGTGATCGATTCGGAGTTCCTGAGGAACCAGGGGCGGCCCGACCTCAACCTGAGCGTGAGCTACGGGCGCAACGCGCTCGGCGGCGAGCGGATGACGTGCGAGCGGCCCGGTGAGCCCAGCATCGCCGATCTGTTCTCGCCGTGTCCCGAGGAGTACATTCAGACGGACTCGCTCGACTACTTTTCGACCCTGGGCCAGTTCTACAGCGGCATTCTGGGACAGGTCTTCGAGGGCTGGAACGTCGGCCTGAACTTCTCGAAGCCGCTCCAGAACCGGTCGGCCAGGGCCCAGAGCCGGATCGCCGAACTGGCGCTGGATCAGGGGCGGCTTGAACTCCAGGACGTGATGCTGTCGATCCGTACCGAGGTCCGTACCGCCGCCCGTTCGGTGGAGACCGCGGGCAAGCAGATCGACTCCGCCCGGGTGTCGCGCGAGTTGGCGGAGAAGAACCTCGATGCGGCACAGAAGCGCTACGAGAACGGACTCTGGACGAGCTTCCAGGTGCTTGAGATCCAGGAGGATCTGACTGCGGCGCGAAGCCGTGAAGTCGAGGCGATCACGGGCTACCGGCGCGCCTTGCTTGCCTACTTCAAGGCGATCGGCATGCTGCTGGACCAGAAGGGCATCGAACTAGTCGACGACGCCGAAGCCGGCAACTGACGCGCACGGAAGCGCGGCGCTGGTGCCGGAGGTGGGAGTCGAACCCACACGCCCGTAGAGGGCGCAGGGTCATTGGAGTCCCCGCAGGGGACCCCTTCAAGGGGCAGCGTTGGTGCCGGAGGTGGGAGTCGAACCCACACGCCCAGTTAGGGCGGGGGATTTTGAGTCCCCTGCGTCTGCCATTCCGCCACTCCGGCATGGAAATCCGCACCCTGCGGGCGCCGCGGCGACGGTGGCGGAGAGTAGCATCGACGCGGTGCAACTTCCAGTGCTGGAGCTGCAAAGTCTGGACCCTCAACGACTTAGAGCCGGCGTCTCGAGCAAGGCGCAAATGGAGCGGGAACGGCTTGACGTTCTGAGCCCTCTAGGCTACAATCCGCGCCCGTTAACTGTGTGGCTATCCGTAACTTAGAGATATCCAGACCACCAACTGGCGGCCGATCTCGTAACTGCATTCAAGGTTCCGGCGATGTTTGCCGAGACGGGCGACTGCCATGTGTCTGAAGGGGGTCCAGAGTGTTCCGAGTCGGTGAAAAGGTCGTATACCCCAACCACGGCGTGAGCATGGTGGAACGCATCGCGCTGGGCGCCCCGGACGGCGGGGAGAAGCAAACCTACTACCACCTGCGGGTGCTGGGCAACGACTCGAAGGTGATGGTGCCGGAGGAAAACCTGGACCGCGTGGGCCTGCGGCGTCTGGCCAAGTCGCGGGAGATCAAGGACCTGCTGCGGTTGATCGCGGACGGCAACATCGATGTCTACAAGGACTGGAAGGGCCGCTACAAGCAGAACCTCGACAAGATGCGGACCGGCTCCCTGACTGACGCCGCCCAGGTGCTCAAGAACCTCCGCCTGGTGAGTCAGAAGAAGAGCCTGTCGTTCCGCGAGAAGAAGATGTACGAGAAGGCGAAGTACTTCATCGTCAGCGAGGTTCTGCACGTCAGAGAGATCGGCGAAGAGGAAGCGGAGGTGCTGGTCGAGAAGGCGCTCACGGGCAGCCTCGAAAAGATCTCCAAGGCCAAGGCCAGTTGAGGCTCTCGGGCCGCGACGCTTCCTGCCTCTAGCAACCAGG
This sequence comes from Candidatus Multivorans sp., assembly GCA_965224025.1. Lineage (GTDB taxonomy): Bacteria > Acidobacteriota > Thermoanaerobaculia > Multivoradales > Multivoraceae > Multivorans. The sequence goes on from OZ245033.1 coordinate 3,449,747, forward strand.
GCCACGACAGGCCGGATTCGACAGGGCGGTCGGGGATCGGCAGGGGAATACGAGCGAGGGCTGATGTAGATCGTGACAAAGCTCCTCGTCATCCTGATTGCCGTGCTGGTGGCGTGGATGTGGATCTCGCGGATGGTCCGCGGGCTGCTGCGGTCGCCGCGAACCGCCGAGGCGCGCTCCTTCCTGCGCCTGCTCCAGGTATTGCAACGGTCCGCGGCCGGCACTCCCGGTACGGGCCGGACCGGAGGCAGCCGGAGTGCACGCGGTACGGCCGGCGGTCGCCCGACTGGAGGCTCCGAGCACGACTCCGGGGCGACTCGCGGCCCGGGACGGACAAGCGCGCTGCTTCGGTGCCGGCGTTGCGGCGTTCACGTGCCTGAAGTTCAGTTGACCGCCGGCGTATGCGGCAACTGCGTCGAGGAGGACCGGGCCGGCAGTGGGACCGCGCCGCAGAACGGAACGAAGTGAGTTCGGCAACGCAGCCGCGGGATGCCGGGATCTGCGCCGCCGGAGGCGAGTACGCCGAAGTCGCGGTGCCGCTGCCGCTGCCCGATCCCCTGACCTACAGCGTACCCGGGCGCTGGAGCGGCCTGGTCCGAGTCGGCGTCCGCGTGCGGGTACCCGTGGGCAAGCGGCGCCTGACGGGCTGGATCGTGGGCCTTCCGGCCCGCCCCCCGACCGGCGTCGAAACCCAACTGCGCCCGATCGAGTCGGTCGTCGACCTGGAACCCGTCCTGCCGGACGACCTGATGGAGATCGCGCGCTTCGCGTCTTCCTACTACTCCGCGCCGATCGGCGAAGTACTGAAGAACATGGTTCCCGGCCAGCTCACCGGCTGGGGCGACCGGCGCGCGGAACTCACCAACCGCGGCGCGCTCCACGACTGGCGCGACCCGCTGAGTCAGGCCCTGCAACGACTGCTCCTGGATCGGGGCCGCCTGACGCTGGCGACGATCTGGAACGAGATCGGGGAGGCGACGCTCTTCGATCGGATCGAGAGCTGGCGGGAGAGCGGCCGCATCAGGCTGTACGAACCCGGCAGCCGAAGTTCCCGCTACCGTGCGGCCGTGGAACTGCCGCCGGGGGACCGCGAGGCCCAGCTTCAGGCCTGCGGGCGGTCTCCGGCGGGCCGCCTCGTGGTCGAGTACCTCGCGGAACTGAACCGGCCGGCGACGCTGGAGGAGTTGCGTTCGCAGACCGGTGCTTCGGCGGCGGTCGTGCGACGCCTGGGACGACTTGGCGTTCTCCGCTCCTTTACCCAGATCGAAACGATGGATCTGGCCCGCCATCGTCTGGCCGGCGATGGCGAGGCGGCGCCGATCGAACTGCGCCCGGACCAGGCGGTTGCCGCCGACGAACTCGTGGCCGCGGTCCGGAGCGGGCAGTTCCGGCCCTGCTTCCTGGGCGGCATGACCGGATCCGGCAAGACCGAGGTCTACCTTCAAGCCGCTCGGGCGGCGGTCGGGGAGGACCGGTCCGTCATCGTTCTGGTGCCGGAGATCGCCCTGGTGCCGGCACTTGCGCGGACGCTGAAGGAACGCTTCGGCGACCTGGTCGCCCTGTTGCACTCGAACCTCGGCAGCGCCGAGCGCCAACAGGAGTGGGAGCGCATCCGCGGCGGCGACTGCCGGGTCGTCGTCGGTCCCCGGTCGGCCGTCTTTGCTCCCGTTCGGAACCTGGGCCTGATCGTGGTGGACGAGGAGCAGGACGCGGCCTACAAGCAGGACACGCGTCCCCGGTACAGCGGCCGGGACCTGGCCCTGGTGCGGGCCCGCTCGTGCTCCGCGGCCGCCGTGCTGGTCTCCGCGACACCGAGTCTGGAAACCCGCTTGAACGTCGAGCGCGGTCGCTATCGCCACCTCCGGCTAACCGCCAGGGTCGGGTCGGGTTCGCTTCCCGAACCGATCCTGGTCGACCTCCGCAAGGAAGCCGGGGGCCCCCGCCGGCCGGGCGACGTGACTTTCTCCCAGCCGCTAGTCGACCAGATCACGCACAGCCTGGAGCGAGGAGAGCAGGTGATCCTGCTGCGGAACCGGCGGGGCTACTCGCCGCAACTGCTGTGTCGGGCCTGCGGCGAGAACATGCCCTGTGAGGACTGTGGTTTGCCCAAGAGCTTTCACCGCCGGGAGCGAAGACTGATCTGCCACTACTGCGGCGCCCGCGAGGACGTGCCGCGGCTCTGCCCCGACTGCGGCGAGGACGCCCTGCAGCCGATCGGCGCCGGCACGGAGAGGGTGGAGGAGGAAGTCCTGGCGCGGTTTCCGGGCGCCGTCGTGGACGTACTGGACCGGGACGCGACTCGGCGCGTCGGAGGCGCCACGGCGGTCCTGGAGAAGTTCCGCGGTGGTCGCACCCAGATCCTGATCGGCACCCAGATGGTGTCCAAGGGACACCACTTCCCCGACGTTGCGCTCGCGGCGGTACTCGCCGCGGACTCCTACCTCGGGTTTCCGGACTTCCGGGCGGCGGAACGCAGCTACGCCATGCTCACGCAGCTTGCCGGGCGGGCCGGTCGCGGCGAACGTTCCGGCCGGTTCGTGATCCAGACGTACCATCCGGATCACTATGCGATCCAGGCGGTGCTGAACGGAGATGAGGACGCCTTTGCCAGCCAGGAGATGCGGTTTCGCCGGGTGTTCCACTACCCGCCGTTCACCCGCATGGTCCAGATCGTGGTCCGGGATCGGGACCGTGAACGCGGTTGGGGCCGGATCAGGGAGCTTGCAGGGGCCGCCCGTGCCCACCCGCTGGCCGCCGGCGTGCGCTTTTCGGGTCCCGCTCCGGCGCCGCTCGAGCGCCTCAAGGGGCAGTGGCGGTTTCAATTCCTGATGCGCTCGGGGAGCGGCGCGGACGTGCGGGGGCTGACCCGTGCCGTCGTGCCGGCGCCGGCGGTGGATCTGGCCGTAGATGTTGATCCGCAGGATCTGATGTGACGGCGCCGGAACAAGGCGGCCGCCGCCGCGACGAGACGGTGGAGTGGCTGGAGAAGCCCACTCCCGAGCCCGCCGAACGACTCCTGGCAGCGGGATACGGGCTGCTTGCCGCTCCCCTTGCCCGCAGGGGAGTGGAGACCGAGGCGGAGGCGGAGACCTTTCTCAGACCGCACCGCCGTGGCTTGCACGACCCCTTCCTGCTGAGGGGGATGGAGGAGGCGGTCGAGCGGGTACTTGCCGTCTGCCGCGACCGCGGCACCGTCGCCGTGGTGGGGGACTACGACGTCGACGGAGTAAGCGCCTGCGCGCTGCTCACCGCTGTACTGCGAGCTCTGGCTGCCGATGTGGTTCCCATCCTTCCGAACCGGTTCACCGAGGGATACGGCTTTCAGGTCGTTCAGGTCGAGAAGGCGAAGCGCGCGGGGGCCTCGCTGATCGTCACGGTTGACTGCGGTACGACCTCGAACGAGGCGGTGGAGGAGGCGATCAGGCAGGGAATCGACGTGGTCGTGACCGATCATCACATTGCCGGAAGCGACTTTCCGTCCCAGGCGATCCAGGTCAATCCTCAACAGGATGGCTGTACCTACCCGTTCCGCCACCTTTGCGGCGCCGGACTTGCGTTCAAGCTGGCGCAGGCAGTGCTGCGTCGGAGCGATCGCGAGGCCCCGCTGGCTGCGCTGTTGCGCGTCGCATGTCTCGGCACGATCGCGGATGTGGTGCCCCTGGTGGGTGAGAACCGCGTTATCGCCGCGCTCGGCCTGCAGGCGCTGGAGAAGTCACGTTCTCCGGGGCTTCGGGCCCTGATGCGGGTCGCTCGCATCGAGGGCGCCGTGTCGTCGACGGAAGTCGCCTTTCGGCTGGGACCGAGGCTCAACGCCGCCGGCCGGCTGGCCAGCGCCGATTTGGCGCTCCGTCTGCTGCTGACCCGGGACACGGCCGAGGCGGACCGCCTGGCGGGGGAGCTCGACTCCCTGAACCGCCAGCGGCAGGGCGAAGAACGCCGCGTGTTGGAGGAGGCGACGGAGGTGTTCTCGGCCGACGGGCGGCGGCCCGGGATCTTCATGGCCTGGCGCCCGGAATGGCACAGGGGCGTGGTCGGCATTGCCGCCGGGCGCCTTGCCCGCGAGTTTCATCGTCCGGTGATCCTGCTGGGCGTCGATGGCGAGACGTGCACCGGCTCGGGTCGCAGCATCCCCGGTGTCGATCTCCACTCCTTCATGACCCGTTTCGAGGCGCGGATGGAGCGATTCGGAGGACATCCCCAGGCCATCGGCCTGTCTGTGGGCGTGGCCGAACTGCCGGCTCTGAGAGACGAGATGGAAGCGGCCGCCGATTGGGTGCCGGAAGTGCTGGTGCGGCGTCGGGAGTATGAACTGGACCTCTCTCCGGAACAGGTCGAGCCGGCCCTGTTCCGGGAATTGGCGCGGTTGGAGCCGCATGGTGAAGGGAATCGCCGGCCGCTGATCCGGCTCGGACCGCTGGAGCGGAGCGGTCCGGTGCGTGAGTTCGGCAAGGACCACGTCAAACTGCGCGTCAGGCGCGGGGGAAGCAGGGGTTCCGGGTCCGGCCGCCCCGTGCAGTTGCTCGGCTGGGGCTGGCGGGAACGACTGCCCGACCTCGACGGACTCTTCGAGGTGCTCGGGGCGCTGGAATGGGACAACTACGCCGGTGGTCTCGTGGTCAGGGTCGAGGACGCCAGGCGAATTGCGCGCGCCTGGAGCGTCGCAGAAGATCCGGAGGCCGGCGCCAAGTAGACTTGGCCCATGAGCACCGAGACGCCCCCCGGCTCTGACGAGGCATCCCCTTCGCCGGCAGCCGACGACCGGGACACCGTCTACCGGCCCGGCGGGCGGAGGGACGCGCGCTTCGGGCGGCGGCGGCAACTCCGCACCCGGCTTCTGAGGGCTTTCCTGCTCGTGGTGCTGATTGCCGGCGTCGGCGGGCTGGCCTCGGTCTTCCTCAGTGGACGGCAGGAGCGCCCCGCCGTCGTCGCCGAGGAGGGCGGCGACGAGGCGACCGGTGCGGACGAGGCCGCGGTCCCGGGCGAACAGACGGTCCAACTCAGCGCTGAGCAGTTCGAATCGACGCTCGAGCGGGAAGGCGTGGAGGTGTTCCGCATTCGGGGGGCGCGGACGAGTTCCGACGACCGGGGCAACGTGCTGCTGAAGGAGGTCGAGGTCGACTATCCGCGCGGCGATGACCGGTACAGCCTGCGCGCTGACGGCGCGACCTACAACGAGGTCACGAACGCGACCCATCTGGAGGGCGCGGTGACGCTTGAGGGGACGAACGGTCTCGTTGTCGACACGGACTGGATGGACCTGGCCGAGGGCGGCATGGTTCTGACGGCGGGGGACGGCAGCCGGTTCACGTTCGAGGGCATCACCGCGGTTGGCGACGGCCTGCGGGTCGACTTCCGACAGGAGATAGCGAACCTCGGGGGCGGTGTTCGGGCGACCGGCGCCGCGGCAACGAGCGAGACGGGGGACTCACGGCAGCCGCTGTCCCTGACCGCCGAGACGCTGGAGTATCGATGGCGTGAGGGACGGATGAGGGCGACCGGCGGCGCCGCGATGGAGTTCGGCGAGTCGCCCGAGCCGCTCTCCCTGACCGGCGAGACGCTGGAGTACCGCTGGAGCGAGGGGACCCTGACCGCACGGGGCGGAACCACGACGCGGTTCGGCGACCTGAACCTCGCCGCCCGTTCACTGACGCTCGCCCTGGCCCGGGAAACCGGCGAGGCGCTGACCGCACTCGAGGCCCGCGGTCAGATTGTGCTGCAGGCGCCTCTCGGAGGCGGCGGGTTGCCGACACGGGACGGCGAAACGGACGTGGCAGGCTCGACGCTGGTCCTGATCGGCGATGCGCTGGATGTCGGATTCGACTCCGATCAACTCCCGAGCCGGCTGCTGTTGAGCGGCCCGAACCGGGGCGGCCCCGGCGTGCTGCGAATCGACTATGCGGACGGCGCCCGGCGACGGGTTCGGGCACAGGTTCTTGCCTTCACCTTCGTCGACGGCGTGCCGTCCGAGTTCGAGTCTCGGGGGAGGGTCGTGTTCGACGAGCAGGTTCCGGAGCGGAGACAGCCCCTGCGGGTCGCTTCGAGCAGCGTCGCCAATGGCCGTTTCGACAGCGAAGGCGCTCTGACGGAGCTGGTCCTGGGAGGCAACGTGGAACTGACGGATCGGCGCCGCGACCCGGTCCGTGCGCTCGCGGACCGCGCCGCGATCGATCCCTCGACCGGGCGGGTCGAGTTCTTCGGGCAACCGGGCAAACTCATCCTTGCCCAGGGGGAACTCGAAGCGCCCCGCACGATGTTCGACCAGGCGGCGGCCTGCTCCGAAGCCAGCGGGGGCGTAGCGATCACCTTCAGAGGCGCGGACGAAGACGGCGGAGGCGCTCTGCCCCTTGCCGGCTCGGATCCGGCCGATGGTCCGTCGACGATCAGATCGGAGGAGGCCGTGCTCTGCGACGAGGACGGCAGCCTGTTCCGGGGGGAAGTCGAGGCGCTTGCCGGGGCATACCATCTCGCGGCCGCGCAGCTACGGGTCAGCGGGGACCGCAGGCGGCTGACGGCGAGCGGCGACGTACGCACGACCTGGCGCGCGGCGCCGGCGCTCGCGCCGACGGACGCCGGGAAGCAGGAGGTCGACGTTCCTCCCGAAGAGTGGCTGGTGGTCTCGGAGAGGCTGAGCTTTTCGGAGGCCGACGGCGAGTTGCGCTACAGCGGCGGGACCTCGGCGGTTCTGGGAGACCAGCGGCTGAACTGCGACGAGTTGACGGTCGAGACGGCGGCTGCGGACGGTGATTCGGAGGATGTCCAGACCCAGGCGCTGTACTGCCTGGGGAACGCCCGACTCGAGGATGTCGCCCAGAACCTCTCCGTCGGCGCCGACCGAGCCGTCTATGTCGTGGCGGAACGCATCATCCGGCTCACCGGCGGCGTTGTCGTCCGCAGGGGAGGCGATCTCCTGAGAGGATCGCGCCTGCTCTACTGGCTCGATGAGGGCCGCTACGAGATGGGGCCGTCCGGCAGCGCGGCTGCCGGAGCCGGCCACCCGTGACCGAGCGGCCGGCCCCGGGCCATCGCATCCGCACCCAGGATGTGCGAAAGGTCTATCGGGGGCGACCAGTCGTCCAGGACGTGTCGATCGAGGTCGGCCAGGGCGAAGTCGTGGGTCTGCTCGGACCAAATGGCGCCGGCAAGACGACCACGTTCTACATGGTCGTGGGTTTGACCCGGCCGGACGGAGGCCGTGTCTTCCTCGACGACGTGGACATCACCGACCTTCCCATGTACCTGCGGGCGCAGCAGGGCATCAGTTACCTGCCGCAGGAACCTTCGGTGTTTCGTCGGCTGTCCGTTGAAGGCAACCTGCGCGCGGTGTTCGAAACACTCGGTCTGGGCCGCGCCGAGCAGCGCCGCCGAATCAACCAGTTGGTCGGAGACTTCGATCTCTTGGCGGTCCGGCGCTCGAAGGGGAACCAGCTTTCCGGGGGCGAGCGACGCCGGCTCGAGATTGCCCGCGCGCTCGCGATCAGTCCCAGCTTCATCCTCCTCGACGAGCCGTTCGCCGGTATCGATCCGATCGCGGTACTCGACATCCAGGCGATCATCCGGCAGCTTCGGGACATGGGCATCGGCGTTCTGATCACGGATCACAACGTGCGGGAGACCCTGAAGATCACGGACCGCGCCTACATCATCAACAACGGCAGGATCCTCCGCACGGGAACGCCGGCTGAGCTCTCGGCCGATCCGACGGTCCGGAAGATCTACCTCGGCGCGGAGTTCTCGCTGTAGCAACTCAAGGTGATAGCGTCACCTTGGCATTGGTTTTGCTGGAATGCTGGCGGCGCGCGGTCAGACACTGAGCGCGGCGGCATGGTGAGACGGCTTCGAGCGGGACCGGCCCGGCCCCAGGAACCGCTGCCGTTCGAACGCGATCATGGTGCTCCAACAGAGGCTCTCGCTCAAACTGGCCCAACGGCTGGTCATGACACCGGCGCTGCAGCAGGCGATCAAGCTGCTGCAGATGACCCGCCTGGAGTTGGAGGGCGTACTCAACCAGGAGATCGTCGAGAATCCGATGCTCGAGGATGGCGAGGATGAGGATCCCGAAGAGGGACCTTCCGCCGAGGCTGCCGGCGCCACCGACGGCGATGCTCCCGCCGCCCCGGCCGACGAGACGGAGAAGCTGAACGGCGCCGAGGAAGGGGCGGCGGTCGACAATCCCGACCCCGGAGACCCGGAAGAGCCCTCGATGGGAGACATCGACCTCGACGCGTACTTCAACGACTACCTCGGGCCTGATTCGACGGTCGCGAACACCTTCGAGAGCCGGGAGTTCTGGCCGATCGAGAACAACGTCAGTCGGGCGCCGGATCTCTACGACCATCTGCTCTGGCAGTTGCGCATGTCCGACGCACCGCCGCTTCTTCGCGAGGCCGCCGAGTTGATCATCGGCAATCTCGATAGGGACGGCTTCCTGCGCGCATCGGTCGAGGAAATTCAACTTCTGGGCGCCGAGGAACGGGAAGCGGAGCGCTACCGCTCGGAGGTCGCGACGGCCCGGGAGATGGACGAAGCGCTGGCCGCCCGCCACCTCGACAACGGCGGCGGTCCGTCAGTTCCCGACCCGGAGGCGCCGGACCTGGCGCCTCGTTCGGATCCGGTTCCCGGATATGGCGTCGAACTGGTGGAGCGGGCGCTTGCGTTGGTCCGCAGTTTCGATCCGCCCGGCGTGGCCTGGCCCTCGCTGCGGGAGTGCCTGCTGGCGCAGCTCGAGGCGAAGGACGCCGCGGACGGACTGGCCTACCGCATCGTCGGCGAATGCTGGGGGCCGTTCACTCGACGGCAGTTCCGGCTCGTCGCGCGCCGCTTGCGGACTCCGTTGGCGCAGCTCGAGGCGCCGGTCGAAGAGATCAAGGCGCTGGAGGTGCGACCGGGCCGGCAGTTCTCGAATGACCGCGTCGAGTACGTCGAGCCCGACGTGGTCGCGGTCAAGACCGGCGGCGAGTGGGCGATCCAGTTGAACGACGACGGCCTGCCCAAGTTGCGGATCAGCCGTGCCTACCGCAGGATGCTGCGACGAATGCGGCGGGACGGCAATCAGGCGGAGGCGCGGGACTTCCTCAAGGACAAGATGCGTTCGGCGATGTGGCTCATCAAGAGCCTCGACCAGCGTCAGAGAACGATCTACAAGGTCGCGGACTCGATTCTGCGGCAGCAGCGGAGGTTCTTCGACCACGGTCTCGACGAACTGCGGCCCATGGTGCTGCGGGACGTGGCCGACGACATCGGCATGCACGAGTCGACGGTGAGCCGCGTGGTGTCGAACAAGTACATTCACACGCCGCGCGGACTGTTTCCGATGAAGTTCTTCTTCCACCGCGGCATCGACCGCTACCGGGGCGGGGAGATCTCCTCGTTGACGGTGAAGCGCATGCTGAGCGATCTGATCGGCGACGAGGACAGCCGCAGGCCGATGTCGGATTCCGCGCTGACGCGCGAACTGCAGCAGGAGGGCATCAACATCGCCCGGCGAACTGTCGCCAAGTACCGGGATGAACTCGGTATTCCGTCCTCGACCGACCGCAGACGGATCTTCTGAGGCAGCAGCCAAGGGGCGAAGGGGGGGCCGCCGAACCAAGATGGATCTGGCAAGTCTGGCGAAGCCGCAACTGATCTTCTCCGATGTCGAGGCGAAGTGCCGCGACGGCGCACTGCGAACACTGACCGTGCGAATCTGCCGCGTCCTGGGTCTCTCGGACTCGGATGCGGTCCTGGCCGCCCTGCAGGAGCGGGAGGAGCTGGGCTCCACCGCCGTGGGCGGCGGCATGGCGATTCCGCACGGGCGGATCCGCGGTTTGCGGGACATCGTGCTGGCGGTAGCGGTGTCGAAGCGCGGTGTCGACTTCGGCGCCGATGACGGCGTTCCGGTCCGGTTCTTCTTCGTTCTGCTTTCGCCCCGGGAGAGCGCCGGGCGTCACCTCAAGGCCCTGGCAGCCATTTCCGAGTGGGTGAGCAGCGGCGGCCGGGAGCGCCTGCGCAGGGTGTCGAAGCCGCAGGAGATCTACGAGCTGCTGTGCGCCGACGGGCGTGTCTGAGCCGCCGGTCCGTCTGTTCGTGATCACCGGCCTTTCAGGCTCGGGCAAGAGCACGGTTGCCCGGTGCTTCGAGGATCTGGGTCATCACTGCATCGACAACTTGCCTCTGCCTCTGCTGAGGCACCTCGTCCGCGAGCCGGCCGCCGCCGCGCCGGAACTCGAGGCGATCGTCCTGGTCACGGACCTGCGCACTCCCGGCCTGGCGGAGGAACTGCCGCGCCTGCTCGACGAAGCGGATCCGGGCCTGGTCGAGCCGGTGTTGATCTTCCTCGACAGCTCCGACGACGTGCTGGTCAGGAGGTACTCCGAGACGCGGCGCCGGCACCCCTTGACGGGCGAGGGGGAGCGCGTGATCGACGGCATTCGGCGCGAGCGGAAGATGCTCCTGGAACTGCGGGGCCGCGCCTCGCGCGTGTTCGACACCACGGACTCGACGATCCATGAACTCCGTGCCGCGATCTACAACGAGTTCGCCTCGAGCGATGCGGGCGGTCTGACCGTCAACATCGTCAGCTTCGGCTTCAAGTTCGGCGTTCCGGCGGGTGTCGATCTGATGTTCGATGTCCGGTTTCTGCCGAATCCGTACTTCGTCGCCGACCTGCGGGAGAAACCGGGGACCGACCCGGCGGTCCAGGAGTTCCTGCACGGACACGAGGCTTTCGGCGAACTGGTCGACCGGCTCGAGAGCTTTCTGGCCTATCTCCTGCCGAGATTCCGGGACGAGAACCGTAGCTACCTGACCGTCGGGATCGGCTGTACCGGCGGGCGGCACCGGTCGGTCGCGATCTCGGAAGCCGTGGCGGACCGGCTCGCCGCCGGCGCCTGGCAGATCCGTTTGCAGCACCGGGACGTGGCCCGCCGCCGGTCGCGGGCGGCGAGCGTCTCGTGACCGTCCCCGTGCTCATCGTTTCGCATGGTGAACTCGCCCAGCGACTGCTCGACTCCGCGCGTGCCATCTCCGGCCAGGATAGCGACACCTGTCCGGTACCGGTCTACGCGCTCTGCATCGACTTGCGCGCCGACGCCGCCGAGGTGGCGGACCTGATTGAAGCCAGGGTCCGGCGGCTTGACGAGGAGCACGGGGCGGGCGTTCTGATCCTGACCGAGATGTTCGGCGACACGCCCTCCAACAGCGCGCTGCGGGCGTCGGGAGTGGCGAAAGCCGCGGTCGTGACGGGGGTCAACCTGCCGATGGTGCTCAGTCTCTGCTGCGAAGCGCCGGATCTCGACCTGCCGGACCTGGCGGACTGGATCTGGAGCAATGGACGCAAGAGCATCCAGCTCGCCGCGAGCGGCAGCATGCGGCAGTCGAAGTGATGGAACGAGTGGTCGAGGTGGTCAACGAGCTGGGGCTGCACGCGCGCGCTGCCGCCAGGCTGGTGCAGACGGCAAAGCAATTCCGGTCCGACGTCGTGTTGCGCGCCAACGGCCGCGAGACCGAGGCGCGGAGCATCCTCGGCGTCCTGCTGCTGGGGGCCGGACTGGGCGCCAGGTTGACGGTCCGCTGCCTGGGTGAGGACGAGCAGGCCGCGATGACGGCGGTCTGCGACCTGATCGAGACCCGGTTCGGCGAGGACTCATGAGCCGGCCGGACGACACGAAACGGCAGGAGGCCCTTCAGGGCGCCGGCGCCGCTCCGGGAGTCGCGATCGGCCCCGCGGTCTGCCTTCGCGGCCACGGTGTCGAGGTGCTGCGGGTAACCATCCGGAGGGGCGGCCTGGACCGCGAGGTCGAGCGCTTCGGCGCCGCCGTACGCACCGTGGAGGCGGAACTCGAGGCCACCGAAAGCCGGATCGCCGAGACCTTCGGCAGCGACCTGGCCTCCATCTTTCATGCCCACTCGGTGATCCTGCGGGACTCGTCCTTCGCCCGCCGCATCGATCAGATGATCCGCGGCGATCGGGTCAATGCGGAGTGGGCGGTGCAGGCGGTGGCCGACGATCTCGGCGAGAAGTTCGCCCAGGTCAAGAGCCAGCACCTGCGCGAACGGGGCGAGGATCTTCGCGACGTCACCCGCTACCTGCTCCGGGCACTGGCGGGGAAGCGATCTTCGCCGGGCGTCGGCGAGAACTTCGACCGCAACGTGGTCGTCGTCAGTCATGAGCTGGCGCCGGACGAGGTATTGCGCCTGGGACGCCGCGGAGCGGTGGGATTCGCGATCGAGGTCGGCGGCGCCAACTCGCACACCGCCATCGTTGCGCGTGCGCTGGACGTCCCGCTGGTGACCGGCATCGTGGACATCACCAACCGCGTCGCCGACGATGACCCCGTGATCGTGGACGGGGAAGAGGGACGCCTCACTCTCCATCCCACGCCGGAGACGCTCGACCAGTACCGCAGCCTTCAGCGCCGACGGCGGCGCAACGAGGAGGCGCAGTCGACCGCGGCCAGAGACCTGCCGGCCCGAACCGTCGACGGGGCGGAGGTCGAGCTGCTGGCCAACGTGGAGTTGCCCGAGGAACTGGACGACGTGCGGCGGTTCGGCGCTTCCGGCATCGGCCTCTACCGAAGCGAGTTCCTGTATCTCGAGAAGAGCCCCGAGCTGCCCACCGAGGAAGAGCACGTGGCCGTGATCCGGCAGCTCCTGGAGACCCTGGCGCCCCAGCCGGTCGTGGTGCGGACCCTGGACCTCGGCGGCGGCAAGGTGGCCCGCGGCCTCGTGCCGCGGGACGAGGAGAACCCGGCGCTGGGTCAGCGCGGCATTCGGCTGACCCTGGCGCGCGCGGATGTGTTCCGCGTTCAGTTGCGCGCCCTGTTCCGCGCCGCGTCCTTCGGCAACCTGCGCATCATGGCGCCGATGGTGACCGCGGTCGAGGAGATCCGGGCGTTGCGCCGTCTCTGCGACGACGTTTGCGCCGAACTCGAGGCCGAGGGCGCCGAGTGCCGGAGGGACGTGGAGTTCGGTGCCATGGTGGAAGTGCCGGCGGCGGTGCTGATCGCCCGCCAGCTCGCGGCCGAAGTCGACTTCCTCTCCATTGGCACGAACGATCTGATCCAGTACACGCTGGCGGTCGATCGGACGAACGAACATGTGGCGGACCTCTATCAACCCCTGCATCCCGCCGTCCTGAGCATGATTCAGTTCGTCGTGGAGGCGGGCCGGAGGCAGCGGGTTCCAGTCGCCCTGTGCGGCGAGATGGCGGCAAGCCCCGAGTACGCGCCACTCATGCTGGGGCTGGGCCTGCGACAGCTTTCGATGAGTCCCCGGAGCATTCCCGGCGTCAAGGAAGTCGTGCGTTCGCTGGATGTCTGCGCCGCGGAGGAACTTGCACGCCGGTGCGTCGCTGCGTCGACGGCGGAGGAGGTCGAGGGCCTGCTCGCCGCATCCGGCGCGGCCGCCGCGCACCGGCGGACGCCGGCCCGGACAGGGTAGTAGTCTCCGCGCCGTGGAGCGGTTCTACATCGAGACCTGGGGCTGCCAGATGAACGAGCTGGACAGCCAGCGCATGGCCGGCCAGTTGATGCAGCAGGGCCTCGTGCCGACGCGGGAGTTGCAGCAGGCGGACCTGATTCTCCTGAACTCCTGCTCGGTGCGCGAGAAGGCGGCTCAGAAGTCCTACTCCCGGCTGGGAGAGTACCGGCTGCTGAAGCGCGAACGGACGAACCTGCGAATCGGCTTCTGCGGTTGCGTCGCGCAGCAGGAGGGCGAGGAGGCCCTGAGGCGCAACCCCGACATCGACTTCGTCGTCGGCGCCGGCCGGGTCGGCGAACTCGGGTCCGTTATCGAGCGCAGCCGGCGCGGCGAGCGCGTCCTGGCGGTCGGGTTTCCCGAGGAGCGGCCGTACGACTTCGAGACCATCAGCCGGGACAGCGTCCACAAGGGAATGGTCACGATCATCGAAGGCTGCAACAAGCGCTGCACGTTCTGCGTCGTGCCGAACACGCGGGGACCGGAGCGGTGCCGGCCGATGGCGCTGATCCTGAGCGAGATCGAGCACCTTCTCGAATACGGTTTCCTTGAAGTGGAGCTGCTCGGCCAGACCGTGAATCACTGGCGCGAGCCGCCGCCGCCCGTGGGAAGCGGCCGGGCTCTGGACTTCGCCGATCTGCTGAACGCGGCGGCCGTGCTGCCGGGGCTGAAGCGGCTGCGGTTCGTGACCTCCTATCCGCGCGATTTCACCGACGCGATGATCGCGGCCGTGGCCGCCCACGACAACATCTCGCCCTACCTTCACCTGCCGGTTCAGTCGGCCTCGAACCGGGTTCTGCGGCGCATGGGACGCGGCTATACGGTGGAGGAGTACCTCGGCCTGGTCGACCGGCTGCGCGCCTCCCGCGGCGGATTGGCCCTGTCCACCGATCTGATCGTCGGCTTTCCGGGGGAGACGGAGGAGGACTTTCGGCGCACACTCGATCTGGTCGCAAGGGTCCGTTTCGCCTCCGTGTTCGCGTTCAAGTACAGCCCCAGACCGAATACGGCCGCCATCCGGCTGCCCGCTGCGGACGAGGTTCCCCGTGAAGTTGCCGACGAGCGGCTCCAGCGCGTGTTCGCGGCCCAGTCGGTCATCCAGCGTGAGCTGAACGAGGGCCTGGTGGGAAGAAAGTTCGACCTCCTGGTGACCGGCTGGAGCCGGCGCCCGGGCTATCAGGCCGGGCGAACGGACTGTCACCGGATAGTCCACTTCCCGGTCGAAGGGGCGCCGGTCCAAGCCGGGACATTGACGCGCATCCGGACCTTGGAGGCCTACGACCATTCCTTGCTGGGTCAACTCGTGGACCGTACATCCTGATCGTGAACTGGTTCCGAGCCCTCGGCCAGCCCGGGGATCGGCCATGCGACCCAAGGACTCAGTCCACTAGTCGCCGTCCAGCCACTGGCGTAGGATGCCGGGAATGGCGACGGACGGCGGCAGGGACCCGGCAGCCCGGGAGGACGCGGCGGATCGGAAGATCCCGGCTGAGGTCCACGGCTTGATGATGGAGCCGAACTCCAACCAGCCGATCGTGATTCTACGCCTGCATGAGAAGGACGGGCACGAGAGTTCGGTGGTCCCGATCTGGATCGGCATCTTCGAGGCCGGAGCGATTCAACTCGCCATCGAGGGCAAGGATCCGGGCCGGCCGATGACCCACGACCTGCTGAAGAACGCCCTCGACCTGGTCGGGGCCGAGGTGATCGAGGTTGTCGTGCGCGCAATCGAGGGCAACACCTTCCTGGCCGTGGTCGAACTCGTCGAGCGGAGCGGCGAGCATCGTCTCCTCGACGCACGGCCGAGCGACGCGATCGCGCTCGCTCTCCGTGCCGGAGCGCCGCTTTTTGTGCGCCGGTCGGTGGCCGATCTTGCCCGCGTCAGGCAGCAGACGTCCAAGGGCGAGGGAGCCGACGCGCCGGTGGCCGGCATGGACGAACAGAAGATGAAGGAGTGGCTCGAAGAGCTCGATCCGAAGGTACTTGGCAAGTACGAGATGTAACTGGGCGCGGTCGATGAACATCCGAATGGTCCCTCTTTCCCGGATCGAGCCGGACCCCGATCAGCCCAGGCAGCGGCTCGAAGGCCTGGAGGAACTGACCGCTTCCATCCGGACGAAGGGCGTTCTGGAGCCGATCCTGGCCCGGCCGCTCCCTCCAGTCAACCTTGCCGGCGCCGGAGAGCAGCGGTACCGGATCATCTCCGGCGAGCGGCGCTTTCGCGGCGCCCAGCGGGCCGGAGTCAACGAGATTCCGTTGATCGAAATGGACGTCTCTCGCAGCGAGGCGCTCGAGATCGCGCTGGTCGAGAACCTCCAGCGGGTCGACCTGACGCCATTCGAGGAAGCTGACGGCTTGAGCGCGCTGGTTGAGCAGCACGGCTACACGCACGAACAGGTCGCCGCGGCGCTCGGCCGCTCCCGGGTCAGTGTGACCGAGTCCCTGGCCTTGCTGAGATTGCCCCGGGCTGTACGCGACAGGGCGATCGCGCTGGGCGTCTCGGCGAGGAAGTCGATTCTCCTGGAGGTCCTGAAGCTGGCCGCGGAGAGCGAGATGATCGAGATGCTCGAGCGCATTGCCGAGCTCGGTCTCAAGCGAGCCGATGTGCGCAGCGAGGTGCGGTCGCTCCGATCCGACACGCAACAGGACGAGAGCCAGGGAAAGGCCGAACCGTCCACCGACGGGGGCACGGCAGCGGCGAAGCCGCATGTATTCCGCTTCCAGGCGCCGGACGAGCGCTACAGCGTCTCCCTGAGCTTCC
This sequence comes from Candidatus Multivorans sp., assembly GCA_965224025.1. Classification (GTDB taxonomy): domain Bacteria; phylum Acidobacteriota; class Thermoanaerobaculia; order Multivoradales; family Multivoraceae; genus Multivorans. Next base: position 3,465,963 of record OZ245033.1, read on the forward strand.
GCCAGAGCGTCGTAGAGGAGGACGATCTGATCCGGGCCCTCGAGGAACTCCTCGCGGCGCTCCGACGGGAACGGGACACGGCGGCGACGTTCTAGCAGCAGCCGCTGTCGACTTCGACGGGAGGCAGGTCCCGCAGGCTCGGAGCGCCTCTCGATACGGCCGCGCGCTGCCGCACATCGCGTCTGATAATGTCCATTATGTCAACTCCATCCGCCAATGCGCCGGAGGGCAACCGCGGAAGGCCGGCGACCGCGGCATCCGGGCCAAGCCGCCCCTGACGCCGTCCGATCGGTCAGAATCGATCCCGGCAAGATGTTCCGCCTCCTCGACCGCTACCTCCTGCGCGAGACGGTCGGCCCACTGACCCTGGGCCTTCTCGTGTTCACGTTCCTCGCCCTGCTGCAGGAGCTCTTCCAGTTGGCCGAACTGATCATCGAGCGCGACGTCGAGGTTCGGGTGGTGCTCCAGCTCCTCGCCTACACCCTGCCGCAGATCATCGTCCTGACGATTCCGATGGCGTTCCTGTTCGCCATCCTGCTGGCGATCGGCCGGATGGCTGCCGACAGCGAGCTGGTCGCCATGCGGGCCTCGGGAATCAGCCTGTTCTCGGTCTACCGGCCGATTCTGTTCATGAGTCTGCTGCTGGCCGCGGTAACCACCTACCTGATGACCGTCACTCTGCCGGCGGGCAACAAGGCGACAAGCGAACTGCAATTGGCGATCCTGAAGCGGAACGTGAACCAGCAGGTCAAGCCGAGGGTGTTTTACGACGGCCTTCAGGGACGCGTGCTCTACGTCTTCGAGCCGGCCGAGAATGAGGATGGCTGGCGCGGCGTGTTCCTGGCCGACGCCGTTCCAGGTCCCGAACAGCAGGTCATCGTAGGCGAAACCGGGCGAATCAACGTGACTCCCGGAAACGGCCGTCCCCCGGTCCTGATGTTCGGTCTCGCCGACGTGCATGAGGTGGACACGAACGATCCCAGTACCTACCGGCTGCAGCGCCTTCGGGACGCGAACATCGTGATCGAGGACAGCCTGTTGCGCCGCAACGAGGGGCTGGTGCTGGCCAAGGGCGTCCGCTCGATGACCCTCTCGGAGTTGGTCGAGCGCGCCGAAGAACCCGGGCTTCCCGACGACGGGCGGCACAAGGCCCTGGTCGAGATCCACAAGAAGTTCGCGATCCCGGGGGCCTGCCTCGTGTTCGGCATCTACGGGATTCCTCTCGGCTTTCGGAACCGCCGCACCGGGCGATCTTCGGGCTTCCTGATCTCGGTGACGATGTTCCTCTTCTACTACGTCATGCTGGGCAACGGAGAGGAAGCCGCCGTGAACGGGCAGATCCCGCCCTGGCTGGCGATGTGGGCGCCGAACATTCTCCTCGTCGTTCTCGGCACGTTTCTCCTCTGGCGCAGAAACCGCGACAAGAGCCTGATGATCGGCGCGGTCGACCGCTACCTGCGGGAGCACTTCTGGCGGCGCCTCATGCGTTTCGGCAGGCGGCGGGAGGTCAGAGGCCGCCGGAAGCGGGCGCTCGAGGATCGTCTCGCGCGTGCACGGACCCAGTCGCTCGCGTCTGGGGCCTCCCCCACCGGGCCCCGGCTGCGGTTGCGGATCGAACCGTTCAGTCTTCGCTTCCCGGGCCTCATGGACCGCTACATCTTCGGCGTGTTCACGCGCGTTTTCCTGATTGCGGTTGTTGCGGCTCTGGCCATATACATCGTGTCGGACTTCACCCAACTCATCGACGAGATGTTCGAGAACAACGTCCCCTCGAGCGTCTTCGCGGTCTACTACCCCTACCTCTCTCTGCAGATCTTCTACGACGTGGCGCCGGTGCTCGTCCTGGTGACCACGCTGGTCACTTTCGGCCTCCTTTCGCAGCGCAACGAGGTGGTGGCGGCCAAGGCCCTCGGCTTCAGCCTGCTCCGGCTGGCGATGCCGGCCCTGGTCGCGGCGGCCGCGGTCGCCCTGCTCAGCGCGGCGCTCGAGAACTCCGTGCTGCCGGCTTCCAACGCCAAGGTCGCCGAGCTGCACGACCGGATCCGAGGCAATGCGAGACCGGTCAAGAGCTACCACGGCGCCGATCGCCAGTGGCGCTACGCCCGGGACGACACCGGCGGCGGCTACATCTACAACTACCGCCACTACGACGCGGACCGCCAGACCGTGCAGCGCCTGCAGGTGTTCCGCTTCGACCCCGAGCATCGGTTGATCGGCCGCCTGTACGCCGCCGCGGCTCGCTACGTGCAGGCCAACGAAGGTGAGCCCGGCGGTTGGCGGTTGGTCGACGCCTGGGTCCGCGAGTTCGACGGTCTCACGACGACCAACAGCAGCCGGTTCGCGGGACCTCAACCCGTCGATCTACACGAGGAACCCGAGTTCTTCGACACCGAGGTCAAGTACGCCGACCAGATGAACCGTCGCGAACTCAGGCGGCACGTCCAGGACCTGATGGCAGCCGGCAACGCCGTGCCGGAGCTCCAGATGCAGCTCCACAACAGGACCGCACTGCCCGTCGTTTGCCTGGTGATGGGCCTTGTCGCCCTGCCCTTCGCCTTCCGGCTCGGTCGCCAGGGCGCCCTTTACGGAATCGGCATCTCGATCATGCTCGGAATCGTGTACTACACCGTGATCAGCGTGTTCGTGACCCTCGGCCAGTCGGAGGCTCTGCCCCCCCTGATCGCGGCCTGGAGCCCGAACGTGCTATTCGGGACGCTCGCGCTCTACCTGTTCCTGGGCGTGCGCACCTAGGCGACCGCACGGCGGAGGGTGGCCACGCGATCGGTCCGTTCCCAGGGGAACTCAGATCGGCCGAAGTGGCCATAGGCCGCGGTCTGCAGGTAACGCGGCTGGCGCAGATCGAGCGCCTCGATGATCGCCTGGGGTTCCAGCGGGAACTCACTCCGTACGAGTTCCTCGAGAAAGCGGTCGGATACTCCGTCCCGCGCGGTACGGAACGAATCGACGTGCACCGACACGGGCGCCGCTACGCCGATGGCGTAGGCCAACTGGACCTCCAGGCGATCGGCCATGCCTGAAGCGACGAGGTTCTTCGCCACGTAACGCGCCATGTAGCTGGCGGAACGGTCCACCTTCGTCGGGTCCTTGCCTGAGAAGGCGCCGCCGCCGTGGTGTCCGACGCCGCCATAGGTGTCGACGATGATCTTGCGGCCGGTGAGTCCGCAATCCCCTTGTGGACCGCCGACCACGAACTGACCCGTCGGATTCACATGGAAGATCGTGTCGTCGTCGAGGAGGCGGCCCGGAACCGACGGTCTGACGATCTGCTCCTGGACGACCCGCCTGATCTCGTCCTGCCCCACTTCCCGGGCATGCTGCGTCGACACGACGATGGTGTGCGCCCGCACGGCTTGTCCGTGCTGGTCGTACTGCACGGTGACTTGGGACTTGCCGTCTGGTCTCAGCCAGTCGCACTTGCCCGAGCGTCGCAGTTCAGCGAGTCGCCGCGTCAGGCGATGCGCGAGCTCGATCGGCAGCGGCATGAGTTCTTCGGTCTCCCGGCACGCATAGCCGAACATCAGACCCTGATCGCCGGCACCGCCGGCGTTGACGCCAAGAGCGATGTCCTCGGACTGTGGATCGAGAGCACAGAGCACGGCGCAGTCGTCGGCGGCGAAGCCGTAGCTCGCGTCCGTGTAGCCGATATCGCGAACGGTTCGCCGTGCGAGAGCCGCGTAGTCGATGTCTGCGCCGGGTCTCAGCTTGATCTCGCCGGCGATCAGCACCAGTCCGGTGTTGACCAGTGTCTCGCATGCGACCCGCGCTTGCGGATCGTGGCGCAGCGCGGCATCGAGAACGGCATCCGAAATCTGATCCGCGACCTTGTCGGGATGACCCTCGGTTACTGACTCGGATGTGAACAGACGGCGTATGCCACTCGCACTGGTACGCATCGGCAGCGAACCATACCAACTCATCGGCATCGCGTGAGGACACGCCGCTTCCTTCGACCACTGCGTAGTATCGCGCAGCGATGATCCGCAGCCGGAACAACCCCCAGGTACGCACGATTCGCCGGCTCCGCAAGGCCCACGCACGCCGGCACACCGACGTGCTCCTGCTTGAGGGCCGGCACTTGGTGGACGCTGCGGCGGAGGCCGGGCTCGAGTTCCACCACCTCCTGGTGACGCCGGAGTTCGAGGGGACCCATGCCGAGTTCATCCAGCGGTTGGAAGACCGTTCACAAACTACGGCCACCCTCATCCACGCCGATCGACTGCGGGAGCAAGCCGACGCCGACGCTCCCCAGGGCATCGCCGCCCTGGTCGACCCGCCCTCGCGGTGGAAGTCAGTGCCCGCCGCCGGCAGCCGGGTCCTCCCCCTGTCCCCGGGTCTTCACCTCTACGTCGACGGAGTTCAGGACCCAGGCAACCTGGGCGCCATGGCCCGATCCGCCGAAGCCGCGGGGGCTGCTTCCCTCCTCCTTGCGGCCGGCACCGCCCGTCCCCATCAGCCCCGCGCCCTCCGCGCCTCCGCCGGCAGTCTCCTCCGGCTACGCGTATGGACCGGGGTTCGACTCGATCTGATTCCCGCGGGAGCCTCGTGGTTCGCGCTGACGTCGCAGGGAAGCCGTCGTGGGACAGACGTTGCAACCGCTTGTCTGTTCGCGTCCGGCGCCCCTGCTCTGGAACTCGCGAAACTGGTTTCGGCGAAGAGGGTACTTGTCGCTGTGGGCAACGAGAGCAGAGGCCTCTCCACCGAGGTGCTCAACCGGGCAGACGTGTTCCTCCGGATCGCTACCGCGCCGACGGTCGAATCCCTGAACGCCGCGGTCGCCGCGTCCTTGGCCCTGTTCGAGCTGCAACGCCTGCGTGGGATGAGCCACCCCGGGTCACACCTGACAGTGAACGCTGGGTTCCTCATGGAGCCTGAGGGGCAACCGTAGCGGCCCCTGGTACCCTCTCCCCGGAACTGGAGCAGGCGGGTGAGCCCGGCTCTAGCCGGAACCGGCGGCGCCGCGCTCGTTCAGCAGGCGGGTAAGCGCCGGCGCCACTTCGTGCAGGTCGCCGACGATGCCGTACTGCGCGACGCTGAAGATCGGCGCCTCCGGATCCTTGTTCACCGCCACGATGATCCGGGATCCGCTCATGCCCATCAGGTGCTGGATCGAGCCCGACACTCCGAGCGCCACGTAAAGGTCCGGGGCCACCGTATGTCCGCTCGAGCCGACCTGGTGCTCGCGCGGCAGCCAGCCGTCGTCCACGACCGGCCTGCTCGCGCCGAGCTCGGCGCCGAGAGCGGCGGCCAGGTCGGCCGCTACCGACACCTGGTCCGCTCCGCCCACGCCCCTCCCCGCGGTCACGATCCGTTCGGCGCCCGCCAGGTCGACGCCGCCGGCGCTTACCGCCTCGCGCCCCAGAATCTCCCGTTCCTGCTGCTGTTCCATGTCGGCCGGCAGACAGACTTCGAGGACTTGTCGCGGCGGCGCCAGCGCCTCGTCGCTGCTGAAGGCGCCGCTCTGGACGGTGGCGACGACGGTACGCGCCCTCGGGCGGACCTCGGCCTGGAGCTTGGCCTGCAGGATCGACCGGCGGAAGCGCAGGCCGCCTTCGTCGTCTTCGTCCGCCCCGCTGATCGACGGGACATAGGCGGCGCCGAGCCGGATGGCAAGGCGCGGAGCGAACTCCGCCGCCTGGTAGGTGTGCGGCAGGAGAATCACCGTCATCGGCGCCGCTCCATCGCCGTCCTCCCGCGCGATCAGACCTCTGAGCGCCTCGGCGTAGACCCCCGGCGAATAGGGTCCGAGCCGTTCTTCGTCGAGCACGGCGAGCCGCAGGTCCGATCCGAGCGCTTGGCCGCAGACGCGGGCCTCCCGGGCTCCCGACCCCCAACCGGCGTTCTCGACGATCCAGACCACCGTTTCCGTGGGCGGCACAGCCGGGCTGCTCACAGCACGGCCTCCCGCTCCAGGTGCGCGATGAGTTCCGCCGCGGCCGCCTCCGGGGCGGCATTCTCGATCAGCAGTCCGGCGCCGCCGGTCGGAGGAAGACGGATGGCCATCGTCTCGATCCGGGCGCCGGCCTCCCCCACCAGCCCCGGATCGACGCCGAGGGTCGCGCAATCGAGGTGCTCCAGCGGCTTCCCACGGGCCCGCAGCGTGCCGCGCAGGGACGCGAATCGGGGCTTGTTGATTCCGGCCTGCACCGCGAGGACGGCCGGCAGGTCCAGGCGGAGGACTTCGTTCATCCCACCCTCCAGTTCACGCACGACGCGTACCGAACGGTTGTTCGCCTCCAACTCGACCGCCATGACGAGCCACGCGTAGGGGTAGTTGAGGATCTCCGCGACGACCGCCGGGGTCGCGGCCTGGCCCAGGTCGTCGGACTGGGCGCCCGCGAGCACGAGATCGCATTCCTGACTCCTTATGGCCGCGGCCAGAGCACGACCGTCGGCCACCGCGTCGCCGCCCCGGAAGGCCTCGTCCGCGAGATGCACGGCCCGGTCGGCCCCTAGCGCCAACGCCTTGCGCAGGGCTTCCTCGACCCGTGCGGGGCCGAGGCTGAAGGCGACGAGTTCGGGCCGCCCGGCCCCTGCGTTCTCGGCGGCTTCGACGAGCAGCAGGGCCTCTTCGAGCGCGCAGAGATCGCAGCTCGATATGACCCAGTTCAGATTGCCGTCGTCGATGCGGCGGCCCGAATCCGCGATCCGCAGGTGTGCATCGGTATCCGGGACCTGTTTGATGCAGACGCCGATCCTCAACCCCGAATTCCCCTCAGTTTCTGGCGCGGCAGAATACCGCCCCTCCCCGCGCGTAGCGAACGCCTCTCCCCGCCCTGGGATCTAGAGGCATAGACCTTTGGCTATCTGTCTGATAGCTTCTCACGGTGGTGCCTTCGTTCGCCATCCCGATCGCCACCCTGACGGCCACCGGCGACACAGCGGTGGTGGCTGCGTTCGCCACCCCGGTCGCCATGCCCATTGCCACCCTGATGGCCACCGGTGATACGGCGGTGGTGCATTTCTTTCTCCGTTCGGGCCCGGTGGCGAAGATCGTGCTCGGGATCCTGGTCTTGATGTCGCTGTCGTCCTGGTACGTGCTGCTGCAGCGCCTGATGCTCTTCAGGCGCACCGCGCGGCAGAACCAGAGCTTTCTCGGGGTGTTCCGCAAGGCCGCCCGCTTCAGCGACATCGGCAAGGCCGCTTCCGCCCACCGCGCGTCGTCGCTGGTCGGCCTGTTCCAGGCCGGGTACCTCGAGATCGACACCCAGATCAAGGCCCTGAAGGAGCCCCGGGAAGACGAGGACAGCTTTCGCCTCCAGTCGTTGATGGGCCTTGAGCGGACTCTCCGCCGGGCCGCAAACGTCGAACTTCGGGTTCTCGCCCGGAACACGTCCTGGTTGGCGACCACCGCCGCGGCAGCGCCCTTCATCGGCCTGTTCGGCACCGTCTGGGGAATCATGATCGCCTTCAACGACATCGGAACCTCGGGTACGGCGACCATCACCGCGGTCGCCCCGGGCATCGCCGAGGCGCTGGTCAACACGGCCGCCGGTCTGGTCGCGGCGATTCCCGCCCTGGTGGGGTACAACTACCTCGCCACCAGGCTTCGGCAACTCCGCGCGGAAATGGACGACTTCACGCTCGAGTTTCTGAATCTGGCCGAGCGCAACTTCGGCTGAGCAGCTAAGCCCAGGAGTCGGAATTGGCCTTCTTTCAGGACACCGACAGCGATGACTCCGTTCTGGCGGACATCAACGTGACGCCGCTGGTGGACGTCATGCTGGTGCTGCTGATCATCTTCATGATCGCGACGCCCATGCTGCACCAGGGCGTGGAAGTGACCCTGCCGGAGATGGAATCGCCTACGACGCTGGCAATCCGGGATGAGGACCCGATGATCCTGACCGTGGCTCAAAACGATCTCGTATACATCAAGGATGAGCCGGTGGCCACGCCGCTGCTGGTCGATCGCCTGCTGCCCCTGCTGGACCTGCGCGACTACGAGGCGGTGTTCATCAAGGGCGATGCCGCGGTGCCGTACGGAAGAATCATCCACGTGCTCGACGTTCTCGAACGTGCGGACATCCATCGGGTGTCGCTTGTCGTGCAACCAGAGGACCAAGGCCGTTAGCGGTCGCGATCAGGGAGCCACAGCCAGGTGCCGAGTCAGGATGCCCCAACACCTTCCGTCGAATCGGCTCTCAGGCGCCGGGAGCGCCGGGCGGCCGGTCTGAATCGGCCCTGCCTGGTGGCCTCTCTGACCCTCCACCTGGCCGTTCTTGGAGGACTTCTCTTCGGGCCCAGCCTGTTCGCCGAGCGGACCTACCTGGAGCCTCGCACCGTGGAACTGACCCGGATGCCGACGATTCGGCCGAAGCCGATTCCGGTGACCCCGGCGCCGGAGGAAGAGCCGCCGCCCGCGCCCGAACCGGAACCCGAGCCGCCGCCCGAGGCGCCGCCGGAGGATGTGCCGGTTCTCGTCGAGGAGGAGAAGCCCGTCGAGCCGGCGCCCGAGCCGGAACCGCCTCCTCCCCCACCGGAGCCGGAACCGGAGCCTGAACCACGGCCGAAGCTGGAACGTCCCTTCCAGCGGACACGCACTGTCGACGACTCGCTGGCCGGGAGCGACGACGCGGAGGCGCCGGTGGTCGGCTACGACGCCGAGGACTTCACCTACGCCTACTACACCACGCGCCTGGTCGCCGCTATCAAGGCCCGCTGGACGAGGCCGCCGATCGACGGCGTCGAGGCCCTGGTCCGTTTCCGGATCGCAAGTGACGGCACCGTGAGCGAACTCGAACTGATCAAGTCTTCCGGCGTCCCCCGTTTCGACAACGCCGGCCTGCGGGCGATCGAGCTGGCGTCACCGGTGCCGCCGCTGCCGCGCAGCTTCCGGAAGTCGAGTCTCGGCGTGACGATGAGGATTAGATGAGGCCGCTGCCGCGCAGCTTCCGGAAGTCGAGTCTCGGCGTGACGATGAGGAAGTGGTGATCATGCAGTGCTTCAATGCAACGACTCCGCCGGTTCGGATCGCCTGGGTCGCAGTAGCGGCCCTGCTCTGCGGGGCGCTGCTTCTGGGCGCGCAGGAGGATCCGGATACGCCGCCTGTCGCCGAGCAACTGCCTTCCGATGTCGAAGTGGTCCTCGACCGCGATGCGGCCGCGCGCCTGAATCTCGCCGTGCCGCGTTCCGGACGTCCGCCCGGCGCCAGACCGGAGTTCCTGGACGCGATGAGCGAGGTGGAACAGACCCTCCGCGAGGACCTCGCGTTCACGCAACTCTTCGATGTACAGGGCCCGGAAGTCCTGTCGACGGTTCCCCTCACCGGCGACCGAGCCGAGGATCTCGAGCAGTACCGCGCCTACGGCAACGAAGTTGCGCTGCTCACCGAGTTCAAGCTCAGCGGCGAGGAGCTGATCCTTGAGGGACGGGCCTACGACCTGGCCAGCGGGCAGTTCATTCTGGGCAAGCGCTTCAACGGGGGAATCGATCTCGCGCGCCGTTTCGCCCATGCGATGTCCGACGAGATCGTCCTCTACTTCACTGGCCGCCGGGGCATCGCAATGACCGCGATTGCGTTCGTCTCGGACCGCGAGTCCCAGGGAAGCAAGGAGATCTTCCTGATGGACTACGACGGTCACGCACAGCGGCGGATCACGGGGCATCTCTCGACCAGTCTCTCGCCCGTCTGGGCCCGGGACGGCAGCGGGCTCGTGTACCTCTCCTTCTTCGAGGGACGGCCGGGCGTCTACTGGGCCGACTTGGTTACCGGCAGGAAGACGGCCATCGTCGCCGAAGAGCAGCCCGCCTACTCGCCCAGCGTGTGTCCGGACGGGGAGTCGGTCCTCTTTGCCCGCCCCCTCCGCACGAACCGCAAGAACATGGAGATCTTCGTGGTCTCACGGAGCGGCGGGGCGCCCCGTCAACTCACCCGGTCCAGCCGCACCGACACGAATGCGGAGTGCTCGCCCGACGGTACACGGATCGCCTTCACTTCGAGCCGCTCCGGCACCCCGCAGATCTACGTGATGGGCATCGATGGCGCCGACCTGCAACGGGTAACGTTCGAAGGCCGCTACAACGAGGGGGCATCCTGGCACCCGGACGGCAGCCGGGTCGTCTACTCCCGGCGCGCCGAACGCGGGGATCGCCACGACATCGCGGTGGTCGACCTGGTGACCGGCCAGGATCAACTCCTGACGACCGGTCCCGGAAGTCACGAGAATCCGTCCTTCTCGCCGAACGGTGAGTGGATCGCCTTCGACTCCCAACGCCGCGGAGGTCGCCGACATATCTTCATCATGAGCCAGGACGGCCGGTACACGCGCCAGGTGACCACCCGCGGCAACAACTCCCACCCTTCCTGGTCGGACTACTTCGAGTGATTCGAAGGTGCCGCTCTCCGAAGCTGCAGGTTGCCGCGCCCGCGTCGCTTTGGTACTGTTTCATTCGCTCTCAACAAACCAAGGTCTCAGGTTCGAGGAGAAGTTCCGGTATGTTGGCCAGAAGGTTCCCTGCATTCATCCTCTCGGCTCTTGTGCTGCTGGCCGTTGGCGCCTGCAAGAAAGCGGAGCCCGAGCCCCCAGCGCCTCCTCCGCCTCCGCCAGTGGTCGAGGTGCCCGATCCGCCGGATCCGGTTCCTCCGCCGCCGGCGCCGCCGGTTGAACCCGTATACGAGAGGCCTTGGTCCGAGGACATCGTGGAGGCGAACCGGGAGGTCCACGAGAAGGGCCTTCTGGGCGATGTCTACTTCGAGTTCGACAAGGCCACACTGACCGACATGACGCGTTCTCAGCTCGGCAAGAACGCCGACTTCCTCAAGACCAGGGACGGCGAGAACCTCGTGATCACGATCGAGGGCCACTGCGACGAGCGGGGCACGAACGACTACAACCTCGCCCTCGGCGACCGCAGGTCCAACGCCGCACGGGACTACCTCCTGTCGCTGGGCGTGTCGGGCGATCGTCTCAAGACGATCAGCTACGGCGAGGAGCGCCCGCAGTGCGAGGACTCGAACGAGGAATGCTGGCAACTGAACCGCCGCGCCTATTTCCGGGTCACCGACTTCAGTTGACTCGGGGCGGCGCGCCTCAGGGGCCGGCCGGTCGCTGCACTCACGTCGCAAGACCCCTCGCCGATCGCCGCGGGTTCTGAGCATGCGGCGGCCGGAAGTTCAAACCTCCCGCAACTGCACAGGGCTGGCGCGCTCGCTGGTTGCCGCGGGTTCGGTTCTGGCCCTGCTGGTGCTGGCTTGCACGCCCTCGTCAACGCAGTTGACTGAGCTGGAAACCGGTCTCGCCGCCGTGGAACGGCGATTGGACGAACTGAGGTCGCAGACGCCGACGCGCCAGGATCTGGCGACGGTCCTGCGAGCGCTTGAGAGCCAGACCGACAGCGACGTGACCGCGAACGCGGATGTGAAGGAGGACCTGCGCCAGATCCTCTCCGATCTCGAAGCGCTGCAAACCCTGGTCCAGGAGCAGCGTCAGATCCTCAACGCTTCGGTGGAACGCCTCGAGCAAACAGGCACGGATGTGGCCCTGATCCAGGGCCGGCTCGAACGCCAGGAGGCGTACCTTTCGGCCCTCGGTCAGTTGCAGGAAACCAGCCGGCCTGCGCCCGCGGTCGAGACGGTCGATCCGAAGACCATCTACGACACTGCGTACCAGGACTACTCCGAGGGGAGGTATGAGCCGGCAATCACCGGCTTCCGCCGTTACCTCGACACGTTCCCGGACGGTGCCGATGCGGGCAGCGCCCAGTACTGGCTCGGCGAGTCCCACCTGGGCCAGGGGCGGTACCGGGCAGCGATCGAAGAGCTGAAGCTGGTCCGGGAACGCTACCCGGAAAGCGACAAGGTCGCGAGTTCCATGCTCCGGATCGGAGTCGCTCTGAACGAAATGGGCGAGCGCGAGCTCGCAATCGAGATGTTCCTCCAGGTTCGAGCCAGCTATCCCGAAACCGACGAGGCAATCCTGGCGCTCCAGCAACTCGACAACCTGGGCGCCGAGCAGTAGACTGCGCCGCCGGCGGCGTCGCGTCACGGGCCGCATGAGATGACCTGCAGGTCAGAGGTGAGAGAAGACGATATGGCGAACAGCAAACAGGCAGAGAAGCGCATCCGGCAGTCGCGAGTCCGAAGAGACCGCAACCGCGCCGCGATGTCGAAACTCCGTACCTCGGTCAAGGCCCTGCGTACGGCCGCGGACACTGACGTTGAGCGTGCCCGGAAATTGCTTCCCGGCACCTTGAGCCTGATCGACGTCACGGCGCGCAAGGGCGTGATCCACGCGAACGCCGCCGCCCGCCGTAAGTCGAGACTCACCCGGCTGGTGAACCGCCGCACCAAGGCTTCAGCCGCGCCGGAAGCGGCTGCCGAGTGACCCTGGCGGGGTAGATCCCCCCCTCTCCGGATGGGGCCTCAGAAGCCCTCGAGCAGATCCGTCACCATCGTGTCGGCGAACCGCTCCGCACTGTCTTCGATGGCGATGTTCTCGCGGTCGAAGAAGTCGCTGTCCGCGCTCTCGACCTCGTAGCTCTCCTTGAACTGGTAGCGGTCATTCGCCCAAATCACCTCCCCTTCTTCTCCGCCGGGTGTCGTGGCGCTGCGGCGGAAGGAGACATCGGCGACGATTGCGAGTTCGTACTCCTGGGCACGACCGTCGTTCGTGAAGGTGATGGGCGCGACCCGGAAGGCAGTGACGGCGCCGCGAATGGTGGCGTCCGATTCCGCTTCGGTGGAGACCAGCTCGAACCGGCGCCGGGTCAGGAGTTCGTCCGCGATCGCCTGCGTCAGGAACTGCTCGACCTCTACTCTGGCCGTCCGATTCTCGAACGGCGCCAAGAACACGAGTCGTACGTCGTCAGGAATGTTGGACGCCTTGCCGACGAGCGCGTAGCCGCAACCGGCCAGGATCAGCACCGGCAGCAATGCCGCTGCCTCGCGAAGCCGCTTTGAAGCGGTGCTCTGCATAAGTGTCAGCGTAGCAGTCCGTGGCCGAAGTCCCCGGCGCCGGGGCTCTCCAAGGGGACGTCAGCGGCGCGGATCCGGATTCAGCGTAGTGCGCAGCGCGTCGAGGATCCCGTTCACGAAACGGCCCGACTGCTCGGAACCGAACTTCTTGGCCAGTTCGATCGCTTCGTCGATCACGACCACCGGGGGGACGTCGGACTGGAAGCGCATCTCGTAGACCGCCAGACGCAGGACGTTGCGATCAACCACGGGCATCCTCTCCAGTCGCCAGTTGTCCGCCTGGTCCGCGACCATACGATCGATCGACTCCTTGTGGGCGAGGCTGCCCTCCACCAGCGTGCGGGCATAGTCGAGCGCCAACTCCGAGGCCTTCGGGCTGGCGCCGGCGTCCGCGGTCTCGGCGCGGAACGCGTGGATATCGAATGCCCTGAGCAGTTGAGCCGGTTCCGCGTCCCCCAGTTCCCGCTGGTAGAGCATCTGCAGCGCCATTTCCCTGGCCTGGCGGCGCTTGCCGCCCGCTCGCCGGGGCCGATTGCCACTCGCCGGACGCACGCCTTGCGCCGATGACGCTTCGCCGGCTCTGGTCACGTCTTGAGCGACCGCAGCAGATTCGCCATCTCGAGTGCTGCTTCAGCGGCCTCCTCGCCCTTGTTTCCCGCCCTGCCCCCGGCGCGCGCAGCGGCCTGCTCCGCGTCGTTGCAGGTGAGAACGCCAAACCCGACGGGGATTCCGGTTCGCGCGGTGACTCCGGCGCATCCTGCCGCGCACTCGTTGCAGATGTACTCGAAGTGCGGCGTCTCACCGCGGATCACGGCGCCGAGCGCCACCAGCGCGTCGACCCTGCCGCCGGCGGCCAGGGCATCGAGAGCCGCCGGTATCTCCCAGGCGCCGGGAACCCGGACAAGCAGTAGGTCTTCGGCCCTGGCCCCGTGGTCCAGCAGGACCTTGCGGGCACCCTCGACCAGGCGCTCGACGATGCTGCCGCTAAAGCGCGCCGCCACCAGGCCGAACCTGACGCCGGCCGCATCGGAGGCGGTCTTCATGTCGGGACTGGGGGCTGGCCGGGCGCTTCGGGGCTGAACGAATCGTCGAATGGTCGGGACGGCGAGATTCGAACTCGCGACCCCCTGAACCCCATTCAGGTACGCTACCAGACTGCGCCACGTCCCGACCGAGGGGCATTCTCTACTCAATCGCGGCGCTTGGCAACAGGCGCCGCCTGGCAGCTCGTGGTGAAAGTCCGTGTCGAATGCAGCGCGCGACCTTCGCTGAGCGCTCGATCAGTCGTCCTCGATGCCCATATCAGGCTTGAGCTCGGCCGCAAGGTGGCGCGCCTGCGAAACGAGGGCGGCAACCCCACCCTCGAGCCTCTCGACCCGGCGGGTCAAAGCTCCTATCTCGCCGATGTCGGCGCCCTCCATACCTGCCGGAGAGCTGTCCAGAGCATCCTCCGCCTCCGGTTCCTCCACGTCGGCTTCTTCCGTCTCCGAGTCGTCTCCCTGCCCTTCCTCCGCCGGCGCCTCGCCGCCGTTGGTCCGCGCCTCGGTCACCACCAGGGGGCGGCCGCGGACACCGCCCTCCTCGAGTTCAGCGGCGAGCTTCTTCTTGGCGCTGGCGATCGTGTAGCCCTCGTCGTACAGAAGCTCCTTGATCCGGCGAATGGTCTCCAGATCTTCGGCGTCATACTCCCGACGGCCGCCCGCGCCCTTCTGGAGGGCGAGAACCGGAAACTCGGTCTGCCAGTAGCGCAGAAGGTAGGGCTGGATGTCCAGCACCCTGCACACATCGGCGATCTTGTACTGCTGCTTGGAGGGAATGACCGGTCTCCCGGCTGGTCCACAGATGATCGGGGCTTGGCCCAGAAACGGCGGCGACCCGGATCTCTGAAGTCAGGGAAACGGGTTGGAGACTATACGAAATCCTCGAGACTGCGGAGTTGGGGCGCCCGGCCGCCGCTCAGCCAGGCGCCGGGTCGACTTCGCCGCGCCGTTCCCTGATCACGATGCGAAGCGGAACCCCCTTGAGATCGAATGCTCTTCGAAGCTGGTTTTCGAGGTACTTCCGGTAGGTGTGCCTACGTTTCAGGCGCCGATTCGCGAACAGCAGAAACGTGGGAGGCGTCCCGTGCACTTGGGCTGCGTAGAAAAGTCGCCACGGTCTGCCCCGTTCCGCGGGCGGCTGGTGACGGGCCACGATGCGGTGCGTCACCCGGTTCAGTTCGGAGGTCGGCACCCGCAGCCGGTGGCGCTCCCGGACCCGATCGAGAGCGGGGAGGATGCCGCCCACGCCGCGTCCCGTCAACGCGGAGACGTTGACGCGAGGCGGCTTGGCGAACACCTCCGCCAGGCGCTCCCAGCCCGCTTCGAGCCGCTCCCTACCCTCCGCGTCCAGGAGATCCCACTTGTTGCAGGCGATGACGCCGGAGCGTCCGGCCTGCCAGGCTGCAGCGGCAATCGCCAGATCACCGGTTGTGATCCCATGGCTCGCGTCGACCACGAGAACCACCAGTTCGGCGCGCTCGATCTGTCTCTGGGCGAGCATCACGGCCAGTTCCTCCGGAGCGTCCTGGACCTGGGAACGGCGCCGAATACCGGCCGTATCCACGAGGAGGTAGTCCGGGCCTTCCTCCCGTTGCAGCAGGCTGTCGATCGGATCTCTCGTCGTTCCGGCAGTCGGCGACACGAGCGTCCGTTCCGTGCCCAGCAACCGGTTGATCAACGAGGACTTGCCCACATTCGGTCGGCCGGCGACCGCGACCCCCGACGCTTCGGGCTCGAGCGCCGGCGTCGCATCGGAAAGATGCCCGGCGACCTCTTCGTGCAGCGAGGCCAGACCCGCGCCATGTTCCGCGGACACGAGAACGAGTCCGTCGGCGCCCAAGGCGTAGAACTCCTGGTATCCCTCCCGTGCGGCGCGGGTATCCGACTTGTTGACCACGACGACGATCGGCCGGCCGTAACCCCGAAGCCGCGCCATGACCTGCTCGTCGGCTGCCGCCAGCCCTTCCCTGCCGTCGACAACGAGCAGGAGCACGTCGCTCTCTTCGATCGCGAACTCGACCTGGGCGTTCAATCCCAGGGGATCGTCGCCCGGCGCCAAGCCCCCGGTGTCGATCAGCTCGACGACACCGCGGCCCTCCAGTTCAAAGCGCCCCACCAGACGGTCCCGCGTCACGCCGGGCGTTCCGTGGACGATCGCCTGCCGGCGGCCGATCAGCCGGTTGAAGAGGGTCGACTTGCCGACGTTGGGGCGACCGACGATCGCGATCGCGGCTGGCACGAGAGGATCCGGCGTTATGACTCGAACTGATACTCGATCCGGCGGGCGATCACCATCCAACCCTCGTCGCGCCGCTTGAACTGGTAGCGCACACGGTAGCGATCGATAGCCGACGCGAGCACCCGTTCGGTACCGCTGGCCAGGGACTGGATGTCCCAGACCTCAAGGGTGGTCACGGCCGCGTTGGAGTAGCGCCAGACAGCGATCCGCTCGATCTCGAAGCTCTTGAGCGTCGGTTGCAGGGTACGGCTCTCCCCCGTTTCCAGTTCGTAGACCCGCCTCCTGACCGTCTCGACCTCCTTCGGCACGGCACCGGAAGCCAGCGACTCGAAGTCCCCCGTCGCGTAGGCCGCGCCGAGCTTCGGCAGGTAGTCCGTGAGAACGGCCTCGATCGCCAGCCGATCCTCGTCGTTCGCTCCGTCCTGCCCGGTGTCGCCGCAACCGGTCAGGCCAGCCGTCCACGCGACCGCGAGCAGCAGTGGAAGCGCGGCGCGCGCGGTCCCGCCGGCGAGAGCCCCACAGCGATGAAGTGATCTGCTCATGGAACGAGCCTAACAGCCCGATCGATATGCGGATACAATCCCTCCGGCCTATCGGCCGCCGCGAAAGCGGCGCCGCCGGGCCGTTGCGAAAGTGGCGGAATTGGTAGACGCGCAAGATTCAGGATCTTGTGGTAGCAATACCGTGGGGGTTCGAGTCCCCCCTTTCGCACCAGGCGCTAGCAGCTAGCGATGTAGAAGGCCAGGGCACTGTCCCCGTAGCGCCTCTCGCCAGTGAGCCGGAGTCGGCCCGCACCAGCGGGCGGCCGGCGCCGGCTTGAGTGCTCCAGCACGACTTCTCCGCCGTCCGCGATCAAGCCGTCAACTGCGGCCAGCAGGTTGTCGAGCCCGAGTGCCTCGTACGGCGGGTCGATGAAGGCCAGTTCGAAGGCGGCCTCTCCGCCCGTGGCGCCGCCAAGTCGATCGGGGAGCTTGGCTCGGGCCAGACGCAGGCCCTCGGCGCCCAGGCGCTCCCGGTTCCCCTCCATGCATTCCAGGGCGCCGCGATCCCGGTCGACGGCGAGGGCCGAACCGGCGCCGCGGGACAACGCCTCCAGCGAGACGCAGCCGGAGCCCGCGTAGAGTTCCAGGAAGCGGCAGCCGCGGACGCGACCGCCCCAGTGGGAGAACAGCGCCTCGCGCACCCGGGCCTGCGTGGGGCGGATGCCCGCCGGCGTCGCGAGACGGCGACCCCGCCAGCGGCCGCCCAGCAACTTCACTCCGCCCGAGCGAATCGCCGAACGGCCTCTGCCGGGGCTCATCCGCCGCTCGACGTCGAGGCCGACGGATGGCGGTAGGCCACCCGGCCTCCTACGATCGTGTAAACGACCTCGGTACCGGGAATCTCCTCCTCGGGCACGGTCATGATGTCGCGGGAGAGAACCGTCACGTCCGCGAGCTTCCCGACCTCCAGGCTACCCTTCCGATCCTCTTCGAATGCCGAATAGGCCGCGTCGAGCGTGTACGAACGGAGCGCCTCCTCCCGGGTCATCCGCTGGCTTGGCACGAAGATCTCGCCGTTCCCCATCCGGCGGCTGACGGCGGCATGGAAGGACGCGATCGGATCGACATTCTCGACCGGGGCGTCCGTGCCGTTCGTCACCACGGCGCCGGAGTCGATCAGCTTGCGCCACGCGTAGGCGCCTTCCGCCGCGCGCTCTTCCCCGAGCCGGTCCGGCACCCAGGGTCCATCGGACGTGCAGTGAACCGCCTGCATCGAAGCGATCACGCCGAGACCGGCGAAGCGCGGAACGTCCTCCGGGTGCAGGTGCTGGGCATGTTCGATCCGCCAGCGCTGGTCCCGGTCGCCGGCAAGGGCCCGTTCGAACAGGTCGAGCGTCTCCCGGTTCGCCCGGTCGCCGATGGCGTGGACGCAGAGTTGGAAGTCGTGCTCCCGCGCCAGCCGTGCCGCCTCTTCCATGGCTTCGAGGCTCGTCGTGTTCAGACCGCTGGTTTGCGGCAGATCATCGTAGGGCTCGAGCAGCCAGGCGCCGTGCGAGCCCAGGGCGCCGTCGATGGAGCGTTTGATGGCCCGCACGGTCAGAAAGCCGTCTCCGCGGTCGATCATGCGGTACCGGCTCAAGGATGCGGCCAGAGATTCGTTGCCCTCCCCCACCATCACCCACAGGCGCAGCGGAAGGGACCCTTCGTCGGCCATCTGTCGATAGGCGTCGATCAGTTCGAAACTCGAGCCGGCATCCTGAAAGCTGGTTATGCCCTTGGCGAGACATTCCTCGGCCGCGATGCCCACGACGCGCCGGACCTGGTTCCACTCCAGCGTCTCGCCGCGCAGGCCCGTGACCAGGTTCTCCGCCGTTTCTCTGAGCGCGCCGGTCGGTTGCCCATTCCGGTCGCGCACAATCTCGCCCCCGTCCGGGTCCGGGGTTGCCGCGTCGACCCCGGCAAGCGCCATGGCACGTGCGTTGACGAAGGCCATGTGGCCGCTGGCGTGCGTCAGGAGCACGGGATTCTCGGGCGACACCGCGCTCAGGCCGGCATGAACAGGCAGTCCCTGGACGCTGGCAACAGGCGGTTCCGACCACTTCGATTGATGCCAGCCCCGCCCCAGGATCCAGGTTCCCGGTGGGGTTCCTTCGACCGCTGCCGCCACCTGAGCGACGATCTCGTTCCAGGATGACGCGGACTCGAGCGCCAACTGGAGCTTCGACTCGCCGAGAGCCCAGAAGTGTCCGTGCCCCTCGATCAGACCCGGCACCGCCAGACGGCCCTCCAGGTCGAGCACCTCCGTATCCGCACCGATCCAACTCCTGGCCGCCTCCTCGGAGCCGACGAAGACGATGCGGCCGTCGATCGCGGCCAAGGCCTCCGCTTCGGCGGGTGTGCGTTCCGTGTCCTGGCTCAGGGTGACGAGCCGGCCGCCCAGGAGAACGAGGTCCGCCGCCTGCCCGGGCTCATGACCGCAACCGGCAAGAAGGAAGCCCGCCACCGCCGCTAGCGCCGCGGCGCATCTCACACGGCCGAAGCGGAGCATCATCCCGCCGGAATGCGAAGCGTCTGCCCGGCGACGATCAGGTTGCCGCGCAGCCCGTTGGCCTGGCGGATCCTGGCCGCCGAGGTTCGGAACGTACGCGCCAACTGGCTCAGGGTGTCGCCCCGCCGGACCCGGTAGAACACATCCTCACCGTCCAGCGGGACCACCAAGCGCTGTCCGGCGTGAATCAGTTCGGGCCGCCGCAGGTTGTTCGCCGCCGCCAGGACCTTGACGGAGGCGCCGTACTTCCTGGCGATGCGATGCAGAGATTCGCCCTTCCTGACAACGTGGACCGTGTCCCGGGGCGCCTGCGCCTGTTTGCTCGCCACCTGGGCGGTCGAAGGCGTCGCGGTCCGCGCCGGTTCCTTCGTCTCGGACGGCTCGATGGCGGCCCGGCGGATCGGCTGCGGTGCGGGACGCCCCGAACCGCGCTGCGGAATTCGCAGCCGTTGGCCGATGTAGATGCGGTCCGCCCTCGGCAGGCGGTTTGCGCGCTGGAGCTCCGCCACGCTGGAGCCGAATCGGCGCGCGATCCCACCCAACGTGTCGCCCCGACGGACCCGGTAACTGAATGCGGCCTGACGGTCGGTCTTGCGATCCGGCGGCAGTTCGGCATACGCCTGCTCGAACTGCTCGGCCATGCCATGCGGCACCCGGAGCGGGTAGCGCGGGGGCACCAGGAGGGCGCCCGCCAGCACGGTCCGGTCCAGCGCGGGATTGAGATCCGCCAGCCGGTCCATCTCCACGCCGGTCGCCGCGGCCAGATCGGTCAGGGCCACGTACCGATCTCGAAGGGCGGCATCGAATCGGATCTCGGGGAACGGTTCGACGTTCGGGAAGTGACGCTCGCGCTCGACGTAGGAGATCACCGCGGCGATGAACTCGGCGTAGAAGTTGCGCGAGGCGAAGCCGAACGTCCGCGATTTGTACTTCTCCACCACCACCGCGATATCCCGCGTTCCCAGCCGGCGCACGGCCCGTGCCATGCCGCCGGCACCGTGGTTGTAGGCAGTCAACGCCAGAGGCCAGGCCTCGAGGGACTCGTAGTCCTGCCGCAACTTGCGCGCCGCGCCGGCGGCGGCCAGGAGCACGTCCGACCGCGCGTCGACCGCTTCGTCCATCTGCAGGAAGAACCGGCCGGTCGAGGCGGTGAACTGCCACGCGCCGGAAGCTCCGACCTTCGAGCGGGCCCGGTAGTTGAACATCGACTCCACGAACGGCAGGCAGCGGAGCTCCCTCGGCAGGCCGTACTGCGCGAGGGTCCGCTCGATGCCGGGCATGAACATGCCCGAGACCTCGATCGCTTCCTCGAAGCGGTTCCGCAGTCCGCGCTGGCCGCGGACGATTCCCGCGGCCCGCCGGTACTTCGACCTGCCGCCCGCCATATGCTCCATCTGGGTGGGTATGGACCGCAGATCCGCCGGCAGGTTCATCACCGGCCGTCCCGCCGCAAGGTCACGGAGGGCCTTGGAGACGCGGCTGACCTCGCTGCGGACCCGCTTGATCCGTGCGCGGTCGATCTCCAGCTCCGACGCGCCCTGGGTGCGCAGGTCGCTCATGTCGACGACGCTGTAGATGACCTCCAGGTGCCTCTCGTCGTGGAGGACGACTTGGTCGCTGGTGTAGGTGGTGAACACCTTCCGCCAGAACTCCACCGCCGCTTCCAGGCTCTTCGGCACCGGGAAGAGCTCCGGGTCGATGGCGGGATGGTAGCGCTCCTGGGCCTGGGCCCCGGACGCCGCAAGTGTCACGAAGGCGCTGCAGACCAGCGCAGGAATCCAGTGTGCGCTACTACGAGTTTCGGTCATGAGAGCCGCATCTTACTGAGAAACAATGACTTGTGCACCACTCCGGGGTGTGCCCGGGCGTCTCCTCCCGGGGTTGTGAGCGCGCCGGCAAGCCGCAACGCGCTCGGCGAGAAGGCGAGGTCATCGCGCATTGCACAGTTGGTAGCTTGCGCCGTAGAAACTGGGTGCGCCGGCGTCCCCGCCGGCATCCGGCGCAAAGCGCTGGTCTTCGGTAGTTCTTCGGCGCAAGCTCCTAGTAGCGGTAGTCGTCCCGTTTGTACGGGCCATCCACCTTCACGCCGATGTACTCCGCCTGCTCCTCGGTCAACTCGGTCAGGTGAACGCTCAGGTGATCGAGATGGAGGCGGGCGACCTCCTCGTCGAGATGCCGCGGCAACAGGGACACCTTCCGTTCCCTGTCCTCGCCGCCGCGGTGCAGGTCGATCTGGGCCAGCACCTGGTTGGCGAACGACGTCGACATGACGAAGCTGGGGTGTCCGGTCGCGCAACCGAGATTCAGCAGGCGCCCCTCGGCCAGGATCAGCAGACTGCGTCCGTCCGGGAAGATCCACTCGTCGACCTGGTCCTTGATGTTGCGGTTGCGGATGCCCGAGATCCGTTTCAGGCCGGCGATGTCGATCTCGTTGTCGAAGTGGCCGATGTTGCCGACCACCGCCTTGTCCTTCATCCGGTTCATGAGTTCGGCCGTGATCACCGACTTGTTGCCGGTGCAGGTCACGAAGATGTCGGCGGTCTCCACAACGTCTTCGAGACGCGCCACCTGGTATCCCTCCATCGCGGCCTGCAGCGCGCAGATCGGGTCGATCTCGGTGACGATCACCCGGCAGCCCTGACCGCGCAGAGACTGGGCGCAACCCTTGCCGACTTCGCCGTAACCGCAGACCACCGCCGACTTGCCGCCGATCATCAGGTCCGTGGCCCGGTTGATGCCGTCGATCAGGGAGTGCCGGCAGCCGTAGACGTTGTCGAACTTGGACTTGGTCACCGAGTCGTTCACGTTGACGGCCGGGCACAGCAGGGCTGCCTCTTCCTGCAGCTCGTAGAGACGGTGAACGCCCGTCGTCGTCTCCTCGCTGATTCCCTTGAGGCCCTCGGCCATGCGGGTGAAGTAGTTCCCGTCCCAGGCGCGGACGCGGTGGATCAACTCCAGGATGACGCCCCATTCCTCGGGCTCGGTCTCGGGATCGAAGTCGGGGACGGCGCCCTGCCGCTCGTACTCCACGCCCCGATGGATGAGCAGCGTGGCGTCGCCTCCGTCGTCGACGATCAGACTCGGCCCTCTCTGGTTCGGCCAGTCGAGAGCGCGCAGCGTGCACCACCAGTACTCCGGCAGGGTCTCGCCCTTCCAGGCAAAGACGGACACGCCCCGCGGGTCCGCCCCGGCGCCGCCCCGCTCCGGCCTGCCGACAACCACCGCCGCGGCCGCCTCGTCCTGGGTCGAGAAGATGTTGCAGGACGCCCAGCGCACCTCGGCGCCGAGGTCGACCAGGGTCTCGATCAGCACCGCCGTCTGCACCGTCATGTGCAGACTGCCGGTGATCCGCGCGCCGGCGAGGGGCTGCTCCGACCGGTAGCGCCGGCGAAGCTCCACCAACCCGGGCATCTCGTGCTCGGCGAGTTCGATCTGCCTTCGGCCGGCATCCGCCAGCGACAGATCGGCTACCGAGAAGTCCATGCCGGTGGAGGCCGGAAACAGCTCCGACACGCTGGCTCGCTCGCTCTGTTCGACCACCGGGCCGGTTTCTTTCCGCCTGTCCACAATCGTCATCGTCGCACACCTCCAGGAACTCGAACGCAAGTGAGTCCGTTCTCGCCGATTCCAGTCCGTTCTTCGCCGGCGCCAGGCCATTCTCGCCAAGTCCGTCGTGGATCCTCAGGCCTCAGGGGCGCGGCTGTCAAACATCGCCCGCTGAAGCACTCAGTCCGACACGTTTCGGCGACCATCGCGCTGACGCCGACGCTCGCCTGCGGTTCGGGATGACGCTCGGAGGGCCGGTACTCGCTCCGGTAGAGATCGAGCGCGGCTTCGGCGTCCCGGGGCTGAATGAAGTGGGCGAAGCTGTAGGGACAACCGAACCATGCCGGGTGTTCCGCCAGCCAGTAGCGCCGGTAGCCGAATCGGTCGGCGGCCCGCGCCAGCCTTACCGCCTCCCCGACCGCATCCGCCGCGGTGGAGCCTGCCCGTATCGGCATTGGTCAAGAACGCTCAGCGCCAGGGACGGTGCGGGACGTTCACCCGGAAGGTTCCGGCTCGAAGACGGATCCGTACCGGCCACTCAGTAGGCCTCGGAGCGGCGGAACCGCTCCACCACCCTGCCGTTCTCGCGCTCGGCACGCGCCAGCAACCGGGCCGCCCACTCCTTGCGCTGCTCGTCGACGATCTCCGGGTCGTAGCGGTCGACCAGGGCGCCGAACTGGCTGATGTGGGCCGCCGAGGCGCGCGCCTTCTTCTCCGCCACGTCCGTGATGTCGATCGTGTAGTTCGGGTTCGCGCTGTAGTAGAAGAACACGAGCGGGACATTCCAGGCCTCGAAGCCCTCCGCCTCGAGCTCCGGGAAGTACAAGCGCCAGCGTGCGGCCCGGATCGCGTCGACGGTGATGATCGCCCCCGAGCGGTGATCCGACTTGTGGTACTGCTCGTAGGGTGAGCCGGGATCCACGGAGAACAGGGCGTGGGGTTTGAAGCGGCGGATCTCCCGCGCCACCTGCCGCGTCAACTCGCGCCGGTCGACGTACTCGAGCATGCCGTCGTCGTGTCCGAGCCAGTGGATGTTCTCCTTCGGGACACCGAGGATGCGGCAGGCTTCCTCCTCCTCGGAGCGACGAATCGCCTTCAGGCGGTCCTTCGTCATCTCAGGATCTCGCGATCCGGCGTTGTCCGTGGTGTAGATCACGATCTGGATCTCGTTGTCCTTCGCCGTCAGGAGAGCCAGCGTGCCGCCCGAAGTGAACGTCTCGTCGTCCGGATGCGGCGTGACGACCAGGATGCGGCGGCCGGACCATTCCTCGATCCGGTCCGACCCTGTGTACTCCGGTTCGGGACGGGATATCTGAGCGTCCGTCGCAGCAGCCGCGGCAGCAAGAACGAGGGCCGCGCCGAGCAGCATCGCTGCTCTGGAGTGGAGCGTCCGTATCGAGGCTCCGGCGGCCGAGTCGAGCATCGCGCGTCAGTATAGTGAAGCCATGGTCTCGATTTCGCCGTCCCGGAATCCCGCAATTGCCATGTCGGCAGCGCTGACGTTGACGGCGGTGCAGGCGCCCGCCCAGAAACAGGCGAGCCGCGATTCGCCGGCCGCGACGGTCGTGGAGCAAGTGACAGTGAACGTCGTGAACATCGATGTTCACGTCACGGACCGCCGGCGGAGACCGATCGCCGGTCTTTCCGTAGAGGACTTCGAGGTCTACGAGGAGGGTGAGCGAGTCGAGATCACGAACTTCCTGAGCGCGGCAGATCGCGACGACTTTGAGTGGGCGGAAGGCGACGAACTTGAAGTGCTGGACGTGGGCGACCCGCCACTCATGGTCGCGGTCTACATCGACCGCTACCGCACCAGCCAAGGCAACTTCCTTCGAATCAAGGGGGATCTGGCATCGTTCCTGAGCGGCCGCGAGGATCGGAGCGGGGGTAGCCGCTTTCTGTTCGCCACCGGTGATCCGGAGCTCAACATCCGGGTCCCGTTCACGACCGATCCGCGGGAATTGCTCGGGGCTCTGGAGGAATTGCGCTCCGAACGCCGGTCACCCACTCATGACGACGAGCTGTTCCGCCGCCAGATTCTCCGGGAGGTGCGCCGGGCCTATGAGGCGTGCGCGCAAACGACGCAGAGTCCCGATGTTCCAGGTTGTGTGCCCTGTGTCGACATGTGGCCCAGCTTTCTCGGTTCGGCGAATCACTACGCTGCCGAGGTCCAGTCGCGGGTCGCGGAGTCAACCTCCGCTCTAGGCGAGTTGATGACGGCCCTCGGCGGTCTACCGGGCCCCAAAGCTCTCATCTATGTCAGCGACGGCCTGGCCCAGCGGCCGGGAGCTGAGCTGTACCACTACCTGGGAGAGATGTGCCCCGAACGCCAGTCGGAAACGGACGCACTGGAACGCGAATGGGACGACACGACGCGTTTCAACCGTCTCAGCGCATTCAGCAACGCGAACCGGGTGACCATCTACCCGATTGATGCGGGGGGAATCCGTGCCTCTTCTTCGGTCGACCCGAGCCTGGCCGGTCCGGTCGGCGCCGCGGACGAGGGCGGGGCCGGCGGCCAGCGCCTCTCTACCGTGCTCGTTCCCAGCAACCAGTACGATCGCCTGAGGATCGACAATCTGCAAGCGACGTTGAGCCTGCTTGCCGACGAGACCGGAGGCCGTGCCGTCTTCAATCAGGCCCACCCTGCGGAAGCTCTGGAGGAGATCGCTACGGACTTCGGCTCCTACTACTCCCTGGGCTACAGCGCGCCCCTCAACCGCCGCCATCGCATCCGGCAGATCGATGTCCGCCTCGCAATGCCCAAGAAGGGATTGCGGGTGCGCTACAGGCGTTCGTACATCATGAAGTCCGAGGAGCAGCGGCTGGCTGACCGGCTGTACGCCGCCCTCAAGCTGAACGAACAGAACAACCCCCTGTCCGTTGACGTGACGTTCGGTGAGATGGAGGCGGCGGTCGGTTCAAGGCAGGTCACCCTGCCGGTGGAGGTCCACGTGCCGCTCGCCGAGGTCACTCTCCTGCCCGGTCCCGCCGGTTCGGCAGGCGCCATGAGGATCTTCCTGATGGCGGAGAACGAAGACGGAAAACGCACGCCGATGCGCCAGAAGACGCTGACAGTCACCGAGGCTCAGACCTCGCCCGAACAGGAGAAAGCCGTGGTCGTAGTCAACGTCGATCTGCCACCGGGCGATTTCGCGGTCGCGGTCGGCGTCCGGGACGAGGCGTCCGGCCGCGGCAGCTACCTGGTCAGGAAGATTGCATTCCCCTGAGATCCCCGGCTCCTGCCGGCGGCTTCAGCCGCCCTACCGAGCCCTGAACGCCTCGACATCCTCGGCGCTCGTCAGCACGTCCAGACCGGTGTAGATCGGGTCCTCGACCGTGCCGCCGCCCACGAGCTCCAAAAGAACCTCCATCGACCGGTAGCCCATCGCGTACGGGCGCTGCCCCACCTGACCGTGACTCAGGCCCTCGGCCAGCAGCTCCAACTGCATCGGCAGGACATCGGCGCCGATGATCACGAGGTCCTTTGAGTCGATCCGCTCCCGGTACGGTTCCACCGCCTGCCGGTAGGCCTGGTCGACGAACTGCGGGAAGCCGCCGGTGATCGAGAACACGTCGAGGTCCGGCTCGGAAGCCAGCACGTCGGCCATCTGCTGCACCGCCAGAGGAAAGTCGTCGTTGGTGTACAGCGGGCAGGCGTCGACCTCGGTCCAGCCGTTCTCGCCGTCGAGGCGGTTCCCCGGCGGCCCGCCCGACTCGACGCCCGCCAGGGTGTCCCGCAGTCCCTGCATCCGCTCGTTGTGATTCATCGCCGCGGCGCCGCCCGACTGGATGCAGATGGCGCCCCCGTCCGGTTTCAATCCTCGCAGCAGTTTCGCCTGCTCCACCCCCATCGCGCGGTTCTGTGTACCCACGTACGTCGTGCGCAACCCGGCGTCTTCGGCGAGCAGGTCGGAATCCCAGGTGATCACGGGAATGCCGGCCTCGTGGGCCCGGGCGAGCGCCCGCGCCATTGCGGTCGCGTTCGACGGCGACACCGCCAGGCCGTCCACGCGTCGGGTGATCAGGTCCTCGACCACCTGGATCTGGTCTGCCTCCGTGTGTTCGCTCGGGCCGATATAGAGGCACTCGACGTCTGCCAGATCCGCAGCCGCCTGCATGCAGCCGTCGCGAGCGAAGTCGAAGAACGGGTTGTTCATGGCCTTCGGCACCAGGGCGAAGGTGTAGCCCGTTTCCTCCTGAGCGCAACCTGCAGCCCCGAGCGACAGGGCCAAGACGACCGCGGCCGTGCACCACGCTGGCCGCGGACGTTCGCCGTCTCCGGTCCCCTTGCCCGAACGCATCTGCAACCCCATGATGACTCCCGATTCCGATTTGGCGGCGAGCGTCAACCCGTTCTCAACCGCCGGTCTGACCCGCGCGCCGGACCCGCTCCACGAGCATAGCGACGATGATCGATCCCCCCACGAACGCCCCCTGCCAGTACGGGTCCACGCCGAGCAGGAGCAGGCTGTTCCGGATCAACTCGATCAGAGCCGCGCCCGCGACCGCGCCGAACGCGCCGCCCTCCCCGCCCATCAGGTTGGCGCCGCCGATCACCGCCGAGGCGATGACGCGCAGCTCGTAGCCCTGCCCCAGCGCGTTCGTGACCGCCCCCAGCCAGCCGATCATCAGGATCGCCGATGCACCCGCGAGCAGAGAACTCAGGACGTAGACCGTGAGTTTGACCCGCGCCACCGGCACCCCCGCCAGACGGGTCGAATCCTCGTTGCCGCCGACCGCCAGCACGTGGCGCGCCAGGCGGCTGTATCGAAACCATGCCGCCGAGCCCAGAGCGGCGAGGAGAAGCAGCCAGACCGGGTTCGCGAGCCCGAGGAAGCGGCCGCCGCCCAGAGCGAGCAGCAGATCCTCGTCGGGCCCGAAGTCGTGGACCATCTTGTTGTTCGAGATGACCAGGGCCAGCGAGCGGGCGATGCTGAGCATGCCCAGGGTGACCACGAAGGGTGAGAGTCGCAGATAGCCGACCAGCACGCCGTTCACCAACCCGCACGCGAGCGCGCACGCAAGCCCCGCGGCGGCGGCGAGGAACAGCGATTGCCCCGATCCCAGAACCAGTCCCGTCACGATTCCCGCGAGGCCCATGACCGAGCCGACCGAAAGATCGATTCCGCCGGTCGCGATCACCGCGGTCTGGCCCAGGGCGATCAGCCCGATGAAGGCGAAGTTGCGGCTGACGTTGAAGATGTTGTCCGCGCTTGCGAACGGCTCGGAGACGAAGCTCATCACCCCGGCCAGGGCGGCGACGGTCAGCATCACCCATAGCGACCGGGGCGTCCGGCGTAGGCTCTTCACGCGGCTTCGATGGCGCCGGTGATCAGCGCCGTGACCTCTTCGGGCGACGAGTCGGAGGTCGCCTTGTCGGCCACCTTGCGTCCCCGCCTGAGCACGACGACGCGGTCCGCCACCGCGAACACGTCCGACATCCGGTGGGAGATCAGCAGCACGGCGACGCCCTGGACGCTCAGGCTGCGGATCAACTCCAGCACCTCGGCGATCTGGCGTACGCTGATGGCCGCGGTTGGTTCGTCGAGCAGCATGAGCCGAGGCGCGCTCAGACGGGCCCGGGCAAGTGCTACGGCCTGCCGCTGCCCGCCCGACATCCTTCGCACGAGATCGTCCGGTCGCGTGTCCGAACCGAGTTCCTCGAACAGCTCCGCCGACTTGCGACGCATCCCGGCGTGGTCGAGCACCGGCAGGATCCCGAACAGCCTGCGGCTCCGCTCGCGGCCCAGAAACACGTTCGCTGCCGCCGAGAGGTTGTCGCACAGGGCCAGGTCCTGGTACACGGCCTCGATCCCGTGCTCTCGAGCCGAAAGCGGCGAGAGTTCGACCGCCCGCCCATCCCAGAGAATCTCGCCCGACGTGGGCGCGAAGTTCCCGGCGACGATCTTGAGCAGGGTCGACTTCCCCGCCCCGTTGTCGCCCATCAGGCCGACGACCTCGCCGGGGGTGAGCTCCAGGTCGACGGCCTGAAGCGCCTCGACCGCGCCGAACAGCATGTCGACCGATCGGAGTTGGAGCATCGAGCGCAACCGCGTCAGCCGGCCAGGCGCCCGAAGTAGCCCGGCCCCTGGGTCCAGACGTACCAGGCCATGAACCCGGTGAGGAAGACGGTCACCGCGACCATCGCGCCCCACCACAACCAGCCCCGGACCCCGTCCGCACGGTCGTCTCCCAGGTAGCCCCGCTTTCGCTGCAGGATGACGAAACCGATGTAGGCGGCGGGCAGGAACAGGCCGCAGATGATGTTCGTCGGCACCGCCAGCCACACCGCGATGTCGCCCCAAAACACCGGTCCGAGCACGCCCGGGGCCGGCAGCAGCATCGCCAGCCGATGCTTGCGTCCTCCGAAACGCCAACCGAAGAGTTCGCAGGCGACGAAGCCGGTCGCCAGCATGTGCAGGGTGATCGTCGAGAGCGCCATGCCGAGTACGCCGAGGTCGAAGACGACCCGACCGACCGCCGGGCCGGCAACCGCCGCCAGCGACTTGGCCGCCTCCACCGGCCCCAACCGCACGCCCTCGTAGGCGGGATCGAGATGGATCGTGTTGGCCGCCGCGATCACCATCAGACTCGCCGCGAGCACATAGGGGATGAAGGTGCCGGTCCAGAGATCGAACCGCGCCAGCGAGCGGTGTTCCCGCGACCAGCCGCGGGCCAGCAGCGAGTACGGATACAGAAACACCATGTTGATCCCGACGGCCGCGGAAAGCCCGCTCAGGATCACCGTGACCCCGAGTACGCCGTTGCGCTCGCCGGGCACCGCGAAGCCCACGAAACCGCGGAAGAGTCCTCCCCAGTCCGACACCCCGGTGCGTATCACGACCCAAGCGAAACAAAAGACGATCCCCCACACCATGTACCGCAGCAGGCGCTCGTAGACGCGGATGAGTTCCGGCCGGCGCCCGTAGAGCGACGAGACGAGGATTGCCCAGAAGAGCACCACAAAGCCGAGCAGTGACGCCGGCAGGCCCTCCACGCCGGCCGCTTCGCCGAGGTCGACCAGCACGGCGGACGCCAGCGCGTACTGCGGGAAGTGCCAGACGATCGAGGCGATCAACGCCCCCAGCGCCCAGCTCCAGGCCAGCGGCGCCCCGGCAAACCGGCGCATCGCGTCGAACGGCCGCACACCCGTGGACAGGGTCTGGTGAGCCACCGCGGACAGCATGACCAGGCCCAGGATCATGGCCAGGGGCGCCACCCACAGGAGCTGGTAGCCGAACACCGCGCCCGCGAACAGGGCGGACGCCGCGGTGCCGCTGCCGAGCGTCATCGCGCTCTGCATGTAGCCGGGTCCGATCAGGCCCGCAAAGGCGCGCCAGCGGGTCGTTCGGGGCGCCGTCTCGAGATCCGACAGGTGCTGGCGCTCCGCCGCAAGGGCCGCCGGGTCAGGGGGATGGGCCATCCGCAGACCGACCTGCAGGTCGGCCCGCTCGGCGGCGGACAAGCGAGATGCCCCGTCTTCCGGTCTCAGTCTCGATCCCCTTGCGTTCGTGGTGGAAGTCCGCGTCGCGCCGTGAGCGGTCAGGCGCCGCCCGGCAAGGCGCGAGGCGAGAGCATAGCCGCTTCGATCGACCCACCGATCACGGGTCCCCCACCGTGATCGTCACGTCCCCCGTGCCCGACCCGAACCACCCTCCGGGGTCTCGCACCATCCGCCACGCGAACGTGTAGGCGCCCGCCTCCTCCGGCGCTCTGATCGGGAACTCGAAAGTAACCGCCTCGTTCGGCGCTACGCTCCCGAACAGGGGCGCCCGCCGCAGCCCCCAGATGTCGTTGTCCTGCGGACTCTGCGAGCCAAGACCGTAGCCGCCATAGGGCGTCCAGGTCGCCCTTCCGGTGTTCGTCATGGTCACCGTCACGGTCGCCTTGTCGCCAGGGGCCATCTTCGACGGGAAACCTGAGACCGACACGAAGGCCGCGTGGTCCGTCGACCCCTCTTCCACCTTGATCGAGGACGAGGGCGTCGCGGCGTAGTCGCCTGTGTCCGTCGACGCGACCGTCGTCGTGTCCGTCGCCCTGTACGTGGACTCCGTCGTGTACTGCACTTCCGTCGGCGCACCCGACGAGGTCCCCGTCGACTCGGCAAAGGTATCGAGTCGGTCGAGCGGGAGTACGCTCTTCACCGTAAGCCCCGCCTGCACGGCCTGAACGTCCGGATCGATAGCGGCCCCGATCGGCCGGCCGGTGTAGAACGTCAGCACCTGTTGCCGGCGGAGATCCTCCCTGATCTGGTCGAACATCCGTTGGACCCGGTCCAGGAACTCGGGCGGAGGGAGCTCCGGGTCGATCTGGAATAGGCGCCCGCCGCTCCGCCGGGCCTGCTGTCGCATGCGCAGGACGTGGTCGGCGGACCGCGCGGTTCGTATCAACGGTTCTCCGGTGCCGTCTCCGTCGGGGTCGCTTCCGTTGGGAAGGGCGATCCGATCCCTGCCGAGGTCGATGAGGTAGAGCGGGATGCCCACCCGCTCCGCGAAGGTCGCCGCCTGCCCCGGCTCGGATCGGCTGTCGATGTCCACGCCGTCGGTTACGACGACCAGGGCTCGCCTTCCGGGTTCGGCCCCATACAGGATCAGGGAGAACAGGATGCCGTCGTTGAGGGCCGTGCCACCGTTGGCCACCAGCCGATCCATGCTGGTTCGCAGTGCCCGCAGGCTGCCCGTGGGCCGCTGAAGCAGGCGGACACTCTCGTCGAAGTCGACCAGGAAGGCTCGGTCCTCGGCCGCCAGCGAGCTCTCCAGGAATGCCCCCGCCACCGATCTGAGTTGACTCCATATCGGTTTCATGCTTGCCGAGGAGTCGATCGCCATCCCCAGGATCAACGGCACGTCAGCGGCTTGTCGGACATCCTCGACCGCCTTCCGCTCGCCGTCCTCGACGATGAGGAAGTCGGCGGCGCTCAGTCCGTCGACCGGAGCGCCGCTGGAATCGACGACGAGGACCTGCAGGTGAATGAGCTGGACATCGATCTCTCCCTTGAACGCGACACCTTCGATGAGTTGGGCGTCCTCCAGTACGCGGCCGTCGGCGAGGGTGGCGGTAACGCGGACATAGTCATTCGGCGACAGATCGGGTGTCGACAGGTTTCCCCTGACGGTTCTGAAGCCGCCCGTAGCGCCGTGCTGCGGCAGGTTGACCACGCTCCAGGCGAGTTCCTCGTTGCGGTAGAAGTCGACCCGTTCCAGGACGGCGCCCCGCGGGACCGCGACGCGGGTCTCGACCTGAACCGCGGCGCCGTCGGGTTCGCTCGGGGTGATTGCACCGACGCGGATCCCAAAGGGGGGATCGATGCGATTCAGGATGAGGCGGTCCCCGCCCATGAAAGCGCCTCGGACACTGTAGGCGCGCACCTCCAGAGTCTGCTCGCGAGGTGGCTCGGCGAGGTTGATCCGGGTGCGGAAGGGGAGCTTGCGTACGCGCCCGAGCCGTCGACCGTCGAGGAAGAAGTCCACACTGCCGATGGTCCGGTCGACAATCAGTGTCTCGACTTCGATGCTCCCCGTGAGTAGTTCATGTTGACCGCGGCGGGGTGGCACGATGCGTATCGTCGCGGGTCGGGCGAAGCGGCTGGCGTGGTCGTCGTCGGAGCTTGCCGCGGGAGGGCCAGCGCCGTCCCGCTCGTAGACTGTGAGGAACCTGAGATTCGGGAATGACTCGCTCTGGATCTCGATCGTGCGGTGGAGTTGATCGGTCTGCCGGTAGAAGGTCTCGATCAGGAGCCAGCCCGGTCGCGCCGTTTCGATCTCGAGCGCGCCCGGAAGAATCCTCGCGCGGTGACGGTTGCCGTACTGATCGGCGACAGTGGCGCCGTCCGTCGGCAGCGCGAGTGTCTCGTACTGCGCGTTCCGGACGTGGATCCGATCATCAACGGCGTGGAGCCGCAGCTTGCCCACGCGTTCGGCAAGGCTCGCCGACAGGCCGGTCAGCACGGCGGACGTGCGCTCCGGACTTCGCCAGAGGCTGGCCGTCTTCTGAATCGGATCCTCGCTGACTGCCTCGTTCCGGTTCCATTCGCCCTCGAGTGCAGCGATGGACGAGGTTGCCGTTCCGGCCTCGCCCTGAGCCAACGCGGACTGCGCGGACTCGCCGCGTTGGCCGGCCGACGGAGACGCGAGGCCCACAAAGACGACGAGGAGCGTGGCCGCGAGGTGCCTTCTCGACTTCACCAGTCGTTCGTCCCTTGAGCGACCTGCGTCACCGTTCTGTCAGCCTGACCTGTCCAATGGCCGAACCGCCTTGCCTGAAGCTGTCGTCGGCGAGACGGGCACGCTGGACGGTAACACGGCGATTCCTTGAGTAGCATTGCGCGCTGATCAGATGCCTCGAAAACCCTCATGCCAAGCGGGCGCCGCGATCGTGCTTGCCAGCCTGACGCTCGGCGCGGAGAGCCCGGCGGCGGCTCAGCGCGGCGACCGCGAAGGCCACGTGATGGAAGACGTCTGGCGGCGGTTCCCGGTGCCCGAATCGCTTCCCCTGGCCCCTGAGGACGCGATGGCGACCTTGCGCGTCGCCCCGGGCTTCCGGGTCGAGCTCGTCGCCGCGGAACCCCTGGTCGAGGACCCGGTGGCGATGGCCTGGGACGAGCGGGGACTCCTCTATGTCGTCGAGATGCGCGGCTTCATGCCGAACGTCGACGGCGAGGGCGAGCAGGAGCCGGTCGGCAGGGTCGTGGTGCTGGAAGACACCGATCGGGACGGCGTGATGGACCGCCACGGGGTGTACCTGGACGGCTTGGTCAGTCCACGCGCCATCGCGGCGGTTTCGGACGGCATCCTGATCGGCGAGCCGCCGAACCTCTGGCTGTGCCGCAGCGAATCGGAAGCCGGCGGGCTGCCCCGCTGTGCCGGCCGGGAGCGGCTGGCAGACTACGGGGACCCCGACCCCGACCTGCTCGAGCACACGGAGAACGGTCTGCTCTGGGCCCTCGACAACTGGATCTACAACGCGAAGTCCGACCGCCGCTTCCGGCTGCGTAGGGATACCGACGCCATCTCCGTTGAGGTCGATCCAACGCTGTTTCGCGGCCAGTGGGGCATCGCTCAGGACGACTACGGCCGCCTCTACTACAACACGAACTCGCGCTTTCTTTTCGTCGATCTCATCCCGGCCGACTACGCGTTGCTCGACCCCGCGCACCAGCCCCGCGGCGGCGGACACGGCGCCAGCGAGCGGCTCGTCCACGACGAGTCCGTGTACTCGATCCGCGTCAATCCGGGCATCAACCGCGGCTACGTGAACAACATGCTCCGCGAGGACGGCCGCCTCGCGGTGACCACTTCGGTCAGCGGGCTGACCGTGTATCGCGGGGATCAGTTCCCGGCGACCTGGCGCGGCGACGTCTTCGTGCCGGAGCCGGCCGGCAACGTCGTGGCGCACTTCGATCTCGCGACCGGTCCCGCCCCGAACGGCGTCCCGACTCTGGTCGCCGAGCACCGGCTCTACGGCGATCCGGACTGGGTGGAGCGAGAGTTCCTCGCGTCGACCGACGAGCGCTTCCGGCCCGTCGACGCGAAGGTCGGGCCCGACGGCGCGCTATACGTGATCGACATGTACCGCGGCATCCTGCAGCACGTGCGGTACGTGACCACCTACCTGCGCGAGTACATCCTCGAACACGGGCTCGATCGCCCGATCGGAATGGGCCGTATCTACCGCGTGGTCTGGGAAGGCCAAAGCGAAGAGCCGGCTCCGATCCGCAGGGACCCTCCGCAGCTCCCGACCGCGGCCCATCGGATCGCCGCACTCGGCCACTCCAACGGCTGGCACCGCGACACCGCGCAGCGCCTGCTGGTCGAAGGCGAGCTCGAGCACGCGAGCCGCGACACACTCCGGGAACTCGCCCGCACAGGCGACGACCCGCTCGCCCGCATCCACGCCCTGTGGACGCTGCATGGCCGCGGCGACCTGAATGCCGCCACGGCACTGGCGGCAGTCCGCGAGCACGAGCCCTGGCTTGCCGTTCACGGCCTGCGCGTGGGCGAGGAACTCCTCGCCTCGATCAGCACCGGCCAGACCGCGATCGTCGAATTACTCGACTCCTCGTCGCCCCAGGTCCGCACCCAGGCGCTCCTGACCCTGGGTGCCGTTGCACGGCGGGCGCCCTGGGCCGGGAGCGTCCTGGCGGACCGTCTCGCGTCCCGGCCCGACGATCCGCTCCACCGGCAAGTCGCGCTGGCCGCGAACCTTCAGGGCAACGGCGATGGTGCGCGTCCGGAGGTCCCCGCCCCGGCCCCCACGGCACGGGCCTTGACCGCCGATGAAGCAGCTCAGTTCAACAGCGGCCGCCGGCACTACCGCGCCTGCAGCTCCTGTCACAACAACGACGGTCGAGGCCAGGACGGCCTGGGGCCGAGCCTGGTCGACTCATCATGGGTTCTCTGCTCGCCTGAGCGTCTTGCCGCCATCGTCCTCCAGGGACTCGAAGGACCGATCGACGTTCACGGAGAGACCTGGGACGACCTGATGCCCGGCTTCGCCGTCGATCCCCGCCTGCCGGACCCGGCGATCGCGGCGCTACTGACCTACGTCCGGTTGAGCTGGGGCAACACGGGCGCCCCCGTGCTCGTCGAGACCGTGACGAAGGTTCGCGAGGCGACGGTCGAGCGCAGGGAGCCCTGGACCGCAGCGGAACTCGAGGCGGCCTTCGATTAGCAGGTCAGCCGGCGGTCTGAACGGTTGCCTCGGCATCGGCCTCGTGGCGGTGACGATCGAGCAGCAGGTACAGCGCCGGAATCACGATCAGGGTCAACAGCGTCGACGTCAACAGCCCGCCGACCACGGTCAGCGCCATCGGCGTTCTGAGTTCGGCGCCCTCTCCCAACCCCAGGGCCATCGGCAGCAGCCCCAGAACGGTGGTCGAAGTCGTCATCAGGATCGGCCGCAGCCGAACCAGGCAGGCTTCGCGGATGGCGTCGAGCTTGGACTTGCCGGCTCGACGCAGGCGGTTCGTGTAGTCGATCAGGATGATCGCGTTGTTGACGACGATCCCGGCCAGCAGGATGCCGCCGATCAGCACCACGATGCTGACCGGAGTCCGCGTCAGATAGAGGATGCCGATCGCGCCGATGACCGAAAACGGCACCGCGAACAGGATGACGAAGGGGTGCAGCAGGGACTCGAACTGGGAGGCCATGACCAGGTAGACCATGAACACCGCGAGCAGGATCGCCAGCCGCATGCTGTCGAAGGACCGTTCCATCTCCTGGCGCTGGCCGCCTACGAGAACGTCGAAGCCGACCGGGAACCGGGTCGAGTCGAGAATCGCCTGGATGTCGTCGGAAACGCTGCCCAGGTCTCGACCGACGATGTTCGCCTCGATCAGCGCCACCCGGCCGCCGTCGCTGCGGCGGATCTCGGCCGGCCCCTCCGTCTCGATCACATCCGCCACCGCCGACAGCGGCAGCGGCGTGACGCCGCTCTGACGGATGTTCAGGTTGCGCAGATCGCGGACCGAGTCGCGGTAGCTCTCGTCGGTGCGCATCCGGACCTCGATGTTCCGGTCCTCGCGGACGATGTCGGTCGCGATGTCGCCCTGCACCTTGGAGCGGATCACGCCGCCGAGCTGGGCGACGGTGTAGTTCAACGTCGACAGCCGTTCCCGGTCGAAGATGATCTGCAGCTCCGGGTTGCCGCCCTCGGTCGAGGACTTCACATCGACCAGTCCCTCGACTCCCCGCATCCGTGACGCCACCTGGTCTGCCAGCACTTCGAGCAACGCCAGATTGTGCCCTCGAAGCTGCACCTCGACAGGGCTACGGAAGCTGAAGTAGGTCGGCCGGCCAAAGCGGTACTTCAGCGCGTTGTCCATGGACGGCGGCGAAGAACCTCCGCCAACCGCAGCAGCCGGCGCCGCACCTGCGACCGCAGCCCCCTGGCCCGCGAACGACAGATTCTCGGCGTCGATCCGTTCCCTGATCTGGCTCATCACCAACTCTTCCCGCTCGGCGTCGATCGGAGGCTCCATGCGCACATTGACCTGGCCAATGTTCTCCCGTCTCTCGCCCGCGGCGCCCCCCTGTTCGTTCGACGTCCCGACGACGCTGTAGACCGACTCCACGCCCGGAAGTTTGCGGGCGAACTCGTCGATCATGCCCAGGCGCCGGTCCGTGACCTCCAGGCGGCTCCCGGGCGCCAGTTCGGCGTCGACATAGAAATCGCCCTGGATCAACTCGGGCACCAGCTCGCTGCCGAGCGAGCCCACCAGCCGAATGCTTCCCGCGAGCAGTGCGACCGCCACCAGGACGACCAGCAGCGGGTGGCGAAGAGCCCGGCCCAGGATCCCGGCATAGACGGCGGTGATTCCCTTGAGCAGCGCATCGAACGCCGCGAGCAGCGGCCGCAGCAGCCATGACATCACCGTGGAGACGCCGCCGAACACCGCCTTGACCGTTACCGCGACTCCGACCCCTATGGCGCCGAAGAAGGCCGCCATGGCGCGGGTAACAGGGTTGGATCGCCCGGCGAGAGTGACCGTCTCGATCTTCTCCCCGCCGGCGAAAAATCTTCGCGACGCCAGCATCGGAATCACGGTCAGCGCGACCCCCAGGGACACCAGCAGCGAGAACGTCACGGTCAGCGCCTGATCGCCGAACATCTGGCCGGCGACACCCTCGACGAAGACGATCGGCACGAACACGCAGACCGTCGTGATCGTGCTCGCGATCACCGCCCGGCCGACCTCCGAGGCCCCGGCTCGGGCCGCCTCGACGACGCCCAGACCCTGGTCGCGCCGGCGCTGGATCGCCTCCAGGACAACGATCGAGTTGTCCAGCAGCAGACCGATGCCCAGCGTGATGCCGCCGAGCGACATGATGTTGAGCGACACGCCGGCGACGTACATCAGGAAGAAGGTCGCCACCACCGAGACCGGGATCGAGATCCCGATGATCAGCGTTTTCGGCGCGCTGCGCAGGAACAGGAACAGGACGACGATCGCGAGCGAGCCCCCGATCAGGGCGGTCTCGATCACTGCCGACACGGAGTCCCGGATGTACCGCGACTGGTCGGTGAGAACGCTCAGCTGGAGCTGGGGGTCGATCTGCCTGAGCTCTTCCTCGAGCTCCTCCACCCGCTCGAGCACGGCGGAAGCGACGGTCACCGTGTTCGTGCCGCCCTCCTTGTAGACCGCGATCTCCACGGCCTCCTGGCCGTCGATCCGAGTGATCACTTCCCGTTCCCTGGCGCCCTGGTAGACACGGGCGACGTCCTCGAGACGCACGATCGCGCCCTGAGAGCGGTCGATCACGATCTCCCGTATCTCCTCCGGACGCAGCAGCTCGTTGATCGTTCGCACCAGGTAGTCGGTCTGGCCGTCGCGCAGCCGGCCGCCTGTCAGATTCACGTTCTCCTGCGCCAGACGGTTCATGACCTGGTTCATCGTCATGCCGAGGCTGCTCAAGCGCCGTTCGTCGATCTCGACCTGGATTTCCTCCTCCAGGCCGCCGCTGACCACGACCGCGGCCACCCCTTCCAGGCGCTCGAGCTTCCGTTTCAGGTCCTCCTCGGCCAGCAGGCGCAGCGCGATCAGGTCGCTGCCACCGCCCGCCAGGCCCATTCGCAGGATCGGATCGAGAGAGGGGTCGTAGCGGAGCAGCACCGGCCGTTCGGCCTCGACCGGCAACCGGACCTGGTCCAGTCGCTCGCGCACGTCGAGCGACGCGAAGTCCATGTTCGTGCCCCAGGAGAACTCCAGGGTCACCTCGCTGATGTCGGCCCGGGAGCTGGAGATGACCCGGTTGACACCGTTGACCACGCCGACCGCGTCCTCCACAGGCCGCGTGATCAGGGTCTCCATTTCAACCGGCGCCGCGCCTTCGTACCCCGTCTGAACGGTCAGTGATGGGTAGGTGATGTCCGGCAACAGGTCGACCGCGAGATCGCGGAAGGCGACCCCGCCGAAGACCACCGCCGCGAGCGCGAAGATGAACACGGTGACCGGGCGCCGGGTGGCGAAGGAGACAATGCGCATGTCGAGTTATCCGGTGATCCGCCTCGAGGCCCGGATCAGCCCGGCGGCCCGCCCGGCGGACGCCCGGGAGGGCGACCCGGCGGCGCCTCGCCGCTCTTCATGGCCTCGATCCGCTGGTCGATCTGCTCGTCGGTCATCCCGAATTCCTTCATCCGCGATCGCATCATTTCGATCCGTTCGGGCGTCAACTGACTGGGATCGAATCCGCCCGGCGGACCTCCACGGAGGCCCCCGGGGCCTCCCGGCCCTCGCGGTCCCGGCGCCGCCCGCCGCACGTCGGTTGCGCCGCCCGCCGCGGCGGCTGCCCGCCCGGCCGCGACCT
Source organism: Candidatus Multivorans sp. (assembly GCA_965224025.1). Classification (GTDB taxonomy): domain Bacteria; phylum Acidobacteriota; class Thermoanaerobaculia; order Multivoradales; family Multivoraceae; genus Multivorans. Next base: position 3,505,062 of record OZ245033.1, read on the forward strand.
GGGCCGAACTCTCAGGCCCGCCGGCCGGCAGCGTCGTGAGCATGGCCGGCGCCGCAGGAGGACCCTCGCGTTCCCCGATCAGCACCGGCGTCTGATCGGACAGGCTGTCCTGTCCGACGATCACGACATCCTCGCCCTCGGCAATGCCCGAAAGCGCCTCCAGGCTGTCGCTCTCCTCATAGCCGAGTGCGAGTTCGCGCCGCTGGGCCATCTTCCCGCCCTCGCCGTCGTCCACCACCGCGTAGACGGTGTCGGCCGTGCTCTCGAGCACCAGGGCCTGCTTGGGCACAACGATCGCGTTCTCGTGGATGTCGGTTTCCACGAAGACGCTGGCGAACATCCCCGGCCGCAGCCGCCCCTGGCCCTGAACTTCCAGCGTCACCTTCACGGTGCCGGTCGCCGGATCGACGACGGGACTGATCCGCAGCACCCGGGCCGGGAACCGCGCACCGGGCCAGGCCTCGACCGTCAGGTGGGCCGCCTGTTCCAGTTTCAGCCGGGGCAGGTCCTTCTCGGGAAGCTGGATGGGACACAGCAGTGGATCGAAGTCGGAGATCCGGAACAGCCTCGCGTTCGTCGATACATGTTCCGCGTTCTTGATCACGCGCTCGATGATCAATCCCGCGAACGGCGCCCGGATCACCGTGTAGTCCAGAAGAATCTCGGTGCCGACGATCTGGGCGGCGGCGCCGTCGAAGTACGACCTCGCGAGGTCGTACGCCTCCTGGCTGATGAGCTCTTCGCGGTAGGAATCCTGGGCCCGGTTCCATGCCAGCTCCGCCTCGGCCAGGTTGACGCGGGCGATCCCGAGCTGTGCCTCGATCTCCGCCGCGTCGATGCGCGCCAGCACCTGGCCGGCGCGGACGAAGTCGCCCTCCTCCACGTTCAGTTCGACGATGGGACCGGTGGTCCGGGCCACGATGTCGACCTCGTTCTCGGCCTCGAGCGAGCCGTTCGTCTCCAGGTAGTCCGCGATGTCGCGGCGGATGACACTGGTTACCTTGACCGGAATCGCGGAAGCGGGACCGCCGAAACCCGGCGATAAGCCGCCCGGCGGGCCGCCACCGCGTCCTCCAGGCCGGCCGCCGCCCGGTCCGCCCTGGCCGGCGCGGGGGTTCTCGCCGCTGGGTTCGGCGTTGGACTGCCCGCAGCCGACGCCGGCGACACCCAGTGCCGCGATCAACAGGACGGCGCCGGTCTGTCGGCCTGCGCGCACGCGTCGTTCTCGTGTCATGCCATCTTTCTCCGCGGAACGGCGACTGCCGCCCGCACAACCCGCTGGACGAAGAGCTTCACGTCATCGACCAGGGAATAGACCGTCGGAATCACAAGCAGGGTCAGGAAGGTCGAGGTGGTCAGCCCGCCGAGGATCACGAGACCCACCGGCGCCCAGAAGGCCGCCCGGCCCTCGGGCTGCCCGAACACCTCGGGCAGGAAGAACGGCGCCACCATCGGCGACAGTCCCAGAATCGTCGTGACCGCGGTCATCAGGATCGGCCGTAACCGGTGCTTGCCGCCCAGAACGATCGCGTCGTAGCGGCTCAAGCCCTCCCTGCGCAGCCGGTTGATGTGGTCGATCAGGACGATGGCGTTGTTGACCACGATCCCGGCCAGGATCAGAAGCCCCATGTTCGACGAGTCGGATCTCGGTTGGCCGGCGATGTACATGATCAGGCCGACGCCGATGAAGGCGAAGGGAATCGACAGCATGATCGTGAAGGGTTGCAGGAAGTCCTCGAACAGCGCCGCCATGATCATGTAGATCAGCACCACGGCCAGGATCATCGCCAGGACGGCGCGCGACGCGTCCTCCTCGGCCTCCATGAACCTCCTGCCGAGCGACCACTCGTAGCCCGGCGGCAGCGGCACGTCCGCGAGCGCCATCTGCACCGGCCGCCGCAGCATGAAGCCCTGGACGCCGCCCGCGGCCGTCGCGTCGATCTCGACCTTGGCGCGGCGGTTTTCGCGCTCGACCTCGGACGGGCCGCTCTGGACCCTGAACGAGGCGAGGCTCGATATCGGCAGGGTGACTCCTCCGGACTCCCCGTTCGGGTCCGACACGAGCACCGGCATCTTCCTCAACTGATCGAGCGTCTCGCGGTCCTCCTCCCGGTACTGCATGACCATGCCGATCTCACGCTCCGCGGTCTTGAAGTACGCCAGCGAGCGGCTTGACAGCGCACCGTTGACCGTCATCGCCACCGCCTGGCTCGACAGGCCGCCCTGGAGGGCCCGCTCGCGGTTCACCGACACCCGGATCTCGTCGTCGCCGCTCTCGAACGAGTTGTCGACATCGCCGACGATGGGAATCTGGTTCAGGCGTTGGGTGATCCGCGGCACCAGGAGCTCGAGAACGCCCACATCGTCCCCGATCAGTTCCACTTCGATCCCGGATCTGCCGGAACCCGGCGGCCCATACTCGGTGCGGGCGAGCTTGAACAGGACGCCGACCCGCTGCGGCATCGCCTCCCGGACGAGCTCGGTGACCTCGTCCGTGGAAAGCTCGGAAACCTCCTCCGGCTTGAGATAGACCTCGAAACGGTTGCCGCCTCCGTGCCCCCGGCTCCGGCCGCCGCCCCGGCGCACCTGGTGGGCGATGTCGGCGATCTCCCACTCGTCTCGCCTGGAATCGAGCAGCGTGTAGACCTCGTCGTAGAGGGCCAGGCGCTCGTCCATTCCCATCTGTCGCGGCGTTTCGACGAAGACCGTCAACGCCCGCCCCTGGGACGGCTGGTTGAAGCTCCGTTCGATGCTGTTGTACAGCTCCCAGGAACCGTAGAGTAGCGCTCCGATCACCACGGTGAACACGAAGCGGTGGCGGAGGGTGAAGCCCAGCGTCGCTCCGTACCATTCGCTGACCCGGTCGAGCAGCTTGAACCGGCGCTTGGTCTCCGACTTGAGAAGGATCGCCGCGATCATCGGCACCACGGTCAGGGAGATGACCAGGGACCCGAGCATCACGACGCATACCGTCGTGCCGATGTCGCCCATGAAGCGCGAGAAGCTGCCCGGCCCGCCGCCGCCGCTGCCGAAGAAGATGAGCGGCACGAACACGCACATCGTGGTCATCGTCGAGCAGATGATCGGCATCGCCACGTCGCTGGCGCCGCACAGGGCGGCTTCCTTCGCGCTCGCGCCGAGTTCCTGGCGGTGACGGAAGATCGACTCGATGACCACGATCGAGTTGTCGAGCAGCATCCCGATCGCGAGCATCAGCCCCATCAGGCTCATCACGTTCAGCGTGATCTCGGTCACTCCGGCCTGCCGTCCGAGGTACATCATCACGAAGGTCATGACGAGGGACAGCGGCACCGCCAGGGCCACCAGCAGAGTGGTCCGGAACTTGCGCAGGAAGAGGAACATGAAGACGATCGCCAGGCCGCCGCCGATGAGCCCGCTGCGGCCCAGCTCGGTCAGCCCCTGTCGCACGTCGACCGAGGTGTCGTGGAAGTGACGGAACTCCAGGCCTTCGCCCTCGGGCGTCTGCCGGATGGCTTCCAGCTCGGCCTTCACCCGGTTCACGACCTCCAGGAGATTGGCCTCCGAGGCCTTGTTCACGCTAAGGCTGATCGATTCGGTCCCGTTCAGGAAGCTGTACTCGTACTTGTCCGGATAGCCGAACTTCACGTCGGCGACGTCGGCCACCCGCAGGCCGTCGCCGCGGATCGGCAGCCGCCGGATCTCGTCCGGCGTCCGGAACTCGCCGATGGTGCGGACCAGCAGCCGGCGGCTCCCCTCGCGCAGGTACCCGCCCGACACGTTCACGTGGTTGCTCTGCAGGACCTGGCGCAGCTCACGAATGTCCACGCCGTGGGCTGCCATCCGGTCGGGCAGCAGCTCGATCCGCAGTTCCCGGCTCAGCATGCCCCATACTTCCGCCTGCGCCACGCCCTCCAGCCGCTCGATTCGCGGCAGGAGCACGTCCTCGACGAAGTCGTTCAGCTCGTCCTGCGTCCACGAAGCGCTGAGACTGCTGCGGAGGACCGGAATGTCCGTGCTCTCGAAGCGGCGGACGTAGATCTGCTCCACATCGCTAGGCAGTTCATTGCGCACCCGGTCGATCCGGTCGCGTACGTCGACGGCCGCCAGCTCCATGTCGGTCCCGTCCTGGAACTCGATATCGACCGAGGCCGAGTTGCCGCTGGCCCGCGAGCGAAGCAGCCGGACGCCGTTGATCGTTCCCAGGCTGTCCTCGAGGGGCCAGATGATCGACCGCGCGATCTCCTCCGGAGAGGACGACTGGTAAGGCACCCGGACCGAGATGTTGGACGACTGGAACAGCGGCAGGAACTCCAGCGGCAGGCGCGTGAGAGACAACCAGCCGAGCACCAGGACGCCCAGCGTCGCCATGAACATCGTCACCTTGCGCTCGACCGCGAAGCGAATGAGCGGGTGGACGTGGCGGTGCGCCTCGGGCTCCGGCGAAGACGACTTCTGCCGCTCCGGATCCTGGGACGAACCGGTCTGCGCGTCCACGTGTTTCTCCGTTGTCATCAGCGGCACTCTCCCGAGTCACGGTGATCGCCGTCGTTCCGACCCCGGTGGCGCCGGCCCCGTTCCGTCAACTCGAGCCGCATCTCGTCGAAATGAACAGCCTGATCGGGGCTGAGCAACTCGCTCACCTGCCTGTGGAACTCCCGCTGCATGGAGCAGAACTCGTCGCGCGCGCCGCTCCAGTACCGGTGCCCACTCAACATCGCCTGTTCGACGATCGGTTCAAGCGCTTCGACCTGCTCAGGTTCGAGTTCCAACTGCCGCGCCATGCGGCGGGTCATCTTCGACCGGTGTTCGCGGGACGCATCGGAGCGCGCGGCCTCCGCATGTGCCTCCGAATCGCCGTTGTCGGTCGTGGCGGCCCGACTTTCTTCCGCGCCGCGACAATCGAAGTGGAACATCGTTGTGTGTGCGCCTCGGGTCTTCGCGTGGGCCGCCGCCTCGACATCAGCGGCCTGACGCTCCGCCAGGAGCCGGTCTACCAGCAGGCCGGCGCTCAGGCCCACGACCAGCACCGAGCCCAGAGCCAGCCCCATCCACAGTCTCGTGGGTCCGTTCGCCATCACCGTGTCCCCAGCGGATCGTAGAGCACGGCCACGAGTTCATAGCCGGCCTCGCCGTCGCTGATTCCCACGGTTGCCACGCCGGCCTCTTCCAGCCCGGCCGCGAAGGGATCCGGATACTCAACGAGGTCAGGCTCCTCAACCGCGGCTTCCGGCGCGGTTGAAGAAATCCCCGTGCCCAGCGTCATGGCCATCGCGACAATGGCCGCCAGTGCTCCGGCCGGCGCGAGGCGCAGGGCCAGCAACCGCCATGGCGCGGCCTGATCGTTCCGCTCGAGCCAGGTGTCGCGGCGAGCGCGAAAGCCCGCCAGAAAGCCCGGAGCCGCCGGCGGCCTCGCGCACTTTTGCCGCAGTCCTTCGAACAAGGAGTCCAGGTTCGTACCGGACTCGACCGGTCGTCCTGCTCGCTCAACCTTCCTCATCGTCTACCTCCTCCCGCCTTGGAGCCCGCTTCGCCGATCAAACGCCGCAAACTGCGCCGGCCCCGATGGACCCTGATCTGCACGGTTCCGATCGGACAGTCCAGGAGCTCCGCGATCTCCACGTACTTCATCCCCACCACATCCTTCAACACCACTGCTGAACGCTGCGCCTTCGGCAACCTGGCCAGCCCGCGAACGATGCTACGCCGCAGCAGCCGCGCCTCGACCGCCGACTCGGCGCCGACCGCCGGCAGTTCGGCGAGAGCTTCGTCCCCCACGTTGCGGTCCAGCCGCCGTCCCCAGCGCGACCTGCGGCGCAACTCGTCGTGCGCCCGGTTGATCGCGATCCGGTAGAGCCAGCTCTTGAAGGCCGCGTGCTCGTCGAGACGGTCGAGCTTTCTGAAGGCCAGCAGAAAGGCGTCCTGGGCCACGTCCTCCGCGGTCTCCCAGTCCAGCACGTATCCGTAGACCAGCTTGCGCAGCGGTACCTCGTAACGCACGACGAGGTTCTCGAACGCCTCCTGATCGCCGGCCGCGGTGCGCCGAACGAGTTCACCGTCTTCGGGGCCATCGGCTCGTCCACCGGCCGGTTCCCGGCCACGCGGTTTCTGTGCTGGCAAGTCATCGTCCTCTGGTTGCAGGGACGACCCGCCTCCGGTCCTTGTTTCGTTCATCGGGTTACCGGCGGTTCGGCTGGCGCACGGTCGGGGCGTTCCGCGTCTCCGGCAGTTCCCCGGCGGACTCCCGCCGCAGCATCCGGTCGAGGTAGCGCAGGCCCTCGCTCCTGGCCTCGAAGTCGCCGTTCAACTGGGCCTGGTAGCAGCGATCGACCATGGCGCCGATCGCCGGTCCCGGCGCCATGCCGCGATCGATGAGGTCCCGACCGCGGACCATCGGCTCCGGCGCCTGGTCCCGGATCCGCAGCGCCTTCGCGCGCGCCAGCAGCCAGTCGCAGTCGCGGCACTCGTCAGGCTGGAGCGGGGGCCGTCCGAGAGCGTCCGCCCGGGCCACCCGCACGAGCCGGTCGATCCGCTTGACCCGGTGGGCAAGACGGCGGACGGCGGCATCGCCCGCACCGCCCTGGTAGAGCTGGCGCGGTTTCAGGTGATCGACGACCAGGCGCACCACATCCTCGACCAGGCGAGGCCGCCTCGTCAGCCGCGCGAGGAACGCGCGGGTCGGCCCCTCGCCCGCGGCCTCGTGTCCGCGCGACCGCACCCGACCGTCGACGAACCGGGTGGTCGCCGGTTTTCCCAGGTCGTGGCAGAGGCAGGCGAGTCCCACCACCAGGTCCTCCTCCTCGTCACCCAGGCGGTCCCGGGCGAAGGCGTCGAGGACATGTCCGGTATGAGTCCAGACATCGCCTTCAGGGTGCCACTCCGGGTCCTGCTCGCAGCCAACCAGGGCCTCCAGTTCAGGGTAGGACGGCAGCCACCCCACCGTCCGCAGGAACCGGAGTCCGCGTCCGATCTCGACGCCCCCAAGGAGCATTTTGCGCCACTCCTCGAACACCCGCTCGATGCTCAGGTCGCTCCAGTCGATCCCGGAGCAGAGAGCTTCGGTCTCCGGATCGGGCTCGAGTTCAAGGCGGGCGATGAACTGCATGCCGCGCAGCACCCGCAGCGGGTCCTCCGCGAAGCGGTGCGAGGCATGGCGGAGCCGCCGACGCTCCAGGTCCGCCCGTCCGTTCAGAGGGTCATCGATCCGGCCGGTCAGGGGGTCGTACGAGATCGCGTTGATCGTGAAGTCCCGGCGTCCGGCCGCGGCCTCCACGCTCATGTCCGGATCCGCGTCGACGACGAAGTCCCGGTGACGCTTCCCCACCTTCCGTTCCCGCCGCGGCAGGGCGATGTCGATCGGGAGACCTCGCAGCTTGGCGACGGAGAACGCCCGCCCGACCTGGTCGACCTGCAGGCCGAGTCCGCTCAGCAGGCGGTGCAGGGCCTCGGGCCCGAGCTCGAACGCCTCCAGGTCGAACTCGCGAAACTCGCGGCCGAGCAGCGCGTCCCGAACGCAGCCTCCGACCAGGCGCATGGCGCCGCCTCCCGCCGCCGCGGCCCGGCAGATGTCCAGCACCCTCGGCCAGGCCGGATTTCGCTCGAAGCCTGAACCAGGATCCCGAACCACGGCTCTGTTATTCTATTGCCCGCTTGCGGCGGCAATGCAGCGCGACTGTTACCACGGACTGCTGAGTCCGCCACTAGTCTGAGCGGCCGAAGGAGAACACCATGAAGTCGATTCGCGAATCGTGGACCGCAAGGCTGACGGCGCGGCGTGCGATCGCGCCAGCGGCGCTGATTGCCGGTCTTTCCCTGGTTGTGGCTGGGCCCGTGGCGGCGCAGCTACCAGGCACCGTGTATGGGCAGATTTTCGACGCCAACACCGGCGAGACTCTCGAAGGCGTCCAGATCATCTTCACCGACCCGGAAGCGCCGAACTTCCGGGAAGAACACAACTCGGGAAAGAACGGTCGCTTCCGGATCATGCTCAAGAACGTCGTCAAGCACGAACGGTCGGGATTCAGTGTCGAGCTGAAGAAGGAAGGCTACGTCACCCGGCGCGTCGGCAACGTGCGGATTCCCGCCCGCCAGGAGACCAGACTCAGCCAGCTCTCGGGAGGTGGGGACTGGAACCTCACTTCCATCGAGGACGCGCAGCAGGCCCAGGCGGCCCTGGGCGGCGATCTCGGAGCAGCGCCGGAAATCGATCTCGAAGCCCAGGCGCGCGGCAACGCGGTCAAGCTCTACAACCAGGGCAGCAACGCCTTCAACTCGGGTGACTACGACACGGCCGAACTCTTGTTCACCAACGCACTCGAAAAGAAGGCCGATCTGGTGTCTGCCATGGGTGGGCTGGCGAAAGTCCATTCATATCGTGGCGACCACGTACGGGCGGTGGAGTACGCAGAGCAGGTCGCGGCCGAAGGCGAGGATCTGGAGAACATGCACCAGATCCTCTACGCCGGCTATAACGCTCTGGGCATGGAGGACAAGGCCGAAGCCGCGCTCAAGGCCCTCCAGGCCGCGGACCCGGAGAAGGCGACGAAGAACGTCTACAACGAGGCCGCGGACCTCTACAACGCCGGTAACATCGCGGAGGCCAGGGTAAGGCTGGAGGAGGTGGTCGCGTCGAACCCGAATCACCCCGAAGCGCTCAGCATGCTCGGCCTGTGCTACGCTGCCCTCTCGGAGAACGACAAAGCGCTGGAGACCTTCGAGAAGTTCCTGAGCGTGGCGCCCGACCATCCCGAGGCGGCTACCGCCCACGCCATGGTCGACTACTTCAAGTCGCTGTAGCCGTTGCAAATTAGGCCGCTCGCGGCTGTCCTGTCCGCGGGCCTGCTGCTACCCGTCCTTCCCGCCGGGGGCCAGGACGATCTTGATCTTACGCGGATCATGGCCCACCCGGACTGGCTCGGGCGCCAGCCGGAGGGGCCGTACTGGAGCAGTGACAGCGGCAGCGTGTACTTCCTGCGCAAGCGGGAGGGTGAAGAGACCCGCGATCTGTACCGGGTCGAGCTCGAGAGCCGACAGACGAGTCTCGTCGCCGACGGCGACCGAGGCGCGGCGGAAACGCCCGGCGGCGAATGGGACCGCGAACGACAGCGCCGCGCCTTCGCCAAAGCGGGCGACATCTTCGTGCGCGATCTGGGCGCGGACGGCGGCCTGACCCAGATCACCCGTACCGCCGCGGATGAGAGCGCTCCCTTCTTCACCGTCGCCGGAGATGTCGCGTTTCGTCGCGCCGGCGTCTGGCTCGTGCGCGATGGGGACTCGGGCCTGGTGTGGCAACCGTTCGATGTTCGCGCTGAGGAGGATCCCGACGCCGCCCGCGCGAAGAAGGACCTGGAGGCCGGCTACCTGGAGCGCCAGCAGCCGCGCCTGCTCGAGATCGTCCGGCTGCGGCGAGAGCGCGACGAACGGCGGACCGAGGTGTCCAGGGAACGCCAGGCCGCCGACTCGAGCCGGACGGCCCTGCCCCACTACGTCGGCAAGGACGTCGAGGCCGCGGGCGCCTATCTCTCGCCGGCGCTGAACTACCTGGTCCTGCGGCAGCGACCCAGCCAGCGGGACGAGGGACGCAGGGACAAGATGCCGAACTACGTGACCCGCAGCGGTCTGGTCGAGCTCGACGAAGTCCGCATGAAGGTCGGCACCGCCGAGCCGACCGGTGAGTCCCTGGTGCTGCTTCGTCGGGGCGACCCGGAGCCGATCGCCCTGGATCTCTCGGCCCTGCCAGGCATCGCCGACGACCCGTTGGCGGCGCTGCGCGAGGCGGCTCAGGGGCGGAAGCGTCAGCGCGAGGCCGCGGCGGAGCAGGAGGAGGCCGGCGACCCTGTGGGCGGCCCAGCGGGTGACGCAGAGGCCGACGACAGCGGACAAAGTGGCGACGAGGCTGAGCCAGAACCGCGCACTGTGCGCTTCGGCCCCGTGTCATTCAACCGCAACGGCGCCCGGGCCGTCCTCCAGGCCTTCTCCACCGACAACAAGGACCGCTGGATCGCGGCGATCGACCTGGAGCAGGGCGCACTCCGCCCGCTTCACCGGATCACCGATCCGGCCTGGATCAACTACGCCTCCCGCGACGTCGGCTGGATGCCGGACGACAAGACGATCTACTTCTTGTCGGAAGAGACCGGCTACTCCCACCTGACCCTCATGGACAGCGCGACCGGCGAGCGAGCTCAGTTGACCGGGGGCCCGTTCGTCGTTCGCTCGCCCCGGGTGGCAGCGGATGGAGAGTTTCTCTACTTTGAGGCGAACCGCGGCCACCCCGGCGTCTTCGAGGTGTATCGAGCGGCCACGTCCAGGGCCAACGCCGGCGAGATCGAACAGATCACGAACCTCGGCGGCCTGAACTCCTTCCGGCTCTCGCCCGACGACGGCCAGCTCCTGATCGTCCATTCCACCGCCACCCGGCCACCGGAACTCTGGCGCCAGGAAGCCGCTCCGGGGAGCGACGCCATCCGCCTGACCGACACCGTGTCGCCTGAGTTCCTGGGCGTCGACTGGGCGGCGCCGCGGTTCGTCGAAGTTCCGTCAACCCACGTGGACCGCCCGATCCACGCCCGGCTCTACCTGCCCTCCGAACCCGCCGGCGGCGCTCGCCCCGCCGTCGTCTTCGTGCACGGCGCGGGCTACCTGCAGAACGCCCACCAGGGCTGGTCCTCCTACTTCCGCGAGTTCATGTTCCATACCCTGCTCACCCGCCGCGGCTACGTAGTCCTGGACATGGACTACCGCGCCTCCGCCGGCTACGGGCGGGACTGGCGCACGGCGATCTACCGGCAGATGGGAACGCCGGAGCTCGAGGATCTGGCCGACGGCATCGACTACCTGGTCGCCGAGCACGGAGTCGACCGGCAGCGGATCGGCGTCTACGGCGGCTCCTACGGCGGCTTCGTGACCTTCATGGCCATGTTCCGCCGCCCCGAACTGTTCGCCGCCGGCGCCGCGCTGCGTCCGGTCACGGACTGGGCTCACTACAACCACGGCTATACGTCGAACATCCTGAACACCCCGGAACTCGACCCGGAGGCCTACGAGCGCAGTTCGCCGATCGAGTTCGCCGAGGGCCTCGAGAAGCCGCTCCTGATCTGCACCGGCATGTTGGACGACAACGTTCTCTTCCAGGACTCCGTCCGTCTCGTCCAACGCCTGATCGAGCTCGGCAAGGAAGACTGGGAACTTGCCGTCTACCCGGCAGAGGCCCACGGCTTCGTCGAACCGTCGAGCTGGCTCGACGAGTACCGCCGCGTCCTCAAGCTGTTCGAGACGCACCTGCGGCGCTGACGCCGAAGAACCCGGCCCGAAGGCCTGGGCACCCATGAATGCAGGCCCCCGGCGTCTGGAGTAAGGGAGCTCGGCCTTTGGCCTCGCGCGTTCTTCCGGAAGCCGGCCTCCGGCCGGCTTTCAGAGAAACACCGCGCCGCCTTGCATGGAACACGCCCTGTTTCCTTTGCGTCAGCGCGGCGCGGACGCCGCGACTCGACTTGCATGGAACAACCCTGTTTCCTTCGCGTCAGCGCGGCGCGGACGCCGCGCCGCCTCCTAGCTGCCCCGGAGCGCCGGCAGCAACTCCTCCCGCGTTACCCGGCGAACCGCGGCGAGGCCGGCCAGGGTTCCGGCGGCCATCACCAGCAGCAGAGTCAGGCCGAGGGAGAGCCAAGGAACCAGTGCGTGGCCGCCGAGCAGGTGCGGGCTGACCGCGACCAGCGCCGAGGCGGCGCCGACCGCGACCCCCGCGGTCAGGACAAGGCCGTTCTCGGCCACGACGAGCCAGGCGAGGGCGCGCCGCCAGAAGCCGATCGCCTGCAGGGTCGCAAGTTCGCCGCGGCGCTCGAGCAGGTTCCGGAGCAGGACGACCGCCAGTCCCAGCGTGCCGAGCAGGAGGCCGAGTCCGCCCAGGGTCTGGAACGTGCCGAGATACGTGTTCTCGACCGCCTGAAACGCCTGTAGCCGAGCTGCCGTGGGGACCGCGTCGAAGCCGAAGCCGCCGAGTGTTCGCTCGAGTTCCTCCACCGTGCGGTCCTGCTCGCCGGGCGGAGTCCGCAACAGGAAGTAGGAGGCGCCGGTCCGGCTCGGGAAATGCTCCGCCAGGTTCGCTTCCGAGATCACGAGTTCACTCTGAAACACGCTCTTGCGCAGCAGGCCGACCAGCCGCAGCTCGACCGTCTCGCCGCGTTCGGTCTCGATTTCGATTCCCTGCCCGATGCCCGAGTGCAGGATCCACATGACCGAGTTGAAATCGCCGATCGCGGGGATGACTCCGCGACCGAGATCCTTCTCCAGCAGCCTCCAGGGCTCGTCCCCGGCGCCGTCTACGAGCGACTGGAAGCGGAAGCCGCCCCGGGCGATCAGCTCCGGCGGGGCGCCCAGCAGCCGCGGACGCTCGGGCTGGAACAGGTTCAGGCAACTGATGTCGTCCCCGGGCACCGTGCGGAAGGCGACGACCTGGCTCCGTGCGATCAGCTCGGAGGCCTCCTCCCCGAAACCCAACTCGAAACGACCGTCCACGCTGGTCAGGTCCGCGAGAACCGAAACATCCGACTCCGCGACCAGGTCGAAGCCGCCGGCGCCCGATTCCAGGTCCCGCGTTTCCTCGCCGAAGCGCAGGCCGTAGGCGCCCACGGCAACGATCACGAACGACGCGCTGGCCACCAGAGCCGCGCAGAGCAGGCTGCGGCCCGGGTTGAGAGACGCGTTCGCCGCCGCCATGCGCGAGCCGGCGCGCAGCGACCAGCTCTCGAGCGGCGCCGCCGGGCGCCGCCGGAGCCAGAGAGTGAAGCCCGCCAGCCCGGCGATCAGGAGGCAGGCCCCGCCGCCGAAGAACAGGTAGGCTCCGATGGACGCCGGCGCCGCCGCTGAGCCTCCGAGCAGCACGGCGGCGACCGCGCCGCCGACACTTGCTGTCCAGCGGGCTCGCCGACCCGGTACCTTGGCCGCCGGCGGTCGGTCCGAGGTCTCGCCGCGCAGCAGCCGGATCGGGGAAACGGCGGCAAGCCGACCGACTGCGCCGCGGACGGCGAACAGCACGACCAGAATGGAGGCCGCGCCGCCCATGGCCAGCGTCAGGGGCTCGACGTGCAGATAGAGGTGGCTCGAACCGACCGCGGATCGCCACAGGGTCCGCAGCGCGGCCATCATCGCGCCGGCATAGAGCACCGCGCCCCCGAGGCCAAGCAGCACGCCCGCACCGCCCAGCAACGCTCCCTCGACCAGGAAACGGCGCCGGACGCGCACAACGCCGTAGCCGAGCGCCAGCAGCAGGCCCATTTCGTTCGCGCGGCTCTCAGTTCCCAAGCGGAAGAAGAGCCCCACCAGGAGCCCGGCCGAGACGATGAGAAACAGGCTGAAGCCCAGGAAGAGGCCGCCGAAGTCCGTGGCGCCCGAGGCGCCGCGCAGGCCCGCGGCCTTCACCGGCTCGACCGCGAGGCCGGCCGCGTGGAGGGCGATCCTCTCCGGCAACTCCTCCTCGAGCGTTGCCCGGAGCTGCTCGGGCGTGACGCCGGCCGGCGGCAGCAGCCGCAGCGAGGTCAGGAAACCGAAACGGCTCGACCAGAGCTCGGCGCCGTAGTCGAGGCCGACGAACAGCTTGGGGGTGGCGCGGTACTCGTCCCAGTAGGCCTCGTCCAGATCCCGGATCCGGCTCAGGTCGACCGGGAAGGTCGGATCCCAGTCGCTCATGTTGTCGGCGTCAGCGACCCCGGGGAAGTCCGGCGTCAGCGTCCGGTCGCCGCCCCAGCCCGTCATCTCGACCACCCCCGCCACCCTGGTCTCGACCGTCCGCTCGACCAACTGCTCCCGGTCGCCAAGCTGGAAGAACTCGATCGCCAGGCGGTCGCCTGCTACGACCGAGAGATCCTCGGCCAGGAACGAGTTGACCAGGACTTCGGCCCGCGCCAGCGCCGGGGCCGGGCGGCTGTCCGTCAGTCGCAGGGCCCCCAGTTCACCCGCCCGCGCCACGTCAAGCGCCGCGATCGTCGAGTAGGGAGCGGCGGCGCCGCTCTCGGCCGCGGCCCGGTTGGCGAGGTAGGTCGAGATTGCGATCGTCTCGGCGCCGCGCTCCGATGCCGCGGCCTCGACCTCCCCGGCCAACTCGGCGCCGAGGATGATCTGGGATGTGGTGACCAGCAGATGGTCGTCCGTCGCCTCGAGCGTGAGTCCAAAGTCCGCCACCTGGGCGTGGGCCCGAACGACACGTTCGACATCGGCCGCCGCGGCCTCCGGATCGGCGGCCGCCCCGCCATCGCCATCCGCCCGCTCCCCGACCAGCAGCGAGTTCACGAGGTTGCGCCGATCAAGCTCCCGCTGCAGGTCGCGCAGGCGGAGATAGCCGATGAGCGGCTGGCTCTGGTGCGGGGCGAGCTGGAAGCGGCCGGGCCCCTCGTCCTCCAGCACCGAGACCACGCTCAGCCGCACGCTCTCCAACTGGTCTTCCGGGTCCTTCTCGCCCATCAGGCTTGCCCGCGGCGCTTCGCTCGGCCGCTCCAGGTAGAGCACCACGGAGTCGCCGGGCTCGACGGCGAGAGCCGAGGCGAGGGACCGGTTGATCGCCAGCGACGCGAATAGTTGACCGTCCCGCCGGGACAGGTCGAGGACCTCGTCCATGCCCGGGAAGAAGGCGGCGAAGCCGTCGTCGATGCCCTGGACGGCGACCCGGGCCGCGCGCCGGCCGCTCTCCGGCGCCACCACGCTGCCTTGCATCAGAATCGCCGCCGACACCGGGCCGTAGCGGGCGGAAAACTCGGGATCCCCCATCAGTTCATCCCGCAACCGCTCCCGGAAGAAGCCCGCGCCGAGCAGCGCGTGATCAATGCCGCCGAGACGGTCCAGCGTCAGGTCGCGCAGGCTGCCGCGCACCGAGTCGCCCACCATCAGAGCCCCGGTGAGCACCGACGCCGCCACCGCCGCGGTCAGCACCACGGCGACGTTCGAGCGCCAGTAGTGCCGCAGACTGGGAAGAAGCCCGCTGGGCCTGGCGGCACCCACGCTTTCAGTCTCCGGTCGCCCGCGCCGGCGGCGGCTCCCCGAGCAGGCCGCCCCGCAACTCGACCCGCCGCGGCAGGCGCGCCGCCAGTTCGAGGCTGTGGGTGACGACGATGAGGGCGCTGTCGCCCTCATCGTGAAGTGCGAACAGCAGATCGGCCACCGCCGCGGCGGTCTCGGCGTCCAGATTGCCGGTCGGCTCGTCGCACAGGAGCAGGCTCGGCCGGTTGATCAGCGCGCGAACGATGGCGGCGCGCTGCCGCTCACCGCCCGACAACTGCGCCGGCCGGTGGTCCACGCGGGCGCCGAGGCCCACGGCCTGGAGCAGGCGCCGGGCACGCTCCTCCGCACCGTTCTCACCGCCTCCGGCAGCCACGGTGGGAAGAAGCACGTTCTGCAGCATCGTGTACTGCGGCAACAGGTAATGATCCTGGAACACCAGGCCGACGCGACGGCTCCTGAACGCCGCCAGTTCGCGTTCGGGCAGGTCGTGGGCAGCCTCGCCGCCGATCCGGATGCGGCCGGAGGTCGGTTTCTCGAGCGTCGCGGCGAGATGCAGCAGGGTGCTCTTGCCGCTTCCCGAGGGCCCGGTCACGGCCATGGCTTCCCCCGTCTCGAGCACGAAGGAGATGCCGCGCAGGACCTCCAGGGCGCCCGCCTCGGTCTCGTAGGACCTGGTGACCGCCTCGAACTCGACCGCCTCCGACATCGCCCACGGACAATAGCAACTGGCGCCCGGCGGCCTGGTACGGGCGCCGCACACCGGGCCGGCGTGCGCTCGAGCCACCAATCCCAGTCGAGGGCGACGACCGAAGACTACCGACCCTGCCGCTTCACTCCACCTCGAAGTGAATCACTTCCGTGAAGTCGTGGGAAACGAAGTTGCTTGCCCGGTCGTAGAGCGTCATGTCGGAAACCCCCCAGATTCCCGGCGCCGAGCCCGGCGGCAGGACATGCACCACGAAGTGCACCTTCCACTCGTGGGGATCATCTCGCGGAAAGACCAAATCGCTCTCGTCATCCTTGGTCCAGACATGGTGGGTTATGCCCTGTGGATCGAGAAAGTCGATCCCTGCGTGCGTATAGCCCGAAATGTCGTCGCGGACGCGAAACCTCAGCCTGACGACCGTTTCACCGTTCGGTTGATCGGGATTCGTGGGCTCCGCGTCGACACTTATCCTGTTCAAATCGAGCTCGGGCGCCTCTGTGTCCGGGTTGGCCGTATCGAGTCGGATGCGTTGAGGCGCTTCGTCCCTGGTCCTCCTCGGTGAAGAAGACGCGAGTCCAATTGTGGGCCCGATCGCCCATCTTTATGTGGTTCAGGGAGTAGGTCGAAGACGGCATGTAGTCCGGCATGAGAAAGTCCACCTTGCACAGCTTCTCCGCAGGCCGGAAGTCGTCGTACTTTTCCAGCCGATACGTGTTGGGAATCTCGTCGTTTATGGAGGCGTAGCATGCCTGGCGCTCCAACATCACGTTGTTCTCGTCCACCCGCCAACTCGCCTCGATCGACTGAACAACCCGGCCCTCTATTACGTCCTGGCCCTTGCTCAGACGCGCTGATCGAGGAACATACTCAGGCGCCGTCCAGTCCTCGAGGGCGTTGTCGATGTAGAGCTTCCATCCAAAGTCCGCATTCCGCTGGAACCGTTGATTGCCGCTCGGATCGGTGATGACGAGCTGCGACGCAAACCAGTAGCCTGCCTTGGTGTGCTTGCTCAGCGTCGTCTTGCCAACAAGAACGGTGCTCACCTCGGCGTCGTTGCCGTTCTCGTCTACGGGGTAGAAATGCAGCTCGAAGAAGGTACCCGTACTGCTCATCACCCGCGTGTATGCACGGGCGGCGCCCTCGAGAATCCTGTCGAGCGCATGCAATTCGAGTTCAATGTGGACTTCCTTGTCTTCGTCCGGTCCGCCCGTCACGGCGATGTCCACACGACGAACCTTGCCGGGAAACACATAGTCGGGGAACAGGTTGTACACGGTGAACGTCAAGTCCTCCCGGATCTGCGAGATGTACAGATTTCCCTGCATGATCCGGTCCCGCACGAACTCGTACTTGGCAACGGATCGGGACCTCAACTTGTCCGGCTCGATGATGAAGTACGAGATGGTCTCGGCCATGTCCTCGTTGGGGTTCTTCTCGTGCCCGTACGCGGAAACGAACTCCGTCTGCTTGGTGGTGGACCAGTTGGACGGGCTTTCCGGATCCCGATACCAGCCGCCAAGTTCGATCCACTCGTCCCGGGTCGCCTGGTCAAAGACATGAGCCCAGAGAAAGTGCGCTTTCTCGTGGATCACCAGGCGCTGGATGTGGTCGACGTCGCTCGAAAGGAAGGCGCTGTCCATGAACTCGATGTAGCCCGCGCCCGGCCAGGCGACGGCCGGCGCCTCCGGGTACAGGGGATGAGGCGTGCCGTCGAGGCGCCGGATGAGGTGCTTGAGGCCCTGCGTCTTGTGCATGCCGCTTGGAAACTCCTCAAGCATGTTGAGCAAGGTGTTGATCTCCTCGGCGTGGAAGCGCTGGAAACGCCCCGGACCTTCGTTGCCGGTCGGCCACGTGAGAGCGGCGTAGTCGGTTATCTCCGTCGTGACGCCGTAACGTTCCCGGAAGATTCTCTCGTAGGCGCCTCGGTCGCGGCCGTTGTCCGTCACGTAGCGCACGAGTGCGTGGTGCAGTCGTTTCGAGAACCAGATTCCCCGCTTTCCGTCCACCGTGACCACGCGCGGATTCGCATTCACGAAGGCGGCCTCGGAAACCAGGACGGCGGGGAAACCCCGGTCGGTCCTGACCTGGATGTCGCCGTGAAGGAAGCTGGGCGTCAGCAGCCACTGAGAAGGAGCCAGTGACTGTTCGCCGTAATGACTCATCACCTCTTGCGGGATGGAACGGATGGTCGTCAGCAGCCGCCAGGCGTGTTCCTGCGACCAGGAAGCGTCGTCGGAATCCACGAGCAGAATGTTGTAGTCATGTGCCAGGATGTTCGCGGACGAGTTGTCGGCCACGGTGACCGTTTCACCTTCGAACTCGACCTCGAGTCGTCTGTTGACGGCCGCCGAATACTCGGTGCCCGCGGTGCTCTGATCCTCTTCCCAGTGGAAGACGAACGGGTCCGCAGGAATCGGCGTCAGGTCGAACGGTTCGAAGGGATCCGTATGCGGAAGAGTGATCAGCCGTGCCGGCGTGGCGCGGTAGCCCTCCGCGTGCACCTTGACGGCGTACTTGCCGGCGGCGAGGTCATGGAATCCGAACCAGCCGGAAGGGTTTGGGTTCGTGACCCGGAGAACGCTCTTGGCGGTAAGCAGCACTTCGACGTCCTCGTAGGCGCCGCGATAGCCGATGACCTGGCCCTCGAACGAGTGCTCTCCTTCGGCGGGGTCGTCGTCGGCACAGGCGAACGCCTCGAGGTCGCTCCTCGCCGCGGCGGTCTGGTTGAGGCGGTTCGTGTGCGTCCAGGCGGTACCGCCGCCGAGTCGCTCGATCGAGAGGTTGAACGCGAGAGTCGTCACCGGCGCGACGAACGCCCAACGGTGGCCATTGACGGCACACCCGTCGAGCACCTTGATCAGTACCTCGGCATTGTCGCGCTCGAAGAAGTACAGGATGGCTGATTGCCGGGAGTTCAGATCGTAGTCCCGCACCTCCTCCAGCACCGGTTCGCCATCTCTGAGGTGTTCGACGCACATGTTGACAATGAAGCCGCTGCTGAGAGTCGTCACGGGTCTGGGCACGCAATCCGTGGTTCCGCCGGCGCCGATGCTCCGAGTGTCAGCGATCCGCGGCGGCGACGGAGCGCCGGCGGGCGTCAGTGACGTCTGTGAAGCCGGCCAAGCCGGAAAGTCCGCATCGACGAGGTCTACTCCATTGATGCCGCCGCTGCGAGCCGCCGTGACCGTGGAGGAATCAGCCGGATTGCAGGGGAAGGCTAGAAGGTCGCTCTTTGTCGTCGCGGTTTGACCGCCGCGCGGGTTCCGGTGCACCCAGGACTTCCCGGTAGCCGTCTCGTCGACGCGCAGGTTGAACGCCAGCGTCGTCACCGGCGCCACGAACACCCACCGGTGGTCGTTTACCTTACAGGCGTCGAGCACCTTGATCAGCACCTCGGCGTTGTCCGGATCGAAGAAGTAGAGAAGGCCCGACTCCCGCGACCCGAGCCCGAAATCGAACGCGTCCGCGCGCACCGACTCGCCGTCTCTTTCGTACTCGATGCACATGCTCACCGTGTACCCGTGTTCGAACGTGATCTGCGGCGCCGACGGCACGCAATCGGTGTACGTAGCTGGTTCCGCGGCCGTCCGCGAGATGCCGCCGGTCTCGGTGCCGATGGTCTGACCTTGAACGGTCCCCGCGCCCGTCAACGCCAGCACGCACATCGGGAAGAGCTTCTTTCGCACGGGGCCTCCTCTTGCCTACGCCGAACTGCTGCCAAGAAGATGCCAACAACTTTATGGGACGCCTTCCGGCGCGTCAAACAGGCCAGAATCTCCCGCGCCGCTGGCTACGGAAGGCTTGACCGCGGCGCGCCGGGCGAACCCACGCCGATAACAGGCCAGTGTCGCCTCCGCCATCTCGCCCGCCGAGTAGTGGCGGCGCACTCCTTCCTTCCCCGACCGCCCGAGTTGGTTCCTGCGCTCCGCGTCTCCGGCCAACTGCTCGACGGCATCCGCCAGCGCCGATGGATCGCCGGCCGGAACCAGCGTGCCCCCGCCGGTCATCTCGAGCATCTCGGGGAAGGCGCCGTGGTCGGGCAGAACGGCGGGTACGCCATTGGCCATCGCCTCCAGCGCCGGCAGCCCCTTCGCCTCCCGGTAGACCGTGGGCAAGACGAGCACGTGCAGACTTTGGAGAAGATCGATCTTCTCCCGACGCTCCACCTCGCCGAGCCACTCGAAGTGCGGCGCAAGGCCCCAGTCGCCGACACGCCGGCGCTGGAGCTCGAAGTAGGTCCGATCGCGGCCGCCCAGGTAACCCGCGGCACGGAACCGGACTCGACCGGGACCCAGGCGTCCGCTCAACTCCTTGAACGCCTCGGCCGCGAGATGGAACCCCTTCTCGGGGCACATCCGCGCCAGGTAGCCCATGATCAGCGGCGACTCGTCCGGTTCCGCGGTGCGGTTTCCGTGTCCCTCGAGGTCGATACCCAGGCGGGCGACGTCGATGCGGGACGGCGGCAGGTCGAGCAGCTCGGTCATGGTCGCCGCGTAGTAGTCGTTCGGGGCGACGAGCACGTCGGCCTCGCGAACCCGGCGCCGCATTTCGGCGAGGACCTGCGACCGGTGCGGCTCCTCGAGATCCTCGAGGAAGATGTCCTCCCCCTGGAGGCCGCAGACGATGAGCGTCTGGGGCAGCACTTCGCGGAGGTGGTGGACCATCCCCAGGAGCATCGAGTTCGTCAGATGAACGACATCGGGCTGGAACTCGCCGGCGAGCCACTTTGCCAGACCCTCGAGCTCCGCCAGTTGGCGGCCCGCCTCTCCGCGCACCATGGAAAGGGCCAGCTCGCCCAACTGGCGGGCATCGGTCGCTCCGGCCGAACGCGTCAACCGCGCCAGGAGACGCGGGTTGTCGAGCAGCCGCCGCAGTCCCGCGGGCGCCCGGCTCCAGAACGGCAGTTTCTGCTCCAGGTAGATGTTCACGGCGCCGTAGAAGACCCGGCCGTAGCTGACGTTCTCCTCGTCGGTTCGCAGCGGCGTATAGATCGGCAGCAGGAGCGCGTTGTGCCCCTGCTGCTGGAACGCGCGCACCAGGGCATTGTCGTGGATGCAGCTCCCGCAGATCATGCCGCCGGCGCCCGCCGCCAGATAGGCGATCCGCAGCGGTTCGCCTTTGCCGGTCATGGGATGAAGCGTGCCACGCGTTCCGGCACGGGCGGTCTGCTGAACAGGGAACCGAGGACCATCGCGACTATCGAGCCGGCGAAGATGACGGCCACCGGCATGACGCCCGTGCCGCCCACGCTGTAGTCCGGTTGACCGAACCCGCGAGCGAAGAACCAGGTCCAGAGAACGATCACGGTGACGATCGCGGCGGTCGCGCCCGCAGCCGTGCTGCGCCGCCAGTAGAGGGCCGCGACGACGACGGGCAACAGGGAGGCGAAGCCCGTGAACGACCACACCGAGAGGGCGAAGATGCTCCGCTCGGCGACCAGGGAGAGGAGGAAGACGACCGTCACGACACCGACCACGAACAGCCGGCCCAGCAGGATTTGGCGGGATTCGCTGAGCTCGCCGCCCAAACGGTAGTGGCGCACGATGTCCTGGGTGAACATCGTGCCCAGGGACAGCGACTGCGAGTCGAGCGACGACATGATCGCGGCGAACACGCCTGCGCCGAGCAGGCCGGCGAGAAGATCGGGAGTGTAGAGGGTGATCATCCGGATCAGGACCGAGTTGGACGCCGGCCCCTCGAGCCCCGGAAAGTCGATGTTCCCGAACACGCCCAGCAGGACGCTCGGGATCCACACCACGGCGATGCACACTGGGTAGAGCACGACCGGCGCCTTGAAGGTCGCCGCGCGCCGCGCGGAAAGCCAGTGCGAGAAGATGTGCGGGAACGTGCCCACCGACAGCGGGATCAAGGTATAGGTCAGAAGGCGCAGCGGGTGAATCGCGCCGCCGCGCACCAGGAGTTCCGGGCGGCTCTCCGCTACCCGGTCGAGCGCCGGTCCCACGCCGCCGAGTCTGGTCACGATCAGAATCGCCGTCGCCGCGCCCAGGAGCATGAACATCATGGTCTGGAAAGTGTTGACCCAGGCGGTTCCGCGCAGACCGCCGCTCGTCACGTAGCCGACCACGACGCCCGAGATCAGCAGACCGCCCAGCCAGGACGGCGCCGCGCCGCCGGTGATCTGCTGGAGCGTGATGCCGCCGCCCATCACGCCGATCAGCAGGTAGGGCGCCAGCAGGAGGACGAGCACGACGAACAGCAGCAGACCGACCGCGTCCGAGCCCCAGCGGGCCCGCACGAACTGCACCTGCGTCAGGAGCCCCAGACGGCTGCCGACCGCCCACACCCGGGTGCCGACGAAGAAGAACACGAGCGGCACCATCAGCGCCGACGACGACGCCATCAGGGCAAACACGCCGATGCCGACCCGGTACGACTCCGCCGAGGCGCCGAGCAGAGCGAACGACGTCATGTGGGTGCCGAACAGCGTCATCAGGAGTACGAACGGACCGATCGTCCGTCCCGCGACGAAGAAATCCTCACCGGTCGCGGCCAGGCGCCGGCTGCTCCAGGCGCCGATCACGAGCACGGCCAGGAGATAGCCGAAGATGATGGCCAGGATCATCCGGCGCCTTCCCGAAACGCCGCCGCGCTCCCTCCGCCGGCGTCCGCGGCCTCCCCCGAGCCCGTACCGGTCGCCAGGCGATCGAGTTCGGCGGCGGGCCAGGCGCTTCGAACCAGCCACCACATGGTCGCAACCACCGCGGCCGAGAACAGGATGTGGTAGGTCAGTCCGATCGGCGGCCCGAGGAACCGGCTGCCGTCATTCCAGAACCAGAGGTCGTTGTGGAGGAGGTACAGGACCGGCAGCGCCGCGTACGCCAGCCGCCGAACCGCCGTCGCCGCCATGGACTCCGCGGGCCTCCGGGTCAGGGCACGGGTCCGGACACAGCCATCGCATCCGCCGGCGGCGCCGCCTTGCCGCCACCGGCGGACGCGAATGCCGCCATGTCCTCGAACATCGACGTGAAGTCCAGCTCGAAAACGTCGCCGATCAGAATGCGGGTCACCTTGCTCTGGTGTTGGGGATGCAGCCGCAGGAAGGAACCGACGCTGAAGTTCGGATCGTAGAACACGTTGACCAACTGCCGTACCGCCTCGACGCCCCTCATCAGCAGGGGCTGGAAACCCCCCAGTCGCTCCGCCGATACGTCTCCGGCGGCAATCGCGTCGATAGAAGCTTCGGCGGCCAGCTCTCCCGACTTGAGCGCCAGGAACACGCCGGAAGAGTACACGGGGTCGATGAAGGAAAACGCGTCGCCGATCGCGATCCAGCCGTCGCCCGCCATCTTCTCGATCCTGTAGGAGAAGTCCTTCATCACGGAAACCGGCCGGCACTGGTGGGCGGGAGCTATGCGCCGCTCGATCTCGGCGCAGCGAGCGACCTCTTCGAAGAAAGTCTCGTGCGGCCTGCCCTCCCGGTTGCGGATCAGGCTGTCCACCTTACCCACCACCCCGACGCTGACCACGTCGCCGGCCAGCGGGATGTACCAGAACCAGCACTCGCCGGTCTCGGTGTGCAGGATCAGAGTGGCGCCCTCGTCCTTTCCCTCATCCCTGATCGCGCCCCGGAAGTGGGTGTAGATCGAGGCGTGCCGCAAACCGTAGTCGACCCGGCCGAGGTCGAGCCGGCGCGACAGCATGGCGCTCTGACCGGTGGCGTCGATGACGACCCGGCTGTGCAACTCCACCGAACCGCCGTCGCCCGCGGGCGCAGGGCGCACGCCGATCGCCCGGCCGTCGTCGAACAGCACGTCGCGGACGTTGACCCCGCGGTGGGTTTCGGCCCCCTGCTCCGCTGCCGTCTCCATCAGCAGTTGATCGAACTCCGACCGGCGCACCTGCCAGGTGCGGGCGCTGTCCTGCCCCGGCCGCTCCTTCTCGAAGTAGAACGGCATCGACGCCTTGCCCGTCCTGGTGAAGAACTGGACGGAGTGCTTCTCGACGAAGCGGCTGTTCTTCATCCGCTCCAATGCCCCCATCTTCTCGAACACGCCATGCGTATCGGGCATCAGCGACTCGCCGATCTTGAAGGTCGGCGCCGGTTCCCGCTCAAGCAGCAGCGTCTGCAGACCGCCGCGGGCGGCGATCGCCGCGGCCGCCGAGCCGCCCGGCCCGGCGCCGATCACGATCAGGTCGTAGAAGGATGCCGCGAACACCGCCGGGAGTCTATGGCAGGGAGCCGATGCCGGCCACACGCAACCTGGACGACTTCCTTCCCGTAGTGCCGGTTGGTGTAGCCTGAGATCTTGATGCAAACGGCGAACGCGAGGTTCCCGGCGCGCCGCCCCAGAGTTTCGAGAGGTACCCGCCCATGCGCTCAACTCCCGCCGTCCCGTTGGCCCTCTGCGTCCTGCTGGCGCTCATTGCTTGCCCTGCAGTCGCGCAGGATCAAGATCCGGAAGAGCCGGATTCGACCCTTACCGAAGAGATCACCGTCACCGCCCAACGCGTCGAGGAGGCCATCCAGGACGTGCCGATCTCGATCGTCACCCGTTCGGGCGAAGAACTCGAGCAACAGGCCGTAGCCGACGTACAGGCCTTGGCCGAGGCCTCGCCCGGCGTCGTCATTTCAGGCCAGAGCCCGACCACCGGCGAAGTCGCCATCTACATCCGCGGCATCGGCTCGAGCACGCTCGGCATCGGCACCGAGCCGACGGTCGGCTACTACGTGGACGGGGTCTACATGCCGCGTCCGCAGGCGGCGGTGAACCCGTTCCTCGACCTGGAGCGCATCGAGATCCTGCGTGGCCCCCAGGGCACGCTTTGGGGACGGAACTCCACCGCCGGCGCCGTGAACGTGATCACCCGGGCGCCGGAGAGCGAGTTCCATGGCCGCCTCTTCACTTCCCTCTCGGAGTTCGACTCGAGCGAGCCGGCCGAGGGGCGCCGCTACGGTCTGACCCTCACGGGTCCGGTGTCGAGCAAGGTCTGGGCCCGTTTCACCGGCGCCACGGCCCAGGTCGAGGACCCCACCTACAACGACTTCCTGAACGCCGGCGCCGACAACTTCGACGGCGTTACGCTCCGGGGCTCGCTCACTTTCCTGCCCTCCGATTCGCTGACCTTCACCATCCGGGCCGACAGCACGGACGACGACGCCCACGCGAACTTCCCCTTCAAGCCGTTCGACGTGTCCCCATACAGCACGGTGGGAACCCTGAACCGCTTCTACGGCTACTCCGATCCGGACGACATCCACCGCATCTCGACCGACACCACGCCGCTCTCGCCCTACCAGGAGTCGGGCTTCTCGCTGACCGTGAACAAGGTGATGGAAGGAGGCACGAGCTTCACCTCGATCAGCAGTTCGCGCGAGTTCGATTCGATGCGCGACACGGACATCGACGGTTCGCCCAATGCCCTCATCACGAACTCCGGCACCTTCGAGTCCCAGTGGTGGTCGCAGGAGTTCCAACTCCACGGCGGCAACGAGCGCGCCAACTGGGTGACCGGAGTCTACGCCTTCAACGAGGAGAGCGGGACGCAGGTCAACAACGTCACCGATCTCGCACTACTCAGCGTCTGGCTGTTCGCCAACAGTCCCCAGACCTTCCTGTTCGACCCGACGACCTTCTGTTCACTCGGCTTCCTGGCGCCGCCGTTCCTGTGCGGGCCGCAGTACTACAACGCCGTCGCGCCGTTCATCGGTCTGCCGGTGCCGGGAGTCGCGACGCCGCTGCCGTTCGAGACGAGCCTCGACGCTTCGCTCTACGCCGCGTACGGCCAGGTCGACTGGACGCTGAGTGACCGAGTGACCCTGACCACCGGCCTCCGCTACACGGCCGACGAGAAGGACCACGACCAGGCCGCACTCAACTTCCAGACCTTCACGCCGGAGCTGCAGGCCCAGAGCGACAGTTGGAGCGCGCTGACCCCCAAGCTGGGCCTCGAGATTCGACCGAGCGACAATGTGATGCTCTACGGCGCGGTGACCGCCGGTTACAAGAGCGGCGGCTACAACTCGCTCTCCCTGCAGCCGGCCTTCGACGAAGAGACCGTGACCAGCTACGAAATCGGCATCAAGTCGTCCCTCGCCGACCGCAAGGTGCGAATCAACGCGTCCGCCTTCCACTACGACTACGACGATCTGCAGGTGGCGGTGCTCTATCCGGATCGTTCCGTGGTCGAGAACGCGGCCAACGCCCGCATCCGCGGCCTGGACTTCGAGCTCTCGGCGCGGCCGAACCGCCAGTTCGCGTTCGATCTGTCGGTCGAACTTCTCGACGACGAGTTCGTGGAGTTCACGTCGCTCGATCCCGTGCTGCAGGCGCAGTTCGTTGAGCAACTGCTTGCCGCCGGACTGATCGATCCTGCCCAGGTGCTTCAGGGCGGCGGCGGCGCTCTCCCAATTCCGCCCACCGACCTGTCCGGCAACGGACTGCCCCGGGCGCCCGATCTCTCCGCCACGGCGGCGCTGAGCTACACGTTCGACCTCGGCGGCAGCGGTTCCGTCACCGCGCGCGGCGAGTACCAGTACACGGAAGACGTCGCCTTCGATGCCTTCGAGCGCTTCGTCCAGCCCCCCTACAGCCTGCTCCACGCCCAATTGCGCTGGACCTCGGCACAGGGACGCCTGTTCCTGGCCGCCTACGGCCGCAACCTCGGCGACGAGGAATACAGGCTCAGTCAGTTCTTCGTGAACTACACCGGATCGTTGGCGGTCTGGGCGCCGCCGGCCGAGGTCGGCCTCCAGTTCGGCATCGACTTCTAGGAGTCCGCGCTGCGGCAGCGCGGACGCGCATGGAACGGGGCCGTGCATGTCGGCTGGTTGCCCGGCGCTCTCTAGGCGGGGCACCGACTTGTCTCTGGGTGCGCGGGCCTTCTGGCCCGCATCCGCCGCAGGCGGAATCCGACTTGGCAGCGCCCAGTTTCATGCAGGCTAGCGTGCAGGGAAGTGGCGGCCACGGGGTGCGCCGCGATCCTCGCGATCAGGTGTAGCGCGCGCCGCGGTACTGCTCGTCGTAGAACCGCGGCAGGAGCTGGTCGACGCGCAGAAGGCCGCCTTCACTGAGCTCGATCCGCTCCGGCCCGACCGTGGCCAGACCCTGTTCGGTCAGACTGCCGAAGGCGTCCGCGTAATCGACGGCGACGTCGACGCCGAACTTCCGCCCGAAAGCGCCCCGCTCCAGCCAGCCCCGCTTCAACTGGAGGATGAGCTCGCGGGTCAGACGCTCGCGGGGTGTGGTCGCGAGAGCTCTGCGAGTGGCCAGACCGCCGCCCTCGATCGCGGCCAGGTAGTCGTCCCAGCGGTCATGGTTTTGCAGATGGACGCCGCCCATGTGGCCGAACGATGAGACGCCGATCGGGATCATGTCGGCGCCGCTCCAGACCTCGCGGGCATAGACGAACTTGCAGCCCCGATCCCGCCGCATCATGGTGTAGGCGCTCCAGCGCTCGAAGCCGGCCCGCTCGAACTGTTCGAAGGCGTAGGCGTGCCACTCCCGCTTGGTGCGCCAGTCGGCGAACGTGGGCACGTCGGCCTCTTCCCGAAGCCGCGCCTTGGAGTACACCGTGTTGAAGGGAAGCTCCATCTGGTAGAGGGTGATCGAGTCCGGGTCGTAGTCGATCGTGAGTTCCACCGTCCGCTTCCAGCTCTCCCAGGTCTCTCCGACCATGCCGGCGATCAGGTCGACGTTCAACTGCCGAAAGTTCTGCGCGCGGATCCAGTCGCGCACCCGGTAGATCTCCTTCGACACGTGGGCCCGGCCGTTTTCCTCCAGGATCCCGTCGTCGAAATTCTCAACGCCGAGGCTCAGCCGCGTGACGCCGATGCTTCGGATCGCCTCCAGCTTGGACTGCGTCAGCGTCCCGGGCTCGCACTCGAACGCCACCTCCTCGGCGCTGTCCCAGGGCGCCAAGCCCTGCAGCCGCTCCGCTAGCGGAATCAACTGCTTGGCGGCGATGTAGGACGGCGTGCCGCCGCCGAAGTAGACGAAGTCGAGCTTCCGGCCCCGGATTGACGGACGGTCCGCGTAGCGTTCCAGCTCCAGGCCCAGCGCGTCGAGGTAGCGCCCGATCTGCTCGTGGTTCTTGTCGATGTAGACCCGGAAGTAGCAGAACTTGCAGCGCTTGCGGCAGAACGGGATGTGGATGTAGAGGCCCAGGGAGGCGCCGGGTACGGGCTCGCGGTCGAGCGCCGCGACCGCCTCCCCCACCGAGGCCTCGTTCCAGGCCGAGTACGGTGGGTAGTTCGACACGAAGACCGAGCCGATGTCGGTTGCTTCGAGATCGAGCAGGCCGGTTGCCGGCTCCGCCATCGTGGCGGCGCGTTCACTCATTCTTGCAACCCGACGTATCTCCGCCACCCGGAAGGGCCGTTCATCCGAAGCAGTACAGGATGCCGTCAAGGCTGCCGATGACGAGCCGTTCCGAGGCCACCGCCGGCGAGGCGACGATGGCCGAACCGGTGTCGTACTCCCAGACCGGCGCCCCGGTCGCCTTGTCCAGGGCATGCACCAGGCCCCGCTTCGAGCCCAGGAACACACGGTCGCCCACGATCACCGGTGACGAGTCGAGCCGCGCGCCGCTGTTCCACTGCCACTTCCGCTCGCCGGTCGCGGGGTCCAGAGCATGCACGATCTTGTCCCGGCCGCCGATGACCACGATCTCGCCGTCGGCGGCGGCCGATCCGTAGTACGGGAACTTGCGGACCTCGTGTTCGTAGCCCCAGACGACCCGCCGGCGTTCCAGGTCGACCCCCAGGACTTCGTTCTCGAACGTCCCGACATAGGCAAGCCCATCGACCACCGCCGGGCTCGAGGCGGCCTGCCCCCGGAGGTCGATCTTGTGGACCGTTTCGCCGGTCTCGATGTCGATCAGCCACATGAAGCCGTCGCAGCCCGACACCGTTGTAAGCCCATCGGCCACTGCCGGCGTGCCATGGACGTAGCCTTCCGTTTCCACCTGCCACAGCTTCTCGCCGCTGTTCCGGTCCAGGCAGTAGAGCGAGTTGTCGTAGGAGCCGACGAGCAGCCGGTCGCCGTGCAGGGACACGCCGGCGTAGATCTCCCCCAGCGTCTCGAACTGCCACTTCTCTTTGCCGTTCGCGGCGTCCAGCGCGTGAATGAGGCCGTACTCGTCGCCGATGTAGACGATGCCGTCGAAGACCGACAGGGGCGCCTTGATCGGCGTTTCCGCGTCGAAGCGCCAGAGTTCCTTCCCGTCGGCCAGGGTCACGGCGTAGACCCGGCCCTCGTAGTCACCGAAGAAGACGACACCCTCCACGATCGCGGCAGTACTCTCGATCTCGCTCTCGGTGTCGAAGGTCCAGAGCAGCTTCGGCTCCTCCGGCAGCGTCGTTCCCGCCACGCCCGTGCCCAGCAGGTTGCCGCGGAACACGGGCCAGGCATCCGCGGCAGGTTTGAGCAGGGCGTTCTTCGTCGCCGGATCCGGGTCCCCGCCGTCCCCTGCCGTTGCCGCAGTTCCGACGGCAACCAGCCCGCTGAGCAACAACATCGCGGCCGGAATCGCGTTTCCGCCCAGACGCGAAGGCGCCCGCACCACTGGGGCGTGGCGCCGGCGGCCTCGAAGGTGGACGATCTCTAACATGGCGGATACGAGGGCAGCGGCCTGCGGTTGGGAGCGATGCGGCGCCGCACGCCTCAGAATGCCGCCTGGTAGAGGTTCAGCATATCGGAGGCGGTGACGGCCCGCGGATTGAACTGCGCCGTCCACTGCTTTGAAGCCTGGGAAGCCAGCACATCGAGATCCGCCTCCCGGACACCCAGATCCCTCAACCGGCCGGCAACGCCCGCGCGCCGGCGAAGGCCTGTCCAGGAATCGGCAAGCCGCGTGCTCACGGGTCCGTTGCCGGCCTCGGGCCCGTCGAGCAGCCGAACGAGCCCCAGGTAGCTCGTGTCGCCGGTCTCGCCGTTGTAGCGGACGACGTGATCCAACATGACGGCCACGGCCACGCCATGGGTGATGTCGTAGCGCGCGGTCAGTGGATTCGCCAACCCGTGGGCCGCGCCCAGCATCGATGCCTCGATCGCCGCGCCGGCAAGGTGAGCCCCGAGCATCATGTCGCCCCACAAGCCGTCGATCCTGGCGTCCAACTTCGAGTTCGGCGTCGTCAACCTCGAATCCGGCGTCGCCGGAAGGCCGCCGGGCTGGGCCTCGGCGACGACCTTGAATCCGCGCAGCAGACGCCGGAAGCCCTCGGAGGAGTACATCCGGGAGTAGGGGTTGGCCGCGGTCGCAACGAAGCTCTCCATGGCGTGGGAGAACGCGTCCAGGCCCGAAGCCGCCATGACCTGGGGCGGCGCGGTGCGTGCGAGTTCCGGATCGAGCAACGTGGCCCGGAACCGTGCCTTCGGGTCGCCACAGGCCATCTTGCGGTGGTCGTCCTCGCGAGAGATGACGGCAAAGGACTGTGCCTCGCTGCCGGTCCCGGCCGTGCATGGCACGCCGATCGACGGGAGCATCGGCCTGGTGGCCTTTCCGAAGCCCCAGTAGTCCTCCATCCGGCCGCCGTTCGTCAGGACGAAATTCGCGCCCTTGGCGCAGTCCATCGCCGAACCGCCCCCCAGACCGACCAGGAACGTGGCCTGGTGGGCCCGCGCCGCAGCGGCCGCGGCGGCTACGTGGCGCTCGCCTGGATTCTCTTCGACATCGTGGAAGACGGCGACCTCCAGGCCGGCGCTCCGCAACGACGCGGATGCACGGTGGACATGTCCGGCCGCAGCTACCCCCGCGTCCGTGACCACCAGTACGCGCCCGCCGCCCAGTTCGTGGACGAGGTCGCCGAGGAGGGCAACGACGCCCGCGCCGAAGAGAACCCGACCGGGCGCCGTGTCGACACCCCAGGAATCCTCCGTATCGAGCGGTCGCTGACCTCGCTTGATGACCACGACTGCTTCGGCGCGTCCCCCCTAGCCCCAGAATTCCTCGGCTACGCCTCGGCATTCTGGCCCAACCCGTCCTCGACCGGACTCTGCACGTACGAGTCTCACTGCGTTTCCGTTTCGCCGCGCAGAGTCTCAGTCGGATCCGATCGCGAACACGTCGGAGCGCGTGGCGACATAGATCCGGCCGTCCTCGGCAACCGGCGTCGTGTAGACCGCCGAGCCCATGTTCTGCTCGGCGACCACCTTCTCCTCGCGACCCGTCTCGAGCACGACGATGTCCCCATCCTCGTCCCCGAGGTACACCTTGCCGTCCGCCACGAAGGGCGAACCCCACACCGCGGCGAACGTGTCGTGAGTCCAGAGGTGTTCGCCGGTGGCCACATCCAACACGTAGAGGAAGCCGCTCAGGTCGGTGATGTAGAGGAGACCCTCAGCGATGGCCGCGGTGGAGATCGTGCGGTTGAACTCCTCGCCGCCGAAGTGCCAGAAGGCCGCGCTGTCGGTCACGTCGCCTTCGACGTTCGCGTCCAGGGCGTACAAGTGTCCCTGTCCTTCACCGTGCTCGGGGTCCTGACCGACGCCCAGGTAGAATCGGTTGTTGTAGAAGACGGGCGTCGAGATGATGTTGTTACGGGTGCCTCCACCCCCCAGTTCCCAGACCGAGTCCTTGGGGTTCAGGTCGAACTTCCACAACAGCTTGCCGGTCGCGGGCTCGTAGGTGTAGAGCCAGCCGTCGCCGCCCGGGAAGGCGATCTGCGGCTGGCCGTCGACGACGCCGTACGCCGGGTTGGACCACGAGCCGTGCAGGACGGCGTCGCTGCTGTCGATGCTCTCCCAGACCAGTTCGCCGGTGTTCTTGTTCAGCGCGATGAAGGTCGGCGACGCCGGCGAGGGGAGGTTGATGTGCCCCTCGTCGACCCCGGCGCCGGTGACCGTGAACAGCAGGTCGCCGATGACCAGGGGCGAACCGGCCGCCAGGTTGTGCGGGAACACGTCGAGTTCGGCGATCATGTCGTACTCCCACACGATGTCGGCGTCGAGTTCCTCACGGTACTGCTCGTCGGTCATGCCGTCGTTCTTGCCGTCGCGGAAGCCGTCCACGTCCACGGCCACGACCGTGGCGCGGTTCGACACGTAGTAGACGCGTTCGTCCTCGACGAACGGCGTGGAACACACACCCTGCAGCGGCCAGTCGTTGACCCGGCCGGCCCCCAGCTTGTCGTGGGTCGCCTGCCACAGGAGTCCGCCCGTCGCCTTGTCGAGGGCGATGACGACTCCCTTGTCGCCCTCGATGCCGCCGCGCCGAAGACCCTCGTTGTTCGTTCCGACGAACACTCGTCCGTCACGAACCACCGGGCCGGCGTACGTCTGGGAGCCGACCTTGGCCCGCCACAGGATGTTGTCACCGCTGCGAACGTTCCATTCGGTCGGCAGGCCCGTCGCGTCGGAGACCATGTTCCGCGAAGGCGTGTTGCCGAACATCGCCGGCGGCTCGGGATCCGCAGCCGCGATCGGTGTCGATACCGCCCCGGCGAGAACGAGCGCCAGAAAAAGAGAGAGTCGAGACTTCATGGTGATCCAGTCCGTAGGTCGAATGAGCGTGTGGGCTGCCGCTGGCGAGGACCAGGAGAATCCGGCCGCGACGACCGGTCACCGCGCCCGCGCCGCCGAAGGGCGGCAACGGTATCAAAGGGTCTGAAGCGCGTAGAGGGTGTCGCTGGTTGCGAGGTACAGGACCGAGCCTTCAACCGCCGGCGACGTGTAGACCGCCAGTGGCATGACGTTCTCCGCAAGCACGTCGAGCGTCCGGCCGCTCCGCAGGACCGCCACGTCGCCCTCCGTGTCGGCCGCGTAGACCTTGCCGTCCGCGACCAGTGGCGAACTCCAGAACGGCGCCAGGGCATCGTAGACCCAGAGCTTCTCGCCGGTAGTCGCGTCGAGAGCGAACAGGAAGCCGTTCAGGTCCGCCGCGTAGACGATGCCGCCGGCCACCGCCACGGTAGCGATCGCACGGCCGAAGTCCGGGTCCTCGAATCGCCACCGGACGCCGCTTGCGGTGACGTCGCCGCTGCCGGCGGCGTCGATTGCCCACAGGACGCCCGGCCGCAAGGAAACCTCCGGATCCCGGCCCATGGCGATGTAGACCGTGTCCTTGTGCAGGACGGGCGTTGCCACGAAGGCGTGACGACTTGCGCCGCGCGCGGCGCTCGTGGTGCCGTCAGCGCCCCGGGCCGCGTTGCCGTCGAACCGCCACTGGGCCTTGCTGGTGGCCGGATCGAACGCGTACAACGAGCCGTCGCCGCCCGGGAAGATCACCTGCTCGCGGTCGTCCACCCGGCCATACGCCGGGCTCCCCCACTGGCCGTCGATCAGGCCGGGCCCGGGGCTGGCGTCGCTCCACACCAGATTGCCGGTCGACCGCTCCACCGCGACGAAGCTGGGTGCGTCCGGGGCAGGCACCTGCCCGTCATCCGTGACCCCGTTGCTGGTCGACGCGAACACGAGGGCTCCCAAGGCAAGCGGCGTCGAGGCCGCCATGTGCTTCGGGAACACGCCCCACTCCGCCAGCATGTCGAGCGACCAGGCGGCGTTGCCTGCCAGGTCCACCGCCGTGAGCTGGCCCCGGTTGGAGACGTAGTAGAGCCGCTCGCCGTCGAACGAAGGCGTCGAACAGACGCCCTGCAACGGCCAGTCGTTCGCCTCCCCCGTCTCCAGCTTCTCGTGGATGATCTGCCAGCGGAAACTGCCGTCACGCCGGTTGAAGGCCATGAGCACGCCGCGGTCTCCCGTCACGGAGGGATCGCGAGGGCGCTCGTTGTTCGTGCCCACCACGATCAGGTCGCCGGCGATGGTCGGACCGCCGTAGGTCACGGTGCCGAGCCCGGCGGACCAGAGGACGTTCTCACCCGAAGAGACGTCCCAGGAGACCGGGAGGTTCTCGGCCTCTGCTACGCGATTACGCCCGGGGTTCGGATCGTCGGCGCCTGAGGCCGCAACCGGCGTCGAGACCGCCAGGACGGCGACGAGCCGCGTGGCGGTCGCGCGACCCAACGTAAAGCCCACTTTCCATCTGGACGTCCGAACGGAAAACAGACCTTCCATCCGGCCGTCTCATCGACCGGGTCGCGGAGTGCCCTCAGGCATCCGTCAACCGCGGCGTGATGACTCCCAGTTCCACCGACGTCTCAACCACCGCCTGGATCGTGTCCTCCACGGGCCGGATCGTGGCGCCGAGGACCGACATGGCCTTCCGGCAGTGGTTGACGGTCTTCGGCCGGGGCGGTTCGCCGCCCTCCGGCGCCGCGGGCTCGCCGACGACGAAGGAGGGGAAGGCCTCCCGGATGATGTCGGCGACTTCGGTGCCTAGACGCAGCGCCGAACGGCCGCCGCTGCCGTGCAGGATGTAGCGGCTGCCGCCATCGGTGGCCCGGTGGTCCACCGGCGACTCGGCGGCCAGCCGTTCCGCCTTCACCAGGTCGCGTACGTCGATGATGTTGTAGTACATGTCGTACGGAGTCGGCCACGAGGGCGCCAGCCCCGCCGCCAACCGCCCGATCTGCTCGATCCACTGGCCGACCTGGGCCTTGAACAGGATGGGTCCGCAGATCATCGCCGGGTTCATCGTGACCACGTCCCAGCGACCGCCGCTGTCGTCCGCGGACTGGTTCAGCAGCCGCTCCGTGTCCACCTTGCTGCGGGCGTACGATTGCCGCGGGTGGTGCCAGACCTCCTCCGGGAAGTTGTCGGAAGCCCAGTGCGTCTCCGTCCACGCGTAGCCCGGAGGTTGCGGCGGCGCCCCCAGGCCCGAGACCGCCGCCAGCGAGCTCGTGTAGACGACGCGCTTCACGCTGCCGCTCCGGTTCACCGAGTCGATCACGTTCCGGGTACCGGCCATGCCGCCCTCGTAGACGTCCGTGGAGACGTCGCCCGAGCCCAACGGCTGCGACTTGCCGTCGGCCGAGTTGCCGAGCACCGCGGCGACGTGGAACACCCCCGCGCACCCGGCGAACGCGTCGTCGTACGACCCGGGCACGAACAGGTCGCAACCGTCCACGATCTCGACGTTCGGCAAACGACTCAGGTACTGCACGCAGTCCCGGCCGCGCCAGGAATCCGCGTTGCGCAGGCAGGCTCGTACCTGGTAGCCGTGAAGGACGAGTTCGCGCACCATGTGGCCGCCGGTGAAGCCGGAGCAGCCGGTGACGGCAACGGGGCCGTCGTGGGGAGAGATGGCGGTCAATGACGCGATGACCTCTCGGAATCTACTCCGCCGGTTCCAGTTCGTGCGACACCATCCAGTTGACGCCGAAGCGGTCGGTGCACATCCCGAAGTAGGAGCCCCAGAACGTCTCTTCCATCGGCATCGTCGCCGCGCCTCCATCCGACAGCCCGGCGTGGAGCGCATCGGCCTGTTCGCGGTTCTCCGCCGCCACCGAGATCGAGAAGTTGTTGCCGACCTGAAGCGGCGGCCCGAACTGCGGGCTGCTGTCGCTGCCCATGAGGACGCTGTCGCCGACCGGAAGCGAGACGTGCATGACGCGATCCTTCTCGTCGTCTCCCACCCCCATGTCGTCCGGCCCTTCGCCGAAGGTCGTGAAGACCTGGTACTCGCCGCCAAAGACGGAGCGGTAGAACTCGAACGCGTCCCGGCAGTTGCCGTCGAAGGTCAGGTAGGTGCTGAGCGCCATGGAAGTTCTCCTATCGGGAAGGTGCGCGGATAGGAACACGCGTTCCCTTCCCGGTGTCGCGGGGCGGCGGGGAGTCTACGTCAAGCTCGGCCCCACCCTGAACGTAGCGCCCGTAGCACTGACCGCGTCGGTGGAATTCAAGCTCGCCGAGGCGAATCCACCTCGAACTCCTTTCGAGCGACCCCGGACTGCCGAATGATCGCGCGCAAGGTCCCGACGGCCAGCTCACGGTGATCCGGCACGGGGACCGTCACGACATCGCCTTCATCCCTCTTCTGCATGACGACGTGACTGCCCTTCCTACGGACGGGAGCGAACCCGCTTCGCTTGAGGATGCGCCGAACCTCTGCACCGGACAGCCGGCGCAATCTACCCAACGGCGACGTCCAGATTCGTCACGTACACCTCGGGGCGGTAGCGCCGCTCCTGTTCTTCGGCCGGCGCCTCCTCGAAGAACAATTCGAGCGCCTCCTGGAGGTTTTTTCTCGCTTCGCTGACTGACGCACCCTGACTCGCGATGTCGAACTCCGGACACAATGCCACGAAGAGTTCGTCCTCTCGCTCGATGATCGCCGTCAGAGTCCGGTTCATAGCTACTCTCCGGGTCGGTTCATGGGCCGCTAAGGCCCGTACCGGCAGTATACGGCCCGCCTCGCCCTACCCACTGGTCGTCAACTGCGTCAGCAGGCCAAGTCGTCCAGGAACTCCGACGCCGGGTCGACCCCGGTTACCAGCAGGCGGTCGCGCGCCCGAGTGCAGGCAACGTAGAGCAAGTGCCGTTCCGTGTTGTAGACATCCTCCAGATCAGCCTCATCGGCGACGTTCTCGATCCTGGCTTGCAGCGGCACCACTTCGTCGTCGCATGCCATGACGGCGACGGCCCGGAACTCCAGTCCCTTGGCCCGGTGCATGGTGCCGATTGCGACTCGAACCGGGACGAAGTCGACCTGGGAGGCCTCCGCACTCCTCCCAGTGACCACAGCGGACTCGCCCGCGTCAAGGCGAACGGCCTGCAGACCAGCCGCTTCCACTGCTCGGATAGCCCGCTCGATCTCGCCCGATGACCGGACAAAGAGCCCAGTGGCCCCGCGACCGTGGCCGGTCTCGACGGTTTCGTTGCCGGCCAGCGACAACTCACGAAGCCAGTCGCCAACCGCAGCGGTCTCCTCGGCCTCCGATCCGTAGATGCGAATCTCGGGTTCGGGGCCGTTGAACACTGAAACCGTGCCGCGCCGGTCCTCCTCGATGCCGTCGACATCCGCGATCTTGGCGGGGAGCAGGAGATCGGCCTGCCGGCGAATCTGATGCGACGTGCGGTAGTTCACCCGCAAGGTCCGAGACCGCCCCCGGACGTCGACTCCGAGCTTCCGCCAGGAGAACGGAGCACGGAAGATGCGCTGGCCGAGATCGCCGGAGAAGAACAGGCCGTTCGGCCGGTCTTCGCTGAGCGCGGCCAGGAACCGGAGTTCAGCCACGCTGGCGTCCTGGGCCTCGTCGATCACGCAGTAGTCGAAGGGAGACCTCGGCGTCTGGTTGAAGTGGGCCTCCAGCCGGCCGAACATGGCAGCCGTCGTCAGGAGATCCCGACGTTCCAGTTCATCGCGCACCCTGGCGAAGATTCCCCAGAGCACCTTCCGATGGGCTTCCGCCAGCCGCGTGCGACGACCGAGCCGCGGAACCTCGCGGTACTCGTCCCAGTTCTTCAACTGCCAG
This sequence comes from Candidatus Multivorans sp., assembly GCA_965224025.1. GTDB lineage: Bacteria > Acidobacteriota > Thermoanaerobaculia > Multivoradales > Multivoraceae > Multivorans. The sequence goes on from OZ245033.1 coordinate 3,542,006, forward strand.
GCATCGACCACGCTGCTCCACTCCGCCCAGAGGAAGCGAGTCGAGAAGCGGTGCTCCGGCACTTCCGTCGCGGCGCGCCGCAGCAACTCCCGCTGCTGTTCTTCGGACGCCGGCTTGAGGCCGCCGATGTTGAGTCGATAGAGGCGTTGAGCGAGGCCCGCCATCGAATGCACTTCGATCCGTTCACCCAGGCGAGGCCGGTTGCCGATGAGGATCCGCAGGCGGCTGCGCAGGGCTTCGGCAAGGGGCTCGGAAAACGTAGCCAGGAGCACGCGCGCGTCGGCTTCCGACTCGGCCAGGTGAACGGCACGATGGAGCGCGACGATCGTCTTGCCCGTGCCAGCCGATCCCGCGACGCGGGCGGGGCCGCCGTAGTCCCGCTCCACCAGCTCTCTCTGCGCGGGATGCAGGAAGACCGCCCACTTCTCCCAGGGAACCTCCAGCGCCCGCTCCAGTTCCTCGCGGTCGGTCACGACGCGGAAGCGGCGCTCGGCATCCGGGTGGGAGAACTCGTCGGCAGCGGGTGGCAATGGCGCCGGAACCTGAGGCGTTCCGCCGGTCGCCAGCTCAAGCAGTGCCTCCGCGGCTTCCGCCGGGAGATGGTCGGCCAGTTCAAGCAGCGTGTCTTCCGTGGCGGACTTGGCGTCTTCAAGCCAATCCGGCGGCACCCCGTAGACCAAGAGCTCGTCGTCGGTCTTGTCGGCGAAGATCACCGCTCCGGCCGGCTGCTCGTCCGGGCCGGCCTCGGGCGTCGTCTCGGGAAGCGTCTCTTCTTCGGCTCCACTCGAGTCCGACGGAGGCCCAAGCTGTACACCCTCCGCCGTGCCGGGTGTTGCGGCCCAAGGCGGCGACTCGTAGCGCGGCGCCTCGACCTTCCGCACGATCTCCCGAATCTCCACCAACTGGGCCGCGCCGGTCCGAGGATGCCGCTCCAGTCGGCGCTGCTCGGCCCAGCGGTAAGCCTGGTCGTGATGGTCGACGTAGCAGATCAGGAAGCTCGACGACGTGCGATGGACGATGATCCGCAGATCGCGGCCCGCCCGCACGGACCAGAAGTTCCGGTCCCGCGCCGAGCCCACCCGGTGCAGCCGCAGACCCGGGCGCGACGGGTCCACCTGGAGGTCGAACGCCGTCGTCTTCGCTGCCTTCTGCTCATCGGCGCGAAGCCTCGACAAGCTGTCGGTGAACGTGTCTGCGATCCGGAACTCCACCACGGAGAGGGACTCTAGCCTCCGCCCAGCTCCTCCAAGCGCTCAAGCCATCCATGCAGGTGAGGGCACTCGCCACGAATCGTGTCGAGCCCGATGTGCAGCACACCCAGGTTCCCCATCAGCGGCTTTTCGTACGACGGAAGGAGGTGCAGGATCCGTTTCGACGGTGCGGTCTCCTGACTGTCGTCAATGTCCTCGGGCGTTCCGAAAGCTCCACGGATCTCCTCGAGCGGAGCTGTGAGATGGGCGTGCCCGATGGCACTCGCGAACCCGGAACAGTCGCTGAACAGCATCGCCTCGAACTCGTGCATCATCACGTACGGTACGAAGCGACGTCGATTGAAGCTGTTTCCCATCTCCGCGGCGACCGAGTCGCTGAGAGCTCGTTCCAGCGCTCCAGCTCTCTGTTCGACGGTGCCGCCCACCTTCGAGGCCTCCAGACGGCCCGGCCACTCCCCACGCCCTCTGGCCGGCAGCCCGTAGTAGTCCACCAGCGTGCCCGCGACACACGCAGGGTCTTGCCTCAGGTGGTTGCAAATCTCCCTTAGCGCAATCGACCACGGACGCACACCGCCTCTTTGACGGCGCTGACGAGCCGATCCCATCAGTCGGGCCCCCACCGACGAATAGCCCTTGGAAACCAGATGCTCCCGAAGCACCGCGTTCACGAAGGTCTCTTCCGTCTGGCCCTCGACGTGAAAGAGCAGCCGCACCGCTACTCGCTTCCAGGCCTGCCGCCAAGTTCGTTCTTCTCCCAGAGTTGGCCAAGGCTGTAGTCCTTCAGCCATTCCTCGAGCGGCTCCGACTCCAGGCGCCTCAGTTTTGTCTCTTCGCCCTTCCGTTCGGCAATCAGCACGTCCTCGGGCTCAAAATAGTCGAGCAGTATGGGCGACTGCGTGGCCAGGATGACCTGCGTGTCGTTGGAGGCGCTACGGATCATTGATGCTAGAAGCTCGATTGCATACGGATGCAGGCCGAGTTCCGGCTCGTCAATGAGGATCACCTTCGGCCGCAGCTCCACCGGTTGCAGGAGCAGAGTTGCGAGGGCCATGAAGCGGAGGGTCCCGTCCGACAGTGCCGATGCTCCAAAGTACTGGTCGGAACCGCGGTGCCGCCACTCAAGCTGGACCGTCTCGGTATTCAGGGCCAGTGGCTCGATCTGAAAGTCCTCGAAGAAGGGTGCGACCAAGGATACCGTTCTCCGGATCAGGCTGTAGCTTGCTGGGTGCGTTCGCGCCAGCCGATACAGGTAGGCCGCCAGATTCGCTCCGTCCTCGCGAAAGTAGCGGTTGTCGTGGAGATCGCAGACCGTCTTGATTGGCGAAGCCGCGCTCGTGTCGTGGAACTGGTAGCGGCGCCAGCTCGCGAGTTGCTCGCGAGCCAGGCTCCGCGCTCTCTTGGTCAACGACGCAGTTCCCGAGGGCGGGTTCTTGTCCGGTACCGCCGGCATGCTGATCGTCGCCTCACCAGGAGGCGGTTCATCCGGTCCGGGCCCTGCGTCGAAGGGCTTCGGATGGCGCTCTCGGTCCCAGACGAGGAAGGTCTCGAACACCGTCACTGGCGCAAGGCCGTCGGAGTCGGTTGCTTCAAGCGGAATCAAGTAGCCGCCGAACCAACTAGGCGCTCCCTGTCGGAACCAGAGTTCGATCAGCACTCGAGATGTGTTCCGGCGCCCGAAGTGTAGAATTCTCTCTGCGCCGCCCGCTCGGGCCACATAGTCCCGCAAGCGGCCGGACCGAATGGCCTGGAGGAGGGCGAAGACTTCCAGGAAGTTGGACTTCCCCGACCCGTTCGCACCGATGATGACGTTGATCGGGCGCAGCCGCAGCCCCTTGAACTGGAACGGCTCCGACTGTTCAAGGTACGTTTTACCGCCTAGAGAGCGGATGCTACGGAAACCGTGAACCGAAATGCTATGAAGTTCGTAGGGCGGCACAGTGGATCTCTTTCTTGGGAAGACGGGCCTCTATATTCCAGTTTGCCGGAGTCGGCTCAGACGCGGAGTACCTTCATCACTTCGTCGCCGAGGTGGTTGATGACCTTGACGGCGACGCGGCCTGAACTTGGGCGCGGGAACGGGCGCGAGATATCGCTGTGGAGGGTCTCCCAGGCTTCGCGGTCTATCTCGGCTTTGAGGGTGGTCTTGAGGGACTGGTAGGGATCGTTGGCGCCAAGGAAGTAGGCGTGGCGCACGAAGAAGCTCTCGCCGTTGTAGTCGGTGTCGATGAACCAGCAGGCGATCCCGTCGGCGGAGTCGCTGCGGACCTTGCCGGTGCGGGGATCGAAGACGTCTACGCCGTTGAGCTTGACCTGGAACTGCTCTTCGCCACCGTTGTCGGCGGGTGCACGGAGGATGTCGATATCGGGTTCGCCGAAGATGACGAAGAGGTTGCCCTTGCCGGTGTTCTTGAGGTCCTCGGCCATGTGGAGGTCGGCGTTCATCCGGGCCTTGAGCACCGGAACCCGACCGAGCTTGCTGAACTCGGAGGCTTGGGCGTCGTAGCTGAAGGCGCAGGAGATTACGACGTCGAAGCCGGCGTCGGCGGCCTCCCGGGCTGCGTCGACGAGGTCGGGGCGCGTCACGCTCCCGAACTCCGGCCCGATCAGGATGCCGGCGCGGCGATCCTCTCCGCTTCCGGCCTCCAAGTAGGAACCTTCGGCTGCGATCATCTTGCCTGGCCAGCAGCATAGCGACGTGAACTTGATCCGATCTTCTCGATGCGCCTGCTGGACGCCGGCGATGCGGAGTTGTTCCAGGATCATGCCGCCGAAGTCCTGGCCGGTCCCGTTCGTCTTCCGCGCTTCCCCGATCGTGTCGACGAGATTGTCTTCCTCGTCGATGAGCAGCGAACGGTGGGGAGAGAGTGACTCGACCGTGAAGGGGCCTGCCACCCGCACCTTCTTCTTATCCTTGTAGGGCTTGTCGTACAGGTACTCGAAGTCGGCCTTCGCGGCTATCGAGGCATCGATCTCCTTCTGCCGGCCGATGCGGGCGTTCCAGAAGGTGGCCAGCGCGTCCCCGGCCTCTGCCGGCCAGTCGGCCGGACGGTCCCGGGGCACTTCCCATTCGAGCAGCGCGTTCGCGGGTGTTTCCTCGCCGGAAGGCAGCGTCGCCTTGGCGCCGGGCGGCGCCTGGAAGTCGATGGTCTCGCCCTTCCGCCCGCCGACCTCGACTTTCCAGGGCTCGCCATGCCCGGCGAGCGCCCGGTTCAGACGCTCAAGAGCGGCCTCGACCTTCGGTTGCAGCCGCTCCCAGATGACGTCGATCTCGGCGTTGTTGGCGATCGCCTTGAGGGTGATGTGGGGAACGCTCTCGTAGACGAAGCCTTGCCGCAGCCTCCCGTAGGTGGCTGTCTGCTTCGGAGCGGTTCGAGTGATCGCCGCTTCCTTCTTCTGTCCTTCCTGGCTGTCGGCAAGGAGGTAGTACGCGTAGCGCGCGCCCATGACGCGGGCACGGGCCAGGGCGAGAGCCACGCGGGAGGTGTCGATCGTGATCCAGCGTCTGCCCCACTGCTCGGCAACGTACGCGGTGGTGCCGGAGCCGCAAGTGGGGTCCAGCACGAGATCGCCCGGGTCTGTCGTCATAAGAAGGCACCGCTGAATCACTGTTTGTGATGTCTGGACGACATACGTCTTGTTGGCCATAAAACTCGCGCCAACATCATCCCAGCGGTTCGTGACCTTGAGAGCAGGAAAATCCGCCAACAAACGGACGTAGCCAACCCGCTGCCGAGTGGACTCTAGACGTGTAGCCGCCCTCAAACGTGACATGCCCTTTTGGTTCGTCTTCCATCGCACTGAAAGCGATGGTTTGAAGACGCGGCCGTGGAGATTGATCCCAAACCAGGAGGACGCACCCTCTCCTTTGTCTCGCCCGGAACTCTGCGAAGTCAAGTTATCGAGGCTGTACACATGGAGGTCGTCCGGCGATGCCGCGCCCGCCGATCGGGTTCGCCCGAGGGGCTGACTACGTCCCATGCGGTCCCGAACACGATTGTAGTTCGTGCCGCCGGGCTTTCCCGCTTCCTTACGTCTAAGCAATGTTCGGTACTTCGCCTGGCGCTTGTCTCGGCAGTACCAGAGCAGATAGTCCGTCGTCTGCCCAAGAAAAGCCTCCGTAGAGCCGGTCGTCTTGGCGAATCCGACCAAAGACACGAAGTTCTCCTCCCCGAACACCTCATCCATAACCGCCCGCACGCGATGCACGTTCTCGTCCCCAATCTGCACGAACACCGACCCGCTCTCCGTCAACAGCTCCCGCGCCACCGTCAGCCGGTCCCTCAGGTAGCTCAGATACGAGTGGATGCCGTCCCGCCAGGTATCCCGGAACGCCTTGACCTGCTCCGGTTCCCGGGTGATGTGATCCGCCTTGCCGTCCTTCACGTCCCGGCTGGTCGTGGACCACTGGAAGTTCGAGTTGAACTTGATGCCGTAAGGCGGGTCGATGTAGATGCACTGGACCTTGCCTCGGAGACCCTCCCGGTCAGCCAGTGACGCCATGACCTGGAGCGAATCGCCCAGGATCATCCGGTTCGACCAGTTCGCTTCGTGCTGGTAGAACTCGGTGCGCGCCTCCGGCGACGGCAGGCCGTTGAAGTCGTCGAACAGCGACGCCTGGTCCTCCGGCGCCTTGCCCTCTGCGGCGACCCGCTTCAGGTCGTCGATCAGGGCCTTCGGGTGGACCTTCTCCTGGATGAAAAGCGGCGGCGCCTGGACCTCGAACTCGTCGTCGTAGTTCTTGCCGCGCCAAACGAGTTGCGGATCGAGGTCGCGGTTCCGCCGTTTGACCGCGCGACGAATCGGCGTCTGCTCCTCCGCCGACATGACGGACTGGTGCTCCGCCGAAGGCAGGTTCGGCCGCTTCGCCTCATCGTGGCGGAAGGACTCGACCCGCTTGGGCTGCTTGTATCCGCGCTTCCTCGGCACCGTCAGCGCTCGGCGTCCGATGCCGCCGGGGAACCACCCGTCGTCCCGGCAAGGCTGGCGTCGTCGACATGCTCGGGAAGTTCTTGCGCAGGCGACCTCCCGCGCTCCCGGTCCGCCCCGACGACCGGATGCTTCGATGCCTGCCGGTACAGGTACTCCGGGGCGAGATCGGCGCCGGTCGGCCACGCGATCGTGTTCCACTCGCGATCGAGACGGAAGGAACGAAAGAGGGCCTGATCCCTCAGGGGTCGGAACACCTCACCGGAAAGGTGATCCCCCATGTCCAGGACGCCCACGCAGCCATCGTCGAACTCCAGGCGAATCCTGTACGCCTCGAGCCAGGTCGCAGACACCAGTCTCGGCGTCACCTCGTCAAACCAGCCCATCGATCCGATCGAGGGACCTTCCCTCGCGCGCCCTTGTCCAGTTGTCGTGAAGCGCCTCCCGGTGCATCTCCAGCCACTCGGAAACCAGACCCTGCACCCTCGGAGGCAAACGCCCTGCCAGCCTTTCACCGGTGTCTACGGCGAACTGAGCCTCCTCTCCGTCGTACCTCGCGTGAAAGTGAGGAGGCGCGTGGTCGTTGTAATGCATGGCGATCACGATACCGAAGAACCTGCTGATCTCGGGCATGGGCTCAGGCAGGTTCCGTCGCGCGAATGCGCGCGGTTACATCCCGAGTCTCGGCGCTGGCTTCGGGCGTCCCGGTTTCCTCCGGTGCTTCCCCGCCAGTCTTCGCCAGTACTGCCATCAGTCGCATTCTGCCAAACAGCCGAACTCAGGGCCACGCCACCCTACGCCGCCGGTGCGGCCCCCGCCGCATGGCCCTGAACTAGCCGGTCGAAGCCCGCCGCCACGTCGAACACGTCCGTGAATTCGGCGAACGCCCACCGGCCGTGGGAACCGAGGTTGTTCACTCCCTCGACCCAGTAGGTCTCCGCCGCTTCCTTCTTCGCCTTCGCGTCTTCCCCGCGGAGTCCCTTGATCTCCACCAGGAGCTGCAGGGGGTCTTCGCGGCCCCGGCCGTCGTCGACCAGCACGATGAAGTCCGGCCGGTAGCGACGAGCGATCGAGCCATGGAGGTAGGGGATCTCCAGACCCAGGCGGTCGTTCTTCACGTAGGCGAATACCCGGTCATGCGCTTCGGCCACTCGGCAGAATTCGCCCTCCCACTCGCTGTCGAGCACGGCGTGGTCGACGTGGCAGCGGCGGGGATCGGTCCGGTAGCACCTCTTGGAGGTAACGAAGTGCACGTCCGCCGTCGTGCCGGTCGGTTGGTACGGATCGAGAACCGCGAGGACGGGGCGCTCCTCCTGCTGCCTGCGGACGATCGCGGCGTGGATTTTCCCGCACGCCATGTCGGCCAGTTCACGGTACACGAGCTGGTTCGCGTGGGTGCCTCCCTCGCATTCGAGGTGGGAATCCAGCCATTGCCGCGTGACTCGCTTGAGCTTGCCGAACAGCGGGTAGTTGAAGTCGCCGTCGCTGTCCCGGTACTTCGTCTCCAGAAGTCTCACGGTGAGGCGGAAGATGAGCGACGACCGCCGGTAGTCGTCCAGGTGTTCGAGATCGAGGTCGGCCCCCTCGCCGATGATCCCCTCGTTGCGAGTGATCGTCGCGCCGACGAGTTCAGGAGTCAGCGTGAGCGTCGAGTCGGCCGTGAACTCCGCGGTGACGTGATCATCGGGGAGTTCCACGCGGTAGCCCTCGACCCGGGGGAAGCGGATCTCCGCATGGTCGCGGTCCGGGCTGATCGCCCGCACGGCGATCGTCGGCTTCACGACCGGCCGCGGCGCAGGCACCGGCTCCGCGGTGAAGTCGAAGGGCACGCCGAACACGTCGGCGTACTCGACGTCGAAGAGGCCGTGGTCGTTCAGTTCGTACGACTGGCGCCTGAGCGCCCGGCCGATCACCTGCTCGCACAGGAGCTGGGTGCCGAAGGCGCGCACGCCGAGGATGTGGGTGACGGTGTTCGCATCCCAGCCTTCGGTGAGCATGGAGACCGAGACCACACAGCGGATCGAGCCGCCGAGCTGGCCCGGCTTTCCAACCGTGTTCATGACTTCGCGCAGCAGATCCTCGTCGGTCAGGCTTCCGGCCTTCACCAGGTCTCCGGTGCGGTCCATCTCCTCGCGGCGGAAACGCTCGATCTCGTCCGCCGCGGCGACCCGGAACGCCTTGTCCAGCCCCTCGCCCGACTCGAGTTGAGCGCTGTCGATGAGCAGCGTGCGGGGCCGCGGCAGCGCGTTGCCGTGGATGTCGAAGTTCCTGAACAGCTCGAACCGCCCGTGCTCGAACTTCGTGCTCCCGTCTTCGCGCTCCCGGTCGTAGCCGGAGATGTAGTCGTAGAGCAGCTTCGATGTCGATGTGTTATTGCAGACCACGATGAAGCACGGGGGACTCACGATGTCCGCCTCGCGCCAGGCCTCGTACACCCCCTCGTAGTGGCCGTAGAGCGCGTCCAGCGCATTCTGGAGCGGCAGCGGCAGGTTCTGGGGGTCGAGTCCCGCGGCGCCAGCGGTCCGCCTTCCCTTGGGCATCTTCCTGCCGATGTGCCTCCAGAGTTCCCGGTACATCGGCACGTCGGCGCTCGGCAGGTCGTCCGCTACCGGCACGCGCGGGAGCTTGACGATGCCGCTCTCGATGGCGTCCATCAGCGAGAAGTCGCTCATCGTCCACGGAAACAGCGTGCCCTCGGCATAGCCCGAGCCGCGCAGGAAGAACGGCGTCGCCGAGAGGTCGAACACGCGGCTCAGCCCCAGACGGCGGTGAATGCTCTCCAGCCCGGAGATCCACACCCGCGCCGCTTCCTTGTTCGCCTTCGCCTCCTGAAGGTCGTCGTGCTTCGGCTTGGCCTCCTCCGGGTCGCCGGGCCGTTCCCGATAGCAGTGGTGAGCCTCGTCATTGAAGACGACGATGTTCTTCATGCCCATGAGGTCCGGAACGACCCGCTGGAGCATCTGGCCTTCCGTTTCGAGGGTGTCGAGATCCTCCCCGCCGCGACCCCGCAGGAGGGATCGGGCGCCTTTCGACAAGGCCATCCGCTCGCGCCGCTGGAAGGCGTGGAAGTTCGTGACGACGATCTTCGCGCGGTCGACGTCCGAGACCATGTCCGAAGGAACCAGCCCGCGTCGCCGGTAGTAGTTGTCGGGATCGTTGGGCTGGAGCACCCGCAGCCGATCGCGGATCGTCAGGCCCGGCGCCACGATCAGAAAGCCGCGGGAGAAGTACGGGCTTCCCGGTCGACGGACCGCGTTGACCGTCTGCCACGCGATCAGCATCGCCATGACCATCGTCTTGCCGGCGCCGGTGGCGAGCTTGAGCGCGAGCCGCGGCAACTCACCGTGCTCGGTGTTGACTTCCTCCAGCCGCCTCAGAAAGCGGCGGGTCCTGGTGTCCCGCCTCTTCGGAGCCACTTCCGTCAACCAGACGGCCGTCTCCACCGCCTCCACCTGGCAGAAGAAGGGCCGAATGTCGTTCCAGCCCTCCTCGCGCCGCCAGTGCTGCAGGAGTCGCGCCGTCTCCGGCGTCACCTGCCATTGGGTGGGGCTAGGGAGTTGGCGCCAGCGGGTGACTTCGGCGCGCAGGTCCTGGATCACCCGCGCCAGGTCGAACTTGGCCCCGTCGGCTTCGTCCGGGTCCCCAGCGAGTTCCAACTGCGTACCGCCGCCGCGTTTCCTTGGCGACGGAATCGGCGAATCGAACCGGACTTGCCGGCGCGTCTCGATCAACCGATGGGTCGGCTGGCCGTTGCCGTCGAGTTCCCAGTTGCGCGACGGCGCCTCGTAGGGGGAGTTGAGGATCGGCTGTTCGAAGAACTTCGGGTTCATGAGTTAGGGGCTTGGCTGATGACGGACCGGGAGAATGCGGGCGAGACGCCCGCGTTCCCAGGGTTCTACCGCGGCGCCAGGTCGCGGATCGTCTGCCGCAGATCGTCGCCCGGGTGCTGGAGCGCCAGGGCCGGCGTATGGACACCCGCCTCGATGTACTGCTGGATGCGCTCGCGGCACTTTCCGGGAGAGCCGATAATGAAGATGTCGTGGAGCGCTTCCTCGGGGATCACCTCGACCGCCTTCTTGCGGTCGCCGGCGGCCCAGGCGTCCCACATCGGCCCGAGCAGCTCGCGGCGGCCGAGCCAGTCGTGGAAGGCGGCGTAGACAGGGACGTTCAGGTAGGCGGCCATGCCGCGGCGAGCGACGTAGTCGATGATCCCCTTGTCCTCGGTCGGCAGAACGAAGATCCGGGCCGCGATCTCCTTGCCGGGCCCACCCGCGTGGACGTAGGGGACGACGGTCTTCACGTCGTCGGGAGACAGCCAGTTCAGGATCGCGCCGTCCCCCTCGCGACCAGCCATCCTGAGCATGCCCTGCCGCAGCGCCGCGACCAGGATCGGTGGGCATTCCTCAAGTGGCCTCCCCATGCGAAAGCCGCGCACGTTGAAGGTCTCGAACTCCTCGTCGATCCGGTCGCCGGTGAGCGCCTTCTTGAGGAACCGCACCATGTCCCGGGTCTTGTAGTAGGGCCGCTCGAAGGGGATGTCGTTCCAGTTCTCGACGATCACGTTCGAGGAGGTGCCGATGCCCATGACGAAGCGTCCGGGCGCCGCCTCGGCCATCGCGCCGACCGTCTGGGCCATCAGTGCGGGACCGCGGGTGTAGGCGGGAATGATCGCGACGCCAAGGCGAGCCGTGGGCGCCCAGATCGACGCCTGCACGAGAGGCGTGAAGCCGTCGGTGCCGTTCGATTCAGAGGACCAGAAGTCGGTGTAGCCCAGGTCCACCATCTCCTTGATCAGGTCCTCCTGCTCCGCCAGGGGCAGGCCGAATGGGATCGTCATTCCGTATCGCTGCATCGTCTGCAAGCCTCCACAGCGGCGGCCAGGGCCGCAGCTCTAGATGTTCCGGTTCGGGGTTGTCGAGCCCGGATTGTAAGGCAGAGCGGCAGCCTGGCCGCGGGGCGTCCCCGCTTCCCGGGAACGCTGGCATCCCTGCCCGCATCCGGCGCGGATCGACAATAGACCGGCTCTCCTATACTGACCGCCCTCGCACGCCGCAACACGAACCGCCTGGAGACCTCGCGCCATGGGACCACTCGACGGCTACCGCATTCTCGAAATCGCCGGCATCGGACCCGGCCCCTTCTGCGCCATGGTGCTCTCCGATCTGGGCGCCGAGATCGTCCGTATCGACCGGAAAGCGTATGCCGGACGCGGCTCCAAGTTCGACGTGCTGAACCGAGGGCGGCGCTCCCTGGGCATGGACCTCAAGCGACCGGAAGCGGTCGAGGCGGTGCTCGACATGGTGGAACGGGCGGACGGCTTGATCGAGGGTTTCCGTCCGGGCGTCATGGAGCGGCTGGGACTAGGCCCGGACGTGTGCCTTGAGCGGAACCCCAAGCTCGTCTTCGGACGGATGACCGGTTGGGGGCAGAACGGCACGATCGCTCATGCCGCGGGCCACGACATCAACTACATCGCCCTCTCAGGGGTACTGCATTCGATCGGCAACAACGGCGGCAAGCCGGTGCCGCCGATCAACCTGGTAGGCGACTTCGGCGGCGGCGGCATGCTGCTCGCCCTGGGCGTGGTCGCGGGCCTGCTCGAGGCCCAGAAGTCCGGCAAGGGCCAGGTCGTGGACGCCGCGATGACGGACGGCTCGGCGCTGCTTCTCGCCGCCGTCATCGGCATGCGCGGCGCCGGCGTGTGGAAGGACGACCGGGGATCGAATCTGCTCGACAGTGGTTCTCATTTCTACGACACCTACGAATGCGCCGACGGAAAGTACGTCTCGGTCGGCTCGCTCGAGCCGCGGTTCTACGCCCTGCTGCGCGAAAAGGCGGAGTTGACCGGCAACGAGTGGGACGACCACATCGTGAACCGCGACCGCTGGCCCGACCTCTCCGCCAGGCTGGCCGAAGTGTTCCGCACCAGGACCCGCGACGAGTGGTGCCAGATCATGGAGGGCAGCGATGTGTGCTTCGCGCCGGTACTCACCATTGGCGAGGCGATCGAGCATCCGCACAACCGGTCCCGCCGGACGTTCGTGGAGGTCGACGGCGTGCCGCAGCCGGCGCCGGCACCCCGTTTCAGCCGCACGGAGGTGGCGGTCCAGGGGCCGCCGCCCAAGGCCGGCGAGCACAGCGACGCCGTGCTGGCGGACTGGGGGTTCAGCGGGGAGAGAATCGACGGTCTGCGCGCGGCGGGAGCGATCTGAGGAGATGACCATGACTCGAGACACTGTGCTGAAGCCGCTCTTCTCTGTCGCCCCGGATGCGGGCCAGAAGGCCCGCGCACCCAGAGATACACCGTCAGCGAAGATGCACTTCTCTACTGCTTTCGCGGCCCTCGCTGTGGCGGCGGTACTGCTCGGTGGTTGCGCCGTCGGCAATTCCGCCACCACCGACGGGGAAGCCAATACGGATCCGGGTCCCGGAGACATCCTCAAGCAGTACGTCGACACGCCCGATCCGGCCTACGGCTGGAGCCTGGTCGCCAGCCACCCGGGCGACGGCTACACGCTGCACACGATCGAGATGACGAGCCAGACCTGGCTCACCGAAGCCGAGGTGGACCGGCCGCTCTGGACCCACTGGCTGATGCTCGTGGAGCCGGATGAGATCAGGAGCGACGCGGCCTTCGTCTACATCTCGGGCGGCCGCAACGGCGGCGACCCGCCGGAGCAGGCCAACCCTCTGACGCTCCAACCTGCTCTCGCCACCGGCTCCTTCACGGCGGAGCTGCGGATGGTGCCGAACCAGACGCTGACCTTCGTCGGCGACGACTTCGGCGAACGCCGCGAGGACCAGTTGATCGCCTACGGCTGGGACAAGTTCCTGCGGGGAGAGGACGAGATCTGGCTGGCGCGGCTGCCAATGACCAAGGCCGCCGTGCGGGCGATGGACACGATGACGGCCTTCGCGGCCTCCGGGGACGGCGGCAACGCCGAGGTCAACAGGTTCGTCGTCGCCGGCGGCTCGAAGCGCGGCTGGACCACCTGGACCACCGCGATCGTCGACGAGCGGGTGATCGCGATCGCGCCGATCGTCATCGACATGCTGAACCTGGAGCCCTCCTTCATCCACCACTGGAAAGCCTACGGCTTCTGGGCGCCGGCCGTCGGCGACTACGAGCGCGAAGGAATCATGAACTGGTTCGGCGATCCCCGCTACCTGGAACTGCAGCAGATCGTCGAGCCCTACCAGCACCTCGAGAAGCTGGACATGCCGAAGTACCTCATCAACGCCACCGGCGACCAGTTCTTCCTGCCCGACAGCTCCCAGTTCTACTTCGACGACCTGATCGGCGAGAAGCACCTGCGCTACGTGCCCAACACCGAGCATTCGCTCGGCGGCAGCGACGCCGCGGTCGGTTTCCTCGCCTTCTACCAGGCCGTGCTCGGAGGCGTCGAACGCCCGGATGTGGATTGGTCCCTCTCCTCCACCGAAGTCGGCGCCGCGATCAGCGCGCACGTCGCCAACGGGATCCCTCCCAGTGAGGTCCTCCTCTGGCAGGCCACGAACCCGGAAACCCGCGACTTCCGGGTCGACACGATCGGCCGCGCGTGGACCAGCACCCCGGTCGAGGTCTCGGACGACGGCCAGTGGGTCGGCGCCGTCGACGCCCCGGAATCCGGCTGGAGCGCCTTCTTCCTCGAGTTCACCTTCCCGGGCCCCGGCGAGGCGCCCTTCAAGTTCTCGACCGAGATCGAGGTGGTGCCGGAAGATCTGCCGTTCGGCTGGCCGCCGGAGGGGGAAGCGAGCGAGTAGGTCCGTGACCATGAAGGACCGAGAGACTCGACCATTTCGCGGGCGAGTCATGCCCGCCGTAACCCCCAACGTCCTCGACCGCATGGTCCGCGCCATCGTCGACGAAGTGGACCCCGAACAGGTCATCCTGTTCGGTTCCCGCGCACGCGGCGAGGCACGGGACACGTCGGACATCGACCTGCTCGTGATCGAGGGGGAACCGTTCGGACCCGGGCGGAGCAGGCACAAGGAGATGAACCGGCTCTATCGGGCGCTGAGGGAGTTCCGGCCGCCGACGGACGTGCTCGTCTTCTCCCGTGCGGATGTCGAGTACTGGCGGGACTCGCTGAACCATGTCCTGGCGCGGGCGCTGCGGGAGGGGAAAGTGCTCTATGAGCGACCCTAAGTGCGCGCGGATGATGCTCGACTCGGCCGCGAAGGACCTGCGGTCCATGCGGCTTCTGGAAGATGAAGGGCCGGAGGAGTCGTTCGGCTTCCACCTGCAGCAAGCCGGGGAGAAAGCGCTCAAGGCATGGATCGCGATCCCGGGCGGACTGTACGAGTTGACCCACAGCCTTGAGACGCTGCTTGACCAGCTCGAGAAGTGCGGCGCCGATGAGGCTGACGTCGAGCGCTTCCTCGGCATCGCCGGCTTCACGCCCTACGCGGTGGAGTTCCGCTACTTGGGAGTGGATGAGGATACGGAACCGATCGACCGGGCCAGCGCCATCGCTCTGGCAACCGAGCTGCTCGATCACGTGCGAGCCGACCTCGCGGCGGTCGAGGAGAAGCGTTCGGGCGACGGCTGAAGCGGAGCGGTTCTCTCCACACCGCTGAGTCCTCGCCTTCAGCCGGCAGTTCTAACGTTCTCCACCGCCCGCCCGATCCCTCCCGCGACGCTCTCTATCTCGTCGAGCGCGGCGCCAGCCGGCCCGTTGGGCGCGCACTCCAGCAGCGAGGCCATCCATCGCAGGTCCTCCGCGTACTCTCGCAGCCTCCGCCGGTAACCCTTGCGGTTCTTCGTGCAGACCAGGGTGTAGGGGCTGCCGCGCCGCTCCGTCACGTGATCGATGTCGAGCTCGTAGCCGTCGATCGTTCGGTGAAGGTGCTTCCGCCGGTCCTTCCGCACGCTGAACCGCCCGACCTGTTCCTCGGGATCCCGGCAGAAGGCGCGCAGCCGGGAGCAGTCCTCGCAATCGCACGGAATCTCCGCGGCGATGGTCCAGTCCCCGGGCTCGGCGGGAATGCCGGAACTGCGCGCCAACAGGAAGTCGGCGGCCTGCCTCCACAGCAGCGCATAGACCGGGGACCGGGCGAGCGCCTCGTCCTCGTGCATTCCCTCGAGTGCCGCCGGGAGCATGCGGCCCGGGGTCACGATCTTCGGATGGTCGCCGACGGCCCAGGCGGCCGACATGGCCACTTCGGCGAGATCGAGGGGCCGCGCCAGCAGGAAGAGGTCGCGCACCGCCTCGTCGTCGATCCACTCTCGCGGCGGTTTGTCCCCCACCTCGTCGTCGATCCCTGTCCACAGCCGCGTGCGCGCCCAATACCGGTCGAGCAGCGTCGATCCGCGGGCGTCCCGGTCGGCGCGCGCCTCGACCTGCCGCTTGAGTGCGGCTTCGAGACCGGTCAGGGCGGCGCCGACGGACTTGTGAAGCACGTCGCGCCAGGCGACGTCATCGGTCAGGTCGGCAACCTCCTCCGCGAGTGCAAGCAGATCGACGACGCAACCGGGACGGCGCGGCAACTGCTTCTCCACCAGGCCGACAAGGAACTCGCCCGTCTCTTCGGCGCCGATCAGGGGCATGACCTCCGCGAACGCTTCGTTCTCGCTGCCGTCGTACTCCGCCATCACGGCGCGCCGCAGGAAACCGACGGCGAGATCGGCCGCATCGGCGGCGGCGAGCAAACGGAGCATCGCGCCGCGGTCCTGCGGTCGATAGTCGTCGCTGTCGACCGGCCAGATCTCGACGAGCCTGATCAGAAACCGCCGGGCGCCGTCCGGTGCGCGTTCGCTTTCAGCCGCGACGCGAGTCGCCGCCCAGGCCACGGCGCCGTCGATGCCGGCGCCGGCGCCGGCGCCGGCGAGGATGTCCACGGTCTTTTCCCGGGGCCAGACGACCAGCGCCGCCAGCCGGTAGATCAGCTCCAAGGTCGGGCCATCGTTGCCCGTGGAGCCTTCCAGGCGGCGGTCGTCCGGTTCGGCGTCGGCAAGGGCGTCCCGGGGCAGAAGCTCCCGGTCGTTCACCGGGACCTCGCCCAAGCGCGGCTGGCTGCCGTCGCGAGCCGCCCATGAGTCCAGGGCCTCCCACCGGTCGAAGACCTCGTCCATCGTGGCGTCGTCCTCTTCGTCGTCCTCCCAGTCCCAACCCCATCGGTCGTAGCCCGGGTAGAACTCGGGGACGCCGTGCTCCTCGATCCGAAGTACGGCGGCGTACAGCTCGCAGTCCGCGAGATCCGCGGCGGCCCCGAGCACCTTGGCCACGGCCGCATCCGTGTTCTTCAGCGTGCCGAACGACAGGCCCTCTTCGCTGTACTCGTGTTCGAGAAGCCACACGAGCTTGTCGGCGCCGCCCTCCTCGGCTCCGCCCTCGCCCTGCCACCTCCTAAGGCATTCCGCGACCGGTGTCGCCAGGTCCGTGTAGTCGGGCGCGCCCATACCGGCCTCGGCGGAGTCCAGGCGCAGGCTGAAGACGAGAGACACGCGATGCCCTTCGGCGACGGGCCGCACTTCGTGCAGGCAATCCGCATAGAAGGCCGCGAAGGCCACTTCGGAGGGCTCGCGCGCGGTCATGTCGAAGGCGGTCTCCCTGTCGCCGTGACGCACCACGATCTCGCCGCCTGCCCCGGTCGTCGGCAACGACAGCGAGAGAGTCGCCACCATGCCGGAGACCTTCTCGGTGTCGCGGTGCTCGTCGAAGAAGCCTCCGGGCCGGTAGACGAGCAGCTTGTAGAGGTCAGCGCCGAGTCGCTCGACGGGCAGCCCGAGCCCTTCCGCGACGAGGGCCATGATCTTCGCAAGCGAATCCGGCCACGCTCGGCCGAGCAGTCGAACCTTTCGAGCGTCGATCTGCCAGCTATCCCGGACCGAAGTGTCCACGACAGTGCGCGTGCCCTTGCCGTACGGAGCGCGCTCCGCTGCACCGATCAGGGCGTCGATCTGGACGCGGGAGACAGGGAAGGACAGGTCTCCCACGCCGTCCACCACGACGCGCGGCATGGCCAAATGCAGCCGCCCACCGACGCAGTAGTCGCCGGGGCGGTCCACGGACCGCAGGAGGTCTTCGAGCCGCTCGTGCTGCTCGCCGTACTCGATGCTCTGAATGCCCATTTCTCTGTTCAAGCACGATTCAGAGTGGCCGACCCGGCCGGTGCAGAACCGTTCCGAAGTCCGCTGCCCCGCGTCGGATGCGGGCGAAACGCCCGCGTTCCCAGGGCCGGAACGACGTACCGTCTTGCTTCACAAGGTCCCGCGCAGGCAACTTCCATCTGAACGACCTTCGCAGACATGTCCCGAGGCCCCATCAGCGATTGGGGAGATCGAGTGCGATTGCTTCCAGCAGCCGCGGGACGTAGTTACGGAACCGGCGGTCAAGACCTTCCCGCTCACTCGGCAGAGCGGCCAGCCGATCCCTCCACGCCTGCTCGTTCGGCGCGCCCAGCACCGCCGGGTCGAGGTAGTCCAGCGCGTTCAGGGCCAGCAGAGCATCGAAGAAGTCGTTTTCCTCGATCGAGGCCGAGTCCAGCAGGAGTTCGACGACGGGCGCCCGGTCCGTCTCCTCTCCGAAGCGTCCCAGCGCCTCGGCGGCATGGATGCGGACGGGCGCCGACGGGTCCCGGAGCGCGGCGCGGAGTTCGGCGAGCGACGCCTGCACGGCCCGGTCGCCGCGGGCTCGCAGTCCAACGGCGGCCCAGGCGCGGACCGCGGAGTCCGGGTCGCCGAGCAGCCTCTTGAGGCGGTCCGTGGCCGCGTCGTCCCACGACGAACGGTCGGAAGCCAGCTCCGCGGCGGCCAGCACCCGTTCCACCTGGTAGCCGCCCTGGCCGTAGGCCCACGGTACGGCGCCCATCGCCGCCGCGCGCCGGTGCATTTCGCCTTCGGGCAGAAAGCCGAGGTCGCGAACTGTCAGGAGTTGCCGGCGCAGGATTCCGGCGAGCCGTTCCCGTTTGGCCTCGTGCTCCGGTGAGTCCGCCAGGTTGTGGACCTGGTCCGGATCGTTGTCGAGGTCGTATAGCTCCTCGCTCGGTTTCTCACGCCAGAAAGCCGCTTGGACCTCGTTGAGCTTTCCCTCCTGGAAGAGGCGCAGCCAGACCTGGGTGGTCGGCGTCTCCATCTGGTACGAAAGACGCTGGCCGTAGGGGCGATCGATCACGAAGTTGCGGGCGTAGACGTAACGCTTGTCCCGCACGCTACGCACCATGTCGTAGCGCTCGTCCATCCGGTCGGAGAAGCCGAAGACGGCCTCGTTCGGCGCCCCCTCGTAGGCGCCCAGGAAGGCCCGGCCCTGCAGGTGCGGCGGCGGCTCGATGCCGGCCAGGCTCAGCATCGTCGGCGCGAAGTCGATGAATCCGACCAGGCGGTCCGAGCTGCCGCCGGGCTCGTACTCCGCCGGCGCCAGGTGGCGGTACTTCGTAGGGATAGAGACGATAAGTGGCACATGGAGACCGGTCTGGAGCGCGGCGCGCTTGCCGCGGGGCAGGCCGGGGCCGTGGTCGCCCCAGTAGAAGATGATCGTGTCGTCGGCCAGGCCGGCCGCCTCCAGCTCGGCCAGGCGCTCGCCGACCAGCGCATCCATCTCGGTCAGCTTGTCGTAGTACTGGGCCCAGTCCTGCCTGACCTCGGGCGTGTCCGGGTGGTAGGCCGGAACTCTCACCGCAGCCGGATCGTGGACCGGCGTGTGGGGGCGCCGCCGGATCTGGCTCTCATGGCTGACGGTGAAGTTGAAGACGGCGAAGAAGGGAGCGCCTTCGGGACGGTTCCGCCAGTGCGCCTCGCGGGACGACTCGTGCCACACGGGATCCTCGCCTCGGGGGCCCTGGCCGCCGGGCTTCTCGAGGTTGTAGTCCTCCTTGGCGTTGTTCGTCACGTAGTAGCCGGCTTCCCGCAGGTACTGGGGGAAGAAGCGGAAGCCCGCCGGCAGCCGGGATCGACTGCGCATGTGATGGGCGCCCGTGGACGCCGGGTAGAGACCGCTGATGATCGTGGTGCGGGCCGGCGCGCACACCGGGACCGTCGACCAGGCATTGCGGTAGATCAGGCCGCGGGCCGCGAGCGCGTCGAGGTTCGGGGTCGTGGCGTAGTCGTCGCCGTAGGCGCCCAGGTGCGGACCGTTGTCCTCGCTGGAGACCCAGAGGATGTTGGGGGGTGGCAGGTCCGCGGCCGGCGGCTGTGCGGCTACTGGCGTGACAAGAAGCGCAAGGGCGGCGAATCCACGGAGCACGGCTACACCACCCGCTCGGCGCGGAATGCAGCGATCTCGTCGCTGCTGTAGCCGAGGTCGCCCAGGAGTTCGTCCGTATGCTCCCCGAGGGTCGGCGCCCGGTGGCGGATGGTCGCCGGCGTCTCCGTGAGCCGCACTGAGGGCCGGGCCACGGGGGCCGGCCGCGCCATGCCCGGGTAGTTCAGATCGACGAAGGACTCGACCTCGGCGATGTGAGGGTCATCCAGCGTTTGCTGCATCGAGTAGGCAGGCGCCGAGGGGATCATCGCCGCATTCAGCGCATCGACGGCTTCGGCCGTCGACCGCGAGCCGCACCAGGCATTCATCCGCTCGCCGATCGGCCCGGCGTTTTCGCCGCGTGCCAGGTCGTCGGCGAAGCGGGGATCGTTCAACCAGTCGATCTCCTCGCTGGCCGTGCCCGCGCCGTTGTCGGCGCCCATCAGCTCCACCCAGCGCTTGAACAGGGGCTCGCCGATCACCGAGCACAGCACCCAACCGTCGGCGGTCCGGTAGAGATCGGATGGCGCCGAGGTCTGTCCCCGGTTGCCCGTCGGCTGGCGGTCCCGCTGGATGACCGCCTGCTCGATCAGGTTGCTGTTGCCCATCATCAGCGCCGTCTTGAGCAGCGCGCCCTCGACCATCTGGCCCTTGCCGGTCTGCTGCCGGGCCATCAGCGCCGCCAGCGTGCCGTAGGCGCAGGAGAGGGCGGTCCCGAAGTCGACGAACGGCGCCGCGGCGCGCCGTGGCCGATCCGGATCGCCGGTCATGTACGCGATCCCCGACATCACCTGACCGATGCCGTCGAAGCCCACGCGATCGCTGTAGGGCCCGCCTCGACCGTACGCGGACACCGTGGTGAGGATGATGTCCTCCTTGACCTCCCGGAGGCTTTCCAGGTCGAGCCCCATCGCCTCAAGCGTCGCCGGCGGCAGGTTCGCGACCACGACGTCGGCGGTCGCAACGAGCTTGCGGACGATCTCGCGGCCGTCCGGCTTCATTGGATTGAGCGTCATGGACCGCTTGTTCCGGTTCATCTGCAGGAACATGCCACCCTCGCCGGTAGGCGTCACCGGCGCGATGAAGCGGTCCTCGCTGCCTCGCACCTTCTCGATGCGGATCACGTCGGCGCCGAGATCACCGAGCAGGGCGGCACAGAAGGGGCCGGCGATGTAGCGGCCGAAGTCCAGAACGCGAACGCCGGCGAGCACCTGATGCATGGAGACTCCCTGGGTCTGGAAGGCTGATCACCGAGGCCGGAAGGCCGGGATCGTAGCAAGGCCCAGGCTCCTCTATACTCGCGCGCCACCCTCGAACGCGACACCCACGCAACAACGTGCCTGGAGAAAGAGATGAAGGTTGACGGCGGACTCCCCACCGATCTGCGAGAAGTCCCGACCCGCATACGTGAACTCGAAGATGCCGGCTTCGCGGCCGCGATGACCGCGGAGACGGCACACGACCCGTTCTTCCCGCTGCTGCTCGCCGCGGAACACAGCGAGCGGATCGAGCTGATGACCTCGATCGCGGTCGCGTTCGCCCGCAGTCCGATGACCCTGGCCAACGTCGGCCACGACCTGAACGCCTACTCCAGGGGGCGTTTGATCCTCGGCCTGGGGTCCCAGATCCGGCCCCACATCACCAAGCGTTTCAGCATGCCCTGGTCGAGCCCGGCCAAGCGGATGAGGGAGATGATCCTGGCGATGCGGGCGATCTGGAAGAACTGGTACGACGGCGAGCGGCTCCGCTTCCAGGGCG
This sequence comes from Candidatus Multivorans sp., assembly GCA_965224025.1. Lineage (GTDB taxonomy): Bacteria > Acidobacteriota > Thermoanaerobaculia > Multivoradales > Multivoraceae > Multivorans. The sequence continues at coordinate 3,563,082 of OZ245033.1, forward strand.
AGTTCTACTCCCACACCCTGATGACGCCGATGTTCACGCCGACGAACACCGAGTACGGACCTCCCAAGGTCTTCCTGGCCGCGGTCGGGCCGCTGATGACGGAGGTCGCGGGCGAAGTGGCGGATGGCCTGATCGTTCACCCGTTCACGACCCAGTCCTACATGCGCGATACGACCCTGCCGGCGATCGAGCGCGGTCTGGCAACCGCCGGCCGCGACCGTTCCGACTTCCAGATCACCTACCCCGGCTTCATCGTTTCCGGCCACGACGAGAAGACGTTCGAGGCCACGAAGCGGGCGGTAAAGAAGCAGATCTCCTTCTACGGTTCGACCCCCGCCTACCGTCCGGTGCTCGAATCCGAGGGCTGGGGCGAGCTGCAACTCGAACTGAACCGGATGTCCAAGCAGGGCCAGTGGGACGAGATGGGCCTTCTCATCACCGACGAAATGCTTGACGCCTTCGCGGTGGTCGGCGAACCGGACGGCATCGCCTCGGCCGTCCTCGCGCGCTACGGCGACGTCGTGGACCGCATCAGCCCCAGCCTCCGCTTCCTCGACGATCGAACGCAACGCGACGTGATCGCCGCCCTGTCGGCGAACTGAATCGAAGCCACCGCTCGAACGACACGCTCAACAGGAGTTGCACGCGATGAAGGAACTCATCTTCCACCGGTTCTTCGTCCCCGCCCTTAAATACCTGCCCAACCAGGAGTCCATCATCGACGGCGCCTACAGCGCGACCTTCGGGGAGCACGCCGACCGCACGATGCGCCTGTTTTCCGCGCTCACCGGCGAACTCGGCATCGGCCGCACCGACCGCTTCGCGGTCATGGCGCTCAACTGCCACCAGTACGTCGAGCTGTACCACGCCGCCTACCTCGGCGCCGGCGTGATCAACCCGCTCAACCTGCGCCTGGCGGGCAAGGAACTCGACTACATCGTCCGCGACTCCGGCACCGAGGTCGCCTTCGTCGACAAGACGTTCGCGCCGGCTTTCGCTCAGGCGATGGCGCTTGCGGGCGACGACTGCACGGTCCGCCGCACCGTCCTGATCGACGGCCCCGACGACAACACGGACGCTCCCTACGACCTCCGCTACGAGGACCTGATCGCCGGCAGCGATCCGGTCCTGCCCGACGAACCCGAGGAGACCGATCCGGTGGTCCTGATGTACACCGGCGGCACGACCGGCCTGCCAAAGGGCGTTCTCTGCAACCAGCGCGCCGAGATCCTGAACACGTACCACGCGGTGATGCGCTTCCCCCAACTCTCCGAAGGCACCGCGCTGCTGCAGACGCCGATCTTCCACGCCGCTTCCATGGTGGGCGTGATCGCGACCCAGACGTTCGGCGGCAAGATGGTCCTGATGCCCATGTTCGACCCCGGCAGAGCACTCGCGTTGATCGAGAAGTACAAGGTGACCACGACGACCATGGTGCCGACCATGATCCACATGTTGATGAGCCACCCCGACTTCGCGCCCGAGAAGCTCTCCTCGGTGCGCAACCTGGCCTACGGCGCCTCGCCGATGCCGGCGGCCCTGCTCGACCGGCTGCGGACCCTGTTCCCGGAGATGGAGATCGGGCAGGGCTACGGCATGACCGAGAGTTCGTCGCTCCTGACCGTGCTCGACGCCGAGGACCACAAGGCCGGCGGCGGCCGCCTGCGCTCCGTGGGACGGGCCGTGCCCGGCGTCGTGCTACAGGTCCAGGACGAGGACGGCAACGAACTGCCCACCGGCGAGGTCGGCGAAGTCTGCGCCCGGGGCGGCAACTACATGACCGAGTACTGGAACAAGCCCGAGGCCACCGAAGAGGCGTTCCAGGGCGGCTGGTACCACACCGGCGACGCCGGCTACCTCGACGAAGAGGGCTACCTGTTCCTGGTCGACCGGGTCAAGGACATGATCGTCTCCGGCGGCGAGAACGTGTACTCGGCCGAGGTCGAGAGCGCGATCTCCACCCATCCGGTGGTCGGCCAGGTCGCCGTGATCGGCACTCCCCACGACGTCTGGGGCGAGCAGGTCCACGCGATCGTCGTACCGAAGGAAGGCGTCGAAGTCGACGAGAGTACGGGCGCCTCGATCATCAGCCACGCCCGCGAGTCGATCGCCGGCTACAAGGCGCCGAAGTCCGTCGAGTTCCGGGCCGAGCCGCTACCGCTCTCGGGCGCGATGAAGGTGTTGAAGCGCGAGTTGCGCGCCCCCTACTGGGAAGGCAAGGAGCGCGGCATCAACTGAGTCGAGGCATCAACTGGGTGCACCGCCCCTACTTCACGCCGGCACACAGCCACTTGATCGGCTTGAACAGAGCCAGGAACACGACGCCGGCGACCGCGACAATCAACGCCACCGTGCGGAACAGTTCCGCCGGCGGCAGCGACTCGATATAGCCGGCCACGCGCCCGGCGATCAGGTTGCCGAGCGCGGCGCCCATGAACCAGGTGCCCATCATCTGGGAAACCAGTCGATCCGGCGCCAGCTTGGTCATGCTCGAGAGCCCCACCGGACTCAGGCACAGCTCGCCGACGGTGTGGAAGAAGTAGGTCACGACCAGCCATCCCATCGCCGCCTGGCCGCCTCCTTCCTGCGTCAGCGAAGCGCCCCAGGACAGGACCAGGAAGCCGACGCCGAGCAGCACCAGGCCGAGCCCGAACTTGACCGGGATCGATGGATTCCTGGCGCCCAGGCTCACCCATAGCGCGCCCATGACCGGCGCCAGGACGATGATGAAGAACGGATTGATGGCCTGCAGCGAACCGATCGTCACCTCGAGTCCGAACAGGTCGCGGTTCACGTAGTCGCGCGTGAACAGGTTGAGCGACGACGAGGCCTGCTCGAAGCCCGACCAGAACAGCGCCGCGCCGACAAAGAGCGCCGCGCAGGCGCCGATCCGCCGCCTTTCGATGTCGTCCTTGCAGACGAAGCCGATCACGTAGGCGAAGTAGACAACTGCCAGCAACACGACGATTACGCCCGTGGCGTCCGCGAAGCCGAGCAGGGTGATCGGCGCGATGCCGCTCGCTCCCAGCCACCACAGAACGCCCGCCAGCACCACGATGCAGGCCGTTCCCGCGATCAGGTTCCGCTTGGCGCCGGCCAACCGGACGGGATCGGCCGCCGGCCCGCGCGCATCGCCGGCGCCCTCGAGGTACTTCTGGCCCTTGATGTAGGCGACGATGGCCGCGGTCATGCCGACCCCGGCGGCGCCGAAACCAAGATGCCAGTCGACCCTCTCGCCCAGCCAGGAGCAGACGAGAGGCCCCAGCATCGCGCCGATGTTGATCCCGGAGTAAAAGATCGAGAACCCGGCGTCGCGCCGCGCGGCCGCGTCGTTGGCGTACAGGTCGCCGACCACCGCCGAAACGTTCGGCTTGAGCAGTCCGGTGCCGACCACGACCAGGAACAGGCCCAGGAAGAACGTGAACATCGTCGGCACGGCCAGGGCGTAGTGGCCGAGCGCGATGATGATCCCGCCCCACAGCACCGCCTTCTTCTGGCCCAGAATGCGGTCGGCGATCCAGCCGCCGGGCAGGGCCAGGGCGTAGACGCCGAAGGTGTAGAGCCCCAGCACGATGGTTGCGGTTTCCGTTTCGAAGCCGAGGCCGCCGGTGGCGACGTCCGTCATGTAGAGCACCAGCAGCGCCCGCATGCCGTAGTAGCTGAAGCGTTCCCACAGCTCGGTGAAGAAGAGGGTGGAAAGCCCCCGTGGATGGCCGAACCACTGTGCCGTAGATGTCGTCATGAATCGCAAGATCCTCCTGATCGGCCCGGCCATTTCCGTGCCGTTCCTGGTCCGGGTGTACGCGATTGTGTCACTTCGGTTCGGACTTCCCCGCTGCCGCCACGATCCGCAGCACCGCGGCGCCGTAGCGCTTGACCGTGGCCGGCCCAATGCCGGGGATCGCCAGCAACTGATCACGGTTCGCGGGCCTGACGGCCGCGACCGCGACCAGTGCGCGGTTCTGGAGCACCGTGTACGCCGGCCAGCGCTTCTTCCGGGCCTCCTCCAGCCGCCAGTCGCGCAGGGCCTCGACCAGGGCCGGGTCGGCGTCGGCGTCCGCGATCTCCACCGCCATGGCGGCCTTGTGCTTCCGGCGCGCCTTCGGCTCATCCGGCGGTTCGTCCGGCAGCAACACCTGCCCCGTCAGGTCGATACCGCGGCGACGGCCGCCCGGCGTCAGGCCGGCCCGCTGATACCGGATCGTCTCGCCGTCCTTCTGGAACGAGTCGTCCTCCACGAACACCACGCGCGCCTGGCCCAGCGCGCCGAGAAGGTCCTCGAACTCGCCGCGGTCGTACGAGCCATGGACCGACCGGAACTCCTGGAACAGCCGGCCGGTCCCCTGCCCCTCGCGGCGCCGCAGCAGCGACACCACGGTTTCCATCGCCTGGACCTCTTCGGGCAAGGGCGACCGGAACCGGCGCACGAGGCAGTCGTCCGGACGGCAGACATCGCACACGCCGCAGAGCGCGCCGCTGTCCGCGCGGTCGCCGAAGTGCCGTACCAGGCGCAGCATTCGGCAGCCCCGGTGGTCGGCGAAGCGGGTCATCTCGTCGATCTGGTCCAGGCGGTGCTGGCGTTGGACGCGGTAGGTCCGCAGCCACGAGTCCCCGCCCCGGCGCACGCGGTAGCCACCGCCAATGGCCGCGCCGCCATGGATTCGGAGTTGATCGAGAGCGGCTTCGAACACTTCCTCGTCGAAACGGAGCCGGCGCTGCAGATCGGCCTGGTCACGGGGCTCGTCGGAGAGCGTGTCGTAAAGCTCCTTGAGATAGCCGATCTCCGGATAGGAGAGCTTGTGCAGGAACTCCTGGGTGCGACGATCGGCCCAGGAGTACAGGAGCAGCGCCCGGGCCGGCTCGCCGTCGCGGCCCGCGCGGCCGATCTCCTGGTAGTAGCCCTCCACCGTCGCCGGCATCGCGGTGTGGATCACGGTGCGGATGTTCGGCTTGTCGATCCCCATGCCGAAGGCGGTGGTGGCGACCACCACTTCGATCTCGCCGTCGAGAAACGCGGCCTGCGCTTCGTCCCGCTCCGCGGTCGGCAGCCCGGCGTGGTACGGCGCGGTCGGGAAGTTGTCGGCCAGCCGGCCTGCGAGAGCCTCCGTCTCCTTGCGTGTCGGCGCGTAGACAATGGCGGGGCGCCGCTCACTCTCTCCCAACACCTCGGCAACCACCGCCGCCCGGGCCCCGGGCCGCTTCGGCACCACCTCCACTGCAAGGTTGTCGCGCCGGAAGCCGTAGATGTAGCGCTCGTCCCCCTGCAGATCGAGCTGTGCCGCGATGTCGTCCTGGATGCGCGGCGTCGCGGTCGCGGTCAGGGCGAGCACCGGCGCGGGGCGCAGGCGCGGCAGACGCTGGCCCAGGAGCCGGTAGTCGGGACGGAAGTCATGCCCCCACTGGGAGATGCAATGCGCTTCGTCGACCGCGATCAGGGCCGGCCGGCAGCGCTCCAGGAACTCGATGAAACCGGGCACCCCGAGGCGCTCCGGCGCGATGAACAGGAAGTCGAGCTCGCCGTCGCGATACAGCCGGCAGGCCTCGCGCGACTCGTGGCGCGGCCGTCCCGAGTGGATGCGCTCGGCGCGCAGACCGATCTGGCGCATCTTGGCCGTCTGATCTTCCATCAGGGCGATCAGCGGCGAAAAAACCAGGGTGGGGCCACCGCGCAGCAGGCCCGGAAGCTGGTAGCACAGCGACTTGCCGGCGCCGGTCGGCATGACCACCAGACCGTCGGCCCCGTCCGCGGTGCGCCGGCACACTTCTTCCTGGTGAGGCCGGAAGCCCGAGTGGCCGAAGACGCTCCCCAGCCGTCCTTTCAAATCAAGAGCCGTTGCCACGACGCCGAAAATCCTCCTAGGATATGCCTCCGTCTGACAACGACTCCCCTCCAGGAGGCTTCTGCCAATGGCCCGACCCTACCGAATCTTCGGCGCCGAACTCTCGCCCTATTCGATCAAGGTGCGCTCGTACTTTCGCTACAAGGGAATCCCCCACGAGTGGCTCCGCCGCAGCCCGGCCAACCAGGACGAGTTCCGGCGTTACGCCAAGCTGCCCCTGGTGCCCCTCGTCATCACGCCCGACGACCGGGGCATGCAGGACTCGACGCCCATCCTTGAGGCGATGGAGAACCAGTACCCTGAGCCTTCGATCCACCCGGACGATTCCACCGCGGCGTTCGTCTCGGTGCTGCTCGAAGAGTTCGGCGACGAGTGGGGCAACAAGTGGATGTTCCATTACCGCTGGGCCCGGCCCGCGGATCAGCAATCCGGCGCCCGCCGCATCGCCCAGGGCATGAACCCGGACGCCGATGAGGCGACGCTGAAGGCGATGACCGCCCAGGTCAAGGAACGGATGGTCCCCCGTGTCTGGTTCGTCGGCTCGAACGAACGGACCGCGCCCCAGATCGAGCAGTCGTTCCTCGACACGATCGACCTGATCGAGGCCCACCTCGACGGCCGCGACTACCTGTTCGGCGGGCGACCCGCCTTCGGCGACTTCGGCGTCGGCTTCCAGATTCACCAGGCATGGACGGATCCGACACCCGGCGCCTTGCTCGAGGAAAGGGCGCCTCGCACCGTCGCCTGGGTCAAGCGCCTGGTGGACCCGACGGCGAACGGCGACTTCGAGGATTGGGAGTCGCTCGCGCCGACCCTCATGCCCTTGATCGAGCAACAGGTCGGCGGCATCTTCCTGCCCTGGAGCGTCGCCAATGCGGGCGCCATCGCCAGCGGGCAGGAAGACTTCTCGGTCGGCCTCGCCAGCGGCGACTGGACCCAGAAGCCGCAGAAGTACCATGCCCGGTCTCTGGCCGCGCTGCGCCACAAGTACGGGGAACTCTCCGATCGCGGTCCAATCGACGCGGTGCTGGAATCGACCGGCTGTCTGCAGTGGCTAACCGCCTGACCGGCTAGCCTTCGCTGCCCCTTTCGCGCGACCGGCGCCGCCAGAACCTCTCCATCGCCTGTTTCGGTTCGCCGGTCCCATAAGCGGCCCTGAACGCGGCGACGCCCGCTTCCACGGCCTGGTCCAGGGGCAGGTTGAGCCAGCGGCCGATCAGCCTCTTCTGCAGCGCCAGGGCGCCTGGACTGAGGCGCAACAACCGCTCGACCTTGGCGTTCACCGCCGTCTCCAGGTCTTCGGCAGCTACGACCTCGCCCACGAGCCCGATCCGCGCCGCCTCGGCGGCGTCGATCGGATCGCCAAGGAACAGCAACTCTCTGGCCCGGCCAAGGCCGATGAGGCCCGGCAGCAGGGCCGCCTCGATCACGGACGGCAGTCCCAAGTGCGGCTCCGGCATACCGAAGATCGCGTCGTCGGCGGCAAGCGAGAGGTCGCAGGAGACGAGGAGTTCCAGACCCGCGCCCAGAGCCGCGCCGTGAACCTCGGCGACGACCGGCGCCGGATGCTCCCGGATGGCGAGGAACGCCTCGTGCAGACCGCGGATGAAGCGTTCGGCGCCGACGGCGTCGAGACCTTCCATCTCGCGAATGTCGGCCCCGCCGCAGAACACCCCGTCGCCGGCAAGGACCAGCACCCGTGGGCTGGCGGCCGCGGACTCGCGGACCGTGTCGCGCAACTCCGCGGTCGTGGCGGAGTCGAGCGCATTCGCCCTGAAACTCCGCGTCAGAGCGATTCGTGCCACCTCCCCGTCGGCTTCGAGTCGTACGTTCGACATCGCGCCCGGCATCGTACTGCGCTGACGCTCCTTCCGGCTTCGAAGCGTCTATCGGCGCGGCCCGGGACCGGCCGCACCCACCGGTTCAGCATTGCTGCTCTGATACAAGAATGACACGGATCATGTCTTTTCGGTCGAGGATGAGGAACAGCGCCGCCCAGCGGTCCATCGCCGGCTCGATCGGCGCGATCCTGCTCGGCGCGATGCTGCCCTGCGGGGCGACCGCGGGTTCCGAGAGCAGCAGCGATCCCAAGACCCGCGCCGACTGGACCGCCGCGGCCCAGGTCATCGAAGCGGTCGAGTCGAGCCGGCGGGAGATACGCCGCGCCGCCTTCGGCGACGACGCGGCAACTCGGAACTGGTCGACGCAACCATCCACGGACGCCCGATTCGAGGCTGAGTTCCGGCCGGCCTCGGACGACGCGGCGACCCTGATCTTCGACGCCTCGCCCGGGCGCCCGGTCAGGCTCGTGATCGTCCCGGGCGGCGCAGACCTCTCACCGGTAACGAGGACTTTGGATACGACTGCCGGGGACCTGAGCCCACTGATCGCCGAGATCCGCCAGCTTGCTCTGCTCCGACCACCGGCGTCCCTGGGCCAAATCGTCCGGCTCGGCGACGAGCTGGGTCACAAGCTCCTTGCTCCGGCCGCCGACCAATTGCGCGGGGCCTCGCGACTGGTGCTGCTGGCCAATGGTCCCCTGGTCGAACTCCCCTTCGGGGCTATCCGGGCGCCCAGGTCCATCGATCCCCAGGGACGGTTCCTGGTCGAGACCAGGGACCTGTGCTTGTTGACTCCGGGCGGAGTCCGCCTTCAGACAGCAACTGAAGGCGAACGCCGGCAACAACCGCCGGTGGCCGCCGCCATCGCCGACGCCGTGTACCGACCTCCGGCGCGGCCGCTCGGTGCTTCGATGAGCGATGGCGGCATCTCCTGGCGGCGGCACGCCGCGCGCCGCAACCAGTCCCACACCCTGGAGGAGCTGGCCCTCGCGAACGTGGCCGCCTTCGGCCCGGAGGCCACTCCGGCAGCGCTGTGGAAACTTGGCATTCTCCACGACATCGACGTGCTCCACCTCGCCGTCGAGGCGCTCGTGGACGCCGGGGATCCCGCCGCCTCGGCCCTGCTGCTTTCTGCCAGGCGCTACGACCAGCCGGCACGTCGGGTCGCGGTCGGCGACCTCGCGTTGGATCTCGACCTCGGCCGAGATCCCGTCGTCGTGCTTTCCGGTCTCGACACAAACGGCGCCGGCCTGGGGCCTAGTCCCTTCGTGGACGCGTTCGACGCCGCCGGCGCCACTTCCGTCGTCAGTTCGCTGTGGCCGGTCGTCGACGAAACGGCAACCAAGCTGTTCGAGGTCTTCTACCGTCGCCTCGCACTCGGCACACCGCCCTCCACCGCACTCCGCGAAGCCCAGTTGACGCTCCTCGCGGGGCCGCTCCGATTCGACCAGGGGGAAAATCTTGAACCCGCGGAGTTCGATGCCTCCCACCCCTTCTACTGGGCCGGATACGGAGCGCATCAACGCTCAGCCGGGGCATGCAGCCGATCCGCCGCGTTGGATTGAGCTCGACACCAGAGTTCAACGCCGCACTGGCCGAACAGCGGGTGCTCGACCGGCGGCTCTGGGAATGAACGGTCCGGCACTTCGCAGCGGCGAACACCGGGGATAGGATCGCGCGCCATGATCGAACGGACGCAACGCAACCAACCGCGCGTGGCCACGGCGCCGTGCGCGCTGCTCGTAGTGGTCACGGCCCTGTCCTGTGGCGACTCCTCGTCATGGACCCCCGTCTACTACGATCCGGTCATGGCCGACCTCCTGGCGTCGCCGATGGAAGAACTGATCGAGCATGACGCCAGAATCGAGCTGACGGCTTCACAGGAAGAGATCAAGCGCGCCGCGCTGACTGCGATCCCGGCGCCCTGCTGCAGCGACCGCACGGCCTACACGTGCTGCTGCACCTGCAACCTGGCGCGGGCCTGGTGGGGGCTTTCGAAGGTCCTGATCACCGAACACGGCCAGAGCGCCGCCGAGGTCCAGGCGAACGTCGAGCATTGGATTCGAGAGCTGCGCCCCAAGGGCTTCGCCGGGGACTCCTGCTACACCGGACGCTGCTCGACCGCCGCCAGGCACGACGGCTGCTCGGGCATGGACCCGAACCGGATCGTGAGTTGACGCGAACGCGCTTTCACGCGCTTCTGGTCCTCTTTCTCTTCGCCCTTCTCTGGCCCGCGTTCGGGACGGCCCAGGAAAGCAGTCCGGGCTCGGCCGCGGAGGCTGAAACCTCTTCGTCCGCAAACACCGAGCACTCGCACGAGCACCACGCGCGCGAAGTCGAGACCTTCAGCCACTCGGTCACCGTCACGGGTTCCTGGACACCGTGCACGCCCGAGGACGCGCCGCAGCCGGATTCGGTCCTCTCCCGCGAGGACCTGGAGGCGGAGGGAACGCCCTCCATGCTGGGCGTGATCCGCAACCTGTCCTTCAGCCTTGGCGCCGATCTCGAATCCGATCAGTTCGGCTCGCGCTCGGGTGAGGACCGCTCGACCCTCAACCTCCGCGGTCTGGTCCGAGCCGGTCCTTGGTGCTGCTGAACGGCGACCGGCTGACCTGGTCGCCGGGGGCGATTCCGGATCAGGCCCAACTGATGGTCGACACGAACGTGTCGCCGATGGTCGCCGTCGAGCAAGTTGAATTCCTGCGCGACGGAGGCGCCGCGACCTGTGGCTCGGACGCGATTGCGGGCGTGATGAACGTGATCACACGCAACCACTTCGACGGTCTCTCCTTCGACGGCAAGCACAGCGTGATCGACGGTTCGAACGGCGACGGCGAGATCGGCCTCATCGGCGGCGCCCCGTTCGGCGGCGGCCGGGGCCAAGCCGTGACATCGCTCGGTCTCTCCCGCCGCGGCCCGATCCGGCTCCGCGACCGCGACTGGGCGGTCGGGCCCTATGCCGAGAACCCCGTGGCGGCTGGTCGGGAACCGGGCGGCCGGCGTCGATCCAGCTTGGCGTCGACTACTGGCGCCACGCGTTCGGTTCGAGCTGCAGCGACTCAGAAGCCGCGTAATTCGGCGAAGCGCTGGCGGTGGAAGGCGGCGTCACCGAAGGCGAACTCCAGCGCCCGGGCGCGCTTCATGAAGAGGCCGATGTCGTGCTCGTCGGTCATGCCGATGCCCCCGTGCATCTGCGGGGCCTCGTTGGTGACCAGGATGAGCGCGTCGGAGCACCTCGCCTTCGAGTTCGAGACCTGGAGCTGCGCATCGTCGCCGGCGTCGTCAAGCGCCCTCGCTGCCGCCATGACCGTCGAGCGGGAGAGCTCGATCTCGATGAACATGTTCGCGGCCCTGTGCTTGAGCGCCTGGAAGGTGCCGATCAGCACGCCGAACTGGCTGCGCGACTTGAGATACTCGATCGTGCGCTCGAAGGCCTCCGTCATCAGGCCGAGCATCTCGCCGCAGAGCGCCACCGTGGCCCGATCGACGGCGCGCCGGAGCGGCGCCGCTCCGCCGTCGATCTCGCCCAGGACATCGCCGGCCCCAACGCTCACGCCGTCCAGCCGGACGATCGCCGCGTTGCGCGAATCCACCCGCTTCTGAGGCGCCACATGAACGCCCTCGGCGCTCGCCGGGACCAGGAACAACGTCAGTCCCTCGTCGTCGCCGACTCTCGCCGGGACCACAAGACCGGCCGCGCCGACGCCGCCGACAACCTTGATCTTCTCGCCAAAGAGGGACCAGCCCCCGCCATTCGCCCGCGCCAGCGTGTCGACCCGGTCCAGACGGTAGCGGCCACCCGCCTCCAGCAGGGCCGGCGCCAGTCGCTTCCAGCCATCGATCAGTGGACGCAGCCATTCCGCCTGCTGCCCGGCGCTTCCAGCATCGGCCACCAAGCCACCGGCCAGGACGACAGCCGACACATAGGGCTCCGGGGCAAGGCCGCGGCCCATCGCCTCCGTGATCAGCACCGTCTCGGCCATGCCCATACCCAGGCCTCCGTGGTCCTCGGCGAAGGGAATGCCGAGCCAGCCGAGGTCAGCCATCTCGGCCCACACTTCGGGGCTGTAGGCGAGTTCATCGCCGTCGTCGCGGAGCTTCCGTTGGCGGTCCACGCCGCCGTGCTTCGAAATGAGCTCGGCCGCGGTGCGGGCGAGCATGTCCTGGGGAGCGGTGAGAACGAGCGTAGCCACTAGTCCGGGAGCCCCAGTACGCGTTTGGCGATGATGTTCAATTGGATCTCCGAGGTTCCGCCCTCGATGCTGTTGGCCCGGGAACGAAGCCAGGTCCGGGTCTGGTTCAACTCAGCGGGCTCGAAGCCCTCGCCTTCCCAACCCAGGGCTTGCGGACCCCGGATCGAGAGCATGAGCTCCTCGCGGCGCATGTTCAGCTCCGTGCCGTAGTACTTGAACATCGAACTCTCAGGCCCGGGCTTGTGTCCCGCCTCGAGACCGTCGCCGTGGCGCCTGACCGTCAAGCCGTAGGACATCGCGTCCATCTCGCTCTGAGTGATCCGTTCGCGGAGCGCCGGATCGTCGATCCGGCCCGCCTCGTCCACGCCCACGTAGTCCCGCGCCAGATCCGGCAGCGAAGTGCGCGCCCCGCCCCGTCCCATGCCGCCGATCGACGTGCGTTCGTGGCCGAGCAGGGCCTTCGCCACCGTCCAGCCGCCGTTCACCTCACCGATGACCTGGTGGACGGGCGCCCGCACGTTGTGGAAGAACGTCTCGCAGAACGGCGAGGCGCCGCTGATCAGGCGGATCGGCCGCGCCTCGACGCCGGGCGACTCCATGTCGACCAGGATGAAGGTGATGCCGCGCTGCTTCTTCACGTCCGGGTCGGTCCGCACGAGCATGAAGATCCAGTCCGCCTGGTCGGCGCCCGAGGTCCAGATCTTCTGGCCGTTGATCACGTAGAAATCGCCGTCGCGAACCGCCGAGGTCGCCAGCGAGGCGAGGTCGGAGCCCGCGTTCGGCTCGGAGTAGCCCTGACACCAGCGGATCTCGCCGCGGGCGATCTTCGGCAGATGCTCGGCCTTCTGCGCCTCGGTGCCGTGATCGAGCAGCGTCGGTCCGATCATGCTGTAGCCGAAGCCCGTGAGCGGCATCGGCAGTTCCAGACGCGCGAACTCCTCGTGCAGGACGAGCGCATCGTCGCGCGAGAGCCCGGCGCCCCCGTACTTCTCCGGCCAGGCCGGCACGGAGAAGCCCCGCTCGGCCGCCGCGAGCAGCCAGTCGCGGCTCTCCGGGTAGATGAACGGCGCCTTGCGGCCGCCGGACGCCCAGGCGCTCGGATCGGACGCCTTGCCCCGGAGAAACTCGGGTGCTTTCGCTTCGACCCAGATGCGGGCCTCCTCTCGGAACGCGGACAGATCGCTCATGCAGTTGCCTCAACAGGTTGAAGGCCGCGCATTCTGCCACGGAACCCAGGTGGCGCGGCCCGCGTCACCTGTGAACCGCTCCGTGCGCGAGTCATCAAGCGCGTGGACGATACGGCGCCGGCAGGAGCTTGCATCGCGGACCCGACTATAGACTCCGCCCGCCGGCGCGCGTCGACAGCGGCCGCGGTCGTCGCCACGTCCACCCTCGCTCCACCGCGTCCCTGTCACCGCTCCGCCAGAAACACAACATGACGACCCTCACCGAGGCGGTCGCGCGCCGCCGCACGTTCGCCATCATCTCCCACCCGGACGCGGGCAAGACGACGCTGACCGAGAAGCTCCTGCTCTTCGCCGGGGCGATCCAGCTCGCGGGAGCGGTGAAGGCCCGCGGCGAGGCGCGCCGGGCCCACTCGGACTGGATGAAGGTCGAGCGTGAGCGCGGCATTTCGGTGAGCGCCTCGGTGATGACCTTCGGGTACGAAGGCAACCGCTTCAACCTGCTCGATACGCCGGGTCACGAGGATTTCAGCGAGGACACGTACCGCACGCTGACCGCGGTGGATTCGGCGGTCATGGTGCTCGACGCCGCGAAGGGGATCGAGTCGCAGACGCGGAAGCTGTTCGAGGTCTGCCGCCTGCGCGACGTGCCGATCACGACCTTCATCAACAAGCTCGATCGCGACGTGCGCGACCCGTTCGATCTGCTTGACGAGATCGCCGACACGCTGCAACTGGAGGTCTCCCCGGTGAGCTGGCCCGTCGGCATGGGACGGAGCTTCCGGGGCTGCTACGACCTGGTCCGAGATCACCTGGTGCTGCTCGAGAACGGGGCCAGGGAGCGGCGGGGCACGGAACGAATCGTGCCGGGCCTGCACAGCCCCGAGATCGAGCGGGCGATCGGCGCCGGGGCGGCGGCCAAGCTGCGCGAAGAGGTCGAGATGGTGCGCGAGTTGTGCCCTCCGCTCGCCGCCCGTCCCTACCTCGAGGGCAACCGGACGCCCGTTTACTTCGGCAGCGCCCTGCGCAGCTTCGGCGTGCGCGCTCTGCTCGACGGGTTGGGCCGTCACGCGCCCGCTCCCAGGCCGCAGCAGGCCGCCGAACGGACGGTCTCTCCCGACGAGGATCCGGTCACCGGCTTCGTGTTCAAGATCCAGGCGAACATGGACCCGAAGCACCGGGACCGGATCGCCTTCGTGCGCCTCTGCTCGGGCCGCTTCTTCCGCGGCATCAGGTTGCTCCATCCGCGCACGGGACGCACCTTGAACGTGCACAACCCGGTGCTGTTCCTTGCCCGCGAGCGAGAGCTCGCCGAAGAGGCCTGGCCCGGCGACATCATCGGTATTCCCAATCACGGCAACCTGCGAATCGGCGACGCGCTGACTGGCGGCGAGCCGCTGCGGTTCGTCGGCGTTCCGAGCTTCGCTCCGGACCTCCTCCGACGCGTGCGCCCCGAGGATCCGCTGCGCGCCAAGCACCTCGGCCGGGCCCTGCGGCAACTGGCGGAAGAGGGTGTGGCGCAGGTCTTCCGGACCCGAGGCGGCAACGAGTGGATCGTCGGCGTGGCAGGCGCGTTGCAGTTCGACGTCCTCGCCGACCGCATTCGCACGGAGTACGAGGTGCCGGTGCAGTTCGAATCGACGGCAATGTCGCTTGCGCGCTGGATCGAGTCCGACGACGAACGAACGGTGCGCGACTTCGTGCGTCGCAACGAGGCGAGGATCGCGCACGACCACAACGGCGCACCGCTGTTTCTGGCCGCCAACCGCTACTGGCTCGACCGCGCGGCCGAGAACGCGCCGGACGTGCGTTTCCTGGCGGCTCGGGAACAGGCGGTGTAGCGGGCCGGCTCAGAGCGACCCGGGAACGGCCCGTGCGGCAGCCTGCGCGGCGGACTGCCACGAAGGCCCGCCTAGAACAGCTCGCGCGCCCTGTCCTTCAGCTCCGCCAACCGCTCCGCGGCTTCGCCGACCGGCGCCGGCCAAATCACCCGCCGATCCTCGAGCTGCCGGTCGAGCCGATGCCAGAGCTCGACGTTCTTGACCTGTCCGCCGCTCTTCGTGCGCCACCGGTTGCGCTTCCATGAGTGGATCCACAGGGAGGCGCCACGCCTGAGATAGTCGTTGCCGGTGTAGACGGCCGCCGGCTGTCCCTCGGGCAGAGCGGCGAGCAGATCGAGAACGCACTCGAGTTCCAGGCGGTTCGGTGTCGTCTCCGACGCCCGACCTGTCCGTCCGTCCGAGCCGTCCGGCGTCTCCAACTCCGCCGCCCACACGCCGCGGCCGCCGACGCATCGGACCTTGAGGAAGATTCGCGCGCTGCCGGGCGGGATCTCCACCTCCGAGTCCGGTTCGGCCGCGGCGCCGCCCCCTCGAGCCGTGATCTCGGCGCTCGCCAGGGCATCGACCCGCTCGTTCCACTCGTTCCCGGCATGGCCCTTGACCCAGTGCCAGTGGACGCGGTGGCGCTTGTTCAGACCTTCCAGGCGCCGCCACAGGTCGACGTTCTTGACCGCCCCGCCGTCGCGCCGGCGCCAGTTCTGGGCCCGCCACCGAGCCAGCCACGATGTGATCCCCTGCCGGACGTACTGGGAGTCCGTGTAGAGCTCTACCGCGCTCGGTTCGGACAGTTCGGCAAGCGCGGAGATCGCCGCCTGGAGTTCCATGCGGTTGTTCGTCGTGCTCGGCGCACCGCCCGCGAGTTCCCGCGGGTTCGCGCCCGGCGCCAGGATCACCGCCGCCCAGCCGCCCGGGCCGGGGTTGGGGCTGGCGCCGCCGTCGGTGTAGATGACAAGGGTCCGGCGGGCGGCAGGCTGGGCGCTCACGACGGCGTGAATGTAACAGTCGCCGGGCGAGATCCGTCGGCGAAGTACGGGGCCCGGTCGGGAGGTCCCGAACGCCCCATTCGGGCGCAATAGACTAGGCGGCCTGTGATGAATGTCTCGCGCCTGGGGCTGTCCGCGGCCGTCCTTGTCGTCCTGGCCGTCTGTGCGGGAACCGCATGGAGCCAGACGGAGTCAGAGCCCTTCGAGGGGCTTGAGTTTCGCCTCGTCGGGCCCAGCCGCGGCGGCCGGGTGACGGCGGTGGCGGGCCATACATCCCACCCGTACACCTTCTACATGGGGTCGACCGGCGGCGGCGTATGGCGCACCACGAACGCGGGCCGCACGTGGCAGAACCTGACCGACGACGACTTCGGGGCAGGCTCGGTCGGCGCCGTCGCGGTCGCCCCGAGCGATCAGAACGTGATCTACGTCGGCACCGGCTCGGCGTGTCCGCGCGGCAACGTATCGATCGGGGACGGCATGTACCGCTCGACCGACGCCGGCGCCTCGTGGCAGCACATCGGCCTGGAGCGGGCGGGCGCGATCAGTCGCATCCGCATCCATCCCGACGACCCGAACCGGCTCTGGGTCGCGGTGCTCGGCCGGATCTTCGGCAGCAACCCGGAGCGCGGCGTCTACCGCTCGACCGACGGCGGGGCAACCTGGGAGCAGGTGCTCTACCTATCCGACGACGCCGGCATGGCCGACCTGGAACTCGACCCCTTCAATCCGCGCACCCTCTACGCGGCCGCCTGGCGCGTCGAGCGCAAGCCCTGGACCCTGATCGACGGCAGCGACGAGGGCGGCCTGTTCCGCTCCACCGACGGCGGCGACACCTGGGACCGCCTCGAAGGCGGCCTGCCGATCGGCGTGCTCGGCCGGATCGGCGTTTCCGCCTCGCCGGCGCGCCGCGGTCGCCTGTGGACGATCATCACCGCCGCGAACGGCCGCGGCGGCATCTTTCGCTCCGAGGACCACGGCGACTCCTGGAAGAAGGTGAGCGACGAGCCCGAGCTGCTGACGCGCGGCTGGTACTACAGCCACATCCATGCCGATCCCGCCGACCCGAACACGGTCTGGGGCGCCAACGTCCGCTTCTTCCGCTCGGTCGACGGCGGCGCCAACTGGGAGCGCGTGTCCACCCCCCACGGCGACAACCACGACCTCTGGATCAACCCCGAACAACCCCACATCATCGTCCAGGCGAACGACGGCGGCGCCAACGTCAGCGTCGACGGCGGACGTTCCTGGTCGACCCAGAACAACCAGCCGACCGCGGAGTTCTACCGGGTCACCGTCGACAACCAGTTCCCCTACCGCATCTACGGCGCCCAGCAGGACAACAGCACGATCTCGGTCCCCTCGCGCCCGATGCCCCAACTGACCGCGACCCAGCACTGGCACTCGGTAGCGGGCGCGGAGAGCGGCCACATCGCCGTCCATCCCGAGCAGTCGCACCTGGTCTATTCGGGCAACTATCTCGGGCGCATCGACCGCTACGACCACCGCAGCGGCGCCGCACGCAACATGATCCTCTACCCCGAGATGCAGGACGGAACGGCCCCCCGCGACCTGCGCTACCGCTTCCAGTGGAACGCGCCGATCCTGATCTCCCGGCACGATCCGGACGTCGTGTACCACACCTCGAACTACGTCCACCGCACGCGAGACGGCGGCTGGACCTGGGAGACGATCTCGCCGGACCTGACCACGGACGACGACGAGAAACAGGGCATGCCGGGAGGTCCGGTCCAGCACGACCACACCGGCGTCGAGGTCTACAACACGGTGTTCGCGCTCGCCGAGTCGCCGCACCGGGCCGGCGAGATCTGGACCGGCAGCGACGACGGCCGCATCCACGTGAGCCGGGACGACGGTTCCACCTGGGTCGATGTCACGCCGGCCGGAATGCCGGTCGACGGCACGGTGAACTCGATCGATGTCTCGCACCACGATCCCGACCGCGTCTACGTCGCGGCCTACCGCTACCGGCTGAACGACTACACGCCGTACATCTTCCGCACCGAGGACGGCGGCGCCACCTGGACCACCGCCACCGCGGGACTGCCCGGGAACCACTTCGTCCGCGTCGTGCGCGAGGATCCGGAGGCCGACGGCCTGCTCTTCGCCGGCGCCGAGTTCGGCCTCTACGTCTCGTTCGACCGCGGGGGCGCCTGGGAGTCCTTCCAGTTGAACCTGCCGCGGACCCCGGTCACCGACCTGCTCGTTCACACAAACGCCGGCAACCCCGACCTCGTGCTGGCGACCCAGGGGCGGAGCTTCTGGGTGCTCGACGACCTGGGCGTGGTTCGGGAACTCGCCCGAGAACAGGCGGCCGGCGGCGGTCGCGACACGCCCCGGCTGTTCGCGCCCGAGCCGACCGTGCGCGTCGACCGGCCGGGCGGCGGCGGCGGCTTCGTGAACGGCGCTTCGATCTGGTTCCACCTTCCCGAGGCGCCCGAGGGCCCGGTCGAACTGACGATCGCCCCCGAAGGCAGCGAGCGCGTCCTGCGCCGCTTCGTCGCCCTTCCGGAGGAGGACGCCGGACAGGACGAGGACCATGACGACGAACGCCCGCGAGTCGAGTCCTTCGAGGCAGAGAAGGGCCTCAATCGCATCGAATGGGACCTGAAGGACCAGGCGCCCCACCTGGTCGAGGGCGCAATCATGTCCCTGTCCTACACCGGCGGCCCCTTCCTGCCGCCGGGGATCTACCGGGCGACCCTCGAGGTCGGAAGCGCCGCCGAGGATGCGGAAGACGCCGACGAAACCTGGAGCGACAGCCGCACCTTCGAGGTAATCGCCGACCCCCGGCTCGACGACGTCACGCAAGCCGACCTCGAAGAGCAGTACCAGATGCTCGACGGGCTGTCGGCGCGGTTGACGGCCGTCCACGACGCGATCGCGGGTCTGCGCAGCGTCCGGGGGCAGGCCGACTCCCTGGGGGACCGGCTCGACGCCGCCGGGGCCGGCGAACTGCAACCCCTCGTCGATGAAGTCGCGGAGCGCGCCAAGGAGCTGAACGACCGGCTCATCCAGGCCAGAAGCCGCGTATCCCAGGATGCGCTGAACTTCCCGCCGAGGATCGACAACCAGTACGCCTACCTCTACACTCACGTCTTCGGCAACACCGCCCGGCCGACCGCCGGCGCGCGTCGCCGTTTCGAAGACCTTGAAGCGGAGCTGCAGCCGATCCTCGAAGCGGTGGACGAGTTGACCGGTCGCCGCCTCGAGGAGCTGAACCGGCGGGCAAGGGAACTGGAAATACCCGCCGTTCAGCCCCCGACCAGCCGCGAAGCAGATCGAGTTCCCGCACAACCGTAACCGTCATGCACCGAATCCCACTCCGGCGCGGCGCCGTCGCGCTGGCCGCCTTTCTTGCGGCCCAGGGCGGCGCCGGGGCTGCGCAGCAGGAGTCCCGTAGCGACCGACCGCAGCTCCAGGCACATCGACTCCAACAGCAGCCGGTCATCGACGGCGATGTGTTGGGGGAACCCCTCTGGCAACAGGTCGACGCAGCCACCGGCTTCCAGCAGACGGAGCCCTTCGAAGGGCAGCCGGCCTCCGAGCGCACCGAAGTCCGGGTCGCCTTCGACGACAGCAACCTCTACATCGCCGCCATCCTCTTCGACAGCGATGCCTCGACCCTGGTCATCTCCGACAGCCGGCGCGACGCTTCTCTCAGCGACGAGGACAGCTTCCGCTTCATTCTCGATACCTACGGCGATCGGCAGAACGCCTTCATGTTCGGCACAAACGTCGGCGGCATCCAGTACGACGGCCAGGTGACCAACGAGGGGTCCGGCAGCGGCGGTTCGTTCTCCAGCGGGTCCTTTTCGGGCGCCAACTTGGACTGGGACACCTCCTGGACCGTAAGGACCCGCGTCGGCGATTTCGGATGGAGCGCCGAGATGGCGATTCCCTTCCGCAGCCTCCGCTTCGACTCGGGGGCCGGGACCTGGGGCGTCAACTTCGAGCGCAACATCCGGCGCAAGAACGAAACCGCGTACTGGGCGCACCTGGCCCGGCAGCACCGTCTGTACCGCGTGTCCGAGGCCGGCACGCTCGTCGGCCTGGTCGCGCCCCGCCAGCGCAATCTCCAGTTGACCCCGTATGCCGTGTCCTCGACCCGCGACGACGGCATCGCCGACCGCGGGTCCGAGTGGGACGGCGGCATGGACATGAAGTACGGCATCACTCCGAGCCTCACCCTCGATGTGACGCTCAACACGGACTTCGCGCAGGTCGAGGCCGACGATCAGCAAGTCAACCTCGACCGCTTCAGTCTCTTCTTCCCAGAAAAGAGGCCGTTCTTCCTGGAGAACGCAGGCCAGTTCCGGGTCGGCGGCCGGAGTTCCAGCCGGGGCGGAGTGGAACTCTTCTTCAGCCGGCGGATCGGCCTCGCCGGCGGCCAGCCGGTCCCCATCCTGGGTGGAGTCCGACTCTCCGGCAAGGCGGGAGGCTTGAACGTGGGCTTCCTGAACATGCAGACCGACGAAGCCGGCGACATTCACGGCAACAACTTCACCGTCGCCCGGGTGAGCCGCGAATACCGCAACCGTAGCCGTGCGGGCGTGCTCGTCGCCAACCGCCAGGGTACCGGTTCCCTGGCGCCCGACGGCGACTTCAACCGCACCTACGCGGTCGACGGACAGATCGGGGTCGGCGACTACACCGAGCTCACCGGCTGGGCGGCCCAGACCGAGACGCCGGGGCTCACGGGCCGCGACCACGGTTTCGGCCTCGGCAGTTCCTACAGCTCGCCGTTCTGGCGCTGGCGGGCCGGCTACACGGAGATCGGCGAGGACTTCAATCCGGAGGTTGGTTTCCTCAGCCGCTCCGGCTACCGGCAGTTGAACGGCTACGCCCGCCGTCAGTTCCGGCCCGCCGGCGAGGGCCGGGTCAAGGAGTACGGGCCCCGCGTCTACTACGACAACTTCTGGGACTTCGACGGTTTTCACCAGACACAGCGCTACTCCATCGGCGGCGAGGTCGAGTTCCGAGGCGGCGCCCAGATCAGCTTCTCGGGCGGCGGCCGCTACGAGGGGCTGGTCGAGCCGTTCCTGATTCGCGAAGACATCGAGATCGAGGCCGGCAAGTACGACGACTACGGCGTCTTCCTGTTCATGAATACGAACCGCGGGCGCGCAGTCAGTCTGTTCGCGATGGTCCAGGCCGGCGGTTTCTTCGGCGGCGACCAGTTCGCCATCAATCCCGCACTGAGCATCCGTCTTGGCGACTACCTGACTTCGCAGATCAGTTGGTCCTACAACGACATCAAGGTCGCCGGCGGCGCGTTCAAGGCGAATCTGGGGCGTCTTCGCGTCACCTACGCCTTCAGCACGAGCCTGCTGCTGCAGGCTTTGATCCAGTACAACGACACGACCGACAGCGTGTCGACGAACCTCCGCTTCAGTTGGCTGAACGAGGCGAACAGGGGACTCTTCCTGGTCTACAACGAAATCTCCGAGTTCGGGCTCCTGGGCCGTGAGGAACCCGATCGCAGCCTCATCGTCAAGTACAACCGCGCCTTCGATGTGTTCCGGTAGCGGGACGCGACTCGCCAGCCCTCACCGGCCCGGCCGGAGCCTCGTCATGGCCCGCCGGGGCATGGCGGCGACATCCCATCCGCAGGCAACGCTTGCGGGCCTCGACATGCTGCGCGCCGGCGGCTCGGCGATCGACGGCGCGGTCGCGGCCGCCGCGATGCTGGCGGTGGTCGAGCCGATGATGACCGGAATCGGGGGCGACGCGTTCCTGCTCTACTACCGGGCCGATCCCGAAGGCGGGCCCGGCGAAGTGCTGGGCCTCAACGGCAGCGGCCGCTCGCCGGCGGGGCTGGCTCGCGAGGCGCTTAACGGAGAAGCGATCGAAGCCGACTCGTGGCCGGCGGTCACCGTCCCCGGCGCGGTCGATCTCTGGGCGACCGCGCACGAGCGATTCGGCCGCCTCCGGTTTGCCGATCTGCTCGGCCCGGCGATCGAGACCGCCGAGCAGGGCTTCCCGGTCAGCGAGCGCGTGCAGAGCATGTGGCGCGCCTACGTGGACAGGTTGCGCCGCGACCAGGCGGCCGCGACGCATTGTCTCCCGGACGGCGACGCACCGGAACTCGGCGCTCTCTTCCGTTCCGCCGCCCTCGCGCGCTCGCTCCGTCGCATCGCACGGGACGGCCGGGACGCCTTCTACCGTGGACCCATCGCCGAGGAGATCGTCCGCTACGCCCATCGCACCGGCGGCTTCCTCCAGCTCGCGGACTTCGAGCGCCACGCGTCGACCTGGGTCCAGCCGATCGGCACCCGCTACCGAGGCCGCGAGGTCGCCCAGTTGCCGCCGAACGGACAGGGCCTGGGCGTGCTGCTGATGCTCAACCTGCTCGAGAACTTCGATCTGGCAGCCATGGACCTGGGAGGCGCCCTTCACACCCACCTGCTGGTCGAGGCGAAGAAACTGGCCTACGCCGACCTCCACGCTCACGTCGGCGATCCGGACGGCCATCCCCTGCACAGCGGCGGCGGCGTGCCGCTGCGCGAGCTGCTGGACAAGGGCTACGCCCGGGAACGAAGTCGACGGATCGATCCGCACCGCGCGGCATCGATCGTCGGGGCGGGCGAGATCCCCACCGGCGGAGGTCGCGTCGGCTCGGACACCGTCTACCTGGCGGTGGTCGACGGCGACGGCAATGCCGCCTCCTTCATCAACTCCCTCTTCGCGCCCTTCGGCGCCGCGATCGTGGGCGGAGACACGGGCATCCTGCTCCACAACCGCGGCGCCGGCTTCACGCTCGAGGCCGGACACCCCAACGAGTACCAGCCCGGCAAGCGTCCCTTCCATACGATCATCCCCGGCATGGTCCTGAACGCAGGGAAACTGGAGCTCTGCTATGGCGTGATGGGCGGCCCCTTCCAGCCCCAGGGGCACGTGCAGCTCCTGACCAACCACTACGATCACGGCCTTTCCCTGCAAGCGGCGGTCGACCGGCCGCGCTGGCGACACACCACGGGCCTGGAACTCCTGTGCGAACGCGGAACGGAACCGGGGACCGTCGCCGGCCTCGAGGACCTCGGCCACCATGTGCGGATCGCCGGCGGCGCCGAGTTCGGCGGCGCCCAGGCGATCGGCGTCGACCGCCACGGCACGCTGGCCGGCGCCTCGGATCCCCGCAAGGACGGAGCTGCGTTGGGTTACTGACGGCGCTTGGCGGACAGGCTTGCCCGAGCCTTCAGCCGAGCATCCACCGCAGTACGCCCACCGCCACCGACGCGAGACCAATTCCCCACAGCACCAGCCGCAGTTCCAGAGCCTTCAGGTCTGCCTTCGTAGCCACTCCCTCCGAGACGGCGGCGCGTACTGTCTCGACCATCGCCTCCGCCTGGGCGGCGGGTACGCCCGCCGCCTCCAGCTTGCGAGCAGCAGCCAAGGTGTCGAACATCGCGGTGCTCATGGCGTCAGTCTACGACGACGGCACACGTTCGTCTACGAAGCGGCGCTTGGAGGCAACAAGAGCCTCCAGCAGTTGACGCCGGAGGCGGACCGCGGACGGACCCGCCGAACGGACGTGCAAGACTCCGGGCGATGGACGACGCACCGGCTCCGCAGCGTCAGGATGCCGGACAACAGGTCGAGCTCCGCATCGTCCAGTCGATGGCGGACATCCCGCGACCGAGCTGGGACGGCCTGCTCAAACCGGGCGACCGGCCCTTCCTGTCCTGGACCTTCCTGGAGGCGCTCGAGCGCGCGGGCTGCGTGGCCGGTGAGCGGGGTTGGCTTCCATTTCACCTGACCGCCTGGACCTCGGAAGACACGCTTCTCGCGGCCGCTCCCGCCTACATCAAGAACGATGGGCTCGGCGACTTCTCGCGGGACTGGGCTTTCGGCGACGCGGTGCGCGCCGCCGGCGGCCGCTTCTACCCGAAACTCGTGGTGGGAGTGCCCTTCTCCCCTGTTACCGGGCGCCGAATCCTGGCTTCGAACGGCATCGATCCGGCGCTCGCCGCGCGAATGTTGGTCCAGCTTGCCGCCCACACCGCCCGGCAAGTCGGGATCGCCTCCGTCCACGTGCTCTACCACAGCGCTACGGAGGTCGATGCTCTCGCGGCCGCCGGCCTCGCCCAGCGCGTCATGGTCCAGTACCACTGGCGCAACTACGACTACCGGACTCCGGAAGACTGGCTGGCGAGACTGCGCTCCAAGCGGCGCACGCAATGCCGGCGCGAACGCCGCGAGCCGAAGAGGCAGGGGATCGACATCCGGACGGTAAGGGGCGAGGAGATCGTTGCCGATCCGGAGCGCTGGGCGGATACCGCCTTCGACCTCTACGGTACGACCTGCGACAGATACATGTGGGGCGGCCGCTACCTGAACCGCGAGGTGTTCCACACCCTGTTCGGGGAGCTCGGCAACGAGGTCGAGTTGGTGATCGCCGAGCGCCAGGACCGCGTCCTCGCCGGCGCCCTCAATCTGCGCTCCGACACCCACCTGTACGGCCGCTACTGGGGTTGCCACGAGCATCACCGTTTCCTGCACTTCAACGTCTGCCTATACCACTCGATCGATGAATGCATCGAACGCGGCGTCCAGGTCTTCGAAGGCGGCGCCGGCGGCGAGCACAAGATCAGCCGGGGCTTCGAGCCCGCGCCGGTCTACAGTTCCCACCTGTTCATGGACGAGAAGCTCAATGCCCTGCTCGCCGCCGCCCTGGAGCGGGACGCGGTCCGGCACCTGCAGGGCATCGAGGCCTGGCGCCGCAACCGGCGCCAGCTCGGCTGACCGCGCTGCGCGCGGCCCTGTGCGGGAACCTATAATCTGGCAAGTCATGCCGCACTTCGAAGACGACGCGCGCGGGGACAGCAAGGTCCTCACGAAGACAAAGACCCGGACCCGCCTGGCCCGGCCACGGCTGTACAAGGTACTTCTCCACAACGACGACTTCACGCCGCGTGAGTTCGTCGTCGTGGTTCTGCAGCACGTCTTCCACCTGACCGAATCGGACGCCTCGCGCCTGATGCTCTACGTCCACAAGAACGGCGTTGGCGTGGCCGGGCTCTACCCCTTCTCCATCGCCGAGACCAAGGTCGCCGAAGTCGGCAGCCTCGCCCAGCAGGCGGAAGTGCCGCTGCTCTGCACCATCGAGCCCGACGAGGGTGGCGGTTCCGGAGACGGCGACGGTTCCCGCGACGACGGCCGCTCGGATAGCGGCGACGTGAACTGAAGGACTCGGGAGGGCCCTGACCATCGCTTCCGTGCGCATGACCGAAGAGTTGCGGCAGTCGTTGCGCCGCGCGATGCTGGAGGCGTCATCGCGCCGCCATGAGTACGTGACGCTCGAGCACCTGCTGCTCGCCCTGTGCAGCGACCCCGTGGGCGCCCGGGTGCTGCAGGCGGCCGGCGTCCGTCTCCCCCGTCTGGTGCGGGATGTCGAGGAGTTCCTGGATCACCAACTCGAGACCCTGCCGCCCGCCCTGTCGGCGGAGGCGGCGGAGGAAGCGGCCTCCCCCGCCGCCGGTACACAAGCGGCCGACGACGAAGACGGTGCGGGTCGGGCGAACGGCAATCGCGAACACGCCGGCACGGAAGCGCCGGGAGACGAGCAGGGCGACGAGCAACCCCCCAAGCAGACGATCGCGTTCTGGCGCGTGGTCGAGCGGGCCGCGATGCACGCTCACGGCGCCGGCAAGAGCGAGCTGGACGCCGGCGCGGTGATCGCCTCCCTGCTGCGCGAGCAGGAGTCCCACGCGGTCTACGTCCTGAAGATCCAGGACGTGTCGCGCCTCGACGTCATCCGCTACCTCTCCCACGGCA
Organism: Candidatus Multivorans sp.; assembly: GCA_965224025.1. GTDB lineage: Bacteria > Acidobacteriota > Thermoanaerobaculia > Multivoradales > Multivoraceae > Multivorans. The sequence continues at coordinate 3,588,762 of OZ245033.1, forward strand.
CGGTCAAGTGGGCGCCGGGCCTGACCGCGCCGCGGTCCCCGGAGTCGGACGCGGAAGAGGGCGAGGAGGAAGAAGAAGTCGAGGATCCCCTCGAGCGCTTCACCTCGAACCTGAACGAGCGCGCGGCCGAGGGCGCCATCGATCCGCTCGTCGGACGCCTGGACGAGGTGCGCGTGGTGTGCGAAACGCTGGCCCGCCGGCGCAAGAACAATCCGGTCCTGGTCGGAGACCCCGGCGTCGGCAAGACCGCGATCGTCGAGGGGCTGGCGCTCGCGGTCCACGAGGGAAACGTGCCCGAACTCCTCTCCAAGGTCACGATCTACGCCCTGGACATGGGCGCCCTCCTGGCCGGGACGCGCTACCGGGGCGACTTCGAAGAACGGCTCAAGGCAGTGATCGAGCGCATCATCTCCGAGCCCGAACACATCCTGTTCATCGACGAGATCCACACCATCGTCGGCGCCGGCGCCGTGTCGTCCGGCGCCCTCGACGCCTCGAACATCCTGAAACCCGGCCTGGCCTCCGGCAAGCTGCGCTGCATCGGCTCCACCACCCACGCCGAGTACAAGGGCTCGTTCGACCGCGACCGCGCTCTCGCACGCCGCTTTCAGATGATCGAGATCGACGAACCCACGATCGAGGAGTCCGCGGAGATCCTGCGTGGCCTGCGTGACCGCTACGAGGAGCACCACGACGTCGAGTACGCCGACGAGGCGCTCGACGCGGCCGCCGATCTCTCGGCACGCTACCTGCTCGACCGGCGGCTGCCCGACAAGGCGATCGACCTCGTCGATCAGGCCGGCGCCTCGAACCGTCTGATGACCGCGAAGGAACGCAAGAGCGTCCTCGACCCGGTCGACATGGAACGGGTCGTCGCCTCGATGGCGAAGATCCCCGAGAAGTCCGTCTCAAGCGACGACCGGGACGCCCTCGCCAACCTGGAAGAGGAGCTCAAGGCGGTGATCTTCGGCCAGGACGATGCGATCCGCTCGATCTCCTCGGCGGTAAAGCTGGGGCGCGCAGGCCTGGGCACTCTGGAGCGGCCGATCGGCAGCTTCCTGTTCTCGGGCCCCACCGGTGTGGGCAAGACGGAACTCGCCCGCCAGCTAGCCCACGTGCTCGGCATCGCCTTCACCCGCTTCGACATGAGCGAGTACATGGAGAAACACACCGTCTCACGCCTGATCGGCGCACCGCCCGGCTACGTCGGCTTCGACCAGGGCGGACTGCTCACCGACGCGATCCGCCGCACACCGCACACCGTGCTGCTACTGGACGAGATCGAGAAGGCCCACCCGGACGTCTACAACATCCTGCTCCAGGTCATGGACCACGCCACCCTGACCGACAACAACGGCCGCAAGGCCGACTTCCGTCACGTGATCCTGATCATGACGACCAACGCCGGCGGCCGCGAGCTGGCGACGAAACCGATGGGCTTCGGCGACCGCTCGAAGCTGTCGGCCGAAGCCGCCTCAAAGCCGGCGGTCGAACGCCTGTTCACGCCCGAGTTCCGCAACCGGATCGACGCCTGGGTCGTGTTCAGGGCGCTGGAGATGGACTCCGTCCGGCTGATCGTCGACAAGCTGGTAGTGGAACTCGGCGACCAACTCGTCGACCGCGGAATCGCGATCGAGCTGACCGACAACGCCCGCGACTGGCTGGCCGAACACGGCTACGAGCCGGACTTCGGCGCCCGACCGATGCGGCGCCTGATCGACGAGAAGATCAAGCGCAAACTGGCCGACGAGATTCTCTTCGGCAAGCTGTCCGACGGCGGCAAGATCGTCGTCGACGCCAAGGAAGGGGCGTCGCTCGAGGACGGCCTGCTGCTGAAGACCAGGCGCAAGCGCAAGGCGAAGGGAAAACGCCCGAACTAGCGATCAGGCCGGAGGCGGGCAGGATGCCCGCGTGCCAGTCCGTGCGCCCGATGACGGGCGCACGGACTGGTTCGCGTGTGGCGCGGGTCGCGCCACACGGGTTCCCAGGTCAGATCATGCTGCCGCGCACGCTGCTAGCCGGCGCTACGTGTCGTCGATCCGGGGCAGGACCTCGCTGGCAAAGCGTTCAATCGTTGTCATCAGCCGCGCGTGCGGCAGAAGCCCGTTGTAGGCCCAGAAGTAGAGCCAGGTCACCGGCAGGCGCTCACACAGGGTCTCGAGCTGGCGCGTTACGGTGTCCACGGTGCCGACGAGCGCCATGCCCGAACCCATGAAGTCGTCGAACTCCTCCCCGGTGTCCGGGTCCAGCATGCCGCGGCTGAAGCCGAAGGGATCGAACCAGGCCGAGCCGCAGAAGGCGCCGCTTGCCTTCCACAGGCGCTCGGCCTCGGTGTCGGTGTCCGCGATCACGATGTCCCGCAGAACGCCGATCCCCTCGCCGAGCGGCCGCCCGGATTCCTCGGCGAACAACTCGAACAGCGCCCGCTCCCGCTTCGGGTGAAGCGGCGGCAGAATCGCCGTCACGCCCTCCCGCGCGCACCACCGGATGCTCGCCTCGGACGACGCGAAGGGTTGGAAGATCGGCGGATGCGGCTTCTGCACCGGCTTCGGCACCACGCCGACCTGCCGCAGCACGCCATCCTCGACCCCGGCGCCCCACTGCTCGGTGGCTTCGAGCGTCCACGGCGTGCCGCCCTCGGGACCGCCGACCGGGATCTTCCAGAACCGGCCGTCGTAGTCGAGCATCGGCTCGGTCCACGCCTTCTTGATGATCCGGAAGCACTCCTCGAACGCGGCCCGGTTCGTGCTGTCGATCTCGTCCCGCTGGTGCGGCAGGGCGCCGGAGATCCCGTGCGTCTGCTGCGCCATCACGTCGACCCAGCGGCGCTGGTAGCCGCGCGCGAAGCCCGCGTTTGCGCGGCCGCCGGTCATCCGGTCGAGCATCGCGATGTCTTCGGCAACCCGGATCGGGTTCCTTGCCGGCAGCACGATCCCCAACTGCCCGACCCGGATGTTCTTCGTCTGCATGCCGATGAACAGGTCGAGCAGCACGGGGTTGTTCGAGAGCTCGAAGCCCTCGATGTGGAAGTGGTGCTCAGTGAAGCTGATCGAGTCGTAGCCGAGATCGTCGGCCAACCTGGCCTGCTCCGAGACCTCGGCCAGCATCCGGTCGTAGAGATCGCCGCGCAGGCCGGCCATGCCCTTCTTGATCTCGGCCCGCGAGCCGATCGAGGGCAGGTAGAAGAGAGAGATCTTCAAGAGAGGTACAGACGTCAGCCGCCGCGGTCGTAGCCCGGCAACTCGCGGATCCAGACGTTGCGGAAGCGGGTCGGGTTCCGGTGGTCCTGGAGGCCGATCCAGCCGCGCGGCTCGTGCGGCCGGTCGTAGACCCCCACGCGCCGGTGGCTCGTGCGGCCGATGTATTCCTTGCGATGATGGATCACGACGCCGTTGTGGATCACGGTGACGTGGGCCTTCTTCGTCAACTCGCCGTTCTCCCAGCGCGGCGCCTCGAAGATGATGTCGTAGGTCTGCCAGGCACCGGGCGGACGCGCCGAGTTGACCATGGGCGGCGTCTGGCCGTAGATCGCGCCCGCCTGGCCGTCGGCGTAGGTCCGGTTCTCGTGCGAGTCGAGGATCTGGACCTCGTAATCGCCGTAGATCATCACGCCGCTGTTGCCGCGGCCCTGGCTGTTGCTCTCGACCTTGGCGGGGGTGGCGAACTCAAGATGGAGCTGGAAGTCGCCGAACTCGTCCCGAGTACGGATCGACCCGGTCGGCGTAACTTCCATGTAGCAGTTCTCGACCTTCCACTCGGCGTCGTCGCCGTTTCCCTTCCGCCACTTGGAGAGGTCGGCGCCGTCGAACAGCACGACCGCGTCGGCCGGAGCTGCGGCCATATCGCTGAACGAGGCGCCGGGAGTGACCACCGGCGGCACCGGCCGGTTCGGGTCATGCACCTTCCAGGGCAGTCCCGGCAACTTCGGCGTGTCCTCGTAGCCGACGGGCTGCTGCTGCGCCGCCGCAACTGCGGTCAGCAACAGGCCCGCGGCCAGCGGGCCCGTCGCCAGAAAACGGAACGTTCGCTTCAACGACATCTTTCTCTCCTCGGGCGCTGCGCCCGCATCCGGCCTGGGAACCCGTGTGGCGCGACCCGCACCCCACGCGAACCACTCCGTGCGCCCGTCATCGGGCGCACGGATGGCACGCGGGCATCCTGCCCGCATCCGGCTATGTTTCAACGGTGAAGACGCTCTCCTCCAGGTCCCTCACCGCATCCGCGACGCGAGCAGCGGCTCGGACAGTTTCAGCCACTTGACGACTTCGGCACGGGTGCTCCGTGGGTCGATCAGGTCGTGGACCGAGAACCCCTCGGCCCTTGGGAAGGGAGTCCGCCGCTTGGCGAACTCGGCCTCGAGCTCGGCCCGCTTCCTGTCCGGGTCCGGCGCCGCGGCGATCTCGCGGCGGAAGGCCACCGCCACCCCGCCCTCGATCGGCAGCGCGCCGCTCTCGGCCGAGGGCCAGATCAGCACCCGACCGGAGGGGCCGTAGTGCGCCGCGGCGGCCACGCCGTACGCCTTGCGGATCTGCACCGAGCACCAGGGCACGGTGGAACGCACGGTCGCCGCGACCGCCTCCATGCCGTAGCGAATCGTGCCGGACGCCTCCGACTCCGAGCCGATCATGAAGCCGGGCTCGTCGACCAGGCTCAGGATCGGCAGGTGGAAGGTCTCGCACAGCTCGACGAAGCGCCGGAACTTCTGTGCCCCGGCGGCGTCCATCGCGCCGCCGATGTGCCGGCAGTCGTTGGCGACCACACCGACCGTGTGGCCGTCGACGCGCGCGAGGCCCGTGATCTGGGACGGCCCGTACCCTGCGGTCATCTCGAAGAAGCTGTCCCGGTCGACGACCAGGGAGATCACCTCGCGCATGTCGTAGAGGAACCGCCGATCCCGCGGCAGGATGGAGAGCAGGCGTTCCTCGCGCCGGTCGACCGGATCGCCGATGAAACGACGCGGCGGCAACTTGCCTGTGTTCGGCGGCAGGTAGCTCAGGAAGCGGCGAACCTGCTCCATCGCGTCGTCCTCGTCCTCCGCCACGTTGTCGACGACGCCGCTCCGGCTGTGGACCTGCCAGCCGCCCAGCTCGTCCTTCGTCTTCTTCTCGCCCAGCGCCCGCTCGACCAACGCTGGACCGCCGATCAGAATCTGCGCCGTGTGCCGAGTCATCACCGAGAAGTGGGACGCGACCAGTCGCGCCGCCGGGAACCCGGCTACAGCGCCGACTCCGATCGAAGCCACCGGCGCCGTCCGGAGGATCTCGGCGATCGACCAGAAACGGGCCCGGGAGTAGACCGGCTCCCCCATCGGCCGGGGCGGCGTCTTGGGTGCCCCCTTCTGGCGGCCCGCGCTGCCACGGACGCTGCCGCCGCCACCCTCGAGGAAGCGCAACAGCGGCAACCGGTACTTCAGCGCTAGTTCCTCCGAGTAGACGCTCTTGCGTAACCCGGCAGGCGACGGCGAGCCCCCGGCCTGGGTGAAGTCCTCGCCCGCCACGATCACCCTCCGGCCATCGACGTCGGCAAAGCCGACGACGTAGTTCGCCGGCGTGAAGGCCACGACGCGACCTTTCTCGTCCACTTCGGCCGCCCCCGCCTGCCGGCCCTCCTCGATGAAGGAGCCCGGATCGGCGACTCGCTCGATCCGCTCGCGCACGGTCAGCCGGCCACGCTCGTGCTGCCGCGCCACCGCCTCGTCGCCGCCCATTTCGAGCGCCAGGCGCCGGCGCCGTTCGATCTCGTCGACCTCGGGCTGCCAGGACATGGACGGGCATTGTAGATGCTTCGCTATCCTGCGCGGCCTGAAGGAGGTTCCGGTGACGTCACGACGCAAGCTCTGTGGTTGGGGTTACGAAGGGCAGGGACTCACGCCGGCGGAAGCGGACGCCTTCCGGGCCCAGACTGCCGCGCGGTTCGGCACACCGGTCGAACCGCGGGCGGCTGCGCCGCAGGTCGCCGACTTCGACCTGCGCCAGCCGCGGCTGCGGCCACCTTCCTCGCTCGCGACCCTGTTCCGAGACGACCCGTACGAACGGCTTCTCCACGCGTACGGCAAGTCCTTCCCCGATGCCGTGCGGATGTTCCGGCGCGAGGTGACGGAACCACCGGACCTCGTCGCCTATCCGGAGACCACGGAAGACGTGATCCGCATCCTCGATTGGGCCGGTGACGCCGGCGCGGCCGCGATTCCCTTCGGCGGCGGTTCCAGCGTGGTCGGCGGCGTCGAGCCGGCGGTCGGCGGCAGCTACGCCGGCGCGGTAACCATCGATCTGCTCAAGCTCGACCAGGTGATCGAAGTCGACCGCGCCAGCCGTGCCGCGCGAATCCAGGCCGGCGCCCGCGGTCCGCATCTCGAGGCGCAGCTCCGGGAGCACGGGCTCACGCTCCGCCACTTTCCGCAGAGCTTCGAGCATTCGACCCTGGGCGGATGGATCGCGACCCGTTCCGGCGGCCACTACGCCAGCCTCTACACCCACATCGACGACTTTGTCGAGGCGACGACCACGGTCACACCCCAGGGCATCATGGAAACCCGGCGCCTCCCCGGCTCGGGCGCCGGACCCTCGCCCGACCGGATGGTCATCGGCTCCGAGGGCATCCTCGGGGTCATCACGGAGGCATGGGTGCGCCTGCAGGACCGTCCGGTCCACCGCAGCTCGGCGGCGGTGCACTTCGCCGACTACGCCAGCGCCGTCGAAGCGGTGCGCATGCTCTCCCAGAGCGGCCTCTACCCGTCGAACTGCCGCCTGATCGACGCGCAGGAAACCGCCGCCGCGGGTGCCGGCGACGGCTCGACCTCACTGCTCGTCCTCGGCTTCGAATCCGCCGATCATCCGGTAGAGCCCTGGATGAAGCGGGCGCTCGAACTGACCGCGGACTGCGGCGGCGATCACAGTGACTCAGCCGGCCGCTCGCACCGCGAGGGCGCCGCCGGGGCCTGGCGGGACGCCTTCATCAAGGGGCCCTACTTCCGCGAAGTCGGCGTGCCCCTTGGCGTGATCGGCGACACTTTCGAGACCGCGATCACCTGGGACCGCTTCACCGACTTTCACGCCCGGATTATGGCCCGGACCGCGGAGATCCTTGAGCAGGCGACAGGCAGGCCCGGCAGCGTCACCTGCCGCTTCACGCACGTCTACCCAGACGGACCCGCGCCCTACTTCACCTTCTCCGCGCTCGGCGACTGGGATTGTCTCGCGGACCAGTGGCGCGAGATCAAGCTGGCCGCGAACGAGGCCGTTGTGGAAGCCGGCGGCACGGTGACGCATCACCACGCCGTGGGGCGGGACCACCGGCCGGCCGGCTACGACCGCCAGCGCCCCGACGTGTTCGCCCGTGCCCTCGCCGGTGCCAAGGCGGCTGTCGACCCCGACGGCCTGATGAATCCTGGCGTGCTGATCGATCCGCAGGGCCGGGACGTCGGCGTCACCGGCGCGATGGCGCCGTAGCGCGGCACCCGCCCGACGCGGGCACAGTTCGGGCAGTCGTTCCAAGGTCTCTCTTGCGGAGTCCGCAGCAGGCGTTGGCGTTCCACAACGCCGTGGCGGTACCGCGAAGCGTCACGGGATCAGGCGGAGCAGAGCAACGACCGCGCCAACTATGACCCCGGCCTGAATGAGCAGTGCACGGTAGAGGTCGGCGCGCGTGACCAAGTCGCCGACCACATCTCGGGCAGCATCGTCAATCGCTCGCGCATGGGCGGTCGCTTGACGTTCCGGGACGCCGGCCTCCCGCAGCGTCTCGGCAGTGCGCAGCGTGTCGGTAGCGGTCATGAGTAGCTCAGGTCCGTGTCCTGTCCGGTAAACGTGGTGCGGTCTCTCCGCGCCAGTGATTCCGCGAGGCTATCAGGGGCGATTTCGCCCTCGCAACGACGGATGGCCGTAACGGACCCGTCCGCCAGTACCCTCTACGGGCTCGACGGCATCGAGCCTTGCGACCAGGGCGGCTACGTGGGGGTCCTCGACACCAAAGGCGTTGAGCGCCGCGTGCAGGTCGCGCACGTAGTCGGCGTTGGCGCCGCTCGGGCCTGTTGCTTCGCCGACTTGGGACGCGATCTCGGCGATTGGGGCCGGACCGGCGTAGTTCCGGTTGCCGGGCCAGCCCTGGTAGGTGAGGCCCGCAGCCGTTTGCGGCGACGCCGCTGAGGGGTCCGGCGCTCGCTCGGTAGACTCGTCCAGTTCAAAGTCGATCTTCATACGGACGTAGCCGCCGCGTTCTCGTATGTCCAGATCGGCGAGGATGACGTCGGCGTCACCTTCGTCGAGACGATAGGCCATACCCCAGCAGGTGTCGTCCGGCGCCGGCGCCAGTGTCGCGACCCGGCCAGGCTGCCACGGTTCTCCGCGGTGGTCCGTCGACCACTGCCAGAAACGCCGCGCCCAACCCCGCAAGCGCGCGCGCCGGCGTTCGACGAAGGGAATGTCCGGCCGGAAGATCAGCGAGCCATAGCCGAATATCCACAGCGGACGCGGTCCATTCACGGCGGGCGATTGTAGCCGGCAATTCACGGCGAACCACCGTGATAACTTGCGCGGCCCGCTGCGATCCTCCGCCGCCGCCATGCGCCATCTCTTCGTCATCGATCCGATCGAGCGTCTGGATCCCGAGAAGGACACCACGATCGCATTCCTGCGCGAGGCGGACAGCCGCGGCCACGACCTCGCAGTGTGCACCATCGACACACTGGAGCTCGGGCCGGACGGCCGACCTCAGGCGGAAGCCATTCCCACCCGGACCGTCGACCCAGGCCCGGGCGGCCCCTGGTACGAGGTCGGGACCGGCCGGACCGCCTTCCTCGACGAGTACGACGTGGTATGGATGCGCGAGGATCCGCCCTTCGACCTGGCGTTCTTCTACGTCACCCACCTGCTGTCCATGGTGGCGAAGAGCACTCTGGTCGTGAACGACCCGCTGGCGCTCAGGGACGCGAACGAGAAGCTGTTCGCGCTCCGCTTCCCCGCCGTGTGCCCGCCGGCGCGGGTGAGCAGGCGCATCCCGGAGTTGCTCGCATTCCAGGAGGAGATGGGCGGCGAGATGATCGTCAAGCCGCTCGACGGCGCCGGCGGCGAGGGCATCTTCCACTTGAAGGCGGGCGACCGGAACACCAGCGCCATCCTCGAGGCGGCCACCGCCCACGAGAGCCGCTACCTGATGGCTCAGCGCTACCTGCCTGAGATCCGACAGGGCGACAAGAGGGTGATCCTGGTCGAAGGCGAGGCCCTCGGCGCCGTGCTGCGAGTGCCGGCCGAGGGCGAATCGCGGGCGAACTTCCATGTCGGCGGCCAAGCGGCGGCCACGGAGGTCGACGACCGCGACCGCGAGATCGCCGCCGCGATCGGCCCGGAGCTGGTCCGGCTCGGGATCGTCTTCGCCGGCATCGACGTGATCGGCGGCTGGCTGACCGAGGTCAACGTGACCAGCCCCACCGGTCTGCGCGAGATCGCAGACCTCGGCGGGCCGCGCCTCGAGGTCGACGTGCTCGACGCGGTCGAGCGCCGGCGAAGAGCGGACTGAGCGTTGCCCGCCCGCGGCGGATGCGCGCCGGAAGGCCCCTGCATTCCGCCGCGGATCACCGGAGCGTCACGAACTCTTCGGCGGAGGTCGGATGGATCGCCATCGCCGCGTCGAAGTCGCTCTTCGTCGCGCCCATCTTCACCGCCACGGCGAGGCCCTGGATGATCTCCGGCGCGTCGGCGCCGAGCATGTGGGCGCCGAGGACTCGGTCGCTGCTGCGTTCGACGATCAGCTTGACCAGGGTGCGCTCCTGGTTCTCGGTCAACGTCAGCTTGAGCGGCCGGAAGCGGCTGCGGTAGACGTCGACCTCGCCGTACCGTTCCCTCGCCTCCGCCTCGGTCAGACCGACCGCGGCCAGCGGCGGTTGGCTGAAGACGGCGGTGGCGACGGTCTCGTGGTCCACCGGTGTCGGGGCGCCGCCGAACAGCGTTCGAGCCAGACACATTCCCTCGTGGATCGCGACCGGGGTCAGGTTCAGACGGTCCGTCACGTCGCCGATCGCCCAGATGTTCGGGACGTTCGAACGCGAGAGCTCATCGACCCGCACCGCGCCGTTCTCACGCAGGGCGACGCCGCAGTCCTCGAGCCCCAGCCCCAGAACCTCGGGACTGCGGCCGGTCGCGAAGAGCGCCTCGCCGCACCGCAGCTCGCCGCCGCCCGTGAGCCGAAGCAGGAGACGGTCGCCGCCGGCCGACCCGCCGACTCCGTTGCCGGACGGCCCCGGCCCGGTCCACTCGATCGCCTCGACCTCGCAGCCGAACCGCAGGTCGATGCCGCGCGACCGCATCTCGTCGGCGAGATGGCGGCGAATCTCCTCGTCGAAGCCGCGCAGGAAGAGCTCGCCGCGGTAGATCAGGGTGACCTGGCAGCCGAGCCCGGCCAGGATGCCGGCGAACTCGACGCCGATGTAGCCGCCCCCGACCACCGCGAAGCGCTCCGGCAGACGCTTCAGGTGAAAGGCCTCGTTCGAGGTGATGGCGTACTCGATGCCGGGGATCAGCGGCCGGTGAGGCCAGCTACCCGTCGCCACCAGGATGTGCTTCGCGGTGACGTACTGCCACATTCGGTTGCCAAGATCGATCTCCACTCGATGCCGCCCGACCAGTCGCGCCCTGCCCTCGAAGAGTTCCACACCGGCGTCTTCGAGCAGGCCGCGGTAGATCCCGTTCAGGCGCTGGATCTCCCGGTCCTTGTTGGCGACGAGCCCCGCCCAGTCGAAGGCGGGAGGTCCCGCGGTCCATCCGAATCCAGGAGCTTCGCGGTAGTGGTCGGCAAATGCCGACGCACAGACGAAAAGCTTCTTCGGCACGCAGCCGACGTTGACGCAGGTGCCGCCCAGGTGGCGCGCCTCGGCGATTGCCGCCCGCGCGCCGTAGCCGGCAGCCATCCGGGCGGCGCGTACGCCGCCGGAACCGGCGCCGATCACGAAGAGGTCGTAGTCCACCGTGACCCGGAAGGAGTAGCGGGGAACTCCGGCGGCGCTAGCCGGGCAACCAGGCGGACAGCCGGAACAGAACCGCCAGCAGGCCGCCGCCGCCTAGCAGCCGCCACAGCAACCGAGACTCGACCCCGGCCACATCAGCACGCAACCGCTCAATGTCCGCGCGCAGCGTCTCGCGCAGCACGTCCAAGTCGGCGCGCGTTACCGGCGCCGCGTCTGGCGGCAGGGGTGAATCAGCCATTGCCATGCACGGCACGGTAACACATGCTTCGATTCAAGAAATGCGGCCACTAGACTCGGATCCTATGGCGACCGAACGCGTCCGGACCGACCGGCCGCTCCCCCTCTCCTGGGCAACCCGAGCCGTCGCCGGCGGCACCCTGATGGGACTGGCGAACCTGGTGCCGGGGATCAGCGGCGGCACGATGCTGCTCGCGGTCGGCATTTATCCCCGCTTCATCGAGGCGGTGGCGGACACGACCCGGCTGCGGTTCCGGCGCCAGCCGCTCCTGCTCCTGATCGTGGTGGCGGCATTCGGCGGGCTGGCCATCCTGCTGCTCGCCGGCACGCTGCGCGATCTAGTGGTTAACCAGCACTGGATTGTGTACAGCGCCTTCATCGGCCTGACCCTGGGCGGCGTGCCCCTGGTGTGGCGCCTCGCCCAACCGGCCGGACGCGCCGTGTGGGGCGGTGCAGCGGGCGGCTTCGCTGCCATGACGGCGCTCGCCCTCCTCCAGAGTGCACCCGCAACAGGCGGGGCCGCGGCCAGCGGGCCGCTCCTCCTCGCCGTTGCCGGCGCCGCCGCCGCCGCCGCCATGATCCTGCCCGGCCTGAGCGGTGCCTACCTGCTGCTGGTCCTCGGTCAGTACGTGCCGATCCTCGGCGCGGTCGCCCATCTGCTCGTCGGGCTCAGCAGCCGCGATGCGGGGGCCCTGGTCGATGCGGCAGGTGTCCTGCTGCCGGTTCTCCTCGGCATCGCCGCCGGCGCCACGGTGATCAGCAACGCGGTGCGGCTCGCCATGCGCCGCTTCCGGCAGGCCACCCTGGGTGTGCTCCTGGGGTTTCTTCTGGGCGCCGTGGTCGGCCTCTGGCCGTTCCAGGCGCCGGTTCCGCCTGAGATCGGCGATCTGCTGGCTGGCCAGCCGGTCACTGCCGAGACCTTGGCGACCCTGCAGCCGGCGGACTACCCGTTCGAGACCTTTGCGCCGACCGCGATCCAGGTCGGCTCGGCCCTGGTTCTCGTTGTCGGCGGCTTTCTCCTCGCCTGGGTCGTCAGCCGATTGGGCTCGGCGTCCACCGACCAGCGCGAAACGCATCCCTAGGAACTCGCGGTGGCACGGCTGCGCTACAGTCCCGCCGCCCAGACAGTTCAACCTGGAGTTCCTCGAAGATGAGCACCCGACGCAAGCCCATGCTTTCAGCAACCGCCCTTTTCTCCCTGGGCCTCGTCCTGCTGCTTACCCCAATCGGGGTCTCAGCGGCGGACGGCCGCACCGTCATCCATGCCGGTTCCCTGGTCGACGTAGAAGCCGGCGAGGTCCTTGGCCAGCACTCCATCCTGGTCGAGGGCGAGACGATCACCGCGGTCGAGGAGGGCTTCGTCGACCCGGAAGAGGGCGACACCCTGATCGACCTCTCCGGTCACACCGTCCTGCCCGGTCTGATGGACATGCACGTCCATCTGACCTCGCAGCAGGCGGGCGCCGCCTCCTACCTCGAACGCTTCCAGCAAAGCCCGGCGGACGCGACCGTCAAGGCCCTGATCTACGCCGAGAGGACGTTGCTCGCCGGCTTCACGACGGTCCGCGACCTGGGGGGCGAAACGACGGCGATCCTCGCGGTGAGGAACGCGATCAACCGGGGCGAGATGCCCGGTCCCCGAATCTTCGCCGCCACGGCCTCGCTCGCCACCACCGGCGGCCACGGGGACCGGACGAACGGCATGCGGCCCGATCTTCAAGGCGACCCCGGGCCCAAGCAGGGCATCGTCAACGGGATCGAGGACGCCCGCAAGGCGGTTCGGCAGCGCTACAAGGAGGGCGCCGACCTGATCAAGATCACCGCCACCGGCGGCGTGCTGAGCCTGGCCAAGAGCGGCCAGAACCCTCAGTTCACCGAGGAGGAGATTCGCGCGATCGTCGACACCGCAAAGGACTACGGCTTCATGGTCGCCGCCCACGCCCACGGCGCCGAAGGCATGAAGCGGGCGATCCGAGCCGGCGTGGCGACGATCGAGCACGGCACGTACATGGACGAAGAGGCCTTCGAGCTGATGAAGGAGCACGGGACCCACTTCGTGCCGACGATCTCGGCCGGCAACTTCGTGGCCGAAAAGGCGGCGGTTCCGGGTTACTTCCCGGAGATCATCCGGCCCAAGGCGGCGGCGATCGGCCCGGTGATCCAGGACACCTTCGCCAAGGCCCACCGCGCCGGCGTGCCGATCGCCTTCGGCACCGACTGCGGAGTCTGTCCGCACGGCAGCAACGGCCAGGAGTTCCTGTTCATGGTCGAGGGCGGCATGGCGCCGATGACCGCGATCCAGTCGGCGACCACGGTCACCGCGAAGCTGCTCGGCATCTGGAACGAAACCGGCTCGATCACCGCCGGCAAGGCAGCCGATCTGATCGCGGTCGAGGGCGACCCGATCGCCGACGTCACGCAGCTCCAGGATATCCGCTTCGTGATGCGGGCGGGCCGGGTCCACAAGTCGCCGGCCGACTGAAAGCCGGCGGTCCGTGACGCTCCAACTCCAGGTTCTCGGCTGCGGCGACGCCTTCAGCAGCGGTGGGCGGCTTCATACCTGCTTCCTGCTCCGGGGCGAGGCTGGTGACGGCCAACTGCCGCCCACCCTGCTCGACTGCGGCGCGACCTCGCTGACGGCGATGAAGGGCCGGGGGATCGAGCCGGCATCGGTCCGTACGACCCTCATCACCCACCTGCACGGCGACCACTTCGGCGGACTGCCCTTCCTGCTGTCGGATGCCCACTACCGCGCTCACCGCACCGAGCCCCTGACCCTGGCCGGTCCCCCGGGTCTCGCGAAGCGACTCGCCCAGGCGCAGGAGGCCTTCTACCCGTCGTCTACGAAGCGCGACCTCGCCTTCGAACTGGAGATCGTCGAACTCCACGAACGCCGGCCGGCCGACATTGGCGGCCTTCGGGTGACGCCGTTCGAGGTCGTCCACCCGTCCGGCGCGCCCAGCTACGCCCTGCGAATCGAGTACGGCGGCCGCGTGCTGGCCTTCTCAGGCGACACCGAGTGGACGCAGGCCCTGGTCGATGCCGCCTCCGGCGCCGACCTGTTCATCTGCGAGTGCAACTCCTACGACCGGCCGATCCCGAACCACCTGAACTACCGCGATCTGCTCGCACGGAGGCACCTCTTCGACTTCCGGCGGATGCTGCTCACCCATCTCGGAGACGACATGGTGGACCGCCGCGGCCTCGAGATCGGAGCCCTGGTCGAGGGCCGGACCTACGACGTTTGACCGGGGCCAAGTAGCTGAGCCACGGCTCAACCTTCGCTGTTACACTCCGCGTCCGAAACCGACCCAGGAGCAGAAATGAACTTCGATTTCTCGGATGCCCAAAAGGCATTGAAGCAGCAGACACGCGGCTTCCTCCGCGCCGCCTGCGACACGACCGTGCCGCGGCGCGTGCTGGAGAACGCGGACGAGCCCTTCGCCCGCGATCTCTGGCAGCAGATCTGCGCCAACGAGTCGCCCGGGATTGCGATCCCCGAGGAATACGGCGGCATCGGCTTCGGCTACCTCGAGCTCTGCGTCGTCGCCGAGGAACTCGGCCGGGCCATCGCGCCCGTGCCCTTCTCCTCCTCCGTCTACCTGGCCACCGAGGCGGTGCTGCTGGCTGGTTCGGAGGACCAGAAGCAGGCCCTTCTGCCGAAGCTCGCGGCCGGCGGGGCGATCGGCACCTTCGCTCTCTCCGAAGGACCCGGCCAAGCCACGGAAGCGAACCTGCAGGCCACGCTCAAGGACGGCCGTCTTTCAGGCACCAAGATGCCGGTACCCGACGGCGATGTGGCGGACCTCTGCGTTGTCGTCGCCAGGGACGGTGGCGGCACGTCGCTGGCCGTCGTCGATCTCACCGGCGACGGCGTGTCGCGCGAACCGGTGGACACGCTCGATCCCTCACGCTCCAACGCCCGGATCACCTTCGACGGCGCCGAGGCCGAGCTTCTCGGCGAGTCCGGCCGGGGCTGGGCTCTCAAGGACCGCGTCTTCGACCGCGCCGCGGTGCTCTTCGCCATGGAGCAGCTCGGCGGCGCCGACGCCTGCCTCGAGATGGCGATCGGCTACGCCAAGGGACGCTACGCCTTCGGCCGGCCGATCGGCTCGTTCCAGGCGATCAAGCACAAGCTTGCCGACATGTACATCAAGAACGAACTGGCACGGGCCAACTGCTACTACGGCGCCTGGGCTCTTTCGACCGACGCCCCCGAACTGCCGGTGGCGGCGGCGGCGGCGCGAGTGGCGGCGATCCAGGCCTTCCATTTCGCCTCGAAGGAGAACATCCAGACCCACGGCGGCATCGGCTTCACCTGGGAGTCGGACTGCCATCTCTACTATCGCCGCGCCAAGCTGCTGGCGCTCGGCATCGGCAGCGAGCGAGTATGGAAGGACCGGTTGATCTCGAGTCTGGAAGAGGAGGCCGCCTGATGGACTTCAACGACACCCCGGAACAGGCCGCATACCGCAGCGAGGTTCGCGCCTGGCTCAGCGCCAACGCGGCGCCGCGCAAGGACCGCCCCAGCGTCAGCCGCAGGCTGGACGCCGAGGAAGGGCTCATCCTCGCCAAGAACTGGCAGAACAAAAAGGCCGAGGCCGGGTACGCCTGCCGCCACTGGCCGACCGAGCACGGCGGACAGAGCCGGCCCATGATCGAGACGATCATTTACGACCAGGAGGAGGCCCGGTTCGACGTGCCGACCGGCTTCTTCGGCATCGGGCTCGGCATGTGCGGCCCGATCATGGCGAAGTACGCCACCGAGGAGCAGCAGGCGCGCTACATCCCGCCCATGATCCGCGGCCAGGAGGTCTGGTGCCAGTTGTTCTCCGAGCCGGCGGCCGGCTCCGACGTCGCCGGACTGCGGACCCGCTGCCACCGCGACGGCGACGACTGGGTGGTCAACGGCCAGAAGGTCTGGACGTCCGGCGCTCACTACTCCGACTACGGCATCCTGGTGGCCCGCCACGACTCGTCCCTGCCCAAGCACAAGGGCCTGACGTTCTTCTTCATCGACATGAAGTCGCCCGGAATCGACGTCAAGCCGATCAAGCAGATCAACGGCGGCTCCAACTTCAACGAGGTCTTCTTCACCAACGTCCGCGTGCCGGACGCCCAGCGTCTCGGCGCAATCGGCGAGGGCTGGCAGGTCGCGATCGCGACCCTGATGAACGAACGCCTCGCCGTCGGCGACGCTCCGCCGCCCGACTTCCGCGAAGTGATGAAACTGGCCGCGAGTTGCCTCCTCGACGGTAGGCCGGCGCTCGATGACTCCGCCGTGCGCGAGAAGATCGCCGACTGGTACGTCGAATCGATGGGCATGGTGCACACCAAGGCACGCACTCTGACCGCCCTGTCGCAGGGCCGGGTCCCCGGCCCTGAGAACTCGATCGGCAAACTCGTCTCCGCCTCAAAGCTGCAAGACGTGTCCTCCTTCGGGGCCGACCTGATGGACATGGGCGGCGTGATCACCGACCCCTCCCTGATGCCGGCCTCGGCCCTTTTCCAGCAGTCCTACCTCTACTCTCCCGGCCTCCGCATCGCCGGCGGCACCGACGAGATCCTGCGCAACATCATCGCCGAACGCGTCCTCGGCCTCCCCGGCGAGATCCGCGTCGACCGCGACGTCCCCTACAGCGACATTCCGACGGGCACTTGAGGCACTGAGCTTCGCATCTAAGCAACCACGGGAACAAGCAGCAATGGACGAAAGAGAGTTCGCGTACGATGTGGGCCTGTCGTTCGCCGGTGAGCAGCGCGGTTACGTCGAGAGCGTCGCTGACGCACTCCGGTCGCGGGGAATCCGGGTCTTCCTTGACAAATACGAACGAGCGGCTCTGTGGGGTAAGAACCTGTATGAACACCTAAGCGATGTGTATCAGAACCGCTGCCGCTACTGCATCCTGTTTGTGTCGGCCGACTACGCCCGGAAGGTCTGGATGAATCATGAGCGGAAGAGCGCCCAAGCCCGCGCCATTTCAGAGAAGAGCGAGTACATCCTCCCGGCAAGGTTCGACGACACAGAGGTTGATGGTCTCCTCAAGACCGTTTCCTACGTAGACCTCAGGGAGACTACTGCTGAGGAGCTCGTCGAGATCACCCTTGCGAAGATCGGGACACCGGAGCGTCGTAACTACTTGCCCCCTGTGCCCGATAGGCTCTTCGAGCTCCTGGGAATCGAGGAGGACGCCCAGGCACAGGAAGCCGCGCACTCCCAAGCATCGTCTTTCTTGCGGGCCCTACGGCGAATGACAGCCGACGAACGTAACGCTGTACTTTGCCTGTTTCGCTTCGGGTGCGACGTAGACTTGCCTGAGAATGTCCATATCAACGCTGATCTTCTCCGCCGACACACGGGCAGATCGATAGCTACCCTTGAGCGCTTGCTTGGTGACGTCCAATCTCTCGGATTCACCTGTTCCGTCAGAAAGGCCACGGATGGCGATCACTCCGTCCATGGGACGCTCTTGGGCGAGTCCTACATGTTCGATCTGACTTGGATAGATCTACAAGCTATTCACGACTATCCGGAGGGGGATTATATATTAGGCTTGACACGGGCGCTGATTTCCCGTAGTGTCTAGGGACACTGGACGGGAGATGAAACGATGAAGCACAAGGCACCCGGCAAGGCTTACCGCAAGGGACTGACGTTCGTGCAACTGGCGCGGATGTTCCCCGATGAAGCAGCCGCGCGAGACTGGTTCGAGACGTACCTTTGGCCCGATGGAGTGAAGTGGTGCCCGAACTGCGGCGGCGACAACACGCACGCATGCAAGCACAAGCAGATGCCGTACCGCTGCCGCGACTGCAAGCGGTACTTCAGCGTCAAGACCGGCACGCTCATGGCTGGTTCGCCGTTGCCTCTGTTGACGTGGCTCTACGCGATCTACCTCGAACTCACATCGCTCAAGGGCGTATCGAGCATGAAACTGCACCGTGACCTAGGCGTCACTCAGAAGACCGCTTGGCACATGCTCCAGCGCATCCGCGAAGCGTTCGCCGCCGAAGGGCCGGAAGTCCGGTTCGACGGTCCCGCCGAAGTGGACGAGACGTACTTCGGCGGTCTGCGGAAGAACATGCCGAAGTGGAAGCGTGCGGAGCTTGAAGGTCGCGGCACGGTCGGCAAGACCGCCGTGGTGGGCATCAAGGACCGCGAGACCAAGAAGGTCGCGGCGAAGGTGGTCCGCTCCACCGACGGCGAGACCCTACAGGCGTTCGTGCGCGAGCACGTCGAACCCGGCGCGATGGTGTACAGCGACGATACCGGGGCGTACAGCGGTCTGACCGAGTACGAGCGTGGCACGGTGAAGCACTCGGTCGGCGAGTACGTGGACGGCAAGGTCCACACGAACTCGATCGAGAGCTTCTGGTCGATGCTCAAGCGGGCGCACAAGGGTGTGTTCCACAAGATCAGTCCGAAGCACCTGCAACGCTACGTCGATGAGTTCGCGGGTCGGCAGAACATCCGCGAGTACGACACGCTGGCGCAGATGGTCGCCGTCACGGAGGGACTCGCGGGCAAGCGGCTCCGCTATCGTGACCTGATCGCCGACAACGGCCTGCCGTCGGGCGCGCGCGAGGCCGCCGCATGACCATCCTCGGTTCGTTCAGTCTGGTTCCAAACAGCCTCTACTACGGCGACTGCCTCGAAGTCATGGGCGGTTGGCCAGCCGAGTCGGTGGATCTGATCTACCTCGATCCGCCGTTCAACTCGAAGGCGGACTACAACCAGTTGTTCGGCACCGAGAACGGCGTGCCGGCCCAAGTTCGGGCGTTCACCGACACATGGACATGGAACGACTCGGCGGCCGAGCGGTACGACCGTTTCAGCCGTGCAGTCGCGCATCCCGCGCACAAGGCGGTAGTCGGCCTGCACATGGCGCTAGGTCCATCGGGGATGCTCGCGTACCTCACCTACATGGCCGAGCGGCTCGCGGAGTGCAAGCGCCTGCTCAAGCCGACCGGCTCCATCTACCTGCACTGTGACCACACGGCGGGCGCGTACCTGAAGATGCTCATGGACGCGATCTTCGGAGCGAACAATCGCCGAAGCGAACTCCACTGGTACTACTACAACAAGATGCACGACAGCCGGAAGAAGCTGTTTGCTGCCGCCACGGACACAATCTTCTTCTATGTCAAGGATGTGGACTCCGGTTTTTCGTTTGAACAACTTCAAGAACGCCGCGAAAAGCCCGTCAAGCAGCTTGTACGAGCCAAAGTCAACGGCCGCATGGTCAACAAGCGAGACGAAGACGGTCGGCTGATGTACCAGACCAAGACACATAGAACCATTGACAATGTGTGGCGGATACCCTGTTTGCAACCAGCATCGAGGGAGAGATTAGGCTATCCAACACAGAAGCCCCGTGCGCTGTTGGATCGCATCATCAAGGCGTCTTCTAGGGAAGGTGACTTGGTGCTTGACCCGTTCTGCGGTTGTGGCACGACGATAGACGCGGCGAATCGACTGCAACGGCAGTGGGTCGGCATCGACCTTTCACCGTTCGCCACTCGCCTTGTGCGTGACCGCAGGCTCAAGGATGCGAGTATCCAGATCTTCGGTATCCCGACAGATGTTGAAGGCGCACGGCTCCTGCTACGCAACAACCCGTTCGACTTCGAGGCGTGGATCGTTACGTCGGTGGACGGGCTGGCGGCGAACGAGGTCCAGGTAGGCGACGGCGGCATCGACGGGCGCGGCAGGATGTTCACCGTGCCGGACGATGAAACAGGCTTGGTGCTCGCTCAGGTGAAGGGGGGGGTACACCGCATCGGCGCTGCGGGACTTCGAGGGCACGATGGGCCGCGAGAACGCCACGGCGGGCATCTTCGTCACCTTGAAGCGCGTCACAACGTCCAGTGCCCGCGCGGCTGCCAAGGCGATGGGCGAGTACCGCGTAGGCGCGACGCGCTACCCTCGGCTCCAGTTCTGGTCCGCAGAGGAGTATCTGAGGGGCGTCCGTCCTCACCTACCCGCGATGGCCGACCCGTACACCGGCAAAGCAGTTCAGACCGACATGTTCACCGGATAGCAGGGAGGAAGCGTTGCCCAAGAAGCCGAAGCGCCACACGGAACACAAGAAGGTGTACAAAGCCGAGTACGGCGGCGCTACGCCCGCGCAGGTCACGCTTGCGCTTCTACGCTACCGTCCAAACGCACCCGAAGCCGTCACGAAGCGTTTGCCACCGCAGGTTCAAGCCGACCCCGCTATCAAGTCTAGTGTATAATCCCCATCCGGAGATGATGGTCGCTCATGCAATGGTAGTGGCGGCCACCGAGAACTACTGTGAAGAACACGGAGGCGAGTTCCTCGATCGTTTAGACTTCTCCCAGCTTGCTACCGCAACGGCGACCGCAGAAGATCACGAGGTGTAGGCTGAATCGTGCCGCAGGTCCTTCGGCGAGCCGGCCACTCTCGGCGAGGTGTTTAGGGGCGGGAGTTGCATCTCACTTCTCGGGTTTGCGGAAGTAGACGACGGAGTTCTTGCGGTCTCGCGTGGTCTTAAGGTCGGCCGCGAGCACCTCAATGTCGGGGGCAAGGGGCCGATGAAGTACCTGTACAATCGCGAGACCTCTACTTCGTCCTGGCCTCCGGGGCTAGAACAGGGGTTCTTGGGTCGCCACGTCGGTCCCGTTGGTCCGTTCTCGCGCAGGGAGCCTTGAGGGGCTCGGTGCGGCCGCCAGCGCCTCTAGAGCGGCTTCGACGTCATCGCTGAGAACGTCCATTTCCTCCGACGATGTGATCGTCGTGAGGAGTTGGCCAAAGAGCACGATCTTCCGATCGTTGCGCGAGAGGGTGAAACCCGCATCAGCCAGCCGGAGCAGCTTTCGCTCTGCTACCTTGATCGCCACTTGGCGGCTGAAACTGCTCTCGGAGGCGGCGCCAACCTTACGGCACACCGTCGCTATGTCGAGCTGAATGGGTTCTTTCGCTTGCGCCTTCGGTGTCGCCACCGACATTTCAGCCTTCAACGGGTGGGCGTTTACGACTTGGAATCCGGCACTCAAGATCGCTTCGGCCAGCGCCGCCCACCCGGCATTTCGTGAATGGTGATATGTGAACACGAGTAGACCGTCATGCCTGAGCACGCGATGAGCCTCCCGGAACACCCCTGTGAGCTTCTCTGCGAACCGGTCAGCGTCGACATCCTGGACTTCACCCTTCGCCCGTGTCGATGACACCCCCTCGACAAAGCCACGCGGCGTTAGCTGCTGCCACGCAAAGAAGAAATCAGCCAACTCAGAGTAGTGAACGTTGTCGAAAAAGGGTGGATCAGTGAGAACTAGGTCGACGCTCTCCGGGGCCAAGTCTGTAAACGCCGAATCGCCGCAGGAGAGGTACAGGGAGCGCGGCGTGTAAGCTCCGTCATGCCGCCACGGCTTTATTGCGCCAGTGAATGGCCGCGAGCACACCACCGAACGCTTCCCGTTCGTTGCGCTCTTGAGCTCAGTTGGTGCCTTGTGATACTTAGCCGCACGCAGAAGCCGGCTACGGAAAAGACTCGCGAAAGATCCCGAACTCTTCGGTGTGCCCCAGAGATTCGCCTCAATGGGAGTGCGCTCCGGCTTCAAGATGTGGTGGGCGAACATGTGTCGAACCGCGCCGGTGCCTTCGCCCTTGTATGAGGCGAACATGTTGTTGAACTCTAGTACGCCGGAGAAGAGGGTCAAGAATGCGTCGCGTCCCTTCTCCACAGGCAGGGCGGCGATGGCCTCGTGCAATCACCCTAAGGCGAGGAGCTGCCTCACGTTGAAGAAGTCGCGCCACTCCCGGAAACCGTAAGCCATCGCCTGCCGCGTGTTGTGGCCAGTCTGCAGCGCAAGTGTCGGAAGCCTGAAGCTCTCGCGTTCAAGTTCGCGCAGCAAGAGCTGCCGGCAGGCACCAAAGGCATAGTGATCATCCGTCGTCGCTGGCAGATACTCCTTTCGACCATCCTTGGTCAGTACAAGCTTGCCATACAGACGATAGCGCGGCGGCTTACCGCCTCTCAACGAAGCCGGCCGCACAGCGAAGCTCTCACCACAACTCCGGCGGGACGCCTTCGAGCCCCGCGCGATCCCTTCCCTCGGGTCAAAACGCAGCGCACATGACGGACACGTAGCCTCCTTGTCCGTGTAGAGCCCGGTGAACCAAGAGTCGCACCTAGGGCAGAGCACCTGAACTGCAGGCTTGCGCTTCGGATAGGCGTTGCGCGCCCGCATCCACGAGGAGAACAGGTCCACCGAGTTCCTACAGACTGGGCAGGCGGCTTGCATCACCCAGAAGAAGTAGAGAACCGTCGCCGGCCGGCCGCACAAGTCACGGGTCTCGTAGAGGCGCAGAATCCGTGCACCCACATCCCGGCTAAGTGCCCTAAACGTCTCCTCAAGTACGTCGCTCTGCAAGCTCCCCAAAGCCACTCTTACGGCTTCTACCGCCACTGGATTGATGTCGCGGCCCAGCGCCGCGAGGCCGAGCTTGTGTGCCTCTCCCAACGTGGTACCGGAACCCATGAAGGGGTCGAACACGGTAATACCGGCGTAGTCCTGCGGCTCGTGGAACGCGTGCGTGAGGTCGTCATCCTCTCCGAGAATGCAGCCTAGCGTGATTCCCCGAAAGACGGATCCGAGACGCTTGGCCCACCACTTGTGGATGTGGTAGATCGGCCGGTGCACTTCCTTGCGCCAACTCTCGCGCCTCGCCAGCGCCGACAGGAACTCAAACGGGAAATGGTCGGTCTCGATCAGGCGGCGGCCAAGCATCTCAGCGCGCCTCCTCATTCATCGTCACAGTCGAACCTGGCGGGCCTAGGCGCCAAGCGCGGAATCGGTGTTCCCGACCGGCATGCGGGTTCGTCA
This sequence comes from Candidatus Multivorans sp., assembly GCA_965224025.1. Taxonomy (GTDB): domain Bacteria; phylum Acidobacteriota; class Thermoanaerobaculia; order Multivoradales; family Multivoraceae; genus Multivorans. Next base: position 3,611,804 of record OZ245033.1, read on the forward strand.
CTCGATCTACGATGAGGTCGTTCGTGCGCAGGTCGAAGGCGTACGCCGCTACGAGTTCCGCAGCCTCGCTCCGAACCAACTCGCCAACTTCAACGAACCGCTCCCCTGGCTCCTGCCCTTCCGGCAGAATCAGTGTGCGATGGTGCGCGAGACCATCCGCAAGTCGAAACGGCGTCGGGACCACATACATCTTCCGATCGCGGATCATTAGGTCGCCGTAGGTCCCAAAGCCCCTCACGCTCTTATTCTTGTGTATGTAGTCATGGTCGGCGTTCAAGAAGTCGCCGTGAACGAAGACCAAGTCCAGCACCGGATAGACGCTGCCGTCCGGATGCTTGGGATAGCGGCCGAACACGTAGTAGATTGCTCGACCGTTGTGGAATCCTGTCGGAACCTGGCTTTTGCTGTCGAAAGTAGCGTGTCGGCCCGGATACGCCAGCCCCTTCAGCTCGTAGCCCTCCGTGAATCGCACCAGCCGAAAGTCGGGATAGCTGTTCCGGCCGCCCTGTTCAAAGTTGAGCCCCGTTTCGCGAAGGCGCTCCTTGAACCAGTTCTGGAAGTGGAATTCCTTGTCGCTCAGACTCTCGCGCACGATCAGAGACCCACCTTCGATCGCCTTGACGCATTGCCGGAAGATGTTTGGGGCTTGCAGCGCCATCACCGCCTCTCAACCGGATTCGACTGTACCAAGGTCTGCGGGGGCCAGACGAGACGAGCCGACGGTTCTCCTAACTGTCCATGTCCATCATGAGGCTCCGTGCCCTATTGTGTGCCTCGTTGGCCCCTCATGGTGGCCCCTCATGGTGGAACGCTACAGCATCGCCGGTACGCGGTCCACAGACAGCGAGGGATTTCGGCGGTTCCTCTAGTCCAAGTCAGTGGCGGAGTGTAGCCGCCCGGTTCGAGCTCGTGAGACTCACACGGCCCTGCGGGGATGCGGAAGTCCCATCGGGAGGTCTCTTGGGGAGTCTGGTCGTTCAATGCACATGAGCGTCATGACGCATACGAGCGCTCCCCAGGACGGCTTCCGACCGCCGAGCGGGGCCCCGCAGTCCACAGCGTGAGGTCGAATCCGTCTAAGTCCTTGATGCCTCCGTTGCAGCGGGAGTATCGTCCCATAGGAAGAAGGGCGTGACGTGAGCAGCCAGTCGCTTCAGGAAGCTAGCCGGGCTCTCCGCCGGGAACTTCCCCACATCAGGGCAGCGGTGCACCGCATCGTCCATGAGGTCTTCCCCGGCCTGCGGTTCACGAACATCTGGGTGCAGCCCGCCAGATCCTGGTACGGCGACGAGGTCGTCGACGTCTGGGCGATCTACGAGGGTGACGTTGAGGCTCAGGAACAAGCCGAGGGCCTGATCTCGTTCCGAAGAAGGGTCCGCGACCTGCTCTGGGACCAGGATCTGGAGGCAACACCCAGCATCCACATGGTCACGCAGTCCGATGCGGGAGATTGGCGCCCTGAAGGCCTCTGATCTTCTCGTCTCCGCCGGGCAGCAGCTCCCCTCCGGCCGCGGGCGGCCGCTGCGAACTCATCTTCGCCGTGCTGTGAGCACGGTCTACTACGCCCTCTTCCACTGTTTGGCGCAGTGCTGTGCAGACACTCTGGTTGGGAAGACGCTCGAAGGACTCGTGCCTGGAATCTGGCCTACAGGTCGCTGTCTCACGGCCGAGCTCGTGAGGCATGCAGCCAGAAGCACCTGGTCCGAAGCTTCCCCCGGGAGATTCAGGACTTCGCCGATCTCCTTGTTGACCTCCAGAAGGAACGCCACACGGCCGACTACGATCCGGCTCAGTTCTTCTTCAAGTCCAATGTCGAAGGCCACCTACGGAGCGCCCAAGCTACCGTCGAGCGATTCGAAAAAGCCGACATCCGAGACCGACGTGCGTTCGCGGCACACGTCCTGTTCAAGGAACGGCCGTAGCTGAACCCTCACTCAACTTCCGATAGTCATTGCCACCAACAAGGGCCGCCCGGACGCCACCCCGACACCCTCCGGTCTCCGGGAGGGCGGGTGAGCCCGACTCCGGTCCGCGCACCGCCGCGCAGCAGCGCAGGCGCTAGCTGTCGTTGGCGAGTTTGCGAAAGTACTCGTCGACGAGTTCGCGGTAGCCGGCGGGAACTTGGTCGGAGTTGCCGAGGTAGACGCGTTCGGTGTCGGCGCCGCGCAGATCGCGCCACAGGCGGTACTCGAACTGCCGGAGCCCTTCGACGATGTCGCGGCGGAGGGACTCGAGGGCGAGGGGATCCCGGTTGAGCCCGAGCAGGTTCAGATCGCCCATCCGGCGCAGCACCTGATCCAGGTCGGAGGTGTCCATCCGCTCGCGCCGGAGTTCGCCTCTCAAGGCCTCGAGGTCCTGCTGCCGCTGCTGCAACTCGCGATCGAACTGGCGCAGGTCCTCGGCGGTGAAGATGCCGGGCTGATAGTAGCCGCCGGAACTCGATCCGTACTGGTTGGCACGACCCCAGTCCCTGGCGCCGCCTTGCTGGTTGCGAGCGCCACCGCGCTCTGAAGCCTCGCCCGGTTGGCCACCCTCCTGGTTGCCGCCCCGCTGGTCGCCACCCTGTTGCTCGCCGCCCTGCTGCTGGCCACCTTGTTGGTCGCCACCCTGCTGCTCGCCGCCCTCCTGCCGGCCCTCCTGTTCGCCCCGCTGGCCGGGACGCTGGCCGAGCCTGGCGCCGGCCTCGGCCCGGTCGCGCAGACGGGCCTCGAATGAAGACAGGTTCTCGACCAGGTCGCGAGTCCGCTCAAGCATGTCATCCTGGCGCTGGCCTCCCCCTTCGCCGACGCTCTCCCGCGCTTCGGCGATCCGCTCCGCCACTTCGTCGATGTCTTGGCGGATCTGACCCTCGAACAGGCGCGCGAACTCCGCGTCACGGCCGGCCAGCACACCCTTCGAGTAGCGGATCTTTTCCTTCAACTGCTCGTCCCGGATCACCTCGGCCGAGGCCTGCAGCTTGCGCGCCGCCTCCGGCTGCTCGTCGCGGGCGCTTCTCGTCATCCGGTTGAGCTGGGCTTCCAGGCCGCCCACCTCATCGGTCAGGCGATCCTTGCGCTCCATGATCCGCTCGATGAACTCCGAACGTTCCCGCGCCGTGAGATCGCTCCGGCGCCGGCCGCCTTCGCCCTCCTGACCCGCCAGCTCTTCAACCTGCTCCTCGATCCGGCTCTGCATCTGCGATACGCGCTCGGCGCGCTGCTGCAGTTCCTCCATTTCCCGGCCGAGTTGCCGGCGGCGGTTGCGGTCCAGCAGCCGGCGCGCGTCGCGCAGCTTGTCCAGGGCCGCGATCCCCTGCGCCCCGGCACTCGACCGGGAACCGGAGGCGCCGGCCTGTGAGCGCTTCATCTGCTCGACCGCCTCCCGCAACGCCTGGGTCGTCTGCTGGAGTTCCGCACGCTGCTGCTCGCGCGCCAACCGTTCCAGCCGCCTCGCCAACTCCTCGGTTTCGTCGATCAGTTGCTGCTGACTGCCGCCGCCGCCGCCGCCCTGCTGCTGGCGACCCCGCAACCGGTTCTGGCGCTCGTTCTCACGCTGCTGGCGGCGGGCCAGCTCGCGCAACTTCTGCATCAGTTCGTCGATCTCGGCCTGCGCCTGCTCGGCGGCGCCCCGCTGCACCGTCTCGTACTGGTTGCGCAGCTTGTCGAGTTCCAGCTCGAACAGATCCGCGAGGTCCTCCGATAGCTGCTGGTTGCCGCCGCCACCGCCGCCGCCCTGCTGGAACGAGATCGTCAGTTCGCGGAATGCGGATTCCGCCCGCTGCAGCGACGCCAGGGCCTGCTTCTCCACCGTCATCGCCTCATCAGGCCGCTCCGCCTCGAGTTCCCGCTGGGCGGCCGCCATCTCCGTGCCGGCCTGCTGAAGGAATTCGATGATCTGGGAGAACTCCTCGTCCTCGAGCAACTGCTGGCCGCGGTTCCCCATCCGCGTGATCAGCGAGCCGACCTGGTCCCGCAGGCGTCCCTGCATCAGGGCGATCGTGGTCAGGTTCTCGGACATCTCCTTGCCGGAGTACTCCTCCGCGTCCCTGACCAGCCGGAAGGTGGCCGAGATGATCATCTTCTGCTGCACCGACAGCGTGTTGTCGAAACCGCCGTCGCCACCCATGCCGCCGCCGCCCTGCTCGGCCTGCCTGTAGTTCCGATCGAAGGGCCTGATCTCCAGGAAGTAGATGTCGCTGATCACGGGCTTCGAGCGCCCGCGGTCCCAGGCCTCGGCGTAGTAGGAGATCGAGTCGCCGATCTCGAGATCCATCTCTTCCAGGAAGAGCGTATGCCCGGCGGTGACCTTCTTCATCGAAGAGCGGCTGTCCAACAGGTTCAGCGCGATCTCCTCGCCGCCGTTCACCGTGTAGCGGATGCCCAGACGACTCACACCGTAGTCGTCCTCGGCTTCCACCTGGGCGAACACTTCATCCACCAGGGTCACCTGGATGTCCCGGCCGGGACTGGTGAAACGGACGATCGGGGGCTGGTCCTCGAGCGCGGTGATCATGTACTCCGCCGAAGCCCGGTGCCACCGGCCCTCGTCGTCCATCAACTCGATGCGGTAGTACGTGTTGCCGCTGATCGTGTAGGCGGCCGACAGTCTTTCACCTCCGGAACCGAGGTCGATCGGCGCCTCGTCCTCGATCAGGAGCCGTCCTTCCGGCACCTCGAAGATCGGCAGGATGCTGAACAGGACCTCCGTGCCCTCGAGCACGGCGATGTCTCCGCCGTCCTCGACCGTCCGGTCGGACAGACCGCTGTACTCGGGGAACCTGTACTCCAGGTCGATCCGGTCCACGTAGGGCAGATCCTTGACCCGGATGCGGTAGATCGACGAGCGCACGCCGGACGCGTCGACGTAGTAGTCGGTGTCCGCGCGCAGGTTCAGGGCAATGAAGTCGTGGGTAGCCCGCACATCGCCGATCATCAGCTCGGCGTCGAGGTCGATCTCGGCGTTCACGCGGTTCATGGGCCACTGCTGCCAGTCGCCCCGCGCGTCGCCGCTCGCATCCAGCGGGCGGAGTCCGACCTCGACGCGCTCCGGATCGAAACCCAGCACGGCCGCGCTGATCAACTGGTCCGATCCCCGCGCCACGGTCGCGTTGCCGGGCCCCACTCGCAACTGGTAGGGATTGTCCGCAGCGGCCGCCCGCCAGGGCGCGAACAGCAGCATGGCGCCGTGTTGCAGGAAGGCGGGGCTGAGCAGTACCGCGGCCATGCCGGCGCTCGCCACGCCCGCCAGGGCTGCCGAGAAGCGGCGAAGCGATCCGCGCTCGATCCGGGAAGCAAAGCCGCTGTTCTGGCAGCGCTCGATCGCTTCTTCCAGGACCCGCCGCTGGAGTTCGGGCGATACTCGCTCCGTGTCGCGGGGCGAATCCTGCTGCACCGGTCCGAGTTCAACCGCGCTCAGGACCGAGGCCTTGAGCGTCGGTTCGTGCTCTTCGACGTAGAGCGCCACCTGCTGCCTGGACACCTGCTGAACCAGGGGCGCCGCCAGCAGCCGGACGGCAAGCGCGATCAGGGCCAGGTAGGTGAGCCAGCGGAAGACAGAGACCGCCCGCTCGCTGTAGAGGAAGTAGTCCATGCCCCATACGGAGATCGCAAAGGCGGCGAACCCGGCCGCCGCCAGCATGACGAGGCCGCGCAAGGCCACCTTCACCCGCCAGCGCGCGCGCACGCGCCGAACGACGCTCATCAGTTCGCCGTAAGTCGGGTCGTAGATGGGATCGAAGCTGGCTGCCATCAAGTCTCCTCGCCGGTGGGGCTCCATGCTGTCACGATCGGCGCCGCGGCGGCCCGCCGGCGGTTGCCGAACAGGCCCTCCGCCCCCAGAACCGCCGCCGCCGCGGCGATCAGATACCACCAGAGGCGCTGCCGCCGCTCCCGCTCCTCGGGCGTCACAGCGCTCTCCAGGTCGGCCGCTGTCTCTTCAGCCTGTTCCGGTCTGATGCGGGACGTGAACTCGTCGAGGTCCAGTGCGCCCAGGTTCGACTCCAACACCGGCACGTTGGCCGCAAGCGTCAGGCGCTCGGCTGTGACGTCCGCCCGGACTTCACGAAAGTCGTAGAAGCCCGGTTCCTCCACATCGAGCAGAAGATCACTTCCACCTGTGCCGAGGCGGCGTTCGCTGCCGGACGGAGCGACCGAGATGTAGCCGTCATCCTCGCCTCCCGCCGGTCCGGGCAACTCGACCGAGGCGACCTCGCCGACGCGGTACCACGAACGGGGCAACGAGTAACCGGCCAGGTACTGGACCGAACGATGCATGAAGGGCAGGAACACCGCCTGGACAGGCAGGGTGTTCCAGAACGTGTCGAACGACGTGGGCAACACGAGGACGCGCCCGCGCGCGCCGGCGACGGCATTGGAGACCCGGTCCTCCGACGCCGCGGGCATCAGGTCGAGCAGAGCCGGCGAGCCGTCGTCGAAGAGGGCGATCGCGACCGCGCCTTCGGGCGTCTCCAGCCGGTGGTAGCGGAAGAACGACGCCGACGAGAAGTCGCCGCTGCGGGCCGCGGCGAAGACGTCGAAGACCGGGTGGCCGGTATCGAACCAGGCCAGGGAACCGGGCGTGCCGGATAGCCGGTCCACCTGCTGCGAGCTTTCGACCCGGAACTCCCCAAGCAGAGCCGAAGTCGAGTTCAGACCGCGCTCGACGCCGAGCAGCAGGCCGCCACCTTCGCGGACGAAGCGGACGACCGCCGCGACGGCCGCGGAGGAAAGCTGCTGCGCCGCGTCGTTGATCACGAGGACGGACTTGCCTTCCAGCATCGTCGGCTCAACACCGGAAGCCTGAACTCTGTTCACCCTCAGGAACGGACGGCGGCCGAGCGACAGCGCCTCCTCGAGGTAACGCCCGCGGCGCCGGTCACCGCCGGGCTCGATGACCAGCACACCGACTTCGTGCGCGGGAGACAGCACGAAGTGGAACTCGTTGTCGGTGTCCAAAGCGTCCTCGCGGAGCCGCACCGTGCCCCGTGTGGTGCGTTCCCGCTCCAGGACCTCGGGCGCGAAGTTGACCATCGTCGACGAGTCGAGCGGCAGCTCCACAGCCCGGGTCTGGATGACCTCTCCGTCGAAGAGCAGGTCGACTTCCGCCTGCAGAGTTCCGACCGCTCCATCTTCGCCGGCCGAGTCGTCCTCCTCGGCTGCTCCGCCGATGCCCTGGTAGCTCACGCGCGCCGCGATGCCCACCCGTTCGCGGTCGCCCCCTCCGGATTCGGAGGAAGACACACGAGAGTGATCGAACACCACGTCGGTGACGGCCGCATTGCCCTCGTCCTCTTCCTCCGAACGGACATCGACCAGACGCAGTTCGACGCCCTGGGGCAATGACGCCGCGTTGTCGGGCGCCCAGGACGAACGCTGGAAGTCGCTGACGATCACCAGCTCCCTCACGGCCAGGCTTTCCGCCTCCGCGAGCACCCCGCGGGCCACCTGAATCGCCGGCAGCAGGGACGTGGCGCGGGGGACGATTTCCGCCTCCCTCGCCAGCGTCGCCAGCAAAGATCCGTCCGACGTCGGCGCACTTACCATCTCCGCCTGATCCGAGTAGACGATCAGGGCGCCGCGATCTCCCGTACCCAGCCCGTCGAACTCCCTAGCCGCCGCCGTCACGGCACGCCGCCACCTGTCTCCGAAGCCCATACTGAACGAGTTGTCCAGCAGCACGAAGGTCAGCCGGTTGACGGCGGCGGCGTTGGCCGCTCCGTCGCCCTGAAACAGAGGCCGCGCAAAGGCCACCGCCAGGAGCGCCAGCGCCAGGCATCGCAGGGCCAGAAGCAGAAGATCGCGCAGACGGCGCCGGCGTACCGAGCGGTACGGCGCCCTGGAGATGAACATCAGGGACGGGAACGCGACCACCTGACTGCGGTGACGCAAGCGCATGTGGATGATCACCGGCACCGCGACCGCGGCCAGACCGATCAGGAACAGGGGCGCCAGCAGACCCATGGTTCCCTACCTTGCCCTCATCGCGTACAGGCGCGCCGACAGGTAGCTGTACAGCGCCGCGTCCAGGGGCTGCGACGTGTCGACCAGCGTGTAGTCGATGCCGGCCTCGACCAGTGACCGGTCGAGGGTCTGCGTGTGCTCGCGAATCAAGTCCAGGTACTGGTCTCGCAGCACGTCCGGCATCACCGCCTGCCGCGTACCCGTCTCCAGGTCACGCAGGTCCAGTTCGCCCTCGAAGTCGAAGCGGAGTTCCGCCGGATCGAGAAGGTGGAAGAGGATGACGTCGTTGCCCTTGTGCCGGAACCCCGCGGCCGCCTTGATCACCGTCTCGGGATCCTCGTAGAAGTCCGAGATCAGAACCACCATGCTCCGCCGGCGCACCGAATCCACGACATCGAGCAGCGGTTCGCGCAGGCTGCCTCCCCCGCCCGGCTCGATGCGGTCGATCGTGTGCAGGACGACCTGGAGGTGCTTGGCCGCCGGGGGAACGAAGTCGACGATCGAGCTGTCGAAAGTCACCAGGCCGATGCGGTCCTTCTGCTTGGACGCGAAGTAGCCCAGGCACGCCGCGAGGTAACGCCCGTAGTCCAGCTTGGTCAGCGCCCCGGTGCCGAAGTCCATCGAGCGGGAGACGTCGAGTGCAATGGTCAGGTTGGTGTTCGTGTCCGCCTCGAACTCCTTGACGTAGAACCGGTCCGTGCGGCAGAAGAGCTTCCAGTCGACGCGGCGGATGTCGTCGCCGGGCTGATAGGCGCGGTACTCGGCGAAGTCCATCGAACGCCCCAGGAACGGCGAGCGGTGCAGACCGCTGACGAAGCCCTCGACCACCGCCCTGGCGAGCAGGTCCAGGCTGCTGATGCGACTCAGCGTCTCCGTGTCGACGAACCTGCCGTAGCTCACTTCATCCCGCTCGCCGTCACCGGCGCCAGCTCCAACAGGCGGGAGACGATCTCGTCGGTCGTGATCCGCTCAGACTCGGCGTGAAAGTTGGTCAGGATGCGGTGCCGCATGACCGGTGCCGCCAGGGACCGGACATCCTCGTGAGCGACGTGGTAGCGGCCGTCCATCAACGCCTTCGCCTTGGCGCCGAGAACCATGAACTGGGCCGCGCGCACACTCGCGCCGTACTGCACCCATCGGTCGACGAAGTCGGGCGCCTCGGGGTTGTCGGGCCGTGTCATCCGCACCAGGTGGACGGCGTACCGGAGGATCGGATCGGCGATCGGCACTCGCCGCACAAGGCGGTGGAACGCGCGCAGATCGGCGCCCGTGACCTTTGTTTCCAGGGTGAACTCTCGCACCGTGGTCGTCGCGTCGACGATCTCCATCTCCTCGTCCTCGGCCAGATGGTCGATGACGATGTTGAACATGAAGCGGTCGAGCTGGGCCTCCGGCAGCGGATAAGTGCCCTCGAGTTCGATCGGGTTCTGGGTTGCGAAGACGAAGAACGGTTGTTCCAGGTCGTAGGTCCGGCCCTGCACCGTGACTCGGTGCTCCTGCATCGCCTCGAGCAGCGCCGCCTGCGTCTTCGGCGGCGTGCGGTTGATCTCGTCCGCGAGCACGATCTGGGCGAAGATCGGACCCCGCATGAAGACCATCTCCCGTCGGCCCGTGTCGTGGTCCTCCTGGATGATGTCCGTGCCGGTGATGTCGCTCGGCATCAGGTCGGGCGTGAACTGGATGCGGCTGAACTCAAGGTCCAGGATCTCCGCCACGGTCTGGACGATCAGAGTCTTCGCCAAGCCCGGAACGCCGGTCAGAATGCTGTTGCCGCCGACGAACAGGGTCATCAGCACTTGCCCCAGCACCTCCTCCTGCCCGACGATCTGCTTGGCGAGCTGAGTCAGGATCTGCTCCCTGCCTTTCGCCAACCGCGCCGCCAGTTCAACGTCGCTCTCGCTGGTCAGACCCTGGGCGCTCCGCGTGCCGTCGGCCGCTGGTTCCTGGGTGTCGTTCATCGAGTTCTCCATTGCTCGGGGATCAGATCCGTGCCGCTCCCCGAACGGTTCAGTGAGTCATGCCGTAGATCAGGTAGTTCACGCCCAGCTTGAAGCCCTTCTGGGTCACGTCCACCGGGTAGTAGGCGAATTCCGACCATTCCCAGAAGTCGCCGATGTCCATGTTGTAGTTGATGACGGCCATCAGCCGCCCGGTCGGGTCATTGTCCTCGAAGACGCCGTAGATCTTGCCCCGCACCGGAAAGATGCCGGGAAGGTCGAGATCGAAGTTGATATCCTCAAGATGGAAGAAAACCCGGAACACCGGATGATCGATCGTCATCGGAACCAGCTCGTATCCGGGAAGGAGCCGCCCCATCTGCCGCTCGATGTTCTCCCAGTAGATCGGATAGCCAGGCCGGTCGAAGATGTCGTCGACCATCAGGAATCCGCCCTTGAGCAGGTAGGAGCGGAGGTTCGCGAGTCCCTCCTCGGTCGGGTTCCAGAACCCCGCCTCGCAGAGATAGGCCCAGGGATGCTCGAAGAGCCGCGGATCGGTCAACGCCAGCACGTTGCCGCCGCCCGTGAAGACGTCGATGTGGGTCATTTCCTCGACGATCCGGGTGAAGTTCTCCTCCGCCATTGGATAGTCGTGGTTCCACTTGAGATCCAGGCCCCACATGAACGGGCCGCCGCCCCACTCCGTCGGCTCGAACTTGATTCGGGCGAAGGTGAAGCCGCCCGTGTAGGGAAACGACGGCGTCTCCACCTTGGGGGCCTTCCAGAAGTCGTCCCGGGCAAACAGGGCGCCGGCCAGCGCGGCGAGCGCGACGAGACCCGCCAGTACAGGGCGGCCGCTCCGCAACAGGATCACGAGCCCTTCCCGCCTGGGAACGCGGGCGTCTCGCCCGAATCCGGCCGAGCGTCCTTCCCTACCAGGTCGAGCAGGAGTTCCTGCGCCGGGTCGTACCGGGGCGCCACCTCGAGCGCCCGCAGCACGGTCCGGCGCGCACGCTCGAGCTGACCGGCGTCACGCTGCGCCAGCGCCAGTTCGTACAGCGCGACCGCGCGATCGGGCGGATCGAGAGCGACCAGGGCCGCGCGTTCGCGCACGGCGAGGCCGAAGCGCCCGGAAGCCGAGGCGAGTTCGGCAAGACGGCGGTGCACGTCAAGATCGTAGGGCGAAATGTAGAGCGCCCGCTCCAGGATCTCGGCCTCCTGCTCGTCGCGGCCGGCGCCGGCGAGCAGCTCGGCAAGAGCCAGGTGCTCATCCCAGGCCATCTCGTTGCTTGCCACCAGCGTCATGAGCGCCGCGATCGCCTCCTCCTCGCGTTCCTGTTGCCGGTAGATTTCAGCCAGCAGAGTGTAGGCGTTTCCGACGCCGACGTACTCCGGGAACAGGTTGCGACCCCGCACCAGCGGCGCCTCCGCCTCGGCGATGCGCTCCTCCCGGAACAGCGCGTAACCGTACGTCATCTGGATTCTGAAATCGTCCGGATTCTCCTTCGCCGCCCGCGCCAGTGCCTCGAGATTCGGTTCGCGGTGCTCGAACGGGTTTCGCGTCGGCGCGCGGGACGGTCCGCCCTCGCCGGATTCCGGCCCTTCCTCGTCGGGCTCGGGCGGCGCATCGCCGAGTGCCGTCATGGCGCCGCCGAAGAGCGCGCGGAGATGGCCGAAGAACCGTTCGTCGAAGTCTTCGAGAGCGAGGGACATCGCCTCCTCAAACACCTCCTCCGTGCTCCTGCCGTCGCGATAGCCCGCGAGCATCGTTCGAATCGCGTCGAAGCCGTAGTTCTCCTCGATCCAGTCGCAGATCAGGGACGCCTGGAAATAGGACAGCGCAATCTGGTTCGGGAACTTCGGTCGCACGAAGCCGTCGTTGATCTCGGCGATGCCCAGCAGCTCCTGGTCGCGCAGCGCGGTGAGGAAGCCCACCTGCACGTCGTCACCCCAGCCGGGCCGCGCCCGCCGCTCCTCGAACACGGACAGACCCTCGGTCAACCAGCGGGGGATCTTCGCGTCGGTGGCGAGCAGGGTGAACGTGTGGGCGATCTCGTGCCAGAGGGTGCCGCCCCAGTTGAAGTGGCCCACCTGACGCGCCGACGGCGAGTCGAGAGCCACCACCGGGCCGAAGCAGACGCCGAGCGCGCCGAGCCCGGCCAACCCGACGGTGCGAACCGAGAAGTCGGCGTGCGACGGATAGACCTCCACCCTGATAGGCGCCGGGGGCTCGAAGCGGTAGCGCTCGGAGAGCGTCGCCCAGGCCTCCTCGGCCAGCTCGACCATGTACGGCGCCAGCAGGTCCGCCTCGCGGTCATGAATGTGGAACCCGAAGTGCTCGCTCTCGACCTTCCGGTAGTCGCCGAAGGTGTCGAGCAGGTCGAGCGTGTTCTTGGTCCAGACGTTGTAGGGGTCGCCGGCGAAGGAGGTTTCAAGAGCGGCCCGTCCGGCCTCGATGTCGCCCAGCCGGAGCTGGTTCATGCCCAGCAGTCCGTAGCCGCGCCAGGACTTCGGATCGACGCGCACCGCCTCCGCCGCGAAATCGCGCGCCTGCGGGTAGAGCCGGTTGTCAACGCTGGCATCGGCCAGGTCGTTGAACAGATCGGCGTAGCTTGGGTTGTCGGCCAGCACGCCGTTCCGGAGACGCACAAAGTCCTCGCCGCGCCCCTCGAGGAACGCCGCCGCCGCCAGCAGCGTCCGGGCCGTGAGCGAACCTGGATCGACCTCAAGCGCCTTCTCGGCCTCCTCCCGCGCCTCCCCGAACCGCTCCGCCTGAAATCGGAGCCGCGCCTGGAACACGCGCGCCGGAATCAGGTTCGGGTTGATCTCCAGGGCCGAGTCGAGGACTCCCTGGGCTCGCGGATTGCCGTCGAACCGCATCGTTCGCGCCATCGCGAGCAGCGCCTCCGGATGGCGCGGGTTCGACCGCAGCACGTCGGCCAGCGACGTACGCGCCTGGGTGCTGTCGTACTTCTCGAGGAACAGCTCGCCGATCCGGATGCGAGGCGCCGGCCAGGAGGGGGCTAGTTCCACCGACTCGTCGTAGGCGCGCAGGGCGTCCTTGAACAGCTCCGGATCGTCGCGCCCCAGCAACTGGCAGGCCTCCCCCACCGCCACGAGTTCCTCGGCCGTGTCGGCGGCGCCACGGTTGTAGGCGTCGATCATCTCGTAGAAGCCAGCCGTAGCCTCCTCGATTTCGCCCCGGTCCCAGGCAAGCTGGGCGAGTTCGAACGAAGCGAGAAGCGCGTCCGCACCCCGGGCGGCACGGGCCTCCTCGAAGGAGCGCCGGGCCTCCTCCCGGTCGCCGCCAAGGAGCGCGACCCTGCCCCTCAGCACGCCGAGACCGAGAGCCGGCGCGTCGACGCCGTCGAACGCTGCGGCCGCCTCCTCGTAGCGGCCAGTCGAGGTCAGCGCCTCCACGCGCAACCTCAGCGCCCGGGGATCGCCCGCCTCGCCGGCCCGCGCGTCGAGCTGCTCCACCGCTTCGTCGTAGCGGCCGGTCAGGATCCACTGTTCGATGTCGTCCAGCGACACCGGCTCGTCCTGAGCCGCGGTGGTCGCGGGCGACCCGAAGACCACCGCCAGAGAGACGACCGCCAGTCCGATCCACTGGCGGGTCGAATCGATTCGGGCGTTCATCGGTCCGGCTCCCCATTGGCGCCATCCGGACCATCGCCTCCGCCGTCCTCCTCCCCGGCCTCCTCAAGCTCCCGGTCGACCAGGGCCAGTTCCACCATCAGATCCTGGAGCTCGCTGAGATAGACCTCCTCGTCGAGCGTCTCCCGCTGCAGCCGGAGTTCGTCGATCCGGCGCTCGATTTCGCCGCGCCGCAGGGCGAGTTCCCGGCTCTCCGCCGTCAGCGCTTCCGGAAGCGCTTCCTCGCCGAGGAGAACAAGACTCGCAAGCCTCCCGTCGACCGGTTCGGAGGCACCGACGCCCGCCGGTTCCAGGCTTCCCTCACCGTCGCCGTCGTCCTCGAGAAGCGCATGTTCGGTGCGGATCTGTCCAGCCTGCCGGTAGTAGCGCTCAACCTCGCGCTGAGCGAACTCGAAAGCCTCGAGGGCGGACGTGCGCCCGTCCTTGTTCCGGTCTCCCGCGGCCCCGTCTAAGGCCTCCGCGATGTAACCGCCGAACAGCGCCTCGTTGCCCTGCGCGCCCGACCTGGTCGCGGTGATCACCACCCGGCCCTCCTTCGCCAGCGGCGCGATGAAGCCGCCGGATGCGGAACTCGCGTTGATGAACACCAGGCGGCGGTCCGCGAGCGGCTCGAGCGCGGCGGCGTACTGCTCGGCCACGAGATCCCGCCCCGGCAGGTTGAATCGCGGCGGGCCCGCCGAGCCGCTGCCGTGCCCGAAGAGCAGGATCCACAGATTGTCGCCGGCGCTCGACCGCTTGCTGAGCGCCTCGATCTCCGCGAGCAGGTTCTCGCCCGTGGAACGGCCCCGGATCCGTTCCGGATCGAGGTCCGGACGTTCGCCGAGGTAGACCACGTTGTCCTCGCTCAGGCCCGCTTCGAGCGCGGCCTCCACCACCCGTGTCGCCCAGGCGTGGAAACGCTCCGTGTAGACCTGCTCGCCGCCAACTCCGGTCACCACCAGAAGGTGGCTCTCCGCGCCGAGCGGGGCGACGGCAAGCGAGCACGCGAATGCCGCCACCGGCAACCCCATGCGTCCGCGGCGGCTCACGCCATCCCCAGACGGCGCCGAACCGCCCACTCGCCGCCCAGGAAGACGACCAGTAACAGGAACAGGATCGGCATGTCCCAGAGATCCCGCGTCTCACGCACCGTCGTGCCTTCGCGGCTGACCGAGAGGTCTTCGACCAGACCGTCCATTTCATCCAGCTCGTACTGTCGGCCACCGGTCTCGCGAGCGATCCTCCTCAGCACCGAGTCCCGGCGAGCGGCGCCGAAGAGTTCCTCGTTCAGCGTGTCGACCGCAAAACGCGACACCGCGACACCGAGCAGTTCGCCCTCCGACCGCGCGTCGACCTCGACCCGGTAGTGACCGCGCTCACCGGCCACGAAGGCGCCGACGAACTCGCCGTCACGCTCCACCGACCAATCGAGCGGCACCTCGACCTCGTCGCCGGACGGCATCTCGATCGCCGCCGTGACCTGGGCCCGATTCACCTCCCGGAACGCCGCATCGCGCACCATGGCGCGCAGCGTGACCGTGCTGCCGGGCTCGAACCGGTCGCGGTCCGTCTCGACCTCGACCCGGTCCGGCACGTAGGACACCAGCCAGCGCAGCATCTGCCGCCACAGACGCTCGTGGGTCTGATCCTCGAGCGGGATCTCGGCGCTCATCTGCCAGTGCCAGGAGTCGTGCGGCGTGAAGGCGATCGCCCGTCCGCGGCCGATCCGCTGATGCGCCAGGGCGATCAACGGATCGCTCGCCATGGGAGTCTCCGCCCTCAGCAGCGCCGTGGCGCCGGCCTTCAGTTCGGTCGCCCGCTGGTACGCGGAGAGCCGCGGCAAGGTCGACCAGAGTTCGTTGGATTCGGCCCGGTCGTCCCGCAGCAGCATTGCGGGGTGGGCGCGTCCCTGGGGCGTCAACTCCAGTTGCAGGTCGTAAACCAGTTCAGGACGGCCGTCACCCGCCGGCGGTTCGTAGAGGACAAGCGGCGACAGCTCGGCGATCGGCGTACCGGCGAAGCCCCCTTCCGAGAACGACCTGTGGGTGCCCAGCAGCAGCACGCCGCCGCCGCGCTGGGCGGCGAAATCGACCAGCATCCTCATCTGGTCGTGGGTGAAGAAGCTCGCCTCCATGCTGCCCAGAATGACGCCCTGGTACTCGAACAGATCCTCGCGGCGGGTCGGAAAACCGTCGAAGCGCTTCGTGTCCTCATCGAAGTTGATGCCGTAGAACTTGTTCGCCGCCTGGCGCGTCATGGACACGAGCTGGAGATTCTCGTCGAACTGGACCGCCCGCCGCAGGAACCTGGACTCGTGTCGTGGTTCGCCCTCGAAGAAGAAGATCTTCTCCTGCCTGTTCGTCACTTCCACCAGCGCGACCCGCTCGTTGTTCAGCGTCAGTTGCTCCCCCGGCTGGCCGGCGACCCGAAAGCGGAACTCACGCGCCCCCTCGGCGCTGGCCGCGAACATCACCCGGGCCGTGACCGCCGAACTCCGGCGCGGAAAGGCCACCGGCTGCACGTTCACGATCCGCCCGTCGTCCTCGACTTCGAGGTTCACGCTGCGGCCGCCGAACCCGGTTTGACTCAGTGTGACCTCGACCTCGACGGTTGAACCTTCGAGCACCCGCCGCGGAGCGACCACCCGGGACACTTCGATGTCTTTCTCCAGGCGCGGCCGCCCGAGGCCGATCGCGTGCACCGGCGTCCCGGCGGCCTTGAGCGCCAGCAAGGCATCGCCGAGCTCGGCCGGCGCCGAGTCGGCGCCGTCGGAGAGCAGGACGAGGCCCGCCAGGGGCAATCCGGCCAGTTCGTCCGAGGCCGCGCTCAGGGCTTCGCCGATGCGGCTGTCGGAGCGGGCGAACCGGAGCTGGTCGATGGACTCGATCCGCTCGGCGCCGCGGCCGAAGGCAAGTTGGCGGACCTGGAAGTGCTGCCCGACGAGTTCCAGCAGCGACCCCGGCGCCCCGGAGAGCGCCTCCCGAACCGCCCCGGCCCGGGTGCCGTCCCCGGCGGCGTCCTCGTCCGGCATCGCCATGCTGCCGGAGTCGTCGATCAGGACGCCGACGAAGGACTCCTGCGGCACCACCGTCGACAGGACCAGGGCCGGTTGCAGCAGGCACAGGACCAGTACAAAGGTAGCCAGTGAGCGCAGCGTCGGCGGCAGCCAGCGGTAGCGCTCGGCGCCGCCGCTCGGACCCGGACGCATCCGCCGGTAGGTGAAGGCGGCGAACACGAGCGCGCCACCGGCAAGCAGTGCCGCCACCTGCATCCAGCCCGGAGCGGCGAGGGCGAACCGGCCCTCGTCGAACAGAGGCGGCCGGTACTTGAACAGGAACTCGAAAAGGCCAGTCATCAGGAACGAAGACAGGAACGAAGGCAGGAACGAAGAGACGCGGAGGTGAGTGGTCGCGGTGTCGCGGCGTCAGTGCGACATGGCGTAGACGACGAAGTTGACTCCCATCTGGTACGCGTAGTGGGAAAACCGCACCGGGTACCACTCGTCTTCCGCCCACTCCCAGGCGTCGCCCAGGTCGGTGTTCCAGTTGATCACCACCATCAAGCGGCCATGGTCATCGAAGATGCCCCGCACGTGCGGGGTGTAGCCGTCCTGCTCCCAGGTCGGGCCCCCGTGCCGACCCTGGCGCACGTTCGGCACCTGGAGGATCTCCTCGACGTCGTAGAAGCAGTGGAAGATCGGGTGCTCCAGGGGAATCTCGACGATCGGATACTCCGGCAGGAGCTCGGACAGCTCCCTCTCCAGGTTCGCCCACTCCCAACTGCCCCAGAAGTCGTCGATGACCCAGAAGCCGCCAGCCAGCAGGTACCGACGCAAGGCCTCCCGTTCGTCCTCGCTCAGCATCATGTAGCCGACCTCCACCGAGTAGAGGAAGGGGAAGCGGGACAGCTTCTCGTCCGTGGCCACGACTGCGTTGTCGTAGTCGTAGGCGTCCAACTGGTCTAGCAGTCGCTTGAGACCGGTCATGAACTGCCGGTCGGCCTTCGGGAAGTCGACCGACCAACTGCCGCCGCCCATGTAGGTCCTGCCGCTGTAGGCGAGGCGGGTGAAGTAGAACTCCCGCAGCACCTCATCCGGCCCGACCGGCCGCGGCAGGTACCGCTCGAACATCCTCATCGCCTGGGGCGGCAGAGAACGCCGGTAGCGGGTGCGGGGGTCGCGGCGATCGTCGGGCCCCCTGATCTGCGGGCCCGGCTCGGGCGCCGGGGCTCTGGCGACGAGGCCGGCCCCGGCGGCCGCCACGACAGCAGCGGCAACGACCATAGACGCTGTTCGCCGGATCGGCACGGCCGGATCGTACCGCACCGCCGAAGCGGGTTCGGCCGTCCGCCGGCGAGAGTCCCGCGCCGCCGATCAGCGCTCTACCGCCTCCCAGACCTCGGGCAGCACTTCGACTCCGGTCAGGGACTCGACCAGGGTGAAGATCAGGTCGTCCTCGTCCGCGCCAAGCTGCGCGGCCAGGTTGCGCATCACTTCGTCGATCGACGACACGAGCGCGCTGAACCGGAACTTCCAAGTCCCGTCCTCGTTCACGAAGCGGTACTCCAGTTCGTCGATGCCGCCGCCCAGCGCCGGATCCTCCAGGGACGCCCGCGTCCGAGCGGCGGCATAGGCCTCGTCGCCTTCGATCCGGACATCACCCACGGCGAGCTGCTCGATCGCCGCTCCGTTGATCCAGCCGATCTCCGTCGCCCGCACGATCACGTCGGCCAGGTCCATCCCGGTCAACTCCGCGGCGTCGAACTGGTGCCGGAAGGCGACGATCAGGAAGCGGTCGACGAAGGTCCGCCGCCGCACCTCCTCCTCACCGCCGTTCAGGACCAGCCGCTTCAACTCCCGGTAGTACTCGCCCGTCTTCCCGTCGACCAGGGCGGCCGCCCGCTCGCCGTCACTGCCGAGCAACGCCTCGCGGTAGGCCTCGAACGTCGCCCGCACCGCCGCCTCTGGGTCGCCCGAGCTCGGGGTCGTCGGCTGAGCGGCGAGAGGCGACGCCGCCAGGACCAACACCGCAGCCACGACCGTCAGCCGCACCGGGATGGTCAAGCGATCTGCCCCTCCCGGAGCAACCGGTTGACGCCCTTGAACTGGGGATGGTTCTTGTCGCGGGCGAGTTCGAAGGCGACGGATTCGTGGTTCGTTATCTGGGCGCCGGCAGCGCCCATCCGATCGAGAGCGTGGCGGCGGTACTCCTCGCCCCGTGAGCTGACACAGTCCCAGCACACGTGGACGTCCGTGCCGCGCGAGACGAGATCGAGCACCGTCTGCACGACGCAGATGTGGGCCTCGATGCCCGCTACGACAACCTGCCGATCCGCCGGAGCGAGGCCCGGTCTCGCCGCCGCCAGGGCCTCCTCGAACGCCGGCTCGCCGCAGCAGCCGAAGGAGTCCTTCACCACCCTGCGTGTACGGCGGCCGTCCGGATCCGTTTCCTCGATCACCGCCGCCAGTTCCTCGCGCGTCGAACCCAGCCCCTGCGGGTACTGCTCGGTCACGATCACCGGCAGGCCGAACATCTGCGCCAGCCGCAGCAGCCGGGCCGTGCCGTCGATGATCATTCGGGGTCGATGCATCAGGTCGACGAGGCGGCCCTGCATGTCGATCACGAGAACGACGGCGCGCTCCTGGTCCAGAGCAAGCATCGCGGCTGGAACGGATGATGTCATGGGAACGGTCTCCGGATGTTCGCTGGATCGCTCGTGGCCGCCGGTTGCCGCGCGGCGCGGTCTACTGGATCAGATGGAGGGTGCGGCGCAGGGCCTCGGTCGCTTCGCGC
Organism: Candidatus Multivorans sp.; assembly: GCA_965224025.1. Classification (GTDB taxonomy): domain Bacteria; phylum Acidobacteriota; class Thermoanaerobaculia; order Multivoradales; family Multivoraceae; genus Multivorans. The sequence continues at coordinate 3,631,106 of OZ245033.1, forward strand.
CCCGAGATCGCCGCCTGGGGCCGGCATTCCGCCGGCTCGGAGATCAGCCGACAACGATGAGCCGCCTCGCACACGGCGTCCGTATCGTCCGCGGCCGGATCGCCGCCCTCTCCGACGCAGGCGGCGCCGCCGCCGAGCCGGCCGGGCATCCGAAGCAGGGTGGCCAGCGCCGGGCCCCGGCGCATGTAGTCGTTGGGAGCGAACCGGCGCACCGCCGCATCGACCGGCGCCATCAGGCCCAGGTTCAGGACTCGGGCGATCTCACGGCTCTGGGGATGCTCGACGATGTCGCTGACGATCACCCTGCTCCCCGCCGGACCGGTCCGCACGCCCGGCACCAGCCAGTACGTCAGCGCCGCGAAGTCGCCCCGCAACAGGCTCGAAGCGTCGAGCAGACGCGCCACGCTCGGCGGCAGCAGCTTCGTGCGCCAGGTGAACCGCGCGGCGGTCAGCGCCGCCGTGATCTCCACGTTGTCCGGATGGCGTTCCGCGAGCCGCTCGTAGAGATCGAGCCCGGCGCGGGCGTTACCGCTCTCGACTTCGAGCGCGGCCTGCCGTTGCAACAGGTCCAGCGACGCCCCGCCGGCGGCGATCAGGACCCGCGTCGCCTCCAACTCCTCCTCCGCGTCGCCGCGGGCGCGCGCCAGACGCCGCCGCAGATCGACCGTCGCCGTGTCGTCAGGCGCCCACCACCGCAGTGTCTCGAGCGCCGCGCCGGCTTCCGCCAACCGGCCCGCCTCAAGCCCCGCCCCGGTCCGCTGGCCGAGTTCCGCTGTCGCCCGGGTGCGAAGGGCCGCGGCCCGGGCGGCCGCCTCCTCGTCGAGGCCCGCTATGCCGCGATAGGCGCCGTAGGCGGCAACGGCATCGCCGGTGAGTTCCGCCGCCCGCGCGTAGACGAGTTGGCCGGCGGTGTATTCGGGCCGTCCGGCCAACGGCTCAGCGAGGAGTTCGAGCGCCCGCTCCGGAGCCCCGGCGGCAAGGTGAGCCTGGGCCAACACGACGGTGGCCGGCAGCAGCGTCGGATCGATTCCAAGCAGCGTCTCCGCACCGCTCCGCGCCGTTTCGAACTCGCCTCGGCTAAGCGCCTCCCACGCGGAAGCCAGTTCGTAGCGGCTCTGCTCGGGGATGTTCTCCGTGAAGCCTTCAAGCGGGGGACGGAGGATCGGACCGCCCCGATAGTCGAACGAGGCCGCCGGCCGCGGCGGCTCCGGCGTCAACGTTGAACCAGCGCAGGCAGCTAGAAGGACGGTCAGAACAGTAGCTGCTGGCCGCGGCGTCTTCACTCGCTCACCGCGTCCGTTCGGGTTCCGGCTACAGCCTCGACGATCCCCTGCAGAGCTCGCTCCACACATTCCCTGCGCGAGGCGTCGATCCAGCGCACTGCCGTCTCGCGGCGGAACCATGTCTCCTGCCGTTTGGCGTAGTGGCGAGTGGCGCGGATCGTCTCCTCCAAGGCCTGCTCCAGCGTCAACTTCCCCTCCAGGTGATCGGCGAATTGCCGGTAGCCGATCGCTCGACACGCCGGCAACTCAGTCCAGGAACGCCCATGGCGACAGCCGGCCCGTTCCCGCAGGCGCATCACTTCGGCCAGCCAGCCACACTCCAGCATGCGTCCGGCCCGCGCCTCGATGGCATCGTACAGAAGGGCTCGCGGCAGGGTCAATCCGACCTTGAGCACCCGTCTGTCGAGCGCCAGTTCCCAGCCCGCGCGACGCCAGCTCGGGAGGGTGCGGCCGGTGAAACGAAACACTTCCAGCGCCCTCAGAACGCGTTGCGTGTCGCCGGCGGAGAGCGCCGCCGCGCTTTCCGGGTCGACTACCCGCAACTCCTCGAACAACACCTCGAGGCCCTCGGATCGCAGCTCGCTCCGCAAACCGGCCCGCACCTCGGGCGGAACCGGCGGCACCGGCGCCAGACCCTCGAACAACGCACGAAGGTAGAAGCCGCCGCCGCCCACCAGGATCGGCAGACGTCCCCGCCCCTCGATTTCCTTCACCGCGGCGCGCGCCCTGCGCGCGAACTCCCCCGCCGAAAAAGCCTGGTGCGGTTCGAGCACGTCGACCAGGTGATGCCGTACGCGGGTCCGCTCTCGCGGCCCCGGCTTGGCCGTGCCGATGTCGAAGCCGCGATAGGCCTGCAGCGCGTCGGCGCTGATCAGTTCCGTACCGACGCCCTTTACCGCGAGATCCCCGGCAAGCCGCATCGCGAAGGCACTCTTTCCGGTCGCCGTCGGACCCAGGACGGCGATCGCCTGCCACGGGAGTTCCCGCATGGGCGCAGGATAACCGGCCTCACGGGACGCCCCTGCGCGGCGAGGCCGCAATCTGGTACACGGGCCGCCGAGCGCCCGAGCCGTAGCGCCGGAAGCGGACCGCGATTCGCCCGTGACGATCCGTGCGCAGAACGCGCACTCTCCGTCGTTCCATCCTGGCCAGGACGTCCGGCGACGGATGTCCGTACGCGTTGCGTCGGCCGGCCGACATCAGAGCCAGCCGCGGCTCGACGGCGTCGAGGAACTTCGCGCCGCTCGACGTGCGGCTGCCATGATGAGCCACCTTGAGAACCTCGCTTCGAAGCGACCTTCCCCGGCTTCGGGTCCAGGCCAGCAGTTCCCTCTCGCCAGCGAGATCGAGGTCGCCGGTGAACAAGACGCACGAGAGCTCGGCACAGGCGCGGACCACCAGGGACGCCGAGTTGCCGTCAGCGACCGGGTCCGGTCCCGGGTGATGGACCTCGAGCCGCCAGGCGGCGACTGCCTCAGCGTAGCCCCGTTCCACCAACTCCACGCGCCCCTGGAGCTGCTCGGCCAGATCCCGGCCGCAGCCGTCCTGGACTTCCACCCGCGCCGCCCACAGACGCTCAACCCATAGATACCGGGCGAGTTCCAGCAGACCCTGGCAGTGGTCCGCGTCGCCATGGGACAGGACCGCCAGGTCGATCCGACGGACACCTTCCGCGGCCAGGACCCGAAGCAGCGCCGCCTCCGCGAAGTTGCCCTGGCGGAACCCTCCGCCGTCGACCAGGATCACCGGGCCGCGGTCACCGCTCCGCAGCAACAGCGCCTCCCCCTGGCCCACGTCCAGCATCACCAGCCTCGGCTCAACGTCAGCCGGCGTCGGCGTGCATACAAGAACCAGCGACAGCGCGTAGGCGGCCCGCCGGAATCCGGACAGGAGGATCCCAAGCCAGACCGCCAGCGTCAGCGCGGCGCCGGATTCGACGCTCACCGGTACGGCCAACCAGGCGCCCGGAGGCAGTTCCGCGAGCCACGCGAAGGGCAGGCTCAGAGCGTCGAGAATCCCCAGGAGCACGGCCGCGACGGGCTCGGCGACCGTCGACACCAGGGGCACCGAGGTTCCGGCCGCCACGACGACCCAGAGCAGGGAAGCCCCCAGCGCCAACGCCGTCCAGGGCACGAACACGAGGTTGAGCGCCGGCGCCAGCGGCGTCAGGACGCCGATCCGGACGGCCGTGACGGGCAAGGTGGCGAGCTGGGCGGCGACAGTCACCGCCAGGGCGGCGGCCACATGCCCAGCCGGCCCCGCAACCCCGCGTCGCCGCCACGACTTGAGCAGCCGCGGCGCCAGCAGGAGAATCCCCGCGGTGGCCAGGAAACTGAGCTGGAAGCCGAGATCGAAGGCCGCCGCCGGGTCGAAGGACAGGATCAGGATCAGCGCGGCGCAGAGGGAGTTCAGCGCCCGCGGCGGCCGTTCGAGGACCAACGCCAGGATGACCAGCAGGGCCATGACCGCCGCCCGCAGCAGCGACGGCCGCGGCCCGACGAGGCAGCCGTACAGCAGGAGGACCGAGGCGCCGCCCAACGCGGTCAGTCGATTCGAGATCCCGCCGAAGAGCCACCAGAAGCCGCCCAGGATCAGTCCCACGTGGAGACCAGACACCGCGAGCAGGTGGGAGAGGCCGGCGCGACGCAGGCCGGTCTTCCAATCCGGAGGCACGCGGCGGGCATCTCCGAACACCAGCGCCTGGGCGAGTATGGCGCCCGGCCGGTCGGTCGACGCCACAGCTTCGAGGAGCCGCTGCCGCAATCGCGGCGCCGCCCGCTGAAGCCGACCCGGCGCTTCACCTGTGCCGGCCAGAAGCAGCCGGCTCTTCACGGTCAGCCCCCAGTCTCCCGGTACGGAAACGTCCAGATTCAGGTAGGACTGGCGACGGCTGAAGTACCCGCGCACGCGAAGCTGCCGCTCCGGCGGCGGCATACCGCCGCGCAGCCGGAGCCAGGCTCGATCCGGACTTCCAACTTGGCGCCCCGCCTGCTCGACCGCCATGACCCGGACCCTCGCGATCCAGCCATCGTCGGCACGCTGCCAGGCCGCAGCGCCGAGCGCGGGGACGGCGACTTCGGCGGTGACCGGCCGCGCGGGGTCAAGGACACCGAGCTGCTCGCGGCCGCGCCCGTCAGCAACGAGCGCGACCACGAGCACTGCGGCCAGGGGCAGGAGCGGCGCCTGGACCAGCGCCGGGGTCCTCTTGGCTGACCTTTGGGGCCGCGGCCACACAGACCTAGACGAAAAGACGCGCCGAAACCCGATTTCGGCGCTTGCGCCGGTGCCTCGGCGGTGAGAAGCTAGCGCCGTCACGGCGACGCGGCGCGGTCCCGGCCCATTCCCCGCGGCGTAGACTCTTCCCACCGAGCATGGCCCCGGGCTTCGTCCACCTCCACCTCCACTCCGAGTACTCGCTGCTCGACGGGGGCAACCGGATGGGACCCCTCGTCGACCGCGTCGAGGGGCTCGGCATGGACGCGGTCGCGCTCACGGATCACGGCAATCTGTACGGCTCGGTCGCCTTCTACGAGGCCTGCCGCAAGAAGAGCGTCAAGCCGATCCTGGGCATCGAGGCCTACGTAGCGCCGGACATCAAGACGGAGACCTCCGACCGCCGCTACAAGGAGAGTCAGGGCGTCGCCGACGGTGGATTCCACCTGGTCCTGCTGGCCCGCAACGAGACGGGATGGCGCAACCTGGTGAAACTCTCGTCGGACAGTTTCCTCGAGGGCTTCTACTACAAGCCGCGGATGGACAAGGAGACGCTCCGGCAGTGGAACGAAGGGCTGATCGCGATCAACGGCCACCTCGGCTCCTCTCTCGCCTACCACCTGAGACGGCACATCGAGACCGGCGCCGACAGCCACTGGGAGCGCGCCCGCGAGGAAGCCGAGTGGCACCGGCAGACCTTCCCCAACGACGAGCACGGCGAGCCCTGCTTCTACCTGGAGCTGCAACGGCACGACACGCCCGAGCAGGATCGGGTCAACGAGCAGATCCTGTGCCTTGCCGAAGAGCTCGACCTGCCTCTGGTGTGCGACAACGACTCCCACTTCCTGACCGCCGAGGACTGGGACAGCCACGACACGTTGATCTGCGTCTCGACCGGCAAGAACAAGCAGGACGAGGACCGGCTCCACTACCCGAAGGAGCTCTACGTCAAGAGCCCCGAGCAGATGGCCGAGTTGTTCGCCGACGAGGAGACGGCCGAGGCGTTCCAGAACACCCGCCGGATCGCCGACCGCTGCAACGTCGAACTCGACTTCTCCGCCAACCACGCTCCCCTGGTGCGAGTCGAGCGCACCGATCCGGAGGCGCTTCCGGCGGACACGGACGAACCGAGACCTGGCAGCACCGCCTGGTTCGATCGTTTCTGCGCCCGTTACCGGGTCGAGCCCCTGGCCGAGCAACCCGGCGAGGAGGAACTCGCCGTCCTTCACGCCGACTGCGACCGGGCTCTGCGCGAACTCAGCGAAGCCGGCCTGGTCCGGCGCTACGGCGACCGGATCGAGGACGCGCACCGCCGCCGTCTCGACCACGAGCTGTCCGTGCTTGCCGGCAAGCGGATCAGCGCCTACTTCCTGATCGTCTGGGACTTCGTCAACGAGGCCCGCAAACGGAAGATCCCGGCCACCGCGCGTGGTTCGGGCGTCGGCACCATGGTCGGCTACGCCCTCGGCCTTTCGCATGCCTGCCCGGTGCGCTACGGACTCCTGTTCGAGCGCTTCACCGACCCCGACCGCAGCGAGTACCCCGACATCGACATCGATCTCTGCCAGGACGGTCGCACCGAGATCCTCGAGTACGTCCGCGAGAAGTACGGCTACGTCGCGCAGATCATCACGTTCGGCACGATGAAGGCGCGCGCGGCGATCCGGGACGTCGGACGGGTGCACGAACTGCCGCTCGCCCAGGTCGACCGCATTTGCAAGCTGATCGGCGCCGAACTCGGCGTGACGATCGACCAGGCGCTGCAGCGCGAGAAGGAGCTCAAGGGGCTCTACGACGGCGACGAGCACGTCCGCGAGGTGATCGACACCGCGCGGGAACTCGAGGGGATCACGCGGCACAGCGGCGTCCACGCCGCCGGGCTCGTCATCGCGACCCAACCGCTCGAGAACCTGGTGCCGCTGGCCACCAGCCGCAGCCAGGGGTCGAAGGACGTTCTGGTGACCCAGTGGGACGGCCCCACCGTCGAGAAAATGGGTCTGCTGAAGATGGACTTCCTCGGGCTGACAACCCTGTCCATCATCGAGCGCTGCCGCCAACTGGTGCGCGAGACCCTGCCGCCGGAGGCGATCGCGGAGGCGGTTCCCGGTACCGCTGAAGGCCGCGACCCCCTCGATCTCGACCACATTGATCTCGCCGACCCGAACGTGCTCGATGTCTTCGCCCGCGCGGACACGGCGGGCACCTTCCAGTTCGAGTCGGAGGGCATGCGAAACCTGCTGCTGCAGATGAAGCCCGACCGGCTCGAGGACCTGGTCGCCGCCAACGCCCTCTTCCGCCCGGGCCCCATGGCGCTCATAGGCACCTACTGCGACCGCAAGCACGGCCGGGAGGCGACGCCGCAAGTCCACGAAATCGTCGACCGCCACACCGCCGAAACCCACGGCATCATGGTGTTCCAGGAACAGGTGATGCAGATCGTCCACGAGCTGGGCGACGTGCCGCTGCGCGAGGCCTACACGCTGATCAAGGCGATCAGCAAGAAGAACCGCAAGACGATCAATGCCGCACGGAAACGTTTCCTGTCCGGCGCCCAGGACAAGGGACTGGGCAAGGTCCAGGCCACGAAGTTGTTCAGCCTCATCGAGGAGTTCGCGGGCTACGGCTTCAACAAGTCCCATTCCGTGGGCTACACCCTGCTCGCCTACCAGACGGCCTATCTGAAGACCTGTTTCCCGGTCCAGTACATGGCCGCGGTCCTCACCTACACCGCCGACAGCACGGACAAGCTCGTCAAGTACGTCGACGAGTGCGGCCGGGTGAAGCTTCCGGACGGCCGCACCGGGATCGAAGTCGGCGCGCCCGACATCGACCGCTCCGGAGTGCGCTTCCACGTAGTCTTCGATCCCGGCGAGCAGCACGGCAACGCCAACGGGCACATCCGCTTCGGCCTCTCCGCGGTGAAGGGCGTCGGCGAGAAGGCCGTGCGCGCGATCCTCGAGGCACGAGACGAAGGCGGCCCCTTCCGCAGTCTGTGGAACTTCTGCCGGCGGGTGCCGCTGCAGATCGTCAACCGCACCGCGATCGACGCCCTGATCAAGTCGGGCGCTTTCGACGGAGTCCATGGCAAGGACGAGCGCGCGGCCATGCTCCAGGCTCTGGAACCGGCGATCAAGGCCGGCCAGCGGGCCGCGGCGGACCGCGAGAGCGGCCAGTCGAGCCTGTTGTTCGGCAGCACGGCCGACGCCGGCGAGGACGACGAGCCCGAACAGGACCTGCCGTCGGCGCCGCCCTGGAGCGCGAGCGAACTCCTGGCCCACGAGAAGGAGGCGCTCGGCTTCTTCGCCACCAGCCATCCCCTCGACGATCACCGGGAGCTCCTCCAGCGCTTCGGCAACGTGAATGTCGAGCAGTTGAAGGCGCTGCCGGCTGACACCGACGTCGTCCTCGGCGCGCTGCTCGGAGGGCTCCGCACCACGCGCACACGCAAGGGGCGCAATCCCGGCCAGAAGATGGCGGTGGTTCAACTCGAGGACCGCAGCGACCGGATCGAAGGTGTCCTCTTCGCGGACGCCTATGCCCAGTACGAAGCGGCGTTGGAGCGCGGCGCCGTGCTGTTCTTCACCGGACGGGTCGACCGGCGACGCGAGGATCCGAACCTGGTCGTCAGCAAGGTGATCGGCATTGCCGAGGCCGAGGCGAAGCTCGCCCGGCGCCTCCGCATCCACCTCGACGGCACGAGTACCGCCGGCGCCGGCGACAACTTCATCGGCGACGACCTGGAGCGCCTCCGCGACCTGCTCGACCAGCACCGTCATCGTGGCTCGAACGGCAGGCCGAACGACGGCGTCGAGGTGGAATTCAGGATCGAACTCGACGACATGACCGTCACCGCGGGCGCTAACGGCAGCCGTGCGCCGGTGGATCAGGCGGTCAAGAACGAGATCGACGAACTGCTCGGCAGCCGAGGCCACTGCGAGTACGTCGGCCCGCCGCCGCCCGGTCCGCGGTGAGTTTCCGGCCCTGGGTTTCGCGGCGCCGGGTCGCCCTTCTGATCGCCCTGACGGCGGTCGGAATCTGGGGTCACTGCCGCGGCGGCTCCTACCGGAACTTCTTCCAGCACGATCCGCGTCAGGCGCATGACTACGCCCTCGAGCGGCGGGACGGCCAGATCTTCGAGGTTCGCCTTACCCGCAAGGGCTTCGATTGGCCACGGGAGGCCCCGGCCACCGGGGTCACCGCGTTCCTTGAACTCGACGTCAAGACCCGTCCGCTGCTGCCGTCGCTCGGCCCCTACATCGAGTTCCGATCCGGCGACCGCAGCGTCACCCAGTCCTTCGCCCCTCGCTCGACCGGTCGCCGTTATCTGAACGTCTCTCCCGCGGCAGGGCGCGGCACGATCGAGATGGTCGGCCGGCAGATCGGCTGGCGCACGGGATCGGCGCGACTGGTCGTGTTCGCGAACCAACCGATCGATGCCTCGACCCGGGTGCTGGTGGTCGCTCCCCACCCCGACGACGCCGAGATCGGTGCCTTCGGCCTCTACGCAACCACCCTCGCCGACGTGGTCACGGTGACCGCGGGCGACTACGGCGGCAAGAACTACGGCGGGCTGTTTCCCGACACCGGCGAGCACTACCGGATCAAGGGCCGGATACGCACGTGGGATAGCCTGACCGTGCCCTTCCTTGGCCACGTGCCCTTCAGCCGCATTCGCAACCTCGGGTACTTCGACGGCACGCTGGGCACCCTCTACCAGCGTCGGCCGATGGTCGTGCCGCCGATCCTGACCGACCTCGAGCACCCCGGCTACTTCCGCCGCCTCAACTCCGAGCCGCAGTTGGCCACCCGGCCATTCGAGTCGAGCTGGCCCGAACTCGTGCGCGACCTGCGCCGTGAGGTGGACTGGACGGGCGCCGAGCTGATTGCCGCGCCCAATCCCCTGCTGGACAACCACGCCGACCACCAATACACGACAGTTGCCCTGATCGAGGCTCTTGAGGAGAACGGCTGGGACGGCCTCCTGCTGCTCTACACAAACCACCCGACCAACGCCGAGCCCTACCCGCTCGGGCCCAATACAGCGCTCGAGTCGCTGCCCCCATGGTTCGGCGACGAAATGCCCTTCACTTCCGTGCTGTCCTACCCGGTCGACGAGACGACGCGTCGCCTGAACTACCTGGCACTCGAGGCGATGCACGATCTGCGCCCGTTCGAGCACCGCGTTGCAACTCCGTTCCTGGAGCGCGCGAGGGACCTCGCAGAAGAGGCCGTCTGGCGCGCCCTCGGTCGCCACGACAAGCTGCCCGCCTACCTCTACGACTACCTGCGGCGCGGGCCGCGGCCCAACAAGATCTACCTGGTGCTCGATCTCGAGCAAGCGGTGCGCCTCAAGGAGCGGTTCCTGGAGATCGAAGCGGTCCGGCGCTAGCGCCGCAGGAAGGCGAGCAAATCGGCCATGTCAGCCGGCTCGAGGCCCGCCTCCAGCTCTTCGGGCATCATGGACAGGCCGTCGCTGCGCACTTCCCGAATCCGTTCGGCGGGGACTTCGATCAGCACGTCTTCGGCCGCGCGCAGGACCACGCCGCCGCCTGAACCCTCCGCCAGGAGTCCGGAGAAGGCCTCGCCCTCGACGGTCTCGACGATGTAGTTCACATAGCCGGTATCGACCGCGGCATTCGGATCCAGGATGTCGTGCAGCAGTGTCTCCGCGCTCTTGCGGCCGATGCCCGAGAGGTCCGGACCCGGCCCGCCTCCAGTCTCGCCGCTGCGGTGGCAACGGGCGCAGAGGTCGAGGAACAGGGTCTCACCTCGCTCCGGGTCCCCTTCGAGGTCGAGCGCCGGCCGCATCGCCGCGACGGCCTCGGGGCGGGAAACCACGCCGGCGTCATCGAACAGCGCCGCCGCCCGCCGCCGAACGTCCGCCTCGGGCGAACGCAGCAGGAAACGGCGCCGCTCGAGGATGAAGTTCATCTCGCCGAGCCGGATGCGGCCGCTCTCGATCGCGTCGAGGAGCGCGCCGTGCCGCCCTCTGCCCCGAATCAGGTAGGCGCCGGCAGCCCGTCTGGCGGCCGGTCCCAGGTAGGGCCAGCGATCGACCAGGTAGCGGGTGACCGCGGCTTCCTCGCCACGGTCAGTTCCGCCATGGCTGCCCGCTGCACGGCCTCCGGAAGACCGGCATCGAGCAGCGCACCCATGCGTTCCAGCCAGGTCCCGCCGGGGAGCGCCGCCACCCGTTCGATCACGTCGGCGGCACCAGGGTCGGCCGACCCTCCGGACTCGAGCAGCAATCTCAGTCCAGACGCCGGGTCGTCGGCCAGGACAGAGACGGCGGCCAGGCGCAGCCAGGGGCCGTCGCGCTCGACGTCCGTTCTCTCAGGCGGCGCCGCCGCTGACGAAGCGGGCGTCTCGCCCGCGTGGCGCGCCACCCCCGCCACGATCGCGGCCGCCACGGCACGGCCGAACTCCGGCCCCGGAGAGGCATCCGACCCGAGCAGCATGCCGGCGGTCAGGATCGCTTGCAGCCGAACGCCGGGATCCCGGTCCCCGATCATGGTCACCACGGCGTCCGCGAGTTCCGACGTATCGGCCGTCGGGCCACCGCCGCGAAGCGACTCCTCGAACGCCAGCACGGCGTTCCGGCGCAGCTCCGGATGACTGTCACGGAGTAGAACCCCCGGCGACTCGCGGTCGATCGCCCCGACGCCAGCCAGAGTCCACAATGCATGGAGTCGGCCCAGGACATTGCCCGATTCCACGATGCGCTTTCGCAGGGCCTGCACCAGCGCAGCCGGAGGCGCCGCGGCGTGCTCTTCGACGAGGAGGCGCTGCGCCGTCAGACGGCGCCACCTGTTCGCGTGACCAAGCGCTTCGACCAGATCGTCGGACCGCGCTCGGTCGAAGCCACCGAAGTCCGCCGCCCAGGCCGGCAGCCCGCCCGCCGGCACGACCCGGTAGATCCGTCCGCGATCGTCCCCCTGGTAGAGGTTGAGCGTGTTCTCGATCCGATCAGGAATCCACTCCGGGTGCTCGATCACGCCGCGGTGCATGTCCAGCACGTAGAGGGCGCCGTCCGGACCCACGCGCAGGTTAACCGGCCGGAACAGCGGATCGGTCGAAGCCAGGAACTCGACCCCGGGCCGCCCCCGGCTCGCCTCCGCTGCCGCGCCGCCCGCGTCCACCACCGCGCGGTGGACCACGTTCGCCTAAGGATCGGCAACGAAGACGGCAAGGTCCCGATCCGTCAGCCCGGCGCCTTCGAAGGCGCCGCCCCCGTACGCCGTCACCGCGCAGGCGGCCGAGAACCGGCTCGACTGTTCCGGGTGGTTGGGTCGGGTCTGCCTCACGCCGATGGGAAACAGCTCGGCGGGACCGCCGTCCGCGTGCGCGGCCAGACGCAGGCGCGCTTTCTGCCACGAGGCCGGGAGGCGAGCGAGGTACCGGCGCGGAATCACGAGCTGACTCAGGTGATCCAGGTTGTGGGTGCCGAAGGAACGGCCCCAGACGCCGAACGTCATGCCGAACCCGCCCGCACCGCGGCCCATCCGCTCGAAGCGGCCCGAACCGAAGTCCACCCGGAAGTCGTCCTGGCCGAGTTCGATGGCGTCGTCCGGCGCATCCGGCCAGAACGGGCGGCCGCCGTTGCCTCCGTTCACGCCGTAGACCCGGTTGTCCAGGCCGTAGCGGAGCGCGTTCACATTGTGCTGGGGATTGCCCTCGGCAAAGCCGCTCAGCAGCACCTCACGGCGCTCCGCCCTGCCGTCGCCGTCCGTGTCTTCGAGATAGACGATGTCAGGCGGCGCCGCCACCAGAAGGCCTCGACGCCACGGCAGGATCGAGTCCGCCATGCCAAGGTCGGCGGCGAACAGACGGCGGCGATCCCAGCGCCCGTCGCCGTCAGTGTCCGAGAGCGCGACGATGCGCGCCGGCCGCTCCATGTCCGGATAGCCCGGCAGCTCGAGCACGAACGCGCGGCCGCGTTCGTCAAAGGCGAGGTCGATGGGGTCGAGGACGACCGGCTCGGCCGCGGCGAGTTCGAGTTCGAAAGCCGGGTGAAGTTCAAAGCCCGCCGGCACCCCGTCAGGGGCCGGGGGAGCGCAGGCGACGAGACCTGTCGCCGCGGCCGCCGCCGCAAGGCTGGCGACGCGCCGACTCAGAGTTCCTACTCGCCGCCAGTCGCCGCGGCCGCCGCGTCGGCTTCCAGCAGCCGGGCCCCGCGCATGATGTTCCCCATCGCGTAGTTCCCCTCGTGGCAGGCGTACTCGTAGACCCTGCCGCCCGCCGTCGGCCACGGGAACTCACCGCTCCAGGCCGACTCCCAGGTGTTGGGGTCCTCGACCGTGAAGCTGTAGTTCAACGTGTTCTCGTCGATCCGGCTGAAACGCTCCGTGACCTTGAGGCTCTCGCCCGCGCCATAGGCGTACATGCCCGGCTTCTTGCCGAAGTTCTTCGTCTCGACAACCAGGGTGTCGCCGTCCCAATGCCCGATCGAGTCGCCCATGTAGCTCGTCATCCCTTCCGGCAGGTGCCTGCCGCCGATTCGGATGATCCGGGCGTCGTGGATCATCTCGGCGAGGATCATCACGTAGTCCTCGATCTGGACCACCCGCTTCAGATTGTTGTAGGCGGTCGGCAGCATCGGCGGACCCGAGGTCGAGCCGAAGCCGAGAACGCAACGCTCACCGAGCGGCCGCTGCTCCATGTCGTCGTACGGACCCGGGCCTTCGTTCTCGAGCCACCATGCCGTGCCCGTGTTCTCGCGAAACAGGGAGAAGAACGCCATCCGCGCCTGCTGGGCGGCAGGCTTCATCTTCGGCAGCCGGCCGTTCGGGGGATCGAACACCAGGGAGGTGCGGAACTTGCCGTCCAAGGCAATCGAACCGCTGCCGTAGTCCAGCCAGAAGTCGTTGTAGCCGCCGACGTTACCCGCGGCGCCGGGAGAACCGTCGCCGCCCGGCGGCGGCGCTTCGCGGGTCGGATCGCTTGCTACGAGCGCATCCGCCCGGCGGGTGGCGACCGCGTTTGCGATCTCCTCCGCTTCCTCCGGACTCAGGTACAGATTGTCGCTGAACTTCTCATCGCGTTCGAGCGGCGTCAGCGTGGCGATGTCGTAAGTGCCGGTGAGGTCGGGGCGACCGCTCGCGGTGCGGGGAACATCGCCGTCATCGGCGGCCGCCAGCGGGGCGGCGGCAAGCAGGGCCGCGGCGCAGAATGCCGCGCCGAGCGCTGTGAAACGCGTCCTGATCCCTTCGACGAAGCGGCCTTCGCTGCCGGCGGCGGCGACCTTGTCGGCCCGATCGATCTGGTTCAAACCCTTCATCCGAGTCTCCTTTCCTCGCCGTTGCCGGCAACCGGTTCGATGGCCTCGTTCTGGGGACCCTCCAGCGCTTCGCCGAGTGGCCACCGCCTGATCGCGCAGTGTACAGCAGCCCCCGGCCAGGGTTGCTACACTCGCGGGTGTTTCCGCCCCCTGGCGCCGAACTCCGGTCCCGAAACGAACGAGAAAAGCACGCAATCCGAGAACCGGGAGACTTCCATGATCCGCTGCACACCCCCGGCGCTCCTCCTTGCCGCCGCCGCGTTCGCCTCAACCTCCGCCAGCGGCGCTTCCCTCGCCGTCGGCGACGCGGCGCCGGACTTCACGCTGCCCAGCACGGACGGCGCCGAGGTGACCCTGTCGTCGTTCGCGGGGCAGAAGAACGTCGTTCTGGCCTTCTTCCCCAAAGCCTTCACCAGCGGGTGAACGATGGAAATGAAGGGATACCAGGCTGGTATCTCCGACTTTGTGGACAGTGATTCCATCGTCTTCGGCATCAGCGCCGACAAACTGGACGACAACAAGAAGTTCGCAGCCGACCTGGAACTCGACTTCGCGCTCCTCAGCGATGTCGACGCCGCGGTAATCAACCAGTACGGCGGGACGATGGAGCAGTACGCCGGCCTCGCCAAGCGCGTGACCTACGTGGTCGGCAAGGACGGCAAGATCGCCTACATCGGCGAAGGTAGCGAGGCAATGGACCCGACCGGCGCGAAGAGTGCCTGTCAGGGACTGGGCGACTAGCGTCGGCGACCTGTCTCAGCCTTGGGTGGCCGCCGAGGCGGCTTCCGGCCTCGGCTGATACAACTCCACCCGATTCCCCTCCGCGTCCCTGATCCACGCGAACAGGGCATAGCCCTCGTCGTCCCGGCGCAGCGGCTCGACGCCGCGTTCTGCTAGGTGCGCCAGCACCATGCCCAGATCGCGCACCCGCAGGTTGACCATGAACGGCTGGTCGCCGTACATGTCCTCCTGGCCCGTGCCGTCGTTCGTGGCCATCCGCGGTACCGGCCGCTTGGCCTTCATGATCGCGAAGGTCGTGTCCATGACCCAGTTCTCGTCATCCGGATCCGCGGCCACGTAGCGCACGTAGAAGGCACCGAACTCCTCGCCGCCCTCGAACTCGATGCCCAAGTGCTCCGTGTACCAGTCGGCCAGCAGCTTCGGAGCCTCGCTGAAGATGAAGGCGCCGCCAACGCCGTCGATCAGGCTCACGAGGCGGCCGCGGGCAGCACCACGCCTCCCACTCTCCCCTGCGTCGCCCGGCTACGCCGCACGCTCATCGGAAGGAAACCCGCGTGCGCGTGCTGACGGTCTGGTCACTTACCGGGTCGTGGATCGCGACAACGAGATCGTGGGGCTTGCGGCGCAGGGTCAACGTCGCATCGTAGGGCATCACGGCCTCCGGCGCCGGCCGGATCCGCCCGCGCAGGTTGATCGGGATCAGGGGGATCGGGGCCTGCTGGCCGTTGCGGTCGACGACCGCGAAGCGCAGTTCCAGCCTGGCGAAGAACCGGTCCTGGTACGGGACCAGCGGGAAGTGGCCGATCGGAATGTAGACGGTCACGGGAACCAGCATCTTGCGCAGGCCGGTCCTCTTGGCAGCGCCGATCTCCACCTGCAGCACCGGTTCGCCGCGGGTCAACTCCCCGCCCGGAAACAGGAGCCGTCCCTGCGTCTCCATGTCCGCCTCGGCCCGCCGCGAGAGATCGAGGTAGCCGCGGCGGGAACGCACCCGCAGGTCGGGCCTGAGGACCTGTACCTGCACGTCGTGGGCACGGTCGTCGCGCCGGTAGTGGGGAATGAAACCGAGCCAGTAGTAGTTCGCGGTGTCCCTGCTCGCGTTGCGCAGCGCTTCCAGGTTCGACCCGGCCAGGAACGCCTCGCCACCGGTGTCCCGGGCCATGTAGCGGAAGTTCCCCCACCGCGCCATGCTCGGCTGGTTGCTCTGCTCGTCGATCGGGTAGATCGTGTACCCGAGCAGGTTCGCCGTATCGATCAGGCGATCGAGAACCTCGCGGTCGCTGCGCACTCCGATGTTGAGGCCTTGTGCCGGGAAGTTCCCCCGCGGCCAGTCGCCGGCGAGCAGTAGCAGCGCCTTGCGGCCCTCGGGTACGTCGAGCGCCTGCATCGTCGAGGTCACCGCCGTTATCGAGAATTCCAGCTCGCGCAGATTCCGGTCGACCTCCGCTTCGGCGCCGAGGGAGGGAATCCGCAGCCCGGGAAGGCGCGCCATCCTCGCCCCCGGCAGATTGTCGAACGCCGCGGACACTCCGTCGGCATTCGACAGATCGGGGAAAGGAAGACCAGTCTCTCCCGTCGGCACGAGTCCCACTCCGACGTCGCTTCCCATGGCGCCGGGACCCCGTCTCGCCATCGCCGCCTGGCGTGTCGGCAGATTGGGCGACCCCAACTGACCGCGGAAGCCCTTGCCGGTGTCCAGTTGCTGAAGCGCCTCGCGGGTCCGCTCCCGATCCGTCGTGAAGGGGCTCAGCATCTCGAGCCGCGAGCCGCTCTGGACCACCACCGCCACCTGATCCCGGGGGCCCAGTTCATCGAGCTGGTCGGCAAGCCCGCGCAGCACCGGTCGCCGGAACTGGACCAGCGTGTGGTCGTCATCGACGAAGACGACGTAGTTCGTCGGGACGCTGTCGCCCCCACCGACCGCGAGCGGCGCTTCGGCACCGGACGCCTCGATCGCCCGGTTCTCCAGGATCTCGGTGAAGTAGTCGACGTCGACCGGAAAGCCGTCCACGAAGATGCGGAAGTCGTGCGCCTCAAGACCGTGAACCCGGTTCCCGGCCTTGTCCTCGACGACGACCTCCACGTTGACGACCCGGACATCGATCTCTTCGCCGAAGATGGCATCGAGCGGTGGGGCCGAATCGGGCTCCTGCGCGCCCGCGGGGACGCAGAGAACCAGGGCGGAGCAGGCAGAGAGCAGGAGTAGTTTCTTCAGCATCAGCGACTTCCCTCTCACTTGAAAGACACCATAACCCGCTCGCTGAGCGTTCTCCTGGTCAGAGGATCGTGCACCGAGACGACCAGATCGTGGGGTCGGCGGCGCAGGGTCAGGGTTGCGTGGTAGGGCATGACGGCATCGGGGGCCGGCCTGTTCCGCCCGCGGAGATTGATCGGAATCGACGGAATGTCCGCCTGCCCGCCGTTCCGGTCGACGACGGCGAAGCGCAGTTCCAGCCTCGCGAGATACTCGCCCTGATACGGCACCACCGGGAAGTAGCCGATCGGAACGTAGACCGTCACCGGCACCAGCATCTTGCGGATACCCGTGGGCTCGGCCTTGCCGACCTCGACGCGCAGCGTCGGTGCGTCGGGCGCTTCAAACTGGTCGGGGAACAGGAGCCGGCCCTGCGTCTCCATGTCCGCTTCGGCTCGCCGCAAGACGTCGGCGTAGCCGCCGCGGGAGCGTACGCGCAGGCCCGGGCCACGCACTTCCACTCGAACGTCGTGGACCCGGTCGTCGCGCCGGTACTCCGGCACGAAGCCCAGCCAGTAGTAGTTCGCCACATCCGCGCTGACCCGCCGCAGGGCGGCCAGGTTGGTGCCAGCCATGTAGGCCCGGCCGCCCGTCTCCCGCGCCATGTGCCTCAGGTTCCCCCACCGCGTCATGTTCGGACCCGTCTGCTGGTCCACCGGATAGACGGTGTAACCAAGCACGTTCGCCGTGTCGATCAGATCGTCCAGGATCTCCCGGTCCGTGCGTACGCCGATGCTCTGTCCGGCGGGCCGGAACATCCCCGTCGGCCAGCCGCCGGCCAGGAGCAGCAGCACCTTGCGACCGTTCGGCACGTCGAGGGTTCGCATCGCCGAGCTGACCGCGATGACCGAGAACTCGAGATCACGCGCCAGCGCCGACGCCTTCACCTCCGACGCGAGTTCAGGCAGGCGCATCGTCGGAAACGGCAGATCGCCGGCCGCCGACAGCAGGTCCTCGTCGACGCGGGGCCCGATCTGCCCGGCCACCAGGCCACCACTCAGCTCCTCCGCAACGCTCGAGTCCTCCAGAACGCCGGCCTGGGCGCCGAGCCACGTCTCCGTCCGGTCTCCGACCGGCGCCTCCCCGGCGATGAACCGCGGTGCCCGCAGCACGCCGCCGTAGCGTCGCCCCTGTTCGAGTGCCCGCAGGGCACGGCGCGTCTCCTCGCGCTCCGTCGTGAAGGGACTCAGCAGTTCCAGCCGCCGGCCGCTCTGGACGACAATCGCCACCTGGTCGGCCAAACCAAGGCTCGCCAACTGATCGGCGAAGCCGCGAAGAACCGGACGCCGGAACGTCACGTGCGTGTGATCGTCGTCGACGAAGAGCAAGTAGTTCGTCGGCACGAGCTCTCCTTCGCCGATCGCCGGCGGCGCCTCGTGATCCTGCGACTCGACGGCACGGTTCTCCAGGATCTCCGTGAAGTACTCGACGTCGACCTCCGCACCATCCACGAAGATGCGGAAGTCGTCGGCAGTCAGACCGGGAACGCGGTTTCCCGCCCGGTCCTCGACGACGACCTCCAGGTTGACCACCCGGACGTCGATCTCCTCGCCGAAGAACAAGTCGACGGGCGGGGTCGAGTCGGGCCCTGGAGCCGCCCGCTGAGCCCCGGCCGGCAGCGACCAGCCCAGACTTGCGACCGCCGTGAAGGCAAGCAGTTTCCCATGCACGGTTCCCACACTCCACATCACGGCTGCACCTCAACCCGAGCAGCGGCAGTCAGCCGGGACGCCGGATCATGCACCGTGATGACCAGCGTATGGGGCAAGCGCCGCAGCGTCACATCCGCGCTGTACCGAAGCCGAGCCTCCGGTAGCGGCGGCGAATCCGTCCGCAGTTCGAGCGGAAACGCGAGTTGATTTGCCCGACGACCCTCGCCGTCGATCGCCGCGAACCGCACCTCCAATTGCTGCAGATACTGGTCCGCGTACGGCCAAGACGCGAAAGCCCCAAAGGGTTCCTTGCCGTCCACCAGGAGACGGAAGCTGTCCACACCCAGGCCGTGTACGCGCTGGCCATCCGCGTCTCCGCACGATCCGATCCCCCTTCACACTTCCACTGCCATTCTCAAGGCGTTACCCGCATGCGCGCGCTGGCCGTCGATCGTGACAGCGGTTCATGGACGGTGACGACCAGGTCGTGGGGCAGCCGGCCGAACTGACTGGACCCATGATGCCGGCACCGCGACCGGGCCATCGCGCCGGCAAGCCCCAGGAGCCGGCGCCAAGGTGGGTTGCCGTCATAACGGACCGTCCGACATCGGTGGCGCCACGAACGGTTCCGGGGGACACGACTCTGCCGTCTGACCATCATGGGACCTCTACGGTTCAACTTCTCCCTCCAGCGCAGCTATGGCACCACCGACACGCGGGCCCTGGCGGTCGATCGGGACAGAGGGTCATGCACCGTGACCACGAGCTCGTGGCGACGCCGGCGCATCTCCAGCAACTCCGAATAGGGCACGGTCTCGTCGGGGGCGGGCTTGAAGCCGCCCCCGAGAGACAGGGAAATCGCCGGGATCTCCGCACGCCGACCGTAACGGTCCACAGTGGCAAACCGCACTTCCAGTTCCTGCCGGAACCGACCGTCGTGAGGTAGTGCGGGGAACCTGCCGACTGGCACGTAGACCGTCACTGGCACGCGCATCGCTCTGCGTGTGCCGTCCGCCACTTCCCCGACCTCGACCAGCAGAAAACCCGCGTCGGGTTCCTCGTGGGACGGAAAAAGAAGCGCGCGCAAAGCCTCCATGTCAGCTTCGGCCTGACGAGAAAGGTCAAGGTAGCCACGACGCGAGCGTACGCGAAGTCGGCGCTGCGACACCTCGACACGGATGTCGTGCGCCTGGTTGTCGCGACGGTACCGGGGCACGAAGCCCAGCCAGTAGTAGTTCGCGGTGTCGAACCTCACCTTGTCGAGCGCCTTGACGTTGCTTCCGGCCATGAACGCCCGGCCGCCCGTGTCGCGAGCCACGTAGCGCAGATTCCCCCACAACGCCATGTTGGCCCCGCCCTGCTGGTCCATTGGATACACCGTCCAGCCCAGGAGGTTGGCTGTGTCAACCAGGGCGTCCAGCAGTTCAAAGTCCCTCGCCTTGCCGACGCCTCGGCACTCCGACATCCAGCGGACCTGCGCATAGCTGCAGTTCGGCCAGCTTCCCGTAAGAAGAAGCAGGACCTTGCGACCCTGTGGTGCTTCGAGCGCCCTCAGGGCCGTCACCACCGCATCGACCGAGAACTGAAGATCCCGCATCTGGCTGGCGGCGGTCGCCATGTCCAGGCCCCATCCAGGTGTCAAGTCCTCGGAGATCCGGTCGAAAGTTCCCGGGCCGCCTACCGCGCCGAAGGCTCCCGGGCTGCCCATACCGTCGTCCCCTGCCGAGAAGCCACCAGGCGGGGCCGGGCCGTCAGCCTCCCTCGCACTCACGGGCGGGGTCGCATCAATCCGTGGTTGGGTACCACGCGGTTGAGTGCCACGAGGCGCAACGTCCTCACGCGAGGACAGCGAGTCTCCCGTCGCGGTCAAGTCCAGTCTTCTCATCCGCTTGTGCCAGCCCCACCAACTGAAGAACCCCCCGTACCGGCCTCCGGTGTCGAGCTCGGCAAGAGCGGCGCGGGTCACGTCCCGATCGGCCGTGAAGCGGCTCAGGATCTCCAGGCGATAGCGGCTCCGGACCACGACAGCCACCTGATCGTGCGGCCCGAGTCCACCCAACCGGGAGCCGAAGCCCAGCAGCACCGGCCGGCGTGAGGTCACATGGGTGTGGGCGTCGTCGACGAACAGCAGGTAGTTCGTTGCCACCGCCTGCCCTTCGGCAACCGCCGGCGGCGTCTCGCCACCGTCGCCGGTGACCGCTCGCCCGCCGGCCACCTCGCTGAAGTACTGCACGTCGACCTCCTGGCCGTCGACGAGGATTCGGAAGTCTTCGCGGCTCAGACCCCGCACGCGAGCACCGGAACGGTCCTCGACCACCACCTCCAGGTTGACCACACGGACATCGATCTCCTCGCCGAAGACCAATTCGGATGGAGACCGAGACTCGACTGCTTGACCCGACAATGGGGCGCAGAACGTCACGACCGCGAGCGGAATACGGAGTAGCGACCGGCAACGAAGTAGGACGAGCACAGGGTCGCGACGCACGATCTCACTGTTGTCTCGTCCAACCAGCACTCAGGCTCCAGTTCGTGTGATTGTCAGTTTGCGGGTTCGACTTCCATCTGGTCAGGCAAGCAGAGTGCCACAGCGATCACTGCCGGTGCTACCCTGCGCCCGATGAGCGACGATTCAAACCTCTCGGCCGCCACTCTCGAACCCGCGGACGACGCCCCCTGCTGGTCGACTGTGCAGGCGGCCTCAGCGATTCGCAGCGGCAGGATCTCCTCCCGCGACTACCTCGAACTCCTCCTCGACCGCGTCGATCGTCTGAACCCGCCGCTCAACGCCGTTGTCACGCTCGACGTCCAACGGGCCCGCCGGGAGGCGGACGCCGCGGACCGGGCATTGGCCGACGGCCGGAACCTGGGCCCGCTCCACGGCGTCGCGATGACGATCAAGGACTCCTTTCAGACCGTCGGGATGCGCACGACCTCCGGCGCACCCGAACTGAGCGGCCACATTCCTGAGGTCGACGCCGTGCCGGTCGCCCGGCTGCGCGCGGCCGGCGCCGTCATCTTCGGCAAGACGAACCTGCCGATCTACGCAGGCGACACGCAGAGCTACAACGACGTGTTCGGCCAGACGAACAACCCATGGAACCTGGAACGGACGCCGGGCGGCTCGTCCGGAGGTTCCGCGGCCGCTCTCGCCGCCGGCTTCACGCCGCTCGAGCTCGGCAGCGACATCGGCGGTTCGATCCGGGGTCCGGCTTCCACCTGCGGCGTCTTCGGCCACAAGCCGAGCTATGGCATCGTGCCGGCGCTCGGCCAGATTCCCGGACCGCCAGGCACCCTGACCCAGGCGGACATCGCCGTTGCCGGACCGATGGCGCGGAACGTCGAGGACCTGGAACTCGGCCTCGACATCCTCGCCGGCCCGGACGAATGGCACGCTCCCGGCTACCGGCTGGCACTGCCTCCGGCCCGGCACGAGACCCTCGCGGACTATCGGGTCGCCGTGTGGTTCGAAGAGCCCTCCAGCCCGATCGACGACCGGGTACTGGAGCGGCTGGAAAGAGCGGCGGACGCCCTGGAAGCAGCAGGCGCCAAGGTCGACCGCGAGGCCCGGCCGGACTTCACCTTCGACTATGCGACCCGCGTTTTCGGGCAGTTGCTCGGCGCCGCCATGTGCGGAGGTTTCAGCCACGACGAGATCGAGGAGCTCGCAGTTCGCGGGATCGGGGAGGACGAGGAAGGGGCGCTGGCGGCACGCTGGGCCTACCAACGGCACCGCGTCTGGCTGTCGGCGAACGAGCGCCGGCTGCAGATGCGGCGCAAGTGGCACGACTTCTTCAAGAGCTGGGACGCCGTGCTCCTGCCCTGCCTGCCGACGACGGCGATCCCCCACGATCACAGCGAGCCGATGGGCGCGCGCCGGATCACCGTCAACGGCGAGCAGCGACCCTACGGAGAGCAGACCCTCTGGGTCGGCCTCACCGGCGTCGCCTACCTTCCCGCGACCGTGATCCCAGCCGGTACGGCCAGCGATGGCCTCCCCGTAGGCCTCCAGATCGCCGGACCGTTCCTGGAAGACCGGACAACTCTCGACCTGGCCCGCCGCCTGAGCGAAGGGATCGGCGGTTTCGAGCGCCCGCCGGACTACTGACGTCCCGCCTCCAGAAAGGACCGCAGGTCCTCCCGGCTGACCGCCGGTTCGCCCGGGGCCACGTTGTCCAGCCGCCCGTCGCCCAGCCAGCGCTCCAGGCGGCGCACTTCGTGCTCCAGGTGATCAAAGCCGTCGACGACGAACAAGAGGGGCTGCACGGAGTCGATCTCAAAGCTCTGGTTCACGACCCAGTCGAGCTGGAAGGGCACCCGCTGCACTTTGGCCGCTTCGAGCGCGTGCACGATCTCGCCGGCCGAACTCAGAAGACCGCTGCCGTAGGCGCAGAGACCGTCCCCTCCCGGCCGCCGCATCAGACCGAACTCGATCGTGAACCAGAAGAACCGCGCGAGCGCCTTGAGCGCACTCTCGACGCGGCGGCAGTCGCCCTCCCGAGCGCGCAGCGCCGCCGTGCGCGCCGCCTCGCCGAAGCGGACCAGGACGTCCGCGAACGCCGGGTCCGTGTGCATGGGGACGTGGCCCGCCAGGTCGTGGAAAATGTCGGGCTCGGGCAGGTAATTCAGCCTCTCGCCGTCGCGGACGGTGATCGTGGTCGGAAACGCCCGCCGCCTCAGACAGTCGAAGAACAGGTAGGCCGGCACGTAGCCGCTGACCGCCCGCGCCTTGAAGCCGCTCAGGGGTTCCAGGAACCGGTTGATGTCGGCGAGGCGTGGGATGCGGTCCGGGTCAAGCGCCAGACGCGTCACGCCGTCGAGGAAGCGCGGATGGGCGTGCTTCTCCCAGCGTCCGGCCAGCGCCCGGTAGAGGCGCTTCCAGGTCCGCTGGTTCGACTCGCTGTAGAGCGCGTACGGCTGTTCGATGAACAACTCGCCTCGGGTTTGGGCCCGCTCGATGAAGTCGGCCCGGCCGGTCGTCAGGTCCCGGCCCGTGGCCGGCGCCATGACCGCCGGGTCAACCGCTCCAACTGTAGGCATAGCTCTCGTCCTCCAGGTCGGCCGCGGCAGCCGTCGTCTGCAGCGGCCGGAAGGTGTCCACCATGACCGCGAGTTCGTCGGTGCGCTCCTTGCCGATCGATCCCTCGTAGGCGCCCGGATGGGGCCCGTGCGGAATGCCGTTCGGATGCACGGTCAGAGCCCCGCGCTCCACTCCGCGCCGCGACATGAAGTCGCCCTCGACGTAGTAGATGACCTCGTCCGAATCGACGTTCGAGTGGTTGTAGGGAGCGGGAATCGCCTGCGGGTGGTAGTCGAACAGCCGCGGCACGAAGGAGCAGACGACGAACCCGGGGCCGTCGAAGGTCTGGTGTACCGGCGGCGGCTGGTGGACGCGACCGGTGATCGGCTCGAAGTCCTCGATGTTGAAGGCGTACGGCCACAGGTGGCCGTCCCAGCCGACGACGTCCATCGGGTGGCGGCGGTAGAGGTAGCGGGTGACGCCGCCGCGGGCCTTGACCCGGACCTCGAACTCGCCCTCCTCGTCGTGCGCATCGACCCACTCCGGCTGTCGGATGTCGCGCTCGCAGTACGGCGAGTTCTCGAGGAACTGGCCGTACCGGTTGACGTAGCGGCGCGGCGGCTCGATGTGGCCCGCCGCCTCGACACACAGCATCCTCTGCGGCTCGTCCGCTCGCGGCAGGAGTCGCCAGACGACGCCGGTGGGCAGCACGAGATAGTCCCCCGGGCGGTACTCCAGCAGGCCGAACTGCGTCTCCAGCATGCCGTGACCCTCGTGCACGAAGAGCAGCTCGTCACCGTGCGCGTAGCGGTACCAGTAGGCCATCGGCGCCCGGAAACGGGCCACGGACAGCACCAGATCGCGGTTCGTCAACAGGGGCATCCGGCCGCTGACCGCGTCTCCCTGCTCGGGCGCCCGGCCGGCCCGGATCAGACGGTGTCGCAGCGGACCCGCGTAGTCCAGTTTCAGACCGTTGGCGGTCCTTTCCTCGATGCGCTCGATTGCGGTCGGAGGGTGCAGGTGGTAGAGAATCGACTGGACCCCTGAAAAGCCATGGATCCCCATGACCTCCTCGTGGTGAAGCGATCCGTCGGGCTTGCGGAACTGGGTATGACGCTTGTGCGGAATCTCGCCCGCGCGCAGGTAGTAACTCACAGGTTCCCCCTCGCCGCCTGTTCGCGCTCCAGAGCCACGAAGAGACTCTTGAAGTTTCCCTCCCCGAATCCCCTCGCCCCGTGGCGCTCGATGATCTCGTAGAACAGCGTCGGCCGGTCTTCCACCGGCTTGGTGAAGATCTGCAGCAGGTAGCCGTCCTCGTCGCGGTCGGCGAGGATGCCGAGTTCGGCCAGGCGATCGATCGGTTCGTCGATCTTCCCTACCCGCTGCTCGAGGTCCTGGTAGTAGGCCCCCGGTACGTGAAGGAACTCGACCCCGTTCTCGCGCAGCCGCGACACCGTGCCGAGGATGTCGTCGGTGCGACAGGCGATGTGCTGCACGCCGGGACCCTCGTGGAACTCGAGGTACTCCTCGATCTGCGACTTCCTGCGACCCTCGGCGGGCTCGTTGATCGGGAACTTGATGACCCCCGAGCCATCCTGCATCACCTTGGACATGAGCGCCGAGTACTCGGTCGAGATCGCCGCGTCGTCGAAGTGGACAAGCTGGTTGAAGCCCAGGACGCGCGAAAAGAACCGGGCCCACTCGTTCATCCGCCCCAACTCGACGTTGGCCACGACGTGGTCGACCGCGAGCAGGCCGCAGCTCCGGGGCCCGTCGGCGCCGGGGACCTCCGGCGCCGGTTCGAAACCGGGGCCGAAGACGCCGCCGTAGTCCCGGCGCTCCATGAACTGCAACACGCAATCGCCGTAGAGATGGATCGAGGCGTGGCGCAGTTCGCCTTGCTTGTCTCGGACGGTTGCCGGCGACGCCGCGGCCTCCGCGCCTCGCGACACCGCTGCGGAGAACGCCTTGTCCGCGCTCGGTACCGAGAGCGCGATCACCGCTACCGAATCGCCGTGCCGCCGAACCGACCGCGCCGCATCGTGCGAGGAATGCAGCGCACTGGTCAGCACGAGCCGGATATCGCCCTGCTCCACCAGGTACGACGCGCGCGCCCGCTCGCCGGTCTCGAGCCCCCGCACCGCGGTGCACTCGAAACCGAACGCATGGCAGTAATAGGCGGCCGACTGCTTCGCGTTGCCGACGTACAGCTCCAGATGGTCGAAGCCGAGAATCGGACAGAAGTCCTCCCCGGTCGCGGCGCTTCGACCAACGAACCCCGGCTGTGTCTGTTCAGTAGCCCCTAAACTCATTCCTTCCCTCCTCGTCTTCGTTGTTCGGCCCGGCAGGGACCTCAAATGCAGGCGGCGAAGTTCGCCACCGCCTCGCGCAGAGCCGCCGGTTCCAGGCGCGAGAAACTCAAGCGGGCAGCGTTCGTGGGCACGGCGCGGTCCGCCCCGTCCGCGAACGCAACCGCGGGAACGAAGGCGATCTTCCGCTCGGCCAGGGTCCGCTGGAGCAATTGCTCCCCGTCCGTCCCCTCGGGCAGTTGCACCCACACGAACATGCCGCCCCCGGGCTGAGTGAAAGCGCAGCCCGCCGGGAGATGAGCGGCAAGTGCCTCGAGCATCGCGTTCCGACGGCCCCGGTAGGTCGCTCGCAGCAGTTCGAGGTGGCGGTCGAAGTCCAGATCTCCCAGCAGGCGGGCCACGGCAAGCACGCTGAGCCTGGAGCACTCGAGGTCCCCGATCTCCTTGACGGCGCCGAATGTCTCGATCAGCGATGCCGGCAGTCGCAGCCAGCCGAGGCGCAGCGCCGGGGCCAGGATCTTGGAGAAGGTGCCCGCGTAGACGACCCGCTCCGAGTCGATGGCCGCGAGCGGGGGCTCGAACTCGCCGTCGCAGCACAGCAGACCGTAGGGATCGTCCTCCAGGA
Organism: Candidatus Multivorans sp.; assembly: GCA_965224025.1. GTDB lineage: Bacteria > Acidobacteriota > Thermoanaerobaculia > Multivoradales > Multivoraceae > Multivorans. The sequence continues at coordinate 3,657,480 of OZ245033.1, forward strand.
TCACGAAGTCGTAGTCGTGCGCCAGGACCACCAACCGTTCCCTGACCTCGCGCGCCAGGCTTACGCCGAGCGGGTTGTGCGCATCCGGGATCACGTACACCAGCCGCGGCCGGGCGCCGGCGACCAGGCGGCGCTCCAGCGCCTCGACATCGAGCCCGTCGTCCAGGCTGCTCGGCAGAGTGACGAGTCGCGGCCGGAGCGGCGCCAGAACCTCCCTGAAGCCCGCATACGCATAACGCTCGACGGCGACACTCTCACCCACACTCACGAGTGCACGAACAACGACATCGAGGGCCTGCTGCGCGCCCGTCGTGATCAGGATCTCCTCCACTCTGCAATCGACGCCACGGCGTCGCATGACCTCCACGACGCGTTCCTTCAGTTCCCCGCATGACGGGACGTACTGCATGGACTGCGGATCGGCCAGCAGTTGGCGCACCACTTCGCCGTAGGCCCGCGACGGAAACAGCTCCACGGCCGGCAGCCCGCCGGCGAGCGACACCACGCCGGGCCGCGCGACCTGGTCGACCAGCCGACGCAGCAGCGAGCGCTCGCGACCCTGTAGCCACGGCGCGATACGCGGCGTCTTCGACGGCTGCCGCTCCCCCGTCCGGGCTGCCAACGGAGGCTCCATTGCGGCCGTTGCGGTGGTGGAAATCGCTTGCATGGCCACGCTTGGAACGATAACAGAGCCAGCACCGGGAGACAAGCGTTGATTCCACACCCAGCGGAACCTGTACGTGTAGACTCCGCTTCCATGGACAAGACAGACGATCGGCGGGCAGCGGAGTCAAGCCGCTCCCCGAGCCGGCCCCTTGACGCCACCGACTACGCCATCCTCGCGCTCCTGCAGGAGGATTCGAATCGAACCGACGTGGACCTCGCGCGCCAGGTGCGCCTGTCCGCCTCGGGCCTGAAGAAGCGCCTGCGCAAGCTGGAACAGCGCGGCGTGATCCAGCAGCGAGTCACCCTGCTGGACCGCAACGCCGTCGATCTCGGCCTGCTGTGCTTCGTGCAGGTCTTCCTCACTCACCACCAGGCCGACGCCCGACGGCACTTCAGTGATGCCGTCCGGAAGCTGCCGGAAGTACTCGAGTGTCACTTCCTGACCGGCGAGCACGACTACATGCTGAAGATTGTGGCCAGGGACTATCGCCACCTGGAACACATCCTCGCTGACCAGCTCGCCTGCATACCGGGAGTCGACCGTCTGCTGACGAGCATCGTGCTGAACGAGATCAAGCGCACGACCGCTCTGCCGCTCGGGGCCCCGGCGGAGGCCGGCACAGGAGATTTGTAGGGGTCTCCAAGCATCCGCGCCGTCCGGCCTCCAGGGTTTCCGCCGGCTCTTGCTACCCTCCCGCTCCAATGAACGGCGCCCAAGCCATGATCCGGACCGCCGCCAATGCCGGCGTCGAGGTCTGCTTCGCCAATCCCGGCACGTCCGAGATCCACCTCGTCGCGGCTCTCGACGAGATCCCGGGCGTGCGCGGCGTGCTGGCTCAGTTCGAGGGCGTCGCCACCGGCGCCGCGGACGGCTACGGCCGCATGGCCGGCAAGCCGGCGTTGACCCTGGTCCATCTCGGCCCCGGCTTCGCGAACGGCATCGCCAACCTGCACAACGCGCGGCGCGGCCACACGCCGCTCGTCAACGTCATCGGCCACCATCCCACCTGGCACCGCAACTACGACCCGCCGCTCAACACCAGGGTCGAGAGCCTGGTAGAGGGAGTCTCCGACTGGCAACGAACAGTCGCCTCGGCCAATCACATCTCGCGCGACATGGCCGCCGCCATCTCGGCTTCCCTGCACCACCCGGGGCGGATCGCCACCTTGATCGTGCCCACCGACTGCCAGTGGAGCGAAGCCGGAGGAAGGGTCGTCGAGCCGGCCTCTCCGCTCGGCGCCCGCGTCGCCCCGGATGCGGTCGAGCGCGCCCGGGCCGCCGTAGGCCGAGGCGCGCGCACGATGCTCATGCTGGGCAGTTCCGGAAATACGGCCGCAGCCCAGCGAGAAGCCGCGAAGGTACAGCGGGCGACCGGATGCCGACTCGTCGCCGAGACGTTCTCGGGGCGCATGGAGCGCGGTCCGTCTCTGCCGACGCTGCCCAGGTTGCCCTACTTTCCCGAGCAGGCTGCCGAGTTCATGAGCGGGATCGACACGCTCGTCCTGGGCGGAGCGCTCGATCCCGTCGCCTTCTTCGGCTACGAGGGCGGCCCAAGCCGCTTGACTCCGGAGTCGGTGGAAGTCGTCATCCTGAGCCATCCCACCGAAGACAGCGGCCACGCACTCACCGAGCTGGCCCTGGCTCTCGACGCCAAGGAAGAGCCGCCGGCCCGCGCCGTCGAGCGGCCGCCGGCGCCAAGCGGCCCGATCGGAACCCGGGTCGCGGCCCAGGCTATCGCCGCCACGCTGCCCGAGAACGCGATCGTCATGGATGAGGGAATCACCGCCGGTTCCGCCTTCTATCCCGCCACGATGAACGGCCCCGCTCACACCTACCTGCAGGAGAACGGCGGCGCCATCGGCCTGGGCCTGCCGGCGTCGCTCGGCGCAGCGATCGCGTGCCCGGACCGCAAGGTGCTGACGCTCGAGGGCGACGGCAGCGGCCTGTACACGGTGCAGGCGCTCTGGAGCCAGGTCCGCGAGGGGGTCGACGTCGTCAATCTGGTGTTCGCCAACGACATCTACCGCATCCTTCAGGTCGAGCTGCAAAGAGCCGGGGTCGAGGAGTTCGGGCCGCAGAGCCTGAACCTGACGGAGTTCCGCGAGCCGCGGGTGGAGTGGCTCGACCTTGCCCGAGGTTTCGGCATGCCCGCCGTGCAGGTGCGCACCGGCGAAGAGCTGACCGCGGCGCTCGAGCGCGGTTTCGCCGAACCTGGCCCCTGCCTGATCGAAGCGCTGGTCAGCGACTCCACCTTCTAGAGACGCGAATCGGGCCCGGTTGAAGTACGCGGTCACACTCCTGCCAGGGGACGACATCGGTCCCGAAGTCAGCAAGGCGATGGTGCGCGCGGTCGACTTCGTCACCGTCAGCCGGATCGAGTGGGAGCCGGTCGTGGCCGGCAGCACGGCCGTCGACCAGGGACTCTCACCGCTCCCGGACGAGGCGATCGAGTCGATCCGGCGCAACCGGATCGCCATCAAGGGTCCTCTGCAGACCCCGGTGGCCGGCGGCTGGCGCAGCGTCAACGTCCTGTTGCGGCAGTCGCTGGAGCTGTTCGCGTGCGTGCGGCCGGTGCGGTCGATGCCCGGCAACACCCGCGCCCGCTACGACGGCGTCGACCTGATCATCGTGCGGGAGAACACGGAGGGCCTCTACAGCGGCCGCGAGCACGAGGTCGTCGACGGCGTGGTCGAGGCTCTCAAGATCGTCACCCGGGCCGCCTCGCGGCGGATCATGCAGTTCGCCTTCGAGTACGCGCGCAGCCACGGCCGCAAGAAGCTGACGATCGTCCACAAGGCGTCGATCACGCCGCTGTCGGACAACCTGTTCCTGGACTGCGCCCGCGAGTGCGAACGGAACTACCCCTTCTTCCAGGTCGACTACCTGCCGCTCGACAACCTCGCGCTGGAACTGGCCAAGGATCCGACCCGGTTCGACATGTTGGTGATGGGCAACCTGGACGGAGACCTGATGAGCGACCTCTGCGCCGGCCTGGTCGGCGGGCTGGGCCTCGTTCCGGGAGCGAACTACGGCAACGGCTGCGCGGTGTTCGAAGCGGTACACGGCACGGCGCCCGATATTGCCGGCCGCGATTTGGCCAATCCGATCGCCCTGATCCTGTCCGCCGAGTTGATGCTGCGCTACGTCGGCGAGGCGGAGGCGGCGGCGCACCTGCGCGCCGGCGTCGAACGCCTCCTGATTGGTGGCAAGGCGCTCACCCGTGACCTTGGAGGCACGGCAAACACGTCCGAATTCACCGACGCCCTGCTGGCCGAACTCGAGGCCGTGGCCATGGAGCGCGAGGCCGCACGATGACCGGCGACGGCGAGCAGAACGGCGGTCCGCCGCGTGTCGCGCTGATCGTCGGCGCCAGCGGCATCGGCACCGAAACCGCGCCACCGGTGCTCGCGATCCTGGAGGCGGTGGGCGCCGACTTCGACTTCGTCCGGGTCGACGTGCCGACGGCGGTGCGCCGGAACACGGAAACGGTGCTCAGCGAGGCGGCCGAGACGATCCGCGACTGCCGGGTGGCGCTCAAGACCCGGCTGATCGGGCCTGGTCCGGACGCCGTGCGCGTCGGACCGGGTCCTCAGAACGCCAACGTCGCGCTCAGGCAAATGCTGGGCCTGTGGGCGAGCGTTCGACCGATGCGCTCCATACCCGGACTGCCGACGCGCTACCCGGACCTCGACGTCCTACTGATCCGTGAGATCACCGAGGGCGTGTACCGGGGCATCGAGCACGAGATCGTGGACGGGGTGGTCGAGAGCATGAAAGTCGTGAGCCGCGCCGCCTGCCAGAGAATCGCGGACTACGCCTTCCGCATCGCCCAGCGGCATCAGCGCAAGAAGATCACGGCCATCCACAAGGCCAACATCATGAAGCAGAGCGACGGTCTCTTCCTGGACACCGTACGCTCCGTCGCCACCGGCTATCCCGACATCGAAGTCGACGACTGCATCGTCGATGCCGCGTGCATGCGTCTGGTGCTCGATCCGTACTCGTTCGACGTACTGCTGACGGAGAATCTCTACGGCGACATCATCAGCAACCTCGGCACCGGACTCGCGGGCGGCATCTCCGCCGGCCACGCGATCAACGTCGGCGACGACTGCCACGTCTTCGAGGCCGTTCACGGCGACGCGCCGCACCTGATCGGCACCGGCCAGGCGAATCTCCTGCCGCTGCTGACGCCGGCCACCGCGCTCCTCAGACACTTCGAACTCTACGACGAGGCCGACCGGATCGACCAGGCGGTGACCACCGTTCTCGAGGAAGCCGAAGTCTGACGCCCGACCTGGGCGGCCGGTCGTCGACCTGGCAGATGGCACGGAGCATCGTTGCGGCGCTGACGTAGGTCGAGGTAGCAAGAAGTCCTCCACCGGGCGCAGGGCCAGACGGGAGAACCGGCGGGCAATCGTTCGGAATCGCGCCGGGTTCGGCCTCGGTGAACTCGCCGCACGCCCGGCACCGCGAGCAACTCGAAGCTGTGAAGCCGTCCCCAGGGTCTCGCTTCTTCCGTGGGCGGCGAAGCCAATGGCTCATCTGCGCTTATGGCGGTCATTTGCTCAGTCTTGTCTCATTGTTGCCCTCTTTCGGCCTTTCCAAGCCCACGCCATACGAGGAAAATAACAAGACTAGGCATGATTCATCAGCCCCCGGCGCGGGAGAATAAGTCGGCCCGCCAGCGCCTCCTGACCGGCTGCGGCCAGCCGTGGCGGCGACTCCTCGCCTTTAGGTATGCGGCATCCGCCGCCGCCGGGTCCCGCGCGTCCGTCTGTCGCGCGCCGCCGGCTCGTCCGCTCCGCGCGCTGGCCCCCGCGGTGCTACTCGCCCTCTCCGGCGCGCTCGCGCTGCCCGCCACGGCCCAGACCGTCGTGCTGGTCAGCAGTTTCGGAAACGACCAGGCAACGGCGAACCTAAAGGTCGGCACATCTAGCTGGGCGAAGTGCTTCAGCACGGGCACGAACAGCGGGGGGTACGACCTGACCAGCCTCGAGCTCGACGTCAAAGTCGTGCCGGCTTCGACGGCCGAGCTCAGGGTGGCGATCTACTCATCGACCTTGGCGTCGGGCGAGGTGGTGCCGGACTCCGAAGTGGTTGCATTGGATATTCCGACGCTGGCCGTGGGAACGAGCACCTTCACGGTGCCGGCGAACACGGTGCTGGCGGCCAGCACGGTCGCTGCCACTGCGAGCTATTGCGTCGTGGTCGGAGACTCGGCGTTTGGCGGGACTACTCTGGAGCTGGGGAGGGCCACCACTGGTTCAGCGGACAGCACAGGGCTGACGGGTTGGGCTCTTGGGAGCGGGTACCAGAAACCGCTGTTGTCGCTTTGGGGCCTTGACGACGGTCCCGACAAGATGCGGGTTCGCCTGAACGGCAGCGCGGTGTCGACGGACGCGACGCTGAGCGCGCTGTCCCTGGGCACGGGCGTGACGCTGAGCCGGCCCTTCGCCTCGGGCGCCACCACCTACACGGCGTCGGTGGCGAACAGCGTCGACGAGGTGACGGTGACGCCGACGACGAACCATGCCCAAGCGACGTACGTATACCTGGACGCGTCCGACAAAGCGCTCGCCGACGCGGACATCAACACGGCCGGCCACCAGGTGGCGCTGACGGTGGGCGACACCGTCTTCAAGGTGAAGGTGACGGCCGAGGACGCCACCACGACGCAGACCTACAGCGTGACCGTGACGCGGGCGGCGCCCCCCCGGCTGAGGCCGGCGCTGAGCATCGCGGACGCTGCGGCATCCGAGGGCGACCCCATGTCTTTCGGGTTGACGCTGTCGGCAGCGGCTTCAGAGGACCTGAGGGTGATCTGGGTATTGTCGATCGAGAGCGGCGACACGGCGGCCACTACGGACCTCGGGCTCTCTGACGGGATTGTGACCATCACGGCGGGCCAGATGACGGGAGCGATCACCTACGCGTCGGCGGAGGACGAGATCGACGAGCCGGACGAGACCTTCACGATCACGCTGATGGAGGTGCTTCCGTCGCGTCTCGCGCTGTTGGCGGCGGACCCGACGGCCAAGGGCACGATCAGGGACGACGACCCGGAACCGACGCTGAGCGTGGGCAGTACTGTGGGGAACGAAAACGACGGCTTTCTGACGTTCCCGGTCGAGCTGTCGGCCGCGAGCGGCAAGACGGTGACGGTGGACTGGGAGACATCTACGGAGTCGGGCGACACGGCGACCTATGACACGGACTTCAAGGCGGATTCGGAGACGCTGACCTTCATTCCGGGCGACGTGGCGGGGAACTTCACGGTGGAGGTGATCCCCGACGCGGACGTCGAAAACGACGAGACCTTCACGGTGACGCTGTTCAACGCGACCAACGCGGGGATTTCGGACGCGACGGCGCGGGGCACGATCATCGACGCGGGCTGCAGGCTGAACACCGGCGACCTGTGGTGCGGTGTTTTGACGGTGGGGCCGATCAGCACTACCCAGGACGGCTTCTTCGGCGCGACGGGCGGCCTGTCGGACGCGACGTTCTCGGTGGGGACCGCCAGTTACGCGATCGACCAGGTGAGTGTCGCCAACTCCACCTCGACGAACCCGGGGCGACTTCTCTTCAGCCTGACCGGCGGCCTCACCACCGTCCAGAAGGCCAAGCTGGTGCTGCATGTGGACAGCGAGCAGTTCGCGTTCAGCGCGGCACTGTACTTGGGCGGCAACCACAGCTACCGATGGACCGGCACGAGCCTGGACTGGTCGTCCACCTCCACGGTGACGCTGCGCCTGCGGGCGGCCAACAGCGCCCCGGTGTTCGCCGACGCCAGCGTGGCGCGGGAGGTGGAGGAGAACAGCGTTGCGGGGACCGATGTCGGCGCCGTGGTGCCGGCGACCGACGCGGACAGCGGCGACACGCTGGAGTACAGCCTGGAGGGGCCGGGCGCGGCGGCGTTCGACATCGACGACTCCTTGGGCCAGATCCGGACCGTGTCGGGCCAGGACTACAACCACGAGGCGAGGAACTCCTACTTGATGTCGGTGAAGGCCTCGGACGGCATCGCCAGCGACACGATCGCCGTGACGATCAACGTCACGGACGTCAACGAGAAGTCGGCCAAGCCGGACAAGCCGACGCTGGCGGCGGTCGCGGGCTCGTCGCAGCGCCTGGACTCAAGCTGGACGAAGCCGGACCTGAACGGCGGGCCGGATATCACCGGCTACGCCCTGCAGTACCGCGAGGTCGCGACGGGCAGTTGGGAGGACTTCGCGCACACCGGCGCCGGCGTCACGGCGACGATCACCGGGCTGACGGCGAACACCGACTATCAGATCCAGGTGCTGGCGAAGAACGGGGAGACCGACAGCGACTGGTCGGACTCCTCCGACGTGGCGAGCACGAATCCGGCGAAGCCGCCGGACCTCACCGAAGTCTACGCCGGCGAGGCTGGCTTGACCATCCTTTGGGCGCCCGTGCGGGACGATCACCCCGCCGCGACCTACGACTTGCGCTACATCGACTTGACGCCCACATCGGGAGAGTCACCGGACGCGGGCGATCCCGACGCCTGGACCGTAGTCGAGAATGTCTGGCGCCGGCCCGCCGCCGGCGCCCCCCTCTACGTCCTGCAGGGCCTGGAGAACTTCCATGACTACCTGGTCGCGGTGCGCGCGGTTCAGCCCGGAGGCAATCAAGGCCCGTGGTCCGAACAGGGCGCGTCGGTGTCGCCTGCACCCCACCCGGACAACGCCTCCCAGGAAGATCCCGATGCCAGGAAGGCCACGGAGCTGCCGTTCGACAGACCTGTGTCCGGCTTCCTCCAGGACCCTGCCCCCGGCCAAGCCGGTATTGGTGACTCCGACTACTTCAGGTTCGTACTCGACCGTAGGAACTCGGCGATTGTGTGTTACACCACAGGCGACGTCGACACTGCCGCCCGGATCGTCGTGGATGGCGATGTCGACAATGTCACACGAGTCGTTGCGGGCGGCCGGCCCAAGGACGGCCGGAACAACTTCCGCTTCGCAATGAACGAATCCGACTTCTCCGGCGCCTTCTCGCTGCGGGTCCACACGCGTCTTGACGAGTCTCGTGACGAGTTCGGCATACCAATCCCCGACTCCGGCACGCCAATGCCTGGCGGTGCGTATGCACTGGAATGCAAGTTCGCACCCGAAACGAGCTCCATAATAGACGCGCAGAACATCCGTTTCTATGCCGAGACCGCGGTGTCCTTCGAAGCGCCCGGGGACCGCGAGTACCTGGCCTTCGATGTCGACGGCTCGAGCGATATCCTCCTCTACAGTCGCGGCGCCGCTGACACCCAAGCCCGAGTGCTTGACGAACGCGGCAACGTCGTCGCCTTCAGCGACGACAGAGTGCTCCACCAACAACAACCGAAGAACTTCGCTATTCTCCTGGAAACGGAGGATCTGCCCAATGGCCGGTACGTTCTGGAGGTAGAACGATGGCCGAGAATAAACCCGTTCACGCGCGACACGGAAACGGAAATCGCGTATGTCGTCGTGTATCCGTCCGTGGCGCCCGAGAGCGGCGCGGTTGAGGACGCTTTGCCGGTGGAGCTGGGCTTCTTCGGCGGTGAGCTTGGCGACCCGAGGGCCGGGACCCTTGACTCGCCAGGGGACGGTGCGATCTTCCAGTTTGATCTGGACGAGCCGAACCATGTCTTCATCCGTGCGTTGGCTCAGTTGGAACGAAGGTGGGACCCATCCTCTACCCGGCTCCGCATGGACCTCCTCACTGAAAGGGGAGATACGGTCGACATGCATCAGCGTCACGAGCCCTTCCCTCACGACAGCAATAAGCTTCAGGAATCCCTGACCTCCACGACCTTCCTTGACGCGGGCCGGTACTATCTTCGACTCCGTTACCATAAGGACGACCAGGTTCCTTTCATCGTCCTGGCCGGCAACCCGTATCCACTTCCGTATTTCCTTCTCGCTCTGACGGACCCCTCGCAGATCGAGATCTTCGAGGAATGCTCCTCGCTTGGCGCGTCATCCAGCGACCCCCTGCGACCATGCCAGTGGCATCTCGATGCCGTCAGGGTCCAACCGGCCTGGGATGCAGGCTATAGGGGCGCAGGCATTGAGGTGCTGGTCTCTGATGATGGAATCGACGACCTCCACGAGGACCTGAAACCGAACCTGCACCCGAGTCGCGTGTACGACTTTGGCCATGGCGGTTCCGATGCTTTTCACGGCTACGATGCTCACGGCAGCGCCGTAGCCGGCATAGTTGCCGCGCGGGACAACGATCTCGGGGGGCGAGGCGTGGCGCCGCGTGCGAACCTGCGTGTGCACAAGCTCTTCCCGTCTACGACGATCGGGTTCATCACCCAGTCCCTTACCCGTGACATGGCCACTGTCGCGATCATGAACAACAGCTGGGGCCAGGTAGGTCCACAGCCACACCTTCCGCAGGAGCCGCTTTCAGAAGCCCTGGCCCTCGCCATCGAAGAAGGCATCACCCGCGGCTACGGCGGCCGGGGCGTGCTCTACGTGCATGCGGGTGGCAACAACGCCGCGAATGCAGGCGATGCGAACTACGGCCCCTTGCAGACCCACTACGGCATTGTGGTGGTCGCTGCAACCAGTGAAGATGGCGACCCTCAGCCCTACTCGGACATAGGCTCCAATCTCTGGGTCTCCGGGCCGTCCGGTAATCTTCCCCCCGCCATATACACGACCGACAACTACAACCGCTACACGGATGCGTTCAGTGGAACATCAGCCGCGGCGCCGGTCGTGAGCGGCGTCGCCGCGTTGGTAAGAGAGGCCAACCCATCTCTTACCTGGCGAGACGTCAAGTTGATCCTGGCCTCCACCGCGCGGAAGGTGAACCCGGACAGCTCCTATTATAATTGGAGGCAGGCCGGCCGGAAGTACGACAACCACTCCGAACACTACTACCACAGCAATTTTTTTGGTTTCGGATTAGTCGACGCCGCGGCGGCCGTCGAGCTCGCAACTCGCTGGACCAATCTTCCACCGTTCGTCGAAACTGCCGGCGAGTCGGCGGAGGAAGTACACCTGGGCAGTTCAAAGGTGAGCGAAAGCAAGCTCACCGTCTTGGCTGGGGACGTGGACTTCACGGAGTGGGTCTCCGTGGAATTCACGATCGACATCGATCGCTTCCGATCGTACGCAATCGAACTTGTGTCGCCATCGGGAGTTCGTACATATCTGAGCTTCGGGTCAAGTGTTGTGGGTATTGTTCTCCCCGGAGCTGGAGAGCAACTTCCGTCGGAGTTCGCAAAACTGTTCGACTTTCATCCGGGCGGGATTACGGGCACCGTGGGGTTTGGTTCCGCGGCGTTTCTGGGACTGAATCCGGTTGGCCAGTGGACTCTGCGCTGGGAACGGGTACTGAAGGAGGGACAACCGAGTGACCATGAAGACGACGTCCTGAAGTCCTGGTCCCTGACGGCTCACGGACATGGGCGGAGCGGCTCAGCAGGAGGGTCTCCTGGGCCGCCCACTCCTCCCGAGCCGCCCCCGGCTCCTGAACCGCCCGCTCCGCCCGAGCCGCCCGCTCCTCCCGAACCGCCCCCGGCTCCTGAACCGCCCGCTCCTCCCGAGCCGCCCCCGGCTCCTGAGCCGCCCCCGGGACCGCTGGAGGCGCGCCTTGGGTCCGATGCGGACTGCACTGAAGAGTTGTGCCGCGCCCACGCGGGCGTACCGGTACTGTTCAACGACGTAAGTTCGGGGATCGTAAGGTCCCGAACGTGGGACTTCGGCGACGCCACGACGTCGAGCAGTCCCCGGGTCCCCCATTCGTGGGCGGCGCCGGGCTTCTACACGGTCACGTTGACGGTAAGTGACGGCGCGGACCGATCGACGGTGTCCCGAGTCTTCCTGGTCGAATCGAGCGAACCCGCAGGGTTCTGCGAAGCGGGCGCCTACACGCAGTGCCTGCGCGACTCGCGATACCACGTCCGCGTCAACTGGTGGAATGACGGCGGCCAAACCGGTGCCGCCCGCGTGGTCCACGCGGGCACGAACGACTCAGGAGCGTTCTGGTTCTTCGACCAGGACAACTGGGAAGTGCTCATCAAGGTGCTCGACGGCTGTGCACGGAATGGACACATCTGGGTCTTCGGCAGCTCAACGACCGATCGTGGATACCGCATCGTCGTCACCGACACGGTGACCGGCACGTTCCGCGAGTACACGAATGAGCCGGGACACCCGGCCCCGGCCATCACGGATGTCGTCGCGTTCGATTCCGAATGCCGCGGCGCCGGCGCCACCGATGCGCCGCAGGGCGCGCAGGCCCCGCCCTGGAGAGAGCTACACAACCTGCCCGAGACACCTCGCGAAGAAAGAGAGCGTGAACCATGGAAATGACGGCTGGAGCGGGACTACCGATTGCGGCTGCCGTAGCGGCGCTTGCCGTGACGCTCCTTGACACGGGTTCCATAGCCCAGGCCCAGGTGTACATCACGGGAAGATCGCAGCAGGTGCCGGCAGAACCGCCGCGGTACAGCGAACGAATCCGATCCAGGCCGCTCACGAGCCGTGACACCTCCGGGAGTCGGCCTTACGTCTGGCAGGACGGAGGCCGAACCAGGACCGCACTTCTCTTGCCGAATCTCGTGCTCCGCAAGGTGAACCCGGCAGCGCCTCGGCAACAAGACGAAGAGGTGGTCCAAAAAAGGGGGAACGCCCTGATCATCCGCCGCGGAACCAGTGAATCGGCGGACCCGGGAGAACCCGTCTTCCTCTCGCGGGCGGGGACTCTTCTGACCCTTCCCGGCGGTGTTCTTCTCGTGTTCCACCAACACCTGAGTGGAGCGGCAATAGAAGCTCTCGTGGCCGAGCATGGGATCGCCCCGGAGCGTCTCTCGCCACTCGGCATCACCAACGGTTTCCTGCTAGCCACGGATCCGGGGCTGCCATCGCTGGAAACGGCCAACGCTCTGGCGGGCGAGGAGGGTGTGCGGCTGGCAAGCCCGAACTGGTCTTACTCCATAACGAATCAGTGAAATGCGGACGTGTCGCGCCCAAGCAGTTGCCGGCGGCACTCCTTTCGATACTGCGTCGGGCTTCTGCCCATGTGCCTTCTGAACGCTCTGTGGAACGTCCGGACGGATCCGAAGCCCACTTCCTCACTGATTTCGTTCGAAGACATGTTTCTTGAAGTGAGTTTCTTGCATGCAACTTCAATGCGATGCGCAACCAGCCACTGACGGTAGGTCATCCCAACTCGTTCCCTGAAGTACCGCCTGAAGCTGGATGGGGCCATACAGGCAACGCGCGCCATTTTCTCGAGGCTGAGCGCTTCTTGAAGATGATCGTCAGCGTGACGCCGCACGCGGCGCAGACGGTCGAAGTACTCAAAGGGATCTGCCCTCCCCCAGCGGCTGACACCGCTCGCGGCGCAAATCCGCAAAGGCCGCCCCAAGACCGACGTCGTAGTTGCCTCCTGGAGCGGGACGGACGAATCCTCGTTGAATTGCGATGTGTAGGTCCAGTTGGACATCGACTATGAGGTCGTGGAAGTCTAGACGGCTACAGGCGTTCAAGCGAAGCCCGCCTCAGTGGCAACGAGGAAGGTGTGGGCAGACCGCCGTAGTCAGGATTCGCCACCGACACTTCTCGCCGAGGACCTGGGCTCCCGGACAAACACGCCCCAGAATGGCCCTAGAGGCCCCAAGAACACCGTATACCGGGTACCATAACACACCATGGACCCACTAACAGTGTGACTTGGCCCGTCCGGCGCCATGCCTGTGTCTCTTGTGGAGGGATCGCTCGGAGACTGAGCCGCTCATCGCTGGAAGAGTGATCCACCCTCGGCCCTTTGCCGATAGCTTGGTCTTGTACATGAGACCAACGCGATCGGAGGAAGGACTTGCTGAGGATGGATCAGGTTCATGTTATTCGGCGCCAGGTGCTGAGGGAGGGTCGGAGCCAGCGCTCGGTGGCCCGCGAGCACGGTGTGAGCCGCAACACGGTGCGCAAGTACCTGGATCAGAGCGAGCCGAGGCGGGTGGAGAGCAAGCCCCGGCGTCGCTGGGTGACACAGTGATCGCGCCCGGTGGGAGGAGGACCAGGAGGCACTGCGAGAGTTGCCGGCGGCCGGCTTTGAGCCAAGGAAGCTCAAGATCGTGCGGGCGTCGCGGCGGGCGACGGTGCAGTTGGGCGGCGCCACCTACTCGGTTCCCTCGCGCTGGAAGAGCCTCGAGATCCACGCCCTCGTCGGCGCCAGCGACATCGTCTTCTCCTGTCGCGACGCGGAGTACCGCTGCGACCTTGTGCGGCCGGGACAGCGCCTGGTGCGTTACGCGCACTACTTCGAGGAGCTGTCTCGGAAACCTCAAGCGGTGCGCCAAGTCGCTCCGGAGCTGCTCGCAGAGCTCGGTCCGGCGTACCGCAAGCTATGGAGAATGCTGGAGTTGCGGCACGGGGCGCTGGAGACGGCGAGGCTCTTCGCCAAGCTGCTGAGCGTGGTTGTGGACCACGGCAGCGAGGAGGTCGCCTCCGCTCTCGAGGAAGCCCTGGCCGCCGGCCGCTTCGACCTGCTGGGACTTGTCGAGCGAAGCTCCGCGCCCCGGATGGAGGTGCCCGAGCCGCTCCGGGGCCACGAGGTCGAGAGCGCCCGAGCCGTCGACTTCGACGTGCTGCTTCAGGAGGCGGCGTCGTGAGCCGGGCCGCGCGCAGAGCCGTCATCGCCGAGGGCCTCAAGACGCTCAAGATGCCTTCCGTGCTGCGCGACTACGAGCAGCGGGCGCGTCAGGCCCAGGACGCGCAGTGGGACTACGAGGACTACCTCTGGCAACTGCTCGAGGCCGAGATCCGGGATCGGGAGGCCCGCGCCGTCGAGCGCCGGCCGCGGGCGGCCCGCTTCCCCGACCGCAAGACGCTCGAGCAGATCGACTTCGAGGCGCTGCAAGGAGTGTCCAAGCCGAAACTGCGCGAGCTGGCGGCCTGCGACTACATCGACCGCGGCGACGATGTCGTCCTGGTCGGACCCATCGGCACCGGCAAGACGCATCTCGCGATCGCGCTGGGCATCGAGGCCGCGAAGCGCCGCCGCCGGGTCTGGTTCCGCAAGGCCTCCGACCTCGTCCGCGACCTGATCGAAGCCCGCGACCAGCGGGAGCTGGGCCGCCTCCAGCAGCGGCTTCAGCGGATCGACCTCCTGATCTGCGACGAGCTCGGCTTCGTGCCCTTCGACCGCGCCGGCGGCGAGCTGCTCTTCAACGTCTTCGCCGACCGCTACGAGCGCCGCTCGACCATCGTCACCTCCAACCTCGCCTTCTCCGAATGGGTCCGCGTATTCGGCGACGAGAAGCTCACCACGGCCCTGCTCGACCGCCTCTCCCACCACGCCCACATCCTTGCCACAAAGGGCTCCTCCTATCGGACACGGCCGCGGAGAAGCCCCTCGTGAATCCGGACCCCACGACGCGCAACCGGACCGCCGCGGCGCCGCCGCCGAGAGCACCGCACCGGCGGCCGGCTGCGGAAGCTGCCGGCGCCGCGGAAAACGGCGGACCGTTTCCCGCACCGCCTTGGAAAACCGGCAGACCGGTTTCCCACAGCTACCGCGGCCACTACTGCTACTGACTCAAGGGGGACCGACGAGAGAAGACTCGCGTACACTCAACACGGCCGAGGTGGCTCACCTTTCCGAGCGTTGCCAACACTCTTGGGCCCGGACCACTTCGCATAGCTCGTTGTTGGAGAAAGAACACAGCCTCGGCAACCGTCGCAGGAGGTGCCTCATTCGCCGTCTCGACAGCAAGGACTACGACATCCTGAAACTCCTTCAGGAGGATGGCGCTCGGTCCGACGCCGAGTTGGCGCGGCGAGTCAATCTCTCAACGTCGGGTCTGAAGAAGCGACGCCTCAAGCTCGAACGCGAGGGGATCATCGAGAAGAAGGTGATCCTCGTGGACCGGAACGCTCTCGGCCTCGGTCTTCAGTGCTTCGTGCATGTGTCCCTGGCTCACCAACGGGAAGACGCCGACCGGCAGTTCCGGGACGCGATCGAGCGCATGCCCGAAGTCATGGAGTGCCACTTCTTGACGGGCCAACACGACTACCTGCTGAAGGTCGTCGTGCGGAACTACGCGGATCTTGAGCGGCTCCTGAGCGATCTGACGCGTCCGCCGGTAGAACGCCTTCTGACCAGCATCGTGCTCACTGAGGTCAAGCGAACCACCTCGATGCCCCTGGACCTCGCGCAAGGCGAGACTGCTGCGGACACGAACGTCTGACCGAGCGGCGCACCAAGGCGCCGGGCCGCCCAACCGAAGCGCGGCTTGACCGTCCACCATGCTGCCGACGCGGCGACGGTGGAGGAGGCCGCACGCCGCGCTGACGTCTCGCCGGTCCGGCCGGTCACCATGTCCCTGGCCCACCTTCGCGCCCCCGCGACCGTGGCCGGCGTCTTTGCTGCGAACATGGTCGGTCTTGTCCGGTTCTTGCGCTCTCCTGACCTTGACTTGGTTTCGCGGACACCAGATCCTTTGAAGTAGGAAGGATCGACGAGTGCGGGAATCAAGCCCCCGTACCCCGCTGAGTTCCGGCGCGAGATGGTGGAGCTGTACAAGCCCCCGCATTCGTCAGCTTCTGGTGGGGCTGTGCGGCGCCGCCTGACGCCTCCCCAGGCAGAAAGTCCCACGAGCCCGGCGCAACTCGCCTTGAGACCAAGGGAAACTTTCCTTGAGGCCAAGGGAAAGCGACTTGTGGCCCCGAAATTTCCTCGTATGGCGTCAAATGGCTCCCATTTGCTACGGTATAGGAACATACGGAGACATACACATCCCCGAGGCATCCTCAAACCGTCCGACTTGCACACGTGAACCGGCAGCCAACCGAGAAGGACTGACGAAGATGGAAGTGACCGAACGTGACCGGGAGACCTCTGGTCTCACCCCTCTCTGCTTCGTTCGCGTCTCCCTGAGGCACCACCAGCGAGATGCCGACGAGCACTTCCGGGCAACGGTCCGAGACCAGGCGGAAGTTATCGAGTGCCACTTCCTGACGGGCGAGGAGGACTATCTGCTGAAGGTGGCGGTACGCGACTACCAGGATCTCGAACCGATCCTGATCGCGCTCGCCACATGTCCAGGAGTCGATCGGCTCATAACCAGCATCGTGCTGCGCGAATTGAAGCGAGCGACTCCCTAGTCTCAGCCCCACAACCATTCGGGAACTGCCGGCGCCTAGGTGCGCGCGCCGGCCACGGACTAGTCGAGTTCCGCAGTCGTGAAGCGAACCGCGGCAACCCACGGCTCCTCCCCCGGCGTGAAGTGACCATACGTGGTGGTCACGAAGGTGCCGTCGGGCAGCAACTCCAGACCCGGATAGCCGGTGTCCGCGGCGTACGTGTTGTCCATCAGCCGCACGCGCACCTCGCCGGCCCAGGGCTGTCGTTTGCCGCGGTGCAGATCCTCGTAGCGGCCGAGCCAGCCCACCCAGTCGCCCCGCCACGGGCTGGACGGCGCCTGGTCGCGGAAGGTCACGAACAGCCGGCCGTCCGGCGTGTAGCGGCCCACGTGCCGGTCGCCGGTGAGCGACGACGGCAGCTCCACCGGCCGGCTCCAGGTGCGGCCCTCGTCGCGCGAGAAGATGACGAAGGAGTTGAACTGGCGGCTGTTCTCGCGCAGCAGCACCGCGATCTCGCGGCCGTCGGGCGACCGGATGAGTCCCGGCTCGCACAGGTGCGCCTCGGGGTGCGCCGCGATGACCTCCGGCTCCGACCAGGTCAATCCATCGTCGAGCGAGATCGTCTTGTAGACCTTGAAGTCCGGTTCGAAACCGGGGATCCGCTCGTAGCGCGAAGTCGCCCGGCGCAGGAAGCGGCCGTCGTCGTGGAACAGGGCCATCAACTCGCCGTCCACACTCCGGAGCCGCTCGACGGACGACATCGCGACAACGCCCCCGAAGTGGCCGATCGGCTCGAGTTCGGTCCATGTCCGGCCCTCGTCTTCCGACCGAGCCATCCGTATCGGGTAGAGCCCGGAAAACATGATCAACCGACGGCGTCCGTCCGGCAGGTCGACGGGAAAAACCGTCGGCGTCTCCATCGACGTAGCCCAGCTTGCCGGCGTCGGCAGACGCTCGCTCCAGGTGAGCCCGCCGTCGGTGCTGCGCTTCATCACGATCGCACCGGCGCCGTGGCCCTTGGGGTAGACCGTCAGGATCGAGCGTTGATCCGAGAGCAACACCGTCGTCGGATGACCCAGGTACTGCCCCGGCTCCCGGTCGACCACGACTTGGCGATGGGTCTCGTGCGCCCAGTCGACCCAGCGGAGCTGCGCGTCACCGGCGCCACGGCAGCCGACAACCGAGGTCAGAACGAGCGCCACGAGCGCGAGAGACTCCCACAGCCCGCGCGCCGCCTTCATGACCCGCGTCCCAAGTGTCATCCCCGCGCCCGTCATCGGACGCGGGGACTGTGTCGCGCGTGGCGCGCATGCGCGCCACGCAGGTTCTTCAGCGCTTCCCGGCGGCTCAACGGACTCAAGCGACCCTCGTGCGCGCGGACGAACCGGCGCACCTCGTCGGGGTCGTGCCACGCCAGGTCGCGCAGCGCCCAGCCGATCGCCTTGCGGATGAAGAACTCGCCGCCGAAGCGCGACCCGAGCAGGTTTTCGCCGATCGTCGCGTACAGGAGTTCCAGATCCGTGTCGCCCTTGCGGCCGAGCTGGCAGATCATCGAGGAGCGGCGCTTCCAGAGGTCGCCGCAGCGGCTCCAGATCCGCATCCGCCGCGCCATCGTCTTCGGATAACGCTCGACCAGTTCCCGCAACCTGTGACTCGCGACGGCGTCGACGAAGTCCCACCAGGCGCCGGAGACGATCATCTCCTCGAAGACGGGCAGCGCCTTCATGGTGCGAAGGGGCTGGTATGCCCGGTAGCCGCTGAGATCGATCGCGGCGTGCCGCTCTTCGCGGCGGCCGGCCGTGCGCCACAGAGTGAGGACAGTCGACCGCCACTCCTCGAAGCCGTCCAGCGAGTACCTTCGGAACAGCGCCCGGCCGATCTTCCGCAGCTCCGGCGTCTTCACGCCCCAGAACGGCATGGCGGACTTCATGTACGCCTGCTGCCCCTGCGCGCGGACGGGGTCGCCGGCCGCCGCCAGCTCGCGCCGAAGTTCCAGAATCAGCTTCCGACCCGCCGGCGGGGGCCCCAGTTCCTCCATCCCGGCGAATCTAGCAGCGAGCGCGGCGCTATCCTTGGCGCCGTGCCGAACGCCGCCTGGATCGCAGGGGGCCTCACCCTCGCGTTGCTGATCGTGCCGAACGCCCCTGCTTCCGCTCTCCAGCCGCCTGGAGCAGGTGCGCGTGCACCCGAGCTCCAAGCCAGCCTGGAAGCCGCACTGGCCGCGATGCCGCCCGACTACCAGCCGCGTACCGAGCACCTGGACGCCGAGGGCGGGCCGCTGTTCCTGAACCGTCTGATCCTCGAGACGTCTCCGTATCTGCGCCAGCACGCCCACAATCCGGTCGACTGGTTCCCCTGGGGCGAAGACGCGTTCGAACGCGCCGAGGCAGAGGACAAGCCGGTCTTCCTGTCGATCGGCTACTCCACCTGCCACTGGTGCCACGTCATGGAGCGCGAGAGCTTCGACAACGTCGAGGTCGCGCGGCTGATGAACGAGAAGTTCATCTGCATCAAGGTCGACCGGGAACAGCGGCCCGACATCGACGACATCTACATGACCGCGGTCCAGGTCACGCAGCAGCGCGGCGGTTGGCCGATGTCCAGCTTCCTGCTGCCTGACCGCAGGCCTTTCTTCGGCGCCACCTACTTTCCGCCGCAGCAGTTCGTCAACCTGATGCAGCAGGTCGACGCGGCCTGGCGGGAGCGGCGGGACGCTCTGGAGACCAGCGCCGCCCAGATCACGGACCTCGTGCAGAGGATCACTTCCGCGCGCGGGACGGCGAAGAACCTGGGGCGCACAGTCATCACGCAGGCTACGGAAGGGCTGATCGCCAGCACGGACCGGGCCTACGGCGGTTTCGGGGGCGCTCCGAAGTTCCCCAACGAGACGAACCTCCTGCTGCTGCTCGAGGAGGCGCTCCGCACCGGGGATCGAAGACCGCTGGACGCCGCGTTGATCACCCTGCGTGCCATGGCCCGAGGCGGCATCTACGACCAGGTCGGCGGCGGCTTCCACCGGTACTCGGTCGACGGCCGGTGGCTGGTTCCCCACTTCGAGAAGATGCTCTACAACCAGGCCCACCTGCTCCGGGCCTACGCCCTGGCCTACCGCCTGACCGGCGATCCGCTGCTGGGGCGCGTGGCGCATGAAACGGCCGACTACGTGCTGCGCGACATGACCTCGCCGGACGGGGCTTTCTACTCCGCCACCGACGCGGACAGCGAGGCGGCCGACGGCGAGTCGGTCGAAGGCGAGTTCTTCGTGTGGACGAAGGACCAGCTACGGGACGCGCTCGAGCCCGCGGACGCGGACCTCACGATCCGCCTGTTCGGGGTCACGGACGAAGGGAACTTCGAGCACCGCAACATCCTGTTTCTCGACCGGCCGCTCGACGAGAGCGGCGCCGACCTGGGACTGTCGCTCGATGATCTGCTTGGCAGGCTCGACCGCATCCGCGAGCGCCTCTATCAGGTCCGCGAAAAGCGTCCGCACACCCTGCGCGACGACAAGATCCTGACCTCCTGGAACGGCATGATGATCCGGGCGCTGGCCGAGGCCGCCGACGCTCTGGGCGAGCCGGCCTATGCCGAGGCCTCCGCCCGGGCCGCGGAGTTCCTCTGGAAACACTGCCGGCGCGAGGACGGCGGACTGTGGCGGGTCTGGCTCGACGGCAAGGCATCCACGCCGGGCCTGGTTCAGGACTACGCCCATCTGGCGCATGCGATGGTCTCCCTTTACGACGTGACGGGCGACGGTGAATGGCTCGATCGCGCGACGTCGGTGGCCGGCCAGATGATGGACCGTTTCTGGGATCCTGGATCGGCCGATTCAGCGACTGCGGAGGGCCTGGGCAGCGGTTTCTTCATTGCCGAGCGAAAAGCCGCCAACCTGCTGATCGCCCAGCCGAAGAGCCCCACTGACGGCGCCGTCCCCTCAGGCAACTCGGTGGCCGCACGCGCCCTGGCCGAACTCGGCCGCCGCAACGGCGACGAGCAAGCGATCGACCGGTCCTTCGCCACGGTAGCCGCTTTCGCCGAGAGCGTCGAACGAGCGCCTGCCGCCTACACCTACATGCTCACTGGACTGGCCGTCGCCCTCGACGGCGATGCCGGCCCGCGAGGAACCGCCGGCAACGGCGCCGTGACCGCCGCCGCCCGCCTGCGTCCCGGCCCCGCTTCAGGCGAGTACGAAGTCGACCTCGACCTCGTGATCAAGGACGGCTGGCACCTGAACGGCCCCGAACCGCTCCAGAAGGACCTGATCGGCACCCAGGTCCTCGGTGCCGGCAACGGCTTCGAGGTGACCGACCTCCGCTATCCCGAACCTCGACGGACGCAGGTCAGCATCCAGTCCGGGGATGTCCTGATCTATGAAGGCCGGAAGAGGGTCAGCTTCGTGCTCCGCCCTCGCTCAGACTCCGCCCTTGAGGAATCCCCCGTCTCGGTCCCCATCTCTGTCCGCCTCCAAGCCTGCGACGACCAAGTGTGCCTCCTACCGGAAACGGTCGTGCTCGAACTGCCACTCGCCGACTCGTAGCCAGTACGACCGTACCCACCGGGAACACTCGTGGCTCGGCCAGATCCCTCGGCAACGACCCCACCTTCGCTGCAGCCGGCTACGGCGCCGCGATGCAGTACAGGTTGCGGCGGCCGCGCAGGTAGATCTCGTCGCCGACGATCGCGGGCGAAGCGTCGAAGCGGTCGTCCAGCTCACTCTCGGCGAGGACCTCGAACTTCGGCCCCGCCTTGGCGACCAGGAACTCTCCGTCGCGGCTGGCGAAGTAGACGCGGTCCCCTACCGCCACCGGCGAAGCGTAGATGTTGCGCACCACGCCCAGACGCTGGTTCGCATACAGCGCCTCGCCGGTCGCAGCGTCGTAGGCCGACAGAATCCCGCGGTTCGACTTGGTGAAGTAGATGACGCCGTCGTGCAGCAGCGGCGAGGGCACGTAGGGAGTATCGCGATCCACGCTCCAGACCACGTGATCCGTGCCGGTGATGTCACCCGCCGCGCCGTCGAGGCGCACGGCCATCAGCTTGCTGCCGCGAAACCCGCTGGTCAGGTAGACGACGCCGTCGGCGTACACCGGTGAGGGAATCGCGTTCAGGGTCATGCCGGTGGTGGTCCAGATCGGCTCGCCCGTGTCGGCGTCGTAGGCGCGGACGCGGTTCGTCGCGCTCGTGACGACCTGCGTCCGGCCGCCGTGCTCGACGACGAGGGGCGTGGTCCACGCCGACATCTCGTCGCGAGGCCTACGCCAGATCTCCTCGCCCGAGTTCTTGTCGAGCGCAACGATGAAGGAGTCGTCCTCGTGGTCCCAGATCACGAACACCCGCTCACCGTGGAGCGCCGGCGAACTCCCCTCGCCGAAGCCGAGTCGTGTCCTCATGTCGCCGAAGTCGCGGCGCCAGAGTTCCCGGCCGTCGAGATCGAACGCGAACAGACCGCGAGAGCCGAAGAAGGCGATCAACACCTCGCCGTCCGTGACGGGAGAGCCGGACGCCCAGGTGCCGTCCGGATGGTGCCCCTCGTGCGGCGCCTCCGTGAGGACCGATCGCCTCCAGACGGTGGAACCGTCGCGGCGGTCAAGGGCATGGACCTCGTAGCTCAGCACCTGGTCGGGAACCACGCCATCGCCCCGAACCGGCGCCGGCGAATTCTCGACACGCTCGCCGGTGGGCACCGCCGTCGTCAGGAAGAGGCGGTCGCCCCAGACGATCGGCGACGACAGCCCGAGGCCCGGCATCGCCCTCTTCCAGCGGACGTTCTTGTCTTCGGACCACTCGATCGGCGGGTTTCCAGCCGGCGCCGAACCGGTGCGGTTCGGGCCGCGCCAGGCTGGCCAGCCGCCCTCGACATCCGAAGCGCGATCCGAAGCCGGAGGGGCCGCTGCCAGGACGGCGGCGAGCAGCAGAGCAAAGCCTTGCATGGCGCTCCCCTTAGAGGCTCTCGAAAATGAAACCGATGAACACCGACTCGTTGATGAAGCCGGAACCCCAACCGTCCCACTCGTCCGAGAGCCCTGCGGCCTGAATCTCCTCTACCGACTTGCCGGCGTCCTTGGCCGCCTTCACCGTGGCGACGGACTCGTCGAGCATCCGGTGGTACGTCTTCAGATCATCGACCGTCGATAGCGGACCGTGGCCCGGGATCACCTTCGCATCGGCCGGCAGGTGCTCCAGCACCTCCCCAATGCTGTCCCTGAGGCCCACGGCGTTGCCACCGTTCCCGACATCGACGAAGGGAAAGCGGCCGGCGAAGAACTGGTCGCCGAGGTGGACGACGTTCGAGTCGGTGAAGTAGATGAAGCTGTCTCCATCCGTGTGCCCGCCGGTCAGGTGACCGACCATGATCTCCTCGCCGTTGAAGTGGATAGACAGTCCGTCGTCGTAGGTCACCACCGGGAGAGCTTCCTTGGGCGCCGGCTCGGCCGGGTTGCCCCGAACCCCGGCGCCCTCGGCGAGACGCTTGCGGACGTTCGTGTGCGCCACGATCAGAGCCTCCTTGCCGAACACGACGTTGCCGCCGGTGTGGTCGAAGTGAAAGTGGGTGTTCAGAACGAACTCCAGGTCGCCGGGCGAGATGCCCTTGAGCGCGGCGCGGATCTTGTCGGCCAAAGCCTCGAACTGATCGTCGACGATCAGGATGCCGTCGTCGCCGGCCGACACGCCGATGTTGCCGCCGGCGCCGGTCAGCATGTGGACCGGACCGGCTACGTGCTGGGCCGTGACCTCGACGGCCGAGAAGTCCTGCTGTGCCGCGGCCGGCGCGGCGAGGAGCGCTGCCGCGGCCACGGTTGCGACAAGCGGCAGAGAACGGGAACGAATCGTCAGGCGGGTCATATGTCTCTCCTCGTTGTGGAGTGGCGAACTCGTGCCGGCAGACAGCCGGCGGAAGCGGACCCTAGCAGCCCGACGTTGTCCGTCCGGGAAGTCCTCGACCCTCAATGCGCCAGCGCGTACAGCACCAGGTTGACGCCGAACGGGTACGACTTGGTCAGTGAGAAGCGCTCGAAGAACTCGCGCGACTCACCCTCGCGCTCCCAACCGTCGGCGATGTCCGTGTTGTGGGTCATCGCAACCAGGAGCCGTCCCGTCTCGTCGAAGATGCCGCGGAAGTGCGGCTCGGCGGAGTTCATTCCACGCTCCGAAGTCTCCGAACCGCCGGTCATGTTCCAGTATTGGATCGACGGAATCTGTGGAACTTCATCGACGGTGAAGAAGGTCCTGAAAATCGGGTGTGTCGGCGGGATGTCGACGATCGGGAAGTCGCTCGGCGGCAACACGCGACCGATCTGACCGGACCAGTGGTCCCAGGCCCGCGGCCCCCAGAAGTCATCGACGTAGAGGAAGCCGCCCGCCAGAAGGTAACGCCTCAGGTTCTCCGCCTCGACTTCGTTGATGCCGATCGTGCCGACGTCCGACATGAAGAGAAACGGAAACTCGAACAGCCGCGGGTCGTCCAGCGTCAGAACCAGGTGCTCCGGATCCCCGTATGCCGTTCGCTGGATCTCGACCGTCGTCAACTGGGACAGCCGGGTCATGAAGTTGTATTCGGAATCCGGGTAGTCGGTGAACCAGCCCTGTCCCAACCACTCGTCGATGACCTGCCGGTACTGGCCGCGGCAGAACACGAAGCCCTCCAGGTACTGGCGCCCCTCCTCGGGGTAGCGCGCCGGCACCCGGCGCCACCACTGGGCGGGCAGCAGGGAGGCCAGAAGCAGCGTCGCAGCGGCCAGAATCGCCGGCAGCCGCCACCTCGACCCGTGTTCCACATTGGACTCCACGGCCCGATCGTAGCGCGTGCCGGCCGGGCGCTAAGATGACCGCCTCCCTCTCGAGAGTCAGCCAACGCCCACCGGAGGACTTATCCGTGAACGCCGAACCTCTGTCCCGCCGCACCCTGATCGCCGGCGCCGCTTCCGTCGCCGCGGCCGCCGCCGCCCCCGCGGCCCTCACCGCTCAGCAGGAACGGGTGATCAAGAACGGACGAATCCGTCAGTCCGTGTGCAAGTGGTGCTACGGCCGCATGCCCCTCGACGAACTCGCGGCGGCCTCTAAGGCCATGGGCCTCGAGTCCGTCGAGATCCTCGACGTATCGGACTTCCCCACCATCCAGAAACATGGCCTGAGTTGCGCAATGACGAACAGCCACGGCATCCCCAAGGGCCTGAACGACCCGGCCAACCACGAGGCCTGCCTGGAAGCGATCAGCTCCAGCATCGACGCCGCCGCCGAAGCCGGCTTCCCCAACGTGATCACCTTCTCGGGCAACCGCGACGGCATGGCCGACGGCGAGGGTCTCGAGAACTGCGTCAATGCCCTCAAGCAGATCGTCGGCCACGCCGAGCAGAAGGGCGTCACCATCTGCATGGAGCTGCTCAACTCCAAGGTCAACCACGCCGACTACATGGCCGACAACATGCCCTGGCTGGTCGAGCTCGTGGACCGGGTCGGCTCCGACCGCTTCAGGATCCTCTACGACATCTACCACGCGCAGGTCATGGAGGGCGACGTCATCCGCACGATCCGCGACCACCACCAGCACATCGGCCACTACCACACCGCCGGCAACCCTGGCCGTAACGAACTCGACGACGACCAGGAGCTCTACTACCCGGCGATCATGCGCGCCATCCTCGAGACCGGCTACACCGGGATCGTGGGCCAGGAGTTTATCCCCAAGGGCGAGGACAAGCTCGCCGCCCTCGCGCACGGTGTGCGCGTCTGTGACGTCTAACTGGGTGCGCCGGCGTCCCCGCCGGCTGCCGCCGCAGGCGGCCTGAAAGACGCGCCGGCCAACGGCCGGTTCCAACTCCCCTCAGCCTGCGTCTCGTCCCGAAACAGGGCCACGAATCCAACCATCGTCAGCACCGCTAGCGCCGACAGCGAGTACCACAACGCCGAGTAGTCGAGCACGCCCGCCTCGTTGGTGAAGAGCGTCGACAGCACCTGTAGTACCGGCGCGGCCAGCACCGGGCCAAGGCCAAGGATCACGATGCCGAACACGGTCTGCGCCGAGTGGCGGACATCCGCCGCCGCGATGCGGTCCACGTAGATGAAGGCGGCGGCGAAGAAACACGCATAGCACAGGCCATGCAGTGCCTGGCTGGCGACGATCACCGGTACCGGCAGGAACACGCTGCCGAAGATCGCGTAGCGGGCTGCGTAGGCGAGCACGCCGATCGTGATCACGCCGCGGAAACCCAACCGGGCCAGCAGCCAGCCCGTGGCCACCATGACCGCGATCTCGGCGAACTGGCCGATGCTCATCGCAGGACCGATGCGGCTGTCCGCAAGACCGAGCACCTCGCTCATGAACGGCGCCGTCTGCATGAAGTAGATCTGGTGGATCACGGCGATCGGCAAACTCGCCGCCACCAGGATCACGAACGATCGCTGCCGGAAGAGCCCGAACGCCTTGGCGAAGGCGAGCTTCTCCTTCGCGTCCCGGCGGGGCGGCGTCGGCGGCAGGAAGAGGCAGAAGAGCGCGTAACCGAAGGCGAGAACACCGCTCCAGACCAGCGAGTCGACGAGCCTGGCCGTCGCGTCCGGGGCCTCGACACCGACGTAGAACGGCGGCAGCCACGACAGGCGCACGTCGGACAGAAGCCAGAACAGCGGGAAGGCCCAACTGGCCGCGATCCAGCCGATCGTGCCCCACACCCGGACCTTCGGGAACTCCCGGTCCCCGTCGTCCATGTGGGCGAAGGCAAGCGAGTTGGAGAGCGCCAGGGTAGGCGTGTAGAGCACCGAATAGAGCACTGACAGCCACAGCCAGGCGCCGAAACTGGTCTGGTAGGCGGTGACGATCTTGACCACGCCGCCCGCCACCAGGAGCACCGCCAACACCCGCTGGGTCGAGAACGACCGGTCGGCGAGCTGACCGGCGACGAAGGGCGCCGTGACGGCCCCGATCGAACTCGCAAGCCCCAGGATCCAGCCGATCTGGCCCGGCGTGAAGCCGAGACCGCCCTCCGAAGGCTCCGCCTGGAGGTAGCGGGCGAGCACCGGCAGCCAGACGCCCCAAACGCCGTACTGCAGGAGCATCATGACGGAGAGCCGAAGGTAGGTCTGTCGCTTCACGCGGGCATCCTACGTCCACATCGATCCTGGGAACCCAGGTGGCGCGATTCGCGCCACCTGCGAACCGCTCCGCGCGCCCGTCATCGGGCGCGGGGACGGAACGCGGGCGTCTCGCCCGCATCCGGCCGGCGCCGCTCCACTACTCGATCGTCTCCAACTCCCCCACGCCCTCCACGACCCGATACAACCGGTCCATCCGGACCTCCGTGAAGATCTGCGCCAGATCGGTCGTCGGCCAGTAGACCTCGATCTTCTCGACGGCCTCCGGCCGTCCAAGCCCGATCGTCTGCCGCAGCGGATTGCCGCCGAAGCTGCCGCCACCGTTGACCCGCCGGTGCACGCTCCGGCGCTCGCCGTCGGCATCCGCCAAGTCGACCCGGACCCGAACCCCGATCGCCGAGCGGTTGCTCTCGGTACCGACCAGCCGCAAGCCGAGCCAGCGATTGCCGAAGCCTGGATTCTCAAACAGGGCGTCGCCGAAGCCGTCGCCAGGGAAGGCGCCGCCCATCTGTTCGAAGACATCCAGGTCGCCGTCCGAGTCCACGTCGGCGAACACCACCGCGTGTCCCTTCTGCAGGTGGCCGAAGCCGGCGGCGAGACTCACGTCGACGAATCGCTCTCCGCCCAGGCTGCGGTAGAGGACGTTGGGCATCACCGCCTCGTAGTCCGGGTAGCCGGTGCCGAGGTAGAAGTCGAGGAAGCCGTCCGCGTCCAGATCGCCGAAGTTGGATCCCATGGGCAGATGGAGCCGGCTCAGACCGACGCGGGCCGCGACATCCTCGAAGCGGCCGCCGTCGCCCGTGCCCCGGTAGAGACGCGCCAGCTCCCAGGGCCCGGGGAACCCCTGGTAGCTCGCGGCCACGAAGCCCAGCCCGCCCCGGTCACCGGTGTAACTGGACACGAACAGATCGAGGTTGCCGTCATTGTCGAAGTCCCAGAACCACGCCGGGAAGCTCTGGCGAGGTCCCGTGACGCCGAGCTCCGCGGCAACGTCCTCGAAGGTGCCATCCCCGCGGTTGCGGTACAGGCGGTTCGCGCCGCCCAGCACCGAGACGTACAGGTCCGGGAACCGATCGTTGTCGACGTCGCCCCAGACCGCCGCCTTGACGAAGGCCCGCACTTCGACGCCCGCCGCGGCAGCGACATCGCGGAACCGCACCACGCCGTCCGGCCCCGCGCCCTCGTTGCGGAAGAGCTGCGACGGCGCCGCCTGCCCGGCGCTGTGCTCGTTGCCGACGAACAGGTCCAGGTCGCCGTCGTTGTCGTAGTCGGACCAGGCGGCGGTCTGGGTCGGGTAATGGGCCTCACCGAGGCCGCTCAGGAAGGTCACGTCGCGGAAGACCGGCGCGCCACCTTTCTCCGCGTTCTCCCCGCCGGTGGGTTCATTGCGCAGCAGCGAGTTCGGGTGCCGGCCGTGGGGCCCGAACCAGGCGCCACGGAGCACGTAGACGTCGAGGTCGCCATCGTTGTCGTAGTCCGCGTGGACCACGTTGAGACCGCCGTAGAGCCCCTCGAGACCAGCGACGGACGTCCGGTCCTCGAACCCGCCGGCTCCGTCACCCACGAAGAACCGCGGTTCGCCCGCGGGGTCGAAGGTCGTGCTGAAGAGGTCGAGGTCGGTATCCCCGTCGAAGTCGTCGACCACGGCGCCGCCCGACAGGTTGAACGAGTCGACGCCCAGCACGGGCGCCACATTCCGGAAGCGCGGGAAGTCGGCGCCGCTGCCGAACGCCTCCAGCGGTAGCCGGTACTCGGGCTCGACCCCGCCGGGATGGTCGCCCAACGTCATGTGGACGAGGTTCAGCAGCCACTTCCCCTGAACCTGCTGGACCGAGTTCTCGGGCGCCGCCTCCAGGTACTCCCGCAGATAGCGCGCGGCCTGCTCGGAGCCCTCCCGTTCGCGGTGAACCGCACTGCCCCGGATCGGCAGGATGCAGGCCTCGGCACTGTGAGTCGCGGCACAGTTCCGGCTCTCGCCGTAGCGGAGCCAGGCCACGGCGATACGGAACAGGGTCGCCGTCTTCTCCCCTTCCGTCAGGCCGTCGGTCGCCGGCAACAGTTCGTAGGCCTCGCCGAACCGGCGCAGCGCCTCGGTCTCATTCCCGAGCCGCAGTTCCTCCTCCGCAACGTCCATCAGGAGCCGGAAGCGGCGATCCGCAGGGGTACCGCCGGATGCCGCCAGTGCGGCCCGCGCCGCACGGGCCGAAGCCTCACCAAACCAGGGGTTGTCCTCGACGCTGGCGAGCCGGATCTCCTCCAGCAGTTCCAGCATCCGCCGATGGCCGTCGCCCAGCTTCCCGTCGCCGGCACGTTCCGGAACCGCCTGCGGCTGCCCCTGAGCGGCCCGCGGCGCGAAACCTGCCACTGCCGCGACCAGCCAGACGGCAGCGGCGAGTGCCCCGAATCGCGTGACACGGCAACGCCCGGAACGCCCGCCCGTGGACGACCTCGACGGCGGGCCGCCGGTCACGGGAACACGCGGAGTTCGAAGTCCGGTTCGTTGATGATGCTGGCGCTGCCGCCGGTGGCCCGAATGACGAAGAGCCCCCGCCGCTCTGCGTGCCTGGTCACCGAACTGTCGCTCCTCAGGTAGGCCACCGCGCCGTAGACCGGCCGTCCCCGGTATGGCGTGAACCACTCGGAAAACCACGACAGCTTGTCCAGAAACCAGGCGACGGCGCCGGGGCTCCCTTCGTGTGGATTGTTGCTCGTCATAGGTTCCTCTTATCTCCCGGCGCCGACCTCACCGCATCGGTTCTCGTGTTTGGCGCAGGCGAGATCGGCGGCGCCCTCCGCTCCGCAGCCAATCCGCTCACACGGAATCGTATCGCGGCCCGCGGCGTCGCCCGACCTCCACCGGCTGTGACGGACGCCTCGATTGACCCCGCCGGTCTACGGTCTTGCCGGTGCAATGAGCGGTTGGCGGGCTCGGTACAGATCCAGACGCTGGCGCCGCTCCCCCGAGTTGACGCCGGTCGATCGGCGTTCGAGCTCCAGAGCCTCTTCCTGCCGGGACACCGCCTCGTCGAACCGGCCAGCCGCCGCCAGGGCCATCGCCAGCGTCTCCAGGTGATCCAGTGCCGGCTGCTCGGAAACGACCGCCCGCGCCAACTCCACGGCCCGCGCGCCGTCCAACGCCGCGGGAACCGGACTCGTCGCGAGCAGCCGCGCCAGCAGATGCCGCACCGCGACGTCGGCCGGGAAACGCTCCAGGGCAACCTCGAGCGTTAGCAGGCAATCGACGTACAGGCCGGCCTGGAACTGCATCAGGCCGAGATTGAAGCGCGCGGCGAGGTCGTCGGGGGTGAGCGCGACCAGCGCCTCCAGGTGAACGGCCGCCGGCACCGGCGCCCCCGCATCGACCAGCAGCGCCGCCAATTCTCGCCGCGCTTCGATCAGGCCTGGATCGAGGTCGACGATGTCTTCGAGTTCCGCGATCGCGCCGGCGGTGTTGCCGGCGTCGGCCCGCGCCCGCGCCCGCGCCAAGCGCCAGGGCAGGTTCTCCGGATCGATGTCGGCAGCCCGCTCCAGGTGCGCGGCGGCCCCGACGTCGCGGCCCGCGCGGCCCAGGAGAAGCGCCAGGTTGAAGTGTGCGGCGCCGTGGTCGGGCCGCACCTCCAAGGCTCGCCGCAGGTGGGTCGCCGCGCGGGTGTGTTCGGCGGTCTCGATCAGCGCCCGCGCCAGGTTGAAGTGAACGTCGGCGTCACGGTCGTTCGCGGCCAGCAGTTGTTCGTAGAGGGCGATCGCCTTGATGTGGTCGCCTGAGCGCGCGGCGCGCACGGCCCGGTCGAAGACCGCCTCTTCCTTGACCCCAAGAAGCTGGAGCCGCTCGCGCAGAGGGTCGGCCATGGCGACCGGCACCCGCCGGTTCCGGCCCAGCTCAGCCCGCGCGCGCTCCGGATCGCCGGCCGCGCGCAGGGCCATGCCGAGGTGATGACGGACGATGCTGCCCTCGGGCTGAGTGGCCGCCACCGCCTCGAGGATCTGGACGGCCCGAGCGGCATCGCCGCGCTCGAGAGCCACCCGCCCGAGGCCGAGGCGTGCAGCCGCGCTCTCCGGCCGCCCTGAGGCTGCCCTGCCGTAGGCCGCTTCGGCCGCGTCGAACTCGCCTTCGGCCAGCAGCAGATCGCCGGCCCGAATCAGGGTCGGCACATCGCTCGGTCGCAGATCGAGTGCGGCGCCGGCACTCGCGCGCGCTGCCTCCAGGTCTCCGGTCGCGTCGTGCAGGAACAACTCGTAGTAGGCCCACTGGAAATCGCCCGGGGCGAGCGTTCGGAGCTGTTCCAGACACACCGAGGCAGCCCCGTAGAGTTCGTAGTGCAGGTAGCGCAAGCAGAGATCGGCAAAGGTGTTCGCCGCCCCTTGCGCCTGCGCCTCGTCGGCGGCGCCGGCAAGAGCCGCGCCGACCGCGGAACGGTCCTTCTCGAACTGCTGGCTGACATCCGGGGCCAAGTGGCCGAGGCCCGGTTCCGGTACGGCGTCGATCACGAGCGACGCGCGAACGCGGCTCAGGCCGCCTTCCGCGGCCGGCTCCTGGCCGAGAGCCGGGGCGGCGCCGAAGGCGGCGAGGGCGAGGGCGAGGGCGAGGGCGAGGAAGCGTGGCCCGCCAACTGCGTAGGGCGATCCGATGCTCCGACGCCCTGTCTCTATCTCTGGGTACGCCGGTTCGGCGCGACGCTGTACTGCAAACACCGCATACTGCCGCCCGGCGGACCTCCAGCCCGTCGACCGGCTCACGGCTTCTCGACGGCTAAGCCGGCGCCTCGCCGCAACAGGTGATAGCGGCTCGGTTCGAGGCCGCCAAACGCCTCCGCCGACCCGTCCGGCCACACCACCTCGACCATTGCCGTAGCCGGCTCGCCGGATAGCGTTAGCGGAAACAGGAGCCGCGGATCGCTGGCGGCGGCGTAGCTGCCGTCCGTGTGCGCCCAATGCCAGCCGCTTCGGCCCGCGATCCGGGCGCGGGCGCCGTAGACGTCGACAATTCTCGACGCAGCCTTTCCATCGGCCGGGGTCGCCGAACCCGCGGCGGCGCCGACGGCTGAGACCAGCCGGACACCAAGCCAGGCCCCGCCAGGCGGCTGACGGTTCAACAGAACTCGCGCGCGGCCGCCGTTGTTCGTGATCACGAGGTCCGGGTCGCCGTCGTTGTCCAGATCGCCGACCGCGAGCCCCCGGCTTACTTCGCTCAGGACCGGACGCTCCCGCTCCACAGCAGGCACTGCCTCGAACCGGCCGCCTCCGAGGCCCCGGAAGAGCTGGTTCTCCATCCGCAGGGGATGCGGCTCGCCGGCTTCGACCTGCTCCTCGATCCGACGTACCGCGCCGTTGACGACGACCAGGTCGAGCACGCCGTCGCCGTCGTAGTCGAGCGCCGCGGTGCCGAACCCCGTCATCGGCCAGCTCGGGTCGACCAGGCCGCCCTCACGCGAACGATCGGCGAACAGTCCCTCGCCGTCGTTCAGGTACAGCGTGTTGTGCTCCCGCACGAGGTGAGACAAGAAGATGTCCGGAGCCCCGTTGCCGTCGAAGTCCGCGACCGCGACGCCCATGCTCGCCTGGGCCCGCCCGTCGCGGTCAAAGGCGGCGCCGGCGAAGACCGCGTCCTCCACGAAGGTGCCGTCCCCCTGGTTGAGCCAGAGTTGGTTGGCCATCTGGTCGTTGGCGACGTAGAGGTCGATCCGACCGTCGCCGTTGAAGTCGACCGCCGCGGCGCCCAGGGCGGTGTGCGGGGCGCTGGCCAGCCCCGATCGCTCCGTCGCGTCGAGGAAAACGCCGTTGCCGAGATTGCGCAGCAGGCGGTCGCCCTCGGCCGGCTGGCTCAGCGGCCCGCAGTAGTCCGGCCGGCCGCTGGTCAGGAAACACTGCTTCCGGTTGGCGCGGTGGAAGCGGTGGTAGTTGCCGACGTAGAGGTCGAGCCAGCCGTCGGCATCGTAGTCGAAGAAGGTCGCCGGGACGCTGAAACGCCGGTCGTCCGCGCCGGCGCGCTCGGTGACGTCCTCGAAACCGGCGCCTCCGCTGTTGCGGAGCAGTTGGTTCGACCCCAGGTTGGTCACGTACAGATCGATGTAGCCGTCCCGGTCGTAATCGCCGGTGGCGACGCCGATGTTGTAGCCGGAGGAATCGAGGCCCAACTCGGCGGTGACGTCGACGAACCGCAGTTTCGTCTCGCCGGCCTCCTTCAGGTCGTTGCGGAAGATGCGGTCGCCCGCCGGCCTATCGGCCCAACGAGAGAACACCGGCGCGCGGCCCTCGTCGCCCTCGAACTCTCGGCCCTGGCCCAGGTAGATGTCCAGGTCTCCGTCGTTGTCGTAGTCGATCAGGGCAACTCCAGGACCGACCACCTCCGCCGTGTAGAGCTGCCCCGTCATGCCGTTGAAGTGGAGGAAGTCGATCCCGAGTTCCTCAGCGACTTCCTCGAACGCGGGCGTCGCGCCGCCGGCCGCAACCGCCAGACAACCGGACACGAAGACGAGCAGCGCGGCCATGGGCAGTGGAGACTATCGAGCCCAGCGTCCAGAGCACTGAATCGTGAACCAGTATGTTGGATCCCGGCGCCCATCCGGACCCCGCCCACGCCCGGATTTGACATGAGCGTCAAGAGTCGGTGAGGATTCGCTGCTTACTTTCAACCGTTGGCTCATCCAACCGACAAGGAGAAGGACTGAGATGAAGCGACTGTTCCTGGCCGCGTTGCTGGTTCTGATGCCCGTCTGCGCATTCGCGGACGCGCCGGAAACCGCGACGATCAGCGGCCGAATTGTGGATCCCGGCGGCTCCCCGCTGCCCGGCGTGAGCGTCACGCTGAGCGGCGAGCGCGGCGACAAGTTCGGCATCACCGACGAGAACGGCTCCTACCGGTTCGTCGGCGTGGTGCCGGGCGACTACACCATGACCGCCACGCTGGAGGGCCTGGGCGAAGGCCGGGCCGACGTGCGCGCCGTCGCCGGCGACCGCAAGTCCCTCGACGTCACGTTGCAGGCCACGATCGAGGGCGAGGTCACCGTCACCGGCGAGACGCCCATGGTCGACAAGTTCAACGTCTCCGCCGGCGCCACCGTCTCCGGCGAGATCGGCGAACAGATCGGCGGCACGACCCGCACCTACTACGGCATCATCAACGCCCTCCCCGGCGTCACCGCCGACGCGGAGAACGACGACATCCAGGGGACGCGGCCGGCCGTCAACGGCGCCCACTTCGCGGACCAGGGCGTGTTCATCGACGGCGTCGACACGACCTTCGCCAAGTTCGGCGGCAGCCGCGTCCGCGTGCCGACCACGGCGCTGACCGAGGTCTCCATGGAGGCGGGCGGTTCCTCCGCCGAGTACGGCCGCTACGTCGGTTCGGCGACCAACGTGATCGTCAAGTCCGGCACCAACCGCTGGCACGCAGACACGCTCTGGAACCACCAGCGGATCGACTGGGGCGCCGACTACAAGGACCAGCCCTCGCTCACCGAGCGGACCAACAAGCCCTACCCGGCGGACTGGTTCAAGCGCTGTCACGGCGACTCGCGCGACGAGGGTCGCGGACTTATCCCCGGCGGCACCGATGGTTCCCGCGAACTCGAGCCATGCCGGCCCGGCGGCTCCGAGTGGACCGGCGCCAGCGACGGTTTCGAGGTTTCTCTCGGCGGCCCGATCAAGCGCGACAAGTTCTGGTTCTACGCCGGCTACAGCGAGTTCGACGACGCCTACGCCGAGCGGCTGATCGGCGGCGACCCCTACGACATCAGCTTGGTCGACGACACGCGGATCCTGAAGGTGAACCTGCAGTCGAGCGCCGCCCATTCGTTCAACGGCTCGACGATCGACACGCCGACGTTCAGGAACTACTTCAACCAGCAGTCGTTCGACTACTGGACCCCGACGCCGCACGAGAACGACAGCGTGCTGGCGACGGTGAACTGGAACTGGGCGGTTTCCTCCAACTGGTTCCTCGAGGCGAAGATCGCCCAGCAGGAAACGCAGGAGAACAAGTTCCTGGGCTGCCACAACACCTTGGCCCAGGAGAACCCCGATGTCCTCAACGTGGGTGGTACGCCGATCCTCGACTGGCTCGGGCTGCAGCACCTGCCGGAAGTTCCGGCCGAGATGGTCACCACCTGTCTGCAGGCCAAGGCGCTCGACCGCGGTCCGGAAGCCGGCCATAGCGAGCTGAACACCTCGGGCGGCGACACGAACTTCGACCTCCGCTTCCCGTTCGATCCGAGCCGGGGATACTTCTGGCCGGGCAACAACTACAACGTGTACGTCGACGGTGAAAACCTCGGCGCCTGGCACAACGGCTGGATCCTGTCCGACGGCTTCGGCTTCAATGCCTTCCCGCGCGACCAGGCCAACGTCGGCCTGACCCAGTTCGTGGGCGCGAACCATGAGCTGAAGTACGGCATCGACTACCAGGACACGAAGTGGGAGGGCGAGAACGCCCGCACGTCATTCATGAACGGCTGGGGCTACGACTCCTACAACCCGTTCGGGTATGGCGGCGCCGGCGGTCTGGGTGACGACAGTTGCGGGCTCCAGTGGGCGCGCCCCTTGGACACGTCCCCGGACAACCCGTACACGCCAATTCCCGGTGTAGTTCCTCCGCAGACGACCCGCTCCCGCATCTGTACCTATGTTGACTACAACTCGCCGAGGCTGAGTTGCCAGGGTCCGATCGGCGAGGAACTGACGCCGATCGAAATCACGAGGGTGAACGGTGAGATTCACCGCACGGACTTCGACCAGGGCAGTTGCATCGGCCGCGGCACCGGCGACGCCGAAATGAAGGACACCGCCTTCTACCTGAGGGATCGCTTCACTATTGGCGACCACTGGACCTTCAACCTCGGCGTACGCGCCGAGATCCAGGAAGGCTGGAACGACGTGCGCCGCAAGGTGGTCGACTCCACCTACGCCGACCCGCGCGTCAACATCACGTACGATGTGAAGGGAGACGGGCGACTGCTGTTCACCGCGAACTGGGGTCAGTACCACGCGATGCTGAACCAGGCCTGGATCTCCGGCGGCGGCGACACGGCCGGCGGCATGCACGACCAGTGGAACGGCTACGAAGGCTTCGAGGTGTGGCTGTTCTGCGACCCGATCGAGGCAGCCGTGTTCTGTGCCGTCCCGGACCGGACCGACACGCGGGCCAACGGCACCGTCGGCATGGGCATCCCCGGCTACAACTACGCTTGGAGCACTCTGGTTCCAGGCCTGATGTGGGACGCCGTCCGCCCCTGCCAGGATGGTGAGATGTCCGGCGTCGACTGCGAAATCTGGGACCACGGCATCGATCCCTACTACCGGGACGATCTGATCATCGGTCTCGAATGGCAGTTCGCTCCGAACTGGGCGCTCGACGTGAAGTACATCGACTGGCAGATGCAGGACATGATGTTTTCCAACACCCAGCGCGACCACAAGGCCCGGAACATCTTCATCACCGGCAACTACCACGACCTGGCCGAGATCGTCACCAACGCGGCGGATGCGCGTGAGGCGAAGGGCCTTGACAGAAACCTCAACGATGAGGCGCTGGCGCTTGCCGCCCCTGCCAAGAACGGCTATCGGGGTTTGCAGGTCCAGCTAAACCGGCGGTTCGCCAACGGATGGGCCCTCTACAACAACGTGTCGTGGTCGGAGACGGACACCACAGGCGCCGGCGCTTGGTGGAACAACACGAACAGCAGCTACCTCGAGAACCTGAGCGAAGTTGTGACGCAAGAGGTGATCGACAACTGCAACACCGGCCAGACGATCCCGGATCGGCGCACTGGCCGCACGGAGCTCTTTCCGGTGGACTGCAATCAGGCGCTGGCGGAGTGGATCGGCTACCCGGTGTCGATGATCAACCGCCGCGGCCTGAACCAGGCCTATGACCGGACCTGGATCTACAACTCCTTCGGCTTCAAGACGTGGCGCCTCGGGAACCAGGAGCTGACCTTGTCCGGCCACCTGAGCTTCCAGACTGGAACGCCCTGGGTGCGGAGCGAGGGTGTGACGATCGTAGATATCGATCCGAACGATCAGAAGCCAGGTACGCCGAACGACGGTGTCAGCTTCAACCTGCATGCTCCGGGCACGCAGGGGCGCTTCACCTCGGACGAGTACACCCTGAACCTGAGCGGCGCTTGGGGCTTCCCGTTGGGCTACCGGGAGGTGCGTGGTGAACTCCGGGTCGAGGCGCTGAACGTCACCAACCAGCAGCGGCGACGCTCCTGGGGCGGCGACGGCCAGGTCTACCCGGTGCGGCGCTTCTTCCAGCGCCCGCGCCAGGTGCGCGCCTCGCTGAGGTTCCGCTTCTAGGCACCGGACGGTACAGATCGCCGGGCTTCGGCTCAGGCGTTCACAGGATCACGTAGGGGAGAGGGCTTCGGCTCTCTCCCCTTTTCCTTTGGGTGCACCGGACTGCCATCCGTGCGCCCGACGACGGGCGCACGGATTGGTTCACGGGTGGCGCGGATCGCGCCACCCGGGTTCCGGCCGGCATCTGGCCCCTGGGAACGCGGGCGTCTCGCCCGCATCTGGCGCCGGGCAGCACGGGCGCCTCGCCCGCATCTGGCGCGATGCCGCAACGACGCGGCGTTACGTCCGCACGGCCAACAACGCCGACAAGCACCCGTTCGATCCAGAATCCCGGATCCCCATTGCCCCACAAGCCCAAATCACACCCTCCTTGACATCCGGTTAGACCGTCGTATAGTCCCTGTCACGTTTCTTACAACTTGATCCGAGGAGGAGCTCATGAAGCGACTCGCAGTGGCTCTGCTGCTGTTCGTTCCGGTCGGCCTTGTTGCCGACGCGCCGGAGACGGCCACCGTCAGTGGCACAATCGTTGATCCCGGGGGCTCACCCCTGCCGGGCGTCAGCATCACCCTGTCCAGCGATCGCGGCGACAAGTTCTCGATCACGGACGAGAACGGCAACTACCGCTTTGTCGGCCTCGTCCCCGACGACTACAGCCTGAAGGCGGAATTGCAAGGCCTTGGCGAAGTCCAGGCCGAGTTCCACGCCGCGGCTGGAGACCGAAAGTCGGTCGACCTGACCCTGCAGGCAGCCATCGAAGGCGAAGAGCTGACGATCACGGCCGACACGCCCATGGTCGACAAGTTCAACGTCACCGCGGGCACCACCGTCACGTCCGAGATCGGCGAACAGACCGCCGGCACGACGCGCACCTACTACGGCGTGATCAACGCGATGCCGGGAGTCACCTCCGACGCACGCAACGACGACATCCAGCAGACGCGGCCATCGGTCAACGGAACCCACTTCGCCGACCAGGGCGTGTACGTGGACGGCGTCGACACTACGTTCGCCAAGTTCGGCGGCAGCCGCGTCTTCCTGCCGACGACGGCGCTGACCGAGGTCTCGATGGAGGCTGGCGGCTCCTCCGCGGAGTATGGCCGCTACATCGGCTCGTCGACGAACGTGATCGTCAAGTCGGGCACCAACCGGTGGCACACCGACGTCCTCTGGCAGCAACAGTCTGTCGACTGGGGCGCAGACTACAAGGATCAGCCGTCCCTGGAGGAACGGCAGAACAAGCCGTACCCCAGAGATTGGTTCAAACGCTGCCACGGCGACGAGCGGGACGCCGGTCGGGGCGAGATTCCAGGCGGCACCGATGTCTCGGAGGCTTTCAACACGAACAGACAGGCCTGCCTGCCCGGCTCCGATGAATGGGCTGGCTCCTCTAGCGGCTACGAGCTCTCGGCAGGCGGTCCCCTCAGGCGGGACAAGTTCTGGTTCTTCCTGGGCGTAAGCGAGTTCGACGATGCCTACTCGGAGCGGCTGCTCGGCGGTGACCCGTACGACGTCAGCCTCTTCAACGACGCGCGCATCTTCAAGCTGAACATGCAGCCGACGGCGTCGCATTCGTTTGCCGCTTCGGCAATCGACACGCCGGCGTTCCGGAACTACTTCAACGATCAGTCGTCCGACTACTGGACCCCGACTCCGCACGAGAACGACAGCGTGCTGTCGACGATCAACTGGAACTACGCGGTTTCGGGCAACTGGTTCCTGGAAGCCAAGGTCGCCCAGCAGGAAACGCAGGAGAACAAGTACCTCTCCTGCTACAACAAGCTGGAGCAGGAGAACCCCGAGGTTCTAAACCCGGACGGCGTTCCTCTTCTCGAGTGGCTGGCCCAGGACAACTTCCCCGATGCGCCGGCGCGCATGGTGGAGACCTGCCTGCAGGCGAAGTCGCTCGACCGCGGTCCGATCGCCGGGCACAGCGCGACAAACACTTCGGGCGGCGACACTAGCTACCCGCTGCGCTTCCCATTCGACCCGAGCCAAGGCATCTTCTACCCGGGCAACAACTACAACATCTACCGGGACAACGAGAACCTCTCGGCTTGGCACAACGGCTGGATTCTCTCCGACGGTTTCGGCTTCAACGCATTCCCGCGCGAACAGGCGAACCTCGGTTTGACCCAGTTCGTGGGCGCCAATCACGAGCTGAAGTACGGCATCGACTACCAGGACACGAAGTGGGAAGGAGAGAACGCCCGAGTTCCCCTGATGGACGGTTGGGCGTTCGATGCAACGAACCCGTTCGGTTTCCTGAACGCGGGGCAGGACGCCCTTGATTCGTGCTCGGTCTTCCGCAGCGCCGGCACGAATCCCGACAACCCGACTGAAGCTTGGGACGGCTTCCGGACCAATCGTGGCCGGAGCTGCTACTTTGTCGACTACAACTCCACCCTTCTGACATGCGAAGGGGTGGCCGGCGACGGCATGCCGCATCGGCCGACTCAAATCACTCGGGAAGGCGGGGAAATCGTTCGTACACCTGGCACCTGCGTCGGTCGTGGAACCGGCGACACGGAGGTCCGGGATATCGGCTTCTTCCTGCGCGACCGCTTCACCATCGGCGATCACTGGACCTTCAACGTGGGTCTCCGCACGGAGAATCAGGAAGCATGGAACGACGTTCGCCGCAGGGTGGTTGACGACAACTATGTGGATCCCAGGATCAACATCACATACGACGTGAAGGGAGACGGCCAGTTTCTCCTCAACGCGACCTATGGCCACTATCACGCGATGCTGAACCAGGCCTGGATCTCAGGCGGCGACGTTGCTCGACCGAGCATGCACGACCTGTGGAACGGCTACGAAGGGCGGGAAGTATTCCTCTTCTGCGACCCGGGTGATGTCGCGTCGGCCAATCTGCTGGGATTCCTCGGCTTCATCAACTGGAGTTGCAATCTTCCGCAACGTCGCGACACCCTCCGCAACGGCACCGTCGGCCAACCCCTGCCGGGCTACAACGTGTCCTGGGAACTCGCACAGCCAGGCCTGATGTGGGACGCCGTTCAGGCAGATGTCTTCGACTTTGACGTGCAGACCTACTACAAGCAGGAGATGATCCTTGGCCTTGAGTGGCAGTTCCGACCCGACTGGGCTCTTGACATCAAGTACATCGACTGGAACATCCAGGATCCGATGTTCTCCAACTTCCAGTTGGACCATCTGGGTCGGAACATCGGAATCACCGAGAACTACCACGACCTCGCGAAGATCGTCACTGCGTTTGACGACGCTCGAGAGGCGGCGTGGGTCAGCGCCGGCAACGAACCTGGCACGCGTAACCCCGGCAGCGTTCTGAACCGGGAGGCTCTCGCTCAGGCGGACCCGGCGAAGAACGGTTACAGAGGGTTGCAGATCCAGTTGAACCGCCGCTTCGCCGACGGCTGGGCCCTCTACAACAACATCGCGTGGTCCGAGACCGACACGACCGGCGCCGGCGTCTGGTGGAACAACACCGAGGGCGACTACCTGGAGGGCGTGCACCTGGTACTCGACGAAACGCACATTGAGCAGTGCCAGACCGGCATGGAGACACCGGACCGCCGGACCGGGCGGCTGCCTCTCTATCCTGAGGATTGCGCGCAGAGGCTCAACGAGTGGCTCGGCTACCCGGTGTCCATGATCAACAAGCGCGGCGCCAATAACGTCGCCGATCGCACGTGGATCTACAACTCCTTCGGATTCAAGACCTGGCGCATCGGGAACCACGACCTGACCCTTGGCGGTCACCTCACCTTCCAGACGGGTACACCGTGGGCCCGTTCCGGAGGCGCTTCCTACGTCAAGGACCCGACCGACCCCGCCAACGCGAACACCGATACCCGGCCCGGCACAGCGAACGCTGGCGTCGGCTTCATCTTCCATCCCTACGGTACGGAAGGGCGTCGAACCTCTGACGAGTACACGCTCAATCTCACTGGCGCCTGGGGATTCCCGATGGGCTACCGCGACGTGCGTGGCGAATTCAGGGTGGAAGTCAACAATCTGACGAACCAGCAACGCCGTCGTCGCTGGGACGGCGGAGGCTATGTGTACCCCGTGCGCCGGTACTTCCAGCGCCCGCGGCAGATCCGAGCCAACATCAAGTTCCGGTTCTAGGCCGGATCAAACGGGGGGCAGCAGGACGTTTCTTACTGGATTCCCCTAACAATCCGCACCCCACTTTCCAACGTAACCAAGAGAAGGGATCAGCAACGAATGCCGAAAAAACCACCCACTTCAGTCTGCGTACTTCTGAGCGCACTCTTCCTCGCGCTTCTCCTCGTGTCGGCCTCCTCGGTTTCCGCCCAAGGGAACGACGCAACAGAATGTGGAAACGAAGCAGACTGTGAGACCGACGCGGCGGGCGATTCTTATGGAGACCAGCCTGGTGCCTACGACCCCTACGCCGACCCTTACGACGGGCACACGCTTCCTGGGTCCAGCTTCCCCTCGCCACTAGATGTTGGTTCTATCGGTCCACAGATACCAAACATTGTTGTCAACGTCGATTCACTGGCTCTCGCCTGCAACTTGCTTGATCTCGGCCTCGCGAACAGCGATGAGGAGATTATCGACGTGGCGCTGAACGCCTTGGGAGCCAGTTCTGTTGAGGAGACAATCGAGATCTGCAACGACGTCTAGTTGGAGCCGGGACACCAACAGACTCTCCGGCTCTCGGTCAGGGAGTTCTACAGTTGGTTGTGCGAGCGACTGCCTACCAGTACTGAGGCTCGGAACAGCGTTCGGCGACCCGCTCCCGTGCCGGTGGAAGTCCCGTGGTCCTAACGGAAGCAGCTTCCTTCTCCCTCTCGGCTCCGGCGCATAGTCCTGTGCGGGAGCCATTCCATCGAAAGACGTAGCGTCGAAAGCTAAACGTTGAAGGCGGGCGCAAGGAAACAACGGCCCTCGTTCACCGTCAACCACGGCCAGGTGGCACCTAAACTTGTCGGTGAGGGGTAGTCACTTCTGCGGCTGGTAATTGAGTTGCGGCCGGCCGCGTCTGAGTCTCCGAACGCGTAACCAGCGCTTCATATTGCCCCCAAATGCCTCGCTTCGAGCATAGGTTAGCCCCCGCCTGCCCCGACGGCTGCTATTCCTCGGCTTGGCCGCGCTCACTGCCGGCCCGCTCTTGACCCAACCTGTACCCGATCGGCCACTCATCGTCACGGGCACGCTCGTCGACGAGCGCGGCGTTCCCGTCGCCGGCCTGGATGCCGTGCTCCGGCCCTATCCCAGCAACTACGCGCTCGACCTTGACCTTCTCGGCCGACCGGACGCGCTGCCGGAGGCCGCAGACGGCGTCCGGACCGGCCCGGACGGCACCTTCTCCCTGTCGGCGCCCGCGATCGGGCCCTACCGCCTCGAAGTCCGGCCAGGGCCGCTAGCGACCGAACGGGCGCTCAGGATCCCCCTCGTCCACCGCGACATTCTGCCGCTCAGGGTTCCCCTGCACCTCGAACCGATTGAACTGCCGGACCACCATCCACTGACGATCAAGGCGCTCGATCCGGACGGACGGGCAATCGAGGGCGCCTTCGTGTTCGTCTATCCCACGGCGCAGCAACCGGAAGGCCCACCCTACCGGCAGACCCACGAGCAGCCCGAACGGCTCCTTGTGGAGCTTGACGGCGCCTCCACGCGCACGGACGCAGATGGTCTGGCGCGGTTTCTGATGCCCACGAAAGAAGGACGCGTCACCGTCTCCGCGTCTGGATTTGCGCTCCGCACCGCCACCGCGACAGGCGGCCGGGCCGCCTTCCGGCTCCGTCCCGCACCGGACTTGGCACTTCGCGTCCGCAACCTGGACGGGCGACCCGCACACCGAGCCGCTATCCGCACAGTTGGCCCACGCCCGGTTCCCCTCGGGTTGACGAACGAGCAGGGCGAGGCGGTGATCGTCATCGCCGCCGATGGTCG
The DNA here is from genome assembly GCA_965224025.1 of Candidatus Multivorans sp. Taxonomy (GTDB): domain Bacteria; phylum Acidobacteriota; class Thermoanaerobaculia; order Multivoradales; family Multivoraceae; genus Multivorans. The sequence continues at coordinate 3,700,551 of OZ245033.1, forward strand.
GGCCATGTTCGAGGTGGAAACGGCCAGCGGCGCGTTCGCACGCGCTGGGGCCCGGAATCACACTTCCCGCGGAGACACGTCCCGGTCGTCGATCGTAGAAATCCAACTCCAACGACCGGCGGCGATTCCCGGGCGGATCGCGGATGCCGAGACGGGATTCGCCGTCCCCGAGGCCGTGGTCTGGGTTCGCTCCGACCCCGGACGAAGCACGGTCGCCGATGGGGCCGGCGTTTTCGAGCTGGCCGCACCCATACGGTCTGGCGGCCTTGATATCGGCGTCGTCGCGGGCGGCTACACATCCGCGACGGCGAAAGTCACGGCAGAGCTGCTCCAGGCCTCACAGGGTGTGTCGATCGGGCTCGCAGCCGCAGCGCCCCTCGCCGGCTGGGTCGTGGACAGCTTCGAACACCCGGTTGCAGGAGCGAACATCCACATCGAGCCAAGCGGCAAGGGGCGGTTCTTCGGCACACGCTGGGGGCGGTCCGCACGCGCAACGTCGGGGCCGGATGGTTCGTTCTACATCGACAACGCTCTATACGCTAGCGCGTACCGCCTCACCGTTGACGCTCCAGCCTTCGCCTCCGTGCAGCACGAACTGCCGCCCCTCCAGCGGAACTCTCCGGCCGCCCCGATCCGCATCGTCCTGACGAAAGGCCGACAGCCCTGGGGCACGGTCGTTGACGTGGAGCGAGCACCCGTGGCCGGCGCCCAGGTCCGGCTGCTCTGGCCGCCGGACAACCCCGAAGTTGGAAACAGCTACGGCAGCCAGGAGGCTGCACAACCGGCCAACTCGAACAACCGAGGCGAGTTCGAGTTTCCACTCGTCGCCCCAGGCCCGTACGATCTCCACATTCTGCACCCGGAGTACCTTGATCTGCAGGCCGAAACGGTTGGCGTGCCGCATGGCGGCGGCTACTTCGACCTCGGCGTCTTCACGCTCACGCCGGGCTCCGAGATTCGCGGCGTAGTGGTCGGCCCAAACGACAATCCCGTCAGCGGAGCCGAAGTCAGCATGAGGCAACGGACGCAGGGCCTGTCGTGGCAGGAGCGAGCCGCGACCACCGATGAAGAGGGACGGTTTCGGCTGGGCGGACTAGCGCCGGCCCCGACCGACATCATCGCGATCGCGGACGGCTACGCCCCCACGGTCGTCGAATCGGTCCGGCCCGCAACCGGCGAGCCGATCATGATCGAGATGGCCAAAGGTGCATCGGTGGCTGGATGGGTTCTGGAACCCGATGGAACAGGCGCCGCCGGAATCGAGGTTACGCTGACCCTGCCGGCGCGCGAAGTGCCCAGGGTGGCCCGGAGACTGCTTGGACAGGATCTGTTCCGCCACGGCCGGACCGACGGCGATGGCCGCTTTCGCTTCGACAACGTGGTTCCCGCGAAGTGGACCGCCGAGGCCCGCAACGAGACCTCCGTGGCAACGCAGGAAGGAATCCAACTCACGCACGGAGATCTGCGCGAGATCGAACTTCGGCTGAACGCTCCGGACCGGCTGACGGTCTTTGTCACGAACCACCTCGCCGAACCGGTGACAAACGCCGATATACGAGCGAGTCCGAAAGACCGCTCTCGCAAACCGGTCTTCGGCGATACCGACGCCGGTGGCCGCGCCATCCTGTGGGTATCCCCGGGCCCCTTAACGGTCGTGGTCGAGCATCCCGAACTACTCAGCCGTTCTCGCGAAGTCGTGATCGAACCGGGCGCCAACGAACTCAACCTACAGCTCGACACCGGCTGGGAGATCAGCGGTACCGTCCGTTCCGGCGACGGCGCACCCATCCCCGGGGTCGCCGTCGAAGCAAGCAAACAACTAGCCGGCGAAGACGGAGACAACGAAGTGCCCGTCGTGCTGCGCAGGTTCCGCCGCATACTCGAGCCGCCGGCACGGGCCCTCTCCGACATCGCCGGCGGCTTTCGGTTGGCCGGTCTCGAACGCGGCCGCTACCGCCTCGTCGCCCGATTGGCCGGATTCACGGAAGGTGAGTTGCCGAACACGATCGAGATCAACGGCCAATCCATCGCCGACGTCACACTCGTACTTAAGCCCGGCGCCTCGGTTCAAGGCTTCGTGACCGGGCTCGACAGCGTCGCCTTGGCATCCGCGGAAGTCCAAGCGTGGCAGGGTGTACTGTTTCGGAGGGCCAAGCCGGGTAGCGATGGCAGCTTCGAACTCAGAGCCCTCGGTGTCGGAACTTGGCAGATGGCGGCCACGACCGGCGAACGGCAATCCCCAACGCAAGAAGTGCCCCTGGAACCCGGCGAGCAGCGCGCCTTAGTCGAACTTCGGTTCGAGATGGGGTTCCGGCTGTCCGGTCAGGTGTCGGTCACTGGGCAACCAGCCAGGGGCGGTTTCGTCAGCGCTCTTCTAAGTGGCGGACAACACCCTCGTCGAACTAGAACTGACCACCAGGGCCGGTTCGAGATGGAAGGGCTAGAGGCAGGCCCCTACGACCTGGAGTTCCGGCACGTCCTCGGCTTCAAACAGGTGCGGCAGATCGACCTTCAAGGCGACTACCACAACGTGCTGGTCAACCTGCAGCCACGCCAGGAACCGCCGAACTAGCATCGGCCGGTTCAGCAGTTCGCGGGCGCTACTGCCAGAAGCTTCGGAACCGGCAACGCGAAGGCGCCGCCTCTGCTCAAGATACTGGAGACAAGTGCTCGTGCCTTCCTGGACTGACCGCCATTGCCCGCCTGTTGAGCGTTCGTAGCTCACCCAATCCACGCGGGACCACCTCCTAAACTGGCCGCACCAGTCCTTTGCGCCCGGCACCACGATCAACCAGCGGGGCGCGAACCACGTCTACGACCGCATGTGGATCTACAACTCCTTCGGGTTCAAGACCTGGCGGATCGGCAACCAGGATCTGACGGTTGGAGGTCACATCACGTTCCAGACCGGCACCCCCTGGGCTCGGTCCGAGGGTGCGGGCATCAGTGCTCAAAAGACCTGCGCTCCCGGTGCCAGGCCCGCGGGACTCCGTACCTGCCCGCCGATCACGCCCTCCGACCCGACCACCGACGCACGGCCGGGCACGGCGAACGGCGGCGTTGGCGTGCGCCTGCACCCCTTCGGGGCGGAAGGACGCCGGACCTCGGACGAGTACACGATCAACCTGAGCGGCGCCTGGGGCTTCCCATGGGCTATCGGGAAGTGCGTGGCGAACTCCGGGTCGAGGTGCTCAACGCGACCAACCAGCAGCGCCGCCGGCGCTGGGACGGTCAGGGCGAGGTCTTACCCCGTGCGCAGGTACTACCAGCGCCCGAGGCAGATGCGAGCCTCGATCAAGTTCCGGTTCTAGGACCGGATCGACAGAACCTGAGGCTTAGGCCTCCGGTTCAGAGGAACCAAGGGGGAGAGGGCTTCGGCTCTCTCCCTCTTCGTCGTTCATCGTCGCCGCATCCTGCCTGTCTGCGGGCCTGCAAACCCAGGTCCGCGCCCCGGAATCCGTCCAGGTCTCTGACGGCCTTCTCGCGCGCCGCTCGAAATCGGCGGGGCGCACAGAGACGGTTCACGACGGCAGACCAACGACAGGAGGATCGGGCAATGCAAGGCTATGCGGTAGAGTCGGGCGTCCAGGAAACGAGGCGCCGGCTCAAGAAGGCTGGCTTCAAGGAAGACGACCTGGAGGCAATGACCGAGGTGATCGCCGGCATGGAAGAGAGACTCGCGACGAAGGAGGATCTGGCTAGGGCGGAAGGCGTCCTGAAGCAGGACATCGCCGACGTCCGGGAAGACCTGAACCAGCTCGCGACCACCGTGGCAACGCATACGACCCGGATCGAGGGCCTGGAAAGGCAATGGAGGCTCTACGTCAGGAGGTCAGGGATCGCTTCGAGAGCTTCCGACAGGAGATTGCCGCTCAGATGGACGGCCTCCGAGGCCAGATGCACGGCCTGCGGGGAGAGATCAACGGCCTGCGGGGCGAAATGCGGACGATCAAGTGGATCGGCGGCGCACTCTTCGCCCTGATGGTCCCGATGGTCGGAGGCATCATCGGTATCGGCCTGCGCCTGGGCCAAGGCTAGGCTTCCCGTCCAGGTCTGTCGACCGAGCGCGGCTTGCGGAGCTCGGAGAGATACGAGAGGCCGACCTGATTCGTGGCGCGCTCAACTGCCGGAGCGAGGCGGAGTTCCTGGAGTTCTGCGCGGCGCTTTGCCCGGGTACGGGTGGCTTGCCACTGTAGTTCTGCAGACTCTCTCCCCTCTTTGGCATGGCGGCGGCGACAACGAGCTACAGGCTCTTGTGACGAGCGAGCCGGTTCTGGTCTTCGGCGCCATGTCCAAGCTGCTCGCAGGAATCCTGCAAAGGAACAAAGACGATGTTCTGCTCACCCACTACCACTCGGGCTCGAGGGACGACGACTACGGCCTTGACCCCGACCATCGCGAGGACGGTATGTGCGACTTTGAAGTGAAGAGCGACCGAGTCGCGCTGACGCTACGATTGCGCGTCGCAGAACCGTAGAACGACCCGGCGACCATGCCTGAGTTCAGCGAGACCAGCGAGCAACGGCTCGCTAGTTGCCACCCCGACTTGCAGCGAGTGCTCCGGGCCGCCATCAGGGGCGGGCCCGACTTCACCGTGCTCTGCGGCCACCGATGCCAGGAAGACCAGGACAGAGCCGTCCGTGAAGGCCGCAGCCAGGTGCGGTGGCCACAGTCGAAGCACAACCAGGACCCGGCCCTCGCGGTCGACATTGCGCCGTGGCCAATCGACTGGGACGACGCCAACCGGTTCCGCGTACTGGCCGGCTACGTTCTCGGCGTGGCGGACACACTGGGCGTAGAGCTGAGATGGGGCGGCGACTGGGACCGGGACTACTCCGAGGCCGACGAACGGTTCCGCGACCTGCCTCACTTCGAGTTGGTCGGGGATCAGCGAGCCGAACACCGTCCTTCACTGGAGGTATCGCCCGGAAACTGAGCCGCCCAAAGCGCAGAAGGTGAGCCACCCTCGGCTCGCGAGGTCGCCGAGCTCACTGCCGGCGCACGGCTGAATCCGTGCGGCGGTTCCGTCGCCGTTCGCCACCCAGGCGATCACGCCGGCGCGGGCGGAAGCGCTGATGACGGCGACACGGAATCCGTCTTTGTCAGTGGCGGCCTTCTACGCGGATCAGGCGGTCGGCGAGCGGAAGGTGCGCCGGTCGCGATCCGTCGATCGTCGCCGTTCGAGTTGGCGACGGAAGGCATGCACCAGATGTTCACGACGGCTGCACAGTGGCAGGAGGATCAGGAAATGGGAAGCTATCCAGTACACTCAGGAGTGCGGGAGACAAGGCGTCGGCTTGAGGACGCTGGTTTCAAGGGACTCCAGATGGAGGCACTGGTCGAGATGATGGCCGGCATGGAAGAAAGGCTCGCGACGAAGGAGGATGTCGCCCATGCCCAAGGCGTTCTGAAGCAGGACATCGCAGAGGTCCGGGAAGACCTGAACCAGCTCGCGACCACCGTGGCGAAAAACACGACGCGGATCGAGGGCCTGGAACGGGCAATGGAAGCTCTACGTCAGGAGGTCAGGGATCGCTTTGAGGGCTTCCGGCAGGAGATTGCCGCCAAGATGGACGGCCTGCGGGGAGAGATCAACGGCCTGCGGGGCGAAATGCGGACGATCAAGTGGATCGGCGGCGCAATCTTCGCCCTGATGGTCCCGATGGTCGGAGGCATCATCGGTATCGCCCTGCGCCTGGGCCAAGGCTAGGCAGAACGCGGTTCAGGCCGGCGTTTTCGACTTCGACCTGCACGGGCCCTCGGCGCCTCTAGCGAGCCTGGTGTCTGAGCGGCGTCGCTACGTTCAGCGACCGCGGGCGGCGGCGGGCCGCAACGGATGTAGCCAGCGCAGGTCTGGGAACCGATCGAAATCGGCATCTGTCGAGACGAGCGTGCAGCCATGCTCGATGGCTACCGCCGCATGCTGGGCATCCGCCACCAGCTTCCCAGTGGCGGCGGACTCTCGGCAGACCCGCTCGAGAACGGCAAGGTGATCGGGACCGGGACCGACAACCCGCGCGTTCGGACGCTCCGTCAGCTCCGCCAGAAAGGCGAAGGCCTGATCGAGCGTGGACGGCGGTCCGAAGATGCGGGCATTGGTCACGATCCGGACGAAGCCCACCAGAACAAGAACCGAGAGCGCAAAGGGCTCGGGACCTGTCGCCAGCCGGGTCAACCACTCGGCGTACCGCGGATGGTCCAGACTCGAGTCCTCCCGGTGCGCGTAGATCAACACGTTGACGTCAGGGAGGAGCACGTCAGAGGCTCGCGATCAACCTTTCGGTCTCCCGAGGCGGACCTCGTCCTCGGCCACTTCAAGCGCGCGGGGCCGGTCGAGGTCAACCCCCGAGCGCGGACCACCGCCGCCGACCGTCAGCAGCCGGAACGGACGCGACGCCGCGGGTTCAGGCCGTTTGATCGCATCGTCCAGGGTCTTGGCAATGAAGCGGCTCACGCTGAGTCCCCGAGCCGCAGCTTCGTGCCGTACCTGCATGGCTAGCCTGTCTTCAAGCGAGATCGTCGTCCTCATGGTGTGAAGAGCATAACGCTGCCGCACCAATGCAGCAACACTCTGTGTGGCTCAGTAGTGGCTCAGTACGATGCCTGCCTGAATCTCGCCGATCGTGACGGCGGACACGTGGAGCCGTTCAGCCGGTACACCCCGAAACCAGCGCGGGACCGCTTGGTGCGGTCGCGGGCGGCGCAATTCGGAAACGACGTTCGTGTCGAGTCACTGTCTTCAATCATCATGATAGTTTGAACTACATGTTCAAGCGGCGCCTGACCCTGCCAGAGTCCGGCACGGAGACTTTCTTCCTGTGGGGCCCGCGCCAAACGGGCAAGAGCACCCTTCTACGCCAAACCTACCCCCGGGGCCACTGGGTCGACCTTCTGAAGGCCGATGAGTTTCGCCGCTATCTGAGTCGGCCCGAGTTCCTGCGGCAGGAGTTGGAGGCCACAGGCGCCGACCCCGGCCGCCAGATCGTGATCGACGAGATCCAGAGAGTGCCGGCCCTGCTCGACGAGGTCCACTGGCTGATCGAGAACCGCGGGCTGCGGTTCGCGCTCTGTGGATCGAGCGCGCGCAAGGTGCGTCGCGGCGCGGCCAACCTGCTCGGCGGCCGCGCGATCCGGTACCGGCTGCACGGCCTGACGGCCCGGGAACTCGGCCGCGAGTTCGACCTCGATCGCATGGTCAACCACGGCTACTTGCCGCCTATCTACCAGGCCGAACGTCCACGACGTCTGCTTGACGCCTACGTGGGGGACTACCTGAGGGAGGAGATCGCCGCTGAAGGCGCCGTGCGGAATCTGCCGACCTTCTCCGATTTCCTCGACGCCGCCGCACTCAGCGATGGCGGGATCGTGAACTTCTCGAACATCGCACGCGACTGCGCCATCTCAAGTCCGACCGTTCGCGCCTACTTCGGCATCCTGGAAGACACACTCCTCGGGCGATGGCTGCCTGCGTATCGAAAGCAACCGAAGCGCCGCACCATTCAGGCGCCGAAGTTCTACTTCGCGGATGTCGGCGTGGTGAATCGGCTGGCGCGCCGCGGCCGGCTCGAACGCGGCGCCGAACTCTACGGCAAGGCATTCGAGAACTGGGTCCATCACGAGCTGTCGGCGTTCCTCAGCTACCGGGAGTTCGACGGCCACCTCTCCTACTGGCGGCTCACCGGCGGTTCCGAAGTCGACTTCATCGTCGGCGACATGCAACTCGCTGTAGAGGCCAAGGCCAGCCCCCGCATCAGCCGCCAGCATCTCAAGGGGATCCGGAACCTTGCGCGGGACCACCCGGACGTCGGTCGTCGGCTCGTGGTCTGCCTCGAACCGAGGGCCCGGCTCACCGACGACGGGATCGAGGTGATCCCCGCGGAGCAGTTCATTCACCGCTTGTGGCAAGGGGAACTCTTCCAGCCATGATCGTCGCCCGCATTGCACTGCTTGCGCTCGTTGTCGCGAACTGCGCGGAACGCCCCGGGGTGGCGCCGAGCCGTGAACCGTCGACGGCAGAACGGCCGGCCACGCCTGCTGCCTTCGAAGAGCGCGCCGCGGAGGTGGGTCTCCTTTTTGACCACGTGAATGGCGGCGCCGGCCGATACCTGCTGCCCGAGATCATGGGCTCGGGCGCCGCCCTCTTCGACTTCGATGGCGACAGCGACCTGGACGCGTTCCTGGTGCAGGGGTCCAGCCTGGAGCCGGGCGCGGGCAACGGCGCCTCGGACTCCCCCGCGCGCGATCGACTGTTCCGGAACGAACTCGCGGAGAGCGGCGATCTCCGCTTCGTCGACGTGACCGCTGACTCGGGCATCGACTCCGCCGGCTACGGCATGGGCGTCGCCGCGGCGGACTACGACGGCGACGGCCAGACTGACCTCTACGTGACGAACTTTGGGCCGAACCGGCTCTGGCGCAACCTCGGCGGCGGCCACTTCGAGGACGCGACGCAGGCCGCCGGCGCCGACGATCCCAGGTGGAGCGTACCGGCTGCCTTCTTCGACTACGACGGCGACGGCGCCCTGGACCTGTTCGTCGGCAACTACGTGGACTTCAATCTCGGCAGCCACACGCTGTGCACCTTCGGCAGCGGCGAGCCAGACTACTGCAGCCCGAAGACGTATCGAGCGGAGCCGGACCGTCTGCTCAGGAATCTCGACAACGGGAGCTTCCAAGACATCACGGACCGGGCTGGCATCGCACCCGAGTTCGGCAACGGGCTCGGCGCCGTGCCGGCCGACTTCGATCTCGACGGCCGGCTCGACCTCTACGTCGCCAACGACGGCACGCCGAACCAGATGTGGATGAACCGTGGCGGCGGCCGCTTCGAGAACCGGGCCCTGTTCGCCGGTTCGGCGGTCAACGGCCGCGGCCAAGCCGAAGCCGGGATGGGCGTCGATGCCGGCGACCTGGACGGCGACGGCGACGAGGACCTCTACGTGACCCACATCACCGGCGAGACGAGCACCCTCTACCTGAACGACGGCGGCGGTCTGTTCTCGGACGCCGGCATGGTCGCCGGACTCGACACGCCCAGCCTGACGATGACCGGCTTCGGCGCCGGCTGGTTCGACTTCGACAACGACGGCGACCTGGACCTGCTGGCCGTCAACGGCGCCGTGCGCCGCCTCGACCGCGCCCGCACCGGCGCTGAGGCCGCCGCGCGGGCGGCCGCGGCAACCGACCACGAACGCCGCTTCGGACAGCCGGACCAGCTCTTCCGCAACCTCGGGGACGGCCGCTTCGAGGACGCATCAGCGCTTGGAGGCGTTTCCTTCACCGCCTACGAAGTGTCCCGCGGCGCCGCCTTCGGCGACGTGGACAACGATGGCGATACGGACGTCCTGATCTCGAACAACAACGGACCGGTCCGGCTGCTGGTGAACGTCGCCGGCCAGGACAGTGCATGGATCGGCCTGCGGCTCGTGACCGCGGACGGCAAGCGGGACGCTCTGGGCAGCCTGGTCCGCGTCGCATTGGATGGCGGCCGGACGATCACCCGCCGCGTCCGCGCACAGGGGAGCTACGCCTCCTCAAGCGATCCGAGAGTCCTGGTCGGACTCGGCGATGCCGGCATCGAGGATGTTCGGGTGACTTGGCTCGGCGGCGGCGAGGAGGCGTTCGGCCCACTCTCGCCCAGGACCTACCACGAACTGCGCGAGGGACAGGGCGGGCAGTGACTGCCGCACGGACCCGGTATCGGGCGCCACGAGGCTCACTCGCCACGCTCGCCGCGGCCCTGCTGGCCTGCACAGGCGGCGAGCGGCTTCCGCTACCCTCCAGCTACGAACCGCACGACCCGACGGTCCGTTCACAGATCGCAAGCCTCGAGCAGCGCGTCCGCACCCTCGAAGCGGACGAAGCAACCGGCGCCGAACTGGCAATCGCGGTCGGCGAACTCGGCAAGCTCTACCACGGCCTGCAACTACTGGACACCCATGCATTCATCGCGCTCCAGGCCGCCGAAGACTGCTACCGGGAAGCGAGCCGGCTGGACCCGACCGATCATCGCTGGCCGTACCTGACCGCCTTCGCCAGCCAGACAGCCGGCGATCTCGAAGCGGCAGCCACCGCCTATCGTGCGGCGATCGCGATCGAGCCCGACCTGCTCCCGGCCCTGCATCGCCTTGCCGAAGCCGAGGCCGCGCGCGGCCGAGCCGAAGCAGCCACCGAGCTCTGGAACCGCGCCCTCGAGGTCCAGCCCGGGTTCGCTCCCGCGCTCTACGGCCTCGGCGCCCTGGCGCTCGACCGCGGCGACGCCGAGAGCGCAATCGGCTACTTCGCGCGAGCGCTCGCCGCCGAACCCGGCGCGGGCCGCGGTCACTACTCGCTCGGCATGGCGTACCGCCGCCTGGGCGACGAGGAGCGAGCGGCCACCCACCTGGCCCAGGCGAGCCACATGGACTTCACTCTGGACGATCCCCTTGTCCGCGAACTCGCCTACCTGCCCACCGGCAGCACCGCCCTGGTCCAGCAGGGCCTGATCGCGGTCAACGCGGGCGAGTTCGCCGCCGCGGCAACGCTCTTCGGCCGCGCCGTCGAAGCCGATCCCACGAACCTGGAGGCGCGCCAACACCTGGCTCTGGCCCATGTCGACGCCGGCCAGTTCGACCAGGCCCAGACAGCCTACGAAGAGCTCCTGGCGCTCGATCCCGACTCCGCTTCGGCCCACTTCGAACTGGCCCAACTCCACGCCGGCCTCGGTCGTCCGCTGGAAGCGATCCGCCACCTGACCGCGGCAACCGATCTGGCACCCGACTACAAGCAGGCCCACTACCAGCTCGCGCTGCTCCTCGAACGCACCGGCCGACCCCGCGAAGCGCTGGAGCGGTATGAGCGGGTGCTGTTGCTCGACTCGAGCTACGCCGGGGCGCCGACACGGCGAGCCGGCGCCCTCGCCGCCGCCGGCCGCCCCGCCGATGCTCTGGAGATCCTGGAGGCACGGATCGCCGAGGCGTCCTCGGACGGCGCCGCCCTGCACGCCCTGAGCGTCGTCCTGCGGCAGCAGAACCGGCTGCAGGAGGCCCGGGCTGCGCTGGAGCGCGGTCTCGCGTCCGGCCGGTTCGCCGCCCCCGACGAGGCGCGGCTGCGGACCGAACTCGGCGGCATCTTCGCCATCCAAGGCCAACTCCGACCAGCCCTGACCCACCTCCAGGCCGCGGGGCGCCTCGACCCGGCCCAGGCCGAGACCAGCTTCCTCCTCGGCATGGTCCAGGCCGACCTGGGCCGCACCGAGGAAGCCGCCCGGGCCTTGGCAACCGCACTCGCGATCCGTCCAGATCTCACTGCGGCCCGGGTTCGCCTCTCGTTCGTCATGGCCCAGAGCGACCGCTGTGAAGAGGCCTTGGCACTCCTCGAAGACGGCCGGCGCTTTGCCGCAGGCGACCCCTCGTTTGCCCAGGCGCTGCAACAACTTCGGACAGTCTGCGCGCGACGGTAGTTCCGAGGCTTTGGCTCGGGCTCGCCGCTTCGCGGCATCGCGCTTGATGCCAGTCAGCCGGGACGTCGGCCGGCCGACGCCGCAGACCCAGTCAGCCGAAGACGATCGCGCGATTGTCGACGACCAGAACGCGGTGTTCGAGGTGGGCCTGGACGGCGCGGGCCAGGACGACCCGTTCGAGGTCCCTGCCCCGGCGCACGAGGGTGGTCACCGAGTCGCGGTGGCTGACCCGGGTGACGTCCTGCTCAATGATCGGTCCCTGGTCGAGCTCGGCGGTTGCGTAGTGGGCGGTGGCCCCAACGACCTTGACCCCGCGCAGGTAGGCCTGACGGTACGGGCCGCCGCCGGGAAACGCCGGCAGGAACGAGTGGTGGATGTTGATCACCCGGTTCGGGTAGCACTCCAGGAAGCGCGGGGTGAGGATCTGCATGTACCGTGCGAGCACGACCAGGTCGACCCGCGCTTCGTCCAGGATCCCGATCATCTGTTCTTCCTGCTCGCTGCGCGTCTCGCGCGTTACGGGCAGGTGGTGGTACGCGAGACCGTTGTACTCGGCCTCCGCCGCATGGTCCGGGTGGTTGCTGATGATGCAGACGGGTCGCCCCGGCAACTCGCCGAGCCGCCAGCGCGACAGCAGATCGTGCAGGCAGTGCGCCTGTTTCGAGGCCAGCACGCCCACCCGCTGCTCCTCGTCCGAGAAGGCCATCCGACTCCTGACCGAGAAGTGATCGCCAATCTCCCACTCGAGCAGCGGCTGGATCGTCTCCCGGTCAAGGTCGAAGTGGTCGATGGCGAACTCCAAACGCTGGAAGAACTTGCCCTGCTCCTCGTCCCGGTGCGTCTCGGACGAGCAGATGATGCCCCCGTGATCGTTCACGAATCCGGTCACGGTCGCGATGATCCCGATCGCGTCGTCGCAGCTCAGCAGCAGGGTCGCGGCTACGTCGTGCGACGACTGCTGGGCGCCGTGTCTGTGCTGGGCCAAATCGTGACGGAGTCTACATGCGGCGCGAGGCGCGGCACTCCGTCCACGGGCAGGCTCACGCGCCGCCGGGCGCCGATGCCCAACGCGGTATGATCACCCGCAGCATGCCTGCATCGGCGCACCGGACGCGGCCCGTCGCCAGTACGTGTGCGTCACTGGCGCTGGCCCTCTTGACGTCAGCATCTGCGGGCGCCCAGACAGCACAAACACCGGCCGACGGCATCAAGCTGTTTGAAGAAAACGTCCTGCCGGTGCTGGAGCAGAACTGCTTCATGTGCCACTCGGACCCGGACCGCGCCGAGAACGGCTTCCTGCTCACCACCAGGGCAGGTCTGTTGCGCGGCGGCGAAAGGGGCCCGGCGATCTCCACCTCCGAGCCCGCCCTGAGCCTGTTGCTCGATGCGGTCGAGTACCACAACGACCAGTTGCAGATGCCGCCCTCGGGTCGGCTCGCCGACACCGACATCGAGGCGATCCGGCAATGGGTTCAGCTCGGTGCGCCGTTCGGCGGCGACGAGGACGACCTCACGGAACTTGCGCCCGCCGGGGACGAGTTCCAAATCACCGATGCCGACCGCGCATGGTGGTCCGTGCGACCGCTCGTGCGCCCTGATGTCCCCGCGGTGGCGGACTCGGACTGGCCTCTCAACCCGATCGACAACTTCCTGCTCGCCCGGATCGAGGCGGCCGACCTCGAGCCGCCGCCAGCCGCCGCACGTCGCGCCCTGATCCGGCGCGCGAGCTACGACCTCACCGGGCTGCCGCCGACTCTCGAGGAGGTCGAGGCCTTCGAGCAGGACCAGCGCCCCGACGCCTGGGAACGCCTCATCGACCGTCTGCTGGAATCGCCCCACTACGGCGAGCGCTGGGGCCGGCACTGGCTCGACCTCGTCCGCTACGCCGAGACCGACGGCTACGAGCGGGACCGAAAGAAGCCCTCGGCCTGGCGCTACCGCGACTGGGTGATCGATGCGCTCAACGCGGACATGCCGTACAACGAGTTCCTGACCTATCAGCTCGCCGGCGACGAGATCGACCACCCCACCGCCGCGTCGATCATCGCCACCGGCTATCTGCGGCTCGGTATCTGGGACGACGAGCCCACGGACACCGCGCTCGCCCAGTACGACGATCTCGACTCGGTCCTCGATACGACCTCCCGGGTGATGCTCGGCATGTCGATCGGCTGCGCCCGCTGCCACAACCACCGCGGCGACCCGATTCCGCAGACCGACTACTACCGGATGCTGTCGTTCTTCCGAGGCATCGCGCCCTACAAGGTCGGCGGCGGCAACCAGCCGACTCCCGAGAACTACACGGACTGGATCCCGGCGAACCTTGGGACGACGGACGACTCGAGCCTGCCAGTGGATTGGGGGCCGGCGAACCTCATCGAGGTCCTGCGGGTCAAGGAGGTTGGACCCGAGGCGCCGCCCACCCATGTGCTCATCCGCGGCAACCCGCACGCGCCGGCGGAACGGGTCGAGCCCGGGTTCCCGCTCATCCTGGGCAACGCGGATCCGGGCCTTGCCGAGCGCGCCGCCGACTCGGCCACCACGGGCCGCCGCCGCGCCCTGGCCCGTTGGATCGCCGACGACGGCAACCTGCGCACCTCCCGCGTGATGGCCAACCGCCTGTGGCAGTACCACTTCGGCCGCGGGCTGTCGCCGACGCCGAACGACTTTGGACGCTTCGGGCAGGAGGCGACCCAACCCGAGTTGCTCGACTGGCTGGCGACCGAGTTCGTGGCCAGGAACTGGAGCCTCAAGGCGATGCACCGGCTCATGATGACCAGCCGTGCCTACCAGATGTCCTCGCGCCCGCCCGCCGGAGCACTCGAAGCCGATCCCGGCAACGACCTGTTCAGCCGCTTCAACATGAGACGGCTGACCGCCGAGGAGATTCGGGACTCCGTCCTTGCGGCGACCGGGCGGCTCAACCTCGAGTTCGGCGGCCCCAGCGTCTACCCGCCGATGCCGGCAGAGGTTCTCGCCACCGCTTCGCAGCCCGACCAGGCCTGGGGCGACGCGACTCCCGAACAGGCCTCGCGGCGCAGCATCTACATCCATGTCAAGCGTTCCCTGCTGCATCCATTGCTCGAGAGCCTGGACTTCGCCGACACCGACTCCACCTGCCCCGTACGCTTCACGACCACCCAGCCGACCCAGGCGCTGATGATGCTCAACGGGGCCTTCATGGGCGAACAGGCGGCGGCTCTGGCGGAGCGGGTGGCTGGTGACGCGGGGACGATCGAGGAGCGCGTCGCCGGCGCGCTGGAACGCGTGCTTGCGCGCCGGCCGCGGACCGCGGAGATCGCCCGCGGCGTCGGCCTGATCGAGGAACTCAAGCGTGAAGAGGGCTTCACTCCCGACGCCGCGTTTGCCAGTCTCTCCCTTCTGTTGTTGAATCTGAACGAGTTCGTCTACCTCGACTAAGCTGAGGAGCAGAACGATGACCCACGACGCTGATCGACCTCGCAACACCTTCTGCGGTCAAACCCGGCGCGAGTTCCTCTGGGAGGCCGGTGGCGCCTTCACCTCCGTGGCTCTGGCGACCATGCTGTCCAACGACAATTTCCTCGCCGCCCAGACCGTCGCCGCCGACGGCGCCACCGAGTGGAAGAACCCCCTGGCCGCCAGACCGCCCCACTTCGACGGCCCGGCCAAGGCGGTCATCTTCCTGTTCATGTACGGCGGGCCCAGCCAGGTCGACACCTTCGACTACAAGCCGGACCTCTATCCCTTGGACGGCAAGACGATCGAGATCAGGACCAAGGGCCGCGGCGGCTCGCGGAACCAGGGCCGCGTCGTCGGACCGAAGTGGAAGTTCAAGCAGTACGGCGAGTGCGGCAAGTGGGTTTCCGACCTGTTCCCTCACATCGGCGGCTGCGTCGACGACATCGCCTTCATCCATTCGATGACCGCGGACGCGCCGCTTCACGGCTCGGCGATGCTGCAGATGAACAGCGGCCGCATCCTCTCCGGCAGTCCGGCCCTCGGTTCGTGGGTGAACTACGGTCTCGGCACCGAGAACGAGAACCTGCCCGGCTTCGTCGTCATGCTCGACCCGACCGGCGGCCCGATCAGCGGCGCCAAGAACTGGTCCAGCGGCTACATGCCGGCCAGCTACCAGGGCACGGTGATCCGTTCAAGCGGCACGCCGATCCTGTCTCTCGATCCGCCGGCGGGAATGTCGCGCCAGGCGCAGCGCCGGCTGCTCGACCGCCTGCGCGAGTACAACGAGGAGCACGCCGCGCCCCGTGCCGAGAACAGCGAACTGGCCGCCCGCATCGCCAGCTACGAACTCGCCTACCGGATGCAGCAGCACGCGCCCGAAGCGGTCGATCTGTCCGGCGAGTCGGAGGAGATCCGGAACCTCTACGGTCTCGACCAGGACCGCACGAAGGACTTCGGCCGCCGCTGCCTGCTGGCCCGCCGCCTGGTCGAGCGCGGCGTGCGGTTCGTTCAGGTCTACTCGGGCGGCAACCACAACGACAACAACTGGGACGCCCACGGCGATCTGGTCAAGAACCACGAGTACCACGCCGGCGCCACGGACTTACCCGTCGCCGGTCTGCTGCGCGACCTGAAGCAGCGCGGCCTGCTCGACAGCACACTGGTCATCTGGGGTGGCGAGTTCGGCCGTCAGCCCACCGCAGAGTACGCCGAAGGCACCGGACGCGATCACAACGCCTATGGCTTCACCATGTGGATGGCCGGCGGCGGTATTGCGGGCGGCGCCAGCGTCGGCGAGACGGACGAACTCGGCAACCGGGCCGAGGTGGACCGCTTACACGTCAAGAACCTGCACGCGACCGTCCTGCAGCAACTCGGTCTCGACCCCAACGCTTTGTCGTACTTCCACGCCGGCCTCGACCAGAAGCTCGTCGGCGTCGAAGGCGCGAAGCCGATCCACCAGATCGTCGCTTAGGCTGTGGCGTTCCCGGGACGTCGCTGGCGTCACCCGCCTGCGCGGAGGACGGGCGGACACAGGTTGGCGACCGCGAGATCAGGGGTCTCTCATAGGGGATCCGGATTGGGGTGCATTGTCGGCGTAGAGTCAGCCGCGATGGCGTCCGTCTTGCATTGCCAAGGCCCCGACTCATGTTGAGGTGCAGTAGATGGCCGGCTACGACTCTGTTGTGGGTGTGCGCAGCTAGCGCGGCGTTGGCACAGCAGACCATGACCTTCGAGGCGGAGGGCGCCTCTGAGGCCGACCTGAACGGGCAACTGGAACTTCGGGTAGACGGAACGCCGGTCGAGATCGAGAGCGTCAGGGCGGCCGAAGATGGCTGGCAGACGCTGGTCTACATTGACTTCGCGCTGACCACGCCAAGCTCGATTCATCAACTGGCGAACTCTCTGCTCGACCAGATCGAGGCGCTGCTGGCCCTCGGCAGCCTGGAGATCGTGGTGGCGGACCCGGCGGCTCGCACGATCCTGCCGCCGACCCGGGACCTCGAGTTGGCCGAAGCGGCGCTGAGCCGGCTGGCCACGAGCGAGGAGGCCGCGAGCGCGCTGGTCGAGAGACGCCGCCTGTTCGCCAGCGAACGGCAGATCGAAATCTCGCGAGCCCGGCAGCCGCAGACCGCAGCCGGCAGCGACAGGACCGTCGAGCTCGAGACCGTGCTCGAGCAGATGGCCACGAACGCACTCCGTGACGAGGCGGCGATGCGGAGCAACCAGATCGACGAACTCGTCGGGTTTCTCGCCGACCGCGAGGATCTGAGGCGGGACGAACCATGGGCCGGTGAGCAGGACGATGAAGATGTACCTGGCAACGCCGGCGAAGAGGAGAGCGGAACCCTGAACGCGCGGCGGCATCTGGTTCTGCTCAGCGATGGCCTGGTCACCGATCCGCTGAGCTACTACCTGGAACTTGTGCCGACCGCCGGCTCGCTCGCGGTGGAGGCGGCCGGCATGCCGGGACTCCGGCCCGTTGGGCGTACCGCGGCGGCCTTCGGCTGGATCGCCGCGCCGGTTGCCTTCGCCCCCGAGGACGAGGGCGACGGCGTCGACGTCCGTTCGAACGAGGTCACGGTCGGTTTCACGCTCCGCTTCGGCCAGCCCCGGTCCGGTGCGCGGCAGACTGTCGAGGAGGAGCTCGGGCTCTTCCTCCAGCCGTCGGAATGGGACGTGGCGGCCACGGCCACGGGCGGCGAGGTGCTCTCGAACGGTATGGAGATCGCCGACTGGATCGAGCGGCTTCCCCGCCGCTTCGAGGCGAGGTTCCGGCTTCCGGACGGCGTGGCAGCCGCCGGTCCGCTCGATCTGCGGTCGCGAGACGAAGAGCGCGAACTCCGTGCGCCGACCGTGGTTCCCGGCGCGGGCTCGCCGGACGAAGTGGCCGAGGTGCGGCTGCGGCGCGCCTTCGAGGGTGATCTGGACAGCGAGTTCGAGGGCGGAGGCAATAGCGGTATCGAAGTCGTCGCTTCGATTCAGATCGAGTCCACGTCGCCCGAGCGCACGGTCGGACGCGTGACCAGCATCATCGTGCCGGCCGCCGGCGCACCGCCGGGCGATGCCGCATCGTGGCGGGTCAGCACCGGACTCCACCGCGAGGACGGCAGCGTGATCACGAGTCATGGCCGGCCCTTCGCGCCGCCGGACGAGGAACACCTTTCATTCGAGCGGCCGCTCCAGCTCCCGCCCGGCACCGACTCCGCGATCGTGCTGGCCGAGAACCTCGCCTCCGGGCGCTGGGGCTATGCCCTGGTCGACTTCGTCGACCTGGCGGACCTGAGAGAGGAGGCCGAGGCCCGTACCCTCTCGCGCGCGATCGATCTGAGGCCCGAGGATCCGAATGACCGGCGCGGTCGGGTCGCCTTCCTGGCCGAAGTGCAGGAAGGGTTCACCGACCGCGTGCAGCGGGTCGTCTTCTACTACAACGGCCGGCGCGTCGCCGCCCGCAACCGGGCGCCGTACCGGGCCCGCATCGATCTCGGACGGGGTGACCGGCTCGGCCGGGTCGAGGCCGTGGCCTTCGACGCCGAGGACCGGGAGCTCGACCGCCACGAGCTGCTCGTCAACCAGCCCCCGCACGCGTTCTGGGTGCGCATTACCGAACCCGAGGGCGGTCCCCATGCCGGCCCCGTCGACGTTGCCGCCGAGGTCAAGGCGCCGCGCGGCAGCCGGCTCGCCGAGATGCGCTTCTTCGTCAAGGACCGGCTGGCGGCGACTGCCCGGGAAGAACCGTTCCGCCGCGAAGTGCTGGTGCCGGTGGGCGACCCGGAGACTTTCCTCCGGGTCGAGGCCCAGTTGCTGGACGGCCGCATCGCGGAGGACGTCGTCTTCCTCAACCGACCCGGCCTCTCGGCCCGTATCGGCGTCGAACTGGTGCAGCTCTACGTCGTCGCCACGGACCGTTCCGGACAACCGGTGCGGGATCTGTCCGCCGCCGACTTCTCCGTCTTCGAGGACGACCGCGCCCAGGAACTGGAATCGTTCCGGGTCGCCTTCGACCTTCCCCTGACCCTGGGCCTGGCCATCGACACCTCGAGCAGCCTGTTCCTGCGCATGCCCGACGTGAAACGCGCCGCAACCGCGTTCCTCGACTCGCTGCAGGCCAGCCGGGACCGGGCCTTCCTGGTCGGCTTCGGTACCGAACCTCGCCTGGTTCGCGCCGCCACGTACAACCTGAACGCGGTGCGCGGCGGTATCGGTTCGCTTCGGCCGCGAGGCCGCACCGCGGTGTGGGGCGCGCTTTCCCTGGCCCTGGACCAGCTCGCGGGCCTGCGGGGGCGCAAGGCCCTGGTCGTCTTCTACGACGGAGACGACGAGGACTCCGACGCCGCCTTCAGGCAGAGCCTGGAGCAGGCCCGGCGCGCCCGTGTTCCCGTTTACCTCGTGCTGATGAACGACGAGGCGGCGCGCACGGACGGGCGCAGCTTCAGTACCCGCACCTTCGTCAGCAAGCTCGAACGGATGGCGAAGGCCGGGGGCGGCCGCGTCTACTACGTGCGTCACGACCAGGACCTGGCGCCGATCTTCGACTCGATCCGTCGCGAGCTCCGGAGCCACTACCTGCTCACCTACTATCCGAAGGAGGAGCCGGGAGGACCGAACTGGCGGCAGGTCAACGTGGAGCTCGGCCGCAATGGAGTGACGGCCAGGACGATCGAGGGCCGCGAGGTAAGGTAGCGGAGAGATGATCTGCACATCTTCGCGGCGCTGGCTGTTGCCGGCCGTGACTGCAACGCTCGTCGTTCTTTCCGCAGATGTGAGTGCGGCTCAACTGCTGAACCGCGACTCCGAGATCATCTTCCAGATCCCAGCCGCGCCCGCATGGCAGCTCGACGGGACATCCATCGAGGTACTCGAGAACGGCGAATCCAGGGAAGTGCTGGCGGTCGACCGGGTCGCCGAACGCTGGCGGATCATCGTCTACTTCGACCTGCCGGGCTCGACGCCCGCGGGCATCGAGGCCGCGGCAGCAGCGGTCGACGCCTCCGCCGACGCCCTGGTGGCCCTTGGCGACATCGAAATCATCACCGCCGACCGGATCGCCGAGGGGGTTCTAGAACCTACCGCGAACGCCCAGGAGGTGCGTGCGGCGGCCGCCGTCTTGGCCGCCCGAGCCGGCGCGGCGGGCGCGCTGCTGGAACTACGCCGGGACCTCCAGGCAACCGCTGAAGCCCGCTCAGGCGACCCGGACGCGGACGGCCTGCGCACCGCGGACCTGCTCGATGGATTCCTGCTGGAAGTCGACACCTTGCGCTGGCAACGGGCCAACCTGCTCGAATCGCTCGAGGGCGGTGCCTGGGCAACGGGTCCGGCGCGGGCGCTGTTCCTGGTACGCGACGCCATGGACCTGAGCGGCGACGCGTTCGCGCAGCGGCTCCTGGACAAACCGACACCCGCGTTCGAGCGCGCCGCCCTCAGCGAACAGCGTCAGCAGCGCAGCCTGGCCCGCGCCGTCGCCGCTCTCGGATGGCGCGTCTACCCGCTTCACGTTGCGCCGGCGGTCGAAGGAACGGATGACCTCCTGCCCGGGCGACTGCAGGCCTCACACGATTTCGCCAATGCCAGCGGCGGCCGCGTGCTGAACGGCGAAGACGAACTGGCTGCGGCGCTCAAGGAACTCGCCGCCTCCTGGCGCCTGCGCTACCGCTCGACGGGCACGCGCGACGGCGCCACGCACCCCGTCGACGTGCGCGTCGCGTCCTCCGGCGGACGGCCCCCCGGCGCGCCGCCGCCGGAGGTTGCCGCGCGCCGTTGGGCCACGGTCGGCGCGCCCACGGACCTGGTCGCCCTGCGCGCGAGCCGGGCGTTGGAGGCAATGAACCGGGACGGGGACGACTCCAGCATCGGCGCCAGCAGCGAACTGGCGATTCGCGGCGTCCTGCTGCCACAGGGCGTCCAGTCGACCACGGACGGCGCCGGTGCCGAACTGGTCACGCTCGACGGCGTCGCTTCGATCGGCGGCAGCCCCCCACCCTCGAGCGACTCCCTGCGAATCACTGTCCACGGCCGCGGCCTGGATGCGCCGCCCTTCCTGCTCCATCGCGCGGGAACGGGAGCCGATCTCGACGGCGGGGCCTGGCGCTTCCGCACCCTCTTCGACCTGCCGGCCGCGATCGACGAACTCGTTCTGATGGTGGAGGACCTGCGGAACGACAGGTGGCGGGTCACCTTCCTGGATCCCGGTTCGAATCCCATCGACGACCGCGGCGACGTCGAGCTGCTGGTGCCGGATACCGCCCGCGGCCAGCTTGTGGCCAAGCCGACCGAAGCCGAGATCGTCGCTGCGGCGAGAGCTGCCTCCAGGCGCGCCGGCTGGGCCGGCGGCAGCCCTCTCCGCCAACGCACCTCCTCCGGTGACAACGCGCAAGCAGCCAGCCTGGTGCGACTGATCCCGCCCCGCGGCGAGCGGTCCGGGCTCAGCGGCAGGAGATCCTTCGGCACGGTGACGACGAGCGATGTCGTCCGCCGCGTGGAGTTCTACCTGGACGGCGAACTGGTCTTCGACGACCGGAGGAAGCCGTTCGAGAACAGGCTCGACCTGGGACCGGAGGCGGTGCCCCACACCATCCGCATCGTCGCCTACGACCGCTCCGATCGGTGGTTGAGCGAGGACGAGTTGACGATCAACGAGCACCGCAGACGGGCGGATGTCGGCATCGCATCGGTCGAAGCGCAGCCCGGAGGCCGCTACGCCATCGAAGCCCAGGTCGAACTGGCCGCCGGCCGGCTACTGGATCGGGTCGAGTTCTACCGCAACGACCGCCTGGCGGCCACGATGACCCGGCCGCCGTTTCGCACGGTCCTGCCCGGGCCCGCGATGCCGGGCGCCGACTTCGCCCGCGTCGCCGTCTACCTCGACGACGGCACGACGATCGAGGATGTCGAGTTCCTGTCCTCCGACACACCCGTCGCCGAGACGGTCGTCAACCTGGTCGAGGTGTACGTCGTCGTCAACGACGACGAGGGCAAGCCGATCACCACGCTGACCCAGGAGGACTTCGTCCTGCTCGGCGGCCGCAACGAGATCCCGATCGAACGCTTCGCCGTCGCCGAGGACGTGCCCCTGGTGCTGGGACTCGCCGTCGACAGCTCCCGGAGCATGTACGCCTTGATGCCTGATACGCGGATTGCGGCGGCCCGCTTCCTCGGCAACACGTTGACCACGATCGACCAGGCGTTCCTGGTCGACTTCGACAACCGCCCGCGTCTGATTGCGGACACCACCGCCGATGTCGGGGACCTGATCGGAAGCCTGAAGGACCTCCGAGCCGACGGCCAGACCGCTCTCTACGACGCGATGCAGTACAGCCTCGTTCATCTCGCACGAGACCAGGGCCGCCGCGCCCTGGTCGTCCTGACGGACGGCGACGACCTCGGCAGCCAGAGTAGCTACCGCAGGACGTTCAGGACCGCCGGGAACACCGGTGTGCCGATCTACGTGATCTCGATGAGCCAGGAGGAGAATCCACGGGGACGCGGTCCCCGCAAGCTCGACATGGAGGCCATCTCGAAGGCAAGCGGCGGCCGCGTCTACTACGTAGGCAGCATGGACTCGGTGCTCCGGGCCTACGCGCACATCGGCAATGAACTCAGAAGCCAGTACATGCTCGGCTACTCGACCAGCGCACCCCTGACTTCGAAGGAAGTCCAATCGATCAAGGTCGAGTTGAAGTCCAGGCGGCCGGACCGCGAAGTGCGGATTGCGGTCGGCCGCGGACGCGGCTAGCAGAGTTCGCCGTAGAACGCAGCGAAGCGAGTTCTCAGGCGGACGCTGCCGGCGAGGTGGGGGCTGGGGCCAAACATGGAGCCCGCGACAGGTTTGGCGGCTCTAGGGCTCGGCGACCACCGGGTTCTCCAGCACACCGAGGCCGTCGATCTCGATCCGCACCACATCGCCGGGAACCAGGAACTTCGGCGGCTTGTAGCCCAGGCCCACACCCGCCGGCGTGCCGGTGGTCACCACGTCGCCAGGCTCGAGCGTACACATCGTCGAGATCGTCTCGACCAGCGTCGGACAGTCGAAGACCAGCTCGCTGGTGTTCGAGTCTTGCCGCAACTCGCCGCGCACCCAGGTGCGGATGCCGAGCGAGTTCGGAGCCCCGACCTCGTCTGAGGTGACCAGGTACGGACCCATCGGACCGTGCGTATCCCAGCCCTTGCCGAGGACCATCGTCGGCGAACGACGCTGCCAGTCGCGGACGGACACGTCGTTGACGATCGTGTAACCCGCGATCACGGCCTCCGCATCGGCTGCCGCGACGCCGCGGCAACGGCGCCCGATCACAAAGGCGAACTCGCCCTCGTAGTCGACCGCGGAGGATGCCCGCGGGATGTGAATGTCGCCGCCCGGCCGGTTGATGCAGGTGACCTGCTTGTTGAAGACCGTCGGGAACGACGGCGGCTTCTGCCCGGTCTCGGCGGCGTGGTCCGCGTAGTTCAGGCCGATAGCCAGGAACTTCCGGGGCCGCGGCACCGGGGCCAGCAGCGTCTGCTCGGCCAGCGGCGCCCGGCCGGCACCGGAGCCGACGGCGCCCCGGGCAGCGTCCATCGCTTCCTCGCCGGCCGCCAGAAACCGGCACATGCCGCGTGGCAGGTCCGGCGCTGCGACGCTCAGGTCGACCACGGTGTCCTCGTCCACCAGCACGCCGATCGCGGAACGGCCGTTCCGCAGCAGGGAAAGGAGTTTCATCAGCCGGCTCCCCTCTACTTCGCCTTCGGCAACGCCAGGGCAATGATCTCCGCCTGGCCCTCACCGCCGACCGCCATGGCGATGTACTGGCGGCCACCGATTTCGTAGGACATCGGCGTTCCGCCAGGCGCCAGTTCCAACTCCAACTCGTGGACCACGTCGCCGGTCTTCTTGTCGTGCGCCCGGAGGACGGCGGTTTCGGCGCCGCCACCGCCGCCCATGCCCGGCGCGCCGCCCTGGGCCTGGAACAGCAGGGTGGGGGTCAGCAGCGGCCCGGCGGCGGGCGGTCCGCCAAGCGGACCTGGATCCTCACCGGTAATCCGCTCGATCGGCCCCCGCGGGCCGTCACCGAGAGGCTTCATCCAGGCATGCTCGCCGGTGTTCAGATCGATCGCCGTGATCCGGCCGTAGGGCGGCCTGGTCAGGGGCAGTCCCATCGGGCCCGGCAGGAAGAAGCTCTCGATGCCGCTCATGCCGCGGATGTAGCGGAAGTTCGAGCGGGCGCCGTCCGGCTCGGTCAGCTTGACGACCATCGGCATGGTGTAGGACGGGATGTAGATCATCGAGGTCTCGGGATCGACCGCGGCGCCGAACCAGTTCGCTCCACCCCCCCAGCCCGGCAAGAGCACGGTGCCCTGGAGCGAAGGCGGCGTAAACAGCGGTCCGTAGATCCACCTGTCGCGGATCTTCTTGGCCGCCTCGTGCAGTTCCGGCGTGAACGAGATCAGCATGTCGTCGCTCTCGAAGCCCTGGTGCTCGTAGGGCGCCGGCCTGGTCGGGAACGGCTGGGTGGGCGAGGTGCGCTCGCCCGGCACGTCGGTCTGCGGCACCTCCCGCTCCTCGATCGGCCAGACCTCTTCGCCGGTCACGCGATCGAAGACGTAGATGAAGCCCTGTTTCGTGATCTGGGCGACCGCCTTGATCTCCTTGCCGTCGACCGTGATGTCGACCAGGTTCGGCGCCGCCGGCACGTCGTAGTCCCACAGGCCGTGGCGGACGAATTGGAAGTGCCACACCTTCTCTCCGGTGTCGGCGTCGAGGCAGACCAGGCTCTCGGCGTAGAGGTTGTCGCCCAGGCGGTGGCCGCCGTACCAGTCGTTCGTCGGCGTGCCGGTGGGCAGGTAGACGTAGCCCAGTTCCGGGTCGCCGCTCATCAGCGACCAGACGTTCGTGTTGCCGCTGTAGGTCCAGGACTCGTTCTCCCAGGTCTCCACTCCCGGCTCGTCGCCCTGAGGGATCGTGTGGAAGATCCACTTCTGCTCACCTGTGCGCGCGTCGAAGCCGCGCACGTGGCCGGGCGGCATCTCCTTGCGCAGCGGGTCGTCCTTGATCGAGGCGCCGACGACCACCGTGTCGCCGATGATCATCGGCGCCGAGATGACGGAGTAGATGCGGCGTTGCACCGGCCGCCCGAGACCCTTCGTGAGATCGACCTTGCCCTCGGTACCGAAGCCGCCGACAGGCTCGCCGGTGTGGGCGTCGATCGCCCACAGCCAGGCTTGGTTCGTCGGCATCAGGATCCGCGCCTGCTCGCCGTCCGTCCAGTAGCCGACGCCGCGGTGGTTGTAGCCGAGGTTCGTGGGTCGGCTGGTGCGCCAGTCCTCGGTGTCGAACAACCACTTCGACTCTCCGGTCTCCCCATCGATCGCGGCCACCTGGCCATAGGAGGTCGTCACGTAGAGCACGCCGCCGACCATCAGCGGCGTCACCTTGTAGGGGCCCGGCTGGAGCATCCGGTTCCGAGACTCCGCCTCGGCGTTGTCGGGAGACTCCCAACGCCAGGCGACCTCGAGGTCGGCCACGTTGTCGCGGTCGATCTGATCGAGCGCCGTGTACTTCGTGCTGCCGTAGTCGCCGCCGTAGGACGGCCAGTCACCGGCGCCGACGCCCTGCTGGGCCCCGACCGCGCCAGAGCAGAAGGCCAGCAGCGCCGGAACCAGGGTCGACGATCTGAACGCTCCGTGTAATCGGGTCAATTCGGCTTCTCCTTCAGGTGGGGTGCGCGGCCGCGCGATCATACCGGCGGTAGAGCAGGATACGGCGGTCCGGCACCCGAGTTTCCTTCTCCGCCACGTGAAGCCGCCGCGAAGCGGTCCGACTTGCCATATGCTTGCCCTCCTCTTCACAAACACGATCCTGCATCCCCCCTCGGACTCCGACAACCAAGCATGCTCACGCCGGCCACGATCGCGCTGGCCATGGCAATCCTCGCGGCCATGGGGGCCGCCGGCGCGCCCCTTGAGGACCAGACCGACGATCCGGCCCTGCCGCGAGCGTCCGAGCGGCTGCAGCGGTACCTGCGGATCGACACCACGAACCCGCCCGGCAACGAGAGCCGCGCCGTCGCCTTCTTCGCCGACATCTTCGAGCGCGAGGGCATCCCCTACGAGACCGTCGAGCCGGTAGCTGGCCGCGGCAGCATCTGGGCGCGTCTTACGGGCGGTTCGGCGCCGGGCATCGTCCTGCTCCACCACACGGACGTGGTGCCGGCGGACGGCCGCTTCTGGAAGCACGTCCCGCTTTCCGGCGCCTACGACGAGGGTTACCTCTACGGTCGCGGCGCCCTGGATACCAAGGGTCTGGGCATCATGCACCTGGAGGCGTTCCTCGCCCTCGCCCGATCCGGCAAGCCCCTCGACCGCGACGTCATCTTCCTCGCCACGGCCGACGAGGAGGCCGGCGGTCTCCTGGGCGCCGGCTGGCTCGTCCGCAACCGTCCGGACCTGCTCGAAGGCGTCGGTCTGCTCCTGAACGAGGGCGGCAGTGGACGCATTCTGGGCAACCGCGTGGCCTTCAGCGTCGAGGTAACGCAGAAGGTACCGCTCTGGCTGAGATTGAACGCGGTGGGTCCCGCCGGCCACGGTTCCAGTCCGTCTCCCAGAAGCGCGGTCACCGACCTTGTCGAAGCGCTGGAACGTCTGGGTCGGAACCCCTTCGCGCCTCGTATCGTGCCCGCCGTGGGTGACTTCTTCCGAAGTCTGGCTGACCTGGAGGCCGCGGCAGCCGATCTGGCCGATCCCGAGCGGCTGATCGCGGCGCCGGAACGGCTCGCCGCCCTGCACCGGACGAATCCGATGCTGCACGCCCTGACCAGGAACACCTGCGCGGTGACCCGGCTCGAAGCGTCGAGCAAGATCAACGTCGTGGCCCCCGCCGCGACCGCCGAACTCGACTGCCGCCTGTTGCCCGATCAGAGCCCGCGCCTCTTCATCCGCGACCTGAGAGCCAGCCTCGACCAGCCGTCGGTCCAGGTCGAGGTCCTCATGTCCTTCACGCCGGCCGTCTCCTCGACCGACACCGAGCTCTACCGCGCCATCGAGAACGTCACCGCCCGCCGCTACCCCGGGTCGTCGGTCTTGCCCGCCGTCACCGCCGGCTTCACCGACAGCCACTTCTTCCGCGACCTCGGGATCGTCGCCTATGGCTTCTCGCCGGTCGTCGTCCCGAACTCCGATCAGGGCGGCGTGCACGGCAACAACGAGCGGATCTCGGTCCAGAACGTCGAGCGCGGTTGGCAGACGATGCTCGACCTGCTGCAGACGATCGCACTCGAGCCAGGCCGACGGCAGCCCACGGCTGCCGGGGTCACTCCGACCGCCGGCGGCCAGGACTGACGCGGCGGTCACCGGCCTTTGGCCGGCGGCATTATCTGGCCGCCTCCGGCGGCAGCGGGTCAGAAGACCCGCATCAAGCGCGATGCCGCGAAGCGGCGAGCGCGAGCCGACGGCTAGGATCGCCCACATGAAGCACGCACCCTCCATCGCCTTCGCCCTCATCCTTCCGGCCTTTCTCGCCTGCGCCGCCGAGCCGCCCGACCCCTTCCTCGTCCAGACCGCCGCAGGTCTGGTTCAAGGCTTCGCTCCGGAAGGCAGCGACGACATCGCCGCCTTCCTCGGCATCCCCTTCGCCGAAGCCCCTCAGGGCAATCTGCGCTGGCGCTCACCCCAACCCGCCGGCTCCTGGGACGAACCCCTCCAGGCCAGCGAGTACGGCCCCATCTGCCCGCAGGGGCGCGCGCAGCTCCCCCAGAGCGAGGATTGCCTGTACCTGAACGTGTGGACGCCGACGGACCCCGGCGACGACGAACCGCTGCCGGTCATGGTCTGGATTCACGGCGGCGGCTTCCGAGCCGGCAACGGCCGTCTCGGCGAAGCCCCCGAGACCGGCCGCGGCGCCGGCCTGGCACGACGCGGTGTGGTCGTGGTCAGCATCCAGTACCGGCTGGGAGCGCTCGGCTTCTTCGCCCACCCCGCCCTGGCCGCCGAGGCCGCGGCCTCCGGCGAACCCGAGGGGAGCCACGGCGTGCTCGACATGATCGCCGCCCTCGAATGGGTGCAGCGAAACGCCGCGGCCTTCGGCGGCGATCCGGACCGGGTGACGATCTTCGGGGTCTCCGCCGGCGGGATGGCGGTGAACACCCTGATGAGCACGCCCGAGGCCGCCGGCCTGTTCCACCGCGCGATCGCGGAGAGCGGCTACGGCACCTGGCGGCTGCCCCACATCAGCGAAGCCCGCTGGGGACTGCCCTCGGCCCGCGAGCAGGGCGCGGCCGTGATCGCCGAAGCCGGCTTCGACCTTGGCGAGGCACCCTCCGCCGACCATCTCCGGACACTGCCGTTCGAGGAACTGGGCGCGCTTGGCACCGGCTTCTGGGTGCCGATTACAGGGACCGTGCTCCCCGACGAGCCCGGGATCGTGTTCGCCCGCGGCGAGCAGCACGACGTGCCGTACATCACCGGCGGCAACAGCTTCGAAGGGACCATCTTCCGCGCCTTCCAGGTGGCCCCCGGCGACCACTTCGCCGCCTTCGGCGTGCGCGAGCAGCAGGCCCGAAGCCTCTACGGCGCAAACGGCGACACGGACGTCGACGCCGAGCGCGTCGCCGCGGCCACTCTGTTCGGCGACCAGCGCTACGTCATCTCCGCCCGCTACCTCGCGGATCAGATGAAGACCGTCTCCTCGCCGGCACGCACCTACTACTTCCAGTTCGTCCCCGAGGCGCAGCGCGAGACGTTCCCCGGCGCCCCCCACGGTTCCGAGGT
This sequence comes from Candidatus Multivorans sp., assembly GCA_965224025.1. Lineage (GTDB taxonomy): Bacteria > Acidobacteriota > Thermoanaerobaculia > Multivoradales > Multivoraceae > Multivorans. Next base: position 3,729,169 of record OZ245033.1, read on the forward strand.
CGCCTACGCCTTCGGCGCCACGAACGACCCGGAGTCCGAGCGCAACTCCGGCGCGGACGGCGCCGCCCTCGGCGACGCGATGGCCGGCTACTGGACCCGCTTCGCCGCCACCGGCGACCCGAACGGCGACGGCGCCCCGGACTGGCCCGAGTACGATGGCGAGAGCGACACGTGGATGGTGCTCGACGCGCCACAGCCGAGGGCGATGCAGGGTGTGATCAAGGACAAGCTGGACCTGCTGGAGGCCGTGTACCTGGCGCGGATCGGCGGGGAGTAGGTGACGAGATGGCTTCGTCGCGCCTTCGATAGCCTCTGGCGGCTCCCGAGATGACAGCCCGGCCTGACCTCGCGGCCAGTACACCGACCTCCTGCGCGTATGCCATCAGGTTCGTTCCGACGTCCCGCGGGCCGACGACTGCCAGACCGCCCCTATCCACCAAGGACCGGTCGCCGCAACCATAGAGAACGGGAGGCGTCTTCTCACGAAGCCGTGCCTTCAGCCGCCTGGGGTAGCTGTCATCGGCTCGACTTACGACCCAGATCGCTCGGGTCTGCCACCGTTCCACCGCGAGACTCGACTGGACTCCCCGTCCCAGCAGGGACTCGATCCGCCGGCGATCGATTCGAGGCCCGGCGGCCGCCAGACACTCGTCGAGCACGGCGCTGCCCTCTACGCCGACCAGGTCCGCTGGCTCGCGCCTGATCTCACGCAGGCGATTCGCCAGCTCCGAGTATTCGCGTCTAGGCGAGAGCGGCCTCAGCGCCGGATCCCTGGGCCGCCCACGGCCAACAATAAGCGGAGCGGTCAGCAGCAAGATGGCCTTCGTGTTTTGCGAAAGCGGCTCGCTCATCGTTCCGCTCAAGCCGCAGCCAGCGCCAAGGGCCAAACCTCGCCACTGCCCTCGTTTCTCAACAGCCATGCAGCGGCCGTGAACGTCCAGCGGGAATCGACGACGTCATCCACCAGTAGCACCGGTGCCGCCGAGGGTCGGCCGTCCAGCTCGAGCGCGCTCCCAGACCTCCCTGTTGTCGGAGTTGATCGTCTCCGCTCGGATGCCCATCCGCTCTGCGGCGGCAATCTGGTTCCTCATCAAGGCAAGGAGCGGCGACACCAGAAGGGCCGGTCCCATACCTGCCTCCCGCAGGAGCTTGGCGGCGATGAAGTAGACGAAGCTCTTTCCCCATCCCGTGCGCTGTAAGACCAACAGCCGGCCTCGCCCCTCGACGACATGCCGAACAGCCTCGTCCTGGCCGCGCCGGAACGCTGCGTCCGGCTGGCTGGTTCCGAGTCGGAGGAGTTGTACGGCGCGATTCTCGTTGTAGTTCATCGACCGGCCGTTGTATCGCATTCGGCCTACCTTGTCAGCGTCTTGAGAAGACGGCTGGCAGGCTCAGCCGACCTTCACTGCTCGAATGCCGAAGTCGTTCGTGTCTCCTCGTACAACGCCGGCACGAACTTCTCCGTCTCGCCGCTCTCTTCGATGTTGTGGACGATCCAGTCCCGGAGCAGTTCCTCCGTGAATTGCCGGCGGATGAACCAGTTCAGGAGACTGTACGAAGATCACTAGAAGCGGCGCCCCTCATCACGGGCGGCGAGGATCACCTCGGTCGTGACGGAAGGACGCCTGCTCCGCGCCGCCTTGATCCGTTCGATGACCGCCGTTGTGGGCTCGTCGGCGGCGCTCTCCATGCCGACGATTCGAGCGACAGGCTCGCCGCGTCGCGTGATCGTCACGACCTCGCCCCGTTCCACGGCACGCAGGAGTTCGGGCAACCGGGTCTTTGCCTCGTAGGATCCGATAGTCGTCATAAGGTCCCCCTTGTAGACCAGACCTGTAGACCAAGTCGGTAGACCAGCCTATTCCAGATTCTCCGACCTTTCCCCGAGAGGCGCGCAGCGTTGTTCATCTGCACATTCATCCTCGCAACCAGCGCGATGGCCCCCAGCCCTCAGGACTCGACTCTGGGCCACCCGCCCGCTCGGGGCGACGACCTCGGACGCCAGGCCTTCCTCCGCTACTGCCGGGAGTGCCACGGGGAGGAGGGGGACGGGCTCGGCAAGTTCAGCTACACGACCGGCGAACGGCCCCGCAGCTTCCAGTCCGGGCGCTTCAAGCTGGCCACGACCGAGAACGCGATTCCCTCGGACCGGGACCTCGAAGAGACGATCCGGCGCGGCATGCCGGGTACGGGGATGTCCGCTTGGGGACAGGTCCCGGACGCCGAGATCGAGGCAATGGCGCGCTACGTGCGCAGTTTCAGCCTGAACGCGCTGCGCAAGGAACTCGACGCTGAGGTCGCGGCCGGCGAGTTGAGCGCGGCGGAAGCCGATGCCGAGTTCGCGCGCCGAACCGCGCCCGGACCGCCGATCCGGATACCGCCCAAGCCGCCGTTCGACGACGAACGGCGTGCCCGCGGCGAGCGCCTCTACCTGGAAGCCTGCGCCTCCTGCCACGGCCCCAACGGCCGGCGGCTCCGCAATGACCCGATGGCCGACTTCGAGGGCAACCACACCCTGCCGACCAACATCACGGGCGGCATCTTCAAGGGCGGAAACGGCAGCGCCGACATCTACAGCCGCCTCTATCTCGGCATGGACGGTACCGCGATGCCCGGTTACCGCGATGCGTACGGCACGGACGAGATCTGGGATCTTGTCCATACGGTGGAGCGGATCATCGCCGAAGGTGGTTTGGGGCTGCCTGAGGACGAGGCGGCAATCGCCGCGGCGGCGGCAGCCGCGCAGGATTTCTCTTCGCTCTTCGACGAGCCGGAGTACGAGGAGCTTCCGGAGAACGTCCGGGAGGAGACCTCGCCGATTCTGTTGGGAGTGGGGGGCGTGCTATTGCTGGCGGTGCTGGTCGGGGCGGCGCTGTTGACGAGTCGGCGGTAGCCCCAACGAAGCCGGCGCTACACGCCGGATGCGGGCAGGATGCCCGCGTTTCATCCGTGCGCCCGATGACGGGCGTACGGAGTGGGTCGCGGGTGGCGCGGATCGCGCCACCCGGGTTCCCAGGACTGCGGCCTTAGTTCGCGGCGCGGAACGCCAGCATGAAGTCGCGCAGGCGCTCGACGCCTTCGATGGGCATCGCGTTGTAGGCGGAGATGCGCAAGCCGCCGACTGAGCGGTGGCCCTTGATCGACATCAGATCCCGCTCGGCCGCGCCGGCGACGAACGCCTCTTCCAGCTCGGGTCGGCGAAGCCGGAAGGTCACGTTCATATGCGAGCGGCTTTCCCGCTCGGCGTGGGCAACGAAGAAGTCGCCGCCGTCCCGGTCCAGCACGTCGTAGATCGTCGCGCTCTTCGCGGCCGCCCGGACGGCCGCGGCCTCCAGACCGCCGACCTCGTCACGCAGCCAGCGCGTCATGAGGAGGAACACGTAGACACCGAACACGTTCGGGGTGTTGAGCCGCGACCCCTTCGCCGCCTGGCGGCGGTAGCTGAGCATCGAGTGGAGGTCGTCGCCGCAGCGTTCAAGCAGGCGATCCGAAACGACGACGACGGTCAGCCCCGAGGGCCCGGCGTTCTTCTGGGCGCAGGCGTAAAGCAGGCCGAACTCGCGCACACAGGCGGGGCGCGACAGGAAGTCGGACGACACATCGCACACCAGCGGCGATTCCCCAACCGCGGGCGGGCGGCGGAACTGGACGCCCTGGATCGTCTCGTTCGAGGTGTAGTGCACGTAGGCCGAGGCCGGCGGCAGATCGAGTTCCGCGTCATCAGGCACACGCACGAAGTTGTCGCCCTTGCCGTCCCAGGCCACGTGGACCTCGCCCTCGCGCGCCGCTTCGACCGCCGCCTTGCTGCCCCAGGCGCCGGTCAGGATGTAGCTCGCCGGCAGGTCCTGACCGCGCAGCAGGTTGATCGGGATCATGGAGAACTGCAGCGAGGCGCCGCCCTGCAGAAACAGCACCTTGTAGTCGTCCGGGACGGCGAGCAGCTCGCGCAGGTTGGCCTCCGCTTCGGCCAGGATCGCGTCGAACGCCGGCGAACGGTGACTGATCTCCAGGACGGAACTGCCGGCGCCTGGAAGCGCGAGCAGGTCGCGCTGGATTTCCTCAAGGACCGGCATTGGAAGCACCGCCGGTCCCGGCGAGAAGTTGAAGACACGCTGCTCCCGTCTCTGCTGCGCGGAAGGCTGTCGATCGAGAGTCAAGGTCATGGCTGGTGTCCGTATGGTTGCCCAACCCGGGGCGGTCAGGGAGGCGAATCGTAACCCGGATGCGGGCGAGACGCCCGCGTGCCATCCGTGCACCCGCTAACGGGCGCACGAAGTGGTTCGCGTGTGGGCGCGATCCCCGTACCATCCGTGCTCGGCGCACGAGTGGTGTGCGGATCGGCCCACCCGGGTTCCCAGGGCCGTTGTACGCTTCCGCGCATGACGGTCGCCGATCCGACTCCACCCCAGGCGCCGGTGACCACCCTCCACCACACCGCCTGCACGCTGGACTGCCCCGACTCCTGCTCGCTCGAGGTCGAGGTCCAGGACGGCCGGGTCGCCAAGGTTCGGGCGGCGCCGCCGGATGTCGCGCACCCGCTGACGAGCGGTTTCATCTGCTCCAAGGTCGGGCGCATCTCGCGCCACCTCTACGGCGAGGACCGCCTGCTTCACCCGGCGCGTCGCGTGGGAGCGAAGGGCGACGCCGCCTTCGAGCGCATCTCCTGGGAGGAGGCCCTGGACCTGATCGTCTCGCGCATGAAGGAGGCCAAGGCGGCCTTCGGCGGCGAGTCCGTCCTGCCGGTCAGCTACGGCGGATCGAACGGCCTGATGACCCAGGACACGGCCGACGCCATCCTGTTCCGCCGCTTCGGCGCCTCGGGGCTGGCGCGCAACGTGTGCGCGGCGCCCAGCACCGCCGCCGCGCTCGGCCTCTACGGCAAGATGGCGGGCGTCGCCCTCGAGGACTACGAACACGCCTCGCTCGCCATCGTCTGGGGCGCCAACCCGTCCTCCACCGGCATCCACCTGGTGCCGATCCTGCGCACGATGCAGGCGCGCGGCGGCAAGCTCGTCGTCGTCGATCCCCGCCGCACGCCGCTGGCAAAGAAGGCCGATCTGCACCTGCAACCGAACCCCGGCACCGACCTGTGCCTGGCCCTCGCGCTTCACCGTGAGCTGTTCCGGCGCGGCGACGCCGACCTCGACTTCCTGGCCGAGAATGCAACCGGCGCCGAAGAGTTGCGGCAACGCGCCGAACCCTGGACCTTCGCCCGCGCGGCCGAGACCACGGGCATTCCGGAAGCGGACATCGCCCGCTGCTACGAGTGGTACAGCACGTCGTCGCCGGCGGTCATCCGTTGCGGCTGGGGTGTCGAGCGCAACCGCAACGGCGGCTCGGCCGTGGCGGCGATCCTCGCCCTGCCGGCGGTGGCCGGGAAGTTCCAGGTCCGCGCCGGCGGCTACACGATGAGCAACAGCGGCGCCTTCCGCAACGTGGGCTGGCGCGAGCCCTCGCCCGGCGCCCGGATCGTGAACATGAACCACGTCGGCCGGGTGCTGACCGACCCGGATGCGATAGAGGGACCACCGGTCAAGGTGCTGTTCGTCTACAACGCGAACCCGCTCGCCACCCTGCCGAACCAGGAACTGGTACGGCGCGGTCTGGAGCGGCACGACCTGTTCACGGTCGTCTTCGATCAGGTCCTGACCGACACCGCCCGCTACGCCGACCTGGTGCTGCCCGCGACCACCTTCCTCGAGCACCACGACCTCGCGATGGGCTACGGCGCGATGGTGCTTCACGCAACGAAGCCGGTCGCGCTACCGGTCGGCGAAGCGCGATCCAACAACCGGGTGTTCGGCGACCTGGCGGACCGCCTCGGCCTGCTGCGTCACGTCGATCCTCGCTCCGAAACGGAGTGGACGCAGGCGATCCTGGGCCGGGAACTGGCGCAGCGGCTCGTCGATGAGGGGTTGGTGGCGCCGCGAACCGGCCGCCGTCCCATCCAGTTCGTCGATGCCTTCCCCCACACCGGGGACCGCAAGGTCCACCTCTGCCCGCGGTCCCTCGACGCCGAGGCGAGCAACGGGCTCTACGCCTTCCATGCCGCGCCGGACGCGGAGCGCTACCCGCTGACCCTCATCTCGCCCTCCGTACCGCAGACGGTCAGTTCGACCTTCGGGCAGCTACGGCCCGGCGACGTGCCGCTCGAGATGCACCCAAGCGACGCCGCCGCTCGCAATCTGGGCGCTTTCGCTGCGGAACGCAGCGGAGCAAGTTCCAAGGCGGAAGGTCCCAGTGAGGACGGGATGGGCCGAAACTCCGAGCCTGCGAGGCGTTTCGGGGCGCTCGATGAGGGACACAGGCCGCGGGTGCGCGTGTTCAACGACTACGGCGAGGTGCGCTGCCGTCTGCGCCTCAACCCGGACCTCAAACCCGGCGTGACGCTGCTGCCCAAGGGCGTGTGGTTCCGGAGCACCGAGTCCGGCACCAACGCCTGCGCCCTGGCCCCGGATACGCTGACCGATATCGGCGCCGGCGCCTGCTTCAACGACGCCCGGGTCGAGGTCGAGGCGCTGGCCGACTGAGCCAAGACGTGGATTCGAGAGTCCTGCTCGCAGTGAGCGCCCTGATCTGCGTCCCGGCAGTACGCACGGTCGAGGCCGCCGATGAAGGAGCGGAAGACGACGCCGTGACGCCTCCTTCCAAGATCGTCATCGCCCACCGCGGCGCCAGCGGATACCTGCCCGAGCACACCCTGCCGGCCTACGCCCTCGCCCACGGCATGGGCGCCGACTTCATCGAGCCGGACCTGGTGCTCACGCGCGACGGCCATCTCATCTGCCTCCACGACATCTACCTGCAGGCGACCACGAACGTCGAGCAGCTCTTCCCCGACCGCGCCCGCCACGACGGCCGCTGGTACGCGGCCGACTTCACGCTCGAGGAGATCCGCCGGCTTGAGGCCGAGGAACGCCTCGACGGCCGGTTCCCGAAGGGCGCCAGCCGGTTCGCCGTACCCGCCTTCACCGAGATGATCGAACTGGTCCAGGGCCTCAACGAACGCACCGGCCGCAACGTCGGGATCTACCCCGAGCTCAAGGCCGCGGCCTGGCACCGCGCCGAGGAACTGCCGATGGAGGAACCGCTGCTCGAAGTCCTCGGCCGCTACGGCTACCTCGAAGACGGCGCGCCGGTGTTCGTCCAGAGCTTCGAGGAGGACAACCTGAGACGTCTGCGCGCCCTCGGATCCGAACTACGCCAAGTGTTCCTGATGGCCGAGGTCGAGCAGTACCGGCATTTCCTGAGCGCCGAGGGCATCGCCGGCATCACCGGGTTCGCCACCGGAATCGGACCGGCGAAGACCATGCTAGAGCGGCAGCCGGAACTGATCGGCTGGGCCCACGACGCGGGCCTCACCGTCCATCCCTACACCTTCCGTGCGGACCAGGTGCCCGACCGCGACGAAAGCCACGAGGCGGAACTCCGCCGCTACCTGTTCGACCTCGGCGTCGACGGCGTGTTCACCGACTTCCCGGATCGGGCGCGGGCGGTTCTGGACCGCTAGGGGCTTGCGCGGCAGAAACTGGGGGCGCCGGCGTCCCCGCCGGCGTCCGGCGCGAAGCACCGGCCTCCGGTGGTACTGCCGCGCTGGTGCCACTCAACTCCAGTTCCGCCCGGCGCGCTGCCGGCGCCAGCCCCGCCAGCCGCTCCACCTCGGCGTAGAAGGACGGGAAGTTCCCGCCGGAAGCCTCCAGCAGGGCAAAGAACGCGGGTACGAGATCGTTGTAGGTGGCCACCGAGACCAGGTCCGCGTTGTTGAGCCGCGACAGCCATCCCCCCAGATCCGACTCGCCGACGCCGCCGTTCCCCGCAGCGCGCCAGGCGGGGACCAGCTCACGCCGGTAGCGCGCGGCAAGCGACCGGAACACTTGGGCCTTCAGCGCGAGTTTCCGTTGGTCGCTGTCCTCGCTCCGGTAGATCGTCGCCAGCTCCTCCCGAACCTCCACCAGGAACCGGTTCAGCTCGCGCCGGCGCTCACGACCCCGCTCGAAAGCCTCGAGTTCGTCGCTCCGGCCCAGCGAGCGCAGCCACCGGCGCACGCCGGCGACTTCGACCGCGGTGGCAAACGACTCGTTGAAGGCGCTGTCGTCCTTGACGTAGGCGACCTGGTGCGCGAGTTCGTGGAAGATCAGAGCCGCCAAGTCGGCGTCGGCGTAGTCGAGAAACGTGTTGAGCACCGGATCGGCGAACCAGCCCAGAGTCGAGTATGCGGCCACGCCGCCGATGCGCACGTCGTAACCCTCCGCGGTCAGCCGGTCTCCGTGGCGCCGGGCCGCCCGCTCGTCGAAGTAGCCGCGGTAGGTCGCGCAACCGGCAAACGGATAGCACCAAGTCTTCGGTTCCAGGCTCAACTCCGGTGCGGCCACAACGTTCCACACCGCAAACGGGCGGCCGAGGTCGGCGAAACTCCGATAGCTCCTGTTCTCCGGCAGCGCGAGTTCCCGGCTGGCGAAGTCACGAATCTCGACAGCCAGACGCAGTCGCTCCCGGGTGGCGGCGGAAAGTACCTCCGCGCGCCCCGGCTCCAGCAGACGGTCGATCGACCGCCGTTTGACCAGCACTCCGGCGCCGCCCCAAACCGCCTGAGAGTAGTAGCGAACACTGCCGCAACTTGCCACCAGGACCGCCAGAACGAGGGCGATGGCGACCGCCAAGAACCGCTTGCGGACGGGAGTTCGCCGAGATCTCCGCGTGCTACCCTGCCTAGTCATGAAACTCGCGCTTCACTGGCAGGTACTGATCGGAATGGCGGCGGGGCTGTGCTTCGCCCTGGTCTTCGGCGATGTGACCTGGATCACCTGGGTGGCGGATCTCTTCATGCGTCTGCTCCGGATGGTCATCGTGCCCCTGATCTTCACCTCGATCGTCCATGGCGTGTCCGGCATCGGCGACGGCAGGTCGATCGGCCGCCTGGGCGGCAAGACCCTCCTCTGGTACGCGCTAAGCAGTTTCATGGCGATCCTGGTCGGCCTGATGCTGGCCAACAGCATACGTCCCGGCAGGGGTCTCGTCATGCCCGAAGGCGTGGACCGCCTGACACCGGACGACCTGCAGACCCCGGGCTCGATGGCGGACATCATCCAGCGCCTGGTCCCGGACAACCCGGTCGGCGCCGCGGCCGCCGGCGACATCCTCGGGCTCATCTTCTTCTCGATCGTGCTCGGCGCCGCAATCGGCGTGATGCGCGGCGCAACGGGCGACCTGCTCCGGCAGGGCTTCAGCGCCGGCTTCGAGGCGATGATGAAGGTGACCACCTGGGTCATCCGTCTGCTGCCGATCGGCGTCTTCGCCCTTCTCGCCCGCGCCGTCAGCCAGATGGGCCTCGACGTGTTCCAGCAGGTCGGCAAGTACATGTTCACGATTGCGGCCGGGCTCACGCTTCACCTGTTCGTCGTCCTGCCGCTGCTGTTCAGCCTGCTGACGCGCAAGAACCCGGTCCACCACTACCGGGCGATGGCTTCCGCCATGGCGATGGCGTTCTCGACCAGTTCTTCGGCGGCCACCCTGCCGATGACGATGAAGTGCCTGCGGGAAAAAGTCGGCGCCTCGAACCGGGTGACCAGCTTCGTCACGCCCATGGGCGCCACGGTCAACATGGACGGCACGGCGCTGTTCGAGTGCGTCGGCGCTCTGTTCATCGCCCAGGCGCTGGGGGTCGAACTCTCGTTCTACACCCAGTTGGTCGTCGTGCTGACCGCGCTCCTCGCCTCGGTCGGCGCCGCCGCGATTCCTTCGGCAGGCCTGGTGATGATCTTCATCGTGCTCGAAGCGATCGACCTGAACACGCCCGAGGCCTACGCCCTGGCCGGCCTGATGCTCTCGGTCGACCGTCCGCTCGACATGTTCCGGACGATGGTCAACATCACCTCCGACTCGGTCGGCGCCGCAGTGATCGCGAAGTCCGAAGGCGAGGAGCTGAAATACTGAGGTGACGGAGACCGCCGCCGACCCCGGCGAGGCGTAGCGCGGATGCGGGCAGGATGCCCGCCTGCCATCCGTGCGCCCGATGACGGGCGCACGGAGTGGTTCGCGCGTGGCGCGGGCGCGCCACACGGGTTCCCAGGTCAGGTCGTAGTGCGGCGTAGCTCAGGCACGCAACGTGGCGTAGCGGTCGAGCCGCGGCAAGGCCGTATCCCGGCCCTCCGGCGGCAGCGGCAGGATGACGCGGTCGACGCCGAGTTCGGCATAGGCGTCGAGCACGTCCTGCTGCGGCGGCGCGCCGAAGACGCTGACCTGGATCGACTCGACGGCGCGGACGGCCCGCTCGGCGCGCCGCTTCAGGTCCTTGATGCCCGCCAGCACGGCCTCCGTCGAACGGCCGATCGGCAGCCATCCGTCGCAGAGATCGACCACCCGCTGGCGCGTGTGGCCGGTGCCTCCGCCGAGCACGATCGGCGGATGGGGCTTCTGCTCCGGCTTCGGCCACGACCAGATCGGCTCGAAGTCGACGTGGCGGCCGTGGAACTCCGCCTCGTCCTCGGTCCAGATCGTCTTGAACGCGGCCACCTGCTCCTCCAGCCTGGCGAAGCGGGTCGTGTAGTCCGTGCCGTGGTGCTCCATCTCCTCCCGGTTCCAGCCGCCGCCGATGCCGAATACGAAGCGGCCGCCCGACAGCACGTCGAGACTCGCCACCGCCTTCGCCGTGGTGATGGTGTCGCGCTCGATGATCAGGCAGATGCCGGTGCCGAGCCTGATCGTGTTCGTGCTCATCGCGGCCGCGGTGAGCGCGACGAACGGATCGTGCGATCGGGAGTACTCCGGCGGCAGCTCGCCGCCGCCCGGGAAGGGCGTGCGCCGCGAGGTGGGAATGTGGGTGTGCTCGGGAAACCAAAGAGACTCGAAACCGCGTGCCTCGACTTCCGTGCCGAGTTCGTCCGGTCGAATCGCGTCGCCGGTGGGAAACATGAAGATGCCGATGTCCATGGCGGCGGATTGTAGCGGCAGGTCGCCGGCCGCGCGCGGCCCGGCCCCGGGCGGCGTCATCCACCGCCCCCACGCCTCGACCTGGATCCGTTCACGGCCGGCCAGCGCGCGCAGATCGGCCTGCGTACCCTGCGCGATCAGGGTGCCTTCGTGGAGGACGAGGATCGAATCGCAGGTCTCGTGGAACCTCCCGAAGATGGTGCGATGACGTGAACACCGTCCGCTCGCCGGCGAGCGACCGCACGAGCTCCCGCATGCCAACGATCTCGGCCAGGTCGAGCGACGACGCCGGCTCGTCCAGCAGTACGACCTCAGGCTCGTGCAGGACGCTCATGGCCCCGGCCGGTCTTTGAGGGCGGCGATGGTCACGCCGGTCTGAGGTACTGCTCGACTTCGGGCAGGGACCTGAGCTTCTCGAACGGAGTCATCACATCTCGGTGGCGGTAGCGTTTCCCGTGCCCCTTTTGTCGGTGACTTCGGTCGAGAACAGGCAGGGGCGGTGGAAGTTGAGGAAGGGCGAGAGCGTGTCGCGGGCGAAGACGTTGACTTCGCGGGCGAAGGGCTTGGGGATACGAGGCAACGCTGCGAGATGCCGCGCACCGTCGCCACATGCTCCCACTGCGTCACCTCGTCCACAAGGTTGACGTGGTACACGCCCTTACAGCCGTCCCGGTCCCCCTGGTGCACCGTGTCGACGGGCAGGAAGCCCGGCCGACCCTTCGGCTTGGGCTTGTGGCGCTCGCCGAGCGAAACCGCAGTGGCCGAGTCTCCTTGAACGTGGTGCGGCAGCGCCGGTAGGTCATGGACTTGCGCAGGTTGTAGAACTGGCCGTTGGAGACCCCGGCCAGACGCTCGAAGCGCTCGTCGCCGTAGTCCTCGTGCATCCGCCGCATCACGGCGCACGTGGCGTGCCCGCACAGTTGGCCCAGCGCCTCGTTGCCCGACAGGAAACTGCGAATCTCGCCAAGGTCTGAAGTCGGCGTGTCTGGAGCGTCACGATCATCCTCCGATGATCCCTGAACCTCAACCACTCACGCTCACCTCTCGTTGGATTGACGCCACACGCTCACGCTCACTTCTCGTTGGACAGCGCTTCCAGTAGGCCGCCCCAATCGCCACGGGTAGACTCGCGCACCGTGACGACCGCCCTCACCTTCGGCCCCATCCGGACCCCCGCCGAGTTGGAAGCACAGGCCCACCACGAGGCCCTGGCCTTCAACACGCCCCATGACTCCTGTGTCGTCTGGCTGCGCTCCACCCGTGACCACGTGCGTGTCGTGCGCGCCGGCGACGAGGTCATCGGGGGGCTGGTCCAGTACGACATGGGGCAGTTCTTCGGCGGCAGGTCCGTTCGCAACATCGGCATCGCCGGCGTGGCCATCAGTCCCACGGCCCGAGGCCGCGGCGCCGCGAAGTCGCTCATGGCGGCAACTCTGAACGAACTGCACGACGCCGGCGTGGCGGTCTCGACCCTCTACCCCACGACCTTCACGCTCTACCGACGCGCCGGCTACGCCGTCGCCGGCCATCGCTACCAGTACAGGTTGCCGCTCGCCAAGCTGGGCCGGATTGCGGCGGCCAGGGAGATCCGTCGTCTCGACCCCAAGCGCGACGCGGAGGCGCTCAAGCGTCTCTACCGCCGCCTGGCCTCGAACCGCCCCGGCTGGCTGGACCGCAATGAACACATCTGGGAACGGGTCCACAACCACCCCGCCGGCCGCGATGTCCATGGCTACGCAGTCCCGGGCGATGACGGAATCGACGGCTACGTCGTCTACACCCAGGGTGAGGTGGCGCGCTATCCCTACGGCCTCCAGATCCGGGATGTCCAGGCCGCGAACCGCGAGGCGGCGCGCCGCATTCTGGCCTTTTTCTCCGACTGCCGCACGCTGGCGCGGCACGCGACCTGGTACGGCGCCCTGGACGATTCCCTGCTGCTCGAGGTGCCCGAAGTGGGCACGGAGATCTCGGTCGCCGAAACCTGGATGCTGCGCATCGTGGACATCGCCGCCGCGTTCACCGAGCGCGGGTATCCGCGGGACACGAGTGCCCGCCTCGAACTCGACGTGACCGACAACGTGGTCGCCCGCAACGAGGGACGCTGGATCATCGAGATCGAGGGCGGCAACGCCGACGTCAACCGTGCCGCCGGCGGGACCGGGCCCGACGTGCTGCAATTGGACATCCGCGCCCTCGCCTCTCTCTACACCGGACACCTCAGCGCCCGGCGCCTCGCCGACCTCGGTTCCGTGCAAGGATCAGCGGTCGCGCTGGACCGGGCCGAGCGGGTCTTTGCCGGTCCACCGCCGGCCATGCCGGACTACTTCTAGGACGGAGACTCTCCAACATGGAACGAAGACGGAACTTCACGCGCATTGCACTCGTCCTCACCGCCGTGATGACCCTCGCGGGCAACGCCCTGGCCCAGGACGCCCCGCCCGCGGAGACGCGCCTCGACACCGCCGAGATCGAGCCCTTTCTCGGCGAGTGGGTGCTGGAAGCATTCACGGCTCAGGGCTCCCTGAACAGCCTGATCACCTTCACCGACGACAACGGCAAGGCCACCGCCGACTTCTACCTGGACCGGCTCGCCGACTTGACGATCGAGAACATCAGCCTCACCGAAACCGGTGTCCTGCTGCTCTTCAACCTGGAGATCGGGGCTCAGGTGATCCCGGTCGAACTCGGGCTCGCCCGTGAAGGCGACGGGCTCGTGGGCGACCTGAGCGCCGCGTTCTTCGAGGCGGTCATCAAGGGCAGGACGAAGGAAGCGGCGGAGGCCGCCGGAATCATCGTTCGCAGGCACCCGGTCGGCGAGCGCGAGGACCTGTCCTCCTCGAGGATCGAGATCGCCGGCCAAGCGATCCGGCTGCGCTTCGACCGGCTGCCCGCGCCCGGGCCCGACTACGACCGGATCGAGACCCTGACCGACGGCGCGGTGCTGGACCCGATCCACGGCAAGCCGTTCAAGTTCTGGACCGACGCCGACCTCGCCTTCGAGAACGCGAAGATCGAGGCCCACAACCACGGCCCGACCTATCCCGGCGTCTACAGCCTGTGGCTCAAGCGCGAGAGCGACGGTTGGAAGCTGGTCTTCAACCACCTCGCCGACGTCTGGGGCACGATGCACATGGCCGACCACGACGCGGGCGAGACCCCGCTCACCTTCCGTACCCTCGCCGAACCGGTGGAGCAGGCCGAGGGCGTGCTGGAAGTGGACGAGAACGGCGGGACGCTGGTGATCCGCTGGGGCTCGATGGAGTGGTCGACGCCCTTCCAGCTCGCCGAGTAGGACCTGGGAACCCGGGCGGCGCGATCCGCGCCACCGGTGAACCACTGCGCCCGTCATCGGGCGCACGGATGGCACGGAGCCGCCGGTCAGAGTTCGGCCGCGATCGGCGAGCCATCGTTCAGACTGTCGCTCGGATAGACGACGACCTGTTGGCCCGGGGCCAGGCCGGACAGCACCTGAGCCTCCTGCGGGTTGCGCTCGCCAACCTCAATCGGCGTGAGCGCCGCCTTGCCGTTCTCGACCACGAACACCGCCCAGTCGTTGCCGCGCCGGAACAGGGAGCCGGTCGGAGTCTTCAGCTCGTCCTCGCTCTCCCAGACGACGACCCGGGTCTCGACGCGGAACCCATCGCCGAGACCGGTCCAGATTCTCGGCGGATCGGTGATGTCCATCACCACGTTGACGCGTTGCTCCTCGACCCCAAGCGCTGAGATCTTGGTGAAGCCCGAGGGCTCCACGCGTCTCACACGTCCCTGCAGCGGACGGTCGCCGCCCCAGCGATCGATGAGGACCTGCTGGCCCGGCCGGATCCGCACCGCGTCCTTCGACAGGTAGTCGGTGACCACCTCGATCTGTTCCGGGTTGCCGACATCGAGCAGCGCTTCGCCGGCCGGAACGACCGACTCGCTCTCGCGCAGGCGCCGCAGCACGACGCCGGAAACCGGCGATGTGATTTCGATCGTCTCGCCGTCGGCGGCGGCGCTCCGGCCGCTGGAGTGCAGCAGACGCACGCGGGCCGCCTGCAGTCGGCTGAGCGCGGTTCGCACCGCGTACTCCGCCGCCTCCAGCGCCTCCTGGCGGGTGTCCAGGTCGAGTTGGGCGGTCTCCATCTGCTCTACGGACACGATCCCGTCACGCGTCAGCCGCCGGTAGCGCTCCACTTCGGCACGCGAGAAGGCCACCTCCGCCGCGGCCCGTTCGTAGTGCGCCTCGGCCTCGCCCACGGCCGCAAGCGCGGTCTCCACAGCGGCCTGCGCCTCCGCCCGGCTGCGGGCGTCCAGCAACACCGGCGCGGAGGGCAGGAACACGGCTAGCACGGTCTCGTTCGCGACCACGGTGTCGCCCGGTTCGAGCTCGATCCGCAGCACCCGGCCGCCAAGCGGCGCCGAGATGACGAAGCGGTCCCGGACCCTGGTTTCGCCCTCCTCGTCGATCGTCACTTCGATCGGCCCGCGGACTACCTGGGACACTTCCGCCGGCACCGGCTGCGGCCGCGTGCCAAGAAACACCGCCGCGGCAGCCACAAGCGCTCCCACGATCCAGAGCGCCCAGCGCCGCGTCTTCATCGCTTCATCGTCCTCAGTTCGTCCTACTCGCGGGTCTTCAACACCGCGACCAGATCAAGGTCGTGGAGCTTACGCCGGACCGTCCACGCCGAGATCGCCATCGACCCGAGAACGGTCGCCGCGGAAACCAGGAACGTGTTCGCCTCGACCACCACGGGCAGCCGGAACAGCTCGCTCTCGAAAGCGCTCATCGCGCCGGCGATCATGCCGTATCCCAGGAGCAGACCGAGCGGAATCGACGCCACCGTCAGGATGGCGAGTTCGCCAAGCAGGATCGACGAGATCTCGGCGCGGGTGAACCCGATCACCCTCAGGCTGGCCAGTTCGCGGCTGGTCTCGGAGAGTGAGATGCGCGCGGTGTTGTAGATCACGCCGAAGGCGATGATGACGGCGAAGAGCAGGTTCACGCCCATGATCATCGACATGTTGTCGACCATGTAGGTCTGGATGTTCTCGAGGGCGGCGCTCCGCAGCGTCACGCCGGCCACCGCCGGCATCGCCTTGAGCAGCGCGAACAGCCGTTCCTCGGCCAGACTGTCGACCTTCAGCATCGCGCCGCTTACCGTGTCGTCGCGCCGCACCAGCCGCCGCAGCGACTCCTGTTCCATGTAGGCGGCCACTCCGAGCAGGTCGTCCACTGTGTCGGTCAGTACGACTTCGCGCACGGGCCGGGCCGCCTCCATGACTTCGACCACGAGCCTGTCGCCCGGTTCCACCTGCAACTGCTCCGCAAGCAACGTGGACAGGACGAGACCTGGCCGGTCGAGCTGGATGGCGCTGTAGTCGACATCGACCACGCGCCGCAGCCTGGCGTCGGGTGCGAGCGCCTGGATCGCGGTCTGCTTCTGCAGGTGGCCGTTGCGCAGCCGGGCCGCGACTCCGCTGGTCGGCTCCACCTGCATCACGCCGGAGAGAGCCGCGAGTTCGTGCACCGCGCTCCGTTCGACCGGTTCGAAGAAGCTCACCGACAGGTCCTGGCGCTGGATGATGTTGAACTGCACCTCGAGCAGTTCGTCCATCGAGTCCATCATCGCGCTGCCGACGACCATGATCGCGCCGGCGAAGGCGATGCCGACCACGGACAGTGCCGCGCGCAGCGGCCGGCGCGACAGGTTGCGGAGTACCATGCGCGCCGGCTGCGAGAGCCACCTCCTGGCGCCCAGCCGTTCGAACAGCGACACCCGGAAGCTCTCCGGGGCCGCCGGGCGCATCGCCTCGGCCGGCGGCAGGGAAGCGACACTGCGCACGGCGCCGACCGCGCCCACCGCCGCCGCCGCGAAACTGACCGCGATGGCGATCAGGATGCTCGGAACCGACACTTCGTAGACCAGGAACGGAAAGCGGAAGTACTCCATGTAGAAGCCCAGCATGCCGTTCGCGAGCAACAGGCCGGCCACGATCCCGATAACCGAGCCGATCATCACGACGGCGATCGCCCACTGAACGTAGTGAAGCCCGAGACGGGCGTTCGAGTAGCCGAGCGCCTTGAGTGCGGCAATCTGCTCCCGCTGCACGGCAACCGTCCGCCGGAGAACCACGTTGAGCAGGAAGGCGGCCACGCCGAGGAAGATCATCGGCACGATGAACGCCATGTTCTGCAGTTGGGTCAGCTCGTTCTGCAGGTACCAGTGCGAGAGTTGGTCCGACCGCGGGATCGCGCCGAGACCGCCGTAGGTATCGAGAAGCGCATCGAGTTCAGTGATCGCGGCCCGCTCGGCGCTCTGCGACGAGCCGGTCAGCGCCAAGGCGACATCGTTGAAGCCGCCCTCCATCTCGAACGCCGTCGCCAGGTGCCGCCGGGACATCCACAAGAGGCCGAAGTGCTTCGGATCGGGGAAGAACTCGCCCGGACCGATGTTGTAAATGAACTCAGGACTCAGCGCGATCCCCACCACTTCCAGCGGCTGGCGCCGGCCATTGATCACCGCGGCGACCCGATCGCCCAGGTCGAGGCCGTGGGCCTCGGCGAAGCGCTCACTGACCAGGGCCTCCTCCGCCCGGTCGGGGTCCAGCCAGCGCCCGCGGCGCAGGACCACGTCGTTGAGAACCGGACGGCCCCGTTCGGGCACCGAGATCAGCCGGCCGTTGACCGGCTCCGCGACGCCGGGCACATCGAGCGTGACGCCGGCGACCACCCGCGTCTGCACTTTCTCCACACCGGGGATCGCCTCGATCCGCTGCTCGACCCAGTTCGGCGCCCGCTTGGCGCCGGCGAACACGTCCGCGAAGGCGTACCGCGCGTAGTACGACGCCCGTGTCGTCGAAAGCGAGCCGAATACGCCGAGCGACATGACCAGCAGGGCGATGCCCGAGCCCACGACCAACGAGATCGCCAGCACCTGGGAACGCACGTTCCACAGGTCGCGCAGGAGTTTGCGGTCGAGCGCTCTCATGAGCCGGCTTCGCAGCGCACTTTGTTCCGCCCTACCACTCGATCGCCGTCGCCGGCAACTTGGTCGTGTTGTGCACGTCGTTCGCGATCCGGCCGTCGGCGAGCGAGATGACCCGGTCCGCCATCGCCGAGATCGCCGCGTTGTGGGTGATTACCGCCGTCGTCGTTCCCAGGTCGGCGTTCACCTTCTCGATCGCCTCCAGGACGGCGACGCCGGTGCTGATGTCGAGGGCGCCCGTGGGCTCGTCGCACAGGAGCACGTCCGGACGCTTGGCGATGGCGCGGGCGATAGCCACCCGCTGCTGCTCGCCGCCAGACATCTGGGAGGGAAAGTGGTCGAGCCGATGTTCGAGCCCGACCAAGGCCAGGGCGTCCTCCGGGGTCAGCGGATCGGCCGCGATCTCGGTCACGAGCGCCACGTTCTCGCGCGCGGTCAGCGACGGGATCAGGTTGTAGAACTGGAACACGAAGCCGACGTGACGGCGCCGATACCGGGTCAAGGCGCGTTCCGCGGCCTTGCTCAGTTCCCCGCCGCGGTACGTCACCCGGCCGGCCGTCGCGGCGTCCAGGCCGCCCAGGATGTTCAGCAGGGTCGACTTGCCGCTGCCGGACGGCCCCAGCAGGACCGTGAACTCACCTTCGTGCAGGTCCAGGTCGACACCGCGCAAGGCATGAACCTCGACCTCGCCCATCGCATACACCTTGGTCACGCCGCGCATTCCGAAGACCGACCTCGGGTGCATCCGGTCGGTTGGCGCCTGTGTCGGGATGGCGGCGTACATGCGGCTTCAAGCCCCCACGTCCGCCAGGATCGTCCGCCGACGGGAGGTGACTGGACTGTCCGCGATGCTATCCCGTCGCAGCCCCGGACCCGGCCCTACGAAGGGGGCAGCAGCGCGTCGAAGTCCGGTGGCGCCGCGGACAGCTCCACGATCATCTCCGTGAACTCCCCGGGCTCGGTGAACACCCGGATCGTGCCGCCGTGCTCGCGGACGATATCGCCCGAGAGCGCGAGACCCAGACCCGTACCCTCGTCCGTCGGCTTGGTGGTGAAGAACGGATTGAAGATCTTGTCCACGACCTCCGGCGGAATTCCGCTGCCGTTGTCGCGGATCCGTACTTCGACGCCGTCGTCCATCTTTCTCGTCATCACCGTGAGCGTCGGTTCGTAGGACTCGTCCGCCGTGCGCCGCTTCTCGTCGGTGGCGTAGCAGGCGTTGCTGACCAGGTTGAGGAACACCCGGCCCACATCCTGCGACACGACCTCCAGGGTGCCCAGGTCCGGGTCGTAATCCTTCTCGATCGTGACGTTGAAGTCCGGATCCGTCGCCCGCGCGCTGTGGTACGCCAGACCCACGTGCTCGTCGACCAGGCGGTTGATGTCGGCAGCCTCACGCTGCGCGGCGCCGCGGCCCATCTTCAGCATGTCGGTGACGATCCGGTTTGCCCGCTCGCCGTGGCCCAGGATCAGCTTCAGGTTGCCGCTCAGGTCCTCGAAGATCTCCGCGATCTCCTCCCGCTGGTCTTCGGTCAGGCTGCCGTCCTCGTTCTCCTTCATGATCTCCTCGACTTCCTCGAGCAGTTCCGAGGAGACTTCCGAGAAGTTCTTCACGAAGTTCAGGGGATTCTTGATTTCGTGGGCGACGCCGGCCGTCAACTCGCCCAGGGCGGCGAGCTTCTCGCGCATGACGATCTGGTCCTGCGCCTTCTGCAGGTCGGCCAGCACGACCTCCAGTTCGTCGTTCTTCTCCTTGAGCTCGTCGGCCAGCTTCTCGACCAGGTTCAGCCGTTGCACCTCGATCGCGTGCCGGCGGAAGACCTCGAGGGCCGCCGCCATGTCCGCGACTTCGTCATGCCCGCCAATGCCGATCTCGGCCTCCAGGTTTCCGCCGGCCATTTCCCGCATGCTGCTGGAGAGAGCCTCGAACCGGCGCACGAGCAGACGGCCTACGAACAGCCAGGCGATGAAGACCGCGCCGGCGATGCTGACGATGTTGAGCGCCAGCAGCAGGGCGCGGCCGGTGCTGATCGCCTGGGACGAGGCGAGGGTCGCCGCGTCGGCGCGGGAGAGGGAATCCGCGACCAGGTCCTCCACATCCGCGCCCAGGCTCAGTGCGAGGTTCTGGTTCTCCTGCAGCAGTCCCTGCTGTCGGTCAAACACGTCGACTTCCCGTCTTCGGAGGTCGAAAGCGGCCCGGCTCTTCCCGAGCATCTCGCCGAAGAGCGCCTTCAGGCGACCGGATGCCGCCGTCTCGTCGACCGCGCTCAGCGCGCGCTCGATGCTCGTCGCGGCGGACTCGTACTCTTCCTCGATCGGCTCGATCCGGGGTCGATCGGCCAGTACCGCGAGACTGGCCAGGAGTTGATCGACGATCGTGATGTCCTGCTGGAGACCCACCAGCACGCGGTAGCGGTTGATCTCGGGCTCCGAGAAGTGAACGCCATGGGGAGCGGGCGGCTCGTCGAACGACCGGTAGCCGGTCATCGCGTAGAACAGTTGATCGTCGAGTGCGGGGACGAGCAGCGAGGCGATCTCGTCCCGCAGCGGCGCGAGCTCGGCACGCAGCGCCTCGCTCGCCGCACCGAGTTCGAAGCCATCGGATACCGACTGCTGGATTGCCTCGATGTTCCCGATCAGATCCCCGCCCCGCGCCTGTATGTTCGCGAACCCGGCTTCGTCGCGGAACGAGTCATCCACTCCGGCCTCCTGGCTCATCAGCCGTTCGAGTTGGGACTCGAAGTCGCGGCGGGCCGGAGCGATCTCGTCCGCGGCGCGAAGCAGCTCGTCCTGCGTCGCGGATGCGGTAAGCCGCGGACCCGCGGCGACCAGCGTTCCGCTGCCGCGGGCGACACCGAACGCGGCCGCGAGTTCGGGCACGGTACCCTCGTTGACTCGGCTCTGCGAATCCCCAACCTGAGCGAAGGCGAACAGTGCCACCAGACTGGCCGCCAGAGTCAGCACGGCCGCGCCGCCAATGCCGACGTAGAGTTGGGTCGCGATCCGGAACCGGGCCTCGGCCAGCCTGCGGAACCAACCCATCACTGCTCCGAACCGCCGAGACGCCTCGCGGGGCGGTAGCGGCCCTGTTCGTCGATCACGGTCAGAAACACGGCGTCCGACCCCTGGTTGTCCCCCTCGCCGAACGCGAGGCGAAAGCCCTCGAGATCAATGGTTCCGGCCTCGCGCAGGGCCTGAATGAAACGATCGCGATCGATCTCCGGCCCGCACATCTCGAGCGCCTCGAGCACTAGGCGTCCTGCCAGATACCCCTCGAAGGAGACGAAGCCGGGTTCCGCGCCGGCGGTATGCGACCGGAGCGCACGCCGGTAGGCGCCGGCGATTCGCGGACTTCCCGCAGTCGGAAACGGCACGACCTGGGTGACGTAGACGCCGGCGCCGGTGGGACCAAGCTCCTCCGCCAGGGCGTTGCTGCCGACAAAGGACAGGGTCATGAACACGGGGTCGAGACCGATGTGGCGAGCCCAGGCGATCAAGCTGGCGACCGGTTGGTAGGCGCCCACCATGATCACCGCCTCCGGCCGACCCAATCCGATGTCCACCAGCGCCGTCTTGACCGCGGTCGTGTTGCGTGGATACACGCCGATCGAGATCGCCTCCATGCCCCGCTTGTCGAACGCGGCGCGGACACCGGCGAGGCCGGCACGGCCGAATGAGTCGTTCTGGATGACGACCGCGATCCGCTCGATGCCGAGGTCCCGGGTCAGTCGCTCGACCATCTCCTCCGTCTCCTGGGCGTAGGAGGCCCGGAGGTTGATCACGTGCGGCTCGTCGCGCAGAAAGCCCGCCCCGGTGAACGGAGCGACGTACGGCACTCCCGCCGCCTCGGCCACCGGCACGGCTGAGCGGGAGGTCGGCGTGCCGACGCCGCCGACGAGTGCGAACACGCCATCCTCTTCGATCAACCGGCGCGTGTTGCGGATCGCCGCCTCCGGCTCGTACCCGTCGTCACGCGAAAGCAGCTCGAGGGTCCGACCGTGGACGCCGCCGGCGTCGTTCGCCTCCTTGAACGCCGCCTCGATGCCGAGCCGCATCCCCCTGCCGAGTTCGGCCGCGGGACCGATGAACGCGGCCGACTGGCCGAACAGGACGCGCTCGTCGGACACTCCCGGAGTCGCCTCCGGCCGTGCCCCGGCAGGGAGCGAACCGAGAATCACGATCGCGGCGCAGGCCGACGCGGTCAGGGCCGCCTGTGCATGAACGCGCATCGGGCGCCGCCGGGTTCAACCCCGGCGCTTCACCATGGTCACGTGGTTGCGGCCGTCCTCCCGCCGATAGGACGCCTCGTCCATCAGCACCCGCACGAAGTGGACGCCGAGGCCGCCGATCTTCCGGTTCTCGAGCGCCGCGTCGATATCCGGCTCGGGAGCGTCGTGGAACGGGTCGAACGGCTTGCCGCTGTCGCGAACCTCGATCCGGACATCCTCGTCCGTCGAGACGACCTCGATCTCGATCTCGCTGGTCCCCTCCTCGCCGCCGCCGTGACGAACGACATTCGTCGCCACCTCCTCGAGCGCCAAGACGACGGCGTACGAAACATCCGGCGCCCAGTCTTCCTCCTGGCCGAGCGCCTCCACGGCCTCGGAGATGCCCGGAAGCTCCTCGATCCGGTTCGGAACGCGCAGTGTGCGGTTAGTCCGCATATCTCAGCAACCTCGGTACCGAGGGCGTGAAGGCGCCGCGAGCGGATCCGCGCTGCACCACGACCCGCGTGAGATATGCGGATTAGCGCTCACTCGTCAACAACACGCAGGGTCATGCAGGTCAGGTCGTCGAACTGCGGCGCCTCGCCGGCGAACTCGCTCACCGCCTGCAGGATCATCTCCGCGGCTTTCCGGGCACTCCGGGTCTTGCCGTCCTCAAACAACGCCCGTACGGCTTCCAGGCCGAACTCCTCGTTCGATGTATTGATCGCCTCGGTCACACCGTCGGTGAAGAAGACGACCATGTCGCCCCGCTTGAGTTGAACGCTGGCCTGGCCGTACTTGCATTGCGGGATCGCCCCCAGGGCAATACCGCCGGTCAGTTCGAGCTCCTCGGAGCTGCCGTCGGCGTGAACCACGAGAGGAGGGTTGTGGCCGCCGTTGGAGAACGTCAGCACCCTGGTCGATGGGTCGTACACGCCGTAGAAGACGGTCACGAACATCGCGGCGTCGTTCGTTTCGTTCAGCAGATCGTTCACTTCACCGAGGACCAGGGCCGGATCGCCGACGCCGACCGCCGCGCCCTTGAGCAGGGTGCGGCTCGACATCATGAACAGAGCCGCGGGAACGCCCTTGTCCGAGACGTCGGCGACCGCGAGCCCGAGGCGGCCCCCTTCGAGCCTGATCACGTCGAAGAAGTCGCCGCCGACATTGCGGGCCGCCTCCATGCAGCCGTACACGTCGCAACCGTCGACGTGGGGGAACTTGTCCGGCAGGATCGATTGCTGGATCTTGTTCGCCACGTCCAGCTCGTTCTGCAGCGCCACCAGCTTGTCCCTCGACGCCAGGGCGGCGCGCCACTCGTCCAGGTGCCTGAGTGTCCGCTCGATCGTGACCTCCAGATCCGTGAAGTCGATCGGCTTGGTGACGAAATCGAACGCGCCGCGGTTCATCGCCGTGCGGATGTTCTCCATGTCGCCGTACGCCGACACGATGACGGAGCGGATGTCCGGGTCGATCCGCGGGATCCGCTGCAGCAGGCTCAGACCGTCCATCTTCGGCATGTTGATGTCCGAGAGGACGATGTCGATGTCCCTGTTCTCGGCGAGTTTATCGAGCGCATCGAGACCGTTGCCGGCGAACTCGAAGCCGTACCGGCCCGAGCGGATGTGACGACGCATGCGCTGCCTGACGAGCCGTTCCAGGTCCGGCTCGTCGTCGACGACCAGGATCATGTAGTCGGGATTGGCCGAACGTGCGGCGCGGTCACTCGATCTGTCGGACATGCAGCGATGCCGGGACGACCTACTTTCCGGCCGCGGCCAGCGCGTCGGCCTGAGTGTCGTAAACCTGGATGATGCGGTTGAAGCCGCTGATTTCGAAGACCGATTGAACAGGGTCGGACAGCGAGCACAGGGAGATACTCACGTTGCGCTGCCCCAAGGTCTTGGCCACCAGAAGAACGACCCTCAAACCGGCGCTGCTGATGTAGGCGAGCTGAGCGAGGTCCATCACAACGGCCCCGATGTCGTCGCCGATGGCCGCCTGCAACTGACGCTCGAAGTCTTGAGAGTTCGAACTGTCTACGCGACCCTCGACCTTCGCCACAAGAACCCCGTCGAGATGCTCAGCCTGGACGTTCATCCTCTCTGCCTCCTGTTCCTTCCGCTCACAGTATCGTCACGGTCCAAGAGGACCGACAGCATTCACTATCACATCGACCTCGATCTCCGCATCCCCGCTGCCTTGAAACGCTCCACTCGTCGGCGACACGCCGGCGTAGTCCCGCCCGGTGGCCACGCGGATGTGGCGCCCGTCGCTGAATGCCGCGCTGGTCGGGCCGAAGCCGACCCAACCCGCCCCGGGCAACCTGCATTCGACCCAGGCGTGACTGCCGGTCGCCACCGTCTGCTCGCCCGGGCTGCCGGTGGCGTGCAGGTAGCCGGATACGTAGCGGGACGGAACGCCCCAGGGACGGGCGATGGCAATCATGACGTGGGCGAAGTCCTGACAGGCGCCACGACCGGACGCCGAGACGTGTTCGATCGGAGAATCGGCCGGAGTAGTGCCCGGTTGGTAGTCGAAGATCGCTGGATCGAAGTCGTAGAAGTCCACGAGCTGCCCTCCGACCGATGCCACATCCCGACCAACTCCGTTCCGAACCCTCGAAGTTCTCGTCGAATCCACACCAGCGCCGGAATCGTCGTGTCGACTCGGTTCGCTTGGACGTTCCGGGCGCCCGCCCCGTATGATCCTGTGAGGCCCGACGAAGCGACACGCACGCGCGGCCGAACCAACGGACACACTCAAGGAGCACGAAGAATGACTGGAGCGCGCTCCCATTCCCGCGAAGGCGGATTCACACTGATCGAACTGCTGATCGTCGTGGCGATCATCGGCATCATCTCCGCGTTGCTGGTGCCGAACCTCATGACCGGACTTCAGAACGCGAACCAGACGCGGACCCAGGCCGACATGAAGAGCGTCGGCACCGCCTGGATGCAGTGGCTCACCGACCAGGTCAGTGCCGCCGCGGCCGGATCGAGCACAACCGCCACCTTCACCTGGAGCGAGTTCACCTACCCCGATTTCGCCCATGCCGACCTGTCCGGCCTGCTCAGACCGTCGAACTCTTTCTTCTATATGCAGGACGTGCCGGAACGCGACGGCTGGAACCACCCCTACCGGTACGGTTTCGCGGGTTCGGACAAGCTGCTCGGCATCCAGGTGATCGGCATCTGGAGCGGCGGCCGCGACGGCTCGGCTACCGCGCAACCGGAGTCCAGCTACGAGATCGGCGCCTTCCCGGGCACCGACTTCAACCAGGATCTGGTCTGGGCCGACGGCTACTGGGTGCGGTGGCCCGGCAGCGCGGCGGAGGCCGCCGCCCAGGAAGGGACCGACTAGTCCCCGCCTTGCTCTTGGTACGCGGCTCCGGCCCGGCCGGCGCCGCCACAGATCAGATTTGGGAGAAGGCGGTCGGCCGGAGGAAGACGTTCTCGATCCCCGAGACGGTGCCCTTGTACATCTCCATGTCCCGCATCCGCACCCACTCCGGGTGCGCGAGGAAGGCCTGCCAGTGCTCCCCGTGCGATTCCATGTCGGGCGCCGACAGGATGTAGACGAGGGCCGGCACGTTGGCGCCGATCAGGAGTTCGCCGTACAGGAGCGGCGTCATGTCCACGTCCCGCATGATGTCGATCTCGCCGTTGTCGAACATGTGGACCTTGCGGCGGGCGGTGTCCTCGTTGTGGCTCTCGTACAGGCGGAGCTCGAAGATACGGTCCTCCCCGGCCGCGGTCTGGGGCGGCAGCTCCATCACCGGCATGCCCTTGAACGCACGCAGGAACCAGCTCTCGACCCGATCGTAGACCGGCGCCCGGACCGGCGTGGCGTACATGGGCGCCGCCGCCTCCAGGTAGGCCGCGTCGGCCTCCAGCGTTGACTTCATGCCCACGAAGTCCTCGACGCTCGGGAAGCCGATGATCGCCCACAGGGACATCGCGTCCACGGGATCGAGGGGCTCTTCCCCTTCCGGCGGCGGTTCGACGCCGAACACGCCGACACGGGCGATGCCGGCGCGGTTGAGCGCGGGCACCAGGGCGTTCTCCAGGTAGGCGAGGACGGTCTGCCGGCCGCCCTCGTCGGCCAGGCGGTAGCGGCGGATCTCGTAGTACTCGCGGCCAGGCTCGCTGGGCTCCGCCGCCTGCTCGCCCTCCGAGTCCCCCTCGGGGACGGCTGCCGGCCCACGGGCGAGGACCAGCGCGGCAACTACCGCGACCAGTGAGACGAACCGAAGGCGCCCTCGTGGCTGGATCATCGACATGGTTTCCACCTACCTTGCATGACAAACCCTCTTTCCTGTGCGTCAGCGCGGCGCGGACGCCGCGACTCGACTCCCGAGCCTTCGCTCACTCCCTGGCCAGCAGCCAGGCACGCATCGTGTTCGAAACCAGATCCGCGGCTTCCAACTGGACCCAGTGGCCCACCGTCGGAACCGTGACCAGCGTGTAGTCGCGGTCGATCCAGTCCCACGTGTTCTTCAAACCGTCCTTGTCCACCGCCGTGTCCTTCAGGCCGTGGAACTGGAGCACGGACATCTGCAGGTTCGGCATCTCGCCGCCGCCGGCAACCTGACCGTAGTTCGCCCGGTAGTAGTTCAGCATGCCGTCCCAGTAGGAACGCGCGAAGGCTTCCCGATAGTGCCCGGCCACCTTCTCGCCCTCACTCGCGTACCGGTTGAGCAGACGTTCCGGCACCGGGCTGCCGTCCGGCGGGGACGTCGCGAAGTTCCGGGCGTACTGGGTGTTCTGCCGCTGCGCCTCGGTGGCGTTCGCGATCACGTTGCCGTAGCCCCTGGGATGGGTCAGGTTGAGGATCACCAAGCGCTCGATCTGCTCCGGATTCGCCATGGCGTAGCGCCAGGCGATGGCCCCGCCCCAGTCGTGGCCCACCAAGGTCACCGGCGCGCCGAGATCCTCGATCACGGCCGCCACGTCGCCCAGGATCAACGGCATCCGGTAGTCCTCGACCCGCTTCGGCTGACCGCTCCGGTTGTAGCCCCGCAGATCCATCGCCGCGGTGCGGAACTCGCCCTCGAGGGCAGCCATCTGATGACGCCAGGAGTACCAGAGGTCCGGGAAGCCGTGGAGGAACAGGACCGGCTTGCCCTCGCCCAGAGTGACGTAGTGGATGTCGATCTCGCCGCTCTTCGTCGCGTGGTGCTCGACGCGGTCCCACACGTCGGCGTTCGAGTCGTCGGCGCCGAGCGAGGCCGGGACGACAGCGACGGCGAGCAGCAGCCCCGCCAGGGAAACCGAACGAAGCCTGCCCGCGATACGCATTTCAGCTTGCCTCCAAAGAATGAAGCCGTCATCGTAGCAGCGGCTTCCAGGCCGTCCCGGGCAATCAACCGGGCGTCCCGAACTATGATGGCATGATCGAGCCGACGCGCAGCCCCGGACAACCGGCGCCCGCGCCACTCTGACGGTCAAGCTCTACGACCGCCAACGACCAACCGGAGACCTTCCCAACCCATGAAGAAACAGCATCTCTGCGTGGCCGCCGCCGCGCTCGCTCTGGCCGCCTGCGCCGAACAGGACGGGCCCCTCCACCCCGGCGCCAACGACCACAAGACGTTGCAGGAGGCCCTGCTTGTCGCCGAGCCCGGTGCGGTCATCGAACTCGGCGCGGGCCGTTTCGAGCTCGACGCCACCCTGTCCCTCGACGTCGAGGGCGTGACGCTGCGCGGCCAGGGCATGGACGAGACGATCCTGGACTTCGCCGGTCAGGCGCCGGGCACCGGCGGCGAGGGGGTCCTGGTGACGGCCGACGACTTCACGGTCGAGAACCTCGCGGTCGAAAACACGCGCGGCGACGGCATCAAGGTCGAGGGCACCACCGGCGCCGCCTTCCGCGGCGTGCGCATCGAGTGGACGAACGGACCGGACACGAACAACGGCGCCTACGGCCTCTACCCGGTCCAGGTGACGAACGTCCTGATCGAGGACAGCCGCGTTCGCGGCGCCTCGGACGCCGGCATCTACGTCGGCCAGTCCGCCAACGTCGTCGTCCGGCGCAACGAGGTCTGGGAGAACGTGGCCGGCATCGAGATCGAGAACACCACCGGCGCGGACGTCTACGAGAACCGGGCCCACGGCAACACCGGCGGCCTGCTCGTCTTCTCCCTGCCCGAGCTTCCGGTCAAGGACGGCCGCGACGCGCGCGTCTACGACAACGAGATCGCTGACAACAACCTGCCCAACTTCGGCAAGGAGGGAGCGATCGTATCCACGATTCCGGCCGGCTCGGGCGTCATCGTCATGGCCAGCGACAACGTCGAACTGTTCGGAAACCGGATCCACAACAACCAGAACTCGAACCTGGCGGTGATCTCGTACCTCTCCACCGGGCGCACCTACAACGACCCCGGCTACGACCCCTACACCGAAGGCGTCTACATCCACGACAACGACTTCGTCGGCGGCGGGGAGAGCCCGAACGGCGCCTTCGCCGACGCGTTCGTCGCCCTCGCCGGAGGCGCCTTCCCGGACATCGTCTGGGACGGTGTCGTGAACCCCGACAAGCTGGTCGACGGCGCGGTTCCGGACGAACTCCGCCTCTACATCCAGAACAACGGGGACGCGGACTTCGTGAACCTTGATCTCGGATCCGTGTTCGCGGGCGGTCAGCCGAACGTGACCACCGATCTCGACCCCTACCAGGGGGCGCTGCCGGCGGTTCCGCAGCCTGTGGATCTCGGCGTCGCGACGGGCGCCGGCAGTCCCTGATGAAGGCGCGGCTCGTACCGGCGGTCGCCCTGCTGGCGGCCTCCGGCTGTTCGAGCGGTGATTCTCCGACCGGAGGCGGCCCATTCGACCGCTATCCGCGGACGCTGTCGGCCTGGGAGCTCTTCGCGGGCGACGGTTCGACCCAGACGCCTGCCCCTGGGGTCGAACCGTACGACCTGAACACGCCTCTCTTCTCCGACTACACGCTGAAGTTCCGCTTCGTCCGGCTCCCCACGTCCGCGGACGGCGCCCTTCAGCCCGCCCGGTACCGCGCGGCGGGACCGTTCGAGTTTCCCGTTGGCACGATGATCGCCAAGACCTTCGCCTACCCCGCCGACCTCCGCGCTCCGACCGCGAACGTGCGGCTGCTCGAGACCCGGCTGCTCATTCACGAAGAAAACGGCTGGGTGGGCCTTCCCTACATCTGGAACGAGGAGCAGACCGAAGCGGAACTCGTGATCGTCGGCGGTCCGCTCGACGTCTCTTGGGTTGACGGCAGCGGCCGGACAGTCGAACACACTTACCGGGTGCCGAACACGAACCAGTGCAAGACCTGTCACCGCACGGACGGCGAGCACGTGCTGCCGATCGGGCCGCGCGCCGGCCAGTTGAACCGAGAGTTCGTCTATGCCGCCGGCGGCGGCGGGCCCGGACGCGCCGAGAATCAACTCGCCCGCTGGCAGCGCATCGGCTTCCTCGAGGGCGTCCCGACGCCGGCCGAGGCCCCCCGGGCGCCGGTCTGGAATGAGCCTTCGACCGGCAGCGTCGGCGAGCGCGCCCGCACCTGGCTCGACATCAACTGCGCGCACTGCCACAACCTCACGGGAAGCGGACGCACGTCGGGACTCGACCTGCGCGCGGCGCACGAGGACCGGACCCGGCTCGGCGTCTACAAGCATCCGGTCGCGGCCGGCCAGGGCACCGGCGACCGCCTCTACGGCGTCGTGCCCGGCCGTCCGGACGAATCGATCCTGGTCTACCGGCTCGAGTCGGTACACCCCGGCGTGATGATGCCGGAGCTCGGCCGCGGGCTCGTCGATGTCGAGGCCGTCGCCCTCATCCGCGAATGGATTCAGGGGATGGCGGCCCGAACCGAAGCCTGACCGCACCCGGAAACCCGGGTGGCTCGATCCGCCCTGGGAACGCGGGCGTCTCGCCCGCATCCGGGCCCGCCGCTACTCCGCCAGGATCTGCCGCGTGCGGTGGAAGACCTCGTCGAGGCCAACCTCGTCCGAACCGTAGTACCCGCGGACGCCGCCGGCCCGGTCCACCAGAACCAGCCGCGCCGCGTGCGCCACGTCGACCAGTCCGCCGGCAAGGTCGATGCGCTCGCCCATGGGCAGGGCGAACCCGTCCACCACGACCGAGCGCACGTCCTGCCGATCGCCGGTCACCAGGCGCCAACGCTCCAGGTCGAGGCCGCGGCGCCCGGCGTAGTCCCGCAGACGTTCCGGCGTATCGTGTTCCGGATCGACCGAGAAGCTGACCAGCCGAACGCCCTCGACGCCCTCCTCCCGGTAGCGGCGTTCCAACCGGCTGACTTCCGCGGTCAGCCGGGGGCAGACCGTCGCGCAGCGCGTGAACACGAAGGAGGCAACGTAGACCTCGCCCGCAAGATCGCCGCTGCCGAAGGCATCGCCGTTCTGGTCCACGAGCCGCCACTCGGGCAACTGCCGCAGAACCGGCGGCGGATCCGGCTCGATACGGAGCAGGGGCCGCAGCGCCGGGATGAGCACCACACCCGCGAGCGCCGCCAGAAACCAGGGATTCAGGAACCGGCGACGGGGAGGAATCCCCGCTTCGTCCGACCTCTTCGAACCCTCTCCCGACACGCCCCGACACTATCTCGGCTCGATCCTTTGACCGCCTCGGTAGCACGCTATACACTCCGCGCGATCTCGGATCGCGCAGGGTTTCCTACCCTGCTGCGGGGTTCGGAGTTTTGGCTCAGATCTTCCCCAAGTGGACTCTCAAGGCGCCGCTGTACTTGGCGGCCGCTCTGCCGATCGCGGGGGCCGCGGCGGTGGGCGCCGTCTGGTACTACGGTTCGCCCGAGTACACCGACGTCGGTTACCGGCCGGCTCAACCCGTGCCCTACAGCCACAAGCTCCACGTCGGCGAGCTCGGCCTCGACTGCCGGTACTGCCACGCCTCGGTCGAGGAGTCGGCGGTGTCCAGCATTCCGCCCACCCAGGTGTGCATGAACTGCCACCACGTCGCGGCGCGCGAGAGCGAACTCCTGGCGCCGATCCGCAAGAGCGCGGCGCAGGGCCGGCCGATGCGCTGGGTGCGCGTTCACAACCTGCCCGACTACGCGTTCTTCAATCACAGCGTCCATGTCGGCGCCGGCGTCGGCTGCAGATCCTGCCACGGTCCCGTCCATGAGATGGAGGTCGTGACCCAGGTGGAGCCCCTGAGCATGAGCTGGTGCCTCGACTGCCACCGCGACCCTGGCCCGAATCTGCGGCCGCTCGACGCCGTCACCGACATGGAGTGGACGCCGACCGGCGATCACGAAGCCTTCGCAGAGCAGGCGATTGCGGAACGGGCGCTGGCGCCGCCCGAGGACTGTACGGGGTGCCATCGATGACCGCGGGCAACGGCAACCGGCCTGAGAAGACGTACTGGCGCAGCCTGGAACAGGTGCAGGGCGATTCCCGGGCCACCGATTTCCTGCACCGGGAGTTCCCGGAAGGCGCTTCCGAGGCGCCGCCCGAACTGCTCCAGGAGGGCTTGAGCCGGCGCAGCGTCCTCGCGATGCTCGGCTCCACCGCCTCCCTGGCCGGCCTGGCCGGATGCGACGTCATCCGCCGTCCGGTGGAACACATCGTTCCCTACGTCGACGCGCCGGAAGGCATGGTTCCCGGAATCCCGATGGCGTACGCCACCACGATGCGGTTCGGCAACCGGGCCCTCGGCGTGGTCGTGGAGAGCCATGAAGGCAGGCCGACCAAGGTCGAGGGGAACGAACTCCACCCGTCTTCCGGCGGCGCCTCTGGAGTCTGGGCGCAGTCCTCCATCCTCGACCTGTACGACCCGGACCGCTCCAAGACGGTGCGATTCGGTGACCAGGCCTCGTCCTGGGACGACTTCGTCGCCGCCTGGACCGAAGGCGACCTCGCTCCCGCCGCCGACGGCGCCGGTCTGGCGATCCTCGCCGAGCCGTCCTCGTCGCCGACTCTGCTCCGGCTCAAGACGGCTCTGCTCGAACGCCATCCCCAGGCGCGCTGGGTGAGCTGGCAACCAGTGAGCGAAGAGAACGCCGACCGCGGTCTCGAATCGGTGGCCGGCAATCACTACCACGCCCTCTACCACCTGGAGCGGACGCAGGTTCTGCTCTCCCTCGACTCCGACCTCCTGGGCACGGAGGGCGACAGCGTCCGCAACCTGCGCGGCTACGCCAACGCCCGGCGCGTGGGCGACAACGGTTCCTCCGCGATGCTCCGGCACTACGCCGTCGACGGCGTCCACTCGGTCACGTCCGCCAACGCGGACCACCGGCTGCGGGTACAGAGTGGCCGTGTCGCCGCGTTCGTGGCCCAACTGGGACAGGCCCTCGCCGCACACGGCCTGGAAGTGCCGCTGGACGGCGGTGCGCCGGCCGCGGACATCGACGACGCCTGGGTGCAAGCGGTGGCGAAGGACCTGGCCGGGCACCGCGGCGCCGGCCTGATCGTCGCGGGCGACCGCCAGCCGGCGGAGGTCCACGCGGCGGTCTACGCCCTGAACTCGGCGCTCGGCAACGTCGGCGCTACGGTGACCTGCCACCAGACGCCGGACAGCGGCAGTTCGAGCGACGCCGACCTGGCCGCCCTGGTGGCGGCGATGAACGAAGGCGCAGTCGACCGCCTTGTTATCCTGGAGGCGAATCCGGTCTACAGCGCTCCCGCCGACCTCGACTTCGCCGCCGCGCTCGAGAACATGAACAGCGCCGGCGCGGTCATCCACGTCAGCACCCACCGTGACGAGACGAGCCGCCACGCGCGTTGGCACGTGCCGCTCGCCCACTACCTCGAGAGCTGGGGCGACGCCCGCGCCACCGACGGCACGGCCAGCGTCGTCCAGCCCCTGATCGAGCCCCTCTACGGCGCCAGGAGCGCGATCGAGGTGCTGGCGCTGGCGGCCCTGGGCGAGGCGCGGGATGGTCGCGACCTGGTCCGCGAGACCTGGTCCGGGCTGCTCGGCCTGCCGCTTGACGAGAGTGCCGAGGGCGAAGAGGCGGCGATGGTACCGGCGGATGCCGAGTCCGGCGGCGAGGCTGCGGAAGGAGACGGAGGCGAGGAGGCGGACGCCCCGCCCGTCGATCCCATGTCGCTGCCGTT
This sequence comes from Candidatus Multivorans sp., assembly GCA_965224025.1. Lineage (GTDB taxonomy): Bacteria > Acidobacteriota > Thermoanaerobaculia > Multivoradales > Multivoraceae > Multivorans. The sequence goes on from OZ245033.1 coordinate 3,762,342, forward strand.
TCCGGTCGCGCTCTCCGAGTTCGAAGTCGCCTGGCGCCGGGTGCTCCATGACGGCGTGCAGGAAGGCAGCGCCGCGCCCGCGGCCGAGCTGGCAACCGTTACTCCCGAAGACTGCGCCACCGCGGTGCGGGCCGCCGGCGACGCCGCCAGGGCGGTCGCCCTTGGCGAGGAACTGGAGGTCGTCTTCCGCTGCTCCGCGGCTCTGTACGACGGACGCTTCGCGAACAACGGCTGGCTCCAGGAACTCCCCGATCCGATCACCAAGCTGACCTGGGACAACGCGGCCCTGATCAGCCCGGCCACCGCAGCGGCCCTCGGCCTGGAGAACGAGGACCTGGTCACCGTCGCGTGCGGCGAACGGGAACTCGAGTTGCCGGTGTGGCAGGTGCCCGGCCAGGCCGACCACAGCGTGACGATCGATCTCGGCTACGGTCGTGACTTTGGTGGCCGGATCGCCAGCAGCGCCAACGACGAGGATCACAACCCGGGCAGGAACGCCTATCTGCTGCGCACCTCGGACGCCCTGCACGTCGGCCGCTGCGCGCTCAAGGCCAGCGGCGGTTCGTACCCCCTGGCGCAGACCCAGGACCATCACTCGATGGAAGGTCGGCCGCTGGTCAAGGAAGCGGACCTCGACTATTTCGAGGAGCACCCCGACTTCGCCACCGCCCACAGCGAGAAGCCGCACGAGAACTCGATGTGGGACGAGTGGACCTACCGTGACTCGCCCCAGTGGGGCATGACGATCGATCTGAACGCCTGTGTGGGCTGCAACGCCTGCGTCATCGCCTGCCAGAGCGAGAACAACATTCCGATCGTCGGCAAGGAACAGGTGATGGAAGGCCGGGAGATGCACTGGCTGCGCATCGACCGCTACTTCTCCTCCGAGGGCGAACGCGACGGCCTCGTCGACGGTCTGCCTCACGACCCACAGACCAACTTCCAGCCGGTGCCCTGCATGCAGTGCGAGAACGCGCCCTGCGAGCAGGTCTGCCCCGTCTCCGCCACCGTCCACGATGACGAAGGGCTGAACGCGATGGTCTACAACCGCTGCATCGGTACCCGCTACTGCTCGAACAACTGCCCGTACAAGGTCCGGCGATTCAACTACTTCAACTTCACCAAGGACACCCCCGAGGTGATGCACCTGGGCAAGAACCCGGACGTCACGGTCCGTTCTCGCGGGGTGATGGAGAAGTGCACCTACTGCGTGCAGCGGATCAGCCGCGCCAAGGTCGACGCCAAGCGGGACGGCCGGCCTCTGGCCGACGGCGATGTCGTCACGGCCTGCCAGCAGGCCTGCCCTGCCGACGCGATCCGCTTCGGCGACATCACGGACGGGGCGAGCCAGGTCAGCGAGGCGAAAGCGGGTCCTCGCAACTACAACCTGCTCGACGATCTGCACACCAAGCCGCGGACCACCTACCTGGCGAAGATCCGGCATCCGAACCGGGACATCGTTCCCGCCCCGCCGCCGGTCGAGGACCACGGTGCAGCCGACGACGCCGGCCACGGCGGGGACGCGCACTGATGCGCGAGGCGATGAGATTCCGGAAGGGGCACCGGCGGCTCGCGGGCGCCGCCTTCGCCGCGGCTCTCCTCCTGCTCGGTTGCCGGGGCATGCCCTCGCCGTATCCACCGATCCACCTGAATCCGAACATGGACTACCAGGAGCGCTACGATCCCCAGGAGGCGAGCGGCTTCTTCTACGACGGGATGGCGATGCGCCAGCCGGTCGCCGGCACCGTGGCGCGCGGTCAGCTCGACATCGACCACCGCCTGCTGTTCGGCCGCGACGACGAGGGTTACTTTCTGGAAGGTTCGCCGATCCCGGCCACCGACGAAGTGCTGGCCCGCGGACAGAACCGCTACGCGATCTACTGCCAGCCGTGCCATGACGAGCGCGGCACCGGACAGGGCATCCTGTTCGAACGGGCCAGCACACCCACAGCGTCGCTTCACGACGAACGGATCGCCGGCTACAACGATGGCCGCCTCTACGACGTCATCACGAACGGTTCCGGGCTGATGGCGGGCTACCGCTACCCGCTCGAGACCGAGGATCGCTGGGCGGTCGTGGCCTACGTCCGCGAGTTGCAGGAAGAACGCCGCACGATGCAGGCGGAGCGGGAAGCCCGCCAGTAACGCCCTCAGGGGTGGAGAGCCAGTGACCAGAAACAAGATCCTCTTCGGTATCGGCGTTCTCGCCTTCGTGGCGGTGATCGCCACGGTGCGCCTGGGCGGTTTCCTGGTGGACAACGAGTACCGCCAGCCGGAGCGTCAGGTGGCGGCCGAGGAAGCGGTGGGCGAGGCCGAACCGACCCCGCGTCAGCAGGGCATCGCCGACGAGCAGGCCGCCGACGAAGCGGAGGCGAAGGCCAGGCCCTACGTGGAGGCGGAGTACCGCACGGTTCCGTTCGTCGGCAGCCGGGTCACGGTGTGGGTGCTGGCGCAGCTTCACCTGCTGTTCGCCGCCTTCGTGCTGGCGGTGCCGCTGTTCGCCTTCATCATCGAGTTCGTCGGCTACGTCACCAAGGAAGAGCGCTACGACAAGCTGGCCTACGAGTTCACGAAGCTCTTGAGCGTCTCGTTCTCGATGACCGCCACCTTCGGCGCGTTCCTGACCTTCGGGCTGATCATCCTGTACCCGAAGTTCACGAACTACCTGATGCACATCTTCTCGCCGACCTTCCTGCCCTACGTGCTGCTGTTCTTCCTGGAAGCGCTCTTCCTCTACAGCTACTACTACGGCTGGGGCAAGTTCGGGCCGAAGATGCACCTGTTCCTCGGTTTCATGCTGAACGTGGTGGGCACCGCGATCATGTTCATCGCCAATGCCTGGTTGACCTTCATGATGTCGCCCGGCAAGAGGGAGGACGTCGACGGAGACGGCATCCCGGACTTCGTCTCCGCCGTCTCGGAGAGCGGCGCTCTGCTCAGCCTCCGGGACGCTTTCTTCAACTTCACCTGGATGCCGATCAACATCCACCGGATCATCGCCAACGTCGCCTTCGGCGGCTCGATCGCCGCCGCGTACGCCGCCTTCCGCTATCTGCAGGCGAAGACCGACGAGGAAAAGGCCCACTTCGACTGGATGGGCTACATCGGCAACTTCGTCGCCATCATCGCCTTCCTGCCGCTGCCGTTCGCCGGCTACTACCTGGCAAGCGAGATCTACGCCTTCAGCCAGACCCTGGGCATCCAGATGATGGGCGGCACCTTCTCCTGGCTCTTCGTCCTCCAGGCGGCGCTGATCGGCAACCTGTTCCTGGGCGCGAACTACTACCTGTGGCTGGGAATGGGCCGCATCGAAGGCACCGCCCACTTCCAGAAATTCATCAAGTATCTGCTGATCGCGATCGCGCTCTGCTTCGCCGTCTGGGCCACGCCGCGCTATGCGATCTCGTCCGTCTCCGAGATCGCCGCCATGGGCGGCGGCAGCCACCCGCAGCTCCGCTATCTGGGGCAGATGTCGGCCAAGAACACGGCGGTCAACATCCTGATCCTCTCGACCTACATGAGCTTCCTGCTCTACCGGCGAACCGGCAAGCAGTCGACCCACCTTCATCGGCAGCTCCTGACCCGCGCCCAGGTCGTGGTCTTCGCCGCGACCGCGTCGCTGGTCGTCTTCTTCGGCGTGTACGGCTACTACGTCGACGCCGCGACGCGAGTCCGACTCGCCATACCCCAGGTCTACTCCGTGCTCGCCGCGATGGTCGTGATCACCATCATCGACCTGCCTCTGTACCGAAACGCCAGGCGGCCCGGCGAGACGCAATGGGGCAAGATGCCCGCGATCTCGCAGTACGCACTCATCTTCATCGCACTGAGCTTCACCTGGCTGATGGGCCTGATGGGATACGTCCGCTCCGGCCTGCGACAGGAATGGCACGTGTACGGTGTAGTCCTCGATACCTCCCCGGACGCCCATACACCCACCCTCGGGTTCGCCACCCAGGTCGTTTCGGTCACCGTTCTCATCTTCTTCGGCCTGCTCGGCGTCGTCTTCTGGCTCAGCAGCCTCGCCGGCAAGAAGCCCTGGCAGCCGAAGACGGCCACGGAAGCCGACGGCCGGCTCGAGGAGGGGCAATCGGCATGAAGCTGAACGTCCCGATGCCGCTCCGGCTGGTCCTCCTGGTCCTGGGCACCACGGCCTTCTACATGTACCTGGGCCAGATCGTGCCCCAGAAGGAGGTACACCCTCCACCGCCGGTGCTGATCAACGCCGAGATGACGACCGAGGATTTGATCGCGGTCGGCAGCGAGCTCGCCAACGGCAAGGGGCAATGCCTCGCAGCCTGCCACTCGATCGGGTCCAGCGGACCAAGCCGCTATCCGGATCTGGGTGGCATCGGACAGCGCGCGGCGACGCGGCTCGAGGGGCTGTCCGATGTCGAGTATCTGGCGCAGTCTCTCTACGAACCGGGAAGCTTCGTCGTGCCTGGCTACGAGGACGGTATGCAGCCCATGAACGAGCCGCCCATCAGTCTCTCCGATGACGAGATCAAGGCCGTGATCGCCTGGCTGCAGAGCCTGGGCGGAACGCCGTCCGTGACCTTGGACACCGACCTCGGTTACTAAGGCTCAACTTTCAGAAACTATTGAAGCAATGAGGAACAACCGTCAACTCGCCTCTGTTCTGAGGAGTGACTGCTCCCTCGCGGGTGGGCATCCGGCCCCCGAACCTTCACGGAACTGACTCGATCATGTGGGGACTCAACTTACCGGTTCTTCTGGGCCTGGCCGCGGTCGCCGGTGTACTGGCCTGGCGCCGGGTAGACACACTCACCTGGCTGCTCTTCGCCTGGGGCGCGCTGTGGGCCTTCTTCAAGTTCGGATTCGCGGTGCCGATCCCGCAGTCGGTGGCCACGATCTACCTGGGGATCGCCACCCTGGCACTCGTCTGCTACGCCTCGTCGAGCCGCGAGCGCCTGGTCGAGACGGTCGCGCCGATCAAACGGCTCATCCTCGAACCGCGGCGCCTGCCGCTTCTGGCCGCGGTACTGGTGGCGCTGCCCGCCCTGGCCGCCTACAACGTCTACGCGGACATGAGTGTCCCGCTCGAGGCGCCCGGATTCGGGCGCGAGGTGCATCCGCCGCCGCCAACTGAGATCACGGTCCACGACGAGGCGATCGACATGGCGACCGCGGACAATCCCTACACCCACCTCCACGAAGACGATCCCGAAGCGTACGAGGAGCACCTGGAGAACGGTCGCCGCGTCTACTACCAGAACTGCTTCTGGTGCCACGGCGACGGCATGGGCGGCGACGGCATGTTCGCCCACGGCCTGAACCCGGTGCCCAGCGACTTCAACGACGTCGGCACGCTGCCGATTCTGCAGTCCTCCTTCGTCCACTGGCGGATCGCCCTCGGCGGTCCCGGTCTCCCGGAAGGCGGCACGCCCTGGGACAGCGCCATGCCGGCATGGGAGCTGTTCCTGACCACCGAGGAGATGTGGGACGTCAACCTGTTCATCTACGACTTCAACGGCTTCGAGCCGCGCGCGCTGGGGCAGCACTGATGGCTGCACGCATCGACCCGGCCGCCGTTGCGGCTGCTGCCGCACTCCTGGCGGCGCCTCTGGCCGCCCAGGTCGACCTCGGCACCGAAGAGCAGCGAGCCGCCGGCAAGGTCGTCTACGACAGGTACTGCGGCCAGTGCCACGGCGACGAGGGCGACGGCAACGGCTACGCCACCCCGCGGGTCAAGCCCAAGCCGCGCGACTTCACGTCCGGCAAGTACAAGTTCCGCACCACGCCGAACGGGATGCTCCCCACGGACGACGACCTGCGCCGCGCGATCGAAATCGGCCTCCCCTACACCTCGATGCCGGGCTGGCCCAACCTGACGAGCACCGAAATCGACAACGTCATCTACTACATCAAGTCCTTCTCGCCCGACTTCGAGAACCCGGACCGCTACGGTGAACCGCTCGACATTCCCCGGCCGCTCGAGTCCACCGAGGAGTCGATCGCCCGCGGGCGCGTGGTCTACGAAGAGCAGGGCTGCGCCGCCTGTCACGGCGAGGTCGGCCGCGGCGACGGCACCTCGGCGCCGACCCTGGTCAACGACAAGAACGAGCCCATCAAGGCCGCGGACCTGACCCAGCGCTGGACCTACCGAGGCGGCGCGACCAAGGAGGACATCTACCGGACCTTCTCCACCGGGCTCAACGGCACACCGATGCCGTCGTACGCGGACTCGCTCGAAGTAGAGGACCGCCAACACCTGGTGAACTACGTCTACTCCCTGGGCGACGGCGACGACCCCGGCTACGGCACGCTGATCACCGCCGCATGGACCGAGGAGGCGATCGACCTGCAGGACGCGGAAGCGCTCGACGCCCTGTTCCAGGCCGCGCCGATGACCCGCTTCCCACTGATCGGGCAGATCACCGAGCCGGGGCGGAACTTCTATCCCTCGGTCACGTCGATCGAAGCCCAGGCCGTCTACAACCGCGGCGAGATCGCCTTCCGGGTGCGCTGGAACGATCTTCGTGCCGACAACACGGGCAGGAGCAACCCCGCCCTCGAAGTGCCGACGTGGGACGAGGACAACGGCTTCGGTGGCGACAGCGGTGGCGACGACGGCGGCTTCTTCGGTGTCGAGGAGGACTCCGGAGATGACGGCGGCTTCTTCGGCGTCGAGACCGCGGACGACAGTGCTGACGACTTCTTCGGCGGCGCCGACGGTTTCTTCGGCGGCGGCGACGACGCCGGCAGCGACGGCGCCGAATTCTCGGATGCCGTAGCGCTGCAGTTCCCGGCCTCGCTCGCGCCCGAAGACCAGCCCCAACTCAAGCCTTACTTCCTGTTCGGCGACAGCCAGAACCCGGTCGACCTCTGGTTCGTCAACCTGACCTACGGAGTCGCGGACACCTTCCGCGGCCGCGGCAGCGGCGCGATCGAGCCGACCGAGGCCGACATCGTCGAAGCCGTGACCTCCTACGACCAGGGCGAGTGGACGGTGACCTACAAGCGGCGGCGCGGGTCGCGTGCCGGCGTCAGCTTCGCCGAGCAGCAGTACACGCCGATCGCCTTCAGCGTGTGGGACGGCTTCAACCGGGAACGCGGCAACAAGCGCGCCCTGTCGTCCTGGTTCTACGTCTACACCGAACCCAGCGTGAAGCAGGCAGCGACCATCCCGGTGCTGCGCGCCGCCTTCATCGTGCTCTTGATCGAGTTGCTCGTCGTGTTCCTGGTGCGCCGCCGAGCGAGCCAGCAGCAGGAGGGCGCCGCCCTCACCGGCACCGAAGCCACCGCGGTCTGATTACCGCTCCGTTCACATACCGCTACGTCCCATCTCTCGGAACCGACACTCCGTCAACAGAAGAGACACCCCATGTACAAGACGATCTACGTCCCGCTCGACAACTCGGACTACTCCAACCAGGCGATCGCCTCCGCGGTCGAACTGGGCCGGAAGTTCGACTCCAGGATGGTCGGCTGCCACGTCTACGCGGCCAGCATGCACGACTACCGCTTCAAGCAGATGGAGTACACGCTGCCCGAGGAGTACCTCGAGGAGACGGAACTCGACCGCCAGCGGAAGATCCACGACTCCCTGATCACGATGGGGCTGGAGCTCATCTCGGAGAGCTACCTCGAGCCGATGAAGGCGGTCTGCGACGAAGCCGACCTCGAGTTCGAGCCGAAGATGATGGACGGCAAGCACCACGTCGAGATCGTGCGCGACATCCGCGAGTCGGGTTACGACCTGACCGTGATCGGCGTGATGGGAATCGGCCGCGTCCGCGACACGCAGATCGGCTCGGTCTGCGAGCGGGTCGCCCGGACCGTCGACAAGGATGTGCTCGTGATCAAGCGACTGCCGGCAAGGACCAACGGAAAGCCGACGAACGGCAACGGCAACCACGCGGAAGCCGACGCCGACGGCCGCGACACGATGCTGGTCGGCGTCGACGGTTCGCCCCAGTCGTTCGGCGCCCTGATGACCGCCATCGACCTGGCGAAGCGGTTCGGCAAGAAGGTCGAGGCGATCTCGGTCTACGACCCGTACCTCCACTACTCCGTGTTCAAGGGCGTGGTCAACGTGCTGACCGAGCGCGCCGCGAAGATCTTCCGCTTCGAGGAGCAGAACCAGCTTCACGAAGAGATCATCGACACCGGTCTGGCGCAGATCTACCAGTCGCACCTGGATGTCGCCGAGACGATGGCAACCGAGATCGGCGTCGACCTGACGAAGACCCTGCTCGACGGCAAGGCGTTCCAGAAGGTCCTCGATCACGCCCGGAAGATCGACCCCTGGATGCTCGTGATCGGCCGCGTCGGCGTGCATAGCGACGAGAGCGAGACCGGCCTCGGCAGCAACGCCGAGAACCTGCTCCGTTCCTGCCCCTGCGACCTCCTGCTGACCACCCGTCTCGAGTACCCGGAACTCGACGTCAAGGCCGAAGAGAGCATCCGCTGGACGCCCGAGGCCGAGGAGCGCTTCGAGCGCGTCCCCGAGCAGGTGCGCGGCATCGCCCGCACCGCCCTCTACCGGCTGGCGGTCGAGCAGGGCCACAGCGTGATCTCGAGCGACGTGCTCGACGAGGCGATGGACCGCTACATGCCCAAGTACACCGCTCGCGAGACGGAGGCGCTCGCCGAGCAGGTCGCCCTGCAGCTCGCGCGCAGCCGTCCCACTTTCATCTGCCGCAAGTGCGGCGTGACCTCGGCCGAGCCGGATCCGGTCCGCTGCGGCGTCTGCGGCAGTGAGTCGTTCGAGCAGATCACGGAGGAGATGCTGGACCGGATCGCCGAGATGGAGGGCGGTCTCGAGGTCGAGACGACCTATGACGGCCGCAAGCTCAAGTGGACCGCGGACGCCCGTCTGGCGCTCAAGACGATCGAGGACGCCTACCGGCGCCGCCGCGCCAAGGCGCGGATCGAGAAGAAGGCGCGGATGAGCAAACTGCCCACCGTCACCTTCGAGTTCGCGCGCGCCTTGATCGAAGACGAGACCGGCGAGCCGGTGACGATCGAGGCCCGCGAGCAGGCGGCCGACGCGAACGGCAACGACGCGCCCGAGGCGGCGTCCGAGGAGCGCAAGCTGATCGCCCGCGACGACGACCGCGTGCCGCTGCTCTCGACCTACGAGTGGTCGGGCGAGGCCGTCGAGCGCATTCTCCGGGTTCCCGCCGGCTTCATGAGGGACCGGACCCAGGAGCGCGTCGAGCTGGTGGCCCGTGAGAAGCACGTCTCGGAGATCGGGATCAAGACGGTCGAAGAGGGCATCGCGCTCGGCCGCGAGCTGATGGAGCAGATGATCGCGGCCTACGAGATCGGCAAGGGCGAAGGAACTCAGGCGAGCGCAGTCGCCGAGGCAGAGTCGAAGGCCGCGACCGCTGCGGGCAGATGCCCCTTCTCCGCTCTCGCCGAAGCCGGCGCCGGTGACGCCCAGGTCGAGGCAGCGAAGGACGCGAAGGCCGGCGCCTACCTGAACGAGGTCGGCCTGATGTCGGCACTCGACGAGAAGCGCAAGGCCGGCGAACCGGAAGCCTGAGTTCCGCTTCTCCGGCGGCAGACCGCCGGCACGGCCCGCTCGAACCACTGGGGGCGAACATGGGCAGACCCAAGGACATCGGCGTCGTCGATCTGATGCTGGAAATCCCAACCGGCGACCCCAACATCCGCGCCGCCTCCGCCGCGCCGTGCCTTGCGCATCCGCAGGCGCCGATCGACGACAAGCGCTTCTACCCCATCTACGCCAAGTGCGTCGAGCTCGACATACCCATCAACATGCTGGTCGGCGTGCCCGGTCCGCGCGTGCCCTACAAGTGCCAGTACCCCGGCCTGCTCGACGAAGTCGCTTGGTTCTTCCCGGACTCCGCGTCGTCATGCGCCACGGCGGCGATCCATGGACCGACCTGTGCGTCAAGCTGTTGCTCAAGTGGCCCAACCTGTACTACTCGACGACGGCCTGGGCGCCCAAGCACTACCCGCGCGACGTGCTCGAGTTCGCGAACAAGCGAGGCCCGAACAAGCTCCTCTACGCCGGCTACTTCCCCGGCCTGTCGTACGAGCGCATCTTCACGGAAATGGACGACCTGCCGCTCCAAGAGCACGTCTGGCCGAAGTTCCTGCGCGAGAACGCGGCCGCCGTGTTCAAGCTGGACGACCTGCTGGGCTAGTACGTTTCGGCCATGCTGATTCTCGCGCTGCCGCGCCTGCCGGAGCAGGCGCCGACCGGCGCGCCCCCCGCTCCGGCCGCGCTCGGGGCGCTTGCCGGTCCACGGTCCGAGTAGGCCGGTGTCCGCGTACCGCTTCTGCCGCTCTGACGACGTTCCCCTGATCGTCGAGGCCTTCCACCGCTGCAACGTGGGACCCGGCGCCGTCCCGTGGCGGCTTACGGTCGACCACATGAAGCGGCTCTCCAGGGAGATCAATCTCTGGACCAGCAGTTGCATGGTGGCCTTTGCGGGCCGCGACCCGATCGGCGTGCTGATCGCAGCGAAGCGGGCGCCCATCGCCAACCTCGTGCTCCACGTTGCGGTCCACCCCGACCACCGCCGGCAGGGCCATGCCCGCCACATGATGACCTCGCTCAGCCAGAAGATGGCGATCCTCGAACCGACCCGCATGCTGGCCGAAGTTCCGGCGGAAGCCGTCGCCGCCCACCGTTTCCTCAACGCCTGCGGTTTCGCTGAACGGCAAACCCTGATCGATTACTTCCACACAGGCGAATGCCCTGCCGCCGGCCCCTTTCTCGCCCTGGTCGGGACTGTTGCCCCGTCGGAGATCACCGCCGGCGCCGAGTTCGCCGATGTCTCGGATCTGGACCGTTGCTGGCAGCGCTCCGCTCGGACGATCCGCAACCTGCGGGAGCTGGCACTGGGCGTCGGCATCGCCACCGATCGCGGCTTTGAGGCCTATCTTCTCTACCGGAGCGCCCGGGACGCCGACGACCCCCTGCCGTTCATCGCCAGGCCGCCCATTCCCACGTCGGGCGCCGGCCTGCCCGCCGACTCGGCACCCTGCGAGATCCTCGCGATCGGCGGCGAGCGGCCGGTGCCGGCACTTCTGGGACCCCTGCTGGCCTTCGCCGCCAACGATTCCAAACGACCGCTCTACTTGCCGCGGGTGCATCCCGCCGAACCACTGGCGGATCGGCTCGAGGACTGCGGCTTCCAGGCGACGCAGAAGACCCTCCGATACGAAAGCGACGCGGCCCGGTCGTGACTGCTACGCTGCTCATCATGTCCGCTCATTCGGCCGAAGAAACGCCAATCGGAGCGCAGTCCGAGGTCCAGCCCAAACCGGAGAAACTCGAACTGCTCGAAACGGCCTACGAGCTCACTGACTTCCGGTCCTTCGCCGACCTTGGCGCCTGCTGGGGCGTCGATGGCGCGTACACGTTCCACGCCGCCGAACTCTGCGGCGACGAGCTGGAGAGAGCGGTGATCGTCGACGGCAATCTGACTCCCCTGACCCGGGAGCGAGCGAAGGAACATCCAAGGGTGGAACTGGTCCAGGCCCGGCTCGGCTCGCAGCGGGCGCTCGACGCGGTCGGCGAGGTCGATGCCCTCATCATGTACGACATCCTGTTGCACCAGGTCAAGCCGGACTGGGACAGGTTCCTGCTGAACTGGCTGCCGCACGTCAACGTCCTGATCGTCTTCAATCAGAACTGGTTGAAGACCGCACGGACCATACGGTTCGTCGATCGCGGCCTCGACTGGTACTACAGGAATGTCTACGTTTGGGAAGACGATTGGAACACGCGCGCCCGGCTGGAGGCGTGGTTTGACAAGCATCACCAGCGCGACGAAGACGGACGGCTCGTGCGGGACAACCATTGGTACTGGCAGTTTGGCATCCGTCCCCAGGAGTTGATCGGCCTGCTGGCGAAGAACGGTTTCGAACTCGTCTACATGAAGAGGCATCGTCACGCCTTCGGTCGCAGCCGCCCCTGGATCGTGAACGATGGGCTCATCTTTCAGCGCGCCGCCTATCCGGAACTCGGCTTCCGTGGTCGGCTGCGCGCCGCGGCCCGCTCGCTGGCTGGACGAACCGGCCTTCTCGAACGCATCCGCAGGCCATGAAGACCTACTTCGACGTCGCCGGAGACGGCGGTTCCGACGTTCTCGGGCAGGTTCTCCAGCAGCGTGAGCGCATCGCCGAGGCGATGGCCGGCATCGATCACGTCGTCGCCATCGGCTCCGGCAAGGGAGGCGTCGGCAAGAGCACGCTGACCATGCAGCTCGCCCTGGCACTCGAGCGGGCCGGCCGCCGCTGCGCGATTCTCGACGCCGACTTGAACGGTCCCTGCCAGGCCCGTCTTGCCGGGCTGGAACAGGTTCCTCTGCTGCCGGGTGACCGCGGCATGGCACTGCCCCGCACGTCTCGTGGTCTGGGCGTCGTGTCGTTGGGTTCCCTGGTGCCCGAGTCGGAGCACGTCGCGTTCGAGAGCGTAGCGACGGGCGACTCCCACGTCTGGCGCGCAACCCGCGAGTTCAACCTGTTCCAGCAGTTGCTCGGTCTGGTGGACTGGGGTCGTCTCGACTTTCTGCTGGTCGACCTGCCGCCGGGCGCCGAACGCACCCTGCAGTACGCCGAAGTCCTGGGGCCGGACGCGCGCTTCGTGCTCGTCACGATTCCAGCCGCGCTGGCCCGCGGCGTCGTCGCGCGCTCGGCGGCGGCGCTCGGCACGACGCCGAACGAGGTGCTCGGGTACATCGAGAACATGAGCGGCTACTACTGCGGTACGTGCGACGGGGTCCGTCCCCTGTTCCACGGCGCGGCCGGCGAAGCGCCGAAGCTTGGACTCCCCCGTCTGGCTAGGGTACCGTTCGACCCGCGTCTGGCAACGGCCTCCGATGCGGGCGAAGCGGACTTGCCCCCGGGACCGGTCATCCGCGCGATCGACGAGGCCGCCGCACGGCTTCTGCGTTGCGTCGCCCAGACAAGCTGATTCCGAACGACAGAGATCAAGGATGAAGTTCCTCTGCGTACCCTGCGACGAGCAGATGAAGCTGAAGCACGCCCTGGGACCTGATGGCGGTTCCGTCGCCCTGGTCTATGCCTGCCCCACCTGTTCCGCCGAGATGGCGATGATGACGAATCCGCACGAGACCCAGGTGGTTGGATCGCTCGGCGTACGGATCGGCCCCGAGACGGGCGACGAAGCCGCGGCGACGTCCTCGAAGTGTCCCTTCACGGGCATGCTGGCGGAGATGGGCATGTCGACCTCCGCGACCAACTCACAGCCTGAAAGTCGCGAGTCCGGAGATCCCGCGCATCTTGCCGGCCGGAATCGAGACGGCGGGCACGGCGCCGCGGTCAACGGAGAACCGGGAGGCATTCCCTGGACCGCCGAAGCCCGCGAGCGGCTGGCGAACATCCCCGACATCGTGCGCACTTCGGCGGTCGCGGGCATCGAGAAGTTCGCTCTCGACCATGGCTACGATGAGGTCGACGCGGCGGTCCTGGAGCGCGCCCGCTCCTTCTTCGGCATCGCCTGAACCTTCCGGCAGAACATCGCGCACAACGCCCTCGCCATGACCCTGTCACCCCTGGAACGGCCGACGAGCGCCATGCCGGCTGCGTTCGCCCGCCCGTACGTCATCTCCTGGAACCTGACCTACCGCTGCAACCTGGCCTGCGAGCACTGCTACCTCGACGCCGGCGGCAAGCCGCTGGTCGAGACCGCCAACTTCGCCGACCGCTCGGAACTCTCCACCGACCAGTGCCGGAACGTGATCGACGACATCCGCGAGTTCGCGCCCGAGGCCCTGGTCATCCTTACCGGCGGCGAGCCGCTGCTGCGGCGCGACATCCTTGACATCGTCCGCTACGCCGCCGAGCGCGAGCTGTGGGTCGTGGTGGGCAGCAACGGCGTCCGGATCACCGAGAACCTGGCCCGCATCCTGGCGGGCGAAGGAGTCCGCGGTCTCGCTCTGTCGCTGGACGCACTGGACGCGTCGGTCCACGACGGCTTCCGCCGCGTGCGCGGCGCCTGGCAGAACACGGTCGACGGCGCCAAACACCTGGCCGCGGCCGGTCTTCCCTTCATCATTCAGACCACCGCCGGGGCGCACAACCGCGGGGAACTGGAGGAAATCGCCGCGTTCGCCTACACCGAACTCCAGGCCCGGGTCTGGAACCTCTACTTCCTGGTGCCCACCGGCCGCGGCCAGTTCGTCTCCGATCTCTCGCCGTCGGACTACGACGACGTCCTCGCCTCCCTGGAACAGATTCAACGCGACTACCGCGGCCGCATGGTGGTCAACGCGAAGTGCGCGCCCCACTACGTTCGTCAACTGCTGTCCGGCGATCCCGACTCGCCCTTCCTCAAGGCCTTCGACGGCGGCGCCGGCGGCTGCCCGGCCGGAACGCACTACATGGGGATCCGCCCGAACGGCGATGTCACTCCGTGCCCCTACCTGCCCGTCTTCGGCGGCAACCTGAAGCGTTCGACGCTGTCCGCGGTCTGGAACGACTCCTACCTGTTCCAGGACATCCGGCGCCGCAAGGACCTCGGCGGGCGCTGCGGTTCCTGCGAGCTGCAGTCGGTCTGCGGCGGCTGCCGCGCCCGCGCCTACGGCATGACCGGCGACCTGATGGCGGAGGATCCGCTATGCACCCACGACCCCGGGGCCTTCTCGCCGCAGCAACTCGCGGCGCTCGGGGACCGAACCGGGCTGGCGTCCCTTTCCCGCTACGGCGAGGACACGTCGACCACCATCGCCTGGGAACCCGAGGCGGAAGCGCGGATGAAGCGGGTGCCGGCCTTCGTCCGCGGCATGGTCGTCCGCTCGGTGGAATCCCACTGCCGCAAGAACGGCATTCCGACCGTGACCGTCGAGGAACTCGACGCGATCCGCGCCCGGATGCCGACGCCCAAGGTCTTCGGCCGACCCTCCTGACTCCGCTAGTCCCGTGGCCAGCACCGCGCGCCGACCGCTGCCCCGCTCCTACGCCCACGTTCCGCGAACCATCCTGTGGTTGATCCCGCGTGGCGAGATCGAGATCGAGGGGCGCGCGGAGCCGGTCGAGCCCTTCTACCTCGGCAAGTGGCCGGTCACGAACGAACAGTTCGAGGCATTCGACCCGGACTACCAGCGGTCAACGCTCTCCCCCGGCGACCGGGATCTCGCCGTCGGGGTCAGCTTCGAGCAGGCGCACGCCTACTGCCGCTGGTACGCCGAGGTGTCGCGCAAACCAATGCGACTGCCGACCGAAGTCGAGTGGCGCTATGCCTGCCGCGGCACTTCCGCGGCCGACGAAGTTCCGTCATGGTGCGCTACGCCGGCGTCGGTCGACCGATGTTGCTGGCACGCCGACAACTCGGACGGGCTTGTTCAGCCTCCCGAGCACCTGGCCGCGAACGATTTCGGCCTCCACGGCATGCTGGGCAGTGTCTGGGAGTGGGCCGCACCGCACGACCCGGGTCGAGACCGCGACAAACAGCGCCGGACTCTCTGCGGCGGTTCCTTCCGTACCGAAGCCAACGAACTCCACTGCGACCTGATCAGGTGCGGCGCCCCCGATTTTGCTGCCGACGACACCGGCTTCCGCGTCGCCCGCTCGTTCCGCGTCCGCGGCTAGCTGCTAGACGCCGTGATCGTAATGCCGGTGGTCGCTGCGCCCCTGGTGGAAGACCACGTGCAGTAGTGAACCGGCGACGAAGGCCTGGTACAGCTCCACGCCCATGCCATCCTCTGCGAGCGAAACGCCTCCTCCGCCAAGCGCTCCCGCCAGGGTCGCCACCACGACGACGCCGATGCCGATGGACGCGGCCATCATTCCGTGCCGAGGACGGATCAACCACCAGATCACGAATCCGATCGGAAACCGGTGCAGGACGACGGCATGGACGAAGAACGCGTCCGAGTCCGTCCCTGGCGCCAGGGCCGCACCCTCGAGGAACGCATGCAGCACGAGGCCCGAGAGGGCAACCAGGATCGCGAGATTGTCCGCCTGCGCGGAAAGCACCCTCGACATTCGCTCGAGGACGAAGTAGAGGCCGGCGCCCACACCCGCCGCCACCACATTCAGCAGTTCTTCGGCGTTCAAGGTTTGTGGAAACACCTGCAGGGCGACCAGAATCGGTACCGCCAAGTACACAAGACCGTCTACAAGCCGGGTGGCCGCCGGCCGGTCGTGCAGCGCCCCGTAGAACAACGCCCCTAGAACCGGCGCCGCGAGCGCTGCCCCCAGCGGAACCACAACCTCAACGGGTGCCGCGGACGACCGGCGTCGGCGGGGCGTCGCCGCGGTGAAGGGCCAGGATGTTTGATGCGGCGAGTTCGGCCATCGCCAGACGGGTCGGGATCGAGGCGCTCGCTATGTGCGGCAGCAGGACCGCGTTGTCGAGCTCGAGCAGGTCCGGGTGGACCTCCGGTTCGCGTTCGAAGACGTCGAGGCCAGCCGCCCAGATGGCGCCTGAGCGGAGCGCCGCGGCCAACGCGGCTTCGTCGACGATCGGACCGCGGGCGGTGTTGACGAGCACCGCGGTCGGTTTCATCCGCGCGAGCCGTTCGGCGTTGATCAGACCGGCCGTTCCCTCGCTGAGCGGCAGGTGGATGGAGACGAAGTCCGCGGCGCCGAGGAGTGCGTCGAGATCCGTCCTGCGAACGCCGAGTTCCCGCTCCAGGCAGGGGCGGCCCCGCTCGTCCCAGTAGAGGATCTCCATGCCGAACCCGAGCCGGGCACGGCGGGCGACCGCCTCGCCGATGCGGCCCATGCCGAGGATGCCGAGCGTGCGGCCGTGGACCTCCTGACCGCACAAGAGTATCGGTCCCCAGCGCTTGTACCGCCCGGCACGCAGAAAACGCTCGGCTTCCGGCAGACGCCGTGCGGCCGCCAGCAACAGCGCCATCGCCAGGTCCGCGGTGGCGCCGTCGAGCACTCCCGGCGTGTTCGTGACCCAGATTCCGCGCGCGGCCGCGGCGTCGATGTCGACGTTGTCGAAGCCGACCGCCATGTTCGCCACCATGCGCAGATTCGGCGAGCGATCGAAGAGTTCCGCGTCCATGCCTTCCGTGAGCAGGGCCAGGATCACATCCGCGCGCGAGGCCGCCTCGAGGAGCACCGCCCGGTCCATGGCAACGTCCTCTTCGAGCACCGTCGTTTCCACCCCCGGCTCGGCGCGCAACCGCGCCACCGCCTGCTCCGGAATCGGTCGGGTCACGAGCAGCTTCATCGATCGATCTCCCACTCGTGCGCGACCTCGAACAGGCTGGGTTCGAAGCGCTGCGCCTCGATCTCCAGGACGTTCGCCTGTACCTTGCGGTCGTAGACGTGCAGGGAATCTTCATCCAGCAGGAAGACGCAGGCGGAGTAGTCGCCCTTGGTCATCGGCAACCGCGGCACGCGGACCACGGCGCGGTGAAGGCCGGCGCCGGTCATCGGGGCGAGTCCGGCGCGCTGAGTGGTGAACGCGCAGACCTGCACGCCGTCCGCGGTGTCGAGTCCGACCGCGAGGTGGAAACCGAGGTGGTCGTCCCGACTCTCCCATTCGACCTCCAGAGCCCAGGATTCCGAGGCGCGCCTGTGCGCCTCGCCGCCGAGCGGCCGAATCGCGACGATCCGCGCCGGGGTCACCGCCGGGTCATCGGCCGCCTCTTCCTCCGCTTCGGCGCTCTCGCCCGTCTTCGCCATCAGGAACCGCTCGTACTCGCCGACCACGCCGAGCGCCGGGCCCGCGCCCGCCACTTCGCCGCCGCGCAGCCACAACGCCTGCTGGCAGAACGCCGTGACGTAGTACATCGCGTGGGAGCAGAACAGCAGCGTGCCGCCGTCCGCCATGAACCTCTGCAGGCGGTCCATGCACTTCTTCTGGAAGTAGCCGTCGCCGACCGAAAGCGCCTCGTCGACGACCAGGATGTCCGGCTCGACCTGGACCGCGATCGAGAAACCGAGCCGCATGGTCATGCCGGTCGAGTACGAACGGACCGGCTGATCGATCGCGGCGCCGAGTTCGCTGAACTCGATGATGTCCCGGGTGCGCTCGCGCAACTCCCGCTCGTCCAGACCGACGATCGCCGCGCTCAGCCGGATGTTCTGGCGTCCCGTGAACTCGTGGTGAAAGCCCGAGCCGAGCTCCAGGATCGAGGCGACCCGCCCGCGGATCGCGAGTACACCCGAAGTCGGCCGCGTCACGCCGGCGACGATCTTGAGCAGCGTGCTCTTGCCGGCGCCGTTCTCCCCCACGACGCCGAGCCCCTCGCCCGGGGGCAATGCGAAGCTGACGTCGCTGAGAGCCCGGAACGGCCGGTGCGCGGCACGCCTCAGCACCGCCTCCCGCAACCGGCCCCATGGGGTGTCGTAGATCTTGTAGACCTTGGTCAGACGGTCTGCCGTGACCGCGGGCGCCGGCCGGTCGGAAACGACCGCGGGAGCGGCCGTCGTCATGCGCTCACCCGGCGTCCCCCTCACCCGAGGCGGCGATCATCGCGGCCACCTGCTCCGGCTGCACCCGCGTGATCAGGGGCTTGAAGGGCAGGATCTCGTGGTCCACCAAGGGCGTGTGGACATCGTCCCAGACCAGGGGGTCGATGCCCAGAAAGGTCTCCGCCCGGGCCGCGATCGTCGGCACGACAGGCTTGAGATAGACGATCAACTGACGGAACAACTCGATGCCCGTGGTGCATACCGCCTGGACCTCGGCTGCGCGCTCCGGATCGCGCGCCAGTTCCCAGGGCCGCCGGTCGTCGATGTAGCGGTTCGCCCGGTCCGCCATGGCGATGACACGCCGCAGGGCCCGGTTGTAGTCGCGGCCCTCGTAGAGTTCCGCGATCTCCTCCGCCTGGGAAGCGGCCGCCGCCGCGAGTTCGGGGGCGTCCAGCGACGCCGCCATCCGACCGTCGAACTGCCTGTGCAAGAACCCGGCGCAGCGGCTGGCGATGTTGACCACCTTGCCGACCAGATCCGAGTTGACGCGCAGAACGAAGTCCTCGAGGTTGATGTCGATGTCGGCCAAGCCGTTGCTGAACTTCGCCGCGATGTAGTAGCGGAAGGCCTCTGGATCGAGATGCTCCAGGTACGTGCGCGCCATCACGAAGGTGCCCCGCGACTTGGACATCTTGGCGCCGTCGACGGTCAGGAAGCCGTGAACGAAGACAGAGGAGGGCGTCCGGTAGCCGCCGCCGTGAAGCATGGCCGGCCAGAACAGGCAGTGGAAGTAGAGGATGTCCTTGCCGATGAAGTGGTACAGCTCGGCGTCGCTGTCCGCACCCCAGAAGTCGTCGAAGACGATGTCCTCGCGGTCGCAGAACTGGCGGAAGCTCGCCATGTAGCCGATCGGCGCGTCGACCCAGACGTAGAAGTACTTGTTCGGCGCGTCCGGGATCTCGAAGCCGAAGTACGGCGCGTCGCGCGAGATGTCCCAGTCACGCAATCCGTCGTCGAACCACTCGCGGAGCTTGTTGACCACCTCGCTCTGCAGGCGGCCGTCCCCGACCCACTCCAGGAGCAGTTCCCGGTAGTCGGAGAGCCGCAGGAAGAGGTGCTCGGACTCCCGCTCGACCGGCAGCGCGCCGGTGACGATCGAGCGCGGGTCGATCAGGTCCGCCGGCGTGTAGGTCGAGCCGCACTCGTCGCAACTGTCGCCGTTCTGGTCCTTCGCCCCGCACCGCGGGCAGGCGCCCTTGATGAAGCGATCCGGCAGGAACATCTCCCGTTCCGGGTCGTAGAACTGCCGCACCGTCCGGCGGTCGATGGAACCCCGGTCGCGCAGGCGGCCGTAGATTCCCTCCACCAACTCCCGGTTCTCCGGAGAGTGGGTGGTGTAGAAACTGTCGAAGTGGACTTGGAAGGCCCCGTAGTCCTCCAGGTGCTCGTCCGCCAGCCGGACGATCAGCTCCTCCGGCGTGATTCCTTCCCTCTCGGCGCGCAGCATGATCGGTGTGCCGTGCGCGTCCTCGGCGCAGACGTAGTAGCACTCGTGACCACGCATCCGTTGCACCCGGCACCAGATGTCCGTCTGGACCGCCTCCACCAGATGGCCCATGTGGATCGGGCCGTTGGCGTAGGGCAGGCCGCTGGTGACCAGGATGCGTCGTCGTTTCTGCATGGCGATTCCTCCGAGGCGCCCGGCGCCCGGCGGACCGGGATTATGCAGCATCCGCGTGGTTGCCACCCGCGTGGCGCGATCCGTCCGCCCGTCATCGGGCGCGTAGATGCAACCCCGGCGTGCCGGCATACGTCTTCCTGATCAGACGCCGATGACGACTTCGCCACAGCCTCCGGGCCCGAATCCCGACCTGTTCCTGGCGCGGCGCGCCGCCGCCGGTCATGCCGACGCCTGGACCGAGCTGATCGAACGCTACGGCCGTCGCATCTACAACATCGCCTTCCAGTTCGCCGGGCATACCGCCGAGGCCGAGGATCTGACCCAGGAGATCTTCCTGAAGCTCTACCGCAACCTGGGCCGATACCGGGGCGACGTGCCGCTCGCCGGCTGGACGCTTCGGCTATCCCGGAACCTGTGCGTGGACCACTATCGCCGGACGCGCACCGAGCGCCGGACCGTGGTCGTCTCGGAGGAGTTGTTGAAGCGCCACGCCGGCGGCATGGACACGGCGGCCCGCGCCGAACGCCGCGAACGGCTGCGCATGGTCTACCAGGCGCTCGAGGAGATGTCGGGGGCGTTCGCCGAGATCCTCATGCTGCGGGATCTCCAGGGGTTGAGCTACGCCGACATCTGCGCCTTCCTCGACCTGCCGGAGGGAACGATGAAGTCCCGCCTGAGGCGCGCGCGCCTGGAACTCATGCGGCGGATCGACCGCAGGCGGCAGGCCCTTGGCGATTCCACGCCGACACGCAGCGGGGCCTACAAGTGAACCGCCAGCGCCAGCACACGGATACCCGTCCGGGAACGACGAACCCGGAACGGATGCCAGGCATCGGCGAACTCGGCGCCGACCTCCCGATCTCCGACGAACTCCGCGCGGGGCTGCTCGAGATCGCTGTCGGCCCGTCCTACGACCGCGACGGCGAGGCGCGCGCCCCGGAGCTGGAATCGCTGGTCTGGTCCGAACTCGAACCGTCACCCTCCCTGATGCAGCGGCTGCGCGAGATCCCCGCGCGCAGCCCGGCTCGCCGGACCGCGGTCCTGGCCGCCCGGCCCGGAACCGGCATGGTGCTTGCGGCCAGCTACCTGCTCGCGGTCGCCCTGACCCTCGTCCTCGGCGACCCGGTCGCCGCCGGCCGCAAGGCCGCGACGAACCTGGGCGCAACGGCTGGTGAGCATCTCATCAAACCGGCGACGGAAGCCGGCGCATCGGTGCAGGCGGGGGTAGGCCGGCGCCTTGGCGCCCTCCAGGGACTCTGGCGCTCGGCCGGGTTCTTCGCCGAACCGCTGGATCTGCCCACCGACCGCGTCAGGGCCTGGTTCCAGGGCACCGTCGACTCGTCGTCCGAGGCCTTCCGTGAGCTGGCCGGCCTGTGGCCGCTCAGCGACTCCGGCAGCAACGACAAACCACCGCCAACGACTCGAAACCGCTCGCAGACCCACCAGGAGAGGAGTTCCGCATGAACGCCGAACGCGAACAGGACCCGTCGCAGACCGAGGACACGGAGACTGCCGCCCACGAGCCGGCGCCGGCCGCTCCGCCGCCTCCACCGCCGCAGGCCGCCTCCCAGCAGGCGCCGCCACCAGCACCGCCGACGCCCGCCCAGGGAGGCCTCACTGCCCGCCACGTCGTCAGCGTGATCCTCGCCCTCTTCCCCGGGCTCGGCCACATCTACAACGGCCTCTACCAGCGCGGCATCGTGCTCTTCCTGCTTGCGGTCGGCTCCATCTACCTCGCCACCGAGGAGGGCGTGATGGGCATGGTCGTGGCCTTCGTATGGCTCTTCAACATCATCGACGCCTACCGGCAGGCCAATCTGATCGAACTCGGCCACGGCACCGATCTGGGTCTGCGGGACACCCCGAAGCCGCCCGCCAACGGCCAGCTCGGTCTGCTGGCCGGCGCCGGTCTGTTCGTCATCGGCTTCCTGGCGCTGCTCGACCACACGTTCGGATACGACATCGACCGCGTGTGGGAGTTCTGGCCCCTCGGCCTGCTGGCGGCCGGTGCCTGGCTGATGATCGGCGCCTACCGGCAGTGGCGGCGGAACCGGACCAACGCGGAGTCTGGGGCCGACTGAAGCAAGCGCCGGATCCGCGGACTCGGCGGAGCCGTCATCAGTTGCTGCACGCAAACGCCTTGATAGCGCTCTTCGCCTCGGCAGTCCGGTTCAGGCGGTTCGCGTGCGTCCAGACCTCGCCATCCGGGGACTCGACCGTCAGGTTGAACGCCAGGCTTGTCATGGGCGCCACAAACACCCACCGGTGCTCGTTGAAGGCGCAGCCGTCAAGCACCTTGATCAACACCTCCGCGTTGTTCCGGTCGAAGAAATACAGGATGGCGGATTGCTCCGAGTCCAGCTCGTAGTCCTTCGCACCCACCACGACCGCCTCACCGTCCTTGAGGTACTCAACGCACATGCTCACGGTGTAGCCGCCGCTCAGGCGCAGGACCGGCTCCGGTTCGCAGGCCGTCGCTTCCCCGGCGGCGATCGGCTGGGCAACGGTCGCCGGCTGGAGCAAAAGCGCGGCCAGCGCCGACGAAGACACCGCCGAGAAGCCCGTGTTGACCAGGTCCACGTCGCGGACGCCATCGCCGCCGGCGGCCACGGCGACCGATGAAGTATCCGCGCCGCAGGGGAAAGCCTCCAGGTCGCTGTTCGTCGTCGCGGTGCCTCCGCCCCTGGGGTTGCGATGTGTCCAGCGCTTGCCGGTCGCCGTCTCGTCGACGTGCAGGTTGAAAGCCAGGGTCGTCACAGGCGCCACGAACACCCACCGGTGGCCATTCTCGGCGCAGGCGTCGAGCACCTTGATCAGGACCTCGGAATTGTCCCGATCGAAGAAGTACAGAAGACCCGACTCGCGGGAGTCGAGACCATAGTCCAGAGCGTCCTTCTCCACGATCGGGCCCTCGCCGTTCTCCTGGTATTCGAAGCACATGCTGACGGTGTACCCGTGGTCGAAGAAGATTTGCGGGGCCGAGGGCACGCAGTCCGAGTACTCCACGGCCGGCAGGACAATCGTCGCCGTGTTGCTGGGAGAGCAGCCACGAGCGTTGCAGGCGCGCACCCGGAACGTGTAATGGCCGCCCGGCACAAGTCCTGCCACGTCCGCGCTCTCGGTGTCGGCGGCGACCCTCCTCGACGTCCGCCAGCCGCCACCTCGAGGGCGGAACTGGACGTCGAAGCCGTCCTCGTCGTCCGAGTTGTCGACCCACTGCAGACGCACGCTCGTGTTGTCCACTGCCGCGGCCGTGAGTCCACTCGGAGCCGCCGGCTTCTTGGGCGCCGGCAGTTGGACAGTGACCCGCTCGCCGAACGAGATGTTGTTGGTCTCGTTGTTGTTGAATGCCCCGACGGAAAATTCGTAGCTGCGACCGGCGAGGAGTCGGGTCACGTGCTCTTCCTCGCTATCGGCGGGCAGCACCGAGAACCGCTCCCATTCGCCGTTGACGATCCGGCGCCAGACCTCGAAACCGGCCTCATTGTGCGCGTCGTCGACCCAGGTCAGATGCACGCTGCGACTGCTCGTCGCCCGCCCCTTGATGTCGACCGGCGGCCAGGGCGGCGGCGGTCCCAGTTCGGCCGGCACGTAGTCGCTGAGCCGGACCACGTCGTGAACCGTCTGCTGTACGGCCCGTTCGTTCTCCCGCTCGCCGGCCACGCCGATCGTCCAGCCGGCCGGCATATGCCGCACCGAAGAGAAGAACGGTTGCCATTCCGTATTCGTACCCACCCCATAGCTCATCAGCGTGGCGATGAAGGGAAACCGTGTCGAATCGGTGTGGCCGTAGGCGAACCGCGTCACCGCGGCCGCCGGATCGATGTTCGAATTCTCCGGATCGTGGTTGGCGCCGAGGTTGTGGCCAACCTCGTGGGCGAAGGTGTGGAGTGACCACTGGTAACCGCAATCCGTGGCGTTCGAGGTCCAGCCATACCCATACTGCGCGAAGCTCTCCGCGGTGTCGCCTTTCAAGAGAACGTAGGCGCGTCCACAACCTCCGGCGGCTTCAAACGGCTCGGCGTGGAAGAGATGGACCAGATCCGCCCGGTGCTGATGCCGCGCCCTCGCGGCCCGCCCGTTCCATTGCAGCTTCAGCAGCGTCGTTGCCGGAGTGCCCAGTTCGACAGGCGCCACCTCCGAATGGACCAGGTTCGCCGTGATCGGGATCTCGCCATTCCGCAGCACCCTGTTCAGGTAATCGAAGGCGGCCTGAATCGCCGGCGCCGAGCCGCCGACGCTGCCCCAGTTCGCCAGCGCCCCGTTGGTGTAGAAGACGGCGATGTCCAAGCGGTCGTGACTCGATGCGCTTCCCACCCGCCCCGGACGGTTCGTCGACCTCCGTGGCCACGCCGGCCTCTCCAGATCCGAGGACGCCCCGCGGGCTGGCGGAACGACGGTGCCGGGGCAGTAGCCCGGGGGTGGTCCACCAGCGGGGGCCAGCCGCCCGCGACCGTCAGGCCGAGCCTGGAGATGGAACCTGGAGCCGCCCGGTTCCCCGAGCCACGCGATCAGGTAGCCGTCGTGCAGGGTGAGTTGAACGCCCTCGTAGTCCACGCCCGCTACGCGGCCGGTCCACATCACGTTCCCGTCGCCGCGATCTTCGAACATCGCGCGCTCCGCCACCACCGCCCGCCCGTCGGGCCGAGTCAGTACCAGCCGCTCGGGGCCGGAACGAATCAGGTCCAGGTCAACTTCTGCCGGCACCGCTCCGGCGCCCATCTGCGCGACGTAGGGCGCGAATTCGTCGGACACCGTCCGCGGCAGGGAGAGCAGGTCCTGTCCTTGCAGTGCCGCGGCGCCCCAGAGCGCCAAGACAGCCAGAGCAACTGCCCGGGGCAGCGATCCTACGCTGCCCGATGGGATCCTTCTCACCAACGGTCTTCCCGGTCCTGCCCGCGTCCGCTTGGAGTCACTCTCACCAGAACCTCCGAACTATAGTCGCAGAATCCTACAGCCTCCGCCTGCTCCGGAAGCGGCGACTACGGCTTAACCCACCTCGGCTCGCAGCTTATCGTGCAAGGCGCCCGCGCCGTCGATCATCGCATCGACGCCGCGGGCGCCGGCCAGGAAGAGGCCGGTCAGGTTGAGCGCCACGCCGTCGAACCCCAGGTCGCCCAGCTTCGAGGCCGCCGCGGCGACGCGGTCCGGCTCGGTGTAGAAGGTGCGGTCTCCCTCGTTCCCCGGTCGCGGCGGTGGCGAGACCTGGGCCTGGAACTCGAGCGCCTCTGGATCGCGACCGGCCTTCTCCGCGTGGCCGCAGATCGAGGCGATCGCCTGGTCTCCGCTCTCGAACAGCTCCTCCGAGGCGACACCCATCCAGCCGTCGCCGAGCCGGCCCGCGCGGCGGAAAGCCGCTTCGCTGTGGCCTCCGATCCAGACGGGTATGTCCGCTCCGCGCGGCGGCTTCGGCTCCATCGCCATCGCTTCCACGCAGTAGAACTCACCCTCGAAGTCGATCGGGTCCTGACCCCAGCAGGCGCGGAGCACCGCGATCGCCTCGTCCATGCGCCGCCCGCGGTTGTGGAAATCCTGGCCCATCGCCTCGTACTCCGATTCCTGCCAACCGACTCCGAGACCCAGACGCAGCCGGCCGCCGGAAAGCGTGTCCAGGGTCGACGCCTGCTTCGCGGTCAAGACCGGATCGCGTTGCGGCAGGACCAGCACCTCGGTGCCGAGCCCGATCCGCGAGGTGCAGGCCGCCATGTATCCGAGGGTGGCCAGCGCCTCCATGATCGGCATCTTGGCCGGGTAGCGGTTCTTCTCCCGGCCCTCGGTGTCGTGGCCCATCACCACATGATCGAAGATGTCCAGTTGATCGAAACCGATCTCGTCCATCGCCCCGGCCAGACGGGCAACGGCCTCCGGCCCCTCCCGGTAGACGACACTCGGGAACTCAACGGCGATCTTCATCTGTCGCACTCCTTGGACTCTGGCTATGAGCCGGGCAGTATAGTCATCACTCGCCCGAGCGTTATGGAATCCTGCCGGTTGCCAGAAACCTCAGCGGCAAGGAGCAACGAAAGGCATGCTGAGAACCATCCTCGCCGTACCCGCCGGCCTGATCGTCGGCGGCATCGTGATCAGCATCGTTCAGATCGCGGCGATCACCCTGCTTCCGGTGCCCGAAGGGATGCCAGCCGACCGGGCGTTGATCGAACCGGGCGACATCCCGGCCGTGAACATGGCCTTCGTCCTCATCGCCTGGGCCGCCGGCGCGTTCTTCGGCGGCGGCACGGCGGCGCGCATCGCACGGCAGGCAAAGCGGCGACTGGCCCTGATCGTCGGCGCCTTCTTTCTCATCGCCGGGATCTACAACATGGCCACGATCTCGTCCCCGCTCTGGTTCTGGGTCGTGGGCATCCTCCTCTTCCTGCCCAGCGCCCACCTGGGCGCCAGCCTGCTCGGCGGCTCGGAAGAGCAGTAGCGGCCTTCTGTCGGAGCCCTCGCGGAAGGCCCTACGATCCGGCGACGAATCGCTCCCGCAGCCGCCTCATTCCGCTGAGCCAGCGGTCGTAGTCCGCGGTCTTGCGCCGCATGTACTCCAGGACTTCTGGGTGCGGAAGGATCAGGAAGCGCTCCTGCTCCATAGCTCGTGCGACCATTTCCTGGACCTGCTCCTCCACTGCCACGTCGCCGGTGACAACGCAGTTCCTGCCTTGGATTTCATGCGAGCGATCGTAGCAACGGCGATACGCCTCCCCACGAATTGCTAGAATCGCGCCTCAACCGGCGCCGCGGCACCTCCGTCGCTCAGCGCTTCACGGATCGGCCAAGCCCGTGCCGCGCCTGAGTTCTACATGACCGCCGACCATCATCCGCTGCACCGTCAGTTGCTGAAAGGCCTCGAGGAAGAGGTCTACACCGGCACCTCCGACGGCCACGTGCTACCGCTCTCGCCCCATGTGAAGGCCGCCATGGACGGCTACACAACAGAGCCGGACGGCCGCAACGTGGAGTTCACGACCGCTCCCTACCGCAGCTACCAGGTCCTCGTCGACCGCCTGATGGCGAAGCGGTGCGCTCTCCGGCGCTACCTGGAGGCGAAACATGGCTGCACCTTGGTGCCGGGGGGCACGCTGTCGCTAGCCGATCCCGACTCCTTCTACATCTCGGACCTGGAGAACCCGTACTACCGCTACATCCGCGACACCTACGGCACCCGGGTCGTCACCGCTTCCACCCACATCAACTTGGGCGTAGACGACCCGGAGGAACTGCTGCGCGCCTACCGGGTCCTGCGGCTCGAGGCCTCGGTGTTCCTCGCCCTGACGGCCGCGTCGCCCTTCCTGGCGGGTGAGACGACCGGCCAGCACTCGGCGCGCTGGCTGCACTTCCCCCTGACCCCGGAGCGGGTTCCCTTCTTCCCCGACGCCGCCTCGTTCGCGATCTGGATGGACGAACAGCTCGAGACCGGCGCGATGCAGAATCGACGTCACTTCTGGCTCGGCATCCGGCCGAACGGACCCGCAACTCCCAGGGTTCTGGATCGCCTGGAACTCCGGATCTGCGACCGGATCAGCGAGCCGGACATCCTGCAGGCGGTCACCGCTCTCTACGAGGCACGGGTGTGGCAGGTCCTGGAGCGGCCGGAACTCGATCCCCTGCGCGAACGATCGTCGCTCGAACTGGAAGAACTCGCCGCCACCAACGAACGCGCCGCGGGCGCCGCGAGCCTCGAAGCGGAGGGCACGAACTGGGTCGACGGCAGCACCGTCACGTTCCGGGACTGGGCCGCATCGATGCTCGAGAGCGCCCGCGAGACCGCCCACCGCCACGGCTTCGGCGCCCTTCTCGGCCCGATCGAGGAGATCCTGGAACAGGGCAACCCGGCGATGCAGTGGCTGCGCCGCATGGAGCAGGGCGCGACGCCCCGCGAGGTGATCGGCGAGGCGATCGTCGACTTGGCCGCGGTCGATCGAGCGTTCGACCCGAGCTGTCCGCTCGTCGCCTGACCTGCCTCTCAGTCTTGGAGTCGCGCATAGCGGCCGCCATAGAACAGGAGCGGCTCGGCGTCGCGCACGTTCGCTCCCGCCACCGCGTCGCCAATCACGATGACGTGATCGCCACCGTCGAGGCGCTCCGCGATGCGGCATTCGACGTGCGCCAGAGCATTCTCGATCAGGGGTTCTCCCAGGCTGCCGATTCTGTAGTCGACACCCAGCAAGGAGCCTTCCGCGGGCGCGGTCGTGCGTGCGAACAGGTTGGAGATCTCCTCTTGGTCGGACGCCAGGATGCTGATGCCGAAGGCTTCCGCCTCCAGAATCTGCTTGTAACAGTTCGACTCCTTGTCGACACAGACGAGCAACTGCAACGGCTCGAGAGACAGCGAACACACGGCGTTCGCCGTCATGCCGTGGAGCCGGCCGCGAACGCTCGTCGTCACCACGGTGACGCCGGTGGCGAAACGGCCGATCAGGCCTCTGTACGTGTCTCGGTTCATCCTTTCCAGGAGCTTGCGCCGCAGAACGTAGCGAAGCGAGTGTCGCGGCGCAAGGTTCCAGGGAGGTGGGGCCTGGGGCCCAACATGGAGCCTGCGACAGGTTGCCGCCCTAGAAAGCCTCGATGTCGATCTGGCCGCAGATGCTGCCCGGCTCGTTGCGGTAGGTCGAAACCCCACCGGTAATTGTATCCGTAGCCGTGACCTCGTACTCGACATCCGACAGGCCCCCGTACAGCAGCCAGAAGTGGCCGTTCAGGGCGCGGCCGTCCAGCATCTTCACTGCGAGCTCGATGTTGGAGGGGTTGAAGAACCAGAAGAAGCCCGTCTTCCCCATCGTGAGCGACGGAGTCACCTGGGCCGATTCCTCCAGGCCGGTGCCGGCGTTCGGATCGACGAAGCCAACCTCGACAGAGAAGCGATCGCCCAGCAGGCACAGCCGATCTCCGGCTGTCTCGCACCGACCGCCGCCGTCACTCGAACGGCCAATGCCGCGCACGTCGAGCGCCACAGCGCTCATCGGCACGAGGTCGATCCCCGGTCCACCCGGACCCTCGCCACCCACGGCCCATCCCGTCGACGCCACGCTCGGATCGCCGAATGCATCGAGGTCCTTCTGCCCGCAGACGTCGCGCGGAGGGTTGTGGTACGTCTGACGTTCGCCCGTTTCGACATCTCTCACCGTGATCCAGTACTCGACGTCCGACAGTGCGCCGAAGAACACCCAGTAGCGGTCATTGAGCGCCCGGCCGTCCAGAACCTTGACCACCAACTCGATGTTCTCGGGTTCGAAGAACCAGAACAGTCCGGACTCGTCCGAAACGTCCACCGGCACGGCGGTACTCGAACCGTACTCGCCAGCGCTGTCCGGCTTGCTCCAGTGTGCCCACACCTCGAAACGCCCGTCGCGCAAGCAGAGATACTCGGAACCCTCCCGGCAAGCACCCTCGAAGGCGCCGGTCGTCACACTGACCTCTTCGGAGTAGTCCGCCCGGCCGGCACGAAGCCGGAACGTGTAGGGCGTCTCCGCCTTCAGACCCGCGACAAGGGTGCTTCCGAGCGTCGGCGCGGCAGCCGCCACTTCGACCCAGCCGCTGGCCGGGTTGCGCGCCTCGATAGAGAGCGTGCCCCGAGCCGCCCGAGTCCACCTGCCCGTCCAGGACAGCTCCACCGAGGTTTCGCCGGATGGAATCGCCGTCAGCCGGCCGTCCTCCGCCGGCGGCGGGTCGGGGTCCTGAAACGGGTTCCCTCTGACCGTGTTGCTGCTCCGGGAGAAACCGGTCCCGTTGTAGGCAAAGACGCGGTAGTCGACTTCCTCGCCGCGATCCAAGTCGAACGACCTGGCGCCAGTGGGCGCCATCGCCACCCGGGTCCAGCGGCCGCCCCCGACGACGACGGTGTCCTGAGCCTCGTAGTCGGGACGCGACTGAATCTCGAATCCCGTCTCGTCGCGCGAGTTGTCGTCCCAGGTGAGACGGGCAACGCCACCAGAGACACCCCAGCGAAGCTTCGTCGGCGCGGCGGGACCTCGCCCGGCGGTCTCCAGCGGCAGGGCGACCCCGATGCGATCGCCAGGGCCCGCATCGTTGTACGGCCACACATAGAAGACGTAGCTGCCGCCGCGCGCGAGCCCATCGATCTCGATCGACTCGCTGCCGGCTTCCGCCTCGAACAGACCGAACCAGCCCGAGACCAAGGCCAGGACCCGGAAGCCGCGTTCGTCGTCGGAGTTGTCGGTCCAGGTCAGACGAACCGACGAGGCGCTACCGGCACTCGCTGTCAGGTTCGTGACCGGCCTCGGTCCGGGCGCGGCGGGCGACAGGAGAGCCAATAACTCGCTGCTGCGGGAGATGCCCCCCGGACCAAGGGCATACACGCGCACCTGGTAGCGGCGGCCGGGCGCCAGCCGCGAGATCACGGTCGAATCCGCGTTCCCTGACACGTAACTGCGCCGCAATAGCTGCCCGTCAGACAGCAGTTGTACTTCGAACAAGTAGGCGTCGTCGTCCGAGTCGTCCACCCAAGTCACCCGCGCGCTGTTCGTTCCCATCCGGGCCGGATCCTCCACAGGCACCGGTTGCCACATGAGACCGGACGGTGCCGCTGGCTCAGCGCCCGGAGTCACGAGTGTGACGATGCTTGAGCTCGCGGACTCGGTTTCGCCCCTTACCGCATTGACCCCGAAGAAGTACCGAGTACCGGCATCGGCCACGGGAAGGCCGACCACCGCGGTCGTGCGACCTTCCAACGGCCTCGTGGCCTCATCCTGTCCTGGACGCCAGAACGTCACCTCATAGCCATCCTCGTCGGTCGCGTTGTCCCGCCAGTTGAGCCGAACCGAGGTTTCGCTCTCCATCGCCACCCGCAGACTCGTCGGCGCCGCCGGCGCATCGGGCGGCAGCCGAGCGACCGAATCGCTGTAATGGACGCCGATGTGAATCGTCTCCTGCAGGGCGCGTTCGTTCTCGCGCTCGCCGGCGACACCGATGACCCGACCCTGGGGCTTGACCCGGACACTCGAAAGGTACGGCTCGCCCTGGCCGGTGTAGCTCATGATCGTGCCGACGTTCGGAATGTGATCGTGATTGCCGTGACCGAAGGCATAAGGCCTGAACGCGAACACCGGAGGGGGGCCGTTTGCCGGGTCGTGGTGGGCGCCCAGACCGTGGCCCACTTCGTGGGCGAAGATCGGTCCGTCGCCCGAGCACGCGTTCGACGTCCAGCCGTAGGCCAGCTCCGAGAAGTCTTCGGCGGTCTGATCGCGACTAAGGACGTAGTGCTGGCCGCAGGCTTCGAACAACCACGGAGACTCACCGGTGAACAGGTGGACCAGGTCGGCTCTGTGCTCTCTTCGCAGTCGGAGCGCTTCCCCGTGGAAGCCGAGCTGATCGATGAGCGAGGCGCCGTACAGACCACTCCCATTCCTACCCACCCGATCGATGCCGGAAATCTGGGCGCTATGAACGATGTTCTCGCTCACATCCACGCGGCCATTTCGCAGAACCATGTTCAGGTAGTCGCCGGCATTGCGAATCGCCGCTTGCGCGCCGCCGCGATTCGCCCAATTCCGCGCCGCCTCGGGGGTGTAGACGACAACGATGTCGAGCGCGTCGTGATTCTGCGCGGCGCCCGCTCGCGTGGGCGGATCGTGGAGCAGCGCCCCAGCCATACGCACCGGAGCGACCGGTGGTTGCCGGTCGGCGCCGTTGCCTACCGCACAGAACGCCTCCGGCTCCCGACCCGGCAGAGCAAAGCCGGATTCCATTCGACCGACGCCGTCAGGACGGGCGCTGATCCGGTACCTCACCCCCCCGGGCTCATGGAACCAACCCACGAAGCGGCCACCTTCCAACGTGAGTACGACGCTGTCGTAGCCCGCGCCCGGTAGACCGCCGGACCACATCAGGTCTCCGCCGCCGCGATCCTCGAACACGTTGAGCTCCGCGACCAGAACGCGGCCGTCCGGCGTCGGCAGCTCCAGCCGCGGTGACCCGCTGCGAAGCAGGTCCAGATCGACTTGCGCGGAGAACGAAGGGATAGCGAACGTCAGGTCCGGAGCGCCAGCGGATGCGGGCTGCGCCGCCTGCGCAACCAGACTCAACAGACGTTGGCCCTGGACCGGCGCCGCAACCAGCATGATCGCCGTCATCGCCAGTAGACCCACTCGCGATGTACCCAAGAGATACTCATGGATGCCGGCGATCCGCCGCGCCGCGCTGCGCGACATCGAGAAACAAGACATGAGAGCCTCCACTCACAGGGGCCGTCGATCAATAGGAGTCGGTGAGCCGGGAACCTGTGACTCGTCCGGAGCCCCTCATCCCCCAGCCTTCCAGCATCCTAGCGGCCAGTTCGAGATTGAGCGCCGGGCGGTTTGCCGGGTCGGTCAGGGAACAGGCTGCTCGCCGAGCGGGACTCCCGGGTGCCGGCCTGGGACGACCTGCCGGACGAGGAACGGCCCTGGTTCGAGCGCGCGATGGAGGTGTACGCCGCCCGGACCGACCGCATGGACCGCGGCATCGGCGAGGTTGTGGCAGCACTCGCCGCGCTGTGGGACGACTGGGCCGCCCGCACGGGCGTCGTCCCGTGGGCGCAACTCATCGAGCGGCGAAGAGCCACGCGGGAAGCAAACCAGGGCTCTCGACACCGGCCCGCGTGATACTCTGCCGGCCATGCGAACCACGACTTTCCTAGCCGGCGCGGCCCTTGTCTGCGCTACCGTTTCTTCCGCTCGCGCCGCCGACGTTCCGGCCTCGGCGGAGAACATCCGGCCGCTCCTGGTCGGCAGCGCCGTACCGGACGTCCTGCTTCCCACCGCCGACGGCGGCGAGGTCAATCTGCTCACCGAGGCGCAAGCCAAGCCGACGATCCTGATCTTCTACCGCGGCGGCTGGTGACCGTACTGCAATACGCAACTGGGTCAGTTGCAAGAAATCGAGCAGGATCTGATCAACCTCGGCTACCAGTTGTTCGCCATCTCCCCCGACATCGCGGACCAACTGCAGGCCACCGTCGACAAGAACGAGCTGCAGTACCGGCTGCTCTCCGACCGGGGCATGAAAGCCTCGCAGGCGTTCGGGATCGCCTTCCGCGACGAGGAGATCGTCCGGACCTACCGGGAGTCCTACCGGCTCGACCTCGAGGAGTACGCCGGGGACGATCACCACATGTTGCCCGTGCCAGCCGTCTTCGTGCTCGACACGAATGGGCGGATCGCCTTCCACTACGTGAATCCGGACTACCGGGTACGTCTGCCCGAAACCGTCCTGCTCGAGGCCGCCAAGGCGGCAGTCCAGTAGCCGTCCGGGCCCAGTTGAGCCCGGCGCAGGCCTGAGTCAAGCGCGATGGAAGCGAACCGGCAGGCGCTGGCGCGCAACGATCCCGCCGTCTGGGCGGCAATCGTCGGCGAGGAAGAGCGCGAACGGCGCGGCATCGAGCTGATTCCGTCCGAGAACTACACCTACCCCGAGGTGTTCGCGGCGAACGGCTCGGTGCTGACGAATAAGTATGCCGAGGGCTACCCCGGCCGCCGGTACTACGGCGGGCAGGAGTTTACCGATGCGGTCGAGCGGCTGGCGATCGAGCGCGCCTGCCGGGTGTTCCGATCCGAACACGCCAACGTGCAGGCGCTGTCCGGCTCGCCGATGAACCAGGCGGCCTACTTCGCTTTCCTGGATCCGGGCGACACGGTACTGGCGATGGACCTGTCGCACGGGGGCCACCTGACGCACGGCGCGCCGGTGTCCCATATGGGCAGAGTGTTCAACTTCATTCGCTACAAGACCGATCCCGACAACGCCGGCGCGATCGACTTCCACGCCATGCTCGCTCAGGCCCGCGAACACCAGCCCAAGATGATCCTCTGCGGCTACTCCTCCTACCCGCGGGACTACGACTACCGCGAGTTCAAGCGGATCGCGGACGACATCGGCGCGCTCACCATGGCGGATGTATCGCACATCGGCGGCCTGATCGCCGGCAACGCGATGTCCAACCCGATGGACCACGGTTTCGACGTGATGACCACGACCGGCCACAAGACCCTGCGCGGTCCCCGCAGCGGCCTGATTCTGTGCCGCGCCGAACACCGCCGGAAGATCGACAAGGCGGTCTTCCCGGGCCTCCAGGGCGGGCCGCACATGAACGCCGTGGCGGCGCTGGCAATCACCCTCGGCAAGGCGTTGGAACCCGACTTCGCGGTCTACGCCCGGCAGGTGCTGACCAACGCGAAGGTGCTGGCCGAGGAACTGCTCGACCGGGGCGCCGAACTGGTGACGGGCGGCACGGACAACCACATGATGGTGCTCGACACCCAGGAGAGTTTCGGCATCGACGGACGCGTCGCGGAGGAGACCCTCGACAAGGTCTCGATCACGGTCAACAAGCAACTGATCCCCGACGACCCCCGGCCACCGCTCAGGCCGAGCGGCATCCGCCTCGGCAGCCCCGCGGCGACCACGCGGGGCATGGAAGAAGCCGAGATGAAGCTGCTCGCCGAGTGGATCGTTGACGCGCTGCGACGCCACGGCGACGACGAGCGTCTGGACGCCATGCGGCAGGACATCGAGAGATTCTGCCTGCGCTTTCCGGTGCCAGGCGTCCGGTAGCGCAACGTAGACAGCAGGAACGAAGCGATGCCCCAGCAACCTACGTACGAGACGGTCCGTTACAACGTCGAAGACGGCGTGCTGGTGATGACGCTGAACCGTCCCGAGCGCCTGAACGCCATGGGCGGCCAGATGATGCGGGAGATGATCGACGCTCTCGAACGTGCCGATGGAGACGATTCGGTACGCGCGGTGATCGTCACCGGCGAAGGACGCGGCTTCTGCGCCGGCGCCGATCTGTCCTCCGGCGGCGACACCTTCTCCCATCCGGAGGCGAACGTCGACACCTACCGCGACGGCGGCGGCGTTCTGTCGCTCGCGATCTACAAGGTGCGCAAGCCGGTGATCGCCGCGATCAACGGCCCCGCGGTCGGCATCGGCATCACGATGACCCTGCCGATGGACATCCGGCTGGCCTCGGCCGAGGCGCGAATGGGCTTCGTCTTCGTCCGTCGCGGCATGGTGCCCGAGGCCTGCAGCAGCTACTTCCTGCCCCGCCTGGTGGGAATGGGCCGAGCCTCCGAGTGGGCGCTGACCGGCCGGGTCTTCCCGGCGCGGGAGGCGCTGGAGGCGGGTCTCGTGAGCCGCGTCCTGCCGCCTGAGGAGTTGGTGCCGGCAGCACGCGAACTCGGCTTGGAGATCGCCGCGAACACTTCGCCGGTGTCGGTCGCGCTCACCCGGCACATGCTGTGGAAGGGGCTCGACGCCGACTCGCCGATGGCCGCGCACCGGGTCGAGTCGAAGGGCATCTACACGCGCGGCAGGAGCGACGACGCGAGAGAGGGGGTCACTTCCTTCCTCGACAAGCGACCGGCCGCGTTTCCGATGAAAGTCAGCTCGGACATGCCGCCCTACTTCCCGTGGTGGGAGGACGAGCCCTTCCAGGAGTGAGCGCGGCAAGACGCAACGACGTGAGTAGCGACGCGCTCACTCCTGGAGACGTGGGGGCTGGGGCTAAACTCCGATCCGCAAGGAGAGGCGTTTGGCGGCGCTAGAAGGCAACGGCAGCGGGTCGCAACCTGCCGCCCGCTGCGGGGCGGTGGCGTCCTGGTGTCTCTACGACTGGGCCAACTCCGCCTTCACCACCCTGGTGGTGACCTTCGTCTACGCCACGTACTTCTCGCAGACTTTCGCAGAGGACGCGGACCGGGGCACCGCGCTGTGGTCGCGCGGGATCACGATCAGCTCGCTGATCATCGCTCTGATCTCACCGATGCTCGGAGCGATGGCGGACCGCTCGGGCCTTCGCCGCCGCTTCCTGATGGTTGCCACCCTGGTCTCGGTCGGGGCCACCGCCTGGCTGACCTTCATCGTCCCGGGAAGCGGCAACGCCGTCCTCGCGGCTCTCGTCCTGTTCGTGGTCGCGAACGTCGGTTTCGAGGTCGGCATGGTGTTCTACAACTCCTTCCTCCCCCAGTTGTCGACGCCTCGGACGATCGGACGGATCTCCGGCTACGCCTGGGGTCTCGGCTACGCCGGCGGCCTGGTCTGCCTGGTCGTCGCGTTGCTCGGGCTGATCGGTCTCGGCGAGGGCGCGCCCTGGCTTCCACTCAGCACGGAGGACGGCTTCAACGTCCGCGCCTCGAACCTGCTGGTCGGGCTTTGGTTCCTGATCTTCAGCCTGCCGGCGCTCATTCTTCTGCGCGACGAGGTCACGCCGCGCGCCGCTACGTCCGCCGGCGGCGCGGTCGCGTCCATTCGCAGGGCCTTCCAGGATCTCCGCCGTACGCTGACCCGCATCCGCGACTTCAAGGACATCGTCCGCTTTCTGGTTGCGCGTCTGATCTACAACGACGGCCTGATCACCGTGTTCGCCTTCGGCGGCGTCTACGCCGCGGGCACGTTCGGCATGGACACGAGCGAGGTGATCGTGTTCGGCATCGCGCTGAACGTGACGGCCGGGCTGGGCGCGTTCCTGTTCGGCCTCGTTGACGACAGGGTGGGCGGCCGCACCACCGTGCTCTGGAGCCTCGTCGGCCTGTTCGTCTGCTCCCTGGTCGCGGTGGCGGCGCCGAACCGGACCTGGTTCTGGGCCGCGGCGCTGGTGCTGGGCCTCTTCATGGGCCCCAACCAGTCCGCGAGCCGGTCGCTGATGGGTCGCTTTGCGCCGAAGCGCTATGAGTCCGAGTTCTTCGGCTTCTTCGCCTTTTCGGGCAAGGCGACGGCATTCCTGGGTCCGATGCTGCTGGGTCTCATCACCGCCGGCTACGGGCAGCGCGCCGGCATCGCGGTGGTTCTGGCGTTCTTCCTGGTCGGCGGCCTGCTGCTGCTCCGGGTTGATGAGGGGCGCGGCATCGAACGGGCTGGGAACAGCCCGTAGCGTCGTCAACAAACCACGGCGAATCCACGTAGAAGGAGAGGGGAGCGATGGAGGCAGTCAGCAACTGGTGGGGTTCACTGGAGGGGGCGTACCGCGTCTTCTACGCGCTCGGCATCGTCTCCGCCCTGGCCTTACTGATCCAGGTCGTCCTCACCGTCTTCGGGCTCGACGATCTTCTCGACGCCGTCGACGGCGAAGGGACTTCTCTGCTCTCGCTGCGCACCGTCAGCGGTTTTCTGGCCGGCTTCGGCTGGACCGGCGTCGTGATGATGCGAGCCGGCTACTCGACCCTGGCCGCGTCGGTCGGCGGCACCGTCGTCGGTCTGCTGTTTGCCGGCATCCTGTTCCTGATCATGCGCGTGCTGATGGGCCTGCGCCACAGCGGCACGGTCGACTACCGGAACGCGGTCGGCGTGGCGGGCAAGGTCTACGCGCCGATAGGCGCCAGTCTCAGGAAACCCGGCCAGGTCGAAGTCCTCGTCCAGGGCAGGCTGCGGACAGTCGCCGCGATGACGCGCCACGACACCGACTTGCCCACCCTGACCCGCATTCGCGTGGTCGACATCCTCGATCCCAACACCCTGCTCGTCGCTCCCCTCGACGCGGAGGCGCACGCCGAACCTGGGAACGCGGGCGTCTCGCCCGCATCCGGCGCCAGCCATGGGCGAGATCGGCAAGAGCAATAGCAATCCCTTAGGAGAACAATCACGTGGACCTGATCATCCTCATCCTGTCCGCCCTGGCGGCGGTCCTGATCCTCATCTTCTCGCTCTCGAGCCGTTACCGGCGCTGCCCGTCGGACCGCATCCTCGTGGTCTACGGCAAGATCGGCGGCACCGGCTCGGCGAAGTGCTACCACGGCGGCGCCGCCTTCATCATTCCGATCCTGCAGGCGCACCAGTTCCTCGATCTCGAACCGATGACGATGGACATCAACCTGACCGGCGCCCTGTCGAAGCAGAACATCCGCGTCAACTGCCCGTCGACGTTCACGGTCGGCATCTCCACCGAATCCGGGGTGATGGAGAACGCCGCCGAGCGGCTGCTGGGCATGCAAATGGAGCGCGTCTCCGCGCTCGCGCGCGACATCATCTTCGGTCAGATGCGCGTCGTTCTGGCGACGATGCCGATCGAGGAGATCAACGCCGACCGCGACAAGCTGATCGAGAACATCTCAAACGGCGTCGAGGTCGAGTTGAAGAAGGTCGGCCTGCGGCTGATCAACGTGAACATCCAGGACATCACGGACGAGTCCGGCTACATCGACGCGCTCGGCAAGGAAGCGGCCGCGCGCGCGATCAACGAGGCGAAGGTCAAGGTCGCCGAGCAGGAGCGTGACGGCGAAGTCGGCGCCGCGGCCGCCGAGCGCGACCGGCGCATTCAGGTCGCCCAGTCCCTGGCGACCGCCCAGGAGGGCGAGAACGAATCCGCGGTGCGGGTCGCCCAGTCCGACTCCAGTCGAAGAAAGGAAGAGGCCGAGGCCGAGCGCGACGCCTCCGCCGCCGAGAAGGTCAAGGCGGCCCAGGCGCTGCAGGAGGCATACGCCGCCCAGGAAGAGTCCGAGGTCGCTCGCGCCAGCCGCGAACAGGCCACACAGCGCGCCGACGTCGTGGTGCCGGCCGAGATCAAGAAGGAAGAGATCGCCACCCTGGCCGAGGCCGAGGCGGAACGCAATCGGCGTCTCAAGAGGGGTGAGGCGGACGGTATCCAGTCTCTGACCGAAGCCGACGCGGACCGCATCCAGCGCCTCCAGGAAGCGGAAGCCGCCGGTATCGAGGCGGTGCTGTCGAAGAAGGCCCAGGGCTTCGACCGGATCGTCGAAGCGATAGGCGGCGCCGACAACGCGGCCCTGCTGCTGGTCACCGAGCAGCTCCCGAAGCTGGTCGAAGAGCAGGTCAAGGCGATTGCGGGCCTCAAGATCGACAACGTGACCGTGTGGGACTCGGGCCGCGGCGAGAACGGCAAGACGGCGACCGCGGACTTCGTCTCCGGCCTCGTCGGCGCCCTGCCGCCGCTGCACGAACTGACGAAGAACGTCGGGATCAAGCTGCCGGAGTACCTGGGCAGCCGCGACGACGGCGAAGGCGACTCACCCGCTTCGTCACCTGACGAACCAGAGGCCGATCCCGAACCCTGAAACCCCTGCGCGAGAAGCGCAGCCGGCAGAAACTGGATGCACCGGCCTCTGGCCGGCATCCGGCGCGAAGCGCCGGCCTCTGGGAATTCTGCCGCGCTACGTGATGTCGCGCAGCGTCAGGCCCTGACTCTTGAGATAGGGCACCAGACCCTTCTTGTCGATCGTCCGCAGTGCGCGCGTCGACACCTTGAGCTTGATCGTCCGCTTGAGCTCGGGGACGTACAGCCGCTTGGCCTGGATGTTCGGCCGCTGCCACTTGTTCGTGACGTTGTGCGCGTGAGAGATGTTATGGCCGCTGAGCGGCTTCTTGCCGGTGATCTGGCAGGTTCTGGGCATGTCGACTCCATCGCCACGGTGTGACCCGCATCCGGCGCCGCGGCGGTCTCGTTGGGCGCGCGATCATAGCAGCGAAAGACGTTTCGTTGCCGAGCGCCCCGTGCCTGACTGCTACGCTGACACAACCACATCCTGACGACAAGGGAGGCCCACCGTGAACGAACTGGTCTACCGTTTCCTCCGCAACGATCTCTCTCGCCGCGGCTTCATCCAGGCCCTGACGGCGCTCGGTCTGACCGGCACGATTGCCGAGTCCACGGCGAACGCGGCGGCAGCCGCGGCGAACACCGACGCCGACTCGGGCAGCCGCACAGCAGCCGGCACCGGCGGCGAGTTGATGGTCGAGCAGATGGCCGCGGCCGGCACCCGCTTCCTGTTCACGAACCCCGGCTCGTTCGAGGTCGGGTTCTTCGACGCCTTCCTCGACCGCCCGGGCATGCAGCTCATCATGGGGCTGCACGAAGGCATCGTCATCTCGATGGCCGACGGCTACCACAAGGCCTCCGGCGAACCCGGCTTCGTCAACGTTCACGTCATCGCCGGTACCGCACAGTCCGCCGGTCAGCTCTACAACTCGAGCCGGGACGGCTCGGCGCTGATCGTCACCGCCGGCCTGCTCGACAACGAGATGCAGGACGACAACCTGCTGCTGGGGCCCAGGCCCGGCTTCGACCAGAAGGACGTGAACCGCCAATTCACGAAGATGTCCTGGGAGACCCGCGACCCCGGCTCGATCCCGGTCATGCTCCGCCGGGCCTTCAAAGTGGCGACGACTGCTCCCGGCGGCCCGACCTACCTGGCCCTGGCCAACCACGCCCTGGAGGCCAAGGGAGTCAGCGCCGCGATCCACGACCGCGCGTCCTTCATCATCCCGGACGACATTCCGGCCCGCGACGAGGACATCGAGGCGGTGGCGCGGATGCTGATCGAGGCCGAGGCGCCGATCATCCACGTCGGCGACGAAGTCAGCAAGGCCGGGGCGCAGCCGGCGGCGCTCGAGCTGGCCGAACTCCTGCAGGTCCCGGTGGGCGACGTGAACTGCCGTTCCACAGCTTCCCGCGCATGCATCCGCTGTATGCCGGCGGCTACAGCAGCCGCGACCGCGACTTCGTCCTCCGCATCGGCGTCGGCGACATCGGCGGCACCGCCGCCGCCGGCCCTGACGCCGAGGGCTCGCAGAGCGCCTGGATCGGCCTGAACACGGGCGCGATCGGCGGCGACCGGCCCTTCGGCCGCGCGGTCGTCGCGAACACGAAGCTCGCAACCGAGGCCCTGGTGGAGGCGGTCGAATCGCTCACCACCGAAGAGCGGCGGAAGAAGATCCGCGCGTCACGCCCGGAGGCCGCGCGCAAGCCACCCCAGCTCGACCGAGCGAACGTCGGCCGCAGCCCCATCCACGCCGACGAGCTGGGCCATGTACTCGAGACGGAACTCGACCCGAACGCGATCATCGTCAGTGAGAACCTGAGCGGCTCGAACCAGTTCTTCTCCACCGGTCACCGCGACAACGAAAAGACCTGGCTCGCCACTTCCGGCGCCGGGCTCGGCTGGGGCATCGGCGCTTCGACCGGCGCCAAGCTCGGCCAGCCGGATCGCCAGGTCGTCTGCAACATCGGCGACGGCTCGGTGATGTACAGCGCCTCCGGCTTCTGGACCCAGGCCCGCTACGGAGTTCCGGTCCTGACGGTGGTCACCAACAACCGGAACTACCAGACCGTCCGCCTCGCCTACGCCCGCTACGACGGCAAGATGAAGGAGGCGAACCGCTACACCGGCATGCACCTCGGCGATCCCGACATCGACTTCGCCGGCCTCGCCCGAAGCCAGGGCGTCGACGGCGTGACCGTCGAGTCGGCGGCAGACATCCGCCCAGCGATCCGCCGCGGCATCGAGGCCACCCGCGCCGGCGAACCCTTCCTCGTCGACGCGGTCGTCGACCGCAAGGGCGACGGCGGCGACTCGACCTGGCACCAGGAGTTCCGGCTTGCCGACGAACGGACGAAGTCGGTGTAACGGTCCGCGGACCGCCGTACTTCTACTCTGCCTCGGCGCCCGCCTGACCGGGCGGGCCGGCGCCTGGAACCTCGGCCTGCTGACCGTGGGGACCGAGGCTGTTGCGGCGGGGAATCGGCCCGCGGCAGCCGCCGCCCAGCACAGTGTCGTCCGCCTCAAACGCGATCTCGGGCACCGTTCCAGTGTCGGCATGATCTACACCGAACGCGATCCGCGCGGCGGTGAACAGAACCGGCTCTACGGCGGCGATCTCGACTACAAGCCGACCCGCCAGTCCACCTTCTACCTGTTCGGGGCCGCCAGCGAAGATCAGGGGCGGAGCGGAGACACAGGCGCTCTCGGCACCGGGTACAGCTACACATCGCGCAGCCTGCGCGCGAACGTCGATCTGATGGAGTCCCAGGCCGAGTTCAGTCCCGGCTCCGGTTTTCTCCTGCGTCGCGACTTCCGCCGCTACAATCCGAGGGTGCGCTGGGAACCGCGGATCAACCGCGGCGGCGTCCGCAGCCTGACGCTGGAGGCTCAACTCGACTCCGGCTCGATGCCGCCTTCAGCCCGGACCTTCGCCTCAATACGCTCGCGCAGTACAACGACGCGGCGGAGCTGGCCGGCATCAACGTGCGTTTCAACTGGATCTACAAACCCGGCGCCAATCTCTTCGTCGTCTACAACCACAACTGGGAAGCCCCGACCTTCACCGCCCGGGAAACGGCGCGCCGCGAACTGATCGTCAAGTTCAACTACCTCTGGCAGCCTTGAACGACGAAATCGAAGACGCAGGGAGCTTCCGGAGGATCACGGTCGCTCGCTGCAACGGCACTGTCACTGCAGGTCTGGCCGCTCGTAGCGGTGCTTCTTGGGTCGCCCGACGAGTCGGTCAGAGCCAGGTCGAGACATAGCCAGCCGAACCCGCGGGGAAAAGGCGCGCTCTCGGCAGCTCGCACTCGATCCGCACAAGGTCAGAATGATAGCCTTCCTGCCCGGCGCCAGCATCGTGCTGAGCAGTGAGATTCGCGCCGTAGACCTCGCCTGCCCTCGAACGTGGAACGGTGACGGTCAACCTTGGCTGCCCCAGCTCCGGCAGATGAACCGAGCCGTTTCCACACCTCGCGGACCACACCCGCTAGCCGTATGGGCGGCGGTTGCCGGCCTGTCGATCGCCCTCTCAGCGTTCGCTCCACGGAACGCTCAAGCGTGTAGCTGCGTAGACCCCGAACACTGGGGGTTCATCGGTCCCGAGAACGGGCGGCTGCCCGCCAATGCGGCCGGTGTGGTGTGGTTCAAGCCCAGGGTGTTCGACAGGCGATACGAACTCCAGCAACCTCCTTCCGGGCGGCGGGTCGCTGCGCGGATCAGGGTCGAGCAACGGGTGCAGAATCGGTTCGTGCGTGTGCCGGCGACCGCTCGGAGCGTCGACGGATTCCGGGGGATCTTCGTCGTCGCGCCGCGGGAAGGACTCGCTGTCGCGGCCACGTATCGATTCACGGATCGAGGGTCGACTCTGCACGACGACCATCCGGAATGGGCGGACTCGCGACGTTTCTTGGGCAACGGGCCCCACCGTCAAGTTCAGGTCACCGTGGACGCGGACCCACTCCCCGCGAACTCCTCGCTCGCTCTGAAGGCCGGACCCGCGGCTGCGGAGTTGATCAGCGTGGCCTCAGGGGGCGGCATGTGCTCAGTCCGCGGACAGCCTGTTCCACACGTTTCGATCGAGGCCGGACTGGCTCCAGAGGTTCGGGAGTGGCGCGGGCAGCTTCTCTTTCGAACCCTCGTTGACGATGAACCCTGGGCAGGCGCCGAGTCTCTCTGCTCGCTTTACCCAAGCGGACGGAGTTGGCGCCAAATCGCGACCGACAAGGTGTACAGCACGTGCCAGGACCTCGATGCACGCGGTGAGGCCCCGATCGCCTTCCGCGAACCGAGAGGCCGGTTCCGTGAGCTGGCGCCTACCAAACACAGCGTGAAGATGAAGGCCTTTCTGCCCGGAACGGACATCGTGCTGGAGAGCGAAGCCCTGACAGTCGACCTGAGTTGCCCTCGGGCGGCTGTAGCGACGTGGATCGACGCTGCCTGGTTCGGCATGGGTGCCAGCCATCAACTATGCGAGTGTCCCGGCCCGCTCTACACGACGGGGTTCATCGGTCCAGCAGACGTGCGGCTGCCAGCCAACGCCGCCGGCGTGCTCTGGCTCCAAGCAACGGAGTGGCAGAGCGCCGAATCGGACAGACCGGATCCCCAGGAAGTGGTCAGATCACGCATCTCCGTGAGAATGCTGGGCAAGCAAGGCGAGGGCGTCGCGTTGGCGACCATCGCCAAGGCTGTGCCAGACACTTCAGGAGTGTTCGTCGTCGCCCCCGAGGGCGGATTCGTGCCCGGTGCACGGTACTTCTTCGTCGACCGCGAACACAACGGTGAATGGTGGCGACCGGGGAACGACCCCTGGGACCTCCGAAAGGGCGTCATCGCGACGATCGACAACCTGGAGCTTTCCGTCGAAACAACGCTCACCCTGCACAGCACGCCGACAATCGTTGGGACGCTCCGTATTGCTTCAACCTTTCGGTGCGGCAACGTGGAACGCTTGCCGCACGTTCAGATCGAAGCGCGGCTCGGGGGGAACGGCCAACGGTGGCGGAATCAACTGCTGTATCGAACGTTCGTCGATGGCGAAGGCTGGTACGGGGCCAGCAGCACGTGCGCGGGAGAACTACATGTGCTTGGGGCCGCCGGGGCCACTGTAGGCCATGACGTTCTCTACGGCCGGTGCCCAGGAGAGAAGTCGCCCGAGGACGTCTACTATTGGTTCCCCCCGCTCGAGCCGGCTGCGCACCAAGTCAAGATGCAGGCGTTCCTTCCCGGCACCGACATCGTGCTCGAGACCAAGACGGTAACGGTGGACCTGAGCTGCCCCGCGACTGACGAGTGAGCGAAGCGGCTCCCTACCGAAGAGCGCCTGGTCGCCTCTGCGTATGGACCGCCGCAGCAGGGCTGTCAATCGCTCTCTTCACAATCGCCGCTCCGGCGGCCAATGCCTGCCTGTGCAAGCAACTGGAAGACTGGGGCTTCCTTGCGCCGCAAACCGGGCGCTTACCGGTCAACGCCGCTGGCGTCGCGCGGTACATGCCCGGCGAGTCCCTTTCCGGGGAGGAGATCCTGGCCCAAGTCTCGGTAGAGGCAAAGCAGGATGGCGTCTTTCAGGA
This sequence comes from Candidatus Multivorans sp., assembly GCA_965224025.1. Taxonomy (GTDB): domain Bacteria; phylum Acidobacteriota; class Thermoanaerobaculia; order Multivoradales; family Multivoraceae; genus Multivorans. Next base: position 3,806,921 of record OZ245033.1, read on the forward strand.
AGTGCCGGCAACAGCAAGGGGCGTTCCAGGCTTCCCGGGCATCTTCGCCATCGGGCCCAAGGGCGGCTTGAAGGCCGGAGCGACCTACCGCTTCACAGACCGCAGGGATTGACGGCACGGAGTTCCCGCACAGGTGCTCGCGACGATCGACAGCGCCTCGTTGGCGCCGGCAACGCCGCTAGTCCTGGAGGTCTGGCCGCTCTACTCCGAGACGATCCCGGTGGCTTCCGGCGGCGGGATGTGTTGGGTGGCGCATGGGTCGCCCAGGCGCTGATCGAAACCACTCTGCCCGAAGGCGCCGCCCTATGGCGGGATCAACTCCTGTACCGAACGTTGGTCGACGGTGAGGCGTGGTACGGCAAGGAGTCTCTCTGCGACAACTACGCGCCGGGACGAAGCTGGAAGGAGATCGGCGAGGACCTTGTCTACGGCGCGTGTCCTGACCCGTCCGGCGCCAGCCACGGTGACGAGGGGTACGCCTACGGAGAAAACCGGCGCCCACGCCAACTCGAACCCACCCTCCATACCGTCAAGATGCAGGCATTTCTGCCCGGCACCGACATCGTGCTGGAGACGGAGGCGCTCACCGTGGACCTGAGTTGTCCCGGTCCCGTGGAGGAGTAGCTCCTTCGCACGAGTGATCAGCGCGACGCCACGGTCACCAACGAGGGCCGACCGGGCTCACCGCCGATCGGCCCAGGCTGAACGACACGGTCCACGGTCTCCGCCGCCGCACCATGGGACGTAGACTCGCGGTCATGAGACGTCTACTCCGCTGCCCCAGTCCTTCGTTCAAGCTCGCTGGCACCCTGCCCAACCGGTTCCCCGAACCGGCTCGCCGCCTGTGCGTGCTTCTACCAGCCCTTGCCTCGTTCCTGGTCGCCCTCGCCGCCGCCCCGGCCCCGGCCGTCGCCGACGACGACGAGGCGAAGTGGGACGTGAACGACCCTCCCGGCGACGAGTACGAGTTCGAGCTCGATGTGACCGAGGGCACCTGGATGAGTCTCGATCTGTCACCGGACGGCGAGCGGATCGCATTCGACCTGCTCGGCGACCTCTACCTGCTGCCGATCGGCGGCGGCGACGCGGAAGCACTGACGAACGGAATGGCGTGGGACATGATGCCCCGCTTCAGCCCGGACGGCTCCGACATCGCCTTCATCAGCGATCGTAGCGGCGGCGACAACGTCTGGACGATTCCCGCGGACGGCGGCGAGCCGAAGCAGGTCAGCCGTGAGGACTTCCGCCTGGTCAACAACCCGGTGTGGAGCCCCGACGGGCGTTTTGTCGCCGCCCGGAAGCACTTCGTCTCGACCCGCTCCCTCGGCAGCGGCGAGATCTGGCTCTACCATGCGAGCGGCGAGGGAGGCGGCCTGCAGTTGAACGAGAAGCCGAACGATCAGAAAGACTTGGGCGAACCTGCCTTTTCGCCCGATGGGCGATATGTCTACTTCAGCCAGGACACGACGCCTGGCGGCACGTTCCAGTACGGCAAGAACTCGGCCGAGGGCATCTACTCCATCCGTCGCATCGACCGGGAGACCGGCGAGATCGAGACGGTGATCTCGGGGCCCGGCGGCGCCGTGAGGCCGACACCGTCGCCGGACGGGAAATACCTCGCCTTCGTGCGCCGGGTGCGCTTCCAGAGCCATCTGTTCCTGCACGATCTGCAAAGCGGAGAGAACGTCCCCATCTACGATGCTCTCGACCGCGACATGCAGGAGATCTGGGCGGTTCACGGCGTGTACTCCAGCATGGCCTGGACGCCGGATAGCCGATCGATCGTCTTCTGGGCCCGCGGCGGCCTGCACCGGATCGACATCGAGAGCCGGGAGGCTCAGGAGATTCCCTTCCGCGTCCGCGCGACCCACCGGATGAAGGAAGCGCTCGCCTTCGACTTCGAAGCGGCGCCGGAGACCTTCCGGACGAAGATGCTGCGCTGGACCCAGGTCTCCCCCGCCGGCGACCAGGTCATCTTCCAGACCCTGGGCCGGCTGTGGACGCGCAGCCGCAACCCGGCAACGGGCGAGGTCGGCGAGGCCCGGCGGCTAACCACCCAGGACGATCACTTCGAGTTCTTCCCGTCCTGGTCCCGCGACGGGAAATGGGTCGTCTATGTGAGCTGGCACGACGAGGACGTCGGCGCGGTCCGGATCGCGCCCGCTTCCGGCGGCGAGGGACGGAAGCTCACGCCCGATCCCGGCTTCTACGTCGAACCGGTCTTCTCGCCGGACGGCGGCACGGTCGTCTACCGCAAGAGCCGCGGCGGCGGCATCCTGAGTCCGTTGTGGTCGAAGGATCCGGGGCTCTACCGAATCCATGCCGGCGGTGAGAGCGCACCAGTGCGCATATCCCGGTCCGGCTCCAGCCCGCACTTCGGCGCCGACTCGAGCCGCGTCTACTTCACCGCCCCGGAGCGCTGGGACCGGCAGGTACTCCGCAGCGTGCCACTGATGAGTGCCGGCGAAGCAGAGGTGCGCGATCATGTCGGCAGCAAGGTCGCCACCGAGATGCGGGTCAGCCCCGACGGCCGCTGGCTCGCGTTCGCCGAACGGTTCGATGCCCACGTCGTGCCTTTTGTGCCCGCCTCGAAGGCGATCGAGGTTGGACCGAGCACGCCCGGACTACCGGTTCGGAACGTCTCCACCGACGACGCCGCCTACCTGCATTTCTCGGGCGACAGCTCGACGCTCTACTGGTCACTGGGGCCGGAGTTGTTCGAGAGGCGACTCGCGGACGCCTTTGCGCTCGCGGACGACGAGGATGAAGAGGACGGCGAAGGCAAGGACGGCGAAGAAGAGGACGGCGAAGGCAACGAGGCGGACAACTCCAGCGACGGGCAGGACGAGCCTGCCGCCGGCCTCGACCTCGGCTTCGAGGTGGACGCCTACCGTCCAGATGGCGTGACCGCGATCACGAACGCCCGCCTGATCACGATGGCCGGCGAGGACAACATGGAGATCATTCGCCGCGGCACCGTCATCGTCGACGGCGACCGGATCGCCGCAGTAGGCCCGTCCCGGCAGGTCGACGTGCCGGACGGCGCGACGGTCATCGACGCCTCGGGCCTGACCGTCATGCCCGGCCTGATCGACGTCCACTGGCACGGGCCGCAGGGCAGCCAGGAGATCATCCCGCAGCAGAACTCGGAGCTCTACGCCTCGCTCACCTTCGGCGTGACAACGGCTCACGACCCCTCGACCGACACCAGCACCTTCTTCGCCGCCAGCGAGATGCAGCGCGCCGGCGAGATCGTGGGACCCCGGCTGTTCGCCACCGGCACGATCCTCTACGGCGCCTTCGGCGCCTTCCGCGCCATTGTCGAGACGCCGGACGACGCGGTCCAGCACCTGCGCCGGTTGCAGAAGGTCGGCGCCGTCAGCGTCAAGAGCTACAACCAACCGCGCCGCGACCAGCGCCAGAAGATCGTCGCCGCGGCGCAGGATCTCGGCATGCTGGTCGTCAATGAAGGCGGCGCCCTCTTCCAGCACAACATGACGATGGTCGCCGACGGCCACACCGGCATCGAGCACTCGCTCTCGGTGGGCGCGATCTACGACGACGTGATCCAGTTCTGGGGCAGCAGCCGGGTCGGCAACACCCCCACCCTCGGCGTCGCCTACGGCGGCATCCAGGGCGAGGACTACTGGTACGAGCACACCGACGTCTGGGCCAACGAACGGCTGCTGAACTATGTACCGCGGGAAGAGATCGATGCCCGCTCCCGCCGCCGGCAGAAGGCGCCGGACGGCGAGTACAACCACATCCTGACCGCTCGCGTGGTGAACGACCTCGACCAGGCCGGCGTACCGATCATGCTCGGCGCCCACGGCCAGCGCGAGGGCCTCGCCGCCCACTGGGAGATGTGGATGTTCGAGCAGGGCGGGATGAGCCCGCACCGGGCACTGATTGCCGGGACGATCAACGGCGCCCGCTACCTCGGCATGGAGGCCGACCTCGGCTCCCTCGAAGCCGGCAAGCTCGCCGACCTGATCGTCCTCGAGCAGAACCCGCTCGAGAACCTGCGAAGCTCGGAACTCGTCCGCTACGTCATGGTCGGCGGCCGGTTGTTCGACGCCCTGTCGATGAACGAGATCGCGGGCGAGAAGCGGCAGCGCAAGCCGTTCTGGTTCCAGCGGTAGCGGCCTGCCGCACACCATGCAGCGGCTGGAGATCCGCCCCTACCGCGAATCGGACGAAGATGCCGTGGTCGCGTTGTGGTACGAGTGCGGGTTGGTCAGGCCGTGGAACGATCCGATCAAGGACATCGGACGCAAAGTGCGGATCCAACGGGATCTGTTTCTGGTCGGATTCATTGACGGCCAGCTCATCGCGACCGTCATGGCGGGCTACGAAGGCCACCGCGGTTGGATCAACTATCTGGCGGTTGCCACGGACAGCCGAAAACGGGGATTCGGACGGCTCCTGATGGACAAGGCCGAAGCACGGCTGCGCGAGATGGGCTCTCCCAAGATCAGCCTGCGGGTCAGGAGGTCGAACGCCGAGGCCGCCGAGTTCTATCGCTCGATCGGATACGCGGAAGACGATGTTCTGAGCATGGGCAAGCGCCTAGTCGAAGACGGAGACGCCCAGGCAAACGAGCGACTGCTGAGTTACACGTAGCAGGAGGAGGTCGACGCTCGCGCCCACCGCCGCCAGAAAGCGCCGGGAGGCGTTCCGGCGCTAAGGCTGAGCGTCTCCCAGCGCCTCGAGGGCAGCTAGCCAGCCGTCGAACCGAGTGCACTCGCCACGGATGGTCTCCAAGCCGATCTTGCGAGCGATGCGCGGACCGTGAACTGCTTTCTGGTAACGGGCCAGGGCCTTCTTGATTCGCTTGCTCGGCGCAGTGGCGGCGCTGTCGTTGATGTCCTCGGGCGAAGCGAATCGAGCGCGGGCGTCAAGAAGCTCGGCTACGGCGGCCTCCTGCGCAGCGGGCACGGACCTGAACGCCTCAGGGCGCGAGAACAGCAGTCCCTCAAACTCGTGGAGTTGCACGTACGGGATGACGCACCGTGCTCGCGGACCGAGCTCTCCTCGAAGCTCCTCGCGCAAATCCGCGACCAACTCGTCCGCCGTCCGGTCCCGTTTACCGCGAAACCCGTAGAAGTCGACCAGCGATGTCACGGCATCGAAGTTGTGTGACAGGAGCCTCATTTCGGCGATCAGCGCCGATTCGGAAACGTTGCCGCCCTTCCATCGGTTGCGGGCGCTACCCACCTGAACCGGCGTCACGTCCACGCCAAACGGCTTGAGGTGCTCCTTGAGAACGTCCTTGGCGAACTCTTCCTCAGTCTGTCCCTCTACCGAGATCGCGAGCCGGATCAAGGGCGGCCGCCGAGGAGGTTCTTCTGCCACAGCTCACCGGGCGTGAAGTCCTCGTCGAGCCAGACTCGGTAGTCGTCCGAAGACAACTTGCGAACCTCCGTTCGGCCTTCGCGCAGTTCCAGGACGAAGATCTCCTCGAGATCGAAGGCGTCCACGAGCAGGGGTGACTGAGTGGCCAGGATGACCTGTCGCTCTTCCGCCAAGGACCTGATCATCCCGCCCAGGAGAGTGATCGCCGCGGGATGAAGCCCCAGTTCCGGCTCGTCGAAGAGCAGCACGTTCGGCAGCATCTCGGCCGGCAGATTCAGTAAGGCGACGAGAGCAAAGAACCGCAAAGAGCCATCGGATGTCAGGTGCGCCCCGAACGTCTTGTCCGCTCCCCTGGCCTTCCACCGCAAAGCCACGCTCCCGTAGCTCTCGTGAAGCTCGAAGTGGTCGAAGCCGGGAAGGATGCGGCCGATCTGCTCGCAGATCAACTCGTAGCGGTCGAGATCCTCCCGCTCCAGCCGGAGGAGGACCGCGGCGAGGTTGCCGCCGTGGGAGCGAAGGTAGTTGTTGTCAGTCGCGTCCCACTCCTTCTTGAAGTTCGACTCGTCCGAGGTGTCGTGGAACTGATAGACCGCGCAGCCGCGTAGAAGATGAACGATGACCCGGGCAGTCCTTTCATTGACGCCCGGGTAGGAACCGGATTGGGCCGCGCGAACGATCTCAGCCTCTCGATTGCCGTTCTCGAGATACTGCCAAGGCGCCTCGCTCGCCACGTCGCCGCTGCTGAACCGGAAGCCCTCCTCGGAGAAGAAGAGACGGTCGCCTTGGGCGTAGCTGAGCGCGAAACGGTAGTCGTTCCTTCCCGCCTCCGTCCGAAGCGACAGCTCGGCCTTCATGCGCGGAGTCGTCCGATTGCCTCCGTACAGTTGATCGTCGGCACGGCCGTGCTTCTCGACGAACGCGCCGAGCCGGCGAGGTCCGAGCATCCAACTCAGCATCTCGAAGAAGCGAATGAAGTTCGACTTGCCGGCACCGTTGGCGCCGATCAGAACCGCCGCTCCGGGCAGACCGCGGAGTTCGACATCGGCCAGCGAACGGAAGCCGCGCACTTGAACGCGTTCGATCGGAGCGCCAGCGGCCATCAGACGGTGCTCTCTTTCAACTCTACAGAGGCTTCTTCAAGCCCCGGACCTTCTCGATGGTCTTGCGCACCGATTCCAGATCGCTCAAGGCCGCGCTCCGGTGTGAAGTGAGGATGATCAACGGAAGCGGAGAGTATCAAGGCGAAGTTCAGAGGCTTCGCTTCGGCCCACGACAGGATTGCCTCCGGCATCTCACGGATTGCGGGTGCTCATTCCGTGGAACGGCTCTCGGCGCCGGGATCGAGTGGCCTACTCGTACCGCCTCGAGGTTTGAACCACTCCCGCGCATCCTCTTGGGGGCAAGCGCTCAGGCGGCTTCATACACGATCCGTCCCTCGGCCAACGCCGGCTTGTAGACCAAGCCGAGACTGTCCTTGTAGCGCTCCAGGTCCGTGGGCGTAACGAGAATCGCATCGACAGGCACGCCCACACCTGCCAGCCGCTCGTACACCTGAGCCGCAACGTCTGACCGATCTCCGCCTTCGGCAACGACGAGAAGGTCTACATCGCTCTGCGGGCCATCGTCACCGCGAGCCGCCGAACCGAACAGGATGACCTTCTCAGGCTCTGCCACGTCGACTACGCGACGGATGATCTCGTCGAGCTCTTCCTGATCGACCACTTCCAGCGTCTCCCTCGCGAAGCCTACGCCGCTTCAAGACCACGGCTCGACTGCCCTTTCGGACAAGGAACCCGGGCTGCGCGTCGCGGCCCGCTTCAGACCCGTGCCAGCATGTCCGCAACCGCTTGCTCTGTCGTCGAGTCTCCGTCGCGGTCGGGGGTTCGAGGGCCGGCCGCCCGGTGCTCAGCGAGGACCTCCTGGACACGGACTGCGCCGTCGGCAAGACCGACCCGTTGCAGCAAGAGCGCAGCGGCGGCCACGGCGGCGACCGGATTCGCGATCCCCCGTCCCGCAATGTCCGGCGCACTGCCGTGAACCGGTTCGGCCAGGCAGAAGCGTTCGCCGCAGTTGGCCGAGCCGACGACGCCCAGGCCGCCGACCAGGGCGGCGCCGGCGTCGCTCAGGATGTCGCCGTACAGGTTCGGCGCGACGATCACGTCGTAGCGCTCCGGCTCCAGGATGAGCCGGTAGACCATGGAGTCGACGAGCTGCTCCTCGACCTCGATCTCCGGGAAGCCAGCCGCGACATCGAGCGCCGTCTCGCGGAACAGGCCGTCGCTGACGCGAAGCACGTTGGCCTTGTGGATGACGGTGAGGCGGGCTGAGTTGCCGCGCTGGGCGGCGCGGGACAGCCCCAGCTCGCAGGCGAACCGCGTGATCCGTTCCGTCGCTCGCCGGCTGATCACCCGCTCGGCGATGGCCACTTCGCCATCCCGTTCCCAGCGTTCGCGGCCGGCGTAGAGACCTTCCGTGTTCTCACGGACCACAACGGCGTCGACGGCGCCTCCGCGGAGCGGCCGGACGTTTGCGTAGAGATCGAGACGACGCCGTAGCTCCACGATCGGACTCCGGTAGCCGTCAACCGCATGGCCCGGTGACGAGACGGCGCCGAACAGCGCGCCGGCGCAGCCCTCCAGGATCTCGACCGTGGCGTCGGGCAGCGCCGTACCGGTCCGCTCGAAGGTCCGCCAGCCCATCTCGGCTTCGACCCATTCGATCCGGTCGCCGCAGACGGCGTCGACGACTCGCACGGCGGCGGCGACGACCTCGGGGCCGACGCCGTCGCCGCCGATCCGGGCGAGGCGGACCGGCGCCGTCGTCGAATCGTTGGAGCTCCGCGTCACGGTGCGGCTACCCCTCCCGCCAGACGCAGCTTCGTCTGCTCGATCAGACCGCCGGCGGCGATCATCGACCGGACGGCCGGACTGAACTCGGCGAAGACGAACTGTTGCGGCGCGGATCCGGATGCGGGCGAGACGCCCGCGTTCCCCGGTCCCGAACCGGCTTTCTCCCCGCCACCGGCACAGCGGATCACCGAGCCCTCCAGATCGACCTCCACTTCGGCCCCCTCCTCCAACGCATCGACCGCCTCGGGACAGACAATCGCCAGCAAACCGCTGTTCAGAGCGTTGCGGTAGAAGATGCGACCGAAGCTGCGGGCGATCACCGCGCCGACGCCGGCGTAGCGGAGGCAGACCGCGGCCTGCTCGCGGCTCGAACCGCAGCCCCAGTTCCAGCCGGCGACGATCACGTCACCGTGCCGGACCCTTTCGACGAACGTCGGGTCGAGGTCTTCCAGCGCATGGGGGGCGACCTCCTCCGGCCGGCTCTTCGTGTAGGTGTAGCGGCCCGGGAAGATGACATCCGTGTTCACGTGATCGCCGTAGCGGAAGACCCGGCCGCAGAAGGGCCTGATGACATCGACCGGACCGCTCATTCCGCGACCTCCCGCGGGTGGACGATCCGGCCCGCGACCGCGCTCGCCGCGACCACCGCGGGCGACGCCAGGTAGATCTCCGCGCCACGGTCGCCCATGCGACCCTGGAAGTTCCGGTTGGCGCTGGAGATGCAGACTTCGCCCGGCGCCAGCACGCCGAGGTGGTTGCCCATGCAGGGGCCGCAGCCCGGAGTGCCGAAGACGGCGCCGGCGGCGGCGAGGTCGGCCACCCAGCCGCGCGCCAGCGCTTCGTTCCAGACCTCGCTCGAGGCCGGGACGATGACCATTCGGGTTCCCCGCGCTAGCCGCCGGCCGGCCATCACTTCCCGAACCGCGCCGAGATCCTCCAGGCGGCCGTTCGTGCACGTGCCGATGAACGCCTGGTCCACTCGTACCGAATCAAGCTCTCCGACCGCGACGGTGTCGTCCACCTGGTGCGGGCGCGCCACCCGGGGTTCCACCCCGGACAGATCCAGCAGATGCTCGGCCACGTAGTCAGCGTCTGGATCGGGGTAGAGCGCCCGCTCCTCAAGTCGCGCCGCAACCGCCGCCGCAGTCTCGCCGGGCTCGGCGCCGCGGCCCGGTCGCCGTCCTGGACGCGCGATGAGCCGCTCGGCCAGGTAGTCGAACACCGCCCCATCCGGCGGCATGTACGCGTTCTTCGCCCCCATCTCGGCCATCATGTTGACCAGCGCTGCACGGGAGTCGAGGCTCAGAGCCGCGATCCCCGGTCCGCTGAACTCGACGCTCCGGTAGAGCGCGCCGTCGGCGCCCAGGTCGCCGATCAGCGTCAGCGCCGCGTCCTTCGTCGTGACCCACTCGCCGAGCGCGCCCTCAAGCCCGATTCGCAGCGACTCCGGCACTCGTAGCCAGAGTTCCCCGGTGGCCCACAACACGGCCATCTCGCTCCGACCGACGCCGGCGCCGAACACCCCCAGCCAGCCGAAGTGCGGGGTATGGGAATCCGAGCCGAGAATCGCGTCTCCCGGCAGCACGACCGCCTCCTCGCTCAGGACCTGGTGGCAAATGCCGCGACCGACCTCGAAGAAGTGCCCGACGCCCTGCTCGGCGACGAAGGCCCGGACCTCGGCGTGGTTCCGGGCGTGACGCACGGTCGGCGCCGGCACGGCGTGGTCGAGGGTGACGGCCATCCTCTCCGGGATCGTGACCCGCGGCTGCCCGAACTGCCGCCAGATCTCGGCGATCGGCGCGGTGTTGTCGTGGCTGAGCACGATGTCGGGCCGCGCGTCGACGATCTCGTCGACCGCGATCGTAGCCTGGCCACTGGCCCGCGCCAGGGCCTTCTGCGCGAAGGTGTAGGCCGTGTCGGCCGGCCGACAGCGTTCGCTCACCCGGCTGCTCCGGCGACCGCCGGCGCCGGCTGCCCCGTGTGGTAGCTGCGCAGCAGCGTGTCCACGTCCGAGAGACTGAGCGGCTTCTCGTCCGCCAGCGCCTTGATGTGAGCTGTGATCTCCTTGATCTGCGCGTCGCCCAGATCGAGACGCAACTGCTCGACACGGGACTTGATCGCGTTCCACCCGGTCAGCCGGTGGGCCACGTGGACGTATCGGTCGAGCCCGAAGTCGGCCGGATCGAGGATCTCGTAGCTCGAGGGGTGGTTGAGGATCGCCTTCGCGTGAATGCCGGCCTTGTGGGTGAAGGCGGTGTAGCCGGTGATGTAGTTGTTGAACGGCACGTCGACCTCGACCAGGGAGGCGACGTAGTTCTCGATCTCGCGCAGAAGCGGCAGGTCGTAGCGCGCACGGATCGCTTCCGGATCCTCCGCGTAGAAGCGCGCCACCAGGCCTCCGAGCGGCGTGATTCCGTTCCGCTCGCCGATCCCGAGCACCGACGTGTCGACGTGTGTCGCCCCCGCCTCCAGAGCGCAGAACGCGTTGGCTACCGCGCAGCCGGTGTCGTTGTGGCCGTGAAACTCGATGTCGCAGTCCACTTCCTGCCGCAGGCGGCGAACCAGGTCGTAGACCTGCCTGGGACTCGCCACCCCCACGGTGTCGGCGACGCCGACGCGGTGCACACCGACGGCGTTTACCGCCCGGTAGGCCCGAATCAGGTCCGCCAGATCGCTGCGGAACGAGTCCTCGGTGCTGAAGCGCACCTCGACATCGTGCGATCGGATGTACTGGACGACCTCGACCGCGGTCTCGATCACCTCGTCCATGCTCTTGCCGTGCGAGTACTCCCGCAGGTAACGGGAGGTGCCGAACACGACGTCGATGCCGTCGACGCCGGTCTCGAGAGCCAGTTTCGCGTCCTCCAGGTGACAGCGCGTATGGGTCAGCACCTTGGCCCGCAGGCCCAGCCTCGCCACCCGTTCGCAGTCGTCCCGGCTACGGCGGCTGGCCGCCGGCGAAGTCAGCTCGATGTACTCGACCCCGAAGGCGTCCAGCAGACACGCGATCTCCACCTTCTGGTCGCTGTCGAAGAAGGCGTTGGCGAACTGCTCGCCTTCGCGCAGGGTCGATTCGATAATCGCGGGTTGAGACTCGATGGTTGCCGGATGAGAGGCCATGCAGTGTTCCTCTGGTTACAGAAGGGTTCCTCTAGTTACAGAAAGGCCGGCGCATCCCAGAACTGGATGGCCGGCCGGAAGGTCTTTCGATGAAAGGACTCTAGGGGTCGGGCGCCCAGTCCTGAAGCAGGGGCTTCGCGCCCGGCTTGTCGAGCCGCTTGAGCAGAGACGAGGTGTATGTCGAGTGGATCATGTCGCGGTTGTCGCGCCGCACCGAATCCCCGCCCGCAGACGAGTCAGAAGGAGGGTGAGAGCGGATTGTGCGCGCTCAGGCTCCGCCATGTCAAGCCGCGCGGCGGGGTCTGGACATGCGACAGAGCTTTCGGAACAACTCCTGAAGTTCCTTGAAGGCCTGACACGCCGTCGTCACGTGGGTATCGGCGTCAGCGCCGAGACCGCCGCCCCCGGACAGCCTCGGGGGCTCGCCGTTCGGATCGCACTGGATCGAAGAGGCTTGACAGGCCAGATCGATCTGGCCAGAATGGCCAGATGAAGCGAGCCAGTGTGAGCGAAGCGAAGGACGGATTCAGTGCGCTGCTGAAGGAGGTCCGTCGCGGCGAGAGCGTGCTGATCACGCACCGCGGCGAGCCCGTGGCCCGGCTGGAGCCTTGCCGGCTGGACGACCTGGGGTTGAGCGAGGCTGCCAAAGCGCTGGTACGGCGCGGAGTCGTGACGCCTCCCCGCAAGCGGCTCGATGTGGAGGGCTTTCTGGCCAAGCCGCTCCCCAAGCTGAAGGATGGTCTCAGCGCAAGCGAGATCGTCGTGGCCGAACGCAGAGGAAGCCGCTGAAGTACTGGGACTCCTCCGCGCTGGTCTCGTTGCTGGTCAGCGAACCGAGGTCGGGAGAGCGCCAGGCGATCTTCGACCGGGACCATGAAATTGTCACCTGGTGGGGTTCGGTCGTCGAATGCACGTCCGCCCTGAACCGCATTGACCGGGAAGGCCGCCTTGAGGAAGGGTTGGTCAGACCCATGGAGCAACTGCGCCGGTTGGCGGAGGACTGGCTGGAAGTCGCTCCCACCAAGGCCGTACGACAACGGGCGACCCTTCTGCTTCGGCTCCACCCGCTACGCGCCGCCGACGCCTTCCAACTGGGCTCGGCGTTGACCGCGACGGCGGATCATCCGGATGTCATCGACGTCGTCTGCAGCGACGAGAGGCTCTCGGCGGCCGCACGCCTCGAGGGCTTCCGGGTTCTGTAACGCCTTCATGACCGACCCGCAGCCCATCTGGACCGGCACGGTCCTGCCCGAGTGGATCGACCACAACGGCCACATGAACGCCGGCTACTACCTGGTCGTGTTCGACGACGCGACCGGCCCCTGGACCGCGTTCCTGGGTATCGATCAGACCTACCGCCGGAAGGACCGGCGCTCCACCTTCTCGATCGACAGTCACCTCACCTGGCTGCGGGAGTTGCCCGAGGGCGCGCCGATCATCGTTGAAGCGGAACTGCTCGGCTTCGACCACAAGAAGTACCACACCTTCATGCGCATGCTTCACGCCGACGAGGGCTACGTCGCCGCGACCCACGAACTGCTGAGCATCCACATCGATCTGGACACACGGCGCAGTACGCCGTTTCCGCCCGAGATCCACGCGCGGATGAACGAGGTTCTGCAGGTTCAGCGCAAGATCGCCAGTACCAGGGACGTTGGCCGGGTAATCCGCACAAGACCCTGGCCGCCGGGCGCCTGATTCGCACCCAGCCTTCCAGGCAACGCTCCGGTACCATTCCCCGCCATGAGCACCAAGAACGACTCCAGCGACTCCGACGCAGCCATGACCCGCCGTACCCTCATCGCCGGTTCGGCCGTAGGCGCCGCCGCGCTCGCCGCGAAGCCGGGCAAGGCAGCCGCCGCCAAGCAAGAGACCACGGCCTGGCCGGATCCCAGCTACATCCGCACCAATGGCGGCCTCAGAATGGCGGTGTACGAAGCCGGAAACGAGGGCGTGCCCGTCGTCTTGAGCCACGGCTTCCCCGAACTCGCCTACTCCTGGCGTCACCAGTTGCCGGCGGTGTCGGCTGCAGGCTTCCGCGTTCTGGCGCCCGATCAGCGGGGCTACGGCCACACGCAACGGCCCCTGACGATCGAGGCCTACAACATCGCCGAACTGTGCGCCGACCTGGTTGGGCTCCTCGACGCCCGGGGCATCGACAAGGCGGTCTTCGTCGGCCACGACTGGGGCGGCGGCGTGGTCTGGGCCATGCCTCGGCTGCACTCCGACCGCGTCCTCGGCGTCGTCGGCGTGAACACCCCCACGGGGCCGCAGCCGCCACAGCCGCCGATCGAGATGCTCCGCCGCATGCGGGGCGAGGACAACTACGTCGTCGCTTTCCAGGAACCGTACAGGGCGGAAGCAGTGCTCGATGCGGACACCGAGAAGACCTTCCGCACCTTCATGCGCCGCGGAACCTGGGATGCCGAGGCCTTTAGCAAACTCCCCGCCGACGCGCCGGAGCGGAAGTTCCAACTACTGGAGATCATCAAACACGGAACGGCAGCCGACTTGCGCGGCGAGCTTCTGCTCACCGACGAGGAGTTGGCCCACTTCGTCTCCGTCTACGAACGAACCGGCTTCACAGGCGGCGTCAACTGGTACCGGAACATCGACCGCAACTGGAAGCTGATGAAGGACAAAGGCGAGCGGATCGAGCAGCCCTGCCTCTACATCGGCGCCGAGAACGACGTCGTCCTGCCTCCCTCCTCCGCCGACGGCATCGAGGCGCTGGCGCCGAACATCGACAAGCACACGATCAAGGACTGCGGCCACTGGACCCAGCAGGAAAAGCCCGAGGAGTTCAACCGCGTACTGATCGATTGGCTGACTGCGACGTTCAGCGCGTAGGGGTGCCGCCGCCGGGAGTCGATCTCGCCACGATCCGCCGCCGGCTGGCGGCGCACGACGCCCTCATCCGCCCGCCGGCCGAGTTCGAGGCCAGTGTCGCGATGGTTCTCCGCCCATCGGCGGCGGGCCCGGAGGCGCTGTTCATCGAGCGGGCCCGCAAGCCGTCCGACCCCTGGTCGGGGCAGATGGCGTTTCCCGGCGGCCGGCATGACGAGACCGACTGCGATCTCCGGCACACCGCGGAACGCGAGGCCGCGGAGGAAGTTGGTCTTTCAATCGAGGGCGCCCACTTGATCGGTCGCCTCGACGATCAGACGGGGCAGCGTGCAGGCCAGGGAAGGCAGCTCCGGATCGCGGCCTTCGTCTACGAGGTCGACGCGGGCGCGGGCAACGACCTGGTCCTGAACTACGAAGTCGCCGAAGCGTTCTGGGTGCCCCTGGCCTGGTTCGAGGATCCCTCCCGGGTCATCGACTACCGGCATCCGCCCTATCCCGAAGTGAGCTTCCCCGGCGTCGTCGTCGGTGAACCCGAGCGGCACATCGTCTGGGGCCTGACGTTCCGCTTCCTTGCCGCCTTCTTCGAGATCGTCGGCCATCGCTTCGCCGCGGGCAGCTAGTCCGCGCTCACTCGACGATCTCCACGTACTCACGCTTCGACCAGCCCCTCTGGCCGTCGGGCAGTTCGACCCGGATCCACTCCGGTCGCTGTTCGATGACCCGTACTTCGGTGCCGGCATGGAGGCGGAAGCGGACAACCGAACCCTCGCCGGCGGCAGCGTGGAGATTGATCTCCTGCGGCAGGACAACGGCGATGGCGGGGTCGAAGGCCCCGTGGGCCACGAGCGAGCCGCCCAGGGCGAGCCCAACCGCCAGCAGACAGACCGCGGACCACCGGAGCACCTCGGAAGCCGGCCGGTAGAGCCGCAGGGCAAGCACGATCCAGAAACCGAGGCCGACCAGCACCACGCTCCTCACAACTTCATTCGGCGCCAGACTGTAGTGCCAGAACAGCAGGGTCCGGACCAGCACTGGCGGCGCCGGCGGCGCGATCTCATCGCGGGCGCTGCGGCGAGCGAAGGCCAGATTCGCGTAGGCGTCCTCGTCGCGCGGCAACAACCGCAGGGAGCGGCGGTAGGAGGCGATGGACCGTCCCAGTTGGCCGGCGCGGAGGTAGGCGTTCCCCAGGTTGTAGTGCACGTGGCCGTTGTCGACCCCCATCTCCTGCATTTCGCGGTAGAGAGCAACTGCTCGCTCGAAGTCGCCCGCCTCATAGGCGGCGTTGCCGTTCACCCAGAACTCGGCCGGTTCCGGTGCGGCTGGCGCCTCCTCCGCCGACTGGGCTTCGGTGACGACGGGCAGCTCCTCCTGCCGGCCGAACGAGGATCCCGCCGCGAACACTCCGGCCACGAGGAGAATCGCGAAAGCCCGTCTCATGGCCTGCGCCCCCGGAGTTGCCGGTCGAGGGTTCGGATCAACTCGCTCAGACCGTCCGTCTCGGTCTCGACAGCGGCGGACCCGACCGCGACCGACGCCATGCCGTACTGAGCGCCCTCGAATCGTTCGAGCTGTTCACGGCAACTCCTGGCCGCGTTCGAGTCCACACCAGCCTGCACCAGCGCGGTCTCGGCCTCGGACGGCGTCAGTGCCGCTCCCTCGATGCCCAGCTTGTCCCCCACGTAGCGACGCAGCACGCCGGATGCCTCCGCAGCGAAAGCAAACCCCGTGCCGCGACCGAGGTTCCGAGCCGCGGACAGCGCCTGACGCAAGGCCCGCTGGCGCCGGCGAAGCGTTCGGTCGGCGGCGTAGCGACGCTCCCGCCGGTGCTGGGCAAGCAGGGCCAGGTACAGGAGAGCCGGCAGCAGGCCGCCGGCGAGCCAGACCCACAACCGCCAGCCCCGAGGCATCGCCGAAGTGATGCCGGCGGCCGTTCGACGAATCGGCAGAATGTCGTCGGCAAGGATCCGCACCGCCACCTTGCCCGTGGTCGGCGCCAGGGACTCGGTGAGCATCAGCTCCTCCTCACCCTCGGCCGGGGTGACATCCAGGTCGATGCGGTCCGTCGAGCGGGTCGCGTACTCGCCAAGCTCGGGATCGAAGTAGACGAGATCGATCGGTGGAATGTCGCGGGGTCCAGCGACCAGCGGAACCAGAGCCCGCCGGAAGACCTTGCGTGCGGTCAGTCGGCGGCCGCTGCGGTCGATGCTCGAGTCGGGTTGGTCCGCGTAGATCTTGAACGCCGGCAGTTCCGGGAATCCGGGCTCGGCGAGCAACTGCACGTTGCCGGCGCCGGCGACCTGTACCTCAAGGGTGGCCGACTGACCCACCTGCAACTGGCGCCTGCTCAGCGACGCACGGATGTCGAACTCCCCCACCAGACCGTTCCAACCGTCGGGCGCCGGCGGCAGCGGCCGCACGTCGAGAGTCAACGGCTCCGAAAGCAGGTACTTCGTCGCCCAGCGCCCTCCCCCGCCAAGCAGGCTGTCGAATTCGTCGAAGATGCCGCGCCTCCGGCTCGGCCCGCGCGTCTGTTCGGCCTGCACGTCCACACGAAGCTGGGTCGGCGGCAGTACGATCTCTCCGGCGCGCTGCGGGAAGAGCGCCTTGCGCACCTCGTTCACCGAGTACTCGACGCCCTCGATCACGGTCGCGAACTGCCGCACCTCCCCGAGATCCTCGGCCACAACGTCACCGCCGAAGTCCATCGACTCGATCGACCCCTGGCCGACCCGCACGCTGCTGTAGAAGCGCCACGTATAGATCACCTGCTGCCCCCGCCATGGCTGGTCGGTGGAGACGGAAGCAGTAACGAAGAGTTCCCGGTTCTGCTCATCACCGTCTTCCTCCGCAGCGGTGACTTCGACCGTGAATGGCTGGCTCCTGACCTCCACGCCGTTGACCAGCGCGACCGCCGATCCGACCTCGAACGTGCCGGCCCGTACCGGGATCAGCAGGTAGTTGTACGAGGTGCTGTTGCTCACCCGGCCGTTCGTGATCTGGGTCTGTCGCTGTTGACCACGCGACACGACCCGGAAGTCCGGCAGTTCGGGCAGCCTCGGCGGCTCGTCGGGCGAGCCGTTGAGCCTGATCGTCAGATAGATCTGGGTCCCGAGAGCGACCTGGTTGCGGTCCACCGTGACCTGCATCGCCCCCGGTTCCTGTGCTCCGACCGCCGTTGCCCCCGGGATGGCCAAGAGCGACGTGCACAGGACCGCAGACCAGGCGAGAGCGACAGAGCGGCTCCCGGCCGGCCGACGGAACGCTCGTCTCCTGCCATCCATCGACCTACCAGTCCTTCGCCTGACGGCTGCTACGTCCGCGCTGACCACGCCGATTCGGGTCGAGGCGTCCCTCCTCCAATGCCTGCAGGTGGCGCTCGGCCTCCTCCGGCGTCATGCCCGGCGACGGTTCCTGGGGCCCGCCCTGAATGCCGGGGTCCGAGCCATCCTCCTCGGGCGGCGAATCCGCCTCGTCGGGGATGCCGTCACCGTCGCTGTCCCGCGGCGCTTGGTCCTCCGACTGGTCCTGGCCCTGGGCGCCATGGTCCTGCTGCTGATCGTCCGGCTGCTCGCCTTCGCCCTGGTCGGAATCCTCCGATTGCTGCTCGGCGCCCTCCTGGCTCTGCTGTTCCTGGTCCTGCTGCTCCTGGTCCTGACCGTCTTGGTTCTGCTGCTGCTGTTGCTGCTTCTTCAGTTCCTCACGCACGAACTCCAGATTGAACTTGGTGTCCAGGTCGTCCGGATTCGCCTCCAGAGAGGCCATGTAGAAGTCGATCGCTTCTCCCGGCTTGCCCTGACGGTAGGCGCTGTTGCCGAGGTTGTAGAGCGACTGGGCCCGCAACTCGTCGCCGCCGGTCGCCGCGGCACGGTAGAACTGGGCGTCCGCGGACTCGAAGTCGTTCAACTTGTAGTGCGCTGCGCCGACGTTGAGGCTCAGTTCCGGGTCGTCGGGCTGCCTGGTCTGCCGGTCCACGAAGCCGTCGAGGGCCTGGGCGTAGGCGCCGGCGTCGAACGCATCGTAGGGCGAGGAGAACTCGACCGGCGGCGTTTCGGGCGACGCCTGCGGCTGAAGCGGTTGCGGCGTCCCACTGTCCGGCGGCTGTGCGCCCGCGGTGAGCGGAAACAACAGCCCCCACGCCAGGAGAACGAGCGGCTCCACGCGCGCTTCACGCGGCGGCCGCATGGTCGCCTCCTTCAAGCGTCACGTCGCGCCGACGCAGCCGGTCGCTGATCAGCGGTTCCAGCATCAGCGCGACCAGGGCGACGACCAGCAGCCACTGGAAGCGCTCCTGCCAGCGCTGGCGACGGCTGGAACCGAGTTCCTGGTCTTCGAGCTGTGCCTTGATGCCCTGGGCGTAGATCTGCTCCAGGTCCACATCGCCGGTCACCGAACGGACGTAGAGGCCGCCGGTGGTCAGGGCGATCCGCTGCAGTGCCGCCTCGTCCAGCCGGCTCAGGATGATCTCGCCCCGACGGTCGGTGCGGAAACCGCCGCCCGCCCTGGGGATGGGCGCGCCCTCGTCGCGCCCGATGCCGATCGCGAACACCCGCACGCCGGCCGCGGCGGCGGCCTCGGCGACTTCCTGCGCCTCGCCCAGATGATCTTCGCCGTCGGTGATCAGGATCACGGCACGCGACTGCCGCGATCCGACCGCGGCGACACGGTCGAACGCATCGAGCGACACCCGCAGCGCCTCACCGATCGCGGTGCCCTTGGTTGGAATCAGATCCGGCGCCATGGCGTCCAGAAAGAGAGTGGTCGCCGAGTAGTCGAGCGTCAGCGGCAGCTCGAGGAACGCCGCGCCGGCAAAGGCCACCAGGGCGATGCGATCGCCCTCCAGGCGCTGGAGCAGGTCGGCGATCTCGCGCTTGGCGCGCTCGAGGCGACTGAGTTCGCCCCCCGCCTCCGCGTCGCGCACCAGCATCGAGTCCGAGACATCGAGAGCGACCACGATGTCGACGCCTTCGCGGTGAACCTCCTCCCAGACGAAGCCCCAGCGGGGCTGGGCGAGAGACGCCACCAGGGCGAGCAGTGCCACCAGCACGAGAAACGCCTTCAGACGACGCCGGGGCCTACTGACTCCGGCGACCAGGACGGGCAGCATCTGGCGCGAGGCAAAGCGGCCGAGCAACCGGGCCCGGGTGCGGAAGGCGTAAACGTAGAAGAGCAGCATGCCCGGCCCCAGCCACAGCAGCCAGAGCGCGTCCGGGCGTCCCGTGCGGACTTCGCAACCGAGCACGAGGAACGCGACCGGCACAAGCGCCAGCAGCGTTTGCCCCCGGTGCTCACCGCGGCGCCGGGACGATCCTTGTCTCATCGGAACCGCCTCACGGCAACTTCCTCAAGCGGGTGTCGAGCAGCACCACTTCGAGCAGGAGCAGGAACACGGCCGGCGTCACCAGCCAGGCGAAACGCTCCTCGTACTCCATGTAGGACTCCTGGGTGATCTCGGTCTTCTCGAGCTCGTCGATCTGCTCGTAGATCTCCTCCAGCCCCGCCACGTCTTCGGCCCGGAAATAGGCGCCGCCGGTGACCGTCGCCATTCGCCGCAGCGTGTCCTCGTCGATCTCCACGTCCTCGTAGACGACGCGCGGCCCGAACCGCGTCTCGACCACGATGGGCGCCTGACCGCGGGTGCCGACGCCGATCGTGTACAGCTTGACGCCCAGCGCCGCGGCGGCCTCGGCGGCCCGCAGCGGCGTCAGCGCTCCCGCATTGCTCCGCCCATCCGTCAGCAGGACCGCGACCTTCGATTCGGCCTCCGAGTCCACAAGACGCTTGGTCGCCACCCCGACCGCCGATCCGATCGCCGTGGCGTCCCCCGCCATGCCGATCTCCAACTGCTCGAGGAAGGTCGCGGCGATGCCGTGGTCGAGCGTCAGCGGACACTGCGTGAAGGCCTCCTCGCCGAACACGACGAGACCGATGCGGTCGTTCGGCCTACGCCCGATGAACGTCTCGACTACTCCCTTGGCCGCCTCCAGACGGTCCCTCCGGCGACTCAGCGAGCGCTCGTGCGCGTCGAGGTCGAGCGCCCTCATCGACCCCGAGGTGTCGATCACGAGCACGATGTCGATGCCCTCCGTGCTCACCTCGGTGAGCGCACGCCCGGTCTGGGGACGCATCACGGCGAGCAGCACCAGGGCGACGACCAGGAGGCGCAGCGCCGACACCAGGCGACGGGCCGTCGGCGTTCCCGATCGTGCCGCTTGGCGCGCATGCACGAGCGACGAATACGCAACGGCTGTTCTGCCCGCGGCATTCCCTCCGATGGAGAAGCCGCGCCGCGCCGCCAGATGACGCCAGCGCGGCCGAAGCCACCACAGGAGCGACCAGATCACGTACAGCGGCAGCAGCACCCAGAGCCAGCGGACATCGGCGAACAGGAGTTGCTCGTTCATGCCGCCTTCCCCGCCTGGTCAAACGCCGGCGCGGAGGCCTCTTTGTTGCCGCCGTCCTCGCCGGCATCGTCCTCCACCGGCCGTGTCGCGCGCACGAAGCCCAAGGCCTGCTCGCAGGTGCGGTCGATCTCCTCGGGCAGGGGCAGGTGGGCCGCGAACTTGACCTGGTCCGTGGCGACCAGGAACCGCTCAAGGCGCCTTGCCTGCACCGGATCGAGCCGGATCAGAGCCAGCCGGCTCAGGATCTCCTCCGTCGTCAGATCGGTGGCGTTCATGCCGAAGCGACCCTCGACGTAGGCCCGGACGACCGCCGAGACGGCAAAGTAGTAGCGGCGCAGTTCCCGCAGGTCCGAGAAGTCGGTGCGCCGAAGTCGCTCCAACTCCTGCATCGCCAGGTCGTAGGGTGGAATCCGGGGCACTTCCGGACCTTCGCCCCCACGCCCGCGCCGCCGGCGCCACCACCACCACCATGCCGCTGCCGCCAGCACGAGAACCGCGGCGGCAAGTCCTAGCCACAACAGCCACAGCCGGCCGGTCTCGACCCGGCGCAGCGGCTTGATGTCGCGGATGTCCGTCACCTCGGCGCCGTCCGCCGGCAGCACCGACTCGACTTCGACCGGGATCTCCGGTGTCTGGAGGTCGCCTGCGTCACCGGCAGGACCACCGTACGTAGCGGAGAGCGCCGGCAGCACGTAGGAACCGACCAGATCGGCGCGGAGCTGGAACCAGCGGCGCTCCAGGATCCGGCCCGAAGAAAGAGTCTCCGCCTGGTCCTGGCCGAGGTCCACGATCCGGAAGCCCGCGATGTCGATTCCGGGGTCAGCCAGGTCGACGCTCACCTCCGGCTTGCGCTCGACTACGACTTCGTAGGTGATCAGGTCGCCGGTCGTGGCGGTGGCGCGGTCGACCGCGGCCCGCAGCTCCGCCGGCGGCTTCGGCGCCTCCCCGGTGCCGGCCTGTTCCTCGACGGCGCCGCACCCCAGGAGGAAGAGCGCCGCAGCAAGTCCGGTAGCGAAGCGAACGACCACGACCTACACCCGTACCGTCTGTTCGCGCGCCCGCAGGTAGCGGACGACCGGATCGATCCACGGGCGATCGGCCCAGACCTGGATCTCGCCGACGCCGGCCTGGCGGAACTGCTCGGATCGTCGCGTCAGGTCCTCGCGGGCCACGCGGGCGAAGCTGTCCGACACCCGCCGGCTCGCCGTGTCGATGACGATCGTCTCCCCGGTCTCCGCGTCCTCGAGTTCGACCAGACCCATCCGCGGCAGGCTGACCTCGCGTTGGTCGAGGACCCGGATCGCGGTCAGGTCGTGACGGCGAGCAGCCACCCGCAAGCGCTCGGAGAAGCCCTCATCCAGGAAGTCCGAGATGACGAAGCCAACCGACCGGCGCGGCACCACCCGGCCCAGGTAATCCAGAGCGCCGTCGAGGTCGGTGCCGCGGCCCGTCGGTCGGAAGCTCAGCACCTCCCGAATCACGCGCCAGACGTGGGAGCGCCCCTTCTTGGGCGGGATGAAATGCTCGATCCGATCCGAGAAGATGATCATGCCTACCCGGTCATTGTTCTGGATCGCGAGGTAGGCGAGCACGGCGGCGACCTCCGCGACGACCTCGCGCTTCTGCTTCTGGGCAGTGCCGAAGGCGCCTGAGGAACTGACGTCGACGATCAGCATGACCGTCAGCTCCCGCTCCTCCCGGTGCTCCTTGACGAAGGGGCTCGACATCCGCGCCGTCACGTTCCAGTCGACGTGGCGGATGTCGTCCCCCGCCGTGTACTCGCGCACCTGCTCGAACTCCATGCCCCGGCCCTTGAAGGCGCTGTGGTATTCGCCCGCGAGGGCGTCGGTCACCAAGCCCTGGGTGCGAAGCTGGATCGTCTTGATCCGCGCCAGCAGCTCAGGCGAAAGGGTCGCCTCATGCCGCTGCTGGTTCGCGGTTTCGTGACGCCGGAAGAACCACATCGATCGCGCTCCGAAGCGACGTCAGGGAACGTCTACGGTGCCCATGATCTCCTGGATCAGATCGTCCGAACTGAGGTCCCGGGCTTCCGCCTCGTACGAAATCAGCACCCGGTGCCTCAGAACGTCGGCGCCCACCGTCTTGACGTCCTGCGGCGTCACGTAGGCCCGGCCCGACATCAGCGCCTGCACGCGGGCGGCGGCGGCGAGGAAGATCGTGGCGCGCGGCGACGCCCCGTACTCGATCAGCGGCTCGAGGCGCTCCAGTCCGACCTCTGCCGGCTCCCGGGTCGCGAACACCAGGTCGACGATGTACTCCTCGACCTTGGGGTCCAGGTAGATCGCGTCGGCCACGTCCCGGGCCCGGCGGATGTCCTCCGGGCTCACGACCGCCTCGACGGTGGGCCGCTCGCGCCGACCCATCCGGCGCATGATCTCCCGCTCTTCTTCCCGGTTCGGATAGTCCACGCGCAACTTGAGCATGAACCGGTCGACCTGAGCTTCCGGCAGCGGATAGGTGCCCTCCTGCTCGATCGGGTTCTGGGTCGCCAGGACCAGGAACGGATCCGGCAGTTCGAAGGTCTCGTCGCCCAGGGTCACCTGCCGCTCCTGCATCGCCTCGAGCAACGCGCTCTGCACCTTGGCGGGGGCCCGGTTGATCTCGTCCGCGAGCAGCAGATTCGTGAAGATCGGCCCCTGCTTGACCTGGAAGTCGTGCTGATCCACACGGTAGATCTGGGTGCCGAGCAGATCCGCTGGCAGCAGATCGGGCGTGAACTGAATGCGCGAGAAGCCGGTCTCGACCGCCTGGGAGAGCGTCTTGATCGCGGTCGTCTTGGCCAGACCCGGAATGCCCTCGATCAGGACGTGCCCGTCCGCGATCAGCGCCATCAGCAGGCGGTCGATCATGTAGGTCTGACCCACGATGACCCTCCCCACTTCCGTGCGAACGCGGTGCAGCATGTCGGCCTGGGCCGCGATCTCGGCCCGGAACTCTTCGCTGACGCCGGGCACGGTCGGGGCAGTAGACGGCGGCACCTGGGGCGCCGCCGACGGATCGGAGGGAACGGTTTCGCGGGGGTCCACGGTCATGTCGGTCGGATTCGCTTCGGTCGTTTCCCGGATGTTTGCGCCGGCGGGACGTCCGGCTGGGAGAGGCCGAGCCTCGGAGCGGCGCACGGACACCCCATTCACGCCTTCTCCAACCCGCCACTCGCCCAGGTTCTTCCCAAGGCCGGCACGGCGGCATGACTCTAACCTAGCCGAGCGCCCGCCTCGGTCTGTTGGCGGGAGGCGTATCCCGGTCGAGAGCACGACACCCCCGTCTCCGTCACTTCCGTGGCGCCGCGGGTCCTCCCAACTGCACGAACGACACCAGTCCGGAATCGACTCTTACCGTTCTCGCGAAACCCGGCCAAGCAGCGGCTTCGACGATCCAGGAACCCTCCGGAACTTGCTCGAATCGGAACTGGCCCATCGAGTCGGCGTGCGTCCGCTGGAGAAGGTCGAAACGCTCCGCCTCGTAGCGCGTCACCTCGCTCGGCCAGATCGACACCTCCGCGCCCACAATCGCTTGTAGCGCCCCGGCACCGTGAACCGAACCCTGCACAACCCCACTGGAGAGCGCAATCGTGACGTACTCGTCCCTCCGCACGGACACTTCCCGAACGCCAGCGCCAACGCCCAAGAAGTAGCTGCCTCGATTCAGATCATCGAAACTAAATGAGCCGTCGAGGCCGGTCCACGTTCGGCGCACGGAAGTCCAGTCGGCACCCTCGATCAACAGTACCTGGGTTGACTGGAACGGTAGACCATCCAGAAGGACGGCGCCCTCCACTCTAAAGCGACGCTTGAACTCAACGACGACGTACGAATCTCCACCAGTGGTTCGGACACGCCGGTCCGCTCGCCGCTCGCTGTGCCCGACTGTAGCGATCACAACCCATAAGCCTGCATCGATTCCTCCGATCTCGAAACGACCGTCACTGTCGACCTCGGCCACTCGATGGTCGACTTCATCCACGTTGATCGCCTCCACCAGCAGGCGCTCCATCTCAGCCGAACCTAAGCCCTCGACGCGGCCCGTGATCCTTGAAGCGCGGCGGATTCGGACAACCGCGTCCGACATCGGTCCCGCAACCCGCAACCGGCTCAGCGGCCGGTCGCCCGCCGGCACGCACACTGCCCTCGATCACGGCACCGCGCTGGAGCACGACCTCGACTGGCCCGGGCCGCTCGGGCGTCACGCTCTCGATGACCGTCGCAACAAAACCGGGCGCGTTCACATGAACGTCGACCCGCGCACTCTCAGTCAGTCCGTCGATCCAGAACTCCCCCGTCTCGGTGCTGCTCGCCTCCATGCCGTTTCTGGAAACGCGCGGCCGTACGGTCCCGGGCCCCGAGCAGCCCGCTTGTTCTGGTACCCACAACCCGAATCCGCGCTCCCGGAATCGGTCCGCCCGATTCCTCCAGGACCACGCCTGAGAGACGGAATCCGCGACTTAGTGCCACGACGCCTACGTCAACACCTATCCCCCGGATCTCTACACCTCGAAGCTGACGCCGCGCCATGCCGGCGGCGCGCACCAGAACGTCCCATCTGCCGGGCCAAACAGAGAGCTCAAACGAACCGTCAGCGCGAGAGCGACCGCGACGGATCCGCCCGAACGGTCCATCGGCGCCATCAGCGAGTGGTCCAAGAACCAAAGGGCGACCGACCGACACGAAGCGGCCGACGCCGATCTCGGCGCCGGGCACGGAAACACCGGTTCTGCTGTTCACGACCCTGCCCGTCACCAAGGCCCCACGTTCAAGGCGAATCAGGTGGTCATCCCCCCTGTTCACAAAGGAGTCGATCGACTGACGGCTCACGGGAAGGTATCCGCGGCGGGCCGCGCGAAGTCCGACGAAGTCAAAGACGGAAGCGCTGATCCTCCCTCCCACCCGATCGGTGGCGAAACGGCCATTGGCGTCGGAACGGAGCAGGAGCAACGAAGCGCGGGACGAGCCAGGAACATCGCCACGAATGACGGTGACGCCGCCGTTCTCAGCCGGTTCGACCCAGTCGAGCAGAAGCTCCGCATTGGCCACGGGTCGGCCCTGACCGTCCACCACTGATCCACTGCTTTTGCGTGCAGGCCGCAGGGTCGGACAGGACAAGCGGCGCCCCGCGCTAACGGAAAACGCGATCCCCTGAGTTTCGAGGCGCCCATCGGTGCAGCGGGCGTAGCCATAGCCTGCGGCCGCGAACCAAAGCGCCTCTCCTTCGAGAAGCTCCGCATCGTAGGCGCCGAGTGCGGAGCGACCAAGGGGCGCCGCGGCAGGGAAGACACTGGCTCGCCATGGCCGATCTGATTCTCGCCAGTAGTACGAAGTCGGCAGGTCGGCCGAACCGGTTCGAGCCGGACCGCGCAGCCCGTCAGGGGAGGCGAAATCGATATGGCCTTCGACCCTTCGAGACAGCTTGCGCGCGGAAATCGCTCCCCCGGCGCCAATGGACGCTTCGTAGACAGCTCCCGAAGACAACTCCACTATCAGTGTCGAAGCTCTGGTTTCCCCAGGGTCGAGTTGGGATCTGCCCGCGTTCGTCGCTGACGGCGAGTACGCCTCGCGACTGGTCGCGAACGAGAGCTGCTTTCAGGGGCTGGCCCGATTCATCCCGCAACAGAAAAGAACGCTGCTCACGAGGTTCCAGGACCACAACGGCACGACGGCCGGAAGCGCAGGGCACCGAGGCAACGCGGAAACCCGGTGCGCGAACATGGAGTGTCATGGCCGTTGACTCGCGTAGGCGGTAGTCGGTCAGGCCATGACTGTCGGTTCGGGCAGGGCGATACCAAGGGCGCCACGATTGGAACACAGCCGGTCGGGCGCCAGCCGGCGTCTCTACCTCCGGCGCGCTCGACGACCCTGGAAACACCAAGGCGCCGGACACGCCGGCGCCAGCAGTGTCCTGCACAGCGAGCCTGCAGGAGCCCAAGTTCAGAACAGGCACAGGTACGAGATCTCCGCTGGCGATGGCTGGACGCCAGAGCATGGCCATTGGCACGCGACCATCGCCGTGAACCACGATCCACCATGCGTCGCGTTCTTCAGGGACCTCGCTCCTGAAGATGCCGCCAGGGCCAAACGACGCCTGAAACGCGGCGCGACGAATCGGTTGACCCTCCGACTCTGCAAGTCCGCACTTGTACGGGTCGCAGGCATGGTAGAGCGAGACGGTACCGCCCAAGAAAGGCCCTTCGGCTTCATCCCAACGGACGGAGTACTCGTTCCCAACCGCATCGAGCCGAACGGACGAAGCCGCAACAAGAACGGTGCTGAGCGCGACGAAACGAACTGCCGACACGGAAGTACGCATTCGCGGAAGCCTATCCGCAAGTATAGGTAACAACATCCCCCTCGGGAGAAGTGCAAACCAGGGTGGTCCCGTCGATTCTCACTTCCACCGCGTTCACGCACCCTGTCGTCGGCGCCCCGAAACAGCGCCGCCGCACCACAGAGCACCCCCATAGAGCCAGGTGACGCGGCTGATCCGGCAGCACCGGGAGACGGGCCGCATTCGTGACCGCCGCGGCCGGACGACGTTCAAGAAGACGCGGGCGACCGCGGTTGGGATCGGAGAACGGCGCAAGCCACGGCCCGAGGGGAAGCCGGGTTACCTGCGCGTGGACACGGTGCACCAGGGGGACAAAGACGGCGAGAAGGGCGTGTACCACATCAACCTCGTGGACGAGGTGACCCAATGGGAGCACGTAGCGACGGTGCGGGCCATCTCCCAGCGGTGTCTGGTGCCGGTGCTCAAGGAGCTCATCGAGTCCTGTCCCTTCAAGGTGCTGGGCTTCCACGCCGACAACGGCTCCGAGTATATCAACCGCAAGGTCGCGGAGATGCTCAACCAACTGCACGTCCCCGAGTTCACCAAGTCCCGCAGCCGGCACGGCAACGACAACGCCCTGGTCGAATCCAGGAACGGCAACGTGATCCGGCGCCAGTTCGGATACCGGCACATCCCCAAGCTGTTCGCCCGCGAGGTCAACGCCTTCGCCCGCGATGTGCTCACGCCCTTCCTCAGCTTCCACCGCCCGTGCCTGTTTCCCACCGAGGTCACGGACAAGAAGGGCCGCATCAGAAAGCGCTACCGCTATCAGGACACCATGACGCCGTTCGAGAAACTCAAGGCCCTGCCTGACGCGCAGCGGTACCTCAGGCCCGGCGTCACCATCGCCGCCCTCGAAGACCAGGCCGGCGCCACGAACGACCTCGACGCCGCAGTTGCCCTCAAGCTGGCTCGTGCCACACTCTTCCAACTCATCGACCGGGAGTCCGATCCCCACTGGCGCCGAAGCGCCTGAACCGCAGAACGCCCAGCCCCATGCCATACGCCGCCCACCACCACCGGCCCAGGCCGGAGCACAACCCCTGTAAGCCGCCGCGGCCTCGCAGCGGCCGCTACCGCAGGCGGCAGACGGTGCAGAACCGTCTGCCGCTCCAGAA
This sequence comes from Candidatus Multivorans sp., assembly GCA_965224025.1. Classification (GTDB taxonomy): domain Bacteria; phylum Acidobacteriota; class Thermoanaerobaculia; order Multivoradales; family Multivoraceae; genus Multivorans. The sequence goes on from OZ245033.1 coordinate 3,834,950, forward strand.
CTACACCGAGACCGACCACACTCGACTCTCCATGACGGTCCCGTTCACGCTCATTTCAGGATTGGACTACGCTGGTCAGATGCCGGACATCCGATCGCCGTCCGCCGACGCCGCGTCCAGGTGGTCGCTGCAGTTGATCCGGGTCGCCCTCCACGGCGCCCGATTCTCGACGTAGGTGACCGAGGTGTTTCCCCAACGATCGGGCTGCTCCACACCGTCGCCAAGATCCAGGCGATGCAGCGCCAGGGAGTGGCAGACGAGGCCGTGAGTGACGAAGACACTGTCGCCTTCGGTTTCCCGGGCGAGCTCACGCATCCTGCCCCAAGCCTGGTTGACCCGCCGGTGGAACGACGGCCAGTCCTCCCCCGCCGGCGGTTCATACCCGGGTTCCATGATGTCGAGACCGATGTCGGCGTACGCCCGACCTCGCAGGTCGCCGAAGTTGCGTTCGGCGAGCAACGGCTCGATGATGAGCGGCAGCCCCAGGGCCGCGGCCACCGGCTCCGCGGTCATCTCCGCGCGCCGCAGATGGCTGGCCACGATGCACCCGATCGGGCGCTCCTGGTGGTGCTTCAGCAGCCGCGTCGCCAACCGCTCCGCCTGCACCATGCCGCGCTCGTTGAGCGGCGTCTCCGGCGCCTGGACGATCCGGGCGGCGTTCAAGGCAGTCTCGCCGTGACGCACGATGAGCAGCACGGGCGGCAGGGTATCAACGCGTACCGCCGAGAACGTAGAGCAGCTTGACTCAGCCCGAACAGGACGTATGTGGGCATGTGGCCGGCGGCGCTAGCTCCCCGAAACCCCTCGCACACTCGGTGTTCGGCCCATCCCGTCCTCTCCCAGGAGCTTGAGCCGTAGACTTGCTTCGCTGCGTTCTACGGCTCAAGCTCCTGGGATCGCAACCCGAGGCCGCCATGCCGCCAAGAATCTCGATCGTCGCCCCGGTCTTCAACGAAGCGGGCAACCTGAAACGTCTGGCGGCCGAAACGGCAGACGCGATGGCCGCAGCCGGCATCGACTACGAGTTGATCCTCGTCGACGACCTGAGTACGGACGGCAGCCGCGAGGAACTTGCTGCCCTGGCAGCGGGCGACGCGAGACTGCGGGTCCTGAGCCTGGACCGTCACGCCGGCCAGTCGGCGGCCCTGTTCGCGGGGATACGCGCCGCGCGAGCGTCTCTCATCGTGACCATGGACGCCGATCTGCAGAACGACCCCGCCGACATTCCGGCCATCGTCGCCCTGCTCGAAGACCACGATGTCGCGTCGGGAGTGCGCGCGAGACGCCAGGACACGCGACTGCGGCGCCTTGCGAGCCGGATCTCGAACCGGGCCCGGCGGTCGGTCCTCGGGGATCCCTGCACCGACATCGGCTGCGCGCTCAAGGGCTACCGCGCCGACGTTCTCGAAGACCTGCCCGCCTTCGACGGCCTTCACCGCTTCCTGCCGGTACTGGCGCTTCGGCACGGAGGAACGTACGCCGAGATCGCGGTCGGACACCGGCCCCGCACCCACGGCAGGAGCAAGTACAACATCCGCGGCCGCTTCCTCCGCGGAATCCTGGACCTGTTCGGCGTCTCCTGGTACCGCCGGCGCGCCGTCTCCGTCGCTACCCACCCACTGGAGTGCCCGCCATGCCATCACTCAACCCCGAACACCTCTGGATAGCCTTCGGTTACGGCGGGCAGGCCCTCTTCGCCTCCCGTTTCCTGGTCCAGTGGATCGCCACGGAGCGCCGCCGGCAGAGCGTCGTCCCCACCGCCTTCTGGTACCTGAGCCTGGCCGGCGGTCTCGTGCTGTTCACCTACGCCGTGTGGCGGCGGGATCAGGTGTTCATCGTGGGCCAGAGCTTCGGTCTACTCGTCTACTCCCGCAACCTCTGGTTCGTACACCGGGGCAGGACGGACACGACCGGCTGAGCGCCGGCGAATCGCCCGCACCCCGGGCTTCGGGATGCGGGCGAGAGCCCCGGCTGATCAGAAGTTGTACTTGACGCCGAGCTGAACGATCCGGCCGTCGCCGTTCGTCGCGGTGATGACGCCGTAGCCGCGGTCTCCGATCCGGTTGCCCGGCTGAGCGAAGTTGACCCGGTCGAAGACGTTGAAGGCCTCGATCCGAAGCTGCAGCGAACGGTCGCCGCCGCCCAGCGGGATGTTCTTGATCAGAGACAGGTCGATCCGCTCGAAGTCCGGCCCGCGGATGACGTTGCGGCCAGCGTTGCCGCGCTGCGTGGCGGTCTCGGCCAGGCTCAGCCGCACGAAGCACTCCGTGTTGAACCACTGCTCGACGGTGCGCGGCGCACCCTGGTTCGGGTCGCACACCTGGTTCGGCCTGGAGGTGAGGCCGCGGATGTCGTCGCCGCGGACCCGGATCGGGAACGGATAGCCGGTCTGGTACTGGAGAATCCCGTTCACCTGCCAGTTGCCGAACAGTCCGCGCACGAAGCCGCTGCTGTTCTCGAGCGACGGCAGGTCGTAGCCGAAGCTGAGCACCAGGCGGTGCCGGACGTCGAACAGCGCATCGCCCCGCTCACGCTCGAGCGCCCGGTCGATCGAACTCAGCCGCTCCAGGTCCACCGGAAAAATAGGCCGCTCCTCGCCGCCGATGTTCAAGCCCGAGACGTGATCTTCGGCAGTGCCGTAGGTGTACGAGAAGAGGAAGTTGAGGCCGCGCGTGGGCCGCATCCGCACACTCGCCTGCAACGCGTCGTACCAGGATTTCGCCACCGTGAAGGTCGGCCGCACCAGGCTGAAGGCCGGGAACGTGCGCGGCCCGAGCGTTGTCTGGCCGGGTTCGACCACTCGCGGATTGACCTCCATGAAGATCGGCAGGTTCCGGCCCCGTGAACCGACGTAGCCAACCTCGAGGCCGATGTTCTGCCCGAGCTGGCGCTGATAAGTGAGGTTGAAGTGCTGGTAGTTCGGCGTCGTGAAGTGAGAACCCCAGCCGATGAAGATGATCCCCGGCGGGAATCTCGTTGGCCCGCCCACGAGGTTGGCGAGCGGGTCGGCAAGGCTGACCATGGTCGGCGGCGCATCGAGCTGCAGCAGCGGATTGAAGGGCGGCGCCAGAACCGAGTTCTGGAAGAAATCGCCCTGCCCGGGAATGCTGTCGAAGAACAGCCCCCAGCCGGCGCGGATGCTGCTGCGCCCGTCACCCTTCGGATCCCAGGCCATCGCCAGCCTCGGCGCGAAGTTGTTCCTGTCCGTGTCATAGGTTCCCTTCGGCACACCTGCGTCGCCGGGGTAGACAAGACCAGTCGGCGCATCCGGGAACCGGGTCGACTGCTCGCCGGGCCGGAAGCTGTTCAGGCCGTCACCGCTGTCCTCGAACGGCGTCGCGAGTTCGTAGCGCAGACCGAGATTCAGGGTCATCCGCGGCGTGACCCGGATCTCGTCCTGAACGTAGTACGAGTAGAGCCAGCCGTCGCCCTCGTTGATCGAGTCGGCGCCGGGAACCGCGGTGCGGAACCTGGAGGGCATGCCGAGCAGGAAGTCCGCCGCGGCGCTGCCCGTGTGGCGTCCGTTGAACGCGTAGTCACCGTTCGGCCGGTTGATGAAGCCGATGAACATCTTCTCGTTGCGGATGTCGACTCCGGCCTTGATGGTGTGCCGGCCGGCGAGGATGGTGAAGTCGTCGGTGAACTGCTCGACCTCGTTCTCGCGCTTGACGAAGGGCTGGTTCCGGTCGCCCATGCTCGAGAAACCCGAGATCGAGAACTGCGGCAGGCCGACGGCCAGATCGTTGATGTTCGGGATGTTCAGCCCGTACTCGGAGTTCGTGATGCCGCTGGTCACGACCGGTTCCGCGTCGATCATGCTCGACAGGACGCGCGCCTGGTTGAAGGCGTTCGAACCGATCGCGGACGTGTGCGAGAGCATGTAGTCGTCGAGGGTCGACGCGGACGTGTTGCCGATCGGCCGCACCGTGGGCGGCTCGAAGCGGTCCGACGAACTGCGCAGAATCCGCAGCAACACGTTCTGCGCGTCGGTGATCCGGTAGTCGAGGCGCAATCCGAACTGGTCCCGGTCATCCGTGACGTCCGGCGACGCGATGTACCGGCCGCCGACGTTCGGCAGCGGCATGAAGTCGTTGATCAGCCGCACCGCGATCGGACTCAGCCGGTCGGCGGGAATCACGTTTCCCGGGAACGGCTCACCGGTCATCGGATCGACGATCGTCGACCCGCCGGAGAAGTCCCCCATTCGCTGGGCGGCGCTCATCACCGCGATGTTCTGGGTCGTGCCGCGCGTGTTGCGGAAGCCCTCGTAGTAGCCGAAGCCGAACAGCCGGTCGGTCATCATCGGACCGCCGAGGCTGCCGCCGAACTGGTCCTGCGCCAATGTCGGCTTGTCCTGGTCCGGCGGCGAGAAGTAGTTGCGGGACTCGAACGAGTCGTCGCGGTTGAACTCCCAGACGCTCCCCCGCACGCTGTTGCCGCCCGACTTGGTCACCACGTTGACGATCGAGCCGGCACTCTTTCCGAACTCCGCGGTGTAGGAGTGGGTCAGGATCTTGAACTCCTCGATCGCATCGGGCGGCGGCCGCACGACGAAGCCGGTGTTGAACGTGTCGTTGTTCGCGGCGCCATCGAGCAGGAAGTTGTTCGACTGGTTGCGGACGCCGTTGACGCTGAAGCCCGCGGTCGCCGCGCCGAAGCCATGGATGGCCGCGTCCGCGTCGCCCCGCGCGCCCCCGAGCCGGGCCGGCGGCTCGACCACGCCCGGAATCAGCGTGCCCAACTGGGTGAAGTTCCGGCCGTTGAGCGGCAACTGGACGATCTTCACTTCGTCGACCACGATGCCCAGGGTCGCGTTGGAGGTCTCGATCAGGGGCGCCTCGCCGGTCACCGTCATCGTCTCCGAGAACTCGCCCACAGCCATCGCCATGCTGATCCTCGCGGTCTCAGCGGCACTGACGCGGACGCCTTCCCGGCTCAACTGGACGAAGCCCTCGAGCGCCGCCGTCACGTTGTAATCGCCGGGGGGCAGGAGCGGCGCCGCGAAGTAACCGTCCTGGCCGCTCATCACCTGTCGGGACTGATTCGTCGCGACGTTCGTCACCGTAACGCTGACGCCCGGCAGGGCGCCGCCCTCGTCATCCGTGACGAAGCCGCTCAATTGGCCCGTCGCCTGCGCCCATGCGCCGGATGCACACAAGACCATCGCAAGCGCGGTGAGCGCATGCCCTAGAACACGACCAGCCAAGTTCCTCATCCCAGATCTCCTAGTGAATGCACTCCCGGAACTGGAAGTGCGGGGCAACCAAGTCAAGAAAGCCGGAACGGCCGACGCTGCACTTCGATCAACGTCGAGCGTGGTTCGGTCCGTGTCGTGGCGGCAGCATAGCAGCGCACCGACGCTACTACAGTATCGCCAACTGACATCTGCTACCATCGTCGGCGTTCTGGCGGCGGTTCCCGTCGCCGGGGCACTCATCGAGACCGGCCGAGGGATTGGGCCCGTTGAAGCCGGGGCAACCACCGGGGCTTCGCAACCCAGGGAAGGTGCCAACTCCTACGGGAGTCCGCTCGCGGGGCTTTACCGAGAGATGAGTCAACGAGCCGCGTATCCGCGGTCTCGGCGCCTCCTCCGGTTCACTCTCCCGTAGAAGTCTTCTCGAGAGAGCGTTGAAGCCGTCTCGCTTGCGGGACCACCAACCCCCTTCTCGACCGGAGACTCACATGACTTCGAACCACCACCCGGCAACCCGCGCCGTGCGGGCGGCGCTCGCTACCGACACGCAGCACGGCGCGGTCGTTCCGCCGCTCCACCTGTCGGCCAACTTCACCTTTGAAGGCCTCGACCGCAAGCGGCCGTACGACTACACGCGCTCCGGCAACCCGACGCGCTCCGCCCTCGCCGGCGCGCTCGCCGAGGCCGAGGGCGGCCACGGCGCGGTCGTCACCGCCTCGGGCATGGCCGCGGTGACCCTGGTGTCCCAACTGCTCGACCCCGGCGACCGGATCGTCGCCGCCCACGACTGCTACGGCGGGACGTTCCGGCTCTTCGACCGTTTGAGGCGGCGCGGCCTCCTCGAAGTCGAGTTCGTCGACCTGACGGACGCGGAAGCCATGGCGGCAGCCCTCGCTTCCCGCCCGAAGCTGGTCCTGGTCGAGACGCCGAGCAACCCCCTTCTTCGGATCACCGATCTGGAAGCCGTCTGCCGGCACGCAGGACGGGCCGGCGCGCTGGTCGTCGCCGACAACACGTTCATGTCGCCCGCGCTCCAGCGACCGATCGAGTGGGGCGCCGACGTGGTGATCCACTCGACGACCAAGTACCTCAACGGCCACAGCGACGTGGTCGGCGGCGCGGTAGTCGCGGCGACTCCGGAACTCCAGGAGTTCTTCGAGGACTGGGCGAACATGATGGGCGTAGCCGGAGCTCCCTTCGACAGCTACCTGACGCTGCGCGGACTGCGGACATTGCATAGTCGTCTACGTTGCCACGAGGAAAACGCACTGGCCGTGGTCGAGATGCTCGCCGAACATCCGGCCGTGGAACGGGTATTTCACCCGAGCCTGCCCGACCATCCCGGCCACGAAATCGCCAAGCGCCAGCAGGACGGGTTCGGCGCCATGGTCAGCTTCGAACTCGCCGGGGAGACCGAGGACGTGGCGGTCCTGGTCTCGAACCTCACCTGCCTCTCGCTCGCCGAGTCGCTCGGCGGCGTCGAGAGCCTGATCTCCCACCCGGCAACCATGTCCCACGCCTCCATGACGGTGGAAGCGCGGGCCGCCGCCGGCATCAGCGACCAGCTTCTAAGACTCTCGATCGGGATCGAGCGCGCGGACGATCTGGTGGACGACCTGCGCGGCGCCCTCGACCGCGTCCTGAACCGGCCGAGGTCGGCGACCGCCGCCGGCTAGGGCCGCTCAGTCGCCGCGCCGGCTGAGCGCCAGACGGACCATCCGATCGCAAAGCTCATCGAAGGAGATCCCGAACACCGCGGCCGATTGCGGCAACAGGCTGGTCTGAGTCATGCCAGGCAGCGTGTTCACCTCCAGGCAGTATGGCTCGCCGGCGGCATCGAGTCGGAAGTCGACGCGCGAGAAGTCGCGCAAACCAAGCGCCCGGTGGGCGGCCAGCCCAAGCGCGCGCAGACGCTCCGTGAGTTCGTCATCGATCTCAGCCGGGAAGACCTCCCGGGCCACTCCCGGCGTGTACTTGCTGTGGTAGTCGAAGATCTCGCCCGGCGGCACGATCTCCCCTACTCCAAGAGCCTCTCCGTCGAGCACACCGACGGTGTACTCGCGGCCGGGCAGGAACCGTTCCAGCAACACCTCGTCATCGAACTGGAGCGCGCGGCCGACCGCAATATCGATTTCCGACAGGTCCCGCATCAGGGTGAGTCCCACCGTGGATCCGACCCGCGACGGTTTGACCACCATGGGCAGTCCCAGAGCCTCGACGTCGGCGCGTGCCGCAGGCCACACGGTGCCTTCGGGCGCCGGTATCCCTGCGACGCGAAAGAGACGCTTGCTGGCGGTCTTGTCCATCGCCCGTGAGCTGGCGACGGCGCCGCTGCCAGTGAAAGCGAGACCCGCGTTCTCGAGCAGTCCCTGGACTTCGCCACCCTCTCCCTGCCGGCCGTGGAGGACCAGGAATACCGCGTCGTGGTTCGCGAGGCCGCCGTGTACGACCAGAGCCGGCAGATCCTCCCGCGCCTCGAGGGCCCGCAGGTCGGCCAAGGAAGGTGGCCTGACGCCGACCGTCTGCGCCAGCAGTCGTCGCTCGCGTTCTCCATCGAGAAGCGCTGCCTCCGCCGTGTCGAATACCGTGACCCGGTAGTCCCGATCGCGCAGCGCCACGACCACTTGGCGCGCACCCGCGAGGGCGACGATTCGTTCCGGCGTCGAACCGCCGGTAAGCACTGCGATGCGGGCCACGTCAGTTCACCTGGCCGCGGATGGTACTGCCAATCGCCTGCCTCTTCGAGCCGCTAACCAGGGGCGCGCCGCGCGCATGTGCCAGGACAAACCCAGCGGCCCCGACTGTTACGCTGAATCCATGCCGACCTGTAACTTGCGATCCGTACTCCCGGCCCTGACCGTCGCCGCCGTGGCGATGTTCGCCGCCGCAGACGGTGCAGTCGCCGACGAGGCGGCCGACGAACCCCTCGCGCCGATGCTCGAAGGCCTGGGCGATCTCCACTACCCCATCACCACCTCGTCCAAGGCGGCGCAGCGCTTCTTCGACCAGGGGCTGCGTCTCGTCTATGCCTTCAACCACGCGGAAGCCGTGCGCGCCTTCGAGGAAGCGGCGCGCCTCGACCCGGAGGCGGCGATGCCGCATTGGGGCAAGGCCCTGGCCCTCGGTCGCAACCTGAACGACTCGATGCCGCACGAGCGCGAGCTCCAGGCGCTTCAGAGTCTGAGCCAGGCTCAGGAGCGGCGCGACAACGCCGGCGAGCGTGAGCAGGCCCTGATCGATGCGCTCGCGAGCCGGTACTCCGCCGACGAGGACGCCGACCGCGCGGCCCTGGACGCGGCCTGGGTCGAGGCCATCGCCAAGGTGGCCGAGAGGTTCCCCGACGATCCGGAGCCCTCCACCCTGCACGCGGCCGCGATCATGAACACGATGCCCTGGGACTACTGGCGCGGCGGCGAACCCCAGCCCGGGACCCTCGAGGCGAAGGAGCTGCTCGAGCGGGTGGTCGTCGAACATCCCCGCCACCCGGGGGCGCACCACTACTACATCCACCTGATGGAGGCCCGCGAGCCTCACCTGGCCGAGCCCAGCGCCGACGCGCTGGGCAAGCTCATGCCCTCGGCCGGACACCTCGTCCACATGCCCGCCCATATCTTCATCCGCGTCGGCCGCTACGACGACGCCGTGGACTCGAACCAGCGCGCCATCGAGGCCGACCTCGACTACATCGCCCAGTGCAGCGCCCAGGGCCTGTATCCCGTCGCCTACTACCCCCACAACATCCACTTCCTATGGGCATCGGCCACCTTCGGCGGCCGCGCCGAACTGGCGATCGAGAGCGCCGACTCGCTGGCCGGGGAAGTCCCGGCGGAGATGGCCTCCAGCCTCGCCTTCCTCCAGAACTACCTAGCCACGCCGCTGTTCGCCCGCGTCCGCTTCGGCCGCTGGCAGGAGATCCTGGACACCCCGCAGCCGCCTGCCGGGCAGACATTCCAGACCGCGATGTGGCGCTATGCCCAGGGCCTTGCCGCGGCGGCCACTGGAGACTCCAGGGCGGCCAAGAGGCACATGAAGGCGCTCGGCAAGTTGCGGCGCAACCCCGAACTGGCCGACATCCGCATCTCCTTCGCCCAGGCGAGCGACCTGGTCCGCCTCACCGAGCACCTTGTAGCCGGCGAGATCCACGCCGCGAAGGGACGCACGGAGCGCGCGATCGAGGAAATGCGATCCGCCGTGGCGCTCCAGGACAGCCTGCGCTACGCCGAACCGCCAGCGTTCCACTACCCGGTGCGGCAGTCACTCGGCGCCGTGCTGCTCCAAGCCGGCCACCCTCGGGAAGCCGAAGCTGCCTACCGGCAGGACCTCGAGCACAACCCGCACAACGGCTGGTCCCTGTTCGGCCTGGCAAGGGCCCTGGGCAACCAGGGCCGCAATGAAGAGGCGGAGGAAGCGGAACGGCGCTTCCGTGAGGCATGGCAGAGCGCCGACGTGGAACTCGAAGAGTCGGTGTTTCGCTAGCTCTCGGACAACTTCAACTCCGCCGCCAGCCGGTCGGCGCGAGCCATTCCCTCAAGCGTCGGTTGCAAGCGGCGCCCGCTGATCCGCAGCCAGCCTGCCCTCGCCCAGGCTTCGATCTGCCGAGCGTTCCGAGACCCTAAATCGAACCCGAAACGCAGCTCCAACGCGGCGCAATCGATACCGGAACGCTGGCGAAGTCCCATCATGACGGTCTCGAGCAGCAACTGACGGTCGGTCAGTTGTTCGACGTCGGCGATCGGCGACTCGGCACCTTCCACAACATAGCTCCAGCGTTTCCAGGGCGCAACGTTCCACCAACGGCGGCGCCCGGCGAACGAATGTGAGGACGGTCCAAGACCCAGGTAGGGAGTGTGGTTCCAGTACTTCCGGTTGTGGCGGCTCCGATGCCCCTCGCTGCGGGTGAAGTTCGAGACCTCGTACCCCTCGTAGCCGAGTTCCTCGAGAAGGCGGTGGGCGGCAACGAAGTTGGCGGCCCGCTCGTCCTCACCAGTCTCACGCAGCCTGCCCGCCTCCCGGCGCCGGCCGAACGGCGTCCCGTCGTGGATCGTCAGCTCGTAGCAGGAGAAGTGATCCGGTCCAAGCGCCGCCGCCTCGTCGAGGGTCCGAAGCCACCAATCGGCGTCGAAGCCGGGCAGGGAGTAGATGAGGTCGACCGACACGGACCGGAAGCCCGCGGCACGGGCCCGTTCGACACTCGATCGAGCCTCTCCGGCGTCGTGGCGACGGCCAAGGAAACGCAACGCTCGATCGTCCAACGCCTGCACTCCCAAACTGATGCGGTCGAACCCAATCGCCCGCCACCCTGCGAGCAACTCCGGTGCGGCATCCTCCGGATTCACCTCGATCGTCCACTCGGCTTCCGCGTCGACGTCGAACACCGCCCGAAGCCTCCCGCACAGGCTCTCCAACTGACCCAGGCTCAGCGCGGACGGCGTACCCCCGCCAAAGTACACGGTGTCGAAGCGGCTTTCTACGAACGCGCCGGCGTCGTCTGGCGGCTTGAACCCGGCGCCACCAACAAAGCTGTCAATCTCGATGCCAAGCGCCGCAACGTACCGACTCCGATCCTCCGCTCCGCCCCGCGCCACCGCGAAGTCGCAGTACGGACAAATCGCCGAGCAGAACGGGATGTGGACGTAAAGCCCCCCCGCGTTCGTCACACCGATCCCAAACGAGCTGGCCCCGTACCGACCACCCCTGAACCCTACCGCCGCCCGTCCTCACGTTCCCCCGCACAGTGCTGCCAACGAATTTCCGTACCCCATCAGCCCTGGACGATCCCCGGCAAGCCAAGATTGGCCGCCGATTCCGCGAGAATCCGGCCCGACCGCCCGGCGCCGTCCAGCCGGTCCGGGGGTCTGTGGGGAGGGTCCCAGCGGACTCGAAGCGAGCGACGCCCGACGACGCCACAAACAGCAACGCACTACCGGAGCGAGCGTAGTGGAGTGAGCGCCCTACCCCTCATCCTCCTCAGAAGCGCGAACCCGGGTGGCGCGATCCGCGCCACCCGTGAACCAGTCCGTGCGCCCGGCATCGGGCGCACGGATGACACGGCCGCTGGGCCCCTCCCCACAGACCCCGGGGCCGGCGGGTGCCACCGACAGCACCGCCGTCGCCTAGCGCGGTTTCTCGCCGCCGACCCACCATGGGCTCGACCACGCGAGGTGGCCGTCGATCTGCTCGACGCGCAGGTAGTACCAGTCCTCCTGGTCGCCGAAGTCGGTGAAGCGGAAGGTCACGTCGTCGCGGAGCCCCTCAAGGAGGTCGACCCGCACGCTGTCCTGGTAGTCGCCCTCATGGAACACGTGCTCGTTGCCGCCGCGTGAGGCGGAGCCCGCCCCGGGATCCTCAGGCAGAGCCAGCGTGAAGCCGGCGGCGGCGAACTGCTGCGGAGTCCGCACCTGAGTCGGCGCCGTGCCGTACTCGAACCCGGCTTCGATCTCGAAGTTGAGCCGGACCTCCGACGGATCGCCCTCCAGCACCAGGGCGAAGGAGCGCCGCGACCCGCGGGTGGTCACGTCGAAGCGGGCGCCGTTGCCGTCGACGCCGAAGCGGTCGGCCGGCAGCGGCGTACCGATGAGCCTGCCGCTCACCAGTTCCGCCCCCTCGACGGTCACGTTCCCAGCCCACGGGCGCTGGCCGCGCGGGTTGTCCCGGATGTCCACCCAGGTCTCGGAAAAGAAGCTGATCAAGGCCTCGAACCGGCCGTCCGGCAGCGCCGAACCGCCGGCGCCGCGGGTGTCGAAGGTGGCCACGACTTCGCCGTTGCGGATCAGGTCGACCCGGCGAATCGGCGCCGTGCCGATCGCACGTCCATCGAGCACGCGGCGGTCCGTCTGGTCCAGTTCACTGCCCATGGGAGCGCCATTCAAGCGGGCATCGAGCACGATCCGCTGCGCTCCCGTGGTGGCGTATGCCAGGCGCGACTTGAGGGCGCCGAAAACGGCATCCGTGGTACGAGCCGGCGCCCACGCCGCCGCGAGACCGCCGAACTGGAAGATGTTCGACCGACGCCCGGACGCCGCGGCCTGGTGACCGGGCGAATAGCCCGGATGACCCCGGTGATCGTCCGACGCGGACACGAAGCCGACCCGGAAGCCCTGCTCGAGGTAGCGGCTGCCGAACCACTCGAAGGTGCCGTGGCCCGACATGATCTCGATCAGGTTCTCCATCTGGAAGTCGTTCTGCCGCCAGTCGCCGTTCTGGTGGGCGTGCGGAATGATCAGAACGTCGTCCGTGTCGTACTCGGCGCGCAGGCCCCGGTAGAGTTCGGACAGGTTCGGCGCCACCTGGACGCCGACGCGCCGCATGTCGGCGCGGCGGAAGAACACGTTGTGGTGGCCGCCGCGCTGGCGCGGCGAGGTCCACTCGTATCCCGCAAAGACCAGCAACTCGCCTTCGCGGTGGTACTCCTGAACCGCGTCCGTCAACTCCTCCCAGAGCCCGTCAGTGAGCCAGAGGTCGTGCTCACTCAGGGTGACGAAGTCCAGCGTGGCGTCGTCACGGGCGAAGGCGAAGTACCCCTCCGGCGTGCCCTGGCCCTCGGCGAAGCCGGAGTGGCCGTGCGTCTCGCCCCAGTACAGGCGGTGCTCGGGGTCGGCCTTCACCCAGATCGGATTGGCGGCGCCCGTCACCTCCCCGTCCGGACTGCGGAAGGTGTAGCGCTGCACGCCCTCGCCCTCGGCCGTGACCTCCATCAGGTGGATCGCCCGGCCGGCCGGCAGCTCACCCACCTGCTCGCCGTCGCGGAACACCTGGAGGCCCGGAATGTCCCGGCTCGCCCGGTTGTAGCGCCGGTCCTCGCTGCGCACCGAGATGACGAAGGTCTCCCCGTCACCGACGACGGACGGGGCGAAGCCGTGAACCCGCTCCGCCGCTCCGCCCACGACCTCGAAGGTCGCCGGCGGCATTTCGTAGACCCTGCCGTCGCCCGGGTCGACGTGCATCGGCAGGGCGATCCGGTCGTTGCTGAACTCGCCGACTCCGAGACCCCGGCCGCCACCGCTCCTGTCGCCGTAGGTCAACGTGATCGTGTCGCCGGCCTCCAGATTCCCGCCGCGAACGCGGTACGTGGGGAACCCCGCCGGACTGCGGAAGCCACCGTACGGGCCCCAGATCGGGTGCGCGTCCTGCTCCAGGCTGATGCCTTCCCTGCTCACCAGGGCGGAGACGTAGTGATCCCCGGCTGGGTCCGCGGTCTGCAGCCGGCCGTAGCCGCCGGCGCCCTGCGTCGAGATCACGATTCCACCGCCTTCCTCCATGCCGAGCGAGCCGACCATGTAGACAACCTCGAGACTGGCCCAACTGCGCGCCTCGAACACCTCGGACCCGGTGCGCGTCACGGTGCCGAGCGCCTCCTCGTCCTCGTCGAGCCAGGCGAGCTGCCGCACGTAGTCGTCCACCGCTTCGACCTGGAACGGCGCCAGTTCGCTGCCGGGCCGGGGAAACGGGCCGTAGAACGCGATGAGGGGCAGGTTCTTGGGTACGAAGGCCCCCTGGAGCGAGACCGCGTTCGCCCACTCCCAGAGAACCGCTACCCGCTCGGCAATGTTCGAGGCGGTGGTCGGCGAGCGGTCGACCTCCGCGATCAGGGCATCGACGCGAGGCCTGAGATCCCCCTCCAGTTCCTGGCCGACGGACGCCGGCGTCACCACCAGGCCACCCAAAGCGACAAGAACGAGTCCACCGATCAGTTTCCGCACAACGCTGCCTCCCTTCGCGATCCGGCGCGAGAAATCCAAACGACGATAGTAGAACGAATAGTAGACTCTCGCGACACTACTCTCGAGGAGAACCGATGAAGAAGCTCACGATGGTCGCGGCGATGGCGGCGTTCTCCGCCTTCCTGCTTGTCGCCTGCGCTCCCGGCGACGACGCTGCCGACGGCGACGCGGCGACGGCGGGCGTCGCGGAAGGCCCGAACCCGACCCGGAACGCCTACTTCGGCGACCTCCACGTCCACACGCGCTACTCCTTCGACGCCTTCATCTTCGGCACCACGACGGACCCGAACGACGCCTACGAGTTCGCCAAGGGCGGGACGATCAAGCATCCCGCCGGCTTCGACATGAAGCTCGACCGGCCTCTCGACTTCCAGGGCGTGACCGACCACGGCATGTACCTCGGCATGCTCCCGGCGATGACCGAGGAGGGTTCGCCTGCCTATGACCACCCGATCGCCGCCGACATGCGCGTGGCCGAAGAGGCCGACGAGCGTCGCGGCATCTTCGTCGGCATGCGCCCCTACCTGGCCGCCCGGGCGGGAGAGGACGAGCATCTCAACATGGACGTCGTCCGGGGCGCCTGGTCCAAGATCATCGAGGCGGCCGAGGCGCACAACGATCCGGGGAACTTCACGACCTTCATCGCCTACGAGTACACGTCGTCCGGCTATGAGCGGGACAACCTGCACCGCAACGTGGTCTTCCGCGGTTCCGAGCATCCGGACGCACCGTTCAGTCGGACCGACTCTCAGAACCCCGAGGACCTCTGGGCCGCGATGGACGGGTGGCGGGAGCAGGGGATCGAAGCGCTCGCGATTCCGCACAACTCGAACGGCTCCGGCGGCCGCATGTTCGAGATGGAGAAGTTCTACGGCGACCCGCTCGACGACGAGTACGTCGACCTCCGGATGCGCAACGAACCGATCGTGGAGATGACTCAGGTCAAGGGCACCTCGGACACCCACCCGGCGCTGTCGCCCAACGACGAGTGGGCCGACTTCGAGATCATGCCGTACAAGATCGCGACCACGATCATCAGCGACCCGCCCGGTAGCTACGTCCGCGACGCGCTGATCCGGGGTCTCCGGCTCGCCGACGGCGGCCTCGCGAACCCGTACAAGTTCGGCCTCATCGGCGCCAGCGACAACCACGTCTCGGGCGGAGCCTTCAACGAGGACAACTACTGGTCCAAGGTCGGGATCCTCGATGCCACCGCCGAGCTTCGGGGTTCGGTGCCCGGCACCGGCGCCAACCAGACCACGGGCGATCCGGCCCAACAGTCCGATTCCTCGATCCGCACCGACGACGGCTCGGGCCGCACCTTCCGCGACACCTACTACTACACCTGGGGCGCCTCCGGCCTGGCCGGCGTCTGGGCCGAGGAGAACACCCGCGAGTCGATCTTCGACGCCATGCGGCGCAAGGAGACCTTCGCCACCTCCGGACCGCGCATGAAGATCCGGTTCTTCGCCGGCGACTTCGAAGACGGCGACCTGGACGACGCCGAGTTCCTGACCAAGGCCTACGCCGAGGGCGTGCCCATGGGCGGCGACCTGCTGGCCGCCGATGACGCCTCGGCGCCGACCTTCGCCGTCATGGCGATGCGCGATTCGATGGGAGCGCCGCTGCAGCGGCTGCAGGTGATCAAGGGATCGTCGAAGGACGGCGAAGGGTCCGAGGTCGTCTACGACGTGGCCTGCTCCGACGGCGCCGCCGTCGACCCGGCCACCAACCGCTGCCCCGACAACGGCGCAATGGTCGATCTCGCCACTTGCGAAATCAGCGCCGACTCCGGCGCCGACGAACTGAAGGCGGTCTGGACCGACCCGGACTTCGACGCCTCGGAGCGCGCCTTCTACTACGTCCGGGCGCTCGAGAACCCCACCTGCCGCTGGTCGACCTGGGACGCCATGCGCGCCGGCGTCGAACCACGCCAGGACATCTCGCCGACCCTCCAGGAACGCGCCTGGTCATCGCCCATCTGGTACAACGCGGACTAGCAACTTGCGCGGCAGCTACTGGGTGCTCCGGCGTCCCCGCCGGCATCCGGCTTGAGGGCAACGGGAACCATGGACTTCGACGTTGCAATTCATCTCGGCACCGTCGAGCGTTCCGTGTCGTCGCCGGAACACGACAGCCAACCCGCTCGCGCAGTCACCCTGTCTCGCAGCTTCCCCACGACGGTCGAGGATCTCTGGGACGCCGTCACCAACGAGAAGCGCCTCCCACTCTGGTTTCTCCCGGTCGCCGGCGAACTCCAACTCGGCGGCCGCTATCAACTCGAGGGCAACGCCGGCGGCCTGATCACGGCGTGCGAGCCACCCGCACGTCTCGCGATCACATGGGAGTTCGGCGACGACACGAGTTGGGTGGAAGTACGAATCTCAGACGATGGGCCGCGCCGCGCGCGACTCACCCTCACGCACACCGCGGAACTCTCGCCACATTGGGACCACTACGGACCCGGCGCAACCGGCGTCGGCTGGGAGTTGGGCCTCATGGGCCTTGCGCTACACATCACGCAGCCAGCCGAATCCCAACTGGACGAAGCCGCCTTCGCCGCTTCTCCCGACGGCAACGCGTTCATCAAAGCCAGCAGCGACGGCTGGGGACAGGCCGCAGTTGCCTCTGGAACGGAGCCCGACGCCGCCCACGCCGCCGCACGGCGCACCACCGCCTTCTACACCGGCGAATCCGCCTAGTTGTCGCTGCGCAACACGGACACGAACGCTTCCTGGGGGATGTCGACGGAGCCGACGCGTTTCATGCGCTTCTTGCCCTCGCGCTGCTTCTCGAGCAGTTTGCGCTTGCGGGTGATGTCGCCGCCGTAGCACTTGGCGGTGACGTCCTTGCGGAAGGCGCCGATCGTGGTGCGGGCGATGATCTGACCGCCGATCGCCCCCTGGATGGCGATCTTGAACTGCTGGCGCGGGATCGTGTCCTTGAGGCGCTCGCAGTAGCGCAACGCCCGCCGCCGCGCCTTTTCCCGGTGCACGAGCTGCGACAGGGCATCGACCCGTTCGCCGTTGACGAGGATGTCGACCTTGACCAGGTCCGTCACCCGTGACTCGATGAGTTCGTAGTCGAACGAGCCGTAGCCCTGGGTTACCGTCTTCAGGCGGTCGTAGAAGTCGAAGAGCACTTCGGCAAGCGGCAGTTCGCAGGTCAGTTCGACGCGTCCCACGGCCAGGTAGTGGATGTTCGTCTTGCCGCCGCGACGCTCCAGGCAGAGTTCCATGACCGCCCCGAGGTAGCGCTCCGGCAGCATGATCGAGGCCTTGATGTACGGCTCGGCGACGGTCGCGATCTCGGAAGGGTCGGGATACGCCGACGGATTGTCGATCCGTCGCTTCGCGCCGTCCGACATCTCCACCAGGTACTGCACGGACGGCGCCGACAGCACCAGAGACAGCCCGTACTCGCGCTCCAGGCGCTCCTGCACCACGTCCAGGTGCAGCAGGCCCAGAAAGCCGCAGCGGAAGCCGAAGCCGAGGGCCGAGGACGAGTCCTTGTCGTAGGTCAGCGCTGCGTCGTTCAGAGCCAGCTTCTCGAGCGCGTGAGTCAGGTCCTCGTAGTTGTTGCTCGACACCGGGTAGATCGATGAGAAGACCACCGGCTTCGCCTCGCGATACCCGGGGATCGGTTCGACCGCGCCGTTCGCCGCGGTCGTGATCGTGTCGCCGATGTCGATTTCCGAGATGTTCCGGATCCCGGCGATCACGTAGCCCACCGCCCCGGCCTCCAGTTCCTCGGTCCGGCGCCGTTTGAGCAGCAGGGTCCCCACCTCCTCGACGTCGTGCTCGCTGCCGGTGTGCATCAGGCGCACCTTCTGCTTCGGCCGCAGAAGGCCGTCGCGCACCCGCACCAGCAGCACGACGCCGCGGTACGGGTCGTACTGGGCGTCGAACACCAGCGCCTTGAGCGGGGCTTCCAGCGTGCCCGACGGCGCCGGCAACCGGGCCGTGATCGCGTCCAAGACGTCCTCGACACCCTGGCCGGTCTTGGCCGAGCACTGCACCGCCTCGAACGGATCGAGCCCCAGGTCACTCTCGATCTCTTCCAGCACCCGGTCGACATCGGCAGAAGGAAGATCGATCTTGTTGATCACGGGAATGATCGCGAGGTCGTACTCGAGCGCCAGATAGAGGTTGGCTACTGTCTGCGCCTCCACTCCCTGGGAGGCGTCGATCAGCAGCAGCGCTCCTTCGCAGGACATGAGCGACCGCCGCACCTCGTGCGAGAAGTCGACATGGCCCGGCGTGTCGATCAGGTTCAAACGGCAGAGCCGGCCCTCGCCGTCGTGATGGCGCAGGGTGACCGTGTTGCTCTTGATCGTGATCCCCCGCTCCCGTTCGATGTCCATCGAGTCCAGGATCTGGTCCCGAAACTGGCGATCCTCCACCGCGCCGCAGTGCTGGATCAGCCGGTCGGCAAGCGTCGACTTGCCGTGGTCGACGTGAGCGATGATGCAGAAGTTACGGACCGACATGGGCGCCCCGCATCCTATTGCGCCCGGCCCCGGGCCGGCATCTGCCACCGCGTGCGCCTGCATCCGCCGCTGGGACTCTCCACCCTTTAGCAAATGTGTTTTGGGGAGGCTGCTGCGGGTCAGGGAGGTCATGCGACCTGGGCATGGCATCGCTTGTTGGGGTCGAAGAGAGTCGGCCTCGGAGCATGGCGCAGGCGACGCCGAGGAGTCGGTCGACGAGTTGTCTGATGGCGCGTCCGTGCGTCTTTCCCTGGGCTTTCATGGCGTCGTACTTGGCGCGGCTGATCGGGTCGTGCTGGATGGCGACTCGTCCCCAGTGATAGACGGCGTCGCTGAGGTGTTCGTTGGCGGCGAGTCGTCGCATGACGATGAGCTTCTTGCCGGACTTGACGGTCACCGGCGCCACTCCGCAGAGGCAACGCAGTGCCTCGTGGTCTCTGCGGCCCAGGCTTTGATCGGCCTCGGAGAGCAGGGTGGCGAGGCCGACCTTGCCGAGTCCGGGCAGCGACCTGAGGATGGCGGCGTCGCTCGGCTTAGGGGAGTCGTCGTCGTTTTCCCGTTGGGCCGGGGCCTCGAGTGCGCGGGTCATCCGCTCCAGCCGCTTGTCGGCGTCGGCGAGTTGGCGGCAGACGGTGTCGAGCACCGGCCGGAGGAGTCCTATGTGTTCGACGGCGGCCTTAACGGTGTCCGGGGAAACGGCGATCGGCTCGGCCCGCAGTTGATCGCGCAGTTGGGCGGAGGTCAGGCGCCGGATGCGGTGTTCCTTGAGCAGTTTGGCGAGCGTGGCTTCGCGCAGCCGTCGAGCCTTGCCGGGGGTCGGCGCCAGTCGCCACAAGGCCAGCGCGAAGGGCGCCGACACCTCGTTCTTGACCACGGCGAGAAACTGCGGGTAGTAGCGCCAGAGCTGGTCGCGGACCTGGTTCTCCAGGCGGTTCTTCTGGCCGACCAACTGCTTGCGGCCGCGGGACACCTCGCGCAGCATCACGATGGCGGCATCGGATGGTTGCACGCGGTTCAGGCACTCGGGGTCGGTGCGAAGCGCGGCGGCGAGCGCCCGTGCATCGCGGCGGTCATCCTTGGCGCCGGCGACGGAGAAGCGGTCCCTGAAGCGGTCGAGCTGCTTGGGGTTGATCGAATGCACGGCGAAGCCCCGCTCCAGGAGAGTCTCGACCACCGGTCCGTGCGGCACCTCGATGGCGACGCCGATCTCGTCCGGAGACGTCGGTCGGGTATGTCCAAGGAGCCAGTCGGCCATGGCGGCAAGTCCCTTGCCGCTGTGGTCGAACGCCCGCTCCCCCCTCACCTTGCCGTCCCGATCCAGCACACACACGTGGTGGGTCTCGGACCCCCAGTCCACGCCGGCGAACCACGTCCTGGTCATCTCGTCCTCCTTCTCCCTTGCGGTAGTGTTGCCTGGTCGGCATGCCGCGTTGCCTGCCCGTACCTGTACTGGTGCTCTAAGGCACTGACTCTCCACTGGGCGTCCAACGCGGCGAAGCAGCCAGGGCACGGGTCCCAGCCAGGTGCTCGAAGCACAGTGCGCCGGTGGTTGCTCCTGGCTGCTTGCCGACTTTCCTTCAGTGACTCCGGCAGGCCGGAGACGCAACCGACCGGCGGTCTCGGCTGCGGAAGCTGCCGGTCCATTCCACCTCTCTCAACGACACGCCAGAATGCATCCCGGAAAGGTACAGGTACGCCGGCCTCCGGCCGGCATCCGCCGAAGGCGGAATCCGGAACAACCACCTCGACCTGGGAGTTGCTAACTTCCCACACCATGTCCACCCCCGCCGCAGCCGCACAGACCACCATCCGCATCGTCGGCGCGCCGCTCGACCTCGGCCAGGCGCGCCGCGGCGTCGACCTGGGACCGACCGCGCTCCGCTACGCGGGTCTCAAGTCCGCCCTGAGGCGACTCGGCTACCGGGTCGAGGACCGGGGCAACATCGAGACCGTCGAGCGGGACACACTGCCCGAGGAACCCGGCCTGGGTTTCCTGCAACCGGTCGTCGACGCCTGCGAGCACATCTACGAGGCCAGCCGGCAGGCGGTGGCCGAGGGCGCCGTGCCGCTGGTGCTCGGCGGCGACCACTCGATCGCCGTCGGCACCGTCGGCGGCGTCTCGCACGAGCACCGCACAGGCGTCCTCTGGATCGACGCCCACGGCGACTTCAACACCCCGGACACCTCTCCGACCGGCAACCTCCACGGCATGCCCCTCGCCGCCCTGTGCGGACACGGCGCATCGGAACTGGTCGATGCCGGTCGCCCCGGCGCCAAGCTCCGGGCCGAGGACGTCGTCCTCTTCGGCGTCCGCGACCTCGATCCCGGCGAGCAGGCCCTGATCCAGCAGGCCGGCATCACCACCTACACGATGCGCCAGATCGACGAGCGAGGGCTGGCGCCGGTCGCCGCCGAGGCTCTCGAAGGCCTGGGCCACGTGGACCGGATCCACGTCAGCCTGGACATGGACTCGATCGATCCCCATGAGGCCCCAGGCGTCGGCACGCAGGTGCCCGGCGGCCTGAGCTACCGCGAAGGCCACCTGCTGATGGAACTGATCGCCGAGCACGGGAGCATCGGCTCCGTCGACGTGGTCGAAGTGAACCCGATCCTCGACACCCGCAACCAGACCGCGAAGCTCGCGCTCGGTCTGTTGAGCTCCCTCTTCGGCCGCAGCATCCTGTAACGGGTACTTCTTCTACGGTGGGTAGGAGCTGACGGCTTGGCCGCGGGTTCTGTGACTCCAACCGGCTGCGCCGCACCATCGTCGCCAAACGCGCGAATTCTGGACGTCCGACGAGAACAGGCGCTACCTCAACGACATCGGCGACTTGCCTTAAAGAAGATCGTGGGGCTCTCGCAACCACTCGTTCTCGACTTCCAGGTCTCGAAAGAGCGAATGCAGGGACTCTCTGATCCTGAACAGATGGGCTATCCGATCCCGAACGTCGCGGCCGTGAAGCTCTTCGCGTCCCGTCAGCATCGCGGCCGCGTGGTCTGCGTCACCGGCACCGAAGCCGAGGAGACCAGCCAGATCTTCCCGACTCAGGCGCCAGAAGTCAGCCAGCTTCAAGGCGAACTGGATTGGACCGGCAGGCCGCGCAGGTAGTCCTGGAAGCGTGCCTTGACTCCGAGAGCTTCGCGTCTCGGGTGGCGATTCCACTGAGGATCGACTCCTGATCCGTGGATCGCGAAAGAGCCCCGCGTACTTTCCCGTCCGAGCCGAAGGCGGCCTAACGGCCCGGCCGCCGCGCACGAGAGCCCGCAAAGTCCGGCGCGCTGGTTTCGGTCGCTCCTTCTTCACGCTCATGACCAAGCGCGATGGTATCCGACCCATCCGCTCGCAGCGAGGCAGAATACGGGCTTCACGTCACCACCAGGAGACCCCAATGACCGACGACCAACGCCAGTACTGGCTGATGAAGAGCGAGCCGGGCGAGTACTCGATCGACGACCTCGAACGGGACGGCACGACCTACTGGGACGGCGTGCGCAACTATCAGGCCCGCAACCTGATGCGCGACCGGATGCTGATCGGCGACGGAGTTCTCTACTACCACTCGAACGCGAAGCCGACGGCCGTGGTCGGCCTGGCTCGCGTGTGCAGCGAGTCCTACCCGGACCCGACCCAGTTCGATCCGGACGATGCTCACTACGACCCGAAGTCGGACCCCGAGAATCCCCGCTGGCACCTGGTCGACATCGAGTTCGAACGCAAGTTCGACGAGCCCGTGACCCTGGCGGAGCTACGCCAGCGCCCCGATCTCGAAGGGATGGCCCTGCTCCGCCGGGGACAGCGGTTATCGGTGCAGCCGGTCACCGCCCGCGAGTGGCGGATCGTGTGCCAGATAGGGGGAGTCGCCTTGGAGTAGCGCCAGCGCCGGATGCGGGCGAGACGCCCGCGTTCCCAGGGGGCGGCTCAGTGGCCGGACGGCGTCTAAGTGGACCGCATGCGGTCACTCAGTTCACGCTAGCGACACGGACGCTGCCGGAGCCCGTGTCGAGGATCACGTTCGCATCGCCGTCGCCGGCAACGAAGCGCATCTCGCCTCGCGACTTGTGCAGCGTCTTCGTGATCGGCACATCGACATCGATGCCGCCGCTGCCAACGTCGATGTCGAACCGGGCCGACAGGTCGTCCGGAACCAGCATGACGATGCCGCCAGAGCCGGTGTCGATCTCGAATCTGCCATCGCCCATCCGCTCCAGAGCCAGGTGCACTCTGCCGCTGCCCGTATCGATCACCGCGGCGTCGGCGCCCACGGATTCGACCCGCACGCTGCCGCTCCCCGTGTCGATCGTGAGCCTCTTGGCTTCCACGCCGTCCACGGTCACTCCGCCGCTGCCGGTGTCTATATCGATCGCCTCGGCCGACACCTCGGTGATCGCCACCGAGCCGCTGCCGGTGTCGATAGAGAGCGCGTCGCCTTCGAAACGGTCGAGTCGGGCTTTGCCGCTGCCGGTGTCCATAAGCAACCGGCCGCGAACGTCCTGCACCGCCAGCCCGCCGCTGCCGACCCGGATCCGCACATCGCCATCAAGGCCGGCAGCTTCCGCCATCCCGGCTCTGGTCTTCAGTTCCAGATCAGCCGCGACGTCGGACACGTCGATGTCGCCCGCTCCCAACTCGACCTCGAGCGACCGGCCCTCCGGCACGCGAATCGTCACATCGGCCCAGGCTTCCAGGCCGCTGCCGGTCCTCACGACCCGGATGCGGCGGCCGGATACGGAGCGCAGGATCTCGCCCAGCAGACTGTGGGAGCCGCTCTGCCGGCGCGACCACAGGTTCGACGAACGACGGCTGAACTCGGGATAGACGTACCGCCTCTCCTCGTCGACCGGGAACTCGACGGCCAGCCGAGCCCGCGAGCCACGCGTGTCCTGGTCGAGTCTGATGTTCTCGCGGGTGCCGTCCTCGCCGCGGACCGACACCTCCACCTCGAACTCATCGCCGGCCGCCTGCCTGACTTCCACCTTGCCAATCAGACTGGAAACCGAGAGAGAGTCGGCGTCGAAACGGTAACTCTCGTCGAACTCACCCAACGCCGGGACGGCCAGGAATACGATTGCGCAAAGCGCGCCCATGCCCGGGCGCCCTGACGGTCTTCGCTGCCCGCGGGCCGCGGCGCGACCCGGGGAGTCCGTTGCGGTTCTCGAAGATCGGTTGGTCATCGGTCTCTCCTTGTTTCCGGGACTGAGAGTGGAGGCGCCCGACGCGCCCTTCACCGCTACACAACGCAAACGAGCGGGCAGGGTTTCACCGAACGCCCTCCGGCCGCTGTGCCGACTGCTATCGTCCCTTTCGTCGATCCGCGGCCCAGGAGGACGGTCCCAGACCATGGCCGGCTACAACATGAACCAGGTCCGAACCGGGCTGAAGGTACTCGAGAGCGGTGAGCCGAACGTGATCATCGCCTGCGACTTCATCAAGCCCGGCAAGGGGCAGGCGTTCACTCGCGTCAAGATGCGCAACCTGCTGAGCGGACGAGTCAACGAGAAGACGCTCAAGCCCGGCGATCTACTCGCGGGCGCCGATGTCGTCGACACGTCGATGCAGTACCTCTACAGCGACGGCGAACACTGGTTCTTCATGGACTCCGACACCTACGACCAGGTCGAAGCCGACGCACAGGCTCTCGCGGGCGACGAGCAGTGGATCAAGGAAGAGGACGTGTGCGACGTGACGCTCTGGAACGGCCATCCGATCCAGGTCAAGCCGCCGAACTTCGTGGTCCGGGAAATCGTCGAGACGGACCCCGGCCTCAAGGGCGACACGTCGAGCGGCGGCAGCAAGCCCGCCAGGCTGGAAACCGGGGCCACAGTCAAGGTGCCCCTGTTCATACAGAACGGCGAGTCGATCCGGGTGGACACCCGCACCGGGGAGTACGTTTCCCGCGCCAAGAGCTAGCGACCAGGGAGGCCGCCACGTGACCGGCAACGACGCCGACTGGCGCCCCACCGCTACCCCTGAAGCCCTGCGCCGACGCGCGGCGATGCTGGCCGAACTGCGCGCCTTCTTCGCCGAGCGGGGCGTACTCGAGGTCGAGACGCCGCTCCTGAGCGCCGAGACCACACTCGACCTGCATCTGGAGAGCCTGAGCTCCGAGATCGAAGCGCCGGGTTTCCCGAAGCGCCGGATGTACCTCCAGACTTCACCCGAACTGGCGATGAAGCGGCTGCTCGCCGCGGGTTCCGATTCGATCTACCAGGTCTGCAAGGCGTTTCGCGACGGCGAGCGCGGCCGATGGCACAACCCGGAGTTCACGATCCTTGAGTGGTACCGCGTCGGTTGGGACCACCACCGGCTGACGCGAGAGGTCGTGGCTCTGATCGAGACGCTTCTCGCCGGTTCGCGGCGCCTCGAAGCAGCGTTCTACGCGAGCTACGCCGACCTGACGAAACAACACGCCGGAGTCGATCCGCACGACACGCCGACCCGAGCCCTGCGCCAGGCCGTGGAACGGTCGCCCGCACACCGGAACACCGACGGTCTCGACCGCGACGACCTGCTCTCCCGTGTGTTCGTCGACCAGGTCGAGCCCCACTTCGCACCCAACCGGGTGACCGTGGTCTTCGACTACCCGGCCTCCCAGGCCGCGATGGCCCGGCTTGGCGCCAGCGATCCGAGGACGGCAAAGCGCTTCGAGGCCTACGTGGGGCGTATCGAGCTCGCCAACGGCTACGGCGAATTGAGCGACCCGGCCGAACAACGACAGCGCCTCGACCGCGACCTGACCAGGCGCCGGAAACTCGGCCGGCCACTGCCGCCGATGCCATCCCGGTTCCTTGCCGCCCTCGAGGTCGGTCTGCCCTGTTGCGCCGGGGTCGCCCTGGGCTTCGACCGCCTGCTCGGACTCGACCTGGGCGCCCAGAGGATCGACGAGCTCATCGCCTTCCCGGTCGAGCGCGCCTGAGCGCCTTCCGCTACGGCGCCGGCCGGCCCACGGACACCGCGATGGCGGCGGGTCCCGGCGGCAGGACTTCCAGGAGCTCGACCGCGGGCCGCTCGTCATAGAAGATCGTCGCGAGACGCCCATACACCCGCTTCGCCGCCCCCGCGCGCGGCGCCGCGAGACCGAAGTGCCGACGAATCTCCGAATCCGGCTCGATCGCCAGCAGGCTGTGCGTACTGATCCGCCGCAACCGCCGGTGACGGATCAGGATGTGCCCGAGCGGCGATCTCTCGCTCAGAATATCGAGCCGCGCTTCGTCGGTCGCGAACCGCAGGTTGAAGAGCATGATCCCGAACTGGACCACGGCGGTACTGCCCCGCCCCGTCTCGCCACCGGCGCCCGCAATTCGGCGAAGGAGAATCCTCCGCGCGTAGTGGTGCTGGTGGACCACCCGGTCCAGAACGACGACCTCGACCGGGCCGCGGTGGTATTGCTCAAGGGTCACCGTCATATGGCTCTCGTGAACCAGCAGACTCCGTTGCGGTTGCGGAACGGCGCTTTCCGGCACGACGGTCGACGGCGGCGAATCCCTACGGAACAGGCCGTACAGGTCGCTGATCGTGTGCGGCAACCGATCCACCTGCCTCATCTCACTCCCGCTCCCCGCGGTCCCGCGTTTCGGTTGCGAGCCTGTCTCACGGTACGGCCTCTCCGCGCCCGGCTACGACCACTCCCGGCCCTCTTCCCCGACTCCAGCAGGCCGGCGCCTTCGACCTCGGGCGCCAGCACGAAGCGGCGCCAACCCTCGATCTCGCCCGGCCAGGCCCAGGCCCCGCGCTCCAGACTTCGCGCCGCCCATGTCTCCAGCGTCCGCCGGGGCACGAGGGCCTCGGCCGGGAGATCGAGGTCGGCGGCAACGCGCGCAACCAGCTCCCGCAGCCCCTCCACAAGATGGCTCGACGACCGCCCACCCGAGCGCTCCAACCGCTGCGGGAGTTCGCTCTCGGGCAAGGTTGCCGCGCCTCGCACCAAGTCCAGCAGGGTCGGACCGTACCGGCGCGCCTGTCCAGGACCGATGCCCTTCACCGAGGCCACATCCTGACCGTTCCGCAGCAACCGTCTCGCGATATCGAGGACGGCCTCGTCCTTGAGTACGAAGCCGCGGGGAAGGTCGCGCCCGCGAGCTCGCTTCTCGCGCCACTCGCAGACCGCCCGCAGAGCAGCCAGTTGACGCCGCGACATCCCCGGACGCCGTAGCCGTTGATACGACCACTCCCGGCGCAACCGCGCCTTGGAGGCGCGCAGCAGGCGGCCGAACTCCTCCTCAGCCCAAGCCTCACGACCGAGGTCCACCAGCTTCGCCTGCAACAGCTCGTGAGCGGGCAGAAGATACGCGACATCGAGGCCCGCGTAGCGCACCTGCTCCTCGCTCAGAGGCCGCCGCAACCAATTGGACCGTTGCGCTCCCTTGGCCAGTTCGACCTCGAACAGGCTCGAGACCAGATGAACGTAGCCCAGCGAACCCCCAAGGCCGCAGAGCGTGGCCGCGACCTGACAGTCGAACAGGTGCTCGGGAGCGAAGCCGAAGGCATGCTGGAAGATCTCCAGGTCCTCACTCGGCGAGTGGAACACCTTGGTCACCGCGGGCGACCTGACCACCGTCGCAAGTGGAGAGCTGTCCCCGACCGCCACCATGTCTACCAGGTAGCAGCCGGACGAGTCCGCGACCTGGATCAGACCGAGCCTGGGGAAGAAGGTCCGTTCGCGGATGAACTCCGTGTCCAGACCCACCGCCGGCTCACGCAGCCAGCGGTGAGCGAGTTCGGCCAGGCGATCGTCACGGTCCACGACCTCGGGCGTCGGCGGCGGGGGAAGTCTCATCAGCACGCAAGCGACGGCAGGGCGACCGTCCGCCGGATGCTAGCGCCGCGACACGATCACCGCTCCCCCTCCCCCAAACGTCTTGGGCTCCAGCCCTCCTCCAACATAGAATCGATCAGCCCTCGGAGAACCGGATTCTGCCATGACCTCCATGTCCGTACCCCTGATCGTCCTCGGGGGCAGCGACCGCCGCCCGGCATACATGCCTCCCGGCGGCCGCTCCAAGCATCCGCTCGCAGGCATCAAGGGCGTCGACGTGAAGATCGGCGGCAGGCCGCTTATCGAGGTCGTCATCGAGCGGATTCGCCAAGCCGGCGCATTCGACCCGATCTATGTCGCCGGGCCGGGACACGCCTACCGGTCGCTCACCGACGGGATCTCGATCGATACGGACGGCGGCTTCGGCCGAAACATCCAGGTCGGCGTCGAAACAGCCCGCCGACTGCACGGCGACGGGCCGCTGGCGATCGCCACCTGCGACATCGTCCCGGACCCGGGCGAGATGCGGACGGTGGTCGAGGACTTCTGGGGCCACAGCCCGCTGGACTTCTTCTTCCCCATGATCGAGGCGCCGCGGAACCCCGAACGGCTCGGTGCGTCCGAGTGGAAGCCGCGATACCACGTCAAGCCCGAGGGAGCGTCCACGCCAGTACCCGTGCTGCCCGGTCATCTGGCCATGTTCGACTCCGCGGCGCTGCGCTGGAAGTTCATGTACCGGCTGATGGATCTCGCGTACCGCACTCGCAACCGCCCGATCCTCTACCGCAACACCTACATGGCCCGACGCCTCCTGTGGATCATGCTCGTTCAGGACTTCATTCACCTGCTGAACCTCCGGCTGCCCACCTTCACCTCGGACACGCTGCTCTCCGGCACGTGGGCCGCCCGGCGTCTCAAGGAAAAAGTCATCCAGCAGTCCGAACTCGAGCTCGCTGTTCGCCGCATGTTCATCAAGCGCCGCCACCGCCGGAAGTACCCCGAACGCAAGGTCCGGATGCCCGTCCTCGACGCGATGTCCCTGGCCCGCGATATCGACACCCAGGAAGAAGCCGTCGCCTTCGGGGCCGTGACTGCGTGAACGCGGGCGCCCGCGTCATCCGTACGGCCCTCCTGGCGGCGGCGCTCGGCGCGCCGCTCTCGGCCGAGCCGCACCTGGTGCTGTTCTCGGTGGATACCCTGCGGGCGGACGCGGTCGGCGCCTACGGAGCCGAGGGTGCGACGACGCCGACGATCGACGCTCTCGCCGCCGCGGGAATGCTGTTCGAGGACGCCCAGACCACGATCGGCAAGACGGGACCCGCTTTCGCCTCGATCTTCACGTCCCTCTATCCGCCGACGCACGGCGCCCGCCGCAACGCGCAGCGGATGCGGACCGATATCCCGGTCCTCGCAGAGATCCTGGGCGAAGCGGGCTACGAGGCCGGGGCCTTCATTTCGAACTGGACGCTGCGAGCCGACCTGGTCGGCCTGGACCGGGGTTTCGACCACTACGACGAGGAGTTCGACCAGAGCCGGAACGCGGTCGGCGTCATGGAACGGAACGCCGACGACATCGCCAGGGCAGCGGAGCGCTGGCTGCGCCGCCGCGCCGGCGACGAAGAACGAAACGAACGGCCGCTGTTCCTCTGGGTCCACTTCTCCGACCCCCACAATCCCTACCTGGAGCGCGCCGGCTTCACGCCTCCACGGCCGCCGAAGGAGAAGCGAACCGCAGGCTGGCAGAAGCGCTGGCGCTACCAGTCGGAAGTGAACTACGTCGACCACTGGCTCGGCGAACTGTCCGAGGCGATCGAGGAGCTGCTGCCCGGGCCCCGCTTCACCCTGTTCCTGAGCGATCACGGCGAGAGCATGGGCGAGCACAGCTACTGGGGACACGGCAAGAACGTCCACTGGCCGAATGCCCGCATCCCGATGATCCTCGCCGGTCCCGGACTACCACCCGGCCTCGAGATCCAGGCGCCGGTCGGCGTCATCGATGTGCTGCCGACGATCCTGGAACTGCTCGATATCGAAGCACCGGACGGTGTCGAGGGACGGAGCCTGGTTCCAACCGGAAGGGAGACGAAAGCCGTTCAGCGGCCGCGGTACGTCATCGGCGACCGCCACACCGCACTGTTCGGCAAGTCGCGCCGCAGCGCGCCATACGAGAACCCCCTGCAGATCAGCATGGAGCTCGAAGGCGCGAAGGTGCTGCATGACTTCTCGAAACGCAAGACCGTGTACTTCGACCTGACCGTCGATCCGCGCGAGGAGAAGCCGCTTTCAGAGCCCCCGGTCGATCTGGTCCCGCCCCTCGGCCGCCGTCTGGTGAACTGGTACCGCGCCTTGCCGAAGTACGAGGCCAAGAGCTCGACCGTCCTCAGCGAGGACGACATCAGCCAGCTCAAGAGCCTCGGCTACATCGACTAGCAGGCTGCGCTGCGCCTGCGCAGCGCTGACTTGCAGGGAACTGGCCGCCGACTGGGTGCGCGGGTCTTCTGACCCGCTGCCGCCGGAGGCGGCCAGAAACACGTGCCGGCCGCCCGGCCGGCTCCGCTCTGGCGGCCAGTTCCATGCATGCTCGCGCCGCTGAACGGAGCGCTAGTCGCCGGAGCTGACCAGGACGATGCAATCGGCCAGCAGGCCGGTCGCCGTCTCGATCTCGTCGAGAGAGGGCAGCGTCGGGGCGATGCGGATGTTCCGGTCCTGCGGGTCGAGGCCGTAGGGGAAGGTGGCGCCGGCGGGCGTCAGCCTGACGCCCGCTTCACCCGCCATCTCGACCACCGCCCGCGCGCAACCGAGCGCCGTGTCCAGGCTCACGAAGTAGCCGCCCCGAGGCCGGCTCCAGGAAGCGATCCCGAGGCCGCCGAGGCGCTCGTCGAGCACCCGAAGCACGGCCTCGAACTTGGGCCGGATCAGGTCCGCGTGCCCCTTCATGTGATCCCGCACCGCCGAGACGGCGCCGTTGAAGAAACGGACGTGCGCGAGCTGGTTCAGCTTGTTGGGGCCGATCGTCTGAACCGAGCGGAACGCCCGGATCCAGGCGCAGTTTCTCGGACTCGCGGCCACCGCGGCCAGACCCGAGCCACCAAACGTGACCTTGGAGAAAGACGAGACGAGCAGCGCCCGATCCTCGTTGGCGTGAGCCGCGCAGCGGTCGTAGAGGCTGGCCAGCCGATCCGGTTCACCGTCGAAGGCGTGCAGCGCGTAGGCGTCGTCCCAGATGACCCGGAAGTCCGGCGCCGCGGTGCGCATGGAGGCAATCGCCTCGACCACGTCGTCCGAGTACGTGACGCCGGTCGGGTTGCTGTAGCGCGGCACGCAGAACATCCCCTTGACGTTCGGGTCCGAACCCGCGAGGCGAGCGACTTCGTCCACATCGGGGCCGTCGTCGCCCATGGCAACCAGCAGCATCTCGATGCCATAGCGCTCGAGGACCGCGAAGTGGCGATCGTAGCCGGGACACGGACAGAGGAACTTGACCGGCGTCGATCGCTTGGGGCCACCCCACGGGTCACCGCCGGGTACACCCATCAGCATCGCCTGCACGACAAGATCGTGCATCCACTGCAGGCTGGCGTTGCCGCCGACGAAGACGAGCGCCGGATCGACACCCAGGATCTCGCCGAAGAGCGCCCGCATCTCCGGCAGACCACGGGGGTCTCCGCCGTAGTTCCTGCAGTCCGTGCCGTCGGCGGCGGGACTGTCCTCCCGCGCAACCGACCCCAGCAGGCCGTGCGAGCGGGCAAGCTGCTCCGGCGACGGTTTGCCGCGGGTCATGTCGAGGCTGAGACCAGCCGCCCGGGCCGCCGCATAGCGGTCGCGCGCCGCTTCGACGACGGCAGGATCGGTGGCCGTCACGCCCCTACTCTCCGGCTGCCGCCGCGGCATCGTAGGTGATCCGGTAGATCACGCCGCGCATGTCGTCCGAGACGAGCAGCGATCCGTCGGCGCGCTCCATCACGTCGACCGGCCGGCCCCACGATTCTTCGTCCTGGAGCCAACCGGTGGCGAACTCCTCGTACCCCGTGGCCCGGCCGTCACTGTCGACACGGACCACCATGACCCGGAATCCGATCTTCTGGCTACGGTTCCAGGAACCGTGCTCGGCAATGAAGATCTGCCCGCGGTAGCGCTCGGGAAAGGCGCTGCCGAGGTAGAAGCGCATGCCCACGGCTGCCACGTGAGGGTCGAGGTCGAGAGCCGGCGGCACAAGTTCGCCGCACGGACGCTTGTCGCCGAACTCCGGATCGGCGATGTCCCGGCCGTGACAGTACGGGTAACCGAAGTGCTGGCCGTCCTCGGTCAGCACGTTCAGCTCGTCGGGCGGGACATCGTCTCCCATCATGTCCCGGCCGTTGTCCGTGAACCACAGTTCGCCGGTGTCGGGATGCCAGTCGAAGCCGACCGTGTTGCGGACGCCGCGCGCCACGACCTCGGCGTCCCCGTTGGGATCCAGGCGCAGGATGGTGGCGAAAGGATCACCCTCGTCGCAGATGTTGCACGGCGCGCCGACCGGGACGTAGAGCCGGCCGTCGGGCCCGAAGCGGATGAACTTCCAGCCGTGGTGCCGCCTGTCCGGGAGATCGGCGGTCACGACGACAGGTTCGGGCGGCGCGTTCAGGCGGCCGTCGATGTCGTCCAGGCGCACGATGCGGTTGATTTCGGCCACGTAGAGGTCGCCGCCGTGGAACGCGACGCCGTTCGGTCGGTTCAGGCCCGAAGCCACCTCGTAGCGCCGGTCCGCCTTGCCGTCACCGTCCTCGTCGACGACCGCGTAGACGGCGTCGCTCTGACGGAGCCCGCCGGTGCCGACGAAGACGGCCCCGGATGGGCTCTGCGCCAGGGACCGCGCGAGATCGATGCCGGAGGCGAACACGCCGATGGAGAACCCGGCCGGCAGCTCGATCTCGTCCAGACGAAGTGCCTCGTCGTCGGCCGCGGAGACGGTCCCGGCGAGGATGGCGAGGAGCACGAGGAACACGGACCAACGAAGAGCAGCGCCATGGGAGCAGGACCGGCTGCGCGGTTCCAAGACTGTGCGGAGCATGCTGTAACTCCTGAGGTGTGTTGAGCTGTGACGCCCGGAACTGAAGAGTCGGGCAATTCGAAGCGCCGAGACTATCGGCTGCAACTGTCGGGGAAGGCCCTGGCGTCCGTGATCGCCGCGGCGGGCTGTTCGGGGTCGTTCCGGTACTCCTTGACGGCGCCCGTGGCCGTGTTCCTCACCCGGATCGCGTAACCCAGATCCGTCGTCGACGCTCCGTACACCCAGTAGTGACCGTTGACCGCGCAGCCGTTCAGCACCTTGATCAGGATCTCCCAGTTCTCGGAATCGAAGAATCGGAACAGGCCGGAGTCCTGCGTCGCCTCCGGCACAACCAGGGCCGAACCCGTCTCTCCGTCGCCACTCCACCACTCCACCCGAACCTCGTAGCGGTCGTCGTGCAGGCAGAGCGTCTCCGCGCTCGGCTTGCAGGGACCATCGGTTGGAGGCGGGTCGGGATCGGCGTCCGGCTCGGGATCAGGGTCGGGGCCTGGATCAGGGTCGGGGTCCGGATCGGGCTCGGGGTCCGGCTCCGGGTTGCTCCCGGACCCATGGTCGATGCGATAGACCGCTCCGAGCCGGTCGTCCGAGACCAGCAACGAGCCGTCGGCACGCACCATCACGTCGACCGGCCTCCCCCAGGCCGAGCCGTTCTGAAGCCAGCCGGTGGCGAACTCCTCGTAAGCCGTGGGCCGCCCGGCGCTGTTCAGCCGAACCACCATGACCCGGTAGCCGATCTTCCGGCTGCGGTTCCACGAGCCATGTTCGGCGATGAAGATCTGGCCGCGGTAGCGCTCCGGAAATATCGTTCCGGTATAGAAGCGCATGCCCAGCGCCGCCACGTGCGGACCGAGTTCCTGGGCCGGTTGTCGGAACTCGGAACAGGCACGGAGCGAGCCGAATTCCGGATCGGAAATGTCTCGACCGTGGCAAAAGGGGTATCCGAAGTGCTGACCGCGCGCGGTCAACACGTTGAGTTCGTCCGGCGGCCGGTTGTCGCCCAACCAATCGCGGCCGTTGTCCGTGAACCACAGCCGCCGCGTCTCGGGATGCCAGTCGAAGCCGACGGTGTTTCGAACGCCCCGCGCCACGATCTCGTACCCGCCACCGTCGGCGGCAAGCCGCAGAATCGAGGCATAGGGCTCCTCACGCTCGCAGACGTTGCACGGAGCCCCAACCGGAACGTAGAGCCGACCGTCCGGACCGAAACGGATGAACTTCCAGCCGTGGCTGTCATCCCTCGGCAAGTCCGCGTTCACCACGACCGGCTGCGGCGGCGAGTCCAGCCGGTTCTCGATGCCGTCGTACCGGAGTATCCGGCTGATCTCGGCCACGTAGAGGCTTCCGTTGCGGAAGGCGACTCCGTTCGGCGAGTTCAGACCCGATGCGATCTGGTACTGCTCATCCGCGACGCCGTCGTTGTCGGAATCGACCAGGGCGTAAACCACGCCCACCTGCCGTGTTCCGACGAACACGGTGCCGCCCGGGCTTTGTGCAAGCGAACGCGCGCCCGGCACGCCGTGGGCGAAAACGCTCATCGAGAAGCCGTCAGGCAACTCGATCCGGGACAACTGCGATTGCGCGACGACCGGCGCAGCCAAGGCGACGAACGCAGCCGCCGTGAGCCGCGAGACGGGTCGGAGAGCCGGGCGAAGAGCGACATCCACCGCCGGTCAACCTACCAGAGCATGACCGTGACTCCGGCGACGATGGCCGCCACCGCCAGCACCTTGCGGCCCGTCAGCGCCTCGGCGAAGAAGACCCGGCCGAGCACCAGCGCCAGCACGGAGCCGATGCCCCGCTTGACCGTGTCGACGAAGCCCACCCAGGCGTGCTGGAGAGCCAGCAACTGAAGTCCAAGGGCCGCGGCGCCGAGAACGACCCCGGCAAGAAGCAGAGTCCAGGTACGAGCCCCCGACCCTTCACGCTCGCTGCGGCCTATCGGCGGCGCCTGTCGCAGGCCGCGAAGCGCGAGCATCATCATGCAGAGGCCCACGCCGATGTGCGTAAAGAGACCATGGAAGGCGGCGTTCGAGGCTTCGACGGCGAGTTTGTCGAGCGGCAGCGCCGCCGCCCACAGGAAGGCGACCAGGACCATCCACGAGGCGCCGGCGCTCGCCCTCCAGGAACCTCGCTGATCCTCGTCGCGTCGGCGGCCGAGCTGGAGCGCCAGCGCCCCGAGCACGACCATCGCTATGCCGAGCCATGCCCGCGCATCCGGCAGCTCGCCCAGCAGTGGAATCGCCAGCAGGGACGTGAACACCGGCGTCAGCGACAGCAGGGGAACTACCGCGCTCAGCCCCGACAGCCGGACGGAACGCAGGAAGCCGTAGTTCGCACCGAGATTGCAGGCGACCGCCAACGCCGCCGGCCAGGCGTACGCGGCGTTCACTTCGGCCGGCGGTTGCAGCACTGTCCAACCGGCGTAGAGCGGCGAAGCCCCCAGCGCCAGAATCGTCACCAGCAAGGCATCGTTCAGCCGCCCGGTGAGCTTCTTGCGCAGCAGATCGAACAGTGAGAAACACAGCGCCGCGCCGACCGCCAGGACGATGCCCAATAGCGAGACCATCCACGGCATTCCACCATGCACGGCAGCCAGTTATCCGTCGACCGCACTGCCCCGCTCGGCCGGCAGGCTCGGACGCCGTCCGTCAGGTGTACAATCCCGCGGCCCGTGACCGCCTCTGAATCACCTCCCGTCGATGCTTCGTCGGGATCCGCGGCCTCCGGCGGGCTGCTGGCCGGTCGTCGCGGTCTGATCGTCGGCGTCGCCAACAAGCGCTCGCTGGCCTGGGGCATAGCCCGGCGCGCCCACAGCGAGGGCGCGGAGCTGGCGTTCACCTTCCAGGGCGACGCCCTGGAGCGGAGGGTGCGACCGCTGGCCGCGAGCATCGGTTCCACTATCGTCGAGCCGCTCGACGTCACCGACGACGGTCAGATCGACGCGGTGTTCGCCACTCTCGCGGAACGGTGGGGCCGCCTGGACTTCCTCGTCCACTCGGTGGCCTTCGCCAACCGGGAGGACCTGCTCGGCCGCACGGTCGACACTTCGCGCGCCGGTTTCGCGACCGCGCTCGACATCAGTTGCTACTCCCTGATCGCCCTCGCCCGCGCCGCCGAACCGCTGATGACCGACGGCGGCAGCATCATCGCGATGACCTACTACGGCGCCACCAAGGCGACCCCCAACTACAACGTGATGGGCATCGCCAAGGCCGCACTGGAGGCTTCGATCCGCTACCTCGCGGTCGACCTGGGTCCGAAGAACATTCGCGTCCACGGCATTTCCGCCGGCCCGGTGAGGACACTGGCGGCCTCGGGAGTTTCCGGCATGCGCGGCATGCTGAAGGTCATGCCGGAACGAGCTCCCCTCGGCCGCAACATCACGGTCGACGACGTCGGCGCCACGGCCGCCTACCTGCTCTCCGATCTGAGTGCGGGAACCACCGGCGGCATCCACTTCGTCGACGCCGGCTTCAACATCACCGCGATGCGGCACCCGGACCGGGAAGCGAAGAGCGGATAGCAGCACACGCGGGGCCGCAACTTTGGTCCAGCGCCCGAAACCCTGTCAATCCGCGTGCGTAAACCGGAGCAGGGCGGAGCGGCACGCTCCTCATTGCAGTGTGTGACGTCAACTGACTACCTCCCCAGTGGACAGCAGCACGCCGCTCCGCCCCTCTCGGTCCAGCATCGGAAGTCGGCCCGGAACTTGCAGTCTCGTCTCTCCGCCCTTCCGAGGAGAAGCGATGACCACGACACGCCGTCACCTGTACAGGACACTACCCGTCGCCGCCGCACTTGCCGCTCTGGTCACCGCGGCCGGCTCGCCCGCCGCGGCGCAGCAACCGCGCTTCGAGATCACGCCCTACTACGGCCATAGCTTCTTCGGCGGCTTCGAGATCGACGACTACGAGTTCGGGCGCCTCGACCTGGAACTCGACGACACCACTGTGCAGGGACTGATCGTCGGCTTCCCGGTCCGCCGGAATCTCCACCTCGAGCTGTTCGTCAACGAGCAGCACACGAGCTTCGGGCTCGACGAAGGCCCCTTCCTCGGCGCCGCGGACCTGGGCCCGATGGACGTCTCCTACTACCACGCCGGCGTGACCTGGACCGCCCCCGTCGGCCAGGTGCGTCCCTTCGCCTCCTTCGGCGCCGGCATCACGAGACTGGCGCCGGAAAGCGACTTTCTGCCCGAGACCGAGAGTCGCTTCTCCGTCGGATTCGGCGGCGGAACCAAGATCTTCTTTACCGATCACTTCGGCCTGCGACTCGAGGCGAAACTGCTGGTCACCAGCACCGGCGACGAAGACCTGTGCTGCCACCACTGCTGCTACGAGGCGGAGCGTGACGACCTCGTCCAGGGCATCGTCAGCGCCGGATTCATCTTCGCGTTCTAGCGGGGGTCGCCAGTTCCGACGACGCCCGCCGGGCGGCCGCCGCCAGTAGCGCGCCGCCGACGAAGATGGCCTCCTCGGCGGGCGCGAAGTACGGCGTGTGGGCGCCCACGACCGGGTTGTCGGGCAGCCGTGCGCCGACCCGGATGAAGCAGCCGGGAATCCGTTCCAGGTAGAAGGCGAAGTCCTCTCCGCCCATGTTCGCGGCCGGCAAGGGCTTGACCGCTTCGGCGCCGATCACGGAGGCCGCGGCTTCGCGCGCCCAAGCCGTAGCACGCGCGTCGTTCAGCACTGCCGGCGTACCCTGCAGCATCCGCACCCGCGCCTCGAGCCGACAGGCTAAGGCAACCGATTCGGCGACGTGCCTGACCTCGTCCGCGAGCAGTTCACGCACCTCCGGGTCGAGCGAGCGCAGCGTGCCCTTGAGCACCGCCCTGTCCGGAATCACGTTGTGGGCTGAGCCTGCTTCCAGAACACCGACGGTGACCACCGCCGGCTGGTCGGGCGGCACCCGCCGGGTCACAACCGTCTGCAGGGCTGAAATCACCTGCGCCGCGCCGACGATCGGATCCAGACCCAGGTTGGGTCTGGCGCCGTGAGCGCCCTTTCCCAGAAGCTCGACCTCGAAGCGGTCCGCCGCGGCACCCACCGCGCCCGCCTGGATCATTGCCTGGCCGATCTCGAAGGTCAGGTCAACGTGGGCGCCGAAGATCGCCGCCACGCCGTCGAGAACACCGGTCGCCAGCACGGCCGCGGCACCCTCGCCGGTCTCCTCCGCCGGCTGGAGCACGAGCAGCACATCGCCGGCAGCTCGTTCGGCCTGGAGGAGGCGTGCCGCGGCGACCGTCCACGAAGCATGCACGTCGTGCCCGCAGGCGTGCATCACGCCGTCGTTTCGGGAGGCGAACGGCAGGCCGGTGTCCTCCAGGATCGGCAGGGCGTCGATGTCGCCGCGCACCGCGACCGTGGGCCCACCGGACTCGCGGCCGGGAATCCGGCCCACCACGCCCGTGCCGGCCACCCGGATGACGTCGCGAACGCCAAGTCGATGCAGTGTCTCCTCGAGCCGCGCCGCCGTTCGCTCCTCCTGGAGCGAAAGCTCGGGATCGGCGTGGAGCGCGCGGCGCAGACCGACCAGCTCGTCAACCTCGCCGGCGCCGTAGAGGCCGGCGACCGCGGCCGGAAGCCGGAGCGATACGGCGGCTTCGGCACCGGTCATGGCGGCAGGGCCACCCCCGACAGCCAACCGGACCCGGCGCTCCAGGACGCGAACCCCATACCGCCGGGCCCGACGCTGCAACCGATCGGCGAGCCGTCCGGTGCCCGCAGCGGCCGCGGCAATGCAACGGAGCGTGGGTCGTCGAGAAAGCGATCGATCTGCCACGCCGCATGGGATCGGTGGTCTCGCTCGGCCGCGTCCGGACCGCCCGCCGCCACCGGATTGGCCTCCAGCCAATCGCGCAGCTCGACCACCACCGTTAGCGCCTCGGCGCGCACCTGTTGAGAGGCGGCGGAGACGACCGGCCCGGAAGCGAGCAGGTTGGTCGGCACGTCGGACGGCGCGCCTCCGGCTGGTGTTCCGGACGCCAGGGCCAGCAGCCGCCGCAACAGCGCCGTATCCACCGCGCGGCCGACCTCCCCCGCCAGCTCGGGCAGGGGATCGGCGCGCCAAGTCGCTCCGAGCAGCCGGTCGAGGATTCCGGTCAGGCCGGGCTGCTCCGCGTCCCGGGCGCGATGATCGACCAGCCGGGTGGCCCGCGCGTCGTCCAGGATCATGCCGAAGGTCAAGTCCGCGGCCATCTCGGCGGCGGCGACCGGGTCGAACGCCGGACCGGCGCGAGACGGAAGCTGCTCGCGCCCCCGGCCGCGGCCCGGCGAGGGCGGCGGGATCAGATCCAGGATCCGTTGCGGCAGGGTCAGTTCGACCGGATCGACCGTCTGCAGCAGCGCGTCGAGCGCGTCGAGTTGCATCGCGGGGGCAGCAGGGAGACCGGCGAGCGACCGTCGCCGCGCACGGCGTAGCTGTAGTCGACGCCGCCCACCGCCTTCGCAGCCGCCTCGAGCTGGTAGCGGTGCAGCAGGTAGAGCGGCGTCAGCGCATCCTCGAGCCCGGACAGCGGCTCGCCGACGCGGACACTCCGTTCGGAGAACCCGTCGAGGGCGGCCCGCCGCACCGCCAGCACGCGCCGCAACTCGTCGGCCGCCGAGCGGCCGTTGTCCCATAGGTGCGCGAGCGGATGGGCGCCGCCAACCGGCCGCGCGTCCTCGTCGCTGATGAAGTGGAGACCCGCGTCGATCGTCCCGCGCAGGATGCCGTCGAGTTCCGCCGCTTCGTCCACGCCGTCAGGGAAGTCGGCGTAGCCGTAGAGGACCGCCCGCTTGTCCCAGGCACCGACCCCGACGTCGTAGGCCGCGCTCAAGTCCACTGTGCCGTCGTCCCGCAGCGTGGCCAGGGGATGGGGATAGTCCATGACGGACTCACGGCCATCCGGACCGTCGACGCTGGAGGCGAAGTTGTGGACCAGCCCGATGGTGTGACCCACTTCGTGCGCCGAGAGCTGGCGTAGCCGGGCGAGCGCCATCTCCGTAAGCGCCTCGGTGGACGAGTCTCCATCCTCGTAGGGCGACAGCAGACCCTGGGCGATCAGGAAGTCCTGCCGCACGCGCAGGGATCCGAGCGTCACGATGCCCTTCAGGATCTCGCCCGTCCGCGGATCGGTCACCGAACCGCCGTAGGACCAGCCGCGCGTCGACCGGTGGACCCACTGGATCACGTTGTAGCGGATGTCGAGCGGGTCGGCCCCCTCCGGCAGCAGCTCCACCCGGAAGGCATCGATGTACCCCGCCGCCTCGAAGGCCTCGTTCCACCACCGCGCGCCGTCGAGCAGCGCGGACCGGATCGGTTCCGGCGCACCCCGGTCGAGGTAGTAGACGATCGGCTCGACCGCCTCGCTCCGCGCCGCGCCCGGGTTCCGCTTCTGCAACCGGTGGCGAACGATGTAGCTCGTCTCGAGCGGCGAGTCGATCGGAGTCGCGTAGTCCAGGTAGCTTGTCGTGATGTAGCCGGAGCGCGGGTCCGCCCGGCGCGGTTCGTATCCCGGCTCGGGAAGCGTAACGAAGGAGTGGCGCAGGCGGACAGTCACGACGTCGGGCGAGGGAGCGACCTGGCTCACCCACCGGCCCGGGCCGCGGTCGGTCGAACGCAGCACGAAGGTCTGCGTGCCCTCGAGCTCCGAGTTGCGCGGGAAGGCGGCGACGCCGGAACGATGAATCGCCGAACGCGAAGCATCCAACTGATAACTGCCCTGCCCGCGTTGCTGGAGCCGCGCCGCCACGCCGTGCGCATCCCGGAGCACGAAGGCGGTGGCGTCCACCAGGACCGTCCCGTCCGCGTCCTCCGCCGCGACCTCGAAGCCCCAGAGCACGGAACGGGCGAACGCGTCGGCCACCGCGCGGCGCTCGTCCGCGTTGTCGCTGAGCGCGCGGTAGCGCGTGTTCTGCTGCACCAGCAGCACCTTCGGCCCGATGCGTTCGAAACGGGCCAGGCGGGTACGCCCGACCTGGCCGCGGTCGAGCCCGATGTCGTTCGATCCCAGACCCGCAGACAGCGACTCGATGTAGAGGAGATCCTTGTCGAAGGTGTCGATCCGCACAAAGAGCCTGCCGCCCCGGCGGTCCCAGAACACGTCGAGGAATCCGGGCAGGTACTCGTAGCCCTCGGTGGCCGCCGCCACGGACGGCGGGTCCTCCGGCTGCTTCTTCTGTTCCTCCTGCGCGGGCAGCGTCTGCGCGCAGAGCGCGAGCGCCAGACCTACGACCGCGGGCAGGGCTCCGTTGGCCGCTCCGAAGCGCGACCAGGCCGGCCGGCCGGCGATCTGAATCACGAAGCGGCCCGTACCGTCACCGGCTCGGTCTTCTCGATCAGTGCCGTGAGCGACTCGTGGTCCGGTTCGGCGAGTTCCCGCACCCGATCCCGGTTGACCGCCGCGACGATGATCTCGCCGACCTCGGTGTTCGCGCTCTCGAAGATGCCGAGGTCGATCATCCGGCGGGTCTGGTGCTGGTTGTCGTCGGTCGGACTGACGTAGTGCACCCAGGCAGCGCCGTAGCGGTGGATCAGGAAGACGTGGATCAACGCCATCAACCGGCGGCGTCTCAGGTCGAGGTCGAACGTGTTCTGGTCGCGCACCGAGAGAATCATCCGCTCGCGACGGTCCCGGATCGGCGCGAAGACGACGTTCGCGGCCTTCGATTCGTCGCGGGACCCTTGGGCCAGGACCCGGAGTTCCAGGAGGTCGGAGCCGGCAACGTGCGGCCGCAGCTCCACGCGCAGGGACTCCTCGATGCCGTACTTGTCCCGCCAGATCTCGAGCCACTCCTCGAGCAGCCGCGGCGGCACTTCCGTCTGCACCAGATGCTGGACGTTGGTCGATCCCTTGCCCATCGCCTTGGTCGTCGCCGTATGACCGGTCGAAGCGGACAGCGCGCCATCGAGCCGGGCGCCGCCCACCAGGGCCTGCGGCGTACGGTACGGCGACCCCACCAGGCGCAGCTTGCGCTGGAGCCGTGCCAGGGCCAGCATGCCGTCCTCACGCAGGGCCGTGGCGAAGTCCTCGGCCGCCAGACCGTCGATCTGATGGCCGCCGTAGGTGATGAAGTTGAACACGAAACCGAGCTTGCCGAGTTCCTCGGGAAAGGCCCTCATCTCGCCGTCCGTCATCCCGGTCGTATCCCAGTTGAAGGACGGCGACAGGTTGTAGGCCAGCAACTGATCCGGGTAGACCGCGTGGATCGCCTCCGCGAAACGGCGGGCGTCGGCGAGGTCGGCAGTCTTCGTCTCCATCCACAGCAGGTCCGCGTAAGGCGCCGAGTTGAGCGACCGGGAGGTCGCGTACTCGATGCCGCCCCTGATCTGGTAGTAGCCCTCGGGCGTCCGAGCGATCTCGGCGTTCCAGACCAGGTTGATGCCCATCTTGCGCGCGCGAGCGGCAGCCTCTTCGACCGACACGGAGTGGGCGAACCCCAACCACTCCTCGACCGAGAGTTCGAACACCGCGCCTTCCTCTTCACGGAAGGCGATCACATCCGCTACCGCCCGCGGGTAGGTCTTGAGTCCCGCCTCCAACTGCCAGGCGTCGAGGAAGCGAGCCATCGTCGCATCGAGAACCGCTTCGGTGTCCGACCCGCCGCTTGCCGCCATCTTCCGGTACGCCGACTCGAGCAGCCCGTAGACGCCAACGCCGTCGAGCCAGACGTCGGCGCGGTGGTAGGCGGCCTCGGACACCTGGTAGAGTTCGTGGCCCCGGACCTCTTCCGCGCCCAGGGCACGCAAACGCCGCAAGATCGCCAGCGTCGCGGTCTTGCAGCTCGGCAGGTCGAGGTTCGTGGCGCCGAGAAGGAAGGCCTGATCCCGCTCATCGCCGTTACCGTCCAGAAACGTCGCGGCCTCCGAGTCGGTGCGGGCGACGATGATCCCGGGCACCCCCATCACGTCCAACTGGAAGCGGGCCGAGTTGAGGCGCTTGTTCTGTTCGTCCTGAGGCACGAGAACCTTGCCTGCCTGGTGGCCGCACTTCTTGACCCCGGGCTTCTGGTCCTCGATGTGGTAGCCGGGCACCCCGACTTCGACGAAACGTCGGATCAGGTTGCGCACGTGCGCCTCGCCGCCGTGGCCGGTATCGGCGTCGGCGACGATGAACGGACGGAAGTCGGTCGGCGGATTCGCCTGCTGCTCGGCCTCGCTCATCCGCGAACGGATGAAGGTCTGGTTCCGATCGGCCGTGAGCAGCGCGCGCACGATGGGCGCGGCCTCGTCGGGCACCTGGCTCAACGGATAACTCGCCAGGTCCGGCCCCGGATCCTCGTTGATCGAGCCCTTGGCCGAGGTCGCCCAACCGCCGATGTAGATGCCCTCGATGCCGCGGCGCTTCATCGCCACGGCCTGGCCCGGTGAGTACGGACCGAAGCTGGTGATGGACCGCTTCTGCTCGAACAGCTCGCGCAGCCGGCAGTAGAACGCCCTGGCGGTTTCCCGCGCCACCGTGTAGTCCTGAGGGATCGTGCCGCGCTGCTCCGCGACCTCCCGCGCGGTATGAAGCCGCCTGATCCCCTCGAAACGCCTATCGGCGAAGAACTCCGCCGCCGACGCCGTCTCCCGCGCCACTACTTCGTTCACCCTGTCACGCCTACCCGTTTCATCCCGATCCATGCCGTGTCTCCATCCGGCTCGTTGCGATTCGCCTTAGCGGCTGCGAAAGAAGCTAACCGTAGCACCGGAAGAACGGCTTCGACCACGGCGCTACAGCAGCCCGAACGCCCGCCGGTCGCGCCACCGGTCGGCTCCGGTGGCCCGGGTCCCGATCCATGTCGCATGGTTCCCTGGGGCTGTTACCCTCCACCGCCATGAGCGTGCCAGCGATCCGTCCCCGACACACCCCCAAGCGCGGCGGCGACGTTCTGCTCGATGCCCTGTCCGAGTACGGCGTCCCCTTCCTGTTCGGCAACCCGGGCACCACCGAGAGCCCCCTGATGGACCGCCTCGGCGACCATCCGGACCTGAACTACGTGCTCGCCCTGCACGAGTCCGTGGCTCTCGGCGCGGCCCATTACTACGCGCAGTCGACCGGCATCACGGGGGTCGTCAACCTGCACGTGGCGCCGGGGCTCGGCAACGGTCTCGGCATGCTCTACAACGCCTGGGAGGCGAACAGCCCGATGGTGATCACGGCCGGCCAGCAGGACACGCGCTCCAGGCTGCGCGAACCTCTTCTCGGCCACGATCTGGTGGCGATGGCGGCGCCCCTGGTCAAGTGGAGCGTGCAGGTCGAGCACGCGGACGAGTTCGCGCCGGTGCTGCACCGCGCCTTCAAGACCGCGCACGATCCGCCGGCCGGCCCGGTGTTCGTCGCCCTGCCGATCAACGTCCTGGAGCAGGAGACGCTGGAAGAAGTCCGGCCCCTTGGCGACCTCTACCGTGCGCCACAGCCCGAGGCCGCCGCCGTCGAGGCTCTGGCGGCTGCCCTGCTGCGAGCTGAACGTCCCGCGATCGTGGTCGGCGACGGCGTGGCCCGCAGCAACGCCCAGGATGAGCTGGTTGGCCTCGCCGAGTTTCTCGGCGCCGGGGTCTATCCCGAGGGCCTGATGCAACGCGTGAACTTCCCCCAGAGCCATCCCTGCTTCCGGCCGCGGATGCCGCTCAACCACGCCGGTATCCGGCACGCGCTCGGCGGCGCGGACGCCGTCCTTCTCGTCGGCGGCTCCTTCTTCGAGGAAGTCTGGTTCGACCCCGATTCGCCCTTCCCGCCCGAGGCGACCGTGCTCCAGATCGAGGACGCCCCCAGCCGGCTCGCGTTCAACTTCGCGGTCGACGCAGGCGTGATCTCCGATCCCCGCGCCGGGCTGGCAGCTCTCCGCGAGGTTCTGGAGACCACGGCCGACGCGGGCCTTCGCACCGCCGCCTCCGAGCGGATGGACGCCCTGCGGGCCGGTACTGCCGGCGCTCATGCCGCACGCCAGAAGCGCCTTGCCGCCCACTTCAACGACGCCCCCATGTCGCCGGCCCGGCTCATGTCCGAGGTCGCCAAGGCCGTCCCCGACGATGCCGTCGTGGTCAACGAGTCGATCACCGCAGGCGGCGACCTGCTCGGCTTCCTGCCCATCGACGACCCCGACCGCTACTGCGGCACCCGCGGCGGCGGCATCGGACAGGGGCTCGTCGGCGGCATCGGCGCCTCGCTCGCGCATCCCGAGCGGCCGGTCATCGTCTTCTCGGGCGACGGCTCGGCGATGTACTCGATCCAGGCGCTCTGGACCGCGGCCCACTACGACATGCCGATCGTGTTCCTGATTCTGCACAACCGCGAGTACAAGATCCTCAAGATCAACATGGACATCTACCGGGAACGCTTCGGCGTCCCGGCGGAGCGGCCGTACCCCCACATGAACCTGACCGAGCCGGAGCTCGACTTCGTCGAAATGGCGGCCGGCATGGGGGTCCCGGGACGCCGGATCGAGGATCCGGCCGAGGTCGAGGACGCGGTGCGGGAAGCGTTCGCCACTGGCGGTCCGTACGTCCTCGACGTGGTCATCGGCGGGCGGATCTGACCCGCGAACACCCGCGGTTCATGTTGTATGCTCTTTCGCCCAAGCTGAAGACAGCCTGGAGGCAGCACCTCCCCTAGCACCACTCCCCCAACGGAGGTTGGAGATCATGGATGAGCTGAGAGAAGACACGTTCCTGCAGGACGACCTGCTCGAGGATCTGCGGGAGGAGGACCTCGACTCCGAGGCCGAAAGCTCGGGCGA
Organism: Candidatus Multivorans sp.; assembly: GCA_965224025.1. GTDB lineage: Bacteria > Acidobacteriota > Thermoanaerobaculia > Multivoradales > Multivoraceae > Multivorans. Next base: position 3,879,857 of record OZ245033.1, read on the forward strand.
GGGCCTTTCGAACGTCAGCCGACGGACCTTCATCCAGGGTTCGGTCGCCACCGGCGCCGCCGTCACCCTGGCGGGAGGAAACCTGCTGCAGCCGGATGTGCTGCACGCCGCGACCGAGCCGGTCGGCAGCACGATCAGCCTCCGCGTGAACGGCGACACCCACGAACTTGAGGTGGAGCCGCAGGACACGCTGGCCATGGTGCTGCGCTTCAAGCTGAACCTGACCGGCACCAAGCTCGGCTGCGACCGGGCCGAGTGCGGCGCCTGCACGGTGCTGATCGACGACGTGCCCCACTACGGCTGCTCGATCCTGGTCCACCAAGTGCGCGGCCGCGAGGTCACGACAGTCGAGGGTCTGGAGCAGGACGGCGTCCTCCACCCGGTCCAGCAGGCCGTCCTCGACGAGATGGGCTTCCAGTGCGCCTTCTGCGCTCCCGGCTTCATCATGAGCATGGCGGGCCTGGTCAAGGCGAGCCCGAACGCCACCCGCGCGGACGCCCGGAAGTGGCTCGCCGGCCACATCTGCCGCTGCGGCGACTACAACAAGATCCTGAACACCGCCGAACGCGCGCTCGAGAACGCGCGCATCGCCTGATCTGAGGAGCAAAGATGGCCAAGACGACACTCGTAGGCACCGACTACGCTCCACCCGATCTGATCGAAAAGATCACCGGTCGCGCCAAGTACGCCGAGGACTGGCGTGAAGAGGGCATGCTGTTCGCCAAGCAGTTGCTCTCGCCGATGCCCCATGCCCGGGTGCGGAACATCGACGCCTCGGCGGCGCTCGAGATGGAAGGCGTCGAAGCGGTGCTCACCGCCGACGATCTCGCCGAGTTCATGGGCGAGCCGGATCCGCTGGGTGAGCGCGCCTTGACCAACCATCCCAAGTACGAGGGCGAACCGGTGCTCGCCGTCGCCGCGGTGAGCGAGAAGATCGCCGCCGACGCGATCGAGAAGATTCAGGTCGACTTCGAGCCGCTGCCGTTCGCGCTCGACCCGCTGGACACGATCGCGCCGGGCGGGGCGAACTCCCTGACCGACGGCAACAGCATCGACCGCCAGCGCAGCGACACCGGCATGGAAACGGTGGTCGAGCGCGTCGAGTGGACGGCCGAGGATCTTGCCACGGCGCGGGGCACGAACGGTGAGAAGGGCAAGATGCCGGAGGGCGTGTTCCAGGACGAGTGGACGAACGGCGACCTGGAGAAGGGCTTCGCCGACGCCGACTACATCATCGAAGAGCCGCTCTTCTTCCAGTCGGTGACCCATCACCCCATGGAGCCGCGGAGCTGCATGGCGCACTGGGACGGCGACATCTGCCACCTCTACCCGTCGACCCAGAGCGTCGCCTTCACGGTGCTCGCGGCCCAGGGAACGATCGGCGTGCCGCCGCAGAACCTGATCGTCCACGCCGAGTACACCGGCGGCGGCTTCGGCAGCAAGATCGTCGGTTCGAGCAACATGGCGGTGCCGGTCTACCTGGCCAAGAAGACCGGCAAGCCGGTGCTGCACCGGGTCACCCGCTACGAGGAGAACTACATCGGCCGCGCCCGCCCCGGCTTCCAGGGTTGGGCCAGGATCGGCTTCAAGAACAACGGTCGCATCTCCGCCTTCGACTGGGCGGTGATCCAGGACAACGGTCCCTACGGGCGTCAGAGCGACATGGGCACCTCGGGCAACATGGTGTCCCTCACCTACCAGCCCGAGAACATGCGTCACCGCGGCCTTTCGATCGCCACGAACACGCCGCCGCGCGCGCCGCAACGGGCGCCGGGCGGAGTCCAGATGTCGGCCATGGTCGAGCCCCTGCTCGATCGCGCCGCGGACCACCTCGGCATCGACCGGCTGGAGATCCGGCGCATCAACATCGCGAAGAACGGCGCCAGGTTCGGCGCCCAGGAAGGCCGCAACGTGACTACCGCCTACGTCACGGAGGCCTGGGACAAGTTGACCGAGATGATCGACTGGGAGGACGCCAAGGCGCGTAGTGGGGAAACCAGCGGGTCGAAGGTCACCGGCGTCGGCATCGCCAGTTCGACCTACACCGCCGGCTCGAGCGGCTTCGACGGCCTGATGCTGATCACCCCGGAAGGCCGGCTCGAGATCCACACCGGGATCGGCAACCTCGGCACCCACTCCTTCTCCGACACCGCGCGTGTCGCCGCCGACCTGCTCGACGTGCCGTGGGAGAAGGTCGACATGGTCTGGGGTCAGACGGGCGAAGGCATACCCCACACCTGCGTGCAGGCGGGCAGCCAGACGACCCACGCGATCACGCGTGCGACCCACGCGGCAGCCACCGACATGAAGACGAAGCTGCAGGAGATCGCCGCCAGGACGCACGGAGGCTCCGCCTCTCGGTACGTCGTGGCCGGTGAGCGCGTCTACCAGCGCGGCAACCGGGCCGCGGGCATGAGCCTGGCCCAGGGCGCCGGCAAGGCGATCGAGATGGGCGGCCGGTACGACGGCACGGAGCTCAACGAGGGGCTGAGCCCGATCACGATTGGCGGCGCGGCGATCCTCAAGGGCAAGGGTCTTCTCGCGGCGGCCAAGGACAACTACGGCCGCGCCGGCGATGTCTACTCATGGGTCGTCGCCTACGCGGAGATCGAGCTCGACAAGGAAACCGGCGTCATCGAGCTGAAGGACTACAAGGCGGTCACCGACTGCGGCACGGTGCTCAACCCCCGCAGCCTCGGCGGCCAGCTCCACGGCGGCGCCGTCCAGGGCTTCGGCTGCGCGGTCGGCCAGAAGTGGGTCTACGACCCGCAGTGGGGCATCCCCTTCGCGAACCGCTTCTACACCGCCCGGCCGGCAACCATCCTCGACGTGCCGCTTTCGATGGACTGGGACGCGGTGGGCGAGCCGGACCCGAACAACCCGGTGGGCGCCAAGGGCATCGGCGAGCCGCCCATGGGCGCCGGCTGCGCCTCACTGCTCTGCGCCATCCAGGATGCCCTCGGTCAGGACACGGTGGCCTATCTACCGCTCATGACCGACCACATCATCAACCAGCTCGAAGGCCGCGAACAGGACGCCGAGTTCCTGGCCGCGCACACCTGATCGGCTCGGATCGCCACAGACCGGATCAGCGCGATCTGATCAGCGAAAGGGAGGAAACCACAGCATGGCCGTCATCCACGACATGATCCCCGACTTCGAGCTCTACCAGCCCGAGAACCTGGCCGGTGCGCTCGAAGTCCTCGACCGTCACCGCGACAAGGCCTGGGTTCTCGCCGGCGGGATGGACACCTTCGACTGGTTCAAGGACCGGGTGAAGCGTCCCGATGCGGTCGTCGACCTCGGCGGTATCCCGGAGCTGTCCGGGATCAGCGAGACCGACGGCGGCGTCGAGATCGGGGCGATGACCCCGCTCACCGAGGTCGTCCAGAACGAGTTGATCCGCGAGCGCTACGGCCTCCTCGCCGAGGCGGCCGAGACCGTCGCCACGCCGCAGATCCGCAACCAGGGCACGCTGGGCGGGAACCTCGTCCAGGACACGCGTTGCTGGTACTACCGGGCCGGCTGGCCGTGCTACCGGGCGGGCGGCAACATCTGCTACGCGGACACGCCGGAATCGATGAACCGCGAACACTGCATCTTCGACGCGTCGCGTTGCGTCGCGGTCACCCCTTCGGACACCGCCCCGGCGCTGATCGCCCTCGACGCGGAGATGGTCATCCGCGGCCGTCGCGGCGAGCGGACGGTCGCGGCCGAGGACTTCTTCGTCGGACCGGCCATCGACATCACCCGGATGACGGTCCTGCAGCCGAACGAGATCCTCCAGACGGTCCGGATCCCCGACACCTGGGCCGGCGCCGATTTCTACTTCGAGAAGGTCCGCGACCGGAACGCCTGGGACTTCCCGCTGGTCAACGTCGCCTCGGCGATGCGGATCGAAGACGGCGTGGTCCAGGATTGCCGACTCTCGGTCGGCGCCGTGTCGCCGGTGCCGCTCCGCATGGACCGCTGCGAGGAACTGCTGCGCGGCCAGACGATCAGCGAGGATGTCGCCACCCGGATCGCCGAACTCGGCGTCATCGGCGCAGAGCGGCTCCGCCACAACGGCTACAAGGTGCCCCTGATGAGAAACCTGATCCGCCGCGCCATCCGCGGACAGGCGCCGGTCTAGACGCCGCATGCCGTTCACGGAAAGCGCCACCAACCCTTGGGGACAGGATGTCCTCATCGGGATCGACTGGAGTCTGTTCTGGATCGCGCTCGTCGCCGGCGGCGTCTTCCTGATCCTGCACCTGGCGCTGCGGCGCCGGTGGATCGGCGCCGAGAAGAAGGCGGCGGCGAACGCACCGGACGATCCCGGCCTGCCCCAGAAGATCAAGCGTCACAGTCTCGCCTCCCGCCTGTTCCACGCTGTGATGGGGATCTCGATGATCCTGCTGCTGATCACGGGCTTCCTGCCCAAGGTCGGCCTGGAGTTCGCGTGGCTCGAGATCCACTGGATCACCGGTCTGATCCTAACCGCCTCGATCGTCTTCCACCTCATCCACGCCACCTTCTTCCAGAGCCTGCGCAACGTCTGGGTCGGCATCAAGGATCTGGGCGACATGATCCGCGAGATGCGGAACGCGGTCAGCGGCGGTGAGCCTCCCGCCAAGCCCGGCAAGTACCCGGCGGCGCAGAAGATGTTCCACCACGCGGCGACCCTGTTCGGAATGGCCGCCATCGTCACCGGCATCCTGATGATGTGGCGCATCGAGCAGCCGCTTTGGGCGCAGGACGACTACAAGTTCTTCGGCGACGCCGGCTGGGGCTGGGTCTACGTCCTCCACGGCGTCGGCGGCGTCGTCCTGGTCACCCTGACCGTGGCCCACGTCTACTTCGCAATCCTGCCCGAGAAGCGCTGGCTGACGTGGTCGATGATCCTCGGCTGGATCGACCGCAAGGACTATCTGCGGCACCACGACCCGGCCAAGTGGCCGGTCACCGGCGGCAAGTAGACCAGCCACCAGTCCCGATCCCATTGCTTCGCCGCTCGTTAGTATCAGGCGGAAGAAGCCCGCAGGGCTTCTAAGCGAGGAGCAATCCTCCACCCACTCCGACTGAGGTATGTGGGGATGCTCAGAACACCCGATCCAGCAGCTTCGGCCGATCATCTCGAACCTGTGACGGAGGCAGCAGCACGCCGAGTGCGGACTCCGTTCTTCCCGCCCTACGACGAGGTGCGGCACCTCCTTCAAGTGTGGGCCGGGCGGCACCGCAAGCAGGTCACTGGGCTCGAGCGATCGCTCATGGCACTGAGAGGCACGCCTCAGGATCCCGTCGACTGGCGCGACCCGGACGCGTGGATCCCGAAGCGCCTCACGGGCGAGGACCGCGAACTGGCCCACGCCATCTGGAAAGAAAGCGTGGGTCAGGTCAACCCGCGCCACACTTACGGCCATTGGCTGCTAAGTCAGACCTATCAACTCCTTGAGAGCGGCCCGGATGGGATCTTGGCCTTGACAGAGCGAGGGAGGGCTTTTCTCGACGAGGAAGGCGGTTCCGCGGAAGTGCTTCTGGACGAGCAGGAAGGCATTCTGCACATTCTGACTCTCGTCGATGATCTCGGCCCCACGCGACGTGCCGGACTGCTCGAGGACTGGACCGACTACCTGAATCGCTACTCGCGATTCAATGCTCCGTCGACCTACAGCGACACCCTCCGAAGGCGTCTAACCAACCTGCTTCGGCGAGCGCTCGTACGTCGAGACCGAGCCGAATACTCCATCACCGCCGCCGGCGCCGACTACCTCTTGCAACAGGGAGGTACGAGAGACCGGAAACAAAGGCAGCGGGAGCCTGTTCCGGACCACGAACTACGCGACGGCGATCGCGATTCAGGTTCCGCGGAGGCACCGCTGCTGGAAGTACGAGAAGCCGGCCGGGGTGCTCTTGCTCGCTCCACATCGGAGCGTCTTGGAAGAGCGGCCATCCTGCCCGTATCCGGCCCGTCGCCGCAAAGCGGCCTGCGCCTTGGTCCGCCTCGAGCGGACGAGGATGGCGCAGAGGTCGAGGAGGAGGGGATTGCGGACGACGAGGAACGGCCGTTCGACCCCGCGAAGATCAAGGTCCGCACCATTCCCATCGTGGTGGATCAGGTCGCCGCGCGACTCAAGTACGGCGAGATCGATTTGGCGCCCGACTTCCAGCGTCTGCGGGGCATCTGGAAGGCCAGGAACAAGAGCCGGCTGATCGAGTCGCTGCTGCTCCGCATCCCGATTCCCGTCTTCTACGTCGCCGCAGACAACGAGGACCATTGGGCGGTGGTCGACGGGGTTCAGCGCATCTCCACGATCACCGACTACATGGACGGCAAGTTCCCGCTCCGGCAGCTCGAGTACCGGACCGAGCTGAACGGGAGGCACTTCGCCGACCTTCCGCGCAACATGCAGCGGCGGATCAGCGAGACCCAGCTCACGGTCAACGTGATCGAACCGGGTACGCCGCCCGAAGTCATGTTCAACATCTTCCGCCGCATCAACACCGGAGGCGAGCCCCTGACCGCTCAGGAGATTCGTCACGCGCTCCACCAGGGCCCGGCTCGCCCGTTCCTGAAGCGGCTAGCCGAGTCCCAGGCGTTTCTGGAGGCGACGAACGGGAGCATCAGCCCGAGAAGGATGGCCGACCGCGAGTGTGTTCTGCGCTTCCTGGCATTCCACATCAGGCCGTGGGAGGACTATCGCGCCGACTCCCTGAACGGTTTCCTCGGGGACACGATGCGCCGGATCAATGGGGCCGCCGCGGACCAGCGAACGCGCTGGGAGCAGGACTTCGAGAAGGCGATGCGAGCGGCCCGCGCCATATTCCGCGACGACGCCTTCCGCAAACGATACGACCCGCACCACAAGAAGTTCCCCGTCAGCAAGCCCCTCTTCGAAGCCTGGAGCGTCACCTTGGCCAGGTGCTCCAGCGACGAGGTCCGCCGTCTGGCCTCGTTGCGGCACCCCGTCCGGGATCGGTTCATGGACCTCCTCAACGGGGACTCAGCGTTCGAGCAGGCGGTCTCGCTCTCGACGGACCAGCGACGACGGATCACGAAGCGATTCGGCGCGGTCCAGAATGTGGTGCAGGAGGTCCTCCGATGCTCCAACGAATCCGACTGACGAACTTCAAGTGCTTCGAGGAGCTTGACCTCCCCTGCGCTCCCCTCACGCTCCTTTGCGGCCTGAACGGCATGGGCAAGAGCAGCGTGATCCAGGGCCTCCTCGTACTGCGCCAGTCCTTTCGCACTGGCGAGCTGCACCAGGGTCACCTGGTCCTCGGAGGAACCCTGACCGACCTGGGCGCGGGGTCCGACGTTCTGTTCGAGGACGCGACCAGCGACGTGGTCGGTCTGGAACTGGAGGACGACCAAGCGGGCGCTTGGCGGGCCGAGTTCGCCAGCGCCGCTGCGAGCGACCAGTTGACCACACCCGAAGGCATGCGCATACCTGAGGTTGCGGAAGCCTGGACCGACACGCCACCCTTCGGCGGTGGGTTCGCCTACATCCAGGCGGAGCGGCTGGGACCGAGAAAGTCCTACCCGCTGTCCGAAGTCTCTGGCAGGCGAAGAGATCTCGGCCAACGAGGCGAGTTCGCCTGGAACTACCTCAACGAGCACAGCCGCGAACTTCTTCAAGAGGACGACCCGCGCAGAGGCGGCGACAGCCGCCGCCTCTCGGAGGTAGCCGACGCATGGCTTCAAGAAGTCAGCCCCGGCGCACATCTGCTTCTGGACAGCGTCGCGCCAATGGACGCTGTCATGGCCGGCTTCAGCTTCGACCGCCCGGGCGACGTTGAAAGCGGGCCGCATCGCGCAACAAACGTTGGATTCGGATTGTCCTACGCCCTGCCGGTCATCGTCGCTCTCCTGCTACCGCCCGGCGCTCTGTGCCTCATCGAGAACCCGGAGGCTCACCTGCACCCTCGCGGCCAGACGAAACTCGCGGAGCTCGCCGTACGCGCCGCGTTGGCCGGGAATCAGGTCGTCATCGAGACGCACAGCGACCACTTCGTGGACGGCGTCCGCATCGCGGTGCACGACGGTCGGCTGCCGCCATCGGCGGTCGCCATTCACTACTTCGAGCGTCACGACGGGAGGGTCGCCGTGTCCTCGCCGGCACTTGATGAGGACGGTCGGCTTTCGCATTGGCCCAGCGGCTTCTTCGATCAGCACGAGGAGAATCTGGCTCGCCTCCTCCAGCCGAGGAGCTGACGTGCGAGAGATGGTCCTGAACCACGCGAGCCTCAACGGCTCGCGACAGGAAGCAGTCCGATGGCTCGGGGACGTGGCGCAAGGCATGGCCGCACTCGTCGAAGCGGGCGTCGTCGAAGGGTCCCTACGGACCGTCGCCGCGGCGGCGGAGCTTCGCTCACCGCGAGGATGGTCGCTCTTCGAGGCGTACCGAGGCCTGGGTCAGGTCGGCATGCGGGACGAGGGCATCTTCCTCTTGCGGCTGACCTCCAAGGCACCCCTGCTGAGCGCCGTTTCCGAGACGATCAAGAGTCGGTTCCTCGCCTGTGAGGCCCGCGACTGCGAGAGCCGCAGGCTCTCGACCACGGAAGGAGAGCCTCTCGTCCTTTGCGCCGTCGGTGATGGCGTTGCCGTCAGTTTCCCCTCCGAACCGGTCTGGGACCGAGACTCGCTGACGGTCCGATTCCATGAGCTGCTTCCCAACGACGAGCTCTTCGAAGCAGCGGAAGACGTCGACAACCTCGCCCGATCCGGTCATGCGCAGCCGATCCTCTACAGACATCGCGCGGGGCTCGCGGACCGCTGTTCCAGCGGCCGCGAGCTCCGGGCCCATCGCCGGTCCCTCTATCCTCATCTTCGGTTCGGTCCCCGACGTGGAGGCCAACCTGGAGCGACTGGACTCCGGCCTGTTGTCCGTCGTGCTGAAGAGGCTCGGGCACCTGGACGAGGCCGCTGACCAATGGGAGACAGGGGCCGCGCCGGCTTGGCCGTGCAAGGTCACGCCGGAGAGCGAGAGCACGATGAACAACCCGAGGTACCGCCGTGCTCGGATCTTCCGTTCCGTTAGCGGTGCCCGCGAGATCTTCGCGTGGCATGCCCGTTTCGGCGACAGCGGACGCATCCACCTGCGCTTCGAGGCCCGGGAACATATCGTCGAGATCGGCTACATTGGCATGCACCTTCCAATCTGAACGGCCGTTGTCATGGCCTCGTCTGGTTGGGCGTGAGAACTTTGGCGGAAACGCGAAACCGAGAGAACATCTTTGGGGATCCAGATCACGATTCGTGATGTCCCGGAGCAGGTCAGGGACGAACTCGCCGCCCGGGCCGCGCTGCAGCGCAAGTCGATGCAGGAGTTTCTGCGCGGTGAGTTGGAGAGGATCGCGTCGCGTCCCTCGCTCGAGGTCTGGCTCCAGACCGTCAGGGAACGCAAGGACGCCGCCGGGACCCGCGTAGATGCGGCCACGATCCTCCAGGCCCGCGCCGCGTGCCGAAAGTAGCGCTAGTCCCTCGACGCGTCCGCGTTGCTAGCATCAGGTTGTGGTCGTGGAGCCAGGAAGCGTACGGAACAGCCCATGACTTGCGTCACGGAAGCGGTCGTTGAAGCAGAACCCTTCGGCCCCAAGCGAAGTCGCCACCAGGAACTCGTCAGGCTCTACCACGCGATCACGGGGTCCGGCGTCTCAACCGATGTCCTCGTCTTCTCGCAGGAGGATGTCGACTACTGGCGCGACTCGCTGAACCACGTCCTGGCGCGGGCGCCGCGTGAGGGGAAGGTGCTCTATGAGCGACCCTAAGTGCGCCCGGATGATGTTGCGCGCGGCCGAACGCGATGTCGAAGCACTCCGGGTCATGGGCGACCCCAACGCAACCTCGGACGAGGTCTTCGGGTTTCACGTCCAACCTAATCTTCGATCTCAACCTCCGCGGCCCGCCGCCGCTCCGTCCAGACGGTCCGGACCTGGTTCCCCCATCGCAGCGTGTACTCCCCCACCGGCAGATTGGAAATCGTCTCGCCCACGGCGAAGGCCGAGGCGCCGCCGAACCAGAGCCGCAGCTTTCCAAGGTCCCAGCCGCCAGGGCCGGTGACCTGCACCGCGGCGGTCGACGGCTCGCCTTCCAGGACGATCGAGGAGTTCGACTCAAACGGGTCGACCTCGACGCCCCGCTCCAGCGCGCGTTCCAGGTCCTGCCAACCGGCGAGAACCCAGCGTCCGTCCGCCTGACAGGCGACGCGGACGCGATCGGGAAGCGGCGGTGTCAGTTGCGTCCTCGCAACGCCGCCATCGATCCGAGCCACCCGCTGCCCGGCCCTTTCCATCTCGATGAAGCAGAACCCACCGCCGCCGCCGCGAATGTGCACGGCGATTTCGTCGTTCGGCGGGTCGTCACCAAGCTGGAGTTGCACCGTTTGACGGTCGCTGAAGTCCCGCAGCTCGACATCGACGAAGTCGGACCGCAGCAGGCGGAACCGTGCCCGCAACTGGTACACGCCAGGCGCCAGGCCCAGAACCTGGAATCGACCGCCCTGATCGGAGACGACCCAGGACCGCTCGGGGAAGACATCGATCGTCGCTGACTGGACCGTCCGACCATCGGGGTCGGTCACGACGCCTTCGATCGACACCCCGCCGTAGTCGAAGTTCAGTGTGACTTCATCGCCCGGTCCGTCCGGGACGGTCACCTCCCGGAACTCCTGCTGTCCGCCGCCGGGCTCCGACCAACTGACCTCCCAGCCGCCGGGAAGCACTGCGTCCCGGCGGTAGCGGCCTTCGCTGTCCAGACCGACCTCGAAGGAGTGCGGGCGCCGGGAGAGGGCGCTACTCACAACGGCAATCTGCCCCAGTCCCTCGGAGATGCTCCGATTCTCCGACCACCAGAGTTTGCCGCCCGCAGGCTGACCCGCCATGGTGACCCGGCCCTGCACGCGCATCGTACGGCGGTTACAGGTGACGACGACATCCCCCTTGCCGTCTTCCTCCGCTCTCTCGCAAACGGGCTCCCCCCGCTCGTAGACCACCAGGTTGAAGGGGTCGTCGGGCACCGCCTCGACGACTGCTTCACCTTCGATCAACATCCCCTCGATCCGATCCCCCGGCAGTCCCTTCAGACCCGGATCGAGTTCCACCCGCCCCCGATCGACATCGGAGCGAACAGTGACCTGCCGACCGCGGGAGAGCTCGATGGTGCCTGGATCGACCCAATCGACCGCCTCGGCCTCGACCGTGAACTGGCGGGGCGCAAACCCGTCAGCCTCCACGCGCAGGTTCGAAGCGCCCAACTCCAGACCGTGGAGTTCGAAGTAGCCCTCCTGGTCCGTAGCGACCTCCGCGATATCGCCGATCATGGACGAGAAGACGGGGCCGTACTCCGACGGGCGCAGGTAAGACACCGATGCCCCTGACACCGGCGCGTAGTCCTCAGTGACGACATAGCCCGAGACCCAGGCCGACGCCGGCGCCACGATGACCCCAAGGCGACGCACTTCCCGCGGCGCCCCCCGCACCTCCAAACGGCGGACACCGGTGTTGCCGGCCATGAACTCGAGTTCCCAGACGCCCGGGCGAAGATCGATCGAGAACGAACCGTCAGGCTCCAGGTTCTTGACTGTGAAGGTGTTGGACATCCGGACCGTCAGACGGCCACGTATGGCAGGCGTCTGCCCATCAGCCGCGACATAGACGCCTTCGATGGTGAAAGCCGGCGACAGCGGGATGCCGAACGGCTCCTGCGGCGACCTGCCGACCCCCCGGGGCAGATCGACAACCTCATGTGTGTACCCCTCGGCGCCGACTCCGATGCGGCGTCCGCCTTGGGTCGATACGGCCACCACGCCGTCGTCGCCAGCGACCGTCATCTCTCCACCGAAGACGTTGACCCGCCCTCTGGCTATCGCCGCACCGGTCTCTGCATCGAGCACCCGGATCCACACCCGCTCAAGACGGCCCAGGACGATCCGGCCAAGGTCCACCGAGTCGTCCAGCGTCAGGGAACGGACGAACTCCAAATCGCCGGCATCCGCGCGCAGAGACACCGCCCCGCGAGGGAACCCGGTCAGCTCGAAGCGTCCGTTCGGACCGGATCGGCTCTCGTGCCGCTGTCGCAAGCTAAAGCCATCCGGCACCCTGGAGGAACCAAGGACCTGCACCTCGACCGGCTCCCCCGTTTCGTCCACCAGTTGACCGCTGACAGACAACCCCGCTTCCAGTTCGATCGCCGGAGGCACGCGCTGAAGTTCAAGAAACGCGACAGCCATTCGGTTCGCGCTGGAGACCAGGACCGGCGACTGGTGTCCAGAGGGCAGGGTGAGGCCAACTCGGCCGTCGCTATCCGAAGACGCGAAGCCGAGCAGTTCCGGCGGGCGCATACCAGCGAGGCTTCCCGGTCGGACCAGATGGAATCGGGCAGCCGCGAGCGGTTCGCCATCCGCCGTGATGAGGTGCGAGAAGACAGCCGAGGGCAGCAAAGTCAAGTCAACCGAGTCCTCGTCAGCCGGCACGTCGAGCCACGTGGACGCCTGTTCCTCCGCAACCGCCTGAACCCGCCAGGGATCGGTGCTACGCGGGAGAGTGAGCGATCCGGATGTCGTCGTCACCACCGGCAAGAGGGAACGCGGTACATCCCGCCACATTTCGGCCGGCGCGGCAGCGAAACGGAATGAACCGGGTCTTCCCTGAGTCTCAACCGGATCGCTCCCTGCCGCCGGTTGGACGATCCGCAAACTCAACCAGCTAGTCGACGCCACCGCCGCTTCACAAGTGCCGACCGGATCGTCACCGCGCTGGATACGCTGCGGGGGACAGGCAGCGCTCCAGGACCAGCAGTGCGTGAGCGGCAGCTCCGCCGCACCGGTCTCGAGACGCTGCCAGAGGCCGTCCGGCCCACCCGGCGTTGCTTCGGACGCAAACGCCCGCCGGTTCTCGTCCAGACAGACGAACCGCATGGCCTCGCCGCCTGCAACTGCTTCCTCCTGCCCGACAGCAGGAACCGCTGAAAGGCAGAGGACCGTGAACAACGCAACGGCGGCCCTTCCGAGCAGGCGAGGAGCGTCATCGGCCATCGACCTCGACCTCGACCTCGACGGCACGCCGTCTCTCGGTCCACACGGTGCGCACCTGATTCCCCCAGCGCAGTGTGTACTCGCCGACCGGCAGGTTCGAGATCGTGTCGCCGCCGCCGAACCAGAGCCGCAGTCTTCCAAGATCCCAACCGCCCGGGCCGGTGACCTGCACCGCGGCGGTCGACGGGCCGCCGGTCAGGACGATCGAGGAGGTCGACTCGAAGGGGTCGACCTCGACGCCCCGGTCGAGTGCCCGTTCCATGTCCTGCCAACCGGTGAGAACCCAGCGTCCGTCTGCCAGGCAGGCGACGCGCACGCGGTCGGTGAGCGGCGGAGTGAGTTTCGTGCTCGCGACGCCGCCATCGATCCGGATCACACGCTGTCCTGACGCTTCCATCTCGATGAAGCACAACCCGCTGCCGCCACCGCGTATGTGAACGGTGATTTCGTCGTTGGACGGATCGTCGCTGAGTTGGAGCTGCACGGTCTGACGGTCGCTGAAGTCCCGCAGTTCGACGTCGACGAGCTCGGATCGCTGGTGCCGGAACCGCGCCCGCAACTGGTAGGCGCCCGGCGCCAGCCCCAGGACCTGGAATCGGCCGTTCGGATCCGAGATGACCGCCGAACGCTGAGGAAAGACGTCGACCGTCGCGAAGTGGACCGGCTGGCCTTCCGGATCGCTCACAACGCCTTCGATCGACACGCCGCCGTAGTCGAAGTTCAGGGTGACTTCTCCGCCCGGAGCCTCCGGAACGGTGACTTCGCGGCGCTCCGGCTGGCCGCCACCGGGCGGCGACCAACGGACGTTCCAGTCGCCGGGAAGCACTGCCTCGAGGCGGTAGTTGCCGTCGAGGTCGACGGAGGCCTGCAGGTTCTGCCGTCGGCTGGGCCCTGTTTCCCGCGTCCTGGTGAGACCGCCGGAGATTGTCGTCGTGAAGCCTCCCCCGTAGCGGCTGTTCTCCTTCGCATCCCAGAACAGATCTCCGGCACCAGGCTGACCGGCCAGCGTCACGCGGCCGATGACCGTAACCGTGCTGCGATCGCAGGTGACGACATCGTCGCCGGTGGCCTCCTCCACCTCCTTCTCGCAGACCGCCACGCCATTCTCGGAGACACGGACGACGAAAGCGCCCTCCGGCACTGCATCGAGCAGCGCCAGGCCCTCCTCAAGATCGCCCGTGATCAGATCCCGCGGCCGGCTTCGGCCGCCGGGGTCAAGCAGGACCTGCCCGCGCTCGACATCCGAACGCACCGTGATGCGGCGGCCTCGCGAGAGTTCCACCAATCCCGCATCGACCCACTCGACCGCGCTCGCTTCGACTTCGAACTCGAGCGGCGCGAACCCTTCGGCTTCCACCCGGAGCGTCGATGTTCCCACCTCAAGACCGTGGAGTTCAAATTCGCCATCGACATCCGTGGTGACTGTGGCGACCTGGCCCATTGCCCGGGTCATCAACCGGCCGTACTCGGACGGTCGCGCGTAGGACACCGAGGCTTCGAACACCGGCGCGTACTCGGGGTTCACCACGGTGCCGGAGACCCAGGCCGACGCCGGGGCCACGATGACTCCCAGGTCGCGGGCGTGCCCGGCCGAGCCCTGGACGCTGAGCACCGTCCGCCCGGCATTCGTAGCCGTCAGTTCCAGGGTGTAGGCGCCTGGCTCGAGCTCGATGTAGAAGGAACCATCCGCGGCGATCGTTCTGTGCCTGGTCGCGCTCCCGTTCCCCATGTCGCGAGCGGCAATCAGATGCCCGGCGGCGGCCGGAGTTGCGCCATCGGCCGCCATGAACACGCCCTCGACCGTGAAGGCCGGCTCCAGCCGGAGCACCAAGGGTTCTTCAGCCGTCGCGCCGGCGCCGCCCGCCACATCGACGGGGAGGGTCGGCAGGCCAGGTATCTGGAGTTTCGCAGTCGTGGTGCCGCCGCCGCCGATTTTGAACCGCGCCATCCGGTACCCCTTCGCGGAGACCATGAGGCTGCGGCCGAACCGGGGCGACACCTGCGCAATTCCATCCCGGTCCGTCGTGGTCTGCTCCCCGGCTTCGGACGATGTGCCTGCGCCGGGTATCGACGTTCCACGGCTCGCATCGACGACCTGAATCCAGTAGGTCTCGGCCGCCGCCAGCACGATCGACCCAAGATCCAGGGAACCCTCCAGATCGAACGCCTCGGAGTACTCCAATTCGCCGCCGTCGGTTGCAGAGACGCGGCGCCCTTCGTGAAGCCGGTGAGCGAGAACCGGCCGTCGGGATCGGAGAGCCCCAGGTGGCGCCGCATCACTGGAAGCTCGTGCTCCACCCACGACCGACCCAGCAGCCGCACTCCGGCTACGGGCCGTCCTTCCAGGTCGACGGTCCGACCGGTGACGGCAAGGCCTGGACCGAGCTCGACCACCGGCGACGCCGCGGCGAGACGCTCGAACGCCGCCGCGGTCCGGGCAACGTGGAAGACGAGGACCGCGGCGCGCTCACGCTCGGAGACAGTCAAACTCACCTTGCCATCAGCGTCCGAGATCCCAAAGCCCAGAGCCTCGGGGTGTACGGAGGCCGTCCCCGAGCCCACCCGCAGCAGGTCCACTCGCGCGCCGGCAAGGGGCGCGCCATCGGCGGTCACCTGCAAGGTGAGATCCACCGCCCGCTGCAAAGGGAGCTCCACCGTTCCCTCTTCAGGGGCCACGTCCCGCCAGGTCGAGGCTCGCCCTTTCCGCCAGCGCCTGGAGGCGCCATGTTTCGTCATTGCGGGGCAGGGAGAACGACGTGGATGCAACGGTCGTCGTCGGCAGCAGGTTTCGTGGCACCTGCCGCCACATGGGCGTCGGCGCCGCGGTCACGCCGAACTCGGCTGGGGCTGGGCTGGGCCTGCCGCCCCGTCCACCGGATCCGCGTCCCAGTTCGGCGCTTCGGGGTCCAGCATGCGGACGGTCAGCGGCCTGAACGAAGCACCGGCGGAGCGGCAGGCGGCCGCCGCGTTCTGTCCGGGCTCGAGAAGCAGCGGTGGACAGGAGTCGCTCCAGGCCCAGCACTCGGCCGGCGCACGTCCTGCCTGGACATCGTCCCGTCGTTCCCACGTCTCGTCGACAGGCACGGCGATCCCGTTGAGGACGGCGGTTTCACTCTCCTTGAGGCATACGAACTGGAACGGGGCATCCGGCGCCGATTCGTCCTGTGCCAACGCCGCGGCTGCAACCGCCCCGACCACCAACCAGAGAACGGCTATGGAAGATCGCACCGGCCTAGCCCTCCGCCCCGGCCGGTGGACGAACGCGCGCTTCGAACGCCTCCGCGGAGCGTACGTCCCCACCCCGGAGGGCACCGCCGCGGAGCAGGATCACCGCACGGTCGCCGCGCAGATCGGCGCGCAAACGCGTGTCGGCGAATTCCGACTCGACCACGCAGGACTGCCTGGTCACGGAACGGAGATCGTCCATGCGGGCGTGGACCAGGTCCCAGCACACCCTTCCCGTGGGCGGAGGCACCGAGGCGACGATGGAGTCACTGACGGACCCGCCCCGTACGCCAACCGTCGAGATCACGGTCCGCCCAGGCTGCTTGTCGGCTTCCTCCGGCTCCTGTCGACGCGGTCCGTTGAGGCCAGGCGGCTGCTGAGTCAGCCAGCCTGCGCCGACGCCAAGAAGCGGGATCGCATCCGGGGTGAGGTTCTGCCGGCCATCCGCCAGGCCCCCGGAATGGTCGTCCGCCGCATACCGAACGAAGAAGTACACGTTGCCTTCTCCGTCGGCCACGACTTCGTCGATGATGCGGCGCGGGCCCAACCAGTCGGCCCGAGCGTAGGCATCAAAGAGGGGCGACCGCCCCCACTCTTTGGCCTCGATGTCGCAACCGCCCTCGGCGAAGAACGTCTCCGCGTCCAGGCTGTCGTGAAACACGCCCTCGCGGTCGTAGACGAAGACACCGGGTTCCGCTCCCGGAATCACGAGCAGGCGATCCTCCGAAACGAAGCGGATCACCGAGAGTTCCGCGTCGCTGCACAACTCCAGGCCGTGTCCGCCGTCCCTGGTCGGCATCAGCCCGCGAGCCGCTGGCTCGCCGTCGCGGATCAACCAGGCGGCGTGGTCAGCCCAGCCATCCGTGTCCCTGCGGACGAGACCGACCGCCGCGGTCAGCGAACCTCGCCGGTCGAGGTCGCCAACGTGCTCCAGGTCCGCCAGTGAGTCGATCCCATCCTCGGTCGCCAGGTGGATGCCGGAGAACAGGTCAGTGAACGCCATTCCGTCGGGCGAGACGGCAAGCCGTCCGTAGTCCCGTTCGTAGCGATTGGAATCGACAACCGCCCGACCCCCGACGTTCAGGACCTCCGCCTCGGGCTCCTCGAGAGCGACCCTGAGTTGCCCCGCCTTGTCGCCGATGTCCCAGGAGTAGAGACCCCGTCCGATCACACCGAGAAGGAACTCACCGTCCTCCAGCCAGCGAACATCGCTCGCCCGGGCGAGCTCATCCGGCAGATCGAGCCGCTCCAACCTCTCCAGGCGCGGCCCGCCCCCCGATTCCTGGGCCCCGAGCGTTCCGGAGACCGCCGCCAGCGCCGCCACGACGCACGGTAAAACGATCGCCACGAGGTCGAAGCGACGGCTACCGCTTTCCCGAGACTGCTGGCGCAGCATGTGAGCCTTCTCCCCTTGGCCTGAGACCCTCAGGCGTCACACATGAACGTGGGTTTCAGGGAGGACAACGTCAGCTACGACGGCAGCCATTCCGAGATCGCGGAACCAATTTCGTCCGGCGAGTCCTCCTGGATGAAGTGAGAGCCCTTGACCGTCACTTCGGTCTGGTTGGGCCAGGTCCGGCAGATCTCCCTCATCGCGCCAGTAAGGATCGCGCCGGGCTTCGCGTTGACGAACAGCTTGGGCACGTCAGAGTCCTTGAGCCAGTCCGCGTAGGACTGCACGATCTCCACCACGTCCTCCGGCTCGCCGGCGATCGGAATCTGGCGCGGCCAGGTCAGCGTCGGCCGGCGCGATTCGCCCTCGTCCTCGAACGGCCCGCGGTAGACCGCCATCTCCTCCTCCGTCATCTTCCGCAGCACCGAACCCGGCAGCACCCGCTCGACGAAGACGTTCTTCGCCAGCACCATCCCCTCGCCCGCCGGCGAACGGAACCCCTGGAACACGCCCCGCGCGGCCTCGGGCCACGCGTCCCAGGTCGGGACAGGACTCACGATCGCCTCCATGTAGGCGAGGCCGCGCACCGCATCCCGGTGCCGGTTCGCCCAGTCGAAGCCGAGCGCGGATCCCCAGTCGTGGATCACGAAGACGACGTTCGAATCCACCCCGATCGCCTCGAGCAGCCCGTCGAGGTAGCGCCGGTGCTCCACGAAGCGGTATCGATCCGGCCCGCTGTCCGGCAACTTCGCCGAATCGCCCATCCCGATCAGATCCGGCGCCACCAGCCGACCCTGGCCATCCAGGTGCGGCATCACGTTGCGCCACAGGTAGGACGAAGTCGGATTGCCGTGCAGAAAGACGATCGGATCGCCCTGACCCTGGTCGACATAGGCCATCTCGCGGCCATGAACCTCGATCCGTTTCTTCTCGTAGCGCGCGTCCGCGGAGATCACCTACCGGCTCCTCCCGAATTCCAGTCGCGGTGTGGTTGCCAAAGTCTGCGCAGACTATTACGGGCGTATGTCCGACACGAAAGGCCCTGCGCACTGGCGCTCGTCACCAGGAAGGCCAATCAACGCCCTTAGCCGTCCCTCCGGTCCCGATGCCGGCGGCAAACTCGCTACGGCCCGGACGACTCGCCGTAGCGGAAGCCCGTGCGGGACCGGACCTTGTACCTGCCCTCGCGGACCTTGACCTTGATGTTGCGATAGCCCTCGGTTCCGGCCTCGTACTCCGAGCGGAAGCTCACGAGGTAGTAGCCCTGGTTCTCTTCGGCGACCTGACGCATCGGCGTCATGATGTTCGTGAAGTTCGCGTAGTAGTGGCCGCCCGTCTCGTTCGAGATCAGGCTCAGCGAGTCGTTGAGCGACGCCGAGGCGATCGATCTGCGGCGGCTGCCCATGGTGTCGATCGTGTATACCGCAACGTTACCGGCGTTCAGCGCCTCACGCATCGGCGGGTAGTAGCGCGTGTCCGGCGTGTAGCTCCCGAACTGACCGATCTCCCCGAAACCGAGGCTGAACATGATCAGGTTCTTGCGGCCCGCGATCCCCTCCGCAGCCTCGCCAAGCACCTCCAGGCCCTGTTGCAGCTTCCGGCTACGACGCGCCAGTTCCTTCCCGGTCGGCAGGTTGACCGCCAGCGAGGGCGAGTTCGGGTCGAACTCGGGTTCCGACCGCGTGACCCAGTGGTCGAGGTCCCTCTTGCCCCGCGAGGCGGCATCGACCGCCGCGAGGATCTCCTCCCGATCGCGGCTGAAGTCGAGGTAGAATTTGAGCCGCGCCTGGTAAGCAAACACGGCTACCTGGTCGTTCGGCTGCAACTCCTCCTCGATCCAACGCTTGAGCCAGCGTGCGTTGTCCATCTGCGGTCCGGACAGAGCCGGCGCCTGCATCCGCTGATCGTGGAACATGAGGATGAAGTAGCGATCGGTGCGCACCGTTCCACCCCCGCCTGCCGACGCCAACTCGCTCGGCCCGCCGTAGAAGGAGGCGCTCACGACTTCCTGCTCCTCGCCGTCGTGGAGGACTACGAAGTCCTCGGGTCTCAGATCGTCGATCACGTTGCCCTTCCGGTCCGTAACCAGGACATCGAGCAACACCTCCGCGACCCGGATTCGCTCGTTGAGGCTTATGTCTGCCGGCGCCGCCGACGCGGCTCGAACTCGGGTCTTCTCCCGCGCCGGCGCCGGCACCTCGGCGCGCGGCGTCTCGCGCCGGGGGCTCGGTGCAGGAGCGGTCCGGGCCGGCTCAGGCGCAGGCCGGGAGGCCGGTTCCCTCACGGCTGATCTAGCCGGAGCACGCTTCGGTTCGGCCACCGGTTCCGCGACCACCTCCTTCGCCGCCGCGGGTTCAGGTGCTGGCGCGGCAGCAACTTCACGCACGGGCGCCGCCGCCACTGCGGGCGCCGCCGCCGGCGCCGGGACCGGCGTCGTGGGGACCACGACCGCTCGCACGGTCTTGCCCCGCTGGCGCCGCTGCTTCTGCAGCCGCTTCTCCTCCTTCGCGGCCCTGGCGGCTGCCTTCTTCTCCGCCTTGCGCTTCTTCTTCTCGTCGTCCGGGGCCGACGCCTCGCTCCCGGCCACCGGCTCGGCACCAATTCCCGCATCCGCGGCAACCGCCAATCCCAGACCGCTCGACAACAACAACGCACTCGCCACCAGCGCGACCGCAAGAGCCCACCGTCGTCCAACCGTCGCAATTCTGCTCATCCCAGAGGACCTCCTTTATTCAAACTACCGGTCGCGCCCGAGGGCGACGGCACGGAGAAGCGACGTACGCCATCCTAGCAACCGCACGCCTCATCCGGTTCTTCCCCAACTCAGGCATCAACTCCAAACTTAGCGTCATGCAACACTCAAGCCATCGTGGCTTGTTGCCGAAACCCGTTCGGCGAAGGACCTCCTCGCTCCCGGGATCCGGGTCCGACTCGACGTAGCATCTCGCCGCCGTGACACTGCCCGCCCCGGACCGCCGCACCGCGGAGCTCTCCGCCGCCTTCGCCGAACTGCGAACGGCTCTGGGACGGGTGCTCGTCGGCCAGGACGACGCCGCGACCGGGTTGACCCTGGCACTGCTGGCGGAGCAGCACGCCTACCTGGAAGGTCCGCCCGGCTGCGGCAAGTCGGAACTTGCCGCGGCGCTCGCGGCGCTGTCCGGCGCGCGCACCCACACGCTCGTCTTCCATCGCGACATCCGTGAAACCGACCTGCTCGGCGATGTCTTGCTCAGCCGACACCGCCACCGCGGCCATGAGCGCCTCCGACGCGAGCTGATCCCGGGACCGTTGCTTCAAGCCGAGGTTGCGCTGCTCGAGGATCTACCCCGCTCCCCGGGGGAAGCCCTGGGTCCCCTGCTGCGGATCCTCGCTGAACGGCGCGCCCTGGGGCAGGTGCTACCGCTCGAGTCAGCGGTTGCCACCGGACCGCTGGAGCAAGTGGAAGCCCCCATCGACCCGCTGGAACCGGGTCAACTCGATCGCTTCGCGGTGCAGCTTCGGGTGACCGGCCTGCTGGTTGGCGGGCTCTTCGACGAGGCGGCTGTCCTGCTCCAAAGGACTTCCGACCGTCCCCAGGAGGTTGCGCGACCTTGCCCGGTGATGAGCACGGCTACCCGCAAGGCCGGCCAACGGGCCGCCGCCGCCCTTCAGGTCGAGCCGCGAACGCGCGCCGCGTACCACCGCCTGCTGGAGCGGTTGCGTCAGCGCAGCGCCGACCAGTCGGCGTCGGGCGACCGTCTGATGTCCGACCGTTCGTTCAGTTCCGCCGCCCTGAGACTGGTCCGTGCCCATGCCTTCCTGCGCGGCGCGCCCGCCGTGGCGCCGCGTGACCTTCACGCCATCCGCTACATGGTCGCCCACCGGCTGCCGGATGAAGTCCAGGAAGACTTCGATCACATCCTTGACGAACTGCTCGGCGACCCGCCGAACGTGACAATGGCGGAGACCGGTGCCCAGATGCCGGGAGCGCAGTCCCAGGGCGACGACGACTCCGACGGTGCCGCCGCGGCCTCGGCGGCGTCCGACTCCTGGATCGACGACCAGGCTGACCTGCCGGCGCCGCCCACGCTGTTCGGGCAACCGCCTCCGCCCGCCCAGGTCGACACCCTGTTGCGCGCGCTGGTCGGCCGCATCGAACGCGGCCGGATCGACCCGGACACCGACCCCGGCGGCCAGCCGCGCGGCTACCGTCCGCTGCGCGATCTGAACGAGCTGATCGATGCCGACCTGATCGAAGCTCTGCTCTTCACCGAGGGCCGGCTGCCCGGGACGCCGCGCACCTTCGAACGCAAGCGCAGAAGCGCCGGCGGCGCGGTCGCCGTGCTGCGGGACATCTCGGCATCGATGGCCGGCCGGCTGACCGTGTGGTCGAGCCAGGTCGTGCTCGGCATCCTGCGCGTCGCGGCGCGGCGACGGATGCGCGTCGGCTACGTCGAGTTCCATCACCGCGCCCTGCCCCACCAGGTCGGCGGCCGGCTGCTGCACCGCTCGTACTCCCAGCTCGCCGAGCAGGCCGGCCAGGCCAAGGCGGTCGGGCAGACGAACTACGAGGCGCCGCTGCGCACGGCTCTCGAGGGCCTGCGCGGCGGGTCGGGCCGCAACCGGCACATCGTCCTCCTGACCGACGGCCTGCCGATCATCGGTGACACGACCGTCCGCCGTGAGCGGCAGTTGGCGCGGCGGCTGGGCGTCGCCCTCCACACCGTGTTCCTGGGTAACGGCGACTGCCCTCCGGTGCTCGACGACATCTCCATCGAGACCGGCGGGCTGCGCTTCTGCGGCCGTCCTCTGCCGGGCGGCGGACTCAGGCTGGAGGAGCGATAGAGTCGCGCGTCCCATGAGCCACCTCCCGGCGGCGGACACCGCCTCGAGGAGCGATAGAGTCGCGCCTTCTGTGAGCGACCTGACCCCACTCCGCGACCTGCTCGATCACCACGTCGTCGGCCACGACGAGGTCAAGACGGCCCTACTCCTGGCCTTGATCACCAGGGAGCACATCTACGTCGAGGGACCGCCCGGCACCGCCAAGACGCGGCTTGCCGAGGTCGCCGCCAAGGGCTCCGATCTCGACTTTTTCTTCTACCAGTTGCACCGCGACACCCGCCTCGCCGAACTGGTCGGCGACATCGTCCTCGAACGCCGCCGGGTGAAGACGCCAGACGCCGAACCGGGAATGGCGGGCGAAGCCGAGCGGATCCACCAGCGGATCGAACCCGGGGGCCTGCTGACCGCCGAGATCGCGGTGCTGGACGACATCTCCCGCGCCCCCGGCGAGGCGCTCAACGTGCTGCTCCGGATCCTGAACGAGCGACGCTTCGGCAGCGAGCCGATCCCGCTCATGGCCGCCATCGCGACCGGCAACCCGATGGACGACGAGTACTACAACGAACCGCTCGATCCCGCGAACCTCGATCGTTTCGCTCTCCAGTTACGGGTCTCCGGCCTGATCCAGAGCGGCGCCGAGGATGCGCGGATCCTGATCGACCGCTTCGCGGCCGGCTCCGTGGTCGAACAGCCCGACCCCGACGCGGTCACCGACCGCGCCACGCTGGACGCCCTGAATCGCCGCATGTACGAGGTCGAAGTCGGATCCGTGGTGCGCGCCGCCCTGCTCGACATCCTGCGCACCCTGGTGCTCGAGTTCGAGTGCAACGAGACGAACTCCCTGCTCACCGACCGCACCTTCCTGGTCAAGGCGATCAAGATCCTGCGAGGTGCAGCGCTCCTGGCCGGGCGGGACGCGGTCGACTTGACCGATCTCGCCGCGCTGTCCTGGATGACGACCTTCCGGGTGCCGCCGGAGGCTCACGAGGCCCTGCCCAGGATCATCGGCCGGGTCAACCGGCAGGTGCGGGCGGTATAGCCGGCGGACAACCGCTCCCGGATGCGGGCGGGACGCCCGCGTGCCATCCGTTCGCCCGGTGACGGGCGCACGGAGTGGTTCGCGGGTGGCGCGGATCGCGCCACCCGGGTTCCCAGGCTAGGGCTTACTCCTGGCCGGTGCTCGACTGCCCCTGGAACTCCGACTCCAGCAGCCGCGCGCCGCGCAGCATGTTGCCCATCGCGTAGTTGCCCTCGTGGCAGGCGTACTCGTAGCTCTTGCCCGTCGTCTTCGGCCACGGCAGCTCACCGCTGTACGGCGCCTCGTACTCGGGGTTCTCAACCGTGAAGCTGTAGAGCAGGCTGTCCCCGTCATTGGGGCTGAAGCGCTCGACGACGCGCACTCCCTCGCCGCGCAGGTCGGGCATGTCGCGGAAGTTGGTCGTCTCGACGACCAGCGTGTCGCCCTCCCACCAACCGATGGAGTCGCCGCTGAGGGAAGTGTAGTCCGCCGGCATGTGCTCACCGCCGATGCGGACGACCCGGGTCCAGTGCATCCACTCGATCATGATCAGGAAGTGGTCTTCGGTCTGCACGATCGTCTTCACGTTGTTGTAAGGCAACGGACGGATCGCGACCGAGGCCGTCGGCTGATACATGCACCGCACGCCGACGATGTTCGTCTCCGGACCGTCGTAGGGGATGTCGCCGGACTCGAGCCACCAGGCGTAACCCTTGTTCGGCCACGCGAACTTCGGGGCGGCCGCCGCCCGCTTCTTGCCCTCTTCGGTCATCGCCGGCATCCGCCCGTTCGGCGGGTCGGTCAGCACCGAGGTCCGGTACTTGCCGTCGATCATGAAGTTCTGGCTGCCCCACTCGAACCAGAAATTGTTGTAGGCGCCGACATTGCCGCCCTCCTCCGGCGCCGCCCGCTCCGGATCGCTGGGCGCGTCCTGGGTTGCGTTCCTGTCGGCACGCGACTTCGCATTCGCCTGCGCCTCCTCGACAGTGAGGGTCAGCTTGTCGCCGAACTCCTTCGGCCTCGCAAACGGCGTGATGCTCGAGATGTCGTACACGCCGGTGAAGTCCGGCTTGCCGTCGGCGGTTCTCTTGATCTCGCCTTCGGCGGCGACGGCAGCCGAAGCTGCGGCAACGAGTACAACCAGAACGGCGGTAGCGATCAGCGACTTTCTCATGTCGGCCTCCAGGCTCTGAGACGTGACTTCCGTTGTTGAATGCGGCAATCCTAGCAGCCCTCGCTGCGATACGCTTCCGCGCCACGACACCGATCCCTCGCAGGAGGTCCGATGCCACGATCCGTCCCCGTCGCCATCACCGTCAACGGCAGCAAGTGCGAGCGACAAGTCGAGCCGCGCACGCTGCTGGTCCACTTCCTGCGCGAGGAACTCGACCTCACGGGCGTCCATGTCGGCTGCGAGAGCACGCTCTGCGGCGCCTGCACCGTGCATCTGAACGAGCGCGCGGTGAAGAGCTGCACCGTGCTGGCGGTCCAGGCCGACGGCCAGGACGTGACGACGATCGAGGGTCTCGCCGCTGACGCCGATCATCTCCATCCCCTGCAGGTCGGCTTCTGGGAGAAGCACGGTCTGCAGTGCGGCTACTGCACCCCCGGAATGATCATGGCGGCGAAGCAACTGCTCGACGACAACCCGAATCCGACCGAGGCGGAGATCCGGGAAGCGATCGACGGCAACATCTGCCGCTGCACCGGCTACCAGCAGATCGTCGACGCGGTACAGCACGCCGCCGAAGTCGCGGGAGGGGCGTAGAGATGACGACGTTTCGACCGAACTCCGTGGGCCAGCCCATCAAGCGGCGCGAGGATCCGCGCCTAATCCGGGGCCTCGCCACCTACACCGACGACGTCAAGCTGCCGCGAATGACCTACGCCGCGTTCGTCCGCAGCGATTTCGCGGCCGGCGCCATCCGCTCGATCGACGCCGAGGCCGCCGCCGCCCGCCCGGGCGTCGTCGGCGTCTACACCTATGCCGACATGGAGGGCCAGGTCGGACCGACCCCTGTGGGCGTCGAACTCCCGGGCATGGGCAAGGCAGACCACCCGCTGCTGGCGAATGGCCGCGTGCTCTACGTCGGCCACCCGGTCGCGGTCGTCGTGGCCGAAACGCCGTATGCGGCGCGCGACGCCGCCGGCCAGGTGGAAGTCGACATCGAACCCCGGGAGGCCGTCGTCGACGTCGAGGAGGCGATCGCGCCCGGCGCAACGAAGGTCTACGAGGAACTCGACAGCAACATCTGCCTCCAGATTCCGGCCCCGAACCCGGAGGCCGACAAGCTCTTCGAGCAGGCCGACCAGACGCTGTCGCTGCGGCTGCTGAACCAGCGCGTCGCGCCGTTCCCAATGGAAGGGCGCGCCATCTGCGCCCACTGGGAGGAAGGCCCCGGCAAGCTGACGATCTGGACCTCGAACCAGGCGCCCCACTCCGTCAAGCAGCAGATCGCGATGTGCCTGGGCATCCCCGAGATCCGCATCCGCGCCATCGCTCCCGAGGTCGGCGGCGGCTTCGGAGCGAAGATCCCGACCTACGCGGAGGACGCCCTGCTGTGCTGGGTGTCCCGCGACCTCAAGCGGCCGGTCAAGTGGTCGGAGACCCGAACCGAGAACCTGCTCGGCATGACCCACGGCCGAGGTCACGTCGAGAAGATCGAGGTCGCCTTCCAGAACGACGGCCGCGTGCTCGCGCTCAAGGGGCAGACGATCTCAGACATCGGCGCGTTCCGTTCCTTCTTCGGTCCGTTCATCGCTCTCTCCACCCACACCATGTCCTGCGGCTGCTACGACATCAAGGCCGTCGCCTGGGAGACGTCGTCGGTGTTCACGAACACGATGGCGACCGAGGCCTATCGCGGCGCCGGACGGCCGGAGGCCGCCTACATCATCGAGCGCGTGATGGACGAGGTGGCGGCAGCCACCGGCCTCGACCCGGTCGCCGTCCGGCGCCGGAACTTCATCAGCAAGGACGTCTTCCCCCACACTACCGCCTCCGGCGCCACCTATGACACCGGCGACTACGAGAAGTCGCTGCACCGTCTGATGGAACTCGCCGGCTACGACGAAGCGCGCGCGGCCCAGCGGAGCGCGCGGGAGGAAGGCCGGCTGGTCGGAATCGGGCTCGCCACGTTCACCGAGGTGTGCGGTCTCGGGCCGTCGACCGGCACCGCTCCGCAGCAGCGCATGGGGACCTGGGAAAGCGCGACCGTGCGAGTCGAACCGAGCGGCAACGTCACCGTCTACACGGGTATCTCTCCACACGGCCAGGGCCAGGAGACCGTCTTCGCCCAGATGGCGTCGGACGCCTTCGGTGTCGGCCTCGACGACGTGGTCGTGGTCCATGGCGACACGGACCAGGTCCAGCACGGTGTCGGCACGTTCGGCAGCCGCGGCATCGCGGTCGGAGGCGCGGCGCTCGACATGGCATTGGTCAAGGTCCACGCCAAGGCAACTCGGATCGCGGCCCACCATCTCGACGCGCCCGTCGACCAGATCGAGTTCGACGACGGCGAGTTCACCGTCAGCGGCGCGGACCGCAAGCTCACCTTCCGCCAAGTCGCCGAGATGGCCCATCTCTGGAACGTCGCCGTGCCGGGCGAAGAGCCCGGACTCGAGGCGGTCGCCCGCTTCGAACCCTCGGCGACGACGTTCCCGTTCGGCGCCCACCTGTGCCAGGTCGAGATCGACCCCGAGAGCGGTCAGATCGCGATCCAGCGCTACGTGGCGGTCGACGATTTCGGCGAGGTGATCAACCCGATGCTGGCCGACGGCCAGCGCCTCGGGGGCGTCGTCCAGGGCATCGGCCAGGCGATGTGGGAGGAGGTCCAGTACGACGACGGCGGGCAGCTCCTCTCCGGCACCCTGATGGACTACGCGGTCCCCCGCGCCAAGCACTTCCCGCGCATGGTGCTGGACAACACGGTCACGCCGACGCCGATCAACCCGCTCGGCGCGAAGGGTATCGGCGAACTCGGAACGATCGGGGCCACGCCTTGCATCGTGAACGCCATCGTCGACGCGCTGCGGCCCCTCGGCATCGACAACATCGACATGCCGGCCAAGCCCGAGCGCATCTGGCAGGCAATCCAGTCGGCCGGAGCGGCCTAGGTTCGGTCAGCGTGCGTCGAAAGGCCTCTCGGCGCCGACTCCCTTCTCAGGGCGAAGCCGAGTCCAGACCAAGCCGCCCACCCGTTCGTAGTGCCCGTCGAACGTGAGGAGTTCGCTCCCGGTCTCGAAGGTGTGGGCGGCTACCCAGATGTCATTGGTCGGGATCGGTGTGCCCCTGGCCCGAAGACTTGCCGCGATGCGCGAGTAGCGGTCGCTTGTCCTCAAGCTGACCGGAAGGAACTCGACGCGATGTCTCCCAAGGAAACTCCGCAGGCTCTCCATGTTCTGCTCGAAGCGCGATCCTCGTCGGAATCCAGAAAGCAGTTCACCGGCGACCACTGCGGAGAAGTAGATGCGGCTGGCGGCCTGGAGCCTGCGATGAACGCCTCGATGACCACGCTTCCACTGGGAGTAGGCGTCGGTGTCGAGCAGATAGACCGTCACCTCCACATCTCTTCGTCGATGACCTCGAAATCGCTAACGGCTCGGTCGAACTCGTCCGCTTCTTCGACCGACCAGGTACCAAAGAGATCATCGAGGCTGTTGCCGACCACACCGTCGCCATCTCTGTTGTCCGGCTGACTGAGCCCCCTGCGCAGCAACTTCCGCACGGACTGATTCAGCGAGAGTGCCTCTTCGTCGGCAATGCGGTGTAGCTCTCGAACGATGTCGTCGTCCAAACCACGAACGGTGAGTTGCTTGAGCGTCATTTGTCCTCCTCCAAGGATGAGTCGCCGCCGAGTCATGCTGACTCTATCCGCGGCTCGAATCCGACCGCAAGCCAATGACGCTCGCATCACCTTGTTGCGTCTCGCGACGTTCTGCGTGCTCGCCTTGGCGCTCTGCGGCACGGCGACGGCCCAGGAGCACAGCTTCGGCCCATTGCCCGTGGCCGAGGCCTGGCTGGGGGGCGGCGCCGGGTTTCTGAGCCTGCCCGTCGAGGCGCCGCGCGACTCGGCGCCGGAAGAGGCACGCTGGCAAGTCTCAGCGTCGCTGGGGCTCTCCAGCTTCTGGCTCCGCTCGCCGGCGGTGTCCGAGGTCATCGAGGCGCGGCCCGAGCGCGGCCCGGTGACGGTCGAGGAACTCGATCGAATCGCCCCCTGGCCGGGGCCGGAGGGAATCTACTTCGCGGACACCGAAGTCCACCGCTTGAGGGTCGATGTACGCCGGCGCTTCGGCCGAAGGCTCGAGCTGGGTCTCAGAACCTCGATCGTCGACGCCGGCGGCGGCGTGCTAGACCCAGTGATCGAGGGCTTCCACGACCTGTTCGGCTTCCGTCAGTCCGGCCGGCCACAGACGCTCCAAAAGGAGTACGGCCTGTACTTCCGACGCGACGGCAAAGGCGGACCAAGCAGCTACGGGGACCGGCTGCGCTTCATCCGCTTCGACGAGCCGGGGCCCGGCCTGGGTGAGACCGTTGCCTCCCTCAAGTGGGGGTTCGGAGCCGGATCAGCGGCGTGGCGACAGGCCGTCCAAGTACAGGTCAAGTTGCCAACCGGCAACGACGACGACTTCTACGGCACCGGTTCGGTGGACACGGCGGTCCAGTATCTGGCTTCCCGCCCCTGGCGCCGCTGGACCCTCTACGGCAACGCCGGCTTCGTCCGGCTCGGCGGCCATGCCTTGCTGACGCTGGAGCCGCAGGACATGGTCACGGTCGCCATCGCCGGCGAACGCCCACTCGGTCCCAAGACGTCGCTGGTCCTGCAACTCCGCCACCAGAAAAGCCCCTTCCGGCAGTTGAAGCTCTCGATCCTCGGCGTCACGTCAACCCTGATCGACGTCGGCTGGACGCGCAGCCTCAAGCCGGGCCGAAGCGGACGCGATCGCGCCGCCTACCTCAGCCTGAGCAACAACACGGCGAAGTACGGCTCGGCCGTCGACATCAGCCTGCACGCGGGAATCCGCCTGCGGACCGATCCGAACTAGCGCCCTGGCGCGTTGCGGTAGTCAAGGGGCGGCTGCTGGCCCTCTTCCAGAGCCGCGCGGTAGGGGCGGTCGGCGAGTCGCCGGTCGTGTTCCTCGCGGGCTGCCTCCACGATCGAAGGATCCGCCAGCAGGTCCCACGCCGTAGCCGCCAGCACACGAGCGGCCATCAACATGCCCTGGCGGCCGATCGTCGTGCCGCCTGAGGCGACCGCCTGCCAGGAGTGGGCCGGGGTACCCGGCACCCAGCAGGCCGTTCGGATACCGGTCGTCGGCGTAACCCAGGACACGTCGCCGACGTCGGTGGACCCCAGGGTCGTGTTGCCCGTGTCGTCGCGCAACTCGGCCACCGACGCGAGCGGGCGCGGCTTCAGCAGTGATTCCTGCAGCTTGCGGGCCCAGCCACGCTCCTCTTCGCTGTACTCCATGTCGATGAGGGCCTTGAAGTTCCGTAACGAAACTTCGGAGAGCGTGTCGTTCGGGAGGAGGTTGTGGATTCCTCCCAGGAACTCGATCTCCAGTTCGGTCTCCGTCGCGTGGGCAGCCCCCTCGGCCACCAGCACCAGCCGGTCGTAGATCGAGCGCGCGATGCCGATGTCCGGGTGGCGCACGTAGTAGTACGCCTCGGCGAACGCCGGCACCACGTTCGGGGCGTCGCCACCGGCGGTGATCACATGATGGATGCGCGTGCGGTCGGGCGTGTGCTCCCGGAGCAGTTCGGCGCCGTAGTTGAGGATCGCCACCGCGTCTAGCGCCGAGCGCCCCGCTTCGGGCGACGCGGCGGCGTGGGCGCTGCGGCCGCGGTAGCGGAACTTGGCCGCGACGCGGGCGAGGTTCGTCGGGTCGCCGACAGAGTTCACGTCGCCCGGATGCCAGTGGAGGACGGCATCAACGTCGTCGAACAGTCCGGCCCGGGCCATGAATGCCTTGGCGCCGCCGCCTTCCTCGGCCGGCGTCCCGTAGAGCCGCAGCGTGCCCCGGATCGCGCCGCCGCGGATGCCGTCGCCCACCGCGAGGGCCGCGCCGAGCGAACCGGCGCCGAACAGGTGATGCCCGCAGGCATGGCCCCAGTCGGGTCCCTCGCGCGGAGAACGGGTCGGAACCGCTTCCTGGGACAGTCCCGGCAGGGCGTCGAACTCGGCAAGGATCGCGATGACCGGACGTCCGGTGCCGAAAGAGGCCACGAAGCTCGTCGGGATGCCGGCGACTCCCCGTTCGACTTCGAAGCCCTCCTCCTCGACGATCGAGGCAAGCAGCGCCGACGACTTCGTCTCCTGGTAACCGGGCTCAGCCCACTCCCAGACCTTCCGCGCCGCGTCCCACAGCAGGTCCGCGCGCTCCGCCACCGCCGTCTCAAGGTCGTTCTTCTGCCCCACCCCGTCGGCCGCCGCCGACGCGCGCGGAATCAGGGCCAGCGCGACCCCGAGAACGACTGCGGGTAGAGCATGCCCTGGGAACCCGGGTGGCGCGATCCGCGCCACCCGCGAACCATTCCGTGCGCCCGTCTTCGGGCGCACGGATGGCACGCGGGCATCTTGCCCGCATCCGGCCTTCCGCCTAGCCATCGAAGACGATGACCTGCCGCGCCACCTCGCCCTTCTTCAGGTTCTGCAGCGCCTCGTTGATCTGCGAGAACCCGACGCGGTCCGAAATCAGCTCGTCGAGCTTCAGCTTGCCGGCCAGGTAGAAATCGATCAGCCGCGGCATGTCGATGCGGAAGCGGTTCGAACCCATGACGCAGCCCTGGATCGCCTTCGCCTGGAGCATCTCGTGGCCCGGAATCTCGATCTTCTCGCCCATCGGGACCATGCCGATCACGGTCGCGGTGCCGCCGGGCCGCAGCATCGCCCACGCCTGCTCGGCGGTCACTTTGAGCCCGATCGCCTCGAAGGCGTACTGCACGCCGCCGCCGGTCATCTCCAGGACCTGCTCCACCGGATCGCCGGCGGACGCGTCCACCGTGTCCGTGGCGCCGAACTGCCGCGCCAGTTCGAGCTTGGAGGCCACCCGATCGACGGCGATGACCCGCCCGGCGCCGGCCAGTTCGGCCCCGTTGATCGTCGACAGACCAATGCCGCCGCAACCGATCACGGCCACCGTCGATCCCGGTTCGACCTGCGCCGTCCGGAACGCCGCGCCGACGCCCGTGGTCACGGCGCAGCCGATGACCGCGGCGCGGTCGAGCGGCATGTCCTCGCGGATCTTCACCACCGCGTTCTCATGGACGAGCATCTGTTCCGCGAACGACGCCAGGTCCGCGAACTGCGAGACGGGCCGCGGACCGCCGCCATTGCTGGTTGGAAGCGCCAGCCGCGGCTCGGCGCTCCTCGGCCGCCGGGTGGCCCGCTTGTCGCAGAGGGTCGGCTCGCCGCTCATGCAGTACTCGCAGTAGCCGCAGAACACGGACAGACAGGTGATCACGTGGTCTCCCGGCTTGACGTAGCGCACCTCGGAGCCCACCTGCTCGACGATCCCGGCCGCCTCGTGGCCGAGGATCGCGGGCGTCCGGATCGGCCACAGCCCGTCCACGAAGTGCAGGTCGCTGTGGCAAACGCCGACCACCGAACTCCGGATCAGGATCTCGTGCGGCCCCGGTTTGCCGATCGAGACGTCGGTGATCTCGAGCGGCTGACCCACCTCGTGGAATACGGCTGCTTTCATGTCTGGAACCCCTCCTGGCTGCCGGCGACACAGCACGACGTTCGACCGGCCGCGCCGGTCCCGGTGAAGGCCGGCAGGCTATCAGCGGCGTCGGCAGCCGCAGCGTGGTCGGAGTCGAAGCTTGCACGGAACAAGCCCTGTTTCCTGTGCGTCAGCGCGGCGCGGACGCCGCGACTCGACTCACATGAAGGAACAGCGGCTGGTATAGCCTCGTAAGCCCAGCTTGGGACCTCGTCCATGCACAAAGCCAGGATCCTCGTTGACCCCCACCCGGACCGCGTCCGGTTCAAGATGGATGTCCCCGTTGACTTCCATCTGGAAGGAGACGCCTGGATCGCATCCTGCCCTCTTCTGGACGTGGCAAGCCACGGAGCGAACCGGGAAGAGGCCCAGGCGATGCTGGGCGAGGCTCTGGGCGCCTTCCTCTTCACCTGCTACGACATCGGAACCCTGGACGAAGTCCTGAGGGACTGCGGCTTTGAGACTTCGACCGCGAACCGGTACTCCGCTGCCAGCACCACAGATCGCCTGGTGCCCTTCCAGATGAGGCAGCAGCTTGTCCAGGCCGCTGCGGCCCATTAGGCCGCGTCGGCTAGTCCGCGCCTTCGAACGGAATGGCTGGACCAGGAAGCACCAGGTCGGATCTCATCTGACGCTGACCAAGGCCGGGGCGAGTCGCCCCGTTGTCATCCCGATGGGCAAGGACGTACCCGTGGGCATCATCCTCAAGAACATGCGCACTGCCGGTATGACCCGGAGACGGCTTTTCGAGCTTCTCGACGAGTAGTCGCACACCGCAGTCCGACACTCATCGCCGCGACTTCGTGTCTCGCGTGCGGCGTCAAAACGAGGAGGAGTTCGGTCCAAACGCCCGGCCAGCCGTCGAGCAACTCCTCTCCGCCGGCCACTCCCATCCTTGGACCTACGCCTACGAACTGACCCAAAACGCTATTGACGCAGGTGCGCGCCGGGTCGCGTGGCGGCGGAGCGGTGAAAGCACTGTCTGCTTCCAACACGACGGCGTCCAAGCTCTAGACGAGGAACACGTCCGCGCTTTGGCGTCACTCGGCCAATCCACAAAGGGACTCGCCGCGATCGGGTTCATGGGAGTGGGTTTCAAGTCCGTCTTCGCCCGCTTTCGTCAAGCCCGAATCTCAGGCTTCGGATGGCGCTTCCGATTCGACATCGCCACTGACCGAGGAGACCTGGGAGCGAGAGTTACGCGTTGGTTCGACACGCTTCTTCCGAAGTGGGACGAAGGGCCTCCACGGCTGAATCCGCGTACGGACTACACCACCATCTTTCAGCTGAGCCAACCAGTGGATCCCGATCGGCCTCTGATGGCCGATCTTGACCATCTCGCGGCCCCCGACGATCCGATCCCGCTGGCGGTCTTGGCGCTCCGCGGCCTCAAAGAGGTACGCGTTGACGACGTGATGTGGCACCTCTCCGCTGAGGACAGCCTCATCGAAGTCAGATCGTCGCCTGAGGGGCGGCTCTTCCGGTGGCAGTGGTTTGCCTCCCACTACCGCCCCGGAAACGACGGGATGCGCGCGTTCCTCGAGGCGCGCCGCAAACTCGAGGAGCAACGTGACGATCAGGGCCAACGGCCGGAGCGGAAAGTCATCGCATTGCTACCGCTGGACAGCGACGGGAGACCCGCTCCACGAGATCGCGGGCGCGTCTACGCAACACTCCCGACGCAGACGCCGGTGCCGTTCGGCTTCCACCTACAAGCCGACTGGCTCGTCGATCTCGACCGCCGAAACTTGAGGCCGATCGAGGAGAACGCTTGGCAGCAAGCCATCGTGCGGGAGGTGCCCGAACTCGTCCGGCAGATCCTCGTGTGGCTCAAGAAGCAACCCGAAGAGTCCAAGGAACGAGGGTACCGGCTTCTGGCCGATCCGACAACGGACGACGGCCCGCTTTCCGGTGCGCTCGGACACCTTCAAGAGGACTTCACTAGCGCGATCGGCGACCTGAGGGTCGTGCCGATTCATGGGCCCAAGGGAGGTGGCTACTGCAGTTTGGGGGGAGCCGCCCGCCTCCCTGGCCGGTTCCGGGACGACTTCGGTCGCCGACCGGACTGGCGCCCCGACCTGTTGTTCGACCGGGAACTGGTGCAAGAGCGGATCGTGGGAAAGCGCGGCGCCGACTTCCTTCTCTGGCTTGGTTGCGCACGGGACGTGGAGGAGAGCGATGTCCGCTGGTCGGAGACGCTGCCCAATTGGTGGACCGCATTGGCCGAACTGGCTGACGCTGAACGCACGAATGCCCTGTTCGCCCTTTGGCGAGGCGTCGACGATCAAGGGTGGCATGATGCGCCAGTCGTCCCAACTGAGGCCGGCAAGTGGCTGCCGGCCGGAAGCACCCGCTGGCTGAACGAGGAACCGCCGTCAGAGAAGGAAAACAGTGGCGCCG
The DNA here is from genome assembly GCA_965224025.1 of Candidatus Multivorans sp. GTDB lineage: Bacteria > Acidobacteriota > Thermoanaerobaculia > Multivoradales > Multivoraceae > Multivorans. Next base: position 3,914,454 of record OZ245033.1, read on the forward strand.
TTGTTGCCAGGGCGCTTGCCGATCTCCTTCCGCAACCCGATGAACGCCTCCCAGCCGGCCTGCGCAGCCGTGTGGCGCAGTCGGGTGACCCCGGCGCCGAGTGGCTCAAGACCAGGCATCAGGAGGTGACCCTCGCGTCGGTCATCAACAGCGTCTGCGAGTCCGCCGGGGACAGGGACGAACTCCCCTTGGTTGAACTCTTGGAGTGGGCTCTCGGCCGTGGCGACCGACGACAGGGGCTCGTGCCTCTCGTAATGACGGAGGACGGCGCTCGTAGACCCAAAGAGGCTGTACTCGCCGATCCGATCGTCGACCACGGCAATTGCCGCCGAAGGCTCTTCCACCGCAAGGGACCGCTGGTCGAGGACTACGCGATCATCGAAGACCGCCACGCGGCTGTTCTATTCCTTGAACGACTCGATGTTCCCGGTCGGGTCGACCTCAAATCGCTGTCCACATGGTACGGGTTGCGTGACAAGCAACAAGTCCAACGGCGCATCGGCGCCGAGGCACCCCAAACAACTCAGCGTAGCGGGTACACGGTTTCCGACTACGACTTTCCGTTCGAGACTGAAGATGTCCCTCCTGAGGCTTTGCAAGACTGGTTGACTAGCGAGCCTTCACGCCTGCGAGGCCGTGGGCGCTTGCGAGCAGAAGGCAGTCGCTACGGCCCCCAAGTGAGCCGAGGAACGAAACCCTGCGCCTGGATTCGAGCGCTCCGGGAACATGCTTGGCTGCTTTGCCAGGACGGCGAACGCCGCAAGCCCAGCGAGGTCCGGCTCTTGCCCGATCCCGACTACGAGGACGCCCCTGTCGCGGACATCGATCCAGAACTGGCTAGACACCTGCAGCAGGAAGGCATTGAGTTCGGCATCGCTGTCCCCAAGTCGCCCGCGTTGCGACGCCTTGCAGTGCGTGGCGGCGAGGACATGCCGGACGCTCAGCTCGCCGCCCTTCTCCGGGAAGTAAAGGAGGATCTGGCCACCGGTACAGCCAGCCGGGTTGAGCTAGCCACCGCACTCGGCGGAGTGAAGCTCCATGAAGCGCCGCTTCTGACTCGTGTCGTGGAGCGTTGTGGCGCCGGTGAGAGGCTCCGCGGCGACCTAGGTAAATGGGTCGTCGCGCTGTCTTCCGTGAAGGACGAGCTGGCGGCCGCCGTGAGGGATCTCTCGCTGTCCCTTGCACGGACGACTACCGGACGCCAAGCTCTCGACTTTCTTGTCCATACATGGGAGCAGAAACCCGACCGAGTGGAACACGTCCGCGGCCGAGTCGCCGCCGCGTACAGGTACGTGCTGGAGGACCTTGAGGTCGGCGAACTTTCGCTTTCCGACTGGCAGGAGCACAGGAACCGGGCTTGGCGTTCGGTCTACGAATCCTCGCTCGTTGTGGACGACGTCCAGTCCCCGTTTGTTCGCCAGCTCCTGGCGGACGACCGGATTACGGTCGCGGCTGCTCACTTGGGCGAAACACGCAAGCAGATCCGCCGAGTGGCGGAACTCCTAGTGTAGTGTCTCCGACATGGGTTGACAGTTTCGGTTAAGTTCGTCAGTATTCCGTTCATGTGGGAACCAGCGGAACGACTTGACATCGAAGAGAGCGATCGAGCGCTTCTCAAGAAATGCGTAGAGGCGCCGACGACGCCGCAACGCACGGTCCGGCGTAGCCGGATCGTGCTCGCTGCGGCGGAGGGCACGGCCAATCGGGCGATCGCGGCGAAACTCGGAGTTTCGCGGCCCACGGTGCTGCTGTGGCGTCGTCGGTTCGCGGAGGACGGGCCTTCGGGGCTGACCAGGGATCGTCCCCGCGGTTGCGGAAAGCCGCCGCTCTCGGAGTCGGTCGTGCGTAAAGTGATCGAAGCGACGCTGCACGAGAAGCCGCCCGGTCAGACCCACTGGAGCGTGCGTTCGATGGCTCGGGCCCAGGGCATCAGTCCGGCGGCGGTCCAGCGCATCTGGGCGGCGCACGGGCTGAAGCCCCATCTGGTCAGGACGTTCAAGCTGAGTAACGACCCCAGGTTCGTGGAAAAGCTGCGGGACGTTGTGGGCCTGTACCGGAATCCGCCCGAGAATGCGCTTGTGCTGTGCGTGGACGAGAAGAGCCAGATCCAGGCTCTGGACCGGACCCAGCCGGGTTTGCCGCTCAAGCGCGGCCGCGCGGGAACGATGACCCACGACTACAAGCGCAACGGGACGACGACGTTGTTCGCTGCGCTGAACGTGTTGGAGGGCACGGTGATCGCGGAGTGCATGGGCCGGCAGCGCCACCAGGAGTTTCTCCGTTTCCTCAAGCGTCTCGACCGTGAGATCCCAAAGCACCTCGACCTGCACCTGATCCTGGACAACTACCAGACCCACAAACACGCCGCCGTGCGCGCATGGCTGGAGCGAAAGCCTCGCTTCCACCTCCATTTCATTCCCACTTCGTCGCCCTGGCTTAACCTGGTCGAACGCTGGCTGGGCGGTCTGACCACGAAGGCGATCCGGCGCGGTGCATTCCAGAGCGTCAACGACCTCGTAAAGACCATCTACGACTATGTGGACCACAGCAACGAAAACTCCCGGCCGTTCGTCTGGACGGCCACCGCCGACAGCATCGTCGCAAAGGTTACACGTGGTAAAGCCATGTTGGAGACACTACACTAGATGTAAGCCTGCTGTCGGACCAAATCGAGGTCCGTCCCGGCACTCCCCTCAGCCACGAACCGCCTTGGGCGGGCCGACTCCAGCGAGTTGTCCAGACGCTGGCGTCCCTTGAGGATCGGCAGGCGCTACGGAAGCTGGCCTACTACGACGGCCTCACCCTGCGGGTCGGGGACTCGGAGCGCCCCGTCCGTGCATATGTTGAAGGTCGTGCCCTCCGACTCGTCGGCGAGCCTTCCGATTTCGCAGTAGAAGCCGCAGACCAGCTCGTGAACTACTTTCAACTCCGCCAGCGGGGAAACGATGTCGCGTGGCTCACGGGAGCGCTGTTCGCACTGGAAGGGGCTGAGACCTTTCGGACTCACCTCAAGATGCTGGCGGATGGCCTCGGCGTGGAGGCCGATCTCGACGATCTGGAGCCCGACCACTCGGCTGAACCCCAAACCGACCACCACCAAGGCCGAAGACCGGACACCGCGCAGGAGCGGCCGGACGCGAAGTCGGTCCCAGAGTCGCGTCCGGCAGCAAACCAAGTCGCGATCTTCGTCCAGCCCGGAGAAAACGAGGAGACCGCCGTGAAAACACCCGGCAGCCCCTCAGCCAAGACCGGAACGATGCCGAGAAGCGACGCGAAGGCCCGGAAGGCAGTGGTCAGATTCGAGAACGAGCAAGGCCGGCGTGCGGCGGATATGCCAGCCAACCAGCCCGGCTACGATGTCCTCAGCCGAGATCGGAGCACGGGCAGGGAGTTGCGCCGGATCGAAGTGAAGGGTGTCCAGGGGCGATTCGACGGAAGACACGCCAGCGTTCTCCTGTCAGTCCGACAGGTCAACGATGCCTTGAAGGAGGAGGGCGGCGCTGAGTACTGGCTCTACGTCGTCGATTCGACCGAAACAGCGAGGCCGCGCGTGTTCCCATTGCCGTGGACCCGCTGGCATCAGAAGCTGCGCTATGGCTTCTTTGCTAGTGCCTGGATCCAGCACGCCGAAGACCCGAGCCAACCCACGAATCCGGACGAGGCCTCGTAGCTCGGTCAGGCTGCCCCGAAGCGTCGGCCAGCGGAACTGCGTAACGGTGGCCAATGCAACCAAGCGCCGTCCCCGAGCGCTGCAGTGAGCCGTACCGGCGATAAGCTGCCGCGATGACAAGACGACCTGTTGTGGCGATCAGCGCCCTGGCCCTCGCCTTCGCCGTGACGGCTGCCGAAGCCCAGCGCACCGTCAAGCCCGTCCTGCACGGCCGCCACTGGGTCGCCGTCACCGGCAAACCTCTGGCCGCCACGGCCGGCGCCACGATCTTCGCCCGCGGCGGCAATGCCGTCGACGCGACCTGCGCGATGCTGGCCGCGACCTCGACGATGTGGGACACGCTCGGCTGGGGTGGCGAGACGCAGGCGCTGATCTTCGATCCGCGCACGCGGGAGGTGATCGGAATCAACGCACTTGGGGTGGCCCCTACCGGCGCCACGGTCGACTTCTTCCGCGAACGGAACTTCGTCTATCCGCCGGAGTACGGTCCGCTCGCGGCTGTGACGCCGGGCACCCCGGGCGGGCTCATCGTGATGCTCGCGCACTACGGCACGATGAGCCTCGCCGAGGTCCTCGAACCCGCGATGCAGATGGCCGACGGCTATCCGATCGAGCAGTCGCAGGCGGACAACATCGAGCGGCGCAAGGAAATACTGCAGCAGTGGCCGGACTCGGCGCGCGTCTTCCTGCCCCACCTGTCGTCGGCAAAGGGGGGCGAGGATCGCGCGGCGCCGCGCGCCGGCGAGATCTTCCGCCAACCGGACCTGCTGGACACGCTCCGCAAACTGGTCGAGGCGGAGGCCGCGGCGCTGAAGCAGGGCAAGAGCCGCGAGCAGGCCCTGGGGGCCGCCTACGACCGCTTCTACCGCGGCGACATCGCCGAAGAGTTCGTCCGCGGCTCGCGGGAACTCGGCGGCCTGCACACGATGGCCGACCTCGACGGCTGGCAGGTCCACATCGAGGCGCCGGTGCACGCGAACTACCGCGGAATCGACGTCTACAAGCTGACCTCCTGGGTCCAGGGACCGGTGATGCTGCAGTCTCTGAACATCCTCGAGAACGCCGACCTGGTGTCGATGGGCTACAACTCGGCCCGCTACATCCACGCCGTCTACCAGGCAATGAACCTGGCTTTCGCGGACCGCGACTTCTACTACGGCGACCCGTACTACCCGCCGGAGGAGCCGCTTGAAGGCCTGCTCTCGAAGGACTACGCCCGCGCGCGCTACGAGTCGATCGACTGGGAGCAGAACGACGAGGACGCCCGCCCCGGCGATCCGTACGCGTTCCAGGAGGGCGAGCATCCCTTCCACGACCTGCTCGAACAGTGGACGCCGATCCCGCCGGGGGCGGACGCCGAGGGCGAGGAGGGCTTCCAGCAGGCGTCGGCCGGCCGAACGCGGCTGCCCCGAATGACCTACGAGGAGGCGTTCACCGCCGGCACAACCTCGATCCAGGCCGCCGACGCCGACGGCTGGGTCGTGTCCGTCACCCCCAGCGGCGCCTGGATTCCCGCCGTGATCGCGGGCCGCACCGGCATCGGCATGAGCCAGCGGATGCAGAGCTTCGTGCTCGACCCGAGGCTCAATCCGTACAACCTGCCCGAGCCGGGGAAGCGCCCGCGCGCCACCCTGACGCCCGGTATGGCGCTTCTGGACGGCTCTCCGTACCTGTCCTTCGCCGTCCAGGGCGGCGACACCCAAGACCAGAATCTGCTCCAGTTCTTCTTGGGCGTGGTCGAGTTCGGCATGAACGTCCAGCAGGCGGTGGAGGCGGCGAACATCACCAGCCACCAGATGCAGAGTTCCTTCGGCGCCCACGAGTCCCGGCCGGGAGACATCGACGTGCGCCGGGACGTGCCGCCGTGGGTGCGCGAAGAACTCCGCAACATGGGCTACCGTGTACGCGCGCTCGACCGCACCTCGGGGCCGATCACCGCGATCTGGTTCGACCGTGGGAACGGGACGATGTGGGGCGGCGCCAGCGACTTCGGCGACGACTACGGCATCGCGTGGTAGGCGATCGCCTTGCCATCGGCTTAGGTCGTGAGGACGAGACCGCTGTTCCTTGGTGTTGGTAGAGTTCTGCTCCTGAACGACCCGGCGCGGCAGATGCGACTGACAATCGAAACAGAGCGCGAGGACGATGGCCGCTGGATTGCGGAGGTCATCGAGCTCGCAGGCGTCATGGCCTACGGAGAGAGCCGCGAAGACGCCATGAGGCGAGCGAAGGCACTGGCTCTTCGCGTTGTCGCCGAGCGGATGGAGCAGGGTGAGCCCTCGGCGAGGGCGACCACCATCCGGTTTGCCGCTGCGTGAGTGCTTGGCCAACCGTCAAGGCTCGACGGGTGTTAGCCGCCTTGGTGCGCATCGGGTGGCGGGTCGAAAGATCATCGGGTTCTCACAAGACCCTCTCGCGTCCCGGCTGGCCGAAGTACGTGTTCGCGTTTCGCGGCGCCGAAGAAATCGGGCCGCGCATGTTGGCCCGTATCGCCAAGAGAACCGGTCTGAGCCGGGACGATCTCTGAGATCAGAAGCGTCGGGGTTAGAGGCCTATCACTCCGTACCACCGCCCCTCGATGACCGACGCGACAGTGACCGGTGAGTTCCGGCCCCGGAAGCCAGACTGCATCACCGCCCGAGCGAGGAGCGCGGCCCTCTACCGCCTGTGTGTGCTGGGCTACACGGAGGTTTACTGCACGTCCCTCCATCTCTGCCTGTCGGGCAAGCGTCCGCCTCGTCTTGAACTCGTCATCGACGAGACGATGCCGCAGATTGAGCTCAAGCGAGGCTGGTTCTGGTGCCGGTTGACCGTTCACACGGCCCCGGGCCGCTCGGTCCGCATCGGCGGGCTCGGCCGGCAACGGGCGGAAGCGATCGGCCAGGCAGTAGCGGCCGCCAGAGGCGCCGCGGCGGCGGCCCAACGGAAGGCCGAGAGGGTCGGTCCCCGCCTGATCGATCTCGCGGAAGAGGCCATCCGGACTTTCGATGGCACGCGCTACATCCGCCATTCGTCCGCCCGACCCATCCTCCGTAGGATCCAGAGCGCCGCCAAGGATTGCCGTTCCGATCTTGTCCGCCGTCAACTCGACCCCGGCGCCGCCGCGGCGCTGCGGATTCTTGAAGAGACCGGCGTCGCGAAGAAACGCTTTGAAGCGTCCCGCGAAGCCGCCAACGAGAGTTCGTGGTCTCGGCCAGATCCCAGATCCTGGAGGCGGCCGCGGGCGTCACTCAACACTCGCCGACTACTGAGCAGGCGGCCGCCATGGCGACCGACGAGGACGTCACCCTGGTGCGTGCCGGGGCCGGCGCCGCAGTCCGTCCCTGGCCGACATCGAGGTATGGACTTTCAACAGTTTCGGCCATCGTGTGATCGCCGAAACCACCGTCGCGCCAACCCTCTCGCGCTTCGCAGGAAACGACAAGCGGCTGGCTCAGGCCATCACCGTTTGGCTCAAGGGAGTGCCGAACCTCCTCCTCTCGTTCATCGCCTACCGGCGCAACGCATACCGCTCCCCATTCGACTTCAGAACCACCGCGGAATACACCGACTACGTCCATTCGTGCGAACCCCGCACCCTGAGCGGCGACAAGGTCAAGAGCCTGGAGGAGGTTCAGGTGAACTTCCTTTCCCTGCACGGCGTCGACTTCGAATACGAGGCGAACTACAGGGTTCCGAGGGCGAGCAGCCTCCACCGCCAGTACGAGCCGGACTTCTACCTTCCCGATCACGACCTCTACATCGAGCATTTCGCCCTGGACAAGGACGGTCGAGCGCCTAGGCTGCACGAACAGCCCGATCTGCAACCATCTTGCACCCCGTTGCTGGGAGTGCCGCAGCGGCTACCTGGTGGCCGAGTCGGGCCGCGATGAGTCCGACGACGGCGCCCGTGCGCCCTGCAGCAACCTCAACTGCCACAACGAGGCCCCGCTCTGCCCTGAATGCCGCGAAGGCACGCTCGTCCCGAAAGACGGCCCCTACGGGCCACCGCAGCTACGCTGACCTCCTCGGAGCTGCACCGCAAGGAGGACCGCCCCCGATCGACTTCCTGGTCTGTCGATAGACTGCCGACCGGGATCGGCCGCCCCGGCCCCAAATGCCCGGACCAGCCCCCAGTTCAACCAGGAGCTACCGCCGTGAAACGACCGCTTCAGACCACCCTCGCCATCTGCCTCCTGATTCTCGCCGTCGCCTGCGGCGACTCGGCGTCCGACCCTTCCGCTGGAACCGCCGACATCGTCGACATCCCCTACGCGAAGTACGTGCTCGACAACGGCCTCCGCCTGATCGTCCACGAGGACCACAAGGCGCCGATCGTGGCCGTCAACGTCTGGTACGACGTCGGCGCCGGCGACGAGAAGCCCGGCAAGACCGGCTTCGCGCACCTGTTCGAGCACCTGATGTTCAACGGCAGCGAGCACTTCAACGACGACTACTTCAAGCCCTTCGACCGCGTCGGCGCGACCGGCATGAACGGGACGACGAACCAGGACCGCACGAACTACTTCCAGGTCGTGCCGACGACGGCCCTTGACATGGCGCTGTGGATGGAGTCGGACCGCATGGGACACATGCGGGCGGCCGTGACCCAGGACCGGCTCGATGAGCAGCGCGGCGTGGTCCAGAACGAGAAGCGCCAGGGCGAGAACCAGCCCTACGGCAAGGTGTTCCTGACGATCTTCGAGAACACCTATCCGGACGGTCACCCCTATGACCACTCGACGATCGGTTCGCTGGAGGACCTGAACGCCGCCTCGCTCGAAGACGTGCATGAGTGGTTCGACACCTGGTACGGCGCGGCCAACGCGGTGCTGGTGGTCGCCGGCGACGTCGAGGCCGAGGACGTCAAGGCGCGGGTCGAGAAGTACTTCGGCCACATCCCCTCGGGGCCGCCCCTGATCAAGCCCGATGTCTCCCTCGCGCGCCGCAATGAGGAGAGCCGTATCCTGCTCCAGGACCGCGTGCCGCAGGCGCGCATCTACAAGGCCTGGAACGTCGCCACGGTGAAGGATGTCTCGGTCGACCACCTCAGTCTCGCCAGCGACATCCTGGCCGGCGGCAAGAGTTCGCGCCTCCACAAGCGGCTTGTCTACGACGACCAGATCGCCACGGACGTCTCGGCGTTTGCGATGACACGCGAGTTCGGCAGCCTTTTCCTGGTCATTGCGACGGCTCAGCCGGACCAGGATCTGGCCGAGGTGGAAGCCGTGCTCGATGAAGAGCTTGGCGCCTTCCTCGAATCGGGCCCGACCCAGGCCGAGCTGGAGCGCGCGCAGGCCAGCCAGAAGGCGGTGTTCATCCGCGGCGTCGAGCGCATTGGCGGCTTCGGCGGCAAATCGGACGTCCTGGCCGCGAGCGAGGTCTATCTCGGCACCCCGGACGGCCACGCGCGAACCCAGGAGAACCTCGCGAACGCAACCGTGGTCGACGTTCACGGCGCAGCGGCCGAGTGGCTCTCGGCGGGCGCCCTCACCGTCGAAGTGCAATCCTTCCCCACCTACTCGGTAACGGAGAGCGCCGTGGATCGCTCGTCCGGACCGCCCGAGGTCACCGAGTTCCCCTCCGCCTCCTTCCCCGCGCGCGAGACGACGGAGCTGTCGAACGGCCTGAACGTCATCCTCGCCCAGCGCGACGCGATCCCGGTCGTGAACCTGACCCTGCAGCTCGATGCCGGCTACGCCTCGGACCAGTTCTCGCTCGCCGGTACCGCGCGGATGGCGATGGACATGCTCGACGAGGGCACGTCGTCGCGGAACGCGCTCGAGATCTCGGAAGAGCTCGACACCCTCGGCGCCACGCTGGGCGCCGCTTCGACCCTGGACACCTCGCGGGTCATGATGAGCGCCCTCACTTCGAACCTCGACGCATCGCTCGATCTCTTCGCCGACGTGATTCTGAATCCGGCGTTCCCGGAAGACGAGTTCGACCGCCGGCGCAACCAACAACTCGCCGCCATCGGCCGCGAGAAGGTCCAACCGGTGTCGATGGCCCAGCGCGTCCTGCCGCGCATCCTCTACGGCGACGGCCACGCCTACAGCAACCCGCTGACCGGCTCGGGAACCGAGGCCTCGGTGAACGAACTCACGCTCGAGTCCCTGCGCGCCTTCCATGACACCTGGTTCGTACCGAACAACGCCACCCTGATCGTCGTCGGCGACATCACGATGGCGGAACTGGAGCCCGCGGTCGAAGCCCGCTTCGCCGCTTGGGAACCCGGAGACGTGCCGGAGAAGAACCTGGCCGAGGTGGCGCCGCAGCCGGAGACGATCGTCTACCTGATCGACCGCCCGGACTCGGCGCAGTCGATCATCTTCGCCGGCCAGGTCGCGCCACCGAAGAACGACGCCGCGAACCTCCGGATCGAATCGATGAACGACATTCTCGGCGGCAGCTTCACTTCGCGGATCAACATGAACCTGCGCGAAGACAAGCACTGGTCGTACGGCGCCCGCGCCATTCTGCTGGACGCGGCAGGCCAGCGCCCCTACTACGCCTATGCGCCGGTCCAGACCGACAGGACGGCAGAGTCGATGGCCGAGATCGACAAGGAGCTGCGCGGTATCCGCGGCGGCGGCGGCAGACCCCCGACTCAGGCGGAACTCAGCCGGGTCACCGATCAGAACACGCTGACGCTGCCGGGCCGCTGGGAGACGAACTCGTCGGTGATGGCCAGCATTGCGGAGATGACCCGCTTCGGCTTGCCTTCTGACTACTGGGATACTTTCGCCGACGCTGTACGCACCGTCACCCTGGCCGACGTCAGGGCCCAGGCTGATCGCGTGCTGCAGCCGAACAGCCTGGTCTGGATCGTGGTCGGTGACCGGGTTCGGATCGAGGAGAAGATCCGAGCGTTGGGCCTGGGCGAGATGCGCTTCCTGGACGCCGACGGCAATCCGGTGGGCGGGTAGCCGAGCTAAAGGCTGGCGTCTCCCCCGCCCCTGGGAACGCGGGCGTCTCGCCCGCATCCGGCGTTTTCAGACTCGTCTTCCGGCCAGTGGAGGATTCGCCTGGCGCCGGCGAACTCCACGGTCCGGCAGTCCTCGGACACGGTCCGCAGCAACGCAAACCGGGGTGTGTCCGCGATCTCGACCAGCCCGTGCTGCACCGACGACGCGAACAATCTCTCCTGCTCGTCGAGGCGCAGTGAATCGGGATCGAGGGTGTCGGTGCGGCCATTGTTGAGGTCGGCAACGACATCGCAGGCACCAGCCTCGGCATCGTCCCGTAGCTGAATCGCAACGAGAGGCGTGGTGGCGCAGTCGAGGTAGCACTTGTCCCACCAGCCGTCGTTGACGCGGTACTCCACGAAGTAGACGCCGAGCGCCTCCTCGAAGGCGATGTGCTGGATGAAGAAGCGGCGGATGCGGTCGGCCACGGGACGGCCCTTCCAGACCCAGCGCCGTTCGGCGTCCACCGTGATCGGCGGATAGTGGAAGGACATCAGGGCGTTGTCGAAAGTGCGGCCCCCCGCCACGGCGCGGGCCAGCGGAACCGGAAAGTAGGTGCCCCGCTCGAGCAAGTCGAGCCGGCCCGGCAACTCCTCGGCGACGACCGCTACGACCGCCGGATCCCTTGCGGCCTCCGAGTCCGACAACGCTTCCCGGTCAGCCGGCGCCAGCGGGTTGCGGAACCGCGCCTTGTGGGACAGGAAGATAGTGATCCCCCGAGGCCACAGCCGCTCGCACGCCCGAACCAGTTCGTCCATGGCTACGAGTCGCCTGGCGCCAACCGGCTCTATCTGCCTCCGGGCTGCGGCACCGGCTCGGGCTCCACCCGCTCCCCCCCGAACACCAGCCAGCGCACACCGTGCTTGAGATCCTCGATCATCATGTACAGGCACGGAACGAGAACCAGGGCGATGCCGGTAACGAACAGGACGCCGAAACCGAGGCTGAGAGCCATCGGAACGAGCCATTGGGCCTGGTTCGAACGTTCCAGGATGATCGGCATCAAGCCGAAGAAGGTCGTCAGCGAGGTCAGGACGACCGGCCTCACGCGCCGGGTCACCCCGCCGATCACCGCATCCAGCGCGCTCTTGCCTTCATTCCGCAACTGGTTCACCGCATCGATCAGCACCAGGGAGTCGTTGACCACGACGCCGGCCAGCGCGACCAAGCCGAAGATGCTCAAGAAACTTAGGTCGTAGCCCATCACCAGGTGGCCGATCACGGCCCCGAACATGCCGAAGGGCACCGCCGCCAGAATCACGATCGGCTGCAGGTAGCTGCGGAAGGCGACTGCCATCAGCGCATACATCGCGAGCATCGCGATGCCCAGGCCCTTGGCCAGAGACCCCACGGCCTCGGCCTGCGCTTCCTGCTCGCCGCTGAAGTTGAACGTCAGGCCGGGCGTGTCGGCCACCACGTCGGGAAGGATGTCGCGCGCCAGGCCGGCGCGGATGTCGTTGCCGGTCGTCAGCGTGGGATCGATATCCGAAGTCACGGTCACGGTGCGACGGCCGTCGACGCGCAGGATCTCGGTGAACGAGGTCCCGCGGCTCACGTAGGCGGCCTGGTGGAGCGGGATCTCACCGCCGGCCGGAGTCCGGATGAGCAGGTTCTCGATCGCATGGACCGAATCACGCTCTTCCTTCGGCAGGCGAACGTAGACCCGCAACTCGTCGCGCCCCCGCTGCTGCCGGCTGGCCTCGGCGCCGAAGAACGCGCCCCTGACCTGGGCCGCGAGATCGACCTCCGTCAGGCCCAACCCCTTGGCGGCGGGCTTGAGCTCCAGGTCCAGTTGCGGCTTGCCGACCTTGAAGCCGTCGTCGACATCGAAGACACCGGCGTAGTTCGCAAGCCCCGCGGCCACCCGCGCAGCGGCCGCTTCGAGGGGAGGGGTGTCGGTGTGCTCGAGCTGAACCGAGACCTTCGCGCCGGCCGACGGGCCGTCGTTGTAGTCGAACGACAGGCGGTCCACGCCGGTAACGTCACCCACCCGCTCGCGCCAGCGCCGCGTGAACTCGGCCGAACCGAACTCGCGGTCGCCGTCCGGAACCAGGTAGGCGGTAACGACCGCCACGTGACCGCCGGTCGCGGGAATGCCGCCGCCCGGACCGAACGCCCCGGTGTCGGCACTTCCGACCCGCGCCCTGATCCCCTCGAAGACGGTCTCGGCGGTCGAGCCGTCGCGCCGCGGACGCATTCGTCCCTCCGCCACGAGTTCGGCGCCGACCTCCTCGGCGGCGCGGGTCACCAGGCGCACCACCTCACGCGTGTCCGCCACCGGCGCGCCGAAGGGCAGTTCGATCACCCCGTTTGCGAACTCGCCCTCGATCTGGGGAAAGAAGTTGAACTTCAGGTGTCCACCGGCGACCACACTGACGGCCACGATGAGTCCCGCGACGAGGACGGCCACGGTCAGGTACCGGTCGCGCACCAGCCGCCGGGTCAGCGGCGGCACCCGCGCCGCGATGACCCGCTCGACCCACTCGGAGAAGCGGAGCTGTTGGGCCGCCAGCCGCCTGAACGGATTGATCGACCGCCGCCTGCGCCCCCTCCTGCCCCGCAGCTTGGTCCGTCCCACGTGCCGCAGGTGCGCCGGCAGGATGAACACGGACTCCACCAGCGAGAACACGAGGACCGGGATGACGATCAGCGGAATGTTGCGGAAGAACTTGCCGGTGATGCCGGGCACGACCGCCAGGGGAATGAACGCGATGATCGTCGTGACGACGGCGAACACGACCGGCGTCAGGACTTCGCGGGTTCCGACGATTGCGGCCTCGAGCCGGTTGTCGCTGCGGCGGTGGTAGAAGATCGCCTCGCCGACCACGACGGCGTCGTCCACCGCGATGCCCAGCACCAGGATGAAGGCGAACAGGGAGATCATGTTGATCGACACGCCGAACATCGAGATGAGGAAGAACGAGCCGCAGAAGGCGATCCCGATGCCGGCGCTGACCCAGAAGGCGACCGCGGGCCGCAGGAAGAGGCCCAGCACCGTGATCACCAGGATCAGGCCGAGAAGCCCGTTCCTGCCCAGGATCGACAGGCGGTCGCGATAGTCCTCCGACTCGTCGGCGACGATCGCCAGATCCACCGTGTCGGGAAGCGTGCCCCGGCGGCGCTCGAGCAGGTCGTACACCGCGCTCGAGACCGAGAGCGGCACCTCGGCGCCCACCCGGAACACCTGCAGGTCGACCGCCGTCTGGCCGTTGTAGAGAAGCTCCTCGTCCGTCTCCCGGTAGCCGTCGATCACCTCGGCCACGTCGCGAAGGCGCACGCGGGTACCGTCGGCGCGGGCGATCAGCGTGATGTCCCGGAACTCCTCCCCGTAGTCGCGCCGCTCCGTGGTGCGCACCAGCACCTCGCCGCCCTCGGTCTTGACTGAGCCGCCCGGCAGGTCGATCGAGGCGGCACGCACGGCGGCCGAGATCTGGGGCAGGGTGAGGCCATAGCGACGGAGGTTCTCCGACGACACTTCGACACTGATTTCGGGCGGCGGAAGGCCCGCTTTCTCGACCAGGGTGATTCGGTCATCGGAGAGCAGTTCGCTACGGATCTCCTCGGCGAGCCGGTCGAGGGACTTGACGTCCACGTCGCCATGAACAAGCAGCGACAGGACCTGCCTGCGGTTCGTGACCAGGGAGATCACCGGCCGCTCGGCATCCTGCGGGAAGGACGTGATCCGGTCCACCGCACTCTTGATGTCGTTCAGGGTGCGGTCGGAGTTCGCGCTCTGAAGCAGCTCGGCCATCACCGTGCCGAGCCCTTCGACGGAGATCGAGTTGATCTTCTTGATGCCGTCGAGAGAACTGATCTCCTCCTCGATCGCGAGAACAGCGCCCTCTTCCACTTCCTGCGGCGATGCCCCCGGATAGGCGACGACGACGGTCACCCTGTCCATCTCGATCTCGGGAAACACCTCCCGCTTGATGCTCAGCGCGAACAGGATCCCGCCAACGACCAGCACGAACATCAGCAGATTCGCCGCCACCGGGTTGGAGGCCATCCACCCGATCGGCCCCTTCTTGTCGACGGGACCGTGGTCGTGGGACATCAGACTCATGGCGACACCGCGGCGCCTTCCGCTCCGCTCCCCCACGCCGAGACATCCCAGCGACTCGCCACAGACAGGAACTCCGACGCGACCATCGGCGGCGCATCGTCGACCCGGCGCAGCTTCATCCCTTCAATCGGGGTCGCAAGGCGACTGGTCACGACCAGGTCCCCGTCGTTCAGGCCGCTGTCGATGCAAACGCTGTCCTCAAAGCGCCACGCGACTTCGACCGCGCGTGACTCGAGGCGCCCCTCGCTGTACATCCGCAGATTCTTCCCTTCGTGCAGCCAATCGCGGGGCAACTCGAACAGGTCGCGGACGGTGGCGCCCTCGAGCATCAGATCGACATAGCTGTCGAGCAGAAGCAACCCGCGGCGACCGGCTCTGCCGGCCCCACTCTCGAGTCCGAGCGGATCCGCGACTTCGACCAGCACCCGGGCCATCCGGCCGGCGGTGTCGAGATCGCCCAGAAGACGGACGATGCGGCCCGGCAGAACGTCAGCGTTCTCCGGATCGAGCCGCACCATGGCCCGCGAACCAAGGGCGGCCCCGTGCAGACCCGGCACCCTCAGTTGATCGAGTTCCTCCGTGCGGACCGCGGCGCGCACCCAGAAGGCATTCGTACCCGCCAAGGTCACTGCCTGACTCTGCGGCGTCACTATCTGCCCGACCTCGATCGACTCGGAGAGAACCACCGCGTTGAAGGGACTACGGACGACCGTGCGCTCCATGTCCAGTCTGGCCCGCGCGAGGTTGGCGCGCGCCGTCTGGACAGCCGAGAGCCGCGAGCGCAGTTGCGGCTCCCGCAGGGCAAGCGAAGCCGCCTTCTGTTCCGCATCCAGCTCGTCCTGGAACAACTCCCACTCCCGCTCGGCGACGCGGCCCCGGCCCTGTTCGAGTTGCAACTGGGCCGCCGCCTCAGCGACCGCGGCGGTGGCCCTGGCCACCGCCAGCTTGAAGTCGGCGTCCTCGATCGCGAAGATCAGGTCGCCTTCCCGGAGGATGGTCCCGGGAGCGAGGTTTGCCGCCGCAACATCGATGCGGCCGCTGACCTGGGGCTGCACGACGACCCGCTGGGCCGGTACGACGGTGCCCTGCGCTTCGACGTCGATGCGCCGCGGAAGACGCCTCACTTCGGCTACTTCGACCAACACGCCCGAGTCGTCAGGCGGGACCTGCACCGCCTGCGGGCGGGAACGGATGATCCCCAGCGCGGCCGCCACACTGACCGCCAACACGAGCACGACGAGTCCAACCCGGGCCAGAGTGGCCATCAGAATGCTCCTCCCGTGCCGATCGTCTGAGGACCCGCCGCCAGTTGGGCTGCCAGCCGCTCAACGGACGTACCCGGCGCAAAGCCCAGCGCCCGGCAGAGCTGCAGCCGGCTGCCGAGCTGCTGGCGCCGGGCGTCGATCAATGCCTGCTCGAGTCCCTGCTGCGAGAGCAGCGCGGTCAGCACGTTCAGGTAGTCCGTGGCGCCCTCCCGGTACGACTCGCTGGTCAGGAGCAGCACCCGGCGCGCCTCCCCGAGCCGCTCCTGGAGGTTGACGACCAGTTCGCGGGTGCTCCGACCCACCGCAAGCGCCGTCTGCACCTCCCCGACGGCATTCACCAGCGACTGCGCATAGGCGTAGAGACTCTCTTCGGCCGCCGCGTATGCCTGGTCGATGCGAGCCCGCCGTCCGCCGGCGCCGTAGAGAGCCTGCGACGCGGTACCGCCGATCTGCCGCACCAGGTCGTCCAGCACGTCGACGATCTCCAGCGCGCGACCGGTCAAGAGGGCGTTCAGCGACAGCGAGGGCAACCACTCCTTCACCGCCGCCGCCGCGCGCCGGTCGGCGGCCTCGACCCGGCGGCGCGCCGCCAGCAGATCGGGCCGACGCTCCAGCAACTCGGCCGGCACGCCGAGGCCTGGCCGGTCGGCTGCCTCCAGAAGCGGCCCGAGACCCGGTGAGTCAGCGGGCGTCTGGCGCTCCGCACTGCCCAGGAGGACAGCGAGCTGGAAGTCCAGTGATTCGAGCCGGCCACGAGCCAGGTCGATCTGGCCCTGCAGACTCAGCAACTGCTCGCGTTGGCGGCCGATGTCCTGAGCGGGGCCCAATCCCTGCCCGAACCGCAACTGAGTGAGTTCCAGGAATCGCTCCGAAGTCTGCTGCTGGCTCTCGAGGAGAGCAATCAACTCTCGTTCCGCCACGATGCCGAACCAGACTTCGGCCAGCACCGACGACAGGCTGATGGCCAGCGAGCGCAGATCCTGAACGCTCGCCTCGGCATCCAGCAGGGCCGCCACTTCCCGATTCCGCAGCCGGCCCCAGAGATCGATCTCGAAGCCAGCCGCCAGACTCGCGTCGTATGCCGCGCCCTGCAGAAGGAACTGGTTGACGATCCCGCTGCTCGGAAAGGTGAGATCATTCCCCGCCAGGGTGGCGTCGAGACGCGGCATCAGGTAAGCGCCGCTCTCGCGGGCGCGGGCATCGGCCGCCTCGACTCGGCTCCACGCGGCCTGAAGGTCGAAGCTCTGACCGGCAAGACGGTCCTGCAGGTCCCGCAGGGTCTCATCGCCCAGTACGCCGCAGGCGCCGGGCGCCTCCGCGGCGCTCATCTGGTCGATGCCCCGATCGAACTCGGCGGGCGTTTCCGCCACCTCCGGAA
Organism: Candidatus Multivorans sp.; assembly: GCA_965224025.1. Lineage (GTDB taxonomy): Bacteria > Acidobacteriota > Thermoanaerobaculia > Multivoradales > Multivoraceae > Multivorans. Next base: position 3,931,777 of record OZ245033.1, read on the forward strand.
TGCGGTCGAGCACGCTCGTGTGCGCGCAGCCCAGCACCACCGCAGCCAGAACGCCGACCGCGACAAAAGTCCCATACGCCCGAGAAGATGGGCCTTGGGCGCGGGCAGCCGTATCGAGTGGGCAACGCATGGGCGACAAAGCGGCGGGAACTGGCAACTCTATGCCAATCCGGATACGTCTTCCCGCTACGGAAGTTCCATCCGTGCGCTCGATGACTCGCGTACGGAGTGGTTCGCAGGTGGCGCCGACCGCCCCACCTGGGTTCCGAAGCGGCGCGGAGATCTATACGTCCGCGGTCCGGCTCAGAACCAGAGCGTGCGCGTCGTCGACACGCAGATCCCAGCCCGGCTCCACTACCGTGATGCTGTGCCGCTCCTGCACCAGGCAGGGACCGCTCCGCTCGAAACCGGGAGCGAGGTCTTCGCGGACCAACAGCTCGGCAGCCTTCCAAGGGTCGAACCAGGCCCGGCGGCGCCCGGTCCCCCGTTCCGCCGCTCGCTCCTCCCGGCCACGGTCTAGTCGCCCCGCTGCCGGAGCGGTAGAGGCCAGGACCCGAATCGACTCGACTTCGATCGGGTGCTCGGGCGGCGGATAGCCGTAGACCGCCCGGTAGCGCTCGGCAAAGAGCGACGCGATGGCCCCGGTCGAGCGCGCGTGTGCCGCGGAGGCCAACTCGACTTCCAGCGCCGTTTCCTGCCCTTGCAATCGCAGCCGGACGATCCGCCGACGCACCGCGGCGCCCTCGAGGTTCGCCCCGCGTTCGCTCACGAGCGCCGCCAAAGCCTCCTGCTCGAGCTTCTCGACCAGCGGACCGGCCGCAACGGCGTCCAGAGGCGCCAGCACCTGCCGGTGTGCGAAACGCTCCAGGACCGCGTGCCCCAAACCGACCGCACTCAGCAGGGACGTATCGACCGGCACGATCACCGTGCGCATTCCCAGCTCCGACGCGATCGCGCAGGCGTGCTGGCCGCCGGCGCCGCCGAAACTGACCAGGGCGTAGTCCGCAGGGTCGTAGCCGCGCGAGATGGAGATGCGCCGAATCGCGTCCGCCATGCGCTCGTTGGCGACCTGCAGGAAGCCCCCCAGCAACTGTTCCTCCGAGCCCGCCAGACCGCTGAGCGCCTCCGCCGACCGGCGCTCGGCCGCGGCGGCATCGATGGGCAGGCCGAAGGCCGCCGGATCGATGCGGCCGAGCAGGAGGTTCACGTCCGTGATGGTCAGCGGTCCGCCGGCGCCGTAACAGGCCGGCCCCGGCCGCGCTCCGGCGCTCTCGGGCCCGACCTTGAGCTGGCCGTGATCGACACCGCAGATCGAGCCGCCGCCCGCGGCCACCGTCTCGATCGCCAGTGCCGGCGCCACCACGGTCGCGTCGCCGACGCGGAACTCGAAGTTGTACTCGAAGTCGCCGTCGTAGCGGGAGACATCCGTGCTCGTGCCGCCCATGTCGAAGCCGATGATCCGCTCCATGCCGCTCGCGCGGCCCGCCGCCGCCGCTCCCACCACGCCGCCGGCCGGACCCGAGAGCAGGCTGTCCTTGGGCCGGTAACTGGCGAAGCTCGCCAGACCGCCGGCACTGGTCATCACCCGCGGGGCAACACCCCTGGCGCCGACCTTCGAGCCGCCCGAGAGCGCGGCGCCCGTGGTTTCGAGGTACTCGCCGACGGCGCGCCCGAGATAGGCGTCGACGACCGCGGTGTGCGCCCGCGGCACGATCTTGATCAGGGGCGCCAGTTCCGCGGAGCACGAGACGGTCTCGAAACCGGCACACCTAAGGATTCGCTCGGTGCGCCGTTCGTGGACCGGGTTCCGGTAGCTGTGCATCAGAGCCACGGCCGCGGCCCGAAAGCCCTCGCCGACCAGCGCCCGCGCGGCCGTCCGCAACCCATCCTCGTCGAGCGGCAACAGCTCGCGTCCCTCCGCGTCGAGGCGGCCGCCGACCTCGACCGCGCGTTCGTACAGGGGCGCGGGACGCTCGATGTTGAGCGCGAAGATGTCCGGCCGCGCCTGGTCTCCGATCAGGAGCAGATCGGCGAAGCCCTCGGTGACGAACAGCACCGTCCGCGAGCCGGCCCTCTCAAGCAGGGCGTTCGTTCCCCGAGTCGTCGCGAGCCGGAGGTCGCAAGCCGGCAACGGCTCGCCCAACGCCGTTCCGGTGGCGATGCGCGCCGCGAGGATGGGCGCGTTCTCGGGCGAGACGAGCTCCACGACCAGCTCGGGGCCGAAACCGCTCCCGTTCCATCCGAGCGCTCGATGAGGAGCGCTCGGACAGGTTCGCGGGTGGCGCGGATTCGCGCCACCCGGGTTCCCGCTGCCTTCACTCTCCACCAACCGGCAGGAACCGTCGGCCGCCCACTCCTCGACCTGCACCGGAGCGCCGCCGGCAAGCGGTATCAGCCCGTAGCCCTCGAAGAAGCCGCCGGGCACATCGAACGGTGTCTCCAGCCGCAGGTCGTCCACGCCGTTGGACACGACCCTCGCCCGCACCGCTCCGGAACTCAGGACCTTGACGCGCTGAACGGACCCGCCCGGGTCGATCGCTATGCAGTCGGTGAACGTACCGCCGGTATCGATCCAGAGCTGCCACAGGGATGAGGAGGAGCAGCGCTCCCCCGCAGAAGTCATCATGACCGAACTCCACTCGGGCGGGGCACGTCGGAATCCGGTGGCAAACGGCCCGGCAGCCGCTCAGGCACCCGCCAGCAGGCGGACCAGGCGATCGATCCGCTGGCCGCCGTCCGGCTGCAAGCGCTGCGCGCGGCGAAGGAGCTTCTCGGCCGCCCGCCGCTCGCCCCGCCGCAGCAGCACCTCGCCGAGGGCGGCCGCCGGCGCCGCCTCGTCGGGCCCGAGCCGCCGGGCCCTGTTGTAGAAGCGCTCCGCCTCGTCCAGCCGACCGTAACGCAGACTCAGGTCGCCCAGGGCGATGTACGTGAACGGGTTGCGGTTGCGTGTCGTCGCCGTCAACCGGAGCAACTCCTCGGCCTCGGCGGTGCGCCCGTTCATCCGCAACAGGACCGCGAGGTTGGCGAGCGCCGAACTGGCGCCCGGGTCGATCTCGAGCGCCCGCCGGTAGCTCCCCTCGGCCGCGTCGCCGCGGCCGCTCCGCCGCTGGGCCACGCCCAGGTTGACCCAGGCCGAGGCGAGTTCGGGATCGATCCGCACCGCGTCCTCGAGCCAGGCCACGGCTTCGTCGAGCCGCTCCGCACGGAGCGCCTCGGCGCCACGGTTCGAGTAGAAGAGCGCGGTGGCCGTCAGGTCACTGATCGGATTCACCCGCCAACCTTCCTCTTCCTGACGGCGCCCGAAGTCGATCACTCTCATCGTGTGCCGCGGTCCCAATCCCACGGCGACATGGTCCGATATGACGATCAGGTCCCCGGAGCGCTCGAAGCTCTCGACGTGCGCCACTTCGACGAAGTACGCCGCCAGATCCAGTTCGCGCGCGAGCCCCACGAACATCTGGGTGAAGGCCAGGCAGTTGGCTGTCCGGTTCTCGAACACCTCCACCGCAGAGCCCGTGCGTCCGGCCTCGTACTCCACGCCGAGCAGGGAGGTGTCCATCACCAGTTCGATCAGGCGGTCGAGGCGCGCCTCTCTCAGCGTCTCGGCGACCGAGCCGCGAGCCCACGCCGCCATCTCCTCGTTCAGCGCGAACGGCACCACGACACGGCTGACGCCACGCCGCTCCAATTCGCGCCGAAGCGCGCCTTCGCCGGTTTCCCGCACACCGGTCGAGGCGCAGCCCAGAGCCAACGCAGCGAGGGCCGCCGCCATAGCCGGACGATTCAGCCGGCGGCGCCCGACCCGCGGTTCGATGTCCCCCGTCGTCACAGCGGCGATACCCTCCATCGGCGCCCCTTCCATCTTAGCGCCCTAAAGGCCTCAACTCACCCGATCGCCGGATGATTCCCGGAGGACCGAACGGCGGCCGGCGTCTTACCGAAGCGCCGGCTATGGATGGACGCCTGCCGCGATTCAGGAGTCGGCGTGTCGCGCCTTGAACGCCCGCCGCCGCAGGAGCCGGGCGCTGACCATGGCCACCAGCAGCAGCACGGCGGCCAGAGCGAGCACGGGCATCGTGATCGCCACGAATGACAGTCCTGCCGCCGCCCCAGCCTCTCCGGTCGACACCACCGGATTGCCGATCCCGGCCGTCATCATGGTCGAGGCGCCCCGCAGCAGCGTTGTCCCCGTCTGGACCACCGCCGCCGCCGCGCCGCCCGCCACGGCTGCCAAGGCCCAGCCGACGAGCGGCGTCGCGGTCTCGATGTTCGCCGCCGCCACGACAATGCCGGCGGTGACCGCGGCCGGCATCGCCGCTACGTCGAGGATGTTGTCGAGCCAGGGGATGTAGTAGGCGCCGACTTCACAGACCGCCGCGACGCCGAGGGCAAGCAGGGCCGGAGTCCCCGCCATCCATTCGAATCCCTCGGACAGATCGAGCGCGCCGGCCCGCGCCGCCACGCCCATGGCCAGGACGGGCAGAAAGACCCGGAAGCCGCATGCCGCGGCCAGACCGACTCCGAGACCGACACTGAGCAATATCTCCACTTGCTATCTCTCCTTTCCCTGCCGCCTGTTCCAGACTACGTCGCTCGCCGACGCCGGGTTTCGAGGAGCCATCGCCAGAGTGCCTGCCACTCTGCCACCTTGAGCACATGAGCGGCCATCAGGTACGTGGCGGCGAAGCCGGCGACGGGCACTGCGCCCGCGATCCACGGCGGCCCTGGAACCAGGCTCTGCGTCGCGAGCCAGGGAGCCACGCACACCGCCGCCAGCGGCAGATGACGGCGCCACGCCCGCCACGGCGCCCTCACCGGAACCTCCCGCTCACGCAGCCGGCGAAGCAGCAGCGCCAACTCGAACCAGCTACCGAACGCCGACGCCAGAGCCAACCCGACGGCGCCAAGCCGCAACGTCTGCCCGGCTTCCGCAACAGCGGCGCCCAGCCAGCCGGGGAGCGCCACGCCGGCCAACGGGATCCGGTCGAGCCACGTCATCAGCACGGCGCCGAGCCCGGCCGCGACGATCAGCCGCATGGCCACGATCCGGGCGGGGCTACGAGTATCCCCGAACGAGAAGAACACGCTTTGGAGCAGCCGCGAGGCACTGGACGCAAGCAGGCCCAGGGAATAGGCGGCCAGTACCAGGAACACGAGCAGGTTGTCCGCCATGCCGAACTCGCCGCGGCGATAGACGGCGCCGACGATTCCTGCGCCCAGCGCAAGGTAGCCCACTGCAGTGGGAACAATCAAGAAGGACATCGCCGCGAGAGAACCTTGCGCGCGCGTCGCGGCCCTTCTTGACCGCTCCTCCCCATCGCCCCGGAGCCGCGCCAGTTCCGGCAATTCCGCAGCGGCCACGGACACGCCGAAGAGGCCGATCGGAAGAAGGTACAGCCGCTGACCCATAGCCAGGGCGCCCAATGCCCCCTGGGCGAGGAACGAAGCCAGGAAGAGATCGACGTACCCGCCCAACTGGCCCGCGCCACGCCCCGCGATCGCCGGCGCCAGACTACGCAGGGTCTTGCGCACACCCGGCGCCCGCAAGTTGAACGATGGACGCAGTCCAACCGTGATCCGCAGCACCGAAGGCAACTGCACCGCGAACTGGAGCAGCCCGCCGAGGAGGCCGCCCCAGCAGACTGCTAGCGCCAGCGCCTCGACCCGCTCGGCTTCGCCCTCGAAAGCCCGCGCGGCGACAAACCAGACGACACCGATCACGCTGGCGTTCCAGAAACACGGCGCAACGTACGGAAGCAGGAAGCGGCGGTGGCTGTTCAGGATTCCAAGACACCAGGCTGACAGCGTGATCGACGCCACCATCGGAAAACAGATGCGCACCGCCGTCGTGGTCAGATCCAGGCGGTCGACGACTGCGCCTCCGGCCGCCACCAACTCGGCGTCGGCGGAGAACCCGGGGAACAGCAACCTCACGAGCCAGGGCGCCAGGATGACGCCGAGCAGACTGAGCGCTCCCATCACGGCGAACAGCAGGCCGAACATCGCCCCGGCCAGGGCGCCGGCCTCCGGCCGCTTCCCCTCGGCGACCATTCGGCTGTAAACCGGAATGAAGGAGGCCGACAGCGCCTGGTCCCCAAGCAGGTTCTGCAGCACGTTGGGCGCCCGGAAAGCCGCCGACACGACATCCGTCAGGGCGCTGACACCTGCGAGACTCGCGACCACGGCCTCCCGAACCAGGCCGAGAACGCGGCTCGCCGACATGCCGGCCGCAACCCTGGCCGCGCCGCCCGAAGGGCGCGGGCTACCTCTGCCGACGGATCCCGCCTGCGTCAATCCGACAGGTTGACGACGACCCGGTCGCCCCGCCGCTCGACCGTCGCCGCGATGTCGGAAGCGGTGAGATCGAGCACGACGTGCAGGTTGCGAGTCGCTCCCCGGCCATGAACGCCGGTGCGTACTCCGCGCAGTCTGGGTCCGTTGACCGCGCTCGCGTCGTAGGCCTGGCGCACGCCGATCAGCCGTAAGACCAACCGCGGCGGCGCTTGGAGCGGAATGATGTGGTGTCGCTGGAAGGGTGCGTTGCCGATGATCTCGATCACCGTCCGGTCACCCGCCGGCGACGCGGTGATCGAACGCAGAGCGGTCGCATTGGCAGGCGCCGCCGCCGGAGCGGTTGACGGTCGGGGCGACGGCGGCGGTACGGCAGCAGGCTCATCGGCGGGCGCCGTCCTCGTCTCGACCGCGGCAGCAGGAGGCGCCGGCGTGGACCGCTCGGCCGCGACAGACTCGGCAGCTTCGGTCGCCGCAACCCCGGTCGGTTCGGCCGCCCCGTCGTCGGCAGCCGATTCCGCGTCTTCCGCCTGTTCCTCCAGGGGTACGAACAGCCGGCTCGTCGTGGACGACTCCTCGGCGCCCTCCGGCGGGACGTCAGCTCCCGCGCGAGTCGTCGAAATCTCGAAGCTCGGAGCGTCGGCCGGCGCACCCTCTTCGGTGGGAGCGCCACCGACTCCGACCAGCCGCAGCAGTGGTCCGCGCAAGACAATCAGGGCGACCACCAGGACCACGGCCCCGGCGACCGCGGGCCACAGCCAGGGGCGAGACCTCGACTCCGGTTTCATCCAGTCGTCGTCGCCGTCTTTCTCCAGTTCACCGAACAGATCCACGTGCGTGGCCTCGGTCTCGTCGGCGCCGGCCGGGCCTTCCACTGCCGGGGGCGGATCGATGGACGCCAAATCGTCAGCAGGCGGTTCCGGCGGCGATTCGGCGGGCGCCTCCGGCGGGGCCGCTTCCGCCTCGACGATCTCCACAGGTTCGACCGCGTCAGCCGCTTCCACCTCGACCTCAGTCTCGGCCGCTTCCGTCGCCGCTTCGTCTTCGGCGTCCTGGGCCTCGACGTCCTCGACTTCGGCCTCCTCGACTTCGGGTACGGGCGCCGGCGAAATCACATCGCCCTCCGCCCGCCGCTCCGAGAACAGCAGCGCCAGACGCTCATCTCCCCCTGGTTCGACGCGGCTGAACTGCATCCCCATCCCGGCCGGTTGATCGGCGCCGCCGGCCTCGGCGCGTACCCAAACCACGGTCGCCTCGCCCTCGACGTCGGCGGGCTCATCGTCCGACCCGAGCTGCAGCACGAAGTGCACCGCGGCGCCGACCGGCATCGGCGCCGGCGTCGACACGAACATGCCGCCGGTCGCGATGTCGCGCGTCACGGCGGAGAGTTCGCCGTCCTCACCGGGCCCCGAGAGACGAACGGCGACCTCACGCAACAGGCGGCGCGACTCGCGAAAGCGGAAACTCTGGCTGGCCGGGGACATGGCGCAAGGACCCTCACGGGGCAATGAGACGCCGATACTACCCGCTCAGGAAGTTGAAGCCCCCTTGCGCGCCACGAGCAGGGCCATCTCGAGGGCCTGCTCGTAGTTCAGCCTTGGGTCGACCTGCGACCGGTAGGCCCGCCGCAGACCCCGCTCGTCGAGACCCCGCGCGCCGCCGACGCACTCCGTCACGTCCTCACCGGTGAGCTCGAAGTGCACGCCGCCAAGGATCGTGCCGTTCGCGGCATGGAGGTCGAAGGCCTGCTCCAGCTCCGACAGGATGGCGCTGAAGGCCCTGGTCTTCATCCCCTCCCGCGTGCCCTTCGTGTTGCCGTGCATCGGATCGCAGATCCAGAGCACCGGCTTGCCGGTAGCGCAAACGGCCCGCAGGATCGGAGGCAACTCCCCGGCTATCTTCTCCGCGCCGCATCGGTGGATGAGAGCCAGCCGGCCCTCCTCGGCATCGGGGTTCAGCACGTCGACCAGATGGGCGACGTCGGCCGGGCCTATTCCCGTTCCCACCTTGACGCCGAGGGGGTTGCGAATTCCCCGCGCGTACTCGATATGGGCCGAGCCCAGGAAGGCCGTGCGCAGGCCGATCCAGGGCAGGTGGGTCGAGAGGTTGTACCAGCCCTCCCGCCGCGGAACGGTCCGGGTCTGCGCCTGCTCGTAGACCAGGTGCAGCGCTTCGTGGCTGGTGTAGAAGTCGACACGATCGATGTGCCCCACATCGACGCCGGCAAGCGTCTCCATGAACTTGAGCGAATCGGCGATGGACTCGACCCGGCGCTGGTACTCGGCGGCGTTCTGGGAGTGGTCGACGAAGTCCAGATTCCAGTACTCGGGATGGTGGAGATCGGCGAAACCGCCGTCGATCAGTCCGCGGATGAAGTTCAGGGTCAGAGCGGATCGCTGGTAGCCGCGAAGGAGGTTCAACGGGTCGGGCGCCCTCGCCTCGGCGGTGAAGTCGAGCGAGTTCACCAGGTCACCACGGTAGGAGGGCAGGGTCTCGCCGTTCCGCGTCTCCGTGTCGGCCGAGCGCGGCTTGGCGTACTGACCGGCAAACCGGCCTATGCGCGTTACCCGCTTCTTCAAACTGTGAGTCAGCACCAGGCTCATCTGGAGAAGAATCTTCAGCTTCGAGGTGATCGAGTCCGACGTGCACTCGGCGAAGCTCTCGGCGCAGTCGCCGCCCTGCAGGACGAAGCGCTCGCCGCGCGCCGCGGAGGCCAACTGCCCCCTCAGGGTCTCGACTTCCCAGGAAGTCACCAGCGGCGGCAGCGCCGCGAGTCGGTCAGCGACCGCCTGAACCGCCTCCGGATCGCCGTATGTCGGCTGCTGGCGCACGTCGGCACTCCGCCAGGAAGTCGGGCTCCAGTTGTCCATCGGGTCTCTCACCGGTTGAGGGCCGCCGGTTCAAGCCGGTCGGCAGGCTGCCGCCAAAGGGCGACGGATTCTACTCCAGGCCCCACTCTCACAGGCGGTTGACGTCGCCCGCGGGGGCGCTGTCCTCCATCACTCGTCCTCGATCTGGAGGTAGCGCCGCAGCCAGCGGGTACCGAGATAGAACGGCAATGTATCCACGGCCGCCGCCGCGAACTTGAACACGTAGGCCGTACCGATGAACACCCACAACTGCGGCCAGATCGGCTCACCACCCGCAACCGGGATGGCGCCGGCAACGAAGTGGGTGATCACGATGACGGAGAACGAGTCGACGAACTGGCTGACCACCGTCGAACCGTTGTTGCGCAGCCACAGATGCCGGCCCTTCGTGAATCGCTTCCAGAAGTGAAACACGTAGACGTCGCACAACTGAGCGCTCAGGTAGGCGATCATCGACGCGGCGATCACCCCCAGAGTCATCGTCCGGATCTCGAAGAAGATCGGCAGCCGTCCGTCGGGCCCCGGAACCGGAGAGTCGAAACCCGGCAGAGCGCCGCCCAGCCAAAGCACGACGGCGAGCCAGATGTTGACGAGAAAGCCGACCCAGACCAGGAAGTTGGCGCGCTTCCGTCCGTAGATCTCGGAGATGAAGTCGGTACAGAGGAAGGTCAACGGATAGGGCAACACGCCGATCGCCAGGGGCATCGGAATGCGCAGGCCGAAGACGGTGAAGCTCAAGTCCAGGAAACGTGTCACACCCAGGATGTTGAGCATCGTCATCGAGCCCAGGAAGAGGCCCGCGAGGATCAGGAACACCCGTTCGCGGCGCGCGTGCAGCGCACTCGCCTCGATCGGATGGAGAGAAGGGGCTTCGCTCATCCGGACACTTCCTATCCTGGGCTCCTCGCCCGCCGCCTGGCGGCGATGAAGTCCGCGTGCGGGACGTGAAGGAGCCGGGCGATCTTGAGGATCAGGAACTCCTCCTGGACCTCCAGTACCTGATCGGCAAAGGCCACGCGCCACAGTTCCTCGAGTAACCGGACCTTCCGCTCCGCGTCGAAAGACTCGTGGATGAGGCGGGTGAACTCGTAGAGGCAGACCGCACCTTCGGTCTCCTCCTCCGCCAGCGCCACGAGTTCCGCCGTTTCCCCTTCAGTGAGACCCAGTTGGCGCCGGACCGCGGCGAGCACTTCCGCCTTCTCCGCTTCGGCAGCGTCGAAGTCGGCGCGCATCACTTCCACCATCAGCGCCGCCGCCGCCAACCGCAAGCGGCCCTCCGGGTCGCCGGCCCGCTCCGGGTCGATCCGTTCGCCGAAGAAGCTGCGGATGCGGTCAAGCACGTTCGAGGGACCGGGTCAGGCGTCTTCCCGGCCCAGCCGCCGCCATGCCGCCTGGCGGCGGAGTTCCTTGGCCCGGACCGCCACGCCGACGCCCGTGGTGGCGCGCCGCCAAGCCGCCGCGGCCTCTTCGTCCACCAGTTCCCAGTGCGCGGCATGCGCCTCACGTACACCCGCGGTGGCGCGGCCAAGCGCCGCCACCCCCAGGTGGGCGGCAGGTTCACCCAACGGACCGAAGGCCAGAGCTTCCGCGGTCGCCAGCAGCAACAGGAGGTCCTCCACGGCCGCCGCCGGCCAGCCCGACCTGCGGGCCAGCGCCAGGTTGTAGGCCGTCATCGCGGCGCCGATGTAGAGATCCTCGATGGTCCGGAAGGGCTTGACGGCATCCGCGTAGCCGTCGCCTCCCAGCAGCTCCGCAGCCGCCACCGGTACGTCTTTCAGATCGATCACGGCATGACGCACCTCGGGGTTGGCCGCCACCAGCCCGCCCAGGGCCGCATCCATCGGAGCGATCCCGATGCCCCACCGGTCGCTCGGCACGCACAGCGCCCGCAGACGGTTGCGGTCGCCCTCGCGGCCCACGGAGGCGATGAGCAGGAGCGCCGCCGCGGACGGCGCCAGGGTCGCCCACCGCTTCTGGCCGTTGAGGACGAAGTCGCCATCCGGCATCGCATCGACGGACGATTGGATCGCACGCGGATGCGCCCCGCCCTCCTCGCTGGCGCAGAAGGCGACAATGCCGCCCTCGGGCATCAGATGCAGCCCACCGCACTCCCAGGCCAAGCGGCGGATTGCGCCCTGATGTCCCGACACCATGGCCCAGGCGGGCCGATCGGCCATGAAGCCGCCGAGCAGACCATGAGCGAAATGAACCCTGCCGGCGTCGGCCTCTCTGTCTCGCTCCTTGCCCTTCCAGGAGGCAAGGACACCATCGCTGAAACCCCGATACCAGCCGGCCGGCTCGTCATCCGCGACAAGCGGTTCCGGCTTTGCCGACAACAGGTAGCTCAGGACCGGATCGAGGGTCACAAAGCGCTCCCCGAAGCCGCTCCCGCCGCCGGCCAGACTCGAATAGGCTCGACCGCCCCAGGATGGCATTGGCTCGATCCGCCGTCGCCTGCGGCCCTCCCCATGAAGTTCATCGCCGAAGGATGATAGAGGAAATGGCACCCTCCGCCGCCGGTGTCGCTCCCGGACCCGAAACGCCCGGTTTCCGGCGCGTGCCCAGGACCGGTGTCATCTACGTGATGCACCGCGCCGCGGCCGCCGGCCACGGCCGCGACGGGCGGACCTGGTACAACCTCGGCCAGGGTTCGCCCGAGGTCGGGCCCCTCGTCGGGCGAACCGCATCCCGTGCGGGGCTTCGTCAGGAAGACGGTTACGGACCGCGGCTACCGCGTCGAGCATCTCTGGCAGAGCCCGCAGATTGAACACCTGAAGGAGCGCCACGTGTCCGACTGGAGGCCCGGACGACCGATCAGCCTTGCCGTGAGCCCGAACGGACGACACGCCGTCGCCCTGGAGGATGTTCGGGAGGAGAAGGACGGCAAGGTGGAGTCGCGCCAGGTGCTCCGACGCTTCGAGCTCGCCCCCGAACCGCCGCCGCCGCCCCGGCCCACCCGACGCGAAGAGGAACCCTGACGAGCGCCTGCGGGGCCGCTCAGGCAAAGCCGACCAGGCGCCGGATCTCCGCCGCCTTCGGTTCGGCCACCGCCCGCGCGCGTTCCGCGCCGATGGCGAGCAACCGATCCAACTCGTCGGGGGCCGCCATCAGTTCCTCGTACCGTTGCCGGATCGGCGCCACGACCTCGATCACGGCCTCCGCGACTCCCATCTTCAGATCGCCGTAGCCGCGAGCGTCGGCGAAGTCGGCCAGGACTTCATCGCGACTGCGGCCCGTGATCGCCTGGTAGATCACCAAGAGGTTGTTCACCCCGGCGCGCGCCGGATCGTCGCTGAACTCGATCTCGCGCCCGGAGTCGGTGACCGCCCGCTTGAGCGACCGGCGGATCTCCGCGTCCGAATCCGTCAGCCGCACCGCGTGGCCGCGGCCCGCCGTTTCGCTCTTCGACATCTTCACCGTCGGATCATCCAGGGCCATCACGCGAGCTCCGGCGGTCGGAATCACCGCCTCGGGCAAGACGAACGTATCGCCGTAGAGATGGTTGAAGCGGCCCGCGATGTCCCGCGCCAGTTCCACGTGCTGCTTCTGGTCCTCTCCGACCGGCACCTCGTCCGCGTCGTACAGCAGAATGTCGGCGGCCTGGAGTATCGGGTAGGTGAACAGCCCGACGCCGATGCGCTCCCTGCCGCCCTGGCGCTCCGACTTCGACTTGAACTGGGTCATCCGTTCGAGCCAGCCGATCGGCGTCGCACAGCCCAGAACCCAGGCCGCCTCGGCGTGGGCGCGAACGTGGCTCTGAACGAACAGGGTCGTGCGCTCGGGATCGATACCGCAGGCGAAGAGCATGGCCGTCAACTCGCGCGTGCCGACGCGCAGGATCTCCGCGTCCTGGCGCACCGTGATCGCGTGCAGATCGACGACGCAGATGAAGTTCTCGCGGTCGTCCTGGCGTGCCGTCCAGTGCTTCACCGCGCCCAGGTAGTTCCCCAGGTGCAACACGCCGGACGGCTGGATGCCGGAGAAGACCCGGCGTTTGCCGGTCTGCGCGCTCACGCTCTGGCCGCCGGCGCCTGGACGGGCCGGAACAGCGTCCAGCCGACGCAGACGCCGTAGTTCAGGAGCAGCCCCCAGACGCCGGCCGCGACGCCCCAGGGACTGCGCGTCGTCCACAGGTCGACCATCACGCCGCACCAGATGACCAGGGTGAGCAACGTCCCCAGCAACATGCCGGTGAGAGCCGCCGAGGACGACATCCGCCGCCAGTAGATGCCCAGCATGAAGAGCGGCGAGAGCTGGACCATGAACTCGAGTTTCAGCTTGATCAGCAGCCAGATCGAGCTCTCCGTCTCGAGCGACACCCAGGCCATCGCGATCAGGATGGCCATCACGCCCCAAGAGAACGTCTTGCCCACGATCAGCATCTCGCGCGAACTGGCCTCGCGGTGCAGGTAGTTCTTGTAGATGTCCTTGGTGAACATCGAGCCCATCGAGAGCAGCGCCGAGTCGGCGGTCGACATGATCGCCGCGACCACTGCGGCGAACACCATGACGATCAGCCAGTACATCACCGGCGAGCGGTCGATGAGGCCGCCGAGGACATAGATCGTGACCTTGTCGCTCTCGAGTTCGCTCAGGCCGGGGAACCGGCTGAGGGCGATGAACCCGATCAGGAACGCGAGCAGGGTCGTGCCCAGCGGCATGAACGCCATCGCCCCCAGAGACCTTCGCAGGCTGGTCTCGTCGCGGGCCGCGAAGATGCGCTGAATCGCGTGCGGGTAGAGGGCCACTCCCAGGCCGAGCATCAGCAGCGTGCTGACCCAGCTTCGCAGCCCCTCCGCGTCCGGGCTTTCGAGTTTGGCCGGGGCCGTCGCGCGGACCCCGTCGGCCGCGGCCGCCAGGCCACCGTCAGCGGTGACCAGGGTGTAGAGGATCACGGCGCACCCGCAAAGCAGCAGGGACCCCTGCACGGCATCCGTCCACGCCACCGCCCTCATGCCGCCCAGCGACTCGTAGATCAGCATCACGCCGACCAGGAGCAACACCCCCTGCATGAAGCTCATGCGGCCGCCGCTGATCGCCTCGACGCCGTGCCCCATGGCGACCAACTGTTCGAGCACGTAGTTCGCCAGTCCCCAGCACAGAAGAGCGACGCACAGGATGCGCAGCGGATGAGACCCGAAGCGGTGGTACACGAAGTCGGCGGGCGTGATGTAGCCGAACCTCCGCGCCAGGTGGAAGAGGCGCGGCGCGTAGATCATGAACACCGTGATCACCAGAATCATGAACGTGATGCTGACGATGTAGGTCGTTCCCTGCTGGTAGGAGCGGCCGGCGAAGCCGAGCAGTGTGTTGCCGCTGTACTGGGTCGCGAACAGCGTCAGGAACAGAACCGCGAAGCCGAAGGACGAACCGGCCAGGTAGAAATCGCGCAGCGAGCGCTCCTTCTGGTGCAGGCGGCCCAGAAAACCGAGGCCGAGCATGATGACCAGGTAACCGCCGAGCACCGCCAGCGCGCCAGGACCGAACGTCACCTCGGGAACGGAGGAGTTCACGGCCCGTCCTTCCCGCCGGAGTCGGCTTCGCGGCCTTCCTGAACCTCGCTGGCAGCCGCATCCGACCCGTCCCGCCACAGCCGCAACGACGCGAAGGCGGTCACCATGGCCAGGGCCAGACCGCAGAGGATCGTGACCCAGGTCCAGACCGGAAGACCGAGCGCGAGCCGGTCGCCGACCGACGACGGCAGGTACCAGGGCACGCTGACGATGAGGATCGCCACGACCGCCGGCAGGAACCAGCGGTGACGCATGGGCTCGTCCGCCGGCCGGACCGCCGCCCAGAAAACGTCCGGATCCCGCTCGTCCCTGTACTCCGATAGCCGTCTGTTGTCAGTCATAGCGGCGTTCCTCGTACAGCAGCGTCGCGTCCGGCGCCGCCTCGGCGACGTCTTCTCCGACGCAACAACCGCCGGTCAGGTGAACGACGTTCAGGGGGCGGATTATGTCGCACCGGCGCCTGGCGGACAGGTCGCTCGCTTTCACCAACCATGCGGCCGAATCGAACTGCTGCACTGCGCGCGGTTTCGCGGCCCCCGTGATATCCTCCCGACGCTCCCCCCATAACGTGCCCCACCAACCGTTTAGCCGCCTCCATCATCGGATGAGGCCGGGTGGTCCGCTGGCAAGAAAAACAGCGGACGTTCGGCCCGCGCGGGCATAATGGGCCGGCGGATCCGGTTCTCGCACAAGGAGGCCCACGAGCCCCGGGGCAGGCCAACGCCGTGAGCGTCCTTCGACAATCGGAACCGACCCTCTGGACAGCCACCCTCGCGGTTCTGGCCTTCGGCTGTGCAGGGTGCACGGTGTCCGATCGCACGGCCGAACAGACCAACCAGGAACAGCAGGACTTGAATCAGACAAACGGCGAGGAAGCCGAACAAGTGGAGACCCCGGACTGGGCTCTGGCCATCCACGGCGGCGCCGGCAGCGCGAATCGCGCCACCACCGACGCGGAGGACTACTACCAGGCCCTGCGGGCTGCCCTTTCCCTTGGCGCCGAGCAGTTGGCCGCCGGCGAAGCGAGTGTTCAGGTGGTCGAGAACGTGGTCGCGTCGCTCGAAGACAACCCGCGCTTCAATGCCGGCCGCGGTTCCGTCTTCACGTCCATCGGAACCCACGAGATGGATGCCGCGATCATGGACGGGCGCACCCTGGCCTGCGGAGCGGTGGCCGGGGTGAAGAACGTCCGCAACCCGGTCAGACTGGCGCGCCGGGTGATGGAGGACACGCCGCATGTCTTGATCGGCGGCCCCGGTGCCGACGACTTCGGCGTCATCGCCGGCGTACGCCGGCAGCCGCAGGCCTACTTCACCACCGAGCAGCAGCTTCAGAGGTACCGCGAACTTCGGGCCCAGAGAGGTGCCGCCGCACAGGGAAGCGGAGACGCCGTCGCGAGCGCCGGCGGCGATTACACCGGCAACGCCGGCGCAACGAGAAGCCTCGGGGGCGCCTCCCACCTGGGCACCGTCGGCGCCGTGGCCTTGGACCGCTACGGCAACCTGGCTGCGGCCACGTCCACCGGTGGCACGATGCTGAAGCGGATCGGCCGCGTCGGCGACGTACCGGTGATCGGCGCCGGCACCTACGCCAACAACGCCACCGCGGCCATCTCCTGCACCGGCCGGGGCGAGGAGTTCATCCGCCACACCGTGGCGTACGACGTTTCGGCGCAGATCGAGTACGGCGGCCTCACGCTGGAGGAGGCCGTCCGGCGGGTGATCCGGGAGAAGCTCCAGCCGGGCGACGGCGGTCTGATCGCGGTCGGCCCGGATGGCACGATCGCGATGGAGTTCAACACGAACGCGATGTTCCGGGCCGCCGCGGATTCCCTGGGCCGATTCGATATCGGCATCTGGGACGAAGTGCAGAGCCGGCAGCCTCTGCCCGAACAGCCCGAAGCCGCCCAGTAGAGGCAAGCGGCCACGAGCGCCTGGAGGCGGCGGCTATCATCGCCGGCCGTGAGCACGCTCTACGAACAGACGCTGCGCCGGGCCGGCGCTGACCCGGGGAATTTCTGGGCCGAGGCCGCGGAATCGATCTCCTGGGTCAGGCGCTGGGACCGCGTCCTGGACGACTCGAACCCGCCGTTCTACCGCTGGTTCGCAGGCGCGAAGGTGAACACCTGCTACAACGCGGTCGACCGCCATGTCGAGGCCGGCCGCGGACAGCAGCCGGCGCTGATCTACGACAGCCCGGTCACCGGCACGACGGCGACGCTGACCTACGCGGCTCTGCAGGAGCAGACAGCCCGGCTCGCCGGCGTCCTCAGAAACCTCGGCGTACGGACCGGCGACCGGGTGCTGATCTACATGCCGATGATCCCGGAGGCCGCGGTCGCCATGCTGGCCTGCGCCCGGATCGGCGCCGTCCACTCGGTGGTGTTCGGCGGCTTTGCGGCGAAGGAACTCGCCACCCGGATAGACGACGCGAAGCCTCAGGTCGTACTGACGGCCTCGTGCGGCATCGAGATCGCGCGAATCATCGAGTACAAGCCGCTGCTCGACGAAGCCATCGCCATGTCGACGCACAAGCCGGGCGCCACCGTGCTGCTTCAACGGCCGCAACAAGGCGCCGCACTCGGCGCCGGTGACCACGACTGGCAGGAGGCGATGGCCGCCGCCCAACCAGCCGACTGCGTCCCGGTGCAGGCCACGGATCCGCTGTACATCCTGTACACGTCGGGAACGACGGGCGTCCCCAAGGGCGTCGTACGCGACAACGGCGGGCACCTCGTGGCGCTCGACTGGAGCATGGAGAACATCTACGGCGTTGCGCCCGGAGAGGTCTACTGGGCCGCGTCGGACATCGGCTGGGTCGTGGGCCATTCCTACATCGTCTACGCACCGCTCATCCACGGCTGCACCACCGTGCTCTACGAAGGCAAGCCGGTCGGGACGCCGAACGCCGGCGCGTTCTGGCGCGTGATCGCCGAGCACGGCGTCTCGGTGCTGTTCACGGCGCCGACCGCGTTCCGCGCGATCAAGCGCGAGGATCCTCAGGGCAAGCTGATCGGCAAGTTCGATCTGAGTAGCCTGCGGACCCTGTTCCTCGCTGGCGAACGCGCCGACCCGGACACGGTGCGCTGGGCCGAGGAGAAGCTCGACGTGCCGGTGATCGACCACTGGTGGCAGACCGAGACCGGCTGGCCGATCGCCGCAAACTGCGTCGGGCTCGGGGCGCTGCCGGTCAAGCACGGATCGCCCACCAAGGTCGTCCCGGGCTACGACGTGCGCATCCTCGAACACGAAGGCGACTTCACCGGGCGCAGCCGCGAACTGCCGCCCGGCGAGACGGGCGCCATCGCCCTGCGTCTTCCCCTACCGCCGGGCTGCCTGCCGACCTTGTGGAAGAACGACGCCGGGTACGTCGACTCGTATCTCTCGGAGTTCGAGGGCTACTACCAGACCGGCGACGCCGGGTTCGTCGACCGGGACGGCTACCTCTACATCATGAGCCGCACAGACGACCTGATCAACGTCGCCGGCCACCGCTTGTCCACGGGCGGCATGGAGGAGATCCTCTCGTCTCACCCGGACGTCGCCGAGTGTGCCGTGATCGGGATAGCCGACTCGCTCAAGGGACAGGTGCCCCTGGGCCTCGTGGTCCTCTACGCGGGTTCCGGCCGCTCGGAAGCCGAGATCGTGCCGGAGCTCGTCCAGACCGTGCGGGATCAGCTCGGACCGGTCGCCTCGTTCAAGATCGCGGCGGTGGTCGACCGTCTGCCCAAGACCCGATCCGGGAAGGTACTGCGAGGCACGATGCGGCGGATCGCGGACGGCGAGCCCTACACGGTGCCGGCCACGATCGACGATCCCGCGATCCTGGACGAAATCGAGCAGACCCTGGCCGAGCTCGGCTATCCGAGACACGGATAGCCGAGACACGGGGGCACACAAAACGCGGCTTTCCCTAAGGCTTAGCGGCCCATGCAGGACCGCCCGCCCGGGTGAAGAGGACCCAGCTGCCCCACCGGAGTCCGCAGAATTTGCGGAAAACTCTGCGGATAAGAACCATACTCAGACCTTGTAAGTTCTTTGTTATCAGTAGTTTACGTCCGCTCCGCACCGGATCTGGTGCGCCCGGCGCGCCCGGCGTAAGTTATTCATGAGCAAGAAGTTAAGACGAGGATAGCGCCGACTGGAATTACCGGATACTTCGACTCGGCGGTACAGTGCCACCCATGGATCCAAGCCAGGCAACACGCGAGGTCTTCTGGAACATCCAGTACACGTGGTTGGTGTACGTCCTGATGGTCCCGACCCTGGGCGTCTTGGCCTGGGGTTTCTGGCTCAAGATCCGTCGCTGGCGCGCCGGCCAGCCGGCCGTGCGGTTCGACCGGCTGGGCGAACGGCTCCAGCTCTTCCTCAGGAACGCCGTCGGTCAGGGCCGCACCCTGCGCAGCCGCTACGCGGGCCTCTTCCATAGCCTCGTCTACACCGGCTTCATCGTCCTGTTCCTGGCGACCACCGTGGTGGCGATCCACCACGACACGCCCCTGCACATCATGAAGGGGCACTTCTACCTGATCTTCCAGTCGCTGATCGTCGACATCTTCGGCCTGTTCGTGCTCGTGGGCGTCGCCCTGGCCGCGGTTCGCCGCTGGGTCGCGAAGCCGGCGAAGCTCGTCTACACCGACGAGGCAAGCTGGATCCTGGTCGCCATCTTCGTGATGGCATTGACCGGCTTCATGGTCGAGGGCTGGCGGATCGCGGTCACCGACGATGTCTGGGCCGCCTGGTCGCCGGTCGGCAATCTGTTCGCACGCGCCTCGGACCCGTTCATGAGCGACGCCGCGATGCAGACCGGTCACGTCGTCATCTGGTGGTTCCATTTGGCTGTAGCGTTCGGCTTTATCGCCTGGGTGCCCTTCAGCAAGATGTCGCACGTCGTCACGGCGCCGCTCAACATCTTCACCGCCAACCTCGACGGCTACGGCGGCAGCCTGAAGGCGATCGACTTCGAGACCGCCGAGCGGTTCGGCATCAACCACCTCGGCGACTTCACCTGGAAGGACCTGCTCGACTTCGACGCCTGCACCGAGTGCGGCCGCTGCACCGACGTCTGCCCCGCGAACGCGGTCGGCAAAAGCCTGTCGCCACGCGACATCATCCTCGACCTGCAGACCCTGATGCACGAGCGCGGCGACAGCCTTTTGGCCAACGGCAATGGCAATGGGAACGGCGACGCCGAACTGCTGCCGATCATCGACGACAAGACAGCGGTCTCCCCCGAGGCGCTGTTCTCCTGCACCACCTGCGCCGCCTGCATGGAGGCCTGCCCGGTCCACATCGAGCATCTGCCCAAGATCGTCGACGCCCGGCGCTACCTGGTCATGGAAGAGGCCGACTTCCCGGAAGGGATGATGGACATGATGAACTCGCTCGAACAGCGAAAGCACCCGTTCGCGGGCACCCAGTTCAGCCGGGTCGACTGGACCGAGGGCCTCGACATCGACGTGATGGCCGACATGGACGATCCGAACCAGGCCGAGGTCCTGATGTGGGTCGGTTGCGGCGGCGCCCTCGTGGAGCGCAACCGGAACACCGTCCGCGCCACCGCGAAGCTCTTGAAGCAGGCGGGCGTCAAGTTCGCGATCCTCGGCCGCGAGGAATCGTGCAACGGCGACCCGGCCCGCCGCGTCGGCAACGAGTTCCTGTTCGAGATGCTGGCCAAGGGCAACGTCGAGACCCTGGATCGCTACGGCGTGCGCAAGGTCGTCACCTCCTGCCCGCACTGCTTCAACTCGTTCAAGAACGAGTACCCGCAGTTCGGCGGCAGCTACGAGGTCTACCACCACACCCAGTTCCTCGATCAGCTCCTGGCCTCCGGCCGATTGAACGGGGCCGATGCGGCAACCGGTGGGGCAAACGCCGGCGAGACGATCACGTTCCACGATCCCTGCTACCTCGGCCGCCACAACGGCGAGTACGACGCGCCCCGCAACCTGCTGGCGAAGGTCGGCAGCGCACGGCAGGTCGAGATGGAGCGCTCCCGCAACCAGAGCTTCTGCTGCGGCGGCGGCGGCGGCATGGCATTCGTCGACGAGCCGCCCGACCAACGCGTCAACCAGGAGCGCGCCCAGGAAGCGGTCGATACCGGGGCCGACGTGGTCGCCGTGGGCTGCCCGTTCTGCGCCACCATGCTCGACGACGGCGTCAACGCCCGGCGCGGCGAGCGCGACGTCAAGGTCAAGGACGTGGCGGAACTGCTCTGGGACGCTGTCGGCGAGAGCGCCGAACCAGCTCCGTAGGAACGGACTCCGCCACGACAACCCGTTGCACACCTACCGGGCGGTCGGTAGACTCCACCACAGCCTCGTTCGCAACCTCGATCCGATGACTGCCCTGGACAACGCCCTGCACGCCACCGGTCGCACGACCGGCGAAAGCGACCCGGACCGCCGGGCCGATATCTACCGCAACGCGGCGCGCATCTTCCACCGCAAGGGGTACCACGCCACCTCGATCAACGACATCGCGGCCGCCGTGGGGCTGACCAAGGCCGGACTCTACTACTACATCAAGGGCAAGCAGGACCTGCTGTTCGCGATCATGAGTTTCGCCATGGACCAGCTCGACAAGCAGGTCATCGAACCGGCCCGCCGCCACCAGGATCCGGAAACGCGACTGCGCACGATCGTCGCCTGCCACGCCCGCCTGATCACCCAGGACTCGTCGGCGCTGACCATCCTCGTCAACGAACTCGAAGGGCTGCTCCCCGACGACCGGATCGACATCATCGGCAGGCAGCGGGACTACGTCGAGTTCATCGCCGACACGCTCGCCGCCCTGCGCGACGAGGGCAAGGTCGTGGGCCTCGACCCCACGGTCGGCGCCTTCAGCCTGGTCGGCATGGTGCTGTGGATTTCGCGCTGGTACCGGGCGGACGGGCGGCTCGACGCGGACGAGGTGGTGGCGGAAGTGACCCGGATGGCGGTCTCCGCCGTGTTGAATCGAAACGCCGAGCAGGCCGGGGATCCCGACCAATAGGGGTACGCGCAATAGGGGTACGCGGCAATCGGCAACGGAGCCACGCCCACAGCGAAGGAGAACCGAGAATGAGAGTGCTCGTCTGCCTGAAGCAGATCCTCGACCCGGACGTCCCGGCCCGCGACTTCCAGATCGACCCCGCGGCCAAGGCCGCGAAGCGCGGCGGCGCGAACCTGGTCACCAACATCTTCTGCGAGAACGCGATCGAAACCGCGCTCCAGTTCCGCGAAGCGGCAGGCGACGTCAAGATCACCGCCCTCTGCTACGGAGAATCCTCGGCCGAGGACTGCCTGCGCAAGGCGATGGCGATGACCGTCGACGAGGCGTGCCTGGTGGTGCGCGACGGCAACACGAATCCCGACGCAGCAGCCGTAGGCCAGGTGCTGGCAGCCGCTGTATCGCGCCTCGAGCGGGACAGCGGGCCGTTCGATGCCGTGCTGGTCGGTCGGGAATCCGGCGACTGGGGTACCGGACAGACCGGCGGCGCACTGGCGGAGGAACTGGGACGGCCGGCGCTCGGCTTCGTGGAGAGCCTGAGTCCCGGCGACGGCAGCGTCACGCTGCGCCGTCAGACCGATGTCGGCATCGAGGTCGCGGAAGCCGAACCTCCGTTCGTGGTCACGATCACGAACAACGAGGACAACGTGCCGCGCATCCCGAAGACGCGGGACGTGATGATGTCCTACCGCAAGCCGCTCCAGAAGCTGAGCCTCGCCGATCTCGGACTGGACAGCGACGAGATCCGGAACGGCGCCTCCAACTTCGAGGTCGAGGAGATCTTCGTGCCGACGGACGAAGTCGAGTGCGAATTGGCCGAGGGCGACACCCTGGAAGAGCGGGTCGATCAACTCGCGCGGAAGATCCATGAAGTCGTCGCCTCGATCGGCTGACGCGGACGGGATCGAGGTAGAGAGGGATAGAAGGAGAGAACGATGGCGAACGTTGCAGTCTGTGTTCTTGGCAGTTTCGGCTATGACCGCGCCGCTCAGGGCGCGATCGGCGCCGGACGCGCGCTGGCCGAAAGCGTCGGCGGCGAACTCCATGTGCTGGTGGTCGGACCGGCCGCGGACGACGCCGTCGCGGCGCTGGCGGGAGTTGCCGACCGCGTCCTGATCGGCGGCGCCGGGGAACTCAGCGACCACCAACCCGAGCAGGCGTTGCAGGCGGCCCAGCAACTCCACGAGGCCGGAGGCGGGGACTACGTCGCCGTCCTGATGAGCAACGACACCTACAGTCAGGAGATCGCCCCGCGCCTGGCCCACCGTCTCGGCGGCAGTTCGATGGCCGACGTCGCCGCGATCCGCGCCGAAGGCGACGAGCTGCTGGCTCAGCGCACCGCCTACGGCGGCAAGGCGATCT
This sequence comes from Candidatus Multivorans sp., assembly GCA_965224025.1. Classification (GTDB taxonomy): domain Bacteria; phylum Acidobacteriota; class Thermoanaerobaculia; order Multivoradales; family Multivoraceae; genus Multivorans. The sequence goes on from OZ245033.1 coordinate 3,954,802, forward strand.
CGATCTACCGGCTCAAGAAGCAGCCGGCCATCGTCTGGCTGCGGGCGCGAGGCTTCGAACCTGCCCCCGAGCGGCCGTCGTCCGGCGAGATCACTTCCGTCGATCTCGACCTCGATCCTCCGCGCATACGGATCACAGGGCGCGAGGTCGCGGAACAGGAAGGCGTCCGCCTCGAGGACGCCCAGATCATCGTCTCCGGCGGCCGCGGCCTCGGAGGCCCCGAGCCCTTCCAGGAGCTCAAGAAGCTCGCCGACGCCATCGGCGCCGAGCAGGGCGCGTCACGCGCCGCCTGCGACGCCGGCTGGGTACCCCCGAACTGGCAGGTCGGCCAGACCGGCAAGAAGGTCGCCCCCGAGCTCTACCTCGCGATCGCCATCTCCGGCGCCAGCCAGCACCTGCTCGGCATGGGCGACAGCAAGGTCGTCGCCGCGATCAACACCGACGCCGACGCGCCTATCTTCAAGCACTGCAGCTTCGGCATCGTCGAGGACTACAAGCAGGTCGTGCCGCTCTTGACCGAGAAGCTGGCGGCACTGTCGAACTGAGGGAGTCCGGGCGTTCAGACTCCGGCTATCTCCACTCCGGGACAATGCCGTTCTCGCGGAGAAACTCGTCCGCCATCCGGACGATCCGCTCCTCCTGGTACGCATGGAAGGCACGCACGGCGCCTTGGTCGCGGACATCCCGCTTCCATCGCCCAATCGATCTGGAGTACGCCGCCATCCCGTGCCGCCAGCGATCGTCGTCGTCGGTCCAGTCGACCGCAGGAATCGCCGGAGGATGTCGTGGTGACCGCCGTGGCTGAGGCCCGGAATCTCCAGATAGCGCTCCGGTTCCGCCAGTACCTGGTCCCAACCTTCCCGGTTCTCGCGACCCACTCCAGAATACGACTCGGCCTTGTCATCGTCGCTGTACAGCCAGACGACATCGCCCGTGAGCCGGTCGAGGTAGGTCGATTGCGGAATCGGGTCGTGGAAGTCGACGTCACGGCCAAAGGCCAGCAAGAAGAAAGTCCGGTCGATAGCCAAGCTCCAACCGCCCGTTTCAAGCTGCCCCGCGGAGCATTGGCCGACGGTCATGACTGCGTGTGACCGCAGGAGGCTGGCGGCACCTTGAGGATCCAGAATCGCCCCGGCCTCTGCGCGACGGCGCGTAGCGCGTGTAAACGGCCATGCCGGGGCCGATGGCGGCCTGCGCGAGGTCGACCGGGGCCACGTTGCCGGTCTGGAGAAGACGGAGGGCCCGGGGAAGTTCGGAGCGAAGCGCGGTCAGGAACTCGCGGCGGGTGGCGAGCGGAGCGTCGGCGGGGCGGCGTCGGCAGACGAGGACGATGCTGGAGGCGAGAGCGTTGGTTCCTTTGGCGAGGATTCGCCCTGCTCCCTCGGTGCGCATCGGCCAAGTGCCGGTGACCGAGAAGCCCGACCCGATTAGGGCTCCAAGAAACGTCTCCCAACCAGTACTCGTTGTTCCGCTAGCGCCCCTTCTCTCGGATTGCTTGAAGGCGTAGTAGACCGTGATTGGGAAGCCCGTATGAGCCTGCTCGGCTAGCCGTTGCATTGCCCGCGTCATCCCAGCCAGGAAGAAGGTCTCCGCAGCGGCCTTACCTCCATGACGGTATGGCGATGCCACCAGTTCCTCGCTCTTCGGCACCGCTAGCGTTGAGAAGAGATCTGGAAAAACGAACGGTACGGAACGCCGCAGCCAGACGTAGAAATAGTCCGACAGGTCGGCGTAGCCGATGTTGTCGTAGTAAGGAGGATCGGTCGAAACGACTCTGCTCGTGGCTGAGGCTTGGCTCGCTGCGTCCATCTGCCTGCTCCACGCAGCCCGCTGCGCCGGGAGTGCTTCGATCGCCATTGCCCCCTTGGCGATGGCGGCATCGAAACTGCCCCCGAGTCCGGCGAACGAGTTCGCCTCGGCGAAGTCCCACATCATCGGGATCGCCTGTCGAGCGAAGGTCTCCCGGAAGGCACCTCGATCACTCATCCAGGAGGTAATCGAAGAGTTGACGTTCGAGGTCTTCGACACCGCTAGCGCCAGATACACCCCTACCGCCTCGGCGTAGGCGGTCGCACCGCTGCCGCCGTCGCGTAGTGGGCGGCCGTCGTCGGGCACACCGGCTGCAACAGCGTCTCGGCGCACCCGGGCCATGGCCTCGCCGACCAGGTCGGAGAACGTCGCTAGGGCCACGAGCTGACGGGGCGTGAAGAGGTCGCCGAAGGAACGGAGACCGTAGTTGGGAGTCTTGAAGTCGCGTGGGTTCTCTGGAAGCGGCATGTCTGGCTTCCAGGGCACCGAGAGGTTCTCGGCTACGACCTCCTGCTGCCTTGTCGGCGTGAGATACACCCGAGTCCGGTCACCCTCGGCCACGATTGCCATCAGGCGCGCGCTCATGGCCCCCAGGCACCCCTGAGTACGAATGTGGTCGTAAGAGACGGGGACTCCAGGAACACCCGACATGAGACACCGAAAAGCCTGGCGTTTTCCGGCCGCCGTCCCCGCCTTCGTCGCCGCCAGATCCGCCGGCACCCCTGCCTTCACCTCGAACCGATAGTCCCGTCCCTCAATCACCGGCTCAACGTAGGCCTCCTTGCCCTTCTTCGTCGACAACATGAACGTCGACGCCAGCGGTACGTCGACATCGGCAAACGCCGGGTTCGGACTCTTCACCGTCCGTGCCCACAGCCAGGCGATCACGGTCAGCTTCCGGCCCTTGTACGGCGCCAGATCGGGTCGCGCCCGCACCATGGCCGGTGTGATCTCGACATCCGGATAGAAATGGCCGATCCGCTTCTGCGCCTCCTCCCGCATCCACCGACCGTAGTAGCGCACATCCTCAGCGAGTCCCTGCGCGCCACGCCACGACTTCGCCGCGATCTCTTGCCCACCCCGTGATTCCGGATTCACGGGCGACCGGCCGGCGAACTTCGGGGGAATCTCGATCATCGCCTTGTTGATGAGCACCGCCACTGGGTTCAGGTCGCTGGCGTGCGCTTCGAGGCCCAGCCGCTGCGCCTCCAGCGGCAACGCGCCGCCGCCGGCGAACGGATCGTGGAAGGCCGGCAGCCTGTGCCTGTCGAACAACTCCGCCGCCCGCGGATGATCGGCGTTCTCCGCGCACACCCGGCGCCAGCTCTGCCGGATCTCGCTTCGCGCCTGCTCCAGGAGATCCCTATTCGTCGTGTTCTCCCACTTCACGAGCTCCCGCAGGATCCCGAACAGCCTCTCACGCTCCTGCTCGGCGAGGATCTCTCCAAGCAGCAGGCGCTCGTACGAGCCACCCGCCCCCTCCGCCCCCGGTTCGGTCTTCGTCCCTGCCGCCTGCCGCCTCCGAAGTTCACGCCGTGCCGCCCGCATCTTCACCGGGTCCGACATCAGTACATCGACGTACTCCGATGGATCGTCCACCATCTGCGCGAAGATCACCGCCCGAGCCGCCGCCAGCGGTCGTCGCGCCCACCACAGATGAAGCGTCGACGGATGCCCGTGCCGGATCGACTTCTCGCGCGCCGAAGCCGCGTTGATCGCGTCTAGCGGCAGCGCCACCTCGATCAGCTTTCTGCGGCAGAGGCTCATGGATGAGGGTCTTGCGGTCAGACTGCGATACAGCAGTTCGGTTCGCTAGCTCCGAAGTTCACAAGCGGTAGGCGTGAAGTTCGCCCGCCTACCAAGTCGCCACCCACATGAAGGTCTGCACGTCGATGAAGTCCCGCGGCTCAAGGTCGGCAAGTTCGTCACGAACGAACCGGCAGAAGTCGCGGATCCGCCGGTAGCCGTCCCAGGTCACGTGAGGGCTGTAGCCCACGTCGTACCACCACGCGCCGGCGGCCGCCTTGACGCTGTTCGGCTTGACCAGGACTTCTCGATCAGGAAACAGGATCCAGGGGAAGTACGTCGAGGCGGGCCACCTGGCGACTCCCAGGTTGTCCAGGAGAGACACGAACCGTTCGAACCGGATTCTCTCCGCATCCGCACCGTAGAGAAGTTCTCTCAACCTGACGGCAAAGGCGTGTTCTTTCTCGGAGCTTCCCAAGACCTGTTTCCACAGGAGGTCCGACTCTCGCCAGCCGACGACGTTGGTCAGGGACTTTCTGGCTCGTTCGCACGCTTCTCGGTAGTTCTTCTCGTCGAGAAGGCCATCGAGGCCGTCCCGGCCCAGCAGGGCGACCGCTTCCTGGCGCGCGTTGTCCTTGTAGTTCCGTTCGCCTTGGAGATAGGGGTCGCCGTGGAAACCGCCGGGGTACTCCTTGAGAAAGTACTCGATGCACTGCTTGGCGTTGCGATAGGACCGTTTCTGCCCTTCCTGCGAAGAAGCGCCGATGTCCATCCGATCAAGGCGCCAGTGACTGGGTCTGGGATCGAGAGGGGTCAGCGGGAACCTCGTCAGCAGGATGTTCCTGATGCCCTCGTCGACGAAGAAGATACGGGCCTTGCCAGCCTGGAGGTCCAGCACCTGCCCCAGCCCAAGCTTGGGGTGGCGAACCCGGTCGCCCCGCCTGAGTTCGGTACCGGCTCCGCGGCTCATGGTGGGACCTTCATTTCGTCCGCCATCCGCTCGACCGCCGCCGCCAGCGTCGGAAGGTCCAGTTCCACCACAGTCCAGACCGCTTCGAGGTCGATCCCTAGGTAGTCGTGCACAAGCACGTTGCGAAAGCCGGCGATAGCGCGCCACGGGATGTCCGGCTCCGTGACCCTGAGAGAGTCACTCAGGCGCTGCGTGGACTCGGCGATGATCTGCAGATTGCGTACGACGGCATCCTGCACCAAGGGCGAATCGAAGAAGCTGGATCTGTCGCCGCCGGTGTACTCGCCGATGCGGGAAATACGCTCGCGGATGTACTCCAGCAACACCAGATCGGTTTCCGCGCCGGCCTTCACAGGAGTTGGGCTTCTCGCAGGATGCGGCCTCGGAAGGCGGGATGCAGGCAACCCTCCGTGACCACGTCCACTCGCCGCCCCAGCAGGTCCTGAACGTCCATCAGCAGCGCTCCGAGAGCAAGACCGCTCTTGCCGCCAGGCAAGGTCACGAGCAAGTCCACGTCGCTCTGTTCGTCCGCGTCCCCGCGCGCCATGGAGCCGAACACCCGCACGTCCTGAAGACCATGACGGTCGGCCAGAGCGCGTATCGCCGCCCTGTGGGATTCGATCAGGGAGTGCATGCGTGATCTGCGAGGTAACCCCGGTTCCGCGGACGTCGTTGAATCGGACACACTTCGGTCTGGTGAGCGCTTCAGCGGATCCCGGATCCTAGCAGCGGGGGCCGGTCGACGTGGGCGTGACGCCGGAGTCGAAGTGGCCGCTGCCTTTGCTCTGTTGCCGCCGCCCTCCAGGATCGAAGCGATGGCGGCGCCGACTCGCTCTGCCGCCGCTTCGGTGTCTCGATCGCTGATGTGTGCGTACCGCAGGGTCATCCGTGCTTGCGTGTGTCCGAGCAGGCGGGAGACGACCGGCAACGGCACCGACCGCATCACCGCGTGGCTGGCAAAGGTATGCCGGAGGTCGTGCAGCCGCGCATCCTCGATACCGGCTTCCCTGCGCACCTTGCGCCAGAGCGACAGCTCCGAGGAGCGGGTCAGCGACGGGTCGTCTAGGCGCGGGAAGACGAACTGACTGCCTGTCCGGGGCTGCCGGGCCAGGATGCCTCCCGCCCGGGTCCCCAGGTAGACCACGCGCGGCCCCGTCTTGCTGTCCGTCAGATGAAGCGCGTGCCCGTCGACCTCCGACCAGCGAAGACCAACGAGTTCGCCCTTCCGGCATCCAGTGAGCAGCAGAAGGCGGATGATGTCGGCCTGTTGCCTCCCGGATCCCCGCCCCTGGTGCGCGTCGAGCGCCGCATGTAGTCGATTGACTTCGGTGCGCGAAAGGAATCGGGTCCGCTTCGGTCGCGAGTTGCGAGTTACACCGCGCGTCGGGTTCGACGGCAGGTAGCCGCACGCGACGGCGTAGTTCAGAATCTGTCGCAGCACGTCGAGCACGCGATTCGCGCCCCCAGGCGCGGTCAAACTGTAGCGGTCGAACCACTCGTGCACGTCTTGCCGGGCGATCCGGTCGAGGGGGAGCGCGCCGAAAGCCGGAAGCAGCTCGCTCCGCAACGCGCTGTCCATGCGGCGGCGGGTCGACGGTTTGCAGCGGTCGTAACAGGCCGCTCGCCAAGGACCCGCCACGAAGTCCAGGAAGCTCGGCGCCGCGTCCATCTCAGCCGTCAAGCGCGTCCCCGACGGTCTCCACGGCCTCACGCGCCATCGCGTCGGCGAAATGGATGTACTTGAGCGTCGTTGCCGGGTCGCGGTGACCAAGCAATCGGCCGATTGTCGGCACCGCTTCACCCCGGCGCAAGGCGAAGCTCGCGTAGCTGTGCCGCAGATCGTGCAGCCGGACCTCGGGCACCCGGGCCGCCTCGCGCAGAGAGCGCCAGATGCCGTAGAGCGAATCTGCTGTCATTGGGCCGCAACGCCGGGGTGCGGGGAAGACCCAGCGAGCGCTCCGGGGAAGGCCGTCAAGCACTTTGCGCGTCACCGACGACAGCCATACGGTGCGCGGTCCAGTCTTGCTGTCGCTGAGGAAGAGATGGCCTTCGCGATAGTCCCGCCATTCGAGCGTGCGGATCTCGCTCTGCCGGCAGCCGGTCAGGAGCAGGAGCCTGATGACCGCCACAGGGTTGGGCGCGGTTCCCTCCTTTGCGGCCAGAACAGCCCCTAGGCGACGTATCTCGCGCCCGGTCAGGAACCGCTCCCGGCCCCGCCGCCGGTAGCGTCGGAGACCTCTGCACGGATTGCTGTCTTCCGCTCGATAGCCGTAAATCTCGGACTGACGCAGGATGAGGGACAGGATGGGGAGGGAGCGGTTTGCCGCTGCCGGCGTCGCGTGCAAGGAGGCGAACCATCGGCGAACTTCGGCAGTCGTGACGTCTGCGATCGGCCGGCCCTTGAACCACGGCAGGATCTGGTTGCGGAGGTAGGACCGGTTGACAGCGACGGTTCCGGGCTTCCATCTGTGTCCGTAGCGGCGGAAGACCTGCTTGGCGACCGTCTCGAAGCTCCTCGTTTCATTCGGCGACTGGGGATCGGCCTCCTGACGCGCCGAAGTTGCCGACCCGCTCGCAGGAGTCCGCCGGGAAGGCAACGCCGCAGCATCGGCGCCGGCTACAGTGCGGGCCACGGTACTTGAGTTCGGGCTGATGGTATGGTTTCCCATATGAAGACGACCCTCAATATCGATGATTCTGTGATGCAGCGCCTGCGGGAGGAGGCGGCCCGGCGGGGCACCACCATGTCCGCCCTGGTCGAAGCGGGGCTTCGCCGCGTTCTTGCCCCGCCCGAGGCCGAAGCGGGAAGCCCCGAAGACTTGCCGCCGCTGCCGAGTTGGAACAGCGGCGGACATCTGGTCGACATTGCAAACCGGGACGAGCTCTACCGCGCGATGGAAGAAGACTAGTTGCTGGTCTTCGATACGAACGTGCTCATCCATGCAGCGGACGAGCACTCGCAGTTGAATGGTCTTTGCCGCCGTCGCCTGAACGAGGCGCGCCGGGATTCGGCACCCGTGTTTCTCACCTGGAGCGTTTGCTACGAGTTCCTACGGGTCAGCACCCATCCGCGCGTCTTCCGGTCGTCCTTGACTCCTGCCGCGGCTGGCCGCTTCATCGCGAACCTGCTGGCCTCGCCCGCATTCGAAGTGCTCGTGGCAACACCGCGTCACGCAGCCGTTCTCGGTCAAACGTTGTCTGAACTCCCGGAACTCAGGGGAAACACGATGCATGACCTGCACACGGCCGTCCTGATGCGCGAACACGGCGTCAGCCGGATCTGCACCCTTGACAGGGACTTTCTTCGCTTTCCCTTCCTCACGGTCGTCGACCCGTTGGGCGAGTCGTGAATCCGCCACAGGCGGCATCCCGAACCCGGAGGAAGCTGATCGAGGTGGCCCTGCCGCTCGATGCGATCAATGCGGCGTCGGCACGTGAAAAGTCGATCCGGCACGGGCACCCGTCAACGCTCCATCTGTGGTGGGCGCGGCGGCCGCTGGCGGCGGCGCGGGCGGTGATCTTCGCGCAGATGGTCGACGATCCCTCGGAGTACGTCGATGTGTTGCTCTCGGACCCGGTGAAGGAGCGGGCTGCGCGGCGTGAATTGCGAAGGCGACTGGCGGAAGGAACGAGGATCGAGCCGCGGTCGGAGGCGTCAGACCGCAGGAGCGCGCCACTCGTCGCGGGACCCCGGACGCCTGCCGGGTCGGAGGGGGCGGGCGGCACGGAAGAGCGCAAGTTGCTCGGCGACGTCATCGCCGAGCAGGAGCGGGAGCGTCTGTTCGGGATCCTGCGGGAACTCGTGAAGTGGGAGAACACGACCAACGATGAACTGCTTGAGCAGGCACGGAGCGAGATCCGGCAGAGCTGGCGGCGGGCGTGCGCGGAGAACGCCGATCATCCGCGGGCCGCTGAGTTGTTCGACCGGCACAAGCTGCCTGCCTTCCATGATCCGTTCGCCGGCGGCGGCGCACTGCCGCTGGAGGCGCAGCGGCTGGGCCTCGAAGCGCACGCCAGCGACCTGAACCCGGTCGCCGTGTTGATCTGCAAGGCGATGATCGAGATTCCGCCGAAGTTCGCGGGCCAGCCGCCGGTTAACCCGGAATCGCGGGGCGAGACTGCCCTTGTGTCGAAGTCGTGGCGCGGAGCGCAGGGCTTGGCCGAGGATGTCCGCTACTACGGCCGCTGGATGCGCGAGGAGGCGCAGAAGCGGATCGGCCATCTGTATCCGAACGTGGAGGTCACGCCGGAGATGGTCCGGGAGCGGCCCGACCTGAAGCAGTACGAGAGTCGAAAGCTGACGGTGATCGCCTGGCTATGGGCGCGGACGGTGAAGAGTCCGAACCCGGCGTTTGCGGATGTTGAGGTGCCGCTCGCGTCGACGTTCATGCTGTCGACGAAGAAGGGAAAGGAGGCGTACGTCGAACCGGTGATCGAGGGTCGTGGGTACGGGTTCACGGTGAAGGCGGGCGAACCGCCCGATCCGGCTGCGGCCAAGGCGGGAACGAAGGTGTCCCGCGGGAGCTTTAGGTGCCTCATGTCGGATGTTCCGATCCGGTACGAGTACATCAACGACGAAGCCAATGCCGGCCGAATGAGAGAGCCTCTTTCGAGTTGCGAGTGGGTAGGGCGCGGGCGAGTGCAGATGCTGAGGGGGTCTTGGGAGAGCGGCCTCCGCCGCCGTAGCCGCCGCCGTCGGGCTGTGGAATCTGCGGAAGACCGGTAGCGGCGAGGGCGCAAGCTGTCCGGTGGGGAGGGCGTTCGCGGCGATTTCGGGTGGCGGCTGTAGTCGCGGGCGATCGGAATGAGCAAGACTCGTCTCTCCTGTTCCGACTGAAGGAGGACGAGAGATGCAGAGGGAATTGTTCGCGAGAGCGCTGGGCGTGTCGGCGCCGTGGTTCGTTGACGGCGTGGACTTCTGTGAGAGGGAGCGTCGGTTGACGATACGGATCGACTTCAGGAAGGGCAGCCGATTCGCCCACGAGGGGGACGGCGGTTCTCATCCGGTGCACGACACGCAGATCAAGCGCTATCGGCACCTCAACTTCTTCCAGCACGAGTGCCTGCTCGAGGCGCGAGTGCCCCGTGTGCGACTCCCCGACCAGCGGGTGGCGTTGGTGACTCCGCCCTGGTCGGGCAGATTGTCCGGCTTCACGCTGCTGTTCGAAGCCTTGATTCTGGCCATGTGCCGAGACATGACCTTCGCTGCGGTGGCCCGGTTGACCGGGGTGTCGTGGCATCGGGTGCACGCGATCTGCAAGCGCTACGTCGAGCTGGCGGTCGACCGGGACGACCTCTCCGAACTGCGCCACGTGGCCATTGACGAGACTTCCCGCGCCAAGGGGCACGACTACGTGACCGCGGTCGCCGACAGCGAGCGCCGGCGCGTGGTGTTCCTCGCCGAGGGACGCAAGTCCGGCACGATCGAGGAGTTCGCCGACGATCTGCAAAGGCGCGGCGGCGATCCCGCCGCGATCAGCCGGGCGTCCATCGACATGTCGGCCGCCTTCCTCAAGGGCGTCGCCGAGAATCTCCCCAACGCCGAGGTGACCCTCGACAAGTTCCACGTCATGGCCCTGGCCTCGAAGGCGGTGGACGAGACCCGGCGCCTCGAACAGCGCCTCGATCCGTCGCTGAAGGGCCTGCGCTGGACGCTGCTCAAGAACCGCGACTCCCTGACGCCGGCCCAACGGGCCGACCTCGACCGCTTCGTCAAGAGGGTCGCCAGCCGACGCACCGCACGCGCCTGGCTCTATCGGGAGCAACTCCGCGAAATTCTCAACCGCAAGCAGATCAACGTCGTGCTGCGAATGCTCCATCAGTGGTGCACCAACGTGAACCGCTCCAAGGTCGAACCCATGAAGGCCGTCGCCCGCACCATCCGAAAGCACCTGCAAGCGATCGCTGCCTGGGCGCGAACCCGGCAGACCAACGGCTTCCTCGAAGCCCTCAACGGACTCTTCCAGTCCGCCAAACGCAAGGCCAGAGGCTACAAGCGATTCGACACCATACGCATCGCCTTCTTCCTCATCGCCGGCAAACTCGACTTCCACACGCTCAACCCGCACACCGCTTGACCCACTCGTAATTCAAAAGAGCCATGAGAGAACGCCTCATGGCGGTCGTGCTGGCTGGCAACCGAGGGAGGGTCTACGTTTCGCCGCCTTCGGACGCGGAAGCCATGGCCGGAAGTGCAAGACCCACTTGGAAGCCGGATGCGCCAAGCCGCGGCACGTGGGCTAGCAATGCCCAAGGCAGGCGCTACGGCTTCCGGACGTTCGGTGACTACTTCACACCTCGTCAGCTCGTCGCCCTTACGACCTTCTCGGACCTAGTTCGGGAAGCGATAGAGCGTGTCCACCAAGACGCTGAGGCGGTCGATGTGCAGGGCGATGGGCGACCACTATGCGACGGCGGCAGCGGTGCGACCGCCTACGCCGAGGCGGTAGGGGTGTATCTGGCGCTAGCGGTGTCGAAGACCTCGAACGTCAACTCTTCGATTACCTCCTGGATGAGTGATCGAGGTGCCTTCCGGGAGACCTTCGCTCGACAGGCGATCCCGATGATGTGGGACTTCGCCGAGGCGAACTCGTTCGCCGGACTCGGGGGCAGTTTCGATGCCGCCATCGCCAAGGGGGCAATGGCGATCGAAGCACTCCCGGCGCAGCGGGCTGCGTGGAGCAGGCAGATGGACGCAGCGAGCCAAGCCTCAGCCACGAGCAGAGTCGTTTCGACCGATCCTCCTTACTACGACAACATCGGCTACGCCGACCTGTCGGACTATTTCTACGTCTGGCTGCGGCGTTCCGTACCGTTCGTTTTTCCAGATCTCTTCTCAACGCTAGCGGTGCCGAAGAGCGAGGAACTGGTGGCATCGCCATACCGTCATGGAGGTAAGGCCGCTGCGGAGACCTTCTTCCTGGCTGGGATGACGCGGGCAATGCAACGGCTAGCCGAGCAGGCTCATACGGGCTTCCCAATCACGGTCTACTACGCCTTCAAGCAATCCGAGAGAAGGGGCGCTAGCGGAACAACGAGTACTGGTTGGGAGACGTTTCTTGGAGCCCTAATCGGGTCGGGCTTCTCGGTCACCGGCACTTGGCCGATGCGCACCGAGGGAGCAGGGCGAATCCTCGCCAAAGGAACCAACGCTCTCGCCTCCAGCATCGTCCTCGTCTGCCGACGCCGCCCCGCCGACGCTCCGCTCGCCACCCGCCGCGAGTTCCTGACCGCGCTTCGCTCCGAACTTCCCCGGGCCCTCCGTCTTCTCCAGACCGGCAACGTGGCCCCGGTCGACCTCGCGCAGGCCGCCATCGGCCCCGGCATGGCCGTTTACACGCGCTACGCGAAGGTGCTCAACGCATCCGGCGAGTCGATGCCGGTGCGGGAGGCCCTTGCCCTGATCAACCAGGTCCTCGACGAGGTGCTGGCCGAGCAGGAGGGCGAGTTCGACGCGGACAGCCGCTGGGCGCTCGCGTGGTTCGAGCAGCACGGTTTCGCCGAGGGCGACTACGGTGTCGCCGAGACGCTGTCGAAGGCCAAGAACACGAGCGTCGCCGGAATGGTGGAGGCCGGAATTCTCACGTCGAAGGGAGGCAAAGTGCGCCTGTTGCCGCCGAAGGAGCTACCAGGTGATTGGGATCCGGCCACTGACAAACGGCTCACGGCGTGGGAGGCGGTGCACCACCTGATCCGTGTCCTTGAGACGGGCGGCGAACAAGGTGCAGCGAAGCTTGCCCGCAGCCTCGGCGGAATGGCCGAAACGGCCCGGGAACTCTGCTACCGCTTGTACACGGTGAGCGAACGGAAGAAGCGCGCCGCCGATGCGCTGTCCTACAACAGCCTCGTGCAGAGCTGGCCCGAGATCAACCGACTCGCGAGAACCGAGGCCGATCCCAGACAGGCGGGCCTCCTCGACTAGGCCTGGAGCGTAGGATACGGGGCGTGCCCATCAGGCTCTACAGCAATGAGGAGCTGGATTCGCTCCGGGCGATGCGCAAGACGGTATCCAATCCTGGGGCTCGCTGGACAGAGAAGCCGACCAGCGCCCCGGCTCACAGGCAGCGGTCGTTCAAGGCAACGGCTGAAGACGAAGCGACGGCCCGATTCGACATCTACCAGCGCCAGAGTCTGAAGGACGCGGCTGCCTTCTCCTGCGGGATCGCGCTCGTCTCTGCCGACGGTTCCCGACTGACCTTGGCGCGCTACAACGGACCCCTCTCTGCCAACGTACGTGACACAGCGGGCATCCCGTTGAATAGTGGAGGGCACGCGTTGGCAAGGAGGATCAATGTCAAGACGAGAGCAGAGGTTTGGCGGCGGCTCGGAGCTCCCGGCCGCGGGGGTTGAGGAGCGTAGCGACGAGGCCCCCGCGGCCGGCGCGGCGTCCGCGGGGGGCGTTCCCGACCCGGAGGTCGTAGCGAAGCCGACCCGACGGCAGTTCACGGCGGAGTACCGGCTGCGGATTCTGGAGGAAGCGGATCGATGCACCCACCGCGGCGAGGTGGGTCGGCTGTTGCGGCGAGAGGGTCTGTACAGCTCCCATCTGGCCAACTGGCGCAAGGCGCGGCGCGAGGGCGCGCTTTCCGGTCTGAGGCCGAAGAAGCGGGGCCGCAAGCCTGTCGAGGCCAACCCTCTGATGCCGAAGGTGAAGCGGCTGGAAGCGAAGGTCAAGCGGCTCGAGAGGGAAGTCGCCGCCGCGCACACGATCCTGGACGTCCAGGGAAAAGTTGCAGGGCTGCTGGGATTCAGCCTCGAAGACGGGAAGGACTGCTGATGGCGGCAAGGTCCCTGGCCCGGCAGGTCGGCATCGCGCCGGCGTGCCGGGCGCTGGGCGTGTCGCGATCGACCTTCTATCGTCGTGCGAGGCCCGCTCCCGGGCGACGGCAGCCCCGCCCCACGCCTGCCCGGGCACTGAGCCAGATCGAGCGGAAACGGGTCGAGGCCACGCTTGCGTCGCCGCGTTTCGTCGATCGTTCGCCGGGAGAAGTGGTGGCCACCCTGCTCGACGAGGGCCGCTACCTGTGCTCGGAGCGCACGATGTACCGCATCCTCGAAGCGAACCACCCCGTGAGGGACCGCCGCAATCAGCGCGTCCATCCGTCGTACGCCAAGCCGGAGTTGGTCGCTGTCGCGCCCAACCAGGTCTGGTCGTGGGACATCACCAGGCTGCTCGGACCGCAGACCTGGACCTACTACTACCTCTACGTCCTGCTCGACCTCTTCAGCCGCTACGCGGTCGGCTGGATGGTCGCCGACCGCGAGAACTCCGCGCTCGCCCAAAGGCTCATCGAGGAGACCTGCCTCAAGCACGGCGTCAAGCCCCATGTCCTGACCCTGCATTCCGATCGAGGCGCCCCCATGACCAGCCAGGGCACCGCCCAACTGCTCGCCCGCCTCGGCGTGAACCGCTCCCTGGGCCGACCGCGGGTCAGCGACGACAACCCCTACTCCGAAGCACAGTTCAAGACCCTCAAGTACCACCCCGACTTCCCCAGCCGCTTCAACTGCCAGGACGCCGCGACCGACTACTGCAGGTCCTTCTTCCCCTGGTACAACACCGAACACCGCCATGCCGGCATCGCCATGCTGACTCCCCAGACCGTCCACTACGGCCGGGCGCAAGCCGTCATCGAGCAGCGCCAACGCACGCTGAGCGCCGCCTGGGAGAGCTCACCCGAACGATTCGTCGGCGGCCAACCGATGCACACGCCACTGCCCCGGGCCGTCTGGATCAACAAGCCCGACAACGAGACTGCAGAGACCACTCAGTAAATCCTGAACCCCGCTGTGTCAATGTCGTTGACAGGTTCCGGACCGAGTCATGAGCACGGAGACATCTCCTACCGACCCCACATTCATCAGGCAACCTCAAAGGCCATCGCGTCCGGCAAGAAGCCCGAAAGCGAGGCCAAGGAGACCGACCGGTTTGTCACACTGGAGGGGGCATTCGCCTGCCTGCTTGACGACTTTCGCATCGCCGGCGTTTTGGCGACGCACGACACACAGAGGGTTCTTCCCCTATGACTATTGACATGGACGCATTGCAAGGGCTCCTGTGCGAACGCCTCTGCACCGAGGTACGGCTCGTGAGACGGCCCGACGACGCCCTGATGTTGCGCACACACTTCGAGTTCCCAGACGGGGACAGGTTCCCCATTCATGTGTCCGAGTCTGGAATCGGCGGCGTGCGCTTGTCAGATCGCGGTCACACGTTGATGAATATCAGCTACGACCACGATGTAGACGCCTTCCTGGAGGGGACCCGAGGTCGCCTGATGGAACGCATAGTCGCCGAAACCGGTGTTGAACAGAACGGCAGCGTGTTCTTCATCGATACTGCGCTAGAGGGACTGCCCGAGGCGGTGTTTCGCTTTGGGCAGGCGCTGACCAGAATCCACGATCTCACCTTGCTCTCAAGAACACGTGTCAGGGCCACGTTCTATGACGACCTGGCCGATTTGCTCCACAGCTTGGTCGCAGAAGAGAAGATCCAGGCGGAGTACTTCCCCGAGGACCTGCCGGACCCCGAAGCGTACTGCGTGGACTACCGGATAGAAGGCCAAGACGATCCGCTGTTTCTCTACGGCGTGCCGAACCGCGACAAGGCGCGCCTGACCACGATCATGCTGTCCCACTTTCACAGGCATGGTCTTCGGTTCGAGTCCATACTCGTCTTCTCGGACCAGTCGGAAATACCGCGACTCGATCTTGCCCGTCTCTCGGATGTCGGAGGCGAGATGATCTCTTCCCTCGAATCGAGCGCGGACCTCGAACGGAAGCTCCTCAAGCGAGTCGCCTGAATCCGATACTGATCGCCGGCGCACCAGTCTGCTGCAACTGCGACACGGGCCGGCAGGCGGTTGTGTCTCTCCCGCCTACTCCCGCTCGAAGCCGTGACTGCTGAACTTCAGCGTTCGGCTGTTCTCGGTTACGGTGCGCACGACGTGCTCGGGGGCCCCGTCAGGGATCTGCGCCTCAATCTCCAGCATGACCGACACGTCCGCGCCCACAAGACCAGCCAGATGGGTGATCACTTCCTCGGCGATTCGGCTCGCGTCGCGCCCGGCCCGGTTCGCATCGAGCGAGACGCTGCCGTGGAAGCGCTTCGGCAGGTCACCATCCGCCTGGCCCGGTCCTGATCCCGGTTGGTCCTGTGAGCCGGTACCGTCTCCCGCTTCCGGCGGCAGACCAGCGGGTGGACTGTCGGGTTCCCTTTCCGCGTCCATCTGCTGCCTCGCGGTAGCCGCCGCTACAAGAACGCCGGGAGTGCTCGCATCGGAGAGTGAGATCACCTCCCCACCGCGGAGGCCCCGGTACCGCTCAGCGTCGTCGTCGACGCTGTCCGCATAGGCGAAGGCCTCGCGTTCCCAGGTCAGCAGCCGCACTCCGTCCTCCACACCGCGGAGCAGGACGGACGGCTCCTGCAGGCGAGGTAGATACATGTAGCGGGCGAAGTCCTCGACAAGCTGCCGCACCTCGACGTGATCTCCGCGCCAAAGAGGCACCCGGTCAAGTTCCAGCCGGAGGCGGGTCCCGGCGAGACCGCTAAGGAGATACTCCTCACTCTTCAAACGGCGGGCCGCCCTGGGCGCCAGCGCCTCCTGACTACCCAGCCGCGCGGCCTCCCACTTGATCGAGGCAGCCGGATCGGCCTGGACCGGCACGAGCAACCACTGGTAGGTCTCGGGCAATCGGGAAGATACGGTCTCGGCCGCAGCCTGACACTGCGTCTCGGCCTGCCTGACCTGATGGAGGGATAGGTCAAGAGCCTCCCGTTCGCTGAGGATCGACTCCCAAGCGAGGCGGCGCCGAATGGCCTCATCCAACTCTTGCAGGCGGGACTGATCCGGAGCCAAGAAGACGAGCGTGTTGCGGTAGATCCGGGGAGCGGCCCCTCGAGTCTCAAGAATGGCTCCGGCCGCCGTCTCAGCCGGGGAGCCCGGCTCACGGTGGTACGGATAGTCCACACCAAGGACGACGAGACGGGTCTCCAACTCGTCCGGCACGTCGTGCCCTGACTGGGGAGCCGTGTGGATCCGGCTGAAGCCACCGGTATCGCGGAGGGCAACGCGCAGCGCTTCACCGATCGCCCGCTCCACACGGTCGCGGTCGCGTCGAAACTGCTCGGCCCGATCCTCCGCGAGCTTCGTGACCGTCGGCCGGGTGTCGTACCAGTAGCGGGTCCCGTCCTGATACAGATATGTGGCGCGGGTCGCGAGCCTTCGCAGAGCGTCTCCGAACACCGCGGACGATTCACCCGGCAGCACGCAGCCGAGCTTGATACGCCGATCCTCGAGGCCACGTTGAGCCGAGCCCGCACTGGGCGCCGATCCGAGATACACCGTTCGCGCAACCCTCCGGCACGCCGAGAACTTGCCCAAGTTGGCAACCTCGCCATCGATCCGCTGTGGCAGCGACTGCTGCCCGTCGATGTCCTTCTCGATCACCGGAACCCAGTTCTCGGGCAGATACCGGCTGAGCTCGGGCCCAACGCGGGCATCGTCAATCGAGATGTTCGCAGGCAGGATAAGCGGGCTCCTGTCGCCCTTCTCCCACAGGCTGTGAATGACCGCCGCCATGAGCCGGAGCACGCCGCGAGTCCGCTGGAAGGTCACCAAGGTCGACCAATCCGAGTAGAGCCGGTCAAAGATCTCCGGGTGAATGGGATACGCGGCCTTGAGGCGCTGCTCGTAGTCCGCGTCGCGACACTCAGCCGGGAACTCGTCGCGTTGGCCTCGGTAGAGGTCGGCGAACGCTCTGGCCACAACGTCGCGGTCCCTAAACTGTGCGGCGTCCGAGAACGGTTCGAAGAGGCGCCTTCTGACTATCTCGAAGCCTTCCTCGGCGCTAGCCGGCCGCCAGGACGACTCCACGCGCCCGATCACATTGCGCAGCCGGTCAAGCGCCTCCCGGCCACGCTGGCCGCCAACCTCGATGTCGTCCGCCTGGGTGTGGGAAGAGCCACTCGTGTCAGAGGCCGGAAGACTCACTACCAGCAAGCAGCCGGGTACAGCCTTGACCGACTCAGTAAGAGTCTGGGCGAACGTGAACTGAGTCTCGAAGCTCCCCGCCGGCAGGTCGCTTTCGTCGTGGAGCTGCCGCGCGTAGGCAACCCACTCGTCGATCAGGATCAGACATGGTGCGTGCTCCCTGAGGAGCTGCCGCAAGGCGTCCCCGGGGCTCGTTGCCCGCTCGTCATCCGCCGCCACACATGCATAGGCCTCGGCGCCGCCCAACTGCCACGCCAACTCGCCCCACAACGTGCGCACGACGGTGCCGTCTTCCTTGGTTACCGGGTTTCCCGGCGAGATGCGAATACCGACCAGGACGACGCGCTTCACTTTCGGCAGCTTGACTACTCCGGCTTCTTTCATCAGCACTTCGGCGCCCGCGAGGCCGCTTGGCGAAACCCCAGAGAAGAGGTGGTAGAGCGCAAGCATCGAGTGGGTCTTGCCACCTCCGAAGTTCGTCTGCAACTGGACCACCGGATCACCGCCTCGACCGGTGAGCCGCCTGATTGCGCTGGCGAGCATGCCCTTGAGGCTCTCCGTCAGGTAGGTACGTCGGAAGAACTCGACCGGATCCCGGTACTCCGTAGCTCCCTCGCCTTCGTGCACCTGCCAGAGATCGGCTGCGAACTCCGCTTGTTGATACCGGCCGCTCGCGACGTCCTGGTGCGGTGTCACGACCTCGCGCCAAGGCTTCAAGGTGGCCGCAGTAGCGCCGATGGCAAGGCCAACCTGTTTTCGACGCTCTCCACGGGCCTGCTCGTCGAAACGGACCCGAAGCAGCTCCATCTTCAGCTTCTCCGCTTCCACCGCCTCCTTGGCCGAAATCGCCGTCAGCAGCCGAGTGGCTGTGTCCAGCACACGGTACGCGTCATCGCTCGAGAACGGTCTCTGGTGGGCCCACCGGTTCCGCTGTTCGCGCAGCTCACTCACAAAGCTCCGTTCAGCATGCCCAAGAACCGGCCGGAACACGCTTTGCCACAGGTCGCACATCAACGTGAGAAGCGCGGCAACATCCATGTCGCCGACTGACCAGGCACTTCGACGCCGGTCGTGGCCAACCCACCCGACGGCACCGGCGTCGACGCGCTTCGCCTTGACTGCTCGGCGTAACTCGCGCTCGACGAACGGGCCTAGCCCAGCCTTGACGAGGTCGAGTGCCTTGCCGACTCGCTCCCGATTCGTTGTCGCCATGAGGCCGGAAGTCTAATGCCACCGCGTGTCCAATGCACTTGACGCGGCCACCGCTGACGAAACGTGCTTCGCTACCGCGGCGCCTCCGCTTCGGCAAGGAGCTCCCTCAGCGTGTAGTTCACGCTGGCTGCGCCGAAGTCCGGCTCACGCCGGAACGGCTGCCGGACGTAGTGGACCGCGTGGTGCTTGTCTTCGCCGAACAGGACGATCGCCAGGATGAAGTCGTCCGGCTTGTTCAGCGAGTAGAGAATCTCGTTCCGTGTCACGGTGATCGTCGCGGCGTCGCTTCGTCGGCCCTTGACTTCGACGAACCGCAGCTTCCCGGTGGCCGGATCCCGGCTCTCGATGTCGTAGCCGAGCTTGTCGAGTTCCCGGTCCGTCGGTTCGAAGCCGAGCCCACGCTCGGTCTCCATGACGATCTCGCGGGCGCGAGCCGCGGATTCCTGGGTGTCGATCGTGGGCCTCGGACGCTCCGAACGACCTGCCATCGCCTCGATCAACCCCTGCGGCGCCACCAGCAGCCCGCCGAGCACCAGCGGCGGCCTCGGTGAGATCTGCTTCTCTCGCTTCAGTTCCTCGAACCGTTTCTGCAAGCGGCCCGCAAGGGTGTCCGCGCGCCGGCGGGCCTCGCCCGAGTTGAGCCGGGCTGCCGGCTTGCCGGCCTCCTCGGCGAGCTTGAGCTGGGCGGCACTGTGGTCCCAGTGGTTGATCTCCTTGGTCAGGCGATCCTTGACGGCCGCTTCGGTCTTGCCGATGAACTCCAGCCGTGTGTCGCGGACTTCCTGCAAATGCTCGGGTACGACATGAGCTACGGCGTACGCCTGTGCCTCCTGCTCGAGACCGCAGTCTATCCACTGGCACTCCGGGCGTTCGAGGAACTCTTCGACCGTAGGTTCGCCATCCTCGAGTGGCCGATAGTCGAGGTAGGGGGCGTAGTGGATATGGCGCTTGACTCCGGCCGAATCCAGTTCCACGTAGAGCACCCGCTTCGAGATGACGCGCCGGTCGCCGTTGCGGGTAGTGCTTCCGTCCTGCAAAGCGTGCTCGATGGAGAACAGAACCCGCGGCGCCGTTCCGCCGTCCCGCTCGTCGACGAGCACCGCACCGCGCCTCAGCAGGTCGCGGTGGCGTTCGAGGGTCAGGTCGATCACCGCCTCGAGCAGCGGATGGCCCGGACAGACAAAAGCCGCGAGCGGATGGCCCGGCGGCGCGACCAGGTGCTTCTCGAAGACGACCCGTTCGTAGCGTGGGAGCACCGCCTCCCGCACCCCGATCAAGCGGTCGCGGTACTTCACCGGCCCCGGCACATGGCTCACCTGGTAGCGGCGCGCCTCGCGTTGCCGCAGTTTGCCGCCCAAGCACCCGAACGCCTCGCGGAAGAAGGACTCGATGTAGTGCGGCTGCAGGCGGCGGGCTTCCGCACGCGCCATGTCTTCCCGGACCCGCTGCACGCCCGAGGCGTCCATCGCGTCGTGGGCCAACTGGCGCTCTTCCAGCAGTTCCTGCAGCGCGAAGCGGTCGACCGCGTGATCGACGGCAACATCCAGCCGCGCCCGCACCTCCGGCCGCTCGCCGTAGCGGATCGCGTCCAGGAGAAGGTTGCGGAGGGAACGACCCTCGAACTCCAGCTTGCCCAGCACGTCGAACACCTGCCCGCCGAGCGTCTGCCGGGCCTGTTCCAGCTTCTCCAGCAGCCGGTGGTAGACGTCGCCCTCGCGGGTGTCCTGGGCAACCAGGTTCCAGAGATGGCACACCTCGGTCTGGCCGATTCGGTGGATGCGGCCGAAACGCTGTTCGAGCCGGTTCGGATTCCAGGGCAGGTCGTAGTTGACCATCAGGTGGGCGCGCTGCAGGTTGATCCCCTCGCCGGCGGCGTCGGTCGCCAGCAGGACCTGGACCTGCGGGTCGTACTGGAAAGCCTGCTGCACTTCAAGGCGCTTCTCTCGACCGATGCTGCCGTGGATGACCGCGACGGCAGACTCGCGGCCCAACAGGGTGGCGATGCGCTCGTACAAGTACCGCAGCGTGTCCCGATGCTCCGTGAAGAGCACGAGTTTCTGTCCAGGAGACTGCGGCGGAAGTGTGGCGGCGCCGTCTCCGGAGGTCTGGTCCCGCTTCCCCACTCGATCCTGTGGACCAGAGGCTGTGAAGATCTCCGCTAGCAGGGTCGCAAGCTCGCGCCACTTGGTGTCTCTGCCGGCACGCCGCACCTCCAGCGCCAGCGCCTCAAGTACCTTCAGAGTCTCGATCTCCGCCCTCAGTTCGGCGATCGATTGGGCGGCAGTTGCCTGATCGAGGATCTGCGCCTCGGTGTCTTCGACTTCCTCCTCCGGGGCATCGGCAAGATCCTCGACATCGTCCTCATCGAGTTCGGGCGCCAGGAACGCCACGACCAGGGAATGCTGGCCGCCTCGCTGCAGCACCTCGAGCTCGCGCAATCGACTCTCCAGTCGCTCCCGGCGACGACGCAGCGCCCGGTAGATCGCCTCGGGCGACGACGCCAATCGCCGCTGCAGGAGCGTCAACGCAAAGCCGACCGTACCGGCGCGTTTCGCGTTCGCCAGCGCTTCCGCGCGGTTGAACTCCTCGCGCACGTAGCTGGTGACCGCCGCGTACAGCCGGGCCTCGTCGTCGGACAGGCGGTAGGGCACGGTGTGCGCGATCCGCTCCGGGAACAGCGGCTTGCCGTCGAACTTGAGCAGCCGTTCCTTGACCATCCGCCGCATCAGGTCGGAGACGTCGGTGGTGTGGACTCCGTCGCGGAAGCGCCCCTCGAAGCGGTCGCCGTCGAGCAACGCCATGAAGAGCTGGAAGTCCGTTTCCTTGCCGTTGTGGGGCGTCGCCGTCATCAACAGGAAGTGGCGCGTCAAGCGGGACAGGAGCTGCCCGAGCCGGTACCGTTTCGTGTACCTGATCTCAGTGCCGTAGAGCGTCGCGGAGAACTTGTGCGCCTCGTCGCACACCACGAGATCCCAGTCCGCGTCAGGCGCCTGGAGCTTCTGCTGCACGTCCTCGTCGCGCGACAGCTTGTCGAGGCGCGCAATGACCAGGTTCTCTTCACGGAACCAGTTCCCGGTGCGCGCAGCTTCGAGCTTGTCGTTGGTCAGGATCTCGAACGGGAGGTTGAAGCGTCGATGCAGTTCGTCCTGCCACTGCTCCGCCAAAGCCCCCGGACACACGACGAGGCAGCGCTCCAGGTCGCCCCGGGCGATGAGTTCCTTGATCAGCAATCCCGCCATGATCGTCTTGCCTGCGCCCGGGTCGTCGGCGAGGAGGAAGCGCAGCGGCTGGCGCGGCAGCATTTCGTCGTAGACGGCGGTGATCTGATGCGGCAGAGGCTCGACCACCGAGGTGTGAACGGCCAGCACCGGGTCGAACAGGTGCGCGAGGCGAATGCGCTGCGCTTCGGAAGCCAATCGGAACAGAGCGCCGTCGCCGTCGAAGCTCCACGGCCGTCCGTGGTCGACGATCTCAAGGCGGGGCTCGTCGTGGCGGTACAGGAGCTCGTTGGCGACGGCGCCATCGCCAGTCTTGTAGGTCAACTCAAGCGCCTCCGAGCCGAACCACTCGGCGCTGACGACCGTCACCGAGCCCTCGGGATGGACACCGCGAACTGTGCAGCGCGGTTGAAGATCTTCAAGACGCACGTGATCGATCCGCAGCTCTAGGAGATTCGTGGCCCGGCTGGAACTAGCCGCCGTCCTCGCCGCCCCGCCCGCCGACGATCACCTGGTGCGCCTTGAGCCGCAGCGCGTTGAGGCGGATGAACCCCCGGGCGTCGGTCTGGTCGTAGCCGCCCTCGACGTCCATGGACGACAGGTTCTGGTCGTAGAGCGAGCTCGGCGACTCGCGGCCGAGGATGCTCACGCCGCCCTTGTAGAGGCGCAGGTGGACGGTGCCGTCGATGATCCGCTCGGCCTGGAGGAAGGCGGCGCGGATGAACTCCATCTCCGGCGAGAACCAGAAGCCGTTGTAGATCAGTTCCGCGAACTTGGGCGACAGGCCGTCGCGCAGGCGCTGGACTTCCCGATCCATGGCAACGCCCTCGAGGTCGCGCAGGGCGTGGTGGAGGATCGTGCCACCCGGGGTCTCGTAGACGCCGCGCGACTTGATGCCCACGAAACGGTTCTCGACGATGTCGATGCGGCCGATGCCGTTCCGGCCGCCGATTTCGTTCAGGTACTCGAACAGGGGCAGGGAATCCGAGTGCTCGACACCGGCGGTGCGGTCGCGCACCCGCACCGGGCGCGCGTCCTTGAACTCGATCTCGATCTCGATGGGCTCGTCCGGCGCGTCAAGCGGCGACACGGTGAGCGAGAACATGTCTTCGGTCGGCGTCTGCATCGGGTCCTCGAGCAGGCCGGCCTCGTAGCTCTTGTGCATCAGGTTCTCGTCCATGCTGTACGGCTTCTCGGACGAGGCCTCGATCGGGATGCCCTGCTCTTCGGCGTAGTCCAGAAGGTCGGTGCGGCCCTGGAAGCGGCGCAGGAACTCGGCGTCCTTCCAAGGCGCGTAGACCTCGATGGACGGCGCCAGCGCGGCGTAGGCGAGTTCGAAGCGGACCTGGTCATTGCCCTTGCCGGTAGCGCCATGGGAGAGCACGTCGGCGCCCTCGCCAATCGCGATCTCGGCCTGGCAGCGCGCGATCAGCGGCCGCGCCAGGGCAGTGCCGAGCAGGTAGCGGTTCTCATAGACCGCGTTGCCGGCGATCGCCGGGTAGATGAAGTCGGTCACGAACTCGCGCCGCAGGTCCTCGACGTAGACCTTCGAGGCGCCGATCGCCTCGGCCCGGCGGGCCTGGCGGTCGAAGTCCTCGCGCTGGCCCACGTCGACGATCACGGCGACGACGTCGAAACCGCGCTCCTGCAGGGTGCGCAGGATCACGGAGGTGTCGAGACCTCCGCTGTAGGCGAGTACGGCCTTCTTCTTCGGAAAGACTGGCTTGCTCGGCATGGCTCAGTGGACCTCTCTGGGGCCCGGAGATCGCGCCGGGCCGGCGGGAGACTATCCGGGCTGCGGCCCGCGGTGAAGCTCCGTTCAGGCGTCGTCCATGGAGTCGGCCGGCAGCAGGGGGACCAGGCTTCGCCGCCAGAGACGCCACCGCACGCGAAACGCAAGGAAGGTGGCGACAAAGACCAGACCGAAGGTCAGCCCCCACCACAACCCGCTCGGGCCAAGCCCTCTCTCGAAGGTCAGCCACGCGCCGGCCGGTATGCCCACCACCCAGTAGCCCACGAGAGCGACCCCCGCGGGAAAGCGCGTGTCGGCAGCGCCCCGGAGCACACCGGCGGCGGCCACCTGGAGGCCATCGGCGACCTGGAACAGGCCGGCGATCGGAATCAGCGCGGCGGCCGCCGCGATCACGCCGGGCACATCGCTGAACAGGCGCGCCAGGAGCTGCGGCAGCGAGAAGAACACGAGGCCGAAGGCGGTCATCACACCGGCGCCGAAGCCGAGGCAGACCAGGGCCGAGCGGCGAGCGGCCACCTGATCCCGGCGCCCGATCGCGTTGCCGACGCGGGTGGTGGCGGCACCCGCGAAACCCAGCGGAACCATGAAGGAGATCGAGGCCAGACTGATCGCCACCTGGTGACCGCTCAGTTCGGCCTCGCCCAGCCGGCCGATGAGGACGGCCGCGAAACTGAACACACTGACCTCGAGCGAAACCTGAACCGCGATCGGCACGCCCACGAACAGGAAGGGTCGCAACGCGGCCGGGCGCAACCAGGACAGCCGCCATCCGCTGACGTACGGGCGCAGGTGACGCCAGCCGAACACCGCGATCGTGATCAGCATCACCCAGCGAGATCCCGACGTGGCGTAGGCGGAGCCCCGTACACCGAGCGCCGGGAAGCCGAGGTTGCCGAAGATCAGCGCCCAGTTCGCGAGCGCGTTGAACACGTTGGCGACGACGATCGAGATCAGGGCCGGCCTCACGATGCTCATCGCCTGAAGCGTCTGCCGCAGACACATGAAGAGCAGGAAGGCGATCACGCCGGGGCCGATGCCGTGAAGGTAGGCGGTGGCCGGTTCGATGATCGCCTGGGGCTGATTCGTGAGCGGCAGGACGCGATCCAGTTCCAACACGATCAGCGTGGCCGGCACCGACAGCAGGACCGCCATTCCCACGCCCCGGCAAAGCACGCGGCCGATTCGCCGGTGGTCGCCGGCGCCGAACGCCTGCGCCGCCATCGGATCGATCGCCAGCAGAATGCCGATGAAGGACCAGATCACCGCAATGCTGAGCGCGTTGCCGATCGAGCCGGCCGCCAGGTCGGTCTCGGAAACCCGGCCGAGCATCATGGTGTCCACGGCGCCCATCAACACCATGCCGACCTGCACCAGGATGACCGGCGTCGCCAAGCGCAGCACGGCACCCAATTCCGTTCGCACGTCCGCGGACGGACGCGCGATCCGGGTCGCGCGTGACGCGGACCGCGTCACGCGGGTGCACGGCGAAGCGGCCGGGCGTCACTGACTGGGATCGCGCTCTTCAAGGGACGGTATTGTAGGCGCCGCTCACACTTCGAGATCGACCTTGCTCAGCTACATCCTCCGCAGGCTTGCCACCGGGCTGGTCACCCTGTTCGGCATCTCGGTCATCTCGTTCTTCATCATCCAGCTCGTTCCGGGGGATCCGGCGCAGCTCCAGACCTCCCAGATCGCCGACGCCGCGGTCTCGGAGCGCGTCTACCAGCAGTTGCGCGAGCTCTACGGACTCGACAAGCCGATTCCGGTTCAGTACTGGAACTGGGTCCGCAAGCTGGCCGTCGGCGACCTCGGATCGTCCTTCCACGACGGAAGGAGGGTGTCCGCCAAGATCGGCGAGGCGCTGTGGCCGACCTTGTCGGTCGCGCTCCTCTCCTTCATGCTGACCCTGATCATCTCCACGCCGATCGGGATCTACAGCGCGCTCAAACAGGGCGGCGGCTTCGACCGCTCGGTCAGCACCGGCCTCTACATGCTCTATTCGGTGCCGAACTACGTCGCCGGCATGCTGCTGATCCTGTACCTGGGCGTGAAGTGGGATCTGCTCCCCTTCCGCGGCATGCGGTCCGACGGCTACGACGACATGACGACGCTCGGCCAGATGTGGGACCTGGCGCAGCACTACGTCCTGATCACGTTCTGCTTCACCTTCGGCAATCTCGCCTACTACTCGCGCTTCATCCGCCAGAACCTGCTTGAGGTGGTGCGTCAGGACTACGTCCGCACCGCGCGAGCCAAGGGTCTCGGGGAGCGCAGCGTCGTGCTCAAGCACGCCTTCACGAACAGCCTCATCCCCCTGATCTCCCTGATCGGTCTGACCTTCCCGTTCGTGCTCAGCGGCAGCGTCATCCTCGAGTACATGTTCAACTGGCCGGGGCTGGGCCGCCTGTACTTCGAGTCCGTGCTGCAGCGCGACTATCCCACGATCATGGCGCTCAACTTCATCACCGCCCTGCTCGTGCTGGGCATCACCTTCATCGCCGACCTGACCTACGGTCTGGTCGACCCCCGGATCAGCTACGACAAGTGAAATGACGGCCGAAGCGACGAACAACCCGCCGGTGGCGCGCTCCTACTGGCACATCACCTGGCGGCGCTTCCGCGGCCACCGGCTCGGCATGGTCGGGCTGTGCGTGGTGGCGGCGCTGTTCCTGGTCTCGTTCCTGTCGCCGATGCTGGCCAACGATCAGCCGATTCTCTGCCGCTTCGACGGCAGCTTCTACTACCCGGCGGTGATCGATCTGATCCACCAGGTACCCGGGACCCGACTGATCATCAAGAAGCAGAGGCCGTATCGGCTCGCGACCTTCGATTTCAAGCGCGAGTTCGACCCGGAACGCGGCGACTGGGCGCTGTGGACGCCGACGCGCTACGGCCCGCGCGAGATCGCCGCCGAGCCCCTGGCCGGGCCGTCCAGGCGTCACTGGCTGGGCACCGATCAGTCCGGGCGCGATGTTCTGTCGCGCATGGTCCACGGCACCGTGGTGTCGATGAAGGTCGGCTTCCTGTCGATGGGCATCGCGGTCATTCTCGGTCTGGTGCTGGGCTGCATCGCCGGCTACGCCGGCGGCATCGCCGACCTCGTCATCTCGCGCTTCATCGAGATCGTCATGTGCTTCCCGCCGTTCTTCCTGATCCTCGCGGTCCTGGCCTGGTTCCCGCCCAGCATCGAGAACGTGATGATCGTGATCGGACTGACCCGCTGGGTCGGCATCGCGCGCTTCGCCCGCGGCGAGATCCTGCGCATCCGCGAGACGGACTACGCGCTTGCGGCGCGCTCGCTGGGCGTCCGGTCGGCCCAGCTCGTGCTCCGCCACCTGCTGCCCAACGCCCTGGCGCCGGTGCTGGTCAGCG
Source organism: Candidatus Multivorans sp. (assembly GCA_965224025.1). Lineage (GTDB taxonomy): Bacteria > Acidobacteriota > Thermoanaerobaculia > Multivoradales > Multivoraceae > Multivorans. The sequence goes on from OZ245033.1 coordinate 3,981,874, forward strand.
TCACCTTCGGCATCGCCGTGTCGATCCTGATCGAGGCCGGCCTTTCCTGGCTCGGCTTCGGCGTCCAGCCGCCGGACCCGTCCTGGGGCACGATCCTGCGTTCCGGCTACGAGAACCTGTTCACCGCCGGCCACATGATTCCGCCCGCCTGCGTCGCGATCTTCGTCGCCGTGCTGAGTTTCAACCTGGTCGGCGATACGCTGAGGGACGTGATCGACCCGCGGCTTCAGGCGGAGCGCGGGTAGACGCTGCTAGCGTTCGACCAAGGAGGTAGGCAGCGATGAGCCAGCCAGCGCAACTGCACAGCCTCTCTCTCGACTACGTCGAAGCCCTCCTGGCCCAGTACCGGCGGGATCCGGCGTCACTCGACGAGCAATGGCGGCGGTACTTCGACTCTCTGGCCGCGGCCGGGGAACTCGGGGACGGCGCCCTGGCGCCGTCGCTCCAGCCGCCGTCCCTGTTCGGCGGCAACGGGGCGGCAGCGCCGGCGGCGTCCGTCGCGACAGCCCCACCGGCGCGCCCGGCACCGCCCCCACCGGCGCCGGAACCGGCCACCAGGACAGCCCGCGCCGCTACGCCGACCCTGACGACAGACGTCGAACTCCAGCGCCGCGTCGACGACATGATCCGCAATTACCGGATTCGCGGCCACCTGTTCGCCAACATCAACCCGCTCCGCAATCCGCCGGCGCTGCCGGAGGAACTCGAACTCGAGGGCCTGGGCATCAAGGAGAGCGACCTCGACCGCACGGTGTCGACCGCCGGCATCCCCGGGGCCGACACCGCAACCGTGCGCGAAGTGATGGAGCGGATGCGCGAGACGTACTGCCAGTACATCAGCGCCGAGTTCATGCACATCGACGACCTGGACGTCCGCAGTTGGCTCCAGGAGCGGATGGAGATCAGCCGCAACCGCGTCCACCTGGACCGCCGCGAGCAGGTCCGCATCCTGAGAAAACTGATCGACGCCGCGGTGTTCGAGGAGTTCATCCAGCGGAAGTATCTGGGCGCGAAGAGCTTCTCCCTCGAGGGGGCTGAGAGCCTGATTCCCCTGCTCGACCTCGCGATCGAAAAGGTCGCTGAACAGGGCGCGGTGGAGATCGTCTTCGGCATGTCCCACCGAGGCCGCCTGAACGTGCTCGCGAACATCATCGGCAAGCCGACCAGGGACATCTTCCGCGAGTTCGAGGACCTCGACGCCGAGCAGTACATCGGCGGCGGCGACGTGAAGTACCACATGGGCCACTCGAGCGACTGGACGACGGACAAGGGACGCAGGATCCATCTCTCCCTGTCGTTCAACCCCAGCCACCTCGAATTCATCAACCCGGTGGCAATGGGACGCGTGCGGGCCAAGCAGGACCGGATCGGCAACGAACTCCGAGACCGCGCGGCGCTGTTCCTGATCCACGGCGATGCCGCCTTCGCCGGTGAGGGGATCGTGCAGGAGTCGCTCAACCTGTCGCAGCTTCCCGCCTACAGGATCGGCGGCGCGCTCCACGTGGTCGTGAACAACCAGATCGGGTTCACGACGCCACCCGAGAGTTCGCGCTCCAACACCTATTGCACCGATGTCGCGAAGATGCTCCAGATACCGATCTTCCACGTCAACGGCGAGTACCCGGAAGCGGTGGCTCAGGTCGTCAACGTCGCTCTCGACTTCCGCCAGCGCTACCAGCGGGACGTGGTCATCGACCTCTACTGCTACCGGCGGCGCGGCCACAACGAGGGCGACGAACCCGCGTTCACGCAGCCGATGCTGTACGACGGCATCCGCGCCCGCGATCCGGTCCGGGTCCACTACCTGGAGCACCTGCTCGAACTCGGCGAGATCAAGCCGGAGGAGGCCGAGATCTACATCGGGCGTGAGGAGAAACGCCTCGAAGGGGCGCTCGCCACCGCCCGGAGAATGAACGAGAAGACGAGTCCTCAGGCCTATGACGGGGTCTGGAACGCGTTCGTCGGGGGCCGCACCGAGGACATCCCGGAGCCCGACACCGGGGTGCCGGAGGCGAAGCTGCGCGGCTACCTGAAGCGCTTGGTCGAGTTGCCCGAGGGCTTCAATCTGCACCGCAACCTGCGCCGGTTCATCACCGCCCGCTCCGAGATGGCGAAAGGCAAGCGGCCGCTCGACTGGGCGGCGGCCGAGGCCCTCGCCTTCGCGGCGACGGCGGATTCCGGCCAGCGCGTGCGGCTGACCGGTCAGGACTGCGAACGGGGGACCTTCAGCCAGCGCCATTCCGTGCTGCACGATCGCGTAGACGACGCGAACCACCGGCCGCTGATGAACGTGGCCGAGAACCAGGAGGCGATCGAGATTTTCAACAGCCCGCTGTCCGAGGCCGGCGTGCTCGGTTTCGAGTACGGCTTCAGCCTGGACTACCCGGACGCGCTGGTGCTCTGGGAAGCGCAGTTCGGCGACTTCGTGAACGCGGCGCAGGTGATCATCGACCAGTTCATCACCAGCGCCGAGGACAAGTGGAACCGGCTCAGCGGCCTCGTCATCCTCCTGCCCCACGGTTTCGAAGGGCAGGGGCCGGAGCACTCGAGCGCCCGGATCGAGCGCTGGTTGTTGCTGGCCGCCGAGGACAACGTCCAGATCGTCAACCCCTCGACGCCGGCGCAGTACTTCCACCTGCTCCGCCGGCAGGTGGAGCGGGCCCTGCGCAAGCCGCTCATCGTGTTTACTCCGAAGAGCCTGCTGCGCCGAAAGGAAGTCGGCTCGGAGCTGGCCCAACTGGCCCGGGGCCGCTACCAGCCCGTGCTGGCCGACCCGGCGCTCGGAACCGAGGAGGAGCGAGCGAAGGTCCGCCGCATCCTGCTCTGCTCCGGCAAGGTCTTCTACGACCTCGACGCTCACCGCCAGAAGCTCGGTGCGCACGATCACGCGATCCTGCGCATGGAGCAGTTCTACCCCGCACCGAAACAGGAGCTCGACGCCGTCCTGGCCGGGTTCCCGCCCGAGGCGAAGGTCCGTTGGGTGCAGGAGGAACCGCGGAACATGGGCGCCTGGTCCTACCTGCGGCTCAACTTCGGCTTCCTGATGGGCGGCCGGCCCCTCTCGGGCGTCTACCGGCCGCAATCGGCGAGCCCGGCGACCGGCTCCCCGAGCAGCCACAAGCTGGAACAGCAGGACCTGATCGAAGCGGCGTTCGGCGACTCGGTCGAGTCGAAGTAAGAACTCAGCGAAGGCACTCCAGATGACCTACGAAGTCACGATCCCCGAGATCGGCGAATCGATCACGGAAGCGCTGATCGTGCGCTGGATCAAGCAGGCCGGCGATGCCGTCGGCCGCGACGAGCCGCTCGTCGAACTCGAGACGGACAAGGTGACCGTCGAGATGCCGTCGCCGGTAGCCGGTGTCGTGTCCGAAATCGTCTGCGCGGAAGGCGAGACCGTTCCCATCGGCGGCGTGATCGCCCGCATCGAGGAGGGCGCGCCCGCCGCCACCGCCAAGCCGGCTCCAAGCGTCGCGACGGCAGCGTCCGCCGGGACGGCAACCATCGGTGCCCAGGCCGACCTGCTCGCCGGCGCCGCCGCGGCGGCGCCTCCAGCGCCCGCCTCGGCGCCCACTCCCGTGCCTACGCCTCCCGCAGGCGGCTCCGATCCTGGAAACGCGGGCGTCTCGCCCGCATCCGCTGCCGCCGCCGTTCCGCCAACCGAGGAACCACTGCGCATCCTGCCCGCCGCACAACGCCTGATCGCCGAGCACGACCTCGACGCCGCCGTCATTCCCGCAACGGGCAAGGGCGGCCGGCTGCTGAAAAGCGACGTGATCGCCTACCTCGCCTCCCGCGAGGCGGAAGAGCCAGCCCCTACCAAGCCGGGCCCGGCCCCTACTCCGCCGCCGGCCGCTCCCGCACCGGCGCCGCGGGCCGCGACTGCCGCCCAGCCTGCACCCGCCCAACCGCTACCGGCCGCCCCGGCGGCGTCCGCCCCAGCCGGCGGCCGCGCCGAGGAACGGGTGACGATGACCCCGATCCGCCGCCGGATCGCCGAACGGCTGGTCGAGTCCCAGCAGCAGGCCGCTCTCCTGACCACGTTCAACGAGATCGACATGTCCGCGGTAAAGGACTTCCGGACGCAATACCGGGACGACTTCGAGAAACGTCACGATGTCCGGCTCGGCTTCCTGTCCTTCTTCGTCAAGGCGGTCGTCGACGCTCTGCGCCGCTTCCCGCGCCTGAACGCCGAAATCTCCGGCGCCGACATCATCTACCGGAACTACTACGACATCGGCATCGCCGTCAGCACCGACCGCGGCCTCATGGTGCCGGTCCTGCGCAGCGCGGAGCGGATGTCCTTCGCCGAGATCGAGTCCCAGATTGCCGACTTTGCAGGCCGAGCCCGCACCGGGCGCATCCGGATCGACGAACTCCAGGGCGGCACCTTCACGATCACCAACGGCGGCATCTTCGGTTCCCTGCTGTCGACGCCGATCATCAACCCCCCGCAAAGCGGCGTCCTCGGCCTGCACGCGATCCAGGACCGCCCCGTGGTGGAGAACGGCGAAGTCGTCGTCCGGCCAATGATGTACGTCGCCCTGACCTACGATCACCGCATCGTCGACGGCCGCGAAGCGGTCACCTTCCTGATCCGAATCAAGGAGGCAATCCAGGATCCGGCGCGGATGCTTGTCGAGGTCTGAACCGAACCCGGAGCGGCCACGGGAACAGCAAACCGCCCTGGACGCGCCGGGGAGATGCATCCGTATACTCCACTGCATGTCCGTGACGCTGCTTGAACAGCCGCCGCTGACCGTGCCCCGCGACCTTGGGCCGTATCGCCGGGAGGACTACGCCGCCCTGCCGGAGGAGCCTCGGTGCGAGCTGATCCACGGCAGGTTCTACTTGAGTCCCAGCCCCATCCTCCGGCACCAGTTCCTGGTGACTCACGTGTGGCAGGTACTGAAGGCCGCCGCCGACCGGGAGGGTGGTCTTGCCGTCGTCGCCCCGATGGACGTCCACCTCGCCGACCACACCGTGGTCCAGCCGGACGTCCTCTACGTTTCGCCTGAGCGACGCGAGATCGCCCAGACCTGGATCGAAGGCGCCCCGGACCTCCTGGTCGAGGTCCTGTCGCCAGGGACCGCCCGCGTCGACCGCCTCCAGAAGCTGAACCTCTACGCCGCCTCCGGCGTGGCGGAGTACTGGATCGTCGATCCCGCGAACCGGACGGTCGAGTTCTTCGTCCACGACGGCGACCGCTTCGGAGTCCACACGCCGAAGGGGAGGCTCTGGACATCACCCGCGGTCCGCGGCGTCCAACTGGACATCGAGGCTCTCTGGACCGCAGTCGAACGCGAGTTCGGGCCGCAGAAGGCAGCGGACTGACGCCGCGAATCCGCCTAGGCCGGCCACCGCCACCACGCCGGACTCGCCGCGCCCGGCCACCATCGTTCCAATGGCGCCTGAGGCGGCGGCGCCACCTCCGGGCAGGAGGAACGATCGCGGCCGCCCGTCCGGTTCCGTTGGGGCGCCCGAGTTCCGGGCGATTGACACGCGCGCCAGCCGGGTAATACCGTAATACTCATGACCACGATTCTCATTCAAGGTCGACGAACACGAGGCGCGGGCCATCCGCCTGCAGGCGAAGCGGGAAGGGGTCAGCGTGTCGGAGTTCCTTCGCCGCATGGCGCGCCTCGCCCTGGCGCCTCCTGAGAAACCCCGCACGGTCCGCTGCCGCCATACCGGCGCCGAGATCTTCGCCGCTCCTGAGCGCCTGCCTCCCCTCTCCACCGAGATGGTGCGCGACCTGCTCTCCGATTTCCCGTGAAGTACCTGCTGGACGTCAACATTCTGGTCGCGTGGGGCTGGTCGGATCATGTCGCGTACGAACACACCGCAGCATGGATCGCAGCCACTCGCGCGGCGCCCAGGTCGAAGCTCTTGACGTCGGCGATCCCCGAGCTCGGTTTCGTTTGCGTGTCGGTCCAGCACACCGGAGGCAGCGTCACGGTCGAAGAAGCTGCCAGCACGCTGGCGGGCATGTTGGGCTCGCTGGGACCAACCCACGCGTTCGTCCCGGACGACAGGGCCGCCCGGCAGTTCCCCAACTGGTGCAGGTATGCATCCCAGACGACTGACGCGCATCTGGTGCAGTTGGCGGCCGCGCACGGCGCCCTGCTTGCCACCCTGGACACCGGGATTCCCGGAGCCTTCGTCGTGCCCGATGTGACGGCGGACCGCGGAACATGACCCTCGACGTCTTCGACATCACCGTCGTCGGCGCCGGTCCCGGCGGTTACGTGGCCGCGATCCGAGCGGCCCAACTCGGATTCCGGACGGCGGTGATCGACGAGCATCCGGCGGCGGGCGGTGTCTGCCTGCGGGTCGGCTGCATTCCGAGCAAGGCGCTGCTTGAGTCGAGTCAGAGGCTGCATGCCGCACGCAGCGAACTCGCGACGCACGGCGGCGTCGCGGGCGAGATCGGCCTTGATCTGCAGGCGATGATGAAGCGCAAGGACCGGGTCGTCACCACTCTTACTCGCGGCGTCTCTTCCCTCCTCAAGAAGAACAAGATCGAGCACATCCAGGGCCGGGCGAAACTCGGCGGGCAGCAAGGCGAGACGCGGAGCGTCGAGGCGGCAACCGGGGACGGCGAACGGACGATTCAGGCCAGGAACGTGATCGTCGCCACGGGTTCCCGTCCCGCCAGTCTGCCCGGCATCGACCTCGACGGTGACCGCATCGGCACCAGCACGGAGGCGCTGGCGTACGACGCGGCGCCCGAGCGCCTGGTCGTGGTCGGTGCCGGCTACATCGGCCTTGAGCTCGGCGCGGTCTGGAACCGGCTCGGCTCGAAGGTCACCGTGCTTGAGTACCTCGACCGCATTCTGCCCGGCGCCGACGCGGAGATCGCGGCGGCCGCGGCGAAGATCTTCAGCCGCCAGGGCCTCGACATCCGGCTCGGCAGCCGGGTTCTGGGCGCCTCGGTCCAGACCGGCAAAGACGGCGACCGCTGCGTGGTCGAGGTCGACGGCGCCGATCCGATCGAGTGCGATCGCGTCCTGGTCGCGGTCGGGCGCACCCCGATCAGCGACGATCTGGGACTCGTGGAAGCCGGCGTATCGGTCGACGAGCGCGGCTTCATCCAGGTGAACGAACGCTTCGCCACCTCCGCGCCCGGCGTCTTCGCGATCGGCGACGTGATCGGCGGCCCCCAACTGGCTCACAAGGCCGAAGACGAGGGGATGGCCTGCGTCGAGGGCATCGCCGGCGGCTACGTTCACATCGACTACGACGCGATCCCCGGCATCGTCTACACCGAGCCCGAAGTCGCTTCCGTCGGCAAGACGGAAGAAGAACTGCAGGAAGCCGGAATCGCGTACCGCAAGGGCTCCTTCCCTTTCCGCGCCATCGGCCGCGCGCGCGCCACCGGCAGCCTGGAGGGCTTCGTCAAGATCCTGGCCGGCGCCGAGACGGACGAGGTGCTCGGCGTCCACATCCTGGGCAGCCACGCCGGCGACCTGATTGCCGAGGCGGTGGCGGCGATCAGCTTCGGGGCCTCGGCGGAGGATCTCTTCCGCACCTCCCACGCCCACCCGACACTCGCCGAAGCGGTGAAGGAAGCCGCCCTGGCGGTGCACGGCCGCCCCATCCACATGTAGCCAGCCAACCCGGCATCCGGGTCCACGATTCGTAACCTCCGGCAGCGCCGAGGCTTCACCCGGCGCTGATAGACTGCGCCGATTCTTCGCCACTCCACCGCGTATTCACGATCCACCCCGCATTCGCCACCTACCCGCACTTTCTGGAGGCCGAGCGCCGTGACCCTTTTCCGCACCAGCGCCCCGAAGCCCCTCGCACGCTCGGTGTTTCGGCCCATCCCATCCTCAACCTGGAGCTCGCGCAGCGGAACCCGAGTGGCGCGATCCGCGCCACCCCTGAACCAGGCCGAGCGCCCGTCCACGGGCGCTCGGATGGCACTTGCGTCGCGGCGGTCCGCGGCGCCAGCTCCAGGTATTCCGATCTGGCTCGCGACGTTCGCCGCCATGATCCTGCTCGCCGCGCTACCGGCGATCGCCCAGGAACCCGCCGATGCGGAGGCGGATGCAGAAGCCGCCGACCAGGCCGACGGCGCCGAAGAGGGAAGCGCCGGGGACGAGGAAGAGCCGCCGCTCCCGCCCGGCGCGGAGCTCCAGGTGTCGCCGACCGAGTTGACCCTGGAGGTCGGCGACAAGGCCGCTCTGACCGCGACCGTCCTGGACGAGGATGGCGAGCCGATCGAGGACGTCACCGTCGTCTTCTTCTCCCGCAACCGCCGGCGGCTCGGAGTCAACCCGGCCGGCGAGGTCGAAGCGCACGGTCCCGGGAACGTCACCGTCATCGCCTTGGTGCCGAAGGAGGCCGAGGACGAACCGAGGCGCGCGGAAGCGCTGCTTCGAGTCGAAGTGGAAGTGACGATTCCGAACCCGCCGGTCGAGAGCGTTGAGGTCGTGGACCTCCCCGGCGTCTTCTACGCCGGTACCGACCTGCCCCTTCAGGCCCGCGTCGTCGACATCACCGCGGTCGAACGCGATGACGTCGAGGTCAGCTACTCGAGTTCCGACACCGGCGTCGTGGCGCCCGACGGTTTCGGCGGCCTGAGTCTGGTGGCGCCCGGGACGGCGACACTTACGGCAACCGCCGAGAATGCCTCCCACGAAGTCGAGATCACCGTCGTCAAGAACCCCACCGCACGACTCGAACTGACCGCCTCCGCCGACAACACGCGCACCGGCGACGTGGTCTGGTTCGAGGCGGTCGGGCTTGACGGGGACAGCGACGAGGTCGAGGACCTGCCCGTCCGGTTCCTGGTCGCGGGCGCACCGTCGGCGCAGATTCTGGCGCCCGGCGCCGCCGCCCAGATCGAGCAGGACGGCGCCTTCGTGGCCGAACGGTCGGGCATCTACACGGTGACGGCTCTGGCGGGCAATCACTCCGCCAGCCTGCCGGTGCGGGTGACGCCGCGGAAGGTGAACAAGGAGATCGAGTTCGTCGGCCAGGGCAAGGTCAGCGACCGCCGCACGTCCGACCTCTGGGTCTGGGAAGGAACCGACGGCAACGACTACGCGATCACGGGCACCTGGGGCGCCGAGGGCCACGCCTACGTCTGGGACGTGACCAATCCGGAGAGCATCGTGCTCATCGACGCGGTCCGCGTGGACGCCCGTACCGTGAACGACGTCAAGGTCTCCGAGGACGGCCGGGTCGCGGTGATCAGCCGCGAGGGCGCCTCGAACCGCAAGAACGGCTTCGTCGTCCTCGACGTTTCCGAACCTCAGGTCGGCGTGCGCATCCTGTCCCGGTTCGACGATCAGTTGCGCGGCGGCGTCCACAACGTGTACATCCATGACGAGCACGTCTACGCGCTCTCGAACGGCCGGCGTTTCGACGTGATCAGCATCGAGGACCCGTCCCAGCCGTACCGTGTCGGCCGCTTCGAGTTGGACACGCCGGGGCACTCGATCCACGACGTCTGGGTCGCCTCTGGCGTCGCGTTCACCTCGAACTGGGAGGACGGCGTGGTCGCGATCGATGTCGGCGGCGCCGGCATGGGCGGTGCCCCGAACAATCCCGTGCAGCTCGGCAGCTACGCCTACCCGAGCGGCTGGAACCACGCCGCCTACCCCTACCGCAGCGAGTCGACGGGCAAGTTCTACGTCTTCGCCGGCGACGAGGCATTCCCGTACGGCGAACTCGGACGCGACCCGCGCGCCGCGCCGCCCCGCGCCGCCGGCTGGATCCACGTCATTTCGTGGGACGACTGGGAGAGCCCCCGCGAGGTCGCCCGCTACCAGGTGCCCGAGGCCGGGACCCATAACCTCTGGATCGAGGACGACATCCTCTACGTCGCCTACTACAACGGCGGCCTCCGGGTCGTCGACGTCTCGGGTGAGTTGCGAGGCGATCTCTACCAACAGGGCCGCGAGATCGGCATGTTCATGCCCTTCGATCCCGAGGCTGTCGTGCCCAATGCGCCCTTCGTCTGGGGTCCGCAGCCCTACAAGGACCACGTCTTCTTCTCGGACTGGCACTCCGGGCTGTGGGCGGTCAAGCTGAAGGATCCCGATGATCCGAACCGCATCATCGGAGAGCCGCACTAGCGGCATTCGGGATCGGCCGGATGCGCATGTCGACTTCCTGGCTGCCGTGGTGGGCAGCGGCGACGGCCCTCGTTCTGGCCGCCGCCACGGTGACCCCGGAAACGGTCCGCGCAGAGTCCGATCCCGTCCCGCCGTCACGCAACTACTACGCCTACGTCTGCGCCGAGTCCGAGGACGAGGTGGCCCTGATCCGGTTCGGCCCTTCCGGTACCTCGATCGTCAAGACGATCACCGTCGGCAGCTTCCCGGCTGAGATCGAGGGCCCCCACGGCATCAACATCTCGGCCGGCGGCCGCTACTGGTACGTCTCGATCGCCCACGGCAACCCCTTCGGTTCCATCCACAAGTACGCCACCGGCACCGACGAGTGGCTGGGCGACACGAGAGTCGGCATGTTTCCGGCCACCCTCGACATCGCCGCCACCACGGGGCTGCTGTTCGTCGTCAACTCGGACTTCTACGGCGACCACGTGCCGAGCACGATCTCCGTCGTCGAGACGTCGACGATGACCGAGATCGCGCAGTTCGAGAGCGGCACGATGCCGCACGGAGCAAGGCTCAGCCGTGACGGCCGGAAGCTCTACAGCGTGAACATGATGGACGACGAACTCGTCGAGGTCGACGCGCTCCGCTTCGAGGTCGGTCGGCGACTCAAGCTGGGTACCGAGACCGGCATGGGCGGCGCCCACGGGAAGCACGGCGACCATCAGACCGGAGAGAGCCACGCGAATACCCACGCCGGCGCCGCGGTCGAGCCCTCCTGGGTCACACCCCCGACGGCCGGCGGCCTCATCTACGTCACGGCTCTTTCGGGCAACGCGATCTACGAGGTCGACACCGGCAAGTGGAGTGTCTCGCGACGCCTGGACACCCCGGTGCCCGGCCCCTATAACGCGGCCGTCACACCGGACGAACGCCTGCTGGTCGTGACCTACAAGAAGAGCGATTCGATCGGCTTCTGGGACCTGGAAACGGGCAGCGAAGTGGCTCGCGCCGATACCACCCGACGCATTCCGCACGGCGTGGCGATCACTTCGGACGGCCGCTTCAGCCTGGTCACGGTCGAGGGCGTCGGCGGCGAACCGGGAGTGGTCGAGGTCTACGACAACGCCGCATACCGGCGCGTCGCCCATATCGACATCGGCAAACAGGCCGGAGGCATTGCTCTCTGGGAACCGAATTGAGCCCGCCTGAAGCCGATTCCCCGGTCGCCGGCCAGGCCGCGGCCGGTCTGCGCAGCGACTTCCTGCGGCGCCTTGCCGCGGTTGACCGGCGGCTCCGCCTGCGGCGCGCCCTCGCGGCGTTCGTTTGGCTGGTGCCCGCGATCTGCCTCTGGCTGCTCTCGACCTGGCTGCTGAACCTCGCGGCCGGCGCCGACGGCAGCGCCGCGGCCTTGTGGCCGTCGTGGGCGGGCGGCATCGTCCTCCTCGCGCTGCTACTCCGCGAGGCCGTCTCGCTCGGCCACAATCTTCCCGCCGCGGCCCGGGCCGTGGATCAGGCGGGCGATCTGCACGACACGGTCGCCACCGCCCTGGAGATGCAGAAGAGCGCCGCCGAAACCGTCTGGCCACCGCCCTGGATCGCGCTCGTCCTCGAACGCGGAGTCGCGGGCCTGGAGCGCACCGGCGCGCGCAAGGCGGCGCCCCGCCTCATTCCCCGGGGCGCTGCGGTCTCGGCCATCCTGAGCGCGGTTCTGCTGGTGCCGATCGCCTTGCCGACCTCCTTTGTCGGCGAGGCGCTGGCCGCGGCGATGACCGGCGACGACGCGGAATCAGCCACGCGCGGCCTCGAAGCGGCTGCGCTACTGGAAGAAGAACCCGGTCGCCGTCCCGGTGTTCCTGAGTTCGACGTACGGCTCAGCGACCTGCCCTTCCTGACCCTCCGGATCCGCGAGCCCGATTCGTCGGACGATGCCCGGAGAGGCGTCGGAGACGGCGCAGACGGCGCCGAGGGAAGTCTCGGCGACGACCCGCAGGCCGAACCCGCCGAAGGCAACGGCGAAGGCGGCGAGGCCACGGCAGCCGATCTCGCCGGCGAACTGAACTCCGAGACCGGCGCCGACCTGATGCGTGAACTGGACACCGGCGAAGGCGCCGGAGAAGATGAGTTGAGCGCCCCCGGCACGCCGGGCGAAGGTGAGGGCGCCGAGGCCGGAGCCGAAACCGCAGCCGGCGAGGGCGCCGGCGGCCAACCCACGGAAGACGGCGAAGGCTCCGGCAACGAGAGCGGCACGGCGGCGGCCGTCAGCGAAGAACCTGGAGCCAGCAGCGCCGAGGCCGACGGCGGCACGGCCGGTGTCGGTACCGGACCGCAGGACGAGATGGTCGATCCCTTCGGCGACCTCCTGGCACCAGCCCTCAGCCTCGAACAGGCACTCGAGACGGCCGTGCTCGAGTCGCGCGAGGAAATCGAACGGCGGCCCCTGACAACGACCAGTGCCACCCAGTTTCGGGCCGCGGAAGTGGCGATGCGCGGCTCCGGCGCCAGCGTCGGCGCCAACAACCCAACCGCCGCAACGGGCGATTTGCCGCAGCCCCGGCATCCGATCGCCTGGCGCCACCGGGTTTCCGTGCGGCGCTACCTGGAGTCGCTAGAGGACGTTTCTTCGGAGGACAGGGAGTGAACGACACCGCCGAACCCCGGACCGCGACCGACCTGGCGCTGCAGTTGACCGAGTTCGCCGAACGCTGCAGCCAACTGCGCGGCGAGATCGGCAACGTGATCGTCGGCCAGGACGAGATCGCCCTTGGCGTGATCATCGGTCTGCTTGCCGACGGCCATGTCCTGCTCGAGGGCATTCCCGGTCTCGGCAAGACGCGGCTGGTGCGCACCCTGGCCGATGCTCTTCATGTCGAGTTCTCCCGCATCCAGTTCACACCGGACCTGATGCCCGCCGACATCGTCGGCACCCACGTCCTGCGCGAAGACGAGAGGGGCCGGCGGCGGCTCGTGTTCGAGCCCGGACCGATCTTCGCGAATCTCCTGCTCGCGGACGAGATCAACCGCGCCACGCCGAAGACCCAGTCGGCCCTGCTCGAGGCGATGCAGGAGACGACGGTCACCGTCGGCGGCGAGACGAACCCCCTGGGGCCCCCCTTCTTCGTCCTCGCCACCCAGAACCCGCTGGAAATGGAGGGGACGTACCCGTTGCCCGAGGCGCAGCTCGACCGCTTCCTGTTCAAGCTGCGGATGACGTACCCGGGGACCGAGGAACTGCACACGATTCTCGACCGCACGACATCAGGGCACACGCCGACCGCGGCCGCGCTTTGGACCGCCGAACAGGTGATGACGATGCGGCGAGCGGTCCGCCTCGCCCCGATCGCGCGTCCCGTCCAGGACTACGCGATCCGGCTCGGCTTGGCGACCCGGCCCGAAGGAGACCGTCCCGCCGAGGCGGTTCGCCGCTACGTGCGTATCGGCGCCAGCCCGCGTGGCGTGCAGGCGATGGTCCTCGGCGCCAAGGTTCACGCACTCATCCGCGGCCGTGCGCACGTCTCCCGCGAGGACATCCGCGCCGTCGCCCTGCCCGCCCTGCGCCACAGGGTCCTGCTCAACTTCGAGGGCGAAGCGGAACGCATCGACCTGGACGATCTGCTCCAGGACCTGGTCGACAACGTGCCCGAGGGCTGAGAAGGCTCTACCCGCCCGCCGTGGCCGACCATTCCGCCTTCGCCTTCGAGCCGGCCTTCCTCGCCCGCCTGGAGCGCCTCCGGCTGCTGACCCGCCGCGTGCCCGCGGGCGGCTTCAAGGGGGAGCATCGCGCCACCCACTTCGGCTCCGGAATCGAATTCGCGGACTACCGCCCCTACGTCGAGGGCGACGATGTACGCCACCTCGACTGGCGCGCGTACCTGCGGTTCGACCGCCTGCTGCTGCGGATGTTCGAGGAACACGGCGATCTCGCGGTCTACATCCTGCTCGACTGCAGCCGCTCCATGGCGCCCACGCCGGGCGCCTTCGGCCGTCGCAAGTTCGATGCCGCGCGCCGGCTCGCGGCCGCCCTGACCTACATCGCCCTCGCCACCCTCGACCGGGTCACGCTGGCGCCCTACTCGAGCCACGCACACCAGGTTCTCGGGCCGCTGCACGGTTCCCGACAGGTGTGGCGCGCGCTCGACTTTCTGGCAGATCTCCACACCGGGGGCGACACCCGGCTCGACCACGCCGTCCGCCAGGTGTTCGCCGCCGGCCGCCGGCGCGGCCTGGTGATCCTGATCTCCGACCTGCTCTCGGACACGACGGAGGGCGGTCTCGACCTGCTCCTGCCGCTGCGCCACGACGTCGCGGTCCTCCAGGTCACCGATCACCAGGACCTGGAAGCGCCGCTCGACCGCGACACGACGCTGGTCGACAGCGAGACCGGGGACACCATCCGCGTCCATGGCGCTCCCACACTGCTCCACAAACTGGAAGACGAGGCCGACGCCCACCGGGACGAGATTCGCGCCCGCTGCGCTGCCCGTGGCTGGTCCTTCATCCAGGCACCGGTCGAGATGCGCTTCGAGGAGCTGGCTCTCGGCGCCCTACGCCAGGGTCTGCTCAGCCGGGGCCGCTAGAGTCTTGCTCGGCCCAACCACTCACAACCCCGAACCTGGGAACGCGGGCATCCTGCCCGCATCCGGCGCGCAGCGCCGGTTCGGTTGGCCCTAGCCATGCCTCTCTGGCTACCTCTCCTGCTCGCCGCCCTCGCCGTGCTCGTGATCTACCTGATCCGGCCCACGGCGCAGACGCTGTCGGTTGCCTCCACGTTGCTCTGGCGGCGCCTGCTGGCCGCCCGGCGGAAGCGGCACGACCGCCTGCGCTGGCTGCTCTCGCTGCTTCTCGCGATGACCGTGGCCGGCTGTCTGGCGCTGGCCGCCGGCCAGGCGCCCTGGCTCCAGCCCGGCGGCGGCGATCGGATCGCTCTCGTCTTCGACTCCTCGCCCACCATGCGCGCCGCCCTGCCGGACGGAGCGGCGAGCCGGATGGAACTGGCAATGGCCGAAGCGCGCCGGATCGTTGCCGAAGCCGATGCCGGCAGCCGCTTCACGCTGGGCACGGACCCGACTCAGCTCACAGCCGCGGAGGCTCTGCTCGCCCTGTCCGGATCGGCTCTGGGAACGCGGGCGTCTCGCCCGCATCCCGTACCGCCCCACGGAGACCGTGCGTCCTTCGGTCCCGAGGAGGCGGAAGGTAACCCCGAACCGGCGATTCCCGCCGCGGACATGGTCTACCTCTTCACCGACGGCGCCTCTGACTGGAGGCCGATCACGGACCCCGCCACAGCGATCCGCACGGTGTCGGTCCTCGCGCCGGCCCGGAACGCGGGCATCGTCCTCTTCGTGACCCGCCCGGCGCCCAGCCACGAAGCGAAGCCGGAGGCACTGCTCGAAGTCCTGGCTACAGATTCCGTCGACATCTCCGATCCGGTGCCCGTGGAATTGACGGTCTCCGATTCCGAGACGATTCGCATCCGGCGGCAACTCGAACTGCCTCCAGCCAACCGTTTCACCGCCCTGATCGACATCAGCGGCTTCGTCCCCGGTCCGGTGACGGCGCGCCTCCAGACGCCCGGCGATGTCTTCCCACTGGATGACCGGGCGACCCTGATCGACGCAGGCAGCACGGCGGCCGCCGACGCGGTGCCGCGTGCCGCGCTACTCCATAGCCGCCTGAGCAGCGAGCGGCGCCTGTTCGTTCATACCCGCAGCCGAGCCTCCTTCGGCGATTCTGCCGCCGCGCGCGCTTTCGAGGCCGACCCCTCCGTCGAAGTCGTCGCCGTGCAGGCAGAAACGGAGGCCGACGCCGGCGAAACCGGCGCGCAGTCACCGGCAGCAGCCGACACAACCGTTACAGCCGACATCGCCGTCTTCCACCGCACCGCGCCGGCGAGGCCCCCAGCCCTGCCCCGCCTGTTCCTCGACCCCCCGGAAGCCCTTGCGGCCGGAGGACTCTCGGCCGCCGAAGCTGCGCCCCGGGCTCAGCGCCGCATCGACCGCGTCGCAGTCGACCACCCGATCCTGGCCGGTGTCTCGCTGCTCGGTCTGCCGGCAACCATCACGGCGCGCGAACTCGACCCCCGCTGCAGACCCCTGGCCACGGCCGGCAACCTGACCGCCATCGCCGCCTGCGATCCCGCCGACCCCGCCTCGCCGCCGCTCTCCTCCTCCGATCCCGCACCGCCGGACCTCACGGCCCGCTCCGTCGTCATCGCCTTCGACCTCGACCTCTCCCCCCTGTCTCAGCGCCCCGACCTCGCCGCCCTGCTCCAGAACGCCACCGAATGGCTCGCCACGGTCGACATCCACGCCGACGAACCGTCCGCCACCGGCCTCCAGGACGCCATCAATCTCCAGGAAGAATGGGCCACCCGGATCAACGACTCCGACCTCGAACCCGTAGCCCCCGATCGTCTCGCCGAACTCACCGAAGACACCCGCCGCCCCTGGTCCTGGCGCACCCTCGCCCTGGCCGGCCTCCTCCTCGCCTCCATCGAGGCGGTCACCTTCTTCCGCGGCCTCACGGTGTAACGGGAATGACCCTGCTCCATCCGTTCTGGTTGCTCGCGGCGCTGCCGGTCGCGGTGCTGCTGTGGTCGCAGCGCAGCGATCGGCCCGACCGTCAGCGGCGGCGGTTGCTCTGGATGCGTGGATCGCTGCTGGCGCTGGTCGTGCTGGCGCTTGCGGAACCGGTCGTCACCTGGAGCAGCCGTGACCTCGATGTCGCCGTGCTGGTCGATGTTTCCGCCAGCGTCGAACCGGCGAGCCTCAATCGCGCGCTCCAGGCGATCGAGCGTGGCGTGGATCCCGAGGGTCCGGTGTGGCTGTTCGCGTTCGCCGACCGCGCGGCGGCCGCCGGCGGCGCGGAGAACCTGCGACGCCTGGAAGTCGCCGACTCCAGCACCGCTTCGGCCGGCAACGCCACCCTCGACCGCGGCAGCACGCTGCCGGAGGCCGCGCTTCGCCAGACCGCGGCCGCGCTGCGAGCCGATCGCGTCCGCCGCATTCTGCTCCTGTCGGACGGCCAGAACACAGGCGGCATCGCTGCCCGAACCGCGGCCCGGTATCCGGAACTCCGCATCGACACGGCGGTTCTCGACCGCGTGGCGCCGCCGGTGTGGATCGAGTCGGTGGGAAGAGACGACGACAAGCGCCCCCTCCGGGCCGGCGAGCCCCGCAACTGGGTCTTCCGCCTCGGCAGCCGCGCGTCCCTGCCTGAGGCCCCTCTGACCCTGCGCGGCGGCGGCGCCGAAGAGCTGCACAGCGTCCCGCTCGCTCAAGGGGTCACAGAAGTCGAGCTTGAGTGGACGTTCGCCGAGCCCGGACTCCAGACCTTCGAAGCCGTACTCGGGAGCGGCGAGGGGGAGGCTCCCGCCCAGGGCGCCGTCTGGCGAGGCAGTCTCCGCGTCCAACCCGAGCACCACGTCCTGCTGCTTGCGCCCACCGACCACTCGGGCGATCTCGAGCGGCTGCTGGAAGCTCAGGGACTCCAGGTGACCCGGTCCACACCGGATCGCACCACGCTCAACCCCGCCGCGCTGCTTGGGTACGACGCCGTCCTGCTGAGCAACGTCGCGGCGGACAGCCTCCCCGGACCGGCCCAGCAGGCGCTTGGGCAGTGGGTCGAGGAAGAGGGCGGCGGCCTGCTGTTCGTGGCCGGCGAGGCGACCTTCGGCGAGGAGGGATACCGGGACTCGCCGCTCGAACATGTGCTGCCGCTCGACTTCGAGATCGAGGAGGAGCGCAGCGAAGTCGCGCTGATGATCGCGCTCGACAAGTCCTACAGCATGAAGGGTCCGAAGATGGAACTGGCCAAGGAAGCCGCCAAGGCCGCCCTCGGCATGCTGAACGAGCAACACCGCTTCGGCCTCGTGGCCTTCGACTGGCACACTCACCAAATCGTCCCTTTGCAGTTCGTGCGCGAACAGGAGCGGCTCGCGGACCGCGTCGACCGCATTGAGGCCAGCGCCCAGACCAATTTCTATCCCGCGCTCGAGGCCTGCCTGGATCAGCTCTCGGAAGTCCAGTCCGAGGTCAAGCACGTGATCCTGGTCTCGGACGGCCGCACCTACCCGGACGAATACGAGAGCCTGGTGCTCCGCATGCGGCAGGAGGAGATCACCGTTTCCACCGTCGCCATCGGCGTCGAGTCCGACCGCGAGCTGCTCGCGGACATCGCCGACTGGGGCGACGGCAACGCCTACACGATCGAGGATCCCTCGTCGGTGCAAAGCATTCTGATCGACGAGACGATGAACCAACTCCCCGACTCGACCCGGGAGGAGGAAATCCGTGTCGAGCAGCGCGGCCAGTCAGAAGTGCTCGCGGGAGTCGACATCGCCAAAGCACCCCAGCTCTATGGCCGCATCGCCGCGGTGGCCAAGGACAGCGCCGAGCTCATTCTCGGCGCCGGTGCAGGAACCCGTGACGGAGGCGACCCGATCCTGGCCAGCCGCTACGTCGGCCTGGGCAAGACCTGGATGTTCACCTCCGATCTCCAGCCCCGCTGGGCGAGCGACTGGCTGCGATGGCCTGAACTGCCCCGCCTCGTCGCCCAGGTCGTCCGCGACGCGGCCGACCGGCGCGCCAGCGCAGAGTGGGAACTGCGCCTCGGCCGCCGGGACGAGGGCCTCGAAGCCGAACTCAGCGTGATCGAGGACGGCGGGCGCTTCGCCAGCGACCTCTCGCCGCGGCTCGTGGTGCTCCGCGGCGAGCGCCGCGTCGAAGCGCCGATGCAGCGCACCGGTCCCGGTCTCTACCGTCTCTCGCCCGAACAGGGCCTGCAACTCGCGCCAAGCCTCGAGCCCTACCGCGTCGAGGTCCACACCGGAGAACCGGGCGCCGAGGCGAACGTCGGGCCAGGCCGCACCATCTTCTTCCCCGCCCGCGATGAGCTGCGTCCCGGCGCCCCCGACATCGCCGCCCTCGCCGAACTCGCCGCCGCCACCGGCGGCCTGTTCCACGAGACCCTTGGCGGCGCCGTGGCCGCGATCACCGCACCCGGCGCCCAGACCGCGGTCCGGCGCTTCGAGTTGTGGTCGGTCCTCGCCACCGCCGCGACCGTCCTGTTCCTGGCCGAACTCCTCCTGCGCCGCCGCCGCCGGCATGTGGCTACGGCTACGGCTACCGCCACCGCGGCCCGCAGCGCTAACCGGCCGGCTGCGTAGCCAGAATCGAGTGTTCCTCGCACGGGCGGCGAACCGCTATGCTCTGACCATGCTGGCCAAGGCCCAAATCCAGAAAGAAGCTCTGAACCTGCCGGCGCAGGAACGCATCGAACTCGTGGTCGAGCTCTGGGACAGTCTGGCGCCGGGGGAAATTCCCCTCCCCGAGTGGCAGCGGGATCTTATTCAGGATCGGTTGGCGGCCCTGGATGAGATCTCGCCCGACGAACGTTCGGCGCCTTGGGAAGCCGTCCGCCCGCGAATCTTCGCCGACAAGGCGTGACCCTAGCCGTCCGCCTGACATCCGCCGCAGTGCGGGATCTCGCGCTGGCCGAACGGTGGTACTCCGACGAAGCTCCCTACATGTTGGCTTCCTTCGAAGAGGAAGTCGACGCCGCCTTTGGCCGTATTTCGGGGGGACCTGACCTGTACCAGATCGTGGAGCCGACGATTCGACGCGCACCCTTACGAAAGTTCCCGTTCTCGATCTTCTACCGGGCACTGCCCCAGTGGATCGAAGTCATCGCCGTGCTACATCAATCCCGGGATCCGAGGACATGGCACCGGCGGGTCTGACTACGGAGCGCGCAGCCTCGGTTGGCACTACCTCGGCCCGCAACATCTGCCACGGCAAGCGCACGAGGTTCTCGTCGAGGACCACGTTCCGGAGGCGCTGATCCGGCTCAATCCTGAGATTGCCGCACAGCCTGATCGGGCCGACGACGTATCGGCTGCGAGCCATCCTGATGGGCGTGCGAACCGACGGCCTGGAGAAGGCGAACGAAGAATTCGCGGCATGACTGTGCGGAGAACGGTCGCTGCCGTTCGGCGCGGATGGCGAACACGTGACGATTCCGTCTGCCTCGCTGCGGAAAGAGGTCAGCGACCTGGAGAAACAGTCGCCGCCCACGCCAGCACGCCGGCCAGACCGGCATCCGTGCCGAGAACGGCCGGTTCGACGCGCACATCGTCGACCGGGAACACGCGCACGCGCTCGGCCAACTCCTGGCGGACGCCGTCGAACAGCAGGTCGCCGAGGCCGGCGACGCCGCCGCCAAGCACGATGAGCTCCGGATGGAGGGCAACGACGACGTTGGCCACGGCAATGCCGACGAGGCCCGCGATCCGTTCCAGTTCCCGAGTGACCGCCTCGTCGCCGGCCCTGGCGGCCTCGCCCATCGTCTCGGCCGTCACCCGGCCCGCGCCTCCTCCCGCGAGTTCGAACAGCCGCGGCGCCTGGCCCGAGCGCAGAAGCCGGACGCCGGCGCCGGCGATCGCCGGGCCGCTCGCCACCGCCTCCAGGCAGCCGCGATTGCCGCAGCCGCAGAGCGGGCCGGTCGGGTCGACGATCTGGTGGCCGAGTTCTCCCGCCGAACCAAGCGGTCCCAGACGTAGCTTGCCGTCCACCACGACGCCGCCTCCGATCCCGGTGCCGAGCGCGAACAGAGCCATCGTCGACGTTCCGCGCCCGGCGCCCAGCGTGAACTCGCCCAGGGTCGCGGCACGGACGTCGTTCAGGAGATGGACGGGTGCCTCCAACCGTTCGCCGAGAATCCGCGCCACTGGTACGTTGCGCCACTGGGTCGGCAGGTTGGGCAGGAAGCGGGTTGTCCCGGCCTCGAGATCCACCAAACCCGGACAGCCGACGCCAACCGCGGCGGGGCGCTCACCGACCTCCTGCCCAAGTTCCAGGATGCCCGTGGCGATCCGGTCAAGCACCGGTTTCCACCCGTCATAACCGCCGCCTTCGAGGTTCCTCCTCGCAACCAGACGGTACTCGCCCGCCGCCGGGTCGACGGACCCCAGCGCCAGCCCGATGTGGGAACCGCCGAGATCGACGGCGCCGTATAGCCCTTCAGCGGTCATCGGGCACGCACCGGATGCGGGCAGGATGCCCGCGTTCCCAGGGCCGGATGCGGGCAAGATGCCCGGGTTCCCAAGGGCAGACGGCGCGCCCAACGGTGTGGACGCGCCGCATATCGAAGACTCTTCGTTGTGGGGCGGTTACTGACCGCCGCCGGCCGCAGGCGTCGCGGTCGCCGGGGCGTCCTCCGCCTCGGTGACCTGCTCGTCGCCCCGATCCTCCGAGTAGTCGATGAAGCCGATCATCATCTCGTCGGTGGTCGGACCGCCGAAGCGGATGGCGCGGGTGGTGTCGAGCTCCAGGACAGTGGCTTCGTTCCGCTCCTCGGTGTTGACGTAGGTCATCAGCACGTCGATACGGGTGCCGGCCGGTATGTCCTTCGGCTCCTTGTAGGTGTAGTTCGCCTGCCAGTTCCAGTCGTAGGCCGGAACGTTGAGCAGAACCTCCTCGGTGCCGTCGGGGTAGTACGCGGTGTACTTCGCGTCCAGACCGCGCAGATGGGAGTGCGGCAGGTAGCCGTAGATCGTGGCGGGGTACTCGAAGACCTTGGAGGCGCCGATCACCCAGTTCTCATGGCCCGGCGGGATCTCGAAGTCGCTGTTGCCGACGCCTTCCCACTTGACGATGCGGTCGATCTTCGCGTCCTTCGGGTGGAACTTGAAGGCCATCCGGGAGCGATCCCAGACGCCGGTGTCCACGCCCGGCTCCTTGTTGTAGTGCATCGAGAAGTAGAGCTGGGTGCCCGGCACCAGCAAGCGGCCGGCGCCGTCAGGAAGCTGGAAGGGCTCGGTGCCGGGAGCGATGCCGCCGATCAGGCCCGCGGCACCGGGCGTCTCGGTCTCGGCGGCGATCCGGGAACCGACGACGTGATGAACCACGTCACTGCCGGGCCGGAACTCGATCGCCTTGATCCAGCGCGGCTCGGAGAGCATCTCATCCGTGATCATCTCGGCCTTCAGGCTGATGTTCAGGTCCTTCACGTCGTCGTCGACCCAGAACGGCTCGGCCAGATCGAGCACCAGGTCCGGCTCGCCGATCAGCCATCCGGTCGGCCACTCGACCGGCGCCGGCGCCTTCGCCGGATCGCCGCGGCGGGCACCCGTGTTGGTCCAGGTGAGAAGCGTGTCGATCTCCTCCTGGCTCAGAACCCGCTCGTTCGTGAACTGGCCGTGGGTCTCCTCGCTCGCGAACCAGGGCGGCATCCGCTTTGCCTCCACCTGGCGGGCGATGCTGCGGGCCCAGGGGCGGGCCTCCTCGTAGGTCGTCAACGCCATCGGCGCCTTCATGCCGCCGTAGGCGACGCCCTCGGGGCGATGGCAGCCCTGACAGGAGCGCTGCAGGATCGGCTCGACGTCTTCATGGAACGTCACAACGTCCTTGGACGCGTTGGGGCCGGCGGCGAAAGCCGGAGCGGCAGCGACAAGCAGCACGGCGACAAGAGCGCAGCAGCGCCAACGGTTGGAAATCACGAGGTTGGAGATCACGAGCGTCCTCCCGGGTCCAGGGTTGCTGGTTGGCGGTTCAGAATCTTCCGGCAATGTACCACGTCCGGGCTGCTTCGCCCAAACGGAAAGCGCTGTCCAACGAGAAGTGATCGTGAGTCGCCGGTGTCGGCGATCATCGGAGAATGATCGTGAGGCCACAGACGCACGGTCTAAAGACGCTGGACGACGTACGGGCCTTCCTGGTCGGCAGCGGAGGCGTGGACCTGGAACCCTTGGACCGGGAGGTCGGCGTACCGGCGCCCCCGGGACGGTGTTCGAGATCGAGAAGACGAAGGCCGTGACGGTTCCGATCGGCGAGCGCAGCAAGCCGAGGCCGGGAGGTCGGCCGGGGTTCCTGCGGGGCGAGGTAGTGGACGAGAGAAGGCCGTACAAGGGAGCGCTACCGCTACCAGGACACCATGACCGTCTCTTGAGGCAAGTTTCGGCCAGAGCCATGCATCGACCGTTCGCCCACAGGCAACGGCGAAGTCCGCAAGAACATGCTCGTCGGTCTGAGGCGAAGCCTCGCTGGTATTGGACAAGGATGCCTGGCTCGCGCTCAACACTGCGCCATCGCCGCAAGCTCCGGCACTCGGCTGCGAAGCCTCCGTCTGAACGCTCCGCTCTCCGTGCAGGCCACGCTCAGGGTGTCGGCCACGATCGCCTCCAATTCCGGGGGCAGGGGCTCTTCCAGATCCCAGGTCAACGCGTGCACGACGCCGTCCAGGCGCATGTCCAGGCTGATGCGGCGGCCCCAGCTCCGTCGAAGCCCCAACTCCCATTCGCGCGCTCCGGGGCACGCCTCCCCGTCACCGAGGCGCCCGAAGGACCAGCCCGGGCCGCATGTGCCTGCCGCGAGACTTTCAAGTTCCGGGACGGTCCACGCCTCCGCCAGGGCACGCATTTGCCCTTCGTTCATCGAATCGCAGAGTGTCGCTTCGTGTTTCATGTACGTAACGCCTCCGGTCAGGTTGACCTTGAAGCTCTGGAAGGAACCCGCGGGAGCAACTACGTCCAGGCTCAGCAGCTTCTTCGGCCTCCAGCCCGCTCCCTGGCCGGGGAAGAGGCACACGGGGTCGATGTAGGCGCAGGCCGAGACCGCCAGCAGCGCGGCCGCGGCAGCTAGTCTCCCCAGCGGTAGATGCGCCTGGAGGCCGCCGCGCAGCGATCCCGTGCTTGGGCTGGCGCCGCCAGATCGGTCCGAGGTGCCGCCATTGGCCCCCGCCTGCAGGCGCCAGCAACCCGTGCGGAAGGACTCGCTCCTTTGCGCGCTGCGGCACAAGCTGCCAAGTCCGGGGCCGTCTTGTTTGCTGTCAGCGAACCGCGGGCCCATCGCACTGGTGATCCGGAGGCGAGACCGCAACTTCTACTCCTCGATGGGCCCGGAGGGACACCTCGGGTCAGGCGGGCAGCACGAGGAGGCCCTGCCATGTTCCCCGATGGCTCTGCACATGTCCGGGTTGCAGAGAGCACACTGCGCCTCTGCGAACTGCTCCAGGTTGAGCGACACGCCAACGAACGCCGCAGTGGCGGCGCTCTCGCACAGCTTCCTGAACTTCTTGATCTCCGTCTTGCTCGATCCAGCGGCCCTCATGAACACCTCCGCTGCCGTGCATATAGCCAGCAAGTCTCCGTACAACCTCAAGTCGCACCCCACCTTCAGGCCAAATCCGGGAAACCCCGTGGCACACGACCCCGGTGTTCGCCAGCAAAGGTCGTGGCGGAGGCACGAGTCCAAGAGCGCACGGTCCAAGCGGTGCTGCACCACTAGCGAGGCTTCGCCTCAGACCGACGAGCATGTTCCTTGCGGCCTCGGCGGTCGCCCGCGGGCGACGTATCGATGCATGGCTCTGGCCGAAACTTGCCTCAACTGTAAAGGTCACGCCTGCTCAAGGTATCTAGTGTAGTGTCTCCAACATGGCTTTACTACGTGTAACCTTTGCGACGATGCTGTCGGCGGTGGCCGTCCAGACGAACGGCCGGGAGTTTTCGTTGCTGTGGTCCACATAGTCGTAGATGGTCTTTACGAGGTCGTTGACGCTCTGGAATGCACCGCGCCGGATCGCCTTCGTGGTCAGACCGCCCAGCCAGCGTTCGACCAGGTTAAGCCAGGGCGACGAAGTGGGAATGAAATGGAGGTGGAAGCGAGGCTTTCGCTCCAGCCATGCGCGCACGGCGGCGTGTTTGTGGGTCTGGTAGTTGTCCAGGATCAGGTGCAGGTCGAGGTGCTTTGGGATCTCACGGTCGAGACGCTTGAGGAAACGGAGAAACTCCTGGTGGCGCTGCCGGCCCATGCACTCCGCGATCACCGTGCCCTCCAACACGTTCAGCGCAGCGAACAACGTCGTCGTCCCGTTGCGCTTGTAGTCGTGGGTCATCGTTCCCGCGCGGCCGCGCTTGAGCGGCAAACCCGGCTGGGTCCGGTCCAGAGCCTGGATCTGGCTCTTCTCGTCCACGCACAGCACAAGCGCATTCTCGGGCGGATTCCGGTACAGGCCCACAACGTCCCGCAGCTTTTCCACGAACCTGGGGTCGTTACTCAGCTTGAACGTCCTGACCAGATGGGGCTTCAGCCCGTGCGCCGCCCAGATGCGCTGGACCGCCGCCGGACTGATGCCCTGGGCCCGAGCCATCGAACGCACGCTCCAGTGGGTCTGACCGGGCGGCTTCTCGTGCAGCGTCGCTTCGATCACTTTACGCACGACCGACTCCGAGAGCGGCGGCTTTCCGCAACCGCGGGGACGATCCCTGGTCAGCCCCGAAGGCCCGTCCTCCGCGAACCGACGACGCCACAGCAGCACCGTGGGCCGCGAAACTCCGAGTTTCGC
Organism: Candidatus Multivorans sp.; assembly: GCA_965224025.1. Classification (GTDB taxonomy): domain Bacteria; phylum Acidobacteriota; class Thermoanaerobaculia; order Multivoradales; family Multivoraceae; genus Multivorans. The sequence continues at coordinate 4,007,283 of OZ245033.1, forward strand.
CGCGATCGCCCGATTGGCCGTGCCCTCCGCCGCAGCGAGCACGATCCGGCTACGCCGGACCGTGCGTTGCGGCGTCGTCGGCGCCTCTACGCATTTCTTGAGAAGCGCTCGATCGCTCTCTTCGATGTCAAGTCGTTCCGCTGGTTCCCACATGAACGGAATACTGACGAACTTAACCGAAACTGTCAACCCATGTCGGAGACACTACACTAGTGGGAGCATCAAGCTACAGCCATCCGGATCAGGCAGCGTCGACTGCTGGATCGACGCCGTCGGTTCGATTGCCCCAATGGGAGCCTCGGAGCGCTCGATATCGACGACCAACCACTCGTTGTCTCGATCCTGCGGCGAGACGGCGGTCGCCAAGGCTACGGTGGCGAAGAAGAAAGCGAGAACGCTCAACGGCGTGCGATGGATCCGAGTCTCTCGGTTCATTGGAGGACCTTCGCTTGTTCAGGCGAGGAGCGTAGCACGCTGGGACAAGGCTCTTCGTGTCGCGGTTCTGGCAGCAACTTGCTCCCTCTATTGCCCTTGAACGCACGTCAAAGGCGTGAACCCGAGTGCCTAGCCTAGACTCCTTGAACAGGCGTGACCTGTCAAGTTTGGCCGAGGGACCTTGCCAGTTCGGTGCCCGCAAGTCGCCGATGTCTGATCTCTGGATAATGGGATGGTCCGCCCCGCACCTTTTACGGCCTCAGATGGGCCAGGATGGTGTTTTTTGCCTCTTTCGAGTTGCGAGTGGGTAGGGCGCGGGCGAGTGCAGATGCTGAGGGGGTCTTGGGATAGCGGCCTCCGCCGCCGTAGCCGCCGCCGTCGGGCTGTGGAATCTGCGGAAGACCGGTAGCGGCGAGGGCGCAAGCTGTCCGGTGGGGAGGGCGTTCGCGGCGATTTCGGGTGGCGGCGGTAGTCGCGGGCGATCGGAATGAGCAAGACTCGTCTCTCCTGTTCCGACTGAAGGAGGACGAGAGATGCAGAGGGAATTGTTCGCGAGAGCGCTGGGCGTGTCGGCGCCGTGGTTCGTTGACGGCGTGGACTTCTGTGAGAGGGAGCGTCGGTTGACGATACGGATCGACTTCAGGAAGGGCAGCCGATTCGCCCACGAGGGGGACGGCGGTTCTCATCCGGTGCACGACACGCAGATCAAGCGCTATCGGCACCTCAACTTCTTCCAGCACGAGTGCCTGCTCGAGGCGCGAGTGCCCCGTGTGCGACTCCCCGACCAGCGGGTGGCGTTGGTGACTCCGCCCTGGTCGGGCAGATTGTCCGGCTTCACGCTGCTGTTCGAAGCCTTGATTCTGGCCATGTGCCGAGACATGACCTTCGCTGCGGTGGCCCGGTTGACCGGGGTGTCGTGGCATCGGGTGCACGCGATCTGCAAGCGCTACGTCGAGCTGGCGGTCGACCGGGACGACCTCTCCGAACTGCGCCACGTGGCCATTGACGAGACTTCCCGCGCCAAGGGGCACGACTACGTGACCGCGGTCGCCGACAGCGAGCGCCGGCGCGTGGTGTTCCTCGCCGAGGGACGCAAGTCCGGCACGATCGAGGAGTTCGCCGACGATCTGCAAAGGCGCGGCGGCGATCCCGCCGCGATCAGCCGGGCGTCCATCGACATGTCGGCCGCCTTCCTCAAGGGCGTCGCCGAGAATCTCCCCAACGCCGAGGTGACCCTCGACCGCCTCGTCAAGAGGGTCGCCGGCCGACGCACCGCACGCGCCTGGCTCTACCGGGAGCAGCTTCGCGAAATCCTCAACCGCAAGCAGATCAACGTCGTGCTGCGAATGCTCCATCAGTGGTGCACCAACGTGAACCGCTCCAAGGTCGAACCCATGAAGGCCGTCGCCCGCACCATCCGAAAGCACCTGCAAGCGATCGCTGCCTGGGCGCGAACCCGGCAGACCAACGGCTTCCTCGAAGCCCTCAACGGACTCTTCCAGTCCGCCAAACGCAAGGCCAGAGACTACAAGCGATTCGACACCATACGCATCGCCTTCTTCCTCATCGCCGGCAAACTCGACTTCCACACGCTCAACCCGCACACGGCCTGACCCACTCGTAATTCAAAAGAGCCTGTTTTTCTCCAAACAACAAGGAGGAGGCGGACCGTGGAAGAGATTACTCGAGTCGGGATCGATCTGGGGAAGCACGTGTACTAGATTCCTTGAGCAGATTCCTTGAGCAGGCGTGACCTTTACAGTTGAGGCAAGTTTCTGCGGCAAGTTACCCGCGCTGGTGTTCATGCTGCGAGCGGTTGTCCGATCCAGGCTCTCTGGAGCTCGCGATCATAGGAGGCAAGAGCGCTGCGGATTTTCGAGTTGGCTTCCGGGTCGCTGGTGGCCGAGAGGACAGGTCCGAGCACTCGTGCGTGCGTTCGGTGGTAGGCGAGAGCGATGCGGAGTCCTTCGGGAGTGAGCCGGTACCTCTGGGTGTGGGGAATCCGTTCGATGATTCCCCGCAGACGGAGGCGTCGCAGATCGTAGGTCATGCGGGAAGGCCCGTAGTCCTCCGGTTGGAGTCCGCACAACCCGGCCACGGTCTGGCGCAGGTCGCGATTGCGGAAGCCCTGCGGCAGCAGGTTGAACCGCAGCAGGGCGGCGAACAGGCCCTGCACTCTTTGGTCGCCGAAGCGGAGTGCCGAAGCGCGTTGGCCGTTGGCGCAGGTCGGACGGTGCAGGTCGTCGAGCACCTGGGCTCCGATCATGCAGTCGCGGCTGAGACGTTGGACGCCGAGCAGGCGTCGATTGGCGGCGAAGCCGATCCTTTCAGATCATCGAGGTTTCTCAGCCGGCGACCGACATCGAAGTCGTAGGTGTCGTTGATCACCGTTTCGGTGCGCAGGGCGCGCCCTTCCTTGTAGTACTGCTTGATCCGCGAGTGCTTGTAGTCCACGTGCAACGACGGCGTCACTCCCGAGGTGATGACGCGCGTGCGGTACGCCGAGGGCGTGCGGCGGGTGATCCGCCGGTCGAAGATCAACTGAACGTGCTCGGGCCGACCCATGTCGAGGTTTTCCCGCATCACCTCCTCGAAGAAGACCCGGCCCTGCAACGGACGGTCGAAGACCTGGGTCAAGGCGAACTCGGCCTGAAGTATCGACAGGTCGTAGCGAATGCCTTGCCGCCTGTCCCGGGCCGCGAACGGGTGAGGCAGTCGGGCCAGCCACTTGCGCAGCAGCGCATCGATCCTGTCCGCGTCGAGGCTGTCGGCCAACTGCTGCATCGCCTCCGGGTCCGAGCAGTGCAGAATGCCGTTGTCCAGCGACTCGTACCTGATCCCCCGCTTGCTCAACTGACGCTTCAGGTACTCGTGGCCGTTGATGCACAGCTTCGCGTTGTACGGGAAGTACGAGCAGAACTTCACGAAGAACGGACCGAAGTCATCGTCGAACGCGTAGAAGTAGTAGTGGTTCACCATCGCCGTCGAGTCCGTCAACCACGGATACCAAACGCCCGACGAACTCTGGCGGCGCCGCGAGCGCAACACCCGAGCCTTCTCCTGGGCCTTGCCGATGTACAGCACACCCTCCCCACCGCGCCACTGGCGAAGGAACTCCCGGGTACGGTCGTCTTTCCGCTCGCCGCGCCGGAACGAGACGATCTCGACCCGGTGCTGCCTCGCGTAGCCCTTGATCGCCGCCACGAAGCGCCTCGTCATCGGCGCCATCAGTACCGACGACGGCACCTGCCAGCCCTGCAACTCCCGGAAGAACCAGGCCGCGCCGACGCCCCGCTGAAGCAGCGGAACATAGACGTTGAGGTACATCCTGTCGACGCTCTCAAGCGTCAACGACGTGTGATCCGAAAGAACCTCGGCTACGCTGCGTGCTACCTTCATGGACGGACTCCGGTCGATGGGCTCCTCACCGGCCAGCATACGGCCACCTTCGCCCATGAGCGACTATCGAGGCGGATTCTCTCCGCGGCTGGAGCAGCGCCCGGGGTCCGATCAAGCTCAGACCCACAACCAGACACCGCCCAGTACATGCTCGTCGGTCTGAGGCGAAGCCTCGCTAGCGTTAGCCCAGGACTTCGACGACCAGGTACTCGCCCTCGCGGATGACCGGGTAGGTCTCGGCCGTGTACGGCCCCTTGACCATGCCCGGGGCCGGGGCCTCGGGGTCTTCGATCGGGGCCTCGGCGAGTTCCTCCCCGGCGACCGTTTCGACTTCGTAGCGACGCACCCGCAGTCGTTCGGGCGCGCACCAGGACTGGCCGGTGCGGACGTGGAACTCCCAGCCGTGCCAGGGACAGCAGAGGATCTCGCGGCTCGGGCGGTACTCGAAGGCGCCGGGACGCTCGGAACGGAGGACGCCCCAGAGCTTGCCCTCGCACAGCTTGCCGCCCTGGTGCGGGCAGCGGTTGCGGAGCGCGAAGAACTCGCCGTCGAGATTGAAGATGCCGATCGAGCGGCCGGCGACGGTCACGATCTTGCGGCCGCCCGATTCGATCTCGGACGCCTCGGAGACGACGTACTTCATGCGCGGATCGCCTACGCCGAGATCGAGCCCCGCGAATGCCCTAGAGCCCGTAGAGGGCGCGCGCGTTCTCGGACTGGATGCCGCGGACGAGATCCTCGTCGAGCCCCGACGGGAGCACGACATCTGGATTGTCGCCGTCCCAGTGCGGGTAGTCGCTGGCGATCAGGATGTGGCTTGCCAGGCCGCCGAAGTGCTCGATCAGAGCCAGGAAGTCCCGGCGCCTGGGCGGCTCCTCGATCGGCTGCGTGGTCACGTAGACGTGCTCGGAGATGACCTCCGACGGCAAACGCCCAAGATGCGGCGCTTCCTCACGCAGCAGACTCCAGGCGGAGTCGAGGCGCCAGATCAGGGGCGGCAGCCAGGCGAAACCGTTCTCGACCGAGATCATCCGCAGGCTCGGGAAGCGGTCGAACGCGCCCTCGACGACCATGCTGGTGATGTTCGCCTGCACCGCCTGCGGCGGGCTCGTGTGGTCCTCGATGTAGTACGAGGCGTGGCCGGCGCCGGTGATCGGGTGACCGTAGGCGCCGAAGGCGTGCGAGGCGACGTGCATTCCGGTCTCGGCGCAGGCCTCGTAGATCGGCCAGTACTTGCGGCGGCCCATCGGCTCCTGCATCCGTCCCAGGAACAACACCTGGACGAAGCGACCGTCGGCGCCGCAGCGCCGTATCTCCGCCGCCGCGGCGACCGGGTCCTGCGGAGTCACGACCACGGACGCGCGCAGCCGCGGCTCGGGGTCGAGCCACTCGGCGATCTGCCAGTCGTTGGCGGCGGTGGCAAGCGCCGCGCCGAGTTCCAGGTCGAGCGCCGAGGTCACAGGCGTCAGCGGGTTCAGGATGGCGTACTCGACGTTGTACGGATCGAGGAAGTCCTCGGCGGCGAAGCCGACTTCCGAGCCGGGGGTGCGGCCTGACGGCGGCCGCGCCTCCTCGCGATGGTCCATGAAGCGCGGGTAGTAGCCGCTGTTCGGGTGGCGCACGCCGAAGGTCTTGAGGTGGTTGCGCCAGCGCTTCGACAGATACGGGTAGAGGTCCTTGATCGAGTCGAGCTCGTTGTGGAAGTCGCAGTCGATGATCGGCGGTCGCTTCGGCGCCACCGCGGTAGGAAGCGCCGAGGCCTCCGTGGATGGCTCGATCAGGGTGACGGTCATGGCAACCCTCCTTCTGAAAGGCGGTAGAAGCTGCGCGCGTTCTCCGACCTGATCTTACGCCCAAGCCCTTCCGGCAGCAGCCGCAGCAGCAGATCGCCGGCGTCGCGGACGTGGACGTGGGGGTAGTCGCTGGCGTAGAGCAACAGGTCGTCCGAGCCGAGCTGGTCGACGACTTCGCACAGGTGCGCCGGGTCCGGCGGCGCATCGAGCGGCTGGATGCCGACCCTCACGTGCTCGCGGAAGTAGTCGGACGGCGGGCGGCGCACCCAGGGCACCAGCCGCCTCAAGTTCCGCCACTCCTTGTCCATCCGCCAAAGGTGAGCTGGAATCCAGGTGAAGCCTGACTCCAGGAAGACGACCCGCAGATTGGGACAGGCGTCGAACACCCCCTCGACGATCATGCTCGTGAGCTGGGTCGCGAACACCTGCGCCATCGCGGTGTACTCCTCGAGGAAGAAGGACGGCCAGCCGGTCGGCGTCGGCGGCATGACGGGGGCGCCGCCGAAGTGGATTGCCGCCACCAGCCCGCTCTCCTCGATCGTCTTCCAGAGGGGGTGGTAGTGGCGGCTTCCCAGCGGGTGCTCGGTGCGAACCGGGATCAGCACCTGGACGAAGCCGGGTCGGTCGGCGCAACGCTCGACCTCCTCCGCGGCGTCAGCCGGCAGTTGGATCGGCGCCACCATCGAACCGCGGAGCCGCGGCTCCGGCTCCAGCCAGTCCCGGGCCTGCCAGTCGTTCACCGCCCTCGCGAGCGCGATGGCGGCATCCGGGTTGTGGATGCTGTCGACCGCGTAGAGGCAGCTCGAGATCGCCAGCTCGGCGCCGCCCTGATCGAAGACCGTCTCGCGCAGTTCCTCCAGGCCGCCGCGGCGGCCGGCTACCGGCGACCGCGGCGGGTAGTACTCCTGGGAGGCGCCCTTGTCCACCGTGTTGTTGAAGTGCTCGACCCAATGGCCGGGCAGCAAGGGCAGCAGATCCTTCAGGCGCGGATTGGGGATGTGAACGTCGGCGTCGATCATGGCCCGGTCGCTCCCGGCTCGAAGTAGTAGTGCCAGTGGTTGGAACAGCCGGGATTGAACGCCGCGCCGCAAGCCGGGCAGGTCGAATCGCAGGCCATGTACTGAGCAATCGTGAGCCGCAGGCCGCAGTTTCCACGCAAGACGGCTTCCCGGTCCCGTTCAGCCAGTGGCCAGACGGTCACGGGGTGGTCGGCCCCCTCGCGGTGGCAGTCGATGCACGGAAACCACTCGCCGCAGCACCTAAAACGCATGGCGACCACGTCGGTCGGGCCGTGGTAGTGGGCGCAGCGGGTCTGGGCATCGACCCGCACCCCCCGGACGACCGGCCGCGTTTGTTGCGCCGGCACGCCGGCACGCCCGGAAGACAGGTCCACCGTCATGGCAGCGCCAGCGCCACCAGCTTCGGCGTCGTCCCGGCGCTAAACGCCGCGATCTGTTCCTCCGTGAGGTCCAGGCCGGCGTCTTCCGCAAGCTCCCCGATATTGGCGAAAAACGAGCCGCCGCCCGCGCTCGGCAGCATCAGCGTGCCGGCGCCTGCGCTCGGCGGCGTGAACAGCGGACCCATGCGGAACCTGGACGCGATCTTCTTGGCCTCGGCGAGCAGTTCCGGCGTCAGATCGATCAGATCATCCTCGCTCACGCCCTGACGATCGAAGGGCACCGGTTTGGTCGGGAACGGCTGGGTCTCCGAGGCGCGCTCGCCGGGAACGTCGGAGACGGGCACGGGGAGTTCCTCGATGTCCCAGACCGGATCCCCGGTGACGCGGTCGAGAACGTAAGCGAACGCCTGCTTCGAGACCCGCGCCAGCGCCTTGATGTCCCGACCGTCGACGGTGATATCGACCAGTTGGGGCGGAGTCGGGAAATCGTAGTCCCACGGCCCGTGATGGATAGCCTGAAAGTGCCATACCCGCTCGCCGGTCAGGCCGTCGAGCGCGATCAGCCGGCGGTCGTGGGTGGGAAGGAAGATCCGCGTTTCGTCACGACTGCGGCCGTCCTGTTCGACCGACCCCCGCCAGGCGGCCACACCGCGGTGCTGGAAGCCGATGTTCGCCGGCCGGCCCGCGCGCCAGGACTCTGGATCGTAGGACCACAGAGTCTCTCCGGTGGCGGCGTCGACGGCCGCTGCCTGGGCAACCTCGGTGGCGACGTACACCACGCCGCCCAGCATGATCGGAATCGGCTTGAACTGGCCCGGCTTGACCGCCTTGTTCGCGTCGGCGTCCTGGGCGAAGCAGGGCGTCCCCAGGGCAAGCGCCACCATGGCCGCGGTTCGGCTCGCGCGCCAACAGTTTCTTGCCAGTCGCACCCGATGCAGCCGCGTCTTGTACATCGCCAGAGCCTACAGTCCAGACGGCGCAACCGTTCCGCTCCAGAGTTATTCGGCAGTACAATCCCGCACATGCATACCACCAATCTGCGCAAGGTCGGCGGCTCGGTCATGCTCGCGGTGCCCCCGGTGCTTCTTGATCTTCTGAAACTCAGTGCTGGCGCCAGGGTGGATATCGGCGTCGAAGGGGACCGTCTGATCATTGCGCCCAGAACCCGCGCGAGCTACTCGCTCGACGAGCTGCTGGCCCAGTGCGACGAGACCGCCCCGGTCGACGACGAGGATCGGGCGTGGCTCGACGGCCCGCCTCTCGGCAACGAACTCTTGTAATGCGGCGCGGCGAGATCTTGCTCGTCAGCCGATCCCACCGCCGGCCATGAACAACGGGGGACACGGCCGGTCGTGATTGTCTCCCCCGCACGCTTCAACGAGTTGACCAGGACGCCGGTCGTCCTCCCAATCACTAAGGGTGGAAGCTTCGCGCGCCAGCGCGGCTTCACGGTCTCGCTCCACGACGCGGGTACTCGAACCGTCGGCAGTTCGTTCATCCCCGCGGACGGCCGCTGGAGCAGAGCCCAGCGCCACCGCCGGTGGGGCTCCGGTGGTCCCGGAAACTGGACAGGTCGCCAAGGCGCGGCCATGGCGACGACTCAATTCCTTCGGGAATCGTGAATCTGGCGGCCCAGCCACGACGACAGTCGTTAGCTGCTGCGGAATCAGCAAATACCGCCAGGACGACTCCTGAAGCCCTCCCAAAGGGTAGCTCGTCCGTCTTGACCGCTACTGACTTGCGACCCTTTGGCCGATCTGCAGTAGACCTGCGGACAGGGTCTGAGCTATCTGCGTGACTTTCGCTTCTGCGACCTGCCGGGACGCCCTCTCCGCTCTCGGCGTAGCGGAACCTGTCAACGACTTGACACAGGACTTCTCGGACTTACTGAGCCATCTCCGATGTTTCGGGGTCGGGCCTGTTGATCCAGACGGCTTGGGCCAGCGGTTTGTGGGTGGTTCGCCGCCGACGAATCGTTCGGAGTGGCGTTTCCAGGCGGCGCGCGGGGCGCGCTGACGCTGTTCGAGCGCGGCCTGCGCCCGGCCGTAGTGGACGGTCTCGGGTGTCAGCATGGCGATGCCGGCATGCCGGTGCTCGGTGTTGTACCAGGGGAAGAAGGACCTGCAGTAGGCGGTCGCCGCGTCCTGGTTCGGAACCGACCGGGGAAGTCGGGATGGTACTTGAGGGTCTTGAAATGGGCTTCGGAGTAGGGGTTGTCTTCGCTGACCTGGGGCCGGCCCAGGGATCGATTCACACCGAGGCGGCGAGCAGTTGGGCGGTGCCCTGGCTGGTCATGGGTGCGCCTCGATCGGAGTGCAGGGTGAGAATGTCGGGCTCTACGCCGTGCTTGAGACAGGTTTCCTCGATGAGCCTTTGGGCGAGCGCGGAGTTCTCCCGGTCGGCGACCATCCAGCCGGCCACGTAGCGGCTGAAGAGGTCGAGCAGGACGTAGAGGTAGTAGCAGGTCCAGGTTCGTGGTCCGCGCAGCCTGGTGATGTCCCACGACCAGACCTGGTTCGGTGCGGTGGCGACCAGCTCCGGCTTGGTCGCGCATGAACTCGGCCATGCACTATCAGGAACGTGAGGCAGCCGAGGATCGCCTCAGCCCAGCGGATTCTGCTTCGCCCATCCAGGCGTAGCCCCAGAACCCCGGTGGAACCCTGAGCAGGGGACAGGCCCCCCCGCCGATGCGGCCAGCCAACCCGGTGGGCCTCACTCCTCGACCCCGGCGACCGCCGACCGTCTGTAGTCTCCATCCTCTCCACGGTCCGAGCACGCTAACGCTCCTCTGGCAGCGATCAACCGAAGGTACGGTGAGCGAGACCTTGGGTCGTGCGGGGGCTCGGCCGCTTGGCCGACGGACGGCCCCGGCGGGTCAAGGCGCTGCGGGAGCATGAGATCGGGGCGATCATTGCGTACTGCGATCGACTGGCGGCGCGGAAAGCGAGCCGGACCATGGCGATCCGGGACGCGGCCGTGATCGCCGTAGGCTTCGCCGGGACGCTGCGCAGGTCGGAGATCTGCGAGTTGCGCCTTGAGTCGCCGCTTCGCCGCGTTCCCAGGACCGGCCATCCGCCCTCGGTAAGCCCAAGAACCGGGTTATCGTATGCGCCCGCAACGCACAGCCAGGAGGCCACTCATGCCAGCACTCGACGGCCTGCGCATTCTCGATCTGACGCAGTACGAAGCCGGAACTTCGTGTACCCAGGCCCTGGCCTGGCTGGGCGCCGACGTGGTCAAGGTGGAGCGCCCGGGGACCGGCGATCCCGGGCGCGGTCTCGCGGGCGGGCGGAGCGCCGATGACTCCGAGTACTTCATCAACTGGAACAGCAACAAGCGCAGCATCGCGATCAACCTCGCTACGGAGGAGGGACGCGATCTGCTGCTGAAGCTGGCGCCCCGCTTCGACATCCTGATCGAGAACTTCGGCCCCGGAGTGGTCGAAAAGCTGCGCCTCGACTACGACTCGATTCATGAGGTTCACCCGGACGTGATCTACGGCCGGATCAAGGGCTTCGGCAATAGCGGCCCCTACAGCGACTTCAAGTGCTTCGACCCGGTGGCCCAGGCCGCGGGCGGCGCGATGTCGATCACCGGCGACCCGGACGGGCCGCCGCTACGCCCCGGCACGACGATCGGCGACTGCGGAACCGGTGTGCTGATGGCGCTTGCGCTGTGCGCGGCTCACGCCAACAAGCTCCGCACCGGCAAGGGTCAACTGGTCGAGATGTCGATGCAGGAGGGAGTGACCTGGTTCATGCGCACCGCGATCGCGATGGGCGGCGACTTCGGTGAGAAGGCCGCCCCCCGCAGCGGCTCCGGTCGCGGAGCGATGATGAACCTCTACCCCTGCAAGCCGTTCGGCCCCAACGACTACGTCTACATGCTGGTGGTCACGAACCGGATGTGGCACGCGCTCTGCGAGGCCATCGATCGCCAGGACCTGGCCGACGACGACCGCTACGCCACGCCCAAGCTGCGGCACGAGAGCAGCGACGAACTGTTCGAAGCGATTATCGACTGGACCCGCCGCCACACGAAGCAGGAGGCCATGTCCATCCTCGGGGACGCCGGCGTACCGGCCAGCGCGGTGCTCGACACGCTCGACCTGTTCGCGGATCCCCACCTCAACGAACGCGGGTTCGTGCACACCATCGACCACGAGGCCAAGGGTCCGGTCCGGCTGCTGGGCTCGCCGATGAACCTCAGCGACAACCAGGTCGAGATCGAGGCGGCGCCGCTGCTGGGCCGCCACACCGACAGCGTCCTGGCCGACGAACTCAACCTCACGCAAACTGACATCGACCGGCTGCGCGCGGACGGCGTGCTGGGCGCACTGCCTACTCCCGACGCAGACGGCCAGGAGACCAGGAGATGACGACCGCCACCGGCGCCGCCCTGATCGCCCGCAGCCTGAAGCAGCAGGGTGTCGAAACCATGTTCGGCATCGTCGGCTTCCCCGTCTACGGGGTCGCCCACGCCGCGCAACAGGCCGGCATCCAGTACTTCGGCTTCCGCAACGAGCAGGCGGCCAGCTACGCGGCGGGCGCGGTGGGCTACCTGACCGGCCGCCCCGGGGCCTGCCTCGCCGTGTCGGGCCCCGGCATGGTGCACGGCATCGCCGGTCTCGCCAACGCGGAGAAGAACTGCTGGCCGATGGTGCTGCTCGGCGGCGCCAACGACCGCTACCAGAACGGCCAGGGCGCCTTCCAGGAGTGCCCCCAGGTCGAGGCGGCGCGGCCGTTCTCGAAGTACTCGGCGGAAATCGACGCCGCTCACCGGGCGCCCTTCTATGTGGAGCAGGCGGTCCGCACCTCGATCTACGGCCGTCCCGGCGCTTCCTACCTGAACCTGACGAACGATGTCCTGACCGCCCAGGTCGACGAGGACGACGTGGAGTTTCCACCCCGCTGTCCGGAACCGCCGACCTCTCTCGCCGACCCGCGGGAGGTCGAACGCGCGGTGGCGGTCCTGCGGGAGGCCAAGAACCCGCTGGTGATCGTCGGCAAGGGCGCCGCCTACGCCCGCGCCGAGAGTGAAGTGCGCCGCTTCGTCCAGCGCACGAACCTGCCCGTGCTGCCGACGCCGATGGGCAAGGGCGTCGTCTCCGACGACGATCCCCACGTGGTCGCCCCGGCGCGCTCCTTCGCGCTCCAGAACGCCGACGTGATCCTGCTGATCGGCGCCCGTCTGAACTGGATCCTCCACTTCGGGCTGCCGCCGCGGTTCAAGAAGGGCGTCCGGGTGCTGCAGATCGACCTCAATGCGGAGGAGATCGGTACCAACGTTCCGACCGAAGTCGGCATGGTCGGCGACGCGCGGGCGGTGACCGCGCAGTTGAACGAGGCGCTCGACGCGGAGCCCTTCACACTCTCGGCCGACAACGAGTGGCTGGCGAGCCTGCGCGAGAGCGCGACCCAGAACCAGGCCGCGGTTCAGGCGATGCTCGACGACGACAGCGAGCCGATGGGCTACTACCGCGCCCTGCGCGAGATCGCCGACCGCCTCGAACCGCAGGACATGCTGATCGCCGAAGGCGCGAACACCATGGACATCTCGCGCACCGTGCTGCCGAACATGGAACCGCGCAAGCGGCTCGACGCCGGCACCTTCGGCACCATGGGCGTCGGCACGGGGCTGGCGATCGCGGCGGCCGTGGTCCACCCGGACCGGCGCACGATCTGCGTCCAGGGCGACTCGGCGTTCGGCTTCTCCGGCATGGAGGTCGAGGTCGCGTGCCGGTACAACATGCCCATCACCTTCGTCGTCATCAACAACAACGGCATCGGCGGCGGCGTCAGTGAGTACATTCCGGGCAAGCCGCTGCCGACCTCCACCTACACACTTGGCGCCCGCTACGAGCGCGTGATCGAGGCCTTCGGCGGCAAGGGCTATCTGGTCGAGAAGGTGGCCGACCTCGGCCCGACCCTTGATGCGGCGCTCGTCTCCGACCGGCCGGCGCTGGTCAACGTGCTGATCGACCCGAAGGCGCAGCGGAAGCCGCAGAAGTTCGCTTGGCTCACCCGCTAGAGCCCAGGTGTCCGACATCGGCTTCAGGCGGCAGCCGCGGCATCGAATGCGGGCAGGATGCCCGCGTTCGGCCTGGAACGAACTCGACGGTCCGTTCTGGCAGGGGATCCGCGACGCCGGCTTCCCGCGCGAACAGGTCGACCTGGTGGTCTGCACCCACCTGCACATCGACCACGAGGCCGCGATCGCCGCGCGCCGCGGCTTCTGCGGGCGCTTCGGCGACACCGGCATTACCGTCGCCGGCACCCACTGGGCCGCGCCGACCGGAGTCCTTCTCACGGCACACGGCGACGTTTGGAAGACGCAGGTCGATTGAGCCGGCTCGCCGGGCCACGCCAAGCTGGTCCTGGTCGATGAGGCTGGCCACGAACCGGAGCGCCACCGGCCCACTCCGCTACACTCCGCGACCGTCATGACCGTCGCCAGGAAGCTGTTCGCCCTGCCTGCAGTCGCCGCAGTGGCCCTGTCGCTTGGGTCCTGCGGCAGCGAGGAAACCGAACCGCCTTTCCGCGAGGTCGCGGGCGTTCGGCTGCTGATGGCCTCGATGATCGAGCCGGCGGCCGATCACATCTGGGCCTCGGCCGGCACGATCATCACCGCCGAGGAGACGATCGAAATCCAGCCCGAGACGGACGAGGACTGGATCCTCGTCCGGAACGCGACGGTCGCAGTCGCAGAAGCCGGCAATCTGCTGATGATGGAACGGCGCAGGATGGACGACGGCGACTGGCTCGCCTGGTGCCGGCAGATGATCGATGCCGGCGACGCCGCGATGCAGGCGGCCGACGCCCGGGACGTCCAGGGCATCTTCGATATCGGTGAGCAGATCTACTTCTCCTGCACCGGCTGTCACGCGCAGTACTGGACCAACGATCCGAATCAGTTCCGCCAGTAGGCGTCTCCGCTTGCGGCGGCGGCGATCAGGGAAGGCGCTCTCGGCCGGATGCCGGCCAGAAGGCCGGCCCACCCGGACTTGCGGCTTCGGCACGAACCAGGGGGCCTGCCGGCCAGAGGACGCTTCGTGTTGCGTCGCACGCTGATCGTCCTCCACCGCTGGCTGGGCATCGCCGGCAACCTGCTCTTCGTGGTCTGGTTCGCCTCGGCGCTGGTCATGATGTACGCGCGGATGCCGACGCTCGACCCCGGCGATCGCCTTGGCCGTCTGCCGCCACTCGATCTGGAGGCGGTCCGCGTAGATCCGGCGCAGGCCGCGGTAGCCGCCGGCCTGGATGCCGGCGGCCAGGAGGCGCTCCAGGTCCGCCTCGGCATGGCCGGCGACCGGCCGATCTACCGGCTGCGCACCGTGGCCGGCTGGACCGCGGTCTACGCGGACACCGGCAGTCCGATGCTGCAGCTCTCGGAGGCTCAGGCGGCGGCGGTAGCAGCGCAGTTCGTTCGGCCACCGAACGGCCAGACCACGCCGCACCCACTCCGCTACGACCGACTGCTGCCCCGCCCCGACCAGTGGACCCTGGAACTTCCCTCCCTGTTCCCCCTCCACCGCATTCGCACCGCCAGCAATGTGCTCTACGTCTCGGATCGCACCGCCGAGGTGGTCATGGAGACGACCGCGACATCACGGTTCTGGGGCACCAGCGGCGCGGTGTTCCACTGGCTCTACTTCACGCCGCTCCGTTCACACTCCACGCTCTGGTACCAGTTGGTCGTCTGGGCATCCGCTGCCGGCTGCGTGCTGACCCTGTCCGGGCTTGCCGTCGGCGTGATCCGCCTGAACCGGCGGAAGCGCTCGCCGTACTCGGGCATCATGCGCTGGCACCACTACAGCGGCCTCGTCTTCGGCGCCGCGGCCTTCACCTGGGTGCTGAGCGGCGCGTTGTCGATGGATCCCTTCGGCTGGCACGCCGGGAGAACGACCAGCCAGGGCCAGCACGCCGCGGTCGCGGGCGGTGGACTGCGGCTCGACGGTTTCGACCTCGTCTCGATCCGGACCGCCCTGGAGTCGATCTCCGAGTCCTTCCCGGCCCGCGAGGTCGAGTTCCTGACGTTCGACGGCGAACCCCTGTTCCTGGCGTACCGCCCGCCGACCTCATCCGGTGACGATCGCTACCGTGGCGCCTCCTGCGCCGGTGGTCCCTCCGAGTTCCAGGCCGCCGTACAGCCCTTCGAACACCGGCTGGTTGCGCTCGGAAGCGGAGAGACGCGCCGCTTCGAGCGCGACGAACTCCTGACCGCAGCCATCGCGGCCATGCCCGGCGCAGAGGTCGTCGATGCTGCCGAACTAACGAAGTACGACGTCTACTACGGCAACCGCAGATATCGCCGTGCGCCGCTTCCGGTGCTGCGGGTTCGTTTCGACGATACGGACCGGACCTGGCTCTATCTCGACCCGGCGTTAGGCCGTATCGTCCACCGCGAACAGCGCCGGAGCCGCGTCGACCGCTGGCTGTACCGCGGCCTGCACCGCCTCGACTTTCCGGGCTTCTACCACCGCCGCCCGCTGTGGGACGTCGTCGTCATCGTTCTGCTGCTGGGCGGCCTGTTCTCCGCGGCCTCTTCCTTCGTCCCGGCGGCAAAACGCCTCAGGCGGCACGCGGCGCGCCTGAGGCGCAAGACGGACTGACGGAGCGCAGAGCCGAACCCCGGCGAAGCAAGCATCTCTCGCGACTCCAGAGACCGGCGCTGCGCGCCGGATGCCGGCGAGGACGCCGGCGCACCCAGTCAGCTACCCGGGCGGCTCGGTCGGGTCGCGACCGTCGCGCGGCGCGCCGGTACCCGAGGAACCCATGAAGATCTTGCTCCCGTCCTCGAAGGTCACGTCGCGGCCGTTCGCACGCCGGGAGCGGTCCTTGCTCTGGTAACCGTCGACGACGATCACCGTTCCCGGCTGCAAGTCGTCGCGGGAGAGACCGCGGCGGAGCAGGGTGTTGGGCGTACCGCCCTCCACCATCCAGACGTGCTTGCTGCCGTCTTCCTCGGTGTGCTCCACATGAATCCAGGTGTGCGGATTGACCCACTCGACCTTGACGACCGGGCCCTTCAGCAACAGCGGACGGTTGGGATCGAACTCGGCGCCGAAGGCATGGTGCGCTACCAAGGGCACCGTCACCGCGATTGCCGCGACGACAAAGCCGATCCCCGTGATGATGATGGCTCGCTTACTCATGGACGTCTCTCACTCCTCTGTTTGTGTCAGTGGGTTTGTCCTTCGCTCCAGACTTGGGCTGTCCGTGAACCGACTTTAGCAGGATCCGCTACGCGGACTACTCTCCGGAACCGCCCGAACCGGCGGCCTTGGCCGCCGCATCTTCTTCCAGCAGCCGGGCGCCGCGCATGATGTTGCCGAGCGCGTAGTTGCCCTCGTGGCAGGCGTACTCGTAGAGCAGCGTGTCCGTGCGCGGCCAGACGTATTCGCCGCTCCACGACTCGGTCCACACGTTCGGGTCCTCGACCGTGAACTGGTAGAGCACGTGATCCTCGCCGATCGGCGAGAAGCGCTCGACCGTGTGCAGATCCCGAGTCGCCGAGCGCAACGCCACCCGATCGCTGAAGTTCTTCGTGTCGATGACGAGCGTGTCACCGTCCCACCAGCCGATCGAGTCGCCCAACCACCGCCGCTCCGTCGCCGGCAGATGCTCGCCGCCAATGCGCACGATGCGTGCGTCGTGGACCATTTCGACCAGGATCATCACATGATTCTCGGTCTGCACGATCCTCTTCAGGTTGTTGTACAACGCCGGCAGCATCGGCGGTCCCGCCGTGGAGCTGAAACCGAGCAGGCAGCGCTCCGCAAGCGGCCGCAGCTCCGGATCATCGTAGGGACCCGGCCCCTCGCGCTCGAGCCACCATGCCTCACCGGTGTTGGCCCGGAAGAAGCCTCTGCGAGAGGCGAAGCGCTCCCGGACAGCCTCGGTCACCGGCGGAAAGCGCCCGTTCTTCGGGTGCGTGATGATCGAGGTCCGGAACTTGCCGTCCACCTCGAACACGTCGGTGCCGTTGTCGATCCAGAACGAGTTGTAGCCGCCCACGTTGCCAGCCGCGCCGGGTGAACCGTCGCCGCCGTCGGGAGGCGCCTCGCGGTCCGGATCGCTGGCCTGAGACGTCGCCGCGCGGCGCAGCGCGGCCTGCTTCACCCTCCGCTCGGCCTCCTCGCGGCTCATGAACAACTCGTCGCCGAGCGCCGCCGGCCGCACCAGCGGCGTCAGCGTGGCGACATCGTAGTGACCCGAGAAGTCGGGGCGCCCGGAGGCGGTGCGGGGAAGGTCCTCGTCGCCGGCGGCCAGCATGGGCGCGGCGATTCCAACCAGCGCGACCAGGGCCAGAGCTGCCTTCCGTTGGGGTTCACGCCGTCCGGGTTCACGCATAGTGCTTCTCGCTTCGGTGTGCGTTCCGGCGGGACCGCCAGGGCCTCAGCCCGAACCGCCTGAGCCGCCTCAGTCGTTAGTCGACCAGCTTCATCCGCGGCAGCGGGTTGCGCCGGTACTCGCCGTACATCAGTTCTTCAACGAACTCGACGCAGCGGAAGTCCATCAGACGGGCGTTCGGCTCCATCCGCCGGTAGAGCGGCATCTCGATCGTCCACGGCTCCGTGTACGTCATCGGGTCGGTGAGGGTTGCCTCGTAGTGCATGTGGTTCGGACCGGCCAGCGTGTAGCGCTCCTCCACCTGCAACTGGTTGCTGTAGTGGTTGCCCGAACGGTCGAGCCAACCGCCGCACCCGGGCATGTCGCCCTCGCGCATCGCACAGTCCTTCGCCAGCAGCCCGCTCACGTCCACGACCAGGGTGTCGCCCTCCCAGCGGCCGTAGGACGTGCCCATCCAACTGTCGACCTGGGAAGGCTTCGGGTCCTCCATGTAGATGTCGCGGACCGCACCGGCGTACTGGTAGGCGATGAAGACCGCGTTCTCGCTGTGGAAGAGCTGCAACGGCTGCGGCATGTACGTGGCACGCGGCACGCCCGGCAGGTAGCAGAAGACCTCCTGGTCGCGAGTGGACCAGTTCGCCATGTTGTCGTTTCTCTTTGCGAGCGCTTCGTCCGTGTACGGGATCTTCCCGCCGCCCTTGATCACGCCCATGCCCGGGGGCACCGAGCCGACCGCGCCGAAGTTGAGGACCTCAGCCGCGGGGATCGGACCGTGCGGACCCTCGCGCAACTGCATCGCGGCGCGCGCCATGTGCAGTTCCAGGTCGTAGTTGGCCGCGTTCAGGGCCTGCCAGATGCCGTTCAGATCCGGGTGACCGTCCGACAGCCGTTCCGGGTCGAAGTCTTGAGCCGCGAGCGGCGCCACCGCCACGGCGAGGACCGCGACCGCAGCCACGGCAGTTGCCATCCGAGCGCCCGCTGGCGGGTGCTCGGACTGCTTCACGAGTGGCGCAGGAGGCGCCACGCGGGTTCGAGAAAACACGCTGGTTCCGAGTTTCATGACGTTGGCCACACTCCTCTTCGGCGAAACGCCGAGTTGTCTGAGCGGAATGCGCGAACCCTGTCAGCTTCGGCCCATGGGGTCAACCCCGAAGCCGGTCCTCTTGTGCAGCGTCGCGGGAAGCCCCGAAGTTGGCGCTCTCAGAAGGCTCGAGCTCGCCGCTTCGCGGCATCGAGCCACCAAGCGGTGCCCGTGTTCTCGTAGCCGAACGGAGGCAGCGTTTCGAAGCGCGCCCGCCCCGCCTCGGTTCGGAGCGGGAAGCGTCCGTTCGGTGGATCCGTGAGCACTGAAGTGCGGTACTTGCCGTCGACCTTGAAGGCAGCCGTGCCCCGGTCGAGCCAGAAGGCGTTGTAGGCGCCGACGCCCCGGTATCCCTCTTCCGCGCGGCTGGCGATCACGCCCCGGTCGGGTTCGCGGACTTCCTGATCGCGGGCGTTGGACGCAGCCAATCCATCCGCGATCGCCTGTGCCTCCTCGTCGGTCAGGTACAGCCGGTCGCCGAACCTCGGATCCCGCTCCAGCGGCGTGAGGGATGAAACGTCGTAGTTGCCGGAGAAATCGGTCCTGCCGCTCGGGGTACGCGGAATGTCGTCCGCGGCGAGACACGGCACGAGGAGCAGGCTCGCCGCTGCACAAAGAGAGAGGGCCCGGGTCTTCATTCTCGACCTCCTGGAAGACGCTGTCTGTGGACTGGTCGAGCCTAGCAGCGAGCACTCACTGAATGCGGCGATCCCTCGCGAGCCAAAGCACGCCGGAACACAACGCACCGCCAAGGAAGCCCAGGATCGCCAGCACCGGCGGCCAGATGTCGACCAGCGACGCGAACGGCAAGGCGCCGGGCGCAACATTGTCGGTGACCTCAATGAGTGCACCCACGAGTACACCAGCGGCTGCCCAAGTAAGGGGCACCCGGATCGGGAGCGGAATCCGTTGCATCCATCTCTTCATGACGACCTCCAGGCCTCACTTGAAACCGAACAGGGGCGGAAAGACCACGACAACGAAGGCCGCCCACGCGGCGTAGACAGGCAGGTAGGCGGTCTGCCAGCGCACAAGCGCCGAAAACGGGCCGCGGCCGGCCAGGAAGCGGCCGTACAGCCAGGCCGACCACGTCAGGTTGACCAGCAGAACGAGGTTCTCGCCCAGCGCCGCCAACTTGTTCGGACTGACGCCGAACTCGGTGATCCGCCCGGCGATGGCGGCCAGCGCTACGATGTCGACCACCAGCGCGCAGACGACCAGCAGAAGCCGCAGCCCGTCGAAGAGGCCCGGCGGGGCCTGCGGGTCGCGCGCCGAGACCGAATAGAGCAGCAGACCGAGCACGACCACCAGGAGCAGATCGAACGCGATCAGCACCTCCCTCTCCATGTCGATTCCGCTGCGCGTCCAGATCATCGTGCCGAGGAAGGCGAGCAGCACCGCGGCGAACAGCGGCGTGAACAGGCGCGTCAGCACGGGCGCCATGTTCTCGATGACGCCCTGCTTGGCTTCCACGAGCCAGGCGCCGACGATGACGGCCCCCATGGCGCCGCTCGGGAGCATCCACAGGGCAATGAAGCTCCCCGCGTCCAAACCGATGGCGGCGAACGTGAGGCCGGTGAAACCCATCAGTACGCCGCCGCCGAGCGCCAAGAGCACGTAGTAGATGAACAGTTCGCCGGAGAAGCGTACGAAGTCCATCCGACCGCTGCCGTCGCGCCAGCGCCCTCCGGTGTAGGCGATGCCCACGACCAGCCAAAGCGCGATCGGCAGGTGGAGCGCCGCGAGCGTCGTCGTGTGACCGGGCGGCGCGGACGGGAAGACGTTGATGGCCAGCGCACCGGCGGCAAACGCCAGTGCCAGCCTCACGCAAGCCGCTCGGTTCAGCCGGCGCTTCCACGCGAAGTAGCCGGCGAGGAACGGCAGCACGAAGAAACTGACATTGGGAAAGTACAGGAGATGGGTGTCGAAGAAGCCGGCTCCCGACCCGATCCGCGGATAGCCGAACAGCTCGGGCAGCTTGATCGCCGCCGCCGCGGCGAATGCCAGCGCGATGGCCACGAGGGTCTCTCGCGAGGCGCTGCGGTCCGCCCCGTCCGTCGCCGCGGGCATCACGAGCTGCTTCCAGAGCCGCTCCGAATGCTCACGCGCGAACTCCCGCGACACCGCGTCGAGGTTGCCCATCCGCTTTACGGCCACCAGGAACGCCTCGTCCGCGGCAAGACCGTTGGCGCGGAGCGCCGCGACCACGTCGCGAAGGTGGCCCTCGAGCTCCTCCACGTCCGAATCGCCGATCGCCGGACGCCGTCGCAGCCAGTTCCGCCACTGGGCGATCTGCGCTTCGAGCGCCTCGTCGTGCGTCACCACGCCGGCGCGAGCCCCCATCGCGGCGACGCTCGTCCAGCATTGACCGCCGTCGAAGACATCCTCCAGATTCCGCGCAGCGTGGCGTCCACCACCTGCCATTGCCGCTGCTGGGTCTTCAGGCGCGCCCGTCCCGCCTTCGTGATGCTGTAGTACCGGCGCCGCCGGCCGCTCTCCGCGGTCGCCCAACGCGCCTCGACATAGCCGAGACGCTCGAGACGGTGAAGGACCGGATAGAGCATGCCGTCCGTCCACCTGAGCTGGCCGTCCGACAACTCGCCGACCCGCTTGATGATCGCGTAGCCGTAGCTGTCGCCCTCAACCAGGATCGCCAGGACGAGCGGCGCGGCCGAGGCGGCTACCAGGTCCTTGCTGATGTTCATCTTCATCCTCTGCGTTGACCGGAACGCGACCACGAGACCAATACATAGCACAACAATGCATACCTGTGCAATGTAGCGGAGGGCAAGGGAGCCGCTTCTGGAGAGGCACGATGAGGAGTCCCGGCGCTGGAGTCCTCTGATACGAGAGCCGCTGCCGCGGCTGTTCGACCGAAACCAAGTCAATCCCCTCGTTCTGCCCTTCGTCGCCGGCCTGCACAGCCTGGAGGTCTCGGGCCAGCTCTCGGCCGGCGACCTGAACGAAAGCCAGATCCGCCTAGCGGTGACGATCCTCTACCTTTTTCGGCTAGCCGACCCGAACAGCGCCGACGGGGCCGGCCAATACCGGCCCAAATGGTCCCGGGACCTGCTGCGCGACGAGCCGGCGTTGTTGGCTGACGTGCTTCGCCGCAGCGCTGGGCTGAAACTAGAGACCGGCCTCCAACCGGCGGCAGAACTGCGCGAACTCGCAAACGCCGAAGACCATCGAGGGATTGCCGAGTTGGTCTCCCTGTCTTTGCTTGAGGGCTTCCCGAAGGCGGAGACCGAAGCCGCCCTGATGTCGCT
The DNA here is from genome assembly GCA_965224025.1 of Candidatus Multivorans sp. Taxonomy (GTDB): domain Bacteria; phylum Acidobacteriota; class Thermoanaerobaculia; order Multivoradales; family Multivoraceae; genus Multivorans. The sequence continues at coordinate 4,029,011 of OZ245033.1, forward strand.
CTGTTGGTTGCTGAACGCGGCACTGATGAGTTGCGACTGGCCGAAAGTCGGCAGCGTGATTGAAGAACGGCTCGGAACAGGCGGCCAAGAGGAGGCGGAACACGGTTGCTGGCTGGCAGCGGGGTATCTCGTGGCGCCGGAACGGTTCCGGGAGGACCTTCGCAGTTTGGCGAAAGACGGGGACGGTCTGAAGTGGCTGGCGAGGTTCGTGACGGCCGGGAGACTCCCGATGGACTTCACCCGGCGGTTCACTACTGGCGACTTCGAACCGCTCGTAGCCGCGATGGGAGCAGCGCTGAGGCTCCACGGATTGCCGGAAAGAGCGTACTGGGCCACGGCGGACGTGATCGCCACGCTCGGCGGCGACCCGAGCGCCGCTGCAACGGAAACTCTGGAGGCGCTGACGAGAATGCCCGATGCGAAGCCCTGGTCGCCCGCCATTGCAAACGCCAAGGAGCGCCAGGCCCGGAAACGCCGAGAACACGAGTACCGCCATAGCGACCTCCGGCAGGTCGTCCGGACGCTCGACAACGCGGCCCCGGCGAACGCGGGAGATCTCGCGGCACTCGTGTCGCTGAGCTGGAGAACCTCTGCCACAAGATTCGCGACGGGAACACGTCGGACTGGCGCCAATACTGGAACGTCGATGGCTACAGCCGCCCGGAGAAACCCAGGCCGGAGGACGCATGCCGGGACGCGGTGCTGTCCGACCTGCAGGAGCGACTCGGTCGGTTAGGCATCGATGCTCAGCGAGAAGGCTCCTATGCCGAGGACAAGCGGTCCGACATCCGCGTCAGCTACGGTGGTTTCAATATTCCCGTGGAGATCAAGCGAAGTTGCCACCGTGACGTTTGGACGGCGATCCGACGTCAACTGGTCGCCAAGTACACCCGGGACCCCGGGGCCGCAGGCTACGGAATCTACCTGGTGTTCTGGTTTGGCGACACCGAGACATGTCGGCCCACGAAGTGCGAAGGCTGGACTCCGCAGACGGCGGAAGACCTCAGGTCGAGGATCGAGCAGTCGTTCGACGATCAGGAACGCCAGTTGATTGCGGTCTGCGTGGTGGACGTCTCCACGCCGGCCTGGTCCTAGCTGTCAGCGAACGGTCCCCGCGACCTCAGGCGGCGTCGCCCTTACCGATCCACTCGCGAAGCGCCGCATCGATTCGCGTCTGCCATCCGCGACCGCCGGCCCTGAAGTGATCGATCACGTCGCGCGAGAGACGGATCGTCGTCGACACCTTCGGCTTGGCGCTTCGCGGCCGGCCCCGGCGAACCGTCGTCTTCGCGAACTTCTCCGGCCAGCCGTCGGCGGAAAGGTCCGGAGCGAGGTCCTTCTCAGAATCTCGGGCCGTAGAGCGTTTGTTCGCGTTCATTGGCTTTCCTCATGCTGATGATCCGGTAAGCGCCGTCGCGCCGTGTCCAAACGAGAACCACCATCCGGTGGTCAAGGAAACCGATCGTGATGAAGCGGTCCTCTTCGTAGTCCTGCCGGACGTCTTCGACGGTCAGTGTTGCGCCCTCGAGCACCTCACCAGCCCGGGCCATGTCGAGGCCCCTGGCCTTGAGAGTCGCCGAGCGCTTCGCGGTGTCGAACTCGATCCGCACAATTGATGTTACTACAAAAATGCGGTGCGCCGCCCAACAGCGAGCCGCTACAACTCGTACCGGTTCGGCCGGGCCGACGGACCGGGAAGGACCGTCAAGGCAGCGCGAACACGAACAGCGTGTTGTTGGAACTCGGACGGAGCTCCGACGTCAGCCTCCGGAAGGTCGAGGTCGAGCCGCCCTCGGCGCCGGTGCCGACGGCCACGTACTGGCGTCCGTCCACCGCGTAGCTGACCGGAAAGCCGGTCACCGAGGAGCCGACGTTGATCTCCCACAGCACCTCGCCGGTTTCCTGGTCCAGGGCCCAGAAGCGGCCGCCCACGTCGCCGCCGAAGACGAGACCGCCCCCGGTTGCGGCGAGCGACATGGTCGCCGGCAGGCGCTCGTGGAGCCAGCGCGTTTCACCGGTCTCGGCGGAGATCGCGTAGACCGTGCCGAGCAGTTCCTTCCCAGGCGCGAACTGGGTGTCGTTCACGAGCGCGTAGTGCATGGCGCCACGGCCCACGCGCGTCGTCATCTCGGAGCACAGGTTCCGGAGCGGGTAGTACATCGTGTTCGTCAGCGGACTGTAGGCGCCGGCCTCCCAGTCCTTGCCGCCGAGGAGCGAGGGGCAGATCAGCCGCTGCTGCTCCAGCTCGGTGAACACGACTTCCGGGTTCTCGATCACGGCGCCGGTTTCGCCGTCGATCCGCTCGATCACGTTCTGGGGCACGGTCGGACGCGCCCACAGGAACTCGCCCGTCTCGCGGTCGAGGGTGTAGACCAGGCCGGTCTTGCCCGGCACACCGGTTACGACTCTGCGTATCTCACCCGCTTCGATCCGGGGATTCCGCCACGCGACGGCCTCCTCGTCCGGCGCCACGGCCGTATCGACGAGCAACCGTTCGAACGGATGGTCCAGGTCCCAGTGGTCGTTCAGGTGCTGGTAGTACCAGGGCACGTTGCCGCTATCGACCTCCAGCGCCAGGGTCGAGTTGTGGAAGAGGTGCCTCTTCTCGTGGCCGCCGAGCAGGAACTTGGGCGCCGGCGAGGTGACCGACGTGCCCAGGATGAGCAGTTCGAGTTCCGGGTCGTAGCTCGGCGCCATCCAGGACCCGACGTGGTGGCGATCCTCGAACGGCAAGTCGCCCCAGGTCTCGTTGCCGGGCTCGCCCGGCCGGGGGATCAGCGGCCGGCGCCAGAGTTCTTCGCCGGTCACAGCATTGTGGGCCGCGATGAAGCAGGCCTCGGGCCCCCGGTGCGGCCGGCAGCTACGCCCCGAGATGACCCGGCCCGCGGCGACGATCGGCCCGGTCGAGTGCCTGGCCGGATCCTCCTCGTAGTCGACGATCTGGGTCTCCCAGGCCAGTTCGCCGGTCACCGCGTCGAGCGCATACACGTAGCCGTCGTTCGCGGTGTCGATGATCAATTCCCCGTAGATCGCCAGGCTCCGGTTGACCGTCTCCAGCCCGCCGACGTAGGTCGCGATGTCCTTCGGGATCGGACGTTTGTACTCCCACAGGAGATCGCCCGTCGCCGCATCGATCGCCTGGGTCACGCTGCTCGGATTCGGGTAGTACATGACGCCGTCGTAGACCAGCGGCGTTCCCTGCTGGCTGCCCGGCTCCAGGCCGCGCGCCCAGGCCAGGGTCAGTTCGCCGACGTTCTCCCGGTCGATCTGCTCGAGCGGGCTGTAGGCCCAGCCGTTCTGGGTACGGCGCCAGTGCAGCCAATCGGCGGGGTCGGGATCCTCCAGCATGGCGTCGGTCACCGGGACGAAGGCGCCCTCCGACTGGGCGGCTGCCGCGGGCGCCACCAGGGACACGAGGGCCGTCGCCGCGGCAATCCGTAGGAAAAATCGAAGAAAACGCTCTCGACTCATACTCGGACTCCCCGGCCAGGATCTCTTGCAGATAGCCAGCGGCGAGCGTAGCGCAGGAGAAACGGCTCACGCCGCCCGCAGCACTCGGCAGACGGCGCTATCCTCACCCGATGGCAACGACGGACAACGGCCGGATCGTGATCACCGGCCTCGGCGCCGTGACACCGGTTGGCAACGATGTCGAGACCTTCTGGCGGCGGATGAAGGCCGGCGACTCGGGCGCCGGGCCGATCAGCGCGTTCGACACCGATGCCTTCACGGTGAAGATCGCCTGCGAGGTGCATGACTTCGACCCCACCGAGTGGCTGGCCGGCAAGTCTGCCCGACGCCTCGCGCGCTCGACCCACTTCGCGGTGGCATCGGCCAAGCAGGCACTCCTGGACGCCGATCTGAAGATCGACGCCGCCGCAACCCACCGCTACGGGATCACGTTCAACACCGGCGGCGGCGGCGTGGCGAGCATGGAGGACGGCACGCGGCAACTGGTCGAGCGCGGGCCGCGCAAGGCGAACCCCTTCCTGATCACCGACGTGATGCCGAACGCCGTCTCGTGCCTGATCTCGATCGAGCTCGGCGTCACCGGCCCCACCACCACCTCGACCCTGGCGTGCGCGAGCGGCAACTACGCCCTGCTCGAGGCCTACAGACTGCTGCGCTCGGGCGAAGTCGACGCGGTGGTCGCCGGCGGCACGGAAGCCGCCATCACGCCGTTGATCGTCGCCACGTTCTCCCGCCTGCAGGCTCTCTCAACCCGGAACGACGACCCGCGGGCCGCGAGCCGTCCTTTCGACGCCGACCGCGACGGCTTCGTGTTCGGCGAGGGCGCCGCCGCGTTCGTGGTCGAGACCGAGCGGCACGCGGAGGAACGGGGCGCCCGCATCTACGCCGAGGTCAGAGGCGGCGCGGTCACCGCCGACGCGCACCACCTGACCGCGCCGCGCCCCGACGGCACAGGCGCGGCGGCGGCAATGACCCGAGCCCTCGAGTCGAGCGATACGGACCCCTGCGAGGTCGACGCGGTGTTCGCCCACGGCACGGCGACACCCCTGGGCGACGTCGCCGAGACGTTGGCGATCAAGGCGGCGCTCGGGGAGCGCGCTCGGGACGTCGCCGTGACCGCCACCAAGTCCCAGGTCGGCCACATGCTGGGCGCCGCGGGCGCCGTCTCGGCGCTGGCCGCGGTCAAGACGATCGAGGAGGGCACGATTTGCCCGACGATCAACCTGGATCGGCCGGACCCGGACTGCGACCTCGACTACGTTCCGAACCGGGCCCGTGCCCACCCCACCGGCATCGCGCTCATCAACGCCTTCGGCTTCGGCGGCCAGAACGTCGTCATCGTTCTAGGCGAGGGCTGAGAAGTCCGACCTACCTCCGGCCGAGCACCCTCTCCCGTACCGAAGCCAGCACACGCCGCAGCGCGCGGGGCGCTGTGTAGTCCACGATCCAGGCCGGGAGTCGGCCGCCAAGGTCGCTCAGCAGCCGGTAAACGACGACGGTCCGTTCGGGATTCAGCGGAATCAGCGTCCAGGAGCCTTTGCTTTCCAAGACATTCCCGGAGCCCTCGACGTACGTCCAACGAGCCTGCCAACCCGGACCGGCGCTTGTCTCCACGGCCCCGGTCTCCACCCGAACCGTGTAGCGCCGATCCTCGACGGGGAACGGCATGTCCAGGATCTGCCGGTTCAGGTAGACGCCCGGCGAGATCGGCTCGACCTCGGACTCGAGGATCCGTGGCATGAACTCGTCGAAGTCCGCCGCCGCGTCGATGACACCCCGCACCGCCGCCAGAGGCGCTTCAATCAGGCCTAGGCCGCAACCCTCGCGGATGCGGCCACCCGCGCCACGTCTCGACACACGCCACTTCCCAACTGCCGGCAGGTCCCACGCGAGGGGGCTGCCGCCGAGACGTTTCTTTGGCGCTGACCTGAGATCGACCTCACATGGGTCCATCGCCTTCGCTGGAGGGACGACCAGCGCCAGACAAACCACGAGCGCGCCGGCCGCTCTTTCCATGCCGTCGGACTCTACTGCGGCCATGGGAGATCCCGGCTCGTTCGTCAGTTCTTCCTGAACCCCTGCCGATGGCCGACGCCTCGATCCTCGCAACCGCCTACTCCGAAGAGGCGGAGCTCTGGACCCAGGACGCGGACTCGAAGGCTTGCCGGACGTGCGCTACTTCCCGAGGTAAACCGCGACCGGTTTCACCCTCCCCTTCGCTCCGCCCGCAACCGCCCGAAGTAGTCGAACGCCGCTCGCTTCACCTTGGGGGCCAGCAGCAGCGTCGCGATCAGGTTCGGCACCGCCATCAACGCCAGCGCCGTGTCGATCAGGTTGATCACCATGCCGGCGCTCCACCAGGCGCCGACGAAGATGCCCCCGAGGTAGAACCAAGTGTAAAGGCCGTCCCGCTTCGCGCCGAACAGGTAGGCGAAGCAGCGCTTGCCGTAGTACGAGTAGCTGACCATCGTCGAGATCGCGAACATCATCACGATCAGCACCAGCAACGCGCGGCCCGGCGCGCCCAGGGTGCTCTGGACCGCGTCCGCGGTCAGCGAAACGCCGGTGATCTCGCCGACGGTCTCCAGGCCGCTCGACAGGATCACGAAGGCAGTCAGGCTGCAGACCACGATGGTGTCGATGAAGGGGCCCAGCATCGCGACCAGCCCCTCCCGGACCGGTTCGTTCGTCTTCGCGGCGCCGTGGGCGAGGGGCGCTGTGCCGAGCCCGGCCTCGTTCGAGAACGCGGCGCGCCGGACGCCGATCATCATGGCCTGCTGGAAGCCGATCCCCATGGCGCCGCCGGCCGCGGCGGCGCCGGTGAAGGCTTCGCGGAAGATGCGGCCGAACACCTCGACGGCAACGTCCGAGCGCACGAACAGGACGCAGAGCGCCATGCCCAGGTACAGCAGGCACATGACCGGCACGAATCGTCCCGTCACCGCGCCGATCCGTTCGACGCCTCCGAAGGCCACCAGCGCCACCAGGGCGACGCAGCCCACGCCGGCCAGGCGCGGATCGAGTCCGAACTGGGCGTCCAGGAGTTCCGCCACCTGGTTGCTCTGGAACATCGGCAGGCAGCCGAACAGGCCGAAGGTGCAGAACATGATCGCCAGCGGCCGGAACTTCTTTCCGAGACCGAGTTCGATCGTGTACATCGTCCCGCCGAGGAGCGCGCCCCGCTCGTCCCGGCCGCGGTAGATCTGGGACAACGTGCAGGAGAAGAACTTGGTGCCCATGCCGACGACAGCCGCCACCCACATCCAGAACACGGCACCCGCGCCGCCCTGAGTGACGGCGATCGCGACACCGCCGATGTTGCCGACGCCGATCGTCGCCGCCAGCGCCGTGGACAGCGCCTGGAAGTGGCTGATGTGCCCCGGATCGTCGTCGGAGTCGTACTTCCCGAGGGTTACCGCCGTGGCGTGCCCCATGTGGAAAAGGGGCCGAAGGCGCAGGTAGAGGCAGAAGAAGGCGCCCGAACCGATCAGCAGGACGACCAGGGGCATGCCCCAGGCGTACCCGACCGCGACCTCCAGGAAGCGGTCCAACGAGTCCAGCATCTAGGGTTCCGTCTCCTACGCCGACTTACGAACCGGCGCATCGCACCGGCAGCGGGCAGGATGCCCGCGTTCCCAGGATCCCGCGCGCCGGCAGCGCTTTCCGGCCGCCGCGCGCTCTCATTGGGTCACCGGCCCGATCATTCGACCATCGGTTCGAGGCTCAACGGATCGCGCGCCGGCAGCATGGTGACCCCGCCGCCGATCTTCTCCGCAATCTCCGCCATCGTGGCGCGGCCATCGCTGTCGCCCGGTTCGATCGCCTTCCAGTCGCCGACGATCAGCATGACGAGCTTGTCCGGCATCAGATGCCGCCCCGCCACCCGCTGCACATCCGCTGGTGCCACTGCCTCGATGTTCTGCCGGTAGTCCTGCCAGTAGCTGTGCGGACGGCCAAGGAACTCGTCCTGCGCGAAGATGGAGGCCACCGCCAGAGCAGACTCGAAGTTGCTCGGGAAGGTCTCGATGGCGGACGCCTTGACCGTCTGGAGTTCATCCTCAGGTACCGGTTCAGCGCGCATGCGGTCGACCTCCTCGAGCGCGATCTTGGCCGCGAAGGCCACCGTCTCGCTCTTCGACTGGAAGGCGATGCTGAGATTGCCGGGCCAGTAGTTGCCGATACCGAAGTTCGAGTACGCGCCGTAGGCGAGTCCCTCGTCCGAACGGATCCGTTTCATCAGCCGCGACGTGAAGCCGCCGCCGCCGAGGACGCCGTTCATCATCGAGAGCGCGAAGTGGTCGGGATCGTCCCAATCCTGGCGCTGGAAGGTCCGGTGGCCGATCTGCACCCGTCCCTGCGGGACGTCCTGCTGGGCGACGTAGACGCCCGCCGGGGGCTCGTGCTCCGCCCCTTGCGGCGGCCACGGCGCCTCTTGCCGTCCTTCGCCATCGAAGCGGTCAAGCAACGCCGACAGCTTGGCGGCGAGTTCGTCGCTGTCGAAGTCTCCGGCCGCCGCAACGACCATGTGCCCCGGATGGACGTACCTGCGGTGGAAGGCGGCCAGGTTTCCCTGCTCGATCGCCGAAAGCGAGGCCTCGGTGACGAACCGTGACTCGACGTGGTCCCGTCCGTAGAGCAGCCACTGGCCTTCCCGGCCCGCTACATCGACCGGATCGTCGTTGCGCTGCTTGAGGTTCTCCAGCTCGTTCTGCTTCGCAAGATCGAGGCGCTCCACATCGAAACGGGGCTCGCTGAGCATGGAGAAGAACAGGTCGAGACACTCGTCGAGAACCGTGGACAGGCAGTTCATCGACATCCGGGCGCTCGTGCTCCCGACAAAGGACGAGAAGTTGCCGGCAACCGCTTCCACGGCCTCGTCGAAGGCCTTCGCTTCGAGTTCGCCGGCGCCGCCCGTTCGCATCAGCGTGCCTGTGAGGTCGGCCAGCCCAGCCTGCTCCGCCGGCGCCAGGTAGGCGCCGATGCGGAGGCGCACCGTGATGTCGACCAGCGGCAGCGCGTGGTCTTCCACCAGGTAGGCGGGAACGTTGCCCGCAAGCTCGCGCCGGTAGGACTCGGCGTCGGGCAGATCGAAGTCGAGCGGACCGTAGGTCAGATCGGTCGGATGATCGACGATCTCGGCGCCGCTCTGCGCGCCGCCAGAGGCCGCCACGCCGAGGAACAGGGCCAGGAAGACCGGAACGCTCAAATGCCCAAGTTGCCCGCGACCGATCATGGTGCCCCCCCTTCGCCTTCCCGCAGTTCGGCTAGCCGTTCCTCGATCACGCCGCGCATCCAGTCGAGCGCCGGCCGCATCTCGTCCTCCACCTGGCCGATCTGGGCATCGATCTGCTGGAGAACCGAGTCCAATTGGGCCGGATCGTCGATCGCTTCGATCGCCTTCGCCTGGGAGATCAGGGCCGTCCGCATTTCCGGCGGCAGGGCCTCCAGTTCGGCGGGCGTCTCCTGCGCCTCGGTGCCCGCCTTGCGGTAGTAGAGGCTGACCAGCCGGTTGGACGGTTCGAAGTACTTCGCCGCCACCCGCTGCACGTCCTCGGCAGAGACCTGGTTCGTGCGCTCCGCCACCGTGTTCAGGTAGCGCCAGTCGCCCATCGCATCCATGACCGCCAACTGGATCATCAGGAAGAACGGGTCCCGGAGTTGCCGGTAGGTGTCCGCCGAAACCCGGTTCTTGACCTTGGCGAGTTCGTCCTCCGGCACCGGCTCGGCGATCAGTTCCGCCACGACCTCGTCCCAGCCGGCGAGGAGTTGTTCGGGTGCGGCGTCGCCCTTCGTCTCGGACCGCAGGTTGAACACGCCGGCGTATTTTCTCGCCTCGTAGAAGGCGCCGGCGTTGGACGCGATCTCGGCGCCCTCGACCATTTCCTCGTACAGGCGACCGGTGCGGCCGTTGAGGACGCCCGCGATCACGTCGAGCGCGTACCCATCGGCATGTCCGAACGGCACCGCGTGGTACCGGAGCTGAAGCTGCGGCTGGCAGTCGCACTCGGCGGTGAGCCGTTTCTCGGCCAGTTGCTCGGCCTCGAGCGTGACGACATCCGGAATCTCGCGTTCGCTCCGCTCCAGGCGGCCGAAGTAGCGTTCGGCCAGTTCCCGGACCTCGGCCGGATCGAAGTTGCCGACCAGGATGCCGGTCAGATTGTTCGGGGCGTAGTAGGTGGCGAAGAACTCGTCGGCCTGGGCCTTGCTGATCACCTCCAGGTCGGACGGCCAGCCCACCACGGGCCAACTGTACGGGTGGGATTGCCAGAACATGGCGTCCGCCTGCTCGTCGTAGCGGCCCGTCGGCGTCGACTCGGTGCGCAGGCGCCTCTCCTCGTACACCACGTCGCGCTCGGAGTAGAACTCCCGGAACACCGGATTCAGCAGCCGGTCGGACTCGAGCCAGAACCAGAGTTCGAGCCTGTTCGCCGGCAACTGGTTGATGTAGACCGTGAAGTCCTCGCTGGTGAAGGCGTTCAGACTCGTGCCTCCGCCGTCGGTGTAGACCTTGTCCAGTTCGTCCTTGACCATGAGTTCCCGCTGCTCCTCCACGAGTTCCTGGAACTCCGCGCGCAGGGCGTTCAGGGTGTCGGTGCGGTGAGCCGGGTCGTAGGGGTCGTCGATCTGGCCCAGCCGGTAGCGGCGACGCTGCTCGCGGAGTTCGGCCCGGATCTGCTCCTGGACCGCCTCCTGTTCCGCGATGATCTCAAGGTCCCGCTCGATGTCCCTGGTCCCGATCGTGTGCGTGCCCTTGAACATCATGTGCTCGAAGAAGTGGGCGAGGCCGGTGATTCCCGGCCGCTCGTTCGCCGAACCGACATGGGCCGCCCAAGCGGCCGCCACCGTGGTCAACTCCGGGCGCCTCACGAGCAGGAAGCGCATGCCGTTGTCGAGTTCGAACTCCTCGACCGGCACGGCCGCCGCGGCCGGCGCGTCCTGAGCCGCCACGCCGCCGGGCCAGGCGAGCGGGAGTGCGAGTGCAAGCGCCGCAAGCAGAGCCACGCGGGCAGCCGCGGATCCGCCGCCGTTGTCTGGAAGCCTGGTCACAAACGGTCCCCTCCTTTTCGGGTTTCCCTCCCCGCACCGCGCGAGGATATCCACCGGGGGCAAGGCGACTCTACCGCCTCGACCGGAGCGCCGCCGCACAACGGCAACGTCCAGGATCATTCCAGAGTCCGACGCTCGCGGCGGATGCGGGCAGGATGCCCGCGTTCCCAGGCTCGGAAAGCCGGTTCGACAGTCCGTTCCCGGGCTCGGAGAACCGGTTCGGCGCCGATCAACGTCGCGGACGCTTGACACATGCTCCGCGGCGCTACTACCATTAGCACTCACACGGGGCGACTGCTGACAGCGACCGCCGGAAACGCCGGTTTCCGCAGCCTCGCACAGCGACTTGCCCAACCGCAACGAACGCATCCCACCGACACCAATCCAAGGAGGAGTTTGCTGGTGAGTGTACGTCCGCTTCATGACCGGGTTCTCGTCAAGAGGCTCGAGGAGGAGGAGCAGGTCCGGGGAGGCATCATCATCCCTGACGCTGCGAAGGAGAAGCCGCAGGAGGCCGAGGTCGTCGCCGTCGGTCCCGGCAAGATGCAGGAGAACGGCGAGCGTTCCGCGCTCGACGTCAGCGTCGGCGACCGCGTACTGATCGGAAAGTACTCGGGCAGCGACATCAAGATCGACGACGAAGACATGGTCATCCTCCGCGAGGACGAGATCCTCGCGGTCGTGGAATAGGCCGGAACTGAAGGCTGGAGAAAAAGGCACATGGCAAAGCAGATCGTCTACTCCGAGGACGCGCGCGGCGCGGTCCTGCGCGGAGTCAACAAGCTCGCCGACGCAGTCAGGGTGACCCTCGGGCCGAAGGGCCGCAACGTGGTCATCGAGAAGTCGTTCGGCTCCCCCACGATCACCAAGGACGGCGTCACCGTCGCCAAGGAGATCGAACTGAAGGACGGGCTCGAGAACATGGGCGCACAGATGGTGCGCGAGGTGGCCTCGAAGACCTCCGACGTTGCCGGTGACGGCACCACCACCGCCACCGTCCTGGCGCAGGCCATCCTGCGCGAGGGCGCGAAGAACGTCACCGCCGGCGCCAACCCGATGGAGCTGAAGCGCGGCATCGAACTCGCGGTCGGCGCCGCCGTCGGCGCCATCGACGCCCTGTCGAAGGACGTCAAGGACAGCGAGGAGATCGCCAACGTCGGCACCATCTCCGCGAACAACGACGCCGAGATCGGCGAGATCATCGCCGAGGCGATGGACAAAGTCGGCAAGGACGGCGTGATCACGGTCGAGGAGGCGAAGGGCCTCGCGACCGAGCTCGAGGTCGTCGAGGGCATGCAGTTCGACCGCGGTTACCTGTCGCCCTACTTCGTGAGCGACGCCGACCGCATGGAGTGCGTGGTCGAGAACTGCGTCGTGCTCCTGCACGAGAAGAAGATCAGCTCGATGAAGGACCTGCTGCCGATCCTCGAGCAGGTGGCCAAGCAGGGCCGGCCGATGCTGATCATCGCCGAGGACGTCGAGGGCGAGGCTCTGGCCACCCTGGTCGTCAACAAGCTGCGCGGCACGCTGCAGGCGGCCGCGGTCAAGGCGCCGGGCTTCGGCGACCGCCGCAAGGCGATGCTCGAGGACATCGGGATCCTCACCGGCGGCCGGGTGATCACCGAGGACCTCGGGATCAAGCTCGAGAGCGTCCAGTGGCAGGACCTCGGCGAGGCGAAGAAGGTCGTCCTCTCCAAGGACGACACGACGATCGTGACCGAGGCGAGCGACACGAGCCGTCAGGCCGCGATCGCCGGCCGGGTCAAGCAGATCCGCAACCAGATCGAGGAGACCACCTCCGACTACGACCGCGAGAAGCTCCAGGAGCGGCTGGCGAAGCTGGTCGGCGGGGTCGCCGTGATCCGGGTCGGCGCCGCGACCGAGACCGAGATGAAGGAGAAGAAGGCTCGGGTCGAGGACGCCATGCATGCCACCAAGGCGGCGGTCGAAGAAGGTGTGGTCCCGGGCGGCGGCGTGGCGCTGCTGCGCGCGATCGACGCCGTGGACGAACTGGAAGAGGAAGGCGACCTCGATGTCGGCGTCGCCATCGTCAAGCGGGCGCTCGAAGAGCCGACCCGTCAGATTGCCGAGAACGCGGGCGTCGAAGGATCGGTCGTCGTCCGCGACGCGATGCTGCTCACCGGCGCCACCGGCTACAACGCCAACACGAACGAGATGGAAGACCTGCTCGCAGCCGGCGTGATCGACCCGGCCATGGTCACCAAGACGGCGCTGCAGAACGCCGCCTCCATCGCCGGCCTGATGCTGACCACGGAGGCCCTGGTCTCCGAGATCAAGGAAGACAAGCCGGACGCCCCGGCCGCGCCAGACATGGGCGGCATGGGCGGCATGATGTAGGCGAAGACGACCTCCAGGTCGACAGCCTGCGGAACGAATCGGGGCGGCCTTTCGGGGCCGCCCTTCTTCGTCCGGGAACTCGCGCCGCGATCGAGCGCTACGGCTTCGCGTTTCGCGGAGTGGCCGGCGCTGCGTCAATCTTCCGCAGAGCACTCTTCTATGTTGAAGAAAACAGCCCAAGCGAGAACCGAGCGCCCATCGTCGAAGTGCGCGGGCGCTGAGTATTTGAACGTATTTCCGTGCTCGTCGTCGTGCGCGAGCTCGTCGGTGTAGTCCAGTTCCACCTCGGCCAGTCCGACCGAAGCCAACGAGACCAGTTCGCCTGTGTCGGTCCTTCCATCTCTGTCCGCATCCAACCACAGCCTCAAGGACCCGTAGATCTCGTCGCTCGCGTTGAGTCTGCCGTCATCGTTGCCGCCGTTCAACGGGTCGTCGAACATCCTCAGCGCCTGGAAGCCGTTTGGGGTGCGGCTCGGCTGTTGGGGTGAGACGTGACTGAACAGCTCTCGTCCGTCGTCAATCAGCCCGTTGCCGTTCCGGTCCAGGACGAGAAACGCATCGTCCTTGCCCGCAGTCCACGGTATCTGCTCGGTCTTGCCGTCACCGTTCAGATCAAACCCGACTCCGCCCTTGGTGCCGGTCAACTCGTAGTGGCTATCCTCGGTCGAGATGATCAAGGGGTCCTCCAGGCACTCCCAGAAGTCGATGTCGCAATTGAGACAGAACGACCTCCTGATCCAGTAGGTCTGAGTACAGTTGAAAGCAATGGGAGGCACGAACAGGTAACCCCACCCATCTGCCCCCTTGTTCGAAACGTGTCACCGAACGTAATCAGTTGATTAGCTGGCACGTATGGACAACCTTGCCAAACGGGAGGAAGATAGGGGATTTCTGCCTCTTTCGAGTTGCGAGTGGGTAGGGCGCGGGCGAGTGCAGATGCTGAGGGGGTCTTGGGATAGCGGCCTCCGCCGCCGTAGCCGCCGCCGTCGGGCTGTGGAATCTGCGGAAGACCGGTAGCGGCGAGGGCGCAAGCTGTCCGGTGGGGAGGGCGTTCGCGGCGATTTCGGGTGGCGGCTGTAGTCGCGGGCGATCGGAATGAGCAAGACTCGTCTCTCCTGTTCCGACTGAAGGAGGACGAGAGATGCAGAGGGAATTGTTCGCGAGAGCGCTGGGCGTGTCGGCGCCGTGGTTCGTTGACGGCGTGGACTTCTGTGAGAGGGAGCGTCGGTTGACGATACGGATCGACTTCAGGAAGGGCAGCCGATTCGCCCACGAGGGGGACGGCGGTTCTCATCCGGTGCACGACACGCAGATCAAGCGCTATCGGCACCTCAACTTCTTCCAGCACGAGTGCCTGCTCGAGGCGCGAGTGCCCCGTGTGCGACTCCCCGACCAGCGGGTGGCGTTGGTGACTCCGCCCTGGTCGGGCAGATTGTCCGGCTTCACGCTGCTGTTCGAAGCCTTGATTCTGGCCATGTGCCGAGACATGACCTTCGCTGCGGTGGCCCGGTTGACCGGGGTGTCGTGGCATCGGGTGCACGCGATCTGCAAGCGCTACGTCGAGCTGGCGGTCGACCGGGACGACCTCTCCGAACTGCGCCACGTGGCCATTGACGAGACTTCCCGCGCCAAGGGGCACGACTACGTGACCGCGGTCGCCGACAGCGAGCGCCGGCGCGTGGTGTTCCTCGCCGAGGGACGCAAGTCCGGCACGATCGAGGAGTTCGCCGACGATCTGCAAAGGCGCGGCGGCGATCCCGCCGCGATCAGCCGGGCGTCCATCGACATGTCGGCCGCCTTCCTCAAGGGCGTCGCCGAGAATCTCCCCAACGCCGAGGTGACCCTCGACAAGTTCCACGTCATGGCCCTGGCCTCGAAGGCGGTGGACGAGACCCGGCGCCTCGAACAGCGCCTCGATCCGTCGCTGAAGGGCCTGCGCTGGACGCTGCTCAAGAACCGCGACTCCCTGACGCCGGCCCAACGGGCCGACCTCGACCGCTTCGTCAAGAGGGTCGCCAGCCGACGCACCGCACGCGCCTGGCTCTATCGGGAGCAACTCCGCGAAATTCTCAACCGCAAGCAGATCAACGTCGTGCTGCGAATGCTCCATCAGTGGTGCACCAACGTGAACCGCTCCAAGGTCGAACCCATGAAGGCCGTCGCCCGCACCATCCGAAAGCACCTGCAAGCGATCGCTGCCTGGGCGCGAACCCGGCAGACCAACGGCTTCCTCGAAGCCCTCAACGGACTCTTCCAGTCCGCCAAACGCAAGGCCAGAGGCTACAAGCGATTCGACACCATACGCATCGCCTTCTTCCTCATCGCCGGCAAACTCGACTTCCACACGCTCAACCCGCACACCGCTTGACCCACTCGCAATTCAAAAGAGCCGGATTTCTTCTACTAAATCGAGACAGTGTCCCCTCGTCGTGTGGTCATGCTGGTGTGTGGTGGTGTAGCAAAGAGGATTGCACTCCACGTTCCATATTCTGGTCGTGCTTCCCGGAGTCGGACATGCCCAAGGCGTCGGGATGTCATGAAGCAGCGCTCCAAATGCACAAATGCCCCACCCAATGCGCCCAACGGTGTCCCCAACGCCGGCCGTAGGCGATCCGACAGGCTTGGGGTCAACGTCCGTACCGACCTGTGCGCCGACAGGGCCCATGGCCCACGCCGTTGTGGCGACCAGAAGAAGGAAGAACGGCCTGTGTCTTGGTGTGATCGCGACTCTCATTGTTCAAGGAACCGAGACGCGAGGCCGTCAATCTCAGCCCGGAGCGACGCTGGCATGTTGTCCCTCAGCAAATCCAGTTCCGCTTCGTAGGCCGGTCTTGCATCGTCGATGGCTGATCGCAGCATCTCAGGGCGACTACCGCTGATCGTTCTCAGAAGATCGACGAACTCCGGCGCGCGGCGCCTTGTCGCCCCGAGGCCCAACTCTTCCAGCTCCGGCGGCGACGCCCTGCGCACGACGACGCTGAGCAGCGACTGCAGCCACTGCTGGGTCAAGATGGAGTCCTGTTGACGCTGAGAATCCAGGAGGGTGATCGGTCCCGGTCCATCCAGTATGGCCGCGGCAACCGCCTGTTGCTCCCGACCCAGAGAGTTCAGGCTGTCCTCAAGAAGCTGGTCCAACGCTCCGGCCCGCTCCGCTGAAGCGACTCGGCCCAACAACCTGGACAACGCTGCCGCTCTCGCGTAGCGATCGAGCACGAAACCGAGAACGTCGCGTACGTCCCGCCCAGCAACAGTTCCGTCGTCGAGCACAACTGCTCCAACCTCTACACCTACGACCGAGTAGTTCCCTCGCGTGTCGCCGGAAGCGTCCGGTTGCTGCACGACCGGCAGGTCATGTTCAACGAACCGAGTTTCGTTCGGGCGCAGCGGGGAGTACTCGGTGGGCGCGTTCGGCGCCAGTAGCCCCGTGTACTTGTCCACTGCGAAACTGGAAACGCGGGCGGCCCCCGAATCAGAGCCAGCCACGAGATCAAGAGACCAGGCGGTAATCGTCCTCTGACTTCCGTTGCGGAGTGTCACCTGAACCTTGTCCTGGGGCGTCACGAAGACATCGTCGACCAAGAGAGCTTCCTCGGCGAGCACAGGCGCCACCGAAATCGGGTTCGATGCGTACTGCGCCTCAATGAGAGCAGGCAGGCTCCTTAGTGGGACGGGTACGACGCTGTCTGGGTCTTGGGCGTTGGCCAACAGGGCCACCAGCGCCAACGGCGCCAGCAGCCCAAGGCTGACCAGGTTCCGATTCATGTGTGTCACTTTTTCTCCTATGTGTTGTTCGTCATGCTCCTAGCGTTTCGGAAATGCTCCTAGCGTTTCGGACAGGAATCATGCTAGCAGCCTTCAGCTCCTACGGACACGTCCGGGCGAAACGAGAATCGGACAGGAGGCGACTCGAATCGGACATCAGCGAACCGGAACCCCACGCAGACTCTTGCGATCCCCGCCAGCCTCAGACGCGCTCCCGTTACCTGACTCTGGTAACGTCAACGGTTCCGCTTAGCGTACGTCGAGAGAAGAAGACGCTGTCCCATGTCATCTGCACCGTCCGACCAACCCGTCTGGCTCTGGTGGAGCGGCGGCAAGGACTCGGCGTGGGTGCTCCACACGCTACGGAACGACCCGAAGTGGGAGGTGCGTGGGCTCGTCGCACTCGTCAATCGGAAGAACGGCCGGGTGACCATGCACGGAGTCCGTCGCCGCTTGATCGAGCGTCAGGCAGCCGCGGTCGGCCTGCCGCTCAAGCTGATCCAGTTCGACTGGACAGCCTCCGCGAACGACCACGACACGGCCATAGGGGCGGGCCTCCTCCGTTTGTGTCAGGACGATAACGCCGAGTTCGTCGCGTTCAGCGAGCTTGGCTCACCCCGGGCCGTGGAACGCCGGTCGGCGCTTCTCGGCAGCATCGGACTCCACCCTGTGTTCCCGTTGTGGGGCCGTGACCCGGCCGACCACGCCGCGGAGATCCTGAGGGCCGGATTGAAGGCCAGGGCGTGTTCCGTGGAGACGGACCGATTGCCGGCTGACCGCGCGGGCTGCCGCTTCGACGAGGACTTCGTGGCGAGGCTGCCCCGAGGCGTCGACCCGTGCGGCGAGAACGGCGAGTTTCACACGTTCGTCGAATGGGCTCCCGGATGGCCGTCGCGGGTCCCGACGGTCTCCGGTGGCAGGATCGAGTGCTACGGCTTCGGCTTCGCGGAGATTGAGGAGTCCGCTCGGCAACCGAAGGAGGAGGCAGCCCGCCACCCAACTGCCGGCAACGACCCGTTCGACTACTACGCCAGGCTTCGGCGGGTTCGCGAGCACGTCGATCAGCATCTCAGGGAGCCTCTCGACCTGACCACACTGGCGCCCGTCGCGGCGATGAGTGCCGGGGGGTTCGGGAGGTTCTTTCGCGAAGCCACCGGGCAGTCACTCCACGATTGGGTGGTCGGTCGTCGCCTCGAGCGAGCCGTCATCCCCCTCCGCGACCACAACGAACCGATCGGTCGAGTGGCCGAGGCCGTCGGTTTCGGCTCTGAACGAACGTTCCGCAGGCTGTTCCAGGGGCGATTCGGCTGTACTCCGTCCCGGTTCCGGTCAGAAGTACGGGGTGGACGCGGCTGATCTCCTCGGCCTGCCACGCCACCGCCCAGCAAGGCCGCAACCACGTCCTCGACCGACAACGCCCTCCGGCTCGCCGCGGATCAGCAAGCAGTGACACTCCTTCGCAGCCGGGCCTCTGCGCTTCCCGCATCCAACGCTCTGGTGGTGGGGGCGGAGGTGCCCGACTTGCCAACGCCCTGCGAAAGGTTGACGGGCCGGGGCGTGCGCAACCAGCCAAGAGCACCGCTCGCCGGTTCCGCGATCTCGTTCTATCGCATCAGGGGCAGAGGATTTCGCCGCGGCAGCACCGGGGCTCGACTTCCGCCTGTTGTTCTACCTTCATCGTCGTACCGGTGACCGCCACGACCGCGTAGACGATCAGTCGGTGGTCGTGGCCGCCCTCCACCATCGCCGAACTCAATAGCCGCTCGAGCGACGCGGTCGGCACATCCTGTTCGCTCCACAGAACCTCGGCCTCGCGGTCAAGGCCCAGAGAGTCGCGGATGTCCAGCGCGGCCACGAATCGCCACGTCTCGTCAGTCGGGATCGTGGGACCGTCGAGTCTGTTCGCCGCAGCCGACCGTGACGGCCCGTTCGGTCGATCGAAGCTGACCATCGGGCGGTGAAGGTTGAGACGTCGATGTCTCGCGACCTTGAGCGCCAACACGCGGTCGGGAGCGAATGCGCGGCGCGGCGTCGCGGTCTCGACGTTCTCGAGAGCTTCCGCGACTGCCGCGTGGTTGGACGATCCGACCGCCACGTACCGGTTGGTCAATCGATCCCGTTCCGCCACCACGTACTCGTTGACGAAGAAGCTCGAAATCGGCGTCAGACTGCCGGGTGGATCTCGGCCATGAAGCGAAGCACTAACTCCCGCATGGGGGCCGACCGTTCTTCAAGTTCGGCCTGCCGACGTCCCTGCTCGTCGTCCACTTGTGCGGCGAACCGGCTCAGCCGTCCGAGGCCATTCGGCGACAGACCGAACCGCCGAATCTCGTCCTCACGTTCGGCCACAAGGTCGCGACCCGTGGGTCCACGCTGTAACACGAAGTTGCGCCACAGTACGTGCCAGACCGGCACCAACTCGGGATTGGTCGTGCTGTTGACGAACTTGTCGGGTAAGAAACCGGGGCCGCAGTCGGGAGCCCGTCCGGCCGCTACCGCGACCCGGTAGGTTTCGCTGACAGCTTCCCGTTGGTGTCCGGCCCGCAGCTCTTCCGACGTGATGCGGTCCAGGACCGGCCACCACAGCGGCGAATCCGCGGGAGTGGTGGGGTCGGTGTATTGGCTGGCCGCTAGAGCGGGCCAGAAAGCGATCATCGAGGCCGCGGCCCATCTGATCACGCCTACTCGCTGTCGACTCATTCGTCGTCCTCCCTGTTGGTTGGTGTCCACAAGAACGGGGCAACTCCAGTGTGGCCAAGTTTCGGTTCATGTGTGTCCCGCGCGACTCGCCTTCCACGTCGCATTCCGTGGAATACGTCGAGCTGCGGCGCCGGGAGCATCAATCCCGCCCGGCGGCTCGCCGCACCCTCTACGGCTTTCCTTGCTGCGTCTCGTTCATGAATGCTCCGGCGCCTCCGACTGCAGCCACGTTAGCGCGCCTTCCGGGCCCATAGACATGCTCGGGCGGAACAAGAAACGGGAAAGAGGCGACTCGAACCGGCCAACAGAGAACCGGAACCCTCCCGGTAGCCTGAGTGTGTTGGCAACGCTCGGAAAGTGAGCCACCCAACGTTGGAAAGTGAGCCACCTCGGCCGTGTTGAGTGTACGCAAGTCTTCTCTCGTCGGTCTCCTTGAGTCAGTAACAGTAGCGGCTGCGGTACCTGTGGGAAACCGGTCTGCCGGTTTTTCAAGGCGGTGCGGGAAACGGTCTGCCGTTTTCCGCGGCGCCGGCAGCTTCCGCAGCCGGCCGCCGTTGCGGTCGTCTCGGGGGCAGCGGCGCGGCGGCCGCCGCACAGCAACGCCGCGATCACGTCGTCGGCCGGCACGCTCGCCTTCTCACCGCGAAACCCGGACAGCCGAAGGTAGGTGTCAGCCGCAGCCCGGTGAAAGCCCTCGGGCAGCCCCACCGCGGCCAACGTGTCGGCGATCTCTTCCATCTCGCCGGCGAAGCGCCATGCCTTCGGGGCCGTCGCGGACGACCTCACACTTCGCTTCTCCAATCCCGGCTGAGACCGCGCCCACTCCCCAAGCAGGCCGTCCTCGACGCCGTAGGCGCGCGCCGCGGCGCGAAGCGAGTGGGTCGGATGAAGTCCAAGAACAGGTTGATCGTCGTTGTCTTTCCCGCTCCGTTCGGTCCCAGGAGGCCGAAGATCTCTCCTTCGGCGATCTGGAAGTCGACACCGGTGACCGCCTTCGTTCCGTCGCCGAACACCTTCTTCAAGCCCCTTGCCTCGATCATTGGCATGCGCCCTCTCGTGTTCCCGCCGCGGTTCGCTTACCCAAACGCCGGCTTAGGTGAACGCCGGCCCAGACCACGCCCGCAAACACCGCGAGCGCCGCGAACGCCAACGCCGCCATCAGCCACGGCCGCCCGGCCGCGATCACATGCAGGCGCAGTGTTTTCGGTTCACTCTCCACCAGGCGGTCGCCGGCCAGGGTTCAGACCTTGATCGACCCTTCGTAGTCGCCGAGGATCTGATCTGCGGAAGCGGTGAGGGCGACCGCAGCGATCTCGCGGCCGCCGGGTTGAAGCGAGTCGAACAGCGCACGGTCCAGCTCGGCTCGCCAGCCGAACGGCACGTCGACAGTGAGTTCCACCTGCTCGAGCGTCAGGCTGCCAGCGTTGACCACCTCGACCTCGAAGCTCACCGACTCGCCTCGCACCACCTCATGGTAGAGGTTCGGGACATCCAGCCTCAGCTCCGCCACGCCCCGCGGGATCACCTGTAGGTCTATCCCGCCAGCGGCTGCCGACGCGACCCCCGTCGCCACCTCGTCGGCGTCCGCGGTCAGGAACATCGCGAACGGGATCATCAGGTCCGGCTGCACCAGGGCCATCGGCCGGTTCGGCATCGTCAGCTTGAGGGCCAGCCTGCTCTCCATCACTCCCTCGGGGAAGAACACGCGGCTGAACGTTGCCCCCGAATCCGGATCGGAGACCTGCGCGGAGACCTCCGGCGGCAGCCCGTCCAGCCGAAAGCCGTACGCCGCGCTATTGCCAGCAAAGCACTCCACCTGGAGTTCGTAGACCGCTTCGTCGCCCAGTTCGGCGTCGAGAGCGACGTAGTTCGAGCGCACGACGAGAGATTCGTCCGTGCCTGCGCGCTTCCCCAACAGAACCTGACGGCGGTCCACGTTGCCGTTATAGCGGAGTTCCACGAGCAACTCCTGAACGTCCGGCAGGAGCGCTGCGAGCCATCGGTAGTGCCGGCACTCTCGCGACAACGCGTTCCGTCGCTCCAACCGCCGACCGCGGTCGTCTTCCAGATCTTCCCGGGCGGGGACGATTTCCTGGACTGGGTCGACCGCGAACCCGCACCGGAACCGACGGCGCCATCCGGGCCGCGGCCCAACCCGCCGCCTGCGGATACAACGCCGCCGACAGAACCCACACGAGCACGCCCAGAACGAGCGACGTCGAGGGATGCCGACAGACCACCGACGAGGCAAGAGCCAGCGCGATCCAGAAGCAGCCGTAGAGCGCAACGAGCAGAAAGAAGAGCCCCGCTCTCACCCCTTCCGAAGCGTCGAGAGTCGGGCCCCCGACCATCGTCCACAGCAGGAAGCCGAGCAGTAGCAAGGAGCATGGCAGCACGACCATCAACACGCCGCCAAGAAACTCGCCGAACAGCAGGCTCGGCCGAGACACGCCCTTCGCGAGCTGCTGCTTCAGCGTTCCCGCCTCGCGCTCCCCGTTGATCACTCCGTGCGCAAAGAAGATATTCGTGAACCCGACGGTCAGCGCCAGAACCCACGACAGATCGACGTTGAGTCGTCGGGCGGCCTCCACCACGGGCCGGTCCCGGCGCGAGACCCTGGTCTGGCCGAATCGCCCCGGAAACGCGGCGCTCGAGCCCAACCGCTCGCCGACGCCGCGGCTCAGCAAGCTGAGCGGAGTCGGCCGCCGTTCCAGGCTCCCCTCGAACTGAGCGTACACCTGGGCCTGCTCCATCTCCCTGTCGTGAGCGACACGGCTCGCGTCGAACAAGCGCACCCGCTCTTGGTAGTCGAACCAAGACACCCAGACGGTGGACGCCGCAAGTACGGCGCCCACTGCCCAGGCCGACAAGAACCATCCGTTCCGGAGGCTCAGCCGACAGCGTTTTACCGCGATCCGCCACATGCAGGAACGCAGCCCGATCTGCCAACGGCTCAACTGGAGATCAGCAACCCACTAGATGCTGCAGTCCCACGCGTAGCAGAACTTCAAAAAGATGACACAGCACATGCTCTCGCCACCGCAAGCCGCGTGCTCGTTCCAGCACCACGCAGCGTCAGCCCGGGGCACACTCAGAGAAGCAGCCGTCAGCACGGCGGCGACGATCAGGGTCAGTTTCTTCTTCTTCATCTGTCTTCCTCCCTGTGGTTGGGTTTCTTCCCGTCATCGGGACTCATTGGGCCTGGCAGCCCCTTCGACATGTGATCCGAACGAGGTGTTTTCCGACTGCGGAGAACAGGCCCTGTGCCGGGACCCGCGCTTTGCCATCCGGCTCAACCGGGTGGTGACGGCCAAGCTGTGAACGGACGTCCGACCACCTGCCGTCAATACGTAGACTGCTCCCGAGCCGCCGACGGCGTAATCGACGGGAAAGAGCAACTCTCCCGAGCCCTGCCCTGCCTGCCCGAACTGACGCAGAATGTCGCCGGACCGCAATTCGATCTCCAGCAGCCGGTGGTTCATCATGTCGAGAACGAAGACCCGGTTGCCGTGGGGCCCGAAACGCTTGGCACCGTCAAGTTCCAGCGCAGAAGGCCAAGGCCCTGGTTCATAAGTAGCCCGCAGTACGTCGCGCTCCGAAGTGGCGCCGACCGGCGCGGTTGCCGCAGCGCGGCCCGGAATTCCGCCGCGATGAGCCGCATCACCCGCCTTGAGAGCGGTTCCTTCCGAACCGGCGCAGCCCACCACAGCAAGGGCCACGGCGCCGTAAAAGCTGAGCCAACTCCTCCAGCTATCGGACATGAGACACCTCAACGGCCCGCTTCAGACTCGAAACGGCCAGGACCTTTCCGCCTTGTCCCATTGTGAGCACCAAGGCCTCGGCCGCGTCGGACCGACACTTCGTGAAGTACTCGTCCTCAAGCCCGGCCAACGTGCCCTTGGCCCGCACGCGCAAGCCGCCTGCTGCCGAGAGCACGTCCCGGCCGCGCTGGTTCGTCTCGACGACGGCGCCGCGCGAATCGAGCAGGAGGAGTCCAACCAGGGACTCATCGACCAGGGCGCCGGCGACTCCGGAAAGGTGGCCATCGCCCGCCGACGACGCCTGCAACGTCATTGCGCAATCAGCCGGAGAAGAGCTTCCCGCTCGTCCCTCACGGA
This sequence comes from Candidatus Multivorans sp., assembly GCA_965224025.1. Lineage (GTDB taxonomy): Bacteria > Acidobacteriota > Thermoanaerobaculia > Multivoradales > Multivoraceae > Multivorans. The sequence goes on from OZ245033.1 coordinate 4,052,467, forward strand.
CCGATCGAGACCGAGATCACGCCGACTCCGAGGACGAGCGAGCACAGCAGGCCTGCGAAACCTCGGCGGTACGGCGGTCGAGCCGCGACAATGGAGCGGATCCTCCCTTCCAGCTTGGAGCGATGCACGATGGATAGCGCAGCCACGGCCGGCTGCCGCCCCAGCCCTTCGGCAAGCGCCAGCAGATGCCGGGCGTAGTCCGAAGGCCGCGTGCCCGCCGCGAGCACCGCCTCGTCGCAGGCTTCCTCGCAACTGGCGGCAGCGAGCCGCGACGCCAGCCAGCTCAAGGGGTGAAACCAGTAGAGCGCCAGAACCGCGCGGCACGCGACGACCCGGAGCGGGTCGTGCCGGCGCACGTGGACCAGTTCGTGCGTGAGCACGACCCGGCGGCGCTCAGCCGACCAGTTCGCCGCCGCCGCGGGCAGCAGGATGACGGGGCGCCTGAACCCGCCGGCCATGGGCGTGCGCACATCCGGACCGATCAGCAGCCGGACGCCCGCGCGAACGCTCAACTCCCGGCGCAGCGACTCCAGGCCGCCGAGCCAGGCCGAATCCTGGACCGGGCGCGCAGTCGCAACGAGCCGGCGGAAGCGGCCAACGCCCACGATCGTCGCCCGGAACGCCGCGGCGCAACCGGCGGCCCACACCAGCAGGAGCAAGAGAGCGAGGCGCCCACCCGCCCAGACGGTCTCGTCGGCCCCTTGCCGGCCAGACGTCAACGGCGGGACGCGTGGCGAAGCGGCCTCCCGGCTCGGCTCCTCCTCAAGCTGCGACAATGCCGCGACCGTCTCGCCCGTGAAGAATGTCTCGGCCGGCACTGCTGGCAGTAGAGGAAGCTCCAACGAAGGTCCGATCCAGGTCCGGACGGGTGGGGCGAGCAGCAGCACGAACGCCGTCGTCCACAGATGATGACGGGGCTCCGCGGCGCGGTGCCGCGCGAGCCACGCCAAGCCGAGTGCCAAACAAGACAACGACCGTGACCCGAACCGCAAGCGCGAGTCCACTCGATATCCAGAAGCCCTCCGGGACTCCGTTCATGGCCCTCCTCCGCCGCCCGGTCGATCAGCGCCTAGATGCGTGCCTTCTCTTCCCCACTCAAGTTCCCGTGCTCGAGTTCCAGCAGCGTGGACACGGCGCCCTCGACCGACCCGCCGAAGAACGTCTTCACGACGTGCTGCAAAGCCGAACGCCGCGCCACGGAGGCCGACACGGTGGAGGAGTAGATGTAGCGCGTTCCGTCCGATTCCGTTTTCAGTTCCCCCTTCTCCACCAGAATCCGCAACGTCGAGCGCACGGCCGAGTAGCTGGGCGCGTCGGCCATGCGCGCGCGAATCTGCGCCGCCGGAGCGCGTTGAAGCTCGTGGACGATGTCCATGACTTCTCGCTCCCTCCGACTGAGCCGCGGCCGTTCACTCGCCGCCGTCCCAGCTCCCGTTTCACCCTCCAGTTTCGTTGCTTCGGGATACGTCATGCGGTCAGCATAGACGATCGGTGCTGAAATATCAACACGCGCCGGAAGGCCGCGCCGACGGTGACGCCCATCGCTCCTGGATGGAGCAGGCCGACAGTGGCGATCGTCAAGGCAATGCGAGCGGATCGACGGCCGGGCTCAACCGCCCGACGTCTCCGCCCTGGCGGCCGCGCAGCAGGTTCAACATGCCGTAGTTCCCCTCGTGGCAGGCGTACTCGAACATCGGCAACGGGTTCCTCGTCATCGGCACGACGGCCGTCCACGGTCCGGCGAAAGACCCCGGGTCGTCGATCGTGTACTCGTAGACGAGCCGGTCCTCGGTCAGCTTGTCCCCGTAGTCCCACCAGAACTGGTTGTAGGCATTCGCGACGTCCGCCTGGGCGGAAAGGCCGTCGCTCGCGCGCCGGTCCTTGGTTCGCCGCGCCAGCGTCCGCTGCTCGAACTGCGCAGCCTCTTCGCTGCTGAACCGCTCCCGTTCGCCAAGTTCCTCGGGACGCTCGAGCGGCGTGATCGTCCGGAAGTCCCAGACCCCGCGCAGGTCGGGCGCGCCCCAGGGAGTGCGCTCCAGCTCGGGCGCGCCCTGCTGCGCGGCGAGGGGCGTCCCAGCCAGCACGACGATGGCGAACACTGCGACCGGCGCCTTGCGCTTGCCCATGCGAGTCCCTCCCTGCTGTGATGGAAGCAGTCTAGCGCCCCGTCTCTCGCTCGCCCGTCAACAGGGATCGGTCCGGCGGCCGGCAGAACCAGATCGACGCCGCGCCCAGGACGGCCAGGGCGGCGAGGGTCCAGAGCGTGCTGGCATAGGAACCCGTTCGATCCGCCGCGGCGCCGGCCAGGGCCGGTCCGAGAGCGCCGATGACGCCGATCAGGGCGAGCCGGACGCCGGTCGTGCCGACGAACGCCGCCCGCCCGAAGAACCAGCCGAACACGACGACTTCGCTCGTGTAGGCAAGACCGTAGCCAAGGCCGATCGCGAAGACGACGGGATACGCCACCGCCGCGGAGGTCGCCGACACGAAGACCGACAGACCGACCGCGGAGAGCAGCAGGGCCAGCGCGAGGACGCGCGTCGGCGCCATGAAGTCCCCAAGCGAGCCGCTCAGCCGGCCGAACAGGCTGGAGCCGACCCGCACGCCCAGGATGGTCGATGCGGCAAGCGTGGTGAAGCCGAGATCCTCCAGATGAAGGCCGCCGTGGGCGGTTACGACTCGCCACGGCACGGTGTTCGCCGCCGTCGCGAAGGTGGCTATCCAGAACTGGGGAGTGCGCAGAGCGCGCAGCACGACGCCCTTCGGCACCGACTTGCCGGCCGCTTCGGCGCCGCTTCCCGCCAACCCTGCCCCCGCCCGACGACCCGGCTCGTCGGGGTCCGGACCGCCAGCCTCGACAGGCGGCAGTCCGTCGCGACGCTGGCCCATATCGCTCGGCTGGTTGCGGATGCAGAGCACGGCGACCGCCGCGACGAACAGGGAGATCCCGGCGACGATCTGCCAGCCGACCCGCCAGTCCCACGACTTGAGCACGAGGCCTGCCGCCGGCGACCACAGGAAGCCGACGATCGCGGCGCCCGACAGGATGACCGCCGTCGCCCGCGCCCGATACCTGCGGAACCAGAAGACCGGCATCGCCTGGGCGGGCAGCAGGGTCGAGAAGCCGATCCCGATACCGCCGACGAGCGAGTAGCCGACGTAGAGCTCGGCCGCGCTCTCCGCCTGGCTCACCAGCCAGAAGCCGCTGGCGGCGCACAGCGCGCCCGCGGTCACCGTGGCCCGGATGCCCCAACGGCGGATGACCGCCGCCGCGACCGGACTGACCAGGCCGTAGGTGAACGTGAACGCCCCGAACATCTGGCCGATCTGCTGGCGGGTCAGCTCCAGATCGGCGATCAGCGACGACGCGAAGATGCCCAGGCCGTAGTACGCCGGAGCGATACCCAAGCCGTAGGTCAGGAAACCCACGGCGACCATCGGCCAGCCGTAGAACCTCCGTCGCGATCCGGGCGAAACGGTCAAACCGCCAGGTCCCCGGCCTGGCCGGCGCCGCCGGCGGGCGGCGACGAATCAGGGTACAGGTGGCAGGCGACCCGCGCCGGGCCAACCGCTTCGAGCAGGGGCTCCACGCGGTCGCAGCGGCCGAGCGCCTTCGGGCAGCGCGGGTGGAAGCGGCAGCCGGACGGCGGGTTGCGGACGCTCGGCACTTCGCCGGCGATCAGATGGTGCGCCCTCGCCGCCTCGACCACGGGATCCGGCGTCGGCACGGAGGCCAGGAGAGCCTCGGTGTACGGATGTCTCGGCCGCTCGAACAACTCGTCGCGCGCGGCGATCTCGACGATCCGACCGAGGTACATCACCCCGATCCGGTCGCTGATGTGGCGCACGACCGACAGGTCGTGGGCGATAAACAGGTACGTCAGCCCCAGCTTCGCCTGGAGGTCCATCAGCAGGTTGAGCACCTGCGCCTGAATCGAAACGTCGAGCGCCGACACCGCCTCGTCGCAGATCAGCAGATCGGGCTCGAGCGCCAGAGCCCGGGCGATGCCGATCCGCTGGCGCTGACCGCCGGAGAACTGGTGAGGGTAGCGGTCGGCCATCGACGGCAACAGGCCGACCAGGTCGAGCAGCTCCGCGACCCGCTCCCGGAAGCGGCGGCGGCTGCCCGCCACGCCGTGGACCTTGAGCGGTTCGCCGACGATCTCCCGGACCCGCATGCGTGGATTGAGCGACCCGAACGGATCCTGGAAGACCATCTGCATCCGCCGGCGAAGCGGCCGCAGCCGGCTCTGGCTGGCTTGCGAGATGTCCTCGCCGTCGAAGACGATGCGGCCGGCCGTCGGCTCCAGCATGCGCAGGATCGCCAGCGCCGTCGTCGACTTGCCGCAACCGCTTTCCCCCACCAGGCCGAAGGTCTCGCCGCGCCCGAGATCGAAGGACACACCGTCGACCGCCTTGACGGAGCCCACGCGGCGCCGCATGAGCACGCCTTCGGTGACCGGGAAGTGGACCTTGAGATCCTCAACACGAAGCAGGACCCCCTGGCCGGAGAACGCTGCCGCCCGGTCCTCGACACCTCCGACGGCCGTCGCGACCTTCTCGCCCGCCGGAACCGGCCCCCCGCCGGTCAAGACGCCGCTTCCCCTTCGTAGCCGTAGCAGGCCCAGGCCCGCGCGCCGGCGCCGGTTTCGAACGACGGCGGCGCCAGCAGGCACCGATCGTGCGTGTACGGACAGCGCGGCGCGAAAGCGCATCCCGCGGGCAGCGCGGCGAGATCGGGCGGCTGGCCCTCGATCGAGTCGAGGCGACCGCCGCACTCACCCTCGAGCCGTGGCACGGACCGCAGCAGTGCCTGTGTATAGGGGTGGCGCGGGTCGGCATAGAGGGCTGCCGCGGGCCCGCTCTCCACGATCCGGCCGCCGTACATGACCGCCACCCGGTCGGCATAGCGCGCGACCACGCCGAGGTCGTGGGTGATCAGGATGAGCGCCGAATCCGCCTCCCGGGTCCGCTCCTTGAGCAGTTCCAGGATCTGCGCCTGCACCGTCACGTCGAGCGCGGTCGTCGGCTCGTCGGCGATCAGCAGCCGCGGATGGCAGGCGAGCGCCATCGCGATCATCACCCGCTGGCGCATGCCGCCCGAGAACTGGTGGGGATAGTCGCCGAGCCGCTTCCCGGCATCGGGAATGGCCACCGACTCGAGGTGTTCCACCGCCTGCTCGAGCGCCTCCCTCCGGCTGAGCCCGCGGTGCAGCCTCAGGGGCTCGGCGACCTGCCGGCCGATCGTCAGCACCGGATTGAGCGATGACATCGGCTCCTGGAAGATCATCGCGATGCGGTTGCCTCGCACCGACCGGATGCCGGCATCGTCGAGCGCCAGAAGGTCCTGGCCCTCGAACAGGATTCTGCCGTTCTCGATCCGTCCCGGGTCGGGAATCAGCCGCAGGATGGAAAGCGCCGTGACGCTCTTCCCCGACCCGCTTTCGCCGACGATCGCCAGCGTCTCGCCCGGCGCGACATCGAGCGACAGCGACGTCACCGCCCTGACCTTCGGCCGGTCGCCGAACCCGCCGCGGAAGGTGACGTCCAGATCCTCGATCCGGAGCAGAGGTTCCGTCACGACGGGTCAGGCGCCTCCGCCGGCGGCAAGCCGCCCACGGCTCCCCGCTGCCATCAGAAGCCCATCTCCCGCTTCAGCTCCTGATCGATCCAGAGCCGCGCGTAGATCGGACCCGGACGCACGGCCCCGGCCCGCAGCTCTCCGGCGTAGTTCTTCACCCACGGCCACCAGGCCGTGTAGATGTAGGGCACCGGCAACCAGAGGTAGGGCGCCTCGTCCAGCATCTCCTTCGTGATCTGCTTGATGATCTGCTGACGTTCGACTTCGTCCCGGGTCAGGAACATCTCGTGGATCCGGCGGTCGAGGTCCGGGTCCGACCACATCGACGGATTCCAGGTCTGTCCGGTGACGAAGTTCTTGCGCAGCGTGGTCGTCGGATTCACGTGGCCGCTGGCCATCAGGTAACCCGGGCCGTGGGTGCGGGTGGTCATCATGGACAGGTAGGCTGCGTACTCCATGACCTCGATCTCGATCGTCACGCCGATCCGGTCCAGGTAGCTGGCAAGCAGCGGCGCCAGCTCCATCCGCATCGCGTTGTTGGCCGACACCTGCATCCTGAACGTGAAGCCGTCGGGGTAGCCCGCCTCGGCTAGCAGGCGGCGCGCCTTCTCGGGCTTGTACTCGAACAGTTCCTGCACCGACGGCGGCATCGCCTCGAGCGGCTCGAAGTAGCCCTCGAACGCGGGGTGCTGCGGATAGGCGAACAGCTCGGCGTTGCCGCCGAAGAACAGGTCGACGATCTCGCGCTGGTTCACCGCCAGGTTCATCGCCCGCCGGACTCTCCGGTCGTCGAACGGCGCCTGGTCGACCCGCATGACCATGAAGGTGCCGACGGTCGACAGCCACCGCGACCAGCGCAGTTCAGGCGTCGTCTTCTGCAGGTGATCGACGGCGATCCAGCGGATGTACTCGAGGATGTCCAGCTTGCCCGTGCGAATGGCGGTCAGGTAGGTCGCCTCGTCCTTGATCGTGCGGTACGTGAGTTCGTCAATGAAGGGGATCTCGTAGCTCTTCCCGCCGATCGTCGTCCGGTCCCAGTAGTCCGGCCGGCGGACGTAGGTCTGCGAGTTACCGGGAATGAACCGTTCCAGCGTGAAGGGACCGGACCCCGTGAGGTTGCGCCAGTCCTTCGGGTCCACCTCGCCGAGTTCGCGCGGCACGATGCCGGAGAAGTAGCCGTAGCCGAACCGGTAGTCCCACTCGGCGTTGAACTCGCCGAACTCGAAGACCACCGTGTGGTCGTCGCGAGCCACCACGCGGTCGATGTGATCGAAGTAAGTCGGGATCGCCTTCGGACTGTCGCGCAGGCGCTCGAAGCTGAAGACGACATCGTGGGCGTCGAACTCCCGCGACCTCATGACGCCCGGCTTGTCCGGGAACATCACGCCCCGCCGAAGCCGGATCGCCAGCGTCAACGGATCTTCCCATTCCCAGCTCTCGGCCAGCTCGCCGCGGATGACCTCGGGGGACAGGTACGCCTCCGAAACGAATCGCTGGTCACCGCCCCGGACCGCCGCCTGGTCGAGGTCGCCGACGAAGAGCTGTTCGTAGAACATCCCGGTGTCGTGGTTCTGCTTCCAGTTCCAGTCCGTCGTGTCCCACGACAGCGCCGACAGCGTCACGTAGACCGTGCCCACGTTCAACTCGCCGCCGTACCGCGGGACCTCGGGCGCGAGACGATCCGGCATCAGGCCGCCGTTGCCCATGTCCGTGCCGGAAGCCGTCGTGTGACGGCGGTCCGGTCCGTCGAGACACCCACTCAGGAGCAGCGCGAGAACCCCGGCAGCGACCCACCCTCCTGTTCCCGGCCCGGAATGCCCCATGATGCTCAAGTTCCTCTCATTCTCGGATCCAGCAGATCGCGCAACGCATCCCCGAAGACGTTCGCCGAGTAGACCACCACGGTCAGGCAGATGCCCGGCGCCAGCGCCAGCCACGGCCCCAGGTAGAGGTAGGTACGGCCATCACCGCTCAGCATGCCGCCCCAGGTCGGCGCCGGCGGCGGCACGCCCAGACCCAGAAACGAAAGCGCCGCCTCCGACAGGATGACGGCGCCGACGCGGGTCGTGAACAGCACGATGACGACCGGCATCACGTTCGGCAGGATGTGCCGGCGAAGGATGTGGAAGGTGCCGGCGCCGATCGACTGCGCGGCGTGCGTATAGACGTGCTCCCGCACCGAGGTCACCGCGCCGCGCACGATCCGCGATCCGGCGATGCCGTAGAGCAGACCCAGAATGATGACGATCTGGGTGATTCCCGGACCGACCACGGACACGATGACGATCAGGAGCACCAGGTCCGGGAAGGTCATCCAGGCGTCGACCATGCGCTGCGTCAGCATGTCGAACCAGCCGCCGAGGTAGCCCGACAGCACGCCGATCACGATCGACACCACGGTGGCCAGGGCGGCGGCGCAGAAACCGACGATCATCGACAGGCGAGCACCCATCAGGACCCGCGAGAAGAGGTCCCGGCCGAGGTGGTCCGTGCCGAGCAGGAACTGCGGGGACGGCGGCTCCAGGCGATGCGCTAGGTCGGTCTCGTTGATGCCGTAGGGCGCGAGCACGCCGGCGAAGATTCCGCTCAGCAGGAAGATCACGAAGACCACGGCGCCGGCGGCTCCCAGCGGTTTGGTCCGGAACAGGCGGACCGTGAAGCGCCACCACCGCGACTGGCCACGCTCCGGCGGGGCGTCGGTTCCGGCTGCGGCAACACTGGTCATGCCGCGCTCATCCGTACCGCACCTTCGGATCGAGCCAGCCGTAGCTCAGGTCGACCAGCAGGTTGATCAGGAGCACCGCGACGCCGACGACCAGGAAGACACCGGAGATCACCGGGTAGTCCCGCTCGTAGACGCCCTCAAGCAACAGCAGCCCCATGCCGGGGATGACGAAGATCTGCTCCATCACGACGGTGCCGCCGATCAGTAGCGGCGCCTGCAGGCCGATCAACGTGACCACCGGAATCAGCCCGTTCTTCAGCGCGTGCTGGACGACGACCGCCCGCTCCCTCAGACCCTTGGCCCGCGCGGTGCGCACATAGTCCTGGCGCATCACCTCGAGCATCATCGTCCGCGTCATCCGCATGGTGACCGCCGACATCGACAGTCCGAGCAGGATCGCCGGCACGATCAGGTGGGTCAGGTTCGCGATCGGGTCAACGAGAAACGGCGTGTACTCGAGTTCCGGCGCCCATCGCCACCAGACGGACGGAAAGACCATGACCAGGGTGCCGAGCCAGAACCCGGGGATGGCCAGCATGACGAGCGAGAACGAACGGGCCGTGTAGTCGAGGGTGGAGTCCTGCCGGGTGGCCGAGAAGATGCCGATCGGCACGGCCACGGACAACGCGACGACCATTGCCAGCAGGCCCAGCTCGAACGTCACCGGCAACCGTTCCACGATTTGCTCCGTCACCGGCGTGCTGCGCCAGAGCGACTGGCCGAGATCTCCCTGCAGCGCGCTGCCCGCCCAGCGAACGTACTGCGAGGCCATCGGCTGATCGAGCCCCATCGCCGCCTCGAGGGCCTCCCGATCGAGGGAGGTCGAGACATCGTTCTGCGCCAGCATCAGGTCGATCACGTCGCCGGGAATGACCCGCATCGACACGAAGACGATCAGGCTGGCGAAGAACAGGGTCGGCGCCATCGCCAGCAGACGCCGCAGGATGTATGTCTTCATGGGAAGGTGTCAGAGAATACAGGCGCGCGAACCTCATGGGGACACCGGCGTCCCCGAAGAACGACGCTCTCAAGCCAACCTGCCCTGATCGATGCTCCCGGCAGCCATCCTTCTGACCGTCCTCGCGACGGCGATCATCTCCGGCGTGCTCGGGATGGCCGGCGGCCTGATGCTGATGGCAGTGCTGGCGAGCATCCTGCCGGTGACCGCAGCCATGATCCTGCACGGTGCCGTGCAGGCGGCTTCGAACGGCGCGCGATTCCTGTTTCTGCGGGACCGCATGATGTGGGGCGTCCTGCCCTGGTACGGTGCCGGCGCCGCCCTCTCGGTGCTCGTCTTCGTCTCGCTCGTGGTCGTTCCCGACCCGGCGCTGGTGCTGATCCTGGTCGGCAGCTTTCCGTGGCTCGCCAGGCTACTTCCGACGCTACGGGGGCTGGACGTGCGCAACCCCAGGACTGCCACCGCCTGCGGCGCCGCGGTGACCGCGGCGCAGCTCCTGGCCGGCGCTTCCGGGCCCCTGCTGGACGCCTTCTACCTCGAGACGAACGTGGATCGGCGCACGATCGTCGCCACGAAGGCGTTCACCCAGACCGTCGGCCATCTGCTGAAGATCGGCTACTACGTCTGGGTCTCGCGCACTCTGCTCACGGAGCTGCCCGGAAGAGTGCCCGCGCCCTGGCTGATCGCCGGAGGCATGGTCCTCGCGATCGCCGGCGCCCGCATCGGCATCCTCCTTCTCGCCCGGCTCGACGACCGGCAGTTCCGGCGTGTCACGGGACCGGTCATCCTGGCCCTGGGAGCGGTGTGCGTGGTGCAGGGCGTACGCGAACTGTTGGCCGGCTAGGCGGCTGCGCTGCGCGCGCAGCGCTGACTCGCAGGAAACGGCGCGGCGTCCGGATGAGGGCGAGACGCCCGCGTTCCCAGGAGCTTGTTCCATGCAAGTCAGCGCGGCACGAAAGCGCGGAGCCGCCTGCGGTCGGAGCCCCCGGCGTTTGCTGCTGGCCTGTATCCTGCATATACATTCTCCCTCTCACTTCCTCACTTCGGCCTCACTTCCGCATGACCAGGAACACCAACAACCCGAGCCGACGGCGACGCTGGCGCCGCATGCGACCGGCGGCCCTGCCCGCCGGCCTTCTGGGCTGCGCGCTCTTCGTGCCGATCGGGAATCCGGCCGGCGCCCAGGATCCGGCCGCCCTGGAACAACCCTCAGCCGCGGTCCCGGATGATCCGATCGCCGCCATTTCCGGTATCTGGATTCGCGACGAACGGCTGAGCGAGAACCCGATCGAGAAGCTCGAGGAGACCTACGGCCAGACCTTCGGCGGCGGCCCCGGACGCTCCCGCGGCGCAACGCCGGGCAGCGGCCCCGCCGGCGGCTTCGGCACCGGCGGCCAGGCCGGCTTCGGCCCCGGGCGCGGCGGACGCGGCAGCGGCCCGGGCGGCACCCAGGACGGCCCGTCGACGATGCGGGAGATGGCGCGGGAACTCGCAGAGCGGCTCGACGTGCTCCTGATCCGGATCGACGACCCCCAGGTCCTCATCCGCAACGCGAAGCGAGAAGACCGCATCCTCTTCCTCGACGGACGCGACATCGCCGATGGTTTCGGCGGTCGCAGCCGGGCTCGACTCCTGGGCGACTCGCTCGAAGTGGAGACCTCTTCCCTGGGCCGGCAACGGATCGAGACCTTCTACCTGGAAGGCGATCAACTCGTGCTCGTGACCGACCTGCAGGGCGGCCGCTTCGCCGACCTCTCCTTCCGAACCGTGTATGAGCGTTCCGGCGACGCTCCCCCGCCTCCGGCGCCCACGACCACGGCGCGTGCGGCCGCCGCCAGCCCCGAACCAGATGACGACGGCTTCAACAAGGCGGACTACCTGCCGCCGGTGAGAGGCACCGCGGACCGGCGGACCCAACGTACCGACACCACTCGCAGCGCCCGGCCGGCGACCATCCGCATCCTGCCGCCCGAGAAGGGTCACCGGGAACTCCTGAGCGGCCGGGTGCTGATCCAGACGCTGACGATCGATCCGCAGATCGCCGTAGTCGAGTTCCTGCTGGACGGCGAGGAAGCAGGCCGCTCGAACCGGCCACCCTTCGAGGCCCGAATCGAACTCGCCGACCCGCCGCGCGAACACACGATCGAAGTCAAGGCCTACGGAGCCCGCGGCGCGTACGCGGGCAGCGACAGGATCGTGCTGAACCGCCTCGATCCTCCGTTCGCGGTACGGATCGCGGGAATCAGCCCCTCCCCTGGGGCAGGCAAACAGGCGGTAATGGTCGAAGCCGGCATCTCGGTCCCTCGCGCCGAGACCCTGGAACGAGTCGAGATCTACCGCACGGAACAGCTCGTCGCGGCCTTCGACGACTTCGAAGGAGAGGCCGGGCCAAGCGGAGTCCGCAACGTCAGCGCCGACGTGCCCACCTCCGGCGTCTCGCCCCAGGACTTCGTCCGCGTGGTGGCGCGCCTCGGCGACGGCCGTGAACTCGAGGATGTCGAACTGCTCCAGAACGCGGAGTTCAGCAGCGAGATCGATGTCCAGCTCGTCCAGTTGCAGGTTCTGATCGTCGACCGCGGCGGCAACCCGGTCGCCGGCCTCCGGCCCGAGGATTTCGAGGTCCGCGAGGACGGCGAGCCCCGCCAGGTGGACAAGCTCTACGTCTCGAACGACGTGCCGCTCTCCCTGGGTCTGGCCATCGACTCCTCCGGCAGCATGGAGCCCATCTGGCGCCAGACGAACGTGGTCGCCGGGGCGTTCTTCAACGGAGCGCTGACCGGGCGGGACCAGGCGTTCCTGGTCGATTTCGACTCCACGTTGCGCCTCGTGCAACCGCTGACGGGCAGCAAGCCGCTTCTGGCGCGCGGTCTCGATCGCCTCTACCCCCAGGGCAACACCGCTCTCTACGACGCCATTCTGTTCTCGCTGCTTCAGTACGGCGACGCGCCGGGCCGGCGAGCCCTGGTCGTCGTCACCGACGGCTTCGACTCGGACAGCCGCGCCGATCCCACCCGGACGATCGATTTCGGCAAGCGCCTCGGCGTCCCCGTCTATGTCGTCGCCATGCGCTCGCTCGGCTTCGGCCCGACGACGATGGAGGACGCGAACCTGCGCAACAGCATGCGCCTGATCACGGGGGCCACGGGCGGCCGCCTGTTCCAGATCGAGTCGATCGACCAGATGGCCAACGTGTTCGACCACATCGAGGAGGAGCTTCGCCGCCAGTACGTGCTGACCTACTACAGCGAACGCCCAATCGGCAGTGCCGTGGAACCCGACGTGCGCGTGAAACGGAAGGGGCTCAAGGTGCGGAGCGCCCTGCCGCTCGATGCGATCGAGTAGCCCGACCGGTTAGCGACGCCAGTGAACACCGGCCCTCGACGTCTGGCTGACGGACCCTGGACCGTTGCCACCCTCGCTCCGGTCCTGGTCCTGGGGCTGGCGGCCCTCGAACGGATCCACGCTCAGGATCATGGCGCCGCAGACCCTTCGACAACTGGCGCCGTCCTTGCCGCCGGCGTGCTGGGGCCCTGGATCCTGAACGAAGAACTCAGCGAGAACCCGGTGCTCAGGGCCGGGCAGGCGGGTTCCGGCGACACGCTCTCGATCGAAACCGTCGCGAAGGAGTGGCTCGGAGTCGACACGTTCGTCGGTGAGCAAGACCAACTGGTGCGCACCACCGACCTGCGAAGCCGCGGACTGGCCAATGTCGGGGTGAGGTTCCGCACAGTCTACGATCGCCCGGCGGTCGACTCGGCATCGGACCATCCATTCGTCGACACGGCGGGCGGCTTCGCCCGGCCGGCGACCATCCTCATCGTGCCGCCGGAACGCGGCTACCGCCAGTTGCTCAGCGGCAGGGTCGGGTTCCAGATGCTGGTCATCGATCCGGCGGTTGCCGCCGTCGAGTACCGCCTCGACGGTCGCCCCCGAAGCGGATCAGGCAGCCACGCCATCGTACGTACATCGAACTCCACGATCCGCCACGCGAGCAGACGCTCAAGGTCTTCGCGTACGACGCCCAACACGAACTCCTGGGCGCCGACGGGATCGGAGCGTGCGGCAATCCGCCTCGTGCGGCGAACTTCCTCGACGTGACGTTGGCGCCAGCCGACAGGGCTTTTCTGGTCGACTTCGACGACACGGTGAGCCTGCGGCAGCCACTCACCCAGGACAAGGCGCTGCTCCTGCGGGGCATCGATCGACTCATCCCCTTCGGCGGCACCGCGATCAACGACGGGATCCTGTTCTCGCTCCTGCAGTACGGGCGTGAGCCCGGCCGCCGCGCCCTCGTGGTGGTGACGGACGGTGACGACGAGCACAGCCGCTCACGGCCCGAACAGTCCGCGGACTACGCGGCGCGTCTCGGCCTGCCGATCTACTTCATCGAACTCGACCCGACCGCCACGCGGACCGAGGCGAAAGACGGCTGGGTTGTTACCGATGTCTCAGCGGCGTTGCGGCGCAAGAAGGCACGGAAACGACTCGAGCCCGGCGAAGGTCATCAGGGCGATCGTCCCCGCCGTCGTTGCCTGGACACTCTTGCTGACCACCGTCGGCCCGGTCGCCGCCCAGAACGCACCGGCCACCAGCTACGTCGTCCAAGGCGGCTCCACACCCGAAGCCGACCCCGCGCTGGCCCACCTCCTGGGGCCGTGGATACGAAATGACTCGCTCAGCGAGGATGCAGTACTCAAGAACGAGAGCATGTGGCGCAGCCCGGAGGTCGTCGCGCCCGCCATGCGGGACATCGCCAGCAGCGCGGCCGCGCGCCTCGGCGCCGTCGAGATTCGCCTCGACGGCGAGCACGTCCTGTTCAGGACGCCAGAGACGAATTCGCCGAGCGCCTAGGCCTGCCAATCTGCTTCATCCAACTCGACCCAAGCGGGCTACGGTTCAAGAACGCAAGCCTTGCGCCATCGGCATCGCCCGGCCCGCGGCTCCGCCGGATCAGCCGCAAGACCGGCGGGCGGCTGTTCACGATCGAACTCTCGCCCGACACGGCGGCCTGGACGGCGAAAGTCCGGGCGGCGTTCGACAACGATCTGAGGCGCCAATACGTACTCACCTACTACAGCAACCAACCGCCTGGCGCCGCTATCGCGCCGGATGTCCGGGTGGCCCGGCGTGGACTCACGCTGCGAAGCGCCGTGCCGCTCGAGTAGACGGCATGAGAGTCCTCCCGTGAGAGTCGCCATGCCATTCCGAACCAGCCCTATCGTTCCGACCGTCATCGCGCTGACGGTCTGGTGCTCCAGCGCGCAACCCACAAGCGCCCACGAGGGTCGTGGCCAGGAAGAGCAGATTCTCGAAACGGAAGGTCCTCCCGGCAACCTGCGCGGTCCGTGGATGAGGAACGCAGAGCTCAGCGAAGATCCCATCGCGAGAATCGCGAGCGTCTGGCCCGAACCGGAACTGGTTCCGCGAGTCCTGCGGGAATCCACGGAGGGCCTCGACGACCGTCTCGCTACGGTTCTGATCAAGTTCAGCGGGGACTTGCTCACCGTGCTGGACGGCCGGGGCGAATTCAGGTCCTTCAGCCCGGAGGAAGTGGGAGACCGGCTACGGCGCCGCCTCCGTTCGGCTTCCCCGTACGCGACGTTGACGGGCGACGGCTTCCGAATCGAGAGATACATCGTCGGGTGGACCTGGAGCGACGACTTCACGCGGCAGGGCGACCAGCTCGTCCGGACGACCACGATTCTGGGCGGCTCGGCGCGCACGCTGGACATCCGAACGGTGTACAACCCGGTGGGAGACGAGCATCCCGCCGCCCGGGCAGCAGGTATTGCGAATCCATCCGCGCGGGCTGCTGTGATCCGTATCCTGCCGCCTGGGCGCGAGTACCGCGAACTCCTGAGCGGTCGTGTCGAGATCCGGACCCTGGTCACCCATCCGGGCATCCGAACGGTCGAGTTCCTGCTGGACGGCACGCCGGCGCAGCGGAAACGACGGCGGCCCTTCAGGGCCCGGCTCGACCTGGCGGACCCGCCGCGTGAGCAAACGCTTGAAGTCCGCGCCTACGATGCGGAAGGTCGGTTAGCCGCCGGCGACAGAATGATCCTGAACCGGATCGAGACACCCTTCGGGGTCCGCATCACCGCGCTTCGGGGCGAGGAAGTGGATGGGGAACCCGCGGTTCGGGTCGCGGCCGATGTCTCGCTGCCGCGGGCCGCGGTTCTTGAGAGCGTGGACTTCTACCGCAGCGAAGACCTGCTGGTGGGGCGGGGCGACTTCCACTCAGGGCCCAATGCGGGTGCGACCCGCGCCATCTCGGTCGAGGCGCTGGTCAGGAACGTGTCGGCGAGCGATTTCGTCAGGGTAAGGGCCAGGCTGGCCGATGGCCGCGAGCTGGAAGACGCGCAGCTCCTCCAGGGCGCCGACTACCAGGACGAGATCGATGTCCAATTGGTCCAGCTTCAGGTACTCGTCGTGGATGACAGGGGCAGTCCGGTCTCGCGCCTGGAGCCGGACGACTTCGAGATACGTGAGGGTGGCGCGAGGCTGTCTGTCGAGGCCCTCTACACCGCGACCGACGTCCCCCTGGCGCTTGGGTTTGCGCTCGACTCATCGGAGAGCATGCTTCCGATCTGGCGCCAGTTGAAGTACGCGGCGACGAGCTTCCTCGACGAGACCCTGACGCACAGGGACAGGGCCTTCCTGGTCGACTTCGATCAGTCGGTACGGCTGCTGCAACCCCTGACCGGCAACAAAGGCCTACTCGCACGCTGGCTGGACCAGGTCACACCCTGGGGAGGAACAGCCCTGAGCGACGGTCTCCTCTTCTCGCTCCTGCAATACGAAACGAACCGGGCCGCCGTGCCCTGGTCATGGTCACGGACGGCGCCGACCTGCACAGCCGCAAAGGGCCGGAAGACCCCGCCGACTTCGCGCGGCGGTTGGGGCTTCCGATTTACTTCGTGGAGATGAACAACCCGCTCACGAAGCTCGTGAACGGTCCGAACGGCGGAACCCTGACCAGCCGCAATACCCACTCGCAGGCTCGCAAACGGATCCGCCGGATCAGTGAAGAGACGGGAGGCCGTCATTTCGCCATCGACTCGCCATCGACCCTCTCGCCGACGACCCGCCCTGGACCGAACGGATCAAGCAGGTCTTCGACCAGATCGAGGAAGACCTGCGTCATCAGCACGTGCTGACGTACTACAGCAGCCAGCCGCGCGCCCCGATCAGACCCGAGGTTCGGGTCACATAGCCTGGGCTCAAGCTGCGCAGCGCGGTGCCGCTCGAGGCCATCGAGTAACGCCGGCCGGGGGGGAGGCCGCGCCTACTGGCCGCCGGTGGCCGCCGCCTCCCGCTCCTGGGCGCGGGCGCCGGAGAGGATGTTCGTCAGGCCGTAGTTGCCCTCGTGGCACGCGTACTCGAAGATCGGGTCCTCGGTGCGGGCGAGCCGGATCATCATCGTCCAGGGCCGGACCCAGGTTGCTTCGTCCTCGTAGCTGATCTGCCACTCGATCACGTCGGGCCCGGAGCGGGTGAAGCGCTCAACCACAGTAAGGCCCTCGGTCGCCCCCGATCTGGAACTACCCTCCGCGCGGACTCGAGATGGCGATGGCGTGCCACTTCCGCGTGGCCGACCCGAGCGCGCGCCTGGGCCTGCCCGAAGTCAAGCTCGGCATCCTGCCAGGCGGCGGCGGCACCCAGCGGCTGCCCCGCCTGGTCGGCGTACCGAGGGCGCTCGAGATGATCACGAGCGGCGAGCACATCACCGCCGCGGAGGCGCTCGATCTGGGATTGATCGACGCCGTGGTCGACAGCGAACAGGAAGGCGGGCTCGAAGCCGGCGCGATCCGTTTCGTCCTGCGCGCCGTAGCGGAGGGCCGCGGCCTGCCCCGGGTTCGGGATATCGAGAGCCACCGCGACGCGGTGCGCAAGAACCCGGGTATCTTCGACGACTTCCGGCGCCGTATTGCACGCAGAACGCGGGGGTTCAACGCCCCCGGGGTCTGCATTCAGTGCGTCGAGGCGGCGGCCGCGCTGCCGTTCGACGATGGACTCAAGCGCGAGGCCGATCTCTCGCGGAAGCTCCACGCGGACCCGCAGTCGCGGGCACAGCGCTACTACTTCTTCGCCGAGCGCGCGGCGCGCAAGATTCCGGACATTCCGGCGGACACGCCGGTTCGGGAGATTGCCAAGGTCGGCGTGCTGGGCGCCGGCACGATGGGCGGCGGCATCTCGATGGCCTTCGCCAACGCCGGCCTGCCGGTTCAGGTCGTCGAGCAGAGCCGCGAGGCGCTCGCCCGCGGTCTGGCCACGGTGCGGCGTAACTACGACCGCAGCGCCTCTCGCGGACGGTTTACCCAAGACGAGGTCGAGGAACGGATGGGCCTTCTCCGGGGCGGCACGGACCGGGACGCGCTCGCCGAATGCCATCTGGTGATCGAGGCGGTATTCGAGGACATGGAGCTGAAGAAGAAGGTGTTCGCGGGACTCGACCGGATCGTCAGGCCGGGCGCGCTGCTGGCAACGAACACCTCGTACCTCGACGTCAACGAGATCGCCGCCCAGACGGAACGGCCCGAGGACGTGGTCGGCATGCACTTCTTCAGCCCCGCGAACGTCATGAAGCTGGTCGAGGTCGTGCGCGGCGAGAAGTCCGCGCCGAACGCGATCGCGACCGCGATGTCGATCTCCCGGACGATCGGCAAGGTGCCGGTCCTGGTCGGCGTCTGCCACGGCTTCGTCGGCAACCGGATGCTCTTCCAGCGCCGCCTGCAGGCGGACCGCCTCGTGCTCGAAGGGGCACTGCCCTGGGACATCGATCGGGTGCTCTACGACTTCGGCATGCCGATGGGTCCGTTCCGGATGAGCGATCTGGCCGGGCTCGACGTGGGCTGGAACGCGGCGACCTCGTCGTCGAGCACCTTGCGCGAGATGCTCTGCGAGCGCGACCGGCGCGGCCAGAAGACCGGCCGCGGCTACTACGTCTACGACGCCGCCACCCGCGCCGCGGCGCCGGACCCGGAGGTCATGGATCTGGCCCGCGAACTCGCGGACCGGCTCGGCATCGAACAGCGCGAGATCGACGACGAGGAGATCCTGAACCGCTGCCTGCTCTCCTCCGTCAACGAAGGAGCGAAGATCCCTCGAAGAAGGCATCGCCGTCCGCGCCAGCGACATCGACGTCATCTGGATCAACGGCTACGGCTGGCCCGTCTACCGGGGCGGCCCAATGTTCTGGGCCGACGAGTTCGGCCTCGACAACATCACAGGCATCCTCGACGACTACGCCGCCCGCTTCGACCCCGACCAGTGGCGGGCGGCGCCGCTGCTCCGCGAGACGGCCGCCGCCGGCGGGCGGCTGAGCGGCTAGCGCCGCGGCGGCGGGCTCACCCGACCGTCTTGGGTCAGGAGGGGTCGGCTCGCAGCTGGCGTTCGCGCTCGAGAGGAGATGTGAGGAGTTGCGCTCACTCCGCTTCACTCGCTCCGGTTCCGTTTCTTTCAGTGCAACGTCGTCAAGCGTCGCTCGTTCAGAGGCACCTGCGAGCCGACCCCTCCTGACCCGACCGGGCTGAAGGTCGGTGCCGGGAGTGCTGACTCTCAAGGCAAAGCACCGAGTTGTCTCTTTGGGGGCCGCGTCGGACGTCGCTCGCTTCGAGCCCGCTGGGTCCCTTACCCCTCAGAGGCCCTGCGCAGGCTGGACGGTGTCGGCGGACCGAGGCGAGACTTCGCTGCTACTGTCCCCCGATGCTTGGCCAGAGGCGTTGTCGGGATCTGAGGTGGCTACCGGTCGGGCTGACGTTGGCGCTGGGCGTCGCGACTTCGGCGCAGGAGCCTGCAGACACCGACTGGTCGGTCGTTACCGGCAACAACGCGAGTCAGCGGTACGCGCCGCTTGAGCAGATCGATCGGGACAACTTCGGAGAGCTCGAGGTCGCCTGGCGATGGTCGTCGCCGGACAATGAGTTGATGACCGGGGATGGTGGAACTAGCGGGCGGCGCATGGTGCCACGGAACCATGAGGCGATTCCGATCAAGGTGGGTGACCGGCTCTATGTGACGACCGGCTACGGGCAGATCGCGGCGATCGATATCGAGCAGGGGAAGAGCTCCTGGACCTACGACCCGCAGGCCTATGTTCACGGCCGGCCGACGAATCTCGGCTTCACGCACCGGGGCGCCGCGTACTGGAAGGACCCGGACCTGCCCGGCGAAGGCGGCCGGCTGGTGTGGGCTGGAGGCGACTCCTTCCTGCGTGCAGTGGACACGCTGAGCGGCGAACCGATCGAGTCGTTCGGAGACGGCGGCGGGGTCGACCTGACCCTCGGTCTGCACCGCGAGGTGTCGCGCCGGGTCTACAGCGTGAGCTCGCCGGCCACGCTGTGCCGGGACGTGGTGATCGTCGGTTCCTCGATCTCGGATGGTCCGCGCGCGCCGGAGGCGCCGCCGGGGGACGTGCGCGGATTCGATGTCCGCACCGGCGAGCAGCTCTGGACGTTCCACTCGATCCCGCAGGAAGGGGAGCCCGGGCGCGATACGTGGGAGACCGGTTCGTGGAAGGTCAGCGGCAACACGAATGTGTGGACCCTGATGAGCGCCGACTCGGAGCTAGGGCTCGCCTACCTGCCGTTCGGCACGCCGACCAACGACTGGTACGGCGGACACCGCCTGGGCGACAACCTCTACGCCGAGTCGCTCGTCGCCGTCGACTGCGAGACCGGGGAGCGGCGCTGGCACTTCCAGACGGTCCACCACGGCCTGTGGGACTACGACCTGCCGACTCCGGCGATCATCGGCGACATCGAGGTCGAGGGCCGCTCGATCCGCGCCGCAATGCAGCTCTCGAAGCAGGGCTTCCTCTACGTCTTCGACGCCCGCACCGGCGAAGACGTATGGCCGATCCTGGAGCGCGAGGTGCCGCAGACCGGCATCGTCGGCGAGCGGACGTCGCCGACCCAGCCCTTCCCCACTAGGCCGCCGGCCTTCGAACGCCAGGGCATCGGCCCGGACGATCTGATCGACTTCACGCCGGAACTGCGCAGCGAAGCGCGGGCCATCCTCTCGCGCTACCAGTACGGCCCGATCTTCACGCCGCCCACGGAACGCGGCACGTTTCTGATGCCCGGCTATGGCGGCGGCGCGAGCTGGCCCGGCGGCGCCTTCGACCCGGAGACGGGCATGCTCTACGTGCCGTCCTTCACCTGGCCCGTGGTCAACACGCTCCGCAAGCCGGACGCGAGCCGCTCGTCCTTCGACGACGTCGGCCGCATCAACAGCGATGTCCGCGGACCGCGCGACCTGCCCCTGGTCAAGCCGCCCTACTCCCGGATCACCGCCTACGAGTTGAACCGCGGCGAGGTCGCCTGGACCGTGCCTCTCGGCTACGGCCCGCGCCGGCATCCGGATCTTGCCGCGCTCGACCTGCCGCCGCTCGGTTCCGGCGCCCGCGGCCACGTCGTGGCGACGAAGACACTCCTGTTCGTGACCTCCGGCCGGTCGCTCGCCTCCCGCGGGATCGACCGGGAGGCCACGGCCGAGGGCGCGGGACGCGACGACTGGCGCGTCGAGACCCCGGCGCTGCGTGCGTTTCGACAAGGCGACCGGCGAACTCGTCGGCGAAATCGAGTTGCCCGCGCACACCGACGGCAGTCCGGTCACCTTCCTGCATCGCGGCCGGCAGTACCTGGTGTTCGCGCTCGGCGGACGAGGAGCGCCGTTCGAGCTGATCGCCTACCGGCTGCCGGTCTGGCCCGCTCGCGCCCTGGCAACCGCTCCGGGCACACCGCATCGCGGCCAACAAGACCGAAGAGAAGCACGAGGAGAATCAAGATGAGAACCGGGACCCACCTCCACCGCCACGCCCTCGGCCTGATGACGGCGGCAACCCTCGTCTCCCTTGCCGCATGCGCACCCGGCGGCGATCCGACGTCGACCCACGAGGAAGCGCCAAGCAGTTTCGGCGCCTACACGCGGGACGCGACCCACGACGGCGCCAACCGCTACTCCGTCTACGTGCGGATGCCGGACGGCATCCGCATTTCGGTCGACTACTTCATCCCGACCGCCGGCGGCACGGAAGCGTCGGAACCGCTGCCGACCATCCTCCACTACACGCGCTACACCCGCGCCTTCCTGATCGAGGACGAGAACGGCGAGCCCCGGCTCATCGCCACGGGCGAAACGGACCCGGTCCTCCAGCACATGCTGCACCGCGGCTACGCCGTCGCCGTCGCCGACGCCCGCGGCACCGGCGCCTCCTTCGGCGTTCACAACGGCGCCTTCTCGATCGAGGAAACCGCGGACTCGTTCCACATCATCGAGTGGATCGCGGCGCAGCCCTGGTCGGACGGCAACGTCGGCATGCACGGGCGTTCCTACCCCGGCATGACCCAGTACCAGGCCGCGACCCAGGCGCCGCCGGCGCTCAAGGCGATCTTCGCCGAGATGGCCGGACCGACGCCCTACGACTTCGTGTTCCGGGGCGGCACCTACAAGAACGAGTTCATCGACACCTGGGGGTCGGGCACCATGCAAGCGGATCTGTCGACTGCTCCCGCCCCTGTCGACGAGGACCCTGACGGCGCGTTGCGCGACGCCGCGGTGGCCGAACACGCCGCCAACCTGTGGGCGCAGGACCTCGTCGGCACCGAGGCAGCCTCCCTGCGCGACTGGACCTACGAGACGGAGAATGCCCGTGCGGACTGGGACACCACCGGCACGATCGACGACCTGGAAGCGATCGACGCTTCGGGAATCGCGATCTACCACCTCGTCGGCTGGTACGACATCTACACGTCGCAGCAGCCGATGCTCTACGCCAGCCTGGAGGCCGCGCCCCAGAAGATGGTCATCGGCCCCTGGGTGCACAGCGGCGGCTACGGCGGCGTCGTCCACAAGACCGAATTCCTGCGCTGGTACGACCACTGGCTCAAGGGCATCGAGAACGGCGTGATGGACGAGCCACCCGTCCACTACTACGTCATGGAGGGCGACCACACCCTGCCCGACGATCCGGCGGTCGAAGCCAGTCTCGACGAGGAACGGAGCGAAGACGGCTCGACGTGGGTCGGCACGCACACCTGGCCGCCCGAGGGACTGGCCACGCGCCGCTTCGGAGTCGCCGCGGATTCGGTCCTCGCCAACTCCGCCAGCGATCCCGGTCAGGACGAGTACACGGTCGACTACAGCTCGGCCATGGGCTCGTTCTCCCGCTGGATGAACGGCCACGGTTCCCGGCGCCAGGACCGGCGCGGAACCACCTTCTTCGACGAGCGGTCGGCCGAGAATGAGAAGGCTCTCACCTACACGACCGAAGCGATGGCGGAAGCGATGACGATCGTCGGATATCCGGTGCTACGGCTCAACGTGACCTCCACCCACGACGACGGCGACTTCTTCGTCTACCTGGAGGAGATCGACGCGGACGGACGCTCGCACTACGTCACCGAAGGGGCGCTTCGCGCCTCCTACCGAGTGGTCGGCGACGCGCCATGGGAGGACTTCGGCCTCCCCT
The DNA here is from genome assembly GCA_965224025.1 of Candidatus Multivorans sp. Lineage (GTDB taxonomy): Bacteria > Acidobacteriota > Thermoanaerobaculia > Multivoradales > Multivoraceae > Multivorans. Next base: position 4,075,205 of record OZ245033.1, read on the forward strand.
TCCACCGCGGCCACGCGGAGGACCTCGAGCCGCTCCCGGACGAGCCCGCCGAACTCCTGATCGACCTGATGGGGACCGCGATCACGATCGACGAGGGCCACCGCCTGCGCCTGACGATCGCCGGCGCGGACGCCGCGAACCATGCGCTGTACCCCGACCCCGAAGGCGTTGACGCGCCGACCGTGACGGTCCACCGCGGCGGCGGCGACGATGGCTCCTGGCTGGACCTGCCGGTGGCCGCCGAACCCTTGAAGTCAACCTCGTAGGGGGCTGCACACCCGCCAGGTTCCTCTCCAGGCGAGGCGTATCGCCAGCAAAGCCGAGGCAGCAACGCTTGTCCGGCCGCTCCGCATCACGAGAGCAGCCGTCGATCCCACCACACGGGCGTCTCCAGCCCGACCTCGATTCGCAGACCCTCGTACTCCGGGTGGCGGGTGTTGATCACCACGTTGCGCTCCATGCGCGCGACGACCGACGGCACGACGAGGACGACGCTGCGGCGCTCCCGGTACCACGCGCTGCCGAAGCGCCGGGCCGCGTCCTCGTCGGGATGGAAACACTCCGGCAGAACGTCGGGCGTGACGACCTCGTAGCTGGTTCCCGCGGGTATGGCAGCCTCCACGAAGTGCTGGTTGCGCGGCGTCGTGAGGTGCCAGCGCGCGAGCACCTCGAGCAGGGCGGTCGAGTAGCTCGCAGAGGCGTAGATCACCTCGGCGCCGTACTCGTGCCATCGGCCCGAGGAGCGACGAGCCCCGTCCGCGCCCCACACCGGGAACACTCCGTTCGCGTCGCCGACGCGAAAGACGCGCATCGGCGCCGCCAGAACAGGCGCCATCAGACGGGAATGCCGGCCTGGGCCCTGCGAATCAGCTTCAGCACGGCCCGCGCGCCCGCGGCGCCGGAGCACGCCACCTCGAGCGGCGCCCGGTTCTCCAGCAGAGGATGCCGATTGGTCAGAAAGGCCTCGATCAGTTCCCGCTCCCCGTGGTACGCCCGGCTCAACACGTCGACGACGCGTACCAGTTCGTAGAGCCTCTCGCTCATCTCTCTCGACAGCGGCTTGCCCGCGTTGCGGGCGCGCCGCAGCGTCGCCTCGGGAATCACCGGTCCCACGACGTTACTCCGGCCGAGAACGTCGACCAGCACCGAGGCAGCCTCCGGGTGCAATCCGCGGCCGACGCGGTCCGCGAGCTGAACGTCGCTCAGCACTTCGGCGGCCTCGATCCCGAGGAGCGCCGCCACGCGGCCAGTCTCCGTTAGCGGGAGGTCCGCCGGGGCGGCGTAGGACTCGAGTACGGCTGCTTTCTCGGCTTGACTCGTCATTCGACGAATCTAGGCCAGTCACCTGACGCCTGTCAAGAGCTCATCACCAGTGCCCAAAGTCGCCAGGTAGCGGCACCCCCCGAGCCGTCAGCATCGCATGTGATCGCGTACCAGCCAACGAGGGTTGCTACTACGCCCGCATCGCGGTCGAGCGTCGCACGGAGCCGCAGGTCTCCGCTGCGCTCCGTTCCCTCCGCGCCGTCCCGCCGTTCGAGTTCGACATCCGAGAACCCGAGCACCCGGCGGTGGATTGGAAACAGGGCCTTGTACACGCTCTCCTTGGCCGAGAACGCCAACGTGAACATCTCCTCCCTGGTCAGATCGCCGTTCTCGCCCCAGCGGAGATCCAGTTCCCGATCGGTCAACACCCGCGGTCCGAGACGCGAAGCCTGACCCGCCGAAACGACACGTTCCACGTCGACGCCGAGACCCCGGCAACGGCTCGCGGAGGCGACCGCCGCGAAGCCGAAGCCGGCGCCGTGGGAAATCGAACCGACCACCCCCTCCGGCCACAGCGGGACATCGTCGTCGTCCGCGGCGACATCGCCCTCGGCGACGGCAGTTCCCAACAGGTCCGACAGCGCGCGCCGCGCGCTGATGCGACCCGCCAGGTACTCCCGGCGACGCTTGTCGATGGCGCGTTCGAGGGAGGCGGGCAGAGCGATCCCCAGCCGAACCGCCTCGTCGTCGAGGTCCTCCAGTCGATCGATCCTGCGCGCGGCCGCGCTGATGCCGCGAGGAAGGTGGCGAGCCAGGCTCCCGGGAATCCCCGCGGCGGAGTTCACGCCAGGAAGTAGCGCCGCTGCTCCGGCGTCGGCACGGGGCACTCGGCCAACCGCCGCCCGACGCGGCGGCGGTTCCGCGCCACCAACCGGTAGCCCCAGTCCAGGACCGCCCGGGGCGCCACCCACGGAAGCAGTGCCAGCCAGCGCTCCGGCCCCCGCAACTGGGACGCCAGCCAGATCACCGCCTCGCTGCGCACCCGGATCTCACCCAGTGGAGACCCGGTTGAAGAAACGTCGTCGACCGCGTCGGCGGCCGCCGTGCCGGTCGCGGCGGGCAAGCTCTGGATCACCATGCTGTCGAGCCCGGCGAGGTCGGGCCGCATCCCGGTCAGGCGCTTGAACAACTCACCGTCCCGAGGCGCGAAGCGGACCCCGGACGGTACTCCCCGAGCCAGACACCGGGCCACCGACCAGTTGCAGAGCGCACAGTCGCCGTCGTAGTAGACGATGACGCTGGCCGGCCAAGGCTCGTGACGCTCGTCCATGGCCTTCATTCTACGGTTGCGGCGTCACCGGACGACCGGTACGCGCACCTACCTGTTGGCCGCTTCGTCGAGGACTCGCAGGAAGGTCCTGCCGCTCATCAGTTGCGGCGAACCGTCGACCATCTCCATGCGCTCGACGTACGAAGCGGTCCGGCCGTCTGCGCTGTACATCACCAGAGTCGGATAGCCGCGCACTCCGAACTGCCGGGCCAACTGGCTCTCGCGGCCGCCCGACTCGGGGTTGAGACGCACGGCGACCACCGCATCAAGGTAGCTGTCGACCTCGGAGTCCGAGAGCAGCTCCCGCTCGAACTGCCCGCAGTAGGGGCACCAATCGGTGTAGATGTAGAGGAACAGGGGCAGGTTGTCGCGCTGCCGCACCTCGAACGCCTCGGCCAGGCCCGCAGCTCCCTCGTACCAGCCCTCGAAGTCGGGGCGGCCGGGCGTGTCCGCCGCCGCTGCCGGGAGCGCTTGCGCGAGGAGCGCCACGAAAGCGGCCACGACGAGAACCGCGAGCGCTCCCAGACCCCACCGCCGCATGCCGGGACAGGACGTCATGGCGAGCCAGAGGCTATCACCCGGCCGCTGCCGCGCCGTGGTTCGTGGCGGCGCCCGGCAGCAGGGGCGTAGCCCGTCCCATCGCTTCCTCGGCACGCGCGATGAGCTGGTTCAGACCTGCCCGCGTGCGCGCGCTGACGCCGATCGCGTCGAGCCGATCCGCCAGCAGCCGGGCGCGCTCCTCTGTCACCAGATCGCACTTGTTCAACACCACCAGGAGCGGCTTCGAGCTGAGCGACAGCTCGTCGATCAACCCTTCCACCGCCTCCGCCTTGGTGCGCCAAGCCGGATCGGAGGCATCGACGACGTGCAGCAGCAGATCCGCATCGCCGAGCTCCTCCAACGTGGCGCGAAACGCCCGCACCAGGTCGGGAGGGAGTTCGGCGATGAAACCGACCGTGTCGGTGATCACGACCTCGCCCTCCCTCGGAAAGCGAATCCGCCGGCTGGTCGGGTCCAGGGTCACGAAGAGCTGCGACGCGGTTTCCACCGAACTCCGGGTCAGCGCGTTGAGGAGCGTGCTCTTGCCGGCGTTCGTGTAGCCGATCAGGGACAGCACCGGCACCCGCCGGTCGCGCCGCCGGCTGCGGGCAACGTCCCGCTGCCGCGACAGCCGTTCGACCTGCTTCTCGAGCTTGCGGATCCGGTCGCGAATACGACGGCGACCCACCTCGAGCACGGTTTCGCCCGGCCCTCGGCCGCCGATGCCTCCCGCGAGCCGGGACAGTCCCTTGTCTTTCTCGGTCAGCCGCGGCAGGGAGTACTGCAACTGGGCCAGTTCGACCTGCAGCTTGCCGTCCCGCGAGCGGGCACGCTGCGCGAACACGTCCAGAATCAGTTGGGTGCGGTCGATCGCCTTCAGGCCGGTCGCGTCCTCGAAAGCCCGAGCCTGCGCGGGCTTCAGGTCGATGTCGAAGATCGCGACCTCAGCGCCCGCGCGCATGCTCTGCAGCACGATTTCCGTCAGCTTGCCCCGCCCCACGACGGTCCGCGGATGAATACGCGAACGGCGCTGACGCATCACGCCCGCGACTTCGACACCGGCCGAGCGCACGAGCTCGACCGTCTCCCTGAAGTGGCCGTCGTCCGGCCGGACGCCGATCACGAGGGCACGCTCGCGCTGCGCTTCGCGGCCGCCGCGCCGCCGGCCCATTTCCCGTTCGACGGCCCGGATGGTCGCCGCGAAGTCGAGGTCCAGTTCGTAGACCTGCGGCGCGTCGACGCGAAGGAACTGCGCCGACCCGGCAGTGACGTCCGCGGCGGGTTCGGGCGCCAGGTAAGCCACTTCGATACCGCCCGCGGAACCGTCCTCGAGGGCCTGGACCACCGCGACCATGTCCAGTCGCAGCAGGGCCAGGTCGTTCAGGTCGTCGGCGGTCAGACTCTCGCCCCGCAGGTGGGTATGGACGAGACGCAGCCGCCGGAAGCGTCCCGGGCCTCCCCTGAGACGCCCGATGTCCGGAATCTCGAGCTGCCTGGCATCGCCGACGATCACCTTGCTGACCGCGCCGTCGCGGGTCAACAGCACGCCGACCTGACGTCCGATCTCTCGGGACAGCGAGCACAGATGCCGGGCCAGCTCGGTCGACACCACCTGGTCCGGGCGGACCTTCCGCCGGTAGGTGCGCTCGAGAGCGCCTCGCTGCGCGGCCTTGAGTCCGCGAACGTCGCCGTGAAGGGGTCTCATTCGGGCCAACCGCCGGTCTTGAGTCGCAAAGTCAAGAAACTGCTATGCTTGCCGCCTCGGCGGCGACGCTGGCCCCACTTGGCACGCGCCGCGCACTCGACAGTACGAGTCAGCGCTTGGCTTCAGCCTTTGTCCTTTAGACAGTCCGTCCATTCAGAGACGACTCAGGTCGCCCGAGGGCCGTCTAGACAGCCCGTGGTGCACTCAAGGCTACACCCGCCGCCGACTGGAATGACGATCCGGTTCTTCAAGCTTCTCGCGCAGGTGGAACTGCAGCGAACGCGGGACAGCCGCCCAGCGGATTCCGTTCACGGAATCCCGCCGTGGCCCGGCGCCCGCGCAACCGGAAGCGTCCCACCCGATTCAACCGACGGCGCACTCGCCGTCACCCGGAGACTTTGTGACCCGAAGAATGCTCATCAACGCGCAGAGCTCGACCGAGCTCCGCATCGCCATCGCCAACGACTCGGTACTCGAAGACCTGAAGGTCGAGATCGCCGAGCGGGGCCTGACCCGCGGCAACATCTACTACGGCAAGATCGCCAACATCGAGCCGAGCCTGAACGCCGCCTTCATCGACTACGGCGCCCCCAAGCACGGCTTCCTGGCCATCCAGGATGTCGTGCCCGACGCGTACTACCAGGCGGCGTCTAAGTCCCATCGACCCAAGATCGAGGACGTACTCGTCCGCGGCCGCCCGATCGTGGTTCAGATCACGCGCGAGCCGGAGGGTGCCAAGGGCGCTGCCCTGACCACGAACCTGAGTCTGGCGGGGCGCTATCTGGTGCTTTCGCCCTTCGACAAGACCAGTGGCGTTTCCCGAAAGGTCGACACCGAGGAGGTTCGCCTCAAGCTGAAGGCGATGGCGGAGTCGCTGCCGGTGCCGGACGGCGGCGGCGTGATCGTGCGCACCAACGCCCTGGGCCAGACGAAGACGGCCCTCAGCCGGGACATGAACGCACTGCTCCGGCTATGGAAGCGCATCTCCCGGGACGCCCGCGATTCCAAGGGCACGAGGCTCCTCTACAGCGATCAGGACATCGTGCTGCAGGGGCTGCGCGACTATCTCGACAGCGCGATCGAGGAGGTCTGGGTCGACGAAGACACCGCCCACGGACGCGCCGAGCAGTACATGCGCGCCTTCATGCCGCGCAGCAAGACGGTGCTGCACCGCTACACGGGCCGCAAGCCGCTGTTCTCGGTCTACGAATTGGAGCCTCAGATCGAGAACATCTTCGAACGCCGGGCGGACCTGCCCTCGGGCGGCTCGATCGTGATCGATCCGACCGAGGCCCTGACCGCCATCGACGTCAACTCGGGCCGCTCCAAGAAGGCGTCGAGCCAGGAGGAGACGGCGGCGAACACGAACGTCGAGGCCGCGGCGGAAGTCGGCCGGCAACTCCGCCTGCGGGACATCGGCGGCCTGATCGTGGTCGATTTCATCGACATGCGCAGTCTGCGCAACCGGCGCAAGGTCGAGAAGGCGATGAAGGACGCGATGAAGGCGGACAAGGCGCGCTCCAGTGTCGGCCGGATCAGCGCCAACGGACTGCTCGAGATCAACCGCCAACGGATCCACCAGGCGCTCCAGTTGCGCACCCACGGCGACTGCCCCAACTGCGCCGGCACCGGCCGCGTCGCCAGTCCGGACCTGGTCGCCCTGCGCCTTCTCCGCAACATCGAGTCCCACGGCGCCGGCGGCTACATGCGGGGCGTGCAGATCGCCCTGCAGCCGGAGCTTGCCAACTTCCTCCAGAACCGGCATCGCGAGGCACTCGTCAATCTGGCCAGGGAATTCGATATCGAGATCGAGATCGCAGGGCAGCCGCAAATGGAGGGCCGTGAGCCGGAGATCAGTTGGATCGCCCGCGACCTGGCCGAAGTGAAGAAGAGGGAGAAGGAAGAGGCCAAGGAGAAGAGGCTGGAGCAGGAAATGCTCGCCACTCCCTCGATCGGCGACACCGACGAAGAAGGCGAGGCGGCCGCCGGCGACAGCGCGGCCGAAGGCGCACCGAAGCGCCGCCGGCGCCGGGGCGGACGCAGGCGGCGGTCCGGGACCGCGCGCAAGGGGAAGGCGAAGGACGAGGCCCGCAAGAAGGACGGCGCCGCCAAGCAGGCGAAGAAGAGCGAGAAAGCACCCGCCAAGGCGAAGAAGACGGCGGGGACGGCCGCAATCAAGGTCCCCGGCATCGACACTCCGGCGGCGGACGCAGCGCCCGGCGGAAACGGCAAGGCCGGCGACGCAGCCGCGGCGAGCGGCAACGGCGCGCCCCGCACGACCAAGCGGCGGCGACGCCGACGCCGGCCCCGCCGGCCCCAGGCCGCCGCGGCAAGCGGTGAGTCACCGCCGGCCGAGACGAGTCCCTGACAGGCGCCGGCAGCGCCTCGCACCTGGGAACGCTGGCATCCTGCCCGCACCCGGCGCGAAGCGACGATCCGCGACGCCGGAGATTCCGGCAACGCCTCGCACCGCTGGCCTACCTACTTAGCTACTAACCCCCTGAAAACACGGAGGTTTGACAAGGACCCGGCGAATCCATAACTATCGCGTCGTAGTCGTTCCGCTCGCGTCGCGAGGCGTTGGCGGCGGTTTCGGGGTCAATCGGGGCGATCCCGCGACTGGGTGGGGTGGGACCCACCACTTTGTGGATGTGCCCGGAAAGGAGGTGGTCTAGTGGAGTACTGCAGATGCGGCTTGATGGAGGTGGCGGCTCCCTAGGTAACCCCTGTTTGGCGTAGGGCATCTCCTTCGGGAAGCATTCCCACGCCATCCCATCGGCCAAAAGCCCGGGTGGCGCGATCGGCGCCATCCGTGAAACAGTCCATGCGTCCGTCAGCGGACGCTTGGATGACACCAGGGTGGCGCGATCCGCGCCACCCGTGAACCGATCCGGGCACCCGTCATCGGGTGCACGGCTGGCACGCTTGACCGAGCTGCGGATACCGCGGTCCAAGAGCGTCGACGGAGCCCCGAGGCGCATCCGCCCTCGGGGCTCCTTTTCTTTCCGGTTCAGCGTCGCCTCTTCCCCTCAGCCCGCGGTTCCGTACAATCGCCCACCTCACCTTCCAACGGCGGAGACTGAACATGGCGGCGATCGGCACCCCAACCAAACTGCTCGAGGGCAAACCCAAGGTCAAGGGCTCGCTGCGCTACTGCGGCGACCTCGAACGGCCCGGGCTGCTCCATGCCCGTCTGGTCACCAGCCCACACGCGCACGCCGAGGTGCTGAGCATCGATACCGCGGCGGCCGAGGCCCTGCCCGACGTCGCCGCCGTCATCACGGCAGCAGATCTGCCCGAGCTCCCGGCCAACAGCCGGGCGATGCTCATGCTCGCCCGCAAGCGGGCGATCTTCGTCGGCCATCCGGTCGCCCTGGTCCTGGCCGAAAGCGAGGCCCGGGGCGCGGATGCAGCAGAAGCGGTCGAGGTCGACTACCGGCCGCTCGACGCCGCGGTCACACTGGAACAGGCCGAGATGCCTTCGGCGCCGCCGGTGTGGCCCAACGGCCTGCCCGGCCAGTCCGCGGAGGCGGCGGCGCACGGCGCCGGGGGCGCGGGCGACGACGGCGGCGAGGGTCCCTCGTCGCCCAACGTGACGAACCGCATGCGCTTCGACCGCGGCGACCTCGCCGCCGGCTTCGCCGCCGCCGACGCCGTGGTCGAGCGGAGCTTCACCACCGCGGCGGTTCACCAGTCCTACGTCGAACCGCACGTGGCTCTGGTCGATCCGGACCCGATGGGCGCCGGGATGACGATCTACAGCTCCACGCAGGCGACGTTCTACATCCGGGACACGGTCGCCTACGTGCTCGGCCTGTCTCACGAGCAGGTGCGCGTCATCGGCACGCCGGTCGGCGGCGGCTTCGGCGGCAAGTTCCTTCTCTACGAACCGCTCCTGGCCATCGCCGCGACGCAGCTCCAGCGCCCGGTGCGACTGATGATGAGCCGAACCGAGGAGATGCTGGCCGCTACACCGGCGCCCTCGACCCGGATCACGATCCGCGCCGGCGCCAGACGGAGCGGCGAGCTGACGGCGCTGGAAGCCGAGTTGGCGATGGACTGCGGCTGCTTCCCATCGTCCATGACCGCACTTGCCGGCACCCTGCTCGGCAGTTCCTACCAGACGCCGAATCAGTCCGTCGGCGGCTACGAAGTGGTCACGAACAAGCCCTCCATCGGCGCCTATCGCGCGCCGCTGGCGCCGCAGGCGGCGTTCGTGGTGGAGACCGTGCTCGATCAACTGGCCCAGGCGCTGGGGATCGACCCGCTCGAGATGCGCCTCGTGAACGCCTCGGAGTCCGGCCAGCCGATGGCCTCCGGGATGCCCTGGGCCGGCATGGGCCAGCGCCAGGTGCTGGCGGCGCTGCAGGCCCACCCCTCGTGGCAGAACCGCGAGCAGGCGCGGGCGGAAGGCCGCGGGGTCGGCATCGCGCTCGGGGCTTGGCCCGGCGGCACGGAGCCCGCCGCGGCCGCCTGCGCGCTCCAGGGCGACGGTACGCTCAAGGTTCACATCAGTTCGGCCGACATCACCGGCACGAACACGAGTCTGGCCCTGATCGCGGCCGAGGCCTTCGGCGTCGAACCGGAACGGGTCACGATCGCCACCGGCGATACCTCGAGCGGTCCCTTCGCCGGCTCCTCCGGCGGCAGCAAGATCCTCTACACCGTCGGACCGCCGGTGATCCAGGCCGCCCGTGAGGCCCGGCAGCAGACCCTGGAACTGGCCGCGGCGACTTTTGAGGCCGCGCCGGAAGACCTGGAGATCGTGGATGGCGAGGTCCGGGTCAAGGGATCGCCCGACAAGGCCATTCCGCTCAAGAAGATTGCTCAGCGGACCATGCGCTTCGGCAGCCGGCAGGCACCGGTGTTCGGCCACGGACGCCATGCCCAGACCGGCCAGGCGCCCGGCTTCTGCGCCCAGCTCGCCGAGGTGGCGGTCGACCGGGAAACGGGCCGGGTGAAGGTCGAGAAAGTGGTCGTCGTCCAGGACTGCGGACGCGCGATCAATCCGCCGGCGGTAGAAGGGCAGATGATGGGCGGCGCCATGCAGGGCATCGGTTGGGCGCTCTACGAGGAGATGGCCTACAGTGACGATGGCCAACTGCTGACGGCGACCCTGAACGACTACGCCCTGCCTCACTTCGTCCACGGACCGACCGAGGTCGAGACCGTGCTGGTCGAGGTCCCTTCGGACGCCGGTCCGTTCGGCGCCCGGGGCGTCGGCGAACCGCCGGTCATTCCTACCGCGGCCGCGGTCGCCAACGCGATCGCCGATGCCTGCGGCGCCCGTCTCACGGAGCTGCCGATGACGCCGCCGCGCGTCCTGGCTGCCATCAACGGAGCCTGAGCCCGCCGGCCCCGGTACCACGCCCGCGGCCGCGGTCGCCGCGGCCACCCTCGGAAACCGCCGATGCCTGCGGCGCCAGACTGACCGAGCTGCCGATGACGCCGCCCAGAGTGCTGGCTGCCATCAACGGAGCCTGACCGACAGCATCCGAGCGCCGCTACACTGCGGGCGAAGATGGTTCGCGGCGGCATCGAGACTTGGGCGTTGGCGGCCGCCGGGCTACTCGCCGCGGCGGCGCTCGGCGCGCCGCTCCTGGGCGTTGACGGGTGGCAGCCGTTGGGCGTGGGCGGCGCCGTGGCGCTGGGTCTGCTCTACGTCGTTTGCCGCGTTCTGGCGCTGGAACCGCTCCTCGACCGCTCCGCGGCCTCGAAGCGGCCGCCGCTCGTCTTCCTGCTCCTGCCCTTCGCCTTCTACCTGGCGCTGATTCCGTGGTCGATCGGTACGCGGGCGCCCGACGGCGACGAGCCGTGGTTCCTCCTCGCCACCCACAGCATGGCCTACGACGGGGACCTCGACCTCGCCAACAACTATGGCGACCAGGATTCGCTCGCCTTCATGCCCAGGGCGATTGAGCCGCAGCCCGGCGACCCCGAAAGAAGCGACGGCGCTACCTACTCCCGGCACGGCTTCCTCCTTCAGGCCGTCATGGCGCCGGCGTACCGTCTCGGCGGCCGGGCTGGAGCGATGATCGTCATCGCCGCACTGGCCGCCGTCAGCGCCTGGCTACTGCTCGGCCTGACCTCGTTCAGCCGGGACACGCGGGCAAGGCTCATCGTCTATCTGACATTCGCCTTCGCGGCGCCGCTGCTCATCTACAGCCAACAGATCTGGGCCGAAGTCGGCGCCGTCGTGCTCGCGGTCCTCGCGTACCGGTGGATCGTCCACCTCACAGCGGGCACGCAAGGCCGATCACTCGACGCCTTCCGTGCGAACTGGCGCCTCTGGCTACTGCTCGCCGGAATTCTGGCCGTGCTGCCGGCGCTCAAGCTCCGATTCGTTGCGGTCAGCGCGATGCTGGCTCTGATCTGCGTGCTCCGTCTCGGACCGGGCCTCCGCAACCGCGGCGCGGTGCTGCTGGCGACCGTACTGGCGCCTGCCGGCGCCCTGGTCCTGTGGCTGAACCGCAGCGTCTTCGGCACCGTCCTCGGCATGCACTCCTGGAGCGAACTGGCTCTCTACCGCGAGTCGGCAGCGAAACTGGCGCTGGGGTTGAACGGTCTCTTCTTCGATCTCGCCTACGGCCTCGTCGCCTGCGCGCCGATCTGGCTGCTCCTGTTCCCCGCCGCCGTGGTCGCCTGGCGGCGCGACCGGCGGCTGTTGTTCGAAGTCGCGCTGATCGCCCTGCCGACGCTGCTGCTGACCGCCGCGCGCCGCGAATGGTACGGCGGCTGGTCGCCGCCGTTTCGGTACGGCCTCGTCGTGCTGCCCTTCCTCGCCCTGCTGCTGGTGCCGCTGTTCGAACGAGGGGCGCGGGACACCGAAACCGCGCCGGCGACCGACGGAGGAGATGCCGGACTTTCGCCTGGGATCCGCACACTGGCCCTGGTGCTGGCTCTTCTTTCCGGCGCGCTGGCCGTGCTCTTCGTCGTGGAACCGGGCTGGACCTACAACCTGGCCGACGGTCGCCACCACCTGATCCACTACCTGGAGGCCCGTAGTGGTCTCGACTTCGCGCGCTTCCTGCCTTCAGCCACGCGGCCCCGGACTGCGACCTGGCCGGTCCCCATCGCGGCCGTCTGCCTCGCTCTCCTTGCGGGGCGCGTCCGGCACAAAGCGGTCGCGGCGGCGCTTGCCGGCATCCCCGTCCTCGCCCTCGCCGCCCTCCCGATCCTCGCCGGCGCCCTGCCGACGCGGTCCCTGGAGATCGAGAGCGCCGCAATTCAGCGGAGCGGCGGCAACCTGGACCCGGAACGCTGGACAATGGACCGTACGCGGTACGCGGAAGCATGGGTGTTCGCGGAGGGCACGCGCGCCGAAGCGCCGGTGATCCCCGGTGGCAACGAGGTGGAGCTCACCATGACGGTCCGCCCCGTGCGGAACCGTCCCGCGCCGGTGACCCTGATCGCACGCTCCGGCAGCCGCGAGATCGGCCGCCTCATCTTCACCGATGAGGACGGCAGCGACCCGACCGGTTGGCAGACGCGCAAGCTGCCGGCCGCCCCGTGGCTCTCAGGCGCTCCCCTCGTCCTCGAAGTCCCCTACGGCGCCGGCGAAGCGCTGCCGCAGAACGGCGTGAAGATCGACCGGGTCGACCTGCGCTGGCACTGAGTCAACCCGCACACCGACGCCGGTGCGGGCCGAATCAGGGCCGAACTTCGTAGTAGAGGTTCGCCGGGTCGTCGAAATCGTGCATCCGGAAGCGCGTGAAGCCGCCTTCACGCACCATGCGCTCCGCCACCACGGGGTTGAAGCCGAGGGTGCCGAGACCGAGGCCATCGGGTTCGGAAAGGGCGGACGACATGCAGGCCGAGACGGAGAAACCGTAGAGCAGCGCGAGCACCGGGTTGCGGAGGTTGTCCTCGAACCGGGGGCTGCTGCGGATGTCCTTGATCAGCCACGTGCCATCCTCCCGGATGGCGCGGCGGATCGCGGCGATCACGAGGTCCGGCCGCGTCATGTCGTGTACACAGTCGAAGGTAACGACCAGGTCGAAGGCCTGCTCGGCCGGCAGATCCTCGCCGCGTGCGATCCGCCACTCCGCGTTGTTCACTCCTGCTTCCCGGGTCCGCTCACGGGCTATTTCGATCGCATACTCGGAAGGGTCGATCCCTACGAACCGCGAAGCCGGAAAGGCGCGGGCCAGGGAGAGAAGCGCCACTCCTCCGCCGCAGCCGACGTCGACGACGTCGATGCCTGCACGCAGGCGTTCCTCGACACCGTCAAGCGCCGGGATGATCCGCGGCACCAGCGCCTGGCGGGTCCACGGGCCGAGCATCCGCTCGGTGCGATGGGCGGCACAGGGTCCGAGCCGCTGATAGGAGAGGCCGACACCGGTTTGGAACGCTTCCGCCAAACCGTCGATCACGTCGTGGCTGGGCGGATAGCCGAAGGCGCCGCCCGCGAAAGCAACCGATCTCTCCTCATCGGCTAGCACCGCGGCCGCCACGTCGCCGAACTCGAATCGCGGCTCGCCGCCATTCTCCGCCGCGTGGTAGTCAACCAATCCGGCCGCGGTCTGGCCTCGCAGCCATTCGAGCAGCCAGCGCTCCTTGAGTCCGCTCGCCTCGGCCAACTCCGCCGCGGTCACGGCCCCTAAGCCCTGGAGCGTCCGGTAGATGCCCAGACGGTCGCCGAGGTGGATCATCAGGGAGACCAGCTCGCCCTGCTTGTACTTCCACACCTTCAGGGCGAAGGCGCTGACCTGTTCCGGGTCGAGCCGACCGTAGAGGCTCCGCGTGCCGCTGTCGTCGTCCGCCATTCTTGTCTTCTCCCTTAACTTGGCCAGCTCATCGGAAGCCCGGCCCGGTATCGCCGGAGGCTCGAAAACGCGTTGCACGGTATCATCCGCGGTTCGCGTCAACGGCGGCACAATAGCGCCGTTCCGCGACATCTTGGACGACATCAGGAGGGAGTTTGTCGATGCGAGCCAAGCCGTCTCAAGGGACAGGGCACACCGGGACTGTGACGATGGGGCCAGGACTTCACCGGTGGCGCTCCGCGATCTCCGCGACGATCGGTCTGGCGGCTTTGGCGATCCCGCTCGCCGCTCAGGAAGAAGGCGTAGCCGCGGCGCCGCAAACCCACTGGACGGCCACCGCACCCGCCGGCGATGGCGCCGGTCCGGTCGAGCAATCGCTACTCGAGGCGGCGCCGACCAGGGACTCCTGGCTCCACTACGGCGGCAACTACGGAAGCTGGCGCCATTCGCCGATCACCGAACTGACGCCGGAGAGCGCCTCCAACCTGCGGCTGGCCTGGATCGCCCAGACTGGCGTTTCGGGCCAGCTCGAGTCCTCGCCCGTCGTCTACGACGGCGTCCTCTACCTGACCTCCTCGATGAACCGCCTGCTCGCCTATGACGCAAGCAACGGCGACCTGCTCTGGCGCTACGACCACCAGAACCCGTCCAATCTGATCATCTGTTGCGGTCCTGTGAACCGCGGCGTCGGCATCGCCGGCGACCTGGTCATCATGGGCACCCTCGATGCCTATCTGCTGGCGTTCAACCGCAAGACCGGCGAACTGGCGTGGGATACGGAAGTCGCGCCCTACGCCAGGGGCTTCTCCATCACGTCGGCGCCGTTGATCGCCGAGGGCGTGGCCGTCATCGGCATCGGCGGCGGCGAGTACGGCGTGCGCGGCTTCTTCGACGGCTACGACGTGGAAACCGGCGAGCGGCTCTGGCGCCACCACACGGTGCCCGACGACGGCGAGCCCGGGGTCGAGACCTGGGCCGGGGAGTCGTACAAGACCGGCGGCGCCGCCACCTGGGCAACCGGCAGCTACGACCCGGCGACAAAGACCCTGTTCTGGACCACCGGCAACCCGTCTCCCGACTGGAGCGGCGACACACGGGCCGGCGACAACCTCTACAGCGACAGCGTGCTGGCGGTCGACATCGAGACCGGAGAGCGCAAGTGGTACTTCCAGTTCACGCCCCACGACGTCTGGGACTACGACGGCAACTCCGAGGTCTGGCTGGTCGACGTCCAGGTCAACGAACAGACCATTCCCGCCCTCGTTCAGGCGAATCGCAACGGCTACTTCTATGTCCTGGACCGCCGTGACGGGAGCTTCCTGCACGCCAGCCAGTACGTCCACCAGTTGAACTGGGCGACGCTGGACGAGAACGGACGCCCGGTCGTCAACCCCGCGATGAAGCCGGCCGAGGAGCCGACCCAGCGGGTCTGCCCCGGCCTCGCCGGCGGCAACAACGCCGCCTACGCCGGCGCCTACAGCCCGGACACCGGTCTCGCCTATGTGCCGACCATCGAGAGTTGCATGATGTTCCGCAAGGGCGTCGTCGTCTTCATCGAAGGCGCCCCCTTCTTCGGCGGCGAGCCGATTCCGACCGACACCGTCGAAGGCAAGTCCTACGGCCACCTCTCGGCCATCGACGTGAGCACGGGCGAAACGCGATGGGCCTACCGGGATCCGACGCCGATGCTCGCCGGAGTGCTCAGCACCGAGGGCGGCCTCGTGGTCACGGGCAACGCCAGGGGTCACCTGCTCGGCTTCAACGCCGAGACCGGCGAAGAGGTGTGGCGCTACCAGACCGGCTCCGGCATCCGCAGCCACCCGATCGCCTACCAGTACGAGGGGCGGACCTATCTCGCCGTTGGATCCGGCGGCGGCGGCATCGTCCAGACAACGGTTGGCAGCCCACCGCAGCTTCCCGAGGGCAGCGTTCTGCTGGTCTTCGAACTCGCGCAGTGACCCGACTGGCGCCGCTCGCCGGTGCGCTGGTCGTGCTGCTCTGGGCGGTCGTTCCCGCCCACGCGGACGATCTTCGCGTCTGCCTGCTGGAAGACGACCTGCCGCGGGCCAACCGCGTCGACGCTTCCGGTTTCGACCACGACCTGTTCAGAGAAGCGGCTCGGCGACTCCGGCGCAACTTCGTACCCGTATGGCGCCCGAACGCACTGCTCTACTCCGAGATCGACGACAGCGATCTGCCGCTTGACGATCTGCTTGCCGGCGACTGCGACCTGGCGCCCTCCGTGCCGGGAGACCTGGCCTTGGGCCCGCTGCGCGCAGCGATCGACCTCAGTCCGCCCTACTACGCGGCCGCTTTCGAGATCTACATGCCGACGACGGACCGTCTCGAATGGACCGATCTACCGGAGATCGTAGCCGGCCGCAGGGTCGCGGTTCGCTTGCAGTCGCTCGGGCATTTCGCAGCCCAATGGGCGGGTCTCGACTGGACCTCACTGCCCACCGCGGCAGACGTGGCAGCGGCCGTGGATGACGGCCGGGCAGTGGCCGCGCTCATCTGGGGGCCGGCACTGGGGCGAGTCCAGAAGGAGCCCGCGCGTGATTTCGAACCACCGCCCGGCCTACGTTTCAACGAGCACGCCGCCATGCGCTCCGGCGACAGCCTTGCTCCCGCGATCGAGCGGATCCTTGACGAGCTGCGTCGCGACGGCACGCTGAAGCGGCTCGCCGATCGCTACGGCATCTTCCGAACCGAACCCTTCCCCACCGTGTCCTCACCGGCCGCGATCCGAGCGCTCGGCGTGGGAGCCCAGTAGCAGCCCCAGGGAGCCGATACCTCGTCCATGACCACCCGAACACGCCTCGAGTCGCCCAGTTTCGCCAAGCGCGCGACGATCGTCGTGCCACTTCTGCTGGCGGCCTGTGCCACCGGCGGCGGGCCGTCGCCCGACCAGCCCGAAACTCCGGCCGCCACGGAGGCACAGGCCCCAGCCGCGGCGCAGCCGGTAACCGTCGACGAAGCGTCCGCCGCTGAACCCGCCGCAAGCCGCTCGCCGGTCGCCGCCTATCTCGAGGATCCCGAGGCGATCACCGCCGGTCGGCGTATGTTCCGGGCCGTCTGCACCGGCTACTGCCACTCCACCACGGCCGGCGTGACCAAGGACGCGCCCAACCTCTTCGACTGCGACTGGACGCACGGAAGCGGCGACGCCGATCTCTTCCGCGTGATCACGAAGGGTGTTCCCGACACCGAGATGCTCCCGTTCGACGGCAAGATCCCGGAAGAGACGATCTGGCAAGTGATCGCGTACGTGCGCTCGAACAGCATGGACTGCGGCTAGGCGGGCATCTCCCGAGAACGAAGGCCGATGAGCAACAGCCGGGCAAGGCCAGTTCCAGTCGCGCGCAGGCAAGTAGTGGCGGCTGCAAGCGCGGCGGTGTTACCCGCCACCGCCTCGCCCATCCTCGGGATCCAGCTCACGGGAACAGCCGAACGTAAGCTGCGCGTCGAAGAAATGGAACTCACCTCCGTGCGAGTGACCGAACGCACCGCCTGGATGTTCGTTCACCTGCGCACGAACCTCGGACTCGCCGGACTTGGCGAGTGCTCGCTCGGCAACCGGCGCGAGCTGCCGGCTCTCGCTGCCGCCTTCGAAGCCGCCCGCGGCCGCTCGCCATTCGACATCGAGGCCTACCGTGCCGCCGGACGCGAGCGGGCCGCGAAGGGCGACATCTTCGAGGCGACCGCCTTCTCCGCGATCGAGCAGGCGCTCTGGGACCTGGTCGGCAAAGCCGTGGACGCACCCGTCCACCAGTTGACCGGCGGCCTGCTGGGCCAGAGTCTGTTCGCCTACGCGAACATCAACCGCGCCACCCGGGAACGCACACCGGCCGCCTTCGCCGCCAATGCGCGCGCCGCGGTCGGGGAGGGCTTCACGGCGATCAAGGCCGCCCCGTTCGACGGCTTTCCAGCGCTCGATGCGCCCGCGTCCGAGGTGGCCGCGGCCACCGACCTCGGCGTCGCCTGCGTCGAAGCGATCCGAGCCGCGGTCGGGCTCGATATCGACATCCTGATCGACTGCCACAGCTTCTTCGATGTCGACCTGGCGATCGATGTCGCCGCGCGGCTGGAACCGCAGAACCTCGCCTGGTACGAGGAGCCGGTCGCCCCGACCGATGTCGCCGCGACAAAGGCGATCGAACGGAGCATCGAGCAGCGCATGTCCGGCGGCGAGTTCCTGTTCGGCATCGAGGGCTTCGGCCCGCTGTGTCGGGAACGCGCCGTCGACGTGATCATGCCCGACGTGAAGCACTGCGGCGGGCTCCACGAGGCCCGCAAGATCGCCGCCATCGCCGAACTCGACGGCGTCGCCGTATCACCCCACAACCCGAGCGGTCCGGTCGCCACCGCAGCTTCCGCCCAGCTCTGCGCCGGCCTGCCGAACTTCGAGATCCTGGAGATGCAGTGGGGCGAAGTCGGGTGGCGGGGCGACCTGGTCGAGCCGCCGGAACTCTTCGAGAACGGCTCGATCGCGGTTCCGGAAGGCCCCGGCCTCGGCGTCGAGTTGAACGAAGCGGTGGTCCGGGAACACGCCTGAGTTCAAACGGCTCGGCGCCGATACCTGTTCTTCCCGTACTCGTTGACCCAACGGCGGGAGCTTCGCCACCGGCCATCGGGGTCACGGACCGCTCCAGGTACTCGCGGAGTTCCTTGTTGCCAACCGCACGGCCCTTGGCAAGCAACACGTCCACCTGCTTGAGCACCAGGGTGTTCCCCTCTATGGCCGTCGAGTGATGCGCCTCCTCGTACCAGATGCCCCGCCAGATGTCGGCTGCCTCCAGGGGAGTCGGAAGGCCACCCAAGCGCCCTCGCAAGTCGGCGGCATCGTTGTGGAGACGTCGGTAAACCTCAGGTCGCGACGGCCTTCCACGGCGCCCTCCCGCCTCAAAGTGTTCGTTCACAGCGAGTTGAATAGCACCGTACAAATTGCCGGCGGCAGCACCGATAGTTGTTCGCTGGAGGAGAACCTAGATGAACCGTACACTTCAGGCCGAATTCGAAGCTGGCCACCGCGCTTCGAGCGGCGGATATAGTCCCGTCCGCCTTCCACCCTCAGGCGCACACAAACGCGCTCAACCGTCCGCGGAGAAGCCCGTGCTCGAGATCCAGACAATCCCCGTCCTGAGCGACAACTACTCCTACCTGCTCCACGAGACCGGGAGCGGCAAGACGGCGGTCGTCGACCCGCCGGAGACCGGGCCGATCGAAGCGGCACTCACGGCGCGCGGTTTCGGGATCGACTGGCTCGTGATCACGCACCACCACATGGACCACATCGCCGCGGTGCCGGCGCTGAAGGAGAAGTACGGCTGCCAGGTGGTCGGCCCCGCCGCCGACGAGCACCGGATTCCGGGCCTCGACCTGACCGTCACAGAAGGCGACCGCTTCCAGCTCGGCGAGGCCGAAGCGGAGGTCCTCGACACGCCCGGGCACACCACGGGGCACATCAGCTACTGGTTCGAGGGCGACCGCGCGCTGTTCTGCGCCGACACCCTGTTCGCGCTCGGCTGCGGCCGCGTCTTCGAGGGCACGATGGAACAGATGTGGTCGTCCCTGGCCAAGCTGCGCGCCCTGCCCGACACAGCACTCGTCCACTGCGGCCACGAGTACACCCTCTCGAACGCGCGCTTCGCCGTCACCGTCGACCCCGACAACGAGGAACTGATGGAACGGGTCGCCGAGATCGAGCAACTGCGGGCGGATGGCAAGCCCACGGTGCCCTCGGGCCTGGGACTCGAGAAGCGTACCAACCCCTTCCTGCGCCCCGACGATCCGGGCATCCGCGCGCTGCTCGGCATGGCCGGCGCCTCCGACGCCGAGGTCTTCGGCGAGATTCGAACCCGCAAGGACAACTCCTGACCCCCAGATCCGGAACATGGGCCCAGGACCGCCTCCCGCTTTCACGAAGGTAGGAATCACTCGAATGAATGAACAGGAAGCGGCCTGGCTGGCCCGAAGGCAGGAAGAGCCGATCGACCCGGACCGGGAGATCTGCGACCCGCACCACCACCTCTGGGACTACCCGGAGTCCCGGTACATGCTGGACGAGCTGCACGGAGACACCGGCGCCGGGCACAACGTGACCTCGACCGTGTTCGTGGAATGCGCCTCCGGCTACCGCGACGAGGGTCCCGAAGAAACGCGGGTCGTCGGCGAGACGGAGTTCGTGCTCGAGGTCGCCGAACGAAGCGATTCCGGAGGCGCGGCCATCGCCGGCATCGTCAGTCACGCCGACATGCTGCTCGGAGATCGCGCCAAGGGCGTGCTCGAGGCGCACATCGAAGCCGGCGGCGGGCGCTTCCGCGGCATCCGGCACTCCGCCGCCTTCGACCCCAGCCCGCATATCCGGGTGTCCCACTCCAAGCCGCCGGAGGGCATGCTGCTCCGTTTCGACTTTCGGCGCGGTTTCGCCTGCCTGGGGCCCCTGGACCTCTCTTTCGACGCCTGGCTCTACCACCCGCAGATCGACCAGTTGACCGACCTCGCCCACGCCTTCCCGGACACCCGGATCATCCTCGATCACGTCGGCGGTCCGCTCGGAATCGGGCCCTATCGCGGCCGGCGGCGCGAAGTCGAGGCGGACTGGCGCAAGTCGATCACCGAGCTCGCCCGCTGCGACAACGTCGTTGTCAAGCTCGGCGGGCTGCCGATGAAGATCTGCGGCTTCGGCTGGCACAAGCAGGACGCGCCGCCGTCCTCGGCCAAGACCGCGGAGGCTCATCGCCCGTACTACCTCCACTGCATCGACCGTTTCGGCGTCGACCGCTGCATGTTCGAATCGAACTTCCCGGTCGACCGGGCGGGCGGTTCCTACACCCTGCTCTGGAACTCCTTCCAGCGCATCGTGGCGGACTTCTCCGAGGACGAGAAGGCGGCGCTGTTCCGCGACACGGCTCGTCGCGTCTACCGCCTGGGAGACTGAGCCCGAGGTCCGGTCCCGCATGTCGCGACTCGAGAAGACGCTGGACGAGGTCCGCGGCCTGATCGCGGAAGACGGCATCGCGTCCGAACTGCACGGAGACGGCGGGTTCCTGTGCCGCTCGGTCGCTTCCCTGGATCAGGCCGGCCCGGACCAGTTGTCGTTCGCCAAGAACGAGCGGACGCTTGGAGCCACGGACACCCGCGCCGGCGCCCTCGTCGTGCCGGCCGTGACCGGCCGGCTTGCGGCCCACCAACTCGTGGTCGACGATCCCTTCCTCGCTTTCGTCACCGTGCTCCGCCATATCGACGACCGGCGCGGGCGCGAAGCCGTGGGAGTTCATCCGACCGCCGTCGTCGCCGACACCGCCGCGATCGGCGCAGAGGTCTCGATCGGCGCCGGCGTCACGGTGCGGGCCGGCGCCTCGATCGGCGATCGCACGGTGCTCCACGCGAACTCCTACGTCGGCCGCCGCAGCCGGATCGGCCCCGATTGCGTCCTGTTTCCCGGCGTCGTGGTGATGGAGGACGTGACCGTCGGTGCGCGCGTTACCGTCCACGGCGCCACGGTGATCGGCTGCGACGGCTACGGGTATCTGCAGCGCGGCGGCCGTCACCTCAAGATTCCCCAGGTCGGCACCGTCGAGATCGGAGACGACGTCGAGATCGGCGCCCAGGTCACGATCGACCGCGCCGCGCTCGACGCCACGGTGATCGGCCTCGGCTGCAAGATCGGTGACCTGGTTCACATCGCCCACAACGTGACGATCGGCGAGCACACCCTGGTCGTGCCAACGGTCAGGATCGCCGGCAGGGCGGCGATCGGCAGCGGCGTGGTGCTCGCGGGCGGCGCCGGCGTCGCGGACGGCGTTGTGGTCGGCGACGGCGCGGTGCTCAGCGGCACCACGGTGGCCTACCGCGACGTGCCGGCCGGCGCCGTGCTCTACGGCGATCCGGCGCGGCCGAAGACGCACCAGTTGCGCATTGAGGCCGTGCTCAACCGCCTGCCCCAGATGGAGCGCGACCTGCGCGCGCTGTTACGGCGAATAGAACGTCGAGGCGAGACCGACTGAGGAGCGCGGCGTGAGCTGGAAGCCCGAGATCGACGAACTGAAGCGCCGCCGGGCACTGGCGCGGGAAACGGGCGGCGCCGAGAAGGTCGAGCGCCAGCACCACTTCGGCAAGCTGGCCGACTGGGTGCGCCGGCGTCCCCGCCAGCAACTAGACTAGGACACCCAGCCCCGGGGCGACGCACCATGCGCAGCAACGTCCTCACCAAAGCCCTTCTGATCGCCGCCGCCCTGGCTCTCCTGGCCGCCGGCGCGGCAACCGCCGCCAAGAAGCGCCCCCCCTGCAACGACGGCAGGCAGCCCGATCCGAACACCCTGCCGACCCACCACCGCCAGTGGACCGAGGAGGCCGCCCTGCTGCTCACGGACGACGAGATCCAGTCGTTCCTCTGCCTGTCCCAGGACTACCAGCGGGACGCCTTCATCGCCGAGTTCTGGAAGGCGCGCGACCCCTACCCCGAGACCGCCCGCAACGAGTTCAGGGAGCACTGGAGCGAACGGCTCTCCATGGTCCGCCAGTTGTTCGACAGCACGGGAGACGAGCGGGCCCGCTACTACCTCCTCAACGGACCGCCCGACATCCACGTCGACATCTGTCCCCGGCGCTCCGCCACCAAGATCGAAGCCTGGTTCTACGGTTTCCAGGACATGAGCGACGTGATCGGCGCGCTCTACAGCCGCCGGCTGCGGCCCGACCAGTACGCGGTCATCTTCTACCGGCGCCTGGGCGTCGGCGCCTGGCGGGCCTGGCTGCCGAGCGAAGAGCTCGGTATCAGCATGCTGCAGCCGGGCGGCCGGACCGACCTGCCCGGCGGCCGGATCGGCGGGCTCGGCAGAGAGGACCTAGGCGCCGGCTGCAAGGAGGAGGAACTCGGTTACGCGCTCGGCATCATCAAGATCCTGAACGACTGGGGCGGCGCGCTCGGCTTCTTCTACGAGCGGATGATCGGCGAGAAGCTGGAGCCGATCGAGGCGCCCTCCAACGAGTGGCTGCGCACCTTCGAGTCCTACTCCACGGATCTCCCCTCCGGCGCGCCGCAGCTCGAGGCCTCGCTCGACGTGACCTTCCCGGGCCGCAAGGAGAGCCGCACCGTGGTCCAGACCCTGGTCCAGGTCGAAGCGGCAAGCGCAAGTCTCGCCGACCTGGCTGGCGCCCGGTCCTACGGCTTTGAACTGATCGGGGAGATCCTGCGCGCGGACGCGGACACCGGCGCCGACCGCCTGTTCGAGAGCTTCCGCTACCGCTTCGAGTTCCCGGTCGAGGAGACCGATGTCGCCGGCGGCGACGGCGGGCTGCCGGCCATGCCCCTGGTCGCCCAGCGCTATCTGCGACCCGGAAACTTCAAGCTCATCCTGCGCGTCGACGATCTGAACGGCGACGCGGTCTGGCGCCACGCCCAACCCCTCGAAGTGCCTCGGGTCGAAGAGGCCGCCGGCTGGACGGAAGCCGACCTCGAGCCGATCTTCGCCGAGGCGAACCGCGCGCTGGCCGCCGGCGAACCGTCGATCCGGATCATCTCGCCGGGCGGCGACCTCGTCTCCGGCTATCTCCGCTTCGACACCGCCGTCACCGGACCCGTCGAGAAGGTGCGGTTCACCCTGGACGACAAGGACCTGTTCACCACCAAGCGGGCGCCCTTCAGCGTCGACGTGCGGCTGGGCGAACTGCCCCGCAGCCAGATGCTGCGCGCCATCGCCTACGACGTGGGGGGCAACCAGATCGCCAGCGATTCCTACCTGATCAACGGCTCCCCCCACCGCTTCGACGTCCGCATCATCGAGCCGATCCCCGGCAACCGATACAACGACAGCGTCCGCATGCGAGCCCAGGTCACGGCGCCCGAGGGACGGAGCCTCGAGGAGCTCCAGGTCTTCCGCAACGACGACCAGGTGGCGACGCTCTACGAAGAACCCTTCACCGTCCCGATCGAACTGCCCGACGGACCCGCGCTGACCATCGTCCGCATCGTCGGCAAGCTGCTGGACGCCGAGGGGCCCGCCGCCTTCGTCGAGGACACGGCGATCATCAACGGGCCGGCCACCCTTGAAGAACTCCAGGTCGACTTCGTGGAGCTCTACACGACCGTCGACGACCGCGATCGCCGTCCCTTGCTCGACCTCGGGGAGGACGCATTCCAGGTGCTCGAGGACGGCGTGGCGCAGGAGATCGTCCGCTTCGAACGGGTCGACGACACGCCGCTCATCGGCACCATCCTGCTCGACGTGTCGGCGTCGATGGAGGAACGCCTGCGGCAATCCGTCCAGGCCGCCGCCGACTTCTTCCAGCAGGTGATCACCGAGCGCGACGAACTCTCGATCATCACGTTCAACGACCGTCCCCACCTGGCGGCGCCCTTCACCCGCGACCGGATCGAGTTCGCCAAGGGCCTGATGGGCCTGCGCGCCGAGCGCGGCACGGCGCTCTACGACAGCCTCATCTTCACCCTCTACCACCTGAACGGGCTGCCCGGACAGCGCGCGGTGCTGCTGCTCTCCGACGGAGTCGACGAGCACAGCCGCTACGACCTCGACGACGCCCTCGAGTACGCCCGCCGCTCAGAAGCGGCGATCTACGCGATCGGCCTCGCGCTGCCGCGCAAGGCGAAGGAGAACCCGAGAAAGGTGCTGGAGCAGTTGGCGACCGAAACCGGGGGCCGCGCCTTCTTCGTCGACGATCCGAGTCAGCTCGGCGCCGTCTACGACCAGATCGCGCTGGAGCTGCGTTCGAAGTATTTCCTCGCCTACCAGTCGTCGAGTACCCAGCCGAGCGACGCCTTCCGCCGGGTCGAGGTCGTGGTCGACGCCAAGGGCGCCAAGGCGCGGACGATCCGCGGCTACTACCCGTAGCTGCCGGATTCGGCTCGCGGAACGAAGACAGGAATGACCCGGACACGCTGCGGCTGGGTCAACGACGACCCTCTCTACCTCGCCTACCACGACGAGGAATGGGGCGTTCCGGTCCGCAACGACCGCCGGCTCTTCGAGATGCTGGTGCTCGAAGGCGCCCAGGCCGGCCTGAGCTGGTACACCATCCTGAGGAAGCGCGAGGCCTACCGCCGCGCCTTCGACGGTTTCAACCCCGACGTCGTCGCCCGCTACGACGAACGGAAGATCACGTCCCTGCTGGCCGACCCGGGCATCGTCCGCAACCGCCTCAAGGTCCGCGCCGCGATCGGCAACGCGCAGGCCTGGCTCCAACTCCGCACCACCGGCCGCGCCCCCTCGGAGTTCCTGTGGCAGTTCACCGACGGCGAACCCATAACCAACGCTCCCGGCAGCCTCGAGGACGTCCCCGCCTCGACTCCGGCCTCCGAAGCGATGAGCAAGGCCCTGAAACAACACGGTTTCCGCTTCGTCGGCCCGACGATCTGCTACGCCTTCATGCAGGCCGTCGGGATGGTCAACGACCACACGACGACGTGCTTTCGGTGGGAGGAGTGCAGGAATGTCGGGGAGGGAACCGAGGGCAGCAAGTGAAGTACAAAAGGGACGTGATCCAATGGCGCGAGCCCAAAGCGTTTAGCGGGCCCGACAACAGCGAGAAGGCGATCAAGTACGTGGACGCGATCAAGCCCACCGAGTCCGTCCTTACGCGGATGTACCTCCGGGCCGTCGCGATTGGCATGAACGAGGCCCAACCGGGTGACGAGGGTCAGTTCGCGTACGCTCTCTCAACCGCAACGGACTTCTGGCGAAGCCACGTCATCTGGGTTCGCACTGGTACCGCGCATCCCCTTGTCCGGGCGTTCGTCCGTCGCCAGGAGCGTGAACGGCAAGTGGATCGGCGACGCGGTGCCGATGCCGCTCGGCTATGTGGCCGCGCTATCGGCTCTCGGGCCCGACCTGCCCCTCGAAGATCGATCTCACTCATCCGCGGCGGGAGAAGACAACATCGGGCCGTGCCAAAGTGACGTCTGGGAAGTCTGCGTATTCCAGCCCTTCAGCGAATGAGACCGCGTCCCTCGCAGATTCCAGCATGTCCAGCAGGAGTGCGGCCTCGTCACGCGGCATAGACGACCCGAAGGGAATCGAGAATCGCCCGCCGACGGATGTAGTTCCTGCTGTTCTCGATCGCGTCACGAGTCAAGAGGTCGACCGGACGGCCGAACAGCCCGGCGAGTTCGTCCTCCATGCGCACAAGTCCGAACAGGCCCGGTGTTGGCTCTGCAGCGAACCGGATCAACACGTCAATGTCACTGTCCGTGCGGAAGTCGTCCGTGAGGATGGAGCCAAAGAGTGCCATCTCCTCCACCTCCCAGCGCCGGCAGAACGCGGCGGCATCCTCAGCGGACGCTTTCAGATGAGGGTGAATCCGCCCTACTCCTTCACCGATCGACACTGTGTTCTCTTCAGTCATCAGGGGCCCCCCGGGTCTCAGAATCTGAGGCTCTCCCCCGGTTGTCCATGATCATAGTCTTGGCCGGAGCTCTCGCTACCGCATTGTCCGATGTTGCCACCAGGAGGTCTACCCCGTCGTCCCTTGGCCGCACTCGATAAACCCTGAGCCGCCGCTACACGGCCGCGCCCCGAGGGCGGCTCGCTCCAGACTGCGGCCTGTTCGATCCGAACCGGCGCGGGAGGCGACCAATCTGCCGGCGGATGACAGCCGTTCCTGCCGGTCAATGGCAGCCATTCATGCCGTTGAGAGGCCGCCGAATCTGCCGTTGAACCTCCCGTAGACCTTCGCGGCTGCTATCTTTCCGGCCACCGTCGACGGCTCGGACGATGGTGGACTCGATGACCTGCGAGCCCAGAATCCTGGAGCGCGAACTGGCCGCCCAGCTTGAGGCGATCGGAGCGGTCGTCGTGGAAGGGGCAAGAGCCTGCGGCAAGACGACTACCGCTCGGAGCGAAGGTGGACCGGGAACGGATGGGGGCGCCAGCCGCGCTGGGCGTGATCACAAGCAGCGGCTACGGATACACACGGGAGGACGGCGTGGCGGTGATCCCGGTCGGGGCGTTGGGCCCGTGAAGGTGTACCGGTTCATCGCGGTGCCGGTGCTCGCGGCGGCCGCGGCCCACGCCGGCGACTGGCCGCAGTTCCGGGGGCCGACCGGGCAGGGACACGCGCCCGGCGAGGCGGTTCCCCTGACCTGGAGCGAGACGGAGAACGTCACCTGGAAGACGGCGGTTCCCGGCCGGGGCTGGTCGTCGCCGGTGATCGCCGATGGCCTGGTCTGGCTTACGACGGCGGTCACCGACCGCGACGCCGGCACGACTTCGCTGCGTCTCCTGGCCTACGATGTGAGCAGCGGCGATGCCGCGAGGGACGTCGAGGCGTTCGCCATCTCCGACACCACGCTCCTGAACCAGAAGAACAGCTTCGCGTCGCCGACGCCGGTCATCGATCCGGACGCCGAGCGGGTTTACGCCCACTTCGGCGCCCAGGGCACCGCGGCCGTCGCCGCGGGCGGCGAGTCGGCCGGCGAGGTTCTCTGGCGAACCCGGTTTGCCTACACCTCGCAGCATGGGAACGGCGGTTCGCCGATCCTGCACGAGGGGCTCCTCATCGTGAGCATCGACGGCTACGACACGGCCTTCCTGGTCGCCGTCGACGCGGCAACCGGCGAGGAGCGCTGGCGATCGGTTCGGCCGACGCCGATCTCGCAGGCCTACTCCACGCCGCTTGCGATCCAGGTCGGCGACGCCGAACAGATCGTCAACGTGAGCGCGTTCCGCACGACGGCTCACGAACCTGCCACCGGCCGCGAGATCTGGCGGGTCGAATACCCGGGGGGCTTCTCCAACGTTTCCCGTCCGGTCTACGGCCACGGGCTCGTCTATCTCTCGACCGGCTTCAACGAGCCGGTCCTGCTCGCCGTGCGGCCAACCGGCGAAGGCAACGTCACGGAGTCGGAGATCGCCTGGCGGCTCCGCCGCGGCGCCCCGCTCACGGTGTCGCCGATCCTCGTCGGCGACGAGTTGTACACGGTCACCGACACGGGCATCGCCACCTGTATCGATGCCCTGACGGGCGCCATCCACTGGCAGCATCGGCTCGGCGGCAACCACTCCGCCTCGCCGATCTTTGCCGGCGGCCGGATCTACTTTCAGAACGAAGAAGGGCTAACAACGGTCATCGCACCCGGCCCGGAATTCGAGCAGTTGGCGCGCAACGAACTCGACGGTTCGACTCTCGCCTCGATCGCGGTATCCGACGGCGCCTTCTTCGTTCGCACCGGCACGCACCTGTACCGAATCGAGGAGTCGCCTTGAGCGGCACGGAATTAGGCGTTGCTGTATACTGCGCTGTATGTCGGCAACACGCACCCAGATCTACCTCCAGCCGCTACAGCGCCAGCGGCTCGACGAGATAGCCGGAGCGCGAGGCCTGAGTCTCGCCTCGGTGATCCGTGAAGCGGTGGACCTCTACCTCGCCAAGGCGCCCACTGACGCGACCGCCGCCCTCAAGAACACGTTCGGCGCCGCGCCCGACGCGCGGTTCCCTGCGCGCGACGAATGGGACTCTCGCGACGAGAGGCTCAAGCCCTTCGATTGATCCGTGGCCAACTACGTCGTCGATTCCGATGTCTTCATCGATCATCTACGCGGATTCCGGGAGCTGAGGCCCGGACGGAACCGCCTCCACTACTCCGTCGTCACGCGATGCGAGCTGTTCTCGGGCACGGTCGAAACCGAGCGGATTCAGAAACTGCTCGGCTCGTTCAGGGAACTGACGGTGGACCGGGCGGTGGCCGAAAGGGCCGGCCGGATCCGCCGCGAGGTCCGCATCGGAACGCCCGACGCCCTGATCGCCGCCACTGCCATCGAGCACCGGATGACTCTTGTGACCCGCAACCTGAGGCACTTCGAGGCCGTCAGGCAGTTGCGCATCAGACAACCAAGAGGGGGGGCCCCGTGACCGTGCTCCGGACTCCGAATCTCGTCAAAGCGACCGCGCTCGTCGTCGCCGTGTCTGTTCTCCCCGCTGTCGCGCCGCTTGCCGCGCAGACGGCCGACGCTGTCGGCCATTGGGAGGGTTCGATCGAGGTCCCCGGCCAGCCCTTGGTGGTCCAGGTCGACCTGGAGCAGACGGACGGCGCCTGGTCGGGGACGATCGACATTCCCGCCCAGGGCGCCGACGATCTTCCTCTCTCCGACGTGTCGGTCGACGGCGAGGCGGTTCAGTTCACGATCAGCGGCGTACCCAGAGAACCGACCTTCGAAGGCACTTTGGCCGGCGACGAAATCACCGGCGAGTTCCGCCAGGGGCCGGCCCGACTCCCGTTCAAGCTCGACCGCGAGGCGGTGGAGGTCGAAGCGCCGCCAAGACCGCAGGAGCCGAAGCCGCCCTTCCCCTACGACGCCGAGGAAGTCGAGTATGAGAACGGAAGCGTGACGATCGCCGGCACACTGACCCTGCCGCCCGGCGAGGGACAGGTCCCCGCCGCGCTGTTGATTTCGGGCAGCGGCGCCCTGAACCGCGATCTCGGACTCTTCGGCCACAAGAGTTTCCTGGTGCTCGCCGACCACCTGACGCGACTCGGCGTCGCGGTGCTCCGCGTCGACGACCGCGGCGTCGGCGGGTCGACCGGCAGCACGATGAACTCGACCTCGAGAAACAAAGCGGACGATGTTCTTGCCGGCGTGCGCTTCCTGCACGCCCACGATCGGATCGATCCGGCGAGGGTGGGCCTGATCGGCATCTCCGAGGGAGCCCTGGTCGCGCCGCTGGCGCTCAACCGGGTCGATCCGGGCGCCATCGCGTTCGCCGTTCTGCTGGCCGGCCCGGGCGTTCCCGGCGGCGACCTGTTGCGCCAGCAACTCCGGCGCGTCGCCGCAGCCAACGGCGCCACGGCCGAGATGATCGAGGAAGCGG
The DNA here is from genome assembly GCA_965224025.1 of Candidatus Multivorans sp. Classification (GTDB taxonomy): domain Bacteria; phylum Acidobacteriota; class Thermoanaerobaculia; order Multivoradales; family Multivoraceae; genus Multivorans. Next base: position 4,104,633 of record OZ245033.1, read on the forward strand.
CGGCGCTGCAGAGCCGGGCGCTCGATATCATTGGCTCGGGGATGGCCGCCGCGGAGGCCGAGGCGGCGCTGCGGGAGGTCGTCGTCGAGCAGTTGGCCGCTTCGCCCGAGACGGCGCAACTCAGCGGCGAGGCTCTGGAATCCGCCGTGTCGGCCGCCGTCGAGTCCAACCTTACTCCCTGGTTCCGGTTCTTCATCCGCTACGACCCGCAGCCGGCTCTCGGCGGCCTCGCCGTGCCCACGCTGGCTCTATTCGGCGGCAAGGACACGCAGGTGGACGCCGATCAGAACCAGTCCGCCATGGAGGCCGCGTTCGCCGCCTCCGCGAACGGAGACATCACGGTGCGACGCTTCCCCGACATGAATCACCTGTTCCAGACTGCCGGAACCGGCTCGCCGGCCGAGTACGGGATGATCGAGGAGACGATGGCGCCCGAAGCGCTCTCGACGATCAGCGGCTGGATTCTGGAACGCTTCGGCGACCAGGAGCCTGCGCCCTAGAACACAGCGAAGCAAGTTCTGCGACGCAGGGTGCTGGTGAGGTGGGGGCTGGGCCAAACACGGAGTCTGCGACGGGTTTGGCGGCGCTGATCGGCCCCCGCGCCTCCCTTCGACTAGACTCCCCGACCGTCGGCCAAGCGCTCCGCGGCCCACTTGCGACGAGGAGAGACAGCCGCCAATGCCCAAGATCACGTACATAGCCCAGGACGGCAGTTCGCGCGTCGTCGAAGCGCTGGTCGGGGGCACCGTGATGGAGAGTGCGCTCGACAATGACGTGGACGGCATCGTCGCCGCGTGCGGCGGTTCCTGCTCCTGCAGCACCTGCCATGTCTACATCGACGAGTCCTGGATCGAGGCCGTTGGTCCTCGCCATGTTGACGAGGACTTCGTCCTCGAGCAGGGCATCGACGTGCGTGCCAACAGCCGTCTGAGCTGCCAGATCGACGTGACCGAAGCCCTCGACGGCCTGGTCGTCCACTTGCCCGCCGAACAGGCCGACTAGAGGTCGCTTTCGCCGCGGGTCCTCCATTTCCGCCATCCCAAGGAGACAGCACGCCATGACCTTCGAGCTCACCTTCCTCGGCCATTCCGGTTTCCTGTTCCGCTCCGGCGAGCACGCGCTTGCCGTCGACCCCTTCCTCACCGGCAATCCAGTGGCCACGATGGCAGCCGGGGATGTCGAGTGCGGCCATATCGCCCTCACCCACGGCCACTCCGACCACTTCGGCGACACGCTGGCCATCGCGCAGGCCAACGGCGCCAACGTGATCGCCGCGTTCGAGATGTGCAACTACCTGCAGGAGCTGGGCCACGACAACGTGAATCCGGGCAATCCGGGAGGCCGCATCGACACCAAGTTCGGCTGGGTCGCGTTCACGCACGCCTTCCACTCGTCCTCGTACGAGGGCCGGTACATGGGCATGCCCTGCGGCCTCGTCGTGAACATGGGCGGCAAGACGGTCTACCACTGCGGCGACACCGGCCTGTTCGGCGACATGAAGCTGATCGGCGAGATCTACCGGCCCGACGCCGCCTGCGTCCCGATCGGCGACCGCTTCACGATGGGTCCGGAGCTCGCTACTCGGGCCGCCGAGATGATCGGAGCGCCGGTCGCGATTCCGATCCACTACGGCACCTGGCCGCCCATCGCCCAGGATCCCACCGACTTCGCGCCCGCCGGCGTCGAAGTCAAGGTGATGGCGCCGGGCGATACGCTAGCGATCTGACGACGCGCTCCCGCTTCTGCGCCGCGGGCGTGATCCAGCCGCAACAAGCGCCGCACCGTTCCGTAACAGGAATACAGCAGCCACCCATGCTTCTGTTCGACCATGTCAGCAAGTGCTTCGGCGACCTGCGCGCGGTCAACGACCTGTCGTTCGAGCTCGAGGCCGGCGAGGTCTTCGGGCTGCTGGGGCCGAACGGCGCCGGCAAGACGACCGCGATCAACATGGCGGTCGGCCTGCTCGAGCCGGACGAAGGCGTGGTCCGCTTCCTCGGCTCGACGATCGACCTGGACCCCACCGAGGCGGACAACCGTCGGGCGCTGGGGTTGGCGCCGCAGTCGATCGCTCTCTACGAAGAGATCAGCGGCGCCGACAACCTGCGCTTCTTCGGCCGGTTGCACGGCCTCAGGGGATCCGACCTGGAAGCGCGCGTCGCCGCCTGTCTCGACTTCGCCGATCTGACGGACGTCGGGAAGAAAGCAGTCTCCAAGTACTCCGGCGGCATGAAGCGCCGCCTGAACCTGGCGGTCGCCATCATCCACGATCCAGACCTGGTGTTGCTCGACGAGCCCACCGTCGGCGTCGACCCCCAATCGAGAAACGCAATCTTCGATCGGGTCGAGCAGCTTCGTGACGACGGCAAGCAGGTCGTATACACGACTCACTACATGGAAGAGGCGCAGCGCCTATGCGACCGGGTCGCGATCATCGATCGCGGCCGGCTGATGGCGCTCGACGCGGTGCCGGCCCTGATCGAGGCGCACGGCGGACCGGGCAAACTGGTGGTTCACACCGCCGACGGGGAGACCAGCTTCGAGACGACCGATCCGCTTGGAACGCTCGCCGAACTCCAGGAGCGGCAAGCGGTCGAGCACTTCCAGTACCGCCCGCCGGACCTCGAGACGGTGTTCTTGAACCTCACTGGCCGCGCCCTGCGGGACTAGGCCCAAGCGCCGGGAGAACGCCGTGAGAACTATCGTCGCCATGGCCGCGAAGGACATCAAGATCCTCTTCCGGGACAAGCTGGGCTTCTTCTTCATGGTCTTCTTCCCGTTGATGATGGCGATCTTCTTCGGCGCCATGTTTGCCAACCTGAGCCGCGGGCCGGCGAGCATTCCGGTCGCGCTCGTCGACGAGGACCGGACCTCCGGTTCGGAACGCTTCGTCACCCGGCTCGAAGGCGCCAGCGGGCTCGATCTGGAGCAGATTCCACGCGAGCAGGCCCTCAACCAGGTTCGTCGCGGCCAAACCGCCGTCATGGTCACCCTGAGTCCCGGGTTCGGGGCCGCGCTGGACAACCCATTCCAGACGACTCCCCAGGTCGAACTCACCGTCGATCCCACGCAGTTCGCCGCTGCCGGGATGCTCCGCGGCATCCTGCTCGAGGCCGCAGGAGCGGAGTTGCAGGCGCTGATGAGCGACCCTACGCGCATCCAGACAGCCAACGAACAGAACAGCCGCCTTATCCAGCAGTTCTCGCCCCCTTCGCCCGCGCGCGACGACTTCCTGACCTTCATCAACCTCTCGTCCCGCGTGCCGTCGCTGATCGAACAACTCGGTCTGGACGGCGCCACGACCGACGCCGTCACCGGTGCGTTCGGCCCCCCTCTCGAGGTCGAACAGACCCAAGTCCAGGCGGAGCAACGCGGCCCAACCAACTCCTACGCCACGTCCTTCGCGCAGGCAATGCTCTGGACGCTGATCGGCGGATCCGTGTCCTTCAGCATGTCGATCGCGATCGAACGCAGTCGCGGCACGCTGATGCGCCTGCTCGTGTCCCCGATCACCAACCGTCACCTGCTGGCGGCGAAGGGCCTGGCCTGCCTGGCCACGATCCTGACGACCAGCACCGCCATGATCACGCTCGGGATCACCGTGTTCGGGGTGAAACCCACCTCCTATCCCTTGCTGGCTCTGGCGCTTCTGTGCGGTTCGATCTGCTTTTGCGGCATCATGATGGCCTTGAGCGTGATCGGTCGCACGGAACAGGTGGCGGCCGGAGTCGGTTGGGGTCTTTCGCTCCCGCTGTCCATGCTCGGCGGCGGCATGGTTCCCCTGTTCCTGATGCCCGAGTGGATGCAGCGCCTCGGCAGCGTCAGCCCGATGAAGTGGGCGTTGGTAGCGTATGAGGGCGCGATCTGGCGCGGCTTCACCATGAACGAGATGCTGCTGCCCTGCACGGTGCTGGTGGTCATCGGAGTCGTCGCCTTCACCATCGGCGCCAGGTACCTGCGCTGGGAGACCGGCTGAGCCCTTGACCGCACCCCTGCTCGTTATCGGCTCGGTCAACTACGACCTGATCTTCCGGCATCCGCGGCTGCCCCGGCAGGGCGAGACGATCGCGGGCGCGGAGCTCTTCGAATCCTGCGGCGGCAAGGGGGCGAACCAGGCGATCGCCGCCGTCCGCAGCCGCGGAGCACTCGGCGAGGCGGCGAGCCCCGTCTCGTTCGTTGGCGCCGTCGGCGACGACGCCAACGGCGGCGCCCAACGCTCGGTGTTCGCCGAGGATGACCTCGACACCCAACACCTGCTGGTCCTCGACGACATCCACACCGGCCTGTCCGCGGTCTGGGTCGAGGCCGGCAGCGGCGACAACCGGATCATGAACTCGCCGGGGGCCAACACCCTGTTGACTGCCGAGGCCCTGGCCGCAGTCCCGATCGAAGAGGCAGGGCTGCTCCTGCTCCAGAACGAGACGCCAGCCGACGGCGTCCGCAGCGCCGTCAAGCGAGCCGCCCGCGCCGGCGTGCCGGTGATCTGGAACCCGGCGCCCATCGACGAGCGGAACGACCCCGGTCTCGACCTGGGCCAGATCGCCTGGGTGACACCCAACGAGGTCGAATGCGCGGTGCTTCTCGGCCGGGCGGGCGAGCGGATCGATGCCCGCAGCGCCGCCGATGCCGCCGCGGAGCTGCTGGCGATGGGCTACGGCGGCGCTGCTCTGACCCTGGGCGCCGCCGGCGTGATGTTGGCGGAACCGGGAACGGCCCCGACTTTGATTGCTGCGCCGGAAGTCGAGGCCGTCGACACGACCGGCGCCGGCGACGCCTTCAACGGCGCGTTTGCCGCGGCCCTGCTGGTGTCTTCCGACAGCCGCAAGGCCGTGGATTTCGGTGTCCGCTACGCGAGCGACTCGGTGACCCGGCACGGGACCCAAACCTCCTTCGCGCGCTGGTAGCGTCACGCGGTGGTCAGCCGCTCCGCCGCCGAACTCGCCCTGCTGGGGGGCACTCCCGTCCGCAGCAAGCCGTGGCCCCAGTGGCCAGGACGCGGGCCGGAAGAGGAACGCGCCGTCATCGCCGCAATCCGCGAAGGCGACTGGGGCGGCTTCCCGCTTCCCAACGATCGCGCCGAAGCCTTCGGCCGGGCGTTCGCCGATCGCCACGACTGCGCTCATGCCCTGTGCGTCGCGAACGGCACGGTTTCCCTCGAAGTAGCGCTCCAGGCGATGGGCGTCGAGCCCGGCGCCGAGGTCATCGTGCCCGCCTACACCTTCGAAGCGACCGCCTCGGCGGCCCTGTTCGCCGGCTGCGCGCCCGTGTTCGCCGACATCGACCCGAACAGCTACTGCATTGACGTCAGCGCGGCGGAGGCCCTGATCACGGAGCGCACGCAGGCGATCGTGCCGGTCCACCTGGCGATGACCGTCGCCGATCTGGGCTCGATAGGAGCGCTCGCCGAGAAGCACGGACTCGCCGTTCTCGAAGACTGCGCCCACGCCCATGGCGCCCGCTGGCGGGGCCGCGGCGTCGGTTCCTGGGGCGACGCGGGGTCGTTCAGCTTCCAGAGTTCGAAGCTGATGACCGCGGGTGAAGGCGGCATCGTGACGACTTCCGATGATGCGGTCCTGGACCGTCTGCACGCCCTGGTGAACTGCGGCCGGCAGCGACCGGGGGCTGCAGCGACCGCCGCCGTGATCGGGCACAACTACCGGATGACCGACGTTCAGGCCGCAATCCTCGATGTTCAGCTCCGACGGCTCGACCGCCAGCACGAGATCCGGACGGCCAATGCCGAGCGCCTACGAGCGGCCATCGACGAGATCCCGGGGCTCACGAACCTGCGGATCGATCAGCGCGTCACCACCCAGGCCATCTACCAGTTCGTCTTCCGGTTCGACGGCGGCGCGTTCGCCGGCATCGATCGAGACGTCTTCGTCGCCGCGCTCGAGGCCGAGGGCGTACCGGCCGACGGCCGCTTCTATGAGGCGTTGCCCAGGAGCGAGCTCCTCCGGCCCGACGCGGCCCGCTACCCGGCGTGGAGCGCGGCCCTCGCCCGAACGCCGCCCGCGGATTGCCCGAACGCCGTGCGCGCCGCCTACCGGGAGTCCGTCTGGCTACCCCACCAGCTCCTGCTGGGGAATGCCGACGATGTCGACGACATCGTCGAGGCGGTGCTCAAGGTGCAGAACGGCGCCGCCGGTCTGGCCGGTGTCGAGGCGGCCGAGATCGAGCGGCGCCGGCAGGCAAGATCGGCGCGGTAGGCCGCTTCGCCGCAGCGCTATGCCGGCGAGCCGCCCGCGTCCCCGGGGATCACGGATGCCGGCCAGGAGGCCGGCGCACGCAGCAGGGCGCGATCCGACCTCAACCCAGGCCGGCGATGGCTCGTTACGCCCAGATCAGCGTGCCGGTGCTCTGCCCGAACGCGTCCGTCTCGACGCCGATGCCCTGCAGCATGGTCACGTACAGGTTGCACAGCGGCGCGTTGTGCTTGCCTTCGTGGACGATGTGCCGGCCGTGGCTGAAGCCGCCGCCGGCGACGAGGATCGGCAGGTCCTTCGGCTCGTGCGAGTTCGCGTTGCCCAGGTTGCTGCCGAACAGGACCGTTGTCTGGTCGAGGAGCGAACCGTTGCCGTCGCTGCGCTCGCCGAGGTCGGTCAACAGGTCGGAGAAGCCCTCGACGATCCCGGTCTCGATCTTCTTGAGCTGTGCGATCTTCGCCGGGTCCTGGCCGTGATGCGACAGGCTGTGCTGGTCGAAGTTCACGCCCGGAACGTCGATCACGACGCCGTGATCCTGGATCATCAGGCTGATGACCCGGGACGAGTCGGTCTCGAGGATCAGCGGGATCATCCGGAACATGAGCTTGACGCGGCCGATCAGGTCGGAGCGGGAGGGAATGTCGGTGGGCGCCTGCGCATCCACCACCGGCTTCGGCTTCTGCCGCCACGCCTGGACCTCGGCGAGGTCCAGTTCGGCTGTGCGCACCGCGTTGTAGTACGCGTCCAGTTTCGTCTGATCGGCCAGACTCACCCGCCGGCGCAGCGACGCGGTCTGCGACTTGAGCCGGTCCAGGATGCTGCCGCCATCGTTCAGGCTCTGCTTCTCGCGCTGGACTTCCTCGGGCGTGCCCTGCAGGAACAACTGGCGGAACAGGTTCTCCGGGCTGGTCTCCGCCGGCACCATGGCGCCGCTGCTGGTGTACGACTGGCTCTGTTGCGCCGCCGTGCCGAGCACGACCGACGGGAAACGGGTGGTGTAGCCCAGATGACTTGCCGCCACCTGGTCCATCGAGATCGTGTTGCGGAACCCGTCGAGGCCGGGGCGGCGAGCCGCGGTCAGGAACGTGACCTCCGAGTTGTGCGGCTGCCGTCCCGTCTGGTCCTCGTGCGAGAAGCCCGTAAACAGAGTGAAGTTCGAGCGGTGCTTCTCGAGCAGCGACAGGTACTCCGTCGTCTCGTAGCCGTCTCCGGCGGTCTTGGGGAACCAGGCCTCGCGGTACAGACCGAGGGTGTTGCAGATGTTGACCATCCGCCGCGGCCCGGTGGCCGCGGCATGGGCCAGCCTCGGGGTCATCGACTCGAGCATGGGCAAGGCGAGAGCCACGCCCGAGGCGCGCAGGAAGGTGCGGCGGTCCAGAGGTCGGGTCAGGTTCATCGCTAGCGGCTCCTGAAGAGGTCGCTCTGCGTGACCTCGTGAATCATCGTTCTGAACGGGTACCCGCCGCCGAGCTTCGCCACGACTTCCTCGACGCCGTCCCGGTCCGCGAACTCGATCTCGGCGCCGGTCGAGTAGACGAGGAGCTGGGACACGAAGTGGCGCGCCACCTGCTCCACGTCCCTGCCAAGCAGCCGCTTGTACTCCTCGATCCCGGTGAAGGGCTCGCCGTCGGCCGTGACGCCGGTGGCATCGACCGGGAGTCCCTGCTTGTACGGCAACGCGTAGCTGTACCCATCCGGGGTCGTGCCTTCGCCGCCAGCCGCCCGGTAGCGGGTGCGGAAGCCGCCGATCGGGTCGAAGGACTCGAGCGCGAACCCGGGCGGATCGATCACCCGGTGGCAACTGTTGCAGACCGGCTCGTTGCGATGCTTCGCCAACTGCTCCCGGATCGTCGTCGCCCCGCGCGTGTCCGGTTCGAGCGCGTTGACGCTCTCGGGCGGCGGCGGCGCCGGCTGTCCGAGCAGGTTCGCCAGCACGAAGTTGCCGCGCGGAATCGGCGAAGTGATCGTGCCGTTGGCCGTGATCTTGTGGATGCTCGCCTGGGTGATGAGCCCGCCGCGAGCGCTGTCCGGCGGCAGCTTCACCTTGCGCATGTGCTGGCCCTCGATCCCGGGCACGCCGTAGTGCTCGGCGAGACGCCGGTTGAGAAAGGTGAAGTCGGCGTCGATCAGGCGCCCCACGCCGTGGTCTTCGGCGACCAGTTCGGCCAGGAACAGCTCCGTCTCCTGGGCCATCGCCTTCCCCAGGCGGTCGTCGTACTCGGGATAGAGGCTGGCGTCGGGACTCGTCGCATTCAACTCGTAGAGTCGGAACGCCTGGCCCGCGAAGTCCTGGATGAATCGCTCGGCCTTCGGGTCGTCGAGCAGGCGGTCGACCTGGGACGCGAAGGCGGCCGGGTCGGACAGCTTGCCGTCGGCTGCTGTGGCCAGCAGTTCGCCGTCCGGCATGCTCCGCCACAGGAAGTAGGAGAGGCGGGACGCCAGCGCGAAGTCGTCCAGCCGTCCCGGGTCCCCTGCCTGGAAGAGGAAGGGCGGCGCGCTGAGGATGGCCCGGAGCGGAACGCGAACCGCGTCGATGAAGGGGCGGGAATCCCCCAGCATCGGCTGGGCCAGGCTCGCGTAGGCCTCGAGTTCGCCCTCCACGAGGGGGCGCCGGAACGCGAGAGGCGCAAAGCGCGCGACGATGTCGGCGATGTGCTCGTAGGGCGCCTTCGTGAGGCGCAACCCGCCCTCGTCATCGAACTCGACGCCGACCAGAAGTTCGCGGGTGCTCGGCGGCGGCCACGACTCGAACAGCGGCCCCTCGATCGTCATCGAGCGGAGCGCGATCCCCTCGCCCTTGTAGTTCTCGACCGTGTGTTCCGGGGCGTAGTAGTTGGTGTAGTCGATTCGTTCCGCATCGGCCAGCGACGGAGCGAGGATGTCGTTGGGCCGCAGGTAGGTCTCGACCTGAACCGTCCGGGGCGTCTCGCCGATCAGATCGTAGGAGAGGAGCATCTCCTCGAGCGCGGCGGCGGCCGCCTGCTTGGTACCTCGATAGAGCGTGAGCGTCACCGGGGTATCCGCCTGATACGCCCACCCTTCGATCGTGGCGCGATAGCGGCCGGCATATGGCACGTTGTAGCCCTCGGTCTCACTGTGCATCAGGTATGTCGCGCCGCCATCGAAGAACATGACCGCCGCATCGTCGAGCATCTTGATGATCCCGCCGCCCAGGATCTCCGCCTTGCTCATGTACGTGAGATAGGTCGAGTCCGCGTAGGCGATCTCGCGCCGGCCGGCGGCAGGCCGCGGCCCGATCTTGATCGCCTCGTCCAGGGCCCGGTCCGCGGCTTCCAGGTAGCTCCGCACGTGGAGCGGCGACATGCTCTGGTTTGCCGCCACGGTGTCGAAACCACCCGAGTCGGCCTCGGCCGGCAGGGCCTGGCTCAGTTCCATGGCCGCCGCCTCGTCGATGGCGAGCAGATCCTGAATCGTGTAGGCGTACTCGAGCCGGGTCAGGCGCCGGAGCGGCGCACGCTGCCCACCGCGGCGCTCGAGATTCGCGTCTACCAGCGCCGTCTTGAGCGACGCAAGCGCGGCCTCGATCAGCTCGGGCTCGGGCTCGGGCGCCTCGGGAGGCGGCATCTCGCCGTTCGCAATCCGGTCGTGGATGCGCTGCCAGGCACGGAACGTCCTGGCGTCCGAGAGATCCTGACTGAGACGGGGAATGCTGAGCGGCGTCGCGGTACGGCCCCCGTGACACCGGATGCAGGAACGGTCGACCAGTGGCGCCACGCCCTCGAAGAACGTCGCGGCCTCTCCGGGGCCCTGGGCGAGGGCGACCGGTACGAAGACCAGGAGCGGCACGACGGCGGCCGCGAAACGTCTGGGGACCATCGTTCTACTCTCCAGCTTTGGCACACTCCAACTACGGCCGCCGGACGGCGGAACCACGATCTCTGGTACGCGAACTTGCGGAGGGAGTTTAGCAGCAGCCCGCCGAAGTCCCGGTCACCGCCCGAGTGCCGCGGCGGCGCCTCCCTCGACCGGCAGCACGCCCCCGACATGGTCCCGGATCCACTTCGCATCGAACCACTCCAACGGATTGACGGGCAGGCCGCCGAGCAGCACCGCGAAGTGCAGATGGTCGCCGCCGGCCATACCCGTCTGGCCGCTCAGGCCTAGCCGTTCGTCCGCCGCGACTTCCTGCCCCACCTCGACGTCGATCCGCGACAGGTGTGCGTAGAGGGTCTGCAGGCCGTACCCGTGATCGACCACAACGGTGTTGCCGAAGATGCCGAAGTACTCCGCAAACACGACAACGCCCGAGTTCGCCGCCGGTACCTCGTCCTGCAGCCGCGATGCGAGATCGAAGCCCAGGTGATCCTGCGTGTCGACCACGCGGTCCTCATAGAGGTATTGCCTGCGGGTGGCGAACCGGTCCATGACCTGGGTGTTCCGCATCTGCCGGAAGGGTCCGCTCCAAAGCTGCCGCGACGCCGAGTCCGACGCCAACTCGACCAGCCGTTCGGCGTTCATCGTCCTGAGTTCGCCGTTCAGCATCAGGTAGTTGTCGAGCAGGCTGCCGCGGTCCGCGAGATCCGGTGTCTGGGCCATGATCGCCGGCACGACCCGGGCCATGAAGTTGTCGCTCAGCCGGATCGTCGACGACTTGAGCGGCGACGGTTCCACCACGCCCGGGAACGGGGCTCTCGCCTCGTTGCCGAGTTCGTCCCGCGCCACCAGCCGGAAGGCCGATGGATCGGCGCCGTCGTAGGGAACGCCGAACAGAGCGAAGCGGTCCCGGACGCTGCCTCCCGGAAAAAGGTAGCCGGGGAACCAGTACTCGCCGACCTCGACGCCGCTCTCCACGGCGCCTGCGCCGACGGTGTAGCGCAGCACGCCGCTGCCGGACTGCGTCGGCGTCGCCGTCACGCCGACTGAGCCGAGTTCCGGCGGGCGAAGCCGAACCGGCAGCGACAGTTCGGCGACACCCGGAGGCGGCCGCCGGAGCAAGGTGCCCGGCCGTTCGACCGTGACCCGCACCGTGGCCTCGCCCTCCACCAGGCTCGGCATCGACTCGCTGCCGACTTCGACCTCGACGACCGCCTCCCGGACCGGGTCGCCGCCGAACGACCAGGGCCCCGGCGGCCGGTGCGCTTTCTCTTCGAGCAGCAGCGATTCCCCGCCCTGCATCAGCTCGATCCCGATCGAGCCGAGGCCGCGGCCGCCCGCACGTGCCGTGGCCGTCAGCATCGTGCGCGGACCGATTCCGGGGAGGTCAGCGGTGATCGTAACGTCCGGTTCCGGAGCGACCCGGAACCACAGGACCGACGCGGCTGCGGCGAGCACAACGGCCCCGGCCGCGACCACGGCAATCCAGGACAGCTCGCGGTCGCGACGCGAACCCAGCCGACCGGCTTCTCCCTCGCTGAACGGCAAGGCCCGGCAGTCCGTCAGCCGATCAGGCTCGTTCCGCGGAGCAGCCGGTGCATCGTGCCGCCGGGCATCGGAATCTCGCCCTGATCCTCGAGCCCCAGGATGTCCCGGTAGAAGGGAAGCGCCGCCTCCGCGTCACCCGCCACGATGCCCAGATCGACCGAGTTCTTCGTCAGTTCTACGCCCACAGAAGCCTCCTCTCGTCGTGGCGGCGGATACTAACCCCGATCCTGGGAACGCGTGCATCCTGCCCGCATTCGGCCACCGCGCCAAGGCGCGCGAAGGGCGATCAGGCGTTGAAGCGGCGCGACTCGTTCCTCCTCTGCCGCGAAAGCACACCGCGGAACAGCAGGAACAGGCCAACCGCCATGACTGCGACGGGCCAGTAGTCAAGAACCTGATCCGCCCAGGCCCAGTTCGGGAAGCCCGCGATTACCAGGACGCCGCCGGGAACCAGCGGCCACCAACGGTTCGTGCGCTCGTAGAGCAGGGAGACCACGTAGATCAGGAGGAAGCCGACGCCGAGGCCGAAAGCGGCGCTCTCGTCGTCCGCGAACGGGCCTGAGTAGAGATCGTCGAACGCCAGACCCGAGCCGAGCCCGATCAGGATCCCGCCCGGGATCAGGAATCCGTACGCCCTCTTGAAGAAGTAGCCCGCCGCGAAGACTCCGCCGACCAGGATCAGGAACAGGTGCTCGGCGTCGCCGTCGAGTCGCTCGAGCGCCAGCAACGCGCCGCCCAGGACGATGAGGGCCAGACCGGCGGCAACCTGACCGGCCAGGCCGGGCCCGGCGTCTTCGACCGGCGGGGCCGGCGGGTCGGCGACCGGCGGCGCCGATCCGGACTCGGCCTGTGCGGATGCTTCCGTTGTTTCGTGGTTCGTCTCGTCGTGTTCGTTCACGTTCATCTCCTCCCTCTTGCACTCTACGCAGGACAGAGCTGCGAGGTTCCAGTCACCTCGTTTCGAAGGTCTCAGACCGACCTGGCTGCTACGCTAGCCCCATGCCTGTCTTCGAGCGGGACGAGGTCCGAATTCACTGGTCCGAGGTCGGCGCCGGTTACCCGGTGCTGCTGTTTGCGTCTGGCGGCATGCGCTCCGCCGCCGATATCTGGGGGACCAGCCCGTTCGATCCGCGCCGCGCGCTGGCGCAGTCCTTCCGGGTCATCTCGATGGACCAACGCAATGCCGGCAAGTCGACGGCGCCGGTGACGGCCGCCGACGGCTGGCATACCTACGCCGCCGACCATCTGGCGCTGCTCGATCACCTGGGCATCGAGACGTGCCACCTGATGGGCGGCTGCATCGGCTCCTCGTACTGCCTGGGCGTCCTTGAGGCCGATGCCTCGCGGGTCAGCGCCGCGGTGCTCCAGAACCCGATCGGGCGCCACCAGAACCAGGATCTGTTCTACGCCATGTTCGACACCTGGGCCGACGCGCTCATCGGCGAGCGCGACGACGTGGCCGCCGAATCCCTGCCCCCGTTCCGCGAACGCATGTACGGCGGCGACTTCACCTTCAACGTCGATCGCGACTTCGTCACCGGCATCGAGACGCCGCTCCTGATCCTGGCCGGAAACGACGATTACCACCCTCGCCCGGTGGCCGAGGAGATCGCCTCGCTGGCGCCGAACAACGAGCTGATCCTCGAGTGGAAGAGTGACGACGCGGCGCCGGCTGCCGCGGCGAAGGTCAGAACTTTCCTCGAACGTCACACGCCCTCCAGCAGCTAGCGCTAAGTTGAACATGATCGGAGCGACTCTTCTCGGCCTGCTGCTGGTCCTCGGCGCTCCACCCCAACCGTCCGTCGTGCCCGAAGCCGGCCAGGACGCTCCGGTCGGCCGCGGGGTCGGCGACCTGACGGACGTGGTCGAGGTCACCGTGGTCAACGTGGACGTCGTCGCCACCGACCGCAACGGGCGACCGGCCCGCGGTCTGACGCGGCAGAACTTCCGCGTCTTCGACAACGACAAGCCGGTCGAGATCGACTACTTCGGCCGCGGAGGCGCCGGCGGCGAACCTGCCGCCGTGGAGCTGCTGCAGGAACCCCTGTCGATCGCCTTCTTCTTCGACAACACCCACCTCTCGGTCGCCAGCCGTGCGGCGGTCCTCGACCAGATCAAGGCCTTCGCCCGCGGTCAGCTCGAGGCGGACGGCGACGGCGCGCCGGTCTATGCCATGGTCGTCGCCTTCGACGGCGAACTGCGGCTGCTCCAGGACCTGACGACCGACTACTTCGCCCTGGCCCAGGGTTTGAACCGGGCCGAAGCCGCGCACCAGGTCTTCACCGAAGCTCAGAACCTGAAGCGGCGATCCCAGGAGAGCTTCCTGCAGTTGATGGAACAACTGAACTCCGACCCCCGGCGCTCGGCCGGCAGCATCGGCGCGCTGCGCGCAACGCTCTCCGAGATGATTGCGTACGCCAGAGTCCTCCAGGAGGACAGCGCCCGCACCGCAGGCGCGATCGAGGACATCGTGGATTCCCTGGCGCTGGTCCCCGGGCGCAAGGCCTTCTTCCTGATCAGCGACGGCTTCGCGGCGCGCCCCTTCGACCGCCTCCTGCAGAACGTCCAGAAGCGCGTTGCCGGCCGACGCGAACAGACCGGCATCGAGTTGATGGAAAGCCGGTCCGTCGACGCCCCGGAGGGCTTCGACGCCCCGAACAACCTCTACACCCGGAACTCGAACATCCAGGGCACCGCGGCCCTCACGACCACTTCCTTCCAGCAGCGTCTTTCCGACTTCGACCTCAGCTCCCGCTTCAGCGAGATCGCCGCCCGCGCGAACTCGCACCGGGTCTCCTTCTACGCCTTCAAGCCTCCCGAGACCGACGTGGGCGCGGCATCGCTCTCCGAAAGAGTGGCCGACCAGCAGAAACTCACGTACTTGTCCGATCTGCGCGGCGTGCTTCACCAGCTCGCCGGCGACACCGGCGGCCGCGCTTGGGTCTCGGGACGCAATGTTGACGCGTTCTTCGACCAGGCGGCGGAGGATCTGCGCTCCTACTATTCGCTCGGCTATGTGCTCGACGATTTCATCGAGGGCTCCTTGCACCAGGTCCGCGTCAAGCCGCGGCCGCGGCACCTGCGCCTTAGGCACCGCACCAGCTACATAGCGCGCTCGTTGCGCGAACGGATCGCCGAGCGGACGGTCGGCGCCCTTCTGCTGGGCTGGACCGAGAACCCGCACGCGCTGCACATCGACAGCATCGAATGGGACACCGGCGGCGGCGGTTTCTACGACGTCGACTTCACCGTCTCGGTACCCCTCGACAAGTTGGCGATGATCGAACAGGGCGGCAATCGCACCGACCAGGTCCGAGTCGTCGCCACGGTGCTGACCGAGGACGGGGAACAGTTGGCCCCCAGCCACATCGTCCTGCCTCTGACCATTCCCAGCGGGGACTGGGCGCAGGCACAAGACCAGTTCTTCGCCGTGAACTTCGAGTACGCGATTCCGCGCGGCAACCACCGGGTGGCCATCGGGCTCTGGGACGAGAATGGCGGCAGCGGTTCGTACATCCGCCGAGAGTTCAACGTCCGCTAAAGCCAGGAGAAGAGCGTGAAGGGAACCACAAGCGCGGCCGGCGGTCCGACCGCCGACGCCGCAGACCACCGCACCACTGCCGAGTTGGAGGCCGGCTTCGGCCACGTCCTCGACTCGCCCGCCGACGGCGGCAAGCTCGAGATGATCGTCCGGCGACCGGGAGTGAACCACCGCGAGGCGGTCGAGGAAGGGCGGCTCACCTTCGAGGCCGGCCTCGAGGGCGACTCCTGGGACCGTCGCAAGGGTTACGTCACCGAAGACGGCTCCCCCGATCCGGACGCCCAACTGACGCTGACGAACTCTCGCTTCGCCGGCCTCATCGCCGGTAGCCGGGATCGCTGGCCCCTGGCCGGCGACCAGCTCTACGTCGACCTCGACCTCGGCGCGGAGAATCTGCCGACCGGCACCAAACTCCGCCTCGGCGAAGCGGTGGTCGAGATCACCGCGCTCCCCCATACCGGCTGCAAGAAGTACGCTCAGCGCTTCGGTGCGGAAGCACTCAAGTTCACCGCCCAACCGGAAGGCCGCCGACGCAATCTCCGGGGCATCTACGCGCGGGTCGTCGTGCCGGGAACCGTGCGGGTCGGCGACACCGCGCGCAAGGTCCGCTGATTTCGATGGCGATCACCAAGGGCATACGACAGCTCGTCGCGGAGGCCGACGCCGCGATCGAGACCGTGACGGTTGACGAAGCCCGGGAGCGTCAGGCTCAGGGAGCCGTCATCGTCGACCTGCGCGACATCCGTGAGCGGGCCCGCGAGGGTTTCATCTCCGGTTCCTTCCACGCCCCGCGGGGCATGATCGAGTTCTGGGTCGATCCCGACAGCCCGTACTTCAAGGACATCTTCGGCAGCGGCAGCGAGTTCATCTTCCACTGCGCCAGCGGCTGGCGCTCCGCGCTGGCAACGAAGGCCGTCCAGGACATGGGACTGAAACCGGTATGCCACATCGGCGGCGGCTTCTCGGCCTGGAAGAAGGCGGACGCGCCAGTCGACAAGACCGCGGACGGCCGCGAACCGAGGTGAAGCTCCGGAGGGCGGAGGCCCGCCGGCTTGACAGCAGCGCGACTGTTCCTTAGCCTCTTCGACCGTTTCTCTGGACCGGGTCCGCACCGAAATGCTCAGCCACTCTGCCCCCCACCCCGCTACCACCGTTCCCTGCCGCAAGGTCCGGGTGAAGGGCGCGAAGCGCCCGACGGACACTCCTGAGTGACCTAGATCGAGAACGAGACCTTCTCTGAGCGGCCGGCCATCCAGGAGGATGAGCCGGCCCTTTGTTTTTGGATCAGTCGCTTGCTGAGCCTTCCCGCCAACCGAGGAGAACCGTAATGGAACTGCAGACCGTAAGCACCCAGTCCGAGTGCCCCGAGTGCTTCGACGAGATCCGGCTCGAGGCCGTGATGCAAAACGAGATCGTCCAGTGCGCCGGCTGCGGCGTCGACCTGGAGGTGATCGAACTCGAACCCGTGGCCCTGGAACTGGCGCCTGAAGAAGAAGAGGACTGGGGCGAGTAGCCGGGCAGGCGATGCGCATCGGAGTCCTGTACAGCCGGGTCCGGCCCGAAGAGAAGCTCCTGTTCCGGGAGCTCGAGCGGCGGCGCGCGGACGTCGAACTGATCGACGACCGCAAGATCGTCCTCTCGTTTGGCGGCGCGAGCGCGCTGGAACCGGCCTTCGACTTCGATGTCGTCTTCGACCGTTCGCTCAGCCACAGCCGCGCCCTGGTCCACCTGCGGGTGCTGGCCGACCGCCGCGTACGGACGGTGAACCGGATCGACGTGGTCGAGAACTGCGGCGACAAGCTCCGCACATCCAGCCTGCTGCAGGCCGCCGGCGTGCCGACTCCCGACACCCGGGTCGCCTCGACGCCGGAGGCGGCGCTCCAGGCAATCGAGGAGCTCGGCTACCCGGTCGTGCTCAAGCCGACCGTCGGCTCCTGGGGCCGGTTGATCGCCCGCGTCAACGATCGCGACGCGGCCGAAGCGCTGATCGAGCACAAGACCACCCTCGGCGCCTATCAACACTCGATCTTCTACCTGCAGCGTTACGTGGACAAGCCGGAACGCGACATCCGCGCGTTCGTTGCGGGCGGCGAAACGATCTGCGCCATCTACCGCGAGGCGCCTCACTGGGTCACCAACACGGCGCGCGGCGCCTCGACCACGAACTGTCCGGTGACGCCCGAGCTGGCGACCCTGTGCCGGCGGGCGGCGGAGGCGGTCGGCGGCGGGCTGGTTGCGGTCGACCTGGTCGAGGACGGAGACCGCGGGCCGCTGGTGCTGGAGGTCAACCACACGATGGAGTTCCGCAACTCCATCGAACCGACCGGTGTCGACATCCCGGCACGCATGGTCGACTTCGTCGAGCGGGTGGCGAGCGTCGGCTGGGCCGCCGCCCAGCACGCCGAGGAGGGGACATGACCGCGCGCGCCAGCATCGTCGGCGGTTCCGGGTACGCCGGCGGCGAGTTGCTGCGTCTGCTGCTCGGGCACCCCGAATTCGAGGTCGCCCAAGTCACCTCGCGGCGGCTGGCGGGCGACTTCGTCCACTTCACGCACCCGAACCTTCGCGGCCACACCGATCTCCGATACTGCAGTCTCGACGAACTCGAGCGCTGCGACTTTCTCTTCCTCTGCGTGCCGCATGGCAGCGCGGCCGGCGACATCGACTTCTACTCCGAACTCGCCCCACGGATCGTCGACCTGTCGGCCGACTTCCGGCTCCGCTCACCGTCGGCCTACGCCGACTGGTACGGCGCTCCGCACCCCGCGCCCGAGTGGCTCGACCGCTTCGTCTACGGCCTGCCGGAGCTCGACCGCGACGGGGTCGCCGGCGCGTCCCACGCGAGCGGCGTCGGCTGCAACGCGACCGCCATCATGCTCGGCCTGCTGCCGCTGCTCGAACCCGAGCCCCTGGAACGAAACCTCGTCGACTGGCGCCGGGGCGTCGTCACCGAACTGAAAGTCGGCAGCAGCGAGGGCGGCGCGTCGTCGTCGGACGCCTCCCACCACCCCGAACGGTCCGGCGTCGTGCGTAGCTTCCGGCCCACCGGTCACCGCCACACCGCGGAGGTCGAACAGGCGCTGGCGGTGCGCGGCGTCGAGGCCGCCGGCCGCGTCCACCTGTCGGTCACGTCGGTCGAGATGGTGCGCGGCGTCCTCGCCACCAGCCACCTGTTCCTGAATCAGCCCGACATCGGCAAGCCGACCGAACGGGACCTCTTCCGCACTTTCCGGCCGTTCTGCCGGCGGCAGCCGTTCGTTCGCCTGGTCAAGGATCGGCGCGGCATCCACCGCTACCCCGAACCGAAGATCCTCGCCGGCAGCAACCACGCCGAGGTCGGCTTCGACCTGGATCCCCGCACCGGACGCCTGGTCGTCATCTGCGCCATCGACAACCTGATGAAGGGCGCCGCCGGCAACGCGGTCCAGTGCGCGAACCTGATGTGCGGATTCTCCGAGACCGAGGGCCTGGCCTTTCCTGGCCTGCATCCGGTGTAGGCGGCAGCTCGTGCCCGAATCCCGCCCGACCGACGCTCCTCCCGGCCTTTGCCAGACCGGCCCCGCCCCGCTGGTCATCAAGGCCGGCGGCGGCAAGTCGCTGGACCTCGACGCGATCGCCGCCGACGTCTGCGAACTGTCGAACTCCGGCCACGCGGTGGTTCTCGTGCACGGCGGCGCCGAGACGACCAACGAGGTCGCCGAGCAGTTGGGGCATCCGCCGCGGTTCGTGACCAGCGAGAGCGGCTACAGCAGCCGCCGCACCGACCGGCGCACGCTCGAGATCTTCGAGATGGTCTACTGCGGGCTGCTGAACAAGCGCTGGGTGGAGCTGCTGCAGCGTCAGGGCATCCGCGCGGTCGGGCTGAGCGGCCTCGACGGCCGCCTGTTCGAGGGCCGGCGCAAGGACAAGCTCCGCATCCGGCTCGGCGCCCGCCGTCTCGTGCTGCGCGACGACTGGACGGGCACGGTCGACCGGGTCAACGCGGACCTGCTGCGTCTGCTGCTCGGCGGCGGCTACCTGCCCGTACTGACCCCGCCGGGGGCGTCCTACGACGGAGAGGCGGTCAACGTCGACGGCGACCGCGCGGCCGCCGCCGTGGCCGCGGCCCTGGGTGCAAAGGCGTTGGTCTACCTGTCCGGCGCCCCGGGCCTGCTCGCCGACTTTCCCGACGAGGCCTCGCTGATCTCGCGCCTCGACGTCGCTCGCGACGACCTGACCGGCCCTGAAGCCCATGCCGGGCTCGAACCGCTGATGGAGGCGGCCCAGGACCGGATGAAGAAGAAGGTGCTGGGCGCCGCGGAAGCGCTGCGCGGGGGCCTGGAGCGAGTGATCTTCGCCGACGGACGCACCGGGCGTCCCGTCCAGGCCGCCCTCGACGGCGCCGGCACCCACGTCGTCGTCAGGCCGGCGAATCGGGAGGAGTACACGTCATGAGTACCGAGGCCATGCAGAACATCGCAGGCGCCGAGGATCGACGCCTCGGCACCTGGGCGCCGCGCAAGTCGACACAGTCGATCGTCCGCGGCGAGGGCTGCGAACTGATCGCGGAGAACGGCCACCGCTACCTCGACCTGACCGCCGGCTACGGCGTCTGCTGCCTCGGCTACAACCATCCGGCGATGGTCCAGGCATTGACGGCGCAGGCGGAGCGGCTCACCTACTGTCCGATGAACATGCCCAGCCGGGACCGGGCCGGGTACGTCGAGGCGCTGGCGAACGTACTCCCCGATTCCCTGGACCGGGTCTTCCTGTGCAACAGCGGCACGGAGGCGGTCGAGGGCGCGCTCAAGTTCGCCGCCCTGGTCACCGGGCGCAGCCGCACCGTCGCGCTTCGGAACAGCTTCCACGGCCGCACCCTGGGTGCGCAGGCGACGATGTGGAACCCCACCGCCCGCAAGCCCTACACCGGTCTGCTCCACGACAACGTCTTCGTCCAGCCTGAAGTCGAGGCGATCTACGAGGCGGTCGACGGGGAAACCGCGGCGCTGATCCTCGAACCGGTCCAGGGCGAGGGCGGGGTCAACGTGTTGAGCGACGACGTGCTCCACGCGGCGCGTCATGCCTGCGACCGGCACGGGGCGCTCCTCATCCTCGACGAGGTGCAGACCGGCTTCGGGCGTTGCGGAAGCTGGTTCGCCCACCAACAGACGCCCGGACTGGAACCGGACCTGATGCCGCTCGCCAAGGGCATCGGCGGCGG
Source organism: Candidatus Multivorans sp. (assembly GCA_965224025.1). Taxonomy (GTDB): domain Bacteria; phylum Acidobacteriota; class Thermoanaerobaculia; order Multivoradales; family Multivoraceae; genus Multivorans. Next base: position 4,124,959 of record OZ245033.1, read on the forward strand.
CTTCCCGCTCGGGGCGATCGCCTACGGCGAGCGCGTCGCGGCCACGCTCCGACCCGGTTGCCACGGCTCGACGTACGGCGGCAATCCGCTCGCCTGCGCCGCCGGTCTGGCCGTGATCCAAACCATGAAGGCACTGGACCTGCCGGCGAGAGCGGCGACGGTCGGCGCCCGCTTCCTCGACTCGCTGCACGACCGGCTGGCTGCGAACCCGCGGGTGCGGGAGGTGCGCGGCCGCGGCCTGATGCTGGGCGTCGTCCTGCGCCAGCGCGCCGGCCGCCACCTCGCCCGCCTGACGTCGGAACACCGGATCCTGGCCCTGCCCGCCGGACGTAACGTGATCCGGATGCTGCCGCCGCTGATCGTCCGCGACGACGAACTGGAGCGCGCCGCCGACGCCCTGGACGCCGTCCTGCGGGAAGAATGACGATGGACACTGGCAGCACCGGCCGGCGCAACGCCCCCCGCGACCGGGCCGAGATCGAACTCGTGCGCGGCCTCGTCGAGGTGCCGTCGCTCTCCCGCCATGAGGCAGCCGCCAGCGGCTGGCTGGCGTCCGAGATGGACGCTCGCGGCCTTGAGCGCTGTCAGGTCGACGGCGCGCTCAACGCGGTCGGCGAACTCGGCGAACCGGACGCCTCCCGCCTGGTCGTTCTGCTCGGACACATCGACACCGTACCGGGGAACATTCCGGTGCGGATCGAGGACGACGGATCGACCCACGGCATCCTTCACGGCCGTGGTTCGGTCGACGCCAAGGGACCGCTCGCGTCCTTCGTCGCGGCGGCCGCCCGACTCGGCAGCGACTGGGCGCGCGCGCACGACCTGCGGTTGATCGTCGCCGGGGCGACGGAGGAAGAGGCGGCCAGCTCCCGGGGTGCACACCATCTGCTCAAGAGGCTGAACGGCCGCGACGAACCGATGCCCGACTTCTGCATCATCGGCGAGCCCAGCCACTGGCACCGGGTCACGCTCGGCTACAAGGGGCGCCTCCTGATCGACCTGCTGGCCCGGCGGCCCAGCAGCCACACCGCCGGTCCGGAGGCCGGCGTCGCCATCACCGCCTTCGACCTCTGGCGGCGCATGGAAGCTGTGGCCGAACGAAGCGGCGGCAGAACCTCCTTCGAGCGCGTGCTGCCCAGCCTGCGCTCGATCAACACGACAAGCGACGGCCTCTACGACACGGTCCGCGCCGACTACGGCCTGCGGCTGCCGGTCGACTTCGATGTCGGCGCCCTCATAGGCGAGCTCGGGAACTGGTTCGGCGACGCCGCGGCGGACATCCACGGGCCGCTGTTCTCGGACCTGGACCCGGTCCGCGCCACCGGCACCATCCGCCGCGAGCAGGGAGACGCCAGCCTGGAGCTGAGCCTGCGCGGCTATGAAGTGGGCGTCCGCGCCGACCGTCACTCCGCCCTGGTGCGAGCCTTCCTGGGCGCCATCCGCACCGTCGGCGGTCCAGGGACCGCGCCCAAGTTCGTCGCCAAGACCGGGACCTGCGACATGAACATCGTCTGGCCGGTGTGGCGATGCCCCATCGTGGCCTACGGCCCGGGAGACAGTACACTCGACCACACTCCGAACGAGCACCTGGAACTGGACGAGTACCTGTTGGCCGTCGATACCGTGGAACTTGCGCTGAGGAACCTGGCCGCCTCTCCGGCAGTCACGAGCTGACTGCGTGGTTCCCCGTGCACCACGCGTCGATCTGATCGCTTTCGGCGTCAGCGCCGGGCTGATCGCCCTCGTCTGCATTCCGCTCGCGCTGTCGCCCCAGACGGGCGGCGCCCTGGTCGTCCGCGCCTACGAGGCGCTGACGGAGCGCTTCGGACTGCTCTACCAGTGGGCGACGCTTCTGGTCACGGTGTTCCTGCTCTGGCTGGCCTTCAGCCGTCACGGAGCGAGACGGCTCGGGGACGAGGACAGCCGGCCGGACTTCAACATCTTCAGTTGGATGGCCATGCTGTTCTGCGCCGGCATCGGCGCCGGGCTGCTCTACTGGTCGACCATCGAGTGGGTCACCTACCTCGATGCGCCACCCTTCGGCCTGGCGCCCAACTCCACTGAGGCCATCGAGTGGGCGGCGACCTACGGCATCTTCCACTGGGGCATCTCGGCCTGGGCGCTGTACTGCTTCCCGGCAGTGGCGATCGCCATCCCCTACTACCGCCAGCACGCCCCGGCCCTGCGCCTGAGCACCGGCCTGCACGCCCTGATCGGCCGCGAGGGGTACGACCGCGCCCCCGCCCGCGTCGTCGACGTCCTGTTCATCCTCGCGCTCGTCGGCGGCACGGGGACGTCGCTCGGGCTCGGCACCCCGATGGTCGCCGCCTGCGTGAGCGAGGTCTTCGGCATCGAACAGAGCTTCGGACTCCAGGTCGGGATCCTCGTCGTCTGCGTCACTCTGTTCGCGGTCAGCGTCTACCTGGGACTCGAACGCGGCATCAAACCCCTCTCCGACGGCTCCGTCATCGCGGCGATCGTCCTGCTGGCCTTCGTGCTGATGGTCGGCCCGACCAACTTCCTGCTGCGCACGGGCACGAACTCGATCGGCCTGATGATCGAGAACTTCATCCGGCTCAACACATGGACCGACCCGGTGGCCAGGACGGGGTTCATCGAGGACATGACCGTCTTCTACTGGGCGTGGTGGATCGCCTACGGACCCTTCATGGGCCTCTTCGTGACCCGCATCTCGCGCGGCCGGACGGTGCGGCAGTTGATCTTCGGGATGCTGATCCTGGGTACCCTGGGCTGCGCCGTCTTCTACGGCGTCCTTGGCAACTACAGCCTGCACCTGGACCTGTCGGGGGCTCTACCGGTGCGCGAGATCGCCCAGGCTGCAGGAAACGAGAACGCGATCGCACAGACGATCGGCTTCCTGCCGCTCGGTACCGCGGCGCTCGCGATCTTCGCGCTCGTGGCCATCGTCTTCATCGCCACGACCTACGACTCCGCTTCCTACTGCTTGGCCGCGTCGGCGACCCGCAACCTGACGGAAGGCACCCATCCCGCCCGCTGGCACCGCCTGTTCTGGGCCGTTGCCGTCGGCGTACTGCCGATCACGCTGATGTTCATCGGCCAGGAGGGCGGCAACGATCAACTGCGCGTGATCCAGTCCGCCACCCTGGTCGTCTCCCTGCCGCTGCTGATCGTGGGAGTGCTGATGGCGATCTCCCTGCTGCGGTCGCTCAGATCGGAAGAGGAACCCGTGGACGACGAGCCGGAAGACGGCGCCTGAGCGCGGCGCCGCGCAGACCGGGTCAGCGGCCGTCGCCCGTGGCGAGGGCCCCTTCGAGTTCTCCGAGCAGCCCCTCCAGCTCGCCCAGCGCAGCCTCCCAGTCGCTCCAGTGGAAGGCGTGACCGGACTCGATCGCCTCCTCCCAGACCCGGTTCGCCTCGAACAAGGCATCGGCGGCCTCATGCTGATCCGACGGATCCTGTACTCGCGGAATGTCTCGCGACACCCTGGCGCGGGCGCTCCGCAGAGCCCGCATCCGCGCCAGCAGTTGGCCGCCCTTCAAGAGCGCCTCCTGGCCTGACGTTCCGGCCTCCCGGTGGTCGGCTTCGGGACCGTGGCAGCGGTTGCAGCGCGCCTGCAACCCGCCCTCGCCGAGCGACTGCCCGGCCACGCTGCCATGGCAGGTCCGGCAGGTGGGAGCAGCGCGGACCTTTCGTTCGAAGAGCGCGAAGTGCGTACTCTGCCGCAGGGCCAGGTACTGGGCGTCGTGGCAGCGGCCGCAGGTCCGGGGCAGGTTCCACTGGTGGGTCGGACTCTTCGGGTGGCCGCTGTTCAGCACCCCCTTGTGCGCGCGGAGCTGAACGAAGGTCGTGCTGTTGCCGCCGTGACAGTCCGCACAGGAGACCCCGGCCCCAGCGTGCGCCGAGTTCCGCCATTGGCGCAGATGGAACTCCTCCGTCTCCTCGAGTTCCTGCGCCGCATGGCAGTCGGCGCACGGATCCTGCGCCCAGGCGCCGGCCGCGAACGCGGTCATCGCCAGCAGGAGAAGCGTGGAGCGAGCCGGACCCATGCCCGTCAGACTACCAATGCCGGGCCCGGTGCGGCACCGGGTTCATCTCCACCGGAACTCGGGTTCGAGGAACACGTCGCGGTCACCGCCCTCCGGGATCTCGGGCAACTCCAGCCGGTAGTAGTTCAGCGGAATCGCGCCGTACCAGTACCGGTGGAGGGCGACCCTGCGCGGCCGCTCCACGACGAAGCTCACCGCCTCGCCGACGCCCATCGCGACCGGCACGAGTTCCACCGTCAGGCCGGCCAGGGGCACCGGCGACCCGATCAGCAGCTCGCCGTCCGCCCCCGGCCGGTAGCGGATGCCGTCGTCTCCGTGAGGCCGGACGCCGCTGCCGATCAGCCGTACGCGGAGGTCGCCGTGCTGGACATCCCGCGGCGCCGAAGTCAGGTGGATCTGCGACGTTTCCAGCGGCAGGAGCCGCTTCGCTGCCGGCGAGACGTAGCGCAAACGGCGGGCGCCGGTATCCGCGTCGATCTCCACCGGAAAGGAGGCCGCCGACCACCACAGTGGCGCCACGAAGAGAGCGGCCATCACGGACGAGGCAACGAGCCAGCGTCGGGGCGGCGGCCGCTCGACGAGGAACCAGCACACGGGATAGAAGGGCAGGAACCAGCGGTTCGCGATCGCCCCCGCGCCGCCGTAGAAGTTGTACGGACTCTTGATCAGAAAGGCGAGGAGTCCCAGGGCAACGCCTGCGAGCAGCCACCGGCGCCGCGAACCGGGTCGGAGACAGGCGCAGGCGAGTACCAGGGGCAGGAAGTAGGGCACGATGCCGATGCTCCTCCCGAGCAAGGCATAGACGACGTTGTGTCCGAGCAGCGCGGCGTCGAAAGAGGGCAGCAAGAAGCCCTCCCGGACCCAGGAGGCGTCGCCTCGCACGGCCAGCAACTCCTGCCACTCTTCCCGCTCGAAGTCGATGTCGGGATAGCCGGTCGCGCTGCTGAATCCCTGCCGTGCGCCGACGTACGGGCTCCACGCGCCACCGCTCGCGGCGTGAAACCACGCCGAGCCGGCCAGAAGCACCAGGGCGCCGCCGAGGACGATCGCCGAGGCCCTTCGCCCCCACGCCTGCCGCAGGCTCGGAGCCGCCGCCAGCAGCACCGCGGCCAAGACGGCCAGGTAGAACGGTCGTCCGGCGCCGGCCGTTGCCAGCAGAGCACCGCCCGCCACCAGGCGTCCGGGCGGCGGCCGCCTGCCCTCGAACCAGGGGTCGAGGCAGCAGAGCCCGAGCGCCGTCGCGACCAGATAGAACAGGTCGGCATGAACCCAGAACACGTGACCGAAAGTGACCGAGAAGAAGAGCAGAAACGCGGCCACCAGCGGTCCATCGGCGCCCACGCGCTGCAGCAGAAGGCACTCGAGCAGGAGGGCGGCCAGGATAAGCAGAAAGAGGTTCGCGACGATCGGCCCCCGCTCCGGCGCGAGGCGTACGAAGGGCGAAAGAAAGAGCGAGTAGAAGACCGGTTTGGCGTACACCAGCGTGCCGCCGCCGTCCGTGCTCTGCAGGATCAGCGGATCCGGGACCTTGCCGGTGGTCTCCAGATAGCGCCGGTAGTCCGACGCCTCGTACCGGCGATCGAAGTCGAAGGCAAGGCTCTGGGCCTGCATCGAGTACACGCCTTCGTCGCCCACGGTGTAGGGCCAGTCCCCCGGGTCGAATACCGCGGCCGCCAGCACGAGGGCGAGAACCAGGGTCCACAGCAGCGCTCTTTGCCAAGTCAGCCGGATGGGCACCGGCCATCGTCGTCCTCCCCGGCTTGCGGCACTGCCCATCCCGTCCTCGGACGGTAGCAGCCGGACCGCGACTCAGGACGCCGACGCCCCCGCGCAAGGGGCAGGACGGCGTCCTCGCCGCGTCCGGCGCTACGGCACGGCTCTTCCTAGAAGGAACCTCCGAAGCCGTAGGTCAGCCGCGAGTACCAGAACGCGCCGTTGAAGCCCCACGGCGTCCGTTCGCTGTACAGTTCGCCGACGCTCAACGCGAACGAGTTCTCCTCGGGGTACGCGTCGAGCACGTTCGTGCCGCCGAACACCCAACGCAGACCGTCGCGCAGCCTGAAGCCAATCTCCAGGTCGAGCGTGTTCTCGCCGGGGTAGCTCTCGTTGTTGTCCCGGTCGAACCAGCGATCGAAGTAGTTCAGGCGAGCCAGATAACGCACCCGGTCGCTGGCCGAGCGGTGCTTCGCGGTGACGCTGTACCGGCTCTCCGGCAGCGCCTGCTCGAGATCCCGGATCCGGCGCGGGCCGAACGTGACCGCGTTGGAGCGGACGACCTCCGTTTGGGTCAGATTGGCCAGCGCCGCGAAGCTGGTGCGGCCGCCCATCGACTCCGGCGTCACCGTGAGCACCAGGTCGGCGCCCACCGACTCCGTGTCGAAGTCGTTGGCGAAGAACCGGAAGTTCCTCAGGTTCGCGGCGCTTGTCACCCCCTCGGCGACCAGGGTGGCCGCCTCGTCCGGCGTCAACTGGAAGTTCTGAGTAACGGCGATCCGATCCTCCACGTCGATGCGGAAGACATCGAAGGTCATTGCGAACGGTCCGTTCTCGACCACCGCGCCGACCGCGAAGTTGAGCGAGGTCTCCGGTTCCAGAGGCTCGCCGCCCCTCAGCCTGGCCACCGCGGAAGTGGACGGAATGGTGCCGTTGTTGACCAGGTCCTGAACGCTCGTGTCGAACTGCGTCTGGACGTTGAACGCGTTCTGCTGCCCCGGCGTCGGCGCCCGAAAGCCACTGCTCAGACTGCTGCGCAACGCCATCCGCTCCGTCACCTGATAGCGGCCCGCGATCTTGCTGTTCATCGTGGTGCCGAAGTCGTCGAAGTTCTCGAACCGGACCGCGGCGCCCATCGCCCAGCGGCCGTCCGGGCCGTTGATCTCCACGTCGCCGTAGGCCGCGTAGTTCGAGCGGCCCCACTTGCCGGCCGCGATATTGCTGAAGCCGGGAAAGCCGTTCGACCCGGAGCTGAAACCCTGGCTGGCCAGCGGACCGATCCGGTACGACTCGGGCTGGCCCGTGCCGATCTCGAACTCCTCATCCCTCCACTCCAACCCGCCGGCCACGTCGACGCGCTCCGACACCGAGTAGGTCAGGTCGTAGTTGAGGTTCGTCTCCCTCTGGGTGTAGGTCCCGAGCGCGAAACTGGTCGGCGTGTCCGGACCGAGCGACGCGTTCACCGTGTTGCTGATAAAGTGGTCGACGGAGTTCTCTCCCGTGCTGACGCTCAGATCCCAACCGATGCCGCCGGATGTGGCCCCGCGGAGACCGGCCACGATGCCCATGTCCTCGTTGTCGCCGCCGAAGTTCGGCGTGAAGCCGCCGGGGAAGAGCTCCTGGTAGGAGAAGCAGTTCGGATCGTCGATCACGCGGCGAAGCCCGATCGGATCCGGCACATGGTTGGTCACGGCGACGGTCGGGCAGCCGGCGGAGCCGTCGAGCACGCCGTCCCGGGCGTCGAGCAGATCGCCGACCAGCAGCGTGCTGCCGCCGTCGTTGCTGAACACGCCGCCGCGGGTGTTCGGATTGCGGAAGAAGAAGCCGCCGTTCACCGTCTTGCTGGCGTAGTTCGCGTGGCCGTAGAACTGGCGACCGCTGGTCTCGAACAGGTGACCGAAGTTCAGGAACAGCTTCATGTCGTCCGAGACCTCCGGCGAACCCCAGATCTGCGCCTTCGGCTGACGGACGTGCGTGTTGCCGGCGGCGATCAGGTTCGCCGCGTCCCGGCGCTGGATCGACCGGTCCGTCGGATCCGTGCTTCCATACTCCACGCTGAGGTTGAAGAAGCCGTTCCCGCCCAGCGGCAGACCGAGGTTCGCGGCGGCCGTGAACAGGTCGCCGTCGCCCTCGCCGTACGAACCGCTGCGAATCTCGACGGAACCGCCCGAACTCGCGTCCTTGAGCAGGAAGTTCATCACGCCGGCGATCGCGTCGGATCCGTACTGCGCCGATGCGCCGTCGCGGAGCACCTCGACCTGGCGCAGCGCGATGGCCGGGATGACAGCCAGGTCCGGTCCCTGGGCGCCGATCGAAACCGCGTCTCCGTGCCAGTGAATCACCGCGGCGCGGTGCCTGCGCTTGCCGTTGACCAGCACCAGGGTGTGGTCGGGCGCCAGGTTGCGGAGGTAGGCCGGCCGCACGATCGACGACGCGTCGCTTATCGGCTGCATGCTCACGTTGAAGGAGGGCGCGAGGTTCCGCACCAGATTCGCCACGTCCGTGTCGCCCTGGGTCAGGAATTCCTCACCGCTAAGCACGTCCACGGGCACCATGGACTCGGCGACCGAACGGCCCTCGGTCCGGCTACCGACGACGACAATTTCCTCGCCGAAGGAAGCCCCAGCCACGGTCTGATCCTCTTCGGACGCCGAATCCTCTTGGGCCGCGCCTGGGGCGACCGCAAAGAGCAGGACCAATACGTAGATCGAGCGCACGAACTTGTCCCATTGCATCAGGCAGTTTCCTCGTATCTGTTGACGGTGATGATCAGGGGCCTGCGATCCTCCTGTCTGTTGCCGGCCAGACGGCAGCAGCAGGAGGGCGCGCATCTCGCCACCCGTAGAGTCCGCGTAGCCTACACGAGCCGGATACACTCGGCAACAACTTTAGCGGTCAAGCCAGAACCATTCCAAAGTCCGGCGCTTCGCGCCGGATGCGGGCGAGACGCCCGCGTTCCCAGACTCGGAGCTATCGCGGCTCCGGTCCAACGATCCGGGAGTCGTTTCCGCACCTCCGGCCTCGGAACGGCGGACTTTGGAATGGTCCTGAGCGGTCAAGACGACCTTGGACGCGCGCCAGATGCCCTGCCTCGATGTGCTCTTTCGCGAACGGTCGACCCGAACCTGAACCCATGGGAGTATCCACAGCGGTGGGCCGCTGCGCTGTCGCGCAGGGAACATGTGCGTTCGGGTGTCGGGCCGCAGCGATTTCACCCACTTGCGGCAGGACATTTCATCCCTGCTGCTCCACTCTCGCTGGGTGCGCGGGCCTTCTGGCCCGCTGCCGCCGCGGGCGGCCAGGAGAACGCGCCGGCCGGAGGCCGGCGCCGCTCTGGTGGGAGCGCCCGCTATCGAAGAACAGCTCGTGCGCGCCGCTTCGCGGCGGCGCGCTTGATGCGGGCCAGAAGGCCCGCGCCGCGCACCCAGAGATACGTCGACGATGCACCGTGTCACTCTACGCAGTTGCGGGGCAGCGGCAAGCCCAAGGTGCGGCCCTGACCGACCCGGTGAACCTCTTGTTCCATGCAAGTATGGCCCGGACCGTGATCGGCGTTCTGACGCTGGCGGCGCGGCTCTTGCCGCGACCCCGTATGCAAGAGTAACGTTTCCGCTGCGGTCTCTGTCCAGCGCGACCGTTTGAATCGTACAGGAGTGCCTCATGAAAAGACTTGAACCCGGCCTTTCCATCCTGCTGCCCCTCGTTTTCGTCCTGCTACCGCTCTGCTTGGGCGCGCCGCTTCTGGCGCAGGAAGCTGAGAGTCAGGACGAAGGCGAACAGGCTGAAGAAACGCCCGAGTTCGGCGAAACGATCGTCGTCGTCGGCACCCGCACCGAGGGCCGCACCGTTACCCAGTCACCGGTCGCGGTCGACGTGATTCCCGCGACCGAGTTGATGAGTCAGGGCGACAACGACCTGATCAACCGGCTACGGACCGTCGTCCCCTCCTACAACGTCGGGACCCAGCCCATCAGCGACGCGGCGACGCTCGTCCGGCCCGTCAATCTCCGCGGTCTGGCTCCGGACCACACCCTGATCCTCGTCAATGGCAAGCGCCGCCATCGCGCCGCGGTCATCGCCTGGCTCGGCAACGGCATCTCGGACGGCGCCCAGGGTCCCGACGTCTCCGTCATCCCATCCATCGCGCTGAGGCAAGTCGAGGTGCTGCGTGACGGCGCTTCGGCGCAGTACGGCTCCGACGCGATCGCCGGCGTGATCAACTTCCAGCTCAAGGACGCGAGTTCCGGCGGCAGCATCGAGATCCGCTCGGGTCAGTTCCAGGACAGCAACCCCGGTTCCGACGGCGGCTTCGGCGGCCAGTACACGTTCGCCGGCGACAAGGGCATCTCGTACGCCGTCTCGGCCAACCTCGGCATGCCGATGGGCGAGAACGGCTTCTTCAACCTGAGCATGGAGTACGGCGCCGCCGATCCGACCAGCCGCAGCGTGCAGTTCACAAACGCACAGAGAGCCTTCGACGCCGGCAGCTCACGAATTCGAACCCCCGCGCAGGTCTGGGGTTCGCCCCTGGTCGAGGACGACATCAAGCTGTTCGCCAACTTCGGCAGCCTGTTCTCGAACGGCACTCAGTTCTACGGCCACGCCAACTACGCCACGCGCACGACGACCGGCGGCTTCTACTTCCGTAACCCGTTCGGGAGTAACGCGAGAACCGGCGTCTTCAGCCCCGGGGGGGCGGACCAGGGCAACTTCCTCCTCGTCGGAGACCGGGAATGGGCGCGAACCGGCGTGTCGCGGGCCGGCGGCTGCCCTGCAATTCCGGTCATCGACTACGCCCCCGACCCTGCGGCGCTGGCGGCGGTCGAAGCGGACCCGAACTGCTTTACGCTCTACAACCGCTTCCCCGGAGGCTTCACGCCCCAGTTCGGCGGCGACCTGACGGACTCGTCGATCGTCGCCGGCCTCCGCGGCTATCTCGACAGCGGCATGACGTGGGACATCAGCGTCAACGTCGGCAACAGCGAGGTCGACCAGTTCATCTACAACACGGTGAACGCCTCGCTCGGCTACGACACGCCAACCTCGTTCAGGCCGGGCATCTACGAACAGACCGACACGAACGTCAACTTCGACATCACCTACCCGGTGCGTGACAACGTGAGCCTCGCCGCCGGCGTGGAGTGGCGGAACGAGGAGTTCCGGATCGGCGCCGGCGACCCGGCTTCGTGGGAGATCGGTCCCTACGCCGCCCAAGGTTTCAGCTCCGGTTCCAACGGCTTCAACGGCTACCGCGCCGATGTCACGGCCGGCACATGGGACCGCGCCAACGTCGCGGTCTACGGCGATGTCGAGTTCGAAGATCCGGACGAGATGTGGACTTTGACCACGGCGCTCCGCGTGGAGGACTTCGACGGCTTCGGGAACACGATCAACGCCAAGGTCTCCGGCCGCCGGGTCGTGTCCGATGCTGTCTCGCTGCGCGCCTCCGTCAGCACGGGTTTCCGCGCGCCGACGCCCGGCCAGCAGAACGCATTCAACGTGACCACGGCATTCGACCCCGAGACGGGCGGGCTGTCGAATAGCGGCACCGTTCCCTCGATCTCGCAGCCGGCGGCTCTGAGGGGCGGCGAGGCTCTGCAGCCCGAGGAGGCGGTGAACTTCGCCGCCGGCCTGGTGGTCGGCAAGGGCGCGTTCACGTTCACCGCCGACATCTTCCACATCGACATGGACGACCGGATCGCATTGTCCGAGACCTTCCGGCAGTGCGCCATCCTCAGGGAGCCGGAACCGGGCTGCGTGACCGACGCCGAAATTGAGACCCTGCTCGCGGGCGGCTTCGTCGAAGCGAGGAACCTGAAGAACTTCCGGTTCTTCGTCAACGACTTCGCCACCTCAACCCAGGGTCTCGACCTGGTCGGCACCTGGGCGCCGCCGGCGCTCGGCGGCGACACGGCGTTCAGCCTCGTGTTCAACTACACCGACACGGAGGTCACGGAGTTCAATCCCGCTACAGTCGGCCCCTTCCGCATCGCCACCATCGAACGCGGACTGCCGGAGACCCGCTGGAACATCGCGATGAACCACAGCGCCGATCGCTGGAGCCTGCTCACGCGCCTGAACTGGTACGACGGCTGGTGGGACAGCGAGGATGCGCAGAACCTCCTCGGCAGAAGCAACGCAAGGATGTTCCCCGACTACAGCGGTGAGTTCCTGCTCGACGTCGAACTCGGCATCCCGCTGCCGAACGACACGGCGATCACCATCGGCGTGCAGAACCTGCTGAACACCTATCCGGACGACAATCCCGGCGCCTATTCCGGCGGTGTCGGCAACCAGTACGGGCAGTTCTCGCCGTCCGGCTTCAACGGCGCCTACTACTACGTCCGATTCAACTACGCCTGGGGTTCTAGCTTCTAGCGAGCAGCAGGCTTCACGTCCGACCCGGTTCACCCGGCGGCGGCGCACCTGCCCCGCCGGGTGAACTGTTTCTGGACCACCGGCAGCGGCGCCGAAGTGCTCCGCGGAGGGCGGTTCAGCCCGCCGCCGGCTGGAACGCATCCACCGGCCGCTCCCGCTCGAGACTCTGGAGCAACCAGTAGCGGCGGTACAGCTCGTTGCTCTCGTACAGTTCCTCGTGGCTGCCCGCGGCGACGAGCCGGCCTTGATCGAGCACGTGAATCCGCCGGGCGCGGCGCGCGGTGGCGAGGCGATGCGCGATGACGATCGTCGTCCTGCCCTCCAGCAGGTGCTGGATCGCGCGCTGGACGGTCGCCTCGGAATCGGGATCGAGGGCGCTGGTCGCCTCGTCCAGCAACAGGATCCGAGGGTCGCGCAGGAACGCGCGGGCGATCGCGATCCGCTGACGCTGCCCCGCCGACAACCGCACGCCGCGCTCGCCGACCTCGGTGGCGAAGCCGTCGTCGAGGCGTTCGATGAACGAGGCGGCGCCGGCCGCCTCGGCGGCGGTTTGCACCTCGGCATCGCCGGCGTCCGGACGCGCCAGGCGGATGTTGTCGGCCACGGAACCCGAGAACAGGAAGATCTCCTGTGGCACCAGCGCGATCCGGCGCCGCAGATCGCCCAGCGCGACATCAGCGAGCGGCCGGCCGTCGATCAACAGTTCGCCCGACTGGGCCTCGTAGAACCGGAGCAACAGCGCGAACAGCGTGCTCTTGCCGGATCCGCTCGGGCCGACCAGAGCCGCCAGCTCCCCCGGCTCGACCTCCAGCGACACGTCCGTCAGCGCGGGCTGTTCCGCTCCCTGGTAGCGGAAGCCGACCGAACGGATACTCAACGCGGCGGCGTCCTCGGCCAGCCGGACGGGAGAGGGCGAATCGACGATCGCCGAACCCTCGTCGAGCAGTTGGAAGACACGCTCACTCGATCCCCGCAGTCGCCGGTAGCCGGCATAGAGCGATCCCAACTGGCCCACCGACGTCGCGATGGCGAACGTGTAGAGCAGGAACGAAGTCAACTCGCCTGCCGACAGCGCCCCGTCGAGCATGAGGCTTCCGCCATATCCGAGCACCAGGGCGAAGGCGGCGAAACCGAAGAAGGTCATCAGACCGCCGAAGGCCCCGTAGAGGCGGACGTTGCGGAGCTGGACACCGAGCAGATCGACCAACCGTTCCCGGTAGCGGCGCCGCGCCTGTTTCTCCGCGGAGAACGCCTGCAGGGTGCGAACGCCGGCCAGAGCTTCCTCGGCCCAGGCAGAGGTCTCGGCGACTGCGTCACGCTCTTCAACCGCCACCCTCTCCAGCCGCCGGCCGAAAATCATCGCGAGCACCACGACCGGCGGCACGATCAGCAAAGCCACCACGGTCAAACGGGTCTGGAGCACCAGGAGGATGGCCAGCACGCCGACGAACCGCGCGGCTGCCTGGAGCCCGGACGGAATCTGTTCGGTCAGGGCGGTCTGCACCACCGTCAGGTCCGAACTCATGCGCGACAGGAGCTCGCCAACGCGACGCCGATCGAAGAAGTCGATTGACAGGCCGACCAGGTGCCCGAACAAGCGCCGCCGCAGATCGCGCAGCAGCCGCGCGCCAGCGGCGCCGAGAAGCCAGGTCTGGAAGTAGCCGAGCACGCCGAGGACCGCGAACAGGCCCATCAGCCACACGACGAGCTCACGAAGCTCCAGTTCGGACCCGGACTCGAGCGCGGTGTCGACGAACTCACCGACCCGCATCGGCACCAGCAGAAAGACGCCGCTGCCCGCGAGAAGCAGAACGGTCCCGACGACCAGGGGCAGCAGGTACGGCCGAGCCAGACCGAAGAGCCGACTGAACGGAACCGGCGCGGAGGAGTGCTCTCCCTCCGCGCTCCTCTCTCTTCTCACTTCGCTACGGCGAGGGTGATCAGGAGTTCAGGCCGCTCAGCATCCGCCACGGCTGCATCGAAGGCCTCGACCGTCATCGGCAGGCTGACCGTCAATGCCACCGCACCGTACTGTATCTGTGCGGGGATGCCGCGTCCGACACGACCCGAGGCGCTGCCGGACGCCACGGCGGCGTCCTGATCGCCCTGCCCCGCGCGAAGGAGATCGATCTCGACATCGACCCGCTTGCTGATCTGCGCGGAATGGAGCGCCAACTCCACCTGGAGTTCCACCCGGCCGCGCCGCTGTCGCCGCGCAACCTCGAGACGCTCGATCGTCACGCCCTCGCAGAGATAGGGCTCGGTGTCTCGGGTAGTCCAGGCATACCCCGTGGGAAGCGCCTCGACCGTCCCCAGCGGCAACCGCAGCACCATCGGCGACGCCATGGCGATGCGCTCGATGTTGGCGGCATCGGCGGCCCGCGCGGAGTCGGGCGTCACCTCGCCTGTGACCGGCGCCGCCCCCGGCTCGGACGGCGTCGGAGAGGCCGGCTGCTCGCGCTCAACGGGCGCTGGCTGGGGTTCAACCGGTGCGGGCGCCGGCTCGGCTTCAACCGTCGTGGGCCGGGGCGCCGTGTCGGCGGGAGCGGTCGGCGGCGAGGACGGCTCGGCCGGGCTGGAGGGCTGCTCCACAGGCTCACCGACAGGAAGGTAGTAGCCCTCGAACGCGGCGCTCCCGGCACGATCGCTCCGACCGCCCGCCGTCGAGTGACCCGCCACTCGACTGATCCGGCCGCCCGCTTCCGGCGCCAACCGCTCACGCCAGTTCGACGTCTCTCCATCGGCCGTGGTGCGCTCGCCGCGGACCAGCAGAGCGCTCCCCTCCACCGCGCCGGACGACCGGATCACGACGCCGCGGTTCGAGACGCTGAACCGCCGCCACACGTTGGCAGCCCGGTCGAGGAAACTGTAGGTCCGCCCCGATCGACCGTCGGCGAACGACCATGTCTCAGCGATCAGGCAACCGTCTTCGAGCTTCTCGATCAGGCTCCGGCCAACCGCCTCGCCGTCCGAAACAAGCTGCCATTCGCCGAGTAGA
This sequence comes from Candidatus Multivorans sp., assembly GCA_965224025.1. Classification (GTDB taxonomy): domain Bacteria; phylum Acidobacteriota; class Thermoanaerobaculia; order Multivoradales; family Multivoraceae; genus Multivorans. The sequence goes on from OZ245033.1 coordinate 4,140,076, forward strand.
AAATCGAGGGCGCGGTGGCTATCGTCCTCCTCGCACGCACCGTCGCTTTGCGCCGCCGACGGCAACGCGGCCAGGAATCCGAGAGCGCCCATCAGCAGAATGAACCAAGCGCAGCTTCGGTTTGTCAACTGTCCCATCGATTCGCTCCCTCAGGTGCCCAGAAAGACGATCTTGACCACGAACAACACGGCCAGAACCGCAGCGGCTGGGCGAAGCTGGCTGAACCGGCCGGAGAGCAGCTTGATCGCAGTGTAGGTGATGAAGCCGGCCGCGATCCCGTGGGCGATCGAGAAGCTGAACGGAATCGTGATCGCCAGCACGACGGCCGGCACATACTCCGTCGCGTCGGTCCAGTCGATCTCCGTCATGTTCCGGATCATGACGCACGCTACGAAGAGCAACGCTGCCGCGGTCGCGAACGGCGGAATCGTCGCCGCCAGGGGCGACAGGAAGAGCGTTAGCAGGAACAACACCGAGACGGTGACCGCGGTCAGACCGGTGCGGCCGCCGACCTTCACTCCCGCGGCGCTCTCGATGTAGCTCGTGACCGACGACGTGCCCAGGACCGCACCGAGCACCGAAGCGCCGGAATCGACGATGACCGCCTGCTTGAGGCGTGGCAGATCGCCGTCCCGATCGAGCAGGTTCCCCTGCTTCGCCACCGCGATCAGGGTGCCCGAGGTATCGAAGAGGTCGGTGAACAGGAAGGCGAAGATGATCCCGAAGAAGGCGGCGTCGAAGGCCGCTCCGATGTCCAGTTGTCCAAACGTCGGCGCCAGCGAGGGAACCGCGGAGACCGCGCCCTGCCAACTCGCTTCGCCGACCAGCAGACCGATCGCGGTGACCGCGAGGATGCCGATCAGCACCGCGCCGGCCTTCCTCAGCGCATCGAGGGCCGCGATCAGCACCAAGCCGACGAGCGCGAGCACGACGCTCCAGGACGTCACGTCGCCGAGCCCGACGAGGGTGGCGTCGTTGGTGACGACGAGTCCGGCGTTCCTCATCGCGATGAGGGCCAGAAAGAAGCCGATGCCGGCCGCCGTTGCCATCTTGAGCGAGCGGGGAAAAGCGCCCATGATCCAGGTCCGGATCGGCAGCACCGAGATGAGCACGAAGCAGACGCCGGAGATGAACAGCGCGCCCAGCGCCACTTGCCAGGGATGCCCCATTCCCAGCACGACACCGTAGGTGAAGAAAAGGCGTTGATCCCCATCCCCGGCGCCAGAGCGATCGGGTAGTTCGCGTACAGGCCCATCGCGGCACAGGCGATCGCCGCCGCCAGACAGGTGGCCACGAACACCGCCCCCCGATCCATCCCGGCCTCGCCCAGGATCTGCGGGTTGACGACAGCCACATAGGCCATCGTCATGTAGGTCGTGACGCCGGCCGCGATCTCTCTTCTGGCGGTTGTCCGGTACTGGTCCAGGCGAAACGGGCGGTTCAGCATGTCCCCACCCCTGCGCCGCTCCCGCCGCGCCTACCCGACGTCGACCGGCCTGACCACGAACAGCAGATCGCCCTGGTTCACGACCTGGCCGTTCGCCGCGTTGACCCGCATCACTTCGAACCGGCTGTCCCGAGCGAACAAGTCGCCGCCAGCGTCGATCGACGACAGGGACACCGGGCGGAACAACTTCATCGCCTCGATCAGGCACAGGGTCTTTCCCGTGTCCAGAAGGTCCCCGACTCGCACGAAAGGCGGATCGCTGGGCGAGGCGGAGGCATAGAACAGGCCGCCGGAGGGCGCCCCGACCCTTAGTTCGTCACTGCCCTCGATCTCGATCTCGGCGCGATCCATCGTCGCGGAGACGCCGGCGGAACGCTCGACTTCGCGAACCAGCTCGTCGGCGGAGGTACGGGCCAGGAAGCCCGGTAAGTACCGCGTGTCGTAGTCGCCGGTACGGAACTGCTCGTCGTCCAGCACGCGGCGAAGGAGGGGGAGATTGGTGCAAACGCCATCGATCGTGACCTGGTCGAGGTAGGAGCGCATGCGGGCGATGGTGTCGACGCGATCCTTGCCGTGGCAGACGATCTGCGCCACCAGACTGTCGTAGTACGGCGAAACCACCGTTCCCGTATCGATCGCCGCCAACACGTCGATGTCCGGCCGCTGCGGGAACTCGCAGCGGTTCACCGTCCCCGGCGACGGCAGCAGGTCGATCCCGTCCTCGGTTGCGACCACCCGTTCGGCGTTGATCCGGACCTCCATCGCGTAGCCGTCTTCGGCAACCGGCGGGCCTTTGATTCGCGACCCTCCGGCGATCTCGAACTGGGCCTTGACGATGTCCGTGCCGCTCGTGGCCTCGGTTACCGGGTGCTCCACCTGGAGACGGGTGTTCATCTCCATGAAGTAGAGCTTCTGCGCCTCCAAGTCGAAGATGAACTCAACCGTGCCCGCGCCCACGTAGCCGATCTTCCGCGCAATCTCCCTTGCGGAGCGGAAGCTCTCCTCGCGCAGAGCCTCCGGCAGCGCGGTCGATCCCGATTCCTCGATCAGCTTCTGGTTGTTGCGCTGGACGCTGCAGTCGCGCAGGCCCAGAATGCTCACGGTCCCGTGCTGGTCGCACAGCACCTGCACCTCGACGTGGCGGAGCGAGACGACGCATTTCTCCAGGTAGCAGTCCGCGTTGCCGAAGCTGCTCTCGGCCTCGATCCGGATCTGGGCAAACGCCTCCCGGAAGTCCTCCGCCCGGTCGACCCGGCGAATGCCCTTGCCGCCGCCCCCGTGGACGGCCTTGAGCATGACCGGGAAACCGATCGATTCCGCCACCTCGAGCGCCGTGTCGGCATCGGTGAGGATGCCCTCGCTGCCTGGCACGACCGGCACGCCGACCTGCACCGCCGTCTGGATCGCGTTCGACTTGTTGCCCATGCGCCGCATCGCTTCGCCGGTCGGTCCGACGAAGTTCAGGCCGTGGCCCCGGCACAGGTCCGCGAACGAAGCGCTCTCGGACAGGAAACCGATTCCCGGATGGAGCGCGTCGACCTCTTCCCGCTCGGCGACACGGATCACCGAGTGGGCGTTCAGATAGCTCTCGTCGGGTGTGCTGCCGCCGATGCAGACCAGGGTGTCGCGCTCACGGAGCATCGCCGCCGCCGGCGACTCGACGTCTGGATCCGACTGCACCAGGACCACCTCGATACCGGCGCGCTGGGCCACCCGCACCAGCTTGACCGCCGTGCAGCCCCGGGCATGGATGAGAGCCCGCCGCACCGGCCGCGGAGCGACCGCCGGCGCCGGCTCGACGGTTTCGGGCGCCCGCCGGCGCCGCCGTGCCGACAGGAACTCGACCCGCCGCTCCTCCTGCTGGAGCCGCAGGAGAACACCCTCGACCGTCTCCTCCGGTACCGGGATCTGCGAATCGACCTGGCGTAGCTGGTCGTCGAGGTCCTCGCCGAAGGGATGCTGCACGAGACCCTGCATCGCCCCTTCGACCTCGAACAGATAGTTCGACAGCGTCGAGGCCATGGGGAGGTGGGAAGGAACGACGATCTGCCCGGCGAACGGCATGTTCGTACCCGAGAAGTAGTAGGTCTGGACCAGCGGGTGGGTGACCAGGCTCGCCTGGGCGCCGCCCGTGCAGTCGCCGTAGCCGAAACAGATCACGGGCAGGTCGTTGTCGCGCACGAACCGGGTCAGCCGGTCGTTCACGATCGACATCGAAAACAGTGCGCCGGCGCCCTCCTTCGTCAGCATGCCGCCCGACGAGATGAAGCACACCACCGGCAGCCGTTCCTCGGCGCAGCGCAGCAGAAGTTTGCAGAACTTCTCGGCACTCGCCATGTCGAACGAGCCGGCCTGGAATGCCAGGTTGGAGACCATAACGCCGACCCTGCTGCCGCCCGAACCGCCTTCGGCGTCACCCGCTCCGCCGGCCCTGATCCGGGCGAGGGCCGCCACCGTCCCGCACGGCGTCACTCCCTGTTCCAGCGCACGCTCGATCGACACGCGAAGCCCCGGGAAGCCCACCGGATCGGCGGTCATCCGGTCCGGTTCGATCTCCTGTACGTCGACGAAGAACCGGTCCAGGATGGCCCGTGGACGCCGCGGCGTCCTCCGCTTCTGTTCGGCGAGCACGTCCTCGAGCAGCATGTCGCGATAGGCTGCGTCAAGGCGGTTCCAAAAATCCTTGATGCCGATGTTGCGTGGGGAGATGCGGCCGTCGTAGGTGCGAATGCCCTGCTCGTCCTCGTAGAAGTTCGGCAGCAGACGCTCGAAGAGGAACGTGACCAACCCGAACAGCGGCTCGGAGATGCGGGGCATCTGAAGCCGCTTCCACTCCGCCACGGACTTGAGCAGCCGGCCGCGGCGGGGGTGCCGCGAGAAGTGCCGCAGCCAGGAGCGGAACTGCCGCCGCAGCCTCGCCTCCGCCTCGTCGGCCGCCTCCGCCTCGAGTCCAGCCGTCAACTCGCGCAGCGCCGCGTTCAACGAGTGGCGCAGCAACAGGTGAACGGACTCGCGGGCGATCACGTTCTCCTGGCGGGCCTCGGCGGCAATCTCTCGCAGGTGCACGAAGATGTGATCGTAGAGCCGGTCGAAAGAGATGAAGTTCTCGCATTCGCGCCGGAACAGCCGCAGGAGTTGTGGTTGGAGGATCACGTCGAGAACGGTGAGATCCGGCGGATCCGGAGCGGCGCCCTGCCGAGCTTCCGGATCCGTCTCGGCGACCCCCGCAGCGGAGGCGGCGCGCATCACGTCCAGCAGCCGACCGAAGTTGTCCTCGGCCGCGTCCTTCCACTGGTTGTAGAGGTGGAAACCGAACTCGAGCAGCAGTTCGGCTCGGGCGCGATTGAAGTGGTACTCGCGGCTGCCGAGCAGGAAGGAGGCGAGCCGACCCCGCCCCTCATGAAGCGAGTCGCGGGCCGCGGCGTACCGCTTGTACGTGCGGCTGAGGACATCGTCGTACCGCACGGCAAGCGGGTTCTCGAACCAGCGCTCGAAGGACAACCGGCGCTGCCGTTCCCGGCGCGCCCTGGCCGCCCCGGCCGGAACCTCGGCCGCCGCCAGACGACCGTAGCTGGGCAGGGTCGTCGAGGTAAGGCGGCGCCGGAGACCGAGATATCGCAGGTACCGAAAGGCGACGCCGAAGACGTTGACCTGCTCCGCCGGACTCCGCAGCCGCGACAGGGGGGCGACTTCCTCGAGAGCCAACAGACTGCGGGAGGGGTCGACGTACCGCCGCGCGTTCAGGCGATAGTGCTCGAACACGGTCGGCTCGTCGCGCACGAAGATCTTCGCCCGCTGTTCCACCACCGCGATCGACGAGGCCACCGCGGCCTCGAAACAGGCCAGCCGGTCGCCACCCTCACCCGGAACGAAGTCGATCACTCCGTCGAGGTATCTCTGATCGAAAAGCTCGTACGCCGAGACGCCGACCGCCTTGGCGCACTCCTCCCAGGACAGGTCGTAGCGGCGCACGATGTTGGCCAGCCCGCGGGGCTGAATCGTGTTGAAGACGCCGTCACGCACCGCCAGCAGCACGTTCGTCGTGGCCAGAGGAATGGCGCCGCCCGAGTAGCCGTTGCCGAGCACGACGCCGATGGTCGGCGCGTGAAGCTGCGCCATCTCGGCGATCAACCGGGAAATAGCGTGAGCCTGGTTGCCGCGGTTCGCCATCTCGCCCGCGTCCGCTCCCGGCGTGTCCATCAGGGCGACGATGGGCAGGTTGCGGCCGGCGTACGACCGGATCACGTCCACCGCCAGACGGTGGTGCTCCGGCATCCAGACGCCGTTCTGCACCGAGCGCTCCTGCGCGAGAACGCCGAACCGGCGGCGCCAGCCCTCGATCTCGGTTTCGAACACGGCCGCGTAGAGGGGGCCGTGGCCGCGCTCCTCGACCAGTTCCCAACTGGTGGCGGCCAGGACCTCTCCGGCGCCAACCCGGACCGGGTCCTCGGCCGGCGCGACCGTGCGGCGGATGTACTCGTCGACCTCGAGGGCGGCAAGACTCTTGAGGGTCCGACGGATACGTCGGTCGGAGACCAGACCGGCGATGCGCCCGCCGGCGCCGGCGATTTGCGGATCACGGGGCGCCGGAAATAGCGAGAACGCGCGCGCCCGCTGCTCCGCGTCGCGGAACAGGGGGTCTACCGCTCCTCGCGAAGGCTCCGCCTGACTCTGGAGCAGGATCGTCATACAAGCCGCCTAGTCTACCCGCTCTCGGTGTGGTAAAGGACCGGCAACGTGTAACTTAGCCGGCTCCGCAGGTATTCCCGCGCGCCGGTTCCCTTCCTCAGTTGGCCCGTTCTTCCGCCCGCATCGGGCCGATCTCGGCAAGCGTCTGCATGCTGGGAGCGACCATCGCCCGTGCCGCTGTTTCCTCGTAGGCCGCGTACATCTCCGGCAGCTTCTCTCTCAGCTCGGCCTGATCCCGGATCACCCACTCTTCTTCCCACACAGGTCCGTAGGGCGCCTGGAGATTCCAGGCCGTGGAGATGAACCAGTAGGCGAACTCCTGCATCTGAACGCGGAAACGCACCTCCTCGTCCTCGATGTCTTCGTACTGGCTTGCCTGGTAGTAGCCCTCGTCTTCCGCCGTCCTCATCGCCCGTGCCAGTGCCGAGTCCTCGGAGATTCCCCACACCTCCGGGAAGGCGTAATGCAGGCCGATGTCGCTGACGTAGTGGAGGATGTGCTCTACGACCTCCATCACCTGCCCCTCCGGTCCCACCGGTCCGTCCTGCATGATGATGTCGCAGACCGAGTTGTTGTTCTCGATCTGCCTCCACTGCTCCTCGTTCTCCTCCATGAAGCTGGTGTCGTCGCCGAGGGGAACCGGGATCAGTGCGTTGTAGCGATAGTGGTTCTCGAGCACCTTGCGCTGCAGATCGGGATCGAGTCCGGCGTCCCGCGGAAACACCTCGGCGATCGTCTTCGCGACCAGTCGCATGAAGTCGTCCGATATGTCGTCACGGGCCCCGAGCTTGAGCCCATAGACCTGGAGCTCCTTGGTGAACGGCGGCATCGCCTCGGTGGCGACGACATCGCCGTGCTGGTACACGTCGTCGGGCACGTCGCCGACCGGAGCCAGCAGGATGCAGCCGCCGAGGTGGATCGGAGCGGCATCGGCCGCCTCCTCGCCGGCCTCCTCCGCCACGGCGTCAGCGGCGGACTCGGCGGCCGGTTCGTCGCCACAGGCGGCTACCGCCAAAATCAGAAGAGCGAATGCGAAGCGTCTTTCCATCCCGGTTCTCCCCTTTGTTGATATGACCCGCGACTCCCTACACTATGCCCTGCATCAGCGCCGGACATGAATTTGCTGCCCAGAATCGCCGGGTCCTTCGCCGACACGGCGGCCGGGAAGTGAGTGCTGATCTTCGGCGCCGAGTGGCTTCTGGAGAGCCCGGATAGAATCCACGGCGATGACCGAGACCGGCATACCCGCGCCGGCAGCCGCCGCGGCGCCGCCCCTGCTCAGGATCAGCGAACTCCGCACCTACTTCCACGGCAAGCGGGAGACGGTCCGCGCGGTCGACGACATCGACCTGCTGATCGAGGAGGGCGAGACGCTCGGTCTGGTCGGCGAGTCGGGTTCGGGCAAGTCGGTGACCTCGCTGTCGGTGATGCGGCTGCTCGAGAGCACGGCGAACATCGAGAGCGGCGAGATCTCCTACTTCGGCCGCGACCTGGTGCACCTGCCCAGCCGGGAAATGCGCGATTTGCGCGGCAAGGACATCGGGATGATCTTTCAGGAGCCGGGCACATCGCTGAACCCGGTGTTCCGGGTCGGCGACCAGGTCGGCGAGGCGCTTCGCGTCCATCTCGGGATGAATCGCAAGGAGGCCCGCCCGCGAACGATCGAGCTGTTCGAAGAGGTCGGCATACCGGAGCCGGAGCGCCGCGTGGACAGCTATCCGCACGAGATGTCGGGCGGCCAGAAACAGCGCGTGATGATCGCCATGGCGCTGTCGTGCAACCCGAAGCTGCTGATCGCCGACGAGCCCACGACCGCCCTCGACGTCACGATCCAGGCGCAGATCCTGGACCTGATCCGCCGCCTGCGCGACGAGCGCGCCATGTCCATCCTGTTCATCAGCCACGACCTGGGCGTGATCGCCGAAATCGCCGACCGGATCGCGGTCATGTTCAGGGGCCGGATCGTCGAGCGCGGCGCGGTAGCCGAGTTGTTCAACAACCCGCAACACCCCTACACCAAGGGCTTGCTCGCCTGCCGTCCTCATCTCGATCGGGCCTTCCGCCGCCTGCCAACGGTCGCCGACTTCATGGATGTCGACGAGGACGGAGACGGAGGCGAGATCAGGATCACCGAACGCAGCCTGACGACGGAGGCGCTCGATGAACTCGTCGGGCGCGGCCGCGACCGCCTGCTCCACCCGCGGAACGCCCTGGACAGCCTCGGCTACGCCGACAATCCGGGGCCCGGAGAGCTGGTCAAGGGCGGCACGGCGCCGATGCTCACGGTGCGCGATCTCAAGGTCTACTACCCGATCAGGAGCGGCTTCCTGCGCCGGCAGGTGGGCGAGGTCAAGGCGGTCGACGGCATCTCCTTCGACGTGTATTCGGGTCAGACCTTGGGGCTCGTCGGCGAGTCCGGCTGCGGCAAGACCACCACCGGTCTGGCGCTGCTGCGGCTGATCGACATCACCGGCGGCACGGTTCAGTTCGAGGACCAGGACGTGACCACGATCCCATCCGGCCGACTGCGCGCCCTGCGCGGGCGGATGCAGATCATCCTCCAGGACCCGTACTCGTCGCTGAATCCGCGCATGACGGTCGAGGCGATGCTCAGCGAAGCGATGTCGATCCACAAGATCGGCGCCAGCCGGAGAGATCGCCGCGACCGCGCCGCCCGTTTGCTGGAAGAGGTCGGCATGGAGGCCGACCACCTGCGCCGCTACCCGCACGAGTTCTCGGGCGGCCAGCGCCAGCGGGTATCGGTGGCCCGGGCGCTCGCGGTCCAGCCAAAGTTGATCATCTGCGACGAATCGGTGTCCGCGCTCGATGTCTCGGTGCAGGCGCAGGTGCTCAACCTGCTCAAGGACCTGCAGGAGGAGCACGGCCTGACCTACATTTTCATCAGCCACGACCTGTCGGTGGTCAAGTTCATGTCCGACATGATGGCCGTGATGCTCGACGGCCGGATCGTCGAACAGGGGCCGTCCGAGGCGATCTACGGGACGCCCCGCGAGGAGTACACCCGCCGCCTGATCGAGGCCGTGCCGGACGACACGATCGCCAATATCGAGCGCCGCCAGCACGCACGCCGCGAAGCCCGCAGCCGCCGCCACGCGAATTGACGCCGCCCGTGCCATGACCAGCGCTGCTTCAGGCAACCGGTTTCCGGAGGCCCTGGTGCTGATCTTCGCCATGATCGTGGCGGCGCAGGTCCTCACCTACGTCCTGCCTGCCGGCGAGTACGAACGCGATGGCCGGCAGGTGCTGGCCGGCACCTACCACGCCGTCGAGGCGGCTCCCCTGCCCTGGCACGCCGCCCTGACCAAGGTGCCCAGGGGCCTCGAGGCGGCGGCGGAGATCATCTTCTTCGTCTTCCTGGTCGGCGGCGCGATCGGGGTCATCCGCGCCACCGGCGCCATCGACGCCGCGATCGGCCGCGCGATACGGACCCTGGGAGCGAGGCCGATCCTGCTGGTCGGCGGGATGACGGCCCTGTTCGCCGTCGGTTCGTCGACGATCGGCATGGCCGAGGAGTACATGCCCTTCGTGCCCATCCTGGTCGCCATGTGCATCGCTCTGAAGATGGACGCGGTGGTCGCCCTGGGGATGGTCTACCTCGGCGCCGGCATCGGCTACGGAGCGGCGGCGATCAACCCGTTCACGGTGATGATCGCCAAGGACATCGCCGGCCAGGATCCGGGTACCGGTTTCGGACTCCGGTGGGCGCTGCTGGCGGTCATGCTCCTCGTCGCGGTCCACCACCTGCTCCGGTACGCGCGGCGAATCGCCGCCGATCCCAAACGGAGCCTGGTCCGGGACATCGACTACGGCGGCGGCCACGAACTGACGGCCGCCGAGCTGACGCCGGCGCGCCTCGGCATCCTCGCCGCGTTCGCCGCGATGATCGGCATCTTCATCTGGGGCGTGAACGTCCACGGCTGGTACCTGGTCGAACTCGCGGCCCTGTTCCTCGGCGTGACGATCATCGCCGCCGCCCTCGGCCGCGTGTCGCCGAACCGCACCGCGCGGGCGTTCACGACCGGCGCCGCCGAACTGACCGGCACCGCGCTCCTGATCGGTTTCGCGCGCACGATCGAGGTCGTGCTCTCGGACGCGCGCGTCATCGACACCGTGATCCACGGCATCGCCTCGTTGCTGCAGAAAGCCGAGGGTCTGGGCGCGGGCGCCGCGGTCGTCTCGGCCTGGGGCATGCTCCTGGTCCAGAGCGTGTGCAACTTCCTGATCCCCTCGGGCAGCGGGCAGGCGTACGTGACGATGCCGATCATGGCGCCGCTCGCGGACCTCACCGGCGTCGGCCGCGAGACCTCGGTGCTCGCCTACCAGCTCGGTGACGGACTGATGAACCTGATCGTGCCGACGAACGCCCTGCTCATGGGCATGCTGCTCCTCGCCCGCATTCCCTACCAGCGCTGGCTGCGCTTCATCCTGCCTGCGGTCATCAAGCTCTACGTGGTGGCGTTCGCGGTGCTCGCGGTCACCGCCCTGATGCGCTTCGAGTAGTCGCGCTCCCGGCCCGCGGCCTTCCCCCGCGCGGCGGCTACAGGTTCAGTTTCGCCGGCAGGTAGCGGTCGATCAGGCCTTGGTAGTAGGGACGCAGTTCCGGCGCCCGCGGGGGCCCGCCGCTCTTGGAGTACAGGTCGTAGTTGTTGAACAACCGCACCCAGGCGAACATCTCGCGATCGCGCGCGGTCATCAACTCGCGGTACGCGCCTTCGCGGTGGCAGGCGTAGAACGAGTGGTAGCGAATCACGTACAGCGCCGGCTCGGGCAGGCAGTCGCGGAGCACCTGGTACAGGTACTCGTCGTGCCCCCAGGACAGGTCGACGCGGTCCAGGCCGCAGCCCGCTTCGTAGACGCCGAGGGGCGTGGAGTAGGTCGGATTCATGCTGTCCGGGTTGGCGGCAAACAACTCCGGATACACGACCCGGTCGGAGAACGCGCAGCCGACTGGAAACGTGTCGCCGACCACGGCCCATTGCGGCTCGCCCCACAGGCAAAGCACCTTGCCCAGATCGTGAAGCAGCCCGGTCAAGACGAACCAATCCGGGTGTCCGTCGGCGCGGATCGCCTCGGCGGTCTGCAGCAGGTGGTCGAGTTGCGACAGGTCGAGGTCCGGATCGGAGTCGTCGACCAGGGTGTTGAGGAACTCGAGCGCCTCCCACGCAGACAGTTCCGCCCGGTCGAGAGTGAGGTACTCCGCCTTCTTCCGCTGAACGAAGTTCCAGGTCTGACCACGGTGATTCAGGCGATAGAACTCCCGCACCGTGTCGCGGGGCGGCTCGTCGAAGTCCCGGTAGTCCTCGCGGCGTTTTCCGCCGGCCTCCGCCGGTTCCGGGTAGAGTTCCGCCACGAAGTCGTCCCAGTCGTCGAGTCGATCGAACGGCGCCACGGGCGGTACGCTAGCAGTCACACGCTGTTGGCAGCGTCGACACACACCAGTCCAGGAACCGGGAAGAACGATGTCCTATCTCGCCTACAAGCTGCTGCACGTGCTCGGAGTGCTGCTCGTCCTGGCAGCGGCCGGCGGCGTCGCCGTCCACGCCGCGACGGGGGGTCGGCGTGAGGACAACGATCTACGCGGCGTCCTCGCTTCGATGCACGGCGTCGGCCTGATCCTGAGTGTCGTCACCGGCTTCGGGCTGTTAGCCAGGCTCGGAGCAGGTATGCCGCCCACATGGGCGTGGGCAAAGCTCGTCATCTGGCTGTTCTTCGGGGCCGCGCTCACCCTGCCCTACCGCAATACCTCGTTGGCCAGGGCGTTGGTCGTCGCGCTGCCGCTACTCGCCGCGATCGCGTCCTACCTCGCGATGTACAAGCCCTTCCAGTAGCCTGCGCGACCGAAACGAATCGGCCGGTTCCGTAGCGCCCGACGACGCTCGTTTCGAGGGGCGAATCGGGGCATTCCGCGCCGGTCACGTCGTGGTCAGAAACTGGTCAGGCCGATATCCGCTAGCGATTGCAAGAATGTCCTCCAAATCGAACCAGCCGGGGAATCCGACCAAAACCCCGGTTGTTTCCTTTCGTACACAAGGTCGGGTTCGTGCCCTAAAGGGGCAAGGTACGGATCCGATCGGCGCCGGGCGGAGCGAGCGTGTCGCACCGCCCGGCGCCACCTTTCCTATCCTCGACCGTGATGTCCGAGGAGTGCAGCGTGATCTCGGTGCGGCGCGGAGCCGGCGCCGGATCAAGCGCCGCGGCTCAGAGGAAGACGCATGTGGGGCACTCCCCCGCATCCTGAGCAAGCCTGCGGTCCGCTTCGCACTGGTAGACGGGCTGCGCCGAACGTTCCGCCCGCTCATCGCCGCCCAGCATCACCTCCCGCTTCCACTCGTCGTCATCCGACCAGCGGAAGGGCAGCATCTTCACCGCCCCTGGCGTATCCAACTCCTGGAAGGCGGCGAGCGATGCGCCAACGATCTTCCTCTGCAGGCCGGCATCCAGCGGCTTGCCCGTCGTGTGACCCAACGGATAGTCGAGAAACGCGGCGCGGGGCGGATTGACGGATCGCGTGATCGAGAGCGCCGAACTCATCGACAGGGTCGGAATGCCGTCCGCCTCGACGCGGCGCGCTGTCAGTCCCACGGACTGATGGCAGACCGGTCAGGTGGGGACCAGCAACGCCAGGTCGACCTGGTCCGCTACCAACCGGCGGCTGATCTCCGGCGCCAGAGTGTCCCGCACCCTGCGCGCCGAGTAGATGCCGCCCATGAACGCGTACGCGAGCGGCGACACGTCCCCGATCACGCCGTCCGCTGCCAGAGCGCGCAGGGTGTCGACGGGAAAGACGACGTTCGGGTCGATCCGGGCGTCCATCTGGTCGTAGGCAAAGTGGCTCGTCCGCAGTTCCGCGGCCGGCACACTGGCGTCGATGACCCGCAGCGAGATGTCGTCGCGATGGTGGAAGGCGATCTGTCCCGTCCGGTACACGCCGCCCGACGCCACCAATCCGACCCGGCACTCCTCAAGCGGCTTCGCCAGCCGGGTCCAAGGCGGCGGGGCCTCGCTGCGAACCCATCGGTAGGGTCCGTGTCCCAGACTCGAGTAAAGGTCGCGTGTGCGGACGATGTGGTCGACCGGCGGTCTTCGTGTTCTCATGCTCCCGATTCTGCCCTCTAGCAGCCCATGGCAGAAGTCGCGCTGCATTCGAGCGACGATAGGATGCCAGCCGCATGAGCACCGAGAGCCGGCGACCGAGGGAGCGCGGTCCAAACCCTGAGGGCGGTCCCGAACCCGAACGGATCGACCGGACCGAGTCCGAGTGGCGCACCCGCCTCGCCGACGCCGAGTACCGCGTCCTGCGCAAGGAAGCGACCGAACCGGCCTTCACTTCGCCACTCAACGGCGAGCACCGGGAAGGCGTCTTCGTGTGCGCCGGGTGCGGCGCCGAACTGTTCGGGGCCGACTCGAAGTACGACAGCGGCACCGGCTGGCCGAGCTTCTCCGACTCGATGCCCGGCGCGGTCGAAACGAAACGGGACTTCAAGCTGTTCGTGCCGCGCACCGAGTACCACTGCGCCCGCTGCGGCGGACACCAGGGGCACGTCTTCCGCGACGGTCCGGCGCCAACGGGCCTGCGCTACTGCAACAACGGCGTCGCCCTGCGCTTCCGCCCAACCGCGGAAGACGGCCGCCCGGCCAAGGATCCCGCCCCATGAGCGTGCGCCGAAGAACATGGCGTGCGCCGATCTTCCTGCCGCGCACGCTGCTAGCCAAGGAGGACTGAACATGTCGACCACCCTGAACACCCGCCTGGCCGCCGCCGGGGTCTCAACCGCCCTCGCACTGATGCTGGCCTGCAGCGGCGGCGAGTCGGTCGAGCCACTGACCTCGACGGTGGCGACGGAACTCGGCATCGTCGAGGGCACCGAGCTCGACTCCCGAATCCTCAAGTTCAGCGGCATCCCCTACGCCGCACCCCCGGTCGGCGACCTTCGCTGGCAGGCGCCCCAACCAGCCGCTTCCTGGGAGGGCGCCCGCGACGCGACCCGGTTCTCCCCAACCTGCTGGCAGCCACTGTCTCCCCCAGGCTCGTTCTATGATGCCGGCGAGATCGAACGCAGCGAAGACTGCCTCTACCTGAACGTCTGGACCGGCGCCGAACACGCCAGCGCCGCGCTCCCCGTCATGGTCTGGATCCACGGCGGCGGACTCCAGACAGGCTCAGGCAGCACTTCGCTCTACGACGGCGAGAGTCTGGCCGGCCGGGGCGTGGTCCTGGTCACGATCAACTACCGCCTCGGGCCGATGGGTTTCATGGCCCACCCGGAACTGTCGGTGGAGGCCGAGTCCGGCGTTTCCGGCAACTACGGCATCCTCGATCAGGTCGCCGCGCTCCAGTGGGTGCAGGCGAACATCGCCCACTTCGGCGGCGATCCGGGCCGGGTGACGATCTTCGGTGAGTCCGCCGGCTCCTGGAGCGTGAACTACCTGACCGCGACACCTCTAGCGGCAGGCCTGTTCCACCGCGCGATCGGCCACAGCGGCGGCATCTTCTGGCCCATGCCGCAGCTTGCGGACGCGGAGTCGGAGGGCGCTCGCGTCGCTGAGCGGCTCGGCGCAAGCGACCTCATGGCACTGCGCGCCGCTTCCGTCGAGGAGGTCTATCAAGCGGCCAGTGAGTCTGACGCGCTCCGGTTCGTCGGCGTGAACGACGGCCGGGTGTTCCCGCGCGACATCTACGACATCTTCGCGGCCGGCGAGCAGAACGACGTCGACACGATCGTGGGCTTCAACAGCGACGAGGGCACGGCCCTGTTCGCCGGCGCCGGCGACCTCACGGTCGCCGACTATCGCCAGTCGCTCGAGGACGCCTACGGCGAGCACGTCGACGCGATGTCCGCGGTCTACCCCGCCGAGACCGACGAGCAGGCGCGGGTGGCCGCCTACGAGAACACGGCCGACAACTATTTCGCCTGGCAGATGCGGACCTGGGCCCAGTTGCAGAGCAGCACCGGCGCAAGACCCGTGCGGATGTACTACTTCTCCCGCGTCCCGCCATGGGACGAAGCCGAGACCTACGGCTCGTACCACGCGGCGGAGATCATCTACGCATTCGACAATCTCCACACGAGCGCGGCCGTCCGCGACGAGATCGGACCGTTCAACCACGCGTGGGACGACACCGACCGGGCGCTCGCCAGCACCATGGCCGACTACTGGGTGAACTTCGCCGCCACTGGCGACCCGAACGGCGACGGGCGCCCCGACTGGCCGGTTTACGACCCTGAGGCCGACGGAGTGCTCGAACTGGGCGACACGATCGGCGTCATTCAGGGCCTGCTCAAGGATCGTCTCGACGCCTTCGACGCCTACTACGAAGACCTGCGCAGCGGCGGCTGAAGACCGGGCGCAGCCCAGAACGTCGCAATCGCGTTGAGCGGGGAACCGATGCCGCCCGGCACCCGGACCGGCGCCGCCGTGAGCAGGAAGTCCCACGGCCCGAGTCGGGCTGCCACCTCCCGGAAGGGAAAAAAACTCTAGCATCGCGCCGCGCCGGACGTGCTCTTTATGCTAGCCTGCCGCTCTTTAGGCAGTGGGTGCAGAGCTCACGCAGCGAACCAGGATGCGCCTGTCGTTCTCGAGCGTTGATTGATGTGGAACCCCGGAGCCGAGAACAGGAGCAGCAGATGGCAACGAGAATCTATGTGGGCAACCTGCCCTTCGACACGACGGAAGAGGCGGTGACCAACCTCTTCTCCTCACACGGCGAGGTTTCCGAAGTCTCGCTGATCAACGACCGCGAGACCGGTCGCCCGCGGGGTTTCGGTTTCGTCGAGATGGCGAGCGGCGGCCAGGAGGCGATTGCAGCGCTCGACCAGCAGCAGTTCGGCGGCCGGACCCTCCGCGTCAACGAGGCCAGACCCCGTGAGGAGCGCCGGCCCCGCTGGTAGCGCGGCGCCTACATCACCGGGTTGTAGTACTGGGCCACGGCGAGATCGGGCTGAGGGGAGGCCTTCAGCTCGAGGATCTCGTCGCGCGCGCCGCCCTTGGTCATCTTGAAGGAGGCGTTCACGCGCTCCGGCGCGTCCCAGAGCACGACCGCGAACTCGCCGTTCTTCTCGATCGAGCCGGTCGCCGAGAAGTCGCCGTCCCCTGACGTGATGGTGACTTCGCCGCCGCCCTTGGCCGGCTTGCCCCGCTTGTCCTCGACCCGGCCTACAAGCACGGTACGAACGCCTTCGGCCTCCATCGACTCACCCTCCCGGAAGAGGATCGGGTAGATCTGTTGGACTCCGTCGCGCCGCACCGCGACGCGCACGACCACGGAACGGTAGCCGTTGCGCTCGAAAGTGATGCGCAGCACGATCCCTTCGTAGTCCTCGCGGCTGTAGATACGAGCCATGTTGCGCAGCACGTACAACCCGGTCTTGCGCCCCTTGGCGCGCAGCCTGTGCGCTGGCGCATTGTC
Organism: Candidatus Multivorans sp.; assembly: GCA_965224025.1. Lineage (GTDB taxonomy): Bacteria > Acidobacteriota > Thermoanaerobaculia > Multivoradales > Multivoraceae > Multivorans. Next base: position 4,156,641 of record OZ245033.1, read on the forward strand.
GTTCTGCAACCAGATATCCACATCGGGCAGCGGATTGCCGCTCGAGTCGAGGATCCTGCCGAACACGCGCGTGTTGTCCCGGCCGCCAACCGCGCCGGTGACGTCGCCGCCACGCAGGTCGCCGCCCACGTTGACCGGGCCCGGGTCCTGGGCCGGCACCGGGCCGGCGACGAACAGCGTTGGAACGAGCAGCAGCGGAAACAGAAGTCTCTTCGTCATCTCGTGGCGCCTCCGAGGCGAGTGTCAGTGAGGGACGATAGCCGGCAATAGCAGGCAAGGGAGTCTATCAACGCGTCTGCCGAACATCACGACCAGGAAACGCGCCCCCACAAGGGCGGCCGGAGGCGTACCCGGCGACGTTAGGATGACCCCATGCCGCCACCCGAACAGGATCCGGCTGCGCGGCCGCGGCTGCGGCAGATGCTGGCAGCGGCTGCGATCGGCGTCGCGGCGGCACTGCTCGTCCTCAGGTGGACGGCGCCCGACGAGCCCACGGCGATCGCAGATGATCCGGCCGGCGTCACCCCACCGCCCTTGCCGCCAAGGCCGGAACCGACGCCCATCGCGCCACTGCCGGCTCAGCTTAGCGAGGCGCTCGATCTGATGGCGGAAGGCAGACTGCGCGAGGCTCAGCGCCTGATGCTGGATTTCAGCCGCGGACCGGGCGCCAAGGCGCTGCCGTCCGAGCATCGCGAAACAATGACGGCGATGCTCGCGAGGCTCGCGAACGACCGGGTCCTGGCCGCCGCCGTGGAACTGGAGAGGGGCTTCGAAGACGCGGACCTGTTCCGTCTGCGCCTCACGCTGGGCGCTCTGACGCGACGGCAGATGATCGGCCTGCGGCGTGATCCGCAAGCGGCTCGCCGCGTCAACGACGCGCGTCGGCTGGCAGCCGAAGTGGACGCGATCGAAGCCCGTCTGGGCAGCGACCGCCTGGCGGCCCTGCGTCTGGCTCTGGACTTCCGGCGCCGCCACCCGCGGTTCGCAGCAGGCCTCGACTTCGAACGCCGCGCCGCCGCGACCATCGACGAAACGGCCGGTCGGTTGATCGCGGCGGACCGCCTCGACGAGGCGAGGGCACTGCTGGTGGAACTCAAGGCGCTGCGCGGCGCCCAGGCGGGCGAGAGCCCCGGCGTCGAGGCCAAGCTGGCAACCATCGAAGAGGCATTCCAGCGGCGCAACGATCTGGACGCCACGGTCCGCGAGATCGAGGCCCTGGGCTGGGAACGGCCGCACGAGGCGCTGGAGCTCCTGGCCGGGATGGAGCGGACGCCGAAGAACCGTGACCGTTTCGCGCAGTTGGAATCGACCCTGACCATGCTGATGGAGGACCTCGACGAGAGTGAACCGGAAGTGGAGATTCTGCTCCCGGGACGCCCGGCGGAGGCTCAGGTCGTGTACGAGAGGGACAAGGATGTCGTTGTACGGGTAAGCGCCAGGGACGACTACGAGGTGGTCTCGGTGCGGTTCTTCTGGCGCTGGTTCGACAACCACCGCACGGGTGACGTCGTCGAGGCGACCCTCCGGCCGGCGACCGGAACTCCGTCGGCGGAGTCGACGGCCGCGGCCGGCGCGAAGACAGCCGAGGTGGAGTTCGAAGCCACGATCACCGCCGCCGAACACCAGGGCAGGAACCTGCAGTTGTGGGCCGAGGCGGCGGACCGCGGCGGGCGCGCCACAAGAAGCGCCGAAAGCGAACTGGCGCCGAAGAGGCGCGGCTTCCTTCGGCGCCTCGGCCTGCGCCGTGACGGATGAGCCGGGCCATAAGGCGCGGCTTCCTTCGGTGCCTCGGCCTGCGCCGTGACGGATGAGCCGCGCCACAAGGCGCGGCTTGCCGAGGCGGCTCGGGCTGCGCCGCGACCGATGAGCCGCGCCACTGGGAAGCCGTTGAGTTCATGTCACTTAGCGGCGCCGTGGGCGCTGGTATGATGCCCCGCGTGTCGGACGGTTCCAGTACGGGCAACGGGGACTTTGAGGCGCCGGGCGCCCTGGCTGCGATCCCTCAACATCCGGTCGAGACGACGGACCGGGACTTTCTCGGTCTGGGCCTGGAACCGGCGGTTCTGGAGGTAGTAGCCCGTATCGGCTTCGAGCACCCGACTCCAATCCAGGCCGCGGTGATCCCGGACGCGATCGACGGCAAGGACCTGATCGGCCTCGCCGAAACCGGCTCGGGCAAGACGGCCGCCTTCGTGCTGCCGATCGTGCAGCGCCTGCGCCGCGGCAGCGGCGTGCGCGCCCTGATCGTCTCTCCAACCCGGGAGATCGCCCTGCAGACGAAGGCCTTCCTGGACCTGTTCCGCAAGAGCCGGCTGAGCGTGAACTCCGCCTGCCTGATCGGCGGCGTGAAGATCGGCCCGCAGTTCGACCAGTTGCGCACCGACCCCGACGTGCTCGTGGTCACGCCCGGACGGCTGCTGGACCACGTAGAGCGGCGCACGGCGAGCCTGAGTGGGGTCGAGGAACTGGTCCTGGACGAGGCCGACCACATGCTCGACCTCGGGTTCATGCCCCAGATTCAACGCATCGTGAGCCAACTGCCGAAGCAGCGGCACACGATGCTCTTCTCGGCCACGATGCCGCCGCCCATCGAACGTCTGGCGCAGCGCTACATGAAGGATCCGCTGCGCATCGACCTGTCGCCGAAGGGGGCCGCGTCGGGGATCGAGCACCGGCTCTACCTGGTCGACGAGAGGGACAAGAAGCGCTGCGCCCTGGCCCTGCTCGACAAGGTGCCCGGTTCGACCCTGGCGTTCACCAAGCGCAGGTCGGACGCCGAGTGGCTCTGCCGGGTCCTGGAGCGCGGCGACCACAGCGTCGCGCGCATCCACTCCGACCGCTCGCAGAGCCACCGGGTCGCGGCTCTGGAGAGCTTCCGCGCCGGCCGCCACCGTATCCTCGTGGCGACGAACATCGCGGCCCGCGGCATCGACGTCCAAGGCATCGAGCACATCCTGAACTACGACCTCCCCGACACGGCCGAGGACTACATCCACCGCGCCGGCCGCACTGCCCGCGGTGCCGCGGAAGGCGTCGTGTCGTCGATCGGAACCTGGCTCGACAAGTCCCTGATCAGGCAGATCGAGACCGCGCTCGGACACCCTCTGCCCCGCTGCGAGGCGGAGGGCGTGGACCCCTACCGCGAGCTGCGTTCCCTCAAGGAGCGCCGCCGGCGTTCCATTCTGCGCCGGTAGTCCCAGCGGCAGCAGCCGACCATGATTCCCATCCCGGACCTTCTCAACCGGGCGCCCTTCCTCGGCATCGACGAGAAGGCTCTGTCGGACCTGCTGGGTCTCGCCGTTCTCGGCCGCGAGGTCGGCACCGAGTTCCATGACCTGATGGCGGAAGCCGAGACGCCGGAGGCGGCCTGGCGGCCCGAGTTCTTCGAACAGGATCTGTTCATCGACCGCCTGATCGCGGAGAGCTTCGAACTGCGAATCGACGGCGTTCACTACCCGATCAACGAGCGCTTCCTGCACCGCGCCCTGACCGCCACGCCGACCGACCTGCAGACGATCAGCTTCCGCCAGGGGATCCTGCGCGAACTGGACGAGGACGAGGAAGTCCTCGCCTCGGCCGAACGCCTCTACCGCGAGCTGTTCGGTCTGCTCTCGCTTCACCGCATGCCCCGCTACCACAGCGTCCTCGATACGGCGTCCCACAACCTGGACATCCTCAGGCAGAGCCGTCTCGTCATCGACCTGATGCACGATCGCTTCGAGACGGTCCGCTCGGGACTCCGACGACTGTACGAAGGGGCAGTCGCGATCCGCGCGACCGAGGAGTACGCGACCCTTGCCGCCCTTCTCGACTACGAGAGCAAGCTCGCCGAACTGAACCTCGACATCACTCTCGGCGGCGACGGGCGCATCCGCGGCCTCGAGGTGCGCTCCCTCGAGGAGTGCCGTGACAATCCGTTCTGGACCCGGCCGATCAAGCGGCTCTGGAGCCGCGCTCGGCTCGGCCTCGGCGGCTACTCGATGGGCAACCGGGAACTCCTGAACCGGGTCGTCGAGCGGGTCTACGTCTCTCTGTCGCCCGCCCTGATACCCCTGATCCAGATGCTCGGCCAACTGGAGCTCTACCTCGCCTCCCGCGCTCTCCGTGACCGCGCCGCCGAGCGCGGTCTCTCCATGTGCATTCCCGAGTTCCGGCCGGAACATGATGGCGACTCCGCAATCGAGTGTGAACACCTGTTCAACCCGCTGCTGCTGACCCAGGAGCTGGCGCCCGTGCCGTGTACGGTGAGAACGGTCGGTAGCGTGCCGATCACCGTGGTCACCGGTCCGAACTCGGGAGGCAAGACGCGGCTGATCCAGGCCATCGCGCTGGCTCAACTGCTCGGTCAGTCCGGCCTCTACGCGCCCTGCAGCCGCGCCCGGATGCGCGTCCGGCAGGGGCTGTTCGTGTCCCTGATCGAGCGCGAAAGCGCGGATCAGGTCGAGGGCCGCCTGGGGCGCGAACTCGTGCGCATCCGCACCCTCTTCGAAGAGATGGAGCATGGCTCGATGGTGGTCCTGGACGAGCTGTGCTCGGGCACCAACCCTTCGGAGGGAATCGAGGTCTTCACTCTCGTGCTCCAGCTCCTCCGGCGTGTCCAGCCCGTGGCCTACGTAACCACCCACTTCCTCGACCACGCCCGCGCCCTCCAGCAGAACCACATGGAACTGGGCCTCGAGTTCCTCCAGGTACAGCTCGACGACGAGCGCCGGAGCACCTATCAGTTCAAGGGCGGCGTCGCCCGCACGTCCCTGGCGGCGCTCACCGCGGAGCGGCTCGGCGTCACCTTCGAGAACCTATCGGCAGCTGTCGACGAGCGCCGGGCGAAGGCCGGCTAGGAGTGTCCGCAGCGTTGTCGCTGCGCTGTCGCGCAGGGAACAGGCAGCGAGTAGCCAACGTTACAGCGGCGTCGTGGGTTCATAGAGTTGGCCGCGCTGGGCAGCGAGGCCGCGCAGGCACTGGTGTGTTGGCGCCCGACTAGGAGTTTGGCCCGGACCGTGATCGGCGCTCTGACGCTGGCGGCGCGGCTTGTGTCGCGACCCCGTATGCAAGATTGAGCTTTTCGCCGCGGTCTCTGCCCAGCGCGACGATTGGATTCCACATCTACGGGAGGCAGGGGATGGCAAAGCGGAAGGCGGAGCGTCTGGAAGTCGTTCACCCGGATTGCGCCGGTGTGGACGTAGGCAAGCGCAAGCACTACGTGGCGGTGGCCCCGTCGCGTTTCGAGCGGCCGGTGCGCAATTTCTCGTCGTTCACGGAGGACCTCGAGGCGATGGCCTCGTGGCTTCAGGAGTGCGGCGTGCGTGAGGTGGCGCTGGAGTCGACGGGGGTGTACTGGATTCCGGTGTTCGAGGTGCTGGACCGGGCGGGGTTCGAGGTGCATCTGGTGAATCCTCGGGCGACCAAGCAGGTGAGTGGCCGCAAGAGTGACGTTCTGGACTGCCAGTGGATCCGGCAGTTGATGAGCTACGGGCTCCTGCGCGGTGCGTTTCGCGCGCCGGACGAGTTGTGTCCGCTGCGTTCGTACACGCGGCAGCGCGCCCAGTTGGTCCGCGACCGCAGCCGCGCGGTGCAGCACATCCAGAAGGCTCTGGTGCAGATGAACGTGCAGTTGGACAACGTGCTGAGCGACATCATGGGCAAGACCGGCCAGTTGATCGTGCGCGCGATCGTCGCCGGCGAGCGCGACGGCGCGGCGCTGGCCCGTCACCGGGACGGTCGCTGCAAGGCTGGTCCGGCTGTGATCGCGGCGAGTTTGCAAGGCAACTGGCGAGACGAGCACCTGTTCGCTCTGGGCCAGGCGCTGGCCCGCTACGACATGCTGCAAGGCCAGATCGAGATGTGCGAGAAGCGCATCGACGCCGAGCTCGACGGCCTGGCCCAAGACGGCGTCGAGGACGCGCCGCCGCCCGGTTCGAAGGCGCGCGAGCGCGCCCTGCGGAAGCGGCTGCATCGCATGCTCGGCGTGGACCTGGTCGCCATTCCGACGGTCGGCGTCGAAACCGCGCTGACCTTCGCCGCTGAGATCGGCCCGGACCTGTCCCGGTTTCCCTCGCAGGGCAACTTCTGCTCGTGGCTGTGTCTGGCTCCACCGACCAACATCAGCGGCGACAAACGGCTGAACGGCCCTCCCGTGAAGCAGACCAACCGGGTCGGCCAGACGCTGCGCCAAGCCGCCACCACAGCCCGCAACAGCAAGACCGCCATCGGAGCCTCTCACCGCCGGCGTCTCCAGCACATGGAGAAGGCGAAGGCCATCAAGGCCACCGCTCATCAACTCGGCCGACTGATCTACGCCATGCTGACCCACGGCGAAGAGTACGTCGAGCGCGACCTCGCCGAAATGGAGGCCGTCCGACGCGAACGACAAATCAGAAACCTGCAGCGTCAGGCCCGCCGCCTGAATCTGGCTCTCGTGCCGACCGAACATGCCGCCTGAATCGCGCAACCTGCGCTGCCAACAAGGAACCCCTACCCGTTTGTTCCATGCAAGACTGCGCTGCGTCCGCGCAGCGCTGACTTGCATGGAACTGGTCGCCGACTGGGTGCGCGGGTCTTCTGACCCGCTGCCGCCGGAGGCGGCCAGAGATACGTGCCGGCCGTCAGGCCGGCTCCGCTTTGGCGGCCAGTTCCATACAAGCTTGCGCGACAGAACGATCTGACCTGGGAACCCGTGTGGCGCGCCCGCATCCGGACGCCGCGTCGTTCCCTGCGCGACAGCGCAGCGGACCGCCGCTGTGGATACTCCCAGGCGCCGGCTTCAGTATGGGACGCCGGTCGCCCGGCAGACGAAGCGCATCAGGGGGGACGCGGCCGCGCAGAGGCCGGTGAACTCGTCGAGGAAGCCGCGGCTTAGCAGGCGGGTCTGGTTCAGGTTGGCCACGGCCATGAACGACTTGCGCTTGATGTCGTCGATCCGCGGGTGACGGGCGTCGAATCCCCGCGGCGCCCGCTTCAGACTCTCGCCGCCGAGTTCGAGCAAGTCGCCGAGCCCCGGGTCGACGGTCACCTCCCGCCAGCCCTCGCCATCGGCGACGATCTGCTGCCGGATCGCCCGCAGGGCCTCCGGATGCGGTCGCCACATTCCCCCGCCCATGAACACGCTGCCGGGCTCGATGTGGAGATAGAAGCCCGGCGCGTGGGCGTCCTTGTGCTGCTTGTGGCGGAAGTGAATGCCCACCTGGGTCTTGTAGGGGCTCTTGTCGCGCGAGAACCGGACGTCGCGGTGGATCCGGAACAGCGACCCGCCGACCTTCTTCGGCACTGCGTCGAAGTGCTTCGACACCTCGTCGAGCCGGGTCCCGAAGTCGCTGATGAACTGGAGCGCGGGCTCCCGCACCACGTCCTCGTAGCGCTCGCCGTTGGCCTTGAACCAGTCGCGGTCGTGTTCTCCACGAGGTCGCGCAGAAAGGCGAATGTCTCGCGCGAGAACGGGTTCTTCCATTGATCCATCCGTTGCTCCGTGTGGTTCGGGATCAGGGGCAACTTGCCGGCGCGAAGTGTATTCTCGAAGGCGCTCAAACAGGGAGGGATCCGTATTGGACATCTTCGTCGCCGAACTGGTCGGCACCGCGCTCTTGATCATTCTCGGCGACGGCGTGGTCGCCAACGTCGTTCTGGCCCGCACCAAGGGGAACGACAGCGGCTGGATCGTCATCGCCACCGGCTGGGGACTGGCCGTCGCGCTCGCCGTCTACTGCGTCGGCCGGATCAGCGGCGCCCACATCAACCCGGCGGTCAGTGTCGGCATGTGGGCGATCGGCGAACTCGACGCCGCCCTGCTGCCGACCTACATCGGCGCCCAGATGCTCGGCGCGTTCCTTGGCGCGGTCGTCGTCTGGCTCACGTACCGTCCTCACTGGAGCGCCACCACTGACCAGGCGGCCAAGCTGGGCGTGTTCTGCACGGCGCCGGAAATCCCCGGACGCCGGGGCGCCAACTTCATCACCGAGGTGGTCGGCACCGCGGTGCTGGTGTTCGGCGTGCTCGCGATCGCCGCCAACGCCTCGGAGCTCTCAGGCGGCGGGATCGACCTGTCGGCCGTGTTCGCCACCGGCATCAACCCGCTGCTGGTCGGTTTCCTGGTCTGGGGCATCGGCCTGAGCCTGGGCGGTCCCACCGGCTACGCGATCAACCCGGCCCGCGACCTCGGTCCGCGCATCGCCCACGCGGTACTGCCGATCCCCGGCAAGGGCGGCTCCGACTGGAGCTACGCGTGGGTACCGATCCTGGGTCCGTTGACCGGGGGCGTCCTCGGCGCCCTGGCCTTCCAGGGTCTCGGCTGGTAGATCGCGGCGCCTATGACCTACGTCCTCGCCCTGGACCAGGGCACCACGTCCAGCCGCTCCATCCTGTTCGAGCGCCGGGGAACCGCCGCTTCCTCCGCGCAGCAGGAGTTTCCGCAGCTCTACCCCTCACCCGGCCACGTCGAGCACGATCCCGAAGCGATCTGGACCACCCAACTCGACACGGCGCGCGCCGCCCTACGGAACGCCGGCGCGGACGTCTCGGACATCGAGGCCATCGGCATCGCCAACCAGCGCGAGACGGTCGTGCTGTGGGAGCGCGACAGCGGTAAGCCGGTCGACAACGCGATCGTCTGGCAGAGCCGCATCACCGCGCCGCTGTGCGAACAGTTGAAGGAGCAGGGCCACGAGGACCTGTTCCGCGGCAAGACCGGCCTGGTGCTCGACCCCTACTTCTCCGGCACCAAGATCTCGCACCTGCTGGACAAGCACGACCTGCACGCGCGGGCGGCGCGCGGCGAGATCCTGGCTGGAACGATCGACAGCTTCCTGCTCTGGCGGCTGACTGGCGGCGAGGTCCACGCCACCGACGCGAGCAACGCCTCGCGCACCCTGCTCTTCGACATCCACAAACTGGACTGGGACGACGAGCTGCTCGGCATCCTGCGGGTGCCACGCGCCATGCTGCCCGAGGTCCGGGATTCGAGCGGCGACTTCGGGCACACGGAGGAGAGTCTCTTCGGGCGGCGGATCCCGGTCGCCGGCATCGCCGGAGACCAGCAGGCGGCGACCTTCGGGCAGGCCTGCTTCGAACCCGGAACGTGCAAGAACACCTACGGCACCGGCTGCTTCATCCTGATGAACACAGGCGACCGGGCGGTGGCCTCCGACAACGGCCTGCTCTCCACCGTCGGCTGGGTGCTCGACGGGCGGCCCACCTACTGCCTGGAGGGTTCGGTCTTCGTCGGCGGCGCGGCGGTGCAGTGGCTGCGCGACGGCCTGGGTCTGATCGAGAGGTCCGAACAGATCGAGGAGCTCGCCGCAAGCGAGGAGGACAGCGGCGGAGTCTACCTGGTACCCGCCTTCGTCGGCCTCGGCGCGCCGTACTGGGACCCCTACGCGCGCGGTCTGCTGATCGGCCTGGAGCGCTCGACCACCGCCGGCCACGTGGCGCGAGCCACCGTCGAATCGATGGCGTATCAGAGCCTCGACGTCGTGCGCGCCATGGAAGCCGACGCCGGTTCCGGCATGAGCGGCCTGCGGGTCGACGGCGGCGCGGCGGTCAACAACGACCTGATGCAGTTCCAGGCCGACCTGCTGGGCACGCGGGTCCAGCGGCCGGTCGTCGCCGAGACCACGGCGCTCGGCGCCGCCTACCTGGCCGGTCTCGCGGTCGGCTTCTGGGCCGACCAGGCCGACGTGACCCGCAACTGGGCCCTCGACCGCGAGTTCGAACCGGAATCCTCATCGACCAAGCAGGAGCGCCTCGCCTCCGGCTGGCGACGCGCCGTCGAGAGATCGCGCGGCTGGGCGGAGATGTAGGAACGCAGCGCTTCCTCGGTTCCGGTCGGCCGCCTCTATTCAGGCGTCGCGGCCTCCTGTACAGCAATCAGTTTCTCGCCTGCCGGCACCACGAGATCCACCGTTGACGAACCCACGACGCGGCCGCCAGGCCGCCGCACGATCACATGGTACGGAACTTCGAACAGTCCGTCGATCAAGAAGTCGCCGTCTTGAGCGCTCCGGGCAACCCCTGTCTGGCCCACGCGTTCCGCCACCTCGAGAGTCGCGTGAGCAGGAGCGGCCACCACTTCGAATCCCGCGGCCGGTCCACCGTTGTCCGCCCGCACGAGGCGGCCTGCAAGCACGGCGCTGCGCGCCCGGAAGTCGGCCCAGCTTTCGCCCTCCACGTTCACGGTGCGGCGCTCTCCAACCGCCGCGATCTCGACGCGGCCACTGCGCAGACCGTCGATGACGTAGATGCCGCGATGGTCCGTTCGCACAGCCCAGGCATCGCCGGCGCGCTCGTCGATCACGAACACCGGCGCGCCAGCCAGCGGACTGCCATCGACCGTGACCAGACCGGCCAGCCGACCGCTCGTCTCGGCGTCGTCGAACGTGATTTCGATCTCCGTCGCTCCGCGCGGTAGAACGTCTACGGTGCGGCGCTGCATGCGGTCCGAGGACCGCACCCCGGCCACAAGCACAACCGTCCCGATCGGAGGGTCGTGCTGCACGAAAACCGGAGCGCCTCCCAGTTGGTTCGGCGACCTCTTTAGTCGGCCGCCTCCACCCGGCGATAGGGGAGTGGGCTCGATCCCGACCTCGACCGTAGCGGCCTCCTCGGCCGTCAGACCCGCGACGCGCGCTCTGATTTCCCGTGCCGCGCCAAGCCTGAGCACGACATGGACCGGCTCGTTCGTGCCTACTTCGATTTCTCGCGACGTGGCAGCATAGCCGTCCACTTCGGCGCTCGCCCGGTAGAGCCCCGGAATCACATCGAGGCGAAACGAACCGTCCGGCGCGCTTCGCTCTTCCCTGTCTGGCGCCAGCGGACGGCTGATCCGCACGGTGGCGCCGGCAACCGGCAAGCCAGCCGTGTCTTCGACCCACCCCTCAACCCGGACCGGCGTCAAGTCGAGAACCAACTCGGTGATACCCGGCTGAACATCGCGGTACCACATGATCGGTTGACCAGACTCCCCTCCAGGCGGCCAGCAGAACACCATGCTCTCGCCCATAGGGAGGCCAGACAGTTCAAACCGACCCGCGCCATCGGTCGTCGCGCGTTCCATCGTATTCATCTGGACTACTGCTCCCACGACCGGTGCGCCGCCCGAATTCACGACGCCCCGCACCGTGGCGTCTCCACGGCGAAGGACCAGCACGAGGCCGTCGCCGGTCGAGTACAACCCGTCGTCATCCGTGAGTTCACGTCGAAACGGCGCATAACCGAACGCCTCCACCTTCAGGACACCATTGAGCGAAGCCAGACCGCGAAGGAGGAACCTGCCCTCCGACCCGGTTCGTTCGAGCGCCAACTGCCGACGTTCCGCTTGGTCGAGTAGTTGAACACGAGTACCCTCAATGCCCTTGCCGGACGCTTCGTCCACGAGACGGCCGCGCAACTCGGCCGCCGGCTCCATGGCGATCTCGACCCTGCGGGGGTCAGCCGCGCGATCGACGTACACGCGAAGCCGTTCGGCCCTCACATAGCCGGCGTGCTGCACGACGAGGTCCAGCAGATCGCCGTGCCGAAGCCCTCCGATTCGAAAACCGCCCTCCGCATCGGACCGAATCTCCCCTGTAGACCACGCCACGGAATCGAGGCTCAGCGCACCCGTCACGTCCGGACTACGCCCGAACCCCACCACCGCGTCGGCAAAGGGAAGGCCGGCGCTATCCGTGACGATTCCCTCCACGGCCAGTTCCGGCTCCAATGCCACCTGCCCGAGGTCGTGCCAACCCGTCCACTCCGCAAGCAGCGCAGCAGATCCCGCGTTTGAGCGTAGGGGAACAAAGCGGGTCGCATAGCCCGGCGCGCCTACCGCGACCGAGCTGGCGGCGGGAGAGACATCGGGAAATCGGAACACTCCGTCTTCATCCGCCTGTGTCACATCGTGAAGACTGGGGTTCGACGCCAGAAAAAGATCGACTGGGCCGAGGGAAGGCGGCACGAAGAGACGCTGCTGACCGACCAGGGCAGCCAACCCTGCGACTCCCTCTCCCGAGGGCGAGACGATCCGGCCGAAAATCGACGCCGCACGCTCTAGGCGTACAACGATCGGCCCCGGGGCAAAGGCTCGCGAAGTTGCCGGTTCCAGGGCGACTCTCGCGGCCCGGTAGCCCTCCGCACGCACGACCAGACGCGGTGGGCTCTGCGCCTCGCTCGCTTCAATCCGAAACCCGCCGTTGGGAGCGGTCAAGGCGACGGGCGCCAGACGCCCTGTGTAGGCACCGTACAGCGCGACCTCAGCACCCTGCACGGGATCGCCCGTTTCGTCTGCCAGGACGACACCTTCGATCGATCGAAACGGCGTCAGCTCGAGGTCCTCCTGATCGAGCAACCAATCGACGGTCTGCTTCTCGAAGCCTGGAGCGAGGATCGTCGTTTTCACTGCGCCCGCTGGCGGCCGGACGGTCCATGTCGTTCGGTGCCTAGTTCCAGGGGCCATGACTGTGGGGCCGAGCGTCTGCCTTGCCAGCAGGTCACCGGCTCTCGACCGGTGGATCGCAACAATCGTCGTAGCCAGCGCCTCCCCCGCATCGGCCGAGGCAAGGACTGTCACCGATCGCTCCGGCACGGCGAGTCTTCGCGTTCCCGCGTCCTCGACGCGAATCCGCCACTCGCCACCGGAAGGACCGAGAACACGGTACGCGCCGCGGGGCACAGCAACCTTGCCGGCTTCGTCCGCGACGCCGACCGGCCAACCGGCCGTGTCAACAAGAACAGCCGCCTGCAACGCCTCGCCAAGGGCATCGCCATCGCCCTTCGCGCCGTCAATGACCAGTCGCAGATCGAACAAGGGTTCGGAGCGCGGTTCCAACGACGCTTCGATCAGAGCTCCCGACGAACACTCGAAGCTGGACGGCGCATGACCCGGAGCTCCGATTCTGATCCCCAAAGGTTGGGGCGACGAACCCGGATCGGCTACCGGATCGAGCCAGTAGTGGCGGTCGGAACCGGCACGGTCGAGTCTGATCCACGGCCTCCAGACCTCCCAACGTGGAAAAGCGCCCGCGCCACCATCCACGTTGCCTGCCCTGCGGCTCGGCGCCACCCAGGCAACCGCCGGACCCAGCAGTCGCAACCGACAGGACGATCCACGCTTCGGTTGAAACGGCGGCAACAACACATTCGAGAGCGGACCAATGAGTGGAAAAGCCATGTCGGGAGAAGCTAAGCCAGCGCGAGAACCCTGGACCACGACCCACCAGACGCCGGGTTGCGGCACATCCACGGCGAAATCCTTCTCTCCCGGCTGGATCAAAGCCTCACCAAAACCGAGCCGCTCCTCCTGGCCACTCGAAACGACCATCGCCATCTGCTCGTAGAGGGGACGTTCGGCCGCCAAGTGCAGAATCGCGCTATAGTCCGCAGGCTGGTTCGATACACTGCCGAACACAGTCGAGATCGATGTCTGCTGGGCCGTGGCAAGCGTTGATGCGCAGACGAGCAGAACCGCAACCATCGCCGAGGCGCTTTGCGCAACCAAGGCCATGCTCACCTGCAGGCGTCAGAGCTCAGCCCGGGACCAAAGCAGGAGACATACTTCTGCCCGTCCCCGTGGACGCCCGCAGTAGCTGACAGCGTACCCTTGCAGGTAATGGGCGGCTTACCGGGGCCACACATGGCATACGCACGGAATACCGTGCCGCCCACATCGAATCCTCGGCTGGACCCATAGTCCGTTCCAGTACAGGAACCTCTGGAAGAACAGGTGTCATTCCCGTCCCCCATGAACCTATCGTAGCCCGTGAAGCACTAATACTCGTCGGTATCGGCCTCCTTCTTCGTCTGCGTGCACGAAGCAACCTCACTTCCACCTCCCCCACAGCCCGCGCACACGGCCAACACCAAGGCCAAGACGCCAACCCTACACATCCACTCGGCCTCCCGGTTCAAGCAACTCATGCGTCCTCCCCTCTACGCTGGCCACCGCGGGTCAGTCCGCAACAGCGGTCGTGGCAAGATCAACTTGCCTGTCAGCATACGTCATGCTCATATCCCCTGTCCTCTGGTTGCGTTGAAACAGACGCCGCTGGACCGAGACGTGGCAGCCCCCGGCGCACTCCGACGTTCGGAGCGCCCGGCTGCGGTACGCTCTCGCTCTTTCGACAATCGAAGACCAGCCTCGAAGCGCCGCACACGGTCGGCGCCACGGCGAACACCAACAAGCACCCGGAGAGCACCATGACCGAGATAGCCGCCCGCCCCCGCGTCACCGTCGAGATCGCAAACGGCGTCGCCGATGTCCGTCTCGACCGGCCCGACAAGCTGAATGCGCTGGACGGCGCGATGTTCGACGCGTTGGGCACGACCGGCCGCGAGCTGGCCGCCGACACGTCCGTGCGCGCCGTCGTTCTCTCCGGCAACGGTCGCGCCTTCTGCGCCGGCCTCGACTTCGGCAGCTTCCAGGCCATGAAGAGCCGTGCGGGCAGCAACTCGCTGGCCGATCAACTCCTGACACGAACGGACGACAACCCGGCCAACCGCGGCCAGACCGCGGCCTGGGTCTGGCACGCGATGCCGGTACCGGTGATCGCCGCAGTCCATGGCGTGGCCTACGGCGGCGGCCTCCAGATCGCCCTCGGCGCCGACCTGCGGGTCGTCCACCCGGAGGCGAGACTCTCCGTGCGCGAAATCGTCTGGGGCCTCGTTCCCGACATGGCCGGCCCCCAGTTGTTGCGGCACCTCGTGCGCGCCGACATCGCCAAGGAGCTCACCTTCACCGCTCGTGTGATCAGCGGCGTCGAGGCCGCGGAACTCGGTCTGGCCACGCGCCTCTCGGAGCAGCCGCTCGACGACGCCCTCGCCCTCGCGCGGGAGATGGCCAGCCGCTCGCCGCACGCAATCCGCGCTGCCAAGGAGTTGCTCGATGTGGCCCGGACCGCCAGCGTGCGCGACGGGCTCAAGACCGAGCACCGTCTGCAGGCGGGACTGATGGGTTCCCCGAATCAGGTCGAAGCGGTCACGGCGAACCTGCAGAAGCGGGCGCCCGATTTCGCCGACGTCGACTGACGCCGCCCCGCGCCGGATGCGGGCGAGACGCCCGCGTGCCATCCGTGCGCCCGATGACGGGCGCACGGAGTGGTTCGCGTGTGGCGCGGAGCGCGCCACACGGGTTCCCAGGACTCTCTACTCCAGGTGCCAGCCGTGGTCGGGCTGGAGCAGGGCCCGCTGCGAGTCGAACGGCGCACTCCGATCGTCGGGCTCGACCCGCGTGTAGCTGCCGTCCGATTCCAGACGGCGGCAGCTCGCCGTATCGACCAGGTGCGGCGCCAGGATGTCGCGCAACGCGGCCCGGCGCAGATCCTGATCGAGAATCGGACACAGCAGCTCGACGCGGCCGTTCAGGTTGCGCGGCATGATGTCCGCGCTGCCGGTGAACAGTTCTTCGTCGCCGCCGTTCCGGAAGTAGTAGAGACGCGAGTGTTCCAGGAACCGGCCGACGATCGAGGTCACCGAGATGTTCTCGGACAGGCCCGGGACGCCGGGTCGCAAACAGCAGATTCCCCGCACCTGGAGGAGGACCTCAACGCCCGCCTGGGACGCGAGGTAAAGCGCGTCGATGCACTCCCGGTCGACCAGTGAGTTCATCTTGAAGATCAGGCGGCCGCCGCCATGCCGCCGATGGCCCTCGATCTCCCGATCGATCCGCCGGATTAGTTCGCGGCGCATCTGCACGGGCGCGACCAGCAGCTTGCTGTAGCTCTCCTCGCGGGCATAGCCGGTGATCGAGTTGAACAGCTTGGCCACGTCCGAAGTGATTTCGTCGTCGTCGGTCAGGAGACCGATGTCGGTGTAGATGCGCGCCGTGACCGGGTTGTAGTTACCGGTCGCCAGGTGGACGTACGAATGCAGCGTGCCTGCTTCGCGGCGGACGACGAGACACATCTTGGCGTGCGTCTTGAGCCCGAACACGCCGTAGACGACATGAACGCCAGCGGCTTCGAGCGCCCGGGCCCAACCGATGTTGTACTCCTCGTCGAAACGGGCCTTCAGCTCGACCAGAACCGAGACCTGCTTCCCTTTCTCGCGCGCTTCCATCAAGGCCTCGACCACCGGTGAGTTGGCGCCCACCCGGTAGAGCGTCTGCTTGATCGCAATCACGTCCGGATCGGCGACCGCCTCGCGCAGCAGCCGCACCACCGGCGAGAAGCTGTCGTACGGGTGGTACAGCAGATGGTCGCGGCGCCGGATCGCGTGAAACAGGGATTCATCCCCCCGTAGCGCGGCGTGGCGAACCGGCCGGATGGCGCCGTCGCGCAGTTCCGGACGGTCCAGGAAGGCGACCTCGCTCAGGTCCGCCAGACCCAACGGCGAGGGCAGGGTATCGACCTGGAACGGGGCCAGCCCCATGTTCCGCTCCAGGATCGCCCGGATCTTCTTGGGCGTGTCCTCCCGCACTTCGAGCCGCACCACCGAGCCGAAGTGCCGCTGGCCGACGACCTCCACGATCGCGGTCAACAGATCGTCCGCCTCGTCGTCCTCGATCTCCAGGTCGGCATCGCGCGTGACGCGGAACGTGTAGGCGGCAACAACCTCGAAGCCAGGGAACAGCAGGTCGAGATTGGCGGCGATCAACTCCTCGATCCACACGAACTTCCCGCGCGCCGACTTGTCCAGCCCGAGTTCGTCCCGGCCGCCCCCCGGCGCGCGCACCAGACGCGGCAGCACCTGGGGCACCTTGACGCGGGCGAAGCGCTGTCCCTGGCTCCCGTCGTCGATCACTACGGCCAGGTTCAGGCTCAGGTTCGAGACGTGGGGGAATGGATGGCTGGGGTCGAATGCGAGCGGCGTCAGGACCGGGAAGATCTCGCGTTCGAAGTAGGCGCGCAGCTTGCGCTTTTTCTTGGCCGAGAGGTCGTCGTAGGAGACGATCTCTATGCCTTCGTCCCTGAGCTTGGGCAGCAGATCGTCGTGCCAGCAGCCGTAGACGAGCTGGCGCTCGCGCTTCAGGTGGGACCGGGTGCCGGCCAACTGCTCCGACGGCGTCATTCCGTCCGGCGGCGCCTCCAGGGCCCCGCGCTCCAACTGCCGGCACAGCCCCGAGATCCGCACCATGAAGAACTCGTCCAGGTTGCTGCCGTAGATCGACAGGAACTTCACCCGCTCCAGCAGCGGGTGGCGAGGATCGCGCGCTTCCTCCAGGACCCGGCTGTTGAACTGTAGCCAGCTCAACTCCCGGTTGATGTAGTGCTCGGGCAGCCCCGGCGCGATCGCCGCGGGCCGCGCTTCGGTCACCGTCTCGGGTTCCATCTCGCAAGCCGGCGCCGGAACCGGCGCAAGGGACGGCTCGATCAGATTCTCAGCGGCTGCGGACTCTGGGCTCGCCACGGTAACCGCTGATTCTACACCGCTTCCGGCTCCCGCGCAGCAGCCGAACGGTCTGCGGAACTCTAGGTCTAGGAGGCTGCGCGCCGCCGGACAACGACGAAGGTCACGTCGTCGGCCGGAACTCCACCGGGGGAGAGTTGCTCTACCCAGCGCTCGAACTCCGCGACCGCCTCCGCCGCGGGGAGCTGACCCACTTCGCACCAGCGGTCGGCAACAGCCGGGTAACTTACGGGCTCGCCGCTTGCATCCAGCATCTCGGGCAAGCCGTCGCTCATCAGGAGCGCCGCGTCACCCGGATCGAGCCGGACCTCGTGGCCTTCGTACGAGGCATGGGCCATGGTGCCGAGCGGCACGCCGGAACTCATGACCTCCTCGACCTCGCCGGATGGACAACGACTGACGAGCACCGGCGGCATGCCGGCAGAGGCGAGGTCGAGCACACCCTCGTGATACCGCGCCAGGACCAACGCCATCGCCCGCCGGCCCAGGTTCATCGACCGGATGGCCGCCGTCGCATGGGAGAGGAAGGCCGCCAGGTCGAGGCCCAGGTCCGCGGACGCCAGCAGTGACTTGACCACCGTGACCATGGTGCCGGCGCGGGCGCCGTGCCCGGTGGCGTCGCCGACCGCGACGATCAGGGAACCGTCGTGCCGGGGCCTGAAGTCGTAGTAGTCGCCTCCAACTTCCGAGGCAGTGCGCAGGAACACGGCGATCTCGAGGTCGGGGTGCTCCGGCAGCGCCGCGGGCAGCAACGAGAGCTGGAATCGCCGCGCCTCCTCCAACTCCACCGTCTGCCGCTCGTTTTCCGCCTCGAGCAGCCGGCGGTCGACCTCCTGCTGACGGCGGAGCCTTTCCTGCTCCAGCAACTGCCGCCGGTTCTTCTCCTGGTCGCGGGCCATGCGATTGAACGCCTCGCCCAGCTTGCCCACCTCGTCGCGCCCGCCCAGCCGCGCCCGGGCCGCGCCGTCGCCCTTGGCCAAACGGTCGACCTGTCTGGTCAGGTGACTGAGCCTGCGAGTGAGGCGATTGGCCAGCGGGGCGGCCGCGAACAAGGACAGGCTCATCAAGCCGACACCGACGCCGAAGTTCCGCAGCGAGGCGCTGCGCATCTCGGCCAGAGACGGGCCGATCGGACGGACGATGCCGTATACGAGGTCACCTTCAGACGCGGCCTGGGTCACCACCACCCAATCGCTCATGCGCCGCCACAGGTCCTCATCTCCGGCGACGAGAGCCTCGGGAAGGGGCTGCCCATTCGGACAGCGCACGTCATTGAGCAGTTCCAGATCCTTCGGCTCGGAGGTGTAGATCTTGCCTTCCGCGTCGATCGCGAACGGCACCGCGCCGCCCGTCCGAGGAATCCGGCTCAGTACATTGCGCATCAACCTCTCGGGCCGGATGCCGGCGTGCAGCTCGCCGAGCAAGCTACCGTCCCGGCGAACGGGAGTCGAAACCGGGCCGCCGAAGATCCGGGCCATACGATCCTGCGCCCTGCGAACCCATTCCGGGTCCTCCGGCCGGATGTCAGGCGCCCCGTCTCCCTCCGTCGTTTCCGACTGCTCCGGGCGGCCGAACCGCGACCACAGGAAGCGCCGGCCTGCCCTCCCCAGCCGCCCCGGGGCGCCGGGAGCGTCGCCGTCGAGCGCCTCGCCCGGAGGAACGGCTCTTCCGGGCCCAGGCGCGCCGGCGGGCACGAACTCGAGTACTTCGACGAAGTTCGCGCCATCGCCCTGGCTGCTCCAGAGAAACTCGGAGAGCGCCTCCGGGTCGGCGTACTGGGGGTCGTCGAAGGGCAGCGTCGTGCCGAGCCGCCCAACGTACCTCTGCAGATCCTCGCGGGTGCGCAGCAACCCAATCGAGATCTGCCTCGCGACTTCCACCGACTCGGCGCGCACCGCGGAACGGAACGCATTGGCCGACGAGAAGTACGAATAGCCGACGATGCCTGCCAGGGGCAGAACCGCCAGGACCAGGAAGGCAAGGATCAGTTGGCTACGCAGCTTCATCGCAAGTACTAACCGGAGTCGGGCTCCTGAGCTTCCCGGTCCGCCCCAGCCCCAAGGGTCGGCTGCCGCACCAACCCGCCATCCTTGCGCCGACCGACCAGCGAGCTGACCACACCGTGAAGCGCTCGCACCTCGTGCTCCCTGAGCTCCGCACGGTGCAGGATACTCCGCAGGTTGCGGACCATGATGCCGCGCTTCTCCGCCACGCGCAGGAACCCGGAGGCGTCGAGCTCCTGCTCCAGGTGCTCGAAGAAGTTGACGAGTTGCGCCGCGGTGGCGAGGGGCGTCGTCGACTTCGGGCCAGCGGAGGCCACCGAGCCGCCTGCCTCGGCCTCGAACCAAGCGTAGGCTACCAGCAGCACCGCCTGCGCCAGGTTGAGCGACGAGTACCCCGGATTGAGGGGAATGTGAACGATGTGCGACGCAAGGGCGACGTCGTCGTTGCCGAGGCCGGCCCGTTCAGGCCCGAACAGCACGCCCGAGCGAAGCTCCTGCGCGGCGCAATCCCTGATCTCCGCCGCCAGATCGCCCGGTCCCATTGCCGGCTTGAGCAGGTCGCGACGGCGCGCGGTCGTGGCGTAGACCCGGTGCAGATCGGCGACGGCCTCGGCCGTGGTCTCGAACACCGCTGCCCGGTCGACGATCTCACGGGAAGCCCCGGTCGCCATCGCCCGCGCCCGCTCGTTGGGCCAGACGTCGCGCGGCGCCACCAGGCGCAGCTCGACGAGTCCGCAGTTCAGCATCGCGCGGGCCGCCGCCCCGATGTTCTCGCCCAACTGCGGGCCCACCAGGACGATCACCGGTTGCAGGGAGGCCCTCGGCGCGTCGTCCCGCGCGTCAGCCGCCCTGGCTGCTGCATCTGATCCTTGACTAGCCATTCTTCTCCGTAGCGTTGCGCGCGCGCAGAGTAGCTAGGCTACACAGGTGACTCCGGCGAACCTGGGGGATCGCCTGCCCGAGACCCCGGGGACGATCTCTTCCGACGACATCATGACCCGCTTCCTCGACTGGGTCGCCGGGCTCGGCTTCGAGCTCTTTCCACCGCAGGAAGAGGCGCTGATCGAGCTGATGGCCGGGCGCCATGTGGTCCTCGACACGCCGACCGGTTCCGGCAAGTCCCTGGTCGCGATGGCCCTTCTGTTCAAGGGCCTCTGCGAAGGCCGGACCGGCTACTACACGGCGCCGGTCAAGGCACTCGCCTCGGAACAGTTCTTCCGCATGTGCGACGACTTCGGCGCCGAGCGCGTCGGCATGCTGACCGGCGACGCGAGCATCAACCCGGAGGCGCCGATCGTCTGCTGCACCGCCGAGGTGCTCGCGAACATGGCGCTCCGGCAGGGCGCGGCGCTGCCGGTCGACTACGTGGTCATGGACGAGTTCCACTACTACTCGGATCGGGAGCGCGGCGTCTCGTGGCAGGTGCCCCTGATCACCCTCCCCGGCACGACCTTCCTGTTGATGTCGGCGACGCTGGGCAACATGGCAAGGGTAAGCGAGGCCCTCGAACGGGCCACCAGGCGGCCGGTCGCGCTCATCAGCAGCCGGATCCGCCCGGTGCCGCTTGAGTACGAGTACCGCGAGACACCGATGGGTACGACGATCGACGAACTCGTCGCCGGCGGCAGGGCGCCGATCTATGTCGTCAACTTCACCCAGCGCGACTGCGCCAGGCTGGCGCAGAGCCTGACCAGCCTGAGACTCTGCACCCGCGACGAGAAAAAGGCGATCTTCGAGGCCGTAGGAGACTTCCGTTTCGACACCGCCTACGGCAAACAGGTGCGCCGCTTCCTCAGCTTCGGAACCGGCATTCACCATGCCGGGCTGTTGCCGAAGTACCGCCTGCTGGTCGAAAAGCTGGCGCAACTCGGGCTGCTCAAGGTCATCGCCGGCACGGACACTCTCGGCGTCGGCGTCAACGTGCCCATACGCACCGTGCTCTTCAGCCAACTCAGCAAGTACGACGGCCAGGACGTGGCCATTCTCAAGGTGCGGGACTTCCAGCAGATCGCCGGGCGGGCCGGCCGCAAGGGTTTCGACGAGCAGGGCTGGGTTGTCTGCCAGGCGCCGGAACACGAAATCGACAATCAGCGCCGCCGGATGAAAGCCCAGGCCTCGCCTCGCGGCAGGCGCCGTAGGCAGTATCGCAAGCGGCCTCCGCCCCGGGGTTTCGTGCCCTGGGACGAGCGGACGTTCCAGCGCCTGATCCACAGTCCACCGGAGACGCTCGAATCCCGATTCCGGCTCAGTCACGGCATGGTGTTCGACCTGATCCAGGCCGACGAAGCGACCGCGAACGGCAGCCCGCACCAGAACTTCACCTCGATCCGGCGGTTGATCGCCGCGTGCCATGAGAAACCGGCCAGAAAGAAGCGTCTGATCGGCCAATCGGCGGAACTGATCCGGTCGCTCCACCGTGGCGGCATCGTGCGCATGGCGCCCTCGCGCGGCAACGGCTACCGGGTCGAGGCGGACCGGGACCTGCAGTTCGAGTTTTCGATGCACCAGAACCTGTCGCTCTACCTCGTCGCGACCCTGGAACTGCTCGATCGGGAGGATCCCGACTACGGCCTGGACCTGCTCAGCCTGGTCGAGGCGATCCTGGAGAACCCCGAGATCGTGCTACGCCAACAGGCCCGCAAGCTGCGCGACGAACTGGCCGCCCGGCTCAAGGCCGAGAGGGTGCCGTTCGAAGAGCGGATGGAGCGGCTACGCGAGGTCACCCATCCGAGACCGCTGGCCGATCTCATCGAACCGACGTTCGCCGAGTTCCGCCGTTCCCACCCCTGGGTCCTCGGCGACTCGATCCGGCCGAAGCGGGTCGGCCGCGAGATCTTCGAGGACTTGCTGAGCTTCGACGAGTTCATCGGTCGCTACGGGCTGCAACGCTCCGAGGGTGTCGTTCTCCGGTACCTGAGCCGGTTGTTCAAGGTCCTGAGCCGCGGTGTCCCGGACCGTTTCAAGACGGAGGCCCTGTTCGACCAGCTCGGCTACTTCCACGCCCTGCTCACCCGGGTCGACCGCAGCCTCCTCGACGAGTGGAAGCGGCTGTGGTCACTCGAGGAAGCCCGCGGCGGGTTGGCCGCCCCTACCGGCTCCGCTCAACCCCCAGCTTCGGACACCACTCCTCCACCGGACAGCGCGAGCACCAGGGGCTGACCGGCACACAGAGCTTCTGACCGAAACTGACCAACGTCTTGTTCAGACCGATCCACTGACTCCGCGGGAGCTTCGCGCGCAAGGCCGTTTCGGTCTCCAGAGGATTGCGGGTATCCACGTAGCCCCACAGGTTCGTGATCCGATGAACGTGGGTATCAACGCAGATGCCGGGCCGTCTGAAGCCCTCGGTAACGACAAGGTTCGCCGTCTTGCGCCCGACGCCCGGCAGTTCGATCAGCTCCTCCACCGTCCGCGGCACTTCACCGCCGAACCGGTCGAGCAGCACTCCCATCGCGCGCCGGAGGTTCTTCGCCTTCGTGCGGTAGAAGCCGACCGGAAAGATGAGACGCTCGAGCCCGGCAGCCGGCAAAGCCGCGATCTGTTCCGGGGTCGAGGCCGCGTCGAACAGACGCCGGGTCGCGGCGGCGGTCGCCTCGTCCTTGGTGCGCGCGCTCAGGATCGTCGACACGAGCACCTTGAACGGATCCTGCTCGGTCTCCGCGATCAGCGTCACGATCGGCAACTGGGTGCCGTCGAGGCGCCGCCGGATGCGCCGTAGCATCGCGGCTAGACGGCGGTTCGACGGCGGCGGCGGCGGAGGGGGCACGGTCGGGCGAGAATAGCGCTGCCACTCACGGCTGTTACCTTGACCAACTGCTGCTACCTGCACCTACTGCTGTTACCTTGAGTTGATGAAGATCGCGGTGAGCGGCGCCTCGGGCCTGATCGGCAGCGCCCTGATTCAGGCTCTCGAGACGTCGGGTGACGACTGCAGCCGGCTGGTACGCCGCGCGCCGCGGAGCGCTGGTGAACTGGAGTGGCGCCCCGAGCGGGGTCTGGCCACACCCGCCGCCGCCCAGGGGTTCGACGCCCTCGTCCACCTGGCCGGCGAGAGCGTCGCCGGCGGGCGCTGGACGGTCGCCAAACGCCAGCGAATCCGGTCCTCTCGCGCCCCGGCGACCCGCCGCCTGGTGGAGTCCCTGAGCACGATCGAGCGGCCGCCGCGCGTGTTCGTCTGCGCCTCCGCGGTCGGCTACTACGGCGATCGGGGCGACGAACTGCTGGACGAGGACTCCCGCGCGGGTAGCGGATTCCTGGCCTCCGTATGCCGCGACTGGGAAGCCGCGGCCGCGACCGCGGCAACGGTCTGCGAACGGGTGGTGATGCTCCGATTCGGCGTCGTGCTCTCCACCGCAGGCGGCGCCCTGCCCCGGATGCTGACGCCGTTTCGCTTCGGTCTCGGCGGCCGGCTCGGATCGGGCAAGCAGTACTTCCCGTGGATTCACCTCGAGGACGCGGTGGCCGCCATCCGCCATCTCATCGACCAAGGCGAAGGCCCCGTCAACCTCACCGCACCGGAACAGGCCACGAATGCGGACCTCACCCGCTCGTTGGCTCGCACTCTGCGCCGGCCGGCCCTGTTCCCGGCGCCGACTCCGGCGCTCGTCGCGGTCTTCGGCGCCATGGCGCGCGAGGCGCTGCTGGCCAGCGCCCGCGTGGTCCCGGCACGCCTTCCAAGCAGCGGCTTCGCCTACCGTTTCCCGACTCTCGACTCGGCGCTGGCTCACGAACTGTAGAATCCGGGAAGCCCAGTGGCGCCCGGCGTGTTGGGATGGATGAGCGCTGCCGGCGGCCCACCCAGCCGGCGCCAGGACACGGCCGGCAGCGAGCGGAGATTTCACCCTTCTTCGCCGGTTTCCGCCAACGGACGAACAGCCCACCGCGAACATGGCCTTCGAACTCGAGAGACGCAAGACCTCCGGGTCCAAGTCCGCGACCTCATCCCTGCGCTTCGGAGGCGGGCCCTACGAACTGGAGCCGCAAAGCAGGACCCCGCTCCGAGTGGGCATCATCGTCACGATCGCTTTCCATGTCCTGCTGTTCCTGGTCACCTTCCCCAAAGCGAAGCCCCGCGCTCTCCAGGCGGCGCAGGCGCCGAAGACCTTCATGGTCACGACGGTCCGTTTCAAGCCGCCGCCACCGGCGAGGGCGAAGCCCATCCCGAAACCCAAGACGCGGAAGATCCCGATCCCTGATCCGACCCCCAACGATCCCGAGCCGCTGATCGAAGAGGAGGTGTTCGAGGCGCCGGAGGTCGACTTCGACGGCATCAGCGACGTGCTGTTCGACATTCCCCCAGCCCCCTCGCCCGCCGGTCCGCCCGGAACCATCTGGGTCGAAGGCGATGTCCTGCCGCCGAAGAGAACCTACGGCCCCCGGCCCAACTACACCGAGGAAGCCCGCCGGGCACGGGTCCAGGGCGTCGTCATTCTCCAGGCCGTGGTCGACAGCGTGGGCAACGTGGGCTACGTCAAGGTCCTCAAGGGCCTGCCCGAAGGCCTCACCGAGTCCGCCGTCCAAGTCGTCGAGCAGTGGCGCTACGAGCCCGCGACGTTGAACGGCGAGCCGGTCCCGGTCTACATCAACCTGACCGTCAACTTCTCGCTGCAGTAGCCGGCGTCGGATCCGGCGGCGCTCTCCTTGTCTTGCACCTATGCACGACAAACCGGTTTGTGCAACACTTTGGCCTCAAGTTCGTGACACAAACCAGTTTGTCGTACACAGGTGTCACACAACGAGCGATCGACTCCTCCAACGCCCCGTATGCCCGCCGTCCACTACCAGCCTGGGAGCTTCCCGCCCGACGACCGACTCGACTGGGCCGACCTTGTGCCCGCGATCGGCCCGGCAACGGCCGCCGTCGCTCGCTACGACGGCCTGCTTGAAGCCGTACCGAACCCGGACGTCCTGCTGGCGCCGCTCGGCGCCCAGGAAGCCGTGCTTTCCTCCCGCATCGAGGGCACGCAGGCGACGACGCGAGAAGTCCTCGAGTACCAGGCAGGCCAGGAGGCGCCGTCCCCGGAACGCCGCGACGACTTCGTCGAGGTGATGAACTACCGTCGCGCCATGCGCGAGGCGCAGGCCCTGTTGAAAGACCTGCCCATCTGCCTGAAGGTCGTCCGTCGGGCGCACCGGATCCTCCTCCACGGCGCCCGGGGCCGGGGCCGGGCCCCGGGCGAGTTTCGCCGCATCCCGAACTGGATCGGCCCGCCCGGCTGCACGATCGACGAGGCCAGCTACGTCCCCATCGACGCCGACAAGCTGGCCGACGGATTGAACCGATGGGAGAGATACCTGCACGAAGAGACCCGAGACCCGCTGGTGCAACTCGCGGCAATACACGCAGAGTTCGAGGCCCTCCACCCGTTTCTAGACGGCAATGGACGCCTGGGGCGCATGCTCGTGCCCCTCTACCTCTCGGAGAAGGGTCTCATCAAGCGGCCCATGTTCTACATCAGCGCCTTCCTCGAGGCGAACAGAGACGTCTACTACGAACGGCTCCTCGCCGTGTCCCGCGACGACGACTGGACCGGCTGGTGCCGGTTCTTCCTGGAGGCCGTGCGCGCCCAGGCCGAAGACAACATCGCCAAGGCAAGGCAGATTCTGAGTCTCCATGACCGGATGAAACGCCACGTCGCCGATCTCACCCACTCGCAGTACGCCATCGCGGCACTGGACTTCATCTTCGAACTCCCTGTATTCCGCAGCACGGACTTCATCGCTCAGGACAACGTGCCCGCACCCGCGGCCCGCCGTATCCTGAACGTCCTCCGGGACGATGGCGTGTTGCGGACGGTGCGGCCGGCGAGGGGACGTCGCGCCGCCATCTTCGTGTTCGACGAGCTCCTCGACATCGCCGAAGGGAGCGCGACCGAGTGACGATGACGCCGCTTGTCGCGCACAAGTGTTCGTCAAACTCCGTTGTGTGACGATTTGAGACCCGAAGTGCCCCACAAACCGGTTTGCCGCACAAAGGTGCGACACAAAGAGCCGCAACCGCTGGCCGCGGCTGACCCCTGCGCCGTGCTGGCCGACCTGATGCCGCCCCCCTGCCGATGAGACTCTCGTGGAACGAGATCCGCCCCCGAGCCGCGTCGTTCGCCCGCGAATGGGCCGATGCCGGCTACGAGAAGGGCGAGACGCAGAGCTTCTACAACGACTTCTTCGAGATCTTCGGCTTCAAGCGGCGCAGCGTCGCCCGCTACGAGGAACACGTCAAGCGGCTCGACAACTCCCAGGGGTTCATCGACCTCTTCTGGCCCGGCTGGTTGCTCGTCGAGCAGAAGAGCGCTGGCCGGGACCTGACCGAGGCGCGCCGCCAAGCGCTCTCCTACTTCGACGCACTCCCCAAACACAACCAGCCTCGCTACCTGTTGCTCTGCGACTTCCAGAACTTCGAGTTGCTCGACCTCGACGAAGGCGAGGAAAGCCGCTTCGCCCTCGCCGACTTGCCCGAGCACATAGAGAAGTTCGGTTTCATTCTGGGCGTCCAGCGCCGCACATTCCGCGACCAGGACCCGGTCAATGTAGAAGCCTCCGAGCTCATGGCCCAACTCCATGACCGCCTCCAGGAAACCGGCTACGGCGGTCACGATCTGGAGCTGTTCCTGGTACGGATGGTCTTCTGCCTGTTCGCCGACGACACCGGCATCTTCGAGCCCCGAGACCAACTCCTGGAACTCCTTGAACAGCGGACTGCCGAAGACGGCAGTGACCTGGGCGGCTGGCTGGCCCGCCTCTTCCAGGTCCTGAACACTCCGGAAGACAATCGCCAAGCCACTCTGGACGAGGACCTGGCCCGTTTCCCGTACGTCAACGGCGAACTGTTCTCCGAGACGCTGTCGATCCCGGAGTTCGACGCCGGGATGCGCAAGGCCTTGCTCGACGCTTGCCGTTTCGACTGGGCCGCGATCTCGCCAGCCATCTTCGGAACGTTGTTCCAGTCGGTGATGGAACCCGAAGAGCAGCGGATCAAGGGTAGCCACTACACCTCAGAGATGAATGTCCTCAAGGTCATCGAGCCGTTGTTCCTCGACGATCTGCGCGCCGAGTTGGAGAGGCTCAAGCGAAGTCGCGGTACGCGCCGCATCCCCAACCTCCATGCCTTCCGGCAGCGCCTGGGGAGTATGCGCTTCCTCGATCCTGCCTGCGGCTGCGGCAACTTCCTCGTTATCGCCTACCGTGAACTGCGCCAGCTCGAGATCGATGTGTTGAGGGAGCTCTACCCGGCGGGCCAGCTCGGCCTGCTCGCCGACGTGCTCTCCCTGGTCGACGTGGATCAGTTCTACGGCATCGACCTCGACGAGTTCCCCGCGCGAATCACGGAGGTCGCGCTGTGGATGATGGACCACATCATGAACAACCGGCTCAGCCTGGAGTTCGGCGAGGCTTTCGCCCGCATCCCCATCAAGCGGTCGCCGCGGATCGTCTGCGCCGACGCCTTGAAGATCGACTGGACCGAAGTGCTGCCGCCGCAGGAGTGCGACTTCGTACTCGGCAATCCGCCATTCGGGGGCGCGAAGTACCAGTCGGATGAACAGCGAGAGCAGGTGCGCCGGATCGCCGGCCTAGGCAAAGGTGGCGGCACACTCGACTACGTCACCGCCTGGTTCCTGTGCGCCGGCAAGTACCTCCGCAAGGGTCTCCGCACGTCAGAGAACGCATCAAACCAGGGAGCCGGAGCGTCAGCCCCCAAACCGATGAGAATCGGCTTCGTCGCCACGAACTCGATCACCCAAGGCGAGCAGGTGGCGCAGTTGTGGCCGCTGATCTTCGATCGATTGGGCCTGGAGATCGTATTCGCCCATCGGACGTTCTCCTGGCAGTCCGACATCCGCGGCATGGCGCACGTCCATGTCGTGATCATCGGCCTGACCCTGGCCACCGACGCGCCCGCCGACCGGAGGCTGTTCTCCTACACCGACCTCAAGGGCGATGCAGAGGAGAGCGTTCACGCTGCGATCTCGCCGTACCTGTTCGATGCCGGGGGCCTTGCCAACCCGCATGTCGTGGTGCGGGAGACCGCGCGGCCGCTCAACGGCTGGCCAAGGATGATCATCGGCTCGAAACCCATAGACGGCGGCCACTACATCTTCAAGGCCGAAGAACGCGACGCTTTCCTGGAGCTGGAGTCCGACGCCAAGCCCTTCCTGCGCCCCTACATCGGCTCGCGGGAGTATCTGCAAGGCGGCGGCCGCTTCATCCTGGCTCTGCACGACGCTCCACCCGACGTTCTCAGCCGTCTGCCGCTGGTTCGCGAGCGCATCGCCGCCGTCCGAGCCTACCGCGCAGCAAGCAAGAGCAAGCCGACGCAGGCCCTTGCGCTGACGCCCAAGCTATACCACGTGAACGTACTCCCCACCGAACCCTTCCTCGTCATCCCCGAAGTCAGTTCTGAACGCCGCGAGTACGTCCCCATCGGTTGGCTCGAACCGCCCACAATCCCCAGCAATCTGGTCCGCATCGTCGAAGACGCCACCAAACCGCTCTTCGCCATCCTGACCTCCGCCATGCACATGGCCTGGCTCCGCCAGATCGGCGGCCGCCTCAAGAGCGACTACCGCTACTCGATCGGCCTCGTCTACAACACCTTCCCGCCGCCTCCGGCCGAACCGGAGGCGCTCGAACGCCTCGCGCCCCTCGCCGACGCCGTCCTCAAAGGCCGCGCCAACCACACCGGCGCCACCCTTGCCCAGCTATACGACCCCGACCTCATGCCCACAGATCTACGCCGTGCCCACAGGGCGATCGACCGCGCCGTCGACCGCCTCTACCGCCCGCGCCGGTTCGAGACCGAGAGCGAACGCCTGGCCCACCTCCTGGCCGCCTACGAACGGCTGCAGGCACCGATCGCCGCACAGGCCGCCGGCAAACCGAGGCGACATCGGCGAAGGAGACGGCGCGCCAAACGGTAGCGAGCGGAATCGACGCGCGAACTCGCGGCCTAACTTCGGTGGTCCCTGACCTGTGGCGGCGCAGAAGGCCGACCACCTCCGGTTCCCTTCCGTCGTTGCTCACTCCACTGGCCCCAGATGAACAGACCGACCAAGCCGACGAAGGGGCCGAACGCAGCCGCAGCGCCCCAGAGCGACTTGTCGTTCGCCAACAGATAGCCGCCCAGACCGAGTCCGGCCAACGCCACGACGAAGGCGAAGATCTGCCCTCGTCTTCCCATGGATACCTCGTATGCATGTGCCGCCTTCTGCATCGTATGGCCATGTTCTTGCTGCTTCTCGGCCATGACGATGATCCGTTCGGCAGCACCAGACGTCACTTCTTCGTATCCGGCGAGCGTCCATGGCGCTGGCAGCGGTCCGCTGTGCTCCTGGACAAGCAGCGTCTCCTGCTTGACCAACCTGTCGTCTCCAGGGCGCGAGTTCGGAGGTTCGACGTCAGACGGCCGGCGACGGCGAAGCGGATCTGACCTTTTCGGAGGCCGCCTCTTCTTCCGGCTCACGAAGCCCCGTCACCACGGTCGGCGCGGGCCATCGCGTCGCGGAGATAACCCCCCACTGCGGCCCAGTGCCCCTCCAACGCGGCAGCGCCTGCTTGCCCATCACGTCCACGCCGACTGAAGGCCCCGCTCCAGTCCAGCGAACGGGCCATACCCCGCAGGAAGGGGTGCATCGAGTAGTGCGAGCGCGGCGAAGCGACGGCTTGGGGCAGGACGGACCTCACTGCCATGTCGGGCGCGTACTCGTAGATCGAGGCAATCAATTCCCGAAAATCGAGGGAGAAAAGCCAATCGGAAGCCGCAGCCATGTAGCGGCTTGCGTGTTCCGACAGAGATGCCGCCGCCCGCTTTCCCCGCTCCAAGCCCTCCTCCGTCAGACCGTAGAGCCGGTATCGCCGCGACTCGTCGACGACGGCAAGACCCTCTCCCACCAACTCGTCGAGTTGGACGTAAACGGCCCGGTCAAAGGGCCCGTAGTGGTACGGCCGAAAGTCGAAGTGCGGACAACCGCATTCACCCTCGAGCTCCCGATCGAGCAGGAAGAAGTACTTCTGCAGGCGCACCGGGTCGAAGCGCGCGTCCGCTCCCGCGGCGGCCATTGCGGCCAAGACGAAGGTGGGTCGGTCCATCACAGAGCGAATAGTGACACGCGAAGCGCCGTATGTCACACCCCGTCTCATCGCGGCAAGCTGGCCTGTTCGGCTCCAGATCCCGGAGACGCGAGGGTCACTTGGTCGTTGGGACCGCCTACTCCCGGCCCGACCCGGACCCGGTACTCGCCCCCTGGGCCTTCTTCTCGTAGTAGTCCGTCTCCAGCAGCCGGGCGCCGCGCAGGATGTTGCCCATCGCGTAGTTGCCCTCGTGGCAGGCGTACTCGTAGAGGAGGTCGTCGGTCGCCGGCCAGATGAACTCGCCGCTGTAGGGCGCGGCGTAGTCCGTGTCGTGGACGGTGAACCCGTAGAGGAGGTCCTTCGGGCCGTGACGGCTGAAGCGCTCGACGACCTTCAGGCCGTCGCGGGGATCGCTCTGGCTGTCCAGGAAGTTCGTCGTCTCGACGACCAGGGCGTCGCCTTCCCACCAGCCGATCGAGTCGCCGCCCAGGGAGCGGTACTCGGGCGGCGCGTGCTCCGCGTTCAGCCACACGACCTTGGCCCAGTGCATCCACTCGACCAGGATGACGACCTGGTTCTCGGTCTGGGTGATCGTCTTCAGGTTGTTGTAGGGAAGGGAACGAACCGGCGTGGTGGCGACGCTCGTGTAGATGCAGCGGTCTCCGGGCGTCAGCGACTCGGGGCCGTCGTAAGGGTCGTCGCCGGCCTCGATCCACCAGGCGTCGCCGGTGTTGCGGTACAGGTACGGGTTGACCCTGGCTCTCCGCGCCTTGCCGGCCTCGGTCAGCTCCGGCATGCGGCCGTTGGGCGGGTCGGTGAGCACGGAGGTCCGGTACTGGCCGTCGATCGGGTAGGCCCTGCTGCCGAAGTCGAGCCAGAAGAAGTTGTAGCCACCGACCGCGCCGGCCGCGCCCGCGGAGCCGTCGCCGCCGGGCGGGGGCGCCTCGCGATCGGGGTCGCTCACCGCGCCGGCGCCCACGCTCGCCGCCGCCATCATCTTGGCGATGTTCTCCGCCTCCTCGACGGTCATATGCAGCTTGTCCCCGAAGCGGGAATCCCGCTCGAAGGGCGTCAGGTTGCCGACGTCGTAGTTGCCGGAGAGGTCGGGACGGCCGCTTGCCGTACGCGGAATGTCGTCGTCACCGGCGGCGGCCAGGGGCGCTGCCAGAAGCGACGCCAGGACGAGAGCGATGAACGCGGAGTTCGTGCTGCGGATGGACATGTCGACTCTCCTCGCAGAGGGTTCGCGTGTGTCGATTCTGTGGCGCTGAACGGGTACGAGAGTACCGCATTGCCCGTGGCGCCTGCACGTTCCCGGCCGTGCGGTCTGCGCTCCCCTGAGGCGCTTCAGCGTGGCGGCAACCAACCGCGCGGAGGCCGGAAGTAGACCTTCAGGTTGGCTTCCCGCCGGCGCTCGGGAGACAGGTTCTCGAACACGCCGTAGACGAACGTGCCGTGCTCGTGCCGGTGGATGACGGGATTGCCCCGCCAGCGGGCGTCGCCGATGTCGCACGGCTGCTCCGGGAGGCAACCGCCCCGCGCGCTCGGATCGGCAGCCTCGTACTGGAAACCGACGAACCTCACGTCCCTCGGCAGCAGGATGCCGGCGACCTGACAGGAACGCTCCGGGTCGAGCACGGGGATCAGCAGCTCCTGGACATCGGCCCGGGTCGCCGGCGGCAACAGCCGCAACACGTCGTTGCCTTCGGGCGACGCTAGGGCGCCGGTGTAGGCGCGGAACTCTTCCGGCAACGACCGCTCAATGATCGCCGCCACCTGCTCCAAACGCCCGGCGAGATCGGCCGCGCACGCCGTTGTCTCCCCGGTTCGGGCTTCCGCCGGCCAGTGGCTCGATACGGACCATTCACCGGGCGCGCATTCGGGGCAGGCGCCCGCGCGCAGCAGGGTGGGGTTCGCCAGCAGGCGGACCGCAACCGGTGCGGGTTCAGGCGCGGGTTCAGGCTCCGGTTCAGGCGCGGGCTGTTCCACCGCCGCGACCGGCTCGGGTTCGGGCACGGGCTGCTCCACGACTTCCGCCGGCTCAGGCGCGGGTGTCTCCACTACGGACGGCGGCTCTTCCGGCTGCGCCACCGCGACGACGGGTTCCGACGGGGCAGGCTCTTCCGCAGGCTCCTCCGCGGGCTCCTCCGCAGGCGACGCCGGTGGATCGGCCGGCGGCGTGTCAGTCGCCGGTGGCTCGACGACCCGGGCCGCATTCTCACGCCGAAGCCGACGCTCGCGCTGTTCGGCGCGCCGCTCCGCGCGGCGCTGCGCCCTGTTCATCGACCTAGCCGAACCGGCGCTCGCCGCCTGAGTGGCCGCGCCAAGGCTCGAGTAGCTCACCTTCATGGGCGCCCAGAAAGGACCCGTCCGTTGACTCGAAGTGAACCCCACCTGGGGCCGCTTCCCATCCTCCAGCCTCAGGTAGGAGTTCACGATCATGAACCCTTGGCGCATGAGTTCGACTTCCCACTCGCCGGCCGCCAGGCCGGTCACTTCGACTACGCCCACGTCGTTCGTGAGCAGCGGCGGCGGGCCGCCGGAGCGGTCGGCCTCCGCGAGCTGGACGATGACCCTGACCTCCGGCACCGGCTGCCCGGCGTCGTCGGCCACGGTGACGCGGAATGCGTGGTCGCCGCTCCAGTCCTGGGCCGCCGCGACCACCGGCAGGGCCGCAAGCAGCGCCGCCAGAGTCAACGGGCGCCGGCGGACGCTCATCCACGCGCCCCCGGCGGTGTCACGTTCTTCTCCGGAGGCTTGTCGGGCGGTGAGCGCCGGTCCCGCCACATGCCCGTCATCAGGGTGAGCAGGCCCAGCACCGCCTCGTCGACGAAGGGCAGGAGATCGGGAACGAAGAGATCGACGAGGAAGATGATCGCCAGCACGACGAAGAGCTGCGGGAAGCGCAACCCGCCCAGGAAGGAGAGCAGGGACGCGCCGCCGCCGCGCTGTGCCGGAGGCTGATCGGGCATCAACACGCATTCTATCGCCGGAGTGCAGCGGCCCGGGAACCGCAAGCTGGAAACACAGGACGCCGCGCTAGGCTGCGCGGCGGTGACCGAGAACGTCATCTACTTCGACACAGCGGCTGTCGTCTACCCCGCCCTCGCGCTCGCCGGCTTCGTTGCCGGGGTCCTGAACGTGGTCGCGGGCGGCGGTTCTTTTCTGACCCTGCCGATCCTCATCTTCTTCGGACTGCCGCCCGGGGTCGCCAACGGCACCAACCGGGTGGCGATCCTGCTCCAGAACGTGGTCGCTTCCTGGGGCTTCCACCGCCATGGCGTGCTCGACCCCAAGGCCGTCCTGTGGGCAGCCCTGCCGGCGACGGCGGGCGCCGGTTTCGGCGCCTGGGCCGCGCTCTCGATCAGCGACGACGCCTTCCGCAGGCTGCTGGCGGCGCTGATGGTCGTGGTGACTCTCTGGACCCTGATCTCCCGCCGCTCGGAACCGAAGGAGCAGCCGGCGTCGCTGCGGGTCGGCATGCTGGCGGTCGGCTTCTTCGGCGTCGGCGTCTACGGCGGGTTCGTGCAGGCGGGGGTCGGCTTCTTCATCCTCGCCGCGACCTCCCTGGCGGGCCTCGACCTGGTGCGGGGAAACGCGGTCAAGGTACTGAGCATCCTGTGCTTCAGCACCCTCTCGCTGGCCCTGTTCGCGCTCTCGGGAAAGGTCGACTGGACTCTCGGCCTGGCGCTGGCGGTGGGCAACATGGCGGGCGGCTGGCTCGGCGTGCGGCTGACCGTGCTCAAGGGTCACGTCTGGATCGGCCGGGTGGTCACGATCACCGTGATCGCGTTCGCGATCCGGCTGTGGTTCGGCTGAGCGCCTTGCGGCCTAGCGCGGCTATGCTCCGCGCCGCAATCTCAAACAGGAGTCGAGTCGCGGCGTCCGCGCCGCGCTGACGCACAGGAAACAGGGCCTATGCAAGGAGATCAACCGTGGCTTACGACGCATTCGACCTGAGCGGCACCGTGGCGCTGGTGACCGGCGGCAACTCCGGCATCGGACTGGGCTTCGCCGAGGGCCTGGCGCAGGCGGGCGCCGATGTCTGCATCTGGGGAACCAACGAGACGAAGAACGCGACTGCAAAGGAGCAGTTGGAGCGCCATGGCACGAAGGTCGAGGCCCTGCGCTGCGACGTCGGCGACGCCGACGCGGTGGCCGCATCGTTCGAGCGCACCATCGAACTGCTGGGCAAGGTCGATTCCTGCTTTGCCAACGCCGGCATCGGCGGCCGCGGCACGCCCTTCGTGGACATGTCGATGGAAGAGTGGCGCCGGATCTTCCAGGTCAACATGGAGGGCGTCTTTCAGACCTTCCAGCAGGCGATCCGGCACATGGTGGAGCGCGGCGAAGGCGGCGTCCTGGTCGCCACGAGCAGCCTGTCCGCCATCTTCGGCGCACCCCGCAGCGAGCACTACGCGTCGACCAAGGCAGGGCTCAACGCGATGGTCCGCGGTCTTTCGGTCGAGCACGCCCGCCACGGCATCCGGGTCAACTCGATCCTGCCCGGCTGGATCGACACCGCGATGACCGAGCGGGCGATCAACACCGAGGCCTTCCAGACCAAGGTCCTGCGCCGCGTCCCGCTGCGTCGCTGGGGCGTCGGCTCGGACTTCAGTGGCATCGCCGTCTACCTGGCCAGCAACGCATCCAGCTACCACACAGGGGACGAGTTCGTGATCGACGGCGGCTACGCCTGTTTCTAGGAGCTTGCGCGGATGGAACGGGCCGCCCACTGGGTGCGCGGGTCTTCTGACCCGTTGCCGCCGCAGGCGGCCAGAAGAGTGCCGGCCGCCAGGCCGGATCCGCTTCGGCGGCCAGTTCCAGCCGCGCTAGCCCCCCATCGACCGGAAGACCGGCACGACGACTTCGGGCATCCGGCAGTGGTTGCCGGTTTCCCTGTCGACCCAGACGTGGTCGGTCCGGCCCTCGACCAGGACCCGTTCATCGGTCTCCACGCGGTAGCCGAAGCTCATGGCGCGGCTCTTCAGGCGCTCAAGCCAGCAGCGGATACGGACCGGGTCGCCGTACTGCGCGGCGCCCCGGTACTTGAGCTGGACCCCGGTGACCATCAGCCAGTAGCCCTCGTCCTCCATGTTCCGGTAGGCCATGCCCGCAACGCGGCAGTGGTGGGTCCGGGCCAGCTCGAACCACACCAAGTAGTTCGAGTGATGGACCACTCCCATCTGGTCCGTCTCCTTGTAGCGGACCTCGATGTCGACCTCGCTCGCCGGTACCTCGCGGCCAGTCGAATTCACTTCAGTGCCGGTCATTCCGTACATATCGGGCCGCGACTGTAGCGGAGAACGGTGGTGACGATCTTCCAGCCGGCGCGCACCGTACCGGTGACCGTGCCGGTGATCTTGGAAACGCCGGTACGGCGGCGGTAGCTGACCGGGACCTCCACCACGCGCAACCGGCGCCGCAGGGCCTTGACCTGCATCTCGGCCGTCCAGCCGAAGTTCGGGTCCCGCATCCGCAGCGACTCCAGCGCCTGCCACGAGATGGCGCGGAAGGGACCCAGGTCGGTGTAGCGGTGGCCGTAGAGCAGACGCACGAGCAGGCAGGCGAACCGGTTGCCCCACCGTGCCTGCGGCAGCAGGGCGCCGGGCTCGGCGGTTCCCAGTACCCGCGAACCGATGACGAGGTCCGCCTCGCCGCGCGCGACCGGCTCGACGAGACCCGGCATCTCCTCGGGATGGTCCGAGTAGTCGGCGTCCAAGAACACGACGATCTGCGGCGGCCCGGTCCGGCGCATGTGATCGAGCGCCGCCAGGCAGGCGCTGCCGTAGCCCTGGACCGGCGCCGGCACGACGTCGGCGCCCACCCCCCGTGCCCGAACCGCCGTCGCGTCCCGCGAGTTGTTGTCGGCGACGACGACCCGGCGCACGAGGCCCGGCGGGATGTCCGCGAGCACCAGACCGATCGAATCCTCCTCGTTGTACGCCGGGACGACGACGTCGATCACGGCGGCGCCGGTCTCGGGCGCCGGCGCCGCGGCCTTCCGGGCGACCGGCGCGTCGCCGGTCACAGTGTGACGCCGAAGCGGTTCCGCAGCGCGAACGCCAGCGCGATCGAGAGGACGAGGAACGCGATCAGCCAGTGGACGTGGAACAGGCCGAAGAACGAGATCGAGGCGGTGCGGTACTGGACATCGATCCGCTCGACGGGTCCGCCCCGGGGCAGCGACGGCTCCGCCGGATAGAGCAACTGGTCGAGAATCGCCGCCCGTCGCCGCGTCGGCGAACGGCGGACCCAGCACGCGCCGCCGTCCGGGGCCTCAACGAAGAGGCTCTTGGTGAACTCCTCGCCGCCAGTGCGTATTACCAGCTCGTGACGTCCCGGTTCAAGGGCGCGCAGCCGCCAGACGACCTGGCGCAGGCTCGGCACCCACACCGCCGGCGTCTCCACCGCGATGCCAGGCGGCGTCCCGAGGTCGACCTCAGGCCGCGGCACCGCTTCGCCGCCGACCGCCGGTTCCGAACCCGGCGCTGCCAGATCGACGGTCAGCACTGTGCGCTCGCCGACCTTGAGACCCTCGTAGCCGTAGTGAAACTGGAGTTGGGCGATCACCAGCACGAACGGCACAATCATCCACAACAGCGGTACCAGGTTGAGCCGCAGGTAGGTCAGGTTCTCGCGCAGCAGCCGCAGTTGGGCCGCCAGTACCGCGCGCAGGTCGTCGTTGAACAGCCGCACTTCAAGCAGATGCGCGAACAGGCGCCGTTTGACCGCGGCGAGCGCCGCCTGGTTCGAGGTCCAGCGGTAGACCAAGAGCGCGAAAATGCCCGACACCAGCGCAACAAGCGTCACCGGCACGATCGGCGGCAAGGCCGCGAAGGGGCCGAGCAGCAGGTCGAAGACGGCCCGGAGAGCGGCGTTGACGAAGGACATTGGAAGGCGAGGCGGGACCGGTGACGGCCGCTAGGAGATGTACCCGAGGCCGCGGAGCCGCTTCTCGATCTCCTCCCTCGACTCGGCGCCCTCCAGCTTCGCCAGCTCCTTCTCCAACGCGTGGGTGATGAACTCCTCGACCGACGAGTAGCCAGCGATGTCGCTGTAGCGCTTCACCCGCGCGATGAGCTCCTTGTCGAGCTTGACTTTGCCGCCGCCGAACATGCTTTCCTCCTTGTTTCCGGCTAGAAGCCGCCGGATGCGGGCGAGACGCCCGGGTGCCACTCCGCGCGCCCGAGGACGGGCGCGCGGAGTGGTTCGCGGGTGGCGCGGGTCGCGCCACCCGGGTTCCCAGGCTCGGATGCCGGCGGAAACGACGCAACGCCGTACTCGGCCAGGATCGAGGCCGCGAGGTCGGTGATGCCGCCGGCCGGCCGGCCGAGCGGGCGGCTGACCAGCAGCACCCCCGGCACGACCCGGTGATCCATCATGTGGTCGCCGCTCCAGGCGCTGTCGTTGTCCGTGAACACCTCGCCGACGACATCGCCCGACGCCGACTCCGTTGCCCCCCGGAAGCCCTTCGCGTAACCGACGATCAAGTCGGGACCGATCGGGCTCTGATCCTGGAAC
The DNA here is from genome assembly GCA_965224025.1 of Candidatus Multivorans sp. Classification (GTDB taxonomy): domain Bacteria; phylum Acidobacteriota; class Thermoanaerobaculia; order Multivoradales; family Multivoraceae; genus Multivorans. Next base: position 4,194,539 of record OZ245033.1, read on the forward strand.
GCGTAGTCGTCGCGCAGGTGAACCTCCGTTATCGCGTGCTCGCCGGTTTCCGGATCGACCGCCGCCAGCAGTTCCGTTCTCAGTTCCTCGATCAGCTCGAGCCGTTCCGCCGCCGTCACGACGCCGTCCCGCTCGCGGCCACGGAGATTCACGTAGAGACCCGAGAAGCCGATGCCGTAGGCCCGGGTGCGTTCCCAGTCGACGTTCGCCAGGAAACCGGGGTCGGCGTACGGATCCGTGCTCTTGGCCGCCAGGTAGCCCTTCTCGAGCAGCCAGCCATTCAGGTGGAACGCGCGGCGCCACGAGGCGAAGCCGTGGTCCGACATGACGACGAGGAGCGGTTCCTCTTCGCCGTCGCCGCCCAGAGCGGCCTCTGCTTCGAGACGGTCGAGCGTCTGCCCGACAATGGCGTCGAGCCCCTCGTAGAGGGTAGGAATCAGGTCGGCGTATGCCGCGTCGAGTTCCGGATCGTAGACCGGGTGCTCCGGATCGCGCGAGCGCCAGCGGACGTGGCCGATCTGGTCGACGTTGCCGAAGTAGTAGAAGAGAAAGCCTCCCGGCTGCTCCAGGTACCGATCCAGCACGTAGCCGTACTGCTCCACTACGTCGTCGCCGGCGATCTTCGCCTGGGCCAGGAACTCGGCGGGAGTAAACACGTCCTCAGTCAGGGTTTTCGTGTCCTCGGGCATCCCCTCCGTGTAGAAGCGATCCACCGCCCTGGCGAGCTCCGCGGCAAAGTCGGGTGGTGTCGAGATGGGTGCCGAGGGGGCCATCGGATCGTGGTCGATCGGGCTAACGTAGAGTTCGAACTCCGGCTCGAGTGCCCGCAGGTACATGCGGCAGATGCCGCGAAGGTGCTGGGTCGGCATCATCTCGAAGTCGACCTCAAGCCAGTCACTCCACTCGCCCACCCGGAGCACGATCTGTTGGTCGCCGAGTTCGATCTTGACGCTCTGAGCCTCTGGATCGATGTAGACGGTGAAAGGCGCGGTCAACTGCTCTGGTTCCCGCAGCAGCGGGTTGTCGGGCCCGAGCAACTCGGCCTCAACCACGTTGTCGTAGACGTCGAGTTCGACGATGTCACCGCCGCCGATATCGCGGTCGGCGAACAGTTCCGAGGTGTAGAACGTGAAAGTGCCCTCCGTGCCGAGGACATCCGTCGTGCCCATGCCCGAGAGTTCCCGGCTCGCCGTGCCCGAGACGGGGAAATTCACCGGCATGCGGAAGACCTGCGTCCGCACGCCGTTCTCCTCCAACACCTCCCAGAACGGCGTGCCGTGACGGAGCTGCGTGTACTCGCCGCTCGTGAGTGGAAACTGCCAGCGTCCCAGCTTCAGGAACCGGCCGCCCTCCGACGCCCCCGCGGTGGACGTGTACGGGAACATCGTCGCCGGGTCACGGTGCAGGAAGTCGAAAATGCCGTGTCCGCCGGGGTCCATGCCGGTGACGAAACTCGACCAGGCGACCGGGCTTTGCGGCGGAATCGTCGTCTCGAGCGGCGTGAAGCTTCCCATCGCCTCCAGGCGCGCAAAGTTCGGCAGCCGACCCTCGTCGATCAACTGGCGCGTCAGTGCGTAGTCGAGGCCGTCGAAGCCGAGGACGACAACCTTCGGCCCTTCGGACGGGCCGACACCGTCGCCGCCGCACGAGCCGAAGAGGGCGGACAGGGCGACCGCAGCCGCTGCCGGATACGACCGTTTCACGCCGCGGCTCCCACCGCACCGCCGATGCCGGATGCAGCCGGATCGAAGACGGACTCACCCTCCATGTAGCCCGGCTTGTCGACGCCGAACAGGGCCAGAGCGGTAGGCGCCATGTCGAGAAGGGAGAGGTCGTCATCCCGGTCGACCGGCCGGCTGCTGAAGAAGACGCCCGGCACCAGCCGCGGGTCGACGCAGTGGTCGCCGCTCCAGGCCTTCGTGTTGTCGGCGAATATCGGGCCCGCGACCACGCCGACGGCACAGTCCCAGGACACGCGGTAGCCGTCGTTGTAGCCGATGATGAGGTCGGGGGCATTGCCCTTGTAGGGACCGGTGTACAGGTCCTCGGCGTCGAAGGCGGCATTGATGCCGACCGCGGCCCGCTCCTCGTCGCGCAGACCGCTCCAGGCCGAGATGAGTTCGCGCTTGAGCGCCCGCGTCTGGTCGCCCGGCTCGACGATGCCTGAGGCCTCGCGGCCCTTGAGGTTCAGGAACACGCCGGCGAGACCGAGCGCGTAGGCCCGCGTGCGCGACCAGTCCACACCCTCCAGCCACTCCTCGCTGCCGTCGGCGTCCTCGCGCAGCACCAGGTAGCCGTGGTCGAGCAGCCAGCGGTTCAGGTTCACGCCGCGCCGGAAGGAGGCGAAGCCGTGGTCCGAGAGCACGATCAGGAGATCGTCGTCGCCGAGTTTCTCCATCACCCGCCCGACCAGGGCGTCGTTGTGGCGATAATGGTCCTCGATCGCGCGGCGGTGCTTGCCGCCGTTCCCGTTCGCCGCCGCCGGATGGCCGTTCTCCATGTAGCGCCAGAACATGTGCTGGATGCGGTCCGTGGCGTCGAAGACGCACGTCAGGCTGCCCCGCCGCAGGCGCTCCAGGGCCGCAAAGAACATCTCCTCGCGCTCGCGGTCGATGTCGTACGACTGCTGGAGGAAGGTCGCGTCGTCGGTCACGCCCTCGTTGAGCGCGGTGGTGTCCTCCGCGAGACCGAGAGTGGCGAAGTCGCCCAAGCGCTTGGCGAGATAAGGCGCGTAGTAGGAGGGATGCGAGATCGGCATTGCCGGCTTCTCGGGATCGATGTGAATCGCGGTCAGGTACAGGGACGTGTGCTTGCCGGCCTCGGTCAGCATCATCCGGGTCAGGCCGTGGACCTTGACTCCGGGCGCGGCCCGGAACGGAATCCGCACCCAGTCGGAGAGTTCCGCCCGCTTGAGCTCGACCGTATCGCCCGCCACCGTCACCGTGGCTGACTCCGCCTCGCGGTCGACCCGCACCGTCATCGGCACGCGCAGCGGCGGCGGCGGGTCACCATCGAGGAAGCTGTTCTCGGGCCCCTCGACCACGCAGTCGAAGTGGTCGGGGCCGGCGCCGTTGGAAGCGAGCGGCACGCGCACGCCGCCCTCCCGGATCGTCTCCGCCGCCGGACGCGTCGTGTAGTAGAGGAACGTGCCCTGACTGCCGACCAGGTCCGGCACGCACATCGCCGCCAACTGGGCGCCGTAGAACCGGTCCGGCGGGAAGGTGATCGGAACCCGGAGCACCGTGCTCCAGACGTTGCGTTCGCCGAGCACGGTCCAGAACGGCTTTGAGCGCCGAAGCATGCGGATCTCGGGCTTCTGCAACGGAATCTTCCACTTGCCGAGCTTCAGGAACCGCTCCACGCGGCCGATGTGGGCCGACGACAGCTTCGGCAGGTAGCTACGCAAGTCGCGGTCCAGGAAGTCGAAGATGTTGTGCTTGCCCGGATTGGCCCCGGTCGCGAACGTCGACCAGGCGACCGGCGACAGCGCCGGGTAGGTGCTCGCGATCCGCCGGTAGCTCCCTTGCTTGCTGAGGCGCTTGAAGTGAGGCAGCTTGCCCTCCTTCATCATCCTCTCCGTCAGGCGGGGATCCTGGCCGTCGAGACCGACGAAGACCAGCCGCTTGACGTGCGCCTTGGGCGGCTTCTTCCGCCTGACGACCCGCCACAGCGTCCGCACCGGCCAGGCCAGCAGCGAAGCAAAGGCCAGCGCCACCGTCGCCAGCAGCACCAGGAACGACGACATCAGCGCGAACCCGGCCCCGGGGCCGATGTAAGCGGCCGCCGGCGCCGCGGCGAAGAGCGCCGCGAGAAGTGCCAAGGCGGCGGTCCTTGGGTGGGAGGGTGACATGCTTTCCGGATTCCAGGCCGTCTTGTCGGACACGGGAGAGACACCTCCCGATCGGTCGGCCCAGCGTGGCTCGACGCGGACCGGGATTCTATCCGCGCCGGGGGAATCCATCGCCCGGCCGTCACGCATGACCATCTTGCCCATACTGCACAGTATGGCTAGTATGGGTCACCATGAAGACGACCGTCGAGATCCACGACGTGCTCCTGGAACGCGCCAGGCGCCGCGCGAAGGAAACGGGCCAGCCACTACGAGCCGTCATCGAGGACGGCCTCCGGGACCTGTTGGCCAAACCGCTGCCGAAGACGAAGTACAGGATGAGGGATCTGAGCTACGGCGACCCCAACGATCCCGATCCGCTGGCGCAGTACTCCTGGGAAGAGATCCGCGACTTCATCTACGAAGACAGGTCGCTAAGGCAGGTAAGGCCGCTTGATCGCCATCGACACGAACATCCTCGTCTACGCTCACCGCAACGAGAGTCCGGTTCACGCCGAGGCTCTTGACCTCCTCCGAGGCTATTGCGACGGCGACGAGCCGTGGGCCATCCCGTGGCATTGCTGCGTCGAGTTCCTGGGTATTGTCACGAACCGTCGTCTCTGGCGCCAGCGTGCGACGCCGATGGAAGACGCTTGGCGCCAGCTTGAGGAATGGGCTTCGTCGCCGTCGGTCCGGCTGCTGGCCGAAACGAAGGACTTCCTGCCCGTGTTCGGCCGGATCGCAGCCCAACCGAGGATCACGGGAGGCCGCGTCCACGACGCCCGCATCGCCGCGATCTGTTTCGCACACGGCGTGACGGAACTTCTGACCAGGGATCGCGACTTCGCCCACTTCCCCGAACTGCGCGTCCGCGATCCCCTCATCGCAGCGTGACAGCCTCCATCATCCGCCTTTGGCGACGGCTCCGCTACGGCCGGCCGATCGTCGTCGTCTCCGGCCTGCCGCGTTCCGGTACCTCGATGGCGATGAAGATGCTCGAAGCCGGGGGCATGGAGATCGTGACGGACGGCGAGCGCGAGGCCGACGAGGACAATCCGCGGGGCTACTACGAGGATGAGCGGGTCAAGGACCTGGCCAACACGCGGGACAAGATCTGGCTCAAGGCATCACGCGGCCGCGCGGTGAAGGTCATCTCCTTCCTGCTCAAGGACCTGCCTCCGAACCTGAACTACAGGGTCATCCTGATGCGGCGCGACCTGACCGAGGTACTCGCCTCGCAGCGCAAGATGCTCGACCGCCGCGGCGAGAGGGACGACACGCCCGACGACCGGATGATGGAGCTGTGGCGGGACCAGCTCTGGCGGGTGAACTACCTGCTTCGCCACGCGCCGCAGTTCGAGTGGGTCGAGATCGAGTACGGAGAGGCGCTGCGGGACCCCGCGGCGGCCGCCACTCGAATCGCCAGTCTCGTGGACGGCCTGGACGAGGGGGCGATGGCCTTGGTGGTCGATCCGGCGCTGTACCGGAACCGGGCCGCCCCGTAGCTCTCCAGTGCCGATCGCCGCGGATCGGATGGCGCTCATAGCCGGTCTGCTATGTTGGTCCCCTCCCGCTAGCCGCCTTCCCAACAGGCGGTCAGCGAGACCGACCAACGAAGAGAAATACTCCAATGCAGCACGGCATTGAACCCCGCTACCCTCTCGCGGAGGCGGCGAAGATCATCGGGATGCCCACCCCTACGCTGCGGACTTGGTTCTGCGGCTGGCCTACCGGCAAACCTCCCGTGCTGACTGCCGACGGAGGCGCCGACGCTCCGCTGATCCTCAGCTTCTTCAACGTCGTCGAAGCACGCTTCCTCGATGCGTATCGTCGAAGAGGCGTTTCCATGCAGCGAGTCCGCCTCGCGTTGGACTTCGTCAGTGAGCATCTGTCCGGTTTCGAGCGGCCGCTCCTAGAGCCCGACTTTGAGACCGACGGGAAGGCCCTGTTCATCGAACTGCAGGAGGCCAGCGACGCGCCCATGCTCCTGGGCGTCACCGGCGGCGGTCAACTCGTTTGGCCGGAGGCGGTCCAGGAACACTTCCAATCGCTCGTTTTCGACGATCACGGGGATCCTTCGAGGCTCTGGCTCGACGATCGCCACGACGTAATGCTGGATCCGCGTTTCGGCTGGGGTCTTCCGGTGATCGCGGGCTCCGGGGTCCGGACTGACGTCCTCTTCGAACGCCTGGAGGCCGGCGAAGGGCTCAATGCCATCGCCGAGGACTTCTCACTGGAAACGTCCGAAGTCGAAACTGCCGTGGCCTGGGAACGAGCGGCCAGGCGAGCCGCGCAGCCTGTCCCAGCTGCGAGGCGAATGATCTCCGATGGCGGCTGGCCCCGTAGACGACTCTTGCCTGACGTTCTTCTTCGACCGCTCGATCGGTAAGGCCGTGCCGTAGGCTCTCCGAGCCGTAGGTGTACACGCCGTCCCCCACGATGATCACTACCCGGCTCAGCGAAGAGTCCCGGACGAAACGTGGATTGCGGAACAGACCGAACTCGGGCATGTCCTGGTCACCAAGGACAAGGGGATCCAGCACCGAGTATCGGAAGTGGCGGCCATACGTTCAGCCGAAGCGCGACTCCTTGTACTCACCGATAGGCGCGCCACCCGACTCCGAATGTTGCGGGCGATGATGATCGCGTGGCCGAAGATCGAGAGCATCGTCGATCAAGAACTGGTCGGGCCATGGATCGTCACCATCAGCGCCGCCGGAGCGTTCAGGAAGGTGCTCTAACCTCGCTGGCCCGCCGAACGGCTTGAGGAGGAGCCTGCGAGTCCTGGGTCACGCGGAGCGCTACTCTACAATCAGTTCCTTGCCGAACTCGATGCCCGCGCACTCGCAGGCAGTTTGGATCCACTTCAGCTTCTGCTGGTTGCCGGAATGGACGTTCAGATACCAGCCACCCGGTAGCGACCTTATCGACCGCTCGCCCGAATCAGCCTCCCTGGGCGACTCGCCGATGTGAGAGCGCGTGTTCGTTGCTATCTCGTCTCGGAATCTCCTATAGAAGGAGACGCCGCCGTGATCGTTGTACAGCTTCCCGACGATGTGCTCGTACATGTCGGCTGCGTTCTTCTCCGATCGATCCTCGCCAAGGTACGACCATCGAACCGCCCGAGGAGAAGAGCGACGCGCGCGCTTGACTGACGGTATCTTGGCATTGCCTTCGGGCTCTTCGGGAGGCCGTTGAGTCGCCCTCGAGACACTCTCGAACCGTTCGAAGTACTCGCTGTCGATCGTTACGTCTTCGACGGTACGCTCCCTGACCACCACGCCCAAGCCGCGCTCCTTCAGGAGTTCACAGAGGTTGTCGCCATCGATGAGATCGAGAGGAGTAGCCCCGTCTCGCGTGGCCTCGCGCTTGGCGTCAGAAGTGAATGAGCCTGTGGTGATGATGAGGCCCCTGTCGCTGCGTCCCGCCATGGCGCCTCGGAAGTCCCTCACGACAGGCGCCCCTATGGTCCCCTTGTGCCTCTTGCATTGGAAGTACACCGGAAAGGAGATGAGGGAGAAGCGGTACAGGGCCGTCCCATCAATGCCTCCGTCCTCGCTGCCTCCGATTACCTTGACGGCCTCGAAACCAGACGAGCGGAGAAGCTCTTGCGCAAGCCGCTCGAACGCTGCCGGCGACATCTTCAGAAGCCGAGCAAGAAGTTCGTCGCTCCAGGATCCGTTCCCGGTCTCATCATCCGGGACAGCACGCGCTGCAACGGCACCTTGCTGATTCGTCGCTCGCCCGAGCTTCTCTTGACGACGGTCACGAAGGTACTCCGCCAAGCGCCGTTCAACCGTCTCCTCGCCCATATTGACGCCTTCCGAAGTCAGCCGCCAGTAGCCCGACGCTCGCTCTTCAGGGCACCGACGATCTTCAAGTGCGATCGGCAGAAACCCACTCGAAACGCGAGTTCCGACTTGGTTCCGTTGGCAGCTCGCACAGCGCGCTGAACCGGAGTCAGCTCCAGGTTCATCGCCACGGCCTCGTCGATTTCGTCGTTCGTCGCCGGCATGGGCAGGCGGCGTATCGCCTCCAGCGTCAGCGAGCGCAGTTCGCGATAGAGAGGAAGTCCCGCAGCCTCTCGTGAACTCATCGTTGTCTCCTCCTTGCGACGATTCGGCCTCCGAGACCTTCACGCCACAGGTCAAGCCACTGTAGCCAGGCGGCCAGGCAGCCCGACGCTGACCAGCCGCTCCGCCGCCGAATCTGCCGGCACGCTAGTACACCCCGACCGTCGTCGCCGACGCCAACTGTGCGAACGGCCGCACCCCGCTGACGCCGTCCCACGGGTAGTCGACGTAGGGCTGTTCCCGCTCGCCCTCGTCCCGCTCAAGGAAGCCGGGGACGAAGAACTCGCGGGTCAGGGTCGTCAGGCGCACCCGGCCGGTGGCGCCGTAGTCGACCACCTGGTCCGGATCGTCGGGATCGACGACTTCGAGCACGGCTCGCGGCTGGGGCGCGTAGTAGGCGATCGTGTAGCCCTCGGCCGCCGTCACCGGCCGCGAAGCCGCCAGGCCCATCAGGGTGTTGCCGTAGGTCGGGGTCATGTAGACGCCTTCGAGCAGTTCCTCGACCGCGAACCGCGTCCACTGCGGAGTGAACTCGGTGCCGCCGGAGAAGATGCCCTTGATCCCGGTGTCGGCGAGGGTTTGGCCGCGGTCCTCGAGTGCCAGGCAGAGGCTCTCCAGCAGCTTCGGGGTCGCGAACATCGCCTGGATGTCGTGCCCGGCCGAGAGAACCGACAGCGCCTGGTCGATCACGTGGTCCTTGTAGGCCTCGAGGTGCTCCATCCAGCCCTTCTTGATCAGCTTGATCACCCACCGCGGGTCGAGGTCGACGCAGAAGCAGATGCCGCCCCGGTACTGGCAGAGGTGCTCTACGGCCAGACGCAGCCGGCGCGGGCCCGAGGGGCCCAGCATCAGCCAGTTGGAACCCGGCGGGAAGTGCTCGTCCGGCAGGCTGGCGCTGAACAGCTCGTAGTCCGTGCGGAAGTCGTTCAAGGCCACCCGGCTCTTCGGAATCCCCGTGGTGCCGCCGGTCTCGAATACGTAGATCGGATCGTCGGCCATCGCCTTCGGCACCCATCGGCGCACCGGTCCGCCGCGCAGCCACTCGTCCTCGAAGGGCGGAAACTTGCGCAGATCGGCGAACCCGGCGACATCGCTACACGGGTCGAAGTCGAGCTTCGAGGCGAAATCCAGCCAGAACGGCGTGCCGGTCTCCGGGTCGAAATGCCACTCCATCATGTCGCGGACGTGGGCGTCGAGCTTCTCCCTGGCCTGTGCCTTGGCCTCAGCGCTGGCGACTTCCATCTGCGGACTCCAATCGAGTTTGTTCAAGGAGTGGAAGGGAACGGCGTCGCAGTCCCCACGGCGGCGGCAGATTACAGCACCGGCGCCTCGAACCGAGGCGGTCGGAGCGCGAGCCCTTACTCAGGCAGCGCGAAGACCCAGAGCACGCCGCCCTGGGGCACATACGTCCTCGTGCCGATCGCGCCGTCCAGGTGGTTCGTGCCGCGCTGGGCGTCGACTCCCCAGCCGGACTGCACGGCGACGTATTGCACGCCATCGACCTCGAAGGACGTGGGCACGCCCGTGATCCCGGAGTTCGTTCGCTGCTGCCACAACACCTCGCCGGTCGCGGCATCGAAGGCCCGAAAGTAGCGGTCGCTGGTGCCGCCCATGAACACCAGGCCGCCGGCCGTCGTCAGGACCGGGCCCCAGAGTGGTCGCTCGAAGTCGACCGTCCACACCTTCTCCCGCGTGTCGAGGTTCCATGCCTGCAGTTCGCCGTAGTGATCGGCGCCCTCTCGAGACACGAAGCCCCCCTCCATGCCCATGAAGGTTCGCCCCGGGCGGTAGTCCTCCTCGACACCCTCCAGGTAGGAGCAGGTGTACTCGTTGGCCGGGATGTAGAGCAGCTCCGTGTTCGGGTTGTAAGCGGCCGGAGGCCAGTTCTTGCCGCCCGACCAGGACGGGCAGAAGACGGCGCGCTCGCCGGTACCCGGAGTCTTCGCCGGGTCGTACTCGGGCCGGCCGGTGTCGGGATCGATCGACGTGAACACGTCCTGGTAGACGAAGCGGGTCGCGTCCAGGAAGTCGATCGAGTCCGCGCTCCGCTCCAGCACCCAGAGATAGGCGTTGCGTCCGGGGTGGACCAGCGCCTTGCGCATCCTGCCGTCGCGCTCGACGTCGATCAGGAGCGGCGGATCGACCTCGTCCCAGTCCCAACTGTCGTTCCAGTGGTACTGGTGATGTGCTCGGATGTCCCCGGTGTCGACCTCGAGGGCCAGCACGGAGGTCGAGTACAGGTTGTCGCCGGGCCGCGCGTCGCCCATCCACGGGCCGCCGTTGCCCGTGCCCCAGAAGGTCAGGCGCAACTCCGGGTCGTAGACGCCGGTGACCCAGGCCGAGACGCCGCCAGTGCGCCAGGTGTCGCCGGGCCAAGTGTCGTGGCCGGGTTCTCCGGGGCCGGGAATCGTGTAGGTCTTCCAGACTTCGTCCCCGCTGTCCGCGTCGTACGCGGCGATGAAGCCGCGGATCCCCCACTCGCCGCCGGAGACCCCGACGATCACCTTGTCTTCCACCGCCAGCGGCGCCAGCGTCATGTAGTAGCCGCGGGCGTAGTCCTCCACCGCCGTCTCCCAGGCCACCCTGCCCGTCCTGGCGTCGAGGGCGAACAGACGCGCGTCGACGGTGGCGACGAACACCTTGTCTCCCCACAGCGCCACGCCGCGGTTCGTCGGGTGCATCTGCTGCAGGTCCTCGGGCAGTTCGGGCACGAAGCGCCAGAGCAGTTCGCCCGTTCCGGCGTCGAGCGCCAGCACGCGGCTCCCGGGCGTGGTGATGAAGAGGGTGCCGTCGTTGACGATCGGCGGCGCCTGATGGCCCTCGTTGATGCTGGTCGAGAAGGTCCAGGCGGGGGCCAGCGAAGCGACGTTCGAGGTGTCGATCCGGTCCAGCGGGCTGTAACCCCAGCCGTCGTAGGTGCGCCGGTACATGAGCCAGTTTCCGGCTTCCGGCGACAGGAGCCGCTCCTGGGTCACGAGGCGGTAGGCGCGTTCCTGAGCCGCCATGGGCGCGATCGCCGCGCTGAGTGCGAGGAAGGCGGCAAAGCCTCGTGGGCCTGCGAGTCGCTTCGCCATGGTCAGAACTCCTTCTGGAATCGGATCCTGGCGCTGAAACCGCCGGCGGCGACCAGCACGCCGTCCTCCAAACGCAGCGGCAGCGACGGCAACCGCCGGGGCGCCGGTCCGGAGATCACTTCGGCGCCGTCCCTGGGGTCGAACTCCGAGTCGTGGCACCCACAAACCAGAAACTCCGTCTCCTCCGACCAATCCTCGATGTCGCAGCCGGTGTGGGTGCAGACGCCCGAATAGGCGACGACGCCGTCGGCGGACGCCTCTCTGGTCTCCGGCGCGAGCGACTGCGGGTCGAAACGCAGCAACAAGACCTGGTTCAGGCGCGACCCGTCGCGGACCGCTCCGCTGGCCGCATCCATCGCGTAGCAGATGAGCTGCTCGCTCGCGAGCGGCACGTCGGCGGCAAGGACTGTCTCGCCCTGGCGCGGACCGAAGGCGAACACGAACCGGTCGCCCTCCTGCGGCCGGGCCCTGCGTGCATCGTCCGCCTGCGCAGGAAGCACATCGAGGCCGCGCACGCCCAGACCCAGGGCCAGGGCCGACTTGAGAACAGTGCGACGGTTCTCCATTCGCCGACTGAGGCTAGCAGCCCGCACCCCTGGGAACGCGGGCATCCTGCCCGCATCCGGCGCACCGCAGGACGATACAGCCTCTGGGCCTGGGAACGCGGGCATCTTGCCCGCATCCGGCGCGCAGGGCCGGTCCGGTTGCAGGCGCCCGATGCTACGATTCCGCCTCTTCGCAACCGCCCGAATCCACCCTCCGGCCCCCCTGGGGACCGGCTACAGGTACCCAGAATGATCGACATTCCCGCCATCCGTTGGGGCAAGCCCTACGAGTCGCTCGAGAAGGCGACGATCGTCCATTTCGAGACCGGCGAGGAGCTGGCGGCACTCCACCAGACCAACCCCGGCCTGGTCCAGCGCGACATGCGCCGCGCCCAGCGCGCCCGCGACATCCTGCGCGAAATCCCGTCCAACGAGCTGATCTCGATGGTGATCAAGGCCGCCGACTTCTACCTGAACGCGGACCTGCCGCTGGGTAACGGCACCCAGTCTCCCGAGGACTTCGTCCACTACCAGTCGGCGACCACCGGGCTGCCCGAGCACATGTGCCGGGCGAACATGGACAAGAACCACTTCGTGCTGACGAACATGGGAGACGTGCTGGAGGCCCTGACCCGCGGTCTCGATCTCGACATCCTGGGCCGGGGGCACGGCGTCGAGGAGCGTGGCGTGCCCGTCAGCTACCAGGCGCAGGCGCCGGTGATCGGCCTCGTGCTGCCGTCCAACTCCCCAGGCGTGCACACGCTGTGGATGCCGGTGATTCCGCTTCAGGTCGGCCTCGTCTTCAAGCCCGGTCCCCAGGAACCCTGGACGCCCTACCGGATGACCGAGGCCTTCGCCCAGGCCGGCGTACCCCGCGAAGCGATCTCGATCTACCCCGGCGAGGGCGACATCGGCGCCGCCGTCCTCGCCTCCTGCTCCCGGAGCATGATCTTCGGCGGCGCGGAGACCGTGGCCCGCTACCGGAACGACCCCCGGGTCCAGCCGCACGGCCCCGGTTTCAGCAAGATTCTGCTGGGCGACGACGTCGTCGACGACTGGGAGAAGGTCCTCGACGTGGTGGTCGACAGCGTGCTGGTCAACAGCGGCCGGAGCTGCATCTCCTGCTCCGGCGTCTGGGCCTCGCGCCACACCGAGGAGATCGCCCAGGCACTTGCCGAGCGGCTGGCGCCGGTGCTGCCCAAGCCGGCCGACGACCCGGAATCGCCGCTCGCCGCCTTCACCGTGCCGGGCATGGCGAAGGCGATCGACGGCATGATCGACGCCCAAGTGGACGTTCCCGGCGTCCGCGACCTGACCTCCGAGATTCGCGGCAACGGCCGGCTCGACGAGCGCGAGCGCTGCGACTACCTGTTGCCGACCGTGCTCCACTGCGCCGATGCCGACGTCCCTGCCGCGAACGTCGAGTACATGTTCCCGTTCGTCTCCGTCGTCGAGTGCCCGCAGGCCAGGATGCTCAGGTCGATCGGCGACACTCTCGTGTGCAGCGCGATCACGAACGACGAGCGGTGGCGCCGGCAACTGATCGACGCCATCCACGTCGACCGCCTGAACCTGGGGCCGGTGCCGACGATTCAGCTCAACTGGCTGCAGCCCCACGAGGGGAACATCATCGACTTCCTGTTCCGGGCGCGGGCGTTCCAGCAGGCGGAGGTGGCATGATGGGTTCCCGCGCCAGCTGACTCAGCAATCGTCCAGCTAGCCACTTTGTTGCTGCTCTTTGTTCGAGCCAGTACTCAAGCCGTTCTAACAGCGTGGCGCCGCCCAGAATCCACTCGCATCTCGAAAGAGACAGTTTCTTGCCTCATTGTGGAGGACCTCCGGTTGTGGAGGACCTCCGGTTATTGGGTGCGGGCGAGCTTGGCAGGCCGGTCAAGCTTGTCAACCACAAAGGCCAGAAGCGATGCGAGAGGCGACCGGGTCGCGCCGGACTCGCCCTTTGTAGTCAGTCGGGTACCGAGCCGTGGAGCGGTAACGGCGTGGCTTCCCACTACCGGCCGTGCCCACTGTGCAGACGCACCGGGGTCGTCTTCGGTCATCCGCCCAGCGCCTCCACGTCCACGGCCCGCGCTTCGGCCGCGAGCCGTCCGTCGAGAGTGGCCAGTGGCAGCCGCATACGCAGGGCGAGCTCCAGATACATCGCGTCATAGACGGAGATTCCGCGATCATGCGCGAGTTCGAGAACGGCGCTCCAGACACGAGTCGGGGATACGGAGTCGACCGCTATGGGCAGAGCTTCAAGGGAGTGACGAATCCACGGCCATTCGCCCGCCTCGAGTCGGCGCCGGCGCGTCGCCGCCAGGAACGCGTTCGCCACCTCGATCGGCCAGAGTCCAGGCGCATACGCTTGGCGCTCCATCAGAGACTCCAACAATCGGTCGGTTGCCTCCGTCGCCTCGTCCGCGAAAACCCACGCCATCGTCATCGAGGCATCCAGTACGAATACCATCAGTAGCGGCGCCCTTCCTCGATCAGTTCGCGAATCGACAGCCCACCCAGGCTGTGTGACTTGCGGAACTCCATGAGGCTCTCGATCGCGGTGCGTACCTGAGCCGTGTCGGCGCCGCGGTAGGGAATCAGCTCGGCGACCGGGCGATCGTGCCGCGTAATCACGAACCTCTCGCCAGCCTGCACCCGCTTCAGCAGGCGCGGCAGGTGGGTCTTGGCCTCGAACACACCGATCTCTGACATGGGACGACTCCTTCCCGAACCGCACAGGTTCTAACTAGTCTCAGACTAGACTGACAGCGGCCGAGGGTCAATGGGAGCCACGGGCTGACCGACGCCCGAGAGTCCGCTGGGCCTCCCGCGGCTGTACGATCGTGCACCATGCGCAAGCAGCTTCCTTGCGGCGTCGAACTGCGGGACCTGGCCTCGGATGCGGACTACGAGGCGGTGATCGACCTGCAGCGTCAGACCTGGGGCGATCGCTTCGAGGACTCGGTGCCGGCCACCATCCTGATGATCTCGCGGAAGATGGCCGGGGTCCTCGTCGGCGCCTTCGACGAGGACGATCGGATGCTGGGCTTCCTCTACGGGTTGAGCGGCTTCCGCTACGGGCGGCGGGCGCACTGGTCGCACATGCTCGCGGTGACGCGCGAGGCGCGCGGCCGCGGACTGGGGCGTGAACTCAAGGTCTTCCAGCGCGAGATCCTGCTGCCGCTCGGCGTCGAGACGGTCTACTGGACCTACGACCCCCTGGTCGCCCGCAACGCGAACCTGAACCTGAACCGGCTCGGCGCGCTGCCGATCGAGTACGTCGAGAACATGTACGGCGAGGACACGGGCAGTGTGCTCCACAGCGGACTCGGCACGGACCGCTTCGTGGTCGCGTGGCCGATTCTGAGTTCCCGGGTCGATTGGCTGGTGACCGGGGCGTCGGGTGCCAAGCCGACCCGCGCCGCGCCACCTTTCCCCGTGGACGAGACGCTGCCGGAGACGGTGTGGGTCGAAGTGCCGCCGAACATCAGCGCCATCTTGCATTCGTTGGCTGAGACCGCCTTCGACTGGCGGCGGCGGACCCGGGCGCAGTTCCGAGAGCACCTGGGGGCCGGCTACGCGGTGACCGGGTTCACCTGGCGAGAAGACGGCGCCGGCGAACGCCGCTACTACTATCGGCTGGAACGGACCGAGTCGACGTGAGCCTGCAGATCGAAACGATCACCCTGCGCGAAATCCGGCTGCCTCTGGTGGAGCCCTTCCGCATCTCGTCCGGCGTCACGACGACGCGCCGCATTCTGCTGCTGGAACTCGTCGACGCGGACGGCGCCTCGACCTGGTCCGAGTGCGTCGCCGGCGACTTCCCGAACTACTCGCCGGAGAGCATCGACACCGCCACGCTGGCGATTCGCGCGTGGCTCGCACCGCGCGTCCTCGGCCGGCGCTTCGAAACGCCCCAGCAGGTGTCCGAGGCTCTGTCGGAGGACCTCCGCGGCCACGAAATGGCCCAGGCGGCGATCGAGATGGGGGCCTGGGCTCTGGCAGCGACAAAGGCCGGGTGCAGCCTCTCGTCGTTGCTTGGGGGCACACGGAAGCGGATCGGCACCGGCATCTCGATCGGCATTCAGAGCTCGCCCGAGGAACTGGCTACGAAGGCCGAGAAGGCGCTGGGCGCCGGCTACCGGAAGATCAAGCTGAAGATCAAGCCCGGGCAGGATCTGCCGTACCTGCTGGCCGTCCGCGACCGGCTCGGCCCCGACGCGCCGCTCATGGCCGACGCGAACAACGCCTACACCCTGGACGACACGGAACACCTGCTCCAACTCGACGACTTCGACCTGGTCATGGTCGAACAGCCCCTGGCCTGGGACGATGTCGCGCGCCACGCCGAACTCCAGCGCCGCATGCGGACGCCGATCTGCCTCGACGAGTCGATCACGAACATCGCCCGCGCCGAGGACATGATCCGGCTGCGGAGCGGTCGGATCATCAACATCAAGCCGGGCCGGGTGGCGGGCTTCACCGCCTCCAAGGCGATCCACGACCTGTGCGCCGCGAACGGCATCCCGGTCTGGTGCGGCGGCATGCTCGAGAGCGGCATCGGCCGCGCCTACAACGTCGCGCTGGCCTCCTTGCCGAACTTCACGATTCCCGGCGACGTGAGCCCCAGCAACCGCTACTGGGCGCGCGACATCGTCTCGCCCGAGTGGACGATGGACGGCGACGGCTGGGTCGAAGTGCCGGACGGCCCCGGCCTCGGCGTCGACGTCGACCGCGAGCGGATCGAAGCGTTGACGGTGCAGAAGGAACGGCTGACGGCGTAGTCGGCCGGTATCTACAGGCTCCAGCCGCCGTCGACGGTCACCGTGTGGCCGGTGACGAACACGTTGCGCTCGATCAGGGCGACGATCGCGTCGGCGCGGGTGCAGTTGAAGACGCCGCGCAGATTGGCGCCGAGGATGTCGTCCCAGACCTCGTCGGTCACGCCCTCCAGATCACCGTGAGCGATGAAGTGGGTCATCCCCGCGTTGTTGACGAGAATCTGCAGGGCGCCGAACGCATCCACCGCCGAGTCGATCAGGCGCCGGCAGTCGGCGTCCCGCCGCATGTCGGCCTGCACCGCGACCGCTTTGCCGCCGGCTTCCCGGATGCCGCCGGCGATCCGCTCGGCGGCCTCGGCGCCGCTGTGGTAGTTGACCACCACGGACGCCCCCAGGCTCGCCAGCAGCTCCGCCGTCGCCTGGCCGACGCCCGACGACGAACCGGTGACGACGGCGACCTTGCCTGCGATCTCCATGCCGTAGCTCCCGCAGCGCCTTTCCGGGACCTACCGGCCCTTCCAGTTCGGCGGCCGCTTCTCGGCGAACGCTCGCGGACCTTCGACCAGATCCTCGGATGTGTTCATCGCGGCGGTCCACGGGAAAATCGAACCGGCGGCCTGCTCCAGCGCGATGCCGAGCCCCCTGTTCGCCGCCTCCTTGCTGGCCCGCACGGACAGCGGCGCGCATTCCAGGATCTGCGCCGCCCACGCCCGCGCCCGGTCGAGGAGTTCGTCGTGAGCGCAGACTTCGTTCACGATCCCGAGTTCCTTCGCCTCCTGGGGCGTGATGTGCCGCCCGGTGAGGAGCATGCCCATCGCCTGGTGGTAGGGAATCTGCCGCGGCAGCCGGTGAACGCCCAGCGCGCCCGCCATCAGACCGACCCGGGGTTCGGGAAGCCCAAAGGTCGCCTTCTCGGAGGCGAGGATGATGTCGCAGGCGAGCACCAGCTCGAACCCGCCGCCGAGCGCGAAGCCGTTGACCGCCGCGATCATCGGCTTGTGCAGGTCGAAGCGAGAGGTGATGCCGCCGAAGCCGCCCCGAACGCCCTTCATGCCGGCCCGCACCGTCTTGCTGCCGTGCTCCGCCTGGTACTTCAGGTCGTTGCCGGCGGAGAACGCGCGGTCGCCGGCGCCGGTGAGGATCGCCACCCAGGCGGCGTCGTCCGCGGCGAAATCGTTGAACACCGAGTCGAGCTCCTGGCTCGTCGGCGGGTGGATGGCGTTCATGCGCTCGGGACGGTTGATCGTCACCGTCCAGACGTGATCGTCCTTCGAAACCTCGAGAAACTCGTAGCTCACTTGCCTGCTCCTGTTGGCTGCGGGCCGTTTTCGACCCTTTCATGGAAGGCCGCGAGAGTAGCAGGCGGGGGCGCGCCAGCCCTCCTGAACCAACCTGCCTGGGGTTCCTTGACAAGCACTCGCGGGCGCTGGCAGCGTCCACTCACGATGACCCTCTTGCCGCTGCCGGAGAGCTTCCACGAAAGCGCCGCCCGGGAGCGGAGCGGCGCCTGGTTCCACGACCCCGATCCCAACCGGATCGCCGCCGCTGCCGCGGACTGGCGCCAGCGCCACAACCTCCCTCCGGCAGCCTCGGACGAGGCCCGCCGTCTGCTGCTGCTGGTCGACGAGCAGCGCGACTTCTGCCTGCCCGAGGGCACGCTCTTCGTCGGTGGCCGTTCCGGCCGCGGCGCGCTCGAGGACACGGAGCGGCTGGTGCGCTTCATCTACCGCAATCTCGGCAACCTGACCGACATCGTCAGCAGCCTCGACACCCACTTGCCCCACCAGATCTTCTTCTCTTCGTTCTGGACTGACGCCGCGGGCCGCCCACTTGATCCCTACCGCGAAGTGACCGCGGAACAGGTAGCCGCCGGCAGCGCGGTTCCCAACCCCGACCTCGCCGGCTGGTTCGGAGACGGCAGCCCGGAATGGTTGCGCCGCCAAGCCGAGGACTACTGCCGGAGACTGGAGGAAACCGGGCGTTACCGGCTCTACCTGTGGCCGCCGCACTGTCTGCTGGGCAGCCAGGGTCAGACCGTAGTCGGAACAGTCCAGGAAGCGCGCCTGTTCTTCGCCTACGCCCGACGGGCGCAGGCGCCGATGGAGGTCAAGGGCTCCGACTCGCTGACCGAGAACTACTCCGTGCTGTCGCCCGAGGTGCTCACCGGCCACGATGGCCGGCCCCTCGGCGAGCGCAACACGGCGCTGCTCGATCGCCTACTGGCCGCCGACGCGGTGATCCTCGCCGGCCAGGCGGGCAGCCATTGCGTGCGCAGCACCGTCGACGAGCTACTGACCGAGATGGACTCTCGCGGCGTCCCCGCCGGCCGCCTGCATCTGCTCGCCGACTGCATGTCCGCCGTCGCGGTGCCCGACCCGGACAACCCGGGCGAGTTCGTCGCCGACTTCACCAACGAGTTCGAAGCAGCCCTGAGCCGCTACCAGGCCGTCGGAGTCCACATCGCGAGTTCCGAGGACGACGCGGCCAACTGGGGCTGAAGCTACGGCACGTTCCGCCGAAGCTCCTCCACCCACACCGCCGGCCCGCCGTCCGACGGCGCCCGCCAGTCGCCACGGGGCGACAGCGATCCGCCCGACCCGACCTTGGGCCCGTTCGGCAGCGCCGAGCGCTTGAACTGGCTGGTGCCGAAGAAGCGGACCAGGAACACCTCGAGCCAGTGCTTGATCTCGGCCAGGGAGTACTGCCCGCGATCCGCTTCGGGCATCGTGTCCAGCCAGGCGCCCCGGGCGCGGTCACCCCAGGCCCGGTGCGCCAGGAAGGCGACGCGGCTCGGGCGGTAGCCGTACCGGCTCAGGTAGTAGAGGTGGAAGTCCTGCAGCTCGAACGGACCGATCACCGCCTCGGTGGACTGGGCCGGCTCCCCGTTGCCGGCCTCCTGCCCTTCCACCGCGGGCACGAGTTCCGGTGAGATCTCGGTGTCGACGATCGACTGCAAGGTCTCGCTGGCCTCGGCGCCGAACTCGCCGCGCTCGACTTCCCAGCGGATCAGGTGCTGGATCAGCGTCTTCGGCACGGACGAGTTGACGCTGTAGTGCGCCATCTGGTCGCCGACGCCGTAGGTGCACCAGCCGAGCGCCAACTCGGAGAGATCGCCGGTGCCGACAACCAGGCCGCGGCGGTGGTTCGCCAGCCGGAACAGATGCGACGTGCGCTCGCCGGCCTGCACGTTCTCGAACGTCGCATCGTAGACATCCGGGCCGCGCTCGCCGCGGCCGTAGGGATGGTCGATGGACCGCAGCATCCGTTCGCTGGCCGGCCGGATATCGATCTCCGACGACGTGACGCCCAGCGCCGCCATGAGTCGCTTCGCGTTCTCGTAGGTGCGTGAAGAGGTGCCGAAGCCGGGCAGCGTGTAGGCGAGGATGTTCGCCCGCGGCAGACCGAGCCTGTCGACCGCACGGACGCAGACGATCAGTGCGTGGCTCGAATCGAGCCCGCCCGAGACGCCGATCACGACCTTCTCGATGCCGGTCGCGCGCAGGCGCTGGACCAAGCCCGCGACCTGGATGTCGAACGCTTCGGCGCATCGCTCGTCCCGCTCACCGCTGTCCGCCGGCACATACGGAAAGCGCGGGATCTCCCGCTCGAGCGCCATCGCGGAGGCCGGACGCTCCACCGCGACGCCGACCCGCCGGAACCGCCCGGCGGTCGACTCGCGGCGCGCCGCGTCCCGGAACGTCGACATGCGCAGGCGCTCCTGGGCCAGGCGCTCCAGGTCAAGGTCGGCGGTAATGATCTGGGCTTCCTGGCCGAAGCGCTCCGACTCCGCCAGCCGTTCGCCATTCTCGTAGATCAGACCGTGGCTGTCCCAGGCCAAGTCGGTGGTCGACTCGCCCGCGCCCGCCCCGGCGTAGACGTAAGCGGCCACCGAACGTCCCGACTGCGACGCGCACAGCAACCGTCGGTAGTCGGCCTTGCCGATCGTCACGTTGCTCGCCGACGGGTTGAACAGAACCGATGCCCCGGCCAGCGCGCCGTGCGTACTCGGCGGCAGCGGCGACCACAGGTCCTCGCAGATCTCGACATGGAATCGAAACGCCGGATCGGGCCCCAGGTCGAACAGCAGGTCCTCGCCGAAGGGAACCTCCGCACCGCCCAGGGACACGAACTCCGACCGCCGCGATTCGGCGGCGGCGAAGTAGCGCTTCTCGTAGTACTCGCGGTAGTTCGGCAGGTAGGTCTTCGGCACGACGCCGGCCACCCGGCCGCCTTGTGTGATCGCCGCCACGTTGAACACGGCGCCGTCGGCCACCAGCGGCAGGCCGACGATCAATACCGTCCGCATCTTGCCCGTGGCGGCAGCCAGTTCGAGCAGGGCGTTCCGCGAACCCTCGAGCACCGCCGACTGGTGGAACAAGTCGTCCAGCGAGTACCCGCTCAGGTTGAGTTCGGGAAAGACAGCCGCCGCCGCTCCGGCCTCCTCGGCGCGCCGCGCCAGCTTGAGGGTGCGTTCCAGATTCGCCGCCGGATCGGCGATCTCGACCCGCGGCAGGCACACGGCAACACGCGCGAACCCGTGCTCGTACAGGTCGTCGAAACAACGCACCGCACCCTCTGCGCCCGAAGCGGCCATGCGCGATTATGAACGAGACTAGGGGCAAGCGCCTCAAGACCAAGCCACTTCGGCCCCGGAAGACCGCCGGCGACTCAGTCCGAACCGCCTCGAACCCGATACGACGCGGCCAACTCGTCGCACAGGTCAAGCAGCTCCGCCGCCACCTCGACCGGCGCCGGCAACCGGCAATCCAGGTCGAGAAGACCGACAGGCAGAGCAGCGACCTCGCGGCCGGCGACCTCCCGGCACATCCCAAGCGTGGGCAGCGGTTCCAGCAGCCGGCCGCGGTCGAGGACCGGCGCCAGCAGGTCGTGGCCGCCCTCCGGCCCGGAACCTGGACCCGGACCGGCTTCCTCGTCCCGGGCGTAGATCACGTCGCGCTTCAGAACGCCGCCGGCGCCGCGGTACCGCCGCACCTGCAGCCGCCCCGGCAGGGAAGCCTTGCGAACGCCGGCGCCGAGCTTGAACACCGGCCGCCACCGCTCCTCGCCGGTGCGCCTGATCGCCGACAGCTTGTATACGCCGCCCAGCGCGCCGCCGCCCGCCGCCGTGACCAGGGACGTGCCGACCCCCCAGATGTCGATCGCGGCGCCGGCCCGCCGCAACTCCATGATCCGCTTCTCGTCCAGGCTGTCGCTGACCACGATCGCCACGTCCTCGAACCCCGCCTCGTCCAGCCGGCGGCGCGCCATGCGGCTCTGCTGCAGCAGGTCGCCGGAGTCGAGACGGATGCCGAGCAGCCGCTGGCCGCGCCGCTCGAGTTCCCGTCCGGTGGCGATCGCGTTCTCGATGCCCCGGTCGACGTCGTAGGTGTCGACCAGGAGCACGCAGTTGTTCGGCATCGTCTCGGCGAAGGCGTCGAATGCCTCGGGCTCCGAGTCGAACGCCTGCACCCAACTGTGGGCGTGCGTGCCGCGCACGGGAATGCCGAACCGCTGGCCCGCCTGCACGTTCGACGTCGCGGTGCAACCGCCGACGTAGGCCGCCCGGCAGGCGCTGAGCGCGCCGTCGAAACCCTGCGCCCGGCGCAGACCGAACTCCAGTACCGGCTGCCCGGGAGCGGCGATGTGGCAGAGCCGCGCCGCCTTGGTCGCCACCAGGGTCTGGAAGTTGATGATGTTCAGGATCGGCGTCTCGATCAGTTGCCCGACGAGCAACGGCGCCTCCACCCGCAGCAACGGCTCGCGGGCGAACACGGCGGTGCCCTCCGGGACGGCGGCAAGCGAAACCGCCCGATCGAGCGCCGGCAGGGCGTCGAGGAACTCGGGCGCGAACAGCGGCCCGCCGTCGCCGCCGTTCAGGCTCCGCAGGTAGTCGATGTCCTCGGGCTCGAAACGAAGCCCCTGCAGGAAGGACACGATCTGCTCCAGGCCGGCGGCAATCGCGAAGCCGCCTCCGAACGGTGTCCGCCGCATGGACATGTAGAAACTGGCCTGGTCCAGGTGGCGGCCGTGCTGCCAGTACCCCTGCGCCATCGTCAACTGGTAGAGGTCCGTGGTCAGGGCGCTCACGGCGAAGCCTCGACGAGCGGCGGCGCCGCCGGCCGGTGCTGGTACAGCTCGCCATCGGTGAAACCGAGCCGCCGGTAGTACACCCGCGTGCCGACCGAGGAGATGACCGCCATCTTCTCGAATCCGGCGTCCCCGGCGATCTTGAGGGCCTCGGCGACCAGGCGGCGGCCGAGACCGATGTGCTGCGACCTGCCGTCGCCCCGCTCGCCGAAGCCGACGACCGCACCGTAGACGTGGACCTCCCGGATGATCGCCTTGCCGGCCAGTTCCGCCGGGCGAACCTCAGCCGACCCGGACGCCGCCGGCAGGCGCAGCCTGAGGAACCCGGCGATCCGGTCGTCCGCGTCCACGAACTCCAGGAACGTCTCCCGACCCGAAGCCGCCTCGTAGTCCGTGCGCCGCATGCGGAGGCGGCGCGGATCGACGCGACGGCCGCCGATCTCCCGGGCACGGATGTCCCGGCAGACGACACTGCGCTCACCCGCCTCGGCTTCGGCCACCTGACGCAGGTTCGTGGTCCGGTTGCCGGTCACGATGTCGGTGCCGGGAATGTCGCGGATCACCCGCGTCAGCCGGCAGTAGCGCGGCGTGGCGCCGAGACTGTGGACGAGCACGTCCAGCAATTCGCCGCGCGTGTATGGCCGCCATGCGCCGCGGCGGTAGTAGGCCATGAGCTCGGCGCTCTCTATCAGCGAACAGGGGTAGACCTTGAGCTCGTCCGGCCGCAGATCCGGATCCCGGAACAGGCGGTCGAAGTCCTCGCGGTCCTTCGCCGGCGTCGAGCCGTAGAGGTTCGGCATCCAGTGCGCCTGGATCTTGAACCCCGCGCCGCGCAGCAGCCGGATCGCGCGCCGGGTTCGGGCGGTGTCGTGGCCGCGCTTGTTGAGGGCCAGCACCTCGTCGTCCATGCTCTGGATGCCGATCTGCACCTTCGTGGCGCCCAGCCGCCGCATCCGCAGAGCCTCCTCGCGGTCGAGTCGGTCCGGACGGGTCTCGAGCGACAGGCCCACGCAGCGGGTTGCCGCCGTCTCGTTTGCACGCTGCTCTGCCGCCAGTTCGGCCCAGTCGGCCGCCTGACGCCGGGCCTGGTCCGCGGCCCGCGGATGCGCCGAAGTCCAATCGGAGACCACCTGGTTGTACTTGCGGTTCGCGGCATTCCCGTCGACCGTCTCGTCGAGCTCCCTGAAGTCGACCTCGGGCTCGAAGTGCGGGAGCGGGTCGCGGGCCGCCGGCATGGTGGCTGCGGAGAACCGGTTCATCGCCTCGAAGCATCGCTGAATGAACCAGATCTGGTACGCCTCCGGGTAACTCGACCAAGTGCCTCCGAGCACGATCAGCTCGACCTTGTCGGTCGGGTGACCGGTGTGATGAAACGAACGGAGACGGGCAAGGGTCTGGCGGTAGGGATCGAACTGGTGCTCCGCGGCGCGCTGCGCCCCGGGTTCGGACGACAGATAGCTCTTCGGCATCCGCACGTCGCTGGGGCAGAAGATGCAGCGTCCGGGACACGGGAACGGCTTGGTCAGCACGGTGACGGGCGCCACGCCGCTGCGCGTCCGCACCGGCTTCATGCGAACCCGCTCGACGAACGCCTGTTCGGCCGCCGAACCGGGCCGGAGCGCCCGGTAGCCGCGGATCAGCTCGCTCTTGGAGAAGAAGCCCCTGCCATCCTTCGGGTGGCGGCGGAGGAGGTCCTCCAGATCGCGCCCCTCGAACCGCGGCGCCCGTTCGATGGCGCCGATGATCGCCTCGAGTTCGGCCGCGTACTCCTCCGGCTCGAACGGGTACGCGCCGCCGACCGTGTTCATCGACCGGATACTCCACGAAGCAGCCGAGCACGAGCGCCAGGCGACCGGCGCAGAGAGTCGGAGGCGCACGCAAGGCGTTTCGGGGCTATTGTCGCCGCCATGACGGGAACCTACTACGGTCGGGTCAGGCCCTTGCGCCCCTGAGGGCGGGTGAAGACGATGGCGACGGAAACGGCGCCGGCGACGCGCTTCGAGGGCCGCGCGGCCCTGGTCACCGGCGGCGGCAGCGGCATCGGACTCGCGGTGGCCCGCACCCTCGCTTCGGGCGGTTGCCGCGTTGCGATCTGCGGCCGTCGGCGGAGCGTGGTCGAGGCGGCTGCCGACGAACTGAGGGAAGAGGGCCTCAACTGCCTGGCCGTCGCCGGCGACATCGCCGGCGCCGACAGCGCGCGGGAGATGGTGGACGATGCGGCTTGCAAACTGGACGGGCTCGGCATCCTCGTCAACTGCGCGGGCGTCTACCACACGGGGCCGCTGGCAGCGGAGGGCGCCGGCGCGGCCGAGCCGGGAGCGACCGGCGAACCGGACCCAGTCGACCTGGTGATCGACATCGATCTGAAGGGCGTGCTGTTCGCCATCCGCGCCGCCATTCCCCACCTGCGCGCCAACGCCGGCACGGGCGGAGCGTCGATCGTCAACATCTCTTCGTCCGTCACCCAGTCGCCGCTCGCCAACTGCTCCGTCTACTCCGCCGCCAAGGCCGGGGTCGACGCGTTGACCCGCAGCCTCGCCCTCGAACTCGCCGGCGACCGCATTCGCGTCAACGCCGTGCTGCCCGGCGTCGTGCGCACGCCGATCTTCGAGACCGTCATGCCGCCGGACGAGGCCGCCGCGTTCCTCGACGGCTTCGGCGGCCAGGTGCCCCTCGGCCGCATCGGCGAACCGGACGATGTGGCGCGCGCGGTCGTTTTCCTGTGCGATCCCGAGAACGACTGGATCACCGGCGCGCTGCTCGCCGTCGACGGCGGCCTGAGCCTGGGCTCCGTGTAGGAGCTTGCGCGGCAGAACGATCTGACCTGGGAACCCGTGTGGCGCGACCCGCGCCACACGCGAACCACTCCGTGCGCCCGTCATCGGGCGCGCGGATGGCACGCGGGCATCCTGCCCGCATCCGGACCCTGGGAACGCGGGCGTCTCGCCCGTATCCGGTGCAAAGCACCGGCCATACTCGCCTCCACCATGCACCCTTCAACCCAAGCCGCCCTCCGGCGCATCAATCGCGAGTTCTACAGCCGCCACGCCGCCGACTTCGACCGCGCCCGCCACCCCGGCGGCTGGCCGGGCTGGCGCCGCGTCCTCGAAGCCGCAACGGTTCGGCTACAGGCCGCGGACACCACCGAAGCCAGCGAAGCCCGCCGTCCACTCCGCGTCCTGGACCTCGGCTGCGGCAACGGCCGCTTCGCCCTCTTCCTCGACCGCCATCCCGACCTCCGCTCCGAACGGCCATCCGACTACTTCGGTATCGACTCCAGCGCCGAGCTGATCGAGCGCGCCCGCTCCGCCTGCGCCGATCGCGGACTCATCCGCTTCGAGGTCGCCGATCTCCAAGCCGCCAACCACGAACCCGCCTTCGACCTCGTCACGCTGTTCGGCGTCGTCCACCACCTGCCTGGCTTCG
This sequence comes from Candidatus Multivorans sp., assembly GCA_965224025.1. Classification (GTDB taxonomy): domain Bacteria; phylum Acidobacteriota; class Thermoanaerobaculia; order Multivoradales; family Multivoraceae; genus Multivorans. Next base: position 4,220,351 of record OZ245033.1, read on the forward strand.
ACAACCGGCGCCGCGCCCTCAAACGAGCTGCCGCGGCCCTGGCGCCCGGTGGCCTGCTCGCCGTCACCTGCTGGCAGTTCGCTGACGACGCCCGGTTCGAAAGCCGCCGCCTCGACTGGGGTCTGGAAGCAGGCGTCAACCCGGCTGAACTCGAACCCGGAGACCACCTGCTGCGCTGGGGACCGGGCGACTGCGGAGCCCGCCGCTACTGCCACCACACCGACGAGCGGGAACTCGACCGTCTCGTCGGCGGCCTGCCGCTGACCGAGACTGCCCGCTACCGCGCCGACGGCGCCGGCGACCGGCAGAACCTGTACTGGCTGGGTGCCCGAGGGCTCAGACAGAACCGCGGACACTGCTGAGGAAGTCGTCCGCGTCCCGGCACTCCCACGCCAACCGGATGAGCGGCGCGGGGTCCGCGACGTGGTCGAGTTGCTCAAACCACGAGCGCAAGGCCGGCGTCGTCGCCAGACCGCGAGCCGCGAGCGCCTCCGACACGGCGACGCGAACGATCTCCAGACGCTCCTCTGCACGGCCCTCGACACGGCCCTCTGCACGGCCCTCGACACGGCCCTCTGCACGGCCCTCGACACGGCCCTCCGCTCGACCCTCTGCTCGGCCCTCCGCGCGGCCCTCCGCGCGCTCCCGGCGCAGAAGAGGATCGTCGTCGGGGCCGGTGCCTTCCGCGGCGGCAAGTGCGTCGGCCACGCGGCGAAGCATGTCCACCGTTTCCAGCGAAGCCTCGTGCTCGTTCAGGGCCGAGTGAATCGCCTCCGCGGTCCAGCCCGGGAAAGCCCTGCTCGACAGCGTTTCGATGTAGCGCTCCCCCTCCAGAACGTAGATCGTGAGGGCGGACCGGCGAGACTTCGGCCGGTAGTGCCAGCTCGCGTTCGGGACTTCCACCCAGACCTCCGGGAAGCCCCACGATTCATAAATGCCGAGCTTGCGGCGCCGCACGTCGGTGCTGTAGTCGACCTCCAGGAGCACATCCGGCAGCGCATTCACGCCGCGTTCGATCTCCGGGCCGCTGGGCCGCGTCTCAGCCGGATGCAGATAGGCGACCTGGTCCGCGGCCAGGAGTCTCAGCCGTTCGCCGCTCTCTCCGCGCACAACGAGCCACGTACCGCCGATCACGTCGATCGGCGAGCCGCGCCGCATGGCGATCATCTTCATGCAGGCGGCGAAGCGTTGCGCCCCGTACTCGTGATAGCTGGTGGCCGGCTCCGCCACGATCGCGATCTGGTTGCGCGCGTCCCAGTACTCGATGCGGCCATCGTAGTCGTCGAGTTCCTCGTCCGGAATCGGCACCGCGCGGCAACCCGGGAACTCGTGAGCCTGGGGCGGCGCACCTTCGTCGGGAAGCTGGTCGGCTCTTCTGGCGATCGGTTCAGCCATGCGGTCGATTCTAGACCCCACAGACAACGAGCGGGGCAGCGGAGCGGCTGGTAATTTGCGATGGAAGGAGGATCGCCACCGATGAAGCCCTCGTCCCTCGCACTTGTCGCGTCCGCGCTGCTGACCGCCCTCCCCGCCGATGCACAGCGGGAGGAGACGTACGACTACTGGCAACCGCAGCGGCGGATGGTCCGGCTGGGCCAGCAGGCGATCTTCATGTGCAACGGCCTGTTCACGTCGAACCGGACCATCGAGCAGGTGTTCGGGCAGGAACTGGCCTTCCTGCCGGAGCCCGTCGGCACCGCGGACGGCGGTGACTACGAGGTCGACTGGGATCGCAAGGCGGTGACGATCGGTTCCGGCCACGGCGCGCCGAAGATGCGGGCGGCCTTCCGCGAGGGCATCGGCTGCATCATCCTTGCGCCCGATCAGACGTTCGATGACATCGACGATCTGCCCGCCATCGGAATGCCGCCCGCGCCCGGCGTTGCCGCGGAGATCCTCTGGCCCGACGGCGACCTGACGGCTCAGACCGCCCTGCCGCCCGATGTCGACGCGACGGCCCTCCAGGCCGCCTCGGACTGGAGCTTCGACCGCGAATCCGCGGAACAGGTCACCCTGAGCCTGCTCGTCGTCCACCGCGGCCAGATCGTCCACGAGCGCTACGCGGAGGGCGTCGACCGGACGACCCGCACACGGACCTGGTCCACGGCCAAGAGCATCGCCTCAACGCTCATCGGCATGCTCGTCGACGAAGGCAAGCTGTCCCTCGACGCCCCGCTCGGCTTCGACTTCCTGCCCGATTTCCCGGCAGAAGCCGCCGCGCCCGAAGCCGACCCGCGATCCGCGATCACCCTCCGGCACGTCCTGAACATGTCGAGCGGCCTCCAAACCGTCGACAACGGCGGCCTCGAGTACGCCGTCGGCTCCGGCATGTCCTACTGGGCCGGCACCAGCTCCACAGGCGGCGCCCGGCGCCGCGCCCTGATCCGCGAGCCCGGCACGAACTGGGACTACGAGAACTACGACACCCTGCTCGCCGTCTACGCGATGAAGCTCGCCCTCGGCAGCGAGAAGAAGTACCACCAGTTCCCCCGCAAGCGCCTGCTCGACCCCATCGGCATGCGGAACACCCTCCTCAGCACCGACCGCTTCGGCGACTTCATCCTCAGCAGTCACGTCTACACCAACGCCCGCGACCTCGCCCGCTTCGGCCTCCTCTACCTTCAGAACGGCCTTTGGAACGGTGAACGCCTCCTATCCGAAGAGTGGATCGACTTCGTCCGCACCCCGGCCCCCGCCACCCACAACCGCGGCAACTTCTACGGCGGCCAGTTCTGGCTCGTCCCCGACGAACGCACCGACGTCCCCAAGGGCGGCTACTCCACCGCCGGCAACCGCGGCCAGTTCGTCGTCATCGTCCCCTCCCACGACCTCGTCATCGTCCGCCGCGGCCTCGACTGGGGACGGCAGGGCTTCGACCGCTGGGACATGACGCGGGAGGTGATCAAGGCGTTCCCTGCTGTCGCTGCCGAGGCGGACTGAGGCGGAGCCGGCGCCGGCGCCGGAGCCGGAGCCGAAGCCGGAACGGCGAGGCGGATTGCATCGGTTACACCCGCCTGCCCTGGGCAGGCTGGAGGTTGTCGGGCTACAAGCTGCCGGATCGCGCGAGCGCTCGTGTGGTCTTACCGGTAAGAGGAGACGCAGCGCAAACCTCCCACTTGTCCGAGAAAGCGCGAGCGGCCGCTGGGACCCCTCCCCCTGAGCCCCGCCGCGGGCAGGTGTCTCCGACAAGCCTCGGCCAGCTCGTCGCCCGTCGGCTAGGATCGCCCGGTCCAAACGGGGGGTGCGATGACGATCGATGAAATCGTGGCCGACATGGCGGCGAAGGCGGCAGCAATCGACCCCCTCGGGAAGACACTGCTCTTCCATTTCGACGAGGAGCGGATGCTGATCGACGGGACGGGTGAGGTGAACGTCGTCTCGAACGTGTCCAGGGAGGAGGTCGACTCGGACTGCACGGTGCGGATGTCGATCGACACCTTCATCAAGTTGCAGCGCAAGCAGATCAAGCCCTTCATGGCCGTGGTCTCGGGGAAGATCAAGGTCAAGGGCGACATGTCGATTGCCGCCAAGCTGAAGAAGCTGACCTGAGTTTGGCGAGTCCGTCGATCCGGATCCGGCAGCCGGTCGCCCTCAAGGCCGTCAACCGTGTCGGGGCGGCAGCCCGGTGGTGCGGGCTGAAGCCCTTCGCGTTGGAGCCGGAGCGAATTCTCGAAAAGGCGCGGCGGGCCAGCGGGTTCGCCGTTGACGATCCCATGTTCCAGGAGGGGCTTGAGCGCTTGGTTGACGGGCTCGAAACGCACGCTCGGTTGACGACCTTCGGGCGTCTGGCCGCGCGGGGCACCGTCCAGCGTTCGGCCGATTCACGCTCAAAGGTGGAACTGGCGCTTGCGGAGCAGCCCGAGATCGGCGACGAGCCGATCCGTGCCCCGGTCTTCATCGTCGGCATGCCCAGAAGCGGAACGACGATTCTCCACGCCCTTCTCCACCTGGACCGGGACCACCGGGCGCCGCTGTCCTGGGAGTGCCTGCTGCCCCACCCGGCGCCACGGCCCGAGGACCACGACGACAACGAGCGGGTCGAGACGGTGCGCAAGGAGTTCGACCAGATCTTCCGGCTCGTGCCGGACTTCCGGCGCAAGCACTACATGACCGCCGACTCGCCGCAGGAGTGCGTCGGCATCACGGCGCTCAACTTCGCGAGCTTCCAGTACCTGGCGATGGCCTACCTGCCGGAGTACCACGACTGGTTCGTCAACGCGGACCAGTTAGCGAACCTGCGGTGGCACCGGCGATTCCTCCAGTTCCTGCAGTCGGGCGGCGTTCGCACCCGTCGCTGGCTGCTGAAGTCGCCTGTCCACCTGATGCGGCTGCGGGCCCTCTTTGAGGTCTATCCTGACGCCCGGGTCATCGTGACCCATCGCCACCCGGCGTCCGTCGTGCCGTCGGTGGCGAGCCTGATCTCGTCGATGCGATCGTTCTACTCGGACCACGAGGACACGTTGCGAACGGGGCGTGAGCAACTCCTGATCTGGGCCGAGTACTTCGCCCGCTTCCTGCGCGACCGCCGGGAACTCGGCCGCGAGGACCAGATGGTCGACGTCTTCTTCGACGATTTCGTCAAGAACCAGATGGCGGTCGTCGACTCGATCTACTCGCGCTTCGGCTGGAAGTTGCGGCCGGAGGACCGGGCCCGAATGAAAAAGCTGCTGCAACGGGAGCACCGCGGAAAGCACGGCGTTCACCAGTACTCGCTCGGCCAGATCAGGGTCACCCGACCCGAGCTCGACAACAAGTACGCCCACTACCTGGACTTTCTGGAGGCCTGTGACGGCCTGGGAGCAACTTGAAGATGAGTGATACCGACTTCGAGAGCCGGCAGGCGCTGCACGAATTCCTCGACGTCATCCGCAACGCGGAGCAGACGTTCCTCGACCCCGAGAAGGAACTCGACCACCAGGGCCACGTGGACGGCTACCAGCACCTGTTTCACCTGATGCAGGTGACGGTGGACTTCTACCTCCACAACGATTCCCTTCGCCCAAAGCTGATGCGGCTCACCGACGGGACCCGCAAGCTCTACGGCGACAACGTGGACGCGGTCTACTACTTCTCCCAGGTTCGCGGCGACCAGGAGTACGTCATCCGGGGGCAGCGCTTCGACAGTTGCTACCTGAGCTTCTGCCTCTACGGCGGAGATCCGAACGGCGAACTCGCGGACCGGGTGACGCTCAATGTCAACCACCGCGACATCGCGTTCGACGACGACGGGTCATTCGAGATCCGGCTTACGCCCGATCCGAAGGGCCCGAACGAGTTCCGCATCGAGCCCGACTCGGTGTCGCTCTTCACTCGCGAGTACTTCTTCGACCAGGCGTCGTCACGGGAGAGCATCCTCAGCATCCGCAACTCCTCGCAGCAGCCTCCCGCGCTGCCCCTGGACGACGCCGAGCTGGCACGTCGCATCCGCAGCATGGCGATGTTCTTCATGTGCACGACCTGGATCGCTCCCCTGCCGGTCCATCTCCCGTTCAACGAGTTCTGCCCGCCGTGGGAGTTCGACCCGGAGCAGGGCGGCTGGGGAACGGTCGACAACACCTACTGCTTCTGCCGCTTCCGGCTGCGGGAACACCAGCACCTGAAGGTGACCTTCCGGTCCCCGGAGGCCTGCTACTGGGGCCTCCAGACCTGGAACTACCTGATGCAGTCCACCAACTACGACGACTTCCCGGTGTGCGTCAACAAGGCAACCGCGGTGGCCGAACCGGACGGCAGCTACGTCGTCTACCTGAGCCACCGGGAGGCGCCGACGAACTGGATCAGCACCGCCGGCTACAACGAGGGCACTCTCTTCGCCCGCTGGCTGCTGGCCGAAGAGCTGCCGGAGACGCCCGAAGTCGAACTCGGTGAGTGGTAGAGGCGGGTAGTTGAAGTTACAAGGCTCGGGCACGCCGCTTCGCAGCGCCGTGCTCAATGCCGGCCAGAGCGTCAGCGCGCCCAGCGGAGGCCAACCCGACGACGTCCACCCCGCGGAGGGGCTCAGGGAGCCGTCACCCGGAACGATTCCCCGGCGGACCGCCCCGTCGGGCGCGGCGCCGGCAGCGGGGCCCTCGTCGCTATTCTCCTCAATCCCCGCGGCCGGGAGCTCCGAGCCGCCGCCAAGCCTCTCCTCTCGTTTTGCCCTCGGTCCTCCTTGCCAACGTCTGCCCTCCACAATCCAACGGGATGGCCGCTGTGTCACCGACCTTGGCAGAGAGGCCAACGCCCGAGCGCAGCTAACCGAGTTGATGAAAAGCGGGGGCGCTGGCAGGCGCCCAACCCTGCTATGGTACTAAGCAATGAGCAGGACGCGCAGAACGTGGCGGGAAGCCGCCGAACAGACCGGTAACGTGTCTCAGGCCATCCGGGACAAGAACGCGCGAGAAAGAGCCCCTCAGGAATCCCAGTGACGATCCTCGAGTACTCGTCGCCGAAGTTCGCGCTGACGAACTACGCTTGCCAAAATGGTTCGCTGCGCTTCCCGACTGGCTTCAAATCGTCCTTCTCTTCGGCGTCGTGCTGGGGATCTTCGTGTGGCGCACCCTCGTTGTTATGGACGGGTCCATTGGCCAGTTCTTCAAGAGCCTAGTGTAGTGTCTCCAACATGGCTTTACCACGTGTAACCTTTGCGACGATGCTGTCGGCGGTGGCCGTCCAGACGAACGGCCGGGAGTTTTCGTTGCTGTGGTCCACATAGTCGTAGATGGTCTTTACGAGGTCGTTGACGCTCTGGAATGCACCGCGCCGGATCGCCTTCGTGGTCAGACCGCCCAGCCAGCGTTCGACCAGGTTAAGCCAGGGCGACGAAGTGGGAATGAAATGGAGGTGGAAGCGAGGCTTTCGCTCCAGCCATGCGCGCACGGCGGCGTGTTTGTGGGTCTGGTAGTTGTCCAGGATCAGGTGCAGGTCGAGGTGCTTTGGGATCTCACGGTCGAGACGCTTGAGGAAACGGAGAAACTCCTGGTGGCGCTGCCGGCCCATGCACTCCGCGATCACCGTGCCCTCCAACACGTTCAGCGCAGCGAACAACGTCGTCGTCCCGTTGCGCTTGTAGTCGTGGGTCATCGTTCCCGCGCGGCCGCGCTTGAGCGGCAAACCTGGCTGGGTCCGGTCCAGAGCCTGGATCTGGCTCTTCTCGTCCACGCACGGCACAAGCGCATTCTCGGGCGGATTCCGGTACAGGCCCACAACGTCCCGCAGCTTTTCCACGAACCTGGGGTCGTTACTCAGCTTGAACGTCCTGACCAGATGGGGCTTCAGCCCGTGCGCCGCCCAGATGCGCTGGACCGCCGCCGGACTGATGCCCTGGGCCCGAGCCATCGAACGCACGCTCCAGTGGGTCTGACCGGGCGGCTTCTCGTGCAGCGTCGCTTCGATCACTTTACGCACGACCGACTCCGAGAGCGGCGGCTTTCCGCAACCGCGGGGACGATCCCTGGTCAGCCCCGAAGGCCCGTCCTCCGCGAACCGACGACGCCACAGCAGCACCGTGGGCCGCGAAACTCCGAGTTTCGCCGCGATCGCCCGATTGGCCGTGCCCTCCGCCGCAGCGAGCACGATCCGGCTACGCCGGACCGTGCGTTGTGGCGTCGTCGGCGCCTCTACCCATTTCTTGAGAAGCGCTCGATCGCTCTCTTCGATGTCAAGTCGTTCCGCTGGTTCCCACATGAACGGAATACTGACGAACTTAACCGAAACTGTCAACCCATGTCGGAGACACTACACTAGCTAGAGATTGCGCACGCACTCGAGATGAGTGCTTCAATCCGTTGAGCGTCCACTAGAAGCTCCCACGGTATCCAACAACTGGGACACGGGCCTCCGTGATACCACTCGTGCCAAAGCAGCCACTCTCCGTACATGTCTGTTTCGTAGATGTTGAAGGGGTGTTCTGGGTCGTCCGGACCGCACTCCGCATCACAAAAGGGTTGGCTCACGGACGCCAACCCCTCATCTTTTCCCTCTTCTTCCTCCTCCTCGGCGACCGGTTCGCCTGCGTCTCTATCGAGGATCGCGAACAGGCGTTCACGAAGCACCGAGTCCGGTTCGCCTCCTGACACGATAGACAGCGCATAAAGGACGTTGGCCTTCTTGGCTGGCCACTCTTCCCAAACTACTCTTCTGTGGCCGAGTTCTCGAAGCGACTGACGAACAACGGATAGCGGTTCGGCGTTGGCCAAGACCGCGTTGGCGTAGATGCGCTGGAGTTGGTAGCTTTCGGCACGAGCGACCAGAGCAGAAAACTCTGCGTCAACGATCTGGTCGTCTCCGAACCCGAAAGCGACGGCATCAGCGTAGAGTTTCTCGACAACGGCCGCGTCAGGTGGCGACGCGGGGCCGCGTTCATTTAGCGGTTGCGCGCCAGGAGCAGCGGCCCTCACCTCATCCTCGCCCGACGCGATCACCTGTCCCTGTGTTGCAACTGCGAACAGCATCAACAACACGCTGAGTAGCGCGCCACGGTTCAATTCCCTCATTCGTAGCCTCCCTTTGGGGGTGCGCTACAGCCCGCCCGTCAGCGGCCCATCCGCGACGACCCGACCGTAGACTGAAGGTAAGACGGTATGGACGACACCACAGGAGGGAGAGGGTTGCTACGCTGGGACTTGGCCCGCTACGGCCCGCGACCTCGCCCGGCTGTCGGGCTGGAAGTAAGACACGCCCCTCATTCTGAGGCGGCCGTTGCGTCCGCCGTAGCGGGTCAACCCCTACCGCCGGGCCCGTTGCGAACCTGACGACCGAAAGGCAGGGGGGCCACGACCCGCGAGGGTCGTTCTCCGAGTCGGGGCGGAGCCACAGGGGAGGAGGAAGGGATACGCGCTGTAGTGGTTGTGACGGAGGCGGCCGAACGGTGTAGAGAAGGCGATAGAGAAGTGCGCTCTAGCTAAGCTAGCCCTCCAACCTCCGCGAAAGCGCGGGGCCGGGTGGCGCGATCCGCGCCACCCGTGAACCAGTTCGCCCGCCCGTCAGCGGGCGCACGGATGGCACGGGACCTGGGACCCTCCCCCTGAGCCCGGAGCGGGCGGGTAACACCGACGCCGCCTCGCCGGCCCGGAACCGGTCGCTACAGCCAGTCGCGGTCGGCGATCTTCTTCGGCAGGAACTCCTCGGTGACGAAGGAGAGGCCCTTGCTGGAGAGGGCTTCGAGCTCCCACTTGACGCCGGTGCGGAGCATGTTCTTGATTTCCTTCTGCCAGGCCTTGGCCTTGAACCACTCGTAGTTCAGGATTTCCTTGGCGCGGGAGCGGTCCTGGTCGTTCAGGCGGATGCTGACGTCTTCGGAGAGATCGTAGGCGGCGGGATCGAAGCTGGAAAGGCCGATGAAGCGGGCCCTGGGGACGGCCATTCGCTTCGACTCGAATGCGAGGCCGATCGAGCCCTGCTTGACGACGGAGTGGATGTAGTAGCCCCAGGGGTCGTTGTCGACGAAGACGTAGAGCGGCAGCTTCAGTTCGTTGACCATGCGGAAGAGCAGGCGCCGGACGCCGCGTGGGGGTTGGCCCTGGCCGGTGACGAGGATGCAATCGTGGCGCTTCCAGAACTTGTCCTCGTTGAGACGGGCCCATACCGCCTCCTTCTCGACCAGGAGAATGAACTTGGCGCCGTGGCCGACGAAGCGGATCGTGTCCGGTTCGACGATGCCGGGCACCGACCAGCCGCCCGAGCCCATGCGGGAGAGGTCGATCACGTCGCCGGCGTCGACCAGGGTGAGCGGACCGACCACGGAGCCGCGCTTGGCGGCGAACAGGTGCAGCTCCTCGCGCAGCGTGCCGAGCGTGACTTCGAGATCCTCGATGATCGGGTCCGACTCCTCCTGGCCGTCGAAGGTGTTCTCCTTGCCGTCGGCCAGGGTGTGCTTGCTCATGTAGTACAGGTCGCGGATGCTTGTCGTCTTCTGCTCGTCGAGAAGCTGGGTGCAGCCGCGGGCGACGAGGAGCGTCTGCATGTACTTGCGGGCCTGGTTCAGGTTGAAGAGCGAGCGGCGCTGAGTCGCGTCGCCCATCTCGATGATCTTCTTGCGCTTCGAGAAGGTCACGTTCGAGAGCGTCCGCGAGGGGATGTCGACGAAGGGATCGACCTCGCGGCGGGCCATCGCGATCGTCTTCTTCGCCAGGTGCTCGATCTTGGCCTTGGCGTCGAGGCTGGCCGGGATCCTGAGCCGCCCCTCCTCGGCGGCGGCCGGCGCCGGCCCGTCCTTCGCACTCGCGTTGCTGTCAGAGCCGGCGCCGGATGCGGGCGAGACGCCCGCGTTCCCAGGACCGGAACGACGCTTCACGCCACGCTCCCCAGCCATCACACCAACTCCAATTGCGAACCGGGATCGCGATCGACCTCGGCAGGGATCGGCGGCGGCAGTTGCTCCGGCGAATCCACATCCTCGACGACGGGCTCAGCTTCCTCCTGAGACTCGTCCTCTCCGTTCGCAGCCGCGGCGGCAGCAGCAGCCGGCGCCGCCGGCTCGGCGTCCGGATCGACCACCAGCACGTTCTCGCAGGCCTCCAGATCATCGCCTGCCGCGGCGCCCTTTGCCTCTTCGAGCATGCCTGCCAGCTCCGTCTTGCGGCGGCTGATTGCCAGCAGCCGATCGCGGAACAGCTTCTGGTCCTTGCCCGTGATGGCCTCGACCGAACTGACGACCTCCTCGATGTAGAGGTTGAAGACCTCCCGGCGCCGGGCCTCGCTCTTTGCCCGCGCCTTGCGCTTGACGTACTGGCCGAGACGGCGGCCGCACGTCTGCACCGCGAGCTTGATCTCCTTGCGGATCTCGTCGTAGTCGGCGACCGCGACCTTGCTCTCGGAACTGAACGGCACCCACACCGAGGCGAGATGAACGAGCACGATCAGCGGTCCCGAAGGCAGCGCTCCCCGCGACTGGGTCAAGCCGTAGTTGCGCCACGAGACGTCCATCACCGCCTTGGTGATGCAGCAGGAGCCGGCGTAGTACTGGAGCGGCACCCGGTTGGCGAAGCGCAGCACCTTGGCCAATTCGTCCCCTGCCAGATCGCCGCCCCAGGCCAGACCGACCTCGACCTGGAACGGATTGCCGCGGTAGACCGCCGGCCGCCGCGTCTCCACGCCGTAGAACTCGGCCCGGACTCCCCGGGTCAAGCCGGCGAGAAGCTCCTGGACGCCGATCGGCGACAGGCAGTCCGTCGACGGCGGCCGGACACGCGTACTCTTGTCGTTGATCGCCTTGTAGAGCGCATCGACGGTTTGCCGGGCCACTGTGTTCGGGCGCGCCTTCGGGTTGATGCCGGCCCGCTTCGCCAGCCCCCCCGCGAGCTGCGGCGAGACGCGGCTGAAGTCCCGCGACAGGAACCGGGTGACCGTCTTGTGCTCGGTCGACTGCAGCATCTTCATCAGCACGCCGAGTTCGACGCCGTGGGGATGCGGCTTGATCTCCCGCGGCGCCGCCGGGTTCTGCCGCACGGTGCGCGCCCAGGAGGCCGTCTCGCCGTTCGGGCTCCGGTAGTGCAGCGTCGCGTGCGGGTTCGCGACCGCGACCTGGTGCAGGAACTCCTCGACCGACTGACGACCCTTGAGGTACTTCGCCTCCAGTTCCACTTCCACCAGCGTGCCGTGGTCCAGGTGCCAGTCGGGAAGGGTCCGACGACCGATCGCCTTGGGCTTGTTCGTGTTCGTGTCGACCATGACCTGCATCGCGTAGGCCGGCGCCTCCGGCCCCGTACGCGACTCCACGGAGGCCGGCTTGCCGGTCGTCAACTGGCCGTACATCGCCGCCGCCGAGATGCCGATGCCCTGCTGGCCCCGGCTCTGCTTCAGGCTGTGGAACTTCGAGCCGTAGAGCAGTTGGCCGAAGATCTTCGGCGCCTGTGCGGGGACGATGCCGGGGCCGTTGTCCGTAACCCGCACGAGGTAACGGTTCGTGCCCTTCGCGGCTTCGAGCTCGACCCAGATCTCGGGCAGGATGCCCGCTTCTTCGCAAGCGTCGAGCGAGTTGTCCACCGCCTCCTTGACCGTGGTCAGGAGGGCTTTGCGCAGCGAATCGAAGCCGAGCAGGTGCCGGTTCTTGGCGAAGAACTCGGATACCGAGATCTCCCGCTGGCGTCGGGAAAGCGTTTCAGCGGTGACTCGGGTCATAGGCTTGCTTCCGCGGATCGCGGGCGGGTCAGGACCCCAGCGCGTGACGCACCCCCACATGCACCATCCGGGGGGCGCCGATCGTCACGAGGCTGGTTCCCGAGACGCCGACCTGGACTTCCTCGTCGAGCAGATTCTCGAACCCGGCGAAGACCTGCCAACGGCTGCCGAGAGCGCGAGCCAGGCTCAGATCGACGACCGCGAAGCTCGACAGAGGCCGCGTGTTCAGGTCGTCCTCGTACTGCTCGCCCACGAAACGCACGCCGAGTCTCGCCTGCAGAAGCTCGGGGTTCGCGTACTCGAGACCGAAGCTCGCCGACTGCTCGGGCGTCTGCGCCAGCCTCTTCCCCTCGAGTTGCGGGAAGCCGGCCGCGCCATCGACCTCGGCGTTGCTGTAGAGGTAGGAAGCGTCGAGCCGCCACTCGTCGCCGAGCCGCTGGCGGAGTTCCACCTCGAGCCCCTGAATGCGGGTGCGGTCCAGGTTGAGCCGCTGGCGGCAGGAGCCGCCGCCCGGGACGAAGCCGCACGGCTGGAAGAACCGCCCGCTCGCAATCGAGGCCAGGGTGACGTTGGCGATCGGGTTCTCTACCCGGTTGACGAAGGCGTTGAGCGAGAGTCTGGAGCCGCCCTGGTAGCGCACCGCGCCAAACTCGATGCCGGAGAGCCGCTCGGGCTCGAGCGTCTCGTTCGCTTCCGTGATGTCGTTACGCACCCGGAACGGCCGGTAGAGTTCGTTGACGGTCGGCGCCCGGAACGATCCGTACACGGAGCCCCGCAGGCTCCAGCCGAAGTCGAGGGCGTACAGGAAGCCGATCCGGGGCGACGCCGCCGTCTCCTCCCGATCCTCGAAGGCGTCGTCGCGACGGATCGAGCCGTCCGCCTTGTTGATCTCGAGTCGGCTGCCCGAACCCGTCTGCCAGCGGTCGATGCGGGCCCCGAGTTCCAGCGTCAGCCGGTCGCCGTACTGCGCCCGGCGCTGCACGTAGGCGCCCGCGACCTGTTGGTCGCCGCCCGCCATGCGCCGGCGATTGAACTGCGTGGTGTAGAAGAAGTCCTCGTTGGTCGCGCCGTCGACGCTCCGCCACTCGGCGCCGGCGACCCACAGTCCCGATCCGACCTCGCCCTGCCCCAACTGACCCTGCCATTGCGCGCCGAGCCCCGTGGCTTCGGAGTCGACCAGGAACTGGTCGAGAGCCGGCCGCTCCGAGGAGCGGTCCACCTGCTGGGCGCTGAACCGGCTCGCGAACTCCTGCTCATGGGTGAAACCGCGGACGGTCCAGGTGTCGCCCCGGCCGCTCACGATGTCCGCGCTCAAACGGAAGGAGGTCAACTCGGTGTCGTTGCCGGTGAGCGGCGTGCCGTTGCCGCGATCCTCCGACAGGGTGTCGCCGCCGATGCTCACCGACACCGAGTCGCTGGGAGAAAACGCCAGCCGACCGCCGACGCTTGTCTGTTCCGAGAACGCGTCGACATCGATCGGGCCGCGCTGGTCGTCGCGGACCACCGGGTAGCCGTCGCTGTCGAAGCTCCTCGCCGACAGGGTCAGCGACGCGCGCTCGAACCCCTGCCCGAACCAGGCGTCGCCCGAGAGGATCCCGTGATCGCCGCCCAACGCGGACAGCCGCAGCGAAGGTCCCGAGTCCGACGGCTCAGTCGTCACCAGGTGAATCACGCCGCCCAGCGCCGAGTTGCCCCACAGGCTCGAACCGCCGCCGCGCACGACCTCGATCCGCTCCAGGCTTTCGCGGCCCACGCGGCCCCAGTAGATCCAGCCGCCGAAGGGATCGTTCAGGGGCAGTCCGTCGAGCAGCACCAGGGTCCTGCTGACGCCGCTGGGGCCGATGCCGCGCAGCGAAACGCCCTGGCTGGTCGGGTGGGCGACCATCGAGCTGTTGCGACGGAAGAGACTGAAGCCGGGGACCCGGCGCAGCGTGTCGTCCAGCGTCACGGCCGGGCTGGAGCGAAGCTCGTCACCAGTCAGAACGGAGACGCTGGAGGTCACCTGCCCTAGTTCCTGCTCCGCCCGAGCCGCCGTGACGACGATCGTCTCGGCAAGGGCGGGGTCCTCGACCGGCTCCGCGTCATCGTCGCTTGCAGCGTCCGTCGCGGCGAGCGCCGCAGAGGCGAGAAGCGCCAGGGCGAACGCGGAGGCAACGAGGAAGAAGTGAACACGAAGACGGCCGTCGGGGGTTCGCGTCGTCGATGCGGCAGGCAGGGTCGGCATGCGCAAGCTCCTAGAGAGCCGGACCCGGCGTCTCCGGATCGGCGGGAGCGGGCATCGTAAACGATGCGGGATCGATGTCCGCACCGGCTTCAGCCTCCTGGATCCTCAACTCGACGGCGACCAGGCCCGCCACGGCGATCCGAATCGTGCCGGGCACCTTCACCCCACCCACGTCCATGTAGTCGCTGATCGCCACGTCGATCTCTCCGGTCGACCCCAGGAACGACCCGTCGAAGACGACCCGGCGCTCCAGGAAGTCCTCGCCGCCCAGGTAGAGGGCGCGCGCTTCACCGTCCGCGGTCGCAATGTCCAGCCGGTAGGTCTCGTCGCGCTCGACCTTCTCGATACCCGCCAGCGACACCTCGAAGCCGCGTTCCTCGCTGTTCGCGAGCATGCCCCACAGGAAGTCGGTGAGGATCCCCACGGCCCCGACCGTTTCCTCCGGCAGCGGCGCGGGCTCGATGATGCCCTGCATCGGCGACACGTTCCATGCCGTCTCGCCGTCGTAGGCCAGGATCATCGTCAGGCCCTGCATGTCGATGTCGATGCGGAACGAACTGGGGCGGGCGAAGGCCACCGTCATCGGCACTTCGAAACCGAGCATGACGACGGTGCCGCTAGCGCTTACCGTCTGGACCTCGGCAGCCGAGGTTCCGCGGGCACTCCGGTGGTGCGCCAGCACTTCGTCCAGCCCGAGTGCGGCGTTGGCCATCTGGCCCGGCATGAAGAAGATCTCGGGATCGATCTCGGGGTTGATCTCGTAGGAATTCAGGGTCAACGGCATCTCGCCCATCGAAGTGACCATGACCTGCCGGTGCGCCAGCATCAGGCCGTCGACCTCCCGGTAGTCCTCGAACCGGGTCGCCGAATCCTCCAAACCGAATCCGAAGTCCGCCTTGGAGATCCTCTTCTTCTCCAACCCATCTTCCGTACCGATGAAGACCTGCTGCGTCACGCCGCCAGGCGCGGTGACCACGAGCTTCCAGGCTTCACCGCTCTCGATCTCCTCGCGGCCGGCAAGCTCCACCTGGTAACCCGGCTCCGTGTACTCGAACCAGGGACTGCTCAGCGCGGCGTCGGCGGCCCGCGCAGCCGCCAGTTCTCCTTCGACGACAGCAGGCTTGGGTTGACCGGGCGTCTGGCCCCAGGCCTGCTCGCCGTCGAATGCCTGGATCAGCGTCATGCCGCCGAAGTCGCCTTCCACCCGGACCTGATTCGGTCGACGGAGCTGAATCGTGAATGGGGCCTCCATGCCCTGCACCGACATCGTCCCGGTGGCCCTCACACCCTGAATCGAGCGTAACTTCTCGATGCCGCCCCGGGCTTCGTAGTGCATTGCCAGCACCCGGTCGAGTTCGCTGGGCTCCTCCGCCTCCTGAGCCCCGGCGGGCCCGACAGCCAGAGCAAGCGCCAGGATGGCGAGACACGCCCGGATTCCATCCGTTCGCCGCCTGTTCCGTCCGTCGCGCTCCCGTTCCCGCGCGACTGCTGAGCCGATCGGTGCAGATCCCTTCATCTCATCCTCCGCTGGCCGTCCGCCGCGAGGCCCATAGGTTTCGCCAAGCCGGCTCGCTGCCCGAAATCTGTGCCGGCATGATACCCGAAGGGGGTTGGAGGAGACGGCTCGTGCGGCGACGCCATGACGCAGGATATCGCCTCCGCTGCTTTACGCAACCTCTGAAAACAAAGAGGTTACAGTCGACAACGAGGTTCGGCGGCCGCGACGTCGCGGCGTGACTACCGAGCCACTCGCACCAGCCTCGAATCCACGGGTCTGGAATCGGCTCGATCCGCGGGCCGTTTCTCATCTACGATTCGTCGACGAACCACTCCATGAGCGAGGAAAGACAGGGCAACAGGATCGACGCTGGCGCGGGATCCGGGGTAGAGCGCGGCGCCACAGGCGAGACAACCTCGCTTGGCGAGTTGCTCGAGAGCGGCCCCGTCGATAGCGCCCCGCTGGCGCCCGACACCTCCGAGTCCCAGACTCAGCGGCTGCGCGTCACCGCCGACGGATGGGAGTACTTCCGCATCTGGATCGTCAACGTCGCACTGACGCTGCTGACGTTCGGGATCTACTCGGCCTGGGCAAAGGTGCGGGCGCGGCGCTACCTGTACGGCCACATCTGGCTCGGTGACAACGCCTTCGACTACACGGCGAACCCGGTGGCCATTCTTCGGGGCCGGATTCTGGTCGCGGTCGTAGCGGTGGCTTTGTGGTTCGCCAACCTCTTCTCCATCTTCTACTACTACGCCGTGCTGGCCGTGCTGGCGCCGCTCGTGCCCTGGGTCGTGGTCCGCGCGCGGACCTTCCAGCTCCGCAACTCTCGGTACCGCGGCATCGCCTTCGACTTCAACGGGCGGTACTGGGACGCCGCCGTCTGGTATCCGCTGATGGCCGTTGCCTCGTTCGTGACCCTGGGGCTGGCCTGGCCGTTCAGAATCTTCGGCCGCGACCGCTTCCTCATCACCGAGTCGCGTTTCGGCAACAAGCCGTTCCGCTTCATCGGCGAAGCCAGTCCCTACTACGGCGTCTACGTAGTCGTCTGGGTGCTGACCGTAATTCTGTTCATGGGCTCCTGCTTCGTTATCTTCAGCATGATTGCGATGGAACCCGATCAGGGAGCGCCACCTCCCGCTGCGAACTTCGTCATGCCGGTGTTCTTCGTCCTGGTGGCGCTGGTCTCGTTCGTGTACATCCGGGCCCGCCTGCTCAGCTACCGCTGGAGTTGTACCCAGCTCGGCGACAGCGACTTCATCCTGCAACTCTCCTTCGGAACCATGTTCTGGCTCTACGCCAGCAACACCGCCCTGATCATCGCCACCTTCGGCCTGTTCGCGCCGTTCGCCAGAATCCGCGTGCTGCGCTACGTCGTGGACCAGTTCCTCGTCATGCAGCCGCTCGGCGAGGTCACGTTCGAAGCCGGCGACGCCCAACGCCTGGGGGCCACGGGCGCCGAGGCGGCCGGCGAGTTCGGCCTGGAGATCGGTATATGAGCGCCGTTTCCTGCCACTACTACGACGGTCGCACCTCCGAGCGGCGCGACGCCTCCCTCGCCATCACGACCGACGGCAATGTGGTGGTAGCCGTCGACGGCTTCGAAGAGCGCCGTCTCCACTCTCTCTCAGAGGTCCGGATTCCCGGCCGCGTCGCCGATACGCCACGTCACATCCGTCTGCCCGACGGCGCCGTCTGCGAGGTGCGCGACAACGATGCGTTGGATGCGATGCGAGCACGCGCCGAACGCGGTCCCCTTCCAGCCGGCCGGCGCTTCGAGCGACTTCTCCATCGGCTCGACAGCAACTGGCGCGGAGCAGCAACGGCACTGGCCGTCACGGCCGCGATCCTGTTCTCGTTCACCGAGTGGGGTGCGCCAGTCGTTGCCAGGATCGTCGTCGCGGCGACGCCTCCCGAGGTCGAAGCGGTCATCGGCGAGAACCTGATGACCCTGTTGCTCCAATTCGACCTCCTCGAGCCCTCCAAGCTCGATGAGAACAGGCAGAACGACATCCTGATCGCCTTCTACGCGATGAGAGACGATGCAAGAGTTGAGGCCGTACAACTCGGCTTCTTCTCCGCACCCGGCTTCGGTCCGAACGCCTTCGCTCTCCCGGGAGGCACGGTCGTCATCACGGATCAACTCGTCGAGTTGGCCGAGAACGACGAGGAGATCGTCGCGGTCCTCGCCCACGAAGTCGGGCACGTGGCCGGCCGGCACGTCATGCGGCGCCTCGCCCAGACTTCCTCCATGCTCGTCCTGTGGACCGCCTTTACCGGTGATGCGTCGGTCGCCACGCTGTCCATTCTGGCGCCTGAGCGGTTGCTGGCGCAGCGTTACTCGCGCGCCTTCGAACGCGACGCCGACCAGTTCGCCTTCGACTACCTGCTCGGAGCCGGCATCCCGCCGACTCGCCTCGGCGACCTCCTTCAGCGGCTCGAGGCAGCCCACGCCCGAAGCGGCACTCCCAACTGGATGGCCAGCCATCCCGGGACTGAAGATAGAGCGCGCGACGCCGAAGAAGCCGCCGAACGAGCGCTAGCCGGCGGCGAGGCCCGCGAGTGACCGTCGCGCACGAGGCGGCATATTCTCAGGCCACACGACCGAAGCGAGCGACGCGGGCCGCGACCGCCGACCGGGCCCGCAGCAGGAGGCACCTGTCATGCAGAAACTGACCCAGGTCCAGCGTGAACAGTGGGCGATCGACGGCTACATCCGCCTCGAACAGGCGCTGTCACCGTACGAAGTCGCGTTCTTCGACGCCGAACTCGACCGTGTCCGCCAGCTCCCTGGCTGGGAGCCGAACCCTGACGGGCCGCTCGGCCACTACGCCTGGCTCGACCATGCAATCGACCGGGACCCCGAGGGCTTCATGGACCGCCGCGTGCTGCTGCACTACGACCAGGCGTTCCTCGACCTGATGGACGCTTCGCCCGTCTTCGACCTGGTCACCGACATCATGGGCCCCTACGTGGTGCTCAGCATGAGCCAGGCGATCGTGCGTCCGTCGAATCCCAAATGGCCCGGCTACACCCACACCGACGGCGGCGAAGCGCTGCGCGGCATCCGCGTCACCGAGACCAGCCTGCCACTGGCGATGAAGGCGCTCTACCTGCTCTCCGATGTGACCGACGACGACTGCGGCAACTTCACGGTCTTCCCCGGCAGTCACATACGCCCCTTCCCGGACCGCCCGTACCCGGCGCCGGGCCCGAAAACCCCGGGCGCGGTCCAGCTCGCCGGCAAGGCCGGCGACTGCATCCTCTTCCCGCATTCCCTCTGGCACGGCCCTTCGGTCAACGCCTCCCCGCGCGCCCGCAAAACGATCCTCTACAACTACTGCCAGTTGTTCCTGCGCACGTATGACCCGGAGCCCACCGCCGAGATTCTCGATCGCTGCACTCCGCGCCAACGCCGCCTGCTCGGCGACCTCGGCTACGACTTCCGACCGGGCTCGTACTTCTACGCGCCGCAGGATCAGGTGGACGTGATCGTGGGCGAGGGTTCGGGGTAGCCCCTGAGGGGCATGGAGATTCCCGCGACCGCAAACCGACACGCTGACCACCGGGCCCGCCAGGGACTGCTGACCGGCGTGGTGCTATCCACGTGCATGACGCTGGCGTGCTCCACGATCTCCGTTCCCGCCCCGGACGTCGCCATGGGACCGGCTGCGCCGGCGTCTTCGCCGGCATCCGCAGAACGTCCCGACGAGCCACGGCACGAAGGCTCCTTGCACGATCTCCTCCCGGACCTGGCTCGTATCGTCGGCCGCGAGACCGTGGACCGAGGGGACGCGCTGCTTCACATGTTCCAGGAGCGCGGTCTCGACCCTCGTATCCAGGAGTTCTCGGCTACCGCGACGGAGCGGCAGCCGAGGGAAGTCGGGAGAAACCTGGTCGTTACGATCGGCGAGGGGCGCCGCGACATCGTGGTGGGCGCGCACTACGACGTGGTCCGCCTCCGAGACGGCGCGGTCGTCGGCGGCGCCGTCGACAACGGCGCGGCGTCGGTCGTCCTCACCAGGGTGGCCCAGACGCTGCGGCGACACGAACTGGACCACCGGGTCCGGGTCGTCCTGTTCGACCTCGAGGAGTTCGGGCTCCTCGGCTCTCGCGCCTACGTTCAGGACGGGGACGGGGACCGTATCGCCGCCATGGTCAACGCCGACGTGGTCGCCGGCGACGGCACCCTGATGTACGGGCCCACATCCCACGAGGGAAACGAGGCGGTCTACCGCAGTCTCCGCGTCGTGTGCGCCGGCAGCGATGTCCCGTGCATGGCCTTCCCCCGGTATCCCTCCAGCGACGATCGCAGCTTCCAGGCCGCCGGAATCCCCAACGTCTCCATCGCCATGAACGGGACCACCGCGTCGCATCAGATGTGGCTCGCGCTCAACGCGGGCGCCGAATCCGGGCTCCGTCAGGGCTTCCTGCCCGACATCTTCCGGGTCATTCACACAGCCAAGGACAGCATCGAACACGCCAGCGAAACCGCGATGAACCGCCTTCACGACATGATCGTCGCCTTGGTGCTCGAATTAGACAGGGCTCTGTAGCAGCCGTCCTTGGCTGCTGTCTCAGAGCCTCGTCTGCGGGACGGCGTACGGCTCGTCTTCCGGGACGAACTCCGTCTCCAGCAGAGCAGCCCTGCTCCACTCGCGCATCGCCTCCGTGTCGACCAGCGCACGGCAGTAGTCCGCGGCTTCGCGCGGAAGCGGCGGCTCGTAGGTCGCGAACCGGGAAGCGACCGGCAGGAAGTAGGCGTCGGCAGCCGAGAAGGCGCCGAACAGGAACGGCCCGTCGCCGCCGAACTCGGCATGGGCGACGCGCCAGAGGGTCGTCAGCCGGTCGACATCGGCCATGACCTCGGCCTCCCGGCCCTTGCCCGGATAGCTCGAGCGGATGTTCATCGGCATCGCCGAGCGCAACGCCGCGAAGCCGGAGTGGAAGGTCGCGACCAGGGAGCGCGCCCGAGCACGGGGCCGGCCGTCCGCCGGCCAGACGCCGCGGCCGGGGTACAAGTCGGCCAGACGCTCGACGATCGCGGAGGTGTCGAAGGTGGCGAAGCCCTGCCCCGGCGCGCCCTCCCAGAGCACCGGCACGAGGCGCGTAGGCGACAGCCCGGCGATGTTCTGCTCCCAGTCCTCCGAGTCGAACTTCAGCATCCGTTCCATGAACGGGATGCCGAGCTCGGTCATCAGCGCCCAAGGCCGGAGCGACCAGGACGAGTAGTTCTTGTTGCCGATGATCAGGGTGAGCGGTTGCGTCATGGGCGGCGGAGTCTATTGCGAAGAGCCTTTGAACCCGGTTGGCGCGGGCCGCGCCACCCGGGTTTCCCAGGATGACGGAACCCGGCCCAGCCGCTATCCTGAAACCGAAGTGCTCCACTCCAATCGCCCGCGCGTCCGAATCGCTCTGGCAACGGCCGTGTTCCTGGCCGCATCGTTCAGTGCGCCGATCTGTGCCCAAGCGGGCTCGAACGGAGAGCCGCCCGGCGACATCGACGGACTGTGGGACTTCGCCACCGCGACGCCGCTGCAGCGGCCGTCGGCCTACGCGGAGCAGGAGTACTTCAGCGCCGAACAGGCCGGCCAGTTCGAACGCGACACGATTGAGCGTCGCGCGGAGGCGCAGAAGCGGCGCCCGAGCGTCCATGCGCCCTACTGGCTCGACCACGGCCGCAACGTGCAGGAGTCACGCCGCACGTCGCTGATCTTCGACCCGCCGAACGGACGCATCCCGACCATGACCGAGGACGGCAGGCGGCGAGCCCAGGAACGGCGCGACCGGCGCCAGAAGGTGCCGGCCGGACCCGAGGATCGCAGCCTCTGGGAACGCTGCCTGATGGGCTTCAACGCCGGACCGCCGATGAACCCCGGGGCCTACAACAACAACGTGCTGATCCTGGTGACGCCGGACACGGTGGCGCTCCTCAACGAGATGGTCCACGAGACCCGGATCGTCCCCCTCGACGGCCAGCCACGGCTGCCCGAAGACGTCCGCCAGTTCAAGGGCGATTCGCGCGGAACCTGGGACCGCGAAACCCTGGTCGTCGAGACGCGCAACTTCGATCGGCGTATCAGCTTCCAGGGCTCAGGCGGCAACATGCGCCTGACAGAGCGCTTCACCCGTTTCGATGACAACACGCTGATCTACGAGTACACGATCGACGACCCGGAGTCCTTCAACCGCCCCTGGAGCGCCCGGATGGAAATGAAGAAGTCGGACCAGGCGCTCTTCGAGTACGCCTGCCACGAAGGCAACTACGGCCTCAAGAACATCCTCGAGTACGCCCGCGCTAACGAGAAGCGGGCCGAGCTGGCTCCAACAGACTGACGCCCGGCAACTGCGCCGCCTTCCGGTCGAAGGTGTAGAGAGGCAACGCCCCCGCTCGTCTCGCCGTGGCCGCGATCATACGGTCTGCAAAGTCGGCGCCTCCACGGCGATACTCCCGCGCGGCGCGCGCCACATCGCTGGCGGCCTCAACCTCCAACGCCGCCGACTTCAGCAGGTCGTTGAAGACGATCGCTATCTGTTCCCGCCTGAACCCGTACCGGTTCTTCAGGACCCACACCAACTCGATCGCCACCTCCCGGCTGACGTACCCCGGTTCTTCAACCGTCAACTCCTGCAGCAGGGCTGCCGCTGCCCTCGCCTGTCCTTCGTCGTCCCGGATGAGGAACCGAACGAGGACGTTCGTGTCGAGCGCGATCACTCGCGGCGCGTTCCCCCGACGACTGCACGCTCCTCTTCCTCCGTCATCGGACGCCAGTCGCTCCCCAGCACTCTGCGACACGCTCCCTCGGCGATGGCGCGGTCCATTTCCTCCAGGGTCGCGGGAGGCCCGTCGTACTTCAGCACGCCAAACAAACGGCTGATCGGCAGCACCGGCGCGATGCGCACTTCCCCGTCGTATATGAAGTAGCGCACCCGGTCCCCTGCCTTCAGGTCAAGCGCGTCGCGCACCTCCTTGGGCAGGGTCGTCTGGCCCCGGGAAGTAACCGTCGACTCTGGCAAGCGAGATGGAGGTTGTGCATTCATTCTTCTAGTCTGCATTACTCTCATGACGTACGCAAGGCCACGCCCCCATCCCTTCTCACCGACCGGGGAGTTCGCCTGCCGGTTCGTGTGCCCGGCACGTACCGCACTCTTAGGGCTCGTCCAGAACGTCTGCGGGAGCTGCTTGCCGGCTCGCCCCACAGCCGTGACGTCGTGGTCGACGAGGTGCAGCGCGTGCCGGAGGTCCTGACCGTCGTCCACTCAGTGCTGGAAGAGCCCGACCCGGAGTCGGCGTTACGAGAGCGGACATTGGCCGACTACCCTACCGTTGCGCTGCGAGAACTCCTCCTGAACGCAATCATGCACCGCACCGACGAGTCCAACGCTCCCGTGCGGTTCTCCTGGTACGACGATCGCATCGAGATCCAAAGCGTAGGCGGGCTGTACGGTGCGGCCTCACGCGAGAACTTCCCACGGCAAACCGACTACCGCAATCCAGTTCTCTCCGAAGCGCTCGCCACGCTCGGCTACGTGAATCAGTTCGGCCGCGGAGTCGTCCGAGCCCAGGAAGCGCTCCGTCGCAACGGAAACCCGGAGGCCGAATTCACCTTCGAGCCTGATCACGTGCTCGTCACGATACGGAGACAAGCGTGAAGACGATCGTCTTCTTCACCAACAAAGGAGGCGTCGACAAGACGACTCTCGTCTACCACCTCGCGTGGATGTACTCTGAGATCGGGTACTCGGTGTTAGCCGCAGACTTCGACCCGCAGGCGAACCTGAGCACCTACCTTCTCGACGAGGAACGGCTGGAAGAGCTATGGCCGGACGGCGAGCACCATGACAGTGTTCTCGGCGCCGTCTCCCCCATATTGAAGGGTCTTGGCGACATTCGAGATCCGCACGTCGAGCACATCACGAACAATCTCGGATTGCTGGTCGGCGACCTAGGGCTGTCCAGGTTCGAGAAGAAACTATCCGCAGCCTGGCCCGACTGTCTGGACGGTGACGAATCGGCGTTCCGCGCCGAGTCGGTACTTCATCGGCTCACGCTCCGCGCTGCCAGACAACTGGACGCAGACTTGGTGCCGACCAATCGCTATCCGCTGATCTCAATCTGGCACTTGTCCCGAACAAGCCGGCGCTGAAACCGGTCAGCGCAGGCGGTCGATCCGCCGCCGGTCGCGCTTGGTCGGGCGGCCGGCGCCGCGGCTCCGGTGGGCCGTCGGCAGCGCCACGAACGCGTCGCGAGGCGGCGGCTCCGGCTTCGGCGGGCTCAGGTCCTCGTAGAGCCGCGGCGCTTCGGCCTTCGGCAGCGGTCGATCGCGCAGTTCGCGAACGACCAGGATCCGCTGCCAGTCGTCGCGGGCCTTGATCTCGACGCGGTCGCCCACCGCAAGCCGGCGATGAGGCTTGGCCTGCTGGCCGTTCACCGTGACCCGGCCGGAGGTGCAGGCCTCGGCCGCCTTCGAACGGGCCCGGAACATCCGCGACACCTGCAGCCACTTGTCGAGGCGGTTCAAGGCTCCGATTCCACACCGTGAGCATGTCCGCGTGGCGCCACATCAGCGCCTGGAGCAGCGTGCCAGTCACCGCAATTCAAGACGATGGGTCCTCCGGATCCTCTGAATGTCCCCCTTCTCCACGCCGCCTCGGATGCGAACGAGGGCCAGTTGGCGACCGCATCGAGCACCCGATCGATGGCGCGACGAGCTCGTGGTCTCTTCAACCCGGAGGTCTCAGCAAATCTGAGCAGGTCGTCGCGTTCGAAACCGCGGCGCTTGCCCGCCATGCTCATCTGGTGTTGGTCTGTCCACGGGCCTCGCCGGTTGTAAGAGTACGTCACGTCGTAGGCCGGCGACAGCCGCCATTCCCCGCGGCGATTCATCAGAAACGCCATGTTCTTCACATGATCGTCCTGGTTCCGCGCGACGATGAGTGGCGCCTGCCGCCTTCAAAATACAGCCGGCATTCCGACATCTCGATCCCGGCCTCGCACGCCATCAGGTGATACGCGTACTCGATCCGCCCGTAGCCCAGCGGATCCGCCAGTTCGCGGTCGCGGTTGCTGGTGACGCCGTCGAACTTCAGGATCCAATGCTCGAAGCCGGCTTTCGTGTCCACCTTGCCGGACCGGAACTCGCCCGTGGCCCGATTCCAGGCGAGCACCGCCTTCGGCCGGGCCCCGCCCGCGGACGTTCCCACGCTGAGGAGGTCCTCGAGCGCCTCGCGGTCGTCGAGCCGGCCGGACACACGGCGCCGTTCGTCGAGAACCCGATTGGCAAGATCGACGAGTCGAGCGATCTCCACTTCGTCGCGCGGGTTCCCCCTGGACTCCGCCGGCTGGAACTCCAATGCCCCCAAGCCGCGCGTGCCGATGTAGCAGAGACGGTCCACCGGATTGAAGCTCTCGGCACTCCGTTCGGTCTCCGCCAGCCAGACATCGATCAGTATGTTGCCGAAACGGTCCGGCAGCGAGTCCGCCACGAGGCCCGGCAAGCCCATGAACGAGTCCCCGAGCGCGGGAAACTCGTAGGTCCCTTCACGCGCAGGCATCGCCAGCGGAAAGACCTCGATGCCGGCCATCAAGAACGCGTCGTCGTACTGGAAGACCCCGACTTCCCGCCCGGCTCGCAGTCCTACGTTGTTCGTTCCCATACTGCCGCTATTCCTAGGACATTGCAAGAGGCTATAAGTTGCCGTTTATCGACAGAAACTAGTATTTGTCAGCCATGTTTGGCCTCTTACAAACGACAAATACAAGGAGGCCCCGGGGCGCTCCCCTACCGCGGCAGCACTCCCAGAGGCCCGCGCACCCAGTTTCTGCCCCGCAGCCTCCCAGGGCGCCAAAACGTCCCCGGCGGTGCGCCGCGGACCGCCCCCGGCTAACGCTTCCCGCGCCGCGGCAGGTAGAGGTCGGTGATCGTGCCCTCGTACGCCTCGGCGGCGAAGGCAATCGTCTCGGAGAGGGTCGGATGGGGGTGGACGGTGAGCGCCAGGTCGGCCGCATCCGCGTTCATCTCGATCGCCAGGGCCGCCTCGGCGATCAGGTCGCCCGCGTTGACGCCCACGATGCCGGCGCCCACGACACGGCCGGTGCCGGGGTCGAACAGCAGCTTGGTCAGGCCTTCCGCCCGGCCCAGGGTCAGGGCGCGGCCGGAAGCGCCCCACGGGAAGACGGCCTTCTCGTAGGCCGTGCCGTTCTGTCGTGCCTCGGTCTCGGTGAGGCCCACCCAGGCGACCTCCGGATCGGTGTAGGCCACGGACGGGATCACCCGCGCTTCGAAGCCGCTCTTCTCCCCCGCCGCCACCTCGGCGGCGACCTTGCCCTCGTGGGTCGCCTTGTGCGCCAGCATCGGTCCGGGCACGAGGTCGCCGATCACGAAGATGTGCGGCACGTTGGTCCGCTGCTGGTCGTCGACCGGAACGAAGCCCTGCTCGTCGACCAGAACGCCCGCGGCCTCGGCGCCGAAGCGGTCGCTGTTGGGACGGCGGCCGACCGCGACCAGGAAGCGCCCGAACAGGCCGGAGCGGGACTCGCCGTCGTCACCCTCCATCGACACCATGAGGCCGTTCTTCTGGGCCTTGACGCCGGTCACGCGGGTTGCCGTGTGGATGTTCTCCAGGCGGCCGGCCAGCCGGCGCTGGAGCGGACGCACCAAGTCGCGGTCGACCCCGGTCAGCAGTTGCGGCAGCAGCTCGACGACGGTCACCCGGTAGTCCAGGGCGGCGTAGACCGTCGCCATCTCCAGCCCGATGATGCCGCCGCCGACCACCAGAAGCCGCCCGTCCGGCTCGAACTCGGGGTCGAGTTCCAGCGCGTCGGTCGAATCCCATACCCGCGGGTCGCCGTCCGGCAAGCCCGGGATCATCGCCGGGCGCGAGCCGACCGCGACGATCGCCTGCCCGAAGGTCAGGGTGCGCCGGCCGCCGGCCGCATCCTCGACCTCGACCTCGTGGGGACCGACGAAGCGGCCATGGCCCCGTACAACCTCGACTTTGCGCCGCTCGGCGAGTTGCGCGAGACCGCCGGTCAAGCGGCCCACTACCTCGTTCTTCCAATCGCCAAGCTTGGCTCGGTCGATGGCGGGCTCGCCGAAGTCGATGCCTTGGGTGGCGAACTCGGCCGCCTCGTCGATCACGCGGCCGGCGTGCAGCAGTGCCTTCGAGGGAATGCAGCCGACGTTCAGGCACACGCCCCCGAGCTTTGCGTGCGGCTCCACCAGCACGACCCGGCGGCCCAGGTCGGCGGCGCGGAAGGCGGCGGTGTAGCCGCCAGGGCCCGCGCCCAGCACCAGGACTTCGGCGTCGACCGGTCCTGACGGCCCGGTGCTCGCGGCGGCCTGCGCAGGCCGAACGGGTACCGGTTTCTCGACGGGCGCGGCGGCAGCCTCCTCTATCGCCCGACCCCCCGGCGCCGCGGGCGGCGCATGCGGATGCCGCGGCCGCTCGGCGCGCTGGTCGGGGTGCGACTCGTCCTCTGCGTCGAGCACCACGATCAGATCCCCTTCCGCCACCTTGTCGCCGAGCGACACCGCCACCTCGAGAACGACGCCGCTGTGGGTCGACGGCACCTCCATCGACGCCTTGTCGCTCTCGATCGTGATCAGTCCGGCATCGACGTCGACGTGCTCGCCCGGCGAGACGAGCACTTCGACCACGTCGACGGAGTCGAAGTCGCCGATGTCGGGTACGACGATGCGGATTGGTTCGGCCATGGCTAGGGCGTCAATGGATGCGGGCGAGACGCCCGCGTTCCCAGGCCGGACAGGATGCCGGCTTTCCCAGGAGCATCTTTCGTCCCCATCGTCAGAGCACGATCCGGCGGATGTCGGCCAGCACCGAGCACAGGTGGGTGGTGAAGCGGACCGCGTAGGCGCCGTCGATCACCCGGTGGTCGTAGGAGAGCGAGACCGGCAGCATGAGCCGCGGCGCCAGACCGGCGCCGACGTAGACCGGCCGCCGCACCGAGCGCGACACGCCCAGGATGCCGACCTCCGGCGCGTTGACGATCGGCGTGAAGGCCGTGCCGCCGATGCCGCCGAGACTCGAGATCGTGAAGGCGGCGCCCTGGATGTCGGCGGGTCTGAGCTTCCGCTCGCGGGCCCGGCCGCTGACCTCGGCCAACTCCCCGGCCAGTTCGTACACGGTCTTCCGGTCTACCTCGCGCACCACGGGCACGACGAGACCGTCCGGTGTGTCGACGGCGACACCCAGGTTGTAGTAGCGCTTGAGGACCAGAGATTCTCCGTCCGGGGCGAGCGACGAGTTCATCTCCGGGAACTCGGCCAGCGACGCCGCGACCGCCTTCATCAGAAAGGCCAGCAGGGTGAGCCGGACACCGCGCTCCCGCGCCTCCTCGAGATGCTCCCGGCGAAAGGCCTCCAGGTCCGTGATGTCGGCCTCGTCGTGCTGGGTCACGTGCGGCACGTTGAGCCAGCTCCGATGGAGGCTTGCCGCAGACAGCTTGCGGATGCGGCTGAGCGGCTTCGACTCGACCGGCCCGAACTTCGAGAAGTCGATCTCCGGGACCGGCGGGATGCCGGCGCCCGCCGTCCGGGGTCCGCCGCCGGTCATCACCCGCTTGACGAAGCCTTCGACATCCTCGCGCAGGATCCGCCCCTTGGCGCCGCTGCCCGACACCCTCCGCAGGTCGACGCCGAGCATGCGCGCGAACCGCCGCACCGCGGGGCTGGCGTGGGGCGGGCTCGCCGAGGCGGCCGGCACCGCGGCGGCGGCCGGCGGCCGGCGGCGTACGCGCCGCGACGGACGCGGGGTCTCGGTGGCGGCGGGCGGGGCCGGCGGCGGTGATTCAGCAGGAGCTGCCGCTTCGACCGCTTCCGCCGCCTTCTCCGCTGGAGCGTCCACCGGCGCGTCCGTCGCCTCGATCGTGAGGATCAGGTCGCCTTCCGCGACCTGGCCGCCGATCGCGACCGCGATCTCCACCACCCGGCCCGCCTCCGGCGACGGCACCTCCATCGACGCCTTGTCGCTCTCGATCGTGATCAGCGACTGGTCGACCGACACCTCGTCGCCGACGCCGACCAGGACCTCGACCACGTCGACCTGGTCGAAGTCGCCGATGTCGGGGACGACGACGGAAAGCGTCTCGCTCACGCGGTGGCCGGGTTCGGTGCGTTCGGGTCGATGCCGTAGGCCGCAATCGCTTTCGCCGGCGCTTCGGAGTCGACTTCTCCGTTGTCGGCCAAGGAGGCGAGCGCCGCGACCACGATGTGCCTGCGGTCAACCTCGAAGAAGGAGCGCAACTGCTCGCGGGTGTCGCTGCGACCGAAACCGTCGGTGCCGAGCGTCCGGTACGGACCGGGGACGAAGCCGCGAATCTGGTCGGTGAAGACCTTCATGTAGTCGCTCGCGGCGACGGTCACGCCGCCGCGCCCGGTCAGGCACCGGCGGACGTAGGACACTCTCTCCTCTTCGCCCGGATGCAGACGGTTCCAGCGCTCGACCTCGATGCCGTCGCGCCGCAGCTCGTTGAAGCTGGTCGCCGACCAGACTTCGGCGGACACCTTCCAGTCCGCCTCCAGCATCTCGGCCGCCGCCTCCGCCTCGCGCAGGATCGCTCCCGAGGCGAGCAGCGTGGCGCGCCTCTGGTGCCGCGATCCCGGCCGGATCCGGTGCAGGCCGCGCCGGATGCCCTCTTCGGCGCCGGCCCGCATCCTGGGATGCTCGTAGTTTTCGTTCAGCGTCGTCAGGTAGTAGAAGACCGGCGCCTCCTCGGCGTACATCCGTTGCAAACCGTCCTGGAGGATCACCGCGAGTTCGTAGGCGTAGGTCGGGTCGTAGGAGATGCAGTTCGGGACCGTCGAGGCGGCCAGGTGGCTGTGGCCGTCCTGGTGCTGCAGGCCCTCGCCGTTCAGCGTCGTCCGCCCCGACGTGCCGCCGATCAGGAAGCCCCGGGCCTGCATGTCGGCCGCGGCCCAGATCAGGTCGCCAACCCGCTGGAACCCGAACATCGAGTAGAAGATGAAGAACGGGATCATGTGGAAGCCGTGGTTGGCCGCCGAGGTGCCCGCCGCCATCCAGGAACAGAGCGACCCGGCCTCGTTGATCCCCTCCTGCAGGATCTGACCGTCCCGGGCCTCCTTGTAGGGCGCGATCTTGTGCGCGTCGACCGGTTCGTAGAGCTGGCCCGTCGGAGCGTAGATGCCGAGTTGCCGGAACATGCCCTCCATGCCGAAGGTGCGCGCCTCGTCGGCGACGATAGGCACCAGGCGATTGCGGATCGCGGGATCCCGCGTGAGCAGCGTGAACAGGCGCACGAACGCCATCGTGGTCGAGAACCGGCGGCCCCGGCTCGACCGCAGCAGGGCGTCGAAAGCGTCCAGCTCCGGCACGTCCAGCGAAGTAGCGGCAACCGTCCGCGCCGGCAGGTAGCCGCCCAGGGCCTCGCGCCGCTCCTTCAGATACCGGATCTCCGGGCTGTCGTCCGGCGGCCGGTAGAAGGGGGTCTCCTCCAGCTCCTCGTCGGAGACCGGGATGTCGAGCCGGTCGCGGTATCCGGTCAGCGCCCGCAGACCCATCTTCTTCTGTTGGTGGGTGATGTTCATCCCCTCGCCGGCCTCGCCCATTCCGTAGCCCTTGACCGTCTTGGCCAGAATGACCGTCGGCTGCCCCGTGTGCCGCACCGCCGCCGCGTAGGCGGCGTAGATCTTGTGCGGGTCGTGCCCGCCGCGGTTGAGGCGCCAGATGTCCTCGTCGGTGAGGTGGGCCACCATCGCCTTGAGTTCCGGGTACTTGCCGAAGAAGTGCTCGCGCACGAAGCCGCCGTCCTGGCTCGCCTTGTACGCCTGGTACTCGCCATCGACCGCCTCCTCCATGCGCCGCCGCAGCAGCCCGTGGCGGTCGCGGGCGAGCAGGGGATCCCAGTACGACCCCCAGACCAGCTTGATCACGTTCCAGCCGGCGCCGCGGAACACGGCTTCCAACTCCTGGATGATCTTGCCGTTGCCGCGCACCGGGCCATCGAGCCGCTGGAGGTTGCAGTTGACGACGAAGATCAGGTTGTCGAGCTTCTCCCGCGAGGCCAGGGAGATGGAGCCCAGCGACTCCGGCTCGTCCATCTCCCCGTCGCCCATGAAGGCCCATACCTTGCGACCCTCGGTGTCCACGAGGCCGCGGTTGTGCAGGTACTTCATGAACCGGGCCTGGAAGATCGCCATCAGCGGCCCGAGGCCCATGGACACCGTCGGATACTGCCAGAAGCCCGGCATCAACCAGGGATGGGGATAGGACGAGAGGCCTCCCGGCCCCGCCTCGCGCCGGAAGCTGAGCAGGTCCTCCTCGCTCAGGCGGCCCTCGAGGAAGGCGCGGGCGTAGATCCCGGGCGACGAGTGGCCCTGGATCATGACCAGGTCGCCGCCATGGTCCGCGGACGGAGCGTGGAAGAAGTGGTTGAAGCCCACGTCGTAGAGCGTCGCGGCGGAGGCAAACGACGCGATGTGCCCGCCGAGCCCCTCGTACTCCTGGTTCGCCCGCACGACCATCGCCATCGCGTTCCAGCGGATGATGCTGCGGATCCGCCACTCCAGATCCGCGTCACCCGGCGACGGTTCCTGAGCCCGGACCGGGATCGTGTTCAGGTAGGCGGTCGTCGCCTTGTAGGGCAGGTAGGCGCCGGAGCGGCGCGCCTTCTCGACCAGAGCTTCGAGCAGGTAGTGGGCGCGCTCGGGACCCTCGCGCTCCATCACCGCTTCCAGGGCTTCCAGCCACTCGGCGGTTTCCGCCGGATCGACGTCCTGGCGCGCCTTGAGGTTGGGGTCCATGTACATCTCTTTGCTGCCCAAGGGCTTCCGGCGCGCGCTCCGCGCGACCCCAGGGCGTCCGATTCTACCCGCCCGAAGTCTCCCAACCGGCTCTGGGCAACAGCGGTGAGCGCGCACGGATTCCCCGACTGCTAAGGTCTGTCACGCTGGGTGTGGCTGGAACGACAGCCTGAGACCACGTTGGACTGGCCCCGGCCAGGCCTGCACGTGGAAGCCTTCGAACCTGAAACGGTTGACACCGACGTAGGGAATGCAGCCATGACGATTGCCGACCGAATCCCGCAGACCGCGGCTCCCCTGCTGAGCCGCGACCCCCTCCCCAACTCGCGCAAGGTCTACGTGGAGGGCTCGCATCTCTCGGTCCGCGTCCCGATGCGCGAGATCAGCCAGTCGCCGACGACCGCCGGCGCGGGTCCGTCGGCCGCAAGCGGCCTGACCGCGCTCGGGCCGAAGGAGCACAATCCGCCGGTCGTTGTCTACGACACATCGGGGCCGTACACCGATCCGGCGGTCGAGATCGACGTCCGCCGCGGTCTGGAACCGATCCGCCGGCCCTGGATCGAGGCGCGTGGCGATGTCGAAGAACTGGGCCGCGTCTCGTCGCGCTACGGGCGCGAGCGCGCCGCGAATCCCCGGCTCGACCGGGTCCGCTTCGTTGGCGGCCGCCGTCCGCTGCGGGCGAAGACCGGCAGCCGCGTGACCCAGATGCACTACGCACGGCGCGGCGAGATCACGCCCGAGATGGAGTATATCGCGATCCGCGAGAACCAGCGCCGCGAAGAGGTGGCCGCCGAGATCGCCGCCCAGCACGCCGGAGAGAGCTTCGGCGCCGCGATTCCGCGGACGATCACGCCCGAGTTCGTGCGTTCCGAAGTCGCCCGCGGACGCGCGATCATCCCCGCCAACATCAATCATCCCGAACTCGAGCCGATGGCGATCGGCCGCAACTTCCTGGTCAAGATCAACGCGAACATCGGCAACTCGGCCGTCACTTCGTCGATCGAGGAGGAGGTCGAGAAGATGGTGTGGGCGATCCGCTGGGGCGCCGACACGGTCATGGACCTCTCCACCGGCCGCAACATCCACGAAACGCGCGAGTGGATCCTGCGCAACTCGCCGGTCCCGATCGGCACCGTGCCGATCTACCAGGCGCTCGAGAAGGTCGACGGCCGGCCCGAGGAGCTGACCTGGGAGATGTTCCGGGACACCCTGATCGAGCAGGCGGAACAGGGCGTGGACTACTTCACCATCCACGCCGGCGTACTGCTGCGCTACGTGCCGCTGACGGCGAAGCGGCGCACCGGCATCGTCAGCCGCGGCGGCTCGATCATGGCCAAGTGGTGCCTCGCCCACCACCGGGAGAGCTTCCTCTACACCCACTGGGACGACATCTGCGAGATCATGGCCGCCTACGACGTCTCCTTCTCGATCGGCGACGGGCTCCGACCCGGCTCGATCGAGGACGCGAACGACGAGGCCCAGTTCGCGGAGCTCAGGACCCAGGGCGAGCTGACCCGCCGCGCCTGGGAGTTCGACGTCCAGGTGATGAACGAGGGCCCCGGTCACGTGCCGATGCACATGATCAAGGAGAACATGGACAAGCAGCTCGAGTGGTGCGACGAGGCGCCCTTCTACACCCTCGGACCGCTGACCACCGACATCGCCCCCGGCTACGACCACATCACCTCCGGCATCGGCGCCGCGATGATCGGCTGGTTCGGCACCGCGATGCTGTGCTACGTCACGCCCAAGGAGCACCTCGGCCTGCCCAACCGCGAGGACGTCCGCGAAGGCGTGATCACCTACAAGATCGCCGCCCACGCCGCCGACCTGGCCAAGGGCCACCCCGGCGCCCAGGCCCGCGACAACGCGGTCTCCAAGGCCCGCTTCGAGTTCCGCTGGGAGGACCAGTTCAACCTCTCACTCGACCCCGAGCGCGCCCGCGCCTTCCACGACGAGACCCTGCCCCAGGAAGGCGCCAAGGTCGCCCACTTCTGCTCCATGTGCGGCCCCAAGTTCTGCTCGATGGAGATCACCCAGCAGATCCGCGACTACGCCGCCGAGAAGGGGCTCGAAGACGCCGAGGCCGTCGCCGCGGGGTTGCAGGAGAAGGCCGGCGAGTTCAAGCGGGCCGGCGGCGAGCTCTACCTACCGGCGAAGTAGGGACTCAGGCCGCCACCCGCAGCCCGCCGCGAAGTCGCCACGCATCGCGGACGCAGGAAGACAGAGTCTTCACCCAGGGCAGGCGCCAGGATTCTCGATACAAACCTCTGCTCGGTCCGGCCCTCGCAGACAACCGTGACGTCGATCAAGGCGCAGGCCCACCACCCACGACACCCATCTGCCACAAGGCGCCCAGCGAGTAGTCCTCGAGCCAGTCCTTCAAGGAGCTACTGTCGAGCCTCCGAAAGGTGGAGATGCCGTCATCCGCCTCCAC
Organism: Candidatus Multivorans sp.; assembly: GCA_965224025.1. Lineage (GTDB taxonomy): Bacteria > Acidobacteriota > Thermoanaerobaculia > Multivoradales > Multivoraceae > Multivorans. The sequence continues at coordinate 4,254,391 of OZ245033.1, forward strand.
GCGGTGGACTACGAGGCGGTGGGAGATCCCGAAGGAGAAGGGCGGTCTCAAGGGCCGCGATCTGGCCGCGCTCGGCCTGCCCACTCTCGAGCACTACCGCGACGCGTACTGCCGCGAGTTCTCACGCGAAAGAGGTAGGCGAATCGGTGCCGCGCACCGCGGGTGACGTCCGCGAGGGCGTGATCACCTACAAGATCGCCGCCCACGCCGCCGAGAAGGGGCTCGAAGACGCCGAGGCGATCACCGCGGGGTTGCAGGAGAAGGCCGGCGAGTTCAAGCGGGCCGGCGGCGAGGTCTATCTGTCGGCGAAGTAGGAGGCGGCTAACAGAGGGTCTAGTCGATCCTCCACGGCAGATCACCGGGCGGCAAGCCCGCGAGTGCCCTGGCGATGTAAGCCAGCGCCTCAGTCCTCGCGTTGGTCATGACGCTCTGGGCGCGAAGCGCGAGCCCGAATTCACCGCGGCTGGAGGCCGCGTGAACAATCTTGTGGAGCGCGAAGCTAGCTCTCCGCTCGGGGTTCTCCAACCTGCCCAACGTCTCAAGCGCCTGGTCGCCCAGACCGGCTTTGGCCTGAGCATGGGTGATCGCTTCCAGTGCCCAAACCAAGGGGTGCGTCCCCGCGCAACACCTGCGGATCCGGACGCCGCTGAGGCGCTCAAACAAGTCGACAGCCGCTGCGAACGTCTCCTGAGCCGCCCCCGTCTCGCGCGCTGATATCTGGGCCTCCGCTACGTCAACCAGGAGATACAGCCGACTGAACCGCTGCCGACTCGATTGGCGGTCCGTAGCGCGCCGTCGAAGTTCCCCGCTCCAGCCTCCGATCTCGCGATTCTTGCCAGTGCACGGTCTGTCTTGAGCGCCTTGAATTCTGGATCGTCGACCTCGTTGGATGGCCCTCGATAGGCCCAGGGACTGGCGCTGATCCTGTGGAGAGTAGCTTCCGCACCCGTGCGGTCCCCAACCGCGGCTTGCGCCAACGCAAGAACCTCCAGAACCTTGGGGTCGTCGACGACGATCCCGTCGGCCAACTCCATGACGGCGGCCCTCACCTCAGGGTCGCCGTGCGCGGTCCCCGCACCAACAACCTGGCCCAGAACGAGCAGCCGGTCGAGGGGCTCATCCAACCGTTCGTGGGCCGCAAAGGCCATCGTGACCTCGCCCGCCTCGGCCATGATTCCCGCGCTTGGCTTCGATCACTGGCGGGCAGGAGCAGGGCCGTCATGGCCACGAGCCGGCCTCGCGCGTCGAAGACCGCCGTGCCCGCTTGGCTCAGCGGCTTGGCAGAGCGGTCGGCAGGGGGTCGCGGATCCGGATGGGAGGCGAGAGCTGCGGCTGCTTCACGATCCACGGGATTGGATGGTGTCCCCATGAGACCACGGCGCACGGTCAGGACGTACCCCTCGGCCACGCTAACCGTGAAGATCTGCTCAGGTGGCCTGACGTCGGAGACGGCCGAGCCGGATCCGGAAACCGGCGCGAACTCGACCGGGGGCGAGCGCCAGAACGGCTCCTCCAGGAAGAGAAGGCATGCCTTTCCTTCCTCGTCGCGCGCAGCGAGAATCGCCGGAACGCCCTCAGCGGGCCGGACGACGGGCTGCTTCCAGGTTTCATGCACAGTGATCGCCGCCGCACCGGCGAGCACACTGCAACCTGTGGCGACCTCGTTCGCGCCCACGACCATGCCGTTCCCAACCCCGCCGCCGGCCGTCCGGACGAGGACGACCAGGCCGGAATCGATGATTCGCTGCGGCGTGGCGAAAGCGACCGAGCCGACGGCCAAAGCGCTCGCCAGCATGGCGTGTACCGCCACCATGGGCCAAGCCGGTCTGGACTCCGACGGCCGTCGCGGCCACATCACCATCCGCCAGTCGCCGAGCCTGTAAGGCATCTCTCCCCCCGGACAACCCCGTCTGGTAGTCGGTTCTTCCGGGAACGCACAACGACTCTACTGCACGGCGATCCGGGCATCGCACTGTTCCCGTCGCCACCGCCGCGCGCCGAAGCTAAGATCGGCGACCGCATGCCGAACACCGACCCTCAAAGCCGCCACGAGAAGTTCTCGGGAACCAAGGAAGTGGCGGAGCGGCTGCGCTTCGACGTCGCGCCGTTGCAGCGCTACCTCGAGGAGCACGTCGAGAGGTTCTCGGGCGATCTCAAGGTCCGGCAGTTCAAGGGCGGGCAGTCCTGCCCCACGTACCTGCTCGAAGCCGGCGGGACGAGCTACGTGCTGCGCCGCAAGCCGCCTGGCAAGCTGCTGCCCTCGGCGCACGCGGTGGACCGCGAGTACCGCGTAATGACGGCACTCGGGGACACGAACGTGCCGGTGCCGCGGACCTACTGCCTGTGTACCGACGAGTCGGTCGTCGGCACGATGTTCTTCGTCATGGAGCGCGTCGAGGGCCGGGTGCTCTGGGAGGCGCTGCTGCCGGGGATGGAACCGAAGGAGCGGTTCGCGATCTACGACGCGATGAACCGGACGCTCGCCCGGCTCCACGCGGTCGACTACGAGGCCGCGGGGCTCTCGACCTACGGCAAGCCGGGGAACTACTTCGCCCGCCAGATTCACCGCTGGACGAAGCAGTACGTCGCCTCGGAGACCCGGGACATCCCGGCGATGAACGCGCTGATCGAGTGGTTGCCGGCGAACATCCCCGACGACGACGAGACGACGATCGTCCACGGCGACTTCCGGCTCGACGACATGATCCTGCACCCGGAGCGGGCCGAGGTGATCGCCATCCTCGACTGGGAACTCGGCACGCTCGGCCATCCGCTCGCCGACTTCAGCTACCACGCGATGCAGTGGGAAATCCCGAAGGAGAAGGGCGGCCTGAAGGGTCGCGATCTTGCGGCCATCGGTCTGCCGACTCTCGAGCAGTACCGCGAGGCGTACTGCCGGCGCACCGACCGGGACGGGATCCCGCACTGGAACTTCTACCTCGCCTACAACTTGTTCCGGAGCGCGGGTATCGCCCAGGGCATCGCCGGCCGGGTACGCGACGGCACCGCCGCGAGCTCTCACGCGAAGGAGGTGGGCGAATCGGTGCCGCGCACCGCGGGTCTGGCCTGGAAGGTCGCCCAGCGGGCGTGAACCCCAAACACTGGATGCGCCGGCGTCCGCAAACCCTCGCCGCCCTGCCGACGCAGACAAAGCGGGCCGTCCCTTTCCCTCTATACTCCCGCTCGCCCCCGCCACCGTTCTCGATGGACTGGACAACCATCCGCCTGCTGTACCTGAGCGAGCTCAGGTCGGCGCTGCGTGAGCGGTCGGTCCTGATCAACGGGATCCTGATCCCACTCCTGATGTACCCACTGATGATGTGGGTCATGTTCTCGGGCATCCTGTTCGTCACGGCGCGCTTCGAGAGCTTCGACTCGCGGGTCGAGATCGCGGGCCTGCCAGCCGAGCATCGGGGCCTGCTCGAGCGCCTGGAGGACGACGACCGGACCGAGGTCGCGGAGGTCGACGCGCCGCCGGCCGGCGCCGCGGCCGCGTACCGTGAGGAAGTCGAGGACCGCCTGCTCGCCGGCGAACTCGACGCCGCCCTGATCTTCGAGGCCACGGCGGACGCTCTCCCGGGCAACGCCGCGGTCTCGCTTCTGAGCAACGGCTCGAGCGACCAGTCCCAGACCGCGCGCGCCCGCCTGGAACGCGCCCTCTCGGCCGAGCGCTCGGCTTGGCTCGACCGGATCGCCCAACAGCACGATCTGGACGGCGCCGATTGGCAGGTCTTCGACGTGGAGTCGAACAACCTCGCCACCGGTCGCCAGATGGGGCAGTTCGTGATGGGAATGATGATCCCGTTGTTCTTCGTCTTCATGATCGCAAACGGCTGCCTCTACCCGGCCATCGACTCGACGGCAGGGGAACGCGAGCGGAACACCTGGGAGACCACGAGCACGCTCGCCACCCGGCGCATTCACATCGTGACCGCGAAGTACCTCTACGTCGCCACCATGGGCACCGTCGCCGGTGCGCTCAACGCGGCCGCCATGGTCGTCTCCTTCCGCTCCTTCCTGGGGCCGCTCTTTGCCCGGCTCGGAGGCGGAGACGGCAGCGGCTTCGCCTTCGAACTGCCCCTGAGGTCACTGCCGGTCCTGCTCCTCACCGCCGTGCTGCTGGGCGCCCTCATCGGCGCCGCGATGATGATCCTCGCGGCCTTTGCCCGCACCTTCAAGGAAGGTCAGTCCATGGTCACTCCCATCTATCTCCTCGTCATCTTCCCGGTCCTGGTGCTGAACGACCCGAGCTTGACGTTCACGCCGGCGCTGGCGAGCATCCCGGTCGTCAACGTCGTGATGCTCCTGCGGCAGGCGATCGCGGGCAACCTGCTCTGGCTGCAGCTCGGGATCACGGTGTTTTCGAACACCGCCGCGATCCTCGCCTGCCTGTGGCTTGCATCGCGCATCCTGCGGGTGGAGAAGATCGCCACCGGCGCCTTCGAGGGCAATCTGTTCCAGTTTCTGCGCCAGCAATTCCGACCGGCGGGAGGTAGACCGTGACCAGTGTGCAGGTCGAGGTCCAGGGCCTCTCCAAGAACTTCTTCGACCAGTCCCGGGGCGAGGTCAACGCCGTCCAGCAGGTGGATTTCGAGTGCCAAAGCGGCGAGATCTTCGGACTGCTCGGCGCCAACGGGGCCGGCAAGACGACCACGCTGCGGATGATCTCCACCGTGCTCCAGCCGACGTCCGGAACCGCCCGCGTGCTCGGGCACGATGTCGTGAGCGACCCGGTGGAAGTGCGCCGCAACCTCGGCTTCTACTCGGCGAGCACCGCGCTCTACCCGCGGCTCACTGCACGCGAGACGCTCACTCTGTTCGCGCGCGTCAACAAGTACCCGGCCAAGCGCACGAAGAGCCGGGTCGAGGAGATGATCGAACGGTTCGGCCTCGGCGACTACGCCGGAGCGCGCATCGAGAAGCTGTCGAGCGGCATGAAGCAGAAGGTGTCGATCGCGCGCACGGTCGTCCACGATCCGCCGGTGCTCATCTTCGACGAACCGACCGTCGGCCTCGACGTGCTGAACGCGCTCGACCTGCAGAAGGCGATCCAGGAACTGCGCGAGGACGGCAAGGCGATCCTGTTCTCGACCCACATCATGAGCGAGGCGGAACGTCTCTGCGACCGGATCGCGATCATCGACAAGGGACGGATCCGCGCCTGCGACGACCTCGAGGGGTTGCGGGCCGCGACCTCCCAGCACTACCTCGAAGACATCTTCGTCCACTACGTCACCGCCAACGAAGCTGCCTAGGCAAGACGCCGGATGAACCGCCGCACCGTCAGCGCGTTGGTCGTCAACGACCTGCGCCAGCTCGCCCGGAACCCCCGGGTGCTGGTGTTCGCCGTCGCTCTGCCGCTCGTCATGTGGCCGCTGATGTGGTTCCTGACCTCGCTCACCACGGAGCGGCGGCAGGAACGACTCGAGAGCCGCACCTACTTCTATGCCGTAGCGGACGACCCGTCGGACGCCGAACGCGCCGCCGACGCGCTGGTGTGGCTCGAACGGGCTCTGGCCGTCGCCGGCGACGAGGATCCGGCCGAGGATGCGGACGCATCGGACGGTCCCGCGGTGCATTTCGAGCGCGTCGAAGCACCTGCCGACTTCGCGGCCGCCCTCGACGAGGAAGAACTCCACGTCCTCATCGCCTGGGAGTCCGGAACTGACGAGGACGACACAAACGAAGACGTGGACCGGGAGGCGGTCGAAGACATCGGAGACGGCGCACAACGCGTGGTCCTCTCCTACCGCGCGGACATCGACGCCTCGGACACGGCCGAGGCTTGGCTCCGGCGGGCCCTGCAACGCACGAGAGTCGAGGTCCGCGAGCAGCGTCTCGCAGCCGCCGGCTTCGAAGTGCCGCCGGATGACCTGCTACCGCTCGAGCGGATCGAGACCGCGAGCGAGGACCAGACCTCGGGACTCTTCCTCGGGCGCATCCTGACCGCGATCATCGTGATGATGATGCTCGCCGGCGGCTCGATCGTGGCCACGGACGCGCTGGCCGGCGAGAAGGAACGCGGCACGCTGGAGACTCTGTTGACCACGGCCGCCAGCCGCATCGAGATCGTGATCGCGAAGAACCTCTCGATCCTGGCCGTCGCCTTCGCCACCAGCGTGCTCAACATCGCGAACATCGTCCTTTGGATGCGGCTCGACCTGATCGCCGCACCAGCCGGCCTGAAGCTGGTCATCCCGGTCGGCGCCGGCCTGCTGCTGCTCTTCCTGTACGCGCCGGCGGCTGTGCTTCTGTCCAGCAGCCTGCTGCTCGTCTCGGGCCGGTCGAAGACCTACAAGGAAGCGCAGTTGCTGTTCGCGCCGGTGATGCTCGTGTCCCTGGCCATTGCGGCAATTCCCGTGCTGCCCGGTGTCGCGCTACGCAGCGCGATCGTGGCCGTGCCGATCGCGAACCTCGGCGTCGCCGCCAGGGAGATCCTGACGGGCCACTACGACTGGCCACTGATCGCGGCCGCCTGGACGGTGACCGCGGTCGCGGCGGCCGTGCTCGCGCGCGCTTCGGTGCGAACGCTCTCGGCCGAGAAGTTGATCACCGCCAGCGACATCGACGCCGCCGACTTGACCGGTGGGCCCACGCTCTTCCCGCGCCGCGTCGGGCGCTGGTTCGCGATCCTCTGGGCCCTGCTCCTCGTGTGGCAACTGAACATCGGCGACGGTATCGACGGCCGCCTTCTGATTGCGATCAACATGGCCATCTTCGGCGCCGCGGCCTGGCTGATGATCGCCCGCTACCGCCTCCCGGTGCGGGAGACCCTGTCGCTGCGGGCGCCGCCGGCGGCGGCCTGGCTCGGCGTCCTGATCGCCGCGCCGGCAGGCCTCGTACTGGCCGACGGCGTGGTCCGGCTCGCCAGCCTGGCGATGCCGATCCCGGAAGAGTGGATCGAAGCGATGGCGGAGGCCCTGGGCGCCGACATCCCGCTCTGGCAGATGCTCATCTTCTTCGCCATCCTGCCCGGCGTCTTCGAGGAAATCGCCTTCCGCGGCGTCCTGCTCCACGGCCTGAAGAGCCGGCTGACACACGTGCAGCTCGTCCTGGTCGCCGGTATCGTGTTCGGCTTCTTCCACGTCGACCTGTTCCGCATTCCGGGGACGTCCCTGCTGGGCGTCCTGCTGGTGATCGCCGTCATCCGCTCCGGCTCGATCTACCCCGCCATGGCCTGGCACGCGCTCCACAACACCCTGGCCCTCGGCAGCGCCCGCGTCGAGCAGATCGGCCTGCCGGACCAACCGACCTGGTGGCACTACGCACTGGCCGCCCTGGCGATCCTCCTGGCCTTCCGGCTGATGGGCCGGTCGAGATCGCCTGGAGCGCCGGCGTAACGTCGGCAGCGCACTCCCTGGGAACGCGGGCGTCTCGCCCGCATCCGCTCCGGCGCCGCTTTCAGTTGACCCAGGGACCGCGGTGCACGCGGTCGTCGTCCTTCGGCTTCTTGCCGCCTGGAACGACGCGGAAGCGGCGGCGGCCGCGGTTCAGCTTCCGCTTCACGTACCAACGCTCGTACCGGCGCCGCATCTCGCGCATCAGACCTTTCGCGCGCCGAGGCCGCAGCAGCACGAACACGGCGCCGATCGCCGTGCAGATGCCGAGGAAGCCGGCGAGGTCGCCGTACGCCAGCAGGCCGACCCAGGCAAACGCGATCTCGATCCAGATGAACCACTTGGCGCGGATCGGCAGGACGAAGAACAGCATGATCGTCGCGTCGCGCCGAATCAGCGCGAAGGCGGCGATCACGATCGCGATCAGCATCCGCTGGCCCTGCATGAGGGCGAAGGCCGTCGTCCCCGCACTCCCAGCCGACTGCAGCAGCACCTGCACCAGGCAAGCCACCAGGGCGGCCGCGCCGGCCGACATCCAGAGCAGATTCCAGAAGCGCTGCCGGCCCAGGGCCCAGCGCAGATCGCCGGCGAACATGTAGAAGATCAGCAGTTCCACCAGGAACCAGATCGACGGCCCGCCCCAACCCGCCGCCGGATAGGTCAGGAGTTGCCAGACCATGCCCTGCTGCCACACCGAACTCGACAGCCGCATCAGTTCCGGCACGAAGGAGAGGGCCGGCAAGAACTGCAGCGAGAAGGTGACGAAGAGCACCGCCACCAGCAACAGGAGGTCGCGCGCGTGCGGCCCGGAAAGGCCTCCGAAGCTCATCCTGCGCGCGTATGACCCGCCACCCATCGTCATCGTGGGCGTGACCTTACCTAGGGAATGACCCGAAGACCTTCAAGCTCCGCCGCAGCCGAAAGGCGTTCGTCGAGACACACGAACGGAAGCGCGCCGCCGAATTGGTTCTGGATCAGCAGGGCCGCCCCGAGTTGGCCGGCGTCGGCGGCCCGGAGCGAATGACGCGCGAGCAGGAGGTCCGCCCGGGAGCGAACCGCGAGCACGTCCGTCACCTCATCCCAACGGGCAGCATGCATATTGAACCGCCCCAAGACCAGGCGGCGCTCCGAGCGAGACAGCACCCCCTCGCGGGCGCGCCTCTCGACGGCGCTGACGACTTCCGTGCGTGTCCAGACCCAAGTGACGATGCCATCGTCCTCGGAGAGCCACTCTCGAACCCGTCGGCTCTCCCGCTCGGCGAGAAACAGCGGAACGAGAGCGGATGCATCCCAGTACCTCACGCTGCCCTGGACTCAAAAGCGGTCGACACGGTCCTCGGCCAGCGCCTCGGAGATTCTCGCGTCGAGGGCGAGCGGCGGCTCATCGAGGATCCGGGCCGCGCCCCCTTTGCCCGGACGGATCACGCCCGCACTGACGAGGCGCGTCCGCAGATCGTCGTCGTCCTTCACGGCCGGAGCGACCAGTCGAGCCACAGGCTTCCCACGATCCAGAACCTGAATCTCGCCGCCCCGGCGGACCTCGCGCAGGTAGCGGGAGAGGTTCGCCTTCAGATCGGAGATCGATACCGCTGTCATGGCGACCAATATAGTCTCCTTCATGTGACCAGACAAGTCTCTACCCGTTCGGACCGCGCGCCGACGCCCCCGGACGCCGTCTGTATCATCCGTCGGGAGAGCGGCCGGCCGCCTCAGTTCACTACGCCACGGGAGACCCACGATGGATCGCGAAGCCGCATGGAAGACCGTCCAGGAGTTCGTCAAGGTGCCCGGGCTCCGCAAGCACATGCTGGCCGTCGAGGCTGCGATGCGCTGGTACGCCGAACGGCTCGGCGGCGATGCCGACTCCTGGGGCCTCGCCGGCCTGCTCCACGACTTCGACTGGGAGATCCACCCCACTCTCGAGCGGCACCCGGCCGACGGCGCACCCATCCTCCGGGAACGCGGCCTGGACGAGGACATCATCCGCACCATCCTCTCTCACAACACGGAAGGCACCGGCGTCGAGCGGGAAACCCCACGCGACTACGCCCTGCTCGCCTGCGACGAGATCACGGGGCTCGTCAGCGCGGCGGCGCTCATCCGCCCGAGCAAGGACATCCGCGACGTACCGCTCAAGTCCGTCCGCAAGCGCTGGAAGCAACGGGCCTTCGCCGCCGGCGTCGACCGGGAACACGTCGAGGAAGTCACCGCCGATTTCAGCCGCGAGTGTTTCGACGGTGAGCTCGACCTGTGGCAGCACGCCGGTAACGTGCTCGTCGCGATGCAGGCGGTCGCCGCCGAGCTTGAGTTGGACGGCCGGATGGCGCGCTAGCACCACAGGGCTGTCCAAAGTCGGCCGTTCCGAGGTCGGAGGTGCGGAAACGACTCCCGGATCGATGGATCGGAGCCGCGATAGCTCTCCAAGCCTGGGAACCCGGGTGGCGCGTCCCGCGCCACCCGCGAACCATCCGAGCGCCCGTCATCGGGCGTGCGGATGGCACCCGGGCGTCTCGCCCGCATCCGGCGCGAAGCGCCGGACTTTGGGATGGTCCTGTAGCGTCACGAAGATCTTGACATTGTCAGCTTCCAATCTATAGGATCCTGACTTCGGAGTCGACTTGGTGAGCGACGGACCGCATCGGAACCTCCCTAGACTCCTTGAACGAGCGTGGTCTTTGCAGTTGAGGCAAGTTTCAGCCAGAGCCATGCATCGATACGTCGGCTCGCGTAGCCCGCAAGGACATGCTCGTCGGTCTGAGGCGAAGCCTCGCTAGCAGAGGATGCTGAAAGTACATGAACAAGAGTGGAACGCCTTCCTCGACTCTCTCGGCCCAGACTCCTTCGTTACGCGCTGGGCCACCCGGTTTCACTAGCCCGGCGCCGGGTCTCGACCCGCCGGAAGTCGGTCGACGGCTAAAGAACGCACGCGAGGCAGCGGGCATAACGCAGGCGGACGCCGCGGCCGCTATTCGAGTGGCTCGCACGACGCTTCTGGCCATCGAGAAGGGGCAGCGGCGCTGGCAGCCAGCTGAGCTTCAGCGGCTCGCAGTGGCCTATGGCACCTCCGCGAACGAGCTCTTGCGGCGCGAGTCCGTGCACGTGGACCTTGCGCACCGGTTCCGAAAGGACGGTCGGTACGTAGACGCGGAAGTCGGCAAGGCGGCCCGTATCCTGGTAGGGCTCGTCCGCGCAGAGGTAGAACTCGAGAATCTGCTCGGCGTCCAGAGGCCTCGCAACTACCCCGCTGAACGCCCTCTCCTCCCGGGAGACGTCCAGATCCAGGCCGAGAGCGATGCGCTCGAACTCCGCCAGCGCATCGGTTTGGGTTTGGCGCCCGTTCGCGACATCGAGAACCTGCTGGAACTCGAGTTTGGAGTGCGCGTCTACGTGCGTCCGCTTCCCTCTCGAGTCTCTGGCCTCTTCGCCTACGACACCGACATCGGTGCGTGTGTGCTGTTGAACGCGAACCACCCTTTGACCAGACGTGCCCTCACCGCGGTCCACGAACTGGCCCATCTGGTTTCCGTTCGCCACGCTACGAGCATCCACTACCGCGACGACCGGCCCAGGTCCCGAGCGGAATTCTATGCCGACGCATTCGCCCGCGCGTTCCTGATGCCGCCAAGAACTGTCCTTGAGAAGTTCCGGGAGTACACGTCAGGGTTCTCCGCCCTGACTCGCCGTCACGTCATCTTGTTGAGTCACACCTTCGGCGTGTCGCGCGAGGCGGTGGTCCGTCGCATCGAGGAGTTGAAGCTCGTTCCGCGGGGCGCATGGGACTGGTTCCAGGCCAACGGTGGCATTGCCGACAGGCAGGCGGTAGAGGTTCTTGGCGGTCTGGCACCTGTTGAAACCGATACGGCTCACTCAGAGCGCTGCATGCCCCCCCGTATCGTCGCCCTTGCCGCCGAGACGCATCGTCAGGACCTTCTCAGCGAGGGGCAACTGGCACGCCTCCTGAGTCTCGACCGGGTAACGCTCCGTCAGGTGCTCGACGAAGAAGCCGCGGAGGGCGAACCAAGTGCCGCCACGTCACTTTCTCCATAGCTTCGCCGGCCCGGTCGTTGCGGACACCAGCGTCGTCATCAACTTGAACGCAACCGGGTGTTCGGAGGCCCTCCTGGCCGCACTACCGAACCAGGTTCTCATTGCAGAGCAGGTTATGTGGGAGTTGCAGGACCAGCGGAGCCGCCAGTACGCGGACGCAGAAATGCTCTCAAACCTCGTCGACCTCGATCTCGTCAGGGTGATGGCCCTTGGGGAAACCGCCCACGAGATCTGGGCCGAGCTAGTCAGCGGGTCGGCAGCCACGACGCTAGATGACGGCGAGGCCGCCACGATTGCCGCAGCGATCGAACGGGGCGGCCTCGCACTCATCGATAAGCGAAAGGCCCTGCGAATATGCGCGTCGCGGTTCGAGGAAGTCGGCACGGGCACCATCGTCGATCTACTGCGGCATCCACAGATACAGGGAACCCTCCCGAGGGAGGAACTCGCTGACGCAGTCTTCAATGCCGCCTACAGGGCCCGCATGCGAGTCCAGCACCACCATGCCGAATGGTTACTGGATCTGATCGGCCGCGAGCGAGCCGCGTTGTGCAGTTCCCTCAGGAGGATCCTGCGTGCCACCAAGTACGCCGAACCACTACCGCCGAGCGAAGTTCACGAAGCGCGTGTGCAGTACGGCTTCGACGATGCTCCAACGGGATAGGCCCGACGCTCCCGCTACTTGCCCGCGGTCACGCCTTCACCGGATACCTACTCTCCACGTACTCCGCCACGATCCGGGTGAACTGTTCCGACAGTTCCCCCGCGGTGCCGCGGAGCGTCGTGAACTGCCGGCCGTCGACGTAGACCGGGCAGGTCGGCGCTTCGCCGGTGCCGGGCAGCGAGATGCCGATGTCGGCGGCCTTCGACTCGCCCGGGCCGTTGACGACGCAGCCCATGACCGCGAGCTTCAGTTCCTCGACGCCCTCGTAGCGGCCGCGCCATTCGGGCATCCGGGCGTCGATGAAGTCCTCGACATGCAGGGCGAGTTCCTGGAATGTCGTGCTGGTCGTGCGGCCGCAGCCGGGGCAGGCGGTGACGCTGGGCGCGAAGGCGCGCAGTCCCAGCGCCTGCAGGAGCTCCCGGCAGGCGTGGACCTCCTCGCGGCGGTCGCCGCCGGGGCGCGGGGTCAGGGAAACGCGGATCGTGTCACCAATGCCCTCGGCCAGCAGGACGGACATCGCCGATGACGACCACACCAGGCCCTTGAGCCCCATGCCGGCCTCGGTCAGGCCGAGGTGAAGCGGCTGCGCCGTCCGGCTAGCCAGATCGCGGTAGACGCCGATCAGGTCCCGCGGCGAGGACATCTTGCACGAGATGACGATCTGCTCCTCGGTCAGGCCGCATTCGAGCGCCAGCTCGGTCGAGCGGAGAGCCGACAGCACCATGCACTCGCCGACGATCTCCTCCGATGTCTTGCCGAGGGCGCGCTCGGTGTTCTCCTCCATCTTCGCCACCAGCAGGTCCTGGTCGAGCGAACCGCCGTTGACTCCGATCCGCACCGGCTTGCCGAGTTTCCTCGCCACCTCGCAGATCGCCGCGAACTGCGGGTCGCGACGGCCGCCCCGGCCGACGTTGCCGGGGTTGATCCGCAGCTTCGCCAGCGCCCGTGCACAGGCGGGATGCCGCTCGAGAAGCACATGGCCGTTGTAGTGGAAGTCACCGACCAAGGGCACGTCGCAGCCTTCCGCGTCGAGCCGCGACCGGATCTCAGGCACCGCGACCGCCGCCGCGTCAACGTTGACCGTGATCCGCACCAACTCCGAGCCGGCCTCCGCCAGCGCCAGCGCCTGGGCGGTCGTGGCGTCGACGTCCGCGGTGTCGGTGCTGGTCATCGACTGCACGACGACCGGCGCCCCGCCGCCGACGACCACGCCGCCGATGTCGACCGGGTGGGTCCGGCTACGGTGGGGTTCCTGACCGCCTGTCGTCATCAACGAGGCGGCCCGGGCAACCGGGTCAGCGACGCACTCGCCGACCGGCCGCGCTCCGCCTCTCGCGGCGCGGTTCGCTTCACGCCAGCTTCAGGCCGGTAGCCGCAAACCGGCTGAAGTCGCCTCTGTTGGACGTTGCGATAGCCGCGCCGTCCGTATCCAGATGAATCACCGTGGCTAGGAGGCGCGCCGTTGGCCGGCCGCCTGCCGCCCGGACTCCACATCTCGCGCCCACTGCTCGAGATCGACATTGCGCGCGCGCAGCGACGCCTGAAGCTGGTCCAAGGCTGCTACCGCGTCTTCACACTGAGCGGGCTGCCGGCGAGCTTCATTCCGGATCGCTCGGCGCAACGCCTCCGTTCTTGGAACCTGCAACTGACGGGCCAGATCCTCGGGCGCACGCACGGACTCGACGTCGAGCGAGTAGGTCGACTTGATTGTCACGGTGGCCATATGAGGAGTATGGCCGTAACTCTCCGTGGCCGTCAAGACTCTCCGTGGCCGTCAAGCCGAATCCAACGCTGCGTTCTGGCCGCGTTTCCCTGCCGCTCGAGAAGCACATGGCCGTTGCAGTGGAAGTCACCGACCAGGGGCACGTCGCAGCCCTCCGCGTCGAGTCTGGCGCGAATCTCCGGCACCCCGACAGCCGCCGCGTCGACGTTCACGGTGATCCGAACCGGCTCCGAGCCGGCCTCCGCCAGCGCCAGCGCCTGGGCGGTCGTGGCGTCGACGGCCGCGGTGCCGGTGCTGGTCATCGACTGGCCGGGTCATCCCCGATGGAGTAGTGACGCTCCATCCGATGGTCGAACTGGACAGGCTGCATGACGGTGACGGCGAGCCAGCCGATGTGCATCTCCAACTGGAGGAAGACGAGTTCCGCACCTGGAGTTGGTAGCCGGTGATCGGAACCGACGACGTCGGCACCGTCCATCCCAGGCTCTGGTTCGTCACGTTGACAGAGCCGGTCAGCGACGGCGCTCCCGGCTCAGCCGGAGGAAGCACTGTCGCACTGAACGAATCCGAGGCTGTGGCGCTAGCGCTATCCGTCACAGTGTAGGTAATCTCCCGGTCCATCTCCTTCTTCACGTCGGAGCAGACTCCTTCACGAACGCGAAGGCCCCGCCGAACGCAGCACTCAGATCGACGATGGCTTGCCCAGAATCGGTAGCCAAAAATCCGATGTCTCGGGAGAGTCCAGGTGATAATCATCCTGTCCCCTCGGCAGTACGACGCCTTGGGCGGCATGGTCATCTCTTGAATACCGACTTCTTCCAGCGACCCGAACCTCTTCAGGAAGCCGTTGCGCGATCACTCAAGAGCTGCTCTGAGGTCGGGATGAATGCTCTCCGATATCGAGCCGTCCGGCTTCAGGGCTACGGACGCGGAGGTCCGGTCGTTGCCCCATTCCCATTGTCCGATTGTCTGCGGATGGTCCTGGCCGGATAGCGGCATCGCCAGCGCGATCAACGCTCCGAGCGCAACTGAGGTCGTCCTTCTTCTTCCCATACGCTCCTCCACGGTGGTTGGGTTCGAGCCGTTCTGAATCTCATCGATGCCACCAAGCACTGGCCCCATGCGGCTCCGGCCGTCCGGGATTGGGATCGCTCGCAGGTCCATTGGACCACTAGGCTGTGTACGCTCAGGTACGTTCTCGCCGGTCCAGGGACAGTCTGGAACTTCCCAGTAGTCAGCCCAACACCCGCCACAGATCCTTGGAGGAGGAGGCGAGCCCTCGTCGCAGTCGATCCGTAACTGGGTGGCCCAAGCGGACCGTGATGCCGGCCGGCGCGGCGACGGCATGGCCAGCGCGGAGCGCGAGGAGTTGCGCCGGCTGCGGCGCGAGAACCGTCGGTTGCGCGAGGAGCGGGAGATCCTGGTCCCGTCACCCGAATAGACGCCACTTCACTGGCTGCTAGGATGCGCGCTCCATGCGCCGTGCGACCGCCAAGGAGAATCGCGCGCCGCAGGGGAAGCGCGGTCCAGTCGGTTGGATGCCGGCGGCGCACGTCATCGGCCTATGGGCTTTTGCCGTGGCCCAACCGATTCTTGATCTGATCGGCAGAGAACCGGGCTTCCTACTGGCCCACCGTCTGACCGGGCTTCCGCTCACCGGCCTAGCTCTTGGATTGGCCCTCGGAGTGCCGTTGCTACTGGTGACGCCACTGGCCTTTCCAACCTTCCGCGGCAACCGCGCCGGGCGCCTTTGGGCAGACGGAACTAGGACGATCCTGGCCGGGACGTTCATTCTCCAACTGCTCCACTGGCTACCGGGCGCAGCGGCTCTGATCCTGGCTATCGCCGGCGGCGCGACCTTGGTCTTGGGCCTGCGGCGATACCAGGGATTCTCCACTCTCTTCGCCATCACGGCGGTGGCGGCGGTCGTCGCGCCGATCGTATTCCTGCTCAGGCCGGGTGTTCGCGGGCTCCTCCCGACAACTTCCGAGAGCAACTACGAGCCTGTCGCGGCTATAGCCGAAGCGCCTGAGATCAAGGCCGATGTGCCGATCGTCTTCCTCGTCTTCGACGAGTTGCCGACAAGTTCGCTTCAACTGCCCAACGGCTCGATCAACGAGCATCGCTATCCTTCCTTCGCCCGCCTTGCGGCCAGTTCCGATTGGTACCCGCGAGCCACGACTACGGCCATTCAGACCGACAGGGCCATCCCCTCATTGCTAACCGGCAACCTGCCGCAGCGGCAGGGGAGCGCGCACTATCGCGACCACCCCGCGAACCTCTTCACGTGGTTGGGGCAAGGCGGCTACAGGATCGTCGCGTACGAGGCGTTCGGACTTCTGTGTCCACCGGCCATCTGTGCCGGCCCACCGCTGACGAGCCCCTGGGAACGCCTCACCGCCGCAGCAGACGACCTCAGCGTCGTTTATGGCCACCTGCTGTTGCCACCGACGTTACGCACTGGCCTGCCGGACGTGAACCAGACCTGGACCGGGTTCCGCGACGCAGGTCGAGTCGGCGAAGATGTCACGGACACCGGTGGCAGGGGGTTACACCAAAACGTAACGCGTGTCGTCGAGAGCTTCCTTTCCCGGATTGAACACCACCGACGCGGCAGGCCGACGCTCTACTACCTCCATGTGAACCTTCCCCATGTTCCCTGGCGATACCTTCCTTCAGGTCGAGAGTACGTCCCCATCGGAGCACCCGTCGTTCCCGCCGGCATCGACGCCTCACTACTTCCGGCCAAGGAATGGCCAACCGTACAGGCGTTACAACGCCATCTGCTCCAAGTGGGATATGCCGACCGTGTGCTGGGCCAGATCCTCGATCGCCTCCGGAACACCGAACTCTATGATCGCGCCCTGATCGTCGCCACAGCCGATCATGGTTGTAGTTTCCGTCCCCGCGTACATCGGCGTGCGGTGACGGAAGCGAACGTCGAGGACCAGTTGGAAGTACCGTTGTTCGTCAAACGCCCTGGACAAAGCGAGGGCACTATCCACAAACACGCCGTCAGGACGATCGACATCGTGCCAACAATCGCCAGCACCCTCGGCGGTGCCGAGCCGCCGTGGGAAGTCGACGGCATGGACCTTGCGGACACATCGCCACGCGAGATCATCGCGTGCTGCTTTCCGCCGCCCGTACCTCCCTCGCGTAGCTTCCCTACTGATCCCGAACGCCGCCAGGAGACTCTCGATCGCCTCGACCGACTCTTTGGCGATGGTGCCGTCAACGATTCGGATCCCCCGCCCCCCACGTCCGCAACTGGGATTCGTGGTGCACAACCAACCGCGGCGACACCCCTGGATTCGCCTGATCCCTTCGACGGTGTCTTCGCCGCTGGTCCGCGTCCGGATCTTCTCGGTAAGCCCGTCGCCGACTTCAGCAGCGACAACGACGACGAGGAATCCGCCCCCTACCGCGCCCTGATCACGGCACCACACTCCTACAACGACGTAAGGCCCGAGGGTGGCTTTGTACCGAGCCTTGTCACCGGACGGCTCGAGCCCGGGAGTGCCGACGGTACGAGACTGGCAGTCGCCGTGGATGGGATCGTGCGAGCCACGACCGAGACCTTCTCTAACCGCGGAGTCAGCCAGTTTTCGGCGCTGGTCCAAGAGCGGTGGCTGACTGCCGGTAGCCGTCAGATCGGCGTTCATGCAATTGACGACGCACCAAGAGGCGATGGCAGAACGATACTGCGACGGTTGTCGGGCATCGAGTCGCCGCCACGCCTCTTGACCGAGAACGGCAGGGTCCAGGGCGTGGCCCTGCCCGGGGACGAGTTGATCCGGCGAGTCGACGGTCTCTTCAGGATGAACGTCGAGGTTGACCGCACCAGTTTCCGTGGCTTCCTGATCCACGCTCCTGACGAGCCGCCCCCGGCACTGGACGAGTTCTTCTTGTTCGACGGTTCCATACTCCTCTTTCGAGGCGTGGACGACCAGGTTCAGCGCCACGAGAGAACACGCGGCGATGGTCAGATCGAAATCACGTTCCGAATCTTCATTCCGGCAGCGATTGCCGAGCGGGCCGACTCTCTTCGCCTGCTGGCCAGGAGCGGCGATCAGTTGCAGGATGTCTCCCCGTCAACGAATTTGCCAGGGATGTTTGAACTCTCCTGGAACGATCAGGACAGGGTCGATGTGCTGCTTCGTCGGCCGTGGAACCTCTTCGACGCCGAGCCCGAACGGATCGAAATCGTCTCAAGCCGCGATGGGATCGTCGGCTTCCTTGGCGCTCAAAGCGAAGACCGTGCGACTGTCCCAGGCTGGGTGACCGATCTCAAGAATCCGGGAAGCACTCTCGAGGTAGTCGCGTTCCTCGCTGGCCGCCAGATCTGGATCGACAACGTGAAGTTCCCGAGACGCGATGTAGTGAGGCGTTATGGCCCTGAGCACCGTGTCAGTGGATTCAAGCTCTTTGACAACTTACGCCTGGTGGCAGGCTCGCGCAATGAACTGACGGAGGAGGACATCGACGCGCTCCGCCGAGAGGGCGTCCTCGTCTACGCCGTCTCGCCCCGGGGAATCGCCACTCGAGTGCGCTTCCAGTACCGCCCTCTCCTAAGCCGGACGAGGAACCTTGAAACGCTCCCCGTCACCGACGGCCGCCTGCTCAACGTGCGACTTCCAGGCGACGGTTTCGACGGTGCGATCGACCTGGTCGCCAAGCAGGTAAACCGTACGCTGATCGAGGGCTGGGCCGCCGATCTCGAGCGAGGGGAGGGGCCACGCCAGATCGCCCTCTACCGGGACGGGAGGTTCCTCGCCAGCGTCGGTGCGAATCGGGAACGTCCCGACATCGTCGAACACCACGGAGACGAACGACTACTGCGTACGGGTTTCCGCGGGCGGATACCTGGAGCGCTGGAACCGGAGGAGTTCGCCGACCGCCACCGGGTATTCGCGATCATGCTCCGAGGCGCTGCAGTAGAACTGCAACTGCAAACAGGCGCCGTCGCAACGAATCCGGGCTCGGGGGGTGCCAATGGGACTCCACAACCGAAGTAACACGCTTCCGCATGCCAGATCACCCTTCCTCGCGCCCCCGCGCCAGCTCTCACCCGCTCGCTGACCCAAGTCGGCCTGGGCATCAGCGTCAGCTTCTCGGCTGGATGGTCTTTGCTCTGTTCGGGATCTGGTTCGCTTGGGGCGCGATTTCGACCTTCGCCCGCTGGATCCAATTCGAGGACCAACTGATTGTCCTGCGCTATGCCAGGAATCTCGTTGAGGGGAATGGTCTCGTCTACAACTTCGGCGAGCGAGTCCAAGGATTCACCACGCCCCTCTTTACGCTGCTCAGCGCGGTCCCCGCAGCTATTGGCGGTGAACACGCACCGGCCTGGCAAAACACGTTCGGCGTGTTCTGCATCATCGGTACGTCAGCGATGGCGGTCAGACTGCTCCTCCGGGCCGCCGCCGGAGCAGCGGCGCCTCTGGCCGTCGCGCTGATTGCGTTCTTCTCTCTCGAGGGGGAGACGGCACTCTACCTGGGCATGGAGGTGCATCTCTTCGCCTTCCTGCTCCTACTGGCGTTGGATCTGCATCTCAGGGGTCGGCCTACGCTCGCCGCCGTCGTCTCTGGACTTCTCTTCCTGACCAGACCCGAGGGTGCCCTACTTACCGTGATACTCCTCAGTCACAACTGGTTCACGACGCAGCGACTGCCACTGCGAGAGGCTATCGCGGCACTCGCCACGGTCGCACCGTGGCTGCTCTTCGCCGGCTTCTACTACGGGAGCCCGGTGACGTCGACTCTTCAGGCGAAACTGGGCCTCAACTCCCCGTGGGACTACGCGGTTGGCTTCGCCGCCTTTCAGGCTCAGCAGGCTCGAGGCTTTGTCGAGATCTACACTGGACCACTTCCTTCGACGGGCATCTTCGTCGCCAGCCTCTTGCTCCTGCCTCTGGCTGCGGTGGCCATCGGCGCCGTTGTCCTCATGAGACGGCGTCCGGAGTTCTGGCCTCTGTTGGCCTTTCCGCTTGTCTGGTTTGCCGGCTTTGCCGCCATCGGGCCGCCAGTGGAGCACAAGTGGCACTACTTCTTCATCAACAGCTTGGCGGCCGTTCTGATCTCCGCCGGCCTCCACGCCACCCTCCTGAGGATTACCAGACTCGCTGCCGACAACATCCCGGTCATCCGTCGCTTGAGCGCTCTAGGCCCACTCGTGGGACGACGAAGCGGTCACGCGGCAGTCGCCGCTGTCGGAGTTTGGTTAGTGACGCTGCCCCTTCTTCTCTCCACCGGCAATCGGCTTGCGGCCGCCCCCAAGACCGCCCCGCAGCAAGCTGATCCGCGGGCCGCACCGGGTCCCTGGCTCCGTGAGCGGTACGACAGATCCACATCAATCCTGGCCCGCGAGATCGGTTTCCTAGGCTGGCAAAGTCGGCTTCGCATCATCGACGGTGCCGGTCTTGTCACTCCAGGACTTCGTTGGGACACAGCGCGAATCGAGATCCTCGAGCGATACATGCCTGACCTGGTGTTGCTGCAAGCAGCCGCCGACCAACCGCGCGACCGCCCCTGGATGTACCGTCGGATAGAGAACTTCAGCGGATCCGCCGATTACAATCTCTACTCGCGGGTCGACCCACCGTTTCTCTACGAGCCGCTACGTGACCCCGGCGGTCCGATCAACGGCCTTCTTCGACGTCCCGTCGACGACGCGACGGTGGTGCCCACACGGACTTCTGTGGTCAGATCACAAGAGATCAGGGGAATCCTGGACACGACCACAATCGAGTCGCTCACACCAAGAACCGATCTCGCCGATGTCACTCTCAGCGGATGGGCGATCGACACGGCCAGCACTGCAACGGTAGACACCGTGGTTGCGGTCATCGATGGCGGGAACATCGCCAGCACGACCGTAGCTCTTCCTCGGCGGCCTGATGTCGCAGGTCTCCTGGGGCGCGAGTTCGAGTACAGCGGCTTCGTTCTCAGAGCCAAGGCGGACAGGGAGCAGATCGAACGCGACGGAGTCGCGGTCTATGCGGTGTCCAACCGGGGCCTTGCCATTCGGCTTCCTTTCAGTTACTTGGCGCTTGCCGGTACCGGCAACAACGAAGTCCTGTCTACGACCGACGGCCGTCGCCTTGCCGTGCAACCCACCGGCCGCGACCTCTTCGAGGGAGCGATCGATCTTGTCAGCAAGCCGGGGAGCCGCACGCTGATCGAGGGATGGGCCGCAGATCTTCAACGTGGAGAGCGGCCTCGCCAGATCGTCGTCTATCGCGAAGGCCAGTACCTGTTCGCCATGGGCGCCAATCGCGAACGTCCGGACGTTGCCGAACATCACGCCGACCCACGTCTGCTCCGCACTGGTTTCCGCGGCGCCGTACCGGGAGCACCCGAGCCGGCGACTTTCGCCAAGCGCCATCGCGTGTTCGCGCTGATGGCGCGTGGCGCCGCTGTCGAGTTGCGGATCAACGGACCGGAAACGGCGCCCGGCAACTAGCCGATCCGGTTCCATGCACGTCACAACCACCCGCGGCAACGACGACGAGTCTCGGTCTCTCTTTCGCCGCGGGGAGTGGCTCCCCGCGGTACACTTGTTCGCTCTGTGGGCTTTCGCCGTCGCACAGCCGATCTTCGATCTGGTGGGGCGGGAGCCGGACTTCCTCGTCTCCCATCCCACCTGACCGGCGAGTCACTTGCAGCCATGGTGAACGGACTCGCACTGGGAATCCCAACATTGCTGGCGACGCCGATCCTCCTGTCCGCGTTCCGCCGCAGCCGCGCCGCGTGATCCCTGCCGTGATCGCGCCGAGTCTCCTCGATGAATCACGTCTGGTTTCGGGCAGACGTAACGAACTGACGGTCGAAGATCTTGAGACGCTCCGGCGGGAGGGCGCTCTCGTTTACGCGGTCGAGCTGCCCTACCTTTCGCAGCCGGCTCCGCCTCCGTGACCGCGGTTGCGCCCGGGCGTGAGGCAAGCGACTCCCCCTCCCAAGACCCTCCAACCCGACAACACCGCCTGCTCCCGGCAATCTCGTGGGCGGCCTTCGGCGTCTTCGGCGTCTGGTTTGCCGCCCGCCTGATCCCCAACCTCGTCCTGCGGTTGCGGTTCGAGGACCAGTTGATCGTCCTCCGCTACGCCCGCAACCTGACGGAGGGCAACGGTCTGGTCTACAACGCCGGCGAGCGGGTCATGGGCTTCACGACGCCGCTGTTCACCGTGCTGAGCAGCGTGTTCGTGGTCCTCGGCGGAGATCAGGCGGCGGCATGGCAGAACGGGTTCGGCCTGCTCTGCATGCTCGGCACGGCTGCGTTGGCAGCCAAACTGCTGGTTCGCCTTGGGGCCGGGCCCGTCGCGCCCCTGGCGGTCGCCCTGGTCACCTTCAATCCCGCCATCGCCTACAACTATCTCTACGTGGGGATGGAGATTCACCTCTTCGCCCTGCTCTTCCTGGTGGCGCTCGACCTTCACCTGAGCGACCGCGCCACGGCAGCCGCGGTCGTGTCCGCGGCGCTGTTTCTGACCCGACCCGAGGGCGCCCTGCTCGCGGCCATGCTGATCGCTCACGGCTGGCTGCGTCGCCGGAAGGCGCCACTACATCAGGCGCTGGCGGCACTGGCCCTGGCGCTGCCGTGGCTCCTCTTCGCGTTCGCCTACTACGGCGACATCCTGCCGAAGACGCTGGGCGCCAAGCAGGGCGAGAGCATCGTCACGCCGTGGCGCTACCTGGATCTGGTACGAGAGGTCTACGCCGAGGCGGGCGCCAGTCTGCTGGCGGCGTACAGCCCCTCGCTGGTGCAATCGACCGCCGGCCCGCTGCTGCTTGTGGGGCTTCTGCTCGTTGGCGCCACCGCACTCCTGCGCCGGCGGGCCGCTCTCTGGCCATTGATCGCGTTCCCGCTCGGCGCGCTTCTCGGCTATGCCGCGATCGGGTCGCTGCCCGGCTACACGTGGCACTACTACACGCTGAACATCCTCGGCGCGTTCCTGCTCGCGCTGGGCGTCCACGCCAGCCTGGTTGCGGCGGGACGGCTCTGCCTGCAGGCGGCGGAACTCCTGCCTGCCATAGTCCGCACTGCCGCCCAACGCCCGCTCGCGGCTGTGCTGCTTACGGCAGTCCCGATCCTCGCGCTCACGCTGCCGGTGCTGCGCAACACATCCCAGCAGACCGCATACCGCGTCGAAGCGACCGCCCGCCAGCAGCGGCTGGAGGACATGGGGCGATGGCTCGCCGAGCGCTACGAGCCGAGCACGTCCGTTCTCGTCCGCGAGATCGGACACATCGGCTGGGTCAGCGGGTTGCGGATCGTCGATCGTGGCGGCCTGGTCACGCCCGGCCTGCGCTACGACGTCCCGCGCCGCGTTGCCGCCCTGAAGTTCCTGCCGGATCTGCTGCTTCTGCGAGCGGACAACTACGGCGTCCAGGACCCGCCCGAAGGGGCCGGGTTCCCGTCGAACCTCGGCTACGAACAGGTCGATGACTTCGACCACGGGCAGGAGTGGAGCCTCCACTCGCTGATCGAGCCCGGTCTTCCCACCGGGAGCGAGGGCCACCCCTACCGGTACGAGGTCGCCCGAAGCGCCGCCGGCGACCTCGAGGCCGTGCTCCGCCATGATGTCGAGGAAGGATTGAAGCCACCGAACCGCATTCCCATCGCCCGGCCTCCGAGCGGCTTCGACGGCGGGCTCGACGCGGTACTTCCGCGACCGGGAAGCGGGCCGACGGAGGGTACGGCCGAGTTCATGGTCAGCGGCTTCATCCGCGACGAGCCGCCGGACCCGCGTGGAGTCGAAGCGGTCGTCCTGTTCATCGGCGGGGAGATGAGCGTCCACCAACCCGGCTCTCACCGCCGGACCGATCTGGTCGCTCTCTACGGGCCGTCCTTCGAGAACAGCGGCTTCGCCTTCTGGACCTCGGCAGATCGCGGCCTCGTAGAGCGCGAAGGCGTCGTCGCCTACGCCGTGTCACGGCGCGGCGTGGCCAGCCGCCTCCGCTTTTCCTACCTGCCTCTCGAGCGAGACGCGGGCGGGATCGAGATCCTGCCGACGAGCGACGGCCGCCGGTTGGAAGTCCGACAGCCCGGCGACGGATTCGAAGGGGAGTTGGCGCTCGTTGTTTCTCCGAACCGGGTCGAGATCGAAGGCTGGGCCGTGGACGCGAAGCGAGGTGAACGGTCACGCCAGATCGTCCTCTACCGCGACGGCCACTTCCTGACCAACATGGGGTTCAACCAGGAACGGCCCGACGTCGCCGAGCGCCTGGAGAATCCGAGTCTCTTGCGGGCCGGCTTCCGCGGAACGGTCCCCGGCGAGACCGACGCCGCTGCCTTCGACGGGCGCTACCGCGTGTTCGCCGTCATGCTACGCGGCGCCGCCGTGGAACTGGTCCGGCCACTCTCGCCGCAAGCGTCCGAGACCCCGACCGACCGATGACTTCGGGCGGCCGGCTCACCCCGCCCCGGCCAACGCCTTGACCAACCGGTACAGGAACTCCTGCCCTTCGTGGAAGTGGTCGATCCGGATCCGTTCGTCCTGGCCGTGGGCGCGGACGTCGTCCATGTCTCCGAAGATGCCGCTCACGCCGTAGACCGGGATGCCGGCGTTGCGCATGTAGAGACCGTCGGTCGCGCCGGTCGACATGGTCGGCAGAACGGGGACGCCCGGCCACATCTCCTCCGTGATCCGGGTGCTCGCGCCCAGCACCTCGTCGGTCAGGGGCGACGGGGGACTGGGCGTCGCCTCGGCCTTGGGCGCCACCGTGACCCCGAACGGGTCGACGAGGTCCTGCAGCGTCTTCGCTACATCGGCCGGGTCATGGTCGGGGAGAAGGCGGCAGTTGACGTTCGCCCGCGCCAACTGCGGCAACGCGTTCTCGGCATGACCGCCCTCGATCTGCGTCGCCACGCAGGTCGTCCGCAGGCGCGCGTTGTAAGCAGGCTGCCGCGACAGAACCGCCAGCGCGCCGGCGTCGTCCGGGTCGGCGGCAACGCGGCGCATCGCCTCACCGGTCTCACCGCCGATCAGCTCGGCCGCGCGATCGAAGAACTCTTCGGTCACTTCGTTCAACATGACCGGGAACTCGTATTCCTGGACCGCAAGCAGCGCCTGAGACAGGTCGTAGATCGCGTTCTTCTTCACCGGCAGCGACGAGTGGCCGCCGGGATTCCTGGCCGCAAAGTCGAAGGACTGGTACACCTTCTCGGCGCCCTGCACGTTGTTCGAGACCTTGCGGCCCTCCCGCTCCATGCCGCCGCCGCCCTCGTTCAGAGCGAAGGCGGCGTCGATCAACCCCCGGTGCTCCTCAAGCAGGAACTGGACGCCGTTCCGCGTTCCGCCCTCTTCGTCGGCAGTCAGGGCAATCACGATGTCCCGGTCGGGAACGAACCCCTCCCGGTGCAGGCGGATCAGGTTCGCTGTGTGGATGGCGCATTCATCCTTGTCGTCCGACGTGCCGCGGCCGTAGAAGTAGCCGCCGCGCTCCATGAACTCGAACGGGTGGATATCCGGACTCCAGTCCTCGGGCAACGCTTCGACGACGTCGATGTGCGCGAGCAGCAGGATCGGGGCGGCATTCGGGTTGCTGCCCCGGAGCCGCGCCACCAGGTTGCCCTTGGTGGGAAAGCCGTCGGGGACCAGGACCCGCACGTCTTCCGCCGGCAGACCGGCGTCGAGCAGGGCATCGGCCATGGCCTGCACCGCGCGGGTGTTGTCGCCACGTTCCGTGTCCGTGGTGTCGATCTCGATGAGTTGCTCGAGCAGCGCGCGGGCCAGTTCCATGTCCTGCGCAGGCGGCTGGTTGCCAGCGCCCTCTGCTTGCCCGGCCACGGGCGAGCCGACCGCAAACACAGGCAGCACCACGGTTGCGAGGATCAACGGCCCGAGTCTCTTCATCGACATCGGCGGAATCTACTCGCAGTCGCCGCTGGACGGACCCTTACGCGGCCGCCGGCCTGACGCCGCCGACCAGCAGCTCGGCGAGCTGGCGACGCCCCATCCAGTAGCTCAGGTCCCTCGGATGCGCGATGTCCCAGATCGCGATGTCGGCCCGCTTGCCCACCGCGAGCGTGCCTCGATCTTCCTGTAAACCCAGCGCCTGAGCCGCATTCCGGGTCACCGCCGCCAGGCACTCCTCCGGAGTCAGGCGGAAGAGGCGGCTGGCCAGCGCCATCGCCTCCCGCAGCGAGCACAGGGACGAAGTGCCGGGGTTGCAGTCCGTCCCGATCGCGATCGACACTCCGCGCCGGCGCAACTCACCAATCGGCGGCCGCCGGGTCTCGTCGAGGGTCAGGCAGGCGCCGGGCAACAGCACCGCCACCGTCCCCGCGTCGGCCAGCGCCCGCACTCCCGAAGCGGACACGTACTCCAGGTGATCGGCCGAGAGCGCGCCGAAACGGGCGGCGAGCGCGGCGCCGCCGCCATCGCTTAGCTGGTCCGCGTGCAGCTTGACCGGAAGGCCGAGTTCCACGGCCCCTTCGAAGACCCTGGCAACCTCCCCGGTGTCGAACGCAATCCCTTCGCAGAAGGCGTCCACCGCGTCGGCGACGTTCCGTTCGACGGCCGCCGGCAACACCTCGTCGACAACGAACTTGATGTAGTCGTCCCGCCGCCCCTGAAACTCCGAGGGCACCGCGTGTGCGGCGAGGAGCGTCGTTGGAACAGTCAGCCCCGATGTCCGACCGAGACGCCGAGCCACTTCGAGCATTCGGAGTTCGGTGTCCAGGTCAAGTCCGTAGCCCGACTTGATCTCGACCGTCGCCGCACCGTCGGCCGCCAAGGCTTCCAGCCGCTCCAGTGCACCGCTGTAGAGCTCGTCTTCGGTCGCCGACCGAGTCGCGCGAACCGTCGACATGATGCCGCCGCCGGCGTCCGCGATCGACTCGTAGCTCGTGCCCTGGAGCCGGGCCTCGAACTCCGCCCCCCGGTCGCCGCCGAACACCAGGTGGGTATGGCAGTCGATGAGCGCCGGAGTGGCCCAGCGGCCCTGAAGCGACCGGGTCTCGCGAGCCTCGCCCCGCGGCAACGCGGAAGCGGGTCCGATCCAGTCGATCAGACCGCCGCCGATCGCCAGGGCGCCGTCCTCGATCGCCCCGTAGGGGGCGGCGCCGCGGCGCATCGTCGCGATACGCGCGTCTGTCAGCAGCAGATCCCAGCGCTCGGCACTTCCCATGCACTCGATCCTGCCCTGTTGTGTTCGGGATTGCCAGACCGGCCGGTGCTTCGGACCGGATGCGGGCGAGACGCCCGCGTTTCCAGGCGGCGCACCCGGTGGAGTACCGTCGAGGGAGGTGACCGGTTCCACTATTCGCGCGCGCCTCGCGCTGTTGCCCCCGGGATGGGCGGAAGACGCCCTGCTGGTCGTCGAGGACGGGAGGATCGTCGAGGTTTCGACTGAGAACACCGCTTCTTCGCCAGTCGACCACGACGCCGGGATCGTCATCCCGGGTTTGACCAACGCGCACAGCCACGCCTTTCAGCGCGCGCTGGCCGGCAGGACGGAACACCGCTCCGGCGCAGGCAAGGACAGCTTCTGGACCTGGCGCCGGCAGATGTACGAGCTCGTCGGGCGCCTCGACGCCGGCCGGTTCGCGGCGATCGCCCGGCAGGCGTACGTGGAGATGCTCGAAAGCGGCTACACCTCGGTCGTTGAGTTCCACTACCTGCACCGGGAACCCGCTGGTTCCGGCACCGCGGACACCATGTTCGAGGCCGTTCGCCGCGCCGCCTCGGCCTGCGGCATCCGGCTGACCTATGCGCCGGTGCTCTACGAGCGAGCCGGTTTCGACCGGGACGATCCCACGCCCGGCCAGCGGCACTTCACGATGGATCCCACGGCGTTCCTTGCCCACCAGGAACGCGCGGGCGAGCGGGCGTCCGGACGCGTCCGGGTCGCGGTCGGCGCCCACGGCCTGCGCGCGGTCAGCGAACCGTCGCTACGGCAGGTCGCGGCGCGAGCCACGGAAACCGGCGCGCCGATGCACCTTCACATCGCCGAGCAGCAGCGGGAGGTCGACGAGTGTCTGGCCACCCACGGTCAGCGTCCGGTCCGTTGGCTGCTGGACCGCTTCGACGTCGATCGGAACTGGTGCCTCGTGCATGCAACCCACATGGACGACGACGAATGCCGGGACCTGGCCGTCTCCGGGGCCACCGTCTGCCTGTGCCCGACGACCGAGGCGAACCTGGGCGACGGGCTGTTTCCCCTGGCGAACTTTCTCCAGGCCGGCGGAGAGATCGCGATCGGTTCCGACAGTCACGTCTCGATCAACCCCTTCGAGGAGTTGCGCTGGCTCGAGTACGGGCAGCGCCTCCGCTCGCGGTCGCGCAACGTGGCGACCCTGCGCCACCCTCACGTGGGCCAGGAGCTGTTCCTGCGCGCCCTCGCCGGCGGCGCCCGGGCGTCAGGCCGAGGCAAGCCGGGTCTCGAAGAGGGAGCGCCGGCCGACCTGGTCGTCTTCGACGACGGCGACCCGATGCTCGCCGGACACGGCGCCGCCACCGTGCTCGACGCACTGGTATTCTCCGGTTACCGCCTTCCCATCCAACGGGTCATGGTCGAAGGCGAGTGGCAGGTGATCGACGGCGAACACGTCGACCGCGCCCAGGCGGCCAGAGGATTCGCCAGAGCACTGGCGAGCATGTGAGCGGCCCCGAATCTTGGAGGCAGGAATGAAGAGCAGCCTCACCGCGACGATCAAGGCGCCCACCGGCAACCGGCTGTCAGCGAAGAGCTGGCTCACCGAGGCGCCGCTCCGCATGCTGATGAACAACCTCGATCCCGAGGTCGCCGAGCGGCCCGAGGATCTCGTCGTCTACGGAGGGATCGGCAAGGCGGCGCGCAACTGGGAGGCCTACGAAGCCATCGTCGACACGTTGCGGAAGCTGGAAGCCGACGAAACGCTCGTCGTCCAGTCCGGCAAGCCGGTCGGGGTGTTTCGCACCCACCCCGACGCCCCGCGGGTGCTGATCGCCAATTCGAACCTCGTCCCCGCCTGGGCGACCTGGGAACACTTCCGGGAACTCGACCAGTTGGGGCTGATGATGTTTGGGCAGATGACCGCCGGATCGTGGATCTACATCGGCTCCCAGGGAATCGTCCAGGGCACCTACGAGACGTTCGTCGAGATGGGCCGCCAGCACTACGGCGGAGACCTCGCGGGACGGTGGATCCTCACCGCCGGACTCGGCGGCATGGGTGGAGCGCAGCCGCTGGCGGCCAAGATGGCCGGGGCGTCGCTGCTCGCGATCGAGTGTCAGGCGGACCGGATCGAGAAGCGGCTCCAGACCGGGTACCTCGACACGCGCGCCGAGTCGGTCGACGAGGCGCTGGCCGTGATCCAGGCCTCGGTCGAATCGCGATCACCGCTCTCCGTCGGCCTGCTCGGCAACGCCGCGGAGGTGCTGCCCGAACTGCTGGAGCGCGGCGTCCGGCCCTACGCGCTGACCGACCAGACATCGGCGCACGACCCGGCGAACGGCTATCTGCCAATCGGCTGGAGCGTCGAAGAGTGGCAGCGCCGCCGGGACAACGAGCCCGACGCGGTCGCGGCGGCGGCTCGCGAGTCGATCGCGGTCCACGTCCGCGCCATGCTCGGCTTTCACGAAGCCGGAGTGCCCACGTTCGACTACGGCAACAACATCCGCCAGGAGGCGCTCGGGGCCGGGGTTGAGAACGCGTTCGACTTCCCCGGTTTCGTACCGGCCTACGTCCGCCCCCTGTTCTGCCGCGGCATCGGCCCCTTCAGGTGGGCGGCCCTGTCCGGCGACCCCGAAGACATCTACCGCACCGACGCCAAGGTCAAGGAACTGATCCCGGACGACCCGCACCTGCACCACTGGCTCGACGCGGCGCGCGAGCAGATTCACTTCCAGGGGCTGCCGGCGCGCATCTGCTGGGTGGGCCTGGGCCAGCGCCACCGGATCGGCCTCGCCTTCAACGAGATGGTCCGCGGCGGCGAGTTGCGGGCGCCCGTCGTCATCGGCCGCGATCACCTGGACAGCGGCTCGGTCGCGAGCCCGAACCGCGAAACCGAAGCGATGCGCGACGGTTCCGACGCGGTCTCGGACTGGGCCTTCCTCAACGCGATGCTGAACACGGCGAGCGGCGCCACCTGGGTGTCCGTGCACCACGGCGGCGGCGTCGGCATGGGATACGCCCAGCACGCCGGGTTCGTCATCGTCTGCGACGGCACCGAAGCCGCCGACCGGCGTATCGAGCGGGTGCTCTGGAACGACCCGGCGACCGGGGTCATGCGGCACGCCGACGCCGGCTACGAGGAGGCCATCGCCTGTGCGCGCGAGCAAGGTCTCAACCTGCCCATGGTCCCGGGCGACAATCCTCGATGAGATTGAGGCTCGACGGCTCGCCGTTGTCACTCGCTCAACTGCGCGAGGCCTGGCGCACTCCGCTCAGCGTCGAACTGAGCGAAAGCGCCCGACTCAGGATCGACGAATCCGCCGCCGCGGTCCGCGGGGTGATCGCCGAGGGCAAGGCGGTCTACGGAGTCAACACGGGTTTCGGGCAGCTCGCCCAGGTGCGGATCGAGGAGGACGAACTCGCCCACCTACAGGAGAACCTCGTGCGCTCTCACGCCGCCGGCGTGGGCAAGGATCTGGGCGACGAGGTCGTGCGCCTGGTGATCCTGCTCAAGGTCATGGGGCTCGCCCGCGGTCATTCCGGCGTCCGGATGGAACTCGTCGACGCGCTGAGTGCGCTGCTTGAACACGAGATCTACCCGTGCATCCCGTCGCAGGGCTCGGTCGGCGCCTCGGGCGACCTGGCCCCTCTCGCCCATCTCTCGCGGGTGCTGCTCGGCGAAGGCGGGGCCCACCTCCGAGGCAGGCTGATACCAGCGGCCGAGGCGCTGGCCGAAGCCGGTATCGAACCGATCCGGCTGGCGCCGAAGGAGGGTCTGGCGCTGCTCAACGGAACCCAGGTCTCCACGGCGCTGGCGCTGGCCGCGGCCTTCCGCACCGAGAACGCCCTGGCGGCTGCCCTTGTGGCTGGCGCCATGTCCACGGACGCGATCAAGGGCAGCGACGGTCCGTTCGATGAACGCGTTCAGGAGGTCCGCGGGCACTCCGGCCAGGCCGATGTCGCCGCCGCGCTGCGCGAACTGATGCGGGACAGCGAGATCCGCGCCTCCCACCTCCGTTGCAAGCGGGTGCAGGACCCGTACTCGATCCGTTGCCAGCCGCCGGTCATGGGCGCCTGCCTCGACGCGCTCCGCCACGTCTCGGCCGTTCTCGAGACCGAGGCGAACGCCGTCACCGACAACCCCCTGGTCTTTGCGGGCACCAAGGAAATCCTCTCCGGCGGCAATTTCCACGCGGAACCGGTCGCCCTGGCCGCCGACTATCTGGCGCTGGCGGTCGCCGAGATCGGCTCGCTGTCCGAACGCCGAACCGCACTTCTCATCGACGCCAATCTCAGCGGGCTGCCGGCGTTCCTGGTCCGGAACAGCGGCCTGAACAGCGGTTTCATGATGGCTGGAACCACCGCCGCGGCCCTGGTTTCCGAGAACAAGTGCCTCGCCCATCCCGCCAGCGTGGACACCATCCCGACCTCCGCCAACCAGGAGGACCACGTCAGCATGGCGACCCACGGGGCGCGGCGGCTCCACGACATGTTGGACAACGTGCAGCACATCGTCGCGATCGAACTTCTGGCGGCGGCACAGGGGATCGAGTTCCGCCGTCCCGCCCGGAGTTCCGCGGCCATCGAAGAAGCGATGGAAGCAGTGCGCGCGGTCTCGCCGCCGTACTCGGAGGACCGGCCGCTCGCCGGCGACATCGCCGGCGTGGCCGCACTCATCGGACGGGGCGCCTTTCGCGGGTACGCGGCGCCGGCGCTCGGCAAGCGCTAGCGCGGCAGAACGATCTGGCCTGGGAACGCGGGCATCTTGCCCGCATCCGGCGCGAAGCGCCGGCCTCCGGTAGTTCTGCCGCGCTAGCGTGGGCCACTTCGCGCTAACCTACGCGCAATCCCTACCAAGGAGATCGTCATGCGCCCGACTCGCACGGTCCTCGCCGTTCCGACCCTTCTTTCGCTCTTCCTGCTCGGCTGCGCTGCCGGCGACCAGGAAGCCGGCGCCGGTGCTGCCGGCGGCGGCGACGCCGCGGCGCCGAACCCGCTCAAGGACGCCTACTTCGGCGACCTGCACGTGCACACGAAGTACTCCTTCGACTCCTACCTGTTCGGGACACGCACGAATCCCGACGACGCCTACCGATTCGCCAAGGGTGAGGCGATCGAGCACGCGAGCGGCCACCGGATCCAGCTTCAGAGCGGCGCCTTCGACTTCCAGGCCGTGACCGATCACGGTCTCTATCTCGGCGTGCTCCCCGAGATGGACAACGCCGAGAATCCCCTCTACGCGACCGAACTCGGCACCGATCTGCGGGAAGGGGGCGGTTTCGCCCGCGCCATCCAGGCGCTCCGCAGCGGCGAGTTCGCCGAACTTCCGGCGGACGCGCAGGACGACGCCAAGGGCAGTGCCTGGCAGGCGATCATCGAGGCCGCCGAGGCCCACAACGATCCCGGGACCTTCACCACCTTCGTGGGCTACGAGTACACGACCTCGTCGAACGACCGGGGCAACCTGCACCGCAACGTGATCTTCCGCGGCAGCAACGTGCCGCCCAGGCCCTTCGCCTCGACCGACTCGCGCAATCCCGAGGACCTCTGGCGCTGGCTCGACGAACGCCGGGACGAAGGCATGGAGGCCCTCGCCATCCCGCACAACTCGAACGGCAGCAACGGCCACATGTTCAAGCTCGAGACGGTCGGCGGTGAGCCGCTCGACGCGGCGTACGCCGAGCTGCGGATGCGCAACGAACCCCTGGTCGAGATGACCCAGGTCAAAGGCACCTCGGAGACGCACCCGCTGCTGTCGCCGAACGACGAGTGGGCGGACTTCGAGATCTTCCCCTACCGCATCGCCACGCAGCTCTACAGCGAACCGAAGGGCAGTTACGTCCGCGAGGCCTACGTTAACGGCCTCGTGCTCCAGGAGACCCTGGGCTTCAACCCGTTCCGCTTCGGCATCGTCGGAGCGACCGACACCCACAACTCCGGCGGCACGCCAGAAGAGCACAACTTCCACGGCAAGGTCGGCAGGGGCGACGGCACCGGCCAGCTTCGCGGCTCGGTGCCACTCGACGAGCCGACCGAGGACGGCGAGATGTACAGACCGGCAAGGTACTGGGGCGGTTCCGGGCTGGCCGCCGCCTGGGCCGAGGAGAACACGCGCGACTCGATCTACGACGCCTTCCGGCGCAAGGAGACCTTCGCCACCAGCGGCCCGCGAATGCGGGTCCGGTTCTTCGGCGGCTACGGCTACACGGACGACCTGACCTCGGATCCGGACATGATCGCCGCCGCCTACGAAGGCGGCGTGCCGATGGGCGGCGACCTGCTCGCCGATGAAGGCCGGAGCCCCCGCTTCCTGGTCTGGGCCGCGCGCGACGCGGACAGCGCCCCGCTCCAGCGCCTGCAGATGGTCAAGGGCTGGGTCGAAGACGGCGAGGC
The DNA here is from genome assembly GCA_965224025.1 of Candidatus Multivorans sp. GTDB lineage: Bacteria > Acidobacteriota > Thermoanaerobaculia > Multivoradales > Multivoraceae > Multivorans. Next base: position 4,287,656 of record OZ245033.1, read on the forward strand.
CCGTGAACAGGTCACCGACATCGCCTGCGCGGACGGCGGCATGCCCTCCGGCGACCCGCTCCGCTGCCCGGACAACGGCGCCGGCGTCGATCTTTCCGACTGCAGCTACTCCCAGGACCTGGGCGCCGCCGAACTGTCGGCCATCTGGAGCGACCCGGACTTCGACGCGGCGCAGCACGCCATCTACTACGTACGCGTGCTCGAGAACCCGACCTGCCGCTGGTCGACCTGGGACGCGCTCCGCGCCGGCGTAGAGCCCAATCCCGACATGCCGGCCACGATCCAGGAGCGCGCCTGGTCTTCGGCGATCTGGTACGTCCCGGGCAGCTAAGGCTTGGGCTACAGCAGGGCTTGTTGCGCCAACTCCTGGGAACCCGGGTGGCGCGATCCGCGCCACCCGCAAACCACTCCGTGCGCCCGTCTTCGGGCGCGCGGATGGCACGCGGGCGTCTCGCCCGCATCCGGTCTCCGCCTCGCCGTCCTGATCCCGGCTCTCCTCGCCGCTTCAGCCAGCGTCGCTCAGGATGACGCGCCCCCGCCCAACCCCCTCCGCAACGCCTACTTCGGCGACCTCCACGTCCACACCCGCTACTCCTTCGACGCCTACCAGTTCGCGGTCCGCACCGAACCCGACGACGCCTACCGCTACGCGAGGGGAGAGTCGATCGACCACCCGGGCGGCTTCCGCTTTCAGCTAAAGGGCCAGCCGCTCGACTTTCTGGCCGTCACCGATCACGGCCAGTTCCTCGATGCGATGCCGGCAGTAGACGACCCCGAGAGCCCCTTCTTCGCGAGGATCTTCACCTGCGCCGGCCGTTCGGGGGCCGACGACGAGGAACCGGACCCGGGCGGCCCCAACGCCTGGCAGGCGATCATCGAAGCAGCGGAAGCGCACTACGAACCCGGCGCCTTCACCACCTTCATCGGCTACGAGTTCACGGCCTTCTCGGAGGGCCGGGGCAACCTGCACCGCAACGTGATCTTCCGCGGCGAGGCCCCGCCCGCGCCCTTCACGGTCGACACGTCGCAGGACCCGGAGGATCTCTGGCAGTGGCTCGACGAGCTGCGCGCCGGCGGGGTCGAGGCGCTCGCCATCCCGCACAACTCGAACGGCAGCAACGGCCACATGTTCAGGCTCGATACGGTCTCGGGCGAAGCCCTCGACGTCGCCTACGCCGAGCAACGCAACCGCAACGAACCCCTGGTCGAGATCACCCAGATCAAGGGCACGTCGGACACCCACCCCCTGCTGTCCCCGAACGACGAATGGGCCGACTTCGAGATCTACGCCTACCGGATCGGCACCACGCTGCCCAGCAAGGCCCCGGGCAGCTACGTTCGCGAGGCCTACCGGAACGGCCAGATGCTGCAGGACACCCGGGGCTTCAATCCGTTCCGCTTCGGCCTGATCGGTTCCACCGACTCCCACAACGCCGGCGGCACGCCCGAGGAGTCCAACTTCCACGGCAAGATCGGCACCGGCGACGGCACGCCCCAGCGGCGCGGCGCCGTGCCGCTCGCTCAACCGCTTCCGGACGGCGAGCTCTACACGAAGAACAACAACCGCTACTTCGGCGCCTCCGGCCTGGCCGGGGTCTGGGCCGAGGAGAACACCCGCGAGTCGATCTACGACGCGCTGCGGCGCAAGGAGACCTTCGCCACCACCGGTCCACGCATTCGGATCCGCTTCTTCGCCGGCTATGACTACGGCGACGACCTCGTCTCCGACCCGGAGATGACCGCGAAGGCCTCTGCGGGCGGCGTGCCGATGGGCGGCGACCTGCTCGCTGCCGGCGGCGAAAGCCCGCGCTTCCTGCTCTGGGCCGCCCGCGACAGGGACAGCGCCGCGCTGCAGCGCCTGCAGGTGGTCAAGGTCTGGGCCGAGGTCGGCGAGGCGCGGGAGCAGATCGTCGATGTCGCCTGCGCCGACGGCGGCGGGCCCTCGGGAGACCCGCCCCGATGCCCCGACAACGGCGCCACGGTCGACCTTTCCGACTGCAGCACCTCCGAAGACTCAGGCGCCGCCGAACTCTCGGCGATGTGGAGCGACCCGGACTTCGACGGCGCGCAGCGCGCGCTCTACTACGTGCGAGTGCTCGAGAACCCGAGCTGCCGCTGGTCGACCTGGGACGCGATCCGGGCCGGAGTCGAGCCGCGGCCGGACCTTCCGGCGACGATCCAGGAGCGCGCCTGGTCGTCGCCGATCTGGTACGTGCCGGGCGAGTAGGTGGGTCTACAATGGCCGGCACACTCGAAGGTCACCGTCAGGGAGGAGCTCGATGAGCAACAAGGGTCGTACTCGCATCGCCTTCGTACTCGCCGCCGCAATCGCCTGTGCCGGCGCCGTGGCAGGCGACGACATCCCGAGGACGTCCAGCGGCAAGCCGGACTTCTCCGGCAACTACGACATCGCCACCCTGACGCCGGTGCAACGGAGTCCCGAGTTGGGAGAGCGCCTCACCTTGACGCTGGAGGAAGCCCAGGCGATCAGCGACCGGGAGGCCCAGAACATCGACCAGAGGGCGCGGGCCAGCGATCCGAACCGGGACGCTCCGCCGGTCGGCGGCAGCGTCGGTGGCTACAACTACTTCTTCATGGACCGCGGCACCAGCGCCATCACGGTCGACGGCAAGTACCGGACCTCCCTGCTCGTCGACCCGCCGAACGGCCGCTTCCCGCCACTCACCGAGCGCGGGAAGGCCCGCCGGCAGGGGCTCTACGGATTCTCGAAGCGGAACACCGGCCCGGCCTGGTGGCGCGATCTCGAGGTCGGTCCCTACGACAACCCCGAGTCGCTTTCAATCGCCGACCGCTGCGTCTTCTCCCTGGAAGCGACGATCCCGATCTACCCCAAGAACTACAACAACATCAAGACGATCGTGCAGACCGACACGCACCTGACGATTCTGATCGAGTGGATGCACTACGCGCGGGTCATTCCCATCAGTCCGTCCAGGCAGGAAGCCCGGCATCTGCCGCCCGAGATCCGTTCGCGCGCCGGCGACCCGGTCGCCTGGTGGGAGGGCGACACGCTCGTTGTCGACACGACGAACTTCCTGGAAGAGAAGTGGGGCGCGACGACTCTCTTCGGCGAACCCTCCCCGCCCGCCGACCAGCATGTGGTCGAACGCTTCTCGTTCCAAGACCAGAACACCCTGCTCTACCGGTTCACGCTCGAGAGCGGCGACTGGGAAGCGCCCTACAGCGGCGAGTACACCTGGCCGACCACCGCCGGCAAGCTCTACGAGTTCGCCTGCCACGAAGGGAACTACGCCACCGGGAACACCCTGCGGGGGGCGCGGCTTGAAGAGCGCGAGGTCGCGGCCCAGAGCAGCGGCGCCCCATGAGCATCAGCGAAAGAACTCGCGTCGCCTGCGTCCTCGCGCTCGCGATCGGATTCGCCGCAGCCGCCGCGGCCGACGAAATCCCGAGGACACCGGGCGGCAAACCCGACTTCTCGGGCAACTACGACATCAGCACCCTGACGCCGATCGAGCGCAGCCCTCAGCTAGGCGAGCGCCTCCACCTGACCGAGGAAGAGGCCGAGCGGATCCGGTCGCAGGAAGCGGCGCGGATCGACCTCAGCTACAAGGCCAGCGACCCGGACCGCAAGGCGCCGACCGCCGGCGCCGGCGTGGGCGGCTACAACTACTTCTTCATCGACCGCGGAACCTCTGCGGTCAAGGTCGACGGCCAGTACCGGACCTCACTGCTCGTCGACCCGCCGAACGGCCGCTTCCCGCCATTGACCGAGCGCGGCAAGGCGCGGCGTGAAGGCGTCTACGGGTTCTTCCTGCAGAACGCCGGGAAGGCCTGGTGGCGCGACCACGAGGTCGGGCCCTACGACGACCCGGAGTCGCTGTCGATCGCGGACCGCTGCATCTTCTCGCTCGAGGGAACGATCCCGATCTACCCGAAGTTCTACAACAACCTGAAGACGGTCACCCAAACCGACACCCACCTGATGATCCTGATCGAGTGGATGCACTACGCGCGCATCATTCCGATCAGCCCGTCCAGGGAAGAAGCACGGCACGCACCGCCGGCCTATCGCTCGCGGGCCGGCGACTCCGTCGCCTGGTGGGAGGGCGACACCCTCGTCATCGAGACGACCAACTTCCAGGAAGAGAACTGGGTGACGTTCGCCCTCTACGGCGACCCTTCGCCCCCCGCCGATCAGCGGGTGATCGAGCGCTTCTCGTTCCAGGACGAGGACACCGTCCTCTACCGGTTCACGGTCGAGAACGGCGACCGGGAGGCTCCTTACACCGTCGAGTACACCTGGCCGGCGACCGCGGACAAGCTCTACGAGTACGCGTGTCACGAAGGGAACTACTCCCTCGGGAATACGCTGCGCGGCGCGCGCCTTGAGGAGGGGGAAGTCGAAGCACGGACCGGCGGTTAGCGGTTCCGGCGCCGACGACCGTCCCGAGCGAATCACCGGAACCCGCATGCACATGCGCGACGCAAGCACAAACCGTGGACGCACGGACCGACCCTGGCGCTGGTTCTGCGTGCTGGCCGTGACCCTCACGGCACCGGCGGCAGGCCAGACGATAGTCCTCGACGCCATGCAAGCGGAACTTGCCCGGTCCATGGCAGCTCTTGGGCAGGAAGAAGTCCGACCCTACTTCCTCAGCTACGAGATCACGCAACTGCGGAACTTCTCGGCAAGCGCCTCCTTTGGCGCCCTGCGATCAAGCAACGAGACCACGCAGCGGACCCTCGACATCGACCTCAGAGTGGGAGACCACGAACTCGACAACACGAGGCGGGCGGGGGATTCAGGCCGTTCTCCCTTCCGGAACTTCCGGCGGCTGCAGATCCCGGTCGAGGACGACCCCGACTCCATCCGCAGCATCTTGTGGGTCGAAACCGACCGGCACTACAGACGCGCAGTGCAGCAACTCACCCAAGTGCGGATGGACGTGCAGGTCAAGGTGCAGGCCGAGGATCCCTCACCGGACTTCTCGCGCGAACCCGCCTCGAGTGTCGTCGAGGACGAAGAACCGATCAGTGTCGATCCGGGAGAATGGGAACTCAAGGTCAGGCGCTACTCGGCACCATTCGCCGAACACGGCGACATCTACCACGGCTCTGCCTCGCTCAACGCCGAAACCGAAACCCGCTGGTTCGCAAACAGCGAAGGTTCCAGGATCCGGACATCCGCGACGACCTACCGGCTGGTCGTCTCGGCGAACACGAAAGCGGACGACGGCATGGAGCTTCCGCTCCACAAGACCTACCTCTCGTTCACGCCCGAAGGCCTGCCCGACGACGACATCGTCGACCGGGACGTGCGCCGGATGATCGAGATCCTGCTGGCCCTACGCGATGCGCCGCTCGTGGACCCGTACACCGGGCCGGCGATTCTGTCCGGCCAGGCCAGCGGCGTGTTCTTCCACGAGATCCTGGGCCACCGTCTCGAAGGGCACCGCCTGAAGGATGCGGACGACAGCCACACATTCAGAGAACAACTGAACCAGAAGGTCCTCCCGGAGTCGTTCTCCGTGCATTTCGATCCGACCCGAAGACCCTTGAAGCCCACGACCTCGCGGGGGCAGTTACCGCTACCACAATCAGGGATTGCGGTCCACCGTGTCACCGTGATCGACGAGGGAATCCCGAGGAACTTCCTCATGTCCCGCTCGTCGCTCGCCGGCTTCCCGAACTCGAACGGCCACCGGCGCAAGCAGCCGGGCATGAGGCCGGTGGCGCGGCACTCCTACCTCATCGTCGAGGTCGCGGATCCACTAGCGAGCGACGAGCTGAAGGCCCGCTTCCCGGCCGCGATCAAGGCGGAAGACAAGCCCTTTGGACTCCGTTTCGACGCGTTCGAGGGCGGCTTAACCTTCACGGGCCGATTCCTCCCCAACGTATTCAACGTGACGCCGCTGCTCGTCTATCGCATCTACCCCGACGGTCGCCAGGAACTCGTTCGGGGCGTTGACCTGATCGGAACGCCGCTCACCACGTTGAGTCGGATCGTCGCCGCGGACAACCAGATCGACGTCTTCAACGGGCATTGCAGCGCCGAATCGGGCAGCGTCCCCGTCGCCGACTTCTGGTCATGAACAGGCCTGGAAACGCCCGCTGCGAGTGCATCGCCCGGGGTGGATTCTCTGCGCTGTCGCGGCGGCGATCCTGCTGGCGCCGTGCGCTGAGGCCGACGCACAGCCTCGGGATCACCTGCGCGACAGCGTCTTGAAGCAAGGGCGACGAACTCACGCGAAGCACGGAACAACTCCGGATGGAGGGCCTCGAGAAGCCCTACTTCGTGGCCTACACCGTTCGGCACCGCCGACGGGTGCCGGCCTCGGCCGCCTCCAGAAGGTAGACGTAGGGGCAGGCCTCGAGAGCGGAATCGAGTCTCTCAGCCGTTGTAACTACAACAGATTTCCCAACTTCCGCTCAGGGACTTCGGGCAAGCGGGCCTCCGGCCCGTGCCGACGACAAGCGTCCGACTTCTATGCCATTCCTATACGGGACCGGCCCGCGAGATCACTCGTCGCGAGTCGAGCGTGGCTGTAGGTCCACCAGCAGATTGTAGTGGTCGCTCTTGAGATCCAACGACTGCTCAGTCGTGAAACCGAGATCGTGCCGGAACTTCACGTTGTAGGAATCGGCCCGAAGTCCCTCAAACTCAAACCGACCCTGGTGATCCGTTCTGGTCCGGCGCTCCTTCCCCTGCCCATGAGGTACGGCGCTAACGAAGCCCCCGCTCGCAGGTCGGCCGGCGACTAGCACCCATCCCGTCAACCGGAAGCCCGCTTCAAACACGAGTTCGACCGGCCCATATGCTGAGCCCGGCTCGAGGGTCACGCCGTACTCGGCGGATCGCCACTCACCCCTCTCCGCCACGATCCGCCAAGACCCTGGCGCTAGTGCCTCAAGCTCGAAGTTGCCCTCTATGTCGGGGACAGTACGCCGAAAGAGCACCTCCTGCCATGCCTGAATCTCAACCGCGGCCATGTCAGAGGCATCCATGCCAACCACTCGTCCACGAATCGAAGTGCCCGGCCCGAGCACGACGTCGATACCGGTCACAGACTGGCCGTCGATCACGATTGTTTCGGACGATTCGCCCTCCGTGTAGCCCGACAATCTACCGAGCAGGCGGTACCGGCCACGGTGAAGACCCGTCAGGCGGAACCCGCCGCGGCTGTCGGACATTGCCAGCACCGCTGGTCGCGACCATCGCAGAAACCTACGCACGTCGGCCTCCATCTCGCCCACATCGTCTATCCCAAGGACTTGAACTGCCTCGACGGCGGCTCCAGGAATCGGAGTACCATCGACCGAACGGACGAATCCGCTAATCTCCCAACCGGGGCTGAGTCGCACATGGACTTCGCTGACTCCCGGCTTGAGTTCGATCTCGCGGGTTCGGGCGAGCAGTTCTGGATGGTTCACCTCGACCGTGGCGGCGCCGGTACCCGTCGCCAGTTCCGCTCGTCCGCCCGCGTCGGTCCGACCGAACGCGTACATTCGAGTCTCGCTCTCGAAGCTGACTCTCACGTCCGCACCCGGCACCGGCTCGCCGAGCTGAGTGACCACGAGGACGGTCAGATGACTAGTCGCCTCCAACCGCAGTTCGATCTCACGATGCTCGTTCGTCTTCAGTTCGATTCCCTCGGTCGCGGCACGGCTCGACTGGTCGCTGGCTTCGACCGACCAAGTCGCGGGAGCCAAGTTGTCCAGGCGGAAGCGGCCCTCGCTGCCTGTGTGGACTCGATGGAACAGATGCTCCCCCGCTAACCCTGAAACAACACGATTCGACTCTGCAACCTGCGCCCTCAGGTTGATTTCCACGCCAGCGACCACCCTGCCCGAAGGGCCCAACACCCTGCCAGCCAGCGATGCCCCCTCAGCAAGTTCGATCAGGATAGACTCTCCGGTCCCAGGCCTAACGGACTCGACCGCCGAGGGAGCGAATCCAGGAGCAGTTGCGTTTAGTACGGTGAGGACAGGTAGTAGTCCAGCCAGCCGAAACCGGCCGTCGGCATCCGTTGCCACGGCCCGAGTCGCACCGGGTCCAGCCTGATTCCATTGCCGGGCAGTGACCGCGGCACCAGCCACCGGCCGTCGACTGTCGTCCATCACGACTCCATGAATCTCCTTTCCAGCCGTCAGCGCGAAGACTCCGATGTCGACGTAACCCTCACCATGAGGCACGTTAACCAGCTCTTCCTTCAGTCCGGCATACTCTGGGTGGGAAATCCTGAGGCGGTACTGGCCAGGTGAGACGTTCGGGAACTCGAACTCACCCCGACCGTTCGAGACCACGCCACGGGCCGCTCCCTGCCTGAGGGGGTGTTCAGAATCCTGCCCGCCGCTCGGACCCCAGATGAGCCACGCGTGAGCGCCCGCAACCGGCACACCAACCTGATCGACGACAAGACCCCACGGCCGCTGCCCTTTCGCCAGTACGATACGGACCGATTCTGGTCTAGTCTCAAGCGACAAGGGAGGCAGGTCGCGTACGGTGGACGGGTAACCTCGAGCCTCCACAATCAGCCGATATGCGGTGTCGTAGCGCGCGTTCGACAACCAAAACGAACCATCGGGCGCGGAGGTTGAACGGCCGGGTCCACCTGCAAGCGAGCCGAGGAAACGTGCCCGGCCGCTGGGCTCTGCGCGGACAGTCGCTCCGGCTATCGGCTGGCCCATCTCGGTGACTACCCAGCCGTGTAAGGGAGCTGCAGGTTTCACGACAAAGCGTACGATCGAGTCGGCCCGGAGTCGGCTTGCAGCAACTCTTGCATTCGCCTCTACGTAACCGGTTGCCGCTATAGTGAGCCCCGTCCGCTCCCGGCCAACTGGTACGGCCAGACTGAAGAACCCCAACCCATCGGTGAGCGCACGGTACCCCGGGTCCGAGCGGTCCCAAACAGCCGCACCGGCCACACCGCGATTCGAATCGGCATCGACGACTCTACCTTGGATCGTGGTCGGTTGTGCTAACTCTATCACGACAACTCTCGGTTCGGCCTGGTCACCTTGCGAGGCCCAAGTGAGCGGCCCGACTTCAGCGTGGGCCCCGCCAATACTTTCGAACACAAACGTTGATCTTTCGCTTCTCGTAACAGCCACGGTCGCCTCGCCGTTCTCGTCAGTCACGGCCAACGGCACTTCATATCGACCAGTGGTGCGGATGACAACGTTTCGCACGGCCTCGCCACTCGAATCGCGGACGCGAAACGTCACCCCAGGTCCACTTGCGAGTTGAAGCGTCACGCGGCCTGACTCGGCCTCGACGGCCCGCGGACCGAAACCGGAGGCCCAAGCGACGACGTTGGATCTTGCCGCTGGAACGACGAAACGGGCCAAGCCATCAGTGTCGCTCAGAGCCACGGCTCGATCGAATCCCGGGTAGAGCCGCTCCGGCCGTTCATAAACCGAAGGACGACTGTGACGTTCCGACAGCCCAACCGTGGGCTCTGCAACGACGAGCGCACCTTCGACAGGCTGACCGTTGTTGTCCAACACCTTGACCGCCAGTGCGTGCCGAACAGGCAGTTCGATGGGAGCGAGTGCAACAGGCGACGTTACAGCCAACAGGGGATAGTGCAGAACGGACGCGGTGGCTCGGGCTGCACTTCCGGGCGCTGCAGGCCGAATCTCAAGCTGCCAAGGACCCACCGTCGCACCTGACAGAGAAAACGAACCATCCGCACGGGAACGGACCACGTCCGCCGCATCGGACAGTACTCCGGGATGAGACAGTTCTTTCAACGCTCGCTCGTATCGGCTGGGATAGGGTCGCAACACGATCTCTACGCCGGCCGCCGAGGCGCCGCGTTCGTCTAGCAAGAAACCCGTGACCGCGAGGGGCGAACGCGTGGCTGGCTGGGCCCAAACCAATCCTGCAACGGTGACTTGGAGTAGTGCGGCGCCCGCAACAGCGTACACCGCCAAAGACGCCAGACCGCTCCCAGCCCGGAGTCGAGGCTCGAGCCTTTCCGCCCGCCCGATTCTCTTCATCATCAACACATCAGCACTCCTAGCAGGCCGTAGCAAAAGTCCCTGGGAGGGAGTAGTCTAGGTCGGGTCGCACCGGTTCGAGACGAGCAGCGCAATGGCACTTGGCAGGCGTCGTCGGGAGCGGCAGGAGGACCTCTTCGTAGCCACGAGCGAGATCCGGTCGGCTGGTAATCCGTTCTACGAGGCGTTGAATGGCCTGCTGGATGCGAACAGGTTCGACGACTTCGCCGAGGAACTGTGCCGGGAGTTCTACGCGGAGACGCGGGGTCGGCCGAGCGTAGCGCCCGGGGTGTACTTCCGGATGCTGATGGTGGGCCATCTGGAGGGGATCGACTCGGACCCCGGCATCGCATGGCGCTGCGCAGATTCGATTTCGCTGCGTGGTTTTCTGGGCTACGGGTTGAGCGGGAACCCGCCTGATCACGCCAGCCTGTCTCGCACTCGCCGCCGTTTGAGCCTCGAAGTGCACGAGGAGGTGTTCAACTGGGTGCTCTGGCTGGTGCGGGATCACGGCCTTCTGAGCGGCAAGACGCTGAGTGTGGATTCGTCGACTCTGGAAGCGAACGCGGCAATGCGGTCGATCGAGCGGCGGGACGACGGTACCAGGTATCGGGAGTACCTGGAGAAGTTGGCCGTGGAGTCGGGCACTGCATCCCCGAGACGCGCGGACATGGCGAAACTGGACCGGAAGCGTCCGAAGAAGGGATCGAACGAGGAGTGGTTCCATCCCGGGGACCCGGAGGCGCGAATCACCAGGATGAAGGACGGCCGGACTCGTCTGGCGCACAAGCTGGAGCACGCGGTGGACATGGAGTCGGGCGCGGTTGCGGCTCTGACGATACAGAGCATTTGGGGGCGGCGACACGGCCTCCTTGCCGAGGACGCTGGACGAGGCGTCGAGGCAGCTTGGCGAGGTGGCGCTTGAGGCGGCGGAAGTGGTTGCGGACAAGGGCTATCACTCGAACGGTACGATGAAGGACATCAAGAGCCGCGGTCTTCGCAGCTACGTCAGCGAGCCCAACCCCGGCCGCAGGAGCTGGAAGAAGGACCGCGCGGCGCAGGCGCCGACGTCTGCCAACCACCGCAGGATCAGGGGCAACCGCGGTCTCTCCCTGCTGCGCAAGAGAGGCGAACTGCTCGAACGGACGTTTGCTCACCTGCTGGTGACGGGCGCCATGCGCCGCGTCCATCTGCGCGGCACCGACAACATTCGAAAGCGGGTGCTGATTCAGGGCGGTGCCTGCAATCTCGGCCTGCTCATGCGCACGCTGTTTCACGTCGGGACGCCTCGCGGCCTGCAGGGGTTGGCAGCCTTGGCGCAGCCAACCGAAACCTCCGTCTACACCCTCTCCTGGCATCCGACGCCAACCTGCCGGCAACTCCTGCTCCTTCTTGACCGCATCCTCGTCTCTTGCTTTCGCGACCCCCTTGCTAACGATCACCGCCATTCAGATCGCCTGGCCCTCGCCTCCTACGGAACGCGGTCGGAGACCTTTCTGCCACGGCCTGCTAGGGGGGACTAGTCGGGCAACCGGCTTTGGCGGCAAGCTCCGGCGAACTCTGTAGCAGGTTGCCGGCGAACCTCCTGCTCTCATCACAAAGCAGGCCGAACGTACCAGTAATCGCTTCCGCGAAGTGCGAAGGGAGCGGCGAGTTGAGATCCCAGAGGAAACTGATGGGGCCCGATTCGGTATAGTAGATCAATTGCGCGTGGGCCCGAAGTGGAGATCCGCGCGCTGCTCCAGCAGCTCTTGCTTCGCGGCAGGCGTCACTGTTGCTTGGCCGTCGATACTCATAGCCGGGGCCGCATTGTGGAAGGTGCCCTCTGAGTGCATCGGTGGTCCAAAGAGCGGCCAAGGTGTCCATCTGTTCTTCGCCAACTCGGCGGCAGGTCATGACATTTCGGTCGAGCTCCATGTAGTCCAGACCACCGGCACTGTCGAGGAACAGGAGGGAGTTCTCGATGTGGTCCTTGTGCGGTACGCTCAACTGTAGGTCCAGAAGGACTCCATGGCGGCGCATTCCGCTTGTTCCGAAACCCGGTGCTAGACACTGCGGATCTACGTAGTGGCAGGCCGTTGTGAACTGCGCGGCTATGGTCGCGACGATCAACAATAGCCCACGTCCTCTCCCCTCGCGTCCAAGTACCATCCGCCTGAGGCTAGCATGTTCCCACTCTGCCAACGTACGTGAGGCGGCGGCCCTCCCGCTGGAGCTATGGTCGAAATTCGTCTACCGAGTTGAAGAGGGTGGCGTGCCCTGCTGAGAGCCTCTTTCGAGTTGCGAGTGGGTAGGGCGCGGGCGAGTGCAGATGCTGAGGGGGTCTTGGGATAGCGGCCTCCGCCGCCGTAGCCGCCGCCGTCGGGCTGTGGAATCTGCGGAAGACCGGTAGCGGCGAGGGCGCAAGCTGTCCGGTGGGGAGGGCGTTCGCGGCGATTTCGGGTGGTGGCGGTAGTCGCGGGCGATCGGAATGAGCAAGACTCGTCTCTCCTGTTCCGACTGAAGGAGGACGAGAGATGCAGAGGGAATTGTTCGCGAGAGCGCTGGGCGTGTCGGCGCCGTGGTTCGTTGACGGCGTGGACTTCTGTGAGAGGGAGCGTCGGTTGACGATACGGATCGACTTCAGGAAGGGCAGCCGATTCGCCCACGAGGGGGACGGCGGTTCTCATCCGGTGCACGACACGCAGATCAAGCGCTATCGGCACCTCAACTTCTTCCAGCACGAGTGCCTGCTCGAGGCGCGAGTGCCCCGTGTGCGACTCCCCGACCAGCGGGTGGCGTTGGTGACTCCGCCCTGGTCGGGCAGATTGTCCGGCTTCACGCTGCTGTTCGAAGCCTTGATTCTGGCCATGTGCCGAGACATGACCTTCGCTGCGGTGGCCCGGTTGACCGGGGTGTCGTGGCATCGGGTGCACGCGATCTGCAAGCGCTACGTCGAGCTGGCGGTCGACCGGGACGACCTCTCCGAACTGCGCCACGTGGCCATTGACGAGACTTCCCGCGCCAAGGGGCACGACTACGTGACCGCGGTCGCCGACAGCGAGCGCCGGCGCGTGGTGTTCCTCGCCGAGGGACGCAAGTCCGGCACGATCGAGGAGTTCGCCGACGATCTGCAAAGGCGCGGCGGCGATCCCGCCGCGATCAGCCGGGCGTCCATCGACATGTCGGCCGCCTTCCTCAAGGGCGTCGCCGAGAATCTCCCCAACGCCGAGGTGACCCTCGACAAGTTCCACGTCATGGCCCTGGCCTCGAAGGCGGTGGACGAGACCCGGCGCCTCGAACAGCGCCTCGATCCGTCGCTGAAGGGCCTGCGCTGGACGCTGCTCAAGAACCGCGACTCCCTGACGCCGGCCCAACGGGCCGACCTCGACCGCTTCGTCAAGAGGGTCGCCAGCCGACGCACCGCACGCGCCTGGCTCTATCGGGAGCAACTCCGCGAAATTCTCAACCGCAAGCAGATCAACGTCGTGCTGCGAATGCTCCATCAGTGGTGCACCAACGTGAACCGCTCCAAGGTCGAACCCATGAAGGCCGTCGCCCGCACCATCCGAAAGCACCTGCAAGCGATCGCTGCCTGGGCGCGAACCCGGCAGACCAACGGCTTCCTCGAAGCCCTCAACGGACTCTTCCAGTCCGCCAAACGCAAGGCCAGAGGCTACAAGCGATTCGACACCATACGCATCGCCTTCTTCCTCATCGCCGGCAAACTCGACTTCCACACGCTCAACCCGCACACCGCTTGACCCACTCGCAATTCAAAAGAGCCTGCTGAGATCGGTTTGTCAGGAATCGACAACAGCAGAGGAGGCACGCCGTGGGAGAGAGTACAGCGCTTCGGTTCGAGAGGCCGGAGTCGTTCGGGGACGAGTTGACGGAGCTTCTTCGCCGCGGCGCCAGGCAGTTGGTGGCGCAGGCGGTGGAGGCGGAGTTGCAGGAGTTGTTGGCAGTCCAGGGCGCCCGGAGGCTGCCGGACGGTCGAGCCGTCGTGGTGCGCAACGGGTACCAGCCGGAGCGCGAGGTGGTGACCGGGATCGGGCCGGTCCCGGTGCGGATTCCTCGCCTTCGCAGCCGTGACGGCGAGCCGGTGGCGTTTCACTCGGCCCTGGTGCCGGCCTACGTGCGCCGCAGTCAATCGCTGGATGCGGCGATTCCGTGGTTGTACCTGAAGGGCGTCGCGGCGGGCGAGATGGCTGAGGCTCTCGGCGCTCTGGTCGGCGAGGGCGCTCGCGGCCTGTCGGCGAACGTGGTGAGCCGGCTGAAACGGCAGTGGGAGGAGGAGCATCGGTCGTGGTCGAAAGCGCGACCTGAGCGGGGAGCGCTGGGTCTACCTGTGGGTCGACGGCATCTACAGCGGTCTTCGGGGGACCTCGGCGCGGCTGTGCGTTCTGGTGGTGATCGGCGTCAACGAGCGGGGCGAGAAGCACCTGCTGGCGGCGGAGGACGGCGTGCGGGAGTCGACGCAGAGTTGGCGCGAGCTGCTGCTCGATCTGAAGCGCCGCGGCCTGAAGAAGGCTCCGAAGCTGGCCGTCGGCGACGGCGCGACGGGCTTCTGGGGAGCCCTGGAGGAGGTCTACGGGAGCACGCGCCAGCAGCGCTGCTGGGTGCACAAGACGAGGAACGTCCCGAACTACCTGCCGAAGTCCTCGCAGCCGAAGGCGAAGCAGGCTCTGCACGAGATCTGGATGGCCGAGACCCGGGAAGAGGCCGACAAGGCCTTCGACGGATTCATCGAGACCTACGACGCCGCCTACCCGAAGGCCACCGACTGCCTGCTCAAGGACCGAGAGGAACTGCTCGCCTTCTACGACTTCCCCAAGCAGCACTGGGTCCACCTGCGCACGACCAACCCGATCGAGTCCACCTTCGCCACCATCCGACCTCGGACCGCCCGAATCAAGGGCTGCGTCAGCCGCAACACCATGCTGGCGATGATCTAAAAGCTCGGAACCTGCGCCCAGGGCCACTGGCGGCGACTGCGCGGATTCGACCAGCTCGCCAAGGTGCTCCGCGATGTCCGTTTCGTTGACGGCATCGAACAAAACAACGACAACGATCAGACCAGGGACGCCGCCTGATGATCAAACGACCGTACACGAAATTTGACCATAGCTCGCTCCGCCGCTGAAGGCTCTTCCGGATTGATGGTGGAGGTGCCGTAGTTTTACGGGATGCGAGACACAGACTTGTACGGTCGGATTCTGGGTATCGAGCGGCCATGGCGGGTAACGGATGTCGAGCTTCGGCTTGAGGCCGGCGAGGTAGAGGTTTTCGTCGCTCGCGGCGCGGGCGACGGGTTCAGTTTTCCGGAGTGCGGCAAGGAGGCTCGCCGTCACGACGCTCGTCGTCGTCGTTGGCGTCATCTGCCGACGTGCCAGTACCGGACGATTCTGACGGCCGAGGTACCTCGGTGCGCTGCGGGGATCACGGCGTGCGGACGATTGGCGTGCCGTGGGTCGATTCCGGTTCCCGGTTCACGGCGTTGTTCGAGGAGCTGGTGATCCGCCGGTTGGGCGAGACGAGCATTCTGGCGGTGGCGCGTCTGCTGGACCTGAGCTGGGACCAGGTGACGGCGTGATGCGTCGGGCGGTGATCCGGGGTCTTGAGCGCCGCAGCAAGGCGCCGGCTTCGCGGCTTCTGGGCGTGGACGAGACGTCGTTTCAGAAGCGGCACGAGTACGTGACGGTGGTGGCGTCCCTGGAGGGCGAGCCTCGGGTCCATCACGTGGCGGACGGTCGCGGCAGGAGGCTCTGGCTTCGTACTACGAGTCGCTGTCGGAGGCGGAGCGGTCGAAGATCGAGACGGTGGCGATGGACATGTGGGCGGCGTACATCTCGGCTACGGTGTCGTGTTTGCCGGACGGTGCCCGCAAGCTCGCGTACGACAAGTTCCACGTCGCCTCCCATCTCGGCGGCGCGGTGGACGAGGTGCGGCGAGAGGAGCACCGTCTCCTGAGCCGCCTGGGCGACGACCGTCTGGCCGATACGCGCTACCTGTGGCTGTACGACCCGGACAACGTGCCGGAGCGTCGGTGGAGCCGCTTCAAGCAGTTGATCGACGGCACTTCCAAGACGGCCCGCTGCTGGCATCTCAAGGAGGTCGCGACCCGCACCGCCATCTACTTCCATCTCGGCGGACTCGACCTCGAACCGCATTCACTTACATTCCACACGAAAGCCTGAAGAGCCGCAAGGCGTTTCCGGCGCTAATGCCGTGTCGCTGCCTTCCATGCTCTGAACGTCAGCGCCCTCACGTGCCCTTTCCTTCACACGTGCCCTTTCCTTCAGAGGAACCCACCACCAACATCCGGAAGCGCCCCGCGCCACGCTCGACCGACCCCGGGTCTCTGCGCCAGCTCATGGAAACGGCTCCCCCGCGAGCTCGTCGAAGCCGTTGGATCTCACAACGCCGTTCGGCCTCCGGTACAACGACTCCACGTTCCAGCAGGCGGGGGACGGACCTCGCTACTCGCCACGAACGGCACCGCCTGCTGCTCGTTTACGCCGCCGCCCAGGTGCCCTCGCCTCTCCCTTCCTCCTCCGTCCCAACTCCGCCCAACCTATCTCCCGCGACAGCACCTTGCCGCGCGCCGCAAGAGCGCGTTTCTTCGTGTGTGGTGCCTCCATTGTCTCGACTTGACAAACTCGCCCAGAAGAGCTTAGCTCTCGACTCTTTGGCGGTGCTCACCCCTACCTTCACGGCTTCTCGACCGCATCGGTGGATCTCCCTGCCGCGCAAACGTGAGCCGACTACAAGAGAGGATGACTTTGAGAAGCCCTTTGTTTCTTGCGGTATGGATTGGCGTTCTGTTTATCTTTTCATCAAACGCCGTGGCTCAGGCACAACCGGGACCCTACGGCTGTTCTTTGAACCTACCTGAGATCGCTCAGGCGGGCCTTGACAGAGCGTTGCTTGAATCGTGTACGCGGCATGACCGATGTTGGCGGGCACAAGGCGTATGCGGCGGGTACTATCCCGGTTTTGGGCACAAGGCAGCTTGTGACCTCGCGTTCTACGCTGATCTACGACTCATCTGCACCTTGACGAAGTCGTCTCTTAGCCTCGCAGGCGCTTCCGACGAAGAGACCAGGAAGTTCAAGAAAGCATGTGATGGCGCCGCCACCGCCGCCTTCGCCGGCGTGTCGGGCAACTTGGTGGGCTACGCAGCGAACCAGTGCCGATTCTTTTGCAACCAGGGAATGTGTGACTGGCTATCGAGCGTGACAGGGGGCGTCTGGGTTCGTGGACCTGCGAACTGTTGCCCCGACGACCCGTGCCCACCGCCCCCCCTAGGGCCTATCGTAGAGTAGACGGTTCTAGGCTCTGTGCCGGCGTTGGGGGACGACAATCCGTTTGCGAACGCCACGTCGATGGGGACGCCGTGCCCACGATGGCGCGGTCCCCCACTTGCTTGTTTCAAGGAGTCGAGCCTGCCCAAGCCATCCGGCAACGTGCCGCACCTTCCAGTCGCGAAGCACTCGTACTTCGACGATTGACGGATCGACGACGAACTCTATGGATCCGACCCCCACAACGCGGACGTTGCGAACTCCAGGCTGTTGCCGTCGGGGTCGCGGAAGTAGATCGATCGGCCCCGGCGGCCGCCCCAGTCGATCTCCTGCTCGATCTCGACGCCGTGGCGCTCCAGGTGGGCGCTCCAAACGTCGATCTCGTCCGCGCTCACACCGAACGCCAGATGACCCGGGCCGTGAGCGCCGTGGGAGCCGAGGCCCCGCGGGGTCAGGTCGGGGTTGGCCGTCGCCTCGGGATTGAACAGGAGCACCATCTGCTCACCGCAGCGGAAGAAGACATGTCTCCCCTGCAGCTTCGAGTGGAGGGTGAGTCCCAGGACCTCGGTGTAGAAGACCTCCGCCGCTTGGAGGTCGCTCACATAGAGTGAGGCCTCGAGAACGTGGTCGAGCCGTCGCGGGCGACTCGCGGGCGTGGCGCCTCTGGAAGCGTCTCCCATGCTCTCTCGAAGCGTACCGGAGACCGCTAGCTGTCGGCCGCAAGCTCTCCCAGTAGCCGAGCTGTGTTCCCGGCTCTCCGCGCCAGGAACCGAGCTGACTCCCCCAGCAGACCGTCGCGGCGCTCGTGAGCGAGTTCTTCGCGCGCGGCCAGGGCGGCCAGGGCGGCCAGCGTCGCCTGCGAGTCCTGCCCGAGCATGCCTTCGAGGGCGAAGCGTCGTTCACCGGCGCGCAGCCCCAGGCCAAGTTCGCGCGCCATCGTCCCGAGCGCCGCCCGGGTCAGGATGATGCCGGAGCGAACGGGGGCCAGCAACGCCTTCAGGAACGCCTGACCACCCTCTTCCCGCGGATCCGGAAGCCCGGATGCCGCGCGCAGATGAGCGGGCAGGACCGCCGGCGGCCCGACGCGCCCGGCCTCTTGGGCCAGGGTGTCGCGGAGCAGCTCCGCCCAGCGCTTGTAGCCGCCGGCCGCCAGTTCCCCGGCGTGGTCGAGATACGCGAACACCCACGGCGCCAGGTGCTCGTGCAGGAGGGCGCGGCAGGCTTCCGCCACCAGCGCGGCGCCCGGACCGCTCGCTTGCTCCTGCTCCTCGCTCAGGGCGGCGTACAGGCCGAGCAGGACGCTCAAGTGATCCGGCTCGGCGGGAGGCGTCCGGCCTACCGCACGCCAGAACCCGGCGATCCGCTCTCGTGCCTCGCCACCCATCCAGCCCTCGGGACCCAGGTAGATCGAGGCATGCGGAGGCAACTGGAACATGAACAGCTCCGCATACGCCGAGTCGTCGATGCCGTCGCCCAGGCCGAGCAGACCGGCGATCCGGGCGTGTTCGGGTGCCGGCGGTTCAGCGAAGATGGACAGGGCGCGCAGCAGTTCGACCGAAGTCATTGCCGTTCCAACAGCTAGCGGCCTAGAACCGGTAGGCCTCGCGCGCGGGTCTGACCGGGCGCAGCATCCACCAGGGTCGCCGCAACCCACCCGGAGAGTCCCTGCCGGCCGGCCGCACGAGTTCCAGCCAGCGCTCGAACTGCGCGCGCGAGCCATCCGTGTCGACCGACACGTCGCCGCGCCGGTCGCCTGCTGCGGCGGGCGTCACGCGTACGGCCTGGTGCCAGCAGTGCTGTCCGGAGACCGGGTCCGCATGCACTGCGTGGGTCAGGTTTTGGTGCACGCCGACATCGGTCCACCAGACCCGCATCGTGTCCGGATCGTTCGAGCGAAACGGACCGCCGCTCTGCTTCGGTGTCAGCGCCCAATCGGAACCGTTCCGCGCCAGCGCGACGGTCATCATGCCGAGCCGTTGACCCGGCTGGCCCTCCGGCTTCCAGCGGCCCATGTGGTGACTGCACGCGACGACACCGGGGCGAATCCCCTCGGTGACCCACGCCTTGACCACGAAGTAGCCGAGGTCGGTGGTGACCCGGACCAGGCTGCCGGTGCCGCCAATGCCCAGACGCGCCGCGTCGGTCGGGTGGATCCAGAGCGGGTTCGTGTGCGCGATCTCGTCGAGCCACTTCGAGTTCGCGCTCCGGGTGTGGATCTGTACGGGTATCCGGAACGTCGAGATCAATGGCATCTGCCCCGGCTCAAGCCGGCTCGGATGCACGTGGCTCTTGATGTAGGTGGGCGCCGCCAGCTCCGGCCATCCCCACTCGGCCAGGGTGTTCGACCAGAACTCCAGCTTGCCGGAAGGCGTCGGCCAGCCCCTGAGTATTTCGCCGTCGACCCGCACGCCGACCCGGCGGCGGCCGTCTTCGTCCGACTTGAGCGCGGTGCCCCCGTGCGCCTGCGGGCTCGCCGGAACCGGCGCGCGCGTGTAGACGCGGCCGCGTTCGTCGACGTGCGCATCCTCCAACTCCTCGTCCGGAACGGGCTGCTCGTAGACCCTTCCGACCTTGCTCGCGACCTCAAACGCGCCGTAGCGGCGCATGTACTCAAGTGGCGTCAACCCTTCCCGCGCGGCGACTTCAGGCAGCCCGGGAACCGTGTTCGCGAAGATCCAGCCGTAGTACTCGTCGACGGTCATCTTCTCGCCGGGATTCTCGACCGACTCGAAGAACTCGCGGATTCCCAGCGAGCCGTCGGGATCGACGCGCCAGGTGAGCTCGATCCAGAACTCGTTCTCCTCCCACACTTCGCCTGGGTTCACCTCGCGGGTGTCGCCGATCTGTTCGCCCAGGCGGTCCCGGGCCGCCCTCAGCACGGGTTGGCGAAAGCCGAGCCACTGGCCGTCGTACTGCTCGTACGAGGTCAGATCGTGGCGCTCGGACGAATGCCCCATCGGCAGGACGTAGTCGGCGAAGTAGGCGGTTTCGTTCCAGGTCGGCGTCATCGCCACGTGCAGACCGATCCGGCGCGCGTCGCTCAGCATCTCGATCCAACTGAAGCCGTCCGGGTTGGTCCACACGGGGTTGTGGACGCGCGTGAAGTAGACGTCGAGGTAGGCGTCCTGGGCTCGCATCAGATGCGGCATCAGGAACGACATCTCCATCAGAGACAGGGGATACTCCCGCGGCCACTGCACCTCGTTCCACCGCGGCGGAGGACGCTTCGGAAGACGCGGCGGCCTGGGCACGAACTTGTTCCAGGCGTTGGGGAACGTCCCGCCCTCGGTGGCCAGGGCGCCGAGGAGCGCGCTCAGAAGCGTGAGGGTGCGGGCGACCTGCCAGCCGCCGAGATTCCCGGCGCCGGCACTGCGCCAGTTGTGGGTGGCCAGACGGGTGCCGGCGGTCGAGATCACTTCCGCGACGGCGCGCAGCTCATCGGCATCGATCCCCGATTCGCTCGCCGCGTACTCGAAGGTGTACTCGGCGTACATCTCGCGCAGCGCTTCCTCAAAGCGCTCAAACGAGGCGCCGGCTTCGCCTTTGGCGGCCATGAAGTCCGGCCAGTTCCACCACCGGCCCACGAAGTCACGGTCGTAGCGGCCCTCCCGGATCATCCAGTTCGCGACCGCCAGGAAGATCGCGGCTTCCGAGCCCGGATAGGGCGACAGCCAGTGGTCGGCATGGGTCGCGGTGTTCGAGAGGCGCGTGTCCAGGACGATCAGCTTGGCGCCGTTCTGCTTGCCCTCCATGATGCGCTGGGCGTGGGGGTTGAAGTAGTGGCCGGTCTCCAGGTGGCTGCTGACGAGGACGATGACCTTGGCGTTGGCGTGGTCCGGGCTCGGGCGGTCCATGCCCATCCACCAGTGGTAGCCGGCCCGCGCCCCGCTCGAGCAGACATTGGTGTGCGAGTTGTGCCCGTCGACGCCCCAGGCCGCAAGCATGCGTTCGGTGTATCCGTCCTCGCCGGGTCGGCCGACGTGGTACATGACTTCGTTGTGCCGCTCTTCCTCCAGGGCCTTGCGAATGCGCGCCGCGATGTCGTCGAGGGCGTCGTCCCACGACACGCGCTCCCACTTTCCTTCCCCGCGCCCGCCGGCCCGCTTGAGCGGATGGAGAATGCGGTCGGGATCGGTGATCTGGTTGAGCGTGGCCGGTCCCTTGGCGCAGTTGCGACCCCGTGAGCCCGGATGTTCGGGGTTGCCCTCGAACTTGCGTACCTGCAGCGTGTCGCGGTCGACGTAGGCGAGGAGTCCACACGCGGACTCGCAGTTGAAGCACGTGGTCGGAACCAGCATGTAACGCTTCTCGACGCGCCGCGGCCACGCTTTGGAATCGAGCTCGACCCAGTCGTTCCAACGCTCCTTCGGCGGATAGGACGCGAGGTGGACGCGGCTGGCGCCGGGATAGAAGGTCTCGCTGCGGGCTTCGGCGTCGGCCCTTGCCGCCGAGACCAGGCGTTCCAGCTTCGCCAGGTTGTCCCGCTCGGTCACGAGTCGTTTCAGGAGAGAGGCACCGACTGGCCGGCCTGCAGATAGGCGTGCTCGTAGAGCAGCAGTCCAACCAGTCCCGCGGCCACACCGAGGTGGGCGCCCAGGCCCACGAGCACGAGCGCAGCCACGGCGAAGAAGAAGCCGGTCCAGTAAGGGCCCGCATAGCGACCACGAAGCATGCCCCGGGCAGCCAGGGCGGCGTGAGCGGTCGGGTGCGTCATCGTCGCCTCGCCAAGAGCCAGGAGGACATGGACGGCCAGCGAGGCCTGGAAGATCCACACGGCGCCGGCGCCGAGCGCCAGAGCTCCTCCCGCTGCCAGGTCAGCCAGCATCAGCGCGCCCGAGCCCGCGAGCAGCGCCTGGACGAGAAAGTGCGGCGGCAGCAGCGGGCTCTGCCAGAGGTCACGTGCGCGCGCCTGGGCCAGAAGGTACGCGGTGTAGACCGCGGCCGCGGCCGCGAGCGGGCCTCCGGCCCACGCCAATACCTGCGTCCAATCGGGTCGGCCGGCCACAACCACGCCGATGTGTGCGGCTAGAAGCGCCCCATACGCGGTGATCGCAAAGCCCCCACGCACCAGCCAACTGCCCCACTGCGGCTTGGCGAGCACCATCCAGAACCGCTCCGGATGCTCCAGGTCCCACACCAGGAGCGCGCCCGTCAGCACCAGGAAAGCGAGCGCCATCAAGGGCCCGACGAGCGTCCACACCAGCGACGTCCAGGGGATCATGCCGGAGATCGCCAGCAGCAACGGCACCAGGTAGGCCCCCGCGGCGATCGACTTGGTGAACGTGTAGAGGCTCACCCGGAAGTCCCAGGGAATCTCGTGCGGGACGTCGTAGCTGAGCAGTGCCGCCGCGGAACTGTTGCGGGGACCGGTATGGCCGGACGACACCTTCCCGTTTCCGTTGTCCTGCTCACTCCACATGAACAGTCCGCCCTCCGGTTGGCGCGCGGCAAGGGGATCCAGCGTCGCACGGTCCGCGCCCTTGTAGAAGACCTTGGGCCGTGTCTCCTTCTCCGGCCGGCGCACCGCGACCGGTTCCTGGTGGACGACCTTCGAGACCTCGGAGAGCGGGTCGTTCATGTCGCCGACGATCAGCGCCTCGGTCGGACAGACGACGACGCACGCCGGCTCGAGGCCGATGTCGAGCCGATGCGCGCAGAAGTTGCACTTCTCGGCCGAGTGGTCGTCGGGATTGATGAAGATCGCATCGTACGGGCAAGCCGCGATGCACGCCTTGCATCCGATGCAAGAGGACTTGTCGAAGTCGACGATGCCGTCCTCCCGGCTGTACATCGCGGCGGTCGGGCAGGCCGCGACGCAGGGTGCGTCCTCACACTGGTTGCAGCGAGTGACCTGGAAGGCGCGCCGCGCGCGCGGATGTCGCCCGATGTCGACGGACTTCACGTAGGTGCGCGTGACCGACAGCGGCACCTCGTTCTCGGACTTGCACGCGGTTGTACACGCATGGCACCCGATGCAACGCGTCTGGTCGATGACCTTGGCCCAGAGCGACGGCTGCGGTGCGGCGGAGGCCTCGCTCGTTGTGGGCACTGAGAGGTTCGGTCGCCAGGGTATGTCCGGTCTAGGGGGCGAGAGTCACCCTAACAGCCCGACGCGGCCCAGCCCGACTGTCGCCCTCAGCTCTTCCTGACGCCGCGGCCGGTTGCGCCTTCTGGCGGTGTATCGCGCAGGATGCCGGCGCGCTCCAACTCGTCTACCCGCGAAGCCGGAAACCCCAGAATCTCGACCAGAACCTCCCGGTTGTGCTCACCGAGACAGGGCGCACCGCGGCGGTATGTCGGCGGCGTCGCGCTCATGCGGATCGGCAGCCCCGGGTACCGGCGCCGGCCGACTTCGGGGTGATCCACTTCGGCCCAGAAGCCGCGCGCTTCGAGGAACGAGTCTTCGGCCATGTCGCGAGCGTCGGCGACCGGCGCCGCCGTGACGCCGGCACGGAGCAGTCGGGCGACCAGGTCGTCCCGACCCCGGCTGCGGGTCCACTCGGACAGCATTTCGTCGATCCGGTCCTCGTCCGCCTGCCTCTGCTCAAGCGACATCGAGCCGAACATTTCGGGCAAGCCGGCGATGCCGCACAGCGCCTGCCACTCCCGGTCGCAACAGACGCTGATCGCGATCCACCGATCCTCGCCCAGGCACGGATAGCAGCCCTGGGGCGACCGCTCCGGATGGCGGTTGCCGCGCCGAGGCCCGGCCGCTCCGCGAAGCTGGGCCGCCAGGATGTGATCGCCGAACATCGTCGCCGGCGCCTCGACCATCGGCGTTTCGACCGTGCCGCCCTCTCCCGCGGGCGACTGCGAGCGTCCGTAGAGCATCGCCAGCGTCCCGACCGCCGTGTGCAGCGCCGTCACCGGGTCCGGCCAGGCGATGCCCGACCGGTGCGGACCGCCGTCCCGATAGCCGAGTTCGGACGTCAGTCCCATGGTCGACTCGATCAGGGGACCGAACGCGAGCCGATCGCGGTAGGGACCGGCGTTGCCGAAGCCGGGCATGGAGACCGCGATCAGGCGCGGGTTGATGTCCAGCAGCTTCTCCGCGTCGAGCCCCAACTTCGGCATGACCCGGGGGCTGAAGTTGTCGCAGACGACATCGGAGCGCTCGACGAGCTCCTCGAAGATGCGCAGCGCCTCCGGATCGTTCAACTCGAGCGTCACCGAGCGCTTGTTCCGGTTCATCTTGTTGAACGCGGCACTGCGATTGAACGGACGTTTCCCGGCATCATTCTCCGGGTAGAGGTGGCTGAGCCTGGCGATCCTCGCCGGCCGCGTCGCCGGGCCGCGCGCCCACGCCGCTTCGACCCTGATCACGTCGGCCCCGAGGTCGCCCAGGATCCGGGTCGCCAATGGTCCGGCCCAGACCCGGGTGAGATCGAGCACGCGGACGCCCTGGAGCGGCCCGTCGATCGATGCCGATGATTCCGAAGCGCCGCCGCTGATGGTCTGGCGCGCCCGCCAACCTGCAACCCCGTCAAGCGATGGCAGCACTCCGGCGACCGAGGAATCGATGACTGGCGCCGCTGCCGCGCCGCCCAAGAGAAACGGCCCACGCGGAACGAGCGGGCCGCTCCCGCCGTCGAGCGGCACGAAGAACTCGCGGGCCCGGAAGTGAGGGTCGTCCAGCACCTCCAGCGCATCGATCACCGGGCCGATCGGCACCCTGACCCGCTCGCCCAGCTCGATGATCTCGGCCGCGGTGTGAGCCATCATCCATGGGTCGATCGCACGATCGAACTCCTCCCGGTGCTCCGCCCGGTCGGCATCCTCCGCGAAGCGCGGATCTTCGGCAACACGACCGAGGCCGGCGGCACGAAGAAACGGGTTGAGCATCTCCTTGGCCGGCATGGCCAGCGACACGTAGCCGTCCTTGCAGCGATGCACCCCCACCGGGTGCCACGGGCCGCCCTGCGAGTTGCCGACCCGGCCGAGCACATAGCCCGCCTGAGTCCACATCACCGTCGTGTACTGGTGGAGCGCGGCCAGCGCCTCGACGTGGGAGACATCGACCGTCTGCCCTCGTCCGATGACGGGCCGCGCCAGAAGCGCCGCCAGACCGCCGATCACCGCGTGGGCGCCCGCCTGGCAGCACGAATGAAGTCCCGGCCGCCCAATGGGCTCCCGGTGAGGAGCGCCGTTCAGGTAGAGGTGGCCGGACCAGGCGTCGTCCGTGAAACCGTTCGAACGAGGCGAGCCGGCTTGGCCCCAGACCTCGCGCCACGCCGTACCCAAGCCGAACGGAGACATCCGCGGCAGCACGGCCTGCGGCGCATCGGTCTCTTCGATCAGCGGCTCGAGCGGCCCCGGCGCGGCGCTCTCGATCACCACGTCCACGCCGCCGCGCTCGATCTGCTCAAGGACCTGCGCCCGACCCCCATCGGTGCTCGGCCGTAACCGCGCGGCGCGCTTACCGACGTTCAGGTACGCGTACTCCGCCCCGATGTCTCGCCAGCGCTCGCCGACCTCACGCCACGGATCGCCGCCCGGCGGCTCGAGCCGCAGCACTTCGGCACCGCATGCCGCCAGCAGCCGCCCCGCATAGGCGCCCGCCGGCGAGCCCGCGACCTCGACCACACGCAGGTTGGAACAGGGATGATCCGTCACGAGACCGGGACGGTAGCAGCCGCCGCAGCCCACGACGCCGACCAAGGATCGGCGATAATCGACCGTGGCCCGCAACATCCTGGAGACGATCGACCAGCTCAAGTCGGAGCTCGACGGGCTCCGGCCGCTGCCGCCTGATGTCGTCGGGCACGTCAGTCAGAAGCTCCGGCTGGAGTGGAACTACCACTCGAACGCGGTCGAGGGGAACTCACTCACGCTGGGCGAGACGAGGAGCCTGATCCTCCACGGCATCACTGCTCACGGCAAACCGATGCGGGATCATCTGGACATCCAGGGTCACGACGACGCGGTCAAGGCGGTCGAAGACGCGGTAAGGAACGAGGAGGCCCTGAACGAGGTCTTCATTCGCAATCTGCACCGGGTGCTCCTGAAAGAGCCGTACAAGATGGACGCAAGGGCGCCGGACGGCCGCATCGTCAAGCGCAGAATCTCGATCGGCAGCTACAAGACGGCACCGAACAACGTCCTGACCACCACCGGCGAGGTCCACTACTTCACGGCGCCCGAACTCGTGAAGCCCGAGATGACCGACCTGCTCGACTGGTACCACGAGAGCGAACAGATGGGCGAACACCCGATCGTTCTGGCGGCGGTCCTCCACTACCGCTTTGTAGCGATTCACCCGTTCGACGACGGCAACGGCCGCATGGCGCGGCTGCTGATGAACCTGATTCTCATCCGGCACGGTTACACGGTGGCCATGATCCGCGCCGAGGACCGTGGCCTGTACATCGACATCCTGGAGCGAGGGCAGCGAACCGGGCGTTCTCCAGTCGCCGGGGACTTGAGGGAGTTCATCGAGTTCGTCGCCTCCTGTTGCGAAAGCAGCCTGAGACTCCACCTGAGAGCCGCGCAGGGAGAGTCCATCGACGAGCAGGGAGACATCCGGCGTGAGATCGACCTGTTCAAGAAGTCGCTCAATGAGCCGCCAAGCGAGCAGTGATGGACACGCTGAAACAGTCGTGAGGCGGTGTCTCCGCGCCGATGCTCGTCGTATGCTCACGCGCCGAAACGGAACCCCGGTGGCGCGTCTCGCGCTACCAGCGAACCACTCCGTACGTCCGCCATCGGACGCGCGGATGGCACACAGGAGACTCAGCCCATGTCCATCGTCGACTTCAGCCTCAACGACCAGGTAGCCCTCGTGACCGGCGCCTCGCGCGGCATTGGCGAAGCCATTGCGCGCGGCTTTGCCGAGCAGGGCGCAACCGTCGTTCTTGCCTCGCGCAAGCAGGAGGGGCTCGACAAGGTCGCCGAGTCGATCCGGGCTGGCGGCGGCAAGGCGGTCCCGATCGCCTGCCACGCGGGTAACGTGGAGCAGATCGCCGCCCTGTTCGAGCGCATCGAGAGCGAGTTCGGGCGGCTCGACATCCTCGTCAACAACGCGGCGACGAACCCCTACTTCGGACCCGCGATCGACATGCCGGAGTGGGCCTTCGACAAGACGCTCGAGGTCAACCTGAAGGGCTACTTCGTCCACATCCAGCAGGCGGCGCGGCTGATGAAGAAGCAGGGCTCGGGCAACGTGATCAGCGTCGCCTCGATCGCGGGCTGCGGCCGGGGCCGAACGAGCTGACCTACGCGCTGACCAAGGCGGCGGTGCTCAACATGACGCGCGGCTGGGCCAAGGAACTGGGTCAGTTCGGCATCCGGGTCAACGCGATCGCACCGGGCGTGGTCGAGACCTACTTCGCCAGCGTCCTCGTCGATTCCGAGGAGAAGCGGCAGGCGATCGCCAGCCGGACGCCGGTCGGCCGCCACGGACAGCCGAACGAGATCGCCGGCGCGGCGGTGTTCCTGGCGTCGAAGATGGGCAGCTACGTGACGGGGGCGACGATCGTCATGGACGGCGGCTCGTCGGCCTGAACGGCCTCGAGCAGGAAGCCCAGCAGGTCGCCCTCCACGTAGTCGTTGTCGACCACGTTGACCAGGAAGTAGGTGTCGTGGATGCGCTGAAGCAGGCGCCGCGACTCGCTGTCCTCCTCGTAGACCGCCGCCCACGACGACAGCCACAGGTCGAAGGCCTCGTCCTTCCAGACCACGAAGGACCCCGGATCGACGATCGTCGGCTGCCGGACCTCGCCACCCGGGAAGACACCCCAGGTCACCGCGTTGACCGTGTCGCTGTTGCTGATCGCGTTGCCGGAGCGGTCGATCGCGTGGTAGGTCAGGATCTCGTTGGCGTCCATGGCCGCCAACAGCGGCGGCACCTGCTCCGGCGCCACGAAGAACTCCAGGTACGCCTTCTGGTACACGCGGCCGCCCGAGCCGCCCCAGCCCACGGCGGGATCGTCGGACGGTGCGCCGTCGACGCGCGGCTGGGAGTTGATCGTCAGCAGCCCCGCCCTGTTCAGCCGCACCAGCGCGTTCTTCAACGGTTCGCTCTCCAGGTCGAGCGGCCAGTCGTACCAGGGGATGCCGCCGACATCGCCGCGGCAGAACCCCGCAAAGACTTCACGCACCTGATCGATCGAGCGCAGTTCGCGGCCCCAACGGTCACGCGCCACGTCCGGCTTCACGGGGCGAAACGCGAGGTGGTGGTCCGCCAGATCGCCGAACGCGGGCGAACCTGAATCACCCCAACGGCCGTTCGGGAACTCGTCCCAGTCCTGGGTGCGGGCGAGATAGCTCTTCGGCCGGTTGGCCCAGAAGATCGGCCGCACGTCCTCCTTGGGACGGCGGACCGCGGCGGCGCTGCGCCATGGCAGCACCCGCTCCGTGTGTTCGGGGACGATGCCCAGCCGGCGGAGGATCACCTGCACCGAGCGCTCGAGATTCAAGGTGTAGAAGTGCAGGCCGGGGGCGCCGCCGTCGATCAGGCGGCGGCAGATATCCGTCAGAACATCCTGCCCGTACTCGCGGACCGATGCGTCGTGGAAACGGCGCGCCTCGATCTCCCGCGCAATCTCCGGCGGCGCGCTGGCGCCGAAACCGGTGATGCGCTGGAACGACTGGTAGCCGTTGATCGGCGCCAGCCCGGGAACGATCGGGCAGTCGATGCCGCGCTCGCGGCAACCCTCCACGAAGCGGAAATACAACTCCGGCTCGTAGAACATCTGCGTGATGACGAAGTCCGCGTCGGTCGCGACTTTCTCGGCCAGATGGTCGAGATCGCGCTCCCGGCTCGGAGCCTCCGGATGGCCTTCCGGATAGCCGCCGACACAGATTCCGAAGTGGTCCCCATGCTCTTCGCGGATGAACCGCACGAGGTCCGACGCATACGAAAAGCCGTCGGCGATGGGCGACCAGGAACCGCGGCCGCGGGGCGGATCGCCGCGCAGGGCCAGGATGTTGCCGATGCCGCGCTCGCGACAGTTCTCGAGCACCGCCGCGATCTTCCGGCGCGGCATGTTGGTGCAGGTCAGGTGCATCATCGTCTCGATGCCGAGCACGTTCTCGATCGTGCTCGCCAGTTCGAAGGTGAGCTCGGCGGTGCTGCCGCCGGCGCCCCAAGTCACGTCGACGAACGCCGGCTCCAGCCGCCCCATGCGCTCGATGCGCGCGTAGAGGTTCTCGATCCCCTTCTCCGTCTTCGGCGGGAAGTACTCGAACGAGTAGAACGGCAGCCCCTCGGAGGTCGCCGAGCGCAGTTTGTCGATCAGCTTCATCGCAGACCGGATCCTACTTCCGGAAGGGGCGCTAGAACGGGACTTCGTCCTCCGCTTCCGCCCGCTCGCCAGCAAGCCGCTCCGCCTGCTGCACCAGCCCCGGCGCCTTCAGCCTCTCCGCCACGGCGGCCAGTTCCGGAGTTGGACCGCGCCACTTCAGTTCGTCGACGGCGCCGCTCACAGGCGCATCCCCCACCAGCGTGGCGAGCTCGCGGAACAGTTCCGCCGCCTCCCGCTCCTCCCGCAGCGTTGCCGCCAGCCGGTCCCGGCTCCGCACCTTGACCTTCCACTTCCAGGGCTCGTTCGGTATCTCCTCCAGGTGGACGTAGTGCGCCAGCACGGCCGCCGCCGACTTGGCGCCCCAGCCCCGCAGGCCCGGAAAGCCGTCGGCGCTGTCGCCGACCAGGGCGAGGTAGTCGGGGATCGACTCCGGTTCGACTCCGAACTTCTCCCGGATGCCGTCGGCGTCCCAGCGCACGCCGCGCCGCCGGTCGACCTGCACCACCCGGCCGCCCCGACCCGCGTCGACGCACTGCGCCAGGTCCTTGTCGGGCGTGCAGATCTGGACCTCGACCACGCGCTCGTCGGCGGCCGCCATGGCAGCGCCGCTGGCCAACCCGTCATCCGCTTCGTGCTCCACCATCGGCCACACGGTGATGCCGACCGCGCTCAGGGCCTCTTCGAGCAGCGGGAACTGGGCCAGGAGTTCCGGGTCGATCCCCTCGCCGGTCTTGTAGCCGGGCCAGAGATCGTTGCGGAACGACTCGATCACGTGGTCCGTCGCCACGGCCATGTGGGTCGCGCCGTCGCGGAACATGCCGAGCAGCGAGAAGACGACGCCGCGCACGGCGCCGACCTCGAGCCCATGATCGTTCCGGTAGCTCGGGGCGCCGAAGTGGTGCCGAAACAGTTCGTACGTGCCGTCGATCAGATGGACGTACATGCCGGGCTCGTGACGTAGGACATCGCGGGCAAGCTACCATCAGCCGCCATGCTCTCTTCCCCGTCCGCGTTCCTGCTCGCCTTCGCGGTGGCCGCGGCGTTGCCCGCAACCGCCGCGAACCTGCCCGGCGACCCCCTGACCGGGTCCGGCGAGGTGGCGCGGACCCTGTTGCCGGCCGCTCAACTGCAAGGCGGCGAGTTGCCGTCGCCGATCGACAACTCGGCCTTCGCGCTGCCGGAGAATGCCGCGCCGCCGCGCCACGAGATGCAGGGAACGCTGCAACTCTTCGGAGGCGGCGCGTCGTCGTGGACCGTTCACCATGACTTCTACTCGCGGGCGCTGGAGCCGCCGATCACCTCCGCCTTGCGCCGCATCCCCCGGCTCGAAGTCGTTCTCACCCAGAGCGGCTCCCACCTGATTCCGGCGAACCGGGGGCTCCGCTTCACCGGCGATGCGTACTGGAACGCGATCGTCGGCGCGGGGCGGATCTGGAGCGAGCGCGGAGACGGCGGCAGAAGCCGGGCCTCGCTGCCGATCACCCTGGTCGAGCGCAACCAGAACTGCGCCTACCACGGCGTCGTTTCCTTCCTCTTCGACGGCAGCAGCACCACGCCCGCGGCCTTCCAGGTGACCCAGGAGACCTGCAAGTACTTCAAGTTCGACCTCTGGGACGCCGGCCCCACGCGCTTCGCGGCCGGCGGGGCGCCAGACGCCGGGGCGGTCGCAGCCGCTTACGCCGCCGAGACGGCAGCCCGGATACCGGTGCGGCCGATCGACCGGATCCGGGGCGACTACCCGCGGTCCCAGGTCTACCCGCAGTCGTTCAGCGGCGGCATGGACCGCGAACACCTGACCGCGTTCGGCGTCGCCTTCGACGGCGTCCACTATGCCGGTCCCGTCCGCACCCGTCACGGCGACTATCCCTACCCGGACCAGATCCGCCTGCCGTCCTACTCCACCGCCAAGACCGCCTTCGCCGCGGTGGCCCTGATGCGGCTGGCCCAGATGCACGGCGAGGATGTGGCCAGGCTGCCGCTCCGGGACTACCTGCCGAAGCCACCCAGGGACCGCTGGCAGGGCGTGACCTTGGAGCACCTGCTGGACATGGCGACGGGCCACTACTGGGATCCCGCCGACCAGGAGGACGAGAAGGACACGACCACCGAGCTGAACTTCTTCGTCGTCGAGAACCAGAATCGCAAACTCCGGGGTTCCACGGCTTACACCACCAAGGAGCCGCCCGGCCGGCGCTGGGTGTACCACCCGACCGACACGTACCTGCTGACGTACGCGATGACGGAGTACGTCGAGCGCCTGACCGGCGCCACGAAGAAGGAACCCGCCGACCTGCTGGGATTCGTCGCCGACGAGGTCTACAGGCCCCTCGGCCTGTCGGCCGGCGCGCTCCAGGCGGTGCGCACCGACAACCGGGCCGACGGCCGACCCTTCGGCGGCTACGGCATGTTCTGGACGCCGGACGACATCCTCAAGATCGCCAACCTGCTGAACGTCCAGCGCGGCCGGATCGGCGACCGGCAGGCGCTCCATCCCGACCTGCTGGCGGCAGCCATGCAGGAGAACGAGGACGACCGCGGCCTCGACGCCGTCCACCAGACCAAACCGAACAAGTACAACAACTCTGTCTGGTCGCGCCAGATCGAGGTGACCTCCGGCGCCACCGGCACCGAGCAGATCTGGGTGCGCCAGATGCTGGGCTACGGCGGCATCGGCGTCTTGATGCTGCCAAACGGAGCGGTCTTCTACTACTTCGGAGACGGTGACGACCACGAGTGGCTGCGCTCGGCGCGGGAGGCGTACAAGCTGAAATGACGGATCGGGTACCCGAGACAGCGACAAACAGCGGACCGTTCGCCGGCTTCCGGGTGATCGAACTCGCTGAGGGCGTCGCGGGTCCCTACTGCGGCAAGCTGCTCGCCGACCTCGGCGCCGACGTGATCAAGGTCGAGCCGCCGGCCGGCGACCGGGCCCGCCGGGCGACCGGCGGCGACCCGGCGAAAACGCTCGACCCGGAAGGCTCGCCGCTGTTCCTCTACTGCAACACGAGCAAGCGAGGGATCGTCCTCGACCTGGACGACGACGGCGACCGCGAGACGTTCGCCGACCTGCTTGCCAGCGCTTCGGTCCTGATCACCGACCGGGAGCCGTCCGTCGAGGCGCCCGACGACCTGATCGTCGCCGCGGTGACTCCCTACGGCCTTGCCGGCCCCAGGGCCGCCGCACCGGCCGGGGAGCTGACGCTCACCCACGGCGGCGGTCTCGTCAACCAGATGCCGGTCCGGTCCCGCGACGTCGACCGCGCGCCGGTCACCCTGGGCGGTCATCAGGCCGGCTACCACGCGGGCCTGGTCGCGGCGCTCGCCGTCGCGTCCCTGCTGTATGGACGCCGCCGCGGCGGCGACGGCGCCAGCGTCGATGTCTCGATCCAGGACGTGATGGTCAGCATGGTGGCGCCGCTCCTCGCCAGCGCCCGCTACCACGAGACGACCTGGTCAAGGGTGCCGGACCGACCGCCCGCCATGGGCCGCCTGCGGACCAGCGACGGCTACGTGATCCTGAACGCCTTCGACGACCACCACTTCGTGCTCTTCCGCGAACTGATGGGGAACCCCTCCTGGTGCGAAGGCGACGAGTGGAAGGACAGGGCCTACCGCAGCCACCACCTGATGGAAATCGCACCCCAGGTCGACGCCTGGGCGCTCGAGCAGAAGCGTGACGACCTGTACCACCGCGCCGCCCGCCTGGGCATTCCCGTCGGCCCAATCCACGACGCCGCCGACGTGATGGCCTACCGGCAGTTCGCGGCACGCGACTACTTCGTCGAGGTGGACCACCCGAGCACCGGGCCGAAGCGCTACGCCGGCTGGCCGTACCGGATGGGCTCGTCGAAGCCGCGGGTGTCGCGACCGGCGCCGCTCCTGGACGAGCACTCGGCGCAGATCCGGAGCGAATTGAACGGCAACCACGCCGGCGCGCGGACCACGGTCGCTCCATCGGGCAGCGAGAGCGCAACCGCCACGGACCGGACCGCCCTGCCGCTCGAGGGCATCCGCGTCGCCGAATTCGCCTGGGTCTGGGCCGGGCCTTACGCCGGCGTCCTGCTGTCGGCGCTCGGCGCCGAAGTGATCAAGGTCGAGGGGCCGAAGCGCCTCGACCTGACCCGCCGCTCCGTCGTCTGGCCGCGCGCCGAGGAAGCGCCACAGAAGATCGATCCCGACGCGGGCATGGCGTTCAACACGATGAACCTGAACAAGCAGTCGCTGACTCTCGACCTGTCGCAGCGGGAAGGCCGCGAACTCGCCCTTCGCCTCGCCGCCGAGTGCGACGTGGTCTACGACAACATGCGCCCAGGGGCGATGGTCAAGCTCGGCCTGGACTACGAGAACCTGCACCGCGCGAACCCCGGGCTGATCGTCGCGTCCTCATCGGGCCGCGGCCACGGCGGTCCGGAGACCGAGTACCTCGGCTACGCGATGGTCCACCAGGGCGTCGCCGGCGGCGCGTACATCTCCGGCTACCCGGACGACCATCCCACCCACAGCGGCGGCGACGTCGACCTGATGAACGCGATCACGCTCGCCTTCTCCATCGTCGCGGCGCTCCACCACCGCGATCTGACCGGTGAGGGCCAGTTCATCGACTACTCCCAGTGCGAGGGCGTCAGCGCGATCCTCGGCGAAGTGCTGCTCGAGTACGAGATGACCGGCAAGATCCCCGAACGCGCCGGCAACGCGCACCGCTCCTCCGCGCCACACAGCGTCTACCGCTGCTGGGGAATCGACCGCTGGCTCGCGATCGAGGTCCACAGCGACGAGGAGTTCGGCCGCCTGGCGGCGACGATGGGCCGGCCGGAGCTGGCGGAGGATCCACGCTTCGCCACCGCGGCCGCCCGCAAGCAGAACGAAGCCGAACTCGACCGGATCATCGGCGCCTGGACCAGGGAACGGGACCGCGACTGGCTGGCTCGGGAACTCCTGGGCGCGGGAGTAGCCGCCGCGCCGTCCCGCGACGCCCGCGACCTCTACGCCGACTCGCATCTTCGAGCCCGCGGCTCCTTCGCCACCGTCGAACACCCCGAGTGCGGCGACCTGGAACTCGTCGGGCCGCCCTTCCGCATCGAAGGGCGCGACCTGAGCCCCCGCCGCGCGCCCCTTCTCGGCGAGCACACCGACGCCATCCTCGGCGGCCTGCTCGGCCTCTCCGAGGAAGAACTCGCCGACTACCGCCGCCGCGGCGTCGTCGACTGACGCGTTGCCTGCCCGTACCTGCACTGGTGCTCTAAGGCACTGACTCTCCACTGGGCGTCCAACGCGGCAAAGCAGCCAGGGCACGGGTCCCAGCTAGGTGCTCGAAGCACAGTGCGCCGGTGGTCGCTCCTGGCTGCTTGCCGACTTTCCTTCAGTGACTCCGGCAGGCCGGAGACGCAACCGACCGGCGGTCTCGGCGCTACACTCACCCCCCACTATCCAGCATCCCCATTCGCCAAGGGAGGTCCCTGTGACTCGACTCCGCCGAACTTCGCGCACGGCCGCGATCGCCGCCGCCTGCATCGCCGCAGCACTGCTCCTCGCCGCCCCCGTCCTTGCCCAGGACGGCGACTCCGTCACCGTCGACATCATGAGCAAGTACCGCGTGGCACCGAACATCACATACCTCACGGCCTCCGGCTACGAGTCCAAGCTCGACGTAATGACGCCCCGGGGCCAGGATCCGGCGCCGACCCTGATCTACATCCATGGTGGCGGCTGGGTCGGCGGCACGAAGGAAGCGAGCGTTCTGCGCGCGCTCCCCTACCTGGAGATGGGATGGGCGGTCGTCAACGTCGAGTACCGCATGGCCCGCAACGAACTTGCGCCCGGCGCCGTCGAGGACTGCCGCTGCGCACTGCGCTGGGTCTACGAGAACGCCGAGGACTACAACATCGACACGAGCCGGCTCGTCGTCACCGGCGCCTCGGCCGGCGGCCACCTGTCGCTGACCACGGGTATGCTGCCGGCCTCTGCCGGCCTGGACCGGCTCTGTCCCGGCAACGACGCCAGCCGCCCCGGCTGGGCCGCGGCGGACGAGTACGGGATGCCGGTGGCGGCGATCGTCAACTGGTTCGGGATCACCGACGTGGGCGACCTGCTCGAAGGCGTGAACGCGAAGAGCTACGCCGTCGCCTGGGTGGGCTCCGAGCCCAACCGCATGGAACTCGCCAAGCGATTGTCTCCGATGACCTACGTCCGTTCCGGCCTGCCGCCCATCCTGACGATCCACGGCGACGTGGACAACATCGTCCCCTACCAGCACGCCCTCGATCTGCACGCCAAGCTCGACGAGGCGGGTGTTGTGAACAAGATCCACACCGTGCCCGGCAAGGGCCACGGCAACTTCAGCCCCGACGAGCAGCAGGAGATCTTCCGGGTCATCCGCGCCTTCCTCGACGAGCACGTGACCGGCGGAGGCGGCGCAAGCACCGGCGCCGAGTAGCGTCCGCCACTGCGTGCGCCGGCCTTCTGGCCGGCCTTCGGCACTGGGCACAGGTGCGCCGGCGTCCCCGCCGGCATCCGGTGAGAACCACACGTGACCTCCAACCCCGCATCCGGCGCCCCGGACTTCTGCACCCGGACCGCCGTCGATCTCGCCACGCTGATAGCGAACGGCGATGTCTCCGCGGTCGAAGTGCTCGACGCCCACCTCGCCTGGATCGACCAGCGCAACCCCGAACTCAACGCGATCTGCACCCTCGACCGCGACCGGGCGCGTGCCGAGGCCCAAGCCGCCGACGACCTGCGGCGCACGGCCCCGGACGAAGCCGCCGCCAAGCCGCTGCTCGGCTTGCCGACCGCGGTCAAGGACCTCGTCCCCACGAAGGGCATCCGCACCACCTTCGGCTCGCCGATCTTCGCGGACAACGTCCCCGACGTCGACGCCCTGATCGTCGAGCGGATGCGCGAAGCCGGCGCGATCGTCATCGGCAAGACGAACACACCGGAGTTCGGCGCCGGGTCGCAGACCTTCAACCTGGTCTTCGGCAAGACCCGCAACCCCTGGGACCCGAGCCGCACCTGCGGCGGTTCCAGCGGCGGTGCGGCAGCCGCGCTTGCGAGCGGCATGCTGCCGATAGCCGACGGCAGCGACCTCGGGGGGTCGCTGCGCAACCCGGCCAGCTTCTGCGGCGTGGTCGGCTTCCGGCCTACGCCCGGCCGCGTCCCCCGGGTCCCCCCCGAGCAGGGCTGGGACGACCTCGCCGTGCTCGGGCCGATGGGACGGACCGTCGCCGATGCGGCGCTGCTGTTCTCCGTCATCGCGGGGCCTGACCCGCGCGACCCGATCTCACTCGGTCCGCCGGCCACACCCTTCCACCCGGTCGAGCCCGCCGATCTCCGCGGCCTCCGGCTCGCCTGGACGCCAAACCTGGGGCTATACCCCGTCGAACGTGAAGTCGTCGCGGTCTGCGAAGCCGCCCTGCCGGTGTTCCGGGATCTGGGCACCGATGTCGAGGAAGCCGCGCCCGACCTCTCATGCGCCGACGCCATCTTCCGCACCCTGCGCGCCAGCCTGTTCGCCGACAAGCTGGCGCCCCTGTACCCGCAACACCGCGGCCAGATGAAGGACACCGTGATCGAGGAGATCGAACGCGGTCTGGCGCTCACGGGACCGGGCGTCACGTCAGCCCAGGCTGAACGC
Organism: Candidatus Multivorans sp.; assembly: GCA_965224025.1. Taxonomy (GTDB): domain Bacteria; phylum Acidobacteriota; class Thermoanaerobaculia; order Multivoradales; family Multivoraceae; genus Multivorans. Next base: position 4,324,801 of record OZ245033.1, read on the forward strand.
ACCCACATCCACTGCCGCGTCGTCGAGTTCTTCGAGCGCTACGACGCCCTGCTCATGCCGACCGTCCAGGTGCTGCCCTTCGACGTCGACCAGCCCTACCCCACGCAGGTCGACGGACAGCCGATGGCGACCTACACCGACTGGATGGCCTCCTGCTACTCGATCACCGTGACGGGCTGCCCGGCCATCTCTGTGCCGTGCGGCGCCGCGTCCGACCTGCCGGTGGGCCTCCAGATAGTCACGCCGCGAGCGAGCGACCGCCTGACGCTCGCGATTGCCGCCGCGTTCGAGTCCGCGAAGGCGGCCTGAAGGTCCGTCGACGAAGCGCTCAGCGGCGGGCGGACCCGCAGTCGATCCGCCGCGCCAAGTCGACCGGCAACCGTTCCCGGAACGCGGCCGCCAACTCCGCGCTGCGGGCGCACAGGAGGCCCAGCGTCTCCACCAAGGTGCCTTCGTAGAGTTCCGGCAGCGGCGCCGAAAAGTCCCACCGGAAGTCCACGTGCGATTCCTCCCCGGGGCCGACGTACTCAAGCCACACGTTGCGCATGGAAGACGCCGCACGGCCCGCCATGGCAACGTCACCCGACCGGCAGGCATCAGCCTCGTCCGAACGACGGTGGGGGCCGCAGCTCCTGAACGTCCAGCCTTCCCTTGGCGCTCCTCCCTCCACCAGGGACAAACGCGGTCCGCATGCCTCGGGCGCGTTTGCAAGGAGATCCTCGTTCCCCCAGAGTCGATCCAGCGCTTCGATGTCCGACATCCGGAAGGACAGGCACGCGGTCGCGCCACGCCAGTTGGTGGAGTAGCTCGCGCTTCCGTCCTCGTCGACCAGGAGCCCGACCTCGACCGGACTCCGGTCGACCGGAGCGACCTTCAATGTCAGCCGCGTCCCGCGGGAACGGTAGTGGTAGCCCTGCTCGTCGTCGAAACAACGGAGGGGCTCCCGCCAGTTGAACTTCCACGGGGTCAACGCGTAGCTGCAGCCACTAAGCAGGAGCACGACGGCCAAGGCCGCCAAGAGGCGAACGACCTCGGACCGTGCCGCCGCTCTGCTGCGCCGCGGCCTCAAGGCTCACCGTTCGCGCAGCCCGCTCTGGCCGCAAGCTCCGGCAGACTCCCCTTGAGGATCCTCCGGAGTTTCGTGCTCTCGCCGCAAAGCAGTCCCAGCATGCCTGTCACGGACTCTTCGAGTTCCCCAGGCAGTTGCGACTCCAGGTCCCAGAACAGCGCGACCGGGCCGTCTTCGGCATAGTAGGTCATGTCCAGGTAGGGGAGGTAGGCGGAGGCGCGCCGTCTCCGCTCGACTCGCGCTGCGCGGCAAGCATCCGGGTAGCCCCAGGGTCGATAACCGTAGCCGGCGGCGCACAGTGGTCGGGCCCTCTCGCCCGCCGAACTCGTCCAGAGACCCTCCAGAGCGCCGAGTCGTTCCTCGCCAACTCGCCGGCAAACCGTCAGTTCGCCATGCCCTTCCGTGTACTCCCACCAGCCGGCAGAGTCGATCGTCAGCTCACGGTGCTCCGTGTAGGTCTGTGGATCGCTCCAAGGCCAGAGCGTGTACGAATACTGCAGGTTCAAGTCCAGACGGAGCAGTCCGGTCGCATCTACGCCGAGACCCGGCGCCAGACACTGCGGATCCACATAGGAGCAGCCGCTCGCCAGCAGAGAAACCGCGAGCGTCGCCAGGGTCGGCCAATGGCAGCCGGGGTCCTCTTCTCCGCCGCTGAACCTCACGGGCCGAGCCTCTCGACGACCCGGCGGCAAGCGCCGGACGCCGCGTCCCGTAGACTCCCGGTATGTCCCGTCGAGCAAGGGCGTTGCCGTTGGACACGTTCCCCCGAACGCTCCCGGGACTCGCCCTGGCCGGGCTCGCCGGACTCGCCGCCGGCGCGCTGCTGGCCCAACCCACCGACTCGCCCAACACGATCACCGGCACCGTTGTCGACGAACGCGCTCCCGTCGGCGACATCGAGGTTGTTCTGCGACCCCATCCGAGCGCGTTCGAAGCGGATCTGTACGTTCTCGGCCATTCGGACGCACTGCCCGAGGCCGTCGACCGGGTCCGCTCCGACGCGGACGGGGCGTTCTCCCTCTCGGCGCCTGCGGCCGGTCCCTACCGGCTGGAGTTCGGGCGCTCAGCGCCCCCGAACGAGCCAGGCGACGCCATGCCGCTGACATACGGCGAACTGCTCCCGCTCAAGGGCGCCAAGGTGACGAACACGATCGACGTGCCCGATCGCCATCTCGTCGCCGTCCGGGTGCTCGATAGGGACGATCAGCCGATCGAGGGAGCACTGGTCGTGGCAAGCCCCACCGTCTGGGTATCGCCTCGCACCCTTGGCGTTCTGACCCGGATCGCCCGCGAAGAGAGTTCGGGAAACTACTCACGCCCGTCGGTTCAGTTGATCCTGCCCACCCACCATCCGTCCTCGTCGCGCACCGACGCCGAAGGAATCGCCCGTATCGCCATGCCGACCGCCGACGCCACCGTCGTCGTCTCGGCGAGCGGATTCGTCCTCGGCAAGGGCAAGACGCGATCCGGCCGTGCCGCGCTGCGACTGGAGCGAGACCCCGGTGTTCGAATCCGCGTCCGCGGTCCAACCGGCGCACCCGCTCCCGGTGTGCTCATCCGGACCGCCAGCGCCCGCGACCGGATGATGAACGACGGCACACCCACCGCCCTCAGGACGCTCGGCACTCCGGGCGCCCTCGGCGGCTCCGACACGCCTTTGGCCATCACCGACGAGAACGGAGAAGCAGTGATTGGCCGCACGCCCGGCGCGGAGACCGCCCTGGAAGTCGAAGCAGCGGACGGTGCTTTCGCCCAGGTGTCGCTGCCGGAGGCGAATCCGGCCGACCCGCGGGAACGCCAGCACATCCTCGACGTGCAACTCGAAGATGCCCTCCGGATTCCAGGCCGGATCGTCGACGCGGCGTCCGGTCTGCCAATCCACAGCGCGGCAATCTGGGTCCGGTCGTTCCCCGGCCACCACGCTTTCAGCGACTCCACCGGCGCCTTCGACATGAGCACCCGGCCCGCTCCTGATCGCACTACGACCCGGGGCTTCCATCGATGGCCGCGTCCTCGACAACGGCGGCAATGGCGTTGCCGGCGTTCCAGTCTTCCTTTGGGTGGAACCCGACTTCAGCAGCAACGTCGACCCGCGCCTGTGGGACGCCGTTGACATGTTCCCCGAGCAAGTCACGGACAAGGACGGCCGGTTCCGCTACGACGGCCTCGCGGCCGGCACCTGGTCGGCCGAGGCCACAAAGGGAGCGGAGGGGGCGAAGCTCGACGAGATCGAGTTGACTCCTGGCGGAGAACAGCGGATCGAACTCGTGCTGCGGACCAGAGATCGGCTGACCGTCATCGTCGCGACCGAGGTCGGCGAGCCGGTGGCCGACGCACGGATTCGCCTGGAAACACAGGGCGAGCGTTTCTCAACCGGCTACGGGCGAACGGACGGCAGCGGACGGGACGTGATCGACGTCACGCCCGGTACCGTGACGGTCAATGTCAACCACGAGACACTCCGCGACGAGTCGCGGCAAGTGCGGCTCGATCCGGGCGACAACGAGGTTCGATTCCAGCTTCGGCCCGGCGCGGAGGTCAGCGGCACGGTCCGCTCGTACCAGGGCGCCCCTCTGGCCCTGGCGACCGTGGAGGCCGAAGCGGACTACTCCTCCGGTGGGGAGTTCCACCGCACGAACACCGTCTCCGACCAGAGCGGCGCCTTTCGCGTCACCGGACTCGAACCCCGCCGCTACATCCTCACGGCACGCGCACCCGGCTATGCGGACGGCGGTCCGGAAGAGCCGATCGAGATCGGCGACGAGGCCGTCGGAGGCATCGAGATCGTGCCGGAGCCGGAAGCCTTGATCGTCGGCGTCGTGACCGGGCTGTCGCCGTCCGTTCTGAACCAGGTGCGGGTCTCCGCGTGGAAGGGCCCCCGCTTCCGCGACGCCACGCGGGACACCGAGGGCAACTTCTCGATACAGGGAATCGGCCCGGGGACATGGCACGTCGAAGCGACCAAGGGCGACTGGGAGCGGACGGTCGAACGGACCGTGACGGTCGAGCGCGGTGTGACCGAGGTCTTCGTCGAACTGCCTTTCGAGCGCGGCCTGCGCCTGTCCGGGCAAGTGGTTGAAGGCGGTGCACCGCTTGGCGGCGCAATCCTGTACGTGGGCGACGTGTCCGCCGAGGCCGACTACCAAGGCCGCTTCGCCCTCGAGGGACTCACCCCCGGCCCGAATCAGGTGGTCATCTATCGGCCGGACTTGAGCTCGCAGCACCAATCAATCGATCTACAGACCGACCTGGAAGCGTCCGCATCGAACTGGAACCGGCTACGGCCACCGTCGCCGGCGTCGTCGTCGACGCCGAGACCGGCCAGCCGCTCGACTACGCCGACCTGATGGCCGCCGACGCCGCGACGATCGGCGCTATCGCGGCGGGAGGGAGCGGTAGCGGCCCACTCGTCGGGGTCAGTTCCGTTTTCAGTGAAGCCGCAGGCCGGTTCACGCTCGAGCTGCGCGCGAACGCCGACCGCTTGTGGGTCACCCACGACGGGTACGAGAGTGCTCAGATTCCTCTGAGCATTGCGCCGGGTGAGCACGTGGAAGGGCTGGTGATCCGGCTGCAGACGGCACCGGTCGAACATGAGACGACCCGCCAGTCCATCCCCTAGACCGAAGTTCTGAGCTTCAAGTCGTGAAATCGCCTGTAGTGGTGGGCGTTTTCAGTTGTTCGGCGGTGTCTTGTACTGAGTACGTCGGCTTCAGGGGCGGATGCCGAGTAGTTTGAAGGCTTCGTTCTGGAGTGGAGTGGGCCGTGCGAGGACGTCGGCTGTGGAGTCGGCGTCGCCGTGCATCCGCACCCGGTTTCGGGTCAGCGTGGCCAGGTCGGCGAGCAAGGTCTGGAAGCTGTGGACGGGGAGTCCGTCGGGGGTCCTCCGGGAGTTGGCCTTGGCCATCGCCTCGGGCGACCTGCGCGCGGGATCGACGGGCGACTCGCGTTGGTCGTCGCGGCGTTGGTCGTCGAAGAGGATGGGCGCCAGGGTCCGGCGCATGTGCCACTCGACGTAGTAGGCGAGCATGCAGAGGAAGACGTGGGCGCGCACCCTCGAGGCCAGGCGATGGTGGACGGGGCGCACCTTGAGGTCGACGCTCTTGAAGGAGCGGAAGGCGCGTTCGACGCGGCTGAGGCTCTTGTAGGCGCGGACCGCATCGGCTGCCGGCAGTTCGTTTTCGGGGACGTTGGTGCGGATGACGTAGAAGCCGTCGAGAGCGGCTTCCTCGGCGATGCGCGCCTCGTTGCGGCGGTATTGGAAGCCGTCCTCTTCGATCTCGACCTCGAAGTGCTTGCCGACCTTGTAGGCGCCCCGGGCGCGGTCCGCGCGCACGGCGATGGCGTCCTTGCCGCGCAGGGGGTTCTTCTTGCGCCGCGTCGCCGCAACGACGGCGTCGAGCTTGCGCTCGGTGGATTCGAGAAGCTCCTGGCGCTTGCGGCCGCGTTCCTCCGCCAGAAGCGGGTTCCGGCACACCACGAGGCGCTCCTTCGGGTACAGCTCCGGAACCCTGATCTCGGCCATCTTCCGCTGGTCGAAGAGCGACAGTTGCAGGTGGCCTTCCTGGGCCAGCGTCCTGATCGCCGGCGCGCGCAGGGCGCTGATCCAGGACAGGCCCGCGGGGTCGAGGTCCTCGCGGATGCGCGCGTCGGTGATCAGGCCCCGGTCTGAGACCATCACGATCCTCTCCAGCGAGAAGCGGTCGCGGAGCTTCTGCACCTGGGCGTTCAGGGTCGTCGGATCGGCCGTGTTGCCCTCGAATACCTCGACCGCGACCGGGCATCCGTCCCGGCTGCAGAGCAGGCCGAAGACGATCTGGACCTTGCCTCTCTTCTTGTCCCTGGAGTAGCCGTGCCTGGCCAGCGTGCACTTCCTGCCCTCAAAGTAGACCGAGGTCACGTCGCAGAGCACCAGCGAGCCGTCTTCCAGATGCCGCCGGGCAAGAGTCCGCTCGATGCGCGGCTGTCTTTCGAGCAGCCAGTCCATGGCGCCGTAGAGTTCGTCGGCCGAGGCCTCCTGCACGCCGAGTTCCTCGCCGAGGGTGTGGCTCATGGTCTCGCTTGCGAGTCCGCGGGCGGTGGCGAGCTTGGATCGCGGCTCGAGGATGCGGGCCGCGATCATGGCCAGCGCCAGCGCCCGCTCGCGCGAGGGCCGTCGATCGAGGAGCCGTTCGAGGCCGAGGCTTCGGGCCGCGCCGAGGACGGCGGCGACGTGGCCGTGCGGTCTGGCGCGCAGGATCTCGAAGGCGGCCTCGAGCGAAGGCAGGGCGACTCCTCCCTTGAGCAGGGTTCTGAGTCCTTCGACGAGTTGATCGGGCCACTTGGAGAGGTTGGCGAGAGTGCGTTTCTTGACCTTTCCGTCCTGTCGGTGGGACTCTCTCAGCAGGACGGCTGGTGGTGAGTTTCGGTTGGGTACCCGTTCGATGTACATGGCTTCTCATTGTAGACGAAACCATTCATAATGTCTACATGTCACGAGATTATTACATGGCTACCAATGGCGGAAAACAGGGGCGGCCCAACACCCGAAAACCCAAGCACTGCAACGCCTCTCGACGACGAGGAGGCCCCAGGAGCCTCAGAACTTCGGCCTAGACTCCCGGAATGACCTGAACAGCTCGTTGGTTGCACTCGGACATGCCCCGGCTGCTGCTGTGTCTCGGCTTCGCCGGGCTTGCCGCCGGTGCCCTTCAGGCCCAACCCGCCGTTGACCAGTCCACCACCATCTCCGGTACCGTGGTCCACGAGCGCGGCGCTCCCCTCGCCGATGTCGAGGTCGTGCTCCGCCCCTACCCGGGCGACTACGAAGTCGGCCTTCAGCTCCTGGGCGTGCCCGATGCGATGCCCGAGGTCGTCGATCGGACGCGTTCCGGCGCGGATTACTCGGTGTCCACGAGTCTGCCAGGACCCTACCGGCTGGAGCTCCAGCACTCAGCATCCGCCGACCAGCCCGTTCCGGCTCAGCCAGTGGTCATCGGCAACCTGGTTCCTCTCCAGGGGGCCGGACTCGCCGAGACGATCGAGGTGCCGAACCGGCATCTCGTCACGGTCCGGGTGCTGGGCGGCGACGGTGGGCCCGTAGAGGGTGCGCTCGTGATCGCTCACCCCGCTCTCTGGATGTCGCCGCGCTACCTGAGTTCAATGACGCAGATGCTCCGCGATGCGCGGGCAGGGAACTACTCGCGCCCACAGGAACAGCGAGTGTTCCCCACCTACCATCCCGCTGCTTCTCGAACGGACTCCGAGGGCATCGCCCGCTTCCTGATGCCCACGGAGGAGGCCAACGTCCTCGTCTCGGCGCCGGGATTCAAGCAGAGCGAAGCCGGTACGGCCTCCGGCCGCGCCGCGTTCCGCCTGGAGCGCGGCCCCGGAATCCGGTTCCGGGTTCGCGGCTCAAACGGCGCACCGGCGGCGGGCGTGCTGATCCGCACCTCCGAGCCCCCTCCCCCCGCCGACGCTCCCACCGCGCTCACTAGCCTCAGCACCCCCGGCGCTCTCGGAATTCCCGGTACGCCCCTGGCGGTCACCGACCGGAACGGCGAGGCGGTCGTCAGCGGAGTTGCCGCTTCGCAAACGACCTGGGAGTTACTCGGGGCCGACCGCGCCTTCGCCGAAGTGTCGGTGCCCGCGCCGGAGCCAGGAGCCGTGTCCGCAAGCGAGCAGATCGTCGACGTACGGCTCGAGGCCCCACGCCGGATTCCGGGCCGAGTGGTGGACACTGCATCGGGCCTGCCGCTCGACGGAGCCGCGATCTAGGTTCAGGCCTCGCCCGGTGACAACGTGTACAGCGGACCGACCGGCGCCTTCGACCTCAACGCCCGTGCAGCCTCGACAGGAACACGCCTGCTGGTGACGGCCGCCGGCTATCTCTACGAAAGGACCGATGTCGCCGCCTCCGATGCCATGAGTACCGCCGAAGTGAAGATCGGGCTGACACCCGCAGCCCCGATCGCGGGTGTGGTCACCGACGGCTCCGGTCAACCTGTCGCCGGCGCGAAGATCTGGGCCGAACCACGCGGCAGGGGGGCGCCCGCTTTTCTTCCTCCCAGGCGGGGCCTGCATATGCCGCGCCCGACGGCTCCTTCGTAGTCGAAGGAGCCGTCTACCGACAACTCTACCGGCTGACGGCTGAGTCCCCGGGGTACGCAAGAGCCCTGCTCGACGTGCCGCCCGTGGAGCCCGGTCGCATAGTGGAGCCCGTTCATCTCGCGCTGAGCCGGGGCCGCCGCGTCGTCGGGACGGTCGTCGACATCGAAGGGCGCCCCGTCACCGGTGCTCAGGTCGAACTGCTCTGGCTGCTGGATCCGTACGAATTCCGGTCACTGAGGGACAGCCCCGCCACGGCCGCTACGACGAACGACCAGGGCGCCTTCGTACTCCCCGCCACTGCCCCGGGCGAGTACGAAGTCGACGTCAGCCACTCCGCCTATGCCCAGCGACCAACAACGCGGGTCGCCGTCCCGGCCGGTGAATCCGACTTCGAGATCGGCGACCTGACCCTGGTCGCCGGTTCCACGATCCACGGCATCGTCACCGGCCCCGATGGAAGACCGGTAGCCGGCGCTGCGATTCAATCCATAGGGGAGTACCGCACTGGCGGGGCTCCGATCAGGACGGCCACTGCCGATGTCGACGGTCGTTTCCGAATCGAAGGCCTCTCCTCCGACCTCGTGGACCTCGGCGTACGGGCATCGGGCTACCCGGTGCTCACCCGTGCGGACGTACGCCCGAACAACGACGAGCCGGTCCTGTTCGAACTCAAGCCCGGAGCTTCCGTCGCCGGCCGGGTGCTCGACAGCGGCGGTAACGGAGTCGCCGGCATCCCCGTATCCCTCAGTATCGAACGTGACTACCTGGGCAGCGAGGATTGGCGACTGTGGAACGGCGAGGACACGGATCCGCAGCGCATGACGGGCGCCGAGGGCCGGTTCCGTTTCGAGGGCCTCATGGCCGGCACGTGGTCGGCAGCGGCGAAGAAGGGGACGGAGGGTGCGAAGCTCGACCAGATCGCGCTGGCTCCGGGTGCTGAGCGAGAGATCGAACTTCTGCTGCAGACGAGGGACCGATTGACCGTGATCGTCACGATGGGTGCGGGAGAGCCGGTCGCCCAGGCGCGAATCAGGGTCCAGTCCCCCGGCGAGCTTCTGCCAGGAGGCTACGGCCGGACGGACGGCAGCGGGCGGGTGGAGATGGACATCGACCCGGGTCCGGCCACGGTCAAGATCACCCACCGGAAGCTCCGGGACGCGTCGCGGGAGGTCCAACTCGAGCCGGGCGACAACGAGCTCAGGTTCGAGCTGCAGCCCGGCCTGGAGATCAGCGGGACGGTGCGCTCATACGACGGCACCGCTCTGGCTCTGGCTACCGTGGAGGCCAGGACCGAGTACTCCCGCGGTGCCGAGGGGCACGAGACGAACACCGCCTCCGACCAGAACGGCGCCTTCCGCGTCACCGGGCTCGAGTCACGCCGCTACATCCTCACGGTACGCGCATCCGGCCACGCGGACGGCGGCCCCGAGGAACCGATCGAGATCGGCGACGCCGCTATTCAAGGCATCGAGATCGTCCTGGAACCGGAGGCCACGATCGCCGGCGTTGTGACCGGGCTGTCGCGGTCCGATCTGAACCAGGTGGAGGTGTACGCCCGGAAGGGGCCCCGTTCCCGCGACGCCACGACGGACACCGAGGGGAACTTCTCCGTGCAGGGAATCGGCCCGGGGGCATGGGACGTCACAGCAATCAAGGGGGCGTGGGAGCGTACGGTCGAACGGACCGTGTCCATCGAGCGAGGTACGACCGAGGTCTTCGTCGAGCTGCCTTTCGAGCGCGGCCTTCGCTTGTCCGGGCGGGTGGTTGAAGACGGTGCGCCTCTTGGCGGCGCGAGAATGTTCGTTGGCGATCAGGAGACGCGGACCGACCAGGAAGGCCGCTTCGCCCTCGAAGGACTCGACCCCGGCCCGAATGAAGTGATCGTCAGCCGAGCGGACTGGAGTGGCACGCAGTACCAGTCGATCGATCTGCAGACCGACCTGGAAGGCGTCCGCATCGAACTGGAGCCGGCCGCGGCCACCGTCGCCGGCGTCGTCGTCGACGCCGCCACCGGCCAGCCGCTCGACCGGGCCCATCTGACGGCCGCCGACGCCGCGACGATGGCCATCATCGCGGCTGGCGGGGACGGTGACGGCCCACTCGTCGGCGTCAGTCCGCTTTCGCTCTAGGCGCGGGCAGGTTCAAGCTCGAGCTACGCGAGAACGCCGACCGCGTGCGAGTGACTAGCAACGGGTACGAGAGTACAGTGCTTCCTCTAAGCATCGCGCCGGGCGAGCACGTCGAAGGGCTGGTGATCCCACTGCAACCGACCGCGGACGAGTCACCGGACCAATAGCAACCCGCGCGAGCACCCCCCGCGCCGTTCCATGTACCGCTTCAAGCACGGACCTCGACTCACAACGTTGCGCTTCCAAGCGGCTCTCGGGCTCATCCTGTTCGCTGCGGCCGGCCTCCTCGCGCAGCCAGTAGCCGACCCGACGCTCACCGTCACCGGCACCCTCGTCGACGAGCGCGGTGCTCCCGCCGCCGACGTCGAGGTCCTCCTGCGGCCCTATCCGAGCGCCTACGAGCTCGATCTCGATCTTCTGGGCGAAGCGGATGCCCTGCCGGAGCCGGAAGACCGGGGCTCTGACCAGACCGGACGGGACGTTCTCTCTGTCGGCGCCCGCGATTGGCCCGTATCGCCTGGAGATCCGGCCGAGCCCGCCGACGGACAAAGCCCCCGTCACCGTCCCGCTCGTCTATCGCGACATCCTGCCGCTCAGGGTGCCGCTGCACCTGGAACCAATCGAGCTGCCGGACCGGCGTCCACTGACTGTGAGGGCGCTGGACCCGAGCGGCCAGCCGATCGCGGGCGCCTTCGTGGTCGTCGAGGCCATACCGGAACAACCGGCAGATCAGCCCTACCGAGAAGCGCATGAGCAACCGGAACGGCTCCACCCGGAGTTCGACCGCGTGTCCACGCGCACGGACGCCGGAGGTTTGGCGCAGTTTCTCATGCCTGCCCGCAACGCCCGGGTGGCCGTTTCGGCGGCAGGTCTTGGCCACAGCACCGGCTCGGTGAGCGGTGGTCGGGCCGTCTTCCGGCTCGATCCCGCGCCGTCGGTCGCGCTGCGCGTCCGCGGACCGGACGGACGACCCGCGGGCCGCGCGCTAGTCCGCACGCCGAGCGAACCGACGGTTCCCCTGGCCCTGACCGATGACCTCGGTGAAGCTACGGTCGGTGCGCCCGCCGACGGACGGCAGGCCTTTGAAGTGGAAACGGACGGCGGCGCATTCGCCCGGGCACTGGTGCGCAATCGTCCATCCCTCGACGACGCGTCCGAGCCAGCGATCGTCGAAGTCCGACTCCTGGCCCCTGCGGCGATTCCCGGCCGTATCGCGGACGCCGAAACGGGGTTCGCCGTCCCGAACGCCGTGGTGTGGGTCCGCTCCGATCCGGGGCGCCGCACCGTCGCAGATGGCTCCGGCGGCTTCGACCTGGCGGCGACTCCGCGGCGAGACCGCGCCGAGGTCGGCGTGGTCGCAAGCGGCTACGCCTCCGCGAGCGCGAGGGTCACAACAGAACAGCTTGCGGGGGCGAAGGAGGTTTCGATCGGGCTCACTGCGGCGGCGCCCCTCACCGGCGGGATCGTGGACGCATTCGAGCACCCGATAGCCGGGGCGAATGTCCGACTCGAACCCAGCGGCAGGGGATGGTTCTTCCAGCAGGAGACCGGCCGGTCGGGGCGAGCGACATCAGGGCCTGATGGTTCGTTCTGGATCGACAACGCGCTTTACGGAAGCACCTACCTACTTACCGTTGAAGCTCCGGCCTTCGCCTCCGCCCAGCCTGACCTGCCGGCCTTCACACGCGACGCCCCGGTCGACGCGCTTCGGATCGTCCTGACCCGGGGGCGGCAGCCCTGGGGAACGGTCGTCGACCTGGACGGCGCGCCGGTGGCCGGAGCGCAGGTCCGGCTGCTCTGGCCGCCCGACGATCCCGAGGTCCGGGAAGCCTACGAAGACAGCGACGCCGCCGAACCGGTGACCTCGAACGAGCGGGGAGAGTTCGAGTTCCCAAGTGTCGCCCCCGGCCAGTACGGACTCGATGTCGTGCATCCCGAGTACATCGACCTGCTGAACAACGCCGCCAACGTGACAAACGGGGAGGGTTACGTCGACCTTGGCGTCTTCACCCTCACACCCGGGCCGAAATCGAAGGAGTCGTGATCGGTCCGAACTGTCGTCCCGTCGAGGGAGCCGATGTCCGTACCAGGCAACGAACACAAGACCTGTCCGGTCAGGTCCGAACCGCGACCACCGACCAGGACGGACGGTTTCGGTTGGGCGGACTGCTGTCGGCACTGGCCGAGGTCACCGCGTCCGCCGACGGCTACGTCTCTTCGGTCGTCGAATCGGTCCGACCGGCGACCGGCGAGTCGCTCGTGATCGAGTTGGCGGAAGGAGCAGCGCTGGCCGGCCGGGTTCTGGAACCCGATGGGACGCCCGCCGCCGATGTTCAGGTAGGGCTGAGACTGCCCACGGGCGAGCTCTCCCGAATTGCCAGGGGGCGCGGCCCACAAGAACTCTTCCGCCGCGGCCGGACCGACGACGACGGCCGCTTCCGTTTCAACAACGTGGTTCCCGCCCGCTGGACTGCAGAAGCCCGCGACGAGACCACCCGGGCAATCCTTGAGGGAATAACGCTCTCGCAAGGGGAGCTGCGCCAAATCGATCTCCGGTTGGAGACTCCCGACCAACTGACCGTCTTCGTCACGAATCGACTCGGCGAACCCATCGCGAACGCCGATGTCCGAGCCAGTCCAACGGATCGCTCTCGACAGACGGCATTCGGCGATACCGACGCCGGCGGTCGCGCCACGCTCTGGGTTTCGACGGGACCCGCGGAAGTCGAAATCGGCCATCCCCACATGCTCAACGTCTCACGCGAGGTCGTACTCGAACCCGGGGCAAACGAACTTCATGTGCAACTTGGCCCCGGTGGGGAATCAGCGGCGTCGTCCGGTCCGTGGACGGCGCTCCGATACGTGGGGTCACCGTCGAGGCGAGCGAGGAGCCACCCGATGTCGGCGGGGACAGCGAACGGGCGCTTAGGCTGCGAAGACTCAACAGGGTACTCAGCCCGCCGATCCGGACCGTTTCCGACTTCGGCGGCAACTTCCGCGTAACCGGTCTGGACCGCGGCCGCTATCACCTGGTCGCCCGGCTTTCTGGTTACACCGAAGCGGAATCACCGGGCGCAATCGAGATAGACGACCGGTCCATCGCCGGTATCGAACTGGTGCTCGAGCCAGGAGCCTCCATTCGGGGCTCCGTGACCGGCCTCGACAGCGTCGATCTGGCGTCGGCGGAGGTCCAGGCCTGGAGAGGCGTCTTGTTTCGCAACACCACGCCCGGAATCGACGGCAACTTCGAACTCAGCGCCGTTGCGCCCGGAACCTGGCAGGTCTCGGCCACAGTTGGTGATCGGCGGTCCCGCCCGCAGGAGATAGACCTTGAGTCGAGCAGACCGGGTGCCTCCGTCGAACTCCGGTTCGAGCCCGGACTCCGCTTGTCGGGCCAGGTACTGTTCGCCGGCGAAGCCGCAACCGGCGGCTTCGTCATCGCTCGGCTTCAGGGTCAGGAACGCACCCGCCGGACCCGAACCGATCACCAGGGCCGCTTCGAGATGGAAGGACTGGCATCCGGCATCTACGAACTGAGATTCCGGCACGACCTGGGCCGAGCAGACCAGTCGCTCGACCTCCAGAGCGACCACTACAACCTGCTCGTCAACCTGCAGCCGCGCGCCGATCGGCAGAACTGACCCGGCGCGCCGCCTGGGTCACCTCCGCTCGAACGTATACAACCGCCGCCCGCTCTCCGACACCGTCTCCACGCGCCGAACCGCGGCATAGGGTTCCAGCGCCGCCTCCCACGCCTCCGGCGTGTAGTCGGCAAACCGGTCCCCGCGCAGCGTGAGCAGATCGTCGACCCGCGGGTCGCCCTGGGGAACGAACTCGACCAGTCCGCGCGGCGCCAGGGAAACAAGCCAGGCGGCAATCCGGGGCAGCGGCACGTTGCGGCCGATCGCCAGGTGGTGGATGACGGCCAGCGCCACCAGGGCATCCGCGCTCCGGGAGCGGCGCCCCAGCGAACGCCTCTCGACCTGCGACCAGCCCTGGTCGGGCGACGGATTGGCCAGGTCCTGGTACAGGGGCAGAAAGCGCAGCCGATCGGACCGCGCCCGCGCACAGGCGCTTTCCAGCGCGCCGAAGTCGGCATCGAAACCGATCACGTCGCGCACGCCGCCGTCCAGCGCGATCGCGGAGAACTCGCCCGTGTTGCAGCCGAGATCCCAGAGCTGCTCCGGCGGCGCCTCGGCGACGAAGGCGCGCACCGCCTCCGCCTTGCGCGAGGCTTCGCTCGTGTCGTAGCTGGTCAGTGTCGAGTAGTCGCTCCAGGTCGTGTCGGTGCCCTTGGGTTCGAGCTTCTGGATCCAGCGCCGAAGCTGTGTCAGGAGACCCCGGTAGGCGTTGCGCGGCAAGGGACGCCTCTTTGTTCGCTCCGCGGCCTCGCTCCGCGAGCCGGCGCGCCGTTCGAAGCGGAGGGGTAACAGCACGTGGGCCTGCATCCTCGGCGACCAGCGCATCCGAGCCGGCAGCAGGGCCGCCAGCTCCCGGGCCGGGATCCCTTCCTGCATCCCGCGGTACCACGCGTTGTGCGGGGCGCCGAGCTTCGCTGCCAGAAGCAGGGGGTTGAGGAACTGCTCACAGAACTGGGAGTGCCCCTCCCAATACTCGCCCTCGCGGTAGCGCCGCATGGACAGCCAGTCGATGAACACCGGCTTGGCGCCCTTGAACTGCACGTTGTAGGCGCTCGCGTCGGAGAGCGAGATGCCCCTGTCGAGAAGCCGGATCTGCATTTCCAGATGGTGCAGGGCGGCCGCTTTCAACAGCGAAAAGGGCCACTCGTACGGATAGGAGATGAACGGCAGCCGGGGATGCTCCAGAACCAGGCCACCGGGTGGCGGCAGGACGCCGGCCTCGACCGGATCGACTTCCTCCGCCGCCACCAACGCGCCCTCGACGACGAGAGCGTCGACGAGACCACAACTCCGCACATGGCGGTAGTCCTCGACCGCCGCCGGGGCGACGCTCCGGAAAATCCGGCCGTCCCTGCCTTCGATCACCTGGCCCGCAGGGTCCCGAAAGGACGAAGGCTCAGCTTCGGACGCGGGGGTCTTCGCGGCCCCGGTTCGCACTACTCGGACTCTGGCTCGTCGCTGCTGCCGTAGCCGAAGAAAGCCAGAATGCGATGCCAGTAGAACTTGAAGGCGAGCGCCGCGGCCGCCACGCCGCCGATCACCGCCTGGAGGATCATGCTGCCCGAGGCGGGATCGAGGTAAGCGTGCGCCGTCCGCGGCACGATCAGTGCCACGATCAAAGCAACCAGGAGACCGGTTCGATTCAGCGCCATTCGTTCTCGCTCCTGGGGACGCTGCGCGTCACCCCCGTAGACAGTCCGTGAAGACGAACAGATCCGGGCCGTTTCGTCAAGCGAGCCGCACCGCTTCGGCCTGGCGCCGAAACACTGCGATGGCCCAACCCGTTAGGCTACGTCGCGGGTCGCCTCACCGACTGCCCGTTCTGGAACTCGGGTCGGATCGCATGAGAGCATCTACCAACCATCGCATTCGCCAACCACGTCGCGGCGCTTTCAAGTTCGCGGCCACGCTGGCCACGTCGCTGCTCTGCCTGCCGGCGCTGCTCGATCCGCCTGACGTCGCCTTGCATGCGCAGCAGCACTCTGCCCCGCCCACCGTAGTCGGAAGACTCATCGGCCCGGACCTCAAACCGGCAGTCGGTCTTGAAGTGCAACTGATCCCGGTCCCGGGCACCTACGTCCGCCGGCTGCGCGAACTCGGCGTGGCCGACGCCGTCCCGATCATTGACCGCACGCACTCGGATTCCGAGGGGCGTTTCGAACTGGTGGCATCTCGGGCGGGCCCCCACCAGATCGAGGTTCTGGCCACCGCTCCGCAGACCGAGCCACCCACCGTTGTCGCTCCGGTCTACGTCCGACGGGTCCTGCGCGCCAAGCCGAGTGCCTTCGCGCCAGTTCAGCTTCCGAAGATGCACCACCTGGTCATCGGCGTCGTGGACGAAGCAGGCGAGCCGGTCGAAGCAGCGCTGGTCGTCGTCCAGTCCTCGGAGTGGTCCGCCCCCTCTTCCTGGGTGCACAAAGGGAAGACGTCTCCAACCTTTGGCCGCGCGAGCGCACGCACCAACGAAGAGGGAATGGCTAGATTCTCTCTTCCCGCGGCCGCGTCAAGCGTCGCCGTGTCGGCCCCCGGATTCAACCTCAGCGTCGACGACCTGTCCCAGGACCGGGCTGCGTTCAGGCTCACCCGTGGCGATGGCGTCACGTTCCGGGTTCTGGACCGCGACGGAGTACCCGTCCCCCGAGCCGTGATCCGGGTCGGCGAGTACCAGGCCATTCCCCTCGCCCTCACCAACGACCGCGGCGAAGCAACCGTCGGGCTCGCCAAGAAAAAGGGAATCTCCTACCAGATCGAAGCCGAGGACGGTTCCTTCGCGCGCACTGCACGCGTGAAGCGCGAGCCCCCAACTTACGACGGACCGCAAGTTGTCGAAGTCCGTCTCTGGCCCGGCTTCGAGCTTCAAGGCCAGGTGGTGGACGCCGCGACCAACCGGCCGGTCGAGCTTGCCGCGCTCTGGATCGATGACGGGCTCGAAGGAACTGATCGCGGGCTCGACAGACTCGTCTGGGCCGGTCCTGGTGGGGAGTTCACACTGAAGACCCGCGCCGACTACGTGCCGGAGGCGATCCGGATCGCCGCCGCGGGCTATGTGACCAAGCGAGTCTGGCTCGGCCCGGAGCACTACGTGGCCGCTGACCAGCGCAAGCCGCTACGGGTTGAGCTCAAGCCCCGGAAGAGCCGATCCGCCCGGAGATGACGAAACCCACGGTCCCAAACCGGCGGGGCGCGGTAGTGCGCTGGACGTACGATCACGTCCGCTCCGATGTGGGGACTGCTGCCGACGACGCCGGAGGCCCGCTCGACGCCGAGGCGAACCGTCACGGCACGCTGGCCGGGCGCGTCGTCGATTCGAAGGGCGTCGCGGTCCCCGACGCCATGGTGCTCCTCCTGAACGTGGAACCCAGGTCCTCCGACCAGTCGACGATGCAACCGGCGACCGCCCAGACCGACGCCCAGGTGTGTTTCCGGTTCGAGTCCCTGACCGCCGGCCGCTGGGTTGCCACGGCCTCGGGATTGGTCGGCGAAGCTGGCCATGGAGACGGAGCTCACAGCGACATCATTCGCCTCCAGGGAGACGAAGTCCGGACGATCGAACTCGTCCTCGGGCATCTCGACAACGTCTCGGGCGTTCAGGTTGCCGGTGGCGTCACGGACCATCGGGACGCCCCCTGGCGGACGCCGAAGTGACGATCACCGTCAGTCGCGGCGCCCCCGGTCAATCGTCCTCCTCGGCCGCCTCTTCTCGGGGCTCGACTACGGACTCCCGGGGCCGCTTCGAGGTCCTGGGGCTCCCACACGGCCCTGCGATCCTCGTCACCACCCACGCCGAGTACCGGGACACGGTGCACGAGTTCACGGTCGGACCGGAGCCGAACGAGGTCTCGTTGGCGCTCGAGCCAGGCCTCGAGGTCGCCGGGTCGATCCGGTCGAGCGGTGGCGAGTCAATACCCCTCGCCTGGGTTACAGCGATTCCCGACCTTTTCGCCGGCAGGTGGCCAGGTTCGTCTGGCATGGTCGAGGCGCAGGCCGACGACAACGGCGACTACCGTCTGAAGGGCCTGAACGCCGGCGTCTATGAACTGGAGGTCTCCGCCGAAGGCTACGCCGAGAGCGCCTTGCGCAAGACCGTTCGGCTCGACGAACACTCAGCCGGCGGCGTCGACTTCGTGCTCCTGCCCGAGGCGCGCGTGACAGTCCGCGTCACCGGTGCTCCATCAACCGGGGTCCGGGTCCACGCAGCCTTGGGCCACGAGTTCCGCGAGGCCCAAAGCACCGAGACAGGCGAGTACCGGATCGGCAATCTCCACCGGGAGACTGGACGGTGGGAGCCGTGGACGTCGACGATCGAACCGTCCAACAGGCCGTCGCCCTCTCGACCGGAGAGGATGCCGTCGTCGAGCTTCACTTCGAGCAGGGAGTGCTCCTGACTGGCCAGATCACAGTCGCGGGACGCACGGCAAACGGCGGCACTCTGGCGCTCAACCCGATGGGCGGCGCCCGGCCACGATGGTCCCACCTGGATCGCAAAGGGCGTTTCGAGGTCGTCGGGCTACAACCGGGCGTCTACGTCGCCATGATCGCTGTTCGAACCGGCGCGGCCTACCGGCAGCGCATCGAGCTTCGCGAGAGCCGCCATCTGCGCCTCGACCTGGAACCGCACGCGATCGTCACCGGACGGGTCGTGAACGGGGAAACCGGGCAGCCGCTTGCCGAGGCCTTCGTTTGCACCCTCGTCGACATCGGGCTCGACCAGCCCCTGCCCGGCAGCAGCACGACGACTACCGCCGATGGGCGCTTCGAATTGCGGCCAGCCCCCGGCGCCAACGAGATTGTGGTCAACAGCGTGGGGTTCGAGGAACAACGAATCGCAGTGCAGTTGGCCCCGGCGGAGCGCCGCCAGGGCCTGGTCTTCGAGTTGCATCCCGGGGGACCGAGCCGGCTTCCGAACGATGGCTGAGCTTGAGTTGGACCACATGGAATCGTCGACCGGGCGCCGCCAGCACCGCGAGAGCCGTTGCCGGTTGTCCCTGGCGGCCGCGCTCGCCCGGGTTGCGGCGACCGGCATGGCGACCTTGTGGCTTGGTCTGCCGACCGGCCTGACCACCGATCGTCTACACGCGCAACCACCGCCCGGTCCCGCACTGACGGTCATGGGAACCCTGGTCGACGAGGAGGGCGCGCCGGCCGCGGGGCTGGAACTCGAACTGCGGCCCTACCCGAGCCGCTACGAGCGCCGGCTCGACGATCTGGGCGAGCCCGGCCGTTTGAGCACGGCCGTGGACTCGACGCGGTCCGGTCCGGACGGCACTTTCTGGCTAACCGCACCTGCCGTGGGGCCCTACCGGCTGGACATCTCCGCTCCGCCAGGGAGCGCGGCGTCCGGTACCCGCCACATTGCCGTGGCGCCCGTCTCCCACACCCTGACGCCCCTGGCGGCGCCGATTGTCCTGCCGCCCATTGAAGTCCCGAACTGGCACACCATGACGATCGGCGCGAAGGATCTCGACGGCCGGCGCCGCGCGTGGCGGTCACCGTCGGGCAGAGCCAGGACGTTCCCCTGGCGCTGACCGACGCCCGCGGCGAAGCGACGGTCGGTCTCACGTCGGATCAGAGCCTCGTCTACCAGGCGGTCGCGTCCGGGAGCCCAGTGGCGGGTGCGTGGCTGTGGGTTCAACCGTCTGCCGCAAGTGGTGGTTGGACGATCGGCCCCGGGACGTGGAAGGCTACCTCGGCCTCTGACGGCTCGTTCTTCATTGCTGGCGTCGCCTCGGGGCACGCCTACAGCCTCCACGCCGAGGCGAACGGCTACGCCCGCAGGACTCTGGCGATTCCGGCGGCGCCCGAAGGCGCGACGCGGGACACCGTTCGCGTCATCCTCGTCCGTGGCCAGCGCGTCCACGGCATCATCGCCGATACCCAAGGTGCTCCCATTCCAGGCACCGAGGTCGCGCTTCAGCCGGTTGCAGAAACCGGAGACGGCGGCTACTCGTGGGACACCACGGCCAGGAAGACCAGCGTCACCGACGCCCGTGGCGCGTTCGAGTTCCCCGGCACTCATGCCGGACGCCATGAACTCACCGCCAACCACCCCAACCACGTCAGTGTCCTGGCTACCGCGTTCGACGTGCCTTCCGGCGAGGGAGCGGAGGATGTGGGTACGCTCACACTCGAAGTCGGCGCGGCGATCGAGGGTGTGGTGCGTGACTTCCATCGCCGCCCGGTCGGCGGCGCCCAGGTCAAGGTCCACCAGAACAACATCGACCAACGGCGGCCTCACGACCCGGAGATCAGGACCGCCGTCACGGATAAGGACGGCACGTTTCGTATCGGCGAACTGCGCGCGGATCTGGCGGACCTCGTCGTCGAGGCCGAAGGCTACGAACGGTTCGAGATGACAGCGGTGCGCCCGCGGGCAGGGGGCCTGATCGAGGTCCAGTTGGGTGAAGGGGCCAGGCTCGTGGGCCGGGTTCTCGATGCGGACGGGGAGGGCGTCGCCAACGCGTACATCTGGCTAAGCCTTGAACGCAACCCGAGCATTGGCCGAACGGCGTGGAGTACCGATCCTCGCAGACATGAGGCGAGGACCGACGGTGACGGCCGCTTCCACTTCGACGCTGTCGGAGCGGGGCCCTGGTCGGTCGAGGTCGGCGGCGAGCAGTTGGCGGAGGATGTCGGTGCCATCCGGCTGCGGCCGGGCGAGGAACGCGAGATCGAACTGCGCCTGCGCGCCCAGGGCCGGCTCGCCGGTGTCGTGACCGACACGTACGGTGCACCGGTCGCCGGAGCGGAGGTCCTCGTCCAGACGCTCGACCCGACAGGTCAACTGACAGGCACACACCACGGCGCCCGAGCCGACGCCGGCGGCGCCTACGAGGTCGGCCGCGTTCCCTCGGGACCCGCCCGGGTCGTGGCCCGCCATCCGGACTACCGGGACGGTGTGGCGGAGGTCGGGATCGAGCGTGGAAGGAACGAGGTCGACCTCAAGCTGCAGCCCGGCTGGCAAATCTCCGGAACCGTGAGCACCGCCGGCGGCGAGCCGGTGCCGCTCGCCAGGGTCGAGGCCCATCCGGTCGAGCAGGGTTCGCGGCCTACCCCTCGACCTGGTTGCGGGCGAGCGCCGCGGAGGTTTCATGATCGAGTTGCAGCCCGAGTAGTCGGGGCGACCGGCAAGAGGCCCGAGGCCGCTGCCGTCAGCGCACCAGGACCGGGGTGTCAATCCCGCAGGGCGGGATCATGCCTCTGCGATCGAAACGACGCGAGGTCGAAGGGGCAGAGCCCCTTCTTCAGCTTGCCTCGCAGCGGCGCCAGACGCTCCCGATGGACTCTGTGGGGGCGCAGCCGAAAGCCATCGGAACCTTCAACCAACTCGATCCGGTCTCCGGGCCCCACTCCAAGGGCGTCGAGCACTCGCGCCGGAAACGTCACCTGGCGTTTCGAAGTGATCTTGACGATCATGGGGGCGCATCGTATGCGCCTTGCGCCCCGCAATCGAAGCTCTCCGCGAGTTGCGGCAGATGTCTGCGAAATCTACGCTGGAAGCTGCCGCTCTGGGCACATACCATCTTCACGGTTTCGGCCACCGCGGCTTCGACCGCGGGCGGCAAAGGCGACTCAAGGTCCCAGTACAGTTGCCAGCCCCCGGAATCGGTCAGGTGGTTCCAGGTCAGCTTGAGCAACGGGGCCACGTCGGGTTCATCGGGCGGCCCCCACTCGCTGCGCTGGAACTTCGCCACTGTTTCCGTACAGGTCGCAGGACACCTGCCAGTCCAGAACGCGAAACCCGCACTGCACGGCTCCTCCTGTGCAGCCGAAACCAGGGCCGGATTCTCCCAGAGCGTCTTGAGTCGGTCCAAATCGCTCGTCGTCATCCGATCGCAGTACAGAGGCTGATATGGAGCATCGCGCGAGAACGCCGTAAAACCGGAATCGTGTACGCGAAAAAAGGCAGACTCTCGATAGAAACGGCGCGGAAACGAGCCGATGCCGATACTCAGGCGTGGCGACCCGTGGCTGGCGAGACCGTACTGCTCCTTCAGACAGCCGGGGTCCCAACTGTAGATCGAGTTGAGGCAGGAGCAGAGGATGGGCAACGTGACCAGCACAGGCAAGTAGGACCTCGCTCTCCTGATCTGTGCGAGCACTCGCCGACGTTGTTCCTCCGAGGTGGTCATCTGCCGTCCTGATCGTACCGCCGCGCTTCGCCGCGCCAAGTCGTAGGATTGCTCGCCGGCATTTGGCGGCGATACAACCAGGTTCAACGGCGGAGGAGAACACACGTGGACATCACGAACAGGATCATGGTCGTCACCGGCGGCGCCTCGGGAATCGGCAAAGCGCTCGCCGAAGCGTTCCACCGCGAGGGCGCCCGGCACGTCGTCGTCGCCGACCTGGACGAGGCGGGGGCCAAGGAGGTCGCCGAGGCGATCGGCGGCACCGGCGTCGGGCTGGACGTGGCGGACGAGGGCGCGGTGTGCGACCTGGTCGCGGCGACGCAGTCGAACATCGGCCCGATCGACCTGTTCATGTCGAACGCCGGCTTCGTGACGATGGGCGGTCTCGAAGTCCCCAACAAGGAGATCAACGACCAGTGGAACGTCCACGTGATGTCCCATGTCTACGCCGCGCGGGCCGTTCTGCCCTCGATGATCGAGCGCGGCGAGGGGTACATCATGAGCACCGCCTCGGCGGCGGGCCTGCTGACCCAGATCGGTTCGCTCGCCTACTCGCTGACCAAGCACGCGGCGGTTGCCCTGGCCGAGTGGATCGCGATCACGCACGGCCACCAGGGCATTCGCGTCTCGGTGCATTGCCCGCAGGCGGTGAAGACGAACATCGGCGCCAACAGCCCCGATCGGAACCGGCGCCAGGGCCTGTCCGTCGGGGTCGCCTCCGGCGACGGCGTACTCACGGCCGAACAGGCCGCCCACGCCTGCATCGACGCGGTCCGCGAAGAGCGGTTCTGGGTCCTGCCCCACCCCGAGGTCGCCGAGTACGTCCGCCGCAAGGGAACCGACATCGACCGCTGGCTCCACGGCATGAGGCGCTTCCAGGGACGGCTCTACGAAGGCCAGGACCTGCCCGGAGACTGGTTCGTCGACGCGCAAAGAGACTCCCAGGACAACTGACGTGTCCTCCCCCGACGATCCGGTCTACTCGACCCGCGAAGGCGGTGTCGCCGAGATCGTGCTCAACCGGCCGGCCCGCCGCAACGCGGTGACCGGGCCCTTGGCGGAACGTCTCCACGACGAGATCGTCGCCGCGACCGAGGACGACGACGTAGCCGTCCTGTTGCTGCGCGGCGCCGGCGGCGCCTTCTGCTCCGGCCTCGACCTCGGCGAGTTCCGGGCCGATCCGCCGCCGGACTGGATGCCCGCCTTCAGCGGTCTCTGGCTCGACGTCCACGCGGCGCTCTACGACTGCCCGAAGCCGATCGTGGCCGCCCTCGAACGCTTCGCGATCAACGCCGGTTCGGCGCTGGCGCTTGCCGCCGATCTGCTGGTGGCCGGCGAGCAGGCCTTCCTCCACGTAGGCGAGATCCAGATGGGCATGGCGGCGCCGATGAACATGGCCTGGCTGCGGCTGCGTCACCCGGAGAGCGTGGCGGCGCGGCTCGCGATCGTCGGCCGGCGGTACACGGGAACGGAGCTCGAGCGGATGGGCGTGGCGTCCGAGGTCACAGCCGACGATGAAGTCCTGGACCGGGCCCGGGAACTTTCCGCGACCATTGCCGGTTACCCCAGGAACGGAGTTCGGTCGATCAAACAGACCGTCCTCCGCGGCCGGACCGCAACGTCCGGTCACGAGTGGTTCGGCCGAATTCGCGGCGACTGAGTGTTCCAGATGAGACCGGCGCTTCGCGCCGGATGCGGGCGGGACGCCCGCGCTCCCAGGCCGGACAGCGGCCGCACCGTCGCGGTAGGATAGGGAGCAATGACGGCCTTCTCACTAGACGACAAGTACACGCTCACTGAAGGCCGCGTGGCGATCACCGGTATCCAGGCCCTGGTCCGGCTGCCGATGGACCAGCACCGCCGGGACCGCGAAGCCGGTCTGCGAGTCGGCGCATTCATCAGCGGCTACCCGGGATCGCCACTCGGCGAATACGACAAGCAACTCATGCGAAACGGCCGGCTGCTGGCCGCACACGACGTGGTCTTCCAACCGGGGATCAACGAGGAGACGGCGGCGACCTCGATCTACGGCGCCCAGCTCCTCGAGCGCTTCCCCCACCAGCGTTACGACGGGGTGGTCGGCATCTGGTACGGCAAGACGCCCGGCGTCGACCGCACCGGCGACGCCTTCCGCCACGGCAACTTCATCGGCACCGGGAAGCACGGCGGCGTGTTGGTGCTGGCCGGCGACGACACCGCCTGCAAGAGTTCGACCATTCCCGGCGACAGCACGATCAGCCTCTTCGACCTCTCGATGCCGGTGCTCTATCCCGGCGACCCGGCTGAAGTCCTGGAACTCGGCCTGCACGGCATCGCCCTGTCCCGCTTCTCCGGTCTGTGGACCGCGCTGAAGGTGGTAACCAACGTCGCCGACGGCGGCGCGGTCATCGACCTGCCCCGGATGGCGCCACCGGTGCTGCCGGGTCTCGAAATTGACGGCCGGCCGTTCCAGAAGCACCTCGACATGCGACTGCTGCCGCCGCATACGGTCGAGATGGAGCGCCAGATCTTCACCGAGCGCACCGTGGCCGCCCTCGAGTACGTCCACGCCAACGGCCTCGACAGCATCCGTTGCGCCAGCCCCGGCGACCGCCTGGGCCTGATCGCGGCCGGCAAGCCCTACCGCGACCTGCGCCTCGCGCTCAACCTGCTGGGCCTGGACGAAGCCGCACTCGACCGCCACGGCATCCGCGTCCTGAAGCTCGGCTGCATCGCGCCGATCGAAACGCGACGCCTGCGCGAGTTCGCCGACGGCCTCGAAGAAATCGTCGTCGTCGAGGACAAGCGGGGCTTCATCGAAACCCAGGTGCGCCAGACGCTGTACAACCTGCCCAACCGGCCGCTCGTGGGCGGCAAGGAGACGCCGGACGGCGAGGCGCTGTTCCCGATGCACGGCGAACTGGAGGGCCACCAGATGGCCCTGATCCTCGGCGCCTACCTGGAGCAGCGGCTGCCGGATGCGGTGTCGGCGGAGACAATGGCGGGTCTGCGCACGGGCGCCGAGGCCACCGACCTGGCGACGTCCCTCCCGGCCGCGCTGCCGCGTACGCCCTATTTCTGCAGCGGCTGTCCCCACAACACGTCCACGCAGCTACCTGAGGGCTCCGACTACGCGGGCGGAGGCATCGGCTGCCACGCAATGGCCATGTGGATGGACCGGGGTCTGAGCTGGCTACCGCAGATGGGCGGCGAGGGCGCCTGCTGGATCGGGCTCGCGCCCTTCACCGAGCAGGAGCACGTCTTCCAGAACGTCGGCGACGGCACCTACGCCCACTCCGCCAGCAAGGCGATCGAGGCGTGCATCGCCGCCAACCTCCACATGACCTTCCGCATCCTCTACAACTCGGCGGTCGCGATGACCGGCGGCCAGGACGCGGTCGGTCTTCTCAGTTCGCTCGGCGTGGCGAAGCAGCTCCAGCTCCAGGGCATGAAGCGGGTGATCCTCGTCACCGAGGATCTCGAGCGCTTCCCCCATCGCGACGACAACGGCGTCGAGATCCGGCACCGCAAGGACTACGATGAGGTACTCAAGGAGCTCCGCGCGATCAAGGGTCCGACGGCCGTCGTCTACGACCAGCAGTGCGCCGCCGAGAAGCGTCGCGAGCGCAAGCGCGGCATCCAGGAGACGCCGAGCCAGCGCGTCTACATCAACCCGGCGGTCTGTGAAGGCTGCGGCGACTGCGCCGCGAAGTCGAACTGCCTGTCGGTCGCGCCGCTCGAGACCGAGTACGGCCGCAAGACCCAGATCCACCAGTCGTCCTGCAACCTGGACTACTCGTGCATCGAGGGCGACTGCCCCGCCTTCATGACCGTCGACCTGGGCGCGTCCACCAAGCCGGTGCGGCGTGCCGCGGCCGCGCCTCTGGCCGCCGACGAGGTGCCCGAACCGGTCCGCCAACTGCCGGATGACGCGACGTTCCGGGCTCTGCTGGTCGGAATCGGCGGCACCGGCGTCGTCACCGTTGACGCGATCCTGGTCACCGCGGCCCTGCTCGAAGGCCGTTACGCGGTCCACCTCGACCAGACCGGCCTCGCGCAGAAGGGCGGCGCGGTGGTGTCGAACCTCCTGCTCAGCCGCGAGCCGATCGACCGGGCGAACAAGCTCGGCGAAGGCGAAGCCGATCTGGCCCTGTCGTTCGACCTGCTCGCCACGGTCGCCACCGACAACATCAAGCGGTTCTCGCAGGAGAACACGGCCGTGGTCGCGAACACCGCCGGGATCAGCCCAGCCGCCGTGATCACCGACAGCGCCGCGCGGATGCCGCCGCTCGACGAGCTGCGGAAGCGCCTGGCCCTGTTCACAGACCGCGACCGGAGCTACTTCGTCGACGCGGAGGCCGCCACGGAACGACTGCTCGGCAACAGCGTCACCGGCAACATCTTCCTGGTCGGCGCCGCCTACCAGCAGGGCCTGCTACCGCTCGAATCGGGCTTCATCGAGGAGGCACTACGGGCGAACGGCGTGGCGGTCGAGGACAACATTCAGGCTTTCCGCTACGGCCGGCTCTCGGTGGCGGACCCGAAGCGGTTCCGAAGCGCCGCCGGTCTCGAAGGCCCCGCGGCACCGACCGCGGCGTCGGCCCTGGAAACCGCCCGCTCCCGGATCGAGCGTTGGGCGCCGAAGTTCGGGCCCGAACTGGAGCGCCTCCTGACGGGCGCCCCGCAGGGAGGCGAGCTCGACCGACTGTTGCCCGGCCGCGTCGCCGACATGCTCCTCTACCAGGGCGCCGGGATCGCCGAGCGCTACCTGGCGTTCGTCGACGAGATCGGGCAGGCCGAGGAAGCGAGACTGCCCGGCCACACCGAAGTACGCGAAGAAGCCGTCCGCTACGGCTTCAAGCTGCTCGCGGTCAAGGACGAGTACGAAGTCGCGCGCCTGTGGCTCCAGGACCCGATCTGGGACCAGATCGCCAACGACTACGACGGCCCCGTCACTCGCCGCGTCCTCCTCCACCCGCCGACCCTGCGGCGCATGGGCTGGGGGCGGAAGATCAAGTTCGGGGCCTGGTCACGGCCGATGTTCCGGCTGCTCTACGGGGCGCGCCGGTTCAGGGGCACCGTCCTCGACATCTTCGGCGCCACCCGCCACCGCCGGCTGGAGCGCGCCCTGTTCGACTGGTACCGCGAGCTTCTGCATCGGGCGATCGACCGGCTCGACGCGGAGTCCGCGCCGCTGGTCGTCGAGGCGGCGAAACTGCCCGATTCCATCCGTGGCTACGAAGGCGTCAAGGAGCGAACGATTGCCACCGCGAAGACTCGGGCCAGACAGCTCCTGGACCAGCTCGACGAGCAGTCCCTCGGCTCGCGCGTGGCGTGAAGCCCGCGTAGGATCCCCGCGCCGTGACGAGCCGCCGCACCGCCTCCACCCTCTGCCCTCTGCTGGCCCTCCTGCTTGCAGCAGCCACGCCGGCCTTGGCCCAACCCACGCCCCACCCGGTGCTGAGCGGATTCCTCCCCATCGACGAGTACATCCTCGAAATCGACGGTCAGGCCGATTCCAGCGCCAGGCTCTACCTCTCCCAGCGGGCCGCGGCGATGCTGATCCTCAGCGACTCCCTCGGCGAGCCGGTCCTGTTGTGGGCGCGCACGATGGCCGTGGATCGCCTGCCGGCCGCAGACCTTCTGGCCGCCGGCGGCGGCTACAACGTGGTTGCCGAACCCGGCAAGACCTACGTCGGCGAGGCCAAGGCGGACCAGACCACCATCGACCTGCCGATCGAAGGTCGGACCGTCCGCATCCTTCCCCGGCCGCCTCTTCTGGGCGACCGCACCCTCGGCGAACTGCTGGAACACTCACCCGGCTACCGCGCAGGCATGGACGCCTTCCAACCGAACCCCGCGGCGATGACGGCGCTCCGCGAAGCCGGACCGGCCCGCGTCCGCGTCTTCTTCGGCTCCTGGTGCGGCGTCTGCAAGCGGGTCCTGCCCAACCTGCTCGAAGTCAACGCCGGCCTCGAAGGCTCGAACATCGCTTTCGACTACTACGGCCTGGACTCGCCCCCGGCCGGCTGGGAAGACCCCGAAGTCAAGGGCAACGAGGTCACGGGCCTGCCAATGGCGATCGTCTACCGCGACGGCGAGGAAATCGGCCGCTTCGGCGGCGCCACCGACTTCGCGCAGCCCGCCCAGGTGCTGCAGGCGCTCCTCGCCGGCTCGCAATAGTCCGCGTCCCGCCCGAGGCGCGTACGACTCCCTGCCGAGCTGACACTCGCGGCAACAGGAGACAGCACATGATCGAGATGAGGAACGAGAGAACCGGAGCCAGGCGATCCGTACCGCACCTCTGGTTCAGTTGGACCACGTTGTTTCTCGGCCCTCTGGTGCCCCTGGTTCGTGGAGACTGGAAGTGGGCGCTGATCATGTACCTGGTAATCCAGGTCGTCATGTCATCGGCCATGCTGCTGGGCGTCGCGATCGTTCAGGCAATCTCGGTCTCGCCGACGGAGTCGTTTGTCATGGGACCGGCGGTGCTCCTCGCCGCAGGGATCGCGCTGGTCGTCACCCAGCCCGTGTTCGCGACCATCTACAACCGGCGCTACTACACCGATCTGGTGAACGACGGATTCGAAGAGTGGTCGGGTCCATGATGCGGAGGGCAGGACCGTCATCCACGGCCATCGCCCCAACCCAGAGATGACCAAGCGCTTCACGCGCGCGGGAGACTCGCAAGGGAGTACCTGTATGAGGACGACGCTCGAAAAGCACTGGTTCTACCCGTTCCTGCCGCTTCTGCTGATTCAGTGCAGCGCGGTCACACTGCCGCAACCCGGCGAGGTCTTCTCCGACCTGCTCAACTCCGGTGAGCGTGGCCCCGAGATGGTCGTGATCCCGGCGGGCGAGTTCCTGATGGGGTGCTTCGGTACGCCCCTGCGGCCGGGCGCCGAGTGCCATGGTCGCGAGGAGCCGGTCCGCCGGGTGAAGATCCCGCGACCGTTCGCCGTATCGAAGTACGAGGTGACGTTCCAGAACTACGACCGCTTCACCGGCGCGACTGGGCGGGCGGACGACTACGGCTGGGGACGGGGGCGGCGTCCAGCGATCAACGTCTCCTGGCCGGAAGCCCAAGCCTACGTGGAGTGGCTGTCGCGCGAGACCGGAGCAACCTACCGCCTCCTGAGCGAGACGGAATGGGAGTACGCGGCCCGAGCGGGTTCCTCAGCAAGATTGGACTGGGGCGACAACAAGGCGAACTGCGGGAGCTGCGGCAGCCGATGGGATGGAGAGCAGAGCGCGCCAGCGGGTTCCTTCCCGGCCAATTCCTGGGGCCTCCACGACATGCTGGGCAACGTCGACGAGTGGGTGCAGGACTGCTGGAACGGCGACTACATCGGTGCGCCGTCCGACGGAACCGCGTGGATCGAAGGAGACTGCGAACAGCGTGTTGTCCGCGGCGGAAACTGGATGATGGGAGGAGCACCGCGAATCCCGGTCCGAAACCGCTGGCCCGCGTCGATGCTCATGGAAATCGTCGGCTTCCGGGTCGCCCGAACCCTTGATCGCTAAGCGCCCAAGTCAATCAACGGACAGCGACTACGGCCCGGCCTCCCGGCCGTTCACGACCACCGGCTCCTCCGCCGGCCCCCTGCTGCTGACATTCACGTCCGCGCCCCAGCGGCGGCCAGCCGCCCAGAGCGAGACCTCGTAAGAGCCGGGCGTCACGCAGCCGAGGCCAAACCGGCCGGATTCGGAGAAACGCACACCCTCACCGGCGCCGGTCAGGTGGGTCGCAACCTCGGCGCCGGACTCGGTCG
This sequence comes from Candidatus Multivorans sp., assembly GCA_965224025.1. GTDB lineage: Bacteria > Acidobacteriota > Thermoanaerobaculia > Multivoradales > Multivoraceae > Multivorans. Next base: position 4,354,606 of record OZ245033.1, read on the forward strand.
TCACGCTGAGGAAGGAGAGTGGCTCGCCGGCGCAGTCGGACGCCCGGCACCGGAGTTCGAGCAGACGGCCGGTTGGCAGCAACTCCCGCACTCTGGATGTGCGGCTCTCCTCGACGTTCAACCCCACGCCGCCGACGCAGGCGGCGGTGTCGTTCCAGACCAGCGACACGTCGCCCATGGGCACCTTCGGATTCACGTAGCTGCCGGCAGCGGTTGCCAGCCCGGTACCGACCACATCGCCTGAGGTGTTCACCAAGTGCAGCCAGGCACCGCCTGCGGGAGCGCCTCCGGCCCTTCGAAGCTCCACTTCGACCACGCCCGGCTCCTCGTTGCTGACTCTCAGCAACTGATGCGGCGGCGGATCGGTCCCAAGCAGGAGATTCTGCGTCACGCTTCCGGTGACGCCGCTTCTTCCCCGGCCCACCAGCGACGGCGACAGGCCGACATCGGCTTTGAGCCTGTACGAGCCCTGCGGCGCAGGCGGCAGCTCGAAGCTCCCGTCGTCGTCCGTTTCGGCGTAAGCGACCATCCTCCCCAGGTCGCCGAGCAGGGAGACCTGGCCGGCGGCCGGCGCTCCCCTCTCATCGAACAACTGACCTCTGGCGCGGACGCCGCTCAGGTCAGCCTGGGGTAGTGGATCCGCCGGCCACAAGCGTCCGACACTGGTGCCGTCGCCAGGAAGCCAGGTCATCCACAGCAGGTCCGCTGGGACCTTCTCGACGGCGAAGGCGCCATCCGGGCCCACCTCCGTGGACAATCTCCGCACAGAACCCGCACCAACGCCGAACACGCGCTGATGCTCGCCTCCAGCGCTCTGGGTGACGAACATGAACATCGTGGAACCCCGCCTCGGGTCCAACACGCTGCCGAAGGAAACGGTTCCCCCGGACACCGGTCGCCCATCCAGAACCAGCACGCTGCGGATCGTCCGTGTCGATAGCCGCACATCCACCGTCTGAACGTCGGCCGGGCCCTCCTCGACAGCGATTTCCTTCGAGACGCGAAGCCCGCCCGTCTCATCCGCCACCTCCAGGCGATAGGTGTCGGGAGCGGCCAGGAACTCGGCCCGAGCACTCGTTTCCTCGTCGCTCCGCTCCCCGGCGCCGGCTTCGGCCGAGGACTGCAGCGGCGTGTCGACGATCGGCGCCCCCGATTCCCGGAACCGGTCCAGTAGACGAACGGTGCCGCCGCCCAAACCACTGACGAGGACCGCGACACGGCGGCCCGGATGCAGCCATGTTTCGCCCTGATCCGCCAACTCGTTGGCGCCCAGCGCTAGGAACCGGTCCGCAACCGGCACGTCAGGGCACTGCAGACGCAGGTGGTAGCGGCCCGCCTCGAGACCGCCGAGCAGGTACTCACCGTCCGCATCGGATACCGCCAGATGCTGGTCCCTCACTCGCGCGGTCTGGATCGCTGGGCCGCCACCCGCCAGGAGCAGCTCGACCAGGCAGCCGGCAGCGGGTTCCGCGCTCGCCGCGTCAAAGAGCCGGCCCCGCACGACCGCCCCCCGGTCCAGAGCGATCAGACCGAGGTCTACCTCGCCGGCCGGGACCGGCGCGACCCGGATGAGTGGAGACCGGAGGTAGCCGTCGGCCTGAAACGAGATGTCGACCGCGCTCTGGCCCGCGAAGTAGGCGTTGATCGGCACCGACACCGGACCGCCCGCGTCGACGACGGCGGACCCGGCACTTCCCCTCTGCACCACCCCGTAGGCCCACATCGTGAAGTTCCGGATCGGCTCACCGTCTCCCCCTACGAGTTCCACCCGAACATTGGCCGACGCCGGCGCGGCCTCCGCCTCTCCAGCCGCGTCGTCCTTGGCTACCAGCTCGAAGACGACCCGGCCAGCCCTACGCCCTTCCTCGATCGTGCGAGCGTCCGTCTCGAAACCGGGCGCCTCAGCCGTCGCCTGGAGGTTCCCCGCCGGCAGCCCAGCAAGCTCGAAGACCCCCCTCTCGGCAGTGTCCGCGCACCGCTGTCCTGGGCCGAACGAGGCGAACGCACCCGAGTCCCGCCAGAAGGCGCAGACCCGTGCTCCGGCTACCGTGTCCCCGCCCTCGCTCTCCCGGACGACGCCGTTCGCCGTTCGCCCGGCTTGAAGCCGGATCACGCCGGGCGGCGCCTCGTTCGGATACGAGCCAAAGAACGGCAGGTGCGCGGGATGATCAACGATCAGGGCAAGCCCGCGAAGCCGGGGCAGGGGATCCTCGACCACGCCCTCCGCACTCGTCGCCGTCCGCAGCAGGATCGCCTCCGTCGGGGAGGGGCCCTGAGCCGAGGACCCCGGCGTGATCGCTCCGACAGCGGCAACCTGCTGTGCCGCCGGCCGAAGAACCGTCACCGTCGCCCCGACGGCGCGTTCGCCATTCGCCCCGAGGACGACAACCTGCCCGGGCACTGAGGGCTCCTGGCCGCCAGCCGGGGTCGCGGGCAAGAGGAAGGCACTGAAACTGGCTAGCGCGCAGAACGACCGGAGGCCGGCGCTTCGCGCCGGATGCGGGCAGGATGCCCGCGTGCCATCCGTGCGCCCCATAAACGGGCGCACGGAGTGGTTCGCGTGTGGCGCGGGTCGCGCCACACGGGTTCCCAGGTCAGATCGTTCTGCCGCGCAAGCTCCTGGCACCAACAAACATCTCATGGCAAAGACCTCCCTTTCGCCTTCAACTTCGACGGCCTAACTCCCTACTGCCCGGCCTCGCGGCCGTTGACGATCACCGGCTCCTCCAGAGCCCCTCTACTGCTTGCGCTGACCTCCGCGCCCCAGCGACGGCCCGCGGCCCAGAAGGAAACCTCGTAGGACCCGGGCGTCACGCAACCGAGGCCGAGCCGCCCGGACTCGGAGAAGCGGACGCCCTCGCCGGCGCCGGTCAGGTGGCTCGCGATCTCGGCGCCGGACTCGGTGGTCACGCTGAGAAAGGAGAGCGACTCGCCGGCGCAGTCGGCCGCCCGGCAGCGAAGTTCGAGCAGGCGGCCCATCGGGAGCGATTCCCGCAGCGGTGACGTGCGATCCGCCTCGATGTTCAGCCCGACGCCACCGGCGCAGGCAGCCGTGTCGTTCCAGACCACGGCCACCTCTCCGGCGGGCACATTTCGGGTTCTCTGCCCGCCGGCCGATGCCAAACCGCCGCCGACCACGTCGCCCGCCGCGTTGACGAAGTTGAGCCAGACACCACCGGCCGGACTGCCGTCGGCCCGCCGCAGCTCCACTTCGAGCGTGCCGGGCTCTACCTCCTCGACCCGCAGGACCTGGTGAAGCGGCGGTTCGGTGGTGATCACGAGTTCCTGGATCGCCGTTCCCACCAGGCTACCCCTGCCCTCCCGAGCGCGGCTCGGGGACACGCCGGCATTGGCCTCGATCCGGTACGAACCCGGCGGCGCCGGCGGCAGCACGAAGCGGCCGTCGTCACCAACCTCCGCGAACGCGACGACACGGCCCACGTCTCCGATCAGCGACACCTGTCCGCCGACCGGCGTGCCGTTCAGGTCGAGCAGCGAGCCGGTCACCCGAACACCGTCCAGGTGCATGCGCGGCACCGGGTCGGCCGGCCACAGCCGCCCGACGTAGGTGCCGTCGCTGGCGTACCACGTCATCCACAGCAGGTCATCGGCGACGCCGTCGACCTCGAAGGAGCCGTCCGCCCCAACAGTGGCGCGCACCGCCGGGCTTCCCATCCCCAACATCCGGCTCTGCTGCGCGCTGCCGCGGCGCTGCGAAGAGAGCTGGATCTTGAAGGTGCTCCGGGATGGCTCGAAGACGCTGCCGAAGGTAACGGCGCCGCCCGCCACCGGGCGGCCGTCCAGCACCAGGACGCTGCGGATCGTCCGGGTCGACAGCGTCACGTCGACCGTCTGCACGTCCGCCGGCCCTTCCTCGACCGCGATCTCCTGCGACACGCGGAGGCGGCCGGCGCCGTCGACGACGTCCAGCCCGTACAGGCCGGGGACCGCCAGGAGCTCCGCCTGCACCGCCGAGTCCCCGTCGCCACCTCGGCCTGCCCCGGCCTCTGCCGATGACCGCAGCGCCGTCTCGACGATCGGGCTCTCGATCTCCTTGAACCGATCCAGAAGGCGAACCATCCCCGCGCCCAGACCCCGGACACGGACCGCGACCCGCCGGCCGGAGTCCAGCCAGGACTCGCCCTGGTCGGCGAGTTGGTTGGCACCCAACACGACAAGTCGATCCGTGACCGGCGCCCCCGGGCATTGCAGCCGCAGGTGATAGCGGCCCGCCCCGAGGCCGCCGAGCAGGTACCGGCCGTCGGCATCGGACACCGTCAGGTGGCGTTGTCCCATCATCAGGGCGGCAATGGCCCCCGCGCCCGGATAGAGGAGCTCGACTACGCAGCCGGCGGCGGGTTCCGCCCCAACCGCGTCGAAGAGTCGCCCCTGCACCAGCGCCCCGGGTTCGAGAGCGATCAGGCCCAATTCGGTCTCACCGCCGGGGATCGGCGCGACGCGGACGAACCGGGACTCGAGGTAGTTCTCGGCCCGGAATGAAAGGTCGACCGTGGCATCGCCCGCGAAGGAAGCACTGATCGGTACTAGCACCGGACCCTCGGCGTCCTCGATGTCGTGCGAGGAGCCGGCCATGCGACCGACGCCGTTGGTCCGTATCGTGAAGTTCCGGATCGGCTCACCGGTGGCGCCGACGAGTTCGACGCGCACATCTCCGGCCCCCGCCGGCCCCCGCCGGCCCCGACGGCGCCTCGTCGGGCGGCTGCTCGCTGGCGACGAGTTCGAACTCGACGCGCGAGGCCCGCCGCCCCTGTTCGATCGTGCCGGCGCCCGTCTCGAAACCGGCCGCCTCGGCTGTTGCCTGGAGATTCCCGGCCGCCAGACCCGGGAGCTCGAACGCGCCCCGTTCGCCGCTGTCCGTGCAGCGCCGTAAGGTTCCAAACCAGTCGGGCAGGACCGCGTCGCGCCATGACGCACAGACGCTCGCTCCGGTCACCGAGCGCCCACCGGCAGCTTCCCGAACCACACCCTTCGCCGTGCGCCCCGGCTGCAGTCGGATGACCTCCGGTAGCGGCCGGCTCGGGTACGCGTTCACGAACGGCAGGTGAGCCGGATCGTCGATGATCACCGTCAGCCCATGCAGCCGCGGCACGGCGTCCTCGACGACGCCGTTCTCCGCCGTCTCGCTGCGTACCAGGAACGCGTCCACCGGCGAGAGGCCGGCCCGGCTCGGCTGGATCACCGTGACCGAGGCGTCGGCGACCGGTTCGCCGTCCGCTCCCAGGACGACGAGCTGGCCCGGAGTAGGCGTTGGTGCCTGCTGCGCCCCAAAGGGCAGGCCAGGCAGATGGAGAAGGGCAAGGCAGGCGAGAACAGAACTCAATCGCATGATGGAACCTCCCCGGCACGAATGGCGGCCGAACTCAACAGAAGAAACCGAATCGGCGGCCTAAGCGGATGCTCCAGCCCGCTGCTCGCCTCCTCCAGCACCCAGTACCTCCGGCCTGGAAGCAGACTCACGTGAGGCGCGTTCGTGGGTAGTCGCAGCTTGCCCACAAGCGCATCCTGTTCCGGGTCGATGCGGTGCAGGTCCCAAACGACCTCATCACCGGTTGCGTCCCGCATCAGGACGTAGAGAGAGTCTCGATCGGCGTAGAGACCGGCGGGATAGCTGGACGCTTCCAGAGGCCACCAACCAGCCCAACCGCTCCCGCCGACGCGAAGCAACTCCGGCAATGGCACGGGCAGGGCAGGAAAGACCTCAAGCCGCCGGCCTTCACCGACGAGTTCCTGAACGAAGGGGCCGTCCGGTGCAAACCGAAGGGCAAACGTCGAACCCACTCGATCGCCCGTCGCAGCAAGGTCGGAAGCAGATCCGTACCACCCAAGCTCTCCCGCGAAGCCGGGCCAGGCGGCTACTTCCCGCAGCGCGCCGGGCGGCGCACCCGACCGGGAATCCGCCCCGAACGCTACGAACTCCTCTTCCCAATGCAGTAGCTCCGAGCGCCGTGTGTCATCCGTCCGACTGCCCTCCACCTAAAGCATGTCGCGCAGAGCGGCCAACTGCGTGATGCTGAACACCTCGTCGCCAGTGATGATCTGATACCGGCCTCCCCCGGCGCCGCTCGACACACCTGTCGTCCTCTCCACGTCGCTCTCCCAGAGCACGCGAACCGGTCGCAGCTTCGGGTCCAGTTCAAGGAAGCGATCCTGGTTCGGGTAGCCGTCCGCGAGCACGTACCCTCGTCCCCACGGCTGAATGCCCCACGGCGACACGAAGTTCAGCGCCGGATCCGTGCTCTCCCGGCCGTTGACGATCCGCACGAGCCCCTCAGCCACGCCGTAGACGAGCAAGCGGGACTGGTGCGGATCCGCAACCACGAACTGTTCGTCGTCCATCCACACGCCCATCAGGAGGCCGAGCATCGGCAGTTCCGAGACTTCCAGTGGGCGGCAGGCGGCTCCGGGCATGTCGATGGCCGAGCAGCCACCCAGGAGCAGTGGGACGGCAGCGTCAGCACGCCGCGTTTGCCGCCCTCCTTGACCTCGAGGGGCGGCGTATAGATCGGCCCCAGCACGTAGTCCTTCACGATCTCGAGCGCCTCGGCGCGCAGCTCCGGCGTGTAGTCGATCAGCTCGTCCTCGGTGAGGCCGAGGCGCTCGAAGGGCGGTGGTTTGGTCGGCATCGGCTGGGTCGGCGAACTCCACTCGCCCGGGACCGTCGTCTGCGGGACCGGGCGTTCCTCGATCGGCCACACGGGTTCGCCCGTTTCCCGGTCGAACACGTAGGTGATGCCCTGCTTGCTGACCTGGGCCACCGCCTTGATCTCGCGGCCGTCCACCGCGATGTCGACCAGATTCGGGGCCGAGCCGAAGTCGTAGTCCCAGAGACCGTGGTGGACGGCCTGGAAGTGCCACTTCCGCTCGCCGGTGCTGGCATCGAGCGCCACCAGGCTCTCCGCGAACAGGTTGTCGCCGCGACGGTGGCCGCCGTACCAGTCGTTGGTCGGCGTCGACACCGGCAGGTAGACGATGCCCAGCTCGTCGTCACAGCTCATCATCGTCCACACGTTCGTGTTCCCGGAGTACTGCCAGGACCCGTCGAGCCAGGTGTCGTTGCCGAACTCGCCGGGCTGCGGGATCGCGTGGAAGATCCAGCGCATCTCGCCGGTGCGCACGTCGTAGCCGCGGACATGGCCGGGCGGCATCTTCGGTCCGCGCGGACCGTCCGAGATGATCGAACCGAGCACGATCACGTCGGCGCAGACGATCGGCGGCGCCGAGTGGGTGTACTGGCGCTCGTTGATCTCGCGGCCCAGGCCGAGAGCGGTGTTCACCATGCCGCCGTCGCCGAACGCAGGGTCCGGTTCGCCGGTCATCAGGTCGAGCGAGATCAGGCGCCGGTGGTGCGCGGCGTAGATCAGGCGCTCCACAGGTTCGCCGTCGCTCTCCCCGCGCCAGTACTTGAGTCCCCGGTGCTGAAAGCCGGCGTTCGCCGGGCGGCCGGCGTCGTAGCTCTTCGGGTCGTAGACCCACAGCGTTTCGCCCGTTGCCGGGTCGAGCGCCGCCAACTGGCTGAGCGAAGTCGTGACGTAGAGCGTGCCGTCGATGTAGAGCGGCGTGCTCTTGTACATGCCGCCGCTGTACTCCGTGTCGGCCTCGGTCTCGACTGAGGCCCAGCGCCAGACCTCGCGCAAGCGATCGACGTTCGAGGGGTCGATCTGGTCGAGCGGCGAGTACTTGGTCGACGCGCGGTCGGCGGCGTAGTGCCGCCACTCGCCGATTGCGATCTGGTCGCCCGCGTCGGCGTCGGGCACCCTGCTACAGCCAGCAATCAATGGCAGGAGGAGAACGGCCACCGCGGTCGCGCGGGAGCCAGGCAAGGCAAGGGCGCTGTTGGCGATCATCCCGTGAGTCTACGCGTCGATCCTGTACTCTTGGCAGCCTTCCAGAACAAGGCACACGGGAGACGAGAACGATGGCATGGGACTTCGAAACCGACCCTGAGTTTCAGGACAAGCTGGACTGGATGGACGAGTTCGCTAGCTCTGAGATCGAACCGTTGCGGTTCGTCCTCGGCAGCCCCTACGACCTCACCTGCCCGAATCGCCGGAAGCTGATCCCGCCGCTCCAGGAGGAGGTCAAGAAGCGCAAGCTCTGGGCCTGCCATCTGGGCCCCGACCTCGGTGGCCAGGGCTACGGTCAGGTCAAGCTGGCGCTGATGAACGAGATCCTGGGCCGATCGCCGCACGCGCCGATCGTCTTCGGCTGCCAGGCCCCGGACTCGGGCAACGCGGAGATCCTCGCCCACTACGGCACGGACGCGCAGAAGGCGCGCTTCCTGCAGCCGCTGCTCGACAACCAGATCGTGTCCGCGTACTCGATGACCGAGCCGCACGGCGGCTCGGATCCAAAGGTGTTCAAGACGAGCGCCGTGCTCGACGGCGACGAGTGGGTGATCGACGGCGAGAAGTGGTTCTCCTCGAACGCCCGCTACGCCTCCTTCCTGATCGTCATGGTGGTCACCGATCCGCAAGCCCCGCCCTACAACAAGATGTCGATGTTCCTGGTGCCGAAGGACACGCCAGGCGTCAAGATCGTCCGCAACGTCGGCGTCGGCACGGGAACCGAGGAGGGTGCCCACGGCTACGTCCGCTACAGGGACGTCCGGGTGCCGAAGGACCACCTGCTAGGCCAGCGCGGCCAGGGCTTCGTCGTCGCTCAGACCCGCCTTGGCGGCGGCCGCATCCACCACGCAATGCGCACGATCGCCAAGGTCCGCACCGCCTTCGATCAGATGTGCGAGCGCGTGCTTTCGCGCGAGACCCAGGGCGAGTTGCTGGCGCAGAAGCAACTGGTGCAGGAGAAGATCGCCGACTCCTGGACCCAGATCGAGCAGTTCCGGCTGTTCGTCCTCCAGACCGCCTGGAAGATCGACAAGTACAAGGACTACCGGATGGTCCGCAAGGACATCTCGGCGGTCAAGACGGTCATGCCGAAGGTCTACCTGGACGTCTTCTCACGGGCGCTGATGATCCACGGCTCGCTCGGCGTCTCGAACGAGATGCCCTACTCCGCCGGAGTCATCGACTCGTTCCACATGGCCCTCGCCGACGGCCCCACCGAGGTCCACAAGGTCACGGTGGCGAGGCAACTCCTGCGCGAGTACGCCGGCACGGACGATCTCTTCCCGACCACCCACCTGCCGAAGCTACGGCAGGCGGCGTACGAGAAGTACGCCGGCGTCCTGGAGCAGGAGGTCGCGGCGCTGTAACGGCGCAGCAAGCCTGGGAACGCGGGCATCCTGCCCGCATCCGGCTCCGGGTCCGTGAACGCTGCCGCTACGCGTGCGCGGCGCTGGTGGCGCGCACCCCAAGCCCGGCCACGAGCGCGAACAGCAGCGCGAAGATCAGGTTCGCGATGCCGCTGGTCTCGCCCATCAGGCCCGTCACCGCGAGCACCAGGAGCGCGACCGCTACCAGGATCGAGAAGACGTTGCCCATCTTCTGGGCATCTTCCTCGCTGCCGCCCATGCAGCCGATGCGGACCAGGAAGAAGGTCAGCACGGCGAAGAAGGCCAGCAGGTTCCACCAGGAGCCCGCCGCGGCGTCGACCATGGCCTGACTAGCCCACCAACCGGCGCCGAGAAGGTACGCGATCGCAAACAGGAAGTTCTTCATCATGGCGAGCCGGAATCTAGCTGACCGGCTCCGGATCGGCAAGCCTGGACGTCTCTTTCGGCCCCCCGGACCACCTGCTCGCGCCACGGAATGGCGCCATTCCTGACCGGGTCTTCACACCCCGGCGTGGTAATGTTCCTCTTCGCTGCCTCGTCACCCCTCCGGGCCCCGGCCCGGTCATCCGACGGAGAAATCGCCATGCTCCTCGACCTTGCCAAGAATCGCCCGTTCCTCATCGTGGCGGCAGCCTTGCTGCTCGTCCTGTTCGCTGCCTGCGCCGCGGACGAGTCCGCCGACTCCGAGATGGACGACGACCACGATCACGATGCGGAGGCGGCCGACGACGGCGCGCCGCGCGTCTACTTCGACGGGCTGGAGAACCACGACACGATTCCCAGCCTGGTAGCGCTGAACTTCGCGGCCGAGAACTTCACGATCGAGCCGGTTGGCGACGGCGCCATCAACGAGGGCGCGGGCCACTACCACATCGCGATCGACGGCGAGTGCCTCGAGCCAGGCATCGTGATCCCGACCGCCGACCCTTGGATCCACTTCGGCGACGGCGCCAGTTCGATCGAAATCGAACTCCCTCTCGGCGAGCACTACCTCTGTCTGCAGATCGGCGACGGCGAACATCGTACGCTCGACGAGCCGGGCCTTTCGCAGTACATCATGGTGCACGTCGAAGAGGAGGCGGAAGAAGAGGCCTAGCCCTAGCGCCGCCAGGCCGGCGCTTTACGCCGGATGCGGGCGAGACGCCCGCGTTCCCAGGGCGGGCGATGACGCCCCGGTTCCATCTTCGCGCCCGATGACGGGCGCGCGGAGTGGGTCGCGGATGGCCCGGATCGCGCCACCCGCGTGACCAAGTCACTCGAAGAAGAAGGGACTCGTCCAGGCGGCGCCGCCGTCCTTCTGGACCACCCGCAGGTAGAGATAGCCGCCCGGCGTGAACGCCGGCAGCGCGACGGTCAGGCTGCACTCGCGCTTCCCTTCCGGGCACGGAGCCTCACCCACCGTGGCGCCCGTGCCCGCGGCATCCCGGCGACCGATGACCTCGATGCGGTCGATCTCGCCGGGCGCGACGGCACGGACAACGAGAGTGCCTTCGGACACACCGACAATCGGACCGACATCGCCGGCAGCGGCGCCGGCGGCCGGAATGTCGGCGCCGATAGGCCAGCCGGCGTAGCTCGCGCGAACCACGATCCGGGGACCGTTCGTGGCGTAGGTCCGGCGAGCCAGGAGCGCCTCGTAAATCCCTTCCCGGGTCACTTCGTCGCTGAGGATCGCCGCGACGCCGCCGCTCGGCGACGCCAGGTGCGCCAAGCCGGGATGCCCGTCGTGGCCATCGCTCGAACCAGCGAATCCCAACCGGTAGCCATGGTCGAGCGCGTCGCGAACATAGTTGCCCTCTAGGGCGCCGCGGATCACTACGCCCGGTGCGTCCGCCGCCTCGCTCGCGCCGTGAACCGAGACGATCTCGGTGACCGGCTCCAGCCCGGGCGGCGGCGCCGTCGACCAGTCGGTGGCGATGGGGTCGCCGGCCGAATGGTGGGCGAAGGTCAGCGCGCGGGCGCCTTGGAGCCCGGCCCATAGTTCACGCGCGTCGTCGAAACGCTCGTCGATCGAGCTCAGGAGCAGACTCGAAACCGCCTCGGCGGTCGGCTCGAAGAAGACAACGTGCCGGTGGCCCCGCACCCAGTTCGTCCACTCGTAGCCGGCCAGCGCCACGAAGCGGCCGGGCTCGTGCCGGCGGTCGACAGCCTCCAGAGTGTGCCGCCAAACCGCAGGTTCGCGGTCCGCAAAGCGCATGCCCCAGTGGTCGTGGTCGGTGACCGCCGCGGCGTCCAGAGCCGCGATCTCGCGCGCGTAGCGCAGCAGATCGTCGGGAGTGCCCGAACCGTCCGAGAGACCGGAGTGGTTCTGCAGATCGGCCCACAGGATGCGCCGGCCGGCCGGCGAGACGACGAGCGGATTGCTCTCGGCCGCGAACGCGGAAGCCGGCGAGCCGCCGTCCGCTGTCCCCCGCACCCGCACTACGGCGCCGAGTTCGGCGGAGAGACGCAGCCGGACGGCGAGGCGGCCGCGATCCTCTTCTTTCAGAGCTGCCGAAACGACCTGCTCACCACCCAGGGTCTCCACCGAACCGGCCCGCGGGTCGTCGACGCCGACGCCCACCGGCAGCCACAGTTCCAACGTGCCGGCAAACCGAGGCCACCCGCTGCCGGCCGCGTCGACCAGGGCCGCGATCAGGTCGACGGACTCCCCCGGCCGCGCCGTCGAAGGAAGGTGAAGCAGCAGCCGCGCCGGCGGCCCAGGCAGCACGTCGACCGCCGGGGCTTCGTCGATCAGCTCCCGCACTCCGTCGCCGTCGCCGTCGACGGCAACCCAGAACCGCGAGTCGCGCTCGGCGTAGCGGTCCGCGAGCGCGCCCGCCGGCCCGGCGCCGTATGTGATCTCGATCCGCTCCCCCTCGTCCAACGCCCGGCCGCCGACATGGACGGCCAGCAACTGTTGATCGAGTGTCTCGGCCGAGAGATCGACACCTTCGGCGTCCGTGGCAATCGTCGTGTAGCCCAAGGCCGCTTGGCGCTCGGTCTGCGGAGTGCTCCAGCCCCAGAAGGGAGAAACCTGGAGATACAAGGCACCGCCGGCTGCAATTCCCATCGGCCCCGCCCGGTAGACGATCCGCCAGCTTCCAGGCCGGCCCGCGACCGCGTGTCCGCCGAGCTCCTCGACGGAGGCGGTGCCGCCGCCGTCCGACTCGGCGCGCGGTCGCAGGAGATCGGCGCGCAGTTCTTCGACGATGTCGAACCGGGGCGACCGGGCAGGCCAGTCACCGCCCGAGGACTCATTCGGTGCCGGCCCACACGCCGCAACCGCCAAAACCGGGGGAATGGCGAACCCGAAAGCGCGCATCCGGGAGATCCTCTCACGACCGCGAGAACGGCTGTAATCTGACCACCGACCAATGTCGTACAAGATCGCCTTCATCGGCAGCCACGGCGTCGGCAAGACGACCCTCGCCTACGGCCTCGCCGCGCGCCTGAAGCGCCGCGACATCAACCTCGATGTCGTCGTCGAAGTGGCGCGGCACTGCCCGCTGCCGCTCAACGAGGCAACGACCCTGGAGGCGCAGTCGTGGATCCTGCACTCCCAGATCGCGGACGAACTCGTGGCGGAAGCCCGCGCGCCGGTCGTCATCTGCGACCGCAGCGTGCTCGACAACTACGTCTACCTGCTGTTCGCCAGGGGGCGGCAGCCCGCGCTGGAGCCCCTCATCGAGTCCTGGTGCGCGACCTACGACCTCAAGGTCCACGTACCGATTCTGGGCGGCAGCGAGGCACGGCCCGACGGTGTCCGGGCGACCGATCCGGCCTTCCGGCAGCAGATCGACGACCGGCTCCGGCACGAGCTGGACGACCGCCGGATCGAGGTTCTGGCCCTCGACCCGAAAGATCGGGATCGCTGGCTCGACAGCGTCGAGGAGGCGGTGTCGAATCAGCTTCGCATTCCCCAACTCGACCTGCTTTGAGCCGACCGCCGCGCGCGTATACTCACTGCCCGAAAACGACCGACACCGCTGTACCGACTACGCATCGACGAACGCGACCTCGGCGCCCTGGGCGAACCGCGGGTCCAGGAGCCCAAGAGGAGTCGCCATGTCCCGTCCCTACCTTCGCACCGAACTCTGCGACATGCTGGAAATCGAGTATCCCGTGTTTTCAGCCGGCATGGGGCCGGTGGCGGGCGGCGAGGAACCCGTCGCCAAGGCCGAACTGGTGGCTGCCGTTTCCGAGGCCGGCGGCCTGGGCGTGATCGGAGGCGTCGCCTACAGCCCCAAGGACTTGCGGGCCGAGATCAACAAGATCCGCGCGTTGACGGACAAGCCGTTCGGGGTCGACCTGCTGCTGGCTTCGAACTTCCTGGAGAAGGCGGGCAGCGGACCGACCTCGGCGACGGTGCCGACCCGCGACCTGGCGCCGGCGGAAACGCGCGACGCGCTCAGGAAGATGGCCGAGAGCCTGGGTATCGAGTGGATCGAGGCGCCGCCCCCGGCGCCGAGTTGGGCGGTGCCCGAGGGCCAGAGCTACGCCGGCGCCCAGATGGAAGTCCTGCTGGAGGAGAAGGTGCCCGTGTTCGCCTCCGGCCTCGGTTCTCCGGCGCCCTTCTCGAGGGCGCTCAAGGATGCCGGCATCAAGATCGTCTCCCTGGTCGGCAACGCCCGCGCCGCGCGCCGGGTGGCCGACGGCGGCGCCGACATCGTCGTCGCCCAGGGCACCGAGGCCGGCGGTCACACCGGCAAGATCGGCACCCTGGCGCTTCTACCCCAGGTCATGGACGCGGTGGCGCCGCTGCCGGTCGTCGCCGCGGGCGGCGTCGCCGACGGCCGCGGACTGGCGGCGGTCATCGCCGCCGGCGCCATAGGCGGCTGGTGCGGCACCGCCTTCCTGGTCTCCGACGAGGCGAACCAGCCTGCCCTGCAAAAGCAGCGCATCATCGGAGCGTCCACCGAAGACACGGTCGTGACCAGACTCTACAGCGGCAAGACGATGCGCAACATCACGAACCCGCTGATCGAGTCCTGGGAGCAGAGCGGCATCCGGGCGCTGCCGATGGGGCTCCAGGGCGTTCTCACGCGCGACCTGCTGCACTCCATTCGCACCGCCGGCAGGGACGACCTGCTGATGAACGCCGCCGGGCAGACGTCCGGCATGCTGACCAAGACCCGCCCGGCGAGCGAGATTCTCAACGAGATGGTCGCGGACGCCTCGCACCTCCTGGGTGCGCGGCTCTCGGAGCGGGTTCAGGTCCAGGTCGCCGTGTAACCACTGGGTGCGCCGGCCTACCATCGCCGCGCGTCGGGCTCGATCGCCTCGAGGTCGAAGCAGTCGTATCCCCCGGAGTGCCGCCAGAACCGTTCCCGGTAGGGGTACGTCCGTAGCGACGCCTGGTCGGTGGGCGCGTCGAGGCTGAACGTCGCGCAGAGTTCGTACGCTTTCTCCCCCGTGGCTCGAAAGGCGTAGGGCTCCCGGGTCTCCGGATCGACGATCGACACGATGTTGATGTCGCGCTCGCTGCTGAGCGCTTCCAGACTCGTGGGCAGGGAACCACTCCTCTCCCAGTAGATGTCGACGCCCCGGACGATGTCCCGCAGGTTCCCCACGCGCGCGACATCGAGTCCACGCTCGCGCGCCTTGCCGGGTGAACCGACGGCGACCAGTCCAAGGACCACGGCGGCGACGACGACGACCACGGACGTTCCGGCGAACATCGCAGGCAGCCTGGGCGCCTGGCCGCCTTCGGCCGCCTCGACGTCATCCTGGCGCAGATCCCAGAAGTAGTAGCCGAAGACGCTGCCCGCTATCGCCGCTACGACCGCCACCTTCAGGAGGAACCGCGCGGCCAGCTCGCCGCCAAGGCCGAAGAAGACGAGCGCGATGAGGTCCCCGGCCAGAACGCCCGCCGCGACGAACAGAGTCAGGTACGTCAGCCACTTCCTGATCCGCGACGAACGCAGCTCCGGATCGGTTCGCAGCGTGCGCCGCACCAACCGTTGGATCAGCAGGAACGCCGGGAAGGAGATGACGAGATACGCCAAACCCCAACGCAGCATCTCCGCGGAGGCCGCGGCCGGCGGCGTGAACGCCACGTCCGCGAAGGCCCGGTTGATCAGCACGAACATCACGTTGCCGAAACTGATCGCCGCCGTGTACAGGGCCACGAACATCACGAAGTAGAGAAACGCCTCGCGTGCCCCCAGGTACGGCCGCGGCCTCGGGATCGGCGCCACGAAGTCGCGGTCGACCCAAGCCCCGAGCGCCTTGTCGATGTCGGCCTGCCGCCACCCGGCGTCACCCAGCGCCGTCTTGATCTCATTCCGGCCGGCACCCCGCGCCAGCGCCTCTCGCACAAACCTCGTCAGTTCCTCGTTCACGATCGATCCCTCTTTGTTGACGGCGTCAACATACAGGCACGCTCCACTACTTGTCAACTCCACTACCCCCAGGCGGCTCCGGACGAGCGACTCCCGGGCCGGTGCGTCTCCCCGGCGCTAGTATGCGCGCCATGATTTCTTCAGCCGTCCTTGACGCCCTCCGCTCTCTCGACACGCCCACGGTCTGCAACGCCCTGGAGGCGGTGGCGCCGAAGCGGCGCGGTCACGGTTACACCGTGGACCCGCTGGTCTGCGCCCGGCCCGTGCTGCCGCCGATCGTCGGCTTCGCCCGCACCGCTCGTATCCGCGCCCAGCACCCGAGCACGGCCGACCCCAGGCTGGCCCGCCGCACCTCACTCGGCTACTACGAGCACCTGGCCGGGGGCGAGGGCCCCACGATCACCGTGATCCAGGATCTCGACGACAAGTCCCGCGGGTACGGCGCCTTCTGGGGCGAGGTCAACTCGAACATCCACCGTGGGCTGGGATGCCTCGGCGCAATCACCGACGGCAGCATCCGCGACCTCGAAGACGTCGCCGAGGGCTTTCAACTGCTCGCCGGCCGGTCCGGTCCGTCGCACGCCTACGTCCACGTCGTCGACTACGGCGGCCCGGTGACCGTCGCCGGCATGGCGGTGCGCGACGGCGACCTGATCCACGCCGACCAGCACGGCGCCGTGGTCATCCCTGCCGATGTCGCGGATCAGGTGGAAGCAGCCGCCGACCTGATCGCCCGGCGCGAACGGGTGATCATCGACGCCGCCAGGCACGACGACTTCAGCATCGACAAGCTGAAGGCCGCCTGGGGCGAGGCGGCCGAGATCCACTGAGGAGAACTGAAGCGGGCCGGCGTCCGGGTTTCCACCCGAGGCGGATCCCGGTCAGAGGGCCGGCGGACCAAATAGCCGGGTCAGACCATCACGGGGTCGATCGGCGTAATGATGCCGAGCGCGTCCTCGATCGCCTGGCCGGCTTCCAGGCAGAGATCCTCGCGGTAGCGGCCGCCGATCACTTCCACCACCTGGGGCAGGCCGTTGGCGACGCCCGTCGGAACGCACACGGCCGGCAGGCCGAGTAGGTTGAGCGCCACCTCGAACCGCATCTGGTCGAGGACATCGCCCGGATCCCGCAGGTCGTAGCCGATGACGAAGGGCGGCTGGGTCAGGATCGGGGCCACGATGACCGGGTAGTCCTCCTGGAATTCCTGCCAGGCGCTGGCGATCCGGTGGCGCTGGGCATACATGGCCACGTACTCGGTCGGCGACTCGACGCCGAACATGTCGAGTGCGCGGATCAGAAAGTCGTAGGCGTCCGGCGACATGATCTCCTCGAGCGCCTGCCGGACCAGGTTCAGTTCATAGCCGAGAAAGACATCCCACGCCCGGCGCGCCTCGGCGGCCATCGGCGGTTCGACCTCTTCGACCGCGTAGCCCGCCGCCGTCAGGGCCTCGCCCGCGGCGCGCACGCCGGCAGCGATGTCCGGATGGGTCGTACCGCCGCTGGGCTCCGGCACCAACGCGACCTTGACCGGCGACGCCGGCCGTTCCAGATCGATCGGCACGGGCACCGACCACGGGTCACTCCTGTGGTATCGCCCCAGCAGCTCGTAGGCGGTGCGCAGATCGGCGACCCGCCGTGCCATGGGGCCATTCACTGCCATCAACTGCCCGGACATCTCGCCACCGGTCGGGCTGGCGATGCGGCCCAGCGTCGGCTTGAGCGACGCGATGCCGTTGCACTGCGCAGGAATCCGGAGCGAACCGCCGATGTCGTTGCCGAGTCCCAGGCAACTCATGCCGCTCGCGAGGGCCGAGCCCTCGCCGCCGCTCGAGCCGCCGACGTTCCGGTCGGCAGCCCATGGATTCCGGGTCAGGCCGTAGAGATAGCTGTCGGTGTGGACGCGCAGACCGAGGTCGGGCAGGTTGGTCCGGGTCAGAGGAATGGCGCCGGCCTCCTTGAGGCGCGCGACGATCAGTGCGTCCGCCTCGGCGTTGACTTCCGCGTAGGCGGGCACGCCGCTCGTGGTCGGCGTGCCGCCGACCGCGATGTTGTCCTTGACGGAGATCGGTACACCGTGCAGCGGTCCCAGGTCGGCGCCCGCAGCCACCGCTTCGTCGGCGGCCTGCGCGGCGGCGCGCGCTTCGCCGGCCAGTACGCGGACGACCGCGTTGAGGTGGCCGTTCACCGCGTCCACGCGCGCGAGGTGGGACTCGACTACCTCGATGCTCGAGACCTCGCCGCGGCGAATCGCCGACGCCAGTTCGCCGGCGCTGGCACGCCACAGATCGTCGGGCATCGGGCCGGCCGCCGTCTCGCCGGCAACTGCCTCGGAAGGTGCCGTCGCGTCGCCGTCGCACCCCGCCAGCAGGCCGGCGGCGCCGGCAAGGGACAGGGCGTGGATCACCTGGCGCCGCGAGACGCCGGCGGTTTCCTGGGGTTCGGGAGTGGTCGTCGTCATGGGCTGTGTCTCCTTGTTCTCCGGGCCCAGGATGCGGGCGAGACGCCCGCGTTCCCAGGGGCCGATGCGGGCGAGACGCCCGCGTTCCATCCGTGCGCCCGAGGACGGGCGCACGGAGTGGTTCGCGGGTGGCGCGAGTTCGCGCCACCCGGGTTCGCAGGGTTGCTACGCATCACTGCGCAGGTCATCCAGGTCGAGCGTTTCGGTGAGTACCGGTTCGCCGTCAATGCCGCGAACCTCCAGCGTCACGGAGCGGGAGGCCCAATCGATCGACATGGCGCCGTAGTTCTCGGGCTGGTAGGTCGGACCCACGCGGTAGGGCCCCGCTTCTTCCCCGCTGGTCGAAGGCGAGTTCAGGGAACTCGCGGTGAGCTCGAGCAGCGGGTAGTCGATCGCATCGTCACGCCGGTAGATGCCGCCGCGATGCCGATCCCCCGAGACGATGACCACGCCGTTCGCGCCCGTCTCACGCAGCAAGCCGTATAGTCGGTCGCGCTCGGCCGGCAACTGCCGCCATCCCTCGTAGCCGTGGCCATCCGCGATCACCTGGATCGACGACGCGAGGATGCGGAGGTCCGCCTCCTCCTGGAGCACTTCTCGGAGCCAGCTCCACTGCTCCTCGCCGAGCATAGTCTTCGCGGAGTCGGGGTCCGGGACATAGCGTTCCCTACCCGGAGCACCGCGCTCGTCGGTGGGCCGAAGCGCGGAGCGGAAGTAGCGCGTATCGAGCAGGATCAACTGCACTCGGCGGCCCGGCGGACCGTAGGTCACCGCGTCGTAGACCCCCGGACGGGCCGCCCGCTCGGAGTCCGCCGGCACGCCCCAGAAGTCCTCGAAGATCCGCTGCGCTTCCTCGCGCCCGAAGAACTCGGCGCCGCCGTCGTTCAAACCGTAGTCGTGATCGTCCCAGGTTGCGGCAAGCGGCACCGCCGCCTCGCGAAGGCGGCTGAGTCCGTCCGCGGCCGCCTGCATCGCGTAGGCGTCGCGCAGTTCGCGCAGATCCTCCGATTCCACGTCGCCGTAGACGTTGTCGCCCAGGAACACGAAGAGCTCGAAGTCGTCGTCGAGGATCGCGTCGAAGATCGGCTGCGGCTGGGCCTGCTTGAGGCAGGAGCCGAGGCCGATGCGTTCCAGGGCGGGTTCGACCGACGCGGCGTCGGAAGCCGGCGGCTGTTCTCCGGGCGCGCCGCAGGCTACCGCCAGCAGTGCCGCCGCCAGCAGCGAAAGCCGTGCCGGCCGGCGCGCACGCTCCTCAGTCCGCCGACGCACTACACACCGCCTCGATCGTGAACTCCGACGGATCGGGCAGCTTTCCGGCAGCGACCATCTCTTCGATCAGCTTCTCCGTCATGGTGACCTCGTCTCTCTCCGCGTAGGCTTCGCGCTGCGCCCGCACCTGGGGATGCTCGAGCATCGGACAGTATCCCAGCAGCAACGGCCTCACCTTCGCCCACTTCCGCCGCACATAGATGTTCGGCTGATAGGACTCGTCCCATTCCGGCGTGACGTACTCGCGCAGATCGAACGGCCGCCGAAGTCGCCACACGCCCTCGTCGTAGACGATCGTCGGATCGTCGCCGGCGCACAGGTGCTCGTAGAACCACGTGCCCTGGTAGTTCGCCTCCAAATCGCCGAGCGAGAACACGCCCGAAACAAGCTTGCCGAGGATCGTGTTCTCCGCCCGCATGCCCCGGCGAACGGCCACCAGTTCCGCCTCCGCGGATGTCGCGCCGCGGGCGCGGACCTTGCGGTACCAACGGTGGTAGTACCACGAAGTGCCGAGCAGGTGGGTCAGCTTGTCGGTGCCGAGCCGCACACCGTTCACTTCGACCGTCGGACTCGGCGGCATCCAGGTACCGGTGTCCAGTGGCGACGCGGTGCTGTAGATGTACTTCTGCTTGAAGTCGCGCATCTCCTCCGGCCCCGACGGCGACCGACTGACCAGGGGCGAGTTCACCGACCAGGTCTCGAAGCCGTCGAAGAACAACATGTGGTGGCGCTTGAAGAACCGGGACCGAACCTCTTGGCAGCCCACGCCACGGCCCTCCCGGTTCAGTTCCGCGACCAGACGCTCGAGTTCCAGATTGACGCGCGCGTTCAGGACCTCCGTCGCATCCTCCAGCAGACGTCCCCAAGCGTAGAACTGGTCCGTCTCAAGAGCGGGCGCCGCGCCTGTGCCGGAGAGTCCGAGGAGCAGCGCGACGATCGCCGCGATCGGGAGGGAACTCAACGCCGGCCTGGGGGACACGGCGCCCATCAGAAGCCCCAACCGAAGCCGGCCGTGTACACGAACCGGTCCGCGTCGTCGTGAGCGGACGAGATCCGCCGCATCACGCCGGCGCTGAAGCTGAACCGGACCAGGGTGAACTGCGCTTCGAGGCCTGCCAGCGTCTGCGCCCTCGGGTCGAGCCCCGAGTCCCCCCACGTACGAAGCACTACAGCGCGGGCGCCCCAACCTACGTACACATCGGTCAGGAAGGGTGACGACGGCCTGCGTCTGCTCATGAGCCGGGCGAAGCCGACTCCGAGCTGGCCACCGGCTGTTCCCGGCTCGACCTGCAGAACCAAGCCGCGGTACTCGCAGAATTCGACGCAGTCATGGCTGTCGGGCAGACGCGCCACGAGCGCGCCGACCCCGATCGAGAACTGAAGCGGCGTCGAGTACCGTGCGCGCGCTGTGCCAAGCCAGCGCAGCGAAGTCGCATCGACATCCGCTCGCACCCGCTCAGCGAGTGACCGGGAGTCCTCTGACCGTGGCCGGGGGTCTTCTGACCCCCGGTTCCGGGTCTCCTGAGAAGCCACCGGTCCAGCCCAGAGCCAACAGAGAACAGCGCCCGCTGCCAAGTGCAACGAGCCGGCCGGGATGGATCGGAAAGCGGCTTGCATCGGCGACGAACGCAGCGGGGCCGGCCTCCGTTCGTTCATCAAGCGCCGATCCTACAATGGACGGCCCGGCTTCCGATCCGGCGGCGCACCGCCGGATCGGGCCCGAGAGGGCGACGAGACGCGAGGGACGGCCGCTACGAACCGCCGCCGAAGCGATAGCTCATGACGGCCTTCAAACGGCGGCCCTTCGGATTGGCGGTCAGGGCGTCGAACGCCTGCTCGAAGAAGACCAACGGCGGCTCCTCGTCGGTCAGGTTGAGAGCCGACAGGGCGAGATCGAAACCGAGCCGCGGGAAGCGCCACAGGAACGTCACGTCGAACGTGAGCCACTCGTCGATTGGCAGCAACTCGGGCGGCGTCCAGGCCACGTTGCTGTCCTCGTAGGACGAAATGTGGTTGGCCCAACCGATCAGACTGTAGTCGCCCCAGCGGTAGCCGAGCGACGCACGCGTCTTCAACTCCGGCAGCGGCGGCGCGATCGGCGTATCGCGGTTCAGCAGGCCGACGACGTCCTTGCGCTCGCGGTAGACGACGCCGTCGCGTTCGAGCTTCTTCAACTCGTAGCTCTTCGTGTAGGTGCTGTCCAGGCCGAAGGAGAGTTCGCCAGGGCCCGCGTCGACATGGCCGTGCAGATGGAAATCGAAGCCCGAGGTCTTGATGCCCGGCCAGTTGATCAGATCGATCCGCACCCGCTCGATGTCCGCGGGATCGCAGGAACCGTCGGCCAAACCGCCCGGGCAGACGACGCGGCCCATGACCGCGTTCAGCGCCGCCTGGTTGCCTCCGTAGCCGTCGGCGTAGAGCCGCAGCACCTCCTGCTGCGGCAGCAGGGCGATCACGTCCTCGAAGTCGTAGCTCCAGTAGTCGAGCGTGACGTCGATCCCAGGCGAAGCGAAGAGCACGAGACCCAGGTTGTAGGTGAAGGCCTGCTCCGGCTTCAACGCCCGGCTGCCGAAGGCGTCGACCGCCTTGTAGACGCCGACCGTGTTGAGGTACTCCAGGGTGGTGCGAATCTCCTCGTTCAGATCATCGACCGAGGGCGCCCGGAACGTGGTCTGGACCGAGGTGCGGAACGACAGCACGTGATCTTCGCCCGCCGAGAGCTGCCAGCGGCCCGAGAACTTCGGATCGAAGCTGTCGATCTCGTCGTGGAGTTCGTAGTTCGCCGCGAACTGCATGTCGCCGCCAAGCGCGTTCACCGACAGCTCGCCGAACATCCGGTGGACCGCCTGGGAGTCGCCGTACGGGTAGTAGCCCGAGGAGAAGGTGAAGGCGCCCGCGCGCGCCCCTCTCTGCCTGCCGGTAGCCGGATCGACGCAGGACCGGTCGCCCGGCACCACGCACGGATTCAGTTCGTAGTTTCCGACCGCGTTCGGGATCGCGCTCACGTCCAGGTGCCGGTACCGGTACCCGAAGGCGTAGTCGAGCTTCTCGGGCACCCAGTTGCCGGAGAGCGTCGCTTCGGCAACGACGAGTTCCGCTTCGTTCTCGACGTTGACCTGTTCGTTGATCCAGTTGAGCAGATCCCGGCTGTTCTCAAGGCCCGCGACATACATCGGATTCGGGTTGCTCTCCCACGGCGCCCCCGGCTGAGCGGAGAACTGGATGGCATTGCCGAACGGGTTGTAGTACATGCAGTCGCCGACGCCGGGCTGGGCCGAACCGGTATCTCCGAGCCGCATGCCCGAAGGACTCGCGGCGTCCGCCACCACGCCGACGCCGCAGTTCGGACCGCCGTAGCCGCGGAAGGCGAGGAACTTGCGGTACGCGTACTCCGCCGGCTGGTTCATGTTGCCGGTAGCCCGCGAGTAGTTCACGCCCACGTCCAGGTTGGCAGCCCTGCCGCCGATGGACATGTCGTGCTCGATGTTCGCCGCGATGCGGGTCGTGTCCGTGCCTCGCCGCAGGCCGCGTCCAGGACCCGCGTTGCCGACCAGGCGACCGTAGAAGTACCAGTCGTCCCGCAGGCAGTCTTCACCGGAAGCGAAGCCGCCCACCCCGGGGGAGCTGTTGCAGATCTCCATGCGCCCCGGGTGCTCGTTCGAGATCAACTGCAGACCGTCCAGCAGCGACACCGGCGGGAAGGAGGGAGTGGTCACGTAGTTCGGGATGGTCGACTCCGCGAAGAGTGCCTCCACGTGGTACGTCGTGCCCTCGGCCAGCGGACCGTTCAACTCGGCGAAGAACCGGTTCGTCTCCGTCGCCTCGACCAGGCTGTCCCACGGCTGATAGCGGAAAGCGCAGGTGAAGCCGCGGTCATAGCCGCCGAGGCCGTTGCACGCGGGATCGACGAAGTAGTCCGTGCCGGCCGCGCCGTTGCGCGCCCGGGCCAGCTCCTGAACGAACGCGGCGGAGGTTTCGCCGCCGGTGAGGTTCGGGCGCAGGAAGATGCCCGGATTGCCGGTGTTGGACCAACCCCAGAACCAACCGGTGGCGCGATCCTTGAGCGTGAACGGCCGCTCCCTGGCGCCGAGATGCGAGCGCTCCGCCCTCTCGAGCGAGAATACGAGGTGATGGTCCGAACCGCCGAGCTTGCCGCCCCAGATCGCGGCCGCCGACGAGTCGCCGGCGCCGTCCATGCTCTCGTGCGAGAGCGAGACCTCGAACCCGGTGAATTCGTCGCGGGTGACGAAGTTGGCGACGCCTGCCACGGCGTCCGAACCGTAGATCGCGGCGGCGCCTTCCTTCAGCACCTCGATGCGATCGACCGCGATCGAGGGAAAGGCGCTGATGTCGACGAAGCGGCCGCCGAACAGCCGCGCCGGCAGCGGCGCCTGGCGGCGGCCGTTGAGCAGCACCAGGGTCCGCGAAGCCCCGAGACCCCGGAGGTTCACGTTGGCGACGCTCTCGGGCACCGCCGTCCCCTGGTCGTTGTACCAACTGTTGGCCTCGCCGATGACGGCGGACGAGGCGGTCAGGTTCTTGAACAGATCGACCGGCTGCAGCGACCCCTGCTCCTTCTGGACTTCCCGGTTGAGTATTTCGACGGCGTAGGGGAGGTCGACGGCCGGTTCCTCTATCGCCGAACCGGTGACGACCACTACGTCGTGGGCGTGGAAGTCGATAACGCCGGCCTCGTCGCCGTCGTGCTCGCCCTCGTGGTCCTCGTCGCCGTGATCCTCGTCTTCCTGGGGCGGGGGCGTATCGACCGGCGAAGCCGGGGAAGCTTCGGCTGGTGTGGAATCGTTCCCACCTTCGGCAGCGAAGGCAGTTCCCCCCATCGCCACCACGAAAAGCACCAGCAGGATCAACAGGGACTTAGCGTGCATTTCGGCTCCTTACTCCGGTTCTGACAATGCGTGAACGGCTCGTCGCCAAGCAGGCGTCAACCTACCAACCGGATTGCGAGCTAGACACGAGGGCCTGTGCGAACAACGATACACGGTTCCTGGATTGCACCCGAAATGGTCCCCAAGAAATATGGGCTTGGTCCCGGCGCCGCCGACTGGCCCGGACGCGGCGGCTACGCCAAGACTTCGATCCCGCCGGCGGCGGCACCGTAAACTAGGATCACTGCCCAACAGGAGGTTCAGATGTCCCGACGAGTCCACCGAGTCCTGCCCGTGGCCGCTCTCGCGCTGACCCTGAGCGCGGCCGGTCCCTCCCCCGCTCACCATGCGTTCTCGGCCGAGTTCGACGCCAACCTGCCGATCAAGATCGAGGGCACGATCACCAAGGTCGAGTGGATCAACCCGCACGCCTGGGTCCACGTGCAGATCACGCTGGACGACGGCGAGACCATGACCTGGGAGCTCGAGGCGGGCACGCCGAACACCCTGGTGCGGCGAGGCCTCGGCCGCACCCTGCTAGAACCTGGCACCGAGGTCGTCGTCCGCGGCTACCAGAGCAAGGACCGGATGTGCACGCCGAACTGCCGCGGCAGCGGCCGGGACATGACCCTCCCCGACGGCCGCAGCCTGTTCATGGGCTCATCCGGCACCGGCGCGCCGCGGGACGGCGCCGACCCGACAGAGCAGTAATGCCGACGCGCTAGCTATCGCCCGGCGCCGGGTCCGATTGCCCATGGTCGTCGAGCACACCGAACGCAGCGATGATCTCCAGGGCGATGAACACCACAGCCAACAGGATGAAGAAGTGGAAGTCGCTCATGGGTCACCTTCTACCATGCATGGGTCCACGTCGAAACCGCCTAGGACGACGGCGCGACGGATCTGGACCCTCCGTCGGCAGTTATCGCGAAGTTACCCTGGTTTACCGATCTTGGATAAACCGGGGTAACCTCCCTATACTCGGCGTCACGCACACGCCGGACGCACCGGTGATTGAAGAACGAAGCGAAGTCGTCGCGCCGTAGGAACGCCGCGTCAATTCCGTGGGTCCGCAGGAACCGGTCGAGCCGTTCTCGTTCGAGGCTGTCCCTCTCTTCGATCCGAGAAAGGTACTTGCTGGGCGCATCGCCGCCAAGGAAGCGATTCGTCTGAGCGGCAAGCGCCGTCTTGTTCACGACGCAGTCCCGTTCCTGCCAGCCGATGGCGTTCTCCGGATCGTCACACCACCGCCTCGGGAAGATGTGATGGATGTCGACGGCATGATCGAAGTAAGAGTGCACACTCATCCCCACGCCGCTCTTCCAGTCTCGCGCTCCGTTCTTCATGCCCAGTGCATGCAGTGCCTTGTAAGCGGCGCTCTGCCGGCCCCGAAGAGACAGCAGGCGGTCCGCCTGAGACTGCGCCTCCTGAACCGTTCTCGGCACATCCCCGTCGGCGTCCAGCCATGACACGCAGTCCTGGAAGTCCCTGGCAGACCGGGTCTCTACCGCTGAGCCGTATAGTTCGCCGAGAGCCCCGCACCAGAACCACTGTCGAAGCTTCTTCCGCGCGGACGCGCTTGCCGCGGACCGGCTCAACAAGCCCAGGATCGCTGCTAGCGGTGTCAGTTGCGTCGGATACGGAAGATCGCGCCGTCGAAAGAAGAACTCCTCGTGAAGAAAAGGCACGGCACGTTCCAAGCCCTTCGTGGCGAGACTCGACCAGCGGTTGTACTCGCCGGCGCCACTACGGCAGCCGGAACACGAACAGGCCGTTTCCGCTGCTCGGATAGCGGATCTCCGGGCTGACTCTGGCCGGGACGAAGCGCGGACTGCCGCCGCCGAGCCCGGTCGACACGGCCACGTACTGGACGCCGTCGACCTCGTAGCTGATCGGGAAGCCCTGCACCGAGGTCGGCAGGCGGGCGCCCCAGAGTTCACGGCCCGTCGCGGTGTCCCAGGCCCGGAAGCGCCGGTCGATGTCGCCGGCGAAGACGATGCCGGCGGCGGTGGTCAGCGCCGCGGTCAGGAAGGCCGGCCGTTGCTCGACGCTCCAGACCTCCTCCATCGTGTCGACGTCGTAGGCCGCCAGTTTGCCGAGACGGCCGTCCGTGCCGGGCATCTCGAACCACTTGCGGTCGGCTTGCTCGCCGCCCGACCCCTCCTCGAACCGGACCTCGCTGCCCGAGATGTCGAGGCAGCTCTGGCTCAGCGGCACCACCAGCAGCCCGTGCGCGGGGCTGTAGGAGGAGGCCTGCCAGTTGTGGCCACCGGCGGTGCTGGGGCAGACCGAGACCCATTCCCCGATCCCGGCCGAGGCGATGTCCTCCCGGTAACGGACTTCGCCGGTTTCGCGGTCGATGTGGTCGAAGACGTTCTGGAACACCATTTCCTTGAGAGCCACGAAGGCGCCGTCCACACGGTCGAGCTTCCACAGGATCCCGTGCTTGCCGGAAGTGAGCAAGAGCCGGCGACCGCCGCGGTCGATCAGGACCTGCTCGAAGGCCTCGTCGAGGTCGAGGGCCTCGCCGGGTACGTGCTGGCGGTAGAATGCGACCTCCCCGTCGCCGGGGCGCAGCACCAAGGTCGAGTTCGTGTAAAGCACCTGGTGGTCGACGGTGAGGCCCCGGCTCGCCGGCACCCAGGGCTTGGCCTGCGCCACCGGCCAGTAGAGGAGCTCGAGCTCCGGGTCGTAGCTGCCGGGAATCCACGAATCGCCGCCGCCCCGCAGCATGAGCGGCAGATCGCCCCAGGTGTCGCCTCCCGGCTCCCCCGGCCGGGCGATGGTGTACGTCCGCCATCGCTCCTCGCCGGTTTCCGCGTCGTGGGCCGTGATGAAGCAACTGTCCTCGAAGTAGCGGCTGCAACCGTTGATGCCGTTCACTACCAGCCCATTGACCACGATCGGTCCGCTCGTGTTCCTGTAGCCCCTCGCCGGATCGGCGATCTGCGTCTCCCAGCGCGGCCGCCCGCTCCGGGCGTCGAGCGCAAGCATCGCCGCGTCCTTGGTGGCGACGAAGATCTTGTCGCCCCAGATCGCAAGGTTGCGGAGCTGGTTGAAGCCGCGCGCCGCGTCGCCCTCCAGGGAACGCCGGTACTCCCAGATCAGTGTGCCGGTGTCGGCCTCCAGAGCCTGGATGATGTTGCGCGGGTTGGCGAGGTACATCACGCCGCGATACACCAGCGGCGTCGGCTGGTTCACGCCGTCCGCCATCGCCCAGGACCAGGCCAGCCGCAGCTCGACGACGTTGCTCGCGTCGACCCGTGCGAGCGGACTGTGGCCCTGGCCGTCGTAGGTGCGCCGGAACATCAACCAGTCACCGGGGTCGGGGTCGAGCAGCATCTCGGCGGTGACCGGTTCGAAGTCCTCGATCTCGCGCTCGCCGGGAGGCCTCACGTACTCCTCCTCCGACGCCTCGACCGGGGCGCTGCGGTCACGGTCCGCGACGGCTGCCGAATCCGCGGCGGGGGCGGACGGCGGCTCGCCACCAAGGCCCAGGCCGGCCAGCATCGCGCTCAAGCCCGTCGCATCGGCCACCAGGGGTTCATCGCCGGCCACGGCGCCGTTCGCCCGCAGAACGAAGGCGGCGAGATCGTAGGTCTGCTGGGACGTAAGAGAGTTCCGGTTCTCCGGCGGCATCGTGACCCGGATCGTGTCCGCGAGATCAGCCACGGCGCCGGCTCGCCAGGCGTCCAGAAAGCTCGCGCCACGCAGAGGCGGCGCCTCGTTCGCGCCGGCCAGGCTCGACAGGTGGCATTCGACGCAGACCTCCTCGTAGAGCGCCCACCCGCGCTCCGCCTGCTCGGCGGTGAAGACGCGCACCGGCTCCGCCGGCTGTTGCGCACCGACCATCGCGGCGGCCGCCACGAACGCCCCAACGGCTCCGCGTACACTACGCGCCATGCCGCGCATCTTAGCGTCGCCAAATCCCTCCCAGAGTCGGCCAATCCGAGGGTATCCCGCGGCCCCATCTCCGACCTCACCACAAGTCCGCGCGCCCTAAGGTCACGAGGTGTCACTTCAGGCGCGCAGACTTCTGGTCGTCGGCGGCACCGGACCGACCGGTCCGCCGATCGTCAACAACTTCCTGGCCGCCGGTTTCGAGGTCTCGATCTTCCACTCCGGTCGCCACCCGGTCGACTTCGACGGTCCGGTGGAACGCATCCTCGGCAACGCCCGTGACCGTGACGACATCCGCAACGAGATCGGCTCGCGCGAATGGGACATCGTGGTCTGCATGTACGGCCGGTTGCGCACGCTCGCCGAGGAACTCGCCGGCAGAACGACCCGCTTGGTGGGCATCACCGGCCAGCCTGTCTACAAGGGCTCGCAACCCCCCACGCCCGAGGGCCGCATTCCCCTGCCGGTGCCGGAGTTCGCGCCGCGCCAGTACGACGCGAAGAACTACACCGGCAAGGTCGCGGCCGGCGAAGATCAGCTCTTCGAGCAGCACGGCCGCGGCGACTTCGAGGTGGTCATCCTGCGCTATCCCGGGGTCTACGGGCCGCGCACGCCGATGAACCACGAGTGGGCGGTGGTCAAGCGCATCCTCGACCGGCGGCTCTTCATGATCCTCCCCCACGACGGCGTGACCTACTTCCAGCGCGGCTACGCCCAGAACCTGGCGCGGCTCGTGTTCCTGGCCGCCACGCGGCCCGAGGCGGCGGGCCAAGCCTTCAACGCCGGCGATGAGCGGGTGATCAGTTGCCGCGCCGTGGCGGAGGTCATCGTCGACGAGCTCGACGCCGAGATGGAACTGATCGGCGTGCCGGCGCCGTTCTGCCGGGGCGTGTTTCCGCTGGCCGAGAAGTCGAACCAGATCCTGGACATGTCGAAGGCGCGCGCGCTGCTCGGCTACCGGGACGTGGTCGACCCGGAAACCGCGACCCGAGCCACCGCCCGCCACCTCCACGACAATCCGCCGGACGAGAAGGATCTGTACGCCGCGGGCACGGGCCGCTTCGACTACGAGCGCGAGGACCGCATCGTGGAGTGCTGGCGACGGGCGCAGGCGCTCATGACGGCCGAGTGCTCCTGACCCTCGCCGCGGATGCGGGCAAGATGCCCGCGTTCCCAGGAGCGAGCCGTCGGCTATTCTTCAAGGCACGGAACGCAACCCGGGTGGCGCGTTCGCGCCACACGCGAACCAGTCCGAGCGCCCGTCATCGGGCGCACGGATGGAACACGGAGGAAGTCATCGATGATCAGGCGAACGATGATCGCCCTTGCCCTGGCTGCCGCCCTCGTTGCGGCGCCCGCTCTCGCGGCGGACGACCGGAAGCTGCCGCGCACCCCCTGGGGCCATCCCGACCTCCAGGGACTGTGGACGAACACCACCCTGACGCCCTTCGAGCGGCCGCTCGAACTGGGCGACAAGGCCTTCCTCACGGAGGAAGAGGTTGCCCAGGCCGAGGCAGCCCGCCAGGCGATGATCCAGAACCGCGCCCAGCAGCCGGCGCGGAAGGCGGAGGCCGGCCAGAACGTCGGCGCCTACAACCTGCACTGGCTGGAACTGGGTACGAAAGTCGTCGGCAGCCGGCGGACCTCACAGGTCATCGATCCCCCGAACGGGCGAGTGCCGGTGCGGCCGGAGGCACAGAAGGTGCGCGCCGACAACCTGGTCAAGATGTTCGACTCCTACGAGTACATGAGCGTGTGGGACCGCTGCATCACCCGCGGCGTGCCCGGGCACCTGTTCCCGGCCGGCTACAACAACGGCTACCGGATCGCCCAGACACCCGAATACGTGGTCATCTACTCCGAGATGATCAACGACGTCCGCTTCATCCCCATCGACGGCCGGGACCGCATCCCCGAGGACATCCACCTCTGGAACGGCGACTCCCGGGGCCACTGGGACGGCGACACGCTGGTCGTCGAGACGAAGAACTTCTCGGACAAGGGCTGGATCGCCACCAGCGGCTCCCAGGGTCGGATCAAGGGCATCCCGGTGAGCAACGATCTCGTCACGGTCGAACGTTTCACGCGAATCGACGAACACATGATCGACTGGACTGTGACGGTTGACGATCCGGTCAACTACACCGACACCTGGACCGTGAACCTCCCGCTCTACTTCGACGCGAACTACGAGATGTTCGAGTACGCCTGCCACGAAGGAAACTGGGCGGTCACCAACACGCTGAGCGGCGCTCGCCACCTGGAGAAGACGGGCGCGGACGGCAGTCCGTAACGCCCGCGAACCGCTCGCAGGCTCGCTGTCCGACCCCAACCCAACTCCACCGGATCCGTCGACGGCGGCAGCAGTTCCACTACCGGCCAAGCCGGCGAAAACCAAGCAAACGCGGCGACGACTCGTCCCCGCGGACGCTCGCGCGTCCTGAGTAGAACACGGGCTGGCGCTCGCTGCGGTCGGCTGCGCTCCGGTTTGGCGTTGCTCCATGAAGTGGCGTCGGCCGTCGCTTGCCGACAGCCTCGCAAGGACCTTCTCCCCGGACCCCAACCGGCTGGCGATCGTCGCTGGCTTAGGGGACGCGTGACGGCGAGGCCTTCCTGGTGCGAAGACCCGGAACGGCTGGCCGTCAGGGGCAGGTAATCCGGTAGACCCGGGCTTCGGTCAAGGCGGCCAGGGGCTCCAGGAGCGGATAGGCCTCGTGGTGGCCAGCGCGGGCGTCGGCGATGAAGGGGCCGAGCCAGTCGCCGGTGTCTTCGTTGGAGCGGCCGCCGCCGAGTTGAACGGTGGGGCGGACGACGAGGAGGAGACGGTCGAAGTTCGGGCAGTGGCGGGAGGCGATCCGTTCGAGGTCGGAGTAGGTCAGGACTTCCGTGTACGGGAGACCGGCGTACGAGATAGCGAACCGGCCCGGGAAGAGGAAGGGGACGTCCATCGTGCCGCCGCCGATGACGAGGTCGCCCGAGGCGGTGTGTTCGCGCAGCCATTGCTGGCGCTCGCTCCGGAACTCTACGGTCCGGGCGTCTCGGCTCGTCGACCAGAGGGTCGCTTCGCGGACGAAGGCGGTACCGAAACAGACGGCGAGGATGGCGGGCGGCAGCCAGGCGTATCGCCGTACATCAGGATGGGAAACGGCCAGGAGGGCTCCGAACGCCGGAATCAGGGGGACGGTCGCCGGCAACGCCAGCCGGACGCCGATCGGATCGAAGTTGGCCTGGCTGCTACGCCAGATGACGGCCGCGAGGTAGAGGACGGCCCAAAGGCTGATGAGCAGTGGAGGACGTGGGTCTGCCGGGGGCCGGGTACGGCCCGAGTCCCTGGCTGTACGGATGGCGAAGGCGCCGAGAAGCCCGAACACGACGGCGAGTACCGCGGCGTCCGGCCAGTTGCCGAGCGCAGTCGAGCGCCAGCCGCCGAGAACGGCCGCGATTGCGCGGCCCAGGCTTTCGGAAAGCGTCGTCACGGCGGGCATCGCTGGCGGCAGGACGTGTCCTTCGGCGGCCACGTTGCGGGCGAGGATCCCGGCCATTGGCACTAGCGCGCCGACCGCGAACGTCAGGGCCAATCGGCTCGCCGCTTCGCGGCTTCGGCCTGAATGCGGGTCAACGCCGCCAAACGCTTCGCGGACTCGGAGTCTGGCCCCAGCTCCCACCTCCCCAGAGGTCCCGCGCACCCGGAGCAACGTCTTCGCCAAGCCTGAAGAGCCCTGCGCGGATGCCGTTTCATTGCGGGGGCGGCTGGCCCCGCCGAGCCATAGTGCGGCGAAACCGATTAGCGGCAACGGCCACAACGAGTAACGGACGCCGAAGGCCGCGCCGGCGAGCAGGCCCAGGGAGAGGGGCAGAAGTAGGGCGCGCCAAGCCGGACGGCGGCCGCGGTCCGACTCGTCCGGCACCTCGGCCGGTCGTCGTTCGAGCAGCCAATCGAGCGCCAGAAAGAAGAACAGCACGACGGCGACTGCCAGACATTCGCTCAAGGCGGCTCGGCCGAAATGGGTCAGCGGAACGAACAGGAGCGCGGCGCCGAGTGCGACCGCCGCGGCCGCCGAACCTCCGATCCGCTGCCCGAGCAGGTAGACCAACGCCAAGATCGCGGCGTAAGCCAACACGGAAACGACCAGCGCCGCGTCTGCCGCGTTCATGCCGAGCCGCGACAAGAGGGCGATCGCCAAGGGATAGCCCGGCGCCTGCGCTGTGAAGGCCGACGGCAGGTCCAGGTCGCCGGACACGTAGAACGGCTGGTTGAAGCCGCCGGTCGACTGAACCAGACCGTTGCCGGCGACCACCCGCCGCGCGACATCGACGTAGTTCATCGAGTCCGCCGAGAACGTGCGGACGCGGACCAGCGAGTTCGCCGCGAAGAGTGCCACGTAGGCGACTCCGACCAGCACCAGCAGGATCGAGGCGGCCCGACGTCCGTCCGCCGCCATCAGGATGGGGGCCAACCAAGCCGGCGCTTCGCACCGGATGCGGGCAAGATGCCCGCGTTCCCAGGAATCGTCGCGTGCAGCGGCGCAAGCTCCTAGCCTGCGAACGCCGGGGCCGGCAGTTCAGCCAGGTGGCGGTGACACATCTCGCAGCTCGACACTCCCCGGGCCTCGGCCGCTGGATCGAGTTCCTGGTCCACCCACCGCAGGAAGGAGCGGGAGAGGTCCGGACGGCTGTCCGGAGACACCGCGCCAAGGTCGGCAACGAACTCCCTGAGCAGAGCGCGCAGCACCGCGAGACGCTCGTAGTCGACCTTGCCGTCCCCGGCGACGACCTCGGCCAGCAGCCGGTCCCACGCGTCGTAGGAGAACGTCTCCATCGACTCCTTGCGGACTACTCGTTCCCGGAACCGGTGCTGCCCGCTCGCGCCTTCTGCTCGTGGTACTCGCGCTCGAGCAACCGCGCGCCGCGCAGGATGCCGCCCATCGCGTAGTTGCCCTCGTGGCAGGCGTACTCGTAGTTCTGTTCGTCCGTCTGCGGCCAGATGAACTCGCCGCTGTACGGCGCCGTGTAGTCCGGGTCCTCGACGGCGAACTGGTACAGAAGCTCGTCCTTGCTCTGGCGCGTGAAGCGCTCGGTGACCTTGAGCCCCTCGCGCGGGACGCGGGGCGCGGCAAGGAAGTTCGTCGTCTCGACAACCAGCGTGTCCCCTTCCCACCAGCCGATCGAGTCCCCGCCGAGCGAGCGCGCGTCGGCCGGCGCGTGCTCCGCGTTCAGGCGCACGACCTTCGCCCAGTGCATCCACTCGACCAGGATGACCACGTGGTCCTCGGTCTGGGTGATCGTCTTCATGTTGTTGTAGAGGATCGGCCGCGCCGGCGTGGCGGCGGCGCCGAGATACAGGCAGCGATCCAGCAGGGACAGCGTCTCGGGGCCGTCGTAGGGATCGTCGCCGGTCTCGATCCACCATGCGGTCCCCGTGTTCTCGTAGGCGTAGGGATGCAGATCGACGCGGCGCGCCTTGCCCGCTTCCGAAACCGGCGGCATGCGGCCGTTCGGCGGATCGGTCAGGATCGAGGTCTGGAACTGGCCGTCGATTGCATGGCGCGTGCTGCCGCTGTCGGTCCAGAAGGCGTTGTAGCCGCCGACCGCGCCCGCGGGACCGCCGGAACCGTCACCTCCGGCCGGAGGCGCCGACCGGTCGGGATCGCTGGCCGCGTTGGCTCTGGCGATCATTGCGGCGGTGGCCGCCATGATCCGCTCCGCCTCCTCGACGCTCATGTACTTCTTGTCCCCGAAACGCGAATCCCGTTCGAACGGAGTCGAACTCGCGATGTTGTAGCGGCCGCTCAGGTCCGGCTTGCCGCTCGCGGTGCGCGGGATGTCGTCGCCGGCAGCCAGGGCCGGAGCCGCGACGAGTAACGCGGCCGCGCCAGTGATCGAGAGGGTAGGAAGGGCTCGTTCGATGTGCATGGAAGATGCCTCCGTTCTTTCGGCGGGAAGGAGCCGCGCGATGCCGACGCGGGCTCAGAGGACAGGCACGAAAAGAGATATGGAGCCTACCTCACCGGACCCGGGGCGGGTACCTCCGCTGGTAGAGTCAGGACCCGATCAAGCAACCAGGGAGTCTTGGGAGGGCGAAGCGAATGAGGTCCCCGATCCACATCCACCGGAATCGACTCACGGCGCTTCTCGCGGCCGCTGGGCTTCTCGTCGCGACAGCCGCCGGCGCCGCCGAGACGCCCACCTTCAGCCGCGACGTGGCGCCGATCCTGTTCGAGAAGTGCGTGCAGTGCCACCGGCCGAACCAGGCAGCGCCGATGTCCCTGCTCTCGTACCGGGAGGCGAGACCCTGGGCCCGAGGCATGGCGCGAGCGGTCGAGAACGGCGACATGCCGCCATGGAGCGCCGAGTCGGAGCACGTCGTCTTTCGCAATGATCTCTCCCTCTCCTCCGAACAGGTCGCTACGATCACTTCCTGGGCCGCCGGCGGCGCTCCCGAGGGCGATCCCGCGGACCTGCCGCCCACCCCGACGTTCTCGGACGGCTGGACGCGGGGCGAACCGGACTACGTGCTCACTCTCGACCGGGTCGAGGTCCCTGCCGAAGGCCCCGACGTCTTCCTCAAGCAGCAGATCCAGCTCGACCTGAAGGAAGAGCGCTGGGTGCGGGCGATCGAGTTCATGCCGGGTGACCGTCGCGCGACCCATCACTTCCAGACAACGTACACGACGCCGCGGCGGCAGAGCGGCGGCCCGTGCGGCTCCGGCGAGAGGGTGCGCGAGGGCGCCGGCGGCAGCGGCGTGTTCGGCATCTGGACCGCGGGCATGCCGCCCTACGTGTTCCCGGAGGGGACCGGGCGCGTCCTCGGCCCGGGCACCACGATCACCATCGATTCGCACTACCACCCGTTCGGCGAGGCGACATCCGATGAGACGCAGATCGGCATCTTCTTCGGCGAAGGCGAACTGGAGCGCGAGGTGGCGACGGTCTCCGTAACCAACACGGGAATCCGGATCCCCCCCGGTGCCGATCATCACGCCGAGGAGGGCTTCTACCAGCCCGACGAGGACATGCAGATTCTCGCCTTCAGCCCCCACATGCACGTGCGCGGCAAGGCGATGACGTACCGCCTCGTCCATCCCGACGGCACCAGCGAAACCCTGCTCGACGTACCGAAGTACGACTACAACTGGCAGTGGCTCTACTACCCGACCGAGCCGATCGACGTGCCCGCCGACAGCCGCGTCGAGGTCACCGCGGTGTGGGACAACTCGGATGGCAACCCCGCCAATCCCGACCCGACGCGGGAGATCATCTACCGTGGCGACGTGTTCAACGAAATGTTCGTCGGCTTCATGGAGGTCGTGCGCAAGGAGGGCGGGTACCACCGCCCCCGGCGGAACGTGGACAAGCTGAGGGATCTGATTGCATTGCACCCGGGAGGGACCTCCTTCCTGGTCGAGGGCTTCCTGCCCATCGCCTTCGACGCTCCGCACGAGGGCGAGGGCGTGCTCTACCTGGTCAGCGGTCTCCAGATGTTCACGATCACGCTCGACGACATCGCGTGGTCGGAGAACCGCCTGGAAGTGAACACCCAGTTCCCGACGCCGGAGGCATCGGCGATCACGACCGTGATCGAAGGCGAGGTCGACGCGGACGGTGCGCTCCAGGGCACGATCACGATCGGATCGGACAGCGAACGCCCAATGAAGATGAAGATGGTCGGACAACCGGGCGGGCGGGCGCCGTCCACGGAGGCCACCGGGGCCGCCGCCGGAGAGTGACGACGGTACGCCCCGCGAGTACCGGACTCCGGTGGCCGCTTGCCGCGCTGTTGCTGGCTGCGCCGCTGGCGCTGCACTGCGGCGGGTCAAGCATGTCCCAGCTCAAGGCGCTGGTGCGGGCCAGCTTTCCCGGCGTGCCCCAGATGAGTATCGAGGAACTCGACCGGCGACTGGACGACGATCCGCGGCCCCTGGTTATCGACGTCCGGGAAGCCTTCGAGTACGAAGTCAGCCACCTTCCCGGCGCCGTCCACGCCCAGGGCAAGGACATCGTGGGCGTGATCGCAGAGGCCGAACCGGAGCGGCCGGTCGTCCTCTACTGCTCCGTCGGCTACCGTTCGTCGGCAGCCGTCGCCGATCTGATCCAGTTGGACGATCCGGAGATCGGCGACCGGATCTGGAATCTCGAAGGCTCGATCTTCGAGTGGGCCAACTCCGGCCGCCCCGTCTACCGGGGTCCGGAAGAGGTGGACCGGGTTCACCCCTACGGCAAACAGTGGAGCAAGCTGCTCGAACCGCACCTGCGGCCTTGACGGGACGGCCGCGCGACGAGAAACATCGGCAAGTGGCTAGCGTAGACAGACAGCGCGAACTCGCCGCGAGACGAACCGGCCGACGCGGGCGGGGCCGACTGTGGCGCCGGTTGCAGGTTCCTCCGTGGCGGCGGCCCCTGGCGCCACAAAGGAGCCCCCATGATTCGAACGACGCTCTCGGGAATCTCCCCGGCCGGCACGCTGGCAGTCCTCTGGTGCGGAGTCGGCGCTCCCGCCGCGGCGCAGGACGCCGAACCGGACCAGGCCGAGGCAATTCCGGGCCAGATCTTCTCCGAGGAGCTCACGGTCACCGCCCGCAAGCGGGAGGAGAACCTCCAGGAAGTTCCGTTCTCCGTGGTCGCTCCGAGTGAGGACGTACTGCGCAACCGCGGTGTCTCAAACCTGGAGGGGATCGCGGCCAACGTCGCCGGGTTCACCGTCCAGAACCTCGGCCCGGGCCAGAGCCAGGTCGCCATGCGGGGCGTCGCCGCCGGACAGATTGTCCGAGACCAGCCGGGCGTCAAGGAACAGGTGGGCATCTACCTCGACGAGTCGGTCATCTCCCTGTCGCTGTTCACACCGGACATCG
This sequence comes from Candidatus Multivorans sp., assembly GCA_965224025.1. GTDB lineage: Bacteria > Acidobacteriota > Thermoanaerobaculia > Multivoradales > Multivoraceae > Multivorans. Next base: position 4,391,544 of record OZ245033.1, read on the forward strand.
ACCTGTTCGACATGTCGCGCGTGGAGGTTCTTCGCGGACCGCAGGGCACGCTGTTCGGCTCCGGGTCTCTGGCCGGAACCGTTCGCTACATCACAAACCAGCCGCGGCTGGGCGTCTCCGAGGGCTTCGGCGAGTTCTCGCTCAGCTCGGTCGGCGACGGCGGCATGGGCGGCAGCGCGAAGGTTGCGGTCAACATTCCCGTCGGCGACACGTCGGCGATGCGCATCACGGCCTACCACACGGCCTTCGGCGGTTTCATGGACGCCGTGCAACCTGACCTGAGCGTCGACGAGGACGTGAACTCCGGGGAGCGGACCGGCGCTCGGTGGGCGCTTCGCTTCGAGCCCAAGGAGAACGTGACGGTCACGCCCCGAGTGATCTACCAGGAAGTCAGCATGGACGGCTGGAACCGGATCGACGACTTCAACATCCTGGCCAACCCGCACACGACGACCCGGCCGGCCGTGAATCTCGGCGAACGCGAGCTCTTCACGCAATTCGACGAGCCCTACACGGACGAGTTTCTCCTCGCCGACCTGAAGATCGAAATCGACCTCCCCGACGGGTACTCCTTCACCTCCATCACCACGGCCACGGACCGCGATGTTCACGTCGTGCGCGACTCGACCGCCCTCTACGCCAGCGTCGCCGGCGCCACGATCGGCCTTCCCGAAGCCGTCTATACCCTGGACGCGCCACTGATCGACGCGACGACCGCGACCGGACTGACCCAGGAACTCCGACTGGCCAGCGGCGACGAGTTCACGCACTGGGTGCTGGGCCTGTTCTACAGCAGCAGCGAACGGGACTACGGCCAGAGCCTGCCGGTCACCGGCTTCGAGGCCATGAGCGGCATTCCGACCATGGGCGCCTTCGGCGCGGTCACCGATGAACTCTTCTACTCCGACCTGGACTACGAGTTCGACCAGACGGCGGCCTTCTTCGAGATCACGTGGACCGCAAGCGAGAGGGTCGACCTGACGGCGGGCGCGCGCTGGTACGACTACGAGGAGAACCGCAGCCAGGTCTTCGACGGCCTGTTCGCCGATCCGGGACCGACCGTTGGCGAGACGAGCGCGGACGGCATCGCGCCCCGCTTCATCGCCAGCTACGAGGTCAGCGAGAACACCCAACTCAACGCGCAGATCTCCAAGGGGTTCCGGCTGGGCGGCATCAACGATCCGCTCAACACACCCGTCTGCTCGCCGGAAGATCTGGCCACCTTCAGCGGCCGGGACAGTTGGCAGGACGAGGAACTCTGGAACGTCGAGGTTGGCTCGAAGTCGACGATCCTGGACGGACGGGGCACCTTCAACATCGCCGCCTTCACGATGGACATTTCGGACCTGCAGACGACCGTCACCGCCGGTTCCTGCTCGTCGCGGTTGATATTCAACGTGCCGAGCGCACGCAGCACGGGACTGGAAGTCGAGATCACGGGACAGCCCGCCGGCGGCTTCGACTACGCGATTTCCGCCAGCTACGCCGACTCCAAACTCGGGTCGACCCTGACTTCGACCGCGGCCGACGGAACGACCAGCGTGGTCTCAGGCATCGAGAAAGGCAACCGCCTGCCGACCGTGCCGGAGTTCCAGGCCACGGTCGCGGCGACCTACCGCTGGGAAGCCGGCGACTGGGCCGGCTACCTCTCCTCCGTCTTCCAGCACGTCGGCTCCCGCTTCACCCAGATCGGCGACCATGCCCCCGGCTTCGGCACCGTGGATCTTCTGGCGCTCTCCGCCACCAACCCGGTCGGCGGTCCGCTGACCCAATCCGTGTTCCAGTTCGATCCCGAAATGCCGGCCTACGACCTGCTGAACCTGCGCCTCGGCTTCCTCAACGAACGCTGGGACATCGCGCTCTTCATCAACAACGCGACCGACGAGCGGGCCTTCCTGGCCCTGGACCAGGAACGCGGAACCCGCGCTCGGGTCGGCTACCTGACGAATCCTCCGCGGACGATCGGCATTTCGAGCCGCATCAGCTTCTAGGCCATGCCGCTGCTCAGTGCATGTCCGGCTGCGCCGTGCTCGTGAGCATGCCCGTAGCAGCCAGAACGAGCACGGCGAACACGACTTCCAGGACGACGGTCCTGGGCAAAGGGTCCGTGTGCGAATCGGGCCGGAAGTGCATCGAAATCGAGTTGACGGCGCCGCAACCAAGCACGAACAAGCTCAGGCCGACCTTGGCCAGGAGGATCTGGCCGTACGGCTCCGTCCACAGCGTCTCCCAGGCCGGCAGGTACCGGAACGCAAGGAGCGCGCCGCTCGCCACGAGCAGCGAGGCGCCGGCAATCGCCAGGGGTGAGAAAGAGCGCAGCCAGTAGCGCCGTATCGACGCCGACTCCGCGCGAGTCGTACCGGCGAAGCCGAAAGGAACCAGGAGCACGACGACCAGAGTGCCGATCCAGAGCCCGGCGGCCAGGATGTGCACGCTCTGGGCAGTCCAGGCCAGCGAGTCGCCGTAGGCGTGGCCCGTCATTGGCAGTGCAACGGCCACACCGAACGCGCCGATCCAGGCGAGCGCACCGCCGAGGATCGGAGTCCTCAGTGCGATGAACATGCCGAGCGTGGTCGATGCGGCGGCGGCTGCCTGCCACCGCCACCGACTTCCCCAGCGGCTCTCGATCGCCACTGTCCGCAGACTCTCCAGGGACAGCCCGTCGGCCAGTCCCCAGACCTCGATCGACTGAAAGACGCACCGGAGCAGCAACGCCACAAGCAGAAGAAGGGACGACAACCAACCCAGGCGCTCCAGGCCGACTCGAGGATCCCGAACCGAGAGCGCGGCGCCCCGGGCGGCGACCAGCAGCCGCAGGCCAAGGACGCCATAGACGAGCAGGAGGGGCAGGTAGACCGACCAGCGGCCAGCCATCTCCCAGCTCATTGCCGGAAAGGCTGCCAGCGGTTCAGCGGCCGCCGCGGTCGACCGTGAAGGTCCATTCGCCGGTGAGGACGTGTCCGTCGTCGCCCGCCGTCCGCCAGCGCGCGGTGTAGACGCCATCGGGCATACGTCCCGTGACTCGAGCCATCAGGTCTTTCTCTCCCATCGAGTGAAGGCCTTCGACGTTCATCGCGCCGGCCGGACCCTCGAGCTCTAGCTTGCTGAGCGGCACATCCGGCTCCTGGTTGAACCAGACACGAAGGGTACGCGCGGGGCCGTTCAGCGTTGCACCCTCCTCCGGACTGGTCTTGAGCGCCTTCAGGTGCGCGAAGGCCGCCGCCGCGAGCAGCACCGCGAACAGGACGAAACCGAGTCCAACGATCCGGGGGAAGCGATTCCGGTCTCTCATCGAGATCGTCTCCGTACTTGCGTGGCGCCGACGCCAGTGCCGGCGCGGGTCACCCAGAGTAACAGTCCGCAAGGTGCCGTCCGGTGGCTCCGGTGTAGAGTCCCGCCTTCACCCCCGATGAGCGACTCTCCCAGTCCGAGGAGCGATCCGTACACCGTCCGCGAGGGCGGCGCGGTCGAACCGCCGTCCACCTGGCGCAACCGGCTGCGCTATCTCGGTCCCAGCATCGTCATCTCGGGATCGATCGTCGGCTCGGGCGAGATCATCCTCACCTCGGGCCTCGGCGCCGCCGCCGGCTTCGTCATGCTCTGGTGGGTGCTCCTGTCGTGCTGGATCAAGTCCCTGATCCAGGCAGAGCTGAGCCGCTACATCCTGGTCTCGGGAGACACCTACGTCCGGGCAATGAACCGGCTGCCCGGCAAGATTCCGCTCGGCAGGGGACTGATCAGCTTCCCCGTCGTCGTCGCCCTGATCGCCATCATCCCAGGGGTGATGGGGCTGGGCGGGATCATCGGCGGCGCAGGGCAGGCGCTGACGCTGCTGGTTCCCGACGTGTCGTCGGTCTGGGCCGCCGCTCTGATCGCCGCCGTGACGATCGCCCTGCTGGTCACCGGCTCCTACAAGGTGCTGGAGAACGCCATGCTCGGGCTGGTGATGATCTTCACCGGCGCGACCCTGGTGTGCGCCTTCCTGATGCAGAACACCCAGTACGCGGTGACCGGCGCCGACCTCCTGTCGGGCCTCACGTTCAGTTTCCCGCCCGAGTACCTGGTCGCGGCGATCGCCGTGTACGGCTACACCGGGGTCAACGCGTCGGAGACCTCCGCCTACCAGTACTGGTGCGTCGAGAAGGGCTACCCGAACTTCATCGGCCGCAGCGACGCACCGGGATGGGAGGCCAGAGCCCGCGGCTGGATCAAGGTGCTCCAGACCGACGTCTGGGTCACGCTGGCGCTCCTGACCTGCGCCACCCTGCCCTTCTACATCCTGGGCGCCGGCGTCCTGCGCGCCCGCGGCAAGGTGCCGGACGGCCTCGAGACGATCTCCTTGCTGTCCGAGATGTTCACCGAGACGCTCGGACCGTGGTCGCTGTGGCTGTTCGGCATCGGCGCCTTCTGCATCCTGTTCTCGACCATGCTCGCCGCGATCGGCGGCGCCGCCCGCTTCATTCCAGACTACATCATGGAACTCGGTTATCTCAACCGACAAAACCTGGTCGCTCGTCGCAACTGGATCCGCGGCTACTGCACGCTCATCCCGGTAGTCGCCGTCGTCATCTACATGACGATCCCGAACCCCCGGCTGCTGGTGACGATCGGGGCTCTGACCCTGGCCATGCTGCTGCCGATCCAGAGCGGCGCGGTGCTGTGGTTCCAGAAGAACCGGATGGACCCGAGAATCCGGCCTGGCAGGTGGATCCGGCTCGCGATCTGGGGCATCTTTCTGTTCGAGTTGGCGATGACGTGGTTCGTCGTCCGCTACGTGGCCCTTGGCCCCCTTCTCGACTGAGGAGAGAACCACGGCCGCACGTAAGTCCAATGTCTTCAAGCACTTACGTCGAACAGAGGAGCGATCCCTACACCGTCCGCGAGGGCGGCGCCGCCCCGCCGCCCACGAGCTGGCGAAGGCGGCTTCGCTATCTCGGCCCGAGCGTCGTGATCTCCGGTGCGATCGTCGGTTCGGGCGAGATGATTCTCACCTCGGGTCTGGGGGCCGCGGCGGGCTTCGTCATGCTGTGGTGGGTGCTCCTTTCCTGCTGGATCAAGTCCCTGATCCAGGCCGAACTTGCCCGGTACACGCTGGTTTCGGGCGACACCTACGTACGGGCGATAAACCGCCTCCCCTTCCAGATCCGGATCGGCCGCGGCCACGTCAGCTTCGCCGTCGCCATCTCCCTGATCGCCCTGGTTCCCTCACTGGTGGGTCTGGGGGGAGTCATCGGCGGCGCGGGTCAGGCTCTGACCCTGCTGGTCCCGGAGGTGTCGTCGACCCTGGCCGCCGGACTGCTGGCCGCGATCACCATTACAGTCCTGATCACGGGCTCCTACCGGATCCTGGAGAACGTGATGCTCGCGCTGGTCATGATCTTCACCGGCGCCACGCTCGTGTGCGCCATCCTGATGCAGGGCACGGAGTTCGCCGTCACACGGGCCGAACTCGCGTCGGGCTTCACGTTCAGCTTCCCACCCGAGCTCATCGTCGCCGCCATGGCCGTCTACGGATTCACGGGCGTCAACTCCCTGGAGATCTCCGCCTACCAGTACTGGTGCGTCGAGAAGGGCTATCCGAACTTCATCGGCCGCAGCGATGCGCCGGGGTGGGAGACGCGCGCCCGGGGGTGGATCAAGGTCATGCAGACGGACGTCTGGGTCACGCTGGCCTTGCTGACCTGCGCGACGGTGCCCTTCTACATGCTCGGCGCCGGCGTACTGAAGAAACTCGGCAAGGAGCCCGACGGCCTGGAGACGATCTCCATGCTCTCCGAGATGTTCACCCAAACCCTGGGCCCCTGGTCGCTGTGGCTGTTCGGCGTCGGCGCCTTCTGCATCCTGTTCTCGACGATGATCTCGGCCATCGCCGGCGGCGCCCGTTACATCCCCGACTACATCATGGAGCTGGGCTACCTGAAGCGTCGGAACCTGGCCGCCCGCAGGTTCTGGATCCGCGCCTACTGCACGGTCGGCCCGATCTTCTGCTTCACCGTCTACATGTGGATCCAGAATCCGCGACTGCTGATCACGATCAGCGCCCTGGTCGCCGGGCTGCTGCTACCGATTCAGAGCGGCGCCGTGCTCTGGCTACAGAAGAAGCGGATGGATCCCCGTGTTCGCCCGGGCCGAGGAATCCGAGCCGGCATCTGGGCAATCTTCCTGGTCGAGTTGGCCCTGGTCGGATTCGTCATCCGCTACGTGGCCCTCGAGCCATTTCTCAACTGAGGAGCAACGATGTTTCCACGATCGGCCATTGGCATTCGAACACATATGCGACTGGCCTTCAACACCGCATGTCTTGGTGCCCTGACCCTGCTGGCCGGGTGCGCTTCCCCGGACGCCGACGTGATGGAAGCGGGCGCCGAAGGCGTCCGAACGATCGGTGAGAGCGCCAGCTTCCGAGGCATCAACGGCATCCTCTTCGGGCCGGACGGCGCCCTGTATCTCACCTCGGTGGTGACCCCGGCGCTGGCTCGGATCGACCCGGAGAGCGGCGAGATCCTCGACAACTGGGGCCTCGACGACGGAGCCAAGTCACCTGACGACCTCGCCTTCGGACCCGATGGTTCCGTGTACTGGACCGACATCAGCAACGGCGAGGTCGCGATGCGCGCGCCCACCGGCGAAACGCGCGTGGTCGCCTCGCCAAGCGTCGGCGTCAACCCGATCACCTTCTCGGACGACGGCCGGCTGTTCGTCTCCCAGTGCTTCATGGACACGAACCTGTTCGAGCTCGACCCGGCGGGCGAGCAGGAGCCGAGGCTCATCCGCGACGATCTCGGGCCGGGCTGCGGCCTGAACGGCATGGACTGGGGCTCCGCCGACGGCAAGCTCTACGGCCCGCGCTGGTTCCGCGGCGAGGTCGTCCGCGTCGACGTCGACAGCGGCGAGATGGAGACCGTCGCGAGCGGCTTTGAAGTGCCGGCGGCGGTCAAGTTCAACAGCGAAGGCGTGCTCCACGTGCTCGACTCGCTCCGGGGCGAGGTCGTACGGGTGGGCGAAGACGGCGGCAAGGAGGTCGTGGCCCGCGTTCAGCCCGGGCTCGACAACTTCGCCTTCGACGCAGACGACCGCCTCTTCATCTCCAGCTTCGCCGACGGCTTCATCGTCGAGGCGCTGTCGCCGGACGAGAACCGGATGGTGCTCGATGGCGGGCTGACATGCCGGGCGGCCTGGCGCTGATCGGGAGCGGCGACGCGACCCGGCTCGTGGTCGCCGATTTCTTCGCCCTGCGTCAGCTCGATCCGGCAACCGGCGACGAACTCGGCGTCGTGCGCGACGTGATCGGCTTCTCGGACATCGGCACGTCGATGTCGGTCCATGCCGCGGACGACGGCCGCCTCGTGCTGTCGAGCTGGTTCGACAACGCGGTGCGGCTCTGGGATCCGGCCGCGGACGCACTGGTTCAGATCTTCGGCGAACTGGCCGCCCCGATCGACGCAATCCAGTTCGAGGGCGGCATCGTCGCCAGCCAGTGGGGCGCAGGCAACGTGATCGCCTTCTCGCCGCAGAGCCCGGAGCAGAAGCGAATCCTCGCAGACGGTCTCGAAGGGCCGGCCGGTCTGACGGAGCTGGACGGCAGCCTTTACGTCACCGACAACCTCGCCGGCTCCCTGCTCCGCATCACCGACGCGGGCGCCGAGGAAGTAGCGAGCGGACTCGAGCAACCGGAAGGGCTGGCGGCGGCCAACGGCTCGATCTACGTCGTCGAAGCCGGCGCGGGCCGGGTCACGGCCATCGACCCCGTAAACGGAGCGACATGGGGCGTTGCCGAGAACCTCGAACTCCACGTGCCGCCAAGCGGCGCCTTCCCGAACACGATGCTGTTCAACGGCATTGCCACCGACGGCGAGACCATCTGGGTCGCCGGCGACGCAGCGAACACCGTCTACGTGGTGGACCTGGAGTAGCGGCAGCTCCGAGTGTCGGTGCGGTAGCGGTCAGGTCGTCGCAGGCGACGCCGCGGCGGGTCCCCCAGCGATCTACGTCGTCGACCTGACTAACCGGGTGCGCCGACGTGTCGTCCGTGCGCCCGAATGACGGGCGCACGGACCGGGTCGCGCGTGGCGCGGATCGCGCCACACGGGTTCCCGTCGGCATCCGGTGTTCAGTCACCCATGCCGTGATCGCCGTAGGTGCTGGCGGGACCCGTGCCCCCTGGACCCAGCCGGCCGCCATCGCCGAAGTGCCCCTTGCCGGGCACATGGTTCACTTCGACCCGGATGCCGTCCGGGTCCTCGACCAGGATCGAGTAGTAGCCCGGCGCGAACCGTGAACCCTCCTCGGGACCGTGGACGACCTTAGCGTCGAGTTCCGACACGATGAATCGGTAGATCGCGTCGACATCCTCACGGCTCCTGGCCCGGAAACAGAAGTGGTGGAGCCCCGGCCGGTCCTGGTCGAACCCGCGGTCACGCTTGCCCGGCGGCGCCGCCCGCACCAGGATGCCGGTGCGGCTGCCGATGCAGTACAGCACGTCCTCACCCCGGATCAGGGTCTTCATCTCGAGGAAGTTGCAGAGCCGCTCCCAGAACGGCAGGCAGCGCTCCGGATCCCGGACCGTCAACTGGATGTGCGCGATCCCGTTGACGCCAACGGTCTCGGCCACGCGGGTCACAGGTCCAGCCACCTACTCGGATCTCACGACGGCGGTCACAGCAGGTCAAACGCCGTAATGATCCCGAGCAGATCGCCGTCATCGCTCCCGCTGTCCGTGACGAGGATCGGCACTTTGTCGAAGAAGCCCTCAATCAGGGTGCGCAAGCACGCCGTTTGGGCGGTTCGCAGCCGGATGTTCGATTCGCCAAGGAGCTCCCCGATGCGCTTGTCCCGATCGTCAAGGAGGTGCTCTCCCAGATCCTTCGCGTGGAGCAGCATCCACCTCTCGCGGTTTCCGCCGCCGCCATCCTGCTTGAACGGCAGGGTCGAGTAGTCGTGCATCAGCATGGTCCGCCGCACGTCTGCCAGCGTCTGCCAACCCTGGGCGCAGACCGGATTCGAGACCATGATCTTGCCTGCCGTCGTGGATTTACTTGGGGTCATCAGCGCCTCTATCAGCACATAAACCAAGGCAGCGGTCCGTGTGTCCGCCAACGCAGCCGCCGTCCCGGTGTGGGCGAGGTCGTTTCGTGCGTCCGTCACGCTGTTATACAGGTCAGTGAAGTTCCAACCGGGCAGCCCCGTTTCTTCCAGCATGTGAGGCGCATTGTCCCTCACCAGAGATCTCATGCAACACCTGGCCTCCCCGAGCGTGGCCTTCGGACGGGTCAGGTGCTTGGCGATGCGTTCGATGCGGTGATGTACGGACGCGAGACTTGCTCTTCCGGCCGCGAACTCCGCCGAAGCCGTTCTCAGATCCTGCCGCACCGCGGCGGCCACTGCCGGTGTCAGTCTACGCATCGTCGCAATCCGGCGCCTTTCCCGCAGCAACCGGTCCGGCCGGTGAGCTGCGACGAAATCCCAACGAACGTCGAGTCCTCGAGTCTTGAAGTGCGGGTCGCCTTTGAGAAGGTATCAGGGGTGCTGAGAAACTCACCCAAGCCGACTGCGCAGTCAGCGCCAAAGGAGAGCGGCACCGGAACCGACTCCTGATAGCGTCGCGCGCATGAAGAGTCGCGCGCATGAAGAAGTGTCTGCCCCAGCCGGACCGCGACCAGCGAGCTACCAGCCCAAGAAGGCCGAGGAGGGAAGCGAGACGGCACATCCGGGACGCCACGCCTCCGCCCGATCCGGTTTGCAGATAGCCGCAATCGATGGTTGCAGTAGTCAGTCTGCTCCTCGCTGCCGCTTTCGCGGCCCAGCCCGACACGACCCTATATGAGCGGCTCTACACTGGCTGTCGCGGTATAGCTGTCGAGGTGCTCGTTGACGATCAAGCGCAGTCTCTAGGCATTGCGGACTTGGAACGGCTCGAGACAATGGCCGAGAGTCGATTGCGGGCTGCTCGTCTGTACGAACCTCACGAGGGCCTCCCGGTCTTCGTGATCGACGTACAGGCCCTGGATGGCGACTCTACGCACGCTTACGCGATTGAGATCGAGTTCGGTCGCCGCTTGGTGAATCCCGACACCGAACGCATAGTCTCCGTACCCACATGGAGCCGAGGGAACTTCGGGTACTTCGGCGACCGAGCAGATCCATCCAGCAAAGTACATGCCTTCATCTCCGACTCCATAGACGAGTTCATCCGCGACTACCTGCGAGTCAACGAGGGTTCGTGCGACTGAATGTGACTCTAGGGAAGCCGTTCTCGAAGGCGAGGAGATGGCCCATCGAACGGTCTTCCCTGTGCTCTGGATTCGCCCCGACTTGGTGCGCCTGTTCCCGGGCTGTACCTCCGGCGCGTTGACCTCCAATCGGAGTCAATGGACACGCCCGGTCCCTGACCGGCTACCCACCAACCCCACCTCCCCGGCCCTCTATCTCCCGCCGAACCCGCGCAACCTGATCCGCAAGCTCCTCCCGCGACGGCAGGCACAACTGGTACTTCGACGCATAGATGTTGGCGTCTTCGGGCAGCGTCAACTCGACGACCGCTTCGTTCTTCTGGTCGCAGAGGAGGATCCCGATCGTGGGCAGTTCGCCATCGGTCCTCACGTGCCGGTCGAAGTAGTTCACGTACATCTGCATCTGGCCAAGGTCCTGGTGGGGCAGTTCCCCGCGTTTCAGGTCGATCAGTACGTAGCAGCGCAGCAGGCGGTTGTAGAAGACGAGGTCGACCGGAAATCCGCGACGGCGTCGCGGAATTGTCTGACGCCGGGCCATTCGAGAGGATGCGGTCGTGGCCTAGGTAGAACCGCCGCATCCTCTCAAGCGCATCCACGGAGAACCCCCGCCCGATCCTCTCCTTCAGCGCCGCCGAGAGCTTCTTGAGGGTCTGCGCGCCGTACTCGGCCCGGTCCGCGCCGTTCTGCTCGTACTCCACGAGGTACCAGTCGAACAACAGTTCCGCACGACCAGCGAGCGGTCGACGGCGCGGGCGGCGGAGTGTCGTGTTTCCTCGTGGGTACGCCGGCAAAGCTCGACGAGGCCCTCGAAATCGAATGGCTGGCTCACGCCGGCGCTGCTCACTCTCCGCCCGTCGCGGGCGACTTCGCCGCCTCGCCCGGGCCAACCTCGATCAACTCGAAGATGCCGACCATCATCTCGTCCGTCGACTGGAAGCCGAAGCCGACATCGCGGTTCGGATCCGGATTGACGGGGTTCGCCGCCGAGTTGTCGTAGTGCGCCACGACCTCGACCACGCTTCCCGCCGGCAGCAGTCTCGGCGCCTCCGGGTAGTAGAAGAGTTGCCAGTCGAAGTCGTACTCCGGTACCTCGAGAAGGACCTCGCGGCTGCCGTCGGTGTAGACCGCGGTGAATGACATCGCCTTGCCGCGCAAGTGCATGTGCGGGAAGTAGGACACGATTCGCGAATCGGCGCTGAGCTCGTGACGGGCCTCGATTCGGTGGTTCGTGGCGCCCGCCGGGATCGTGAAGTCCATTCTGCTCGCGAGGATCGCCTCGACCTCGACCTCCAGCGGACCCTCGCCGAAGTAGAGGCCGATCCGGGCCCTGTCGGTACGTTCCGAGTCGCCGTTCGGATGGTAGTGCTGGTTGATCACCAGCATGGCGCCGGGGTTCACCCAGCGCCCGGCGGCGTCCGGGAACACGGTAGGCGCCGCTCCTACCGCCCAGATCCCGAGAATCTCCAGGTCGACGCCGTCTGCTTCCCCGCGCGGCCGGTCGTCACCCTGCCGTTCCTGCCCCTCACCCGAATCCACGCCGCCGAATCCGCCCATGAAGGCCACCTGGTGGTGATTCACGGTGCGGTCGCCGGGCAGGAACTCCACCGCCCGCAGCCAGCGACGCTCGGGGATGTCCAGCCGCACGAGCGGATTGGGAACCAGGTCCGGCCCGTTCGCCGGCACGGTCACGGGAGGCAGTTCGATCACGCAATCCGGCTCGCCCAACTGCCAGCCATCCCTGAACCGCGGCGGCTCGGGCATCAGCGCCGAATCGCCGGCCCTGGCGCCGCCATCGACCCAGGCGACGATCGTCTCCAACTCCTCCTTGCTCAGCCGGGCGTCGTTTGCCCAGACGCCGTGCTCGGGACTCGCGAACCATGGCGGCATCTCGCCGCTCAAGACGACGCGCCGGATCGAGCGTGCCCAGGGGCGCGCCTCCCGGTAGGTCAGGAGCGACATCGGAGCGATCTCGCCAGGCCGGTGGCAACCGACGCAGTGGCGCATGAAGATCGGCGCCACGTCACTGCTGAACAGGACCCCGTCACCGTCCACCGCTCCGACCGGCTGCGGCATTGCGGCCGCGGCGATGATCAATGCTCGGGCGCCCAGCACACACAGAACAGTGAAACCGAGCCAACGGACTACCGGCGACGGACGCTGCATGGACGACTCCCTCCGAGGACCGACCTCGGACTACCGCAGCTACCAGGCCGCTCCGCCCCGCATGCACGTGCAGGCGGACGGCGGAAAAGGACAAGGAGGGAAGTCCGGACTCCGCCGTCCGCCCCACGGCAAGACAACTCGGGAGGCAACCCGTATGCCAGCACTGGCTGTCACGGCGCGAGGACCCTAAGATCCTTGTCCCAACTGCTCGATTCGGAGGTTCCGGGCCTCCGGGGAACCACCCACGGGACAACAAAAACGTAGGGCCAGGGGACCACGCCGACATGAACGTCCGAGCCGCCCTTCGCTCGAGTGCAGCTCCTCCGCCGGAACCGGTGCCACCCGCCCCTGAAAACAGGGGCGCTTCCGACGGAGCGGAGCACCTTCCCTTAGCTGCTAGAGTCCGCCCCCAACACTCCAGCAGCCCCCTCTTCAGGAGATCCACAACGAATGCACCGACACACCACCTGCCACCTCCTCTTGCTCAGCCTGTGCCTCGCGGTCGTCGGGCTCGCTCCCGCCGCCGCGCAGGAGCGTCCCGCCAGCCCCGAGGGCGCCGCGTCGACCCAGATCGGCGACGCCTGGATCGACATCACCTATTCCCGGCCGATCCTTCGCGGACGCAACGGCTACTTCGGTTCCGGCGAGGAGTACGGCCAGGCGGCCAACGCCGGCGGTCCCGTCTGGCGGGTAGGAGCGAACGTAACGACCCGGATCAAGACCGAAGCCGACCTGATGATCGGCGGCACGACGGTGCCATCCGGCGAGTACAGCTTCTTCATCGAGCTGAAGGAGGGCGCCTGGACCGCGATCGTCTCGAAGCAGGGCTACATGGAGACGTTCGACCGCGAGAAGATGGCGGAAGGCCTCACCTGGGGCGCCTATGGCTACAACCCCGAGCACGACGTCGTACGGGCCAACATGATCACGTCCACAGAGGACTTCTCCATCGACCAGATGACGATCGTGTTCACCGACGTCTCGGACGTCGGCGGCGCAATCGTCGTGATGTGGGACAACCAGATGGGCGTCCTGCCGTTCGGCGTCGCCCAGTAGCGGCAAGCGCGTCCGGCAGTCTCAGTTTCCCGCGGCGGCCCGGGCCTCCTCGGCCCGGGCGCCGCTCAGGCGTCGCACGCCCGGTAGGCGTCGATCACCGCCCGCTCGCCGTCGCGCCCCGGCTTCGAGTTGCCGTGCTCCATACCCACGATGCCGTCGAAGCCCTTCTGCTTGAGATGCCGGAACACGCTGAGGTAGTTGATCTCGCCGGTGGTCGGCTCCTTCCGCCCCGGGTTGTCGCCGACCTGGATGTAGGCGATCTCGTCCCACGCACGGTCGAGGTTCGGGATCAGGTTCCCCTCGGTGATCTGCTGGTGGTACAGGTCGTCGAGGATCTTGACCGAGGGTGAGCCGACCGCCTTGCAGAGCTGGTAGGCCTGCGGAATCCCGGTCAGGAACACGCCGGGGTGGTTCGTCCAGTGATTGAGCGGCTCGAGCACCGCGACGAGTCCGGCCGGCTCCAGGATCGCCGCCGCGCGCTTCAGGTTCTCGACCACGTTCGCCGTCTGGTACTCCCACTCGAGGCCCGGGTCGAACTGACCGGGGACCACCGTGCACCACGTTGCGTTCACTCTCTTCCCGATCTCGGCCGCCTTCCTCATGTCCGCCTCGATCGCCTCGCGCACCGAGGAGTCGGAGGAGGCGAAGCTCACGCCGCCCCAGGAGGTGTGGGCGACGAAGACGCCCATCTCCATCCCCAGCCGGTCCAGCTCGGCGGCGATCTTCTCCTGGAGCGAAACATCCCGCCCGGCCATGCCGTTGTCCTCCAGGGCCCGAAAGCCCTCGTCTTGCATGAACCGGAGTTGGTCGATGTGGTCGTCGCCGGCATGGTGCCGGAACATCCCGAAGTGGGGCGCGTACTTGAGCTCGAATGCACCCTTGGCGACAGGTTGGACCGCCCGGGCTCTCGCCGCGCTCGGCACGGCGGCCTCTACCGCAAGCACCGCCCCGGCGGCCGCGCCTCCGACAAGAAGCTCGCGCCGGCCGATCGCTCGCGTACTCGAGCCTTCCGAGTGTCTTCTCCCGGCTCCGGTTGCGGAGTCTCCATCTGAATGATGCATCGTGGCAGAGTAGCAGCCCCATGAGGACCTCAAAGGAACCGACATGACCAGAACATCGCTCGCTCTGCGCACCCTCGGCCACGTTCTAATCGCCGCCACGTCGACCGCCGCATCGGCGGTCGACGTGGCGGACACGCGCCTCCTGTCCCAACCCGCGGTCAGCGCCGAGCACGTGGTCTTCGCCTACGCCGGCGACCTCTGGATCACCGGTCGCGACGGCAGCGGTGCGCGCCGGCTGACCTCCCACCCGGGCAACGAGACCAACCCCCGGTTCTCCCCCGACGGTTCCCTGGTCGCGTTCAGCGCCGAGTACGACGGCAACGTCGACGTGTTCGTCATGCCGGCCGCGGGCGGCGAGCCGAAGCGGCTGACCTGGCACCCCGGCGCCGACTTCGTCCAGGGATTCACCGTCGACGGTTCAGCGGTCCTGTTCGCATCCCAGCGCAGCATGTTCACGAACCGTCACTTCCAGCTCTTCACCGTGCCCCTGACCGGTGGACTGCCCACGAAGCTGCCCATCCCGCACGGGCTGCGGGCCAGCTATTCGCCCGACGGACGCCGCATCGCCTACATCCCCACCCCCGAGCGCTTCCAGCAATGGAAGAACTACCGCGGCGGCACGACTTCACGCATCTGGATCTACGACACCGGGGACCACTCCGTGCAGACGATCCCCCAGCCCGAGGGCCGCTCGAACGACACGAACCCGACCTGGATCGGCAACCGGGTCTTCTTCCGCTCCGACCGGGACGGCGAGTTCAACGTCTTCTCGTTCGACACCGGCAGCGGCGAGATCGTCCGGCACTCCGAGTTCGAGGACTTCCACGTTGAGGATCTCTCGGGATCGGCCGACACCGTGATCTACGAGCAGGCCGGATACCTGCACCTCTACGATCCGGCCTCGGACCGGCACGAGCGCCTTCGTATCGGCGTCGCGGCCGACCTCACCGAGACTCGCCCGCGCTGGGTCGAGGGTCCGGAGTACATCCGCAGCGCTTCCATCTCGCCCTCAGGGGCCCGCGCCGTGTTCGAGTACCGAGGCGAGGTGCTGACCCTGCCCGCAAAGAAGGGTGACGCCCGCAACCTGACGCGGACTCCGGGCATCCACGAGCGCTTCCCGGCCTGGTCGCCCGACGGCGGACGCATCGCCTACTTCTCGGACGAAGGCGGCGAGTACCGCCTCCACGTCCGCACCCAGGACAGCGGCGAGGTCCGCCGCTACGAACTCGGCGGCGAGCGCGGCGGCGCCGGCTTCTACCAGAACCCCGAGTGGTCGCCCGACGGCAAGCGGATTAGCTACGCCGACAACTCGATGACCTTGTTCGTGATCGACACGGACAGCGGCGACGTGACGAAGATCGCAAGCGAGTACTACTACGGACCCGCCGCTCCGAGGCCTGGCCACGCCTGGTCGCCGGACTCGCGGTACATCGCCTACACCCTGAACACCCGCTCCTACATGCAGCAGGTGTTCGTCTACGACGTGGAAGCCGGCAGCTCCCATGCCGTTACCGACGGCCTGAGCGAGGTCGGCGAACCGGTGTTCGACCGGAGCGGCGACTACCTCTACTTCGCGGCCTCCACCGACGCCGGTCCGGTGAAGCACTGGTTCGCGATGTCGAACGCCGACATGGAGGTTTCGAACTCCATCTACGTCGCCGTCTTGCGCTCGGACGGCGAATCGCCCCTGGCCCCGGAAAGCGATGAAGAGACAGTGGAGGCCGGCGAAGAGGGCGCGGACGGTGAGAGCGAAGAGGATGTGGAAGCCGGGGACGGCGAAGACGAGGACGCCGATGACGAGGACGCCGATGACGAGCCGCGGGTCGAGATTGACTTCGACGGGCTGAACCAGCGCATCCTGGCGCTTCCGGTCGAGACCGGCGGCTACGGCAACCTGGAGGCCGGCGCGCCGGGCAAGCTCTACTACGTGCGCTCCCAAGCGGCATCCCGGTTCGGCGGCGGCGGCGGCGACCTCATCCGCTTCGACCTGGAAGACCGCGAAGAGACGGTCCTTCTTTCAGGCGTCAGCGGTTTCTCTCTCAGCGCCGACGGCAAGAAAGTGCTCTACGCGGGCCAGGACGACTTCGGTATCGCGGACGCGTCGACCAAGATCGATCGCACGAAGAGCGCGATCCCGACAGGCAAGCTGACTGTCCGTATCGACCCCCGCGCCGAATGGCAGCAGATCTACGACGAGGTCTGGCGGATCAACCGCGACTACTTCTACGACCCCGGCATGCACGGCGCCGACTGGCCGGCGATGGGAGAGAAGTACGGCGGCTTCCTCGCCGATGTCACCTCCCGCGCCGACTTGAACAAGGTGCTGCGCTGGATGTGCAGCGAGATCGCGGTCGGCCACCATCGGGTCGGCGGCGGCGACCGGCGGAACGATCCGGAGCGGGTAGGCGGCGGCCTGCTCGGCGCCGACTTCGAACTCGCCGACGGGCGCTACCGCTTCGCCAACGTGTTGGGCGGTCTGAACTGGAACCCCGAACTGCGGGCGCCGCTCACCGAACCGGGCGTGTCCGTCACCGCCGGCGAGTACCTGCTCGCGGTCGACGGGATCGATCTCGACGCCGCGGACAACGTGCACGCACGGTTCGAGAACACCGCCGGCAAGATCGTCGAGCTGACCGTCGGCCCGAACGCCGACGGCGCGGACTCGCGGACAGTCTCCGTCGTGCCGGTCCCCAACGAATCGGCGCTGCGCAACCGCGAGTGGGTCGAGCGGAACCTGGCCAAGGTCGATGAAGCGACCGACGGCCGGGTCGCCTACGTCTACGTCCCTAACACGACCACCCTCGGCCACACCTACTTCAAGCGTTACTTCTTCCCCCAGGTCCACAAGCAGGCCCTGATCGTCGACGAGCGCTTCAACGGCGGCGGCCAGGTCGCCGACTACTACATCGACCACCTGCGGCGCCCGTACATCAGCCACTGGGCAACCCGCTACGGCGCCGACTTCCGCACGCCGAGCGCGGCGATCCTGGGACCGAAGGTCATGATCATCGACGAAACGGCCGGCTCCGGCGGCGACCTGTTGCCCTGGATGTTCAACAAACTGGGTCTCGGCACCCTGGTCGGCAAGCGCACCTGGGGCGGCCTGGTCGGCACGCTCGGCTTCCCGATCCTGATGGACGGCGGATTCGTCACGGCGCCCAACCTCGCGATCTGGACCGAGGACGGCTTCGTGGTCGAGAACGTCGGCGTGCCGCCCGACGTCGATGTCGAGCAGTGGCCGGCGGACGTCATCGCCGGCCGCGACCCGCAACTCGAGAAAGCGATCGAGATCGTCCTCGAGCAGTTGGAAGAGAACCCGCCGGCGGAACCGGCCAAACCGCCCTTCCCGGTGCGCGTGCGGCGTTAGGGCTCCCCGCCCATGAACGTCAGCTACCTGCTCCCGCGCCTGCGCGCCGAGTGGCGCAAGACCATGCGGCGCGAACTCTCCGAGGCCGACGTACACCCGCGCTTCAGGACGCGGGAACGGCATTTCCACTCGCCGCCGATGACCGCGGAGATGGTGGCGGCGATTGCCCGCCTGTCGCCCCAGTTCCACCTCGAGCCCGGGGACACCTCGCGGTCGTTCTGGGAATTGACCCAGAACGGGTCCTGCTGGGGCGAGTTCGATGCCGCGGCGCCCGTTCTCCGAGCCATTCCCCAGCCGAACAAGACCCTGGACATCGGCTGCGGCCTGGGCCGGTCGACCGCCTTCTTCCAGCGCGCCCTCGGCTGGGCGGAGACGGAGTTCCATCTCTACGACGGCAACGGCCCGCCGATCGACTATCCCCGTAGCGCGGCGCGCATCGACCGATCGTTCTGCGGCGACCTCAACGCCCTGCGGCAGGTGCTGGAGTACAACGAAGTGCGGCAATTCCGCATCTTCGACGCCCACGACCTGGACCACTGCCTGGACGCCTTGCCAGGACCCTACGACGTCGTCTACTCCTTCTACGCCGCCGGTTTCCACTGGTCCCTCGCCGACTTCTGGGACGAGTTCGAGGCGCTCTCGCACGACCGAACCGTGGGCATCTTCACGATTCACCGCAACTTTGAGGAATTTCCGTGCCTCCGAAACTGGACTTTCCGGATCGTCCCCTTCGAGCGCAGCCTGACCAAGGACAGGCCCCATCGGCTCCTGATTGCAGCGCGCGACGACGAGTACCTACGCTCCCTGGACACGCGCTGACCACACCGAGTGTCGGTGCGCCGGCCTGTGGCCGCGGGTCTCTTGACCCGCGGAGAAGAATGCCAGATGCCGCGAAGCGGCGCGGCTACCTGCCGCGCTACGCTAGGCCCAACTACAAACAGCCCAGGGAGGGACGCGATGCTCGATTCGTTCAAGAACTGCCAGCCCCAAACCTACGCCGCGATGCGGATCGTCGCCGGCTTCCTGTTCCTCTGGCACGGAGCGCAGAAGCTGCTGAACTTCCCGCTCGACGCGCCCGAGGCGCCGGCCTTCATGCTCTACATCGCCGGGCCGATCGAACTGATCGGCGGCGCCCTGATGATGCTCGGCCTGTTCACGCGCCCGGTCGCCTTCCTCGCCAGCGGGCTCATGGCCTTCGCCTACTTCATCGGCCATGTGTTCCGGCCGGTCGAGGATCCCGGCGTCCTGCACTACGTGTTTCCCTTGGTGAACCAGGGTGAGCTCGCCGTCCTGTACTGCTTCGTGTTCCTCTACATCGCCGCGAAGGGCAACGGCATGTGCAGCCTCGGCGGCGACGAGGACTGAGAGCACGCGGCGACACCCTCGAAGAAGGGCGTCGGTCAACCGTCGATCTCGACCTCGACGACGCGCCGCCGCTCTGTCCGCACAGTCCGAGAGCGGTCGCCCCAACGCAGGGTATAGGTTCCGACCGGAAGATTGGGGATCGCTTCGCCGACGCGGAACGTCCGCGCGCCGCCGAACCAGAGTTGCAACTCGCCGAGATTCCAGCCGCCCGGGCCCTCGATCTCGATTGCGGGCCCGGGGGGCTCGCCGACGAGGACGATCGTTGAGGTCGATTCGCGGCCGTCGAGGTCCACTCCCCGCTCCAGAGCACGCTCCAGATCCTGCCAGCCGCCCAGGATGAAGCGCCCATCCGCGCGGCAGGCGACCTTCACCCGCTCCGGGAGCGGCGGCGAGAGCTCCTGCCTGGCCGTACCCCGATCGATCCGGACCACCTGCGAGAATCCCGAGTCCAACGCCACGAAGCAGAAGCCGCCCTCGGCGCCCGCTATGCGAATCTCCAGCTCATCGCTCGGCGCGTCGTCCAGCAGCGTCAGTTGAACCGACGCGCTCTCGCCGTACTCCCGCAACTCGACGTCGACCAGCCGGGAGCGCTGGCCGCGAAGCCGCGCCCGCAACTGGTACGCGCCCGGCGCGAGTCCCAGCGCCACGAACCGGCCGTCCTCGCCCGCCACCACGGCTCGGCGCCCCGGAAAGACATCGACCGTCGCGTGGCGGGCGGCGGCGCCCTCGGCATCCAGCACGACGCCCGCGACCGAAGCGCCCGTGTAGTCGAAGTTCAGGACAACGTCCTCGGCGTCGCCGTCCGGCACCCGGACCTCCCTCACCTCCTGCATGCCGCCCCGAAGCGGCATCCAGATCACCTCCCAGGCGCCTGGCAGCACATCCTCCATCAAGTAGCGGCCCTCCGGGTCAAGAGTTGCCTTCCGATCGCGCGGCCGGTTCGTGACCATCCGAGTCCGGCTCAGGCCGCCAGCGACCGTCCTGATGAAGCCCTCGGACATCGTCGCCGCCTGCTTCTGCTCTTCCACAGCAGCATGCCGCCGCCCGGCCGCTCCCCGAGCGTCACCCGGCCCAGGACGCGCTTCGTCTCGCGGTCGCAGCGAATCGAGACGCCGCCCGTCTCACTGTGCTCATCCCGGCCGCAGACGGGCACGCCGTCTGCCAGCACCGTCAGCCGAAAGCCGCCTTCGGGAACTGCTTCGATCGTGGCCCTCCGGTCGCTCAGTTCGGCCGTCAACTGATCCCGCGGATGGCCAAGCCCTCCGGAGTCGATCACGACCTGACCCTGGCCGACATCCGAGCGTACGTTCACCCGTCGGCCACGCGACAACGCGATCGTCCCAGCATTGATCCCGTCGAGCCCGGCGGCCTCCACCTCGAACTCGAAGGGCGCGAAGCCCTCCGCCTCCACGCGCAGGGTCGAGACGCCGGGATCCAGTCCGAACAGTTCAAAGCGGCCCTCCCGGTCCGTCTCGACCGAATCGATGAGGCCCAGTTCCGACGCGAACAAGGGCCCAAATTCAGAGGGGCGGGTGTACGACACTTCGGCCCCGAACAGGGGCGCGTACTCCGGGTTCACGACGAAACCGTGGACCCAAGCCGACGCCGGCGCTACGAGAACGCCGAGGTCTCGCTTCTCCCCTGCCGAACCCGAGACCTCTACCCGCAGCACGCCCGCGTTGCCGGCCGAGAGCTCCAACTCCCAGGCGCCGGCGTCCAGCTCGATCGAGAAGGCGCCATCGGACGCCATCTCGCCGAACGTGCTCCCCGTTCCTCCTTCGACCTCCGTTCGGGCCGTCACGCGCCCTCCGGCGGCGGGGGTCGAACCCTCGGCCGCCACGTATGTGCCTTCGACTGTGAACACGGGGGCCAGCCGGATGGCGAACGGCCGGTCCGCAGTCCGGCCGACACCGCGGGGCAACTCCTGCTGCGCGAGATCGTAGCCCTCGGCCTCTACGAGGATCACCGCGCCCTCGAGACGCAGAAAATCGACAGTGCCGTTCTCGTCGACCGTCTTCCACGCACCGCCTCCCGCATGGACCCTGGCGCCGGCGACCGGCCGCCCCGTCAGACCGTTCAGGATCCGAATCCACACGGTCTCCGGCGCCGTCAGCACCACGTCGCCCAGGTCGGTCGATTCAACAAGCTCGAAAGTGCGCGAGAACAAGAGCTCGCCGCGTTCCGCCCTGAGCGACGCCTCGCCGACCCCAAAGCCGGTGAGAAGGAACCTGCCGTCGGCGTCCGACTCGGCCTCGTGGCGCCCCATCAGGCCTCCGCTCCCGGGAATCCACGCCAGACTGGAGATGCGCGCTTCCGCGACGGGTTCGCCGGCATCGTTCACGGCTCGACCGGCAATCGAGAAACCCGGACCGAGTTCGACCTTCGACGGCACGTCGCCGGGCCTGGCGAACGCAGCAGGAAGGCGTCCCTTGCCCGAGACGAGCACCAGAACCCTCTCCTGCTCGACCACCGGGATCTCGATCCGGCCGGCGTCGTCCACGACCTCGTAGACCAGCAACTCGGCTTGGCGCTGCAGACCCCTGGCAGGCCGTACCAGGGACAGACGCCCCACTTCGAGCGGCTCGTGGTCCGCGGTGACGTCGACCGCGAGATGCAACGCGGGCCGCAGGACAAGGTTTACAGTGTCCTCCTCGGGGAGGACATCGCGCCATGGCGTAACCGCGCCGCCGAAACTGGCCCGAACGCGCCACGGCCCGGGACTGCGCGGCAACGACAGCGCCGAAGACAGGTTGGTAGCCGTCGTGGGCAGCAGGCCCAGAGGCACTTCCCGCCACATCTCGGCCGGCGCGGCGACGACGCGGATGCCGACCGACGAGTCGACCTCCGGTCGCAGCGAATCATCGGGGGTCCGCGACGGCATGATCACAAGTCGCAGACGGCGGTCCGATCCACAGGCGGCCGCCGGATCCTCACCGGGGAGAATGCGGCTGACCGCGCATGTGTCGTTCCACGACCAACAATGAGTGATCTCCCTCTCCGACAGCTGCTCAAGACGTCCCCAGATCCGCTGCAGCGAAGCCGCGGCCAGAGGCTCCGACGGAAACACGCGCCGGGCCGTGTCGACGCAGACGAACCGAGTCGGTCCCGCGTCCGGCGCCTCCTCGACTTGGGCAAGCGCGGGTCCCCACGACGAGACGACCCCGGCCGCCGCGGCCGCGAGAAGAAGCCGCATCGCCTCAATCTTTCGGAGCGCTGAGTCGAGCCTCGAAAATCTCGGACGGTCGCCAGTAGAGCGGACTGATCGACTCGCTACGAAGCAGGATGACAGCACGCCCGGCGCGAAGATCGGCACGCAGGCGGGCGTCGCTCCGTTCCGACTCGATGGCGCAGGGCAGCCGCGCCACGGCACCGAAATCGTCCACTCGAGCATAGACGAGATCCCAACAGACCCTGCCGCTGGGAGGATACGCGGCGTCAGCCGGCAAACTGTCTGCTGCCGAGGACTCCGTCCCCGGACCCGGCGTGACCTGCACGAGATTGACGACGATGGGTCCACCCTGGCTCCCGCTCTGGACTACTCTCCCGCCCTCCGCGTGGAGCCAAGTCATCGCTTCTTCGGCTTCCTCGCGGTTACGCACCGGCACGACAACCGGTTCACCGTCCTCGGTCTGTTCGATCAGCTTCTTCAAGCCCTCCAGATCTAAGCCGTCTAGCGGCGACGCCTGAACTCCCTGCTTCGTGCCGCCCTTGGCTGTGCCTCCGCCTACCGGGGACGGCGCCGATGCGGAGGATGGGACCGACCCCCGGCTCGAAACTCCTGGCGAGACATGGCGAACGAAGAAGAAGGTATTGCCGACACCATCCGCGACGATCTCGTCGATCACGCGCCGCTCGTTCAGCCAAGCCACTCGGTACGGGGCCTGCGCCAGCAGAACCCTCCGTTCGTCCCCGATCTCGCAGGCCGTGTCGGCAGAGAACAGCTCGGCGTTGAAGCTGTCGAGGAGCAGGCCGTTCCGGTCATACACGAACAGGCCGGGCTCGGCACCAGGAGCGACGAGAAGGCGGTCCTCCGAAAGGAAACGGACCACTGAGAGCCCCGCCTGGTAGCACCGCGCCATCGCCAGGCCCGCATCGCGTGTCGGCAGCAGTGCTCGCGCCTCGTCCTCGTCGTCGTGGAACAGCCAGGCGATGTGGTCCTCCCAGCCGCGATCCTCGGTGCGGGCGAGACCGACCGCGGCCGTCAGCCGGCCCCTTCGATCGACGTCGCCAACGATCTCGACATCTTTCAGAAGGCGAATTCCGGTCTCTTCCTGAAGGAAGACACCGAACGCGCCGTTCGCGACAGCGACCGCGCCCCGACTCGCGCCGCCGACACGACTGTAACTCTGACGGCCCGGGAGGCGATGTTCCGTCCTGGCCAGTGTGGCTTTGAGTTCGACCCGCTCGGTCCCGATACGCCAGGAGTAGAGACCGCGGTCGATGACGCCCAACAGAACCTCATCCTCCGCGAGCCACCGCACATCGGTCGCATGGGCGACTTCGTCGGGAAGAGCGATGGCCCGCAGATCGTCGAGCATCGGTCCCGCCGAATCGTCCCACGCCCCGAGTTCCGGCGGAGCCCATGCCAACGCCAATAGCGCGGCACAAACGGCCGGGCTACCCGCCGAACGCCCGCGCCTCATCCCTATTCTCCCTGTCTCTTGCGTTGTCGCGCTCGTCTCTGAGGCCAGGACGCAACCACTGTCAATGGTCGAAGCAGCATAGCCAACTCCGTCCGGAATCCACACGACCTGAGCCTGACGAGTGCCGGACCTGTGTCCGCCACGACCGCTCCACTCACCCGGCCGCAGCGATCTCCTGCTCAACCTCTTCGGGCGGATAGTCAACCGAGGCGACCCCCGCTTCACCCAGGAGAGCGACGAAGTCCTCGGGCACCATCGCGGCGACCTTGGCGGCCCGGGTGAGGGAGAGATGGCGGCTCTCGAACAGATGCAGCGCCAGCGCACGGTGGGCACCGTGACAGAGAAGCCGGTCATCGAACGGCACGGCCAGGATCGTCGGGCGCCCGTGCTTGGTGACGATCGCAAGGCGCCCCTCCTCCGCGCCAGGGCGATGTCTTTCAGCTCACCGCGAAGATGCCGCCGTCGACCGGGATCGCGGCGCCGGTGACGTAGGCCGCCGCGCGCGACGCCAGGTAGATCGAGACGCCGGCCATGTCCTCCGGCGTGCCGATCCGCTTGCGCGGGTTGCGGGCGCGGATCTCGTCGCCGAACTTCTTCAGGTTGTACTCCATCATCTTGCTCTCGAACGGTCCGGGACAGACCGCGTTCACCGTGATGTCGTCGGGCGCGAGCCGGCGGGCCAGCGCGCGCGTGAGGTGGATCATCCCGGCCTTGCTCGCGCTGTACGGATAGTGCTCCGCCGGATTCACGTGCAGCCCATCGATCGAGGCGATGTTGATCACCCGCGACGGGTCGTCCGTGGTCGCCGCGGCGCGCAACTCCGGCAGCAACCGCGCCGTCAGGAAGAAGGGCCCCTTCAGGTTGATGTCCATCACCTTGTCCCAGCCCGACTCGGGGAACTCCTCGAGCGGCGCGCCCCAGGCGGCGCCGGCGTTGTTGACCAGGATGTCGAGCTTCTCTTCGCGTTCCCGGAACTCGGCGCGGAAGCGTTCGACGCCCTCGACCGACGCCAGGTCGTTCGGAAGCGAAATGCACTCCCCGTAGGCGCTCAGTTCGTCGGCCATCGCGTCGCAGACCGCCGCCTTACGCGAGCTGATGTAGGCGCGCACGCCGTTCTCCACGTAGCCGCGGGCGATCATCGCCCCGATGCCGCGGGAGCCCCCGGTGACCACCGCCACCTTGCCGGAAACGTCGAACAGGTTCTTCATCACTTTCGCTCCACGGTCAGTGCGTCGGTCAGCACGGAGCCCGCCCCTGCCGTCTGGTCCCAGAGTCCCAAGGCAATACGCTGCCGGCCCTCCGGCAGCCTCAGGGTCAAGCCGGCACGGTAGTGGCTCTCCAGGGCGTCCGCGAGCGTGTCGGACGGCACCTGCAGCGGCACGTCGAGGTGCTGCGCCGCCGTCAACTGGTCGTCGTCGTCCATCGCCACCACGACCAGACGGGCGGAGGCGCTGTGGACACCGTCGAGTTCGACGAGTTCCACGTTACCGATCGGAAACTCGACCCACATCGACACCTCGAACAAATCGAGTTCCTCGACGGGAACGATCGCGTCCAGGTGGACCTCCATCCGGTGCGGGTTGTCGCTTTCACCGATGACCACCGCGGCCAGCGCCCGCTCCGAGATGCGGGAGCGAATGCCCTTCTTGATGTAGCTCCGCCGGTAGTTCGCGTTGACGCCCCGGCCCCCCTCGACCTTGATCTCGATGGCGGTGAACTCGCCTTCGACCTTGCCCGCGGAGGACAGACCGAGCGAGTAGTACGACTGCATCCCGCCGACGGCCCGGGGTAACACACCGGTGAGCCTCCCACCGCCGGTGCGGGCGAATCCGCCCGTGCCCTCGGCCAGGGAGTGCAGCGCTTCCCGGTAGTCGGAGATCTCGAGCAACGAGCCCCGACCCTTGGAACGCCGGGCGCTCGTCGCTGCGTTGCCCGGCGGCGGCTTGGCAGCGAACAGCGTCACGCCGTAGGTGTTCGCCTCCGCGACGATGGCGCGGATGGTCGCCGTGGCCCGGTACTGCTCGACCTCCTGCTGGAGGCGGCCGGCCTCCATGCTCGTGTCGCGGTCGAAGACGCCGCCGGTACCCGGAGTGCCTCCGGCCTGCCCCCCGGTCCGGCTTTCGACCAGGGCGCCGGCGTTGCTGGCGCCGCCCGTCAGCAGATCCTGGAGATGCTCCATCAGGGAACCCAGCGGCCGCTCCACCACGCCGTCCGACACGTAGACCAATGCCTTGCGGCCCTCGAGCCAGGACAGCGTACGCACGAAGTTGCCCAGGGCCTCGAAGCTGCTCTCCGAGTCGGCGTAGATCTCGCGCGCGTAGTTCCGCATCTGCCCCAGCAGAGCGTCGATGGCCAGAGCGGCGTTCTGGCGGTCCAGGCGGTCGGAGCCACGCATCTTCTGGAATGCATCGGTCACCGAGAGTTGAGCGCTCTGACGCAGGCCGTCCCGCGAGTCGCCGACCGTCCCCTGCCCCTTCAGACTGGCCAGCGCGCTCCGGATCGACCCCCAGTTGCGGGTGAAGCCCTGAAGCACCCGCGGCGCCTGGTCGTGCGCGGCGACCATCACGCTCACGCGGCGATCTTCCAGCACCGCCGGCAGGTCGACCTCGAGCTCCGCCAGTGCCCGGTCGCGGTTCGCGGACAGCATGTTGTGCTGATCGAAGTACAGGATGAGCCAGATCGGCGTCGTGGAGTCCGGATCGTCGCTCACGACTTCGTAGAAGTTCACCGGGTCGACCCGGCGGCCGTGTTCGAAAACCTGGAAGTCCGACACCGTGAGGCCCGTGATCGGCGCCCCCTGCCGGTCGGTGACCTGCACGTCGATGTTCACGACTTCGACGTCGACGGTCTCCTGAACGACCCCGGCCGCCGGCTCGGGCTGCTGGGCGCTCAGAGGCGCCGCCCAGAGGACAAGGAGAATGGAAAGGGAAACGAGGCCGGTTCTCTTGCTCATGACAGTTCGAACCCCTCATAGTGGTTGGCCGCTACCGCGTTGCATTTCTCCACGTACGGAGGAAAGCCGAGGTAGGGCATGAATACGCGCGGCTTGCCGGGCACGTTGGCGCCCAGGTACCACGAATTGCAGGTCGGGTAGAGCGTGTGGTCGGCCACTTCGCGGACGTGGGCCACCCACTCCTCCTCCGCCCGCGGCGATGCTTCGATCTCCGAATAGCCGCGACCCCGCAAGTAGTCCATGCAGTCCGCGATCCATTCGACGTGCTGCTCGATCGACGGCAGCATGTTCGAGAGCACGGAAGGACTCCCCGGACCGGTGACGATGAACAGGTTGGGGAAACCGGCGATGCCCAGTCCCAGGTAGGCGCGCGGCCCCTCCGCCCATTTGGCCCGCAGCGTCCGGCCGTCACGGCCGCGGATGTCGACCCGCGTGAGCGCGCCTGTCATCGCATCGAAACCGGTGGCGAAGACGATCGCGTCGAGTTCGATGTCGCGGCCGCCGGCGCGGACACCCGACCGGGTGATCTGCTCGATCGGCGCCGAGCTTATGTCGACCAGCGACACGTTGGGCCGGTTGTAGGTCTCGAAATAGCCGCTGTCGAGGCAGATGCGCTTGCAGCCGATCACGTTGTGCGGACTCAAGCGGTCCGCGGTTTCCGGGTCGCGCACGATTCCGCGGATCTAGTCTCGCACGAACGAGGCCGCGGCGTCGTTAGCCTCCTGCGTCCGCAGCAGGTCGGCAAAGGAAGCCATGAAGGAGAAGCCGCCGGTCTGCCAGCGTTCCTCGAAGCGCCGCCGCCGTTCCGCGCCGGACGCAAGCACCGCCTCGTCGTGCGTCGGGTTCATGTCCGCCCCGAGGCCGGCGGGCATCGTCTTGTTCCGCGCCCGGAACGCCGGGTACTCGGCCTTGACCTCCGCCTCGCGCTCCCGGTCCATCGGCCGGTTGCGGGCCGGAATCGAAAAGTTCGGCGTGCGCTGGAAGACGGTCAGGTGACCTGCCTGCTCCGCGATCAGCGGAATCGCCTGGATCGCCGAGGAACCGGTGCCGATGATGCCGACCCGGAGACCCGCGAAGTCGACTTTTTCGTGCGGCCAGACGCCGGTGTGGTACTTCGCGCCCTCGAAGTCGTCGAGCCCAACGAAGGCCGGCAGATTCGCCGCCGACAGGCAGCCCGTGGCCATGATGACGAAGCGGGCCGAGACGAGCTCGTTTTCCTCCGCTCCCCTGCCGTTGCCGCCACCGTCACCCGCCCCCCGTGGCGCTTCCGGCCGGGCTGCCAGCTTGCTCAGCGGAGTGGTGCTTCCGGCCCCTGGGAACGCGGGCGTCTCGCCCGCATCCGGCATGGCGTCTCGGTCCTGGCGCTTCAGCTCGATCCGCCAGGAGCAGGCCTCCTCGTCGAAGTGCGCCGTGACCACGCGAGTGCTGAACGCGATGTCGCGACGGAGGTCGAAGCGGTCGGCCACATGGTTCGCGTAGCGGAGGATCTCCGGCTGACCGGCGTAGCGCTCGCTCCAGGACCACTCCTGCTGCAGCTCCTCCGAGAACTGGTACGAGTACTCCAGGCTCTCGACATCGCAGCGGGCGCCCGGATAGCGGTTCCAGTACCAGGTGCCGCCGACGCCGTCACCGGCCTCGAACGCCCGCACCGAGAAGCCCAGACCGCGCAAACGGTGCGCCATGTAGAGGCCGGCGAACCCCGCGCCGACCACGACCGCGTCGAACTTGCGCATCGCGCGGAATCGTATGCTACGGACCCCTACGTCACCATGTCAGCACTCGACGGTCTCCGCATCCTCGACCTGACCCGCATCCTCGCGGGTCCGACCTGCACCCAGTTGCTCGGCGACCTCGGCGCGGACGTGATCAAGATCGAACGGCCCGGCCGCGGCGACGACACCCGCGCCTGGGGGCCGCCCTTCGTGCGCGGCGCGGACGGCGAGGACACAAGCGAGAGCGCCTACTACCTCTGCGCCAACCGGAACAAGCGCTCCGTCGCGGTCGATCTCGCCACCACGGAAGGCGCGGACCTGGCGCGGCGCCTCGCCTCCCGCTCGGACGTGCTGATCGAGAACTTCAAGGTCGGCGCCCTCCAGCGCTACGGCCTCGGCTACGCCGACCTGAAGGACGATCTGCCCGGGCTCGTCTACTGTTCGATCACCGGCTTCGGCCAGACCGGCCCGAACGCGCACCGCGCCGGCTACGACCTGCTGGCCCAGGGCTACGGCGGCATCATGAGCCTCACCGGCGAACCGGACGGCGAGCCGATGAAGGTCGGCGTCGGCATCGCCGACATCGTCTGCGGCATGTACGCCGCGACCTCGATTCTGGCCGCGCTGCGGCACCGCGACCGCACCGGCCGCGGGCAGCACATCGACCTTGCCCTGGTCGACACGCAGATGGCCTGGCTGGTCAACGAGGGCACGAACTACCTAACGTCCGGAGAAGTGCCCCGCCGGCGCGGCAACGAACACCCGAACATCGTTCCCTACGGCGTCTTCGAGACCGCGGACGGCCACGTCATCGTCGCGGTCGGCAACGACGCGCAATACGAGCGGTTCTGCGATCTCCTCGGCGCACCGGAGCTGGCATCGGACGAGCGCTACCGCACGAACGCCGGCCGGCTCGCTCACCGGGAGGAGCTGGTGGTCGAGCTGTCCCGCCGCGTTCGCAAGCTGAGCAGCGCCGAGGTGCTGGACGGCCTGGAAGCCCGCGGCGTGCCCGGCGGCCCGATCCACAACCTGGAAGAGGCGCTGGCCTCCGACCAGGCGCGGGCCCGCGGCATGACGGTCGAAGTGCCGCATCCGCTCGCCGGAAGCGGCGGCGTCAAGATGGTCGCCAACCCGATCAGGATGTCCGAGACGCCGGTGACCTACCGGCGCTCCCCGCCCACCTGCGGCGCCGACACGGACGCCGTGATCGCGGAACTGCTGGGCGAAGGGGACTGACGGCAGAAGCTACCGGCGCCGCCGCTTGCGCAACTGCGCCAGTTCTTCGACGAACCTCCGTTCATCCGGCAACAACGCCAGCGCCTTCTCGTAGGCATCTTCGACTTCCCGAAGCGGGAGGCGCAACCAGTTGAATGTTCGAGCCAGATCCCGCCAAGCCCAGGCGTGGCGTGTCGTCGGCGCGTCGAGTTGAACAACCCGTTCCAACAGACTCCGCGCCTCTCCGAGGAACTTGCGGCGAAGGCCATACCGCCGCTCCCTTCGCGCGGCACCCGCTAAGTCGATCTTCGTCTGAGCGAACTCGTGCAGGGCCCGAGGATCGCCGAGGATGGCGTCGTCCGCGCGCTCGAAGTAGCGGTGGGCTGCCTTCGGTTCTCTGAGACGCCGCGCGAGGATGGCTGTGTCGATGGCATCTTGGCCAAAAACCCCGCCGTGGCGCCGCTGGAGTAGTCGGCGCGCCCTGTCCACTTCGCCGCCATTCGCCAAGACATCGATCAGGGTGTTCGCGACGTGGGGCACGGCCGCCTTTGAACCGCGCCGCTCGAATCTCGCGAGAACCTCTTCCGCCCGCTCTATCTCGTCGCGGTCCGCGTACGAACGAATCATCTCCGACGCGAGCACCGCCGAAGCAGGGTTGGACTCCCACGCGGATTCAATACGGCGAAGGGCTTCTTCGTTGTCCCCCACCGCTCGCAGGTGGGCTGCGTCTCGCAAAGTCGAGAGCGCCACGAACTCCGGATGGGCAGGCAAAGTGGCCCGGAAGTAGGTTCGTTGTTCGTCGAAGTCGAAGTGAGGCGGCGGCGAGCCGTTTGCCTCCATGGTCCGAAACACCTTCGGCAGGCCAGTCAGCCTTCCTTCGGCGAGCCCCATTCCTTGAGAAACTCGCCGATGCGGCGGTTGCGAGCGGGCACTGGAGTGATCTGAGCGTCAGCGACAAGGTGTCGACGCTCGATCCCAGCCACCGGGCCGGGATAGCTGATGACCTCGACGCGACCCGGGTAGAGATACACGTTGACCGGCTCCGGCTGATCGACGTCGTACCCGCGGTGATACGCCGCGTTGACCAACGTCTCCCGCAAGGCAGGCAGTGGATAGCTCACCCAGCCCCGCACCTGGCTACGGTCGGGGCGCTTCTGAAGGTGAGAGACCGAGAGATTCTCTAGATGGTTCAGGCAGTCGCGAAGCTGATCGGCGAGCCCGCCCCGGAAGACTCGCTCCTCCTGCACGTCGCCCGCACGATCCGCAGCGAACTGAACGACTTCGATCGTCGCACCGCGAAACCAGCGCGTCGGGTCAGCGGAGAACAAGAGCAGTCCGGCGTTTCTCGGTACTTCATGGCCGTTGGCCCGAGCGGTAATCCGCATTCGCCGGCAGATCTCCCGGTGGTCGGACTCTTTGAGGAGGCCACTGCGCACATCCCGCAGATACTCGCGGACCTTGGCTTCCCGAATGTCCTCCACTTCCGCATCCCGAGCCGCGCGGTCATCCCACGGCACGCGGTTGGTCTGTTCGATGAGCGCCCGGAGCATGTCGCCTCTTTGCTCGGCATCGACGGTCTCGGCACCGAGGCGAACCCAGTACCGACAGCGCTTGTGGTCCGCGGACGGCCCCCGATGAGGACGCATGTCGCTTGCCGGGACCCAGACTACGAGAAGGAGGCGGTCGCCGAAGGTCTCGGGCGACAGGATGGGAGAGTACGGGGGATCGAGCCGCTGGCAGCTACCGCGAATCCACTTCTGCGCCGCCTCGACCTTCTCGGACGGGAGGCCCGACGGCGGCAGGATCGCATGGCCGCCTTCTTCACCAACGCCGATGACGATGTAGCCGCCGTTGAGGTTGTGGAGATCGTTCGCGAACGCGCAGATCGTCCGCAGGACCTGCGGCCCGGTGGTTTCGGGGTTCCACGACTCCTTGAACTCCACACGCGCCGACTCCACGCTGCGACAATGAAGTAGGTCGTCGAGATTGATTTGGAGGATAGTGCTCACGTTCTAGCGCCGCTCGTCGTCGGCTCTTGCCCGGCTTCCTGCCGGTTGAGGCTCGGGCCACGAGCCCGCTCCGACTGAGTCTATTCCGGCCACAGCGGTCCAACGGCCCCCTCGCTCCCGGGCACCGCTCCCCAAGCGGTGGTACGGTGGCAGACAAATAGCCACTCCCTCCCCTAGGAGACTCATTGAGCGACAACACCGTGGGAATCAGCGGCTTCGGCGGCTACGTGCCGGAGCGAGTGATGACGAACGAGGACTGGACCAAGTACGTCGACACCTCGGACGAATGGATCGTCGAACGAACCGGCATCCACCGGCGCCGCTTCGCGGCGGAAGACGAGTCCACCGCCGACCTGGCTGTTGCCGCTGCCCACTCGGCGCTCGAGAGCCGCCGCGTCTCCGCCGACGAGATCGACGAGATCATCGTCGCCACGGACACGCCCGAGGTCTACACGCCGGACACCGCGTCCTTCGTGCAGGAGGGAATCGGCGCCCGGGAGATCCCCTCCTACGACCTGGGCGGCAGCGGCTGCGCCGGCTTCGTGCAAGCACTGGACGTCGCCCGCTCGCGAGTACTGACCGGCACCCGCCGCGTCCTGGTGATCGGTGTCGAGCTCATTTCCCGTCTCGTAAGCTGGAAGATTCGAGAGACCTGCGTGTTGTTCGGCGACGCCGCGGCCGGGGTGATCATCGAGCGCGGACCGCAGATGGCCGAAATCCTCGGCGCCAAGACCGGCACCGACGGCAGCCAGTGGAGCATCTTGACCCTGGAGATCGGCGGCACGCGCAAGCCGTTCAGCCTGGAGTACGCGCAGAAGGAAGAGCATCTGAAGCTGATCATGGAGGGCCGGGCGGTGTTCCGTCACGCCGTCCACCGCATGTCGGAGGTCGGCCTCGACGTGCTGGAATCAGTGGGCGCAAAGCTCGAAGACGTGGCAATGATCGTGCCCCACCAGGCGAACCTGCGCATTGTCCAGGCAGTCGCGAAGAACCTGTCTGTACCGATGGAGAAGGTCTACACGAACCTCCAGGAGTACGGCAACACCGGCTCCGCCTCGGTGCCGCTTGCCCTGTGGGAAGCCCACCGCAACGGCCGTATCTCCCCCGGCGATCTGGTCCTTCTGACCTCCTTCGGCGCCGGCTTCCACTGGGGCGCGATGCTCTTGCGCTTCAACGGCTGAGGGGGCGATTCACTCGAGAGCCTGGCGCCGCGACTCCAAGGTACGCCGGCTCCCGCGCAGCCGCCTGAGGACGCGACCAGCTACGATTCGGCCGCCCTGACCCGGCTCGAGTCGCAATGTCCTCCGCACGCTCCTCTCCCGGTCCCGCCCTCGCCGCGGACGACTTCGCCAACTGCGGCTGGCAGGACGCACTGCGATCCGCCGATCCATGGGCGTACTCCTCGATCTGGGGGGCGCTCCTGGCCGCCGCCAAGGATGCCGAGGGCGACGACCGTCGGGCCAAGGCGCTCCGGCTCCTCGCCGATGCCTGCTCCATGACGTTCTCACCCGACAGAGCCGTCAAGCCCTTTGGGCCCCGATTCTCCTTCCCCGGCGGAAGCTCGTTCTCACCCGATGACTTGACCGAAAGTGACACCGCGTTCCTTGCCGGTGCGGTCACTACGATGGAAATCTGCGCTCCTGGTGCGCATCTTCTGAAGGCGCGCTTGGCGGACCTCGTCTGGCTAGTGCTAGCACAAGAGACCCGAAGCGGCGAGTTCGCATTGCTCGCCATCGATAGCTACAGGGCAGTGCCGCTGAACGGAGAGAGTTGGGTCCGCGACGGTCTCGACTGCTGGCAAAGGGCGCTGCTTCTCGCTCGCCTTACCAAGACCGCCGCCGGAAATCGCGGCGAGGAGATGGAGGCGTCGATTCTGGAGGCACTCGACTCCGCGACAAACGAGGACGGCTTCCTCGCAGTCAAGTTGGCTGAGTTGATGAGATCCAATGGACTCGGCCGCGACAACGCGGCCAGTATCGCGACGAAACTTGAGTCTCTGGGTCAGGTGTCCGCAGGCCAAGGTGAGTTTCATCGGGCACGAAGCTATCTTCATGAAGCACATCGCTGGTTCAAGACCCTCGGCAACGAAGCCCAAGCTACAGCTACGACCGTTGCTGAAGCGGAGTGCTGGGTCAAAGAAGCCGAGCATCGGCTGTCGTCGGCTGATCCAAGTCACGGAGTCGCCGCCAGCTTCATCGAGAAAGCGATTCAGACTTACCGGACCATTCCGAAGAGGCAGCGCGAGACCCACAATGTTACCGAACGCCTCAAGCGCCTGCAAACACTCCTCCGAGAGTTCGGGAAGCGAGCCGTCGACGAGCTGGCCAGGACTCAAGGCCAGGAGGTCGAGATCGCCGACTGGATCCGGGGGGCGCGTGCGGCCGTCACCGGCAAAACCACCGTCGAGGCTCTCACGGCGTTCGTGAGCCTCTCTCCTTGGGCGAGCGCCGACGAACTACGCGACAGCGCGATCGAGATGCTGCGGAAGTACCCGATCTCGGCGCTGCTGTTCCCCAACATCTCGATGACCCGCGACGGACGCGTCGTGGCCAGGAATCCGCCTGCTCATCTGGGCGATACGCTGACTGAGTCGGATGAAATCGTCATCCGTGACCGGATGTTGGATGAGCACCGGGTCCGCGTTGGCCTTGTAACTCAGGGCTACATCCTGCCTGCACTCGAGGCACTCCGTCTCGAACACCGAATCCGTGAGATCGAGTTCGTCGAACTTGCCAGCGAGGCCGCCATCGTGCCCCCTGGGCGGAGTCTTCTCTTCGGCAAGGCTCTGTTCGCGGGCTATGACGGAGACTTCGCCGCGGCTCTCCATCTGTTGGTGCCGCAGATCGAGCACATGGTGCGCTTCCACCTGAGGCGGGCCGGCGTCGAAACCAGACATCTGGACGACGATGGGATACAGACCGAGAAAGGACTGAATTCACTTGTTGCCCTTACAGAGTCTTCAGACATCTTCGGTTTGGATGTCGTGTTCGAGATCGCCTTCCTCTTCTGTGAACCGGGCGGCGCGAATCTAAGAAACATGATCGCGCACGGTTTGCTGAACGACATGGAGGTGGTCCACGGCGTCTACCCGATCTACGCATGGTGGCTTACGCTGAAGCTCGTGTTGTCCTACTTCTGGAACACGGTCTCATCGGACACTGAGGAGACTGCGCGAGCGGATGGCGAGTAGGCACTCCGCAAGCTATGCCTGAACCGGCCCGAGAAGGCCCTCAACCCGGCGTGCCGCCTCAGCGAAGTAGCTGACTTCCGCCGGTTGCAAGTCGCGGCCGAGAATCTGCCGTTCCCGGTACGACAGCCACTTCTTCAAAACCTGATAACCGCCAAGGCGATACGCCCAAACGGCGGCAGGCACGTTCCGCCAGTAGGCGCGGGAGTTCAGGTAGATGTCGAATGTGCTCTCGCCCAGCACGGACACACCGTCGCCGAGAGCCGCTCGCTCCTCGGCGGTGTAGGAACGTTCCACCGCCCGGCCCTGGCCGGGCATGACGGCCTGACCGGCGCCGAAGTGGCCCCAACCGGCGGTCAGCGCGAAGTCAGCGCTGGTCATCTGGCGGCCGTCGACCGTTGTCGGGACGGCGATGGCGGCAATCTCCGGATGCAGGTCGCCGGTCGTCACGCCGGGCACGGGGGCCTCTGGATCGAGGAGTCGGGCCAGTCCCCGGCCCCGCTCCGCGACGGCAGCGAATTGGCCCGCCACAGCCTTGCCTGCGCCCTCAGACCAGCCTGGCAGCGGAATGCGAGGCCATCCGAGGCGAAGACCGTCGGCGTTGGCGTTGCGGTACCGCGCGGCGTGCAGAGTCGCGAGCACGAAGTGGAAGAGAGCTTCGCCGGTCGCGCCCATGCGGTTCAGGTAGCGCTGCGCCGCCGCCGAGAGATTGGGCATCCGTCCGCCGTCGGCACCGATCGCAGCTTCCTGGTGAAGGTACGCCGGGAACAGATTCGAGCCGCGTTCGATCAGGTGATGTGAACCGAGACGAGTCGTGAACACGGCCTGGGGTTCGGCGGCGTCCTTCCGAACGTGCTGAGACGCAGTGAACCAGAGGTTCTCGTTGCCGATGACGTGCGGCCGGTAGTCGGCCCGTTTCTCGTCCAGCAGCTTGGTATCCGCCTCCCAGTAGAGCCAGCGATCGTCGAACGGCCGGTACGCGATCCGGCAGAAGCCGTCCTCCACCGGTCCACCCCGAGCGAGCAACGCTTCGCGGCCCGCCCAAGCGTCGAACCTCGCAGTGGACTTCATCGCGCTCGGATAGCGGCGCTCGATCTCTTCGTGGCTCAAGCCCGGATCAAAGTAGTCGCCAACCCGATCTCGGAGCCTATCCAGGTCGACATCCACGAGAAACGCGTCCCGGTTGGTCAGGACACCGTGAAAGCGCACTGGAAACAGGTCGGGCAGCGCCGGCCAATCGAACCATCGCTCGTCGACCACCGTTCGAAGGAAGGGCATCCCCAGCGGCAGCGACGGCTCGATTCCCTCGTAGAGCGCGTCCGGCGCCGCGTCGGCCGTCTTGAGGAGCTCCTCGCTCTTCGTCCGGCCCCAGAGGTGCCGGAAGCGGACCTCCGGTGCGGGCGCGTGGTCCGCCTTCCGCACCAACGTCGTGACCGCCGTGCCGACCTGAATGCCCACGCGATTGCTCTCGGTCGAGAAGATGCTCGGGTCGGGGGAACCGTCCGGCGCGATCTTGCCGGTCTTGTACTTGTCGCCATTCAGGCAGTCGATCCGTACGCAATCGAAGGCTTCGACATAACGCTCACGCATCCCGGTGAACGACAGGCCATCCAGCCACGAGTAGTTCGAAATGAAGCAGACGATGCCCTGGCCCGTCCGCTCGGCGATGCGCCTCTCCGCCATGCGGAAGAAGCGGACGTAGAGATCGTTCAAGCCCCGGCCTTCCGGCCGCCGCACGCGTCTTGTCGCCCTGTATGCGTCCGTCAGCTCCCGCTCTTCCTCCACCGCCAAGCCGGGAAAACCGTTGTACGGCGGATTGCCCAAGATGACGAGAATCGGCGCCTCCTGCTTCACTTTCTCCGCCCGGTCGCGCTCTTCCTCCAGTTCAGGGAACGGAAGCGGCTTGTTCGTTCTCGGCTCCCATCCCGTGAGGGCGTTGGTCAGGAACACCCCCGCCCGTTCCGAGCCGTCCTCTGCCAACGGTGCATCAAGGTCCTGCATCGTCAAGCCGACCTGCAGATGGGCAATGACGAACGGCGCCGGCATGATCTCGAAACCGAAGACCCGCTCCGTGGCGGCCTGCTTGACGCGGGCGCCGGCGAGCGCTCCAAGTCCTCGTCCTTCGAGATTTCGGCTATGCGCTTCAGCACCTCGGCGAGATAGGCGCCGGGTCCACAGCACGGGTCGAGGACGTAGACGTTGTCAGCCGCCAGGCCGTCGGGAATCTCCAGATCCTCGCGGAGCGCCTTGTCCACCCGGGCGACCATGTACCGCACCACTTCGGTCGGCGTGTACCAGACCCCCAACTGCTTTCGCAGCGCCGGGTCGAACGCCTTCAGGAACGGTTCGTAGAAGTACGGCACCGCCTCGCCTTCGTTGAAGCTGGCAAAGAAGGCATGGCGATCCACCCGATCCAGCGCTCCCGCCGTCCAGTCCAGCACTTCGATCAGGCCGAGAGGCCGCAAGCGCCCTGGATCGGCGAGCTGCTGAAACAAAGCCCGCAGGACCGGCGCCCGCAGATGCCACACGGCGGTCCGCCAGTCGAAGACGCTGCCGCGCGGTGGCGCCTGCCGCGACCACAACACCCACGCGGAGAACACGCCGTAAAAGAGCGTCTGCACCAAAGTCGAGTGAAAGAAGCGCGCGCCTTTCGCGCCCTCGAACCGTACGCCGAGCGCCTCCTCCAGGGCCGAACGAACGGTTCCGAGCGAAGGCGAGTCCCCTGCCCGCTGCACTCGGGCAAGGCCGTCTCGGGCGTAGGACGCCAGCAACCAGGCCAGGTCCTTCGGGTCCGCCAGCGCCGCCTGGTGAGACAACGCCCGCGCCAGGTACTCGCCGAGCCCCCTGCCGACCTTGCTTGCTGCCGCCCGCGGCTTCTCCAGAAGACCCGCGAACTCCGACTCCGTCGCGGCCAGGCTGAACGTCTCCAACCTCACTTCGTCGCCCGAAGCGTTGCGGCCCACGAGTTCGAACTCGCGCAGGTTGGTCACCAGCACGAGCTGGTAGCGCGACCAGTAGCGGTCGACCTGCTCCCGTACCTCCGTCCCCTCCAGACTCGCTTGAGACGACTTCACTTCCACGACCCCGCGCTCGGGCACTTGACCCACGCGCGGCCTGCCCCGCTGAACCTGTCTCGCAGCGTAGAGCCCGATATCGGGATGTCTCGAACCTTGGTCCGCGAGCTCGACGATGCAGAACACCTTCGGCTTGAGTGCTCCGCCAACCGCGTTCAACAGGTTCGCGAGCGGGGGATAGCTGGATCGCTCGTCCGTCGCGCCGCCGGACGCGCGAATACGCCGGAGATCAGCGAGATACGCCTCGACCGCCGCCGTCAGTCTCTTGGCCGGGATCACGCCGCAACCCTACTTGTCTACGCCAACCGGGATCAACTATCCGCGATTCTCCGGCCACCAACGTAGCAGAGACCGTGCATGTCATTTCAAGCCTAGCGGCCGGAGCGGCCACCTTCCGCCGCAGGTCTCAACACCTTGTTATTCGCAAGACTTTCAGATAGAGTATTCCCTTCGAAGCAGCGGGCAGCACGCGGCCATACGCCCCTCCATGCCCCCTCTCCAGAGACCCGGGATACAGACCACGAACGATCAAGAATGATTGACAATAAAACCAACATGGACACCAAGGAACGATTGGGCGAAGAGATCGCGACGCTTGCCGCGCGCATCGACGCGGCGACCTACGAACTGCTCGTGCTGATTCGCAAGTTCGACGAACGGGAAGGCTGGAACAACGGCTTCCTGACTTGCGCCCACTGGCTCACGTGGCGCATCGGTCTTGTACCCGGCACGGCGCGGGAGCGGGTGCGAGTCGCTCGCGCCCTGGGCGAGCTGCCACTGCTGAGCGAGGCGATGAAGCATGGCCAACTCTCCTACTCGAAGGTCAGGGCGCTGACCCGGATCGCCAGGCCAGACACGGAGCAGTCACTGGTGGACCTGGGCAGGACCGCAACCGCCGCGCAAATCGAACGCGTGGTCAGGGCATGGCGCAGAGCCGACCGCGCCATCGAGGCTCACGACGACGAGCTGCGCGATGCCGCCAGTCACGTGACTACACACATCGACGAGAACGGCATGTTCGTGATTCGTGGACGCCTGGCGCCGGAGGTCGGCGAAGTGTTGATGAAGGCGCTCGACGCGGCGAGCGAGAAGCTGTATGACGCAAGCAGCGACCAGACGGACAAAGTGGATCGTCCCTCTGTCGGCAAGCTGCGCGCCGATGCTCTTGGGCTGGTGGCCGAGAGCGCTCTCGCGGGCGGGCTCGATCGCGGCTCAGCCGGCGACCGTTACCAGGTCGTCGTCCATGTGAACGAGGCTGAACTCGAAGGCGGGGAGGAGGTGCCGGCGGCAAGCAACCCCAGGCCTCGCGTTTCCGCCGAAACGCCCGGCACCGGTGTCTCGGCGAGGTCGGCTCCCGGAGAAAGGGCCCTTGAGGGCGTTTCCGCGGAAACGCCCTCAAGGAACGGCGCGTGGCTCGGCGACTCTCACGTTCCTGTTTCCGCGGAAACAGCGCGGCGGATCGCCTGTAACGCCGGCAAGGTCCGAATGACTCACCGGAACGGCGAGATCCTGAGCGTCGGTCGCAAGACGCGCACCATTCCACCGCCGGTTCGGCGTGCTCTGAAGTTCCGGGACCGCGGATGCCGCTTCCCCGGCTGCACGTCGCGGCACTGCGACGCTCATCACATCCGCCACTGGGCCGATGGAAGCGAAACGAAGCTCTCGAACCTGGTGCTTCTCTGCCGCCGACACCATCGGCTCTTGCACGAAGGCGGCTTTGAGGTGCGAATGGGCGCCGACGGCGCCGTGCAGTTCTTCCATCCTCGCGGACGACCGCTCCACGAGAGCCCCGCACCTCCACCGGTCGGCCCCTATCCTTGCGACGACCTCCTCCGAGACCTCGAAGATGCCGGCATCCTCGTCACCGGCAACGAGTCGATGCCGGCCTGGGACGGCACGCCGATGGACCTGCGGTACGTGATGGAGTGCCTGTGGAAGCCGCCACCCCATCTGCAAGCGCTGGTCGATCGGGAGAGATACGCCACGACGGTCCGAGGGCGGCCAGAGCCGCAGACTGCTTAGGCGCAGCCGAGGGGCGACGACTCCGCCCGGCTTCCTCCGTTGGGGCAACCGTCGAAGTACGTCGACCAGAGGATGTTCCGACACCCACCCGCCAGGCTGCCCAACAGGACCTCTTGACGGCACTGGTTGAGGGTACTACCCTCCGGCACCATGAGCGAACGACACACTGTCGGCGGTTCGCCCATCAGATTCTCCGAGGACGTGGTGCCTCTCGGCGACGTCAAGGTGAATCCGGGCGCCGTGGTGCGCCACGCCACTGACTCGGGGCGTCCGGTGCTTCTGACATCGCGCGGCCGCGGAGTCGCCGTCGTTCAGTCCCTGGCTCAGTACGAAGAAGCACAGGACGAGCGATCGTTCCTTCGCGCCGTGGTCCAAGGACTAGCGAAGGCCGAGGACGGTTCGGAACTCACGCTGGCCGAGGTCAAGGCCCGATTCCGCCCGAAGTAGCGACCGGTACCGCAGGAAGGCTGCAAGGCGCCGAAGCCTCGATCAGCTACGAGTCGGGTTCATCGAGAATCCTCTCGACGACCTGCAGCGCGATGTCGTCCTTCTGCGGCGACGGGAAGTTGATGATGATCGCCTCAGCGAACTGGGTGGTTCGAAGATACGCCCTGGTTTGCGACACGTGACCCTTGGTGATGGAACCACCAGCCTTCAGCTCGACAGCGATCTGACCGGCGATCACGAAATCGAGGCGTTGCATTCCAACGCACTCGCCCAGATACATGACTTCGACGTTGTTCTCGATCGTGTAGGGAGTTCCGTTCGCTCGGAACTCGATCGCCATCGCCTTCTCGTAGACCGACTCCGCATAACCCTCGCCGAGGGCGGCGTAGACCGCCCGCGCGGCCGCGATCACATCTTCCTGGTACTCCTCGACCGTCTTCATCGAATCCTCCTGGCTACGGGATGGCCAATTCTCGGTACTCGCCTGGCCGAATCATGTTGACGGCGGCATGAACATCGCCGACCCGGGCGCGAATTCGTGGCCAAGAGGTCGAAAGGAGCACGAGTACGCCCAGTCTCCGTTCGTGGAGATTCTGTTGGTGTCGAAGCTGCTGGTCCGTCGTGACCAGCAAGTCGTAGCCCGCCTTCTCAGCGCGATCCAGGAGTTCGCCGTTGTGAAGGTCGGACCAGCCTAGCTGGAAGGCGGTGTCCACAGCGTGCCCGGACAGGTGTCGCCGAAGCGGCGCAGGGGTTCCCTGGTCGAACAGGATCTTCACGCGGGCGGGGAGGTGGCGACATCCTCCGAGGACTTGCCTGGGCTGGCCTCCGCCAGCGATCTGACCTCGAAGTCAAGGACGGCCTCAACGCTTACCGCTCCCACTCCTGGAAACCAGTCCAGGAACTGCTCCACGGACGCTCCATCCCTGATGTTCTCGAACAGCGTGGCTACGGGAACACGCGTGCCCCGAAAAACCCAAGCGCCGCTTAGCTTCTCCGGGTGCCGCTCTACCTCAGAGCACTTCTGCCAGTCCGTCATTCGGTTCCCCGCCACTTGGCTCGATCGTCGCTGACAGGACGATACCAGTCCAGCGGCAACCGATCAGCCGAAGATCAGGCCCCAGATCGTGTACAGGGTGAAGGACACATAGACGGTCGACGCGATCACCATCATCACGATGTTGAGCGCCTTCGGACGGGCGGACTTCGGCAGCTTCGTCAGGTTCACGTAGAGGGTCAGCGGCACGTAGATCGCCATCGCGAAGCCGCCCAGGAGGGCGGAGTTGAAGATGAAGCCGAGCGCCGACACGCCGCTGAGTTCAAAGAAGGCGGTCGAGGCGGTACCGGCGACCATGAACATGATCGCGAAGGTCAGGTACCACTGGCTCTGGGTGCGCTTCCTGCCGAACTTGAACATGGAGCCCAGCAGATAGGACCAGGTGCGGGCGCCGCCATCGACGGCGCCTAGTTGGGAACTGAACAGGGCCGCCATGCCGATGAGCAGGAACACGTAGCGGCCGGGGGCGCCGAGGCTCGATTCCAGGATGATCGACATGTCCCAGACGATCTGACCTTCGGCCGGAACGATTCCGGCCGGACGGAGAACGGCCAGCGCACCGAACATGAAGAGAAACATCGTGAAGGTGTTGCCGAGCCAGAAGAAGATGACCTGGTCCTGGATCACGTAGCGCATCCACCGCTTGAACCGGCTCGCGTTCTCCGGGCTCTCGATGTACCGGTAGCCGGTCTGCACCTCCGCCGTCTTGTGTTGACGCAGCGGGTTGGCCAGCACCGGGATGCGCTTCCCCATGCCGATGTTCTTGTCCCGCAGGTAGAAGGCGTACCAGAGGTTGCCGGCGCCGCCGATGCCGGCGAAGACGACCGCGCCGAAGAAGCGCGCGAACGTGAACTCGTCGTCCAGCTCGATGTGGCCGAAGTTGACGAGACCCCGCCCCATCTCCTTGACCGCGTCCCAGGTGCCGACCGAGAAGGCGACGTAGATCAGGCCGATCGTGATCACCAGCACCATGATCCCGATCGCCCGCTCGACCGCCTTGTACATCTGCTTGGGCCCGAACAGGATGAGCGCGATGAAGGCGAACGTGACGGCGGTCCAGAACCACTCGGGGCCTGGACCGTCCGGGCCGAAGATCAGCGCCTTGAGCGCCGCGCCCGACATCCTCGCCCACCCCGGAAGGAACAGGCCGACGAAGCCCAGAGTGAGGAAGGCGTAGATGACGGTCATCGACATCCGGGCGTACGACGTGTACGGGTGCTCGCCCGTGACCACCGCCCAGCGACCGATCTCGATATTGATCCAGAGCTGAAGGAAGACGCCCAGCGCCGCCGCCCACAACATGACCGTGCCGAACTTCGCGGTCACCCACGGCCACACCGCGAGTTCGCCGGCGCCGATGGCGAGGCCGACCATGATCGCGCCCGGACCCGCGAGCTGCCAGAAGGACAGCTTGCGTTCCGGGAGGTTCTCCTCGCGCAGCGGCGGGATGGGTACCGGCATGTGGCGTCCTCCAGCCGGCACGGGCCGAGCCGCCCACCCAGCTCTCACGGTTCTACGGAATGACGGAGTCCGGGGCACTGTAGCAGCGGCCGTCAGGCACCCGGCTGGAGCTCCCGCCGCAACGCCCCGGTCCGCGAAGCGCTACCATCGCACGCTCAAACATCCGCCAGCCCGACCGTCCTCGAGAGGAGAGACCGATGAGACGACGTCCCCATTCGCCTTGCCGCCTGGCCGCGGCCCTGCTGCTCACCCTTGCCCTCGCCGCGGCCCCGGCGCTGGCAGCCGCCGACGCGACTCTCACGGTCACGAAGCCCGAACAGGTCGGTTTTTCGTCCGAACGTCTCGCACGCATCGACGCCGCGATGAACGGGTACATCGAGGCGGGAAAGATCGCCGGCGCCACCGGCCTCATCGCCCGCCGCGGCGAGATCGCGTACTTCAACACCTACGGCTACCGGGACCTCGAGTCGAAGGAGCCGATGCCGGAGGACGCCCTCTTCCGCATCTACTCGATGTCCAAGGCGGTCACCGGCGTCGCCGTGATGATCCTGCACGAGAAGTACGGCTTCCCGCTCCGCACTCCCGCGTCGCGATGGGTTCCCGCCCTCGGCGACCAGAAGATAGCCG
Organism: Candidatus Multivorans sp.; assembly: GCA_965224025.1. GTDB lineage: Bacteria > Acidobacteriota > Thermoanaerobaculia > Multivoradales > Multivoraceae > Multivorans. The sequence goes on from OZ245033.1 coordinate 4,435,189, forward strand.
TCTGGAGCGTCGATCCCGGAACCGGCGATCCGAGCCTGGAGCTCGTGCCTTCGAACCGCGACATGACGGTCCAGGATCTGCTGACCCACACCGCGGGAATCAGCTATGGCGGGCCGCGCAACGCGCAAGGCGGTAGGTACTACGCCGAACTCGGGGTCGGCAACCGGGACCAGACCCTGGAGGAGTTCACGAACAAGATCGGTCAGGCGCCGCTCCACAACCACCCCGGCACGGTGTGGCGCTACGGCTACGGCATGGACGTGCTCGGCCGCCTGGTCGAAGTGATCTCAGGCAAGACCTTCGACGTGTTCCTGGAAGAGGAGATCTTCGCGCCGCTGGGCATGAAGGACACCGCGTTCTACGTGCGCCCGGGCACCGAGGACCGGCTGGCCGTGCTCTACACGCCGGACCGCGAAGCGGGCGACGGAACGATCACCCGCTCGAACGCACCGCCGCAGGACTCCTACCTGACCAAGCCGAAGATCTTCTACGGCGGCGCCGGCCTGGTCTCGACGACCACGGACTACTTCCGGATGATCCAGATGCTGCTCGACGGCGGCCGCTACGAGGGCGGCCAGATGCTCAGCCCGAAGTCCGTCAAGCTCCTGTCTTCCGACCACATCGGCGACATGCCGCGCGTCGGCCAGTTGATGGGACCGGGCGACGGCTTCGGCCTCACCTTCCGGGTCAATGAGAACCCGGGAATCAATGGCGCATTGGGTTCCCCCGGCGAATACAGTTGGGGCGGCGCCGCGGGCACCCGGTTCTGGATCGACCCCGAAGAGGAGATGGTCGGCGTGTTCATGATCCAGATCCTCCCCCACGCCGGCCTGACGTACGGCACGGAGTTCCGCAACCTGGCCTACCAGGCGATCGTAGACTGATCTGTTTGGAGAAAAGAGAAATGACCGACCGCAGCCTGGAAGTCCGTCTCGCCTCGCGTCCCGCGGGCGAGCCGGAAGCCGCGAACTTCGACCTCGTCGAAACCGACATGCCAAGCGCCGGCGAGGGGCAGGCGCTGGTGCGCAACGTCTACATGTCGGTCGATCCCTACATGCGGGGCCGCATGCGGGACATCCAGTCCTACACGCCGCCCTTCCAGATCGGCAAGGCGCTCGACGGCGGCGCGGTCGGCGTCGTCGAGGAGTCGAACTCGGACGCCCTGGCCCCAGGAGACCTGGTGTCGAGCCGCTTCGGCTGGCGCAGCCATTTCGCCGCTCCCGCCGTGGAACTCCAGAAGATCGACACCCACGGCGCGCCGCTATCCGCCTTCCTCGGCGTACTCGGCATGCCGGGCATGACCGCGTACGTCGGCCTGCTCGACATCGGCGAACCGAAGGAAGGCGAGACGGTCTTCGTCTCCGCCGCGGCGGGTGCCGTCGGCAGCCTCGTCGGTCAGATCGCGAAGATCAAGGGCTGCCGGGCCGTCGGCAGCGCCGGGTCGGCGGACAAGGTCGCCCACTTGGTCTCCGACCTCGGCTACGACGCCGCCTTCGACTACCACGGCGACCTGAACCGCAACCTCGCCGACACCTGCCCGGACGGCATCGACGTCTACTTCGAGAACGTCGGCGGCCCCACGCTCGAGGCGGTCTTCCTGCACATGAACATGTTCGGCCGCATCCCGGTCTGCGGCATGATCGCGCACTACAACGACAAGGAACCACGCCCCGGTCCGAAGACCCTCGTCTCGATCATCCCCAAGCGTCTCAAGATGCAGGGCTTCATCGTCTCCGACCACCTGGACCGCCGCGCCGACTTCGTCCGCGACACGGCACGCTGGATCGCCGAAGGCAAGGTGACCTACCGCGAGACGATCGCCTCCGGCCTCGAAAACGCCCCGGAGGCGTTCATGGGCCTTTTCCGCGGCGCCAACACAGGCAAGATGGTCGTCCAGATCAGCGACGACCCCACAACTATACCGCGTGGTCTCCATTCGACATAGAGCGCACTCGGGAGTCGGACTCGGGGCAGTAGAAGGTCGCTTCTCACCTGCGCCAGCGAGCCCTTGGCATTCTCGTACGTCCAGGCTTTGTTGCCCCTCCCGGCCCTTACCACGAGCTTGAACGCCAAGTCAGTGACCGGCGCCACGTAGACCCAGCGATACCCGTTCACCGCGCAGCCGTCCAGCACCTTGACCAGAACCTCGGCATTGTCGCGGTCGAAGAAGTAGAGCAAGCCCGACTGCCTGTTGGCCAGACCGTAGCTGCGAGCATCCCTGGTCACCGTCCGGCCCTCGCCATCTTCGTACTCGAAGCACATCTCCCCGCTGTAGCCGCCATGCAGGCTAAGCAAAGTGCGCGTCGAATCACAATCCGATCCCATCTTCGTGAACCGGGCGTGCGCTACGACCGCCTGACCCCGAAGGAAAAGCTCTACCTGCGCGCTATGGCTGAGATTGGCCCCGGGCCTCACCGATCAGGAAGGTCGCCGAGGTGCTCGACAGGCCGGCGCAATCCGTAGCGCCCATACGGTCCAACCTGATCGGAAAGGGCATGATCTACAGCCCCGCTCACGGCGACACGGCTTTCACCGTGCCCATGTTCGACGAGTACTTCCGGAGAGTGATAGCTGAAAGCTCACTTCCATAGCGCGCCTTCTGCCGCCCGCGCCGCCGTTCGATGCGGTGACCTACCGGGCGCGCACCTACCGAATCCGCGCAGACCGTTTTCTTCGGCGCTCTGCCGGACCATCGGCCTTCTCTCTGGCTCCGAAGTCACCTTCACGTTGTAGTAGACGGGAACCGGTTCACCGTTCAATGTAGCCGGCTCGAACTCCCACCGCTTTATCGCAAACAGGGCAGCTTCGACGAAGTCCGATGCCTGGACACTCAGAACCTTGGCGTCTTCGACCTTGCCCTCCGTATTGATGACGGCCTGTATGACGACCGTTCCATGAGCTGAACTCGGATAGACGACCTTTGGAGCCTTGATCTTCTTGGGCGCGACGACTTTCGACGCCGACTGCGTTCCCGGCTCGGCTCCGCCGGCATCGGGCCGGGCTTCGCCCTCCTGTTCCGAATCAGCGGGCGCGCCCTGAGCCTCAGGCTCAGCCTGTGTTTCCTCAGCCTCTTCCTTCGCAGCCTCCAGCGCCTGCCGCGCCGCGTCGACACGGTTCTGACCGCCGTACCAGCTCGCGAGCCAGTCCTTGCCGTCTTCGGCCTTGCCTTGCTCTTCGCGGTGGCGGGCGCCGCGGAGCATGAGCGTCATCGCGCGGTTGCCTTCGTGGCAGGCGTATTCAAGGACGGGGTCGTCGCTGCGGCGCATCTCGAGAGCGCTCGTCCAGGGCGCTTCGTAAGACTCGGGGTCGTTGACGGTGTACTCGTAGAGCAGGGTGTCGGGGCCCGTGCGGGTGAAGCGCTCGGTCAGCACGAGGTTGGGCCCGGTGCCGCGGTACGCGGTGTGCTCGGTGTAGTTCTTCGTCGTCACGACGAAGGTGCCGCCTTCCCAGACGCCCGACGAGTCACCCTTCCAGAAGCGCATGCTGTCGTCGGCGTGCTCGGGGCCGTCGGTGGGGATCACCCGGTGGTCGTTGATCATCTCGGTCATGATCGCGACGTAGCCCGGCGACTGGAAGATCTCCATCATGTTGTTGTAGGCGCCCGGGGTCATCGGCGGGCCGGCGTTGAAGCCGATGATGCAGCGCTCGTAGGTGTTCCGCTCTTCCGGGCCGGCCGGGGCTTGGCCCCAGAGCGCGTAGCGCTCGTTCGACCGGCGCCGGGCATCATCAGTGAGCGCGGGCAGGCGGCCGTTCGGCGGATCGATGACCAGGGATGTCCGCATGGTGCCGGAGACCTTGTCGCCCAGGTCGAGCCAGAAGGAGTTGTAGCCCACGTCGACGTCGCCCTGGCTGGGGTCGACATCGCCGCCTCCCTGCGCCGCGCGCGCGGCGCGTTCCTCCTTGCGCCGCTGCTCCCAAACCGCCGCCTCTTCGGCGGTCAACGTCGCCTTGTCGCCGAAGGCGGCGGGCCGCTCGAGCGGCGTGATCGAGCGGAAGTCCCAGGTGCCCTGGAGATCGGGTACGCCCCAGGAGGTCTTGAGTTCCGCGTCTTCGGCGGCTGCCGCGCCGGCAAGGGCGACGGCGGCGACAACGCAGAGGACGGTGGTGGCAAACAGTCGGTGCTTCATTCCTTCGACTCCTTCCGGTTTCTTCAGGCTGCGCCCTGCCGGTCCTACTCCGGTGTCGCGCCACGGCGCAGATGGCCGTAGGCCGCGTCCTCTCCCCCGAGGGGAATGCACTTGAACTCGAGCAGCCGCGCGTTCTCCTCAAGGCGCCGGTAGAGCGGCATGCTGATGGTCCAGGGTTCGGTGAACACTTGTGGGTCCGTGATCGTGGCCTCGTAGCGCATCCAATTCGGGCCGGTCGGCGTAAACCGTTCCTCCACGACGAGCTCCTCGCTGTGGAAGTTGCCCGAGGCGTCGAACCAGGTGTCGACCATCTGATCCGTCACCTCGACCACCAGCGTGTCACCCTCGAAGCGGCCGAGCGAGTAGCCCATCCAGGACGGCAGCTCCGCCCTCGTGCCGGGCCGGTCGAGACGGACTGCCCGGCTGTTGCCTCCCCATTCGTAGGCGAAGAAAACCGCCTTCGGTGTCTGCACGATCTGGAACGGCAGCGGCATGTAGTTGGCGCGCGGAATGCCCGGTATGAAGCACTTCGCCGCCGGGTCCAGGTTCAACCAGTCGGCGCGGTTCGCGTTGCGCTGCTCCAGCGCCCAGTCCTGGTACGGGATGCTGCCGCCCTCGACCACGCTCAGCCCTGCCGGAATCGCTCCGAGAGCTCCGTACTCCGGCACCGGAGTACGCCGCGCGCGGTGACCCTCCAGGTCCCAGTGGGCGCTGTTCATCGTTTGCCAGATGCCGTTCAGATCCGGATCGCCGTCCGGCGTCCGCGGCCCTTCGTAGGCGCCGTCCTGTGCCTGCGTAGCCGCAGCCACAGCCATGAGCATCGCCGGCAGCGACACGGCCAGACTGTGCTTTTTCATGGCCGGGAACTATAGCGAAGCGGCTGCTTTGCCGGGCAGCTACGGCAGGCGGAACACGAACAGACCGTTGCCGCCGCTGGGATACCTGATCTCCGGACTGACATGTCCAAGGCCCGGACATTGCTCGGCTACCGGGACGTGGTCGACCCGGAAACCGCGACCCGCGTCACCGCCCGCCACCTTGCCGCCAATCCGCCGGACGAGAAGGATCTCTACGCCGCCGGTACCGGACGCTTCGACTACGAGCGCGAGGACCGCATCGTCGAGCGCTGGCGGCAGGCGCAGGCGCTGATGACGGCAGACTCAAGAGTTGGCTGATACCCTCGCAACCACCGAACCCAACCCGGGTGACGCGTCTCGCGACACACGCGAACCAGTCCGAGCGCTCGTCGTCAGGCGCACGGATGGAACACGTAGGAGTCGTCGACGATCAGACGGATGATGATCGTTCTTGCTCTAGCCGTTGTCCTGCTCGCGGCCTGCGCTCCAGACGCGGAAGACTCGGCAATGCCGCGCACGCCGTCGGGCCACCCTGACCTGCAGGGGCTGTGGACGAACACCACCCTGACGCCCTTTGAACGGCCCGTCGAACTGGGCGGTCACCAACACGCTGAGCGGCGCTCGCCACCTGGAGAGGACGGGCGCGGCCACTGGTCCGTAGCGCCGTTCGCTACGACATCACTCGCCCCAAGACCGGCGAACCAACGCACGCAACGCGGCGGCGACTCGTCTCCGCGTCGAGGGACCACACGATGAGTTTCGACACGATGAGTTTTGACGCTGGCCGCTTCCCCGTTCCCGTCCGCGAGGACATGGCCACCGCACTGCGCAGGTCGTGGGCCGACATCGGCCGCCCCGGCACCTGGTGGACCGGTCCCGAACGTGTCGCCATCGCGGCTCTCGCCCGTGCCGAGCGCCTTCAGCGCACCGAGCCGCCCTGGCGCCGCGACCATTCGCAGCCGCTGCCGCCCCCCCTGCCCGGGAAGGCGGTCGAAGCGGCGCGCAAGATCGGCGCAGATCCGACCCACCTCGACCGCGATTGGGCCGAAGGCACGATCGCCGAGCTCGGCGACGCACCGTACGTCGAACTCGCCTCGGTCGTCGTGACGACGGTCGCCGTCGACGCATTCTGTGAAGCGATGGGGATAGAGCACGAGGCGCTGCCCGAACCCGAGACCGGCGAGCCGACCCGCGAACGGCCGGACGGCATGGGCGACATCGGCGCCTGGGTACCCGTCCAGGTGGTCGACTGGAACCGCGCCAACGTGGCCCGCGCACTGAGCCTGGTGCCGGAAGGCGTGCGCACCTTCTTCCGCATGGTGGTCGCCATGTACGCGGGCACGGTCACCGACTTCGAGAAAATGGTCTGGGACCACCGGCCCCTCGCCCGCCCCCAGGTCGAGCTGATCGCGGCCAGGGTTTCGGCTCTCAACCAGTGCTTCTACTGAACGACCGCCCACACCATGCTGCTCCGGGCGAGCAGCGACGCAGTTGGAGCGGAAGTCGACCTGAGCGCGACGGTGGAGGACGCCGCCGACGGCGGCGTCGAGCATGGCGAGCTGCTGACCGCGTTCGCCGAAGCCGTGGTGCGGGCCACGGACGACCTGGACGATGCGCGCGCCCGCGCGTTAGAGACTCTGGGCCCAGCGAAGTTCGTCGAGGCTGCCGCCACGGTCGGTATCTTCAACGGCCTCGTCCGCGTCGCGGACTCGACCGGCATCCCCAGCGACGCGAACACCCTGGAGCGCACCGCCGACGTCCGCGATGAACTCGGCTTCAACCGCTGGGGCGGCGCGAAGTCGTCCGGCGTCGCCGAGGCGCCGGCGTAGCCGGCTACTGCGGCGGCGCGGCACTCCGAGAAGCGACTCGGCCCCGCCAAGAAGACGCAGACACTCCGCTCCCTGCCTACTGCGCCTCCGCGAGGCACGCCTCCGGGAACGCGGACAGGTCCGCGAACGCGTCCGGCTCGCCGGGCGCCTTCGCGTCGGCGCAACGACGGTGGCGCCGAACGTCACGGAGGCCGACGCGCTTGCACTGTCCGAGCATGTGTAGGTGATCGTGTAGTTCGTGTCGCTCGTGACAGTCGGAAGAGTCCCGCTTGCCACGCGCGTTGAAGGTGTGAACGCGATACCAGGCGGTTGCCCCGACAAACTGTAGCTGTAGGGAGCCGTACCTCCCGTTGCCTCCGGGAACAACGTGTTGACAGCGCCGCCTGGTCGAGGACGGCGTGCGCGAGTCCACTCAGAGCTGGCGCGAAGTGCTGCTGGACCTGAGCGCCGCGGCCTGGCGGAGGCGCCGAAGCTGGCGGTGGGCGACGGCGCGATGGGCTTCCGGAGGGCGCTCGAGGAGGTCTACGGCGGCGCCCGGGAGCAGCGGTGCTGGGTGCACAAGACGAGGAATGTGCTGAACTACCTGCCGAAGTCGTCCCAAGCGAAGGCGAAGCAGGCCCTGCACGAGATCGCCACCGCACCTCCCGCCGGCGATAGTTGCGTCCGATCCGGTACCCGAGAAACTCGATCGGCTCCTCCGGCACCAGGCAGCATCGGGTCTTCTCGGCATTGATCGGCAGCTTCAGACGACCCATCAGCCACTCGACCGCCGCCAGCATCGAAGCTGACGGCGCTCTGCCGAGCACGACAAAGTCGTCCGCGTAGTTGACGATCTCCGCGTCGAAGCGCCGGGCGAAGCCCAGCGACTTGAAGCCCAGGATGAAGCGCCGCATGTAGATGTTGCTGAGAAGAGGCGAAATGGGAGCGCCCTGTGGCGTGCCCTTCCGCTCGCGACGCGCACGGTTCGTGCGGCGTTGGCCGCCCTTCCCGTCGTCCTCTACTACCGCCATCTCCAGCCACGCCTTGACCCATCCAAGCATCCGGCCGTCGCTCACGCGACGGGCGATCGACTTGAGCAGCTCGGCGTGCGGTATCTGACCGAAGTAGTCCGACAAGTCCGCGTCCACCACCTCGCGGCGGCCCTTGCTCACCAACGCATGCACCCGCTCGACCGCGGCCTGCGCGCTGCGCCCAGGCCGACAGGCGTACTGCTCCGGTTCCAGGTCGGCCTCGAAGATCGGCGATAACACCAGCATCGCCGCCGTCTGGGCCACCCGGTCCCGCACGCAGGGGATCCCAACGCCCGGTACTTCCCCTTCTGCTTCTTCGGGATCAGCACCTGCCGCGCCGCTTGCGGACGGTAAGCGCCTTCCCTCAAGTCCCGCGACAGTCCCCCAAGTCAACGCTCCACTCCGAACGACTCGATGTCCGCCACCGTCTCACCGTCCACGCCCGCAGTGCCGCCTTTGCGGCGAACCGCCTGCCAGGCCACGAACAGCACGTCGGCGCGCCACGCCTTGTCCCTCGCGGGATTCCGGTTCAGCGCGTGCCACGCCACCGATGGGGCTTCCCGTGTTGCCTCCTTCTCCCTCTTGCATGCGTGCCGCCGCCACTACCCCGGCGGAACCGACCGGTGCTTCCGCCTGGAACGACAGTTGGCCGGGCGGGATTCGCACCCGCTGGGACAAGGCGCCTTACCACGGCGCACAGCGCAGTGAGCGCAAGCCCCCCGCCCTCCGACCAAGCGCGAACCCGGGTGGCGCGATCCGCGCCACCCGTGAACCAGTCCGTGCGCCCGTCAGCGCGCGCACGGATGGCACGCCACCTGGGGTTGCCCCCCTCAGACCGCCGACCAGCCGGCGGATGTAGCCCATGCCCGCCGCCGCGCCGCCGCGCCGCCGCGCCGCCGGCTCAGGGGTACGGGTAGTCGAGGTCGAGGAACGGCAGAGCGCTGAGGACGCCCGGGGGGGCGACGGGCAGGGCGCGGTGGAGGTAGGACTGGTCGAGCTGGTCCCAACTGGTGACGCCGAGGAGGCCGAGGCAGGTGACGATCTCGTGTTCGAGGATCTTGAGCATGCACACGACGCCGTCGCGGCCGCCGGCGGCCATGGCGATGCACTCGAGGCGGCCGACCGAGGGCGGGCGCCACCGCTTCAGGATGTCCCGTTCGCGCCGGCTGTAGACCTGGGTGTCGACCGTGAGGCAGAAGCCGTTGTAGCCCGCGCTCTGCGCCCGGCGGATCAATCCCCGCATCCAGTCTTCGTCGTCGGCGAGATAGAGTTGGTACACCTTGGCCGAGTCGGAGGCCTCCGCGGAGCCCTTGAGTCCGGGAAGACACACCGAACTGACGAAGTGCATGATCCCGAAGTCCTCGGCCGCCTTCGCGGCCGTGGCGCCGCCGCCTTCCTCGAACAACTGCAACGAGCCGATCGGCGCCAGGATCACGGGGATGCGGAGGTCATGTCCCAGTAGCGAGCCCCCGGGTTCGACTTCCGCGACGTTGGTCAGCACGCGCGGCCGGAACGCGACCGAGTCGAGCGCCTGCCGGTTGCGCCTGACAGACGTCTCCGTCTCGGCGCCGCCGACCAGGTAGTCCCAGACGTCCCGAGTCAGCTTCCGGCGCGCCGCCACGACCAGTTCGTGGAAGGTCAGAGCGCTCTTCGCGGCGGCCCCCGGTTCAAACGGGTCGTCGGTCAAGTATCGTCGCGGGTCGGTCACGGAATCGCTCTGTTCGCGGTTCGGCGGACCCTAACAGCACCCCGCCCGGCCGCAACGACACATGGAAACTACGCACCGCCCATGATCGAGGTCGACCTGCCGCGGTTCGAGCGCCTGCTGAGCCGAGCCCTGGACACGCTGCCGCGGGCCTTCGCCGACCTGCTGGACAACATCGCGGTGGTGGTCGAGGAGGAACCGAACGAGGAGGACCTGCGCCTGGTCGGCCTGGACCCGGAAGAGGACGACCTGCTGGGGCTATACCACGGCGTACCGCTCGATGAACGAGGCAGCGGCTACAGCTCCCTACCCGACCGGGTCGTGATATACCGTCTGCCGATCCTGTGGATTTGCGACACGGAGGAGGATGTCGTACGCGAGGTGCGCGACACCCTGGTCCACGAGTTGGGCCACCACTTCGGCCTGGGCGACGACGATATGCCGTACTAGAGCCCCGCCTGATGGCGGCTGGCCGGCCTTCGCCGTCTTCGTCGGCCCGGAAGATCAAGCGCCGTCGATAAGGCGCTGTCTGGAGCATGATCTTTATGGAAATCGACTCAGATCTCGCCAACTTAAGCGAAATGGAATAAGATCTCTCGCCAGCCCCGTTCCGTCGATCAACACGACCGGCAAACCGACCCGGACAGCGAGGCGACAACGACATGACCGAGCACGACGACCGACACGATCCCCAAGAGCCCGGCCTGAAGGCCCTTGCCGCCGAGCCGACCGCCTCCGAGGCGCCCCTGGCGCCCCGGCCGACCGGCCCCAAGCCCGAACTGCCCGTCGTCGTCCTCCGGGACATGGTGATCTACCCGGGCGTCACGGTGCCGATGTCCGTCGGACGGTCGGACACCCTGAGCGCCATCCAGGCCGCGGCCGACACTCCGGGCGGCAGGTTCTTCGCACTCCTGCAACGGGAGAAAGGCGAAGAGGTCGACCCGCTCGGGCTGCACACGATCGGCGTCACGGCGCGCGTGGTCCAACTCCAGCATGGTCTCGGCGGCACGCAGGCCCTCGTCATCGGTCTGCATCGCGGCATCGCGCTGCGCATCGACGGCACCGCTGGAAATCCTGCAGACGGGCACCTTGTCGCCACCGTCTCGACGGCGGAAGAACTCATGCCGGTGGATCCGGATGACCTCGCCTTCGTCGCCCTCGACGAGGAACTGCGCAACCGAGCCGCCGATCTCGGCGCCCGCGCCGGCATTCCCAGCGACGTGCTCACCAAGACCCTGCGCGGAGTCACCGATCCCGGCCGCCTCGCCGACCTCGTCGCCGGTCATCTCGAGTTGCCGGCCGGCGACCACCAGTCCCTGCTCGAGACGCTGGCGGTCGAAGAGAGGATGAGACGCGTCCTCATGCTGGTCCAACGCCGCATCAAGCTCCTTGACGCCCAGCAGGACATCAACACCCAGGTCGAGGAGGAGATCGGCGACCGGCAGCGCGAGATGTACCTGCGCGAGCAGTTGAAGGCGATCCGCAAGGAACTCGGCGACGACGACGGCGTCGACGACCTCGAAGAGTTGAAGGAGCGGGTCGCTGGACTGGAGTTGCCGGCCGCGGCGAGGAAGGAAGTCGACCGCGAACTGAAGCGACTCGAGCGGATGGGCCGCGAGTCGATGGAGTCCCAGGTCATCCGCACCTACATCGAGACGGTGTGCGAGTTGCCCTGGAGCGAGCTCAGCGACGAACGGCTGGACCTCGCGGACGCGGCGCGCATTCTGGACGAGGACCACTACGGCCTCGAGGACACGAAGGACCGGATCCTGGAGTTCCTCGCCGTCCGCGTCATGCACGACCGCCAGGCGCGCAGACGGCAGCTTCGCGCGAACGCCGAGGACGTGCCCGCGGACGAGCCGGCCGAGAACGCCGAAGCGCGTGACCGTGACGAGGCGCGTCTCGATGACCAGGAAGGGGAGCGCAGCCCGATCCTGCTGTTCACCGGACCTCCCGGCGTCGGCAAGACGTCGATCGCCAAGTCGATCGCCCGCGCCATGGGCCGCGAGTACGTGCGGGTCTCCCTGGGCGGCGCCCGGGACGAGGCGGACATCCGTGGACACCGGCGCACCTACGTCGGCGCGATGCCGGGGCGCATCCTCCACGGCATGAAGCAGGCCGGCGTCAAGAACCCGGTCTTCCTGCTCGACGAAGTCGACAAGCTGGGCGCTTCGCTCCAGGGCGATCCCTCGGCCGCGCTGCTCGAGGTTCTCGACCCGGCACAGAACGGCGCCTTCATCGACCACTACCTCGGAGTCCCCTACGACCTGAGCCAGGTGCTGTTCATCGCCACCGCGAACTTCATGCAGAACATCCCGGCGCCGCTCCGCGACCGGATGGAGACGGTGGAGTTCTCTGGCTACACCGAACACGAGAAGGAGAACATCGCCCGCCAGTTCCTGCTGCCGCGCGCCGTTCGCTCCGGCGGCCTGCTGCCGGAGCAGATCGAGGTCGGCGACGAGGCGCTCCGCGAAGTGATCTCCCACTACACCCACGAAGCCGGCGTCCGGCAACTCAAGCGGGAGCTCGGGCGCATGGTGCGCAAGGTGGCCCGCCGGCTTGCCGCGACACCCGAGAACGAGGGGCCTGACGACGAGAGCGCGGCGACCCGCGTCGGCGCCGCGGAAATCCGTGAGTTTCTGGGCCGCCCGCGGGTCCGGCCCGAGCGCGCACTGGAGCGCGACGCCGTCGGCGTCGCCACCGGCATGTTCTACACGCCGATGGGCGGCGACATCATGTTCGTCGAGGTCGAGACCACGAACGGCAAGGGGCGTCTGGAGCTCACAGGCCAGCTCGGCGACGTGATGAAGGAGTCGGCCCGCGCGGCCTGGACCTACGCGAAGTCACGCGCCGAAGCGCTTCAGATCCCGCCTGCCGCCTTCCAGACGGACGTTCACATCCACGTTCCGGCCGGCGCCATCCCCAAGGACGGCCCCTCGGCCGGCGTGACGATGGCCGCGGCTCTGGTCTCGGCGCTTTCCGGCCGACCCGCGAAGGCGGGCCTCGCGATGACCGGAGAGATCACCCTGTCCGGCCGCGTCCTGCCGATCGGCGGGGTCAAGGAGAAGGTGCTGGGCGCCGTGCGCGCCGGCATCCGCGAGATCGTGCTGCCGAAACAGAACGAGGCCGATCTCGAGGATCTACCGGCCGAGGTGCGCGAAACGCTGATCGTCCACGCCGTCGAGGAACTGGGCGAAGTACTGGCGGTGGCGCTGCCCGACGCCCGGTTCGTCGACGGCCGCCTTCTGTTCGAGGGCGACGATCCGGAACAGGTCCGGCGCCTGTCCTACAACTAGCGCCTGCCCTGGGAACCCGGGCATCCTGCCCGCATCCGGCGCACAAGCGCCGCTCCGGGAGCCCTACGCCAGAGCCTGGTTCAGCGCCTCTTCATGGTAGCCCACGATCAGCGTGCTGCCGACGCGGACAATCGGCGCTCGCAGGTTGCCGGTAGGACCCAGCATCAGGTCGGCCGCGCCCTGATCGGACGCAGGAAGCTCGGTCTGCTTGCGGCCCTTGGCCACGTAGAGCTTTTCCGCATTTGCCAGTAGCGCTTCAGCATCCGCCCGTCCCAGCTTCCGGCTCGCCGGGGTCCTGTCCGCAATCTCCGCGCCGCGTGCGTCCATCAACTTGGACGCTCTCTTGCAGCTCGTTCAGCCGTTGCGGTGGTAGTACCAGTCGACTCTGCTCATGTTGCCTCCCTTTCGGGTTGGTCGAGGGGACAGTCTACGAAAACCGGGAGGCCGAGCGGATGGGACTGACCGTCAGCAACGAAGAGATGCAGGCGCAGCGAGACCGCCAGCATCGCGGCGGATGAGCCCAGGAAGGCACGGCGCGTCTGCCTCACCAGACGGAGCCTGGAGCCTGCGGCCGCTTTGGGCCTTCAGCCGCGTGTGGCATCCTCGTTCGTTCATGTCTGCAAACGACCCCAAGGGCGTTGTCCACCAGACCGCGAAGCCGGCGCAGCGCTACCTGGTGCCAGAGGGCACGAAGCGCTTCGATCCGCGGCAGTGGAACACGGCGCCGCCGCCCGACGCCCCGCGCCACAACGACCTACGCAAGTTGCGGCGGCGGGCGGTGCGCGACATCAGCCGTCAACAGAGACTGCTCTACGCCGAGAACCGCCACGCCCTGCTGCTCATCTTCCAGGCCATGGACGCGGCCGGCAAGGACAGCACGATCAACGCCCTGCTCACGGGCGTCAATCCGGCGGGCTGCCAGGTGTTCAACTTCAAGCAGCCTTCAAGCGAGGAGCTCGATCACGACTTCCTGTGGCGCACCGCCCGCAGCCTGCCCGAGCGCGGCCGCATCGGCGTCTTCAACCGCAGCTACTACGAGGAGGTCCTCGTCGTCCGGGTCCATCCCGAATTGCTGGAGAAGCAGAACCTGCCCCACGTGGACTCGGGCGGCGTGTGGCAGCAACGCATGGAGTCGATCGTCGAGCACGAGCGGCACCTGGCGCGCAACGGCACCGTGATTCTCAAGTTCTTCCTCAACATCTCCCGCGACGAGCAGAAGGCGCGCTTCCTGCGCCGGCTCGACCGTCCCGACAAGCACTGGAAATTCGCGATCAGCGACGTGCGCGAACGCGGTTTCTGGAACGAGTACATGAGCGCGTACGGCGAAGCGATCCGGTCCACCACGAGAAGCCACGCGCCGTGGTACGCGATCCCCGCCGACAGCAAGCCGTACATGCGCTGGGCAGTGGCGGACATCGTGCGCGACACGCTCGCCCGCCTCGACCTGCACAACCCCGAGCCGTCGCTCGCCGACCTGGCCATGTTCGACGACATGCGGCGGCGACTCGAGAACGACTAAACGACCGTCCGCTCGGGTATCATTCGCCGCCTACACGATCTTGACTCCCGGGGCCCCCGACGCTCCGAACGACACGGGTCCCGACGAGGACCGGAAAGGCCACCATGAACCCCGCAAACGGGAAACTCCGCAACTACCTCCTGCTGGCGCTCGCCGCCGCCCTACTCGCCCTCGGCTGCAGCGCCTACGGCGCGCCCGCCCTGCCCGCCGCCGTCGGTTCCTGGAACATGTCGATCGAGACGCCGCTCGGCACCCAGACTCCGACCATCAACGTGACCGGCGACGCCAGCGGTCTGATGGTGGCGATGGCCTCCCCCGACGGCTCAGTGGACGCCACCGACGTCACCTTTGGCGAAGACGGCGCCCTGGGTTTCACGGTAGTTGTCCCCGCCGGAGGGCAGGACCTCACGCTGGTCTTCAGCGGCATGGTCGAAGGCGACTCGCTGAACGGCACCTTCGCCACCGACTTCGGCGACATGACCGCCACCGCGACGCGCGCCGTCGAGTAGCCGAAGACCGCCTCGCACGCCGGCTGATTCAGTCGGCCCAGCCGGTCCGGGCCGGGATCTGACGCGATCCCGGCCCGCGCTGTGCTGGGCGCCCAGCGCCGCCTGAACGGGTCCGCTTGACAAATAGGACCGATTCAATCCACTATCCCCGGAGATGAAACGGCAACGCTTGCTCGTCGCGGCTCTGACGATGGCGCTCGGAACCGGGGCGGCAATAGCCCAGGAATCGACCGAAGACCGCCTCGACGTACTGGAACAGCAGGTCGCCGAACTGCGCCGGGCCATCGCGGAACTGGCCGCAGAGCCAGGGGACGAGCGCGTCGCCGAACTGGAAAGACGGATCGAGGTCCTGGCCGAAGAGATCGAGGAACTGACGCTCGGCGAGGCGGCGACGGGGAACGCCGAGGACGCGGAAAGCCTCTACGGCCTGGGCATCGCGGCCTCCAAGGTCTACCGCGTGGACGAAGGACTGTCGATCGGCGGCTACGGAGAGATGGTCTTCGAGAGCTACGCGAGCGAACGCGAGAGCGGCGAGCCGACCGGCTTCGGCGACGTGTTCGACTTCCTGCGCGGGGTCTTCTACGTCGGCTACAAGTTCGACGACCGGTGGGTCTTCAACTCGGAGATCGAGTTCGAGCACGCCTCTACAGCCAAGTCCGGCAGCGCCTCCGTCGAGTTCGCGTACGTCGACTACCTTTGGAAGCCGCAGTTGAACTTCCGCACGGGGATCCTGCTGCTCCCGATGGGCTGGCTCAACGAACTGCACGAGCCGACCTTGTTCCCGAGCGCGGAGCGTCCCTACGTAGAGCAGGTCCTGATCCCGAGTACCTGGCGCGAGAACGGCGCCGGCATCTTCGGCGACGTGGGCCCCTTTGCCTACCGGAGCTACGTCGTCAACGGCCTGAAGGGCGCCAGCTTCACTTCGAATGGCCTGCGCGGCGGACGGCAGAAGGGCGCGAAGGCCCAGGCCGAGGACTTCGCCTGGACCGGACGGCTCGACTACACGGCGACCCCCGGCCTGATCCTCGGCGTTTCGGCCTACGTCGGGAACTCGGGCCAGGGACTGCTCGATCCCATGGGCCGCACGATCGACGCCCGCACCGAGATCCTCGACTTCCACTTCGACTGGAGCCACCGCGGTGTCCGGCTGCGCGGGCTGTGGGCGAAG
The DNA here is from genome assembly GCA_965224025.1 of Candidatus Multivorans sp. Classification (GTDB taxonomy): domain Bacteria; phylum Acidobacteriota; class Thermoanaerobaculia; order Multivoradales; family Multivoraceae; genus Multivorans. The sequence continues at coordinate 4,451,209 of OZ245033.1, forward strand.
GCCGAGGTCGGAGACGCTGCCCGTTTGAATGCCGCACTTGGCATTGCCGGCCGCGATTCGATCGGCGAACGGCTCGAAGGCCACTATCTCGAACTGGCCTACGACGTTCTTGCGCACCGCGGCGGGCGCGCCTCCCTGTCGCCCTTCGTTCGGGTCGAGTCCATCGACACACAGGTCCGCGTTCCGGCCGGGTTCGAGAGGGACCCGATCTTCGACCGGGAGATCCTGACCTGGGGCGCCGCCTGGCAGCCCATCGACCGGCTCGTCTTCAAGGTCGGTTACCAAGACTGGACCAACTCCGGCGGCACCGGGTTCGACGAGTGGAACCTGGCCATGGGCTACCTCTTCTAGCCAACGCCGTGTCCCGGGGAAGGAAACCCGGGCGGCGCGATCCGCGCCGCCCGCGAACCGCTCCGGGGACCCGTCATCGGGTCCTCGGACGGCACATCGCCGCGCGGACGGCGGCGCTGACGGTTCTGCTCGCGCTGACTTCGGGCGCGCCGCAACCGGCAGGCGCCAAGGCCTTCCTGACCCGAAGCGAAGCCCTCGAACTCGCGTTCCCGGACTGCCGCATCATCCGGCAGACCCGCTACCTCAAACCAGACCAGCGTCGGCGCGCGGCGGAACTGGCCGGCGCCGAAGTCGAGTCGCGACTGATCGTTCAGTACGCCGCGCTCTGCAACGGCGAGCCTGCCGGCGCCGCCTACTTCGACGTCCACCGCGTCCGCACCCTCGCCGAGACCCTCATGGTCGTCGTCGACGCCGAGGGCCACATCAAGACGCTCGAAATCATGTCGTTCCTCGAGCCCGAGGAGTACATCCCCCGCCGCACCTGGTACGACCAGTTCCTCAGGCATCGGCTCGACGCGAGACTCCGGCTCAAACGGTCAATCCACGCGGTTACCGGCGCCACGCTGACAGCGCGCGCCACGACGGATGCGGTCCGCAGGATCCTGGCGCTTGACCAGGTGCTCCGGGAAGCCCCGTCCCAACCCGAAGGGCTGGTGCCGTGAACCGCCTCGCCGCCTGGACCGTTCACGCCTCGACCTTGCTGGTCGGCGGTACTGGGCTCGTGTACGCCTGGATGCGCTACTTCACGGCGCCGGCCGACGAGTTCGCGATCGTCGGGCACCCCTGGCAGCCGCACGTCCAGCACCTGCACCTCTGGACGGCGCCCCTGCTCGTCTTTGGCATCGGCCTGATCTGGCGCGACCACGTCTGGCGGCACTACCGGCATCGTGTCCGCGACCGCCGCCGCAGCGGCCTGTCGCTGCTGCTGGGGTGTGCCCCGATGATCGTGTCCGGCTACCTGATCCAGACCGCCGTCGGCGAGCTCTGGCGGCAGACCTGGATCGCGATGCACCTGATCGCGTCAGCGCTGTTCCTTGTCGGCTACGGCGCCCACATGGTCAAACCGCTTCGCGCCAGTGTCCGCGGGTCTTCTGACCCGCGGAAAGGAACGCGCCGCGAAGCGGCGACCTAACCGGCCGGTCCGGTATCGCTTACGCGGCCGTCCTCGACGGCCGCGTGCTCACCCTGCTCGCCGTGGCCGCCGCCCGGCGGCCCGGGGTGCGGCGTGTTCGTCGTGATCAGGATGACCGAGATCAACATGCCGGCGATGCCGACCCAGAGCAGCGGACTCACCTCGAGCTGGCCCCGGCCGCGGTACAGCGTGTAGAGCGCGGTCACGGTGACCGCGCCGCCGAACACGACCGGCATCACCGCGTAGGGAATCCTCGCCCCGCCGCTGAACATGGCGAGCGTCAGCGAGAGCGCGCCGAGAGCACCCAGGGTACCCGCGTAGAGGCCCCAGACGCCGGACGGTCCGGTGAGTTCGAAGCTGTCGCCCATGACTCTCATGCCGATCAGACCGCCGACAATCGCGATCACCAGGTAGGCGATGCCGATGCCGACGTAGGGCTTGAAGGGAGACATCGTCTCGTCCACCAGGCGCGCCCGGCCCAGGACCGGGCCATAGAGCCCCCAGCACAGCGCGGTACCGAGGGCGAACAGGAAGGGGAGGAAGTTCTTCATCGATGTCTCCAGGCGCGCTGTCAGGCTGAGAACGCCATTGCAGGCGCCAGCGCGAACGCCGCTTGAAAGGTCGTCTGATCTCAGATTCCGTCGCCGGAGGTTATCCCCTGAGCAGGGACACGGCAGCCGTCCGGCCCGGCAGACCGGTCACGCCGCCGCCTGGATGGCAACCGGCGCCGCCGAGCCACAACCCCTCGACCGGCAGGGCGTCGCCGGCCCACGCGCCCGCCGTGGGCCGCAGCCACAGGCTCTGGCCGGGGTTCATCTCGCCGTGGTGAAGCCCGCCCTCCGTGGCGCTGTACTCCGACTCGTAGTCCGCCGGAAGCAGCAAAGCGTGTTCCCGGATCAGGGCGCCGACGCCCGGCGCCCAACGCTCAAGCTCGACCAGCATCCGGTCGACGAGTTCCGGACCGGCCGAAGCCCAGCCACCCTCGACTTCGAACGGGAGGTGGTGCGCCGTCGCCAACAGCAGGTGCCGCCCGGCGGGCGCCAGCGACGGGTCGAGCGTCGTCGGCAGCGCCGCTTCGATCCAGGGACGCTCCGGCAAGCGGCCGTACTTCGCCGCGTCGGCGGCGCGCTCGATTTCGTCCGGATCCCGCGCAAGCACGATCCGCCCGGTGAGAGCCGGCCGTTCCAGACCCTGAAACGGGGGCAGATCGTCGAGAGACAGCGCCAGCCGCGCCGCGGCGCCGCGATACTTCACCTTGAGCAGCCGGCGGACGAAGCGGGGTTCGAGTTGCGGCGCGCCGACCAGGTCGAGGAAGGTGGCGGTGGGGGTCGCGGTCGAGATCACGGCCCCGGCTTCGATCCGCTCACCGTCGGCCAATTGCACACCCGCGACTCGTCCCTTCTCCACCAGGATGCGGGAAACGACGGCGCCCGTCCGGAGCGCGGCGCCTGAGGCTGCGGCCGAAGCCGAGAGCGCCCCTGCCAGCCCCGCCGCGCCGCCCCGGGCCCGCACCACGGGCGCCAGGCGGTCGGACCCACCCAGAGCGCAGTGGTAGAGCAGCGGCCAGCCGGTACCGTTCGCGCGCGGTCCCATGCCGGTCGCCGGGAGCGCCAGACCGCACAGTCCCGCGGCCAGCGCCCGGTTCTCGAACCACTCGCGCAACAGCTCGTCGAGCGGCGCGGACACGAAGCGCAGCAGTTCCGGAGCGATCAGCAGGCGTCCCATGTCGGCAAGTTCCGGCGGCCTGCACAGCAGCGGTTCGAGCGCCGCCGCCCGCTCCGCGAGTTCCCCGACGAACCGCGGCCAGGCGGCAGCGTCGCGGGAACTGGCCGCGGCGAGTCCCTCCGCGGTTCGGTCGACTTCAGGCCAGAGCACGACGGCGCGGGAGTCCCCGACCGCCGCGACCGCGGCCACCGCCGGCGCCTCGATCAGTTCCAGGCCGAAGCGTTGCAGTTCGAGTTCGTCGATCAGGGAGCGGCGGAACATCCCCAGGTCGTTAGTGCCTACGTCGACGCGGTGGCCGGGGATCAGCTCCCGGGTCGAGGCCAGCCCGCCGAGTTCGCTCTGCGCCTCGAGCAGCACGACTTCCCGCCCGGAGCGTGCGAGCAGAGCCGCGGCTACGAGACCATTGTGGCCCCCGCCGACGATCGCGACGCGGTCGCTCACGGCGCCGCCGCTCCGTTCCCGCCGCGCCGCAGGTCGTCGAGGATCCTGAGCGCCGCCAGCCGTCCCGGGCCCCCGGAGATGCCGCCGCCGAACTGCGTCGACGAGCCGCACAGGTAGTAGCCCGGCAACGGCGTCCGGAACGACGCGGCAGCCGGATCGGGACGCAGCAGGAAGAGCTGCGACAGCCGCAACTCGCCGTGGAAGATATTGCCGCCGGGAATGCCCGCGATCGACTCGATGTCCGGCGGCACCCGCACCTGCCGGTGCAGCACCTGGTCCTCGATGCCCGGGGCGTACTCGGCCAGGGTCCGCACCACGGCATCGCCGAACGCGTCCCGCTGCTCGTCCCAGGTGGTTCCCGCCAGCTCGTAGGGCGCGTACTGCACGAAGCAGGACACCACGCACTTCCCCGGCGGCGCCATGTCCGGGTCGAGGACCGAGGGGATGATCATGTCGATGAACGGACGCTCCGAGAAGCCCCCGTACTTCGCGTCGTCGTAGGCGCGATCGATGTAGTCGAGACCGGGAGCGATCGTGATCCCGCCCGCGAGATGGGGGCCCGGCTCCGGCATGCACTCGAAACGAGGCAGCCCGTCGAGCGCCAGGTTGACCTTGCCGGCGCAGCCGCTGCTCTGCCACCGGGCGGCGCGGGCGAGAAGCCCCTCCCCCACTCCGCCGGGAACGTCGTCGGCTTCGAGCAACCTAGCCAGACTGACCTGGGGCGGCGCGGACGAGACGACGACATCGGCGGTCAGTTCGTCGCCGTTCGCAAGCACGACGCCACAGGCGCGGCCGTCCCGGGACAGCACACGGGCCACCGGGCAGTCCGTTCGGATCTCGGCGCCGTAGCCGCGCGCGGCCGACGCGATCGCGGCCGCGACGCCGCCGGTGCCGCCCTTCTGGAAACCCCACTCCCGGTACACGCCGTCGATCTCGCCCATGTAGTGGTGCAGCAGCACGTAGGCCGAGCCCGGCGTACGCGGCGACAGGAAGGACCCGATGATGCTCGAGGAGGAGAGCGCGGCCTTGAGCACGTCGCACTCGAACCACTGGTCCAGGAAGTCCGCCGAGCTCATCGTCAGCATCTGCAGGAAGGTGCGCATCCGGGCGGTCGGCAGGTCGAGGAAGTAGCGGGCTATGTCGGCCACTTCCTCGGACACCTCCGAGGCGATCTGCTCCGGCTCCTCGTCGACGTGGCCCGCGACCGCCGCCGCGAGTTCGTCGGGCGCGGCCCGCTGCAGCTTGAACATCAGGTGGCCCAGGCGCCGCATTTCGAGCTTGTACTCCGACAGGGCCTCGGCGTCGCGCCGCGAGTGGCGCGCGATGTTGTGGTACGTCCGCTGCGGGTCCGCCTCGCGCAGCAGGCAGTCGCCCCCCGGCAGCGGGTTGAGCGTGCTCGCCGTCGGCACCAGGAAGAGCCCGTGCCGGACCAGATCGAGTTCGTGGATGACCTCCGGCCGCAGCAGCGACACGAGGTACGAGAACACGCTGTACCGGAAGCCCGGAAACGCCTCCTCGCTCAGCGTGGCGCCGCCGATAACCTGCGCCCGCTCCAGCACCACGACATCCAGGCCGGCCCGGGCCAGGTAGGCCGCGGACACCAGACCGTTGTGACCGGCGCCGACGACGATCGCGTCGAAGCGGCCGCCGCGCCGGGCCGGATCGGATGCGGGCGAGACGCCCGCGTTCCCAGGTCCGGAACCGTGGCCGGCGCTCACGAAGCGTCTCCCAGGGCGGCACCCACCGCCGTCTTGCGCGCCGGGTTGAAGAACGGCCGTCTGGCGACCTGGGCACGGGCCCGGCGCCGTCCGTAGCCGACCGCGACCTCGACTTCCAGGGCGGTCCCGAGCGTCGCCACATCCGCCTGCACCGTCGCCAGGCCGATGTACTTCTTGAGCAGCGGCGAGAAGAACCGCGTCGTGCATTGCCCCACTTGCGAGCCCCCGGGCGTGAACACGGGCGTCGGTTCCCGCGAAGCCGGGTGACCGACCACCTGCGGCCGCAGATCGATCTCGGACCACAGCCGCTCCAGTTCGAACCAGTCGACTTCGAGCCCGACCATCGCCCAGGCCGGTCCCCGGTCGCGCTCCCGTTCCAGCGCCCGTCGGCCAACGAAGTCGGCCTGCTTGTCGAGCTTCACCGTGAAGCCCAGGCCCGCCTCGGCCGGAGTGACCTTGAGCACCTCGATCTCGGCGTGCAACGCCGACACGTAGTCGACGTCGATCAGCACCAGGCCCGCCTCGACCCGCGCCATGTCGAGCGCGAGCAGTCCCGCCGGCCGCAGGCCGTGATCCGCCCCGGCGGCGGCGAGTGCATCCCAGAGGACCTCCGCGTGCTCCGCCGCGATCCAGAACTCGTAACCGAGGTCGCCGGTGTAGCCGGTGCGCGTCACGGTCACCGGAACGCCCCCGTCCTCGCCGGCCACGGCACCGAGCTCGGCGCCGGCGAGGTCGAAGTAGCGCATCCCGGCGAAGTCGACGCCCTGAACCGCCGCCTCGGCGATCGCCCGCGCCCGCGGTCCCTGGAGCGCGAGCACTCCCAGGTCGGCAGAGACATCCCGCACTTCGACCTCCATGCCGAGGCCGCAGTCCTCGAACCAGCGCAGGCACGGTTCCGCGGCGCTGACCAGGAACCGCTCGCGCTCCAGGCGCTGCACGTTGCCGTCCTGCAGCAGATGACCGTCCTCGTTGCACCACGACGTGTACATGACCCGGCCGACACGGCACTTCGTGAAGTCGCGCGTCATCGCCCGGTCGAGCACGCGTTCCGCGTCCGATCCGACCATCTCGTACTTGAACAGCGGCGACACGTCGATCAGGGCAGCCGTGTTGCGGACCGCCCAGTAGTCGCGATCCGGCGTCGGCTCGTAGTTCAGGGCGCACGTGTAGCCGGACCAGTCCCGCCAGGCGCCGCTCTCGCACAGGGCCTCCGTTCGACGGTGGAACGGCGTCCGGAGCGGCTCCAGCAGCCGCAGGCCGTTGCGGCGGAACGGACGCTCGCCACCGCCGAAGCCGCCGTCAGGCAGCCACCGGTAGCCCTGCGTGTCCGGGTTGCGGCCAACCAGTCCCTCCGCCTCCAACACACCGAGCAGCCGGTGCGCCGTCGAAGGATGGAGTCCGTGCGCCGCGGCGAGGTCCGTCAGTCGATGCTCCGGCTGCTCCGCCGTGAACGACCGGTACAGCGACAGCGCCCGCTGAATGGCTTGCGTTCCCTGCGGAGCCCGGCGCGCCATGGGAAAGATGATCTCACATCGTGGGACGGCAAACGGCCACGACATCGAGTGCGAACGCACCTTCGGGCGGTCCGGTCGGCTACCGGTCTACCGGCCCCAGCGGTAGTGCAGGCGCGCGTAGTAGTAGCCGCCGCTCAGACCCCAGGGCGTGAACTGGCTGTAGGGAAGGCCGAACCGCGCGGCGAACAGGTCCATGCGGTCCGAGAACGTATCGAACACGTTCTGGCCGCCGACGGAGAGCGTCGTGTCGCGCACCAGCGGGAAGCTGACCTCCAGGTCGAAGACGTAGCGGCCTCCGAGGACCGGCGCGTCGGCGCGGCGCACGGAGCGGGCGTCCAGGTGGTCGACCCACGATCCGAAATAGTGCAGGCGTCCGAGCAGGTCGACCGGTCCGATGCCCTGGTTGACGGCCAGGTTCCAGCGCGTCTTCGGCACGCCCCGTTCCAGGGCGAGCACGTCGCCGGGGCCGAGCAGGTCCGAGTCCTTCGTCACTTCCGTCTCCGTGTGATTCAGCGCCAGGCTGAACACCGTGTTGCCGCCCAACGCCGGCGGCGTCCAGGTCGAGACGATGTCGATCCCCTGGGTCCGCGACGAGAAGTCGTTGATGAAGAACCGGAACGAGGACAGGGTGCGCGCCGAGGTAATCCCCTCCGACAGCAGCAGCGCGCGCTCTTCCGCGGCCAGCGTGAAGAACTGCGACAGGGCAAGCCGCCGGTCGACGTCGATGTGGAAGTAGTCCGCCGTCAACGTGAACGGCCCGGTGTCGACCACCAAACCCGCCGTCGCGTTGGTCGAGGTCTCGGGTTCGAGGGCTTGGCCGCCCCGGAACTGCGCGGCGCGGAAGGTCGACGGCACCGTGGCGCTGTCGACCAGATCGAGCGTTTCCGGGTTGATCGTCGACTGCACGTTGAACACGTTCTGCTGGCCGGGCGTCGGAGCGCGGAAGCCGCTGCTGACGCCGCCGCGCACGGAAACCGTGTCGGCCAGGGCGTAGCGGGCCGAAAGCTTTCCGTTCGTCGTGTCGCCGAAGACATCGAAGTGCTCGAACCGGAGCGCGCCGCCGAGCGTCCAGCGGCCGTCCGGATCCCGTAACTCCAGGTCGCCGTAGACCGCCGCGTTGGCGCGGTTCCAGGTCCCGGCCGTGTAATCGGGGAACCCCGGAAAACCGTTGGAGCCGGAAACGAACCCCTGCGCGGCGTACGGTCCGACCTGCCACGACGGCACTTGGCCGGAGCGAATCGTGAAGCGCTCGTCACGCCACTCGGCGCCGCCGGCCACATGAAGGCTCTCGGTGACGGCGTAGGAGACGTCGAAGTTCAGGTTGACCTCGGCCTGCCGGTAGACACCCGGGTCGAAGTCGCGGGGACTCGCCGGACCCAGCGAGGCGTTCACTGTGTTGAACAGGAAGAAGTCCGCCTGGTGAGAGCCGTAGCTGGCGCTGGCGTCCCAGGTGAAACCGCCTTGCGTGGTCCGGCGCAGGCCGGCCACCGCTGATGTATCGGTCATCACGCCGCTGAAGTAGGGGGTGAAACCGCCCGGCGCGATCTCCTGGAAGGAGAAGCAGTTCGGGTCGGCGAACACCTGCGCCAGCGCGTGCTGATCGGGCCGGTCGTCGGTGATCGTCACGGTCGGGCAACCCGCCGATCCATCGCGCACGCCGTCCTGCGCGTCGAGCACGTCACCGATGAGCAGCGTGCGACCGCCGTCCAGGCTGAAGATGTTGGCGCGCGTATTGGGATTCCGGTAGTAGAAGCCCTGCGTCGCCGTCTTGTCGGCGTAGTTGGCATGCCCGTAGATCTGGATGCCGTTCGCGAGCAGCTTGCCGAAGTTGCCGAACAGCTTCAGGTCGTCCTCGTACTCCGAGTCGCCCCAGACCTGCGCCGGGTCGAGGACGTGCGTGTTGCCGGCGGCGATCAGCGCCGCCGCGTCGGCGCGCTGCACGCTGCGGCTGGTCGGGTCGGCGTTGCCGTACTCCATGCTCAGATGCGCGAACCCGTTCTCCCCCAGCGGCAGGCCGATGTCGCCGGCGATCGTGTACGCCTCGCCGTCGCCCGCGCCGTAGACGCCGCTCTTCACCTCCAGGCTGCCGCCCGACGGGTCGTCCTTGAGCAGGAAGTTCATCACGCCCGCGATCGCGTCGGAGCCGTACTGCGCCGAGGCGCCGTCGCGCAGCACCTCGACCTGGCGCAGCGCGGTCGCGGGGATTGTCGAGATGTCCGGCCCCTGGGTGCCGTCGGTGACGCCTCCGAACCAGACCAGAATCGCCGAGCGATGCCGGCGCTTGCCGTTCACGAGTACCAGCGTGTGGTCGTGAGCCAGGTTGCGCAGACTGGCCGGCCGCACCAGCGACGCGGCGCCGCTGATCGGATGGGTCGCGACGTTGAACGAGGGCACCAGGTTCCGCAACAGGTAGTCGAGCGAGCTGGCGCCCTGGCTGACGACATCCTCGACCGGGATGGCGTCGATCGGAACGGAGGACTCGGTCACCGACCGCGGCCGCGAGCGGCTGCCGACCACCACCAATTGCTCGTCGAACTCCGCGACCAGCTCCACCGCGAGGGTCGTCGGCGCCCCGGCCTCGACCGCCACGCCGCGGCGCACGACCTCGTGGAAGCCGGACAGCGTCAGCTTCACGTCGTACAGGCCCGGCAGGAGACCGTCGATAGAGAACACGCCCTCGCTGTCGGTGACGACGACTTCGACCGGTCCCCAGGACTCCACGCTCCGCGCCTCCACGGTGACGCCGGGCAGCGCGACACCGGCAGCCGCCACGATGCCTTCGATGCCGGCTTCCCTGGCCTGGACGGCGCCCGGCGCCGCAAGCGCGGTCAACAAGGCAATGCGGAGGCCTCTCACGGCCCAGTCGACGCGACGCGCGTCATGGTCGCGTGCTTGGCGCCCGGCCTTCCCGAGGGAACGGTGGGCACGGCGCAGAGGGGCTGGCGCGGCACGGCCGGATGATGGCACATCGACGGCGCCAGGATTCGTCTCATGATCCCTTGCAAGGCGCCCCGGCCGCTGGACGACCGCGCCTCCAGCCGGGGCCCTTCGCCACCCGCGAGAGTGAGGCGCCCGTCGGGCCGGTAGGTCCACGCGCGCCGGGCCCGGGCCTGAGGCCATGGAGCGGATTCCGCTTATCTCGCCGCCTGCACCGTGAACGGCACCCGAAACCCTGGACAACCCGCGTCGCTATACCAGGCCGTGCCCTCCTGCACCAAGTCGAGGACGAGGACGTAGGCGCCCGGACCTTCGGGAGGGCGAATACGCATGGCCACCGACACCTCTTCCCCCGGGGCCACAACCCGGGGCAACCGGCTCCGCAATCCGTCCAGATCGACTACGGCGCCGCGCCGATTGAGCCAGTGGTAACTCGCGTGATCGGGCGCGTCGTTGCACTCGCTCGAAAGCCGACGCCAGCTCCTGTTCCTGAACGTCACTTCCACTTGGAATTCGACACCAGCCTCCGCCTCGGATGGGCCTTCGAACGCGACCCACTGCACGTCGTGCGCGCCACGCACCTCGTCGACCCACTCAACGCCGGGAGGCCTGGCCGGGAGCGGGCGCCGCTGACCGGCTGCGCCCCGCTCAGCGTAGATCACGAGGTGCTTCGCGAACAGATCGAGATCCCGCTCTCGCAGAACGTCGTCCACCCGCGCGTAGAGTTCGTAGGTAAGCCGTCCGAAATGGCGCCTGATGTCCGTGTCGAGATCGGGTGATCCCGGATATGCCTCCAGCCCGGCCACCGTGCCACGAATCGTGAGGCCGTAGCCGGCGAAGAAGGCCTCGAAGTCCCCGACCGCGTAGCGGTGTTCGATCGGTTCTTCCACGAGCGCGGCAACCGGCGCCGGTTCGAGAGAAGCAGGCGACCGCTCGCCCGTCGCGGAGGCAATGCGGGCGCGGATGCCGTCCAGGTCTCGCGCGAGCCAGTCGAAGTCGAGTTCTCTGCTCCAGCTTCCTTTCCAGTCCCCACGCGGCTCGATCAAGAGGAACCTCTTCGACCACGCGCCGAGGCGACTGACGAGGGTCTGCGGATCGGTCAGGTGATGGAAGGCGTCGAACATCGTGACAAGGTCGACTGGCTCAGCCGGCGCGTAGCGCTCGACATCCGCGACCTCGAACGTCGCGTTGGCGAGACCCAGCGCCTCCGCATGCTCCTTCGCCCGGGCAATCCCGGCGTCGCTGTGGTCCACGCCCACGAAGGCGACGTCCGGGAGCCTCCGCGCCAGCTCGCACGTGATCTCTCCGGGGCCGCATCCCAGATCCAGAACCGACCGTGACGCCGCGACATATGGCTCGCAAAGGTCCGCGAAGCGCCGAATCGTCACATAGCCGGGATAGGCGTCACGAAACGGGTCGAACCGCTGGGCCCCGAAAAGGGCATCGTGAAAGGCCCGGTCGCGGTCGGGCGACCAGCGCTGCCAGAAGGTTCGTGCGCGACGCAGGATTCGGCGTAGGAGTCGCGTGAGCATGGTTGCGGCGCAACGGTAGCCTAGCTGACTTCCCGTTCCGGCTCGCCGCGGAATTCTCTGTAGGATGCCTCCATGAACCCCCGTAAGGCGCCCCGCCCGCTAGAGGGACGGCTGTACACCGACCCGGCCATCTTCGACGAGGAGATGGAGCGCATCTTCTCGCGCATGTGGGTGTGCGGGGGGCGGCTCGAGGAGCTGGACGAACCGGGGCGCTTCGTGACCCGCGAGGTCGGCGGCGAATCGATCGTCGCCGTGCGGACCGCGGCTGCCAGTGGCGGCGCCGGGGCAACCGGCAACGGAAGCGCGCCCGGAACAGCCGCCGGCGTCGGCTCTGCCCAGGGATTGGCCGCCTTCTTCAACGTCTGCCGTCACCGGGGGTCGCGGGTCGTCGATGAGTGCGCGGGCCGGGCCAAGGTTTTCCAGTGCCCTTACCACGCCTGGACCTACGGTCTCGACGGGCGCCTGGTCGGCGCGCCGCACATGGGCCGCGACTTCGACGCCAAGGGCGCCGGCCTGGTGCCGGTGCGCATCGAGGCGCTGAACGGCTTCTTCTACCTGTCCCTGCCGGTCGACGGGCCCCCGCTCGCCGAGGTGACCGCCGACCTGCCCGACATCTCTCGCTTCACGCTCGACCGGCTGGTCCGCGGCGACCGCCACGAGTACGAGGCGCAGGCGAACTGGAAGATCCTGTGCGAGAACTACAACGAGTGCTACCACTGCGCGGTCGTCCACCCGGAGCTGAACCGGGTGTCGGACTACCGCAACGGCGGCAACCTGGAAACCGGCCGCTTCTTCGTCGGCGGTCCGATGACCTTGAATGAGGGCTGCGACACGATGACGGCGACCGGGCGCAGCGACCGCCCCGACCTGCCCGCCATCGAACTCCCCGACCGGACCTCGGTCCAGTACTACCACGTGTACCCCAACCTGCTGATCAGCCTGCACCGGGACTACGTGGTGACCCACACGCTGTGGCCGATCGAGGCGGGCCGCACCAGGATCGTCTGCGAGTGGCTGTTCGACCCCGACGTGGCCGCGGCCCCCGGTTTCGACCCCAGCGACGCCGTGGACTTCTGGCATGTCGTCAACAGACAGGACTGGAACGTCTGCGCGCGCACGCAGTTGGGCGTCGCGTCCCGCGGCTACCTCCCCACCGCCTACGAAGAGAGTGAAGCCTGCGTTCAGGTCTTCGACGGCTGGTACCTGGACCAGATGGGCCTGTGAGCCGGCGCTCCCGGCCGACGCCAACTCCGCCACCAGAGCGCCTGCACTGAAGGCCGCCCATGTGGCTCCGTGAACACGCGCTGATCCTCGTCCTGTTCGCCCTCTACACGGGCGTACTGGTTCACCACGCGCTGATCGGCCAGCGCCGGACGCGCGATCTCGCCGATTTCCTGGTCGGCGGCCGCTCGCTCGGCGGCATCATCCTGGGCGTCTCATTCTTCGCCACCTACGCCAGCACGAACAGCTTCATCGGTTTCGCCGGCAGGGCCTACGCCTCGGGCATCGCCTGGCTCCTGATCGTCCCCACCGCAGTCATCCTGTCCTTCGTCGCCTGGGCGTGGCTGGCGCCGCGGCTGCGCGGCGTCACCGAGACGCTCGGCTCGGTAACGATTCCGGACTACATCGGCTTCCGCTTCAACAGCCGGCCGGCCCGCTTCGTCGCCGCCCTGATCGTCATCTTCTCGAGCTTCCTGTACATGACCGCGGTGTTCAAGGGCATCGGCTCGCTGTTGGTCGAGCTGCTGGATCTGAGCTACGGCTTGTCGCTCTTCGTCGTCGTGCTGATCGTCTGCCTCTACACGATGATCGGCGGCTTCCATTCCGTGGCGCGGACCGACTTCCTCCAGGGCATGCTGATGACGATGGCGGCGGTGCTGATGTTCTTCCTCATCACCCGCGCCGCCGGCGGCATCGGCCGTCTCGCCGACCTGGCGCAGATCGGCGACGGCTCGCTCGTCCGTTGGGACACGGCGCAACCCCTCGGGATGCTGATCGGCGTCGTCTTCGCCTCGACCGTCAAGCTGGTCGTCGAACCGCGCCAGCTCTCCCGTTTCTACGCCCTGGAGACCGAGAGCGCCGCGAAGAGCGGCCTGGTCGTGTCGACCCTGAGCTTCCTGATCGTGTTCAGCCTGCTGGCGCCGCTCGGGCTCTACGCCCACTTCGTCGTCGGCCAGGGCGTCGCCGACACGGACCAGGTCATTCCCATGATGCTGAGCGACCCGGCCATCTTCCCGCCGGTGGTCCAGGCCCTCCTGTTCCTGGCCCTGGTTTCGGCGGCCATGTCCTCGCTCGACAGCGTCCTTCTGGTCATGGCCTCCACAGCGCAGCGCGACCTGCTCGGCCTGCTCGTCCCCGCCGACGACCGCCACGCCATCCGCAACACCCGCATCTGCGTCGTGCTCTTTGCCGCCATCACCGCGATTCTCGCGATCGACCCGCCCGGCGGCATCGTCGAGTTGACGTCCTTCTCAGGCGCCCTCTACGCCGCCTGCTTCCTGCCCTCCCTTGCCCTGGGCCTTACCTGGCGCCGCGGCAACGGCGCGGCGGCTCTGTGGTCCTTCGCCGCCGGCGGCGGGACCCTGGGGCTCTGGATGCTGCTCGACATCCAGGGCATGCACGCGGTGTTCCCGGCGATGGCGATTTCGTTCGCGGCCTACTGCGTCGCCGCCTTGGCGGCGCCGGAGGCGAAGGGGTTGTTTGGGTAAGGACCCATATGCGATTCATAGACGCCTTCGAGGCCAAGACCCATCTCTTCCGCCTCCTCAATGCTGCCGAGAAGGGTGAGGTCATCACCATCACCAAGCGGGGGCGGCCTGTTGCGCGGCTCATGCCGACCGCGCCGGTAGATTGCAGACGGGCCGCAAGAGCCGTATCCAACCTTCGCGCACTGCGCCGGCAGATCGGCTGGTCCGGGACGGTCGACGAAATCCTCGCCCTCCGCGATGCCGGGCGCCGATGAGCGCTCCCGTACTCGACTGCTCCGTCGCCTGCGCTCGGCTGCTTGACGACGAGATCACGGAGGCCGAGCATGCGGCCCAAGACGCCGGAGCAACACCAGAGTAGGGGGATCGCACCGATGTGCGAGGACCAGTGACGATCCGAGTAACGAAGGGCGGCTCTCGGTCCGCTGGAGGCCGAACCACGTCAGTCATCGCAATCGTCGGCGTTGTTTTCGGAGCCATTGCCGTTGTGTTGGGTGCCGCCGTTCTCGTCTCCGCCAACGACGCACCTCCGCTGGTTGTCGCTGCGGTTGCCGCGTTGACCGCGGGCGCGGGGGGATACATGCTGGCGTCGGCAGGAGCGGCATTCCGCCGACGCCGGGCGTTGCGTAGAGACGGTGACGAGACAGTGAAGCCGACCGGACCGCCCGCCGTTCCACGTCAATCCAAGTCACTGTTGGAGAACCAAGTGCTCGACAAGGCGGTGGCCGAGATCGTTCCCCTACATGGCCAGGAGCTAGCAGTCGTTGACCTCGGCTACTCCATCAGTCCCCAGTTCGTCGAGGCGCTCAGCCGGCGCACATTGGAGTACGGCAAGCCGGTCAAGACCGGGCGGTCCCCTGGGAACCGCGTGCCTTCCCATCGCCGGCGCCGGCGCGGCCATCTCTTCGTCCCTGGCTGCCGGCAACGTCTTTCTCGCCACCGCGAATCCGGCCACGCTGATGCCGTTGGGGCACGGCGTCGGATCCGCGGTCATGGCCGCAACCGGTGGCGGCATTGTGGGGCAGGCGCCCTTCATTGCCGCCAGCGGCGCCCTGATTCCTGTGGTGGCGCCGATCCTGCTGTTCACTACGTTCTCTTCAATGATGATGTCGGTCCGGTTCGACCGAATTGAAAGAGCATTGGTTGGCATCTCGGAGACCCTCCACGAGTTGCTGAAGCTCGAGATGTCCGAGGACCTTGCGCGCTTCCTGAGCGCCACTGAACGCCTGAGTGACATCCAAGAGGAGTACCGCAATGGTCCCGGCTTCACCGTTGAGATGAAGATGCGACTCGCACTCGTCGAAAGGGATGTGAACATCCTGCGCCACAAACACCACATTCTTGCCACGCACAGAGTCGACGGGGTTCTCGCAGCGAAGCTCTCAGAGACCCAGAAGAGACTCTTCGTCGCGTCGAGCATCGCGGACGCCCAGGTCGATCAGCTCCGACTCCTGCTCGCTCTCCAAGACAACCCGGCCGATGCGACAAGGAGCCGCTCCGCCCTCGAGAAGAAGGTGGCGAGGTACGAAGACGACTTCCGCACCTTGGCGGACAACAGCCCGACAAGGAAGTTCCGCGAAGGGCTGAAGAACTCGCTCGATGACATGGGCTGGTGGAAGAAGAACGTCTTCAAGAAAGGTGACGCCAAGGCCATCAAGGCTGCCATTGAGGAAATCGAGACTGACGTCGATCTTTCGCCTTGGGCCGAAGAAGCCGACAGCGACACCGGAACCCGAGCAGATCCGGCCGGGGTCTACTCGATGATCTTCTGGCGAGACGACAGAGGCAAGGGCGAACTCAATGCCTGGTACACGGCCGACTACGAGCTCAAGATTCCCGAGCTGGCGCCTACTCCGGACAGCACGAGCCAGCACAGCGACTACGACGTTCTCGAATTCCCGCGGGAACAGGAGTGACCGCCGACAGGGGCGGGCAGGGAAGTCAGTGCGCAGGCGTCGGCGGCCCGAACTCCCGCTCCACCGCGGCCCAGAGTCCGTCGATGTCCAATTCGACGCCGGGCACGGCTGGGGATGTCCAGGATCCGCCAGCCTGCACATGAACTACGAAGCGCTCGCCGTTGTTCACGAGTATCTCGATGGTTCGCGCCGCGGGATCGACGAGCCAGTACTCCCTCACACCCGCTTCGGCGTAGCGGTTCAGCTTGAGCAGCCGGTCCATACGCGCCGTGCTGGAAGAGAGCACCTCGACCACCAAGTCCGGAGCGCCCTCGATCCAGTCCTGGAGAATCTCCCGGCGCTCCGGCGAGACATACAGAACATCGGGCTGCGCCACGGTGTGATCGGCTAGGTGATGCGGAGCGGCCGGCAACGCCGTACAAGCAGCCAGATGCCGGCGAGGACGCCGGCGCACCCAGTGGTGTGCGTCCGCCGCAACCGAGTTGGCTACCGCCCTAACGACGCCGGTTCTTCTTCGCCTTCTGCACCGACCTGTAGTACGCGCCCAACCGGCGATCCTCGGCACGACGGGACACCTCGTCGCGCCGCTGTTCGAGGCGTCGCTGTTCTTCCCGGAGGTCGTTGTAGTTGCGCAGCCGAGCCGGTTCCAGTGAGCCGTCCCGGATCGCGGCCCGGACGGCGCAGCCGGGCTCCTGGCCGTGGTCGCAGTCGCGGAAGCGGCATCCGCGCGCCAGTTCCTCGATGTCGTCGAAGGTCTCCTCCAGGCTGCTCTCGTCGTCCGCCCAGAGCTGGAGTTCGCGGATGCCCGGGTTGTCGATCAGGAGGCCGCCGCCGGGCAGTTGAACCAGGCGCCGATGGGTCGTCGTGTGGCGTCCGCGGTCGTCGCCTTCGCGGACCGGCGCGGTGCGCATCACCTCCTCGTCGCAAAGGGCGTTGAGAAGGGTCGACTTGCCGGCGCCGGACGAGCCGACCATGGCCACCGTACGGCCGGACGCAAGGTGAGCTGCCAGAGGCTTCAGGTTCTCGCCAGCCAGCGCGTTGACCGCGACGACGATCGTTCCCGGTGACGCGTCCGCGGCCTGCTCCCGCATCGCTTCCGGATCGTCGACGAGGTCGGCCTTGGTCAGGACGACGACCGGCTCGGCGCCGCTCTCCGTGGCCATGGCGACGAAGCGCTCGAGGCGCCGCAGGTTGAAGTCGCCGTCGAGGCCCATGACCAGGAACACGGCGTCCAGGTTCGCGGCCACGACCTGCTCCTCGGTGCGCGCGCCGGCGGCCTTGCGCGAGAGCCGGCTGCGCCGGGCCAGCACGTGGACGATCCGCGGGTCGACGCCCATAGCCGGCGCGGCCTCGACGACGACCCAGTCACCGATGGCCGGGGCGCCCGCTGGTCCGCGCCGGACCCGTTTCAGCAGGCGTGCGTCGATCTCGCCGTCTGTGGCGACGACCTGGAACACCCCACGCGATATCGAGACCACGCGCGCCGGGAACAGGTGCTCGGGCGCGGACGCTGACTTGAGGAACCGGCGGTAGGAGTCGGCGAAGTCGGGCGCCCAGCCCCAGGCTTCCAGCCCAGCTTCGTTCACTCCGGCCACTACGTGATCCGCCGCTTGGGATCGAACGTGTCGCGCAGCCAGTCGCCGAGCAGGTTCGACGCCAGGCAGGACGCCATGATCGCCAGGCCCGGCATGGTGATCAGCCACCAGGCGACCTCGATGAAGTTGCGGCCGTCGGCCAGCATGCCGCCCCAGGACACCTGCGGCGGCTGAATTCCCAGACCGAGGAAGCTCAGGCCCGCCTCGAAGACGATCACGCTGCCGAACTGCAGCGTGGCCAGCACCAGGAGCGTGTTCAGGACGTTCGGGGTCAGGTGCCGGATCAGGATCATGGGACTCGAGACTCCCGCCACCTTGGCGACGGTGATGAAGTCCCGCTCGCGAAGGCTCAGAACCTCGCCGCGCACGATCCGCGCGTACCAGGTCCAGTAGGTCAGAACGATGATCGTGATCACCATCCCCTCGCCCGGCGGCAGGACGGCGGCGAACAGCATCGCGAGCGGAATGGCCGGAATCGACATCTGGATGTCGATGAGGCGCGAGATCAGCGCATCGGCGACGCCGCCGAAGTAACCGGCGGAGATGCCCAGCGCCGCCCCCAGGCCGCCGGAGAGCGCGATCGCGTAGGCGGCCACCGTCACCGAGACGCGGGCGCCGGCGATGATCCGGCTCAGGATGTCGCGACCCAGCATGTCGGTACCGAGCGGATAGGTGAGGCTGCCGCCTGAGCGCCAGAACGGCGGCGTCATCGACTCGGCGAGTGCGATTTCGGAGGCCTCGTGGGGCGCCAGCCACGGTCCGGCCACCGCGCAAAGAAGAACCAGACCGAGCACAGCGCACGAGACGACGGGAACCCTGGTGGCGCGTCCTCGCGCCGCCAGCGTCACAGTCCGAACGCCCGTCTTAGGGCGGTCGGATGTCATCCGCCGCTGGTGGACGGCGCCAAGCCGATCAGCCATGCCGGATCCTCGGGTCGATCAGCCCGTAGCTCAGGTCGACCAGGAGGTTCACGACGACGAAGATGACCGCCGAAAGCAGGACTCCGGCCTGCACGACCGGGAAGTCGCGGGCGAACACCGCGTCGACCACGGTGCGGCCGACGCCCGGCCAGGCGAACACGACCTCGATCACGAAGGCGCCGCCGAGCATGTTGGCGAAGTAGACGCCGATCATCGTAGCCAGGGGCACCGCCGCGTTGCGGAGCGCGTAGCGCCAGATCACGGTGCGCTCCGGCAGGCCCATCACCCGTCCCGTGCGGATGTAGTCGCTGTCGAGGATGTCCAGCATCGACGAGCGCAGCGTGCGGGTCATCGCCGCGACCGGGTACCAGCCGAGGGCGATCGCCGGCAGCACGAGGTGAAGCGGCCCGCCGCGGCCGAAAGCCGGCAGCCACTGGAGCCGCACTGCCAGGTACAGGATGAGCAGCAGACCGACCCAGAAGCCGGGCATCGCCTGGCCGAGAAGCGCCAGCACCTTCGCCGCCCTGTCAACCCAGCGGCCACGATAGACGCCGACAAGACGCCCAGGGGCACGGCCAGCAGAAGCGCGAACACGAGCCCCGCGAAGGCCAGTTCGAGGGTCGCCGGCAGGCGCTCGAGCAGCAGCGGCATCGCCGGCGCCTGCCACTGGTACGACTCGCCGAAGTCGCCGCTGAACGCGTCGCGCAGGAAGACGAGGAACTGCACCGGCAGCGGGCGGTCGAGCCCCAACGCCTCGCGCATCGCCGCGAAGTCCTCCTCGCTCGCCTCCATCGGCAGCAGGAGGGCCACCGGATCGCCGGCCAGGCGCTGCGCCACGAAGACAATGAGCAGAGCCCCGAGTACCGCGACCGCTCCCTGCCAGAGCCGGCGGATCAGGTAGGCGCGCATCGCTCCGACGTCGTCAACGAACCGGCGTTTCCCTGCTTGCGGGCTTCGCCAGGCCGATCTCCCGCATCATGCGCCAGTTCGCTTGCGGCCAGGGCACAAAGCGCACCGTGTCGCGCCACGCCAGGGTCACGAGCGGCCGGTAGGTCGGAATGCCGCCCGCGACCCGCTCGTGCTTGAGTCGCGCAATCTCCCGAAGCAGAGCCTCCTTCGCCTCCGGCTCGACGGTCACGCGCAGAGTCTCCACCATCTTGTCCAGATCGGGATCGTCGTGGTACGAGTACCAGCCCCAGCCATCGCCGTACGAGTGCAGGTGGCCGGACCATGCGTCGGTCGGATCGCCCAACGTGCCGTGACCCCACATCCAGCTCGCGATGCCGTCCATCTCCGGGCGGGCGTCGCGGCGGCCGAGGTTGATCCAGGCGCCGTACTCGAGCTGGACGATCCGGCAGCGGATGCCCGCCGCCGTCAGGTAGGCGAACATCGCCTCGCCGACCTCCTTCAGGTACGGCTCGCGCGGCGTGGTCAGGTTGTAGCAGTTCAGGTTGACGCCGCGGCCGTACCCGGCCTGCCGCAACAGCTCGCGCGAGCGATCCGGGTCGAAAGCGTAAGGCGCGAGCGCGGGGTCGTGCCCCGGCGCGCCCGGCGTCAATTGCGCGGTCCGGATGCCCTGGCCGTGGAGGATGTACTGGACGATCGCGTCGAAGTCGATCGCGTGGGCCACCGCCCGGCGCACCCGGACATCGGCCAGCGGGCTCCTCGAGTCGAGGGCGTTCAGGGCCAGGAACAGGTTGTTCGCGGTCGGAAGCGACGCCACCTCCACCCCGGGCATCCGCTCGAAGTCGGCGACCTGGGCTGGAGGCACCGCGTCGATCCAGTCGACGGCGCCGGTCTTGAAGGCGGCCACCCGGGTCGTGTCCTCGGGGATGATCTTGATCGTCAGGCGGCGGATGCTCGGCAGCGAATCCGGCTTCCAGTAGTCGTCGAACCGCTCCACCACGATCTCTTCGCGCAGCTTGCGCGACACGAACTTCCACGGCCCCGTGCCGATCGGATGCGCTTGCACGCCGTCGTTGCCGACTTCCTCGTAGTAGCCCCGCGGAATCGCCCACAGGTCGAGGTTCAGGGGCAGCAGCGCCGAGTCCGGCAGGCCCTTGAAGACGATCTCCAGTTCGTAGTCGCCCAGCACCCGCACGTCATCCACATGCCGCCACCGGCCCGCCTGACGCGAGAGGCTCGGGTCGCGCTGGCGGAGATAGCAGTACCGGAGATCGTGCGCCGTCAGTTCCTCCCCGTTGTGGAATCGGACGCCGCGCCGCAACTCGACGCCGATGAGCCACACCCCGTCGCGCTCGAACAGCCGCCACGACTCTGCCAGCCAGCTCCGCTGCCTGAGGTCCGGGCCGGTGGCCAGCAACTGCTCGTAGAACAGCGCCATGAAGTACTGGTCGACGCCGGCCGAGGTCCTCGTCGGATCGATCTGCGTCGGCTCGGCGGCGAACGCGACCACGACGTGAGCATCGTCGGCCGCGTCGCCGTTCTGGGCTGCGAGATGCAGGGGCAGCAGGCAGGCGGCCGTCAGACAGGCCGCCGGTACCGCTCCAGGTCGCATGCAGGGAACCTACCCCAAGGGCGACGGTCGCCACACTCAACCGCTGGACAAGGCGTCGAGCACGGAAGAGAATGAGCCCTACAACCTCTTCGATTCATTTGACTTCGGTCTCGGCGGCGGTGTCCGTCATGCGGTCTGCCGCTGCGCTCCTTCGACGTGCGCTCCCATCGCCATACTCCCTTCGCACGGTGCCGAATCGCGCTCGTACTCGCCGCCTTGCTGGTCGCACCGGCGACCGCCCAGCTTGTCGAACGAGTGGTCGACGGCGACACGATCATCGTGGAGGGCATCGGCAGCGTCCGCCTGATCGGCGTCGACACGCCGGAAACCGTCCACCCGAATCGGCCGGTCGAGTTCTTCGGCAAGGAAGCCAGCGCCTTCACGCAGAGGATGCTCGAGGGCAAACGCGTCCGGCTCGAGTACGACCAGGAGCGGCAGGACCGGTATGGCCGGACTCTGGCCTACGTCTACCTCCCCGACGGCACGTTCGCGAACGAGGAGATCATCCGCCGCGGCTACGGCCACGCCTACACCCGCTTCCCCTTCCGCCACCTGGAGCGGTTCCGCCAATTCGAGCTGGAAGCGAGGACGAACCGACGCGGCCTGTGGGGGACCGCCGTCGGTGGGAGCGCCGGCAGTTCCGGCAGCACCGGTCGCTCATCGGCTGGAGATTCCCAAGTTGCACCGGCCGGCGTTCCCAGAACCGTCTACGTCACGAAGACCGGCGCCAAGTACCATCTGGACGGCTGCCGTTTCCTGAGCAAGAGCAGGATCCCGATGCCGCGGGACGAGGCTGTGCAACGCTACGAACTGTGCGGCGTCTGCGCCGCGCGGCTGCGGTCGAAACGGTAGCGAGAACTGGCCCAACCACTTTGAGGCCACTCATGAGTTGACCCCAACGTGGTACGTTCTGGAGTGGCGCAGCTTCCATGTGCCCCTTGCGGGCAGCCCTTGCGACTGCCCGGGGAAGGTGCGCCACTGCCTTGGTAGCGGAGTCGGGTCACCACACTGGTGAACGGGGTACGCTCGCAGGCTCCCATCCCGGCTCTCGCGACGAGGCAAACACGCACAGTTCCCGTCTCTCCCGCTGCCGTCGGCAGACGGGCGCCGCCTACGGCACGTTCGTAATCGCGACGAGGCGCGGTTCGCCGATCGACGTGATCGGCGCATCGGACCTCGCCGTGCGGAACACCGAGGGCACACGGCAGCGCCTCCTGAACGCTGACCAGGTCGTCTACCTTGCATCAGGCCGCGACGCGGCCCCGCGGCAAGGAGATCGAGCGGGGCTCGGACCACCTGCCGGATGTCGTCCTGGAGGTGGACTACAGCACCGACGCGAGTCGGCGCAAGCTCGGCATCTACGAGTCCTGGGGCTTCCCGGAGGTCTGGATCGAAGTGCCGGACGCCAGTTGGAGCTACCGCCCCAAGTCCCGGCGGTCCGGCGTGACGGTTCACTTACTGGAGGGCGGCCGGTACGTCGAGGCGGCGTCGAGCCGGGCATTCCCCGGCTGGACGGCCGAGGAGATCCACCGGGCGCTCAACGAGTCCGCGGTGTCAGCCACGACCGTCGACGTGCTGCGGCGGGTAGCCGACGCGCTCGCAGCGGTCGCGGGAACGGGTCCCGACGACGACCCCCTCTTGCACCGGGAGCTGAGAGCCGAGCTGAGAGCCGCGCCGAGGAGCGCCTGGACATCGTGCGGAGCGCGGTACGCGATGCGTTCGCCGCGCGCGCTCTGGCGATCACGCCAGCTCTGCGGACGTGGCTCGACGAAGTCGACCAGGCCCCGGACGCGGCCGCGATCATCCGCCTGGCCTAGGAAAGCCGCGACGCGGACGACTTCGTGCGCCGCGCCCGGTTCCGACCGGCACCCGAGACGCCTGAGAGCTTCGCCGAAACCCCTCTGGTAGCCGAGCCCGAGCCGCCGCTGCAAGCGGGTCGGTGGCGGCGATTCCGGGTCAGGACGTAACAGGAAGACCGAAGAGCCGTGGCTTGAAGTCCGGCTCGTTCACGATGCTGGCGCTGCTGCCCGTCGCGCGGATCACGAGCAGTCCCTTCCGCATCGCGTAGCGAATGGTCCCCTCGTGCGCCTTCAGGTACGCCACCGCTCCGAACAACCGCCGGGCCCGATAGCCCCGGAACAGCCTGGGAAGTTCGTCCAGCAACTCCACGAAGTCCGCAATGTGCTCGGGCTTCAGCGTCGTCTTGACCTCCACGGCGACCGCCTCTTCTCCGTTGGCGGCGAACAGGTCCACCTCCCGCAGCTTCGGATCCCGGGACAATCGAATCCGGGAGGCCACCGCTTCCACCTCCACGTTGCGCTCCTGGAGCAGCCTCACCAGGTCCCCTTCGACGAGCGATTCCATCAGCCGACCCCACTGGCTCGTGAACAGATCCTCGGCGCGGCGCAGACTGCGCTCCGTTTTCCGCGCCTCGACCCGCAACTCCTCCATCTGCTTGCGAGCCTTCTTCCGGTACTCCTTCTCCGCCTTCTCGTTCTCCTTCTGGCGAAGCGCGACCTGGCGAAGAATCTCCCAGATCTCCTCCGGCGTGGCCGGGCGACGTTCGGTTTCCGTAGCGCTCATGGACAACTCCCAGCGTGATTCTAGATTGGGCGGACGCCCGTGCGCCACCGCATCGCCGTCGATCGCGGCGCCAGGGCGCACCTGGTCCCTCTTCTGACATGGACGGAAAGCCGTGGCGGCACCCGGTATCAGCGCGCGGCCCAGCCTGGACAAGACGCCCGGCCGCCGACAGAATGCACCGGTCCAAACCGTCCAATCTTCTTGACTTCGGGCTCGTCGGCGGTGACGCCCTGCATGGATGCCGCCGTTGCGCCCTCGCGAAGTGCATCCCTTGCTCCGCCATCCATTCGCCGTCCGCTGCGGAATTGCGTTCCTGTTCGGCGTCCTGGCCGCCGCCGCAGTGCCAGGCCAACTGGTGGAGCGAGTCGTCGACGGCGACACGATCATCGTCGAAGGCGTGGGCCGGGTCCGCCTGATCGGCGTCGACACGCCGGAGACCGTCCACCCGAACCGGCCGGTCGAGTTCTTCGGCAAGGAGGCGAGCGCCTTCACGAAGCGGCTTCTCGAGGGGAAGCAGGTGCGGCTCGAGTACGACCAGGAGCGGACCGACCGTTACGGCCGCACCCTGGCCTACGTGTACCTGGCCGACGACACATTCGTGAACGCGGAGATCATCCGCCGCGGCTACGGCCACGCCTACACGCGTTTCCCCTTCCAGCACACGGAAGCGTTCCGCCAGTTCGAGCGAGAGGCCCGGAACAACCGGAGAGGCCTGTGGGGCGACGCGGTAGGCGGCTCGAACCCACGCGCCTCTGCCTCACCCGAAACACGGCGGTCCGCCGGCGGAACCGGCACGGTCTACGTGACCCGCACCGGTCGCAAGTACCACAAGGAAGGCTGCCGCTTCCTGAGCAAGAGCAAGATCCCGATGAAGCGAAACGAAGCAGTGGAACGTTACGAACCCTGCGGCGTCTGCAAGCCGGACTGACGCCGGCGGCGGCCCGGCTTCCACACGGGCGGTTGACGCCGGAGCGGCAGTGCCGCGACGCGGGGCGCGGACCGACTCGCCTCAGGAGAAGGCGCGGGGTCTGAAGTCCGGGTCGTTCACGATGCTGGCGCTGCTGCCGGTGGCCCGGATCACGAACAGGCCCCGGCGTTCCGCCTGCCGGACCACCGATTCGTCCGCCTCCAGGTACGCCACGGCCCCGTAGATCCGGTGACCGCCGTATGCCGGCAGCCACTCCCGGAACCGCGCCATCTTCTCCTCGAAGCGCTTCACGTCGCGCGGTCTCAGCGTCGTCTTGACCTCGACGGCAACCGCCTCCGTACCGTTCGCCGCCAGGATGTCCAA
This sequence comes from Candidatus Multivorans sp., assembly GCA_965224025.1. Lineage (GTDB taxonomy): Bacteria > Acidobacteriota > Thermoanaerobaculia > Multivoradales > Multivoraceae > Multivorans. The sequence goes on from OZ245033.1 coordinate 4,476,087, forward strand.
CTCGAAATGCTCGCCGTTCCGACTCGCGGCAACTCTCTGCGTCGTCATCTCCACCGCTATCCCCCGCTGCTGGAGCAGCGGCACGAGATCGCCCTGCACCAGGCTCTCCATCAGCCGCCCCCACTGCGACGTGAACATGTCTTCCGCCTTCTTCAGCCGCCGGTCCGTCTCCCGCGTCTCCTCCCGGAGCTTCTCCCACTCCCTGCGGGCGGTCCTCTCGCCTTCCTTCTGGCGCGCCGCTTCCTGGCGGAGAATCTCCCAGATCTCCTCCAGTGTAGCTGGGCGATGTTCAGTCTGCGCGACGCTCATGGGCAATGCTCCTGACGTCATTCTAGATCCGGGTCGAGCGGGTAGCACGCGCGCCACGGCATCGCGGTCGAGGGACGGCGACGCGAAGCACTTGCTCCCTTTCTGAGAAGGACGGAGACACGCTGAAAGACCCGGCGGCCCTCGGCCAACCCTGGAGTCAACCGGAGCCCGGGGAACCGGGTAGCATGGCCCCATGGACTGGCGAGAGCACATCACCGTCGACCCCGAGATCTGCCATGGAAGAGCCTGCATCACCGGTACCCGAGTGCTCGTTACCGTGGTACTCGACAACGTGGCGGCCGGCCTGAGTCCGGAGGAAATCGCGCAGAGCTACCCTTCGATCACCACGCGTTCCGTACGCGCAGCCATGTGCTATGCGGCGGAACTGGCGAAGGAGAGGGTGGTGGCTTTCTCCGGCTGAGTTCCAGAATGCGATTCTCCCGACGACGTGACAACATTGGCACGCGACGAGGTCGCCTGGAAACCAGGGAGAACCGCTCGCTATCGGACGTTGCGAGTCACCGAGGACATAGACCATGACGAGCCCAAGAGTGGCCGACCTGACGGTAGGCGAGTTCAGAGAACTCTGCCGGGATACGTTCGCGCAGGTCGTGGAAGAGGTTCTGGACGATCCGGATCGCGGGCGGGCGCTGCATGACGACGTTGCGAAGAGGCTTGAACGCTCGCTCGCCGAAGTCGACGCCGGTGGAACCACCGCTAGCCACGCGGAAGTCGCTGAGAGACTCCGAACTTCCCGGTGACGGACGACGTTGTCTGGACGGCGGACGCCGAAGCAGACCTTCATCGACTGGACGCCGCGGCGGCGGACCGGATCATGGCGAAGATACGGTGGCTGGCGGAGAACGCCGACAGCGTCAGAGTAGAGACATTGGCGGGCCGCTGGCGAGGTGTCCGCAAGCTCCGAGTAGGGAGCTACCGCGTTCTCTACACTCGCGATTCGGTTGCAAGACGGATTGTCGTCCACATCGTCGGGCATCGCCGGGAGATCTACAAGTCCAACACGGGCGGTTGACGCTGGAGCGGCAGGGCTGCGACCGGCGAGACTTGCGAGCCAACGCGCTAGCGGGCCCCGCCGCGCCGCAGGCCCGCAGGCAGGCCACCGGTCGGGTTCGCGTTCTTGTAGAACCGGGACTCGAGCACCTGCATCCGCCGTTTGTAGATCTCCTTCTGGTCCGCCGCGACGCGGTCGAACGCTCTGACGAAGAACCGGCACTGACGTTCGACGCTCCACTGGTAGACGGGGAGGGTCTGGCGCAGAAACTCGGCTTCCGTGAGTAGCCGGCTCGTCTGGACCGACCCCACCGGTAGTTGCTTCCGCGCGGCCTCGTGTTCGGGGGCCCGGGCGGGAGCCACGATGAAGCCGCCGGGCGCCAACGCGACATCGAACAGGTAGGCGACCGTGCCGTTGCCGTCGTACCAGCAGCTCGGGTGATCCAGTCCGCCGCCTCCCCGTGCCGCCGCCTGCGCCTCCAGCCTCTCGATCCGCTCCCGGGCTCGATCGAGCTGCTCGGCAAGAACAGCCGGATCCGCACCAGCGGCCTCCATCTCGTCCCGGCTTTCGATCGCCTCGCGAACTTCCGCCGGAGACATGCCGCGCCGCGCGGCCGCGTTCAGCGCCCCTGCCATTTCGCGCAGTTCGCCCGGCGTCGCCTCGACGCCCGCCCCCTTCATTGCCTGTTCGAGTTCGGCGTGGGCGTCGGCCGTCTCCACCGCGCGATGCGCCGACAGCAGCTCCTCGGCTTCGGCCGGCGACATGCGGCCGATCTCCGACTCCTGGATCCCTGCGACGACCTCCTGCACCGACGGCTCGGGAAACGCGGTCTCGATCTCGCGCACGAGCTCCCGCCAACTGTCCGCGTCCTCGTGCTCGTTCATCCGCTCCCGCAACACGGACCGGAGAACCACCGGATCCTCCGGCAACGCCTCGTCCTGGAACAGAGTCTCGATCTGCTCGTAGCGCACCAGCCTCTGTTCAGCCTCCTCGCGCCTTTCCGACTCACGCGCCAGCAAAGCGGCCAGCGCCAGCAGCAGCACGAAGATGATCAGGATGGCGATCTCGGCCATGGTCAGACCGAGGACGAGGCCCCGCGGGAACGTCCGCCCGCGGTTCGTCACCAGGTGCCCCAGCCCTGCGCCCGCCGCCGCTCTCGCACCTCCTCTTCGGCCACGGCATCGAGCCGGTCCGCCATCCGCAGCAGAGACCGGTTCATCGCCTCCATGCGCTCCGGCGCAGCGTGCAACTGGCGCCTCGCGGCAGCGAGCTCGCTCACGACCGCGCGCGTCCCCTCGCTGTACCGGTCGATGTGGGCTCGCAGCGACACGAGCGCGTCCGTGGCGTTCCGGAAGCCGTTCGCCGCCCGCGCGTTCGCCTGCGAGAAGCGACGGTTCTCTTCGAGGATCTCCGCCAGCCGCGCCACCGCGCTCTGGTTCTGCTCCATGACCCGCAATTGACCGGCCTCCAGTCGCCGCAAGCCCTCCGCCACGGACAGGAACTCCCTCGCCAGACCCTGGAACTGCCGCGATGTCGGCTCGATGAGTTCCTCGATGAACTCGCGCCGGAAGTCGACGGAGCGGAAGTGTTCCAGCATCTGCCGAAGCGAGTCGTTCACGCCCTGCGCCTCGGAAACGAACAGTTCCCGCTGGGCCTGGATGTCCGCAACCGCCGCGGCGGCGGACGCATCGACCTGGGCGACACGCTCCCGGAGCGCCCCGAACCTCGCGGCGCCCCCTTCGAGCTCTTCGATCTGTCCTTCGAGCGCCGTGCCGGCGGCGCTCACACCCTGGTCCAACTGCTGGAACACCCGCTTGGCCTCGGTCCGGAACTGCCGGAACTCGTCGATCGAGTACTCCATCTCCGCTCGCAGGCGGCGATTCGCGCGCGCCAGGTCCTCGCGGGCCCGCGTCTCGGCATCGGTCGTTGCTTCGTCCCGCGGCTGATTCAGGAGGATGCGGCCCGCGAGCCCGAGGATCGTGCTGGTCAGTGCGAGACCGAAGTTCGTGATGATCGCGCTCGTCGCTCCCTCCGTGTTGAACTGGTAGAGCGAGATGGCCAGCGAGATCAGGGTGTAGAGAAAGCCGAGGTAGTAGAAGTTGTCCCCCGCGAACTCGACCCGCGGACGCAGATCGGGCCACTCGACCAGCAGCAGGGCATAGCTCCCCATCAGCAGGACCGGCAGGACGACCGCGAGGATCGGACTGTCGCTGAGTGACTTCATCAACAGGATGGCTACTGCGCCACCGAGAAAGAAGCCCAGGAACAGACCGCGGCCGCTCGGCAACTCGGGTCCAGCGGGCAGGCGGCGGGACCCAGGCGCCATCAGTTCACGCCGTCGATGCGGGCGACCCGATTCAGAGTGCCTCCCTGGTTTTCGATCCACCGCTCCCAGAAGTCAATCAGGCCGCGGGTGTCGTCCAGACGCTGGTGGGCGGCGCGTTGCACGAACAGGACCTCGACCGCGGTGCCCCGCAGGTCGGTGGCCAGAGCAACGGCGCCGGCCGTCGCAGCGAACGCGTCGTAGTCGACCGCCTGGCGGAAGAATGAGAGGTTGTCCGTGTTCTGCATCAGGTCCGACACGAGGATCAGACGTTTCGGAAGGTCCGCGTACTCGTGCCGGCCGAGAACGGAAACCGCCACGCTCTGCACGCTCTCCATGAGCGGCGACGCGGGCGCCTCCTCGCGGCCGAGGAGGTCCCCGAAGAGATTCTCGAGCGGCCGCTCGAACCGCTCCTCGAGGCGGCGCCGGATCAGGCGCGGGTTCTCGGTCCACTCGCTTGCCGCCTCGGGATCGCCGGGGTGACAGACGGACAGCAACGGGTCGCCGATCTCACTGCCCACCGGCTTCGCCTCGTAGGCCAGGACCATCTCGTCTTCCCGGCTCTTCGAAACGTACTCGTCGAGATGCGCGAGCACATCGGCGCGGCTGATCGCGCCGACCCGATCCGTCACGTCGACGAGGATCGCGGTCAGAGCCGCGGGGCCACTCTCCGGACAACCCGTTTCGGGGTCACGGTCCGGCGGCTTCGGCGCGAAGATCGTGTAGCGCGCGCCGACGGCCAGCAGAACGAGCAGGACGACCGCGATCGTTCCACCAAGAAGCGCGTCTCTCGGCGAGAGGTCTCCGCGCCGGGAGCGGCGACGCCGGCGTCTACGAGCCGGCATCGACCGCGGGCACCTGACCGGGCGAACGTGTGCGAGAGATCGAACCCTCCAGGTCCAGCCGCGACTGCGTCTGCTCCCACTCCTCGTGCACGCGGTGGAGCGCGGCCTCGTACTGCCGGTTCAGGGGATCCAGATCCACCTCCTCGACCACACCGGCGTCGCGGCGTTCCCGGTGGGGCGCCGGCGGCGCCATCGTCCAGGGCGTGGCGTGGGCCTCGGGATGGCCACGATCGAAACGCACCGAACGGTTCGCTTCCCGGTACTCCTCGATCAGCATGGTCCCGAAGCGCTGCAACTGCTCGACATGAGCGTCGAATGCCGCCAGCAGCTTCGCCTCGCTCTCCGCCGCGCGCCGCCGCTCGACAGGCTGGCTCTTCGCCTGGTGGGCCGTACGCCGGATGGCGTCGAGGCCCTCTTCGCGGATCGTCCGCAACTGATCGACCACGTCCTGCCAGAGGTCGTCGTAGTCGGCGCGGGCGTCCTCCATCTTGCGGTGCTTCCGGGAGTAGCCGGGATAGGCATCGCCGAAGAGCTTGCGGCCGTCGAAGAAAGCGACGCCGGAGAAGAAGAAGCCGAGCACGAAGAGAAGCCACGACTCCGCGTCTTGCAGCCCCAGCGGCGAGGCCTGGAAGCGGCTCAGGGCCTCGGCGCCGATGTTCTCGCTCAGATCGGCCGAGGCGTCCCGGAAGTGCGCGAGTCCCAGGTTGAGCACGAGCGCAGTGCCGAGCCAGCCGAGGATGCCGAGCACGCCCACTCCCTTGAGGAGGAGGCTGATATGGCTTACATAGCGACTGACGGGTCCGAAGAAGAGGGCCGGCAACACCAGGTTCACGACGCTGAAGCCGAGCGCCAGACCCCATCCGCCGACCAGCCCGCCCTCGCTGCCTACGGCAAGGAACGCGCCGTTCAGACCGCTCTCGATGACGAACAACAGAACCACGAGTCCGACCAGGATCGCCGTCGTGCGTGAACTCACGTAGTCCGGCTCCCGGTCCAGCCCGTTGCGGTGCTTGAAGTCGAAGAAGTCGCGCCGCTTGCGCTCGAACTCGTGCAGGCTCGCCTTGAGTACCTGCAGTTCGCTCTGCTCGACCTCCCGGAACTCGGTCGCCGCCTTGCGCGACGACGACTCCAGGTCACCGGCGAGCACCGCCTGGTCGAGCTGGTCCAGGTGGCGGTCGACCTGCTCGAGCTGCGCATCGAGCGCCTGGACCGCCTCCTTCTTCTTCGCCTCGATGAACTCCTCGATCTCGGTCTGACCAGGATCCTCCGCCGCCTCGAGGGGCGGCATCCCCCGTTCGCCGGCCCGGCGCCCCAACCGCTCCGGCTCGATCTCCGCGCGCAGATCCTCGATCAAGAGTTCCGGGAAGGCCTTCATCGCCGGTTTGGGGAGTTCCCTACCTCCACCGGCAGCGCGAAGGTGAACAGGGCCTGGCCGGCGGCGATCGTCACGTGCTGCTGCCCGGCGGCCTCGTAGCTGATCGGAGCCGCGAAGACGTTGCCGCCCAGCCGGCGATGCCAGAGCTCCTCGCCCGTCTCAGCGTCGAGGGCGTAGAAGATGCCGGCCACGCTGCCGCCGAACACGAGACCGCCCTTCGTGGCGAGCAGGCCGGACGTGGAACGGGGCTGGACCTGGTACTCCCACTTGCGATCGCCGGTGAGCGGATCGATCCCTCGCACCGCGCTGACGTACTGGTCGCCAGGCCCGGCCGGCTTGCCGTAGCCGCCGACGAAGAGTTCGCCTTCTTCGTACTCTGCCTCGGCCATGTAGTAGAGCATCTCCGCGTCGTAGGCCTGGATGTAGAAGAGGCCGGTGTCGGGACTGTAGGTGGGCGAGAACCAGTTCGCGGCGCCGCCGATCGTCGGTGCGACGAGGGTTCCCTCCTCGCTCGGGAACATGTTCGGTACCCGGATCGGCCGGCCGGTGTCCTGATCGATCCCTTCGGCCCAGGTCTGGCGCGCGAACTCGCGCGCGAACAGGAACTCGCCGGTCTCGCGGTCCAGCAGGTAGAAGAAAGCGTTCCGGTTGGCGAAGGCCAGCAGCTTGCGCTGCCGGCCCTGGTACTCGGCATCGAACAGGATCGGCACCTGGCAGGCGTCCCAGTCGTGGACGTCGTGGGGCGTGAACTGGAAGGCCCAGACGATCTCGCCGCTGTCCGGGCGAATCGCCAGCATGGAATCGGAGTGCAGGTTGTCGCCTTCGCGTACCTCGCCGTTCCAGTCCGGCCCGGGATTGCCGGTACCCCAGTAGAGCAGGTCGAGTTCGGGGTCGTACGAACCGGTCATCCAGGTCGGGGCGCCGCCGGTCTTCCAGGAGTCACCCTCCCAGGTGTCATGGCCCGGTTCGCCCGGTCCCGGAATCGTATGGGTCCGCCAGCGAAGTTGGCCGGTGGCCGCGTCGTAGGCGTCGAGAAAGCCCCGGATGCCGTACTCGCCGCCACCGATCCCGGTGATCACCAGATCGCGGACGACCATCGGCGCCGCCGTGATCGAGTGCCCCGAGCGCGGGCTGCCCACCTCCGTGTTCCAGATCACGGCGCCCGTCTTCGCGTCCAGCGAAACCAGGTGCGCGTCGATCGTGCCCATGTAGAGCCGGTCGCCACGAACCGCAACCCCCCGGTTTTGCTTGCGGCAGCAGAGTGCGAGTTGATCCGGCAGCTCGTGAACGTAGGACCAGTACCGCTGGCCAGTGCGCGCGTCGAGCGCCCGCACGACGTTGTCCGGCGTCGTCGCGTACATCACCTCGTCGATCACCAGCGGCGTCGTCTCCACCCGCCCGAGGGTCGGCAGTTGGTGGACCCAGCGGAGTTGGAGCTTCGACGCATTCGAGCGGTCGATCTGATCGAGGCGGCTGAAGCGTTGGCTTTCGTACTGGCCCGAGTACATGAGCCAGTTGCCCGGCTCGTCCGACGCCGCCTTCAACCGTTCGTAAGACACCTCGCTCTGAGCGGAGACGCCCAGCGCAGCAAACAGGAGCGGCAACGCGGAACGGACGGCGGCCTTCGTCTTCGACTCGATCATCACCACTACTTCGGCCGCAGTGAGTAGAGGTAGGCCACCAGATCGTCAAGATCCCGTCCGCGGAAGAAACTGCCGAGCGGCGGCATCAGCGACTCCTCGGGTTTCTCGATCGCTGTCAGGTCCGTCTTCTGGAAGGACCTGAGGTTCTCGAACTCATCGAAGAGCTGGATCGAGTAGCGGTCCTCGTTGCGCAACACGCCGCGCACGATGCCGCCTTCGCTGGTTCGCACTTCGACGGTGCGGTAGTCATCGTCCATCGCCTCCGAGGGGTCGGCGATCGAGGCACGGATGTGCGCCGGCGCCCGCCGCCAACCCAGATCGCTGAGGTCGGGGCCGAGCCGGCCGCCCGATCCGTTCAGGCGGTGGCAATCGGAGCAGGAGCCCCGGCTCAGGTACAGACTTCGCCCTCGCCTCGGATCACCCGGCAGATCTTCGTCGCCGCCAATCCGGCTGAGCGAGCCTATGTAGGACACGACCTGCCAGATCTTCTTGTCCGGCTGATAGATGCCGCCCATGCCCGTGTTCGGGATGCCGGTCAGGATGTTGCGGAACAAGGCGGCATCGCTGCTGCCGTGCCGGAACACGCCGCGGGTGAGGTCGGGCCCGTCGCCGCCGGTACCGTCCGCTCCGTGGCAGAGCGAGCAACTGCGCCGGAACACACGGGCACCGGCCTCGATATCGGCCTCGGCGGTGTGGGGATTCTCCTGAACGCGACCCTGAAGCGCTCGCGAGAGGACGTTCTGAGCGGAGACCGGGTTGCCGCATACGATGACCAGGGCGAAGAGAGCCCCCCCGAAAGCTCCCCGGCAACGGCCGAATGGACATCGTCCAGGCTCTGCTCCGGCGCTCCTGGCAGGTGTCAATTCGACCGGAAACATGGCGGTGAGCGTAGCACCAGGATCAGGCCGAAGGCTGCAACCCGGCGCCCGGAGTGGCGTATAGTCGGGTACTGCGCACGCCACATCGGACGCACCAGCGCTCCAAGTCGTAGACGCATCCAGCATCCGCAAGGTTGCATGAAGACCTTCCACCCGACTCTCAAGGACACGACATGAACCGCACCCCCTACCGCGTTCTCGCGGCAACGACCATGGTCATCGGACCGCTCGTCCTGCCGGCGACGGGCCTCGCCCGGAACCTGGACCAGCCCACCTTCGTGGACGACATTGCGCCCATCCTCCACGAGAACTGCGTCTCCTGCCATCAGCCGGATGAGATCGCGCCGATGGCGCTGCGGACCTACCGCGAGGCCCGACCGTGGGCGAAGTCCATCGCGCGCGCCGTCGAGAACCGCGAGATGCCCCCCTGGGACGCCGACCCCGGATTCGGCCCGTGGAAGAACGACATCTCCCTGAGCGCCACCGAGATCGCCGCGATCACGCGGTGGGTCGCTTCGGGCGCACCGCGGGGCGACGGCGATGAACCCGTCTACGAACAGCCCGCCGAGCAAGCCGAGTGGGCGTTCGGCGAACCGGACTGGGTCTACGAGTTCGACCCCTTCGATGTCGCCGCCGACGGCCCGGACGAGTTCGCCGTCATTCCAATCGCGCCCGGCTTCGACGAGGACCGCTGGATTCGTGCCGTGGAAGTCCAGCCCGGTGACCGCGAGGTGCTCCATCACTTCATCCTGTGGCGGGCATCCGAGGCCAGCACGGACGTCCAGGACGCCTGGATCGACGGTTGGGCCGCCGGCGCCGGGCCGACGGAACTCCCGGCCGGCACCGCCCGCTTCCTGGCCAAGGGGCGCGGACTGCTCGGCGACTTCCACTACCACCCGAACGGCACCGCCTCGACCGACAAGACCCGCATTGGCGTCTGGTTCGCCGAGCCCGAAGATGTCGAGAAGGAACTGATCAACCTTTGGGTGATGAACGCCACCTTCAAGATCCCGGCCGGCGACCCCAACTACGAGGCGAGCGCAAGCCATGTCTTCTCGGAAGATGTCGTCGTCCGCTCCCTCGCGCCGCACATGCACTACCGCGGCAAGGACATGAGCTACACCGCCTACCTGCCTGACGGCGAGGAGCGGGAGCTGCTCAGCGTCAGCCGGTTCGACTTCAACTGGCAAACCGGCTACGAGTTCGACGAGCCCCTGGCGCTTCCGGCCGGCACCCGCATCGAGGTTGTGGCCCATTGGGACAACTCGGAGGACAATCCGAACAACCCCGACCCGACGGTCAACGTCACCTGGGGAACCGAATCGACGGACGAGATGCTGATCGGCTTCGTCGACTACGTGGCCGCGGAAGGCGTGAGCCCCCAGCCCGCCAGCGCGGTGATCGCCAAGCTGGCCGAGTTGGGGATGACCGATCCGGGGCAGGCTTGGCGCTTCGACATCACCCGCCAACCAGGCCAGGGGCCCGAAGCGACCGCCATGCTCCTGCCCCGCGACGGCAGGCCGGGCGGCTGGTTCGTCCAGTTCGGCACCCTCGTGCTGCCGGCGCCGATCGTCGACATCGTCTGGGACGGCAACAACGTGACCGCCACCGCGGAGACGCCCGGCAACACGATGCAACTCAAGGGTTCCATCCAGGAGGACGGCACGCTCCGGATGCACATGGGACCGGGCGAGATGATCGGTACGCCGGCCGAGAACGAGACGCCGTTCACCCTGGCGGGCCAGTGAGAACAACCCGGTCCAGGAAGGCTGGGTCGGCGCCTGGGCCGCGGGTTTCGCGCCCCAGCACTTCCCGCCCGGCACCGGCCGCCTGTTGCCGAAGGGCCGCGACCTGATCGGCGACTTCCACTATCACCCGACCGGCGAGGCGGCGACCGACAGGACCCGCGTCGCCCTCTGGTTCGCGGAGCCGGAGGAAGTCGAGAGGGAGTTGGTCAATCTCTGGATCATGAACAGCACGTTCCACATCCCCGCCGGTGAAGCGGACTACCGGGCGCAGGCGACCCACGTCTTCGACCAGGACGTCGTGGTCCGCTCGCTAACGCCCCACATGCACTACCGCGGCAAGTCGATGACCTACACCGCCTTCCTGCCAAACGGCGAGCAGAGGGAGCTGCTGAGCGTCAGCCGCTACGACTTCAACTGGCAGACGTCCTACGACCTGGCCGAGCCGCTCCGGCTCCCCGCCGGCACGCGGATCGAGGTGCGGGCTTCGTTCGACAACTCGGCCGAGAACCCGTACAACCCGGACCCGACCGTGGACGTCACCTGGGGCGCCGAGTCGACCGACGAGATGCTGATCGGCTTCATCGACTACGTCGCCGCCGACAGCGGCGCCGCCAAGGCGGCGACCCCGGCGGGCCCCGCCGGGCAGTGAGCCCTTCGCCGGCCTCTGTCGTCGCGCTTCTGGTCGCGGTGACGACGCTCGGCTGTGGCGCGAACGAGGCAGCTCCGGCCGGCGACGTGACCGAGACGCCACCGCCGGAAGCGGCGCCGGAGTTCACCACCCCGATCGTCTTCCAGCGATTCGCGAACACCGGCGCCACGCCCACCGTCCCCGGCTTCTACGGCGGCGCCGACATCTGGATCATGGAGGGAGACGGCAGCGGAGTTCGTCTGGTGCGCAAGGGCGTTCCGCAGCACCTGGACCACCCCTCGTTGACCTTCGACCTCGAGAGCGTGGTCTACGCCGAGTTCACCGACGCCGACGCCGGCGTCGAGGCCGGCGCCCGCATCTTCCGCGAGGATCTGTCGACCGGCGAGCGCGAGGTGCTGCGCGAGGTCGAGGGCTGCGCCGTGCACCACGCGAGCATCTCGCCGATCACCCGGCAGCTCACCTACACGCGGAACTGTCCTGACGGCGACGGCTTCAACAAGGGGCTGATCACCGAGTTCGGCGACCGACGCCAGCTCGATGCCGCGAACACGACAGCGCTCGACGTCGGCAACGGCGTCGGTCTCCAGCGCGCCATCGTGTTCCAGGCCGAGAGCGAGCCCGAGAACGGCGAGCGACGGATGGAGATCGCGATCATCCGCTTCGACGGCTACGGCCAGGGCACCTACACCGCGCTCACCGACCGCGAGCACCGCCATCGTCGACCCGCCGTGTCACCCGACGGCCGGACGATCGCCTGGCAAACGAACCGGACCGGACCGACGGACGACATCTTCCTGGCCGACATCAACGGCTCGAACCAGCAGCGCCTGACCATGTCCGACGCCAACGACGGCCACCCGTACTTCTCCCGCGACGGCCGCTGGATCGTCTTCGAGTCGGACCGCTCCGGGAACTGGGAGATCTGGAAAATCGAGATCGAGACAGGCGAGGTCGTGCAACTGACGGACGACCCGGCCTACGTCAGCACGCGGCCGCGCTGGTGAAACGAAGAGGACGGTTCCACACGCTGTCAGCAAGTCGGGGCGTGCTCCAGTTTCGGAGGCCGTCGACTTCGGTAACGTAGCGGGCGAGAGTCGCGTCGTGAGCCGAGCCCCTACACGAAGCGTCGCCCGGCAGGACGCGGGAGCGGTGGTGCTATGAGCGCTGACTCCAAGGGCCGCGACCTTTTCATCGTCGACAACAGCGTCTCCGGCTGGACCGGGCTCCGCTACCTACAGGAGTGGTCCGGTATCGCGAAGGCGTTCGACATCGCGACTGGCTACTTCGAGATCGGCGCTCTCCTCGCCCTCGACGGCAAGTGGCAGGGACTCGACAAGATCCGGATCCTGATGGGCGCCGAGACCACCCATCGGACGCGACAGGCACTCCTTGAGGCCGTCCGCAAGCAGAGGCTCTGCGGCGACTCGATGAGAGCATCGAGGAAGACAAGCTGCCCAACCCGTTCCTGCGCGGGACTCCGGCAATCGTCGACGCTCTCCGCTCAGGCCAAATCGAGTGCCGTGTCTACGACCAAGCCAAGTTCCACGCCAAGGCGTACATCACTCACGCTAAGTTCGAGGTCATGGGTGCCCAGGCGTTGGTGGGTTCCAGCAACTTCACGCGCCCCGGCCTCGGCAAGAACGTCGAGCTGAACGTTCAGGTTCAGAGCGCCCGTGAGGTCGCTCAGCTCCAGGAGTGGTTCGAGACGCACTGGAACGAGGCGCGAGAGGTCACCGACGACGTTGTCCAAACTATCTCCCGCCATACCCGCCTCTACTCGCCGTTTGACGTCTACGCGAAGGCTCTGCAGCAGTACTTTCGGGGGCACGAACTGACCGAAGCCGAGTGGGAACAGTCACGATCACGGGTGTTCCAGCAACTCGACCGCTACCAGAAAGAGGCCTACTGGGCCCTGATGAAGATCGCACGGCAGCACGGCGGCGCGTTCCTCTGCGACGGCGTCGGTCTCGGTAAGACGTTCGTCGGCCTGATGTTGATCGAGCGGCTCATCTTGCACGAGGGTAAGAGGGTAGTGCTGTTCGCACCCAAGGCCACGAAGGAGGGTGTTTGGGAGCCCCACTTACGCCGCTGGCTTGATCACGTTGGCGGCTTCGGCGGCGGCGAAGACTTCAGCAACCTGGCCGTCTTCAGTCACACCGACCTCGGCAGAAAGGGCGACTTCCCGACGCGATTCGAACGGATCACGGAACTTGCCGATGTCGTGGTCATCGACGAGGCCCACCACTTCCGCAACCCGGGCCGCCGAGGGGATCCCGAGAAGGGTATCGAGCCATCGCGCTACTACCAGCTATTCAACCTCCTCGACAACGAGGAACGCGCCAAGACGGTGTTCATGTTGACGGCGACGCCCATCAACAATCGACTGAGTGACTTCCGCCACATGACCGAGCTCTTCAGCCGCCGCGAAGAGGCCTACTTCGCACGCACGCTTGGCGTCAACCACCTGCGGGCGCACTTCAACCAGATGGAGAAAACGCTCCGCGGTCGACTCGGTCATGACGCCGCGGACGCCGCCGATCACATGACCGAGGCCCAGGACATCCTCTTCACTGACGCCTTCTTCCGCGAGCTCGTCGTCCAGAGGAGCCGCGCGTACGCGAAAGCAAGCCAGAAGCAAGAACGCGATGAACCAGCCACTTTCCCCGACCGGCAGGCGCCCCAGGTAGCGGAGTACTCGATCCGCACGACTTACGGGCAGATGCTCGACCTCTTCGAGAAGGCGTTCGCGAAACAGAACCCACTCTTCACGCTACCGATGTACTACCCACTGCATTGGTACAGGGGGGCCGACGCCAACATCGATCCGTTCGAGGAGAACCGCCAGAAGCAGGTCGTAGGACTCATCCGGACCAACTTCCTCAAGCGCTTCGAGAGCTCGGTCGCTGCCTTCGAGCTCTCCTGCGAACGCCTGCTCCAGAAGCTGCTCGCTTTCCTCGAGGTACACAGCGAGACCGACTCCGAGAGGAACAGCCTCGAGCGCTGGAAGGCGCAGCACGCGGACGACCTCGGCCACAGCCAGCGGCAGCGGCAGCTCTGGGGCGATTCCGACGAAGCGGACGATGAAGACGTTGTGCCCCAGGAGCTGCTCGACGCGGTCGAAGGCCTCGAGCGGACGGAGTACAACGTCGAAGAGATACTGACCGAGACCTTCATCGACCTCGGAGAGATCGTGAAGTTCCTGAACGAGGCCCGCCGATTCGAGCCGAAGCACGACGACAAGTTGAAGAAGCTCATCCGCCTGCTGAAGTCGAAGGAACTCGCCGACCAAAGGTCCTGATCTTCACCGAGTTCGCCGACACGGCCCGCTACCTCAAACGCCACTTGGACCAAGCTGGCATTGAGGGCGTCGAGCAAGTGGACAGCGCCACTAAGAAGAACCGCTCAGAAGTCATCCAGAACTTCGCGCCCTACTACAACGGCCTCTCTTCCCCCGAGCTCGCCGAACAGCGCCGCCAAGAGACCCGGGTCCTCATCTCCACGGACGTCCTTTCCGAAGGTCTCAACCTCCAGGACGCCTCCCGGATGATCAACTACGACATCCACTGGAACCCCGTCCGCCTGATGCAACGCATCGGCCGAGTAGACAGGCGCATGGACCCGGTTGTCGAAGACCGGCTCGTGGCCGACCATCCCGAGGCAGGCGCGTCGCGGGGAAGGGTCTGCTTCTGGAACTTCCTCCCACCCGCGGAACTCAACGAGATCCTCTCGCTCTACAAACGGGTTACGCAGAAGACCCTGCTGATCTCCAAGACCCTCGGCATCGAGGGGAAGAAGCTCCTCACGCCGGACGATGACTACGACGCGCTGAAGGAGTTCAACCACGCCTACGAAGGCTCTCGAACTGCTGTCGAGGACATGCACCTCGAGTATCAGGAACTGCTCCAAGCCGACCCTGAGTTGGATGCGCGTCTGGCTCGCTTCCCCGGAGCGATCTTCAGCGGCCGCAGGCGCCCGGCGAAGGGTGTGCGGGGCGTCTTCTTCTGTTACGCGCTCCCCGCCCTCGACAAGGAGAAGAACGAGTTCACGCAGGAGGCCGGTACCACGGACTGGTACCTCTACGACCTCGACCGCGAGAACATCCTGGACGAACCGCGGGACATTGTGGCGAGTATCCGCTCGAAAGTCCGGACGAAGCGCCGGTGCACCACGGAAGAGAAGACGCTCCTGGACATGCGCAGACGGGTCGAGAGGCACATCAAGAACGGCTACCTGAAGCGCCGGGACGCCCCCGCTGGTGTCAAGCCACGCCTTCACTGCTGGATGGAACTCAACGAGGATTGAGTCGATGCTGACCAACCACCGCGAACGCCTCGCCGGTATCCGGCGGTTCGACCAACTCGTCCGCTATCTCCGAAAGGACCTAGGCTGGCCCATCGTCTCGGACGACTTCCAGGCTCTTCCAGACGACCTGACATTTGACTACACGGCGGAGGAGCTCGGGATCGATGCGAAGAACGCCGCAAAGATCCAGGAGATCAAACGTCTGCGCCCGCTCGTGGTCGGCCAACCCTGGGGCGTGTTCTTCGTCAAGTTCGCACCAAAACGCCTGCCCGTCGTAGCGCTTCGGCGGATCCTCCGACAAGTGGCGCAAAGGAGCCGTCCCTCGGCCAACACGCCCGAGCGCCAAATGTGGGCAGCCGACGACCTGCTCTTCGTCTCGAACTACGGCGCGGGGGACGCGCGGCAGATCGCCTTCGCCCACTTCTCGGAGCCAAAGAGCCGACGCGACCTGCCCACACTTAAGGTCCTCGGCTGGGACAACTTGGATACTGGGCTTCACCTTGATGCCGTCGCTCGCGCTCTACGCAACCACTTGACCTGGCCCGAGGACGAGGGCGACGCCGAAGCCTGGCGCGCCCAGTGGCGCACCGCCTTCGCACTTCGCCACCGTGAAGTCATCACGACCTCGCAGGAGCTCTCCCAGCGACTCGCAGAACTGGCCCGGGCAATCCGGGACCGCGCCACGACGGCGCTCTCGATCGAGAGTGAGTCAGGACCGCTCACCCAGCTTATGGAGGCGTTCCGAGCTGCTCTCGTTCACGACCTGGACCGGGCTGGCTTCGCCGACATGTACGCCCAGACCATCGCCTACGGCCTGCTCTCCGCCCGCATCACCGACCCCGAACGACCCACCGCAGACGACTTCGCTTCCCACATGAGGACCAACCCGTTTCTGCGAGAACTGCTGACGTCCTTTCTCCGCGCGGGGGGACGGCGCGACACCGCCGGCGGCTACGGCCTCGACTTCGACGAACTGGGCGTTTCTGAGGTGGTGGAACTCCTCGACGAAGCGAAGATCGAAGCTGTGCTACGAGACTTCGGCGACAGGAATCCTCAAGAAGACCCGGTCATCCACTTCTACGAGCACTTCCTCGCCTCCTACGACAAGGAGCAGAAGGTAAAGCGCGGCGTCTTCTACACGCCGCGCCCCGTCGTCTCCTACATCGCGCGCTCGGTGCACGAACTCCTGCGCACGGAGTTCGGCCTCGCGGACGGCCTCGCCGACACCACCACATGGGGCGAGATGGCCGAACGCCACGAGGGCCTGGAGATCCCTAACGGCACACCGCCGAATCAGGCTTTCGTTCAGATCCTCGACCCAGCCACCGGCACCGGCACGTTCCTCGTCGAGACGATCGACCTGATCCACAAGACAATGGCCGACAGGTGGAAGGCTCAAGGGCACGGTCCGAGGGCCATCGAGAGCTCTTGGAGCAAGTACGTCCCCGAACACCTCCTGCCCCGGCTGCACGGCTACGAGCTCCTCATGGCACCGTACGCCATTTCCCACCTCAAGATCGGCCTAAAGCTCCGGGAGACCGGCTACCGATTCGAGAAGGCCGTGCGTGCGCAGGTCTACCTGACGAACGCGCTGGAGCCGCCGGCGCATGCTCAGATCCCTATCGGCTTTCTGCCAGCGCTGGCCCATGAGGCCGCCGCCGTCCGCGACGTCAAGCGTCTGCGGCAATTCACGGCAATCATCGGGAATCCACCCTACGCCCAATACAGCTCGAATCTCCAGGACTTCGCCAAAGACCACATCGAAAGATTCAGGTACACCGGGGGAATCCGGACTCGCGCCCGCAACCCTCTCCAACTTGAGCGCAACCTGAACGACGACTACGTCAAGTTTCTTGGGTTCTCCGCGAGCGCCCTTCAAAGCGCGCCCGGCGTTCTCGGCTTCATCACCAACAGAATGTTCTTGGAGTCCGAGTCGCTCGTCGGCCTGCGAGAGTGGGTCAGTACACACTTCCGGAGCGCCTTCTTCCTGGATCTTCGCGGCAGCAGCGAGGAATCTCGTCGCGTTCCGCGACTAGCGGACGATCAGAATGTCTTCGAGATCCGGCAGGGCGTTGCTGTCTCTTTGCTAGTCAGCAGAGCTGGCATCGAGTCCGCCAGAGGCGCCACTGACGAACCCGCCACGTTCGCCAGCGAGCCGTCGGTCCTGTCTCGCACAAGTACCAAGCCCTCGCCAACAGCCTCGGCGTCCGTCATTCCGGCTGGACGAAGCTCGCGCCGAGAGCACCGACGTGGCGACTGGACCTGGACGGTGAAGTTCCCGCAGCATCAGAGGCGAGCGCCAAGAGCCGCCTCCGCGCCTTCTCTCTCGACCGTGTGTTCCGGGAGTTTTCGACTCTTGTAGCCAGCAACCGAGACCACTTGGTGGTTGCTTTCGACCGTGCCGAGGTGCTCGCCAACGCTACCAGCGTGCAGGCCTTTAGGGGAACTGACAAGGAACTATGTGACCATTTTTCTATTACTGCCAAGAAAGGTTGGAACATCGCGGCGGCTCGGCAGAAGCTCGCGGAAGTCGAGTCGATAGACGAATACGTCCAGGAGATCGAGTACCGCCCCTTCGATCGGCGCTTCATCTTCTTCCATCCAAGTCTGGTCTGGCAAACGGCACCTGTGTGCTCGCGGAACGTATCGGAGCGGACGAACAACCGTCTGCTGATTTCTCTAGGGAAGAACAGGGCAGACACGGCCAACGGCCAGTGGGTTAGCGGTGGCCTAGCGGACAAGAGTGTGGTCACGACGCGCGACAACGCGTCGGGGTTCCCCTTGTACCTGTACGCCGACAAGGGCAGTCGGGCGGTCCTGGACTTGGCGGATACGAAGGACGAAGCGTGGCCCAACTTCCGGCGGGAGTTTATCGAGGGGATCTGCAGTGAGTTGGATCTGCCACCGGACGGCCCCTTCGGGCTGCCAACTGGCATTCTCCCAGAGGACATCCTTCACTTCATCTACGCCTTGTTGCAGGCGCCGAGCTACCGGACGTACTGGCACCGCGAACTGGTTACAGGGTTTCCGCTCGTACCACTGCCGCCATCCCACGGACTCTTCAGGGACTTGGCACAGCGGGGATCGAGCTTGGCGGCCCTACACCTGCTCGCGTCCCCGAAGCTCGCCGACACAACTACGGACTATGCCGGCCCCAGAGCCCCCGAGGTCGACCAGGTCGGCTGGTGTGAGGGCACAGTCTGGCTCGACGCTCTGAAGACCCTCGCCCGCAAGGGGCACCGAGCCACACAGGCCGGCACGATCGGCTTCCACGGAGTGCCCGAGGAAGTCTGGGATTTCCACATCGGCGGCTATCAGGTCTGCCACAAGTGGCTCAAGGACCGGAAGGGACGCACGCTCTCGGACGAGGACATCGCCCACTACCAGAGGATCGTCGTCGCCCTGAACGAGACGATCCAGATCATGGCGGAGATCGACAAGGTCATCGAGGACCACGGCGGTTGGCCCACAGCCTTCGAGCCCCGGTCGGCAACAGGCACAGATGCAGCGGAAGTGACGAAGGTCTTGCCGTTCCAGCCACGGAAAGTCGAGCCAGCGCCCGAGGACCGCTACGTCACCTGCGTGCCGCTCGTGCCGCTCGAGGCGGCAGCCGGCAGCTTCAGTGCCCAGCAGCTCGTCGAGGAGGACGCCGGATTCGAGTGGGCTGAAGTGCGGTCGCGCCACAGGTTGCGCCCAGGTATGTTCGTAGCCCAGGTCGTCGGCAGGTCTATGGAGCCCACCGTCCCCGACGGCTCCTGGTGCCTTTTCCGGGGGCCCGTGGAGGGTTCCCGGCAGGGCAAGACCGTGTTGGTCCAACTTCGCGACGCCACCGACCCGGAGACGGGGCAGCACTACACCGTCAAGAGCTACAGAAGCGAGAAAGCGAAGCGCGGCGAGTCCTGGCGCCACGAGAGGATCACCCTTGAACCCGCCAACCCGGAGTTCGAGTCGATCGTGCTCTTGGGTGCGGAGGAAGACGAACTGCAGGTCATCGCGGAACTGGTAGAGGTGCTGACGGACTGACCCGCGGTACCGTGCCGCCGACACTTGGCTTGCATCTCCGCCCCCAGCACCTGAATCCATGGCGGTCAGTTCACGCCAACGCGAATCTCCCCGACAAGGGCGATAAGAGCGGCTGCCAAGCCAGCGGCGTCAGCAGGAGAAAGCTCAAAGCCGATTCCAGGGTCAGTATCGCTGGAAGGCTGAACAACCTGTGCAGGTCTACCGGCTGCCACCCGCCGCTGCAGATCGCGAGCAAACTGCTCAGCTTGGTTGAGTTCAAACACCACGTCAACGACCTCCCCGGTCTCCGGGTCCGACAGTTCTAGGCGCGCACGTTGTCCGTCGCGGTAGAGCGCAGGCTTCACGGGTCTAGCATCCTGGCGTTGGCGACCATCGCCACCGCGTGCTCATCGCAAGTGACGGCTTGGTCTGTGCTTCGGTACTCCGCGAGCACCTGCTCTCGGACACGCCAACGGTCCTGAGCGTAGAACCGCGCTGAGCCCCTGAGCGCGTTCACGAGGTCGTTCGGCAACCCGGCGCACTCGGTCCCGCGATCAGGCGCGTAGGCCCAAGCCAAATCCTCGGCCCACTTCGAGCATGGAACACGGATTCCCCGGTTTGCTGCTGTACGAAAGTCGTCGACGATCCGTTCTCTGTACTCCTCTCGGCTCGGGGCCCGCACTGCCAGGCGCCGGTAGCCGCCCACAGCCCCTGGCACAGGCAGGTTGACGTCCAGCGCACCGAGGATCTGGCCAGCGATGGCTTGGCCCAACATCCGGTTCTGGGCGTGCTGTGCGAGTAGCTGTTCTTGGTTGACGATGGCGAAGCCATGACGCAGGACATCGATCGTCTGCGCGGACACGGCGGCGCAATCGTCAAGGCTGTTCGCGACCCGGTGTTCCTTCCGCTCGGCTATCCGCTGCTGGGCCCGCTCCAAGCCCGCGCGCGCCTGTGCCTCCGCGAGACCAGCGCAGACGAACGACGCGATCGCTGCTACGACGATGATCCTCCCCATGGCAGTCCCCTCTCAGACCTTCTAGTGCACTGAATGCCATGATGCGCGCATGCGCATCACGGTGACCATAGACGATGACGTACCGGCGGTGGCCAAAGTGCTGGGCGCGCGAAAGGGCTGCAGCCTGGGCAGCGCTCCGTCGGAACTTGCTCGGGACGGATTCAGGAGCGCCAGCCCCTTCCAAAAGGACGAAGACGCTACCGTCTTCGCCATCCCCATCGATGCGGAGACCATCGCCAACGAGGACGTGTACCGATCACTAGTCGACTGGCCGTAGAACGAGCTGCTGGACGTGAACGTCCTCATCGAGCTCCCCTAGGTCCCAACTAGGGGCACCACGCTGCCGCGCGAGCGGTCAGGCGCCTTCGCCCGCCAAACGCAGTTCGTAGGGGTTCGTTACCGACAGGCCGCCCAGTGCCGCGAGCATCTCAAGAGGGTCGTCGGAGTTGATGCCCTTCATGGCTTCCTGGACGTCCTTCCGGCTGGTTGGCGGTTTCCGCACTTCAAAGAAGGGCCACAGGACCACACTCTTGTAGTTGCGGTCCTTCTTCGGGAACGCTGAGATCGGCGGCCCCGTGTACTCGGGCTCATAGCGAAAGACGAACGCACCATCTTCGCAAGACAGTTCCCCGATCAGCTCCCGCCCGTGCGCCCTGCTCCGCCGGACGACCTGAAGCCTCTTCCCCGTCGACTCGGGTGGCGCGACGCGCTGGCGACGAATCCCTGAAGCCCGAAGTAGTTGGTCCAAGGCCCTTTGAACTGACTTGCTCATGGCCGATCCTCCTCACGCAGCCGGCGAATCCGAAACTCCAGCAGGTCCACGATGAGCCTCAGGCGTCGTTGGGTGATGATGCGCCGGAAGCGTCGCTGCAGCATCCTCTCGATCGTCGGAACGGACACCGCGTCGAAGACGGCCCGCATCGCCGGGAAGAGATCCGGGTGTTCCCGCGCGATTCCCGTCACAAGTCCGAAGTGATTCTGGCTCACCGCTCCTCCCACCGAGAGAATCGGCCGCGAACGAAGAGCATACCGTTCGACGAACCCCTGTCCCTGACGCTCCGCTTGCCGGGCCAAGTCGGCATCGGAGTGATTGACGAAGAGACCCCGGGCCGTGTCGAAGATCGGCGCGAATCGCACAGGAGCGCCGCCCGGGTCGAGGGACTCCAGGACTCCCCAGTTCATGCCGTGGCGATCCGGTGCTCCGACGAACGCATCGAACGCGAGCATCTTGACGAAGTCCACCGCAAGCGCGCCCGAGTCCTCGCCATAGAGCGCCTTCAGAATCGTCAGCATGTTCCCCACCGTGTAGAACTGTCGCTCCTCCTTCCGGTCGGCAAGCCCAAAGGTGGCGGCCACCTCCTCCTGTGTCGAGTCGAAGTAGGCAGCGGCAAGCTCGATGCCATGGCGCAGCGCCTCGTGTTCGACGTGCACGAAGTCGCGAGAGAGAAACCGCACGTCGTCCTTCGCCACCCGAACGAGCCGCGACCGGGCCATCCGCACCGGGAGCATCGCCCCAACCTTCGAGATGATCTCCTCCGTGACGCACTCGCGAGCGTCAGCCTGGAACCGCCCCTTCTTCGCGATGTAGCCGCAATCACCAAGTGATGGGCTGTGACGACCCGCTGTCCTTCCAACCACGCGCGGAGCACCGTATGCCAGGTAGTCCTTCGGCACCGTGCCGATCAGGGACACCTCGCCGAAGGGAACAAGCCTCCAGCCGCCAGGCTTCAGGAGAGGAATGGCCCGGACGTTCACCTCCGCCCGGCTCGGCGTGGTGGTGAAGCGGTCCCTGCGCCGCCATGCCACGGCCCCTCTCGCCTGCTCTTGCCGCCGCTACTCGACCCGCGACAACAACCACCACTTCATCGTCGTCGCGACGAGGTCGGCCGCGTCCTCCTGCACGAAGTGGTTCGCGCCCGGCACGGTGACCAGGGTCAGGTCGCTGTCCAGCCAGTCCCAGGTGTTGTTCAGGCCGTCCGAGTGGAGCGCCGTGTCGTCCAGGCCATGGAACTGGAGCACCGGCATGCCCAGACGGGGCAACTCCTGTCCCGGCGCCTGGCCGATGCCGCCACCACCTTCGCGCGGGTAGTTCTGCTTGTAGTAGGCGAGCATCGCGTCGAAGTCGGAGCGTTCGAAGGCGGCTTCGTAGTGCTTCTTCGCCTCGGGATCCTGCACCCAGAACGCGAGGGTCTGCGGGTTCATCGGCATACCGAACAGGATGTCCGGGTCGCTGGCGCTGCCTTCCTGGAACTTGCGGGCGTAGCCGCTGTTCGCCTGCTGCTCCTGGTTGTTCGCCAGTTCCCGGGCCATGCCGTTCGGATGCGGCAGGTTCAGGATGATCAGCCGCTCCGTCATCTGGGGCACATGAAACGCGAATTGCCAGGCGACCGCGCCGCCCCAGTCGTGCCCGACGATCGTCGCCTTGTCGCGGCCCAGGTGCCGGATCACCGCCGCCACGTCGCCGACCAGGTAGCGCATGTCGTAGTTCTCTTCGCCGTCGGGCGAGTCGCTCTTGTTGTAGCCGCGCTGGTCGATCGCGACGACCTGGAAGTCGCTCGACAGCGCCTCCATCTGGTGGCGCCACGAGTACCAGAAGTCCGGGAAGCCGTGGATCATGACGACCAGGGGACCCTCGCCGATCGTGGCGTAGTGGATCTTCACGCCGTCGGAATCGGCGTAGCCGTGCTCCACGCGGTCCATCAGGTCACTGCCCATCGCCGCTCCCCCGGTCATCGCCAGCAGTAGAACGGAGACGGCAACAACCAGCCACCCCCTCCAGGTCGTCGTGTCGGCCAGTCGTTTCATGCTCGTTCTCCTCAGCTCATCGATGTCGTTGCCGTCGCGTCATTGTACGCGCGTGCTCCCTCGTCGTTGCACTCGGCCAGTTCCATCCGCGTCGACGAAGCGGGTCCGCTGCGAATGCTCCCAGGTCTAGGGCAGCGCAAAGCCGATCAGCTCCGACGGCACCCCGCTGCCGCCGACGGCAAGAACCACGTACTGGCGGCCCTCATGCACGTACGTCATTGGCGACCCGCCGACGCCGGCTTCGATCTCCACCGACCACACCGTCTCGCCGGTCGTCTTGTCGAGGGCCGAGAAAGTAGACGGCTCGAAACGCCAGTCACGGCTCGCCGCGATCTCGGCGAGCACCGCCGCCTGTTCTTCATTCGCCACGGCCAGCTCTTCGAGCGCGCTGGACTCAAGGTCCATCGACTCGGCTTCCATCTCGGCGTCCGGATGGACCGCCGCCTCCAGTCCCACGAACAGCAGCTTCGGCGTCAGGAGCACGTGAGCGCGCGAACCCGAGCCCATCGGCTCGAGGTTCAGATCGCGGATCGCCGGATGTCCGGTCGGCCCCTGTCCCAGCGGCCGCATCCACTCGATCTCGCCCCGGTTCAGGTCGTAGGCCGTCATGCGCGAGTACGGCGGTTTGACGATCGGCAGGCCGAACGGACCAGGCGGAATGGTCTGGATCGAACCGATGTAGTCGAAGGACGACCGGTTCGGATCCGGTTTCTTGATCGTCAGCACGACCGGCCGGTTGAAGGAAGGCACGTAGAGCCAACCGGTTTCCGGATCGAAGGCGCCGCCCGGCCAGCTCGCGCCGCCGCCCCAGCCGGGCAGGTTCCAGGTGCCGCGCAGCGACGGAGGCGTATAGAGCGGACCGTAGTCGTACCGCTCCATGATCTCCTTCGCGCGGTCCAGGATCTCGGGGGTGAGGTCGATCAACTGCCCCTCGTGCATGCCCTGGCGTTCGTACGCCGGCGGCTTGGTCGGGAAACGCTGAGTGGGTGCCGACCGTTCGCCGGGAACCGTGCTCCGCGGCACCGGCCGGTCCTCGATCGGCCACACGGGCTCGCCGGTCTCCCGGTCGAAGACGTAGACGAAGCCCTGCTTGCTGAGCTGCGCGGCGGCCTTGATCTTGCGGCCGTCGACCTCGATCTCCCCGAGGATCGGCGGCGTCACCAGGTCGTAGTCCCAGAGGCCGTGGCGGATCGCCTGGAAGTGCCAGGCCCGCTCTCCCGTCCCGCAGTCGAGCGCCACCAGGCTCTCGGCGAACAGGTTGTCGCCCAGCCGGTGGCCGCCGTACCAGTCGTTGGTCGGCGTGCCGAACGGCAGATAGACGAGCCCGAGTTCCTCGTCCGCGGTGATCAACGTCCACACGTTCGCGTTGCCCGTGTACTGCCAGGAATCGTTCTCCCAGGTCTCGTGCCCGACCTCCCCCGGCGCCGGAATCGAGTGGAAGGTCCAGCGCAGCTCGCCGGTCACCGGGTCGAAGCCGCGGACGTCTCCCGGCGGCGCGTCGGGATGGTTCGGCGCGTCCGATATCGACGCACCCACGATCACGGTGTCGCGGCAGACCATGACCGGCGAACTCACGGCGTAGGCGCGCCGCCGCCGGACCTCGCGGCGCAGCCCTGAGGTCAAATCGACCGCTCCGCCGTCGCCGAAGCTGCCGACCGGTTCGCCCGTGAACGGATCGACCGCCAGGAGCCGCGCGTCGCCGGTGCCGTAGAACAGCCGCGCCGGCAACGCGTCCGCGCCGTCGGCGGCGGGCCTGCCGGGCCAGTAGCTCGCGCCCCGGTGAACGAAGCCGAGGTTCGTGGGCCGGCCCGCGTCGTAGGCCTCCGGGTCGTAGACCCACTCCGTCTCGCCGGTCCCGGGATCGAGCGCGGCGATCTGGCTCAGGCCTGTGGTCGCGTAGAGGCGGTTCCCGATCTTGATCGGCGTGACCTGGTGGCCGCCGGGCTGCATCCGGCGGCTGCGCAACCGTCGATCCTCCGCGACCCGATCGTTGTCCGGAGACGACCAGCGCCATGCGATCTCGAGATCGCCGACGTTGCCCGCATCGATCTGGTCGAGCGACGAGTAGCGTTGCCCGCCCTTGTCGCCGGTGGTCACCGGCCACTCGCTGTCCTGGGCGGCGATCGCTGCGGAGGCAACAGCAAGGCAGAGGGTCGCCGCCAGGACTCCCAGCCGCCTTCCCGGGTTCATTCGACTCCTCCCGCTCAGTCGCTCACGCGTTGACGTAGACCTGCTCAGGCGTTGACGTCGATGACCACCCTGCCACGGGTCTGACCCGCCAGGATCGACGCCGCCAGTTCCTCGATCCTGCTCATCGGCTCGACCGACGTCATCTCGGACAACAGGTCGGCCGGAAGCTCCGCCGCCAGCCGGCGCCATGCCTCCCGGCGCAGCTCCATCGGCGCCATCACGGAGTCGACGCCAGCGAGAACGACGCCGCGCAGAATGAAGGGGTAGACGCTCGACGGCAGGTCCATGCCGCCGGCCAGTCCGCAGGCGGCAACGCAGCCGCCGTAGCGGGTCTGGGCGATCAGGTTCGCCAGCGTCGCCGAGCCGACGACGTCGACCGCGCCGGCCCAGTTCTCCCGGCCGATCGGCCGCGGCTTGGCGGCCAGCGTGTCGCGGGCGATGACGTCGGCCGCACCCAGACTGCTCAGGTAGTCGTGTTCCGCCTCGCGCCCCGTGGAGGCGATCACCCGGTAGCCGGCCCGGGCCAGCAGGGCCACCGCCACCGAGCCCACGCCACCGGCGGCGCCGGTCACCACGACGTCGCCGCTCTCCGGCGTCACACCGTGATCCCGCAGCGCCATGACGCACAGCATCGCCGTGTACCCGGCCGTTCCGATCGCCATCGCCTGCTGGTTGGTGAAGGCGTCCGGCACCGGGACCAGCCATTCCGACTTCATCCGCGCCCGCTGCGAGTAGCCGCCCCAGTGGCTCTCGCTCAGCCCGTAGCCGTTGACCAGCACCCGGTCGCCCGGCGAGAACGAATCCGAATCGGACTCGGCCACTGTTCCCGCCAGATCGATGCCGCAGACCATCGGCACCGACCGGCAGATCGGCGCGGCGCCCGTGATCGCCAGCCCGTCTTTGTAGTTCAGGGTGGAGTACTCGACATCAACCAGCACGTCGTGCTCGGGCAGGTCGGCCAGCGTCAGGTCACGCAGGCCGGCGGTGTGCTGGTCGTCGACCCTGTCGACGACGACCGCTCGAAAGGTGTCGCTCATTCTCGGAATGTCCCTCGGTTGTGGGTTCAGGTAGCCGCGAGGGTTCTATCATTCCGGGTATGAGATTCCCGAAGCCGTTTCACCTGCTCCTCACCGCCCTGCTCATTCTCGCTGCGCCCTCCGCAGGCCCGGCCGGCGCCAGCGAGCGGGCGCGCATGGCGCCCGCAACCGGCGACCCGTCCGACACCTGGCCGCGCTGGCGCGGACCGAGCGGCCAGGGCGACGTCACGGGCAGCGGCTACGTCGACCGCTGGGGGCCTGACGAGAACGTGCGCTGGAAGGTTCCGGTACCGGGCAGCGGCAACTCCTCGCCGATCGTCTGGGGCGATGCGCTGTTCCTGACCACCGCCGAGGCGGCCGGCGCCAAGCGCTCGGTGCTCGCCTTCGACCGGGCAACTGGTGAGCGGCTCTGGACCACCGCGGCGCCCAACGCGAACCCCGAACGCGCCTATCCCAAGAACGGACACGCCTCCTCGACCCCGACAACCGACGGCGAGCGGGTCTACGCCTACTTCGGCAACCACGGCCTGCTGGCGCTCGACATGGACGGGAAGATGGTCTGGCACAAGTCGTTCGGTGAGTTGAACGCCTTTCATGGCACCGCCTCGTCACCCCTGCTGCTAGGCGACAGGCTGATCCTCGTCCAGGAGCAGCAGCGTTCCGCGTCCTTCATCGCCGCCTTCGACCGCCGCACGGGCGAAGAGCTGTGGCGTACGGAGCGGGACACCCAGGTCGGCTGGAGTTCGCCTGCCGCCGTCTCCGTGACCACCGACGACGGGGAAGAGCGCGACGAGATCGTCGTCAACAGCCAGCACCACGTGATCGCCTACGCGCCGGAGGACGGCCGGGAGCTGTGGCGAGCCGGCGGCACCACTTTCGAGGTCATCCCAAGCCCCGTCGTCGGCCACGACCTGCTGTTCAGCACCTCGGGCCGCGCCGGCCCGACCCTGGCGATCCGCCCCGGCGGCGACGGCGACGTGACGGACAGCCGCATCGTCTGGACCGCGGCCAAGGGTTCGCCCTTCGTCGTCGCGCCGATGCTGGTCGGCGACTACCTCTACATGGTCAACGACATGGCGAGCGTGATCACCGTCTACGAGGCGAAGACCGGCGAAGTCGTCTGGCAGGAACGCCTCGGCGAACGGATGCGCGAGGGATTCTCCGCCGCGCCGGTCGCCTTCGACGGCAAGATCTTCTTCACCAACGACAACGGCGAGACCTTCGTGATCAAGGAGGGGCCGGACTTCGAGCTTCTCCACGTCAACCGCATCGGCGAACGGACGATCGCCTCGCCCGCCCTGGTCGGCGGCGTCTGGTACATCCGCACCGGCGGTCACCTTTGGGCGATCGCGGGCGAAGGCGCGGAACAGCTACGGCCTTTCCAGGCTCAGGGACACCCAAGCGACCGCTGAACCCGCGCCCACCTCTACAAGGTAGCCACGGTTCGGCACCGAAGTGCTTTGGTCGCCGCTATGGCCCCTTCAGCTTCGCCCCTCAGTTCGTAGGTCAGCCCGCCACGGCACGTCCCTCTGTACCGGCGTTGACGCCCAAGCGCCGGAGATGACCTTCCTGTGACGAATCGGTAACTGACTAGCTTCACGCTACGGATCTTGATCACTGTGGCGGGGGCCCTGCTTTCACGGTCGACCCAGAAACAGGAGACATCAGCTTCAACCACGACGGCTACGTGTACATCCTCTCCTGCATGTGAGCTACACTGTCACGCCGGGTTGGACAACCGTCACAATGGCGCACCGGCAAGGGCTTCACGCCCCCGTCATAGCCCCCGCGCCGTATGTGGTTGACTGGCAACCGCCAGCGCAGCGTAGTTCCTGGCGCGAACTGGACTCTAATGAGGCTTTGTAGGCTACACATCCTTTTACGAACCACGCTTCTTGCGGCGTTCTTTGTCGCCTATGGCTCTCCGGTGAAAGGAGAGGGCGAGTTCACCGTGCGATTGGCCGAAAGGCTTGGTGCCGGCGGCGCTAGCAGCATGGTTTCGCTCTACGAACCGTGTGCGTCCTACGACTGCGGCGTCGAACTCCTCACCGGCATGCCGAAGCTCCGGCCTGAATTCAGGAGGCCCTTCGAAGCCGGTCGACTGTTTCGCGGAGTAGCGCCCGAGGGAGATATTTGGTGGGTGGTCGTCGAAAGCCAGGGTCATATGCCGATGGCGTTGCTATGGCGGCCGCCCGTGGCAGTCGGTGATTTACCACCCGCGCCGGTGGTCAGCGCTGCGATGTGCTCCATCGATGTGCGCGACGGCGACGGTCGCGCCATCGAAGGCGCGATAGCTCTTCCCCGTGGCGTTGGCGTGCCGACGGAGTCACGCCCTTCTCTGTTCAACGACTGGCGCCCGTGGTCCCCGCCTTCCGTGGCGAACGAACAAGGCAGGATCGTACTCCGGGTTCCATCCGAAGCCAGCCTGCCGTTCCTGGTGGGTGCGCGAGACCACGGATTCAAGAGAGGGATTTGCTCACGGGACAGCCACTCAACTGTCGTACTCCCGAAACGGCAGACCCGCATGCTTGAAGTGTTCACAACGGAGGGCGAGCCCTTGGCGGCTGCGCTGGCCAGATCTGCGGACGGTTGGCCCTTGGCAGTCACCGATGAAGACGGGCGCCTTGAGCTGCCGACAGCCGAGAAAGGCCTGGTCGAGAGCAGCGGGCCGAGCCTAAGCGGGCTCTGGTTCGAAACCACTGCCGGCGCCGTTTACGACGTCACCGGTCAGCGTGCAGATCGGGTTTCTGTGGCGTCCGTCTCCAACACCTACCAAGGTACGATCTATCTTGTGCCCATCCCGCCGGAGTTCGTGGCGAGTCGCGCCTCGGTGTCTGGCACTTCCGATGTCCAGTATTGGCGCCAGCGAAGTCCGCCGTGGCCCGCTGTAGACCAGCGAGCCGCATCTCCGCTAAGGCAGGCAACGAACGGTCAGTACCGCGAAGTGCTTCTACCGGAGGAGGCTCTCTGGTTTTCCGCTCCGGGCCGCGCATACGAGTACTGCCGGGCAAAATCCCTTGACAACAACGGCCCCCGACGAGAGACCAAAGACGGTGCACCATGCCCGCAGATGTTGCCGGCGCGCTCTGTGAACGGAAGGGTCGTGGACGACGCGGGCGCTCCGATACCCGATGCAGAGATTCTCCTAGACTGGACTCAAGGAACCACGGCCGGCACTCCCACAGTGATTGAGGGCATGGCCATGGGTTCTCCAACTGCGTCGCTGCTGCTCCTTCGCTCCGGAGCGAACGGCAGCTTCCACAGCGACCGGGTGGGCGTTCGGGTCACAGCAGCAAGACCGTTCAGGGACTTTGCGGGCATCAGGGTTAGGGGCGAGGGCTACCTCCCAGTGACATGGGGAAACATCCAGCGCTTCGAGAAAGGCCCCGGCCGCTATGAAGTTCCCCTTCAGCGGGGCGTTCCGGTCACTGGACGGATACTGGATCCACGGACGGATACACCGATAGAAGGTGCGGAGATCGCTCTGGGACGCTTCGCGTCCTCCGGCTACACCCTCGCGCTTGGACCGTTGGACCGAGAGTACAGCCCCTATGGGAACGCCGTCCGATTCACTCGAACCGTTGCGGACGGCTCCTTTAGACTCATGAGCTGGCTTGGCCAATGGGATCTTCTGGTCCGAGCAGCGGGTCGGGTTCAACACCAAGTCAAAGGCTTTGAACTGGGACCCCAGGGACTCGATCTCGGCATCATTCGGCTTGAACGGGGCTTCGAGATCGAGGGCATCGTCCACGACGGCTCGCGGAACCCTATACCGTCGGCTCGAGTTGAAGTGGCCGGTATTCGAACCGAAGGTGCGTTCGGTCGCGATCGATCCGGCCCCGACCGACGCTTCAACGAAGCGGCGATCGTAGTGAGCGCTCAAGATGGCCGTTTCGTCGCTACGGGCTTGGCGGAAGACTCATATGTGAATCTACGCGTACGGGCAAGCGGCTTCGCGGAGAAGATCGTCGAGAAACGGTCGCCGACGACAACGCGACTCTTGGAAATCGCACTCGAACCGGAGGCTGTGATCGCGGGGAGGGTGACCCTCGACGGTGGTCCAGTTTCCGGGCGTGTCAGGCTCTTCGAGCCACGAAGGCCGTTCCCGATTCGATCGCTTGACGTCGACGAAGACGGCGAGTTCGAGTTTGCCGGTGTCGGAGCTAACCGATACAGCCTCGAAGTCAAGGTAGGGCGACCTGACATCGAGCCTTGGCGATCGGCGGTCGAAGCAAGAGCGGGGCACGTGACAGAGGTCGCCGTCACGTTGGAGGCGAAGCCGGGGGATCGGACCTTGTTCGGAACGGTCGCAGAGAAGGGAATAGGCGTGCCCAACGTTGAAGTACGCGCCAGCGGCTTGAGAACCGTGACGGACGGAAGTGGTCGCTACGAAATCCACGGCCTGCGGCCTGGTTTTCACAGCGTTGCCGCGGACCGCGGCAACGAATCGTCTCCCTCGATTGAATCAGTGCGAATCCGCGACCGCACGGCGCGGCTCGACTTTGACTTCAGCGAGGCTCGAACCCAAGGAACCGCGTACTGGAGTGACAACTCCCCGGTCGCATTGACGAAGTTGCGGTTCTTCGGCGGCCGTCCGGTAGTGATAGTGGAGACCGATGCCGGCGGCACATTCGATGTGTATCTAGAACACGGGCAGTACATCGTGTCCACGGTCCCCGACGACGGCGACCCTGTGGCCAGTCGGCAACGTCTGAACGTCACGGGACCGGAATCCGACCTCCGGATTGTCTTCGGTCGTCAGAGGATCGCGGGCAGTGTGGTGGGACTGACCAAGCAGGAACTGGGACGCCTTAGAGTCGAAGCAGTGAACCTGGACGACCTAGACACCCGCCCGGCCAAGGTCGACTCGTCGGGGCACTACGTCATTGAGCGCATCGACAGTGGGCGCTGGAACGTGGTCGGGACCGTTGGCGCTGCGGAGCGGCGCGCCTCACGGGAGGTACTAGTGGGCCGGGACCACGTCGAGGTCAACCTAGAGTTCAAACGTCTTCTTGGCCTCAGTGGAGTTGTACGGCTGGACGGCATACCGCTCAACTCAACGCGAGTCATCCTAGCGAAGGATCTCGTCTGGGCAGAAATGCGACAAACATGGACGGTGGATGACGGGAGCTTCCACTTCAGCGACCTTGAACGGGGACACTACAGAATCGGCGTTGGCGCCAGCATCCGCGACGCTCGGCTCAGCAGCGACGAGCACATGGTGATCGACCTCGGTAGCGGGTGAATCCGCGGTATGGTCCTGGACCCAGAGACATCGGTGCCGAAGGCAGGCGCCCGGGTGCGTCTCTGGCCCGCTTTGGCCACGCAGTCAGAGGCGACCCAACTCGGCGTGATCTTGCAGACCTTCACCGACACAGCCGGCGAGTTCGCGTTCGATCAAGTGCCTGAAGGAGAGTGGGCGGTGGAGAGCCTGGAGATCCCAGGTTCGCGTGTAACCGTGCAAGTCGCGCCTGGTGCCTTGGCAACGGTGCTGTTGCCAAGACCGTGAGCAAGGCTCCCTACTACGGCCGCAGCCGGTGAGGCACTCGTGTCACCTCGACGACGCAACCGCGGTTCGGCAACGAGGCGGCTACCCGATCGCGGAGACGGCCGTCTCCGCCGCGCCGGTGGCCACAGACGGCGAGATTCCTTCACCAAGGAAGGACCGAACTTCGAGATCCTCCACGTCAACCGGATCGGCGAACGGACGATTGCCTCGGCCGCCCTCGTCGGGGGCGTCTGGCACATCCGCACCGACGGGCATCTGTGGGCGATAGGAGGCTAGGGCTAGGGCTTCAGCCGGCGGTGGACCCTGGCGACGTCGACCATGTAGCCACGGTTCGGTAGCGCGGCGGCGCGCTCGATCGCGGCGGCGGCCTTCTCCACTTCACCGATCAGCTCGTAGTAGAGCCCGAGGTACAGGTCGGCGTAGAAGCGTGCACCCACGCCTTCCGCCGTTGCCGCAGCCTCGACCTCATCGACCAAACCTTCGCCCCGGAACAGAGCGTCGATCTCCTTCATCGGGCGGCGAGCATCCGGGCCTACCGGCAGCATCGCCCCCCGCGCGGTCTCCAGGCCGTCCTCGGCGGCCACGCAGAGCAGGTGCCAGACCGCGTTCTCGACATCGTTCGGGTTGACCAGCCGGTGGCGCTCGAACTGGCCACGGCAGTCATCGAAGCGTCCGGCGTAGTAGTACGAGATGCCGCGTTGCCACAGGTAAGGATCCTGGGACGGCTCAAGGTCGACGACCTGGTCGAAGTCCTCGATCGAGGCCTCGATCCGGCCGGCCTTGAAGCGCGCCGAGCCGCGCAGCAGGTAGAGCCGCCAGTCGCGCGGCTCGACTGCGAGCGCCCGGTCGTAGCCGGCGATGGCCGCCTCGTACTCGCCCCGGGACTCGTGAAGGCTCGCCTGGCGGACGAGCATGGAGGCGCTGGGCTCGGCGTGGTGTCCGGCTGGCTGCTGGCCGAAGCCGCCCGTCGCAGTGGCGAGCAGAAACGCGGCCGTCAGCGCCGAGACGAGGTGGAGGGCTGTGGTGCGCCTCATCGATGGGACTCTACCGGGCGAGGGAATCCGGCTACACTTCGCGCGTTTCGGCTACAGCCACATCACGACAAGACGACGATAGGGAAGGGAATCCACCATGGGTCTGCTCGACGGAAAGGTTGCACTCGTTACAGGCGCCGGCGGCGGTCTGGGCCGCACCCACGCGCTGTTGCTGGCGCGGGAAGGCGCCGCGGTCGTGGTCAACGATCTCGGCGGAGCGAGGGACGGCACCGGCGCCGGGACCGCGATGGCGGATCAGGTCGTCCAGGAGATCAAGGACGCGGGCGGCCGGGCGGTCGCCGACTACGGTTCCGTCTCGGACGCCGACGCCGCTCGGGCGATGGTTCAGCGTGCCGTGGACGAGTTCGGCAAGCTCGACATCGCGATCAACAACGCCGGCATCCTGCGCGACAAGTCGTTCAAGAACATGACCGACGAGATGTGGGACATCGTCCTCGACGTCCACCTCCGCGGCACCTACCTCGTCACGAAGGCCGCCTACGACCAGATGATCGATCAGGAGTCCGGTGGCCGCATCATCATGACGAGTTCGACTTCCGGCCTGCTCGGCAACTTCGGCCAGACGAACTACGGCGGCGCCAAGGCCGGGATGGCCGGCTTCATGCGCTGCCTGGCTCTAGAGGGCGCGAAGTACGGCGTCACGGTGAACCTCCTCGCTCCCGCCGCCTGGTCCCGCCTGACCGAGGACATCATGCCGGAGGCGACGGCCGAGCCGCTGGCGCCGGAGAAGGCGTCGCCCGCCGTGGTCTGGCTCTGCAGCGACGACGCAGCCGACATCACCGGCCGTATCTTCGCGGTCGGCGGCAACACCGTGACCCTGCTGGCCTGGCAGTCGCTCGAGATCGCCCGCCGGCAGAACAACCAGGAGCCCTGGAGCGTCGCAGCGATCGGCGAGAAGATCCGCGCCGCGTCCGCCGACTTCCCCAAGCCGGTCCGCTTCCAGGACCTGATGTAGCCCGCCGGAAGGCCGGCGACCCCGCCAACTGAGGCCGCCGACACCTCCACGCGCACCTCCTTGCCCCCGCGGTTGCAACGTTGGGCGTCGGTAAGCGTAGAATGATGATCAATATGACCATTATGGTCACGAATACGCCGGCCCCGCCCACCCCGCGCCTCGGAACGGGCAAACCGATTCCCGAAAGAACAAGCGAGAACCGACCGATGAGCCAGCTAACCGCCGACTCCACCGCCACCTGGGAGGCCGCACTCCAAGGCCGCATCCCGCCCCACCTCAGCGAAGAGATCGAGATCTTCGAGACCCAGATCGCGCAGAAGCGCCAGGGCAAGATCGACGACAAGGTCTTCGCCGAGACCCGCCTGCGCCGCGGCGTCTACGGCCAGCGCTATGACAACGGCCAGCGTCACGACGGCACAGGTAGCCGGACCCTGGAGTTCCCCTGCGACGACCTGACCAAGGGTCCCAACACCGTCTGGGATGCCCCCGGCATGCTGCGGATCAAGATCCCGTTCGGCGCCATGAACGCCGAGCAGATGGAAGTGCTCGCCGACCTCGCGGAGGAGTACTCGGACGGCATCGCCCACGTCACTACCCGCCAGGACATCCAGCTCCACTTCATCCACATCGACGACACGCCGGACATCATGCGGCGCCTGGCCGCGGTCGGCATCACCACGCGGGAGGCCTGCGGCAACTCGGTACGCAACGTCACCGCATGCCCCCTGGCCGGCGTCTGCCGCGACGAGCCGTTCGATGTTTCGCCCTATGCCCACGCTCTGACGTACTTCCTGCTCGGACACAAGGACGCCCAGGACTTCGGCCGCAAGTTCAAGATCGCCTTCTCGGGCTGCGAGCAGCACGCCTGCGGCCTCGCGAACATGCACGACCTCGGCGTGGTCGCCCAGGTGCGGCCGGGCGCCTCCCCGAACGGCGCCAGCGCAGAGATGGAGCGTGGCTTCAAGGTCTACGTCGGCGGCGGCCTGGGCGCGGTTCCGCACCAGGCCAAGGTGCTGCGCGAGTTCGTGCGCGAGGACGAACTCCTGCCCCTGGCGCAAGCCGTCTGCCGGGTCTTCGGCCGCCTGGGCGAGAAGCGGAACCGGGCGCGGGCGCGGGTCAAGTTCCTGGTCGCCAAGCTGGGCATCGAGGAATTCACGCGCCTGGTCGACGAGGAACTCGCGGTCCTTCCCGCCGACGACCAGTGGACCGCCTATCTCGACGACCTCGCGATCACCGACGAGGCGCCAGCGCGGCCGGGCGCGAAGCTCGAACCCGGGCCGCGCCCCGAGGGCTTCGCCGAATGGCTGGCCACGAACGTCCAGCGGCAACGCCAGGAGGGCTACGTCACCGTCGCCATCAACCCGCCCCTCGGCGACCTGACCTCTCCCCAGATGCGCGCACTCGCCGACACGGCCCGGCGCTACAACGGCGGTCTGGTGCGGAACACGGTGGAGCAGAACATCGTGCTCCGGAACATCAGCGAAGCGGACCTGCCGGTCCTTTACGTGGATCTCCGGAGCGAGAGTCTGGGCGCACCGGGCGCCTCCTCCCTGGTCGACGTCACCTCCTGCCCCGGCACCGACACCTGCAAGTTGGGAATCTCGTCCTCCCGGGGACTCGCGGGTGAGCTGCGCAAGCGGATCGCCGCCTCCATCAAGACGGCCGGCGTGCTCGCCGACGAGGCGGTAAAGGACCTGCGGATCAAGGTCTCCGGCTGCTTCAACTCCTGCGGCCAGCATCACGTCGCGGACATCGGCTTCTACGGCGTGAGCCGCAAGAGCGACGGCCGCACGGTGCCCCACTTCCAGGTCATCCTGGGCGGCCAATGGAGCGAGAACGCAGGCGCCTACGGGCTCGCCGTCGTCGCTGTGCCGGCGAAGCGCATCCCGGAGACCGTCGAGCGGATCGCCGGCCTCTACGTCGCCGAGCGCGAGAAGGGCGAGAGCTTCCAGGAGTTCATCGCCCGAGTGGGCAAGGCGCGAATCCGCCAGCTTCTGGACGACCTGACCAAGCTGCCGACCTACCTCGAGGACCGGAGTCTCTACTCCGACTGGGGCGATCCGCGCGAGTACACGATCGGCGACCTCGGCGTCGGCGAGTGCGCGGGCGAGGTCGTGACCGCGGTCGAGTTCGGCCTCTCGGCCGCCGAGCGCGAGGTCTTCCAGGCCATGCTGGAACTGGACCGCGGAGCAGCCGAGGCCGCTGCCGCCAAGGCTTACGCCGCGATGCTGCAGGCAGCGCGGGCGCTGATCACGACCGGGAACATCGACATCGGCAACGCGCCGGCGGAGATCGTCAGCGAGTTCCGCACCCGGTTCTACGACACGGAGCTGTTCTTCGACCCCTACGCCGGCGCCAAGTTCGCCAACTATCTGTTCCGCGTCCACGGCGACGCCGCGACGGACTCGAGCGAAGAAGCACACCGCCGGATCGAGGAAGCCCAGTTGTTCATCGAGGCGGCCCACGCCTGCAACCACCGGATCGCGCAACAGCAGGCGACGGCCGGTCTGCGACGAGCGGTATGAGCACTACCCAGGGACCCGACCTCGATGGTCTGGTCAAGCTCGACCTGAAGGTGCTCGCCCGCGCCGAATCCACGGCCGAGGCGGAGGAGTTCATCCCCGTCTTCCATCGTTGGATCACCGAGCGGGTTCTGCCCGAGCTGCTGATCGATGTCGCCGACTACAGCCATGTCCCCGAAGGACCGGGCGTGCTGTTGATCGGCCACGACGCCCAGTACAGCTACGACCAGGGTCGCGGCGAGCCGGGGCTCCTCTACAGCCGCCGGCGCGAAACGTCACCCGCACTCCAAGGCATCGGCAGGCTGGACCGCCGGATCGAGTCACTGCTCGCGTGCGCGTTCCGGGCCTGCGACCTGATCGAAGCCGAGCTCCAACTCGAAGGTCGGGTCGCTTTCGACCGCCACCGGCTCGAGTTGCGCGTGAACGACCGCCTCGTCGCCCGCGACGACGACACAGTCGCCGCTCTCGAGTCCGCCTTCTCGCAAGCTCTGTTCGCCGCCGGCGTCGGCAACGGCGACGCGCCCGTCGCGCTGGAGCGCACCGGCGAGGCACGCGAGCGGCTGACGTTCAGGACCGCCCCTTAGGCCAGCGCTACCCGCCGGATGCGGGCAAGATGCCCGCGTGCCATCCGTGCGCCCGATGACGGGCGCACGAGTGGTTCGCGGGTGGCGCGGATCGCGCCACCCGGGTTCCCAAGGCTAGTCCTGACAGGCGCCTGCCGCCTGCGCCACGAGTTGCCGCAACTGCGGCTTCAGTTCCAGTGCGGCCGCAGCCTCGCGGCCGGCATCCGACATCTTGGGCCAGGTCCTGGCCAGCACTTCCGCCGTCTTCTCGTCGCCAAGCCGCCTCACCAGCCCCTCCAGGTCGCGCTCCAGGAACACGAGGCAGGCCGCGTCCTCCAGCGTCTGCGCCTCCTGGGGCGAACTCCGGACCGCCCGCTTCAGCACCAGGTTCTGTACGCGCTCGATCTTCTCCCGCCTGTAGCCGGCGTCGCGCAGCACCGCGGCGGCAAGCCGCGCGTGCTCCAGGGCCGCCGCTCGCCGCCAGGCGAGATAGCCCTTCCGCCCGGCCGGGTAGTCCGTCCGCGGCAGCTTGAAGCGGCGCAGATGCTGGCAGTGCGCCGCAAGGACCAGGAGCTCGCCGGCATCCGGATCGAGCCGCGTCACCCAGGCCGCCATCCGCCGGGCATAAGCCAACTCCCGCGGCACCTGTTTGCCGTCCACCGTCTCCGTCGCCGGATCCTCCCCGTGAAACAGGTTGAACCCCGCCACCGCGTTCTCGAAACGCGGCATCAGCTCGAAGCTCTTCACGGTGCCCTACTCGCCGGCCAGTTCCCGCTCGACGAGCTTCTCCTCGGCGTTCTTCTGCAGCTCGCCGAGCCAGGCGACGTACCCCTCAGGGTCGACGAAGGGGTGGGGATCGCCATCCGCCCGCGACGCCAACTGCTCGGCCCGCTCGAAGATCCTCCCCATGGAGGCGTGGTTCGTGATGCTGACCTCGATCGGGTTGCCGTCCTCCGAGGCGAGCCGCTGAATCCGGGCCACGCTGTCCAAGTAGAGGTTCGTGCGGTGGACGCCCTCGAAGTTGAGGCCCACGCCGCCGAACACGAAGGCGCGGTGCTCCTCGCCGCCGTCGCGCGCCGGGAACTCCATAGACAGAACCCCCTCGGTGTGCCCGGGCGTGACGTAGAAGCGGAGCTCCGTGTCGCCCAGATCGAGCGTGTCGCCGTCGGCGATGACCATGTCGTGGACCGGCACGTCGATCTCGTAGTCGGGGTTGTCCGGCGGGGTTTCAGCCAGTTCCCAGTCCGCCGCGGTCATGCCGACCCGCGCCCCGTACGTCTCCTGGAAGCGGGCGGCGCCGCCGACGTGGTCAAAGTGGCCGTGAGTGGCCAGCACGTACTTCAGGTCCGCCGGGTCGTACCCCAGGGTCCGGATGCCATCGATCGCCGTATCGATGTGGTCGCCGTAGAGCGCGTCGATCAGGATCAGACCGTCCGTGGTCACCAGCAGGTAGCACGAGACCCACTCGATCCCGACGTAGTAGAGGTTGTCGAAGATCTGGAACGGCTCGACCCGCTGTGCAACTGGGTCGTTCAGGTCTTCCCCTTCCGGATCGAAAGACTCGGCGGGCTCGGCAGGCGCGGCATCCGCTTCGGCCGCATCGTCCGCCGCCGGTGGAGTCGCCTCGCCGCCGCCGCAGGCCAGGGCGCCAAGCGCGATCAGGAGGACTGCCAGGAGGGCTGGAAAGGAACGTGTCATCGCGTCTTCTCCCGTGTCTTCTCCAGAAAGAATCCCTTACCCCGTCCCCGCCTTGCGGCGCGCGAACGGAGGGGTCTGAGCAACTCGCCGCGTCGCCGCCCGTGGCGCGCGTGCTCGCCCCGCGAAGCTACCACGGGAAGACGGCCGATCGGAGGCTCGTGGGCGCCGCGCTACCAGGTCTCGCGGTACGGGCGCAGCTCGACGTCGAAGCTCCACGCAGACGGGTCCTGGTGCGCGACGTACCACACGTTCTCGGCGATCGCGTCCGGCTGGATGAAGAAGTCGTCCGGCTGGTCGGGCATTCGCCGCCGGGTCCATTCCAGGTCGATCACCGCGTCGATTACGAAGTACGCGACGTGGATGCCC
Source organism: Candidatus Multivorans sp. (assembly GCA_965224025.1). Classification (GTDB taxonomy): domain Bacteria; phylum Acidobacteriota; class Thermoanaerobaculia; order Multivoradales; family Multivoraceae; genus Multivorans. Next base: position 4,514,888 of record OZ245033.1, read on the forward strand.
TGCGGCCCCAGGGTCCGCGCCATCGACTCGGCCAGGATGCGCTGCCCCGCCTTGGTCGGCGCGAACCCGGCGAACCGCGGAATGCCGCGGCGGGCCGCCGTGTTGCCGGTGACCATGATCGCCCCGCGCCCGGCCTCGATCATCGCCGGGGCGACCGCGCGCGCCAAGTAGAGCAGGCCCATCACGTTGACTTCGAAGTTGGCGCGCAGGCGCTCCGGATCGACCTCCAGGAAGTCGCCGAAAGCGCCGCCCACGGCGTTGTGGACGAAGACCCCTGGCGCGCCCAGATCGCCGCCGACCCGCGCCACGGTCGCGCGCACCGCCTGCGCGTCGGACACGTCGCAGACGTAGCCGCGCGAACCCTCGATCTCGGTCTCCAGCGCTTCCAGACGCTCTGCGTTGCGCGCGAGCATCGCCACCCGGTAGCCGCCGGCCCTAAAGCGACGAGCCAGCGAAGCCCCCGTTCCGGGACCCACGCCGGAGATGAGACAGACCGGATCGCTCATGGGATGCGGACGATACTCCACCGCGATCGCAGGCGCCGCGCCAACGCCGCGCCGGGGCGCCCACGCACGGCGAGGGCGGACCTTCGCCCGTCGCGCCTGCGAGCCTCCAAGTGATCTATAGCCATTCCTGTATAGTTGATCGACCCAAGCCCGACCCAGGAGGCCGCAGATGACCCCGTCCAACCGACAGACTCCGACCAGTCCATTGCTCCCCACGCTGACGGCGAGCCTGGTGGCTGCAACGCTCGTGGTTGCGGCGACACCGGCGAACGCCGAGCGCGGCGACATCTACGCCGGCGCGTACTACAGTCTGGCCGATGTCGAGGTTCGCTCGAGCGGGGCCTTCGACCAGATCATCGACGGCGACGAGAACGCCCTGAGTTACGAGGTCGGCTACCGGTTCCACCCGAACGTCGGCATCGAGGTCGGTTACCACGACCTGTCGAAGGTCGACGGCTCGATCCTGCCGTGCGCCCAGGGCGTGTCGTGCGGCGAGATCGCCACCAAGGGCAAGTTCACGGGGCTGACCCTGGCGGTGGCGCCGCGCTTCGAGGTCGTCGGCCGGGTCGGCATCTTCGCCAAGGCTGGGCTCGTCACTTGGGGCGGCGAGATCGAAGACGCGGCGGACAACCTCGATGTCGCGATCGAGGATCTCGACCGGGGCGACACGATTCTCGGCTTCGGCGTCGACGTGAAGATCATCACCGGCCTGTCGGGGGTCGCGAAGTGGGAGTCGATGGGCGACATCGAACTCGTCTCGGTCGGCGTTCGCCTGACGTTCTAGGAGTCGAGTCGCGGCGTCCGCGCCGCGCTGACGCACAGGAAACAGGGCTTGTCTACCGCGCAAGCTCCTGGTGCTACCGTCGGCCAATGACCGACATCACGCCCTACCGCATCGAAGTCGACGACGAGCAACTGACCGATCTGCGCCGCCGGCTGGACGCGACGCGATGGCCTGAACGGGAGACGGTCGACGACTGGACCCAGGGCATTCCACTCGCCTACACGAAGGAGTTGTGCGAGTACTGGGCGTCCTCCTACGACTGGCGCCGGCTGGAAAGCCGCCTGAACGACTTCGACCAGTTCAAGACCGAGATCGACGGGCTGGGCATCCATTTCCTCCATCTCCGCTCCAAGCACACCGGCGCCGCGCCGCTGGTGCTCACCCACGGTTGGCCGGGGTCGATCGTCGAGTTCCTCGAAGTCACAGGTCCGCTGCTCGACCCGACCGCGCACGGCGGTTCGGCGGAGGACGCTTTCCACCTCGTCGTGCCGACCCTGCCCGGCTTCGGATTCTCCGACAAGCCGACGTCGCCGGGCTGGAGCGTCGAGAAGGTCGCGGATGCCTGGGCCGAGCTCATGGCGCGCCTCGGCTACGAGTGGTACTTCGCCCAGGGCGGTGACTGGGGCGCCGCCGTCAGCACGGCGATCGCGATCCAGGACCACGAGCACTGCCACGGCATCCACGTGAACATGCCGACGGTGGGCGTCGACCAGAGCACGATGAACGACCTGACCGACAACGAGAAGGACGCTCTCGCCGGCATCCAGCACTACCGCGACTGGGACTCGGGCTACTCGAAGCAGCAGTCGACACGGCCGCAGACTCTGGGCTACGGGCTCGTCGATTCGCCCGCCGGCCAGGCGGCGTGGATCGTCGAGAAGTTCTGGTCCTGGACCGACAACGACGGCCACCCCGAAGACGTACTGACCCGCGACCAGTTGCTCGACAACGTGATGATGTACTGGCTGCCGGCCTGCGGCGCCTCCTCGGGACGCATCTACTGGGAGAGCTTCGGCAACGGCGGCGCCGACCCGGTCGAGGTCCCGGTCGGCTGCAGCATCTTCCCCAAGGAGATCTTCCGCGCATCGCGCCGCTGGGCCGAAAAGCGCTACCGGAACCTCGTGTACTGGAACCGCCTGGAGAAGGGCGGCCATTTCGCCGCCTTCGAGGTGCCGGACGTCTTCGTCGGGGAGCTGCGGGCCTGTTTCCGTGAGATGAAGGCCTGACGGACGCAGTCAGCCGCCATCCGCGCGCCCGATGACGGGCGCACTGAGTGATTCGCGGGTGGCGCGGGTCGCGCCACCCGGGTTCCCAGGGGACGGAGAAGCCGTACTTTCAGTTGTCATCGACGCGGGCGTGGAACCGTGGCGGCCGGCGGTGCGGCGCCGTCTGCTCGAAGGCCCAGGCGATGCGGATCAGCGTCGGTTCGCTCCACGCGGCGCCGAAGAAGGAGACCCCCACCGGCAGGCCGTGGACGTAGCTGGCCGGCACGGTGACGTTCGGGTAGCCCGCGACAGCCGCCGCGCCCGAGCTGCCGACCGAGAAGCGGTCGCCGTGGACCAGATCGGTCACCCAGGCGGGACCGCCGCTCGGCCCTAGAATGGCGTCGAGACGGTGCTCCGCGAGCGCCGCGTCGAGCCCTTCCTCGCGGGACAGGCGGTTCGCCGTGCCGCGCGCCGTCTGGTAGGCGGCCTCCGTGAGCGGTCCCTTGCCCTCCGCCTCGATCAGGATCTCCTGGCCGAAGAAGGGCATCTCGCGTTCCGCGTTCGCCTCGTTGAAGGCGATCACGTCCGCGAGGGAAGCGACCGGGGCGCCGTCGCCCAACTCGGCGAGGTACGCGTTCAGACCGGCCTTGAACTCATGGAGCATGGCCTCGTACTCGTGCGGCCCGACTTCGTCCCGATGGGCGATCGGGGCGGGATCGACCATCTCGGCGCCGAGGCTGGCAAGCACCTCGATCGCCTCCTCCATCGCGTCGTCGACGCGGCTGTCGCCGCCCATGAACTGCCTGCCGACGCCGATCCGCAGACCGTTCAGATCTGCCGCGCCGGGCTCGGCGAGGTGGCGGCCCAGGTCGGTCGGAACCGGCGATCCGGCAGTCACCTCGTCCCGCGGATCCCGCCCCGTCATGCCGCCGAGCAGCGCCGCGGCGTCGGCCACCGTCCGCGCCATCGGGCCGGCGGTGTCCTGCACCGCCGAGATGGGGACGATGCCGCTCCGGCCGACCAGGCCGACCGTTGGCTTGATGCCGACCAGGCCGTTCGCCGACGACGGGCAGATGATCGAGCCGTCGGTCTCCGTGCCGACCGCCGCCGCGCACAGATTGGCGGAGGTTGCGGCGCCGGACCCGGAACTCGAACCGCACGGATTCCGGTTGAGGGCGTACGGATTGCGGCACTGCCCACCGCGCGCGCTCCAGCCCGAACTCGACCTGTTGGAGCGGAAGTTGGCCCACTCGCTCAGATTCGCCTTGCCGAGCAGCACCGCGCCGGCGCGTCGGAGCTGGGCGGCTGCGAAGGCGTCCTGCCGCGGGATCGAGCCTTCGAGCGCCAGCGATCCGGCCGTCGTCGTCGTCCGGTCGGCGGTGGCGATGTTGTCTTTGAGCAGGATCGGGATGCCGTGCAGCGGCCCCCGCACGGTGCCCGCCGCCCGCTCCCGATCAAGCTCCTCTGCGATCTCCAGGGCGTCCGGGTTCGTCTCGATCACCGAGCGCAGGGTCGGTCCCTGGCGGTCGAGCGCTTCGATCCGGTCGAGGTAGAGCCGGGTGATCTCCGCGCTCGTCCGCTCGCCGGCCGCCATCTGGCGGCCGAGTTCGGCGATCGTCGCCTCCTCGAGTTCAAAGGCTCGCACATCCGCGCCGGGCTCGCCGTCCGACAGGGCGTCCGAATCCCGCTCGGATGGCGAACAGGCCGCACCGGCGACCGCTGCCGCACCGAGCGCGCCGGCCACAGCCATCACCTGACGACGCGTCGCGCCCTCCGTCTTACTCATGGCGCGACGCTAGCAGCAGCCTGCACGGATCTTCACGTCTACAGCGAGGCGAGTCCGCTTCCAGCAGAGCGTCGCAACTCCGCCGACGACGTGTCTCCGGGTGCGCGGGCCTTCTGGCCCGCATCCGGCGAACCACTCAGCCCGAGCCCCCACAGCCAGGCCACTATCGCCCCCAAGGGCACGTACCAGGGCCAGGCCAGTAGTTCCCCGCCCGGCCCCTCCGCCCAGCGCCACAACGCCAGCACCACGGCCGCGCCCAGGATCAACAACAGACTTGCTCCAATCCGGCCGCGACCGTCCGTCGTCAACCAGGTTCCGAGCAGCACGGCGCCACCGAGCAGGCACACCCAACCCGCAACTGGTTGGCGCCAGGCCACGGCGAACACAGCGAGGACGGACAGCGGCCCGGACCACAGGAAGCCGCGGCCGTCGCGACCGCGGGGCGCAAGCGCAAGAACGACCGCGGCCATCAGCGCCCCGCCGGTGTAGCCGGCCATCGCCAACGCCAGGTCCAACAACGCGTCGTACCGGGCCGCCACGGAGTCCATCAGCAGCGATGTCAAGCCCAGCACCAGCCCCCAACCGAGGACCAGCAGCCGCGGCAGCCGCAGACTGTCGCCGCGACGCCCCCGCCGACCCAGCAGCGACGACGTGGTCTGCGCCAGGGCCGCGAGAATGGAGTCGAGACTCGAGATCGCCGCGGCCAGCGCCCCGGCCACGACCAGGCCCTTCAGGCCGACCGCCACCGCCTCGACCGCGAACACCGCGAAGATCCGATCGGGCTGCTCCGCCACGATCGCCGCCGCCGCACCTTGAAGCGGCGCCTGCTCGTAGTAGGCCCACAGCCCGATCCCGACCAGGGCGAACGCGAACGAGACGATCACGGACACGCTGCTGGCCACCACCGCCCGTTGGGCGTCCTGCGCACTCCGGCAACAGAAGATGCGCTGCGCCATCAACTGGTCAGTGCCGAAGGCCGCGAAGCCGCCGACCGTGGCGCCGATCAACGCTGCCCACAGGGTGTATGGCGTCGAGAGCGACGCCCTTAGGTCGAACAGCGTGAACTTCCCCTCCGTCCAGGCTGCCGCAACGGTCGTCGAGATGCCAGCCTCAATCTCCCAGACGACGACACCCAAACTGACCGCGACGCCCACGAGGAACAGCAGAAAGAGCGCCGCGTCCGTCCAGACCACGGCGGCGATGCCGCCGAGCCAGGTCCAGAGGATGGCGACGGCCATGATCGCTGCCACCGCGGCCACGTGGGGCGGCAGGCCGGTCGCGCTCTCGAGCCAGGCAAGCTCGCGGTGAAGCAGCACCCCGAGCACGACCGCCGAGAGGTAAACCCGCGCCGACTGCGCCAGCACCCCTCCCAGCCAGAACAGGCCGGTCGCCGTCTTGCGGACCGCCGCGCCCGAGCCGCCGAGCCGGCGCTCGATCAGGTCGTACGGGCTCATCACGTCGTAACGGTAGTAGGCCGGTACCAGCAGGCGCGCCACGAGCAGACGGGCGGCGACGTAGCCGAACAGCCCTATCTGCAGGTAGGTCAGGTTGCCGCCCGGCCGGTGGACGATCGCGGGCAGGCTGATGTAGGTGACGGCGCTGATTTCGGTCGCCACCAGGGACGCCGCCACCGCATACCACGGCAGGTTGCGCGAGCCCCCGAAGTAGTCGCGCTCCGTCTTCTGCCGCCGCGACAGCGACCGCGACAGCAGCGTCAGGCCGACCAGCAGGGCGGCGAGGATCAGCCAGTCGAGCGTGCCGAAGGATCCGCTGAGTTGCATGCGCCCCTACTCAGGGGGGCTCTTCGAGTGAATCACTCGCCGCCGGCGTAGACGTCGCCCCGCGTACTCGTCGCCACCCGGTAGAGGCCGGTCCGGGCGGTCATGTAGAGGACGCTGCCGTCGCCGCCGAAGGCCGTGTTGGCCGGCAACTCGGCCGGTGCGATGGTGCCGAGGTGTCGGCCGTCGGGACTGAAGACGAGGACACCACCCGGTCCGGTAGCGAACACGTTGCCGGCAACATCGACGGCCAAGCCGTCCGGCGCTCCCTGCAGGTCCACCATGTCGCTGGCGTCGAAGAACATCTCGCCCTCGCCCAAGGTCAGGTCGTCGTTCACCGCGTACTTCTTCCAGTAGCGGTTGGGCGCCGCATCGGAGTTCGCCACGTACAGGATCTTCTCGTCCGGCGACAGGCCAAGACCGTTGGGGCGGGTCTGACCCGTTTCGAGCAGGGTCACGGTGCCGTCCGGGTCCAGGCGGTAGATGCCGTTGTGCTCCTGCTCCTTGTTCTCCGACGCGTCCTGTCCGTCCAACCCGTACGGAGGATCGGTGAAGAAAGCGGCGCCGCTCGAGTGGAACACGATGTCGTTCGGGCTGTTCAGCCGCTTGCCGTCGTAGCGGTCGGCCAGGGTCATCCGCTCGCCGTCGAGCGCCATCGCGGACACCCGGCGGCCGCCGTGCTCGCACAGGACGAGCCGCCCGTCCGGATGGAGCGCCAGACCGTTCGAGCCGTTCATGCCGCCGCTGTCGGCGTCGTCGGGCAGCACGGGCTGCAGGAACACGACCTTGCCCTCGTTCTCGGACCAGCGGTAGACCGTGTTGCCCGGGATGTCGCTGAAGTACAGCCGGTCGGGATCGCCGGGCACCCACACCGGACCCTCGGTGAATTCGAAGCCGTCGGCGACCTTCTCGACCACGGCGTCGACCGGCACCAGGTCGTCCATCGCCGGGTCGTTGCGCAGGACCGAACCGTCCGCCTCCGCCGCTTCAGTCGCTTCATCCACCATCGCTTCCGTCTCCTCCGTCTCGCCGCCGTAGCCGCAACCCGCGGCCACCGCGACAGTCACTATCGTCATTCCGGCCAGAGCCTTCTTCATCGCCCCTCTCCTCGTGTCGAACCGCCCCATCCCAACCCGGATCGGCTCAGGATAGCAATCGGGATTCCCGCAGTGGTCGCGCGTTCCGGAGGGTGGACTTGCAGCCTGGCAGGGGAACGGAGGGGACCAGGCGGGTGTATTCTCGCTCCGTTGCCTCATTCGCCCGCCATGGACGCCGTGCGAGGACTCTCCCCCGCCGCGACGGTTCCACTCCTGGCGGGTCTGCTCTCCCTGGCCGCCATCACCGCCTGCCAATCGTCTGGACCCCCAGTGTCTCCAGGGACCACAGCGCGCTTGTCCCCACCGAGATCGGCAGAATCGGCGACGGCGGCACCCGTGCTTCGCGACGCTGCGCCCGAAGCGGCCGGCTTCGATCCGGAGCGCCTGCGACAGGCCGCGAACCTGCTGGACGCGGCCGTCGACGACGGCGTCACACCCGGCGGCGTCCTGCTGGTGGCCCGCCGCGGGGCCGTTGTCCTCAAACGGGGCGCGGGCCGCCTGACCTACGACGAGGGCTCGCCCGCCGTCACCCCGTCGACGATCTACGACCTGGCGTCGCTGACCAAGGCCATCGCGACGACGACGCTGATGATGCGCCGGGTCGAAGCGGGCGTGCTCGACCTCGACGCCACCGCCGCGTCCTACCTGCCCGAACTCGGGGGGTCACCGGTCGGCGACGCGACGCTGCGGGACCTGCTCGCCCACTCCAGCGGTCTGCCCTGCTGCACCGAGCTGTTCCGGGAGGTCGGAGAGGGCCTGGACCGCGACGAGGCGCACGCCCGTTACCTGGAGCACATCGCCGGCACGGAACTGGCAGTGCGCCGGCGCGAACGGGCGATCTACTCCGACCTGGGCGTACTGCTCCTGGGGGAGATCCTGGAGCGCAGCTCGGACCGCGGCCTGGCGGTGCAGGTCGAGGACGAGGTCCTCGAACCCCTGGGTCTGGCCGACACCGGCTACCTCCCGCCGGAAGACCTGCGCGAACGGATCGCGCCGACCGAGTATGACTCCTGGCGCGGACGACTGCCTCACGGCGAGGTCCACGACGAGAACACGCTCGCGCTGGGGGGCATTGCCGCGCACGCGGGTCTCTTCGGCACCGCCCGCGATGTCGCCGCGTTCGGCCAGGCGATCCTGAACGGCGGCGCCTACGGAGGGCGCCGGCTCGCCAGCGCCAAGACGGTCGCCCTCTTCACCCGCCGAGCCGAGCTCGTCCCCGGCAGCAGCCGCGCGCTCGGCTGGGACACACCCTCCCAACCGAGTTCTGCCGGCCGCTACTTCTCCGCGCGCTCGTTCGGCCACACCGGCTTCACCGGCACGTCGCTCTGGATCGACCCCGAGCTCGACCTGATCGTCGTCCTGCTGACGAACCGTGTCCACCCGACCCGGGAGAACATCGCGATCAGAAGGCTCCGCCCGGCGATCCACGACGCGGTTGTCCAAGCCATCGACGACCGCGAGATCGTGCCGCGCGACACCGGCTGAACGCCCTACCCGCATATTTTACCGATGACCTACTGTGGCCCTCGGTGAAACATGCGGGGTTAGAGGACCACCCCCAACCCGCGCAGATCCCGTTCGGCCTGCTCCTCCCAGCCTCGGTTCGCGGCCGGACTCGCCGGGCTCGGGTGCAGCATCCGGCCGATCGGCACGTTCACCTCGCCGAGCGCCCGTCGCGCGCGGCCCTCCGCGAAGTTCCCGATGCCGACCACCAGCCGCGGCTCGACAAGCTGAACCGCCTGCTTCAGAGCCCGATCGCAAGCCGCGAACAGCGGCGCCTTCTCCCGCGCCGGTAACCGGTCCGGGGTCAGATTTGCGCCGGTCTCACCGAGGAAAGCCAGCGGGCAGTAGTTCCAGATCAGAAAGCGGGAGAAGAACGCTTCCCGACTACCGAAGCGCCGCTCCGCCCAACCCCAGACCCGGCGGCCGCTGACCTCGCTCCGCTCGCAGCCAAAGCCCAGGATCGGACGCTTCGGGTGCTGATCGACCGGTGGTTCGACCCCGTTCCCGATCCCCAGCCAGTCCCGCACATGGGCCACCTCCCCGAACGGCACCCCGGTCTGGGTCATGCCCCAGGGCCCCGGGTTCATTCCGACCAGCAGCACCCGGCCGGCCGCCGTGCCGCCGAGGCGCAGGTAGGCATGATGCGCCCCGCGCGCGTAGATCAACGGGTTGTAGACATGCGCGACCGGCGGCCCGAACTCAAGCCGGTCGACTGTCGAGGCCAGCTCGTCCGCGGTCGCCGTCAGCGGGGAACGCGACGCCACAGGCTTCTAGACGATCCGCGACATGCGGCCCGTCCAGTACCGGTCGCGCAGCAGGCGCTTGTAGAGCTTGCCGGTAGGCAGCCGCGGGAGCCGCTCCTCGAAGTCGATCGACTTCGGCGCCTTGTAGTGCGCAACTCGCTCGCGTGCGTAGGCCATCAGTTCCTCCGTCACTTCCGGGCTTTCCTCAAACCCGGGCATCAACTGCACGACCGCCTTGACCTCCTCGCCCATGTCCTCGTTGGGCACGCCGATGACCGCCGCGTCGGCGACCTTCGGGTGGACAACCAGCGCGTCCTCGATCTCCTGGGGATAGATGTTCACTCCCCCCGAGATGATCATGAACGCCTTGCGGTCGGTCAGGAACAGGTAGCCGTCCTCGTCCAGGTAGCCGATGTCGCCGAGCGTGCTCCAGCGCGGGTGAACCGGGTGCCGCGAACCCAGGGTCTTCTCCTTGTCGCCGTGGTACTCGAACAGGTCCGCGTCCTCCGGTGGCTCGAAGTAGATCGTTCCGGGCTCGGCGACAGCCAACTCACCGCCGTCGTCGCCGCAGATGTGGATCGTCGCCGTGAGGCATTGGCCGACCGTGCCGGGGCGTTCCAGCCACTCCTCTGTTTCCACCGCGCACATCCCGTTGCCTTCGGTGCCCGCGTAGTACTCCAGGATGATCGGTCCCCACCACTCGATCATCCTGCGCTTGACATCCACCGGGCATGGCGCGGCGGCATGAATCGCCCGCTGGTGGCTCGACAGGTCGTAGCGCGTCCGCGCTTCCTCGGGCAGCTTGAGCATCCGGTTGAACATCGTGGGGACCCACTGGCTAACGTTGACCCCATGGTCCTCGATCGCCTTGAGCGCCAGCTCCGGGTCGAACCGCTCCAGGACCACGACGGTGCCGCCGAGCGTTTGCGTGCCGCCGCTGAAGCCAATTGGCGCCGCGTGGTAGAGCGGCGCGGGCGACAGGTAGATCGAATCGGCATCGATGCCGTAGATGCTCGTCAGCACCTCGAACCGCTGGTCCGGCATCTCCTCCACCGACAGTCCCGAAAGCGGCCGCAGGATGCCCTTCGGCCGCCCCGTCGTGCCCGAGCTGTAGAGCATCGTGCTGCCGCGCGGCTGCTCGGCAAGCGGTTCGGGGGGGTACCGCACCGTCGCCTCGCCGTAGTCATCCCAGCCCGCGGGGATGCCGAGCCGGTCGTCGTCGACCATCAGGCGGCTGGGGCAGGTTGGAATCAGGTCGGGAAGCTCAGCGCAGACCTCGGCCAACTTCGCCGACGCCACGATTCCCGCCGCTCCGCAGTCCTCGACGATGTGCGCCGCTTCTTCGGCCGTCAGGTAGCTGTTCACCGTGGTCAGGTAGAGACCCGAACGGATCGCCGCCCAGTAGACCTCGAAGTAGCGCGGATGGTTCTCCATGAAGATCGCCGCGTGGTCACCGGGCCGCAGGCCCTGCGCGTACCAGAGCTGCGCCAGCCGGTTCGACCGTCGATCGAGCTCCAGGTAGCTGACCGACTCACCAGTGCCGGCCATGATCACCGCAGGCTTGTCAGGCTCCTCGCGCGCGTATCTGCCGGGATACATCGCGACTCGCTCTCCTACCGGTCGCTCCGCCTGCGACTCAGGAGCCCACCGGCGCCATCTGCCAACTGACCATCAACTCGGCGCGGCAGGGCAGGACCCGGGTCACGTCGATCTCGATGTCGGCGTCGACCATCGCGCTGTCCGGCGCATCGAAGCGGCCGACGATCTCCGCTTGGACATAGCCGTCATTGTCGACCCGGAAGTCGTTCGGAGTGCGGAACCTGAAGCCGGCGTTGCGCAGCGGAATACGCAGGTCGAGATTCCCGAACCGCTTGAACGCGTTGACCAGCGTGTCGCAGGCTTCCGGCTGGCCCTGAGCCATGTCGCCAAGACCGGGCAGACTGACGATGAAGGCGGTGAGAACCGCCTCGTCATCGTCGCGCTCGAGGACGAAACGCAACTCCTCGCCCTGCGCGCCCGTGCCCACCCATTCGCCGACCGAGAAGACGACCAGCTCGACGCCCAGCAGGTCGCCCCGTTTGTCGCAACCCCCGAGCGCGAGGACGAGCAGCGACGTGGCGAGAACGAGAGCCGCGCGGCGCAGGCGGCCCGCAGGCCGGGCGGACGGAAGGTCTCGTGTGAGCATCGGAGGATTCAGCCTATCGCAGCGCCGTCCGTCCGCCGCCACCTCGATATCAGCAGTCCGACACCGAAGATCGCCAGCGTGCCGATGACGGTGATCATGTAGCTGTGCAGCGGGTTCCGCAGCATCGCCAATCCCCCTTCGAGCCGCGGTGAGGCGGTCATCCACACGATGACCAGCACGCCGACCGCCACGCCAGACTGGGCCGCGGCCCGGCCCGCCCGCGGCGCCAGCCGGTCGAGCGCGAACAGCCCGAGCAGGCCGCCGGCAAAGATGCCCGACCACGTCCACCAGCGGTCGAGCAGGCTGCCGGCGCCGATCATGAGCAGGGCGGCGCCGGTACCGAGCACGCCCACACCGACAGTCGCCCGGCGCAACACCCGCAGGTCCTCCGCTTCCGCCCCGTCCGGACCCGGCGCCGGCCGGATGTATGTGCGGTAGATGTCGGAGAGGAACACGGTCGCCGAACTGTTGAGGGACGTATCGATGCTGCTCATCGCGGCGGCAAACAGCGCCGCGATCAGAAGACCCGCGGCGCCCGCCGGCAGCCGGGTCGAGATGTAGTGCGGGAACGCCTGGTCGGCCGCAACTCCGGCGGCCTCGGGCTGCCCCTGGAAGACGACGAACAGCCCGGTCCCGATGAAGAAAAACAGCGCCGATACCGGCAGGTAGAGGCCGGCCGCCAGCCAGACGGAGCGCGACGCCGCGCGGTCGCTGTTGGCGGCGTGGTAGCGCTGCACGTAGCTCTGGTCGATGCCGAAGTTGTTGAAGTTGATGAACAGACCGTAGGTCAGGACGACCCAGAAGGTCGACGTCGTGAACTCGAACGCGAAGCTGCCGAGCGAGAACTTCTCCGCGGCGTTCGCCGCTTCGACCAATCCGCCGAAGCCGCCCGGCGCGTCGACGACCAGGAGCCCGACCATGACCAGCGCACCGACGGTGAGCACGACGCTCTGGATCACGTCGGTCCAGATGACCGCTTCGATGCCGCCGATCAGGGTGTAGATCGTCACCACGACGCCGGTGCTCAGGATGATCCAGGCCACCGGCCAGCCGGTCAGCGCGTTCATCGCCAGCGCGACGCCGAACAGGATCGAGCCGACGCGCGCGAACTGGGTCAGCAGGTAGCACGCCACGGCGTAGGTGCGCGCCCAGCGGCCGAAACGAGCCTCAAGGTGGTGGTAGGCCGACACCGCGCCGCCCACCGTGCCGCAACGCCGGTAGAACGGGATCCACCAGCGCGCCGCCAAAAAGGCCGCCACCGGCAGAGACAGCGAGAACACGAAGGCGTTCCAGTTGCCGCCGAAGGCCTGCCCCGGCACGCCGATGAAGGTGTTGCTGGAGAGGAACGTGCCGAACATCGACAGGCCCACCGCCCAGCCCGGCAGCACGCCGCCGGCGATCATGAACCCGCGCGCCGTTCGGCTCCGGCGGGCCAGGGAGAGGCCGAGAGCGATGACCGCCAGGAGATAGGCGGCGAAGACGACGAGGTCGAGACCCGCAGTCACTCGGAGGCCGGCGCCAGCACCGGCGCTTCCTCCGGCCACTCGGCGCCGGACATCGGATGCCGCGGCAGCGCGGCCGGATCGAGCACCACGTGCCGGATGCGGGTGCGCCGGTGGGTGTAGGTCACATGGACCCGCCCGTCGCGGGTCTGGATGACCGCCGGGTAGGAGTACTCACCGTCCTGGTCCTCCAGCATCAGGGCCGCATCCCAGGTTTCTCCGTCGTCCGACAGCGCCGCGTTCAGGCGGGCGCGCGATCCCGCCCAGGCGCCGCCTGTTCGCACCTTGTGGTTGTAGACGAGGAAGTGTCTACCGTCGGCCAGGGTCACGCCGTCGATGCCGGCGTCCGGGTTGGGCAGACCGGTGGCGAAGATCGGCCCCCAGGTCCGGCCCGCGTCGGCGGAGCGGGAAGCGGCGATGCGGCTCTGCTTGGAACGGAACAGCGCCAGGAGCTCGCCGTCGCCAAGCGTCAGGATCGTCGGCTGGATGATCCAGAAGTGCTCGCCCGCCGATGTCTTGCCGGCCAGCCCGTCGGTGCGCGTCCAAGTGTGTCCCAGGTCGACCGAATGCTCGAAGTGCGCGCGCCAGGCGGGAGGCGCCGGGGCATCCTCGATGCTCGACCCGGCCAGCAGCGAACCGTCGGCCAAGGTGACCGGCTTGTTCTTGATCGGACCGAGGATGCCGTCCGGCAGCCGCCGCGGCTCGCTCCATGCCAGGCCCTCGTCTTCCGACTCCATGACCATGCCCCACCACTGCGGCGGACTCGGACCGACCTTGTAGAACAGGAGCAGCGGTGCAGCGTCCCGCAGCGACTGGAAGAGCACCGGATTCCAGGTCGGGTAGCGGCCGCCGCCGGCCTGGACGCCGTTGGCAACCTCGACGGGCGGCGTCCACCGATCGCTCGTTGGCGAAGCGGCCGAGATCGACCCGGCCCGCTCGGTTTCAAGCCGGCTGAACCAGATGCCGACATCGGAGTTGCGTTCTGCCGTACCGCCGAACCATGCAGCGACGAGCGCACCGGAGGCCGTTTCGGCGATCGTGGAGGCGTGGCACTCGGGGTGCGGCGCCGAATCGAAGATGAACTCGGCCAGCACGACTCCATTCTGGGCTGCGGCCGGAACCACCATGACTGCCACGGCCGCGGTCACCGCTGCCGCGAGGACGACGGCCGGGGCCTGGCCGCGGCCGGTCAGAGCTCGGCCTCCATGTCCACCCCCGCGAGCACCAGTTCTTCCGCCTGCCGAACGATCTCGCGTGCGCGTGCCCGGAGTTCCCCGTCGGTCGCGCTGCTGATCGGATGCTCGATCACGGCGAACCGGTAGTCAGCCGCCCCGCAGGCGTGGGCCATCAGCTCGGCGCCGTCGACGAACGCCGACGTCATCACCCCGACCGCCGGCACACCCGTACGTTCGAACTCAACCGCATCGTGCAGACTGCACGACGAGCAGCTCCCTCAGTCGCCGACACCGGTGATCACCAGCCGCCGTCTGGCCAGCCGGCGCGCCAGTTCGGGCTTCGCCGGAGCGCTGTAGTTCCCCTTCGTCGCCCGCTCCACCGAGGCGGCGCCCCAGCGATCCCGGAGCAGGGCTTCGAGATGGTCGAAGAGGGGCGCGACCCCCGCCTTGCCGTTCGAAAGCAGCGCTACCTCAATGCCGGCCAGCGCCGTCAGCCGAGGCGCCAATGCCAGGGACGGCGGAGAACCCTCCCAGGACGGATTGAGGACCTGCACAAAGGGAGTGTAGCTGGGGGTAGGCAAACGGAATCCGGCCACCCTTCGTAGGAGTATGCGAGCCTGGACCGGTCCTGCCGGCGGAGACCACCAGCATCCCCACCATGGCGCTCTACGAACGGGCGGCCGAGGCGTCTCCGCTCGCGTCCGAGACCCGCATACACGGCGCGCTGGCCGACCCGCTCATGCATCGTGTGCTCACCGGGATCGTCGATGAGATCGGCTACGGTCTCCTCTGATTCCCCTCAGAACCGGTCCGCCTCCCAGAACGCGAACCGCTCCGGCGGCAGGCAGCCGGTCAGCACGTCGTCTTCCCTGGCCACTCCGAGCCGGTCGGCCAGCGCGTCGTCGTCCAGGCAGCGGACCATCCAGGTCGCCGGCGGCCGGGTGTCCGGCGGCACTTCGTCCCAGGCGGGTTGGGTCTCGATCCGGGCGCCGGCATCGGCAAACGCGGCTTCCAGCACCTCGTCTCGGACCAGGGGCAAACGGATCGACAGCACGCCGCGGCCGGCCATCGCGGCGGCCACCAGCTCGCACAGGGCCTGAGCCGCGTCGCGATCGCGGCCCCACTCCAGGACGCGGAGGCGGCCACCAATGTCGGCGACACGGACGTAGGCGCTGATCTCCGGCCCCCTGTCGGCGACCCGGATGTCCTCGTCCGGGTTCCCGGCGAGTTGAAAGCTGCCCCGCCAGCCCCCAGCGTCCCGGTGGACGATGCCGTCGAGCGGAACGCCGGCGGCGCCTTCCGCGTAGACGCGCCAGAGGCGCTCCAGTCCGTCGCGGTCGGTCGCCGGGTCGTAGCGGCGCGCCCCAGAAACGGCCGACATGGAGCGGTCAGCCCAGTGCAGCGTTCGCCAGCCCCTTGACCACGGCCGGTAGCCGTGCTTTCCGTACCACTCGAGCCGCTCGGCCAGCAGGTAGGACAGCACCATCCCCTGCTCCCGCATCGCCACGATCGCCCGCTCGAGAAGCGCTCCCGCCACACCGCGGCGACGGGAATCCTGCCGCGTGAACACGCTGCCGATGCCGCCCATCGGCAACACCCTGCCGCCGACCCGCACCCGGCGCGGGAAGATCTGGACGCACGAGAGCAGCTCGCCGGCCTGCTCCGCCACCCATACGTTGCGGGGCTCGAACGCCGGATCGAGTTCGATGTAGCGGCGAAAGAAGTCCCGCCCTCGCTGGCCGGCGGGGAAAGGCCAGCCGTCGAGCAGGTCGAGCAGGGCCTCGATCTCGTTGGCGCGGAGGGTACGGTGCCGTGTGCCCGCCATGGCGCCGACTTTGCCACGCGTGCTGCCCCTGCATCTTGACGCCGGGACCGAACTTAGCCAGACTTAGCTAGGCCGACTCTGGAGGGGAGAACGCTGGACACCCACACGTTCCTGTGGTGCTTGTCCGATCCAGGACGACTGCGCGTGACCTCGCGCAACGTCATTGAGGACCCACGCAACGAGATCTTCGTCAGCCCGATCGCAGCCTGGGAGATCACGTTCAAGCGCCTCAGTGGGCAGATGGAAGCCCCCGACAACCTCGCCCCTCTCGTCGAGGAAAAGGGGTTTACCCATCTGCCGCTGACGTTCCACCACGCCGAGTTGGCAGCGCGCCTGCCGCGCCACCACAAGGACCCGTTCGATCGGTTCCTGATCGCCCAGGCTCAAGCCGAAGGGCTGACGATCGTGAGTCGCGACGCGTACTTCCCGCTCTACGGGGTCCGAACCCTCCGATCTTGAGGTCCGCCCGAGTTCGACCGCATCCCGGAGGCGCGGCGTTAGGCTTTGCCGCGTGAACCAGCGCATCCTGACGCTGCCGGGGCTCTTGCTCCTGCCGCTCGCCGCGACCGCCCAGACGGAACCACCGATCCACGTCGAGCCGTTCCTGCAGCAGGTTGCCGAGTACGAGGCGCCGGTCGACGACGCCAGCGCCTTTCCTCCGGCACCGCCGTCCCCCTCCCGCATCGCCGACGCCCCCGGCGAAGTTCGCGAGATCGTCACGGATGCCGCCATCCGGATCGCGGCCGCCTCGTCCACCGGTCTGTACCTGCGAGACGGCTCGGACACCGTCTGGCGGCGCCTGTTGCCGCGCGATGGCAACCGGAGCTGGGCGCCGGTTGACGTGCGGGCGGTCGAGTTCGACTACGACGGCGGGCTGTGGTTCGCCTCGCCCCAGGGCCTGGGCGTGCAGGACGCCGACACCGGCGCCTGGCGGCTCTACGACCGCACCGACGGCCTGCCCTGGAACGACTTCACCAGCCTCGCCGCGGCGCCCGACGGCTCGATCTGGGCCGGGACGACGCGAGGACTGGTTCACTTGATGCCCGGGTTGGACGAAGGGACCGCCGCGTCCGCGGATGCGGGCGAGACACCCGCGTTCCCGGGAGCAGAGTCGAACGGCGGCCCGAAGGCGGCGCGCCGCGCCAGGCCGCGCTGGCAGTACAGGCAGGGGCGGCGCTGGCTGCCCCACGACCATGTGCTGGAAGTCCAGGTCGACCGGGACGGCACGGTGCGGGTCGAGACCGCCGCCGGACCCGGCGCGATCCACCTGCGGCCGATGACCCTGCGGCGGAAGGCGGACCGCTTCCACGTAGCGATCGACCGCTTCCACCGGCGAACGCCCTACGGCTACGTCCTCGGCGTCGCGCTCGAGCAGCCCGGCGATACGTCGACATTCTCCCGGCACGACAGTGACAACGACGGCCTGTGGACCTCGATGTACGGCGCCGCCGAGTGCTTCCGCTGGGCCGTCACCGGCGATCCCGAGGCCCGCGAGCGGGCGCGCAAGGCCTTCGAGGCGCTGCGCTTCCTGCAATTCGTCACCCAGGGCGGCACGCCGCCGGCCGAGCGCGGCTTCGTCGCCCGCACCATCCTGCCGGCCGACGGTCCCGACCCGAACGCAGGCAGGCTCGAGAACGATCGCCGGATGCGGGAGCAGCGGGACGGCCTGTGGAAGGTGATCGACCCCCGCTGGCCAACGAGCGCGGACGGCAAGTGGTACTGGAAGAGCGACACGAGCTCCGACGAGCTGGACGGCCACTTCTTCTTCTACGCCCTCTACTACGACCTGGTCGCGGAGAGCGACGCCGAACGCGCCGAGGTGCGCGAAACGGTGCTGGCGATCTTGGACCACCTGATCGACCACGGCGGCGGCCTGGTCGACCACGACGGCAAGCGAACCCGCTGGGCGGTGTTCGGCCCGGAGCAACTGAACCACGACCAGGAGTGGTGGGAGGAGCGCGGCCTCAACTCGCTCTCCTACCTGACCTACCTGCGGATCGCCGAGCACATGAGCAGCACGGGTTCGGAAGCCGAAGTTCAGCGCGGGCAGCGCTACGCCGAGGCCGCGCAAACCCTTCTCGACGACCACGCCTACGCCGCGAACCTGCGCAACCCGAAGGTCCAGAGCGGTCCCGGCAGCGGCAACCAGTCCGACGACGAGATGGCGTTCATGAACTTCTACCACCTGCTCAAGTACGAGCGGGACGAGGCGCTCCGAAGCGTGGTCGCCCACTCGCTGCGGCAGTACTGGAAGGTCCTGCAGCCCGAGCGGAATCCCCTGTTCGACTTCATCCATGCCGCCGCGATCGACGGCGCCAGCTACCGCGACGCGTTCGACGACGAGACCTACAGCCGCGACGACTTCCCGCTCGACGACGCCGCCCTGAGCCTTGTCCTCTACCCGCTTGACCGCTTCGACTGGGCGCTCACGAACAGTCACCGCCTCGACATCGTCCTGCTCCGCGAAACCGTGCGGCGCGAACTCGCGCCGCACCTGAACCAGTCCGAGCGCCCGTCATCGGGCGCTCGGAAGGACCAGGAAGAACGCCGCGGTCCGCGCGGCCACCTGCTCGACGGCCGCGTGCTGCCGATCGACGAGCGCTTCGTCAACCACTGGAATCACGACCCGTGGCGGCTCGATCACGGCGGCCAGGGCCGCTATCTGGCCGACGGCGCGAGCTTCCTGCTCCCCTACTACCTGGGCCTGTATCACGGGCTGATCGAAGAGACCGCCGGCGAAGCGGGCACGGAGGCCGCGGAGTGACGGCCGGCGAGGTCGACGCGCCGCGCGTGGCGCTGCAGCTCTACACGCTGCGCCGGCAGGCGCGGGAGAATCTCGAAACCGCCCTCGACCAGGCCGCCGATGCCGGTTACCGCGAGGTCGAGTGGTTCGGCGGCCTGTGGAACCGCACCACGGCCGAACTGCGGCAGTTCCTCGCCGACCGGGGCCTCTCCCTGGCGGCGGCTCACGTGCCCTTGGCCGACCTGGAAGCGGACCCGGCCGAGGTGATGCAGACCTTCCGCGAGCTCGACTGCGAAGTCCTCGCCTGCCCCTGGCTCGACGAAGCCCAGCGGGGCGACGGCGGTCGCGCGCACTACCTGGAACTCGGAGGGCGGCTCGATCTGCTGAGTTACCGGTTCCGCGCCGGCGGCTTTCGCTTCGCGTACCACAACCACGAGTTCGAGCTGCTGCCCTTCGACGACGGCGAGCCCGAGCGCCTCGGCGTCGACGGCCTGCGCGCGCTCGCTTCCTGCCGCTCGCACGACGGCTGGGGGCTGGAACTCGACATCTACTGGGCGGCTTTCGCGGGGCACGATCCGGCAGCCCTCATACGGGAACTGGGCGACCGGATCCACATCCTGCACCTCAAGGACGGCCTGCTGTCGGGCGCCGCGTCCGAACGCAGCCCGGAGCGCGCCACCGCCGAGCGCTGGTTCCGGGCGCTCGGCGAGGGCGACGTCGACGTGTCCGGCTGCGTAGAGGCGGGGCTCGAGGCCGGGGTGCGCCTGTTCGTCGTCGAGCAGGACGAGACCGCGGAGGCGGAAGACTCGCCGGCCGACGACGCGGCCGCAAGCCTTCGTCATCTCGGTACAGCCACCGCTCTCGGCCGCACCCTGGCCGCGCGAGAAGCCACATGACCTGGGGTCTCTCCGGCCTCGACACGGGGATCGTCCTCGTCTATCTCGCGGGCATCCTGGTCATCGGCACCACCTTCAGCCGCTACGTGAAGACCAGCGGCGACTTCCTGCTCGCCGGCCGCGCCCTGCCGTTCTGGGCGATCGGCATGTCGATCGTGGTCAGCGACATCGGCGCCACGGACTTCATCGCCGTCGCCGGCGGCACCTACCGCTACGGCCTTGCCCAGGCCAACTTCGACTGGCTCGGCTCGATGCCGGCACTTCTGATCGCCGCCTTCCTGATCGTGCCCCTCTACTGGCGAAGCGGCGTCTACACCGTGCCCGAGTTCCTGGGCCGCCGCTACGGCGACGGCGTGCGCAGCTTCCTCGCCCTGGCCTGGGGCGTGATCCTGGTGCTCAACCTGGGCATCATGATTCACGCCACGGCGCTCCTCATGCGCACGGTCCTGGGCTGGGATCCGCAGCTCTCGATCTGGATCACGACCGGCATCGTCGGCATCTACACGATCAGCGGAGGTCTGGCCGCCGTCGTGATGACCGACGTGCTGCAACTCATCATCATGTTCGTCGGCGGCGCCGCCCTGGTGGCGCGCGCCCTGCACGAAGTCGGCGGACTCGCCGCGCTGCGCGAAGGCATCCTGAACCAGGGCCCCCAATACGCCGACCACTTCTCGCTCTACCTGCCGCACGACACCGCGACTCCCTTCCCCTGGACGGGCATCGTCCTGGGCCTCGGCATCGTCCTCTCCGTGGCCTACTACACCGGCAACCAGACCATGGTGCAGCGAGCACTCGGCGCCCGCAGCGAGTGGGACGCGAAGGCCGGCGTGCTGCTCGCCGGTTTCCTCAAGCTGTTCATCCCCCTGCTCGTCGCCCTGCCGGGACTGGCCGCGATCCTGATCGTCCCAGACCTTGCGAACGCCGACGAGGCGGTGCCCAGCCTGATCGCCCAGTTGCTGCCGCCGGGGCTGCGCGGTCTGATGTTCGCGGCCTTCCTGGCGGCGCTGATGTCGAGCGTCGACTCGAACCTGAACTCGGCGGCCACCCTCTGGAGCCGCGACCTGCTCGGGCGGCTGCGGCGGCGATGGCGCCGCAGCGACCTTGGAACCGCCGCCGAACTCCGTTTCGGCCGCATCCTGTCCGCTGTGCTGCTGCTGGCGGCCGCCTTCATCGCCCCCGAGATCGAGCAGCGCTTCAGCAACATCTACAACGCGATCCAGACCGTCTTCTCCTTGATCCAGGGGCCGACCCTGGCGGTGCTCCTGCTCGGCATCCTGTGGCGCCGGGCCAACCGCTACGGCGGCGGTGCGGGCCTGGCCGCGGGCGTCGGCTTGTGCCTGCTGCTGAACAGCCCGGCGATGGACGGGCTGTTTCCGTCCGAGGAGCCCTTCCTCTTCGTCGCTTGGTGGTCGTTCGTGTTCACTCTCGCCGTGACCTGGATCGTCAGCCGTCTGACGCCCCCCGAACCGCCGGAGCGCCTGCGTGGCTTGGTCTGGGGCGAGGTGCGGAGCGACGAGGCGTTGCAGGCCGCGCTGCGGAGCAGGGTCGCGAGACTGCAGGAACGCGAAAGTGAATAGCGAGCGAAGGCACCTGGGAACCCGCGTGGCGCGAACCAGCGCCACACGCGAACCACTCCGTGCGCCGGTCATTCGGCGCACGGATGGCACGCGGGCGTCTCGCCCGCATCCGGCGCCAAGCGCGGATTCGCACGCGAGAGCACAGCCATGAGAACAATCCTCGAGTTCGTCCTCGGCCCGATCAACGACGCGATGGGCGCATTGCCACTCTGGAGCGCGCGGATTGCCGTGGCTCTCCTGCTCGTCTTGCCGGCAGTCGCCGTCTGGCGGCTCAGCCGCGACTGGGTGCTTCGCGGCGCGCCGGACCGCGCCCGCTGGCGCGACCTGCGAATCTGGGCCGCGCTGTTCATCGTTCCGTACCTCGTGATCTACCTCCTGTTGGCCTGACCGAGCACTCCTGCAACGCCATGACCCCGGACCACACCAACCGCGACCGCTCCACGGCCCGCATCCTCGGCGTGTTCCTGGCGGTGCTGTCGATACCGGTTCTGATCGGAGGCTTCTCGGCTGTCGAGACGATCGACCTCGCGCTCGGAACCGCCGCGGGGGCGGCCCTGCTGCTGGCGGCGGCCGTCCTGATGATCTACGGCAGCCGCGGCCGTTCGAAGCAGGCTGGAAAGCGCTGAGCGAGCCGCAGCAGCCGGGACCGGCCATCGCGCCGAAGATAACCGAGCACGAGGCGCGCCGGCTGCTTTCGGGCGGGCGGTTGCGCCGGCTCCGGAGCGGCCGGCCCCTGGCGCTGGAGCTCCTGTACCTGCCCCACTGGCTCGTCGTCTACGAGACGGTCGAGATCGGGTCGGGGCGCGCGGACTCGGACGAGCTCGGCGAACCTCGCGGAAGCCGACGCTTCGCGCCGATTGCCGGTCATAAGGACGGCGCACCCAGTCTCTCCCGCGCAAGCTGCGCGGTCGGCGCCGGGGAGCAGCTCTCCATCCTCGTCTGTCGGTCAAGCGGTCAGGCGGCACACATCCGGCTGCAGGACGTCAACATTGCACCGGGACCCGAGCCCCTGCCGCCCGCGCTCCAACCCGCCGAGGCGGAAGAGCGGGCGGCCGATTTCGCCAGTCGCGTCCTGCTGATGGCGGCTCGCGGCAAGCGTCGTCGCGAACGCGGCCGGCTGCTTCGCTCCAAACCCTGCGGCTACCCCTACTGGGTCGAGTACTTCCAGCGCCGGCGCAACATCGACTTCCGCGCCCTGGACGCAGTCTCCGGCAAGAAGGCCGGCGCAGCCGTCCGCGGCGCCATCGCGCAGGGAATCGCGGCCGGCGGTTAGCGCGAGTCCTGGTCGGCATCAGATTCCGCAAGCACGCGGTCGGACGCCGCCACGACGAACCGTTCCGCCGCTTCGAGGGCCTCCTCCGCCATCGGCCGGGTGTACGTGGTCGCCGGTATCCCCTCCGCTTGACCGTTCGGATAGCGGGCCCCGACGTAGTGAACGTCCAGAGCCTTGCCCAAGTCGCGCAGTTCTGGCACCTCCGGCGCTCGTTCGGCGTAGCGGTCGATCATCTCCACGAGCGAGTGAGTGCGTACGCTCCTCTCGCCCAGGCCGTAGGCGATCGACTTGACCGCCTTCTCAGCCGCCTGCTGTGCAATGAAGCAGGCTTGGCTGTAGTAGCGCTCCCGAAAAGCCAGCTTCGCGAAGCCGAGGTCGTACTCGGCCATGCCCAGCCACCGCTCGGCTTCGGCCCGCGCCACCTCCGGCGGCGTCGGCGTCGAGGCCGCCGCACCGCCGCGAAGCGCCTGGAGCTCCTGCTCGACGAGCTCGGCCCAGAGCGTTCCCAGGTGGACGGGTTTCGCCTCCAGCAGCGCATCCACCAGGAAGGGTCTGCCCGCGGACCTCATCGCCTCGAACTCCTCGGGGGTGTAGACGAGGAGATCCACCGCTCCGCCGGCCGCCGCGATCGCCTCGGAGTAGGCCAGCCGGCGCCGGGGCTGGGGTTCGTCGCTCGGCTGCACCACGATCAGGTCGATGTCGCTCTCCGCATGGGCCGTTCCCCGGGCCTGCGATCCGAACAGCCACGCCGCGTGGGCGGCCTGCTCCTCAAGCAAGGGCCGCATCGCGTCGAGCAGCGTGTCGAGACGGCTCATGGCAGGAGCCTATCCCGGCGGAACCGTCCGGCAGCCGGTCTGCAACAGGTTCGGCGGCGCTACACTTCGCCCTTCCCAACCGAGGAGAACCGAATGGCCGAGGCCTTCGACACCCCGACAACCATCTGCGGACCGCTGCGCTCCCCCCGGCAGATGCTCGCCGAGCAGGAGTACGGCGGCCACATGTCGATCCACGACGATTCGACGGCCGAGCGGATGGGGTTCCAGGCCGGCGGCCCGATCGAGGGTCCGACCCACTTCAGCCAGTTCGATCCCCTGCTCTACGGCCTGTGGGGTCGTGAATGGTTCGAGACCGGCTGCCTGAGCGCCCACTACCGGAACATGGTCGTCGACGGCGAGCAGGTCCGTGCCTTCGTCGAGCAGCCGAGCAAGGGTCAGACGCAGATACGCGTCCGGGCGGAAAAGGCGGACGGCACGGAGGTCTTGATCGGTACCGCGTCGATTCGCGGCAATGTCGAATCCTCCGAGATCGCGACCCGGATGACACGCCTGCGGCCGCCCGGGCCCCTCGTCATCATGCGCGACGTGGCGGTCGGGATGAAGGGCACGGGCCTTGAAGAGGTAAGGATGGACTTCGACCAGAACATGGGCCATCTCTATCCGTTCAGCCTCAACCAGAAGCTGGCCGCGATCACGGAGCCGTCACCGTGGTACACCGAAGACGAAGGCGGCAGTTCGCCCTGGGGCCGGGCGATCATCCCGCGGGAGATGGTCAGCGTGCTCGGTGGCTACTCGAACCGCAAGTCCGGGTTCTCGCCTCGCGGACCGGCCCTGGGCCTGTTCGCGGGCCAGCAGATCCGCATGATCCGCGGGCCCCTGTTCGTGGGCCACGACTATCTGCTCGAACGGGAGATCGTCGCTTTGAGCGAGAGCCGGCGCACCGAGTCGTACTGGGTCAAGACCACCTACGTGGACGCGGAGTCGAATGAGCCCGTCGCCGAGATGATCCTGAACCATGCGACGCTGAAGCACGCCTTCGAAGGCTACGAAGAAGAACTGGCGGCCATGGCATGAACAACGACACGTTGAAGCACGCCTTCGCCAACTACGAAGAAGAGAGCGCGGCCATGGCATGAACAACCGAGGAGATGCAGGCGGGTTTCTGCGATCGGGTAGAAGTGGTGAGCCCCTCCCACACATGACGGAAGAGAAGTCCGAGTCGATCCACGGCCAGATGACCTATGACGAGTCGGTCGCCCACCTGACCGCCGCGGGCGCCGACTGGGAGCTGGTGACGGAGACGGTTCGCGGCGTCGAGTACAAGGTCTTCAAGAACCTGCCGGCGACGCTCTGCTGTGTCTACGACCAGGCGCGGCAGGACCACGGCGACAAGGACTTCCTCGTCTTCCAGGACACGCGCCTGACCTACAACGAGGCATACGAACGCGCGGCCGCGATCGCCCACCAGTTGACCCACCGCTACGGCGTCGAGAAGGGCGACTGCGTGGCCATCGGCATGCGGAATTACCCGGAGTGGGTGATCGCCTTCATGGCGATCACCTCCTCCGGCGCCATCTCGGTGTCGCTGAACGGCTGGTGGTCGGGCGAAGAGCTGGAGTACGGCTTCAAGGACTCCGGCGCCAAACTCGCCTTCTTCGATCAGCAGCGCTACGAACGGGTGGCCAGCCGGTTGCCCAAGCTCGGCGTGAAGAGCATCGGCGTGCGCTGGGAGGAGGAGCTGCCCGACGGCGTGGACGACTTCGACGAGCTGTGGCGCGAGGGAGCGGGCCAGCCGATGCCCGACGTCGACCTCGGCCCCCACGACGACGTGACGATCCTCTTCACCTCCGGCACCACCGGCTTCCCCAAGGGGGCCGTCTCGACGCATAGGGGCGTGCTCAGCGGCATCGGCAGTTGGGGCTTCTACGGCGCCCAGCGCATCGCCATGGGCCTGCTCGAAGAACCGGACGAGAACCCCGAGTTCCAGCCCTCGATCCTGATGCCCCTGCCGCTGTTCCACGTCAGCGGCAGCCACGCCGGCCTGCTCGCCTCGTTCGGCGCCGGCCGCAAGATCGTGATGATGTACAAGTGGAACCTGGAACACGGCCTGGAACTCATCGAACGGGAGCGCGTCACGTCCTTCAACGGCGTGCCGACGATGACCTGGGAGATGCTGCAGTCGCCTTCGCTCAAGGAGCGCGACCTGCGCAGTCTGGTCGCCGTGTCCGGCGGCGGCGCGCCGATCCCCGGCGGCATGGTGGACCGCCTGCAGGTTCTGATGCCCGACAAGCACTGGTCCTTCGGTTGGGGGATGACGGAAACCAACGCCGGCGGCGCCGGCAACACGGACGAAGGGCTGGTCGAGAAGCCCGACAGTTGCGGCAAGCCGTGCCCGATCGTCGAACTGAAGATCATCGACGACTACGGCAACGAACTGCCGTCCGGCGAGCAGGGCGAACTGATCATGAAGTCGTCGATGAACATCCGCGGCTACTGGAACCGCCCGGAAGCGACCGCGGAGACGATCCAGGACGGCTGGCTGCGCACCGGCGACATCGCCGAGATCGACGAGGACGGCTTCCTCTACATCCGCGACCGCAAGAAGGACATGGTGCTGCGCGGCGGCGAGAACATCTACTGCGCCGAGATCGAGCGCGTCGTCTACCAGCATCCCGCCGTCTACGAGGCCGCGGCCTTCGGCGTCCCCGACGACCGGCTGGGCGAGGAGTTGGCCGTAGTGGTCGTGCCCAAGGACGGCGCCGAGCTCGACGCCGCCGATGTGCGAGCCCACGTCGGCGAGCATCTCGCCCGCTTCAAGGTGCCTCGCTACGTCTGGCTCCAGGAGGAGCAGTTGCCGCGCGGCGCTACCGAGAAGATCCACAAGCGCGCGCTGCGCGACCAGATGCTGCGGGAAGCCCCGGAGTTCCAGTCGTGACGCCATCTCGCCAGGCCTCCGCATCGACGACCAGATGACCACCGACGAAGTCCGGATCGAACCCGGCGATCCCGCGGACCCCGCGTTCGCGCGCCTGCACGAGGCGCTCGACCGCGAACTTGGCGAGCTCTACCCCGCGGACAGCATCTACAGCGTCGAGCCGGACAAGCTGGACGCCCCGGGCTGCTGCCTGCTCCTCGGCCGGACGGCTGGCGGCGAGGCCGTCGCCTGCGGCGCGCTCCGCCGCCTCGGCCCCGAGCAAGCCGAAATCAAGCGGATGTACGTGGCGCCGGAGCACCGCCGCCAGGCCTTGGGGCGGCGCATCCTCGAAGAGCTCGAAGCCCGCGCCGCGGCCTTCGGCTACCGCTCGCTCCGCCTCGAGACGGGCGAGATGCAGCCGGCGGCGATCAATCTCTACCGCTCCTTCGGCTACGTCCAGATCCCCTGCTACAACGAATACGCCTACGATCCGCACAGCCTCTGCTTCGAGAAGAAACTCGACGGGGGCGGCGGCCAGGAGCTTGCGCCGCAGAACGCAACGCTGTGAAGTTTGGGGCGCAAACTTCATGGAACAAGCCCTGTTTCCTGTGCGTCAGCGCGGCGCGGACGCCGCGACTCGACTCCTGGCGAGGTCGGCCTGGGGCCAAACACGGAGCCTGCGACGGGTTTGGCGGCGCTAGTATCCGGCGCAATGGCCAGCACCGACCCGATCGGCCGCCGCCGCGCTCTTCAGGTAATCGGCGGCGCCGCCGCGCTGCCCCTGTTGCCGGAGGAACTGTTCGCGAATACCCACCTCGCCCATGTCCACCTGCACCAGCAGGAAACCGCCGGCGAGCCCGCCCCGCTCACCGTCCTCGCCGAGCACCAGGCCAGGACGCTGAAGGCGATTGCCGAGCGCATCCTGCCGGCCACGGACACCCCGGGCGCCGGCGACGCCGGAATCCCCGGCTTCGTCGACCGGCTGCTGGAGGGCTGGCTGCCGGAGAGGGCCCGGCGACACCTGCTCTCCGAGCTCGACCGCTTCGACGCGCGGGCGCGGGAACGCTCCCGTCAGGCGGCCGACGGCGCCGGCTTCGTCGATCTCTCCGACACCCGGAAGGACGAACTCCTGACCGAGGCCCAGGACCAGGCGCTCGCCCAGCGGGACGGCCGCGCCTTCTCGCGCAACTCGGACCGCCTCCACGAACAACCGTTCTTCGACCTGGTCAAATGGCTGACCCTGTTCGGGTACTACACCTCCGAAGCGGGCATGAAGTCGGAACTCGGCTACCGGATCGTGCCGGGACGTTGGGACCCCTGCGTCGATGTCGAGGACGCTTGAGGCCGCCGCTACCATGGTTCAGATCATCGAGCGCAAGGTCTGGGACGCGATCGTCATCGGCTCCGGCATCACCGGCGGCTGGGCGGCGAAGGAACTGACCGAAAAGGGCCTCCAGACGCTCGTGCTGGAAGCCGGCCCGCCGGTGGTCCCCGAGCGCGACTACAACGAGCACACTCCGCCCTGGCAGATGCCGTACCGGGGCCTGAGGGACCGCAAGCACCAGGCCGAGCGCCAGCCGGTCCAGAGCCGCGCGGGCGCCTGCGACGAGTGGTCGAGCAAGTTCTTCGTCGACGACATCGACAACCCCTACTCGGTCGGCGAAGGCGCCCAGCAGTTCCTGTGGATTCGCGCCCGCGTGGTCGGCGGACGTTCCCTGCTCTGGGGCCGGCAGAGCTACCGCTGGAGCGATCTCGACTTCGGCGCCAACGCCCGCGACGGCTACGGCACGGACTGGCCGATCCGCTACCGGGACCTGGCGCCCTGGTACGACCATGTGGAGTCCTTCGTCGGCATAGCCGGCCAGCCCGAGAACATGCCGCAACTCCCGGACGGTGAGTTCCTGCCGCCGATCGCCCAAAGTTGCATGGAAGAGCGGGTCCGAGAGGGCCTCGACCGGGCCTTTGGGGGCACGCGCCGGTTCACGCCCGCCCGGGTCGCCGTGCTCACCCGGCACCACAACGGCCGCCGCGCCTGCCACTACTGCGGTATCTGCCGTCGCGGCTGCATAGCCAAGTCGTACTTCTCGAGCCTCAACGCCACCCTGCCGGCCGCCGAGGCGACCGGCCGGCTGACCGTGCGCCCCAACAGCGTCGTCTACAACCTGATCTACGACGAGCAGCAGGACCGGGTGACCGGGGTCCACCTGATCGACGGCGAGTCCGGCGAGTCGGTCGAGGTCCACGGCCGCCTCGTCTTCCTGTGCGCGTCGACGATCGAGTCCGCCCGCATCCTCCTGAACTCGGCGACGCCCCGCTTCTCCGAGGGCCTGGCCAACTCGAGCGGCCAGGTCGGCCGCAACCTGATGGACCACATCTTCCAGGCAGGCGCGAACGGCAACCTCGACGGCCTCGAAGACAAGACGACCTTCGGCCGCCGGCCGAACTCCTGCTACCTGCCGCGCTTCGTCAACCTCGACGGCGATCAGGCCGAGACGACCCGTGAGAAGGACTTCCTGCGCGGCTTCGGCTATCAGTGCGGCGCACGGCGGCCGACGCAGTGGCAGTCCGGCATCGGCCAGGCGGGGTTCGGCGCCGACTACAAGGCCAGCCTGCGCGGCCTCGGACCGTGGCGGCTCAACTTCGGCGGCTTCGGCGAGAACTTGCCGAACCCCGACAATCGGGTGACCATCGACCCGGAACTCAAGGACCGCTGGGGCATCCCCGCTGCCCGGATCACGATGAACTACGGCGAGAACGAAGCGGCGATGCGGGAGAGCATCCAGACCCGCGCCGCCGAGATGCTGGAGGCCCTGGGTGCGAAGAACATCCGCACCTTCAACCGCAACTCCCTGCCCGGCTTCGCGATCCACGAGATGGGCACGGCGCGGATGGGCCGGAATCCCGAGACCTCGGTGCTCAACGGCTGGTGCCAGTCTTGGGACGTGCCGAACCTGTTCATCACCGACGGCGCCGCGATGGCGTCGTCCGCCTGCCAGAACCCCAGCCTGACCTACATGGCGCTCACGGCGCGCGCCTGCGACTACGCCGTGCGCCAGTTGCGGCGGCTGGAACTCTGATCCCTGAAAACCCGTGTGGCGCGACCTCGAGGGCGCCTCGCCGTACCGGCCCCGCAGGCTCTATGATTCCCACTGCAATGAACGAAGAGGAGCCTCGCCCATGCGCCCGACCCATCGCCTCGCCCTGACCAGTCTCGCCGTCATCGCCCTCGCCGCCGGCCTCGTCGCCTGTGCAGGCGGAGACGCCGATGCCGACGCCATCGTCGAGACCGACACCCACACCTTCGAAGAGGTAGCCCCCGGCGTCTACTTCATCGTCGGCACCGGCTCGATCTTCGTCCAGAGCAACTCCATGCTCGTGCTGACCGATGAAGATGCCCTGGTCGTCGACTCCCACGTCACGCCGGCGGCGGCGCGCGCCCTGCTCGCCTCGATCGCGGAGGTCACGGACAAGCCGGTGACCCACCTCGTCAACACCCACTACCACTTCGACCACGCGCACGGGAACCAGGTCTTCCCCGAGGACGTGGCGATCGTCGGTCACGAGTTCACGCGCGAGATGCTGATGACCAATGTCCTCGAACAGGGGACGTTCCTGAACTTCTCCAACTGGATCCCCGACCAGATAGCGGACCTGAAGCAGAATGCCGAGGCGATGGAGGACGGCGAGGAGAAGGACCGGGCAATGCTCGAGATCGCGGCCCAGGAGGCCCACGACGTCGCGCTCGACGAAACCGAACCGACGCCGCCGAACATGACGCTCAAGAACCGGATGACCATCCACCGCACCTGGCAAGGCCAGGACCGGCCGATCGAACTGCTCCACCTCGGGCGCGGCCATACTGGCGGCGACGTGGTCGTCCTGCTGCCCAACGAGCGCGTCGTATTCACCGGTGATCTGGTGCTGGCCGGCGGCGCCTACATCGGCGACGGCTACGTCGACGAATGGCTCCAGACGCTGGACCGCTTCGAGAAACTCGAGTTCGACCTGATCCTCCCCGGCCACGGTCCGGCCTTCAGCGACATGGCCCAGGTGGCGGCGCTGCGCGACTTCCTGAGCGACTTCTGGAACCAGGCCGTAAGCGCCCGCGACCAGGGTTTGAGCGCCGAGGAAGCGATCTCGACGATCGAGTGGCAAGGCTTCCTGGCCATTGCCCCGGACACGATCAAGATCCAGTGCGTGGAACGTGCGTACGCCGTCATGGACGCGAACGGGAGCGACGAAGACACCGACTCCGCGTAGGCCGAGCGCCACCGAGAAGAGGGCATCCGTGTCGCTAAGTTACGCCTTTTGTGGTATTTACAGAGAAACGGCGTTAGCATCCCTGTATGGAACAGCAGCACGTTGCCCCCCTTTCGGTAGGCCCCGACGCGCTCGGGCGCGCGGTGGAGCGGGCAAGCGGCTGGCTGCTGAAGCGGTACGGCGAGGAAGTCGAGTGGGCGATCGAGGACCAGTTCCTGATCGGCCTGGACGACCAGGAGCGGATCGATCTCGAAGAGCAGCTCCAGGCCCGCAGCGGCCGCGATCAGGCCATCTTCTTCGCCAACGCGATGAGCTGCCTGCTCGCCCAGGGGCGCTTCGAGCCGGACGCCGACGAGGGCGACTGCCGCTCGTTCAGCTTCGCCGACAAGCTGCTTGGAGCAGGCGGGCTGCTGCTGGAAGTGACGGAGCGGCGCTGGCTGCAGGCACTGGTCGGAAGCCGCCTGCAGCTCTACCGCATCGGTCCGGAGAACGGCCGGGTCGCGCTGGAAGAGGTGACCAGCCGCCAGCAGGTCCGGGTCGAACCGCATCCGGCCATGGAGCCCTTGGAAGCCGGCGATCTCGTCGGCACGCGCGTCGTGGCCCTGGAGGGCGAAACAACGGGACGTCTGTGCGGGGTCTTCGGTTTCCCGGCCGGCGCCGCCGAACGCGGACTCGTCGAGTTGGTGGAAACGGCCGCGGCGCACCCCCGCGGCAGCCGCGGCGAGATCCTCGGCATCGCCGAAGTGGTCGCCACCGCCTGGCTGCGCTCCTTCCTGCCCGATGCGTCGACGCGTGGGCCTCTCGCCGTCGTGGATGGCGGCGGAGAGCCGGCCAACACCCGCCGGATCCTCGAGTGGCCGGTTTCCAGGGACTGATACCCGGCCCCAGTCGGAAAGGCGTGCCCCCTATCCGGCCCTTGCGTGCGGCTGCGGTCGCCCTTCCTTCCCTGGTCATGGTGGCTGGCTGGGGCAACGCGGTTGCCGGGCAGGACGGAACCGGCCAAATCGTCACCCCTGCGGTGGCGATTCGTACCCCGGCGTTGCAGACGCCGCCGCAGATGGCGGGAAGCGGCATCGACCCGGAAGTCCAACTGGAGGTCGAAATCGACGAGACCGGCGCCGTCAGCCGCGTCCAGGTGCTCGCGATCGAACCGTCGTCCCGCTTCGACGACCTGCTCCGGTTGTCGGTGACACAGAACCTGAAGCGTTGGCGCTACGGTCCCGCCCGCGACGCCGAGGACAACCCCGTGCCCTCCAGCATGTCGTGGCGGATGAAGTTCGTGAGCAGGGAACGGAAATCCCGCTCCTCGCTCGGCGGAGTGAGCGTCGACTCGGAACTCCGTGTGCTTGCGGGGTCCGATCGCCTGCCCGTGAACTACCGCCCGCCGACACGCCAGGAGCGAGCCGAGGCGCTGAGCGGAATCGTCGAAAGCGCGGAGAAGTACATCGACCGAACCCACCGACGCCGCCGCGCGACGCCCCGGTTCATCGTGATCAGCGACGCCGAGGACGAATCCACGATCGACATCCTCGCCGGCAACATGGAGTCCGTCTTCGGGGTCTTCCACTCCGTCTTCGACGAGTACATCGAGCCGATGCCCCACGACTGGAAGCTCGTGGTCTACCTGTACCGCCAGGAGAGCTCCCTGAAACAGCTCAATCAGGACATCGGCGGCCGTTCGTTCATGGCCGGCTTCTATCAGTCGCCCGGCCTGCTGGCCTTCCACCAGGAGGTTCACTTCTACGATCAACTCTTGGGCACGATGCTGCACGAGGCGTTCCACGCCTTCAGCGACAGTCACCTGACTGCCCCGGGCAAGAACCTCCCCCGGTGGGCGGAGGAGGGGCTCGCCGAGTACTTCGGCAATTCGAAGATTGAACAGGGGCGGCTGATCCCCGGAGAACTGAACCAGGGGCGCTATGCGATCGCCCACGGCCGCCTGGGTCCGGTGCGCCTTCAGAGCGAGTCGTCCTGGAGCATGCGGGAAGCGCGCCTCGCGCTCAGGCAGGGCGAAGCGCCGACGATCGTCGAACTGCTCGATGCGACCGCGAACACGTTCTACGGCGACCGGCACCAGCTCTACTACGGCTTCTCCTGGCTGTTCACCCACTTCCTCCGCCACGGACGGGAGGCTTGGAAAAGCGGCGAACCCTTCGGCCGGTTGCTGCTCTACCTCACGGAGGAGTACTCAGGCCGGGATGCTCTACAGGCGGCCTACGGAGTTCTGCCCGAAGAGATCCAGGACGAGTTCGAACAGCACATTCGCAGACTCTGAGCTGCCGGCGGCCGCGGTTCTCGGCGCCGGATCGGACTCCAGGAAGCTCGCCGCCAACGATGCAGCACCTACTGCCGCGACGCGTCGTAGGCCGCAAGGTGGGCCGCCGCCTCCGCCTCGCGGCCCAGGCTCTTGTAGCAGACCCATAGGTTGTAGTGGGCGAGGCTACGAGTGGGGTCGAGTTCCAGAGTCCGCAGGAACCGCAGGATCGCCTCCTCCCAGCGCTCCAACTCGACCAGGGCCAGACCGCTGAAGAAGACGTTTTCAACCCTCTCGCCGTTCAACTGAGCCGCCCGGTCGAGTGCCTCCGCGGCCTCCTCCCAGCGCTCCGTCCGGTAGGCCGCAAAGCCCAGGTTGTACCAAACCGCCTCCAGGTGGCCGAGCTCCTCACTCGCCCGCTTGAAGAGTTCGATCGCCCGGTCGTAGGAGCCGGAGCTCAACAGTCTCGCACCCTCGTTGAGCAGGGTCGCCCCGTCCGCCTCCTGCTCGAAACGACGACGCGCGTCTTCACGCAAGGCGGCCCGTTCCTCGGCCGTACCGTAGAGATGAACGACCGCCCCGTTCGCTTCGGCCGCGGCCCACGACTCGGGCGGCGCGAACTCGCCGGCGCGCCGAAACAGGGCCTCCGCCTCCGCGACGCGCCCGGCATCGCGGAGGTTCCAGGCGGCAGCCAGCAACACGGCAGCGAACTCGAGCCGAGCCTCTGCGCCGCCCTCGTTCCATTCCTGCTCGAGCATCTCGATCTGCTGCTGCGCCGCGGCCAAGCGCCCGGCACGGGCGAGGGCTCTAACGAAGCGTGAACGGATGTACGGACCGCCCGCATCGACCATCTCGCCAAGCACGTCGGCGGACTCGCTCCACCTCCCGGCAGCCTCCAAGGACCGCAGCAACGTATAGGCGACCACCTCGTTGCCGGGTTGCAGAACTCGCATCTCCAGCAGGGCCGCTATCGCCTCCTCAAACCGTCCCAGGCGCTCATTGAGCAGAGCCGACAGTCTCAGGAAGCGCACTCGGTCCTCGCTCTCCTCGTCCGCGAGACGGCGCTCGACCAGGCGAAGCGCCGCCTGCAACACGGACTTCTCCGAATCGTGGGCACTTGCAATATGGCTCAGCACGCCCGGCGGCGCGCCGGCCGGGTCTTCGAACGCAGCTACGAGCTGACGCCGCACATCTCTGACCTCGGATCCGGAAAGACCCACCCTCTGATGAAAGGTAAGCAGGGCAACCAGCGCGGTGACCGACTCGTTGCACTGGTCCCGGGCCTGCCTGAGCCAGTTGACCTCGTCTTTCGGTAGGGACCTGAGTTCCGCGACCCGTGCCTTCCGCATGAGCCGCAGGCACTCAACGTCCGGGAGCTGTGGGCCAGCGCCACCTTCACTCTGGGCCGATCCCGGGCCAGCGAACAGGCAAGCCAGGAGCAACGCTCCAAGGCCAGCGCAACGAGTACGACGCATCTTCACCGTCGCCCCCCAGTCACGTTCAGAAAGTCTCCACCGCCGCCGCCATCCGCTCCAGGATCTCCTCGAGGATGGCGCGCGAGGTAGCGAAGTTGAGCCGCGTACAGCTCTCGAAGCCCAGGGTCGAGCCCGGCGGACCGAACTCCGCCCCGTCGCTGAGCGCCACCTGCGCCCGCTTGAGGAAGAACCGGGACGCCGGCATCGGCAGGTCGAGGCCCCTGCAGTCGAGCCAGTAGAGATAGGTCGCCTCCTGGGGTCCGTGGACGATCCCAGGCAGGCGACGGTTCACGAAGTCGGTCAGAAATGCCCGGTTCGCGTCCAGGTAGGCAACTGTTTCCTGGAGCCACGGGCCGCCATCGCGCCACGCCACCCGCGCCGCCTCGACGCCGAGGATGCCGGGATGAGCCAGGACAAAGTGCGGCAGTTCGTCGAACCGTTTCTTCAACTTCTCGCTGCCGAACACCAGCAACGCGAGTTCCAGCCCGGCCAGATTGAACGATTTCGTCGCCGACGTGATCGTGACCGTCCGCTCCCTGACCTCCGGGCCCAGGGTCTCGAACACGATGTGCTCATTGCCCGGGAACACGAGTTCGTTGTGGATCTCGTCGGCGAGCACGATCAGGTCGTGCTCGATCGCCAGTTCCGCCACCGCCTCCAGTTCGCTCCGCGTCCAGGAGCGGCCGCTCGGGTTGTGCGGGTTGCAGAGCATGAACAGGCGGGTGTCCTTGTCGATCGTCGCCCTCAACTGGTCGAGGTCCATCTCAAAGCGCTCCGGGCCGCGACGCAGAGGCGACTCCACGAGCCGCCGGCCGGTCCCTGAAACCGCCTCGAGGAAGGGTGGATAGATCGGCGTCTGGATCACGACCCGCTCGCCCTTCTCGGCGCTCAGCATGACCGAAAGGTCGAGGC
Organism: Candidatus Multivorans sp.; assembly: GCA_965224025.1. Taxonomy (GTDB): domain Bacteria; phylum Acidobacteriota; class Thermoanaerobaculia; order Multivoradales; family Multivoraceae; genus Multivorans. The sequence goes on from OZ245033.1 coordinate 4,550,057, forward strand.
CCTGAAGCGCGTTGACCAGGAACCGGATCCGCTCCGGCTCCACCGTCCAGCCGAGCTGCTCCTCCATCCGCCCGCCGAAGATCTCGGGCAGATTGCCGATCTCGGGCGGCTCGCAGTAGCCGAGGTCGGACCGATCGACCAGGCTCCGCACCACGCGCTGGATCGGCTCCGCGATCGGAAAGTCCATATCCGCCACCCACGCCGGCAGGATGCCGCTGCCATTCGCGGTGTAGCGGCTCCACTTGAACCCGGTGCGGGCCGCCAGGTCCTCGATCCGCAGGGCGTCGAACTGGTCCTTCACCGACACGGGCGCAAGCTATCAAGCGCTGCCGGCGCCGTGGTCGTGGACTGGTCTACCGCGCGTCGGGTTCGGTGCGTTCAGCGGTCGGCGGACGCCCGAAGCGGGCGTCGTTCAGACGCCAGTAGTCGTCCGATCTCTTCACGTCATCCAGGTTCTCGTTCTTCTGCAAGATGTCCCAGGCCGTCTCGCCTGCAGCATTCCGCGCTGTCGCGTCCGCGCCGGCATCCAGCAATGGACCGACGGGGCCTCCGTTTCTCTGGAGGAACGGCGAAGAAGCCCATCTGTGCAGGGGCGTCTCGCCGTGCAGGTTCCTCGCATTGGGATCGCCGCCAGCAGCTATCAGCACTCTGACCGATTCCGCGGTCCCGTACCGGGCCGCGAAGTGTAGGGGTGTTGCACCAGCATGGTCCCCTCCGCGCTCGCCGATTCGCTCATTCGGGCCCGAACCGGCGTCGACTAAGACCTTGATCGCCTCGGTGCAGGTGGAAGATGGCCTCACTATCCGACTACAGCTAGCGGCCTCATGGATGCCGAACTCGTCACGTACGTTCGGGTCGCCACCTGCCACGACAAGCGCCTTCATCGTCCTCGCGCGTTGGTCGGGGTGTTTGGCGGCTGCGAACAAAGGCGTGCGCCCCCAGTTACCGCGCGCGTTCGGGTCGGCGCCTGCGGCGACAAGTGCCTCACGAGCTCCGCCCGGTCGTCCAGAGACTCAAGGAGATTCGGAGCAAAGTTCTCGGCCGCCAGATGCAGTGGCGAATCGCCATGTCTATCCCTCGCCCTCACTTCCGCACCAGCGGCGATCAGCGCCTTCAAAGCTCCCAACCTGGCGTCGAGAGCAGCACGATGGAGGGGCGTATGGCCATCCTCGTTTCTGGCGTCGGGATCGGCGTCCGCAGCGAGAAGCGCCTTCACCGCCTGAGGGTCCCCAGAGACGGCGGCAACATGGAGTGGCGTATCGCCAACCTCGTTTCTGGCGTTCGCGGCGGCGCCGGCAGCAAGCAACGCTTCCACCGACTCCGGGCTCCCATGCCAAGCCGCAAAGTGCAGGGGCGTCTGGCGCAAGTCGTCGCGTGCCGTCACGTCAGCGCCAGCGGCTAGACAACCCTTGATCGTGCTCTCGGTAGCAGCCTCCCAGGAACGAAACGCCTCACGGAACTCAGCGACGTCCCCGCCGCCGGTCCACCACTCCTGGCAGTCCGTTGGCGGCTGTGGCACCTTCAATGTACCGCCCCAAACAGAAGCGCTCCCGAACAACATCAAGGCCAGCAGTCCGAGTGAGTCGAGCTTCATAGACGCACCGTGACCCTACTACACGACTGGCACCACCCGAATGGTGCCGCGGGAACGAGCTACCTACTCTGGTCCCCGCCGTCCCGCCTCGACGATCGAGCCTCCAGCCATGGCGAAGAGACCGCTGGTTCTCACCGGAGGAACGACCGGCGATCAAACCTTCGACACCGATGTCCTCGTCCAGGTCAGGCCAGCGAATGCCTACTCCACTCCCGATCAGCTTCCAGTTCGCCCGCTCTTTCGCCGTGGCATGTACCAGTCGCGGATACCAGGCCACGGCACCGAAACGGTGCGCCCATCCGACAGTTCGACTCGAAGCGTGTCCTCCGTCACGCTCACGTTTTCCGCCCAAGGGCCGTGCACGTCAATCGCCGCGAAGGCCTCGCCAGCTTATGGGGAACCGAAGCGGGCGTCGTTCAGACGCCAGTAGTCGTCGTATAGACGCCTCGCCCGCCTGGCCGCGGCTCGTAGCTCCCGGGCCGCCGGGGTGTTCCCGTCGCGCTCGGCAAGTTCGGCAGCCTGGAGTAGTTCTTCAGGTGTGCCAGGCCAGTTCTTCTGCAAGACGTCCCAAGGCGTTTCGCCCTCAAGACTCCGCGCCGTTGCGTCCGCGCCGGCATCCAATAGCGCACCAACGACACCTGGGCCATAACCCGTCCAGAACGAAAAAGAAGCCCACCTATGCAAGGGAGTCTCGTCGAACAAGGCCCTCGCATTGGAGTCAGCGCCAGCAGCTACCAGTACCTTCACCAACTCTGTGTTCCCATGCCCGGCAACGATGTGGAGAGGCGTTTCAAGACGGATGCCGGGGACGTTCGGGTTCGCATCGGAGGCAATCAGTACCCTGATCGCCTCGGCGCATCCGGAACGGAAGGGCTCACGCGTAGAGCAGTCAGCGGCCTCATGGAGAGGCGTCGAGCCGTCCTCGGCACGTACATTCGGGTCGGCACCTACTTCGACAAGTGCTTTCGCAGTTGTCGCATGCTCGTCAGGGAACTTGGCCGCTAGGTGCAACGGCGTTTTTTGCCATTCATCGCGCGCACTCGGGTCGGCGCCTGCCGCGATCAGCGCACCAACGAGTTCCGCCCCGTCGTCGCGAGCCCCCTGGTGACTCGGGGAGATGGCAGCCCGATGCAGGGGCGTTTCGCCAAACTGGTTTCCCGGGTTCACATCGGCACCCGCAGCGATCAGCGCCTTCAATGCCCCCAGCCGAGAAAAAGAAGCAGCATCATGGAGGGGCGTATTGCCTCCCTTGTTTCTCGGGTTCACATCGGCACCAGCAGCGAGCAGCGCCTCCACCGACTCAGGGCTCCCGTACCTGGCAGCAAAGTGGAGGGCCGTCCGGCCGAACTCGTCCCTTGCCGTCAAGTCAGCGCTGGCATCCAAACAACCGGTGATCGTCTCCACGGTAGCCGCCATCCAGAAGCGCTCCCTCCGTTCCAGTGGCACTTCGCCGGAGGTCCACTCCTGGCAGTCCCTCGGCGGCTGTAGAACCTTCGCTGCACCGCCTGAAGCAGCCACGGTCCCAAACAGCGACAAGGTCAGCAGTCCGAGTGAGTCAAGCTTCATGGACATACGAGGATGTTACAGAACGACTGGCATAGCCTGAGTGGTGCCGCAAGAACGAGCAACCTACTCTGGGTCCACGCCGTCCCGCCTCGAGGTCCGGGCCTCCAGCCATCGGAACCTGTCAACGACTTTGACACAGCGGTGTTCTGGATTTAGTGAGTCGTCTCTGCAGTCTCCACCTGCCGGGCCAGGGACCTTGCCGCCATCAGCAGTCCTTCCCGTCTTCGAGGCTGAATCCCAGCAGCCCTGCAACTTTTCCCTGGACGTCCAGGATCGTGTGTGCGGCGGCGAGTTCCTTCTCCAGCCGCTTCACCTTCGCCTCCAGCCGCTTCACCTTCGGCGTCAGAGGGTTGGCCTCGGCCGGCTTGCGGCCCCGCTTCTTCGGACTCAGACCGGATAGCGCGCCCTCTCGACGCGCCTTGCGCCAGTTGGCCAGATGGGAGCTGTACCAGACCCTCTCGCCGAAGCAGCCGACCCACCTCGCCGCGGTGGGTGCATCGGTCCGCTGCCTCCAGAATCCGCAGCCGGTACTCCGCCGTGAACTGCCGCCTGGTCGGTCTCGCCAGCACTTCCGGGTCGGGAACCGCCCCGGCGGGCGCCGCGCCGGCCGGGGGGGCCTCGTCGCTACGCTCCTCAACCCCCGCGGCCGGGAGCTCCGAGCCGCCGCCAAACCTCTGCTTTCGTCTTGACATTGATCCTCCTTGCCAACGTGTGCCCTCCACTATTCAACGGGATGGCCGCTGTGTCATGTACGTTGGCAGAGAGGGCATCGGCGCAGAGACCGCTGACTCTCACCCGAGGAACGACCGGCGACCAAACCCTCGACGCTAACGTCCTCGTCCAGGTCAGGCCACCGAATGCCGCTTCCGTTCCCGATCAACTCCCAGTTCGCCCGTTCCCTCGCCGTGGCATGAACCAGTCGCGGATACCAGGCCACCGGCACCAAGACCGTCCGCCCACCCGACAGTTCGATTCGAAGCGTGTCCTCCGTCATGCTCGCGTCTTCCGCCCAAGGGATCTGCACGTCAATCGCCGCGAAGACCTCGCCAACTTACGGGGATCCGAAGCGAGCGTCGTTCAGACGCCAGTAGTCGTCGGACCCCTTCAACTTGTCCAGCGCCGCATTCTTCTGCAAGACGTCCCATGGCGTCTCGCCCTCGGCATTCCGCGCCGTCGCGTCCGCGCCGGCATCCAGCAACGGACCGACCAGTCCCGGTTCCAGAATCAGTCCAAAGTCCGACCGGGCCCATGCATGCAAAGACGTGTCGCCTCCCAGGTGCCGGGCATTCGGATCGGCGCCAGCGGCGATCAGTGCCTTCACGGCGTCCGCTGTACCGCGCTCGGCAGCGACATGCAGAGGAGTCGTGCCCAATTCGGTTCGCGCATTCACGCCGGCGCCGGCAGCGACCAGAACCTTCACCAACTCCGAGACGCCGTCCAGGACAGGGAATCGCAGCGGCGTGTACCGACGGTGGCCGCCGAGGAGAACTGCACGACGCGACTGGACCGCGTACGCCTTGGGACGGAGGCCTGCCACAGCCAAGTGCAGAGGAGTCGTTCCCGACTCGGTAGGCGCATTCGCCTCGGTGCCGGCTGCGAGCAGACCTTTCACCAACTCCGAGATGCCGCCCAGGGTCACGGACCAGCCGAAGATGCCCCCCAGCGGGTAGGTGCGACTCGTACAAGGTCGCAGAGGTGTGCGCTCAGGAGTCATGGTTCGCGCACTCGGGTCGGCACCGGCAGCGAGCAGCACCGTCAGCAACTCAAGGTAGCGGGCAAAGGCCCGCAGGACCGCGCCCGATTCGCCCCTCTCTTTGCCGTCGGCGCCCGCGACCGTCCGCGCCCTTCCCAACTCCGAAGCACCGAAGACGACACCAACGTGCAGGGGCGTCGCGCCGAACTCACTTCGCGCACTCACGTCGGCGCCGGCACCGAGCAGCGCCTGCACCGACTCAGCGCAGCCGTAGCCGGCAGCGACATGAAGAGGCGTCCATTCGGACCAGGCAGTCGGCACATCTTCGAGCCAGGAAGCCAGCTCACAACGGTCGACCAGATCCCACCGGGATACGCTCTGCGCCGTCTCCGCACCGACCTGGTCGATGTAGTGCAGGAGTTTCGAGTCGCTTGCCGCACGGATCGGATCAGCGCCGGCAGCAAGCAACGCCTCCATCATCTCTACCTTGCCGACCGCGGAATGCAGGGGCGTGTGGCCTGTCCCGCTCTCCACGTTCGGATCAGCGCCAGCAGCGAGCAGCGCTCTAACCACCTCAAGGTGGCCGTAGGCGGCAGCCAGGTGCAGAGGCGTTTCGTCGAAGTCGGCAAGATCCTCTTCGTCCTGGGCCTTCGCGTTCGGGTCGGCACTCACGGTGATCAGGGCCTGAACCGACTCAAGGCTGCCGCTCCTGGCAGCACGGTGCAGAGGAGTCTGGCACCAGCCGTCCTGGGCCGCCGGATCAGCGCCGGCAGCGATCAGGAGCCGGACAGCCTCCGGATTGTCCGTGGCAGCGCGGTGCAGAGGAGTCTGGCCCACGCTGTCCCGCGTATTCAGGTCAGAGCAAACTGCGGCCAACGCCTCCACCGACTCCGGATCGCCCTCCTCGACGGCAGCATGCAGAGGCGTCGCCGCAAAGTCCCCGACACCGTATGCGTTCGGGTCGGCACCGCCAGCAAGCAGCGCCCGCACCGCATCAGTACCGCCGCTTCCAGCAGCACAGTGCAGAGGCGTGCCGATGTCGTCCCCGGCACACTGCGCGTTCGGGTCGGCGCCAGCGGCCAGCAGCGTCCTCACGGCCTCCAAGTCGCCCTCAAGGGCGGCATCGTGCAGTGGCGTCCAGACGGCCTCGTCCCGAGCCAACAAGCGGGCGTCGTTCAGACGCCGATAGGCGACCGACCCCTCGACCTTGTGCAGGGAGGGGTTCTTCTCCAGGAGGTCCCAAGGTGTCGCGCCCTCGGCATTCAGTGCCGCGGCGTTCGCACCGGCATCGAGCAGCACACAGACCGAACTTTCGACACTCACGAAGTCCGACCCGGCCCACGAATGCAAGGGAGTGTCACCGTAGGGGGTGCGGCAGTTCGGGTCGGCGCCGGCAGCGATGAGCGCGCGCACAGTCTCCGGGGTTCCGTGTTCGGCTGCATGATGCAGCGGTGTCTCACCGCTTACTGTCCGCGCACTCAGGTCGGCCCCAGCAGCGATCAGAACCGGCACAGCATCCGAGTGGCCCCACCCGGCTGCAAGATGCAACGGCGTCTCACCGTGTTCTGTCCGCGCATTCAAGTCGGCGCCAACGGCGATCACGAGCCCAAGAATCTCCGTCGCATCATCGCGGACCGCCTCGTCGCGAGCCGCCTCGTGAAGAAGCGTGCCCTCCCACCCGGTTGAGAGATTCGGGTCGGCGCCACCAGCGATCAGGGCCTGCATCAACTCAAGACGCACCGGATCGGACGGTTCAAGCTCGCAGTCGAAGGCAGCAGACCAAAGTGGCGTCTGGGAGCCCCCATCCACCGCGTTCGGGTCGGCGCCGACCGCGAGGAGGGCCTTGGTCAATTCCAGGTTGCCCTTCTCGACAGCCACATGCAGCTCCGTCAGGGAACGTGCGTCCCGTGCGTCAGGTGGCTCGCGCTTCATGGGCCGGAGGCAACCCTACCGGACGCTTGGCGCCGCCAACGGCGTCGGCCTTACAGCGGTTGACCTGCCGGGCCAGGGACTTGGCCGCCTTCGCCAGCAGCCGGCGAGATCGTTCGCGTGACCAGTTCTGTGGCCGGCAGAGTCGGCGGCAGCACAGGTGCAGACCATCGCACCTCGGCGATGCGGCCGTCAGGAGAAGACGCGTGGGACGAAACCGGTCTCGTTGATGGTGCTTGCGCTGCTCCCGGTCGCCCGGATCACGAACAGCCCCTGCCGCTCGGCGTAGACGCCGACCGTGCTGTCGCTCCTGAGATAGGCCACGGCGCCGTACACGGCGTGCCTCCGGTACTCGGGGCAGAACTCCAGGAATCGCTTCAGCTTGTCCAGGAAGCGGGTCACGTCTTCCGACCGGAGAGTCGTCTTGACCTCCACGACGACGACCTCGGCTCCGTTGATCGCCAGAATGTCGATCTCGAAGTGCTCGCCGTTGCGCTTGCCGGTGACTCGCTGATAGGTCCGCTCAACGGCGATACCGCGCTGCTTCAGCAGCGGCACGAGGTCGCCATCGACAAGGCTCTCCATCAGCTTGCCCCACTGCGAGGTGAACAGGGCCTCCGCTTTCTTCAGCCGACCGTCCGTCTCCTTCATCTGCAGCGCGGTCTCCTGCTGCATTGCCGCGACCCGCCGCAAGGTCTCCCGAATCTCAGCGAAGCTGGACGGGTCGTTCGCTCCAATCGTGCTCATGCTCCTTCGTTCTCCTCCCTCTTGGGGCGGAGGTTCCGCGGTCGGGGCCCCGCGACCACGCAAAGTCGGCAGGGAAACCGGAGAAGGCCGGCAAGGGACAACATCGTATCCAAGTCCTGCTAGCTTCCGCCGCATGGCACTCAAACTCGGACTACAGCTCGGCTACTGGGGCGCCGGACCGCGCGCCGACTTCCTGGACACCGCCATCGAGGCGGAAGCACTCGGCTACGACTGCGTCTTCACCGCGGAGGCCTGGGGCTCGGACGTGTTCACGCCTCTGGCCTGGATCGGCGCCCACACTTCGAAGATCCGCCTCGGCACCGGTATCGCGCAGATCTCGGCCCGCACGCCGGCCGCTACCGCAATGCACGCGATGACCCTGGACCATCTCTCCGAGGGTCGGGTCATCCTCGGCCTCGGCGTCTCCGGCCCCCAGGTCGTCGAGGGCTGGTACGGACAACCCTTCGGCAAACCCCTCTCCCGCACCCGCGCCTACATCGAGATCATCCAGAAGATCCTCGCCCGCGAAGAGCCCGTGACCCAGCACGGCCAGCACTACCAGCTCCCCTACACCGGCGACGGTTCCTGGGGCCTCGGCAAGCCGCTCCGCTCGATCGTCCACCCACTCCGCTCCGACCTGCCCATTTTCCTCGGCGCCGAGGGCCCGAAGAACGTCGCCCTTGCCGCCGAACTCTGCAGCGGCTGGCTACCCCTCTACTACTCGCCCTACCGCCCCGAGGTCTACGCCGAGTCGCTCGCCGGCCGCGGCAACGGCTTCGAGGTCGCCTACGGCGCCCGCCTCCGCGTCCACGACGACGTCTCCGATGCCCTCCTCCCGATCAAGCAGTCCCTCGCCCTCTACGTCGGCGGCATGGGCGCCAAGAAGCGCAACTTCCACCGCGAACTCATGGCCCGAATGGGCTGGGAGGAAGAGTCCTTCCGCATCCAGGAACTCTTCATGACCGGCAAACGCGAAGAGGCCGTCGCCGCCGTCCCCGACGACTTCACCGACGAGATCTCCCTCGTCGGGCCGCCCGAACGGATCAAGGACCGCCTCCAGGCCTTCGAAGACAGCGACGTTACGACGCTGCTCGTCGGCGCCGCCAGCAAGGAGGAGCTGCGGCAGGCCGCGGAGATCGTGCTGGGCTAGGCCCGGGCGTCGGCGGCACCCGCCCGCTTTCGGGGCTCCAGAGGGGGGTCCTCCCAGGTGCCGCTCGCGCTTGGTCGGAGAATGGAGGGAGGAGCGCTCACTGCACTCCGCTCGCTTCGGCCAGTCGTCTGTTAACTGTGAGGACGTCGCGCGTCGCTCGCTCCGAGCCACCTGGGAGGACCCCCCTCCGGAGCCCCTGGGCGGGCTGGAGGACGTGCTCTCACAGCTGCCGGTGTCAGCACGTCCAACGATCTGGACGAACACTCCTAGCGACGACTCCCGCTGATACTCTTCGGCAGACCTCTTGAGGCAAGGCAGATCTCCTTCAGTTGAGGCACGGATGAACGACATGCGGAGCGCCACACAGGAGCGACTCTTCGGGGCCGTCGACGCAGCCAGCGCAGAGCCAGCTAAGCGAGTCCAGGGCGGTGAACCCAGTACAGACCTCACCCTGTCGGCATACACAGGAGGCAACGCCGACGTCTTTCCGCGCGTGCTGGGACTACATGTGGCTCGCGGCTCAATCGTCGCAGATGTGACTTACGGCAAAGGCGTGTTCTGGAGAAACGTACCCTCCGACGCCTATCGACTCAGGGCCACCGACCTACAGACTGGCGTTGATTGCAGGGACCTCCCGTACGCGGACAACTCCATCGACTGCGTCGTGCTTGATCCTCCATACATGGAAGGTCTCTTTCGCCGCGCCACGGACCAGATGGCCGGTTCCGGCAACTACGCGGCCTTCCGCGACCACTACTCCAACAGCGAGGCCACGCCCGATCAGCCGAAGTCGGGACGCTGGCACGCCGCCGTCCTCCATCTCTACTTCTCGGCCGGCAGGGAGGCCCACCGGGTTCTGCGGCCAACCGGAACGCTGATCGTCAAGTGCCAGGATGAGGTAAGCGCCAACCGGCAGAACCTCACTCACGTCGAGATCCTCAACGAGTACGCCGAACTGGGCTTCTACGCTCGCGATCTCTTCGTCGTCGTCCGCGCCAACCGCCCGGGGGTCAGCCGGATCAAGACGCAAGTTCACGCCCGCAAGAACCACTCCTACTTTCTTGTCTTCGAGAAGATGAGGCTGGCCGCCGACGCGAAGACCTATCGCTCTTCGCCGATCTCTCGCAACAGCTCCCAAGGCTCCTCGTAGAACGGCGGTTCCGGCGGCCATGTGACGGAAACCAACGTCGCGAGCAGGTGCCGTTTCTGGTACTCGGTGTAGCCACGATAAGAGGACCGTGGCAGGTCACCGTTCTTGGCGAAGATGAAGCGCCACTCGTCACCAAAAGCGAACAGGTTCACGGCCAGAAGGTCGAACTGGCCAGCCAACAAGCATGTGGTCGCAAGTTCGGAACCGTCCGGTAGTTGAACAGAGCGTCGGTCGCTCGCGTCGACCTGAGTCTTCCCGGACCACCCGGTCTCCGTCTCTCGAACCGAATTCGTTTGCAACGACTTCAACTCCACGACGAACCGCCGGCCAAGGTACGTGATGACGCGGTCACCCTTCCGCCTCCGGTCATGATCATCGTCCTTGTGAGAGGCAGTCACCTGCTCATGGCTCTCAAGCAGCCCTGCAAGCTTCTGCTCTGCAACGTAGCCGAGCAACATTCCCCTAAGGCTCGGGTTCTCGTCGACCACCGCCGTCAACTCCTCCGCCGAGAGCTCCCAACGGTCCAAGACCGTATCGTCCGATCCGACCAGTCTTCTGAGGAACGCCGACGGCTCGCAGTCGAGAACCTCTAGGATCTTGAGGAGTTCGGCCACATCCAAGCGTCGTTCGCCCCTCTCGTACTTCGAAACGAACGACTGCGGCCGGTCCAGTTGGGCCGCCAGGTCCTCTTGGCTGAGCCTTCTGAGCGTCCTCTCGGCGCGCAACAACTCGCGAACACGACTGCGGGGTAGGTGCATACGGGTGCACGTTAGCCGCAAGCCCAAGGCAAACCCAAACCGGGTTTTGTCGAGCTACTGCCAGAAGTTGTGGATCCGTTGATGTAGATCAGGCGGCGTATCCTCCTGGGTGTTCAACTGAATACCCGGTCGGATACCGGGAGAAAGGACACGCCGCCCGATGCTCAAGATACTGGAAACCGTACCGGAGGGGAAAGTCCCCTCGACGCTCGACGAGCTGGCCCGCGAGGGTGCTCGCCGGATGCTGATGGAGGCGCTGGACGCCGAAGTCGCCGACTACGTGGAGAGACACCGGGCCGAGCGCGGCGCCGACGGTCGGGCTCTGGTGGTCCGCAACGGCAGAGGCCAGCCGCGGCAGGTGACGACGGGCGCAGGCACGGTGGAAGTGCAGGCACCGCGCGTGGATGATCGGAGGCCTGACCATCGCTTCACCAGCACGATCCTCCCGCCGTACATGCGCCGCTCGCCGAAAGTGTCGGAGGTGCTTCCGGTGCTGTACCTCCGGGGCCTGTCGACGGGCGACTTCAAGGAAGCGCTCGGCGCGTTGCTGGGGGACAAGGCCTCGGGCCTGTCGGCTTCCAGCATCACGCGGATGACGTCGGCCTGGGAGGAGGAGTACCGGTCCTTCCGGCAACGAGACCTGAGCGCCGAGGACTACGTGTACGTGTGGGCCGACGGCGTGCACTTCCGGGGCCGCCTGGAGGACGATCGCCTGTGCACGCTGGTCCTGCTTGGCGTGCGCCGTGACGGCACCAAGGAGCTGATCGCTGTCGAGGATGGTATCGCGAGAGCGCGGAGAGCTGGGCGAGCGTCCTGCGGGACCTGAAGCGCCGCGGCCTGCGAGCGCCGGTCCTGGCCATCGGCGACGGCGCTCTGGGCCTGTGGCGGGCGATCCGCGACGTGTGGCCCGAAACCAGGGAGCAGAGATGCTGGGTGCATCGGCTCAGGAACGTGCTGGACAAGCTGCCGAAGCGGCTGCAGGCCAAGGCCAAGAGGGCTCTGCACGAGATCATGTACGCGGAGTGCCGCGAGGATGCCGAGGCGGAGATCGAACGCTTCGCCGAGGACTACGGCGCCAAGTACCCCAAGGCGGTCGAATCGCTGCAAAGGGACCAGGACTGCCTGCTCAGTTTCTTCGACTTCCCGGCCGAGCACTGGCAGCACCTGCGCACCACCAACGCGGTCGAGTCGACGTTTGCCACGGTCAAGCTGCGACAGCGGGTCACCAAGGGCGCCGGCTCACGGACCAAGGCCCTGCTGATGGCTTTCAAGCTGCTCGACATGGCCCAGAAACGCTGGCGACGAGTCAACGCTCCGCACCTCGTCGGACCGGTCAGAGAAGGAGTACCATTCACCAACGGAACTCAGGTCAGGAACGCTGCCTGATCAACTCGCCGATCCACAACTTTCGGCAATACCTCGGTTTTGTCGGTCAATGCCCGAGACGCCCGGCACCAGATCCTCAGTCCCGTTCCAACGATTGTGTCCAGACGCGCAGCGCACGAAACCCCTTCGTCTATCGTCAGGCAACTCCACAATCGGGCGGTGAGTGATCGCCCTTTCGGGCTTCTGCCTCGTCGCTCTCAGCCCTGAGCCCTGAGACACTCACCCGAGACGATCTCTCCTCCAAGCGATTCAACCAAGCGACACTCCCGTCGCCCTGCGCTCCCTCGACGCTACCTCAAGCAACTGGCCTGCCCGGAACCACCGCCGACTACTCCTCAGAACGGAATGCCGTCGTCCGGTGAAGGCCCCTCTCGGTTCCCGCGGAGCCACGCCCTACCCACACTAGTCAACCGGTACGCCCGGAACGTCTCCCCGTCCCAGGTCTCATCCTCAAAGCGCTCTAGCATGCCTCTCTCTGACAACACGTCTAGGGCTAGGTTCCCATCCGCCCGAGAGAACCCTGACGCCGCCATTTTCTTGTGGAAGTCGTGCGCCACAATCCCATCGTCGGGATCAAGCACGTGTCCCAAGACGACTTGTAGTGCCACCCGCTCATATGAAGCGAGTTCCTGGCTAATCCCGACACTATCCTGAGGACCTTTCCTTCTTCCTCTTCTCTCGAGGATTGACTTGAGTCGTTCGGTCGTCCGCGTTCTGAGACGCTCGAAGTCGCTCGTCGAATGGCTCTCATACGGGATCACCTTTAGGTGATGCACGTCGAACGGAAGCTTCTTGTCGTCCAGCCGCTTCTGGGAGCAGATTATGGCCACTTCTTCCTGGTGATACGCGAATGCGTATCCGAACTCGAACCACACGTTGGGATTGTCAGTCGAAATCTCCGCGAGGCAAACATCTGACTCCTTGAGCTGCTTCAAGACTTCCAAGATGGGAACACTGGCGCCGCTGTCCCGGTCCACACGATACGGCTCCAGGCCAGCAGCTCTGATCGCCGGCTCGAGCACATCGTCGTACCGCTTGTCGAACTCGTCGGCGTCAAAGGGCTGAATGACGACACATCGTGGCATAGCGTGTTCCTCTAAGTCGAATGCAAGGCCTGCACAAGGCGCCGACTCGCTGAGCGGGAACGCATCGTATACTCCCGCCGTCGCCTCCGCTACACCCTCGCTGCTGCAGGCTGCGCGGATGACCATCCTCGCACGTCGTCAGGCTCTCAACGCGTTGTGCCACTTGCAGGCAGCGCCGGTCCAGTCCGCGTTGGCTTCGAGGGAAAGGGTTCCAGCGGGCTGGAGGCAAGTGGCTCCCCAAACCAGCCCCGCTACTGACGCCGCGGCGCAGCGGGGCCGGCCGAAGCGAGAGCTGACGTCTCCCACTTAGAGAGCGCGAGCGTCCACTTGGACCCTCCCATTCGGAGGCGGTACGACGGCAGACCGCGACGACGCCGCAATCTGCGCTACGCCCGCGCGAGCCGGCGGCTGTTGCGGCCGCGCCGCCTGACAGCGCGCGCGAACGCCAGGCCACGATGTGAACCCCGCAATTTTTCGGCAAGCGCGCGCGCGCCGACCCCCTCCATGGTCGCCGAGACCAAGAAGCGGTCCTCTCCCGCATGGACTACGAAGTCGCGACTAGCGCCGATGTCCGTGGCCGTGTGGAAGCCGCGGCGTGTCCCGCAAGAGCCGTCAGCGTGGACGTGCCGAGCAGGGCAACCTTGCAATCTGTCCATTGAATGGACAATCTGCAAGGTTACGAAGCTCCCTTCTCTCGCGACCAGAACCACGAGGACTCGCCGGCGCGACTCAAGCAGCAACAAGTTGCCGGAGTTGATAAGTTCCCGCCATGAGATTCGAGGAACTCGTTGCCGCGGTAGCCGACGAGCCGGTCTTCGAGACCGGACTTCTGCTGGCCGGACCGGGCGACCCCGGCAACGTCAGGCGGCAACTGTCGCGCTGGGTCCGCGGAGGCAGAGTCCAGCAGATGCGTCGTGGACTGTATGCCCTCGCGCCGCCCTGGCAGCGGCGCGTCCCGCATCCGTTCCTGCTCGCCAACCGTCTGGCGCCAGGCTCCTACGTCAGCAGTCCGGCGGCGTTGGCCTTCGCTCATGCAATCCCCGAGCACGTACCGGAGGTCACCAGCGTGACGCCTGGACGCCCGCACACGCGGCAGTTGCCGTCGGGCAGGTTCTCGTTCCGCCACCTGAAGGCGGATCGGGTCTTCGGCTACCGGCTGCTCGATCTGGGCGGCAATCAGCGGGCGTTCGTGGCGACCTCGGAGAAGGCGCTGCTCGACTCCGTCTACCTGCAGCCCGGCGGCGACGACGCTACGTACCTGCGGGAACTCCGACTCGACTTCGGCGCCCTGGATCTGGACGCCCTCGACCAGACGGCGGCGCGGTACGCCGCGCCGAAAGTGACTCGAGCGGCCCGCCGCATCCGCGAGCTCGCCGCCGCAACGCCCGCATACGACGTGCTGTGAAGGATCACCTGAAGGCGTTGATCCGCCGGCACGACCCGTTGCGGGCCCGCAACGTGGTCAGTGAGTACCTCCAGGCGCGCGCGCTCCGGGCCATGCAGGGCGCCGGCGCCATGACCGCGTTGGCGTTCCAGGGCGGCACCTGCCTGCGCTTCCTGTTCTCGCTGCCCCGCTACTCGGACGACCTGGACTTCGCACTCGAAGGCGACCGCACGGCGTACGATCTGCCGAAGTACCTGAAAGCCATCCGGGCCGAGCTCACCGCCGAGAACTATCGCGTGGCGCTACGGATTCGCGAACACCGCACCGTGCATGGTGCCTTCACGCGCTTCCCCGGCCTGCTCCACGAGTTGGGCCTGTCTCCGCACCGCTCGGAAGCGGTGGCGATCAAGATCGAAGTCGACACGAATCCCCCGCAGGGGGCGGGCTGCGAGATCAGCCTGGTGCGCCGCCACGTGACGCTCAGGCTGTTCCATCACGACCGCGCCTCCCTGTTGGCCGGCAAGCTCCATGCCGTTCTGGAGCGCGGCTACGCAAAGGGCCGGGATCTGTACGACCTGATCTGGTACCTGAGCGATCCGGACTGGCCCGCACCCAACCTGTCGCTGCTCAACGCGGCGCTTCGCCAGAGCGACTGGGAGGGAGACGAACTGACGCCCCGTTCGTGGACCGAGCCGGTCGCGGAGCGACTGAAGGCGATCGACTGGGGGCGGGCGCTCGCGGATGTCCGTCCCTTCCTGGAACAACAGGACGACATCGACCTGATCACCCGCGACAATGCGCTGCGCCTGCTCGCCAGGTCGGGTTCAGGCCGGTAGCTGTCCGGCCGCGCCTACTTCCGCGCGGCCTGGCAGCGGGCGAATTCTCCGCCGACGCCCGGTAATTCGTCCTCCAGCAGCGGCAACGACTCGATGGCTGGGCCGGCGCCGTACTGGCCGGCGGCGAGTCGGGCGCTCATGTTCGTGAAGGTCTCGAGCAGCGTCTTCGCGGTGCGGGGCGTCACGACCCCAGACCCCAGGCCGAAGGGCGGTTGCGGGTCGCTGACGGTCTCTTGGACGACTTCGACCGTTCCTTCCTGATCGCCAGGAGCGAGCAACCAGCGGCCGCGCATGCAAAGCACGCGTTTGCCCTTGAACTCTGGCGTCTGGTCGTCCGCGCCGACCATGTCGCCGATGACGTGGCCGTCAGCCGTGCGCCACCATGCGGCGCGGTCCATCGTGATCCGCCGGGTCATGCCCCTGCCGGAAACGCGCTGGCGGAGGGTCTGGAAGGGTGCGTCGAGGGGCGCCGCGGTTTCTTCCGTGCACATGGACTGCCAGTCGGGGCACGCCGCGGCATGGTCGAGGAGGGAGATGACGGTCGACATGGAGCCCGGAACCGTCATCTCAGCCCGCACCAGGGGGTAGTCGGCATTCTCGATCGGGCAGGATTCGACGGTTACGGGACCTTCCGCTTCAAGGGGCTTGCATTCGGAGGCGGCTGAGGCTGGCGGGGCAGCAAACAGCACGAACGCAGCCACGGCGAACAGAGTCCCCAAACCGGCGCTTTGCGCCGGATGCGGGCCAGAAGGCCCGCGCACCCAGAAATACGGCGTTGCCGCAGCCGAATGCCCTGCTGCAACCGAATCGTCCTGCCGGCCCCAGGGAGTGCTGCTCTTCATTGATCTAGCCTCCAATCTCAGATTCCGGTAGAGCGAACGCGATGAGTTCATCCGGAATCCGGCGGTTGCGGGCACCGCCCCCGGCAATGACGATGTACTGCCGGCCATCGTGCATGTAGGTCATCGGCGGACCGTGCAGCCAGATGTCGGTTTCCACTTCCGCAAGCACCTCGCCGGTCGCCTTGTCGTAGGCGCGCAGGATGCTGCGGCTGCTGGTGCGAGGATCGTCCTCATCGCGCAAGGCAAAGAAGCCGATCAGCAGGGTGCGGGTGACGAGCAGGCCGCCGTCCGCCGGCATGCCGAAGTAGACGGTGCCCATGTCGTCCAGGTTCAGGTGCGCGATCGCCGGATGGTTCTTGGGGCCGGGACCAACCGGCACGCGCCATAGGTGCTCACCGCGATTCAGGTCGATCGCGGTAATCGTCCGGTAGGGCGGCTTCACGAGCGGCAGGCCCCGCGGTCCACTCGTGTCGACGTAACCGATCACGTAGCGCCAGTCCGGACGGCGGGCCCGATCCGGCTCGACCAGCGACATCCCGGTCGGGCGGTTCTGCGACTCGACGAAGAGCACACCGGTCATCGGGTCGACGGACGCTCCGGGGTGGTTTGCCCCGCCGGCGGCGCCAGGCACGACCATCACGCCCTCCTTGCCGCCTTCGCCCTGGACGATCAGGGGCGGGAACATCGGCGCCAGCACCAGCTTCTCGGCGATCCTGAGGGCCTCCTCGCGCAGTTCGGGCGTCCAGTCGATCAGGTCGTCCTCGCTGATGCCCTGCCGCTCGAAGGCCGGCGGCTTGGTCGGGAACGGCTGGGTCTCCGACAGCTTCTCGCCCGGCACCGTGGACTTGTGGTTCACCGGCCGGTCCTCGATCGGCCACACCGGCTCGCCGGTCGCGCGGTCGAAGACGTAGGTAAAGCCGGTCTTCGAGACCTGGGCAACAGCCTTGATCAGCTTGCCGTCGACGACGATGTCGAGCAAGTTCGGGGCCGACGCGATGTCGTAGTCCCAGATGCCGTGGCGGACGGTCTGGAAGTGCCAGACGCGTTCACCCGTGTCAGCGTCGACACAGACCAGGCTCTCGGCGAACAGGTTGTCGCCCGGCCGGTCAGCCCCGTAGTAGTCGTTCGAGGGCGTGCTCGTCGGCAGGTAGACGTATCCCAGTTCGTGGTCCGCGCTCATCGACGTCCACACGTTCGCGTTGCCGGCCGTCCGCCAGGACTCGTTCTCCCAGGTCTCGACGCCGAACTCGTCGTCCCGCGGGATCGTGTTGAAACGCCACTTGAACTCGCCCGTGTGGACGTCGTAGGCGCGCACGTGGCCGGGCGGTGCGTCGCTCCTGATCGAGTAGTCGAAGATCTTCGACCCGACGATGACGCTGTTGCCCACCACGATCGGCGGTGCACCGTGAGTGATGTGCCTGATCGCGTACTCGCCCGGACCGAGGTCGAGCGCCAGGTCGACCACGCCATCCTCGCCGAAGGCCCGGTCCGCCTCGCCGGTGGCGGCGTCGACCGAGACGAGTTGGCGGCCGATCGTGGCGACGAACAGTCGTTCCTTCTCGCCGTCGGTCCAGTACTCGATGCCGCGGGCGCCGACCGGCCGCATCGTGGTGCCTCCCCGTTCCCAGGTCTTCGGGTTGTAGACCCACTTCTGCTCGCCGGTCGCCGGGTCGAGCAACGCCACCTGGCCGAGGCTGGTCGGTGCGAACAGGCGGCCGCCGATCATCAGCGGCACGGAGCGGTAGAAACCGGTGTCGTAGCCCGGCAACACGTCCAGCGGCACCTCGTGGTCCGCCGTGCGCCAACGCCAGGCGATCTCGAGCCGGCCGAAGTTCGAGCCGTCGATCTGAGTCAGCGGCGAGTAGCGGCTGGACGCGTGGTCGCCGCCGTGGTGTTGCCACTCCCCGTAAGCGGACTGGCCGTGCTTCCGCGTCTCCGCCCGGACCGGCCCCGCAGCCAGGGCGATCAGACAGGCGATGCCCAACGTCACAAGCCGGCGCACACTCCTCATGCAACCCTGCCTGCGGACCTTCGCGTTCGGCGTCATGGACTCTGACATCTCGAACCTTCCCCCACCGGCGAACGGAGCGAGGCACGCACCGTATCCCCCGGCTTCCTCGCCCATCGAATGCGCTAACCTAGCAGCGTGCGCGGCAGGATGTTCGGCGTACCCTACCTTCTGCGGCGCACGCCCATACCGCACACCCACGAGGCATTGAAGCACGAGCGACTAGAACAACTTTGGGGGAAAGGCAGGATGCGATGCCTGAGCAAGAGATGACCCGCCGCAACGTACTCGGCGCCGCCGCCGGCGGCGCGGGCTGGATGATTGTCCCCCGCCACGTCCTCGGCCGCGGAAAGCCGGCGCCCAGCGACAAGCTGAACATCGGGGCCATCGGCGCCGGCGGCAAAGGCAGGAGCGACATCGAGGGCGTCTCGAGTGAGAACATCCTCGCCCTCTGCGACATCGACTGGCAACGCGCCGAGCAGGCGATGAACGCCCATCCCGACGCGCCGCGCTACCACGACTACCGCGAACTGCTCGACAAGCACGCCGGCGAGCTCGACGCGGTCATGGTGTCGACCGCCGACCATACCCATGCCGTGATCACCGTCGACGCGCTCGAGCGGGGTCTCCACGTTTTCACCCAGAAGCCGCTGACGCGGACGATCTGGGAGGCGCGGATGGTCGGCGAGGCCGCCCGCAAGGCCGGCGCCGCGACGCAGATGGGCAACCAGGGCCACGCGGGAGAAGGCTCGCGACTGATCCGCGAGTGGATCGAAGCGGGCGTGATCGGCGAAGTGAACCATGTCGAGTACTGGACGAACCGGCCGATCTGGCCGCAGGCGATCAACCGGCCCAAGGAAGTCCACGAAGTGCCGGAACACGTCGCCTGGGACCTCTGGCTCGGCCCCGCGCCGGAGCGTCCGTACCACTCCGACTACTACCACCCGTTCGCGTGGCGAGGCTGGTGGGACTTCGGCACCGGCGCGATCGGCGACATCGCCTGCCACGCGATGGACGCCGCGTTCTGGGTCTTCGACCTGCGCGATCCTTCGTCCGTCTACGCCGAATCGACGCCGCTGTTCAAGGAGACGGCGCCGGCCTCGACCCGGATCACGTTCGAGTACCCGGCCCGCGGCAACCGCCCCAAGATGACCGTAGTCTGGCGCGACGGCAACCTGACGCCGCCGAAGCCGAAGGTGTTCGACGGCAGATGGCCGCCGGGCAGAAGCGGCCAGTTGTTCATCGGCGCCGAGGGAATCATCACGGCGGACATCTACGCCGGCAACCCGACGATCTACCCGACGAACCTGCACGAGAAGATCGCCAAGAACCCGGTGCCCCAGGCCTACGAGCGCACCGAGGGCCACTACCTGCAGTGGATCGACGCGATCAAGGCGGGTACCACGAACCCGGACGGCTCCAATTTCCCCGATCACGCCGGGCCGATGACCGAGACCGCGCTGCTCGGCAACCTGGCGGTCCGCTCGCAGCAGGAGATCGTCTGGAACCCGAAGAAGATGAAGGTGATGGGCGGCGTCGACGTGCCGCGGGAGTACATCCGGCCGACGTTCCGGGACGGCTGGCCGCTGTAGCGGAGGGCGGGCGCGAGGCCCGGACGCCCGTGTACGTGCCAGAACCCGGGTGCCGCGATCCGCGCCGCCCGTGAACCAGTCCGTGCGCCCGTCATCGGGCGCCCGGATGGAAGGCCGGCGCACCCGGTGTCAGTGCGTCAGCCGGCCTGCTGAACCGCGGCCACCGCGGCGTCGCGGTCCGGCACGATGTTGACGATCAGGCTGAAGCCGCTGACCTCGAACAGCTCCTTCACCTCGTCGTTCAGACCGCAGACGGCGAAGCGTCCGTTCTTTGCCTGCAGGGCCCTGGCGACCACCAGCACCACTCGAAGGCCGGCGCTGCTCATGTAGCGCGTGCGGTTCAGGTCCAGGACGACATCCGAGACGCCCTCTTCGATGGAGGCCATCATGGCCTGCTCCAGGTCCGGCGCGCTCGCGGCGTCAACACGCCCCTCGGGCACCCAGACCGCCACGCTGCCGGCCGTCGTGCCCTCGATCTTCGAATTTCCGATTCTCGTGGTCTCGATCACACTAATTGCTCTCCAAGTCTCAATAGAAGGGGTGATGGGCGGTCGCCGTCGCGGCGGCAATGTCCTGAACCGACTTCTGGATCGCCCTGCTCATTGCCTGGCCGATCAGGTCGAAGCCGCGGACCAACTCGATCCGCGCCGCCGCGTGCCGCAGTTCCTGCGCACTGAGAATGACCTGGAAGGCGTTCGAGGCGTCGGCCAGGCAGATCAGCGCGACATCCCTCGGCGCCGGAATGCGGTCGCTCAGCAGCACATCGAGAATCCGAAGCTTGACCTCCCGCTCCTCCCGATCGGAGACGAGAGGATAGCGGCGGCTGCCAAACACCCACAGGAAGCTGCGGTCTTCGACGCGGAGGATCCGGCGCTCGACCAGGCGCTTGAGCGCCGCTTCCTGTACTTCCTTACTCCGGGCCGAGAGCCGGACCACCCAGGTGCGGGGGTCCGCCTCGTCGTCGGCGCCAGCGATCTCCGCCAGCGGACCGTCGAGGATCTCCTCGCCCGCCGGCGTCGCATCGACGACGACCAGCTTCTGCAGGTCGCAGTCCAGCCGGCCGCGCAGCGCGAGGTCCATCAGGATCGCGCCCGCGATCAACAACTCCATCACGTTCGGCGCGACTCTCTTCATCGCACCGGTGTCGTCGTCCAGGAGAAGGAGGAGAATCTCCTCGACAAACGTCAGGTGGGGGCTTTCAGTCACTCGGGCTGTCCTGCGGTGGGTTGGTCGGCGCGCGACCGCTGACGCTCATCCTACAAGAAGGCATCCGCCCTCTCTCAGATCCCAGCCGTATCCACCTGCCCGCTCGGCGCCTTGCTGTCGCTGCTCACCGTGACCGTGAGGACGTCGGTGTCGTGGTACTGCTGATGCTTCACCGAGGACGCAAAGTGACGCGGCAGGCGTAGCGAGAGCTCGTGACTGGAACAGCGAGGAGACGATCACCAGCTTGGCGAGAAGAACCGGACCGCCCGCGCTCAGGGCCGCGATGCTGACCGCGATGAAGGCGCCGTAGGTACGCATCAGCAGGATGTAGCCGGCCCCTATGCGCCACAGCCGTCGCGCCTGCAGGATCGTCGTGGTGCCGCTCACGAAGATCGCCCCGAACACCGCCCATCCCAGGTACTCGTCGCTGCCTCCGGCGGCGCGGACGATGATCGCCGGGATCAGCACGATCCCGGCGACGCACAGGGTCGCGTACTGGAGGCCCATCGTCGCGGCGAGCAACGTCGGCGGCATCTCGTCCGCCTGGTAGCGAACGCCCGCGGAAGGTCTCGTTGCGGCCGTAGCCGTCACTCCTGGTAGAGGGCGGCGTCGGGCCGCCAGGGGGAGCGCTGACCGGCATAGACCGGCGATCCTTTGCGGAAGTGGGAGGCCTCGTCAAGGGTCTCCACGAAGGGCATCCGGCGTGGGTAGAGGTCGCCGTCCCGGGGTCGCGGCCCGGCCTTGGAGACATGACCCCAGAGCGGATGGCCGACCACCTCTTCCGCGATCCAGGCGGCCTCGATCAGCCTATCGAGCCGGTAGCCCGTCTCGACCCCGAGTTCGTGACAGAAGTCGACGAAATCCTCGGTCGGAACGTGACCGGCCGCTCGTCCGTTGCCGCAGTAGGGGCAACCTCCCATGCCGCCGATCGAGGTGTCGAACTCACGCACGCCGAGCTTCAGGGCCTCGTAGTAGCTCGCGATCGAGGCGCCGCGCGTGTTGTGCAGATGGCAGTGGAAGTCGGTGATCTCCGGCCACCGCTCCCGGATCGCGAGGATCGTCTCCCGCACCTCGTGCGGCATGTTCCAGCCCATCGCCTCGATGATCGAGCAGCGGGTGACGGGAAGACCCGCCTGGCGCCAGCGGTCGATCATCAGCGCCAGCAGGTCGAGCCGCTGCTCGAGGGTGAACGGACCTTCGAAGTTCGAGCCGAAGGGATTGCCGATCGCTACGGCGCCCGACTTGGCCCCGGCCGCGCGGGCCCGTTCGATCGTCGCCGGGATGCGCTCGATCTGCTGGGCCTGGGTCGCGTTGTAGTTGCGGCGGGCAAACGTGTCGCACAACTCGACGTGGGTGCCGATCCGGCGCTGCCGGACATCGAGCTTGGGATACCAGCGATCCGCGAGCTCGAACCCGACCTGGTTGAAGATCGCGGCCGTGTAGCGGACACCCGGTTTGGGGACGAAACGCTCGGCGATCTCGTCGATGCATGCCATCTGGGGCGTCCACTTGGGGTGGGCGTAGGAACCGATCGAGATCACCTTGGCCCCGGTTTCGCCCAAGGCGTCGAGCAGCCGCAGCTTCTCCGACACCGGAATGTCGACGCTCTCGATCTGCAGCCCTTCCCTCATCGTGTCGTCCGTGATGGTCACGGACTTCGGCAGTTGGCCCATCGGCAGATACCTCTGTCTGTCCTCGGATCAGGCTTCTTGTGGAACGGGGACCCGGGTGGCGCGATTCGCGGCACCCGTGAACCAGTCCGTGCGCCCTTCAGCGGGCTCACGGAGGGAACGGCTTACCCTATCGCCGGCAACAGCAGTTCGGAAGGCGGGTTCGTCTCGGTGACCGCGACCCGTCGCTGTGTCAGGATCCGCCCGTGCGCGATCGCCTACTCCCTTACCTGGCGCTCGGCGCGACCGCGCTGGCCGTCCTGCTGCCCGGCATCGGCAGCCGCGACCTCTGGAACCCGGACGAGCCTCGCTACGCCGAAGTCGCGCGGGAGATGCTCGCACCGCCGCTCGCCCTCGAGCACTTCCTGGTGCCGCGCCTGAACGGCGAGACCTACACCCACAAACCGCCGCTCCACTTCTGGAACATCGCGCTGTTCGGCGCGCTGCGCGGCGGCGTCGACGAGGTGGCGGCGCGGCTGCCGTCTCTCTTCGCCGGCGTCGGTTCCGTGCTGGTCATCTTCGCGCTCGCCGGCCGGCTCTTCGGCCGGGCGACGGCGTGGCTCGCGGCGCCGATCTTTCTGACTTCGGCCCTCGTCATGTGGAACGCGCGGGTCGGCCAGATCGACATGACGCTCACGTTTCTGGAACTGCTGGCGATCCTGTTCTGGGCGCGGGGACACTTCGGCGCCGCGGACGGGCCGGCCCGGGGGCGGTGGACCTGGGCGAACCTCGCCTTCTTCGCCTGCGCCGGCCTGGCGACCCTGGCCAAGGGCCCGGTGGGACTGATCGTGCCCCTTCTCGTCGTCATCGCATTCCTCGCCTTCGAGCGCGACCGCGCCGGCATCGCCGAGCTGCGGCTCGGCCGCGGACTGTTGCTGTGGGCGGGCGTCGTTCTGGTCTGGTTCGGCCCCGCGGTTTGGCTGGCCGGACGGTCCTACTTCGACGCCCTGCTGCTCGACCAGACCCTGTCCCGCTACGCGGGCGCCACGTACCACCAGAAGCCCTGGCACTACTACTTCCAGACCCTGCCCGGGACCTTCGGCCCCTGGACGCTGCTGGCCCCGGTCGCGATCTACGCCGCCTTCCGGCGCTCCCGCGAGGAGCCGCGAAGTCGCCAGGGCCAAGCCGTCCGCTTCCTGCTCATCTGGATCGCCGGCACCTTCGTGTTCTTCAGCCTGTCCGGCGGCAAGCGCACCGTGTACCTGCTGGCGCTGACAGCGCCCCTGGCGATGCTCACCGCCCACGGCGCGCTCCTGATCCGGGACCGCTGGCCGCGCTACCGGGCGGCGTTTCTGCTTTCGGCGGCGACCGTGCCCCTGCTGTTCGGATTCCTGGTCGCGGCGGCGCCCATGGCGGCCCGCGACCTCCCCGAAGGCGCGATCTCCGAGGGCACGATCGGGGAGCTCCAACTGGTCGCGGCACTGCCCGCTCTAGCCGGTCTGGCGGGCCTCTGGCTGGCGGCGCGCCGCCGCCCCGATCTGCTGATAGCCTGCCTTGCAACCGGCCTCGGACTCGCCATGTCGGCCACCGCCGTGCGGTTGCTGCCGTTGGGCGACGCCTTCAAGTCGGCTCGCGCCCTCTCGCGCCATCTGGCCCAGTGGGCGGAACCCGACGAGCCGTACGCGATCTACCCCGTTCCCGATGCCGCCTTCCTGTTCTACACCCGGCGCTTCGCGGTTGACCTCCACGGCGGCACCCAGGTCCACGATCAGGGGGACGAACAAGCGCTCCGCCGGTTCGCGGCCCGCACCGACAAGCCGGTCTGGCTGCTCATCGAGCGGGACAACCTGGACGCTCTGGAGCCGCCGATCGGGCTCGTTGAAGTGAGCCGAGATCACGATCCGCGTCAAGGCCACGTGTTGCTGACCACTCCGGAAGCCGCCGCACGCGTGGCGGCATCCGCGAAAGCGCAACGATGAACGACGGCGACAGCCTGAGTCTGGCGCCAGACCTGGCCACGGACGCCACGGTGCCGCGGTTGGTCCAAGGCAGCGCCGCCGAGGCGCCCGCTACCGCCCCGCCGCGACCCGAGTCGCGGCGCAGCTTCGGCCCCCTCAGCCGCCGGCTGGCGGACCAGGGTCTGTTCCTGTTCCGGCACCGGGGGATGTTCGCCGTCTTCCTGCTACCCGCCGGCGTGCTCGCGGTCCTGGAACGCCGATCGGCGGCGCTCCCCGCGGACCCTGGCCTCGGTTGGCTCGCGGTGTGCCTCACGGTCTCCCTGGTCGGCATGGCCGTGCGAACGGCCGCCGTTGGATCGGCGCCACCCGGCGCCTCCACGCGCAGCCTGAGGGCGCCGAGCGCAAGCCTGCTGAACACCTCCGGCATGTACTCGCTCAGCCGTCACCCGGTCTATCTGGGCAACCTGTTCGTGCTGCTCGGGTTCGCGCTCGCGGTCAGGTCGTGGTGGTTCGTGCTCACCGCCGCCCTAGTCTACTGGCTGCTCTACGAGCGGGTGATCGCCGCCGAGGAACGCTTCCTCGGCGAGCGCTTCGGCGTCACCCATCGCCGCTGGGCCGAGCGCACGCCGACATTCTGGCCCCGTCCCCACCTGTGGCGATCTCCCGACGCTCGCTTCAGTTGGCGCACTGTTCTGCTGCGGGAGTACAACTCGCTGCTGCTGATCGCCGCGATCTTCCTGTTCCTGCGCATGGTCGACCAGGCAATCGTCCGCGACCTTGGCGCCGGCGCCTGGCTGAGGCAGGATCTTGCCCTCGCCGCCTCGGTGCTTGCGTTGGCGGTCGTGGTCGCTGTTGCACGGCAGGTGCGCAAGCGGGGGCGCTCGGGGCACTGACACCCACGCAACCGGGCTCCAATTCCAGGGAAGCAACAACGGTCGAGATCCGTTGACGCCAATGACCGAAACGCCGATGACCGCCCGCCTCAGGATCGCCGCAACCCTGGCCGCGTCGCTGCTGGCTTTGGCCGGCAGCGGGCCGCTGGGCGCCGAGACCGGTCGACTCGAGGAGGGTCGGGACGAGTCGGAAGAGGCAGGGCCCGCTGGCCGGGATGCTGCCCCCAAACCGCTCGACACCCGTTTCGTCCGCTGGCTGGAGCGCGTCGGGCCGCTGATCAGCGAAGAGGAGCGGGAGTTCTTCGTCAACCTTCCCGAGGACTACAGGCGCGAGGCGTTCATCCAGGCCTTCTGGAAGGCCCGCGACCCCGATCCCAGGACGCCGCTGAACGAACTCCATGTGCTCTGGGAGGACCGCGTGGACGCGGCACTCAGTCAGTGGGGCGCTCTCGAGGATGCCCGCGCCCTCTTTTACCTTCTGAACGGCGCGCCGGGTCGGTTCACCTTGCCCGACGGGCGCACCGCCTCGTACTGCCTCTCGCGCGGCAGCGAGTTGGAGATCTGGTTCTACGGCGGCAGCGACCGCACGCCGCGCCACTTTGTGGTCATCTTCCTGGCCACGAGCAGGAACCGGCCCTACGACTTCTGGCATGAAAGCGCCGCGCGCCGGCCGGTGGCGCGCCGCGGCCTGCCCACCACGAACATCGCCGTGCTGTGCGCCGACGAATGGCTGCCCTGGGCCGTCCGCACGCTGCAGAACGACCTTGCCGGCGCCTCCGTTCTCGAGCAGGTCTCGACGCCGCCCGAGCCGCCGGAGGAGTGGCTCGCCACCTTCGCCTCCTTCACCACCGACGTCCCGGCCACCGCCCCCCGCTTCGATGTCGAGACGCGGTGGGAATTCCCGGGCCGGAACCAGACCCGCACCGTGGCCCACGGTCTGGTCCTGGTGCCTGTGGCGACCGCCGGCCGCAAGAGCTTCCAGGACCGCGAGTACCACAGCTTCCAGATGACCGGCGAGGTGATCCGCGACGATCACCTGTTCGAGACCTTCCGCTACCGGTTCGAACTGCCCGCCGAGGGCGGCGACCCGGACGCCATCCCGCTCGTCTTCACCCGCTATCTGCGTCCCGGCGAGGTCCAGATCCGGCTCAAGATCGAGGATGTGTTCGGCCAGCGCTTCGCCATCGTCGACGAGACGGTCCCGGTGCCGAACCTGGAGGATGGGCAGTCGCTACGCAAGAGCATCCTCGAGACCTTCCCGGCTCTGGCCGAGGCGAACGCGGCCGCCTCCCGCGGCGAGCGCCTGCTGCGCCTGGTGCCCCCGCGCGACGAACGGGTGCGGGTGGGGATGGTCCGTTTCTCGACCCACGCGATCGGCGATTTCGACGCGGTCGCCTTCTCGCTCGACGGCCGGGAAATCCTGCGCAAGCGCCGTCCCCCGTTCGACGTCGAACTGAACCTGGGATCCCATCCGACCGAGCACCGCGTGCGCGTCGACGGACTGAAGGACGGCGAGGTCGTCGCCTCGGACGAGATGTCCGTCAACCGCGGCGGCCAGCGCTTTCGCGCCCGCTTCATCGAGCCGAGCTCCGGCGAGCAGTTCCTCGAGAGCACGCGAGCCGTCATCGAGATCGCCACGCCTGATGGCGAGGAGGTTGACCGGTTGGAGCTGTTTCTCGGCGAGGAACGGATCGCGACCCTCTACCAGCCACCCTGGGTGCAGCCGGTGGTTCTCGGCGGACCCGACCTGACGTATCTGCGCACCGCCGCCTTTCTCGCCGACGGCAGCAGTACCGAGGACGTCGTGTTCATCAACAGCCCGAACCCGGTGGAGCGGATCACCGTGCAATACGTCGAGCTGTTCGCCAGCGTCGTCGACGAGAGGGGACGGCCGATCCCCGGCCTGGAGCAGGACCGCTTCCGGATCACCGAAGACGGCGCCGCACAGACCATCCGCCGCTTCGACTGGGTGGACGACACGCCGTTCCACGCCGGTCTCCTGATCGACACGTCGGCTTCGATGGAGGACTCGATCGAGCAGGTGCAGACTGCGGCGCAGCGGTTCGTGGACAAGGCCCTCCAGCCCCAGGATCGGATGGCGGTCCTCACCTTCGCCAACCGCCCCCAGGTCGAGAGCCGGTTCACGAAGGACACCGGCATGCTCGCACGCGCGTTGGCAGGTCTCGAAGCCGTCGGCACAACGGCCCTCTACGACAGCCTCGTCTACTCGCTGAGCTACTTCGACGGAATCAGCGGCCAGAAGGCGCTTCTGCTCCTTTCCGACGGCAAGGACGAGAACAGCACCTTCTCGTTCGAGAGTGCACTCATGACCGCGCAGCGCTCGGGCGTGGCGATCTACGCCATCGGCCTCAAGCACGCGGCCAGGGACCGCAACACAAGGCGCGTCCTCGAGCGCATCGCCGAAGAGACCGGCGGGCAGGCGTTCCTGATCGAAGACGTCGACGAGCTCGACGCGATCTACGACCAGATCGAACGTGAACTCCGGAACAGGTACCTGCTCACCTACCAGTCGACGAGCACGAAGTCCGACAGCGACTTCCGGGCGATCCGGGTCGAGGTGGACAGGCGCGGCGCCGACGTGCGTACGATGTCGGGGTACTACCCGTAAAAGCCGACAAGACCGGAGACGCCCCGGCGCCTGGCGGGACGCCCCCCTCAGACGTGCCGTTCGACGAAGGGCAGCATCGCGTCCACGCACTCTTCCGGCTTCTCCAGCAGGAGAAAGTGGCTCGTGTCGGGCACGAAGTCGTAGTCCAGGATGAGGATGTGACTCAGGTTCACACTCGGCAGGAAGGAAAACGGCACCGTCGGGTCGCTGCCGATCACCTTGACGGGACAGCTCAGGCTCCCGAGATCGACCCGCTGCACCCAGTCGAGGGACTGGTCGACGATCCGCGCTTCGTGCTCGCTGGGGCAGCGAAGTTCGTATCCGTGGCCGTCGGCGGCCGGTCGGAGCATCGTCTCCGCCAGGAGTTCCGCAACACCAGGTAGAAGAAGCCCGAAAACAGAGGCCCGGCCGATGCTCTCCGCGAGTTCTTCGACGCTCTCGAAGCGCTGCGGGCGGCGCCTGACCGAAGCGCCGATGTTGCGCAATTTCCCGTGCACGTCCGCGATGTCGACCGGTTCGCAACCAAGCGGGCAGATCACGGGGTCGAAGAGCACCACGGCCGAGAATCCCTCTCCGCCGGCAGCGTAGAGCGCAGCGGTCAAGGCCGACACCGAGTGAAAAACGCCGATCTTCGGTTTGGCTCCGAAGTGCAGGTCGACAGCCTCGGCAACGCAGCCATGGTCCTGGACCATGGCCGGCACCGTCTGTGCGTCCAACTGGCCGACCGGGTTCCAACCATGGCTCCGCTGGTCCCAGAGGATCAGGTCGAAGCGGTCGGTGAGCAACGACCAGAACGGGTAGTAGGCGTCGGCCGAGAACCCGTTGCCGTGACTCAGGACCAGGCGCGGGCCATCGGGATTGCCGTGCCTCCTGAGAATGATCGGAGTCTCGTCGTCAGCGCGGACCTCGACCGCGGCCAGCGGTGCGGGCACCTCCCATACGGCGCCCACGTCAGCAGGATCGCCTTCCTGGCGCACCGACGATCCACTCCCCGCCGAAGGGGCTCCGGCAGTCACGCCGCCGTTGCGTCCTCGCCGAACCTCTCGACCGCCTCCAGCGTCTCACGCACATCATCCCAACTGGTCGTGTGGTTGATGATGCAGAAGCGGAGCGAGAAGGTTCCGTGGAGCGAAGTCGACGAAACGAACGCACGATCGTCCCAGAACAGGCGCGCGAGGACCTCTCCGTTGATCTCCTCGAGCGGTTCCTCCTCGAGATCGACGGCTTCCGGGTTGACTCGCATGCAGACCACGCCAAGCGACGCGGGCGTCAGAAGCTCCAGGGTCGGACTCTGCTCCACGTACTCCTCCGCTCGGAAGGCAAGTGCCATCCCCTTCGACACGGCCCGCCGGAACGCGGACATGCCGAACGTCTGGACCGACATCCAGATCTTCAGCGCCCGGAAGGAACGGCTCAACTGCAGGCCGCGATCGTTGATGTTCGGGTGGTGCGCGCCCCAGATCGTGTCCTGGAGAACGGTCGTGCCAAAGGCGAAGACGTCTTCAAGGGTGCTGGCATCCTTGACCAGCAGGCAGCCCACATCGTATGGCTGGAAGAGCCACTTGTGCGGGTCCAGTCCGATCGAATCGGCGCGCTCGGACTCAGGCCTGACGCCGAGGATCATCGCGGCTCGCGCCTGTGCACTGTGACTCTGATCGCTCATGTACACGGTCGGCCGCTCGGGATTGCCGGCCGCTTCCCTGGCCGCGACGAGGCGTCCACGCTGGCGGCAGAACCGCCGCTGGTCAGCAGCCCGCCGGCACTCTCCGGATAATCAAGCCAGCGCCGGAACCAGTCCAGGACGACGAGTTCGAGCTGGCTCGGACCGCTCGCGACCAGCCAGGTGCAGGCGTTCACGTTGTAAGCGGAAGCAAGAAAATCCGCGATGATGCCGGGCCAGGTTGGCTCAGTAGGAACGAACCCGAAGCAGCGGGGGTGGTCCAGTCGGGTCGTCATCGGAAGGATGTCTTCTACGGCTCGATGGAGAACTTTCTCGGCCGGGTTGCCCTCCTCCGGCGGATCCTCGAGGAGCAGACGCTCGAGCCCCTCCTTGAATTCTCCGTCCCAGGCGTCTTCCTGAGGCAGGCTCTCAATACGCGCTACTGCAAGCTCCGCAGCCCGGCGGGCAAGGTCCAACATCGCCTGCGGCGACATCCGCAGGTCGGAAAGGCCTGCTCCCCCGTCGTCGGCCAGCGCGTCTTCTCCGCCCCTGCCGGGTTCTCCAGCCTGCAGCATTGTTCTCGACCCTACAGCGTCAACGAAACGCCGGCGCCACATCCTCGATGAACTGGTCCAGGACTTCCTTCTGCCGGTCCTTGCCGCCCAGGTTGAAGGCCGGGACAATGAATTCTTCTACTCCGGCATCCCGGTAGGCGCCGACCGCGTCGACGATCTGAGGCACGCCGCCGATGTTCGAGGGCATCGCCGCGCCGCGCGCCCGCACCTTCGCCAGGAACGCCTCGTCGTCGCTCAGGAACAGCAGCGCCACCGCCGAGCGCTCGATCTCCGCCGGATCGCGGCCCACGTTCTCGCAGTGGGCGTCGAGCACCGCCATCTTGTGCTTGAGGATGTCGACCGTGCCCCAGACGTTCCACTCGTCCGCATGCTGGGCGGTGATCCGCAGGGTTACCTTCTCGCCGCCGCCGCCGATCATCAACGGCAGCGGATCCTGCACCGGCTTCGGCTCGAGCGGCGCTCCGATCAAGGAGTACGCGTTGCCCGCGAAGTCGGCGCTCTGCCGACCGTACAGCGCCTTGATCACCCGGCAGGCCTCGTCGAGACGGCGGAGGCGTTCGCCGAGCGTGTAGAACGGGATGCCGTACGCAAGGTGCTCGTTCTCCTGCCAGCCGGCGCCCAGGCCCAGGACAACGCGGCCGCCGGAGATGTGATCGATCGTCGCCGCCATCTTCGCCAGCACCGCCGGATGCCGGTAGGTGTTGCCCGTGACCAGGGGTCCGAGACGCACTCGAGGCACGGCCGCCGCGAGCGCCGCGATCGTGGTCCAGCTTTCCGCCCATGGCGCCGACGTGTCCTCGCCGTTCGGCATGAAGTGATCGGCGTACCAGATGCCGTCCCAGCCGCTCGCCTCGACGTGCCGGGACATCTCCAGCAGGTCGGACCAGGGCATCGTGGGGGCGGGCCAGTAGCTGAATCGCATCGGAGGGCTCCGTCGGGCGTTACGTCTCGGACGGCGCGTACCTTACCGCGCCCAGCTACGACGCCCCAGCCCCAAACGCCGAGAACGGCGCCGCCGCCGGCACAGCCACTGTCCGCTCGTCGATTGCATACTTCTTGTCGCCGGGATAATGGATCTTCGCACCTCACCACACTCGATTAACGGCGTAGCGATCGAACGCCGCGTCGACCGACACCAGCGGCAGGTCGCGCGCCAAGGCTTGCGCGATGAGCATTCGGTCGAACGGATCGCGGTGCGGCCCGGGCAGACGTCCGGCGCGCTCGGCATCGGCAACGCTTATCTGGAGTTCCGTGAAGCCCTGGGTCCCGATGCAACCGACGACATCTCGGGCCACGGTTTCGCCTCCGGGCAGCTTGCCCAATCGGTACTTCGTTGCGATCTCCCAGGCGGAGGCCGCGCTAACCAGGATCTCGTTCGAGTCGTCCCGAATCAGGCGGCGAGCGGTCTCCGAGAGACGCGCGCTGTCCGCGACCCACCACAGAAGCGCGTGAGTGTCCAAGAGGGCCTTCACGCCGATCTACTGTTCCCAGAGGGAAAGCTCTTCTTCCGGCAACGGGTCGAAGAAACTGTCTGGAACGACGACCCTGCCTTTCAGGACGTCGGGCTGGCGCCTGACCTTCGGCCGGCAGCAGACGAGCCGCGCGACCGGTTCGCCGCGGCGCGCTATCACCACGTCCTCCCCGGCCTCGACCTGGGCCAGCAGCCGCGAGAGTTGAGTCTTGGCTTGATGAACGTTGACGATGGTCACTGCAAACGCCCTCCCAAGAGTCCTGTTCGACGAAGACGCGAGTCCAGACCACCACAGCAGACGGAGCGGACCGCCATTGCGCTGAACCGAAACACGAACCTAGCTAAGACTATGGCTAGGTTGTGCGATGGTCAAGCCAGGAGCGGGACCGCGCCGAGGCGCGAGCGGCCTTCGAGGCTGGTACTCGTGGGCGATCCGCAGCCGCCCGGAGCCGATGAAGCGAAGGGGTCCGCATAAGACATCAAACGATCCAGGGTTCCCCGGTCTCGCGATCCTGACCTCTGCCGAAGCGGCTGCGAGCTTCCTCGATCGGCGCGGCGAAGCGATAGACGATCACCGAGTCCTGGCGGCAGTCGATCACGTCCTGCACCTCGCCGATCATGCGGGTTAGCCGCACTGGCGACAAGCGACACTCGAAGACGGACATCTGCACCCGCTGGCCGTACTTCTCGCAAACCCGCGCAACCCGCCTGAGGCGCGAGGCGCCTTCGCCCTCCGTGTCGGCGATGTCGTAGGTGACGAGGACATCCATCGCTCAAGCCAGAACGAACGGCGGATAGACCGGCAGATCGCCTCGCAGGTGGCGCGCCAGCCGAGTCGCCTGAATTGACGGCAGGACCCAACGGCCGACCCGCCGGCCCGACACCCGGTGGAACACGGCGGTTTCCTTGTGGCGTTCCCAGGCCTTGATCAGGCCAGCGCGGCCATCATCGCTCAGGTAGACGCCGCCTCCCGGCGTGCAAACGAAGCTGTCGTGCCCCACCTGCCGTCTCCGCACAAGGGACACGACGAAGCGGTCCGCCAGAGCACGCAGCTCCTCGGCAAGATCGAGGGCCAACGAGGGTCTGCCGGACCGCGGCCGATGGAAGAAGTCCATCTGGTAGTCCAACCCGACACTCTCCGTCGCGCCAATGAACTCAGTGGCGAGAAGTCCGTAGCAGAAGCCGAACATCGCGTTCACCGGATCGCGCGGCGGCCGCCGGTTTCGCTTTGAGAACCGGAGGTCGCACTTTGAAAGAGCCTGCCTGACCGCCCCGAAGTAGACTCGGGCGGCGTCACCTTCGACGCCCCGAACGTGGTCCGCCGTCTCCGCGCCGGCCAACCGCCCGACACGCTCTCCGATCTGCCGCGCTCGTTCCGCCAGACCCTCGGCCTCGTAAGAATCTCGTTCGTCGCGGGCCCAGCGTTCCACGACCTTGCGGCTGTTCTGGAGCTTCGCGGCTACGAACGCCTTCGCCAGCGAGAGAGAATGAGCGGCATCCGCGACCGCTCCATAGAGCGCAGACCGCAGGTGGACATTCCGCCCGTGACGCCGCCGACGACGAACCGCTGTTCCCGGATCTGCCGCACGACTTCTACTACTTGGCCCCGCAACGCCGTAGTGAACTCAACGCGAACCCAGCGTCGCGGCCCGCCGTACCAGACAGAGCCCTCCGGCACATCGACGCCCAGCATCTCCTCCAGGCACAGCGCCTGGGCGCATAGCTGGAGGTCGGCAGCCAAACCGTGACGGACGCCCGACTTCTACTCGACCGGCCGCACCGCTCCCCGCTCTGGTTCCACCGCATCGGCTCTGCCAATGAGCCCCAACACCTCAGACCACAAGGGGATCGCCCGGAGGACACAACGCAACTTGGCCTTGGCCGGCGCCTCGCCGAGCAATTCGAGCGCTGCCTCGGGATGGCCGCTGTGTCATGTACGTTGGCAGAGAGGGTAAGGTACGCGTCGGCGTTGCGGTGCGGAAACTCCAGACTCGACAACCGCTTCGGCAGATGAGCCGGCAGACTCGGCAGAGACAGATCGAGAACGAACTCCGGCACCGGCACCAGGTCCCGGTTCCGACGCAGGGCGTCCTTGAGGCGGTTCGCCTGCGACGGCACGTTGTCGATCACGATCACCGGCGTGGGTTCGTCGTCGTCCAGAGAAACCCACCGCCAATCCTCCTGATATCTGCCGCCTTCGTACGCGGCGGGCTTCACTGGTCCGCCCGCGCCCGCCAAGGGAGCCAAATCCGTGTCGATGCGGATACCGGCGTCAAACGAGTCGTCAGCAGAAGCGGAGAGCAACAACTCCAAGTCGATCGTACGGGCCATGCGTGTACTTCCCTATCAAGAGACGGCGGCTCAGTTGTCGGAAGCAACAGACCATTCTTGAGTGCTTTCGCATAGGTCAACACTCTCGTCGGTCGAGTTCGCGAACGCCCGTTCGATCGCTGGCAACGCCCCGAAACGCAACCGATCAACGTCTTTGCGAGTGAGCCACCTGCCGGCGTGAACGGATTCAAGCGCATGTGGACGGCGATCGAGAGCGGCGACTGGGATACGGCCGCCGACGAGAGGCCGCCTACGACGCCCCAGCCCCAAACGCCGAGAACGGCATCGCCGCCGGCACGGCAACAATCCGGTCGTCGATTGCATACCTCTGGTCGCCTGGATAGACGACGTAGAGCGCATCCAGCCGGAGGTCGTTCACGGCAACGATCATCGAGCGGGTTCGGCGCGGAGCGTCGACGCGCTTGATCTCGAGGCCGACCCGGCGGCCCTGCGTCAACAGCAAGAGGTCGAGTTCGGCGCCGTTGTGGGTGGCCCAGAAGTAGACCTCGTCCGGAACCGACTCCGCGATCACCTTCTCCAGGATGAACCCCTCCCAGGAAGCGCCGATGCGGGGGTGCAGATGGAGGGCATCCATCGTGCCGACGCCGATCAACTGGTGGTAGAGCCCGGCATCCCGAAGGTAGACCTTGGTCCGCTTGACCTGGCGCTTGCGCAGGTTCTCGTGCCACGGCCGCAACTGCCGGATCATGAACAAGTGCTCCAGCAGGTCGACGTATCGCCGAACCGTCGCCTGGGCAACACCGAGGGCCGTCGCCAACTCGGCGACGTTGAGAATCTGCCCGTGGTAGTGCGCGACCATGGCCAAGAACCGGTGGAGAGCCGGAACGCTCAGCGCGGCCCCGAACTGCGGCAGGTCTCGCTCCACGAAGGTTCTGAGAAAGGCCCTACGCCAGGCCAGACTGTCGGCATCCGTCGAGGCCAGGAACGACAGCGGAAAGCCGCCGCGCATCCACAAGTCCGGCATCCGCGCGACGCCGACCTCATCGACGCCGAAGCCGCCGAGTTCGATGTACTCGATACGTCCGGCCAGCGATTCGGAACTCTGGCGCAGCAGATCCGGACCCGCGCTGCCGAGCACCAGGAAACGCGCCGGGTTGTCGTCGCGGTCGACCAGGACCCGCAACACCGGGAACAGGTCGGGCCGGCGCTGCACTTCGTCGATGACGACCAGACCGGCCAAGTCCTGAAGCGCCGTCCGCGGGTTCTCCAGCCGTGCCAGGCTGATCGGATCTTCGAGGTCGAAGTAGTTGGCCGAGTCGGCAGACACGAGTTGCCGGGCCAGAGTGGTCTTGCCAGACTGGCGCGGCCCGACGATCGTGACGACAGGAAAACGGCCGAGCGCCGTCGTTACGAAGTCCTGGGCCGTACGGGGAACTAGGTCACGCGCCATTGGATCCACGATAACACGCACATGGACTGCGGTTTTTCATGGATCTTCGCGCGTGCCGGGGGCCGGAGGGGTCAAGCCAAGCGTTTACTCCACGACGCGTTTCAGCAGCTCGACGAGCTTCGCCGTGTTCTCCTGATTGTCGTCCTTCGTCATCTTTGCGGCACCGCCGCCTCCGAGCTTGAAGCCGAGGCCGGTGCCGGCGCCGTAGCCGTGGTAGAGAGCCAGGACTCTGCCGTCCGCGTTGTGGACCAACTCACACTCCAGGAGAGAAACGGACTTTCCCGCTCCACCGCCGACCGCGTAACGGAGCATCCGGCTGCCCGGCTCCACTTCCAATGTACAGTCGATCCGAAGGGAGTCGTCGTCCGCGCTCGCCCGGGGCTCATCCAGAACCCGGCTGAACAGCCCCGACTTCTCCAGTCGCTCGGAAAGCTGTTCACGCAACTGAGCATCCAGTTCGCGTTCCTGCAACGGCGCTTCATTCGATGCCTTCTTCCAGGCGATGTCCGTTGTGGTCTCGCCGATGGCGACCACCTCGAAGGTCGCGAGGGCATCCCCGTCGTACACCTTCAGCCATCGCCCCTTGAACTTGCCGGGGTTCTTGCCGATCGTCTCCTCGGCGGCGCTTGCCGCGGGCGCTGCCACCAGAAGCGGCAACACCAGCCATGCCACCGTCCCGATCCAACCTGCGTTCCTCATCTTGCGTGTCCTTGCCGGCCCTCTATGGTCAGGTCCTCACGTCGCCTTCCGACCACTCTACCCGCCTCCCCTCCGCAGCCGACACGTACGCCGCGTACAGCACCCGCACGACCTCCAGGCCGAGCGCACCGTCGGACTCGGCGGGCTCGCCCGCCAGTAGCGCATCGGCAAACGCCTTGCACATGCCGAACTGGCCGGAGGTCCAGTCCTCATCCGGCATCGGGGTCGTCCAGCCGGCGCCGGAGTCGACCTTCTCCATGATGTAGGCGTCGCCGAAGACGCCGCCGTCGGGCGCGTAGGCGCGGAGCGTGTCGTTGGGGCTCAGGTTGAGGCGCAGGCGACAGTTGCTGGCGAACAGGTCGAGTCCGCTCTCCATGCCGCCGAGGACGTGATCGCCGCCCCAGGCGACGGCGCGCGAGCCGTCGTCGAAGCCGATCGTGGCGCAGCCCCAGTTCTCGACTTGGCCCCATTCCCCGGCGATCCGCAGTTCGCCCTCCGACAGGCCGTCAACCGCACTGAGATCGGCGGTCTCCGCGCTGACCCAGACCGGCAGTACCGCCTTGCCGCGACGGCGCAGGCCCTCGACCCGCTTCAGGTGCAGCATGGCGCCGACCGGATGGGCGGCGAGCCGAATCAGGGCGCCGCCGCCGGTGTGCCGCCAGACCCGCGAGTAGGGCGAGTGGGAGCCGCTGTGGCACTCGCCGCCGCGCATCTCTAGCAGAACCGCGTCCGCCTGTTCGAGCAAGCCGAGGGCGCGGCGGAAGGCCGGGGCATAGATCCAGTTCTCGCCATAGAGGAGCTGTACGCCTGCCCCGTTTGCCGCCTCGACCATGGCGCGCGCGTCCGCCGCCGCCACGCGCAGCATCTCGCGGCGGTCACGGCCGGCGACCTCGGCGTCGGCCGCCGTCTCCGGCAGGTCCTGGCCGGTGTAGGCGGTCAGGGGCTTGGTGCAGATGACGTGCTTTCCCGCCGCGGCGGCGGCCTCGGTCATCTCCCGGTGCAGGCTGTTCGGCGCGCAGAGGTCGACGACGTCGACTACGGGGCTCGCCAGCATCGCGTCGAGGTCGTCGAACACGGCCGGCACGCTGAAGCGGTGGGCGTAGGCCTCGGCTCGTTCCGGACGACGCGAAGCGACTCCCCGGATTGAGGCTGAACGCACCTGCCTCCAGCAGCGGGCCCTGGTTTCGGCCAGGAATCCGGCTCCGACGATGCCAACGCGTAGCTGTCGCGAATCTCCCATCGACTCGCGGCGAGCATAGCGCCGGGTGCCAGCGCCGATCTTCCCCGGATTCCGCCTCGCGCGGATGCCGGCCGGAGGCCGGCGCAGCCAGCGGGCAGGAAGGTACGATTGGCGACCGCCTTCCCCGCCCACACTGAAACAGGAACATGGAGACGATCCGCATCGCTGCCGCCGTCTGCGCCGTTCTCCTGGCCGCTCCGGCAGCCGCCCAGCGCGGCGCCCCGGCCGGCGAGTGGCCGAGCTACGGCGGCGACGTGGGATCGACGAAGTACTCGCCGCTCGATCAGATCGACGCCGGCAACTTCAGCGAGCTCGAAAACGTATGGCGCTGGCGTTCGATCGACGGGTTTCTGAGCAAGGCGGAGGCCGGCGGCGAGTGGTACGCCAACCGCGAACTGATCTTCGACCAGTTGCTCGAGGAGGATCCGCTGCTCTGGCGCGCGGGCCGCGCCCCCTTCATCCGCAACCTGAAGGCGACGCCACTGATGCAGGACGGTCTGCTCCTGCTGAACACGCCGATCGCGATCGGCGCCGCCGTTCATCCGGCGACCGGCGAAACGGTGTGGGCCTACAACCCGAAGAGCTACGAGAGCGGCACGACGACGATGACCGTGGTCTGGAACCAGCGCGGCGTCGCGTACTGGACGAACGGCGAGGAGGGCGACGAAGCCGCCAGCCGCGTCTACTGGGGCACCGGGGACGGCTACCTGATCTCGGTCGACGCCCGCACCGGGCGGCCGATCGAGGAGTTCGGGAACCGCGGCCGAGTCGACCTGATGGAAGGTCTGCCGCGCGCCAACCGCGGCGAGCGGGACTACCTGAACGCCCTGCTCTACTCGATGCAGTCGCCGCCGGTCGTGGTCCGGAACGTCGTCGTCACCGGCGCCTCGATCGCCGACCGCCGGATCACCAAGGAGTCGATACCGGGCTGGGTGCGCGGCTGGGACGCACGCAGCGGCGAACTGCGCTGGGTGTTCCGCACCGTGCCGCAGGAGGGCGACGAGGGGGTCGAGACCTGGGGCGACGAGTCCTGGCGCTACTCGGGCAACGCGAACGTGTGGACGATGCTCTCGGGAGACAACGAGCACGGGATCGTCTACCTGCCCATCGGCACGGCGACGAACGACTTCTACGGCGGCCACCGGCCGGGC
Source organism: Candidatus Multivorans sp. (assembly GCA_965224025.1). Lineage (GTDB taxonomy): Bacteria > Acidobacteriota > Thermoanaerobaculia > Multivoradales > Multivoraceae > Multivorans. Next base: position 4,588,611 of record OZ245033.1, read on the forward strand.
GACAACCTGTACTCGGAGAGTCTGGTCGCCGTCGACGTCGAGACCGGCGACAAGCTCTGGCACTTCCAGGCGGTCCGCCACGGCCTCTGGGACTACGACTTCCCGGCCGCCCCGACACTGATCGACCTGCCCGGCAGAAACGGCGCCGACTCCCGGAAGATCGTCGCCCAGGTCAGCAAGCAGGGCTTCCTCTACGTCTTCGACCGCGTCACCGGGGAACCGGTGTGGGAGATCGAGGACCGTCCGGCGCCGCCGGCAACGATGCCCGGCGACGCCGCCTCTCCCACCCAGCCCTTTCCGACCAAGCCGGCACCCTTTGAGTACCAGGGCGTCGCCGAGGACGATCTGGCCGATTTCACGCCCGAGATCAATCAGATGGCTCTCGACGCGATCGCCAACTTCGAGATCGGGCCGCTCTACACGCCACCGTCCCTCGCGGTACGAGGAGGCAAACAGGGGACGATCTTCCGACCCTCGGCCGGCGGAGGCGCGAACTGGTACGGCGCCGCGGTCGACCCGGAGACCGGCTGGCTCTACGTGCCGTCGAGGAACGCCTTCAGCATGGTCACGTTCTACACGCCGGACCGAAACGAGGGCGGCACGCTCCGCTACACCCACGGCGGCCGCGGCAGACGGCCCGAGATGCCGGAGGGTCTGCCGCTGTTCAAGCCGCCGTACACCCGCATGACCGCAATCGACCTCAACACCGGCGAGCACGTGTGGATGAAGCCGCTCGGCAACAACGACCGCCTGCGCAACCACCCGCGCCTGAAGGACCTCGACCTGCCGCCCCTCGGCGGCGACACCTACACCGGTCCGCTGCTGACGAAGACTGTGCTCATCCACGGCCAGCACGCTCCGGACGAAGACGGCGGCAACCGGCTCGTCGCGCGGGACAAGCGCACCGGCGACGTGATCGCGGACGTGCCGCTGCCCGCGCGCGGACTGGGCACGCCGATGACGTATCTGTATGAGGGGCGGCAGTACATCGCGCTGACCGTAGCCGGGCGCGCGGAGACGGACTGGGTGCCGGAGTTGCTGGCGTTCGCTCTGCCTTGACCCTCTGGCCAGCGGCTACGCTTGGATCGCGGAAACGAAACCCACCTACACGGACTTCCACCACGAGCTGCTAGATGAGATCCACTATGCGAGAGACCTTGAGCTGTCATCCATGCGCCCGATGACGGGCACACGGACTGGTTCACGAGCGGCGCGGATCGCGCCGCTCGGGTTGGCGATCTTGGCGGCCTTGCTGGCCGGTTGCGACGGTCCGCCCAACGTCACTGTTGTCAACGGTCCGGGCGCCCAGTCCATCAAGGGCGAGGTCTGGGCCGACAACTGGTTCGCCTTCTATCTGGGCGAGAGCCTGATCGTCGAGGATTCGACGCCGATCACGACGGAGCGGTCCTTCAATGCCGAGACGTTCGTCTTCCACGCCGAGTACCCGTTGCAACTGAACTTCGTCGCCAAGGACTTCAAGCAAGACGATACGGGTCTGGAGTACATCGGCCGCGGCAACCAGCAGATGGGCGATGGCGGACTCATCGCACAGTTCACCGATACCGCCACGGGAGCCACGGTCGCGGTCACGAACGCTGCTTGGCGATGCCTCGTGATCCACGAGGCGCCGCTCGACCGCGCTTGCGAAGACGAGGCCGAACCGGCGCCCGGCGTCGGCCCTTGCCGGTTCGCGGCGTCGGCAGAGCCTGACGGCTGGCGCATGCCTGAATTCGACCACGCCGACTGGCCGTCAGCGGTGGAGCACAGCGCAGCCGCGGTGAGACCGAAGGGCGGCTACGACGACATTCCGTGGCGGGACGGAGCGCGCCTGATCTGGTCAGACGACCTCGAAACGCACAATACGCTGCTGTGTCGCCTAACTGTCGAGCAACCCTGAAGGCGTCCGTTCGATCCGAGCCGGCATCGGCGTCGCTTCGGCCTGACGACGCGCCAGGGAGATCCGGGCGCGGCGCGCCACGAACCACACGCAGATCAGGAGCAGAGCGATCGCGTTGATCCTGAGCGGCAGGATCATCGTCGTGTGGACGGTCTCGGGCGACGACTGCATCTGGTGGATGCTGCGCCACCAGTTGACCGAGTAGTACACCAGGGGCGCGTTGACCGAGGCGACGATGCTCGCCGCCGCCGTCCACGGCGCCCGCCGGTGCTCCTCCGCGAAGCGCCGCAGGGCCAGCACGCCGAGGAAGGTGAGCCACATGACGAAGGTGAAGGTCAGCCGCGGATCCCAGTCCCAGTAAACGCCCCAGGTCGGCTTGGCCCAGACGATGCCGGAGAGCAGGCCCGCCGTCTCGAGCACGACCCCGACCTCGATCACGCCGACCAGCATGCCGTCGACCCAGTCCTTGCGCGTCCATAGCGAGGCTGCGCCCACGAAGCCGGCGCCGAAGAAGCACACCAGGGCGTTCCACTGCAGCGGCACATGGACGTAGAGGATGCGGTAGACGTCGCCCATGTTGCGCTCTCTGGGCGCCACGAAGAGGCCGATGTAGACGCCCGCGATCAACACGGCGAGCCCCACCAGGCCGAACCAATGCTCCCAGGCCCAGCCGCGTCTCGAGTCTGCCGCCGTCATCGGGCGGGGACGTTAGCACTGGTGTTTCCGGATGCGGGCAGGGATGCCCGCGTGCCATCAGAGCGCTCGAGGACGGGCGCTCGGAGTGGTTCGCGTGCGGCACGCGAGCGCGCCATACGGGTTCCCAGGGCCAACGTGCTTGATACGGTCGGCGATCACCCAACGACCGGAGGAACCCTCGCGCGATGACGGATTCGGCAAACATCCTCGGCAAGCTCGGCGTATGGGCCGGGCTCGACGGTCTTTCGGCGCCCCAGGCAGCCGAGTTCGCAGCCGGCATCGAAGCACGGGGCTACGGCGCTCTGTGGACACCCGAAGCGATCGGCCGCGATCCATTCGCGCTCGTCGCGTATCTCGGCGCCCGCACGGAGCGCCTGACGCACGCCACGGGCATCGCGAACATCTACGCCCGCGACGCGATGACGACGAAGGCGGTCCACAAGACGCTCTCCGAGATGCTGCCCGGGCGTTTCGTGCTCGGCCTCGGCGTCTCCCATCCGCACTTGGTCACTCACCTGCGAGGCCACGAGTACAAGCCGCCGGTGCCGAAGATGCGCGAGTACCTCGAAGCGGTCGGCAAGGCGTTCTATCGCGGCCCCAAGCCCGAGCAGGAAGCGCCGATCGTGATCGCCGCTTTGAGACCCTTGATGCTGAAGCTCGCCGCCACCGGCGCCGACGGCGCCCATCCCTACCTGGTCACCCCGGAGCACACCGGGCGCGCACGCGAGATCATGGGCGACGGGCCGCTGCTATGTCCCGAGCAGAAGGTGATCCTGACCACCGACGCGAAGGCCGCCCGCGAGATCGGCCGCACCAACCTCTACGTCTACCTGCGCGCCCCGAACTACCAGAACAGCCTGCTCGAACTCGGCTTCAACGAGAACGACTGGAAGGACTTCCAGGCCAGCGATCGCCTCGTCGACGCGCTCATCGTCTGGGGGACGGAAGACGAGATCCGCGACCGTATTCAGGCCCATTGGGATGCCGGCGCCGACCACGTCTGCATCCAGCCGTTCCGGCCCGACGGCAAGCCGGGAGCGGACCTCAAGGCGCTGGCCGCCCTGGCGCCCGGCCGTTGACAGCCACACCATTCAAGGAGACACCAAGATGACCAACCGACCACTCGCCCGCGAGATCGCGATCGCCTCCCTTCTCGCCGTGGCCGCCCTCGCCTGCACCGCGGGCGAGGAAGCGCCCGAACCCGTCGATCTTCAGGCGCCCCTCGCCGATCTGCAGGAAGGCTGGAACACGATCACGCCAAGTGGGGACACGACGTGCTCCGACGGCTCGCCGTTCCGGTTCTTCGTCCGCGCCGGCGATCCGACCCAGCTCGTCTTCTACCTCCAGGGCGGCGGCGGCTGCTGGAATGCCGAAACCTGCGACCCCCAGGGGGAACCGACCTACACGATGACCGCGATCGAGGAAATGCGCTCCCCGAGCGGCGCCGACCCCGAAGAAGGCACGGCCCACGGCATTGCCGCCTTCAACCATCCCGAGAACCCGTTCGCCGACCACAGTTTCGTCTTCGTCCCCTACTGCACGGGCGACGTGCACATCGGCGACCGCGACGCCGTCTACGAGGTGCCGGCGACGGACGAGGCGCCGGCGCGCGAGGTGACCGTCCACCACCGCGGCTACACGAACGGCAAGGCAGCGCTCGACTGGACCTACGAGCACTTCCTGGGGCCCGAGACGGTGTTCATCACCGGTTCGAGCGCCGGCTCGATTCCCTCGCCGGTCTATGCGCGCCACTTCGCGGAGCACTACGCCGGCGCGCGGATCACGGCGCTGGGCGACGGCGCCGGGGGCTACCGGCAGATCGGCGGCAGCCAGCCGCACGAGGCCTGGGGAACCCTTGCCGCGCTCTCCCACTTTGAGAACATGGCCGACGTCACCAACGAGGACTTCTCCTTCGAGGCGCTGTACGTCAAGGCCGCCAAGGCCCACCCCGAGGTCATGTTCGCGCGCTACGACACCGCCGAGGACGATGTCCAACTGCGCTTCCTGATGCTCGCCGGCGCGAACCCCGAGGAGGGTCTGCAGCCGCTGCTCGACGCGAACGAGGCGGACATCGACGCGGCCCTCGAGGGCCAGGACAACTACCGGAGCTACATCGCGCCGGGCGAGCTGCACACGATCATGCTGCGGCCTCAGTTCTACAGCTTCGAGTCCGACGGCGTACGGGTCCGGGACTGGGTGGCGTCGCTTGCAGCCGGCGAGCCGGTCGCCGATATCCACTGCGGCGACTGCACCGACTCGCCCATGCCCGAGGCGGAGGGCGGCGAAGCGACCGGCGGCTAACCGCCCTTACTCCGGAAACAGGCTCCGGTCCAGGCCCGGAACGATCTTCAGCGCGTTGCGGAAGTAGATCTTCTCGAGCACCTCATCCGACAGGTCGAGCCCGTACATCTTCCAGTGCGCGTGGCGCTTGCGGTAGTAGTCGAAGTACTCGTCCGCGGTCTCGAGCACCCGGAAGTAGACGTGGTACTCGCTCGGATTGTAGGCGTCCTTGCCCATCAGGACGCGGTCCTGGTACTTGGTGAGAAACGCCGCCGCTGTACGCGGCTGACGGCCGAGTTCCGCCAGGACCGCGCCGATCTCGGTGTACATGTTCGGCAGCTCGTCGAGCAGTTCCCCGAGCCGGCCGAGGTCGTTGCCCAACCAACCCAGATGGGCGTTGATGAAGATCGTGCCGGGGTGACGCCGGAACAGGTTGTGCTGTTCGGTCATCGTCTGCTCGAACGAGGCGAAGCGCGAGGGGTCGTCGCGGCGGCGGTTCGGAAACTGCTTGAGCTCCAGCCAGCGCTCGTTGTGCTCGTCCCAAGGCGCCCAGAACGGCGACGGCTCGCCGACATGGATCAGGACCGGGATACCCAACTCGCCCGCCTTGGCCCACACCGGATCGATCCGCGGATCGTCGGCCGGCACCCGCTTGCCGTCACTGTCGGTCTGGAACATGCTGAGGTTCTTGTAGATCTTGAGACCCTGCGCGCCGGCCAAAACGTCAGCTTCGAGTTGCGCCGCCGCCTTGCCGGCCCAGCCGGGTTGACCGATGCCGGAGAAGTCGACGTTGGCGAAGACGACGAACCGGCTCGGGTAGCGGCCCTTCGTGGCCGCGATGTTGGCCTTGAGTCCCTCGCCGCTGCCGCCGCTCAGGTTGACGAACACCGCCATGTTCATCTCGTCCATCTCACGGACCATCCGGTCGATCCGGGCCGGGTCGCTGCCCCGCAGGTGGGCGTGGGCGTCGACGAAGGGGAACTTCGCCCGCGTCACCGGACCGCCTGGAACCTTGAGCGTCGAGCGCGGCTCGTAGGCCTCGACGGTCACGTCCTGCGTGCCCTGGCCGAAGACCGGCAGCGCCAGCGCGGCGATCAGGGCCGCGATCGGCAGGGATCGCAGGCCCACTCCAGGGATCGTCGCCGTGCAGCGAAACGGTACCGGCATGTTCTCTTCCTCCAAGGTCCAGGTTGCTTCGTCGGAGGCGCGACCGGATGCGGAGTCTACGGCAGGTTGGTCACGGCGCGCGCGTATACTCCCCGCGATGTCCATCGTGCGGGCCGCCGAGGTCCTGGTGTTGCTGTTCACCGTGTACATCGCCTGTGGACTGGCCTTCGCCCCGTTCTTTGTCTGGCGCGGTGTCGGCCGCGTCGATCCCGCCGCCAAGGCCACCGGCCTTGGCTTTCGGCTCATCATCCTGCCCGGCGTTGCCGCGTTGTGGCCGGTACTCCTGCGAAGGTGGCTTACCGGCCGCCTGCCTCCCGCGGAGCGCAACGCTCACCGTGACGCGGCCGCCGCTCGGCAGAGGCGGGTTTCCCCGTGATCGGCGGTCTGCGGCGGCGCCACCGTCTGGTCTGGGCGGTGCTGGCCCCGATCCTGGCGGGGCTGCTGACCGCCGCGCTCCTTCTTCGTCCCGAACCGCCCCTCGTGGACGGCATTCCGGAAGCGCGGGAGTACGAGGCCGGCGCGGATGAGGCTCCTGCAGTGGACGAGACCCCACCGCCGCCGGACGAGCAACCGTGAGCGCCGAATACCAGGCGGTTCTCTGGAACCGCAACAAGAGGCTCTACGACCTCGCGATCGCCGTAGGCGCGGTCGTCTTCCTGGGGCTCTTCGTCGGCATCGGCATCTCGACCAGAACCCAAACGACGATCGAGACCCTGCTGATCCGCGGCTTGGGCGCGGGCGCCCTGCTGCTGCTTCACCTGGTGCTCGCCATCGGTCCGCTGTGCCGGCTCGACCGGCGCTTCCTGCCCCTGCTCTACAACCGCCGCCACCTCGGCGTCTGCATGTTCCTGCTCGCGGCCGCGCACGGCGGGTTCTCCGTCGTCCAGTTCCACGGCCTCGGAGTCCTCAATCCCCTGGTCAGCGTGCTGGCGAGCAACGGCAACTACGACAGCCTGACCCAGTTCCCCTTCCAGGCGCTCGGGCTTGCGGCGCTCGTCATCCTGTTCCTGATGGCGGCGACCTCGCACGACTTCTGGCTCGCCAACCTGACGGCGCCGGTCTGGAAGTCGCTGCACATGCTGGTCTACGTCGCCTACGGACTCGTCCTCGTCCACGTCGCGCTGGGCAGCCTGCAGGCCGCCGAGCGACCCACCGTGCTCGCGGGCCTGCTCGGCGTGGGCTTCGTCGCTATCGGCTCGTTGCATCTCGTCGCCGGCTGGCGGCAGCGCGTTCCGGCCCTGGCGGCGACCGCGGGGGACGAGGCAGTCGATGTCTGCGCGGTCTCGGACATCCTTCTCGACCGCGCCCGCATCTTCGTGCTCAGCGGCGAGCGGGTAGCCGTCTTCCGCTACGGGACCGACGACGGTGAGCGGATCGCGGCCGTATCGAACGTCTGCCAGCACCAGAACGGACCGCTCGGCGAAGGCCGCGTTACCTCTGGCTGCATCACCTGCCCCTGGCACGGCTACCAGTACCGTCCCGAGGACGGCTGCTCGCCGCCGCCGTTCACCGAAACGATCCCGACCTTCAACGTCCGCGTCGAGGGCGGCCGGGTCCTGGTCGACCCGCGCCCCAACCCGCCGGGTACTCACGCGGAACCGGCCAGCCTGGAAACGCGGGCCTCCTCGGACCCTTCCGACCTGGGAACGCGGGCGTCCCGCCCGCATCCGGGGCCCCGGAGTGATGACAGCACAGCGCCTGCCGACACGCCCGAGGAAGCGGCAATGACCGGCAACCGCCGCGACGAGTGCCATCCGTGCGCCCGATTGACGGGCGCACGGACTGGTTCACGGGTGACGCGGGTCGCGCCACCCGGGTTCTACGTCGGCTACCTCGACGAGACGCCGCCCGGGATCTCCCGGTTCGCGCGCCGCGCCGTGATCGGAGTTCTGCTGCTGGCCGCGGCGCTTGGCGCCGGCCTGGCCCTGCTGCTGGAGCGTTTCGACGAAGGAGTGTTCGAGTACGGCACGGTGCGGGACTACGAAGGCGAGCTGCTCGTCGATCCCCATCCGCGGATCCGCACCGAAGGAGGCCCCGCCGAGGGCTACCTACTCGTCGGCGTCGGCAAGCACGGACTCGACGTCAACGAGGAGCCGAGTCCGCCCTGGCTGCCCGCGCTTTCCAGGAAGCTCCAGCTCTCGGGCACGCTCATCCAGAACCCGGAAGCGGCGATGCTCGAAGTGCACTCGCTCAAACATCCCGAAGGACGGACCAGCGAAGAACCTCCGACCGAACCGGACTCTCTCGACGACCCGGGAACCGGTGGTTCAACCCCCGATGGTGAGAGCGACGACGCGGCGGCTGAAGTTCCACCCGGCGCACAAATCGACCGCGTCTACCTGCGGGGCGACACTCTCGTCGGCGAGATCGTCGACACGAAGTGCTACCTGGGCGCCATGAAGCCGGGTCGGGGCAAACCGCACCGTGACTGCGCCTCCCTCTGCATCCGCGGAGGCATTCCGGCCGCCCTGCTCGTTCGAACCGAGAACGGCGAACGGCGCCTGGTCCATCTCGTGAACCTGGCCGGCCAGCCACTGGGGCAGGAGCTGCTTGAATGGGTTGGCCAGCCAGTCGAAGTCACCGGCCAGCTAAGGCGTCGTGACAACCGCCTCATCCTGCGGACGTTTGTCTTCGACCGGGCCACTGCGGCGGCATCCGTTCGCCCCTACCCGGCGAGACCATCCCCGACCGGGAGCGGCCCATGAACGGTCCCCTCTCCGCGGGAGCAAGCCCTGCCGACCTGAGCATCGACCGCTCCGGCCTTTCTTCCAGCCCCGCACTTCTGCCCACCGGCGAGATCGAAGTCGGCGGCCATCGACTGCGTTTCGCGCGCACCGCCCAAGACCTCGACCGTCTCCTCGCGCTCCGCTTCGAGGTCTTCAACCTGGAACTGGGCGAGGGCCTCGAGGAGTCCTTCGCCACCGGCCGCGACACGGACCGCTTCGACGCGAGCTGCCACCACATGCTGGTCGAGGAGAAGGGCGGCGAGCTCATTGGCACCTACCGAATGCAGACGGCGGCAATGGCAGCTCAGGGCCACGGCTTCTACTCGGCCGGGGAGTACGAACTGGACGCCCTGCCAGGAAGCGTGCTCGATCAGTCGGTCGAGGTCGGCCGCGCCTGCATCCACCGCAACCACCGCAAGCGCGCCGTGCTGTTCCTGCTCTGGAAGGGTCTGGCACGGTACCTGGTCCACAATCGGTGCCGCTACCTCTTCGGCTGCTGCTCCCTGACCAGCCAAGACCAGGCGGCCGGCATCCGGCTCTACGAGCAACTGCAGGCGGGCGGCAAGGTCCACCCCGAAATCGACGTGCCGCCCATAGCCCGCACGCGCTGCGAGGCGCCGGCCGACCGCGTGGCCGCAACTCCCGACGTCGAAGTGCCGCCCCTCTTCGCCACCTACCTGCGCTACGGCGCCCTCGTCTGCAGCCGGCCGGCGATCGACCGGGAGTTCAAGACGATCGACTACCTGGTGCTGATGGACACGGCCGCTCTCAGCCGGCGCACCCGGTTGATCTTCGGGCTGGACGAGGCGCCGCCGGCGCCCGAAATGCCCCCGGCGCCGCGCTGAGGATGCGGCCCAAAAACAGAAGTCCTCTCCGGATCTGGCGGATGATCTGGCGGGGGCCGGCTGTCCTCCTGACGGCGCTGGCCGCCTGGTTCCCGCTACTCATTCTGCGGCCCTTCCTGGCCAAGCGCGCTCCCTCGGCCTGGCGGGCCGTCCGGCGCTTCGTCCTGCGCCGCTGGGGACGCGCCAGTCTCGCCATCCTCGGCTGCGGAGTCACGGTGCGCGGCGAACCGCCGAAGGAGCCCTTCCTGCTCATCTCGAACCACCTCTCCTACATCGACGTCTTCCTGCTCTCCGCGCTGGCCCCCGGGCGCTTCGTCTCGAAGGCGGAGATCCGGGACTGGCCGGTGGCCGGCGCGATGTGCCGGACCGTGGACATCATTTTCGTCGACCGCGGCCGGCGGCGCGACGTCACGAAGGTCGGCGAGCAGATTGCCGAAGCGCTCGCCGCCGGCGACCCGGTGATCCTGTTCCCGGAAGGCACGTCGACCCCCGGCAACGAGATCGCCCCGCTGAAGCCCTCGCTGCTCGCGCCCGCGGCCGGGCAGGAACTGGACGTCCACTGGGCCGTCGTCCGCTACGAGACGCCGCCCGACGAAACGCCGGCGTTCCTGAGCGTCGCCTGGTGGGGCGACATGGCGATGACCCCCCACGCCCCCGATCTGCTGAAGCTACGCCGCATCGAAGCGGACGTGGCGTTCGGCGCGGCGCCGCTCCGGAGCGCGGACCGGAAGGTGCTGGCCCGCCAACTGCGAGACACGATGGCAGGTAGCTTCCGGCCGATGGTCTCGAACGAAGAACTGGCGGCGCTTGGCGACGTTCATGGTCCCATCGGCATTCCCGAAGCGGACTGAACGGCGCCCGCGACGACGCCGGCTCTGGCTGAAGATCCTGCTCGGGGTCTACGCAGCGCTGCTGCTGGCTTCGACTCTGGCGCGCATCACGGCCGAACCGGCGCCGCTACCGCCGGGCCGTGAAACCGTCGAGGTGCCGTTGCCGGAAAGCCACGACCGGCCGGTCCGGTTGGCGTGGCGCGAGTGGTCGGCGCCGGCCGCCGGAGACGCTTCGGACGGCGACGCCCTGCCCCTCGTACTTCTCCACGGTTCACCTGGCAGCGCGGACGACTTCCGGCGTCTGGCGCCCCGGCTCGCGCAACGGCGCCGTGTCATCGCCCCTGACCTTCCCGGTTTCGGCGCCTCCGAGCATCGGGCGGACGACTACTCGATCCGCGCCCACGCCGACGCCAGCCTCGCCCTGCTGGACGAACTCGGTATCGAGCGCTTCCATGCGCTCGGCTTCAGCATGGGCGGCGGTCCGGCGCTGCACATGATGGAGACCGCCCCCGACCGGGTCGCATCGCTTGTCCTCGTCGCCTCGATCGGTGTCCAGGAACTCGAACTGCTCGGCGACTACACCGTGAATCACGGACTGCACGGCCTCCAGCTCGGCCTGTTCTGGGGACTGCGCAACCTGGTCCCCCACTTCGGCGCCTTCGACAGTCCGATCGCCCGTTCCTACGCCCGCAACTTCTACGACACGGACCAGCGGCCGCTGCGCGGGATCCTGGAGTCCCTGGAAACGCCGCTGCTCATCGTCCATGGCGAGCAAGACCCGCTGGTGCCGGCCGCCGCGGCGCTGGAGCATCACCGGATCGTTCCCCACAGCGAACTGTGGATGCGTCCCGACAGCCACTTCTTCATGTTCCGTGGCGGCGACGATCTGCCGCCACGGATCGACGAGTTCCTCGGCCGCGCCGAAGCCGGCGAGGCACCGACACGCACCGACGCCGAACCGGATCGCCTGCATCGTGCGGCGCTGCCGTTCGACGACATGGACCTGCCGCCGTTCACCGGCCCGGCCCTGCTGATCGTCTTCCTGCTCCTCGTGTTCGCCGCCTACTTGAGCGAGGATCTGACCTGCATCACCGCCGGTCTGCTCATTGCCCAGGGACGGCTCGACTTCCCCGTCGCCGTCGCCGCCTGCTACATCGGCATCCTGAGCAGCGACCTGGGAATCGCCTGGCTGGCCCGGATCCTTGGGCGGCCGGCGCTCAAGCTGCCGCCGTTCAAGTGGTGGGTCAGCGAGGCTGCGATCGAGGACGCGTCCGCCTGGCTGCGGCGGCGGGCGCTGGTCGTCGTCCTGGTCAGCCGCTTCCTGCCCGGTTCGCGGCTGCCGACCTGCCTCGCCGCCGGCATCCTGCGCACCAGCCTGCTCCGGTTCTGCTTCTACTTCGCCGTCGCCGTGGCGATCTGGACTCCCGCCTTCGTCGGCGTGAACGCGCTGCTGGGCCGCGAGGCCGTGGAACGCTTCGGCGGCCGCCTGCCCGGCGGCCTGCTCGCGGCGGCGCTGGCGCTGGCGCTCCTGATCTTCGGCGTGCGCACGTTCGTTCTGCCGCTCTTCACCTGGCGCGGCCGCCGGCTCTGGCGCGGCCGCCTGCTGCGGATCCGTCACTGGGAGTTCTGGCCCATGTGGGCGTTCTACCCGCTGCTCGTGCTGAACATCCTGTGGCTCGGCCTGCGGCGCGGCGGCCTGACGGCGTTCACCGCGATCAACCCCGCCATGCCCCTCGGCGGTCTCCTCGGGGAGTCGAAGAGCGACATCCTGGACGGCCTGGCCGGTATCGGCGACGCGCTGCCGGCCTGGAGGCGTCTGCAGCCGGGGAACACGGAAGACCGCGTCGCCGCTTTACGGCGGTTCCTCCAGGACGAGCGCCTGGGCTATCCGGTCGTCCTCAAACCCGACACGGGCGAGCGGGGACGAGGAATCGCCGTAGCCCACTCGGAAGCCGAAACGATCGCGTTCCTCGAAGCGACGCCTGGACCGGCGCTCGTGCAGGAGTACGTCGCGGGGGAAGAGTACGGCGTGTTCTGGGCCCGGCACCACGGCCGATCAGACGGACACGTCTTTTCCATCACGCACAAGCTGCGGCCTACCGTCTTGGGCGACGGCCAGAGCACCTTGGAGCGGTTGATCCTCTTCGACGGACGCGCCGTCGCCCTCTCTCACATCTACGCACGGGAACACCCCCAAGCGGCGAAGCGTGTACCCGAGGCCGGCAAGGTCGTCGAACTGACCGAGGTCGGCGCGCACTCCCGCGGCACGATCTTCCTGGACGCCAACGACCTGCACACGCCGGAACTGGAACAGGCAATGAACGCGATCTGTACCGCCTACGACGGCTTCGACTTCGGCCGCTTCGATATCCGCGCCCCGAGCGTCGAGGCCCTCCGGCGTGGCGAGGGAATCCGGGTGCTCGAAGTCAACGGTGTGACGTCCGAGGCCACCCACATGTACGACCGCCGCTACGGCTTCTTCGCCGCCCACGCCATCCTGCGCCGGCAGTGGCGAATGGCCTTCGACCTCGCCGACGAGCGCATCCGCGACGGCGCCCGGCCGGCCACCGTGAGCGAGGTCATCCGCGCCATCCGGGCCGAACGACGAGCCAGGAACGAAGGGCTACACTGACCCGAGTGCGCTTTGCACTTCCTCTGCCCCACACCTCTTCAAGGCCGGCGATCCTCCACTCCATCGTCGCGCGGCGCCGGAACCCAGATGGAACGGTCGTGACTGGAAACGACAAGCAAACGTCGGCAGACAGAGAGTGGCGCGCGGAGGCTTGATGAGCGCCGACAAGGCACCACCGTCCTCCGTAGCAGATGTCGAGTGGAAGGTCGAGATTGCCTGCCGCGTCCTGGCAGAGACGCCGGCAGGGGATCAGGTGGCGGCCCTAAGGGAAGCTGCGGAAGCTCTTGCCAAAGCGGAAGCCGAGTCTGAAGCTGCGGTCGACGCACAGGCAGCGGCGAGTAGAGACTACCAAGCCGCGGTGGACGCGCTAACCCAGGCAGGCGATCAGTGGGAACGAGCCTCAGAACGGAAGTCGAAGGAGGCAAGTGCGAGGGTTGACACAGCGTCCAAGGCCTCCACAAAGGCGTATCGCGCTGACCGAATCGCCACTCTCGCCTTCGACGAGGCCCTGGATGTGCTCGGCGATCCGTTGGAGGCCGCTCGCAGGGCGGCCTCAGAGGCTCTAGAAGAGGCGGACCGCGTCGCGGACGCCGCCGACGGCGGTGACTACATGGAGGCTTCACGGTGGCGGGCTCGCCTACGTGAGCGAGTAAATCAAGCCGAAACTGATGCCACCAAGAGAGTGGCGCGGGCACACAGGCGGGCCCAGATGCGAGCGCTAGGCGCCTTGGCCGAAGACTGAGATGGTCTGCGCGTACATGTCGCCCTTGTTACCTTCCGGCGCCCATTTCCGCAGCCCTTGGCTTCCTTCGGCCGTCGAGCGGCCGCCGACTCCGGGATTCTCGCGCTACGCGTACCCGCCGTAGCGGCGAGGCGCGTCCATTCGGGCGTGCAGCACACGGGCGATTTGAACGCTTGCTTCCCGCTGCACGTAGAAGACGACGTGAGCCTGGAACTCATGACGTCTCACCCCCGGCGCTATCCGGTCGGCCCGGCGGCCGAGCATCGGGTACTCCGCGAGAAGCTCGAAGCAGGCATGCAGCCCGTCGAGGTACTTCCTCGCCGCGGCAAGCCCGTGCTGCTCGATTGTGTAGGTGGAGATGTCCTCGATGTCGGACGCGGCCTTTCCCGAGAGCCTATAGACGCCCATCGTTTCGAAGCCGCGCCTCGACCTCTTCCATGATGGAAGCCACGGTCTTCTCGCTTGGACCGCTGTCGATACCTTCCTGTACGGCAGCCTGAAGCGACTCGAAGTCGACCCTCCGCTCCCGGTCGCGTCGAATCAGATCGCGGATGTACTCGCTGTCGTTCGTGAAGTGGCCTGCGGCGATCCGCCCCTTGATCCACCGATCCTGCAGGTCCGTCAGGGTGATCGTCTTTCGGACAGTCGTCATGTTGTCTCCAAGGAACGCTCTCGGTCATACTATTGGTGCAGAATAGCATCGCGCCAGTCTGTGACACCACCCCCTCTTGCTGTGCCTGCCTGCCATCCGCGCACTTAATGACGTGCGCCTGGACTCGTTCTCGGCTGAAGCGGATCGCGCCACCTGGGTTCCCGGCAGCATCCGCCTCAGACGGAATCGGCGGCGAAACCTACTTCGCCTTGGCCGGAGCGGCCTTCTTCGTCGTCCGCCGGCGTGGCTTCGGCTTCTTTTCGAGCGCCTCGAGCCGCGCTTCGATCGCGCTCAGCCTTTCGATCACCGCCTCCAAATCCGCCTTTCCGGGGACGCCGAGCTTCTCGAGCCGGCGCTCCAGGTGCTCATCGATCCCCGTCCGCGCCTTCGACTTGGTCTGCTCGATCCCCTTTTCGGCCGCGGCACGCACCTGCTGGACCTTCTCCTCGGCCTTGTCTCGCCAGCCGCTCAGGGACTCTCGCCCCCGGTTCTCGACCTTCTCGCCGCGCGCGACCAGCCGGTCGAAGACCTTGGCCCCCGCATCTGCCGCCTCGCCCGCAACCCCAGCGCCGGCAAGCGCCACCTTGTGGGCCGTTTCGACGGCAGACTCGACCACTGACCGTACTTTCGAGTCGCTATCCCTGGTTTCTGCCGCGGATGCTGCTGTCATCTCGTTTCTCCCTGTTCTGGTCTGTTGGGGCTTCCGGCACTGCGGGCCCGCTATCCCTCCAGGAACTTTGGCCCTCCAGGAACTTTGGGCCCGCTAGGAACTGTGGGCCTCGGCGACCCGCCGCTTCACGGTTTCGATCGGGTTGCGGTAGTCCACCGTGCCGAGACCGCGGTTGGTCAGCTTGTAACCGATCAACGCCTGCAGCTTCTCGGGCATTCCCACGACGACTTCCCATGGCACGCCGACGAACTGGTTCTCCCGCTGTTTGAGCCACGCCAGGTTGAAGTTGACGTTGATGGAGCGTCGATACCCGTTCTGCGTCGAGTTCCCGCCGCCCCGGTGCCAGACGGCGCCGTCCCAGAGGAACAGGGCCCCAACCGGCATCTCCACCGTCAGCGTGGGCACGTCGGGATCGACCGGATCGGCCGAGCGATGGCTGCCCGGAACGATCTCCGTGGCCCCGTTCTCGGCCGTGAACGGATCGAGCGCGAGCAGCGTGTTGACGAGCAGGGGAGCATGCGGGCGCGGAAGCGGATAGTGGCCGTCGTCCTGATGCATCCGCTGGGGACGGTCGCCCGGCCCAGGCCGCATGGCCGCGACACCGGAGACCTGGTAGTCCGGGCCGAGTACCGCCTCGATGATCCCCAGCAGACGGTCGCCCATGAGGATCTCGTCGACGGCCCGCGTCTTGGCCAGCAAGTTGTGCGTGTGGATGGTCTGCTGGCCATATTCCTCCGTCATGCGGCTGCCGACCGCCTCGAAAACGGGGGCAAGGTCCCGGCACAGCCCCTCCAACCTCTTCTCGTCCAGGAAGTCGGGTACCACCGTATAGCCGTCTTCGCGGATGTGACCTGCTGCGCTCTCGATGTCCATGGATTCCTGTAAGCGGTGACCTGATCGGCGTTGCGCGGCAGCGTAACAAAGCCGCGAAGGGCTCCGCCCCGGGCCGGGTTGGTAGCCTTCGCCGACCCGCGGACGACAACTTGCGAGGCGTCAGCCTCCCTCCTTACGAAGAAACTCCATGAGAAGAAGTACGACGTATCGCCGACCGATGTTCCGGGCCGTCCTGGCGACGCTGATCGCGTTCGTCGCCTTCACCGGCGTCTACGCGCAAAGCGACGCCTCAACCCAGTCCTTCACGGCGAGCGACGGCGCCGTCATCCACTACCTCGTCGAAGGGCGCGGCGACCCCGTCGTGCTGCTCCACGGCATCACCGGCACGGCCGCCTCGACCTGGGGCGCCGCCGGCATCATCGACCGGCTGGCCGAGGAGTTTCAGGTCATCGCCGTCGACCAGCGCGGCCACGGCAAGAGCGACAAGCCGCACGACCCGGCCAGCTACGGCGAGCGCATGGCCCTGGACGTCGTCGACCTGCTCGATCACCTGAGGCTGCAGCAGGCGAACGTCGTCGGCTACTCGATGGGCGGCTTCATCACGATGAAGCTCATCGCGCTCGCGCCCGACCGGCTGCTCTCGGCAGTGGTCGGCGGCGCCGGTTGGCCGAGCGCCGAACTACGCGACGACGAGCTGTTCGAGGCCCTGGCCTCGTCGCTCGAGGCGGGCAAGGGCGGAGGTCCGCTGATCGAGTTCCTGTGGCCCGGGGAGGAACCGCCGACATCAGAACAGGTTCAGGCGATCGGCCAGGCGATGGTCGCCTCGAACGATCCTCTCGCCCTGGCCGCCGTCGTACGCGGAATGCCCGCCCTCGACGTAAGCGCCGAGTTCCTCCGCATCAACCAGGTACCGACCCTCAACATCATCGGCAGCGAAGATCCCCTGAGGCCCAACGCCGACGCCCTCGTCGACGTCATGCAGGAACACCGCCTCCACGTCATCGAAGGAGCGAACCACATGAACACCCTGAACTCACCCGAGTTCTACGACACCATCCGCGCCTTCTTCATCGAACTCTGCAACTGCGCGTAGGGGTTGCCTCGCTCCAAGCGCTTCGGCCGTACCCGCGCAAGCGGAGAGCAACACCGAAGGTGGTCCCCAGAGGCTGTGGGATTGATCGCGACCGCTGGTAGAGTTCCGGCAGAGTGAGCTGACGCCCTCGCCAGCCAGCCATCAGAACACGGAGGATCCCTCGAATGGCTGCTACACGTCCTGCCGTTCCCGAGCAGGAAAACGTCCGTAACGTCATACGGAGCCTCCTCGCCCACGAACTTGCTCATGCCACCTTGGCGGCTCGTTTCGAGTTCGACCCGGTCGAGGTCAACGAGAAAGTCGACCACGATGGAGACGAGTACCTGCAGGTTCGCGTCTCCTTCTGTGGTGCGAAGGCCACTCCTGCCGACGTCCTGGAACTCCACGCTCTGACCGAGGTCGTGCGTGACCTCCTGAAAGAACGGGGCTACGACGACGTGTCGATGATCCCCTGGTTTGTGAGCAGGCAGGGTTGGGACCGCGATGCCCCTCTACCCAGCGCACGAAGCTCTTCTTGACACGGCGTCCAAGCTCGTCGATGAGTACGAGTCGGAGTCGGACCTGCGCAGGGCAGTCAGCACCGCCTACTTCGCCATGTTCCACTGCGTAGCGTTTTGCTGCGCCAACGTTATTGCAGGCGATCCTGATCCTGACGCGGACCCTTCTCTCTGGAAGCACGTCTACCGCGCCGTCGAGCACCGTCAGATCAAGGACCAGTGCAATCGGCTCCGCAACGTCAAGTTGCTTCCGCGCCTGCATCTGTTCGCCGATGAGTTCGTGAGGCTGCAGGGCAGGCGCCACGCCGCCGACTACGATCCGTTCGCTGATTTCGGCTACGACGACGCCTATGGCGATGTCTTCATGGCATCGGTCTCGATCGACAGCTTCTGGTTCGCAGCCGCCTCCGATCGGCGGTCCTTCGCCTCCTGGGTGATGTTCAGGCGCAGAAAGTCCAACTGAGGCGAACGACCGCTGCGTCCCTCCCCTCAGGCCGCAGACCAGGCGGGGGGATCCCACAGACTCTCGGCTACGCCGACAACTGCGTCTCCACCAACGTGGTCCAGTAGCGCATGCCGACGGGGAGGATGTCGTCGTTGAAGTCGTAGCGGGGCGTATGGAGGCCCGCGGTGTCGCCGTTGCCGAGGAACATGAAGGCGCCGGGACGCTGCTGGAGCATGAAGGAGAAGTCTTCGGAGCCCATGACCGGGACCATGTCGGTAGTCACGTCGCGGCCGACTTCGCGGGCGGCGTTGGCGGCCTTGTCGGTCTGCTCGGCGTGGTTCACGGTGGCCGGGTAGTAAGGCCTGTACTCGAGTTCGAAGCCGGCGCCGTGGGCGCTGCAGATGCCGCGCCCGATCTGGCGCATGCGCCGTTCGATCAGTTTCTGCACTTCGGGCAGGAAGGTGCGCACGCAGCCGCCGTGGACGACGCGGCTGGGGATCACGTTGTCCGCGTGGCCGCCGTGCACGCGGGTCACCGAGATCACCGCGTTCTTCAGCGGATCCACGTTGCGCGCCACGATCGTCTGCAGGGCGAGCACGATCTCGGCGGCGACCGGGATCGGATCCACCGTGCCGTGGGGGAAGGCGGCATGGCCGCCGGCGCTGGTCACCGAGAACTCGAAGACGTCGATCGCCGCCATGAGCGGGCCGGCGCAGAGGCCGAAGTTGCCAACGGACATGCCCGGGTAGTTGTGGACGCCGTAGACCTCGTCGGCCGGGAACTGTTCGAACAGGCCTTCCTCGATCATCACGCGGGCGCCGCCGTCCTTCTCCTCCGCGGGCTGGAAGAAGAAGTAGACCGTGCCGTCGAAGGACCGGTTCCGCGAGAGGTGCTTCGCGGCGCCCAGCAGCATCGCCGTGTGGCCGTCGTGGCCGCAGGCGTGCATCTTGCCGGGGTTCCGCGAGCGATGCTCGAACTCGTTCTCCTCGTGAATCGGTAGCGCGTCCATGTCCGCCCGAAGCGCGATGCTCCGCTCCGAGGAACCGGACCTGAGCACGCCGACGACGCCGGTGCCGGCGAGGCCGCGGTGAACGTCGATTCCGTCGAACGACTCGAGCAGGGCGGCGACCTTGCTGCTGGTCATCTTCTCCTCGAACGCGAGTTCGGGGTGGCGGTGGAAGTCCCGGCGCCAGGACCTCATCTGTTCGTGCAGCGGATCCATGGGCTTGGATGGTACCCCGAACAGGCCCCGAAAGGGGACCCGTGAGCACGCGCCACTGATAGCTTTGGCTCCTGACCGGAGGGGAGAAGGGACATGCATGACGACGAGCGAACGAACAACTGAGAACGTGAACCCGGCCTCGTTTGAGGACAGGATCTGGGCAACCCTGGACCGGGCCTCGAAACAGATGGCGGAAGACCGTGAGAAGGCGGCCCAGGAGCGCGAGCAAGCGGCCCGGGAGATGGCCCGACTGCGCGCCTCCATGGCGGAGACCGACCGGCAGATGAAGGAGACCGACCGGCGACTCAAGAAGGCCGAGGACCTGTTCACCTCACAGTGGGGCAAGCTGATGGAAAGCCTCGTTGAAGGCGACCTCGTGCCTCTGCTGCGGGAACGCGGCATCGCCGTGGACGGAACAACCGAGAGATCCCTCAGGAAGCGCAACGGCGACCACTTCGAAGTCGACATCCTGGCAGTGAACGGGGCCGAAGTCGTGGCCGTCGAGGTCAAAACGACGCTCCGACCCAACGACGTGAGTCGCTTCCTGGAGAAGCTCTCCCGGTTCGGCGAGTGGTTCCCCGAGTACCGCGACCGTCGGGTTTACGGGGCGGTGGCGTACCTGAAGAGCGACAGCTCGTTAGCGGTTCACGCGGAGCGTCAAGGGCTGTTCGTCATCAGGGCCACCGGCAACAGCGCCAGCATCGTGAACGCGCCGGACTTCGAACCGCGGGCGTTCTCGTGACGGTGGTCAAGAGCTCCTGACCGCGGATCTCGCTCGACGCACGGATGCGGGCTCGGGGATCCCGTCTTCCTCGACTGGCACGCAAGTACTCCCCGGCCTCAGGCACCCAGGTCCCTGCGGACCGCTTGGTCGACGCGGGAGTCGATCCGTTCCCCGGCCAAGGACACCAAGAAGCGGTCCCGGTCGACCCGTGTGACGACCTTGGGCTCACCCTCGAAGTCGATGTGAGCCGATCCGCCCTCGATCCTGAAATGGTATCTGCCCCTCCCCAAACTCACGGTTGTTCGGATGCAGTTCCACTTCAGGCCCCGCGCAAGCCGCACGGCGGCCTTCTCAGTCTTGACATCCCACTGGGCCGGATCGCCGAACAACTCCCGTAGCGGCCGTACCCGAGGCGGCGCTTCGCCAAGGTCGAACCCGGACTCGTCGAGCTGGTGCACCAGGGCGGCCATTCGATGTGTGACGGCTTCCCGCAGTTCCGGCCTTCCCCGCAGGTCGAGCGGCAGCTTCAACCAACCGTCGCGCACTCCGAACAGGATGGCGGCGGCCAAGCGGTCGCGCTCCTCGAGTTGAGGGTAGTCCCCGATCAACTCGAGCAGGGCCGAACTCCGCTGGCGCAGGAAGAACAGAATCGCGGCCCGGGCCAACGGCGTCCGGTGCCGATGGAGCATCTCACTGACCGTGCCACCTCCAAGGCCTCCTCCAAGCGATTCGAGCGTCGTGACCAGCTCAGCCGCCCTGCCCTGGAGATCACCGCCCATCCCCTCCGCGGACTCCTTGAGAACGTCGATTAGCACGTCCTCCGCTCTCCGAACCTCCGCTTCGCATCGATGTTCGACAAGAGCAGCCACGACACCCCAGAAGAGCTCCCGCCCCGTGCGGAAAGGGCCACTGCGCTTCACGGCAGTGCCGCTGCGCATCCACTCTGACAGGGCTCCGAGAATCGAGTCGTCGGGGGGATCGAAGGTTGGATCGAAGGCAGAGCGGCAGGCGCGGACTGAGAGTTCGCCGGCGTTCGCCAGCTTCTGGAGAACAGCCATCACGCCGCCGGCGGCCTGAGCGGGCCCCAACGCCACGTCGCGCTCCGCCGGTCCGTCCCCCGGCGGCCAGGCAAACGCGCGGTCGCCAGCGAAGCGCGTCTTCACCGCTTTCTTGTTGATAGCCGCCAGCGTTACGTTCCCGCGGTCGGCAACCGCCGACGCGACTTCCTCTTGCTCGGCCTCCGAGCGAAACAGAATCCGGCGGATTCGGCTGGTCGGCAGCGGCGCCGGCACAAGGAGGAGTCGCTCGTCATCGCTGATTCCCTGCTCCAGGAACCGCTCCGCCCAATCGCCGTCGCCATGGGCCTGCGCCGGTCCCCGCAGACCCTCCAGACCGATCTCGAGGATGACCGGCCTCAGGTAGTCGGCCTCAGCCGCGGAGTGGGCAAGTGCGGCCTTGGGCGCCCGGGCCACCTTCCGGCCGCGACCGACAAACACCGGGAGCCAGCCGGGAAACGCCGCCAAAGTGTCTCCGTAGTACTTCCCTCCGAACCCCGAAGGCGGCATGAGCAGCCCGGCAGCCAGCATGTACATCAGGTTGAGGTGGTTGGTGACCATGATGCCGGTCTTCGGTGTCGAAACCAGCGTTCGGGGATCGGAGTTCCGTTCAACGGTGTCGCCCACCGGGAGGATCGACTGCTGACTGCTGGAAACTTCGTTCATGCGCGTTCCTCCCGGATGGGCTCGTCGCGGGTCAGATCCTTCCGGCGAAGGATGTTCTCATCAGCCGGCAGGAACTCGTCTATCTCCTGGCCGCCGCCCTTCTTCATGAACATGACGACTCTCTGGCGCGCCCGTGAGACCATCACGTAGAAGAGCTTCCTCTTCCTGTCCAGATCGGCGGCATCGACAAAGTGCTGGTCGATGTCGGCAAGGACCACGGTGTCGAACTCCAGACCCTTGCACGCCTGTGCATTGATCACCAGAAGGCCGCCCTGGTCGAAGCGCACCTGTGGCCTGTGCTGGCCGTAGAAGGTCTCGACTACCGGGCGGCCGTTGTCCAGCCGGACGACCTCGCAAGCGCGCTGGAGCTCTCGAAGGTACTTCTCCCTCACCGTGTTCTTCGGCGCGATCACACCGATCAGACGCCGGGGGTCCTGATCCCAGTGCCGCAAGATGCTCCTGGCGACCTTGGGCATCGCAGCTTCGTCCACACGGTATAGCCAAGGCACGTAGATCGTATTCACCGCGGGCGGGAGGTCGGGCGGTGGGGACGCCGGATCGCCCGTGTAGAAGGCTCGCGCCAGCCGAGCGATCGGGTACGAGTTGCGATGGTTGTACTTCAGTTCCACGACATGGCCAACGAGAAGTTCCTCCAGATCCCGACGGCTCGAGTTCTCGTCCTTAATCTGTTGATTCTGATCGGCGACCACGAAGATGTTCTCGAACCCGAGGCTGTTCAGGGAGTCGTAGAAGCCGGGCGGCATGTCCTGGCCTTCGTCGATCACGAGCGACGGCAAACCGGGCGTTCCGTTCTCAGACCGGGGAAGATCGTCGATCAACCGCGCTACGGCATCCCAGTCTTCCAGCCGCCAACCCTCGCCATCCGTCTCGAGCGTCGGAACGCTCTTCCCGACGAGCCGTCGAAACTCCTTCCAAAACCAACTCTTCCAGGTAACCGCCGTGAGGTCGCCGTCGAACAACGCCCGCGATGCGCGATGGAGCAGATGGTTCCAAACCAGAAACACGTAGTCGTTCTGGTTGCGCGCGTGGCGGCGGGCCCTCAGCAGGCAGACCGTCGTCTTCCACGTCCCGGGTCCGCCCACGATCAGATGTCGCCCCTCGCGTGGCAGCGCCGACACCCGCTCCTGCTCCTTCGTCAGATCTTCGATTCCCGGCAGCTCGTACCGGCGCTCTCTACCAGCCACGGCAGATCCTCAGGACAATCCCTGACCACTCCAGACTCATGATCGACAGCATGAGTGTCCCTGACCGCCGCAGGGCGCGCGACACCCGCTTGACCGCCCTTCAGAAAGCATGACGAGGACTCCCCTCGCTGCTCGCCAACTCCCACAACGACCGCAGGCTCGCCCCATCACCCTTGACGAAGACCCGGTCCAGCAGCCGGTTGCCGCAAACGCAACTCGGTTCGGGAACGAGCGCGCACGCATGGCAGGCAGCGCGGTTCAGCAGATCCGGGCCATGTCCCTCCTGTTCGGCGCAGACCGGGTCGAACGAGCACCAGGAGGCGTCCTCGACGGCACCGGCGAGGAGCCGCAAGAACCGGTCCGGCTGCGCCATGTCCATCAGACCGCCGAGAGAGCCGTGCTCGTCCGCCACCGCAACGTAGATCAGGAGGCCGGCCCTCGGTTCGCCGTCGCCTTGGCCGTCATCGCAGTAGATGCGTTCCTTGAGTGAAGCCGCGGGATACCCCGCCTGCGCCTCCAGACGGCGGATGATGAGATGAGCGAGGGTGTGGCAGAGAAGGAAGCGGGGCGAGATCGCCGCCTGCACTCCCCTTGGCAAGCGTGCCTCGACCGAGCGTTCGACGAAAGCCGCCGTCCGCTTGAGCGCGGCGTCCTGATGCTCCCAACGCCTCACGGCCTCCTCGCAAAGCGAGAAGAACAGGCCTTCGCCCCAGAGTTCCAGGGCCGGCAACCAGCCGCTCTCGCCGACGACGTCGGGCGGGGTCACCGGACGCCGCTCCTCACCGCTCCCCCAACCGCGGCGGAAACCATCGAAGACCATAATCTCCTTGATCCGGTGGACGGCCACTAGGCGGTCCACGGCAGCGACGATCCCCGCCCACGAACCTCCGGGATCGACATCGAGCCGCCGCCAGGCCGCCGAGTGGTGCTCGGTCACGAAGTCCTCGTCCGGCCGCAGATCGGGAATCAGCTCGGTGAGCGCGCCAAACTCCAGGTGCGCGAGATCGCCTTGCGGCAGCTCCAGGTCATGAAGCGGATACCCGCGAGCGATTCCTGCCAGCGCCGCCTCGATGTCCGCCAAAGAGCACCGGTACTTTCTCGCTAGGACCAGCAGCCGGCTCCTCCGCGCCGTCTCCGTACGCGCGGTACGGATGGAACGCTGATCGGCGGAACTGCCGTAGAGGCGATCGACGACGCTGCCGCGCCTGATCCGGGATTCGGGCGGAATGACGAGGGCTGTCCGGCACTCCGCGTAGTGGACACGAACGTCGTTCACGCCGACTAGCCAGCCTGGTTCGACCGGAGCTTCCGGTGGCGGCTCCCGAACCCAAGGCTGCTGCCGTGTGCCGGTACCAAACGGGAATCGGTGGGGAAGTCGCTGCTCGGCGCCGCAACCGCGCCGGGAACACCTCACCCACCACCGGCCTTCCTTGCTCTCAACCCTGAGGTACGGCTCGGTCCAGTCCGGTCTGCAGTCGCGCTGTTCCGGGTTCCTGGTCGAGGCATGGGCGATCGCATGCCACGGCGCGTCCGCGAGATAGCCGTCTTCATGAATCAGCACCCAGGGAACCTGCTCCAAGAGGCCGCCGCACCGCCTTGCCTCGGCCGCTGCCCGGCGGCCGCTGGTGCCGCCAGCCGCCGGCGCCACTCCTTTGCAATGGAGCACGTCCGGCTGACGATCAGTCAACCTGGCGTCGCCGTCGTGGCCTGCGATCGCGCCACCTTCATTGCGGGTACGCCACGGCTTGTTGTGGAGTAGTCCGCAACGGCTGCAGCGGGCCCACTCGGGGAAAAGTCGGGCCGGAACCCACCCTTGAACGTGTTCCCCCTTCTGCTCCTTCACGGGCGGGCGACACAGCTTCGTGTCGCCCAAGCCGAACGAACGCTTCACCAGAGAAACGTACTTGAGCTCGCGCTCGTACGGACTCGTGTTCGGGCCGTCCCAGTCCCGCGTGTCCTGAACCACCATCAGCGCCTTGTCGTGACGAACGATCGCGCCTACCGAGCAGTCCCGCAGCAGGTGGGACAGCCGGATGTCGACCAAAGTCCTCTCCGGTGGTTTCAACTTGCTCTACCTCACGCCCAACACCGCGGGACTCTCGACGTTGCGCATCGAGTGCAGAGTCGGCCAGCGTCCTGGCGGACTCAGACCGTCCTCGAAGCCGCAGAGGAGGCGGGCGCAAGCCCTGTCACGTGCGCGGTAGTGCAGTCCCTGCGCACTCATCCGGCAGCGTTCGACCTCACCATGCCATTCCTCCAGAAGCTGGTCGATGTGCTCATCCACCTCGACCGCCTTCTCCGGACAGGCTACCCCCACGCGCCGCCTAAACTCTGCGACGACTCTACGAACTTCAGGGTGCCGCGGATCGAAGCTCCCGGCCGCCTGATTCGGCGCGAGGCCGTTGCAAGCGTGACGAAGCGCGATCACCAGGGCGGCGTGAAGCGCCCGCTTCCGTACCTGAAACGTGTACGGCGTGACGCTGCTCGGCTCCACGAAGCGGTAGAACGACTCGTGGTACGGGCGGAACGACTCGTAGTGGGAGAGGCTCCTGGCCTGGTGCCGGTAGTAGTTGGCGACGACGATGCCCGGCGCATCGGCGCGCCCGACCCGGCTCGTCGCCTGCACATACTCACCCGTGGTCAGGGGCTGGCCGTTCACGATCATCAGTGCCAGGCGAGGAATGTCGAGACCCACCGACACCATGTTCGTGGACAGAACCGCGTCCAGGCAGCGAGCGGCACCCCGCGGTTCAGCGAGGCGTTCGAAGGTCTCAGCGATCTGCTCGGCGGTATGACGGCTCCAAAGTTGTTCCACCTGCGTTTCGCGGAAGCGGCGGCGCAACTCCGTCTCGATCGGATCCTCCTCGGCCCCCTCCGGAGCCCCTGGTTCGCCGCCATCCCGCCCGTCCGTGTACTCCGCGATCAGCCGCTCGCCAAACTCACGGACGTCCGACTGGAAGGCGTTGCTACTTGTGCCGACGCCGCGCAGGCTGCCGTGATAGACGACATTCGTCCACCACGCCTCGAACAGGTCCTCCTCGTTTACATCGCCGCGGAAGACGACAAGTGGAGCCGCGACCAGGGACGCAGCAAGCGGCGCGAAGCAGTGCTGTTGGTCCTTGAGCGGCGCCAGATAGCCAACGTAGAGCCGACCAGGGCGACTACGATCGACCTTTGCGAACCACGAATCGTCACAGGACAGGCCGGGAGGCGGGAACACGGAGACGTCCCGACCGTAGAGCGCTCGCACCTGCTCCGTCGCCATGCGGATCGTGGCGGTGGAAGCGATGTACTTCGGCTCCACTCCCCGGCAGCGAATAGCAGTCTCGATTCCCGCCTCGTAGAGGCCCGCGACCGAACCGAGTGGCCCTGAGATCAGGTGCAACTCGTCCTGGAGAACGAGATCCGGCGCGCGACGGTTTCTGCCGGCACCGAAGAAGGCGCCGGCGCGCTCCTCCCAGGCCAGACGGGCGAACTTGTCGATCGTGGCGATCAGGAGAGACGGCGGGTGCGCGTACAGCGACTCGTCGACCACGCGGCAGGGCAGGGATGGTCGCATGTGCCGAACTCGCAGTGCGGACTCCTGCAGTGGAAGCGGAAGTCCGGGTATGCCGCCTCGTAGCCACGCTCTCCGTCGAACGGCTCACGGCACCATGGACAGCGGGAGAGCAACAAACGGTTGCGAACCTTGTCGTCCACGTCGCCGGCCCGAATCTCATCCACGATCGCAGCCGCGTCCCGGATCGTGTTAGGACAGACGCCGCTACCGACCCAGATACCGACGGTGAACGGCTCCTCGCCTAACCGCCCTTTCCCTTCCGCGTCGTTGCGGCGCAACAACTCCAGGGCGCAGATCAGCACGGCAGCCCGCTCGAACTGTTGCCTCGTCAGAAGGCGCAATGTGTAGCGCATGAAGGCCGCCGTGCCGCCGCCCTCTTCGCCGTAGCGGAGGCGCCGCCATACGAGCAGGAACGCAATGAGACCGAGGTAAGCCTCCGTCTTGCCGCCGCCGGTCTGGAACCAGATCAGGTCGAGGACGTCCCGGTCATCGTCCCGCTCCGACACCGTCGATTCGATCGTGGCGAGCAGGAAGCCAAGCTGGAACGGCCGCCAAGACGGATCGTCTCGGTCAGGACGGTACTGGACCATCTGCCGAAGCATCGCCCGGTTCGCCAACCGAAACGCCAGCGCCGCGTCCGGCTCCGCGCTGAGCATCTCGACCCCGCGGAGCATCCGTTCATGAGCTTGCTCCATCCGGTCGCAGATTCGACGAGCAGCACCGATCTCACCGTCGGAGCCCAGCCTGCCCGCTTCTGCCCTACGGCCGCGTACCCAATCGCCGTACTCACTTACGAAGCTCCTGAGCCGCTCGATCGGCAGGTCATCCCCTGCGAGACGGACTATTCGTAGGACATCGGCTTCGCCCCTGGGCTCCACACTGACGATCGGCGCCTCGGCCCGTGGCAGGAACTCGGACCAGATGCGCGCGGGCCTGGCTGACTTCACGCTCCAGTCCACCGCCGCCCCGTGGCCGACCGCGAAGATGCGCCGCTCGCGGTACTGAAGCTCCAGTTCCCGCTCCTCATCGGTCTGTCGACTTGGATCGACACGCGGATAGTCGACGACCTCTCCCTCTTCGACGAAGCACTCGATCCGGGCTTCGAAGAGGGATCGTTCCACGCGCGCAACCGCTCTCTCGCGAGCAACTTCGCCCATTCCCACCACTTGCTGGTTGAACAGCGTGACGGTCAGGATCGTGCCTGACCCGTGCGGCCGGGATCGGACATCCATGCCGGCACGACCGTTCCAGATCGGTACGCGGAAGTCGTCGCCACCGAAACAGACCTCTGCCGGCTCCAGTTCCTTTCGGAGGTACGACCCTTCGAATCGTCCGCGTTCGGCACGATAGGTCGGCTGCACATAGGTGGCGGCCGACGCCTTCACTAGCAGCCGAACTTCCCCTCGCACACAGAAGGAGAAGCCAACCGACGACGGCGGCACGTACCGCCGGCGTCGTACCGGCACGGCCTTGCGTTCCGAGGTTCCGGGCTCGCCGTCACGCGGCGCCTCCTCCGAGTCCTCCTCTCGAAGAGGGTCGCCCGACTCACCCTCCTCGACCCAGGTGCCTGATGCCGGGTCGAAGCCCCGTTCCTCGGACAGAAGCGGATGCAGCACACCAACGGAATAGCGGTCGAGCGGCGACATGTCGATCTCGTCGCGGCCTTCTTCGCTCGGCGCGGCCGGCCCGATGAGCTGCCGCTCCAGCCAATCGACCAGCCGCTGTCTCGCTTCGACGTACAAGAAACGACGCGACGCCGGATCAGGCGGCTGTCGCCTCCTCAAGCACGATGAGCAGCTCCTGCGCTCGTGTGGAAGCGACGTACAGGTGACGATCGCTGCAAGACTGCGGATTCCCGTCGACGTCGACCAGGATGACCACGTCCGACTCGAGTCCCTTGAAGGCGTGCAGGCTGGTGAACCGGACATCGGACGGACCCTGCGGCCGCGCCGTCAGGTTGAAATTGCCCAGGCGCCGCTGGCGCGCCAGATGGCTTCGGCTCGTCTTATGAGTAGACAGCACGGTGATTTGCTCCGTGCCGACTTTCTCCTCCGCCACCAGGCGATGGAGTTGCCTCCGCACCTGGCCGACCATCTCCTCGGGCGTGCGATAGCTGAGTGACGTGACGCGCTCGCCGTGGGGGGCGTCTGGAAAGACATCACAGCGAATGCCAATCACATCGGCAGCGTAGGAAGCGATGCGGCGGGTGTTCCGGCAGTTCCAGGTCAGGGGAAACGGAGGGGCCGGAAAGGTGTCCGGCGGCCCGCCGCCATAGATGTCCTGGTTCGGGTCGAAGAAGGCGAAGAGGATGCCGTCCCGTTCATCGCGGAGCGCTGCCTCGACCGCCAGCCACCAGTGGGGCCGGAAGTCCTGGCCCTCGTCGACGATGATTGCGTCGTAGCGGTCGTCGGGACGCCGTTCCAGCGCCTCCAGCAGCAGTTCGGGCGCCGTGTCCTCCCAGAACTTCTGTTGCTTGCCAGCGGTCTTCGGCACGCCGAAGTCGAGCCCCGCCGCGACCGCCCGTTCCCGGCAGAATCCGTGAAAGCTCCTGGCCTCGAAGCTCGTCGCCCGGGACGACAGCCACTCCGCCAGCGCCTGGTTGAAGCAGAGCAGAAGCACTCGTTGACCCATGCGCGCAAGCCGAGCCGCCTTCAGTTCCGCCAGCACCGTTTTGCCGGTGCCGGCCGAGCCCTGGATCGCCGCCCGGCGCTGGTATTCGAGGAAGTCGAGCGTGCGGGTCTGCTCCTCGGTCAACCGCTCGATCGCCTTGCGATTGCGGTCGACGCGAGCGGCCAAGTGAGCATGCAGGACGTACTCCGGCGGCTTCAGGGCCTCGACGAGCAGATCAACCTCGGTGCCAGACATCGGTTCTCGCCCGGTCATCAGGTACGACTCGAAGACGCGGCCGAGCGCACCGCCAAGGTCGTGCATGTCGTCGCTCCACAGGACGGTATCGATCGGGAAGTCAGGCCCGAGCTCCCGCTGGCCGCGCACCACGTCGGGGAACGCCACCGCGGCGTGAACCATGGGCAGCCTGCGGCCACGGTACGAAACCGAATCCCGCATCCACCGGCGCAACGCGTAGACGGTCTTGTTCGCCTGTTCGCCGGGATGCTTGAGCGGGTGCCGCTCACCGCTACGGTCGATGGAAGACCACTCCTTTCCCCGACGCTCTATCCGCCCGCCCTTGACCTCGATGGCGAGCCCGCCGCGAGCCGGGTCGACGACAAGGAAGTCGACTTCGCGGTCAGACGGCGGCTGCCTGATCCGCAGGCCGTGAATCACCGTCCAGTCGTCTGGCAAATCGCTCCTTGCCAACTCCAGGAAGCGACGTTCCGAAGCGGGCAGGTCGCCCGTCGTCCATTCGACGATGCGCGGCATGACGGGATCAGGCCAGAGCGCTCGTCGCTGAAGACGACGAGACATCGGCCGACCGGCGGAACGCCCGCATCGGCGGCAGGGGTTGCAAGGAGGGGCAGAAAACGAGGCGCCCCGACAAGACGACTTCGTTCATGGCAAGCGCGGGAGCATACATGAGCTGACCGGTGTGCCGGGTACACTCCGCCGAAATCACTGAACCCGATCGGCAGAGTCCGTCTCGAAGACGAGAGCGCCTCCTATGACCAGGAACGCAGCACCAGCAACACCGGTAGCACCATCCAGGCCCCGCCGGCACGTTTACGACGCGGCCGAGATCGAGCCGAAGTGGCAGCAGATCTGGCGCGAGCACCAGGCCTTTCGCACCCCGGACGACCCTGAGGTCCTGAAGAGCCGGCCCAAGTACTACGTCCTGGACATGTTCCCCTACCCCTCCGGGGCGGGCCTGCACATCGGTCACCCGGAGGGTTACACGGCGACTGACGTCGTGGCGCGCAAGCGGCGCATGGAGGGCTACAACGTCCTCCACCCGATGGGCTGGGACGCCTTCGGCCTGCCGGCCGAGCGCGCCGCGGTGCGCGAGAACCAGCACCCGCGACTCATCACGCAGCGGAACATCGCGAACTTCCGGCGTCAGATCGAACGCATCGGCTTCTCGTACGACTGGGAGCGCGAGGTCGATACGTCGTCCGCGGACTACTACCGCTGGACGCAGTGGATCTTCCTGGAACTCCACAAGCGCGGCCTGGCCTACCTGGAGGACGTGCCGGTCTGGTGGTGCCCGGCGCTGGGCACCGTCCTCGCCAACGAGGAGGTCAAGGACGGCGCCTACGTCGACACCGGAGATCCCGTCGAGCGGCGCACGATGCGCCAGTGGATGCTCCGGATCACCGCCTACGCCGAGCGTCTGCTCGAGGACCTCGATGGGGTCGACTGGCCCGAGTACGTCAAGGAGATGCAGCGCAACTGGATCGGCAAGTCGCACGGTGCCGAGATCCGCATGCCGATCGCCGGAAGCGACGACAGCTTCCCCGTGTTCACGACCCGGCCGGACACGCTGTTCGGCGCCACTTACTGCGTGCTGGCGCCGGAGCACCCGCTCGTGAGCGAGATCACGACCCCGGACCGCCAGGCCGCGGTCGACGCCTACGTCACCGACGCGATCAACAAGAGCGAGCTGCAGCGCACCGACCTGGCGAAGAGCAAGACCGGCGTATTCACGGGCGGCTACGCGACGAATCCCGCCACCGGGGAGCCGATCCCGATCTGGGTCGCGGACTACGTCCTGATGAGCTACGGCTCGGGCGCGATCATGGGCGTCCCCGGCCAGGACCAGCGCGACTGGGAATTCGCGGTGGAGTACGACTTACCCGTCGTCCGCACCGTCGAGCCGCCGGACGGCTGGGAGGGCGACGCCTACCTCGAAGACGGTCCGGCCATCAACAGCGGCTTCCTCGACGGCCTCCTGGTCGAGGCTGCCAAGGAACGGATGATCGAGTGGCTGGTCGAGCAGGGGCACGGCAGCCGGCGCGTCGAGTACCGGCTGCGCGACTGGCTGTTCTCACGCCAGCGCTACTGGGGCGAGCCGTTCCCGGTGCTCCACGTGCTTGGCGACGACGGCGAGCCCACCGGCGAGATCCTGCCGGTGCCGCGCGACGACCTGCCAGTCGAGCTCCCCGAGGTCGACGAGTTCAAGCCGACCGCCGACGGCCGGCCGCCGCTCGCCCGCGCCGGTGACGACTGGCTGCTCGTGACGCTGCCGGACGGCCGCAAGGCAAGGCGCGAGACGAACACGATGCCGCAGTGGGCCGGCTCCTGCTGGTACTTCCTGCGCTACATCGACCCGAAGAACACGGAGGCGCCCTGGTCACGCGAGCTGGAGCGCTACTGGATGCCGGTCGATCTCTACATCGGCGGCGTCGAGCACGCGGTCCTCCACCTGCTCTATGCCCGCTTCTGGCAGAAGGTGCTCTACGACGCCGGCCTGGTCTCGACCTCCGAGCCGTTCGCGCGGCTGTTCAACCAGGGGATGATCCTGGCTTTCAGCTACCGCGACAAGGGTGGCAAGTACCACCACCCCGACACGGTCGACTGGCGCGACGACAGGGTGTTCCTCGCCGGCACGAACGAACCGCTCGAAGCCCGGATCGAGAAGATGTCCAAGTCGAAGCTGAACGTCGCCAATCCCGACGACGTGATCGAGCGCTGGGGCGCCGACACGCTGCGGCTGCATGAGCTGTTCATGGGCCCGCTCCACCAGCAGAAGCCCTGGCAGACCAAGGACACCGACGGCGTTCACCGCTTCCTCCGGCGGACCTGGCGCCTGGTCGTCGACGAGCGAACCGGCGCCGTTGCGGACCGGGTTGGCGACGACGCGGCCGAAGCCCCATCCGAAGACACAGCGGAACTGAATCGCCTGCTCCACAAGACGATCCGCAAGGTCGGCGAGGACATCGACACCCTGGACATGAACACAGCGATCTCCCAGATGATGATCTGGGTCAACGCGGCGACCGCCGCGGACCGCGTGCCACGCCGGGCGCTCAGCGCTTTTCTGCGCATCCTGTCGCCCTTTGCACCGCACCTCGCCGAAGAGTTGTGGTCCCGGCTGGGCGCCGAGGGACTGATCTGCCACCAGGACTGGCCGGCATTCGACCCGGCCCTGGTGGTCGACAAGACGATCAACGTCGTGGTCCAGGTCATGGGCAAGAAGCGGGACGTGCTCCAGGTCGTCGCCGATGCCGACAGAGCGACCCTGGAACGGCTCGCGCTCGCCTCGGAGAACGCCCGGCGTTTCATGGACGGCAAGGAGCCGCGCAAGGTGATCGTGGTGCCGGGCCGGCTGGTCAACATCGTCGTGTAGAGCGACTACTCACCGTTAGAGTCGGAGATGTCCGCACATCACTTCCTCGTTGGAGGGACGCGCCATGGGATGGTTGACGGATCAGTTTGACGACAGGCGAAAGCCGCTGACGCCAGAACAAAAGAGGGCAGCAAAGCAAGAGCGGCGGGAGGCCAAGCAGCGAGAGAAGGCTGAGCGACAACGGCAACGAAGGGAAGCCGCTGGAGAAGCGGCTCGGGCGAAGAAGGAACGACAGCGCGCCACAATGTTCGCCCGAACACCGGCAGGCTTGGCACGCCAAGCCGCCGAGGCCGGTCAGATCGTGTTCCAGTACATCGACACGCTCGCCGAGACCAAACCAAACGTCGTACCGATGGCAGGCGCGGAATCCGTTGAAGGGACCCAGGGATTGGCGGGCGACAAGCAAGCCCGCAACCGAGAGAAACTGCACCGCTTTGACCCACGTCACCCCATCGAACAAGTCGAGAGCGAGGGCTGGGAACTTCTCAACACCGGCCACACGTTTCAGCCCACGATCACCGAGAGCCGCGACAAGTTCCTCGCTAGTGGCCAGCAGGAGGCCATAGGTGGTCGTGTGCTCGGGATCTACACATTCCGCCGCTCCAGCGCGCAACCATCCTGAGCGCGGGCCGGCGCCGGCTAAAGCAGCCTAGTCTCACGAACCACGCCTACCCAACGACCGCGCGCAGCGAATGCTACTCGGCTCGCGCATTCCCTGCGATCGAGTATGATGACCGGCCCTCGGAGCCATCGTCGCGTAGGCCTTCCGAGCCCAACCCGTAGCGAGACCACCATGAAGAGCGATATCCACCCGAAGCTCCACCCGGTCGTGTTCATCGACCCCTCGGCCAACGCCGAGTTCATCTCCCAGTCGACGATGACGAGCGACACGACGCGCGACATCGACGGCGTCGAGCATTACGAGATCCGCCTCGAGATCTCCTCAGCGTCCCACCCCTTCTACACGGGACGCCAGCACTTCGTAGACAGCGCCGGCCAGATCGAGAAGTTCCAGCGCAGGTACGGGCGCAAGTAACTGACCGCGAAGCGGAGCCGGCCTGACGGCCGGCGCGTCTTCTCGGCCGCCTGCGGCGGCAGCCGGCGGGGACGCCGGCGCACCCAGTCCGCGACCAGTTCCATCTGCTAGCTCAACGCCCTCCAGACCTGGGCGACGGCGAAACACAGCACGAAGCCCAGGGCCACGGGCAGCAAGGCCGAGACCGCGGTCCAGCGGACGCTGCGGGTCTCCCTCCAGATCGTGTAGAGGGTGGTCGAGCACGGGTTGTGGACGAGGGAGAAGAGCATCAGGCAGACGGCGGTCAGCAGGGTGAAGCCGCCGGCCTCGAGGACGCCGGCCGTGGCGGCCTCGGAGTCGAGCTCGAACATCACCCCGGCGCCTGCGCCAACTCCAGGAACGCCGGCAACCAGCACCGTCAGCATCAGGATGGTCGGGATCACGATCTCGTTCGCAGGGATCGCGATGATGTAGGCCACGAGGATGATCCCGGTCAGGCCGAGGGCAAAGCCGAAGGGGTCGAGGGCGCCGATCAGGCTCTCGGCCAGCGACGCGTCGCCGGTGCGGATGTTGCTGAGCAGCCAGATCACGGCACCGGCCGGCGCCGCGAACACGACCGCGCGCCAGAGCACGATCAGCGTCCGGTCGATGATCGAGGTGTAGATCGTCTGCAGCACCCGCGGCGGGCGGTACGGCGGCAGTTCGAGCGAGAACGCGGAGGCCTCGCCGCGCAGCACCGTCCGCGACAGGAACCACGACACGGCAAAGGTCAGCAGCACCCCGAGCACCGCGATCGCCACCACCGACAGCGCGGACACGGCGCCCGCGATGTGGGCCGGCACCAGGCCGCCGATGAAGATCGAAGCGACCAGGATCTGGGTCGGCCAGCGTCCGTTGCAGAGCGAGAAGTTGTTCGTGATGATCGCGATCAAGCGTTCGCGCGGACTGTCGATGATCCGCGTGGAGATGATCGCCGCCGCGTTGCAGCCCCAACCCATCGCCATCGTCAGCGACTGCTTGCCGTGAGCGCCGACGCGGTGGAACATGCGGTCGAGGTTGAATGCGACGCGCGGCAGGTAGCCGAAGTCCTCGAGCAGCGTGAACAGCGGGAAGAAGATCGCCATCGGCGGCAGCATCACGGCGACCACCCAGGCCGTCGCGAGATACACGCCGTCGATCAGGAGCCCGTCGAGCCACCAGACCAACCCGAAGGCGGAAGCCACCTGCTTGAGCAGCGGATGCACGGTGTCGATCAGAAGCGAGGCAAGCATCGACGACGGCACGTTGGCGCCCGCGATCGTGAGCCAGAAGACGACCGTCAGCATGAGCAGCATCAGCGGGAAGCCGAACACCCGGCTGGTCACCAGGCGGTCGAGCCTGGCGTCGAAGTCGAAGCGGCGCCGTTCCCCGTCCCGGGAGACGGCGCGGTCGGCGATGCGGGCGGCCTCGGCGTAGACCGCCTCGGTCAACGCCTGGTGGAAGTTCCGGCCCACACCCCACCGCAGTTGCCCGGCCAGTTCAAGCACCGCCGCGCGGGCGGCCGGGTCGGCCGCAACCTGTGGCTCCGCCAACTCGGCGGCGGCCGCCCGGGTCGCCTCCGGTTCGGCAACCGGCGGCGCGCCCTCGCCGCCGGTTGACGGCGCCGCCGCGCCGCCATCCTCCCGCACTCCCAGATCCACCAGTTCGGCCAGGGAACCGCTCTCCACCGCGGCGGCAAGCGTGCGGTCGCCGTCGAGCAGCCGGAGAGCGACCCACTGCGGATTCGGCAGCATGGGGAACGCGTCCTGGATCGCCCCGGACAGACGCCGGGTCGCATCGCTCAGCACCGGGGATCGGCCGCCCACACGCCGCGGACGGCAACGATAGGAACCCGTCGCCACTTCCGCGACGACCCGGTTCAGTTCCTCGAGCCCCTCGCCCGAACGTGCCGCGGTCGCCACCACCGGCACGCCGAGGTCCCGCGCCAGACGGCGGGCATCGACGGTCAACCCCTTGCGCCGCGCTTCGTCCATCAGGTTGAGGCAGACGACGGCGCGGTCCGTGATCTCCAGGACCTGGAGCGCCAGGTTCAGGTTCCGCTCCAGGCGGGTCGCGTCGACGACGATCACCGTGACGTCGGGGCGCCCGAAGAGGATGAAGTCGCGGGCGGTCTCCTCGTCGAGACTGGACGAAAGCAGAGAGTAGGTCCCCGGCAGGTCGACCAGCTTGTAGCGGTCGCCGCCGTACTTGAAACCGCCCTCGGCGCGGGTGACCGTCTTGCCGGGCCAGTTGCCGGTGTGCTGGCGCAGGCCGGTAAGCGCGTTGAACACCGTGCTCTTGCCGGTGTTCGGGTTGCCGGCCAGGGCGACGACGTAGTCCCAGTTGCTCATGTCGACGCCCAGTCGAACCAGGTTGCCCAGATGATGCGCCGGGCAGGTGGCGCAGTCGTGTGCGAGTGCCGGTTGGGTCATGCCGAGGCCGCCTGCCGGGGCAACTGTTGAACCTGGATCTGATCCGCCTGCGAGCGGCGCAGGGCGATCACCGCGCCGCGCACGCGGTAGGCCACCGGATCGCCCGACGGGCTGGCCATCTTCGCTTCCACCATGGTGCCCGGAAGCAGCCCCAGGTCGAGCAGCCTGCGACGCTCCATGCCGCAGCAGAAGCGCGAGAAGCCGACCACCAGCGCCTGCTCGCCGACGGCCACGCCGGACAGCGATCCGGTGGCGTCCGCGGATACCGGCCTGTGATCGGAAGCCTCCTCCGCTACGGGTATGGCGAAGATGTTGGCGGCGATGACCGGCGCCAGCACGACCTCGTCCAGGTCGGCTTCGAAGCGGATGCGCTCGGGCGCCACGGAAGAGATGCGCAACTTCATGCCGGGATGGACACCCTCGGCGACCAACTGTGCATAGACGGCGGCCGGCTCATCTTCGACGTGGACCACCTCGACCTCGTCGCCGGCCGCGAAGTCCGTCAACGCCCGGCCGGCGCGCGGCGGCAGGTCGCCTTCCTCTGTCGGGATCGGGTCGCCGTGCGGGTCGAACGGAGGATGACCCAGTCGCACCGACAGTTCCTCCGCCTGCTCGGGCGAAGTCAGGTGCTCCCGGCGCTCGGCCTCCGGGTGCCAGCGCTCCGGCTCCAGCCCCGTTTCGTCCGCCAGGTAGCGTTCCCACAGCCGGTGGATGCGGATCACGCGCAGCGCCTCGCTGCGTCCTTCGTCGGTCAGCCGGAAGCCT
Source organism: Candidatus Multivorans sp. (assembly GCA_965224025.1). Lineage (GTDB taxonomy): Bacteria > Acidobacteriota > Thermoanaerobaculia > Multivoradales > Multivoraceae > Multivorans. The sequence goes on from OZ245033.1 coordinate 4,625,519, forward strand.
CCCTCCGCCGACACGATGAGCCCCACCCTCTCCATGCGGGCGAGGAGGTCGGTGCTCCGCCGGCCTCCGAGCCGCAGCACGCCGACCAGACTCTGGTGGGTCGCCTGGCGACCCTGGTACTCGCAGTCGAACAGGTGCTTGAGCGCGTCCTCGGTGCGCGTGCGGTACAGGGCGCGCCAGCCGGAGCGCCAGCGCCACAGCCAGCCGCGGTCCGGCCACGCCACCAAGGCGGCTAGGGCGATGACCGCGGCGAGAACGACGAGTGCGAGGAGAGGGTTCATGTTGCGTCGGCGGGCGTCTCGGCGATCGTCGATTCGCTGGCGCGAATCAGAGTTTTAGTCTACACTAACTCTCGTCAACGCAAGTCAACGGCCCCCGGGCCGGACGACCGCCGTTGCACGCCGCGGCCCGAACCGGTCCCTTTCGCGGCGCTATGCTTGGAGGAGTTGGAATCGGCCCGAACGCTGAAGCGTTCTGCAACGATAGAGTGGTTCTGCCATGACGGAAACGGGCTTCGTACAGGCAACCTGGAGCGTGCTCGCCGAGCTCGCACCGTGGCTGCTGTTCGGCGCTCTGCTCGCCGCATTGCTGCACGTCCTGCTGCCCCGCAACCTAATCCGCCGCCAGCTCAGCGGCTACAGCGGCGCGATCAAGGCGGTTGCCCTGGGCGTGCCGTTGCCGCTCTGCTCCTGCGGCGTGATCCCGGCCGGCATCGGCCTCAAGCGCACCGGCGCCAGCAACGGCTCGGCAATGGGTTTCCTGATCAGCACGCCGCAGACCGGCGTCGACTCGATCCTGGTCAGCGCGACCTTCCTCGGCTGGCCCTTCGCCCTGTTCAAGGTCGCGGCCGCCGCGGTGACCGGCGTGGCCGGCGGCTGGTGGGTCGAGGGGATGAAGGACGACGGCGCGCCTGTCGAGGAAGAAGCTTCGCCCGCGCACGTCGACGGCGAATCGAGCAGCGGGCACCGAATCGGCGGCACGGTCCTTCCGAAGGTCACCGAGATGGTCGACCACGGTGTCGAACTCCTGCAGAGCATCTGGCGCTGGGTCGCGGTCGGCATCCTCGTGTCCGCCGCGATCGAGGTTCTGCTACCGCAACAGGCCTGGCTCGACCTGGCCGCGCTGGGAACCTTCGGCGCGGCGGCGGCGGCGCTGGTCATCTCCCTGCCGCTCTATGTATGCGCGACGGCCTCGGTGCCGATCGCGGCCGCCCTGGTCGCCAACGGCCTTCCACTCGGCGCCGCCCTCGTGTTCCTGATGGCCGGCCCCGCCACCAACGTCGCCACCGTCGGCGCCGTCTACCGCAGCTTCGGCCGCAAGGTCACCGCAGTCTACCTCACGACCGTGATCGTCGGCAGCGTCGGCTTCGCGATGCTGTTCGAGACTCTGATCGGCGGCGGCGCGCTGCAGGTCGGACCGGCCCACGAGCACGGAGTGGCGTGGTGGGCCGCCACCTCGGCAATCCTGCTGGTGCTGATGTTCGGCTGGTTCGGCCTCCAGGAGTTCCGGCGCTGGCGTCGGCAGGCGGCCATTGCGCGAAGAATGAAGACAGCCTCGGCGGCTTCCGGCAGCGCCGGCGCGGCAGTCGAAATCGCCGTCGGCGGCATGACCTGCGGCAACTGCGCGGAAGCGGTGGAGACCGCGCTGCTCGCCGAACCGGGCGTGGAGATGGCCAGCGTGGACCTGGACCAGGGCCGCGCCACCGTGTGGGGCATAGCACCTCTGAACGCGCTCAAGGCAGCCGTGCAAGGCGCCGGCTTCCAGGTTTCCTGACGCCGGTCCAAGGGCTGGCACTCCCCATCCGTTTGCGCCCGCCGCCCTCCCGGACATAACCTTCGCGCGCGAACATGAAAGCCGGAGTCGTACGCGAAACGCATCCGGGAGAGCGCCGGGTCGCCCTGGTCCCCGAGAGCGTCGCCCGAATTCACGCCAGGGGTGTCGACTTCCTGGTCGAAGCAGGCGCCGGCGACGCGGCCGGATTCGACGACGACGCGTACCGCGAGGCCGGCGCCGAGATCGCAGCGACGGGCGGCGAGGTCCTGGGCAGCGCCGACCTCGTCGTCCGCGTCCAGGCGCCCGAATCTGCCGAGATCGAGGCGTCCAAGGCGGGCGCGGCGGTCATCGGCCTGCTGTTTCCCCTCTCCGCCGGACCGCTCGTCCGGCAGCTACGTGCCGCGCGGCTCACCGCGATCGCGCTCGACCGGATTCCCCGCGTCACGCTCGCGCAGTCGATGGACGTCCTGAGTTCGCAGAGCACCGTCGCCGGCTACCGCGCCGCCGTGCTCGCGGCCTACCGCCTGCCGCGGTTCTTCCCGCTGCTGATGACGGCTGCCGGGCGCATCAACCCGGCCCGCGTCCTGGTCCTCGGCGCCGGCGTTGCCGGACTGCAGGCGATCGCCACCGCCCACCGGCTCGGCGCCGTGGTCGAGGCCTACGACGTCCGCGCCGTGGTCAAGGAGCAGGTCGAGAGCCTGGGCGCCAGCTTCGTCGAGGTGCCGGCGATCGAGGACGCCGAGACCGAGGGCGGCTACGCGCGCGAGGTTTCCGAGGAGAGCCAGCGACGGGCCAACGAAGTGATCGCCGAGCGTCTGCGCTCGACCGACGCCTGCATCACGACCGCGCTGATTCCAGGTCGTCCCGCGCCGCGCCTGATCACGGCCGAGATGGTCGAGGGGATGCCACACGGCTCCATCGTCGTCGACCTGGCGGCCGAGCAGGGCGGCAACTGCGAGTTGACGAAGCCCGGCGAGGAAGTCACGGTGAACGGCGTCACCGTGCTCGGCCCCCTCAACCTGGCCAGCGATCTGGCAGCCGACGCCAGCAGCATGTTCTCGCGCAACGCCGAGAAGCTCGTGCTCTACCTGCTGAACGACGGCGAGTTGAGCTTCGACTTCGACAACGAGATCGTCAAGGGTTGCGTCGTCACCCACGACGGCGAGATCGTCGACACACAGGTCGCAGAAGCCCTGGCCTGAGCCCACCGGCCAGCGCCCGCGCAAGGAGGACCACACAGATGCTAGAGATCTTCCTTGGGCTGTACATCTTCATGCTCGCCGCGTTCGTCGGCTACGGCGTGATCAAGGGTGTACCGGCCCTGCTCCATACCCCGCTGATGGCGTTCACCAACGCCATCTCGGGCATCTCTCTGGTCGGCTCCCTGGTTGCCGCCGGCGCTCACTACAACGACGTGAGCACCGTGCTCGGCGCGATCGCCGTGCTGTGCGCCACGATCAATGTCGTCGGCGGCTTCTGGATCACGGACCGCATGCTGCGCATGTTCAAGAAGCAGGACACGAAGGCTGAACCGGCGGGAGACGCCCGGTCGTGATCAGCCAGGTCGAGACGCTCTACCTGATCGCGTCGTTCCTGTTCATCCTCGGGCTGCGCGGCCTGACCGCGGCGCATACCGCCCGCCGCGGCCTGATCCTCGCCGAACTGGGCATGGTGTTCGCGGTCTGGGGCACCCTGCTGCACCCGGACATCGGCGCCCGCTACGAGCTGGTCGGTTTCTTCGAGACCTACAAGTGGATCCTGCTCACGGTCTTCATCGGCAGCGCGATCGGCATCGCCATCTCGGCGCTCATCCCGATGACCCGGATGCCCGAGCGGATTGCCCTCTCCCACGCCTTCGGCGGTCTGGCGGCCGCCTTGGTCGGCGTCTCCGAGTACTACCGTCACAGCGAGCACATCGACACCACGACAATGGGCGCGATCGGCTTCGAGGTGCTGTTCGGCGGCCTGACCTTCACCGGCTCGCTGATGGCCTTCGGCAAGCTCTCCGGGTTCATCCCGGGCAGGAACATCACCTGGCCTCTCCAGAACCAGACCAACATCCTGATGTTCGGGGGCACCTTCGTGCTCCTGGTGCTGATCACGATCGACCCGTCGAACCAGGTCCTCTTCTACTTTATGGCCGCGATGCCCCTGCTCTTGGGCATCCTGTTCGTGGCGCCCATCGGCGGCGCCGACATGCCGGTCGTCATCACGCTGCTCAACTCCTACGCCGGTCTGGCCGCATCGGCGACCGGCTTCGCTCTCGACAACAACGTCCTGATCATTGCCGGGGCTCTCGACGGCGCCTCGGGCTTCATTCTCTCCGTTGTCATGAGCAAGGCGATGAACCGCTCGTTCCGCAACGTCCTGTTCGGCGCCTTCGGCAAGGTCGACCAGGAGGACGCCGCAAGGGCCGCAGCCGGAGGCGAACGGGTCCAGGAGGCCTCGGTCGGAGATGCCGCGATGCTCCTCTCCGGCGCCAATTCCGTCATCGTCTGCCCCGGCTACGGCATGGCGGTGGCCCAGGCGCAGCACGTCGTCAGCGAACTGGCCGAGATCCTGGAGGCCAACGGCACCCAGGTCCGCTACGCGATCCACCCCGTCGCCGGCCGCATGCCCGGCCACATGAACGTGCTGCTGGCCGAAGCGAAGATCCCCTACACCACGCTGTGCGAGCTCGAGGAGATCAACGACGACTTCAAGAACACCGACGTCGCCCTCGTCGTCGGCGCCAACGACGTCGTCAACCCCGCCGCCAAACACAACCCGGGGAGCTCCATCTACGGAATGCCGGTCCTGAACGCCGACCTCGCGAGATCCTGCATCGTCCTCAAGCGGTCGATGCGGCCGGGATTCGCGGGAATCGAGAACGAGCTGTTCTTCGCGCCGAACACGGTGCTGACGTTTGGTGACGCGAAGGACACGTTGACGAAGGTTGTGGAGGCGTTGTCGTAGAACTACAGTCCCACAGCGTCTCCATGAAGACACGATGGCAACCTCGCGAATCTTCTCCATCCTCCCACACCGAGTTACCGAAAGATGAGTGACCGACCCGATCGGCTAACGGAACGGCGTCTCTGGGCGGAGTGCTTCGGCCACTGCATGAACTCCTCTTGCGAAAACGATCTCGTCGCAACCAACACGGTTGTTGCCGAACTCGCCCACATCGTGGCCGCCAAAGACGGCGGCCCTCCGTCCTTCGACAACATGCTGGTGCTTTGCCTAGACTGTCACAAAATCGGGTCTTCAGGCTGTTGTGTGGGGACGGAGCTGCTAGAGAGGCTGCCGATCGGCCTTAGACTGGCGGGATGAAGAGTGCCAAGACGTTCGAGAGGCTGTTGGGGATCAAGCCGCCGTGGGGTGTGCGGGAGGTGGTGCTTCGCATGGACGAGCGGCATCCGCGTCGCCGGGGTCCGGTGGTTGGCGGCACGGTGGAGATCCACGTCGAGCATTGTGGAGAGACTCGCTGTCCGGAGTGCGGTTTGCCGTGTCCGGGCTACGACAAGAGGCATCGCCGTTGGCGTCACCTGGACACGATGCAGCACCAGACTCGGGTTCACGCGGAGGTGCCTCGGGTGCGTTGCGTCGAGCACGGCATTCGCCAGTTGAAGGTGCCTTGGGCGGACTCGGGTTCGCGGTTCACGGCGCTGTTCGAAGCGGAGGCTGTCGAGTGGCTGCGTGAGGCAAGCGTGCATGCGGCGGCTTGCCGTCTGGGTCTGAGTTGGGATCAGGCGGCGGGGATTCAGCGGCGGGCCGTGGAACGGGGTCTGGCACGGCGAGAGATGAAGCCGCCTCGGTTGATCGGCGTGGACGAGACGTCGTTTCGGAAGCGCCACGAGTACGTGACGGTAGTCAACGATCTGGGACGCGGGGTGGTGACCCATGTGGCCGACGGTCGCGGCCGGTCGGCCATCGACGGTTACTTCCAGGAGTTGGGTGAGAAGAGCTGCGCGGGTATCGAGCAGGTGGCGATGGACATGTGGCCGGCCTACATCTCCTCGGTGGAGGAGTACACGGATGCGGACATCGTGCACGACAGGTTCCACATCGTCGCGCACCTGAACCACGCCGTGGACCTGGTTCGCCGTGCTGAGCAGCGGGAGCTGCTCGAAGCGGGGGATTCGCGTCTGAAGCGGAGCCGCTACCTGTGGTTGATGAAGAGTGGACGAATGACGCGCCTGCAGCAGCGGCGTTTCGCTGCTCTTCGCGCGAGTCACCTTCGCGTGGCTCGCGCTTGGGCGATCAAGGAGATGGCGCGCTCCTCGTGGGGCTACGTGCGCCGCGGCTGGGCCGAGCGACGGTGGAAGCGCTGGTACAACTGGGCCGTCCGCAGTCGCCTGGAACCGATCAAGCAGGTGGCGAAGATGATCAAGAACCACTGGGATGCCGTCATCAACGCCGCCGTGTCCACCGTCTCCAACGCCCGCGCCGAAGGCATCAACGCGAAGATACAGGAGATCAAGCGAAAAGCGCACGGCTATCGAAACCGAGCACACTTCCGGCTCGCCATCTACTTCCATCTCGGCGGACTCGACCTCGCGCCGGAGTCACTTCATGCCCACACACAACCCTGAAGCGCCACAAAATCACCGACAACCCGCGCACGCCGAAGACTGTCCACATCCTACGCGAGTGGAAAGCTACTCGATCCCGGGAGCTGCACACACGGTTCTCCAACTCTTACTCAACCTTCGCAGCCTTGGAAGGGTACGTACAGCCGCTCCTGCGCCGCAACCTCAACATCTATCGAAACCATGGCCCGGATGCCGAAAGTGCCGACCCTGCCGCCAGGCACGCGCTGTGGCGCCAGTTTGAGGGTCCGATCCTCGCGACGAACAGGAAGCTCGCCACCGTTCTCGACAGCAACCGCCAGCTTCTACACAAAGAGAACCAGGGGTTGGTAGACGCCTTTATCGGTCATACGGCCGAGTTCCAAGAGACTCGAACGGATGAGCCGAGCGTCCGGGTGATGCTCTTTCCGCGTGAACTCAACTCCGTCTTCGGCGTTGAGACGATAACAGATAGCATGGCGCCCAACGTGTCTGCCCTCCAGAACCTAGTCGCCCATCTGATCTCAAGCGACCAGCTCGTGGAACTTGCCCTCATTCCTACACCCAAGATCGTCTATCGGAACGCCAGAGGCACTCAGTCAGAGTTGGATCTGAGAAACAGACCACGAGTCCATCAAGTCTATTGGAGCGGCAAACACTACTTCAACAAGACGACTAATCTCCGTTTGGACGGCCTCCTGTTCGTCCTGAGGTGGCTTGCGGCGAAGGGCCTGCACTACAAGTTCCCCAACCCATCCAATCTGACGGAGATCGTCGTCGATCACACGCACGAGATCTATTTCATATACGAATACAAGGCCTCATTGCTGAACATGCAAGAAGGGCCTCTACGCCCCGGCCTTGCAGTAGTGAATCTCCACAACTGGAACGACGGCCCGTTCTCGGCCGAGGCGGTGGACTATGCATCGAGTATGGGGTCTCGGACGATGAATCAGAAAGAGTTTTTCTTGTTCGTCGGTGGGCGCCATACATGAACCGCATAGTGCCCTTTCTGGACGCCGAGAGCGAAAAGCTACTCTCGGCATTCCGAGAGGTGAAAGTGTTTGGCTCAGTTCTCACCAGTGCCCGGCCAAACGATGTCGATGTCCTTGTCGTCTACGACAAGTCGTGCATCGCACGTCAGGTGTCGAGAGATGTCCAAGCACTTGGCCACGATCTGAGCACCCTATTCGCCGGTGTGGACGTGCACATCACAGCGCTGAATCACGAGGAGGTACGAGAGGCGCGGTTCTTGACCTGCCTTCCAGGGATCGTCCTCAAGTCGGTCCCGGTAGAACGCTCGAGTGAGTAGCTTCGATCTCCATAGTCGAGTCTAACCGCCCCCTCTGATTTGCCGATTTACGCCGACCACGTACCGGAAACGCAGAACTCGACGAGTTCCTTCTTTGAGTTGCGCTTCCGAATCGACCGCACTTCGACGCTCTCGAAGCCGGCCTGGCGCATGAGTTCGGCGTAGACCTGCTCAATCGGCACCAGTACGCCGTAGAACACGGAGTTGCCGACGATGTAGTGGGCGCGAGCGCCGGGTCTGAGCACACCGCCCACGCTGGCCAGATGCTGCGCCACATCCTCCCCGTATTTCTCCACATAGGCGGCGAGGATCGAACCGTTCGACCGTCCGCTCCCAGCGATCTGTCCTACGGCCTCAAGCAGGTGGTCCGGCAAACGGACATCCGCAGCGCGCTTCCACTTGCCGAGCCTGCTGGTCGCTACGCCCCAGGTGCCGCCGATCGCCTGCCAATCTAGTTCCCCGGCTTCTCGACCGTTCTGCAGGTAGCCGAGCCAGTACATGTACGGGCGCAGTTCCCGGATGTACGACATGCGGTTCGCATAGGGCGGCGAGGTGACGACCACGTCGAACTGCTCGTCGAAGCAGTGCTCGACGCGGCGCGAGTCGCCGAGAACGACGGACACCTTGCCCTTCGGGTTGTACGAGGCGCCCTCGGTCACGAAGCGGAGTTCCTGTCGAAACAGCTCCCCCTCGTCCACGGCAAGGTCCAGCTTGCTCTGAGCCGAATCCCTGAACGACATGGACTGGTGGTTGAACGCCGCTGCGGACAGCCGAATCACCAGCCGGCAGAACGCCACGTTCAGCAGATCCCGAACGTGGTCGTTCGGCGAAACACCTTCAATGGCGGCCTTCAGGTAACGGAGGTACATGCGATCCGAACTCGGCCACCACCGTTCGATCCGGTGCATGGGTGGCTCCTCGACGGGGTCAATCTTCCGCCGGTGAGCTTTCTGCAGCACCGCTTCACCAGCCGCCTCGGCCTCGACGATCTTTCCCGAACCGTACCTCGCCGTCTTGGCACGGGTGAACCATACGAGGAACGGGTTGATGTCCACGGTGCCCGCCTCGTGCCCGCGGTTGGCCGCGGCCAGCGCCGTCGTGCCGGCGCCGCAGAACGGATCGAGCACGCGAAGATGCGGGCCGCAGTCGGCCATCAACTCCTCGACGATCCTCAGCGAGTATGCCGGCGTCAGCCGCAGCCAACCGTGCCGGCCCAACCGCGTGTTGTATCGATGCGTGTACTCCGCTCGCTGCCGGAGCTTGGGCGTCGCGGTCCCGCTCATTCTTCGCTCCCCAGGAGTGTGCTCAGAACGCTACCTACTTCGGAGCGCAGCGTATCGGCGTGGCGGGCGAAGAAAGCAGCCAGATCGTAGCCGATGATCCTGGCCATGAACTCATAGGTCGACCTCAGAGGATCACCGCTGTTGAGTTCGCCGGTCAGGACGACCCACCGGGCGGCCCTGTAACGCAGGAGTACGTCTCTATCGATCTGGTGAGACAGAACCAGGAGACAGGGGAGATACCCGCTGGTGTACGCGGCTACCGCGTTCGCCAAGTCGGCCTGCTGGCGTTTGCTGTCCTTGCTCTTGTACCCCTGCCGGACCTCGAAGACGGCTCCCTTCAAAGAGCCGACGATCGAGGCGTCTACATCGACAGAGTCAGCAGCTTGGCGGATCCATCGCCGCAACCGATCTCTTGACGGCTCTTCGTGCACTTCGTCAAGAGCCACTCGACCGTCCAGCGAGAGACGCCTCCGCTTCTCGTCTGAGAGCGGGACTTCGTAGGACCACACCACCTCCTCCGGGGCCAGGCCGAGCGCGTCCTGGAGGATCTCCCGGAACACCCGCTCACACGCGATACCAATCTGCCTGTAGATACTGGTCATCCCGCCGGCAGACCGATGGGCCGTGTAGAGCTTCGGATCGTCGAGCCCGAGCCACGTGTAGAAGGGGTCCGCGCGATAGAGATCGCGGAACTCCGCAAGAGTCAGACCGGCCGTCCTGCCCTGGCCGAACTTCGGTCGGTACGCGGCGCAGGACCGCACGCAGTCTACGAAGATCCCGAGATAGTCATCTTCGCGCCCTGTCATGAAAGCCTCTTAGACCCCCGAGGAACGGGCCCGGTCACCAACGAGCCGAACGGTCGGAGTAACGGGCGCGTGGTAGAGAACCAGCGTGCTCGCCTGTCGCAACACCGGATCACTTCGAGCACGGTCGGATGCACAGAATCTCCTCGGTCAGACCGCGACGACGAGCGTCGTGGCTGATTTCCCGCACGATGTCCTCCAACGATAGCCGGGATTCGGCAACGTCGCGAAGACGCAGGCTGACAAGCAGGTCGAGTTTGCGACGCTCACCAGCGGAAGAGGCTCGGCAGAGTTCGGCGACGTCTGAATCGACGGAGCCCGTGATCTGGTCCGCCATCGCGGTTCTTCACCCTGGTCAGCCAAGCAGACGGTCGACCGCCGTCGCCAACGCGAGCAGGACGCCTACGACGAGGACCATGCGCCAAGTCAAATCGGCGCGAAGCGTCTCCAAGTCCGATTTTGTCGCCACGCCCTCCGTTACCGCGGCCCGGATCGCTTCGGTGACAGCCTCCGCCTGAGCGGCTTCCAAACCCGACTCCGCCAACTTGCGGGCCGTTGCCAAGGTGTCGAACGTTGCCGTAGCCATGACGGTCTAGGCTAGCTGAATCCCACAGCGGCACGGGCCTCGTGACTCGCCATCGACAGGACCACTACCCGAGGCCGACGATTGGCTTCGGATGCGGGCAACGATGCCCGCCTACGTGCCGTCGCCGACCAAGTCCCCCACCAGTCCCCAGAACTTCGTCTTCCTGTCATGGGTCTGCAGCAGATTCGCCAAGTACTCGTCGTGGGAGTGGAAGCCGCGGTAGTCGCTGATCCTCTGCGCCAGCCCGGTGCATTCCAGAAGTTGCCTCGCCGCGTGCCGGTAGCGGGTGGAACGCGCGTTGCCCAGTGTGAAGTCCATCAGCGCCCGCAGCGCCAGGGTCGCCGCGAGGGGATGGTCAGAGGCCAGTGAGGAGACCGCAGCATTCAAGGTGCCGTAGAGACCACCATTCAGTTCCCTCGCTCTTCGCACGATGAGAGCGGCGGCGCCTGGCAGATCGGGCCAAGCGAGCAGAAAGGCGAGCGCCTTGTGCACGTCGTGGTAGTCGGCGGCGCAGGCCAGGGCGGTTTCCGTTGCCGCCTCCTTCTCGGAAGCCGGCAATCGTTTCAGGTATGCGCTCAGGCGCTCCGAGTCGAGTCTGCTCTCGAAGTCCATCCACCGATTGGCCTGAGCCTCGGCGCTCCGACCGAGCGCATCCAGAACGGCGATTCTGGCATCGCTCCATTCCCTCCTGGGGTGTGGGCCGCTGTCCGTTGCATGATCGGCCTCCTGGAGAATCTCCAGCGCTTCCTCCGCCCGATTTGCAGCGAGGAGCCGCTGCGCGATCTCAGCCGCGAAGACCGGGGTCGTCCGCCGTTGCTGGTCGAACTGGGCCACGAAGGCGTCCACGTCTCCCCGCGCGTCGGCGATGTCCGTTAGAGCCTGAGGGACGGTGTACTTCAGCAGATAAGAGACATCGCGCCTTCCGCCGTTGTCCGCGTCGCCTGCGGCCCAAGGGCCGGCCACGACGTTGCTCGGCGCAGCGTCGGACGCGGCGCCACCCCTGCTGTCCCGGAATGCGAGCACCTTCCGCCGCAAGTGATCCAGGCCCGTCTCGCCCAGTGCGGGCGCCAGCTCGCCGATCAGGCCGTCGTACTGACCCAGGGTGTTGCTCAACAGTGCCTCGAAGACCTTTCCGGAGAGCTTCACCGGGTCGGGTCGGGCCGCCTCCGTGGCACGTCCGAGGTCCGCCCGGGCACGCCGGAACACATCGCCGACGAGGCCATCGCTGTCGTCGCACCGTTGAAGGACCCGATCCGCCACGCTCATGAATCGCCAGAGAACGTCCACAGCCAGCTTTGGGTCGCACCCGGCCACAAACGTCTCGATCGCTTCCCGTTGCGTGTCCAGATCCCGGGCCAACCGGCCGGCGCGCGAGCGGCGGACGAACGTCCTGGAGTGCGCTAGCGCAGTCAACCGCTTGCGTATCTCGCTGGCCGCCGCCTTCGGACTCTCCGCAGCGGCGATCTCCAGCCTGAGGACCCGCTGGGCAGCCGCGTCGTGGGACGTCGCGTCGATGAGCAGCTCCGCGAGGCGTCGAGCCCCCAGCGAAACCAGGGTCGCAGTGTTCAGTCCGCTCTTCTTCGCCACCACATCCTCCTGCGCCCGTCTTCACCAGCATCCGCGGCTGGCCCGAAGGCACGCAGTCTACGCGGCGCCGGTGTGTGGGCGCGCCAGAAGTACGCGCGTTCGTGCCACGGTTGCAGTTGGCGCACGACCAGCGCTTCGGTGAGCTGGTCCAAGTATCGACGGACCGTGGTGTCGGAGACTCCGAAGGAGCGCCCAAACTCGGAACCGTTCCGGATCAGCCCGTGTCAGTGCGCGAGCATGGCCCCGCCCGCGAACCCGGTGGCGGCTACTCGCCGAGGCAAATGCCGAGGTCGCGGGCGGTGGCGACGACGTCGGCTTCGAGGGGGACGCTCTTCATGCGGCAGACGGCACGTTCGAGGGGGACGGCGCGCACCGTGGGCGGGTCGAGGGCGACCATGACGCCGAACTTGCCCTCTTCGATTTGGCGGACGGCGGCGGCGCCGAAGCGCAGCGCGATCAGGCGGTCGTAGGGAATCGGTTGGCCGCCGCGCTGGAGATGGCCCAACGTCACGGTCCGGGTCTCCTTGCCGGTGCGTTCGTGAATCTCGGCGGCTACGCACTCGGCGACGCCGCCCAGGCGCTCGACCCGGCCGCCTCCGACGCCCTTCGACCACGTGAAGTCGCCGCCGATCGGCCGGGCGCCCTCGGCCGCCACGACCACAGCCGAGTGCCGGCCGCGTCTCTCACGCGCCATCAGGTGATCGCAGACTTCCTCCATGTCGTATGGGATCTCGGGGATCAGGACGACCTGGGCGGTCGCCGCGACGCCGGCAAACAGGGCGATCCAGCCGGCGTAGCGGCCCATCAACTCGACGACGAAGATGCGGTCGTGCGCCTCGGCGGTCGAATGCAGGCGTTCGATCGCCGCCGTCGCCACGTCGACGGCGGTGTGGAAGCCGAAGGTGACGTTGGTGCCGGCCAGATCGTTGTCGATCGTCTTCGGCACGCCGACCACCGGCACGCCGAGACCATGCAGCTTGAGCGCCAGCCGCATCGAGCCGTCGCCTCCCACGGCCACCAGGGCGTCGAGGCCGAGACGATGGAAGCCCGCGACGGCTTCCTCGGTTACGTCCTCCACGACGACCGAGCCGTCGTCCTGCTCGCCCCGGCGCTCGAACGGGTTCGCGCCGCTGCGAGTGCCCAGGATGGTGCCGCCGAGGTGGGTCGTGCCGCGCACCGCGTCGCGGTCGAGGATGCGGATCTGGCTGGGGTCGAAGAAGGCGCCGTAGCCGCGCAGAAGGCCGACGACCTCCCAGCCGCGGCGGATCGAGGCCAGGGTCACCGCCCGGATCACCGCGTTGAGGCCGGGTGCGTCGCCGCCGCCGGTGCTGATGCCGACCCGCTTCATCGAACTGTGGAGATTCGCACAGTGACGCGGTTACCGTCTACCGCGTAGCGGCGGTTAGCGCCCGATGCGGGCGAGACGCCCGCGTGCCAGGGGCGTCAGTCCGAGTTCTCGAGGCGGGAGTACATCCGCTGGACCTCCACGTCGGAGGGATTGCGGAAGCCGGTGTCCGACATGTCGATCGTCTCGATCGCCTCCTCGACGGAGACCCCAGCCGCGTGCTTCTCGGCGGTTCGCTGCCAGAGGGCGCGGTAGTAGTCCTGCGATTTCTCGATCGGACTCAGGTCGGTCATCGGCGTGCCATGTCCGGGAACGACGATGTCGAAGTCCAGCGCCTTGAGGTTCTCCAAGGTCCCGGGCCACTCGTCGACGTAGCCGTCACCGAGGAACGACGGTCCGCCGAACAGGATGTCGCCGGTGAAGACGAGCTTGTCCTGCGGGAAGTAGACCACCACGTCTCCGCCGGTGTGGGCCCGTCCCAGGAAGATGACCTGGATCTCGCGGCCGCCCCGGAACAGGGTCATCTTTTCGTTCATCGTCACGTCGGGCGGCAGCGGAGCGATCTCGTCGAAGTCCGCCGCGTGGGCGGCGAACATCGCGCGGTAGGTCTCGATCCCTTCGCGCTCCTCGTCGTCCTCGGCCGCCTCGATCTGCTCCGCGAGCCGCTCCAGCGTCGCAGCGTTCCCGGCCAGCCCACGCAGGTAGGTCGGCTCCTCGTGAGCGCCGGTCGCCAGTTTCATCCGCGTGTACTCGTGGCCGATGATCGGGATGTCGGCGAACTCCTGGTTGCCGTGGGCGTGGTCCCAGTGGTAGTGGGAGTTGATCAAGGCCGTGACGGGCTTGTCCGTAATCGCCGGAATCGAGGCGATCAGGTCGCGGGCCTTGGACGGCGTCACGTGGGAATCCACGATGACGACGTCCCCGTCGTTCACGATCACCAGCGAGTTGCTGTTGAACACCTGGGCCGTGGTCTGGGTCAGCCAGATGCCGTTCCGGACCTCCATGAAGCGGTGGGTGTCCGTGGTCGTGGTCCACTCCTGCGCCGACAGCGAACCCGCCGCAAACACCGTGGCCGCGGCGAGCGCGGCACGAATCGTCAGTCGAAGAGTGTGTCTCATGGATCCTCCCTCTCGTGGTCCGCCGACTTCCGGCGGGACGCTAGAATACGCCAACCCGATGGTGTTTTCCGTCTTCCCGATGCCCGTCGCAGCCAGACCGGCCCTCGCCTTGATCTGCTTCGCCGTTTTGGCCGCGACGGCCCCGGCGCGCGCGGAGGAGGACGACGGCGCATCGGCGGCCGCCGAGACGCCCCCTCCGCCCGGCCGCTGGGAGACCAGCCACTCGATCGATGTCGGCGGCGAGACGGTTGAGTACGACGCCGTCGTCACCGGAATCCAACTCGACAACGACGACGGCGTCCCGGCCGCACATCTCTGGTACACGGCGTACTTCCGGACGAACGGCGCGGCGCCGCGGGAGCGCCCCCTGGTGTTCTCCTACAACGGAGGCCCCGGCTCCGCGTCCTTCTGGCTGCACATGGGGATCATGGGGCCGCGGCGCGTCGTGACCCCCGATGTCGGCCCGCAGGGAGCGCCGCCCTACCCTCTCGAGGACAACGCCTGGACCCTCCTCGACATCGCCGACATCGTGATGGTCGATCCCGTAGGCACCGGCTTCAGCCATACCCTGGGCGAGACTCCGGGCGCCGATTACTGGGGCATCGACGAGGACGCGAAGTCGCTTGCCCAGTTCATCCGGCGGTTCCTCAGCGCGCACACCCGCTGGAACTCGCCCCGCTACCTGCTCGGCGAGAGCTACGGCACGACCCGATCGGCGGTGCTCGCCGCCCACCTGCAGCGCGCCAACATCGACCTGAACGGCATCGTCCTGGTCTCGTCGGTCCTGCAGTTCAACACGATCCAGTTCGCGCCCGGCGACGACCTCTCCTACGTCGTCAACCTGCCGTCCTACACCGTCGCCGCCCGCTACCTGGACGCGCTGCCGGAGGGCACACCGGCCGACCTCGAGACCCTGATGGCCGAGGTCGAGGAGTGGGCGCTCACCGAGTACGCCACCGCGTTGCTTCGGGGCAGCATGCTCGACCCGCACACTCGTGCCCGGGTGGTCGACCGCCTGCACCGCTACACCGGTCTCTCGCGCGACTTCATCGACAAGTCGGACCTGCGGGTGACTGCTCCGGCCTTCGAGGCCGAGTTGCTGCGCGACGAAGGGAAGGTCGTCGGACGGCTGGACGCGCGCTTCACCGGCCCGGCGGGGGACACGCTGGGGACCCGGCCTTCCCACGACCCGCAGTCCACGGCGATCAGCTCGGCCTACACGTCGGCGTTCAACAGCTACCTGCGGGGCGAACTCGGCTACGACGGCGACCGCGAGTACGTCCCGAGCGGCGCCGTCCGCGACTGGAACTGGGGGCGGGTGAACGCGGGCCGCTTCTCGCGCGGCGACGGTACACCGAACGTCGCCCCCGACCTCGCCGCCGCCATGCGCCGGAATCCAGCGCTCGAAGTTCTTCTGATCAACGGCCTGTACGACCTGGCGACACCCTACTTCGCGGCTGTCTGGACGCTCGACCACATGGGTCTGCCGCCGGAACTCAGGGCCAACATCCAGCGTGAGGACTTCGCCGCCGGGCACATGATGTACGTGGAGCAGTCCCTGCTGCCGCAATGGAAGGAAACGCTCGACGCCTTCATCCTGCGCACGTCGGGCCGCGCCGCGCCAGACCTTGAGTAGCACGCTCCTCGCGCCCCGAAACGCAGCGGCCGCGTACCGAAGAGACAGCCTGGTACACTGTTACAACTTCAAATGCACCGGCGTTCCTTGCCCACGTCATCCGCCATGAAGCTCGAGACCGAGCTGTTCGTCGAGGAAGCGATCTTCGACCGCGAGGGCACCTTCACCGAGCTCATGACCGGCAACCACGGTTACATGTCGCGCAGCACCGCGCCGATCTACGGCGCCGGCGCCGCGCGCGTTTAACGTCAATCGAGGGTGAGCGGTCTCTTGCGTCCGATCGATGCGGAGACGTACTCGATACGGACCGCTGCCGCCACGAAGCCGCGCGAGTGCAACACGTGCCACCGCCGGATCGCGGAACGCCGGGACTCGAATCGATCCAGGACCGCTTCCGCGAGAACGACTCGGTCAAGGAACTCCTGGTTTCCATCGCCGCCAGCGACCTTTTCCGTAGGCACCCTGCTGGACTATCCTCTGCCAGCCGAGGGCCGTGACCACGCAACGCCTACGAGAGCTCGAATGTCCGCGCGTCCAGGACCCAAAGCAACCAGGCGGTATCCCGGAGCCACCCTGAAACGCCCATTCGCCAAAGCGTCGAAAGCCCGAAGGCCCCCCGCTCGGCACCCGCCGCCGAGTGGATTGGTGGCCGGACAACGGCGCCCTTCTTCGTCCACGATCGCGCAGAGCCCTACCTCCCCGGTCTGGCGCTCTGGGTCGAACTGCCGAAGCAGCTCGTGGTGGGCCATGGAGTCTTCACGCCCGGTCAGGCCGAAGGCGCCCTCGCGCGTACCCTGCGCGGAGCGCTGGCGGCGCCCGACATCGGAAGGCCTCGCCGGCCCGCCTCCATCCGGGTTGCCGACGAGGAAGCAGCCGCCGAGATCCGCAACGAGATCGGAGGCGACATACCGGTCGTCGTCGGCCCGACACCGGAATTGCACGATCTCTTCGAGGACCTGATCGAGGCCTTTTCGCAGTTCGAAGGAGAACTCGAGGAAGAAGTCGAGGAACCCGGCTACCTGGATGGGGGCTTCGTCTCGCCCCCCGTCGTGGCAGCGCTGTTCGCCGCCAGCGGCCAGCTCTTCACGCGCCAGCCCTGGACGATGGGAGAGGATCCGCCCCTACTGCAGTTGGACATTCCGTCGCTCGGCGTCGACGGCGCATGCGTGGCGATCACCGGCCAGAGCGGCGAGAGTCGAGGCCTTCTCATCTTTCCGTCGATTGCCCACCTCAAGAGGTTCCAAGAAACAGCCGCACCAGCCGCGGACGATCCGAGGCTCGAGACGATTGCCGATCTGCTGGCGCTCTCATTCGAGTCCGCGGCCGATGTGCCGCCGGAGATGCGGCGCGAGGCGATGCGGCACGAATGGCGAGTAGTGAGCGCGGACGCCTACCCCATACTCGACGCACACGACCGGGAGGGCTTGCCGCGGCCGCTCGCGGTACGCGATCTGCAGATAGCGACACACTGTGCGGAGTCGCTGGCGATGCTGCTGAACCGGCATCCCGCCCTCCTCGAGGACGACAGCGTACTGCCCGTCTGCGAGTCGTACTTCGAAGACGACGGCACGGAAGTACGGCTCACCGTTCCTTGCGGCGCGCTCGAACTCTTCGACCTGGAAGACGGCGAACCGATCGAGGCCGAAGGCGACGCAGTTCGCAGGAAGAACTGGCGTGGCTGGAGGCCCAGCGCGCCGCATGGCTCTCGGTCTGGGAAGTCGAGGACGTGAATCCGGGAGAGACCGTTGCCCTGCACGATCTGCTCTCGGGCGAACGGCGCATGGTGCGGGAGATCCTGGCCTCCAGGTCGCTCAATCTGCGGGATGCGGTCCTCGCCCGCGTCCTCGATCACGACGGCCTCTCGCTGCTCGCCGGCGTCCACGCGATCCCGCTGCCCCCCTTCGAGGCCGCGGATGTCGTCGACCACGCCCGGGCCCGCCTGAGGCGCAAAGGCGCCGTGCCGGTGGAACGCCTCCGGGATCCAGCCTTCGGGCGGTCCCTGATGCGCTACTGGGAGGAGGCAGTCGAAGAAGTCCGCCTGCGGAGCGCTCAACCCCCTGAACTGCGCAACCGGGACGGCGACCTCTTGCTGGTCACGGTGGATCGGTTCGATGTGGTGCGGGGCGCAAGGGAAGAAGTAGAAGACCTGGTAGCCGCACTCGAAGGCGTCGTGCCGGAGTCCGACGACGACGAGCGGAGCGCCTGGGTGTTCCTCGAAAGCGGCAACGAAGCGCAGGAAGACGGCCGGAAGACCGTCCTCGGATGGATCCGGGTGCGGGCCGGGTCGCTCAGGATCGAAACGAACTCGCAGGCCCGGGCGGATGCGCTGCGGGCACGCGTCGAGGCAGCCTGCGGTTCACGCATCCGCCACCGCATCCGCGAGCACTCGAATCCGCTTCCACCCGCCGGACACACCGCGGCGGCGGCGCGGAACATGCCCTCGCTTTCACCCGAGGACGAGGCACGCGCCTCCGTCTACGCAGCGGAGCACAAGGCGAAGCACTATGCCGCCTGGCCCGACCTGCCGCTGCCGGCGCTGAACCAGAGGACGCCGCGAGAGTGCGCCCGGACGGCTGCCGGGCGTCGAGAGGTCGATCTGGTCCTGAAACACATGGAAAACATGGAGCATCGCGCTGGCGGAGCGAACCAGTTCGACTTCTCGACCGTCCGCGAGGAACTCGGCATCAACCCTCGCTGAGAGGACGTCAACCCCACGAAGCACCACGCTCCGCATGAAACACTCCGATCTCGCGAAGACACTTCCTGCAACTCGGCGGGATCGCTGCGCTCGGCGACGGCTGGCGCGGCTACCGCAACTACTGCCCCGTCCTCATCGGCGGCGCCTGGGCCTTCGATACCGGCCGCTACATGTACTGGCCCCACGTGACACCCGCCCAGATGCGAGTCCCGTCACAGCTCGCCCCCGGCGGCCTCACGAAGTTCGCCGGCGTCCCCACCAACACCTCCTCGTCAGCGTCGCCCGCGCCATGGGCCTCGACACCACCACGTCGGCCTCCGCCACGAGTATGGCCAACGCGGCGATCACATCGACCTCGCCGGACCACTCCCCGGACTGCGCGCGTAGCTGCCCGGCGCGGCGCGGTGTCGGTTACACTCGCCGGGCGAGGACCCCGCTGCGGGCGGCAGTAACCGACGCCGCCGCTACCGCGGCAAAGCGAAGGCGAGCAGTTCGGACTTGCGGGGCGGTTGGCGTCTGGGCCGCGCCGGTGCGTCGGCGATGGCCGTCGCTTCGACGGGGATGCCGGGGCCCGGCCGTTCGCCGCCGCCGGTTATCAGGATGTACTGGCGGCCTTCGTGCATGTACGTCATCGGGCCGCCGTGAAGGCCGCGCTCTACTTCGACCTGGGCGAGGAGTTCGCCGGTCGCCTTGTCGAAGGCGACGAGGTAGCTGCCGTTGGCCGACCGGTCTCCGAGCTCATCGACGATCGGTTCGATGGAGATGATGAGGGTCTTGGTCACCAGGACACCGCCTTCGGTGACGACGCCGTCCTGGGGCGGCGTGCCGAGTCGGCCGGGGTTCAGGTGCTTGATCGCCGGGTGGTCACGGGGCCCCTCCCCCAGCGGAACCTGCCACAGCATCTCGCCGCGGTTCATGTCGAACGCGGTGATCCGCCGGTAGGGCGGCTTGAGCAGGGGCAGGCCCTGGACCAGGGGCATGGCCCGGCGGTTGATCGAGTAGCGCCAGTCGGACCGCGCCGGGTCGGGCGGCGAGAGCGAGATGGCGCCTGGCCGCGTGAGCGAGGGCACGTAGAGGATGTTCGTCTCCGGATCGAAGGAGGCGCCGGTCCAGTTCGCGCCACCGCCGGGACCCGGGTTCTGGAGGTAGGCCCGCTTGCCGTCCTGGCCGTGGACGATCGGCGGCGTGAACACCGGGCCGATCACGTAGTCCCGGATCACTTCGAGTGCCTCCGCCCGCAGCTCCGGCGTGAAGTCGGTCAGGTCCTCGTAGTCGATGCCGAGCGTCTCGAACGGCGGCGGCCGGCTGGTGAACGGCTGGGTGCGCGAGAGCTTCTCGCCCGGTACCTGGGAATGGTAGTTGACCGGCGCCTCGACGATCGGCCACACATGCTCTCCCGTGGCCCGGTCGAACACGTAGGTCATCGCGACCTTCGAAACCACCGCCACCGCCTCGATGTCCTTGCCGTCGACCGTGATGTCGATCAGGTTCGGCGCCGAGGCCAGGTCATAGTCCCAGACGCCGTGGTGGATGGTCTGAAAGTGCCAGACGACCTCGCCGGTGCGGGCATCGAGACAGACGATCGACTCGGCATAGACGTTGTCGCCGTGCCGGTCGCCGCCGTAGTAGTCGTTGGTCGGCGTCCCGAAGGGCAGGTAAACGTAGCCGAGTTCCTGGTCGGCGCTCATCATTGACCACACGTTCGTGTTGCCCATCTTCCGCCAGGACTCGTTCTCCCAGGTCTCGATGTAGGGCTCGCCCTCCCGCGGCACGGCGTGGAACGTCCACTTCAGCTCGCCGGTGCGGATGTCGAAACCGCGGACGTCCCCGGGCGGGTTGTTGTTGCGGAGCGGAAAGTCCCAGACCGTGCCGCCGATCACGATCGTGTCGGCCACGACGGTCACGGGCGCCGTCCAGTTCATATTGCGGTTCGCACGCCCCGGCAGGAGACCCTGCATCAGGTCGACGACGCCCTCCTCGCCGAACTCGGCGTCCGGCCTGCCGGTCTTCGTGTCGATGGACACCAACCGACCGCCGCGGGTCGCGACAAGGATGCGTTCCGCTTCGCCGTCGGTCCAGAACTCGATGCCGCGGATCTGGACCAGCGAACCGCGCTGCTCGATCTCCCAGTCCCTCGGATCGTGCCGCCAAAGCGCCTCGCCGGTCGCCGGATCGAGCGCCGCGACCTGACCCAGGTTGGTGGCAATGTAGACCACGCCGTCGATCATCAAGGGCATGCCCCGGAACGGCCCGGGCATCTTGTCGGCCACGTCTTTCAGCAGAGAATCGGCTGACTTCCACCGCCAGGCGACCTCCAACTGATCGAAGTTGTCGCGGTCGATCTGGTCGAGGGGCGAGTACCGGGTCGAACCGCCGTCACCCGCGAAATGACGCCACTCGCCGCCTTCCGCGCCATGCTGCGCCGCCGTCGGCGCCGCGACGGCCACAGCGGCCAAGAGGACGTAGAAACCTGGAACGATCCTCGGATCGAGGCTCGACATTCGCAATCCCCTCAGGTCGGACCGGCGCATCTTACTGCGCTGTCGACGCTGCCCCTCGCGGTGTCGTAGGCTCCGCCGTCACCCGTGACCACGAACTCCACCATCATTTCCTCGGTAGTCGGCCGCGAGGTGCTCGACAGCCGCGGCAATCCGACCGTCGAAGTCGAAGTCACCCTCGAGGCCGGTACCTGTGGCCGCGCCATCGTCCCCAGCGGCGCCAGCACCGGCCGGCACGAGGCGGTCGAGCTGCGTGACGGCAACCCGGCACGCTACGGCGCCAAGGGTACAACCACGGCAGTTGGGCATGTGAACGGCGAGATCGTCGAGGCGGTCCGCGGGCTCGACGCAGCCGATCAAGCGGAACTCGACCGCGTACTCGTGGCCCTCGACGGCACACCGGGCAAGGGCCGACTAGGCGCCAACGCGGTGCTCGGAGTCAGCCTGGCGGCCGCGCATGCGACAGCGGCCGCCCGGGGACTGCCGCTCTACGCCTCGGTCGGCGGCAGCGACGCGCGCACCCTGCCGGTGCCGATGCTCAACATCCTCAACGGCGGCCAGCACGCCGCCGGCTCGACCGACTTCCAGGAGTTCATGGTCATGCCCACCGGCGCCGGTTCGTTCGCCGAGGGCCTGCGCTGGGGAGTCGAGGTCTACCACCGGTTGCGCACGCTCCTCCACGACCGCGGCTTCTCCGTCGCGGTCGGCGACGAGGGCGGCTTCGCGCCGGCCCTGGGCGGAAACGAACGAGCCGTCGAGGTCATCCTGGAGGCCATCGAAGCCGCCGGCCGGCGTCCCGGCGAGGACATCCAGATCGCGCTCGACCCGGCGACCAGCGAGCTCTACGACGAGGCCACCGGCCGCTACAGCCTGCCGATCGAGGATCGCGAACTGGAGAGCGGCGACCTCGTCGACCTCTGGGCCGACTGGTGCCGGAAGTACCCGATCATCAGCATCGAGGACGGTCTGGCAGAGGACGACTGGGCCGGCTGGCAGGCGCTCTGCTCCCGCCTCGGCGGCGATGTGCAACTGGTCGGCGACGACCTGCTGGTGACGAACATCGACCGCATCGACCGCGCGACCCGTGAGCGCTCCTGCAACGCCCTGCTATGCAAGGTCAACCAGATCGGCACCCTGACCGAAAGCGCGACAGCGGTCGAGCGGAGCCGCGCAGCCGGCTGGGGCGTCGTCGTGAGCCACCGTTCCGGCGAGACGGAAGATGTGACGATCGCGGACCTGGCCGTCGCCTGGAACACCGGCCAGATCAAGACCGGCGCTCCCGCCCGCAGCGACCGCGTCGCCAAATACAACCAGCTCCTCCGCATCGAGGAGCAACTCGGCGATCGCGCCGTCTATCCCGGGCTCGACGCCTTCCCGCACCGTGTCACTCTACGCAGTTGCGGGGCAGCGGCGAACCGAAGGTGCAGCCCTGACCGACCCGGTGAACCTCTTGTCCATGCAAGTACCCGGATTCCGCCTTCGGCGGATGCCGGCCAGAAAGCCGGCGCACGCAGCCGAGGCGAGCGGCAACGAGACTCCCCGGCTAGGACTAGGGGCCCGACAGAAACACCGCCACATCCGCCACGTTGGTTCCCGTAGCCCCGGTGCGAAGCAACGCATCACCCGCGTCCAACGCACGGTAGGAGTCGTTGTCGTCGAGTGCGGCGATCGGGTCGATGCCGGCCCTTCGGATACGCCGGACGGTCGACGCATCGACGATCCCTCCCGCGGCGTCGGTGGGGCCGTCGCGGCCATCGGTGCCGGCGGCAAGGAACACCCAGTTCTGCCGGTCCGCCAACGGAGCCCTGGCTGCCTCGAGGGCGAAGGCGAGCGCAAGCTCCTGGTTGCGGCCCCCGCTGCCGCCGCTCCGGACCGTGACCGTCGTCTCGCCGCCAGCGACGTAGGCGGACGGAGCAGACGCGGCGAAACGTTTCGCGAGCGCCGCCCCGACCTCGCGCGCTTGGCCTTCCAGCGGCTCCGGTTCGATCTCGACGGCCGAACCGCTCGCCGCGGCCATCGCCCGGACGCTGGTCCGGTTGCCGCCGACGATCCGGTAGATCGCGCCGTTGAAGGCGGGATCGCCGGGCTTGGGCGTCTCTTGGAGGTGGCCGCTGATTCCCGCCTCGATCCGGGTTCGAACCGACGCCGGGCACGACCGCGCCACGCCGCAACGCTCGAGGACGGCGAGTGCATCCGCGAAGGCGCTCGGATCGGGCGCCGTCGGACCGCTGCCGATCACCGACGGATCGTCGTCGATCACGTCCGAGAGGGCGAGTGTAGTCACCCGCGCCGGCCGCAGTTGGCGCAACAGACCGCCGCCCTTGGTCGTCGACAAGTGCTTGCGTACCGCGTTCAGTTCGTGGATCGTGGCGCCGCCGCGGAGCAACCGACGGGTCACCTCCAGCTTCTCCTCAAGCCCGATGCCCGGCGCCGGCGCCGGCAGCAGAGCGGACGCTCCGCCCGAGATCAGCACCAGGGCCAGGTCGTCCCCACCGAGCGCCGCGGCGCGGCGCTCGATCTCTCGTGCCGCGGCGAAACCGCGCACGTCCGGTAGCGGGTGTCCCGATCGCAGCGCCTCGAGCCGCGCCGGACCCACGGCCTCGTCGTGGGTCACGAGCAGCACGTCGGACGGCCGGACCCGGTCCCCGAGGGCCTGCACTGCCGCCCCCGCCATGCCGAACGCGGCCTTCCCAACCGCCAGCACCGTGACGCGCCCACCCGCCGCCGCGCGCAGGTCGAGTTCCCCGAGCGCCGAAGCGGTCGACGCCACCGGGTCGGCCGCCGCCACGCCCGCGCGGAAGATCTCCCCTGCCCGCTGCCGGAGTGCCTCGGTCACGTGCCAAGGATACGGCGAGGGCCCGCAACGTCCTTCCGTGGACCGGCAGAAGCTGGCCGACCCCGTCGGCTACTTGCGTCAGAAACGCGACCAGCTCGTCGTGCTCGACGAGATTCAACGCACACCGCGTCTCTTCGAGGCGCTGCGCGGCATCATCGACGAGCGTATCCGCGGCGGCGAATCCGCAGGGCAGTTCCTTCTCCTCGGTTCGGCGTCGATGGACCTCCCAAGTCGCCAAAGGTCTACGTCCGCGATAGCGGCATCGTGGCGCCGTCCATTGGCCGCGGATTGCGGGTTGCGTTGGACGACCTCAAGCCGGACCGGGCGTTCACGCTGTACGGCGGCCAGGACCGGTACCCGATGGGAAGCGGACTGGAGGCGATCGGTCTGCGAACGCTGGCCGAAGAACTGGCGTCCGCGTGAACCGCCCCATGCCTCAGCCTCGCTGGTAGAATAGGCGGCCCGACGGTAGCCGCCATGGATTCCAGTCAAGCGCCGCCTTCTGTGCCCTGCAGGATCGGCTGGGAGTTCCCGGCGCCGGTCCCGGACGGGTACCGGTTCAACCACTTCCTCGAAGCCGCGAGCGGCCGCCTGCTCGCGCACGGGCTGGACCTGGCGGCCTTCTTCGAGCCCGGTCGTGCACCGGCATCCGGTCTGCCCGCGGAGGCAATGCCCTGTCCGCTCGAGATCGCCTTCCTGCCGAACATCCGCGCCCAGGTGACGGCGATGGAACGCTGCTTCCAGCGCGCAATCGACCTGGCCGGCTACCCCGCCCCCTTCCACTTCGCGTTCGCGTCGAAGGCGAACACCGCCGAGGAGATCGTCCGCTCGACGCTCGGCGCCGGCGCCCACCACGAGATGTCCTCGGATGTCGATGTCGAGATCGCGCGCCGCATGATTCGGGCCGGGCTGCTGCCGCCGGACAGGTTCGTGCTGGCGAACGGCTTCAAGGGGCCGGGCAGCGCATATGCTCGGAACCTGGTGGCGCTGCGGACCGAACACCGCCTTGTGATCCCTATTCTCGAGGACGCCGCCGAACTGGACGCCTTCACCGGCGGTGGCGTGGAGTTCGAGTTCGGCATCCGGCTCAAGCGGCCGACGGAAGAGGGCTGCGTCGCCGACCGAGACTCGCGCTTCGGCGTCGACGCCGCCGAGGCGCGGCGCCTCGCTGCCCGGATCGACCGTACGCCCGGCTCGCGTTTCGTCCTCCTGCACGCGATGTTCGGGTCGGCGGGCTACAGCGAGGAGGAGTTCGTCGATGCTCTCGAACCGGGCCTCGACCTCTACGCCCGTCTCGGCCGCGGCCATCCCCGCCTCCGCTGCTTCGACTTCGGCGGCGGAGTGCCCGGCAGAACCACGCTCGACCACGACTTCGACTACGACCTCTTCGCGCGCCTCCTGCTCCGGAGGACGCTCGCGCGCTGCGCCGCCCACGGCACGAGCCCGCCGGCGTTGATCGGCGAGTTCGGGCGCTACGCCGTGTCCGAGCACGCGGCGCACCTGTTCCGCGTCATCTCCGTCAAGGACAACGGCGCCGAGCTGCCCTGGTATTTGGTCGACGGGTCGATCATGACCTCCTTCCCCGACGCCTGGGCCCTCGGCGAGCACTTCATCTGCCTGCCGCTCAACCACCTCGACCTTCCCTTCCGCCGCGTGCGCCTGGGCGGCATCACCTGCGACCGGGACGACGTGTACCCGCCCCGCGGCAGCGCGGTTCCGCTCTTCCTGCCCGGCCTGGCCGCCGCCGAACTGGGCGAAACGCCGCTCTACCTGGGGTTCTTTTCCGTCGGCGCCTACCAGGAGATGCTCGGCGGCGTCCGCGGCAGCAAGCACTGTGTCCTGCCCGAGGCGACCGAGATCCTGATCGATCGGGACGCCGATGGCGGCTTCGTCTGCGACATTCTCCCGGGCCACACGACCGAGGACGTGCTCCACAATCTGGGTTACGGGCGGACCGGGCGCGTCGGCGCGCCGCGCACCGCGGCGCGGGTGCCGCTGGCCTGAGGGAATCGTGTCTCGAACCTGTTTGTCGCTTCCGGGAATCGGGCGTCCGATGCTGGCTTCAGTCGCCGGGGTCCTTGCCCTAGCCGCCGCGGCTCCGGGGAGCCTTGCAGCCGAGGATCCGAAGCTGATCTTCATCGACCGAGCGGCCGAACTGGGCGTCGACTTCACGCACCACAACGGGATGACGGGCAATCTGTACACTGCGGAGCACATGGGCGGGGCGGTCGCCCTCTTCGACAACGACAACGATGGCGACCTCGACCTCTACTTGGGCCAGGGCCACCTGCTGGCTCCTGCCGGTGACTCGGGCTCCTCATCGGCCGCCGGGGGCGCCAACGAATCAACGATGAGGGACCGCCTGTTCCGCAACGATCTGGAAGGCGGCGTACTGCATTTCACCGACATCACCGAAGAAAGCGGTCTCGACGCACGGGGCTACGCCATGGGCGCCACCGTCGGCGACATCGACAACGACGGAGATCCTGATCTCTACATTCTCAACCTGGGGCCGAACGAACTCTGGCGAAACGACTCGCAACCCGGCGTGCCTCGCTTCACCAACATCACGGCGGGAAGCCAGACTGCCGATCCGCGTTGGAGCGCGGCCGCGAGCTTCTTCGACCTCGACAACGACGGGCTGCTCGACCTCTTCGTCGGCAACTACGTCGAGTTCCGGATCGCGACGCACAAGCCCTGTTCCTCGGCCCAGGGAATCGTCGAGTACTGCGGACCGAACGCCTTCCGGGGCGAGGCAAACCGAGTACTGCTCAACCGGGGCGACGGCACGTTCACGGATTGGACCTCCCGACTCGGCATCGCCGACCTGATGGCCGGAACCCTCGGCACGGTGGCTACGGACTTCAACGGCGACGGCTGGACGGACATCTACGTGGCCAATGACATGAAGCCGAACCGGCTGCTCCTGAACGAGGGCGGCACAGCCCTCGTCGACGATGCCGTACCGGCCGGAGCTGCCGTAAACGGCTCCGGTGAGCCTGAGGCGAGCATGGGAATCGTGGCCCAGGACTTCAACGACGATGGTCTCATGGACCTGTTCATGACCCACGTCCTCCGCGAGACGAACACGCTGTACATCAACCTGGGAGATGGCATGTGGGAGGACGCCACGCGGGCCAGCGGCCTCGGTTCCCCCAGTTTCCGATACACCGGTTTCGGCGTCGCCGCCATCGACTACGACCTCGATGGCAACCTCGACCTCTACGTGGCAAACGGCGCCGTCATCCGTATCGAGGAACAGTTCCGGGCGGGCGATCCGTTCCCCCTGAGACAGCGAAACCAGCTCTTCCGGAGCCTGGGCGGCGGCCGCTTCGAGGAGATCGCCCACTTCGAGGACCCAGGTACTCCGGAGGTCAGCCGCGGTGTTGCGCGGGGCGATCTGGACAACGACGGCGACCCGGACCTGGTCGTGGCAAACAACATGGCCGCGGCCTGGGTGCTGATCAACGAGGCCAAACCCTCGCCCAGCGAGTGGGTCGGAATCGACTTGCGGTCGCCCGGACCCGATCCAGCGGTAGGAGCCCCCCAGGACGACAAGGAGACGGTCTTCGGGCGGAGGCCGCTTGGTTCCCGCGTTGGGCTGAATCGTGACAGGCAGGGCGCCAGCGTGACTTGGCGGCGCTTCCACACGGACGGTTCCTACGCCGCGGGCAACGATCCACGGGTTCTGTTCTCTGTCGACGGCGCCGCGTCGCCGTCTGTCGTCGTCTCATGGCCGGACGGCGAGCGGGAGTCCTTCCTTCTCGATCAGGTCGGCCGTTACTTCACACTGGTCCGCGGTCGCGGAGAGCCGATCGAGGCCAGACCGAAACAGGCACGTTGAGCAAGGAGAGGCAACGCTCCCTGGGGGTCCCCGCCGCCTTCGTGACGGCGGCGTTCGCGGCCGCGCAGCCGCTTGCCAGCCAGCCCTCGGCAGGTCAAGAGAACCTGGAAACCGTCCCCAGGCCTCGGACTGACCAGTACGAACAGGTCGTGCGGGACCAGATGGCGGCGGCGCACGACAACGTGAGCCGCCTTCGGAGCGACCCGGAGGCACAGCGTGCGGAGCTGGCCGCCGCGTTCGGCCTGCTCGGCCAGCTCTACCTCCTGTACGACTTCCCGGAGCCAGCACGAGCCGCCGTGCAGAACGCGGAGACGCTAGATGGGGATGATCCCCGCTGGCCCTACTACCTCGCCGATCTCGCCGCAGCCCAGGGCGACCACGGAGCAGCTGCCACAGCTTTGAATCGTGTCCTCTCTCTCGATTCGCGCAACATGGCCGCACTCGTTCGCCGCGGCAACGCCCTGTTCGAGTTGGGCCGCTTCGACGATGCGGAGAAGGACTATGCAAGCGTCCTCGACCGCGTTCCGGGGCAATCCGCGGCACTCTACGGTCTCGGTCGGATCAGCTACGAGCGCGACGAGTTCGATCAGGCGATCGGGCACTTCGAGGCAGCGATCTCCAACCAACCGGAAGGTTCCGTCATTCACCACCACCTTGGCCTGGCGCTCCGGCGTCTCGGCCGGCGCGATGAGGCGATTGCTCATCTTCAGCAGAACGAGCACCGGACCGTGGCGTTCCCCGACCCGCTCCGTGACTTGGTGGACCAGCTCAATGCCAGTTCCGAAGCGCACTACTTTCGGGGCACCTCCGCGCTCCGGCGCGGCGATGCGCGGGCCGCGCTGGATTCCTTCCTCCTCGCGCTCGAGGTCAAGCCGGAGAGTGCCCGGAACGTGTTCAGCGCGGGCCTGGCCCAGATCGAACTCGGGAACAAGCAGGCTGCCGAGGCGCGGATGCGGCAAGCGCTCGTGCTCGACCCGAACTACCGCGAGCCGCACTTCAACCTAGCCTTGATCATGGCGGAACGCAACGACTACCGGGCTGCCGAGCTGCACTTCAGGCGTGCGACAGAGATCGATCCCTCCGATTTCGAGGCGTCGGCGCGGCGCGCGGACGCCCTGACGCGCCTGGGGCGGGTCGAGGAAGCGATCGAGGTCGCGAAACAAGTGCTGGAAGCGGAGCCGGCGATGCCGGTCGCCCTGCTCACGCTGGGTACCGCGTACCACGCAGCCGGCAAAACGGAGCAGGCCCTGGCGACACTGCAGCAGGTCCTCGCGGCCGCGCCCGGAGCACCCCGGGAACGAGCGGAGGCCCACTACCGCCTCGCTCTCATCGCGGGCGACAGCCCCGACTTGGCCGACAAGGACGCCCCGACAGGGGAAATCGACAGCGCGAGCGGAGAAGACAACCTACTGGCCCACGTGCAAAGCGCGGTTGGACTCGACCCCGACCTTACCGAGGCGCGTGCTCTTCTGGGCCGGTTGCTCGCACAACGCGGCCAGTACGCGGAAGCCGCCGGTCACTTCGCCCGCGCGATCTCCCGCGATCCGGAAAATGGCGGCTGGCATCGCGACCGCGCCATGGCCTTGATCCTGGGCCGTCGCTACGCTGCCGCGCGGGGCGCGCTGACAAGCGGAGTCGGCGCACTGGAGCGCTCGAATCCCGCATCCTCGGAAACGGCGGTCGGCCATCTGCGGATCCTGCTTTCACGGCTCCTGTCCACGTGCCCCGATCCGCAGATCCGCGACGGCCGGCAAGCCTTGGCGATTGCCCAGCGACTCATGGCCGACCGCCCCTCCCTCGAACACGCGGAGACGATGGCGATGGCCCTGGCCGAGACACGCGACTTCGAACAGGCCACGAACATCCAACGGCAGGTACTGGCCGAGGTGGAGCGCCGCGGCGGTACACCCTCAGCCGGCCAACGGCAAAGGCTGCGGACCTACCTCGACGGCAGGCCCGCGCGCGAACCGTGGTTCACTCCCTGACCGCCGTCCTGCTCGTGCTGGCGTTCGCCCCGCCCGCAGAGACGTCGCCCGATGGCGACAGCCTCCGCTTCATCGATGCGGCGGCGGAGTGGGGTGTCGACTTCCGGCACAACCACGGCGGTCGGGGCGACTTCTTCATGGTCGAGACGATGGGAAGCGGCGTCGTCGCCTTCGACTACGACGGCGACGGCGACGACGACCTGCTGTTTGTCGACAGCGGCCAACCCGAGCCCTACGGCGGAACTCCTGGGCGAACGACACTGCTGCGAAACGACCGCCTTGGGGAAGGCGGCAGGTTCCTGGACGTGACCGACGCCTCCGGCCTCCTGCTCGACAGCTACGGCATGGGCGCCGTCGCCGCCGACCTGGACGGCGACGGTGATGAGGACCTCTACCTCACGGCCTTCGGGCCGAACCGACTGCGGCTCAATCAGGGAGACGGCTCGTTTGGAGCCGCCCCAGCCGCGGATGCCGCCGCCGACCCCTCCTGGAGCGCCTCAGCGGCGTTTGGCGACCTCGATCTTGACGGCGACCTCGACCTCTATGTGGCGAACTACGTCGACTTCCACTACGACAACAACAAGATCTGCGGAGAGCCGCCGGGTGGGCGCCGTTCCTATTGCCACCCCGATGTCTACAACGGTCTTGAGGACCGCCTCTACCGCAATGACGGCGGCCACGGAAGCGTCGCCTTCGTCGACGCGACGGCTGATGCGGACCTCGCGGATATCGCCCGGGGCGCTGGTCTGGGGGTCGCGATCCTGGACCTGGACGGTGACCAGAGGCCCGACATCTACGTCGCGAACGACATGGACCCGAATCTCCATCTGATCAACCGTGGAGGGTCCGCGCTTCGCTTCGAGGACCAGGCGCTCCTGGCCGGCACCGCCACGTCCGATCGCGGCCAGGCCGAAGCCGGCATGGGAGTGGCGATTGGCGATATCGACGGCAACGGCTTCGATGATCTGATCATCACCCATCTCGACCGGCAGACCAACGCGCTGTACGCCAACCGTGGCGACGGTCTGTACCTCGATCGCCGGTACGCCGCCGGCATCGCCGAACCCTCCCTGCCCTGGGTCGGTTTCGGCGTCGCGCTGGCCGACTTCGACCTCGACGGCGACCTCGATCTGGCGGTCGCGAACGGCCATGTCAGCCACAACTTCGACCGGGGCGCGACTCCCGGCGACGGCCTGACGCAACCCAACCAGCTCTTCGAAAACCGCGGCGGGCACTTCTCCCAGGTCCAGAACAGCGGCGTGTCCGGCGTGCGGACCAGCCGCGGCCTTGTCACCGCAGACTTCGACCTGGACGGCGATCTCGACATCGTGATCTCGAACTGCGACGGCCCCGCCGAGGTCTACAGGAACGAGACCACACCGCGCGGCAACGGACTGCAGGTCGACCTGGTCGACCGCGAATCGCCGAACCGGCGCGCGATCGGCGGCGTCCTCGAACTGCGAACCTCGGGCACCGTCCAGCGGCGGGTCGTACGAACCGGTTCTTCCTACCTTTCGCAGAATTCCCTAACCCAAACCTTCGCTTTGCCGGAACTTGGCGACGGCGCGGGTGAAGGCGGCAAGTCCACTCCCGCCGTATCGACCGAGAGGCAAATCGCCGGCCCGCAACTCGACGTGCGTTGGCCGGGGGGTGGACGTGTACGCCTCTTGGGCCTGTCCGGGGCCCGGCAGCTCCGGCTGGTTCGCTAGCTCCTGCGGCGCTAGCATGCTGGCCACGATGAACCGCCGCGCACGAACCGACTCGCACCGTCGAACCGCAATCCTGGCCTTACTGCTGGCCCTGCTGTTAGCACCGGAGGCGCCCGGCGCCCAGGACCTTCCCCAGCCCCTGGAGGACGCGATGGGCCGAGCCCAGAGCGGCGACCTCCTCGGCGCCATCGAGATCCTGGAGGCATTCCGTGCCGGCGGCGACGCGCCCGACGCCGCCTTCGCCGCTCTCGGCGCCCTTTACCTCGAAGCGAGAAACCCGCGGAGGGCGATCGAGGTGCTCCTGCCGCTTTCCCGGCGACCGCGGCCCGATCCGGCCGTCCTCTTCAACACCGGCCGAGCGGCCGAAGCGCTGGGGCGTTTCACGGATGCGGTCGCCTTCTACCGGCGCTCCGTCACGATCGACGACTTCTCGCCCGCCGTGCGCGCACTCGGCATGCTGCTCGGACGGCTCGGACGTCCCGAGGACTCGTACGAGTTCCTCAAGACCTGGCTCGAAGCGAACTCAAACGATTACACCGCCCGGATCGCGGCGGCAGCGGGCGCCGTGGACCTCGGGCTAGTGGACGAAGCGGCGTCGCTGATCGAGGGCCTGCCGCGCTACGCCCCCGCGATCCGACTGCTCCACGGACAGATCCTCCTTCGGCGCGACGATCCGTGGGGAGCTCTCGGCCAACTCCAACCTCTGGCCGAAGAGCCTCCGCCGGCTCTCGAACTCGACGTCCGGCGCAGCCTCGCCGACATCTGGCTGCAGGTCGGCGACCCCGACGCCGCGATCGGGCAGATGGAGTTGATCCCACCCGGCGCTCCCTCGGACACCCTCCAACTGGCAAGCGCCTACTTCCAGGCCGGCCGAACCGGGGACGCAATCGAAGCCCTGGCGCCACTGGCGGAGCCGCTGGTAGGCAGCCAACCACCGGACGATCCCGGATCGCTGGCGCTGAACGTGCTCATCGACTACGGCCGCTACCTGCAGTCGGCGGGCGACATCCGCCGGGCTCTGCCCTTCCTGCAACTTGCCACTGAGATCGGTCCGGACTTTCCCGAGGCGTTCGAGGCGCTCGCTGACGGCCTCGAAGCCGGCGGTCGGCCAGCCGAGGCGACCGCGGCCCGGGAGCGCTACGAAACGCTGACCGCCGCGCCGCAACCGAGCGTCACTCCCTTCGAACTCGCGGTCCGCCCCAACGATCCGGTCGCTCGAGGGATCCGCGAGGCACTGGAGCTGGCGTTCTCGGGCGAAGCCGACGCGGCTCTCGAACGGCTCGCCCGGCAGATCGTCCAGGCACCCGGCGATCCACGGCCCGCCTACGTCAGGTCATCGATCCTGCTTCAGAGTGGCCGCGCGGAAGAAGCTCTCGAAGCAGCCGACCGGGCCCTCGGGATCGCCCCCGGACGCGCCGACGGCCTGTACCAGCGGGCGGTGGTCCTGATGGCGCTGCAACGTTTCGCGGAAGCCGAGGACATGTTTCGCGACGCCCTCGAAGTTGCTCCGGAACACCCGGCCGTGCTTTCGGACTACGCCGTGCTGCTGATCGGCACGGCGCGAAGCGACGAAGCCGCCGACCTGCTCACGCGGTTGGTCGAACAGAGGCCGAACGACTCACGCGTTCTCGCCATGTTTGGGCGTTCCCTTCTTGACGCCCGAAGATTCCAGGAGGCCGAAGAGCCGCTGCGACGGGCCGCCGGCCTCGATCCCCAGAACGCCGCGATCCTCCTCGACCTCGCTTCAGCCCTCTGGGAAGAGAACCGGCCGGCAGAAGCGGAGCAGTGGGCCCGCGAAGCCACGGCGCTAGCGCCCGACGCCTCGGCTGGACATAGACTGCTGGGAGCGCTTCTCCTCTGGCGAGGCGACTACCTGGAGGCCGCAGCATCTCTCGAGCAGGCCAGTACGAGGGAGAGGGAGGATCCCGAGCTGGCGCTCGAACTCGCCCGCGCCTGGGAGGGCGCCGCCGACCAGACCGAGGATGCCGCTGAAGAGCAGGCCCGCCTGAAGCGAGCCGAGACCGCTTACCGCCAAGCGGCGGCGTGGGCGCCCGAGCACGCGGAGGTCGCCTACGGTCTGGCCCAGGTTCTGCGCCGGCTCGGCCAGGACCAGGAGGCTTCCGCCCAGATGGACCGCTACCGTGAACTCTACGAGCAGGATCAGCGCCAAACCCGCGAACAGGGCCTCGGAGCCTCCGAGCCCGACGCCCACGAGTAGACACGACTAGAGGCTGCGCAGCAGGGACCGTGCCGTCGCGACGTCGGCGTTGTACCGACCGCGGAGACTCGGAGTGGACGCCTCCCGCACGAACCGTTCCAGCGCCTGTCTGGCCAGTTCAGATCGACCCGAGCGAGCCGCGACGCTGCCCAGGTTGTAGAGCACGTCGAGATCTCGCGGCTTGAGTTCGACCGCGCGCCGCCATGCGTCGATCGCCTCGTCGACCCGACGCTGGTTGAACAGGGAGAGCCCCAGGTAGTTCCACGAGAGTGGAAGCTCCGGGTTCAGCGCCAACGCCAGACGCGACTCTTCCTCGCACAGATGCCAATCGCGGGCGTGGATGGCAGCCAGAGCCAGGTTCTGACGCGCCAGCGGATTGCGTTCATCCACCTCGATCGACCGCAGCAGGACCTCACGCGCGCGTTCCGGCGCCCCCGCTTCGGCAAGGACAAGTCCAAGGACGTTCAGGGTGTCCGGATCCCTCGAATCGGAATGCTGCTCCATCAGCCGCACTGCTTCGGCGGCACGGCCGACTTCGGCAAGCGTGAGCGCCAACTGCCGCAGCAGCGAAACCGGCGCCACGAGCTCGCGTTGCGCTCGAATCATCACGGCCAACGCCTCGTCCACCTTTGCTCGCTCGAGCAGAACCTGAGCCAGGTTCGAGTAACCGATGGCCATCTGCGGCCGGCGCGACACGACGTTTCTGGCGAGCTGCTCCGCGCGCTCCAGCTCTCCTCCCTGGTAGGCCTCCGAGAAGGCCTGAATCAACGAATCGAGTTCCACCAGCGCCTTCGGATCGTCCTCCTGGTCGTAGTGGTTCGATCCCGGGCCACTGCCCGCCCCACTCAGGTACCCCAGACTTCGGAGCGCCCGGCGTTCCTCCTCACTCACGGCACCCGCCGCGGGCGGCCACTCCGATTCGGTGGGCAGCAGGGACGCGAGTTCCGTCGTGACACTGTCCTCGGCGTGCAGGTTGTGTGCCTCGGCCGGGTCGGCCAACAGGTCGTATCGCTCCGGGATCGGCAGCGCGATGTACTTCAGGAGCCTCGTGCCGCTCCCGATTGGTCCACATTCGGGCCCTTCCAGCGGGTAGGGGGCGATCACGCCGCGAAGCGGGGCCCAGCCCCGCTGAAGGTTCGTATGCAGCGCCTCGAAGTAGACGGAACCTGGACCTCGCAGGGCGCTCGTCTCCCCAGCGCCGGACGGGGACCGCCAGAGGCTTTGGCCTGCCAGATCCGGCACCAGGTGCAGTTCAACACCTGCCGCCTCCAGCATCGTCGGCAGGACATCGACATGACGAACCGGCGCACCGATCCGGGATGGAGTCAGGCGCTCGGCCCAAAGGACCAGGGGCACCGCCAGCGTTGCTTCGTAGGCGAACAGGCCATGCGTCCTCTCGCCGTGGTCGCCAAGTGCCTCGCCGTGATCCGAAGTCACCACGACCAGGACTTCAGCTCGGACGTCATCCGGCGCGACGGCCTGGAGCAGGCGCCCGACGTACTCGTCGGCAGCGGCGACCTCGCCCAGGTAGGGCTGCCCGGCAAACCGCGCCGCGAAAGGCGCCGGCGGTTCGTAGGGCGTGTGCGGCTCGTACAGATGCACCCAGAGAAAGCGCGGTTCGCCTTCATGCCGCCGCCACCAACCGGCAGCGCCGTCCACCACCTCGGCGCCGCTTCGTTCGGCAACCGAGAAACCGCTCGTCGAACCCTCCGGATAGGAATCGTCGTAGATCTCGAAACCCCGGTCGAGTCCGTAGCGCGCATCCAAAGGGAATGCGGCCACGAAGGCGGCGGTGCGGAACCCGGCCGCCGCAAACGCCTCGGCGACGGTGGGAGTATCCGGCGGCAGAACGAAGCCGGCATTATCCCGGACGCCGTGCTCGTAGGGCAAGCGGCCAGTCAACAGGTTGGCGTGCGACGGCAGGGTCATCACACTGTGACCATAAGCACGGTCGAAGACCCAACCGGTCGCGGCAAGCCGGTCGAGGTGCGGGGTCCGGGCATCCGCGTTGCCGGCGAACCCCAAGGCATCGGCGCGTAGCGTGTCGATCGTGACCAGCACGACATCCCGCACGAAGCCAAGTTCCGGCGCCTCGGGCCAGGCAACCGCTTCCGTACCGGTTGCCGACTCGACCACGCCAGGTGTGGGCCGACAGGTGGCCAGAGAGAGAGCGGCCAGCAAGATGGCGGCTGCCACCGCCCCGGGGCTCGCCCTGGAGACGAGGGCAGCGATCCCGCGTTCGCGGGAGGGAGCCGAGAAGGTCGCTCCGGTTGTCAGAGCGATTCCAGATACTCCGCGAACTGCTTCGCCTCATCGGCCTTCTCGCCCTCCGGCTCGAGTTCGAGCAGCCGGCGGAAGTCGGCTGCCGCCGCCGCGTTCTCGCCCGCGGCCATGTTCGCCAACCCCCGGAAGTAGTAGGCTTCGGCCCAATCCGGTTTGGACTCGATGACCGCGTCGAACCTGCCGAGCGCACCCTTGAAGTCGTTCTGGTTGTACAGGTCGACTCCCTCACGGAGCAGAATCTCGGGGTCCGCGCGCAGCTCTTCCGGCAAACGCCGCAGGTATTGCCGCGCCTCGTCGTTGCGACCCAGCGCGGCCAAACGCCGACTCATCAACTGAAGGGCGTCCACGTTGGTCGGCGCATAGCCAAGCGCCTTCTCCAGACTGGCCAGTGCCTCGTCCTCCCGATCCAGTTGTATCTGCGCTTGAGCGATCGCGACCAGTACCGCCGCCTTGCCGCCGTCGCCCAATGACGGCAACGCTTCGTTGAAGAGCGCCATGGCGCCTTCGAAGTCCCCTGACAGCAGCAGGTCGTTGCCGCGCTCCAACGACTCGCGTGCGGCCTGGCCCGACTCGCCTTCGTCCAGGGCTGCCGCCGATCCGTCGGTCACCTCCTGGCCCCCAGGCTCAAGAGCCGTCTTGACGAACGGTCTCTCAGCGGCCGTCGCGTATTCGTTGAGTCGTACCGTGTGCTGACTGGGGATGTACCCCGGCTTCGTCACGAAGACTTCCCAACTGCCGCCCGCCAGGCCGGCCCGCGCCCACCGGCCCTTCTTGTTCGTCAGAACTTCCTCCGCGGGTCCGACACCGTCGAGGGTCAACTTGACGCTCGCCCCTTCGACCGGATTGCCTTCCAGATCGGCCACGCCACCGCTGAGTCGACCCCGGCCCACCCAGGCCTGGGCCGAAACCGCCGAGGTCAAAAGGATGCCGGCCAAGACCGCCACGGCAACACGGGTTCGATAGGTCATGAGTCCTCCTCGTTCTCCGAAACGCCGATCTCCTTGCACATGCTACTACCGCCCTCCGGGGCGCCGACACCCAATCCACTCTCCTTCGGCCACGAAGAAGGGCCGGGGATTCTTCCCCGGCCCTTCGTTCCGTCGGCTCAGTGGCCGGACAACCGGCCGCTAGCCGTCTGTTCCGGACTTACCTCCAGCTCAGACGGACACCCAAGCGATACACGCGCGGAGCGATGTGATCGTCCAGGTTACCCGAGTTCGAGCGACCACCTCTGTCGATCCATGACAGCGCCGTGCCACGGTTCGTCACGTTGAAGATGTCGATGCCGAAGGTCAGGTTCAGCGGACCCGACACGGCGAACTCCTTCTCAAGCCTGACATCCATCGTGTGAACGTCAGGCAGCCGCACCGAGCCGAGATCATCGACGATGTTGATGCTGGCGCTGTCCGCATTCGAGAGGTTTTCGATAACGTAGAAGGCAGCCGGCGAGCCCTCCCGACCGGTCAGATTGGCCGAGACGTTGAAGCCCCAACCCCTGTCGGGAGCGACCTGGTACATGCCGTTCAGGTTGTACGACCAGGTCGACTGCAGGTACCGCTGTCCCTTGCCGGAACCACTCGAGCGCTCCATGTAGATCTGGCCGTCGACGTCACCGCCAGCTCGTCCGGGATTCCGGTTGAAGTGGTCGTAGAACTCGTCGGGCACGTTCCACTCGGCGTCGCCGTACTGGAAGAACCCGCGAGCCATCCAGCGGTTGGACAGCCGCTTCGTCAGGCTCACGTTGTAGCCGAGGAAGTCGCGGGAGCGGAACCCCTGCTGCCAGTGACTACCGCCGGCAAACTCGAGCCCGTCTGCGAGGTCGTACAACTGGACCCTGTAGCTGCCGCCATCGCGTGGCACGGTGCCGCTGGCAACATGGGACGGCACGAAGTCCGAGCCCCGTTGCAGACGGCGATTGCCGTTCGCGTCCTCGAGGTACGGGATGCCCACCGTCAGGTCGTCCACGCTGCGCGACGTGATGCCGAAGCCGGCGACCAGTTCGGGCATGAACTCGTGCTCAACGCCGATGATGAACTCGGTGGTGAGCGGCGGATCCAGATCCGGATCCGTCGTGTCGAGGACGTTGAACGGGTCGTCGAGATCCACGTTGGCGAAGAAGGTCTCGCCCGGCGAGTAGCAGACCTGATCGGCAATGCTCAGATCGTCGCAGATCACGATGACCCGGTTGTAGCCCAGCGGAGAGTTCCGCGTCACGGAGTTCGTCGGCAACTGGTCGGCGAACTGGGAAAGGCTCGCGCGAAGCAGTGTCGTGCGGCCCTCTCCGAGCGCGTAGGTCGCGCCGAGACGCGGCACGATCGACGTCCAACCGAAGCCCGCCTCGGATCCCTCGAAGGTGATCGCCGGCAGGAGGTCGGGGCGCGTCGGATGCGCAGGCAACTCGTATACGCCGTTCTCACCACCCTGGTCGTCCCAGCGGAGGCCGACGTTCAACGTCAAGCGACCGAACGTGATCGTGTCCTGGGCGTAGAGGGCGTTGTAGTCGGCTGACAGGGCTCCGTAGTCGGTGCGCACGTAGTTGGTCCAGGAACGAGCACCGTAGTGCCACGTATCCCTCGGACCCTGATAGAAGGCCGAGCTGTTCTCGTAGGTACGGAATCGACCACCCATCTTCAGCTCGTGGTTGACGGAGGCGCCGCTGGTGAAGAAGTAGCTCGCGTCGGCCTGGAACAGGTCGTTCGGAGACGCTGCCGAGCCGGAACGGTAGTTCCCCTGCCAGACGCCGTCGGCCAGGGTCGGATCCAACGCCTTGGGATCGAGACCGTTCTGGTTCGACAGGTGGCCCCGAGCAAGCAGCGCGAAGCCGAAGTCGCCGTGCGAGTAGACACCGACGGAGAAGAGATTCGGCGAGAAGACGTGCTGGTCCTCCAACCGGTACTGGGCCGAGGGGCCACGCTGATTCCAGGTCGTCTGAGGCGGGCGGGTCGTACCGCCACCGCGGCCGAACTTCAACTTGTCGCCATTGTTGTAGGAGGCGACCATCGAGTTGTCGTTCGAGAGCTGGCCGTTGATCTTGATCACCGTGTTCTCGAGGAGGGTGTCGTCAGCGGCACCGGTGACGTTGTTCTGGCCGATGTCCTGCTGACCCCAGCTTCCCCACAGCCACAGGCGATCCTGGATCGCGGCGCCGCCGGCCTCGAAACCGAAGTCCTCGATCTTGCGGACCCTGGCGCCGGGCAGTTCGGTCTGGCCGTTGCTCTGGTAGAGCTGGCTGTCGATGTTCGGTTCCAACCCCTTGAGCAGGCCGCCGAAATAGCCCGTCGCCTGGGTGTTGTAGAACCGCGCCGAACCGCGGAACTCGTTGGTTCCACGCTTCGTGACCAGGTTGACCGCCACGCCGGACGTGCTCTTCGTGACGTCCGACCCGCCGGTCGTGAACGACATCTCGGCGAACTGGTCGAAGTCGTAGTACGTCGGCGACGCGCCGGTGGCGCGCATGTCGGTGATCTCCGTGCCGTCGAGCTGGAACGTGTTCTCATCGCTCGACACGCCCTGGGCCCGGAAGACGGACTGCTGGCCGGACTCGCTGCCGGCGACGTTGATCCGGTCCACGAGCACGCCCGGCGTCTGGCTCAGGACGGCCCAAGGGTCGCGAGCGGTCGGGATCTTCTCAAGTTCCACCTGCGTGACGTTGGTGCCGGCCCTGATTTGGCGTTCGTCGAGCAGCGGGCTCTCGGAAGTGACGGTAATCGTCTCTTCAAGTGCGGCCGTCAAGGTCAGCGGCAGGTCCGTGTTGCGTCCCAGCCGGATACTGACGTCCGGGTACTCAAGGCCGCCGAAACCGTCGAGTTCGGCCTTCACGTTGCACGAGCCCGGGTCGATCGCCAAGAAGCGGAAGGCGCCGTTGGCATCGGTGAACTGCTCCCGCGTTGCGCCGATACCAGTGACGGTCACCTTGACGCCGGGCAGAGCGGCGCCGGACTCGTCCATCACGGTGCCGTAGAGATTGCCCGTCGTCTGCTGGCCCCAGGCCAAGCCTCCAACGAGCAAACAAAGGATGACGCTGAACGTCGAAACGAGGCGTTTGTTCATGATGTTCGATACTCCCTCCGAAGTGTGTTTACACAGAAACCCGCGCTACCTGGGCGACGCGAAACCTGCGGTTTGGGAAGAGCCTCATCGGCTCACCAACGGTATGGAACTCCCCCGCAAGGGGTATGCCAAAGCGACGAGGTACCGGCCACTCCATACGGCGACCGGAACCCTCCACCAACAGGGGGATTGGCGCCGGACTCGGCCGAGGACGCGCCAAAATGGCGCTGCTCAACCCACGGAGCCATCCAAGAAAGTGCTTCGTATCCATAACCTTGAATCGTCTCTCCAACTGATCCGCGCCGCGGGGCGTTCCCTGATCCGGTCCTGACGCGCGTCATTCGACTGTGACCCGACCGGCTCCCAAGCGCGACGGCGATGCGCCGAAGCGCCGATGCGTGACTGACGAGAAACCGTCAACCGCACTAAGCTGTGACGGGCGCAAACTGCGGATCAACCTTTTGAGTGCGGGAATCGTACAGTAGATGAACCGGGTTGTCTACGGCGGCCGCGCCCGCCCACGCAATCCTGTCCCCCACGCAGTCACCGTGAACGGTCCCAACACAGATCTCGGACCGACCCGTTCCGCGCGGTACCGGACCGCCGCACCTCTCTTTCTCGCCGCCGTCTGCGCCGCCTGCACGGGCTTTGTTCCCTTTGACGGGTCTCAGGCGCTGACTCCCGAGTTCGAGCGTCGCCTGGGTGCCGACTGGCGAGAGCGGATCGTCGTTCCCTTCGGGATGGACGAGGAGCTGCGCCAGGCGATCAACGAACGGATCAGCCCCGCCGGAAGCGAGACGCGCAGGCGTGACGCCGTCCTCGACTTCATCTTCGGCTGGATCGACCTGGAGTACGCACTCACACCCACCCGGACCGCGCGCGAGACCTTCGTCGCCGCCCGGGGCAATTGCCTCTCGTTCGTCAACCTGTTCGTCGCGGTAGGGCGCGAACGGCGGCTGAACCCCTTCTTCGTCGAGGTCGAGGACTACCAGCGTTGGAACTACGAGGACGGCGTCGTGATCAGCCGCGGCCACATCGTCGCCGGCATGTACGTCGACGGGGAGATGGCCACCTACGACTTTCTTCCCTACCGGCCCAAGTCCTACCGCGACTTCGAGCCCATCAGCGATCTGGCCGCCGCCGGCCACTACTACAACAACCTGGGCGCGGAGGCCCTGATGGCGAACGACCTCGACGCCGCCGAAAAGTGGTTGAACATCGCCGTCCGGCTGGCGCCCGACTTCGACAAGGCAATCAACAACCAAGGCATCCTCCTGCTCCGGCGCGACCGCGTCGACGAGGCAGTGCGGGTCTACGAGGAAGGTCTGGAGCTTCATCCGCGGAACGTTCCGCTGCTGACGAACCTGGTCCGGACCTACCAGATCCAGGGCCGGCACGAGCGCGCCGGCGAACTGCTCGACATCCTCGAAGACCTGAACATGGCCAGTCCTTTCTTCTACATCTATCGGGGCTACGCCGCCCTGGCGGCCGGCGACCCGGATCTGGCCCTGGACTACATGCGCAGGGCCTTCCGCGCCGACTCCGAACTTCCAGAGGTCCATGTGGGCCTCGTCAGGGTCTTTCTGTCGACGGGCAAGACGCGTGAAGCGAAACACCACGTGGAGCGTGCTCTCCGCCTGGACGCGACCCACCAGGAGGCCCGCAAGTACGCGGCCCTTCTGGAGCGGGAAGTGCCTTGAACCCGGCAGAGGATAGACGCCGGCTCAACTGCTAGCCTTAGGGAATCGATGTCCCGGGATGGGGCATCCGAGGAACATGAAACGCGAATCATCGTCCGCGTCCCTCGACCAGCTCGGCGCGAGCCCCTGGCGCCGGCCGAGCCTCGCCCACATCACGAGGCCGGCGCTTCTGGCGGTGCTCTTCGGAGCAATGGCCCTGGCGGCCCAGGGCCCCAACGATCTGCCCGAGTTCGACGAACGCGCCCTCGTCTTCGAAGTTCAGGTGCCGGTGAACGTCGTCGGCAGGGACGGCGAATCGGTCCGCGGCCTGACCCGCGAGGACTTCCAGCTTCTCGACGAGGGCGATGTGCAGGAAGTGTCCGGATTTCAGGTCGTGGACCTCGATCTCCTGGCGCCGGACGACCGGCGCGTGATCGATACGGGGCACGGTCTGCCGCCGGCCGTCAGGCGGCACTTCCTGCTCCTGTTCGACCTCACGTTCTCCGCCCCGACAGCGGTCGCCCGAGCCCGAGTGGCCGCCCAGGAATTCGTCCTCAACGAGATGCATGCCACCGATCTGGCCGCGGTCGCCGTGCATACCGCGGAATCCGGATCCCAGTTGCTGGTCACGTTTACGCCGGACCGGGCCCAACTCGCCCGAGCGAT
The DNA here is from genome assembly GCA_965224025.1 of Candidatus Multivorans sp. Lineage (GTDB taxonomy): Bacteria > Acidobacteriota > Thermoanaerobaculia > Multivoradales > Multivoraceae > Multivorans. The sequence goes on from OZ245033.1 coordinate 4,667,978, forward strand.
CGCCACGCTCGGCAATCCCCGCCTGCTGAAGCTCGTCACCAAGGATCCCCTCGGTTTCCTGATCGACGCGCCCCGTCCGGCGACCTCGGCGGCGCTGGACGCCGGCGGCGTGGACCAGAGCATCTCCGAGATGGAGGGCGGCCTCGACGGCTACCTTCGGATCATCGGCAACCAGATGGCCAGGTACGAGCGCAGCTTCGCCCGCGGCCGGATCTCGAGCTGGGCCGACTCGCTGCAGGACATGGGGCGGATCCTGGGCAGCGTCGAGGGCCGCAAGCACGTCATCCTGTTCTCGGAGGGGTTCGACGGCCGGCTGCTGTTCGGGCGCCAGCCCGACTTCTTCGACGAAGACATGCAGCGCGAGATCCAGGCCATCGAGGACGGCCGGTATGCCGAGGTCGACACGGACGACCGGTACGGCAACACCCAGCTTCAGGTCCTGATGGATCAGATGCTGCGGGAGTTCAGCCGGGCGAACGCCGTCATCCACGCGGTCGACATCTCGGGCCTCAGGGCCGACATGCCTGACGAGCGCCGCGCCCGCATCGTGGGGCGGGATGCGCTCTTCTACATCTCCAACGAAACGGGCGGCGGGTTCCACGAAGACGCGAACGACTTCGGGGCGGAACTCCGCGAAGTACTGGCCTCGTCCAACGTCACCTACCTGCTGTCCTTCGAACCCTCCGGTCCGGGCAAACCGGGCGACCACCGCCGGATCACGATCCGCGCACGAGCGCCCAGGGGATCCCAGGTTTCCCACCGGATGGGGTACGTCACGCCCCGCCCCTACGGTGACCTCCACCCCATGGAGAAACGCCTGCTGGCCTCGGACCTGATCGCCACGGCGACGGAAACGGACGGTCTCAAGATCGACGTGCTGGCCGCGCCCTTCCGAGCGACCGGAGGCGAAGCGTACGTACCCGTGATCATCGAGATCGGAGGCGACGGGCTGCTCGACGCGCACGAAGCGGCCCATCTCCCGGTCGAGATCTACGCCTACGTCACCGACGACAAGGCCCAGATGCGCGACTTCTTCAGCCGGGTCGTGACACTCGACCTGGCCGGGCGTGAGGATGCCTTCGCCAATACCGGGCTGAAGTACTACGGCCACCTGAACCTCGCCCCCGGCGCGTATCTTGTGAGGGTTCTCGCCCGCAACGCCGTCACCGGCAGTACCGGCGCGGCGACGGTCGAACTCGACGTCCCGCCCTTCGCCGACGGGCGCCCGGCCCTGCTGCCGCCATTCTTCCTGGAAGAGCCCGGAAGCTGGTTCCTGGTCCGTGAGCAGCCTGGCGACCAGTACGCCAAGACCACGGTCTATCCGTTCACGGTGAACGGCGAACCCTACGTGCCTTCGGCCGTGCCTCTGTTGCCGTTGAGCGGTGATTCGGACGGCGCGGAGCTCTGCCTCGTGGGCTACAACCTCGGAACAGGCGAACTGACACTGCAGGCAACCCTCACCGGCCCGGAAGGCGAGACGGTAACCGGGGGCGCACTCCGTCTCCGCGAGCGCACCGTGACCGGAATCCCGGGGCTCGACAAGCTCGTTGCAGCCTTCGAGCCCACCGGTCTCGAACCGGGCGACTACACTCTCCGTGTCGCGGTGACGGACCAGGCGAATCAAGCCACGTCCGCCAACTCGATCCCCTTGAAGGTGCTGAACTGAGCACCGGGCGTCTCAAGCCAAGGCGCCAGGCGAAGAACAATCCACTTCCAGACCGAGGATCCTCAGGAGGACCTTTGGAATGAACGACTCCAGTTTCTCAAGCCGTCTTCTCCCCACGTCAAGCCTCAGAACGGGAGCCCTGCTCTGCGCCGGCGCGCTGCTGCTCGCGGCGGCCTCGGCCGACGCCCAGCGCAACCGCCGCAACCGGCAGGCACAGGCAGAGTTCAGCGACACGACCACGGTCACCGTCGTGGAAGTTCCGGTGCAGGTGAGCCGTGCCGGTGCTCCGCTTCGCGACCTCACGGCCGCCGACTTCGAACTCCAGGACAACCGGAAGACGGTCCAGATCACCGGCTTCGACGTCGTCGATCTCTCGAAGATCGAGGGCAGGGCCACCGAGCAACCGGTGCCGGTGGCCGGGCGGCGCCACTTCCTGCTGCTGTTCGACCTCTTCTTCACTCCGCCCGACTCCGTCGGCCGCGCGCAGCAGGCCGCCGCCGACCTCGTTCTGCGGGAACTGCACCCCACGGACCTGGTGGCCCTCGCCGTCTTCGACACGCGGCCCCGGCTGATCCTCGGCTTCACCTCGGACCGCAGCCAGATCCGCCAGGCGATCCGCGGCCTGGGACTGGCCAAGAACGAGCCCGGGCAGGGAATCCGCGATCCACTAGGCCTCGTGATCGGCGATCTGAGCGGTGATCTGCCGACCAGTTCCGATCTGGGAGACACCAGTGGCCGCGCCGGCATCGACGCCCAGGCCACGCTCCTCCAGACGCAGCGAGAGTTGCAGACGCTGCAGGAGGCCGCGGACCGCGGGCGCGCCGCCGGCCAGATCGACGCCCTGACGGCTGGCATGAGCGATCTCGCCAACTGGATGCGGGCCATTCAGGGGCGCAAGCACGTCGTCTTTCTGTCCGAAGGCTTCGACGATTCCATTCTGGTGGGTCAGCAGGGCGTGACGATCGAGCAGCAGGCAGAGATCCTGGACCGCCAGCAGAGGCTGGTAGACGGCAACTTCGAACAGGTGGACAACGAGGCGCTCTTCGGCAGCAGCGCCGCCCAGAGGTCGATGAACCAGATGCTCGAACGCTTCCGGGAAGCGGACTGTTCGATCCAGGCCGTGGACGTGAGCGGCCAGATCCAGACCCAAGGCCAGAGCAACCGGTCCTCCCTGCACATGATGGCGAGCGACACCGGCGGCCAGTTGTTCGCCAACTTCGGCGACCTGGGTGAGGCGATGTCCGAGATGCTGGAGCAGACCAGCGTCACCTACCTGCTCTCGTTCTACCCCACGGACCTGAAGAACGACGGCCGGTTCCGCAAACTGCGGGTACGGCTCAAGAACGCTCCCCGTGGAACCCAGGTGGTTCACCGACTCGGCTACTACGCCCCGAAGCGCTATGAACAGACGAACCCCTTCGAGCGGGCACTGGACTCGGCGCAACGGGTGATGGGCGGCGTTGAGACGGGCCAGATCGAGACCTCCGTTCTCGCCGCCGCCTTCCCCGCCGACAGCGGCAAGGCCTACGCGCCGGTTCTGATCGAAGTCCGCGGCCAGGATCTCCTCGCGGAGCAACAGGGCGATACGGTTCCCCTCCAGATCTACGCCTACGCCCTGGACCAGCACGGCATCGTCCGTGACTTCTTCGTTCGCGCCATGGGCCTGAACGCGGCCCAGGCCGGACCGGCGCTTCTGCAGAGCGGACTCAAGTACTGGGGGCACTTCGACCTGGATCCGGGCGAGTACTCCGTTCGCGTACTGATTCGCAACGACGCCACGGGCCGCCGGGCTCTGGCGACTTCCCTACTCACCGTCCCTGGGGACGGCCCCGCGCTGCAGCCGCCTCTCTTCCCGGAACCGCCCCAGAAATGGGTTCTGCTCCGCGAGGAGGAATCGGAGCAGCGGCGCGATGTCGCCTTCCCGTTCCTGATGGACGGCAATTCGTTCATCCCCGCCGCAAAGCCGGTGGTCACCGCGGGCGGTGAGACGCCGATCAGCCTCGCCGGCACGAATCTCAGCGCGGGGCCTGTATCCGTACGCACACAGGTGTTCCGTCCTGACGGCCAGGCGGTGGCCGACGGCGGCGAGGTCATCCTGGCGTCCGGCGCTCAGGCCGGATCGGGGAGTTCGCAGTTGTCCGGGACTTTCGTGGCCGGGAAGAAGCTCGCCAGCGGCGACTACACTCTGGTCGTCACCGTGACCGACGGGAACAACGGCCAGCACTCGTCCTCGACATCGATTCGGGTGCTCTGACACCCGGGTGGGGGTGGGGGCCATCGCGGCCCCCACTTCGCCCGCGCCCGGCTCGGGCTAGCCGAGCCTACTGAGCGCAGGCGAACGCCGTGATGTCGCTCTTGGCCGCCGCGGTCTGGTTGAGGCGGTTCTCGTGCGTCCAGGGCTTGCCGCCATCGGGCGGATCGATCGACAGGTTGAACGCCAGCGTCGTCACCGGCGCCACGAACACCCAGCGGTGGCCGTTGATCCCGCAGCCGTCGAGCACCTTGATCAGCACCTCCGCGTTGTTCTTGCCGAAGAAGTAGAGGATCGCCGACTGCTCCGAGTCCAGCTCGTAGTCCTGGACCACCTCCACCACCGTCTCGCCGTCCTTGATGTGCTCGACGCACATGTTGACGGTGTAGCCCCCGCGAAGGGTCTTCACCGGCTGCGGTTCGCAGTCTGCCGCTTCGCCCGCGCTGATTGGTTGCGAGACGGAAACCGGCGGTCGCGACACGGGTTCGACTCGCGCCAACGGCGTCGATGAGACCGGCGCCGCCGGGAATCCCGCATCGACGAGATCTACTCCACGAACACCGCCACCGCCATCCGCAACGGCCGTCGACGCAGCAGATGCCGCACCGCACGGGAAGGCCGTGAGGTCGCTCTCCGTCGTCGCCGTCACGCCGCCGCGCGGGTTCTTGTGTTCCCAATACTCGCCGGTAGCCGTCTCGTCGACGCGCAGATTGAACGCGAGCGTCGTCACCGGCGCCGCGAACACCCAACGATGGCCGTTCACGGCGCACGCGTCGAGCACCTTGATCAGCACCTCGGAGTTGTCCCTGTCGAAGAAGTAGAGAAGGCCCGACTCGCGCGAACCGAGACCGTAGTCGACCGCATCGGCCTGCACGGTCTCGCCGTCCTTCTCGTACTCGATGCACATGCTCACCGTGTACCCGTGCACGAACGCAATTTGCGGCGAGGACGGCACGCAGTCCGTGTACTTCGCGGCCGGCAGCGCAACCGTCACGATGCCGCTGTTCGCGCCGCCGGCGCGGTTGTAGGCCCGCACGCGGAAGTCGTAACGGCCGCCGGCGTCCAGCCCGGTCACGTCCGCCGACGTCGTGTTCGCCGGCAGCCTGGTGGCCGCCCGCCAGCGCCCGTCCCGCGGGCGATACTGCACCTCGAACCCGTTCTCGTTGTCCGATTGGTCCGACCAGGTCAGGCGCACGCTCGTGGGGCCCGCGCGCGTGGCACTCAGGTTGGCCGGCGCGGTAGGAATCTCGCCGGGAGGAGGAGGCGGAGGCGGAGGCGGAGGCTCCGGAGCACTGCCGATGAAGTCGCTGTACTGAACGGCGAGGTGGACCGTCTGCTGCATGGCCCGTTCGTTCTCGCGCTCGCCCGCGATGCCCAAGGTCCAGCCCCGCGGCTCGAACCGGACAGTGGAGAAGTAGGGTTCCACCCGGCCCGAACCGTAGCTCATGAGCGTGTCGATGTTCGGTACCGGCACGAAGTCCGTGTGACCGTAGGCGTAGGGATACACCGCAACTTCGTTCCGATGCTCCTCGAAGGTCCTGTTGCCCAGGTTGACGTTCTGCGGATCGTGGTTGGCGCCCATGTTGTGGCCGATTTCGTGGGCGAACGTCGGCTCGAAATCCCCACGCGCCAAGGTCAATCCAAAGGCCGCCCCTGAAAAGGATCGAGCCGAACGGCCCTTGGTCAGGAGGTAGGCGATACCGCTGCATCCCTGGGCGTCCCAAAGGAACATGTGAACCATGTCCGCCTGGTGCTCCGCCCGCAGTCGCGCTAGGTCCGGATCCCCGGGCATGTGGCCAAGAACGTGTCCGCAGGACCACTCGCTTTCCTCCCCGCCCTCTTCCGGTTCGTGTTCCCCGTACAGCGGCGGCGCCTCTTCGAAATGCACGAGGTTCGGCGTCACGCCCAACTGGCCGTTTCGAAACACCTGGGCCAGGTAGTCCACGGCCTGCTGAATCGACACCCCGGGTGTCCGGTTGCGGCGGCTCCACCGCTCCTCGGATTGCGCCGTGTAGACGGCCAGGATGTCGAGCACATCGTGGTTCGACTCGGACGCCACGCCGCGCGGCGCTCCGGCCCGCTGAGCCAGGGGCGCTGAAACGGGAGACTCCATGGGCGGAACCACGCCGCCCGGGCAATGTTCTTCCTCAGGCTCCGGCTCGCGCGTAGACGTGTCGACCATCTGACCGAGCCCGTCCGGCCCAACGCTGATCACGTAGGCGGCGCCGCCCGGCTCGCCGAACCGCCCGGCGAGATAGCCGTCCTTGATGGTGAGCACGACGCTCTCGTAACCCGCGCCGGGGAAGCTGCCCGCCCACATCGCATCGCCGTTGCCGCGGTCCTCGAAGACCGTCAGTTCGGCAGCCAGAATCCGGCCGTCCGGTGTCGGGAGTTCCACGCGCTGCGGAGCGGAGCGCACGAAGTCGATGTCCAGCTCGGCGGCGAATGTCTCGAAACCCTCTTCGGCGTCCGGGGCATCCTCGATCGAGAGTCCGAGATCGAGCAGACGCTGTCCGTTCGCGCCATCGGCTGCGAACAGGACGAGAATCAGAGCCGGCAACAGTGGCCAATGCCGGCCAGCACAAAGGGAAAAGGGACGATTGGCCCGCGCCCCACGTAGAGAAACAACCATGACCGTTCAGTATAGCCGCCGTCCCGCCGTACTGCCCGGATCGGGCGTACCCGTCGCCGTGCGGCTCAGCGCACGTTGACGCCGTAGCGCAGGAACGACTGACGACCGCCGACATCGTCCCGCAGCCCGATCCCGATGTCGTGGTATCCGGCCTCCATCGTCAACTCCAGGCCGTAGCGCCATCTGCGCCCCTTGATCTCGGCCAGGCGATCCCGCGGCACCGCGATGTTCAACTCGGTGAGCCGGGGCTCGGTCGAACGGTCCTTCTCGTCCTTGGCCGCCAGCCAGAGCCGAATTCGGCCGTGGTGAACCCCTTCCCGCGGAATCAGAGTCAGATCCTCCCAAGCCACATCGACGACCAGCGGCACGTCGTAGTGCCCGTCCGCGCGCCGTTTCGGCGGCAGACTCCGCACCCTGACGCCGAGCGGGTTCTCGTACACGTTCAGGTTGAGGGCCGAGAGCGTCCCCTCGACCATTCGCGACTCGATCGACTTGGTCCGGAAACCGCGCCGGTAGTTCACGTCGACGCCGCGAGGACGGTTCTTGAGACGCACCTCGATCGTGTGCAGGCGGCCAGTGCCGGCGACGGCGGGCATGTACCCAAGGGAGTAGTAGTTGCGGAAGTCCCGCGCAATCTTGAGCAGGTCGGGCATCACCCGGTTGGCGTTGATGATCGCCCGGCCGCCTGTCTCCCGCGCCATCAAACGGAGCGGGCTCTGCAGGTTGGTCACCCGGATCTGGTCGATCAGCAGTCCCTGTCCCGGCAGGCCGGCGGCCTGTTGCTCCACGGTTCCCTGGGAGTACACGGTCAACCCGCGGGCGTCGATCGCGTAGAAGCTGGTCCGGTTCGCGTTCGCGGCCGCCGCAAGTTGCTGGAAGCGCCGTGACATGTCGTAACTCGCCATCTCGATCAGGGAAACCGCTTGCTCGTAGGAATCGCGAATGAAGTGGAACATGTCCTCGCCCGCGATCATCGGCAGACCGTCGGAAACGTAGACCACCGCCTTGCGTCCGGGCGCCGCGGACAGGTTCTCGACGACGCTGGCGAGGGCGTCGATGGACAGGTGGGTGTCGTTGCGCACCGAACCGGCGTAGGCGATCAACTGATTGCGGGCCAGACTGATGGGGCCGCCGATGACCCGTCCTTCCCGCACCCCCTGCTGGAACTGTTCACTCCCCCGGCGCCCCGCAGTTTCCAGATTGACGTCATTGATCAAGGCGACGATGTCCCGCCGCTCGTTGTTGCGATGAACCCGGTTCCCCGTCGTTTCCTCAAGCTCCAGCAGCGCCCGGTTCAGCTTCTCGCGATCGCTGGTGAAGGGCATCAACAAGTCGAGGGAGCGGTTGTAGCTCACCAACATGACGCTGTCCTCGGGGCGAAGCTGCTCGCGGATGAAGGTCCGCAGTTCGCGCAGCACCCGGTTCCGGTTGAACGGCGTCAGGTTCAGGTTGTCGATGTAGACCACGACGTGGAGCGCCTGTTCGGACGGAACGGCCGGGCGCGCTCGCTCGGGGAGACCCGGCGCGAGCGGGTCCTCGGGTTCCGGCGCGGCCAGAGGTTCCGCGTCGGCTTCGCCGCGCCGCACCCACAGATCGTCGCCGCGCTCTTCGACCGCGTAGAAGTTGCTGATCGCGACCCGCCGATCGTCCACCAGCAGTTCGAAGTCGTCCAGCGTCAGGCCGTGCACCGGCTGACCGTCGGCGCCGGTGACGTACACGTCGATGTTGATGACTTCGACGTCCACGGTCTCGATGAAGACCGGGCCGGATACCCGTTCGCTGCCGCCTTCCGCCTGCTGGGCGGTCAAGGGCACGGCGGCCTGGAAGCCCGCCACGACGAAGGCGACCGCCAGCCGACCCGCTACGGTTCGCCACCGCGCGCGCTCCAGCGAACGGCGCCCCACCGGTTGTTTCGCCCCAGCCACTCGGAAAGCCTACCCCGATGTCCGGATCCGGAGGAGTTCCGCACTGTCCGGCCAGCGCCGGAGCGCCTGCGCCAGCAGTCGCGCCGCGGACGCTTCGTCGTTCATCGCCCGCAGCGTCCGCACCGCCTCGGCGTAGGCGGCCGGCTCCGGGTTCGCCGTCACCATCTGTTGCAGGGCCTGACCCGCCTCGGGGGCGCGACCCTGCAGGGCGAACAGGAAGGCCCGCGAGGAGTACGCCCCGAGCAGTTCGCCGTCCAGGTCGATCGCTTCCTGGTACGAGCGCTCCGCCTCGCCCATCCGCTCCAGGGCGCCGAGCGCCGTGCCGCGATGCAGGAAGAGCCGAGCGAGAACCGTCCGGTCGCCCCGGTCCCCGAACCCGGCCAGAACCTCATCGGACTGCGCGAGGGCTTCCTCGAACCGCCCCCGCACGTTGAGCCAGCCCGCACGCACGATCAGCGGCGTCAACCGCGGTCCCCGCTCGGCGATCGCCCTCTCCAGATGCTCCCCCGCCGCCTCCAGGTCACCCGCAACCATCGCAACCTCGGCCAACACCTGGTGGGCCAGCGGCGACCGATCCACGACCGCGAGCGCGTGCTCACGCGCCTCCTCCACCCGCCCCGTCCGGAGCAGGAGCTCCGCCAACTTGACGCCGGCGGCGACCGCGTCGCCCCCGGAGGCCTCGAACGCGCTCCGGTAAGCCTCGAGCGCCGGCTCCAGCCGGCCGCGCCCGTCCAGCACGTCCCCAAGCTCGTGCCACGCCTGGACGAGTTGCGGCTCGGTCTCCAAGATCTTGCGGAGCACCGACTCGGCCTCCGCCAGGCGACCGCCGGCCACCAGCTCCGCGGCGCGATCCAGGTCGGCGACGACGCCGATCCGGCTCTTGGGGTCCGGGAGCGGGCCCTCCCGGGCGCGGCCGCCGCCGGACAGGTACCCGAGCGACTGCAGGCGCCGGCGGGTTTCCGGGTCCTCCTCGGCCGGCGAAGCCAGCGTCCGGTCGAATCCGGCCAGCGCCTCGCGCAGCCGGCGCGCAGCCGCCCGCTCCTCCTGAATGACGTTGTTGAGCTCGCCAGGGTCCTCGGACAGCCGGTAGAGCTCCGGATCGGGCGAATCGATGAAGTGAAGGTCGCCTTCGACGATCGAGGCGAGGTCGCTCCATCCGAAGTGAATCCGCGGATACACGCTCTCGGAAACGATGTGCCGCGGCTCCCCGGCCGGCGTCAGATCGAAGAGATCGGCTCCGGCCAGCCCGTCCGGTTTCTCCAGACCCAGGATCGAGTAGGCCGTCGGCGCGACGTCGACGAGCTGGACATTGACCCCCACTCTCTCGCCGGCGCGCTCCCCGCCCGGCAGCTTCACGATCAGGGGCACTTGGAGCACTTCGCGGTAGACGAGGACCAGGTGGTCCATCTCGCCGTGATCCATCAGGCCCTCGCCGTGATCGGAGAGCAGGATGACGACGGCGTCGTCATAGAGGCCAAGTGCCTCCAGGCGCCCGAGCAGCTCGCCGACCACCCGGTCGGCCGCCGCCACCTCGCCGTCGTAGGGGTCGTCATGGCGACCGGCGAACTCCGCCGGCGGCTGGTAAGGAGCATGAGGCTCGTAGAGGTGCAGGAACAGGAAGAAGGGGTCGTCCGCCACGCCGTCCAACCAGCCCGAGGCGGCCGCCTGGGTTTCCGTCCCCGCCCGTTGCAACTCGCCCAGTTGACGACCCGTCTCGAACCGGACGCCGTCGTCGTAGACGTCGAACCCGCGGTCGATTCCGGTCCAGGCCCGCAGGACGTAGGAGGACACGAAACCGCCGGTGGCGTACCCCTGCCGGCTGAGCTCCGCCGCCAGCGTCGGGATTCCCTCGCTCAGCCGGTACCCGGCGTTGTCGCGAACGCCGTGCTCCGGCGGCAGCAGCCCCGTGAACAGGCTGGCGTGGGAGGGCAGCGTTACGTTGACGTGAGTGAACGCACGTTCGAACAGCACGCCGTCAGCCGCCAGACGGTCGATGGCGGGGGTCTCGACTCCTCCGTATCCGTATGCGGGAAGCCGGTCTGACCGCAGCGTGTCGATCGAGATCAGAATGACTGGCGGACGGGGCGACTCGGCGCTTCTTCCCGTGGTCCGCTGGGGCGCCGGCGAGCACGCCGACACCAAGAAAGCCGCCGCGCCCGCGAGCACGGTGACGAAGATGGGAGCCGCCGTCACTTCAGCTTCAGGGTTCGGCTGACCATCTGAGGCAGGCCGGAGACATCGCCGGCCGGCGTCCACACCTCGACCGTCTCGCCGTCCTCTTCGACCTCGGACACTTCAACCCACCGCGCTTCACGCAGCCGGACCAGCACTTCCAGGTTGCCGTCGGCCGGCGCCGGACGCCCGGTTTCCGAGGTCCAGAAGTTGTAGAGCGCCACCCCATCCGATTCGCCGGCTTCGATCACTTGCAGAAAGAGCTGTTTCTCGTAGACGGGTAGTGCCCGACCGTTCAACTCGACATCGAAGCCGAAGCTGTACACATCCCGCTGGCCGGCGTTCCTGACCCGTGCGGTCAACCGGCACAGGGTTTCCGGGCCCGGCGTCGCGGGCGTGATCTCGATACTCTCGAGGATGACCTCAGCCTCCTCTGCCCAGGCGCCAGCCGCGAGAGCGAGAAGGCTGAACAGGGACCACGCGATGAATGGCGGCTGACCGGCTGAGACCAACCGTGACCTGATTCTGGCGCCGGAAGTCCGGTCGCCGAGCCCTCCGTTCAGCACGGTATGGATAATACCGACGGGATTCTCATGAAGACTCCAGCCTCGCTCCTTCGCCTGACCGCCGCGGCCTCGTGCCTGGCCCTGCTCAGCCCGGTCGCGACCACGGCCCAGACCCGGAAGATGGAGGATCCGCTGGCCGTCAGGCCGTCGTATCCCACACTCGACGGCAGGGCTTCCAGAACCCCGAGCGCGGGCGGAGTCTACGAGCGGCTTCGGCGTCTGATGTCGGACAAGCAGAAGGTGAGGCGCAAAGCCGCCCGAGCGCTCGGCAAGACCGATCCCGCGACCCTGATCCCCCTGGTCGACGCCTACTTCTTCTCACCCAGCAAGGCCCGCGCCGACGTCCGGAGCGTCCTCGAGGAACTCTCGGGCGAACAGTTCGGCGATCGCTACCGGGACTGGTTCGTGTACGTCGGCGGCCGCCAGGACATCGAGCCGCCGCGCGGCTACGTCGCTTGGAAGGGAGAGCTGTTCTCACGCATCGACCCCGTCTACCAGCGCATTCTCAGCCCCGAAGCCGAAGCAACGGTCCGGCTGCGGCTGCGGGAAGTCCAGTGGGGCGGTGTCCCGCTGGACGGAATCCCGGCGGTCGACGACCCCGTCTCGGTTCCGGCCGACACGGCCAGCTTCATGCGGGACACCGACACCGTGTTCGGCGTCGAGCTGGGCGGCGAACGGCGCGCCTACCCGGTCAAGGTGCTTGGTTGGCACGAACTTCTGAACGACACCGTGGGCGGCCAACCCATCACCCTTTCCTTCTGCACTCTCTGCGGCTCCGGCATCCTCTATTCGGCGGTCGACGAACACGGCGTGCGGCTCAAGTTCGGCACCTCGGGCTTGCTCTACCGCTCGAACAAGCTGATGTTCGACCGGGCCACGCTCAGCCTGTGGAGCAATCTGACTGGCGAGGCGGTCGTCGGAGAACGCGCCGCCGGAGGCGCCACGCTGACCATGCTGCCGATGACGCTGACGCGATGGAACGCGTGGCTGAGGCGCCACCCGGACACAACCGTGATGCGACCCGAACCCGAGACCGCGAGGCGTACCGGCTACCGCTACGTCGAGGGTGCGGCCGACCGAGCGCGGAGCGGAGTCGAGTTTCCCGTCTGGCGGCAAAGCGACGCGCTGGAGCGGAACGCACGCATCTATGCCCTGCGCATAGGCGGCAAGGCCAAGGCCTACCCGATGGAGAAGCTGCGCACCGAGCGACTCGTCAACGATACGCTGGGAGGCGTACCGATCGTGCTCGTCCTCGACGAAGAAAGCGGCGCGATTCGGGCCTACGAGCGTGGCAGCCTGATCTTCAGGCCGCCAGCCGAAGGGACCCTGCGCGAGATCCAGGCAAAGGACGGATCGAGATGGATGATCGCCGAACCGGGCCTCGCGCCGGAAGCTGGCGGTGAGTTGTTGTCCCGCATCGCCGGCCACGTCGCGTTCTGGTTCGGCTGGTACGCCTTCTACCCGGACACGGAGGTGTACTGATCGCGCGGCAGTGCCGCCAGGCCTCACCGATCCTCCAGCGGACGCGGCGGCCCCAGTAGACGGCGCAGTTCCGTGGCCCCACTTCCCTCGCGAACGACCTCCCGGTTCCCAATCATCAGCAGCACCACGCCGTCCGGGTCGAGGAAGCGCTCCGCCGCGCGCCGTACGTCCGCCGAGGTCACGGCATGCAGACGCCGCCGGTAGTGAGCCCAGTACTCGTGAGGCCGTCCCAGCAACTCGTCCTCGGCGTAGACGCCGGCAATCGCCTCCGCGCGGTCGAAGAGCAGTGGAAAACGGGCCAACACCGACCGTTTCGCGGTCTCGAGTTCGCCGGCCGGCGCGGCATCCCGCTGCAGCCGCCGCAGTTCCCGCAGCACCTCGGCGACAGCCTCGGCGGCAGCCTCGGGCGCGGTCTCCAGGAAGACGCGGAACTCGCCCGCGTGCTCCGACCCCCAACCGCTCCGCGGGGGATCGATGTCGAAGGTCGTCAGCAGGCGGTAGACCAGGCCGTCACCGAGCTGCAGACGGGACCGCAGGCGAGACACGGCGCCGGGGCCGTCGAGGATCTCGGTCAGCAGCAGCAGCGCCCAACGGTCGCGGTGGTCCCATGAATCGAAGACCGCTCCCCGGTGGCCGATGGCGATCGCGGCCTGGGCGCCCGGGCGATCCACGGTCCACCAACCCGGCGCCGCGGCCGAGGCCGCCGAATCGCCCGCTTGCCCCACGCCCACTTCGTCCGCCTCCGGTCCGCGGGCGCTTGGACCGGCCGCTGCCCGGTCGACTTCGTCGGGCCCCGTCCAATCGCCGAACAGCTCATCCAGGCGAGCCACCACGGCTTCGGCATCCACGTCGCCCGAAACGGCGAACACGGCGCCCTCGGGGCGGTAGCGACGGCGATGGAAGTCGGCGAGCGCCTCGGGCGTGAAGGCAACCACCGCCTCGCGCGTCAGCCGCCGTCCGCGCGGTGCACGGTCTCCATGCACCAGGCGCAGCCACTCCCGTTCGAGGAACCGCCGCGGGTCGTCGTCCTGGGCGGCGAGGCTGACCTCGAGGTTGTCCTTCGCCTGAGCCAGGCGCTCCGCGTCGAAGCGCGGCTCGAGCACGATGGAAGCAAACAGTTCAAGACCGCGACCCAAGGCTTCCGAACCGCAGTCGAGGGCGATCACGCTCCGCGCCGAGGCACCCACCGTCTGGATCCGGGCGCCCAGGGCGTCGATTTCGTCGTCCAGACGGTCCGGGTCCATGTCGCCGGCGCCCCCGCGACGCAGCATGGCAGCGGTCATCGAGGCCAGTCCTGCCTCCGCGGGCCGCTCGTCCGGATCGCCGACCGGAAACGCCAGCACGACATCTACCAGGGGCAAGCTGCGATCCGGCACGACGTAGACTGGCAGCCCGTTGGCCAGTTCGAAGAGCATGCCGTCGGGACTCGGCGGCGCGAAGGCCGACGGAGGAAAACGCAGGCCTTCCGGGCGCGGCGGAATCTGGGCGCCTCCTGCTGCTCCCGCCACGGTCAGGCCGAGCAAGACGAACAGACTGAGCACCGGCGCCAGCCCCGGATGCGGGCGGGACGCCCGCGTTCCCAGGACCGGAGTCGCGTACCGTGCCACGCAAGCTGCCGGCACCGCTTAGCCCTCCCCGGTCCGCTCTAGCGACAGGACGGCTCGTTTCTCCGCCACGAGAAAGGCGTCGATCACCCGCACCAGGTCATCGGCGCCAACCGCGGCCGCCGCCTCGAACCACCCATCCAGTTGCCGCCAGCCGCCCAGTACTTCGGCCGCCGCCAGCCGGTGGGCGAGTCCAGCGTCGGTTTCGATCTGCCGGAAGGAGTCGGTGGCCAGTTGGCGCCGAACCCGCTCCAGCTCCTCGCGTTCGACGCCGTCCGCCCGAACCCGCGCCAGCAGGCGGTCCCACGCCGGGAGCAGCTCCGCCAACTTCGTGTCGCCGGCAGCCTCGACGCGCACCGCGAAGTAGCCCCCGTGGATCCGCGACACATGCCGCGCCGAAGCCGAGGTTGCCACCGCGTCATCCGCGAGCACGAGCCGACGATGCAGCCGGCCCGAGCGGCCGTTCAGTACGCCCGCCAGCACATCCAGGGCGACTGCGTCACCCGAAGCCGCAAAGGCCACGGTGGGATAGCGGATCTCGATCTGCGTGCGGCAGGCGCAGAGTCCGTCCAGCGACCCGAGAGCGGGCGAGGGAGACGGCGAGCCCAGGGGTTGCGGACTCGCCGGTCTGCTCGGTACGGAACGCGGGAGAGGCGCCGCCGTTCCCGGATCTCCCCGCCGGCGAGAGGCCTCGGTTCGCGAAGCCCGTCCCGAGCCACGGCTGATGCGGCCGAAGTAGCGCTCGGCCAGTTCCCTGGCGCGCTCCGGCGCCACGTCGCCGACCAGCACCGCGACCAGCCGCTCCGGCCCGTAGGCCGCCTTGAAGTGCGCCCGCGCGTCCGCCGGCAGGAGGCCCGCGATCTCCAGCCGGTCTCCTCCCGGCGTGTGGGCGTAGGGATGGCCCGCGCCCCAGAAGGCGGCGTCGAAGAGCTCGAACCACGAACCCGCCGGACTCGAATCGATGCGCTGCCGACGCTCCTGCTCGACCATCCGCAACTCACGCTCGAAGCCGCGGAACACGGGCTCGAGCAACCGGTCGGACTCCATCCAGAACCACAGCTCGATCTTCTCCGCGGGCGCCAGTACCTGGAACACGGTCGAGTCGTGCCGCGTCTCCGCGTCGAGGCCGAAGGCACCGGCACGGGTGTAGACCGTCGAGTACTCGCCCGGCCGCCGCAGCGCCGCCAGCCGTCGTTCCAGGCGGGCAAGGCCCTGCGTGGTCCGGCGCCGCCGCAGGGACTCCTCGTATTGCCGCTCCCACTGCCGCAGGAGCCGCGCCTCCGCGTCCCAGTCCGCGGTGCCGACGGTCCGGCTGCCGGCGAACAGCAGGTGCTCCACCAAGTGGGCCAGACCCCGCTGACCCGGCGGATCCGCCGCCGAACCGCCCCGCGCCGCCCACACGGCGGAGACCAAGGGCCTCCCGGGCCGCTCGACGACCAGGAAGGTCATGCCATTGTCCAGTTCGAAGTGAGCGGGCTGGAGTTCGGCCGGCAACGTCGCGGGCGCCGCAGGCGCTGCCGCGGCAAGAACCAGAACGGCGAGGAAGCTGCGCCGCAGAACGATCCGTCCCTGGGAACGCGCGAATCTTGCCCGCATCCGGCGCGAAGCGGTCGCGTTGGAGATGGCGCTGTGACTCCTCACCGCCGCTCCTGGACCACCAGGTAGACGCCCGACGGCGGATCGACGATGCGGGTCCGGGCGCCGGAGGGCCACCGCACGTCGAGCCGGCGGAAGGCGCCGGCGCCGGCCGCCGGGACGTTGCCGGACGCCGCCGCAGCCCAGCGGAGCCGATGTCCGCTCGACGACTGGTAGCTGTCGCCCCGCAGCACCCAGCGGTGAGCCGGCGGCTTCCCGGGCTCGGCGGCGAGCGTCACGGCGGCGCCCACCGCCTGTGTGTTCGACCCGGCGCCGCGCAGCTCGACGCCGAGCCAACCGCCACCTTCCGGCCCTGCCGTGTCATTCCGCCCCGTGTCGCTGCGCCCCGTCTCGTTCCGCCAGAGGCGCGCCGGACCGTCGTTGGCGGTAACCACGAGGTCGCCGTCGCCATCGCCGTCGTAGTCCGCGACTGCGGCGCCGCGGCTGACCAGCGGATCCCGATCCGTCCAGTCGCAGCGCACTTCGATGAAGCTCTGGCGGGGGTCCGCCGCGTTGCCGCGGAGCAGCAGGTTGCGCTGCCGGTGGCTCGTGTTGTCGCGCCGGGGCGTAGTGAAGATGTGCCCGTTGGCGACGTACACATCGAGCGCGCCGTCCCTGTCGAAGTCCTCGGTCACGATCCCGAATCCGAGCAGGTTGAAGGAGGGCTGACCGAAGCCGGACACGGCCGATACGTCCTCGAACAGAAGGCCGCCGCCGGCGCCGGCATTGCGAGCGCCGGCATTGCGGTAGAGCGTGTTCGTCTCGACATCGAAGTTGGTCACCATGAGATCCGGATCGCCGTCGGAATCGAAGTCGGCAGCCGCCAGCCCCATGCCTGCCTCCGGCCGGCCGTTTCGATTCACGGCAGCGCCCGACAACAGCGACTGATCCTCGAACGTGCCGTCGCCCCGGTTGCGGAACACGAGGTTCAGGGTCAGATCGTTGGCCACGTAGAGATCGGGCCGGCCGTCTCCATCGAGGTCGGTGAAGACCACCCCGAGACCCTTGCCGTCGGCGCCGTCGAGACCGGCCGCCGCCACTCCGTCCTCGAAGACGCCGCCGCCCCGGTTCACGTAGTAGCGGTCGTGCTGGCCCAGGAACAGCGACGGATCGCACACCTCCGGCGCGGCGCCGGGACCGTCCCGCCGGCAGACCAGGCCGTGGTCCGGGTCGTAATGGAGGTAGCGGCTGACGTAGAGGTCCAGGTCGCCGTCGCCGGCCGCATCGGCAAGGGCCATCGAGGAACCCCACGGGAACTCGTCCGCCCCTCCCTCCGGCTCGGCCGCTCGCAGCGGTTCCGCCGCGGCGAATGCGCCGTGTCCGCCATTGCGCAAGAGCATAGTGGGACCGTAGTGCGACACCAGCAGGTCGACGTCCCGGTCGCCGTCGACATCGGCGGCGACGACTCCCTGGCCGTAGCCGCGGGCAAGGCCGCCGGCGTCGGCCGGCTCGAAGCGGATCTTCCCCGCGGCGTCGGGCCCCAGGTTGCGAAACAGCCGGTCCGCCGCCGCCTCGCCACGCTGCGGCGGGAACGGCCCCGACTGCACCAGGTAGAGGTCGAGCCAGCCGTCACCGTCGAAGTCGATCCAGGCGACGCCCGCGCCCATCGTCTCGGGCAGGTGCAGGCCGCCGCTCGCGCCCGATTCGTGGACGAAGCGCACACCGGCCTCCACCGCCACCTCCGTGAACGTGAAGCCGCAATCCTCACTGCCGGCGGCGCCGAAAGGGAGGACGAAGGCGCACGCCAGCGTCGCGACGTGGGCGACCGACGAGGCGCCGCCGGCGTCCCGGCTCATCCGGTGACCGCGCGACGGCCGCCTGGAAACGGTTCGCAGGTCATCTTGAAGCGTCCTCGGCTAGTGGGAGGCGATGTCCAGGATCTGCGCCACTCCAGTGATCCCCTGTAGTTTGCCGACTTCGCGGTTCAACTCCGTGATCTGGCCAGAGAGTTGTTCGTCCAACCGGTCAATCCGCTCGTCCAGCCGGTCGCCCAACCGGTCAATCCGCTCCTCCATCCGAGACCAACGCTCCTCGAACTTCGCCTCCATCCGATCGCACCGCGCATCGAGCTTCGCCTCGATCCCGTCGCACCGCGCATCGATCCCGTCGCACCGCGCATCGAACTTCGCCTCGATCCGCGCCCGGTCCTGCCGGGCCTCCTCGAAGCGTCGGTCCATTCGACGCACGCCCCAGGCGAACAGCCCGCCAAGCGCCGCAAAGCTCGGCACCATGACGCCAGCGATCTGAAGAGCCGTTTCCATTCCATCCTCCACCGGATCGCCTCCGGACTCAGGATCCAAGTCGGGAATGACCTCAGAGCCGGCGGCGCCACGATGGCGCGGCCACGACTCTATCCAATGACTCAGACGGAATTCCGCCGCGCCATCCCGCACAGCTCCGACGAGGTCCACAGGGGCGGCCACGCCGGAGAGACTTAGACTGCGCCCATGGACCTCGTCTGCGGCCCGCACATCCTGACGTCGGTCGAACGGCCCCTGGTCATGGGGGTGCTCAACGTGACGCCGGACAGCTTCTTCGACGGCGGCCGCCACCACGCCTGCGAGGCCGCGATCGAACACGCGCGGCGCATGGCGGCGGAAGGGGCCGACCTGATCGACATCGGCGCCGAAAGCACCCGGCCGGGCGCCGATCCGGTGGGCTTGACGGAGGAGCTTGGCCGGCTGCTGCCGGTGATCGAAGGCATCGGCCGGCTCGACCTCGGAGTGCCCCTGAGCGTCGACACGGCGAAGCCCGAGGCCGCCGACCGCGCGCTTGCTGCCGGCGCCGACCTGATCAACGACACTTCCGGCGCCGGCGAGGCGATGCTCGAGGTCGCGGCCCGCCACGGCGCTCCAGTGATCGCCATGCACATGCAGGGCGAACCGCGCACGATGCAGCGCAAGCCCAGCTACGACGACGTGGTGGCCGAGATCCGCGACTACCTCGCCGGGCGGGTCGCGGCCGGACGGCGCCTCGGAGTCGAGGTGCTGGTCGACCCGGGAATCGGCTTCGGCAAGACGCTCGAGCACAACCTCGACCTGCTGGCGAACCTGCACGAGCTGCAGCAGATCGGCGCGCCCGTGGTGCTCGGCGTGTCGCGTAAGTCGTTCCTCGACCGGCTGCTCGGCGGCGTACCCGTCGGGGAGCGACTGACCGGAACGCTGGCGGTCAACGCCTGGGCGGCGGCACTGGGCATTGCCGACGTGCTGCGGGTACACGATGTCGAACCGCACCGGCAACTGGCGAAGAGCATCGGCGCCCTGAGGCGGCGGCGCAATCGATCGGCGCCAAGGCGGCGGGTACTTGCACGCGGCATCGTCTGCCGGAGCCGGATCGGCGTCAGCCGGGAAGAGCGCGCCGCGCCGCAGGAACTCCTGGTCGACATCGAGGTGACGCTGACGGCCGAGGCCCGCAGAACACGCGACGACCTGGGTGAGACCGTGGACTACGCGGAACTCGCCGCCACAGCAGAAGCGGTCGCGGCGCGCGACGAATACCGGCTCGTCGAGACGCTGGCCGAGCGGATTGCGGCGAGCATCGGCCGGGAAACCCCTCAAGCAGCAGGCGGCTCGACGCCGTGGCGCCGGATCGAATCGCTGCGAGTACGGGTCACGAAGCCCGGCGCCGCTCGCGAGATCGGCGCCGCGGAAGTCGGCGCCGAAGTCGACTGGCGGCCGTGACCCGGACCCGCGCCTTCGTCGCCCTCGGCTCGAACCTGGGCAGTCGACGGACGAACCTGCGCGCAGCGATCGACCAGCTCTCGCGACTCGGGGACGTGACCGCGGTTTCAGGGTTCCACCCTACCCGGGCCGTACCGGAGAGCGGCGTCGCGGCCACCGACCCGGAGTTCCTGAATGCCGCGGCGGCGATCGAAACACACCTCGACGCCAGGACCCTGCTCGATGGCCTGCTCGAGATCGAGGCCGGCCTCGGTCGGGATCGGACATCCACCCCGGTCGGCCCGAGGACGATCGACCTCGACCTGCTCCTGTTCGGCGACCTCGTCATCGAGGCGCCCGGCCTGGTGGTGCCCCACCCCCGCATGCACCGCCGCCGCTTCGTCCTCGAGCCGCTCTGCCAGATCGCCCCCAACGCCTGGCACCCCGGCCTGGGGAAGACCGCGGCCGAGTTGCTGGCCGGGTTGCGCTAGTAGCTCTTCGGCAGGCCCAACACCTTCTCGGCAATGTGACAGAGGATGAGCTGCGGGCTGACCGGAGCAAGGCGCGGAATCATCACCTCGCGCATCAGCCGCTCGACATGGAACTCCTTCGCGTAGCCCATGCCGCCGTGGGTCATGACCGCCTGCGTGCAGGCCTTGAAGCCCGCCTCGGCGCCGAGGTACTTCGCGGCGTTCGCATAGTGGCCGCACGGCTCCTCGCGGTCGTAGAGCGACGCCGCCTGCATCGCCACGAGGAACGCCGCCTCCAGCTCCATCCAACATTCCGCCAGCGGATGCTGAATCGACTGGTTCTGGCCGATCGGACGACCGAAGACCCGCCGGTTGCGGGCATAGTCGCTTGCTCTCTCCAGCGCGTTGCGGCCGACGCCGACCGCCTCGATGCCGATCAGGATCCGCTCCGGGTTCAGGCTGTGAAGGATGTACTCGAAGCCGCGCCCTTCTTCGCCGATGCGGTCCTCGGCCGGTATCTCGAGCCCGTCGATGAACAGCTCGTTCGAATCCACCGCGGCCCGGCCCATCTTCGGAATGCGCCGCACCTCGATCCTCGACCGGTCGAGCGTCGTGTAGAACAACGAAAGGCCCTTCGTCGCCTTGCCCGTCTCCTCTCTGGGCGTCGTGCGCGCGAGCAGCATGACCCGGTCCGCCTCCTGGGCGGTCGTCGTCCAGATCTTGCGGCCATGGACGATGTAGCCGCCATCCGGCTGCCGCTCGGCGCGGGTCGTGATCGCCGTCGTTTCCAGCCCGGCATCGGGCTCCGTCACCGCGAAGCACGTCTTCGCCCGACCCTCGATCAGTTCAGGCAGGAAACGACGGCGCTGGTCCTCGGCGCCGAAGACGACGATCGGGTGCGGCCCGAAGATGTTGATGTGGATCGCCGAGGCCGCGCTCATGCCGCCGCCCGCACGGGCCACTGCGTGCATGACCAGGGCGGCTTCGGTAACGCCCAGGCCGGAACCACCGTACTTCTCCGGCATGGTGATTCCGAGCGCGCCGCACTCGGCCATGGCGCGGTGGAACTCGTTCGGGAACCGGACCTCGTTGTCGACCGCCAGCCAGTAGTCGTCGTCGAAGGCCGCGCAGGTGCGGGCAATCCCCTCGCACAGAGCACGCTGCTGTCCGGTGAGCGTGAAGTCCATCAGCCGGGCGCGGAGGGCAGCAGGACATACCGGGCCAGGACGGCAAAGCCGCCGATCAGGATGAACGCCACGGTCCAGATCAGGGCCGTCCGATGCCCGCGTTTGAGATGATCCTGCTTTCGGGCCCACCGCACGACGGCGCGCAGGAGGAACGGCAGCGACGCTCCCCAGGCCAGGAGGACGCCCAGCAACAACCAGGATGACGGCGAGAAACCCTGGAGCAGCGCGAGCGCCCCGATCGCGAACAGGAGCGCAACCCGCACCACGACGCGCACGAAGCGCATGCTGCCGGCCTGCTGCCTCTTGAGCTGCTGCCGCCGGTCGCTGAAGTCGATGGCCATGTTCGCTTCCCGGGTCCCGCCTCTGGAAGCCGCTACACCCCAGCGCGGTCGAGCAGGAAGGCGTACACCAACGCCGTCTCGCGGTAGCGGTCGTAGCGCCCGGAAGCGCCGCCGTGGCCGGCGCTCATGTTCGTCTTCAGCAGCAGCAGGTTGTCGTCCGTCTTCTTCGCGCGCAGCCGGGCCACCCACTTCGCGGGCTCCCAGTACTGGACCTGGGAGTCGTGCAGACCCGTGGTCACAAGCATGTGCGGGTAGTCCTTCGGCTCGACGTTGTCGTACGGCGAGTAGGAGAGCATGTAGTCGTAGTACTCGCGCTGCCTGGGGTCCCCCCACTCGTCCCACTCGAAGGTCGTCAGCGGGATGCTCGCGTCGAGCATCGTGGTCACGACATCGACGAACGGCACCTGCGCCACGATGCCGCCCCAGAGGTCCGGCCGCATCGTGAACACGGCGCCCATCAGGAGCCCTCCGGCGCTTCCGCCCATCGCGTAGATCCGATCCGGATCGGCGTAGCCCTCGGCCGCCAGATGCTCGGCGGCGGCGATGAAGTCGGTGAAGGTGTTCTTCTTGTTCAGCAGCTTGCCGTCTTCGTACCAGTAGCGCCCCATCTCCTCGCCGCCCCGAATGTGCGCGATGGCGTAGACGAAGCCGCGGTCGAGCAGGCTCAGTCGCAGCGAACTGAATCCCGCGTCCATGCTGGCGCCGTAGGAGCCGTAGCCGTAGAGGAGCAGGGGGCCGCCGCCCTCGGCCGGACGCAGATCGGACCGGTAGACGACGGACACCGGCACTTCCGTGCCGTCCGAGGCGACCGCCCAGAGCCGTTCGGTCCGGTAGTCGGCGGAGTCGAAGCCGCCCAGCACCCGGTCCTGCTTGCGCAGGGTCTTCTCCCGCCTGGCAGGGTCGTAGTCGAACACGGATCGCGGCGTGGTCAGCGACTGGTAGACGTAGCGCAAGGTGCCGGAGGCCGGATCGGGGTTGAGGCCGAGCCCCGCGGAGTAGGCCGGTTCGCCGAAGTCCAGGTCGTGACCCTCGACGCCGCCGCCGCCCACCTCTTCGATGCGCAACTGGTTCAGGCCGCCGCGACGTTCGGACAGCACCAGGAAGCGATCGAACAGCCCGAAACCCTCGAGCAGCACGTCGTCGCGATGCGGCCGCTCCTCGCGCCAGGCGGCGCGGCCGGTCTCATCCTCGGCGGTCGACATGAGGCGGAAGTTCGGCGCTTCGTCGTTCGTGCGCACCCAGAAGCGGTCCCCCAGGTGGTCGACACCGTACTCGTGCCGCTCGCCCCGCGGCTCGAAGACCGCGAAG
The DNA here is from genome assembly GCA_965224025.1 of Candidatus Multivorans sp. Classification (GTDB taxonomy): domain Bacteria; phylum Acidobacteriota; class Thermoanaerobaculia; order Multivoradales; family Multivoraceae; genus Multivorans. The sequence continues at coordinate 4,690,876 of OZ245033.1, forward strand.
TCGCCGTCGGGGTCGTCGGCGCGCAGGATGCGCACTTCGGTACGCAGCGTGTGGCTCGAGACCGCCATCACGTACTTGCGGGACTGGCTGCGCCGCAGGAAGACGCTGAAGGTCTCGTCCGGCTCTTGGTAGACCAGGTCGTCGGCGGATTCGGACCCCAACCGGTGCCGGAACACCTGGTAGGAGCGCAGCGTGTCCGGATCCTGGCGAACGTAGAACAGGGTCGCGCTGTCGGCGGCCCAGGCCAGGTTCGCGGTTACGTCGGGGATCTCGTCCGGCAGCGTCTCGCCGGTCGACAGATCCTTGAAGCGGACGGTGTAGAAGCGCCGCCCCACGTCGTCGACGGCATAGGCCAGGATGCGGTGGTCCGGGCTGACCGACGGACGAACGGAGGTGTACTCCTTGCCCTCGGCGATCTCGTTCACGTCGACCAGGACTTTCTCCGCCTCCGGACCGGCGGCGCCGCCGAACACATCGCCGTCCGCCGGCCGGCGGCAGTGGATCGGGTACTGCTTCCCCTCCTCGTAGCGGGTGTAGTACCAGTAGTCGCCGTCACGGTAGGGCACCGACGAATCGTCCTCGACGATGCGGCCGCGGATCTCCTCGAACAGCTCCTCCTGCAGCTTCCCGGTGTGCGCCATGACGCCATCGAGATAGGCGTTCTCCGCCTCGAGGTAGGCGATGACTTCCGGATCTTCCCGCTCCCGAAGCCAGTAGTACTCGTCGACCCGCACGTCGCCGTGGGTCTCGAGTTCGTGCGGACGCGCCGCGGCCATCGGCGGCTCGCCCGGGCTGGCCGCCGGAGCGGCGCAGGAGGTCACGGCGAGGGCGGACGCCACGAGCGCGGCAGCAATCGGGATTCTGGTTCGGAACGCTCTTGTTCGTGTCTTTTGCATGGGTAGGTGAGTCTAGCCATCAACTTCGTTCCCACAGAAGAATGGCCGCAAAGAGATCTTCGAGCGCGGCGCCGACGGACTTGAACAGGGTGATCTCCTCGCCATCCCTGCGTCCGCCGTGCTCGCCGCGGCACAGCTCGTAGAGGTCCGCGGCCACGTCCTCCGGAACAAGGGCGCCCGACTCAATCGGCTGGGTCAGGTCGCCCCCCTCCACCAGAGCGCCGGCCCGGGTGTCGACGAAGACGGTCGAACGGCGCATCGCCTCGTCGTCCGTCTCGCGCATGGCCGGCGTGAAGCCGCCGACCAGGTCCACGTGGACGCCGGGCTGCAGCCATGAACCGAGCACCAGGGGCGCCGTCGCCAGGGTCGCGGTGCTGACGATGTCCGCCTCGCGCACGGCCGCCTCCAGATCAACAGCCGTCCCGGTCCCCAGTCCTTGAAGCAATGGCGAACGGGACGCCGCCACCGCCTTCTCGGGCCGGCGTCCCCAGAACTCGATCTCGAGTTCAGGCCGCGCCGCCGCGTGCGCGGCCGCCAGATGGTGTGCCAGATTTCCCGTGCCGACCACCAGCAGCCGCCGGGCATCGGAGCGCGCCAGGAACTTCGACGCCAGCGCCGAGGCGGCCGCCGTGCGCCGCAGGGTCAGTTCCAGGCCGTCGATCAACGCCAGCGGCTCGCCGGTCACCGTCGAGGACAGGATGTAGCTGGCCTGCACCGCCCCCAGACCGCGGGAAACGTTGCCCGGAAACACCGTCGCCACCTTGACCCCCAGGTAGCCGCCCGCGGTCCACGCCGGCATCAGCAGCAGCGTAGCCTCCGGATCGCCGGCCGGCGTGGCGACGCCATGATGATGGCGCACCGGCATCTCGCAGCCGTCGTGGAAGCCCCGTTCCAGGGCCTCCACCACGACGCCCCAGGGCAGCAGTTCGGCGGTCTTGGCGGCGTCGAAGATCTTCATACGAATGCGGAGGATAGTCTCATCCGCCATGGACCATCTCGGAGAGCTTGAACAGAACGGTTACGTGATCCTGGAAGGGGCTCTGGAGCGGCGGCAGGTCGACGCTCTTCGCCGCGAACTCGAACCCCACCTCGACCGCCGACTGTTCGGTCGCAACCCGTTCGAGGGACACAGCACGCAGCGGGTCTACGGTCTGCTCTCCAAGTCGCGCCTGTTCGACCCCCTCGTCGAGCATCCGGCGGTGATGGCCGCCTGCGAGAGCACCCTGGGAGCCGGCTTCCTGCTCTCCGTGGCCCACGCCATCCTGATCCACCCGGGCGAGGCGGCCCAGAGCCTCCACCACGACGATTCGTTCTACCCCCTGCCCCGGCCCCGCCAGGCGCTCGGCGTGAGCACGATCTGGGCGCTCGACGACTTCACCGAGGACAACGGCGCCACCCGCATCGTGCCCCGCAGCCACCGCTGGAACGGCGAGAAACCCGAAGAGTCGGCGGCGCGGCCGGTCATCATGCCGGCCGGCTCGCTGCTCATCTTCCTCGGCACCCTCTACCACGGCGGAGGCGAGAACCGCTCGGCCGGAACGCGCCTCGGCCTGACCATCCAGTACTGCCCGCCGTGGGCGCGCCAGCAGGAGAACTTCATCCTCGGGGTCCCCGCGGATGAGGTTCCCAGAATGTCTCCCAGGATCCAGGAGCTGATCGGCTACGGCATCCATCCTCCGTTCATGGGCCACGTAGACGGCCGCCACCCGCGGAAGGCGCTCCAAACATGAAGAAGTTCCAGTTCCTGTTCGGCCTGCTGACCACCCTGGCCCTTGCCGCGGCCTGCGGCGCCCCGGCCGATGGGCCCGAAGGCGAGGCATCCACGGACGAACCCGCGGCCGCCGTCCCCGAAGGCGCGCCCAAACTCGTCCTCCTGATCGCCGTCGATCAGATGCGAGCCGACTACCTGGAGCGCTTCGGCCCCCTGCTCACGGACGGCCTGGCCCGGCTTCTCCGCGAGGGCGTCGCCTTCACCGACGCCCACCACTTCCACGCCGCCACCGAGACCGCCCCCGGCCACGCCACCCTGGCCACGGGTGCGTTCCCCAAGCGGCACGGGATCATCGGCAACGGCTGGTTCGACCGGGAGACCGGCGACGAGGCGTACTGCTGCGGCGACCCGGACCACGGCGTGTCGCCGCGCAACATGCTCGTCCCGGCCCTGGGCGATCTGCTCAAGGCCGCCTGGCCGCAGTCCAAGGTCTTCTCCGCCAGCGGCAAGGACCGGGCGGCGATCCTGATGGGCGGACACCACGCCGACGGCGCCTGGTGGTACAGCCGCGCGACAGGGAGTTGGGTGACGTCGACCTACTACGGCGACGCGGACTCCCAGCCCGAGTGGCTCGACGATTTCAACGCCCAGAGCCGCCTCGACCTGCTCTTCGGCACCGCTTGGGCGCCGCTGCTGCCGATCGAGCACACCGCGGCCTACGACATCGAGCCGCTCGACCGCGGTCTGTTCGCGAACACCTTCCCGCACGCCCTGGGCGGCTACACCGTCGAACGGTCGGCGTTCTATGCCTCCATCTACCGGTCGCCCTTCCTCGACGGCTACCTCGAGGACTTCGCGGAGACCCTGATCGAGGCGGAGGATCTCGGCGCCGACGACGTCCCCGACCTGCTTGCGCTCAGCTTCTCGGCGCTCGACACGGTCGGCCACGGCTTCGGCCCGAACGCCCCGGAGACCCTGGACACGATCCTGCGGCTCGACCGGACGATCGGCGAACTGTTCGACTTCATCGACGACAAGATCGGCATGGAAAACGTGGTCGTCGCGCTCTCCGCCGACCACGGCGTCGGCATCGTGCCGGAACTGGTGGTCCGCGACGGCGGCGAGGGCGGCCGTTTCGGCGCCGAGCAGACGCTCTGCCTGCAGCGGCTGCTGGCGCGGCTCGAAGAACGCTTCGGCGACGGCGAGTTCCTGCTCGACACCTTCTATCTCGACGACGAGGCCATCGCCGCGGCCGGCGCCGACCGGACGGCGGTCGAGGACGAGATCATCGAGGCGATGGGCAACTGCCCGCTGATCGCCGAAGTCGTCCGGCCCGCCGAACTCGACCCGGCCGATCCCCTCCACGAGCTCTACCTGAACAGCTACCACGCGAGCCGCAGCGGCGATCTGATCGCCGTGCCGGCGCCCAACGTGCTGCCGGCGCCGTTCACGGCCGTCACCGCCAGCCACGGCTCGCCGCACGGCTATGACACCCACGTGCCGCTGATCATCCGCCGTCAGGACGGCGCCGGCCGCGTGGTCACGGAGCGCGCCAACACGATCGATCTTGCACCCAGCCTGGCTACGATCCTGGGACTCGACTTCGACGGATTCGACGGCGTCGACCGGCTGACCGAGTGAGTCGATTGGCCGACCCAATGAGGACGACCTTCATGCCCAGTACCACCACACCCGCGCCGATGGCCAGGGTTCGAACCGCGGCCGCGGCCACCGTCTGCCTGACGGCAGCCTTCCTCACGGCCTGCCAGGCGGAGGCGCAGACCTACGCGGAGAAGCTCGGCTTCCCCGCCGGCGCCCGCGCCGTCATCCTGCACGTCGACGACGCCGGCATGTCGCACGACTCGAACGTCGGCGCCTTCCGCTCCATCCTCGACGGCGTCGCGAACTCGATGAGCGTGATGATGCCCTGCCCGTGGGTGCCCGAGCTGGTGCGGGGCCTCAAGGAGAACCCGGGGATCGACGCCGGCCTCCACGTGACCCTGACCGCCGAGTGGGACGACTACCGCTGGGGTCCCCTCGTGGGCCGGGAAGCGGCGCCCGGCCTGGTCGATCCGGAGGGAGCCCTGTGGTCGAGCGTCGCCGAGGTCGCCGCCAACGCGACCCCCGACGAAGTGGAGGCCGAGGTCCGCGAACAGATCAACCGCGCCCGCACGATGGGTTTCGAACCGACCCATCTCGACTCCCACATGGGCACCCTCTTCGCCACGATGGACTTCCTCGAGCGCTACATCGCGGTCGGTCTCGACGAGGGCATCCCGCTCATGTTCCCGGGCGGCCACAACACGATCCTCAAAGCGCAGTACGAGGCCCAGGGGCGGGACACGCCGCCGGGTCTTGGCCGCGCGACCGAACTCGGCCAGCGCATCTGGGACGGCGGCCTGCCGGTTCTCGACGACCTCCACAACCTGAGCTACGGCTGGGTCCCCGAGAGCGGCCCCGACGCCACGGACGAGGAACTCCTGGAGTACAAGGTCGAGCGCTACATCCAGGGCCTGCGCGATCTCCGCCCCGGAGTCACGATGGTCATCATGCACTCCACCGATCCAAGCGAGAACTTCAAGTACATCTCCAGTTCCGGCCCCAGCCGCAAGGGCGACATGCTGGCTATGCTCGACCCCCGCCTCAGGCAGGCGATCGAGGAGGAGGGGCTGGTCCTGACCACCTTCCGCGAACTGAAGGAAAGGCGGGACCGCGTCGAGTAGCAGACGGGTGCTCCGTAGCGCCGGCGATTATTCCGCCGAAGAGATGGCGGCGGCCTGGTTGATTCAGGCGAAGCGGTTGCTCGACTCAGCCGACTTGCCGACCCACCTGGCGACGGTTCGATCAACTGAGGTGGAACCTCTGGCCACGATTCAGCTTCCCGCTGAGACGGCCAACACCGTCCTCGAGTGGGCACTCGAAGCGGCGACCCGGGTACTTCGAGGCGAACCCCAGCCTTCCGACGCCGAGGTCTACAAGGCTGCTCGGGCCCTACCGCGCTAGGCAAGGCCCGAGACTCGCGCTCGCCGCTTCGCGGCGTCGCGCCTGATGCGGGCCGGAAGGCCCGCGCACCCAGAGATACGCCTCAGGTGCGGCGAGGTTCTCTACATGCGGATGACATGACACCGCTGCGGGCGTTGCGGACCAGAAAGTACCCCAGAGGCAAGTCGGTGCTCGAGCTTCCGCGTCAGGCCCCTCGGCACCGACGTCCAGCCCAGTCGGGTCAGGAGGGGTCGGCTCCCAGGTGCCTCTGAACGAGCGACGGCCGGCGCCCTCCCAGCAACCGACGCCCAACCGGAGCGAGTGAAGCGGAGTGAGTGCAACCCCTCCCATCTCCTCTCAAGCGCTCACGTCAACTGGGAGCCGACCCCTCCTGACCCAAGACGGGCGGGTGCGTCCTCCGCCGCGCGCGCCGTCGCCGGCACAGCTAGCTCGCGATGCGCTGGAAGTTCGGCGGCCGGCGCTCGACGAAGGAGGCGACGCCCTCCTTGAAGTCGTCGCGCTGCAGGCTTTCGGCCATCAACTGGTTCGACTCGCGCAGCGCGTCGCCGGTGTCCATCATCAGGTGGCGGTAGACCTGCTGCTTGATGACCTTGAGCGAAAGCGGCGCGGAGCGCTCCGCCAGGGCCTTGATGTAGTTCCGGGCCTCGGGGACGACCTGGTCATGCGGCACGGAACGGTTGACGACGCCCATCTGGGCGGCTTCCGGGCCGTAGAACTTGCGTCCCGTCCACAGGATGTCGAGCGCGTTGGACGGCCCGGCGACGCGCGGCAGGATCCAGCTCAGGCCGTGCTCGGCGATCAGTCCGCGGTTGACGAAGGCGGAGGCGAAAACGGCGCGATCGGACGCGATGCGGATGTCGCATAGCATCGCGACGGCGAAACCGAGACCCGCGCAGGGGCCGTTGATCGCGGCGACGATCGGCTTGCGCACCGCCATCAGGTAGTTGAATGTGACGCCGAAATTCTCGGCGCCCATTTCCTCGATCGCACCGGCCTGCGCGTCTTCGAACGTGTTGCCGCCGCCGCTGCCGCCCTCGCCGCGGCTCGTGGCCTGGAGGCCCTTCATGTCCGCGCCGGCGCAGAAACCGCGCCCGGCGCCGGTGAGCAGGATGCCGACCACCCGCTCGTCCCGCTCGGCGGCCGCCATCGCGTGCTTCATTTCGGCCATCATGCTGCCGGTGATCGCGTTCAGTTGCTCCGGCCGGTTGAGAGTGATCGTGGCGATGGGATCGTCCACGTCGTACTTGATGAGTTCGTACTCGGTCATGCCTTGGACTCCAGCCGCTGTTCAAAGTGAGCGGCCAAGAGTAGCGCAAACCGGTCGGCCGCCAAGCCCGCATATTTCACCGAGGTCCGTAGCGAGGGCGTGGAGGCGCGACATCCCTCAAATATGCGGGCTAACATGGCCAAGCGCCCTGGAACGCACACCGCGTCGAAGGAGAACGTCATGCCTCGAACTTCAACAGCGGGCGGCGACTGTCGCACGGCAACGCCGGCACCGGTTGCTCTGGTCGCCTCAGCACTCTTCGTGGCCTGCGCCGGCCCCGAGCCCGAACCGGCGCCCCGCCCCCAACCCCCGCCGGGCACCTCCGAACGGCTCGACATCGTCAATCGCGCCATCGAGCACCACGGCGGCGAGCTGTTCGAGCAGTCCCGGGTCAGGCTGACGGTGGCTTCCCGTTCCGGGAGTTTCGACGTCGACTCGATGGCCGACGGCGACCGCTTCGAGCAGCGGATCCGCGCCTCGAACGGCAGCGACGAGCGGGAGTACCGGCGCGACAACACGGCGCTGGAGGTGACCGAGGGCGGTCAGCCGATGGAAATGGACGAAACGCGACACGCCCGCGCCGAGAGCTACGTCAACCAGCGCATGTACTTCCTCTTCCTGCCCTACAAGCTGAACGATCCGGGCGCCTACAAGGAGGATCAGGGCCTCGAGGAGTGGAACGGCCGCCAACTGCACCGCGTCCGGGTCACCTTCCAACCCGGCGCCAGCGACGGCGCGGACAGCGCTTACGTCTACTGGTTCGATCCCCAGACCGCCCGCCTCGAGCAGTTCGCGTACGACTACAGCGAAGGCACCGGCCTCCGCTTCCGGGTGCTGACGAACTACCGGCGGATCGGCGGCCTGCTATTCTACGACGCGGACAACTACGGCTTGAACACCCGCGACGGCGGTCTGACCGTCGACGACATCAACCCGGTCTACGTCGAGGAGGAGCTGCCCCTCGTGTCGCGGATCGAACTGCGCGACATAGCCGTGGAACGGACCGGCGTCAGTTGACGGTGCGCCGCGCCACCGCCATAGCCGGGCTCGCCGCACTCCTGCTGCTCGCCTCCTGCGAACCGCCGGCGCTCGAGGAACCGGCCCCGGAATTCGACCCTCAGACCGTCGCGGCGGCGGTGCTCGAGGTTCTCGACATGCAGGTGGACGCCTGGAACGAGGGCGACATCGACGGCTTCATGGCCGGCTATCTGAACAGCGACGAACTGCGATTCGCCTCGGGCAACGAGGTCCATCGCGGCTGGAGACAGACCCGTCAGCGGTACCACGCGAGGTACCCCGACCGCGCCGCGATGGGAACGCTCGCCTTCGAGAACCTGGACGTGCGCGTACTCTCCGAACACGCCGCCATGGTCTTCGGCCGCTTCCGGCTGACCCGCAAGGCCGACGAACCGACCGGGCTGTTCACCCTGCTGCTCGAGCAGCACGGCGAGCGGTGGTTGATCGTCGCCGACCACACGTCGCAGTAACCTCTTCACACGCGTCGCGTAGACTCAGCGCTCGGTGCGGTCGCGGCGCGTTCGCCGATTCGATGCCCCGGTCACCCGGCGAGGCTTCGAACCGCGCGCACCCTGAGCCCCTCTGCCTGAGATGAAACCAAGGCGGTTTCGCCTGCACTGGTAACGAAGACGATGAGAGAGCCGAGCGTGATCTTGATGGGCGCGGCGTCGGTCCTGACACTGGGACTCGCCGGCTTCGCCCTTGAGGGACCCCGGATCCAGGCCGAGATCGAGGCGCGGACCGCGGCCGCGCTGGCCGATGCCGGCGTCCGCAACCTGAGTGTGCAGGCCCGCGGACGCGATGTGACGCTCTCCGGCACCGTCGCGTTCGCGGAAATCGGCATGGAGGCAACACGGCGCGCGGCCGCGACACCCGGCGTGCGCCATGTCGACAACCGGCTGGAGATGGCCAGCGGCCCTTCCTTCGAGTTCGCTCCCGACGGCGACATCTGGTTGCTCCGCGGCCAGATGCCGACGCCCGAAAGCAGGCAGGAACTGTTCGACGCGGCCGCCGCGATCGTGGGTCCGGGGAACGTCATCGACGAGACCGAAGTCGACGGCTCGGTGACTGAACCTCCCTGGCTCGGCGCGCTGCCCAGGCTGATCCAGCTTCTGCGCCGCCTGGACGGCGCTCCGGGGCTGCGGCTCGAAGACCGGACGCTGACTCTGACGGGTCACACCTCCACCGAGGGCCTGCGTGACCACCTCATGTTCGAAATCACGTCCATCGGAGTCGCGGCCAACGCTGGCTGGACGATCGCCAATCGGATGCGGATCTCGCCCGTCGCCGTAAACCACGAGGCCGAGAGGCGCATCCGGGACGTGCTGGCACGGGGACCCATCGAGTTCGAAGACGGCACGTCGACGCTCACCGAGGAGGCCACGACCACGGTTGGCGAGATCGGCGCCGCGCTGGCCAACATCTCGGAAATCCGGGTAGAGATCCTCGCCCACACGGACCCCGGCGGCGAACCGGCAGTCGACCGGGCGCTCAGTCTCGAACAGGCTCGGGCCGTCCTCGACGTTCTCTCGGCCAGCATTCATCCCGACCGCCTGCTGGCGCTCGGCTACGGCAGCGATCGTCCGCTCGCCGCGGACGGCGACGACACGGCGGACTCCGCCGACGCCTCGACTTCACGCATCGAGTTCCGCGTTCTCCACCGTCCCTGAGCATCTCCACCGTTCCCCAAGAATCTCCACCGCCCCTGAAGGGCGCCGATGCTGTACATTCTCCTCGAAATATGGATCTGGGTCGCCGCCGCGGCGCTGGTCGGCGCGATGTTCGGCTGGTGGATGCGCAGCATCCGGGCCGCCAGGGAGGTCGCCCGGGAAGCCCTGCTCTGGCAGCAGCGCATAGGGCGGCTGGAGAGGCTCGCCGCGGGCCTGAAGAACACGGCGGACGCCGAAGGGTAAAAGAACGATTCAGGCGACGCCGGCGCCTGAGATCTGATTGCCGCCGGCTCAGTCGTCCCCGGTCAGGAGATCGAACTCCGACGGCGCAACGGTGACTCCGGCCCGGTGCTGCAACGCGCGCGACGTGACGTCCGCCAGGATCTCCGGCTGCGCGGCCGCGATGTCCCACTGCTCGCCCGGGTCCAGCGCCAGGTCGTACAGCAGGGGTGGATCGTGCTCCGTCCGCTCGCCGGCCAGACCGTACGCGCCCTGGGTGATGAAGTGTGCCTTGTAGTTCCCGACCCGGTAGGCGTAGAGCTCGCTCCCGCGGTAGAACGGAATCTCCCGGCGCGGCCCGTCCCCGGCTCCCAAGAGCGCCCGGCTCAGATCGAGGCTGTCCATCGGCCGGTCTTCCGGCAGGGCGCCACCGGCGAAACCGAGGAAGGTCGCGAACAGGTCACTGGTCGACCCGATCTCGTCCGTGACCACATCGGGGGCGATCGTCCCGGGCCACCAGAACAGCCCCGGCACCCGCATGCCCCCGTCCCAGGTCATCCCCTTGCCTTCGCGGAGGGGTCCGGCCAATCCCCCCTGGGTGCGGAACGCGGTCCAGGGTCCGTTGTCGCTGCTGAAGAACACGACCGTGTTCTCCGCGAGCCCCTCCTCTTCCAGCGTGTCGAGGATCCGGCCGACGCTCCAGTCGATCTCCTCGATCACGTCGCCGTAGAGCCCCGCGTCGCTGTGGCCCTCGAACTCGGGCGCCCGGAACAAGGGTACGTGGGGCATGCTGTGCGGCAGATAGACGAAGAACGGCTCCTCCCGGTGAGCACGGATGAAGTCCACGGCCTCCTCGGCGTAGCGCTTCGTGATCGTCGTCTGGTCCGCGGGCTGCTCCAGCGTCTCCATGACGATCTGGTCGGCTTCGTCGCGCTCCGAGCGGATGAGCGGCACGTCCCAGTACTCGATCTTCGGATCCACGAACGCTGCACGACGCTCTTCCCGCGGAAGCGTCGACATCATGTCGTTCGAGTAGGGAATGCCGAACCAGTAGTCGAACCCGTGCCGGGTCGGCAGGTAGTCGGGGCCATCGCCCAGGTGCCACTTGCCGAACATGCCGGTCGCGTAGCCGAGATCGCGGAGCGCCTCGGCGATCGTCACTTCCTCGTCCTGGATGCCGCCCACGAACTCGGGGAAGAGCACACGGGCCCGGTCGCCGTAAAGTCCGCTGCGTAGCTGCAGGCGCCCGGTCAACAGCCCCGCCCGGCTCGGCGAACACACCGACGCGGTGACGTAGAAGTTCGTCCAGCGCTGGCCCTCGGCCGCCATGCGGTCGAGGTTCGGGGTGCGGATCACCGGCGCGCCGTAGCTGCCGAGGTCGCCCCAGCCCAGGTCGTCGGCGAAGACGATGACGACGTTCGGGGGGGCGGCTGGCGGCGGTGGCAGAAGGCTGTGGAGAGTCCCGCGCACAGGACGCAAGAACCGGAGCAAGGAAGGAAAGGAGAAGAGCCGTTCGTGACATGGACCAAGTCTAGAGGCCGCAGCGATGACCCCGGTTCCCGCCACTGAAGAGAGTAGGATCGCCAACTTCCGACCGTACCGACCGACCCGAGACCGCCCATGACCCCACCGCAGATCGACGAAGCCCGCGCCCTCGACCACCTGATGGACCTGCTCGCCATCGAGGGCCTGAGCGGCCGCGAGGGCAAGATCGCGGCCGCGGTCCGGGAGAAGCTCCTCGGAGCGGGCTGCGAGCGGTCCTGGATCGGGCATGACGATGCGAACGACCGGATCCCCGGTGACTACGAGGTCGGCAACCTGATCGTCGACCTGCCCGGCACGAGGCCGGGCCCGCGGCGGCTGTTCATGGGTCACATGGACACGGTGCCGCTCTGCCGCGGCGCGGTGCCCGTGCGCCGGAACGGACGGATCGAAGCCGAGGGCGACACCGCGCTCGGCGGCGACAACCGGACCTCGATCGGCGCCCTGGTGACGATGGTCGAGACCCTGCTTGCTCAGGACGTGCCCCGGCCGCCGATCACGGTGCTGATGACGGTCGGCGAGGAAGTCGGCCTGTGGGGTGCGCGCACCGTGGAGCTCGACCGCCTCGGGAACCCGGAGATGGGCTTCAACATCGACTCCGGCGCGCCGCACGTGGTGATCATCGGCGCCACCGGCGCCGACCGCTGGCAGGTCGACATCCAGGGCAAGTCCTCTCACGCGGGCGTTCATCCCGAGCACGGCATCTCCGCGGCGCTAATCGCCTCGCGCGCGGTCGCCGACGTGGCCGCCCAGGGCTTCTTCGGCAAGATCGAGCTTCCGGCCGGCAGCGGCACCTCGAACATCGGCCGCATGGCCGGCGGCGAAGCGAGCAACCAGGTGACGGACCACGTCTTCGTGTCCGGCGAGTCGCGCAGCCACGACAAGAGCTTCCTGGCGCAGATCACGGCCGCCTACCGCCACGCCTTCGAGAGCGCCGCAGGGAGCGTCCGAAACAGCGACGGCCAGTGCGGCCGCGTCGACTTTCGCGCCGAGCAGGACTACGAAGCGTTCGAGATGTCCGTGGACTCGCCTCCCGCGCAGCTCGCCGCGGAGCAGGTAAGGACGGTCCTGGGCATGGAAACCGAGTACCTCGTCGCGAACGGCGGACTCGACGCGAACTACCTGAACGCCAAGGGTCTGCCCACGGTGACCCTGGGCGCTGGACAACACGATCCCCACACCGTGGACGAGTACGTCGACGTGCGGGAGTACCTCGACGGTTGTCGAATGATCGCCGCCATCGCCGCGGCCTGATCCCAGCTACCTGGAGGCCCCGAAATGAACACTCGCATGCTCCACGAGAAAGTGATCGCCGTTACCGGCGCCGGCCGCGGCATCGGCCGCGACATCGCCCTGCTGGCGGCCGCCCACGGCGCCTCGGTGATCGTCAACGACCTCGGCGGCTCCGAACGCGGCGACGGCGCCGACCAGACGCCGGCGCAGGCCGTCGTCGACGAGATCGCGGCCGCCGGAGGACGCGCCGCCGCGAACTACGAGAGCGTTGCCGACTTTGACGCCGCCGGCCGCATCGTCGAGCAGGCTCTCGACTGCTACGGCCAGATCGACGGCGTCGTCAACAACGCCGGCATCCTGCGCGACGGCATCTTCCACAAGATGGAGGAGAGCGACTGGGACGCGGTGATCGCGGTTCATCTCAAGGGCAGCTTCAACATGGCGCGTGCCGCCGCCCCCCACTACCGCAAGCAGATCGGCGGCGCCTTCGTCCACATGACCTCGACCTCGGGGCTGATCGGCAACTTCGGCCAGGCGAACTACGCCGCCGCGAAGCTGGGGATCGTCGGCCTGTCCAAGTCTCTAGCCCTCGACATGCAGCGCTTCGAGGTGCGCTCGAACTGCATCGCGCCCTTCGCCTGGTCGCGGCTGATCGGGACGATTCCGACCGCGGACCCGGCCCAGGCCGCGCGGGTGGCGAAGATGCAGGCGATGACCCCGGCCCTGGTCGCGCCGCTTGCGGTCTATCTGTTGAGCGATGCGGCAAAGGACGTGAGCGGTCAGATCTTCGCGGTGCGCAAGAACGAGATCTTCCTGATGAGCCAGCCGCGGCCGATCCGCTCGGTCCACAACGGAGCCGGCTGGACCCCGGAGGCCATCGCCGAACACGGCATGCCGGCCCTGGCCGGGTCGTTCCACGACCTCGACCGGACGACCGACGTCTTCACCTGGGATCCGACGTAGGAGACTGCGCGGCAGAACAGCCGGAGGCCGGCGCTTCGCGCCGGATGCGGGCAGGATGCCCGCGTTCCCAGGTCAGATCGTTCTGCCGCGCAGTCTCCTAGCCTAGCGGCGGCAACGGCCGCTGCTGCTACAACTGCCAGACCAGCAGCAACTGCACGGCGCTCTCGGTTTCTTCCGTGCCGAGCTGCTCTGCTCGCCGGCGGAGAACAGGAACAACCCGTTCACGTCGAAGGCGTAGCTGCCATCCGTTTTCGGCGTGCCGCCGGCGCCGATGCCGCGGCGAAGGCGGCCAGGGCGGCGACGGCGAGCCAGCGCCGACGTTCTCCGCTTCCGCCACGGCCGTCTGGCCTCACGCCACCTCGAACAGTCCCGCGGCGCCCATGCCGCCGCCGATGCACATCGTCACCACGACGTTCCTGGCGCCGCGGCGCTTGCCCTCGATCAGGGCGTGGCCGACCATGCGCGCGCCGCTCATGCCGTAGGGGTGGCCGATCGAGATCGCGCCGCCGTTCACGTTCAGCTTGTCGTTGGGGATGCCCAGCCGGTCGCGGCAGTAGATGACCTGGACCGCGAACGCCTCGTTCAGCTCCCAGAGGTCGATGTCGTCCATCGTCAGGCCCTGGCGCTCAAGGAGCTTGGGGACGGCGAAGACGGGACCTATGCCCATCTCGTCCGGCTCGCAGCCGGCGACCGCCATCCCAACGTAGATGCCGAGCGGCTCGAGGCCGCGCACCTCGGCGAGCTTCGAGTCCATGACCACGCAGGCCGAAGCGCCGTCGGAGAGCTGGCTGGCGTTGCCGGCGGTGATCGTGCCGTTCTCGCGCACCGGCTTGAGGGCCGAGAGACCCTCGATCGTCGTGCCCGGGCGGTTGCCCTCGTCCTGGCTCAACTCGACCTCGCCGAAGCTGATGTCGCCGGTCGCCTTGTCGAGGACCATCTTCGTCGCCTTCATGGTGATGATCTCGTCGTCGAAGGCGCCCGATTCCTGGCCCGCCGCCGTGCGCCGCTGGCTCTGCAGGCCGTATTCGTCCTGCTGTTCCCGCGTGACGCCGTAGCGCTTCGCCACCACCTCCGCCGTGTCGATCATCGGCATGTGCAGCGCCGGCTTGTTGTCCCGGATCCACGGATCGGGAGCGCGGAAGCCGTTCATCTTGTCGTTCTGCACCAGGCTGATCGAGTCGATGCCGGCGGCGACGACGACCGGCGCCCTGTCGACGACCACCTGCTTGGCGGCGGTGGCGATCGACATCAGGCCCGAAGAGCACTGCCGATCCATGGTCATGCCCGACACTTCGACCGGCAGGCCGGCCCGGATCGCGCATTGGCGGCCGATGTTGAAGCCCTGCGTGCCCTGCTGCATGGCGCAGCCCATGACGACGTCGTCGACCTCGCCCTTGTCAATGCCCGCGCGTTCGATCGCGGCGGAAACCGCGGCCGCCCCCATCGTCGGCGACTCGAGGTTGTTGAACGCGCCCCGGTAAGCCTTGCCGATCGGCGTGCGGGCGGTGGAAACGATGACGGCGTCAGTCATGGAGAAACTCCCTAAGCTCGTTTTGGTTGCTGTGTGTTCCGTTCGGTGGAGCCGAAAAAGACTAGTACCTACCGTCCGGTCGGTCGGCCCTTACTCGTTCAACCACGCGTTGAAGGACGGCTTGCGCTTGTCGCGGAAGGCGGCCACACCCTCGCGGGAGTCCGGGTGATGGTCGCCGATCGGCGTCCTGGCCGCGATGTCCTCGAGCGACTGCTCCCAGGTCTGGTCCGCGGCGTTGTACACGCTGCGCTTAAGCAGCCGCATCGCCACCTGCGGTCCGTTCGCGAGTTCGCGCCAGGTCCATGGCCCGCGGCATCAACTCGTCGGGCGCCACGACCTCGTGGACGAGCCCCAGGTCGAGCGCGTCCGCCGCGCCGACGATGCGGTTGCGCATCAGGAAATCGATCGTCTTCGGCAGCCCCATCATCTGCAGCAGCAGGTAGTGGCCGCCCTCGTCCGGCAGCAGGCCGAAACGAAGCGTCCCGCTGCCCATGCGGGCCTCGGTCGAGGCGATGCGGAAGTCACAACTGAGCGCCAGCGAGAAGCCGGTCTGGACTGCCACGCCGTTCATCGCCGCGATCGTCAGCTTGTCCAGACCGCGGATCGCCGTGTTCACGGGCTGCGAGATCTTGCGCAGCCCGTTGATCGTGCCGAGCACGTTGTCGTGGCCGCGGTGGATGCCCGGCACGAGTTGCTCGCCGCGCGCGCCGCGATCCTTGCCGCTGATGTCGTCGCCGGCCGAGAATGCCCGACCGCTGCCAGTCAACAGCACAACGCGCACCGAATCCTCCATCGCGGCCTGGGTGAGCGTCTCCAGCAGGTCGCGCTTCATCGGCGCGTTCATGCCGTTGAGCCGGTCCGGCCGGTTGAACGTGATGACGAGGATCCCCGGATCCTCCACCTCGACCTCGAAACCCTGGAACTCGCCCGTCTGGATCATCCCTGCCGCTCCCTTTCTGGTTGCTCGTTCTACTCGTTTCTGCGATGAGGGCAGTCATTGTGGCACACGGAATTCGACGTCCTCCAACGCAGGAATCCTCAGGCTGATTCTCTTGTTCAACGTCACGGAGCGTGTGCTACCCTGCACCGGCCCCGGCCTCCTTAGCGCGTCGGGTACCCTTCAATCCACGCAGCAACAAGGAGAATCCAACTGATGAAACACGTCATCGGCGTGCTTACTCTTGTCCTCGCCGGCGGCCTACTGCAGGCCTCGGCGTACGCATCCGGCTCCATCTCGGCCGGCAAGGGGATCAACCCGCGCGACGCCTACACGATGGGCAAGGCGCTCACGTTCGAGAAGCTCGTCTGCCCATCCTGTCCGTTACAGAAGCGGGATCTGGACCGCGACCGCGCCATGAGCCTGAAGAACAGCCTCGAAGCCCGCGACGAGGCCGAGAAGCCGGGCACCGCGGATGACGAGAACATCGCCGCTCTCTGCCCCGGCGCCGGCGACGCCACGTGCGAAGGCAAGCCGGACGAGCAGGAACTCGTTCACTTCTACCTGACACGGCGCTACAAGCTGTAGGTCGGAGAAAATGATGAACGCAAGGTCTCCAAGTTCTTCGCTCGCCGCGGCTGCTGCCGTCGTCGCTTTCGCCGCTCCCCCTCTCGCCGCCGAAGGGTCTCCTTGGCTTCCCGCGCCCGGCGCCGGGACCATCACCGTGTCCTACGTCTCCCAGGAAGCGACCGAATTCTACCGCGCGGCCCGGAAGGGACCGACTCCCGCCGGGGGCCACGAACTCGGGCAGCAGACCCTCTGGGTCACAGGGACCTACGGCCTGTCGGATTCGTTGGCTCTGGACTTCCGCGTCGGAGGCGCCGAGAGTTCCTTCACGGCCGGGCCATCGGCGCCGCTTCCACCAAAGGAGAATCTGAGCGGCCTGCAGGACGTGAACGCCGGTCTCGTCTGGCGGTTCAAGGACGAAGTTGTGAGTTCGGGGCCCAGCGTCGCGCTGCGCGCCGCCGCGATCATCGGAGGGAGCTACAAGACCGGGTACATCAGTTCCCTGGGGGACGGCGGCGACGGGGGCGAAGTCTCCCTGCTGATCGGCAAGTACGTCGGCGAACGGGGCGCCCTGTCCGCCGAAGTCGGATATCGCTACCGCAGCGAGGGCATTCCGGCAGATACGTTCCTGAACCTCTCGGCGGGAGTCCTGGTCAGCGATCGGGTCGGTCTGAACGTCGGCTACCGGGTGGTCGACGCCGCGTCCTCGGGTCTCGACATCGGCGTTCCGCCCTTCTCGCCTGCCCGCTTCCCGGAACTCCAGGAGGACATCGATCTCTTCCTCGGCACGATCAGCATCGGCCTCACGGACACCACCAACCTGGGGTTCTCCTACGGGTCGGTCGTCGGCGGCCGCAACACCGCGGTGTCGGATTTCATCGGCGTCTCGCTCGGCTTCAACTTCGACACCTACTGATCGGGGGCGCAAGCTCCTACGGCGCGTTCAGGCTCCAGTCGTACTCGTAGTCGATCGAGCCCTCGAAACCCTCGAGGCGCGCGGCGAGTTCCTCGTCCGCGTACTCGAGGAGGTGGGCGACCACCGACTCTTCGGTGTTGCCGAAGTCCTCGGCGTACCAGTCGTAGATGCTCGAGATGACGATAAAGTCGTCGTCCACGAAGTCGACCCCGCGCGCGTTGTTCACATAGTCGCGCGCACCCTGCTCCAGCAGCGCCTCCGTGTTGGCCGCGGTGAAGGCCGCCGCCAGCAGGTGGGGACAGCCGTACGCGGCGCAGTTCGCCGCGTAGTGGATCCGCTTGTCCCGCCAGAGGGGCCGCAGGATGCCGTGCTCGATGTCGTCAAGGGTCAGATCCCGGCCGTTCACATTGGCGTGCACGTCCCCCCAGGGACCCGTGTTGGGGATCACGCCCTCGTGGATGTCCCTGATCGTGTCGACCGGGTACTCCGACAACACGACCTGGACCGTCGTCGCGTTGTACAGATTGATCCAGTAAGCCATCTGCTCCGCGCGTGAGTAGGCGCTTGGGTCGAGTCCCCGCAGGTACTCGAGGTAGCCGGTCAGCTTCGCCTCGTCGTCGGCGCTCGCCGCGATCGCCGCGTAGTCGAAGAGGTTGACGCCTGAGTCGTCGGCGCCGACGTAGCCGTCGAGTATCTCCTGCCAGGCACCGTGATCGATCGTCGCGGCACTCGTCTCGTCGCTGACGTCCCATCCCGCGATCTCTTTCGGTTCCGGGGCGCCGCAAGACAGCGCGATTGCCATCGCGCCGGCGAGGCCGATCAACTTGCTATTCGTCATTGCTCTTCCTTTCGGATCCCGTTACGGCGGCGCACCGCAACGTCAACCGCGAGCGCCATGAGGATCAGTCCGAATTGCAGCCCCCGAGCCCATCCCGGCTGTTCATAGGGTTGCAACGTGTAGTCGGGCAGGTTCAGCCCGGTGATGTAGCCGAGCAGGACCGCCATCGACGCCGTCCATGCCCAGAAGCTCGGAAAGACTACCGCGAAGGGCAGCAGCCAAAGCAGATACCAGGGATTGATCACCGGCGACAGGGCAAGCAAGACGCCGAACAGCCAGTCGCCGCGGGGAACTCCCCGGCTACTGCCGCGGGCGTAGCGAAGGCAGTACCAGCACCAGAAGGCAGCGAAACCCACGCCCAGCAGGATCCGCGCCTCGAACGGCGCCACGACCGTCTTCAGCAGCCCGAACACCGCCGAGTTGAACTCCCAGTCCCGCGCAAAGACCTGAAGCGACAGCAGATCGGTGCCCCCCAGGACGACGAAGGGCAGGTAGACCGCCGCCGCCGTGGCGGCGAAAAGCAGCCAGTGCTTCAGCCGGGCCCGAACCAGGATGAGCGGCGCCAGCACCAAGGCGAACGTCTTCGCGGCCACGGCCAGTCCGAGCAGGCCGGCGGCAGACCACCAGCGCCAGTCACGGGCAAGGACTACCGCGGCCAGCAGCAGGCAGACGCCGACACCGTCCGGATGCGCGGTGAAGGCGATCTCCTTGACCACCAGGGGGCACCAGGCGTAGAGCAGAACATTGCGCGCCGGCGCCAGCCGCAACAGCAACAGAACCGTGGCGAGATCGACCGCGATCAGGATCGCCTGCAGCACGGCAACGCTCGCCGGCTTGATCCAGTACGCGACCAGGAAGACGACCTGGGTGACCGGCGCGTAGATGGTCGGCAACTCCGGGTAGTTCACGCCGTCCAGGACTCCCTGGAAGAGCGCCGGCACCGCCGGATCGACGAAGAACTCCTCCGGCGCGGCTCCGTAGGGCGTGCCGGCCACGGCAAACCGATAGCCGTCCCAGAGATAGCGGTAGAAGTCGTCCTCGTAGAACGGGCCGCCGATCAATCCGCAGAGGCGGAAGGCGACCGCCCAGAACAGCAGTCGGCCGACCGGGAACGGCTCCCCCGTCTTTCGGAAGTGGAAGAAGAGACCGAAGACCGGCAAGCCGGTCCACGCAACGAGCAGGAAGAACGCCCCAAGCTCGGGCTCACCGGGCTGTCGCGCGAGCACCGCCAGGGCCGCGTAGCCGAGAACGCACCACAGACCCACCCCATCCGTGTACCGGAGCGACCTGCGCGAGGGCCGCTCGACTCCAGGATCAGCCAACCCACTCCGTCCAGCCGGACCCGCGGTGACCGAAGTCGAAGACCTCCGGGTGCCCGAGCGCCGCGGCGATCGAGCGCACCTGGTCGTCGATGGCCCGGCTCGAGCCGTCGACGTCGACCTTCGACGACGAGCACACCGGCAAACTCTCCACCGACGGCGGGAAGTCGCATTCGTGCGATCGGCCCACCATGCAGTCCTCGAAGCCGAGAGCGCAGACGATCTCCGTCGCGCTCGCGATCAGCGACACGATCCGCCGTTCGGTCATCGGAAGGGAGGCTACCGTCTTCCGAGCAGCAGAACCGCCGCCGCCGGCAGCACCGTCACCGACGCCAGCAGGCACGCCGGCAGCCCAATCAGCATGACCGCCGCCATCGTCTCCAGGCCCGGGTGGTCGGTGAACAGCAGGATCGAGAAACTGGCCGTCGTGGTCAGCGTCGTCATCGCGATCGCCCGCCCCACCGACAGGGCGGCCACGCGAATGGGCTGAGCCGGATCGTCCAGGAATCTGTGGACGACGTGGATGCCGTCGTCGATGCCGAGCCCGAAGATCAGGGGCAGCACGAGCCAGCTCATCACGTTGAACGGAATGCCGATCCAGCACAGCACGCCCAATGTGAAGGGCACGGCGGTCAGCACCGGCAACAGCGCCAACAGGACCGAGACGGGACGCTGGAAATCGACGCACAGAACGAGTAGAACGAAGCCCAGGATCGACGCCGCGATCCACGGGATCCAGGGCCGGTCGCCGGTCATCATCCCTTCGACCACCGACAGAAGACCGCTGGCGCCGGGGTCGATCGCCTGGACCGCCAGGCGCTGCCGCCGGGCCAGATCGCCGTCGGCCTTCGAATCCACGGGATACGCGTGGACCAGGAACTCGCCGGTCGGTGCGATGAACTTTTCCCGCAGGCCGGCCGGCAGGGAGTCGATGTCGGGAGGGCCGGCGGCCGCGGCGCGACGAAGCGCTTCGACCGCCAACCCGAGCGGGCCGCTCACCGCCGGCCTGCTCATGTCCTGGGGGCCGAGCACCCGCTCCAGGACGACGGCGCGCTCCGCGAGATCGGCCGGCAGGATGGTGCCGAGGCTCACCGTCTCGCTGAACAGCGGATGACCGTCCAGCCGGCCAGCGAACTCCCGAGCCCGCTCGAGACTCTCCGCCGCCAGGATCCAGGGGGCGCCGTTCGTACCCAGTACCTCCTGAATCCGGTCGACCGTGGCGATGGCCGGCACACCGCGATTCATGAGCCGCTCCAGCCGCGTCTCGACCTGGAGCCGGGGTAGCCCCGCAAGTGTCACCGTCAGTACCGCGGCGCTCACCACCAGGCAGCGCACCGGCCGCTGTGTCGCCCACCGCACCAGGAACGCAAGGCCCGGCACCCGAACCGGCGCGGTGCGCCGAGCCGGCACTGCAGCCGCCGGTGAGCCGCGGCCTCCATGCCTCCGCTCCCTCAGCACCCAAACCGACGGCAGGATCAGCAGCGTCAGCGGCAGGCAGAAGAGCAGCCCCAGGCCGCCGGACAGGCCGAGGTGCAGGGCAACCGGGTCCGGGGCCGCGGCGGCGACAAGAAAGGCGCCCGCCGTCGTGATGCAACCGGCCACCACGCCGCGACCGGCGCCCGTCGCCGTCCGGCGCAGCGCCTCCTCGAAGGGAAGCCCGTTGGCCAGCTCTTCGCGCTGACGCACGAACAGGTGGACGGCGAAGTCGATGCCCAGACCGAACACCGTGACCCCGAAGAACGTCTCCATGATCGTCAGCTTGCCGGTCAGGAGACCCACCGCGCCCAGCGCCGCGCCGATCGACAGCACGAGCACCGCCGCCACGGACACCAGGCCGCCCGGCCGCTTCTCGACGATCTGGAACAACAGCAGCACAAGCGCCAGACTGATCGGCGTGAGGCGCTTGATCGCCCCGAGCGTCTGCTCCTGGTCGCCAGCCGACACCGCCGGCAGTCCCGAGAAGCCCACCGTGACCCCTGAACCGGCAAGCGCGCGCTCGACCGCGGCTTCGAGTTCGAAGAAGGCGCTCCGACCGACCTCTTCCTCCAGCGGATCGAGCGCCATCTTGATTTCGACCAGCCGGGCGCCGGGAACACCGCCGACGGCGCCGCGAAGCGCGACCGCGGACGCCGCGAACTCGGCCGCGTTCGCGACATCGCCCGGGCGTTCCGCGACCCCTGTCCAACGATCGAACAGGGAGCGCTCGACCAGCCACGGCGCCTGCTCCTGGAGCCACTCAAGCGGCAGGGGGCGGCGGGCCGCGGCGACCGAAGGAAGCGCCGATGCGGCCCGAATCGTGCGCTCGACCGCGTCGTCGAGCGACTCCTCTTCGCCTTCGAGCAGCACCAGGAGCAACCCGCCGAGTTCGTAGCGCTCGGATATCTCGAAGTAGCGGCCGATGTGCTCGTTGGCGCGGTTCATCACCCCAGTAAAGGTGAGATCGATCCGCGTCGCCGGCAGCAGCGCCGCCAGCGCGAGCGCCGGCACGACCGCCCACGCGATCGCGCTCCGCGGCGAGCGGATCGTCCAGCGCGCGACCGCGTCGAGCAACTTCGTCATCGTCCCGCCGCCAAGCCCCTCCGAAGCTGGTTCCCGCCGACGCGCCCCTTCGGACCTGGGAACGCGGGCATCCTTGCCCGCATCCGGCGCAAAGCGCCGGATTCCGGAATCACCCTGCCCGGTCCGCTGCGCTGCCGAGCGACGACACGTCGCCGATTGCTACAGTGCGCCGGTTCGCCAACGCCCGCAAGACGAGGAGAAGAGATGAAGTTCGGCATCATGTTCGCCAACACTGGCCCATTCGTCGACGGTCTACGAGCCGTGGCTCTGGCTCAGGCCGCCGAAGCCGCCGGCTTCGACTCGCTATGGACCGTGGAGCACGTCGTCGTCCCGCGCGGCTACGCCTCCCCCTATCCCTATGACGACAGCGGCAAGATGCCTGGTGGACGCGAGGATTTCGACATCCCCGACCCGCTGATCTGGCTATCCTACGTGGCTGCGGCGACCAAGAGCATCAAGCTCGCCACCGGCATCCTGATCGTCCCGCAGCGCAGTCCCCTGGTCACGGCCAAGGCCGTCGCCACGCTCGACCAGCTCTCGGGGGGACGCGCCATCCTGGGAGTCGGCGTCGGCTGGCTGGAGGAGGAATTCAACGCCCTCGGCGTGCCCTTCGCCGGCCGCGGACGGCGCCTCGACGACTACCTCCGCGCCTTCCGGGCGCTGTGGAGCGAGGACTGCCCCAGCCACGACGGTGAGTTCGTGTCCTTCTCCGACTGCTACTGCCGGCCGCAGCCGGTCAATGGCTCCGTACCGATCGTGATCGGCGGCCACTCCGAGCGCGCGGCACGCCGCGCCGGCGAACTGGGCGACGGCTTCTTCCCCGCCATCACCGACGTCGACAAGCTGAAGCACCTGTTCCGCATC
Organism: Candidatus Multivorans sp.; assembly: GCA_965224025.1. Lineage (GTDB taxonomy): Bacteria > Acidobacteriota > Thermoanaerobaculia > Multivoradales > Multivoraceae > Multivorans. The sequence goes on from OZ245033.1 coordinate 4,713,928, forward strand.
ATGCGCGAGACCGCCGAGGCCGCGGGCCGCGATCCCGACGCGATCGAGATCACGGCCACCGGTGGACCGCCGGACCAGATCGCCCGGATGGCCGAACTCGGCGCCTCGCGCGTCTTCGTACCGCCGATGCCGCCCGACCGCCTCGCCCAGTTCGGCGAAGACGTCATCTCGAAGTTCAGTTGAGCACCACTGCGTGCTCCGGCGTCCCCGCCGGCCGCCCGCAATGATGCGCCATCGTATGAGTAGAGAGTCTCGCCGCCCGACGCCGTATCTCTGGGTGCGCGGGTCTTCTGACCCGCATCAAGCCAAGCCGCGAAGCGGCGAGGCTATGCGGTGGTAGCTTTTGCCAATGATCTACCTTCGCCGTTTCACCCCGCTCGCACTCGCCCTCGCCCTGCTCCTAGCAGCCGCCATCCCCACCCTCGCCTCCGAACACGAAGCCGACGACCCCGTCCGCGTCCTCTTCGTCAGCAAGTCCTCCGGCTTCCAGCACTCGGCGATCACGCGACAGGAAGCCCGCCCCAGCCACGTCGACACCGTCCTCGCCCAGATCGGGGCAGACCGCGGCTTCACCGTCACGTCGACCAAGGACGCCGGCATGATCAACGCCACCCAGCTCGCCTCGTTCGACGTCGTCATCTTCTACACCACCGGCGACCTGACCCAGCGCGGCGGCACCGGCGAGGGTTTCTTCCGCGGCGACGGCAATCCCCCCATGAGCGCCGACGGCGTCTCCGACCTGATCCAGTGGATCGAAGCGGGCGGCGGCTTCATCGGCTTCCACCCCGCGACCGACACCTTCCACGGCGAGAACGCCGAGGTCACCCCCTACATCGGCATGATCGGAGGCGAGTTCCTCCACCACGGCGCCCAGTTCGAAGGCATCGTCCGCGTCGCCGACGCCGGCCACCCGACGATGGCCAACGTCGAAGACGGCTGGAAGATCATGGACGAGTGGTACCTGTACAAGAACGTCGCCAAGGACGAACTGCACGTCCTAGCCCTGATGGACCCGGGCGAAGAACGGTCCAGGCAGGAGGTCTACGACATCGCCCCTTACCCCATCGTCTGGTGCCGCGAACTCGGCTCCGGCCGCGTCTTCCACAACGCGATGGGCCACCGCGAAGACGTCTGGTCCCACGAGATGTTCCAGACCTGGGTCGGCGACACGATCGAGTGGGCGGCAGGCGAAGGCGAAGCCGAGGCCGCGCCGAACTGGGGTGACGTGGTGCCCTAGTCCGCGCGGTTCTCCCCCGAAAGTAGCGTCGCGATGAAAGGTAAGCGTCCCTTGGGCCCCGAATCTCGCCTCACGCCCGGTGTGTCGGAGCGTTGCTGAATCGTCGCCATGGTCTTTGTTCCTTAGTCACCCGCCACTTGGACCTCCGGTACGCAGTGTATCGAGCAGGACTCGAGCGAATGGTGCAACGGACTCCACCACCGCGGGATCGATCTCGCCTAGAATGGCGAAGCTGTGTGACGCCTTGTGATAGCCACCCTTCGTGGACTCCCTCGTGGCCCCTTTTGAGCCCGCGCAGAACGTCTTCCTTACGGATCTTTTCGACGCTAGGGTTCTGAGGAAGCGCGGCCTCCCGAAAGTCGGCCCCGTAGAACGCCGCCAAAGCCGACCTGTCGGCTAAGAACCATGATTCCATGAGTTGGACCATCAGATGGCAATGGCCGCCGCTCGCACCATCGGGCCGACTCCATCCGTCCCGGTCGAAGAGGTGTTTCCACGGATCTGAAGTGCTCACCGGACCTTCTGCATCAACGAGAAGCATCGGGGCTACCCCGCCATCCTCACATGCCGTCTTGAAGCTCTCGTAGGCATTTTCCCGCCCGCCACATGCCACAATGCGAGGCATCCGGCCCTCGAGACCGGCACGCTCAATGAATTTCCTGAATCCTCTTCGACATCGATTCTTGAGGTCTTTAGAATCCCCTCCGCCCTCTACGTAGAGCTTGATGCTCACCAACGGGTCCCTCCGATCTCGCCTCGGGTCCACAGCTCCCCGAGCCGGTACTTCTGAAGCCACGGCCTCAGTTTCTCGGAGTCGAGGCGCTCCAACTGCGTGCAACCACTGAGCTTCTCACAGACGACAACTACCTCGGGGCTTTCGGTGAGCGCATCAACCAGTACATCCGAGTGGGTGGTCACGACAAGCTGTGTGCGCGCGCTCGCCTCCAGCAAGAGGTCCGCCAAGTGTCCGTGAACGTCCTGGTGCAGGCCCAGTTCTGGCTCCTCAATGGCGATGAGTGGCGGCGGCTGCGGATCGACCAAGATTGCAATGAGACAAAGGAAACGGAGCGTCCCGTCGGACACTCGACGTGCCGGAACAGACGAGTCGCCCTCTGTAAGGTAGAGGGCCAGTGTCCCCCCTTCTGGAACAACCTCGAAATCGGTAAAGCCCGGTGCCAGTTCACCGATCAACTCAAGTAGGCGGCGCTTAACCAAGGGGTTGCCCTTGAGTACGGCAAGTCGGGCTGGCAGGTTGTCAAGTCTCTCTGAAAGATGATCGGCGCGGACGTCCGCTGCGCAAGCCCCCCTAACGGTCGCGTCTGGACCGAACTGCCAGAATCGATAAATCCGAATTTGGCCAAACGCATCCGTGACTTTGCTCAGCTCTGGATAGGCATCGGGATCCCTTCGTTGGGACAAAATGGACTGAGTCATGTCCAAATCTTCCCTCCGGAGTTCTCTCTGTGTTCCGTCTTGGACATTCAGCATAGGACGCCCATTTTCGTAACCAAAATAGAAATATGGCTTATCCTTGTCGAGAGGTTTGTCTGCGTGCTCCAACCGTTCGTCCAGCACTACGAACGAATCACCAGCGGCACCGAAGTCCAAGCGGTACCGGACAGCCGGCTGAGTGTGATGTTGAGCTATGACACCCTCCGTGAACACAACCTCGACCCGAGCAAACTGTGCTGCATGGATATTTCCTTGTGTTCGAGGAGCATCGGGCGTCCAGAGCCAATCCTGTACGCGTCCTCCCTGTCGTATCGGCAGTGGTAGATCTCGAGGTGCGGCGCGCAGGATGGACACGGCTTCAATGAGATTGGACTTCCCGGTTCCATTTGGGCCGATGAGGACATTCAACGGTTTCAGTCGAAAATCCTCAGTGCCATAGCCAAAGGAGAGAAAACCCTCAAGAGTGATGGCCTTCAGAAGGGGATGCGGTGGTTCAGCCATTTGTGCCTTCAGTTGGTTTGTGGTTGACGGACGCGGTGTGCCCTTGGCTAGGGGCTGCGGCTAACTCGCCGATGCCCCGACGGCCCCAGATTTGATGTCGCGTCCATGACTCGCCCAGCGGTATCGCGAAGCGGGTTTCTTGGCCTTGGTATCTGGCAGGGACGTGAGTTTCTTCGCCATCCTCCCGGTAGTGCAGATAGCGCGCAACTGAGTCTAGTGTCTCGATACGAGGCATGTTCTGAAGAGAGGGCGTGAAAGCCCATCCGGGTGTCCCGCCGAGTTCGCGATTGCGGAAGCACCACCCCTCCAGGTCGCGCACGACTATGTCGATCCGGCCGATCGTATCGCAGGGGCGCTGCTCAAGACCCGGCAGATCCGGGCGACGCAACGCCAATCTCCGTACCCCCAGCGGCCGCTCTCCGCGGGCCCCCAGCGAGCAACGCGTCGTCGGTTCAACGACTGACGCGGTTCGCTGTGTCACCAGCCGCGAGGGCGTTGATGTAAGTCAGGACCAGATCGCGGGTCCGATACGAGCCCCACCGCGACTCGTCCTGCCGGCGGGCGATGGGGAAAGTCCCAAGGACGTAGTCCGCGTCTTCCCAGGACAACCCGTACAGCAGGAAGTACAAGGCATCCAGCCTGGCCCGCAAGTGTCGGCGGTCCTCGTCGTCCCACGCAAACGGCGGTCCGTCGTAGCCGAGGTCGTTCGCAAACGGTCCCATGTCGCGAGCCGTGTACGTCAGACGCAGAGCGTGGTCGAGGACGAGGTCGCGCGCGGTCTTGTTCCCGAACCGGCGCTCGTAGTCCTCGCCTGCAAGCACCGGCAACTGCTCGACGATGAACCAGTTCAGGTGCTGGCCCTGGACCTTCTGCCTGGCCACGAAGTCGAACACGAAGGAGTTGAAGTTGGCGGCAAGCAGCGACAATGCCTCGGCGGCCGCCGCAGCTGAGCGGGCACCATCGGGCATCAGCAGGGGAAGCGTGTTGCCGACGGCGGAGCGAGGCACAAGAGTCGCGATCATGGTACGCACGTTCGTCGGCGCCGTGACGTCCTTGAAGGCAAGTGCCCAGTCGAGACCCTCAGGCCATTCCACGTCGCCAGCCGCAACCCAGAACTGCGGATCAGGCGACCAGGCTGGGTCAGCATGGTCCGCCAAGGTGGTTACTCGCGGCTGCGCCGGCCGGTTCAGGTTCTCGGGGTTGACCACGATGCTCGCCGCCCGGTGGTCGAAGGCCTGCACCATCTTCCCCTCGTGGAGAGGCAGCCACTCTTCCTCGCCCCGCTTCCACCGATTGCCCGCCACCGGATAGCAGCCCGCCGCCTCAAGCTCCGTAGCGGTCCTGAACAGGTGGGAGTCGTTCGTCATGTGGAACATCGTCTTGTAGCGAACAGGCCAAGCCCGACGTTCCACGCCGCCCGACCGATCGACCAACACCCTATGCCGCTCGTAGATGCCCCTTGTGATCTCGGCATCCCGGCGGGTCCGGAACACGGGCGCCGTACCGGTGTTCGGATTGACCCGAGAGAAGTCGGCCGGGGTCAACGGGAAGCAGCGTTGCGCGTCGCTCGGATCCTCAACGCTGTCGAGGAAGAAGCCGCAACGAGTCTCCGCGAACGACCGTTCATCACCGCCAAGAACCAGAGCGCAGAACTTGAACCGCGTATCGACATCCGGGAAGAACGGCGGCAGTCCGGTACCCAGACGCCGATTCTCGAAGTCGAACAAGCCCGCCACCCGGCCGCGGGTGGACACCGACTGGAAGAACGGCGCCGCCGTCTTGTCGGCGTAGATGCCTGAAGGCACGAGCAGCCCCATCAGGCCGCCCGGCCTGAGCACGTTCAGCGCCCGCTCGACGAACAGCGAGTACAGGTTGATGTCGCCCCTCCCGAGCAACGGATAGTCGCCTGAGGTCCGGAACAGCGTCAGGAGGCTGTCGGCGCGTTGCTTCGCCTCGTCGAACGCGGCGGCCAACGATTCGCCCCGGTCTCTGAGTTTCTTGATGCCAATACGGCGCTGGGCCGCCGTGGGAGCGCGGGCCAACTCCGGATCACGAGTCGCGAACCACTCCACTTCCTGCAGCTTGATCCGGTCCCAGGGCGGATTGCCGATCACCGCGTCGAACCCGCCCTCCGGGCTGCGCCGCTGCCAGTGTCGCCACACGCCCGGGAAAGCCACCTCCCAATGCAGGAAGGTCTCCCGTTCGGCCAGGGCGCGGGCATCCCGCCATAGCTCGCCAAACCTCGAAAGGCCAGCGTCGTCCGAACTGGCCGATGTCGTATCGATCGCTCCCGGACCCTCCGCGAGGAGTGAATACGCCTCGCCTGGGAAGGCGCCGATCACCTCAAGGAGTCCGCGGGTCTCAAACTCGTTGCGCTGCTTCTTCTTCAAGCCCGCGGTCAGCCAGCGCAGGCTGCACAGGAAGTCGAGCACGCGGCGCAGCTCGGAGGTCGCCTGGTCGACACCCTCGAAGAGCCTGGCCGACTCTCGCGCCTCCGCTACGTCCGCGTCGGACATCTCCTCGATCAGTTCCATCCCGGCGACCGCGTTCTCGGCTCCCTGGATGGCGCTGGAAGCGATCAGCCCACCGAGGCGGCGAAGCTCATCCGTTCCATCGCCGACCCTGAGCCCGACAAGAGAATCGCCGCAACGCAGGTGATGGTCCAGGAACGACAGCGGCGCGCCGACGGTGAAGCTGTGCAGCCACAGCGACACCTTCGCCAGTTCCACCGTCAGGCGGTTCTTGTCCACGCCGTAGATGCAGCGCTTGAGCACCATTCGCCGGATGATTGCCTGGTCGGTGAGCCGCACCTCGTCGATCACCCAGTCCGATTCCGCGGCGCGCTGCAGGATGCCCTCGCGGATACGAGCGATCCGACCCACGAGCGGCGACTCGTAGGCCTCGCCAAGCCAGTCCGGCACCGCCGGCACGTACTCGATGAGCTCCGACACGTAGTCGGAAAGGAAGTCCACGGCGGTGACCAGGAAGTGGCCGCTGCCCATGGCGGGATCGAGCACCTTGAGATCCAGCACGGCTTCCGCCGGGTCGATCTGAAGCAACTCCGCCACACGGTCGGCCTTGGGCCTCCGTTCGCTCTTGAGGTCCACGGACTTGGCCTCGAACGCCCGCAAACGCTCCTCGGCCAGCGGCTTCAACGTCTGCTCGACGATCAGGTCGACCAGCTCCTGGCTGGTGTAGAAGCTGCCGCTGTCTTTCCGGGCGAAGCGGTTGAGCTGGATCGAGACGTTGCCTTCGGAATCGCGAGCCGGCTCGCGCTCCAGCAGTCGCTCGTAGATCGAGCCGAGCTGCTGGACCGTCATGTCGCGATAGTTGACGAACCTCGCTCGGCCGGCGTCGCCCTGCGCGACATGGCTGAGTCCGAAGACGACCGGGGCCATTTCGCTGTCCGCCAAACGGACTCTCTTGAGCAACGGCGCCGCCTCCTCCGCGAAGAGGCCGCCGTTGTAGGGCGGCAACCCGATCGACGGATCGCCGCCATCGATCTGCCGGAACAGCTCCATGAGGCGGTTGTAGTAGTTGCTCGCCGTGCTCGAGAACGTGTCTCGCTCGCGCCACCTCGTCGCAATGTCGTCGCGGACCCGCGCGCGCAGGCCGTAGTCGTCGTATCGCGAGTCGTTCACGGGCAGCAGGCCGCGGTCCTCGGCGTAGAGCACGAACAGCAGGCGATACAGGAAGATCAGGCCGGCATTCCGGATCTCCTGCAGGTCGGCTTCCGGCGCCTGAGCGGCCAGGGCGTTCAGCAGCCGCGGGAACACATCGCCGAACACGACCTGGGAAAGGTCCTTGGCCGCACTCTCCTCGTACCGCTTCCCCTCGGCGATCGCCAGGTCGACGAAGCTCGCTCTGGCACCCGCCCGCCGACCGAACGCATCCTGCCCAAAGAGCAGGAGGAAGCTCCTCAGGGCGTCTTCGTCCCCACTCTCGAGGACCGCGCCCAGGTCCACCTCGAAGTAGCCGCTCGCACGCGGGCGAGCCTCGTGGTCGTAGAGCCTCCAGACGCGGCCGTTCGTCAGAAGGCCCCTGCTGATGCGTCCATCCGAGACGCTGTAGGCGGTAGCCAGATACCGGAGGATCTGGCCGTGCGGCGTGCCGAGCACGAAGCGGTCCGAGCGATCCCGCGCATCCAGGGGCAAGCCGAACCGCTTGCTCTCCTGGACGACAAGGGCATCCACATAGCGGTCGTCCGGGGCGGTCCGCTCGGCAGCGCGCCCTTTCGACTCGGAGTCCTCGAACAGCAGGTGGTCCGGGACATCCTCGCCACGCGCCGCTTCCTGCTGCGGCAGGTAGTCCGTCCATCCAAGCAACCGAAGAAGCGGCCTGATCAGCTCCTCCTCGGTCACCGCCTCGTTGGGCGCACTGAAGCGACTGATGCTGGCGAAGCGCTCAGCCACGCTGGCCCGGAATCCCGTGAGCGCCTCCGGTGTCCGGAGGGACTCCCGCCACTCGGGGGTCTCCTGAATGCCCTCGGTGAGGAAGTAGTGGGTGAAGAGTTGGCCCGTCAACGGCTTCTCACTGGAACATCGGGGTGGACAACCGTGTCGTCGTCGCGCTTGCAGCCATGAAGGTTGGAGTCTAGGCCCTTGCACGCTGGAAGCAAGTCCGACGCATGGATCGGGCTCGTTGCCGACCCACTCTCTTCCGACTTCTTCCGCATGGTGACGCCACGGTCTCAGCGCCCTGGTCGGCCGTATCAAGGACGACGCTCACACACGTCCATTGCCTTGGATTTCCTTGGGTTCATCGATTCCTTTGTGATAGCTTTGTCATCTTCTCGGGAGGCCCCGAAGGGCCGGTTCGGCAGCCTCCGAAACGCGCCAATCTCACCGTCAGGTCCCAGCACGGATGGCAACAGAATGATTGACAAAGAAACCGGCATGAGCACCAAGGAGCGCATGGGCGAGGAGATCGCCACGCTCGCAGCGCGCATCGACGCGGCCACCTACGAGCTGCTCGTCCTGATCCGCAAGTTCGATGAGGAGGAAGGCTGGAACTGCGGCTTCCTCAGTTGCGTGCACTGGCTGACCTGGCGCATCGGCCTGGCGCCCAACGCGGCTCGGGAGCGCGTGCGGGTCGCCCGGGCACTCGGCGAACTACCGCTGATGAGCAGGGCGATGAAGCGGGGCGAGCTCTCGTACTCGAAAGTGAGGGCGTTGACCCGCGTCGCGCGGCCAGACACGGAGGAGGAACTGGTCGAACTGGCAAGGGCGGCAACGGCGGCACAGATCGAACGGGTCGTCAGGGCGTGGCGCAGGATCGACCGTTCAGTCGAAGCCGCGGAGGACGAACTGCGCGACGCGTCGAGCCATGTAGCGACCCACATCGACGAGAACGGCATGTTCGTGATTCGCGGGCGTCTGGCGCCGGAAGCAGGCGAGGTGCTCATGAAGGCGCTCAACGCGGCAGGCGAAAAGCTCTATGCCGAGCAGCGGGAGGATCGCCCGTCTGCTGGCAAGGTTCGCGCGGACGCTCTTGCTCTCGTTGCCGAAAGCGCGCTCAAGGGCGGTCTCGATCCGGGGTCGAGCGGCGACCGCTACCAGGTCGTAGTTCATGTGAGCGAGGAAGAGCTGAGCGTTCCTGAGAAGGCGCCCGCCGTTGGGTGCACGCCCTGTGTTTCCGCGGAAACGCCCGCGGCACGCGTTTCCGCGGAAACGCCGTCGACGCACGCGCAGGAACATGCTGCCGCGATGGCTGAAGCCGAACACGTTTCCGCGGAAGCGCCTGCCGGTTTCCAACCGGCGAACGGCCGGTCTTCGCCCCACGGCGCTTGGCTCGGCAACTCCCACATCCCTGTTTCCGCGGAAACAGCCCGGCGCATTGCCTGCGACGCCGGCAAAGTCCGGATCACTCACCGATCGGGCCAGATCCTGAGCGTCGGCCGCAAGAGGCGCACCATTCCACCCCCGATCCGGCGTGCCCTCGAGTTCCGCGACCAGGGTTGCCGCTTCCCCGGCTGCAGATCGCAGCATTGCGACGCTCACCACATCGTCCACTGGGCCGACGGCGGCGAAACGAAGCTCTCCAACCTCGTACTTCTTTGTCGCCGGCACCACCGCCTGCTTCACGAAGGGGGCTTCAGCGTGAAGATGAACGACGAACGCGCCGTCCACTTCCTCGACAAACGTGGTCGACCACTGGAGCACAGCCCGGCACCGCCACCTGTTGGCTCGTACCCCGCCCGCGAGCTGATCCGCAGCCTGGAGGACGCCGGCATCCTGATCACCGGAAAGGAGTCCATGCCCGCTTGGGACGGCACACCGATGGACCTGCCTTACGTGATGGAGTGCTTGTGGCGGCCGCCACCCCACCTCGAAGCAGCGGTCGCCCGGGAACGAAACACATCGCACGCGGCGTAGGGGCCGGCAGCTCGAAACGGAGGCCACCGACCGACCCAGGAGGCGGCCCGATAGCAGCACCAAGATGACCGGGACAGCCCTCGGCTCGCTCCGCCAGCGCGATAGCGTGGCAGGCGCGACATGGACGAGACGGCGGCGCCCGCTCAGGAGCGGTGGAAGCGATGGGGAGTTCGGGTTCTCCGGTTCCCGCTGACCCGGATCGTCCTCTTTGGCGTCGGTATCGCCGCGGCCGTCGCGCTACAGGGTCTGGCGGCCGCCGGGCTCAGCCTGTGGTTGGAAATCTCCTGGCTGCGCGTCGCGGTCGGAGTGGTCTTTCCCATCCTCGCCGTTCACTTCGCCTACCGTGGAATGACCCGTCTCCTGGAGCGACGGACTGCCGCGGAACTCTCCCTGAGCGGGGCACTGCGTGAAACCAGCGCGGGAGCTCTTATCGGCGCCGCCTGCTTGACGTCGGTCGTGGCGCTCATCGCGGCGCTTGGCTTCTACCAGGTGCAAGGAGTCGGCGCCTGGACCGCCCTGCTGACCGCGTTCGCCATCGCCGCCGTGTCCGGCTATGTCGAGGAGGTGATCTTCCGGGGTGTGGTGTTCCGGATTCTCGAAGAGGGGCTCGGGAACATGGTTGGCCCTCACCATCTCGGCAGCGCTGTTTGGTCTTGTACACCTGAGCAATCCGAACGCGACCCTCTACGGCGCCGCGGCGATCGGTATCGAAGCGGGCGTGCTGCTCGGCGCCGCCTACGTCCTGACCCGGCGACTCTGGCTCGCGATCGGCATCCACTTCGCATGGAACTTCATGCAGGCGGGCGTGTTCGGCCCGAATCTCTCCGGCATCCAGGTACAGAGCGTTCTCCAATCCCGGCTGAGCGGACCCGACTTCCTCTCCGGCGGCGCTCTCGGCGTAGAGGGTTCCGTGTTCGCCATTGCCGTGTGCCTGCTGGTGAGCGTCGTCTTCCTGAGGCGGGCACGGCGTCAGGGCCGATTCATCCGACCCTTCTGGCGGCGAGAAGCGACCCTGCCGCCGCCAATCGGCGAACCCACCGACAGTTAGAGTCTCGAAGTGCACCAGTCGGTGACAAGGACTGGATTGGGCGCCATCTACCGGTTCCATCTCTCTTCCGGCGCGCGGGTCGCCCTCGGCCTGGCGATGTTCCAGTTGGTGCTTCTGCTGGTTCTGCTGGCGTTGCAACCACCGGCGACGCGGGAGCTTCTGCTCAAGGGTCTTGCGGCCGGCGTCGCAACGCCCGAAGCGTTCTCCGCGTCCAGACTCGGATTCGCGGTCTGGGCGATCGTTGCTTCCGCCGCGGCGGCACGGCGTCTGGCGCCGGCCCACCGGGGCTGGCAGCTTCACCTGCCCGTCGGCTGGCGAACGCGCTGGGCCGCCGGTTCTGGGCCTCGCGACGACCCTCGCCCACCTTGCCGGTTTGTGGATCCTTCTCTGGATTGGCGCCAGAGGGCTCGGTGAGCCGAGTTCGGTCCGCCCTCTGCTTGCTCTTCCATTGGTAGCCCTGGCCGCCGCGAGCGTATGGACGCCAGCACCAGGACGGGCGCGCGCTTGCGGTGCACTGGCGGTGCCGCTGGCGGCGAGCGCCTCCCCGCCAGGCCTCGTGGCGGCCATGACGCTTCTCGCACTGGCCTGTTTCCAGGCCGGACACTGGTCACCTCCCTCCACGCGAGTTCCGTCCCCTCCAATCTCCCTTCGCGGGCTCGGCCGGCGCATGCCCACCGGTCAACTCGTCCTCTCCTTGCGGGCCCTTGGGATATGGGTCGCGCTCCTTCACCTGCCGGCGGCCCTCTTCGCGGTTCCGACCTGTGGCGGCGGAAAGTCGCGGCCCGCTCCGACCTGGCGTTCGTTCCCCAGGAACCCGATGTCACCCCGTTCGCGACCATTCGCGAGGTCCTCCGCCCCGTCTGCCGTCTGAGATCGGAGCCCGCGGAGCGCGTCGAGGAAGTCCTGGCCGAAACGAATCTCGAGGCTGAAGCCGACCTCTCCGTGCGCGAGCTGTCCCGAGGCCAATGCCGTCGAGTTCTCTTGGCCGCCGCCTGGGTCGGAACGCCGCGCACAGTGGTCCTGGATGAACCGCTCGACGCGATGGACGAACACTGGAGAAACCGCATCCACGAGTGGCTTGCCGCGCTCCGAGAGACCGGTGGCCTGGCGCTCGTCGCAACCCACGAAGCCGAGTCGCTGGCAGAACTCGCCGACCGCTTTCTCGTTCTGCGCGACGGCGAGATCCGGGAACTCGATTCGCTGCCCGGAACGGGTACAATCTGGAGGACACCATGAAGAATCCACCTGAAGGCTGGCCGAGAATCTCGTCCGCCCTCTTCTACGATGACGCGACGGCCGCGATCGACTGGCTGACCCGCGCGTTCGGATTCGCGGTGCAGGAGCGGGTCGAGGACGAGCAGGGGAGAATCGTCCATTCGCAGCTCGTCCTGGACGGCGGTCTCATCATAGTCGGACAGACGGGTCTGCAACCCGACCGGGCGTACCAGCAATCTCCACAGGCGGTCGGCGGCGCGAACACACAGTCGCTGGCCGTGTACGTCGACGACGCCGACGCGCACTGCGAGCGGGCGCGGGCGGCCGGCGCCGCGATCACGATCGAGCCGGCGACCCAGGACTACGGCGAGGGCTACTGGGTCGACCGGAGCTACGGCGCCCGGGACCCTGAGGGACACCATTGGTGGTTCCTCCAGCGCCTGCGCTGACGCCACCCCTCACTCCGGCTCCACGCCCTCGTTCAGGATCCTCCGGTACTCGCTGTAGACGTACACGCGGTTCCGGCTGAAGCCGGTGATCTCCCGGACGAGGCCCGCGCGTTCCAGGAGTCTCAGAGCAGCGGAAACGGCCGGGAACGACAGGCCGGTGCGTCTGCACGTCTCGGGAATTGAGAGAATCGGTCGTTCCTGCAGGGCCTCGTGGACGCGGAGCGCTGAACCGGCGCGGCGGCCCTCGGTCGCGAGACGTTGCCGGTCGGCCGTGAACCGCTCGGTGAGACGACCGACGGTGGCGGCGGCGTTCTCAGCCGTTTCCTGCACGCCTTGGAGGAAGAACGCCAGCCAGGCCTCCCAATCGCCCGCGTGCCGGACACCGTCGAGCAATTCGTAGTAGCGCTCTCGGTGGCGCTTGAAGTAGACGCTGAGGTAGAGGAGCGGCTGGCGCAGCAAACCCGCCTCGCACAGCAGCAAGGTGATCAGCAGACGGCCCACGCGGCCGTTGCCGTCAAGGAACGGGTGAATCGTCTCGAACTGGACGTGGGCCAAACCGGCCCGTACCAGCGTCGGCAAGCCGTCGTCCTCCGAGTGGAAGAAGCGCTCCAGGTCCGCCATGCAGTCGGGCACGGCCAAGTGGGGCGGCGGCACGAAGACGGCGTTGCCCGGGCGCGTACCGCCGATCCAGGTTTGGGAGCGGCGGAACTCACCCGGATCCTTGCCGGCGGCGCGCCCGGCGGACAGCAGGATGCGGTGCAGCTCCCGGATCAGGCGGTTCGAGAGCGGGAAGTCCTTACGCAACCGCCGCAGCCCATGTTCCAGGGCAGCGACGTAGCGCGAGACTTCAGCCGCATCTTCGCGCGGCACCCCCGGAGCCTGGTCGAGTTCGAACAGCAGGAGGTCAGAGAGCGACGACCGGGTACCCTCGATCTGGGACGACAGCACCGCCTCCTTGCGGACGTAGGAGTAGACGAAAAGTGTCGGTTCCAGGAGTTGATTGGCTCCCTCCAGTCGCCCTAGGGCGAGACTGGCGGCCTCCAGGGAACGCAGAAGAGGGCCTTCCAGGTTGAGCGGCGGCGTTGGCGGCAACGGTGCCGGAATGAAGGCGCGCACCGGCTCGCCTCCCGTGGCGGTAACCTCGTATCGGCCCTGCATTGGACGTCTCATCGGTGCACCCTTCCTCTTCTTATGAAGAGTTATCCCCTAAGTCTTACCACAGAGCGGAGACTCCGGTCCTTGTGCAGGAACTTTGAATAAAGCGGCACCGGGGAACAGCAGACCCTGTTCGACAGGTTCCCTCTTACAGCGTCACCGCAACCTGACGCGGTACTCTCAACGGACCTCGGAGGCTGAACCCATGTTCGACACGCGACCCGCCCTGCTTGCGATGGAGTTTCCGCCGCTCCGTCGCCGGCGCATCGCCACCTTGCAGGTGAACCTCGGTTACCGTTGCAACCTGAGTTGCGTTCATTGTCACGTCAATGCCGGGCCTCACCGCACGGAGATGATGTCGACCGCCATCGTGGACGAGGTGATCGCGGCGCTTGACCGGCTGGACATCGAGACACTCGATCTCACCGGCGGAGCGCCGGAGCTGCATCCCGAGTTTCGCCGCCTGGCGAGGGAGGCGCGCCGGCGCGACATCGAGGTGATCGACCGTTGCAACCTGACGGTGCTGTTCGAGCCGGGCCAGGAGACCCTGGCCGCCTTCCTGGCCCGGGAAGGCATTACCGTGGTGGCCTCCCTGCCCTGCTACCTCGAGGAGAACGTCGAACAGCAGCGCGGCAAGGGCGTGTACGGGGACAGCATCCGGGCTCTCAAGCTGCTGAACGACCTCGGCTACGGACAGGACGACGCGCGGCGGCTCCACCTAGTCTTCAATCCCGTGGGCGCCGTGCTGCCGCCGCCGCAGGCGGAACTGGAGTCAGCCTACAAGCGCGAACTCCAGGAACGGTTCGGCGTCGTGTTCGACCAGCTCTTCGTGCTCACCAACATGCCCATCAACCGCTTCGGCGCCGTCCTGACGGCGCAGGGCAAGCTGGACGACTACATGGCGCTGCTGCGGGACAACCACAGCGCCGGAAACCTACCGACCGTCATGTGCCGCGACACGATCAGCGTCGACTGGCAGGGCAATCTGTACGACTGCGACTTCAACCAGATGCTGGGGCTTCCGGCCAGGGTGGACGGCCGACCCGCGCGCCTCGCCGATCTCGTCCGGGGCGGACCGCTCGAGAAAGCCTGTATCGCCACGGCCGGGCACTGCTTCGGCTGCACCGCCGGCCAGGGCAGTAGCTGCACCGGCGCTCTGGACGGCTGACTGCCGGCCGTTGTCCTGCCGCCTCGCGGCCTCCCCGCAGCGGCGAACGCCACGGCAAGTGGGTTCCCATTTACGCCCTAGTTGCGCTATGCTGCTCTCTTCCCACTCTCCCACTTCTCGCGTTCCGCGTCCTCGGCGCCGTGACTTCCCTGCCCGCAGCTCTCGCCGACCCGCAGTGGCCGCGGTCGCTCGTGCGCCAAATCCGGCGCGGGCGGGAGCTGGTGGGCGACAGTCCCGCGATCAGAATCCAGGAGACGGACGCCGGACTGTTCACCACGCGGCTCCGCGGTGTCGACCGGTTGCTCAGCGGCGGGATCCGTCGCGGGCAGACGGTCGAACTGGTCGGCCCCGGGAGCAGCGGCCGCTTCTCCCTGGTGCTGGAACTCCTGGCCGGCGCCACCCAGAGCGGTGAATCGGCGGCGCTGGTCGATCTGGGAGATCACTTCGATCCGCAGGCAGCGGCCAAGGCCGGGATCGTCCTTGAACGGCTGCTCTGGGCGCGGCCCAAGCGACTGAAGCAGGCGCTGGGCAGCGCCGAAGTGCTGATCGGCGGCGGCTTTCCGTTGGTCGTGATCGATCTCGGTCTGCCGCCGGTGCCAGGCGGCCGCGGCAAGGAGTCCGCGTGGTTGCGGCTGCGGCGCGCGGCGGAAGGCCATCAGGCCGCGCTGCTGATCGCCAGTCCGTACCGCGCCGGAGGCACGGCGCCGCAGAAGATCCTCGATCTGGGATCCCGAACGTCGCCGGTCCGGAATGCGGGCGAGACGCCCGCGTTCCCAGGGGGCGAGACGCCGCCGGTCCGCGCTCTCTGGGCGCGGGCCGCACCGAGGAGCCCGCGGTTGCTCGACGGACTCAGAACCCGCCTGAAGCTCGCCAAGTCGCGCGGCGCACGGCCGGGCGCCGCGACCGGCGTCGAACTGCGCGTTCTCGCCGGCAGCCTGCGGCGCCCCCTGCCCGTCGCGCCGCCCAGGCCGGCAGAGGGCAGCCGCGCCGGCTCGCCCGCCGAAGTGCTGAGACGTGCCGGCTAAACGGAGATCCCGCATCGCCTGCATGAAGGCGGCGTTGTTTCCCTTGGCCGCCTACCTGCGGGGAGCGCCGGAACTCGCCCGTGAAGCGCTCGTGGTCCACGAAGGCCCCTCGGCGCGGATCGTCGCCGCCTCCCGGCTGGCGCGCCGCGCGGGAGTGCGGCCGGGGCTGACCATGGCCCAGGCCCGGAACATCGAGTCGGGCCTGGTCGACCGTGTCCGCGACCCGGAGCGCGAGCACACCGCGCAGGAGGTGCTGCTCGAGATCGCCGGCGCCTTCTCGCCCCGGGTCGAGGACGGCGGCGAAGGCATGGTCTACCTCGACGTCGCGGCCGAGGACGAACACAGCCTCGGACAGACGATGATGCGGGACATGGATGCCGCCGGCCTGCCCGGGCGGGTCGGCATCGCCGGCAGCAAGCTCGCGGCGCGGGCCGCGGCTGCCTTGCCGCGGTCGCCGAACGTCGTCGCGCCCCGCGGCGAAGCCCGGTTTCTGGCACCGTTGCCGCTCAGGTCCCTGCTCGGGAGCGGCGGCAGCGGTTCCGGCGGCACGGCGCCGGACGGCGACGACCAGGAGATCCTCCACACGCTGAAGCTCTGGGGCCTGCGCACAGTCGGCGACTTGGCCGGCCTGCCGGCGGGCGAGGTCCATGGCCGTCTCGGCGAGCGCGGAGCGGCGCTCCACGCCGCCGCCCGCGGCATCGATCCGGCGCCGCTCACTCCCCTTCCGCCGGCGCCCACATTCCGCGAATCGCAGACCTTCGAGTGGCCGATCGACAACCTGGAACCGTTCCTGTTCGTCGCCCGCGGCGCGGTCGAGCGGCTTGCCGCCCGGCTCGAAGCCCGGGGCATGGGCTGCAAGCGGCTCGAACTGTCGCTCAAGATCGAGCCCGAGGGCCTCCACGAATTGGCGATCGAACTGCCGGCGCCTACGCACGAGGCCCGAACGCTGCTGTCGCTCGTCCGTCTCCACCTGGAGGCGGAACCGCCGCGTGCCCCGATCACGGGCATACAGCTAGCGGCCCAGCCCGATGTACCGCGCCAGGCTCAACTCAGCCTGCTCGGTCCGGCCGCCCTGTCGCCCGATCGCTTGGCCGCCGTCACCGCCCGGCTGCTCGCCCTGCTCGGCCCGAACCGGGTCGGCTCGCCGCGCACCCGGAACGGCCACCTGCCGGAACGCTTCCGGCTCGCCGACTACGACCCGCCACCGCCTCCACGCATCCGGCTCGAACCCCGGCCGGGCCGCGGCATGCTCGCGGTGCGCACCTTGAGGCCGCCGCTCGAAGTCGAAGTGCTGACGGCCGAAGGCCCCACTCTCTGCCCCGCGCCGGTGCGGATCAACCCCCTGCCGACCGACGAACGCCACGTCCGCATCGAGGGCCCCGTCCGCACCGCCGCCGGCCCCTGGGAGATCGAGGAGGGCTGGTGGAGGGAGGCCCCGGCCCTGCGGGACTACTGGGACGTGGAACTGCGGAACGGCGCGGTGTGCCGGATCTACCGGGACCGGAGTTCGGAACGGTGGTTCGCGGACGGGGTGTACGACTGAGGGGGGGCGAAAGCAGAGGCACTGACGTCGCACCCCATCACCCAGACAGCGCCTTCGTTCTTGCCTCGCCCATTTCGCGGAAGTGCCGTCTCAGGCGACGTGCCATCGGCCACATCATCGTCGCCGTCATGCCGGCCGAAACGACTCCGCCCACCACTGGGACGACCTTCCTCAAGCCGCTGGCGAACGACTGTTTCGTGACCTGGAGACCGATCAACCTTGCAACTGACTTGACCGCAGGATACAAGACCGTCTTGGTCAGAGCCTTCTTCGGTAGATCCTTGACGACCTTCTCAGCGACGAGTTCGGCGAGCTTCGCAAGGCCGGTCGCCGCTCCCTCCGCTCCCATCATCACTCCGAGGAACAAAGTGATCTCCGTCTCGGTCAACTCGTCAGTGCCGTCCTCCAAACCGGTCGGCGGTCCTTCCAAGCACGCCAGTTTTCTGAGCCAGCTTGGTCGCGTGACCGAAGAACTGCGCCTCCCTGACTGCGATCACACATCTGCGAGTCCTCAGGTCGAATCAGGAGCGCCTCGGACGCGCAGCCGCCGGCGCACGAAGTCGTCGAACAGAGGCACCGTGAAGTCGATCTCGCCCCAGCGCGGCGAGTAGCAGAGCCCCTTCTTGATCAGCTTGTCCCGCACTGGGCCCACGCCCGGCGTGTCCTTGCCCATAGTCGCCGCGACGCGACCCGAGGAGTAGGGGCCCTTGCCGAGTGACGCCATGGCCACCAAGTACTCGCGCTCGGAGTCGGTCGTGCGGTCGACCCGGACGCGGAAGAAACCAGTGTCCAGTTCATCGACGGCGGCCGGAACCTGGTGCAGACCAACGATCAGGGCGCCCAAGTCCTTCCGCTTGAGGTACTGCACTTCGTCGACCGTGATCAGGGCGCCCTTCCCCCGCTCGCGGGCGGCTCTACCGACCCCCGTGAACAGACCGGCCAGGTCTTCGTCCAGAAGCCCCGAATCCGCCCAGCCGGGTACCGGATCGAGTCCCACCGTTACGTCGCCGCCGTCCGGCAGGTTCCATCTCAACTGGAACGACTTGAGCACACCAAGCGCCCGCTTGGCCTGATCGGCCACGTTCTGTGCCGGAGAGAGGCGCAGGACCACCTTTCGGACGAGCTCGGACATCGCCAGCGGAAACCGAATCCCCTCGCTCGCCTCAAGAGGCTGACAGACCCCGTCTCGACTTTGCCCCAGACGGCGAAACTCCTGCAGAAGCACCGTCTTCCCCACACCGCGAAGCCCAGTCAGAATCACGCTCTTGGCGAAACGGCCAAGACGCAGACGCTCGATGGCGATACGGACCGTCTCGAGCTCGGCATCCCTGCCCACGAGCGCTGGCGGAGGGCTTCCGGCGCCCGGGCTGTAAGGGTTGCGGGTGGGATCCATCGGCCGATTGTAGGGTTCTGCCCGGTTTTTATCGAGTTCAGGTAAAAGCCGCGCAGACTGCTATAAATAGCCGCTATTCGTGAACAGCCCCGATCGACAGGAGAAAACCAGCATGAAGAACCAATGGATCTTCCTGACCCTCACTGCGATCAACTTCGCGCTCCTCGCGCTGCTCCTCCTGCTGCCCTACTTCACGAAGACGGACGCCGCCGAGGACACCGTTCTGCGTGGCGCCGGGATCGAGATCGTGGACCGCGAGGGGCGCCTGCGGGCGCAGCTCGTCCTGGAGCCCGGGGACCCCGGCTACGAGTGGCCGGATGGACGGATCGGGTATCCCGAAACCGTGATCTTCCGCCTGATCACCGCTGACGGGAAGCCGCGCGTCAAGCTCACGACCTCCGCCGAGGACTCCGGCCTCATGCTCCTCGGGGCATCCGACACGACCCACACGATTCTCAAGGCGTTCCGGGACGAAACGTCCCTGTTGCTGCGGAACGGCGAGACGACGCAACGGCTGCTCACGCCCGGCGTGCCGGCAGCCCGGTAGTCCGAACACGCCGGCATCAATCGCCCGGCAGGACGGCTCCCGGCGCCCGCCCGCCGATGACCTGCTCCGCCACCACCCGGCCGCCGATCAGGTGCTCCTGGATCACCCTTTCCAGGACCTCGGGGGTACAGCCCCAGTACCAGACGCCCTCCGGGTAGACGACCGCGATCGGGCCGGCGTCGCAGATGCGCAGGCAGTTCGCCTTCGTCCGCATCACCGTTCCGGCATCGGTGAGCCCGAGTTCGACCAGCCGGCGCTTGAGGTAGCCCCAGGACTCGAGCGACACCTCCCGGTCGCAACACTTCGGCTTCGTCTGGTCGCAGCACAGGAAGATGTGCCGCTGCACGTTGGCGATGCCGATCGCCTCCGCCTTGCGCCGGGCGCGGTTGAGGGCGTCGTGGTCCATGGCGCCGATGATTCCATGACCGGCATCAAGCACTGGCGATAGCCTGCACCGCCATGAAGCTGTTTGAAGCCGCCTATCCGTTTCAGGACGACGTGCTGGCGGCCGGACGGGCTCTGCTACTGCTTACCTCAAGCCCTCAGGACAGCACTGGCCGCAAGTCGCACCAGACAACGGACCATTCGTCGGCCGGGTCACGAAACTCAACTCCCTCCATGACGGTCCGCTCCAAGTCCAACAGGAGATCGACGCCGGCCACCTCGTCAACCCGAACCGCACGCTCACCTTCCAAGACCGCGACCGGGATCCACTCGCAGGCCTTCGCCGCCTCGAGCCACTTGCGCGGACGATCCGGGATGCCCGCCACCACGAAATCGGGAACGCCTGGCAGCGCCCACAGCACTACACGTTTCATCCGCCTAGAGCCTAGCCCTCGAGTACTTCCACCAGCAAGTCCGAACCGACTGGGCTGTGCAGTCGCCGCCGGTAGAATCGGACGGTCGAGACGCCAGTCGGCCACGCCCTCACGGACGCAGACCATGCTCACGCTCCACCCGAAAGAACAGACTTGGCTCGACGGCTACCGCGAGGCGCTGAAGAGGGAACACGCCGACGCCGTGCTGCGCTTGGTCGTGTACGGCTCCAAGGCCCGCGGAGACGCACACGACGAGAGCGACATCGATCTGCTGCTCATCGTGCGGGACGAAGCCGCTGGTCTAATGCGGCCTCTCCGCCGGATCGGCCACGAGCTAGCGGTCCCCTCGTTGGTTCTACCGTCCATCATGGCTTACACCGTAGGTGAGTGGAGCCAGCTTGAAAGCTACCGTTCGGCCTACCATGCCGCCGTTGAGCGCGAAGGTGTATCGGTACTTTGAACACGGAAACGGCTGAGGTGGTCCCGGTCCTTTGGACAGTTTCGAGGCCGGGCTAAGGTGTACTCCATGTGTTGATTACGCCGCAGCCGCCGTCGCCGGGGCTGTGGAAAACTCTCGATTCTGCGGAATGCCCATTAGTCCGCGGTGGGCTTCGGCAGGTGTCCTGCCGCCGAGCGCCGTGTGTGGCCGCTCCTCATTGTAGAAGGCGAGCCACCCATCGATCACCCGCCGCGCCTCGATGCCGTCGACGAGTTCGTTCAGGTAGACCGCCTCGTACTTCAGCGAGCGCCACAGGCGCTCGATGAAGATGTTGTCGAGGAAGCGACCCCGGCCGTCCATCGAGATCTTCACCGTCGCGTTCTCGAGAAGACCGGTGAAGTCGCCGCTCGTGAACTGGCTCCCCTGATCCGTGTTGAAGATGTCCGGCTTGCCGTACCGGTCGAGGGCTTCGGCGAAGGCCTCGACGCAGAACGATGCGTCCAGGCTGTTCGACAGCCGCCAGGACAACACCCGACGGCTCGCCCAGTCCATGACCGCCACCAGGTACAGGAACCCGCCGCGCACCGGAATGTACGTTATGTCCGAGCACCAGACTTGATCCGGACGCTCGATGGAAAGCCCCCTGAGCAGATAGGGATAGACCTTGTGCTCCGGGTGAGGCTTGCTGGTCCGCGGCGCCCGGTAGATCGCCGCGATACCCATCAACCGCATCAGACGCCGCACCCGGTGACGACCGACCCGAACGCCCTCTCGGCGAAGGTGGCGGACCATCTGACGCGAACCGTAGAACGGGTACAGCAGGAACAGCTCGTCGATCCTGCGCATCAGGGCCAGCGTCTCGGCGCTCTCGCCCTTGGGCCGGTAGTACAGCGAGGAACGGCTGATCTCGAGCAGACGGCACTGCCGACTCAAGCTCACGTCACCCGTCTCCCGCTCGATCATCCGCAGGCGCTCGGTCCGGCTCAGTGCCCGAGCCCCCTGGACAAGAAATCCCGCTCGATCGTCAGCTCCCCGATCTTCGCGTGCAGGTCCCTGATCTCCTCCTCGTGGTCCCGGCGCCGCTCCGGCCCGGCCGAGAAGGTCTCACTCATCCCCTCGATCGCCTTCCGCTTCCAACTGCTCACCTGATTCGGGTGAATCCGGTGCCGCGATGCGATCGCCGCGAGCGGCTTCTCCTCACGCAGCGCCTCAAGCGCCACCTTCGACTTGAAAGCCGCAGTGAACTTCCGACGCTTCCTCTTCATCCTGGCTCCTCCTCTAGGTCGAGGAGTACACCTTAGCCACCTGTCCAGTTTTCCGGGACCACCTCAGAGACTCGCGCCAAGGAGCTTCGGGATCAGGCCGCTGGCATGGAGGAAACGGCGTCGCGGCATGAGAAGCCTTCGGTGCAGAAGGGTCTTCGGACGCGGGCGTCGAATCGGCGTGGCGAGGCGGAGAAGCTGGCGCCTCCGGTCGAGGCCGAAGACAAGGCCATCGACGAGTTGCCGCTGAAGTCGACGCGGGCGACGGTGGAGGGTTTGCCGAGGGACGAGGCCCAAGGGAACTTCACGGACCCGGAGAGCAGCATCATGAAGGGGCGGGACGGTTTCGTTCAGGCGTACAACGCGCAGTTGGCGGTGGACGAGGAGGCTCAGGTGATCGTGGCGCAAGGCGTGACGAACCAGCCGCCGGACAACGGCAATCTCAGGCCGATGGTGGCGCGCGTGGCGGGCGCTCTCGGTGAGGCGCCGACGAACGTGACGGCGGATGCCGGCTACTGGCACTCGGAGGTGGAAGAGCAGGTGCGGGAGCTTGGCAGTGAGGCATGGGTATCGACCCAGGGCAGTTCCTCCAGCGAACCCGGTCCCTCTGATGAGAATGCCGACACGATCGACCCGGTCAAGCGGATGCAGTCGCGTCTCGCGAGCTCCGAAGGGCGTGCTCTATATGCCCGCCGCAAGGCGGTAGTCGAACCGGTCAACGGACAGATCAAGGAGGCTCGAGGATTCCGCCAGTTCTCGTTTCGGGGCTTGGAAGCCGTGCGCACGGAATGGACCCTTGTCTGCTTGTGCCACAACCTCCTCAAACTGTTCGGCCACTGCCTCCAAACTGCCCAAGAGGCGGCCCATTCAGGTCAACTGGACGGGAATCCGCTGCCCCAAGCCGCCTGATGGCCACATCCCGGCCCAGCTATCACGGGCTGACACCCCCCAAACCCAAAGTGCCGACCTCCTCCACTCCCCTACAACTGCGACGAACGCCTCAGCCCGTACCGCAGAGCCCGGATACCTCAGTGCTTGCCCCGCCGGCCAACCTATGGCCTACAAGCTTGCATGGAACAAACGGGTAGGGGTTCCTTGTTGGCAGCGCAGGTTGCGCGATTCAGGCGGCATGTTCGGTCGGCACGAGAGCCAGATTCAGGCGGCGGGCCTGACGCTGCAGGTTTCTGATTTGTCGTTCGCGTCGGACGGCCTCCATTTCGACGAGGTCGCGCTCGACGTACTCTTCGCCGTGGGTCAGCATGGCGTAGATCAGTCGGCCGAGTTGATGAGCGGTGGCCTTGATGGCCTTCGCCTTCTCCATGTGCTGGAGACGCCGGCGGTGAGAGGCTCCGATGGCGGTCTTGCTGTTGCGGGCTGTGGTGGCGGCTTGGCGCAGCGCCTGGCCGACCCGGTTGGTCTGCTTCACGGGAGGGCCGTTCAGCCGTTTGTCGCCGCTGATGTTGGTCGGTGGAGCCAGACACAGCCACGAGCAGAAGTTGCCCTGCGAGGGAAACCGGGACAGGTCCGGGCCGATCTCAGCGGCGAAGGTCAGCGCGGTTTCGACGCCGACCGTCGGAATGGCGACCAGGTCCACGCCGAGCATGCGATGCAGCCGCTTCCGCAGGGCGCGCTCGCGCGCCTTCGAACCGGGCGGCGGCGCGTCCTCGACGCCGTCTTGGGCCAGGCCGTCGAGCTCGGCGTCGATGCGCTTCTCGCACATCTCGATCTGGCCTTGCAGCATGTCGTAGCGGGCCAGCGCCTGGCCCAGAGCGAACAGGTGCTCGTCTCGCCAGTTGCCTTGCAAACTCGCCGCGATCACAGCCGGACCAGCCTTGCAGCGACCGTCCCGGTGACGGGCCAGCGCCGCGCCGTCGCGCTCGCCGGCGACGATCGCGCGCACGATCAACTGGCCGGTCTTGCCCATGATGTCGCTCAGCACGTTGTCCAACTGCACGTTCATCTGCACCAGAGCCTTCTGGATGTGCTGCACCGCGCGGCTGCGGTCGCGGACCAACTGGGCGCGCTGCCGCGTGTACGAACGCAGCGGACACAACTCGTCCGGCGCGCGAAACGCACCGCGCAGGAGCCCGTAGCTCATCAACTGCCGGATCCACTGGCAGTCCAGAACGTCACTCTTGCGGCCACTCACCTGCTTGGTCGCCCGAGGATTCACCAGATGCACCTCGAACCCCGCCCGGTCCAGCACCTCGAACACCGGAATCCAGTACACCCCCGTCGACTCCAGCGCCACCTCACGCACGCCGCACTCCTGAAGCCACGAGGCCATCGCCTCGAGGTCCTCCGTGAACGACGAGAAATTGCGCACCGGCCGCTCGAAACGCGACGGGGCCACCGCCACGTAGTGCTTGCGCTTGCCTACGTCCACACCGGCGCAATCCGGGTGAACGACTTCCAGACGCTCCGCCTTCCGCTTTGCCATCCCCTGCCTCCCGTAGATGTGGAATCCAATCGTCGCGCTGGGCAGAGACCGCGGCGAAAAGCTCAATCTTGCATACGGGGTCGCGACACAAGCCGCGCCGCCAGCGTCAGAGCGCCGATCACGGTCCGGGCCAAACTCCTAGTCGGGCGCCAACACACCAGTGCCTGCGCGGCCTCGCTGCCCAGCGCGGCCAACTCTATGAACCCACGACGCCGCTGTAACGTTGGCTACTCGCTGCCTGTTCCCTGCGCGACAGCGCAGCGACAACGCTGCGGACACTCCTAGGCCTATTTCAAGCACCGTCAGGATCAGTTAAGGCCTTCGCGCCACGCCTTCATCGAAGTCGGTGCTTCCCCTTCGCACGACGTCTTCGACGCACTCGACCGGCTGGACAACCTGTACACATGGATCGTCGCCACGATGCAGGAAGTACGTTGGGCCGTCTTGATCTCCGAGGGACTCAAGGACAAAGCCGAATCCCCCGCGGGCCGCTCCTTCACGTCGTCGGCCGAGTGGCTAGCGGCCCTCCGCGCCAAGCGACCAGCGGCGGGGAATCCCCGGCCACACCGTTTGACGGTCGGTCCAACTCGGCCGTAGTCTCTCGGTCGAGACGCCGGGAGGGTTCCGCAACCCTTCATGCTCTCATTCCGAGGCCCACGCTATGGCGTGGGTCTTCGTGTCTATGGCCTATCTGCGGCACCGGCACCACCGCCTGCCCCACGAAGGCGGCTTCACCGTCCGAATGGACGACCGCCATGAGACGGCTTCTTCGAGCTCCGAGTCCGGTATGCCTCGTACAGCGCCGGATCCGGGTCGACTTCCACCATCTCGCCGTTCTCCACGACGAGAACGCCGGTGCCGTGCCGATGCGCATCCCCAGTGCGCGCGTTGAACGGCCCTCTCCATCGCCGCGGGAACCGCCCGCATGTCGGGATCGTCGAGCTTGGACACGGGAAGCTGTCTTCCTGTCTCGTTCACTGGCTTGCTCCCGTGGAAGCGCCGTTCGACGCAATTCCAATCCGCACGGGGAAACGATCTACGCCAGCGACTCGACGCCTACGGCCGCGGCCGCTTCGGTCAAGCGCCGATCCAGGCTCGCGAGGGCACAGTCTTCGCGAATCGCCAGCGCCAGGTAGCTGGCGTCGTAGGCAGTCAGGCGATGGTCGCGCGCCAACTCCATGACGTGACGATCGTCCGCTTCGACGACGCTGCGAATGGGAAGCCTGCGCAGCCGCGACAGGGAGACATCAGCATGACGGTCGTCAATGCGGCCCCGCCGCTCGGCCGACAACAGGAGATTCCGCAACTAGTGCCAGAAGACGTC
Source organism: Candidatus Multivorans sp. (assembly GCA_965224025.1). Classification (GTDB taxonomy): domain Bacteria; phylum Acidobacteriota; class Thermoanaerobaculia; order Multivoradales; family Multivoraceae; genus Multivorans. The sequence goes on from OZ245033.1 coordinate 4,739,318, forward strand.
CGGGACCTTGGCCGTTTCGGTGCCGAGCCGGTCCAAGGCCAGGTCGGCCAGCGCTGCTTGCTCGTCCGGCAGCACCCAGGCGGCCGCGACCGAGGCGTCGGGAACGAACGCCATCAGCGGGCGTGTCCCTCGTGGCGCCAAGCCAGGAGTTCCGGGGTCGTCACGGCACGCTGCTTCGCCCGTTCCCGGCGCAACGTCGCGCACAGCGCGGCATGGTCCCGGTCGTCGACGTGCGGAGTCACGCGGGCAATCGGAGTCGCGCCGCGGCAAATGACCAAGTCCTCGCCCGCCTCCACATCCGCCAGCAGCGCCGAGAGGTGCGTCTTGGCCTCGCCGATCTTCACGTAACGGGTCATGTTCTCCGTGCTCCTCGTTCAACCTGAGTTGAAGGGATGCTAGGCCCCACGCCCAACTTGGTCAAGTGCTTGGTTCGGTACGCGCCGATCCCGCCCCAAGCGGTAGCCTTGCCGGCCGGAATCGCGCTGCGCGAGTACGTCCCGGGCAACCTGATCTACGCCAACGGACACCGAACGGGCAGTGCCAGTCGAAGGTCTGGGTTCGGCAGTCAAGACGCTTCGCGTCGGGAAACTCGTGGCCGCGGAGCTGACTGGACTGAGCGCAGGTAGTTTGGCCGTGTGGCACCTTGACTCCGTGGTGGTGACAGGCGGCTAGCAGTCTCTAGCACTTTGCCCGCACACCTCATGCACGCCGAAACGCAGCCGCTCCTCGCTGACGAACTGGAGTTCTTCGAGGAGCACTTCGACGACTACGCGACGAGGTTTCCAGGCCAGTACGTCCTGATCTGCGGTCAAGAGTTGATCGGCGTCTTTATGTCTCGCCGCGAAGCGATCGACGAAGGATACCGACTAGCCGTCCGAAAGATGCTGGTCCGCGAGTGCGGCGTCCGTCCCGAGCCAGTGTCCATGCCGAGCCTCTTTCGCGCCTCGGACCTACGTCACACTGCCGCCTAATCGAGGAAACCCCATCCTCGCTCGCGGTACAGGGCGCGATTCCCCGAGATCAGCGCGTTGGCCTGATCGACGCTGAAGACCTCCGCCTCGAACGTCCCGATCCACTCAGACAGGCGCTCGTGGTCTTCGTGTTCGGGATCGGCAAGCGCCTCCACCAGGTTCCAGTATCCGCCGACGCCGCCGCAGTCCTCCGGCGGGCAGGCCCGGGCGCCTTCGATGCAGCGCGGCAGGTCCATTCCACGCGACGGAACCGTCCCTGCGGAAGGAGCGACCCTCTTCTCCACCGTCAGCGCGTGGTGCCAGTCGTCGCCGAAGTCGTACACGTAGACGAAGCCCGTGCCGACGGGCAGGACGTCGGCCAACACGTGGTCCCGTGCGTTTTCTCCAAGTTCGGGTTCTTCCGCGGAGTACGGGCTCGGCGTCTCGAACCAGACGCCGCCGATGCCGAACATGGACAGGTGGGTGTCGTGCCAGCCCATGGCGCCCGAGTTCACCCGGCCGGCGTTATAGTCGAGAAGCTGAGGCTGGGAGTCGGTCATCTGACCACCGCCTAGAGACTGCCGGCGAAAGGAACTGAAGGTCTCCAGAGGGGCATCATGGTCCACTTCACAATCAACGGACGGAAGTTCGCGTCCCGGGAGAGCCGCGTCACCGTCGCGTGGCTTCTGGAGCAGATAGGGCTGGAGCCAGGCGACGCCGTGCTTGAGCGCTCGGATACGGGAGAGACGTGGTCAGACCCATCGGCGCTCGTCGAACTGAGGGAAGGGGACAAGTTCGAGGCCAAGCCCAAGAGGGACCCCACGCCTGTTCCCGAGCCGCGAATCAGCTACACGGTCAACGGCGAGCCTCAAGTCACGGAGAAGACTCCGCTGACCCTAGAGAAGCTCTTGCGTCGAGCGGGCCCCGACGCCGCGATCGATCTAGGCCAGTTGGAGAGCTACTACCTCGTCAACGTCCGTAGCGGGGTCCGGTACGAGAACCTGGGCGATGAAGTGCCCATCGCTGATGGCGACCAGTTCGTGGCGCTTCACGCGGGGCGCACTACGGTCGCCTGAACCGGTGCTCGAGACAGTCGCCGGAGAGCTGCGTGGGCTCGATATCGAGGCCCGCGTCGTTCCTTCCTGGAACGGAGCAGGCGGAGCAGGCATCGTCTTCCCCTACCGAGTGCAGAACGGGCGCTTCAAGGGCCAAACGCTGCTGATCGGCGTGAGCTTCCAGGAAGACGCCTACCCCGAGTATCCACCACACTTTATTCACTTTCGGGAGCTAGAGGGCACGCACTTCACCAGACACTCGGAGCACGTCTTTGAGGGCGCGAGGTGGTGGACGTTCAGCTTCCCTCCGAGCGACTTCTGGGACACGCTGGAACCGTCTCAGAAGAACATGCGCACCTACGTCCGGCGCCATCTGCTTCGCGTCCTGGAGCAACTGTGACCTTCGAAGCGGCGCTCGTCGAACCAGTTCATGAGGCCGCCTGCGACCATCTCCTCGCCCACCTGCGCTCGGGCAGGCGGCAGGAGGATCTCTGCTTCGCGCTCTGGCATCCCAGCCGGGGCGCAAGCCGCACGACCGCACTGATCTCGGAATTGGTCCTTCCCGAAGCCGGGGAACGCATCCTCCACGGCGGTGCCAGCTTCGAGGCCGACTACCTGTCGCGCGCCGTCCGCGCGGCGTGTGAGAAAGAGTGCGGTTTGGCCCTCCTTCACAGCCACCCGACACCCGGCTGGCAGCCAATGAGCCGAGAGGACGTAACGGCGGAACGCGACCGGATCGGCGCGCCGGCGCGCGCCACCGGCCTACCCCTCGTCGGGCTGACCCTCGGCACGGACGGATCGTGGAGCGCACGCTTCTGGCAATGGACCGGCCACGAGTTCGAACGAAGCTGGTGCCGCAAGGTCCGCGTTGTCGGACGCCAACTGCGGATGACCTACAACGATGATCTGATGCCCCCTCCGCGGCGCCACGACGCGCTGAGGCGGACCATCGACACTTGGGGCGCCGCTCGTCAAGCCGACCTGGCGCGCCTGCGAATCGGCATCGTGGGACTCGGCAGCGTGGGCTGCCTGGTGGCAGAGACGCTGGCCCGCATCGGCGTTGAGCGAGTCGTGCTCGTGGACGCTGACCGAGTGGAGGCGCACAATCTCGACCGCCTCCTGTACGCAGGGAAGAACGACGTGGGTCGACTCAAGGTGGAGGTCGCCGCCGACGGACTGCGCCGCTCCGCGACAGCCGCCGAGTTCCAGGTGGACATCCACGCCGGCTGGCTGCAGCAGCGGGACTGCTTCTCCGCCGCACTCGACTGCGACATCCTGTTCTCCTGCGTCGACCGCCCGCTGCCGAAGGACCTGATGAACCACATCTCTTACGCTCACTGCATCCCGGTCGTCTTCGGAGGGGTGTTCGTCGACACGAAGAAGGACGGCACGCTAGGGCAGGCGGCCTGGAGTGTGGTCCGTTCGGGTCCCGGGCGTCGCTGCCTGCGCTGCGACGGCCAGTACACGACATCGGATGTCGTGCTTGAGCGAGACGGCTCCCTGGACGACCCCAGCTATATCGCCAAGCTGGCCGGCGACAAGCCGCTGAACCAGAACGTGTTCCCGTTCAGCGCCAATCTGGCCAGTCTGATGACCTTGGAAATGCTGCGGATGGTGGTCGGCGACGACTGGTGGCCGGAGAACGTGGGCAAGGTCCACTACAGCTACGTGCCGGGATCGCTCAGCGTCGCTGACGAACGGTGCCGCGAGCACTGTGAGGTCGAGACTCGCACCGCTCAGGGGGATCGAGCGATCTACCCGTTCCTCGAGGAGACGCCGCGGCCCGAACAGAAGGAACCTCGTACAGCCTTGGCGCGGTTCGCAGACAGGATGCGACTTTTCTGGCGAAGACTCGCGGATAGGTAGGGGTCCCCCGGCAGTTTGACGGTCGCCCGCCGGCAGGATTCAGCGGCTGGGAGACTCACCCGCAGCGAACAGCACGCAACGCCGCTCGTCCAGGAACTGTCGTTGCGCGTCTGCGCCTTCGTCGATCGGGAAGATCTCCCGATGAACCGGGAACCGTTCATGTGCCAGCCGCCTGAGATCCGGCAAGAGGTAGCCGCAGAAGTCCAAGCAGAGTTTCTGGTCCCGGGATACAAGCACTCGGGCCTCGGAAGCCCACGCCAAGGCGAGCATGTGCGGGTCGTCGCTCTTCATCTTCTCCACGCTAAGTTCGGCTTCGCGCTTCTTCAGCACCTCCTTCCCGCGCCGCTTGGCATGACCCGCGAAGCGCAACTCGTCGAACAGAGCCGCTGTCCACCCCCTGCCTAACTCCTCGGCGGCTCGACCTCCCGCCGGGTAGGAGAGCCTGCCATGACGCCGGCGTAGCCAGGCGAGAAGTCGCTTCCCGGCAGGCTTCTTCAGTTCGCCGAAGCAGTTCTTGTCGACGATGACGGACCAGCACACGACCAGGCGATCTACGGGCCGTCGAACCCGAGATACTTCAGCGTCTCGTCCATGAAGAACTTCCGGTAGCTGACCGGCGCTCCCTCTAGGTCTCCGTCGGCGTCGACACGGATTCCGAAGATGGACGACGAGGCGCGGTCCTCCGATCGTTCGAAGTACACGATCCCCAGGTCTTCCGCCGCGACCTTCCCCTCCTGCAGACAGATGAGAAACCACTTCGGCACGTGGTCGCTGTGGGTCTCGACCAGGAGCCGCCCACCCGCCTCGACCAACAGGCCGACCAAGCGGGCCTGCACCGACGGATGCAGATGGCTCTCCGGCTGCTGCAGGAGCAGCGTTCTGCCGTCCGCAGCTTTGTCGATGGACTGAAGAAGCGGCAGAACGCTCTGGACACCGAAGCCCACGTCGACCATGTTGTGAAGCTCGCCCGAGGCATCGGCCCAAATCTCATAGGTCCCTCCAGGCCCTCGCCGAAGTGCCAAGTTGTCGAAGAGACTCAGCTTCCTGCCAAGTTCCCGGAATTCCCGGAGTTCGGCGTCGCCAACACCGCGCCCGAACGGATTCGACTCAAAGGACCGCTCCCGACGCCAGCCGACAGGGTCATTCGCCACGACGTCGAGCAGTCCGTCCTCTGGTGGAAACGGAAACACGTCGCGGAAGAAATTGAAGAAGCCAGAGACGTTCTTCAAGTCCTCCTCAGAAGACGAACCCGTCTGCTTGCGCCATATCGTCTCATCGCCACTGTAGGGTAGATAGCCACGCCTGACGGCGGCCGACAGCCACGTACTGAACTGGCGGTACGAGACGATCGACTGCCTGAACTGGAACTCAAACTCCGGGCCGCGAACCTGCCACATTTCCTCGCTGACATCGCCCGGGGGATCGATGCGAGCCAGTTCAAGCCACGAAGGATCGCCCTGATCCGTCGCAATGGCGAACGCCAACTCCCGTTCCCGGGGGCAGCCGTCCCGGCCCCTGTCATAGACCACGCGCACCCGCTCGTAGCAGTGGTCGGAGAGAGTTCCTTCCAAGGTGAACTCGGTGGCCCCGGAACGGGCGATCGTCTCGAAGGACCCCATCCCGAACGGGGGCCGGTCGAATCGGTTGTCGTCACTGAGGTCTTTGATTCCGTCGCCATCGTTCGGCGTTCCAAGTCCCGCCAGCTCGGCGAGCACCCGATAGCACGCGAGGAAGGTCGTCTTGCCCGCGCTGTTGTCGCCCACGAGGAGAGCGACCCGTGGAAGACGCGCCTGCTCCGTTCCTTGAAAACAACGGACGTTCGTCAAGGCGAGGCTGGTCAGAGCACTCACCCGCCCCTCCTCTCGGAGGCACTGGCGAGGCCACGCAGAGCGCCGAAGGGCGTCCGGGACCGAAGAGAGGCCGGTCTGTCCGTGTTGAAGGCCGCTCCCCGATGTCTTGTCTCGCAAGCGGAGCGCCGCACGATCCACATCATGGCCGCTACCCTACTCAATCTCGACAGCCGGTCGGTTGCGGCACAAGGCGGTAGCCTTGCCGGCCCCATGGCGCTGAACCCGGTTGTCTTCACGGAGAAGGTCCTCCAGAGCTTTCTCCGTTACCAGTTGCGGGCTTATCCGTTCGCGGATCCGCGCCTGCACGGACAGATGCGGGAACTGCTGTCGCTCGACGAGGCGCGCGAGTCGCCGTTGCTGCAAGGGCCGTTCGTCAGCCTCTCGCGGCCCTTCAGCGGCGGCGCGGCGGTGGCGGACCTGGCGGCCGAAGAGCTGCTCCACCCACACCTGGAGCAGCGGATTCCGAGCGCCGTCTCGCAGCTCTACCGGCACCAGGAGAAGGCGATCCGCGCGATCGTCGGGGGTCGCTCGACGCTCGTTTCGACCGGCACCGGCTCGGGCAAGACGGAGTGCTTCCTCCACCCGATCGTCAGTCGATGCCTGCGTCTGCGGGACGAGGGTGCGGCGGCCGGCATCAGCGCCGTGATCGTCTATCCGATGAACGCGCTGGCCGAGGACCAGTTGATGCGGTTGCGCTCGCTGCTGGCGGGCACCGGCGTTTCGTTCGGCATGTACGTCGGCAAGACGCCGGAGAGAGAAGGCGACGTGGGCGGCGTCAGGCTTCCTCCGGGGTCTTCCCGCTCGGACTACGAGGCGCAGCTCGAGGCTGTGCGCGCGGCCAAGAGCGGCGAGAGCGTGTTACCGGCCGAAGAGGCCTGCTCGCGGGAAGCGATGCGTTCGGCTGGCGGGCAACCGCGAATCCTGCTCACCAACGTGAAGCAACTGGAGCTGCTTCTCACCCGCCAGCGGGACGCCGAGCTGTTCCAGAACGCCCGCCTCGACTACCTCGTGTTCGACGAGGCACACACGTTCACCGGCGCCAGGGGCGCCGAGACCGCGTGCCTCATCCGCCGTCTGCGGGCCTTCTGCGGCCGGCAGGCCGAGGACACGGTCTGCGTCGCCACGTCGGCGACGATCGTCGACGCGGAGCGACCGGAGGCGGCCCGGGTCTTCGCCTCGCGGTTCTTCGGCGTGCCGGAGGAGTCCGTCGAGACGGTTGCGGAGGACTACGAACAGGAGCTCTGGAGCGAGGAGAGATGGCTGCCAGCGGCGGCGCCAAACGGGGACACAGCCGAACTGCTGGCCGACTGCGTGAAGGCGGTCGAGGAGGACCAGGGCGGACCCGGAGACGCCATCCGCCGCTCCTACCGGGCGATCGCCCGTCGGGATCTAGGCGGTGAGCCCTGGCCCGAAGCGCTCTACCGAACCCTGGCGCGGAGCGAGATCGTCTATCGGCTGAACGAGGCGCTGCACGAGCCGCGACCGCTCCACGAACTGCCGCCGAAACTCCAGGAAGCCCTCGACCGGGAGAGCACGGAGGCCGAGATCCTGGCTTGGCTGACCCTGGCCGCCGCGGCGCGCGGCGATGGCCGGCCTCTGCTGCGGCCGGTGGTCCACGGCTTCGTCCGCGGCATTCCCGGAGCGGTCGTGTCCTTTCCGCACGGGACGAACGAACCCCGGCTGTGGTTGGCCGCGGAAGACGAGATCGACCACGGCGAGGCGGAATCTGCCGACGAGGCCGAACCGTCGGGCGAAGCGCGGTCGGCGCATCTGCCCGTGCTCACCTGCACCACCTGCGGTCAGCACTACTACGAGGCCCATCTCGAGGACTTCTCGTTCGGCGGCCGACGCCCCGGCGGCGGCGAGCCGCATGGGAAAGGTGTCGTCTGGCGAAAGCTCGACGAGGCCCGGCAGGGGAAGCGAGTGGTCCTGGTGGACCGGCTGATCGGCGGCGACGAGCACGACGCGGAGGACGAAGACGGTCCGGGCCCGGGACGACGCAACGGGAACAGTGAAGCCGCGAACGTTCTCGAACGGCGAACAGCTCCGATCCACCTCTGCCGGCACTGCGGCGCGGCGCATGAACGATCAGGCGGGAATTGCTTCGCCTGCGGCGCGCCCGGGCCGCGAATCCGCCTTCACGCCGTCCGTCAGAAGCCGGACAGGCCCGGGGTTCTGACGAGCTGCCTCTCGTGCAACGCGTTGGGCGGCCGGGGCGGAGGCGGCCGCTACCGCGAACCGGCGCGGCCCGTGCGCGCCAGCAACGCCGCCGACGTGCACGTTCTGGCTCAGGACATGGTCCAACAGTCGAAGCGGCGGCGGCTGCTCGTGTTCTGCGACAACCGCCAGGATGCCGCCTTCCAGGCCGGATGGATGAAGGACCACGCCCGCCGGTTCCGGCTGCGGTCGTTGATGGCGGACGGACTCAAGGATGGGCACGGGTCGGTAGGCGATCTGACCTGGTTCCTCGACGACACCCTGGAGAAAAACGAGGGACTCTCGCGCGCCCTGATCCCGGAGGTCTGGGTCGTGGCCCGCCGGGAGGCCGCCGGCCAACGCCACCGCGACGAGCGGCGAAAGTTCCTGCGCATGCAGGTGCTGCGGGAGATCTCGGAGTCCGCCCGGCAACCCCTGGGGCTGGAACCCTGGGGGCGGATGAAGGTCGACTACGCCGGCCTGGACGCTTCACTGCCGTGGATCCAGGATCACGCCAACCGGCTCGGGCTGCCGCCGGAATCCATGCGCGAGGGGGTCGCCGCGGCACTCGACTACGTTCGCCGGCAGAAGGTCCTCTACGACGCGGAGTATCTGACCTTCACCCGGAACCGCCTCGCCGGCGACCTGGAGATCCAGCAGGGCTATCTCCGGCGTTCCGGCGGACCCAAGGGCGTCAAGTTGAAACGCGGCCCCGGCGACGATCCCGGCCGCGTCCTCCAATGGCTGAGCGAGGGCGGCCAGACCACGATGAAGCAGATGGCCGCGAAGTGGGGCGCCGAGCCGGAGCAGGCGGAGGAGCTGCTGCGGAGCCTGTTCGAGATGCTGGCCGAGCGCGGCCTGCTGAAGCAGGTGCAGCTTCTGGGCGCCCGCGGCCGCGCGATGCCGAACGCCAGCGGCGTCTACCAGGTCGACGCCGACCGGATCGAGCTGTCGCCCCATCGCGGCGTCTACCGCTGCCGCAGTTGCCGCGCCCGCACGGTCCGCCGGACGCCGCGCGACCGCTGCCCGGCCTGGCGGTGCAACGGCACGCTGGAATGGCTGCGCGAAGACCCGGACGACTACGACCTGCAGCTCCTGGACGGCGGCTACTCCATGCTCCGCCCGGAGGAGCACACGGCGATGGTTCCGAATCGGGAGCGGGAACGGCTGGAGAACCTGTTCAAGGGTCGAAGCGACGCGGTGAACTGCTTCGTCTGCACCGCGACCCTTGAACTCGGGGTCGACATCGGCGCCCTGGATGCGGTGCTGATGCGCAACGTACCGCCCCTGCCCGCCAACTACTGGCAGCGGGCCGGCCGCGCCGGCCGGCGTCATCGGATGGCCGTCGATCTCACGTACTGCCGGCCCGTGTCTCACGACCGCGCCTACTTCGCCCAGCCCGAGAAGCTGCTTGCCGGCCGAGTCGACCCGCCGGCCTTCAACCTGAGCAACGACGTGATGGTCCGCAAGCATGTGAACGCCTCCGTCCTCACCGCGTTGCAGCGGCTCAGCCGTGAAGACGCCGCCGCACCGGGCGAACCTCCTTCGGCCGGGAAAGAGCAGATCCGAACGGCGCTCGAACGCTGCCTGCCGCGCCGCGTCTCGTCCTGGCTGTTCGAGGGCGGCTCCGTGCGTACCTCGCCGTTCGACTTCGGGCCCCTCGCCGAGGTGATCCGCCGGCACCGGCGCACTCTGCTCGCCGAAGCCGAAGCGGCTTTCGCCCAAGGCTGGCCGGCAGCGGACGCCGCGGCGGTTACGCCGGAGGCGCTGGGCCGCTGCGTCGACTCCTTCACTGCCGGCCTCGAGGAAGCAGAGCGGTCGCTGCGGCGCCGGCTGGAGTGGGCGCTCGCGCAGATGGAGAGGCTGCACGAGACCCGCCGCCAGCGCGGCTCGCTCGACCCGGAGGACGACGCTCTGTTCCACCGTTGCGACCGCCTGGTCAAGCGGCTCAAGGGACAGGCGCGCGCAAACCGCCGCGACGCCCAGGGGCATCACGACGCGAACACGTTCAACGTGTTGGCGGCGCAGGGCTTCCTCCCCGGCTACGGACTTGAGACCGGGTCCGTCCAGGCGATGGCGGAGGTGCCGGTCTGGCATTCCGGGGCGCTCGCCTTCAACCTGCCCCGGCCGACAGGAATCGCGCTGCGCGAGTACGTCCCGGGCAACTTGATCTACGCCAACGGACACCGTTTCGTGGCCAGGAGGTTTCTGCGCGGGGCAGGCAAGGATCGAGAGGAGATGCCAGCGTTCGAGGTCTCGACCGAGAACCAGGCGGTGCGGCAATGCGACGCCGGCGCTCCCGCATCGACGATCGGCGGCGGTGCGCTTCGCACGCTTGCGGTCTGTGACGTGGACCTGGCTCATCAGTCCCAGATCTCGGACGACGAGGACTACCGCTTTCAGATGGCGGTTGCGGTCCACGGCGTGGAACGCGGCGGGCACCGCGGCGGCCGCGCCTTCCACTGGGGCGAGCAGGACGCCTTACTACGTCAGGGGGTCGAACTGCGCCTGGTCAATGTGGGCTCCTCGTCCGCGATCGGCGACGGTTCCGGTCTGGGATACCCGGTATGTGCGGTCTGCGGCCAGAGTGTCTCGCCGCTGTCCTCCGAGCGCCAGCAGACGGAGTTCGCCAAGGGCCACCTGGAGCGGTGCGGTCGCCCGGTGGATCGGATCGGCTTTCACGCCGACGTCACTGCCGACGTCCTCTCCCTGCCGGGCCTGCCGGAGCCCGCGACCGCTTACAGCGTGCTGGAGGCACTGCGGTTCGGCGCCGCCGGCGTGCTGGACATGCACCTGGACGACTTGGCAGTCCTGGTCGTGGGCCAAGTCGACCGCCCCCAGGTGGACGCTCTGCTGTGGGACCCGATGCCAGGCGGTTCGGGCCTGCTCCATCAACTCGTCGAGCGCTTCGACGAGGTCGCTCAGGCCGCGGAGGCCGTTGTCGACGGTTGCGCGTCCGGCTGCGACCACTCGTGCATCGACTGCCTCCAGACGTTCCGGAACGGCTACTACCACCGGCATCTCAGTCGAAAGATAGCGCTGGAGTGTCTGCGTCAATGGGGGCGCGAACTGTCGTTCTCGCATCCCATTCCCGCCGCCACGCCCGCCGGGGAGGAGGCAACCGCACAGCCAGTGAACGAGGCCGAGCGCCGCCTCAGACATCTGCTGGTTGCGGCGGGGTTCCCCGAAGGCGTGCGGGGCGAACAGATCAACCTCGGCCCAGGTCTGGGCACGACGACGCCCGACGTCATCTACCGCGGCCACAGCGGCATGCCCGATGTGTGCGTCTACCTCGACGGCCTGAGTGAGCACCTGCACGGCGATCCCCGCACCGCCGAGCGGGACCGGGAGATCCGGTACTGGCTGCGCCAACAAGGTTACGAGGTGGTCGAGATCACCGTGACGGACCTGGATGACGCCGGAGCAATGGCCCGCCACTTCGGCCGGCTCGCCATGTACTTGGGCGCCGATGAAGTTCGGCAGTCCGTCGATGCCGATGACTCGTGGTTCGAAGCGGCGACACCGGAAGCACCTACCGCTACGGCCGCGCCACCGAAAGAGACTCAAGCAACCCCGACCGGCGTACTCCGCTTCGTCGAGCCGACGCCAGAGAACCGCTACCGAAGGTGCGTGCCGTTGCTGGAAGACCTCGAAGCCGCGGCAGGCGACTTCGGTGACCCTCATGGCGCCCTGGGCGAGATTGCGGATTCCGAGACGCCCTGGATCGAGGTCGACCCCGGGCGGCAGCTGACGCCCGACATGTTCGCGGCCAAGGTCGTTGGACGGTCAATGGAGCCGCGGATTCCGGAGGGTTCCGTGTGCCTGTTCCGTAGGGACGTCGCGGGGAGTCGATCCGGGCGGATCGTGTTGGTGCGGCTACGGGACGCAGTGGACCCTGAAACCGGTGAGCGCTTCACCGTGAAGCGCTATCGAAGCGAGAAGCGCACCGTCGCAGATGGCCCGTGGCGGCATCTCAGCATCACGCTGGAACCCCTGAACCCCGAGTTCTCGCCGATTGAACTGCGTGCGGAAGACGAACAGGGGTCGGGTGCTGTCGACGTCCTGGCGGAGTTCATGGACGTGCTGGCGGAGCGAAGGTAGACTTCCGTGCCGGCAGGAGCACCGCCCCAAGGCCGAGTCCCGCGCCTAGCTTCCTGCCTCTAGTCAGAGCCAGCACTTCGCCCGCTTCGTGCTGGTGGTCGTCTCTTCCCAATCCAATGTCCGCTACCGGCAGCAACAAAAACACATCGAACCTCATTCGTCTCCGGCGGGTTGAGGTCGAAGGTCTTTTCGGCATCTACGATCACATGATCGATCTGAACCTGGAAGACCGCGTCACGGTCCTCCACGGACCAAACGGTGTTGGCAAGACCCACACGCTCGGCATGATCAACGCCCTGCTCAGCAAGAACACGGCCTACTTCAAGCAGGTTCCATGCAAGTTGTTCAGGCTCACTTTCGCGGACAGCGTGGTCGAGTTGACGCCCGACCTAGCAGCCTCCGAGAGCCGCCCACAACGCGCCCGACTCACGGTCAAACAGGACGAAGAGCGCCGCTCAGAGATGATCTCGCTGGGAACTCGAACAGAGGAATGGGAACACCTGCTTCAATTGCTGCAACGCCGCCGCCCGACCGAAGCCGCGGGACTTGCCCCAGGGAGCGAAGAACGGGAAGAGCAGGTTCCCGAGCCTGACATGCAATCAACATTCGGCGCGGGACTTCCCGATGGGGACAACGGACCAGGAGCTCCTTCCTGGTTCGATGCCTTTCTCGACAAGGCGAACACCTACTTCATCGAGGCGCAACGCCTCGTTCGGACGCGAAAGGACCCACGAGAGCGGCCGATGCCTGGCCCGTACGCCAGCGCGCTTTTCAACCCGCCTTCCAACCCCGACATCTCGGCATCGTTGACGGTCTTGGAGCGGAGTCGAGAGTTTCGTAATCGGCTTCGGGAAACCTTGGCCAACTACGGCAGAAGAGCGCAAGTGCTTGACCAGACGTTTCCCCAGCGACTCGTCAAGGCCACTGGCCGTCTCGGAAACGCTGAACTCAACGAACGCATGAAGGGCCTTGAAAAAGACACTGAACAACTGAAGGAACTCGGTATCTTCGACGAGGCGACCGAGCACCCCACGCGCCCGTTCGACGCCCGACTGCCCGAGCTGAACGACACGCAGGCTCGGGTGATGACGCTCTATGTTCAGGACACCGAACGCAAGCTCGGAGAGATCGCCGCGCTGGCCAGCCGAGTCCGGAGTCTCCTCGACGGCGTCAACGGAAAGTACAGGCACAAGAGACTCCGAGCCGATCGGGGGGAGGGGCTTGTCGCGGAGACCGACTCAGGGGAGAAGCTGCCGTTGAGTTCGCTCTCGTCTGGCGAACAGCACGAACTCGTGCTGCACTACGACCTCCTGTTCCGGGTCCCGGAGAACACGATCGTCCTCATCGACGAGCCCGAACTGTCGTTCCATGTCTCGTGGCAGAAGCGCTTTCTTCCCGAACTGCTGGACATCGCGCAGTTGTCCCGTTTCGATGCCATCGTGGCTACCCACTCGCCCTACATCATCGGCGAACGCGACGACCTGATGGTCGGCCTCGGGGACGCTGCCTGACGTCCGGCGAGCCTCACGCGACCCTGCCGCTCCGCCTTGTGCGGATGGGGTCGAAGGCCTCATATCGAGAACGCGATGCCGCTCGGGGAGAAGACGCCGGGGATTCTGGCGGCCGAAATCGAGATGCACCGGCAAAGCCACTCGGGCGCCTTCCTGATCGTCGAAGGCCTTGACGACATGCGCTTCTGGCGCAAATGGCGCCACGCAAATTGCGAACTGGTGGCCGGAGAAGGCAAGGCCAACGTGCTCGGAAGCGTGCAGCGCCTGGACTTGCGCTTGGTCCCCGGCATCCTCGGGGTGGTCGACAGCGACTACGACACCTTCACCGGAAACGACTTGCCCTCGGCCAACTTGGTGGCCACGGATGCTCATGACCTGGAGTGTCTGCTCTGTCGTTCTGACGCCCTCGACGCCGTCCTGCACGAGCACGGCGACCCGAAGAAGGTCGAGCGCTTCCAGAACGAGTTCTGCATGGATGTCCGGCAGGCCCTCCTGGAGCGGGCGCTGGTCTTCGGCCGCGTCAGACTGGCGGCCACTCTCCATGACGCCACCGATGTGATGCGCGAGATCAGCGTTCCCAGGTTCCTTGACGAACCCAATTGGGCGGTCGATGGCGACGGCCTCCTGGAAACTGTTGCAAGCCTCTCTGACACAAAGCCAGAAACGTGGCGAGAACGCGTCGGGGACTTGGTCGCTGAAGATCCATGGTACGTGGCGCGGGGACACGACATCGTCGAGATCCTCCGGTCGGGGCTCAAGAGGGTCCTCGGCAACCTGCGAAACAGCGTCGGCCGCGAAGACATCGCCAAAGATCTACGACTGGCGGCCAGACGAGAGTGCATGGAAAACACGGGCCTCTGGGCCGGAGTCGGATCCTGGGAGAACGCCAACCAGCCTTTCTCGATCCTGGCGAACTGAGTGAACGAATCTCTGAAACGCCGCGAACGCTGCTAGCTTTCTCGCATGCCCACGAAGTCCCGCACCCACGCCCGGCCGCCCGCAGTCTTGCTCGCCGCCCTTGCGCTGCTCGTTGCGGGCACCGCTGCCGCTCAGCCAGACGCTCAGCCCAACATCATCGTCGTCCTCGCCGACGACCTGGGCGTAGAGACGCTGGGTGTCTACGGCGGGACGTCCTACGAGACGCCGGAGCTCGACCGGATCGCGGCGGAGGGTATGCGGTTCGAGAACGGGCACTCGCAGCCGCTGTGCACGCCGACCCGGGTCAAGCTGATGACGGGGCTGCACAACTACCGGAACTACCGGGAGTTCATGGAACTCGACCCGGCCGACGTCACGTTCGCCCACGTGCTGGCGCAGGCGGGGTACCGGACGGTGATCTCGGGCAAGTGGCAGTTGACGAACAACCTCTACATGGTCCACGAGGGCGCCTCGCCGCAGCAGGCGGGGTTCGACGAGCACCGGCTGTGGCAACTCCGCCGGGAGGGGCGCGGGTCGCGCTACTGGGGACCGACCCTGGTGACGAACGACCGCAAGGAGACCTGGGGCGACGACGTCTTCGGGCCCGATCTGACGAACGACTTCGTGCTTGAGGCGATCGACGAGCACGCGGCGGCGGATCCGGCTACTCGCAAGCCGCTCTTCATCTACTACCCGATGGCGCTGCCCCACGATCCGTTCGTCACGACGCCGCACCATCCGGACGCGGAGTCGAACCAGGAACGGTTCGCGGCGATGGTCGCCTACATGGACCACCTGGTGGGCCGGGTGCGGGCGAAGCTGATCGAGCACGAGCTGGACCGCGACACGCTGCTCCTGTTCATCGGCGACAACGGCACCTCAACGCGGATCACGTCGGTTCGCCACGGCCGCGAAGTCCTCGGCGGCAAGGGGCGGTCGCTCCGGACCGGCAGCCACGTGCCGTACCTCGCCTGGTGGCCGGGGACGATCTCCGGCGGTCAGGTGAACAAGACCCTGGTCGACGTCGGCGACGTGTTTCCCACTCTGGTCGAAACGGCTGGCGCCGGCCTGCCGCCCGGCCTCGACCTGAATGGCGAGAGCCTGCTGCCGATGCTCAAGGGCGGACCGGCGCTCGACCGCGATGCCCTGTTCATCCACTACGAGTCACGCTGGTATGCGGGACCGCCGGCACGCTACGCCTTCGACGAGCGATTCAAGCGCTACGACGACGGCCGCCTGTTCGACCTCGTCGCGGACCCGAGCGAGCAGTCGCCGGCCGACGCCGCGAACCTCCCGCCGGAAGACGCCGCCCGCGTCGCGGCGATCGACTCCCTCCTGGCCTCCAAGCCCGGAGCGATCCGCTCCGCCGGCGCCTGGCGGCCGCCTACGCCCGCGGTCAACCGGTGGCGGCCGCCGGCCCACCGGCCGAACGTGCTGCTGTTCGTCGCCGACGACATGACGTACAACGACGCCGGCGCCCTGGGCAACCCCCAGGTCCACACGCCGAACCTGGACCGGCTCGCCGAGCAGGGGACGACGTTCACCCACATGTACACCGCCACCGCGATGTGCTCGCCGACCCGGCACATGCTCTACACCGGCCAGTACCCGGTACGGAGCGGCGCCTACCCGAACCACGCGAAGGCGAAGCCCGGCACGAAGAGCGTCGTCCACTACCTGACCGGTCTCGGCTACCGGGTCGGCCTGGCCGGCAAGTCCCACGTGGCGCCGGAAGACGTCTACCCCTTTGAGAAGGTGGCGGGCCGCGACCTCGACTCGGGCCGGATCGGCGAGTTCATCGGCCGCGACCCGAATCAGCCGTTTGCGCTGATCGTCGCGTCGACGGAACCCCACCAGCCCTGGGGCAAGGGCGACCCGTCGCGCTACGACGCTGCGTCCCTCGAGCTGCCGGCCTACTTCGTCGACACCCCGGAGACCCGCGAGGCCCTGACCCGCTACTACGCCGAGATCACGTTCATGGACGGCCAGCTCGGCCAGGTCCTCGATCTGCTCGAGGAGCACGCGGCTCACGAGAACACGCTGACCATGTTCTACAGCGAGCAGGGCATCAGCGGTCCCCTGGCCAAGTGGACGCTCTACGAAGCCGGCATCCGCACCTCCGTCGTCGCCCGCTGGAGCCACAGGATTCCGGCCGGCCAGACGTCAGCCGCGCTGCTCCAGATCAACGATCTCCTGCCGACCTGGATCGAGGCCGCCGGAGGCACCGTGCCACCGGAGATCGAGGGCAGGAGCATGCTCGGCCTCCTGCTCGAGCCCGGTCCGAAGCACCGCGACGTGGTCTACGGCATTCAGACGACGACCGGCATCGTCGCCAACCTGGAGCCCTACCCCATCCGCTCCATCCGCGACGAGCGCTACAAGCTGATCTGGAACATTGCCCACGAGAACCGGTTCACGAACCTCGTCACCGAGGAGAACCGGGACGGCTTCTACTTCTCGTGGCGCGACGCCGGCGAGACGGATGCCGCGGCCCGGGCGTTGTACGAGCGGTACCAGCACCGGCCGGAGTTCGAGTTCTTCGATCTGGAGGCGGACCCCCACGAGCTGGTGAACCTGGCGGATGAGCCGGCGCATCGGGGGCGGCTGGAGGAGCTGCACGCGCAGTTGCAGGCCTGGATGGAGGATCAGGGGGATCTGGGGCTGCAGACCGAGGTGGAAGCGCCGCAACACCAGACGCGGCCTCGGTAGGAGGGTCAGGTCGCGGCTTCGCCTTCCGGCGGCGGGCAGTAGTCGTCGCCGATCGTTCGTCCGCCGTTGCCGTTCGGACGCTCCAGCTTGCCCGCCAGCACCTGCCGAGCCAACTGGTTGGCGCTGATCATGGAAACCAGCGCAAGGCCTCCGATGTGGTCCGAAAGGGCCTTGACATCGCCGCCGTCGGCCATCTCCAGGGCATTCACGTACGCGGGTTTTCCTTCGGCGGTGACCACGGGCGGCGGCAGGGAGCGTTTCAGGTAGGCCCAAGCCATGAGCAACCGGGACACCCGCCCGTTGCCGTCCTGAAACGGATGGGTACGAACGAAGCGGTGGTGCAGCCAAGCCGCCTCGACGTTGACCGGATAGTCGCCTTGAAACACGTCCCGACACAAAGCAAAGAAACGGTCCATCTCGGACTGGACGTGCTCCGGCGGGCAGTACTCGTGAACCTTCCCGTCAGCGCGTCGCGGGTTGTTGGGCTGCGTCTTCCATCGTCCCTTTGTGCGGAACGGTACAGCAACGCGGCGGCCCTCCAGGTCCAGGCCCGTGACCGTCTCCTGGTGGCGTACAAGCAGTTGGTGCCAGCTCTTCACCATGTGCTCCGAGAGCGGACGCCCGCTCGCAACGTCCTCGAAGACCATGTCGTAGGCAGCCTCCTGGTCCTCGAGTAAGCCCCGGATCGCCTCGTCCTCTAGCCCTTCGAGGGTGTGCGCGCCCATGACGCCGGCGAACCCCTCCGCGACCAACTGCTCAGTCACGCCGCGGCGCAACGTGTAGAGCCCCTCGATCTGCCCGGTCTCGATGGCGAAGGCCCGCACACGCTCACGCAGCCATGACTGCATGAAGCGCTCCTTGGCGGCATCTCGCTTGAGCGCGTCGAGGTGCGCGGCCCAGGTCGCCTCCTGCTCGGCCTGTCCGGGCAACGCCCAGGGGGCGGCGCCAGCGGGCATTCCCTCAAGCGGCCTCCAACGCCAAGGTTCGTCGGCGGTCATCGCCTGATTGTAGTGGCGGCGCCCTACGCCGCCGTCTCCTGCTGGGCGTACTGCAACTGGTACAGGCGCCAGTAGACGCCGCGGAGGTCGAGGAGTTCGTCGTGGGTGCCGTGCTCGCAGATGGCGCCGTGGTGGAAGACGTAGATGCGGTCGACGTCCTTGATCGTCGACAGGCGGTGGGCGACGACGATCGAGGTCTTGCCCTCCATGAGGTGCCGGAGGGCGTCCTGAATCAGGGCCTCGGTCTCGGTGTCGACGCTGGAGGTCGCCTCGTCCAGCAGCAGCAGTTGCGGTTCGCGCGCCAGGGCGCGGGCGAAGGAAAGCAACTGCCGCTGACCGGTCGAGAAGTTGACGCCGCGCTCGCTGACCTTGTGCTGCCAGCCGTTCGGCAGCCGCTCGATCAGCTCGTCGACGTGGGTCGCCCGGGCCGCCTCGTCGACCACATCGTCGTCCACGTCGCGGCCGAGAACGATGTTGTAGCGCAGGTCGCCGTCGAACAGGAAAACGTCCTGGAGCACGAAGGCCAGCCGGCGGCGGAGTTCGGGCTTCGGAATCTCCCGGATGTCCCGGCCGTCGACGCGGATTGCACCTTCCTGGAGCTCGTAGAGACGCGCCAGCAGCTTGAGCGTGGTCGTCTTGCCGGAGCCGGTGTGGCCGACGATCGCCACCCGCTCGCCGGCGGCGACGCGGAAGGAGACGTTGCGCAGGACCGTCTCCGCGCCGTACGAGAAGGTCACGCCGTCGAACTCGACTTCGCAGCCGCCGCGTTGCGGGCCGGCAGCGGCCTCGGCCGGCGATTCGATCCGCCCCTCCGGTTCCCGCGGCTCGTCGAGGAGCTGGAACACGCGTTCGGCGCTCGCCATCGAGGACTGCATCACCGAATACTTGGCGGACAGGTCCATCAGCGGCCGGAAGAAGCGGCCCATGTAGTCGGTGAAGACGTACATCGTGCCGAGCGTGATCTCGCCGACGCCGAGCAGTCTGGCGCCGTACCAGAAGATCAGCGCCCGGGTCAGGTTCGTCGCCAGATCGACGGACGAAAACAGCAGGGCGTCGTAGCGGATCGAGCGCAGCCAGGAATCGCGGTGGGAGGCGTTCTCGCGCTCGAAGTCCCGCTGGTTCCGCCGTTCGCGGGCGAACAACTGGACCACCTTCATGCCGGTGATCGTTTCCTGCAGGTGAGCGTTCAGGCGCGCGATCTTGACCCGGACCTCCCGGAATGCCTCGCGCACCTTGTAGCGGAAGATCGCCGCCGCAATTCCCAGCAAGGGCACCAGGGCGAGGGCCGCCAGGGCCAGACGGGGTTCCATCGAAAACAGCATGGTGAGAATCACGACCATCACGAACACGTCCGCGACCATCGCAATCACGCCGGCCGAGAACATCTCCGCCAGGTTCTCCAGGTCGTTCGTGAGCCGCGTCACCAAGCGGCCCACCGGGTAGCGGTCGAAGAAGCGCATCGGCAGACGCTGGACGTGATCGAACAGCGTCCTCCGGACGTCGCGGATCGTGCGCTGGCCGAGCGAGATCATGGTGAAGGCGCGCAGCCACTCCATGGTGAGCGTGAGCATCGAGATGCCGAGCACCAGGATGAACATCCAGGCCAGCGGCGGCAGGCCGAACCGCGGCACGACGAAGGGGGCCATCCACCCCACTTCCGACGTCGCGACACCCTCGGTCAGGTAGTTGAGCGCCGCGCCCACGACCAGCGCCGGCATCAACTCAAGCACCGCACGCACCGGCACGAGGGCGAAGTTGAAGCCGATCCAGCCCCGGTAGGGCCGCATGAACGGCCAGAGCCGCTTGATCAGCTCGCTGTCGTAGACCTTGCCGAGGTCGCGCTCGCGGCCCGGCCCGACGGCTTCGCTCCGTTCCTCGCTCACGACGACTCTTCCCCGGGCCCAGTCCGCGGCACGCCGGCCACCGTGCCGGCGTGGCCCGGATCCGGAACGAGGACGCCGCCATCGCCCAGCGCCATCCGCGCGCCCGATGACGGGCGCTCGGACTGGTTCGCGGTTGGCGCGGGATCGCGCCAACCGGGTTCAAGCTCGGACAGCAGTTCCTGGCGACGGTGCAGGCGGGCGTAGAAGCCGCCCAAATCCACCAGTTCCCGGTGCGTCCCGCGCTCCGTGATGCGGCCGTTCTCTAGCACGACGATCTGATCGGCGCCCCGCACCGCCGAGATGCGGTGCGCGACGATGAAGCAGGTGCGGCCGCGCCGCTTCCCCTCGATGTCGCCCAGGATCGCCTCCTCGGTGCCGTGGTCGACGCTCGACAGCGAGTCGTCGAGGATGAGGATCGAGGGGCGCAGGATCATCGCCCGCGCCAGGGCCACTCGCTGGCGCTGGCCGCCCGAGAGGGTGACCCCGCGTTCGCCGACGACGGTGTCGAAGCCGTCCTCGAATTCTTCGATCTCCCGTTCGACCTGGGCCCGCGCCGCGGCGCGGCGCACCTGCTCAAGATCGACATCGGGGACGCCGTAGCGGATGTTCTCGGCCACCGAGATGGAGAACAGGAAACTGTCCTGCGGCACCATGGCGATGCTCGAACGCAGCACCTGGACCGGCATTCGGTTCAGGTCCACGCCGTCGATCAGGATGGCGCCGTCGTCGACCTCCAGGATCCTCGGCACCAAGCCGACCAGGGTCGTTTTGCCCGACCCCACCGGCCCCACGATGCCGACCGTGCTGCCGGCTTCGACCACCAAGTCTATCCCAACGAGCGCCGGCAGGTAGCTGCCGGGATAGGTGAAGGTCAGGTTGCGGAACTCGACCCGGCTGGCCACTTCCGAAACCTCCGCGACATCCTCCCGGTCGCGGATCGAGGGCACGATGTCCAGCACCGTCCCCAACCGCTCGAGCCCCGCGAGCCCGCGCTGGGTGATCGAGACGACGAACCCCAGCATCATGGTCGGGAAGGTCAGCATCACGATGTAGCCCCAGAACAGCCACAGATCCTCAACGCCGAGCAGCCCCGCCTGCACCCTCTGCCCTCCCAGCCACAGCACAAGGGCGGCCGAGATGGACGGCACCACGCCGACGGAGGCGAACATCGTCGTCTGCATGACGCCGACCTTCATCATGCGCCGGAACAGCTCCTGGTTCTGGTCGTCGAAGCGGTCGCGCTCCAGGTCAGGCAGGTCGTAGGCCTTGACCACCAGGGCGCCGGAGGCGTTCTCCTGCACCACGGTCGAGACCTTGCCGAGCTGCTCCTGGCCGGCCAGGTTGGCCTGGAACATGTACCGGCTGTAGTGCCGTGTAACGAGCACGAAGATCGGAAAGGAAGCCATCGACCAGAGGGTCAGCACGGCGTCCACGCGCAACATGACCACCAGGGCGCCGAGGAACAGCACAGGCGTCTGCAGGAGGTTCAGGAAACCCATGCCCAGGAACATCCGGATGCTGTTGATGTCGTTCACGGCACGCGACATCAGATCGCCGGTGCGGTGCGCCAGGAAGAAGGACTGCGGCAGGCTCTGCAGGTGGGCGAAGTAGTCGTTGCGGATGCGGTACTCGATCTGGCGGCCGATGTTGAACATCACGATCCGCGAGAACAGCCTTGTTGCGGCCAGGCCGCCCGCGGCCAGCACCAGGAACAGCACCTCGCGCTGGAAGCTCTCCGGGGGGCCCTCGAGCGCGGCGACGATGTTCCGCCCGGCCAGCGGAATGAGCTGGAAGAAGGCGACGTACAGGAGCGTGAGAACCCCGCCCAGGACGTAGGCGCCGGGCGCCAGGCGCATGTACGCGAACAGGCGGGCGAGCGGCTTCTGGCTTCCTCCCGACTCACCGTCCATGGCGGGGGACCATACCAACGCGCTTCCCCCGATCGCCCTGCCGCTGGGGTAGGCTGCCGCAGCTTTCCCCGCCCGCCCACTGCCAATCCATGAAGCTGCACTGGTTCGTCTTCCTCGCCCTGATCGGCATGTGCCTCACCGTGGGCGCGGCCTTCGTCACGCCGCAGACGCCCTACGAGGACGTGGTCCTGGAGGACGGCACGACCGAGCGGGTGATCAAGAGCCGCGGCTTCGAGCACGACCGCTTCGCGACCATGCGCCAGGGCGGGTCGGGCGCCGAGCGCCACGCCACGACGCTCTGGATCGGCTGGGCGTTCGTGATCTTCCAGGTGCTCTTCTTCGGCGGCTGCCTGGCGATGGGCATGGAGCGGCGCCGAGCGGGCGGCGCATCCCTGGGACCGGCCAAGCGGCCGCTGATCGTCGGCACCCTGGTTCTGGCCGCGATCTTCACCGCGCTCGTGTTCTCGTACCAGCGCTACGCCACCGAGGACACGCACACCCTGTTCCTGGGCTTCCCCAGGCCCACGGCGTGGGTGTTCTACGCGGTGTGGCCGTTCCCGGTGTTCCTGATGGTCGTCTACATGCGGATCTTCGACCGCTGGTTCTTCACCGAAGAGGACGAACGCAAGGTGGCGGAACTCGCCGCGGCGCAACGCCTGAAGGAGAGAGAGAACCGGAAGGAACTTGAAGCCGGCGGCAGCGACGCGGCCCGGGCGGGAGGCTGCTGATGGAAGAGAGCCGCAACGCCGTCGTCCTGACCTGCCTCCTCATCTACTTCGCGCTGTGCATCGGCGTCGGCATCTGGGCGCTCAGGCGCACGAAGTCGTCCCAGGACTTCTTCATGGCCGGCCGCGAACTCGGCATCATCGTCACCGCCTTCGCGCTCTTCTCGAGCACGCTCTCCGGCTTCGGTTTCGTCGGCGGCCCCGGCCTCGTCTACAGCCAGGGCATGACTTCGGTGTGGATGATCGTCTGCGGCACGGTGGCGAGCTGCTTCACCTTCTTCCTGGTGGCGAAGCGGCTGCGCATCTTCTCGGAGGTGTACCAGACGGTGTCGCTGCCGGACACCGTGGCGCTGCGCTACCAGAGCGAGACCAGCCGATTCCTGACCGCCGTGGCGATCATCCTCGGCGTCGTGGGCTACCTGGCGGCGCAGATCATGGCGATGGCGGTGGTGCTGCAGGAGATCCTGAACAACGTCGACGGCATGCCCCACGTGAGCCTCGGCGCCTCCATGGCCATCTCCGTCGCCGTCCTCGTCTTCTACTGCGTGACCGGCGGCATCATCGCCGGCGTCTACACCGACGTCGTCCAGGGCGCGGTGATGGCGATCGCCGGCGTGCTGGTGGTCATCGCGGCGATAGGCGCGGTCGACGGCGGCATCGCCGGCGGCGCCATGACGCTGGTGAACGACGATCCGGAGGCGATCGGACCGTGGGGCACCCTCGGCATCATGGGGGCGCTGTCCTACTACCTCCTGTTCGTGGTCGGGGCCTGCGGACAGCCCCACATCATCACCAAGCTGATGATGAACAAGCGGATCCGCCAGTTCAAGCAGATCTTCATGGTCAGCGCGATCGCCGGCTTCTTCGCGGCGCTGCTGTGGATCGCGATCGGCTTCGCGATGCGGGCGCTGGTCGTGGCCGGCGACCATCCCGAACTCGGGCAGCCCGACGACGCGGCATATGCGTTCCTCCAGGCGTACGCCCATCCGATCCTGGCCGGCATCGTTTTCGCCGCTCTCTTCGCCGCCATCATGTCGACTGCGGACGGCTTCCTCAACATCGGCGCCGCCGCGATCATCCACGACATTCCCAAGGCGCTCTTCGGCAAGCCACTCAAGAAGGAGCTGTTCTGGGCCCGCGTGGCGACCCTGGGTCTGGCCGTGGGCGCGGCGCTCTTCGTGAGCCTCTCCAAGGAGGACCTGGTCGCCCTGCTCGGCACTTTCGGCTGGGGGACGTTCGCCGCCGCGCTGGTGCCGACGGTGGCGATCGGTTTCAACTGGAAACGCGCGACGGCGCTCGCGGCGAACGTCGCCATCATCTCGAGCCTCGCCGTGAACTTCTTCATCGAGATCGCGGGGATCCAGGTGCCCCACGGCATCCACGGCGGCGCCATCTCGCTGCTGCTCTCGCTGACCCTGTTCTTCGGCATCTCCCTGCTGTCGAAACCGCGGCCGCTTCCACGCGAGGTGGACGCGATCCTCGATCTGTAGCAGCAATCCGCGAATGACGGTTTCGCCCAACTTCCAGCGCTCCAGCCCCGCCACCGACCGCGGCTTTGCCGATGTCGACGCGGTCGTCGCCGCCCTGCGCGCGGAGGACTACATCGCCGAACGGGACCTCGCAACCGCGATCTACCTGTCGCTGCGCATGGGCAAGCCGATCTTCCTGGAAGGCGAACCCGGCGTCGGCAAGACGGAGGTCGCCAAGGTCCTCTCGCGTTGCCTGGGCTCCGAACTGATCCGGCTCCAGTGCTACGAGGGGCTCGACGTTTCGACCGCCGTCTACGAGTGGAACTACCGCCGGCAGTTGCTCCACCTGCGCGGCGTGGAGGCGGCCGGCGGAGGCGACGCCCGGGGCGCCGTGGACGACGTCTTCTCCTCCGACTTCCTGCTCGAGCGGCCCCTCTTGCGCGCCGTCCAGACGAGCCGCGGGGGCGAGGCCCCGCCGGTCCTGCTGATCGACGAACTCGACCGGGCCGACGAAGAGTTCGAGGCCTACCTGCTCGAGATCCTGGCCGACTTCCAGATCACGATCCCCGAGATCGGCACGGTCGCCGCAGAAGAGCCCCCGGTCGCGGTCGTCACCTCGAACCGCACCCGCGAGGTCCACGACGCGCTGAAGCGCCGCTGCCTCTACCACTGGATCGACTTCCCCGACTACGAAAAGGAAGTCCAGATCGTGCTGCGGCGCGTACCCGAGGCGCCCGAACACTTCGCCTCCCAGATCGTCCGCCTGGTGCAGGCGCTGCGCGAGGAGGACCTGTTCAAGCAGCCGGGCGTCGCCGAGACCCTGGACTGGACGAACGCCCTGATCGCCCTCGACCAGGAAACGCTTTCCGACGGCATCCTCCGCGACACCCTGGGGGTGCTCCTCAAGTACCAGGACGACCTCGACAAGATCGACGACGAGGCGGTCCGCCGGCTACTCCGGAAGAGCCAGTCGTAGCCGCTTCGTCGCGGCGCGTTTGACCTGCTCAGAGACCCACTGCTGCCGTGATCTAGCTAAACTAGCTAGGTAGGGGGAAAGATGCTCGTCAACATGCACGCCGCCAAGTCGCAATTGTCGAAGCTCATCGTCGCCGCCGAAGCGGGCGACGACGTGATCATCGCCCGCGGGGGCAAGCCCGCGGTGAGGCTGGTTCCCGTGACGTCGAAGACGTTCCGTTTCGGCAGTTTGGCCCATTTGGTCAAGTCCGTGCCTGACTTCGATGAAGCGATGGACGACGCCGAGTTGGCTCTCTGGGAGGGAACGTCCTGAGTTCCGTACTGCTCGACACTCACGCGTGGATTTGGAGTCTCATGGAACCAGGGCGTCTCACCGGCGCCGCGAAGGCTGCGGTGCTCGATGCCGACGTGGTCTATGCCAGCCCGATCAGTGTCTACGAGGTGACGAGAAAGGTGCGACTGGGCAAGTGGCCGGACATGGCGCCGCATGTGGACGCCCTGGTGACCGAGACCGAAACGCTATCCGCTCCCTTCACTCGGGCCATTGCAGCTCGTGCCGGCATGCTCGGCTGGGTGCATCGCGACCCGTTCGATCGTCTCATTGCCGCTTCCTCGATCGAGCTGCGTTGCCCGCTGATCTCCAAGGACGCCGCGTTCGATGCGCTCGAAGGGACGCCGGGCTGGCAGGGACGGATCTGGTCTTAGCCGCCCCTCCCCCGCACTGCGGGACAAGAGGGGCGGCCACCGAGTCTCATCATGACCCTCCCTGAACGCTCACTGCGCTCCCGCCGCCGCCGTGGCGGCGCCGGCTCCGGCTGCTGAGCGTGCGGGCTACACGAAAACCGTTGTTGTTGTTGCGGTTGTCGGTGGTGTTCCTGTTGCGGTTCGCGGAGCGGAGGTTCCTCGGTTTGTTGACATGCCAACGGTGACTGAAGCAGGAGCGCCGGCCCACGGCCACCTGCTCCGCAACATCGTGCTCTTCGGACGCCTGCTGCGGGTGGGCAGCCTGGACGTGACGCCGACCCAGCTCCGGGACTGGGTGGCGGCGCTCGAACTCGTCGACGTTGCCCGCAAGCGCGACGTGAAGGCGGCGGCCCGGGCCGTCCTGGTCAGCCGGCGCCGCGATCTGCCGTGGTTCGACAAGGCCTTCGAGCTCTTCTGGCAGGCACGCGACCCGCGGGAGCTCGAACAGCTCGAACTGGGCCTCCTGGTCCAACGCCACACGGAGCGGACGAAGCGCGCGGCGATCCAGAAGCTGGCGCGTGGCGACAACGAAGGCGACGGCGACGGCGACGGCTTAATGGAGACCGACCGCACCGCGCGCACGGCCCTCTACAGCGCTCGCGAGGCGTTGCGGCAGAAGGACTTCGCCCTGCTCGAAGGCGACGAGCTCGACGAGATCAGGCAGTTGATGGCGTCCATGCACTGGCAGCTCGAGACGCGCCGCACGCGCCGGCTCAAGCCGAGCTCCGGGGGCCACCGCCTCGACCTGCGCCGCACGCTCCGGCGCAACCTGGGCCACGGCGGCGAGTTGATCGACCTCGTCGGCCGCGACCGCAAACACCGGCGGCGGCCCCTGGTGCTGCTCTGCGACATCTCCGGCTCCATGAAGCCCTACTCGCGGCTGCTGCTCCACTTCATCTACGCCGTCTCCCACCCCAGGTCCGCCGACCCTGGCATCTCCAGGGTGGAAGCCTTCGCCTTCGGCACCCGCCTCACCCGCCTCACGCGCGAACTCGCCGAACGCGACCTCGACCGGGCGCTCCAGGCCTCCGTCCACCGGATCGAAGACTGGGGCGGCGGCACCCGCACCGGCGAGGCCCTGCGCGAGTTCAACTTCGTCTGGGGCCGGCGCCTCCTCGGCCAGGGCGCCGCCGTCCTCATCATCAGCGACGGCTGGGACCGCGGCGACATCGCCCTCCTCGGCAAGGAAATGGAACGCCTCCACCGAAGCTGCCACCGCCTCATCTGGCTCAATCCGCTTCTGGGCTCCCCCCGCTACGAGCCCCTGACCCGCGGTATTGTGGCCGCCCTCCCCCACATCGACGACTTCCTCCCCGTCCACAACCTGGCGAGCCTGGAGCAGCTCGGCGACCTGCTGGCGTCGCTGTAGCGCGGCGATGTCGGTGGCGCCCGCCGGCTGGTCGGCGGCATGAGGGGGTCAACCCCAGGTGCCGTGCCATCCGTGCGCCCGCTGACGGGCGCGCGGACTGGTTCACGGGTGGCGCGCATCGCGCCACCCGGGTTCGCGCCTGGTCGGAGGGCGGGGGGTTGCGCGCACTCCACTCCGCTCGCTCCGGTTGGGCATCGTTTGCCCTCGCGTCGTTGCGCGTCGCTCGCTTCGAGTCCGCTGGGACCCTCCCCACGGCCCCCGGACTGCGCCGCCGCAGCCTCTCGCCGACGCCCTCCAGGCCGCGTCGAGCCCGACTGCTCCGGCTCGCCTTCGGGGAACAGGAAGATCGTGCTGCTGACCGCGTAGCTGCCCGACGCGAAGCTGCCCGGGTCCCAGAAAAAAACGCCAGGACCGGCGAAGACATGCCAACCGGGCCGCATGACGACGAACCGCCTCTCCCGGGTGCCGTCCGAGTCGTTGAAGTGGACCTTCCAGTATGCGGGGCGCTCCAGGTTGTGCCCCGACTGGGCCGATATCGGCGAGGCCGTGGCGAAGACAACGGCAGCCACCGCGGCTACACACCACACCCTTTGAAGATGACGCATCGACACCCCTTCTGCTCCTGGTCAGGGCTCATAGATCAACCGCAACTCAGCCGCGATGTTCGCCCCGTCGTCGGCAAACAGCTCCTCGCGCGCAAACCAGCCCGGCTTCATGGCGCCGGGTGAGAACAATTTCTCGGCCTGATCCCGGTAGTGGGGCGAGTCGGAGCGATCGCTCTGGCCGATCGGGGGCTGGGTGTAGCTCCGGATCGGGTTGCTCCGGATGACGACTTCGGTCGAGGTCTGGCCGCGGTTGCCCCAACGTCTACCGTCGGCGCGCGGCTGACTGAACCCCACGGAACGGAGCGTTGCCATGCCGGCCTCGCCGAGCGAGCCGCCGCCGACCGGCCAGGAGACCACGTCCGCCGAGTCCTGGCGGCCGACCCGGAACACGTCGCCGAAGGTTGCCTCGAAGCCCCCCGGGCCTGAGTGCAACGCCTCGGCCGCGGCATCGACCGCCTCGACCAGCTCCGGCAGTTCGTCGTCGCGCAGTCCAAGCGGCTCGGGCGCCTCGCGGATGAGCTCCAGGTAGTCGTTGACGCGCGCGGTCATGTCGTTCATCCGTTCGGCGCCTACGAGGCCGCGCAGTGCTTCACGCCACCGGAAGTAGGCGAGCGCGCCTTGCGAGTCCGGCTCGGAGACGCCGTTCCACTCCCCGATGCGACGCGCTACCTCGGCATGGTCCGCTGAACGCTGCCCCGAGACGGCGGCTTCCGCCCGCCGCAACTCCTCCACCCAGCACTCGAACTTGTAGACCGAGCGGTCGAGCGCGAGTTCCACGATCTCCTCTTCGCTCCACTTGCCCCCGGCTTCCCGCGTCGCCTCCAGGCGGGCGATCGCGCTCGCGCCACGCTGATGGGTGTACAGAGCGGGCTGGTTGTACAGATACGCCGGGTAGCGGTCAGGAACGAGCGGCGAGCCGACCAGCATCGTGTCCGGCCCTATGTTGTTGTTCTGCATGTACCCGCGTTCCGGGTTGAGCAGCGACATCAGATCGGACGCCGGATGGATGCCCAGCCATTCCGTGTCGGAGGTCGATCCATCGACCGGCCGGCGCCAGTCGTAGCCCTGGGGACGGATCGGCACCCGGCCGGTGCGCTGGTAGTAGATGTTGCCCCCGGTGTCGGCGATCATTACGTTCTGCGGCATGATCTGGCGCACATCCAGGGCCTTGGCGGCGCCCAGGTAGTCCTCGGCGACCATGAAGTGGTACTTGGACTCCAGATAGCCGATCTCCTCCTCGTAGGCCAGGGCGGCGGCCCAGGCCTTGTCGCCTTGCCGCGCCACGATCGGGCCGTGGTGGGAGTACCAGAACGTCGCCTCGCGCGGCGACTCCTCGCCGGCGACCCGGACCTCGACAGTGCGGCTCTTCATCCGCCGCCACTCGCCGTCGTACAGGTAGCGGCTCGGATCCTCCGGATCGAGGGTCAGTTCGTAGGCGTCGGCCGTGTCCGGCCCGCCGGTCGTATGGGCCCAGGCGACATGCTCGTTGTGGCCCAGGTTGACGTAGGGGAAGCCCGCGGTTGCGAAGCCGCTGATGTGGATGTCGCCGGCATGGAGGCGCACCTCCCAGTAGCGGTGGCGGCCAAGCCAGGACAGGTGCGGGTCGATGATCAGCGCCGCGGCGCCGAAGGTGGTCTGGTCCGGCGCCAGCGCGATCTGGTTCGAGGCCCGCAGGTCGACGTCGAAGCTCGGTTCGATGCCGACCGCCCGCAGATCGGAGCGCGCCTGCCCCGCCGGCCAGCTCCAGATGAATTGCCGGCTGAAGGCGACCGGCATGTAGACGTCGACCTTCCGGCTGCCCCACCACTCCGGCACTTCACCGGGATGCGCTTCCAGGTAGGCGTTGATGCCATCGATGAACGCGGCCAGGTGTCGCCGGAGCTCCGGGTTGAGCTTCGCCTCGTAGTGGCGTTTCGCCGTGCCGTAGTGATCCCACATACGGGAATCGAGGTCGGACCGTACCCAGCGGTCGTTGTCGCCGGGCCCGAAGGCGGCGGCGTACTCGCCGAGCCCGAAGAGGTAGTTCTCGAGCAGTTGCGACAACCGATCCTCGGCCATCGCCCAGCCGGAAGCGTAGAGCCCGGCCTCGGCGGACTCGGCATAGATGTGGGGGACACCCCAGGTGTCCCGGTAGACCGTCGCCTCCTCGCCGTCTCCGCCGGGCGGCGCACAGGCCGCGACCAGCGCCAGCAGCGGTACCGCGAGGAGCGCACGGCAAGCCACCCGCGGCCCCGATTCGTCCGCCATGCCGATCCTCCTCCTCAACCCGCCGGTTTCTTCGCCGACTTCGGCCGAAACGCCTTGATCCGCGCCTCGTTCGTCGTTAGGTACGGCCCGCCGATCAGGTCCACGCAATACGGAATCGCAGGAAACACCGCGTCGAGACACTCCCCGATCGCCTTCGGCTGGCCCGGCAGGTTGACGATCAGCGACGAGCCGCGGACCGCCGCCGTCTGCCGCGAGAGGATCGCGGTCGGGACGGCGAGAAGCGACACCTGCCGCATCAACTCGCCGAACCCCGGCATCGGCTTCTCGCACACGGCCAGGGTCGCCTCCGGCGTCACGTCGCGCGCCGCCGGCCCGGTGCCGCCGGTGGTCACGACGAGACAGCAGCCTTCGTCGTCGCAGAGTTCGCGCAGCGCCGCAGCGATCTGTTCGACCTCGTCCTCGACGACGCGGGCACACGGCTCCCAAGGCGAAGTCAGGACCTCCGCCAGGTAGTCGCGGATCGCCGGCCCGCCATGGTCCTCGTACACGCCGCGCGAGGCCCGGTCCGAGACGGTGACGATGCCGACGTGAGCCGTCGCGGGTTCCGGCACAGCGTTACCGGTCAAGCACGCCAAGGTCACTCAGAACGAGGCCAACCGGTCACGAAAGACCGAAGAGGCGAACGAAAACGGCGACCATGGCCGCCACGTTCATCCTCATGGTCCACTTCATCACGCCAAGCTGCGACCGGATCGCCGCCACTTCACCCTCTAGACCGGCGAACCGCTCCTGCGCCTCGGTGCGGAACGACGCAATCTCTCCCCGGAGATTGGTCCTCGCCGATCCCACCTCCAGGCCGATACTGGCTCCCAGCCTCGTCTCCACCGACTCGATCTTGCCGCTCAGATCCGTTCGGACCGACTCGATTTCGCCTCTCAACTCCGACCTGACTGTAGCGACTTCACCTCTCAGTTCCGTTCGGAACTCAGCGAACTCACCCGTGGGGTCCGACCGCAGCAGCGCCAGATCGTCCTTCGTGGCCAGGCGTTCATCGGCGCGGTTGATCGCCTCGACGATGGCCTCGGCGTGCGCCGGCTCAATGCCGGCCTGCCTGAAGGTCCGATGGGTGGCGAGTGTGTCTATCCTGCTGGCCATTGATCTGCCCTTGGGTGCTTTCGACAAGGGGTGCCCGAGGGGTCCGGGAGCAAGGGCTCCGAGAGTACCACCAGCCCGCCGGAAGACGCCGGGTTCAGGACAGTCGTTGATACCCTCTCCGGCCGTGCCGGACCCGAAGAAACACCCGCGATTGCACGAACTGAAGGCCCTGCTCCAGGAGCGGAGCATCGCCAAGGGGGACTTCGTTCTCACCTCCGGTGCGCGCTCGCACTACTACTGCGACACCAAGGCGACGGTGCTGTCTCCCCGCGGATCGCGGCTGATCGGCGAGGCGCTCTGCGAGCAGCTCCGGCCCTTCGGCGTCGATGCCGTCGGCGGGCCCGAGGTCGGCGGTGCCTACTTGGCGACGGCCGCATCCGTTGCTAGCGACCTGGAAGGGCCGCCTCTGTTCGGGTTCCTGGTGCGCAACAAGGCGAAAGGCCACGGCACGAGCGCCCGGATCGACGCCTCCTACCACCCGGACGGCCGAAAGCTGATCGCTGAAGGGCGCCGAATGGCCGTCGTCGACGACGTGGTCACTTCGGCCGGCTCGATCATCCGCGCGATCGAGGCCGTGCAGGCCGAGGCCTGCGAGGTCGTCGCGGTATCCGCGGTGGTCGATCGCCAGCAAGGCGGCGGCGACCTGCTGCGCAGCCGGGGCTTCAACTTCAGGCCGCTGTTCCTCGCCGACACCGAGGGCAACCTGTCTGTCTACTCCGGAGACGGGAAGTGAAACCGAGTCGCACGACCCGCCACGATTCGTCCGTCACCGCAGCCACGCTCGCGATCGGGCTGGCTGCCCTGACCGTAACCGGAATCGCCACGGATCCCGCCCCGGCCCACGTCCGCATCACGACGGACATCAACTTCGCCGACGACGTGCGCCCGATCCTGCGCCGTTACTGCATGCCCTGCCACAACCCGAAGGGGTCGGCGCCGAACTACATCGACCTGACCACCTACGGCAACGACGCGAGGCCGGGCGCCCGCGCCTGGGCGGTGGCGATCGAAGAGGAACTGCTCACCGGCCGCATGCCGCCGTGGACCGCCGACGCCCGCTACGACCACTTCCGCAACTCGCGTCGCATGAGCCAGCGCGAGATCGACATCCTGGTCGCCTGGGTTCAGGGCGGCGGTCCCCAGGGACCGCGTCGCAACCTGCCTCCGCCGCCGGAGTTCACGGAGGAGGAATGGGTGCTCGGCGTCCCCGACCTGGTGCTGGAACCTGCCGACGAGACGATCGTCGAACCGGGTCAGCAGACCGCCTCCGGCCGCGAGGTCCTCGCCGTCGAGTTCGAGCAGGACGCCTGGATCACCGGCTACGAGTTCCGGCCGCGGCACCCGGGCGTCGTCTACCGCATGGCGGCCTGGGTACACGATCCCGAGGACGCCCCGCCCGAGCAGCTCGAGGTCGAGGTCCAGGTCCCGTACGACCCGTTCCGCGACGAGGATGAACCCGAGCCGACCCGGACGCGGACCGCCACGGCCGGTCCCCAGTTCCTCGGCCAGTGGTTGCGCGGCGACGATCCCGTTCTGCTGCCGGACGGCGCCGGCAAACGGCTGCGCCGCGGCTCGACGATCGAACTCCTGGTCGAGTACCGCCGGCGGCCGAACGACGATTCGCGAACCCTCATCCGCGACCGTTCTAGCCTGGGCCTGTTCCTGGCCCAGACCGAGGACGAGGTCGAGCTGTGGGTCGAGAGCGCGCGGGCCGGCGGCAAGGTCGCGCTCAAGGGCCGCCGCGCCGCCCGGCCGCAGACCGCGAGCCTGACCCTCTCCGAGCGAGCCCGCCTGATCGGACTGCACCCCGACGTCGGCGACCGGCTCGCCAGCATGGAGGTCCGCGTCCACTTCCCGGACCAGCGCGTGCAAACGGTGCTCTACGTCCCCGAATACAACCCCGAGTTCCCGGCCTCCTACCTGTTCGAGGAACCCATTCACGCACCGCCGGGCACCCGCGTCGAGCTGGTCGGATCCTTCGACGTCGGGAAGGCGAAGGAAGCCGTGGTTCAGCCGTTCGCCCTCCACGTCGACTACGAGCTCGACGATCACCTCGTGTTGCCGGAGATCTTCGAGCCCCGCGAGCAGCCGCAGACCCGCGGCGGCATGCTGACCGGGGCGTTCGGCGGTCCCGCTACCGGCGGCGCACCCGGCAGCGCGCCGGCGGCTGGCGGGCTCGATCCCGCCGATCCGAACGCCGCCGCGCACATGGACCACAACCCGCTCCACGGCGGCCAGTTCTTCATGGCGGCGAACAACTACCACCACCTGGAGGGCGCCCTGCCCCGGCCCGGCGAGTTCCGCCTCTACGTCTACGACGACTTCAAGCAACCGGTCGATCCACGGAACTTCGGTGGCGACATCGTGTTCGAGGCGTGGAACGAAGAGACGGAGGGTTGGGACGAGACCCGCTACGCGATGGCGCCCGTCGTCGGCAGCGACTACCTCCTCTCCGAGATCCCCGAAGAACTCCCCGGCGAGTTCTTCGCCCACGTCTGGCTGGCCGGCGAGCAGCAGCGCTACGACTTCTACTTCGAAGAGACGACGGTCGAGCCCGTTGGCGGCGGCTCGCGGAGCACGGCGATCCGGGCCGGCCCGCACAGCCACGAGCGGCCGCCGATGACGATCCCGAACGATCCGGTAGCGATCATGGCGCTGATGGCCAACAAACGGGACCGCGTGCGCGCCCAGATCGAGAACGGCGAGTGGCTCACCCTCTACGTGCCCGCCTTCGACGCTCGCGACCTCGCCGAAGTGCTGCTCGACCGGCTGGCCGGCCTGAGCGCCCGGCAGCGCGGCCAGGCGCGCAAGGCCATCGGCCGGGTCATGCAGAGCGCCGCCGAACTCGACCGCAGCGGCGACCTGGCCGACCGGGCGCGGGCGCAGCGGGCGTTCGAGCGCTTCAACGGCGGCGTCCGCGAGCTGGACGACGTGATCAGTCCATAGGCCACCCACGGAGGAGGAGGTTCCCGGACTTGCGCTCACTTCCCACCGTGGTTGGCTCGCGATTCCTCGCTATCTCCCTGGCCGTTCTGGCCGGCTGTGCGCCTGGAGACGAACCCCGCGATGCACCGGGGCCCGTCCCGGAGGTCGAACCGGAGCGGCTACCGACCTGGGAAGACCTCGCAGGCGACATCGAAACGAGCCGCCTGAACGTCGTTCTGGTCACGATCGACACCTTGCGCGCGGACCGACTCTCCAGCTACGGCTCGGAGCAGGTTGCCACCCCCCACATGGATCGCCTCGCCCGGGAAGGGGTGCGTTTCTCGAACGCCGCCACCGCGGTGCCGTTCACCCTGCCGGCCCACACCTCGATCATGACCGGCACCTACCCGCCGTTCCACGGCGTGCGGGAAAACGTGGGCTACTCCCTCGACGAGACGCTTCCCACACTCGCCGAAGAGCTGTCCGCGGCCGGATGGGCAACGGCGGGTTTCGTCAGCGCCTTCGTCCTCGACTCGCGCTGGGGCATCGGCCGCGGTTTCGATCGCTATCGCGACGACTTCCAGCTCGACCCGAACAAGCCGTCCATCAACGTCGGACAGGTGCAGCACGACGGGCGCGACACGATCGAGGAGGCGTTCGCCTGGCTCGACGAGCCCCGAGACGCTCCCTTCTTCCTCTGGGTCCATCTGTTCGAGCCCCACGACCCCTACACGCCGCCCGAGCCCTACCGGTCCCAGTATCCCGAGCGGCCTTACGACGCGGAGGTGGCCTACACCGACTCTCTCGTCGGCCTGCTGCGCGAAGGCCTCGAGAATCGAGGCGCGCTCGACGAGTCGGTGTTCCTCCTCACGTCCGACCACGGCGAGGGACTCGGCCAGCACGGCGAGGGCTTCCACGGCTACTTCATCTACGACTCGACCGTCCGCGTTCCCCTCATTCTGCGCCTGCCCTTCGGAAACTTCGAAGAAGGCGTCGTCGACGAAGCGGTCAGCCACGTCGACATCCTGCCGACCGTCCTCTCGATCGTCGGCCGGGAGGTGCCGGCAGAGGCGCAGGGCATGGATCTGCTGCCCCTGATCCTGGGCCGGGAAGCGGCATCGCCGCGGGAGGTGTACACGGAGTCGTACTACTCCCTCTACCACTACAACTGGGCGCCCCTGCGCTCGATCCGCACCGAGTCCGAGAAGTTCATCGAAACGACGAACCAGGAGCTCTATCTGCTGCGAGAGGACGCGGATGAAGCGAGCAACGTGCTGCTACAGAACCGGGATCTGGGGCGGTCTCTGCGCGACCGCCTGCTCGCCTACTCCCGCGGACTGAAGTCATCGGGCGACCGGTCCGGCGGCCGGCCCGACCTCGATACCGAGACGCTGGCGCAACTGCGGGCCCTCGGCTATCTGGCGGGCCGCGCCAGCGGTGGGGTCGACGAGGACGACGGAGTCGAGCGAACGGATCCGAAAGAGAGGATCGCGGTCCACCGGGCGATCATGGAGGCGCAGAGCTTCATCGGGCGCGGCGACGAAGAAGGAGCCGAAGAGTACCTGCGTGCCGCCCTGGCTCTGGACGACAACATCGTCGACGCGAATCAGATGCTGGGCGGCATCGTCGGACGCCGGGCAGACGAGGCTGCGCGGCGCGGAGACGTGGCAGCTTCAGCGGAACTCAACCGCCAGACGCTCGAGCTCTACCAGCGGGCACTGGCGCTGAACCCGGAACACCAAGCGTCACTGCTCGGACTCGCCACCGGCTACTGGCGGCTCGGCCGGCTCGAGGAAGCGCTGGTGGGCTTCCATCGGCTGGTGGAACTCGCCCCGTACGAGTCGAACGCGGCGATCGCGATGAGCGACATCTACGCTGATCTGGACCGCCTCCCCGACGCCCTCCGCGTTGTCGAAGCGGCCGCCGCCGAAGAGGTGGCGCCGGCGTGGATCCACAATCAGCACGGCGAGCTCCTGGCCCTGCTGGGCCGGAGCCGGGAGTCGTCCGTCCACTTCGAGAGAGCGATCGCCAAGAACCCGGAGATCGGTCAGCCCTACTTCAACCTCGCGCTGACTCATGAGGAGGCCGGCCGACCGGAAGACGCCGCGGCGGCCTACGAACAGACGATCAGGCACGCGCCCTATCACTTCCGCGCCCAGTTCAACCTGGGACACGTGTACGGCCGGCTCGGGCGGCCCGAGGATCACCTGGAGATGTGGCGCGCGGCGATCCGCTCAAACCCGGAATTCGTTCTCGGCTACTACCACCTGGCCAAGCTCCACATGGATCGCGGCGATGACCTGGACCGCGCCGAGCTGCTGGTCCGCGAGGGGTTGCGCCGCGATCCGGACGGCGCCTTCGGGCCGTTCGGCTACTTTGTCCTAGCCGACATCCTCAACCGGAAGGGACGCCTGCCCGAGGCGAGGGAAGCGGTAGAGAGCGGTCGCCGCCTGCAAGCCCGAGGCTAAGGAGCTAGGCCGGCAGCTCGCCCACCAGCTCGAACCAGACCTGCACCTTGCCGTCGTGGACGAGGTACATGGCCGTGATGTTCGAGGTCGTCGGACCGTTCTCGGTCGTGAAGCTCTCCTCCCGCTCGTGGATCACGAGGTGCCCGAGCACCCGCTCCCGGGTGATCATCAGGTCGGGATCGGTCAGGCCGCCCATCAACTGCTTCATGTTCTCGAGGATCACCTCGCCGCCTTCGGTCATCGACCGCGCCCACGGCCCTTCGGCCGCGTGGGTGATGAACCGGGCGTCGTCGGCCACGACGCTGGCGAACGACTCCCAGTCGCTCGTCTCGAGCGCCTTGACGAAGTCGCGGGCCGTCTGCCGGTGCGCGACTTCCGCCTCCGTCAGACCCGCGTCGTCACCTGCCGAAGCGGACTGATCCGCCGCCTCTGCCACCCCGGCTTCCTCCGCCGCCGGGGCACAAGCCGCGGCGACGATTCCGAGCGGGGCCGCAGCCAACAGAGCGCGGCGGTCGAAGGGCAGTGGCGTCTCGGGCTTGGTCGTCATGTCAACAGAGCTCCCTTCTCGGTCATTAAGACTAGCGCCGCCAAACCTGTCGCAGGCTCCATGTTTGGCCCCAGCCCCCACCTCACCAGGACCTTGCCCCGCGGAACCCGGGTGGCGCGCTCGCGCGCCACCCGCGAACCAGTCCGTGCGCACGTCTGCGGGCGCTCGGATGGAACTCGCTCCGCAGCGTTCTGCGGCGCAAGCTCCTAGAACCCCAGACTCAATCGCAGCGCCAGCCGACGAGGCAGGTAGTAGAGGCTGGGTACGGGTTCCGTTGGATAGCGCCCCAAACTTGCGTTTGACCAGTAGTAGAAGCCATCCTCGTCCAGGGCGTTCAGGAGCTGCAGGTCGACACCGAGCTTGACGCGGTCGCCGAGCGGGAACTGCCGCGAGAGAGCGAGGTCGATGAAGGTCTTGTCCGGCATCCGGCGGTCGCCGGTGTACGGCTCGAGGGGCACAGTCACCACGCCCTGGCTCAGGCGAACGCGCGCCGCGTGCCGCCACGGGCGGCCTTGCTCATAGTTGAGGGCTCCGACCGCCTTGAGCTGCCAGGGCAGCTCGACCATTCCCTGAGCCCTGAACACCCACGGGCGGTCGCCCTGTGAGAAGCCTCCCTGGTAGAGGTGATGGTTGGGGTCCCTGCCCTCCGAGCTGGTGTAGAAAGCGACGTTCCCGTTCTGCTGGAGCGGGCGAGGCTGCACTCCCTTCGATTCCGACCAGCCGAGCGAGGAATCGAGAGACCAACGGCCGGTGTGCCGCTTGCGGAAGGTGAGAAAGACCCCTTTGTAGTCCTGCTCGAACTTCGTTCCCGGTGGGGCGTTGGCCGCCGAGCCTGGGTCGTTGGCCTTGCGTAGCGTCGGTTCTGTGACGACGCTCTTGAGCATGATCGTCTCGCCCGTCAAGGGATTGACGTAGGGAGTATCCTCGTACTCGCCGTCGCCCTGGATCTGCCAGCCGATCAGGTCCGTCGTTTCGCTGAGGACGACCTGGGCGCCGAATGCGAACTCTCCGACCTGCTGCTCGTAGCCGACGGCGAACTGGTCGGTCTGCGGCCGCTTCATCCCCTTGACCGGCAGATCGAAGTCGTCGTTGTCGACCGTCCTGAAGTAGGTGAAGGGGCCGTGGCGGTTGGGGCTGTTGCCGAAGCGCGCGGGCGGCCGGTTGGGGTGCGGCTGGTTCCACATGGAAACGACGTTCATCTCGTGGTACCTGCCGGCGGAGGCCCGCAGCACACCTTGCCGGTCCCCCTCGCCGACCTGATAGGCGAGGCCGAGGCGCGGGTCGACGCTCGAATAGTCGATGACGTCGGGATAGTGAGGCGTGAACTCTCCGGTGGTCACGCCGCAGTTGAGTTCACTACAAAGGTAGGACTCGAGGATCGGTTCGGAGGGAATCTCGCCCTTGTCCTGGTCGGCGCGCACGCCGAGATGCAGCGTCAGCCTGTTGCTGATGCGCCACGAGTCGTCCACGTAGAACCCAAGAGACTCCGTGTCGCCGCCGTAGTAGTGCGCTGCGCGAGTGTAGATGTAGTAGTTGGCCCCGAACTTGTAGTAGTACTTGCCGCCGAAGCCGGGATAGACGGCGCCGGCCTGCTCGCCGGTATTGCTGTACTGGAAACCGAACTTGAACTCGTGGCTGCCGTTCAGGTCGTCGGCGAAGTGGGTCACCTTGGCGTGGCCGCGCTGCCACCACACGGGGTAGAGGTAGGGATACGTGGGACCGCCGCTATGGGTCGGAACAGCCGTGTTGTAGTCGATGAGGGGCGGATCCAGGCTGCCGGTCGCCGAGACGTTGCGGTCCTTGTTGATGATGTCGTAGAAGTTGGCCTCGAGCACCGTGTTGTTGCCCACCACCGACTGGAAGCCGATCCGCCAGTAGGGGATCTCCTCGTACTCGCGGCTGAAGGCCCCCGGATTCGTCTTGAAGGTCCCGGAACCGCCGGACTGGATTTCCAGGTCCTCGAACCGGCCGTGAGCCGTCAGCGTGTTCGAGTCATTGATCGACCAGTCGAGCTTCAGGCTGGTGTGCGTGGCCTTGTCGCTGCGGACGAACTCCGCAATCTCGCCCGGCTCTATCAGCAGGTCTTCCTTGGTCGTGGCGGCGGCGAAGAAGAACAGCTTGTCCCTCTTCAGCGGCCCGCCCAACCACAGGCTGTTGTTCTCGAAGGTGTCTCTCAGGAAGCCCTGCTCTTCCCCGGCCGCGTTCTCGGCCGTGGCTCCGGTGGCAGTCGTGTCTTCGAACTCACCGGTGTAGGCGAACCGCCCCTGGAAGGTGTTGGTTCCCGACTTGGTGACGATGTTGACCGCGGCTGAGGTCATGTTGCCATACTCGGCCGGGGCGCCGACGCCGAGCACCTGGATTTCCGCGATGGTGTCGGGATCGGTCCAGCCACCGAAGATGTTGCCGCTGTCCGGAAAGCTGCTGTCGAGTCCGTCGACGTTCCAGGCCACGGAGGCCTGATCGCGACCGTATCCCGTGGTGTGCCCCGCATACGCGCCGACGTTGCCGAGACGACCGGGCATGCTCATGCCGGGAGCCATCAGGGCGAGCTCCTGGAAGTTGCGCTGGGTTGTCGGCTTCGCGTCGATGAGTTCTTCGGAGTAGCTGACGCTGCCCGAGGAACTCGTCACGTCAAGGACCGGCGCCTCCGAGGTCACCGTGATCGCCTCCTCGACCCCTTCGACCCGCATCGTGAAGTCCACGACGGCGACGCCGGAGATCGAGACGCGGACGCCTTCCACCGTCTCGGTTTCCAGGCCGTCGAGGGTCGCGGTCAGGGTCACGGAGCCGGGCGGGAGTCCGGGGATCAGCCAATCACCGTTGACGCCCGACACGGATGTGCGTTCGCCACGCACGATGTCGCCCGTGGCCTGCACCAGCACTCCGGGCAGCGGTTCGCCGTCGGCCGACCGAACCGTGCCGCGTACGCTGCCGACGTTCTGGGCGTAGACCGCTGTCGACGCAAGGAGCGCCGGAACAACCACGGCGAAGACGGACTTCGCGGCGAAACGAGGAGACGACGTCATACGAACCTCCGTGGGCGCAAAATTTCCAACGCCGTCAGAGTGACAGCGTTCCGGTCAGCGGTCAAGGAACTTTTCTTAGCGAATTTGAGCGAACCTGAGAATGCTCGTATCCGCCTTGACTTCCCCTACCTTGTCCGGCACAGTGAATCGACCAAGAGACAGTCGAGAAGGTGGCTCCGGGATGGTCGGGGCCGCCTTGTCGGAGGAGGAAGACATGGGTTTGGCGCGACTTCTCGCCTGCGGATCCGTAACGGTCACGCTCCTTGCCGCCTCGGCAGCGGCCGCCGACTCGCACGAGGTGGCGAACCCCGCCTGCAAGGCCGCTCACCACCTGGTCGGCGAATGGGAGGTCCACGCCGGCGACGGCACGCTGATGGCCGAAGTCGTGTGGGAACTGGGGTCAGAAGGCTGCTACCTGGTCGAGGAGTGGATGACCCGCATGGAGGGCATACGGGACTTCTTCTGTGTTCTCGTCTACAGCGACACGCGGGACAACTGGAGCTATCTCTCGGCCTCGGGGAAGCCCGGCGGACAGCGGATGCGCTTCGAGAACGGGAACATGGTGGACAACGAGTTCCGCTTCGAGACGGCCGATCTCGACGAGGGGACCATTGGCCGCTTCAGCTTCTTCACGCTGCCGGACGGCCGGCTGCGCGAACTCTCCGTGCTCTCCACCGACGGCGGAGAAACGTGGGAAACCGAGTACGAGCTGTTCTGGACCCGAAAGGAATAGGTATGAAGAGGACGTTCTTCGCGCTGGCGCTCGTCGCCTCGATAGGGCTCGCCGGCGTTCCCGCTTCGGCACAGATCGACCCGGCCTCGCTGCCGGAGCCGCTGACCACCGCGACCCTGCCGGACAAACCGGACGGCGCGCACTGGGTCTGGATCGCGTCCTTCGCGAACTACGCGCACGCGGACCTCATCGATGCCGACACCGGCACCCTTCTCGGCACGATCGAACTCGGCTACCAGGGCCTCCTGCCCCAGCTCCCCGGCTCGGGCGACGAGTTCTACAACCACGCCGTCTACATGACGCGGGGCTACCACGGCGACCTCGTCGAGGTGGTCGAGATCTTCGATGCAAGAACACTCGAGATCAAGGGGGAAATCCCGATCGACCCGCCGAAGGCGATGCGGGGTCTGGCTAGCATCAACCTCACGACTCTGACCGACAATGACCGCTTCCTGATCCAGTCGTTCTTCACGCCCGCCCTGAGCTTCGGAGTCGTCGACCTGCAAGAACACAAGTACGTCGGCGAGATCGAGACCGGCGGCTGCGCGCACACGATGGCGGCCGGCCCCCGCCGGTTCCTGTCGCTGTGCGGCGACGGATCCGTGCTGACCGTCGACCTGGACGAGAACGGCGCGGAGAGCGGAAGAGAAACCCACCCAGGCTTCTTCGACGCCGAAGGGGATCCGCTGCACCCCACTGGCGCGAGATCAGGGGACGCGTGGTACTTCGCCTCGGTGCGCGGCGTGATGCACGCCGTCGACACGAGCGGCGGCGAGATCTCCTTCCAGGAACCCTGGACGTTTCGTGAGGAGGACGACGCCGGGGTCTGGGTGCCCGCCGCGCCGAACCAGCACATGGCCGCCCACGCCGCCTCCGGCCGCCTCTTCGTGCTGATGTCCGTGGTGCCCGATCTCGAGCGCAAGCCCGGCGGCTACGACTTCCACCGCGGCTTCGGCTTCGAGACCTGGGTGTTCGACATCGAGAGCCGTGAACGGGTCGCGCGCTACAAGATGGACAAGGCCGCGGCCGCGATCGCGGTGAGCCAGGACGACGCGCCGCTCCTCTATGCCACCACCTATAGCCACGTCGACATCTACGACGCGAACACGGGCGAGGTGACGCGCACTCTGAACCCCGACGTGGAGGTCAGGGGCGTCCTCGTCATGATTCAACCTTGGGACTGAAACCGCAGTGAGCCTCGGTATCGACCCGGTCGTCCAGCTCGGCGTGCGCGTCCTGCTCACGCTGCTGTTTCTCGGCACCGCCGTGCACAAGCTGCGCGACCCGCGGACGACCGCGGCGATCACGTCCCGCTACCTGCGGAGTTTCGGCCTGCCTCGATCACCCGTACTCGCCGCCTTCGTGACCACGGTCCTGATCGCCGCCGAGTTCGTCGCCGCGGGGCTTTGCGCGGTCTATCCCTCGGGGGTGGCCGCCGCCGGCCTGGTTGCGGGGCTACTCGGCGTTTACGCACTGGGCATGACCGTGAGCGTCGCGCGCGGAATCGCACCCGAAGACTGTGGCTGCTCGTGGGCCGGCACGACCGGGCAGCCCGCGGGCTGGGCTCTCGTGTGCCGGAATCTCGTTCTGATCGCCGTTGCCCTGCTGCTGGCGCTGTCGGCGGCCGCGCGGCCGCTCAAGTTCGCCGACTACGCCGGCGCCTTCTCGCTCGGCGTCTTCGCCATCGCCATGTACGCTACCGCGGACGTGCTCATCGCCAATCACGGTCTGCTCCGGGAGCAAGCGTCGTGACGACTTCCGTCGGCATCCTGTTCGCGATCATGGGCTTCGCGATTCTCTGTCTGGCCGTGCTGACCTTCGCGCTCGCGCGCCAGATCGGCGTGATCCACCAGCGGATCGGTCCGGTCGGCGCGCTGGCCCTGAGCAAGACGGTGCGCGTCGGCGAGAAGTCGCCGGAGTTCCGGCTCGACGCCCTGGACGGCGAAGCGGTCGTCCTGGGCGCTCCCGATCCGGATGGCAAGAGCACGTTGATCACGTTCCTGACGCCCAAGTGTCCCGTGTGCGCCCAGCTCCTTCCGGCGCTCCGATCCATCGCGCGGGAGGAGTCGAACTGGCTGCGACTCGTTTTCGCGAGCGACGGTGACCCGGCGCAGCACGCTGAGTTTCGAACCAGGAGCCGGCTCGACGACTTCGCCTACGTGCTCTCGCCGGAACTCGGCATGACGTATGAGATCGGCAAGCTCCCCTACGGCGTGCTGCTCGACGAGAACGGGTTCGTCGCGGCGCAAGGGCTCACGAACAGCAGGGAGCACGTGGAGAGCCTGTTCGAGGCGAAGCGGCTGGGCGTCAGTTCAATCCAGGAGTTTCTCGAGCACCAGGAAAAAGGCCGGGTGCTCATTGCAGGGGGTTCACAACAACCATCGTGAGGTTTGCCATGAACTGGTTCGACAACATTTCGATTCGGGCGGCGACCCGTCTGGCCGACAGGACCTCCCGGCGATCGGTGCTGGGTTCCATCGGTAGCGCCATCGCCGGCGGCGTTCTGCTGCCGCTGCTGCCGGTGGACCGGACCTTCGCGCAGGAAGCCGCGGACGACGCGGCCGAACCCATGCAGGATCCCATGCAGTGCGACTACTGGGCGTACTGCTCGGTCGACGGCTGGCTCTGCGGATGCTGCGGCGGTTCAACGAACTCCTGTCCACCGGGGTCCAAGGCGGCGCCCATCACCTGGACGGGCACCTGCCTGAATCCTGCCGACGGCAAGAGCTACGTCGTCGCCTACCACGACTGCTGCGGCGCCTTCCCCTGCCAGCGCTGCTACTGCAACACGAACGAGGGCGACACCGCGCGCTATCACCCCCAGCGTTCGAACTCCGTCCTCTGGTGCGGGAACGGCGGCGCTCCGTTCGGCTACCACTGCACGATGTCCCGTATTCTCTCCGTCGCCGAATAGGACTCCCCCACTCGTGCGTTCCGAGGTACACCGCGAAGTGCATCGCCCGCTCGTTCTGCTCACGATCCTCGTCGTGTGCGCGAGCGCGGCCGCGGCCGGAGCCGAGGCGGACGACGCGGACACCTACCGTCTCGCTCACCTCGACTACATGCTGCACTGCCAGGGCTGTCACATGGCCGACGGCTCCGGCGTGGAAGGCACGGTCCCTCCCCTGCCCGGCGAGGTGGGCAAGTTCATCTCCAGCCCGGAGTGGCGCGACTATCTCGTCCAGGTGCCCGGCGCCTCCCAGGCCCTGATCGACGACGAGGCCCTGGCCAGGTTGATGAACTGGATCGTCAGGCGCTTCGATCCCGAG
The DNA here is from genome assembly GCA_965224025.1 of Candidatus Multivorans sp. Taxonomy (GTDB): domain Bacteria; phylum Acidobacteriota; class Thermoanaerobaculia; order Multivoradales; family Multivoraceae; genus Multivorans. The sequence continues at coordinate 4,783,483 of OZ245033.1, forward strand.
AACGCAAAGGACCTGAAGCCCTACGAGGGGGACGAAGTGGGGCGACTGCGCCGTCAACCCGTAACCAACCCGACCGAAGTGCGCCGGCGAATCATCGAGGACATCCAGGGCTCGACTTCCGAGGACTAACGCCGCTACCTCCGCACCCGGGGTCCTTCCGGCGCAACCTCCTCGAAGCGTTTGATCCCGCCGGCCTCGTCGTGGCGCCCCAACTGTTCGAGCGTCTGAGCGAGTTCGAACAGGAGGACGTCCTCCGGCAGGTGGCTCTCACCACTCTCCACCAGGCCCTCGAGTCTGCCAGCCAACTCCTCGAGCCGGCCTTCTTCGCGGTCCAGGTAGATCAGGTTCATCTCGGCGTCCGCCGCGAACTCGCCCGGGCCGCCCTCGGCCAGCCTCACCCAGAGCGTGCGGGCCTCCGCGAACCTGCCGTTCGCGGCCTCCAGTTCAGCGAGATGGCCGTGCGCGGTCCACGCCGCCGAACTGCCGCGATAGTCCTCGATCAGGCGTTCGAAGCGCCGCCTGGTTTCCTGCATCCGGCCCGGTATCCGGCTTGTCACCAGGGCGTCGGCGAGGGCCGCCTGCGCGCGATTGTCACGAACCGCGCGGCCTACCAGCACCCCCCCGGCCGTCAGCACGACCAGGACCAGGACCAGGACCACGCTCCGCATCCGCCAGCGCCGCCGCCGCGCTCTCGCCCTTGATCGCATCGTTCTTCCTCGGCACACGTAAGCTGACGGTCTGGTCGTAACTATAGTGTCAAGGAGTAGAGAACCCCGCATGGAGAACGCAAGGCAAGTCCAGAGGCTGCAGCAGCCCGCCTGGTGGTTGCCCGCCTCCTTCACTCTCCTGCTGCTTCTGTTCGCCCTGCTGCCGCAGTTCCGCGCAAGCCCCGAGCTGACCTGGTCGATCTGGGGAGCCTGTGCCGCGCTCGCGGTTCTGCAAGCGCGCCTGCTGGTCAACTCCGGGGAGGGCGGCCGCGAACTGAAACTGAAGGTCTCTCTCATTCCCTCGCACTACGTGCAGGCGTTTGTCCAGACCTGCATCTACGTCTACTGGGGCCTGTACTGGGAGCAGATGCGACACCAGGCGGCGCTGATCCTCGCGCAGATCGTCTTTGCCTACGCCTTCGACATGCTCGTCAGTTGGTCGAGGCGCAACACCTGGCACCTGGGTTTCGGGCAGTTTCCGATCATTCTGAGTACGAACTTCTTCCTCTGCTTCAAGCAGGAGTGGTTCTACCTGCAGTTCGCGATGATCGCCGTCGGCATCCTCGGCAAGGAGTACTTCCGCTGGAACCGGGACGGCCGCAAACGGCACATCTTCAATCCGTCGGGCTTCGCCCTGTCGGTCTTCTCGCTGGGCCTGATCCTCTCCGGGACGACGGACCTCACCTGGGGAGCCCAGATCGCGACCACCCTGGCCAACGCGCCCCACATGTTTGTCGCGATCTTCCTGGCCGGTCTGGTCGTCCAGTTCTTCTTCTCCGTGACGATCGTGACGCTGTTCGCGGCAGCCGCCCTGGTGGTGGCGAACCTGGTCTACTCCAGCTTCACGGGCGTCCACTTCTTCGTCGACGCCAGCATTCCGATCGCCGTCTTCCTCGGTCTTCACCTGCTCGTCACCGATCCGTCGACGTCTCCGCGCAGCAGGTTGGGAAGCGCGGTCTTCGGAGCGCTCTACGGCCTCAGCGTCTTCGGCCTCTTCGAGTTCCTCCGCCAGGTCGACGTCCCGCTCTTCTACGACAAGCTTCTGTTCGTGCCGGTGCTCAACCTCTGCGTGCCGCTGCTGGACCGGCTCGGGAAGTCGCGCCGGGTGGAAGGTCTTCGCCTCTCGGTGCTGCTCCAGGCGACCAGGCCGCGCCGCGTGAACTACGCCTTCATGGCCGTCTGGATCGGGCTCTTCGGCTGGATGCTGGCCTCGAACTTCGTGGGCCGCGCCCACGAAGGCGACGACTTCCGCTACTGGCAGAAAGCGTGCGACGAAGGCAAGCGTTTCGCCTGCGAGAACCTGGTCACGAAACTCCAACTCACCTGCAACAGCGGCGGCGGCGAGGAGTGCAACATGCTGGGAGTGCTGTTCAATCGGGGAGAGGTGGTGCCGCTCGACCCACTGGAGGGCGTCTCCTACTTCGACCAGGCCTGTCGCGGCGGTTTTCACAAGGGTTGCCAGAACGTCGTCATCCAGGCCTTCTTCGACGGCACCGTGACGGTCGCTTCCGGCGGAGTTTCCGATGCGATCGCGCAGCTTCCGAGCGGCTGCGAAGACGGCGAGAGCATGAGCTGTTTCCTGCTCGGCTACGCCCACGTGCACGGGCACGGCGTACCGAAGGATGTCCCCCTGGCCCAGGACCTCCTCTCCACCGCGTGCAACCTGGGCGAAGCCGCGGCCTGCGCGGAACTGGAAAAGGGGCTGGGGACCCTCTTCTTCCCGCCCGGCAGCAGGCCGAACGACCCGTAGCGAGAGCTGCTCGATCAGCGGAAACTGCGCGCAAACTCCGCCGACACGATAACTTCGGCCGCCATGATTCACTACCGCCCGATGACGATGTCCGACCTCGGCAACGTCCCCATCGACTGCCAGGGAACGGAGGCCGCAGTCGGCAGCCGAATCGCCGACCTCGGAGCGAGCGCGATCCTCGCCTTCGACGGCGAACAGCACGTAGGCCAACTCCAGTTCCGCCGCTACGACCAGGCACTACGTTCCCCCGACGGCATCATGGATCCGTCCTACTGGGGCGACTTCCAACAGGCCGACGCCCCGTCCTTGCCGGAGGAAACTCTCAACCTGTTCTGCTACCACGTCGGCCAGTTGGCGAACGGTAACGCCCGCGACCCCCACTACCACGGACGAGGCATCGGCGTGGCGCTTCTCAGGGAGTTCCTGCGCTGGGGCGACGAAACCGGCGTCGAGGCCACCGTCGCGAAGGCTCTGCCGCCCTTCCGTCCCCTGGGTGTACTCATGGGTGGCCACCCGGCCTCGGTCTACGAGGACCACGGGTTCGAGGTCGCCGCCCGCTGGTGCGACCGCGACCTGCGCGATCGGCTTCCCAACGTTCTCGCCGGCGAACATGGTGACGGCGTCGCAAGAGAGCTGCGGGACCTCCACGATCATGGGCCCACTCTCGACGCGCTTGCCGAAGTGGCGATGGTCGTACGGCGGCGCCCGTAGACACCGGCCAACGTCGTCCGAAGTCCTGCTAGGCTCTGACCCCTTCGAGTCACCAGCATCTGTCGGGCCCACGGCCGTGTCTCTCCCTCCCGATCGCCGCTCCCACGCCTTCGGCCCCTACCTGCTCGATGTCGGGCAACGGCGGCTACTGCGCAACGGGAAAACCGTGCCGCTCCGGCCGAAGATCTTCGACACCCTGCAAGTACTGGTCGAGAACCATGACCGCCTCCTCTCCAAGGAGGAACTGATGGTGATGGTCTGGCCCGACGCGGAAGTGGATGAGAGCAACCTCGCGCACAACCTCTCCGTGCTCCGGAAGATCCTGGGACAGAACGAGAAGACGAAGTACATCGCTACTCTTCCGGGTCGCGGCTACCGCTTCGTTGTGCCGGTAGAAGCTGCTTTGGACGGCTCGATCGCGGTCCGGCCCTTCTCCAACATGAGCCCGGACCCTGAGCAGGACTTCTTCTGCGACGGCGTGGCGGAAGAACTCATCGACGCACTGGCAAGCGTCGACGGGCTCCGGGTCGTCGGCAGAACGTCGTCCTTCGACCACCGGCTGAGGGACCGCAGCAGCCCGGACGTTGGCCACAAGCTGGGCGTGTCGGCCATCCTGGAGGGCAGCGTGCGGAAGGCGGGCGAGCGCCTTCGGATCTCGGCACACCTGATCCGGACATCAGACGGCACCCAGCTCTGGTCCGAGCACTATGACCGGGAACTCGGGGATGTCTTCGAGATCCAGGAGGACATCGCGCAGGCGATCGTCGACCGTTTGCGATGGAAGCTCCTGGGACCGCATACCGGTCCCGTTGTCAAGCGTCCGACGGAGAGTCAGGAGGTGTACCAGCTCTATCTGGAGGCGCGGTACCACCTGGGCACTCAAAAGGGCGACCGCCTGAAGCAGGCGATCGCACTCCTGGACAGGGCACTCGAAATGCAGCCGGACTTCGCGCAGGGTCATGCCGTGCTCGCTCTCTGCTATGGGGTGCTCGCAGTGGACGGGTTCCTGAAGGTCGAAGAGGCGGCGGCAAAGGCCGAGGAAGCGGTGAACAGGGCGTTGGAACTCAACGATACGACCGCCATCGCCTACCGGGCATGCGGTCTTCTGCGCGCCGCGCTCCAATGGGACTGGCCGGCGGCGCAGCGGGCGTACCTGCGCGCGCTGCAACTCGACCCCGGGAACCCCAACGCCCGGTTCTCCTACGGGCATTACTTCCTGGCGCCGGTAGGCCGCCTGGACGAAGCGGAACAGGAACTGAGGGCCGCCACGCATCTGGATCCCCTCGCCCCGATGCTGCGTCGAAGTCTGTCTTTCGTCTACTACCTGTCCCGTCGCTACGAGGAGGCGCTCGCCGAGGCTCGGCGAACGCTCGCCATCGATAGCACCTACCCGGCGACCCGATCGCTGGCGGCAGCTTGCTACATGGCCATGGACCGCCCGGAAGAAGCGGTCCGTGAGCGCCAGATCTATCTCCGCAACGCCGGTCGTCCGAATGACGCCGACACGATCGGAAGCACCTTCGAGAAGGAGGGCGAGCCGGGAGTCCTGCGCTGGACCGCGGCGCGTCTATTGAAGCCGGTCGCCGGCCAGAATGCTCACTACGACTCGCTGGCGATCCTGTACGCCTGGCTGGGCGAACGGGAAGCGGCTCTGCGCTGGCTCGAAGAAGCGATCAGGGTCAGGCGCGGAGTCGCCATGTGGGCGAAGGTGCATCCCGCGTTCGACGAGCTACGCTCGGAGTCGAGTTTCCACGAACTGCTCGATCGCATGGGGGTCACCGATCCCAGCGTCGCGACGCCCGGCGCCGCCGGGTAGTCACGCACGCGGCAGCGGGCCGAACCGCAGGATCCGCAGGCTCTAGAACTAGAAATCGAGCGACATCCGCATCTCCATGGGTATGCCGTTCTGGTGCGGTATGGGCGCCACCGTTTCGGTCAGGCACTCCATTCCCAGGGAGTTGTAGAAGCCGACCGCCGGTGTACCCGAAAGAACGTCGAGATGCACGCCGCGGAGCCCGGCGCTCTTTGAGTCGTCGATCGCCCTGTGCATCAACTGCTTGCCGATCCCCTCACCGCGACGCGACTCCACGACGGCGAGCGCGTGAACGTAGTAGACCGCCGACGGAATCGCGACGTTCAGGTAGCTGGCCAGATAGGCGGCCCGTCCGATCTCGCCGAGCTGCTTCCCCGTGACCCGGCCCGACTCGATCAGAGGCGCCCAAAGGGGTCCCAGCGTCTTCTTGCGCGTGGCGAACTCCGGGCCGCGAAAGCCGATCTCGATCGCGAGGAGTTCGTCGCCTTCGACCGCGATCGTCGTGCAGTCATAGCCGAACAACGTGCCCGCTACCGGCCACGAGGCCTTGACGATCTCGTCGTAGTACTCCCGGCCGCCGAACTGGTACTCGTATGTCGTCGGACCGGTCTCGTAGACGAGGTCTGCGACTTCGTCCGCCCACTGCCGCGCATGTGCCTCGGTTGCCTGCATGATCTCCATTGCTGCGCTCCTTTCCCTGGTTGTCAGGTCTCGGTGGATGAGAACACGATCGCTTCGGCCTGTCGTGCGCCGCCGGCGGTAGCGCCGCCGCTACTCCTGGCCATGGATGCGCCTGGAGTCGAAATCCATCCAGGTGACGAGCCACTTGCCGTCGCGCTTGTTCACCAGCATCTCGAGTCCGAAGTCCAGCCCGGTGGAGGTGATCCACCGGGTTCCGGTGACCTTTGCCGTGCCGTTCTCCCACTCGACCACCATCTCGTCGCTCGGCGTCTCGCTGCCGGCGGTCGAACCGAGGTAGTCACGGAAGACATCCTTGTCGGCGCCGCTGTAGGACCTGAAGTCCTCGCCCAGATAAGTCCACATGAGGTCCATGTCGCCCGCCGCCATGGCCTTCAGCATCGCGCGAACCGCCACCTTGACGGCCTCGGTGTCCTCCTTGCCGCCGGCGGCCTTGTCAGCCAGGGCAGGGCTCGTCGCGGCGGGTTGGTCCCCTGCCTCCGTGACTCGCGTCGCGGCCAGATCGAAAGCCGCCAGGTGCTCCTCGTCCTTCACGTAGACCCGGGACCCCGAGAGCGCCACATGGGACCACGTCGTGCTGTCGGCCACTTCCCAGGAAGCCAGTTCCCTGTACCCGGACGGATCCGCCGCGATCACCTTGAGTTCTGCTTCGTCCGTTAGCACGAGGAGGCGGTCGTCGACCGCGATCACCGACGCGTAGGCCGCCCAGCGGCCGGGCCCCTGCCAGACGATTTCCCCGGTGGCGGGGTCGAGACAGACGAAGGTGCCGGCCCTCTTGTTCGAGCGGAAGTACAAGTGGTCGCCGACCAGCACCGGAGAGTCCATGTAGAGCTCCGCGTCGGTCGTCTTCCAGACCTCGCTCACGGCCCAGGCCGCGGCGGGCTTGGCCGGCGGTTCGACCTTGATCGCCGCGGTCCCCCACTGGTAGCCCGAGAGGATGAAGTTGCCGTCGTAGCGGAGCGTGGTTGGCGTGTTCTGCTGGAAGGCCGTCGTGAAGGGGAGCGACCACAGCGGATCGCCGTCCGTGGCCCCGACGCCGAAGAAGGACACGTCGTCCAGGGTCACGATCTGCCGAACGCCGCGGTGGTCGAACGCCACGGGCGAGGCGTACGCGGGCGGCCCGTCGACGCGCCACACTTCCTCGCCGGTCTTCTTGTCGTAGGCGACCAGCGCGCCCTCGTCGCCCTGCTGCTCGTTGCCCGTGGTGCCGATCGGCACGATCAGCAGACCGCCCTCGATCAATGGCGACGAGGCGGTTCCCCAGATCGGGTACGGCTCGGTGTAGAGGTCGTCGAAGGTCTTCTGCCAACGCACTTCGCCGGAGTCGGCGTCCAGGGCCAGGAGGCGTTCCCGGATGCCGAAGCTGTAGACCGAGTCCCCTTCCGCCAGCATGGTCGACTTCGGACCCGGGCCGTACTGGATGGCCGCGGTTCTCGGCGCATAGGAAACAGCGTAGCTGTGCCGCCACAATTCCTCGCCGCTCGAAGCCGAAAGGGCGAGCACGACTTCCTCTTCGCCCTGCCGCGCGTGCACGAAGACGCGGTCGCCGACCACGATGGGCGAAGACTGACCGCCGCCGACACGGACCTTCCAGAGCTGATGGAGAGCCGCGGGAAGCTCGGCAGGGAGTTGGCCTCCAACCGCCTGTCCGTCCCGATTCGGCCCCCGCCACTGCGGCCAGTCGGAACCGTGTACGGCAGAGCCGAACGTCATCGCGCCTAGAACGAGCAGCGTGGCCGCCCCTCTTCCGATCGGCCAGCGTCCTCCTCTCGGCTCGAACCGTCCCGATTGCGGTGCTCCGGCCATGATCCGTCCCTCCCGTCCTATGTCCTGGGTCGCTACACGTTGTCCGAGTCCGTCCCGCGGCGTCAAGGGACTTTCCTTAGCTCACCTTAGAGAACTTTTGCACACCGCTGCCCGCCGCCTGCGCCTGACCCCGGGCCGGCCGCCACCGCACTCCGCCATCCGTGCGCCCGATGACGGGCGCCCGGACCGGTTCGCGGTTGGCGCGGCGGACGCGCCAACCGGGTTCCTGTTCGCCCAGGCCCACACGCGCAGGACCCAAAGCTGCTAAGGTACGCGCTTCGTGCGTCCGCCAGCCAGGCCGGCCGGCGCACGAACCGCAAGACAGCCAGCATCAGCAACGCGAGGGAAGACGGAAGATATGGCCACCAAGGCATCGGTCGCCAAGAACGAGCGCCGCAAGAAGATCGTCGAGAGGTACCGGGAACGGAGGGAAGAGTTGCGCGCCCTGGTCAGGGACGAGCGTCTTCCCCCCGAGCAGCGCTTCCAGGCGCAGCTTCTCCTGAACAAGCTGCCGCGCGACGCCAGTCCGGTCCGCGTGCGCAACCGCTGCGCCGTCACCGGACGGCCGCGGGGCTACTACCGGAAGTTCGGCCTGTCGCGCATCGCCCTGCGGGACCTGGCTCTCCGCGGCGAGCTCCCCGGCGTGATCAAGGCAAGCTGGTAGACCCTCAGCCCCCGAGAGCCGCGGCCAGCCCGGCCAGCATCCGCCGCTCTTCCCGGGACACGCTGCCAAGGCCCAGGAAGCCGCCAGCGGCTTCCGCAACCACCTGCGCGCGGTTCATGATGTCGCCGCGCACCGCCGCGGCGTCGTCGTCGCCCAGTTCCGCAACCAGCGCCGACGCGTAGCCCTTCCAGGCTTCAAGCAGCTCGACGCCAGGACGACGCTCAAGCCAGGCGTCGAGCAGCTTGGCGGCGGTCGACCCCCTCGTCACTCCCGCGTCCCTCGCCGCCTTCAGGATGGCGTCCCGCTCTCCGGCGTCCATCGCATCGTCGGCCCAGGCGACCTCGATCAGCGGCACGAGGCCCACCGCCACCAGCGCCTCGCTGTGCATTCCGGCGTCCAACAGAGCGCCGAGGACTTCCCTGTGCGCGATCCCCGATGCCGCCGCCAACTCGTCGATCTGCTGCTCCCGTTCCTTCTGGGCCCGCAACTCCCCGATCAGCTTGCGGTCCATGTTGCGAAAGAAGGCTTCCTCCAGGGAATCACCACGTTCACGGAGGGCATCGGTGGTCATCTGACTCGCTTCCTATTGGGTCGGGACGTGAGATCTCGGGGCCAAAAGCGGCGGCATCGTAACACCCTCCGCACCCGCTGCCCGGTGCTACGATCGGCCTTCTCTTCGTCCAGCTTCGGTCGATACGCAACAGCCTCTGCACAGGGAGACAACGACCATGTTCGATCTTCACGCGCCGGGTCGCGGACGGGTTCTGCTCGGCCTCCTCATCATCTCGCTGGCGTCCGCGCCGGTCGCCGCCCAGACGGTCTGCATGCCGACGTTCTTCATGGACGCCCTCGCCGATCTGGGAGAAGAGCACGAGAACCTGAGCCTGGCGGGGGTCGACGACGACCTGGATCCGAGCGACTGCGACGGGCTGATCGCCGGCTACCGCGGCATCGAGAACTTCCTGGTCGCCGACGGCAAGCTGCGCTGGATCCAGAGCAACTCGGCCGGCGTCGAGGGCTTTCTCGAGATCCCCGACCTGCGCGACAGCGACATCGTGCTGACCAACGCGAAGATCATCCAGGGCCCCGAGATCGCCGACCACGCCTTCGCCCTGCTGCTCAACTTCACCCGCAACATCAAGGCATTCAACGCCCAGATGCCCGAGGGCTGGAACAGGAACCAGGAGCTGCCGATGATCGAGCTCAGAGGCAAGACGGCGCTCGTCATCGGCCTCGGCGGCATCGGCACACAGATCGCGCAGCGGGCCGCCGCCTTCGGCATGACCGTGATCGCGGTCGATCCGAAGGACATCCCCATCCACCGCGACGTCGCGTACGTCGGCAAACCGGACGAGCTCGACGATCTGTTGCCGCGAGCCGATGTCGTCTTCTCCTCCGTGCCGCATACGCCGGCCACGGAGGGCCTGATCGGCGCCCGCCAGTTCGAGCTGATGAAGCAGGACGTCTACTTCATCAACATCTCGCGCGGGAAGATCGTCGACACGGGCGCCCTGGTCGCGGCACTCGAAAGCGGCAAGGTCCGCGCCGCCGGCCTCGACGTCACCGATCCCGAACCGTTGCCCGCCGACCATCCGCTGTGGACGATGTCGAACGTGACGATCACGCCTCACCTGGCGACGATCTCGGACCGGCTGGAGGAACGGCGGATGCAGTTGCTGCGGGACAACGTCACCCGCTTCGCCACCGGCAGGCCACTCCGCAACGTCATCGACAAGCAGGCCGGCTACTAGACCACTGGGTGCGCCGGCCCGAAGCGTTCCTCGCCCTCCTGCTCTGCGCCGCGTCCGCGGCCGCCCAATCGGCCGCGGATGATCCGGCGGGCTCCTGGACGCCTTTACGTTCCGCCACATCGGCCCGATCGGCAACCGGGTTTCCGCCGTAGCCGGAGTGCCCAGCGAAGAGGCCGTCTACTACGCCGGGGCCGCCTCGGGCGGCCTTTGGCGCACCCTGAATGGGGGGTGTCTCATGGGAGCCGATCTTCGACCGCCACGACGCCGCGTCGATCGGTTCGATCGCGGTGGCGCCCTCCGATCCCGAACGTGATCTGGGTCGGCACCGGCGAGAGCTTCATCCGCAGCAACATCTCGATCGGCAACGGCGTCTACCGTTCCACGAACCGCGGAGACGGCTTTGAACACCTCGGGCTCGACCTCACCGGCCGCATCGGCCGGATCATCGTGCACCCCGACGATCCGGACACCGCCCTGGTCGCGGCTCTCGGCCACGCCTACGGGCCGCAGGACCGCGACGAGGCGGCACGCGGCGTCTTTCGTACTAGCGACGGCGGCGCCACCTGGGACCACGTCCTGTTCATCGACGCGGACACCGGCGCCATCGACCTCGCCTTCGCGCCGGACAACCCGCGGATCGTCTACGCCGCCGCCTGGCAGATCGAGATCCGCACCTCCGGCCGCACCAGCGGCGGCCCCGGCAGCGGCCTCTACCGCTCCCGCGACGGCGGCGCCACATGGGAGCCCCTCGAAGGCGCCGGCCCGCCGAGATCGCCCGCCGCGTCGCCCTTTTCCGCCGCGGCGAACACGAGGAGATCGAAGGCGCCGGCCACATGGTCCACTATGACGCCCCGGACCAACTCGTCGAGTCGATCCGGGGCTTCATGGAAGGCCTGCCTCCGGACGGCTAGGAGCCGCTGTTTCCGATCTCGACATGCACCGACCACCAGGCAAAGTTCTGGCCGCCCGTGTCGAGTTCGACATCCTGCATCTCGCCGGCAGCCAGAGTGACGTTCGGCGTGGGGCCCAGTTCCGTTCCGTTCGACAGGTGGATCTCGACCCGCACATTCGAGATGGCGCTCCCGGTCATGTTCGTGATCGTGCCCTCGAACCTGTCGCCGGGCCCGTAGTGAGACATCACGAGGTCGACGCCCGAGCGGCTTTCGTAGGCCGTGTCTCCGGGGTTGTAGCGGTTTCCGGACTCGCCCAACTCACCGCCTTCGCCTTCGCCGCCCTCGCTGCCTTCGCTATGTCCGCTCCCTTCCGCTCCCTCGCCCACGTCGGTGGGGCCACGGAAGTTGTCGCAGGCCGCCAGGGCCAGGATCAGGAACACTGGCATCAGCACTTTCTTCATTGGGCTTCCTCCAGTTTGTTCGTTCATGGTGAACAGCTCATCCAGCATGAACACACTGGAGGTGCAACCAACATGCCAGGAGGCTGCTCTGGGCCTCCATCACCGGACAACCGGCGGACAAATGTCAGTCAGCGGGCATCGTCGGCGCCGAACATCTGGCGGAGCAGATCGGCGAGGCGGTAGCCGGCCAGGGCGGCGCGCCTGAGGGAGGTTTCGTAGGCGAGTTGGGCGTAGGCGCCGGGGGGTGCTTGACCACGTGCAAGGTCTCGGGGATAGAGGGACGTGCGGACGATCCGGTTCGACTCGCGGGCCCAAGCTTCGAAGTCGCCGGACTTGAGATTGGCGCGGGCGGCGTCGTCGAGAGGGTGGCGTGAGCGGATCTCCTCGGCGATCCGGTCCTTGAGGGCCTCGAACTCGCGGTCGCGGGCTTCTCCGAAGGCTGTCCAGAACCGTCCGGGGGACGGCGGCTGGGTGGATTCGCTGGTGAGGCGGGCGAGCACGCGCTGCCGGATTCCGGCCCGGAACGGGCCGTCGAGGGCGCCGTCCCAGAAGGCGTGGAGGTTGCGGTTCCACTCGTCCAGGCCAAAGCCGTTGCCGCCGCGGTCGCCTTCTCGCTCGGCCCGCTGCTCGGTCACGCGCGAGGCGGCGTGGAGCGGTTGGTGAACATCGCCCACGAGGTGGAAGATCCAGGCCAGGTGGATCGCGCGCTCGTCCGGCCGGCCGGAGGTGTCGGCAACGGACAACGCGAGTTCGCGCAACTGGCTCACGGCGTTCGGCTCGGGCACGGGCAGATCGGTATCGTGAGCGCTTCCATCGGCGCCCTGGCGCCAGGTCCAGCCGATGTAGTGCCAGGTCGGTCGGTTGTACCTGTCGAGTTCGCGAGCCAGGTCGGGCCAGTAGGCGGCGCGCTCGAACAGGATGCGGTCGCCGTCCTCAGAGCTCCCGGCGTCGTCGAGGCGGTAGGCGAAACGCCCGCAGCCCCGTCGCCGCTCCTGGTTCAGGTCGAGACAGTGCATCAGGCTGTAGCGCGGAGCCTCCCGGAACAGGGCGAGGACGCGTTCGCGGACCTCCGGTTCGAGTTCCTGCCAGGCGATCCGGGCCACGAGCTCATGGCCGAAGTCGTTCCAGGCGTGGGCGGAGGAGGTAGCCGTCAAACTGACGGTAGCTGCGAGTAGAAGCGCTCGTTGGAACGACATGGGGCGAGTGTACAGAGAACGGGCTCGCCGCTTCGCGGCATCGCGCCTGATGCGGACCAGAAGGTCCGCGCACCCAGAGAAAGGGCGTCAGCAGGGATGCCACTCTCTACTGCAACCGCCAAGTCGTCACAGCGGCGCACCCAGTGTTTCGGTTGATAAAGTGCCCGCCGGTCCGATCCCCGGCGAAGCCTGCTCTACCGTGTCCAGCGTTCAGAACTTCACGCTCTACGACGTTCTCGTCCGCAACCAGGCGGCGTTCGGCGACCGGCTCGCCCTGGTCACCGAGGACGGCGAGGAGCGAAGCTTCGCCGAGCTGCACAGCCGCGTGGACGCGTTGGCCGCGGGCCTCGACGGTTGCGGTCTCGTGGCTGGCGACCGGCTCGCCGTCCTGGCCCAGAACTCCGCGGCCTACGTGGAGCTCTACTTCGCCTGCGCCCGCCAGGGCATCGTGGTCTACCCGGTCAACTGGCGGCTGCAGAAGGGCGAGATCGAGCTCCTGATCCGCGAGCGGGCAAAGCCGAGCGCCTTCGTGGTCGGCGCCGACTTCCTGGACTCCGTGCCGGGCGGACCCGGCGACGACGCGATCCCCCACTGGTTCCAGTTCGGCGACGACCCGGCATCGGGCTACAGCTCCCTCGACTCGATCTACGGCGACGACGACGCCGAGGACCTGCCGCGCCCCGAGGTGGCGGCGGACGAACCGTTCGCGGTCATCGCGACCGCGGCCGTCGACGTCATCCCGCGCGGCGCCCTGCTCAGCCACTCGAACCTGGTCTGGGCCAACCTGCAGGAGATCGCGTCCCTGGGCCTGGAGCGCTCCGACCGCAACCTGGTCGCCCTGCCGCTCTTTCACATCGCCGCGCTCGGCCACCTGCTGAGCGTCCTGCACGCCGGCGGCGCGAACGTGATCACGGCAAAGTACGACCCCGCGCAGGCGGTCGAACTGATCGACCGCCACCGGATCACGATGATCAGCGATTTTCCTCCGGTGCTCGCCACCCTGCTCGACGCGGCGTCCGCGGCCGGCAGCCGCCTGCCCAGCCTCCGGCACGTGACCGGCCTCGACGCACCGGCCACGATGGAGCGGCTCCACGAGGAGACCGACGCCACCTTCTGGGCCGGCTTCGGGCAATGCGAGACCAGTGGCTTCGTGACGATCCAGAACGCCCGCGAACGCCTGGGCTGCGCCGGCAAGGCGGCCGAGCTGTGCTGCGTGCGCCTGCTCGACGACAACGAACGCGAAGTGCCCGCCGGCGAGGACGGCGAGATCGTCGTCCGCGGACCGCTGGTGTTCCTCGGTTACGACGGCCAGCCCGACGTCACCGCCCACACCTTCCGGGGCGGCTGGCACCACACCGGCGACATCGGCCGTTTCGACGAAGATGGCAACCTCTTCTACGTCGCCCGCAAGCCCGAGAAGGAACTGATCAAGCCCGGCGGCGAGAACGTCTATCCGGCCGAGGTCGAAGCGGCGATCCTCGAACTGGACACCGTCCGCGCCGCCTGCGTGTTCGGTGTCAGCGACGACCGCTGGGGCGAAGCGATCCGCGCCGTTGTCGAAGCGGATCCTGAAGCCGGTCTCGACCAGGAAGCCGTACGGGAGCACGTCGGCTCGAGAATCGCCCGGTTCAAGCGTCCGCGCGACGTGATCTTCACCAGCGAACTGCCCCGCTCGGACAAGGGCGAGGTCGACCGAGCCGCGGTCAAGGAACGCTGGGGAGACACCTAGACGGTCGTGGCGGAATCGCCGCGGCCCGCCACCGACGCCGGCCTGGAGGTCACAGGGATCGAGAACGCGATCCTCGACCTGCTGGTGCGGGTCGAGGACCGGCATCTGGACGAGATGGGCCTCGACAAGGGGATCATGAAGCTTGTTTCCGCGGACGAGCAGGAGGCGATCCTCGATCACGTCCTCAATCGCGACGGTGAAGTCCTCGAGCCCGAGATCGAGGCCGGCGGCTCCTGCGCCAACGTGCTGCGCGCCGCGTCCCTGCTCGGCGTGGAAACGAGTTACAGCTCAGCGGTCGCCAACGACGACACGGGCCGGCTGTTCGAGCACGGTCTCGAGGCGAGCCGGGTGCGCAACCGCCTGGCCCACATCGACGGCGTGACCGGAACCTCGGTCGTCCTGGTCACGCCCGACGGCGAGCGGACGATGAACACACACCTCGGCGTCTGCCGCCAGTACCGCGCCGCTCACGTGCCCGAGGACGACATCCGCCGGTCGCGCATCTTCTTCACCACGGGTTACATCTGGGACACGCCGAACCAGATCGACGCGATCGAACACGCGATCGAGGTAGCGCGGGAGGCCGGCGCCAGGCTGGCCATCGACCTGGCCGATCCGTTCGCCGTCGGCCGGTCGAGAAACCACCTCCTCCGCCACAAGGAACACGGCTTCGACATCCTGTTCGCGAACGCCGAGGAGGCGCGCATGATGACCGGCCTGGAGCCCGAAGCCGCGGCCCGCGAACTCAGCGAGACGATCGAGGTGGTCGCCATAAAAGACGGCGTCCGCGGGGCCTGGGTGCGGCGGGGGGATGAAGTCCACCACGTCCCCGCCCACCGGGTCGAGGTGGTCGACACGACGGGCGCCGGCGACTGTTTCGCCGCCGGCTTCCTCCACGGCCTGCTGCGCGAACTGCCGGTCCGCACCTGCTGCGAGATCGGTATCGCAATGGCCGCCGATACGATCACGCACCTGGGAGTCAAGCTGTCGCCCGACATCCGGGAACGGCTGACATCAATCGAACACCAGCAGCAACGACACCAGCAACGGCAAGCCGCTCAGTGACAGGAGAAGTGCTCATGAATCGGCACACCGCCCGCATCGAGGATTCGCCCCCAAGACGGGACGGCCCAAAGCGCCCCAGCCCGCGGTCGACCGTCGCCGCTGCGTTCTGCTGCTTCGCCGCCGCGGCCCTGCTGGCGCCGACCGCCCTGAGCGCCCAGGAGACGACCGCGCTCAAGCCGCACCACGTGGCGACCCTCCGCGGCGTCGGCACCGTCGAGCTCTCGCCCGACGGCAGCCTCGCCGCATACCTCCTGGCCGTGCCTCGGCGGCCGCTCGACGAAGACAGCGGCTCGTCCTGGACCGAACTCCACGTCCTCGACATGAGCGAACCCGGCGCCTCGCGCCCGTACATCACCGGCGAAGTGAACGTCGGCCGCCCGACCTTCCGGGGCAACGACGAGGTCCTCTACACGGCCCGCCGCGCCCCCGACAAGACGTCGGCGCTCTACGGCATCCCCCTCGCCGGCGGCGAGAGCCGCAAGCTGGTCGAGCACGAGGTCGGCATCGGCTCGTACGTCCTGTCGCCGGACGGCAGCCGGGTCGCCTTCCTGGCTCGCGAGGAAACGAACAAGGATCTGAAGAAGCTCCGCGACCAGGGATTCGACCAGGAGATCTACGAAGAAGACCGTCCCCTGACCCGGCTCTGGATCGCGGATGTCCCCGCGCTCGACGCCGACCGGCACGACGAGGCGTCCAAGCCCGTCCTGGTCGAGGCGGTCGAGGGCTCCGTGCTCTCCGTGGTCTGGAGCCCGACCGGCGACCGCTTCGCCGCGGTCACCACGCCGACCTCCCTCATCGATGATTCCTTCACCAGCAAGAGCGTCGTGGTCGTCGATGCCCCCGCCGGCGAAGAGCTCTCCGTCGCGGGCGCCTTCCGCGCCATCGGCAAGCTCGGCTCCGCCCTGTTCAGTCCCGACGGCCAGCGCATCGCCGCGGTCTCGGCAGCCGATGAGAACGACCCCGCGGCGGGCCGCCTGATCGTGCTCGAGGCCGTTGACGGCGAGCCGAGCGACCTGCTGCCCGACTTCGAGGGGCATGTCGCCTCCTTCGCGTGGGAGGACGAAGAGCACCTGCTCTACAGCGCGTCCGTCGGCGTCTGGAGCACCTTCGGCCGGGTCTCCGTCTCTGGTCAGGCGACGACGCTGATCGAGCCCGGCGGTCCGATCAGTCTCAGCTTCAGCCGGGCCAGGGGCGGCGGCGCGCTGGCCCTGGTTTCGGAAGGCCCGGATCACCCGCGCGAGATCTACCGCTACGACCCGGCGGACCCGCAGACCGCGCCGGTGCGCATGACGAACTCGAACCCCTGGCTCGACCAGCTCACCCTCGCCCGCCAGGAAGCCATCCGGCACGGCGCGCCGGACGGCCTGGAACTCGAGGGCCTCCTGATCTACCCGCTCGACTACGAGGACGGAAAGCGCTACCCGCTGATCCTGATCGTCCACGGCGGCCCGGAGAGCCACTACAGCAACGGCTGGCTGACCAGCTACTCGAACCTGGGGCAGCTCGCCGCCGCGCGCGGCTTCGCCGCCTTCTACCCGAACTACCGGGGCAGCACCGGGCGCGGCGTTACGTTCTCCAAGCACGGCCAGGCCGCGGCGGCCGGCAAGGAGTTCGAGGATCTGATCACCGCCGTCGACCACCTGATCGAGATCGGCCTCGTGGACCGCGACCGGGTCGGCATCACCGGCGGTTCCTACGGCGGCTACGCCTCGGCCTGGGGCACGACTTTCTACTCCGACCGCTTCGCGGCCGCCATCCCCTTCGTGGGCATCTCGAACAACATCTCGAAGATGGGTACCACGGACATCCCGGAAGAGATGCACCTCGTCCACCACCGCAAGCGGCTCTGGGACGACTGGGACTACTTCACGAAGAGCAGCCCGATCTACTACGTCGAGCGCAACCGCACGCCGACCCTGATCCTGCACGGCAAGGAGGACCCGCGGGTCCATCCCAGCCAGTCGATGGAGTTGTACCGGCACCTGAAGACCCTCGGCCAGGCCCCGGCGCGGCTCATCTTCTACCCTGGCGAAGGGCACGGCAACCGCCGTTCGGCGGCGCGCTTCGACTACATGCTGCGCACGCTGCGGTGGATGGAGCACTATCTGAAGGGTCCCGGCGGCGAACCGCCGCCCCAGGAGATCGACTACGCGGCCTACCTGCCCTGGGCCGAGAAGGCCGACGAGGGCAGCGACGACGACGAGGACCGGGAAACCGAGTCGACGGGTAGCAGCCAATGACGAGGATCGTCCCCTGGCGGGCGCGCCCTTGGGCACTCGCCGGATGCCTCCTTCTCGGGGCCGCCGCGTGCGGTCAGGAGAACGCACCCGCCGAAGTACCCGCTCCAGCCCCGATGCCCGAACGGCCGGTCTGGAAGCCACCTCCCCCGCCGCCGCAGCCGGTCAGTTGCGGCGCCGGCTGCCTCCAGGGCAAGGGCAGCACCGTGGTGCGGTTTCAGATGGCCGGCGGAGACCATACCGCCGCGGTTGCCGTCGACGGCAACGAGGGCCTTTTCTCGGTCGGGCCGCCGATCAACATCTCCGAGAGCGTGACGAACTGGTCGGGCGGCAAGAACTTCTTCAACAGCGCCGCCGGCGTCTACCGGATCGAGATTCGCGCCACCGGCAACTGGACCCTCAACGTCGTGAAGGGCAGGCAGACCATTGCCGACGAGTAGAGCGACCAAGCTGAGACCTGCATGAGATTGGGCGTGCTTCTGCTGCTGGCCGCGGCCTGGCTGTCCTGGTCGGGGCACTACACGACCAACGAGTGGCTGATCGCGCTCTTCGGGCTGGCCTCCTGTCTCTTCGTATGGCGACTGTACCGGGCGCTCGACAGGGCGGCGGGCGGCGACTGGGAGTTCTTCAACCCCACCGTCTGGCTGCGGCTGCCGCGTTTCCTCATCGCCTTCGTGTCCAAGGTCGCGATGGCGAACTTCCACGTCGTGCGGCTGATCCTGGCCCCTGGCAGCCAACTTCACCCGCGGCTCAGGCGCGTTCGCGCCAGCCAGAAAACGTCCTTCGGCCAGGTCCTGTACGCGAACTTCATCACCCTGACCCCGGGCACGATCACGCTGGACCTGCGGGACGGCGAGCTGCTCGTCTACGCGCTCGACGCGGAGAGTGAGGGCGACGTCGTCGACGGTTCGATGGACCGTGACGTGCTGCGCCTGGAGGGACGGTCGACGTGATGTACACGGCGGCAATGACCGCGATCGTGGTGACGATGTTCCTGGCGCTCGCCCGCGCCGCCATCGGCCCCACGGTGTTCGACCGCATCCTGGCGGTGAACATGTTCGGCACCAAGACGGTGCTGCTGATCGCGGTCAGCGGCTTCCTGATGGGGCGGCCCGAGTGGCTCGACCTCGCCCTCGTCTACACCCTGGTCAACTTCACCGGCACGCTCGCGGTGCTGCGCTTCGCGCGTTTCGGAGGGCTGGGACCCCGCGCTTCGGAACGCGGCGCGGCAAGTTCCGAACCGCGGGGTCACAGCGAGGACGGGATGGGCCGAAACTCCGAGCCCGCGAGGCGTTTCGGGGCGCTCGCCAGCGACGACAGCAGCCTGGCCAGCCACGACAGCAGTCTCGCCCGCAACGACCGGACGGCCGACGTCCGATGAACGGCGCGCTCGATGTGGTGACCGCGGTCCTGCTGGTAGTCGGCGGGCTGTTCTGCGTCGCCGGCGGCATCGGCCTGCACCGCTTCTCGGACTTCTACCAGCGGACCCACGCCGCGTCGGTGACGGACACCGCCGGCGCCGGCCTGATGCTCCTGGCATTGATGTTCCAGGGCGGCGTATCCATGGTCACCGTGAAGCTGCTCCTGGTGCTCGTCTTCCTGTTCTTCACCAGCCCCGCCATCGCGCATGCGCTGGTCAAGGCGGCGCACGGTCACGGTCTGGCGCTCGAACTCGAGGTGTCCGACGAGGCCGCGGCCAACGCACCGACGCCCGGCGAGTCCGTTGCTGGGGCCAGCGGAGAGTGACGATGCCGCCGGTCGAACTCCTGCTCATGCTGCTGCTCCTGGCGACCGTCGTCGTCGTGGCCCGGCTCCAGGACCTGTTCGCCGCCGCCATGCTGACCGGTATCGCCAGCCTGCTGGCGGCAGGCCTGTTCGTGCTCATGGACGCGGTCGACGTTGCCTTCACCGAGGCCGCCGTGGGCGCCGGTGTCTCCACCGTGCTCTTCCTCGGCGCGCTGAGCCTCACCTCGCGGCGTGAGAGGCAGGGGCGAACGCGCATCGCGCCGCTGATCATCGTCGTCGCCACCGGAGCGGTGCTGATCTACGGCACCTGGGACATGCCGGCCTACGGCGATCCCGACGCCGTGATTCACCACTACCTGGCCCCGGACCTGATTGCGGCGACTGAGGAGAAGATCCACATCCCCAACATCGTCACCGCGATCCTGGCCAGCTTCCGCGGCTACGACACGCTGGGCGAAGTCACCGTGATCTTCACCGCCGGCGTCGGCGTCGCGCTGCTCCTGGGAGGCCTGAGCCGGCGCACGAAGGAGGAAGAGCCATGAGGCGGTCACGGGTCCGCGAAATGCCGATCCTCCGGGTCATCGCCCGGGCGCTGGTGCCGATGATCCTGCTGTTCGGGCTCTACGTGCAGTTCCACGGTGACTTCGGCCCCGGCGGCGGCTTCCAGGCCGGCGTGATCTTCGCCGCCGGGCTCATCGTCTACGCCCTGATCTTCGGCCTGGAGTCGCTCCAGCAGGTCGTTCCGCCGATCCTGACCGAACGGCTGATGGCGGCGGGCGTGCTGCTCTACGGCGCCGTCGGCGTGGTGGCGATGTTCCTGGGCGGCACGTTCCTCGACTACTCGGCTCTCGACCTGCTGACCACCGGCCACCACGGCCAACACCTCGGCATCATCGTCATCGAACTCGGAGTCGGCATCGCCGTCGCGGCGACGATGATGCGCGTGTACTACGCATTCGTGAGCCGGCACCTGGGCGGCGACCGGGAGACCGGCGAGTCGGCCCTGGGCGCCGGCGCGGATCCAACCGGAGACTCGCCGTGACGCTGCCGCAGGCGCTCACCGACCTGTGGGCCTACTGGCTGATCATCGTGCTGATGATGGTCGGGCTCTACATCGTCATCGCGCGCGACAATCTGGTCAAGAAGGTGATGGGCCTGAACATCTTCCAGGCCGCGGCCATCCTCTTCTACGTGTCGATGGCTAAGGTCGAGGGCGGCACGGCGCCGATCGTGCCCCAGGACGCGGGGCACGGCGGCCACGACATCGTCTACTCGAACCCTCTGCCCCACGTGTTGATGCTGACCGCGATCGTGGTCGGCGTCGCCACCACCGCCCTGGCCCTGGCCCTGACCGTCCGCATCCACCGCGAGTACGGCACCGTCGAGGAGGACGAGGCGGTCGCGTGGGACATGGAACACGGATGAACTCGTCGGCATGACGGAGCAGATCGTCGTCCTCGAGGTCGTCCTGCCGCTGCTGGCGGCGCCGGCGTGCGTGCTGGTGCGCCATCCGCGCGTTACCCGCCTGTTCAGCCTCGGCGTCGTCGCGGCGTGCTTCGCGATCGCGGTGGCGCTCCTCGTCGAGGTCCGCGGCGGCGGCGTCATCTCCTACCAGCTCGGCGGCTGGCCGCCGCCGCTCGGCATCGAGTACCGGGTCTCGACCGTCAACGCCTACCTGCTCACCCTGGTCACGGCGATGGCCCTGGTCGTGCTGAGTTTCGACTCGCGGGGAGGGCCCACGCGGGTGCCGGAATCGCGCCGCCACCTCTACTACGCGGTGTTCCTGCTCTGCATCTGCGGCCTGCTGGGGATCACGATCACCGGCGACGCCTTCAACATTTTCGTCTTCCTCGAGATCTCGTCCCTGTCGTCCTACATCCTGGTCAGCCTGGGCGGCCACCGCCGCGCCGTCATGTCGGCCTTCTACTACCTGGTCATGGGCACGATCGGCGGCGTCTTCTTCATGCTCGGCGTCGGCCTGCTCTACCAGGAAACGGGCACCCTGAACCTGCGCGACATCGCCGAGCGGCTCGATCCGTCGCTGGAGGCCCGCGGCACGGTGCTGGCGCTGGCCTTGCTCGTGGTCGGCATCTCGATCAAGCTGGCCGTCTTCCCGCTGCACCACTGGCTGCCGAACGCCTACTCCTTCGCGCCGCCCAAGGTCAGCGCCTTCCTGGCCGCCACGGCCACCAAGGTCTCCTTCTACCTGCTGGCCATGATCGTGTTCACGATCTTCGGCGCGCCCTTCGTGTTCGGGGAACTCCATCTGCACGTGGTTCTCCTGCCGCTTTCGATCCTCGCGATGTTCCTGGCCTCCGGCGCCGCGATCTTCCAGACCGACCTTCGCCGGCTGCTGGCCTATTCGAGCGTCGCCCAGATCGGCTACATGACCCTCGGCCTCTCGACCGCGAACGCCACCGGCCTGGCCGGCGGCCTGGTCCACCTGTTCAACCACGCGGTGATGAAGGGCGGCCTGTTCCTGGTCGTCGCCTGCCTGCTCTACCGGGTCGGCTCCGTCCATCTCGACGCCCTGGCCGGGATCGGGCGGCGCATGCCGCTGACCGGCGCCGCGCTGGTGGTCGGGGGCCTGAGCCTGATCGGCATCCCGGGCACGGTCGGTTTCGTGAGCAAGTGGTACCTCGTGTCGGGCGTGCTGGAGCGCGGCTGGACGGCGGCGGCGGTGCTCATCCTGCTGAGTTCGCTCCTGGCGGTGGTCTATGTCGGCCGGGTGGTGGAGGCGCTCTACCTCCGCCGGCCTGCCGAGACCCAGCCCATCGACGAGATCCGGGAAGCCCCGTTCGCCATGCTGGCGCCGACCTGGATCCTGATCGCGGCGGCCGTGGTCTTCGGCCTGACCACGAAGTGGACCTACGGCGTCGCCGCGGAGGCCGCCGAACTCCTGCTGGCCGGCGGGATCTAGCGGGAGGACCAGGATGAGCTCCGAGACGACGATCCTGGTCGCGCTGCTGCTGCCCGTCGCGGCGGCGGCGTCCTGCCAGGTCTTCGGCCGGCTCGGGCATCCGAACCTGCGCGACCTGGCGACGCCGCTGGTCGGAGTCTGCACCTTCGCCGCGGTGTGGCAGCTCGGCGCCGGCGTTCTCGGCGGAGGCCGGCCGGAACTCGTCCTGCTGGAGGTACTGCCCGGAGTCGAACTCGCGTTCCAGGTGGAGCCGCTCGGCCTGCTCTACGGCCTCGTCGCCAGCGGCCTGTGGGTCGCGACCTCGATCTACGCCGTCGGCTACATGCGCGGACACCACGAAAAGAACCAGACCCGCTTCTTCACCTACTTCGCGCTCTCGATCTTCGCCGCCCTGGGCATCGCCTTCGCGCGCAACCTGTTCACGCTGTTCCTGTTCTACGAGGCGCTAACGCTCCTCACCTTCCCCCTCGTCACCCACCACGGCACCGCAGAGGCGCGGCGCGCGGGGCGCGTCTATCTCGGCATCCTGCTGTTCACCTCGATCTCCTTCCTTCTGCTGGCGATCCTGTTCACCTGGCGCCTCACCGGAACGGTCGAGTTCACACCCGGCGGCATCCTGGCCGCGGACACGAGTTCCGGCATGGTGACGGTGCTCCTGCTGCTCTACGCCTTCGGCGCCGGCAAGGCGGCGCTGATGCCGCTCCACCGCTGGCTGCCCAACGCGATGGTGGCGCCCACCCCGGTCAGCGCGCTGCTGCACGCGGTGGCGGTGGTCAAGGCGGGCGTGTTCACCATCCTCAAGGTCGTGGTCTACGTCTTCGGCCTCGACCTGCTGCGCGGCAGCACCGCCTCGCTGGCCCTGATGACGGTCGCCTCCTTCACCATGCTGATGGCGGCGGTGGTGGCGATCCGCCAGGACAACCTGAAGGCGCGCCTCGCCTACTCGACGATCAGTCAGCTCGCCTACATCGTCCTCGGCGCGGCGATGGCGACCGCCACCGGCGTCCTCGCCGGCGGCATGCAGATCGCCATGCACGCGGCGGGCAAGATCACCCTCTTCTTCTGCGCCGGCGCGATCCTGGTCGCCACCCACAAGAAGAAGGTCAGCGAACTCGACGGCCTCGGCCGGACCATGCCCTGGACCTTCGCCGCCTTCTTCCTCGCTTCGCTCTCGATCATCGGCATCCCGCCGCTCGGCGGGTCGTGGGCCAAGTGGTTTCTCATGACCGGCGCGCTCGAGACCGGCTTCCCGGCCCAGGCCGCGTTCCTCGGCGTGTTGATGCTGAGCTCGCTGCTGGCCGTCTTCTACCTGATGCCGGTCGTGGTGCGCGGCTTCTTCGCCGCGCCGCCGGGCGGCGACGGCGACGGCCCCGTGAAGGTCGCCGAAGCACCGTTCCTGTGCGTCCTGCCGCTCGTTCTCACCGCGGTGCTGTCGCTGGCGCTGTTCTTCGCCGCCCCGGACCTGGTGGAGCTGCTCAGGTTCCAGCGCTAGTTCACGCCTCCAAGAGTGGCTCGAGCGTCGCGGCTGCGCTACGATCAGCCCATGAGCGTCGCCACCTTCGACACCCACGCGGCTGTCCGCGCCCTGCAAGAGGCGGGCATGGACACGCCTCAGGCCGAGGCAGTGACCGAGACCGTCCGCAACGCCGTCGTCGAGGGTGTAGCCACCAAGGCGGACATTGCGGACCTCCGCACCGACTTGGAGAAGCTCCGCACCGACTTGGAGAGGCTCCGCGCCGATCTGACCTGGCGCATGGTCCTTGTGGTCGGAGCGCTGCTCGCGCTGGCCACGGCGCTGGACCGCCTACTCGGCGCCTGACTCACCCGGGCGAGTCCACCGCCCGTACCGCAACCGCTCCTCGGCCGGCACGAGCCCGAGCCACTTCTTGAACCGACGCCGATCGGCAAACCGGGACACCTCCGCCAGCCGCACCACCACCGGCAGAAAGGCCGGCCGCGGTCCCTCCCGTGCGCCACCCTCCTCCGCTGACGCGAACCGCAGCAGCAGGCGCCGCTCCAGTCGCTCGAACTCGGCCTCCAATTGATGCTCGACCCGTAGCGCGGCGCCGCAGGACGCGATCGCCGCCCGGCGGAGCGGCTCGTACCGCGGCTCGACGTAGAAGTCGAAGCTGCTCGCTGAGAGTCCCTGAAGGCGGCTTATCTCGCCACCCGAAGGCGCCATCTTGACCCCCGGTGTCAGCGCCTTCCACTGTTCATAGCTGAGCGGCCTCGGCTCGCCGAAGTCCGGGTCGGGGGTGGGTACGTGGAGTGCCATGGCGACCACGATCCAGCCATGCGATGCAAGACCCGCCGCCAGGTCGCCGGCCGCCCGCACGCCGGTATCGTCCACGGCGGGAAACCCGTCGCTGAGCCAGAACAGGAAGCAAGGCGGGTCGCCGCAGCGGGGTATGGCCTCAGCCAGCAGGCGGTCGGCCGATCCGCGCATCACGTCCGTGTAGGTCGGCAGGCCGGCGGGCCGGTTCCGCGACTCGAAGTAGGCGTCCCGGCCCAGACCCTCGCCGGCGACTTCATGAAGCACCGCCTCCACCACCCGCGGCCTCGTCGACGCCCGGAGCCGCAGCTCCGCGCCGCCGGGCGCACCGCCGTCGACCACGATCTCGACCGGGCCCAGCGCGGTCATCGGCCGTGCCTGCCGGGCCAGCGCCTCGGCGCCGACGCGGACCGTCTCTGGCTTCGAAAGCACGGCATCGACGTAGACGAGCACAGGCCGCGGGTTCAACTTCAGGTCAAGCGCCGACACACCGGTGACGCGACGTCTCTCCCCACCCACCTCGACCACGAAGTCCTCCGGCTCGAACTCCTCCGCCGACACCTTCCCCAGCCGCGGCAGTTCGATGACCACCGACGACTCCGCGACGTCGATCTCGTCCGTGAAGGTCCGGTCCGCCGGCGGTGGCTCCTGCGCCGGCGGGGCCACGGCCGCGGCCGCGGCCAGGACGAGGAATGCGGCGCTTCGCACACGAACGACAACCCGGTTGGCGCGTCCCCGCGCCAACCGCGAACCAGTCCGCGCCCCCGTCATCGGGCGCGCGGATGGCACCACACGCCACGGACGTTCTGTTCCACGATTCGCCACTGCGAGCCGAGGCTATAGTCCCAGCGAAATGAATGCGGCCGAATCACCGGCGGCTCCACTGCCCGGGAGAACCGGAGGCCCTGGCAACGAGCCGCGAATGACCAAGGGAGCTAGAGAGTGGCCCACCACACCACGCGACGCGCGTTCCTGGGAGCGGTCGGTGCGGCCGGCGGCGCGTCCGTCGCCTGCAGTTCGGGCCTCACGGGAGGCCCGCCGGCGCCCGCCTTGAGCCACGAACCGATTCCGCTCGACGAGCCCCTCGCAGTCGAGGACATCCCGACGCCGGCGTTGCTGGTCGACGTCGCCACGATGGAACTGAACCTGGCGAAGATGGCGGCCCACGCCGAGGAACAGGGCATCTCGCTTCGCCCCCACACCAAGACCCACAAGTGCCCCCTGCTGGCCCGCCGGCAGATGGAGATGGGAGCGGTCGGTGTCTGCTGCGCCAAGGTCGGCGAAGCGGAAGTGATGATCGAAGCCGGCGTCGAAGAGGTCCTGATCACCTCGCCCGTCGTGACCGAAGACAAGATCGCCCGGGTCGTCGCCCTCTCAAAGAAGAGTTCCGAGGTCGCCCTGGTGGTCGACAACCAATCGGCCGCGGAACGGCTGAACGAGGCGGCCGCGGCTGGGGGCGTAACCCAGCGGGTGCTTGTCGACCTCGATGTCGGCACGCGCCGCACCGGAGTCGCAGTCGGCGAGCCCGCCCTCGACCTGGCGCGGGCGATCGACGGCCTGCGCCACCTCGAGCTCCAGGGCCTCCAGGCCTACGCAGGGCACCTGATGCACGTCCACGGCCACGCCGAGCGAAAGGCCCGTTCACTGGCCGCGCTCGAGAGCGCGGTCGGGACGAAGCGGCTGATCGAGGACGACGGCATCGAACTCAGCGTGCTCACCGGCGGCGGCACGGGAACCTGGGACATCGACTCGGCCGTAGACGGCATGACCGACCTCCAGGTCGGCTCCTACCTGTTCATGGACGAGCAGTACCGGCAGATCGGCAGCCGTGACGGCGAGGTCTTCGACGACTTCGAGACTTCGCTCTTCGTTGTCGTCACCGCGATCAGCCAGCCGGTCCCCGAGATGATCACGACGGATGGCGGCTACAAGGCGTTCGCGTCGGACGCCGACCGGCCGCAGCTCGCCGACCTCGCCGGCGTGGTCTACGGTTGGGGCGGCGACGAGCACGGCATGCTGCGTATCGCCGACGCGCCCCGGCCGCCGCAGCTCGGCGACCGGCTCTGGTGCGTCACGCCGCACTGCGACCCGACGGTGAACCTCTACGACGTCTACTATCCCGTGCGCGACGGCCGGGTCGAGGAACTGTGGCCGATCAGCGCCCGCGGCAAGTCGCAGTAATGCCGGCTGCGGCGGCTTCCAGGAGCTGAGCCGGTGGCCGGGCGAGGTGCGCAGCGGTCGCCGACGGCATTGCGCCTGCCCATCGTCGGCGTGATGGGCTCGGGGACGGAGAATCACGAAGACTTGGCCGCTCCGCTCGGCCGCGCGATCGCGAGCGCCGGCTGGCACCTGCTGACCGGCGGCGGCGCGGGCACGATGACCGCGACCAGCCGCGCCTTCGCCGAGACGCCCGGCCGCGCCGGCCTGTGCATCGGCGTGCTGCCGGGCGCGGAGGATGGCGCCGGCTCGCCCGAGGGCTATCCCAACCCGTGGGTCGAGGTGGCGATCCGGACCCATCTACCGCTCTCCGGCGCAGCCGGAACGGGACCCAACTCCCGCAACCACATCAACGTGCTCTCCGCCGACGCGGTGGTCGCGCTGCCCGGCAGCGCCGGCACCCGAAGCGAGATCGCGCTGGCGCTCCGCTACGGCAGGCCCCTGGCGCTCTACGACCGGCCGCCTGGCGACAGCGACCAGTCGACGGCCGCGGCCGCCGCCGGCGCGCACGTGTTCACGGCACTGAACGAACTGCTCGCCTGGCTGCACGGAACTCTCTGAGCGATCCCGCCGTGCCGCCGACCGACGATCTGCCCTCCGACGGCGACATCTACCGGAAGAAGGCAAAGGACGACCCCTCCTACCGGCGTTTCGCCCATCGCTTCGAGGTGATCGACAGCCGCCAGGTCGAGGGAATCCAGATGCTGCCCCGCGGCGACCGTCCGGCGACCGAGCCGCGAAAGAACACCTGGCTGCGCTGCCGGGAGCCCCTGTCCGACGACCGCACCGTGCACCTCTCCTTCTTCGCCTACATGTCGGACCTGGATTTCATGGCGGTCTCCATGCAGCCGCACGGCCCCTCGATGAAGGGTTACCGAGTACAGGGCGCGAGCCTCGACCACGCGCTCTGGTTCCACCGGCCCTTCCGAGCCGACGAGTGGCTCCTGTTCAGCAAGGAAAGCCCGGTGACGGCACGCGGCCGCGGCTTCGTCCGCGGCCACGTCTTCAACCGGCAGGGCGAACTCGTCGCCTCGGTGAGTCAGGAGTGCCTGATCCGGCTGCGGGAGCGGGAGCACAGCGTCGCGGGGTGAGGGCTCAAGCGGCTTGACGTCAAGCGACCGGTACTGAAGACTGCTCCCATGGAACCGATTGATGCCAGTGACTTCAAGGTACGCTGCCTGGCGATTCTCGATCGGGTCGCCGAAACCGGCGAGTCCGTGATCATCGTGAAACGCGGCCAGCCGGTCGCGGAACTCCGTCCCGCTGTGTGTCCCGACGCCGCGTACCCACAGTACGAGTTGAAAGGCACGGTGGTCGAGGTCGGCGAAATCGTGGAGCCAGCCGTGCCGGCAGATCACTGGGAGAGCACACGCCGTTGACGCTACTGCTCGACTCACATGTCGCCGCGCTTCCCGATTCCTTTCACCGCGGTCCGGCGGACCGGATCCTGGTCGCGACGGCCCGAGTGCTTGGCGCGACATTGCTGACGCAGGACCGGAGAATCATCGAGGCGGCGCTCGTAGAGACGTTGCAGTGATGCAACGGAACTCCTCAGCCTCAGGCCCCGTCGCACAGGTCGTCAAGCACGACGGGCAACAAGACCTCGCCTTCGTGGACCTCGGAAGCCGGGCCAGTGATCAACTGCGCGAGTCGTGGGGGTCCGAGCCCCCGTTCCGCTCGGGCCACGCGATCGAGAGCGTGTGGCTGCAGCCGCTGCTTGGTGGCAGCGGGACGGTCGCAACGTCTCTGCTCGCAGGCAACGTTTTCGTGGCGACGGCAAGTCCCGCGACACTGATGACCATCGGCAGCGGAGTCGGGTCCGCGGTCATGGGTCCAGCCGGAATCGTTGCCCACGCGCCCTTCGTTGCCGCCAGTACTGCTCTGATGCCGGTCGTCGCGCCCGTGATGGCCTTCCTTACCCTGTCGTCCATGCTGACCCGCGCCGGTCTCAACCGGGTGGAGAGGGCGCTCAACGAGCTTTCCAAGAATGTGAAGCGGGTCAAGGACCTCATGGAGGCCGATGACTGCGGAAGGCTCAAGAGGGCCGCCGAGAGGCTGCAGGAGATCCGCTCGCAGTTCGAACACGCCCAGACGTTCACTGACGCCATGACCATTGCCGTGACCTCGGCCCGAACAACCATCCGCGATCTGCACCACAAGTACGAACCGCTGGCCAGTAGGGAGGTGTGTTCGGAAAACGACTTCCACACCGCCATGTTCCGCATCAATCTGTTTGCGGCGTCGAGCCTTCTGGGCATCGAGGCCGACCTGCTCCGTTTGTATCTGACGCATCAGGATGATCCGGACTACGCAGTACGCCTGCAGACGGAATTGCTGACAAACGTCGAAACCTGCCGAAACCGCTTCAGGACGTTGCTCGATCGCAACCCACTGGAGACGTACCTGGAGTCTTTGCAGCGGGGCCTTGACGAGGGAAGCTGGTTCGACGTTCGACCGTGGCGAGCACCACCAAGCGAAGCGAGGGCCTGGGGCAAGCCTCCTTGGCTCAGGAGACGCCTGAAGAAGCAGGTACGGACCATTGAAGGCCTCCTGAACGAGACCTCGCTCATCGCAGAGTGTTCGCGCCGGCTGGAGCTATCCCGCGAGTCGCTAGTATTCTTCAGGACCCGTGGTGGAGAGGGCGCCTTGAGGGCCTACCGCACTCACGAACTGGAACTGGCAGCGTGCTAGAGGAACGGGCGCGGGCCTCGGAAAGCGGCGGTTCGAAGCACGGCCCGCGCACAGTCCAGGCCGGCCCGTCGCCGCCCATACTATCGAGAGAGCAACATTGAGCAGAGGCTTGGGTACTCGCCCTTGCTGGACCGAGCGGCCGGACCGGAGTAGGTGAGGTGAATCCGTCAATGTCTATGTGGACCCAGCGACTACTACGCGCGAAGACCGTTGAAACTGCCGAACGCGCGAGAGGCCCTCGTAGACCACGCCAAGGTCGTCGACTACCTCCTGTCGTCAGACCATCCCAATGGACGAAGCAAAGCCGCCTTCTTCCTCGGCCTCGTTCGATGAGGAGCGATGGGGGATGCTCGCCGCAGCCCTGCGCGACCACGGCGCCGACATGAGGTCACCGACGCCAGAGCGTCGGACCACGGTGTGCTGCACTGCGTC
Source organism: Candidatus Multivorans sp. (assembly GCA_965224025.1). Taxonomy (GTDB): domain Bacteria; phylum Acidobacteriota; class Thermoanaerobaculia; order Multivoradales; family Multivoraceae; genus Multivorans. The sequence continues at coordinate 4,813,243 of OZ245033.1, forward strand.
GATGGTACGATCAAGACACCCGACGGTCGGAATCCGCAAGCAAGGACCGTCTGGCTCATCGAAGAGGCGACCACCGCGCCCCGACTCATCACCGCGTACCCGCTCCGGAGGGACCATGCTGGAAGAACATGACTGCGTCGTACTCACGGACGACCTCGGTGAAAGCAACCTGAAGCCCGGAGACATTGGGACCATAGTGCATGTCTACTCCGAGCGGAGCGCCTTTGAAGTCGAGTTCACGGAATTGGACGGCCATGGCGTGGCGCTAGCCACTGTGCAGCCTTCCCAGTTGCGCTCTATGGCCGCTACCGACCTCGCCCACGCCCGCGAACTCAGCAAGCAAGACCGAGCGACGGCCGCGCCTCATGGCGCGCGCGGGAGAATCTCGGCCGGTACTGCCGCTCCGCGCTGAAGCACTGGCCGGCGGCGGCGGAAAGCGACAGCCAGAGTCAGGGCCCGGGAGCCAGAGTCCCAGCCAGAGTCACGGCCAGATCGGTATGATCCGCCGTCGCGTCCACTGATCTCGCAACCGAGGTCCACCGAGCCGCCATGACCGACTCCGAACCGAACAACAGCAGTGCCCTGATCGCCGAACTGCGCGCCGCCCTGGGCGAGGAAGTCGTCCTCACCGGCGAGGCGGTCACGGCACGCGCTGGCGACGGCTCGGGCACCGTGCCCTGCGTGGCTCGGGCAGTGCTCCGGCCACGCACCACGGAGCAGCTCTCAGTGGCTCTGGCGGCCTGCCACCGGGCCCGCCAACCGGTGGTGCCGCAGGGCGGGCTGACAGGGCTCGTGGGCGGTGGCGTCGCCGGTGACCTCGAAGTAGCGATCACTCTCGAACGGATGACCGCGGTCGAGGAGATCGACCCGGTGGGCCGGACGATGACGGTTCAGGCGGGCGCGGCGCTGCAGAGCATTCAGGAGGCGGCCGAGGCCGAGGGGCTGCTCTTCCCGCTGGACCTCGGCGCCCGCGGTTCTTGCACGATCGGCGGCAACGTGGCGACAAACGCCGGCGGCAACCGGGTGATTCGCTACGGCATGGCCCGGGACTCGGTGCTGGGTCTCGAGGCGGTGCTGGCCGACGGCACGGTGCTCTCGAGCCTGAACAAGATGGTCAAGAACAACGCCGGCTACGACCTGAAGCACTTGTTCGTGGGCTCCGAGGGGACGCTCGGCATCGTCACCCGGGTCGTGCTGCGCCTCGAGCGGCGTCCCCGCAGCCACAACTGCGCCCTGCTCGCGGTACCCGGCTTCACCGAGGTCACCGGACTGCTCCGCAAGCTCGAGGAGGACGTCGGCGGTTCGATGAGCGCCTTCGAGGTGATGTGGCGCGAGTTCTACGAGCTGGCCACAGGCCCGCGGGCGAAGACGACGCCGCCGATTCCGTACGGCGATCCCTTCTACGTGCTGGTCGAGTCGCTCGGTACCCGACCCGAGGAGGACGCGGTCCAGTTCGAGGAGGCGCTCGGCGACTGCATGGAGGCCGGCCTCATCGGCGACGCCGTGCTCGGCAAGTCGAAGGCGGAACGGGACGAGATCTGGGCGCTGCGGGACGATGTCGAGCAGCTCAACCACCTGGCCCCGATCTTCACGTTCGACGTGAGCCTGCGGATCGCCGACATGGAGAGCTACGTCGCCGACATCAAGGCCGCGCTCACGGCCAGGTGGCCGGACAGCCAGTGCGTGGTCTTCGGCCACCTCGGCGACGGCAACCTGCACGTCGTCGCCTCTGTCGGCGACGGTTCCCCGGAGGCGCGCGGCGCGGTCGAGGAGATCGTGTACGGCCACCTCGAGCCGGTCGGCGGCTCGGTGTCGGCCGAGCACGGCATCGGCTTCGAGAAGCGCGCCCACCTCGGCCGCAGCCGTTCCACCGAAGAGATCGAGCTGATGAAGGCGCTGAAGAGAACGCTCGACCCGAAGGGCATCCTCAACCCGGGCCGGGTGTTTGAGGCCGAGGGCGCGCCGCCGACGGGCTCGCAGGCGGAAGCGAGCGTCCGACTGCCCGGTAAGAAAGGCTGACCACAAAGGCGCTTTGCGCCAGCTTTGAGCCATGACATCCGTCTGTCCAAGATGGTCAGGGCGGGACTCCCCTAGCCGAGTACCGCGCCACACTCCTCAGCTGCGCTTCAGTCCTACTCGGCCGTAAGGCCAGCCACAAACCGCCTACCCGCACTCCCGCCGGCCTTTTGCTCTCATCGGCGCCGAGCTGATTCCACTCGCACTCAACTCCGCCCACAGACCCAATCGTCAAGTTCCTTTGACCACCGCCGCCGTTCCCGGTACTCTCCCAACCAACTTGGCTGGTTAGGTGAGGCCCGCCCCGGCTACCAGCCTCTGGTTCCCTCCGCGCTCAAGCCCTCGCCCCTAGATCTCCGCCCGATTCCCGGTCCCAAGGCTCGCATAGAGGAGCGCGCACCCCCCACGTAGGCGCTCGGCCAAGGGCGCCCCGCCAGTCCGCTGGTCACGCTGGCCAGGATCAACCTACCGCCACGCCTGCACAAACCTTTAGAGCCCCTATGGAAACTTCTTTCACCTACAGCCCTCAACCTCTCTTTCAGAAGCTTGATCGCCGCCTCCTAATCGACAAGGAGGACAACGACTCCGCCTACTTCAGCTCACTAATGCTGAAGCTTGAGTATCTGACCAAGATCCTGGTCGCGGGTGTCGTCGCAGTCGTCGGCGATGACGTGGACCGCCACCGCTACTCCTTGGAGTACCGACTCCTTCGCGCAGACTCCCTAGGTGTATGGACGGAGTCCCTCGACAAAGCGCTCGACGGCCCACCAGCTCAGGTTCTCCTTACCGAGGCCCGCCCCTTCATCAGAAACCTCACCGAGCGCGTAGGAGCGGCTGATTGGCGCCATACTGCTGTCGCCTCCCTCGCAAGCGCGGCTGCGGAGGCTGGCGTGGAATACGAAGTACCGCACAAGGTCGCGCTGCGCGAGTTCTTCCGCCTCGGCGTTCAACTGCGGAACCGCAGCCGTGGTCACGGCGCTCCCACCGCGACCCAATGTAGCCGGTGCTGCCCACCGCTCGCAGAGTCGCTGGACCTCATCGCCCAGCGCACCGAGTTCTTCCAGCTGCCCTGGGCACACCTACACCGCAACATCTCCGGCAAGTACCGCGTGTCCCCCCTCTTGAACGCCTCATCGCCGTTCGAATACCTAAAGCGCACAGCCAGCAACCGCTATTCCGACGGCGTGTACATCGGCCTCAGCTCTCAAGGTCGCGCCACACGACCGCTGCCCGTTGCACTTGTCTTCACCGACTCAAACGTCCTGGACGTCTTTCTTGCCAACGGCAACTTCAAGAAAGACAGATTCGAAGTCCTGTCCTACGCAAGCAACACTGTCGAGCGACGAGACGGATCTACGTCAGTGCTGTCCCACAAACAGGTAGTGAGTATGGGTCTGGACCGTGCCTTGTCGTATGATTGGTTTTTTGGACAAAGCCAATGTCGGCAAGGAGATCCAGACCCATGGCGCACAATAGTACCGTACTCGGCCAGTTCCTGAAGCTGGTGTCGAGACATGAGTTCGAGGGGGATGCCCGGCGGCATCACAGGGGGCGAAGGCTGCGCTCGATGAGCCGGTGGAGTCAGTTCGTGGCGATGGCGACAGCCCAGCTATCCGGGCGCTGCAGTCTTCGCGACATCGTGTCGAACCTGAATGCGCAGACTCACAAGCTCTACCATCTCGGCGTGGGCCGGGTGGCCCGGTCGTCGCTCGCGCGAGTGAACCAGAATCAGCCCCACGAGCTCTACGAGCCGTTGTTCGGTCGTTTGCTGGCGCGATGCACCGTCAGGCTGCGTCAGCGCGTCACCAAGGGTGCCGGCTCACGCACCAAGGCCCTGCTCATGGCCTTCAAGCTGCTCGACATGGCCCAGAAACGATGGCGACGGGTCACCGCGACGCACCTCGTCGCTCTGGTCAGAGAAGGAGTACCATTCACCGGCGGAACTCAGATCAGGAACGCTGCCTGATCAAGTCGCCAATCCACAACTTTCGGCAATATCTCGCTTCGCGATCTGCGAGATCGTGTGTCCCGTCTTCCGCGGCGTCTGGACCCCTTCGTCGCGCCTCGCACGGGCGATCAGGTGCTCGAAGTTGGGCCGCCGTGCCTTGTGTCGAAGCAGGTTCCGCTGCTTCGCCACCTCGGCTATCCGGCTCGGGCTGATGGACAGCTCGAGCCGGATCATCTCCCAGGTCTTGCCGGTGCGGATGCCAGCCACGACCTGTCCCCACGGGCCTAGACCCGCAAGTTCCTCGATGGTGATGTCAAATTGGGCTTTAGTTGGAACAGAGCCCTTCCACTCTCGTACCGTTCAGGAAACCGCTTCTCGGATCCATGAACCCGTCTCTATCCTCCCACACCGCCAGCTCGCCAGACCGCGTGTACTCGCGCCTCTTGCCGGACTCGTTGTGAGTGATCGTGATGCTGAAGTCGTTTATCGTCGCTCCAGCGATGACGACCCGGTATCGTTTCGACATCGCACAGTGGTTGACGACGTTGACCAGCAGGTCGAAGCTCTCGTCTCCCATGAACCGGAACAGCGCCGAGTTCTTGGTCGATCGTTCAGCGTCGCCGGTTGCGCCGCCAGATATCGCCGCGCCCATGCGGTAACTCGCAGTGACGGTGAACTTGTCGTCGTGCAACGAGACTCCCGCAGATCCCGCAGTAGCGGCCATAGCAACGCCCTGGGGCTTCGCCATACGTGCTCCCGCCTTTGCAGGGAACCCCGCAGACGAAGCGCATGCCTCAGCGAACGCGCCGAGGTCGACGTGGGCGTTGGACACTTGCGCCCAGGGATTCTCGGTGGTGATCTGCTCTCCCGATACGGTGTCGACCAATATGACGTGGTAGCGATACCGAACTGAACCGGCTGTCGTGAACCACATGCCGCCGGTCATGTCGCAGCCATCCAGCAGCTTCACAACGACGGACAGGTCGTCTGTGTCCACGAACGGATCCTCGAAGAACGCCGACACGCCAGGAAGGTAGAAGACGCCCGAGCCCTGCGTCCAACCAGCCAGTTGGGCGCGCTGCGGAAACGCGTTCCGGGTAGCGTAGAACAACACGTTTGCCTTGAACCGGTTGTTCTGCAAGCAGAGGGTCGTGTCGTCGGCTACGCAGGTTCCGGACATGCCGTCGCTGTCAGTGCTGCCGTCATCGTCGCTGTCATCGCCGTCGCTGTCATCGCCGTCATCACCTTCGCCTTCGTCGCCTGGGTCGCCATTCGGCGGATCAATCGCGGTGTTGTCGTCCTCCCCGGACTGGTGGCCATAAAACATCATGGACCACGCATTCAGTTCCGTGTGCTGGCCGTATTCCTCTTCGTCAGAGACGATCAGAGTCCACTCACAAGGAGCGTTCGGCGACTCAATCTGGTTGCACGGCGATTCACCAAGGTGGCGAGCTGAACCCAGGCTCAGAGTTCTGTTGTGAACCGAGGTACCACCTGGGACGGCCTGACAACCGTCTTGCGAAGGCCGGTTTCCATCCCTACCCGGACCATAGTCTCCCCTTGGATCGTGGTATGCGCTGTGTGGACTGCCGGCATCGCCATAGGCATCCCAACACTCATCGAACGGATGAGACAAGAGAGACTCCGTTCCAGACGGAGACCTGAGAACGACGCGAAGGTCACGGAAGTTGTCGCTGTTGAACTCAGCCTTAACCGCAAGCCACTCGATGAAGTCGACCTGATCGGCCGACGCAACTACAGTGGAACTACCTCTGTCCGTGCTCGTGACACCCTCGACATCGGTATGGGTCTTCCCAAGATCGTTGATCCTGATGGGCGGATCTTCCGACCTGTACTGAGCCTCGACGAATTCAGGCAGCCCAGGCCACACTTGAGCAAGTTCCACCGCAGCCTGGGCATCTACAACCCCAAAGCCGTATCGGTGGCTGAAACGGTAGTGGGAACCGCTATCTGTTCCCAACCGACCGAACTTCCGGCCAGCGCCTGACCACTTCACCCACGGGGCACCTGTCTCTGGATTCGCCTTGTCGCGCACCGGGACTCTATACCCATAGTGGGTCCACCACCTAGAGCGCTCATCTGCGATGATCGGATCATTGACCCGAGCTGTCGCAGCCAGGATCATCTTCACGTCGCGCCACGTCAGATTCGGATTCGCATCCCTGATCAGAGCTGCAACACCACTCACGTGGGGCGTCGCAACCGACGTCCCGCTAAAGTTCTTGTAGGTATTGAAGCTGTTGGTGGATGGCGTCGCGTACCGTTCGAAGAACTGCTCGATCCCGTCCTCTGGACGCCTGGGTGTTGCCCAGTCCTTGAAGTTCATGCTCTCTTCTCGCTCGGAAGGGGCACACACCCAGAGAACAGACCCATGCTCAGAGAACCATGCCTTGGTCCCTTGGTCGCTGACAGCACAAACCACCACCCAACCGTAGTGGCTGTGGAACTCTTCCAGCGTCGAGTACGCCTGCTGATAGTACTCGTTGCCGGCAGCCTTGACATGGACTGTTCCCAACGGAGAACCGTCGACAAAGTACGAGTTGTTGAGGCTGTGGGTTAGGCCATTCATCGCGCTCGTCGTGGTCGCAACGGCGTAGAGGCTTTTCCACGAACCCCAACTGTGATTAGCGACAGCGATGTCGTCGTAACCGTCGGTCAACGCACTGACGATGTTGTCGTCAGACGCAGACTGGAGCACGTTGTACGAGATGAGGTTGGCTCTCGGGGCAATGCCGCGAATGCCGATCTCGTTGTCGCGGGCGGCGATCACTCCAGCCACCGTGGTTCCGTGGCTGTATTCGCGTGGGGACTTCATCTCAATCTGAGCGCCCCGGAAGCCGTAGGACTTGTTGCGATCCACCAGGATGTTGTCCCGCAGGTCCTCGTGGTTGATGTCCATGCCAGTGTCGGCCACAAGAACCTTCACGCCAGAACCGTCGTGGCTTGACCACACCGGCTCCACGTTGATGTCCTCTCCGGGGAACTCTCGATTCTTGAGCCCGAACTGACAGTCCCAGAGGTAGTCGCGGACTCCCGTGGCTTGGGTTCCGGCGCAGTCTTTGTAGAAGTCCGGGTATCGCTCATGTCGATCAACGGCAATCGTGTACGGGCCGATCGTCGACCCGTCTCCTCGAACCTGCACGTAGTACGTGCCAGCGGAGAGTGTCTCGAAGATCGTGAACCCATCGGCAGCATGAGACGCGAACTGACCCCTGAACTGCTCTGTGAACCGATCCCTTCCAACGTAGGTATCGTACAGCGATCCGTCGCTGTTCCGGAGATCACCATGAACGATCAACTCCGCTTCGCCGTTCAGATCTTGGTTGACCTTGGCTGTCGGATCCTGATCGCCACCCCACGCCCGAATGACCACGTTTGTCTCTTGATCCAGGACAAGCCGGAAGTAGTCCACGTCATCGACGGTCGAGATGTTCCCGCCTCTTACCCGCTGAGAGTTGTCGGTGATCGACAGGTCAACAGCAGTTGCAGTATCAGAGCCCGGCTCATTAACCTCATGAACGTGCAAGTCGTAGCGAGTCGGAGGCCAAGAACTCCACATGCTCAGCTTGTAGGTCTCACCAGCGCGGAGTCGATACCGAAGCAGCGTGGTGTTCGGATTCCTGGGATCGAAGCTCACGTCGTTGATCAGGAACTGGTGGTACGAGTCCTCATTCTCTTCCAGAGGTCCATCTTTCCTGATGGCGATAGATCCCCAGGTTCCGTTGAATCCATCTTCGTGGTCGCTCTCCATCCACACGACGGCGTCAAAGTCATCGCCTTCTGGAACATGGAAGAAGAACGGATCGCGGTCTACAAACCCGAACGGCCAGTCGTAGTAGTTGGCCTCGAAGTAGCCCTCGACCTTTCCGCCGCCCACAGGAATGATCGCACCCCAAAGGTGGTCGTCATTGGCGAGAACCTCTACTGTCGTCGCCTCAAGATGAGGAACATGCTCTGGACGCAGTTCATACGAGAACTCGTAGTAGCCACTTTGACGGTCAGAAGCAGCACCGTTAGCGATGGTCACTCGGGCATAGTAGTCACTGAACCGATCGTCATACTCCATTGCCATAGAGTCCTCTAGCAGTTGCCACTGACCGAACTCGAAGTCATGGAGTACCTCTGCACGATCGCCCAGGTCAACAGGGCTCTGCCAGATCTCGACGTTGAGGTCGGGAGTCGTGCCACCCCAACTCAGGGGGCCGGAGTGAACGCGAATGACACGCGGAGCTCGGGGCGTACCGCTGCTCCGATTCTCGAGAACGAACCAGTGCTCATCGGACGCATCGTCGAGCCGATAGACGTACGGAGCGCCAACGTTCTCGGAATACATCGACTTCGCACCGCGACTCCCATTCTCATCAACTTTCCACGTCGTTCCGGGTTCCCGGTTGTGAGGACCGCCATAGCGGGCAGTCGCGAACGCGCCGGTATGAGTAGTCCAGCCATTGGCCGTCAGTGCCTGCAACTCAATGTTGTAGTAAGCACTACCCACGTCATCGAGGCTGTAGCTCTCGAAGTGGGTCGCACACACGGCCGTTGCAGTCGCAGTCGTCTCGTTCGGAGCATCCGGCGCACCGATGGTCACCTGGGGACATTCCGTGTAGAGAGTGCCGACATCTTGCGCTGCAAGGACGATTGAAGCCACCGCGACGGCTACGATCACGGGCTCATCGATTTCAATGATCGTCACGGTTAGAGGAGGAACATCTACGTTCTCGTACCCACCACCGGACGGTACGTGGGCAATCTCAGTGGCAGGGTCGGGTTCAGTATCGTCGTCAGGATTGGCCGTCACACTAAGCGTCAGAGGGACGTCCCAATCGGTAGTCGTGAAGGTCACCGAAGGTGGCTCTACAACGACATCTGAAAGAGGATCGACCACGGCAGAGATGACCACCGTGTCTGATGGCGCTTCGGACAGAACGATGCTGTAGGTGCCAGACGCACCCTCATTCAGTTCAAGAGACAGAGGGTAGACAGTGACCTCGGCCGGATCAACGTTCTCGGGAAGGTCGCCATCCAAGTAGGCAGCAGCAGCGGCATGAGTGCCGGAGGCCGGATTCGACGCTCCCGAGAGGTCGATGTCGGCACCGCTAAAAGTGATCGTCGGTGGTTCCGTGTATCCAGAACCCGGAGTCGTGATCTCGACAGACAGAACCGCCATCCGGCGAGTGCCATCAACCTCTACGCGACGGATAGCAGCCCCTGAACCGTTGCCACCTACAAAACGTGCTCAAGGTAAGAACGTGGAACTCTCGTCTGTGAAATCACGGTAGTCAGAGTAGCCGAATTTGTCGTAGTCCGCGTAGCAGTCTCCAGTACTCCCGTTGTTGAACGAGTTGTTGTCGTACAACCGAGTCCGACGTTGCAACTCACCGTTCTTTTTCGCCCTTGCTCTGGCCTGAGCAGCGTAGCCAACGCCTTCGTTGTACAACTGGATCACAGGCGCGGTCGTATAACCAGAACCCCGGGGGTTTATATAGACTTCGGTGATCGGGCCAGCGCCATTGGCAAACGTGATGGTCGCCTCAGCCCTGACACCGCCGAGCATCTGAGGTTCTGAGAAAGTCAGCGTCGGAGCATCACTGGCAATGTCGTAGCAGCCGGGTGAGACGAGTTCGACGTGGGTCACCCGACCTTCGGTGGGCACTGGATCAGGTTCCGGATCAGGTGGATCAGGTTCCGGTCCAGGGTCTGTCTCGGTTGTCGGGTAGTTGCCGTCGACGATGGCCATGGCCGTTGCGTGCTTGCCGGCAACGCCTCCAGGAACCTCCAAACCCCACTCGCCAACACTGAACGTGACAGTCGGAGGATCGACGTAGCCACTGCCTGGGTTGGTGATCGTGACACCAAGAATGCTCGCAGCCACGCTTGCGTTGACATCAACCAACCTGACCGCAGCACCAATCCCATCGCCTCCTACGAGACGAGCCTTCGGGATGTAGGAAGGGTGGTCAGCGACTACATCACCGAGATCGCGGTCGCGGACGGACGCATAACAGTGACCACCAGCCTCGATCGTTGCATCCTCTTCAATGTTTCCGTCGGAGCTGACGACGGCTGTAGCAACAGCATTCCATCCAGAACCCTCATCATAGATTTCGATGGTTGGTGCAACCGTATAGCCAGTTCCTCGTGGGTACTGTTCGTTCTCCTCGTTGAAGAGATGCACCCGATCGACAGGACCTGCACCACCAGCGGATGGCAGGAACCTGACAACGCCTTCCGCCCTCACACCGCCTACCGGTGGGTCCGAGAACCCGACGGTCAGTGGCGTCTGGTAGCTGTATGGGTCCGAGATGTACAGGTCGTAACAGCCGGCACCCTGCAGAACCACGTCTGTGATCTGGCCCTGAGAATCCTCGGACTTACCTGCCGCTCTTCGCAGGTCGCCATCCACCACCCTTGCCGACGCCTCGGCGAGCACGGCGGTCGCCGTTAGCGATGGGCCACCCGAACCACTGATCGTGACAGCGGGCGGTTCCGTGTAGCCGGAGCCGCCGTCGCTGACTTCAATGCTGGACAGGCTATAGAGCGTATCTACGGCATCGTCATCAGACGTGTCGTCAGGGGTTCCCTGATGGTGCCAGATCAAGGGCAGTTCAGGCGGAACGAGGAGATAGTTCGACTTGCGGATGTAATTTATGTCCTCTCGATCACCCTCGTCGTTCGTCTTGGATTGCCACAGTCCCGAGATGCGCGGACGGACTTCCGTGGCGTCGAACTCGACGCCGTAGACGACATCTCTACTCGATTCTCTGTTCAACAGAAGGCGATACCCGGAAACGCCGGCAGGAACTTCCGGGCCAACATCCACGGCGATCGTCCCTGATTCGACGGTTCCGGCGATGGTCGGTACCGAAGAGAAGGACTGAACCTCTACAACGGCCCCATAGACGACGAACGCACTGAGACCGATAATCAAACACAGAAAGATCTTTCGCGTCATCGTGTTTCCACCTCTCTAAGCCAGTTGGGATGTGCAGCCTTGACGGCTTGGCGATCAACCAAGCTGTTGGCGAGTAGTAGAGACGTCCATCCGGGTTCCGTATTCACGAACCACAGATTAGTAACCGATCTCGGCTCAACGAAGGGCGTAAGGCCCTCGCCGGCGAAGAACTCGTCGGCATCAGTACCCTCGTGCAAGAGAATCAGCACACCGCCGGGGAGCGTCATCAGTGGGCCATCGCTACCGTGTGGCCGGAAGACTGGATGACCGTCACTCATTGCTTTGACGATGGCGGCGGACATGCGTGCCGGGCCTGTCGTCGAGCGCTGTCGAATCAACTCCGCTGCACTGGGAACCAGTTCAACGTGCAACTGGTTCTTGCCGTCGTTCCACGTGATCAGGGCGCGCTCACTGTCCAGTTCGTTACTGGACTTCTTGAGTTCCAGTTCGTTGCTGGACTTCTTGAGTTCGACCGTTTGAGCGGTAAGAGGCCACGCGGCCATCACTACTGCACCCAGAACAATCCAAATGAACCTGTTGCGGTTTACTCCCTTGTGGTTCTTCACGGCAACCCCCTTTCAGGGTTCTAGTTACGCTCCCTCCTCATCATTGGCAGAGAGCCCTATCCAAACTTATCCAGAACAGTGTCGCTGGAGTTTTCATGGGATCACATTCCTCAACGCGTCGGTCAGAATATCTTTCGATACTCAGATGGGCTACAGCCACAGTGCCGTCGAAACACATGCCGAAAGGTCCGCCCCGACCTGAAACCCACGACCCTCCCAATCACTCTGACCGTGGAGTCGCTGTTGCACAGCAACTCACACGCGCGCGCCACCCGCCGTTGGGCCATCCACTTCCTAAAAGTGACTCCGACGTGCTGACGAAAGTACCGGCCAAAACTCGATGGCCGCATCGCCGCAACTGTTGCGACATCGGTCATGCTCAGATCGTCACCGAGGTGCTCATCGACGTAACTCCGCACTCTTTGAAGACGCTCATAGCGATCGAAGGCGTTGACACTTGTAGAGCGCTCGTCGTTCTGCCGTCCGAGACAGCCGTCATCGAAGTGCCTTTCGACGACTGCTGTCGTAATACAGGGTCGGAGATCTACGAGCGCGAAGCCGTATTGCTCAATGATGTCGCCAGGCTCAACCGACACACGGTTCCTCCAGCCCGGTGCGTATTCCACGAAGGTGTGGAACTCATCGTTCTCACCGGCTGGATCTACATGCATCGGCAGAGAATCCAGAAACTCGGAGTCGAACCGCCGCCCTAGCAGACTCGTGGGCATTCGCAGCGTGTCTACGGCACAGACCCACGCCGACAAGCCTGCGTCCAGCATCATTTCTGCGTGCTCTCGGGAGTCTCGTCCCCACAATGGAAACTCTGCCGCAAGTCCTGTCGAGACCAGTTGTATTGACCGCCAGAACCTATACGCGTCGGAGCGCAACTCCCCGAAGGAGACGAACTCCGTTCCAGCTCGACGAAGTACACTCAAGCCCCGCTGCAGGTCGGCCGCATACTCCCTCGCCTTTCCCTCCTGATCGAACTCGACGAACTGCAACGGCAGCCCAACTGCGATGGCCTGCTGCTCAAGGAGCTCCTTTCGGACACCGTGAACCGCGGAGCGCCCGCTACGACCATCGACTTGACCGACCAATCCATTGACGAGCCAGCCAGAATCCGCTGAAAGCGTGTCGAGTGCCCAAGCCGAGTCCTTGCCTCCACTCCACCACTGGACCACCCGTCGCCTCCTCCTCCTCACGTCTGGAACACCAGTCGACTTCGCCGGGTCCACCCCGGCCTCGTCATGCCCCAAGGTAGTATCGGGGAGCTTAGCAAGGGCCATCCGTTGAGAATCGGCAAATCTGGCTCCAATACCGGCAAGTCACGGCGAAAAACGGCACATTCCTGGCAACCTCCGCCGAACGGAGCACCCGCTAGCCATAGCTAGCCGTGCGGCCCTCCGACTGGCCCATCCCCATTCAGTTCATCCCTCATCGCGGTTCAACCACGCCGGTGACCAAGGTAGGCAGGTCCTTGGCGTGATAAATCGTCCAGTACTCGCGCTCAAGTTCTTCAGTTCTTCGCAGTGTTGCCTGGGAGAGTGGAGTTGCCCCGTTTTCGTGGACAGTTTGTGTTTGGGGAATCAAGCAGCTTCGCGGTAGGTCTTTTCGAAGTTGACGGGTGAGCAGTGTCCAATCGCGGAGTGACGACGGTGGGTGTTGTACCAGCCCTCGATGTACCGGAAGAGCTCGGCCTTGGCTTCGGCATGGTTCCGAAAGCTGGACTGGTCGAGCAGTTCGCATTCGAGGCTGGCGAAGAAGCTCTCGGCCATGGCGTTGTCGTAGCAGTCCCCAACGGAACCCATCGAGAGCGCGATGCCGGCGTCGCGGCAGCGCTTGCCGAAGGTCAGGGAAGTGTACTGGCTGCCTTGATCCGAGTGGTGGATCACGCCCTCGGGCCTCCGCTGGGCGATCGCCATCTCCAGCGCGCCGACCACGAGGTCGGTTGCCAGAGACGAATCCATGGCCCAGCCGACGATGCGCCGACTGAACACGTCAAGGACGATCGCCAGGTACAGGAAGCCGGCAAGGGTCGGCACGTAGGTGATGTCCGCGAGCCACAACCGGTCGGGGCCTTCGGCTGTGAACTCCCGCTCGACAAGGTCAGGCGCCGGGCGAGCCGACGGGGCGCGGCGCGTCGTCTTCGGTCGCTTGCGGCGGCTGATGCCCGCCAAACCGGACTCTCGCATCAGTCTGGCGACCCGCTTGCGGCTCACTGGGAACCCCTCATCAGCCAACTCAGCCTGAATCCTCGGCGCTCCGTAGGTCCCGCGGCTGCGTTCGTGGATCGCCCGCACCCGCTCCGCCAGAGCGCTGTCCGACTTCTCCCTGGCCGACCGCTCACGCTTCAACCAGGCGTAGTACCCGCTCGTGGAGACACCGAGCACTCGGGCCATCGTCGTGATCCGGAACTCGGCCTGGTGCGCTCTCATGAACTTGAAGACCCCTTCGGGCCCGTCTCCCGAGCGAACCAGGCCGTTGCTTTTGCCAGGATCTCCCGCTCCTCGCGCAACCGGCGTACCTCTCGGCGCAGACGGCGCAACTCCTGGCGCTACGCCGTCGTAGTGCCGTCCTGGCGGCGACCTTCGTCGCGGTCCGCCTGGGCCACCCAGTTACGGATCGACTGTGCTGAAGGCTCGACTCGCGGGCTAGTTGGTCCGGGCTGCGCCCGGACCGGACCAGATCCACCATCTGTTGCCGGTACTCTGCCGGGTACCGACTCCTCTTTCTCGACATCGTGGGATACCTCCTCCTCCAAGGATGTAGTGTCCACGAAACCGGGGCAACCTCAGACTACCCTGAAAGCTACGCCGATACCCCCAAGACACCCTGAAGACTAGTGCTGAAAGACAGCCCGAGAACAAGACCCGGCCCTACTCGAGGCTGATCCGGACAAGCCGCCACTGGCCCATGAAGACTGGAGCTGCCTAGAGGCCGACCACCGGTCGCAAGCCGCGCCAGGGGAACGCCGCACGCAGCGAGGGCTAGATCGGTATGATCCGCCGTCGCGCCACCCGCCACCAAGGACTGCCATGAACGACTCCGGATCGAATCGTAGCGATGCACTGATCGCGGAACTGCGTGCCGCGCTGGGCGACGACGGTGTACTCACAGGCACCGATGTCTCCGCGCGCGCCGGTGACGGCTCCGGCACGGTGCCCTGCGTGGCGCGGGCGGTGCTGCGACCGCGGACGACGGAACAGCTCTCAGCGGCCCTGGCGGCCTGCCAGCACGCGGGCCAACCTGTGGTGCCTCAAGGCGGACTGACCGACCTCGTCGGCGGCGGCGTAGCCGGCGATCTGGAGGTTGCGATCACCCTTGAACGGATGACCGCGATCGAGGAGATCGACCCGGTTGGCCGGACGATGACCGTCCAGGCCGGGGCCGCGCTGCAGCGCATTCAGGAGGCGGCCGAGGCCGAGGGACTGCTCTTCCCGCTCGACCTCGGCGCGCGCGGCTCGTGCATGATCGGCGGCAACGTGGCGACCAACGCCGGCGGCAACCGGGTGATCCGCTACGGCATGACCCGGGACTCGGTGCTCGGCCTCGAGGCCGTCCTGGCCGACGGCACGGTGCTCTCGAGCCTCAACAAGATGGTCAAGAACAACGCCGGCTACGACCTGAAACACCTGTTCGTGGGCTCCGAGGGCACGCTGGGGATCGTCACCCGCGTCGTGCTGCGTCTGGAGCGGCGTCCGCGGAGCCACAACTGCGCCTTGGTGGCGGTGCCCGGATTCACCGAAGTCACCGGGCTGCTCCGTAAGCTGGAGGAGGAGCTCGGCAGCTCAATGAGCGCCTTCGAGGTCATGTGGCGCGAGTTCTACGAGCTGGTCACGGGCCTGAAAGCGAAGACGGCACCCCCGATTCCGCACGGCGATCCCTTCTACGTGCTGGTCGAGTCACTCGGCACACGCCCCGAAGAAGACGCGGTGCAGTTCGAGGAGGCGCTCACCGAGCGCTGGCCCAGCAGCCACTGCATCGTCTTCGGCCACCTCGGCGACGGCAACCTGCACGTCGTCGCCTCTGTCGGCGACCGTTCGCAGGAGGCGCGCAGCGAGGTCGAGAAGATCGTCTACGGGCGCCTAGAATCGCGAGGCGGATCGGTATCGGCCGAGCACGGCATGGGTTTCGAGAAGCGGGCCCACCTCGGCCGCAGCCGCTCGCCCGCCGAGATCGAGCTGATGAAAGCACTCAAGCGAACCCTCGACCCAAGGGGCATCCTCAACCCGGGCCGCGTGTTCGAGGTGGAGGGCGCTCCGCCGACGGGGTCGCACGCCGGCGCCAGCGTCACCCTGCCAAGCTAGGAGTCTGCCAACCGGGACTGCGCTTCACGCCGGATGCGGGCAGGATGCCCGCGTTCCCAGGGACCCGCTTCGCGCCGGATGCGGGCGAGACGCCCGCGTTCCCAGGGGGCGGATCGTCCTGCGACGCCGCTCAGGCGTACTCGGGCGTGAGTTCGTCGCGCAGGCGCTCCAGCAGTTCCCGGGTCTTCACAATCCCCTCGTCGGCGGCCATGCGGCCCTCGAACTCGATCCCGACCCAGCCCCGGTAACCGGCGTCGAGCACGATCCGCATCATCTGCTCGTAGTCGATCGTCGTCTCGTTGCCGGCTTCGTCGAAGTCGTAGCTCTTGGCGCTGACGGCGCGGGCGTAGGACATCAGTTCGGTGACGCCCTGGTACCTGTCGTACCACTCCTCGGGCTCGTCGGAGACGCGGAAGTTGCCGAAGTCGGGCAGGGATCCGATCCGTGGATGATCAACCATCGCAAGAGTGCCGGCCAACCACTCGCCGTTGCTCGAGATGCCGCCGTGGTTCTCCACCAGGACGTCGACGCCGTGGCCGTCCGCGTACTCACACAACTGGCGCAGGCCGTCCGCGGCCAGCTTCTGCTGCTCCTCGAAGGACCCGGCACTCGCCGCGTTCACCCGCACCGAGTGGCAGCCGAGGAAAGCCGCCGCCTCGACCCACTTGTGGTGGTTCTCGACCGTCTGCGCCCGCACCGCCGAGTCCGGAGCGCCGATGTCGCCCTCGGCGTCGCACATGATGAGCAGGCTGACGACACCTTCCCCGTCGCACCTCGACTTGAGGTCCGCCAGGTACTCCTGGTCGCGGGCGCGATCGTAGAAGAACGTGTTCACGTACTCGACCGCCTCGATCCCCATGCTGCGGGCGCGAGCCGGAAAGTCCAGATGGTCCAGCTCGCCCCCATAAAGAGAACGCGGGTCGCTGGCAAGCACTTCGCCGAAGGTGCCGCTCCTCAATGCCTCCCGGCCGCCCTCACCGAACAACTCGCGGAAGTAGGACCACTCGGCCAGGGAGATGCGGTAGAGCGGCCCGGCCGACTCCGCCTCGGCGGCTGACGCGCCCTCGCCTTCGGGGGCGGCACCGTCCATGCAGCCAGCAGCGGCGACGGCGCCCAGAACGGCACCGGTTTGCAGAAAACGCCTGCGGTCCATCTTCATCGAGCGCACCTCCGGCTGAGAATCCGGGGAGTGTAGCGCGGCGCGAAACCTGGACGCCCTATTTCCGTAGTGCTGAAGCAGGAGGAGTACAACTCGACATGGAAGTCCTGACCATCCTGACCCTCGGGGCGATCGGCCTCGCCATGCTCGCCGTCTTAGCCGCCGTCGCCTTTGTTGCGAAGGTCGCGTTCAAGCTCGTGCTTCTGCCGTTCAAGATCGTCGGCTACATCGCCGCGGCGCTCCTGGCCGCGATCCTGATTCCGATCGCGGTCGTAGCGCTGCCGGTGGCGCTCGCCGTCGGCGTCGTGCTGCTGGTGGTGGCCGGGCTCGTGGCCGTAGTGATGGCTGGCTTCGGCCTGCTTGCGGGCGTCTTCTAGCGCCGCCGGACCGGCGCCTCGCGCCGGATGCGGGCGAGACGCCCGCGTTCCCAGGGGTGCGGATGCGGGCGAGATGCCCGCGTTCTCAGGACTCAGCGGACCAGGTGCCAGGCGGTCTGACGGCCCGCCAGGTAGTAGACCTTGTCGCCGTCGAAGACGGCGCTCTGCTCAAGCTTGATCTGCACGTCCTGGCCGTCCCACATCTCGAGTTCAACCCTCACGTTGCCCTCGATCGCGTAGGCGGTGTCCGGGTAGAGCGGCCAGTCGCCGCGCACTGGCGTCGGGCCCTGGTTGTCCCACATGCCGATCGTCGGGCCGGGCGCGTGGCCGAACAACCCGAGTGGATGCGTGTAGGTGCTGGAGCGAAGACCCTCGTCCGTAGCCAGTGCGATCGTCGCGGCCAGGATCTCGTTGCCTGTCCGGCCGGTCCGGAACTCCCCGGTGAGGATGTCCTGCCAGCGATTGCCAGCGCCGAGCGCGCGCTGCAGTTCGGCTGGTGCTGCGCTCTCGCCGAGGCGCAGCACGTAGCCCATCTCCTGGGTATCGGTGCAGAGCCCGATGTAGCAGATGCCCACATCCGTGTGCAGCACGTCTCCGCGCCGGATGACCCAGTCGCCGCTGCCGCCGCAGAAGGGCTCGCCCTTGCCGCAGCCGCCGTTTTCGTCCGATGCCCAGCGCTGGGCATTCACCGAGGGCAGGAACCAGATGTCGAGCCCCAGATCCTCGAAGCGCTGAGCGATATACCAGACGACATCGTCGGTGGTCGTGGCGCCCGGAGTGATCACGCGCTCGGAGAACGCCTCCGCGATCACGCCCCTCGCCAGGGACACGATCTGGGGATAGGCCTCCAACTGGAGCGGGCTGCGGGTCTCGATCCAGCGCACGACGAGTTCCTCCGCACTCGCCACCCGCTCCCGGAGTTCCGGCGACAGGACTTCGAGCAGCCGCTCGTGCAGCGCTGCCGACAGACCGTCCGCGACCGGCCAGTGGCGTGAGACGTTGACACCGATCCGCTGCGGGTCGCGCTCAGCGATCACCTCGCCCAACCCCTGCCACTGCTCGTCCAGGTCGCCGCCCTCCCAGGCCGATTCGTACAGGGCGCCGTACGGATAGCGGTTCACCGTCAGCAGCTCGACGCCGCCGTTCCCCTCGCCCCGGTCGAAGAACACCAGCATCGTCGTGCGGCGGGCCGCGAACACCGGCCGCGGCACCAGGCTGAAGAACACCGGATCCTCGTTGTACTCGCGGTTGATTACCAGCCACATGTCGATTCCGGTCTCGCGCATCAGCCCCGGCAGCACGGTTTCAAGCCGCTCCTCGAGCATCCGGTTGAAGGGCTCGACTCGCTCGCGGTGCGGCAGCACGTGGCCCGGACCGTCGAGCACCCGGCCCTGTTCGAAGTCGGCGGTCTGGCCGAGAGCAGGGATCGCTGCAAGGGCAAGCAGACCGAGTGCAGCGCCGGACTTCTGCCACCGGCGCCTATGGCGTCGCATCATGTTTCCAGAGCCTCCAGGCGACCCTCGACGATCGCCGTCCGAGCCGCATCCAGCAGAGCGCAACGAACGCCGGCGTCCGCCACGAGGGACAGTTGACCACCGCCGATCAACCGGCGGGCCAGTTCCACTCCGACGTAGCGCGTAACCAGCTCCCGGTCGAGGCCCGGTGCCGCCACCGATTCCTCCGCCTCGCCGTCAACACGCTCCGAGGCGGCAATCAGAAACGTCCTGATGACCTCCCTGTCCTGCTGCGCCAGCAACAGGTGGGCGAGCCCCGTGCCGACATCGAACTCCGCATCTCCCCAACCGCCGTACTGCGGGTCCACGACCCGGACGCAGCCGTTCGGCAGCAACAGCCAGTTGCCGGGACTGAACGCGCCGTGGACCAGGCACGGACCGCCGTCGAGGTAGCACCGGCCAAGCTCGGCAACACCATCGCGGAAGCCGCCATCCGACCGCAGCGCCGCCGCCGCCGCCCCCAGGCCGGGCTCCAGGTCGTCGAGCACGGCCTGATCGAGCGCGAGACCGTCGGCACCGAAACTGGTTTCGCCGGCCGGCGACAAGGCGAAAGGCGCCTCGAACAGCAACCGGTGGTTCAGAGTCTTCATCCCGGGGTTGGCAAGCTCCGGCTCCTGCCCCCCGCGCGTTCCGCAATGCAGCGCCGCAAGGAACGAGCCCAAACCGTCCGCGGCGTCCTCGCTGAGCAAGCCGCCCCGGTAAAGCGAGGTCAGAACACGAGAACCGCGGAAGTCCTCGAGCAGCACCAAGGACCGCACCTCGTCGCCGCCGAGCAGACGCGGCATGTGCACAGCGGCCTCCGGCAGCCGGGCGACCCGCCGGTAGAACCGGAACTCGGCCCCCCCACGGTCCGCCGGCATGGCGACCGACTCGTCCCGCGGCAGCCAGGGCAGAGCCTGCTTCAACACCGCGGTACGCCAACCGCCGCGCAGTTCCTGCAGCTCGACTCGAATTACGGTGCTCGAGTCGCCGCCGAGGGACGTGCAGGTCGTGACCTGCTCCTCGTCTCCCAGCCAGCCGGCCGCGCCCATCACCAGGTCCACCCGGCCGGCCTGACTCGCCGAAAGCAGGGGGACTTCGGGATGCTCTTCCTCAAACTCAGCCCGACCCATCGGCGCAAGCTATCACCGCCAAATGCCGACCGGCCGCCGTAGAATGCGCCGCATGGAAAGCAGCGGTCCCGGCGCAGAGCCCGAGGTGCTGCGGATCGC
Source organism: Candidatus Multivorans sp. (assembly GCA_965224025.1). Taxonomy (GTDB): domain Bacteria; phylum Acidobacteriota; class Thermoanaerobaculia; order Multivoradales; family Multivoraceae; genus Multivorans. Next base: position 4,833,314 of record OZ245033.1, read on the forward strand.
GATGTGGTCCGGTCCACGGAACATCTCAACGGCCATGCTGCGGGCGTGGGGAAACCGCGGCGACACCTTCGTCTGCGACGAGCCCCTGTACGCGAACTACCTCCTCGATCACGGCCTCGACCATCCTGGCCGGCAGGACATCCTCGCCCACCACGACAGCGACCTGGAGCGGGTCACGAAGTGGCTGACCGAGGACGCGCCGGAAGACCAGCCGATCTTCTACCAGAAGCACATGGCGCATCACCTGCTGCCGGGCGACCGGTCATGGGTTGCGCGGCTGACGAACGTGTTCCTGATCCGCGACCCGGCCGAGATGTTGACCTCGCTGATCCGCATCCTTCCGCGGCCAACCCTGGCCGACACCGGCCTGCCGCAGCAACGGGAGCTGTTCGAGCTGGAGTGCGAGCGGCTGGGAGAGCCCCCGGCCGTGATCGACTCGGCCGACGTGCTGCGGAACCCGCGCGCGGGGCTTGAGAGCCTGTGCCTGGTAGTCGGCGCGGAGTTCGACGAGGCGATGCTGAGCTGGCCGCCGGGCCGCCGCGACACGGACGGGATCTGGGCGCCGCACTGGTACGGCGCGGTCGAGAAGAGCACCGGCTTCGCGCCCTACCGGTCCAAGAACGAGCCGGTGCCCGACTTCCTCGCGCGTGTCCTAGAGGAGTGTCAGCGGCACTACAATCACCTCGCAGCGCACCTGCTTTCCTTCTGACCAATCGACCCACCGCCTGCCATGCTTCCAAAAGCCGATCCCAGAAACGCCGATCTGCTGATCAACATCAACGGCGAACTGATTCACCGGAATCATGCCGGGATCAGCCCCTTCGATTCCGCCGTCCAGGGCGGCGACGCCGTCTGGGAGGGGCTGCGCCTGTACGACGGCCGGATCATCAAGCTCGAACGGCACCTGGAACGGCTCCGCGACTCGGCCCTGGCCCTGGCGTTCACCGAGATTCCGTCCCAGGAGGCGATCATCGACGAGATCCGCCGCACGCTCGAAGCGAACGGGATGCGGGACAACGTCCACATCCGGCTGACGCTGACCCGCGGCGTCAAGATCACCTCCGGGATGGACCCGCGGCTCAACACCGCGGGGCCGACGCTGATCGTCCTCGCCGAACACAAGACCCCGGTCTACGGCTCGCAGCCGGTCCGGCTGATCACGTCCTCGATCCGCCGCTTCCCGCCCGACTGCATGGATCCGAAGATCCACCACGCCAACCTGATCCAGTCGATCCTGGCCAAGATCGAGGCCAACGCGGCCGGCGCCGACGACGCCCTGATGCTCGACCGCCAGGGCTTCGTCGCGGAGACGAACGCCACGCACGCCTTCGTGGTGCGCGGCGGCGTCGTCGTGACCAGCCACTGCCACGCCTGCCCCGAGGGCGTGACCCGCTCGACCGTACTGGAACTCTGCCGGGACAACGACATTCCCCACCAGGTGACCGACTACTCCCAGGCCGAGCTCTACCGCGCCGACGAGGCGTTCTGCACCGGCACGATGGGCGAACTGGCGGCGGTCTCCGAGGTCGACGGCCGGCCGATCGGCAGCGGGGAGCGGCCGGTGTTCGGCCGGTTGCAGCAACTGTTCCGCGAGCTCACCGCCCGCTCCGGCTACCAGATCCTGGGCTGAGCCGATGACCGCGGTTCACTCGAACCCGGCGGTTCACCCGGACCCGGAAGGGGTCCCGCCAGCAACCTCGCGTCTTCAGGCGGGGTTGCTCGGGTTGCTCCTGCTGTGGGCGCTCGCGGTCCGCCTCGTCTTCAGTTGGCCCGACCCGACGATGAACCGCATCTGGGACGAGCGCTACAACGCCGGCAACGTCGCGGCGATCCTGGCCGAGGGTCAGCTTCGCCCGGTGCGCGCGCACTATCCGACCCTCTCCTACCTGCCGCACGCACTCGTCCTCAAGACCTGGGAGACCGCGCGCTCGCTGCCCGGCCTGCGTTCGACGCCGTCCGCCTTCGGCCTTGCCCGCGACGGCAGGCCCTACCTGACGCCCCTTGGCGTCCGCGCCTGCCGTGCAATCCAGGCCTTGGTGGGCACCGCCTCCCTCTGGGTTCTGTTTCTGATCGGCCGGCGCCTCTTCGGGCCCGGCGCCGCGCTGCTGGGCGTTCTGCTTCTCTCCGTGGCGCCCTGGCACCTGCGTCAATCGGGAGCGTTCAAACCGGACATCATGCTCGTCCTGACAGCGGTCGTCGCGCTCTACGCGATGCTGGCGGCCAGGCGAAGCGGCAGTCCGCGCAGCTACGCCGTCGCGGGCGCCATGGTCGGCGCCACAGTGGCCTCGAAGTGGAACGGGGGCGCGCTCCTCGTGCCGCTATTCGTCACCATCGCCCTGGGCGGGCTTCGGGACGTCGGACTCCTCGCGCGGAGGACGGCCGCCGCCGTTGCCGCCGCGGCGGGCGTCCTGCTGCTCCTGAATCCGTGGCTGGCGCTCGACCCGGACCTCTACCGCCGCCACCTCGGCTCCACGGTGAACCAGTACCAGGAGCGGCTCGTGAACGCCGACTCGGGGTGGTTCGATCAGCCGCTCAGCGTGGCCACCAGCCTTGCCGGGAGCGTCTACTTCAGCCCAGTCCTTGGCGTCTGCGCCCTGTTCGGCCTGGGCTGGCTGGCCCTTCTCGCTCTGCGCCACCGTCGCGCGTCGGGCTCGCTCCCCGGCGCCGGCGGCGCCGTGACGACCGCCGACGCCTGGATCGTGCTGACCTTCTTCGGCGGCTACGTCGCCGCGCTCTGGACGGTCACCCGGTACCCGAAACCCCCCAACTGGCTGATCGTCGCTCCCGTCGCCGCCCTCGCCGGCGCCTGGCTGATCGGCCGTCTGGTCACCGCCGCTCGAACCACCGGTACCGTCCGGTGGCGCCGGGCGGCGGCGCCGGCGCTGATCGTGATCGTCGGCACGGCTCTGGCCGCCAAGGTCCAGTTCGTTCACCGCACCGTCTACGACGAGAACGTTCCCCTGACGACGGACGAAGCGGCACGGGTCGCCGGCGCGCGCAAGCCGCTTCGGGGGCGCACGTTCGTGACCGAATTGCCGCTCGGCGCCCAGGCCTTCGACCCCAGAACCTGGGAGAGCGCCTTCGTTGCCACCGTGATCCGGACCGAAGACATCGCGGCCGAACTGGGCGCCGATGGGGCAAGCGCCGACGTGCTGCTCTTCTCCGCTTCGCGGCTCGAGTCGGATCAGGATCCCGTCTACAGGGAACTGGCGGCAGCGGCCGGCGCCACGCTGCAGCGCTTCGAACCGGGACTGTTCCGGCTACGCGGCGAGCCCGTCGTCCTGATCCGCCGGCGGTTCGACGCGCTCGGGCCGCCCTCGCCGGCTCTTTTAGAGGCCGCAGGCGAAGGCGTCTACGAAGTCGACGTCGTCGCTCCCGGCGGCGCCGCCGAGAGCCCCGAGCCGTCCCTGGTGTCGCTGGAGATCGCAATCCGCACGCCGTCCCGCGACGCGGTCGAGGTGGCGGTCGAGGCCGGCGACGAGCGTCTTCCCTGCCGCCTGACGCAGAAAGGCCGGCAACGCCGTCGCTGCCTGACGCCACGTTTTCCGCAGCCGACGGCGCCGATTCGCGTGAACGTCGAACCCGCGCGCGAGGTCGTCCTTGTCACCGCCTTCCGTTGGCGCCGGCACGACTGATTCGGGCGCCGGGAACGCGGGCATCTTGCCCGCATCCGACGCGCGGCGTCGGACTTTGCAATGCTCCCGCGCGCTTGCCCCTTGCCGTTCGCCCGGTTCTGTGCAACCATGCCTCTGCTGCATTGCAGCAAGCAGTGCAGCAAACCGCTCCTGATTCCCCCAGATCCGCCGTCTTCTGGAGACCCCGATGGCCACGGAACTGAACCGCTTCCTCAGCCCCCTCGACGCCGGCTTCCTCTACGTGGAGCGCCCCAACGAAACCATGCACATCGGTGGCTGCATGGTCTACGAGGGCGAGTTCTCCAGAGAACACATGATCGAGCAGGTCGCCGCCCGCATGCACCTGCTGCCCCGGTACCGGCAGCGCGTGGTGTTCCCGCCTTTTCTCGCCTCCCACCCGCTGTGGGTCGACGACCCGGACTTCGGCATCGCGAATCACATCGACGAGGTCCGGCTACCGGCGAACAGCAACGAGCAGGTGCTGGGCCGCGTGGCCGCCGAGGCCTACAGCGGCATGCTCGACCGCGACCGTCCGCTGTGGAAGGGCATCGTGCTGCGCGGCATTCCGGGACACACCGCCGTGGTCTGGAAGATCCATCACGCGATGGTCGATGGCGTCTCCGGCGTCGATCTGACCATGGTGCTGAGCGACTTCTCGCCGACCGACGAGCTGCCGGCGCCGCCGGCCGAGCCCTGGGCGCCGCAGCCGCTGCCCGAACCCCTGAGCCTGCTCCAGGAGGCGATGCAGCACCGATTCAGCGAACTGAACCAGACCTGGACGGAAGCCGCCTTCGACGTTCTGCGGCCCAGCGTCATGGCGGAACGCACTCGCGAGATGATGTCCGCCGGCAGCGCCACGTTGCCGGTCAGCATCACTCCGGCGCCGCGTACGGTCTTCAACCGGCCGGTCGGCGGCGACCGCGGTTTCGCCTGGGCCCAATTCGCCTTCCCGACGATGCGCGCGGTCAAATCCGCCCTGGGCGGCACCGTGAACGACGTCGTGCTCACCGTGCTCGCCGGCGGCCTCGGCCGCTACCTGCGCGCCCGCGGTCAGAACACGGCGAGGCTCGAACTCCGCGCCATGTGCCCGGTCAGCATGCGGCAGGCGGGAGAACGCGGACAACTCGGCAACCTGGTCTCGAGCATGATCGCCCCGCTATTCGTAGGCGTCGAGGATCCCGTCGAGCGCCTGGGCAGGGAACGCGACGCGATGAACAAGCTGAAGGAAGCCGGACAGGCCAAGGCCTTCTACGAGTTGAGCCAGTTCGGCGTCCGCGTGCCGCCGCTGATGGCGGCCATGGGCGCGGCAATGCCGTTCCCGCAGACGCTGTTCAACACGGTATCGACGAACGTGCCCGGCCCGATGATCCCCCTCTACTTCGGACGGCACAAGCTGGTCGACTGGCTGCCGCTCGGTATCGTGTCGAACAACATAGGCCTGTTCGTCGCCATCCTGACCTACAACCAGCGCATCACACTCGGCATCACCGTGGACTCGAAGCTGATTCCGGATCCGTGGTTCCTCACCCAGTGCCTGGAGGCGTCCTACACCGAACTGCGCCAGGCCGCCGGCATCGAAGACGACGAAGCAACGGGAGCGCGCTGCTTCGCCGCCCTTGACCAGGCCGAAGCGGCTGGCGCGGGAGCGCCAAAGCCGGCGATGGCCCCCGAGACCGCCGCTGCCGCGGAACCGGCCAGCGTCACACCAGCCGACGCCGCAGCGGATCAGGACGGCCCCCTCCAGGGAGTCGCATAGTGCGGGGATTCGCCCGGTGACATCGGCGCCACGCCGGCCAACCAACCCGATCTGGAGCGTGAATCCGCGCCTGCTGCGGGACACCGTTCCGGCCGCTCTGCCGCTGTGGCGCGAGGGCTTCGCGATCGCGGAGTTCTCCGTCCTTCCCCTGACGCCGATCTACCACGGCTTCGGCGTACCCCGGGGCGACGGCGCCGCGGTCGTCGCCGTGCCGGGTTTCACCGGCACCGACGGCTACCTGTCGCCGATGCGCGGCTGGCTCGGCCGCATCGGCTATCGGCCCTACGCATCGGGTGTCGGACACAACGCGAACTGCCTGGAACGGCTGGGCCAGCGGTTGACGGCAACCCTCGAGACCGCGGCCGCGGAGACCGGCCGCCGCGTTCACCTCGTGGGTCACAGTCTGGGCGGCGTGCTTGCCCGGGGCGTCGCCTGTCTGGGCCCCGACCTCGTCGCCTCCGTTACCACGATGGGGACGCCGATCCGAGAGGTCCGCGCCCACCCGCTGGTCACGCGGTTGGCGGAGGTCGTACGGCGGCGGGTCGCCGAGGAGGACGAAAGCCGGGATCCCCGGTGCTTCTCGGGCGACTGCCGGTGCGACATCGTGCGCGCGGTTCAGGGCGCCTTCCCGGAGGAGATCCCACAACTCGCGATCTACACACGGCGCGACGGCGTCGTTGCGTGGCGCTACACGCGCCTCCACGATCCCGCAAAGAACAGGGAGGTTCCAGGCACCCACAGCGGACTCGCCGCCAACCCGGTGGCCTACCGCCACCTCGCGCGGTTCCTGAGCCGCCATCCCGCGACAGGCGAGTCCACGCCATGACGACCGCCAACGAACCGCTGGCGGCCGACCGCGCCTTCCTCTGGAACCTGGAGCGCCAGAGCCCTGGACTGCACATCGCCGGCCTGGCACGGATCGAAGGCGGGATCGAGCGCCGGGACGTCCTGCAACTGGTGCGGCGCCTTCGCGGTCTGCCCCGGTTCGGACTCCGCGTGGAGACATCGCCCTTCGGCGCCCCTCGGTGGCGCTCGGCGCCCTTCGAACCCGAACAGCACGTCCACGTCGCTGCCCAAGGCGATCCCGCCTCCGCACTCGACGCCGCTCTCGGAAAGGCCCTCGATCCGAAGCGGCCGCTCTGGGAAGCTCACCTCCTGCCCGCCTACCCTGACGGCGGAGACGCGCTGCTGGTCAAGATCCATCTCGCCGCGGCAGACGGCCTGGGCACCAACGATCTCTTCCAGGTCCTGTTCGACAGCAGCGCGAGGGGCGCCGACGAGAATCGGCCAGGACCGACCGCGAACGGCAACGGCGGGAACGACGCGTTCCGGTCCAAAGTCAACTCCGGCAGGCGAATCACCGAGTGGGTCGAGAACTGGACCGGGGCCGGACAGGATCTGGTCGAGGGCGCCATGCAACTCGCATCCGAGGAAGTGCGCACAGCGCTGCTGACCCTGAACGAAGTGATGCCCGACGCCGCCCTGCCCCCCCTGCCTCTGCCGTTCAACCGAGCCGTAGCGGGGCGCCGGCGCCTGATCCGCTCCGAACTCTCCTACGCCGACATCCGCACGATCCGCAGCCGGCTGGGCGGCGCGCTGTCGGACATCGTCCTCGCCGTGGTCGGCGGCGCCCTGGAGCGCTATCTCACCGCCCGTGGCGTGGCCACCGCCGGCCGCAGCCTGAAGATCGCCCTGGCGACCGACATCCCTGATCGCGACGGCAGCCGACGCAGCCTGTTGCCAATCGAAGTCCCATTGGATGTGGGCGCCGCGCATCGATTGCGCGCCGTTCATCAGCTCGCCCGCCTGTTGCGCGCGGCCCGGGTCCCGGACGCGCTGTCGCGCCTGATGGGTACGCTGCGCGCTGCCGGTCCGCTGGCGGCGGCCGCTACCGCAATCACGTCACGGATCCGGCCGCCCTTCCACCTCACCGTGGCCAACGCGACCGGCCCCCAGATTCCCAAGTTCCTGGCCGGCCGACCGGTCATCGGCTACACCCCGTCCTGGCCGGTCGGCTTCGGCCAGGGCCTCTCCTGCGCGTTCTTCGCCTACAACCAACTGCTGCACGTCGGCCTCACCGTGGACGAACGAGCCTGTCCGGACGGCGCCATGCTGCCCGACCTGCTCATGGAGTCGCTAGGCGAACTCCGCGAAGCAGCCGGCAGCGCCCCGCGCCGGCCGGTTCGCGATGCCCCACTTGCGCCGCGACCGCACGCAGATCAGACCTTGGAGACATAGATGAACCGTCCCGCCATTCCCAAGCAGGTGCTCGACTACCAGAAGCAGGTGCTCGAGTTCCAGAAGTCCGCGTTCGAGAACGGCTACAACGCGATCGTCGCGCTGCAGGAACGGCAGCTCGAACTCGCCGACCGGATGATCGGCCAGGTTCCGAACCTGCCCGATGAAGCCCGCGCCCTGATGCAGACCTGGCGCGACGCCGCCGAGGAGGGTCAACGGCAGTTCAAGAACACGGTGGACGGCTCCTTCGCCGCCGTCACCACCTACCTCGACCGGCTCGCGGAGGGCTCTCCGGCCGAGGATTCGGCAAGCGAAACGGAGGCAACCGAGTGAACGACATGGCAAACGAGTACCCGCGCACGGTCCACCTCAAGGGCAAGCCGTTCGAGTTCAGGCTTCTCGGCCACGACGACAGAGATGACATGCTGGGGTTCGCACGCACCCTGCCGGAAGAGGATCTCCGGTTCCTGCGCGTCGACCTGACCGATCCGAAGGTCGTCGACCACTGGATCGAAGGCGTGAACTCAGGGCTCCGGATTGCCGTGCTCGCCCACCTCGACGGCCGGCTCGTGGGCTACGGCAGCCTGAACCGCCGCGAGTCGTCGTGGATGCGGCACCTGGGCGAGATCCGGATCATGGTGCTGCCGGAGGTCCGGCAGGTCGGTCTAGGAGGCCACCTGGCGCACGACGTCTTCCAACTCGCCCAACAGATCGGGCTGACCAAGATCGTCGCCCAGATGGCCCGCGAGCAGCGCGGCGCCCGCCAGATGTTCCACAAGCTGGGCTTCTCGATCGAAGCCCTGCTCGCGGATTGGGTGATCGATCCCGACGACGCCACGCATGACCTGATTCTGATGTCCTACGACGTGACCGGGTTGGAGGCGGGGGCGGGGGCCTAGCTTCGGCGTGAACGATCGCGTCGGCGCGATGACGGAGCCGCCGCATCTCGGCGTGCTTGGCCACGAGAGCATGGACGAGGTCGGCTGGAACGTGACTGAGACAACGGCGCGCTTGGACTGTGAAGGCGGAACGCTCTCGCGTTTTCTGAACGGCGGGGCCGGTGTATTCGCGAAGATGGCGCTGGCGTGTGAAGGAATCGGCTGGGGAACTGCCGACCACTGGATGCGGATGTAGGCGAGCTTCGAACTTGCACAGGCGCGCCGCGCGCGGGCAGCAGCCGGAAGGCCCGTGGCCGAAGCGCAGGCCTGATCCGGTTCGGGCAGGCCGACACGCAACAACCGGCCCGTCGACCGCTGACGCCAGCGCGAGTTCTGCCGGCTGACCGCCTCGGCGACGCCGGACAGCTTCACCTCGATTAGGGCGAGGTCTATCCCCGCGGGTGCGGGGGAACCTGACAGACAAGCACTGTCAATGGCAACCAAAAACTGCATACTTTGTCCGAGGGAGCGGTAGCGGTGCGGGTAGCGGTCGTACCAGAAGCACGCTCAACGAAGGCCGGGGGATGAACCCCGGCGACACGCGTCCGTGAAGGCGTTCGTGTCGGCCTCGCCCTCCGCTCAACGAAGGCCGGGGGATGAACCCCGGCGACACCGGCTGGTGGCCCGGACCTGCGAACGCTGCGTCAGCGCTCAACGAAGGCCGGGGGATGAACCCCGGCGACACTCGGTTGTTAGCCGCACGTACACGCCGGCATTCGGCGCTCAACGAAGGCCGGGGGATGAACCCCGGCGACACTCGCTCCAGTTCTCTGCCTTCTGCTGGCTCGGCACCGCTCAACGAAGGCCGGGGGATGAACCCCGGCGACACTCAAAGATGCAGAACGAATCAGAGAACGTCGAGCCCGCTCAACGAAGGCCGGGGGATGAACCCCGGCGACACATCCACGAACAGCGGGTGCGGTCCCTGCGACGGGACGCTCAACGAAGGCCGGGGGATGAACCCCGGCGACACCATCCGAGCTGTCCCGACTGTGGCGAGCCGGTCAAACGCTCAACGAAGGCCGGGGGATGAACCCCGGCGACACGATCTTCCAGTTCTCGGCGTCGGGCACGGTGCTCGGCGCTCAACGAAGGCCGGGGGATGAACCCCGGCGACACTAGAGCAGGTTCGAGGGCACGTAGCCGGTGCCCTTCGCTCAACGAAGGCCGGGGGATGAACCCCGGCGACACTCGAAGACGTCCTCGATCGGGACCGGGTCGAACTGCGCTCAACGAAGGCCGGGGGATGAACCCCGGCGACACGCGAAGCCGGCGGGGAGCGGATCCTCGAGGATCCTCGCTCAACGAAGGCCGGGGGATGAACCCCGGCGACACAAGAGAATCCGCCGCAGGGGAACAGCGTTACCTTCGCTCAACGAAGGCCGGGGGATGAACCCCGGCGACACGCCCGTCGCGGCATCCGTGGCCGCCCACGTCCTCGACGCTCAACGAAGGCCGGGGGATGAACCCCGGCGACACTCCGTGACTTCATCGGCAGCAGTCATGCTCCGAACCGCTCAACGAAGGCCGGGGGATGAACCCCGGCGACACCCGAAGCGAAGTGCCCATCCGTCTTCTCAATGCTCCGCTCAACGAAGGCCGGGGGATGAACCCCGGCGACACCGCCACGCCGTGCGCCACGTCTCGGTGACGAACGCGCTCAACGAAGGCCGGGGGATGAACCCCGGCGACACTCTGCCGGCGCCGCTATCGCGTCGTGGATGAAGTGCGCTCAACGAAGGCCGGGGGATGAACCCCGGCGACACCACAGACCGTCACCGCCCCACTGGGCGCTCGGATGCGCTCAACGAAGGCCGGGGGATGAACCCCGGCGACACAAGACCTTCTCGTGCCCGAGCGTGTCCCAAGCGGTCGCTCAACGAAGGCCGGGGGATGAACCCCGGCGACACCCACAGACCGTCACCGCCCCACTGGGCGGACGGATGCGCTCAACGAAGGCCGGGGGATGAACCCCGGCGACACCTCCCAGAGCTGATCGACCAAGCCGACATAGAGCCGCGCTCAACGAAGGCCGGGGGATGAACCCCGGCGACACCGTACAGCCGCGTCCGTCCGTCCACCTTCACCGCCGCTCAACGAAGGCCGGGGGATGAACCCCGGCGACACTCCGAGGCACTGCCAGCGCCGTGCAGATGTCGGCCGCTCAACGAAGGCCGGGGGATGAACCCCGGCGACACCGCCCATCTCCTTCTGCTTGCCTCCCGGCATTAGCTCGCTCAACGAAGGCCGGGGGATGAACCCCGGCGACACATGACGACAGCGATCACAAGGGACGCCGCGGCCACCGCTCAACGAAGGCCGGGGGATGAACCCCGGCGACACCGTCCTGACCGGCGCCGTTCTTCGTCGTCAGCTCGGTCGCTCAACGAAGGCCGGGGGATGAACCCCGGCGACACCGCCCCTCCGAGTGGCCGTAGACTGCCGGCTGCACCGCTCAACGAAGGCCGGGGGATGAACCCCGGCGACACCCTGCGCCGGCACCCGGGCCAGGAAGTCGCGGAGCGCTCAACGAAGGCCGGGGGATGAACCCCGGCGACACGTCCGGGCTCCCACGAGATCTCGCGGGCCAGGGGCGCATACGCTCAACGAAGGCCGGGGGATGAACCCCGGCGACACGGTGCTCAAGCTGCACCGGGCGGGCTATCCGGCGGCCGGCGCTCAACGAAGGCCGGGGGATGAACCCCGGCGACACCCGGCAGGACGATGCTCTCGGACTCCAGCAGGCCCTTCGCTCAACGAAGGCCGGGGGATGAACCCCGGCGACACGAAGCGGAACCGGTCCGGGTCGCCCCAGTCGATCGGCGCTCAACGAAGGCCGGGGGATGAACCCCGGCGACACCCAGGTGGCCCAGTAGGTCCAGATGTTGCGCTTGATCGCTCAACGAAGGCCGGGGGATGAACCCCGGCGACACCAGTCGTTGCCGTCGATCTGCCGCACCGCGGCGAGCGCTCAACGAAGGCCGGGGGATGAACCCCGGCGACACCTGGCCATCCACCACCTGACCACCGAGGCGACCTGCGCTCAACGAAGGCCGGGGGATGAACCCCGGCGACACAGGCCGTCGCGGGCGCACTCCGCGGCCCCAACCGACGCTCAACGAAGGCCGGGGGATGAACCCCGGCGACACCGGCCGGGGCGGGGTCGGGGATCAGCGCGCTCGTCATCGCTCAACGAAGGCCGGGGGATGAACCCCGGCGACACTCCGCCGCGGGCGTAGCCGACCCGCGAGTGACGGAACGCTCAACGAAGGCCGGGGGATGAACCCCGGCGACACACGCTCGCGGACATGGGCTGGCGGCCCACCAAGTCCGCTCAACGAAGGCCGGGGGATGAACCCCGGCGACACAGCCACGCGAGGACGGCGGCTGCTCGGCGGGTCGTGATCGCTCAACGAAGGCCGGGGGATGAACCCCGGCGACACCTCGTGCAGTTGCACCGCCTCCGGCGACGGCGAGTGCGCTCAACGAAGGCCGGGGGATGAACCCCGGCGACACTGCTAATGTCAAAGAGCAACTCGCCGAGAGCGACGGAAAACAGAATCTACCCCTTGACGGGAGACTCCTAGACATCGTTCACGCACCTGCGCAGGAGAAAATACGCCTCGCGCGCGACCACCGAGGACTGATTCCCGCCCGCCGAGGTTGCCGAACCCAGGATCACCGGACGTTCGCAGGGTTCACAAGACCCAAGGATCTCCAAGTTCGCGGCCTCTCCCACGACCCAAACGGGTGCGAAAGTCGGCGATCGGGCCCGGGAAGCGGTAGACGACAAGCGAGTCCAGGTCCGCGTCCATGACGTCCTGGATTTCGCCGACCAGCCGGGCGAACCGAGTGGGCGACAACCGGCATTCGAAGACCGAGAACTGGACCCGCTCGCCGTACTTCTCGCAGACCTTGGCGACGCGTCTCAGTCGCGACGCGCCCTTGCCGTCCGTGTCGGCAATGTCGTACGCGACAAGAACATCCACGTTCAGGCCATCACGTAGGCAGGATAGGCCGGAAGATCGCCCCGCAGATGCCGCGCAAGCAGTGTCGCCTGGACCGACGGCAGAGCCCATCTCTCAACACGACGGCCGAGCACGCCGTGGGAGAGCTGCCTTGCCTTGTCGCGCTCCCAGGCTTCGATCAGCGTCGTTCTTCCCGGGTCCGTCAAGTAGGTCCCTCCGCCCGGCATACGAACGAAGCTGTCGGGACCGATCTGCCTACGGCGAACCAAGGTAACCACGAAGCGATCAGAGAGGGCGCGAAGCTCTTCAGCCAAGTCGAGTGCCAGTGACGGCCTTCCCGACCGAGGCCGATGGAAGAACCCCAGCTGGTAGTCAAGGCCCAAGCTCTCCACGGCACCGATTATCTCGGTCACCACCAGGCCGTAGCAGAACCCCAACATCGCGTTCACGGGGTCACGCGGCGGCCGCCGACTCCTGGCCCGGAATCCGAGATGGCTCGTCGAAAGGGCGAGTCCGAGCGCACGGAAGTAGATTCTGGCGGCGTCGCCTTCAACGCCCCGCACATGGTCCCCGCTGGTCGCCTCCGCCAGTCTGGCCACCCGCTCGCGAAGCTGAACAGATCGACGACCCAATCCCTCGGCGCGAACCGGTTCTCTCTCGTCTCGCGCCCATCGAGCCACTACCCTGCTGCTGTTCTGAAGCTTCGCCGCGACGACTGCCTTGGACAGTTCAAGCGAATGGTCCTCGTCCTCCACGGCCCGATAGTGGGCAATCCGCAGGTGAACATTTCCTCCAGTGGGCGCCCCGACAACGAACCGCGGCGCGCCGCCCCTGGTCAAGGCCGCAATCCGGACTCCCCGGCGCGTACAGGCCTCCATCGCCTGCGTGGTGACCTGTGCACCCCCCAACAGAATCACCGAGTCGACCGCTTCAAGCGGTACACGACGACTCCCTTGCGGAGACGAGATGAGAAGCGCGCCCGAGCGATGCCCCACCCGTGCTCGGTGTTCGCGGACATAGACCGTACTCAGATAGCGCATCGGTACAGCGTGCTGGCGACGTAGCGTCGGACTCGACCGGGGTTGCTAACCAGTTCCGGGACGCAGTGATGGCGAAGCTGACACTCCGAACAGCGGGCATCGTTCGGCGCTTGGGGCAGCTTGCCGGTTCTCGTCATGGCCCGTATCCGTCCGACAACCTCCAAGGTCTCTCGCCGAAGCTGCTCGCTCAACTCGACCCGTGCGCGACGCCGAGGACCGCCGTACCACACGTAGCCAACGGCGATGTGCAGACCGAGCATCTCCTCCAGACAAAGGGCCTGGGCGCAGAGTTGCAGGTCCGCCGTCCTCCCGTGCCTTACTCCCGACTTGTACTCCACCGGGGCGACAGTGTTCCCCTTCACTTCGACAGCGTCCGCTCGGCCCGACAGCCCATGTCTTTCCGACCAAAGCGGAATCGCCCGAAGCATGAACCACCCGCGCTCCTCGCGATGGCGTCCGCTGTCGACCCGGCGGTGGCCGCGCGATCCCTTCACCGTGTGTGTATTGTCGGTCCACACCCCGTCACAGTGAATCAGTGCACACTGCCTGGGACAGTAGGCGTAGTGCTCGATCGCCGAGATCGGAACGGTCGAGACCGCGCTCAGAGTCGCTCCGATCCAAGAGCCGCTGTCCTGTCCGCCTGCGCTCGGTGCAAATACCTGACACATTGCCACCCCGCACGGACACCGACTCGCCCCCATGTCCTCTGCACACCGGGGTTCCACACATCCAACAAGGCGTCGATCGCTGACGAGTCGAGGCTCCGCGTCCACGCCGGCCACTTGAAACGGCGACCGCCTCGGCCCTCGTCAGCGGCGAACCATCCTCGCTGCATCGCGACAACACGCTTTTGGCGCCCGAGCCGCAGGTCAACCCCATCACCCCGAACGGGGAGAATCGCGAGACCAAAGAAAGCGAGGATCTCAACGACGGGATCGACCAGATGTCCCCCCGTGTTGTCCGCCAACGACCCCAATCTCGTCTGATCGAACGCCAACCCGCAGCTACTGGCTCGATCGGCCTGGCCGGAAAGGGAAGCCCGAATTCGATCCGCGGATGGCTCGATCAGCCCGTGAAGCCTGACCAAGCGGTGGTGTAGCCACTTGATCGTGCCGGGGCCAGCGGCGTCGAAGGGAGCATGGGCGACCTCGCCGTGTTGGTCAACAGCCAAATCTGTCATCGTCGAAGACAACGTCCAAGAGTGCCGGTGGCCACGTGCGGCCCGCGCGCGGGCGACAAAGGCCTCCGCTGGCACTTTCCGCCTCACTTGTCCGACGCCCTGCCAGTCCTCGGCGATCGGGAGATCGTCAAGAAACCCCGCATCCGGCCAAGAGGAGGCCAGGAGCTCCACCGGGTCGCCGTCCTCGGACGACAAGACGGCAACCGGCGTCCGGTCCCCGGTCCACCGAAGCCGAATCCGCGGAACGAGAACAGTGGCTCCAACGGCGGCAAGCCAAGCGTTGAGCCAAAACGCTGGGAGACCCCGGCACTTCACTTCGGCCATGCGTAACCCTCCGGCAAGACGACTTCTGCACCGCCGGAAACCTGATGGTCCGCTTGCCGAACGATCGCCTCAAGGAGCGCCAATCCCCACGGCCCGAAACGATCGTTCAAGCGCCTGAAGCGGCCCGGTTGTTCCCAATCCACGATCTCAAGGTCTGCGGGCACTTCCACAGGCACTCCTTGCACTTCAGCCGAGACGACAAGGCTGGTGCCATCGCCCACCGGTGGCACCAGGGGCCGCCCGCTACCGTGGTGGCTGATGACCAGATGGACCAGTAGGTCACGCACCGGCTCAGTCAACCATCCCGAGGCGCCGCGCAACCACTTGCGGACAAGGCGCGCCGAGAGCGCTTCGTGCCGGCCGCCACGCGGCCAAGCTGCGGCCACTCGCGCCGCGTCCCAGAGATGCTGCGGCATATCGGACTTCGCAACCGGTACAGACGACCGCTGCTGTGGATCAAGCCACCGCTGAAAGCGCCTATCCTCCTTCCCAAGGTCGTGCAGCCGCCCGGCCCACTCCACCACCTGGGCGAGTTCCGGAGAGACACCGATCCGCTCAGCGATCGACCTCGACCGAACCGCCACAGCACTGCAATGGAGCTCCAGCCTCGTGGACGTTGGGGAGAGCGACCTCTCGTCGCGGCTGTCGCTGCGCAATTCGCCGTTCCCGTCCTGCAGCATCAGACGCGGAACTTCTTTTCTCCCCGTAACAGGGTCGCGACCAAGCTGGGAGAGGAACTCACACCATTCGTCTTGCTTCCAGCCGAGGGCCGGGGTTTCCGAGACCGCCGAGACGATCTCTTCGACAGCCGCCGCTTTCTCGTCGGCGTCGAACTCGTCGTCCTCATCCGACAGGCCCACCGCCCGATCGATCACCGACTGTGGTATCGAAACACCGCACAGACACCACACGCCCTTCTTGCTCAAGGGTAGACCGTGGTTGGCCACCGACACGTCCACGACAGGGGCGTCAGACGACGGCGCCCAACCAAACTCGTCCAGGAGCCCTCGGTCGCTGCTCAACACGACGGTGTCGCCCGGCCGCAGTACATCCCTGGTCACGTTCTCGACGGTCACTAGGTCAGAATCCAGGCGGCGCAGCACCTCTTCCTCGCCGAACACTCGACGCGCCTCAGCGATCGGGACGTCTACTGCCTCCCGGTCACTCGGCCGCGGCCACAGGGCTTCACCTTCTTCCGGGACGTGCGCACGCCAGATCATTGAAACCACGTACGCCGGACCTTCAATACCCGAGAAGTACGGTTCGATCGGAGCTTCGCCTTCCGGCGGAGTCGTTGTCTTCAGCCACTCCCAGAGAAGCCCATGGAGCACCTCCGGCGCTCGACCGGGATCATCATTCGGAGGTCCCAGGACCTGCGCCATCCGGCGCGGCGAGAGATTGATCTCCTCGGACTGTCCCGACATGTGGGCCTTCAATCGCTGAAGCACTGTTGCCGGCTCAGCACCGTAAACCGGCCAATCTTCGCCATCCGTGCGCGACCTGCTGCCTGGCGGTAGGTGCACATAGGTTGCACGGGCGTGGGGATGGTCGCCGAGCCGGTTCAATCGGCCCAGCCGCTGGGTCAGTGCTCTCACACCGCAGCACTCGGTGACGAGATACTCCGCATCCACGTCGGCCCCCACCTCCAACGTCTGCGTTGCAACCACGATCAAGGAGCGAGACCGGACTGCCGACGCCTCCTTGTCGGCCGGCATTCCATGCACGCTGTGAAGAACGCTAGCGCGCACCAACTCCGCCTCCCTTTCGCGTGAGCGACCGGTCAAGAGCAGAATGTCGGCCACAGTTCTGCTCGTGTCCTTGCGTAGCCGCTCAAACGCCGACCTCGCGGTTGCGGGTGTGTTCGCGAAGACGAGGCAGGCGGCCGGATGCGCCTCGCGAACAAGCTCCATCGTCGACTCTGCAAGCGCCCGACCTCCGTCGCCACCGGCTTCCACCACCCGCACGGGCTTGGCCGCGTCGAGACGGCGACGGACTACGCTGTGAGCCTCGTCGTCGCGGTTCAGATCGAAGCGGTCCTCGTCCGGGGCGTCGCCAGTTGCCGTAAGCGCAACCACCAACGGTCTGGATCGTGGCCCCGGAAGGACCAGACTGGCCGCCGGAGCGCATTCGACCAGCGCGGGGATCAAGGACATGAGGTGCGGCGCCAAGTGGGCCTCGTCGAGAAGAACCAGGCTGTCCGTGCCCGCCAGGGCACCGTCCACGGGGCGCAGCCCCCGACTCGACCCATAGCCCCGGAAGAGCAGTCGCGAGCCATACATCGGCAAGGTCGACAAGATGACGGTCGGGGCCGACGGATCCGACGGTCGCCCCGAAGAAACGCCTCCGCGCAGCCGTATCACTTCCAGCGGCAAACGCCCAGGACCGGCAGCGAACGTTCGGAGCCGGTCAGCAACACTCTTCACGGCGGCGGCGTCTTCGCGGGTAAGGCCCTGCCCTTCCGGGTCTTCGAGTTTCCTGCCGATCGCCTCGGCATGCAAGTTGGTCGAGTCCACGAGCAAACGCCGGTTGACGACCCACCAGATACGAGTCGGCGCCGTCCTCTCCGCAGGCGAGCGATCGGCCTGTGATGCAAGCCACCAGACGGCGATGTCGAGACAGGCCGTCTTCCCAAGTCCCGTTGGGACACCCACGTGTCTCCGCCAAGTCTCACGCTCGGCTACCTCGCGGGCCAGCCGTGCCTGCCAGGGAAACGGTTCGCGCCCGTTGACGGCACGATAAAACCGGTCGAAGGTCGGCATTGGCGCGCAGAAAAGGGAAGCAGAGTTTGTCCGCAGCGTCCTCACAGCGGCCGACCTTCCAAAGGCCCAGCCACAGGCACACACAGCCCCAAGCCGCGCTGCCTACCCCCACCGATCACGACAGGCCCCCTCACGGGCTCGGCGAACAGGAGCTCAACATGGGAGTACGGCAGCTTCGGCCGCGCGGCGCGGTTCACCTCCACCGGCGCGAGGTCGACGCCGCCCGGAACGAACGGCCCCCGCGCCACGCGTGCCGCAACCGGGTCTGGGAGTCCGGCATGCCTGCACCAGCGCGCGACCTCCCCAAGGTTGACAGGGCCACGCCGCTCATGGAGCGCAGGGAAGGCCGTCGCCCAACGACGGGCGCTCGCGCACCAACGCCCAGGGTTAGCGGCGGCCACACGGTCGATGGAATCGCGGGGAACTACCGCGACGTCGACGCCTGGACCAACCAGCCTGCGGATGGCGAGGACTGCATCGCGAGCTCGGCTGCTCTCTCGAGGCGGTGTCCCCGGCGGCAACCAGAGTGACAGGCCGTGGATTCGCCCGCGAGACCAGCGAAAGCCAACGTCCGGCAGGGCCAGAAACCGCGCCAGATCGTAGCCCCTCCTTCGGAAGCCATGACCATGCAGCACCGCAGGCGGCTCGCCGTACAGATCCTCGTACATGCTGAGCACAGCCGCCTTGAACAACTCTGTGATTGTTGTAATCCGGCGCCCCGGAACTGCCTGCGCCAAACGAAGCCACGCCACTACGACACCACTCTCGATCGCCGGCGCGAGGCAAGGTGAACGGTACATGACCTCATGGCGCAAGGCTGGAAACTGCGCGCGCCCAACTACCGGCCCCCGCTCCACCCAAGCCGCATACATCCGGTCAAGGAGCAGGAGATCCCCCGGTGCGGGAACCGTACTGACCAAGTCGCCCCCCGGGTCCGGCACATACGCATCTTCAGCCGAAACGCCGGCCAAGGGGCCACGCACCATCCGTACCCGCACCGGTGAGTCGGCTCCGCCGAGATAACCGATGCGCGCTGCCCGGCGCCGAAGCCCCTCGAGAACGGCCGGCGCCGCTTCGGCGTCCCAGACAAAGACGACCTTCGGATTCCGAGGCGTCACCCGGACGCCGGGCCGCACCAGTGCGGCCTTGCGGCCGACGTACTCTTGGATCGTGTTCTTTGCAGCGGAGCCCTTGTGCTCAACGACGTAGCGGGCCTCCAGACTCTGGCGCCACAGTGAGGACTCGGGTGAAGCATGAACCGTCGGAGGCGGCAGCCGCTCAAGCCAAGCCAGTTCAGACCCATCGGTCACCCGGCATCGTTCCCCTGTGCCGTCGGCCGCCACAAACGCGGCGAAGAGGCGAAACGGTGCGGGAGGCCATTCCCCCCGATTCGTCAATCCGGTGTTCGCCACGCCCTCCGGGTCGCCCCGAAACGAGCCGTGGAGGAACTCCACCGAGATGGCGAAGGTCATCCGTCGAGGGCTGGCCATGTCGAGCGAATTGCCCTGCAGAGGTTGTCCTTGGGCGTCAGCACGACTTGAGGCTTGGCCCAACCATCCAGGGGCACGCCCGCGGACTCTGCGTGTCCAAGGGCGTCGTACAAGAGCGCTCCCGTCGTCTCGTGCCCGCCCAGTGCGAACTCCTCGTCCGCGTCAGCGCCGAGCCACTCGGCCTTGGTCTTCTTGGGCCGCAACTCAGCGCCCGAACGCAGCGCGAACCCTCGGCCAAACGCCAGTGTATGCGCGTGCAGACCCAAGGCAACAAGCAAAGCCCGCGCCGCCGCGTCCGCCGCGTCCGAGTGTTTGCGACCAAGGCTGACCCGCCTTAGCTGAGCGAACGACACCGTAGCCCTCTGGCTTACACGGGCGAACGAAACCGCCGCCGCCGCCGCGTCGTCTCCCATGAAGGGCACCTGTCCGTGACCCGTCTCCGAGAGCTTGTCCTTCTTTCCACCTTCCACTTTCTGGCCACCGATACCCCAGTCAAGCCGGTCTTCGGCATTCGACGAAATCGTCTCGTCCGTGTTGAGGTTCAGGGCATCGCCCTTCAATCCGAACACCCTCGTATTCGTCGCTGCAGGCTTCCACCCGACGATCTCCGATACCCACGACCGGGCGTGCTTCGTGTTGTGACGCTTCTTGCCGAGGTGCGACTGCCAGAACCCATACAGCAACGCCTGCGGAAACCAGGCAATGAGCGGTCCACACGTCTGAGCGGTAGCGCCGAAGATCGCTCGCCCCAAGTCGGTCCTTATGAAATCGACGCCGTCCATCCTGGAGTCACGAAGGTAGGCGTCCGCGTTGCGATGCGGAAACTCCAGACTCGACAACTGGCGAGGCAGGTGCGAGGGAAGCTCACCGACCTCGGCAAAGTCCAACACGAACTCTGGTACGGCCACAGATTCCCGGTGACTCTTGAGAGCGGCTTCAAGACGATTCGCTTGCGACGGTACGTTGTCGATCACGATCACCTGGCTCGGTTCGGCATCCTCAGGCGAAGCCCAACGGCGATCCTCCTGGTACTTCCCGCCCTCGTACACGGCTGGTTTGACCGACCCTCCAGGCCCCGACAAGGGCTCCAGGTCAGTGTCGATGCGGATCCCGTCTTCTGACGAGTCAGTTGCGACGCCGGCAAGTAGGTGTTCAAGGTCAAGTTGCATGGTCAAATCCTCAGTGAAGTCGATTGGAGCGGCACCGCCCAACAAGGCCCCGGCGTCGAGCCGAGGGCCTGGACTGCGTTCAGTGCCGATCAACTCAGGCCATACCGGTCCAAGAACGACGGCCTTCCCGACATGGCGGCAACGAACGTAACAGACGGCTGTCTCAAGACCTGACACTCCGCCCAGTCGGCAGGTTCGCTTACCGGTTCCACCGGTACTGAGCTGCAGCCCGCTCCAGCCGTTCCCGCACCAAGTCCACCAACTCCGGCGGTTCCAGCACCTCGACATCCGGTCCGTAGCGGAGGATCTCGCCCAACAGCTCCTCGGTTTCCGAGTACGGCACCGCCAACTCGAGGCGCCCGTCGGGAAGGCGCTTCGTCTCCTGCTGTCCGTGCCAGCGCTCGTCCGCGACCCATCGGGCCCGTTCCGGCTGGAAACGAAGCCGCGCCTGCCCTCGGGCCGGGCCGCTGAACAGGCCGTAGCCGGCCCGGAAGATCTCGTTCAGTTCCTTCGTCGGCACCTCGCGGGCCGGTCGGGCGAGGACCTCGGCACAAGTGATCCGGTCAAGCGCGAAGGTCCGCAGGGACTGTCGATCCTCGTCCCAGCAATCGAGGTACCACTGGTCGCGGTAATACACGAGCCGCTGGGGCGACGCGGCCCGCCGGGCCGTGTCGCCGGTCGAGCGGGCCTCGTAGGTGAACGCGAGTTGGCGGCGTTCAACCACAGCGGTCGCCGCGGTCTCGAACACGCGCGCCCCCACGTCCCTCCCATGCGCACGCAGGATCCGAAACCGGTGTGCCGGGAATCGCTCGCCGCCGCGGCGGCCGCGATCGAGGATCGCTCGGAAGCGGCTTCGGAGCGGGGCAATGAGGCCCTCCAGCAGACCCGGCTGGACCCGACTCAGAAGCTCGTCCATCACGAGCAGCGCCTCGAGCTCGTCCCTCCGGAACCAAAGGCCCGGCAACTCGAACCGGCCCGCATCTCGGTCGTAGGACCAGCCTTGGCCGGGTGCGTTCACGATCGGCGCTCCAAGATGGTCGCGCAGCATGCCGATGGTCCGGAACAAGGTCGAGCGGGAGCATTCGAGCTCCGCCAGCAGCTCGTTGGCCGACGCGGGATGCCGCCGGGAGTCCAGCGCCCGGTGCAACGCGACCATGCGCTCCATCCGGTTCATGATCCGATCCCCGCCGGCCTCGGCCGGCTCAAGCCCCCAGTCACATCCCCCAGACCGTGACCACGACGTCAGCAGCCGCTTCCTCGCGCCGGAAGATCTTCTCCCGCCACGGCCGATCCTCCGAGCGGTCGAAGACCACGAGATGCCCTTCCGCCGCCGCACATCGGTCCATGTACGCCGCGGTCTGTTCGAGACCTTCGCTGACCGTGCGGTCCAGGCTCTTGCGCAGAATCTTGCACTCGATCACGAACCTCTGCGTCCCGTCTGCTTGACGCCATACGACGAGGAGGTCGGTGCGGCCCCGGCCCAGACCGTATTTCCGTTCGATGCGGCCGCCGCCGTTCATGCTCCGCTGCAGGAACGCCTGCAGCAGGAGTTGGGGGCCGGCTTCCCGGTAGTCGAATCGCGGAATCCAATGCTCGGAATGCTCGCGGAAGAACTCCTGGAAGGCCGACAGTAACCGTGGGAGATCAAGGCCGCCGTCCTCGTCGACATACCAAGCCGCGTCCTGCACCAGACCTTCCTGTGCGGCCAACGTCAACTCGCGCGGAACGACTTCGGCGTAGATCGGATTCGCTATCCGCATGGGCCCATCTCGCGCGATCAGGCCCAGGTCGCGGACGTACTCGATGTCGCGCGCCGAGAAGTCACGCTCGTCGCCGCCGCTGAGCAGCGGCCCGACCACCCGCCGCACCCGCTCTTCCTGGAGCTTGTCGGCAAGCTGGTCCAGGTGGGTCTCGCGGCTCACGATGAGTTCTTCCTGCGATTCCAGGATGCTCTCCGCCGTGACCGGGAAGGCGCCGTAGCAGCCTTGGTCGTCACGGGGACACGCCCGGTAGGCAAGGGCGTTAACGAGCCAGGGCTGCCCCTTGGTCTGCCGCCAGATTGTCTCTATCGCTTCGGCCGTGAACTCCTGCCCGGTCTCGTTCGTGTGCTGGGCCAGCAGAGTGCACACCTCGTCTTCGGTGAAGTCACCGAGGGTGAGCGATTCGGCCTTGATGTTGAACGCGCTGCCGCCGGTGATGATCTCCTTCTGGGAGCTCGAGTGGATGCGATAGTCGCGCACGTCGCGAACGCCGCAGAGGACGACGCTGTGAGCGAAGTGCGCCGGCCTGTGTGAATAGCCGGCCCGCAACTGGCGCAACAGGGAGATCAGCGTGTCGCCGACCAGAGAGTCGACTTCGTCGAGGAGCAGGACGAGCGGCCTGGAGTCGGCCTCGCACCAGCGGGTCAGAGTGGCGCCCAACGCGCCGTGGGGACCCGCACTGTCCAGCGCCTCGGGCCAGAGGACCGCGAGCGATTCGTCGCCCAACGTGATCCGCGCCACCTTCGCCAACTCGTCGAGGATGGCGCGCATCGCCTTCTCCGTGTCCTCGCGCGCTCCCTGACCCGCTTCAACGTTGACGTAGACGCAACGGAAGTCGCCGTGTTCGCCTCGGTTCAGGAGATCCCGCAGCGCAAGAAGCGCGGTCGTCTTGCCCGTCTGGCGCGGCGCGTGCAGCACGAAGTACCGCTTGTCCCGGACAAGGGTCAGCACATGGCCGAGCCGCAGCCGCTCCAGAGGCGGCACGTAGTAGTGGTCCGCCGGAACGATGGGTCCAGTGGTGTTGAAGAACCGCATCTCTGGAGTATCGCACTCCGGCCCAGCGCCTGCTTCCTCAGGAACTGGGCCGCGAGCCGTGAACCGCTCAGTCAGCGTCGCGCAGGGGCGGAGGCAGAGCCGGATGCGGGCGAGACGCCCGCGTTCCCAGGGTTCGCTCTGGCGGGAGGCCGCAATCCGGTTCCGAGAGCGCCGAACCACAGCTTGAACATCTCCTGCGGATCGGCGTACTTCAGGTTGGCGGCCGCGCGGTCGCGGAACTTCTCCAGCATCTCGTTCTGGATCCCCGCCAGATCGGGAAGGCCGAGAAAGGCGCGCGCCTCTTCGGGCGTGCAGTCGATGTCCAGTTTGATCTTCACGGAATCTCCTTCGAAACGGTCTTGCGGTCCTCGTCGTAGGATCACTCTTCATCCACGGAGGCTTCGACCCATGATGCTACTGACTCGTAGCGCTCGCAACATCCCCGCTCTCTCACTCGCCGTCTTGACGACGTTCGGCGCCGCCCTCTACGCCCAGTCCCCGGCAACGGTGATCCAGGGCGCCCGCGTGTTCACCGGCGACGAGGTGCTCGATACCGCCACCGTCGTGATCCGAGGCCGCACGATCGAGTCGGTCACGCCGGGCGCCAACATTCCGGCAACCGCCGGCGACGACGCCGATGTCGTCGACGCTCAGGGCATGACCCTCCTGCCCGGGCTGATCGACAGCCACACCCACAACTTCGGTCCGTCCCTCCAGCAGGCGCTCAACTTCGGCGTCACGACCGTCCTCGACATGCTCACCGACGCCAACATCGCGCGACAGTGGCGCCGGCAGCAGGCCGCCGGCAGCGCCTCCAACCGAGCCGATGTCTTCGCCGGCGGCGGCGTGACGGTCGACGGCGGTCACGGCACGCAGTTCGGGGTCTCGCTGCCGACGCTGGACGATCCCGAGCAGACCGAGGCCTTCATCGCCGATCGTGCGGCCGAGGGAGCGGACTTCATCAAGGTGATCTACGAGGCGGGCGAGTCGGTCGGCCGGCCCATCGCGACGCACGCCGCCTCGACCCTGCCGCGGATCGTGGCCGCCGCGCACAGCCACGGTCTGCTGGCCGTCTTCCACATCAGCACAGCGAAGAGCGCCCGGGAGGCGATCGCCGCCGGCGCTGACGGACTGGTGCACGTTTTCTACGATCCCTCGGGAATGGACGAAGCGGTCCAGGCCGTCCGCGACGCCCGAGCTTTCGTCGTTCCTACCCTGGCCGTCATCGAGTCCGTGGCGGGCAGTGGCGGCGGCAGCGAGCTGGCGGCCGATCCACTGATCGCCCCCTTTCTCATGCCCGACCAGCGTGGCAACCTGGACCGCGACTTCGGCCGTGAACTTCCCGAGTACCTGGAGCACGCGATCCGGAACACCCGCGCCCTCCACGAGGCCGGCGTGCCGCTCCTGGCAGGCGCCGACGCACCGAACCCGGGAACGACCCACGGCGCCAGCGTTCACCGGGAACTCGAACTGCTGGTCCGGGCCGGTCTGACCCATGTCGAAGCCCTGCACGCCGCCACCGCCGCCCCGGCGGACGCCTTCGATCTGAACGACCGGGGCCGGATCGCGGCGGGCCTCAAGGCAGACCTGATCCTCGCCCGGGGCAATGCGACCGCCGACGTTCGCGCCGCCCGCGACATCGAGGCGATCTGGAAAGACGGGGTGGCCGTCGAGCGCTCGCTGGCGCCCGACGTGACGGGACGGCAACCGGTGGACCCCCGGCTCGTGACCAACTTCGAGGGTCTGTCCGGCAAGGCCCTGCCCCGAGGCTGGATGCACTCCACCGACGCGATGAGGGGCGGCAAGTCGAGCGTCGAAACGACGATCACGCAGCGCGGCGACGGCAACGCCCTTCGCCTCGACGGCGAAATCGCCCAGGGCTTCCCCTTCCCCTGGTCCGGCGTCATGTTCTCGCTCGGCGCCGTGTTCATGCAGCCCGTCGACGCCAGCGGCATCGGCGCCCTGGCCTTCGATGCCCGCGGTGGGAGCGGGACGTACCAGGCGATGGCTTTCGGCGAGAGCCTGGGAATGCAGCCGGCGGCCGTGTCTTTCGAGGTCGGCGAAGAATGGACCCGGATCGAGATCCCGCTCGCCTCCTTCGCGGGTCTGGACCCCACCGGCGCCTCGGCCTTCTTCGTCGGCGGCCCAACCGAACATGGGATCTTCTGGCTGGAAGTCGACAACGTCGAGTTGGTGGAGTAGCGGTCGGCACTGACGAAGCGGGCCAGCGGACCGGATGCGGGCAGGATGCCCTCGTGCCATCCGTGCACCCGATGACGGGCGCCCGGAGTGGTTCGCGTGCGGCGCGAGGTCGCGCCACACGGGTTCCCAGGGCCGCAGCCTGCTGCGGCTACAATCGCCGAATGTCTGAAGAGCGCACGCAGGAGCCACGCCCGAACGGTCCGCTTCACGGCATCCGCGTCCTCGACTTCACCAGCTTCATCGCCGGTTCCTACGGCGCCATGCTGCTCGGCGACATGGGCGCCGACATCCTGAAGATCGAATCGCTCAACGGCGACAATGCACGCCACTGGGGGCCCTTCATCGAGGGCGAGAGCCGGTCGTTCCAGGCCTGGAACCGGAACAAGCGCGGCATCGCGGTCGATCTGAAGACCGCGGAAGGCAGGCAGGTGGTCTACGACCTGACCCGGGAAGCCGACGTGGCGATGGAGAACTTCCGGCCCGGAGTGGCGGCCAGGCTGGGCATCGACTACGACTCGTTGAGCAGCCACAACCCGGCGCTGATCTACGCCTCGTCCAGCGCCTTCGGCGGCAGCGGACCGTACACCCAGCGCCCGGGGTACGACCCGGTGCTGCAGTCGATGGCCGGCGCCGCGCACATGCAGCAACGGATGAACGGCGTCGCCGGCATCTGTCCGGTGGCGGTCTCGGACTACATGGCCGCCGTGCTCGCGGTCGGCTCGATCAACGCCGCGCTCCTCCACCGCGAGCGCACCGGCGAAGGCCAGTTCATCGAGACCTCGCTGCTGCAGGCGATCATGGCCGCGCTGGCTCAGTTCTACATCCAGCCACTCGATGCCAAGGTCAGTGGACCGCCGGGGATCTTCCCGTACCGCATGTTCGCCGCCGCCGACGGCCCCATCTTCATCGCCGCCGGAACGGACAAGTTCTGGCGCCTGTTGTGCGGCGCGATCGGCCGTGACGACCTCGGCAACGATCCGCGCTACGAAACGAACCCGCAACGGGTCGGCAACGCCGCCAAACTGAGCGCGGAGATCGATCCGATCATCGCCTCGAGGCCGGCGCGCGAGTTGGAAGCGGACCTCATCGAGGTCGGCGTTCCATGCGCCGCGGTCCGGTCGGCCGACGAGTTCTTCGACGATCCCCAGGTCGAGGCGATGGCCATGAGTCAGGTCATCCAACACCCGAAGATCGGCAACCTGCGGATGGCGGGCGTGCCGTGGCGCTTCTCCCGCACTCCCGCATCCATCCGGAGACCCGCCCCGCGCCTGGGCGAACACACCGGCGAAGTGCTTGCCGAACTGGGTTACGACACCGAGCGAATCGCCTCGCTAGAGGCCTCCGGCGCCGTGCGGCGCGCAGACGAAACGAACGGCGGCTGATGGCGGTCTCCGGCGCCTCCGCCGATCCGGCAGCGGCGTGACGACGGCAGCCCACGGCCGGGATCGGGGGCCGCGCGCGGCGGGCTCGGCGCGTACGGCTCCAGCCCGTGTCGTCCTCGTGGGCGCCGGACACACGCACATCCAGGTGCTGCGGCACTGGATCATGCGGCCCAACCCGGCAGTCGACGCCGCTCTCGTCGTCGACACGCCAATCGCCGTCTACTCCGGCATGGCGCCCGGCCTGGTGGCCGGCCAGTACGAACGCCACGAACTGGAGATCGACGCCGTGCCGCTGGCGCGCAGGGCCGGAGTCCGGGTGGTCCTGGCGCCGTGCATCGGCGTCGAGGCCGCGGCGCGGCGGCTCCTGATCCGCGGTCGCGAACCCCTGCCATTCGACCTGGCGTCCTTCGACGTGGGCGCCACGGTGGCCGCGCTCGACCTTCCCGGGGTCCGCGAGCACGCCGTTCCCACGCGGCCCATCAACCGCCTGGCGGCGGCGGTCGACGGTCGCATCGAGGCCCTGACAGGCAAACGGCCGAAGGTTGTCGTCGTCGGTAGCGGCGCCGGCGGGATCGAATTGGCCTTTTGCATCGACGCACGGCTGCGAAGCCGCGGACTCGAACCGAGAACGACGATCGTCGAGGCGGGCGACGGCATCCTGCCCGGCTATCACCCGTCCCTGGCGCGCCGGATCGAGGCCGCGGCCCGCACGCGCCGGATCGAGACGATCTTCCGCGCCAAGGTCGCCGCGGTCGAGGCGGACTCGGTTCGACTCGAAGGCGGCGGCCGGCTCGACGCCGACCTGACTTTCTGGGTCACGGGGGCCGCCGCGCTGCCGATCTTCCGCGACTCCGACCTGCCGCTCGACGACCGCGGCTTCGTGCGCACGCGATCGACCCTCCAGGTCGAGGAGAACGGCCACATCTTCGCCGTCGGCGACTGCGCGACCCTGACCGACCACCCAGGGCGCGCCCGCGCCGGCGTCTACGCGGTGCGCATGGGACCCTATCTCATCGACAACCTGGGGCGCCGGATCGGTGGGCGGACGCTCCGGCGCTACAAGCCGCAGGGCGACTTCCTTTCGCTGCTCAATCTCGGCGACGGAACGGCCGCGGGCGCCAAGTGGGGGCGCACGTTCGAGGGCAGGTGGGTCATGCGTCTGAAGGACCGGATCGACCGGCAGTTCATGGATCGCTTCCAGGCGCTCGATCCCGGCGGCGAGCCCCGACCCTGGCTCGCCGGCATGACCAACGAGGACGGCCGCGACGGCGTCGCCGGTGGCGCGATGGGCCACGCAGGCGGAGGCGAAGCGGCGCCCATGTTCTGTGGCGGCTGCGCCGCGAAGGTCGGGCCCGATCGCCTCGCCAGGGCGCTGGCGCGGGCGGGTCTGGACGAGAAGACCGGCCGGAGCGCCGACGTGATCCTCGATGTGGCGACCCCCGACGACGCAGTGGCGTACCGGACACCGGCCGGCGACCAGATCGTCGCTTCGCTCGATGCCTTTCCCGCCTTCACCGACGACCCATGGCTTGTCGGACGAGTGGCCGCGGTCAACGCCTGTTCCGATCTCTACGCCACCGGTGTCGCGCCCCGGGTCGCCCAGGCCCTGGTCACCCTGCCCCAGACCGCGGACGGCGAGGCGGCGGAGGAACTGCTGATCCAGGTCCTCGCCGGCGCCCGCGCGGCTCTGGATGCGGAGGACGTGCTCCTGCTGGGCGGCCACACGAACACCGGGCCCGAACTGGTCGTCGGCTTCCACGTCGAGGGCGTCGCCGGGAACAGCCACGACCTGCTGCTCAAGGGCGCGGTCCAGGCCGGCGACGAGCTGGTGCTCACCAAGCCGCTCGGCTGCGGCGTCCTGCTCGCTGCCGATCGGAAAGGCCTGTGCCCGGGTCGCTCGATCCGCGCCGCCCTCGCCTCGATGCAGATGAGTAATCGCGGCGCGATGGAGGCGGCCCGGCGCGCTGGCGCTAGGGCGGCAACCGACATCAGCGGCTTCGGTCTCGCCGGTCACGTCGGCGAGATGGCCCAAGCCAGCGGCGTCGACATCGAGGTCGATGTCGATGCTCTCCCAGCCCTCCCCGGCGCTCTGGAACTCCTGGATCGTGGCGAGCGCAGCACGAGCCACCTCCAGAACACCCGCCTGCCGCTGCCCGTGAAGCGCCAGGCATCGCCGGGGCCGCGGCTGGAGCTGGCCTTCGACCCCCAGACCGCGGGCGGTCTGGTACTGGCGATCCCACCGGATCGAAGCGAGAGCCTGGTCGACGATCTCCGCTCCCAGGGACTCGCTTCGGCGCGTGTGGTCGCACACGCCCGGCCGGCGCGCCCGGAGCGCCCGCAGTTGATCCTCCGTTAGGAGTCGAGTCGCGGCGTCCGCGCCGCGCTGACGCACAGGAAACAGGGTTTGTTCCGTGCAAGTTCTGCCGCGCCTAGCGCCGCAAATTGGGCGTAAGTCGTGCTAGTCTCCTCCTCGTGCCCGCTCTCCCGCGCGAGAATGCGCTTGCCGGCGCCGCACGGCCCGCCACGGCGCCGGCCGGAGCGGTGCGCGGCCGCGGCGCCGCCGCCAACCCGAGGAACCGCTTCGAACGGATCGACATCGAGCTCGAGCCGGGCGAGAGCACGGCCGAACGGGGCGATGCTCCGCCGACGGAACTGTTCCGCGACGACTCGAAGACGGTCCTGTCGCGCAACGACTCGCCGGACCTCGGCTTCCAGTACAGCCTGAACCCGTACCGCGGCTGCGAGCACGGCTGCATCTACTGCTATGCGCGGCCCACGCACGAGTACCTCGGCTTCTCCGCCGGGCTCGATTTCGAGAGCCGGATCCTGGTCAAGGAAAAAGCGCCCGAACTGCTGCGCCGGGCCCTGGAGAACGCCCGCTGGACGCCCCAGGTCATCATGCTCTCCGGCGTCACCGACCCCTACCAGCCGATCGAGCGGCGGCTCCGCGTCACCCGCCGCTGCCTGGAGGTGCTGGCCGAGTTTCGCAACCCGGTAGCGATCGTGACCAAGAACCACCTGGTGACCCGCGACCTCGACCTGCTCCTGGAACTCAACCGGTTCCAGGCCTGCGCCGTCCACCTGTCGATCACGTCCGTGTCGCCGTCGCTTTCGGCTCGCATGGAGCCCAGGGCTTCGAGTCCACGGCGGCGGCTGGAAGCGCTGCGCGAGCTGAGCGAAGCCGGCATTCCCTGCGGCGTGATGGCGGCGCCGATCATCCCGAGCCTCAACGACGACCAGATCCCCGCCATCCTGGAGGCGGCCGCCGAAGCCGGCGCCCGGCGCGCGGGCTACATCCTGGTCCGCCTGCCGCACGGTCTGCGGGAACTCTTCGCCGACTGGCTCGGCACGCACTTTCCGGACCGGCGGGATCGGGTTCTGAACCGGCTGCGCGAGGCCCGCGACGGCGACCTCAACGACCCACGCTTTCACCATCGGATGAAGGGCGGCGGAGAGTACGCCGAACAGATCGGCCGCCTGTTCGAGACGGTTCGCCGTCGCGTCGGTCTCGACGGCGGCCGGAGCGGTCGCACCGGGAGCCCATCGGCAGCCTCGTTCCGGCGCCGTACCGCCCAGCGGACTCTGTTCCATCCGTGCGCCCGATGACGGGCGCACGGACTGGTTCACGGGTGGCGCGGGTCGCGCCACCCGGGTTCGAGAACCCGCCGTCGCAGCCATGAGCGGGACCCGGTCCTTACTTGGGTCTGAGACCGCTCGCTGCTACAATGCGCGTCCGCTCGACGGCGGCAGCGGGCTCCAGGAACAGTTGAAGCGATAGGTACGTCGGTCGAACCCGACTCTCGGCACGCTGGTCGGCTCGCTGCCTCCACGCCCATCGATCGGCAAAGCAAACAGGACATCGGAGAGACAGGTGAAGTTCAACGGGCCCAAGGTCAAGCTCTCGCGCAAGCTGGGCGTCGCTCTGACGTCCAAGGCGGCGCGGTACATGGAAAAGAAGAGCCACCCGCCAGGCATGCATGGCCTGAAGCGGCGCCGGCGCCAGAGCAACTACGGAAGGCAGTTGCTCGAGAAGCAGCGGCTGCGCTTCCAGTACAACGTCAGCGAGCGCCAGCTCCGCAACTACTACAAGCGCGCGACCCGCATGAGAGGCGTAACCGGCGACAACCTCGTCGGACTGCTTGAGACCCGGCTCGACGCGGTCGTTCATCGCGCCTTCGCCCCCAGCGTGTTCGCCGCGCGCCAGTTCGTCGGCCACGGTCACATCCTGGTCAACGGACGCCGGGTGGACATCCCGTCCTACCGGGTCAAGGAGGGCGACGTCGTCCAGGTACGCGAGAAGAGCCGCAAGCTGCGCTGCTTCAACGAGCCGCGCGGCGTCACCGTGCCCACCTACGTCGAGACGGACGAAACGGGCTACGAGGCGACGCTGCGCAACACGCCGGTTCGGGACGAGGTTCCGATCGTGTGCGAAGTGCCTCTCGTCATCGAGTACTACTCCCGTTAGAGCCGCCAAACCCGTCGAAGACTCCGTGTTCGGCCCCCAACACAAGCGCATCTCCATTCCCGCCGCCGTTCTCGCGGTCGCCGCTCTTCTCGCCGGCGCCGTTCCGGCGGCGGCCGCCGATTTCAGCATCAGCGGCACGGTGATCTACGAAGGCGAGCCGCTCAAGCGCTATCCGCTGCGCATGGACGCCGACCCGAACTGCGCAGAAATCTACGACGGCAAACGGGTCTTCTCACGCGACAGCCTGATCGGAGAGGGCGGCGCGATCGAGAACGTCTTCGTCTATCTGAAGGAGGCGCCCGAGGGAAGCGCCGGCGAAACACCGGCGGAGGCGGTGCGGCTGGAGCAGCGAGGCTGCCTCTACACACCGCGGGTCATCGGCGCCCGCGTCAACCAGGACATCGAGATCGTCAACGACGATCCCACGCTTCACAACGTGCGGGCCCTGGCCAAGGCGAACCGGCCGTTCAACATCGGCCAGCCGGCGCGGGGCGCCAGAACCAAGTCGTTTCGGGCGGCCGAGAAGCCGATCAAGGTCAAGTGCGATGTCCACCCCTGGATGGCGGCCTACGTCTTCGTCATGGAGCACTCCTTCCACTCGACCACCGGCCCCGACGGTGCGTACCGGATCGAAGCCTTGCCCGGCGGTTCCCACGAACTCGTCTTCTGGCACGAGAAACTGGGCGAGCAGGTGGTCGAAGTCGAGGTAAGCGGTGATGTCGAGGGTCTTGACTTGACCTTCGAAGGCAGCGAGTAGGCGCACGCGAGGATGGCCTACGGCGTCCGGAAGATCGCAGGGGTAGGTCCGGTCGTCGCCAAGAAGCTGGCCACCGCCGACATCCGGACCACCGCCGCCCTCCTCGCCGCCGGTAGCGGCCGGAGGGAGCGCCGCAAGCTCTCCGAACGAACCAGCCTGCCCGAGCGGCAGCTTCAGAGGTTCGTGAACATGGCCGACCTGATGCGAATCCGCGGCGTCGGCGGAGACTTCGCCGAACTGCTTTGCGCTTCGGGTGTACGCACCGTCCGCGACCTGAGCCGCCGTCGCGCGTTCAATCTGGCCGCCAAGATGAGCACCGTGAACGCGGTCCGGAAGCTGAGCCGCCGCGCGCCCTCCGCCTCCATGGTCGAACGCTGGATCACACAGGCCGGGGAACTGAAGGATGAATAGTCCCTCCGCAACGGTGGAACGCTGGATCGCGCAAGCGAATGAGCTCAAGGAGAGCTAAGTGCCAACCCGGCGTCCTCTCGGCATCGGTTTCGTCGGCAGCGGCTTCATCACCCGCTTCCATATCCGTTCCTGGACCGCGGTCCGGGGGGCCGACATTCGGGGCGTCTGGAGTCCCAACCGGACCAGCGCCGACTCCGCGGCGGCCTTGGCGAACGACCTGGACGTCGGCGAGGCCCGGGCCTACGAGTCCATCGCCGCGATGGTCGAGGACGAAGGAATCGACGCGATCTGGATCTGCGGCCGCAACGACCACCGCGTCGCGAACATGGAGGAGATCGCCGGCGCGGTGAGCACCGGCCGTGGCCGTCTGGTCGGCGTCGCCTGCGAGAAGCCGCTCGCGCGCAACGCCGCCGAAGCGCTGCGAATGGTCGAGCTCGCGCGTGACATCGAGGTTCTGGACGGCTACCTCGAGAACCAGGTCTTCAGCCCCGCCGTGGTGCGCGGCCGCGAACTCGCCTGGGAGCGCGGCGCCCGCGCCGCCGGCCGGCCCTATCTGGCCCGCGCCGCCGAGGAACACTCCGGCCCGCACAACGCGTGGTTCTGGCGCGGCGACCTGCAGGGCGGTGGAGTGCTGAACGACATGATGTGCCACTCGGTCGAGGCGGCGCGGTTCCTGCTCACCGACCCGGACAAACCGCGGAGCAGCCTGACGCCGAAGCGGGTCAACGCCCAGATCCACTGCCTGAAGTGGCAGCGCCCCGAGTACGCGGCGCGCTTGCGCCGACAGTATGGCGACGCGGTCGACTACGCGCGCCGGCCGGCGGAAGACTTCGCGCGCGCCATGGTCGAGTACGAGGACGAGGCCGGCACGCCCCTGGTGGTCGAGGCAACGACTTCCTGGAGCTACGTGGGCGCCGGTTTGCGACTGTCCATGGAACTGCTGGGCCCCGAGTACTCGATGCGGGCGAACAGCCTCGACACGGATCTTGAACTCTTCTTCAGCCGTGACTTGGCGCAGCACAGCGGCGAGGACCTGGTCGAGAAACAGAACGCGGAGATGGGGCTGATGCCGGTGCTCGCGAACGAGCCCGTGGCCTACGGCTACGACGCCGAGAACAGGCACATGGTGGAGAGTTTCCGCCGCGGCAAGCGACCCAGGGAGACCTTCGAGGACGGTCTGGAGGTCACCCGCCTGCTGATGGCCGCCTACATGAGCGCCGAGATGGGCCGGGCCGTCGACTACCCGCCCGAAGGCCTCGACGAGTTCGTGCCCGCCGTCGCGCGCGGCGAATGGAACCCCGCCGGCTGAAGACCTCCCGCTGCGTACGCCGGCCTCCGGCCGGCATCCGCCGTAGGCGGAATCCGCCCGCCCGCTCCTCTACTCGACCTCGTAGTAGTCCACGAATCCGATCATCATTTCGTCCGTGGTCTCCCGGCCCCAGGAGACGTCGCGGGTCGGATCCGGGTTGTCGGGATTGCCGCTGCTGTTGTCGTAGGTTGCCACGCAGAGCAGCTTCGTACCCGCGGGCATCGGCTTCGGCTCGGCCAGGCGGTAGGTCGTCTGCCAGTTGAAGTCGTAGCCGTCGACCCGCAGGAGGACCTCGGACCGGCCGTCCGGGTACTCCGCCCGGAACTCGAACGTCTCGCCGCGCAGATGCATGTGCGGCCGGAGCGACAGCAGTCGGCTCTGCCGCGGGAACACGAGTTCCGCCTCGAAGCGAACGTCGGGCTCCCCCGCCGGAATCCACAGGAACGGAGTCGAACACAGAGCCGTGCGCGACTCGTGGCGCGGGGGCTCGGAGGCGAGCACCAGACCGATCCGGCTGCGGTCGGTCTCCACGCGACCGGTCGGCGTGTAGTGCATCTGGAAATCGATCACCGCGCCGGCGGGCAGCCGGCGGCCGACGCCCGGCGGCATCACGAGCGGCTCCGTGCCCGGGGCGTAACCGCCCAGGTCGCCCGCGGTTCGCGGATCGCCACTGGCCGGCGCCGCCGCCGCAACGGCGCCCGAAAACGCCTGCACGATCACGTGATGAACGACGGCGGCGTTGCCCGGCTGCGTCTCCGCCGCCTGAATCCACACGTCCTCCGGCAGATCGGTCTCCACTTGGTAGCCGTGGTAGGGGATCTCGCCGGCGGCCGGAATCGTGACCTCCCGCGGCAGCTCGTAGATCAGGTCGGGGGCGCCGATTCGCCAGCCCGCCGAGCGGTCCGGGGCAGAGGGGGGAGCCACCTGACCGCCTCCGGACCCGGGGCGGCTGCCGCCATCGATCCAGGCCAGCAGCTTCTCCTTCTCGGCCGCCGGCAGTCGCCGGTCGTTGGCGAACTCACCGTAGCGCGAATCGGCGCGCCACGGCGGCATCGCCCCCGACGCGACAGCGCGCCGGATCGAGGACGCCCAGGCACGGGCCTGCTCGAAGGTCTCGAGCGCGAAGGGCGCCGGCCCACCTTCGTGGTGGCAGCCGGCGCAGCGGAGCCGGAACACCCCGGCTACGCGGTCGTAGTCGACCTCTGCAGCGGGCAGCGCCGCCGAAGCGAGGACCGAAGCGGCCAGGACGGTAACGACCGCCGCGCCGGCCTCAGCGGAGACGGCAGCAGCCCGCGCCGTAGGACTCGTATCACTCCGGGCCTGGGAACGCGGGCGTCTCGCCCGCATCCGGCGCGCAAGCGCCGGTCCGGCAGCTTCAACAGACGTCCCGATCAGGGGCCGCCCTGGTTCGTCAACCGGTAGAGCTTGCTTCGCGTACGGATGAAGAGGTTGCCGTCGGCGATCGCCGGCGTCGACATGCACATCTCGTCGAGCGAATTCTTACCCACGACCTTGAACTCGTCGCCGGCTTCGATGACGAACGTGTCACCGTCCTCGCTGAGCACGAAGACCTTGCCGTTGTAAGCCCAGGGCGAGGCCGTGAAGGCGCCGGAGCCGCGCTCGATGCGCTGCTTGCCGTAGACCTCGGCGCCGGTCTTCGGATCGTGCGCGGTGAAGAAGCCGCGGTCGAGCAGGGTGTAGAACCGGTCTCGGTAGATCAAGGGCGTCGGGTTGTAGGCGCCGGCCTGGGGCTGGTACCAGACCACCCACCGGTTGCTCTGCTGATCCTCTTCGAGGGTGATGTCCCCTTCGGCACCCGGCCTGATCGCGTAGACGGGGCGAATCTGGTCGCCGATGTATCCCGACGACACGTAGAGCAGGCCGTACTCCGAGAACGGCTGCGGAATCGCGATCGACGACATGCCGCCGAAGTGCCAGAGCAGATTGCCCTCCTTGTCGTAGGAACGCACCTGGTCGGTGCCGACCGTGATCACCTCGGTGCGCAGTTCGTTCTCCCACACGAAAGGCGTCGCCCAGTTGCTGCCCTCGTCCCTGGGGTCGCGCCACAACTCCTCGCCGGTCGCGGCGTCGAGCGCCACCATGTAGGACTGGTCCTCGTTGTCGTTCACGATGTAGAGCTGCCCGTCGTGGACGATGGGCGACGCCGCCGTACCCCAGCCGTAGCGGGTCGGTGCGACCTCGAAGAGCGCTTCCGCGGCATCCTCTCCTCCCTCGTCGGCGTCAGCGCCTTCGTCGGCATCGGTTTCACGCACGGGACGCTCCCACACCGGTTCGCCGTCCAGCGTGAAGGCGAACAC
Source organism: Candidatus Multivorans sp. (assembly GCA_965224025.1). Classification (GTDB taxonomy): domain Bacteria; phylum Acidobacteriota; class Thermoanaerobaculia; order Multivoradales; family Multivoraceae; genus Multivorans. The sequence continues at coordinate 4,869,450 of OZ245033.1, forward strand.
GCCGACGTTGCCGAAGTAGGCGTACACCCGCTCGCCATCCGTGACCGGGGTCTCCGAGGCGTAGGTGTTCTTGAGATGCCGCGGGAAGTCCGGCGGGGCGACCATCACCTCGCGCTCCCAGCACTTCTCGCCGGTTTCCACCTGGAAGCAGTAAACCGTCCAGTGGTGGGCGTCCGCCGACGGCTGCATCCGGTTGCCGCCCAGGTAGAGCCCCTTCTTCGGCTCTTCGACCTCCCCCTCGCTCCATACCGTGGTGACGAAGATGCGGTCGCCCAGGACGATCGGCGAGGACCACCCGAGACCCGGCACGTCCACGGACCAGACCACGTTCTCCTCCGTACTCCAGGAATCCGGCAGGCGGGGATCGTCATCGGCGACGCTCATCGAGTCCGCGCCGCGGAAGGAGGGCCAGTTGTCTGTGGACGGCGGCGCGGCGAGGGCCGAGCCGGCGGCCAGCAACACCACGGCGAGGGCGGCGAGCAGAGGGGTGGAACGACGCATCATGAACCTCCAGTGGGGAGATCGGTACGAACAGATCCTGCCTGCGCCTACGGGGCAGGCAGTCGGGATCGCGGTTGTAGCGGCGGGGCGCAGCTTAGCACCGGCCCAGGCGCCGCCCTGGGAACCCGGGTGGCGCGATCCGCGCCCTGGGAACGCGGGCGTCTCGCCCGCATCCGCCGCAGGCGGGCGCCTAGCCCGCTGCCCGCCGCTCCAGGTCGAGCAAAGCCTGCTTCGTCGGCAAACCACCGCCATATCCCCCGAGCTTCCCGTCGTGGCTGATAACCCGGTGGCAGGGCACGACGATCGGCAGCCGGTTTCTTCCATTCGCCTGGCCGACCGCGCGCGACGCGGAGGGCTTGCCGATCCGCTCCGCGAGAGTGCCGTAGGAAATCGTCTGACCGAACGGGATGCGCCTCAGTTCGGCCCAGACCCGCTGCTGAAACTCCGTGCCGCCGGTGCCAAGCGGCAGGTCGAACTCCAGGCGCTTGCCGTCGAAGTACTCGCCGAGTTGCCGCTTCGCCTCGGCCAGGGCCGCCGGCAGGGCGCCGTTGGACGGTTCCCAGGACCCGTCCGGGACCTTCGCCGCCTCGTTTGGCAAGTCGATACGGTCGATCGCGTCCTCGTCGCCCACCAGGCGGAGGGTCCCGATCAAGGTCTGAAAGTCGTGGTACGTGGTGGTCATCGGCAAGGTCTCCATTCGGGTTCGGGGGCGATTGGTACCAGCGATGCTACTCCACGGAGCGAAGGCCGGTGGCTCGGACACTACGCCCAGATTACGGTATTGAATAAATCTATTCAGTATCATAAGATCCTCGTCCTGATGAGCTACGAGCGCGAACACGTGGGCGTCCTACGAGGACGCCTGGAAGAGCCTCCCCGAACGATCCAGATCGTACTCGGCCCGCGACAAAGCGGAAAGACGACGATCGTCACTCAAGCGCTACGGAGTCTGACCACGCCGTGGCGCTACTTCGACGTGGACTCGGCCGACAACGACCTCGTGAGCCCCGTTCTTCAGCCAATGACGGGGCCGCGACGGTCGCGCACGGCTCCCCGGGACAAGGAATGGCTGATCGACGTCTGGGGTCTGGCAAGGGCAGACGCCGCCAGGCACGACGGAAGCGTGCTGGCGCTCGACGAGCTTCAGAGCATCCCGGATTGGTCGAGCACCGTGAAGGGTCTTTGGGACGGAGACAGACTGAACGACCGTCCGTTGCACGTCGTGATCCTTGGCTCCGCGCCCATGGCCATTCAATCGAGCCTGAAGGAGAGCATGACAGGCCGATTCGAGGTCATCAGCGTCCGGCACTGGTCGTTCAGCGAGATGAAGATGGCCTTCGGGCTTGACCTTGACCAGTACATCTACTTCGGCGGCTACCCGGGCGTCGTCGGACTAGCGAACCGGTGGCCGCCGGACTGGCAAGACTACGAGCCAAGATGGCGGGAGTACGTCAGGACATCCTTCGTCGGCCCAGCTATCGAAAGGGACGTGCTGGCCATGACCAGGGTGGACAAACCCGCCCTGCTCGCACGCCTGTTCGAACTCGGTGCCGCGTACTCGGGCCAGATCCTGCCGCTCCACAAGATGCTGGGACAGTTGCAGGACGCCGGCAACGCGACCACTCTCGCGCGGTATCTCGACCTTCTCTCCCAAGTCGGGCTGCTTAACGGCCTGCCGAAGTACACGCCCAGCATGCTTCGGTTGCGCGCTTCGCCGCCCAAGTTCAACGTGCTGAACACAGCGTTGATGACGGTGGGGTCGAACCGTTCGTTCGAGGACGCGAGAGCCGACCGGCGTTTCTGGGGCCGCCTGGTTGAAAGCGCTGTCGGTGCGCACCTGCTGAACACGAGCGGCTCCGGCGCTCGGGTCCACTACTGGCGCGAGGGCGACGACGAGGTCGACTTCGTGATCCAGGCGGGCCTCCGGACAGTGGCGGTGGAAGTCAAGACCGGCCCAAGGGCCCGGCCCACCGCCGGTATGAGGCGATTCGCCGAGCGCTACCAGCCCTATCGCTCGCTGCTGGTGACCGAGACTGGCGAACCGCACGGCAGCGTTCCACTCGAGGTCTTCCTGTCCCGCCCTGCCACCGCCTGGTTCAGGAGCGAGTTCGTCCAGCGCAGATGCACCAAGATCACCGTCGGAACAGAACCGGACCAGGAAGGGGCCGCGAAACCCCTGTCCGAGTACGACGAAACGCCCGCCTACGTCCTGCTGGGCGATCCGGGCCTGGGAAAGACGACCTACTTTCGCGAAGCCTGCCGCAACCTCGGCCGACAGGCACACATGATCTCGGCCCGCGATTTCGTCACACTCGATGTCGCTCAGCACCCGGAGTGGCGGGACAGGACACTCTTCATCGATGGCCTCGACGAGATCCGTGCCGGCCGTGACGACGCCCGCACGCCGCTGGACGACGTGAGGAGACAACTGGACCGGCTCGGACCACCTTCCTTCCGACTCTCGTGCCGGGAAGCCGACTGGCTCGGCAAGAACGACCAGGAGCACCTGAACAAGGTTGCCCCGGGCGGCGAAGTGACCGTCCTCCGGCTTGATTCCCTGAGCGAGGAGGACGTCGTGGAAGTCGCGGAGTCGCGTCTGTACCTGCAAGACGGGGAGCAGTTCCTCAAGACGGCCGAGGACAAGGGGTTGGGAGAGCTGGTCCGGAATCCCCAGAACCTGGAACTCCTGGCCGCCGCCACACGCACGGGCAAATGGCCTGAGAGCAGGACCGAACTGTTCGAGTTCGCGTGCCGCCACTTGGTGTCCGAGCCCAACGACGAACATCTGAGTGCCCGTCTTGGGCGGTCCGACGACCTTCTCCTGAAGACGGCAGGCCGTCTCTGCTCGCTGCTGTTGCTCTCGGGGACGGCCGGCATCCGGCTTTCGCCCGCCGCTACCAGCAGCCCGGAGTACCGACCGGTCGATCTGGTTGACCCGGTACCCTCCGGCGCGTCTCCTGGCGATGCCGACGCCTGGAACCGCCAGCAGCGAGCCGCGATCTCAAGCAGGCTGTTCCGAGCGGCCGCCGAACTTACGCCCGCAGAGCGTTGTTTCGTGCCTGTGCACCGGCACATTGCCGAGTTCCTGGCTGGGCGCTTTCTGGCTCAGCAGATCGAAGACGGTCTCCCGGTAGCATGGGTTGTCGCTCTGGTTACTGTCGGCGACGGCGGCGTGGTCACGGCCCACCGCGGCCTGTCCGCGTGGCTGGCCGCGCACTCTAGACAGGCTCGCCGGGAGTTGATCCAACGCGATCCCATCGGTGTCGGTCTCTATGGCGACATCGGCGCCTTCTCCAACGAAGAGAAACAGCCGCTGCTCGACGCGCTGGTCGACGAAGGCCGGCAATTGGACGACATCGGCTATCGCGGCGCCGACGTGTTCGCGCCTCTTGCCTCCCAGGGACTCGAAACCGACTTCCGTGCTCTGCTGACCGTGCCGGCGCCGAGCGAGGACGACCAGTTCTCGGTCAAGTTCGTGCTCAGGGTCCTGAGCCGCGGCACGCCAATGGCCGCTCTAGTGCCACCCATCCGGGAGATCCTCTACGGCGCGGGATGGCGGCAGGACGTCACTTGGGCCGCACTCGATGCCCTTGTCCGCCAGTGCGCGGACCCCCACGCCCGAATCGACGAGTTGAAGCAGATTCTCACCGACGCGCAGGACGGCAGCCTGTCCGATGAGCACAACGAACTGGCCGCCACGGTGCTTGAGGAGCTCTATCCAGATGCGATCGGACCTTCGGAGATCTGGCGTCACTTGGCTCGGTGCCAACCGACGAGCTTGTACGGACGCCACCGCCGGTTCTGGACCCATTCGCTTGAAGAGAAGACACCGGACGAGGACATCCCTACCCTCCTCGACGCACTCGCCGCGCAGCGACCCGACCTTGCATTGGTCGATAGCGGATCAGGCGACGGCCGGGCCGCGGCTGAGAGGCTCCTGGCGCGCGCACTCGCCGAGGAGGGCGACAAGCTGACGCAGCAGAGACTCCACAAGTGGCTCAACGCTCCCGCCCGGACGGACGCGGAGTTCCTGGAGCTCAGAAGCTCCCACGAGGTGAGCGAGGCCGCATCCGAGTTCTTCCTCTCGGCGCCGCCGCCCAGCGACGACGCACCGGAGGCATGGGAATCCGCATCGAAGGTGCGCTCCTGGCTGGAGGCCCACCCGGACTCTTTCAAGGCAGCCTTTCTGGAGGGCGTTCGCCGGTATGACGACGAGTGGGACTTGCAGAACAAGGTGGCTCTGGCAAAGGAGTACCTACGCCAGGCACAGCCTCCGTCCGACTTCGGACGTTGGTGCCTGGAGCAGGCCGGGAAAGTTGCCGAGACCCGACCGGAACTTGCGCGCTGGCTGCTCGGCGAAACGCGCCGCCGTCTCGACCAAGGCGAAGAAGGCCTTTCGGAGCAACTCATCGACGAGGCAGTGCGAAACCACCCTTCACTGCGGCCGTCACGGCCGGCCCCCGAAGCCGCGAGCGAGCTTCGCGAAAGGTCGCGGAGCAACAAGGCGGCAGCCAACACACACCTGGAGAGACGCAGGCGTCAGCAGCAGGAGTGGCTCGACGCCGTTCGCGCCGAAGCGCCGGCCCTGGAGCAGAACCGCGGCGCACCGGGCCTGCTGTACCGCTTGGCGACAAAGTGGCTGCAACGCTTCCACAACGGGCAGCTCTCTCTCTTCGACTGGCTCATGGGAGAACTCGGTGACGACAGCTACTTGGCTGCGGCGGTTGGCGCCGGCCTACGCGATGTCGTCGAGCGCCAGGACGTGCCGGACGCGAGCGAGATCCTCCGCCTCCACGGCGAGAACCGGATGCACTACCTCTCGACACCGTTCCTCGTCTCGCTCGACGAACGGGATCTGTCCGACACACGCTTCGTCGACGGGTTGAACCGGCGGCAGAAGCGCCAAGCCTGCGCCTTCTACTTCACTGTCCTGATCAGTCGAAGCGCTCATCCGAACTGGTATCGGCGTCTCCTTGAGCGGGAGGTCGATCTGGTCGCGGAAGTGCTGCTCTCGCTGGCACGCGCCGAGTTGAAGCGCGGCACGGAGAACGTCCCGTGTCTGCCGGAACTGGCGCACGACGAGGGCCACGCCGACATCGCCCGCCTCGTCTGCCTGCCCCTCCTGCGCGGATTCCCGGTGCGCTGCCACGCTCGGCAATTGCACAACCTCCTCCGGCTGCTGTGGACGGCGCTCCGGCACCCGGACCCTGGCGACCTTCTCGCGGTCATCGAGAAGAAGCTCGCCGGCCAGAGCATGACAGTGGGCCAACGCGTCCACTGGCTCGCCGCCGGCGCTATAGCGGCGCCTGACGAGTACGCCGAGCGACTCGCGGAGTTCATCGACGGCCAGGAAATCCGTGCCAGACATCTCGCGAGGTTCCTGTGGTCGGAGCACCCGGATCTGTTCCTTCCAGCAGAACTGTCACTGCCGCCCCGTGCACTGGAGGTTCTGATCCGGCAGTCGGGCGCCGCCTTCGGCGTCTCCGAGCTCCCGGACAGAGCAAGGATCGCGCGCGTACCGGGGAACGGACAGTTCAACGCACAGCCTGAATCGGTACTCTGGCGTATTCCCGACCTGATCGAGTGCCTCGCAGGTTCACCGGAACCCGAAGCCGGCGAAGCCCTGCGCCGACTCGCGGACGACGAAAGGCTCCACCGCTGGCGCTACCAGCTTCGCCAAGCCCGTGACCGACAGGCGGTCATCGCGCGCGACAGCTCCTACCGACGCCCCGAACTCGAAGCGGTCCGCGCAACGCTCGACCATCTGGCGCCCGCCAACGCCGCCGACCTCGCGGCCCTTGCGTTCGACCGGCTCAACGAACTGGCGACAACGATTCGGCATGCCAATACGAACGACTGGAGCCAGTACTGGAACCAGGACAGCTACGGCAACCTCACCACATCCAAAGCAGAGAACGACTGCCGCAACAACCTGCTCTCCCACCTGCGCCCACTCCTGCCCAACGGTGTCGACGCGCAGCCCGAAGGCCAGTATGCCGCCAACCGGCGCGCCGACATCCGCCTGTCCTGTTCCGGCTTCCACGTCCCCGTTGAAGTCAAGAAGAACTCTCACCCGGCCCTGTGGCGGGCGGCCCGGGATCAACTGGTCGCCAAGTACACGCAGGATCCGGCGACCGGCGGGCACGGCATCTTCCTCGTCCTTTGGTTCGGCGACGGCGAGAAATCGCCATTGGACGAGACTGGTACCCGTCCGAGCAGTCCCGAAGAACTCCGGCAGCGGCTTGAAGTCCGGCTCGCCAAGCAACTAACGCCAGAACAGGCGCGCAGGATCGCGATGCAGGTCATCGACGTCAGCAGAGCCTGATTCCGGCGGGCCCGGCGCGGCAAGTGGAAACTCCCGGCACCGACTCCTGCGGCGCTGCCTCGTCAGACGATCAATCCACGTCGGCGGCGCGGCGGAGGAAGTCGTCCGCGTCGCAGCATTGCAGAGAAAGACCTCGGGAAAGCCCCAGGACTGGTAGATGCTCAGCTTCCGCTGCCGCACATCGGTGCTGTAGTCCACTTCCAGGACCACGTCCGGCAGCGCATCGACGCCGTACGCGATCTCGCCGCCGCGCGGCCTTGCCTCCGCCGGATGCACATAGACGACCTGATCCGCCGACATCACGCGTTCCTTCTGCCCGCCCGCGCCGCGCACGACGAGAGCCGCCGCTCCGATCAGGTCGATCGGCGCCCCTCGCTTGGCGGCGATCAGCGTGCCGCAACTAGCGAGCCGCATGGCGCCGTACTCGTGATGTGTCGTCGGGTTCTCCGCCACCATCGCGATCTCGGTCCGGGAGTCCCAGTACTCGAACCGACGGTCGCCGTAGTCGTCGAGTTCCTCCCGTCGAACGCGAACCGGCCGGCAGCCGGGAAACTCCATGGCCTTCGGGGCAGGGCCGTCATCAGGTAGTTCCGAGTGTGTCCCGGCGACCGGCTCGCTCATGTTCCAAGTCTATTGCCGGAGAATCCCCCGAAAGGCGAGCGTGCGCCGGGATGGAGGCCCAGGAAGCGTGACTCGGTCGCGCGCCGACGAGCGCCGGATCAGCCGCCGCCACGGCGCCGCCACAACAGGATCGCGGCGTAGGCACGCACCGGGCGCCAGCTCGCGGCCATCGCCTCCAACTCGGCCGCACTGACCGCCTGCTCCGAGCTCACCGCCTTTCGCAGTCCCAGGTCGCTGGCCGGGAACGCATCCGCGTCGCCCAGGGCGCGCATGGCGATGTACTCGACCGTCCAGGGACCGAGACCCTTGATCGCGAGCAGGCGTTCCCTGACCTCCTCGGGCGCCGCGTCGAACCGCAGCGCGCCTGTCGCGACTCCGGACGCCATCTCCTGAAGAGCCCGCGCGCGGGCGGCGGTCAGGCCGATCCTCCGAAGATCGAAGGCGGCTACCTGCTCGGGTTTCGGAAACGTGCGCTCCAGGCCGGGCTCCCGCAAGGTATCCGGAAGCTCGTCGCCCAATGCCGCAACCAGCCGGCCCGCCAAGGTGCGCGCGCCGGCTACCGAGATCCGCTGCCCCAGCACGGCCCTGACCGCCGTCTCGAAGCGGTCCCAGGCGCCCGGAACCCGTACGCCCGCCAAACCTCTTCCTTTCGTCCCGAACTCCGGCGCTGCCGCCAGCGTCGCAGCAACCCGATCGGGATTCGCGTCGAGGTCGAATAGCCGCCGGACTCCGCCAGAGATCGCCTCCTTCACCTCGGGCGCGAGCGTCGCAGCACAAGCGGAACGCACCTCGACGTCGGCCCGCCGGCCGCCGCGGAAACCCACTTGCAACACTCCCTGGTCGGCTCCCGCCTCGTCGCCGACCGGCGAGCGAGCCGCCAAGTCGATGGTCCGGCGATAGAGCAGCTTCTCCGGGTCGACAGTCTCGACTCCCGGCAACGCCCGAACAGCGAAGAACTCAAGCAGACCACCGGCATCGAAGCGAAGTCGGTAGGCCTCCCTGAACGAACTGACGACGTGCGACATGCGGGTCGGGAGCATAGCCACGCGGCATGCGGCCGGCGCGATAGCCTCAACGACCCTCGACGGCCCACCAACCAGGACAGCACCATGACCGAGCTCCCCACCGACGGCCTCGCGCTCCACTCGACGATCCGCGCCAACGACAGCGGCGGCGGCACGGTTGAACTCGCACTTGCCCGGGTGCCCGTACCCGACCCCGGGCCGGAGGAGGTCGTCATCCGGGTCGAGGCCGCGCCGATCAATCCGTCCGACCTGGGCGTGCTGTTCGGGCCCGCCGACGTCTCCACGGCGCGGGCCGTCGAAAGCGAACACGGCCCGGCCGTCGTCGCCGACATTCCCGACGGGCTCGCCCGCCTGGTGGCCGGGCGTCTCGATCAGACGATCCCGACCGGCAACGAGGGCGCCGGCGTCATCGTCGCGGCCGGTTCCTCGGCCCGTGCCCAGGCGCTCATCGGCCGCACCGTGGCCGTCCTGGGCGGATCGATGTACGCGGAGTACCGGCTGTCCGAAGCGAAGCGGTGCCTCGTGCTGCCCGAGGGCACGACGCCGGGGGAAGGCGCATCCTGCTTCGTCAACCCGCTGACCGCCCTGGGCATGGTCGAGACGATGCGGCTCGAGGGTCACAGCGCCCTGGCCCACACCGCCGCCGCCTCGAACCTCGGCCAGATGCTGCAGAAGATCTGCAACGCGGACGGCGTAGCCCTGGTCAACATCGTGCGCCGCGTGGAACACGAGGAACTTCTCCGGGGCCTGGGCGCCGAGCACGTCGTGAATTCGAGTTCCGACACCTTCATGGTTGATCTGGTCGCCGCGCTCACCGCGACCGGCGCCACCCTCGGCTTTGACGCCACCGGCGGCGGCAAGCTGGCCGGCCAGATCCTGACCGCGATGGAGGCGGCTCTGTCCGCCAACGCCCCCGAGTACAGCCGTTACGGCTCGGCGACCCACAAGCAGGTCTACATCTACGGTGGACTCGACCGCAGCCAGACGGCGCTCACCCGAAATTTCGGCATGGCCTGGGGTCTCGGCGGCTGGCTGCTTCCCCACTTCCTGCAGCGGATCGGCCCCGAGGCTTCCGACCGCCTCCGCCAGCGGGTCGCCGCCGAGATCAAGACGACCTTCGCCTCGAGCTACGCGAAGAAGGTCACCCTGCAGGAGGCTCTCGACCCGGCTGCCGTCGCGGTCTACGCGAAGCAGGCGACCGGCGAGAAGTACCTGGTGACGCCGCAAGGCTAGCAACTACACACGCCGGTAGGCGAGATCCCCCTCCAGGTAGGTGAGATAGAAGGACTTCGGGTTCATCGTGCCGCCCGGGTTGCGGTACCAGAGCGGGCGCCGGTAGTACGTTTCGCCGCCCAACGACTCGGCGGCGGCCTGGAGCCTGTTCTCCGTGGCCAGTACGGTCGCTTCGGCACAGCCCAGGCTTGCCAACTCGGCAAGGGACGCGCGCAGGACCGGTGCCGCCCCCTCGCCCACATAGGGGAAATGAACGATCCGTCCGGTCGGCGGATCATTGGCCCGGTTCACGTAGAGCAGCAGTGGACCAAGCGTCCGACCGGCCCGGCTGAGAGTGAACAGGAGGCCGTCGTGCTCGGGACAGGCCGCGAGCCAGGCCAGGTGGCCGGGGTCGGCGACGTTGACGAGCCTTTCCCTGCCCGCCTCGGGCACCATCGCGGCGGAATCGTACGCCACCAGGTCGACCTCCAACCCGGCGCCCCCCTTATCCCCGACCGCCGTCGCCAATCGCAGCTCGCATGCTTCGCCCACCCGCTGGAAGCCGCGCAGTACCAGGATGGACTGGGTCGTCGGCGTACCTCCCAGGACGACCTCGAACTCGGCGTCCGGCACGCTGCCGCCCAGGGGCACGCCGGCGGCGCCGCGCGACCCGGGTTCCACCATCCACAGCATCCTGTGCGCCCCCCTGGCGATCCGATCGTGGATCCGATAGCTGCTGTTCAACGACCCCACGTGACCAACGACCTCGCCCTGCCGCTCGGCGACCAGGGACTCGACTTCGGGTCCGGGCGGGCCGCTGAACAGGAGCCACCGCAGGATGTCGGGCTCGCGACGGAGCCCGTAGACGATGTCCGTCAAGTCGGAGAGGCGCTCCAGGTCGCTCTCGACGCCTGGGCGCAATAGAACGTCCTTCACAAGGCGCCGTGCCGCCGTCGTCGACGAGGATCCGCTCAGTCCTCGGCTCACTATCGCTCCGACTCCGCCGAGCCGTCCTGCCGCCGGGCGCGAAAGGCCGCGTCCCGTTCGGCCCGCAGCCGCAGCCCCTCGCGGAAGCGCTCGATGTTCGCCTCCGCGCCCCTCTTCAGGCGGCGGTACTTCGCCTCGGCCTCGAGCAGCAGCAGCTCGTCCCAGCCCAGCCCCTCCTCGGTCCAGTGGTACTCGTGGGTGAGAAGCTGGATCTGGTCGTACCGGTCGAGCAGCGATGTCACCACGCCTTCACGCCAGACCTGGGTGCTGTCGGAAAGGTACTTGATCCGCTCGAAGTAGAGCGGGTCGTAGGCGTCGACGATGCCGGGAATCCGCAGCGTCCGGCCCGACCGCATCGGCATGTGGGGGCTCGCCGCCCGAATCTCGGTGCCGAAGAACCCCTCCATCAGACCGATCGCGCGTTGCGCCAGGTCGACCGTGTCGCCGCCGGAACGCTCGAGCAAACCCAGGTCGTAGTGGAAGCCCAGGTCGTGCCCCAGATCGAGCATCTCCTCGACGGTCTCGGCGCCGTCCGCCTCGAACAGGTTGTAGTCGGACCCGATCTGGACAAAGAAGGTCGCGCGCACGCTGGCTCCGTGGTCGGCCCGTGCAATTGTCAGCGCCGAGTCGAGGCTCAACTCCACGTCGTGCCGCATCAGCACGAAACGCTCCACGTCGAGCAGCGCCTCGCCCATCGGCGCCGCCTCCGCGAAAGAGAGCGTGCGGTGCGTCGCCGTGATCCGCTCCAGGATCTCCCGGTAGTGATCGAGCGTGAAGTCGAGGTCGGGGTCGGTCGGGCGAGCCGGCGGATGCTGTTTCATGTCGGCTTCATGTCGGCTGCCAGGAAACTTCTCGCCATACTTCGGTCGCCAGGTCGTCGACCGGACGCACGGCCCCTTCATCGATCCAGTCGATCAGCCGGCCCGTCACGTCAGGGTAGTTCATGGGAAGCGGCTCCGGAGTACAGGTCCAGGACTCGACCGCTTCCACGGTCAGCCGCTTGACGACGGTGCCCAAGCCAAGTGCCGTGAGCGCCCGGCCGTTGAGGAACTGCTCCGGGTGACGGCCGATGGGCTGCACCAGGAGGCGGCGGCCCAGGTGCAGCGCCTCGCTGATGAGCGAGAAACCCGCGTTCGTGATCACTCCCGAACAGGCAACGAGATCGGCCACGAAAGCCGCGCGGTCGTAGGGGCGGACCGAGATATTGCCGCGGTCCACCCGCTCGGGCACCGGCCGGTAGGCGACGAACCGCCGGTGAGGCAGGCGCCGGAGCAGCGCCGTGATGCTCTGCTCGCTCTCCGCGGGCAGGTAGACGAGGAACCGCTCGCCGGCGTCCGGCGGCCGGCCGGCCCTGACCGCCGCGACCAGGTCGGGACTGATCGTGGGCGGCAGATTCGCGCCGCCGAAGCGATGCCAGTGCAAGCCGACGGCGGTCCGGACCGGAGTGTAGAGGGGAGCGAACAGGCGTAGCGCCAATCGCGCCGGCCCGGTCCGGCCGGGCAGCCGCAACCGCTGGTGAAACGCGTAGAGGTGGCCGACGCCGATGCTGGGCCGCCCGCAGCGACGAGCGATCCAGGCGGAGACAGGCTCGTAGTCGGTCAGCACGAGGTCGAAGCGCGACGCATCGAAGCTGCGGACATCACGTAGAAAACGCGCCACGCGCAACTGGCCAAGGGTTCGGAGCATCCGCACCCGGCCACCGGCCGCCTGACCCGTGAACCCCTCGAGCAGCGTGTGGCTCGCCCGGATCTCGGGGTCGGCGAATGCCGCGGAAGATCGTCCGGTGAGCAGACAGTGGACCTCGTGGCCTCGGCTCCGCAACCCGGCCACCATCGCCGCCGACCGCACCAGATGGCCGTGGCCCGTGCCCTGAACGCCGTACAGAATCCTCATGACTGAGCCCGTCGTGTTGTGCCGGACCAGAGCACGCGGGCGGAAGGTAGCACCCGCCGACTCGCCGTCGCAAGCGCACGTCGCTGTTACACTGACAGTCCGACTGAACTTCCTCGTTTCTTTGCCGGTTCTTCCCGCTACGCACCCAGGGAGCGCGGTCTGATCCCCGCGTTGCAATCAGCAGGGGGTGACATCACGCGCGTTCTCATTGCCGGCATCGACGGCTATCTCGGTTGGCCGTTGGCTCAGTACCTGACGGCCCGCGGCCACGAGGTTTCCGGGATCGATGCCGGCTTCCGCCGCGAGTGGGTCGCCGAGATGGGCGGCCGCTCCGCCTTGCCGGCCGCCTCCCTCGAGGAACGTCTCGAAGCCTTCGAGTCCGCCTACGGCCACCGTCCCCATGTGGTCCAGGGCGACCTCACCGACAAGGAGGCGGTCTACCGGCTGTTCGAAGACGTCCAGCCGGAGGCGATCGTCCACCTGGGCGAATGCCCCTCGGCGCCGTACTCGATGATCGACGCGGACCACGCGATCTGGGTCCAGCGCAACAACATCGAGGGGACGATGAACGTCCTCTACGCGATGCGCGACCTGGCGCCGGAGTCGCACCTGGTCAAGCTGGGCACGATGGGCGAGTACGGCACGCCCAACCTGGACATACCGGAGGGCTTCTTCGAGATCGAGTATCGCGGCCGCCGCGACCGCCTGCCCTTCCCCCGCCAGGCCGGCTCCTGGTACCACTGGAGCAAGGTCCACGACAGCAACAACGTGATGTTCGCCTGCCGCATCTTCGGCCTCAGGGCGACCGACGTCATGCAGGGCGTCGTCTACGGCACGCGCTTCTTCGGCAGCGCCGCCGACCACCCCACCAACCCCGCGCTGCACACCCGGCTCGACTTCGACCAGGCCTTCGGCACGGCGCTCAACCGCTTCTGCTGCCAAGCGACGATCGGCGAACCGTTGACCCTCTTCGGGCTCGGCACCCAGCGCCGCGGCTTCCTGCCGATCTGCGATTCGATGCAGTGCCTGACCCTGACGGTCGACAACCCTCCCAAGGCCGGCGACTACCGGGTGTTCAATCAGTTCGAGGAGATCTACTCGATCTCGGAACTCGCTTCCAAGGTCGCTGCCGTGGCTTCCGACATGGGTCTCGATCCGCGAATCCGGCGGATCGAGAATCCCCGCAAAGAGATGGAAGAACACCACTACAACCCGGATCACCACCATCTGCTGGCGCTGGGCTACCAGCCGACCCGGGACATGGACTCGGAGATCCGGGCGATGCTCGAAGACCTGCAGCCGCATCACGACCGGATCGAGGCGAAGCGCGAGGTACTGCTGCCCGACATCCGCTGGGACGGCAGCCGGCGGAAGTCGGCCATTCTGGATGAAGAGACCAGCCTGGATGGAGCGACCCGTCTGGAAGGCGGCAACGGTGCGGGCCCGGACGCTCCCGCTGCCGGGAAGCCGTCAGTCGACGAGCCGGAAGCGCGAGCCGCAGATCAGGATCACACCGTCCTCACTCAGGCAGCCCCGCTCGCTCGCGGCTGAACGGGCGCGGCCGGCGTCCATCGCGCGCACATCGATTCCACCCAGGCCTTCGGGCCGGCCGTCGGTCGGCAGAACGAAGCGCAGGTCGGCGTTCTCGAACGGTATCGTCGGCACGCCGCCGTCGTCGCGCACCGGGATCTCGGCGATCTCGCTCCACCGCGCCGCGAGTTCGGCCGGACGGGGAGTCTGGATCTCCGCCGCCACGATCGCGTCGATGATGTCCGTCCGGCGGCACCGCTGCCAGTTCTCTCCCGCCGGTTCCCACGGCCCGTCCGGCTCCATGCCGTTCGTCTGGCAGTCGATCTCGAAGAAGGTCCCGCCCGTGTCCTTGGGATGGAGCTGCATGTTCTGGAAGCCTTGGCGCTCGAAATCGTTGACCAGGCGGATGCCCAGCTCCTCCACCCGTCTCCGCCGCGGAGCGTGGTCGTCGCACTGGGTGATGAACATGTAGCCGCCGTCGCCGCCCCGCCTCTCCAGGTAGCGGCCGCCCGCGGTGTTCTCCTCGATCGGGGCCACCACCTCGAGCAACTGGTTGCCGATTGGCAGCAGCGCGTTCTCGAGCCCGAACCGAACGATGCCGGGATCGTTGTAGCAGACCTCGATGTCGAACACGGCCTCCAGGTCCGCCACCACTGGAGCGAGTTCCTCGGCTACCAGACAGATCTGCCTCAGGCGCAACCACATGACGAGCCTCCTTCAGGTGCTTCGGTTCGGACGGGAGGCCGGATCATGGCACGAATGCGCCAAGCCCGGACGATGTCGTGCCGCGGTTACGACTCCGGCCAGGAACCCCGACCTTCGAGCAGGAAGGTCAGGTGCGGGTGGTACAGCGCCGGCTCCAGCAGGAAGGAGTCATGCCCCTTGTCGGAGTGGACGATGATCCTCATGCAACTGACGCCGGCTTCCTCGAGCGTAGCCATCAGTTCGCCCTGCTCTTCGGGGTAGTAGCAAACGTCCGAGTTGATCGAGAAGATGAGGAAGCGCTGGTCCCGGCAGCGCTCGAAGGCTTCCTGGAGAGAACCGACGCCGGCAGCCGCGGCCAGATCGAACTGGCTCCAGGCATCGAGAATCCGCAAGTAGGAGTTGGCGTCGAACCGGGCCGCGAACTTCCGGCCCTGGTGCCGCATGTACGACTCGATCGGGTGGTTCACGCCGTACCAGGGCACGCCCGACGCCTCGGCCACCGTGTTCCGCGCCCGCCGCCGCAACGTGCGCAGCGACACGAAGGTCTTGTGGTTGATCTGGCGGGCGATCTTCATCCCTTCGAGTTCGGTGCCCGGCTCGTAGTTTCCGCGGTCGAACCGCGGATCGTTGGCGACCGCCTGGATCTGCTCGAAGTTGTGAATCCGCTGGAGCGGCGTCACCTCCATGCCGGCCGCGACCACGACCACGTTGCGCACCCGCTCGGGAAACATGATCGCCAGGTCGAGCACCGCCATGCCGCCGGTCGACGGGCCCACACCGGCGTGAAGCACGTCGATTCCCAGCCGGTCGACGAGGCGCATCGCCGCGCGGACCGAGTCCGAGAAGCGCACGCGGGGGAAGGAGGGACCCCAGCACTCGCCGGTGGCCGGATCGATCGTCAGCGGCCCGGTCGATCCGTAGCAGCCGCCGAGGTAGTTCACGCAGATGACGCAGAAGCGGTCCGTGTCGATCGCCCGGCCCGGGCCGATGAACTCATGCCACCAGCCGAGCACCATCTCGTCGGTCCAGGCATTGCCGAGGCCCGGCACGCCGTGGTTCGTGCCCGCCGCGTGGTGGCTCCCGGTGAGCGCGTGGAACAGCAGCACGGCGTTGTCGCGCGCGGCATTCAGTTCCCCGTACTGCTCCCATGCCAGGGTGAACTCCGACAGCGTGTCGCCGCACTTGAGTTCAAGCGGCGCCTCGAAGCGCTCGAACCGCGTCTCGACGACACCGATACCGCCGCCGGCATCCGCGCTCGGAGCACTGCGGATCGACTCCATGCGCCGACACTATGAGCTTGCGCCGGAGAACGCTACGGAGTGAGACCCGGCGCAAGCTCATAGTGTGAGGACGGGATGGGCCGAAGGACCGAGCGAGCGAGGGCCTTCGGGGCGCTATCCCGGCGGCCGCGCGTAAGAGCCGCTCAGCAATGCGCTTACGGCGGCGCGGCCATACCGCGGGGCACGAGCACCCAATAGCGGCCCCGGTGCGCCATGCGGCCGGCAATCGCCCGGGCCCGCTCGCCCGCGCCCCAGAACACGTCCCCGCGCACCGAGCCGCGGATCGCACCGCCCGTATCCTGAGCCACCAGCAACCACTGACGGCGCTCGTCCGGAGCCTCGGGCGCGGCGGCCGGTGTCATCGCGTCGAGCCAGACGGGTACACCGAGGGGAACGTGCTGCCGGTCCACCGCCAGCGAGCGTTCCGGCGTCAACGCGACGCCCTGGGCGCCAATCGGTCCCTCGCCTCGAATCTGGCGGAAGAAGACGTAGGAGTCGTTCGTCGCCATGACTTCCCCAGCACGGTCCGGGTGTGCCCGCAGCCAGGCGTCGATCGACTGCAGCGACACTTCTTCCAGCGTCAATTCGCCCCAGTCCACCAGGGTCCGGCCGATCGCGTGGTACGGGTGGCCGTTCTGAGCCGCGTAGCCGACCCGGAAGATCGAGCCGTCGTCGAGTTCGACCCGTCCCGATCCCTGGATGTGGAGGAAAAAGGCTTCGATCGCATCGTCCACCCAGACCAGCTCCAGGCCGCGGCCAGCGAGGGAACCGGAGGCGATCGCCTCCCGGTCGTCGAAGGGCTCGAGGCTCCTGCCCCGAACCCGCCCGGCCACCCGGCGGCCCCGGAGGTCGTCACGGAACCGACCGAGATCCACCGATACGAGGTCGGCGGGCTGCGTGTAGAGGGGCACGTTGTATCGCTGGCTGCGGCGCCGGCTGCCGTGAAGGAGCGGTTCGAAGTAGCCGGTAAACAGACCGACCCGCTGCAACCAGCCGGAGTCTTCGCCGGGTCGTCCACCGGTGTCCCCCTCGTCGCCCCGAGAAAGCGGCACCGCGACCAGCTCACGCTCAACGACTGCACGGACCTCCTTTTCCCCGGCCGGGCCGCCCAGACCGCGCAGGGCCTCGCAGAACGGACGCCAGTCACCTGCCGTGCCCCCGGCCTCCACCGGCTCGAGTACACGATCCGCCGGCTGGGCGGTCAGGCGGTCGCAACTTCTGAGCAGCGCCGGCAGCGTCTCCGCCACCTCGTCAGCGGTCCAGCCCGGCAGGGTCTCAATCTCGACCGACGGTCCGTAGACCTCACGCGGCGGGGCTTCGGCAGGCGGCGCTTCGACCTCCGACGAAGGAATCAACCAAGCCGCAATCCGCTCCGGCCCGATCGCCAGAACGGTTGCCACGAGCGCCCAAGCCAGCGCCAGCAACAGGGCGATCCGCATCCCGCGTTCCCGCGAGACTCTTCCCCGTTTCGACCGCGGCGCCATGCAGCGGAGACGCTAGCGCATCGGGGCGACCGCGAGACCGCGCTCTGGAAGACGCACCGGGCAAGACGAATCGGCCGCCACCTGGTCGATTTGCCTGCAGAATCGTTCACCACGAGATCGAATTCGCAGAGATCTCGCTGACTCTCGATACAGGGCAGTATCCGTCCTGGCCTTGCCGGTACGCTTCTCAGCGATGACCGAACGCCCCCTGCGCTGGCTATTCTTCTACGACTGCATCTACCCGGAATCGCTCGGCGGCGTCGAGCACCGAAACTACGAGCTGGCCCGGGAGCTGGGCCGACTCGGACACGAGGTCGTGCTGTCGGGCTGGGCCGAGTCACCAGCCGAGCCCAACCCCAACGTCCGCGTCGAACCGGTCGCGAAGGCCAGCCGCCGCTACCTCGCACGCGGCCGAAGATCCGGCCTCGACGCTCTGACACTCGCTTCCCAGGTGCACCGCATTCCGCTTGACGGCATCGACATCGTCGAGACCGCGAACATCCCGTACCTGCACCTGCCCCTCCTCGCGCGGCGCTGCCGGAGGCGGCGTATCCCGTTGCTCGTCACCTGGCACGAGCACTGGGGCCGGTACTGGCGCCAGCACCGGCCTCCGGGGCCGTTCAGCCCCGGCATGTGGCGCTTCTACGCCCTCTGCGAACACTTGTCGGCGCGCTTCGGCACGCAGGCGGTCGCGGTCAGCCGCCTCACCGCAGATCGTGTCTCCAAGGTCCGCGGCGAGACGGTCGACGTCGTCCCCAACGGCATCCCGTTCGAGAGAATCCGCGCCCTCGCGGCGGAATCGGACGCGAACGCTCCGCCCCTGGCCTACGCCGGCCGGTTGATCCCGGAGAAACGGATCGACCTGCTACTCGACGCCACGGCCAGGCTGGCGGCCACTGAAACCGGCCGCAGGCTCGTCACCGAACGCGGCGCGCTGCTCCGGATCATCGGCGGCGGTCCGGCGGAGGACGGCCTCCGCGCGCACATCGAGCGGGAGAATCTCGCCGCCATCGTCGACTTCGCCGGCCGGCTGCCCGAGAGCGAGGACGTGTGGCGCGCCGTGGCCGGCGCCGACCTCGCGGTACAGCCCTCGGCCCGCGAGGGCTTCGGACTCTTCCCGCTGGAAGCGATGGCCGCCGGCGTGCCGGTGATCCACTGCCTGTCCCCGAACAGCGCGGTGTCCGAACTCGTCCGCGACGGCCGGGAAGGATGGGCCTCCGCCGCCGACGCCGGCGAATTGTCCCGACTGCTCGAGCGGCTGCTCGGCGCACCCGCGGAAGTCGCCGCCGCCTCGCGCGCGGCCCTGGAGCGCGCGGCCGGCTATGACTGGCGCCGGGTCGCGGACCGGGTCATCGAAACCGGAAGAGAACTGGTCCGGAGCGAGCGCGCCTGACCGCACTCCGAACGAACCGGGACTGCTGTAAGGTCTCCGCCGTCGTGGGGACGGTGCTGCAGGTCGAGGTTTCGCCGGGCGAACTGATCGACAAGATCACGATCCTCGAGATCAAGGCCGAGCGGATCAGCGACCCGGACAAACTGACCAACGTCCACCGCGAGCTGCGGAGCCTGACCGCGACCCGCGAGAAAGCGCTCGACACGTCGCCGGAACTCGACGAGTTCACTGCGGAACTCCGCCGGATCAACGAGCAGCTCTGGGAGATCGAGGACGACATCCGCGACTGCGAACGGAAGTCCGACTTCGGCGGGCGCTTCGTGGAGCTCGCGCGCGCGGTCTACCGCACGAACGATCGGCGCGCCGCCGCCAAACGCGGCATCAACGAATTGCTGGGCTCGGAACTCGTCGAAGAAAAGGACTACGCCGACTACTGAGCGGACCGCAGACTGGGTGCGCCGGCGTCCCCGCCGGCTGCCGCCGCAGGCGGCCGGGTTGACGCGCCGGCCGCGAGGCCGGCATCCCTCCTTCCGCTACCAGGTGCCCTCGTTCGGCATCGACGCCCACGGCTCCTCGACCGGCAGGGAGCCACCGGCCTGCAGGAGCTCGATCGAGATTCCGTCGGGCGAGCGGATGAACGCCATGCGACCGTCCCGCGGCGGCCGGTTGATCACGACGCCCTGTTCCTGAAGCGACCGGCAGGTGCGGTAGATGTCGTCGACCTCGAAGGCCAGGTGGCCGAAGTTCCGGCCTCCCGTGTAGTCCTCGGGGTCCCAGTTGTAGGTCAGTTCGAGCAACGGCGCCGTCCGCTCCCGGGCCGGCTCGACGTCCGACGGCGCGGCCAGGAACACGAGCGTGAACCGCCCCTGCTCGCTGTCGAACCGGCGCATCTCGACCATCCCGAGCTTGCCGCAGTAGAAGGCCAGCGCCTCCTCCAGGTCGCGGACCCGAACCATCGTGTGCAGGTACTTCATCCTTCGTCTTCCCCCATTCTCGGCCAGCCTCCCAGCCAGCAGCGGATCGATCCGGTAGCTTACGCCCTCAATGCGCATCAGGGAGGTAGTGCATCGGGTGATCGACTCGCCGATCACCCAGGTCGGGCGCTGGAAGAGCAACGCCGCCCGCGACCTCCCCCTGATCGACGTCTCCCAGGCCGCACCGACCTACCCGCCGGCCCAGGAACTGCGCGATCACATCGCCGCCGTTGCTCAGAGTGCGGCCACGGCGACCTACACCGACCAGCAGGGAATCCTCCCACTCCGCGAGGGTCTGGCCCGCACGCTGACCGCGGACTACGACGCCCCGGTCGCCACCTCCCAGGTCGCCGTCACCGCCGGCTGCAACCAGGCCTTCTGCCTCGCGATGATGGCGCTGACCGACCCGGGCGACGAGGTCATCGTCCCCCTGCCCTCCTACTTCAACCACGACATGTGGCTGCGTTCCCAGGATGTCGCCCCCGTATACCTGGAGCCGGACGCCGACATGCTCCCGGACCCCGCCGCCGCCGAGGCAGCGGTGACTCCGGCCACCCGCGCAATCGTCCTCGTCACGCCGAACAACCCAACCGGCGCCGTCTACCCGCCGGATCTCCTGGAGCGCTTCTTCAAACTCGCCCGAGACCGCGGCCTGGTCCTCGTGATCGACGAGACCTACCGCGAGTTCCGCGAGCACTCCCACCCGCCGCACACGCTCTTCTCGCGTCCCGACTGGAGCGACACCCTGATCCACCTCTACAGCTTTTCAAAGGCCTATTGCATGGCGGGCTACCGGATCGGCTGCATGGCCACGAACCCCGCGCTGCTGCGGGAAACGCTCAAGATCGCCGACTGCGTCGCCCTCTGCCCCTCCCACATCGGCCAATTGGCCGCCGTCTTCTGCCTCGACCACCTCGACGCCTGGAAACGCGAGTACCGCCGCACCGTCCGTGACCGCGTCGCCTACGCCGCCAAACGCATCCGCGAAGCGAACAGCGGCTTCGAGGTCGCCTCCTCCGGCGGCTACTTCGTCTACCTCCGCCACCCCTGGGGCGACCGCTCCTCCATCGAAGTCGGCCGCAGCCTCGCCCACGACCACGGCATCCTCTGCCTAGCCGGCGCCATGTTCGGCCCCGGCCAGGACCGCCACCTCCGCCTCGCCTTCGCCAACGTCGACCTTCCCGCCATCGACGAGCTGGTGTCGCGGCTGCGACGGATGCGATAAGACCCGCCTTCCGGCGGGCTCGTGGAGAGGGTCCACGAGTCGCTCGCGCAGGCCCCTCGACCCAAGGACCCCCCGCCGCGGAATCGCTACACCGTGGCTTCCAGATGCGAGCCGGATTGCAGGGTTGGCAACCGGGCGATCGCCGGTCCGTTCTTCTGCTCCGCCAACCGCAATTCGTAGAGTTTCTGGAGATTCAGCCAGAACTCCCCCGACGTGCCGAAGAACCGCCCCAAGCGCAGGGCCGTGTCGCCCGACACGGAGCGCCGACCGTTGAGAATCTCCGCGACCCGATTCGGCGGCACTTCGATCCGCCGCGCGAGTTCCGTCGCGCTGATTCCGAGGGCGTCCAGGTCCTCGCGAAGCGTCTCGCCGGGATGGATGGGCTCCCGCATGCTTCATCTCCAAGCGGCGCTCCGCAGGCTCACGGCTCGCTCCGATTCGAGGGGCGGCGGTTCATGGCTCTTCGCTGCAGCGGAACGCCTCGGTATCGGTGATCGCCCAAACCGACGTGAACCGCGTATCCGCGGCTCCACTGCCGGCGTTCGCGGTCCACTCGTGCGGTACGCCATCGACCGGGGTCTAGACCGTGACGCGATAGGCGAGATCCGTAGCCGGCGCCGAATACAGCCAGCGATGGCCGGTCAAGCCGCAGGCGTCCAGCAGCTTGAACGGCGGCGGACTCGGACAGCTTCTTCTGCGGCGCGCCATCGGGCCGTAGTGGACGATCCTTGACAAGGGTCCATGCACGTCAATGTTCAGGATCATTTCAGGACTGGACAACGCTGCGTACACGCCGGAACCTCAGCGCAACGGCAAGGCGTAGCCCAGCGCGTGGACGGCACTGCGGAACTTCTTCTCGGACTTCACGGGCACGGACAGGCCGCGCGGGCCGGATCGCAGGCAGTACTTCGCCGCCTGAGGGTTGGCCGCGATCCGGTCGGCAATCCCGGCGTCCGCGCACTCGATCAAGAGTGCGTTCACGGGCGGCTTCAGGGCATGCATGCCCCGTTCGATGAGTCGGAGGAACCCTTCGACTTTCTCCGGCAACGGCTGTTCGTCGCGCGCGGCCAGGAACTTCCTGAACTCCGCCGGCTCGTGACCGTGTTCAAGCGCCGTCAGCGCACGGTCCAGGTTCAGACGCCAGACTCCTTCCACTTCAACCAAGGCGTAAGTCTCCAGCAGGAGGCGCTCCGCCGGCAGCAAGGGGGCGGACGCCCGAACGCGAAGATCGGGCAGGACGGTCAGTGCGCTGGGCGTCGGGAGATTCGAAGGCTCGTACCGCCTGACTCTGCCAAGACACCACGCGCCGAGCGGATTGACGCGGAAGAACTCGAGACCGTCGTAGCGGCTCAGGAAGTCCAGATCGTCGGCCCCCCACCGGGATACCCAGTCGAGTCGGGCGTTCTCCGGAGCAGTGAACGCGACATCCACGAGACCCAGGGTCGCCGCGTACTCGAACAAGAAGCAAAGAAGGTAGCGCGCCTCGAGCTCGTCGCCAGCGCCGGCCGTCTCGTAGCCGAAGTTGCCGTACTCCGGGTCCACGATGTAGAGACGCCACGGGTTCCTCGTCACTTCAAAGTCCCGGCCTTTCGCCTTCATGAAGCGGTGGAACTCGTCGACCTCCACCCATCTCCCCGTGGGGCACTCCGCAAGGACGTCCACGATTGCCTTCCTGCGTTCGCGCGGCGACGTCATCGCCTGTCGACCGCGGCCCCGGAACTGGCCCTTCACCTCGTCGATCCGATTGAACTCGTCCAGCAGGGTGTTCGCCAACCACCGCTTCCAGATCCGCCGCAACGTAAGCGCGGGCCGCGCGCTGCAGGCCGACCGGCCGGCCGGCGTGAGGGCCAGCTTGCCGCGGGCCGGTTCGGCCAGTCCGCCGGCCTGGACCAGCCAAGGCCAGGCGTACGCCCTGATGGCGCCGATCAGCTGGCGCGACCGACGGCCCTTGCGCTTCGACTCCAGGAAGTAGTCGCCACCGTGCAGGACTTCCCCAAGGAGCTCGACCGTTCGCGACGAGGGCCGACGTGTCTTCGGGCCGACGGCGAGCTTCCCGTCGTCGATCAGACGCAGCGTTGCGAACAGGTCCTCGACGGCAGCCTCCTCCATGTAGCGACGAACCAGCGCCACGCTCTCGAACTTCTCTTCGCCTTCCGTGACAACCCAACGTTGCAGCCGGCGCTCGATGAACTCCGGGCACTCCTCGACGGTTTCGAGAACCGGTTCCGGCGGCCGAGGCACGAACTTGCGCAGGCGGTCCGCGAGATCCGAAGGGACGACAACCAACTCGAGCAGGTGGCGCTCAAGCGGGAAGAGAAAGAAGCGCAGGACCGAGAAGTCGTACGAGCTCGCTACTCGGTAGCCTTCCGGCATGCGGCCATGCTCCGCCCGGAACTGCCGCGCCTTGAAGCGGCAGGTCGGGCCGTGTACGGCTTCCGCCACGGCGAGCCGCTGGAGATCGTCCATCCGCGACCACAACTCCCTCAGCTTGGCGCCATCGAGGCAGCGGAGAATAGCCTTCACGATGTCCACCTTGCGGGTCGGCTTGGGCGTCGGCACCGGGAGCTCCCGCATCATCGCCTGCAGCCAGTCGACGTTCATTCCGGTGAGGGCCTCCTTCAGGCTGGCCGGGCCGAGTCGGTAAGCCATCGTTCAGATCCTCCGCCTTCGCCCGCGGATCTCGAACTCGACGGAGCCGGTCTTCGGGTCGGCTTCGATGACCAGGGAGCGGCCCTGGAACCAGGGGCCGGGGTTGACGACGCGGGTAGGGCCGATCGTGTCGTCGCCGATCGCTTCGTGGATGTGGCCGGAGAAGACGAGGTCGGGCTGGTGTTGCTCGATGGCGGTGCGGAGGGAACGCGAGCCGACGTGGTTGCCGCGGGCGAGGTCGCAGGCGGTGCCGTGGGGCGGCTGGTGGGAAACCAGGATCGTCGGCCGACCCTTGACGGCGGAGGCGTTGTCGAAGGCCTCGGCGGCGACGCGTTCGTAGTCTTCCTCGGTGCGCTCGTACGGGAGGTCGCCGAAGGGGAGGCCGCCCGAGAGGCCGATGAAGCGGACGCCGTCGACCGTGCGGGCGCGGCGGTCCAGGTCGATGTCGAGATCCCGGAAGTAACCCTCGACACTCGGCTGGTCGCAGTTGCCGCAGACCGCGAGGACCGGGACGCCGGACGCCTGAAGCGGTTCGACGATCTGGCGGGCGTGGTCCGGACCCAGAAAGTTGGTCAGATCGCCGGCGAGCACGACGAGGTCGAAGCCGGACGGATCCGGCAGGCGGGGCGGCCGCTTGCCTGACCAGTGCAGATCAACCACGCCGAGAACTCGAAGGGTCAAGGCCGAACCCCCCGCCGCTGCGGGCGTAGATCAACGACGCCCGGAATCCGAAGAGTCACGTCGAATCTCCAGCCGCTTGGCCGCGGGGCGAGCTCTACAGCCCCGCCATCAGTGAACCAGCGTGGGAGCCGCATGCGCCGACTCCTGCTGTTCGTCCTCCAGGCCGTGGGACATGACGAAAACCCACGCGGCCAGACGTTCCCGCTCCGTCTCGCAGATCAGCTCGAAGATGTACTCGCTTTCCTGGTCGCCCTGAAACGACTGCACATAGGCGACCCGTTCGCGGTCGATCAGGATCTCGCCGACCAGGCGCTTGCCGTAGACGAGCTGCGCGATCAGGAGGTTGTCGTTCTCGGCCACGAACTGCCAGTGGAAGTCCTCGTCGTCGCAGAGCAGAGCGTCCGCCGATCCGGCGCGGATGACGCAGTTCGGGTGCAGGACGAGCCAGTTCCAGAACGCGTCCAGATCGAGCGTGGCCCGGGAACGCTCGGCCTCGGTGGGGGCTGTCATCGCGCAATCGTATCCAAGGGGAGCCCACGCTAGAGTTCGCCCATGACAAACGGATCTCCCTGGACTGGACTCGGCACACCGCGCTTCGCGTTTGAACGCGGCCTCCACGACCTCGGCCACGGCTCCTTCGCCTGGCTGCAGCCCGACGGCGGTTGGGGCTGGAGCAACGCGGGACTGATCGTGAGCGGCGACGAGTCGCTGCTCGTCGACACGCTGTTCGATCTGCCCAACACCCAGGAGATGCTCGACGCGATGAAGAAGGCGCACGCCGCCGCGGCCGACATCGACCGGCTCGTCAACACCCATTCCAACGGCGACCACACTCACGGCAACGAGCTCGTCGCCGGCGCCGAGATCGTCGCCTCGAAGGCCGCCGCCGCCGAAATGGAGGCGACGACGCCGGAGGCGCTCGCGGCGCTGATGCGCGGCGCCCGCGCGAACGGCGGCCTCGCCTCTGACTTCCTGGTCGAGTGTTTCGGCAGTTTCGAGTTCGAGGGAATCACCCACACTCCGCCGAACCGCACGTTCGAGGGCGAGCTGAGCCTCCAGGTCGGCGAGACGGCAGTGGAATTGGTCGAGGTCGGCCCCGCCCACACGGGCGGCGACATCATGATCCACATGCCGGCAGATCGCACGGCGTTCACCGGTGACATCCTGTTCATCGAGGGCGCGCCGATCATCTGGGCGGGACCGGTGCAGAACTGGATCGACGCCTGCGACCTGCTGCTGACCTGGGACCTCGAGACGATCGTGCCCGGCCATGGTCCGATCACGGACCAACGAGGCGTCGAGGCGATGCGCGCCTACCTCGTCTACATACGCGACGAGGCGAAGAGACGTTTCGACGCGGGCCTCAGCGCCCGGGACGCCGCATTCGACATCGCCCTCGGCGACTTCGAGTCGTGGGGCGACAGCGAGCGGATCGCGATCAACGTCGATTCGCTGTACCGCGAGTTCAGCGGCGGCACCACGGACCGCACCCACATGCAGGAGCTGTTCACCCGCATGGCCGAACTGGCCCGCGACAGACGACGTTAAGGAGACTGGAATGGATCTGGGAATCCAGGGCAAGAAGGCCGCCGTGGCCGCGGCATCGACGGGACTCGGGTTCGGCTGTGCGAAGGCACTGATCGAGGACGGCGTCCAGGTGGCGGTCTGCAGCCGCAGCCAGGAGCGGATCAGCGAAGCCGCCGCGGAGCTGGGCCCCAGCGCCGTGCCCATCGTCGCGGACATGTCCACGGAGGAGGGCGCGCGTTCCTTCGTCGAACAGGCGATCGTAAAGCTCGGCCAGGTCGACGTCCTGGTCGCCAACGCCGGCGGTCCGCCGCCCGGTTCGCCGGCGACCACCTCGATCGACGGCTACCGCGAGGCCCTCGACCTCAACCTGCTGTCGACCATCGTCATGTGCCAGACGGCTCTCCCCGGCATGCGCGAGCGCGGCTGGGGGCGGATCGTTGCGATCACCTCGATCGGCGCCCGGCAGCCGATCGGCAACCTGGCCGCCTCATCGGTCGCCCGCGCCGGAGTCAGCAGCTTTCTCAAGACGCTCTCCGCGGAGGTCGCCCGCGACGGCGTCACGGTCAACTCGGCCCAGCCCGGCATCCATGCCACCGACCGGATCAAGTCACTCGGCAACACGGACGTCGTGGCCCAGCGCGTGCCGACCGGCACGCTCGGCACCGCCGAGGACTTCGGCAAGGCGGTCGCGTTCCTGTGCTCCGAGCCGGCGAAGTTCATTACCGGCACGAGCATCCTGCTCGACGGCGGCGCCTACCAGGGCCTGATCTGAGTCGCTTTCGGGCCACTCGAAAATTCGAACCGCGTTCGTGATACTCTAGGGAGCAAGAGACTCGACAACAACAGCTCGGAGGATCGACCATGAGTCGACACACGAACCGCTCTCTCCCCTGGCTTCTCGCTGTACTCCTCTGCTGCGCCCCGCCGATGCTGGCCGACGGTCCGCAGACCGGCACGATCGACGGTCGGGTCACGGACGCCGACGGGAGCGCGGTTCCCGGCGTTTCCGTCACCCTCACCGGGCCGCAGCGGACCAGGAACGCGATCACCGACGCCGACGGCGGCTACCGATTCGCCCTCCTCCAGGCCGGCGACTTCACGATCACGGCCGAACTCGAAGGGCTCGGCAGAGCCGAGTTCGCCACGACACTGAATCCGGGCCAGCGGCGTGGAGTCAACCTCACCCTGATCCCGGCCGAGGCGGAGGAGATCACGGTCACCGCCGACGCGGTCCTGATCAGCAAGTACGACACCGGTGTCGTCAGCAGCGCTCGCGCCGAGGTGGTGGAGAACGTCGCCTACGGCACCCGCAACTACTCCTCGACGCTGCGTCAACTGCCGGGCGTGGTCAGTATCAATGAGGGCGACCACCTGCCGGCGGTGAACGGCGGACTCTCGACCGAGACCCAGGTCCTGATCGACGGCGTGGACACCAGCAACACGCGCCGCGGCGGCGAGGCGCGGCTCATCATGCCGGCCACGGCCCTCGCCGAGTCCAGGCTCGAAACCCAGGGCTTCGGCGCCGAGTACGGCCGGGTCATGGGCGGCGTCATCAACTCGACGGTCAAGACCGGCACCAACGAACTTCACGGCAACTTGCTGTACGTCGGCCAGAACCCGAAGTGGAGGACCTTGAACCAACTGGAACTTGAGCGGCCGGACGACCACACGCCGAGCTTCGAGGCGTCGCTCGGCGGTCCGATCCGGCGCGAGAAGGCCTGGTTCTTCGTCGCCTGGTCCGACATGACGAACAACCTGCTCGACCGGCTGCGGGACGGCACGGTCATCGACAGCAGCCGCACGTCCGAGCCCCGCATCGCCAAGCTGAACTTCCAGCCCAGCGACCGGCATCAGGTCGCGGGCACATGGATCGATTCCCGCGGCAACGGCATCGCAAGTCCGGGCAACTCGGGCGACTTCCTGTCCCTGATGGACCGGCCGCTGTTCGCTCAGCTCGCGACGGTCACCTGGAGCTTCGCCGCCAGCAACTCGGTCTTCCTCGAGGTGAAGGCATCGAAGCGCAAGGACCTGTTCCCGCGGAATCTTCTCTTCCCCAAGGAGAGCCTCGATTCCAACGCCTCGCCCGACGACCCCCCGGGGAACAACTATCGCTACCGTGACCTGCTGACCAACCTGCGCCACAACGGGCCGGCCTCGGGTTCCGGCATCGGCTACAACGACTTCCCGCGGGACACGGCAAGCGCTTCGGCGAGCATCTTCCGCCGCAACCACGAGGTCAAGTTCGGTATCGACATCCAGGACATCGCGTTCACGAACCTGGGCAACGTCGGCAAGGAGTTCCGCGGGCGCGGCTACGACCCGAGCCTCCCAGGCGGCTACGAGCGGCCGCAACGGGTGCGCATCTTCGACGACTCCGTGCCCTCCCAGAGCGAGGGAGTCGAGAGTGCGTTCTACGTCCAGGACCGGATCGACATCGGCAACCAGTGGAGCCTCCACCTCGGCCTCCGCCTCGACGATCAGACGATCAAGAACGATGTCGGGCGCACAGTCGACGACACGCAGGAGTGGGCACCGCGCGTGACCGCGGTCTACGACATCAAGGCCGACGGCACGCTCCTGTTCCGGGCGAGCGCCGGTCGCTACTACCAGAACATCCCGCTCGACTTCGCCTACCGCGAGTACAGCGAACTGCCGACCGGCCAGCAGTCCTACACCGAGTACAACTGGAACTCCAGCACACTGCGCTACGACCGGTTCCGGAGGCAGGTCAGGCCGGCGGGCGGCGGCGAGATCCAGCGCGTCGACCACTTCTACAAGGACCAGGTCGCGGTGGGCCTCGACTGGCAGTTCAGCCGGAACTGGGTGTTCCGCGCCAGCGCCGTCTCGCACGAGACGGACAACATCTACTTCGGCAACGAACAGTTCACCGCCGACGGCACGGGCGTTGAACGGGTGGTTCGCAACTGGCCGGGCGCGTTCCGCGAGTACCAGGGCGTTACCTTTGAGTTGAACCGTCGTTTCCGCAACAACTGGTCGCTCAACACCAACCTGACGAGCGGCGACGCAGAGGGCAACACGGAGAGCGTGAACACGAACTCGAACCTGTTCGAGGGGTTGGGCGGCATCGAGCTCGACACCGGCGCTACCGACGCGACGAGCCGCTACCAGGCAGGGCGCATGGGCCACGACATCGACCGGCTGAACATCGTCGGGGTCCGGATCTTCGAGCTGGGCGAACACCGGCTGTCCCTGGGCGGCTTCTTCTCCGGCAGCAGCGGCCGCTACTTCGGCCCGACCCTGGCCACCACGGTCGCTCATCCGACCACCGGCGTCGAGATCGACACGGTGACCCGCCTGGCGCCGCGAGACAACCTGCAGCTCGACGACATCTACACGCTCAGCGCCTCGCTGGTCTGGTTCTTCCCGATCCGAGGTACGTTCGAGGGCCAGCTCGGCTTCGAGGCGGCCAACATGACCGACGAGCAGGGCGTGCTCTTCGTCAACCCGCGCACGCTGGAACCGATCTCGACGGTGACCGCCTGGCAACTGCCGCGCGAGTTCCGGTTGAAGGCGGGTTTCCGCTTCTGATCGAAAGCCCGGTCAGGGCGAGCGGGCCGCTGCCTAGATCGGGGCACGCCGACAGGGCAAAGGAGAAACGTATGAGAACGTCCGTCGCCGCGGTCCTGCTGCTCGCCTCCCTCTCCTGCGCTCCCTCCGCCGATCCGCCCGTCCGGCACAACGTCCTGTTCATCGTCGCCGACGACCTGAACATCGCGCTCGGCAACTACGACGCCTACCCGACCGCGCGGACGCCGAACCTCGACCGTCTGGCGGCCGAGGGCGTCCGCTTCGACCGGGCCTACGCGCAGCATCCGGTATGCAATCCCTCCCGGGCGTCCTTCTTGAGCGGGCTGCGGCCGGAAACGACGCAGGTCATCCACAACTTCCTGGAGCCGCGCCACGCCGTCGGCGATGTCGTCATGCTGCCCGAGTACTTCCGGCGGCACGGATTCTTCACGGCCCGGGTGGGCAAGGTCGCCCACGGCCGCTACGAGGACTCCGTCACCTGGGACATCTCGGAGAACGCCCGCCGGAGGGGCCCCGAGAACTACCTTCCCGGCGTCGACCACTCCGAGGTCCGCGACAACTCCTGGACCGAAGGCTCCGAGGGCGGCATGTCACGGGCGGACGTCTTCGCGCCCCATGGCCGAACCGGCGGACTGCCACTTACCTGGCGCGCAACGGACGAGCGCGAAGAGGACACACCCGACGGCCGCACGACGCACCGAGTCATCGAGATCCTGCGGGAACACGAGGGTGACAAGCCGTTCTTCATCGCCGCGGGCTTCCACAAGCCGCACCAGCCCTGGGTAGCGCCCGCCAGCTTCTTCGAACAGCATCCGCTTTCCGAGACCGCGCTGCCAAGCGAGCCCGACGATGACCGCGACGACATTCCGGTTCCCGCCCTCGTCGGTTACCCGGACGACGCCCTCCACACCGACGACCAGAAGCGGCAGGCGATCGCGGCCTACCACGCCACAGTCACGCTGATTGACCACCAGGTCGGCCTGCTGCTCGACGCGCTCAGCGACCTCGGTCTGGAGGAGTCCACAATCGTCGTCTTCGTCAGCGATCACGGCTTCCACCTCGGTGAGCACGGCGGCATGTGGCGCAAGCAGTCGCAGTTCGAGGAGTCGACCCGCGTACCCCTGATCGTGCGCGCGCCTGGCGTCGCAGGCGGCAGATCGACGACGGGTCTGGTCGAACTCGTCGACCTCTATCCGACGCTCGCCGACCTCTCCGATCTACCGGTACCGGCGGATCTCGAGGGCACGAGTTTCCGGCCACTGCTCGAGAACCCCGACAGGGGCTGGAAGAGCGCGATCTTCTCGCGCTCGGATCGCTTCACGCGGCCCGATCGGCAGCATCTCACCGCCGGGCTCAGCGTTCGAACCGCCCGGTATCGCTACACGGAATGGACCCCCATCGGAGGAGGCGGCGAGGTTGAGATCGAACTCTACGACCTGGAGACGGATCCCAGGGAGTTCGACAACCTGGGAGAGGATCCCCACCACGCCGCTCTGCGGGACCGGCTCGCCCGCGAACTTGAAGCCGGTTGGGGAGCCGCCCTGCCGTCCGGAAGCCAGGCGCCGTCGTAGCCACGGCCGGACCCGGTTTCAGGTCGATCAGACAGCCGCGCTCGTCAGGGCCGCATCGATAGCGGCCAGCCGACTCTGGCTCTCGAGCATCTCCTGCTCGAGTCCACGCCGCGACCCGTCCGTCGAGGCCGCCAGCAGGCAGAGGCTCACGAGATACCGGACCCGAGCCAACGTCTCCTCGGCACCGGTCACGCGCCGGGCCCACAGCGACAACCACACGCCGACGTGACCGAGAACGACCATCGCAAACTGTTCAGGATCGACTGAGAGCAGCAGGTCGCCTCCAGCCGCCGCGCGGCGGAATTCCTTCTCCAGGTGCGCCTTCGCGACCTCTCCGATCGGTCCGGTAGCCGGACGGCGCCAGGGCACTGGCAGATTGATGGGCCGCGCCAACTCGGCAGGCGACTCCGAGACCCCCAGCGTCAGGTCGACGATCGCACGAATACGATCGAAGGGGTCCGTTTCCCCAAGTTGCGCTATCCGGCGTTCGAGTCTGCGAGCCCCGGATCTCCGCAGGGCCTCGAGGATCTCCTCCTTCGACCCGTAATAGTTGTACAGCGTCGTGACGTCGAGACGGGCCTTGCGGGCCAGCGCCCGCATCGTGCACGCTTCGATACCGCCATTCGAGATCAGCTTGGTCGCCGCCTCCAGAATCCGTCGCTTGCGACGGCGCGTGTTGAGTTCTCTTCGACCAGGCAAGTGTTCTCCTCGGTGAAGGTCCTGCGGCGAGGCGTCAGCGTGAGAGGAGCAGAGCTACTCCAGTGTGGCGGCGCAACGGAAGCCCATGTGTCCGGTCGCGCTGTCGGGCGTGTTGTGGGTACGAGCCGAAACCCGGTAGCGGTTGCAGTAGGAAGCATGACACAGGTGGGATCCGCCCCGAATGACACGGGCGACACCGGTTTCGGGCCCTTTCGGATCGCGGGCGCCGGCGGCCGGCAGGCGGGGCCCAAACCAGTCCGTACACCACTCCCAGACGTTGCCGATCATGTTGTAGAGACCGAAACGATTCGGCGGAAAGGCGTCGACCGGGCAGGTGCCCCGGTAGCCGTCTTCCCCCTCGTCCCGGCGCGGAAAGTCGCCCTGCCACACGTTGCAACGGTGCTCACCCTCCGGTTCGAGCTCGTCGCCCCAGGGAAAGTCACTCCCCTCCACGCCGCCGCGAGCCGCGCACTCCCACTCGGCTTCCGTCGGCAAGCGGCAGCCAGCCCAGGAATTGTAGGCGACGGCGTCGTTGTGCGACACATGCAACACGGGGTGATCCAGTCGCCGCACGATCGACGAACCGGGTCCTTCCGGCCGCCGCCAGTCCGCGTAGTCGATCCGGCACCACCACGGAGCCGCCGGCAACCGCTCCACGATGCCGTGACGTCGCAGCCTGCGCGAGAGCCAGCCCTCGAAGACGAAGGACCAACCCAGACGCTCACTGTCGGTGCGGTAGCCCGTCGTCTCGACGAAGTCGGCGAAGTCGCGATTCGAGACGGCGAACACGTCGATCGCGAACGCGCCGACTTCGACTTCGCGCGACGGTCGCTCGCCGTCGCCGGGCACTGCCTGACGCGAGTCCGTACCCATCCGAAAGCGGCCGCCGTCGAGTCGCACCATCTTCCGCCCTTGTACGGGAGCAAGACCCGCGGCCATTGGACCGCGGTTCTCTCGAGCTGGCAAGGTGCCGCCGCGAGGCGGCGAACAGCAAGAGTCCATCGAGTGCCGCAGCCTATCCCGAACGGGCCAAACTTCCAACCCTGTTTGCGGACCCAAGAGCACCGACGGCGGATACCTCGGCCAAGCTACTGCACACGACGGACGTAGCCCTTGCCAGCTCCCCAGAGCGCGATGCAGCCCAACCACGACATCATCGCGCCAAGCGCATACGCACCCCGATAGCCACCCACCAGATCATGGGCCCAGCCCAGCAGGAGCGGACCAAGCGCCACCCCCACCGACGCGCACAAGGTACTCACCGAATAGATCCGCGCGTAGCTTCGAGACCGCCAGACCGGCGAACCCGCTGCTCGCGAAGAAGACGGTCGAGGCTAGCGACGCCGCCGAGACCGAGAATCCGCGCTCGCGCGTGAGAGCCTCGAGCAGCACCGACTGGTTGTAGAAGCCAAGCCCCGACGAGAACATCATCATGACGAACAACGCACCGACGATCTGCCAGCGAGTGGAGATGCGCGCCATCAGGAGCCTTCCCGCAGCGAGTCGATCGGCGGCCTGCGCAGCGCGCCGGCACTAGCCAGGAGCCCCGTTCCGAGCGCGAGCAGGCTGCCCGCCGAGAGCGCCCCCAACACCGCCAGGGGGCGGAAGGACCACGCGAGTTCGAGTTCGCGAGTAACTAGCCACCACGACGCCGACAAGCCGAGCACAGCCGCCACAACCGCCGCGGACAGACCGATCAGTGCGTACTCGGCCGCGAAGGCGCGCAGCACGTCGAAGCGGGTCGAGCCGATCGTCTTGAGCAGCGCCGCCTCCCGGCCACGTAGCTGTGAGCCCGCCGCGACCGCGCCGGCCAGCGTCAGCAGGGCAGCCGCCACGGTGAAGCTGCCGAGCACCCGAACGCCGACCTGCAGGTCCCCGATCAGGTCGATCACCTTCTGCAGCACCTCCCGAATCCGGACCACGGCGACGCCGGGATGGGCCCTGTAGACCGCGTCCTGGATCCCCTGTTCCATTTCGTCCGGCAACCAGGCGGCCGCCAGACGGGTCTGCGGCGCCCAGTCCACGGCCGCAGGTTCGACCACGAGGAAGAAGTTGATCCCGAAACCCTCCCAGTCCACCCGCCTGAGACTGGTCACCGTGATCGTGGCTTCCCGGTTCCCCACGTCCAGAGCGATCGTGGAGCCGACGCCCACCCCGATCGTCTCCGCGAAGTCCTGCTCGACGCTGACCTCAAGGGCCGCCGGATCAACCCAGGGCTCCGCCAACGTCGCCGGCCCGACGGATTCGACGATCGCGTTGTCTGACGGCAGTTCATCCAGGTAGGTCAAGCGCAACTGGCGCCTCAATGCCCAGCGATTCCCCTCGTGGGTCCGCTCAGCCACCGGAACGCCGTCTATCGTCGTAAACCGCGCCATGACCACCGGCGCTGACTGCACCCTTTCGGCGCCCTCGCGCTCGAGAAGCTCGGCGAGTTCCTCCCAGCCCGCTTGTGGCACGTTGAGCAGGAAGGCGCTCGGCGCGTTGTCCGGAAGTCCCGCGGCCAGTTCGTCGTGAAGGTGTCCCTGGACCACGAACATCGCGAGCAGCACCATCAGACCTATCCCCAGAGCCACCGAGGCGGCCAGCGTGCCTGATTCGGGCCGCGCCAGTGCCGCGACCCCGTACCGGAGCCAGGAGGAGCGACACCCCGGGGCCAGGAACCGGGCCAGCGAACGCAGCGCTAGCGCGGCAAGGACCAGGGCGGCAACCGCGCCCCCCACCGCGCCCAGGAACCGGAGCGCGAGCCACAGCGACCCGGCCTGGAGCGCGGCCGAACCGGCGACGCCGGCGGCGACCGCGAACAGCGACAGCCCGCTCGCGAGCCATGAACCCGGCAGCGGCTCGGCGCCACGACGAAAGACCCGCACCGGCGGCGCCCGCAGCACGACCAGCAGCGCCGGCGCGGAGAACGCGGTCGATACCCCGATGCCCAGCGCCACTCCACGAAGAAAGGCCCACGGCTGCCAGATCGAAACCGCTTCCACCGGCAGCGCGCCGCCAAGGATCGCCGGCACGAGGAGCATCGAGAGCAGGCCGACGGCGCCGCCGATCACCCCGGCCACCAGACCCAGCAACACCGCCTGAACGAGGTACGTGCGCAGGAGATCGCGAGGGCGGGCTCCGAGGCACTTGAGAACGGCGAGCGCATCGAGGCGCTGCGTGAGCCAAGCGCGAATTCCCTGCGCCACGCCGACACCGCCGACCAGCAGCGACAGCAGCGCGACCAACCCCAGATAGCGCGAAAGCCGCTCCAGGTCTTCGCGGATGCCGGGCTGCGCATCGGCGTACGTCTCGACCCGCACCGCCGCAGCGTTCTCGATCTCGCCACGGAACGCCTCCGCCTGAAGCTCCAGTTCCTCCAGGGAACCCTCACCCGGCAAACGCACCAACACCCGGTAGCCGCCGAAGCCGGCAAACGGGAAGATCCCCGCGGCCTCCTGCGCCGCCACGCCTACGAGGACTCGCGGCCCGAACGCGAAGCCCGTCGGCAGCCGGTCGGGCTCCCCTTCCAGCACGCCGGCGATCCGGAGCGTCCGCCTTCCGAGGCGAAGCTCGTCGCCGATCTCGAGTCCCAGACGGGAAAGGGCTTCCGGCGAAACCAGCGCCGAGTCGTCGCCGAGCACGTCGGCCGGGCTCTTCCCCGCCGGGAGCGGCGGCCGGACTTGCAACTCGCCATAGAACGGATAGCCGCCCGAAATCGCCTTCAACTCGACCAACAGGCTCGACGGGCCTCCTTCGCCCGCCTCGAAGGCCTTCGTCCGGCCCACCATCGCAGCCAGTTCGCGAACCTCCGCGATGGCGGCCCCCGGCACGGAGCCGACCGCCTCGAGAACCCGCTCCGGGATCGGAGCCCGCGACCGAAACGCCAGATCAGCGGCCAGGAGCTTCCTGGCTTCTCCGCGAATCGCCCCGTCGACGCTCGAAGCCAGCCCCGCGACCGAAACCACGGCGCCGACCCCGACCGAGAGGCACGGCACCCAGACCAGGACCCGGCCCAGTGAACCGCGGAACTCCCGCAGCGAGTACCGGAATGTCACGCCCGGGCCCACGTCAGCGTCCTTCCGTAAAGCGCCCGTCCACCATGACCAGCTCACGATCGGCGCGAGCGGCAACCGCCGGGTCGTGGGTGACGAGCACCAGGGTCGAGCCGAAGCGATCCCGGAGAGCCATCATAACGTCCAGAACCGCGGCCCCCGTGGCCGAGTCCAGGTTGCCGGTGGGCTCGTCCCCAAGCAGGATCAGCGGCTCGGCGGCGAAGGCCCTGGCCAGGGCGACCCGCTGCTGCTCTCCGCCCGAGAGCTGAGACGGATAGTGGTGACCGCGCTCCGCAAGCCCGACATCAGCCAGCAGAGCCTCGGCACGCTGCCGCGAGCGACGGCGCCCGAGCAGGTCGAGCGGAAACTGGACGTTCTCCCGCGCAGTCAGATTGCCGAGCAACTGGAAGGACTGGAAGACGAAGCCGATCTTCTCGCGCCGCAGCAGCGCCAGTTCGTCCTCACTCAGACCCTCGATCGGCCGGCCGTCGATCAGCACACTGCCCGCGGTCGGGCGGTCGAGGCCGGCGAGCAGAGCCAGCAACGTCGATTTACCCGCCCCTGACGGGCCCCGGATCGACACGCACTCGCCCGCCGCCACCTGCAGGTCGATGTCGTTTACGACGACCAGAGTGCGCTCCCCGGAGCGCAACTCGCGCCGCAGTCCGCGGGCCTCGATCCGCGGAGGAGTTCCAGGCGGTGCGCCGACGGAAGGTGAAGCGCTTCCCCGGCTCAGAAGATCCCCATCATCGCGCGCCACTGTTCCAGGCTGTTCGGTCGGAGGTAGGCGTTCCACTGCAGTTCGCGGCCGATCGTCGAGAACGACTCCGGGCCGTAGTCATGCCCCGGGTAGATTCCCACCCCCGGAGGCACCGCCTTCAACCGCTCCAGCGAGTGGAACATCGCGTCGATGTCGCTATGCGGCAGATCGACCCGGCCGATGTCCTGCACAAACAGGGTGTCGGCCGTCAGCATGTGGTCGCCGGCACGGAAACAGCAGCTTCCCGGCGAATGCCCGGGAGTGTGCAGCACCTCGACCCGCAGATCGCCGAGTTCGAGGACGTCGCCGTCGCGGAACGCCTCGACCCGGTTAAGCGCGCAACCCGCGATTTCGGCGCCCCGTTCGGCCTCGGCCTCGTGGATCAGCATCGGCAGATCGAACTCGGCGCGCAGCTCCCGCACGCCGGGAATGTGCTGGCCCATGATCTCCCCGCCGATGTGATCCTGGTGGAAATGCGTCGCCAGCACGCCCGTCACCTCGTAGCCATGCTCCTCGGCGATCCTGACGACACCGAGCGGCTCCCAGGCCGGGTCCACGACCCAGGCCTTCCGGCTGGCGGAGTCCGCCAGCACGTAGACGAAGTTGGCCATCGGGCCGACCTGGATCTGGACCAGGCGAGGTTCGACGACCGCCGCCGGTTCGGCGGCGCCGGCGGCGGCAAGCGGCGGAGAATCGGTCATCGTCAGCGGAATCTACCCCGGCCCGGACCGGGTCGCCGAATCCGAACGGACCACCCTCCTGGGACTGTTAGCCTTCCCACCATGACCGTCGGCAATGCCCACCGCATCTTCGACCTCTCCGGCCGCACCGCGCTCGTCACCGGCGGCAGCCGCGGCCTGGGCCGCGAGATGTCGCTCGCGTTCGCCGCCGCCGGCGCCGATGTCGTCGTCACCAGTCGGAAGATCGAGTCCTGCCGCGAGGTGGTGACGGAGATCGAGGCGATGGGCCGACAAGGGCTCGCCCACGCTTGCCATGTCGGCCACTGGGACGAGGTCGACCGGTTGATCGACGCGGCCTACGAACGGTTCGGCAAGGTCGACGTGCTGGTCAACAACGCCGGCATGTCGCCGCTCTATCCGAGCCTGTCCGAGGTCAGCGAGGCGCTGTTCGACAAGGTGATCGGAGTGAACCTGAAGGGACCGTTCCGGCTTGCGGCCGTGATCGGCCGGCGCATGGCCGACGGCGACGGCGGCAGCATCATCAACGTGACCAGCACCGCCGCGATCCACCCCAGCGCCAACGCTGAACCCTACGGCGCGGCCAAGGCCGGCCTGAACTCGCTGACCGAATCGCTCGCTCACGCCTACGGCCCCAAGGTGCGCGTCAACGCGATCATGCCCGGCCCCTTCCTGACCGACATCTCGAAGGCCTGGGACCTGGAGGCGTTCAACGAGCGGGCGCGGACATCGAGCGCGCTTCGCCGGGGCGGCGAACCGGACGAGATCGTCGGCGCCGCGCTCTACCTGGCCTCAGACGCCTCCAGCTACACCACCAGCGCCGTGCTGCGCATCGACGGCGGCAGCCGGTAAGGAAAGCCGCGCTCTCCGTTCTCGCGGCTCCGGGCCTGGGCGCGCTCCCTGGAACTCGTGCTCAACGGCCAGCCGCTGACACAACTGCGGTACGGGGCTCAGTGAGCGGCAAGGCAGTTTCCTCGCGCCGGAAGGTCCGGTTCCACCTCCGGAGTCGCCGTCAGCAGTCCATGACCTTCGAGAATGGCGCGAGCCTGTCCATCCCGCTCCTCCGCCCAGTAGCCGAACACCGCATCAAGCACCTCCGGCGCAAGCTCATCGATTCGCTCTTCCAGCAAGCGCTGCTGATCGAGGACGGCGACTCCTTCCTCAAGCGTTTCGGATCTCTCCTGCTGAGCCGCACCCGGAGACAACCCGTAAAACGGAAGCGCCCACGATCATAAGACCAACGCTACAAGAATACTTCAGCACCACCGCATCCACCTTTCTATTGGCATGACATCGAGTCTTCCGTCACCGAGCAACTGAACTCCCCGTGTGTGTCATCATTGCCGAGCAAACATGCGAAAAAGCCCTCCGGCTCGTCCTGGAGAGAAGCTTGCCTTCGTCGATGACGGTCGGTTCGAACCCCACCTCCTGTTGTCCCGGGGACCCTCCGAACCCAGCTTGTAGCCCCCGCTCGCCGTCCATGTCGAGGTGCCCGTGTTCCGCATCGTCACGCTCACCCGCGCCGTCTACCCGACCGTCATCGACGAAGGCACGCCCGTGTACGACACGAAAGAAGCGCCGTCGGCGGCAAAGGCGCCGCCAGCCAGAATCAGCGGCAGCGTGACCAGCAGGACGACTTGCGAACACATCCGACAGCGTCGGGGAAACGACTGGAAGTCACCAAGCACTGGGTAGGTCATGAGGATCCTCTCGCGCTTGTAGCGTTCTGTCTCCGACACGCTATCATGCTCTGCCGAAGGCGAAGTCCTCGCGGAGGCGACGCCGGATCCGATCGACCCCATCGCCGCCTCGACGTGTCTGGAACTACAGAATTGAGGAAGGACCGGCCGAACCTCCCGCCACCGGGCGGAGGGCTGCCCTGGCAAAGCGACGGTCCGCTCGCCGAGCTCGGCTGCGGCCTGCTCGCGATCGGCGGTTTGAGCAGTCTCGCGATAGCTCAACCCGTGTACGACCTGTTGCGGCGAACACCCGAGTTCTTCGCCATCAGGCAGCTCTCGATGACCGATGTCCTGGCCCTGGTCGCGTTGTTCCTGATCGGCCCTGCGTTGGCGCTCTCCGTGCCGGCCTTGGCGGCGCGGTTTTGCCGCCCGGCCTGGATCCGACCGGCGGTGGCGGGTCCGGCCGGCTTGCTGGCCGGCGCCATCGTGCTGCAGGCCGCGAGCGGTCTGCCCGCGGCCGTAGCCGCCACCCTTTCCGCCGCTGCCTGCGTCGGAGTGGTCTGGGCATACCTCCGTCTTCCCGCGATCCGTCTCCTCGCTTCGGTGCTGGCGATCACCGCGATCGTGGCGCCGGCGATCCTGGTACTCGACGGCGACGTGCGGCGAAGCCTCTCAAGGTCGAGCAGCAGGCTACCGACCCACGCCACCGGCGCGCAAGCCCCTGTCGTGCTGGTCGTCTTCGACGAGTGGTCGGTGATCTCGCTCCTCGACGGCGAAGGCGGCATCGACCGGCAGCGGCTCCCCAACCTCGCGCGACTGGCGGACCGCGCCACCTGGTATCCCAACGCCACCGCCGCTTCCAACATGACGTCCCGCGCCGTACCGGCGATCCTGACCGGCTTGAGGCCCGAACACGAGCAGCTTCCGATTGCCGATGACCATCCGATCAACCTCTTTACGCTGCTGGCCCCCAGCCACGACCTGTTCGCCATGGAGCCGGTCACCTCCCTGTGCCCGCTTCAACTGAACCGGTTCGAGCAGCAGCGCCACTCCTTCGCCCGTCGATTCGGTCTGCTGGTCTCCGATCTCCGCTTCGTGTGGCTGAGCCTGACCTTGCCGGAGCCATGGGCGGGGCGGCTTCCGCCTCTCGACCGGACCTGGAGCGGGTTTGGCCTCAGCGGGCCGCGGACCGCACTACCAGCAAGCGAGCGGCAACTGGCACGAAGTCACCCCCATCGCCGGAACGATGAACGGGCCGCCGACTTCCGCCGGTTCCTCGACTCGATCGAACCGCCCGGAGCACGCCCGGGCTTGTACTTCGCGCACGTGCTGCTCCCCCACGGTCCCTGGGAGTATCTGCCGTCCGGCCGGAGGTACCGACGCAGCAGGTCCTACGGTCTCAAGGACGGAATCTGGACGACCGACCCCTGGACCGTCAGAAACGCCGAGAAGCGCTACCTGCTGCAAGTTCAGTTCGTGGACCGGCTGATCGGCGAACTCATGGCGACTCTCGAGTCGCTGGACCTGTTTGAACACAGCCTGATCGCGATCACCGCGGACCACGGCGCTTCGTTCCAGCCGGGCAAATCGCTTCGGCTGCCAAGCCCGGACCCCTCCGGCGATCAGCTCCTGGACCTGGTCAGCGTGCCACTGATCATCAAGGCGCCCCTTCAGGACCAGGCCAAGATCGACGACAGCGAGTTTTCCCTGGTGAACCTGATGCCGCGAATACTGGAGCTCGCCGGAGCCGAGCCCGACACCGTCACGCGCCGCCCCCCGACCAGAACCGAACCGCTGTTGTTCGGCGAGCATGCGGCCGGCCTCGAGACTCCAGCCGACCGCAGCCGCTGGCGCCGCGCGCGGGTCGCGGCGCAGACCGCGCTGCTCGGTGAAGCGAACGACCCGGCGGCGATCGGGACGCTGCCCGACCTGCACGGCCAACCCATCGCAGGGTTGCCACTGCGCAACGGCGAAGTCCGCGCTCGTTTCGATCAGCCTCGCGCCTGGGATGACGTCGATAAGGACGGGACGTTCGTGCCCGCTATCGTCGAGGCCACCCTCATCGCGCCGCAAGAACAAACCAAGCGATCGATCGTCGTGGCCATCAATGGAGTCGTTGCGGATTCGGTACGTCCCTATACCGATGCGAGCGGGCGAAGCCGAATCTCGGCCCTGCTGCCCGACGACCTGCTCGGCCCGGGCCGCAACCAGGTTGATCTCTTCATGGTTTCCGACCGAGACGGCGTTCTGGAACTCGAGCGCCTCACGCCGCCAGACGTCCTTGCCTATGAAGTCGACCCCAGCTACTCGTGGGAGCCCCAGCGCAATAGCGCAGGCCTGATCAGAGGTCTGCTCCGTCGCCCGCTCGACAGGCCCGGCCAACCTCCCGAGAGCTTCCGGGTCATAGCGAATTCCGCCAAGCTGTTCGGACACCTGGATGGGACCGTGCTCGAGCAGCAGTCCGCGGCAGGCGGACCCCGGACCTTCCGTCCGTGTTCGCCCGGCGCCACCGGGTCTTCGCGGTGATGGATCGTGGCGAGGCCGTCGAACTGCCCATCCTGTCGGTGCCTGACGACGATCGTTGAGCGCAATGGGCCGCTGCTCTCCGAGCCGACAACGAGGAACTCAGTCCGGCCCGCACACGTCGATGACCAGTTCCGTCGTCGGCGAGCCCAACTGAGCGAACCAGGCGACACACTCGGCGACCATGTCGAGTTCAACGATGTGGCGACCGGGGGAGGACGGCGCCGTGAGTTCGAGGGTGATCCGCTCGGTCATCCCAGTGCGGATCGGACCGGGGCAGATGCAGTTGACGGTGATGCCCTCCTTGCCGAGTTCCACCGCCAGGCCTCGGGTCAGCCCGATGACCCCCGTCTTCGCCGCCGAGTAGGCGCTGTTCAGTGGCGTCGCGCCCAGCCCTTCGGTCGAGGCGATGTTCACGATCCGCGGCGAACTCGACTTGCGCAGGTACCGCAGCGCCGCGCGAATCGTCCGCTGGTGGGCGGTCAACAGCACGTTCACCGTCTCCTGCCAGCGCTGCTCGTATTCGTCCGCGTCGATCGGCCCGCCGCGTGAGATGCCGGCGTTGTTCACCAGGATATCCAGGCCGCCGTAGCGCACCGCCACCTCGTCGACCACCCGCCGGATCGCCTCGGCGTCGCCGACGTCGAGCGTCCAGGCGGCGGCTTCCCGGCCGGCGGCCTCGATCTCGGCCACCGTTTCCCGGACGCCCTCACCGTTGATGTCCGTGGCGGCGACATTGGCGCCTTCGGCGGCGAACAGCTTCGCCGTCGCCCGGCCCATGCCCGAGGCGCAACCCGTGATCAGCGCGGTCTTGCCGGCCACCGACCGGCTCAGCGTGCTCAGTTCCGTCATCAGGATGCTCCCCCGCCCGCCTCGACCCAGGCCAGCGTCTCGTCCAGGCCGCGGCCGAAGCGCTCCAGGATTTGGTCGATGTCCGACTCGGTGACGATCAAGGGCGGGCAGAAAGCCACCGTGTCGCCCAGCGCCCGCAGGATCAAAGCCTGATCCAGGCAGCGCTCCATGCAGTACGTCCCCACTCCGCGCCGGACCGGGAAGGCCTCACGGGTCCGCTTGTCCGCCACCAGCTCGCAGGCGCCGAGCAGTCCTTTACCGCGCACTTCCCCTACCAACGGATGGTCCGCGAAACGCCGCAGCCCGGTCTGGAAGTAGCGACCGACCCGGGCGGCGTGAGCAAAGAGGTTCCGCTCCTCCATCAGTTCCAGCGCCTTGAGCGCTACCGCGGCACAGACCGGATGCCCCGTGTAGGTGAAGCCGTGACCGAACACCCCCCAGCGCTCGCCCGCCTCGACGAACACATCGACCATCTCATCCGGCACCAGCACCGCGCTGATCGGCAGGTATGCGGACGACAGGGCCTTCGCGACCGAGGCGGTATCCGGCCTCATCCCCATCGCCTCGGCGCCGAACGGCGTACCGAGCCGGCCGAACCCGCAGATTATCTCGTCGTCGATCAGCAGCACGTCGTGCTCGTCCAGGACCTTCTGGATCGCCGGGTAGTAACCCTCGGGCGGCACGACGACGCCGCCGGCGCCCAGAACCGGCTCGGCAATGAAGGCCGCGACGGTTTCGGGCCCCTCGGCTCGGATCAACTTGTCGAGTTCGGCCGCCAGCCGGGCAGTGAACTCCGCTTTCGTCTCGCCCGGCTTGCCGTCCCGGTAGTAGTGCGGGCAGGTCACGTGGCGAAACTGCGGCAGCGGCAGGTCGAAGCTCTTGTGGAACGGGGGCAGCCCGGTCATGCTGCCGGCAGCCAGAGAGACGCCGTGGTAGCCGCGGCGGCGGCTGATGATCTTCTTCTTCTCCGGCCGACCGAGCGCGTTGTTGTAGTACCAGACGAGCTTGACCTGGGTGTCGTTCGCGTCCGAGCCGGAGGTGCCGAAGAAGGCCTTCGCGTTCTGAACCGGCCCGATCTCGACCCGCAGCGCCTTCCAGGCCTCGGTGAGGCCGGCCTGCGCGGCGTCATCGAACGCGAGGACGCCTGGATCCTCCCCGCCGTCGAACTCGCCGGCAAGGTCCGTCTCCCCCCTCGGCCGGGGCAGCAACCGCCAGAGCGCCAGCGGCAGAATGCCCGGAACGTACGTCGCAGCCAGGATCTCCGTACCGCGGCCCAGGCCATGCTCGGCGACCGCCCAGGCGGCGAACGGCGCGACCACGATGCCGCCCGCGGAGAGGCCGGTGAACACGATCGAGAGCGCGAGGGCCCGCCGTCGCGCGAACCACCTCGGATCAGTGTGCTCGCAGTCAGCATGTTCGTGGCCGAGAAGCCGATTCCGAACACGACGAACGCCGCATAGACCTCGAGAATGGTCTCTGCGCGGCCGATCGCGACAAGGGACACCGCACAGATGGCGACACCGGCGGCGACGGACCAGCGGGCGTCGATCCGCTCGATCAGGCTGGCGACGGCGAGACCGACGAAGCCGCTGGTGGCGAAGAACACCGTCGACGCGAACGACGCCGAGAACACCGAGAAGCCGCGCTCCCGGGTCAGGGCCTCGAGCAGCACGGACTGGTTATAGAAGCCCAGCCCCGACGAGAACATCATCATGGCGAAGAGCGCGCCGACGATCTGCCAGCGGGTGGAGATGCGCAGCATCACGACGCCTCGCGTAGCGAGTCGAGGCTGCTCCACTCTTCGGACGACACGCCCAAGAGAAACACACTCGGCGCTTCCGCAGGCAACTCGGACTCGAGCTGGTCACGAAGATGCCCCTGAACCACAACCATCGCCAGGAGCACCATGAGACCGAGTCCCAGAGCCACCGTCGCCGGCAGGGTTCCCGACTCGGGCCGCGCGAGTGCCGAGATGCCGTGTCGCAGCCAGTACGCCCGGCACAACGGCGCCAATCGCCAGGCGACGCCGCGCACGGCAAGACGGCCAGGGTGCGCTCGCCGGAGCGCAACTCGCGA
The DNA here is from genome assembly GCA_965224025.1 of Candidatus Multivorans sp. Taxonomy (GTDB): domain Bacteria; phylum Acidobacteriota; class Thermoanaerobaculia; order Multivoradales; family Multivoraceae; genus Multivorans. The sequence goes on from OZ245033.1 coordinate 4,913,903, forward strand.
CGCAGTTTCCGGGTCTCGATCCGCGGAGGAGTTCGAGGCGGCGCGGCGGCGGCAGGCGAAGCGCTTCGGTCGCCGCTCAGAAGATCCCCATCATCGCGCGCCACTGTTCCAGGCTGCTCGGTCGGAGGTAGGCGTCCGACTGCAATTCACGGCCGATCGTCGAGAACGACTCCGGACCGTAGTCGTGCCCCGGGTAGATTCCCACCTCCGGCGGCAGCGCCTTCAACCGCTCCAGGGAGCGGAACATGGCGACATCGCCGTCGCGAAACGCTTACACCCCGTCGGGCGGGCAACCCGCGATCTCGGCGCCGCGCTCGGCCTCAGCCTCGTGAATCAGCATCGGCAGATCGAACTCGGCGCGCAACTCGCGCACGCCGGGGATGTGCTGGCCCATGATCTCCCCGCCGATGTGATCCTGGTGGAAGTGCGTCGCCAGTACGCCCGTCACCTCGTAGCCCTGCTCTCCGGCGATCCTGACGACGCCGAGCGGCTCCCAGGCCGGGTCCACGACCCAGGCCTTGCGAGTGACTGAGTCCGCCAGGACGTAGACGAAGTTGGCCATCGGGCCGGCCTGGATCTGGACGAGCCGGGGTTCGGCGGCCGTGGCGGCGGGGTGTCGCGCGGCAAGCTGAGAAGTGTCGGTCATGGCCTGCGGAACCTACCGCGACCGTCGCCGGCCGGCCAACGAGCCGCACCTCCGCGGCGCACGCCGCGGCCGCCAGGACCATCCAGACCGTAGCCCAGTTCCGCCTACATGCGGCCGTCCATGTCTGCGCAGCCCTGGATCGCCGAGTTCGCCGCCTCGTGCGCGCGCAGCGACGGGACTACTCCTCTCTCTTCGGATCCGAGCGCCTTACGTCGCAGTCCTTTCCGCGTGCGGCAACCTTCGCGCAGAGGGCCGCCGCCACATGCCGATCGAGGAACGCGTCGGCAAGCAGAACGCGAATGAGACCGTCACTCTGCGACGCGTCGAACGCGAACTTGAGTTGTTCTTCACGAACGAGGTCCGACAGATCCACGGCCAGCCGTACCCGAATTCTGACGGCGTCGGCAACTGTCGGGAACGCGCCGAACTGCACGATGTAGCGGCGTTCCCCGCCGGTTCGATGAGTGGAATTCGTTGTTGCGAGGATGCTCTCCTTCCTCTCACGGTCCGGGCTCGAATACTCGGGTTTCAGCGCATGCAGCGTCCGAGACGCTTCCCGCGGCGCCGCGGCAATGTAGACCAAGCCGAAACGAGCCCCGTGCTCCGGAGGTCCCGCCGTCCGTTCGAACCGTTCCGCGACGACCTCCAGCCTCAGACTCCTCTCAAGCTCGAAACGCAGCCCCACCTGGGACCTGATCGGCTTCGTCCCCTCCAGACCGACTACAGCGAACGGCGCGAGGACGCCGCTCCAGCTCTCGAGTCCGTAGTGCAGGCGCAGGTCGGAGCGTTCCGGCACCCACGCCGCCTGGCCGACGTCACGATCGCGACTGCCACCGTAGCCAGCGCCCGGGAGCGGCCCCAGCGTCTGGTCTGACTGCCACAGAGCACTCCCGGCGGCCGACACGACGCCCCAGGACGGCGTAAGAGCCACCCCTAGTCCGAGGCCGTTCTCCCCCGCGCCCAGACGAACGGTCAACCCCGCGCCCCAGGCAGCGAACCCCTGCTCCTCGTGGGACGCCAGATAGCGGCCGCGGCCCTCCACTTCGACGCCCGACGCACTGTTGCTGTACCTCACGCGAGCGCCCAACTCCACTCCCAGACCGGTGGCTGAAGCACCGCCATCCAAGCGGCCCCCAACCTCGATGAGCGGAGACAGACGGCCGTGCTCCGACAAGGACCAGTCGGCGCTGCCCTCGACCAGCACGCGGGCTCGATAGGCATCTGCCGACACCGCGGCGAGGCCTTCTGCTCCCGCGGTCTTCAGGCGAGTACCGAACACGTCGCCCTTGAGCGCGAGACCGTAGACGGATCCCGCGCGCAGCTCCCGGCGCATTCCGCCGGCAACGAGTTCGCGGGTCAGGTCCGCGCGCAGATCCTCATCCTGCGCGTCCGACAAGTGCATTTCGCCGACACCCGCGCCAAGAAGCGCCCACGCACTCAGACCTCGGCGGAGCGACCAGTGCGCGTATGGCAGCAGCGTTACGAGATCCGCCTCGACGACTCCGGCGCCGGAGAGCTCGCCCCGGTACTCGACGTCTCCATGACTCCGCGACAACGCCAGCCCGAACACCGTGCCGCCCCGCCGTCGGTCGACGCCGAGATACACGGAACTCGCCCGGCCGTCGGTCTCGTAGGTCCGGCCCCGGAAGCTGCCCTGATCGCCCCGGCCCCAGAACGTCCAGGGCCGTTGCACGGCGCCGGACTCGGACCCCTCTCTCCGGTCGCCTCCGAAGTACACGTCGAACGAACTCCGGGACACCAGATCCCAGAACGGCGACAGTCGCTCTCCGTACATCCGCGAGCCAAAGCCGCCCGACGGGGAACCGCCGAACCCGCTCGAAGACGTACCCGGCCCTGCAGCGAAGCCGCCGCCGGGCAACCCGGACATCATGCCGATCGACGTGCCGGAACCCGGACCCGCAGACCCGCCCGGTCCGTAGGCCGGCGAGCCGGCCCCGCTCCAGACTCCCGCCCCGAAGGGACCACCGAGGGCGCCGCTCCCTCCGAAGCCCAACGCCGACGCCGGGCCGAACGCCGAAAGCCCGCCGAGACCCCCGAAACCGGGGAGGCGCCGGCCGGCGGCGCCCCGACCCGCCCGCGAACCGAGCGGCAGCCGGTACCCGTACACGGTCGCACGCGATTGACCGCCGAACCCACCGGTCTCAAAGCGACTGCCGATCGCGTCCACGGCGTTGGACGCCAGCATCCGGCCAAGGCCCGCCAACGCGAACTCCACCGCCTCGGCCCTTTCCTCCGGAGGGATCGCCACCGGCTCGGTCGGAACGCTCCGAGCCTGCTTGCCTGGACCCTGTGCATCCACATAAGAGACCGTGGCGCGCAGGCGCCGGCCCACGTCCGCCGCCACCGGCACATAGCCGGGAGACGCCGCTGCCCCGATGTTCTCCCAGTTCGCGCCGGCCGACCGCTGCCACTGCCAAAACTCCTGGGCGACGCTGCCGTCCGGATCGCTCAGCGTGGCCGTCAGATCGCCACCCACCTCCGCCGACAGCGACGACAGTTCCACCGAACCTGCTTCGTCCTCGTTCAGCACGGTGACGACGACAACAGCCGTCACGGCCAACCCCGCGCCGTCGTCTGCGCGTATGGTGAACTCGTACCGCGGCGGGGCGGACTCGTAGTCTTCGCCAGCGCCCTCGTAGGACAACGCTCCACCGTCCTCGATCGCGAAGAGCTTGCCTTCCGACTCGAGAAGCGAGTAGACGACCCGGTCCTGCCGGTTCGGATCGACGGCCGAGACCACACCGAGCCGCAACGGGCCTGAGACGTTCTCCGGCAGGTCGAACGCGTACTCCTCCCGATCGAACCGCGGCGCCTCGTTCAAGTACGCGGCGATCGTGAACGGCGGCGAGCGGAGACTCGCGTTGCCCGCCGCATCGAACGCCGCGCCGCCCAAGACCTGCACCGACACCTTCCCGCGAAGATCCCGCAGCGGCGTGATCACCGCCGTGTAGTCGGCGTCCAGGCCGGACAAGCCGGACGGCTCGCCGTTCCGCACCTCGATGCCGCTCAGATCGAAGCCGGACACCGGCTCGCTGAACGTGATCGAGACCTCGAACGCCCCGTTCACCGGGAGCAAGGCGGCGGTGGCCACTGCGACCGCGGGCGCCGCCATGTCCACCATCGCCGTGACGGGAGGCGACTCGACGTTGCCGTTCCCCGCCAAGTCGGTCGCCATTTCGGCAATGACCTGCACCGACACGGCCCCCTCGTGGCCCGGGAACGGCGTGATCGTGACCGTGTACTCCGCACCGCTGCCCGCCAGGTCCGACGCCTCGGCATTCGTCACCTGGAGGCTTGCGAGGCCAAAGCCCACCACCGGCTCGCTGAAGGTGATCGAAACCGAGAAGGAGTCGTTCATGGGTTGCCCGGCATCAACCGACAACTCCACAGTCGGCACCACCAGATCGGCCGCAATCACGAAGCGATTCGATGCCACGTTCCAGCCGTCCGAAGCATCCCGCGCGGCCGCGGCCAGCACCTGCACGGAAACTTCGCCCGCGACTCCTGACAACGGGATGATCCGCGCCGTGTAGTCGGTTCCGCCGCCGGCCAGGTCGGAGGCGGCGCCGCCCGAAACCTCCACGCCGTCGATGCCGAAGCCGGACACCGGCTCGCTGAACGCGATTGCCACCTCAAAGGCGCCGGTCACAGGCGGCTCGGCGCCGCTGGCCACGACCACGTTCGGCCCGTCGTCGTTGTCATCGACCGTGATCTCCTCCCTGCCGAACTCGAAGCCACGCACCGTTGCCGTAACGACAATCGTCTCGATGCCTTCAACTCGTTCGTCGTCCACAGCCGAGATGATCACCTCCGTGGCCCCCGACAATGCGCCTGCCGGGATGACGATCGCGTCACCACTGAACGCGTAGTCCACGCCTCGTCTGGCGGAGCCTTCGAACACGAGCGTGACGGTCTCCTCGGTCACGAACACGCCCTCCGTCGCCATCTCAACCCACACCCGTGCGGAAGTCGAGCCGGTCTCCGAGATTCGCGTCGGCGAGACGGTCAGAATGGGTTCGGGTTCGGGCTCGGGTTCGGGCTCGGGCTCGGGCTCGGGTTCGGGTTCGGGCTCGGGTTCAGGCTCGGGTTCGGGTTCGGGCTCGGGTTCAGGCTCGGGTTCGGGTTCGGGCTCGGGCTCAGGGTCTCCCCCCGTGCCGCCGTCGGTGATCGTCGTCGTCGCCGCCGCGGCGTCGCGCTCGGCCGTACCCGCGGCCGTGCTCGCCCCGGTCAGCGTCACGATCAGGGTCTCTCCCGGGTCCAGCACGCCGTCCGAGGTCGTCTGGATCGCGATCGTCCCGCTCGATTGGCCCGCCGCGATCGTCAGAGAGCCGACCGGCGCGGTGTAGTCCGCGCCCGGGGTCGCCGTGCCGCCGACGGCGTAGCCGACCACCACGTCCGCCGTGCTCTCGCCGCCCGTCAACTCCACCGTGAAGCCCGCCGCGGAACCCTCGGAGACGGTCGCCGAGTCCGCCGTCACGGACGCCGTCAGCGTCTCGTCGTCAACAATCGTCGCCGTCGCCGTCGCGACGCCCACGGTCACCCCGTCCGGCAGGGTCGCGCCCGTGATCGTCACCGTGAAGGTCTCCTCCGCCTCCGCCAGATCGTCCTCCACCGTCGACACCGTCAGCGTCCCCGTCGTCTCGCCCGCCGAGATGGTGAGCGTCCCGGCCGTCACCGCCGTGAAGTCCGTACCCGAGGTCGCCGTGCCCGCCGCGGTGCTCCAGCCCAGCACCGTGTCCGCCGCCGCGGCGCCCGACAGCTCGACCGCGAACTGGACGTCCTCGCCTTCCCCGGCGGTCGAGCCGGCGATCGACACCGTCTCCATGCCGCCGTCGGTGATCGTCGTCGTGGCCGCCGCGGCGTCGCGCTCGGCCGTACCCGCGGCCGTGCTCGCCCCGGTCAGCGTCACGATCAGGGTCTCTCCCGGGTCCAGCACGCCGTCCGAGGTCGTCTGGATCTCGATCGTCCCGCTCGATTGGCCCGCCGCGATCGTCAGAGAGCCGACCGGCGCGGTGTAGTCCGCGCCCGGGGTCGCCGTGCCGCCGACGGCGTAGCCGACCACCACGTCCGCCGTGCTCTCGCCGCCCGTCAACTCCACCGTGAAGCCCGCCGCGGAACCCTCGGAGACGGTCGCCGAGTCCGCCGTCACGGACGCCGTCAGCGTCTCGTCGTCAACAATCGTCGCCGTCGCCGTCGCGACGCCCACGGTCACCCCGTCCGGCAGGGTCGCGCCCGTGATCGTCACCGTGAAGGTCTCCTCCGCCTCCGCCAGATCGTCCTCCACCGTCGACACCGTCAGCGTCCCCGTCGTCTCGCCCGCCGAGATGGTGAGCGTCCCGGCCGTCACCGCCGTGAAGTCCGTACCCGAGGTCGCCGTGCCGGCCGCGGTGCTCCAGCCCAGCACCGTGTCCGCCGCCGCGGCGCCCGACAGCTCGACCGCGAACTGGACGTCCTCGCCTTCCCCGGCGGTCGAGCCGGCGATCGACACCGTCTCCATGCCGCCGTCGGTGATCGTCGTCGTGGCCGCCGCGGCGTCGCGCTCGGCCGTACCCGCGGCCGTGCTCGCCCCGGTCAGCGTCACGATCAGGGTCTCCCCCGGGTCCAGCACGCCGTCCGAGGTCGTCTGGATCTCGATCGTCCCGCTCGATTGGCCCGCCGCGATCGTCAGAGAGCCGACCGGCGCGGTGTAGTCCGCGCCCGGGGTCGCCGTGCCGCCGACGGCGTAGCCGACCACCACGTCCGCCGTGCTCTCGCCGCCCGTCAACTCCACCGTGAAGCCCGCCGCGGAACCCTCGGAGACGGTCGCCGAGTCCGCCGTCACGGACGCCGTCAGCGTCTCGTCGTCAACAATCGTCGCCGTCGCCGTCGCGACGCCCACGGTCACCCCGTCCGGCAGGGTCGCGCCCGTGATCGTCACCGTGAAGGTCTCCTCCGCCTCCGCCAGATCGTCCTCCACCGTCGACACCGTCAGCGTCCCGGTGGGCTGGCCCGCCGAGATGGTGAGCGTCCCGGCCGTCACCGCCGTGAAGTCCGTACCCGAGGTCGCCGTGCCCGCCGCGGTGCTCCAGCCCAGCACCGTGTCCGCCGCCGCGGCGCCCGACAGCTCGACCGCGAACGACAGCTCCCCGCCTTCCTCCGCGCTCGCCGCCGCGACCGACACCGTCTCCGTCCCCGAGTCCGTGATCGTCGTCGTCGCCGCCGCGGCGTCGCGCTCGGCCGTACCCGCGGCCGTGCTCGCCCCGGTCAGCGTCACGATCAGGGTCTCCCCCGGGTCCAGCACGCCGTCCGAGGTCGTCTGGATCGCGATCGTCCCGCTCGATTGGCCCGCCGCGATCGTCAGAGAGCCGACCGGCGCGGTGTAGTCCGCGCCCGGGGTCGCCGTGCCGCCGACGGCGTAGCCGACCACCACGTCCGCCGTGCTCTCGCCGCCCGTCAACTCCACCGTGAAGCCCGCCGCGGAACCCTCGGAGACGGTCGCCGAGTCCGCCGTCACGGACGCCGTCAGCGTCTCGTCGTCAACAATCGTCGCCGTCGCCGTCGCGACGCCCACGGTCACCCCGTCCGGCAGGGTCGCGCCCGTGATCGTCACCGTGAAGGTCTCCTCCGCCTCCGCCAGATCGTCCTCCACCGTCGACACCGTCAGCGTCCCCGTCGTCTCGCCCGCCGAGATGGTGAGCGTCCCGGCCGTCACCGCCGTGAAGTCCGTACCCGAGGTCGCCGTGCCCGCCGCCGTCGTCCAGCCCAGCACCGTGTCCGACCCCGCCGCCCCCGTCAGCTCGACCGCGAACGACAGCTCCCCGCCTTCCTCCGCGCTCGCCGCCGCGACCGACACCGTCTCCGTCCCCGAGTCCGTGATCGTCGTCGTCGCCGCCGCGGCGTCGCGCTCGGCCGTACCCGCGGCCGTGCTCGCCCCGGTCAGCGTCACGATCAGGGTCTCTCCCGGGTCCAGCACGCCGTCCGAGGTCGTCTGGATCTCGATCGTCCCGCTCGATTGGCCCGCCGCGATCGTCAGAGAGCCGACCGGCGCGGTGTAGTCCGCGCCCGGGGTCGCCGTGCCGCCGACGGCGTAGCCGACCACCACGTCCGCCGTGCTCTCGCCGCCCGTCAACTCCACCGTGAAGCCCGCCGCGGAACCCTCGGAGACGGTCGCCGAGTCCGCCGTCACGGACGCCGTCAGCGTCTCGTCGTCAACAATCGTCGCCGTCGCCGTCGCGACGCCCACGGTCACCCCGTCCGGCAGGGTCGCGCCCGTGATCGTCACCGTGAAGGTCTCCTCCGCCTCCGCCAGATCGTCCTCCACCGTCGACACCGTCAGCGTCCCCGTCGTCTCGCCCGCCGAGATGGTGAGCGTCCCGGCCGTCACCGCCGTGAAGTCCGTACCCGAGGTCGCCGTGCCGGCCGCGGTGCTCCAGCCCAGCACCGTGTCCGCCGCCGCGGCGCCCGACAGCTCGACCGCGAACTGGACGTCCTCGCCTTCCCCGGCGGTCGAGCCGGCGATCGACACCGTCTCCATGCCGCCGTCGGTGATCGTCGTCGTGGCCGCCGCGGCGTCGCGCTCGGCCGTACCCGCGGCCGTGCTCGCCCCGGTCAGCGTCACGATCAGGGTCTCCCCCGGGTCCAGCACGCCGTCCGAGGTCGTCTGGATCTCGATCGTCCCGCTCGATTGGCCCGCCGCGATCGTCAGAGAGCCGACCGGCGCGGTGTAGTCCGCGCCCGGGGTCGCCGTGCCGCCGACGGCGTAGCCGACCACCACGTCCGCCGTGCTCTCGCCGCCCGTCAACTCCACCGTGAAGCCCGCCGCGGAACCCTCGGAGACGGTCGCCGAGTCCGCCGTCACGGACGCCGTCAGCGTCTCGTCGTCAACAATCGTCGCCGTCGCCGTCGCGACGCCCACGGTCACCCCGTCCGGCAGGGTCGCGCCCGTGATCGTCACCGTGAAGGTCTCCTCCGCCTCCGCCAGATCGTCCTCCACCGTCGACACCGTCAGCGTCCCCGTCGTCTCGCCCGCCGAGATGGTGAGCGTCCCGGCCGTCACCGCCGTGAAGTCCGTACCCGAGGTCGCCGTGCCCGCCGCGGTGCTCCAGCCCAGCACCGTGTCCGCCGCCGCGGCGCCCGACAGCTCGACCGCGAACTGGACGTCCTCGCCTTCCCCGGCGGTCGAGCCGGCGATCGACACCGTCTCCATGCCGCCGTCGGTGATCGTCGTCGTGGCCGCCGCGGCGTCGCGCTCGGCCGTACCCGCGGCCGTGCTCGCCCCGGTCAGCGTCACGATCAGGGTCTCTCCCGGGTCCAGCACGCCGTCCGAGGTCGTCTGGATCGCGATCGTCCCGCTCGATTGGCCCGCCGCGATCGTCAGAGAGCCGACCGGCGCGGTGTAGTCCGCGCCCGGGGTCGCCGTGCCGCCGACGGCGTAGCCGACCACCACGTCCGCCGTGCTCTCGCCGCCCGTCAACTCCACCGTGAAGCCCGCCGCGGAACCCTCGGAGACGGTCGCCGAGTCCGCCGTCACGGACGCCGTCAGCGTCTCGTCGTCAACAATCGTCGCCGTCGCCGTCGCGACGCCCACGGTCACCCCGTCCGGCAGGGTCGCGCCCGTGATCGTCACCGTGAAGGTCTCCTCCGCCTCCGCCAGATCGTCCTCCACCGTCGACACCGTCAGCGTCCCCGTCGTCTCGCCCGCCGAGATGGTGAGCGTCCCGGCCGTCACCGCCGTGAAGTCCGTACCCGAGGTCGCCGTGCCCGCCGCGGTGCTCCAGCCCAGCACCGTGTCCGCCGCCGCGGCGCCCGACAGCTCGACCGCGAACTGGACGTCCTCGCCTTCCCCGGCGGTCGAGCCGGCGATCGACACCGTCTCCATGCCGCCGTCGGTGATCGTCGTCGTGGCCGCCGCGGCGTCGCGCTCGGCCGTACCCGCGGCCGTGCTCGCCCCGGTCAGCGTCACGATCAGGGTCTCTCCCGGGTCCAGCACGCCGTCCGAGGTCGTCTGGATCGCGATCGTCCCGCTCGATTGGCCCGCCGCGATCGTCAGAGAGCCGACCGGCGCGGTGTAGTCCGCGCCCGGGGTCGCCGTGCCGCCGACGGCGTAGCCGACCACCACGTCCGCCGTGCTCTCGCCGCCCGTCAACTCCACCGTGAAGCCCGCCGCGGAACCCTCGGAGACGGTCGCCGAGTCCGCCGTCACGGACGCCGTCAGCGTCTCGTCGTCAACAATCGTCGCCGTCGCCGTCGCGACGCCCACGGTCACCCCGTCCGGCAGGGTCGCGCCCGTGATCGTCACCGTGAAGGTCTCCTCCGCCTCCGCCAGATCGTCCTCCACCGTCGACACCGTCAGCGTCCCCGTCGTCTCGCCCGCCGAGATGGTGAGCGTCCCGGCCGTCACCGCCGTGAAGTCCGTACCCGAGGTCGCCGTGCCCGCCGCGGTGCTCCAGCCCAGCACCGTGTCCGCCGCCGCGGCGCCCGACAGCTCGACCGCGAACTGGACGTCCTCGCCTTCCCCGGCGGTCGAGCCGGCGATCGACACCGTCTCCATGCCGCCGTCGGTGATCGTCGTCGTGGCCGCCGCGGCGTCGCGCTCGGCCGTACCCGCGGCCGTGCTCGCCCCGGTCAGCGTCACGATCAGGGTCTCTCCCGGGTCCAGCACGCCGTCCGAGGTCGTCTGGATCTCGATCGTCCCGCTCGATTGGCCCGCCGCGATCGTCAGAGAGCCGACCGGCGCGGTGTAGTCCGCGCCCGGGGTCGCCGTGCCGCCGACGGCGTAGCCGACCACCACGTCCGCCGTGCTCTCGCCGCCCGTCAACTCCACCGTGAAGCCCGCCGCGGAACCCTCGGAGACGGTCGCCGAGTCCGCCGTCACGGACGCCGTCAGCGTCTCGTCGTCAACAATCGTCGCCGTCGCCGTCGCGACGCCCACGGTCACCCCGTCCGGCAGGGTCGCGCCCGTGATCGTCACCGTGAAGGTCTCCTCCGCCTCCGCCAGATCGTCCTCCACCGTCGACACCGTCAGCGTCCCCGTCGTCTCGCCCGCCGAGATGGTGAGCGTCCCGGCCGTCACCGCCGTGAAGTCCGTACCCGAGGTCGCCGTGCCCGCCGCGGTGCTCCAGCCCAGCACCGTGTCCGCCGCCGCGGCGCCCGACAGCTCGACCGCGAACTGGACGTCCTCGCCTTCCCCGGCGGTCGAGCCGGCGATCGACACCGTCTCCATGCCGCCGTCGGTGATCGTCGTCGTGGCCGCCGCGGCGTCGCGCTCGGCCGTACCCGCGGCCGTGCTCGCCCCGGTCAGCGTCACGATCAGGGTCTCCCCCGGGTCCAGCACGCCGTCCGAGGTCGTCTGGATCTCGATCGTCCCGCTCGATTGGCCCGCCGCGATCGTCAGAGAGCCGACCGGCGCGGTGTAGTCCGCGCCCGGGGTCGCCGTGCCGCCGACGGCGTAGCCGACCACCACGTCCGCCGTGCTCTCGCCGCCCGTCAACTCCACCGTGAAGCCCGCCGCGGAACCCTCGGAGACGGTCGCCGAGTCCGCCGTCACGGACGCCGTCAGCGTCTCGTCGTCAACAATCGTCGCCGTCGCCGTCGCGACGCCCACGGTCACCCCGTCCGGCAGGGTCGCGCCCGTGATCGTCACCGTGAAGGTCTCCTCCGCCTCCGCCAGATCGTCCTCCACCGTCGACACCGTCAGCGTCCCCGTCGTCTCGCCCGCCGAGATGGTGAGCGTCCCGGCCGTCACCGCCGTGAAGTCCGTACCCGAGGTCGCCGTGCCCGCCGCGGTGCTCCAGCCCAGCACCGTGTCCGCCGCCGCGGCGCCCGACAGCTCGACCGCGAACGACAGCTCCCCGCCTTCCTCCGCGCTCGCCGCCGCGACCGACACCGTCTCCGTCCCCGAGTCCGTGATCGTCGTCGTCGCCGCCGCGGCGTCGCGCTCGGCCGTACCCGCGGCCGTGCTCGCCCCGGTCAGCGTCACGATCAGGGTCTCCCCCGGGTCCAGCACGCCGTCCGAGGTCGTCTGGATCTCGATCGTCCCGCTCGATTGGCCCGCCGCGATCGTCAGAGAGCCGACCGGCGCGGTGTAGTCCGCGCCCGGGGTCGCCGTGCCGCCGACGGCGTAGCCGACCACCACGTCCGCCGTGCTCTCGCCGCCCGTCAACTCCACCGTGAAGCCCGCCGCGGAACCCTCGGAGACGGTCGCCGAGTCCGCCGTCACGGACGCCGTCAGCGTCTCGTCGTCAACAATCGTCGCCGTCGCCGTCGCGACGCCCACGGTCACCCCGTCCGGCAGGGTCGCGCCCGTGATCGTCACCGTGAAGGTCTCCTCCGCCTCCGCCAGATCGTCCTCCACCGTCGACACCGTCAGCGTCCCGGTGGGCTGGCCCGCCGAGATGGTGAGCGTCCCGGCCGTCACCGCCGTGAAGTCCGTACCCGAGGTCGCCGTGCCCGCCGCGGTGCTCCAGCCCAGCACCGTGTCCGACCCCGCCGCCCCCGTCAGCTCGACCGCGAACGACAGCTCCCCGCCTTCCTCCGCGCTCGCCGCCGCGACCGACACCGTCTCCGTCCCCGAGTCCGTGATCGTCGTCGTCGCCGCCGCGGCGTCGCGCTCGGCCGTACCCGCGGCCGTGCTCGCCCCGGTCAGCGTCACGATCAGGGTCTCTCCCGGGTCCAGCACGCCGTCCGAGGTCGTCTGGATCTCGATCGTCCCGCTCGATTGGCCCGCCGCGATCGTCAGAGAGCCGACCGGCGCGGTGTAGTCCGCGCCCGGGGTCGCCGTGCCGCCGACGGCGTAGCCGACCACCACGTCCGCCGTGCTCTCGCCGCCCGTCAACTCCACCGTGAAGCCCGCCGCGGAACCCTCGGAGACGGTCGCCGAGTCCGCCGTCACGGACGCCGTCAGCGTCTCGTCGTCAACAATCGTCGCCGTCGCCGTCGCGACGCCCACGGTCACCCCGTCCGGCAGGGTCGCGCCCGTGATCGTCACCGTGAAGGTCTCCTCCGCCTCCGCCAGATCGTCCTCCACCGTCGACACCGTCAGCGTCCCCGTCGTCTCGCCCGCCGAGATGGTGAGCGTCCCGGCCGTCACCGCCGTGAAGTCCGTACCCGAGGTCGCCGTGCCCGCCGCCGTCGTCCAGCCCAGCACCGTGTCCGACCCCGCCGCCCCCGTCAGCTCGACCGCGAACTGGACGTCCTCGCCTTCCCCGGCGGTCGAGCCGGCGATCGACACCGTCTCCATGCCGCCGTCGGTGATCGTCGTCGTGGCCGCCGCGGCGTCGCGCTCGGCCGTACCCGCGGCCGTGCTCGCCCCGGTCAGCGTCACGATCAGGGTCTCTCCCGGGTCCAGCACGCCGTCCGAGGTCGTCTGGATCGCGATCGTCCCGCTCGATTGGCCCGCCGCGATCGTCAGAGAGCCGACCGGCGCGGTGTAGTCCGCGCCCGGGGTCGCCGTGCCGCCGACGGCGTAGCCGACCACCACGTCCGCCGTGCTCTCGCCGCCCGTCAACTCCACCGTGAAGCCCGCCGCGGAACCCTCGGAGACGGTCGCCGAGTCCGCCGTCACGGACGCCGTCAGCGTCTCGTCGTCAACAATCGTCGCCGTCGCCGTCGCGACGCCCACGGTCACCCCGTCCGGCAGGGTCGCGCCCGTGATCGTCACCGTGAAGGTCTCCTCCGCCTCCGCCAGATCGTCCTCCACCGTCGACACCGTCAGCGTCCCGGTGGGCTGGCCCGCCGAGATGGTGAGCGTCCCGGCCGTCACCGCCGTGAAGTCCGTACCCGAGGTCGCCGTGCCCGCCGCGGTGCTCCAGCCCAGCACCGTGTCCGCCGCCGCGGCGCCCGACAGCTCGACCGCGAACTGGACGTCCTCGCCTTCCCCGGCGGTCGAGCCGGCGATCGACACCGTCTCCATGCCGCCGTCGGTGATCGTCGTCGTCGCCGCCGCGGCGTCGCGCTCGGCCGTACCCGCGGCCGTGCTCGCCCCGGTCAGGGTCACGATCAGGGTCTCCCCCGGGTCCAGCACGCCGTCCGAGGTCGTCTGGATCGCGATCGTCCCGCTCGATTGGCCCGCCGCGATCGTCAGAGAGCCGACCGGCGCGGTGTAGTCCGCGCCCGGGGTCGCCGTGCCGCCGACGGCGTAGCCGACCACCACGTCCGCCGTGCTCTCGCCGCCCGTCAACTCCACCGTGAAGCCCGCCGCGGAACCCTCGGAGACGGTCGCCGAGTCCGCCGTCACGGACGCCGTCAGCGTCTCGTCGTCAACAATCGTCGCCGTCGCCGTCGCGACGCCCACGGTCACCCCGTCCGGCAGGGTCGCGCCCGTGATCGTCACCGTGAAGGTCTCCTCCGCCTCCGCCAGATCGTCCTCCACCGTCGACACCGTCAGCGTCCCCGTCGTCTCGCCCGCCGAGATGGTGAGCGTCCCGGCCGTCACCGCCGTGAAGTCCGTACCCGAGGTCGCCGTGCCCGCCGCGGTGCTCCAGCCCAGCACCGTGTCCGCCGCCGCGGCGCCCGACAGCTCGACCGCGAACGACAGCTCCCCGCCTTCCTCCGCGCTCGCCGCCGCGACCGACACCGTCTCCGTCCCCGAGTCCGTGATCGTCGTCGTCGCCGCCGCGGCGTCGCGCTCGGCCGTACCCGCGGCCGTGCTCGCCCCGGTCAGCGTCACGATCAGGGTCTCCCCCGGGTCCAGCACGCCGTCCGAGGTCGTCTGGATCTCGATCGTCCCGCTCGATTGGCCCGCCGCGATCGTCAGAGAGCCGACCGGCGCGGTGTAGTCCGCGCCCGGGGTCGCCGTGCCGCCGACGGCGTAGCCGACCACCACGTCCGCCGTGCTCTCGCCGCCCGTCAACTCCACCGTGAAGCCCGCCGCGGAACCCTCGGAGACGGTCGCCGAGTCCGCCGTCACGGACGCCGTCAGCGTCTCGTCGTCAACAATCGTCGCCGTCGCCGTCGCGACGCCCACGGTCACCCCGTCCGGCAGGGTCGCGCCCGTGATCGTCACCGTGAAGGTCTCCTCCGCCTCCGCCAGATCGTCCTCCACCGTCGACACCGTCAGCGTCCCCGTCGTCTCGCCCGCCGAGATGGTGAGCGTCCCGGCCGTCACCGCCGTGAAGTCCGTACCCGAGGTCGCCGTGCCCGCCGCGGTGCTCCAGCCCAGCACCGTGTCCGCCGCCGCGGCGCCCGACAGCTCGACCGCGAACTGGACGTCCTCGCCTTCCCCGGCGGTCGAGCCGGCGATCGACACCGTCTCCATGCCGCCGTCGGTGATCGTCGTCGTGGCCGCCGCGGCGTCGCGCTCGGCCGTACCCGCGGCCGTGCTCGCCCCGGTCAGCGTCACGATCAGGGTCTCTCCCGGGTCCAGCACGCCGTCCGAGGTCGTCTGGATCTCGATCGTCCCGCTCGATTGGCCCGCCGCGATCGTCAGAGAGCCGACCGGCGCGGTGTAGTCCGCGCCCGGGGTCGCCGTGCCGCCGACGGCGTAGCCGACCACCACGTCCGCCGTGCTCTCGCCGCCCGTCAACTCCACCGTGAAGCCCGCCGCGGAACCCTCGGAGACGGTCGCCGAGTCCGCCGTCACGGACGCCGTCAGCGTCTCGTCGTCAACAATCGTCGCCGTCGCCGTCGCGACGCCCACGGTCACCCCGTCCGGCAGGGTCGCGCCCGTGATCGTCACCGTGAAGGTCTCCTCCGCCTCCGCCAGATCGTCCTCCACCGTCGACACCGTCAGCGTCCCGGTGGGCTGGCCCGCCGAGATGGTGAGCGTCCCGGCCGTCACCGCCGTGAAGTCCGTACCCGAGGTCGCCGTGCCGGCCGCGGTGCTCCAGCCCAGCACCGTGTCCGCCGCCGCGGCGCCCGACAGCTCGACCGCGAACTGGACGTCCTCGCCTTCCCCGGCGGTCGAGCCGGCGATCGACACCGTCTCCATGCCGCCGTCGGTGATCGTCGTCGTGGCCGCCGCGGCGTCGCGCTCGGCCGTACCCGCGGCCGTGCTCGCCCCGGTCAGCGTCACGATCAGGGTCTCCCCCGGGTCCAGCACGCCGTCCGAGGTCGTCTGGATCGCGATCGTCCCGCTCGATTGGCCCGCCGCGATCGTCAGAGAGCCGACCGGCGCGGTGTAGTCCGCGCCCGGGGTCGCCGTGCCGCCGACGGCGTAGCCGACCACCACGTCCGCCGTGCTCTCGCCGCCCGTCAACTCCACCGTGAAGCCCGCCGCGGAACCCTCGGAGACGGTCGCCGAGTCCGCCGTCACGGACGCCGTCAGCGTCTCGTCGTCAACAATCGTCGCCGTCGCCGTCGCGACGCCCACGGTCACCCCGTCCGGCAGGGTCGCGCCCGTGATCGTCACCGTGAAGGTCTCCTCCGCCTCCGCCAGATCGTCCTCCACCGTCGACACCGTCAGCGTCCCCGTCGTCTCGCCCGCCGAGATGGTGAGCGTCCCGGCCGTCACCGCCGTGAAGTCCGTACCCGAGGTCGCCGTGCCCGCCGCGGTGCTCCAGCCCAGCACCGTGTCCGCCGCCGCGGCGCCCGACAGCTCGACCGCGAACGACAGCTCCCCGCCTTCCTCCGCGCTCGCCGCCGCGACCGACACCGTCTCCGTCCCCGAGTCCGTGATCGTCGTCGTCGCCGCCGCGGCGTCGCGCTCGGCCGTACCCGCGGCCGTGCTCGCCCCGGTCAGCGTCACGATCAGGGTCTCCCCCGGGTCCAGCACGCCGTCCGAGGTCGTCTGGATCTCGATCGTCCCGCTCGATTGGCCCGCCGCGATCGTCAGAGAGCCGACCGGCGCGGTGTAGTCCGCGCCCGGGGTCGCCGTGCCGCCGACGGCGTAGCCGACCACCACGTCCGCCGTGCTCTCGCCGCCCGTCAACTCCACCGTGAAGCCCGCCGCGGAACCCTCGGAGACGGTCGCCGAGTCCGCCGTCACGGACGCCGTCAGCGTCTCGTCGTCAACAATCGTCGCCGTCGCCGTCGCGACGCCCACGGTCACCCCGTCCGGCAGGGTCGCGCCCGTGATCGTCACCGTGAAGGTCTCCTCCGCCTCCGCCAGATCGTCCTCCACCGTCGACACCGTCAGCGTCCCCGTCGTCTCGCCCGCCGAGATGGTGAGCGTCCCGGCCGTCACCGCCGTGAAGTCCGTACCCGAGGTCGCCGTGCCCGCCGCCGTCGTCCAGCCCAGCACCGTGTCCGACCCCGCCGCCCCCGTCAGCTCGACCGCGAACGACAGCTCCCCGCCTTCCTCCGCGCTCGCCGCCGCGACCGACACCGTCTCCGTCCCCGAGTCCGTGATCGTCGTCGTCGCCGCCGCGGCGTCGCGCTCGGCCGTACCCGCGGCCGTGCTCGCCCCGGTCAGCGTCACGATCAGGGTCTCTCCCGGGTCCAGCACGCCGTCCGAGGTCGTCTGGATCTCGATCGTCCCGCTCGATTGGCCCGCCGCGATCGTCAGAGAGCCGACCGGCGCGGTGTAGTCCGCGCCCGGGGTCGCCGTGCCGCCGACGGCGTAGCCGACCACCACGTCCGCCGTGCTCTCGCCGCCCGTCAACTCCACCGTGAAGCCCGCCGCGGAACCCTCGGAGACGGTCGCCGAGTCCGCCGTCACGGACGCCGTCAGCGTCTCGTCGTCAACAATCGTCGCCGTCGCCGTCGCGACGCCCACGGTCACCCCGTCCGGCAGGGTCGCGCCCGTGATCGTCACCGTGAAGGTCTCCTCCGCCTCCGCCAGATCGTCCTCCACCGTCGACACCGTCAGCGTCCCCGTCGTCTCGCCCGCCGAGATGGTGAGCGTCCCGGCCGTCACCGCCGTGAAGTCCGTACCCGAGGTCGCCGTGCCCGCCGCCGTCGTCCAGCCCAGCACCGTGTCCGACCCCGCCGCCCCCGTCAGCTCGACCGCGAACTGGACGTCCTCGCCTTCCCCGGCGGTCGAGCCGGCGATCGACACCGTCTCCATGCCGCCGTCGGTGATCGTCGTCGTGGCCGCCGCGGCGTCGCGCTCGGCCGTACCCGCGGCCGTGCTCGCCCCGGTCAGCGTCACGATCAGGGTCTCTCCCGGGTCCAGCACGCCGTCCGAGGTCGTCTGGATCGCGATCGTCCCGCTCGATTGGCCCGCCGCGATCGTCAGAGAGCCGACCGGCGCGGTGTAGTCCGCGCCCGGGGTCGCCGTGCCGCCGACGGCGTAGCCGACCACCACGTCCGCCGTGCTCTCGCCGCCCGTCAACTCCACCGTGAAGCCCGCCGCGGAACCCTCGGAGACGGTCGCCGAGTCCGCCGTCACGGACGCCGTCAGCGTCTCGTCGTCAACAATCGTCGCCGTCGCCGTCGCGACGCCCACGGTCACCCCGTCCGGCAGGGTCGCGCCCGTGATCGTCACCGTGAAGGTCTCCTCCGCCTCCGCCAGATCGTCCTCCACCGTCGACACCGTCAGCGTCCCGGTGGGCTGGCCCGCCGGAATCGTCAACGCCCCGCTCGCCGCCGTGTAGTCCTCGCCGGCTATGGCCGTATTGTCCACCGTCTCGTAATCCACCGTCACCGGAACCGCCACCGCCCCCGACAGCGTCGCCACAAAGCTCAACGCCCCGCCTTCCGTACCCTTGGCCGGCGCCACCGACACCGTCACCTTGCTGGAGTCCTTGATCGTCGTCGTCGCGGATTCCTCCGTCACGTCCACCTGCCGGTTCGCGGTGGTCGCCACGCCAAGCGTCACCGTTACCGTCTCGTCCGGCTCCACCACCGTGTCGGGCTGCGTCTGGATCACGATCAACCCCGCCGCCTGCCCAGCCGGAATCGTCAGCGTCCCGCTCGCCGCCGTATAGTCGCTCCCCGCCTCCGCCGTCCCGCTCAGCGCATACGGAACCACCACGTCCGCGGTGCTCGCGCCCGCAACGGTCACGGTGAAGGTCGCCGCGGCGCCCTCGCTGGTTTCCGCCTCCGTCGTGACGGCCACCGCCAGTCTGTCGTCATCTCTGATGGTCCCCGTCGCAGCCGCAGTCCTCAGTGTCGCGTGCTGCTCCTTGAGCAGCGCCACCGTGAAAGCCTCCGGCCCTTCGTTCAACTCGTCGTCCCGGATCGATACGGCTATCTCGGTCGATTCCTCGCCCGGCTCGAATGTCAGCGTGGCACTCGCGGGCTCGTAGTCCTCGCCAGCCGTCGCCGAGCCGTCGGAGGTCGCGTAGTCCACCGTCACTCTGCGCCCGCTCGCCGGAGAAAGGGACACGGCAAACGACAGCGACCCCTCGTCTTCGCCGGCTTCTCCGCCTTGTCGAGCCGCAGCCGTGATCGCCAGTTCCGGCAGGTCGTCGTTGTCTTCGATCAATCCGATGGCAGCGGGGTCGGCGAGCGTCGCGTTGACCGCCGAGGACAAGGTGACCGAAAACCGCTCCTCGTTCTCATCCAGCGCGTCGTCGCCTATCAGCACCCGGATGTACCGTTCCGTTTCCTCAGTTCCGAAGGTCAATGTGCCGGTCGCTTCCGTGTAGTCCCCGCCAGCCTTCGCCGTCCCGTCCTCCGTGGCGTATTCCACCGAGACCTCCCCTTGCTTCGCGCCTTCCAGCGTCACGCTGAACACGATCTCGCCGCTGCCCTCATAGGCCGTCTCGTCGCCGATGGAAAGCGTGGGAAGGGCGCTGAAGACGACTGACACCGCCACGTCGCTCGATTCCACCGCGCCGTCGGTCGCGTCGGCGGTGCTGACGAGTTCGCCGGCGGTCACGTCCGCCGCGGTGACCGCGTAGCTGGCCTGGCACCGGATCGCTTCCGCTCCCGGGTCGAGGGCCTCCGAGCCGCACACGAAGTCGCCGGCCCTGTCGTCACGCACAGTGATGGGCGCCGCACTCCGAACGGTTCCGGTATTGGACACCCAATAGACGAACTCGAGTACCTGCCCGGCTCGACCGAAGCTCTCCGGTGAAGACCTGCGGAGCTCGAACTCCACTCGCCGGTCGTCATCGGTGACGGTCACCACCGCGGTGGCGGGGTCGCCGGCCAAATAGAGGGGGCGGCCGCCGGCATCCTGGGACTCGAACCCCGTCAACCTGAACTCGTAGGTTCTCGTGGGCTCCAACGCCTCGTCATCGGGCGTCGGCACCTCCAGATCGACCGTGTCGGAGTCCGCGGAGAAGGTCCCCAGCACGAGATCGACGAAGGTCCCATCGAGATAGCGGCCCAAGGTCGCAAGCAGTTCCTCCGTCTTGTCGCCGGTGCGGGTCAACTCGAGGGCGATGGCCTCTCCTTCTTCCACCGAATCCTCCCGCGCCGCAACGGTCACGACGGTGTCCGGCGCGTCGTCGTCCCGGATGGCGACGGTGGCGGTGTTGGGGTACTCCGGAACACCTTCGTATGCGTTGTAGGCGTCCTCGACCGCTGCGATTGACAGATCGTCTCCACCCAGGACTTGCACCGTGACCGCGCCGTCCTCCTCGTAGACGTCGTCGCCGGTGGTCGGAATCGTCACGGTGATCTCGGCCTGGCCGGGCTGGAACCGTGCCGCCGTTTCGGGCAAGCCGGACACGAAGTCTCCCCGATCGGTCACGCGGAGCCGCACGTCCGTGGCTTCGACTCCGAGATTCTCCGCGTTCCACAACCGCGTCAGCGTGAACCGGGCGGGCGCACCCTCGGTGACTTCGGCTGCCGCGGCCGCGACAGTGATCGTGGGAAACCGGTTCAGCACCCGGACCGTGGCCGAGGCGGGGCTGCCAAGGACATAGCTCGGCCGCCAGCAGGGATCCCCGCATTCGGCGGGAGGAATATCAATATACGCCGTGCCTCCAGGCGGACCAACGTAGTTGTACTTCGCCGACAGGAAGACGCCAGGCGTCGTGCGACTTTTCTCACCTTTCCAAATCCCGAAAAGAACAGTGAGATAGAAGTTGTTACTTGTCTCGTCGTATTCTCTATTGTAATGTGAATGGTAGGGATGATTGAAAACCGTTCGATACTTCATTCGAACTTTCAGGTCGTGGACCACATCGCCTGCGCGGTAATAGGTCCAACCGATAGCATTGCCCTCAACTATCTCATCCGCGACCGCTTCGACCGTCACCTCCGCAATGTCGTCATCCTTCACCAGCACGGTGGCGCTGGCGTTGCTGCCGATTCGATACCCGCCGTTCGGATTCCGTTCGAGCGCCGCCACGAACTCGGCGTCGCCCTCATTGACTTCGTCCGCTTCCGTCGTCAACGTCAGCGTGGCCGCCGAGGCGCCGGCCTCGAACAGAACCGGCACGTGGTCCCACCGCATCCAGCGACGAGTCTGGTCCGTCGCGAACTTGCTGTACCCTTCGTGCGTCGCGTGGATGTCCACGTGGGCACGCACCGCTGCCCGATTGTCACCCTCGCGGGTCAAGGTGAAGACCACGTCGTCACCTTCAGTCACCCGGGCAACGTCGCGGACGATGGACATCACAGGCCCCGTACCATCGTTGTCCACGACGATAACGAAAGCGATCGCGGAGGTCGGATCGCTGTCGAGCGCGTATCCAGGGCCCTCGACTATCGCCGCCGCCACGGGGGCATCGGGCTGCTGGAGATCATTGTCGTTCGTCGGCACGCTCAAGGTCGTCGTGGAGGCGCCTGCTTCGAAGGTCGCCGTCGTCGGCGGGGAACCCGCGATGAAGGGACCCCCTTCGGTCACACCAACGTTCACGGTCAGCGCGCCCCGGGACGACTGACTCACAAAGCCGCCTGCCCGCGTCTCTCGACGCAGGGTGAAGACAACGTCCCGCCCTTCCGTCACGTATGCCCGATCCCTCGAGATCGTCACGAATTGCAGGTTGTCGTTGTCGGTGACCGCTACCGTGGCGGAGGCGGCGGCGCCGATCACGTAGCCGGCGCCCGCGGAGATTCTCGCGGCCACCGAGCCATCGGGTTCGTCGAGGTCATCGTCGTCGGTTCGCACGTTCAGGGATGCAGTGAGAGCGCCCGGCGCGAACATCGCCGTGGCGGGCGCCGCGTCCGAGAAGAAGCTGCCGTCGCGAGTCACGCTCACGTCGACGTGCAACTCGGCCGAAACGTCTCCCACCCGCGTCAGAGTGAACGCCGCGGCCTGGCCCTCGACGCGGGTGGCATGATCAGCGGCGATGGTCACCGTGGGGAGGTCGTCGTCCCTGATCGTGACCGTGCCCGTGCCGCCCGCGAGGAGCCCCGCGTTCCGAGAGCCGCTCAGCCTCACCGTGAAGGTCTCGTCGAGTTCGCCGCTCTGGTCGTTCGCTGGCCTCACGTCGAATGTCCGGCTGGTGTCGCCGGGGCTGAAGGTCAGCGTGCCACTCGCCGCCGCGTAGTCGGAGGGCGCCACCGCCGTGGCGTCCTCGGTGGTGTAGACCACCGTCACCGGCCGCGCGGTGCTGTGAAGAGCACTGGCGAATTCCAGGGCCACCTCGACCTCGATCCCCTGGTCGTTCTCGCGTCCCAACACGTCTCGAACGCGAAGATTCGGGAAGGGATCGTTGTCGGTGATTCGCACCGTGGCGCTGCCGGGTTCGCCGATCTCATGGCCCGCGACATCGATCGGATCGAGCGTCACCACAACCGAACCGCCGTCTTCGTCGACACGGTCATCGTCGGTGTTCAACGTCAGCGTCGCTGTACTGTTCGCTGTGGCGAAGGTCACCGTCGCGGGCGGATCCGCGCTCAAGAACGCACCCTGCCGGGTCACGGTCACGCCCAGGGTGAGTTCTTGCAGAAAGACCTGGCGGCCGGTCCGCTTCAACACGAATACGATGCGCTGTCCTTCCGATCGAACGGCATGCGACGTCTCGATGGTGATCGCCGAAAGGTCATTGTCGATGATCGGCACCTCGACGAGGCGATCCGGGGAGCCGCCCAGATAAGACGGGTGGGGACGTAGCAGCACAAGAATGGAGTCGTCCTGAGTGAAGACGTCGTCATCGTTCGTGGCGATCAACTCGGTGATCTCGGTCACACCCGGCTCGAAGGTCAGCACCCGGTCTTCCTGGTCGTACAGGCCCTGTATGCTCCACGCCCAATACACGACTAGCCGGATCGAGCCGCCGCCGGTCCGGCTAAAGGTGATGGCCGCGCTCTCACCCTCGTCGACCGAGGTCGGCGGAGTGACGGTCACGAGCGACAGATCGTTGTCGTGGACTGCGAGCTGGGCAGTTCTGGCGGCGGCATCGACCGTGTAGTCGGAACCGACCGCCAAGTTGGAGCCGTCCGTGATCGTCACCATGACGCTGCCGTCGGCTTTGACCAAGTCATCGTCGACCGTCGGGACAATCAGGTCGGTGGTGTACGCGTCTCTCGGGAAGTTCGCCATCACCGGCGCCGGACTGGCCAGGAACCCACCGGTCCCGGCCACGTTCAACATCACGGTCAGCGGCGGCGGTCCCACCGACGCGTCGCAGAAGTCCCTGTAGCACCGCGTCAAGGTGAAGACGGCATCGTTTCCTTCCAACACATACGGCAGGCCGCCAGCCGTGGCCGGCCGTGCGCGGTCCGACGCCGCAACGGATATCCGGGCGGTGCCGAAGAGTTCGAGTTCCTGGTCGCGGATTTCCGTCCTGGCCGTTGCCGGGTCGCCGGCTTCATAGCGCTCGTGATCGATCCCCTCGATACTCGCCGTGATCGACCCGTGGGGCGTGATGAAGCGGTTGCGCGCCGTGGCGACACGGACCTCCGCCTTCGCCGCGCCCTCGCGGAACGTCGCCGTCTCCGGGGGTTGAATGGGAGCGGAGAAATCCCCCACGAGGGTCACGTCCAGATCGACGGTGAATGCGCTCAGGGTCGATGTCCTGCCAGTGCGCGTCAGATCGAAGTAGGCGCTCGTGCCCTCCGATATCGATGAACTCCGGGCTTCGATGGTGATCGTCGAGACGTCGTCGTCGATGATCGGCACATCGAGCTGGGGGCCGCCGATGATTCTGAACACGACCGAGTTGCCTTCGTCGTACTCGTTGTCTTCCTCGGTTGGCACGGGCACCTCGAGGGTGCTGGCGTCCGCGGCGAAGTCCCTCGGGAAAGACACACCGTCCGAGCCCCGGTGACGCTCGTAGTGCTCAATCCACACTCTGCGGGAACCACTGACGTCGCCGCTGCGCGTCAGTGTGAAGGTCACGGTGTCCCCTTCCTCCACCGGCGAAGGAGTTGCCGTGATCGTGATGGCCTGCGCCCCGGCGACCGCCGGCGCCAAGAGCGCGACCCCGGCGATCAGCAGCGCCGCCGGGAGCGCAACCCGGCCTCCTTCGGCCGGCGGCGGAAGAAGGGGAACGGCTGACGGTCTGTGCGATGTCAGGGTCCACGATTCAGGCCCATCGAAAGGATGGGAAATCTTCACTGACGTGATACGAAGAACACCCTTGTGGTGTATCCTCCGACAGCGCTCCGAATCGCACCCGGCAGCGCGGGTACAATCGCTCTTCATCTATGTTGATGTTGCCACTAATCTCTTGGGACGCACTGCTCCTTATTACGCGAATGACGGGGAATTACGTGGACAACACATCTTCTTCGCCGACGGAAGGAAATCGACGCAATTCGCGTATCGCGTATCGCCAGCGGCCCCGTCGCGTATGATCGGCGTAGTGCTCAGCGATCCGGACAAGGAGTCACGACGGGGCGGACTCGCGCACGACGCCATGATAGCGGCGGCTTACGGGCACCACGTGACCGCCGAACAGGCGCAGACGCATCCTGCCGCCTTGCCTTGACATCCCCTCGATGTGGCGGTGGGCGACCCAGTAGGAGCGGTGTACCTGCATCCCGTAGTCACCCAGCTCGGCCACCGCGTCCGCGAAGCGCATCAGAATGATGGCGTGACCGGCGACGGTGTACACGTCGATGTAGTGATCATCCACCTTCAGGAAAACCAGGTCGCGGCCCAGATCGGATGGCAGGCGGTCGAGAAACGGCGCCTGCGCGGTTTCGGTCGCGTCTGGCGCCGCTTGCGTAGAGGGGCGCTCGAGCACGGAGAGGCCCAGGCAAGCGGCGTCACCTGTCTCAGCGGCAGTCCCGTCCGCAACGAGGCCACCGTTCCCAACGTCCGTGCCGTCCGCAACGCCGGCGTCGGCAGCCGGCGTCGGCGGCCCGGGCTCCGCAGCATTCCCAACCTGCTGAAAGACGATGTAGTGGCTGAACCAGCTACACAAGATCGCCATGATCGTCACGGTCAGGAATATCTGCAGCAACGATGCGGAGGCCGCGTTGTCGGGACGAAACAGCGAGTCGACGGTGTACACGACTGCCGTGCCGAGAAAGCCCATGAGCAGCACCGACGCCACTATCGCCGGTACCGTCTCGATGAGCGATCTGAAGCGCATCATGTAGAGCACAACGGCCGACATGGAGTGACAGAACGGCCAAGCGCCGGCAGCACAAAGGGCCCCATACGCCAGCCGGCGCAGCGGTCCGAGGGCCTCGAACGCACCCAGCGGATCGAAGACAGCCATCGCCACCACAAGCAGCGATACGTTGATGATCCCCACCGCGATGGTCCGGGCTCTCAGCCATTCACGATATGCGAATCGCATACCGCGAGCGCGAACCGCACTACCCCCTTGCCTTGACGACAAAGGCGTTTCGCCCACGTCTCTCCTCCCCTGTCACCTTGCGTCAGCCAGTCGTCATCCGACCAAAGCTGGACATCGGGTCGAAGGTCGCTTCCGACTGGACCGGGGCGTGCGTATGCAACCCCTCGACTCTGATGCTGCCACCATCGCCCGGGGTTTGCTGCACCTTTACGTGAATGACGGAGAAGTACGTGGACAGCACATTTTCTTCGCCGACGGAAGACGTAGTCGCAATTCGCGTATCGTGTATCGCAAGAAGCCCAGTTGCGCATGATCGGCGACGCACTTCCCAAGATCGTCCTCCCCCACCCATCAGTGTAAGCACGAGCCGGAATCTAGCCCGATCTTCTCCAGGGGTCCCACTCCGACAAGGTTTCTTGACCAGCCATGTGTCGTGGTGCAGCGCATCTGTGGCCACCCGAGGCGAGTGCTAGCCTCGCCCCATGACCTCCCACGACGTCCGCCGCATTTCGATCTCTCCGGACGCACTGCTCTGATCACCGGCGGCAGCCGCGGACTGGGCCGTGAAATGTCGCTTGCCTTCGCCGCCGGCGCCGACGTCGTCGTCGCCAGCCGGAAAATCGACTCCTGCCGCGAGGTGGTGGCGGAGATCGAGACGATGGGCCGCCAGGGGCTCGCCCACGCCTGCCATGCCGGTCACTGGGATGAGGTCGATAGGCTCATCAACGCCGTCTACGAACGGTTCGGCAAGGTCGACGTGCTGGTCAACAACGCCGGCATGTCGCCGCTCTACCCCAGCCTGTCCGAGGTCGGCGAGGCGTTGTTCGACAAGGTGATCGGAGTGAACCTGAAGGGACCGTTCCGGCTCGCGGCGGTGATCGGGGAGCGCATGGCCGACGGGGACGGCGGCAGCATCATCAACGTGACGAGCACGGCCGCGATCCACCCCAGCGCCAACGCCGAACCCTACGGCGCGGCCAAGGCCGGACTGAACTCGCTGACCGAATCGCTGGCCCACGCCTACGGTCCGAAGGTCCGCGTCAACGCGATCATGCCCGGGCCCTTCCTGACCGACATCTCGAAGGCCTGGGACATGGAGGCGTTCAACAGGCGGGCGAAGACCTCGATCGCCCTGGGTCGCGGCGGCGAACCGGACGAGATCGTCGGCGCCGCGCTCTACCTGGCTTCCGACGCCTCCAGCTACACGACCGGCGCCGTACTGCGAATCGACGGCGGCAGCCGCCGAGGGCGCGCCCTCGGCTACCTGGACCGAGGGCGACCGAGCCGCGCCCCGACCGACGCCTCAAGCCTCCAGTCAGGCGCGGCGAACGGTCAACCCGCCGTCCACCGGCAACGCCACGCCGGTGATGAAGGACGAAGCGGGCAGGCAGAGATGCAGCGTGCCGTGGGCCACCTCCTCGGGATCGCCGTAGCGCCGCAGGGCGGTGCGCCGGCGGGCGTAGATCTGCTTGTGCTCCTCGGGGATCCGCTCCGTCATCGCCGTGCGGATCGGCCCGGGGCAGATGCAGTTGACGGTGATCCCCTCCTTGCCGAGTTCCACCGCCAGGCCTCGGGTCAGCCCGATGACCCCCGTCTTCGCCGCCGAGTAGGCGCTGTTCAGTGGCGTCGCGCCCAGTCCTTCGGTCGAGGCGATGTTCACGATCCGCGGCGAACTCGACTTGCGGAGATGGGGCAGCGCCGCGCGGATCGTCCGCTGATGGGCGGTCAGGAGCACGTTGACCGTCTCGTGCCAGCGCTCCTCGTACTCGTCGGCGTCGATCGGCCCGCCGCGCGAGATGCCCGCGTTGTTTACCAGGATGTCCAGGCCGCCGTAGCGATCGGCGACTTCGCCGACCACCCGCTGGATCGCATCCGCGTCGCCCACGTCGAGGGTCCACGCCGTCGCCTCGCGCCCCGCGGCGCGGATCTCCGCCACCACGGCCTCAACCCCCGGGCCGTTGATGTCCGTGGCCGCGACATTGGCGCCCTCGGCCGCGAACAGCCTTGCCGTCGCCCGGCCCATGCCAGAGGCGCAACCCGTGATCAGCGCCGTCTTCCCCGCCACCGATCGGTTCAGCGTGCTCAGTTCCGTCATCAGGATGCTCCGCCGCCCGTCTCCACCCAAGCCAGGGTCTCGTCCAGGCCGCGACTGAAGCGTTCCAGGATCTCGTCGACGTCCGACTCGGTGACGATCAGCGGCGGGCAGAAGGCCACCGTGTCGCCGAGCGCCCGCAGAATGACGCCGTGGTCCAGGCAACGATCCTGGCAGTACGTCCCGATGCCGCGCGTCACCGGGAAGGCCTCACGCGTCTCCTTGTCGGCAACGAGTTCGCAGGCGCCGAGCAGCCCGACGCCGCGCGTCTCCCCCACCAGCGGGTGATCCGCGAACCGCCGCAGCCCGGCCTGGAAGTACCGACCGACCCGGTCGGCACGGGCGTAGAGATCGCCCTTTTCCATCAGCTCCAGAGCTTTGAGCGCTACCGCGGCACAGACCGGATGCCCCGTGTAGGTGAAGCCGTGGCCGAACAGGCCCCAGCGCTCGCCCGCTTCGACGAAGACATCGACCATCTCGTCCGGCACCAGCACCGCGCTGATCGGCATGTAGGCGGATGACAGGGCTTTCGCGACCGAGACGGTATCCGGCCTCATGCCCATCGCCTCGGCGCCGAACGGCGTACCGAGCCGGCCGAACCCGCAGATTACCTCGTCGTCGATCAGCAGCACGTCGTGCTCGTCGAGGACCTTCTGGATCGCCGGGTAGTAACCCTCGGGCGGCACGACGACGCCGCCGGCGCCCAGAACCGGCTCGGCAATGAAGGCCGCGACGGTTTCGGGCCCCTCGGCTCGGATCAACTTGTCGAGTTCGGCCGCCAGCCGGGCAGTGAACTCCGCTTCCGTCTCGCCCGGCTTGCCGTCCCGGTAGTAGTGCGGACAGGTCACGTGGCGGAACTGCGGCAGCGGCAGGTCGAAGCTCTTGTGGAACGGGGGCAGCCCGGTCATGCTGCCGGCTGCCAGCGAGACGCCGTGGTAGCCGCGGCGGCGGCTGATGATCTTCTTCTTCTCCGGCCGACCGAGCGCGTTGTTGTAGTACCAGACGAGCTTGACCTGGGTGTCGTTCGCGTCCGATCCGGAGGTGCCGAAGAAGGCCTTCGCGTTCGCAATCGGCCCGATCTCGCGCAGCTTCTCGGCCAGCGCGACCGCCGGTTCGTGGCTGCGACCGGCGAAGAGATGGGAGAAGGAGAGCTTCCGAATCTGCTCGGCGGCGGCTTCCGCGAGTTCCTCCACTCCGTAGCCCAGGGCGGTGCACCACAGGCCGGCCAACCCCTCGATGTACTCCTTGCCGTGCTCGTCCCAGACCCGGATACCCCGACCCCGTTCGATGACCAGCGGCCCGTCGCGGCGAAGGGCTGGAAGGTCCGTCGTCGGATGGAGGACGGACAGGTGGTCGCGATCTGACGTCGAAGGGGCGAACGTAGTCGCCGCGGCGGGTAGGCTCATGTCAACTCCCGGGTTCCATCCGTGCGCTCGACGACGAGCGCACGAACGGGTTCACGGATGGCGCGGACCGCGCCGCCCGGGTTCGGTTCATCGTCAAAGCAGGAGCAGTCTACGTCGCATCGATTTGCGACCGCACCGGCGGTGTTCAGAGATCGGTGTCGCCCCGGAGAAGCTGGCGAGCGATCATCCGGTTCATGATCTCGTTCGAACCGTCGGCCACGTTCGTGCCCCGGCCAACCTTCACGTCCACCACGTCGAATCCGCGCCGTCGCGTCACCTCGCCGGTAGCGGCGAAGAACCAACGTCCAGGCGCCAGACTCACCACTGGCTCTTCTCCACCCGACTTGTAGCGGATTGCCCCCTCGGGATCGAGTGGTGTCCGCGACCAGACCACTTGTGCCTCTTCATCGGGCGCCAGGCCAGCGACTCGAACTCGCAGCCGCCCAAGAGCCTCCAGCCGAAGCAACGCTCCGTTGACCGAATTCGGTCGCAGATCGACCGCTTCCTCCAAGTCGCCGCTCGTCGATCGCACCGCAACTTCGTAGGCGCCGGGAACGGCCGACAACGTGAAGCCACCGTCCGCAGTCGACAGGGTTCGATATATGTCGACAGATTCGGGGGAACGAAGCGCGACCGACGCTCCGACGACTGCAGCGCCCGCAGCATCGAGCACTCTCCCCGAGAAGACTCGATCGCTGAGATCCAGCCCGACCTCGTTCTCGCCCGCGACCAACTTGACGATGCGACTGACGATGCGACCGGTTGCAGGATGCTCCGCGAAAATGGTCTGTAGTCCGGTACGAGCACGAAGCAGGAAGCGCCCATCATCCGAAGACTCGGTGGCCTTCCTGCCGATCCAGACCCGCACCGCCCTCAAGGGGCCCGATTCCGACCACACCTCGCCATGGACCATGGCGCCCAGCGGTGCCAGACGCGCAACGAAGGCGTTCTCCCCTTCGAACTCCGACACATGAACGGACCGTTGCCAAAGTTCCGTCTCGGGCGAGGAGACTCGCAGGTCGTAGTCGCCTGGCGCAAGACCGACGATCCGTTGTTCTGGCCCCGGTTGGCACGCCTCGCGCCTCCCGGAAGATCCGGTCGACGAGGTACCCAGCCGCACCATCAGCAGAGCGGAACAGTCTGTTGGCGCCCCCGCTTCGTCCTCGACCCGAACCGACACGGCAACCCCTGGTTCACGCACTATCTCCACTGGCTGGTCCCTGAGAGCAAGACCGACGACACGTTCCGGGAGATAACCGTCAGCCGTGACCTGAAGGTTGAGCATGTCGCCGGGCAGCAGGCCTCCGATGGAGAAATCTCCGCCCGCCATCTCGGCCTCGGCGGGATTCAGGAGAAGGGCGGGACTTCCGACAGGTAGGGAGGGAGGAGCTTCCGCACCCGCCCTGGAGTACAACACCTGAACATCCACCACCAGACGGCCATCGGCACCAAGGACTCTGCCAACCAGCTTCTCACCGGGCCGGAGAACAACGGCGCCAAGATCGATCACCGTTTGACCTGTCGCCCGCCCTGGGAGCATCCGGGTCTCCGTAACCCAACCAGACGCCGCCGCGACCAGCGCACGACCCTCGGATCGGCCCCGAGGCAACTTCAGCCGAAACCGGCCGCCGGCATCGGAGACCGCCCAGGTTATCCCTTCCACGATCCTCCAGCGGCTCGGCGGCCCGTGGACCAAGTACGCCAAGTCGCGGTTCACTGTCGTCACTTCCGCGCCCGCTATGGGCTCACCATCCGGCCCGCAGAGTCGCCCAGCCAACCAGAGTTCGGGCACGAGGACGAAATCCGCTCGTTCGGCAGCCACCGTCGGCGGCAAGAGCACTCCAACCGAAACCGGGCCGAACCCCTCCTTATGCGCTTCGACACGCAAATCCTCGTGCGTGGGGAGATCGACCAGACGGTACTGGCCTTCTTGGTCGGTCGTCGTCGCGGCGGTCACGAGGGCCCCGGCGACCCGATAGGGAGGCGGGTCAACCACCCGCACCGTAGCTCCGACCAGGGGAAGACCCAGCTCATCGGTCACCCTTCCTTCGATAGTCCCTGCAAGCGGCAGTGCCAGATCGATACCTGCTCTCCCGCCCAGCGGGCGACGCGCGGGAAGACGCCCGGGAGCCCACGCCGCCAGCACCCACGCATCTCTCGAAGCGACCTGCCCATGCGGAACCCTGTGAGCAAAATGGCCTCGTTCGTTCGTGGGACTCACTTCCGGCGCGAGAGGCGACAGGGGAGAACGCCGAGCCCACCTCAATGGCCCCAACGCCGAGGACCTTCCCCAGTCAAAGGCAGGATCCAGCCTCTGTTCGACCCAAACGAGAGCACCTTCGCCGCTTGATTCAACAGGTGACCGTACGCTACCGCGCACATTGAAACCTCGAGCGGTCGCGCCGCCTCCGCCGGACTTGAACTCACCCGGGCCCTGCGCCTCGGCGACTTGCGTGTCACTTTCCGCGCTGCGACTCGCGACAGGGTCAGTCCCTGCGGCGCTACCGCTTCCTTGCGTGCCCAAGTCGCCCCCGGGAGCCAGATTGAGCGACGAGCGGAGACGCTCCATGGACTCGAAGCGAACGTCGCAACCCGCGTGAAGAAGCGGCCCATCCACCTCCGGGCGATTGCGACTCGCCACAGCTGGCCTCAGCGAGCCCGAGACCGTCACAAGGTCCACGGTCCCGGTCCCGGAGCCCAACGTCGTCGCCAGCATCGCCGGCCGCCATCCCGGACCGCCAGTGAACTCCTCGACTGGCCAAAGCAACGCGGGGCTCGGTTCGGCCGCATCCACCAAGCTCACCCGGCAGGTCCGACCAGCCTGAAGACGCACCGGCGGCGCCTCGACACGCCCGCCCCGAGCCATGACGAGGACCTCCTGGGCCACGG
The DNA here is from genome assembly GCA_965224025.1 of Candidatus Multivorans sp. GTDB lineage: Bacteria > Acidobacteriota > Thermoanaerobaculia > Multivoradales > Multivoraceae > Multivorans. Next base: position 4,945,406 of record OZ245033.1, read on the forward strand.
CGGTTGGCGCCGAAACCACCAGCCGGTAGCGCCCGGGAGCGACCTCGACGGCAAAACGACCACTTCTCTCGACCGGGGCCACAGCCAGAGGCGAGACCGCGCGCTCGTGCCCATCAGCGACGTCCTCCACCCACGAGAAGTCAGGCGCCGGCCACACCGCGACAACAGCCTCGGCGTCCGCACGCCCCTCAAACTCCACACGCCCCCCAACCAGGACTGGAGCCAACGTCCTGTCAGGGATCTCGGGCCTCTCCACGTGCGCTGTCGTCTGCCCAACCGCCGGGCAAGCCAAGAACGCAAGCGCGGCAACACAACGGAGACCTGTGCCGTGTTGGGGCAACCCGACGGTACCTTTCAGGATAGCCTCGCCCGATCTCTTTGCCGATCAGTCAGGGTCGCAACTGATCGGTACCTGCCCGCCAGGCGTTTGACAAATGATCCCGTGCTGATTCGAGGTGCCGCTGGTGGTCCCGGGAGGACAATCGATACTGCCAGGATGCCCAGGCGACGTACCTCCGCCGCCACAATCGTTCCACGCGTTGACTCTGTCAACAATGCCGTCATTGTCGTAGTCGCGAGCTCAAGCCCCCCAGCGTCGCCCGTCCGCGTTCTTCGGACCACACTCAGAGGGTTGAACATTCGACGCCGAGCAGGGGCTCGAGTCGTTGCCACAGCCCGTCGCCAGCGCGGCTATGGCCACCAGCACAAGTACACCCCTTCTTTCTGCTTGCTTCTCCATCGCTACTATTGCCTCCCTTCGTTGCATTGGCGTGCCCGCTCGTGACGCAGAGTGCATCAGCGAGGCTGAGACACTCATTCGGCGAATGGAGCTTATCTCCTGTGAAGCGCTTGGTCCAAGGCGTCCAGCTTCTCCTTCCACAGGCCTGCCTGGACACCAACCTCGTCGCCGACGACGAGCGCCAGGGCGCTGTCCGCCTCGTACCTCGGCCACACCGGCAAGCCCTCGCCGTTCGGATCCCCGGTCTTGGCGAAGTTCGTCCAGTAGCTCGACAACAGGTCGGCGACCTCGTGGTCCCAGTCCTCCCAGTTGATCCCGACCAGGTCGGTGTTGCCGAACACGTAGGCGAGATCGCCGGAGTGGTAAGCGCCGAACCGGCGGGGACCGCCCTCTCCACCCAGGTCCGGTCGATCCGGAAGGTAAAGCCGAAACACCGGCGGCGCGTGACTGATGAAGTAGAGATACGCGTCACCGCCGGAGGCCGACGCGTGGCGGACCCACGTACGACTCCCCCAGCCGAAGATCGTGTCGGACGTGATCAGGGTCGGCACGGCCCCGGGCGCCTGCTCCGCCTCGGCGGCATAGGCCGCGAGCAGCCCTTCTGCCGCATCGCCGTAGTTCTCCTCCAACTGCTGTTCGAGTTCCGCCCGTTCGAGCGGCGGTCCGGGCGCGAACAGGGCGCTCGACTCGTCGCCCATGAAGCCGACCATCATCGGTACGCGATTGTGCTCGCCGCGGGCGTATATCGCCGCCGGCTGGTCGGGCAGGTACCAACCGTCGACGATCGTCTTCGAGCCGGGGGACCAACCGGAACTGCCGGCGGCCGCCAGCACGTCCTCGGCGGAAGCGGCACGGAGCTCCGCGACCGCGTCCTTCCCGGGATCTTTCCCAACGCCCAGTTCGCCGGCCAGCAGCTCGCCCCGCGTTTCCGCCTGCTCCAGGGTCTCGAGCGGCGTGAAGCAACCCGCTGACTGACCGACCGCTCGGTGAAACAGACCGGCCGCAAGCGGCGAGGCAACCAGACTGCAGACGCTCATCGAACCGGCCGACTGGCCGAAGATCAGGACCCGCTCCGGATCGCCGCCGAAGGCTTCGGCGTTCGCCCGCACCCATTCGAGCGCCGCGATCTTGTCCAGCAGGCCGTAGTTTCCCGAAGAGCCGTGCTCCGACTCGGCGCTCAGACCAGCATGCGCCAGGAAGCCGAAGGACCCGAGCCGATAGTTGATCGAGACCAGAACGACGCCCTTGCGCGCCAGCGCCGCGCCGTCGAACATGAGCGACGAACCGTGGCCCACCTCGTGGCTGCCGCCGTGGAACCAGACCATGACCGGGCGCGGGCCCTCGGTAGCGGCATCCGCGGCCGTCCAGAGGTCGAGGTACAGGCAGTCTTCGCTGCGCTCGATCTCGCCGCGGCTGTAGATCGACGTGTCGGGCGTGATTCCCTGCCAGCAGGGGGCGCCCGATTCGAGTGCGCCGCGAACCCCCTCCCACGACGCGGGGGGCCGCGGCGGACGCCAGCGCAGGTCGCCCACCGGCGGTGCCGCGTACGGGATGCCGCGGAACACGAGCACGTCGCCCGCGGGACCGCGCCCGTCATCGACCGCGGCGCCCTGGACGCGGCCGGACGCCGTCTCGACGACGAGGCCCGGGCCGTCGGCGCCGGGCTCTCCCGACCCGCCACAGGCGGCAGCAGCGACGGCGATCACGAAGACAAGTAGATACGGCGGCCTGCGTTGCATGGGAACTCCCCTCCGTTCACGGAATCAGTCCTGCAACAGTAGCCGCTGCACCTGCTCGGAAAGCGGCACGGGCCGTCCGGCCCTGGTGTCCAGCAACACCCAACGATGCGTGAAGCGGGCGATCTCGCGGCCGTCCGCCGCGGAGAGGACCTCGAAGTCCTGGTCGAAGCCGTGATCGTTCGCCTCCGTCGTGCGCACCCGGATCCGCGCCCCCTCCTGCCACCGCAGCGGCGAGAAGTAGGTCGCCGCGGTCGAACGCTGCACGGCATAGACGTGTTCCGGCTTGTGCCCCGCGTCGATGCCGCAGTGCGACTCGAACCGCGCGTACGCCATTTCGGTCAGCGCCAGCAACACACCGGCGTGGACGTAGCCGGTCGCCGCGAAGCAGTCCGAGTGTCGTGTCTCGAACTCGGTCTCGAACGTCACGCGAGCGGCCTCAGGCCGACGCTGCCAGGTACTCCCGGGCCTCCGCAAGCTCCGCGGGCTCATCGGCGCCATCCCACGCCTCGAGCAGCTTGCCGTAGGCATCCGCGGCAGCCGCCGCGTCGCCGGCGGCGGCCTGGGCGCGAGCCAGCCCCAGCAGGGTACGGGGACGGTTCGGGGTGTAGAGCAACTGGTCCTCGAACTGCGCGATGGCGTCCGCGGGACGCTCCAACTTCAACAGCACCTCTCCGTACAACTCCCGAATCGGCTTGATCGGCGAGGCCGCGCCACGCGGCGGACCCATCGTCGACGCGATGGCAAGGCCGTCGCCGAACATCTTGACCGCGCCGTCGGCGTCGCCCTCGGCGAGCCGGACAAGGCCGGCGACCTCGTGGTGCATGAGCTGGGCGGGCTTGGTCCCCCGCTGGAGAGTCGAGCTGTCGCCTGTCTGGCGCTCGCCCGCCTTCCTGAGCCCCGCGGCGGCCTTCCGGGCCAGGTCGAGATCGCCACCGTGGACGGCGGAGATCCCGGTCGCGAGCAATTCCGCGGTCCCCGTGTCATCGGTGACCTCGCGCGTCTCCCACTGCTCCGTCTCGACGATGTACCGGGCGCGCACCAGGGGCACCGTGCTCTTCCCGCGGCCGGTGTCGCCGGTGCGTTCGACCAGGTCGTCGAGTTCATCGATCCACGCACGCGCCTTCGCGTAGTCGCCGCGCTGCAGGTCGCCGTACTGCCCCCAGTCGAGCGCGTGGACCATGTCGCCCACCCTCTCGCCGGGATCCCACAACGCCACCGCCGCCTCGTACGCCGAGTTGTTCGACTTCGACACCCGGTCCCACATGCCGCGCTGAATGAAGATGTGGGACGGCATGTGCCGCGCGTGGGAGACGGCTGCCGCGATCTCGGCGAACCGACGCGCCGCCGGCAAAGCAAGCGGCGCGTGAACCGGATCGTCGAAGGAATGGATGATGTAGTGGGCGGCGCCCGGGTGATTCGGGTTGCGCTCGAACACGCCGAGGGCGATCGACCCGGCGAGCACGTTCAGCCGGAACGTGTCGTCGGCCAGGGGCCCGACCGCCTGTAGCAGCGACAGGGCGTAGAAGGCCGCCACCTCGTCATCCTCGGGGTGGCTCTCATAGAGGCTTCGCATCGCCTCCATGTAGGCGATGCGCCGCTCCGCGAGTTTGCCCTCTCCGAACAGTTCCTCGACCGCGGAGAGGAAGCCGCGTTCGCGTTCGGTCGCGGCCTTGGCCGCCCGACCCTCCCGGGTCTCACCCAGCCGAGCCAGCGCCGCGCGCGGCGATTCCAGGTCCCGTTCCGGCAGCAGCGGGTGGTTGTAGGTCAGCGTCTCGCCCCAGTAAGCGAGCGCGAAGTCCGGCTCCAGCTCCTGGGCGGCGTGAAACTGCTCGCGCGCCTGCTCGTAGCCGAAGCTGTGGAGGATCGCGACGCCGCGGATGAAGTGCTTCTGCGCTTCGCTTCCGGCCGAAGTCGGAAAGTCGATCGAGCCGACGTCGACCGAGGCCTGGAAGTCGGAACCCGCCGCAGGTTCGGCGGCCGCCTCCGAATCCCCGGAGACGACGCACCCGGCCGAAGCCAGGCAGAGAATCGTGGCCGCGAGCAACAGGGCGACGCTGCTCGCCGAGCGCGGCGAACCGGACGTCCCGCCGGAGAAACCGGTACGGCTGAAGTTGAACGGTGGACGAGACATCTTGTACTCCCTCCTGCCGCGGCAAGCCGCGCCGGCCATGGGGCTGCTAGTGAGACGACGCTTCGTGTCGAACAAGGATAGCGACCAGCGAGCCGCCCTGCCTCTCGGCAGGCAGTCTGTGTCAGAGTGGAGGGCCCGCCACCCGACACCCTGAACTCGCCAACCGTCCTGCTCGAACTCGACGATGAAGCACCTCATCCTCGCAGCGGCGATCTCGACGCTCCTCGGGGTCGGCCCCGCACCGGGCCCGGCGCAGCCCCCTCCGGACGTCGGCGACGGCTGGTTCCGCTCCGCGCCGGCGGACCAGGGCCTGGACAACCAGGCAATCCTGCAGATCTTCGACCGGGTGCGCTCACAGTCCGACTATCGGACGGTACGGGGGAAGGTCGCCGTCTCGTGTCGCGGGATTGGATCGCCGAGTCCACCCGCGGTCAGACCGGCGGCATCGCCGACGCCCCGAACTACGGCTACCAGTGGTGGATCCGGCCCAGGGGGCGCTACCTAGCCCATGGCTACAACGGGCAGTACATCGGTGTCGATCCGGAGGCCGACATCGTGATGACGATGATCACCCTCTCAGAGCAGTCGCCGCGCCCGCAGGAGACGTACCGCTACTACTTCGAGCAGCTCCAGAATCTCGCCCGCGAAGCGATGAGGCCGGAGCGGCGGGGGCGGCTGTTGGCCACGGCGGTGGCGCCGGAGGCCGGCTCCGATCCAGGTGAAATCACGATCGAGGTGAGGCGCGTGAACGGCAGCGACGGCGCGGTGACCCTGGCCTACGGAACGCGAAACGGCAGCGCCCGCGCCGGCCGGGAGTTCCGCCGTCTGGTCCACGTCCCGCTAATGGCGGACGACGAGATCGAACGCAGCGAACTGTTCGACCTCGTCCTGAGCGACGTCTCCGGCGGCGCCGAACTTCCGGAACCTCGCGCCGTGGGCGTGATCCAGGACATGACTGCCGGCCCGGGCTGCACGGACAGCGACGGCGCGCTCTGCCTGTCCGGCGGCCGCTTCCGGGTCGAAGTCGAGTGGCAGTCGCACAACGGCGAACGCGGCATCGGCGCCCTGGAACGCCTGAGCGACGAAACCGGTATCGCCACGTTCTTCTCGCCCGAGAACGTGGAGCTCGTGTTCAAGCTCCTCGACGGCCGGGGCATCAACGACCACCACTGGGTCTACTACGGGGCCCTCTCCGACGTCGAGTACTGGCTCACGGTCACCGACACGCTGCACGACCGCGTGGTCGTCTACCGCAATCCCCCGGGCGAGATCTGCGGCCGCGGCGACTCCAAGGCGTTCGCCGAGCTTGCGGCCGTAGCGGCGGTATTGACGGCACCCGGCCCTCCGGACATCTCGCCCGCTCCCGTCGTCGAGACGGAAGGCGATTGCCGCGAGGGGGCGCTCTGCCTGCTCGACGGCCGCTTCGAAGTGACGGCGGAATGGACCAAGGCCGACGGCGAGAGCGGCGTCGCCACCCCGTTGCCGGGCGCAGGCGCCACCGGAACCATGTGGTTCTTCTCGCCCGGGAACATCGAGCTCGCGGTCAAAGCCCTTGACGGCAGGGCGAACAACAACGCATTCTGGGTCTTCGCCGCCGGCCTCACCGACGTCGACTACCAGTTGACCGTCACCGACACGGTGGCCGGCGTATCGAAGACGTACTCCAACCCGAGCCGCCCGTTCTGCGGCCTGGGCGACACCTCGGCGTTTCCGCAGTAGTTTCGCGCGGATGGAAGGGTTCCGAGGTCACGGCGCAGCCGTGCGCGCTCTGGCGGCGTTGGCCCTGGTGGCGGCGCTCGCGGCTCCCGCGGCCGCCCAGGTCAACACCGAGAAGATGCGGGTCGGCGCCAACGAACCCGGATGGGGCGGCACGTTCGATGTCAACGCCTCGCTGCAGCGAGGCAACACCGAGCGCGAGATCCTCGGCGCCGGTGCCCGCCTCCAGTACGCCTGGCCTCAGGTCGAAGCCGACGGCGCCGGTGAAACTGAGTCGGACGACGAAACGACCGGCCCGGCCAACGTCGTCTTCCTGGTCTCGAACTACTCCTTCACCCGCCTGAACGACAACCGCTACGTCAACAACGCCCAGGGGCATCTGCGGTTCATCCGGCAGCACAGCCCGAGGATCTCCTTCGAGGTCTTCGGCCAGTACCAGTTCAACGAGTTCATCCGTCTCGAAGACCGCTTTCTCGCCGGCGGCGGCGGCCGATTCGCCCTGATCCAGGCCGAACGGACCGAGGTCTTCGCAGGTGTCGGCTACATGCTCGAGCAGGAAACCCTCGACCTGCCGGCCGCCCTGCCCGATGGGACGAGCAGCGAGCACCACCGGTCGACCAACTACCTGACGGTCCGCTACAACAGCAAGGACGAACGCCTGCGCCTGATCCAGACACTCTACGCCCAGCCCCGCCTCGACGATCCTGAGGACTTCCGGCTTCTCTCCGAGACGTCCTTCGAGATCCAGCTCTTCCGTCAACTGGCTCTCGCGGTCAGCCTCAACGTCGCCCACGACAGCGAGCCGCCCACCGGGGTGAAGGAGACGGATGTCGTGCTGTCGAACTCGCTCAGGTACTCGTTCTAGGAGTCGCCCTGCCCGGCCGAGCGTCTCGGCGACAAAGGCCAGACAATCGTGACCGAGTAGTCGAGCACGAAGGGCATCGGCGACCTTCGTCGCGAAGGTCCTTCCAGTGCAGACCACCCAACGTCAGGCGCGCTCTCCGTCTGCGGAGTTCAGCGATGGCGCTTTCCGTTTCGCTCCGCTCCACCTGTCCCGCGGGAACAGGCAGCAAACCCACCGCGAGCAACCCAAGACTCACTGACCATCCCCCCCACGGACCGACAGCCACGACATCATCTGGTAGAGAAAGACACATCCAGACAGCAGCATCATGCCTACCCGCCGCTCAAGAACATGAAGCGAGCCGCCTTCGCGCAGAGACCAGAAGGCGGCGTAGAGGTACAGTGCCGCTCCAACGGTTCCCAAGCCAAAGGCCACTGGACGAAACCACGCGGGATACAGGCCAAGCCTCCGCGAATTGACGCTTGAGGTCTTCCAGCTTTCGCGCTTACCCCACTTGGCCTGGACGGCGCCGGCGACGACCAGCGCCACGACGCAGCCCCCAATGATCAACAGCGGGCGTCTCGCCTCTCCCCAAGGGCCAGCGTCGGGACCTTCCGGGAAGCCGTCGAAGAACAGCAGCTCCGCGGGAACAACGAAAACGAAGAGCGCGAAGCTCCACCACTTGTACCAGTGGTCCTCCCTGGTGTGCAGCCGACGGGTCCACTTCGAAGTCGGTTCCGGATCGCTGGCGGCCACCGACCGAGTCTAGCCAAGGAACGGCCGCCGATTCCGAACCTGACATCCTCAATGCCAAGAGCCGTCGTCCACACGCCGCCGCAGGGCGGCCATGGATCTCCGAAGACTCTCCGACGCCCCCACGGCTCGTTCAGGGTCCCAGGTGAAGCGTGCGAACGCCACGATGCGAGTCACGTACTCGGGCCCGACCAGCCTGCCGCCACCCTCTCTCGGGGTCATCCCCCCACGGACATCAGCGCGTCGCGACCTCCTGCAGATGTCGATCAACCGCCGCTTCGGGTCCTCCAGCGAGTCAGGATCCCTGGGCAACTGCCTCAGCGCTACGCTGAACTCTCGCGCGAACCACTCCCGGTCAGCCAGGAGCCAACTCTCGACCGCGCGGACCGGAACTCGAAGGGCAACACGCCGAGCCATCGGTTGCCGGCCAAGGAGGTTCGGAACCAGTTCGGCAGGACAAGGAGCGTCGTGGTCAAGGCAGTTGGCCTGAGAGATCGTCGACGTGCTGAGGCCTCGTGCGTGGCCCCAGTATCTCGGCCAAACTCAGGCCGCTCTCAAGCAGCCGGGCAGCACCGTCGACCGAAGTTCCCGGCACTGCCTCGGTTCCCTCGGTTCCGGGTTCCAGGACGACGACTTCGTCCAACCCCAGGCCCTGTCCTTCATGATCTCCTCTGAATGAAGTCGTGAGAAGGACCTGCGGGCCTCCGGTGCCGCGGAATCGACTCAAGATGGATGGCAACTGCCGCACTACGGAAGAATGCAAATGAACCACGCGACACGGCAGGACCAATACTACCTTTTTCCTGATACCATATAGTCTGTTTTCGTCTTACGAAGAGTACAACCATGCCAACACCACACCACCCGCCGGCCGCCGTCAGGCGAACCCTCCGCAAGCTCGGCGCCGACCTGCGCGACGCGCGACGGCGAAGACGGCTGCCCATGCAGGTGGTAGCCGATCGGGCCTTCACTTCGCGCTCCACGCTCCAGCGCATCGAAGCCGGCGACCACCGGGTGGGGATGGGCATCTACGCTGCAGTGATGCATGCACTCGGCCTGCTGGAAGGGTTGGGCGAGGTGGCGGATTGGCGCCGCGACGCCTTCGGTCAGGCCCTGGCTACCGCTGAACTGCCCAAGCGAGTGCGCTCCAGGCGGTAGCTGTCAGGGACCGGGACCATGACCGACTCTTCCGCTGAACGAGAGGTCGAAGTTCACGTAGACCTCGAAGGTCGCCCGCATCGTGCAGGACTCCTGCGCCGCCATGCCACCAGGCGGCGCGTAGACACCCTGACCTTCGAGTACGACAGGGCCTGGCTCGACGACGAGCGGCGCTTCCCGCTCGACCCCGCTCTGCCCTTGACACCTGGCCTCTTTGAAGCGAACCGAACAGGGCGCCTCGCCGGAGCGATCGGCGACGCCGCTCCCGACACCTGGGGACGCCAGTTGATGCAACGAGCTGTCCGGCGCCGAGCTGACCTGGAAGGCGAACACGTACGCAGCCCGCAGGAGCTGGACTGTCTGCTCGGCGTCATGGATGAGGTGAGGATGGGCGCCCTACGGTTTCGAGTCAGCGGCCGAGCCCGGTTCGAGGCCCGGTCAGGCGCTGGAGTGCCGCCGCTCGTCGCCCTCCGCCGACTGTCGAGCATCGTCGACCGCGTCCTGCGCGACGAAGAGTCCGACGAGGACCTCAGGCAACTGCTGGCGCCCGCCTCCTCACTTGGAGGCGCGCGACCCAAGGCCGCGGTGCTCGACCAGCGCGGCCGACTCGCCATCGCCAAGTTCCCCCGGGAGACCGACGAGTACAGCATCGAGACTTGGGAAGAAGTGGCGCTCCAACTCGCGGAGCGGGCCGGCATCGCTACGCCGCGCCACGAACTCGTCAGGTTCGGGAATCGGGCAATCCTCCTTTCACGCCGTTTCGACCGAATCGGTGCCGTCCGAATCCCCTTCCTCTCGGCCATGTCTCTCACGGACTCGTTCGACGGCGAACCCGGAAGCTACCCCGAGATCGTCGACGAGATCGCCCGCCACGGCGCTCACGCCAAGTCCGATGCCGCCGCTCTGTACCGGCGAATGGCCTTCAACGTACTGATCTCGAACGTCGACGACCATCTTCGCAACCACGGCTTCCTGCGCCTGGAACGCAGTGGCTGGTCGCTTTCGCCCGTATACGACCTGAACCCGACGCCAGCCGATATCAAGGCGCGTGTGTTGACCACGCGGATCGACCTCGACGACGGGACCTGCTCGCTGGAGCTCGTCCTCAGTGCCGCCTCCTACTTCGGACTTCCCCTGCGCGCCGCCCATGACATCGTGCGAGAGGCGGCAAACGCCGTTGAGGCCTGGCGTGGCGTGGCGCGCTCGGTCGGCGCCCCGCCCGCCGAGATCGAGCGAATGGCGAGCGCCTTCGAGCACGACGATCTCAAGCGAGCATCGGTCATCTGACCTCCTGCATCTCTCGCGACCTCCTGCAGATGTCGATCAATCGCCGTTTCGGGCCGCTCAGCCTACGACGGCAGCGTCTCCACGCCCAGTCGCCGGGCCGCCCGGGCCAAACGTCGGTCCAGCGTCGCCAGGGCGACTCCCCGCCGAGCTGCCAGTTCCAGGTACGCCGCGTCGTAAGTCGTCAGATCCTCCGTTCGAGCTAGCGACAGGATCTCGCGGAACGCACGGCTGTCCGTCTCGGTGTCGGTCGCCACCGGGAGGCGATCGAGAAGCTCGAGGTGCGCCGACGTCTGGGCAAGCGCGATGCGCTTCCGCCGCTCCGCCCGCGCCAGCACGTTGCCAACCTCCAGTCGCCAGAGCCCCGGAACCAGCGCATCGCCATCCTTCAGCCGGTCCTGGAGCGCATCCACAGCCGGTGTAGCCTCGTCCTCGAACAGCCAGGCAACCGTCACCGAGCAGTCGAGCACGAAGGTCATCGGCGACCTTCGTCGCGAAGGTCCTTCCACCGCAGACCGCCCAACCTCAGGCCCGCGCGGCGCCTCCTGAGTTCAGCGATGACACTCTCCGTTTCGCTCCTCTCCATCTGTCCGGCGGGAACAAGCCGCGCGACAGGCTTGCCCCTTCGGGTGATGACCACTTCACGACCTTGTGAGACCTTGTCCAGCAACGCCGAAAGGTGGGTCTTCGCAGCAAACGCGCCAACACTCAGAGTAGTCTCTCGGGACTCATCCAACCAGTTCATTCAACTAGTTTACACAGAACCCTGTCCGCGCGTCCCACGGCTCGCCGCCATGCGGTCTGACGTGCGGATTCCGTCGAGCCAGGATCGCGGCACATGCGAACAGCACGCCCACCGCCGCCCGATAGGCTGCCCCTCCATGTTGGCCATCACCTCACTGCTCTCGCTTCTGTTCCTTTTCACGGCCGGATCCGCCGCAAGGGCCCAGGACTACGGCAGCCGCAGCAACCTGGGCGAAACCGCGACGACCACAGAGCGGGCCGAGATCGAGGCGCTCTACCAGCGCTTCATCCCCTACATCGACCAGGCGCGGACCGAGCTGACGATGGTCCGCGCCGTCGCCCTGGTCCAGGACGAGTTCGGGATCGAACCCGACGACTGGGTGACCCGAATCGCGCCATCCGCGTTTCCCGGTCGGCCCCACACCCGCCTAGACGAAAACGGCCGGCCCCCGAAGGGACCGGCCGCCAAACTGCAAGGTCCGCCGAACGTCTGCGGCGGACCGATCTGACGTAGGCGCCTACTCGCCGCCGCCCGCCGAGATCATCAGCACCGAGCCCTGACGGTGCTCGGCGTGACGCGAGGGAGCGTTGGAGTTCGTGGTCCAGGCGTTGCCCGCCTCGTCGAACTCGATCTCGCGGGTGTAGGTGACCTGCATCGGCATCCGGTACTCGACGAACTTCTCCGTCTTCGGGTCGAAGCGGAGCATCGAGTCGGAGCCGGTGCCGGTGATCCAGATCTCGCCGTTGGTCGGGTTGATGTTCAGCGCGTACGGCAACGAGTTCGGGCCGTGCGGCAGGTCGTAGACCTTCCACTCTTCCGTTTCCTCGTTGAACGACGCGATGTCGCCGGAAGCCCAGCCCGGCACCCAGACGATGCCGTCGGGGGCCACGTGCAGGCGGCGTGGACCGTGCACCGGCGGCTTCCACTCGACGATCTGCTCGGGATCGCCGGCATCAAGTTCCGGACGGATGCGACCGACCCGCTGGCCATTCAACTTGGTGTAGAAGACGTGGCCGTTCGGCGCCACGTCGATGCCGTACGGGGTCACGCCGCGCGACTCGCCGCGGGCGCCGCCGCCGCGGACCTGGTCGGCCGACGGCAGCTTGTACTCGGTGACTTCCCAGCGCTTGCCGTCCCAGGTCTCGGGATCGAGCGAGAGAACACCGACGCCGCTCGGGCTGCCGGCGTCGGTCCACCAGAGAATGCCGTTGGGCGCGAAACGGAGGGTGTGCGGATAGCCGCCGCGCGGGCGCGGTGCGGCGCGGCCGGGGCCGACCCGCCATTCCTTCGTCTCGACATCGAACTCGGCCATCCGGCCCGAGTAGGCCAGGGTGGCCCACATGTTGCCGTCCTCGGCCTTCTCGATCGAGTGGATGCCGGTCGTGATGCTGGACGGCGACAGGTAGTCCTTGCCGCCGGGCACCGTGTAGAAGGCGCGCTCCCCGGTTGCCGGATCGAGGGTCTCGATCACGTCCTGGGCCATGTCGACCGTGTAGACGAGGCCGTCGTCGCCCAGTTCGAGGTCGTGGATCACGGCGCCGGACTGGTCGCCCATCAGCCACTCGCGAACTTCGCCCTTGAGGGCCTCGCCCTTGGGCGCTTCCGGCGGCACGAAGTCCGGCCAGTCTTCCTCGGCCTCACGGCCGTAGACGCTGACGATCTTGTCGACCAGGCCGTCCTGGGTGTGCTTGTACAGGCCCTGGAAGCCGTCCATCCGGGTGAGCATGACCTCCCAGTCCACCGGCTCCTCGGGCGAACGGAAACCGACGGTCCCGACCTGGTGGCAGTAGGCGCACATCATCCTGAAATTCAGAGCGTCCTTGTCGTCTTCCCACTCCAGCATGTTCATCAGGTCGTGGCCGGGGCGCTGCGACTGCAGGGCCCAACCTTCGGCCTTGCGCAGGCGAACCTGGATAGGAGTCGGCTCGGTGGTCTCCTTGAGATCCTTCCACTCGTCGAGCCAACCCATCAGGCGGACACGGAGCTTGTACTTGCCGGCGGGAACGGCCGGTAGCTTGTAAGCGCCGTCCGGCTGGCTGTAGACCGAGATGCTCCGCTGTTCGTCGGTCGAGAACAGCGACACGGTGGCGCCGCGGACCGGCTGGCCGTCGTTGCCGACGATGGCGCCGGTGTAGACGGTGAGCGGCGCGTCGAGCGCGTTGTTCGGTGCAGCCGCGGCAGTCGCCGAAGCGGCGAGCGCGAGGACTGCGAAGCTGGCGAGCGTGACCAGCGCCTTTGACGGACTGGGTCGAGACATGGGATCTCCTGGGCCTGCTAGGGGGTATCTTGGGGTATATCTGGATTGGGACTATACAGCAACACTTCAGCCCGTCAGCAATCTCCGCCGGCTCGCCCCCACGCGGTAACCTCCGCCGATGCAGGAGCGACCCGGGGCCGATCGCCTGGACCGTTTCGTCGCGAATCCGCGACGGGCGCTCTGGCTGCTGGCGATGCCGATCCTGATCGGCATGTCCATCCAGACGCTCTACATGATCGTCGACATGTTCTTCGTCGGCCGGGTGAGCCCGGAAGCGTTGACGGCCCTCGCCTTCAACATGCCGCTCGTGTTCCTGGCGATGGGCGTGACCTTCGGCCTTGGCACCGGGATCACCGCGGTCATCGCGCAGGCGATCGGCGCGCGTGACCGCGTACGCGCCGACCGCGCGGCCGAACACGCCGTGCTGATCGGCGCTTTGGTCGCCGCGCTGACGACCGGTTCCGCGCTCGGATTCGGCGTTCCCCTGCTCCACGCGCTCGGTGTCCCCGAGGATCTCGTGCCCCAGGCCTGGAGCTACTTCCGTGTGCTCGCCTGCGGCTACCCCTTCATGGTGCTGGCGGTCTTCTTCCGCTCGATTCTCTCCGGCGAGGGCAACGTGAAGACGCCGGTCATGATCCAGGGCGCGGCGACGCTGCTCAACATCGCGCTCGACCCCCTGTTCATCTTCACCTTCGGTATGGGCGTCGCCGGGGCGGCCCTGGCCACGATCGTCAGTCAGGCAATCGCGGCTCTGGCCTTCATCTACCTCCTGTTCATCGCCAAGCTCTCGTACGTCCGATTCAACCTCCGGAACTTCCGCTACGACGCCGCAATCGCCCGCAGCATCTGCGTCATCGGCCTGCCGGCGTCGCTGTCCTTCCTGGTCATGTCGATGGGCGGCGGCGTGCTCAACCGCATCCTGGTCGAGCACACGCCCGACGCCGTGGCCGCGCTCCAGATCGGCAGCCGCCTCGACCACGTCGTGATCCTTCCCCAGGTCGCCGTGGCCTCGGGTCTGGTCACCCTGGTCGGCATGTTCTACGGCGCCCGGCGGGGCGACCTGCTGCGCGGAATCGTCCGCTACGCGATGGCGCGGACGATCCTGCTCAGCCTCGCGATCGCCGCCGCCTTCTACGTGCTGGCTCCCGGGCTCGTCGCCTTTTTCACGGACAGCCCGGGCATCCGCGGCCTGGGCGTCGATTACCTGCGGGTGGTCGTGTTCGCCTACCCGTTCATCGGCGTTTCGATCCTGACCGGACGCACGCTGCAGGGCCTGGGCCGTGGTTCCCCGGAACTCTGGCTGTCCCTGCTGCGGGTCATCCTGATCAGCGCGCCGCTTGCCTGGGCGGTGACCTTCTGGCTGCGCCTACCCGTCCAGTGGGTCTGGTACTCGTCGCTGGCGGGCACCGTCATCTCGGCTTCCGTTGCACTCCTGTGGCTGACCCTCGGTTTGCGCACGGCGATCCGCACCATCGGTGAAGGCGCACCGCTTCCAGTCGACCAGGCCCGCGGCAGCGATCTACGGGTCGAGGCCGCGGCCGAGGCCGCGGAGCCGGCATGAGCCGTTCGGCATCCGGCGCCGCCGTCATCCTGTGCGCGGCCCTGGCCACGGCACCCGTCGGCGGCCTGCAATGCCCCCGGCCGATGCCCCACGCCCTGTTCCCTCAGGACATCTACGTGCTGCGCGGTTTCGTGACCGAGGTGGCCGCTCTGCCGGCGGAAGACGACGGCGCCTACCAACTCGAGGTCCAGGTCGAAGGCTCGGTCCATCTGCCCACGCCCCGGTCGCGCTACGTGGTCACCGTCGAGGTCACCGAGGAGGACTGCTCGGTGCGGCCGATGACCGCGCCGGAAATGCGCGACCGCTTTGCCGTCGCAGACGAGGTGAAGATCGTGGCCCATGCCGTGCCCGGTTCGCATCGATCTCTCGTCGCGCCCTTCGAACGGGTGGCCCTGGTCATGGCCGAAGCCGGTGAGAGCGACTACATCAAGAACGAATTCGACTACTACGACGCACTGCTCGAGTTGGACGCTCGCTTCCACGACCACGACAAGTTCTCCCTGCTCTCCCAGATGGGCCGCTACCTGGACCGCCGGGACGACTTCGAGCGCCTGCTCGAGGAACAAATCCAGCAGCGTCGTCTCAGACGCCAGTTGCTCGATCTCTACGACGTGCTGAGAGAACGGTAGCTATCGAAAGCCGGCCTCTAGCGAGCGGTTGCATCGCGCTCCATCACCAGAAAGTGGCACGGGCGAAGCGGCCTTCTCGTTGGCGGCGGATTCACCGCTTCGAACGGTTCGGTGCGCACCAGCCGGTATCCCATCCGTCCGTACCAGTCGGAGAGCTCGGGCCGCGTGCTGAGCACCCAGAGCTGGAAGACGCCGCATCCGGCTTCACGCAGCCAACTCTCGGCCGCTGCCATCAGATCGCGGCCCAACCCGATGCTCTGCCGCGCCGTCGCCACCGAGACCAGACCCAGATAGCCGGTCTCGCCGCGGCGCTCGACGTACACGCAGCCGTCCAGACCGCCTCGCTCCGCATCGCAGACGAGGAAAGCTCCACGCTCGAGCCGGTTCCTGACCTCCGGAATCCCGATCCGGTCGCCGGTGAGCATGTCCGCCTCGATCTGAAAAGCGTCGTTGACGAGGACGACGAGGGCTTCCGCGTCGTCGGGCGTCGCATTGCGGCAGGTGAAGGGCATGAAGAAGGGTTACAAGCTCGGTCGAACGAGCCCGCCACAGGAAGCGGCGAATCTTAGCGCCGCCCCTGTATCCTCGCGTTCTTCCTCAACCTACGGGGTCAGTCCATGCCGCAACTCGAACGGGTCCTGATCAGCAACCGCGGCGAGATCGCCATCCGCATCGTCAAGGCCGCCTCGGCGCTCGGCATGGAATCGGTGGGCGTCTATCCGGCCGCGGACTCGCTGTCGCTTCACACCCGCCTCGCGACATCGGCCGTCGAGATCGGAAACGGCGTTGCCGATGATCCCGTTGCCGCCTATCTCGACGCCGAGGCGCTCGTGGCGGCGGCGCGTGGGAGCGGCTGCGACTGCGTCCACCCCGGATACGGCTTCCTGGCGGAAAGCGCCGCGTTCGCGCAGCAGTGCGCCGAGGCCGGTCTCGTCTTCGTGGGACCGCCCCCGGCCGCGCTCTCGCTGTTCGGCGACAAGGTACGCTCCCGCCGGCTCGCGGCTTCCTTCGACATTCCCGTGGTTCCCGGCAGTGACGACCCGATTCCGTCCGCCTCCGACGCGGCGGACCTTGCCGCGTTGCTCGGCTATCCCGTGATGCTCAAGGCGGCCGCCGGCGGCGGCGGTCGCGGCATGCGCAGGGTCGCGTCCGCCAGCGCGATGGCCGAGGCGTTCGCCCGCTGCCGGAGCGAGGCGAAGGCCGCTTTCGGCAGCGGCGCCGTGTTCGTCGAGAAGCTGATCGAACGGCCGCGCCACATCGAAGTCCAGGTGCTCGCCGATGGGGACGGCAACGTCGTCCACCTGCACGAGCGGGACTGCTCCGTCCAGTTGCGCAACCAGAAGGTCATCGAGACGGCGCCGGCGCCCGCGCTGGACGGCACGCTGCGGGACCGCATCCTCGCCGACGCGGTCAAGCTGGTTGCGGCAGCGGGCTACGCCAACGCAGGCACGGTGGAGTTCCTTGTCGTCCCCGAGACGGGCGAGCACTTCTTCATCGAGTGCAACGCGCGCATTCAGGTCGAACATACGGTCACCGAGCAGGTCACCTGCATCGACCTCGTCGAGGCGCAGTTCCGGATCGCCGCCGGCGCCACGCTTGCCTCGCTCGGCCTCGGCGACCAGGGCGCGATCGGTGCACCGCGCGGCACCGCCGTCCAGGCCCGGGTGGTCGCGCGCGGCGCCGGAACGCTGAGCGCCTACAAGGAGCCCACCGGCCCCGGCGTACGCGTCGACGGCTGCGGCTACGTCGGCTATGCGCCGCCGCCCCAGTTCGACCCGCTGCTCGCCAAGGTCACGGCTTCGAGTTCCTCGTCGTTCGGTTCCGGTGACGCCTCCCACGTCGCCGCGGTCGACCGCCTTCTCAGAGCACTGGACGAGTTCCACATCGGCGGTCTCGCCACCAACCTGGATCAACTGAAGGCGATCCTGGCCCACCCCACCGTCCGCGCCGGCGAAGCGCGGACGACACTTCTCGCTGAACAGCCGAAGCTGCTCTCTCCCGCCGCCGATGCCGGCGGCAACGGCGCCCTCACGCTGCTGCGGCGGCAGGCGACGGTGATGGGCGTCTCCGTGGCGGGCGGCGCCGGCGCCCCGATCGCGGCGACGTCGGCAGCGGCCGAACTGGCCGTTCAGCCCGGCCAGCACGCCGTCGCCTGCCCCATGGCCGGATCCATCCTGGAGGTCCGGGTCGCCGAAGGCGACCGCGTCGCCGCGGGCGAAGCCCTGCTCGTCGTCAGCGCGATGAAGATGGAGTCCCAGGTTGCCGCGCCGCTCTCCGGCACGGTGGCGGCGCTCCAGCCGCTCACCGCCGGCGACACGGTGGAGGCGGACCAGGTCGTCGCGGTCATCGCGCCGGCAAAGGGGGCAACAGGCGACACGCAACCGGAACGGCGAGACGACACCTGGACCCCGCTGCTCGAGGACGTCGGCACCATGCAGGCGCTTGCGGCTGGCGCCCGGCTCCGACGAGCGCGGCGTCGTGCGCCAGCGCAGCTGCGGCAAGTTGACCTGCCGCGAACGCATCGACCTTCTGCTCGACGACGGCAGCTTCCACGAGATCGGCAGCATCGCGGGTTTTGCCTCGTACGACGAGAGCGGAGCGATCGTCGACTTCACGCCCGCCAACCACGTCGGCGGCTGGGGCAGGATCGAGGGGCGCACCGCCGTCGTCTGCGCCGACGACTTCACTTCCCGGGGCGGCCACGCGGACGGCGCGATCGGGGAGAAGAGCCGCCATCTCGACAAGCTGGCTCTGGAGATGCGGGTGCCGTCGGTCCGCCTGCTGGACGGCTCGTCCGGCGGCGGCAGCGTCGCGGCGATGGTGCCTCAGCAGAAGAAGGAGGGCGAGAGCAAGGCCAAGGAGAGCCACGGGGCGATCAAGGCCGGCCGCCCCCGGGTCGCGGGCGCGGGCGGGTCCTTCCTGCCCAGCCACCTCGGCAGCACGATGTACACCGAGCAACTGAGCACGGTGCCGGTCGTCAACCTGCTCCTCGGAAGCGTCGTCGGCATCGGCGCCGCCAAGGCCGTACTGGGCCACTTCTCGGTCATGGCGCGCGACATCGCGCAGTTGTTCGTCGCCGGACCGCCGGTCGTCCGTCCCGCGATGGGCTACGACATCACGAAGGAAGACCTCGGCGGCTGGCACATCCATTGCCGCAATGGCTCGGTGGACAACCTGGCCGAAACGGAAGAGGAGGCGATGGCCCTCACCCGGCGCTTCCTGTCCTACCTGCCCGCCTCCGTGTACGAGACGCCGCCGGTCTCGACGCCGGACCCGAACGACCCGGCCGACCGCCGCGACGAGGAACTGCTCGGTCTGATTCCCCGCAAGCGCACCGCGACTTTCGACGCACGCCGGGCAATCCGCCTGATGGTGGACAGGGACTCCTTCTTCGAGATCGGCCCGCTCTGGGGCACCGACCAGGTCACCGGCTTCGTGCGCATGAACGGCCACCCGATGGGCGTCGTCGCTTCCGACAGCCAGCACGCGAACGGCGGCGCCCTCACCGCCGACGGCTGCCGCAAGCTCACCCGCCATCTCGACGTCTGCGACCTCTTCCACCTGCCGGTCCTGAACCTGGTGGACAACCCCGGCTTCGCCGTCGGTCTCGAACACGAGATCACCGGCACCATCCGCTGGGGCGGCCAGTGGATGATCGCCTTCTCCCAGGTCACCACGCCGATCTTCACCGTCATCATGCGCCGCAGCTTCGGCGTCGCCGGCAACAACTACGCCACGCCCAGAGCCGAGCCGTCGATGCGCGTCGCCTGGCCCGCCGCCGACACCGGCGGCATCCCGCCCGAAGGCGGCATCGAAGCCGCCTACAAGCGCCAGTTGGCCGAAGCCGAAGACCCGAAAGCCCTCCGAGAGGAGCTGATGGCGAGGATCGAAAGCGCCCGCGGCCCCGTCGGCCCCCTGTCCCGCTTCCAGATCGAAGAGATGATCGACCCGCGTGACACACGCAAGATGATCTGCGAGTGGCTCGAGATGGCGTGGAAGGTCGTTTCGCAGCCGGCGCGGCTGAAGGCGCGGCCGATCCAGTTCCGGCCGTGAGGCCGGAACCACATCACGAGAAGGCGCGAGGCCTGAAGTCGGGTTCGTTCGTGATGGTGGCACTGTTGCCGGTGGCGCGGATCACGAACAGGCCCTGCCGCTCGGCGTGGACGCACACGGCGGCGTCCGCCTTGAGGTAGGCCACGGCGCCAAAGATCGTGTGCCGCCGGTACTCCGGGCACCATTCCCGGAACTGGCCGAGCTTGGCCAAGAAGCGCTTCACGCTCTTCTGCCTAAGCGTCGTTTTGACCTCCACCACCACGACCTCGACACCATTGGCGGCGACGATGTCGACCTCGAAGTGCTCCCCGTTGCACCGGCCGGTCATGTTCTGGAGCGTCCGTTCCACAGCGATGCCGCGCTCCTTCAGCAGGGGTACGAGATCGCCCTCGACCAGGCTCTCCAGGAACCTGCCCCACCTGGAAGTGAACAGGTTCTCCGCCTTCCTGAGGCGCCGGTCCGTCTCCAGCATCTGCCGGGCGGTCTCCTGCATCTGCCGGGCGGTGGCCTCCTGTCGCTCCCTGAACTCCTTCATGTCCTCGCCAAATCCGGCCGAGAGCCGGGATGCGAGTGCCAGGTTGGCCTCGATCCGGTCGAGGGCGGTCGACGCCGTTCTGTCACTGCTCGAGTTCGTCTGCTCAGTCATTCTTGCCTACCTCGTTTCACGGCATCGGGGGTGCCGGGGGCGCGGGCGTCGGCAGGGGGCGGTCCAGCCGAGGAGAAGCTCTGCAGCGAACCGCAAGTCCGACTCTACCAACCTGGGGCCCGTGAGGAGCACCATGGCGTCGTGGGCGAACACGCCCGTGCACAGCTCCAGGACTAGCCGAGGGCCTCGGGATTCCGGAACTTCAAGTGCTCCACAAGACCGTCGAAGAACTGGTCAAAGTCCGACGGATCAGACCGCAACGCCGGCCCATCCGTGAAGTCGACTTCGGCGAGAACGTATCCCTCGAACGTACAGGTGGCCCAAGCCGGCTCTATCGCCTCTTCAACCGTGACGGTCAAGGGGTCGGCCCGGTCGCTCGGGGTCCACCGAACCACCGGTACCGGGGCGAGGCACGACCTCGACGCGGCTGAACATGTGGGCCGCCTGATGCGACATTCGTGCCACGCAGGCCTCGAAGTACTCCGTCTCGACCTCGACGCCGACGCTGTTCCGGCCCCACTTCGCCGCCGCCGACTGCGTGGTGGCCGTGCCCATGAAGGGATCGAAGACCGTGTCGCCCGCGAAGCTGAACATGCGGATCAGCCGCTCGGCGATCTCCAGCGGGTAAGGGGCTGGATGATGCCGTGTGGAGGCCCCTCCGACTCCCTCCCAGACTTGGCGGAACCACTTGTGGTGGAGGTCGGCCGGGATCAAGCTGAGCACCTTGGCCGCCGGTGTGGGCCGGCGATAGCCGCCCGGCTTGCGCTGCATGAGGATGAACTCGATGTCGTCGTAGGCCGCATTGGCGATCTTGTGCCAGATGATCGGCGCCAGGTTGTCGAAGCCGATGCGCCGGCAACGCTCCTGGATCGAGGCATGCAGCGGTACCACGGCGTGACGCCCGTGGCGCCGCCGCGAGAGGCAGACATCGCCCACCACGCAGACCAGCCTGCCGCCAGGCGCCAGCGCGTCGTAGCAGCGTTTCCAGACCAGGTCGAGCTGGTCCAGGAAGTCCTCGTAGTCCTCGACCCAGCCCAACTGTCCGTCAGCGACCGGGTACTCCTTCAGAGTCCAGTAGGGCGGCGACGTGACCACGAGGTGGATGGACTCCGGCGCCAGCGGCGGCGTGGCGCGGGAGTCGCCCAGGAACAGCTCGTGCCCGTGGGCACTTCGCCGAGCAACGCCTCGATCCGGGCCGTGGCGCTCGGATCCCTGGCGAGTTTCGGCAGATCGCGGCGCGGATTCGCGAAGGACCGCCAACGCCGCGGCACCAGTTCGAGCAGCGGGTCGGCAGGGTTCCGCGCCGCCTCTGCCGATACCGAACTCATGCCGGGGACAGTACCACCGCCGCAGCCCCGAAGCGGCTCGCCCGAGGACTCAGGCCGGAGCCGATTCAACTCCGACTCGAACGCGGCCGGAGCAGCCGGAGGGCGGCGCAGAATTGACACGAATCTCGTGTTTCACTATTTTCTCGTCATGAAGAACATCACCATCACGTTGCCGGAGGACATCGCCCGATGGGTTCGCGTCCGGGCGGCGAAGAACGAGTTGAGCGTCTCTAGGTGGCTGGCACAGATCATCGAAAGCCAGAGGCACCGGGAAGACAAGTACGAGGTCGCCATGGAGCGGTTCCTGGAGCGAGCTCGCCAGCCACGCACCTTCGACTGGGTCGACGGTCGCAAACCGACCCGAGAGGAAGTGCATGACCGCGCCGGTCTTCGTTGACACGAACGTCCTCGTGTACCTGCACACCGATTCCGATCCGGCGAAGCGGAAACGAGCCGACGCGTGGGTCGACTTCCTGATACGACGCCGTGCCGGCAGGCTGAGCACCAGGTTCTCCAGGAGCTCTACGCGGTGCTGACCCGCAAGGTGCGACCTCCCCTGGAACTGGAGCTGGCGCGCTCCATCGTCCGGGATCTCGGTTCGTGGAAGCCCTTGTCGCTCGAACCAGCCGTACTGGAGCGCGCGTGGAACCTGGAGAGTCGCTATTCACTCTCCTGGTGGGACTCTCTGATCGTTGCGGCGGCCCAAGCAAGCCGATGCGGCGTACTCCTGACCGAGGACCTTCAGAACGGGCAGCAGTTCGGCAGCCTGCGAGTCGTCGACCCGTTCTCCAGAGAAGCGCTGGATCCGCGAAGCGTGCTCGAGTCACGGGTGCACTGATCTGGCGGCCGCTGGCCCGAATGCACCGCCGAAACCGCGCAGTCCCGCGCGCCTCGCCAGCTAGTAGCATCCCGCCTCGCTCGAAGCGGCCCCGAACGGCGAAACCGCGAACCACGACGACTTCAAAAGCACAGACGGCGCATGCCAGGAGCGGTGATGGCGAGCAGAGACGATACGAATGGACCGCAAAGCCCCGCCGACAAGGCGTGGGACACACGAAGAGCGGAAGATCCGGACTCCGGAACGAAGGCGGCGAACAAGGCATGGTCGACTCGTCGGTGGAATGCCTACGTCAAGAAGGTCCGGCCCTACGTCGAGAGCGGACAACTTGACAGCGAGGAAGTCGAGTACAAGCTGAGGATCGGGGACGCTCTCAAGCAAGCCCGAAAGGCGGCCTTGGCGAACCGAAGCGATTGGCCGGACCTCGTGAAGGCTGCCACGCAAGGCAAGTACCACCCGATGGCCTGGCGCGATGCCAGCAAGCTGCGCCAGTGGATCGACGACGAGCCCGACGCCGCGTTCAAGGCCCTTCGCGCTCTTTGGACCGAAGACGACCGATCGGCCGGCGAGCGCATCCGCAGCTTCTCTGCTCTCTATCCCTGGGAGTCGAAGGGCGGGGAAGTACCGCCGGAGGGAGTGCGTCACCCCGAGTACGGCACCAATGGCAGAGGCACGCGACTCAGGACGATCTCGGTTCTGCTGATGGCGCTCGACCCATCTACCTACCCACCGTTCATGCGATCCGTGTTCGATTCCGCGTACCGGCGCCTGGGCGTCGAAGTCCCGTCGGGGGAGACGGCCGAAGAGGCTCAGTATGAACACGCACTAGGCTTCCTCGACGAGTTGATCCGTCGCACGACTGAGCATGGCCTGAGGCGGCCGAGCACCCGGCTCGAAGCGCAATCCGTCGTCTGGGCAGTCAGGGACGACGACCAGCCACCAGACCGGCCACCCGTCCCCGAGTCCCGGCCATGCTGGTTCGTCGGCGCCTCCTTCGGCGAAGGGACGGAAGACCAGACCGCCCGGTTCATCAGCGAAGGCACCTGGGAGCACGGCGGAGCGAAGAGCGACCTGTTCCTGGATCAGTTGAAGTCGATCGAGCCCGGAGACCGCATCGCGATCAAGGCCACTTACTTGAAGAAGCGTGGGCTTCCGTTCGACAACCAGGGAGAACTCACGTCCACCATGGCGATCAAGGCGCTGGGGGCAGTGACACACAACCCTGGAGATGGTCGCCGCCTTCTCGTGGATTGGGAGCGGGTCGACCCGCCTCGCGAGTGGTACTTCTTCACATTCATTCCCAGAGTCTGGAAGGTGTCACGGGAGACCGCGAACCTGCCGTGGGCGGCAGACGCCCTGATCGACTTCGCTTTCAACGGAACCGAGCAGGACTACGACCTCTTTCTTCGATACTGGTACCCGGACCGCTACGAGCGACCAGTACAGTTCACGCGACGGCTCGCGGACGCCGGCGTTGCTGAGCTCGCAGCCGAGCTTCTCTACGACGAAGCCAACCTGCAACTGATCACGGCACTCCTCGACGACAAGCGCCAAGTCATCTTCCAGGGGCCGCCCGGAACCGGTAAGACGTACGCCGCCCGCCAACTCGCCCGGTTTCTCGCCGGTTCCAACGACCGCGTCACCCTCGTCCAGTTCCACCCGTCATATGCGTACGAGGACTTCGTTCAGGGCTACCGACCGACTCTGCAGGGCCGCCAAGCCGGTTTCACGCTCCGTGACGGCCCGTTGGTCACGGCGGCAGCCGCGGCCCGAGACAAGCCGCACGCCCCACATTTCCTGATCATCGACGAAATCAACCGCGGCAACCTGGCCAAGCTGTTCGGCGAGTTGTATTTCCTGCTCGAGTACCGCGACGAAGACATGACGCTCCAGTACGCCTCGGCCGAGGACGACGCGTTCAGTCTGCCCGAGAACCTCTACATCATCGGCACGATGAACACGGCCGATCGCTCGATCGCCCTGGTCGACCTGGCGCTGCGTCGACGATTCCACTTCGTCGAGTTCCATCCCGACAAGGCGCCGGTCGAGGGATTGCTCGGCCGCTGGCTGGAAAGGAACGCGCCCGAGATGGCTTGGGTGGCCGACGTCATGAGGCGAGCGAACGGCAAGCTGAATGACCGGCAGGCAGCCATTGGACCGAGCTACTTCATGAAGGAGGATCTCGACGAGGAAAAGTTCGGCTGATCTGGGAGCACAACGTCCTGCCGTATGTGGAGGAGCACCTCTACGGCGAAACCGACCGGCTTTCCGAGTTCGACCTCGACAAGCTGCGGCGCGAAACGGAGTCCGCCGCTACTGCCGCCGCCTCTGACAGCCTCGAAGCAGCCGGAGACTCAGGCGTCGACGGCCAAGGACTAGACGAAGAAGCCGACGATGCGGAATCTTGATCTCCGGGAGTGGACGCCGACCGAAGCGCCGGTGCCACTCTCGGTCCGGGAACGCGACAAACTGAAACCCCTCCTCGCGAGCATCGAACCCGCTCCCGGGACAAGCGACGCCTACTACCTCAGGCCTGGTTCCACGGTCGGCGCGCTCGAGATCGGCGATCTCTCGGTCTCCATCGAACCCAAGCTGCCCATCGGCCGCGTGCTCTACCTGGCGTCTTACGCGATGGGCGTCGATTTTCGGGAAGAACGTTTCGACTACGTGAGGCAACCGAGGCTTGTCGAGGTGCTCGTGCCGGCACTCACGCGGGCCGCGCGCCGGGCCTTCGCCCGAGGACTCCTCCACGGCTATCGCACGGAAGAAGAAGCGCTCCAAACCGTTCGCGGACGCATCCGCGTCGCCGATCAACTTCGCCGCAGGTTCGGCGTGCCTCTGCCAGTCGAGGTCCGCTACGACGACTTCACCGACGACGTGCTCGCCAACCAACTCGTCAAGGCCGCAGCCCACCGCCTCGGCAAGCTCCGCATCCGCTCACCCCGTTCCCGACTGGATCTCGCCTGGGTCGCCGCGACGCTCGACAACGTGAGCCTGGTCGAGTTCCCGACGAAGGCCGTCCCGGAGGTCAAGTTCGACCGGCTGAACGAGCACTACCGGGAAGTCGTGACCCTGGCGCGGCTGATCCTCCGCCATGCGTCCATCGAGACCGGGCGCGGCCGGGTGCGGGCGAACGGCTTCCTGATGGACATGAACCTTGTGTTCCAGGAGTTCGTGACGCGGGCACTGCGCGAAGAGCTTGGCCTTTCCGAACGTACGTTCCGGTCCGACAGTCGACTGCCGCCAATCCACCTCGATACGGCCGACCAGATCCGGCTCAAGCCCGACCTCTCCTGGTGGAACGGCCCGACCTGCACCTTCGTCGGCGACGCGAAATACAAGCGGGTCAAGCACGCCCACGTGCCCAACGCCGACCTCTACCAGCTCCTCGCCTACACGGCCGCCCTTGACCTAGCCGGCGGTCTCCTGATCTACGCGGAAGGCGAACCACGCGACGCCCGCCACGAGATCCGTCACCTCGGCAAGCAACTCGAGATCACCACGATGGACTTGTCGGGCACGATAGAGGATCTTCAACGCGAGATCGCCAGGCTGGCTGCGCGAGTCCGTGCCCTCAACCGTCGCGCTCTCGAGCTCCGCCCAGCCGCCTGAAACCTCTGGACATCGATCGGCGTAGCTACGCCCGCCCAGAGGCGACGCACAACGCGGCCGTCACCTGTCCCTCTAATCGGTCATAAGGCGCTCGGATCTCGCCCGGCATGTCGTTGGGCGACTCCCGGTGGCGTTCACCGAAAACCGGGTCCGTAGGCGTCGCGCCTCGTGCTACCAACGGGGCATGACACTGCTGGCACTGGTTTTCTTCCTGGCTCAGCCGTTTGACGCATTCGCCGCTGAGCAGCGTCCGATCCAACCAGACGGCGCGACTCACGTCAAGGGAACCGTTCGTGACACGACGGGTCTGCCGTTGCCTGGTGCCACGATCGAAATCGACAATTCCCTGGTCGCCGTTTCAGACGCCAAGGGCTGCTTCGAGATCGCCCTGGTGTCCGGTGCGCGTTACCAGGCGATCGTGAAACTACCTGGGTTTGACCGACATGAATCCGTTTTCGAGGTGAGCCACGGCGTGCGACTCGACGTCGTGCTGGCGATCAGCCCCATGCAAGAGCAGATAACCGTCACGCCCACGCCCCCGTCACCCGAGGAAGAGGTCACGCGTCCTTTTCTGCTCCAACCTGTCCAAGTCTACCGGACACCCGGCGCCGACGCAGATCTGTTCAGAGCCCTCCAAACGCTGCCAGGTGTCAGCGCACCTGACGACGGCGCCGGTCTATTTGTGCGCGGCGGCGACGTCAGCGAGGTGCTGGTGTCACTCGATGACGCCGTCATCGCCCATCCCTACCGGCATGAGACACCGACCGGCGGATTCAGGGGCACGGTAGACCCGCTGCTCATATCGGGGCTCAGCTTCAGTACTGGCGGCTTCTCCGCCCGCTACGGCAACGTCCTCAGTGGTGTCCTCGACCTGCAAGGACTCGAGCGGCCCGACGCGCGGCAGACGACCGCGACGTTTGGACTCGCGGGCGTGTCTGCCTCCATCGCCGCACCGGTCGGCGACCGATTCGGCGCGCGGGGCGCGTTCAATCGAACCCTCACCCGCCTCCTCTTCGCCGTCAACGGGAGCCCGCGCTCGTTTGACCCGCCGCCCGAAGGCTGGGATGGATCCGCCGGGTTCACCTGGAATCTGGGAAGACGCGGTCGACTCAAGAGCTTCGCGCTGATGCAGCGGGATCGGCTGGGGGTCGGAATCGAGCAGGACGCGTTCACGGGGCTGTTGCAATCCTCGACGACTCACAGGTTCGTCGGCACGCGGTGGGATGGTCCGCTTGGAGGCTGGGCGGCCTCGGCGTCTTTCGGCCGCGACGACTACCGGCGCAAGACCAACGTCGGCATCCTGGACCGGACGGTCACGGACAGCGTGGCATCGTGGCGAATCGATCTCAGCCCACCACCGGCCGGTGCGGTCGAGTGGCGCGTCGGCGCCAACGGCTCCTTCACCGATGCGTCGATTGCGGGACGCGTACCGGTGAGAGGTGGCGACCTGGGTGGCGTTGCCGGTGACGCCCGGTTCGATGCCGGCGTCGACGACTGGTTTGGAGGCGCCTATCTGGAGGTCACGACACACCTCGGGGCCGTGTCAGCCACGATCGGGGCGCGCGCTGATCGGTTCGGCCTGGCGCGCGCGACCACCATCGATCCACGGCTCAACGTCCGCATCGGTCTGGGCCGCACGCATGCGCTGCGCCTCGCGGCCGGTGTGTACCACCAGGCCCCCTCCCCCTCGTACTACGACCGCGAACGAGGGGCTACGCGGCTGCCACCCATGCGGGCGCTGCACTACGTCGCCGGATACGAGACCGGTCGCGAGGCGGAAGGCCTTTATGTTCGGGCAGAGGGGTTCGTGAAGACGTACGCCGACCTACCCCTCGAAGATGACGTCCGAGGGTATACAGCCGACGGATACGGGTCGGCCCGCGGGGTCGATCTCTTCGTCCAGTGGCTGTCAAGCCGACTCGAGGTGCGCGGCACCGCCAGCTGGCTGCGAGCCAAGCGGCGATGGACGCCGGTCGATCAGCGCGAGCGATACGACCTTCCGGACGGGACCTGGACACCGGACTTCGAGATTCCCTCGTGGGTGCAGATCATCACCACCGTGCCCCTCTCGAACGGTGTGAACGTGAGTGCGTCGTGGCGCTCGGCCGCCGGCCGACCCCACACCCCGATCGTAGCTGGCCGGGCGACCGGCGACAGCTTCCTTCCCGTCTTCGGTTCCGTCAACTCCGAGCGCCTCCCGCGCTACGAACGACTTGATCTCTCCTCGAGCTGGCTCATACCGGCTGGCGATGGGGCGGTGATCTTCTTTCTGTCCGTCGACAACGTCCTCGGACGGGCCAGCTTTTTCGACTACGTCTACGCGCCCGACTATGCGTCACGGCAGCCGGTCGTCAACGCTGCACCCCGTGCGATGTATGTCGGCGTTTCCCTCAGGAGGTAACCGTGGCAAGCACTCACATCGTGGCAGTCGCACTGGTCGCAGCGATGACTGCGCCAGCACCTTCCCTGGCGCAGGAAGTCGCGTGGTCCGAACTCACCGAGCGGCTCGAACGCGCGGCACTGGCCGGATCCGGGCAAGAGCTCCGGGCCGTTCGGATGGATCTCCTCCGACAACTGATTCATCCCGCGGAACAGGCGCCCGGGCGAGCATTCGTGGAATACGCGATCGCCTACGTCGCGTGGCGGTCGGCCAACCTGACGGATGTTCCCGAACAGGAACAGGCTGACCTTCTAGATGACGGCGTCGAGCGACTGCAGGCCCTCGTAAACGACGATCCGGAACACACCGAAGCTCGCGCGCTGCTCGGAGCGCTCTACGGTCTGCAGATCGGGCGGGATCCGTCCCGAGGGGCCGAGCTGGGCGTGCGTTCCTCGGGCGCTCTCGACCGCGCCGAGGCCGCGGCGCCCGACAACCCGCGCGTCACGCTCCTGCAAGGCATCAGTGCGTTCCACACGCCGGTCAGGTTCGGCGGTGGCCTCGACAGAGCAGAGCGTCTGCTTCGTCGCAGCCTCGATTCGTTCTCACGCGAGCCGCTGGACAAGCCGTGGCCCAACTGGGGACGGTTCGACGCCCACGTCTGGCTTGGCCAGACACTCGCCCGACAGAACGACCCTTCGGGGGCCCGCGCCGAGTACGATGCGGCCTTGTCCCTGGCCCCCGATTCGGGGTGGGTGAAGTTCGTGCTGCTGCCGGCCCTGAATGACGCTGGTCGACCTTAGTGGAGTAGACATGGCACACGCTATCGATCCGCCCGGTTCCCATAGGCGCTACCGCCCCTGGCTGGTTGTCGCCGGCTGGATGACGGCTGCCGTGATCCAGGCGCTCGCGCTGGATGCGTCGGCGGCGGCGCCGTTCGAGGACGGGCTCCCGAACGGGATTGTCAGCCATGCGGTGCTGGGCATCCTCGTCTGGCAGGTGTGCCGGGCGCATGCCTACCTTGAGCTCTGGAAGCGCCGTCCCCTACGCGCGGTGTCTGTGCACGCCACCGCGGGGGTCGGAGCGCTCGCGATCTGGAGCGGGGCCGAGGTGACCTACACGCGCCTCGTGTACGGGGAGGACTTCTGGCCACTCGTGTACGCCAATAGCTGGGCGCTGCAACTGCTTAGCGCCGCGCTCCTGTATGCGGCGGCGGTCGGGCTCGGCGTCATCGTCCAGAGCTTCGACCGGGAGCAGCTCCGCCACCAACGTGAAGCCGAGCTCGAACTCGTGGCCCGGGACGCGGAGCTGACCGCCATCAAGTCACAACTGCAGCCGCACTTCCTGCTGAACTCGCTCAACTCGATCTGGCGCTCGTGAAGCACGACCCGACGAGGGCGAGCGCCATGCTCGAACGGCTGGCCTCGTTTCTGCAGTCAGGGTTCGACCGTCTCGACGAACCGCTCGTTCGTCTGCACCGTGAACTGGACACGGTTCGCGACTACCTGAAGATCGAGCAGGTTCGATTCGCGGATCGCCTGCGCTTCACCATCGAAACAGACGGCGAAACGGAGCAGGTATCGATACCTCCATTCCTACTGCAGCCACTCGTAGAGAACGCTGTCAAACACGGTATTCAGCCGCACCCGCGGCAGGGCGAAGTGCGCGTCGCGGCGCGTCGTCAGGGCGCCCGCGTTCACGTCACGGTATCCGACACCGGGAGCGGTCCGAACGCCTCGCACGGTACGAGCGGCAGGGGTATCGACCTGACTCGACGGCAACTGCGGGCAACATACGGCGACGACGGGGCCTCGATGATCATGTGCCGCGAAGAGAGCGGGGGCTTTACGGTGAGTCTGGACCTCCCGGCAGAACCCGAGCCACTGGGAGGTTCCTCCTCACCTGCTGCCAATGGCTCCTGACCGCCTCCGCCTGATCGTGGCGGACGACGAGGTGCTGGCGCGACGGCTCGTGCGGGACTACGCGGCCCGATCTAGCGGCGTGAGCATCGTGCACGAGTGCGTTGACGTGGCGAGTTTGGCTGCCGCGCTTGAACAGGGGGGAGCGGACGCAGCGATGCTCGACATCCGAATGCCGGGACGCGACGTGTTCGAGGTCCTTGAGGACATCAGGCAACGCCAGCCGTTGCCCGCCCTTGTCTTTGCAACCGCGTACGACCGTTATGCGGTTCGCGCGTTCGAGATGAACGCCGTGGACTACCTCGTGAAGCCCTTCACGGAATCTCGTTTCGCGCAGACGATTGGGCGACTGCGGCAGGACCAACGGCCCGGTGCTCCGGCCGACGGCGTCCCGCGCCTGCTGCGTGATCTTGGGCGCCGCCCCGACCGGCTGCTCGTGCCCGAGGGGCGACGCATCGTACCCGTCGCCGTCTCCGCCATCGGCTGGATACAAGCGAAAGGCGACTACGCGCGAATTCACGCGGGCAACAAGAGTTACCTCGTCTACCGTACGCTCAACGAACTTGAAGAGAGGTTGGACCCAGCCGAGTTCCTGCGGGTACATCGCTCCGCGATCGTGCGGCTCGATCAGATTCTCGAGGTAGTAGCCGTCGGAAGTGGCCGCTATCGCTTGACTCTGAAGGGCGGTGGAACCCCGACCGTCAGCCGTGGCCGCGCCCAGGCCCTCAAACGGTTCATCCTGTGACATGAGAGCAACCGCGACCACCACACCATGCCCCGACTCACCGACTACCGCGTCCTGACGTTCGACTGCTACGGCACTCTGATCGACTGGGAGACTGGCATCTGGGACGCCTTGCAGCCGCTGATCATGCGGAACCCGGACGCCGAGGTCACCCGCGACGCGGCGCTGGTTGCGTTCGGGCAGTGCGAGAGCCTTCAGGAGCAAGAGACGCCTGATCTGCTCTATCCCGACCTGCTGGCCCAGGTCCATCGGCGGATCGCCGACCACCTGGACATGCGATCCACCGCGGAACTCGACGAGGCGTTCGGCGCTTCCGTGCCGGACTGGCCGGCGTTCGCGGACACCGCCGACGCACTGCGAATCCTCAAGCGGCACTTCCGTCTGGTCATCCTCTCGAACGTCCACAAGGACGGCATCGCCGGCTCGAACCGGAAGCTCGGCGTCGAGTTCGACGCGATCTACACGGCCGAGGACATCGGCTCCTACAAGCCGGCCGACGCGAACTTCGACTATCTACTCGCCCACCTCAAGTCCGACTTCGGGCTCGGCCGGTCCGACGTGCTGCACACCGCGCAGAGCCTGCACCACGACCATGTACCGGCGAACCGGTTCGGGCTCGCAAATGCCTGGATCGACCGCCAGCGCCTCTCCGAGGGCGGGAGCTGGGGAGCCACCGACCGCGTAGCGACGATGCCGACGACCGACTTCGTGTTCTTCTCCATGGGAGAGATGGCCGCCGCCGTCGCGAAGCGCCTGAGCCGCGGGACCTAGCCGGCCAGCGGTCTGTCTCCAGCGCCTAGCCCTGCAACGGATTCCGCGTCGGAAGGTCGGGAAATCGGCTGAAGTCCCGGTCGGCGGTCCAGAACTCGGTCACGCCATGCCCGAGGCAGAGCGCGGCGACGCGCGCGTCGTGGACCATCGGTCCCTTGACCTGCCCCTTTCGGAGCAGGTCCTTCAGCAACTCCCAGTGCGTGTAAGTCTCCGTCAGGAGATTCACTACGGGAGACTCGAGCCAGACGTCGACCTGCTCGATGGCCGCATCGAGAGCCGAAGGCGGGTCGTAGATGCGCGGGTGGGTCACGATGCCGAGGTACTCATGCACGCACGGCCATGGCAACCCCCACGCCACCCTCCCTTCCGCCAGTGACGCCAGGCAGCACCGGGCCTGCTGGTGCCACTCGGAATCGGTCCGATGCGCGTAGATGAGCAGGTTCGCGTCGGTCCCGATCAACCGCCGCGTCCCTCGTACAGCGCTTCACGGATGCGTGCCCAGTCGGCGTCCCGGAACTCCGGCCGTAGACCGCGTCCACCGACACTCGCATCTCGCAGTACGAAGCCGGCGTTCTCCCGGTCAGCCTTCATCGCCAGTTGCAAACCGCGCTCGAACAGCTCTCGCAGCGTGATGTTCTCTCTTGCCGCGTGAGCCTTCGCCTCTCTCGCCAAGTCGTCTGAGATCTCGATCGTGGTCTTCACTATGGGTCCCCATACCGTCTGATACGGCTTGCCACCTTACTTGCCACCCACCCTCGGGTCAATGGGTCGGCAAGGTTCCAAGCGAGAGAGTCGACGACGGCCGTCTCTCAGCCATCCTCCTCCACCGTCAGCCGGTAGTTCGCGGCGGCCAGAAACTTCGCCTCCTGACGGAGGTCGGCTCGCGTCAACGGCGACGTTTCGAGCCACGCCTTCGGCAGCACGAGCCTCAGATCGCGGCCATCGACGTCAAGCCCGACCGCCAGAGGTTCCGGTCGACGGCTCCTGTGCAGGACCACCGCCAAGCGCAACAGAACGGCAACGCGGCGCGCCGGTTGCCGCCAGGCCGAGGGTAGCCGATCGAAGATCTGGCGCGGGAACTTGCGCCGGTGGCTCCGCACCAGCGACGCGAGAGCCAGGTGCTCCTGGAGCGAAAAACCGTGCATTTCCGCGTTCTCCACGATGTAGGCGCCGTGCTTGTGGAAGCCGGCGTGGTTGATGTCGAGGCCAACCTCGTGCAACTGGGCCCCCCAGGAGAGCATGAGCCAGGGAAGTTCTCCCGCGAGGTTCCACGGCTCCGCGCACTGTTCGAGAAGCCGTAGCGCGGTCTCGCGCACGCGCTCGGCCTGGTCCGGCTGCACATGGTAGCGGCGGGCCATCGACTCGACCGCCGCGTGCCGCGTGTCCTCGTGGTGCAGCCGGCCGAGCAGGTCGTACAGAGCACCTTCCCGCAAGGCACCGCCCGCGACCCGCATGCGCTCGATGCCGAGCGCCTTGAACACCGCCAGCAGCACGGCGACGCCGCCGGCGAATACGGGCGCCCTGCCCTCGCTCAGGCCCTTGACGCCACCGCCCATGGTGCTGCCGCGTTCCACCAGCAGTTCGCGAAGGCGGAGCAGCGCCTCCAGGGTAATGCCGTGCTCGCACCACCCCGCGGCTCGCACTACTTCCGCCACCGAACGGACCGTGCCCGACGAACCGACGGCCACCGTCCAGCCGGCCCCGGCGCGGAAGCGGCGCTCGATCGGTTCCAGCTCCTGTAACGCCGCGATCTCGGCCCGCTGCCAGCGCTTCTCCTTCACCCGGCCATTCGGGAAGTGGCGCAAGCTGAAGCTCACGCAGCCCATGTACAGGCTCTCCAGATCGAGCGGCCGCGAGCCCTCGCCGATGATCAGTTCCGTCGACCCGCCGCCGATGTCGACGGCCAGGCGCCGTTCGTCGCCGGCAAGACTCCTCGACACGCCGAGGTAGATCAGCCGCGCTTCCTCGAGACCCGAGACGATCTCCACCGGAAGGCCCAGCGATCGTTGCGCCGCTTCCAGCAGGTCGCGGGCGTTTCGCGCCTGGCGCAGCGTGTTCGTGCCCACGACGCGGACCGTCCCCGGCGGAAAGGCCCGCACGCGCTCACCGAATCGACCGAGACACTCGAGCGCCCGGGCCACCGCCTCCGGAGTCAGGCGTTTGCGTTCGTCGAGCCCGGCGGCAAGCCGGACGAACTCCTTCCGGCGGTCGACGAACACGAGTTGGCCGTCCCGAACCTCCGCCACCACCAGGTGGAAACTGTTCGAGCCGAGGTCGGCGGCGGCGACCACCTCCGTGTCGGCCTGTGGTCGCCCTGACTGGGACCCGGAATCGTCCATCGGGCGCCAAGTATGATCGCCCGGCCATGAACGCCCCGGTCGATCTCCGCTCCGACACGATGACCCGGCCGTCGCCGGCCATGCGCAGGGCGATGGCCGCGGCGGAAGTCGGCGACGACGTGTTTCGCGAGGACCCGACGGTCAACCGGCTGCAGGAGCGCGTCGCGGACCTGCTCGGTCGGGAGGCGGCCCTCTTCGTCCCTTCCGGCACCCAGGGCAACCTGTCCTGCCTGCTGGCGCACGAGCTGCCGCGCGGCAGCGAGGTCCTGCTCGAGGCGAACGCGCACATCATCAACCACGAGATGAACGGGATCACCGGAGTCGCCGGCCTGCTGCCGCGCGCTGTTGCGGCGGCGGCCGACGGCACTCTTCTACCCGCCGAGGTCGAGGCCGCGATCGCGCCGGACGACCCCACCCTGGCCTCGACGCGCCTCCTCTGCCTGGAGAACAGTTGCAACCAGGCCGGCGGCACGATCTACGAACGGGACCGCACCCAAGCCCTCTGCGACACCGCCCACAGCCGCGGTCTGCGGGTCCACCTCGACGGCGCCCGGCTGTTCAACGCCGCGACCGCGCTCGCCTGCACCCCGGCCGAAGCCGCCGGACCGGTCGACTCCCTGTCCTTCTGCTTCTCGAAGGGGTTGGGCGCGCCGGTCGGGTCCATCGTGGTCGGTTCCCGCGACTTCGTCCGGAACGTCCGGCGCTACCGGCAGATGTGCGGCGGTCAGATGCGCCAGGTCGGCGTCCTCGCGGCGGCGGCCGAGGTAGCCCTCGACGAGAGCCCTCCCCTGCTCGTCCAGGATCACGAGAACGCCCGCCTGCTCGCGGACACCCTGAAGGACCTTCCCGGCGTCGTCCTGATCGCCGAGCAGCGCACGAACATCCTCATCTTCTCGGTCGAGGGCACGGGCCGCGGCGCCGAGGAATTCCTTGAGGCTCTGGAACGCGAGGACGTGCTTTGCCTGGCGATCAGCCCGACCCACATCCGCCTGGTGACGCACCGCGACGTGAGCCCCGAGCAGACGGCGCAGGCGGCCGAGGCCCTGGTCCGGGTATTCGGTGGCTGAAAGACCTTAGGAAGAAGCGAGAGGTTCGAAGTCAAAGACGGTCGACGCGGCGCCGGGCAGAGGCACCGCCTCGACGCGGAACACGCACCGCACAAGCTCCGGGGCCAGGACCTCGGAGGGCGGGCCCTCCGCGACCAGGGCGCCGCCGTCGAGCACGGCCACCCGATCGGCAAAGCGGGCGGCGGCGTTCAGGTCGTGCAGAACGAGCACCACCGAGCGTCCCTCGTTGACCAGCCGGCGGGCGAGACCCAGGAGGTCCAGGCCGTGGGCCAGGTCGAGGTTCGACGTCGGTTCGTCGAGCAGCAGGACTTCCGCTTCGGTGGCCAGGCAGCGAGCCATCAACACGCGTTGCAACTCGCCGCCGGAGAGCGTCGTCACCCTGCGATCCGCGAGCGCCAGCACGTCCGTGTCGTCCAGGCAGCGGTCGATCCAGCCACGATCGGCCGAACGCGTGCCGAAGAGCCGGCTCTCGTGCGGGTACCGGCCCAGGGTGACGAACTCGCGCACCGTGAACTCGAACGACGGACGCACCGACTGCGGCACGTACGCCACCCGCCGCGCCGCCTGCCGGCGCGGCAGCGCGGCGAGATCGAATCCTCCCAGCAGCACCTGACCCTCGGTCAATCGCCAGGTGCCGGAGAGCAGCCGCAGCAGGGTCGACTTGCCGGCCCCGTTCGGACCCACCACCGACGTCAGCATCGACGGCTCGATGACGAGGTCGACGCCTCGCAGCAGCCAGCGACCCCGCCGTTCGACGCCACCGCCCACGAGTTCCAACCGCGGCGCCCTGAGCGCCGGTGCCGATGTCGCCGTCACCGCGACACCGCCACTTCCTTCTCATGACGCACCAGCAGGTAGAGGAAGAAGGGAGCGCCGACGAAGGCCGTGACCACGCCCAGGTGGACCTCCTTGGGCGCCGCCAGCGTCCGCGCCAGGAGATCCGCGCCGACCACGAACCACGCGCCGGTCAGGAACGCGGCCGGCAGCAGGCGGCGATGGACCGGTCCCAGCAGCAGGCGTACGAGGTGCGGCACGACGAGCCCGACGAAGCCGACGACGCCGCTGACCGCGACGGCGCTGCCGGTCAGAATGGCCGCACTCCACAGCACGGCTCTCTTCGCCCGCTCGATATCGACCCCGAGGGACGCCGCCACCTCCTCCCCTTCAAGCAGCAGGTCCAGGTCGCGCGCAAACCAGGCCGCCACAAGGCAGCCCACGGCCATCCCCGGCAACAGCATGCCGGCGTGTCCCCAGTCCCTATCCGTCACGCCGCCCATCATCCAGAAGGCGATCTGGCGCGCCGCCTCGTACTGTTCCCACGACCGGGCGATGAGCCACGAGTTGACCGCGGCGAGCAGGGCGTTGAGCGCCACGCCGGCCAGCAGCAGGGTGGTAACCGGCGTATAGCCGTCGCGGGTGGCGATCCGGGTCACGATCAGCAGCGACAGCAGCGCGCCCCCGACAGCGAACAGCGGCGCGGCAAGAAGGAAGGTGCCGGCCAGGCCGAAGGTCAGGGCGAAGACGGCGCCCACCGCAGCACCGGTGCTCGTGCCGACGATCCCGGGCGATGCGAGGGGATTGCGGAACAGCCCCTGCATCTGGGCGCCGGCGAGCGCCAGGCAACCGCCGACCATCGCCGCCACGACCACCCGCGGCGCCCGTAGCGACCACACGATCGTCTCCACCTGCGGATCCACGGGACCGCGATCGCCGGGCAGCAGGTGCCGGGCCAGCACCGCCATGACTTCCGCCGGATCGAGAGCGACCGAACCCCGGAACAGGCCGACCGCCGCGAACGTCACCAGCAACACAGCCCCGGCGGCCATGTACCACCAGAATCCGACCCGGTGCACCCCGAGAGCCGTCGTCATGCCGTACCGACCATCCTCATTGCGTACCGACCATCGATGCCGCCCCGATCATCCTCATCGAGTGCCAGCCGCCGCCGGGCTGCGACCCCCCGCGGCTTGCATCCGTTCCGCAGCATCCACCAGCGCGTCCGCGAGCCGGTCAACCAACCCGGCAACGTGGTGCGAGACGGCAGCCATGTCCCGACCGTCGAGGGCCACGACGTTGCCCAGCCCGGCAGCCCGAGTGCCGTCCGGGACACCCACCGCCGCGACGTCGGCGACATACGAGTCAGTGAAGATCACGTCCGGGTTCCAGAGTACGACCTGTTCGGCGCTGATCCGCGGCCAGCCGACAAGGCCTTTCTCGGCGGCGAGGTTCACTGCACCCAGGTAGCGAATGGCGTCGTCGAACACGGTCCGTCCACCCAGCACCACGCCACCGCTGTAGTGGACGACTCGCAAACCCGCGATCCGGGCGCCCGCCCGCGCCCGCGCCGCCTCCAGCCGGGCCCGCATCGACTCCACAAGCCGCTCCGCCTCGCGCTCACGGCCGATCGCGAAGCCCACGACCCGGATGTTGTTTTCGATTGCCGCCAGGCTCTCGTGGTCGAGCAGGACGAGCACGGGCACACCCGCCGCCTCCAACTGGGCGAGCGTCTCCTGGGTGTTGAAGCCGGCCGCGAACACCAGGTCGGGCGAAACCGCCAGGATCTCCTCCGTGCT
Organism: Candidatus Multivorans sp.; assembly: GCA_965224025.1. GTDB lineage: Bacteria > Acidobacteriota > Thermoanaerobaculia > Multivoradales > Multivoraceae > Multivorans. The sequence continues at coordinate 4,983,230 of OZ245033.1, forward strand.
GAACCCGCCCACACGCCCCACGCGTCGCGCCGCTTCCGCACTGGGACTGAACGCCGGATCGCCGGCAAAGGGCGACAGCAGGGCGATCCGTTCGGGCTCGGATATCTCCAGCAGGATCTCGTCCGTTGCCAAGGTCCGGGACGCGATCCGCTCGGGCGGCCCCGGCAACCGCACCACCCGACCGCCGCAGCGGATCTCGCGCCAGACGCCGTCGCCGCCCGGTTCGACGAGTTCCAGCTCGACGCCAGCCACGCCGTCCAGGTACTCGGCGTGCTCGACGCCCAGGGCCGCTACACCCGTGACTCCGGCCGCATCGCCATCGGCCGCATCCCCATCGGAAGGGCCGGTGCACGCACCGACCAGCAACGCAAGGGCGAACGCACGCAACAGGGGCATCCGAACCCCGATCATCCCCGTCTGTCCACGCCGCCGCACAAGTGGCGATCATAGTTATACTGCCGCCCCCATCGGATCCAGGAACGTCAGGGAGCAGAGTGCATGAGCATCAAGACCGGGGACGCGGTCCCCGAAGCCAGCTTCAAGCAGATGACATCGGACGGCATCGTCGACATTTCGACTCGGGAGTTGTTCGAGGGCAAGAAGGTGGTCCTGTTCGCCGTGCCCGGCGCGCTGACGCCGACCTGTTCCGAGGTTCACATGCCCAGCTTCGTCGAACACCTGGAGACGATCAAGGCCAAGGACGTCGACACGGTGGCCTGCGTCGCGGTCAACGATGTCTTCGTGATCAACGAATGGCGCAAGGCGCGGAGCATTCCCGACGACATCCTGCTGCTGTCCGACGGCAACGGCGAGTTCACGGCCAAGGTCGGACTGGAACTCGACGCCTCGCGCTTCGGCATGGGCACGAGGTCCCGACGCTACGCCGCGGTCGTCGACGACGGCGTGGTGCAGTACCTCGGCGTGGAGCCGGCGGGTCAGGTCGGCGTGAGCGGGGCCGAAGCGGTACTGGAGGAACTCGGGTGGCGCGTTCCGCGTCAGCCGTGAACCAGTCCATGCGCCCGTCATCGGGCGCATGGATGACACTCGGCTGATCCAACCTGGCTATCCCTGGCCCGGGGGTCTCTTGACCAACCACAAGGTCGACTCTCTCACCGACTCGATCTACGTCACCTTCGACGAGGAGGCGTGGGGGCGTCTCCGTGCCGACACCCCGAATCCGCTGTCCGAGGGCGAACTGGAGCGGCTGCGCGGCATCAACGAGAACGTGTCGCTGGAGGAGGTGGCGCAGATCTTTCTGCCGATGTCCCGGCTCCTGAATCTCTATGTCGGCGGCACCCAGGACCTCTACCGGGCCAGCACGACCTTCCTCGGCGGTCTGGCGCCCAAGGTGCCGTACATCATCGGCATCGGCGGCAGCGTCGCGGTGGGCAAGAGCACCACCGGCCGCATCCTGCGCGAGCTGCTCGCGCGTTGGCCCAATCATCCCCAGGTCGACCTGGTGACCACCGACGGCTTCCTCCACCCCAACGCCGTCCTGGAGGAGCGGGGGCTCATGGAGCGCAAGGGCTTTCCCGAGAGCTTCGACATTCGCACCCTGGTCAACTTCGTCCTCCAGGTGAAGTCGGGCGAGCGGCGGGTCGAGCACCCGGTCTACTCGCACCACTCCTACGACATCCTGCCCGGCGCCACCGAGGTCGTCGATCAGCCGGACATCCTGATTCTGGAGGGCTTGAACGTGCTCCAGGCACGGTCGCAGGCGCCCAGGAGCAGCCGGCTGATGCTCTCCGACCTGTTCGACTTCTCGATCTACGTGGACGCCGAGACCGAGGTGGTCGAACGTTGGTACGTGGAGCGCTTCCTGACCTTCAGGGGTACCGCATTCAAGGACCCCGACGCCTACTTCCACCGCTACGCGAGCCTGAGCGAAAAGGACGCCATCGAGACGGCGCGCGGCATCTGGAAGGCGATCAACGAGCCGAACCTGACCCAGAACATCCTGCCGACCCGCGAGCGGGCCGATCTGATCCTCGAGAAGGCGTCCGACCACGCGGTGCGTCGGGTGCGGCTGCGAAAACTGTAGCTGGCTACGGCGCCTGCCAGTTCGGGTTTCCCAAAGCGCCGGACTCGTCGAGGAGTTCGTCCAGGCGCCCGGACAGGCGGTCGAACAGCTCCTTGAGTGCCAGCACCTCGGCTGCGTCTTCGCCGTCCTGGCTCCGCGCGTTCCTGGCCGCGACCGCCAGTCGCGTCTCGACGTTGCCGGCGCCGTGGCGGGTGATGAAGTCGCCAAGCAGGTTGTTTCTCTCCGCCGGGTCGGCCTCCAGGTCGTAGAGCTCGTAGCGGTCCCAAACGCCGTGGAATCGCATCAACTTGTAGCGGTCCGTGCGCACACCCAGCACGGTCGGCGTCTGCGGGAAGGACCGTTCCCAGAAGTACTCGTAGAGGAAGGCGTCGCGCCACGGCGACGCATTGGTCCGGTCGCCTTCGATCAGTCCCAGGAAGGAGCGCCCCTGGACGGTTGACGGGATCTCGAGTCCCGCGGCCTCCAGGAAGGTCGGCGCGAAGTCCAGGTTGACGATGAGTTCCGGGCGCCGCAAACCCCCGGCGCCGCCCTCGAACCCCGGCGCCAGGACGACCAGCGGTACGCGGATCGACGCCTCGTACATCGTCCGTTTGTCGATCAGGCCGTGCTCGCCGAACTGGAAGCCGTTGTCGGAGGTGAACACGAGCAGCGTCCGTTCCAGATGCCCCTGCTGTTCCAGGGCGCCTACGATCCGCCCGACACTGTCATCGACCGCGCGCATGGTCTCCGCGTAGTCCAGCGCGAACTGCTGGAAGTCGACCCGGTTGTCGTACAGGCCGTCGACGCCGTGCCAACTCCGACGCTGCGCCTCGACCCAGTTCGGCTTGCCCTCGTAGTTGTCATGCCGGTTCGCCATCGTCGGCGGAGGTGGATACCGCCGATCGGCGTAGCTCCCGAGGTGGCGTTCCGCGGGCCGGAAGGGCGAGTGAACGGCCTTGTGCGACACGTAGAGCAGGAAGGGCTCATCCGCCCCCTCGCGGGCGGCCAGGAAGTCCAGCGCGTAGTCGGTGATCAGGTCCGTGGTGTAGCCCTGGCGCGGCACCCGTTCGCCGTCGATGTTGAAGGTCTGGTTGTAGTAGAGGCCCTGACCCGGAAACGAGACCCAGCGGTCGAATCCCGGCCGCGGCTCGTCGGAGCTGCCTCCCATGTGCCACTTGCCGACGAAGGCGGTCCGGTAGCCGGCGCCCTGGAGTTCCTGCGGGAAGGTCGGCGTCGACGGATCGAGGCGAGTGCGGTTGTCGAGCACACCGTGCCGATGGGCGTACTGCCCGGTGAGGATCGACGCCCGGCTCGGCGAGCAGAGCGACGTGGTCACGAAGGCGTTCTCGAACAGCACCCCGCGTTCGATCAGCCGATCGAGGTGCGGAGTCTCGAGGAACGGGTGTCCGAGCGCGGAAGCGGCGTCGAAGCGCTGGTCGTCGATCAGGATGAAGACGATGTTCGGGCGCTCGTCGGCGAGCCCCGGAGCGGCCGCCATCAGAGTCAACCCGCACGCCGCCAGCAGGCGCACGCCAAGGCGTCCGGTCCTTCGCCACCGTCCCGGTTCCCTGTTCGTCATCTCAGCTCCCGTCATCTCAATTCTGCTGGGGGAAGTTCGCCCAGACCGACCGCCGCCAGTTCCCCGGGCTCGTAGTTCCAGCGCCGGTAGTTCCACATCCACTGCTCGGGCTGCGCCCGCACTCTCCGTTCGATCGCCCCGGCGATGCGCTGCGACAGCTCGACCGCGTCCCGCGTCCCGCCCGGAGAGCGGAGGATCTCACTCTCCAGCCGGTACGAGAAGGGGCCCTCGCGGACACAGAACGCCGCGACCAGGGGACAGTCGCGCTTGGCCGCCAGCGCCGCCGGGCCACCGACGAACTCCGTGCGGCGGCCCAGGAAAGAGACCTCCGGACCGCGCCGCTGGTCGGGCCGCTGATCGACCACCATGATCAGCGTCTCCTTCCGCTTGAGGCAGCTCAGCATGTCGCGCAGGAGAGAGGCACGCCCGCTCCAGATCACCCGAACCCCCGCCCGCGCCCGCATCCGCTCGACAAAGAGCGACGTTGCCGCGGAACGCGCGGGCTTGGCGACCGCGCACACCGGAGAGGCGGCCGTGCGTACGATGCTCTGAGCCAGCAGTTCCCAGGCGCCTAGGTGGGCCGTGACCAGCACCTGGCCGCGGCCGCAACCCTCGACCTCTTCCATCAACCGCTGCAGGTCGCCGAAACCCTCCATTGCCCCTACGTCGAGCCGCTTCTGGTCGAAGCTGATCCGCACTGTCTCGAGCGCCGCCACGATCTGGTGCCGCACGCAGCGCCACTCCAGGTCGCGCGCCTCCGGCGACCCCGGAGGCAAGCCCACGACGACCGCCAGGTTCCGCCGCATCAACCGCACGTCGCGCGGCGTGACCCAGCGGCAAAGGGCCAGCAGCCCCGCCAGCGGGCCGAAGGCTGCAGCCGGCAGCAGGCGCAACAGCCACGAGGCGGCTAAGAGGAAGACTCCCATGGAGCGGTTGGACATCGGGCTGCCAGTCTAGGAGTGTCCGCAGCGTTGTCGCTGCGCTGTCGCGCAGGGAACAGGCAGCGAGTAGCCAACGTTACAGCGGCGTCGTGGGTTCATAGAGTTGGCCGCGCTGGGCAGCGAGGCCGCGCAGGCACTGGTGTGTTGGCGCCCGACTAGGAGTTTGGCCCGGACCGTGATCGGCGCTCTGACGCTGGCGGCGCGGCTTGTGTCGCGACCCCGTATGCAAGATTGAGCTTTTCGCCGCGGTCTCTGCCCAGCGCGACGATTGGATTCCACATCTACGGGAGGCAGGGGATGGCAAAGCGGAAGGCGGAGCGTCTGGAAGTCGTTCACCCGGATTGCGCCGGTGTGGACGTAGGCAAGCGCAAGCACTACGTGGCGGTGGCCCCGTCGCGTTTCGAGCGGCCGGTGCGCAATTTCTCGTCGTTCACGGAGGACCTCGAGGCGATGGCCTCGTGGCTTCAGGAGTGCGGCGTGCGTGAGGTGGCGCTGGAGTCGACGGGGGTGTACTGGATTCCGGTGTTCGAGGTGCTGGACCGGGCGGGGTTCGAGGTGCATCTGGTGAATCCTCGGGCGACCAAGCAGGTGAGTGGCCGCAAGAGTGACGTTCTGGACTGCCAGTGGATCCGGCAGTTGATGAGCTACGGGCTCCTGCGCGGTGCGTTTCGCGCGCCGGACGAGTTGTGTCCGCTGCGTTCGTACACGCGGCAGCGCGCCCAGTTGGTCCGCGACCGCAGCCGCGCGGTGCAGCACATCCAGAAGGCTCTGGTGCAGATGAACGTGCAGTTGGACAACGTGCTGAGCGACATCATGGGCAAGACCGGCCAGTTGATCGTGCGCGCGATCGTCGCCGGCGAGCGCGACGGCGCGGCGCTGGCCCGTCACCGGGACGGTCGCTGCAAGGCTGGTCCGGCTGTGATCGCGGCGAGTTTGCAAGGCAACTGGCGAGACGAGCACCTGTTCGCTCTGGGCCAGGCGCTGGCCCGCTACGACATGCTGCAAGGCCAGATCGAGATGTGCGAGAAGCGCATCGACGCCGAGCTCGACGGTCTGGCCCAAGACGGCGTCGAGGACGCGCCGCCGCCCGGTTCGAAGGCGCGCGAGCGCGCCCTGCGGAAGCGGCTGCATCGCATGCTCGGCGTGGACCTGGTCGCCATTCCGACGGTCGGCGTCGAAACCGCGCTGACCTTCGCCGCTGAGATCGGCCCGGACCTGTCCCGGTTTCCCTCGCAGGGCAACTTCTGCTCGTGGCTGTGTCTGGCTCCACCGACCAACATCAGCGGCGACAAACGGCTGAACGGCCCTCCCGTGAAGCAGACCAACCGGGTCGGCCAGGCGCTGCGCCAAGCCGCCACCACAGCCCGCAACAGCAAGACCGCCATCGGAGCCTCTCACCGCCGGCGTCTCCAGCACATGGAGAAGGCGAAGGCCATCAAGGCCACCGCTCATCAACTCGGCCGACTGATCTACGCCATGCTGACCCACGGCGAAGAGTACGTCGAGCGCGACCTCGCCGAAATGGAGGCCGTCCGACGCGAACGACAAATCAGAAACCTGCAGCGTCAGGCCCGCCGCCTGAATCTGGCTCTCGTGCCGACCGAACATGCCGCCTGAATCGCGCAACCTGCGCTGCCAACAAGGAACCCCTACCCGTTTGTTCCATGCAAGACTGCGCAGGCTCCTACGGATCGGCGCCCATGCGCTTGCCGCGCTGCACTTGGCCCCAGCGTTCGAGGCGCAGGTGGGTGGCCCGCCCTGTCTCCGCATCCACCTCGAAGATCGCGATCTGCTCCCGGTCGCGGGTGCCGACGAAGCGGTGCTCCCCGATCGGCACCGTCTCCGTGCCGGCGATCATCAGCTTGCCGTCCTTGACCAGGACGGGGATCGGGTTCCGGCCGAAGTCGTAGATGCCGGCGTAGCGCTTCAACTCGTCCGGTTCCAGTGTCACAGCGGCGTGTTCGGCCTCCTGTACGCCGAGGACCGCGCGGGCGATTCGGGCCTCGAGCGGGCCCGGTTCGGCTGACGTGCTGTTGCTGAGCACGGCGACGACCAACTCGTCGTCCGGGTACCAGGAAAGCTGGCTCAGGAAACCGTTGATTCCGCCGCCGTGGGAGATCTTCCGGTGACCCGCCATCTCGCCGACCTGTAGGCCGAGGCCGTAACCGATCTCCTCGCCGCCCGGCAGCCGGCGCCTGGTGGTCATCGCGCTGAGGCTGTCCGGCGTCACGACATCGCCGGCGCCGAGCGCCGTGGTCCAGCGCGCGAGGTCGAGAACGCTCGAGCCCAGGGAGCCGGCCGAGAAGGGCAGCAGCATGGAGAGCGGTTCGTCGTTCAGCAGGACGCCGTCTTCGACCCGGTAGCCCTCGGCACGGTTGGGGACGATCGGATCGTTGTAGAGGTAGTGCGACTCCCGCATTCCGAGCGGGCGGAAGAACGTCTCCCGGAGGTACTCGGCGTAGCTGCGGCCGCTCGCCTTCTCGATCAGCAGGCCGGCCAGGTAGTAGCCGGAGTTGCTGTACTGGTAGCGGTCGCCGGGCTCGAACTCGTAGGGCTGGGCCGAGAACAGTTCGATCATCTGCTCGTGGGAGAGGTCGAGCCGGCTCTGCTCCCAGAACGACGGCATCTCGGTGTAGCCCTTGATTCCCGAGGTGTGATCGAGCAACTGCCCGACCGTGATGTGGAACTCGCCGACCGGGTAGTCGGGGAAGTACTTCGCGATCGGCTCGTCGAGGGTGACCTTGCCCGCCTCGGCCAGCTTCAGAACCGCCGCGGCCGTGAACTGCTTGGTGACCGAGCCGATCCGGTAGACCGTGTGCTCGGTTGCCGGCACCCGGTTCTCGACGTCGGCGAGGCCGTAGCCCTTGGCGAGGATCAGCTCGCCGCCGGACTGGACCGCGACGGAGATGCCAGGCGTCTGCGTGGCCTCCATCGAGTCGGAGACCAACTCGTCGATTCGTTCGAGCAGAGCGCCGCGGTCGTCGCCGGCGGCCGACCCCGGCGCCGGAATCGATGTGAGCGCGGCGAGGAAGACGGGCCCGGCCCTTGATCTGATTCGCATGGTGTTTGATCCTATGGCCCCGAGCAGGTCGGCGGTCCGCGGCTACAGGGGGCCAAACAGCGTTAGAGTGTTGGTTTGGCGGAGGGGCAGCGGCAGGCATCGCCGGGTCGGGCGCCCCGTTGTGGGTGTCGCTGGAGCCGATGAAGCCGATCTTGAACGGGTTGCCGCGGCCCTCCTGCTTGAGCGGGAAACCCGCGAGCAGGTCTACGATGTCGCCTGCTCGGACGGCGGCGCCGTCGATCCGGAAACCCACCGCTGCCCGGACAACGGAGCGACGGTGGACCTCTCCGACTGCTCCTTCAGTGACGGCGCCGGCGCACCCAGTGAGCGGCCCTGGTGGGCCGTGAGGGGATCGAACCCCCGACCCTTGGATTAAAAGTCCACTGCTCTACCAACTGAGCTAACGGCCCGGCGCAGTATAGTGCCGCGGGCCTCTGGCCTGCGTTTCGAACGGCATCCGCCGCAGGCGGATTCCGCCTACTCGCCGACGGACCGCACGGTCCCGAACCGGTCCCCCAGCCATCCCTCGAGCCGCCCGCCGCCGCTGAAGACGGTCTCCTCGCGCCGAGGGCCGGAGGAGATGAGATCCGCGCTCGCGTCGAGCTCCTGTTCGAGGAAGTCGATGTAGTCGAGGGCCGCCCGCGGCAGCTCGCCGCGGTCGAGGACCCCACGCGTGTCCTGCTTCCAGCCTGGGAAGGTGCGGTAGACGGGCTCCGCGCCGGCCAGGCGCGAGGTCACCGCGGGCAGATCGCGGACCACCTCGCCGCCGATGCGATAGCCGACGCAGACCTGGAGTTCGTCGAGCTCGTCCAGCACGTCGATCTTCGTCAGCGCCAGGCAGCGGGCGCCGTTGACGCGGGCGGCGTGGCGCAGGATGACCAGGTCGAGCCACCCGCAGCGCCGGTGCCGACCGGTCGTCGTGCCGAACTCGTGACCGCGGTCCCGCAGGTGCAGGCCTACGTCGTCCTTGAGCTCGGTAGGCATCGGCCCCTCGCCGACCCGGGTCGTGTAGGCCTTGACCACGCCGATGGCGCCGTCGATCGCGGTCGGCGGCACGCCGCTGCCGACCACCGCCCCGCCGGCGGTCGAGTTCGAGCTCGTGACGTAGGGGTAGGTCCCGTGATCGACGTCCAGCAGGGCGCCCTGCGCGCCCTCGAACAGCACGGTGCCCCCACCGCGCATCAGGGTGTCGAGCTCGACCGAAAGGTCGCACAGGTAGGGGGACAGGCTTTCCGCCCAGCGGGTGAAGTCCGCGGCGGCGGCCTCAGGGTCCAGCTCGGCGCCGGCGGCGGCGTCTCGCTCGAAGTCGGCGACCCGCACGATCTGACGGTTCATCATCGCCTCGCCGCCGGCCACGAGTTCCGCCAGACGGATTCCGGTGCGGCCGATCTTGCTCTCGTACGCGGGGCCGATGCCCTTGGCGGTGGTGCCGATGCGGTCCGCGCCCCGCGCCTCTTCACGGATGTGATCGAGAGCGACATGGACCGGCGTCAGGGCATGGGCGCGGTCGGAGAGCCGCAGCCGCCCGGAAGTTTCGATGCCGCGTTGCTCGAGTTGGGCGACTTCGCGGAGGAACGCGTCCGGGTCGATCACCATGCCGTTGCCGAGGTAGCAGGCCATGCCGGGTTGCAGGATGCCGGACGGGATCAGGTGCAGGGCGAAGTGCTCGGCGCCCTCGCCGCTGCCGAACTTCACGGTGTGGCCAGCGTTGTTGCCGCCCTGGAAGCGGACCACGGCGTCGAAGGCCGGGCAGAGAAGATCGATGATCTTCCCCTTGCCCTCGTCGCCCCACTGCATGCCGACGACGACTACGTTGAACGCGACTGTCACGAATCCCTCGCTAGTCCCATGACCGACCCCGCGCCTCGGAAGTCGCCAAGTCCGGCGCCTTCCAGCACTCGTGTTTCGGCCCGCATCGCCCGACGCGGGGGAGCGCGACCCTAGCAGCGACCCGCTAGCCTATCATTCGGGTCTGTGCGCGAAGGCCCGCAGGTGGCGCCCGCAAGCGGTGCGACCCTCGCCGTCTGGCGGCGCGACTCGACAATCGGCCTGTTGTCCGGTGCGCTGCTGTTCGGGGGGCCCATCTCGATCGCCCACCTTCTGCACAACCGGGTCGAGAGTCCGGTCACGGCGCTCGCGTCGCTGGTTCTGTTTGCGCTGCTCTACGGCTGCGGAGTCGGAGCGGCGCTCGGCGCTTTGGGTTGGCTGCTGCGGGTGGCGGCGTTCCCCCGCTTCAGGCTTACCGGCGACCCGGCGGTCTTGGCCGCCTGCCTCCTGAACCAGGCCTTCTTTCAGCCGGTCGTCTTCTATGGCCTGACCTACGAGCAGGTTCCGTGGTTCGAACCGCGGAGTTTCTCGGGCATGGCGCTGTTCCTGATCGCCGCCGGCATCCTGCTGGGCAGCGTCGTCTGGCTGGCGACGCTGGCGGTCGCCGCCGGTATCCGGCGTCTTGCGGCCGGCGGGCAGTTTCGGCGGCTCCTGGCCGCTGGCGCGGCAGTCCTCGCCGCCGCGCACCTGGCCCTGCCCATCGCCTTCCGGCTCTCGCCCGAGGCCGAGCCGGCGCCGTTCGACCCGGCAGCTCTGATCGCTCACCCCGGTCAGCCAGTTGCCCTCCTCGGCTTCGACGGCTTGGACCCGGACCTTCTTCTCGAGCTGATCGACGACGACCAACTGCCGAACCTTGCGGAGTTCGTCCGCGAGGGCGCATTCGGCCGTCTCGACACGTTCCCCGGCGCCAACTCGGCCGTGATCTGGGCCTCGCTCTACACCGGAGAGTCGCCCGCCCGCCACCGCGTCCACGACTTCTATCGCGTGCGCTTCCCCGGCGCCGGCGCCGGCCTGTTCCCGGTCCACCGGACCTACTTCAAGGAGCTGATCGATCGTCTCGCCTGGGCGCCGGGGATCTCGCGGCGCTTCGTCAACCGCCTCGATCTGCGCTCGCCGCCGATCTGGGAGATCGCGGACCGGGCGGGTGTCCCGACCGCCGTCGTCGACGGCTACTTCTACTCCTTCCCGGCCCAGCCTCAGCTCGATCCGGGAAGCCGGCTGCTCGCCTACGGCTTGAACGACGCCCTGGCGAGTTCCGGGAACGCGGATGCTTCCCCTGGGAACGCGGGCGTCCGGCCCGCATCCGGGTCCGCAGACCCGACCCTCGCCTGGTTCGCCCAGCCGCCCGATCTGCCGTCAGAAATCGAGGGCGCGGCGGCCGGGCACGCCGACCTCGCGTGGCAGAGCCGGGCGGCCGTGGCGCTGCTCGAGCACCGCGCGCGCCGCGGCCAGACGCCGCCCCGTTTCTTCAGCCTCTACACCCACGAACCGGACACCGTCTCGCACCAGCGCTGGCGCTGGGCCGAGCCGGAGCGGTTTCCCTTCGTGTCGCGCCCCGGCATCGACGAGCACGGCCAGTCGGTGGCGGACGTCTACCGGCGGATCGACGCCCTGGTCGGCGAGCTGCGGCGCGCCCTCGGCCCCGAGACGGTCTTCGTGATCGCTTCGGACCACGGCCAGTCGCCGACCTTCGTCCATCGTCTCTACACTCAGCACCGGCACGGCCCGGACGGCGTCCTGCTGCTCCACGGGCCGGGCGTCCGTCGGGGTCACCGGCTCGACAGCAGCCACGTGCTCGACGTCTTCCCGACCGTCCTGGCGCTGCTCGGTTTGCCGGTGCCCGCCGATACCGAAGGCAAGGTGCTGGATGGCGCGTTCGAGGCGGCGCCGGGCGCTGGGTCGCGGGCCCGGATCCCGACCTATCGCGGCGCCTGGGAACCCGTCGACACGGTGGGAGGTACGGATGTCGAGCGGACGCGGCAGGAGATCGAGCGTCTAAAGGCGATGGGGTACCTGTAGCGATCGGCTGACCACGAAGTGGTCGCCGACCTTTGGCCGGCGCGTGTTTCTGGCCGCCTTAGTCGGTTAGTGCGAGAAACCGTGCGAGTTGTGCGAGAGTTAGTGCGAGAAAGGGACGGGTAGATGCGGGTGGATGCGGGTAAATGCGGGTGAGTGTGGCGCGGCTCGTGGCGGCGCTCAGCGACGCAGGAGTGGTGGACCCGGGACGGGTGGCGCAGGAGCTCGGACGACGGTGCGCCGGCATGCGCGTGCCAACCGAGGCGGCTGTGGAGCGCACCGTGACGGCGGCCGAGCGGTCAGAGCTGGCGCGATGCGTGGGGAGCGCCGAGGAGCTGGAGGACGCGGCGGGAATCAGTCGGCGCCACGCGAGGCGACTGAAAGGGGTCTAGCGCTGATCGCCACTGCGCCGGCATCGAGCATGGCCGCGAGGCGGGGGTCCCAGTCCGGGTCCGCATCGAGCCGCTCGACGCAGCTCGGGTGTAGCGACTGAACGGCGGCGCCGGTGTGCGGCACAGGGCGACAGAACGGCGGCCACACCCGATAGAGGCCGCCCCGCGAAACGCCGATCGGCGCCAGCGGGTCTGGGTCGGGATGGTCACCCTCTCGAGGGTGGACAGACAGGCCGGCCGCCGCGATGTGCTGCCACATCCAGTTCAGGGCAATGTCCGACAGCCCCCGCACGGCCCGGCCGCCGCCGACGTCGCTGTGCACGCCGGGAAACCAGACCTGGTGCAGTTGCTGTCGCGCCCCCGGCGCGTTGCGCCAGAGTGTCGGACGGAACGGGCGACGGGCTTCGTCGATCGCGAGGGCGTGGCATGCGATCTCGACGTGGTCGCCCAAAGAGACGTCGTGGAAGCGGTGGCGTCCAGCAGACAGCCAGTCCAGCGGCTCGGGGACGCCCAGAGCTCCGACAGTGTCCCAGACTCCGACAAATCGAATCGGGGCGTGCCGGCCGAGCAATTGTTCGGCGACCGCCATTCGCTGTTTGCCGGATCGATATACCGCCATCGCCTGCCGGGCGACTCGCCGAGAGTCGGCCGCTCGCTTCCTCGTCGCCCTGTCCCACTCGGGGACGGAGGGGATGCCGCACAGTCCGATCAGGCCGGCGAGGCTGCGGGCGGTATAGGCGCCGCGGCTGTAGCCGAGAGCCCAGATCCTGTCGTCCGGATCCCAGACTTCAACAAGCCAGGCATACGCATCCTCGACGTTTTTTTGCAGCCCGAGGCCGAACGCGCCGCCGCGGAAACGGTCCCATCGACCCGTGCCGACGCCGGGGTCGTAGTACGTCTTGACGCCTTGCTTGACCGCATGCCAGGTGCGGCAGACGTTCGTCGGCCGCACCGCGTCCGCCTCGTTCCAGGTCCCGTCGAACAGGAGCACCAAGTCTGACCCGTGCCTCACCGCCGCCCCTTCCAGGCACGCAAGCCTTCGATGACCCTGGTCGCCTCTGCGCTCGTGCGGACGCTTGTCAGCCGTTGGCTGCGCTCCAGCCACGTCGCGAGCGCCGCCTCGGTCAAACCAAGCTCGGCGCGCAGGTCGTCGATCAGGCGCCGCTGAGAAGCGGTTACCATACGGACGACGCCGGCCGGGAGTCGGGCCGGCGGCCGGCCCCTCGGCCGGCGCTTCGGCTTGGGCACGCCCAGGCGGCGCAGCAGTTCGCTGGCGTCGCGGATGTTCAGATCCGTGCAGCTCTTCGCGCCCCACCCCTCGTCGAGCATCCGTTCGTAGGTCTCCCTGTCGACGCCGGCGGCGCTCCTGGCGGTGTGGATGGCGCGAACCTGCGACGCCGTGATCGGGGCGGTCATCTCACCCTTCCCGTGTTGCCTCGCTGTCGCCCGCCTCGCTCTCGTCAAGCGCGTCGAGCTTTGCCTGGTGTGCGACATCGATCCGGGTTACCGCTTCCTCGTAGGCGCCGCCGAGCGCCGCCTTGCCCGCGGTCCACCGCTCATTCCATTCGGAACGGACGCCGGCGATCGCTTTGCCGCGGTTTCGGTTCCACTGGTGGGTGAAGGCGAGCTCGTCTGCTCGGTACTTTGCCGCGGCGGCACTTCTCGCCTCGCCGCGCTCGCGTTCGAGGTCGCGGATGCGTCGTCGGCGGACCCATTCCCGGTCCTTTTTGGCCCGCTGCTCGAGGTAGGCGCGGTAGCGCTCGGCTTGACGTCGCCGGATGGCTTCGCGCTTGGCCTGGTAGTCCTTGGCGGCCTGGTAGCGCTCGTGGAAATCGGCCCGGATGCGGTCCGCGTCTTCGTGCGTGACCACCACGGACGAGCAGCCCGTGCCGCTGATCGCGCCGGCGACTCCGACGCTGACGCGCGCCGGCCTGCGCGGCTTCCGCGGGGCGATCGGATGAGCGAGGGCCGCATGTCCCTGGACGCCTGGCGCGAGCGTCTCGAGACGTTCCAGCCCCGGAGCCTCACGGTGGACGGCGAGGCGCCGCCGCCGCTCGGCGAGGACGTGGACATCGACGCGACGACGGTCGACGAGGCCGCCCGCGCCGGCGCCCGCCGCGACGGCCTGTGGCTGGTCTGGTCTGCGGAGACCGGGCCGTCGAGCGACATCATCGGCAGGACGAGGCAGTTGCGCCGCGCCGAGGTGGTCGTGCTGTCCCGCGTGGCCGATCGCCGCGCCGGCGCGCCGTTCTCGGCCCAGGATGCCCTGGACCGGCTGCGGGCGCGAGTGGACGCCGCGCTGCTCGGCTGGATCCCTCCGGGCGCGATGACGCCCGTCGATTTCGTGCGCGGCGCAGCCCTGGCGCCGGGCAAGGACGGCGCCGCCTGGTGGGCCGACGCCTACGCCGCCGACCGCCTAGTTTCCGCGGACGGAGCATGAGGAGGAGGATGCGATGACGTTGTTGGCGATGAAGAAGGTGTTGCTCTACAAGCCGGAGGCGGCCTACGGCGTGGCGCCCGCCGCCTTCACCGGCGCCGACGCGATCGAGGTGCACGAGCCGGATCTGACGGCGCTCGACGGCGGCACCGTGAGCCGGGAGCTGATGTGGCCGTATTTCGGGGCCAGCGACCCGGTCCAGGTCGACTCGCACGTGCGGCTGGCCTTCAGCGTGGAGCTGACGAGCGGGGGCGGCTTCACGCCCGCCACCGAGGCGATCTCGGCGCCGAAGTTCGGGGGCCTGCTCAAGGCGTGCGGGATGAAGGAGACGACCGGCAAGGCGGCCGTGGCCGACACCAACAACTCGAAAGTCGAGTACGCGCCGGAGACGAACGCCTCCGGCTCCTCGGTGACGCTGATCTGGAACATGGACGGCCAGCAGCACAGGCTGCTCGGCGCCCGCGGCACCTGGACGCTGGAGTTCGCCAGCAAGGAAATCCCCCGGATCCGGTTCGAGTTCACGGGGCTATGGGCCTCGCCGAGCTCCATAACCCAGATCGACCCGGGGGGCTACGTCGGCTGGCAGGAGGCCGTCGCGGGCTCGAACGCGGCGTCCACGTTTTTGATCCACGGCACGCACGACCTGGCGCTCCACCGGCTGTCCGTCGCCCTCGGCGCGCAACCGGTGCACCGCGAGGTGGTGGGCGCCGACAACGACGTGCCGATCACCGGCCGCGAGACGACGGGCAGCGTGACGATGGACGCCGAGAAGCTGCTGGCCTGGAACCCGTTCCGCCTGGCGCAGAAGGCGACCAAGGACGCGCTGCAGCTCGCGCACGGCTTCACCGACTCGGCGAAGAGCATGCTCGCGGCCGGGAACCGCGGCAAGATCGTGGTGCTCGACGCCCCGCAGGTCGTGCTCTCCGAGCCGCGCTACGGCGACGACCAGGGCGTGGCCACGATCGAGGCGACGCTGACGATGGTGCCGGAAAGCGGCAACGACGAAGTGAAGTTGACGTTCCAGTGAGCGGACCCCCTGGTCGAGGAGGAATCGCATGACGTTCAGGCTGGCCGACCCCGACGCCGTCTACGAGACGGCGGTCACGATCTCGGTGCCCGCTTCCGGCGGACCGGAGGAGCGGGAATTCACGGCGCACTTCCGGCTGCCGGCCCCCGCGGCCGTCCGGGCCGCGGCTCTCGAAGGCGACCCGCAGTTCATGCTCTGCGTCCTCGCCGGCTGGGACGGCATCGAGGGCCACGACGGCAAGCCGCTCGATTTCTCGCCCGCGAACGTCGAGAAGCTGGCCGGGATCGCCTACTTCGCGCGCGGCGTGGCCGCCGCTTTCGAGCGCTTCTCGCTCGGGCTGCCGGGAAAAACGCCCGCGCGGTCGGCCGGCGGTTCGTCGCTCGCCGCGGCCGCGACGACCGACAGGAAGACGCGCGGGCGTTCGGCATCGACGTAGGGGCTGTTGTCCGCGAGGAGCCGGCGTGCTGGGTGCTACCTTCGGCGTGGGACGCCGCGCGAGCGTTCTCGGCCTGCGCGACCCAGTGGCGGATCGGCCCTGCCGGCGGGCTGCTGGGCCTGGACTACGCGGGCGCCCGGGCCGCGGTGCGGGGCGTGACCGCGGACGGCCTGGGCAAGGAGGCGTCGGGCCGCTCGCTGCGCTGGCGGCGGGTATTCGAGCTGCTGCGCGAGATGGAGGCCGCGGCGCTCGACGCGCAGCCGCGGTGGCGGTGACCGAGCCCGCCCGCCTCAGCGTTGCTGGTCGGCGGCGAACGAGAGGGCGGCGATGACGGCCCGGATCACCAGCGCGCAGGCGGTGCCGCCGATTACTGCCGCGTACAGCGTCATGATGACAAACCCCCACATGGGGGAACCCTAGCAAATGCCCGCTGAGTACCGCCTCGCGCTGCGCCTGACGGCCGACGCCAAGGGGTTCGTCGGCGCGGTGACCGCGGCGGACAAGCGAGTCGGCCGGCTCGCCGGGACGGTACGGCGGTCCAGCAGCGAGACAAAACAGGCGGCCGGCGCCCTGAAGCTGTACGGCGCCCAGGGCCAGGTGGTGTCGACGGTGTCGACGCGTCAGGCGGCCGCGGTCGACAGAGCGGCCCGGGCCGCCGACAGGGCAGGCAGGGCCTCCGCGGGAGCGGCGCGGCGCACCCGGGGCCTTGCTTCGGCGTTTCTCGCCGCGCATGGGCGGGCGATCGCCTACGGCCTGGGTCTGGGCGGCGGCCTGCTCGTGTCCCTTCGGCAGCTGGGGGGCGCGGCGCTGGACGCGGCGGAAGCGAACCGGGAGCTCGACAACCGCCTGCGCCTGGTGACGGAGTCGGAGGCTGAACTCGCGGCGGTGCGGTCCCAGCTCCTGGACGTCTCGGTGCGCACGCGGACGGCGATCGACGGCACGGTGGTGACATACAGCCGGCTGGCGCTTGCGCTCGAACATCTCGACCGCCCCGCGTCACAGAGCGTCCGCGTGGTCGAGCTGCTGAACAAGCAGCTCGCGATCGGCGGCAGCGTGGGCAGCGAGGCGCAGGCCGGCCTGATTCAGTTTGCCCAGGGCCTGGCCTCGGGCAGGCTGCAGGGCGACGAGCTGAGGTCGGTGATGGAAAATCTTCTGGGCGTGCAGCAGGGGCTGATCATCGGCTTCCGGAAGCTCAGGGAATCGGGCCAGATCGACATCGACGTGACGAGGGCCAATTTGCGTGAGTTGGCGTCCGAGGGCGAGATCACCGCCGAGCGGCTGATTGACGCGGTCCTGGCGTCGGGTGAGTGGACGGACAGGACGTACGAGAGCGTCGAAGCGGGCATCAGGTCGAGCTTCAGGGCCCTGCGCAACGAGATCCGGGAGAGCTTCCGCGAGGGGCTGGAGGAGACGTCGGGGTTCGTGGCCGCGACGGTGCAGCGGATGACGGAGGGTATGTCGCGGGCCAGGCGGATTCGGAGCCAGACGGTCAGGGTGTACGAGCTGGACTCGGATCCGCTGACGGCCCGTGACCTGATCGGCATGGACGAGCAGGAGATGCGCGACCTGGTTGGCGGCTTTGTGCGCGAGCTGGAGGCCGTGGCCGAGGGGGCCGGCGTGACCGCCGACTCCATCATCGGCCGCCGGCTGGCCGCGCTGCTGCAGCCGCGGATCGACATTCTGCGGGAGGAACTGCAGCGCGCCGGCGAGATCGATCCGTCCGGCGCCGCGGCGCCGCCGGATCCGTCCGCGGAGCCGGATCCGGAACGCCTGCGCGAGATGTTGCGTCTCGAGCGCGAGTTCGCGACTGCGCGCGAACGGATTCAGCTCGACTACCAGGACCGCGTGAGAAAGATCGAAGCGGTGGCGGATGGCGAGCAGCGCGAGCGATTGCTCCGGCGCGCGGAGACGATCCGGAGCGAGGGCATCGCCAGGCTGGGGAAAATCGCTGACCGCGAACGCGAGGCCCAGGAGCGCGCCGCGGCCGCGGACCGCGAACGCGCCGACTCGGCGCAGGCGTCGGCCGCCGCGCTCGTGCTGTTGCGCGAGGAGAACGAGCGGCTGCGGCAGGGAGGACTGGAAGCCCTGAAGGTGATCGAGGAGGAGCGCGAGGCCCGCGAACTGCTGGCGCAGGTCCGCCGGGCGCACGCGGACGCCACGCCGCAGGTGCTCGCCGGCCTGGAGGCCGAGGCGCTGGCGGAGCGGAAGCTGACGAAAGAGTTGGAGGCCCAGGCGGAGTCGCGAAACGCCAGGATGCAGGCGTTCGTGGGCTGGATGTCCGCCGGGTCGGCCGCGTCCGGTGAGGCCGCGGGCGAGCAGGCCGACCTGGCGGGATCGCTCGGCGTGGCGGACGAGGCCCTGCGCCGAATCACGGGCGGCCTCGGGCAGTTCGCGAACGCGAACGCCAAGGCTTTCCGGCTGCACCAGGCCGCGGCGTTGGCGAGCGCGGCGGTTTCAACGGCCAAGGGCGCGACGGACGTCCTGGCAGACACGACGATCCAGCCGACGTGGCTGCGGCCGGTGATGATGGGCCTGATCCTGGCCGCCGGCGCGGCGCAGATCGCGGCGATCCGTTCACAGAGGCCCCCCCAGGCGTTCGCCTACGGCGGCGTGATCGACCGCCGCGCGGAGTTCTCGTTCGGCGGCGGCCGCCGCGGCCTGGCGGGCGAGGCGGGCCCCGAGGCGATCCTTCCCCTGCGCCGGCTGCCGAGCGGCCGCCTGGGCGTCGGCGCCGCCGCCGGCGGCCGCGCGCCCGTCTTCGCGCCGCGCGTCGAGGTGGTCGTCCAGGCGCCGATGGGCGGCCGCCCGGACGACGCCGCCCTGTGGGGCCGCGAGGCGGGCCGCGGCGTGGCGACGGGCCTGCGCCCGCTGTTCCTCGAGTTCGTGCGCGAGGAGCGCCGCCCGCTGGGCGCGCTCGACCCGGACGGAGACTCCGTCTGATGGCCACGCCGTCGCTGCCCACCGCGCCGCTGTCCGTCGGCTCGTCGGTCCAGGTCGAGCCGCTCGTGGACCGCCTGCGCCTGGGCGACGGCCACGTCCAGGACGCCGCCCAGGGCGTGAACGCCCTGGCGCGCTCGTGGCGGGCGGTGTGGAAGGCGCTCGACCAGGCGGCGCACGACACCCTGGTGGACTTCTTCGCCGCCCGCGCCGGCCACGAGCGGTTCCTGTGGCAGTCGCCGCTGGACAGCGCGCAGCGCAAGTGGGTCTGCGTCTCGTGGTCGACGGAGATCGTCAGCAGCGGCGTGTACAACGTCCAGGCGACGCTGGAGCGGCGATATGCCTGATCTCGCCACCCGCCTCGACCTCGACGCCGGCGCGGTGGTCGACCTGTTCGAGATCCAGACCGACGCGAACGCGATCCTGTTCCGGTTCTCGCCCGGTCCGCGGGCCGACGGCACGGCGATCCTCTTCGGCGGCGAGCGCTACGACCCCGTGCCGATCGCCGTGTCCGGGCTCGGCTTCGGCGGCGGCGCGCGCTCGAGCGGCGGCTCTCCCCGGCTCACCCTGGGCCGGCTCGACCCGGTGATCACCGGCGATCCGCGCGGCGACGACTGGCTGGGCTACCGCCTGCGCTGGCGACAGACACTGGCCCGGCATCTCGACGGAGCGGCCGACGCGGACAGCGCGGCGTACCACGAGGAGATGCTGTGGATTGGCCGGGAGCGCTCCCGGACCCGCGCCGAGGTCGAGTTCGAACTCACCACGCCGCTCGAGCTGGTCCACCTGCACCTGCCCCGGCGGCAGGTGCTCCGCGAGTACTGCCCCTGGCGGTACCGCCTCTGGACCGGCGCGTCGTGGGACTACGCGAAGGCGCAGTGCCCGTACCGGGGCGCGGCGCGGTTCGACGTCTCGGACAATCCGACGTCGGACAGCAGCCAGGACAACTGCAGCGGCACGCCTGCCGGCTGCCGGCTGCGTTTCCCGGATCCGGCGGCGCTGCCCTTCGGTGGTTTCCTGGGCGTCGGCGGCGCCGCGAGGCCGCGGTGAGCCACCTGGTGCCGGCGGCCGCCGACAGCGAGGCGCGGCGGTACTTCGAGGCGGCCTGGCCCGACGAAGCTGCGGGCTACGTGGCAGCCGGCGGCGGCTTCCGGCCGCTCTCCGCGTTGACCTCCGGAGGCGGCCACGTGGAGCACGTCTGGCCGCCCCGGGACGAAGCGGCGGTCGTCCTGCATTCGCATCCCGGAGGCGAGCGGTTCCCGTCCAAGGCCGACATGACGGCGCAGGTGGCGATGGGCCTGCCGTGCGGCGTCGTGCCGGTGGTCGGCCCGGAGCTCGCCGAGGAAGCCCTGGGCGGCGCCGATCCCGGCAGCCGGCCGCCGATCGATCTCGCGGCCGCGTACGCGGCGCGCCGCGCCGGCTCTCCGCGCGCCGGTGGCCCGTCGCTGTTCGCCCAGGGGCCGGCGGCGGCGAAGCTGCCGGCCGCGAGTCCGCCCTGGCAGGGCCGCCCGTGGCTGCACGGAGTCTCCGACTGCTGGACGCTGGCCGGCCACTGGCTGCGCGCGCAAGGCTTCGACGTGCCGCCCATGGCCTACGGCTGGGGCTGGCAGCGGCGCGGGAAGGACCTGTTCCTGGCCGGCCTGGCGGAGGCCGGCTGGGGGGTGCTGGCGCGCGGCACGGAGCGACCCGGGGATCTGCTGCTCATGCGGCTGCGCGCGCCCGTCGTGGAGCACTGCGCGGTGCTGCTGGAGGGCGGCCGCATCCTGCACCACCCGGGCTCCCCGGCGCCGGACGCCCCGTGCGCGCTGTCCCGGCGTGAGCCGCTGGGGCGGTGGGGCCGCCACGTGGCACTGGCGGTGAGGCCGCGGCCGGCATGATCGTCCGTGTCCAGGGCGCGCCCGAACTCCGGGAGCTGCTGGGCGCAGACGAGGTCGACGTCGGGGAGGCGCCGTCCGCCGGCGCCGGTCTGCGGGCGCTGTTCGAGGTGCCCGGCGCCGAGGACCTGGTGCGCGCCGGGGCCTGGTCGGTCCGCGTCGACGGCCTGGAGGTCCAGGAGGCCGCCCTCGGCGCTGCCCTGGCCCGCCCGGCGCGGTCGCTCGAGCTGCGCGCGGCGCCGACCGCGAGGTTCGAGGGTCCGGCGGCGGTGGCGCCGTGGGTGTACTGGACGATCGTCGGCGCGACCCTGGCCGCGACCGCCTACTCCATCGCCACGCTGCCCTCGGTCCGCGACTACGCGGACCGGGAGGAGCCCGGCAACCGGCAGCGGCACCTGTTCAGTGGGCCGGTGAACTCGGTCGAACAGGGCGGCCCCGTGCCGCTCGTCTTCGGCACGCGGGTCCGGGTGGGGTCGGTGGTCGTCTCGGCCTCGACGTCGTCCGACCTGGACGAGACGGGCGGCGGCGGCGACGGCGGCATCATTCAGCTTCCGCAGCCGAGTCGGCAGATCGGGGGTGGCGCCGGCCGGCCGGAGACGCACTCCGTGTTCGGCGCCGTGCTCTCGACCGTGCGCACCGAGGAGCCACCCGACCCCGGCCCCCAGGGTCCGGACTTGCCGGATCCGGACGACGACGACACCGGTACGGATCCCCCGGGCCCCGGCGACCGGCAGCCGGGCGACCCGCCGACTCCGGACCGCTACGCGCCGGCGAAGCTGGACGGCGTGAGCCGGGTCCGGATCGTGGAGATGCTGGGCGAGGGGAAGATCGAGGGCTTGCGCGACCCGGGCGTGGTGCTGACCAGGTCGCTGATCCTGAGCGGCGCCGCGGCCGCCGGCGAGGCGGTGCTGAAGGTGTTCGGATCGCCTGATGACGATCTGTACGACCTGGATGTCTCCGCGGACGACGACGGAGACGTCCTGGAGACAGCGGCGTGCGCCGGCTGCAAGGTCCGCATCGACCGAGGGGCCGCGTGGCTTGCCGGCGCGGTCCAATCGGTCACTGCGGCGGGGAAGATCCGGTTCCTCAGGGAGGGCGGCGCCGGCGCGCTCACCGCGGGCGCCGGAGCGGCGATCTCGTTCCCGGATGAGGAGAATCGCCTGGCCAGCGTGTTCCTGGACGGCACGCCCCTGAGGACGGCGGCGGGCCAATACAATTTCAGCGGCGTGGTCGACCTGGAGTTGCTGCGCGGCGGCGCTGGCCAGACGGGCCTGGACACGATCGACGCAGTCGAGACGCAGCAGCAGGTCGACGTCGCGCTGGGAACGGCCGCGACGTCGCGGAACAGGGCCGGCCAGGCAGACGCGGTCCGGGTGACGCTCCGCGCCGCCGCGCTGTGGCGCGAGCTCGACGGGGACATCGCGCCGGCGCGGGTCCTGGTCGAGATCACGATCGGTTCGAAGACCTGGGGCTACCGACTGCAGGAGAAGCGCACGTCGCCCGGCGAGGTGAGCGTGGTGCTGCCGCTGGGGTCGGAGACCAGCGTCAAGGTGCGGCGGACCACCGTTCCGGCGGCGGACCCGGACACGGTGCGCGACGAGGTGCGCTGGGCGTCGGTCACCTGGATCAGGCATGTGCGCCAGACCTACCAGTCGTCGGCCCTCGTGGGCCTGACGCTGGACGCGGACCGGATGGGCGGCCGGTTGCCGGCGCGGAGCTATGAGATCGCCGGCCTGGAAGTGGGAATTCCGTCCGGCTGGAATCGGCGCACCCGAGCCTATCCGCCGGTCTGGAGCCGGACCATGGCGGCGGACCCGGCCGCGGTCGACAATCCGGCCTGGATCCTTTTCGGGCTGCTGCGCAACGTCGATTGGGGCATCGGCGCCGAGCCGGGCATGCGCGCGGCGGCGTGGGCGGCGCGGGACGCGTTCTACGAGTTCGGCCGGTGGTGCGACCAGAGCGTGGCGCTCGGCGCCGAGTCGGCGATGGAGCCGCGCTGGCGCTTCAACGCGGCGTTCAGCCGCCGGATGAAGGCCAGGCGGTTGCTGAAGCTGATCGAGAGCGCCTGCCGGTGCGGGATCGAGTTCCAGGGCGGCCAGCTGAGCCTGTACTGGGACGCCGACGCGGACCCGGCGGCCATGCTCGGCGACGCGAACGTGCAGGACGGCGAGTTCGAGTACGGGTCGCGGGCGCCGGAGTGGCACGAGCGGGCGTCGGTGGTCGCGGTCACGTTCAACGATCCGGACGACGGGTTCCGGGCCTCGGTGGAGCTGGTGATCTCCCGGAACCTGATCGAGAAGTACGGCTGGCGCCAGCGCGACGTGACGGCGATGGGCTGCACCTCCCGCGGCCAGGCGCACCGGATAGGCCGGCTGCTGCTCTACGAGCAGGAGCACGAGGCGGAGACGTTCTCCTGCACCGCCACGTGGGACAACGCCCTTGTGCGCCCCGGCCAGGTCGTCCAGGTCGCGGACTCCGACGTCACGACGTCGCGGACGACGCGGCGCGTGGTGGAGGCTGCAGCCGTCGACGGCCGGCTCGTGCTCGATCAGGCCGTGAGCGCCGCCGACGCGGCGCTTATCCGGTCCCTGTGGGTGCGTCGCCTCGAGGGCGAGGCGTCCGGGGATGCCAGGGGCCGCAAGGCCGGCCTCGCGCAGTACCGCACGGCTGACGGCTACCGGTTTGGCGCCGGGGGGGCGACGTGGGGGCTGAGCGTCTCGCGGGCGGGCGGCACGGCTGTGCCGCTGCGCAAGGTGCAGGGCGTCGTCCAGATCGAGCTGGCGACGGCCGGCCGCAAGCCCCTGCTGTACCGCGTGACGGAGGTGCGGCGCGTCGACACGATCCGCTACCGGATCTCGGGCCACCGCCACCAGCCCGGCAAGTACGGCGTGGTGGAGAGCCGGCGCGCCCTGGGGTCTCCGGAGAAACGAATTTCCACGGGGCTCAAGCCGCTGAAGGCAGTCACCCTGCGCGAGGAGGACTACGAGGACGGCGCGCTCGGGACGCTGGCCAAGGTGGTCGTCGGGGTCGAGTCGGCGGAGGCCGATCCGCGGCAGAGGGCGCTCGACATCCAGATCCGGTACGCGCCGACCTCGGCGGCGGCTGTCGCGGACACTCCGTGGAGACGCCTGCGGACCCGCGAGGTCGCGCCTTCGAGGGTGGGCTGGTATCAGGCCCGCGGGCGGTGGGTCGGCGGCGGCACGCGCTCCGGGTGGCGCGAGTCGGCCGTTCTGCATGCCGACGGCCCTGGCGACGTGCTGGGCGGCGACCCCACGGTGCCGCAGTGGGCGATGGTGATCGACCGCACCGTCAGGGCGCCGACCGCGGCGGCCGTGGACCTGGCGACGGAGTGGCACCTGTCCGGCGCCGCGGGCGGCTGGGGCGGCTCGCGCACGGTGATCATCGGCGGGGTGTCGTCGACTGAGGAGGCGCGACTGAAACGGCTCGCTCCGGGCAGCCTGCTGGCGCTGTTCGACGACCTGGACAACTGGCTCCAGGCGGCGGCGCCGGCGGCGCCTGCGTTCAGCGGCGCAGGCGCGGCCCGGAACGCGGCGATCGCGCTCGAGCACGTGCGGAGCAAGGGCGCCCAGCCGTCGGCCGGGCCGCTGTCGGTGCGTTTCTTTCCGTCAGGCCTCGACGGCCCGGACCTGGCGACCATCGCGTCGTTTACGCTGAGCCCCGCGGACCCGGGGATGGTCCTGGGGTGGGCCGCCGTTGCGACGAAGCCGGACTTGTGGAAGATCCAGCTGGGGCTGCCCGCGCCCGGCGGCGGCGTCAACTACGCAGGGCAGCCATCCTACGTGGACGGTGCCAAAACCCGGCTGGCCAGCGGGGATCCGGTGGTCTCGGGAGCCGCGCCGCCGACATCGGCGTTTCTGGCCGCGATCTATTCCGGCTCGCAGCTCGACAAGAGGCTCTACGCCCGGATCCAGGGCGTGAGGAGGGATGGGGCGGCCGTCGTCGGCTACGGCGCGGACGTGGCCTCCGCGGTGATCGAGATCAGCACGCTGTCCGCCCCCTCGCTCGTCGCGACGCCGGGGAACGCCCTGATCGTCCTGACCTGGAGCCCGGTGCCGGGCGCGACCGGCTACGAAATTTTCCGCAACACCACCGGAACGCAGCCAGACCCGAGCACGAGTCCGACCTGGTCGACAGGAGATGTGGCACGGTGGGTCAACACGGGCCTGGCGAACGGAACAAGGTACTACTACTGGATCCGCGCAACGACGTCCGCCGCCGCGAGCTCGCTGTCCCCGCGCGCGTCTGCAGTTCCGACCGCCGGCACGGCGGTGATCGCGCCGCACTTCCCCTCGTCCTCGGTGGCTGTGGCGATCACCCGGGGCGCCGTGGGGAGTCAGGTCCTGCCGGCGGCTTCCGGATCGGCGCCGGCGTACGCCCTGCCGGGGTTGCCGTCCTGGCTCTCGTTCAGCGCCAGCACCAGGCGGCTGTCGTGGACCGCGTCGGCGGTCGTCGGCACGCGGACGCTGACGCTCACGGCGACGAACGCGGCCGGGGCGGACACGCTGGCCGTCAACGTGACGGTCGGGCTGTCCGCCCCCTCGCTCGACGCGACGCCGGGGAACGCCCTGATCGTCCTGACCTGGAGCCCGGTGCCGGGCGCGACCGGCTACCAAATTTTCCGCAACACCACCGGAACGCAGCCAGACCCGAGCACGAGTCGGAGCTGGCGGGCAGGAGCTACGGTGCAGTGGGTCAACACGGGCCTGGCGAACGGAACAAGGTACTACTACTGGGTCCGCGCAACGGCGGGCGGCTCCGCGAGCTCGCTGTCCCCGCGCGCGTCTGCAGTTCCGACCGCCGGCACGGCGGTGATCGCGCCGCACTTCCCCTCGTCCTCGGTGGCTGTGGCGATCACCCGGGGCGCCGCGGGGAGTCAGGTCCTGCCGGCGGCTTCCGGATCGGCGCCGGCGTACGCCCTGCCGGGGTTGCCGTCCTGGCTCTCGTTCAGCGCCAGCAGGCGGCTGTCGTGGACCGCGTCGGCGGTCGTCGGCACGTGGCCGCTGACGCTCACGGCGACGAACGCGGCCGGGGCGGACACGCTGGCCGTCAACGTGACGGTCGCCGGCGTCGGCGCATGGACGGCGTGGCAATCGGCCGCAAATCTTGCCTGGAGCGCGGACCTGGACGACGCCGACGTTTCGTCGCAGGCCGCCGAGACCGACAACCGCATGTGGAGGTGGGACACATCGGGGGGGGGGCTGGCTGACTGGTCGGGGGGCGGGCTGTGGGCCGGTGCGTCCACGTTCGGGGTGATGGCCACGATGAACGCCGTGATCGACGGGGCTGTGGTCCTGGTGCAGGTGTTTCAGTGCTACGGCACCCCGGCCAACAACGTGCGCCGTACCGACACCGACGTGTATCTGAACAGCGAGTTCACGCCGCTTTTGTTCGCCGGCGATCTCGACACGCGAAGGTCGGAGAGCTTCGATTTCACGCAGGCAGTGCTTATCTACTCCGCCTCGAACAGGCCTTCCGGGCTGAGCTCGACAGATCGCGCTATCGGGTTTCTGCGCTGGCGCCGGGACCTCGGCGGCAATGGCGCCGGGACCCAGGAGCTTGCGGTCGTCCCCGGCGGCTTCGGGTCGTACCGGTTCTACAGTCGGAGGTGGGAGCTGTGAGGTTTCTGGTCAACGGCCCGACGCGGCTGGCCTACCGCGCCTGCGAGTCGCGCGACTTCGACTCGCTGCACGAGATGATGCGCGGCACCCGTACCTGGGCGGCGCTGCATGCCGCCGTGGCCGCTCAACTCGACGCCGACGACGGCGACGACTACCGGGCGCTGGCGGCGGGATCGCGGGTCTTGATCGCCACGGACGGCGGCGCCGTCGTCGGCATGGTCCGGGCCGTTCTTTCCTCCGGCGAGCGCTGGACGGCGAACGTGGAATCTCGCGGCGCCTCGGGCCAGGGCGAGCGCCCGCTCGAGTTCGCCGGTGACGCCTTGGCGTGGCTGCACCTGCTCGGCGTGGAGGCGGCCGAGGTCACGGCCTACTGCCGGGCGTGCCCGAGCCCGTTCCACGACGGCCTGGTGCCGCCCCGGAGGGTGTCCTGGTCGGCCGACCCGATCCCGCGCGACCCGCTGGGCTTGCCACGCGACCTGACCTGGGCCAGGGTGCAGACCGGCTAGCTGTCGTCCTCCACCGCAGTGGGTCTCGCGACCTTCGACCTCGAACCGCGACTCACGCCGTTCCCGCTGGCAGCCGGGGAATCGCCCGCAGGCCGACTGCACAGCGTTTCTCGCACTAATGCACAGTCGTTTCTCGCACTAATGGGGTCCATTTCTCGCACGAACCGAGTCTTCGGCGGCAGCGGACCAGAAGGTCCGCGCACCCAGAGACGGGCTGTGCCGTGAGCGGGCCTCTGTTCTGCAACCGTTGGAGCGACACTGCGAGCGGTGGGTTCGCAGTAGAGACTCTCGCTCCGGGAAAGGCCGTGCACTGGGTGCGCGGACCTGCCATCCGTGCACCCGATGACGGGCGCACGGACTGGTTCGCGGGTGGCGCGGATCGCGCCACCCGGGTTCTGGTCCGCATCCGGGCGACGCCGCGAAGCGGCGAGCTATACAGCATCGCGCAGAATAGACCCATGTCCACCGTCCGGCAGGCCCTCGACACTCTCGACCGCGACGCGGCCGGCCGGTCGATGATGGACCTCGCCGTCGACCTGTACTCCATCCCCCGCAGCCTGACCGGCGACGGCGTCCGCGCCACACTCGACCAGATCGGCCGGCGAATCCCGCTCGAAGTGCACGAACTCCCCACCGGCACGAAGGTGCTCGACTGGACCGTGCCGCGCGAGTGGAATCCGCGCGCGGCGTGGATCCGCGATCCCGCGGGCGTACCGATCGTCGACTTCGCGGGCCACAACCTCCACCTGGTCGGCTACAGCGTCCCGGTCCACCGCCGGCTTTCCCTGAACGAGCTCCGACCCCATCTGCACAGCCTGCCGGAGCAGCCGGACCTGATCCCCTACCGCACCTCCTACTACGAGGAGGCGTGGGGTTTCTGCCTGCCGCACGAACTCCTCGAATCTCTCCCGGACGGCGAGTACGAAGTGTTCATCGACGCCTCGCTCGAAGACGGCTCGATGACCTGGGGCGAGTGCCTGCTGCCGGGGTCGAGCCCGGAGGAAGTTCTGATCTCGAGCCACGTCTGCCATCCCCAGTTGGCGAACGACAACCTCTCGGGAATCGCGGTCGCCGTCCATCTCGCCGAGGCGCTGGCCGCCGTGCCGGAGCGCCGCTACAGCTACCGCTTCCTGTTCGCGCCGGGCGGCATCGGAGCGATCGCCTGGCTGGCGCGGAACCGCGAGCGGCTCGCTACCTTCCGCCACGGCCTGATCGCCGCGAACCTGGGCGACGCGGGCGGCTTCCACTACAAGAAGAGCCGCCGCGGCGACGCCGAGATCGACCGCGCCGTGGCCGCGGCCATGGCCGGCCTGGGCGCAGAACTCGTCACCGAGGACTTCTTCCCCTTCGGCTACGACGAGCGCCAGTACTGCTCGCCGGGCTTCGACCTGCCGGTCGGCGTGCTGACCCGGACCCCCTGGGGCCAATACCCCGAGTACCACACCTCCGCCGACGACCTGGACTTCATCGGCGCCGAAGCCCTCGCCGGTTCGCTCGCCGCCTACCTCGCGGCCGCGGCCGTGCTCGAGGACGGCGCCGTCCAGGGCGGCAGTGAGGTCGAATCAGCGCCGCCGCGCGGTCGCCCTCTCGGCGTCCGCGCTTCCGCCCACAACCGCCGTTACCGCAACCTGGAGCCCTTTGGCGAACCCCAGCTCGGCCGCCGGGGCCTGTACGGCGGCATGGGCGGCGCCGGCCGCAAGGATCGTGAAATCGGCATGTTGTGGGTGCTCAACCAGAGCGACGGCGAGCAGTCGCTGTCGGACATCGCGGAACGGTCTGGTATGCCATTCGGCGCGATCAGCGAAGCCGCCGCCGCGTTGCGTGAGGCGGGTCTGCTGGAGGAGGTGGATTAGGAGCGTGCGCCGCGAACATGGGGTACGCCGATCTTCCTGCCGCGCACGCTGCTACGGCGCCACGACCCTCATTGGCAGCCGCAACGGCGCCACCCCACGCCCCGCGAACCACGCGACCTGCTCGTACACCAGGTCGATCTCGAGCGTGTATTCGCCTGCCTCATCCGGCGCCCGGACCGGCAGCGTGATCGTCTCGAAGGCGCCCGAGCCCATGCGCGGCAACAGGCTGCGCGGGCCCTCCGGGCCGACCTGGGGGCCGGGCTCCCCGTCCTCGTCTTCCGAAGCCGCGATTCCCCGACGCCACCGGGCGCCCAGGTTGACTCCCACGGCGCCCTGGCGTTCCCACGCCACGTTCGACTCGTTGCTCACGCCCACGGGGAGTTGAACCTCGGCGCCCGCGGGCAGTGTGGCCGGCACCAGCCCCACGGTGCCGATCCGGGCCGCGAATACGTTGGCGTTCAGGTGCTCCTCGCTGCCCAGGATTCGCAACTCGGCGCCGAAGTAGAAGGTCTCCTCGGTCTCCCGGTTCCAGGCGTAGACGGCGCATGGGGCGGGCGGCCGAACCCTGGTCCACTTGGTCGGCGCGCCGCGCGCGGTCTCGACGAGTACCCGATGGACATGGCTTCGGCGGCCGTCCCGCCGTCTCACCTTGTGGGGCTTCCCGGAGCGGAGCGTCACCCGTTGGGGCCGGTCGGCCTCGGCGACCTCCACGTCGACCCGGGCGCCGCCGTCCAGGCGGAGTCGGATGGTGTTCCCAGCGACCGGTGAGGAGACGCTCAACACCAGGCTGTCGAACCGGTGCCGGGACTCGATCAGGATCTCGCTCGGCCCGCGGGCTGCGACCCACCAGGACCCGCCGCGCGCCAGCACCCGGTCCGCCCGTCCCATGACCGACATGCCGGCCGCCGCCCTCCTCTCGTAGCCGGGCACGTTGCGCAGCGAAAACTCGAACGGCAGGTAGCGAAGCGGCGCGTTGCGCGTGTGCGCCTGCAGCGTTGGCGCGGGCACGGTGACGCCGAAGGGCGCCAGCACCATGGCGCCGACGAACAGGCCGGCCGCCGTGAAGCCCGCCGGCACGGTCCAGGGTGGGATCCGGCCCGGAACCAGGAACAGGAAGGCCGGGACGACGCTGACGAAGTAGCGGTTGCCGACGAAGCCGCCGCCGCCCTGCCAATTCCAGCCGATGAAGAGCAGGAAGTAGCCGGCGACAACAACCAGGGACAGGAGCAAGAGCCAGCGGTCCCGGTCGCGGCGACCGCCGAGCAGGAACAGGGCCAGGGCGATGCCGGCGAAGGGGTGGTAGGGCAGCAGGCCGGCGTGCCGGCCCACCAGGAAGTAGCCGACGTTCTCGACCACCTCCCCCACCGACTGGCGTGGGATGCGGAACAGCCACGTGAACGCGTTGCCGGTCGGCGACTCGGGGATCGTATTGGCGCTGGTCGAGCCGGCGATCGATCCCGGCTCGCCGGCGTTCCGCGCTTCCTCGATCCGGCGCGCCTCGATGATTTCGGGCGGCCAGTCGCCGGGCTCGCACACCCGCACGGCGGCCCGCACGTCGGACCCGAGATAGGGCAGGAGCTGGCCCGTCATGCGCATGGACATCGCCCCCAGCAGCGCCAGGGTGGCGGCGAAGCCGGCGGTCCAGATCGCGGCCGTCCGCCACTGCCGGCGCAGCAGGTAGGCGCCCGCCAGGGAGAGGGCGATCGCCGCGAACATCGGCTTGTTGTAGGTGGGAAGGGCGAGCAGCACGCCGGAGAGGGCGGTCAGCCACCAGGCCCGCCGCCGGTTCTCGAAGCCCCAGTACAGCGCGCCGAAGACACCGAACATGTTGAACACTTCGGGCTGCAGCCAGAACACGTAGCGGGAGCATGCCGAGAGCAGCAACAGGCCGCAGGCAAAGGCGGCGGCAGTTGCGGGCGCGGTGCGGCGGGCGAGGAAGACCGCGGCCAGCCACAGCATGGCGACGAACAGCGCCATGTTGAGGAACACCATCCCGTTGGCGCCGAAGAGCGCCGCGAAGGGGGCGGCGAACAGCGGGTAGGCGAGCGGCTTGCCGTAGTGCGCGGTGCTCCAGGCGTCGGACGTCATCAGGATCAGGTTGTGGGTGGAGGCGAAGGGGAACTCCTCCAGCAACCGATCGCCGTCCGCCGGCAGGTAGCGCAGGTCGAAGTCGCGGGCGAGGCTCAGCGCCATCAGGTAGTAGGCTGGCTCGTCGGCCTTGAGCGTCGGAGGCTGGCCTGGTTTGCCGATCGTGAGCGGCACCGCGAGCAGGAAGCAACTCAGGGCGGCCAGGGTCACGACCGCGGGCCTGCTGGCGAACAATCCCTCGCGGCGCCGGAGCAGAGAACGGAGACCCTTCGTCAACCCGCCGGTGGCCGCGGTCACGGCCGGACCTCGCGCGGCGTCCCGGACACCGATCGCCAGCCTCCGGCCTCGGGCCAGCGCGCGCGCAGAAGACCCGAGGAGGGATCCAGGTCAACCACGGGCGTCGCTTCGGCCGGCGCCGCGAACTCCACGGACGACCCGGGTCCGGACGCCATCCATGTTCGCGGCGCCCCACGGAGGAAGAGGAGCGTGTCACCGTTCCGGACCCACTCGGGGTAGAGCGAGTCGGGCGGCGCCGCCCACCTCTCGTTCCGCCACTCTCCCTGTTCGAACCGCGCCGTCCGCACCCGGTAGACACTCCCGTCGTAACGGCTCCAGGCCACCGCGGCGCCCTCCGGCGTGACCAGCAGCCGGGGCGTGATGTCGGGCACCCGGTTGTCCGGCGAGACCCGTCCGCCGGTCCAGCTTCCGTCCGGCTGTCCCAGCCGCCAGACCAGATCGTCGTCGTTGCCGTCGAAGGCGGACCAGACGAGCAGCCAGGCGCCGTCCGCGAGTACGGCGGCGTCGAGCGCGGTCTGCGATCCGGGCCCGGCGCCGACCAGGCGGGTCGCCGGCTGGAGATCTCCGTCGCGATACGGGGACAGCCACACCTCCTGGGCACGGGGCCGGGTTGCTTCGAGCCAGGCGAGTCCCCGCAGCGGTGCCGGGGTAGTGTCCGCCAGCCAGCGTGCGGAGGCGATCTGGATCGCGCCGCGCGAGCGCTCGGGCGGCGCAAGAGCCCGGACCTGGCCGTCCCGGCCACCGTGGAGCCTCAGGCGGGGTCCGTTCCCGTCCACGGCGATTCCCGCTACCGCCCATTCCCGCACGCCCTCCGGGTCGCGGCCGAGCAGCACCAGATCGTCGTAGCGCACGGATGTCCCCGGTGGTGCCGTCGCGGGCAGTTCCACGGCCTGGTCGGGGCCCAGCCACAGCGTCGGTTGCCCGGTCGTCGCCTGCAGGTGAGCCCAGTCCTGTCCCCGATAGGCGGTCAGCCCGTCGGCGGCGAGACCCGGCGGGAACCCGGCGCTCCAGGCAAGGAACGCCAGCGTCAGGCAGAGCGGCCTTCGCATCGGTCTCAGCTTACCGGGCGGTCCCACACGGTGCTGCACTACGTGGCGCCTTGCAGGAACCAAGCCTCGCGGGGTGCGGGCCGGTAAGCTCCGCGCGTGTCGAGGTTTGCCGAGCGGGTCGCGGTCGTGGCCGGCGCCACGGGGGCGATCGGCGGCGCGGTCGCCCGCCGGCTGGCGGGCGAGGGCGCTTCCCTGGTGCTCCTGGGTCGGGACCCGGCGCGTCTTCGGGCGATCGCGGGCGAGCTGAAGGGAACGGGCGGCTTCATCCGGACCGTGGCCGGCGACCTCACCGAAGCCGCGGTGATCGACGCCGCCGGGGCTGAGTCTGAGTCGCTCGGCGGCGGTATCGATCTGCTGGTGCATGCGGCGGGCGCCTTTCGCGCGGGCGCCTTCGAGACGGCGCCGGCCGGCGATCTCGACCACCAGCTCGCGGTCAACACGCGCGCTCCGTACCTCTTGACCCGGCGGCTGCTTTCCGATCTCCGCCACCGCGGAGGCCTGGTGGTGTTCGTCAACTCGACGGCGGGGCTTGTGGCCGGGGCGGGGAGCGCCGCGTATGCCGCCAGCAAACACGCCTTGAGGGCTCTGGCGGATGCCCTGCGCGCCGAGGTCAACGCGGACGGCGTTCGCGTGCTGAGCGTCTATCCCGGCCGCACGCGGAGCCGTATGCAGCAGGATGTCTGCCGCAGCCTGGGCCAGCACTACGACGCGGAGCGCTTCCTCGACCCGGGCGACGTGGCGTCGGCGATCGTCGAGGCGGCGGCTCTGCCCTCGTCGGCCGAGATGGTCGACTTCCGGCTCCGCCCCGCGGTCAAACCGCGGCTGTAGCGGTCAGGTTGCCGCCGCGAAGCGGCGACCATCCTGCGGCGCCAGTTACCTCCCGTCCGCCGCCGGCTGCTTCCGTGACGTCACTACGTACCCCAGCGCCTTCAGCCGCTCCAGTTCCTCCGGCGCGATCACCGGTTCGCCCCGCTCGGCGAGCAGGGCCGCCCGGTCCACGCCGTTCGCCGCCTGCCAGCGACTCTGCAGCCGGCGTGCGAAGTCGTCCTCGGCGGGAACTGGCTGGATCGTTCCGTCCGGGGACCACTCGAACGACTCCAGTTGCGGGCGGGTCCCCGGGGCGCCCCTCAGCGGCGGAACTGTCTCGAACCGCCGTTCGAGTCGGCCCACGAGTTCCTCGGGCGCCTCTGTCAGCGGCGCCGACGGTTCGCCGTCCGCGAGCGCCAGCATCGCGTCGTAGTACCGGTCCTCCGCCGGCGCGAACCGGCTCTTCCACACCAGTTGGCGCCCCTCCTCGACCAGGGACAGTTGGTTCTCGCCGTTGCCCACGTAGAGCTCCGACAGGGCGCCCGCATGGCTCGGCTCGAACAGGCTCGGCGGACTGCCCGGCGGCGGCGTCCCTCCCGCGGCCTCGATCAGGGTCGAGAAGAGGCGGTAGTTGGCGACCACGGGTCCGGGGTCGGGCGGCCGGGTCCAGCCGGCCGGCAGCTTGACGATCAGCGGCACCTCGATCAGCACCCGGTGCAGGCTGCCGCCGTGCAGGACCTGGCCGTTCTCGCCGAACTCCTCGCCGTGGTCCGAGGTCACGGCGATCAGGGCGTCGTCGAAGTGGCCGCTCTCGCGCAGCGCCTCCAGCATGGCGCCGACCTGAGCGTCCGCGTGGGCCGCGTTCAGTTGGTAGAGCTGCCAGGCGCGCTCCCCCAGGTTCGCGTCGAGCGGGATGGCCGGATCGGCGAACTGCCTCATCTGCAGGGGCGTGATCCGTTCCGGCAGGTCGTCGCGGGGAGCCGTCAGGCGGTCGAGGTACGGAGCATGGAGAC
The DNA here is from genome assembly GCA_965224025.1 of Candidatus Multivorans sp. Taxonomy (GTDB): domain Bacteria; phylum Acidobacteriota; class Thermoanaerobaculia; order Multivoradales; family Multivoraceae; genus Multivorans. Next base: position 5,017,029 of record OZ245033.1, read on the forward strand.
GGTATGGCGCGTGCGGGGGCAACACGTGCATCCAGACGAACTGGGGACCCCCGTCCAGGGCGCGGAGAATTTCGGTCACGCGTTCCATCCGGGTCACCGGGCCGAAGTGTTGGAAGCCGCGAACGTAGCCGAACGTCCGGGCGAGCCAACCGTTGGAGCGGAAGGCGGTATTCTGGAAACCGAGGTCGCGGAGGATCTCCGGCAGGGTCGGCAGGTCCTCCCGAAGGCGTGCGCGCGCGCCGTGCCAACTGCCATGTCGCCAGGGTTGCCGTCCGGTGAACAGCGACGCCATGGACGGCACCGTCCAGCTCGAACTCGCGATCGCGGCGCCGGCCCAGTCCGCGCCGGCGGCCAGACGGTCGATGTGCGGCATCAGGCCGCTCCCGACCAGGTCGGCGCGCAGCGCGTCGATCGTGATCAGGACGATCGGCCCGCGGTGGACCGGCGGCGCTTCGGAGCAACCGGCGGTCAGGGTCGCGACGGCCAGGAGTCCGGCAGCGGTTCGGGTTCCGGTCGGGCGGCGCCTCATGCCGGCTACCTTATGGCCGATTCGGGTGCGCTCGTCTCCTGGCCGGCAGAGTCGTCCACTTCGGCTCGGTAGGTAGTGGTACTAGATTCCTTGAACGAGCGTGGTCTTTACAGTTGAGGCAAGTTTCACCCAGAGCCATGCATCGATACGTCGGCTCGCGTAGCCCGCAAGGACATGCTCGTCGGTCTGAGGCGAAGCCTCGCTAGTGTAGTGTCTCCGACATGGGCTAACAACTTTGGGCAAGTTCGTCAGTATTCCGTTCATGTGGGAACCAGCGGAACGACTTCACATCGAAGAGAGCGATCGAGCGCTTCTCAAGAAATGGATAGAGGCGCCGACGACGCCGCAACGCACGGTCCGGCGTAGCCGGATCGTGCTTGCCGCGGCGGAGGGCGCGGCCAATCGGGCGATCGCGGCGAAACTCGGAGTTTCGCGGCCCACGGTGCTGCTGTGGCGTCGTCGATTCGCGGAGGACGGACCTTCGGGGCTGACCAGGGATCGTCCCCGCGGTTGCGGAAAGCCGCCGCTCTCGGAGTCGGTCGTGCGTAAAGTGATCGAAGCGACGCTGCACGAGAAGCCGCCCGGTCAGACCCACTGGAGCGTGCGTTCGATGGCTCGGGCCCGGGGCATCGGTCCGGCGGCGGTCCAGCGCATCTGGGCGGCGCACGGTCTGAAGCCTCATCTGGTCAAGACGTTCAAGCTGAGCAACGACCCCAGGTTGGTGGAAAAGCTGCGGGGCGTTGTGGGCCTGCACCGGAATCCGCCCGAGAACGCGCTTGTGCCGTGCGTGGACGAGAAGAGCCAGATCCAGGCTCTGGACCGGACCCAGCCGGGCTTGCGGCTCAAGCGCGGCCGCGCGGGAACGATGACCCACGACTACAAGCGCGACGGGACGACGACGTTGTTCGCTGCGCTGAACGTGTTGGAGGGCACGGTGATCGCGGAGTGCATGGGCCGGCAGCGCCACCAGGAGTGGCTCAACCTGGTCGAACGCTGGCTGGGCGGTCTGGCCACGAAGGCGATCCGGCGCGGTGCATTCCAGAGCGTCAACGACCTCGTAAAGACCATCTACGACTACGTGGAGCACAGCAACAGAAACTCCCGGCCGTTCGTCTGGACGGCCACCGCCGACAGCATCGTCGCAAAGGCCACGCATGGTAAAGCCATGTTGGAGACAGTACACTAGGATGTTCATCTCTCCGTCTGTGGGGTCTTCCGTCGGCCAGCCTTACGATTGCTTCGTGGTCGGTTCTGGCCCGGCTGGAATCACAACTGCGGTGGAATTGGCCAAGGCGAACAGGAGGGTGTTGGTCTTCGAGTCCGGAACCGCCGCCGAGGCGCGCACGGACATGGTGAACGCGGTCAACTACGGACACTTTAGGGACAACTGGTGGGACAGACACTCCGTTCGCGTGCTTGGCGGCACTTCAAGAGTGTGGACCGGCTGGTGCACCACCCTGATGGAGCGCGACTTCAACAACCCCGCGGTTGGCGTTCGCTGGCCAATCACGAAGTCCACTCTGGCACCGTACTATCAACGTGCCGCGGCGATTCTGGACCGGAAACCCGCCATGCTCGACGTCGAGAGACGTTGGATGCCAGGGTTCGTTTACCGGCCGTACTCCCGGGAACGCGCAACCCGGTTTGGCACAAAGTACTTCGACGTGCTGGAAGAGTCCTCGGCGATTCACGTAGCGCTCTCTTGTTCGGTCGTTGCTCTCGACCCCAACCCGTCGCGGTCCGCCGTCGAGCGATTGAGCTACTTTCATCATCCTTCGGGCGAGACTCGGCCACTGGCTGTTGATCCGGCGCAGCCGGTCGTTCTGGCCGGCGGCGGCATCGGCAATGCCCAACTGCTGCTGCAGCCGCGCTCGGACGGCAGCGTTGCGGTCGGCAACGAAAGCGGCCAGGTGGGGAAGTTCCTGATGGAGCACCCGCACATCGGCCGCGGCGCTGAACTCGTACTCGACGAGGAGATCGAGCGGCAGCCTCTACCCGCAGACTTTGGTGGCGTCGCCCATGCGCTGGTGGCGGACGATGAGCAGACGGCGGCATACGGACTACTGGGTTGCAGCATTCAGTGTCACAGGAGAACAAGCGATCATCCGATGGTCGAGTACTTGTCCGGAAAGTACGGGAAGCCCTTCCACCACTACCGGGCCTTGCTGCGGGCCGAGATGTCGCCATCCGCCGGCAACCGTGTGTCTCTGACCGGCGAACGGAACTCCGCGGGGCTGTACCGGCCGATCGTGCGTTGCGCTGTCGGCGCGGACGATCTTCTCAGCATCGAAAAGACGCTGCGCCTGCTCGGGCAATCGCTGATCGAGTCAGGGAAGGGCCGAGTGCGCATCAACAACCGGAGACTCTACGGAAGCATCACTGGTGGTGGCCACGTCATGGGGACCACACGGATGGGCTCGAGTCCGCGGGATTCTGTTGTCGATCCGCACTGTCGGGTTCACGGCTATCGCAACCTGTTCGTGGCCGGATCATCCGTGTTTCCCTCCGCCGGGTACGCGAATCCCACGCTGACGATTGTCGGGCTGTCGTTGCGGTTGGCCGATACTCTCGCGACCTTACGATGACCGCGGCAACCTTGAACCGCCGCCTGTCGCGGAGAGTGCTCCTGGCCGGTGGTGGCGGCGCCGCTCTTGCGACGGCGATCTGGAGATTCTCTGGACCGTTGTTCCGCTCGGACGGGCCCGGCGGAGATGGTCAGGAAGTCGCGGACCTTGCCGGATGTTTCCCTTACACCGACTACGATGGGTGGCTTGTAAGCGTTCCGGATAGGCGTCTACTGGCGTTTCCGGTTCGTTACACCGAGGGCTGGTACCCGGAAGAAAGTGACCAGGAAACAACATGGCGATGGTCCTCTCGGACCGCCAGACTCCAGGTGCCGAACCCTGGAGTGGAGGCAGTCCTTGACCTGGACTACGACATGCGGGCGGAACTCTTCCGGGACCCGCCGAGAACGTTCTCCGTCAGCACGGGCGGCCGAGTTCTCCAGACCTTCGTGGCCGATGTTCCCGGGCGGCGGAGGCATGGTATTCCGCTCCCCGTCGGGACTCTGGGGCACGGCGACACCGCGGAGATCGAGCTGGCAACGGATCGCCACTTCGTGCCGGCGGACCGGATTGCCGGTTCCCGAGACTCGCGAGAACTCGGTGTCCTGGTCTATGGGGTCGAAATTCGGGAGTCTCCATAGCGGGGACGGGCGACGTGGCCGGCGGCGTCGGATGCCCCCAAAGCTCATCGCTTCATTTCCTGCGCACCCTCAACTCGATGTTGCTGTAGGTCCAGCCCCACTGGGGCGGCTCGATCGCCTCCGTGCCGTCGCCGCCTGCCACGAGGACGAGCTTGTCGGCCGCGGTGAAGGCGAGCGAATCGACATTTGCTCCTTCACGGGAGCAGGACTGTTCTCCATTGCGGTCCGTGACACACAGGGACACCTGCCCGCCAGCTACGTAGCTGAAGTGGAGCTTGTAGTTCTGATTCGGCGCCAGCGGGCGCGGCAGAACGAACTTGGGCTTGTCCGTGTGTCTGATTCCAATGCCATGGCGGACGAACAGCGAGTTTCGCCGCTGTACGGTGAAGCCGATCAGGTTCCGGTGACGGCTGATCCCAAGCCAGAAGACCTGTGCTCCCACCGGATCGATGGAGGTTGTCCGCAGATCGAACCGCAGGTCAACGTTCGCGTAGTCGCCGGGCGTCAGACGTGTCTTGAAGGTGTACTGGAGATTGTTCCTTGCCACGGTGTGGTGGGTGCGATCGAGATCGAGGCAGATCCAACCCGTGGGACATAGGTCGGGCTCAGGCGGCGGCGGTGGTGGCTCCGGAGGCTCCGGTCCTGGAGGCGGCTCGCCGTAGTCCGGTGGTCGCAGCGCCGAGGCGCGGCTCTGGGATGGTTGCAGGATAGTAAGCCGGTCCGCGTCGTCATCGGCGACCAGGCCGGCGACATAGAAGTTGTCGGCGCAGTTCGTGGAGATCGTGTAGTGGTCGCCGAGCTCGATGCCGACCACCTTCAGAACGTCGGCGACGTAGGTCAAGGACAGCGGCCGGTGTTGGAGGACCCGGGATTCCAGGGCCCAGTTGCCGTCGTGGCTGCGGACCCTGTGTTCACAAGTGCTGTTGGCGTGGGACAGATTGAGGATTGCGTAGTCCGAGCGGTCGCGGCTGTCTCGCCGCATCCCGGAAACGAAGGCCCAGGTCCCGCCGGGGACCATGTTCTCCGAGTCGACGATCGGAACCTGCTCTCGCAGACCGACCCGTTTGCCGCTCGAGTCGGTGGGCATCGTGTAGGCCTGAAAAATGAGTTCGCCGTGGGCGACGAGTTCGACCATCGCGGGATCCTCGCCGGCGAGGTTGCTGTACTGCATCGTGCGGCCGGCGGGTACCGACATTCTGATGGGCGGGGTGGGCCGCTGGGCGCCGTTGGTCCCGGAGGCGATGGGCAGGATGTCGAAGACCTGCGCCTCGTCCGTCGGATTGTGGACGCTGAGCAGGACTTCCCTGGCTTCGTCGTCATGCGCGACCACCACGTAGTACGTGTCCTGCGCGAGCAGGCTCGCCGGCAAACCGACCAGGAAAGCCGCCAGGGCCATTGCCGCCACTTCTGGATGGCCGATTGGTTTCGTCATCGGATTCCTCCCTTGCCAATGGAGATTTCACGGACACGTAGATACATGCAGAATACCACATACGCCGCGTTGGAGGAACCCGTTGGCGGGTCTTGAATTTTCGCCGGTAACATTCGGTGCTTGACTGGTCACCGCTTCTCCCGGCGCCTGGGGACCATCCCGCGGGTCGCCGCAATGGGCACCGCGCTGCTTGCCGTGGGCGCGGTCGCGGCTGCCCAGACACCGAATCGCTGCAAGGCCTTCGGCGACAGCATCACGGCCGGTGTCGGTGATGATCCGGGGCGCGCAGAGGCCGGTTATCCGCCCCGTCTCGAAGCTCTGGCGCCCGGCCTGGTGGTCGACAACCGGGGCGTCGGCGCCGAGCGGACGCCGGAAGGTCTGGCCCGCATCGCCGACGTGCTGGCGGAGCCGGGGGACTGCCTGTTGCTGATGGAGGGCACGAACGACATCAGCCGCGGCATTTCGCCGGAAACGACCTTGTTCAACCTGGACCGGATGGCCGCCCGGGCGGCCGCCGCCGGCCGAACGCCGTACCACGCCACCCTGATTCCCCGCTTGCCGAATGCCCGTTTCGATCCGAACAACTGGCAGAACCAGGATCTGGCGCAGTCGATCCGGCGGCTGGCGGCGATCCGGGACCGCGGCCTGGTCGACCCGTTCGAGATTTTCAGTACGCAGCGGCGGCTGTTCCACGCGTTCTACTACGCCGGCGCCGAGGATCCCGTCGGTCACCCGAACGGCGCCGGCTACGACCTCCTCGCCTCGGTCTTCGCCGACGTGCTCCAGGCAACGGATGCGGCGCCGCCCGTGCCGACGCGGGTGATTCCGGCACACGGCGCCGAGAAGATCCCGCCCGCGACAGTCCTGGAGATCGAGGTGAGGGACTTCGGCAGCGCCATCGACACAGGTTCCGTGGTGCTCATGGTCGGCGGTTTGCCGGCGCCGGCGCCTGGCGTCGGCGACGACGGACGTTGGCTGCGGTGGCGCTTCTCGCCGACGGCGCTGCTCGACGGCGTGGTGACGCTGTCCTTGCGCGCCGGCGATGCCGAGGGCAACCTCTACGACCGCATCGTGAGCCGCTTTCTGGTCGAGGGGGCCGTTCTGCCGCCGGGCGATATCGATCGGGACGGTCGCGTGGACGGCCGGGACCTGGTCTTCCTGGGTCTCGCCTTTGGGGCGGGCTCAAGGTCGCACCGCTTCGACGCCGATGCCGATCTCGATGGCAGCGGCCAGGTGGACGGCGAGGATTTGGCCATCCTCGCGGCGAACTTCGGCGCCAGCGTCTGAGTCCAGCAGCCCGTGGTGGAAGTCGCGCTGCATTCGACCGGCGATGAATCACGTCCAACATCGTTGCTCCTCAGTCGAATATGGCCCCGATATGCTCCTTCGTCGCGCCTTGTTGGACGCGCCCCTCACCGGTCTCGGTGCTACACGGACTTCCACCACGGGCTGCTAGGGAGTGAACATGCAACTCGGCATTCTGGGCCTGCCCAAGGCGGGAAAGACGGCGCTGTTCAATGCGCTCACTGCATCCCGGCAGGCGACCGGCAGGTTCAGGGCGTCGAACACCACGAACGTGGGAGTAGCAGGGGTACAAGACGGGCGCCTGGAGAAGCTGCGGGATCTCTACCAACCGCGGCGCTACGTGCCGGCGCAGGTCCGATTCGTCGATGTTCCCGGCATCGACCGGGGCCGGGGAGCGACCCTGGACCTGGCTGAACTGCGGATGATGGATGCCCTGGTCCACGTCGTGCGGGCCTTCGAGGACCCGGAACTCCTGCACCCGTCGGGTCGAATCGACCCGCAGCGCGACATCGCCGCGATCGATCTGGAGCTGATCCTCGCGGACTACGAGCTGGTGGAGCGGCGGCTGGAGCGTCTCGATCAGGCGCGGAAGAGAGGCCTGACCGACCTGGAGAAGCGCGAGCGCGCGCTGCTGTCGGACCGCATCCTGCCGGCGCTCGAGGCGGAAACGTCGCTGCGAGGTCTGGACCTCGACGCGGAGGAGGAGAAACGGCTGCGCGGCTACGGTCTTCTGTCCCGAAAGCCGATGTTAGTGGTGCTGAACGTCGACGAGGACGTGGCGGGCGACCCCGCTGCGGCGGCCGGGGTCGAAGCGCCGCCGGGCACTGAACCCGGGTGGCGCGAACCCGCGCCGCCCGCGAACCGGTCCGAGCGCTCGTCATCGAGCGCTCGGATGGAACTCCTTGCCGTGAGCGCTCGGCTGGAAGAGGAGATCTCCCGCCTCGACCCGGCCGATCAGGGCGACTTCCTGGCTGAAGCGGGCCTCGACCAGCCGAGCGCGGTCCGGCTGGTGCAGGCGAGTTACGAGCTGCTGGGACGGATCTCTTTCTTCACCGTCGGCGACGACGAGGTCCGGGCATGGACCATTCGCCGGGGCAGCACGGCGGTGACCGCGGCGGGCGCCGTTCACTCCGACATCGAACGTGGCTTCATTCGCGCCGAGGTGACCGGTTGGCGGGAACTGATCGACGCCGGATCGCTGGCCGTCTGCCGCGAACGCGCGACCCTGCGCCTGGAGGGCAAGGAGTACCGCGTGCAGGACGGCGAGGTCGTCCACTTCCGGTTCAACGTGTAGTCCGGCGCAAGCAGGTAACCTGCGCTGGATGGACCGGAGGGGACCTTTCCGGCTCGACGATCGCCGCATCGCCTTTCCACCGGCGGGGCTGGCGGATCCGAGCGGCCTGCTCGCCGTGGGTGGAGGCCTCGAGCCGGAGCGGCTGCTCGCCGCCTACCGGTCCGGCATCTTCCCCTGGCCGCTCCTGGGTCCCGGCGGGCCCATGCTGTGGTTTTCGCCCGATCCGCGCCTCGTGCTCTATCCGGAGCGGTTCAGAACGTCGCGCAGTTTGCGGCGCGAACTCCGGCGCGACCCGTTCGAGGTCACGATCGACACGCGCTTCAGAGAGGTCATTGTGGCCTGTGCCGAGAACCCCCGTCCCGGACAGGCGGGCACCTGGATCACGGATCCGCTGATCGATGCGTTCGAGCGCCTGCACCGGCTCGGGCACGCTCACTCGGTCGAGTGCCTGAAAGGCGGCGAGCTGGTGGGTGGCCTCTACGGGGTCTCGATCGGCGGCGCGTTCTTCGGCGAATCGATGTTCACCCGCCGCTCCAACTCGTCCAAGATCGCGCTGGTTCGTCTGGTGCGCTGCCTCGAACGGTGGGGCTACGCGTTCGTGGACTGCCAGCAGGTCACCGAGCACCTGCTCCGGTTCGGCGCCGAAGAGATCCCGCGCAGCCGCTTTCTGGACGAACTCGAATCGGCTCGGGGGCTCCCCGGCCGTCCAGGTTCCTGGCGCTCACCGTAGCTGCGGACCCTTCGGCAAGAACCTCGGACGGGAAGCTGTCAGGTGAGGGAATCCGCCAGGAGCTGGTCGCCCGCGCGACGGTCAGAAGTACGGTTCCAGTTGCGTCAACCGTGTAAGGACCGCGCTGGCGATCTGTGAGCCCACCTCCGCCTCAAAGACGAGAATATCGCTCTCGGCGCCATCGTAGGACTCGCTCCAGAGTACGGTTCCGTCCTCGGCCAGGAGCAGGCGGGCCCAGACCCGGAGGCGATCCTGCTCCCGCTGAACCCGGCCGTCGAGCAGGTAGTCGGGTCGGCGCCCGTTCGCTCCGCCGCCGGCGCTTGCGAAGGGTCGGGCGTCGTGCGCGACGACCGCCAGCCGATCGAACGCCTGCCGGCCGAGCGACGTGATGAGTTCCTGGGTCAGCCCCTGGCGGAACGGCTCGGCGCCGGACCAACTCTCCACGGCCGAGAAGGGCAGGACCGCCAGCACCTGCCGTGATGGTTCGCTCGCGGCGGGTGGTCTGGATTCCAGCGCGCGCCAAAGGAAGACCGTGGCGACGATGCCGATGGCCGCCCCGATAGCGGCGAGCACGACGCCGGGTCTTGACCGCCAGCGGCGGGCGCCGCCCCTGGTGAGGATCGGCTCGTTGCCGTCGTTGACCTCGCTGACAGGCTTCAGAAAGCGGTACCCGAGGCGCGGCAGCGTTTCGATGTACGCGGGTGTGTCGGCGCTGTCGCCGAGTGCGACCCGGATCCGCTTGACGCAGGAATTCATGCTCTGGTCGTACTCGACGTGGACCTCGTCGGGCCAGAGATGGCGGCGGACGGCCTCGCGCGAGACCACTGCGCCACGGTGCGCGATCAGTAACTCGAGGAGTCGGGCGGGCTGAGGCTGAAGCCGAACCGTGCGCCCGAGGCCGGAGAGTTCCAGGGTCTCGGGATCGAAGCGGAACTCGCCGAACTCAAGCCGGCGAGGGCGTGCAGGTGAGGCGCCGTCGCGTTTCGTGCCAAGGCGTTCCTCGTGCGACGAGCCGCTATCGCGCTGCATGAGGTTGCCCTTGGACTGCTACGAGTGAGCTGTTGTTTGGGGTTTCCGAGCCCCGAAAGGGAGGTTCCGAATTGGGGCTCCTGATTTTAGAAGACACAAAAGAAGACTACGCACGGAGCCTTCCGAGCGATGCGTGACAGTTGTGTAACCAGTTCGTGACCCCCGTGACCTGCGCCCTCGCTTGCTGGAGCAAGCGCGGATCCGTCGTGGATCAATGTGCGGAGCTTCTGGCGCCAGGGGAGCGACGGAGCGTCAGGTACCGATTTCGGCAACCTGTTGGCTCTGAGGGAACATCGGATGCGTCGCGTGTCCGAGTCCTGGCCGGCCCTGGCTTCTGGCGGTGTAACGCCTGGGCGGGCGCCGACATTCCGGCCCCGACGCCTCAGGGCGTGTGTCGCGGGACGTAAATCCCTGATACGGTTGCACTTACGGCGTTGGTGTGCTACCTTTTGCGGGCCAAGAAAGAGGATAGGGACTGCTCCGGGGCTCTCACCCGAACCGACCTGAAGTCTCTCAATCCCTCGCTCGCGTCTCCTCGGCCCTTCAGCTTGGCGGGCATCCGGTCGTGGAGCGCTTCGCGCGCCACCGATCCTCCGTTCAGGCCTGGGCGCCCTTGCCTTGCGGCTCCGGCGGTGGAACCTTGCGGCTCCTCCAGCCCCATCCGGTTTGCCGGGACTCCCCTTCGTTCGCCGGTTGCCTTCGGGCTTCCCGCTCCGGCTCGCGCCTTCGCGTTCTTCCCTCCGGCTCGGGTGGCCGAAAGGTCCGCACCGTCGTTCCGCCATGCCCGGCTCCTCGGCTTGCGCCTCCGAACCGGTAACTTTGCGGCCCGCCGTCGCGGGGACTCCCTGCCTTGTCTCCACCGACCCGGCGCCCCTGGGGGTACTTCGTCGCTCGACTGGTCGGGTCTTACGACGAAGTCCCCGGAGCGTCTGCCGATGAAGCGCTTCAGTTGCCGATCGGCCTTCCGTTGCTGCCGGGCAACTTCCGACCGCTCGTTTCCCTGAAGCCGCCTCCCGGGTTCAGGCGCCTTGAGGCTTGCGCCCCTCGGTACCGCTCCCGGGGAAGCCTTCGGCTACGGGAACCACTCGCCGGCTGGAGCTTCATGTCGTCAGGTTCGCCTCGGCTTGCGCCTCAACGTCCCCGGCTACAAATGGCTCCTGCCACCGAGCCCAGCTCTCAAGTCGTGACCTTCCGACCCTCACTCGTGAAGCGCGCCCACCACGCGAACGTGACTTTCGCCCTTCTCAAGCTCCGATCCGAGGGTCGCGACTCTTGGACCGGTGGATTGGGTTGCGATCCTTGGTCACAGTCCCTATCCGCGAACAACGTATAGGGCGCACAAAGGCCGTGTCAAGGGAAGGGCGGCGAACGCTCTCGGGCCGATGCCGGCGAACGAGTCTTAACTGTTTGAGCCTCAGCAACTTGACCCGTGCCACGTGAATTCGAGCGGACCGGTGGCGGCTGCGGATTTCCTGCGGAATCGGGTTGGCGGCGACGGGCGCCGGCTCGTTTGTTCCCGTTTGCGGGGCGGCGCGGATGGTGCCCAGGGGCGGATTCGAACCACCGACACCCTGATTTTCAGTCAGGTGCTCTACCAACTGAGCTACCTGGGCAAGTCGCGCCCGCCGGGCAGGACGGTAGAGCAGCGTGTTCTAACAGGGAGGCCCCGGCTCCGTCAACGAAGCGGCGGGCACGGGCCGGCTGGACTCCCCGGCCATGCGCCAACCTGGAAGACTTGGCCAGCCTGTTCCTGCTCACCTTCTTGTTGTCCGGAGAGGCTTTCGCGCGGGATCACCGCCGCGGTTCCTGATCGCCCTCCTTGTCGGGTCGATCAGCCTGCTGACCGTAGGAATGGGGGCGGCCCAAGGGCAGCGCCTGCTGAGCCTGGGCTCTGAACCGGAGGCGCCTCCGGTCGCCGAGGCAGCGCGTTTCGACCCGGCCATGGTGCCCGTGACGGTGCGGGTCGACCTCGATCTGGTCCGTTCGGCGCCGTCTCGGCTCGAACTGCCGACGCCTGACGGGCGGATGCTGGTCGCGGAACGGAGCGTCTTCGAGGATCGCGGCGACGGCAACGTCATGTGGGCGGGCTCTCTTCCGGGAGCGGGCCACGAGAGCGTCGTCCTGACGGTGGAAGGCGGTAGCTTCGTAGGGCGCTTCGGCGAGCCGGGCGGCGCCAGGTTCCGGATCAGCGCCGATCCCGATGGTCGCGGCGGGATGGTCGACACCGCAGGTGAGCCGAGCGATGGGCCGGACACCTTCTGTCCGGTCGGTGAGCCGGAGAGCCTGTCGCGGCTCGGCCCGACAGAGCCCCGGCGTGTCGACCTGCGGCAGCGGGTGGCGCATCCGCAGAACCACGACCGGTTGGACATCCTGGTGCTGTACACAGCCGAGGCGACGATCGGTATGGCCGGCGAGCGGGAGAACGAGCGAGCCCTTCGTCGCACCATGGGAATCGGGGTCCAGTACAGCGACGCTCCGCAGACGCCGGCGGAGGGCGCGCCCGCCGCGCCCACAAACGTCCGCGTCGACGTCGATACCGAGCCTTTCTGATTCCCAGCGACCCGGCCGGGGCGTGCTACGCTGCGCCGACTCCGATGCTCCCCGTTCGCCGCGCACTGGTTTCGGTCTTCGACAAGGCGGGCCTTGAGGAACTTGGTTCGGGACTGGCGAAGTTGGGTGTCGAGATCGTCTCGACGGGCGGCACGGCGCGGCAGCTCACGGAACATGGTGTAGGCGTCACCGCGGTGTCCGATGTGACCGGACACCCCGAGATACTCCATGGGCGAGTCAAGAGTCTGCACCCCCGGATCTTCGGCGGCATCCTCGCCGACCGACGGCGGCAGGAACATCGGGCGGAGCTCGAGCGGCACGAGATCCCGCCGATCGATCTGGTGGCCGTGAACCTCTATGCCTTCGCCGCCGCGGCCGCGGACCCGGATGCGACCGTGGACGGCACGGTGGAGATGATCGATATCGGCGGCCCCAGCATGGTCCGTGCCGCGGCCAAGAACTTCGCCAACGTGGCGGTCGTCGTGGACCCGGCGGACTACCCGAGGATCCTCGAAGCCCTCCAGGCCGAGGGCGGCCTGTCCGAAGAGCTCCGGCGCGAACTGGCGCTCAAGGCGTTCCGGCACACGCAGAGCTACGACGCCGCGATCGCCGACTGGCTGGAAGACGGCGCGGCGGAGGCGGCCGATGACGAATCCCGTTCGTTGCCGGAGTCCGTCCGGCTGGAACTCGAGCAGGTCCTGGCGCCGCGCTACGGGGAGAACCCGCACCAGGGAGCGGCGGTTTACCGGGAAGTGGGCGGCGCCGGCGTTCTGGGCGGTCTTCGGCAGCTCCAGGGCCGGGAACTCTCCTGGAACAACATGCTCGATGCGGACGCCGCGCGGAAGCTGTCGGCCCTGTTCGGCGCTCCGGACGACGATCCGGCGGTGGTCATCGTCAAACACAACAATCCGTGCGGCGTCGGCAGGGGCGCGTCGCTCGTGGAGGCCTACGAGCGGGCCCTGGCCTGCGACCCGGTTTCCGCGTTCGGCTCGATCATCGCCGTCAACCGGCCCTTCACGGGGGCCCTGGCCGAGGCGCTGGCGAAGCTCTTCGTCGAGGTCATTGTGGCGCCCTCCTTCGAGCCGGCCGCGGTCGAGCGGCTGGGCCGGAAGAAGAACCTCCGCCTGCTCGAATGCCCGCCCTTCTCTGCTGGGGACGGTGCCTACGAACTGCGAGCAGTCGACGGCGGTTTCATCGCCCAGCGCCTCGACAGCGCTCCGGAAGACCCGCGGGAGTGGACCTGTCCCACCCGGGCGCGGCCCGACGAGGCGCAACTGCGGGCGCTCGACTTCGCCTGGCGGGTGTGCCGGGCGACGAAGTCGAACGCGATCGTGGTCACCAACGAACACCAGACGGTCGGCATCGGCGCTGGCCAGATGAGTCGGGTCGACTCCTGCCGCATCGCGCTCGACAAGGCCCAACTCGCCGTTGCCGGCACGGTGGCCGCCTCGGACGCCTTCTTCCCCTTCCGCGACGGCGTCGACACCCTGGCCGAGGCCGGAGTGACCGCGATCGTCCAGCCCGGCGGCTCCGTTCGCGACGACGAGGTGGTCGCGGCCGCCGACGAGCACGGCGTCGCCATGCTCCTGACCGGGCGCCGCCACTTCAAGCATTGATGGGTCGCCCGCGTACGGTGGTCCCGTGCTGGAACGCAGTGCCCCCGGCGCTTGGGATGATGCGGCCCGCGCGTCCCGTCCTTACGGCGGCGACGGTTCCCTTGCCGGTGGCGGCGGCGGTTCCCTTGCTGGTGGCGGTCTGCCTGCTTGCCGCCCTCCCGGCATTTGCCGACGATCCGTGGCGCGTTCTCGATGACTTCCGGCGCTCGCTCGAGGCACAGGCGCCGCTCACGGCGGGCTTCGTGCAGACGCACGTACCCTACGGATTCGATCCGGAGGACGGCGATACGGAGCGCGGCAACCTCGCCGTCGCCCTGCCCGGTTGCCTGCGCTGGGACTACTCGCCGCCGTTCGAGACGGCCTTCCTGCTGTGCGACCGGACGGTGCATCACTGGAACCCCGCCGAGTCGGTCGGTCAACGCTATGACCTGTCGGCGCAACCGGCCCCGGGGCTCGACTTCTTCCTGCTCACCACCGACGATCTCCGGGACCGGTACGAGGCGGAGCTGGACCCGGTACCCGGCGACCGCGTGCGCCTGGTTCTGCGCCCGCTCGAACCGAGCGAAGACGTCGCCCTGGTGCAGATTGTGATCGACCGCGAGGAGCAGCGCCTGCGTGAGTTGACCTACTACGACGCCCAGCGCAACGAGAACCGCTTCATCGTCGGCGACTACCGCAGCGGCGCCGCGCCCGGCCGCTTCAAACCGCCGCCCGGAATCGAGTGGGAGGAACCCTAGCTCTCAGCTAGGAGTCGCGGCGTCCGCGCCGCGCTGACGCACAGGAAACAGGGCTTGTTCCATGCAAGTATCCACAGCGGTGGTCCGTTGCGCTGCCGCATAGGGAACATGTGCGTTCGGGTGTCGGGCCGCAGCGATTTTCGCCCACTTGCGGCAGGACATTTCATCCCTGCTGCTCCACTCTCGCTGGGTGCGCGGGCCTTCTGGCCCGCTGCCGCCGCGGGCGGCCAGGAGAACGCGCCGGCCGGAGGCCGGCTCCGCTCCGAGGCTGCGCGGTAGGGCGTCGGCGCCCCCAGTGCGGAACGCAGGAGGCCAAGTTCCGCCGGGCTAGCTCCGCGCCCTCACCGCCCGGAGCTCTCTAACCCCGTACACCACCACGGTGTCGAAGGTGCGCGAAGCCGAATCCCTCCAGGCCGGCCTGCCGGCGGTCAGCACCAGTGCCCGCCGCTGACACTCACCCGCGTGACACAAGCGGAACTGCCGGTCAAAGGTCCCGTCCTCCGGTCGGAACTCGAGTTCGAGCACACCGGTGACCTCGCGGCCGAAGTCCACCCGAAAGGACGACTGCTCTGCGGGCGGGACACCGAGACCGGGGGACGACGACACGCGGACGATGCGCCGCGGCCCGGCGGACCGCCAGATCGGCGCCGGCTTCGCCAGGTCGCCGCGGGCCACCCGGCCCCACCGACCGACGGGAGGCCGCCCCCAGGCGCGGACGGACCCCAGTTCACCGGCGTCGGCGCCTTGCGCCTCTCCCTTCACCAGGCGCGGATTCCAGACGTCGAGGAACCGCCAGGCGCCGTCCGTCACCACGGGCATCGAGCCGTCGTCGAGCTCGATGCCCGCCAGCGCGCCGCCGTCGCCGTACGGAGTGCGCGCCTCGATCGTCAAGCGGTTGGCGCCGGCCCGCAGCAGGTGGGCGACCTGGAACTCGTCGATGGGCTCGCCGCGCCGGAAGCCGCCGCGCGCGATCTGGTGGCCGTTCAGGTGAACCGCGTACTCCCGGTCGGCGGTGACGAACAGCCGCGCCGCCGCCTCCGGCGCCTCGTCGAGCTCGAAGTCGGCCAGCAGCAGGTAGGCCGCCGGCCGGCCGGGTTCTGCGCCCGCGGTCTCGGGCCAGATCCACTCGGCGGCGCCGGTCGGCCGCGCCCCGTCCCCGCAGCCCGCCAGCAGGCTTCCCGCGACCAGAGCGGCGACGGGCAGGCCCTTGCGGGCAACGGAAACCGGGCGCCCCCCCCGCCCGCCTCTGGCCGATCGAAGTGTCGCGTACACGATGCGAGCGTATCGGCTCAGAGGGCAGGCGGGCCGAGGGGGCCGACCGTGACCCGAGGTTTGACCGGCGGCGCGCCGCGCGGGTAGGGTCGTCCGTGTCGAGTGCTCGGCCCGTATCGGATGCGGTTGGCGTCGTCTGTGCGATTCCCGCTCGCTATGGCTCTATCCGACTACCCGGGAAGGCCCTGCTGCCGATCTGCGGCCGGCCCATGATTGAGCATGTCTACCGACGGGCGAGCGAAGCTTCAGGCCTCGACGCCGTTGTCGTGCTGACGGACCATCAGGACATTCGCCGGACGGTCGAGAACTTCGGCGGCTACTGCGAGATGACCCCGGCGAACTGCCGCAGCGGTACGGACCGGATCGCCTGGGCGGCGCGCAATTGGCGCGCCGACGCGGTGATCAACGTGCAGGGCGACGAGCCCCTGCTCGACTCCGCGGCGATCACTCACCTCGCCGAGCACCTGCGCGAGCATGCCGCCGAGGACATGGTCACCCTGGCCGCCGAAGTCGACGAGGATGCGCTGCGGGATCCCAACCAGGTCAAGGTCGTCCGCGGCGGCGACGGCTACGCCCTCTACTTCAGCCGCGCCGGGATCCCCTACCGCCGGCACTTGGAGGACGGTCCGGTCGCGCCGGTCCTCCTCCATGTCGGCGTCTACGGTTACCGCCGAAACGTGCTGCTGCGGCTCGCCGAGCTCGAGGCCTCGCCGCTCGAACGCTCGGAGAAGCTGGAGCAGCTCCGCGCGCTCGAGAACGGCATCCGCATCCGCGTGCTGCCGGTCGACGAGGCGCCCCTGGGAGTCGACACAGAGGTGGACCTGGCGCTGGCCGAGCGGCGGATGCTGGCGATGCACAGGCAAGAGAATCCTTGAGAGAGCACGGGAGCACGCGCCATGGCAACCAAGTACATCTTCATTACCGGCGGCGTCGTGTCCTCGCTCGGCAAGGGCGTGGCCGCGTCCTCGGTCGGGGCGATTCTCGAGGCGCGCGGTTTCACCGTCGAGATGATGAAGCTCGACCCGTACGTCAACGTCGATCCGGGGACCATGTCCCCGTACCAGCACGGCGAGGTCTTCGTCACCGACGACGGCGCCGAGGCGGATCTCGACCTGGGGCACTACGAGCGCTTCACCACCTGCACGACGAGCAAGAAGCACAACTACACCACCGGCAAGATCTACGAGGCCGTGATCAACAAGGAGCGCCGCGGCGACTACCTCGGCAACACGGTCCAGGTCATCCCGCACGTGACGGACGAGATCAAGGACGGGATGCGCCGGCTTGCGGGCAGCGCGGACGTCATCCTGGTCGAGATCGGCGGCACCGTCGGCGACATCGAATCGCTGCCCTTCCTGGAGGCGATCCGGCAATTCCGCCAGGAGTTGGGCCGCAACAACGCGGTGAATCTGCACCTCACCCTGGTGCCCTACATCGCCGCCTCCGACGAGCAGAAGACCAAGCCCACCCAGCACTCGGTGCGCGAGTTGCGAGCAATCGGCATCTCGCCGGACATTCTGCTGTGCCGGGTTGACCGTGACCTGCCGGAGGAGATGAAGGCGAAAATCGCCCTGTTCTGCAACGTGGACGCGCACAACGTGGTCGCCGCCCGCGACGTGGACACGATCTACGAAGTGCCCCTGATGTTCTGCCGCGAGGGCCTCGACGAGTCCCTCATGGATCTGCTCAGCCTGCCGGGTTCGCCGCGCAACCTGGCCAGTTGGGAACGCATGGTCCACCGCATCCGCCACCCCCAGGGGAAGGTGCGGATCGGCATCGTCGGCAAGTACGTCGAACTGCCCGACGCCTACAAGAGCCTCAACGAAGCCCTGATGCACGGCGGCATCACCAACGACGTCGAAGTCCAGTTGGTCTACATCAACGCCGAGGACCTGGAGACCGAGACCTGGCCCCAGGAGCTGTTTGAGGTCGACGGCCTGCTGGTGCCGATCGGCTTCGGTCCGCGCGGCGTCGAGGGGAAGATCCGGGCGATCCGCTACGCGCGCGAGCAGCGCGTGCCGATGTTCGGCATCTGCCTCGGCATGCAGTGCATGGTGATCGAGATGGCGCGCAACGCCTGCGGCCTGGAGGGAGCGCAGTCGACGGAGTTCGACGAGGGTGCGGCGGACCCCGTGATCTACAAGTTGCGCGACCTGCTCGGCGTCGAGGAGATGGGCGGCACGATGCGGCTGGGCGCCTATCCATGCGTGGTCGAGGCGGACACGCTCGCCGCCGAGGTCTACGGCGCCACGGCGGACTCCGAGGACGACCGGTTGCTGATCAGCGAGCGCCACCGGCACCGCTACGAGGTGAACCAGAAGTACCTCGGCGCGCTCCAGGACGCCGGGGTCGTCGTCTCCGGCCGGAGCCCCGACGGCAAGTTCGTCGAGATAGTGGAGCTTCCGGACCACCCCTGGTTCCTCGGCTGCCAGTTCCACCCCGAGTACCGGTCGCGTCCGGCCGATCCGCATCCGCTGTTCATCTCCTACATTCGGGCCGCGGTCGAACAGAGGGAGCGGACGATGGCGGCGTCGGCGAGCGCCGGCGACGAACTCCCCGCCGGCGGCGCCGAGGCCAACTGAGTACGCGGTGACGGCGGACGCCTTTGAACTCGCGCCGGGAATCGCCCTCGGTCGCGGTGGTCTGCCGGTGATCGCCGGCCCGTGCGTGATCGAGGGCCGAGACTGGCTCGTCGGCGTGGGCCAGCAGCTCCAGGCGATGAGCCATCGCCTCGGGTTGCCGCTGATCTTCAAGTCCTCGTTCGACAAGGCGAACCGCAGCTCGGGCGACAGCTTCCGGGGTCCGGGGCTGACGGAAGGGCTGGCGGCCCTGGCCGACGTCAAGGCGGCGACCGGCCTCCCGGTGTTGACCGATGTCCACGAGCCGCATCAATGCGCTGAAGCAGCCGAAGTCTGCGACGTGCTCCAGATCCCTGCCTTCCTCTGCCGCCAGACCGACCTGGTGGTCGAGGCGGCCGCCACCGGCCGACCGCTTCTGATCAAGAAGGGCCAGTTCATGGCCCCCGCCGACATGGTGCGGGTGGTCGACAAGGCGCGCGGCACAGGCAACGCCCGGATCGCGGTGACCGAGCGCGGCAACACCTTCGGTTACCACAACCTCGTCGTCGACATGCGCGGTTTCACGATCCTCGCCGAGCACCGGATCGCCGTCCTCTACGACGTCACGCACTCGCTGCAACTGCCCGGCGCCCGCGAGAAGGAGAGCGGCGGCGACCGCCGGTTCGCGGAGCCGCTGACCCGTGCCGCGATTGCGGCCGGCGCCGCCGGCCTGTATCTCGAGGTGCACCCGGATCCGGACTGCGCAAAGTGCGACCGGGAGACGCAGTTGCCGCTGGCGCGCGCCGAGAACCTGCTCCTGTCGGCGCTCGAGATTCACCGCTCCCGCGCCGCCGAGGGACCCTGGGTCTAGTGGCCGAATCAGAGCGCAGCCTGGAGATAGCCCGGGCCGTGTTGGAACTCGAAGCGGCGGCGATCCGTGGCCTGATCGGGCAACTCGATGACTCCTTCGGGGAGGCCGTGCAGCGAATGCGCGACTGCCGTGGACGGGTGATCTGCACCGGCATGGGCAAGAGCGGCCACGTGATGAAGAAGGTGGCCGCCACCCTGGCCTCGACCGGCACCCCGGCCCTGTTCATCCACCCGGCGGAGGCGATCCACGGCGACCTGGGCATGATCGTGCCCGGCGACATGGTTCTGGCTGCCTCGTCCTCCGGCAGCACCGAAGAGTTGTTGCGGATGACCGATGTGCTGCAGCGCCGTGGAGTCCCTCTGATCGCCATCACCGGCGGTGCGAAGAGCCCGATCGCCGAGGGCGCGGACCTCCACCTGGCCGCGGCGATCGACCAGGAGGCATGTCCCCTCAACCTCGCCCCGACGGCATCGACGACGGCCACCCTGGCCCTGGGCGACGCGCTTGCCATGGCGCTGCTCGAGGCGCGCGGGTTCACGCTCGAGGACTTCGCCACGCTGCATCCGGGCGGCGATCTCGGCCGCCGGCTGATGACGGTGGACCAGGTCATGCACAGAGGCGAAGCCGTGCCCCGGGTCGGGCTCGAGGCTCCGATGCGGGAAGCGCTGTTCGAGATGAGCGAGAAGTCGTTCGGCATCACCGCCATCGTCGACGACGCCGGGGGGCTTTGCGGCGTGATCTCGGACGGCGACCTGCGGCGTCTGCTGAACACCGACCCGGCAGCGGGCGGCTCCGCGGGCGCCTTTCTCGAGCGCGCGGTCTGCCACTACATGACGCCCGAACCGAAGACGATCCAGGCCGACGCCCTGGTCACCGTCGCCCTCGAGGCGATGGAGCGGCACCGCATCACGTCCCTGTTCATCTGCCACGTCGACGGCCGCCTGCACGGCCTCGTCCACATCCACGATCTCTGGGGCCTGCGCCGCAAGTAGGGTCGGGCCGTTGTCCTCCATGCTCTCATCCGTTGTCCTGCGCCTCCGCTTCCTCCTTTTCGACGTCGACGGCGTGCTCACCGACGGCCGGCTCTTCTACCTCGGCGACGAGGTCGCGGTCGCGTTCGATGTCAGGGACGGCGTGGCCGTCAAGCGGGCCCGCGACGCGGGCCTCGGAGTCGGTCTTCTGAGCTCCAGAAGGGACTCCCCCGCCGTCGCGCGCCGCGCCGCCGACCTCGGCTTCGACGAGGTGCTCCTCGGCTGCCGCGACAAGGCCGCGGCATTCGCCGACCTGCTGCGGCGCCGCGGCCTCGAAGCCTCCGAAGTGGCCTACGTCGGCGACGACCTGGTCGACCTGCCGGTGCTGCGCCGCGCCGGCCTCTCCGCCGCCCCGGCCGACGCGGCGCCCCAGGTGCGCGACAACGTCGACCTCGTACTCGACGCCCACGGCGGCCGCGGCGCCGCCCGCGAACTCGTCGACCTGATCGTCGACGCCCTGGGCCCGGTTTCGTAACCGGCCGGTGCGGCGGTCCCGGCTGCGGAAGCTGCCGGTCCGGCCACGACGGCTACTGGTCCATTCCACTTCTCTCAACGACACGCCAGAATGCATCCCGGAAAGGTACAGGTGCGCCGGCCTTCTGGCCGGCATCCGCCGCGGCGGCGTTATGTCATCCGCATGTAGGGAACCCCGCCACACAGGGGCCGTTCTCTGGGTGCGC
The DNA here is from genome assembly GCA_965224025.1 of Candidatus Multivorans sp. Taxonomy (GTDB): domain Bacteria; phylum Acidobacteriota; class Thermoanaerobaculia; order Multivoradales; family Multivoraceae; genus Multivorans. Next base: position 5,037,868 of record OZ245033.1, read on the forward strand.
GGACCCTCTGGTCCGCATCCGCCGAAGGCGGAATCCGGGGCAGGGCCGCTACTCAGCCCACTCCTCTTCCACCTCTTCCTCGAGGCGCTTGCGGCGGCGTTGGACCAGGGCCGACGCCCCGACGCCGACCAGATAAAGCAGCAGTGTCGGCCCCGCCACGATCGTCATGTTCACGACGTCCGGCGTCGGCGTGATCGCGGCGGACAGGATGATGATGATGAGCACCGCCCAGCGGAAATGCCGCATCAGGAACTGCGGCGTGACGACCCCGAGCTGCGAGAGCATGAAGATGATGATCGGAAGCTGGAACATTGCCGCGAGGCCGAGCAGGACGTTGACCGCGAAGCTGAAGTAGCGCTCGATCCGGATGTCGGCGTCCCAGTTGCTGTTGAGGCCCATGTTGACCAGGAACTCGGTCGCGAAGGGGAGGGCGACGTAGTAGCCGAAGGCGCCGCCGCCGATGAAGAAGAAGGAACCGAAGAAGATAAAGGGGATCGCGTAGCGCTTCTCTCGGCGGTAGAGACCGGGCGAGACGAAACCCCAGAGCTGGCTGACGAGAAACGGCGAGGTGAGGAAGATGGCCGCCAGCAGCGCCACTTTCACGTGAACGATGAACGGATCCGTGACGCCGTCGAAGACGAGCTGATCGACATGGGGCTCGATCGGTTTCGCCAGCACTTCGTAGATCTGCTCGGCGAACGCGAAGCAGCCGAAGAACGCGACCAGCACGACGATCAGCGTGCGGAGGATGCGGCGGCGCAGCTCGTCGAGGTGCTCGAGCAGCGTCATCCGCGGGAGTTCTTCTTCGTCCTCCTGAGGCTTCCTTCGAGCGGGCTGCGTCGGTGGCAGCCGTTTCGGTTCCGACTCGTCGGTCGGCTGCCCCGGTTCGGGCTCTTCAGGCGGCTGTCCCCGTTGGGGCTCTTCGGTCGGCTGCCCCGGTTCGGGCTCTTCAGGCGGCTGTCCCTGTTGGGGCTCTTCGGGCGGCTGTCCCTGTTGGGGCTCTTCAGGCGGCTGTCCCCGTTGGGGCTCTTCGGGCGGCTGTCCCTGTTGGGGCTCTTCAGGCGGCGGGGTCACTCGGCGTCCGGGCGCCTGACGAGCCCGCCTTCTTCGCGTCGTCCGAGCCCGCGGGCTTCGTTGAACCGGTCGATACCGCGGTCTTCCTGCTCTTGTCGATCCGGCGAGCAGGCGGTGGACGTTTCTCTTCGTCGAGCTCGACGTCGATCGAGCGCTTCAGGTCGCTCGTGGCGCGCCGGAACTCGGCCATGCCACGGCCAAGGGTGCGGCCCAGCTCGGGCAGCTTCCTGGGGCCGAAGATGAGGAGAGCGGCCGCCATGATGAACAGCATCTCCTGCATGCCGATCGGGCCGAACATGGGGCGGCATGATACGCCAACCGCGTGCGTCGGAGGTCGCCGGCCAGTGCGGCTGACCCGGATTCCGCCTGCGGCGGATGCGGACCAGAAGGTCCGCGCACCCAGAGATACGCCTCAGGTGTGGCGCGGTTCTCTACATGCAGTTGACATGACACCGCTCCGGGCGTTGCAGACCAGAAAGCCACCGAGAGACCGACCGTGCTCTGCGTTCCGCGTCAGGCCCCTCGGCGCCGACCCCTCCTGCCCCAAGGCGGGCGGGTGCGTCCTCCGCCATCGCGTCCTCCGCCGCCGAAGCGCCGCCGGCGCTCTCGGCTCGCTGGTACAATGCCCGGTTCGCGCCGCTCGCCGTGCCGGGCGGCCCACCGACCGACCCGGCTCACCGCGGGAGACTCGTGAAGAAACCCTGGCGCAACCTCGCACTCGTCCTCTTCCTCGCGGCCGTTCTCGTCGGCGGTGTCGCCGGTGGCCACCTGCTGGCGGTGGGCAGCGGCGAGTTCGCGCCCATTCGCGAGTACACCGACCTGGTCGAGGCGGCGCACGCGCACTACGCCGTTCCCGATGTCGCCTACCGCGACCTGATCTACGCCTCGATCGGCGGCATGCTGCGCAGCCTCGACCCGCACACCAGCTTCCTGCCGCCGGTCGCCTACGACTCCATGCGGGAGCGGCAGCAGAGTTCCTTCTACGGGCTGGGCATCTACGTCGCGACGCGCAACGGCCGTCTGACGGTCATCTCGCCGATCGAGGGCACGCCGGGTTACAAGAAGGGCATCCGCGCCGGCGACATCATCCATCTGATCGACGGTGAGCCGACCGAGGATATGAGCCCGAACGAGGCGATCCGGAATCTCAAGGGCCCGAAGGGGACCGACGTCACCGTCACCCTGCTGCGCCCCGGTTTCGACGAGCCCCTGGTGGTCACGGTGACGCGCGCCGAGATCCCGCAGGAGACCGTCCGCCACGCGCACATGCTGGAGCCGGGCGTCGGCTACGTGCTGATCTCCGACTTCTCGCGTTCCACCGGCGGCGAGCTCGCCCGCGCTCTGGACGATCTCCGGGAGCAGGGCATGGAGCGCCTGATTCTCGACCTTCGGGACAACGGCGGCGGCCTGCTCGATCAGGCGATCGAAGTTTCCGACCAGTTCGTTCCCGGCGGCAGCACGATTGTCGAGACGCGCGGCCGCATCGCGAGTTCCCATCAGACCTACAGTTCCACCGGTCGACACGAACCGCTCGGTCTGCCCCTCGTGGTGCTCGTAGACCGCGGCTCCGCATCTGCCTCCGAGATCGTCTCGGGGGCGATCCAGGATCACGACGTGGGTCTCGTGGTCGGCGTGTCGACCTGGGGCAAGGGGCTCGTGCAGACCGTCTACGAGCTGTCCTACGGCGCCGGTCTCGCACTCACCACGGCCCGCTACTACACGCCGGCTGGAAGGTTGATCCAGCGCGACTACTCCTCGTACTGGGACTACTTGACCGAGTACGACGTGAATGGCAGCAACGGGGATGATGGAGAGGATGCGGGCGAGGGCGGGGCCCCCGTCGTGGACCGCGAGTCGCCTTCGCCGGAGGAGCGACCTGTCTTCCATACCGACCTTGGCCGGGAGGTCTACGGCGGCGGTGGTGTGACCCCGGACTACGTCGTCGAGCAGGACGAGCCACCCGCCCTCATCTGGCGTCTGCAGGCGCGGAGCGGCTTCCACCGCTTCCCGTTCGAGGTCGGCAACCAGGAAGAGATCGAATCGACCGACTGGCAGGTATCGGACGAGTACCTGGATCGGTTCTGGGAATGGGTGATCGAAGAAGAGTTCGCCACCGCCGAGGAACTCGAAGAGGCCCTGGAGGATCCGGAAGTCGAGCGCTACGCCCGGGTCGGCCTTCGCTACGAGATCTTCAACACCGCCTTCGGGCTGACCGAAGGGTTCAAGGCCGGCGCGGAACTGGACAACCAGCTCGCCCGCGCCCTCGAACTACTCGACGAAGCGGAAGACCTTCTCGACCAGCGCCTGGACCTCGACCGGCGGGGCCGGAGCAGCGGCCGCGACTCCGGCCTGGTCGCTATCCCCTGAACCGCTCCGACACGGCATCCCAGTCGACGACGTTCCAGAACGCGTCCAGGTAGTCCGGCCGCCGGTTCTGGTAGTTCAGGTAGTAGGCGTGCTCCCACACGTCGACGCCGAGCAGGGGAGTCAACCCCTCCATCAACGGCGAATCCTGGTTCGGGCGCGCGATCACGGCGAGGCCGTCGTCGCTGGTCACGAGCCAACCCCAGCCGCTGCCGAACTGGCCCATCGCGGCGCCCTTGAAGCGCTCCCGGAACTGGTCGAAGCTGCCGAAGCGGATGTCGATCGCGGTCGCCAGGTCGCCGCTGGGCGCGCCGCCGCCGGCCGGGCTCATGACTGACCAGAAGAGCGAGTGGTTGGCGTGGCCGCCGCCGTGGTTGCGGACCGCGCCGCGGATCGAGCCCGGCACCTCGTCCATGTTCCTGAGCAGGTTCTCGACGCTCATCGCGGCGAGATTGGGGTGGCCGTCCAGCGCCGCGTTGAGATTCGCCACGTAGACGGCGTGGTGCCTGTCGTGGTGTATCTCCATGGTCCGCGCGTCGATGTGGGGCTCGAGGGCGTCGAACGGGTATGCGAGATCCGGAACTTCGTGCATGGTCGGGTACTCCTGTGAGAAGGTGGTTAGGCGGGGCGATTGTGCCATGGAGTGACGCGGCCTCGCTCTTCGTTGACGATGTCCCGCGCCTGCCCTAAGATCGCGCGGCCTGCGATGTCCGCCGGGCGGTCGGAGGGTCGGCGCCGGGGAGGTTAGCTCAGGGGTAGAGCACCTGCTTTACACGCAGGGGGTCGCGGGTTCGAATCCCTCACCTCCCACCATGGAGGTTCCGCAGTCCGCGCGAACAGGAGATGTGCCGAAGTCAATGCCGCCGCGGCGGCCGGGAAGGACGACTCAGATAGCAGGCAAGAGGAGACGGACACCAACGGGGTCGTAGTTCAGCTGGTTAGAATGCCGGCCTGTCACGCCGGAGGTCGCGGGTTCGAGTCCCGTCGGCCCCGCCATTCCGCTCCGCCCTTCCCCTTCGCCGCCGGGCTTCATCAGAGGTGACCACCACGTGAGAGACAAGATCAAGCTCGTATCAAGCGCTGGTACCGGGTACTTCTACACCACGACGAAGAACAAGAAGCTCAGCCGCGAGAAGCTGAAGCTCAAGAAGTACGACCCGAAGATCCGGCGACACGTCGAGTTCGTCGAAGAGAAGATGCGCTAGGAGTGTCCGCAGCGTTGTCGCTGCGCTGTCGCGCAGGGAACAGGCAGCGAGTAGCCAACGTTACAGCGGCGTCGTGGGTTCATAGAGTTGGCCGCGCTGGGCAGCGAGGCCGCGCAGGCACTGGTGTGTTGGCGCCCGACTAGGAGTTTGGCCCGGACCGTGATCGGCGCTCTGACGCTGGCGGCGCGGCTTGTGTCGCGACCCCGTATGCAAGATTGAGCTTTTCGCCGCGGTCTCTGCCCAGCGCGACGATTGGATTCCACATCTACGGGAGGCAGGGGATGGCAAAGCGGAAGGCGGAGCGTCTGGAAGTCGTTCACCCGGATTGCGCCGGTGTGGACGTAGGCAAGCGCAAGCACTACGTGGCGGTGGCCCCGTCGCGTTTCGAGCGGCCGGTGCGCAATTTCTCGTCGTTCACGGAGGACCTCGAGGCGATGGCCTCGTGGCTTCAGGAGTGCGGCGTGCGTGAGGTGGCGCTGGAGTCGACGGGGGTGTACTGGATTCCGGTGTTCGAGGTGCTGGACCGGGCGGGGTTCGAGGTGCATCTGGTGAATCCTCGGGCGACCAAGCAGGTGAGTGGCCGCAAGAGTGACGTTCTGGACTGCCAGTGGATCCGGCAGTTGATGAGCTACGGGCTCCTGCGCGGTGCGTTTCGCGCGCCGGACGAGTTGTGTCCGCTGCGTTCGTACACGCGGCAGCGCGCCCAGTTGGTCCGCGACCGCAGCCGCGCGGTGCAGCACATCCAGAAGGCTCTGGTGCAGATGAACGTGCAGTTGGACAACGTGCTGAGCGACATCATGGGCAAGACCGGCCAGTTGATCGTGCGCGCGATCGTCGCCGGCGAGCGCGACGGCGCGGCGCTGGCCCGTCACCGGGACGGTCGCTGCAAGGCTGGTCCGGCTGTGATCGCGGCGAGTTTGCAAGGCAACTGGCGAGACGAGCACCTGTTCGCTCTGGGCCAGGCGCTGGCCCGCTACGACATGCTGCAAGGCCAGATCGAGATGTGCGAGAAGCGCATCGACGCCGAGCTCGACGGCCTGGCCCAAGACGGCGTCGAGGACGCGCCGCCGCCCGGTTCGAAGGCGCGCGAGCGCGCCCTGCGGAAGCGGCTGCATCGCATGCTCGGCGTGGACCTGGTCGCCATTCCGACGGTCGGCGTCGAAACCGCGCTGACCTTCGCCGCTGAGATCGGCCCGGACCTGTCCCGGTTTCCCTCGCAGGGCAACTTCTGCTCGTGGCTGTGTCTGGCTCCACCGACCAACATCAGCGGCGACAAACGGCTGAACGGCCCTCCCGTGAAGCAGACCAACCGGGTCGGCCAGGCGCTGCGCCAAGCCGCCACCACAGCCCGCAACAGCAAGACCGCCATCGGAGCCTCTCACCGCCGGCGTCTCCAGCACATGGAGAAGGCGAAGGCCATCAAGGCCACCGCTCATCAACTCGGCCGACTGATCTACGCCATGCTGACCCACGGCGAAGAGTACGTCGAGCGCGACCTCGCCGAAATGGAGGCCGTCCGACGCGAACGACAAATCAGAAACCTGCAGCGTCAGGCCCGCCGCCTGAATCTGGCTCTCGTGCCGACCGAACATGCCGCCTGAATCGCGCAACCTGCGCTGCCAACAAGGAACCCCTACCCGTTTGTTCCATGCAAGTCGAGTCGCGGCGTCCGCGCCGCGCTGACGCACAGGGAACAGGGTTCGTTCCATGCAAGGTCGCGCCGCCGAAACCGGGACTCTCCACCCTTTAGCAAGTGTGTTTTGGGGAGGCTGCTGCGGGTCAGGGAGGTCATGCGACCTGGGCATGGCATCGCTTGTTGGGGTCGAAGAGAGTTCGGTCTCGGAGCATGGCGCAGGCGACGCCGAGGAGTCGGTCGACGAGTTGTCTGATGGCGCGTCCGTGCGTCTTGCCTTCGGCTTTCATGGCGTCGTACTTGGCGCGGCTGATCGGGTCGTGCTGGATGGCGACTCGTCCCCAGTGATAGACGGCGTCGCTGAGGTGTTCGTTGGCGGCGAGTCGTCGCATGACGATGAGCTTCTTGCCGGACTTGACGGTCACCGGCGCCACTCCGCAGAGGCAACGCAGTGCCTCGTGGTCTCTGCGGCCCAGGCTTTGATCGGCCTCGGAGAGCAGGGTGGCGAGGCCGACCTTGCCGAGTCCGGGCAGCGACCTGAGGATGGCGGCGTCGCTCGGCTTAGGGGAGTCGTCGTCGTTTTCCCGTTGGGCCGGGGCCTCGAGTGCGCGGGTCATCCGCTCCAGCCGCTTGTCGGCGTCGGCGAGTTGGCGGCAGACGGTGTCGAGCACCGGCCGGAGGAGTCCTATGTGTTCGACGGCGGCCTTAACGGTGTCCGGGGAAACGGCGATCGGCTCGGCCCGCAGTTGATCGCGCAGTTGGGCGGCAGTCAGGCGCCGGATGCGGTGTTCCTTGAGCAGCTTGGCGAGCGTGGTCTCGCGCAGCCGTCGAGCCTTGCCGGGGGTCGGCGCCAGTCGCCACAAGGCCAGCGCGAAGGGCGCCGACACCTCGTTCTTGACCACGGCGAGAAACTGCGGGTAGTAGCGCCAGATCTGGTCGCGGACCTGGTTCTCCAGGCGGTTCTTCTGGTTGACCAACTGCTTGCGGGCGCGGGACACCTCGCGCAGCATGACGATGGCGGCATCGGATGGTTGCACGCGGTTCAGGCACTCGGGGTCGGTGCGAAGCGCGGCGGCGAGCACCCGTGCATCGCGGCGGTCATCCTTGGCGCCGGCGACGGAGAAGCGGTCCCTGAAGCGGTCGAGCTGCTTGGGGTTGATCGAATGGACGGCGAAGCCTCGCTCCAGGAGGCACTCGACGACCGGTCCGTGCGGCACCTCGATGGCGACGCCGATCTCGCCCGGAGGCGTCGGTCGTGCATGACTCGGTTCGTGCGAGAAATGGACCCCATTAGTGCGAGAAACGACTGTGCATTAGTGCGAGAAACGCTGTGCAGTCGGCCTGCGGGCGATTCCCCGGCTGCCAGCGGGAACGGCGTGAGTCGCGGTTCGAGGTCGAAGGTCGCGAGACCCACTGCGGTGGAGGACGACAGCTAGCCGGTCTGCACCCTGGCCCAGGTCAGGTCGCGTGGCAAGCCCAGCGGGTCGCGCGGGATCGGGTCGGCCGACCAGGACACCCTCCGGGGCGGCACCAGGCCGTCGTGGAACGGGCTCGGGCACGCCCGGCAGTAGGCCGTGACCTCGGCCGCCTCCACGCCGAGCAGGTGCAGCCACGCCAAGGCGTCACCGGCGAACTCGAGCGGGCGCTCGCCCTGGCCCGAGGCGCCGCGAGATTCCACGTTCGCCGTCCAGCGCTCGCCGGAGGAAAGAACGGCCCGGACCATGCCGACGACGGCGCCGCCGTCCGTGGCGATCAAGACCCGCGATCCCGCCGCCAGCGCCCGGTAGTCGTCGCCGTCGTCGGCGTCGAGTTGAGCGGCCACGGCGGCATGCAGCGCCGCCCAGGTACGGGTGCCGCGCATCATCTCGTGCAGCGAGTCGAAGTCGCGCGACTCGCAGGCGCGGTAGGCCAGCCGCGTCGGGCCGTTGACCAGAAACCTCACAGCTCCCACCTCCGACTGTAGAACCGGTACGACCCGAAGCCGCCGGGGACGACCGCAAGCTCCTGGGTCCCGGCGCCATTGCCGCCGAGGTCCCGGCGCCAGCGCAGAAACCCGATAGCGCGATCTGTCGAGCTCAGCCCGGAAGGCCTGTTCGAGGCGGAGTAGATAAGCACTGCCTGCGTGAAATCGAAGCTCTCCGACCTTCGCGTGTCGAGATCGCCGGCGAACAAAAGCGGCGTGAACTCGCTGTTCAGATACACGTCGGTGTCGGTACGGCGCACGTTGTTGGCCGGGGTGCCGTAGCACTGAAACACCTGCACCAGGACCACAGCCCCGTCGATCACGGCGTTCATCGTGGCCATCACCCCGAACGTGGACGCACCGGCCCACAGCCCGCCCCCCGACCAGTCAGCCAGCCCCCCCCCCGATGTGTCCCACCTCCACATGCGGTTGTCGGTCTCGGCGGCCTGCGACGAAACGTCGGCGTCGTCCAGGTCCGCGCTCCAGGCAAGATTTGCGGCCGATTGCCACGCCGTCCATGCGCCGACGCCGGCGACCGTCACGTTGACGGCCAGCGTGTCCGCCCCGGCCGCGTTCGTCGCCGTGAGCGTCAGCGGCCACGTGCCGACGACCGCCGACGCGGTCCACGACAGCCGCCTGCTGGCGCTGAACGAGAGCCAGGACGGCAACCCCGGCAGGGCGTACGCCGGCGCCGATCCGGAAGCCGCCGGCAGGACCTGACTCCCCGCGGCGCCCCGGGTGATCGCCACAGCCACCGAGGACGAGGGGAAGTGCGGCGCGATCACCGCCGTGCCGGCGGTCGGAACTGCAGACGCGCGCGGGGACAGCGAGCTCGCGGAGCCGCCCGCCGTTGCGCGGACCCAGTAGTAGTACCTTGTTCCGTTCGCCAGGCCCGTGTTGACCCACTGCACCGTAGCTCCTGCCCGCCAGCTCCGACTCGTGCTCGGGTCTGGCTGCGTTCCGGTGGTGTTGCGGAAAATTTGGTAGCCGGTCGCGCCCGGCACCGGGCTCCAGGTCAGGACGATCAGGGCGTTCCCCGGCGTCGCGTCGAGCGAGGGGGCGGACAGCCCGACCGTCACGTTGACGGCCAGCGTGTCCGCCCCGGCCGCGTTCGTCGCCGTGAGCGTCAGCGTCCGCGTGCCGACGACCGCCGACGCGGTCCACGACAGCCGCCTGGTGCTGGCGCTGAACGAGAGCCAGGACGGCAACCCCGGCAGGGCGTACGCCGGCGCCGATCCGGAAGCCGCCGGCAGGACCTGACTCCCCACGGCGCCCCGGGTGATCGCCACAGCCACCGAGGACGAGGGGAAGTGCGGCGCGATCACCGCCGTGCCGGCGGTCGGAACTGCAGACGCGCGCGGGGACAGCGAGCTCGCGGCGGCGGACGTCGTTGCGCGGATCCAGTAGTAGTACCTTGTTCCGTTCGCCAGGCCCGTGTTGACCCACCGTGCCACATCTCCTGTCGACCAGGTCGGACTCGTGCTCGGGTCTGGCTGCGTTCCGGTGGTGTTGCGGAAAATTTCGTAGCCGGTCGCGCCCGGCACCGGGCTCCAGGTCAGGACGATCAGG
>CBDCYE010000001.1:0-76663 GCA_965224025.1 Candidatus Multivorans sp.
CAGGTTCGAGGTCATGATGACGACCGTGTTCTTGAAGTCGACGGTCCGCCCCTGGGAGTCCGTGATCCGGCCGTCGTCGAGGATCTGGAGCAGGACGTTGAATACGTCGCGGTGCGCCTTCTCGATCTCGTCGAACAGGACGACCGCGTACGGCTTGCGTCGCACCGCCTCGGTCAACTGGCCGCCGTCCTCGTGGCCGATGTAGCCGGGCGGCGCCCCGACCAGGCGCGAGACCGTGTGCCGCTCCATGTACTCGCTCATGTCGATGCGGACCATGTTGTCCTCGGTGTCGAAGAGCGCCTCGGCCAGGGTCTTGGCGAGTTCCGTCTTGCCGACGCCGGTGGGACCGAGGAACAGGAAGGAGCCGATGGGACGCCGGGGATCCTTGATGCCGGAGCGGGCGCGGATCACCGCGTCCGCCACCAGTCCTACCGCTTCGTCCTGGCCGATCACCCGGCGGTGCAGGATCTCGTCCAGGCGCAGCAGCTTCTCGCGTTCGCCCTCGACCAGGCGGGTGACCGGAACGCCGGTCCAGTTGGACACGATCTCGGCGATCTCGTTGTCGGTCACCTCTTCCCGCAGCAGCCGGGCGCCGGTATCGGGGGTGTCGCCGTCGCCGGCTTCGTGCTCTTTGTCGCCGAGCTTCGCGATCAGCCCCGGGAGCACCCCGTGCCGCAGCTCGGCGGCCCGGTTCAGGTCGTAGTTGCGCTCGGCGATCTCGATCTCGCGCCGCACCTGCTCGATCTGTTCGCGCACCCTGCGCTCGTCGTCGATCGCCGCCTTTTCGCTCTCCCACTGGCTGCGCATCGCGGCCGCCCGGGTCCGCAGGTCGGCGAGTTCGCGCCTTAGAGTCTGCAGGCGCGCCTTGCTCGACTTGTCGGTCTCCTTGTTGAGCGCCGCTTCCTCGATCTCGAGCCGCATGACGCGACGGGTCACCTCGTCGAGTTCGGCCGGCAGGGAGTCGATCTCGGTGCGGATCAGGGCGCAGGCCTCGTCGACCAGGTCGATCGCCTTGTCGGGCAGGAACCGGTCCGACACGTAGCGGTCGGAGAGGGTGGCCGCGGCGACCAGAGCGTTGTCCTGGATCCGCACGCCGTGGTGGACCTCGAAGCGCTCGCGCAGCCCGCGCAGGATCGACACCGTGTCCTCGACCGACGGCGCGTCGACCAGGATCGGCTGGAACCGCCGTTCGAGCGCCGCGTCCTTCTCGACGTACTTGCGGTACTCGTCCAGGGTGGTGGCGCCGATGCAGTGGAGTTCGCCGCGCGCGAGCATCGGCTTGAGCAGATTGCCGGCGTCGGTGGAGCCCTCGGTGCGGCCGGCGCCGACGATGTTGTGGACCTCGTCGATGAACAGCAGGATGCGGCCCTCGCTCTGGGCGATCTCGGTCAGCACCGCCTTCAGCCGCTCCTCGAACTCGCCGCGGTACTTGGCGCCGGCGAGCAGCGACCCGAGGTCGAGCGAGAACACGCTGCGGTCCTTGAGCCACTCGGGCACGTCGCCGCGAACGATGCGCTGGGCCAGTCCCTCGACGATCGCCGTCTTGCCGACCCCCGGTTCGCCGATCAGCACCGGGTTGTTCTTCGTCTTGCGCGAGAGGATGCGGATCGCGCGGCGGATCTCCGAATCGCGGCCGATGACCGGGTCCATCTTGCCGGCGCGCGCCTGGGCGACCAGGTCGACGCCGTACTTCTCGAGCGCCTCGTACGAAGTCTCCGGGTTGTTGCTGGTCACGCGCTGCGCCCCGCGCAGCGTCTTGAGCGCTTCCAGGAGGGGCGGCCGGGTGAGGCCGGCTTCGGCGAGTGCCTGGGCGGCGCCGTCCTTGCCCTCGGCTGCTCCGAGCAGCAGGTGCTCGACCGAGACGTAGTCGTCGCCGAGCGCCCTGGCCTCGTCCTCGGCCCGGAGCAGGAGTTGCTCCAGGCCGGCTGTGACGTAGATCTTGCCGAGTTCGCCGGCGCCGCCCGAGACCTTCGGCTTGCGGTCGAGGTCCTTCTGCAGCTCCGCACGCAGGGCGGCCGCGTCGACGTCGAGGCGCTGGAGCAGCCGGGGCGCCAGACCGTCGTGCTGGTCGAGCAGCGCGAGCAGCAGATGCTCGCTGCCGACCTGCTGGTGGCCGAGACGCCGCGCCCGGTCCTGGGCGCCGGTCAGGGCTTCCTGGGACTTCATCGTCAGCTTGTTCGGGTCCATATCGTTCAAGTACTCCTGTTGGTTCCGGGGGCCCGCTCAGTGCTCCCCGCCGCCGGTCCCGGAGGCGTCGCCTGAGGGCTCGAAGTCGGAGGTCTCACGGAGCTGCTCGAACAACGCCTTCTCCTCCGCCGTGAGCCGCTTGGGGACGACGACCTGAACTTCGGCCAGCAGATCGCCGTCCGGGCCCTTGGGATCGGGCAGCCCGCGGCCGCGCAGGCGCATCTTCCGGCCGGTCGACGAGCCGGGCGGAAGCTGTGCCTCCGCGTGCCCGCCGAGGGTCGGAATCCGCACCTTGCCGCCCAGCGCGGCGGTCCAGGGCGCCACCGGCACGTCGCAATGAAGGTCGCGCCCGCGGCGGCGAAAGACCGGGTGAGGCAGGGCTTCGACCTTGAGCAGCAGATCGCCGTCGGGCGCGCCCATGCCCTTGCCGCCCTGGCCGCTGAGTCGGATCGACTGGCCGGGAAGCACGCCCTTCGGAATCTGCACCTGAAGGTTCCGGGTCCGGCCGGTCGAACGGTTGAGAAACTCGATCGTTCGTGGACCGCCCTCGGCCAGGTTCTCGAGGCTGAGCGGCAACGCGACTTCGTGGTTCCGGCCGCGGCGGGGACGGGTCCAGCTCCCGGGCCGGCCGCCGCCGGGGAAGCCCTGCGGACCGGCGTCTGCGAACAGCATGTCGAAGAAGGAACTGAATCCGGAGGCGCCGCCGGCGCCGCGGGCGCTGCCGAAGTCGAAACGCTCGTCGCCGCCGAAGTTGCCTCCGTCGCCTCCGAAGTTGAAACGGAAGCCCTCCCAGCCGGGCGGGGGGGCGCCCCCGGTCTGCACCCGTTGCCAGGCGGCGCCGTACTGGTCGTACTTGCCGCGCTTGTCCTGGTCCTTGAGCACCTCGTAGGCCTCGCCGATGTCCTTGAAGCGGGCCTCGGCGCCCGGGTCCTTGTTCACGTCCGGGTGGAACTGGCGAGCTAGCTTGCGGTAGGCCCGCTGGATCTCGGCCGCGGGGGCGTCCTTCGCTACCCCCAGCGTCTTGTAGTAGTCCTTGTATTCCACCAGTTCTCCATTCCGAGGGTCTGAGCGTGGGCCTGAGCACCAACGACCCAAGTTGGACACATAGTTTAGTCCATCACACTCAACTTTAGGAACCCGGGTGGCGCGATCGGTGCCACCCGTGAACCAGTCCGTGCGCCCGTCATCGGGCGCGCGGATGGCATCCTTAGCGAGGGTTCCGGCTGGTGGACTGCAGATACACGAAGGGCGCGACTTGCGTCGCGCCCCGGGTCTTGCTCAATTGGCCGCTAGTCCGTCACGGCGGGTCGAAGCCGAAAATCGTGTAGTTCAGCGCTATGTACTTGTCCTGACCCTCGGGGACCTCCTCGAGCGGCAGGATCGCCTGCACCGGACAGGCGTCGACGCACAGGCCGCAGTCGATGCACTCCTCCGGGTGGATGTAGAGCATGTCCCAGTCGTCATCGTCGTAGATGCAGTCGACAGGGCAGACATCGACGCACGACGTGTCCTTCACGCCGATGCAGGGTTCAAAGATGATGTGGGTCATCGGACTCTTCCTCGGGCGGGCCAGTGAGTGCCGGACTGTCGAGTTTTCGGCGGACTCGTGCGGGAGACAGTAGCAGAGTTGAACCGGCCCGGGCGCATCGCGGCGGGGACCGGGACGACGGGGTCCCCGGGCCGGCCGAGGACCAGCGGCGCTATCATCCTGGCGGTGAGCGGGGCCAGCAGGATGCCGTTGCGGAAGTGTCCGGCGGCGATGTGCAGACGGTCGCTCAACTGGCCGACCAGGGGCCACCCGTCGGGCGTTCCCGGGCGAAGCCCGGCCCAGTGTTCGACCGGTTCGCGGCCGCGTAGCGCCGGCAGAAGGTCGGCGGCCCCACGGGCCAGTCCGCTGCCGACATCGTCGGTCAGGCTGAGGTCGAAGCCCGTGTGCTCGACCGAAGCGCCGATCAGGAGGCGGTTGCCGGCACGGCGGACGGCATAGAAGGACGGGGTTCGGATGGCGCCGGTAAAGGGCCAGTCGATCCGGTCGAAGGCGATCATCTGGCCCTTGACGGGACGGATGGGCAGGTTAGGCAGACCGCGGATTGCCGGTGTCCAGGCGCCGCCGCAGATTACGACGGCGCCGGCGGCGCACGCGAAACCGGCGCCCGCGGCAGAGACGCCGCCCGGTTCCTCGGTCACGCTCTCGACCCTGGCCCGGTGGAGGGTCACGCCCTGGCGGCGCAGGGCTGCCGCGGCTGCGGCAGTGGCGAGCCGATTGTCGACGCGGTGTTCGCCCGGCAGCAGCAGTGCCGCCTCGATCCCGGGACGAAGGTCCGGCACCAATCGGAGCAGTTCGGCGCGGTCGAGTTCCGCGGTCGGCTCGCCGAGGTCGGTGGCCTGTGCCCGGATCCCGCCCAGCACCTTGCGGCCTGTTTCGTCGAGGACCGGCAGGATGGCGCCCGAGCTGTCGTAGTCGATCGAGGTCCCGCTCTCGTGTTCGAGGGCCGGCGCCAGCTCGGTCCAGAGATCGCGCGACACAAGCGCCATCTTCGCGAAGGCCGCATCGGCGCTGCTCTCCGCGATCGGCGCGATCATTCCGGCCGCGGTGGGCGAGGCGGCGCCCGCGCGGCGGTCGTCGGCGACCTCGACCCGGGCGCCGGCGCGGATCAGCTCGCGCGCGATCAGCAGGCCGATCAGGCCGCCGCCGACAACCAGGACATCGGGTCGCGGCCCAGAAGCGGGCATCAGTTGTTCGCCAGGGCGTCGGCCTGCAGGCGCGCCCGCGGCGCGACTCTCGGCCCGGCGTCGGACACAAGGCGCCCGCGCTGCGCGGTGGCGAGGGTCTCGAAGACGGCCCGGGCGCGTGCCCGGTACTCGTCCCGGCCCTCGTCGCTAAGCATCTTCAGGGCGAGGCCGACCGTGTACTCCACCGTCTCGCGGCCCAGTCCGCTGCGGCCGGGAGCGTCGATCGTGCGCAGGCTGCGGATGGCCTCGGCAGCGTCGCCGCCCGCGAGGAGCAGGGTGGCGAGATTGAACTCGAGCAGCCAGCGCGGGATGTCGCCGCTTCGCTCCAGTTCCTGGAGCAGCCGGGCGGCGGCGGCGGACGGCAGCAGGTCGGGGTCGAAGACATCGAGCCCCGTCCACCCCCACTCCGGCTCGGCGGTCAGGACGATGACGGTGTCCCGGTCCTGGATCTCGAGTTCGACCACGCCGCCGAGTTTCAGGTTCTCGAGGGCCGCGGTCAACTGAAGGGTCGAGGAAGCGGCCGTGCCGTCGATGGCGAGGACTTCCATCCCGGGCCGGAGCCCCGCCTCGTCCGCGGGTCCGCCGGGTTCGACCGTGGCCACGATGGGCACGCCCGCGGTCAGCGAGTCGATCAGAACGGCGCCGAAGCGCGGCGTCTGGCGGCCCAGGTCCGGATCGAGGGCGCCGGCGAGACGGAGCAGCGGTCCGGCCTCCAGGCGTCCGCCATCGATCCGCACGGTCCGCACGTCGGGCCGCGCCGGGCCGGGGGCGGCCGGCCACCACCACAGGTCGACCGCATCGGCGACCAAGTCGTCGTTGAGGACGGCGGCGAAGTAGAGCGCTGCCGGCAGCCTTGCCTGGACCTGCTCCTGGATCGCGGTCCAGTCCAATTCCCGGCGAGCGGTTTCGCGGTCGCGCAGCGTCTCCGCATCGACTCCCAGCGCCGCGAGCGCCGCGACGCCTTCGGTGGCGCGTCCGAGGACGCTGTAGGCCCCGGCGCCGCGGAACGACTCGAGCGCCGACTCCATGGCCCGAACCCCGGCCGGATCGTCGCCCAGCACGCCGAGGTAGACGAGCGCGGGGCGGAGTTCGATGTCGACGTCGATCCGGCGCCGATCCTCGGCGACCACGGAGGTCTCGAAGTAGCCCAGGGCGCCGTGGGTCACCGAGAGGTCGTAGGCGCCGGGAGGAAGACGCACCTGGGGCGGCGACTTCGACCAGTCGGGGCGCAGGACCCGGCCATTGCCGAGGACGGTCGCGCCTTCGGCCAGTCCGGTCAGACCGATGACCGTTTCCTCGCGCTCGAGAACGATCGGCGGCAGGTCGTAGTCGCGCAGGTCAGGCAGTTGCAGGCTGGTCTCGACGCTCCGGAAGCCGTCCTTCTCGATCTCGATCCGGTAGCGCCCGGGCGGAAGATCCTCGATCCAGAGTTCCTCGGAGAAGTCTTCGGGCGGATGCTCCGAGGCCGGTCCCTCCGGCCGGAACCAGGGTTCCGCCTGGCCGGCGGTTCGCCCGCGCTCGATGCCGTCGACGAGTACGCTGGCGCCGGTCGGCGCGGTGCGCATCCGGACGACCGCGCTGTCGCGGTCGAGCGAGACCTCGACTTCGAGGTCTCGCGCGCCCACGATCGTGAAGGCGGCGGTGGTGGGCAGGAAGCCCGGACGGGAAACGAAGGCCAGGTAGTCGCCGATCAGCAGCGGAGTGGGCTCGGGCGGCTCGATCGTGGAGTCGTCGGCGTCATCGGCGGCAGCTTCTTCGCCGGTCTCGTCCGCCGCCTCCTCGCCGTTCTCCTCGCCGGGCGTGGTCTCCGGCGGCGCCCTGTTCTCGAACTCCACTCCAGCGACCAGAATGCGGGCGTCCCGCGGCAGGACCAGGAAGGAGACGCGGCCCACCAGTTCTTCCTTCCGGCCCTTCAGACGGTCGGTCAACTGCTTGCCGGCGGTCTCCTCGTCCAGCTCGAACAGGGGATCGAGGCGGACGATCCGGTCGAGCGCCTCGTCGGCGGCCTCCCGGTCACTCAGCGTCCAGTGGGCGGCGGCCAGGTAGAGCCAGGCGGTGCGCAGGGTCTGGAACAGGCGTGGGTCGTTGCCGGCGAGTTCCCGTGCATCGCCGGTTGCGGCGGCAAGTGGCGCCAGGGTCTCGATCACGCTCTGCAGGACGGGAATCGCCCCCTCGGAGTCGCCATCCGCGTAGAGATCGCCGGCCTCGGCCAGCGCGGCCGTCGCCTGCGGCGGCAGCCGGCTCGAGCGCTCGATCTCGAGATCGCTGCGGCCGATCTCCTGGACGCCGAAGCGCTGTGCGGCGAGGGGGCCGGAGAGGGCGAGGAGCGCCGGCAGGATGACCGCGGCCAGGGCGGCCCTTCGGGGTCGCCCCTTGGTGGTGAGCTTGTGGCGCATTCCCACTGCTACTCCACGACCAGGACGGTACCGAGCCGGCTGTCGGCGATGAAGATGCGCGCCCGGGCGTCGACCGCGATGTCCTCCGGCGCCCGCAACTCCTGCGCGCTCGGGAGGACAGGTCCGATGGTGGCGATGGGTGTGGCAAACGGGTCGTAGACCAGGACCTGGAGCTTTCCTGTGTCGAGCACGTAACGGTTGCCGAACGGGTCGACATCGATTGCTGTGGGTCGCTTCCATTCGGCGCGGAACGACTCCTCGAATCTGCCGTCGGCGCCGAAGCGGAGCACCGATGGTGCTTGCGAGCGGGAACCAGCGTCCAGGACGTGGATGGCGCCGTCTTCGCCCACGGCGAGGTCGATGGGCTCGGTCATCCCGCCCACCCGCAGGGTTTCGAGCGGGCGGCCGTCCGGGTCGTAGCGGAGCACTTCGGCGGCGCGGCGCGAGAGCACGGTCCAGTTGCCGAACTCGTCCCGGTGGGCGGCGACAATCCGGTCAAGGGCGCCGCCCTGAGGGCGAGTGAAGGAGACGGTCGCGAGATCCCGGAGCCGGGTCACTCCGTCGGCTGTGATCACGGCCGCGCCGCCGCGGGAAGTTTGGCTGGGCCGGACGATCCCGCGGATGTCGCGGGCCGAGGACGGCGTCCCGCCGGCATCCAGGATCGCCGCCCGGTTCGGTGCGGTGACCAGGAGTTCGCCGTCCGGTCCGGCCGCGACTCCACGGGGCTTCTCGATTCCCACCTGCTCGGGGAGGTAGGGCCGGGAACGGCGCCAGCGCTGCTGGCCTGCGAGCGGCCGCAGGATCAGCCGGTGGATCAGGGTCATCCGCTCGAGCGCCGTATCGGCGAGGTCGGTCAAAGGCCCCCCCCCGCCGCCGGCGCGGCGTAGCCAGCCTTCCCGCGCCAGCCGTAGATGGTCGACTGCTCCCTGCCAGTCGCCCCGCATGAGCAGCAGTTCGCCGAGTTCGAAGTGGGCCCGCGGCGTCCACTCGCTCCCGGCCTCGCGCTCCAGCACCCGCAGCAACTCGCCGGCGGCTTTCGCCGCGTCGCCGGTGCGCCGTCCCAGTGCGGCTGCCTCGACCAGGGCACGGCCGCGAATCGCCGATCGGGGGTGTTCGCTCTGCGGGAACCGCCGGCCCAGCGCCAGCAACTGCCCGCGCGCTTCCATGAGGTCGTCGGTGCTGCGGGCGGTCTGTACGGCGGCGAGAACCGCGTTCACGGCCGCGGCCGCCTCCTGCTCGGCCGCCTCCTGCTCGGCCGCCTCGTGCTGGGCTGGCAGGGCCGAGGCGACGAAGACAACGCCGAGGCCGAAGCCGAGGCGGAGGCCGCGGCTCAATATGCAGCCCAGTCCCGTCGGCTTCCGGCCGGTCGGGCGGCTAGTGTTGTGTCTCCGATACCGGTTTACAGGTAGCCGAGCCTGAAGCGCCCACCTGTGGGCAACCTTAAGTGGCACGTCAAGTCGGAGACACAACACTTACGCGTCGAGTTGCTCGTCGAGCCGCTCGTCACTGATCTGTTGGGCGCTTGGCGAGTGAGGGGCATGGGTGAGGATCAGGTTGGCGCGCGTGATCGCCTTCGCCGCGTCGCCGAGATGCTGGTACGTGAGCATCTCCTTGTAGAGGACGTCCGCGAGTTTGTTCAACTGCTCCTCGACCTCGCCTGCGTAGGGACCGTCCGGAAAGCGCTCGAGATACTCCGATCCGCTCGTGATGTCGTCGTAGTCGCCGACCAATTTGCCCAGCCGATCCTCCGCCAACTGGCCGAGTTCGGGGTCACGTTGCTGGAGCGCCAAGTGCTGGAGCGAGCCGAGACGGGTGAGCACCGGCGCCAGGTTGCGCAGCCCGCGCTGCGCGGCGGCCGCCGGGCTGTCGCCGTCTTCCGCTACGGCCCCCGCGGGCTCAGATTCCCAGGCTTTGAGGAAATGCTCCACCGCGTCCGTTTCGCGGCCGAGCCGGCTGTAGGAGATCCCCAGCAGCAGCGCCACCTTGGGCGCCCGCGGAGAGTCGGGGTAGTTGGAGAGGAAGGCTTCGAGGAAGGGAGTCTCGAACACGCCCCGGTCGAGGATCCTGATCGATTGGCCGTAGAGCTCTTCCGACTGGCGGCGGAGATCGGCCAGTTCGTTGCTGAGCACCGCCAGGAATGGTGAGTCGGGGGTCAGGGAGCGCACGTTCTCCATCTGCCGGCGGTAGGCGGCGGTGACCCCGCCGTAGTCCCGGGAGGTGGCCAGCCGCTCGAGCTCCGCGTCGCGCAGCTTGTGCAGGGTTTCGAGCCGCAGCGACTCGGCGGCGGCGCCGGAGGGCCATGCGCCGAGCGCCATCTCCTTCAGCAGTTCGAGTTCGGGTGACGTTGGCGGCGGTCCCTGCGGGCCGCCGCGGGGCCTCTCCTTCGTCTCGCGTTCCCCGAACCCAAGCAGGACCGTCTGCGTCTCGGTGCGGTACGCATCGACTTCTTCGGAGGGCGCCGGCGCCAGGGTCGCCAGGTAGCGGCCGCGGGCCTCGGCGGCGTGGACGCGCGAGTCGAAGAAGGGGTGGGTCTGCCAGTAGCCGAGGAGTTTCGTCTGCGAGATGCGTTCGCCCATTCTGGCCATCAACTGCGCGAGCCCGTTCGGGTCGAAGCCGGCGGCTGCGGCATAGCGCTGTCCCTCCTCGTCGCTCTGGTCCTCGTGCTCGCGCGAGTAGCTGCGCATGAGCAGTTCGGTGAGCAGCATGCCGCCGGTGAGAGCCGCCTGGGCGGCGGCGGCGGTCGACCCCTGATCGCGGGTGTACCCGTAGGGGCCGATGTAGCCGTCGTCCCGGTCCGAGGCGCTGGCCGCGATCAGGCCCACGGAGAGCAGGGAACTCGCCACGTTGAGCCAGGTCGCGCGCTTTTTCTGCTTCAGGAAGTGCTCGGAGGTGACGTGCGCGATCTCGTGACCGAGGAGCGCGGCCAGCATGTCATCCGAGAGCCCCAAGTCGAGCATGCCCCGGGTGATGAAGATCTGCCCGGCGGGCAGGGCGAAGGCGTTGGGAAGCGGCGTGTCGACGACAGCGAAGGTGAAGGGGTAGCCGCCTTCGTCCGCGTGGTAGGCGACCTGGTAGCCGATCTGGTTGACCCGTTCCTGCGCCTCGGGGTCGTCGAGCAGCCCGTACTGCTTCACCGCCTGAGCGGCGGCGGCCAGGCTCTTCTGGAACAGTGCGGGATTCGAGATCTCGACACCGGGCGCGGCCGCTGCGCTCACGAGACACCAGACCAGGGCGACGGCGGTTGCGGACCGCACGGATGCCCTGCCGCGGGATGTTGGGTGGGCCTGGATCATGGGTGATGGAACGGTCGCCTGCTCTCGGGAGATTCCAGGCTCATATGAGCGTGCGCCGCAGGAAGTTCGGTCTAGCCCATGTTCTGCTGCGCACGCTCTAGGATAGCGCTGTGGCGGCCTCACAGGCGCTGGAGGCGTTGGCGATGGCGGCGCGGAGCAGCCGCGGCCATGAGCCCTGGGTGTTCTACCCGCAGGATGGCCGCTGGCGGTGGTGGTCGTTTCAGCGCGGCTGGACCGAGGTCGAGCGCTGGCGGCCGGCGCTGGAGAGCGGTGAACGACCATCGGTCGAACGGATCCCGGCGCCCCAGTCCTCTCCGCAGGCGCTCTGCTGTCACCTCGCAGTGGCCCCGACGGAGACCGTCGCTGCCGCCGTCTTCGACGGGTTGCTGGCGCCGCGGCAGCCGGCGCGGGAGATCGTCGTCGTCACCCCGCCCGCGGCGTCGTCGCCGGCGGGGGTGGACCGTCTGGCCGTGCCTTGGCTGCATTGGTGCTGCGCGAATCTGGCGGTGTTGGTGCTCGAACCGAACCGCGAGGCGCTGGTCGGTTCAGTGTTGTGGTGCCGGCCGACGGTGCTCCTTGCCGGCATAGCGGAGGAGCGCGCACTCGCCGCGGCGGTGCGGGAGCGGAGCCGGGACCGCGAACGCCGGGCCGTTGCGCTGCTCGACCGGCTCCGTGTCCTCCTGGTTGCGGCAGAAGATCCGGAGGACGCCGGCGAAGCGCCTGATACGGCCGCCTTGTGGCGTGCCTGGGGCGTCGAGCGGCGGTTTGTGTGTCGTCAAGACTGCGGATCGCCCTCTCGCCGGTGACGCCCGCCGGGGTCGGGCCGTTGATACAGTGCCGGCAGTTGAACACTGCAGGTCTGAGCGGCGCGGATGCGCCCCCGGCCGGCGCCCGAAGGAGGCCCAGGATGAAGTTCCGGTTCTCGCCGCTGCTGGCGCTGCTCCTGGTTGCTGCGGCCGTTGCCGCGCCAGCCGGGGCGGCGGGCTTCACCATCAAGATGGCGACGTTGTCGCCCGACGGTTCGCCCTGGGATGGCTTCTTCGACACCATGGGCCGGGACTGGGAGAAGGGCACCGATGGCCGGGTCAGCCTGACGATCTATCCCGGCGGCGTAGCCGGCGACGAGCCGGACATCCTGCGCAAGATGAAGATCGGCCAGTACCACGCGGCCGCCCTGTCGGTCAGCGGTCTGGCCGACATCTCGAAGGACTTCACCGTCTTCGAGATACCCCTCTTCTTCCGCTCCGAGCGCGAGATGTTCCACGTTCTGCGGGAACTGACCCCTGGTCTTCGCACCAAGCTGGACGAGAAGGGCTTCGTTCTTCTGGGTTGGGGCTACGTGGGGCAGGTGCATTTCTTCACGAATAGGCAAGCGCGCACCGTCGAGGAGATGCAGAGGCTCAAGATCTTCACCTGGGCCGGAGACGAGGCGATGACCAACTGGTGGCGGCAGGGCGGCTTCAAGCCGGTGGCGCTGGCCGCCACCGACATCGTCACCGGTTTGCAGACCGGCATGATCGATGCGCTCGCGGTGCCGCCGATCTACGCCATGTCGGTCCAGTTCTTCAAGCGGGCGAAGTACTTCGCCGACATCCCGTTGATCCCGATGATGGGCGCCATCGTGGTCACGAAGCGGGCTTGGAACCGCGTTTCCGACGCGGATCGCGAGGTGCTGATCGAGGGTGGTCAGCGGGCCGAGAGTCGGATCTTCGACACGATTCCCACCCTCGAACAAACGGCGATCAAGTTGATGGGAAGCCAGGGGCTGGAGGTCGTTCCGATTGTCGGCACCGAGGTCGAGGACGATTGGAAGCGGATCGCCAACAGCTTCGCCGACGACATGCGGGGCAAGGTCGTACCGGAGGCGATCTTCGACCGGGCGACGGCGGTGCGGGACGCGTACCGCAAGCGGCAGGAGGCCGAAGCGGCCGCGTCTGCCGCCTCGGACAGCGGCCGGTAGCGCCTCTTGACTGCAAGCGGCGCCGCGGCCCGGTTCCGGGCGGTGGTACGCCTCGTGCATCGCGCCGAGGATGGCGCCTCGAGCGTGCTTCTGGCCGCGATGGTGCTGCTGCCACTGGCGGAGATCGTCGTCCGCCAGACCGGTACCGGCATTCCCGGCGCGCTTCCCTTCCAACAGCACCTGACGCTGTGGGTTGCCTTCCTCGGCGCGGCCCTGGCGGCGCGCGAGGGGCGCCTGCTGGCCCTGGCCACCGGAACCCTCCTGCCCGAGGGCCGGTTTCGGAGCGCGGCGGCGGTTCTGACCGGCGGCGTCAGCGCGATGGTGGCGACGCTGCTGGGGCTGGCCAGTCTGGATCTGGTGCGGATCGAGCACGAGGGCGGCATCGAGATGGCGGCCGGCGTGCCCGTCTGGGTGGGGCAGGCGGTCATGCCGGTCGGCTTCGCGCTGCTGGCGCTGCGGCTGGCGTGGAAGTCGTCGGATCGCTGGCTGGGGCGCGGTCTGGCGATGCTCGGCATCGCGCTGGCGCTCTGGATCAACGCGAACGGGGACGCCTTCGCCGATCGGACGGCGGCGCCCTGGTTGGTGCTGATTCTGGCTTCGACCCTGCTCGGCGGCCCCATCTTCGCCGCCCTGGGCGGCGCGGCCGTGTTCCTTTTCCTCACCGACTTCGTTCCGCTCGCCGCCATCCCGGCGGAGAGCTACCGGCTCGCGGTGTCTCCGACGCTGGCGGCGATTCCGCTGTTCACGCTGACCGGCTTCCTGCTCGCGGAGGGCGGGGCGTCCGAACGGCTGCTGCGGGTCTTCCGCGCCATGTTCGGCTGGGCGCCGGGCGGGACGGCGGTGGTCTGCGCCGTGGTGTGCGCGTTCTTCACCGTGTTCACCGGCGGTTCCGGGGTCACCATCCTGGCGCTCGGGGGTGTTCTCTTCGCCGCCCTCTCCGCGGACGGCTACCGCGAGCGGTTCTCGCTCGGGCTCCTGACCTCGTCCGGATCCCTGGGTCTTCTGCTACCGCCGGCTCTGCCGCTGATCCTCTTCGGCATCGTCGCGCAGGTGCCGATCGAGGACCTGTTCATCGGCGGCGTGGTGCCGGGTTTGTTGCTGATCGTCCTGATCGCAGCCTGGGGCGTGCGGGAGGGCCTGCGCGGCGGCGCCCGCCGCACCCGCGTCTCGATGCCGGAGCTCGGACGGGCAGTCTGGGCCGGAAAGTGGGAGTTGCTGCTCCCCGTCGTCATCGTGGGCGCGATCTTCAGCGGCTACGCGACCCTGGTCGAGTCGGCGGCCCTGGCCGCTCTCTACGCCTTCATCGTCCAGTGCGTGATCCACCGCGATCTGAAGGTGGGGAAGCCACTGATCGCGGTGTTCCGGCAGTGCACCGTGCTGGTCGGCGGGGTGCTGATCATCCTGGTGGTGGCCATGGGGCTCACGAGTTGGCTGGTGGACGCCCAGGCGGCCCAGCGTCTGGTCGAGCTGGCGCAGGACAACATCGAATCGAAGATCCTCTTCCTGCTGCTGCTCAACGTCTTCCTGCTCCTGGTCGGCTGCTTGATGGACATCTTCTCGGCCACCGTGGTTGTCGTACCCCTGATCATTCCGATCGGTCTGGCCTTCGGCGTCGACCCGATCCATCTCGGGATCATCTTCGTCGCCAACCTTGAGCTGGGCTACCTGACGCCGCCGGTGGGCCTCAACCTGTTCCTGGCGTCCTACCGCTTCGAGCGACCGCTCATTCAGATCTACCGCGCCGCCGTGCCGGCGCTCGTCATCCTCGGCGTCGGCGTGCTGCTGATCACCTACGTGCCGGTGCTGACCCTGGGTCTCCTGGAGCTGATGGGCAGGGGCGCCTGAAGTTGGGCAGGGACGACTGAAGGTAGGCAGGGACGACTGAAGATAGGTTGGCTCGATGAACTGGAAACGTCTGCAGTCGTTCGCCGTCGTCTGGTCCACGGTCTTCGTGGTTGCCGCGATCCTGGCCGTGGTCGGTGTTCAGGTCGTTCCGCGCGGCGTTCCGGGACTGGTCGGGGCGTTGCATGTGCTGGTGGCGGCCATCGGCTTCTTCTGCGGCGTCGCGGCGACCCGGCGCCGGGCCGAGATCGACGCCCTGCGCTGGCGCCGCGTGGAGGACTCGGACCTCACTTCGAGCGAGCGGGAACACGCCCACCGCGAGGCGGAGTCGGAGCTGAAGGGGGCGAGCGCACGGTTCCTGCTCGTCGGCGTGACCTTGGGGGGCTGGCTCGCCTACCAGTTGCGCGCCGAGCGTCCGGAGGCGGGCGCCGCGGTCACGGAACTTCTGGGCGGTGAAGCGCCGGAGGTCGCCGCGCCCGGGCAGACCGCGGCCGAAGCCCTGGCGTCGGCGCCGGCGTACACGGTGAGCGCGTCCGATCTGCTCATCGCGACGCCGCTGATCGCGTTCGGTCTCGGCATGCTGTGGGCGCGTCGCGGCGCCGCCCGGTCGGCGCCCTACGGCGGCTGAGCGAGCGGGGCGCTAGCCCGCATGTTTCAGTGCGCCGTGGTAAGGCGCCATTTCCCAGTGGGTGCGAATCCCGCCCGGCAACTGTCGCTCCAGCCGGAAGCAGTCGGAGCGGATGAAGGAGGTAACGAGATCGTCTGAAGCACTCCGATGAAGAAGGGCCGCCTTGGGCGGTTCAGCGAGCATGCGGGCCGCAACGCGAGTGAACGCCGAGCAGGCCTCGAAACGGGCAGTGCGGGAGCCGACCCGCCTGAAATACGGGGAAGGCTGCCACCGGTCGGGAAGCGAGCGACGCTTACACCGCCCGGTTCCGCCGGGGTAGTGGCGGCGGCACGCATGAAGAGGGAGATGGAGGCAACACGGGAAGCCCCCGATGGTGGCGTTGCACGCGCCAACCGACAACCCGCGAGGGAGAGGTCGTGGCCGTTTGGGGTGGCGGAGAGGCTCGTAGTACCGGGGATGCCGGGTAACTCCGGCGGAGGGAAGGGGCCTTGGTTCGGGAACAGCGTATGAAGGAGGGAAGGGACGTGAGGACTGGCGAGAGCCTAACCGCCTCAAAGAGTGTTCGGAGACTCCAGAGGACGCTACATGCGAAAGCGAAGGAAGCTCCAGGCTTCCGGTTCTACTCGCTGGCCGACAAGATGTGGCGCGCCGACGTGCTGTCCGTTGCCTGGCAGGAGGTCCGCCGCAACGGCGGCGCTGCGGGCGTGGACGGTGAGACGGTAGCGGCGATCGAATCGCGCGGTGTGGACCGATGGCTTGGGGCACTGTCGATTTGCCGTAGGCTGAGCGAGTTGACGGCGCGGCGCTACGGACTGCTGGA
This sequence comes from Candidatus Multivorans sp., assembly GCA_965224025.1. Lineage (GTDB taxonomy): Bacteria > Acidobacteriota > Thermoanaerobaculia > Multivoradales > Multivoraceae > Multivorans. Next base: position 15,860 of record CBDCYE010000001.1, read on the forward strand.
ACCAGCGGTGGTGGTGGGACGACTCAACCGGCTGATGACCGGATGGGCGAACTACTTCACGCTGGGGCAGGTGAGTCCGTCCTACGCGGCGATAGATCGACACGCGACGCGGCGGCTGCGCCAGTGGCTGTGCCGGAAGCACAAGGTGAGGTCGGGAAAGAGTGTGCGCTTCCCCGACGAGCGACTCTGGGAAGAGTACGCACTTACGCGCCTGACGGTGCGAACGGCCAGCCTTCCGTGGGCGAAGGCATGATCCCGTCCGAGAGCCGGATGCGGGAAAATCGCACGTCCGGTTCGATGAGCGGCGACTGGAAACGGAGCCGATCCAAGGCCACCGCGCCAGTCGTCGACTCTACCCGAGGCGTCTTAGGAGCTCGTTTTGGAGCTGAGGCGGGCGTTTGAGCGTTGGCCGCGCGCTATCGGTGGGCGTCAGGGGTGGTGAGCGGGTTCGAGTCGGTGCTCGGAGGCGTGGCAAGGCCGTGCGGCGGCGCTGCTGGGTGGTCTTCGGGCGCACTCCGGCCCGGTAGGGATGCGAGGCGCCGTATTGTGGGGTCGGGTTGGCGTCCGGCCTCAGGCCGGCGGGTGGTAGAGGGGTTTGCTTCGGAGGTTTGCCAGGGCCTGGGCGAAGTCGTTCTGCCAGGGGAAGGCTGTTGGCAGGTGGATCCAGATGCGGCGGTGTGTGATGCGTATGCGGGCGGCGATCTTCAGGAACTGGAGGCGCAGGGTGCCGCACTGCAGGCGGGCCTTTGAGGTGCCTGGCAGGGCGAGTCGTCGCACGGCGGCGAGCAGGACGTAGGCGAAGGAGGAGAAGTAGAGGCGCAGTTGATTGGCGGCCATGGTGGCGGTCGAGGTGCGGTCGGCGAACAGGTCGAGCTGCTGCTCCTTGATGCGGTTCTCCATGTCTCCGCGGGCGCAGTAGAGCTGCTCGTAGAGTGCCTGCTTGCCGGCGCGGCTTTTCGGCAGATTGGAGACGATGAAGCGAGGATTGCCGCCCTTCTCGAGCCATTCCGCCTTGCCCGCCACGCGCCTCTTGCGAGACCAGGTGGAGCGTGTCCGGTAGCGGAACTCCCGGAACCGGCGCGACGCCTTGCCGGTGGCGCAGAAGCGCCGCCGCGACTTCGCAAGCGCCTTCGCAAGCCGCCTCGCAAGGCGCGGATTCTTTGCCAAGCCGAACACGTAGAAGAGTCCCTGCGTCTCGCACCAAGCCATGATCCGTTCCCGGCAGAAGCCCGAATCGCCGCGCAGGATGATCCGCGTGTCCGGCCACGCTTCTCGAATCCGGGCGACGATCGGCGCCAACTCGCGGACCGTGCCGGCGCTTGCGTCCTCATCCGCGCACCGCAGCCGCGCAAGCAGCAGGTGCCCGCCGCAGAACGCGTACAGCGGCATGTAGCAGTAGCACCGGTAGTAGCCGTGGAAAAATCGACCCTCCTGAGTCCCGTGCAGCGGATCGTCCGTCGCGTCGAGGTCCAGCACGATCTCCGCGGGAGCCTCCTCGTGAGCCTCCAGGAACAGCTCCACCAACAAACCGTCCAGTGCCGCACTGTCCGCCGGAATCCGCTTGTAGCGGTCCACTGAAGCTTTCTCCGGCAGGGACAACTCCAGCCGATTCAACCCGGATGCGCTCGCCAGAGGGCGACCCTTGTCCCGCGCCCGAAGACGATCCGCTCCCGTGATGTCCCGCTTGCCCACCAACAGCGCCATGAACGCGTCAAGGCGCAGCTGAGTGTGATCATTCAGGTCCTCGTAGCCCAGAGCCAGACCGTAGACACGCTGAGACACCAGCTCCCGGACCGTGTGCTCCACCGCCGACGGATTCCGGTAGTCCCGAAAACAAGACGCCATGCGCGCCAACAGGCCGATCCGAGCGTCCGCTTCCCGAAGCAGCAAGCCGCCGCCCTCCGTCGTCAACCGACCGCCGTCGAAACAAGCCGTCACCCGGCGACGACCGTGGAATCCGAACTCAAGCTGCGACGAAGTACACTCTGTGATCACGGGCCTCACTCCTGCGGGTAGACCAAATGTCTGATAACACTTGGATTATCCGCCGGATGAGGCCCGATCTCAAATCACCCCGTGAGATATGCGGGCTAGCGCTAGGAGACTGCGCGGCAGAAAACTGGGTGCGCGGGCCTTCTGGCCCGCATCCGGCGCAAAGCGCCGGTCTCTGGGAGTTCTGCCGCGTAGTCTCCTACCGCAGCCGAGCCACGGTCGCGCCCCAACCGCCGCCGCCGGGGCCGCCGCTCTTGAACGAAACGACCCGCGGGTCGCGCTCCAGCACCTTGCGCACGATCTGACGCTGTACGCCGATGCCGCGGCCGTGAATGATGCGGACCTCGCGGAAGCCCTTCTCGTACGCGGCGTCGAGGTAGCTCTCAACCACGTCCTTCACGTCGCGGGGCGCGAAGGGGTGCAGGTCGATCTCGTCGCCGATCGGCACCTCCACGACATCGTCCATGTCGGGCGCGAAGTCGTCTTCGGGGGGCATGGCAGTGGCAATGCCTAGAACAGCTTGAGGACGGCGATGAAGGCGCTCCAGCCGTCGTCCGGTCCCGCGAGCGCGGCGCCCACGTCCATGTTGACCACCGTGCCCCAGGGGCCGATGAAGGTGCCGACGATGCCGGCGCCGGCGAGCAGCTCATTGTCCAGGCCGGAGGCCATGTCCGTCGCCCAGGCGGCGTCGCCGATCAGGTCGATACGGAAGATCTGGCCGAGTTCGAAGCCGTAGGTCAGGTGCGCCGCCGCCGCCCGCTCGGCACGGACCTTGTCGCTCTGGTAGCCATGGACGGTCACGTCCGAGAAGAACCCGAACTCGTACTTGCTGAAGCGGTCCAGGTCGGCGCCGTCGACGTATTCCACTGACAGGCCGATCTTCTGGAACTTCGGCAGGTGCCAGGTCTTGGCGACGCCCACGTTCCACAGCGTGTAGCTGTCCGGGGTCAGGTTGGCGACGCCGAGGCCCCAGGGCTCCCAATCGCCTCGCAGGTTCCAGGCGCCCCCGAGCACCAGCCGGTAGCCGGAACGGGTGTAGCGGAGGGTGGTCCCCAGGCTGTGACTCAGATGATCCGTGGGCAGGACGAAGTCCTCGCTGGTCTCGTCGGCGCGCTGGAACTTGTGCCAGGACAGCTCGTAGCGGAAGTCGAGCTTGGCGTAGCTGCCGAGCGGGCGGCCGAGGCTGAAGTCCATGTTCGGGCGGAGCCGTTCCACGTTCTCCTGCGGCGACTCCCGGCCGTCGCGGTAGAGAGTGTCCTCGCCCGCGAACGCCAGCGCGAAGATGTCGAAGCCGGCATCCCAGCGCGAGCCGAACAGGCTCGGGTTGGCGACATTGGCGAGGATCAGCGGACCGGCGATGAACAGGTCGGCCTGGGCGCCCGTGCCGCGCCAGTCGAACGCCAGCCAGTTCACGCCGCCCAGGGGCAGGGGGCCGTCCTGGGCCTCGTCGTAGAAGGCGCCGCCGACGATGAACATCCGGGTCTTGTCGTCCTCCTTGACCACCCGCTCGCCGGTGTCCTTGTCCACGGCCAGGTAGCGAAGCCCCACCTCGGTGTCGCGCACCATCGTCGCCTCGGAGGCCAGGGTCGCCTGCCGGCGGGTCTCGAAGTCGGTCGGGTTGATCGAGATACCGGTGAGTTCGGTCAACCCTTCCACGACCGTTGTCGCGTTCAGCAGGGAGAACAGCCGCTGACTGACCACCCGGGCCGGCAGCCAGTACGACGACCGCTCCCACGCCGCCGGCTCGCCGTTCTCGTCGACCGGGCTGTAGAAGGTGGTTTCGTCGTTCGAGAGCACGTCGCCGGTCAGGCCGAGCTGGACCGCGCGGGTCTTCACACGGGCGTAGATCTTGCGGTCCACCCACACCGTGCCGCGGAACAGGCTGCGGCCCTCCCCCAGCGCCGCCGCCGGCTCGAACTCGACGACCCAGGTGTCGCGGCCCTCGACCGTTGCGGTGCCCCGCAGCCGGTAGCGGTACTCCTTGGTGAAGGTGATCGCGGCGGGCATCGCGGCCGCCTTCTCCGGCTGGATCAGGGGGATCTCGGGGATCTTCTTGCGCCGCCAGCGGATGCCGTTGACGAAGAAGTTGTCCCAGGCCCAGTCGAAACCGGCCTCCTGGCGGAAGAAGAAGGGGCCCTGGAAGGTCACGTCGACCGTCTGGATGCCGGTGCCGAGCTGGAAGCGCAGCGAGGTCGTGTTGGTGGCGCTGTAGTTCGCGATCCGCCTCGACTGGTCGTCCTCGAAGGCCTGCAGCCGCCTCAGGATCTCGCCGACCGGCACCTGGCGCGTGTCGGCGACGGTCAGGGCCTCTTCGATGCTCGTAGCACCGTCGAGGTTGACCGCGAGATCGCGGTCGAGCCGGAACACGAACGGCCCGTCGGTTTCGGTCAGCTCGAGTTCGTAGCCGTTCCGGGTGCGCCGGCCGCCGAACAGCAGTTCGGTTTCGCCGGTCGCGGGATCGAAGCGGGCGGGCGACCCGATCTGCCGGTCGCTGAAGCTGAGCGTGACCGGTGCACCTGCCGCCGGTGGCGACACGACGATCCGCAGGCTCAGATCCTCGCCGTGGACGAAGCTCCAGGCCGCAGCACCCGCAGGCGTCGAGTAGGGGTCGAAGGCGACATCGCCGGAGAACTCCTGGGCGATCAGGCGGGCGGCTCGAACCGCTGCGGCGTCGCCGGCGCCGTCGCCGGAGAGTGCGAACAGGGACAGGGTGGCCCCGGCCTCTGCCTCGGCCGCCGCGCGCACCAGCAGGTTGCCCCCGGCGGCTCCGCCGGTGGCCGTAGTGCCGGCCGGACCCGGCTCGACCGCGACGAGGGCATCCGGGTCCAGTTCACGGATCAGTCCCCGCAGCGCGCCCAGATCGACGGACTCCGAGGTGACCACCGCCACTCCGTCCAGGTAGGCGTCCAGTTCCTGGCCGTAGAGTGCCCGGAGCAACTCCGGATCGCCCGGCAGCGGCGCCGAGACAACGGCGGCATCCGGCTGCGCCCCCGAAACGGCGACCGCCGCCCGCTTCAGCGCCAGCGCGTACTCCTGGATCTGCAGCGCTTCATTCCTTAGCTCTCCCGGCCAGACGAGCTGAAAGAAGGACCCTGCCTGGGCCGACCGGGCGAGGTTGGCCAGCCGCTCCAGCTCCGGCGTCAACTCGTCCGCGCGGTCGGCCGCCGGCGGCGGCGCGGCGAAGCGCACCGCGTACCAGGGAGTGGCGCCGCTGTCGCGCAACCGCGACGCCGCCTCGGCCGCCGCGCCGACTTCGGCCTCATCCGTGAGGTCGACGGGCCACTTGACCACGAGAAGCGCCTCGTCCGCCAGTTCCGGCAGCGCACCCAGGATCTCCGCCGCTCCGCCTGGGTCCTCAGTCGCCAGACCGACACAGGGATTGCAGGGCAACTGCCCGGCCGCCGGCACTGCTACAGCGAGCACGACAGCTGTTGCAAGAAGAGCTTGTTTCGTCATTTCCCGAGGAGTTCCCAACGCAGTGTCGGACCTTAGCCCGGATAACAGCTTGTGGCGGCTCAGATTCCCTGTCCGCGGAGGGTGTCGGTTCGTTTGCCTCGTGCATCAGCCCTCTCGGCACCGACTTCCAGCCCAGTCGGGGTTAGGAGGGGTCAGCTCCCAGGTGCCTCTGAACGAGCGAAGCGCCACACCTCCCATCTCCTCCCAAGCGCTCACGTCACCTGGGAGCTGACCCCTCCTGCCCCAAGACGGGCGGGTGCGTCCGACGACGCCGGCTAGCCCGCCGCGGCGGCGCGGTCGGCCGACTCCTCGGCGGCGGCGACGATCGCGGGCAGTCCCATCTCGGAGCGCAGGTGGGCTTCGATCTCGTCGGCCAGTTCCGGGTTGTCGCGTAGAAACTGCTTCGCGTTCTCCCGGCCCTGGCCCAGCCTCACATCGCCGGCCGAGAACCAGGCGCCGCTCTTCATGACCCGCTTGTGCACGACGCCGAGGTCGATCAGCTCGCCGACCCGGGAGATGCCCTCGCCGTAGTCGATGTCGAACTCGGCGAGACGGAACGGTGGCGCGACCTTGTTCTTGACCACCTTGATCCGCACCCGTGAGCCGACCACCTGGTCGCCGTCCTTCAGCGCGCCGATACGCCGGATGTCGATGCGGACCGACGAGTAGAACTTGAGCGCCCGGCCGCCGGTCGTGGTCTCGGGCGAGCCGAACATGACCCCGATCTTCTCGCGGATCTGGTTGATGAACACCACGGTCGTCCGCGACTTGGCGATGATGGCCGTCAACTTGCGGAGTGCCTGTGACATGAGACGAGCCTGGAGGCCGACATGGGAGTCACCCATCTCGCCTTCCAGTTCGGCGCGCGGCACCAGGGCGGCGACCGAGTCGATCACCACGATGTCGAGCGCGTTCGAGCGCACCAGCATTTCGGCGATCTCCAGCGCCTGCTCACCGCTGTCCGGCTGGGACACCAGAAGGTCGTCGATATTCACGCCGATCTTCTCGGCGTACTCGGCGTCGAGGGCGTGCTCGGCGTCGATGAACGCCGCGGCGCCGCCGGTGCGCTGGGCCTGGCCGACCACCGAGAGGGCCAGAGTCGTCTTTCCGCTGGATTCCGGGCCATAGACCTCGACCACGCGGCCGCGCGGGAAACCGCCGGTGCCGATGGCGGAGTCGACGGCCAGCGAACCGGTCGAGATCGATTCGATACCGAGGTTCTCCTGTTCGCCGAGACGCATGATCGCGCCCTTTCCGAACTGACGTTCGATCTGAGTGAGTGCGCCCGAGATGGCTTCCTCGCGACCGACTTGCTGCTTGCGCGCATTCGCGCGGGTGGGGGTCATGGGTTTCTTGTTCCTCTTTTTGGCTATGGCGCGTGGGCGGTGTTCGGGCGGAAGCTCGGGCAGTGATCGACGGCCTTCGAGGGGGCAGCGGCGCGGTTCCGGCGGCGTCGCCGCAGGCTGTGCGTGGCTATACTTCCGCGCGACCGATGCGGCGGTCCCCTGGATCGTCAGACGGTTCAACGGAAGGCGGGACTTGGCCGCTGCGGACGCTCGGCGACGTGGCGTAGAACAACGTGACAGCCGACATCGACAAGGGCATAGTCAGCGTATTGCAGCCCCCCTTGGGCGTCAACCGCGAGGTCCGGGACCGGCTCGTCGCGATTCCCGGCGCCTGTGTCCGCGAAGCGGTGCCGCTGGCCTCGGTGACGACGCTGCGAATCGGCGGTCCGGCGGATCTCTTCGTCCGGGTCGAGTCCGAGGCGGCGCTCACCGCGGTGATGACCGCGGCCCGTGAGTGTGCGGTCGCGCTTCACCTGCACGGTCACGGTTCGAACGTGCTGTTCCCGGACAGGGGCATTCGCGGCGTCGTCTGCCGGCTCCGAGGAGAGCTCGAACTCGTCGAGGTGGAGGGCGAGACGGTACGGGCCGGCGCCGGGGTCACGCTCGCCAGACTGGCGCGGGACACGGCGAAGCAGGGTTTGCTCGGGCTCGAGGCCTTGTCCGGTTTCCCTTCGACCGTGGGCGGCGCCGTGGTCATGAACGCCGGCTGCTACGGCACGGAGATCCGCGATGTTCTCACCGAGGTCCGCGTGGCGCGGCCGGGGCGCCCGGTCGAGGCCGTGCCGGTCGCCCGGCTTGAGCCCGGCTACCGGACGACGAACCTGCAGGGGACCGACGCGGTCATAACAGGAGCGGAGTTCCGGCTCCGGAGCGGGGACGGCGCCGCGGCGCTCAGGCGAATCGACGAGTTGAACCGGCGGCGGTGGCGGAGCCTGCCGTCCGGCAAGCCGAATGCCGGTTCCGTGTTCCGCAACCCGGAGGACGACTTTGCCGGCCGGCTGATCGAAGCCTGCGGTCTGAAGGGCCTGCGCCGCGGCGGCGCCGAGATCAGTCAGCGCCATGCGAACGTGATCGTCAACCGGGAGAAGGCGCGCGCCGCAGACGTACTCGATCTGATGGTGGCCGCCCACCGGGCGGTACGAAACCGGTTCGGCGTCGAACTGCGGCCCGAGATCGTGCTGGCCGGCGGCCTGGCCGAGGAGTTCTGGGACCGCGCTAGGAACTTGCGCGGTAGAACGATCTGACCTGGGAACGCGGGCATCCTGCCCGCATCCGGCGCGGAGCGCCGGCCTCCGGTCGTTCTTCCGCGCTAGTTCGGAGTGATACAGGCTATCCTCGGAGGTCGACGCGAGACGAGGGCCAGACGAGGCTGATGGAAGGGAAGGGAGAGACGATGAAGGGGACTTTGAATCGGACATCGTGGCGGCGACCGGAAGTGGTCGTGGCGTTTGTTGCGGCCATCGCGCTGCTCGCCCTTGCCTGCGGCGGCGGGGGCGGTGTGGCCGAGACCCGCGCCGGCTTCATCGCACAATTGCAGTCGTTCACGGTTCAGGCACCGGCTGCCGAGGAGGCGATGGCATCCGAGGAGGCCGAAGCCGAAGCCGAAGCCGAAGCCGATACAGACGCCGAAGCGGAAGGCGACATGCCGGCCGAGCCCGCCATGGTCAACGTCATGCTCGACATCCTGGTTCACAACGAGGGCGCCGGCACGCTCGACGGCATCACGGTCGACCTCACGATCGCCGACCCGGACGGTGCGGAGAAGGAACGCCGGCTGCTCTGGGTTGAGACTGCCGGGCTCACCAAGGGCTCCCAGACGCAGGTGGTCTACGACCTGATCGATGTCGCCTATACCGAGGGCGATGGCTTCCACGTCGAGGTTCGCCACGCGATCCCGATGGAAGAGCGCGGCGACTACCGCGAGTTCGACGCGGAGAGCTGAGGGTCGGCGACGACCGAGATGGCCCGCGCCGCAGGCAGAGGGGTCGCGCGTTCCCGGGACTGCGTAGAGGAGATCCGCGCCGTACTTCCGGCGGATCTCGGGCCGCCGATAGCTTCCGTCACCGCCTCAGCGTGAGCCGGTCCAGGCCACCGTCCAGGTCCCGCGCGGCTTCGGCGTCCCGGAATGCGGCCCCGACTCGGCCGATGCGGCCGACCTGGTCCGGCCGTCCGGACTTGGTTCTCCGGTAGGATCCGCACCATGACTGAACCGCGGCAGCCGCAGGCAGCCCTTGGACTCGTCCCGGCGACACCTACCTCCTAGCGGCTTACTCGGGAGTTTGACTCTCGACGAGCCGATGTTGTCCGACGACTCGACTTTTCGTCGGTCGGTTGACCCGCGCCGCCCGGAGGGGACGCGCCAATGAGAACCACCTGGCTGATGGTCGCTTCGGCGGCTCTCGCCTGTACGGCACCCGCCGATCCGGATCCCGCCGCGGTCCGCCTGGCGGCTCTAACCGTAGCGGCAGCGGCAGATTCGATCGACGATCTTCAAGCTGTTGACGACCCCGACGCTGCCGGCGTCCGCGACGCCTTCCACAACGCAACCCGCGAGGCCCTGGTGGCCGCCCGTCAAGCCCAGCGACTCGGCACCTGCATCGACGGCCGCCGCGTTCGCTGGCAGCCTCGAAGCGGCCGAGGCCGCCGAACGCCTAGGCGACGCCCTAGTCCTGGCCCTCGAAGCGCGGGACGACTACGCCGCCGCCCGCGACCACTTCACCCATGCAGCCACGAAGCTGGCCGATGCCCGCGCCGATGCTCTCCGAATCGGCCGGGATCTGCGCGCACTCGCTTCAAGCCGAGTAGTTTGAAGGCTTCGTTCTGGAGTGGAGTGGGCCGTGCGAGGACGTCGGCGGTGGAGTCGGCCTTGCCGTGCATCCGCACGCGGTTTCGGGTCAGCGTGGCCAGGTCGGCGAGCAAGGTCTGGAAGCTGTGGACGGGGAGTCCGTCGCGGGAGTTGGCCTTGGTCATTGCCTCGGGCGACCTGCGCGCGGGATCACGGGCGACTCGCGTTGGTCGTCGCGGCGTTGGTCGTCGAAGAGGAGGGGCGCCAGGGTCCGGCGCAGCCGAAGCCCAGGACGCTTGGAGCGCTGCACGCGCAACACTGAGCCGACGCCGCACCGAGCGGGTGCACGACGAGCGGGTCACAAAACTACGAGTGGACCGCGCTAACAACGCCGTGAAGGCCGCCTCCGATGAATGGGGCCGCGCCAACGACGCCGCGAGTGCCGCCTTCGATGAACGCGGCCGGCTGGTTCTCCGCATTCGGGCTACCGCAGCCGCCGGATCGGCGAAGTCGCCCACGCTGACCCAAGTCAAGAGGCGATTCGGTGGTGAGAAGACGCCCACGCTGCAAGACCTTGAAGGACTGGAAGCCAAGGCCGCGACTCTCGCCTACCCGGCCGTCGAGGCGGAGCTCGCCGAACGCGAAGCCGCGGACCGCGCCAAACAGGCGATGGAGGCCGCCGAGGCCCGCGTCGATGAAGCGATCACCGCCTACCGCGTCGCCGTGGACGCTTGGCGCACAAGACCTTGAAGGACTGGAAGCCAAGGCCGCGACTCTCGCCTACCCGGCCGTCGAGGCGGAGCTCGCCGAACGCGAAGCCGCGGACCGCGCCAAACAGGCGATGGAGGCCGCCGAGGCCCGCGTCGATGAAGCGATCACCGCCTACCGCGTCGCCGTGGACGCTTGGCGCACACTGCTCGAATGATAGGCGGCCCTGTTCCGGCGTGTTCAGAAGCTCCCGGAACGGTTCACGGATCCGCAGCACAGAAAAGCGCCGGTCGGCAAGGCGAGCGTCAGGTCGAAGGCCGCGGCGAACTTTCTACCTGTGTGTCGATCGTGACGAACCGCTCAGTTCAATGTGTGGTCCGGGTACGGCCGTGGGCGCTCTGCGGCTTTCAGGCGAGCGAACCGCCCCAGCCGCTCAACGTACGCGCTGGTAGCGGTTGGCGCCTCCTGGAACGGTATGCAAGCGTCGTCGTAGAAGAAGATCTTGGTTGCGCCGTCAGCGGTCCGCACCTCGCCGTCGTGGCTCATTGCGGCGAGTGTCGAGTGCGCCGGGCGCTGCTGAAGGTTGAACCCGGCGAGGACGCCGTACTCGCGGTTGAAGACCCGTACGCTCCGGTCGCGAATCTCGATTCCGTAGGGCAGGGCGATTGATCTGCCATCTACCAGCGGCATTGTCAGTTGTCGCCCTTCTGAAGCGGTCCGATGCTGCCTCCCCGCGTCAGGTCCGCGTGGAGGGTGATCCGATCGCCCCGCATCAGGCGCACGCCGGGCGGCTCGGGGAGGTCTTGCAGCGTCTGGCCATTGTCGAGGCGCACACTGACCTTCGCCGGCTGCGGTAAGGCCGTGTGCTCGTCAAGCCCGCGGATGATCTTCGCCGCCGGTCGGTACATGTGGCCGACCTGGCCCCTGTACTCCTTCATCATGCTGCCGCAATTCTACTCCACACCGTGGCGTCGTATAGTCCTTCTTACTCATAGTTGACGTCACCCCCAGGAACCCCGTGAATCGACCCCTCCAACGCGCCGGCGACGACGGACTCTCCGCCGGCGACCGAGGCGAGACGACCGCCGGACTGCGCGACGCGGCGCTCCTGCGCACGATGAGCGACGCCCTGCTGCGGGCCTCGGAGCTCGCGGTGATCGCCACCGGCGACGTCGAGCGCGAAGGCGACGGAAGCGGCCGCCTGGCCATCCGGCGCTCGAAGACGGACCAGGAGGCCGAGGGAGCGGTCGCCTACCTGACACCGGCGACAATGACGGCGCTCGACACTTGGCTTGCCGCCGCGGCGGAGCGGGAGACGGGCGCGGCGTCCAGCTCGAGCGGCCGCTACGAAGGGCCGGTCTTTCGGAGGGTGACGCGGACTGGGGCCGTGTCAGGCCACGCACCGCTGACGACCAACGCGGTGCGCGCCGTCGTGCGCAAGCGGGCCGCCGCGGTCGGGATAGACGGCGCCTCCGGGCACAACTGCCGGGTCGGGTCGGCCCAGTCCCTCATCGAGCGCGGCGCGTCCATCGCGGCCGTCGCGATCGCCGGCCGCTGGAAGGACCCCGGCATGGTGGTCCGCTACGCCAAGGGCCTAGGAGGCTGAGCGCGTCGCGGTGTTGAGTCGAAAGTCCTCGCGTCGGCGCGCAACATCAATGCTGCCCCAGCGCCGCGCTGTCAACTCCGCGCCCATTGGCGGGAACTTCCCGTGGATCACCTTGATCCCGCGGGTCTCCAGGAATTCAGCTACCGGCACGAAGTCCCGGTCAGAGGAAACCAGGACCGCGATGTCGTAGTTGTCGATCCAGGCGAGGCTGATCATGGCGGTAGCCATGCGAACATCAACGCCCTTCTCCTCAGTCCCTCGCATGTCTGCATTGCAGACCGGACAACAGGCGACTACCCCGTGGCACGTGGGGCACTTGGGGGCTCTCTTCTTCTTATGCCGCGGGACCATAGACACGCTCACCCCCGGAAAGGTGTCCAGCTTCCTCGTAGCCCACTGGTGCATCCTGCGGTCCTTCTCGCTGTTTGGATCGTAGGAGCCGTAGATGTTCACCCCCTGATACTCGGCTACCGCCGTAGCGGCGACGACATCAGCCGCAGCACGTGAGAATACAGGGCCGAACTTCGACCAATCTGTGCGGAACTCCCTGTCCTGGCTCTGCATTGAGAGCGTGTAGTTCCAGAAGTCCACGAACACGCGGACGCGGTGGCGAGGCAAACCGGAAGGAGGGGTCGGAGCGCGATTCGGCATGGGGGCAAGAAAATTCAGGGACGCACAAAGGCGTCCCTGGGATAGAGATAACCGGGTTCCGTAGTTCCCTGTCTGGGCGGCGACCCGGTGGGTCGTATTAAGACGAGATTTTATGGCACGCCTAACCGCTCGTGTCAAGAGGCAAGTAAGGCTCCCTCCGGTGGGGGCATATCGCTGCGTATCGGATGTTGATGGGGTCGCTCCAGTTGCCCTCCAACGGACCGTGGCGCGGTGGCGCGGTGTCTTGGAGGGAAGTAGGCCGCTCTGGAGCCGGAGCGCCCGCACCTGAGCGGACCGGGACGAGAGGGCGGCTTGACCCCTCAGTACGCGTTCTTGGTCAGACCCCGGCGCAGGGTTAGCCACAGGATCTGGAAGTCGAGACGGAGACTCCAGTTCTCGATGTAGTAGAGGTCGTACTGGATCCGCTTGCTGATCGAGGTGTTGCCCCGCCAGCCGTGGACCTGGGCCCATCCGGTCAGCCCCGACTTCACGCGGTGGCGCAGCATGTACTGCGGGATCTCGCCGCGGAACTTGCGGACGAACGCGGGACGCTCGGGGCGGGGGCCGACGATCGACATGTCGCCGCGGAAGATGTTCCAGAGCTGGGGTAGCTCGTCGATCGACCAGCGCCGCAGGAAGGCGCCGATTCGGGTGCGACGGGGATCGTCCTCGACCGCCCACACCGGCCCGGTGGTGGATTCGGCGCCCATCCGCATCGAGCGAAACTTGAGGATCATGAAGGAGCGGCCGTCGAGTCCCATCCGCTCCTGCCGGTAGAACAGCGGCCCGCGGTCCTCGAGCTTGATCAGCACCAGCACGATCGGCAGCAGGGGCAGCAGCACGGCCATCGCCGCCAGGGAGATGCCGATGTCCATTGTCCGCTTGGCCAGACTTGACCAGCCCTCCATCGGCACGTGAGAGAGGTTGATGACCGGCGTGCCGTCCACGTCTTCCATGTCGGCGCGCAGCGTCGCGTACTGCAGGACGTTCGGCACCAGTCGGATCTCGATCAGCTCGTTGCCGATGCGGTCGAGCAGGTTGAGGATCTTCCGGTGCGCCTCGAACGGCAGGGCGATCATGAGCTGATCGACGTGGTGTCGCTCGATTGCTGCTTCCAGGTCGTCGAGAGTGCCGATCACGCTGACGCCGCTGACGCGCTCGGTGGATTGCTTGTCCGGGTCGTCGTCCAGGAAGCCCACGACCTCGTAGCCAAGTTCCCGGTGCCGGACCAATTTGGCCGCGATCTCCTCGCCGCTGTCGCCGGCGCCGACGATCAGGATGCGGCGGACGTTGTGCCCTCGTCGCCGGACCACGCGCAGAGCGGCCCGGGTGACGAAGCGGAGCAGCGCGACCAGGAAGATGTCGCTGGCAGCGAACAGAGCGAAATAGGCGCGGCTGTAGGAGAAGGGGTCGTCGCTGCCGGCCTGAGTCACGCGGTCGAAGGTCAGGACCGCGGTCAGGATCACGAGCGCCAGGACGGTCGCGACGACGATGCTGATCGCCTCGTCCACCCGGCTGTGTCCGCGGCGGATGCGGTAGAGGCCGTGGAAGTAGTAGACCGTGGGCCAGATCAGCAGGATGAAGGGCAGCATCCTGAGGTACGGCTCGAAGTCCGGCACCGACTTCGTCACTTCGATGACCGGCTGCACGAAGCGCAGGTACCAGGCCAGGAAGAAGGCGCCGACCGTGGCGGCGATATCGCCGGCGATGTTCAGCGTGGCGGTGACGCGGAGTCGCTTCTGGAGCACGGTTCTGGGATCGTGGGGGTGTAGGGGCGCCCGACTCTGGCGGGCGCTGGATGTTAACAACCGGGCTAGGAGTGGCGCCGCGGGCCGGCGGTCAGTGTCCCGACTCCCCGAGCACGTTGCGGTAGATCGCGAGGGTGCTCTCGGCGGCGGTTTGCCACTGGAATCCGGCGGCGCGGGAGGCGGCGCGGTCGGCGAGCTGCCGGGCGTGGTCCCGGTCCATCATGCAGCGCTCGATGGCCCTCGCGATCTCCTCCACCTCGAGGGGATTGACGAGTTCCGCGTAACCTCTGGCGATCTCCTTGAGCGACGACGTGTTCGACGTGATCACAGGCGCCCGTGAGGCCATCGCCTCGACCACGGGCAGCCCGAAACCCTCGTACAGGGTGGGGTAGAGGAACAGGCTCGCGCCCTGGTAGAGCGCCGGAAGGGCGCGCGCCGGCACATGGCCGACGAGTTGGACGTGGTCGCCGACCCCGAGCTGGCGGGCGCGGCGCTCGAGCTTGAAGTCGCTGCCGGGCCGCGCGCCGACGCAGACCAGGGGCGCTTCGAAGCCGGCCCGTGAACGGGCCCTGGCGTACGCCTTGATCACCCGGTTCAGGTTCTTGTGGGGCTTTGGGTTGCCGACGAACAGCAGGTACGGCTGCCGTACACCCACGTCCTTCAGGCGGGCGCCGAGCTCCTCCGCGCTGAGCAGTTGCCGGAAATGATCCTCGACGCCGTTGTACACGACCTTGATCTTCTCTTCCGGGATGTCGAAGTAGTCGAGAACGTCGCTGCTCGTGTTCTGGGACACGGCAATGATCCGGTCGGCTCGGTTGACGCTGTGGCGAAACATGCGTTGAGCGTAGAGGGACGCCGCGCGACTCGGCAGGAAGCCGGGGTAGAGCAGGTGGATGATGTCGTGGATCGTGACCACGGTCGGACACGGAACGATCGCAGGCAGGACGTAGTGGGTGGCGTGGTAGAGGTCGAGGCGCGACCGCCAGATGCGCCAGGTCATCATCCCGATCTCGCGCAGCGAGTAGACCGGCGAGCGTTCGACGACGCAGCGGAAGTTCGCCGGCAGATCGACTCCGAAGTCGCGATCCTCGGGGCGGACGAACAGGACGTACTCATTCGGGGCAGCTTCCTGATTGGCGGCCGCTTCCTGTTCGGCCTCAATCCGGGCCAGACCGCGGATCAGATTGGAAACGTAAACGCCAATCCCGAAATCGCGCACTTTTCGAGCGTCGATGCCGATGCGGGCCACAGGGCAAGCCTAGTTCACGGCGCGTGTCCGCGATTGACAGTTGCCGCGACGATTCGTAGCCTCTCTGGTTTGCGCGGTTGCGCCTGGCCGGATTGCGCGGCGGCTTGAGTAGCGACGGCGGTACGCCTGACGGTGAATGGGATGCACCTGCAGCTCGACCAAGCCCGCAAGGGCCCTGTGCATTGGCGCGAGGTCGTCCCGGCGGTTGCCGTGGACGTGCGCCGGGACGAGGCGCTCGTCCTCGGCAGCGTTGACTGCGAGGGCAGTCTGACGTTCACCGGCCCGGACTTCCTGCTCCAGGCGAGGTTGCGCTACCGCCAGAGGCTCAACTGCAACCGCTGCCTGACCGCATATGAGGAGGATGTCGACCTGCCGCTCACGTTCGTTGTAGCCGTTCGCCGCGAAGACGCGTCCAGCACGTCGGACGGCGCCGTGGACAGCGCCGGGGCCCGCGAACTGGAGGCGGAGGATCTCTCGGCGCTGTCCGCGGTGGACGGCGCGGTCGACCTCGGCGTCCTGGTGCGAGAGCAGGTCGAGCTGAACGTGCCCATGAAACCGATCTGCGATCCAGCCTGCCGCGGACTGTGTCCGCAGTGCGGAACGGACTGGAACCGCGGGGAATGCACCTGCGCCAAGGACCAGGTCGACCCGCGCTGGTCGGCCTTGGAAGCGGTCCGTGAACGACTTGGCGGTAACCTGACGCAGCCGCTGCAAACAAAGCTGAACACTCCAGAAAGGAACCCTTGAAATGCCAAACCCCAAACGACGGCACTCGAAGGCGCGTCGCGACCGGAGACGGGCCCATGATGGGCTGAAGCGGCCCGCCGGCTCGTTGTGTCCGAACTGCGGCGAAACCAAGCAGCCGCACCGCGCCTGCAGTCACTGCGGCCACTATCGCGGTCGCGACGTGGTCGATATCGACGACGTTCTGTAGCCGGCAGTCTGGAGAGCGCTAGACTGGTGGTTTCCGAAGGACAGAGTTGGCCCTGAAATTGACGGACCGAACCTCCACGCGAACTCCGACCGTGATCGCCGTTGACGCGATGGGCGGGGACGACGCACCCCGGGCCGTGGTTGAGGGCGCGCTGCTGGCGGCGCGTCGACGGAAGCTGCGGCTCCTCCTCGTGGGCCGCCGGCCGATCCTCGAGCAGGAGATCGAGAACTTCGAGCCCGGGCCTGCTGTCCGGGATCGGGTCGAGATCGTGCATGCCGAGGAGGTCGTTGGCATGTGCGAGTCCGCGCTCGCGGTGCGACGCAAGCGCGACTCTTCGGTGCGCGTCTGTGCCCGCCTGGTCAAGGATGGCCGGGCGCAGGCCATGGTGACCGCGGGCAACACCGGCGCCGCCCTGGTCGCCGGCAAGATGGTGATCGGCGTGGCGCCCGGTGTCGATCGACCGGCCCTCGCGGTGACCATGCCGCGGCGCGTCGGTCGAACCATCCTGCTGGACGCGGGCGCCAATGTCGACTCGAAGCCCGACCAACTCCGTCAGTTCGCGGTCATGGGCCACTATCTGGCCCAGCAACTGCTGCGGATGAACTCGCCGCGGATCGGCCTGCTGTCGATCGGCGAGGAGGCCGGGAAGGGCACCGACCTGGTCCGCGAAGTGTTCAAGTCGCTCGACGCCACGGGACTCAACTTCGTCGGCAACGTCGAGGGCCGCGACGTGTTCAGCGGCACCACCGATGTCGTCGTCTGCGACGGCTTCGTCGGCAACGCGATCCTGAAGAGCGCCGAGGCGCTCGCGGAGTTCGTGGGCGGCCAGTTGCGCGAGGAGATGGGGCGCACCCTCCGGTCGCGGCTCGGCTATCTGCTGGCCCGGCCCGCCTTCGACCGCTTCAAGAGCCGGATCGATTACAGCGAGTACGGCGGCGCGCCGCTGCTCGGCCTGCGCGGCGGTTGCTTCGTCGCCCACGGTCGTTCGTCCGCCCACGCGATCTGCAGCGCGGTGCAGCGCGCTGTGGAGTTCTGCGAGGCGGGCATCCACGTCAAGGTCAGCGCCAAGCTGTCGGAGGTTGCCTTCGAGGCGGCGCCAAAGGCGGTAGCGGGATGACAAACGGACTCAGGCGAGCTTCTACCAACCATGCACGGCGGGTCTGGATCGCCGGCACCGGCATGGCCGTGCCGGACAAGATCCTCACCAACGCCGACTTCGAGCGCATGATCGACACGTCGAACGAGTGGATCGTCGCCCGAACCGGCATCCGCGAACGACGGGTCGCTACCGACGACGAGTACACGTCGGTCTTTGCTGTTCAAGCCGCACGCGAGGCGATGGAGATGGCGGGTGTGGCGCCCGCAGAGGTGGATCTCATCCTGATCTCGACGGTGACGCCGGACATGCCCTTCCCGTCCACTGCCTGCCTGGTGCAGGAAGAAATCGGTGCGAAGGATGCGACATCCTTCGATCTGAACGCGGGCTGCACGGGCTTCATCTACGGTCTTTCGGTCGGGCACCAGTACGTCGCCAGCGGCGCGGCCTCGACGGCTCTGGTGATCGGCGCCGAGTCGCTGACCAAGTACACGGACTACGAGGACCGCGCGACCTGCGTTCTGTTCGGCGACGGCGCGGGTGCGGTTGTGCTGCGCGGCGAAGACCCCCCGGCGCCGAGTTCGGAGAACGGGTTGCCGGGCGTCCTCTCCGTGGCGATCCACAGCGATGGTTCGCTGGCCCACCTGCTCGAGATGCCGGGCGGCGGCAGCCGCAATCCTCCGAACCGTCCGGAGACGTTGGAAGCGCGGCTGCCCTTCATCCGGATGCTCGGCAACGAGACCTTCAAGGTGGCGGTCCGCACCCTGGCCGAGGTCTCAGGCGAAGTGCTCGCCGACGCCGGCCAGGCGCCGCAAGACGTCAAGTGGCTCATTCCCCATCAGGCGAACCGCCGGATCATCGACGCCGTGGGCCGCCGGATCGACGTGCCCGCCGACCGCGTGTACGTCAACGTCGATCGTTACGGCAACACCTCGGCCGCGTCCATCCCGATCGCGCTCGACGAACTGAACCGCGACGGGCGGATCGACTCCGGGGACCTGGTCCTGATGGCGGCCTTCGGCGCCGGGCTGACCTGGGGCGCCGCCGCAGTCCGCTTCTAGTGTCCCGCCGCCGTCCCTTGGGAACGCGGGCGTCTCGCCCGCATCCGGCGCCAAGCGTCGGACTTTGGAATGGTCCTGTTGGATGAGTGGGGTGGCGTACGTCTTTCCGGGCCAGGGCTCGCAGCGGGTCGGCATGGGCCGGGCGTTGGCTTTGGCCTTTCCGGAGGCGCGGGCGGTCTTCGAGGAAGCGGACGACACCCTCGGTTTCGCGCTTTCTGTGCTTTGCTTCGAGGGGCCTGAAGACGAGCTTCAACTGACGGCCAACACCCAGCCCGCGATTGTCGCCGCATCGGTAGCGGCGCTCCGCTGCTACCGGGCTCAGGGCCTGGAGACGGAGTCGCCGGACTTCGTCGCCGGTCACAGCCTGGGCGAGTACTCGGCCCTCGTCGCGGCCGGCGCGCTCGAACTCGGCGACGCTCTGCGCCTGGTCCGGGCCCGGGGCGAGGCCATGCAGAAGGCGGTGCCGGTGGGCGAGGGCGCGATGGCCGCTGTGCTTGGCCTGAGCGTCGAAGACACGGCGGAGGTCGCCGCCGAGGCCGCGGGCGACACCGGCGGTGTCTGCCAACTCGCCAACCTGAACGCGCCGGGGCAGATCGTGATCGCCGGCGCCAGCGAAACGGTGGAGCGGGCAATGGTGCTGGCGAGTGGCCGGGGCGCGCGCCGGGCGATTTCGCTGCCGGTTTCGGCACCTTTCCACTGCGCCCTGATGGCGCCGGCCCGCCAGGCGATGGCGCCGTTGATTCAGGCGGCGCCGATGGCGGACCCCCAGGTGCCGGTGGTCTGCAACGTGGATGCGGCGCCGGTGACAAGCGCTTCCGCGGCCAGGTACGCGCTGGTCCGGCAGATCGACGGCCCCGTGCGCTGGGCGGAGTCGGTGACGGTCATGGCGGCCGAAGGCGTCGGCCGGCTGATCGAGTTCGGTCCGGGTAAGGTGCTTTCCGGCCTCGCGCGGCGGATCGATCGAAAGCTGAAGGTCCGGTCGGTGGCCGAGCCGGGCGACATGGAGTGACGACCGTGAGCATCTTCGATTTGAGCGGACGGACGGCGCTGGTCACCGGCGCCTCGCGCGGGATCGGCCGCGCCTGCGCCGTGCTGCTGGCGCGGCAGGGCGCCCGCGTGGTGCTGGCGGCCCGGAACGAGGAACTGCTGGGCGAAGTCGCCGCCGAGATCGCCGCCTCGGGAGGCGAGGCACACGCGATGGCGCTCGATCTGGCCGATCACGAACAGGTACCCGGCGCGGTGCGGCAGCTTCCGAAGGAGTTCGCGGCGGTCGACATCCTGGTCAACAACGCCGGCATCACGGCCGACAACCTGTTGGCCCGGATGACCCTGGACCAGTGGCAGCGGGTGCAGGACGTGAACCTGACCGGCGTCTTCGTCCTGACCAAGGCGCTCGTGCGGGGCATGATGCGTCGCCGCTTCGGGCGGGTCGTTTCGGTGTCGTCGGTCGCCGGCGTGCTCGGCAACGCCGGGCAGGCGAACTACGCCGCCTCCAAGGCCGGGCTGATCGGGTTCAGCAAGTCCCTCGCCCGCGAGCTGCTGAGCCGGGGGATCACGGTGAACGTTGTCGCGCCGGGCTTCATCGAGACGGACATGACCGCCGCGATGCCGGAAGGCGCCGGCGAGCGCTTTCGGGAGCAGTACGGTGTGATGCGTCTCGGCACGGTGGATGACATTGCGCCCGCCGTGCTGTATCTGGCAAGCGACGAGGCGTCCTACGTCACCGGCGAAGTCCTGAGCGTCAGCGGCGGAATGACCTGAGAGACAACACCAGTTGGACGGATCGGCCTCGCGGTGGCATAGTCTCGCTCTGTCAGCGGGCCGGAAAACGCCAAACCTGCGCCATCACCCCCAAAGAGGAACCAGAATGTCCGTAGTCCAAAAGGTCAATAGCATCATTGTCGAGCAGCTCGGAGTCGATGCCGACGAAGTCACTCCGCAGGCCAGTTTCACCGACGACCTCGGTGCGGACTCGCTCGACATCGTCGAGTTGGTCATGGCCTTCGAGGAGGAGTTCGGCATCGAGATCCCCGATGAGGATGCCGAGAAGATCGGCTCCGTCAAGGAAGCCACCGACTACATCCAGGCGCACGGGGGCGACAACTAGCGAGCTGGCTCCGGCCGCCCCGAGCGGGTCCGCTGACAGCGCCGCCAAACCCGTCGCAGACTCCGTGTTTGGCCCCATCTCCCACCTCTCCAGTTGGCCGCGCCGCCGAACGCAACGGAGTGCATTCGGCGGCGCAGCCAACTGGACGGATTCATGAGCGACCGCAGACGCGTCGTCATCACCGGTGTCGGCCTGGTGTCCCCGCTCGCGGTAGGGACAGAGGCCACGTGGTCCGGCCTGATGGAGGGCCGGAGCGGCGTTGGTGCGCTGACGCGGGTTGACGCGTCCCCGTACACGACGAAGATCGCCGCCGAAGTACCGGACTTCGACGCGGAGCAGTTCATGCCCCGCAAGGACATCCGCCGTGTCGATCTCTTCATCCAGTTCGCCCTGGCGGCGGCGGCTCTGGCCCGTGAGGACTCGGGGCTCGAGATCGATGAAGGCAACGCCGATCGCGTCGCCACCGTCGTCGGCTCGGGCATGGGCGGGCTGCCGCTGATCGAGCACATGCACGACATATGGCGCGACCGGGGACCGCGCAGGGTGTCGCCGTTCTTCATCCCCGGCCTGATCGCGAACATGGCGTCGGGCCAGATCTCGATCCGGCACGGCGCCAAGGGGCCGAACAGTTGTCCCACGACCGCCTGCACGACCGGCCTGCACGGCGTCGGCGATGCGTTCCGCCTGATTCAGCACGGTTACGCCGACGCGGCCTTCGCCGGCGGTACGGAGGCCACGACCTGCGACTTGGCGTTGGCCGGCTTCGGGGCGATGAAGGCGCTTTCGGTGCGCAACGACGAGCCCGGCGAGGCGTCCCGCCCCTGGGATGTCGGCCGCGACGGCTTCGTTCTCGGTGAGGGCTCAGGGGTGCTGATCCTGGAGGAGCGGGAGGCGGCCCTGACCCGCGGCGCCCACGCCTACGCCGAGATCCTGGGTTACGGCATGAGCGCCGACGCTTACCACCTGTCGGCGCCCCAGCCGGACGGCGACGGCGCGGCGCGCGTCATGCGGGCGGCGCTCGACGACGCGGGGATCGCGGCGGAACGGATCGACTACATCAACGCCCACGGCACCTCGACGCCGCTGGGCGACATCGCCGAGGTCCGGGCGATCAAGCGCGTCTTCGGCGACCACGCCTACCGGTTGGCCGTGTCGTCGACCAAGTCTTCGACCGGCCACCTGCTGGGAGCGGCGGGCGGCGTGGAAGCCGGGCTCCTGGCGCTCGCGATCGACCGGCAGGTGCTGCCGGCAACCCTCAACCTCGATCAGCCCGATGAGGAGTGCGACCTGGACTTCGTGCCCCACGAGCCCCGCGACGCGAAGGTCGACGTCGCGCTGACCAACTCCTTCGGCTTCGGCGGCACGAACGGCGCCCTGATCATGGCCAGTGCCTAGCGCTATCCCTTGACACCCCAAGGCCTTCCGGTGTCTAATCCGGCGTTCCGGTACATTCCGGTCCCCGGAACCCGCACCACGCCATGAACTCACAGGCCAGCGACAGCGCGATCACGATGCCCACGGTTACCGGCGTCGTTGCGCAGGCTTGGTGGGCTCACGGTCACGGCAAGGGCTGAAAACCGGGCCAAGTCCCGGTAAGTGGTCCGGGACGAGGGTGAGCGAGAAGACCTCCTTCCGGATCGAAGGAGGTCATCAGTTTGAGTTCGACACCCGAGAATCCGCCGCGAGCCACCCCTGCGGAGGTCGCGCGGAGCGCAACGTATACGGAGGTTGCGCGGAGCGCAACGTCTACGGAGGTCGCCCGGAGCGCGACCTTGGTGGCGTCGTTGACGGAGGCACCGAGTGCGTCCGGCGACGAGTTGCGCGCGCTGTCGGAGCGCGCCGACTGTCTCGAGGTGCGTGCGGATCTGGTCGGCGAGATCGACGCCGACTGGCTGCGGGAGCGTTTCGCGGGCGAACTGCTGTACACCCTGCGCAGCGAGGCGGAGGGCGGCCGCGGACCGGTCGATGCGGGTCGGCGGGCGGAGCGGCTGGTTGCGGCCCGCGGGTACGACCTGGTCGATCTCGAGGCCGACCGCGATCTGGGCCGCGAGTTGCTCGCTTCGATCGAGCCTGTCAGGCGGCTGGTGTCCTGGCACGGCCGCGGCGCCAGTCTCAAGGCGCTGCGAGGCCGGCTCAGACAGATGTCGGGCGCGGAGGCCCGGCTCTACAAGCTCGTTACTGCCCCGAAGAGGTCCGGTGAGGAGTTGGCGCCGCTCGAACTGCTGCTCGACACCGGCCGGACGGATGTCGCCGCGTTCGGGGTGGGCGCCATCGGCGCCTGGACCCGGCAGGTGGCGCCGCGGCTCGGAGCGCCGTGGGTCTACGGCGCCGCGGGTGCGCTGGTTGCCGCCCCCGGTCAACCGTCCATCGAGCGGCTGCGGGCCGACTACGGCCTGCCGAACCTGCCCCGCGTGTCGCGGCTGTTCGGCGTCGTCGGGCACCCGGCGGCGCACAGCCTGTCGCCACGGCTCCACAACGCCGGCTACCTCGACCGCGGTGAGGCCGCGCTCTACGTCGCCTTCGACGCGCCTTCCTTCGAGACGTTCTGGAGCGAAATCGCGCGGAGCGACTTCTTTGAGCGTGCGGGCATGCCCCTCGGCGGCCTGAGCGTCACCGCGCCGCACAAGGCCGCGGCTCTGGCCGCTGCCGCGGAGGCCGGCGACCTGGCGGGTCGAGCCGGGGGTGCGAACACCCTGATCCCGGGCCCGGGCGCCGCCGCCGACAGGCAATGGCGGGCAGAGAGCACGGACCCGGAGGGCGTCGTCGGTCCGCTGCGCCGGCACGGCGTCGAGCTTTCGGGCCGCACTGCCGTGGTCATCGGCGCCGGCGGCGCCGGCCGGGCCGCGGCGGCGGGCCTGACGGCCGCGGGCGCGGACATCGCGCTCACAAACCGCACCGTCTCCAGCGGCCAGGCAGCCGCGGAGTCGCTCGGCGTTGCCTTCGTTCCGCTCGACGAGCTGGCGCCCGGCGCGTTCGACGTGGTCGTCAACGCCACCTCGCTCGGCCACGATTCCGCGGACCCGCTTCCCTGCGATCCGAACGCGCTGCGAGCCTCGGCTGCCGCGGTGGATCTGGTCTACGGCGGCGGACCGACGCCCTGGAGCCGGTCCCTCGCAGCGCGCGGCGTTCGGGTCGTGGACGGCCGGGAAGTGTTGCTGCACCAGGGTCTGGCGCAGTTCGAGGCGATGACGGGAAAGCCGCTGCGGTTCGAGGTCGGCGCCGCGGCCCTGGGATTGGAGACGCCGCGATGAAGATCTCCGCCGGCCTGCCGACCGGAGTGTCGGCTGCCCTCTTCGACAGCGTGAAGCGGCGCCGCCGGCTGGAGGCGCGCCTGACGGCGCTGCTCGAGGAGCGCGGCTTCGGCGAGGTGTTGCTGCCCATCCTCGACTACTTCGAGCCTTACCGGCCCCTGCTCCAGGGGCGCCGGCTGGAGCAGCTCTACCGGTTCGTCGACCGGGACGGTCAACTGCTCGTGCTGCGTGGCGACTTCACGCCGATGCTCGCGCGGTTGCTCGCCCCCCACCTGGACGACCTGGAACTGCCGCTGCGTCTCTACTACCGCGGCGACGTGGTGCGGCATCAGCCTCTACGTCCCGGCCGGATGCGCGAGTACTCGCAGTTGGGCGCCGAGCTGCTGGGCGGCGACCGCACCGAGGCGGACGAGCGGACGCTGACCCTGTTCCTCGACCTGCTGCGTCAGGCCCGCGGCGACGCCCCTGGGAAGGTCTCGCCCGCATCCGGCGAAAGGAATGACGCCGCGCTCCGGGTCGTCCTCGGCGTCGCCGGTGCGCTCGACGAGCCCCTGCTCGCCGCGGCAGGAGATGGCGCCGCCGGTGAACTCGCTTTGCGGATAGCGAGCCGCGACCGGCAGGCCGCGCGCCGGGCCGGTCTCGCCGATGTCGTAGAGCGCGGCTATCCGGAAGACCTCTCCGTGCTCGGGGACGCCGCCGCTGCGGTGACTGAACTGCTCCTGCTCCGCGACCGGCTTTGTGCTGAGTACGGCGATCTCGGCATCGAGGTCGAGGTCGATCTCGCCGAGTTCGCCGCCGCCGCGCTCGACCCGAGGATCGGCGTTTCCGCGGGCCCGCGCGGCTACTACGACGGCCTCATGTTCGCGGCCTACGCGCCGGGTACGGCCCTGGCCCTGGGTGTCGGCGGTCGGTACGACAGGGTGTTCCGGTCGCTCAGCGGCGACTGCTCGGCGGTCGGCTTCTCGTTCGGTCTCGACCTGTTGACCAAACTGGCGGAGGGCCCGGCATGATCACGTTCGGCCTGCCGAAGGGACGCAACCTCGGACCGGCGCGCGACGCGCTTGCCGCCGCGGGCATGGGTCTCACCGATCTCGATTCCTCCCGCCTGCGCCAACGCTTCGGAGGCGTTGGGGTGCTGGGGGTCGAGGTCGAGGTGCTGCTGCTCAAGGACTGGGACCTGCCGCTCTATGTCGAGCACGGGATCGTCGACTGCGCGATCATAGGCTCAGACGTGCTGGAGGAGACCCAGCCCGACGTTTTCCAGCCGCTGCGCCTCCAGGACGGCCGTAGCCGCCTGTCGTTGATTGCCGAGACGCCGGAACTGCCGCGGCGGAGCGGCCAGCTCCGCGCGGCGACCCGCTATCCGGCGTGGGCGGCGCGGCTTCTTGCCGCCCGCAAACTGCACGTCGAGGTGCTGAGCCTGACCAGCTCGATCGAACTCGGGCCGTTGCTCGACCTGACCGACATGGCGGTCGACATCGTGCAGACCGGCGCCACGCTCAGAACCCACGACCTGCACGAGGTCGAGGTGCTGGCCCAGGTGGCGCCGACGTTCGTGGTCAACCGGGCTTCGTTCCACGCCCACCGGCGCCGGTTGAGCCGGCTGCTGGGCGCGCTCGAAGAATCGGGGGCCGCCGGTGACTGAGGTCCGTAGCGGGGGAGCGTTGCAGGTCCTGGCGGCGGACAGTCGTGCCGGGCGGGAGCGCCTGGAACTGCTCGACCGGCGGGGCCGGGGCGGTATCGCGGCCGAGATCGGCCATGCCGCCGCGGAGATCATAGGCCGGGTCCGCAGCGGCGGCGACGCGGCCCTTCTCGAGGCCGTCCGCCGCTTCGACGGCTTCGACGCGCCGTCGGCCGGCGCCTTGCGGCTGGACGACGCCAGCCCGCATCCGGCTTCTGAACGCATCGACCCCAACGTACTCACCGCCATCGACCGCGCACGGGCCGCGATCGAGGTCTACCACCGGGCACAGCCGCACGGTCCGGGTGTCCAGCGCCTGGAACGGGACGGCGTGTCGATCGAGGAGCGCCGGCTGCCGATCCGCCGGGTCGGGATCTACGTGCCGGGTGGGCGGTTCCCCTATTCCTCTACGGTGCTGATGACCGCGGTGCCGGCACGGCTGGCGGGCGTCGAGGAACTCGTCGTCGCCACGCCGCCCCGGGCCTACCTCGAAAGTCCAGTGCTGCGGCACGTGCTGGACCTGGTCGAAGCGGACGAGATCTGGGGCATGGGCGGCGCGCACGGCGTCGCGGCCCTTGCCTACGGCACCGAGTCGGTCCGGGCGGTCGACCTGATCGCCGGGCCCGGGAACGCCTGGGTAGCGGCCGCGAAGCAGCACGTGGCGGGCGACGTCGGCGTCGACCGCGCCGCGGGTCCGTCCGAGGTCGTCATCGTGCCGACCGACGGCGCTCCGGCCGGCTGGGTCGCGGCCGACCTGCTGGCGCAGGCGGAGCACGATCCCCTGGCGGTCGCGGTCCTGGTCACGGACTCCGCGGCGCTTGCCGATCGGGTTGCGTCGGAGGTGGACCGGCAGCTCTCGCTGCTGCCGACCCGAGACACCGCCGCTGCCGCGCTCGAAGCGCACGGCGCGGCGTTCGTCGCGGACGACCTGGACGGTGCGCTCGCGCTGGCCGAACGGTTGGCGCCCGAGCATCTGCAACTGATCGGCGCCGCCGCGGAAGCGCGCGCGGACGAGATGCGCAATGCCGGCGCGGTGTTCGTGGGCGCTTCGTCGCCGGTGGTGTTCGGGGACTACGTGGCCGGACCGAGCCACGTACTGCCCACGGGCGGCACCGCGCGCTTCGCCTCCGGTCTCGGGATAGAGGATTTCGTGCGGCGTAGTCACACGGTTCGGTTCTCCGATGAGGCCTCGAGGGCCTGGGCCGGCGCCGCCGAGACCCTGGCGGCTACCGAGGGCCTGGCGGCCCATGCCGCGGCGGCCAGGTTGCGCCTCGGTGGGGGAGTCGGTGGGCAAAACCGCCGGGAGGCCGAGCCATGAGTGCCTCCGCCCAGGGCGCCGGCGCCTTCGTCAGGCCCGAGTTCCGCCGCCTGTCCGCCTACTCGCTCGACCGGGTGACATACCGCTACCGGCTCGACCAGAACGAGGCGCCGTGGGATCTGCCGCGGGCGCTCAAGCGCGAGGCGCTGGCGCGTCTGGCCGAGCGCACCTGGGCCCACTACCCGGACTTCCACGCCGAGCGTCTGCGGCGTCTGCTCGGTGACCTCAACGACTGGCCGGCGGAGGGCGTGCTGGTCGGAAACGGTTCCGGCGAGCTGCTGACGACTGTGCTCGAAGGCGTCGTTCGCCCCGGCCAGGAGGTGCTCGCCTGCGAGCCGTGCTTCAGTCTCTACGAGACCTTCGTCCGGCGCGCCGCGGGCGTGCCGCGGTTCCTCGAACCGGCGCCGGACCTGGCGCTGCAGACCGGCGAACTCCAGGCCGAGATCGGGCGCGACCCGAGGCGGCCGGTGATCCTGTGTACGCCGAACAACCCGACCGGCACGGCGGCGGATCCCGGCACGGTGGAGCGCCTTCTGGATGCGCTCGAGGCGCCGCTGCTGCTCGACAACGCGTACGGTGAGTTCTGCCGCCACGACTACCGGCCGCTGCTGCGCCGCCACTCGAACCTGATCGTGTTCCGGACCCTGTCCAAGGCCTGGTCCCTGGGCGGCATCCGCCTCGGCTACCTGCTGGCGGACTCGGAACTGGTGGCGGAGCTGATCAAGGTCAAGCTGCCCTACAACATCGGTCAAGCGGCGGCGGTGATCGGCGAAGTGGCCGTCGAACACGCCGACCGGCTTCTGCCGCGCGTCGCCCTGGTGCGGGCGCGCCGGGAGCAGTGGATGGTCATGCTGCGGGAGTTCGGCTTCGAGGTCCTCGACTCGGAGGCCAACTTCCTGCTCGCGCGCCATCCCCGCTGCGCCGGGATCCGCGACGGTCTTGCCGCCGGGGGTGTGCTGGTGCGCGACGTGAGCCGCTATCCGGGCCTGGCCAACTGCCTGAGGATCGGAATCGGCGGTGGTCCGGCGCTGCGCGCGACGCGACGCCTCCTGACGGAGATGAACGTGGGAGAGATGCCATGAGACGAGCGTCCATCGATCGCAAGACGTCCGAAACCCATGTCCGTGCCGACCTGTCGCTCGACGGCGGCGCTTGCCGGCTTGATGTGCCGAACGGTTTCTTCTCGCACATGCTGGACGCCCTGACGCGCCACGGCGGTCTGGGGCTCGATCTGGAAGCCCGGGGCGATACCGACATCGACCTCCACCACACGGTGGAGGACGTAGGGCTGGTGCTTGGCGACGCGCTGCGGGAGGCCCTCGGCGAGCGCGCCGGAGTGCGGCGCTTCGCCCACGCTTTCGCACCGCTCGACGAGGCGCTGGCGCGCGCCGTCGTCGACCTCTCCGGCCGCGGTTCCTTCCACTTCCGGCTGCCCGCGGAACTGGAGCAGGCCTGGGTCACGACCGAGTTTCCGCTCACCCTGATGGGTGACTTTTTCGGCGCCTTCGCCGACCGCGGACGGCTGACGCTGCACCTGGATGTCCTTTGCGGCCGCAATCCGCACCATGTCGCGGAGGCGTCGTTCAAGGCGGTGGCTCTGGCGCTGCGTGACGCGGTGTCCCTGCGGACGGGAGGCGATGCCGAGGCGCCGAGCACGAAGGGCAGCCTGACGGCATGACCGGAGCGGCGAGCAAAGCCCCGGCGAGCAGCGCGACGGTGGTCGACGCCGGCGTCGGCAACATCGGCAACCTGGTGCGGGCGCTCCGCCACCTGAGGTCCGAGGTCGAGATCACCTGCGACCCGGCGGTGATTCGAGACTCTCGCTGCCTGGTGCTGCCGGGCGTCGGCGCCTTCAGGCCGCCGCGCGAGGTACTGCGCGGCGCGGCCGAAGAGGCGATCCGGACCGCGCTCGAAGGCGGCGCGTACCTGCTCGGCATCTGCATCGGCTACCAGCTCCTGTTCGACAGCAGCGAGGAGTTCGGGATGACGGACGGTCTCGGCTTGCTCGCGGGCCGCGTCACCGAGCTTCCGGGCGGCGTGCCCCTGCCGCACATCGGCTGGAACCGCGTCTTCGGCACAGCAGACCATCCCCTGCTCGCCGGCGCAGCCGAGGACGACCACTACTACTTCGTCCACTCCTTCGCGCCCCAGGACGTGCCGGAGGAGTCCGTGCTGGGCCGCTGCCGGCACGGCCGCAGTTTCCCCGCGATCACGGGCCGCGGCCGCATCGCGGGTACCCAGTTTCATCCCGAGAAGAGCGGCGCCGCCGGCCTGCGGCTGCTGCGCAACTACCTGACCTGGGCCGAGGACCTGGCTCACGGGACAGAAGGAGGCGACGGTGCAACTGCTGCCGGCGATTGATCTGCGCGGCGGTCAGGTCGTGCGTCTCGAACGCGGCGACGACGGGCGGCGCACGGTCTACGACGCCGATCCCGGCAACGCGCTCCGCCGCTACCGCGAGGCCGGGGTGTCCCGCATCCACGTCGTCGACCTGGACGCGGCGTTCGGCGGCGTTCCCCAGCGCGAACTGGTCGGGGAACTGGCGCGGCAGGCAGCGCCCGGCGGCATCCAGCTCGGCGGCGGCCTGCGCGACCGCGAATCCGTCGAGTGGGCGTTCGCGGCGGGCTGCGAACGGGCGGTGGTGACCTCCCTGATCGTCCGCGACTTCGACGTGTTCGCCGGCCTCTGCCGCCACTACCCGGGGCGCATGGTGGCGGCGCTCGACATCGACCGTGGCGAAGTGCGGCTGGCGGGCTGGACCGAATCGGCCGACCGCTCGCCGGCGACGCTGTGCGGGCAACTCGCCGGTCTGCCGATCGCGGCGGTGCTGGTCACCGACATCTCGCGCGACGGGATGATGCAGGGTCCCAACATCGACCTGGCCTGCGAGATCGGTGTCATGGCCGGCGCGCCGGCGATCCTCTCGGGCGGCGTCCGCTCGGCCGCCGATCTGGAAGCCGCGGCCCGGCGGCCCGAACTCGAAGCCGCAATCGTCGGCCGCGCCCTCTACGACGGCTCGCTCGGCCTGGAAGAGGCAATCACCGCCTGCGCCGGTTCGGCGGACGCCGGCGGGGTCGCCGGCGCACCAGGCGGACCGGACGGTGCCTCGCTTCGCCCTGGGAACGCGGGCATCCTGCCCGCTTCCGGGAGAACGCCGTGAGAGCCACCATCGAGCCGACCGGCCTCACCCGCCGCATCATCCCCTGTCTGGACGTGGCTGCCGGGCGGGTGGTCAAGGGCGTCCAGTTCAAGAACCTGACCGATCACGGCGACCCGACCGAGGCCGCGGCCCGATACGCCGCCGAGGGCGCCGACGAGATCGTGTTCCTCGACATCACCGCCGCGCCCGAGCGCCGCGACACGGACCTCGACTGGGTGCGCCGAACCGCCGAGCAGGTGTTCATTCCGCTCAGTGTCGGCGGTGGCGTGCGTAGCACAGGCGACGGCCGCAAGTTGCTGCTAGCCGGCGCCGACAAGCTGGGGATCAACACCGCCGCGGTCGCCGAGCCCGAGCTGCTGACGCGTCTCGCCGAGCGCTTCGGGAGCCAGTGCGTCGTGCTCTCGGTCGACGTCAAGCGGCGGCGTGAAGAGGGAGCGGGCGGCCCGCGCTGGGAGGTCGTCACCCACGGCGGCCGCACGCCGACCGGGCTCGACGCGCTGGAGTGGATCGAGAAGGGAATCGAACGGGGCGCCGGCGAGATCCTGCTCACCAGCATCGACAGCGACGGCATGAAGAGCGGCTACGACCTGGAACTGCTGCGGCGGGCGTCGGCGCTGTCGCCGGTGCCGGTCATCGCCTCCGGCGGCGCCGGCACCCTGGAGCACCTGGCCGAGGCCCTGGAAACCGAGGCCGCGGCCGTGCTCGCCGCGTCGATCTTCCACCAAAAGGCGTTCTCGGTAGGCGCGGTCAAGGAGTACCTCGGCCGCCGCTATCCGATCCGTATGTGATGAGGAATCGAGGAGACGCCACTGGGTACGCCGGCGCCCTCGCCGGCATCCGGGCTGAGACGGCATAGCAATCAACCGACAAACGATGACGAAGGACAAACAGATGACATCCCCAGCCATCGACCCCGCGGCGCTCACCTACGACGACCGGGGCCTGCTGCCGGTCGTGGTCCAGGACGTGCTCTCGGGCGCGGTGCTGATGCTCGCCTACGCCAACCGGGAGGCGGTGGAACTCACGCTCGCCACCGGCGAGGCCCACTTCTACAGCCGCTCGCGGCAGCAGTTGTGGCGCAAGGGAGCGACCTCGGGCAACACACTGGCGGTGGTCGAAGTGCTCCAGGACTGCGACCGGGACGCGCTCCTGGTGCGGGCGCTGCCGGCCGGTCCGGCCTGCCACAACAACACGAGGAGCTGCTTCGAGCCGAACGCCGCCGAGTTCGAGCTCGGCTGGCTGGCGCGTGTGCTCGCCGAGCGGGCGTCGGCGTCGCCGGAGGAGAGCTACACCGCCCGTCTCCTCGACCAGGGAGTCGACCGCATCGCGCGCAAGGTCGCGGAGGAGGCGGGCGAGACCGTGATCGCCGGCGTCCGGGCCGACGCGGAGCCCGAGTCGGCGGAGCGGCGCGCCGATCTCGCGGCCGAGGCAGCCGATCTCACCTACCACCTGCTGGTGCTGCTGCAGGCGACCGGCGTCGGGATCGCCGGCGTGGCCGCCGAGTTGGGCCGCCGCCATCAGCAAGCCGGGGGAACGCAGCCATGAGCCGGCCCGCATCCGCCATCGCTCACACGCGGGAGTTCCTGGCCGACACGTCGACGCCGCTCGGCGTCTACAGCAAGCTGGCCGCGCATGCGGAGGGCGACTCCGGGGCGCGGCGCTTCCTGCTCGAGAGCATCACCGGCGGCGAGCACGTGTCGCGCTACAGCTTCCTCGGCGCGAGCCCGTCGCAGGTCTGCCGCGTGTACGTCGACCGGCTGGAGACCCTTGACCTCCATCGTCGCGGTGAGGTTCAGATCGAGCCCGGCGATCCGCTGCCGAAGCTACGGCGCCTGCTCGACGGTGTGACCGCCGATCCGGCGCCGCCGTTGCCGTTTGCCGGCGGCTGGATCGGCGCCTTCGGCTTCGACGCGATCCGGCTCGTCGAGCCGTGTCTGGTCGACCATCCGGCCGGCCGCCCACCCGACCCGTTCGGCCTGCCGATCGCCACCCTGGCCCGCTTCGACGACGTGCTCGTGTTCGATCACGCCCGCCAGCGGATCGTCGCGGTGGCGAACGAGATCACGGGCGAGACGACGGCGCCGGAGGCCGAAGCGCGGCTCGATGAACTGCAGGCGGTCCTCGAGAGCCGCGGCGAGGCCACGGCGGCCCGGGTCGAGGACCTGGGTGTCAAGGCAGAGACCGCCGCCCCGACGCTGAGCGACGAAGAGTACGGCCGGGCAGTGATGGCGGCGAAGGAGTACATCGCCGCCGGCGACATCTTCCAGGTTGTGCTGGCGCGCCGCTGGACTCTCGACCTGGACGTGTCGCCGGCGACCCTCTACCGGGCGCTGCGCCTGGTCAACCCGTCGCCGTACATGGTGCTCTTCGAGGCGCCCGAGGCGTCGTTGATCGGCGCTTCGCCGGAGATGCTGGTGCGGCGCACGGGGCGGCGCCTGGAGGTGCGGCCGATCGCCGGCACCCGCCCCCGCGGCAGGACCGCGGCGGAGGACCGCGCTCTGGCCGAGGAACTGATGGCCGACCCCAAGGAGCGCGCGGAGCACGTGATGCTGGTCGACCTGGGGCGCAACGACCTCGGACGGGTGGCGTCGCCGGGCGGGGTCTCGGTGGCCGACTTCATGGTCATCGAGCACTACAGCGACGTGATGCACATCGTCAGTTCGGTCGAGGCGGAGCAGTCCGCCGCGGCCGGAAACGGCGCCGGCTCGGCCCTCGATGCTCTCCTGGCCTGCTTCCCGGCCGGCACGCTGTCCGGGGCGCCGAAGATCCGCGCGGTGGAGATCATCGACGAACTCGAGCCGGAGGCGCGCGGGATGTACGGGGGCTCGGTGGGCTACTTCTCGTTCGGCGGCGACATGGACACCTGCATCACGATCCGCACCCTGACCCTGGCGAACGGCGAGGCCTCGATCACCGCCGGGGCCGGCATCGTCGCCGATTCCGACCCGGTGCGCGAGGCGCAGGAGACCCGGGACAAGGCCGCGGCGCTGCTGCGGGCGGTGGCGCTGGCGCGTGACCTGGAGGGCCGGGCATGATCCTCGTCATCGACAACTACGACTCCTTCACCTACAACCTGGTCCAGATGTTCGGCGGTCTCGGCGCCGAACTCGAGGTGGTGCGCAACGATGTCGAGAGCGTGCCGGACCTGCTGGCGCGCGACTCGGAAGGCATCGTCCTGTCGCCGGGGCCGGGTCGGCCGGAGGACGCGGGAGTCTGCATCGACCTCCTGCGGGCGAAACCCGACGTGCCCCTGCTCGGCGTTTGCCTGGGACACCAGGCGCTCGGCTCGGCATTCGGCGGCACCGTCAGCCGGGCAACGGTGCTGATGCATGGCAAGACCTCCGAAGTCGAGCACGGGGGGGTTGGTCTGCTGTCCGGCCTGCCGTCGCCCTTCGTCGCCACGCGCTACCACTCGCTGGCGGTCGAGGAGGAGAGCCTGCCGGCACAGCTTCAGCCGCTGGCCTGGAGCGAAGACGGAACGCTCATGGCGATGCGGCACCGGGAACTGCCCTACTGGGGCGTCCAGTTCCATCCGGAGTCGGTGCTCACGCACACTGGACCGCAGCTACTTCAGAACTTCCTCGATCTGTGTGGAGAGGCCTATGACTGATCTCGACCTTTCGACCCTGTTGCGAACGGCGATCGCCGGCGAGGACCTTCCCGCCACGACAGTGGAGGAGCTGTTCGGCCGGCTGATGGACGGCGAACTGTCCGAGGTGTGGAAGAGCGCGTTCCTGGTTGCGCTGGCGGCAAAGAGTGAGTCGGTGGGTGAGATCGCCGGCGCCGCACGGGCGATGCGGGCGCGGGCGGCGCGCGTGCCGCACACGAGTTCCGGCGTGATCGACACCTGCGGCACCGGCGGCGACGGCCGCGGCACGTTCAACATCTCGACCGCGGCCGCCCTGGTGGCGGCTGCGGGCGGCGCGCGGGTGGCCAAGCACGGCAACCGCGCCGTGTCGAGCCGCTCCGGTTCGGCGGACGTGCTCGACGCTCTCGGCGTGCAGCTCTCGGGCGACACGGAGGCGCTCGGACGCTGCCTC
Source organism: Candidatus Multivorans sp. (assembly GCA_965224025.1). Lineage (GTDB taxonomy): Bacteria > Acidobacteriota > Thermoanaerobaculia > Multivoradales > Multivoraceae > Multivorans. The sequence continues at coordinate 50,049 of CBDCYE010000001.1, forward strand.
GACGAGGTCGGCATCGCCTTCCTGTTCGCGCCGATGCTCCACCCGGCGATGGCCCAGGTCATGCCGGTGCGGCGCGAACTCGGCGTGCGCACGCTGTTCAACGTGCTGGGGCCCTTGACGAACCCGGCCGGGTCGAAGCGTCAGTTGATCGGCGTCTTCGCGGCCGATCTGGTCGAAGAAGTCGCGCACGTGCTGCGGGAACTCGGAAGCGAGCACGCCCTGGTCGTCCACGGCGACGGTCTGGACGAGATCACGACCACCGGGACGACCGGGGTCGCCGAGGTCCGTAACGGCGAGGTCCGCACCTTCGAAGTTCATCCACGCGACTTCGGGATCGCCGCGGCGTCGCCGGACGACCTGGTCGGCGGCGCCCCCGAGAGGAACGTCGAGCTGATGCGCGGCGTGCTCGATGGCGGCGGAGGCGCCCTCGCGGACATCACATGTCTCAACGCCGGGGCCGCGCTCTTTGTCGCCGGCAGGGCGGACAGCCTCGCCGCCGGTGTCGCCGCTGCGTTCGAGGTTCAGCGCTCGGGAGCGGCGGCCAGGAAGCTCGAAGAGCTCGTCGGCTGGGCCGGCTGGGACGACGGAGGCGACGGAGACTGAGGCCGTGTCCGAGGTTCCAGACATCCTGCGGCGCATCTGCGAACAGCGCCGCCGGCGCGTGGCCGTCGCTGTGAACCCGGGCTCCGCCCCTGGGAGCGCGGGCGTCTCGCCCGCATCCGCCTCCCCCCGCCTCGCCCCCGACGCCCCGGGCCGCCGTTTCCTCGACGCCATCTCCACCCGCCGTGGCCGCGCCGTAGTCGCCGAGATCAAGATGGGATCGCCCAAGCTCGGCGACCTCCGCGGCCGCTTCGACCCGGTCGCGCGGGCCGAGACCTACGCCGCTGCCGGCGCGGCCTGCCTGTCGGTGGTGGTCGAGCCGGACCACTTCTACGGCAGCTACGAGCTGCTCGCCGAATGCACCGCCGCGTCCGGCCTGCCCGCGGTGGCGAAGGACTTCGTGGTCTCCGACATGCAGCTCGAGTGGGCGCGCGATGCCGGTGCCTCCGCAGTGCTCCTGATCGCCGCCCTCTACGACGCCGCGGAGTTGCGGCGGCTGGCGGCGCTCGCCCGGGGCTTGGGCCTCGTGCCCCTGATCGAGACCCACGACGACGAGGACTTCGAGAAGCTGGCCCCCCTGGGAGCGCAGGCCGCCAGCCCGCTTCCGGCCCTGGGAACGCGGGCTTCCAGCCCGCATCCGGGTCGCCCGCAACGCGGCAGTGAGGCCCCAGACTGGGAACTCGTCGGCATCAACAACCGCGACCTGCGCACGTTCGAGGTCGACCTGGAACGAAGCGCCGACCGCGTCGGCCGCCTCCCGGCGTCGGCTCTCAAGGTCGCCGAGTCGGGGATTCAAACGGGCGCCGATGTCGCCAGGCTGCGGCAGGCCGGCTTCGACGCCTTCCTCATCGGCGAGCGCCTGGTGCTCTCCGGCGATCCGGCCGCCGCGCTCGCCGAACTACTGGGTGCGCCGGCAACGTCGAAGGTGACCCCATGAAGGTCAAGATCTGCGGCGTCACCACGCCCGTCGACGCCCGGCTCGCCGTCGATCTCGGCGCCGACTTCATCGGCCTCAACTTCTACCGGCCGAGCCCGCGCTGGATCGACATCGAGCAGGCCGCACAGATCCGGGCTGCCGTCGGGGACCGGGCGCAAGCCGTCGGCATCTTCGTCAACCCCACGCGGGAAGAACTCGAAACAGCCGACCGCAGGGTCGGCCTCGACTTCCTGCAGTTCAGCGGCGACGAGAGCCCGGAACTCCTGGCCGAGTTCAAGGACCGCGCCATCCGCGTGCGGCGCGTCGGCGGCGTGGCCGCCGCGCCGGGCCGGATTCCGGACGAGGACTGCTGGGCGGTCCTGATCGACCGCGCCCACGACCGGCTCTACGGCGGTTCCGGCGAAAGCTGGGACTACGCGGCGGCGGCCGATCTCGCTCTGGCGCCGGCCGGCGGCAGGGCGCGCCGGGTCTTCATTGCCGGCGGCATCGGCCCCGGCAACGTTGCGGAGGTCGTCGCGGCCGTGCCCGGCGCCTACGCCGTCGACACCTGTTCAGGTGTCGAGTCCTCGCCCGGACACAAGGACCGCGCCAAGCTGGAGCAACTGTTCGCCAACCTCGCAGAGGGAGCAGCACGATGAAGGTAAGAACACCTCTCTCCGCCGCGGCCATGGCGCCGGACGAGGGCGGCCACTACGGCGTCTACGGCGGGCGCTACGCCCCCGAGACCCTGATGGCGCCCCTCGAGGAACTGAGCCGCGCCTACGACCGGCTGCGGCGCAAGCGCGCCTTCCAGCGCCGGCTGAAGCATCTGCTGGAGCACTACGCCGGCCGCCCGACGCCGCTCTACTTCGCCGAGCGACTGACCGAGCATCTCGGCGGCGCGCGCATCTACCTGAAGCGCGAAGACCTGCTCCACACCGGCGCGCACAAGATCAACAACGCCCTCGGCCAGGTGCTGCTGGCGAAGGAGATGGGCAAGACGCGGATCATCGCCGAGACCGGCGCCGGCCAGCACGGCGTCGCGACCGCCACCGCGGCGGCGCTCCTCGGTCTCGACTGCGTCGTCTACATGGGCGAGGAGGACATGCGTCGCCAGCGCCTGAACGTCTACCGGATGCAGCTCCTGGGCGCGAAAGTGGCGGCGGTCGATGCCGGCAGCCGGACGCTCAAGGACGCGATCAACGAGGCGTTCCGCGACTGGGTCGCCAGCTTCGCCGACACCCACTACGTGCTCGGCACGGTCACCGGGCCGGCGCCCTATCCGCGGATGGTGCGGCAGTTCCACAGGGTGATCGGGTCCGAGGCCCGGCGCCAGTTGAAGCGGCTCGCGGGCACCGCGGATCCGGATGTTGCGATCGCCTGCGTCGGCGGCGGCAGCAACGCCATGGGCCTATTCTCCGCGTTCTTCCACCGGCCGGACGTGCTGCTCGTCGGCGTCGAGGCCGGCGGCCGGGGGCCGGACCTGGGAGATCACGCGGCGCGGTTCTCGGGCGGCACTCTGGGCGTGCTCCACGGCGCCCGCACCCTGGTGCTCCAGGACGAGGAGGGCCAGGTCGTCGGCACCCACTCCGTGTCCGCCGGGCTCGACTACCCGGCGGTCGGCCCCGAGCACGTGTTCCTGCACGAGCACGGGCAGATCGAGTTCACGTCGGCCACCGACCAGGAGGCGATCGACGCGTTCCACCTCCTGTCGGCGACGGAAGGCATCCTGCCGGCGCTCGAATCGGCGCACGCGATCGCCGAGGTCAGGCGTCGCGCTCCGGGGATGGGCGAGGACCAGATCGTGCTCGTCAACCTCTCCGGCCGCGGCGACAAGGACGTGGAATCGGTGCTCGAGTACGACGCCGCCGTCTCGCCCGCATCCGGTCCTGGGAACGCGGGCATCCTGCCCGCATCCGGAAACGGAAACGACCAGTGACCCCCCTCCGCAAGCGCCCCTCACGCAGCGGAGCCATCGCCGCCGCCTTTGCCCGCTGCTCCAGGCAGAAGCGCGCCGCCTTCATCCCCTTCCTCGTCGCCGGCGATCCCAGCCTCGAAGCCACGCCCGACCTGCTGCGCGCCCTCGTGGCCGGCGGCGCCGACGTGATCGAGCTCGGCGTTTCCTTCTCCGATCCGATCGCCGACGGTCCCACGATTCAGCGCGCTTCGAACCGGGCTCTCGCCGCAGGTTCCTCGCTCAGCGCGGTGCTTGGGATCATCGAGCGCCACCGGGAGGAGCTGGGCGTTCCGATCGTCCTGTTCACCTACTACAACCCCGTCCACGCCCGCGGCGTTGCGACCTTCGCCGCCAAGGCCGCCGACAGCGGGGTCGACGGCGTGCTCTGCGTCGACCTGCCGCCCGAGGAAGGCCTGCGCGAACTGCAGCCGGCCCTCGTGGAACGCGGCGTCGACTCGATCTATCTGATCGCCGCCACCAGCACGAAGGAGCGCATCGACCGAGCCGCGGCGGCGTCGAACGGCTTCGTGTACTACACCGCGCGCTCCGACGTCACCGGCGAGCGCGAGGACCTGATCCCCACCCTGGCCCGGGAAGTGAAGCGGGTGCGACGGCGGGTCCGCCTACCGGTCGCCGTCGGCTTCGGCATATCGACCCCCGAGCAGGTCGAGGAAGTGGCTGCGGTCACCCACGGCGTCGTCGTCGGCAGCTCTCTGGTCCGCCTGGTCGAGGAGAACGCCACGGAACCCGGCTTGGCGGCGAGGCTCGAACGCCGCGTCGGCGAGTTGACGGCGCCGCTGCGGCGCTGACACCCGCCCCGCGGGGGGCGCGGCGCGGAGTGGCGCGGCCGTTCCGGTGTCCGCCGAGCGGAGAGCGGGCGACAATGTGGCAGATCTGGCCGGTCTTGGGAGAATTTGACCGAAATCCGCTAAATGGCGGCCGGTTCTCTTCCGTATCTGTCCCTAGAGTATTTCGCGGAGTCCACACCGCAACCACCACCTTGAAGGAGGATGGCCAAGTGCAGACCGAGGATGACGAGTGAACGGCAGCAGCTCAAAGAAAGCACTGGCTGTGATCGCGGCGGCCTGCGCCATGCTGGCCGCGTCGGTGCGCGAAGCGGCGCCCGGTCGTCAGCCCGAGTCGTTCCCGGCGCCGCCGCGTCTCGAGGATATTGCTCTGCTTGAAGAGATCCAGGCTTGGCTTGAACCAACCGGCTCGGACACAGCGTCGATCCGGGCCGGCGTCCCCCTGCATGAGTCGATTCGAGCGCGCCGGGCAAGCTTCGAGCTCTTCATAGGCGTCGCGGACGGCAGCGCGGTTCGGGACCGGATGCAGCGCGTTCCATTCGGCTCACAGATTCTCTCCGTGGCCGGGCGCCACGGGATCGACCCCCTGCTCGTAGCGGCACTCGTCCAGACCGAGTCCGCCTTCGACGACCTGGCGGTCTCGCCTCGGGGCGCGTGTGGCCTGATGCAGTTGATGCCGGCAACGGCCCAGTATTTTGGCGTGAGCAACGTCTACGACCCGAGCGAGAACCTGGAGGCGGGCACACGCTATCTGGTCTCGCTCCTGCGCCGGTTCGATGGCGACCTGGGGCTCAGTTTGGCGGCCTACAATGCCGGGCCAAGCGCTGTCGGCCGCTTCGGCGGCCTACCGCCGTTTCGCGAGACGCGCAACTTCACCGAAGGCGTCCTGCGCATCTACGTCGAGCACCACAGGGCGGCGTGGGTTGCCGTCCATCCGAGACGGCTCGATTCCGACGTTCTGGGCCGGATCCGGCGCCGAGCCTGCGCGTTGCACCCGTCGAGCGGGACCGCGGTTGTGACAGCGCCGCCCGCAGTGGACCCGCAGCGTTTCCGGCGGTCTGGCGATGGACCGTGTGCGGGCATGAAGAAGCGTCGGAAGTCAACGGCGTCGTAGCCTGGGCCGCGCGTATCCGGGAGAGGGCTAGCCGGAACTTCACGGTCGATTTCCGGCGTCGTTTGGCGGCAGATCGTTGATGGCAGTTGGTTTTCGGGCACTTGGGGCTAGTCCAGGAGCGGGATATTTGTTTACATGCAAACGAATGCGGACATGTAGACAGATCTATGTATTGCCGGTAGGATTCTCGCCACAGCGTGTTTACATGCTGGCCAAGGCGACATGTCCTTCCGCATCGATGTCATCTCCAACCGCGGCCGCTCGCCGCAGACTCTGCTCCGGCAGTCCTGGCGAGAAGGCAAGCGCGTACGACACAAGACGGTCGCAAACCTCACCAAGCTCCCGCCGCACGTCGTAGACGGATTCCGCGCCGTCCTCAAGGGCGGCGCCGTCTTCGCCGGCATCGACCAGGCCGTCTCCATCCGAAGGGCCCTCCTGCACGGCCACGTCGCCGCCATCCTCGGCGTCGCCCGACAGCTCGGACTCCCGCGCATCCTCGACCGCAAGAGCACACGCCGCGGCAAGCTCGCTCTCGCGGCCGTCGTCGCCCGCATCATCGACCCGGCCTCGAAGCTCTCCACGGCACGGCATCTCTCGCCGGATACGGCCGCCTCGAGTCTCGGGACCGTCCTCGGACTCGGGCGCGTCACCGGCAACGAGATGCTCGCCATGCTCGACTGGCTTCACTCTCGGCAGCGTCACATCGAAGCCAGTCTCGCGAGGCGGCATCTCGCCGGAAGCACACTGATCCTCTACGACGTCAGCTCAAGCTTCGTGGAGGGCAGGTGCTGCCCGCTCGCCGCCTTCGGCCACAACCGGGACGGGAAGAAAGGCAAGAAGCAGATCACCTACGGGCTTCTCTGCAGCGCCGACGGATGCCCGGTGGCCGTCGAGGTGTTCTCCGGCAACGTCAGCGACCCGTCCACGGTGAGCGCTCAGGTGCTCAAGCTCCGCAAGCGCTTTCGCATCGAGCGGATCGCGCTCGTCGGGGATCGGGGCATGCTCACCAGCGCGCGCATCCGCGAGGACGTCGAGCCCGCCGGGCTCGACTGGATCTCGGCACTGAAGACGACCGAGATCCGAAAGCTCCTCGTCACGCGAGACCCCGAGGAGAATGCCCGGCCGCCGCTTCGCCCGGAGGATCTCGTGGCCGACCAGGTGGCCGAAATCACCAGCCCGGACTTCCCCGGCGAGCGCCTCATGGTCTGCTTGAACCCGCGTCTGCGTGAGGAACGGGCGCGAAAACGCGAGGACCTGCTTGCAGCAACCGATGCCGCCCTCGCCGAAATCGACGCAAGTGCCCGGAGGCGACGGCCCGGAGCAAGCAACCGCGACCGCATCCACGCCGCGGTCGGCGAACAGGCCAACCGGTGGAAGGTGCGCAAGCACTTCGACATCGAGGTGCGCGACGACGGAATCAGTTGGGAGCGCAACCAGGAGAAGATCGACGCCGAGTCCCGGCTCGACGGCGTCTACATCATACGCACCAGCCTCTCGGGCGCCGAGATCGACGCCGAGCAGACGGTCGAGGCCTACAAGGCGCTCGCACGCGTTGAACGAGCCTTCCGGGCGATCAAGACCGACCGCCTCCAAGTGCGCCCGATCCATGTCTACGCGGAGAACCGGGTACGGGCACATGTCTTCCTCTGCATGCTCGCCTGGTACCTGGAATGGCACATGCGCCGCACGCTCGCGCCGCTCCTCTTCGAGGACGACGATCCCGAAGGCGCGAGCGCCAAGCGATCCACCCCGGTCGAAAAGGCACGACCGTCCGACAGCGCAAGAAGGAAGACCGCTTCCAAGACCACGCCCGACGGCCTCCCCGTCCAGAACATGGCCGATCTGTTGAACCACCTCGGAAGCCTGACACTCAACGAGGTCACCCTCCAAGGTCAGCCCGACAGCCGGTTCATGGTCACCGCCGAACCGACGCCACTACAGCAAAAGGCCTTCCAACTCCTCAAACTCCCAGCGAAACCCGTGTTTACAGCAGTCTGACACCGCAATCTGGAGATCCTGCCCGTGTTTACTGCCGCTTCTGCGTCCAGGCCAAGTGAAGTTCCGGCTAGCGTTAGAATGCCCGTACTCAATGGGCGGGCGATCGTTTCCCTGGCGGTCCAGACCGACTTGGCTTTGCTGGTCGGGCGGGAAGGAGTCGGCTTGGGCGCTCCGGGAGCTCCGGGCCGAGCCTTCCTGCGATGTCCGCGGACTGATCGCACTGGTGAACGAGAAGAACGGCCGCGTCATCCTGCACGGCGTTCGGCACACGCTGCTTCAATGGCAGGCCGAGGCGGTCGAGCTGCCGCTGCGGCTCATTCCGCTGGATTGGACATCCTCGGCGACCGAGCGGAACGCTGCCCTGGCCAGAGGGTTCGGCGAGCTAAGGACGGATGGCGCGCAGCGTGTCGCCTTTGGCGACCTGTTGTCTGTGCGCGGCCGCGACCGACGCCTGCTGGTCACTGCCGAATCGGGACTCGAAACGGTCTTTCCGCTCTGGGGACGGGACACGTGCGACCACTCGGCAGACATTCTGGAGGCCGGTCTGTCGGCCTGGATTTGCTGCGTCGACACCGGCTGCATACCGGCGGATTGCGTGGCGCGCCGTTTCGACGCGAACTTCGTGGCCCGTCTGCCCGACGGCGTCGACCCGTGCGGCGGGAACGACGAGTTCCACACCTTCGTGGAATGGGCGCCGGGCTGGAACCGTCGCGTGCGGGTCGAGCCGACCCGAGAGATCGAGGTCTACGACGGCGCCTTCGCGGAACTGGAACCGGCGCCCGAGGCCGCCGTCCGCGCCCAGCCCGGCGACGGAGTCGGGGAGGTTTGGGCGGGGGACGGCTCTCCTGCGCAGCCGGCCATCGACCCCTTCAGCCATTTCGCGCGGCTCGACCGCGTGCGGCGGTATGTTGACGCCCATCTCGCCGGCGACCTGGGTGTCGACGTGGTCGCCAAGGTCGCGGCGATGTCGCCGACGGGCTTTTCCCGGTACTTCCGGGAGCACGTGCGGATGACCTTCACGTCCTGGTTGGTCCACCGGCGGGTCGAGCACGCATGCCTGCTGCTGCGGGAGCGCAACATCGCGGTGAGCCGGATCGGGGAAGCCGTCGGTTTCCACAGCGAGCGGACGTTTCGCCGGGCCTTTCACGAACAGATGGATTGCAGCCCCTCGGCGTACAGGAAGCGGTCGCTCGAGGAGTAGGCGGAGTTGGGGGCATGGACGCCGTGGCGCCCACCTTCGTACCAGTCAATAGACTGGCCGGGAGGGACTCGGAGGGAATGGGACGACGAACCGAAGGCCGCGGGGCTACAGTGACGCTGGGCCCCCGTTTCGGCTGGTGGCGGATGACGTCGCTGGCCTTCCTGATTCTGGTGGCGGCCGTAGCCGCGCCGCTGCAACCCACCGCCTGGGCCCAGACCGCCGACGAAGTGGACCTCACCGTCCACCTGAACGCCATCGCGACCCGCGAAGAAGCGCCGTCCGGCGATGTGACGATCGAGTTCACCGAAGCCTCGACCCGCGAACCCGTGGCGTCCTACGTTGTCGAGGCGTCTTCGGACGAGCAGACCCTCCAGGTCACCGTGCCGGCGCTCGAGTCGCGTTCCGGCTGGTTCGCCGCCGCGCGCTCGCCCGGCTGGTGGAGTTCGACTGCTTACATCGCCCCGGACGCCCGGGAAGTGTCGCTCACACTGGTTCCCGAGGGCGTCGTGCGCTTCGCCATCGACGGCACCGACAAGGGAGTCGACCTCCTGCGGACCGGCCAGGTCTGGATCGGCGGCCGGGTCGGCAGTCGCGGTGTGCGCCTCGAGCGACGAATCTACGGCGGGCCCTGCGAGGTCGACCGTGAGCCGGACCGGCGCGAGGTGCTGGTCGCCTGTCCCTTCGCCCGGGACGAAACGGTGGACCTGCGCGTCCGGTTGGGCCTGTTCCTGCCGCTTCTACGTTCTGAAGTGACCGTCACGGCCGACACCGACCTGGGGCTGATCGAGCCGGTCCGGGGCGCGGTTGTGACGGGCAGCGTGGCTTCGGCCGACGGCTCGAGCCACCGGTTCGGGATGAGGCAGCGGGATTCGCACCTGGCATTCGGCTGGTCGGCTTGGACCGACGCCGGCGGCGTCTTCGCATTCGAGGGGCTGTCGCCCGGTGCATACGAACTCCGGTTGGCCGGCTCCGACGGCGACAGTTGGCCGGTGCGCATCGAGTCGCTGAACGACCGGATCGACCTGGGTCAGCTCGAGTCGGCGGCAGCGAATCTGCTGACCGTTTCCTTCCTGGCGCCCAGCGCCGTGGAGATCGGCAATCTGAGACCGATCGTGTTCGCCGCGACGCTCGGGCCTGATGGTGAGGTCGAGAACCGGGGTCGTATGTTCGAGTTCGACGAGCGGGGAACGGACGGTTCCTTCGTGTGGCGTGGCCTGCCGGCGGGTGACTATCAGGTCGAGGTGGCGGACAATCGCGGAAATCGCTGGCACCATGAAGTGGTCCGTTTCTTCGGCCAGGACCACTACTACGTCGAACTCGATGCGGTGCCGCTGGTCGGGCGGATCGAGCGTGGCGGGGAGCCGCTGGAGGACGTGTTGGTCTGGTTCGGTGGCATGTGGGGCTTCGAACGAGTTTCGTTCCGGAGCCATGAGGAGGGCCGCTTCAGTGGCCTGTTGCCGCGCGAGGGCTTCTGGCCGGTCGAGGTCACTCCGGCGCCCGGCTGCGATCCCTGCGAAGGCGGTTGGGACTCGGATGGTTGGGACGGTTTCGATGACCGCGAAGTCAACGACGCCGGCAGCTTCGAGATCGAAGCGGATTCCGATGGCGTTGCTCTAGTTCGGATCGAGCTGCCTGCAAGCGTGGTCAGCGGTCGCGTTGTACGGCGGAACGTCGTGACGGAGATCCTCGAACCGGTGGAAGACGCATATGTGTGGGTGCGTGCGCTTGAGGAAGTGGCGGGTGAGCCGCGCGACTACCTGCTGCCGGGCAGTTGGCGCAGAAAGACCGATGCCTCAGGCACGTTCGAAGTCACGGGTCTACCGGAGTGGGTGTACAGCATCTCGGCCAACGGCTGGGTGGATGACCGCGAACTCCGGTCGCGGGCGGTGCAGCTTCAGGTAGCGAGCGATGACCGGATCGAGGATCTCGAGCTTCGTTTGGACGACTTGCGGCCCGTGTCCATCGTTGTCCGTTCGGGCGGTGTTCCTATCTCCGGCGCGCAGACGTTCGTGCTCTTTCCGGCCGGTACACCGAACGTAGTGTCGGGCGAGTACACCGACGGCTCAGGCGTGGCTTCGCTCTGGTTGCCGATGGAGGCGGAGGTAGTCGATGTCGTTGTCCGGCTCGAAGGCTTCGGGATGATCGGCTGGCGGTTCGAGGTTCGGGATGAAGCGCCGTTGGAGGTGGAGATGTCCCCGGATCGCGGCGACCTCCGCGTGCCGGACTCGTGGGACGCGTGGCTGGTCACTCCAGGCGGTGTCTCGGTCAGAGTCGGGCGCACACTCGCCGCCATAAACGACCGAGGTCAGATTCAGACCGATGGAGACGAGTTCGTTGTGAGGGACCTGGCCCCGGGTACCTACTCGTACTGCCTGTCGGACGGTGTTTGCAGCACGGTCGATGTCGTGCCCTGGGCCGAGAGCCGGGTGCGGGAGTAACGGTTCAGTTCGCCTCAGCGGCCGCTTCCGGAGCCGGCACCGAGACTGGCGCTCGCAGCAAGGACATGACCCCCGTCGTCTCGTCGCGGACGCCGACGGCGACCTGGTACCCGCCCTCGGGCAGGTTCATCGCGACTTCGACCCGGTAGTTGCCGTCCACGGCCGGGACGCCGGTTTCGCCGCCGACGGCGATCGTCTTCTGGCGAACGTTCGTCCGAGCGCCCTTCTCGTCTTCGACGGCGAGCAGCCAGAGGCGGAGTTGTGCAGTCGCGTTACGTGCCTCGCCGTCCTTGCCCGGCAGCGTCACGATGGATTCGGCGGGCACGTCAACGCCGACCGTCAGCTCATGGACCTTCTTCTCGAGCGGCGTGGTGCCGCCGAAGTCGACACGCGCTCCGAGAGGATTCTCCGCGTTTCCGAGGTAAGCGACGGAGAGCAACCGTTCGGCGAGACGTTCGTCCAGTGACTTGTCGCGGTAGGTGCGCCGGTACTCGATCCTCCGGCCCTTGGCGGCGCTGGGCGCAAGCAGAACGGAGATCTGCCGCACCTGGCCAAACTTGCGTTCCTCGGGAACGAAACCAAGCGAGTACGAGGCGCCGAGTTCTTCGGTCATGTCGTCGAACAGAATCGCCAGGTCGTTCGCGTTGATCAGCGCCTTGCCGCCGGTCTCGTTGGCCAGCATGTGCAGCCCGCTCTGGGCGTTCATCGCGTGCAGGCTGACGTTCTGGAAACTCGGCGTCAGGCCAGGATTGTCGAGCGAGATGTCGGGAGCGGAGCTGCGCACGCCCGCGGCGTCCAGGCCGTAGAACGTGACGCGGTTGGCGTTCGCGTGAGCTGAGATGCGGTTGAAGCGGCTGCTTTCGTCGTACTGGACCATTTCCGACATCGTTTCCGAGGGCGCGCTTTGACGCAGTGGCGCACAGAGCTGGTTGCCGAGGTAGTCCAGGACGGAGATCCCCGGACGTTGCGGCAGGCCGTCCGTGATGTGGACGACCGTCTTCTTGCCCGGGACGCCGGCGAGTGTCGTCACCAGGTCGGCCAGACCGTCGACCGCGATCGCCGTGTTCGTAGCCTGGTTGTTCGCGTACTGCCTCGCCAGCGAAAGCAGCTCGCCCCAGTTGTCCTCGCAAGGTCGGCAGAACGGCGCCATCTCGCAGAACTCGTGGCTGTCGATCAGGCTCCTGATCGCGAAGCGGCGGCTGCCGCCGCCGTTCTGGATGGCGCGCGGGGACCCTTTTGGAACGGTCGCGGCCCCTTCCAGGATCGCGTCCAGGTCGCGTGTCGGCGGTACCAGCACGTCGAGCCGGTGGTCGAACCGCGCGAGCATGAAGCTCGCGTCCATGGACCGCCACGGTTCGACCGCAGCCTCCAGGCGTCGCAGCAGGCGGGTGCGGTGAGACGGGAAGACGTTCGGGTCATCCAGGTAGAAGACGACGGTGAGCGGACCTTCGTCCGTGGTACCGGGCGTGGTTTCGCTGCGGACGGCAGGGCGTTCTTCGTTGCGGCGGCCGGTCCGTTCCTCCACGGAGATCGCCGACTCGTAGAAGTTCGAGATCTCGACCGGCTGGCCGTCCACGTACAGCTCGAAGTCCTCGCGCTTCAGATCCTTGACCGGGCGGCCCTTCTTGTCCGTGACGACGACATCGACCTCGACCACCTGGACATCGACGGAATCGACGAAGGGCTGGGTCGGCTGTGCCGCCGTCGGCCCCGCTGCAAGTACGGATCCGAGTAGCAGGGCCAGGAGCGAGATCCTCCGGTTGGCAACAGTCATCGGCACTCTCGATTCAATTGGCGATCGCTTCCGTCGATTCCTCGACTCCGGGTGCAGGCACCGTGACCGGTTCGCGAACCAGCGACATCACCCCCGTCGTCTCGTCCCGGACACCGACGGCGACCTGGTACGCGCCCTCGGGCAGGTTCATCACGACTTCGACCCGGTAGTTGCCGTCCACGGCCGGGACGCCGGTTTCGCCGCCGACGGCGATCGTCTTCTGGCGAACGTTCGTCCGAGCGCCCTTCTCGTCTTCGACGGCGAGCAGCCAGAGGCGGAGTTGTGCAGTCGCGTTACGTGCCTCGCCGTCCTTGCCCGGCAACGTCACGATCGCCTCCGCCGGCACTCTGACGCCGATGGTCAGCTCGTGGACCTTCTTCTCCAGTGGCGTCGTGCCGCCGAACTCGACACTCGCTCCGAGAGGATTCTCCGCGTCTCCGAGGTAAGCGACGGAGAGCAACCGTTCGGCGAGGCGTTCGTCCAGTGACTCGTCACGGTAGGTGCGCCGGTACTCAATCCTTCGCCCCTTGTCGGCGCCGGGCGCGAGCAAGACGGAGATTTGTCTTACCCGGCCCAGCTTGCGCTCCTCGGGCACGAAACCAAGGGAGTACGAGGCAGAGAGCTGGCCGGTCATGTCGTCGAACAGAATCGCCAGATCGTTCGCGTTGATCAGCGCCTTGCCGCCGGTCTCGTTGGCCAGCAGGTGCAGCCCGCTCTGCGCATTCATCGCGTGCAGGCTGACGTTCTGGAAACTAGGCGCCCGACTGGGGTGGGTGAGCGAGATGTCGGGAACGGAACTGCGCAGGCCGGCTGCATCCAGGCCGTAGAACGTGACCCGGTTCGCGTTGGCATGAGCGGAGACGAGGTTGAACCGGCTGCTCTCGTCGTACTGCACCATTTCCGACCTCATCTCCGAGGGCGCGCTGGGCCGCTCGAACGCGCAAAGTTGATTGCCGAGGTAGTCGAGGACGGAGATCCCCGGCCGTTGCGGCAGGCCGTCCGTCATGTAGACGACCGCCTTCTTGCCCGGCACACCGGCGAGCGTGGTCACCAGGTCGGCGAGGCCGTCCACTGCGACCGCCGTGTTTGTCGCCTGGTTATCCGCGTATCCTCTCGCCAGGGACAAGAGGTCGCCCCAGTTGTCCTCGCAGGGCGTGCAGTGCGGAGCCAACTCGCAGAACTCGTAGCTGTCGATCATGCTCTTGATCGCGAATCGCCGGGCGCCTTCGCCATTCTGGATCGCGCGCGGCGACCCTTTCGGCACCGCGGCGGCCCCTTCGAGGATCGCGCCCAGGTCGCGTGTCGTCGGTACCAGCACGTCGAGCCGGTCGTCGAACCGCGCGAGCATGAAGCTCGCGTCCATGGATCGCCACGGTTCGACCGCGGCCTCCAGGCGTCGCAGCAGGCGGGTGCGGTGAGACGGGAGGATGTTCGGGTCATCCAGGTAGAAGACGACGGTGAGCGGACCTTCGTCCGCGGTGCCGGGCGTGGCTTCGCTGCGGACGGCAGGGCGTTCCTTGTTGCGGCGCCCGGTCGGTTCCTCCACGTAGATCGACGACTCGTAGAAGTTCGAGATCTCGACCGGCCGGCCGTCCACGTACAGCTCGAAGTCCTCACGTGCAAGGCCCTTGACTGGACGTCCCTTCTTGTCCATGACGACGACGTCGACCTCGACCACCTGGACGTCGACGGAATCGACGAAGGGTTGCTCGCTTTGTGCAGTAAGCGCGCCGGCGCCGGCGATGGCGACGATCAGCGTCGCTACGGGAGTTGGTGTTCGCCTGCGACTCGTCATCGTGCTCGTGCCTGGGGCGCAGCATCGGCCGGGCGCGGTACGGTAACCGACTCGCGCAGCAGAGACAGCTCCCCCGTCGTCTCGTCCCGGACCGCGACCACGACCTGGTAGTCGTTTTCGGGCAGGCTGATCGCCACTTCAAAGCGGTAGACACCATCGCTTGCGGAAACACCACTGGAACCGCCGACTTCAACGGTCATCTGACGCACCGGGGTTCGACCGCCCTTCTTCTCCTCCATCGCCAGCAGCAGCAGGCGGAGCACGCCGCTCGGTTCGCCGCCGCCAGGGCGCAGCAGGATCGCCTCTTCGGGGACCACGATGCTGACCGGAAGTCGATGCACCTTCTTCTCTTGCAAGGTCGTCTCGCCCAAGCCGACGCCGATGCCGAGCGAATTGGAGGAGTTGCCAAGGTAGGCCACGGACATCAGTTGTTCTGCCAGTTGTTCGTCGGCCGTCTTGTCGCGGTAGGACCGGCGGTACTCCACCCTGCGGCCCTTGGCGGCGTCCGGAGCGAGTTCGACCTTCAAACGGCGTACTTCGCCCAGCTTCTTCTCGTCGGGGACGAAACCCAGGGAGTAGGAGGAAGCGAGTTGATCGGTCACGTCGTCGAACAGGACGGCCATGTCGTTTGAGTTGAGAAGAGCCTTGCCGCCGGTCTCGGAGGCGAGTTGATGCAGGCCGCCCTGGACGTTCGTCCAGTGCAGACGGTCGTTCGAGAATGACGGGGCACCGCCGTCGAAGGCCATGGACTGGCTGAGCCCGGCCCGAATACCGGCGGCGTCGAGCATGAAGAACGTGACGCGGTTCGCGTTCGCGTGCGCCGAGATGCGCTGGAATCGGTTGCTCTCGTCGTACTGTTGTGCGGTCGAGTTCACTTCGCTGACGATTCTCGGGTCGTTCGGGCACAGATCTTCGGCGATGTACATGAAGACCGAGAGCCCGGGTTGCTGTGGCAGTCCGTCGCTCACGTACACGATCGCCTTCTTCCCGGGAATTCCGGCCAACGTGCTGGTCAGGTCGGCGAGTCCGTCCGCCGCTATGGCGGCGCGGGTCCCCTGCTCGTTCGCGTGCATGGCCGCCAGCGCAAGGAGCTGCCCGATGTTTTGGCAGCCGCGGTTGTTCCGGTTCAGATCCTGAATCACCATTCGTCTGGAGCGTTGTTTCTGAACTGCCCGGGCGAGTCCCTTCGGTCGGTTTGCCGCCGCCTCAACGATCGCGTCGAGATCCCGGGTCGGCGGAACGACGACCTCCAGTCGGTTGACGAAGCGCGCCAGCATGAACCGCGCGTTCATTGACCGCCACGACTTGACGGCCTTCTCCAGGCGCCTCAGCAGCCGCGTGCGATAGGGAGGGAAGAGGTTCGAATCGTCCATGTAGAGGACGATCGTGAGCGGGACAGGATCGTTCGCATACCCGGTCGCTGAAGGCGCCGCCGCCGTCGAATCGCTCCGATCGGTGGGCTGTGGCGGCGTCGTGAGAATCTCCGACTCGAAGAAGTTGGTGATTTCGACCCGTTGGCCGTCCACGTACAGCTCGAGGTCCTCGCGCTTCAGATCCTGGACCGGGCGGCCCTTCCCGTCCGTGACGACGACGTCGACCTCGACGACCTGGACGTCGACGGTGTCGATGAAGGTCTGACTCGGCTGCGCCGCGAGTGTGGCCGACCCGGCAAGGCTCAGCAACAAGGCCAGCACCGGAGCGGATCCGCGATTGTGGTCAGTGAGTGTCACCGCCTTGCCTCCTGCGCCCCTTCCGGAGCCGGTTTGTTCACTTGACGGCGAAACGAAGCAACTTCCGTGCCTGGGGAGGCGCGAGCAGCGGTTCTTTCTCGTGCGAACGGTGGCACCTGGGCCGCAGACTCAGGCTTTCAGCCTACTCTGGTGCGAGGCCTTGCGGCTGCGGGGCGGATCGTTCGCTCAAATGAAGGTGGCCGTGAACGGATCCACCAGCGCGACCCCGCAGCCTCTGAAGTCGCGCGTGTTCCGGGTCGCCAAGGGGAGTTGATGTTCCAGGGCGGTTGCGGCGATCAGCATGTCCGCCTGAGTTCGCGTCTCGCCGGTGGCCTGGAAGCGGCCCCGGAGGTCTCCAGCGCGACGTGCGACGGTTTCGGTCACCGGGAGCACGTCGCAGAAGCCGGCCAGGAACTCGCTGAACCAGATCTCTACACGTTGCGTCGGTCGCCATGTCAGCCCGTAGCGCGTTTCTTCGATGCTGACGACGCTGAAGGCGAAGGGCGGCTTTACCGTGGCTGCCCATCGCTCGACGACAGGATTCGGTCGCGACCGACTGAGCTCGGCCACGATGTTCGTGTCGAGCAGGATCACTCCGCGCCTGCTCGTGAGCGGCCGGACTCCTGGTGCTCGAGGCCGTCCAAGTCCTCGGGCCAGCCCTCGCGATTCCGGCGCTCGCCGACCTGAAGCTCATAGTCTTCGTCGGCACAGACGGCACGAAACTCGGCGAAGAGGTCGGCCAGGCTTCTTGCGGACCGTCGTTGCCTCTTCTCCACCGTGTTGAGAACGCCGGGATTCACGACCGCGGCTACCAGTTGGTCTCGGTTGTAGATCTTCTGGGGTTCGGTCTGGGACCGGCGAACGACTTCGGAGAACTGCTGCTTCGCGGCACCGATGCGCCAAGAGGTCGTGTCCATGATGGACACGTTATGGGATCGGATATGGACAAGTCAAACCGCTACGATGCTGCGTTGATGCAGCGGGTTGGCGGTTGCCGTATGGCGAAGATGACGTCCCGTTCCACCGCCGCGCTCCAGGCCGTGGTCGCCGGCATCCTGTTCTCGACCGGCGGGGCGGCGGTCAAGGCGACGGAACTCGATGCCTGGCAGGTGGCCGGGATGCGGTCCGTCGTCGCGGCCGCGGTGCTGCTGATCGCGATTCCCGCGGCTCGGCGTTGGACCGGCGGTCCGGGACCAGCCGGGACCGGCCCGGCTTCCGGTTGGTGGCGCAACCCGGCGCGGCGGCGCGCCCTGCTCCTGACCCTGGGGACCGGCTGCTGCTACTGCCTGACCCTCGTGCTGTTCGTGCACGCGAACAAGCGGACCACGGCCGCCGAGACGATCTTCCTGCAATCGACGGCGCCGCTGTTCGTGCTGCTGCTGGCGCCCATCCTGCTGCGCGAGCGCCCGGGGACGAGGCAGCTCCTGTTCGTGCCGCTGTTCAGCGCCGGCCTGGTGATGGCCTTCTTCGGCGGGGCCGACGCGGCGGCAACAGCGCCCGATCCCCGGACCGGGAACGTGCTCGCCACGTTCTGCGGTCTGGCGTACGGCCTGACCCTGATGGGTCTGCGCGCCGCCGGCCGCCCGCTGTCGGCGGCAGCAGCAATCGGTACGCCGGGCGAAGTGTCCTCTGCAGGGGACGGCGGTGCTGTCCGCGCGCCCGGGATCGCGGCCGCGGCTTGCGGCAACGTGATCGTGTGCCTCGCCTGCCTGCCGGTCATGGCGCCGCTCCGGGCCGCCGATCCTGGCGATCTGGCGATCGTGGTGCTTCTCGGCCTGTTCCAGGTCGCTCTCGCGTACGTCTTCGTGACCCGCGCCGCCCGCATCCTGGAGGCGCCCGTTCTCGCGCTCCTGCTGCTCCTGGAACCGGCGCTCAGTCCGTTCTGGGCGATGTGGCTCCACGGCGAGCAGCCGCACCTGCTCACCTGGCTGGGCGGCGGGGTCGTCGCACTGGCGACGGTGCTGCTGGCGACGGTGGTGCGGTCCGCAGAGGAGTAGAGCGCGCTACCGTCTGCTAAACAATCGCCTCCTGCGGCGTCTTCACCACTGAACCCACCCGCGCGCCGGTCACCGATCCGGCACGCCCGGAGCCAAGGAGACGCCGTTTGACGACTGCCACCGTTTCGATGACCACAGAGCCGCCCGCAGCGCTTCCCGCAGTGTCTTCCGAGAGGCCGGACTCGACCGGGGCGGGGCTGCAGGAGCTGTTCGAAGAGCATCACCAACTCATCTTCCGCACCGCCTGGCGGGTCACCGGCAACGCGAACGACGCGGAGGATGTCCTGCAGACGATCTTCCTGCGGCTCCTGAAACGGCCCCCCGCGGCGCTTGAGACGGGAAACGCCGGCGGCTACCTGCGGCGGGCGGCGATCAACGCCTCGCTCGATCTGATCCGGGCCCGCAAGCGTTCCCGCCTGGTGGCGCTCGATCAGCAGATCATCGAGGAAGTGGAACCGGCCGGGGACGGCGCGAGCGACCCGGGTCGGCGCTTTGCCTCCCTGGAACTGCGCGACCGGCTGCGGCGGGAGCTAGCGAAGGTGAACCCGCGGGCGGCGCAGATGTTCGTTCTCCGGTACTTCGAGGGCTACCGGAACTCGGAGATCGGCCCGATGATGTGTACTTCGCGCATGACCGTGGCGGTGACGCTGCATCGCCTGCGCAAGCGTCTGAGACTGGCGCTGGCGGAAGAGCGAGGACAGGAAGCAACGGAGGTGCAGACGTGAGCAACCGCAACCAGATGAATCGAACCCTGATCGAAACCGCTCAGGGCATCGCAGCCGAGCAGCCGCCGGCCGCTGCCGCCGCGGCGGCAGCGGAACGGGCGCGCAGCGCCCTCGCCGCCGCCACCGCGGATGCCGTGGCCGTCGCGGATCCGAGCGACGCCGGCGCTACTACGCAGACCCTGACGTCCTGCGCCGACTACCAGGCGCGGATGCCGGCCCTGGTCGCGGGCACCCTGCCCGAGGCCCAGCGTCTCCTGGTCGAGGATCACAGCCGCGAGTGCATTCCCTGCCGCAAGCACCTCCAGGCCGTGCGCGCGGGCCGCGCCGTGTCGGACTCGCTGTCCGGGCCGGCGGCGCCGGCGCGGGTCGGCCGCTACTACGCTGCCGCAGCCGCGGTCGTGGCCGTTGCCGCGGCAGGCGTCTGGACCTCTCAGCGCGTGTTGCAGCCGCCCCAGGACGGGATCGTCCAGGTCCAGAGCGTCGACGGCCGGATGTTCGTCGCCGGTTCCGGCGCCGGCTCGGAGCTCGTTCCACTCACGCCGGGTGACGCGATCGACGGCGGCGACCGGATTCGCACCGGCGCCGGCAGCCGCGCGGTGTTCGAACTCGCCGACGGTTCGCGCATCGAGGCCGCCGGCCTCACCACCTTCCGCGTCGACGCCCGCCGACGGGGTCACCGCGTCCGGGTCGACCGGGGCAGTGTGATCGTCCAGGCCGCGAAGCAGGAGAACGGATCGCTGATCGTGTCGACCGAGGAGATGCTGGTGTCGGTCAAGGGCACGATCTTCGCCGTCACCCACGGCGTCAAGGGCTCTCGCGTGTCGGTGATCGAGGGTGAGGTCGAGGTCGAGCAGGGTCGCAAGCGGCAGAGCCTGGTGGCCGGCGATCAACTGCGGAGCCGGACGACCCTGGCAGCGCTGACCCTGCAGGAAGAGGTCGGCTGGAGCCAGGACGCCGACCGCTACGTGGCGCTGCTGGAAGAGTTCAAGTCGCTGCGCAGCGAACTGAACCAGTTGATGGAAGCGGCCCCGGTCCGCTACTCGACGGGGCTGCTCGACTTGATGCCGAGCGACACGGCCGTCTACCTGGCGATGCCGAACGCTTCGGCGACGCTGAGCGAGATGGTCGAGTTGATCCGTTCCCGGATGGAGTCGAGCGAGTTGCTCGCCGAGTGGTGGGCGGAGCTCGAGGCGTCAGGCGTGATCGACACGATCGACGACCTGGTGGGGAACCTGGGGGAACTCGGCGACGCGATGGGTGACGAGACCGTCGTGGCCTTTGTCCGCGGCGCCGGCGACGAGGGGTTCACGCCGCTGCTGGTGACCGATGTGACCGACGCCGCGGCCTTGCGGGAAGCGCTCGAGGATCACATCGAGGATCTCGTGGAGGGAGGCGACGAAGATCCGATCCGTATCCTCGACGACCTCGACTCCGCGACCGAGTCCGACGGCGAACTCCTGGTCTGGATCGCCGACGGCATCGCCGCGGCTTCGACCTCGCTCGCGACGGTGCGGACCGTGGCCGCGAATGCGGACGGCGCCACCAACGCCTTCGTCGACTCCCGCCTGCACGGTCGCCTTGCGGAGCGCTACGCCGCCGGCGCGGAGCTGCTCGCGGCGGTCGACCTGGCGACGTTCCTTTCCGGCATGGGCGATGCTGACGAGGACGAAGAGGGCGCTGAAGCGTTCGCGTTCACCGGGCTCGACAAGGTCCAGGATCTGGTCGTCTCCCGCACCCAGGACGGCGACCGCGCGAACGTCACGGCGACCCTGACCTTCGACGGCGAACGTTCCGGAATGATCTCCTGGCTGGCGGAACCCGGGGCGAATGGCGCCCTGGACTTCTTCTCGCCCGACGCCTCCTTCGTCACTGCCGGCGTGATCGAGGATCCGCTCACCATCTACGATCAGGTCGTGGATGCCCTGGAGGAAGCGGGCGTGGAAGGCGACGAGGCTCTGGCCGAGATCGAGGCCGAACTCGGCCTTTCCTTCCGCAACGACTTCCTGGTGCATCTCGGCGGCGAGTACGCGGCCGGCATCGACGGGCCGGTGCTGCCGTCGCCGGCCTGGCTGGCGGTGGCGTCGGTCTACAACGCGGAAGCCCTGCAGAGTTCGATCGAGACGCTGGTCGAGAAGGCGACAGAGCTGCTGGCGGAGGTGGACGGCGCCGGAGATGCCAACGTGACCCTCGAAGAGCAGGAGTCGAACGGTCGCACCGTCTACCGTCTTGCGCTCGACTTCGGCGACGACGCCGGCGCCGGCGACGACGGCAAGGAGGACGACGACCTCGACGATGTGCTCGAGAGCCTGCTCGAAACTCCCGAGATCTTCTACACGTACTTTGATGGGTACATGGTGAGCGCCTCCAGCGTGGCAAGGATCGACACCGCGATCCGGTACCGCGGCAGCGGCGCTTCGCTGATGTCCGGCCAGCAGTTCATCGATCTGCTGCCACCAAACGGGTACATGGACTTCTCCGCGATGGTCTACAACCGGCTCTCCGAGACGGCGAGCGAGCTGTTCGAGCTGTTGCCGACCGCTGTCGTGGACGACGATCAGCAGGCCGTTGTCCAGGCGATCGAGGAGTCGCTCAGCAGCCAGGGGCCGTCGCTCTACACGGTGTACGCG
Source organism: Candidatus Multivorans sp. (assembly GCA_965224025.1). GTDB lineage: Bacteria > Acidobacteriota > Thermoanaerobaculia > Multivoradales > Multivoraceae > Multivorans. Next base: position 71,727 of record CBDCYE010000001.1, read on the forward strand.
GGCCGCAGCGAGATCGTTGTGACGTCCAGCGGTCCGAGCCTGCTCGCCTTCTCCGGGTTGGGTCAGGTCCTCGGACTCGGCGCTTTCCTGCAAGGATTGGAGTTGATGGAGGAGGCTGGCGAACCGGCGACCGCGCCGGCGCCGGCGACGGACTCGCGGGTTGTCGCCGACCGATTGGCGCCGGTCGATCAACTACTACTGAGGCCGGCCGCTTGACGGAGGAAGCCGGCGCGCCGCCGGTCATCGACCTTGACGGCCTGGGCGTCCGCTTCGGCCGGCACCAGGTCCTGGACGACCTGCGCGGCGCCTTCTCGGGCCGCGCGATCGGTCTCCTGGGGCCGAACGGCGCCGGCAAGACGACGCTGCTCAACACCCTGCTCGGCTTCTACAGGCCCAGCGCCGGCACCGCCCGCCTGTTCGGTATGGACATCTCGGCCCAGGGCCGCGATCTGCGGCGCCGGGTCGGCTACATGCCGGAGCGGGACGCCTTCATCGCAGGCATCTCCGGTGTCCGCTTCGTGCGGCTGATGGCGGAGCTTTCCGGGTTGCCGCCGGAAGCCGCCCTGGAACGCGCCCACGAAGTCTTCTTCTACGCCGGCCTGGGCGAGGCCCGGTACCGCAACGTGGAGACCTACTCGCTGGGGATGAAGCAATTGCTCAAGCTGGCGCAGGCGATCGTCCACGGGCCGAGCCTCCTGTTCCTCGACGAACCGACGAACGGTCTCGATCCGCCGGCTCGTCTCCGCATGCTGCGGCTGATCCGGGAGATCCGGGATTCGGGCAAGGCGCGGATTGTCGTCTCGTCACACCTGCTGCGGGACGTGGAGGAGTGCTGCGAGGAAGTGTTGGTGCTCAACCGCGGGCGCATCGCCACGTACTGCAATCTGGCGGAGGAGCGCCGCGCCAACCGCCGTTTCCTCGAGCTCGACCTGGGTGCTGAGCGCGAAGGCGCGGGAAGCGCCTTCCGAAGCGCGATCGAAGGACTCGGCTGCGAGGTTGCGGTGGTCAATCGACGCCGGATCAAGGCCGTGCTGCCGCCGGGCATCGAAGTGCGCCACATCTACGCGTCGGCGATCGAGCAGGATGTGACCATTCGACGCCTGGACTACAAGCGCACTTCGCTCGAGGACATCTTCCTGAAGGCGATGGAGGGCGACGATGGCCGTCTATGACCACGGCTACAGAGGCTACGGCGGGTCGCTGATGCCCGCGCGGAGCCGGTTCCTCGTCATCAGCCGCTACGGACTGCGCGATGTCTTCGCTTCGCGGCTGTTTCTCGCCTTCTTCGCCTTCTGCTTCGCCTGGCCGCTCGTGTTGCTGGTCGCCATGTACCTGCGCTACAACGCGGAGGCGCTGGCCCTCATCAACATCAGCGCGAGCGACCTGCTGGATCTCGTCCAGGTGAACACCTGGTTCTTCCAGAATCTGTTCCTGCGGGCCCAGTTGTACCTGGCCTTCGTCATCGTCCTGGTGGTAGGGCCGTCCCTGGTGTCGGCCGACCTTCGCAACCGGGCGATGCCGCTCTACCTCTCGCGCCCGCTGACGCGGACCGACTACGTGCTGGGCAAGTTCCTGGTCCTGGCGGTGCTGGTCTCTGCGATCACCTGGGCGCCGGGGCTGCTCCTGTTCACGATCCAGGCCTCCCTCGGCGGGAGCGAGTGGCTGCAGGAGCACTGGAGAGTGGCGCCGTCCCTGGTCGTCGTGTCGGCCGTGTGGACGGTCTGCATGTCGCTGCCCATGCTGGCGATCGCGGCCTCGGTGAAGTGGAAGCCCTGGGCGCGGATCGTGTTCATGGGCGCCATCCTGACCGGCGCCGCCTTCGGCTCGTTCTACAGGGAGTTCTACGACTCGTGGTGGGGCAGCATGGTGGTGGCGTTCGACGTGACCGCCGCGCTCTCCGCCTCGGTGTTCGGCACTGAAGGGAGCGTGCAGATGCCGGGCGCGGCCGCCTGGCTGGCGGCGGGCCTGCTGGTGGCGGCGTCGGCGGCGTTGCTCTACCGGCGCGTACGCGCCTTCGAGGTCGTCTCGTGAGCGGCAACGCCCTCCTGGGAGCGCGGGCGTCTCGCCCGCATCCGGGGCGCAACGCCGCGCCAGGCGACGACCGCAACATCGTCCTGCGCGATGTCTCCAAGTTCTACGGCGACGTGCTGGGCGTCAACGGGGTCGACCTGGTGATCGAGCCCGGGATCACCAGCCTCGTGGGCCCGAACGGTTCCGGCAAGAGCACCCTGATGAACCTGCTCGCGGGTCTGCTGCGGCCGACCCGGGGGCAGATCAGCGTTCTCGGCGTCCCGGCCGGCCGGCCGCAGGATCTGTTCCGCCACTTCGGCTACTGCACCCAGTACGACTCCTTCCCGCGCGGGGCGACCGGCTGGCAGTTCGTGTTCTCCTACCTGCTGCTCCACGGCTTGGACCGCAGCGCCGCCGAGCGGCTCACCTCGCGGGCGCTGGAGCGCGTCGGACTGGTCGACTCGGCGCACCGGCGGATCGCCGGCTACAGCAAGGGCATGCGGCAACGGATCAAGCTGGCGCAGGCGATCGCGCACCGGCCCCAGGTCATGGTGCTCGACGAGCCCCTCAACGGCCTCGATCCGATGGTGCGCGCCGAGACCATCGAACTGTTCCGTCAACTGGCGCGCGAGGGCCAGCACGTCCTCATCTCGAGCCACATCCTGCACGAGGTCGACCTGCTCTCCGACCGCGTGATCCTGATCTCGAACGGATACATCGTGGCGGAGGGCGAAGTGCCCGGGATGCGTGCCGAGGTCGAGGAGGTCCGCGAACGGCCGATGCAGGTCTTCGTGCGCTGCAACCGGCCCAAGTGGCTCGCTGCGCGCGCGTTCGAGCTCGACCACGTCACCGAGGTCCAGCTTCACGACGACGGCGGCGGCATCCATTTACGCACGCGCGATGCGGACCGCTTTCTGCGCCTGGTCGGTCGCCTGGTCGCCGAGGGCGGTGTCGAGGTCGAGGCGGTGGGCCCCGCCGACAGCGACCTGCAGGCGCTCTACCGCTACCTCGTGAACGAAGAGGAGGAGCCGTCGTGACCGTGGTTCCCGAGGCCGCCGCTTCCAGAGGCTTCGACTGGGCGCTGCTCGGCCGGCAGGTCGGCGGGCTCGTGCGCCTGGAACTGCGCCGGCTGCTGCTCACCCGCCGGTCGGTGATCCTGGGGCTGGCCGCGCTGGTCCCGGTGGGGATCGTTCTGCTGGTCGGCTCGATTCCCATCAGCGGGCAGACGGTGCTGGAGCGGTTCGGCAATCGCACGGTGTACGAGACCATCTTCGAGACCGTCTTCCTCGGCGCGATCCTGTTCTTCGGTTGCCTGTACGTGTTCTTCAACCTGTTCCGCGGCGAGATCCTCGAGCGCAGCCTCCACTACCTGTTGCTGACGCCGCTTCGCCGCGAGGTGGTGGTGGTGGCGAAGTACGTCGCCGCGGTAGCCGCCGTGGCGGCCCTGTTCATGGCCAGCACGGTTCTCAGCTACCTGTTGATCTACCTGCCGGTCGGTATCTCGGGCGCCGTCGACGATCTGACAACCGGCCCGGGCGGCGCGCATCTCGTTGCCTACCTCGGCGTCACCCTGCTCGCGTGCATCGGCTACGGCTCTCTGTTCACGCTGATCGGCATGGTGTTCCGGAACCCGATCATCCCGGCCGGCGCCCTCTACCTGTGGGAAATGCTGCACTTCTTGCTGCCGCCGGCGCTCAAGAAGCTCAGCGTGATCCACTACCTGAAGGGCCTGCTGCCCGTGCCTCTCTCCGACGGTCCGTTCGCCGTGGTCGTCGAACCGCCGCCGGTGGCCGTCTCCGTCCTCGGCCTGCTGGCCCTGACCGCCGTCGTGCTCGCGGTGACCGCCCTGATCATCCGGCGCATGGAGATCCGGTACACCGAGGACTGACGCATGTCCTCCATCGACATCGGCGGCCTCGCGGTCCCCGCAGCAGCGCTCACCTTCAAGTTCGTCCGCTCCTCCGGACCGGGCGGACAGAACGTGAACAAGGTCGCGACGGCCGCGCAGTGCCGCCTCGACCTCGACGCGGCCGGCATCGAAGGTCCGCTACGCCTTCGCCTGGAGCGCGTGGCCGGCAAGCGCCTCACCGTCGCCGGCGAGATCGTCGTGTCCGCCGACACACACCGCACCCAGGCCCGCAACCGGGATGAGGCTCTCACCCGGCTGGCGGCGATGATCGAAGAGGCGCGCCCCGAGCCGCGGCCGCGCCGACCGACCCGGCCCTCAGCCCGCGCCAAGGCGAAGAGACTCGCGGACAAACGGCGTCGCGGCGAGACGAAGAAGCGCCGCGGTGCGGTCGATGCCCGCGACGACTAGTGCAACGCCTTCCGGCACGAGACGGTCGTGAACCGCCCGCGGTCCGCGGTCTCCAGATCGATCTCTATGTCCTGGCCGCGAGTCAGCTCATCCCACACCGGATGGTCGAGCTGAGGGCAGGCGATCTCAGCGGTCATTTGCTCCCGCTGGCGCCCGGTCATGTTCATCAGGTCGCCAGCGAACTCCGGGATCACCTGGACCCTGTGAATGAGCCGGTCCACTCGTTCCAACTCGCGGCCAACCCACACGCGGTTCCAACCCGGACGCAACCGCGTGGGTGGAAAGTCCTCACCGTGGCGGTACACCAGGTCGGCGCTGACGTGTGGCGTCGTGTTGCAGGCCGCGGGCAAGACTGCGGCGACGAGCAGCGGCAGCGGTAGGAGCGAGCGGCGCATAGCGGCGGACAAACTACCGCACTTGACGTGCCGGGGCGACAGTACGGCCCGCCGCTATGCTTCGCGGGATGAAATCCACAGCCATCCTCGCGGCGTTCACCCTCACGCTCGCGGCGCCGGTCACCCACGCCGACGACTGGCCGCAGTGGCGCGGCGCCGAACGCCGCGGCGTCTGGCACGAGGACGGCATCCTCGACCGCTTCCCCGAGGACGGC
>CBDCYE010000002.1:0-18172 GCA_965224025.1 Candidatus Multivorans sp.
TCCTGCTCGACCACCTGGAGAGTGTGACCGGGCATGCGGTCCGACTGCCGGCCGGAAGCCGCGTGTTCGAGACCGGCGGCTTCAAGGGCCAGCGCCTCGAGACGACGCCGGAGGCAGTCCGGCAGCGCGCCCGCACCCTGCTCGGCCTGAGCCGGGCAGCGATCGTCCGTGAGTACGGCATGACGGAACTGACCCAGCCAGGCCTACTCCCGACCCGGCGGCGAACGCCTGCGCACGCCGCCGTGGATGCCGTTCCGCGTGCTCGACCCGGAGACCCTGGAGGAGGTCGAAGATGGGCGCACAGGGCTGCTGTCCTTCTTCGACCTCGCCAACCTCGGCTCCGTCTGCCACGTCCTGACCGAAGACCTCGGCGTCCGCGAGGACGGCGCTTTCCGCCTGCTCGGCCGCGCCACCGGCGCCGAACTCCGCGGCTGCTCGTTGACCGCGGAAGAACTGGGGCCGGCGTGAAGAGGCCAACCGATCGTGAACCGTAGAGAACCCCGCCACAACGACGCCCTGTCTCTGGGTGCGCGGGCCTTCTGGCCCGCATCCGGCGCATAGCGCCGGTCCGGCATGAACGCGCCCGAAATCACAGCCCAGCGCCTCACCGCCTCCGCGCCCCCCCTCCGCGCCATCCCCGACGACGACATCCTCGCCGCCTGGAACGACACCCTCGCCGCCTTCCTCGACCCCGGCAGCCCGGAACGCCGCCAACTTGATCCCAACCTGCTGGCCGCCACCGGCCTTTCCCCCGCCGGCCTCGACCGCGGCCTCCGGACCATCGGCGCCGGCATGGCCGGCGAGCCCGCCGCCGCTGCGCTTCGCCACGCACCGAAGCAGCAACAGGACGGCTTCAGCCTCGTCGTGCTGCCGGCAAACCCTCCGGGGCTGATGCTCCAGCCCCTGCTGCCGGCCCTGGCCGCACGCGCGCCCGTCCTGTTCAAGTCATCGCGAGCCGAACCTTTCTTTGCCGCAGCGTTCCTGAGCGCGCTCGGCAACCGCCTACCAGCGCTGCGCGACGCTTACGCCGCCGCGGCCTGGACCGGCGGCGACACGTCGATAGAAGCCGGCTTGTACTCCGGCGCCCGGCTCGTCGCGGCCTACGGCAGCGAGTCGACGGTCGCCTCGCTGAGAGCCGCAGGTCACCGCCGACTGATCGCCTTCGGCCCCAAACTCAGCCTCGGCTGGGTCGGCGCCGACGCCAACCTCGAACAAGCGGCACGCGGCATGGCGCTCGATATCGCGCTCTTCGACCAGCGCGGCTGCCTTTCCGTTGAAGCTGTGCTCGTCGAGCACGCAGCAGCCAGCCTCTTCGCTAACGCCCTCGCGGACGCCCTCGCGGAACTAGCAACCGAACTGCCGGCCGGCCGGGCAAGCGACGCCGAACGCGCCGGCGTCCGCCTGGCCCGCGAAGAAGCCGACCTCCGCGGCCTGACATGGTTCGGCGAAACGCTCGACACCGCCACCGTCATCGTGGACCCCGAGACCCGAATCAACCCCTCACCCGGCCTGCGCACCGTCCGCATCCACCCGGTCCGCGCAAACTCGCCGCTCGACGACTGGAACGGTCGCCTGCAGGGCATCGCCGTCGCCGGCCACATGCCCGCCACCGTCCGCCGCGCCTTCGAGCAAGCCGGCGTCTCCCGCTTCGCCCCCGCCGGCGAACTCCAGGCCACAGACGCCTCCTGGCGCAACGGCAGTATCGACCTCGCGGCCGAGTTCGCAGACGACTCCTGGGTCCGCAGCAACGGTCCCATATCGAAGCTCAAGCGCGGCCTGGCTCGTATACACGAGCGTTACGTCGGCGCCTTCCGACGTCTGGCGGACTAGCAGCGTGCGCGGCAGGAAGAATCGGCGTACCCCATGTTCTGCGGCGCACGCTCCTAGGCTGTGTATCTGGAGAACCGTGCGCGCCCGATGTGACTAAGGCACCGGCGGCAACCCCGACACCGTCTCCACCACCACCCCGTCCTCGACGCGGAAGGACCGCGGCAGCGTCCGGGCGCCTCGCGGATCTCAAAGGCGGGGCCGTAGGACCAGAAGAAGGTGTGGTACTCGTCCGGGGTGAACGAGCTCAGGACCCACATCCGGCCGCCGCCGAAGACGTGCTGGTTCAGGCTGTCGAGGGCCTTGCCGAGATCCTCGTCGAGGTCGGCGATGACCAGCCAGTGCTCGCCCTCCTCCAACTCCGGCACGATGGTGGAAAGGCATAGGAGACTGTCCCCTTCGCCGCTGCAGATCTCGTGGATCGTGCGGTCCGGCTTGAGCCGGGTCGCCAGGTTGTCGAGCGGCAGGTCGGGCGCCGCGCGAGCGAAGGCCAGCAGGCCCACGGTCAAGGTGCCGACGACGGCGAGCCTGATCCACGGCACGCCTTCCACTACACGCCGGCCCAGGAACGCCAGCGCCAGGGCCGGGACCATCAGCGCCAGGTCCTGCCAGAAGGCCTCCGCCGGCGTGCGTTCGACCAGGTTGCCGAAGCAGCCGCAGCCGGCCTCGTCCTCTACGGCGATGCCGCGCAGATCACGGTAGTAGGCGCGTCCGGTGAGAAACAGGAAGAAGGCAACGAGCAGAGCCGAAGGCCCCAGCACCCACATCCGGCGCAGGCCGAGGATCAGCGCGCCGCCGAGCCCGACCTCGAGCGCCAGCGCGATCACGGTCACCACCGCCGCAGGCAGCAGGAAGTCCAGACCCTCGATCTCGATCTGGTTCACGAAGCCTTGGGGGTCGAGCGCCTTGACTGCCGCGCCGAACACCAGGACCGCGCCGAGGAAGGCGCCGCCGGCCCATCCCACCACGCTCAGCGCAAGCTCGGAGCGATCGCCCGGCGCCGCCGCGCGGGTCTGCCTGCGGGCCTTACCCAGCATGGCTCGCTGTCATCCGTCTGCCGCTCATCCCGTTGTTATCCTGACTCTCCGCCGCGCCGCGCGCCTCGGCCTTGCGCGCCACATTCCAACCGCGCAGCCTACTCGATGATCTCGATCTCCAACCTCAGCAAGAGCTTCGGCGAACAGACCCTGTTCGCGGGCGCGAGCGTGCGTTTCGCCTCAGGGCAACGGTACGGCCTTGTGGGCTCGAACGGTTCGGGCAAGTCGACCCTCCTGCGCATGCTGACAGGCGACGAGCCGCCCAGCGAAGGCTCGATCTCGGTGCCGAAGCGCTGCCGGCTGGGGGTGCTGAAGCAGGATCACTTCCAGTACGAACAGGATTCGATCCTCGATGTCGTGATGATGGGCAACGCCGAGCTGTGGCAGGCGATGGTCCAGAAGGACCGGCTGCTGGAGCGGGCCGACGAGCACTTCGACGGCGACCGCTACGCCGCTCTGGAGGAGGTCGTCATGCGCTGGGACGGCTACTCCCTCGAGTCCCGGGCGGCCGAGATCCTGGAGGGGCTGGGGATAGAAACGGAGGTCCACCGCGAGCCGCTGTCGATCCTCTCCGGCGGCTTCAAGCTCCGCGTGCTGCTGGCGCAGACCCTGGCCGCGTACCCCGACGCGCTGCTGCTCGACGAGCCGACGAACCACCTGGATATCCTCTCCATCCGCTGGCTCGAGAAGTTCCTGTCCGAGTTCAAGGGCGTCGTAGTCGTCGTCTCCCACGACCACCGGTTCCTCGACAACGTCTGCACCCAGATTCTCGACATCGACTACGAAGCCCTCACCGCCTACCCGGGCTCGTACTCCAACTTCGAGCAGAAGAAGGTCGAGGAACGGGCCCGGCGAGAGGCCGAAATCGCGCAGCGGCAGCAGGAGATCGACCACCACCAGAAGTTCGTCGACCGCTTCCGCTACAAGGCCACCAAGGCGCGGCAGGCCCAGAGCCGTGTGAAACTGATCAACCGGATCTCGATCGAGCAACTGCCCCGGAGTTCGCGCCGCTATCCGCTGTTCCGCTTCCAGTCGCGCCGACCATCCGGCAAGCGGGTGCTGACCCTCGAAGGCATCTCCAAGAGCTACGGCGACAACGAGGTCCTCGACGACGTGTCGCTGGAGATCGGCCGCGGCGAGCGGGTGGCCGTGATCGGGCCGAACGGCATCGGCAAGTCGACCCTGCTCAAGATCGCGATCGGCGAGGTCGGCGCCGACTGCGGCCAGATCGACTGGGGGTACGAGACCCACCCCGGCTACTTCGCCCAGGACCACCGGCAGCAGTTGCTCGACTCCAAGGGCGCCGAGAAGAAGACGGTGGAGAGCTGGCTCTGGGACTGCTGCCCCGGCGAGCCGATCGGCTTCGTGCGCGGCCAGCTCGGCGCCGTCCTGTTCTCCAAGGACGAAGCGGCGAAGCGAATCGGCAGCCTCTCAGGCGGCGAAGCGGCGCGCCTCCTGTTCTGCCGCCACGTCGTGCTCAAGCCCAACGTCCTGGTCCTCGACGAGCCCACCAACCACCTCGACCTGGAGGCGATCCAGGCGCTGATCCACGGGCTCCTGGACTACCCCGGCACCCTGCTCCTCGTTTCCCACGACCGCTGGTTCGTGAGCCAACTCGCCACCCGGATCATCGAGATCTCGGCCGAAGGCGTCAACGACTTCGTCGGCAGCTACGACGAGTACCTCGACCGCCTGGGGGACGACCACCTCGACCGCGCCGCGGCCCTGGTGCGGGCCAAGCGGGACAAGCGAGAGATGCGAGAGACGGCGAAGAGACCAGGGCTCGCGACACGCCCTACCAGACCTGCCGCAACCCGTGGGATCGATAGCTCCTCATCCGACCATCGCGGCTGACCAGAATCAAATTGCCGCGAATGCACTGGTGAACGAGCATCCGGTCGAACGGATCACGATGCGCATCCACCCGCGGCAGGATGTGGTAGCTCGCCGCGTCGCCGCTTTCCAGCGGGAGGATCTCGAAGCCGAGCCGGCGGCAGTGGTCGGGAATCTCGTCCGGAACCAGCGGCTCGAGCTTCAGCTTCCCCAACCCGTACTTCAGCGACGCCTCCCATAGGGACACGGTACTCACCAGTACTCGATTGCGCGAGTCTTCAACGATCTCGCGAGCGGGAACGGACAGCCTGGTCGATCTGCCGATGGCCCACAGCAGGACGTGGGTGTCCAGCAGGTACGTCACGCGCCGCCCAGGAACTCCTCTTCGGTCATCTCGAAGTCATCGGTGAACTCGATCGTGACCTCCCCGTCGAGGAATCCGAGTTCGCGCTTGCCGGCAAGCGCCGGTTCATACGGAACGATCATGGCGACCGGCGTCTTCGATCTCCCGTACAGGACGCCGATGCGCTCGCCACGACGCACGTCGGCGAGGATCTTCGAGAACCCGGCCTTGAACTCGGCCACCGGAAGCGCTCTCATGAGCCGACTCTGGCAGCCAACCTGTCAAGTTGTCAAGTTGGAGCACTTGCGTCTGCGAAGGCGGCGCGGGGGTCTGCCGGTGTCAGGTGAGGGCCGAGGGCAAGACCGTCGAGAGTTGGTTCTGGGACTGCTGCCCCGGCGAGCCGATCGGTTTCGTGCGCGGCCAGCTCGGCCGCCGGGCGACAAGTCGACCAACCCTTCACACCCCGAAGTACCGCGCATCCGGGTGATGGAACACCAACGCCGACACTGTCGCCTCCGGGTCCATCATGTCGCCCTCGGTGAGTTCCACGCCGATGTCGGCGGGCTGTAGCGCCGCGAACAGTTGGCGCTGGCCGGCGAGGTCGGGGCACGCGGGATAGCCGAAGGAGTAGCGCTTGCCGCGGTACTTCGCCGCCAGGCGTTCGCGGGTCGTCATCTCGGGCGGGTCGGGGAACCCGAGTTCGGCGCGGAGTCTCTGATGAAGGAGCTCCGCCGCGGCTTCGGCGGTCTCGAGAGCCAACGCCGCGTAGGCGTGGCTCTTGAGGTACTCGCCTTCGTGCTTGAACCGTTCGGCGGCTGTCGCGCACGGACTAAAACCGCAGTGCGCCGGGCTCCAGGGCCGTGCAGCAACACGGTCTTGGAGCGCCCGCGCCGGCGGTGACGACGAACAACGCCACGTGGTCGCCGGCCGGCAGCACGTAGTCGGCGAGGCAGAGGCCGTCTTCGCGCGGCTGCCGGGGCAGGAGCCACTCGGCTGCGGCCTTCTCCTGAGCCCCTTCGCCGGACTCGAACAGGCTCAATCGATTGCCCTCGCTCCGGGCCGGGAAGAAGCGCCACACGCCCCGCACGGCCATCGCGCCCCGGGCGAACTCCTTGACTTCCTCGACGACGGCCTCGACCTTGTCGAGAGCCAACGCCGCGTAGGCGTGGCTCTTGAGGTATCGCCTTCGTGCTTGAACCGTTCGGCGGTGTCGCGCACGCCCGCGCCGCGGTGACGACGGACGCCACGTGGTCGCCGGCCGGCAGCACGTAGTCGGCGAGGCAGAGGCCGTCTTCGCGCGGCTGCCGGGGCAGGCGCCACTCGGCTGCGGCCTTCTCCTGAGCCATCTTCGCCGGACTCGAACAGGCTCAATCGATTGGTCGCTCCGGGCCGGGAAGAAGCGCCACGCCCCGCACGGCCATCGCGCCCCGGGCGTCCTTGACTTCCTCGACGACGGCCTCGACCTTGTGCAGCTTCGGATCGCCGGCCTTGCGCAGACGCTCGACGGAGCCCTTGAGGCCGAGATGCTTGGCGTAGAGCATCTGCAGACTCAGGTGCGGCCACACGTCGTCGAGGTCGAAGCGCTCCGTGCGCCTCTCAAGATACGGAGGCCGAGGAACGGCGACATCGGTGCGACGGTCGAGCTGCGGCGCTCCTTCGCCGGCGCCGCCGACGGCCTGGTCCGGGCCCGGAACGCGGCCGCGTCGCGTTTGCGGAGCGACTCGACCTTCTCCAGCAAGGCCCCCCTTCGATCCGCGTCGCACAGGCGTTCGATCAGATCGAGCCCGCTCATCGCGTCGCTCGCGTAGGTGCAGACGCCGCCGTACTCGGGCGCGATGCGGCCGTGCGTGAACCGCCGCGTCAGCGCCGCTCCTCCGACCACGAGGTCGGTATCGATGCCGGCCGCGGAGAAGTCGCCGGCGGTGGCCACCATCTGCTGAGCGCTCTTGACCAGCAGGCCGGAGAGACCGATCACGTCCGGCTCGTGCCGGCGCGCGGCCTGGATCAACTGCTCGCTCGGCACCTTGATCCCCAGGTTCACCACCTCGAAGCCGTTGTTGGTCAGGATGATGTCGACCAGGTTCTTGCCGATGTCGTGGACGTCGCCCTTGACCGTGGCCAGGATCACCCGGCCGCGGGTCATGCCCTCCATGCGTTCCATGTGCGGCTCGAGGTGATCGACCGCGGCCTTCATCACTTCGGCGCTCTGCAGCACCTCGGCCACGATCAACTCGTTGTTGTTGAACAGCCGGCCGACCTCCGCCATCCCGGTCATCAGCGGTCCGTTGATGATGTCGAGCGGGTCCGGCCAGCGGGGGTCCGCCAGCGCCGTGTCCAGGTCCGGGCGCAGTCCCTCCTTGCTGCCCTCCACGACCGACCGCGAAAGACGTTCCGCCAACGGCAGAAGGTCCCGCGGCGCCCGTTCCTGCCAGCCCTTGCGCTCCCGGAACGCCGCCGTGAACGCCTCCACCGCACGCTTTCCCGCCTCAACATCGCCGGGTTCCAGGTCGAGCAGCGCCTCGGCGAGCACGCGCTCCGCCACCGGGATCTCGGCGTAGCGGGCCAGACCCTGGGTGTTGACGATCGCCGCATCGAGGCCCGCCTGCGTGCAGCGGTAGAGGAACACCGCGTTCAGTACCTCCCGGCCCGCGAGCGGCAGGCCGAAGCTCACGTTCGAGATGCCCAGGATCGTCCGCGTGCCCGGCAACGCCTCGCGCACCGCGCGCACTCCATCGATCGTCGCCTTCGCCGACCCGAGATACGTCTCGTCGCCCGTTCCGCAGGGAAACACCAGCGGGTCCCACCAGATGTCCTGGGGCTCCAGGCCCCAGCGCGAGGTCAGGAGCTCGTAGCTGCGCCGCGCGACCTCGAGCTTGCGGTCGGTCGACACCGCCATGCCCTGCTCGTCGATCAGGCCGACGACCAGGGCGCAGCCGAAGTCCCTCGCCAGGGGCACCACCCGTTCGAAGCGCTCCAGCCCGTCCTCCAGGTTGATCGAGTTCAGGATCGACCGTCCCTGGCACCAGGTCAGGGCAAGCGCCATGACCTCGTGGTCGGTGCTGTCGATCATCAGCGGCGCCTTGACCCGGCGCACCAACCGCTCCAGGAACCGTTCCATGTCGTCGCACTCATCGCGCTCCGGGTCCTGGAGACAGATGTCGACCACCTGCGCTCCGCCCAGGACCTGGGCACGCCCCACCTCAGCCGCCGCCTCGTACTCGCCTTCCAGGATCAGCCGCTTGAACTTGCGGCTGCCGAGCACGTTGGTGCGCTCGCCCACCAGGAGCGGCCGGTTGTCCTCGGTGAGTTCCGCCACGTCCAGGCCCGAGACCAGGCATCGCCGGTGATCGGGGGGCTGCCGGGGAGCGCGGCCGCGCACCAGGGAGGCGAACGCCTCGATGTGGGCCGGCGTGGTGCCGCAGCAACCGCCGACCAGGTTCAGCCAGCCGTGGTCGAGGAAGCGGGAGAACACGGCACGGAAGTCCGCGGGCGACTGGCTGTAGAGGCCGTCTTCATCGGGCAGACCGGCGTTCGGAACGCACGCCACCCGGGTGCGGCAGATCTCGGACAGGGCCCGCAGGTGATCGAACATCTGGTCCGGCCCGGTGGCGCAGTTGAGACCGACGTAGAGCAGGTCCCGGCGGTCCCGGTGCAGCAGCGACGCGGCCAGCGCCTCCACTTCCTGGCCGCCGAGCATGGTGCCTGTCGTCTCGATGGTCACCGAGACCGCGACCGGCAACCTCCAGCCCAACTGCTCGAACGCCTGTTCGATGCCGAGCAGGCCCGCCTTCACGTTGCGCGTGTCCTGGCAGGTCTCGAGCAGGAGGTAGTCGGCGCCGCCGGCCACAAGCCCCAGCGCCTGGGCGCGGAAGTCGTCCCGCAAACGCTCGAAGGTGACGCCGCCGGTCACCGAAATCGCCTTCGTCGTCGGTCCCATCGAGCCGCAGACGAAGCACTCCCGCTCCGCTTCGGCGCAGGCCTGTCGCGCCAGTTCCGCAGCGCGCCGGTTCAACTCGAAGGCACGCCCGGCGAGCCCGTACTCCTCGAGCACCAGGGGCGTGCCGCCGAAGGTGTTCGTTTCGACGATGTCGGCGCCGGCTTCGAGGTAGGAGCGGTGGACCCCGAGCACCACGTCGGGCCGGGTCGCCACCAGGATCTCGTTGCAGCCCTCGAGCTCCCCGCCGCCGAAGTCCTCGGGCCCCAGGTTCGCCGCCTGGAAAGCGGTGCCGGTGGCCCCGTCGAGGACCAGGATCCGCTGCTCCAGGGCAGCAAGCAAGGCACGCTCCCGGGCTGCCCGGTCCGGCGGTTCCGGTAGTTGTTCAACCCGCTGTTCAGCCGGCACGGTATCCACTCCACACTTGTCCCGGCTGATCCGTCAGCCGGTTGGCGACGCTAACAGTGTCAGCCGGAACGGGCCGCGACGAAATCCCGGCCTCGCCGGAGGAGCCGCGAGGCGAGCAGAGCGCCGAAGGCGACACCGATCGCATCGGCGACGAGGTCCATCCACTCGCCAGACCGGTAGCCGAGCAGCATCTGGCAGATCTCGATCGCACCGCCGTAGGCCACCGCCGCCACCGCCGCGAGAAGCACGCCGCGGACCCGGCCGGCGCGCGCCGGCGGCCGGCACCAGACCCAGGCAAGCAGGGCGAACAGCACCGCGTGGACGATCTGGTCCGAGGGCAGCTCGGCCGCCATCCGGCGCGTATCGCCCCCGAGAAGGCCCGCGAGCCACCGCAGGGCGCGCTCGAAGGCGCCGTCGAACGCGGGTGCCGGCAGGAGCAGAAACAACGCGACGCCGCCGGCGACGCCAACCGAGAGCCATCGCCACTTGAGCGCGAAGCGCCGCGGGGAGAACTCAGCGTGGTCCGACGAACCCCTCCTTTTCCAGGTGCAGGATGACCTGCTGCGCGGCCTCCTCGGCCGTGATGTCCGTCGTGTCGATGACCAGGTCCGCGGCTTCCGGCACTTCATAGGGATCCGAGATGCCGGTGAAGGCGTCGATCAATCCCGCCCTGGCCTTGGCGTAGAGACCCTTCACGTCGCGTTCCTCGCACACGTCGAGCGGCGTCGCCACGTGGACCAGAACGAAGCCGCCGACATCCTCGATCACCTCCCGCACGTCCTGGCGGACGCTCTCGTAGGGAGCGATCGGAGCGCAGATCGCGACGCCCCCGTTCTTCGTGATCTCGGAGGCGACAAACCCGATGCGGCGGATGTTGATGTCGCGGTGCTCCCGGGAGAACCCGAGTTCGGAGGACAGTTTGGTACGGACGATGTCGCCGTCGAGCAGCGTCACCGGACGGCCGCCGGCTTCAAGGAACTTGACCAGGAGCACATTGGCGATCGTCGACTTGCCGGCGCCGGAAAGGCCGGTGAAGAACACCGTGAGACCCTGGTTGCTGCGCGCCGGGTGACTGCGGCGCAACTCGCCGGCCACTTCCGGAAAGGTGAACCACTCCGGGATCGGAAGGCCCCGGCGCAGCCGGCGGCGGAGGTCGCTGCCCGAGATCGACAGCGTCCGCTCCCCCTCCTTCACGTTGTCAACCGGTTCGTACGACTCCCGGTCCTCGACGTAGACCATCATCCGGAAGGGGACCATCTTCACGCCGAGCTCGGCCTCGTGCTCGACCATCAGCTCCTGCGCGTCGTACGGGCCGTAGAAGGGCCGGCCCTTTGAGTCCACGCCCGGGCCCGCGTGGTCGCGGCCGACGATCAGGTGGGTGCAGCCGTAGTTCCTGCGGATCAGCGCATGCCAGAGCGCCTCGCGCGGTCCCGCCATGCGCATGGCGAGAGGCAGCAGCGCAAGCTCCGCGGTGTGGCGCGGATAGTGGCTCAGGACCTTCCGGTAGCAGCGGACGCGCGTGTAGTGATCCAGGTCGCCCGGCTTCGTCATGCCCACGACCGGGTGGATCAGGAGGTTCGCTTCCAGCTCCCGGGCCGCTCTCAGAGTCAGCTCGAAGTGCGCCCGGTGCATGGGGTTGCGGGTCTGGAAAGCGACCGCCGTCTTCCATCCGAGTTGCGCGAAGCGACGCCGCAACTGCTCGGGCGTCTTCCGCAATCCGGGGAAGTCGTAGTGTCGCGGCAGTTGCACTCCCTCGATCTTGCCCCCCACGGACACGGTGTTCGTCCGCTGGTAGAGATGGGCGACGCCGGGATGAGCCTGGTCGAGCGTGCCGTAGACGAACTCGGCCTCCTTCTTCCGGTCGTGTTCCCAGACGTCCTCCACCGTGAGCACCGCCAGCATCTGCCCTTCCGGGTCGCGCAGGACCAGGGGGAAACCCGCCTCCAATCCGCCGGCCGCTTCCGGCGTGATGTCGAGGGTGATCGGAATCGGCCACAGCCCGCCGGAGGGCAGGCGCATCGCCTCGCAGACGCTGTCGAACGTGGCCCGGTTCATGAACCCGCCGAGCGGCGCGAATCCGCCGCAGAGGAGCAGCTCCAGATCGCAGGTCTGACGCGGCGTCAGCGTCCAGGAGGGCCACTCGCGCGATCCCTCCCGCAGTTCGTTCAGGCGTTCCGGGACGGCGATCAGCGGCTGCGGCGAGTCGCTGCGCCGCGCCACCTGCGGCTCGGTCATCATCTGCTCCGTCGATGTGGTCTTAGTGCGGCCCAGCAGCGCCGGCCGGCTGCGCAGTTTAGCAGCCAGTTGCGGATGCTCGAGACACGTGGATCCGCGGCGCGGACTCAGACGCCCGGATGGCGCAGGCGCCAGTCGGTGGCCTGCTCGTAGGCGTGGGCGAGCCGGCAGAGCGTCGGCTCGCTCAGGGCACTGCCAACGAGTTGCAGGCTGTGGGGCGCGCCCGCCGGCGAGAAGCCGCACGGCACGGAGATGGTCGGCGTGCCGGCGAAGTCGGCGGGCACGGTGAAGAGCTGCATGCTGCCCAGTGGCGGATCGAAGCTCTCGGCAACCTCTGCGACTGCCTGCCTGTATGCCGCGATCGTGTCGTATCGCATGGCGTCCGTCACCGGTAGCGCGGTGACGTTGGACGGGCAGACAAACGCGTCGACGGTGGTCAGCATCGCCTCGAATCGCTCCGTGAACGCCGCACGGCGTTCGGTCGCCGCCGCGTGCGCGTCGTCGCTCACCTGCGACCCGTGTTCCAGGAACTCTCCGAAGTACGGCCCGTAGTCCGCAGCGCGGCTGGGGTACGTCGCGGCATGGGCCCGGACGGCCTCATAGGAGCAGATGGTCCACCAGTCGTTGAACGGCGCCGCCGGCATCTCGACGTCGACCACCTCGGCGCCCAGGCCGGCCAGGATCCGCAGTGCCTCGAGGGCGGCGGCGGCGACCGCGGGGTCGACGCCTTCCGCGGCGTACCGCCTATCGAACCCAAGCCGCATCCCGGCGACGTCGCCATCGAGCGTCGGCAGAATGGGGGGCGCCGGTGCCTCGAGCGTCGTCGGGTCGTTCGCATCGACGCCGGCGATCGCCTCGAGCATGATCGCGGCATCGGCGACGCTCCGCGTCATCGGACCGATGTGGTCGAGCGAGCCCGCGAGTTCGAGCACCCCGTAGCGGCTGACCCGGCCCCAGGTTGGTTTGAGACCGACGAGGCCGCACTGGGCCGATGGAAACCGGATCGATCCGCCGGTGTCCGAGCCGAGAGAGCCAAAACAGAGGCCGGCCGCCGTGGCCACGCCTGAGCCGCTCGACGAAACGCCCGTCCACAGGCCCTCGTCCCAGGGGTTGACCGGGATGTCGAAGTCCGGGTGGTAGGCGCCCATCGCGCCTTCGGTCAGGTTCAGCTTGCCGAGGAGAACGGCGCCGGCGCCTGCCAGCCTCGCGACCACGGTGGCGTCGTACTCGGGGACGAAGTCGGACAGGACCGAGAGCGCACCCATGGTGCGCACGCCCCGCGTGTAGCAGAGGTCCTTGACGGCGATCGGGACGCCGTGCAGCGGCCCGCGGTAGCGCCCGCCCTCAATCTCCGACTCGGCCGCACGCGCCGCGGCCAGCGCGTCGTCGGCCATGACGGTCGCGTAGCTCTTGAGCCGTCCGTCGACCGCGGCGATCCGATCGAGCATCGTCTCGGTCAGGGTGACCGGCGAAAGCTCGCCGGCTTCGATCAGGCGTGCGACATCGCGCAGGCTCATGTAGTGGATCGGCTCGTCGTGCATCGGCATCGGGCCGGGCGCAGGTGGTCGACACGAACAGCCCGTTCCCGCAGAGCATTCTGTCGCACGAGGATTCTGCCGGGGTACTCTTGCCACCGCATACGGCTCGGCTCCCTGCCTCGAGGCAAATCGCGGAGTGGCCTCGTTGGGCGCGTAGCCATCGGCCCTGGGGAGGAATCATGGTCTGGGAGCGCGAGATAGAGGAGCTGAAGCGGCGCCGCGAGTTCGCCCGTCAGATGGGCGGCGAGGCCGGCATCGCGGAGCAGCACCGTCGCGGCAAGCTGACGATCCGGGAGCGTCTCGAGCTGTTCACCGACGAGGGCTCGTTCCAGGAGATCGGTGAGCTTGCCGGAGTGGCCACCTACGACGGCAACGAACTCCAGGATGTCCGACCCTCGAACAGGGTCATCGGGCTCGCCCGCCTGGACGGCCGCCGCGCGGTTCTGAACGGCGGCGACTTCACCGTGCGCGGCGGCGCCTCCGACGCGTCGATCGGCGACAAGGGCGGTCACGCCCAGAAGATGGCGCTCGGCTGGCGTCTGCCGTACGTGCGGCTCCTCGACTCCACCGGCGGCAGCGTGAAGACCTTCGAGAAGATCGGACGCACCTACATCCCGCAGAACCCCGCTACGCCGGGCATCGAGGACCTGCTCTGCGCCGTCCCGGTCGTCGCCGCCGTGCTCGGCTCGGTGGCCGGGCTGCCGGCGGTCGAGTCGTGCCTCGCCCACTTCAACGTCATGGTCAAGGGCACGAGCCAGGTGTTCGCGGGTGGGCCTCCGGTCGTCAAGGCCGCACTCGGCATCGACATCACGAAGGAAGATCTCGGCGACGAGCGCACTCAGGTCTACGGGAGCGGTGTCATCGACAATCTCGCCGACTCCGAGGAGGAGGCCGCAGCACAGCTCAAGCGGTTCCTGAGCTATCTGCCGGACAGCGTCTGGCAGATGCCGCCGCGCGTCGACACCCACGACGACCCGGGGCGCCGTGAGCCGTCGCTCCTGTCCGCCATCCCGCGCGAGAAGAACAAGGCCTACGATCCGAGAGAGATCCTGGACGCGGTTCTCGACCGCAACTCGTTCTTCGAGATCACGCCGTTCTACGGACGCTCTCGAATCGTCGGACTCGCCCGAGTCAATGGCTATCCCGTCGGCACGATGATCAACAACCCGGCCCATCTCGGCGGCTCGATGAACGTCGCCGCCGGCACCAAGGTGATTCGCTTCCTGCAACTGTGCGACACCTTCCATCTACCGATGGTCTATTTCGGCGACGAGCCCGGATTCATGGTCGGCCCCGAGCAACAGCGCCAGGGGATCGTCCGCGCCGGCGCGAAGATGCTGTGCGCGACGCTTAGAACCCGCATGCCGTGGCTCACCATCATCATCCGGCAGCTCTACGGCGTCGCCGGCCAGTGCCACGATCGCCCGAGCGGAATGTTCAAGCGAGTGGCGTGGCCGTCCGGCCACTGGGGGTCCATGCACATCTCCGGCGGCGTGACCGCCGCCTATCGGCGCATCATCCGGGAGTCCGATGACCCCGCGGCCAAGCAGAAGGAGATCGAGGACCGCCTCGAGGCCCTGGCGTCGCCGTTTCGCACCGCCGAGGCGTTCAACATCGAAGAGATCATCGATCCTCGCGAAACCCGACCGATGGTCTGCGAGTTCGTCGACGCCGCCCAGGCGGTTCTCGAAACCCAACTCGGACCCGGTCCGACGCCGTATATGCCGTAGGGTGTATCGTCCCATCCGCCGCAGGCAGTGCCCGCCAGAGGTGCTGCATTCTCAAGATCCGGAACGGAGGCCATCGTGCCGATCGTCGATCATTCCATGGACGGCAAGGTGGCGCTGATCACCGGGGGCTCCAAGGGCATCGGTCGTGCCATCGCCCTGGCGTTTGCCGAGAACGGCGCCGATATTGCGATTGCCGCTCGAGGTCTCGAGGCACTCGAGGCTACCGGCGGCGAGCTGCGGAAGCTTGGCCGCCACGTCCTGGCGATTCCGGCCGACGTCGGCAGGACCGAAGCAGTCGACGACCTCTACGAGCAGGTGGTCGCCGAACTCGGTGGCATCGACATCCTGGTCAACAACGCAGCCAGCGGCGGCGGCGGCCCGATCTCCAAGCTGGAGGAGGCCGACTTCCAGCGGGTCATGGCAATCAACCTGTGGGGACCGATCAGACTGTCGCAGTTGTGCCGGACCACGATGCAAGAGCGCGGCGGCGGCATGATCATCAACATCGCGTCGAACGAGGGCATCCGGGCGTCGCCGGGACTGGGCATCTACCCGCCGTCCAAGGCGGCGTTGATCAATTTCACGCAGATGATCGGCAAGGAGTGGGCGAAGGACAGCATCCGCACGGTTGCCATCGCTCCCGGTCTGTGCCGGACTGAACTGGCTGCGGGCCTGATCGAGATGGTCGAGAAGAACAACATCGCCATCAACCCGATGGGCCGCATCGGAGAGCCGGAGGATATCGCGGCCCTGGTGCTGACCCTGGCGACTCAGGCAGGAAGGTTCGCGACCGCGACCACCTACGTTCTGGACGGCGGTGAGCTGAGTGCAGGACCGCTCGGCTGACCGCCACCGACCGCTTTGAGATCGGCATCGACCATCGTCTCGACGAGCTGACGGAAGGTGACTCGGGGACGCCATCCCAGGCGCTCCCGGGCCAGGCTCGCATCGCCGCACAGCGAGTCGACTTCGGCCTTGCGGAAGTACCGGGGGTCGACCGCGACCAGCACCCGGCCGCCCTTGGCCACACCCTGCTCACAGGCGCCCGCACCGCGCCAGGTCAGCGGCAGCCCGGCATGGGCGAAGGCGATCTCGCAGAACTCGCGCACGCTGTGGGTATCGCCGGTGGCGATCACGTAGTCGTCGGGCTGCTCCGCGCGCAGCATCAACCGCATCGCCTCCACGTAGTCGCCGGCAAAGCCCCAGTCGCGCCGCGCGGACAGATTGCCGAGGTGCAGACGGTCCTGCAGGCCCGCCCGGATGCGGGCTGTGGCCAGGGAGATCTTGCGGGTGACGAAGGTCTCGCCCCGGCGAGGCGACTCGTGGTTGAACAGGATCCCGTTCACCGCGAACAGGCCGTGGGCCTCGCGGTAGTTGCGGGTGATGTGGAAGCCGTAGGCCTTCGCCGCGGCGTACGGACTGCGCGGATAGAACCGGGTCGTCTCGTTCTGGGGCGACTCCGCCGTGCGCCCGTAGAGCTCGGACGAGGAGGCCTGGTAGAAGCGCGCCCGCGGGCAGTGCCGGCGCACCGCCTCCAGCAGCCGCAGCACCCCCAGGCCGGTGACCTGGCCGGTCGCCGCCGGCAGTTCGAAGGAGACCTGGACGTGGGACTGCGCGCCGAGGTTGTAGATCTCGTCGGGCGCCACCGTCGCCACCGCGCGGTCGAGCGACGACGCATCGGTGAGGTCGCCGGCGATCAGGCGGAGTCGGGGCCCCGAATCGCCGTCCCTCTCGAGCAGGTGGTCGATCCAGCGCGTGTTACCCGACTGGGCCACCGGACGCACGAGACCCCAGACGTCCCAATCGTCGTCGAGCAACTGCTCGGCAAGGTAGGAACCGTCCTGGCCGGTCACGCCCGTGACCAGCGCCCGCGGCCTGGGGCTGCCGGCGCTCACACCAACTGCAGCAGGTGGCCCATCTTCTCGCGCTTGGCCCGGAGGTACTCGCGATTCGACTCGTTCGGCTCCACCTCGATCGCCACTCGATCCACGATCTCCAGGCCGTAGCCGGAGAGGGCGATGTACTTGCTCGGGTTGTTCGTCATCAGCCGCATGCGCCGGACACCGAGATCACGCAGGATCTGGGCGCCGATGCCGTACTCGCGCTGGTCGGCGCGGAAGCCCAGCTTGTGATTGGCCTCCACCGTGTCGTGCCCCTGGTCCTGCAGCTCGTAGGCGCGCAGCTTGTTGAACAGACCGATCCCGCGACCCTCCTGGAGCAGGTAGAGCAGGACGCCCATCCCCTCTTCGGCGATGTTCGCGAGCGCCTGGTAGAGCTGGATGCCGCAGTCGCAACGCTGGGAATGGAAGACGTCTCCAGTCAGGCATTGGCTGTGGACCCGCACCAGGATGTCCTGCTCCGGCGTCGGCTCACCCATCACCAGGGCGACGTGCTCCTCGCCCGTGAGTTCAGCCCGGTACGCGTACGCCTTCATGTCGCCATACGGAGTCGGCAGCGTCGGCGAGGCAATGCGCTCGACCAGGCTCTCGTTGCTCAGACGGTAGCGGATGAGATCCGAGACCGTGATCATCGGCAGCTTGTGGCGCTTGCTGTACTCGACCAGGTCGGGCACGCGCGCCATGGTGCCGTCTTCGTTCATGATCTCGCAGATCACGCCGGCCGGCCTTAGCTCCGCCAGCGTCGCCAGGTCAACCGACGCCTCGGTCTGACCGGCCCGCTTGAGGACGCCGCCGCGCTTGGCCCGCAGCGGGAAGACGTGACCCGGCCGCAGCAGATCCTGCGGGCCGGTGGCCGGATCGATCGCGGTCTCGATCGTCGCCGCGCGGTCGGCCGCCGAGATCCCCGTCGTCACCTTGCCCCGGGCTTCGATCGAGACGGTGAACGCGGTCTCGAAGGGCGACGTGTTGTCGCGCACCATCAGCGGCAGGTCGAGTTCGTCGCAGCGGTCCTCGGTCATCGCGAGACAGATCAGGCCACGGCCGTGGGTGGCCATGAAGTTGATCGCGTCGGGCGTCACCTTCTCGGCGGCGATCGCGAGATCGCCCTCGTTCTCCCGGTCCTCGTCGTCGACGATGATCACCTGGCCGCCGTCGCGGAAGACGGCCACCGCCTCTTCGATCGGCGTGAAGACGGTCTCTTCCCGGTCCCTGTCTCGTTCCGACATAGGGGCAATCGTAGCAGTGCCTACTCGCCCCAACCCAGCTTGCTGCGCAGGGCGTCATAGTGGGTCTGGCCGTCGACCCGCGCCAGCAGCGCCCTCGACTCCGAGGCGGTCACGACCACCCGGTCGCCGCCCCCCAGCCGCGCCCCCTCCTGGCCGTCCAGGG